>NZ_JBNPQG010000001.1:0-4513863 GCF_050315395.1 Promicromonospora sp. Marseille-Q5078
TTTCCGCCTGCCAACCGCCGCCACCCCTCGCCCTCCGTCCGCCCCCAGCCGGCTCCCCGCCCCCGCCCCCGCGCCGCCCCGGCCCCGGCCCCGGCCGGGGGGCGGCGGGTCGGCCGCGCCCGGGGGGGGGCGGGCCCCCCCCCCCCTGTTTCGCCCCCGCCGCGGGGCGGGGGCGGGTGCCCCCCCGGCGCCGGGGGGGGCGCCCCCGCCGGCGGGCGCCCGCCACGGAGGCGGGCGCCGGCTCGGCGGGCGGTGCGACGGCGACGAACACGCCCGTCACTCCCCGACCGAGGCGTTCACCGCGGCGAGCTGCTCGTCCGGCGTCTGCGCCATGAACGCGGCGAGGCTCTCCGGCGTCATCTCGTACACGGTCGGGTACTGGCCGATCGGGACGACCGAGTGCAGCACGCGGTCGCCGTACACGTGCACGAGGTTGAACGACTGCCCGCCGTCCTGGCCCCGGGCCCCGGGGTGCACGACGTTGAGGTCCTGCGTGTAGCAGGTCGCCGACGCGACGGACACGGGGATCCCCGCGAACGTGCTGTGGGTCGAGTAGTGCAGGTGTCCGCCGAGCACGCCGCGCACGTCGGTGCCCCTCAGCACCTCCGCGAGCCGGTCCTGGTCCCGCAGCTCGACGAGGGCGATGAGCCCGAGCGGGCTGGGGACGGGCGGGTGGTGCAGGGCGACCAGCGTCCCGTCGGGCGCCGGGGTCTCGAGCTCGCGGGCCAGCCAGGCGAGCTGCTCGTCGGAGATCTCGCCGTAGTGCTGTCCCGGCACCGTCGTGTCGATCGCGATGATGCGCAGGCCGTTCACGTCGAAGACGCGGTCGATCGGGGCGAGGTCGGTAGCGTCCTCGTCGAGCAGACCGGCCCGGAAGGCGCCGCGCTCGTCGTGGTTGCCCATCACCCAGATCACCTGGGCGCCGATCCTCGCGGCCGCCGGCTCGACGAGCTCGCGCAGGCGGCGGTAGGCCGCGGGGTCGCCCGCGTCCGCGAGGTCACCGGTGAAGATGATCGCCTCCGGCGTGGCGTCGGACCGGGCGAAGCCCTCGAACAGCGCGGCGAGGTTCTGGTCCGAGTCGATCTTCTCGTGGAGCAGCTCGCCGTCGCCGACGAAGTGGGTGTCGGACACGTGCAGCACCAGGTGGTCGGCGCGCGGGTACTGGGGGGCGGGGGCGGTGGTGTCGGTCATGACGGTTCCCTTCGGGTGGTCTCTGGTTCTTCGGGTGGGCCGGGCGGTCTCAGGCGTCGACCGGCGGGGTGACGAGCACGGCGGCGAGCCGGTCGAGCTCGGCCTCCGTGAGGCCCTGGGCCCGCAGGTACTCCCGCACCGAGCCGTGCTCGCGCTCGAGACGGTCGAGCAGCTGCTCCAGGACGGCTGCGGGGCTCGCGGTCATCAGCTCCACCACCTCGGCGGTGGGCTCGTGGCCCGCCTCGCGGACGGCGGCGAGCATGCCGTCGGCCCACTCGCCGCTGAGGTGCTCGGCGCTCGCGGCGTAGTCGGCGACGACCTCCGCCCGGTCGACCCCCGCGGCGAGCAGCGCGAGCGCCACCACGAGGCCGGTGCGGTCCTTGCCCGCGGTGCAGTGCACGAGCACCGCCTCGTCGTCGCCCGCCTCGACGATCACGCGGATCGCCTCGGCGAGGCTGGCTCCCCGGTCGTCCGTCATGTGGTCGTAGACGGGGACCAGCCCGAGGGCGGCGCCTGCCTGCACGGCCGGGGCGGCGGCGTCGAGCACCGGGAGGTGGTGGAGCCGCGCGGGGATGCCGTCCAGGCGGCTCGGTGCGGCGCGCCGCTCGTCGTCACCGCGCAGGTCGACGACGTGCTCGATGCGGAGCCCGGCGACACGGGCGACCCCTTCGTCGTCGAGGCGGTGCGGCGCGTCGGAGCGGAACAGCTTGCCCCAGCGGCTCGTGCCGCCGGACGCGCGGTACCCACCGGTGTCGCGCAGGTTGTGCAGGCCGGCGACCTCGACGAGGCGGACCGGGAGTGCGGTGGTGTCGGTCATGGGTGGCCTCAGTCCTCGATCAGCTTCTGCGCGCGCTGGGCGGCGTCGCTCATGGTGTCCTGCACGTCGGCGTCGTAGAAGATCGAGTCCTCGATCGCCGTGGCGAGGATCTGGTCGACCTGCAGGTAGCTGTCACCCGGGTAGGAGACCCACGGCTCGAGCGTGTCGAGCTGGTCGAGGTTCGGCTGCACCAACGGGTTCTTCTGCACCCACTGCGCGAGCGGACCGTCGCCCTGCGTCATCGTGGATCGCAGGGGCAGGTAGCCGATCTCCGTGGAGATGGTCTGGTAGGCCTCCGGGCTCGTGAGCCACTGCATGAGCTCCCAGGACGCCGCCTGCTTCGCCGGGTCCGTCGCGAACATGTTGAGCATCGACCCGGAGTTGGTGGGCACCACGGGGTGGTCGCCGAACGCCGGGAGCGTGCGCGCCTCCAAAGTCCAGTCGCCGGACTTCGCGCCGTCCATGAACGCGCCCTGCAGGGCAGAGGTGTTGACGTGGATCGCCGTCTTGCCCTGGATGAACGACTCGTACTGCGCCGCCGAGTCCTCGTTCGTCATCACCCCGGAGGCGAACATGTCGCGGAAGACCCCGACGGTGTCGACAGCGGCGTCCGAGCCGAAGTCGATCGCGGAACGGTCGTCGCTCAGGACCTGGGCACCGTTCGAGCGGAACAGCCCCTGCATGCACCAGCTGCCACCGTTGACCAGGCACGTGATGCTCACCGACGGGCTGCCCGTGTGCTCCGTGATCTGGTCCGCGGCCTTCTGCACGGCGTCCCAGGTCGACAGGTCGACCGTCGCCGGGTCGAGCCCGGCGTCCTCGAACATCGACGCGTTGATCCACAGCACCGGAGTCGAGAACACGTACGGCAGCCCGTACGTCGCCCCCTCCTGGTCGGCGAGCACCTTGGCGCGCTCGTGGTACGGGTACTCGCCGCCGAACTGCTCGTCGAGCGCGTCCTGCCCCACCAGCGCGGTGAGGTTCTGTGCGCCGAGCTCCGACGCGGCGAAATCGAGCTCGTTGAACGTCAGCTGCGCGACGTCGGGCGGGTCGCCCGCCAGCACCTGCTTCTGCACGCTCGCGCCCGTGCTGGCCGAGTCGACCGGCTGCGCCTTCACGGTGATGTTGGGGTGCTGCTCCTCGAACTCGTCGAGGAGCTTGGTGATGGTGTCCGACCAGATGCCGGCGTTCGAGAGGTTGTACGACTCGAAGACGATCTCGACCTTCTGGTCGTCGGCGAGCTCGGGGAGCGAACCGCCGGGCGCCGCGGCGTCCACCGCGGGGGCGCCGGCGGAGGCGGCGCAGCCGGCGAGAGCCGCGCCGGCCGCGAGCGTCGCGACGAGCCCGGTGATGCGGGCGGGGAGTCTCATGGCAGATCCGTTCCTGTAGGGGGGCGAAGGTGGGTCATGCGCCGGAGAGGGCGGGGGCCAGCTCGTCGCGGGCCGTCTGCTCGTCGGGCACCCACTCGAGGCGCCGCCCGGTCTCCCGGTCGAACACATGGACGTCGCCGACGGCGGCGGCGAGCGTCAGCTGGTCGCCGGGATCCGGGCGGGTCGCGCGCGCCGTGCGCAGGTTCAGCCGCTGCGGCCCGACCGAGCAGGTCACGATGCGCTCGCTGCCGAGGTTCTCGACCAGCTCGACCGTCGCGGCGAGCGTGACTCCGGGGCCGGCGCAGGCAGGGTCGGCGGCAGGGTCGACGACGTGGAGGTGCTCGGGCCGTACGCCCAGCACGATGTCCGCCTCGGGGGTGGTGCCTGCCCACAGGCCGCCGGCCAGGCCCTCGGCGCTGACCGTCACCTGTCCCCCCGCGGTCAGCACCCGGGCGTCGAGGAGGTTCATCGGAGGGCTGCCGACAAAGCTCGCGACGAAGACCGATGCCGGCCGGTCGTAGACCTCCTCGGGGGTGCCGAGCTGCTCGATCCGGCCTCCGTCCAGGACGGCGATCTTGGTCGCCATCGTCATCGCCTCGACCTGGTCGTGCGTGACGTACACGAACGTGGCGCGCAGTCGCCGGTGCAGCGCGGTGAGCTCCTGGCGGGTGGCGGTGCGCAGCTTCGCGTCGAGGTTCGACAGCGGCTCGTCCATGAGGAACGCCTTGGGGTCGCGCACCAGGGCGCGGCCGACCGCGACACGCTGACGCTGGCCGCCGGACAGCTCCTTCGGGCGGCGGTCGAGCAGGTGACCGATCTCGAGGGAGTCGGCCACCGCCCGCACCTTCGCCTCGGTCTCGGCCCTGCCGAGCTTCTGGACGCGCAGGGGGAACGCGAGGTTCTTCCGGACGCTCAGGTGCGGGTAGAGCGCGTAGCTCTGGAACACCATGGCGAGGTCCCGCTTCTTGGACGGGGTCCCGGTGATGTCCTTCCCGTCGAGCTCGATGCGGCCGCTGGTGGGCTCGAGCAGCCCCGCGATCATGCGCAGCAGCGTGGTCTTGCCGCACCCGCTCGGGCCGAGCAGGACGAGGAAGTCGCCGTCGTCGATCGTGAGGTCGATGTCACGGACGGCCGTGGTGCTCTTGAACTTCCGGCCGATGCCGGACAGCTGGATCGTTCCCATGAGACGCCTTCCGGGAACGCTCTTCCGGATCAGGTACTTCCTGCGGAATGTCGTTCCGGGAAGGATCGTCTACGGGACAGGTGAACGGCGGACGACCCGCAGGTCAATGCCCGGCGGGCTCATCGGGAACATTCCGTGGAGCGTGCCGCTCCACGGCCTCCTCGTCGCGCGAGACGATCTCGACCAGCTCGTCCTGCACGGCGGCTCGGGCCCGCTCGCTGCCCGCCATCCGCGCCGCGACCGCGTCCTGGAGTGCCGACAGGAGCAGCATCTGGACGAGGTTCCCGCCCACCGAGGCCCGGTCCCACGCCTGGAAGCGCGCGCCCGCGACGAGGCTGACGTCGGCGACCGCCGTCAACGGCGACTTGGCGAAGCCCGTGACCGCGACGACGGTCGCACCGGCGTCGGCAGCAGCGACGACCGCCTTCATCGTCACCGAGTTCGCGCCGCTCTCGCTCACGGCCAGGCACACGTCGCCGGGCTTGAGCACGCTCGCGGTGAGCTCCTGCACCACCGCGTCCGGTGGCGCCTCGCACGGCCGACCGCCCATGAGGAGCCTGAGGGCGACCGCCTGCGCCGCCGGAGCCGAGCCACCCGTGGCCACGACGAGCAGTCGACCGTCTCCCGCGACGGCCTGGGCCGCCGCGTCGAACGCCGCGGGGTCGACGGTCGTCACCGCGCCCTCGATCATCCGGGCAGCACCCTGGAAGTAGGAGCGCAGGTGCCCGGCCGCCCCGTCGGCCGGCGGCTCGTCGGCACGGGCTCGGACCGCGAGGTCGCTGACCAGGAGGATGCGCAGGTGCTGGAACCCCCGGAATCCCAGGTTCTGGCAGGCACGGCTCACGGTCGCCGGCGAGGTACCGGTCCGGGCGGCGAGATCCGCGCCCGACATCTCCACGACGTCCTCAGGGTGATCCGCGCACTCCTGCGCGACTCGGCGCTCGCTCGGGACCAGCGACGAGAGCGTCGCGAGGATGTGGTCGATCGTTCCGCCCGGGGGCACGTGGAGGGAAGGAGCGTTCATCGCCCGAGATATACCACGCACGCCCGTCGCCGAGACGGCGAGCAGATGACCAGCCGGGGTCAGGCCGGGGCGCCGTCCTCGCGCGCGTCCTCGACCCGGCGCTTCACCAGCTCCACCACGCGGCCGATGTTGAGCGTCCACCCGACGCCGAAGACGTGCGGGCTGAGCAGGTGCTCGCCCTCCGGGTCCCACACGCGCTCGCGGAACCGCTCGACGGTCGGGACGCGGAACTCGTAGGGGACGAACCCGGCGACGGTGCCGTGCCAGGTGCGGTCCTCCTTGTCCTTCTGCAGCTCCTTGGTGACGGCCGCGACCACCAGCGCCAGCATCACCAGCTGGAACAGGCTCGGCCCCTTCCGCTTCCCGCCGTGCTTCCCCTCGTGCTTGCCCTGCGACTTCGTGTGCTGCTTACCGTGCTGCGTGCCCATCTCGGCCTCCGCTCGTCGTCCTCGCCGGGTCGTCACCACCCATCGTGCACCCGACAGCTCAGCGGTTCAGCGCCGCGGTCGGGTGAGAAGGACGGCGGCGGCCGCCACGACGCACACGACGGCCGTCGTGAGCAGCCCGACGGAGAAGCTGGTCCCCGCGGCGATGAACCCCACGACGAGCGACCCGAGGCCCGTGCCGGCGTCGAAGCCGATGTTCCACACCGCGCTCGCCGTGCTGTGCTGCCGCGCGGGAACGGCGGCGAACGCGGCCACGAGCGTGAGGTTCTGCAGGCTGCCGTAGGAGACGCCCACCACCGTCATCCCCAGCACCAGCAGCGCCGGCCGCGCGCCGCCTTGCGCGATCGCCGTCGCGCACAGCACCAGCCCGCCCGCGCACACGACCAGCAGCGGCGCGAGGAACACCCGCGGCCCGAAGCGGTCGGCGAGGCCGCCGACGCCCCAGCGCGACAGGGCCGTCGCGGCCGTGAAGCCGAGCAGGCCGGCCACGGCCGCACCCGCACCCCCGGCGAACTGCGGGGCGAACGTCAGCAGGGCCCCGCCGGGCGTCGTCACCGCGAGCAGCACGAGCGACGGCATGACGAGGGCGAGCAGCGTGCGGCCGCGGCCCGCGCCGTCCGCCGCGGGAGCCGCGCCCTCCGCGTCGTCGTCGCGCCGCTCCAGCCCGTCGAGCCGGCGCCCGAGCACCGCCGCGAACGGCACCGCGAGCGCCGGCAGCGCGCCGAGGGCGAAGACGACGCGGAAGTCGAGGGCCTCGGCGACCCACGCGGCGCTGGGCACGAGCACGAGCTGCGGGAACGCGATCGACAGCCCGTACAGCCCGATCGCGCGGCCGTGCCGGGGCCCGTCCACGAGCGCAGCGACGGCGCTCGACCCGCACACGGTCAGCACCGCGAACCCCGTGCCGCGCACGGCCGAGAGCGCGAGCAGCCACGGGAGCTGGTCGGTCGCCATGAACAGCAGCGACGGGACGCCGAGCAGCACGACGCCCACCGTCATCGTGAGCCGCCACCCCACGCGCCGCAGGAGCCACGGCACGGTGGTCTGCGTGAGCACCGTGGCCAGCATGAGGACGGCGTTGACGAGGCCCGCGCCGCCCTCGCTCGCGCCGCCGCGCACCGCCCACAGCGGCGCGGCCGGCAGCAGCAGCGCGTACCCCGAGAACCCCAGCGCCGACATCGCCAGCAGCGGCCGGAACCCCGGCACGCGGGCGACGGACGACGGCTGAGGGGCGGGACGGCGCATCGGGCGAACCTACCGTGGCCCAGGGGAGAGTCGTTGTGGGTACGCAAAGGGCGAGAATTCGAGGCCGAATTCTCGCCCTTTGCGTACCCACAACGACGGGGTCAGGCCTCCGTCGGTCCGAGGTCGGGGGCCGCGACGAACCGCGCGCGCGGCGCGGCGGCGCCGTGCAGCTCGAGGAGCACCAGCTCGTTGCCCTCCGCGCGGACCAGCGGGCCCGGCACGTAGGAGGTGCCGGTGGGGCCCTGGCCGGAGTACCTGCCGAGCAGCTCGCCGTTGACCCAGACGAGGCCGCGGGTCCAGCCGTCGAGGCGGAGGAAGTGGTCGGCGCCCGCCACGGAGTCGAACGTGCCCCGGTGGAACGACGGCCCCGCGAGGGGTGCGTCGTCCGCCCCCTGCCAGACGTCGTCGGCCAGGAGCCCCGGCGCCGCGTCGAGCCGCAGCGGCACGGCCTCCCAGTCGGTGAGCTCGCGGGTCGCGGTGCGCACCGGCCCGACGAGGCCCTTGGGCTCGCCGATCCGGGCGCCGTAGTTGACGCGGCCCCGGTCCTCGACGAGCAGGGTGAGCGTGCCCGACCGGCGCGGCAGCGGCAGCGACCAGGCGTGCGTGGTGCGGTCGAGCACGCCGACGGGGTCGCCGTCGAGCGCCACGAGCGCACGGTCGCGGACCTCCTCGACCACGAGGACGGCGTCGTCGGCCTCGACCCGCGTGCCGTACAGCGCGAACCCGGACCACTGGCGCAGGTCGTCCATCGCCGGGGGCACCGCGGACGACGTCCGCGACCTCCGGCCGGACACGAGGTCCAGGACGCCGTCGAGCGGCACCCGGCGGTCGAGGACGACGTCGAGTTCCGGCGCCGGCCCCGGGTCGGCCGGCAGCTCGTCGGGCACGGGGGCGTGCTTGGCGATCACCGCCCGCAGGGCGTGGAACTTCGCGGTGGCCGCGCCGTGCTCGGACAGCGGGGCGTCGTAGTCGTACGACGTGGTGATGGGCAGGTAGGTGCCCTTGTCGTTGGCCCCGTTGGTGAGGCCCAGGTTGGTGCCGCCGTGGAACATGTACAGGTTGACCGACGCGCCGACGCCGAGCAGGTCGTCGAGGTCCTGCGCGGTGGTCTCCGGCGCGGTGACGTGGTGCTCCAGCCCCCACGAGTCGAACCAGCCGTCCCAGAACTCCGTGCACATGAGCGGGCCGGTGGGCTGGTGGCGGCGCAGCACCGCGAGCCGCTCCAGCGACCGCGAGCCGAAGTTCGCCGTCTTGTGCAGCTCGGGCAGGCCGCCGAGCGACAGGTGCTCGTCGTCGGCCTGGTCGCAGGTGAACAGGGGCACGTCGATGCCCTGCGCGCGGGTGAGGTCGACGAGGGCGCGCAGGTAGCGGGCCCGCTCGTCCTGCGGCACGCCCGGGTACGCGCCGTACTCGTTCTCCACCTGCACCATGAGCACGGGACCGCCGCGCGTCACCTGGCGCTCGGCCACCACGGGCAGCAGGTGCGCGTAGTACGTGCCGATGGCCGCGAGGAACGCCGGGTCGTGCCGGCGCACGCCGGCTCCGTCGGCGAAGAGCCACGCCGGCAGCCCGCCGCCGTCCCACTCGGCGCAGATGTACGGGCCGGGACGCACGATGGCGTGCAGTCCCTCGGCCGCCACCAGGTCGAGGAAGCGGCCGAGGTCGCGCCGGCCGGTGAGGTCGAACCCGTCCGGCTCGGGCGCGTGGAAGTTCCACGCCACGTACGTCTCGATCGTGTTCAGCCCCATGAGCCGGGCCTTGCGGATCCGGTCGGCCCACTGGTCGGGGTGCACCCGGAAGTAGTGCAGCGCCCCGCTGATCACCTGGAAGGGGCGGCCGTCGAGCAGGTAGTCCCGCTCGCCGATCTCGAACGTGGGCATGGGGCGGGCAACCTCTCGGGTCAAGGGGCGGGCGAGGGCGGGCGAACGCCCTGCGGGTCAGGGTCCGGGCAGGACCCCGCCCCGCAGGGACGGTCGCGGGCGACGGCTACTTGTTGACGGTGAAGCCCTGGCTGTTGCCGTACGTGGCGGACTGCTCCTGCCACGTCGCGAGGCCGTCCGTCAGCGTGGTGCCGGAGACGTACGCCTGGCCCACCGAGTCGTTGAAGATCGAGTTCGCGTAGACCTGGAACGGCAGGTACTGCCAGCCCTCGACGACGTTCTCGGCCGAGTCGGCGAGCACGTCGTTGATCTTCTGGCCGCCGAAGTACTCGGACTCGGTGCCGCGGAACTCCTCCGACTCGAGGTCGGCCGTGGTGGCGGGGAACGCGCCGCCGTCGATGCGGGTCTGCACGCCGTCGCCGTTCGTCGCGTAGTCGAGGAAGGCGTACGCCAGGTCGGAGCTCTCGCTCGCCGCGGGCACGGTCAGCGAGGAGCCGCCGTTCTCGGACGTCGCGTGCGCGCCGGCCTCCCACTGCGGCATCTCGGCGACGCGCCACTTGCCGGAGCCCTTCGGCACGCCGGACTCGAGGTTGGCGGGCATCCAGGCGCCGATGGTCAGCGACGCGATCGTGCCGTTGCCGAGGCCCTGGTACCACTCGTCGCTCCACGACGAGACCGGCGCGAGCAGGTCCCCGTCGATGAGCTGCTGCCAGACCTTGGTGAACTTCGCGGTGCCCTCGTCGCCCGCGAAGTCGATCGACACGTCGGTGCCGTCCACCTGGTACGGGTGCCCGCCGGCCTGCCAGATCATCGAGGTCGCGAACCCGGCGTCGCCCGTGTCGTTGGCGATGTACGCCTTCGGGTCGGCCTGGTGGATCTTCCGCGCGGCGTCGAGGTACTCGTCCCACGTGGTGGGGACGTCGACGCCGTACTTGTCGAAGACCGCCTTGTTGTAGAAGAGCGCCATCGGGCCGGAGTCCATGGGCATGCCGTAGATGCCGTCGCCGCTGTGCACCGAGCCCCAGGGGCCGGGCGTGAACGTGCCCTCCAGCCCGGACGCGCCGAGCGGGCCCAGGTCGGTGAGCGCCTCGGAGATGGCGAACTGCGGCACGGCGTAGTACTCGATCTGCGCGACGTCGGGCACGCCGTCGCCGGCGGCGATCGCGTTCTGCAGCGCGGTGTACTCGTCGTTGGCGGTGCCGACGTTCTGGAGGTCGATCGTGACGTTCGGGTACTTCTTCTCGACGTCCTTCACGACCTGCTCGAGGGTGGGCTCCCACGCCCACACCGTGAGCTCGCCGCCCTTCTCCAGGACGGCGGCGGTGTCGACGGCCGCGGCGTCGCCGGAGCCGCCGGAGCCGGCGTCCTCGCCGGAGCCGCAGGCGGCGAGGCCGAGGGCCAGCACGCCGGCGAGGGCGGTGCCGCGCACCAGGTGGCGGGATCGTGCGTTCATGGGAGTCCTCACTTCATCGTCAGACGTGGACGTCGGTGGTTGAGCCTGTCGACACCTCTGGTGTGGTCTCGACGGGGCTCGACCGACGGGGGAGCTCATTCCTTGACCGAGCCGGCGGCCAGGCCGGACTGCCAGTAGCGCTGCAGCAGCAGGAAGGCGACGACGAGCGGCAGGATCGTCAGCAGCGCGCCGGTGATGACCAGGTTGAAGATCGCCTCGCCGCCGGCGGTGGCGGCCTGCGCGTTCCAGGAGTTGAGGCCGAGCGTCAGCGGGTACCAGGACGTGTCCCGCAGCATGATCAGCGGCAGGAAGTAGTTGTTCCAGGTGGCGACCATCGTGAACAGCAGCACGGTGACGATGCCCGGGGCGAGCAGCGGCAGGCTGACGCGGAAGAAGGTGCGGAACTCGCCCGCCCCGTCGATCCGCGCGGCCTCGAGCAGCTCGCCGGGGATCGCCTCGGCGGCGAACGTCCACATGAGGTAGAGCCCGAACGGCGAGATCAGCGACGGGATGATCACGGCCCAGGGGGTGTTCGTCAGGCCTATCTGGCTGAACATGAGGAACGTCGGGACGGCGAGCGCGGTGCCCGGCACGGCCACGGCGCCGATGACGACGGCGAAGACGCCGCGCTTGCCGGGGAAGTCGAACTTCGCGAGGGCGTAGCCGCCGAGGACCGCGAGGAACGTCGCGCCGCCGGCGCCCACCACCACGTAGAGGACGGTGTTGAGGAACCACCGCACGAAGACGCCGTCGTCGTAGGTGAGCGTCGTGGTGATGTTGTCCCACAGGGAGAACGAGTCGCCGAACCAGAGGCCGAACGAGGAGAACAGGTCCTCCTGCGTCTTGGTGGCGTTGATCAGCAGCCAGACCAGCGGCACCAGCGAGTACACCAGCACGACGGCGGTAAGCACCGTGAGCAGGGTGCTGCGCCGCGGGCGGGCCACGGAGTGGTGGCGCGGGGTGCGCAGCCGTGCGGCGGGGCGGGCGGGACGGGCGGGGGTGGCGGGCAGCGTCGGCACGGGTCACGGCTCCTTGCGCATGCCGCGCAGCTGCACCACGTAGGCGATCACCATGGTGATCAGGCCCATGATGATGGCCACGGTCGCGGAGTAGTTGTACTGCTGGCCGGAGAACGACAGCGAGTAGGCGTACAGGTTGGGCGTGTACGACGTCGTGATGGCGTTCGGGGCGAGCGACTGCAGGATGCTGGGCTCGTTGAAGAGCTGGAAGCTCCCGATGATCGAGAAGATCGTGGCGATGACGAGCGCCCCGCGGATGGCGGGCAGCTTGATGGACCCGATGACCCGCCACTGGCCGGCCCCGTCGATCTCCGCCGCCTCGTACAGCGAGTGCGGGATCACCCGGAGCGCGGAGTAGAAGATCAGCATGTTGTAGCCGACGAACTCCCAGGTGACGATGTTGCCGATCGACGCCAGCACGAGGTCGGGCGACAGCGGGTTCGGCAGGCTGACGCCGAACGCGTCGTTGATGTTGCCGATGAGCCCGAACCGGGTGCCGTACATGAAGCCCCACATGAGCGACGCGACGACGGCCGGGACCGCGTAGGGCATGAAGATCGAGATCCGGAAGAAGTTCCGGCCGTACAGGCGGCCGCTGTCGATGGCGAGCGCCACGAGCAGGGCGATGCCGAGCATGATCGGCACCTGCACCACGAGGAAGAGGGCGACGCGGCCCAGCCCCTCCCAGAACTGCGGGTCCTGCAGCGCCTGCGCGTAGTTGTCGAGGCCCACGAACGTGGTGCCGCCGACCATCTGCGTGCGGAACACCGACAGGTACAGCGAGTAGACGATCGGGGCCAGGAACACCAGCGCGAACACCAGCATGAACGGGCCCACGAACATCCACCCCGTCCAGCGCCGACGACTGCGGCGCAGGTCGGTCACGACGGGCGGCGACGATGCCGGAGCGTGTGCGATCACGAAGCGACTCCCAGGGGACGGGCCGAATGTTTACGTAAACATCCTGGCCGCATTAGAGTGTCGCGAGGCAGCAGGGATGTCAAGCCCTGCGGGCACGCGCAAGGTCGCACGAGCCGCCGCAGCGGCGCGCGCGACGACACGGGAGAGGGCGGGGATGGTCGAGACGAACGGCGCGGCGGACGCGCGGACCCGGGGCCGTGGACGCCCCCGGACGGCGCCGTCGATGGCCGAGGTCGCGGCGCTCGCCGGCGTCTCCTCGCAGACGGTCTCGCGGGTCTCGATGGGCCTCGACAACGTGCGGCCCGCGACCCGCGAGCGCGTCCAGGCCGCCATGACGGAGCTCGGGTACGCCCCCAACACCGCCGCCCGCGCGCTGCGCTACGGCGCCTTCGGCACCATCGGCGTGATCGCCCACCGCCTGGCGCGCACCGGCGAGTCCCGCACCGTCGAGGCCGTGGTCGAGGCGGCCCGCGCCGAGGGCTACACCGTGACCATCGTCGACGTCGAGAGCCCCTCCCCCGACGACGTCTCCGCGGCCGTCGCCCGGCTCTCCCACCAGGCGATCGACGGGCTCGTCATCGTGCGCGCCGAGTCCGCCACGCCCGACACCCTGGCCCTGCCCGCGCAGCTCCCGGTGGTCGTGTCGGACTCGCGGTTCGTCGGCACCCACCCCGCCGTGCGCGCCGACCAGGCGGAGGGCACGCGGCTCGCGGTGCAGCACCTGCTCGACCTGGGCCACCGCACCGTGCACCACGTCGCCGGCCCGGACGACTCCCTGCCCGCGCAGAGCCGCATCGACGCCTGGCGCGCGACGCTGCAGCAGGCCGGCCGCCCCGTCCCCGAGCCGCTGCACGGGGACTGGACCGCCCGCACCGGCTACGTCGCCGGCCGCGAGCTCGCCGCCGACCCCGACGTCACCGCCGTCTTCTGCGCCAACGACGAGACCGCCGCCGGCGTGCTGCACGCCCTGCACGAGGCGGGCCGGCGGGTGCCGCAGGACGTGTCGGTCGTCGGGTTCGACGGCATCACCCTCGCGGAGCACCTGTGGCCGCCGCTGACCACCGTGGAGCAGGACTTCGCGCGGATCGGCAGCAGCCTCGTCGACCTCCTGCTGCGGCAGGTGCGCGACGGCCTCGACCTCAGCGGCGCGCACCAGACGGTGCCGGTGCGCCTCACCGTGCGGCAGAGCACGGGACCGGCGCCGACGTCCTGAGCGGCGTCACCCGCCGACCAGCGCCTCCCCCAGCGGGGTGCGCACGTGCAGCACGCGCGGTCCCTCGCGGCGCGAGTCGACCAGGCGGGCGCCGCGCAGCAGCGCCAGGTGGTGCGACGCCGTCGAGACGGCGAGCCCCTCGGCCGCGGCGACCTCGCTCGTGGACAGCGGGGCGCGGAGGGCCAGCAGCACGCCGGCGCGGCCGGCGCCGAGCAGGCCCGCGAGCGCCCCGGACGGGTCGGGGACGTCGTCGGCCCAGCGCTCGGAGATCCCTAGGGCCGGGTAGAAGAGGGTCGGCTGCGCCGGCGGCTCGGTGACGACCGAGCACCGCGGCGCCATCACCGACGGGACGAGCACCAGCCCGCTGCCCGCGCAGTCGAGCTCCTCGCCGTGCATCCGCAGGCGCACGCGCACGGCGTCGGGCGCCCAGGTCACGGCCTCGTGCAGGGTGTCCACCATGGCGCCGATCCCGTGCGTCGTGACGCGGCGGGAGCGGGAGCCGATGTCGGCGCGCAGCAGCCGCTCGAGCTGCGGCCAGACGGGCGCGAGCACCGCGTCCCACACCTGCCGCCAGGCGTCGGCGGCAAGTGCGCGGGCGTGCTCGGGGTCGTCGGCGAGCGCCCGCAGCAGCCGCTGGTCCGCCCCGCTCGTGCGGTCCACGCGCTTGAGGAGGTCGACCCGCAGCGGCCCGAGCTCCGCCTCCCGCAGCCGCTCCAGCTCGTCGTCCGGCCCCAGGTCCCAGCCGGGGGTGGAGGTGAGGAAGTCCGGCATGTACCCGTCGGCGGCGACGAGCAGCGACAGCAGGTCCAGCGCGCGAGCCGGGGCCCGGCCCCGCGCCTGGCGCAGCCATCCCCACTGCAGCGGGTGGTACGGCGGCTGCGCCAGCACCCGGACCGCGTGCGCGAGCTCGTGGCCGGGCGAGACGCCGAACCGGATCGCGGAGACGTCGTCGGGGGCGAGGCGGAACTCCACGGTGCGGTCACGGCTGCTGCGGGGCACGGCGACACGGTAGCCGGGCCGGGGCGTCGTCACTTCAGCAGTGCGTTGATCCGCTCGTTCACCTCCGTGAGCGAGGAGACGTCCCGGTCGCCGATGTAGATCTCGTCCATGACCGGCGTCATCACCGAGTCGATCGCGCCGAACTCCTTCGTCACCGGGAAGTAGACCGTCTGCTTCTTGTCCACCAGGTCGGTGAACGCCGAGACGTCCAGGCCGCGGTCGCGGAAGGCGGCGATCGCCGCCTCGGTCCCGGCGGGCCGGGCCGGGAAGACCACGCCGGCCTCCCCCACGATCCGCTGGCACGCGTCCGACCCGAGGAACTCCACCCAGCGCGCGGCCTGCTCGGGGTGCGGGGACTGCGCGCTGATCGAGTCGGCGAGGCCGTTGTACATCGACACCGGGTGGCCCACCGGGCCGCTCGGCAGGGACGCGATGCCCAGGTCCACTCCCTCGAGGTTGGCGTAGGTGCCGAGCATCCAGGAGCCGTTCGCCGAGATCGCGGCCCGGCCCGACCCGAGGGCCTGCTGCGGGTTGGGCTCCGTGCCGACCTCCTCGTACGGCGCCATGTACCCCTTCTCCACCAGGCCGAACAGCCACTTCAGGGAGTCCTGCACCCGCGGGTCGTCGAAGTGGTACTCCGTCCCCCACACGTCGGCGTCCGTGAACGACCAGCCGGTCGCTCCTGCCAGCCAGGACCAGGTCGTCTGCCCGGCGGTGCCGCCCGACCCGTTCGACGCCAGGCCGTAGACGGCGACGCGGTCCGGGTCGAAGCCCTCCTCGTCGCCGCGCACCCCGTTCTCGTCCACGCTGAGGTGCGCGAGCACCTTCTCGAAGCTCCCGCCGTCCTCGGGGTTCCAGTCGAGGCCCTCGAGGTCCTCCGGGGCGAGCCCGGCCTCGCTGATCACCTGCTGGTCGTAGAACAGCGCGACGGTGTCGAAGTCCTTGGGCATGCCGTACTGCGCGCCGTCCTGGCCCACCCACAGGTCCGCGAGCCCCTCCTGGAACCCGCCGTAGTCGACGTCCTTCGTCGCCTCCAGGGTGCTCAGGTCCACCAGCAGGCCCCGATCGGCGAAGCCGGGGTACTGGGTGAGGTGGTCGGTGAACACGTCCGGCCCGGCGCCCGCCACGAAGCCCGCGGTGAGCTTGCGCCAGTAGTCGTCGTAGCCGTACTGGCTGATCCGCACCTGCAGGTCCGGGTTCTGCTCCTCGAACGCGTCCGCGCACCTCTGGTAGGCGGGCAGCTGGTTGGCGTCCCAGAGCCAGTAGTCCACGACGGCGGAGTCCCCCGCGGAGGTGGGCCCCGCGCACCCGGCCAGGGCGAGGGCGCCGGCGGTCAGTCCCGCGGCCAGGGCCGCGGCCTTGCGATGGGTGGTCTGCACGATCTGCCGCCTCACTTGATCCCGCTGAAGCCGATGGAGTTGACGATCCGCTTCGCGAACACGACGAAGAGCAGGATCATCGGCAGCGCGGCCACGAGGGTCGCGGCCATCAGGCCGGCCCAGTCCGGTCCGGTCTGCGGGGTCTGCGCCTTGAAGTTCCCGAGGGCCACGGTGAGCACCCGGGACTCGTCGGTGTACGACACCATCAGCGGCCAGAAGTAGTCGTTCCACGACCCGATGTAGGTCAGGATCGCGATGGTCGCGATCGGCCCCACGGACATCGGGATGATGAGCGCGAAGAACACCCTGACCTTGCTGGCCCCGTCGATGAGCGCGGCCTCCTCGACCTCGGTCGAGACGTTCATGAAGAACTGGCGCAGGAAGAAGATCGCGAACGGGGTCATGAACAGGCCCGGCAGCATGATGCCGAGCAGCGTGTCGACCAGCCCCAGCTCCTTGATCAGGAGGAAGTTCGGCAGCAGGGTGAAGATCACCGGCACCATCAGGGAGAGCAGGAAGACGCCGAACACGGCGTCGCGCCCCCTCCAGTGCAGCCGCGAGAACGCGTAGGCCGCCATCGCGGAGAAGAACACCTGGCAGGCGGTGACGACGGTCGCCACCACCACCGAGTTGCGCAGGTAGAGCCAGAAGTCGATGGAGGCCCCCGAGCCGCCCTGCGCGATGGCCTCCTCGGTGGTCTGCAGGCCGAAGACCCGCTCGAACCCGCCCCAGCTGAAGTCGACCGGCAGCAGGGAGGTGGAGCTGGAGTAGAGGGCCCCGTTGCTGGACAGCGCCGTGCGCAGCATCCAGTAGAACGGGAACAGCGTGATGAGCACCAGCAGGATCATCACCACCCACGCCACCACCCGCCCGACGCTGGGCGGGCGGCGCCGGCGGCGGCGCCGGGCCGCCTCCGGGTGCGGGGCGGGCGGCCCGACGGGTGTGTGCTCGACCTGGGCGGTCGTCGTGCCGGTCGTCGTGTCGGTCATGTCGCCGCCTCCTAGTTCAGGTCCGTCTGGCCGGCCCGCGTCACGCGGTACTGGAAGAAGGTGACGACCACCAGGATCAGCAGCATGGCCACGCTCAGCGCGGACGCGTAGCCGAAGTCGAACTGCCCGAACGCCTTGTCGTAGATGTAGAGCTGCAGCACCCGGCTGGCGTCCACGGGCCCGCCGTTGGTGGTGACCGCGACGGTGTCGAACACCTGGAACGAGCCGATCACGGAGATGATCAGGACCAGCCCGAGGATCGGCCGCAGCAGCGGCACGGTGATGCCGAAGAACATCCGCGTCTCGGACGCACCGTCCACCTTGGCCGCCTCGTACATCGTGGGCGGGATGGTCTGCAGGCCGGCGAAGATCAGCAGGGCGGTGTAGCCCATGTGCCGCCAGACGTTCACCACGGCGATGGTCGGGATCGCCCACGCGTCGGAGGTGAAGAACCCGATCCGGTCCAGCCCGATCCAGGTCAGCACCTGGTTGCCGATGCCGAGCTGGAAGTCGAGGATCCACAGGAACACCAGGGCGGCGACCACGTTGGAGACCAGGTACGGGGCCAGCACGATCGACCGCAGCAGCGTGGACTGGCTGAGCCGTTGCATCAGCACCGCGATCAGCAGGGCCAGGGCCGTCTGCAGCACGATGTTGATCACGACGTAGAGCAGGGTGACCCGCACGGCGTTCCAGAACACCGGGTCGGAGACCATCGTCCGGTAGTTCTCGAGGCCGGTGAACTCGGCCGGGCTGAGCAGGTCCCACGAGGTGAAGCTCAGCCAGATGCCGCGGACCAGCGGCCAGAAGTAGAAGACCACCAGGCCGATGGTGGCCGGCAGGATGAACGCCAGGGCGAGCCGGGTGTCGTCCCGGCGGCGCCCGGTCCGAGCCCTGGGGACGGACGGTGCTGACATGAGGTACCTCCTTGCGTCGTTGCAGGCGGTGCTCGAACCGGCCCGGCGTCGTCGATGACGCCGGGCCGGGTGGGGTGCTCAGCCGCGCTCGGGGCGGCTCCCGAAGTCGGGGATGGGCATCCGCTGACCGCCCGCGAGCGCGGAGGCGTGCGCCACGATGCCCGGGGCCGTGAACAGGGCGGACCGCCAGGCGTCCACCGGCGGGTGCTCACCGCTGACCACGCCGCGCACGAAGTCGTCGGCGAGGAAGTGGTGCGAGCCCTCGTGCCCGTTCGGCGCCTCGGCGTACTCGGCGGGCAGCCGGGAGCGGTCGTGGACCGGGGTGGACCCGGAGGTGAACGCCTCCCGCAGCGCCGGGTCGACGTCCGCGAGGTCCGCCTCGTCGACCGCGCTGCGGACCGGGACGAAGTCGGCGGAGACGTCGGTCGAGGCCTCCTTGGTGTTCCAGACGCTCTGGTGGGCGAGCTGCTCGAAGCTGGCCTCGGTGCCGAAGAAGCGGAACCGCGACTCCCGGATGTGGGAGGGGTAGCCCACCCGGCGCATCTCGTTGGTGCGCATGGCCCCGCCGTCGGACAGCTCGAACAGCGCCGTGGCGTTCGAGAAGCTGTTCCCGAACTGGCTGACCTCACGGTCGAACACGCCGTCCCCGCGCCGGTCCTCCACGCCGATGCAGCTCACGCTCACGGCGCGGGTCGGCAGCGCGCCGAGGACGCCGCCGATCGCGTGCGTCGGGTAGAGCATCGGCGGGTAGCTCGCGGTGGCCTTCCAGTCCTCCCCGCCGCTGTACTGGTAGGCGGCGTAGAAGCCGAGGTCCATGTCGTGGACGTAGTCGCCCTCGGCGTAGAAGACCTGGCCGAGCGCGCCCTCCCGGACCTTCTCCCGGATGAAGACGGTGGCGGGGTTGTAGTAGCTCGTCTCGCCCATCATGTAGGTGAGGCCGGTGCGCTCGACGGCGGCGATGATCGCCTCGATGTCGGTGAGCTCGGTCGCCATCGGCACCGCCGAGTAGACGTGCTTGCCGGCCTCGAGCGCGGCCAGCACCAGCGGCGCGTGCGTCCAGCGCTGCGTGAAGATCGCGACGGCGTCGACGTCCGAGTCGAGCATCTCCTCGAAGCTGTCGACGACGGTGGCGCGCTCGTAACGGTCCGCCAGCGTCTTGGCCCGCTCCGGCACCAGGTCGGTGATCGTGAGCCGGTCGACGTTCGGGTGCAGGTCCCAGAGCGTCGCGAAGCTCCGCGAGAACTGGCCGGCGCCGACGATGCCGATGCTGATCGAGCCGGCGTCGGCCGCGAGCGGGGCGGTGGGGTCGAGAGGCAGTGCGGACAACGGTTCCTCCTGGTGGTGGGTGGTGCCGGGGTCGTGGGTGGTGCCGAGGTCGTGGGTCATGCCGGGTCGGGGTGTCGCGTGGGCGGGTCGACGAGCATCCACTGACAGGCCACGACGGCCGCGCCGCGGGCCCACTCGTCGAAGCCGGAGGTGAAGGCCACCACCTCCGGCGCGGTGGCGTTCGGGTCGAGGTGCTCGGCGAGCGCGGCCTCCATCCCGGGCCGGGCGTGGGCGAGCATGCCCAGCCCGTCGCCGGCCAGGATCACGGCGGGCAGGCCGAGGACGTTCACGAGCTGCGCGATCAGCACGCCGAGCGCGTGGCCGGCGTCGGCGAAGACCCGCAGCGCGACGCCGTCGCCTGCCGCCGCGAGCGCATACGCCTCGTCGAGGTCCACGTCGGTGCGGCCGAGCGGCACGCCGATGCCCTGGGTGACGGCCCGCGTGGTGAGGAAGGCGGAGGCGCAGCCGCGGTGGCCGAGCTGGCACAGGGGGCCGGAGTCGGAGACGCGGGTGTGCCCGATCCTGCCCACCTTGCCCGTCGGCCCGGCGAGCACCCGGTCCTCGAGGACGACGCCCAGCCCCACGCCGACCCCGACGGTCAGCACGGCGAAGTCGCTCATCCCCCGGCCCGGTCCGGACCACTGCACCCCGGCGGTCAGCGCGCGGGCGTCCTCGCTGAGGACCGTGGGGATGCCGGTGGCCTCCTCCAGCAGCCGCGCCAGCGGCACCTGGTCCCAGCCGAGGTAGGCGTTCGCGCGCACGGTGCGGTCGAAGCGGGACATCTGGCCGGCCAGCCCGATGCCGAGCGCCTGGATCGACGCCGGGTCCCCCAGTTCTTTCACCAGTTCAACAATCTCGGCCACGACCGTCGCCTGGCCCACGTCGGGCAGGGCGCGGTGCCGGCTTTCCTCCACGCGCCCGGAGGCGTCGGCCCGGACCGCGTACAGCTCGTCCGCGGTGACCTTGACGCCGACGAACCGATGACGCGAGGCCTGGAGCACGAGGGGCGCGCCCGGGCGGCCGCGGCTCTCCGAGAGCGTCGCCGATTCCTCCCGGACCAGGCCGGAGGCCAGCAGCGGCTGAGTGACCTTGGTGAGGCTCGCCGGCGAGCGCTCCAGGCGCCGCGCGAGCTCCGCCCTGGACAGCGGACCGGCCAGCAGCAGGGCACGGACCACCGCTCGGGCGGACGGCCCGAGCGAGCCGAGGGTGGGAACATCTGCGCGGCGCTGCACGGCACTACCCTCGACCCCATTCCTTCACCGTGTCAAGTAAAGATCGGAGCCCGGGAGACCTTTCGACCAGCGTCGAAAGCCTCGTGCGCCGTGCCGGCCCGCAACCAGGCTGGGAACGTCGCAGGCACCGGCCCACGACGACCACCGGAACCGCGAAGGAGCCACCATGGCCGCCGTCGTCCCCGCCGACACGATCCGCATCCCCGGCTCGCGCACGCTGCGCTTCGAGGGTCGCGACCACGGGTCGGGCGTGTCGTTCTTCCTCGTCACCACCGACCCGGGTCGCGGCCCGGACCTGCACCGCCACCCCTACACCGAGACGTGGTCGGTGCTGGAGGGCGAGGCCACGATCCGCATCGGCGCCGAGACCGTCGTCGCCCGCGCGGGCGACACCGCCGTCGTCGGGCCCGACGTCTGGCACGGGTTCACCAGCACCGGCACCGGCGTGCTGCGCATCATGTGCATCCACGCGTCCGCCACGATGATCCAGCAGGACAAGGCACGGCCGGTCGAGCCGAACGAGCCGCACGAGAACCAGGAGAGCCGCTGATGTCCTTCCAGGCCTACCTCGACAACGTCGAGACCCAGACCGGGCTCACGCCCCGACAGCTCGTCGCCGCCGCGGCGGAGCAGGGCTTCGGCCCCGACAGCAAGACCACGCCCGTCGTGGCGTGGCTCAAGGAGACGTACGGCATCGGCCACGGGCACGCCCAGGCCGTGGCGTACGTGATCGTCAAGGGCGACCGGATCAGCTCCAAGCACGTGGGCTCCGGCGGATCGCACAGCGACGCGAGCGACCGGCTGTGGCTCGACGGCAAGGACTCCCGACCCGCGGACTGGTGACCGCGGGCCCTCGCGCCGGGCGCCCTCGTCAGCCGCCCGGCGGGAGGAGCCCCTCCGTCGCGACGCACGACACGAGGCATCGCTCCTTGCGGTCGCCGAGGAGCTGCGCGGTCCAGGTCGTGAGGCCGCCGTCCCCGACCTCGGCCGCGTCGTCCACCACGATGCGGAGCGCGACGCCTGCGTAGTAGCCGCGGGCACGTTCGCGCGCCGGCTCCTCGACCACCGGCACGACGTCGTCGCGCACCGCGGGCAGCACGGTGTCCGCGACCCGCTCCGCCACCGCGCCGTCGTCCCACACGGTGAGCTCGATCCGCGGGCGGCGGTCCGCGGCCGTGGCGCCGAGCAGCCGCTGCCACGCGCGCAGATGGGCCACCAGGAGCGCCGCCTCGGTGCGCCCGGAGCCCGCGTCGCGGGCGCTGGACACCAGCACGAGGAGGCGGAAGTGCGCGCCGGCTCCGGGCCCGAAGACCTGCGCGCGGAGCTGACGCTGGATCGCCGCGAGGTGCACGGGCTCGCCGCACGTGCCGGCCGACCGGCGGTCCGCGGCCTCCAGGGCGAGCACGTTGGTCGAGTCGCTCACCACCTCGGTGAGCCGGGTCGTCGCCACGACCCGCTGCTGGCTGACGGGTCCGAGCGCCGACGCGGCCGCGAGCGGGGCGACCGGCGAGGGCTCGACGGCGTCGAACTCGGCGGGCAGCTCGTCCCAGAGACGCGCCTCCAGCGGCCAGAGCCGGCGGGGGTCGGCGGCGGCGGGCCGCACCGTGCGGTCGCGGCGCCACTGCGCGAGGACGTCCGCCGGCCGGGTCGCCCTCGCGCGCGCGTCCGCGACGTCGAGCAGGAGCGTGCGCAGGTCCGACGCCGGCAGGGCGCCCTCGAGGAGCGGCCGCGCCCCGGCGGGCAGCCGCCGCCACACCCGGTCGGCGGGCCGGCGCGGTCTGTCCTCGGCGGTCATCCGGCCATCGAAGCACGCGCGTGCGGGTCGCGGTCAGTCGCCGGGCCACTCCCCCGTCCACCGCTCGAACGCCCGGGCCCCGCCGCGGTCGATGGCCGCCTTCACGACGGAGAAGATCGCGCCCTGGAGCAGCGACGCCAGCAGGATCTCCCGCATCCGGTACTCGGACTGCAGCGGCGTGGGCGCGTCGTCGGGGTGGCCCGGCGCGACACGCTTGTAGACCTGCTTGAACACCTGCCCCGCCACGATCCCGCCGATGATCGAGCTCACGATCCCCACCGGGCGGTACAGGATCTTCGCGGCCTTGCTGCCGTCCTTCTCCGTGCGGACGGCGTGGTTGTCCTCGCTCATGCCTCGACGCTAGGCCGCGACGACCCGTCCCGCAGGTCGCGGCGCCACGGGCCCACGTCCTGCGCCATACCTCGTCGTGATCGTTTCGTGACATTCGCGCGGTCGGTGAGGTACGTTCCTCCCCGGCGGTTCAGGCAGCAAGAGAGGTCGCATGACAACCCACGTTCTTCGGGGCGCCGCGTGGCGCGGTACCCCCGGTCTCCCCCTCGCGCACGCGCGGGCCGCGCGATGACCACCACGCAGCCCGCACCCGCCCCGGCGCAGCCCGCGCGCACCTACCCGAGCCGGCGCGACCCCGGCCGCGGCGGCCGCAGCCGCACCACCGCCGCCGCGCCGCACGTCTCGACGCCCGTCCGGACGCTCGAGCCGGTCCGCCCCGAGCCGGTCCGCACCGCCGCGCCGGTCCGCCCCGAGCCGGTCCGCGCGGCCCTTGCGGACCGGCTTGCGCGCCCGGCCGCTGGGCGAGCCTCGGCGTGGGCCTGACCGTCGCCGTCGCGACCACGACCACGCTCGCCGCCATCGCGCCCGACGCCTCCGCGCCCGAGGCCGACGACCGCCCCACCACCGGCACCCTGGACACGCTCACCACCGCCGCGGCCGCCGCCGTCGGCGACCGGGACGCCGCCGCGTCCCGCAGCGGGGCGCGCGCCGGAGCCGTGCAGGCCGGTGCCGTGAAGACCGCCGTCGCGGGCGGTGCGCAGGTCACCGTCTCCGACAAGGCGAAGCTGTCGGTGGAGACGCTGGACGCGGGCGAGATCGAGGCTCCCCCGCCGCCCGTGCTGCCCGGCTGCGACGGCGTGGCCGCCGGCCTGGGCAGCAACGGGCAGATCCCCTCGGACGAGCTCTGCACCCTGTGGGACGGGCACACTCAGGTCCGCGCGGACGCGGCCGTCGCCCTGGCGAAGCTCAACGAGGCGTACCAGGCCGCGTGGGGCGAGCCGATGTGCATCACGGACGGGTTCCGCAGCTACTCCCAGCAGATCGCGACGAAGGCCGCCAAGGGGTACCTCGCGGCCGTGCCGGGCACGTCCAACCACGGCTGGGGCCTCGCCGTCGACATCTGCGCCGAGTCCTACGCGGGCGCCCGGTGGGACTGGCTCGCCGCGAACGCCCCGACCTACGGGTGGGACAACCCCGACTGGGCCCGGCCCGGCGGGACGAAGTACGAGCCCTGGCACTGGGAGTGGACCGCCGCCGTCGCGCAGATGAGCTGACCCCGCAGGGACAGCAGGGGCCCTCGGCCCGAGGACGTCGGACGTCCTCGGGCCGAGGGCCCTTGCGCTGTCGCGTCGGGACGCGTCAGATGCGCGTGCTGGAGGTGGTCGTCCCGCCGACGACCTTGGTGGTCGGCGCGATCGACAGGCGGTACTTGTACTTGTGCGACGTCGTGAACTTGTACGTCTTGAGGCCGTCGCGGTTCAGCGTGACGGTCTTGCGGGTCTTCCAGCCGCTGGAGGTCTTGTACTGGATCTTGACCTTGGCGGACGCGTAGGGGCTCCAGCCCTTCGGCGTGTACTTGCGGATCCCGACCTTCACGGTCTTGTGGCTGCCGCTCGACGTGACCCGGATCGCGTTGTGGTACTTGAGCTTGCCGTCGATGGCCGACCGCATCGTGAACGCGCCGCCGGAGTACGAGCCGTCCTTGACGACGACGTCCGACGACGTGGTGCCGTAGGTGTCGACCACGGCGCGGACGTTCTTGATCTTGAAGTCGCCGCGGCCCCACCACGACCGCGCGGTGACGGGGTAGCTGCTGAGGCCCCCCTTGCCGCTGGAGGACAGGTAGCCGATCTGCACCCGCTTGCTGTTGACGCGCTTGCTGCCCAGGTAGACGTCGGCGTAGACGTCCGCCCACCAGACGGGGCCCCAGGCGCGCAGGTCCCCGAGGCTGACCTTCGTCGTGACGTAGTAGCCCTTGGTCGTGGCGCCGATCGCCTTGCCGCCGTAGGACGGCGTGACCTTGACGGAGGTCACGTTGATCGGCGGGGCGGTCGCGGCCGACGCCGGCACGACCGCCGTGCCGAGCAGCAGCGACGCGGCCGCCACCGTGGTGACCGCGAGCTTGGACAGAAGGCGCATGAGGAACCTTTCGGGATGGAAGGGTGAACCGCGCGGATCGTATTCAGACAGGCGGTACCTGTGCCCGTCGAAATCGGTCCTGACGAGGGATTTCACCCGCTCCGCGCCCTCGGCGCGCGGCGCCCGGGCCGGCGTCAGACCGCCGCGAGCGCCCGGTCGAGGTCGTCGATCTGGTTCCGCGCGCCCTCGAGCCCGACCGACAGCCGGACGAGGCCCGGCGGGATGCCGTCGGCCGCCAGCCGGTCGGCGTTGTCGGCCCGGACGGGCGAGCTCACGAGGCTCTCGTAGCCGCCCCAGCTGACGCCGATCCGGAACACCCGCAGGCCGTCGACGAACCGGGACACGGCCGGGAACGTGCCGTCCGCGAGCTCGAGGCTCAGCAGCCCGGACCAGCCCGTGAGCTGGGCCCGCACGAGGTCACCGTCCGGTCCGGGCGCCGCGTACGGGTGGTGCACCGCCGCCACCGCGGGGTGGGCCAGCAGGTGGTCGATCACCCGCTCCGCGTTCTCCTGGTGCTGCTCCATCCGGACCGGGAGGGTCCGGAGCCCGCGCAGCACGAGGGAGGCCTCCATCGCGGACATGACCGCACCGAAGAGCTGGTGGCCCCGGTAGAAGATCTCGCGCACCAGCTCGGCCGACCCGACGACGGCGCCGCCGGTGACGTCGCTGTGCCCGCCGACGTACTTCGTGAGCGAGTGGATGACGAGGTCGACGCCGAGCTCCAGCGGCTTCTGGAACAGCGGCGTGGACCAGGTGTTGTCGATGGCGGTGAGGATGCCCCGGCGGCGGGTGACCGCGGTGAGGGCGCGCAGGTCGACGAGGCGCATGAGCATCGTGCCGGGGCTCTCCACGTACACGAGCGCGGTGTTGTCGCGGAGGTGGTCCTCGACATCGGCGCCCGGGTCGGTCAGGACCGTGTGCTCGACGCCGAACCGCTCCAGGTGCCGCGCGAGCTCCAGCGTGGGGCCGTAGACGTTGTTCACGAAGAGGACGTGGTCGCCGCCGCGCAGCAGCCCGCCGAGGACGGCCCCGATCGCCCCCATGCCGGAGCCGAAGCACTTGGCGGCCTCGCCGCGCTCGAGCAGCGCGAGCTGCCGTTCCAGGAACGCGACGGTCGGGTTGGTGCCCCGGCTGTAGACGTAGTTCTCGTGCTCCGCGGCCTGCTGGCGGGCGAACTCGGCGAACGTCGCCTTCGCGAAGAGGCTCGTCTGGAAGACCGGCGGCGCGATCGCGCCCGGCCCGCTCCCCGGCCCGTCCCAGGGCCCCGCGCAGATCTCCCGGTCGCGGTCGTCCACCGCCATCAGCGGTCCCCGGTGACGGCGCGGCGGATCTGCTCGACCGGCACCTTGGGCTCCCGGTCCGCGGTGAGCAGCCCGTTGGTCTCCTGCATCGTGTCGGTGAGCTGGGTCCAGCACGACCCGGCGAGGAAGTCGCTCGCGCGGACGGCGTCGTACAGCCCCGTGATCCGCGCGACCCAGTCGTCGCCGTCCTCCGCGCTGGTGTACCCCCAGCCGTCGGCGCGGGCCGCACCCGGCTGGTAGTTCACTCCCCCGAACTCGGTGAGCATGACCGGCTGCCCGGCGTCGGCCCACCCGCCGACGAGCTGGCGGCGGCCCGACGGGGCCATCCGGGTGACGATGCGCTCGCGCGCCGCGTCGTCCGCGTAGGTGCGCGCGAGGGCCGCGCCGTCCCCCTCGTAGTCGTGCACGGTGACGATGTCGGTGTTCTGCTGCTCCCACCCGTCGTTCGAGATCACGGGCCGGGACGGGTCGAGGGCGCGCGTGAGGTCGGTGAGGGCGCGGGAGTAGGCCTGCTGGGCCGGGTCGTCGGCCACGTGCTGGATGCCCCAGGACTCGTTGAACGGGACCCAGGTGACGATCGACGGGTGCGAGACGTCGCGGTCGACCGCCTCCATCCACTCCCGGGTCAGGCGCTGCACCGCGGTGGGCGAGAACTCGTACGCGCCGGGCGTCTCGCCCCAGACGAGGACGCCGAGGCGGTCCGCCCAGAACAGGAAGCGCGGGTCCTCGATCTTCTGGTGGATGCGGCACGCGTTGAACCCGAGCTCCTTGACGAGCTCCGCCTCGCGGCGCAGCGCGTCCGCCGACGGTGCCGTGAGGTGGCTGTCGGGCCAGTACCCCTGGTTGAGCACGGACCGCACGTCGTACGGGTACCCGTTGAGCAGGAACGCCCCGCGGGCGACGCCGACGCTCCGCACCCCGAGGTAGGAGGAGACCGCGTCGAGCACCGCGCCGTCGGCGTCGAGCAGCGACACGACGGCGTCCACGAGCCGCGGCTTCTCCGGGGACCAGGTCAGCTCGTCCTCGGCCTGCCCGTTGCGCTGCCGGGCGACCGGCACGGTCAGGTCCACCGTGGGCGTCGGGCGGACGGTGGTGACCTCGACGGTGCCGAGGTCCTCGTCGCGCTCGTCGAACCGCAGGGCGACGCGCACCCGCGAGCCGGGCGGCACCGGGCCCCGGAACCGGACGGTGAGGTCCACCGCGGCCGGGCCGGCGGGGAGCCAGCGGAGGTGGTCGATGCTCGTGCCGGGCACGGCCTCGAGCCACACGGTCTGCCAGATCCCCGTGGTCCGGCGGTACCAGATGGCGTGCGCGTCCTCGTGCCAGTCCTGCTTGCCGCGGGGCTGGGTGAGGTCGTGCGGGTCGTCCTCGGCGCGCACGACGAGCAGGTGCTCGGCACCGTCGGCGCTGTCGGCACAGTCGGCGACGTGCGCCGTGACGTCCAGGGTGAAGGGCGTGTGGCCGCCCTCGTGCTCGCCCACCAGCGCGCCGTCGATCCACACGGAGGCGCGGTAGTCCACGGCTCCGAGGTGCAGCAGGACCCGGGGCGCGGCGTCGGACCGGCCCGCGGCCGCGAGGTCGGCCGGACGGATGGTCCGCGCGTACCAGACGACGGGGTGGAACCCGGGCTCCGCGATCCCGGAGGCCACCGACTCGGGCGGGAACGGCACGGTGATCTCGCGGGCGCCGTCGGCGTCGGTCGACCAGCCGGCCGCCCAGCCCGCGGCGAGGCCGGCGTCCTCGTCGTCGTGGCGGAAGGCCCACGGCCCGTCGAGCGTGGCCCACCGCTCCCGCAGCAGCTGCGGCCGGGGGTATGTGCCGTCCTGACGGGTGGCGAGGGGAAGGCGGTCTGCGGCGGCGCCGACGGCGGCGGCGGCGTGGGTCGTCGTGGTCACGGCGCGACTATACAGCGCTGTAAACGGGGTGGTACAGACGCTACGGTGATCCCCGTGAAGAGAGTCACGCTCCAGGACGTCGCGACGCACGCGGGCGTGTCGATGAAGACCGTGTCGAACGTGGTCCGGGACTACCAGCACGTCAGCGCGGCGATGCGCGAGCGCGTGCAGGCCGCCATCGACGAGCTCGGCTACCGGCCCGACCTGCGCGGCCGCAGCCTCGCCACGGGCCGGTCGAGCATGGTGGCGCTCGCCTTCCCCGACCTGCGCCGGCCGTACTTCGCCGAGCTCGCGCACGTCTTCGCGCGGGTGAGCGCCGCCCGCGGCTACCGCCTGCTGCTCGAGGAGACCGGCGGCACCGCGGAGGGCGAGCGGACCGTGCTCCGGGACCGCGAGGCCGGCATCGTCGACGGGGTCGTCGTGCACCCGCAGGCCCTGCGGGCCGGCGACCTGGACGCGCTCCGTCGCGACACCCCGATCGTCTTCCTCGGCGAGGACCCGCAGCCGTCCGGGACGGACCAGGTCGCCATCGACAACGTCGCCGCGGCCGCGGAGGCGGTCGCGCACCTGGTCGCGCTCGGGCGGCGCCGGATCGGCTTCCTCGGGCACGAGACCGGGCCCTGGTCGTTCACGTCCGCGCTGCGGCTGGACGGGTACCGCCAGGGGCTGGACGACGCCGGGCTCCCGTTCGACGAGTCGCTGCTCGTCGCCCGCGGCGAGGGCGACGCCCTCGGGGCCGAGGCGGCGCTGGGCGAGGCCCTGGACGCCGGGCTGGAGGTCGACGGGCTCCTGTGCCGCGACGACCTCGCGGCGATCGGCGCGCTGCGCGCCCTGCGGGTGCGCGGCGTCGACGTGCCGGGCGACGTCGCGATCGTCGGCTGGGACGCGACGGTCCTCACGGCGAGCACCGTGCCGACGATCACCAGCGTCGCCCCCGACACCCACGCCCTCGCCTCCCGCGCGCTCGACCTGCTCCTGGAGCGGATCGACGGGCTCGACGCGCCGGGCAGGCACGTGACGGTCGGGCACGGCCTGCTCGTCCGCGAGAGCGCCCCGGAACCGGCTGCGCCCGACCCGCGGTGAGGTGACGCCCCGAGGGGGTGGGGCGTCGCGGGCCGGGCGCGACGGGGTCAGGCCGGGGCGTCCACGACCGTCGCGAGCAGCTCGACGACGGCGCCACGGACGTCGTCCGGCAGGCCCACGGTCTCCAGCTCGGCCAGCCGCTCGACGGTCCCGCGCCCGCTGGTCACGACCTCCCACGCCGCGAGCTTCTCCGGGTTGCCCGCCTGGGCACGCTCCAGCACCGTCCGCACGGCCTCGGCCGGGTCGACGCCCACGCGCAGCGGGGCCCCGCCGACGCGCACCACGGCGCCCGCCCCCGACGCGGCGGTGAACGACACGCTCCACCGGCCGTCCTGGCCGGACACCGGCACGGGCCGTCCGTCGACGGTCACCTCGCCGCCGGGCCGCCGCGCGAGGAACGTGACCGTCCACTCGCGGTGCGCGGGCACGACGTCGGCGCGGCCCTCGACCGCCCCGACCCGCAGCTCCCGGCGCTCCTGGTCCCAGACCAGGGGCGTCGTCGCCGCCGGCCCCGCGGTCGCCTCGCGGTCGTCCTCGGCGTCCTCGGCCAGGTCGAACCGTCCGGGCGCCCCCGGCACGACGAGCACCTCGAGGGCCGCCGGGTTGCGGGTCGCGTCCCGCTCGGAGTCGGCCGCGAGCGGCAGGACGCCGCCCTCGCGCAGGAGCACGGGCACCGACTCGATCGGGCGGTGCAGCTCGACGTGCCGGTCCCCCGGGTACACCGCGCCCGTGAAGACGTCGGTCCAGCGGCCCGCGGGCAGCCACGCCCGCGTGCTGCTCAGCAGCGACACCCGGCTGCGCGGCGTCACCACGGGGGCCACGACCAACTCGGTGCCGAAGGCGTACTCGTTCGGCACCGAGTAGGCCTCGCCGCGGTACGGCTCCAGGTGGTACATCGGCCGCACCAGGGGCGTGCCGGCGGCGGCCAGGTGGTTCATCGAGTGCAGGTACGGCACGAGGCGGTGCCGGAACCGCAGCGCGTCGCCCATCGCCTGCCGGTGCTCGGCGGGGAAGAGCCACGGCTCCTTGCGGATGAACGGGTTGTTGGCCGAGTGCAGGCGCATGATCGGCGAGAGGACGCCGAACTGCACCCACCGGGTGGCCAGCTCGTCGTCCCGGACGCCGCGCGTGTGCCCGCCGATGTCGTGGCTCCACCAGCAGTACCCGACGTTCGACGCGGTCGCCGTGAACTCCGGCTGGAACGCGAGCGACTCCCACGAGACCACCGCGTCGCCGGAGAAGCCGACCGCGTACCGGTGGCTGCCCGGCCCCGCGTACCGGGAGAAGGTCATGCCCGGCCCGCCGTGCCGCGCGGCGTCGAGGTGGTGGAAGTGGTTGAGCAGCCACAGCGGGTCGACGCCGCGCAGGCCCGAGGTGCGCCCCTGCTGCCAGTCGATCCACCAGAAGTCCACGCCCTGCTCCTCGAGCGGGTGGTGCAGCAGCTCGAAGTAGGCGCGCAGGAACGCCGGGTCGGCGGGGTCGAACGACACGGGGGTCTCGGTGGCAGGGTCGATCCCGACCGCCTCGGCCATCTGCGGGTAGGCGTCCTCGAAGGCGCGCACGCCGTCGGCGGGGTGCAGGTTGAGGGTGGTGCGCATGCCCCGCTCGTGCAGCGCGCCCAGGAACGCCGCCGGGTCGGGGAACAGGGTGCGCTCCCAGGAGTACCCGGTCCAGCCGTTGCCGTACTGCGGCGGCACGGACCCGACGCGGTGCCAGTCCATGTCGATCACGGCGACGGAGAGCGGGACGCCCTCCTCGTCGAAGCGGTCCATCAGCTCGATGTAGGACTCGTCGGAGTACGGGTGGTACCGGCTCCACCAGTTGCCCAGCGCCCAGCGCGGCAGGCGCATCGGCGCCCCGGAGACGGCGTAGAGCTCGCGGACCGCGCGGGCGTAGTCGCGCCCGTGCGCGAAGACGTAGAGGTCGCGGCGCCCCTCCGCCCGCGTGCCGATCCACCCGTCGTCGGCGAACAGGAACGACTCGGTGTCGTCGACCACCCCGATACCGTCCGGGGACACGACGCCGGGCTCGAGGTCGATGCGCCCGTCCGCGTCGTCGAGGGTCCGGGCCGTGCCGCCCAGGTCGTGCGTCGGCTCGCCGTAGCGCCACCGGCCGGAGTCCCGGCCGCGCAGCTCGACCACGAGCCCCTGCGCGGTCGGCTCGTGGCCGTCGTACCGCAGGCGGGCGTGCGGCGTCGTGATCTCGACGCCGTCGCCGAAGGGCTGCGCGGTGAACTCGGCCGCGCCGAGGTCGCGCCGGACGGCGAACGTCGACGCGCGGTCCTCGAACCCGCCGTCGGGCGACCACTCGACCCGGAACAGGCAGTCGGTCAGGACGGTGACGCGCCAGCGGGCGCCGCGGACCTCCTGCTCGGCACGGTCCTGCGGGGCCGCGCCGGGCAGCGGGCGGACGACGGGCAGCGGGCGTCGGGTGTCGACGACGTCGGTCACGGGTACTCCTCCGGGGTGGTGCACGGTGGTCGGTGTCCGCGGCGGGCCGCGGGCGGGCTCAGCTCTTGACCGCGCCCTGGGTGATGCCGCTGATGACCCAGCGCTGCGCGAACAGGTACACGACGATGGTCGGCGCCATCGCCATGAGGTACGAGGCGAACGCGACGTTGTAGTTGGTGCCGAACTGGCTCTGGAAGATGTTCTGCACCACGGGCAGCACCTGCAACGTCGGGTCGGACACGATCATCGACGGCAGCATGAAGTCGTTCCACGACGCGAGGAACGCGAAGATGCCGACCGTCGCGATCATCGGCCCCAGCAGCGGCAGGATGATGCGCCAGAAGACCTGCCACGTCGTCGCGCCGTCGATGCGGGCGCTCTCCTCCAGCTCGACCGGGATCGACCGGAGGTACGCCGAGAACAGCAGCACGCTGAACGCGAGCTGGAACATCGCGTGCAGGATGGCGACGCCCAGCGGGTTGTCGAGGCCCGTGAGGGCGGTGAGCTTGATCTCCGTCAGCGCGATCACGGGGAACGGCAGGAACATCGACGCGAGCAGGTACACGAACGACCAGCGGAAGAACCGGTGCGACCAGTACCGCACGATCGCGTACGACGCGAGCGAGCTCAGCAGCAGCGTGAGGGCGACGGTGAGCGCCGCGACGCCCACGGAGATGCTGAACGACACGGGGAACCGGGTCAGCCGCCAGGCCTCGGCGAAGCTCTCCGGGTTGAACGGCGCCGGCAGGGCGAAGGCATTGCCCGCCACGGACTGCTCGCTGGTCTTGAACCCCATCATGACCGTGACGTAGAGGGGGGCGAGCACGGTGAGCGAGCACAGGGCGAGCGCGACGGTCAGCGGCCAGCTCCTGCGGTGCGTGCGTGCGGGGCGGCGACGGTCGCGGACCGGCGCCGGGGCGCGCCCGTCGCGCGGGGCCGCGGTGGCGATGGCGGTCACAGGCGGATGTTCCTTCCACGGGAGACGACGAGCTGCAGCACGGAGATGACCACCGTGATCACGAAGAAGACGGTCGCGTTGGCCATCTGGTAGGCGTAGTCGCCGCCCGTGAAGCCGCCGAAGATCGTCATCGCGACGCTGCTCGTGGCGTTGCCGGGCCCACCGCCGGTGAGGCCGACGATGACGTCGTAGACGCCGAGGTACCCCTTGATGCCCAGGATCGTGTTGATGAGCACGAAGCCGGCGATGAGCGGCAGCGTGATGGAGCGGAACTGCCGCCAGGGCCCGGCGCCGTCCAGCGAGCTCGCCTCGTAGAGGTCGCCCGGGATGGACGTGAGGCCGGCCGTGTAGACGAGCAGGGCGCCCGGGATGGTCTGCCAGGCCGACACGACGACGATGGCGAGCCAGGCGAGGTCGGGGTTGCCGAGGATGCTCTGGCTGAGCGGGTCGAATCCGACCGACGTGGCGAACGCCGGCAGCGTGTTCGAGAACAGGTAGTTGAAGACGTAGGCGACGACGATCCCCGACACGACCATCGGGATCACGAAGATCGCCCGCAGCCCCGCGGCGAAGCGGATGCGCTTGGACAGGCCGATGGCGAGGACCAGGGCGATCACCTGCGCCACGATCACCGTGACGACGGCGAACCCGAGGGTGAACCCGTAGGCCTCGCGGATGCCGGGGTCGCCGAGCAGGGCCGTGTAGTTCCGCAGGCCCAGGAAGCTCCAGCCCCCGAACCCGACGTAGTCGGTGAAGCTGTAGAAGATGCCCACCAGCGCGGGGATCACCACGAACGCGGTGAACACCACCAGGGCGGGGACGAGGAACAGGTAGGCGATCGCCTCCGGGCGACCGTGCCGCCGGCGTCGGCCCGTCGCGGTGCTCGGCGCGGCGGTACGCGTCGACGGGGTCATGGTCTGGGTCATACCGTCGCCTCCCGGCCCGCGAGCCGGCGCCAGTCGGCGTCGAGCTGGTCGAGCATCGTCTCGAAGTCGCCCGAGCGGATCGCCTCCTGCAGGTAGTTGCCCAGCGGGATGGAGGTCGGGACGAAGGTGCCGGCGCCCTGGTAGAACGCGGCGGAGTCGACGTACTGCTGCAGGCCGGCGAGCCGCTCGTCCTGCTGCGGCGGCCCGTCCTTCAGCGTCGAGTACGCCAGGTTGTCGGCGTTGTACGCGTTGAGGATCTCGGGGCGCATGAGGAACTCCACGAGCTCTTCCGCCTCCGCGCGGTGCGGGGTGTCGACGGGGATGTAGAGGCAGAGGTCGATGTTGACGCGCGCCTGGCGCTCGTCGGGGTCCTCGCTCACCGGCAGGGCGAACGTCCCGACCTCGAGGTCCTTGTCGACGAGGGCGATCTGGCTCAGCGCCCAGGGGCCCTGCAGGTACATCGCCGCCTTGCCCTGACCGAACGCCAGGTTGCCGTCGGCGTAGCCGCGCACGGCGTGGTCCGGGTTGAAGAACGACGAGATCGTCTTGGCCCGCTCCATCGGGAGCGCCAGCGTCTTCGCGAACGAGACGTCGGAGTCGGGCCCGACGTCGGTCCCGAGCTCCTTCATCCGGCCGAAGAACTCGCCCGGGTCGACGAGGCTGCCGACGGAGTAGTCGAACAGCCCCTGCCACAGCGTCCAGGTGTCCCGGTCGGTCGCGTAGATCGGCGTGACGCCGGCCTTCTGCAGCTCCGTGCAGACGTCGACGAACTCGGTCCAGGTGGTCGGGACGGGCAGGTCGTGCTCGGCGAAGATCGCCTTGTTGTAGATGACCCCGGCGGCCGCCAGCGAGTACGGCAGCACGCTCGTGCGGCCCGCGTAGGTCGCGTACTGGTCCGTGAGCTCGCTGATGTCGGTCCGCACGGTCGCCGCCGACGGCAGGGTCGACAGGTCGCCCATCTGCCCCCGGGAGACGTAGCGGGCCAGCTCCAGGTTGTCGTTGAAGCAGCCGACGTCGCCGGGCTCGTTCCGCACGAACTGGGGCGCGATCGCCGTCGTCGAGTCGTGCACGACGCGGATGTGCGGGTTCTTCTTCTCGAAGCGCCGCAGCAGGTCGTCGAAGTAGGCGATGACCTCCTGCTTCTGCTCGTAGAAGGTGATCTGGGTGCGACCACCGGCACCGCTCGGCGGGGCGCACGCCGACAGCGGGACGGCCGCCAGCACACCGGCTGCCCCCGCAAGGAACGAGCGCCGGCTCACCGTTCTCGGCGGACCGGCCATCGTCTTCGATCTCACGCGACGTCTCCTTCGACCACGATCGGCACCGCCTTCGTCGACGGGCCGCAGTGAACATACAGCGCTGTAAATTGAGGGTCAAGGTCGCCGGTCACGGTCGCCGTCCCGGGGCCGCGGGCCTAGCCTGGCGAGCGTTCCACGGCGTGCACCCGGCGGAGGGCGGCGGACGGTGACCGAGAGCGACCACGCGAGCGCCCGGCGTCGCCTCCTGCGGGTGCGCCTCCCGAGGTTCTCGCTGCGGCGCCGGTCGCTCGAGGCCGAGCCGGTGGTGGACGCCGCGTCCGAGCGGCTGCAGGAGTTCCTAGTGGCGCTCGGGGGCGCGCTGCTCACGGTCGGCACGGCGGCCACCGACATCCAGCACACGCTCAAGCGCGTCGCCGTCGCGCTCGGCTCGCCGCAGACGTCCCTGTTCGTGTTCCCGACCCTGATCCTCATCCGGATGCCGGGCGACACGGAGACGAGGTTCGACGTCGCGGCGTCCGCGGGCGGCGAGGTCCGGTTCGACCGCGCCGCCCAGGTCTACGCCGTCGTGGACCATGCGGTCGCGGGCCGGATCGACGCGTCCGAGGGAGTCGACCGGCTGCGGGCGGTCGCGGACGCGCACCCGCGCTTCCCGGGGTGGGTCCGCACGGCCGGGCACGGGCTGGCCGCGGCGGGGCTCGGGCTGGTCCTGCTCGGCGGCAACCCCGTGAGCCTGCTGTACGCGTTCGTCCTCGGCGTCCTCGTCGGGGCGGTCAAGCTCACCGTGCGGCCCGGGACGTACGCCGCCACCCTGCTGCCCGTCGTGACCGCCTTCGTGCTGGCGCTGCTGGTCTTCGGGCTCGCCGACACCACCGTCGTGAGCGAGCCGTTGCAGGTGCTGGTGCCGCCGCTGGTCACGCTGCTGCCCGGCGCCGCGCTCACGACGGGGGTCCAGGAGCTGGCCGCCGGCGACATGGTGGCGGGGTCCAGCCGCCTCGTGTCCGGCATGGCGCAGCTGCTGTTCCTCGCCTTCGGGATCCTCGCGGCCCTGGCGATCACCGACGTGCCGAGCTCGGCCGCCCTCGCCTCCTCCCCCACGACGCTCGGCGCGTTCCAGCCCTGGATCGGCGTCCTGCTCTTCTCGGTCGGCATCTTCCTGTACCACTGCGGGCCGCCACGCTCGCTCTTCTTCCTCACCGTCGTCCTGCTGGTCGCCTACGGCGGGCAGCTGGCCGGCGCGGCGGTCACGAACGGCGTCTACAGCGGCTTCCTCGGCGCGGCCGCGCTGACCCTGTGCGCCTACCTCGTGCAGACGGTCCGGGGCGCGCCGCCCGCCGTCGTCTGCTTCCTCCCCGCGTTCTGGCTGCTCGTGCCCGGGGCGACCGGGCTGATCGGCCTCACCCAGTCGGCCAGCGGGGCCGCCGTCGCCTCCGCCAGCCTGCCGACGATCGCCGGGTCGATCGTCTCCATCGCCCTCGGCGTCCTCGTCGGGACGGCGCTGTACCGGCAGATCTACACGATGGCGCCCGCCCGGTGGCGCCTGCGCCCCACGTGACCGGCCGCTCCGGGACCGCCCTCCGGCAGGTCAGAGCAGCAGCAGGTTCAGCGCCGCGAGCGCCACGAGCACGGTGACCAGGCGCTCGAACAGGCGCTGGTCCACGTGGCCGATGACCTTGCGCCCGATCCACGTGCCGACCAGCACGACCGGCGCGAGCACGGCCCACAGCGCGACCGTCTCGGTGCGCACGATCCCCACGCCCACGGCGACCGGCAGCTTGATCACGTTGACCGTGAAGAAGAACCACGCCGTCGTCCCGAGGAACCGCCACTTCTCGTACCGGGCGGCGAGCAGGTAGAGGCTCATCGGCGGGCCGCCGGCGTTCGCCACCATCGTGGTGAAGCCGGCCAGGCCGCCGTAGCCGACGGTGGCCAGGCGGGTGTCGGTGCGCAGGTGGTCGCGCCAGAGGTTGAGCACCAGCAGGGCGAGCAGAATCGCGCCGATCGTGCGCCGCATGACGTCGTCGCTCACCATCGTGAGGAAGACCGCGCCGAGGCCCACGCCGACCAGCACGGGCGCGAGCAGGCGACCGATGACCCGGAAGTCGGCGTGCTTGCGGTAGGCCCAGATCGCGACGAGGTCGCCGGTCACCAGCAGCAGGAGGACGGCGCCCGTCGAGTCCTTGGCCGGGATGACGAGGGCCATGAGCGCCGCGGCGATCATGCCCAGGCCGCCCAGCGCCGTCTTCGAGAAGCCGACGAGCAGCGCGACCAGGGCGGCGACGGCCCACCCGGTCCACGGGAGCCCGGCGATCAGGGGGGCGGGCTCGAGCACCCGGGAAGCGTAGCCCTCTCCGCCCCGGGCCGTGCCCGGCGTCCGGCATGCAGAGGACCGGTCTCACCTCAGGTGCCGGGCGAAGAACCGGGCCGCGTCCTCCCCCGCGAACGACGGGACGCCGGTGTGCCCGCCCAGGTTGGCCTGCAGCGTCTTCTCGGCGGAGCCGAAGGCGTCGAACAGGTCCAGCGCCATCCGCCGGTCGTTCCACTGGTCGTCCCACTGCAGCAGGACGTGCACCGGGATCGTGACCCGACGGGCCTCGTCGAGGATGGCGCGGGGCACGTAGCTCCCGGCGAAGAGGCCGGCGGCCACGATGCGCGGCTCGACCGCCGCGAGCCGGACGCCGACGGCGATCACCCCGCCCGAGAACCCGACCGGGCCGCCGATCTCGGGCAGGGCCAGGAGGGCGTCCAGGGTGGTCCGCCATTCCGGGACCGCCCGGTCGACGAGCGGGAGGACGAGCCGGTCGACGATCTCGTCGTCCACCGGGTCGCCGGCCTCGAGCGCCCGGCGGAGGTCGGCGCGGGCCTGGTCGACGTCGGGCAGAGGGGGGCGGTCACCGCCCCCGGGGAGCTCGATGGTGGCCGCGGCGAAGCCGTGCGCCGCGGCGTCGCGGGCCCGCCCGGTGAGCCGGGGGTGCATCCTGCCGAGCCCCCCGGGGTGGCCGAGCAGGATCAGCGGCGCCGGGGCGGACGCGGACGCGGAGGCGGGCGTCCACAGGACGCCGGGGATGTCGTCGAGGGTGAGCTCGCGTTCGAGGACGCCGTCGTCGAGGCGTCGTTCAGAGGTGATGTGCATGGTCGTGCCTTTCGGGAGTGCTCCTGGATCGGCGCTCCCGGACGACCTATCGCCCGACCGTGACCCCGCAGGGGAGCACCCATGTCGATACTGCGTTCACGGGTACCACCTCCTCGGTCTCTCGCACGGCCTCCGGCAGGCTAGCAGCGGGATCCTGCGCGCGCTCAGATCCATACCCATCCGCTCTCCGGAGGACTCCGAACCCACGACGCCCGATCAAGATCACGAACACGATGGAGGGATCATCATGCGCAAGATCTGGACCAAGGCTGCTGTCGTCACCGTCACCGGCGGTGCGCTCGTCCTCGGCGGTGCCGGGATGGCGAGCGCCGACACCGGGGACCACTCGGAGCGGAGCTCCGAGCACACCGACACGCGGGTCGACGACGTCAGCGACGTGTCGCTGGACGACCTCCTCGACGGCACCGTCGACGTGGACGACCTCGTCAGCGGCAACAACGTGCTGAACGGGGTCGACGTCGACGTGGCGGACATCCTGAACGGTGTCCTGAGCGGCAACGAGTCGAGCTCCGACGTGGACAGCGACACCTCGTCGTCGCAGGACGGCGACGGCCTGCTGGGCGGTCTCCTGAACTGACGGCCCTTTGCGGTCGTTCTCCGCAGTGCCGGTGTGGCACCCACCCGACCCGGGTGGGTGCCACACCCATGAGCCCGCCGGGACCGTGCCGCGAGCCCGGGAGTCAGCCCCTCACCTTCGTGCGGGGAAGTCCAGGACACCCGCCAGGTCGGCCCGGCTGTCGTCGAACAGGGCGACTCTCGACAGAGGGTCGGGCTGGTGTGCGTTCAGATCGCCGAGGATCCTTCCGTACGTCCGCGACTCGCTCTGGTCTGTCTCGAGGTGAAGCAGATCCGCGATCCGGACGAGCGCAGCCGGATCGGTCGTCTCGATCTCCGCGAACGCACCCAGGGGCGAGGGGAACCGGTCCAGGCACACCTCCCAACCGTCTCCCCGAAAGACGGAACGGCGCTTCTCGATCAGAGCCCGGACGCGGAGAGGCCCGAGCTGCGCACGAAGGGCCGTCAGCCACGACAGGGTGCCGACAGCGGTCGAAGGCGGTGCCTCGATCTGCACTCCGGCCAATCGATCGAGCTCGTCGCCGACGAAGGCGGACACGCGACGCGCCTTCTCGGACCCGTCCGCCTCGTACTCGATCTCCTCGTTGTCCTGAAACCGAGGATGCCCGCCGGTCGCGTCCGCACGGGCGACCTTCAGCGTGATCAGCTCGCCCACGGTGTCCTTGCGTCGCACGACTCGGTGTCGCAGGAGCAGGCCAGCAGCGCGCATCGCGTAGTTCTCCGTGTCGACGACGCAGTCGAGCTCGGTTCGGGAGCCGACGTACACGGACCCGTCGAGGTCGAGCAGCCCCTCCATGAGGTCGAGCGCGCTCGACGCGTCATCGAGCGGGAACTTCATCTCACACTCACGCAAGGCAACCTCTTCCCGTCGACACCGATCGGGCGGAGAACCACTCACTCACCCAGCAGATGGCGCAGGTAGCGCCCGGGCGCGTCGAGGAACGCGCGCCAGTGCTGCACGAGCTCGAGGTCCTCCCACGCCGTCGGGCGCAGGCCCCACGGCCCGACCTCCAGGATCGTCGCGCCCGGCAGTGCCGCCAGCACCGGCGAGTGCGTGGCGCACAGCACCTGCCCGCCGCGGCCGGCCAGGTCCGCGAGCACGCTCATGAGGCTCAGGGTCGAGGAGAAGCTCAGCGCCGCCTCGGGCTCGTCGAGGCAGTACAGGCCGGACCCGTCGAACCGGGACTCGAGGACGGCGAGGAAGGACTCGCCGTGGCTCATCTCGTGGAACACCGGGTCCCTCGGTCCGGGGTGCTCCTCGAGGAACGTGTACCAGCCGTGCATCGTCTCGGCGCGCAGGAAGAAGCCCCACCGCCCCGACCCGACGCCGCGCTGCAGCCGGACGGCGCGGTGCAGCGGGGACTCGGTGTCGCGCGTCGTGTGCCGCCCGTGCGCGGTGCCGCCCTCGGGCGACAGGCCGTAGGCCACCGCCACGGCCTCCACGAGCGTCGACTTGCCGCTGCCGTTCTCCCCGACCAGGAACGTGACGCCTGGCGCGAGCTCGAGCCCGTCGCTCAGTACCTGCTCGACGGCGGGGATGGTGCGCGGCCACACACCTGCGGGCAGCGGTCGCTCCGCGTCCGGCGCGACCCGGACCACGGGCGGCTGCGAGAACTCCACATGGGCATCATCCCCCGGACACCCGGTCAGACGTCCCGGCGACGGACGACCGCGCAGGCCACCGCCACCATGACCGCCGTCCAGACCAGGACCGCGAGGACGCTCCACGCGAGGGTCGCACCGCCGGCGGGTCCGTCCGGGAGCTCGAGCACCGTGCCCTCCGGGCCCGGGAGCGTGCGGGCGAAACGGTCGACGGCGTCGACCGGGATCGCCTGCAGCAGCGCGGGCACGACGTAGAGGAAGCCGAGCGTCGAGGCGATGCCTCCGGCGCTCGACCGGATGACGAGTCCGAAGGCCAGGGCGATCACCGCGACGGCGGCTTGGTAGAAGGCCGTGCCGGCGAGCACCCGCAGCACGACCGGGTCGGTGATCCCGCCGACCGCCCCCTGGCCGAGCACGGTGGCCGCGCCGAGGAAGGACACCACGGCCGACACGAGGGAGACGACGGCCACCGCCACCGCCACCACGACCACCTTCGCGAGGACGACCGGGACCCGGCGCGGCACGACGGCGAACGTGGCGAGAACGGCACCGCGCTCGTACTCGGCGGTCCCGACGAGCGTCCCGAGGACGACGACGAGCAGGAGCGGGAGGTAGCTCGTGTCCGTGACCGCGCCGACCGCCTCGGCGAGCGCGGCGTCGGCGCCGGCCGCGCCGTCGCGCCGGGTGAGCGCGGTGACGAGCGCGACGACGATCGGCACGAGCAGGGCGAGCGAGAGGAGCCACCACGTCGACCGCAGGCCCCGCGCCTTGAGCGACTCCGACGCGACCAGGCCCCCGAACGCCAGCCGTGGGGCTCGGTCGGACACCGGCGCTGTGGCCGCCCGGGCTGCTGGTGCGGTCATCGTGAGGCCCCGTCCGTCGAGTACTCCACGGCGTCCTTCGTCAGCTCGAAGAACGCGTCCTCCAAGGAGACGTGCTGCGGGACGAGCTCCGCGAGCGTCGTGCCGGTCCGCATCGCGAGCGCGCCGACCTCGTCGCTCGACAGCCCGGTCACCGTGAGCACCCGCTCCTCCGTGGACGCGACGGCGCCGCCGGACGCACGGACCTCGGCGGCCAGCGCGTCGGCCGCCTCCGTGGTCCGGACCCGGACGCTGCCGCCCGTCGCGGCGGCGACGATCTCCTCGACGGTCCCGCTGGCGACGAGCCGTCCCCGTCCCAGGACGACGACGTCGTCCGCCGTCATCGACATCTCGCTCATCAGGTGGCTCGACACGAGCACGGTCGTGCCCTGCGCGGCGAGGCCGCGCACCAGCTCACGGACCCAGTGCACGCCGTCCGGGTCGAGCCCGTTGACCGGCTCGTCGAGCACGAGGGTGCGCGGGCGCCCCAGCAGTGCGGCGGCGATGCCGAGGCGCTGCCCCATGCCGAGCGAGTACGTGCCGATGCGACGCCCCGCCACCGCGGCGAGGCCCGTCGACTCCAGCACCTCGTCCACGCGGGCAGCGGGCAGCCGGTGAGTCAGCGCGACCGACCGGAGGTGGGTCCGCGCCGTGCGGCCGGGGTGCACCGCGTGGGCGTCGAGCATGGCGCCGACGGCCGTGAGCGGCGCGGGATCGTCGACGAACGGCTTCCCGTCGATCCGCACGGTCCCGCTCGTCGGACGGTGCAGGCCGAGGATCATGCGCATCGTCGTCGACTTGCCCGCGCCGTTCGGACCCAGGAGGCCGGTGACGCGCCCCGTGCGCACGACGAAGCTCAGATCGTCGACGGCCAGGGTGTCCCCGTACGTCTTGGTGAGGCGCTCGACCTCGATCATCGGAGGCGCTCGCCGCTCGGCGTGTTCGGCATGAGGCGACTCAAGCATCCTCCGACGGCTCACCACGCGCGACACGCACGCGAGAGGTCCGCATGCGCACGGCCCCGCCACCAGGCCGGCCGGGGACCGCACGGTCCATCGAGACCTGCAGCCTGGTGAAGAAGGCGTCTTTGAGCCTCTACTCGACGCAGCCGCTCTCGTGCACGCGCACACGTTCGCCACGGGTTCGGGAGGTAGCGTCGGCTCATGACGATCCACGAAGCCGTGGCCGTGGCCAGCGTCGCGGACCTGTTCCGCGAGCTGCACGACTCGGTGGACCTATGACGGACCGCGTGGTCGCGCAGATCCTGGCGGGCGAGCACGCCGACGTCGAGGCCGCGATCCCCGAGGCCGCCCTGCACCACATCGTCGCCGCGGTCGGGTCGTGAGCCGGCTCGGTCGACGCCTCTGGTGGCGCGTCCGCGACTACGCGACGGCCGTACGGCGGCAGGCAGCCCTGCCCACGCGACACCGGTCCTACGAGCGACCGCCCGAACCCGTCGGGACGACCGTCGTCCTCGTTCCCGGCGTGTGGGAGCCGTGGTCGTTCCTGCGGCCGCTCGCCGAGCTCCTGCTCGCCCATGGCGTCGCCGTGCACACGGTCCCGGAGCTCGGGTACAACAGCGGTCCCGTCGTGGAGGGTGCGCGGACCCTCGGCAGGATCCTCGTCGAGCGCGACCTGCGCGACGTCGTCCTGGTCGCACACAGCAAGGGCGGCCTGATCGGCAAGCTCGCGATGCTGCAACACGACCCCGAGGGCCGGATCGCGTCGATGATCGCCGTCAACACACCCTTCTCCGGGTCGGTCTACGCGCGCTGGTTGCCCGTTCGCTCCCTCCGTGCCTTCGTCCCCTCCGACGCGACGCTCGTCGCGCTCACCGCCGAGGTCGAGGTGAACTCGCGGATCACGTCGGTGCACTCCTTCTGGGACCCGCACATCCCTGCCGGCAGCTCCCTCGACGGAGCCGAGGAGGTCGTCCTCCCGACGCCCGGGCACTTCCGTCCGCTGGCCGACCCCAGGCTGCAGGCGCTCCTGCTGGAACGGCTGGCGCGCTGATCAGCCCCGCGGGAGCTGGAGGACACGCGTCAGGCCCGGGTGATCCGGGTTGTCGATGATCTCGACGCCGTCCAGCCACGACGTGATGACGTGGGCCAGCTCCCCCGGATGGCTGAAGTTGATCGCGTGCGCCGCGCCCTCGATCAGCACGACCGTCACGCCGTCCGGCGCGCTCTGGCTCACCTCCCGCACACGCCGCGGCGGTGGCATGAGCGGGTCCCTCGAGCCGATCACGGCGAGGGCCGGGACGGGCACCGACACGAGCCGGTCGAGCGACGGGAACCGGGTCAGCTCGCCCAGCAGGTTCAGGCTGTTGACGAGCCCGAACCGCACATAGTCGGGGACCGCGATGCGAGCCATCCACGGGCTCTCGCGCACCGCGTCGACGGCCATCTGCTTGAGCGCTCGAGCCATGGGCTGGTTGGCGATCCCGCCCGCGGGCGAGACGAGCACCACCCCGGCGACGCGCTCCGGCACGATGCGCGCGACCTCGAGGCTGATCGGGCAGCCCATCGAGTTGCCGACCAGGATCGCCTTCTCCAGCTCCAACGCGTCGAGCACCTCGACGAGCGTGTGCGCCAGCGCCGGGATGCCCAGGGTCCGCGGAGGGTCCGCGCTGCGCCCGTACCCGGGCAGGTCCGGGACGACGTTCGCGGCGCGTCCCGTCAACAGCCGTGCCGTCGGCATGAGGTACGTCCCCGAGATCCCGAACCCGTGCACGTGCACGATCGGGACCGCTCCCCCGACGTCAGGGGTGTGCCGGTAGAACACCGAGCGCCCACCGAGCGTCAGGTACGACTCGGTCCAGCCTGGCTCGAGGCTCCTCACCCGCCGATCGTGACAGAGCTGCGGTCGTGACGCGACAAGGGATCCAGCCAGGTCAGCACACCCTTCGCCGCGACGACGCCCGTGCTGAACGACGCCTGCAGCAGGTAGCCGCCCGTCGGCGCCTCCCAGTCGAGCATCTCGCCCGCGAGGAAGGTGCCGGGGAGCCGGCGGAGCATGAGCGTCTCGTCGACCTCCGACCACGCGACGCCCCCCGCGGTGGAGATCGCCCGATCGACGGGCATGGTCGCGTCGACCAGGACGGGCACCGCCTTGACGAGCTCGGCCATCGGCCCGGGCTCGCCCGGCGGGGCGCCCACCTCGCGCAGCAGCGCGATCGCGACCGGGTCCAGCCCGACCGAGTGTCGCAGCCAGCTGGAGACCGAGTCCTTCGGCCGCCGGCGCCGCAGCCGCTCGATGAGCTGGTCGACGCTCAGCGCGGGCCGCAGGTCGATCTCGACGACGCACCGGCCGCCTGCGAGCGCGTCCCTGATCGCCGCGCCGACCGCGTACACCGGGCCGCCCTCGAGCCCCGTCCGAGTCACCATCAGGTCACCGCGGGCCGCCGCCACGGCCGCCCCGCGGACGGTCAGCCCGACGTTCTTCAGGGGTGCGCCGGCGAACCGCTCCGTGAAGATCTCGGTCCACCCCACGCGGACGCCGACGTTCGCCGCCTGCATCGGCTCCACCGTGACACCGCGTTCGGCGAACGGGGCCACCCAGCCGCCGTCCGAGCCGAGGTGCCGCCACGAGACTCCCCCGAGCGCGAAGACGACGGCGTCGGCGGTCGCGGTGCTCTCTGCGCCGTCGGCGTCGACGAGACGCAGCCCCCCGTCCGGCGCCCAGCCCGTCCAACGATGCCGCCGCTCGAGCCGCACGCCGAGCTCGCTCAACCGCGCCAGCCAGGCCCGGACCAGCGGGTTCGCGCGGAACGACCGCGGGAACACCCGCCCGCTGCTCCCGACGAACGTCGGCTCGCCCAGCCCTTCGCACCAAGCGCGCAGGTCTGCCGGGCCGAACACGTCGAGCATCGGCGCCAGCACGTCCGCCGAGCGGCCGTACCGGCTCAGGAGCCGGGCGCGGTCCTCGCTGTGCGTGATGTTCATACCGCCGTGGCCGGCCAGGAGGAACTTGCGCGGGACAGAGGGCATCCGGTCGTACACCGTCACGGTCACGCCCTCCCGGGCGAGCACCTCGGCCGCGATCAGCCCTGCCGGACCGCCTCCGACGACCGTCACCGTACTCATCGGGCGCGGTCCCGGGGCGTGACGGCCCACCTCAGCATCGGACGAACGTATCAGGCAGCCGGGCCGCCGTGGCACTGATCGAGGCTCTTCCCGACGGGCCCGGCCGCGTCCCGGTTCGCGACCGTGACGGCCCAGCTGCCGAGCATCCTGAGGCCGTCGCTGGACGGGGTCGCGGGCTGGTTGGCCTCTCGCGCTGGGACGTCGTGGATGGCATCCTTGGCACGCCCGACCGCGCGCTGCCGGCCGATCAGATGGTCGCGACCGTGATCCCCGACGTGTTTCAGCTAGCGTGGTATGTGCCCTGCTTCAAATATCTCCGCGCGATCGGAGCCATGAATGCCGACGGCACCCTCTGCGAAAGCTCCGAGATCCCTGACCAGATCCGCAGGCGTGTCGACAAGATCAATGGCTTCCTGGCGTCCAAGACCCTCGACTCCGACCGAACGGTCGTCGATTTGGTGGGCGCCAAGGGCAGAGACTGGCTACTTGACAATCCTTGGCATTTGCCGGCCGTCACGACTGACCTTGCCGGGCTCCGAGCGTTCCTCGGCAGTGAGCGAAGCCTGCGCAAATCACACCGGTGGATGACTCAGTACGGCAAGGTGGCCGTAACCTACGACTGGATGCGATATGCGAGGGTCCACGATTGAATCGCCGTGAACAGGTGTTCGTCAATAATGCTCAATGCTCTGCCAATCTTGGCGGATCGGACGATGGCGCTTTTAGCACGTCTCGCAGCGTCCGAAGACGCGCCAGGACCTCGTCGTAGCCCAGAATGCTGACGGACGACAGGCCCGCCCGGTAGCGCAGGAACGACTCGCGCTTCTCAGGCGAGAGCCGCGAAACCTGGCCGACAATCACTGCTCCGCGGACCTCATTCCATGGGTCCAGATCGAGGCCTGGCGTCTCCCCGAGTCGCCCGGCGAGGTCCCTCGGCACGGACGCTAACTGGGACTGCAGTTGGCTGACTGCGCCGCTCAGGTCTCGATGTGGCGCGTAGACCGCCGCCGTGCCCTTGCCGCGATACTCACGAATGTCCATCAGTTCGGTCTTCGGCGTCTTGATCTCTACAACAAACACGGTGCGGGTCACCGTGTTGACGCACAAGAAGTCGGCGATCCGCGCCCCTCGACCGTCGACGTCCGGCGACTTCACATATGCCTGGTCGCGTGCGACAACGATCGGCATCGAGAGGATCTGCTGTAGGGCGAACTGGTTCGTGCCGAAGAAGCCCTGCCAGTGGGACTCATTTCCCGAGTCCCGCCCCTTCATGCCCTGCTCGAACTGCTCGATGAGGACCTCCAGCGATACCAGTTCGACACTCTCTCGCAAGCGGCCGAAGCGTTCTGGGTTCTCGTGCGCTGCGGCCGGCGCTGCTCGCGTGGCGTGCTCGACCAGCGCAGCCCGGTCGCCAGCGTCCACGACGTGACCCGTGAACGCTTCCTCGGTGATCGCGCGGATGACCTCGTTTCTCCCGTATCGCGGCTCGATCCGCCCTTTGCCGAACAGGTCCGCGACTGCATTATGGCGCTCAGCGTCATTTACTCTCCTCACTGCGGTTTGGGCTCGTGACCGATTACGGTCCACGGCTGCACGGAACTTGTCGAAGCGATCGAGAGAGACGCGGAATGCCACGCCATCGTCGCTGACTCCTTCGTCGCCTGACAGCACAAACCTGACCGTTGTGCAGGCGGTGCGGGTCTCGATTTCGTCAACCAGTCCGCGATAGTCGCGCTTTATTCCCAGCCCGTACTCATAGGTGGCGCCGAACCCCTTCGGCAGCCCTTTCACGCAGAGCAATCCATAGCGCTCGCCCTCGAACGAGTGGTCAGCTACATCCCACGAGGGACTCTCAATCTGAAGCTCCCGGATCCGATCGAACTGATCCGTCCAGTCGCCCCCTCTTAGCATCGTAGGGAATATCCGCAAGAGCCTTTGACTACGGACGAAGCGAAGCATCTCTCTCGCAGCGCGTATGCTACCCAGCGACTTCCTCGTAAGAATTAACTCGTCTCCGTCGATGCGCGGCTCGATCGCACCGAGCCGGTCTTCGACGTCGAAATCTCCCACTTTGTCTTCGTCAAGGGCCCCATCGTCGTTGAAGTCCCAGATGCTCACTCGCGCCTCCGTTGACCCGATCAAACCCCGCTGTATCGATCCCGAGTCCAAGCGGCCCGAGAGCCGCGACGCGCAATCCTCTTTCCACCTCCGGGCCTGCTACGCGTCGTGGCGTAGCCGTCTTGACTCGACATGCATGTTGACCGGCGTCGTCTCGAGGACGTGGTTCACCATTGTCGCTAGGAACGTCGCAGGCGAGAGGTGGGCTGGTGTCCGAGTGTGGTCGATGCGAACCCATGGAAGTTGCGCCAGCGTGCGGTCGATCTCCGACTCTGTCAGCTCGACGGGCTCATCCTCGTCGAGCGGAGCAGTCTCAAGGCCAGCAGCGGCCGAGCGGTCCTCGTCGTCGCCGCCATCGTCGGGCAGCGGGAGGACGTCCTTGCCGTACTCCATGAGGATGACGCAGGTCGCGTGGTACGCGTCGTCCTCGCGACCGAGCTTGCCGAGGAGGTCAAGTAGCCACTCGGCTGTGAGCGGTTCCTTGTCGAACACATCATTGCGCAGGCCGAACGCGAACCCCAGTGCGGAGAGCGGGTGCCGCAGGCGCAGGTTCTTCGCGTCGCCGTACGACTCCTCGATGCGGTTCGGTGCGTTCTTCCCGTAGGAGGAGTCCATGCGCTTGGTTGAGATCATCAGCTCGGGTCCGGTTGACCAGTCGGCCATGATGACGTCGACCTGCTTGCTGTAGTTCTTGCCGAGGATGCTGGCGCTAGACTGCGTGACGCCTCGAACGTTGCCGTCCTTGGCCAGCCGCTCACGAAGTTCAGCGGCCTGCCTCTTGGGCAGAGCGTCGAGCAGCGCGGTGATCGTGGCGGGCATGATCCGCGGGTGCGTGGCGCGAGGCCAGACCGAGTCAGGCTCGAAACCGGCGCGGCGCAGCTCGTACGCAAGCCAAACATCCAGCGCCAGCGCGGGCACACCCGTCGTCGTCTCTGCCTTGAGGTGCAAGGGGACGCCGAGGAGCCGCTGCAGCGTCGCGTAGTCGGGCCGGTACCGCAGAGTCCTGTCGCTCTCACGTACCCAGGGATTGGAGTACGTGTTCCACTCGCTCAGACCGTCGGCGACGATCCGGTCGAACAGAGGCCACGCGAGTGCCTTGGCCGACGGCTTCTTGGGCTTCTTCTCAACGGCCACTCTGGGATCTAACCATTCGTCTGCGAGCCATCTCGGCCCGTGCGTCGCGTGCGTCGGCAAGCTGTTCGAGGTTCACCCGGCCAGGGTCAACAAGAAGCGCTTCGTCGACCACGGCAACGGCTTCGAGCAGTCGGCCTGCCTGCAGTTTCCGAGCTACCTGGTCGCGCACCGCGCGCAGTGAGTCAGCGCGCGCAGCTACCAGCGCGGGCGAGGGCATCGCCCACACGTCAGCCTCTCGCGGCTCGATCTTGAGGATGCCGCCGCCGTACGCCCGGCCGACCATCTCTGCGTTGAGCAGCGTGAGGGAGTTCAAGCTCGCGAGCGGAAGCAGTTCCCGCCCTAGCTCGCGGTGCTCGTCCGCGAAGTAGACGCCATGAACTGAGTTCAGGTGGTACGCGTGCGCTTGGTTGGTCGTCAGACGCGGAGTGTCAGCGTTCATGCACGTCAACAGCAGGTCGGCGGGCTTCACCAGCGGCACCTTGTGCCATGGCTTTCGGACCCGACACTTGTATGCCTCGTTGACCCCAGTCTTCTCACCGGCCTGGATGTACGCCAGAGCCTCCGGCGAGGGGTGCTCGCCTGGGTAGAACAGGTACGTCGCCTTGCCCTGACTACCGAGGCTCGTGAGCATCTGCGACGACAGCACGAGTCCACGCAGGTGAGAACTGCCAGGCGGCGAGAGCCGCAGCAGCTCCTTGCGGGACAGACCGAGCTCGGCGACCCTTGCAGGGGAGAGCGTGAAGTAGTGGTTGCCGCCCGTCACGATACCTAGGGTCGTCTCGCCCCAGGTCTGCAGGTTCGTGAACGCACCCGAGTTGAGTAGCGCACGCAGCGGCGCGGTGGCCTCGGGGGCGACCAGCGAGCCGGTCCACTTCCCGGCCGGGTCCAGCGGGGCCCACGGCTGTCCCGCGGCGAGATTCGACAGGTCCGCGCCGTTGCGGGCCCGTCGGATCACGGCGTGATCGGTCGGTCCTTGTCGGTAGCCTGACGCGAGGAGGAGCACGACGTCGGCCTCGGCCTCGGGGAAGACCTGCTCGTCGAAGAGGACGAGCTCCACCGTGGCGAAGTGCTCGAACAGGAAGCTGCGCACGGGGGCCGCGTAGTTCACGCTGAGCAGCTCCGCGGGAAGAACCAGACCCAGCCGGCCGCCGTCCTTTAAGAACTGTGCGCTATGCACGGTGAACGCGGCCCACGACGACGCCAGGCCGGTCAGCGCAACGCCGGCCCGCAGTGCGGCTTCCCGTGATTTCGTACGGGCCTCTCCAGTCCAGCCCTGGTACCGCACGTACGGCGGGTTGCCGATCACGGCAGCGTAGGTGGGCTTCGGGACGACGTCGAAGAAGTCACGTACGCGAACGTGTGCTCGACCACCTGCGTCGCGTACGCGCTCACGGCCAACGCGCGCCGAGTAGTCGTGGATCTCGACGCCGTCGACCTCGGGCACGGCGTCCGGGTCTGACGAGAGCTTGCGCAGCCGCTCGACCGCTGCCGTGAGGAACGCGGCGTCTCCGGCGGACGGCTCCAACACTCGATCGTCGGCCGAACTGATCGCCCACTCGGCGATGAACGAGGTGATCTCGTCCGGTGTAAAGAACGCCCCTCGCGCCTTGCGCAAGACGGGCGTGTCATCAGGAGCCAAAGCCTGGGCGAGCGGAGGGGACACCACGGACGCCATCATGGCGCATGGGACCGACGGACCCCGAACGACCCGCAGGATGAGGGGGAAACGGAGATGGCTTCAGGTCCTGTCGAGAGACTCACGGCACCTGATGTCTTTGACGAAGGCAACCGCAGCACCGAGTACCTTATCGGCGCGCTCGTCGACGATGTACCGCAGCGGGAGATCCTCGTTCAGCCGCGGATTGGCGCCTACCCTGCAGGCCAAGGCGACGTTGAGCCCCTGATGCCGAGGCGACGGTCCGCAACACCCGCAGCCAAGCCTGAGAAGACGTTGCGCATCATCCACACAGGGCGTCGGCCACCCGGCTTCGACCACCTGCTGGTCATCGTGCGGTCAGTCACACCGGCGATGCCATGTATGCCGCACGTCGACAACAAATCTCATCAGGACTGCATATCGACAAACCGCGAGTAGTGCCCCTGGAACGCGACGGTGATGGTGTCAGTGGGACCGTTTCGGTGCTTGGCGACGATCAGGTCCGCCTCGCCTGCACGGGGCGATTCCTTCTCGTAAGCGTCTTCGCGATGCAGAAGGATCACCATGTCGGCATCCTGCTCGATGCTGTTGTGGACGGCGATGCCGTTGGCGATGAAGTTGTGAGTGTCGAGCACGGTCGCGTCGAACACCTGCTTCTCCCCCACCGGCTCGATCGCGACGACCTCGTCCCAGAGCAGGTCGTTGACGGCCATGATCTCGAGCGCTTCGCTCTCGAGGACCTGGGCGATCTTGCCGAGCCGCTGGCGGGACGGGCTGTGCTTCCACAAGGTGCTACCGCAGAACTGCGTGCCGATCGCCTCCGCGAACTGGCGGTGGGTCATGCCCCGCTCCACGAGAAGGTCGCGCACGTCGTCCCAGACCTGGCGTGGGACGGTGTCGACGTTCGTGTTCGCCTGGGTGTCGCGGATGATCTGCAGCAGCCGCTCCGCGTTCTCACCGCGGTCCCCATGGACCCCGATCTCCTGGAGGAAGCGACGCTGGTCGTCGACGCCGGACACGTCGAGGGTGTAGCCCGGTCGGTAGTTGCCCTTCGGGGTCGCCCGCCGCACCCGCGTCGAGATGCCGAACCGGAGCAGCAGGCGGGACAGGCCGTCGACGAGCGGGCGCGAGGTGGACGCGTAGTAGATCCGACCGCCCCGCCCGTTCTTGTTGACCGTCACGGACCCGTCGGTCGCCCAGATGTGTCGGACGAAGAGCGCGATCTGTTGCTTGGGCAGGTGGAAGACGCTCGTCGGGACGAACTTCTCGTGGCTGCGCGCGCCGAAGAGTCCCATGTCGTCAAGCCACTCAGCGATCGGGTTCCGCTTGCCACGAGCCAGGCGGTACGGCGCAGGCAGCCGTAGCGAGGTGACCCGCGCCGCCGCGTACTCGTCGCGAACCGGCGTGATACCGAAGGCTCCTGCTGCGTCCGTCACGGCGGTGAGATTGTGCTCGTCGATCGATGCGTACCGGATCGGCTGGCGCTTCACGAAGGAGCCGTCGCCGAGGAGATGCGCCAGCATCACGACCTTGCGGTCGTCCCACTCCGCGTTCTGCTCCGGTCCGGGGACGTGGCGTGACACGCCGACGCGCGATCCGACCTCAAGCTTGTCGAGCGGCGTCCACCCCTCGTACGTGAGGAACGGGTGGTTCGCCGTCGCCTCGATCTCCTTGCCCGACGACAGCCGCAGGCGGTACACCGGCTTCACACCGGTGGGGAACACGTGCGTCAGGTGGCGGCGCACGTACTGGAGCCGGTCGTTCAGCGCCCACACGGGGACGTCCTTGGCGTTGAGCGCGAACAGCTCGCCCATCGTCGTCTCGGCACCCGTGTCGGCGCGCAGGATGCGCGTGTCCTCGGTGAGGCAACCCGACTCGCGAAGATCCGACATCGCCGGCTTCTTGTCCTGCCGCTGCTCGGGACCTCGGTTCAGCTGCGAAAGCGCGATGACGGGGACGCCGATCTCCTTCGCCAGGAGCTTGAGGGCTCGGGAGAACTCGGAGACCTCCTGCTGGCGGGACTCGACCTTCTTGCCGGAGGTCATGAGCTGCAGGTAGTCGATGACGACGAGCTTGAGGTCGTGCTTCTGCTTGAGCCGCCGGCACTTGGCGCGGATCTCGGTGAGCGACATGTTCGGCGAGTCGTCGATGAACAGCGGCGCCTCGGAGATCTTGCCCATCACCTTGGCGAGCTTCTGCCAGTCGTCCTCGCCCATGGAGCCGTTGCGCAACTTCTGCAGGTGCACGCGCGCCTCGGCGGAGAGCAGACGCATCGTGATCTCGTTGCGGCTCATCTCCAGGGAGAAGACGACGGAGGTCTGCTGGTTCCGGACGGACGCAGCCCGGGCGATATCAATAGCCAGCGTCGAGTTGTGCGTCGGGATCCTCGCCCGGCTCGCCAGGTACAGGTGCGACGGGTGCTCGATCTCGACACAACGCACCGGCACGGACTTCATACCGCGCACATCGACGATCTTCCAGGCCGCTCCCGCCCGGGACACCGAGTGCGCAGCGCCGTCACGCATCGAGGCGACGATGGCCTCTGTCGTACGGATCGCCGCATCGGCCGGGTCTCCCGACGTGCTGGTCGACCACTCGTGCTGGGCGTCCGCGACGATCGTCGTGCCGTCGTCGAAGACGACCTCGTAGCAGGGCCGGCCCGCCATGACCTCGGTGGCGCGCACGACACGGGTCGGCGTGCCGTCGACGGCGATCAGCTCGTCCCCGACGGCGACGTCGCCCATCGTGGTCCACCCGGTCGGCGTGGGCAGCGGCGTATCGAGCGCCAGGGCCTTGCCCATGGCAGGTCGGGCGGCGATGACGATCATCTGCCCGGGGTGCAGACCGTTGGTGAGGCGGTCGAGGTCGGCGAACCCGGTGGGCACGCCCACCATGCCCTCGCCACGGTTCCCGGCGGCCTCGATCTCGTCCATGGTGCCGCCGATGATCTCGGCGAGCGGCAGGTAGTCCTCGGAGGTCTTGCGCTCGGTGACGGCGTAGATCTCGGCCTGCGCGGTGTTGACGATGCCCTCGACGTCGCCGCCGTCGGTGGCGTACCCGAGCTGCACGATCTTGGTGCCGGCCTCGACGAGGCGGCGCAGCACGGCGCGCTCCTGCACGATGCGCGCGTAGTAGCCGGCGTTCGCGGCGGTCGGGACGCCCGCCATGAGGTCGTGGATGTACGGGGCGCCGCCGACGCGGACGAGCTCGCCGCGCTTGGTGAGCTCGGCGACCACGGTGATGGCGTCGGCGGGCTCGCCGCGGCCGTACAGGTCGATGATGGCGTCGTAGATCGCCTCGTGCGCGGGGCGGTAGAAGTCGTTGCCGCGGATCTGCTCGACGACGTCGGCGATGGCGTCCTTGGAGAGCAGCATGCCGCCGAGCACGCTCATCTCGGCAGCGACGTCCTGAGGAGGTGTGCGGTCGAAGGTGGCGCCCTGCGCCCCCTGATAGCCCGCTTCGAGCTCCTCGATCGACATGCTCACCCCGCTCCCCCGCCGTCGCCGGCGTCCGGTCCGTCACCGGACTCCGACTCCCCGCTGTCAGGTCCACGTTCTACCGTGGGCCACTGACACCGCGGACGACGCTAGGCGCGCCTGCGACCGTGCGCAATCGACGGTGTGGACACAGATGTGGACGAGCCTGTGGATATGCGCCTCAGGCTGTGCACGGGCGGTGGACAGGCATGTGCACAACTGGGGATATTGGCTGTGTACAACTTCCTGCAGGCTTGTGACCTGCGACGACGTTACCCTCAGGCTGTGGAGGAGAAGAAAGTTGGGTGAGGTGCACCGCACCCCGGATCCAGGCGACGGACATCCCGACGCCACCCCTCCTTCACCGACGCCGCCGGACGGTCACGCGCCCGACGGGACCGACCACAGGGTTGTCCACAGGGGCGACAATGCCAGCAGGGACGGCCGGGGCGACCGACGCCGCATCGACCGCGACATCCTCGCCCTCGCGCTGCCCGCGCTGGGCGCCCTCGTCGCCGAGCCGCTGTTCGTGCTCGTCGACAGCGCCGTCGTCGGGCACCTGGGCACCGCGCAGCTCGCCGGCCTGTCCGTCGCCTCGACGCTGCTCGTCACACTCGTCGGGCTGTGCGTGTTCCTCGCCTACGCGACCACGGCGGCCGTCGCCCGGCTCGTGGGCGCCGGCCGCACCCGCGACGCGCTGCAGTCCGGCATCGACGGCATGTGGCTCGCCCTCGGCCTCGGCGTCCTCCTCGCCGCCGTGCTGGCCGCGAGCGCCCCGTGGGCCGTCGGCGCGATGGGCGCCGACCCGGGCGTCGCGGGGTACGCGGCGACCTACCTGCGCTGGTCGGTGATCGGCCTGCCGGGGATGCTCGTGGTTCTCGCGTCGACGGGTGTGCTGCGCGGCCTGCAGGACACGCGCACCCCGCTGTGGGTGGCGTCGACGGGAGCGGTGGTCAACGCGGTCCTGTCGGTGGTGCTGGTGTACGGCGCGGGCCTCGGCATCGCGGGGTCGGCGATCGGCACGGCCGCGACGCAGCTCGGCATGGCCGCCGTCCTCACCGTCGTGGTGGTGCGCGGGGCCCGCCGCCACCACGCGTCGCTGCGCCCGCACCACGCGGGCATCTGGGCGAACGCCCGCGCGGGCGCGCCCCTGTTCGTGCGGACGGCGTCGCTGCGGCTGGCGATCCTGCTGACGGTCGCGGTGGCGACGAGCCTCGGCGCCACCGCCCTCGCCGGCTACCAGGTGGTGAACAGCCTGTGGGGCCTCGCGGCGTTCGCGCTCGACGCCCTCGCCATCGCCGGCCAGGCGCTGGTGGGCTTCGGCCTCGGCGCGGGCGACGTCGGCCGGGTCCGCGCGGTGCTGCGCCGCTCCCTGCAGTGGGGCGTGGGCGCGGGCGTCGTGATCGGGGTCGTCTTCGCAGTGTCGGGATGGTGGATCGCGCCCCTGTTCACCGCGGACCCGGAGGTGCGCGCCGCGATCACGGCCGGCCTCGTGGTCGCGGGCGTGCTCATGCCGATGGCGGGCTGGGTGTTCGTGCTCGACGGCGTCCTCATCGGCGCCGGCGACGGCCGGTACCTCGCGTGGGCGGGCATGCTCACCCTCGTCGTCTACGTGCCCTTCGCCCTCGCGGTGCGCGCGTGGGCGCCCGACGGCGCGATCGGGCTCGCGTGGCTGTGGGGCGCGTTCGCCGGCGTGTTCATGCTCGCCCGCGCCCTCACGACCGGCCTGCGCGCCCGCGGCGACCGGTGGATGGTCACGGGCGCGTGACGCCGACGGGCCGCCCGGTGAACGGCGTGTGACGGCGCGCGGTCACGCCGGGTCTCGCACCGGCACCCGCAGCCGGTAGCCGATGCCGCGCACGGACGCGACGCGCAGCTCCGGCACCACGCGCAGGCGCTTGCGCAGGCGCTTGACGGCGGAGGTCACGGGGTCGGGGTCGCCCAGGTAGCCGGTGCGCCACACCGTGCGGGTGAGCTCCGCGAACGACCACACCCGCTCGGGCGCGGACGCCAGCGTCACCAGCAGGTCGAACTCGCGCATCGACAGGTGCACGGGGGTGCCGCACACCGTGACCTCCCGCGCCGCCAGGTCGACCTCGAGCACCCCCAGCACGATCCGGCGCACCCGGGCCGCGTCGGCGGCCGGCGCCTCGGGAGGCGCGACGTCGGTCGCGGGGGCGTCCTCGGCCGGGAGGACGCCGGCCACCACGTCGTCGGCCGCGGGCTGCGGCGCGACGGCGACGACGTGGGGCGCGATGCGCTCCTCCGCCGACGGGACGGCGCGGGCGTGCACCTCCAGCGCGGGGCCCGGGTCGGACGCCACCGGCGCGGCGGGCGGGCCGAGCAGGGTCCGCGCGCCGTCGGTGTCGGCCGTCGCGATCACGGCCGCCCTCCCGCGCAGCAGGCGGGCCACCTCGCCCACCCGTTGCAGCGGCAGGCCGATGCACAGCACGTAACCGCCGACCGGCTCGACCAGATCCTCGTGGGGCATCGCCGTTCTCCGTCCGAAACGCGCTCGATGTAGGCCGCGGACATCGTTTACCCAGGTGCCTATCAGAGTTCAGACGGCACCGCCCGCCGACGGGACGTCCCCGGCGTCCCCGACCTGCCCTCGGGTTGACCGGGAACTGGCCCCGTACCGCCCTTGTCCGCCGTCGGCCCGCCGGATGGGCTGAGGGGCGGGCCCCGACCGGGCGCCCGTCACGACGCCCCCGCAAACCCTCGGGGGACACCCTCACCAGGAGGAAGCGTGCACTCACCGATCCGCACGAGTTCGACCCGGACGAGGAGGGGGTGGGTCGCGACGAGCGCGGCCGTCGCCCTCCTCGCCACGTCCGCGGCCGGGGTGGCGCCGGCGTTCGCCGCCACCGCCGGTCCCCCGCTCGCCCCGTCCGGCGACGTGCCCGACCCCGAGGACAAGCTGAGCGCCGCCGTCGAGAAGGACCTCGCCGCCGGCCCTGCGGACTTCTGGCTCGAGCTCACCGACGCCGCCGACCTCGACGCGGCGAAGGACATCGCCGACTGGGACGACCGCGGCCAGTACGTCTACGACACCCTCACCGCCGTCGCCGACGCGTCGCAGTCCGGCCTCGTCAAGGAGCTCTCCGCCGCCGGCGCCGACTACGAGACGTTCTGGATCTCCAACCGCATCCTGGTCCGCTCGGGCACCGACGCCCTCGCGACCTCCCTCGCCGCGTCCCCCGAGGTCACGCGCATCAGCGCACCCACCCGCTACGACCTCGTCGAGCCGGTCGAGCGCGACAAGTCCGGCGCCCGCGGCACGCAGGCGGTCGAGTGGGGCCTGCAGGCGATCAACGCCGACGACGCCTGGGGCCTCGGCTACACCGGCCAGGGCGTCACGGTGGCCAACATCGACTCGGGCGTGCAGGGCGACCACCCCGCGCTCGCGCCCCACTACCGCGGCCTGCAGGCCGACGGCAGCGTGGTGGACGACTACAACTGGTTCGACTCGTCGAACGCCTGCGCCGGTGACTCCCCCTGTGACACCGACGGCCACGGCAGCCACACGATGGGCACGATGGTGGGCGACGACGGCGCCGGCAACCAGATCGGCGTCGCTCCCGGCGCGGACTGGATCGCCGCCAACGGCTGCTCCACCTGCTCCGACGCCGACCTGCTCGAGTCCGGGCAGTGGATCCTGGCGCCCACCAAGGTCGACGGCACCGACCCCGACCCGAGCATGCGACCCGAGGTCGTCAACAACTCGTGGGGCCTGAACTCCGCGGGCGCGATCGACGACTTCATGGCCGAGGAGATCGCCGCGTGGGAGGCGGCCGGCATCTTCGGCACCTGGTCGGCGGGCAACGAGGGGCCGGGGTGCCGCTCCACGTCCTCGCCGGGCGCGAACGAGGCCACCTACGCCGTGGGCGCGTTCGACTCGTCCGGCGCCATCGCGTCCTTCTCGTCGCGCGGCCCGGGTGAGAACGACGGGATCCAGCCGAACATCGCGGCCCCCGGCGTCAACGTCCGCTCGTCGCTGCCGGGCGACGGCTACGGCTCCTACTCCGGCACGTCGATGGCGGCCCCGCACCTGGCGGGCGCGGTCGCGCTCCTGTGGGGCGCGGCGCCGAGCCTCGTCGGCCAGATCGAGGAGACGCAGGCGCTGCTCGACGCGGCCGCGGTCGACGTCGACGACACGACCTGCGGCGGCACCGCCGACGACAACAACGTGTGGGGCGAGGGCAAGCTCGACGTCATGGCCCTGATCGACGCCGCGCCCGTCGGCGACACGGGGATCGTCACCGGCACCGTCGCCGACGAGGACGGCGCGCCCGTCGCCGGCGCCGAGGTGACGTTCGACGGCGACCACGACCGCACCGTCACCGCCGGCGAGGACGGCGCGTTCACCGCCGAGCTCGCCGTGGGCGACTACGCGGCGACCGCGACGGCCTTCGGGTTCGTCGACTCCGCGTCGACCGACGTCACGGTCGCCGTCGACGAGACGGTCACCCTGCCGATCACGCTCGAGCGGGCCCCGACCCACGCCGTCTCCGGCACGGTCGACGAGAAGGACGGGTCGCCCACCGCGGGCGCGGTCGTCACCCTCTCCGGCCCGCTGGACGCGGTCACGACCGGCGACGACGGCACGTACACGATCGCCGACGTCCCGGAGGGCGCCTACACCCTGACGGTCTCGGCGGGCACGTGCGCCGAGCCGTTCAGCACCGAGGTGACGGTGGACGGCGACGAGACGGTCGACGCCACCCTGAACCGCCTCATCGACGGCTACGGCTACTACTGCGCGACCGGCTCGGCCGGCGTCGCCTCCGGCGACACGCTGCTCGAGCTCACGGGCGACGACAAGGCGGCCTCCGTCGCCCTGCCGTTCAGCTTCCCGTACTACGGCGAGGAGTACGACACCGCGTACGTCTCGACCAACGGGTTCCTGAACTTCCTCGCCTCGTCGACCAGCCTGTCGAACGTCGCCATCCCGGCCTCGGCCACCCCGAACGCCGCCGTCTACCCCTTCTGGGACGACCTCAACGTGGACGCGGAGTCCGCCGTCTACACCGGCACCACGACGGTCGACGGCGTCGACGCGTTCGTCGTGGAGTGGCGCAACGTGCGCAAGTACTCGCCCGCCACGGACCGGCTGAACTTCTCGGCCACGCTGCTCGCCGACGGTCGGGTCGTGCTGGGGTACGGGGCCGTGACCGACACCGCCACCGCGCGCGGCAACTCGGCCACGATCGGCATCGAGGACGCGGCGGGCGCCGTCGCGTCGCAGTTCTCCTACAACGCGGCGGCCGTCACCGAGGGCCTGTCCGTCACGTACGACCTGGCGGGCATGGGCTCGGTGAACGGGACCGTGCGCGACGGGAACACCCAGGAGCCGATCGAGGGCGCCACCGTGACGATCACGTCGAAGGACGACGGGGACGAGACGGTCGTGACCACCGGCGCGGACGGCACGTACGCCGCCCGGCTCCCGCTCGAGCGGTACGGGATCACCTACGCGAAGGACGAGTACGCGGGCGCGACCCGCAACGCGGCCCTCACGGAGGACGGCCAGGTCGTGACGCGCAACGTCGCGCTCGGCGCGGGGCGCCTCGAGGTGAACAAGGAGAGCGTCTCCGCGTCGCTCGGCATGGGCGGCACCGCGAGCCGCGCGTTCCGCGTGACCAACACCGGCACCGAGCCGGTGGACGTCTCGCTGGGCGCCGGGGGCGGCGGCTTCGAGATGCTCGGGACCAAGGGCTCCGACGGCGCCGTGATCACCCACGTCGCCGACGAGGCCACCGTGCCCGGGTCCGCGAAGCCGAAGGGAACCTCGGGGTCCGGGCTGGGCACGGCGGACGGGAAGAAGGGCGGTCTCGCGACCTCCGGCGCCAGGGCCGGGACCGTGAGCCCCGACCTGTCGGCCGTCCCGCTCGCCGAGACCACCCTCACCCACTCCGCGTCGCAGGACATCGTCGCCAACAACTCGGTGGCCTGCAGCAACCAGGTGACCACGCAGGACAACGCCTACCTGCGCACGTTCACGCTGAGCGACTTCGGCATCGACGGCTCGTTCGACGTGTCGAGCGTGTCCTTCGGCGTCGAGGCCGTGCAGGTGGCGCAGCCGATCACGGTCAACCTGTACACGCTGGACGGCGACCTCACCTACGCCAACATGACCCCCGTCGGCAGCGCCGACGCCACGGTCGGCACCGGTGCGGGCGGCACGGTGGTCTCCGTGCCGGTCACGGGCGAGGTGCCGGCCGACGGCACCCTCGTCGTCGAGATCGACGTGCCGGCCGGCGGGTGGTTCTTCATCGGGTCGAACGACGCCGGCCAGACGGCGCCGTCGTACCTCCGCTCGGAGTCGTGCTCCCTCCCGGAGCCGACCGACACCACCGAGATCGGCTACCCCGACATGAACATCGTGATGAACGTGTCGGGCGAGACGGCGGGCGGCGGCGGCCTCACGTGGCTGGACGTCCAGCCGCCGGAGGTCACGCTGGCGCCGGGGGCGTCCGTGCAGGCCGCGGTGGCCCTCTCGGCCGCCGTGGAGCAGCCGGGCACGTACTCGGCCACGATCACCGTGGGCGAGGACACCCCGTACGACGCGGCGACCGTCGCGGCCACGATGACCGTCAAGGCCCCGACCGGCTGGGGCAAGGTCACCGGCACCGTCACCGGCAGCGGCGAGCCGCTCGACGGCGCGGTCGTGGAGCTCGACGGCAAGGCGTACGACGCGACGCTCGTCACGGGCGCCGACGGCACGTACGCGTACTGGATGCCCAAGGCCAACGGGCCGCTCCAGCTGGTCGTCGCGGCGAACGGGTTCGTCCCGGCCGTCCGCACGGCGCAGATCGTCGCCGGCCAGACGGCGGTCTACGACGTCGACCTGAAGCCGCTGAAGTGACGCTCGGCTGAGCGGAGAACGACGTCGGCCCCGGTCCTCGCGAGGAGGACCGGGGCCGACGTGCGTCAGGTGTCAGGCGTTCAGCCGGCGACGACCTTGACGGCGATCTTCGCCGACACCTCGGGGTGCAGGCGGACCTTCACGGTGTACTCGCCGACCGTCTTGATCGGCTGACCGATCTCGATCTTGCGCTTGTCCACCTTGGGGCCGTCGGCCGCCTCGACCGCCGCGGCGATGTCACCGGTGGTGACGGCACCGAACAGGCGGCCGGACTCGCCGGCGTGAGCCGACACGACGACCTGCTTGGCCTCGAGCGACTGGGCCGCCGCCTGGGCGTCGTCCAGCGTGGCGATCTCGCGGGCCTTGCGAGCCTTGCGGATCGCGGAGACCTGCGACTCGGCGCCCTTGGTCCACGGGGTGGCCAGGCGGCGCGGGATGAGGAAGTTCCGGGCGTACCCGTCCTTCACCTCGACGACGTCGCCAGGCTCACCGAGACCGGTGACCTCGTGGGTCAGGATCAGCTTCGACATGATTCAGTGATCCTTCCGGTCAGCGGGCCGAGGACGAGTACGGCAGCAGCGCCATCTCACGGGCGTTCTTCACGGCCTTGGCGATCTGGCGCTGCTCCTGGACGGAGACGCCGGTCACGCGACGGGCACGGATCTTGCCGCGGTCGGAGATGAACTTGCGCAGCAGCGCGGTGTCCTTGTAGTCGACGGTCTCGATCTTGGCCGTCTTGAGCGGGTTGGCCTTCTTCTTGGGCTTGCGCACCACAGGCTTCGCCATGGTGTTGCTCCTTCACAGGTGCAGTCCTCACGACGCGCCGGCCACGAGGGCCGACGCCGGAGGACGGGTGATCTGGGGACTGGCGTCGATCAGAACGGGGGCTCGTCCGAGAACCCGCCTCCGGAGGAGGCGGGGCCGGCCGTGGCCCACGGGTCGTTGCTCTGACCGCCGCCGGAAGAACCGAAACCTCCGCCGGGCTGGCCGCCACCCTGGGAGCCGCCGTAGCCGCCCCCCTGGTTGCCGCCGCCACCGCCGAAGCCGCCGCCGCCACCCGAGCGCTGGGCGCGGGTGACCTTCGCCGAGGCGTACCTCAGCGACGGGCCGACCTCGTCGACCTGCAGCTCCATGACGGTGCGCTTCTCCCCCTCGCGAGTCTCGTACGAGCGCTGCGTCAGACGGCCCTGCACGACGACGCGCATGCCCTTCGTCAGCGACTCGGCGACGTTCTCCGCGGCCTCGCGCCAGACCGAGCAGGACAGGAACAGCGCTTCGCCGTCCTTCCACTCGTTGGTCTGGCGGTCGAACGTGCGCGGCGTGGACGCGATGCGGAAGTTGGCGACGGCAGCCCCTGACGGGGTGAAGCGCAGCTCCGGGTCCGCGACCAGGTTTCCGACGACCGTGATGACGGTCTCACCAGCCATGCCATGCTCCTTCGTTCGTCCGAGAGTCGTGTGGGGATCCCATCACGGGGCGCCGACATCCACGTCATCGACGAGGACGCCGCCCGCGACGGGGGCAGAGTTTCGGTTCAGGTCTCAGCGGGCGCCGCTGCGAAGGATCTTGGTGCGCAGCACGGCCTCGTTCAGGCCGAGCTGGCGGTCCAGCTCCTTCGCGGTGTCCGACGTCGACGTGAAGTCGACGACGGCGTAGATGCCCTCGGAACGCTTGTTGATCTCGTACGCCATGCGGCGACGACCCCAGATGTCGACCTTGTCGACGGAGCCGCCCTGGGTCGAGATGACCGACAGGTACTTCTCCAGCGACGGGGCAACGGTGCGCTCCTCGACCTCCGGGTCCAGGATCACCATCAGCTCGTACTGACGCATGTGTTCAACCCACCTCCTCTGGTCTCAGCGGTCACGGTCGTTCCGTGACAGGAGGGTTCTTGCGTGCGTCGGCCGCGCGCCTCCCCGGAACGGTCCGGGGTGGTGGGCACAGCCAGTCGACCAGGATACCCGCGAATGCGGCCGTCCTGGAAATCCGGTCAGTCTCCGCCAAGGATGCCGAGGTCGTCCCCGTCGTCATTGCCGTTGCCGTTGCCGTTTCCATTGCCGTTGCCGTTGTCGTCCGTCGGATCATCGGTCGGGTCGACGGTCGGGTCGTCGGACGGCGTCGGCACGGTCTGCTCGGGCCCCTTCGAGACGACGATCGTGACGGTCGAGCCGGAGTCGACGCTCTCGCCCGCGCCCGGGTCCATGCCGATGACGTTGCCCACGGGCTCGTCGCTGAACTCCTCCCGCACCGCCGGCTGGAGCGAGTCGCCGCGGATGATCTGCTCCGCAGCCGTCCGGGCCTGTCCCACGACGTTCGGCACCACGACCTGCTCCGGCTGGTCCGGCTGCCCGGTCGAGACGACGAGGGTGATGGTCGAGCCCACCGGCACCTCCTGGCCCGCACCCGTGGTCTCCACGACCTGCCCCTTCGGGGCGTCGCCGTTCTGCGGCTGCGTGCGCACCTTCAGCTCGAGATCCTCCAGCGCCTGCGTGGCAGCGGCCACGTCCTGACCGGTGAGGTCCGGCACGGTGACCGTCTGCTCCTCGGTCTCGGTCGGCGTCGGCGTGGACGTCGGCTGCGTCGGCACGTACTCCGGGAAGTCCTCCTCGTCCATGCCCTCGGTCGCGACCTTCATGAAGTCGGTCCACGCCCGCGCGGGCCACGAGCCACCGGTGATCTGGTCGTACTCGCCGAAGGGATCGATCGACTCCTGTCCGCCGATCTTGCCGGCCTCCAGGTCGAGGGTCGCGTACTGGCGCAGGCCGACGACCGTGGTCAGCTGCGGCACGAAGCCCGCGAACCATGCGGACTTGTTGTTCTGCGAGGTGCCGGTCTTGCCGGCGACCGGCCGGCCGAGCTCCTGCGCCGTCCGCCCGGAGCCGTCCTCGACGACCTTCGTCATCGCCTCGGTGGCGGCCGTCGTCACGTCCGCGTCGAACTCCTTCTCCTGCTCCTCCGGACCCTTGTAGATCGTCGCGCCGTCGAGGGTCTCGACGTCCTTCACCACGTGCGGCGTCGTGCGGTAGCCGCCGGCTGCGATGGTGGAGTAGGCGCGGGCGAGGTCAACGGGGTACACGGACGCGGTGCCGAGCACGTTGGAGGCACCCTCCGGGATCGGGTAGGACTCCGACTTGCGGATGCCCGCCCGATAGGCGACATCGGCGGTGGTCTCCGGGCCGATCTCCAGGTTGAGCTTCGCGTACGCGGTGTTCACCGAGTTCGCCGTCGCCTGCTCCAGGCTGATCGGGCCGAAGCTTTCGCCGAGGAAGTTGTTGACCTCCCACGGCTGGCCATCGTCCCCCTTGGCCTCGGAGAACGTCTCCGGGGAGCTGCCGTCGATCGTCTCCTCGAGCGTGTGGCCCTTCTCCAAGGCCCCCATGAGCGTGAACGGCTTGAAGGTCGAGCCCGCCTGCACCACGTCCTGGGTGGCGGTGTTGAGCGACTGCTTCACGTAGTCCGGCCCGCCGTACAGCGCCTTCACCGCACCCGTCTGCGGGTCCATCGACACCAGCGACATGCGGACGTTCTTGTTCGCCTTGCCGTACGTGCCGTCCTCGTGCAGCGTCTTCTCCACCTCGACCGCGGTCTTCTGCAGCTTCTGGTCGAGCGTCGTGGTGATGCGCAGCCCGCGGGTGTCGATCTCCTCCTCCGAGAGGATGCCGTCCGGGTTGCTGTCCGTCTTGATGAGCTCCTTGCGCACCGCCGCCAGCAGGTAGCCCTTCTGCCCGCCCTGGGAGTTGCTGGCTTCCTTCTTCTTCTGGAACTTCGGGAACTCCGTCTTGGCGTACTCGTCGTCGGTGATGTAGCCCTGCTTGTGCATCTTGTCGATGCTGATCCCCCACCGCTCCTTCGCCTTGTCGAGGTCGACCGACGGGTCCCAGTTGTTCGGCGACGGGATGATGCCCGCCAGTAGGGCGGCCTCGGACGGCGTGAGATCCTTGGCGTCCTTCGCGAAGAACTCCTGCGAGGCCGCCTGGATCCCGTAGGTGTTGCGCCCCCAGTAGATGGTGTTGAGGTAGTTCTCCAGCACCTCGTCCTTGGGCTGCGACTGCGCCACCTTGAGCGCGATGATCGCCTCGCGCGCCTTGCCGGCGTACGACTTGGTGGTGTCGAGGTAATACCGCTCCACGTACTGCTGCGTGAGCGTGGACGCGCCCTGCGTGCTGCCGCCGCCCTTGAGGTTGTTGAGGGCGGCGCGCGCGATGCCCTTGGGGTCCACGCCCTGGTTCGTCCAGAAGGTCTGGTCCTCCGAGGCGACGACGGCGTTGCCCACGTAGGGCGGCAGGTCCTCGAGGGTGACCAGCTCGCGCTTCTGCTCGGCGAAGGTGCCCATGACCTTGCCGTTCGACCAGTAGACCGTGGTCGCCTGGTTGTTCACCTCGTCCAGACCGTCGGGGATCGTCGTGGTGCTCCACGCGGCCACGAACAGGCCTGCGCCGAGCGCGACACCGGTGAGGCCGGTGCCCAGCACGATGCGCCACGAGGGCAGCCACCGCTGCACCACGCCCTTGTTCGGGCGCGGGTAGTTCCAGAAGCGACGTCTCCTCGCCACGTCAAGCCTTTCGTCGTGCGGGACCGGTAGCGCTCTCTCATGGGCGCACGCCGGCCTGCGGACCACAGGGAACACTAGGCGATGCGATGCCGCCGACGGGAGCCTCAGCCGCCCCGGGCGACGGTTCTTGCCGAGCGTCCCCACCCCTCTGGCCTGCGCTTCGCGGAACCTTCACAACTGGGCCGGGACCCGCAAGGCGTAAGGTCCCGTTGCGCGACCATGTCGGCGAGTCCTATTCTCGCGATGTATCGACTCGATACGTCGTCACGACGGGTCGCAGGGACGGACAGCCGAACAGGGAAGGGAGGTCCTCGTGCGCAACAGGTCTGTGGTGCTCGAGACGGCCATCCTCGGCCTGCTCAACTCCGCCCCGCTGCACGGGTACGAGCTGCGCAAGCGGCTCAACCTGCTGCTCGGCTCGTTCCGCGCGTTCTCCTACGGCACCCTCTACCCCGCGCTCAAGTCCCTCGTCGCGCGTGGTCTCATCGAGACCACCGAGCGTGAGGCCCCGGCCCCCGCGGGCCGGACGTCCGGAGCCCGGCAGCCCGGCGCCAAGCCCTCGGGCAAGGCGCCGTTGACGGGCCGGCGCGGGAAGATCGTGTACCGGCTGACCGCGGACGGCAAGGAGCATCTCCAGACCGTCCTCGCGTCGTCCGGGCCCGCCGCCTGGGAGGACGAGAACTTCGACGTCCGCTTCGCGTTCTTCGCGCAGACGGACGCCGAGACCCGCATCCGCATCCTCGAGGGCCGGCGCACCCGGCTCACCGAGCGGCTGGAAGCGGTCCGAGAGTCTGCCGCCCGCACCCGCGAGCGGCTCGACGAGTACACCCTCGAGCTGCAGCGCCACGGGCTCGAACAGGTCGAGCGCGAGGTGCGCTGGCTCGACGGACTCATCACCACGGAACGCGACCGTGCTCTCGGCCGCGCCCGCGACCACAGCGCCGGGGTGCAGGACGCCCCGGCCCAGAGAAACAAGGAGCGAGGATGACCTCCGTCCGCGTTGCCATCGTCGGTGTCGGAAACTGTGCATCGTCCCTGATCCAGGGCGTGCACTTCTACCGTGACGCCGACCCGACCGACACCGTCCCCGGCCTCATGCACGTGCAGCTCGGCGACTACCACGTGCGCGACCTGGAGTTCGTCGCGGCGTTCGACGTCGACGCGAAGAAGGTCGGCTTCGACCTGGCCGAGGCGATCCACGCCTCGGAGAACAACACCATCAAGTTCGCGGACGTGCCGCCCACCGGCATCACCGTCCAGCGCGGCCACACCCTCGACGGCCTCGGCGACTACTACTCCGCGACGATCGACGAGTCGGACGCGCAGCCGGTCGACATCGTGCAGGCGCTCAAGGACGCGAAGGTCGACGTCCTGGTGTCCTACCTGCCGGTCGGCTCCGAGGAGGCGGACAAGTTCTACGCGCAGTGCGCCATCGACGCGAAGGTCGCCTTCGTCAACGCGCTGCCGGTCTTCATCGCCTCCGACCCGGAGTGGGCCAAGAAGTTCGAGGACGCGGGCGTGCCGATCGTCGGCGACGACATCAAGTCGCAGGTCGGCGCCACGATCACCCACCGCGTGCTCGCCAAGCTCTTCGAGGACCGGGGCGTCGTGCTCGACCGCACGTACCAGCTCAACGTCGGCGGCAACATGGACTTCAAGAACATGCTGCAGCGCGACCGCCTGGAGTCGAAGAAGGTCTCCAAGACGCAGGCGGTGACCTCCAACCTCACCGGCGCGCTCGGCGGGAAGAAGGAGGACCGCAACGTCCACATCGGCCCGTCGGACTACGTCGCGTGGCTCGACGACCGCAAGTGGGCGTACGTCCGCCTCGAGGGCCGCGCGTTCGGCGAGGTGCCCCTGAACCTGGAGTACAAGCTCGAGGTGTGGGACTCCCCCAACTCCGCCGGCATCATCATCGACGCCGTCCGCGCCGCGAAGATCGCGCTGGACCGCGGCATCGGCGGCCCGATCCTCTCGGCGTCGACCTACTTCATGAAGTCCCCGCCCGTGCAGATGGAGGACACCCACGGGCGCGCGCAGCTCGAGGCCTTCATCCGCGGCGACGTCGAGCGCTGACACCTCTCGCTGGTTGAGCCTGTCGAAACCCCGTGGTGTCGACAGGCTCAACCAACGGTCGGGTGTCGACAGGCTCAACCAGCGGTCGGGTGTCGACAGGCTCAACCAGCGGTCCGTTTCGACAGGCTCAACCGGCGGTCAGGCGCACGACGGCCCCGCCGGCCGCGACGGACTCCTGGGCCGCGGCCACGACCCGCAGGGTGCGCACCCCGGTGCGCCCGTCGGGCCCGGGCGTCTCGCCCGTGCGCACGCACCCCAGGAAGTGCTCGAGCATCCGGGCGTCGAGGTTCTCCCCGAGGCCGAGCCAGGCGGGCCGCGAGCCCCCGCCCACGAGGCCGCCGACGTGCGTACCGAACGGGTCGATCTCGACGACCCCTCCCGTACCGACGACCTGCAGGGTCAGCCCGCCCCACGTCGGGCCGTCGTCGGGCATCGACCAGGAGCAGTCGATGGTCACCTCGGCGCCCCCGGCGTAGGTGATGCTGACGAGCCCGCCCGTCTCGGCCCGCACCTGCGGGTCGTCGCCGTGCAGGATGCGGTTGGTCACGGCCCGCACGGTGACGGCGTCCTCGCCGAGGAGCGCGTCGAGCAGGTCGGCCACGTGCACCACGTGGTCGACGAGCGCCCCGCCGCCCGCGAGGTCGGGGTCGGTGAACCAGGCCCGGCCGGCGGGGACCTTCCCGTTGTTCGTCCCCGTGGCACCGAGGACGGTGCCGAGCGCTCCCGAACCCGCCAGGGCGCGCAGGGTCTGGAACTCGGGGCTGAACCGCACCGGGTAGGCGGTCATGAGGACGACGCCGGCGGCGTCGCAGGCCGCGACCATCTCCTCGGCGTCGGCGACCCGCGTGGCGAGCGGCTTCTCGCACAGCACGTGCGCCCCCGCCGCCGCGGCCGCGAGGACCACGTCCCGGTGCCGGGCGTTCTCCGCGCAGACGATCACGGCGTCCGGCCCCCAGGCCAGCGCCTCCTCGGAGGTCGCGACGTACGGGGCGCCGTGCCGGTCGGCGAACTCGGGCCCCCGCAGCTCGCCGGCGGGGGCGGTCGCGGCGTCGGGGTCCGCGGTGAGGAGCTCGACGTCGGGACGGTCGCGCAGCAGCGCGACGTACGACGCGGCGTGCGTGTGGGCGAACGAGAGCACGGCGACCTTGAGGACGGGCGTGCCCGGGGTGGTGTCGACGGTCATGCCCGGCTCCCGGAGGTCACGAGGCCGGGCGCGTCGTGCGGGGGCAGCGGCGTGCCCCCGAGCTCGCGCGCCCGGGCGGCGGTGTCCAGCGCGACGGGCGCCCCGGACTCGATCGAGGCGAGCGCGGCCTCGGCGATCTCGACGGCGAGGACGCCGTCGACCGCGCTCACCCGGGGATGGCGCGGGTCGGTGTCGGGCAGCGCCGTGGTCGAGGCGGCGAACGCCCGCGCCACCTCCCGGATCTCGGTGAGGTACGGGCTCTCCCCCGCCGCCGGCGCCGGCCGGTCCTGCCCGCCCGACGGGACGGGCCGGAGGTCGGTCCGCACGCCGCCCGCGCCCGCCGAGTCGAAGCGCAGCACGCCGGCGTCGCCCGCCACGAGAAACGAGGTCCGGAACGTGGTGTGCGGTGCGCCCCACAGCCCGCGGACGTGCGTGATCGCGCCGCCGGCGTGCGTGAGGACGACGTGCGCGAGCGCGTGCGGCGCCCCGTCCCGCTCCACGGTGCGCCTCGTGGCGAACACCGTCGTGACCTCTCCGGCCACCCACCGGGCGATGTCGAGGTCGTGGATCATCAGGTCCAGCACGACGCCGCCGGACTGGGCGTCGTCGGCGAACCACGGCGACCAGGCGGGGAACATCCCGCCGCGGGCGAACCGCAGCACGGCGGGCGTCCCGACGTCCCCGGCGCGCACCGCGGCACGCAGGGCCGCGTACTCCGGGAAGAACCGCACCACGTGGCCCGGGTAGAGCTGGCGGTCGGCCGCGCGGGCCGCCTCCAGCAGGGCGACCGTGTCCGGTCCCGTGCGGGCCAGGGGCTTCTCGCACAGCACGTGCCGGCCGGCCGCGAGCGCGGCGGCGGCCAGCTCCCGGTGCGTCGGCGTGGGCGAGACGACGTCCACCACGTCGGCGACGTCGAGCAGCTCGTCGAGCGACGACGCCACGCGCCCGCCGTGCTCCGCGACCAGCGCGTCGGCGCCGAAGGGCGAGTGCACGAGGATCGTGGCCCCCAGGGCGCGCCAGGCGGGCGCGTGGGCGTGGGCGATGCCCCCCGCCCCCAGGAAGCCGACGACGAGGCCGGGTCCGTCGGCGTTCCGGGCGGGTGCGGACGGTACGGACAAGGTGGCCTCCTTCGGCCCGGGTGGGCCAGGTCGTCGGTGACGTCGCCATCATGGCGGGTCGCCGCGCGACCGGCGTGGGGGCGCGCCCCGGGGGACCGCACCCGCGAGGACGGTCGTGCCGAGCACCTAGGCTGAGGGGCGTGGGAGCGATGAGCGAGACCTGGCACGACCTGCGCGCGTTGCTGCGGCTCGACGGCTTCCGCAAGCTGTTCGCCGTCCGGCTCGTCTCGCAGGCGGGCGACGGCATGTTCCAGGTCGGCCTGGCCTCGCTGCTCTTCTTCTCCCCGGAGTCCCAGGGCACGGCGGCCGCTATCGCCGGCGCGTTCGCGGTGATGCTCGCCCCCTTCACGATCGTGGGCCCGTTCGCGGGCGTGTTCCTCGACCGGTGGCAGCGCCGGCAGGTGCTGGTCTGGGGCAACGCCGTGCGCGTGGTGCTCACGCTCACGATGGCGGGGCTCATGCTCGCGGGCGGCGTGAGCGGCGGGATCTACGCGGTCGGGCTCGCCGCGCTGTCGGTCAACCGCTTCCTCCTGGCCGGCCTCTCCGCGGGGCTGCCCCGCGTCGTCGACGGCCCCCTGCTGCTCACGGCCAACTCGCTGACCCCCACGCTCGGCGCGGGCGCGGCCTTCGTCGGCGGCGGCATCGGCTTCGTGCTCGGCCTGATGTTCGAGCCGGGCCGGGTCAAGGACTCCTCGGCGCTGGTGTGCGCGGGCCTCGTCTTCGCGGTGGCGTCGCTGCTCGCGCTGCGGCTCCGCCGTACCCAGCTCGGTCCCGAGCGGCCCGCCGAGGCCGACCTGCGCAGCGAGATCGCCAAGGTCGCGCGCGGCCTGGCCGACGGCGCCCGCTACCTCGTCGCCCGCCGCACCCCGGGCCAGGCGCTGCTCGCCATGGCCGTGCACCGCTTCCTGTACGGCGTCGTCTTCATCGCCTCGATCCTCATCTCGCGCAACCTGCTCGACCCCGGCAGCCAGAGCGCCGGCATGGGCACGTTCGCCGTCGTCATCGGCCTCACGGGAGCCGGCGGCGCCGTCGCGATGGTGCTGACCCCGACGCTCTCGCGCCGCACGGGCCCGCAGGGCTGGATCGCCGTGATGCTGCTGCTCGCGGCGGCGAGCCAGCTCCTGCTCGTCACCACGCCGTCGCGCGTCGTCGTGTACACGGGCGCCGCACTCCTCGGGCTGGCCGCCCAGGGCACCAAGATCGCGGTGGACACCATCGTCCAGCGCGACGCCGAGGACGAGTTCCGCGGCCGCGCCTTCGCCTTCTACGACGTCCTCTACAACGCCGCGTTCGTCGGCGCCGCGGCCCTGGCGGCCTTCACGCTGCCCGACACGGGCTGGTCGCGCGGCGTCTTCGTCGGGCTCGCCGTGGCGTACGTCCTCGCCGCGCTGCTCATGGCCACGCGCGGCGCCCGCACGCCGACCGAGGTGCCCGCCCGGGTCCGGCGCGCCGGGGGCGCCGAGGACGTCGCCACCCCCGCCTGACCGGGACCGACGAGTTCCGCCCGGAATTCAGGTCGTCAGGGCAAGCGGGAATATCGCAGGATGGTTCGTGGTCGTACACAGTACGGTCACGCCCTCCGGCGACCGCACCGAGGGTGACCGTCCCCCGGTCCCGACCGACACGACGACGTCCGCGCCCGATCGGCGCGCCCGCCGTCCCCTGCCCTGCCGCCGGGTTTCCCGGCACCGACGCGAGCGGAGCACAGCGTGCCAGCCCCCCGACCGACAGACACCACCGTCCCAGCCGACGCGAGCACCCCGGAGGCCACCCTGACCCCCGCCACCACCGACGCCGCCACGATGCCCGCGTCGGGCATCGTCATCGACACGGCGGTGCCCCAGCGCCTGACGCGCCAGCAGTTCACCGTCATCGCGCTGCTGCTCGGCTCCGCGTTCGTCGTCATCCTCAACGAGACGACGATGAGCGTGGCGCTCGCGCCGCTCATGACCGACCTCGGCATCACCGCCAGCACGGGCCAGTGGCTCACCACCGCGTTCATGCTCACGATGGCGGTGATCATCCCCGCGACCGGGTTCCTGCTGCAGCGGCTCGGGACGCGCGGGGCCTACCTGCTCGCGATGTCGCTGTTCAGCGCCGGCACCCTGCTCGCCGCGCTCTCCCCCGGCTTCGGCTGGCTGCTGGGCGGCCGCATCGTGCAGGCGTCGGGCACGGCCATCATGATGCCGCTGCTCATGACGACGATCATGACCGTGGTGCCGCCCGCCATCCGCGGGAAGGTCATGGGCAACGTGTCGATCGTCATGGCCGCTGCCCCCGCGCTCGGGCCCGCCATCTCGGGCGTCATCCTCGACTCGCTGAGCTGGCGCTGGGTGTTCGGCATCGTGCTCCCGATCGCGGTGCTCGCCCTGGTCATGGGCATCCTGTACATCCGTGACGTCGCCGACCGTACACACTCGCGCCTGGACCCGATCTCGCTGTTCCTGGCCGCCCTCGCGTTCGGCGGGCTCGTCTACGGCCTGTCCAGCATGGGCGAGGCCGCGCGGCACGCCCCGCCGGTCCCGCCGTGGATCACGGTCGCCGCCGGCGTGCTCTTCCTGGGCCTGTTCGTGTGGCGGCAGGTGCTGCTCGCGCGGCAGGACCGGGCGCTGCTCGACCTCCGCGTCTTCAGCTCGCGCGGGTTCAGCGTGTCCCTGGCCATCATGGCGGTGGGCATGCTCGCCATGTTCGGCTCCCTGATCCTGCTGCCGCTGTTCCTCCAGCAGGCCATGGGGCTGGAGCCCCTCACGACCGGCCTGGTCGTGCTGCCGGGCGGCCTGCTCATGGGCCTGCTCGGGCCGACCGTCGGCCGGCTCTACGACAGGGTCGGGCCGCGGCCGCTCGTCACGCCGGGCCTGACCGTGGTCACGATCGCGCTCGCCCTCTTCACGCAGGTGCACGCCGACTCGTCGGTCTGGTACATCCTCGCGCTGCACGTGACGCTCAGCGTCGGCCTGGCGTTCATGTTCACCCCGCTGTTCACGACGGCGCTGTCGTCGCTCCGCCCGCACCTGTACTCGCACGGGTCGGCCGCGATCGGCACGGTGCAGCAGCTCGCGGGCGCCGCGGGCACGGCGATGTTCGTCGCCGTGATGACCACGCGCTCCGTCGCGCTCGCCGCCGAGGGCGCGTCGCCCCAGGTCGCGCTCGCCGAGGGCGTCGGCGACGCGTTCGTCTGGGGCGCGGCGATCATGCTGGTCGCGGTGGGGCTGTCGTTCCTGCTGCGCCGCGTGCCCGCCACGCCCGACGGCGAGGTCGCGCCCTCGGCGCACTGACCGGTCGCCGGCCACGTCACGGGCCGGCCCGGTCGCCACGGGCGGCCACCCTCGTGCGAGGGTGGCCGCCCGTCGTCGTCCCGGGGGTCGCGACCCTCAGCTGGTGGCGGGTGCGTCCGGGGCGACGGAGGTCTCGCGCGCGGCGACCCGGAAGGCGGGCGCCAGCGCGACCACGCCGAGCGCCAGCAGCGCCGGCACGGCGAACGCGATCCGCAGGCTGAGCACCTCGGCGACCCCGCCGATGAGGCCGGCCCCGACCACGAAGCCCACGTAGTTGAAGAGGTTGACCCGCGCCACGGCCACGCCCGTGCCCTCCGGGTCGAGCCGGCCGGCCACCGAGAACGACAGCGGCACCACGACGCTGAGGCCGAGGCCCGTCAGCGCGAAGCCCAGCACGGCGACCCACGCGGTGGGGGCCAGGGTCACGGCCGTGAGCCCCGCGGCCCCGATCAGCCCGCCGACGGCCACGGGCACCACCGGCCCGAACCGGTTGACCTGCCGGTCCGCCGCCAGGCGGCCCACGAGCTGGCAGCCCAGGTACGCGGCCAGCCCGAGCGGCGCGACGTTCGCCGCCGCGCCGAGGGCGTCCTGGATGTACTTGGTGGACCAGTTCGACGTCGCGGAGTCGGCGACGTAGACGAAGGTGACCGCGAGCCCCACCAGCACCAGCGGGCCCCAGGGCGGTCGGACCGCGAGCGGCGCCGGGGGCGACGCCGCGCCGTCGGGCACGGCGGGCGCGACGGGCGCGGCGGGCACGGCGGGCGCGGCGGGTCGGGCGGGCCGCGACGACGCCGTCGCCACGAGGTCCACAGCCACCCCGACCGCGGCCACCAGCCCCAGCCCGCCCGCGAGCGACCAGCCCGCGGAGTGCGCCAGCACCGCCGCCAGCGAGCCGAGGATGCCGCCCACGCTCCAGGCGCCGTGGAAGGAGTTGAGCAGGCTGCGGCCGTACCGCTGCTCCACCTCCACGCCCTGCATGTTCATGCTCGCGTCCACCAGGCCGAGCAGCAGCCCGACCGCCGCGACCGTGGGGTAGAGGACGGCGACCGTCGGCGCCAGCCCCGCGCCCAGCACCGCGAGCGCCACGAGCGGGCCGCACACCCGCAGCAGCCGCGCGCTCCCGACCCGCGGCGCCAGCGCGCCGGCGAGCACGCTGCCGACCCCGGCCACCACCGGCACCAGCAGGAGGATCAGCGTGAGCGTGCCGTCGGAGATGCCCAGGTCGTGCTGCAGCGTCGGCACCTGCGCGAGCAGGCCGGCGAAGCACATGCCCTGCACCAGGTAGAACGCGCCCACGACCAGGCGCGCCCGCCGGTCCTCCGCCGTGGCTGCCGTGGATCCTGCCGTGGCGCCTGCGCCCGACACCTGCCCGGACCCGCTCATGTCCCGCCTCTCGCCGACGCGGCGGTCGTCCGTCCGGCCGTGGCGTCAGGTCAGGCCTGGCGGTCGGCCCACCAGGCTCGTAGCTCCTGCTCCGCGCGCTCCTCGCCGAGCGGGCCGTGCTCCATCCGCAGGGCGAGCAGGTGCTGGTACGCCTGCCCGACGGCGGGTCCCGGCGCGATGCCGAGGATAGTCATGATCTGCGTGCCGTCCAGGTCCGGGCGGATCGCGTCGATCTCCTCCTGCTCGCGCAGGCTCGCGATGCGCTGCTCGAGGCCGGTGTAGGAGTCGGCGAGACGCTGCGCCTTGCGCTTGTTGCGGGTCGTGGAGTCGGCGCGCGTGAGCCGGTGCAGGCGCTCCAGCAGCGGCCCGGCGTCGGTGACGTAGCGGCGCACGGCGGAGTCCGTCCACTGCCCCTCGCCGTAGCCGTGGAAGCGCAGGTGCAGCTCGACGAGCCGCGCCACGTCCTTCACCACCTGCTTCTCGTACTTCAGCGCACGCAGCCGCTTGGCCACGAGCTTGGCGCCCACCACCTCGTGGTGGTGGAAGCTCACGCCGCCGCCCGGCTCGAAGCGGCGGGTGGCCGGCTTGCCCACGTCGTGCAGCAGCGACGCGAGCCGCAGCACCAGGTCGGGGGCCGGCACGGGCCCGTCCGGGCCGGTCTCCTGCGCGATCGCCTGCTCCAGCACCGTGAGGGAGTGCTGGTAGACGTCCTTGTGCCGGTGGTGCTCGTCGATCTCGAGGCGCAGCGCGGGCAGCTCGGGCAGCACGTGGTCGGCCAGGCCCGTGTCGACGAGCACCTCGAGGCCGGCGCGGGGGTGCGCGCCCAGCAGCAGCTTGCTGATCTCCGCCTGCACGCGCTCGGCCGAGACGATCTCGATGCGCGCGGCCATGTCGACGATCGCCTGCCGGGTCGCCGGCTCGACCGTGAAGCCGAGCTGGGACGCGAAGCGGGCGGCGCGCATCATGCGCAGCGGGTCGTCGTCGAACGACCGCTCCGGCGCGATCGGGGTGCGCAGCACGCCGCGCGCCAGGTCGGTCAGCCCGTCGAAAGGGTCGACGAACGTGAGGTCGGGCAGGCGCACCGCCATCGCGTTCACGGTGAGGTCGCGGCGGGAGAGGTCGCCGTCGAGGGTGTCCCCGAACGCGACCACGGGCTTGCGGGAGGCGGGGTCGTACTCGTCGGTGCGGTAGGTGGTGACCTCGACGACGACGTCGTCCGAGCCGTGGGACCCGTTCCGCGCGAACCGGCGCGCGCCGATGGTGCCGAACTCCTTGCCGATGTCCCAGTGGGCGTCGCCCCACCGGGCCAGCAGGGCCTGCGTCTCGTCGGGCGTGGCCGACGTCGCGAAGTCCAGGTCGTGGCTCGCGCGCCCCAGGAACGCGTCGCGGACGGGGCCGCCGACCAGCGCGAGCTCGTGCCCGGCGGCGCGGAACACCTCGCCCAGCTCGACGGCTGCGGGGGCCATCTCGGTCAGGACGGCGAGGGCGCGGCGCAGCAGCGCGGCGGGGGCCGGAGGCTCGGGGGTCGACACGGCGTCCTATCCTCCCAGATCCTGCCCGTCGGCGCCCCAGACGCTGGGCCGGCGGGCGGTCGTCACTCGGTAGGGTGGGCGCATGTCATCCCCGGCACCGGTTCCCGGCCCCCGGCGCGGGCGCCCGGCCGTGCCGGTCCCCGTGCCCCCGGGAGGACACCCGCTCAAGGTCGACCCCGCGCGGCTCGCCGGGCCGCGCGGCACGACGACCCCCGCCGTCGTCGGCGTCGCGCCGTCGGGCACAACCACGCACCTGCCCGTGCACGAGGAGACGTCCGCCGGCGGGCTCGTCGTGCGGCTCGCCCCGGACGGGCCCGAGGCCGCCGTCATCGTGCGGCGCAACCGTGGCGGCCGGCTCGAGTGGTGCCTGCCCAAGGGGCACCTGGAGGGCGAGGAGACGCCGGAGCAGGCCGCCGTCCGCGAGATCCGCGAGGAGACGGGCATCCTCGGCACCGTCCGCACGCGGCTCGGCGTCATCGACTACTGGTTCAGCGGCGAGGACCACCGCGTGCACAAGGTGGTGCACCACTTCCTCCTGCGCGCGGAGGGCGGCACCATCACCGCCGAGGGCGACCCCGACGGCGAGGCGGAGGACGCCCTGTGGGTGCACGTCGAGCAGCTCCCCGACCGACTGTCCTACCCCAACGAGCAGCGGCTCGCCGTCGTCGCGCAGCAGGTGCTGCGGCGCACCCCCGGCGTGCTCGGGCGGTTCGAATGAGGCCCGCCGCGTGATCATCTCCCGACCTCCGGGTGCCGTCGCCGCACCCGCGCCCTCGCCCGCCCGGTTCCTCGCCGTGCTGATCCTGCTCGTGGGCGTCCTCGCGACCGTCGCGCAGGTGGTGCTCACGGCCGGTACGGCCGCGGCCGCGCCGCAGCCCGCCGCACCGCGGGAGGGCGCGGCGACGGTCGAGCTCGTGAGCTCGTCGCCGACGCTCGCGACGCCCGGTTCCACCGTGACGCTGACGGTCGAGGTCACGAACGGCACCGAGACCGCGCTCGACGGCTCGGCGCTCGACCTCGGCGTCTCCTGGCGGCCGCTGACCTCGCGCGCGGACCTCGCGGCCTGGGCCGACGACGAGGACGCGAGCACCGCGGTCCGGCAGGTCAGCGAGCCGGTCGACCGTCTCGCCCCCGGCAGGTCCGCCGAGGTGCAGCTCGAGCTCGACGTCGACGCGCTCGGCCTCGAGGCGGACAGCCCCTGGGGGCCCCGCGAGATGTCCGTGGCGCTGACCCGGGGCGGCGCCACCGTCGACGTGCTGCACACCTTCCTCCTGTACGCGCCGAAGGGCGCCGCGCCGGAGCCCCTGTCGGTGAGCGTCGCGGCGCCGGTCACCGGCCCCGCCGTCGACCCGCTCGACCCGGAGGGGTACGCCACCGCCCTCGGTGGGCTCACCGCGAGCGACGGGCGGCTCGCCCGCCTGCTCGACGCCGCGGCGGTCAGCACCACGTCCCCCGGCCTGTCCCTCGCGGTCGACCCGGCGCTCGTCTCCGCCGCGGCCGGGAGCGACGACCCCGACGCCCAGGCGTGGGCCACCAGGCTCACGGGCGAGACCGCCGGCACGTCCGAGGGCACCGACGACGAGGACGACACGGAGGACGCGGCCACCACCAGCTCGACCGGCACCGCCGCGACCGGCGACGCCGCCGACGTGGCGGTCCTGCCCGGCTACGACCCCGACCTCGAGGCCGTCGCCCACGCCGACCCCTCCCGCGCCGACGTCGCGGCCGCGACCGGCGGCGAGGCCGCGCTGGGCGCCGCCTGGCAGCGGCCCGAGGGCTGGGACCTCACCCTCGCGTGGCCGGAGGGCCGGCCCGACGCGAGGACGCTGTCCGTCGCCCAGGAGGCCTCCGTCGACCAGGTGCTGGTGCCCTCCGGCCTCGCGCCGGTCGACGACGCCCCCGCGTCCGCGCGCGCCGCCGTCGAGACGCCGTCGGGCAAGGTCTCCGCGCTCGTCGCCGACGCCGGCTTGTCCGCGACGGTCTCCTCCCTCACCGACGGCGCCGGGGCACCGTCCGGCGCCGAGGCGGCGCAGCGGCTCCTCGCCGACACCGCCCTGCTCGCCGCCCAGCAGCAGGACGGCGGGCAGAAGGACCTGCACGTCCTCGCGGCGCTCCCCCGGGACTGGTCTCCCGACCCGGCCCTCGTGGGCGAGGTGCTCGGCGCCCTCGACGACGCGGCGTGGGCCGACGTCGTCCCCCTGTCCGAGACGGTGGCCGCCCCCGCGTCCCGGGTGCAGCGCGACGCCCCCGCCCGGAACGGCGACGACGGCGAGCTGGAGCCGGCGTCCGTCCGCCGCCTGCTCGACGCGCAGAGCTCCCTCGCCGCGTTCTCGACGGTCGCCGAGGACCCCGTGGAGCTGAGCGGCGACGCCGACCAGGCGCTCGTCGCCCCGCTGGCCGTCGCGGCGCGCACCGACCCGGAGGCGCGCGACGGCGCCGTCGACCTCGCCGTCGCGCAGTCCGCGGAGCTGCAGCAGGGCATCAGCGTCGCCGACCGGTCCAACGTCACCCTCGTCAGCGACACCGGCAGGCTGCCCGTGCTGGTGACGAACGAGCTGCCCGTGGACGCCACGGTCACCGTCGTGCTGCGGCCCGACGCGTCCCGCCTGGTGGTCGGGTCACGGCCGACGGTCGTGGTGCCCGCGGGCACCTCGCAGAACGTGCACGTGCCCGTGCGGGCCATCGGCTCCGGCGACGTCGACCTGCAGGTCGAGGTGCTCGCGCCCAGCGGCGCGGTCGTCAGCGGCCCCACCAGCTTCTCCGTGAAGGTGCGCGCGGGCTGGGAGACGGCCGGCACCGCGGTGGTCGCGGCCGCCGTCGCCCTGCTGTTCGTGGCGGGCATCTGGCGGACGGTCCGGCGCGGGCGCTCCTCGACGCGCACCAAGGACGAGGGCGTCGCCCCCGACGCCGCGGACCCCCAGGGGCCCGACGACGGCCCACCCCCGGAGGACGTCGGGCCGGGCGACCCGGCACCCGACGGCGGGCCGCCCGAGCAGGAGCCCGACCCGCCCGCCGACGCCCGCGCGCCCGGCGCCTCCTCCCCCGCACGCACGACCCACGCCCAGGCCACGGAGACCGACCCCTCATGACCGACTCGTCCGCCCTCCCCGACGACGGCCGGCCCGAGCGTCCGCGCGACGGCTCGCCCGCCGACCCCGCCGCGACTCCCGGCACGCCTCCCGGCACGACCGGCGGGGACGACCAGGGACCGGTCGCGGGCGGGGCCGACGCCGTGCGCCGCACGAGCCTCGGCCGCGGGTCGCTGGTGATGACGCTGGGGACGGTCGCGTCCCGCGCCTCCGGGCTGATCCGGTCGATGCTGCTGGTCGCGTGCGTCGGGACGGTCGGGACGGTCGCCAACGCGTTCGACATCGCGAACAAGCTGCCGAACATGCTGTTCGCGCTCATCTCCGCGGGCGTGCTGCAGGCCGTGCTCATCCCGCAGATCCTGCGCGCCCTGAACGCCCGCAACGCCCGCGAGCGGCTCGACAAGCTCATCTCGGTCTCCGGGCTCGGGCTCCTGCTGCTCACCGCGGTGCTCGTCGTCGCGGCGCCGCTGATCGTCACCCTCTTCACCCTGCGCGGGCACGTCGACCCGGACGCCCGGCACCTCGCGGTGGTCTTCGCGTACTGGTGCATCCCGCAGGTCTTCTTCTACGGCCTCTACATGCTGCTCGGCCAGGTGCTCAACGCGCAGGGCCGGTTCGGCGCGTACGGCCTCGCCCCCGTCGCCAACAACGTCGTCTCGCTGCTGGGCTTCGGGGCGTTCATCCTGGTCTGGGGCGCCGCACCGAGCAACGGCATCCAGGACCTCTCGACGTGGTCGTCGGCGCAGACCGCGGTGCTGGCCGGCACGGCCACCCTCGGCATCGCCGCGCAGGCCCTGGTCCTGGTGTTCGCGCTGAGGCGCTCCGGCTTCCAGTGGCGGTTCCGCTGGGGCCTCCGCGGGATCGGGCTGCGGGCGGCCGGCAACGTCGTCGGCTGGACCATCGGCGCGGTGGTGCTCGAGCAGCTCGGCGTCCTCTACCTGTCGAACGTCCTGTGGGCCGCCGCCGGGAACGACGAGACCGTCGCCGGGAACGCCGCGTACACGCAGGCGATGACGATCTACCTGCTGCCCCACTCCCTGGTCGTGGTCTCGATCATCACGGTCCTCTTCCCGCGGATGACGGCCGCCGTGCAGGCGGGCGACCTGCCGGGCGTCCGGCGCGACATGTCGCTGGGGATGCGGTCCGCGGGCGTCTTCTCCGTCTTCTCCGCGGCCGCCCTCGCCGTGCTCGCCGTCCCGCTGACCGCGAGCCTGCTCCCGACCGCGGGCCAGACGGGCGTGGCCGCGATCGCGCCGATCATCCAGGCCATGGCGGTCGGGATCGTCGCCCTCGGCGCGACGGTCATGGTCCGCCGCATGTACTTCGCGTTCGAGGACGGCCGGTCGATCTTCGTCATCCAGGTGATCGCGACCGTCTCGATGGTGATCGCCCTGTGGGCGGCCGTCAGCCTCCTGCCGGTCACCTGGTGGGCGGTCGCCGCCGGCGGCGCGTACGCGCTGTCCACGTGGATCTCGCTCCTGCTGCGCGTGGGCGGGATGCGGCGCAAGCTGCACGGCATCGACGGCCGGCGTGTGCTGCGGCTGTACGTCCGGGCGACGATCGGCGCGGCCGTGGCCGCGCTGCTCGGCTGGCTGACGGTGCGCCTGCTCGGCGGCTACGAGATCACGTCGTGGGGCCACTCCGTGCTGGTGACGGCCGTCGCCGGCATCGTGATGGTGCTGGGCTACATGCTCTCCCTCAAGGTGCTGCACGTCCGCGAGCTCGACGACGCGCTGGCGCCCGTCCTCCGGCGGCTGAAGCGATGACGACACCCGGGTGCCCGGCTCGGGAGGGTTCCGTGAGGACCCTGCGGGCGCGCCCGCCCGGCGCCGCACCCCGTCCACCGGCCCGCCCGTACCATGGTCCGATGGACCGGAGGACACTCTCCCCCCGCACCCCCACCGAGGAGTACAGGTGAGCACCGCCCATCCCGGGACCGTCATGGTCGATCGCTATCGGCTCGTGCAGCCCGCAGCCACCGACCTCGCCGCAGCAGAGGCGTGGGAGGCGCACGACCAGATCCTGGACCGACCGGTCCGGGTGACGTTCGTCGACGGCCCCTACGCGTCTGCCGCACTCGACGCTGCCCGGCGCGCCGCGCTCGTCGCCGACCCGCGGCTGTCGCGCGTGCTCGACGTCGGCAGCACCGACCTGGGTGCGGGCCAGCGCAGCTACATCATCAGCGAGCCGTTCCGCGGCACGTCGCTCACCGAGATCGTCTCCGGGGGCCTGGTCGACGCGCAGCAGGCGCGCGCCGTCGTCGGCGAGGCCGCCGCCGCGCTCGAGGCGGCCGGTCAGCGCGGCGTCCACCACCTGGCGCTCCGCCCCGACTCGGTGCGCGTGGACGGCCACCGCGTCGTCGTCACCGGCCTCGGCATCGACGCCGCGCTCGCCGGGGTCGACGGCGGCCGTGAGGGCACCACCGGCGCCGCCGCGGCGGCCGCCGACGCTCGCGACCTCGTCGCGCTCGCCTACTACGCGCTCACCGCCCGCTGGCCCGGCGACTCCCTCGACGAGCCGTGGATCGCCCCGGACACGGTGCGGCCCCTGCCGGCGCAGACGGACGCGAACGGCATCGTCCCCGTGTCCGCCCTCGTGCCCCACGTCGACCCGGACCTCGACACCCTGGTGAACCGGACCTTCGGCTCGGCCGCGCCGGACGCCCCCACCGCCCCGAGCGACGTCGTCGCCGCGCTCGCCCCATGGGGCGAGGTGTCGGTGGTCGCCGCCCTCCCGCAGTTCGTGCAGCCGTCGACGGAGCCGCCCGTGCGGTCCTCGGTGCTCGGCGCCATGGGCGCGGGCGCCGGCCTGCCCGGCACCCCGCCGCCCGCAGCACCCGTCCGCCGCCCCGCGAGCGGGCGCATCGCCCGGTCCGGCGCCGTCGCCGGGGCCGCCGCTGCCGGGGCCGCCGGAGCCACGCAGGCGTTCGGGGCCGCGCCCGCCGCCCAGTCGACCCAGGCCATCCCGCCCGTCGGCGCGCCCACGGCGCAGTCGTCGGTCCCGCCGCCCGGTCCCTCGACCGCCGCGATGCCCCCGGTCCAGCAGGCCGCGCCCGCTCAGAGCGGCCAGCCCACCCAGGCGTACGGCGCCGCCCCGGCGGGCTACGACGCCCAGGCCTACGGCGCCTCGCAGCCGGCCCAGCCCGCCCAGACCGCCCACGCCCCCGTGCCCCCGCCCCCGGCGGGAACGGCGGCGAGCCGCGGACCGACACCGGCGGGTTCGCGTCTTCGCCCGCGCCCAAGCGCCGCGGCGTGAACCCGACGCCCATCGTCCTCGGGCTCGTCGTGGTGCTCGTCCTGGCCGGCGCTCTGTGGGCCTTCTCCCAGGTGATGTCGCCGTCCGACCCCGCTCCCGTCGCCGGGAGCGCCGCGCCCACGCAGAGCGAGGGCGACGGTGGCGCCGCCGAGGAGCCCAGCGACGACGCGTCCAGCTCGCCGAGCGAGACGCCGGAGGTGCGCCCGGTCATCAAGTCCGGCGACCAGCTCGACCCCGAGGGCGACGGACAGCACCCCGAGGCGGTCGACCTCGCCTACGACGGCGACCCGTCGACGTTCTGGTACACCATGTACTTCAACTCCCCCGACTTCGCCGGACTCCGGTCGGGGCTGGGCTACGTCATCGAGCTCGAGGAGCCCGCGCCGGTCACCTCGATCACGCTCAACACGAACTCCTCCGGCGGCCACGTCGAGGTCCGCGCCACCTCCCGCGACGAGCCCACGTCCGGCAAGGTGCTCGCGGAGGGGTCGTTCGACTCGGAGACCACGCTCGATCTGTCGGAGGAGACCGTGGCGGACTCCTTCGTGCTCTGGATCACCGAGCTCCCGCAGACCAACGGCAAGAACTACCTGGAGCTCAACGAGATCGTCCTCTCGTGACCGTTCCCGGGCGGCACGAGCCTGTCGCCCGGGAACACCGCACCCCCTCGCGGTGTTGAGTGCCATGGCGCCTCAGGACGCGAACGACCAGCCGACGACCAGGAGAGAACGTGACCGATCAGCCGACCAACACCACCGGTGAGGCCACCGTGCACGACATCGTCATCGTGGGCTCGGGCCCTGCCGGTTACACCGCGGCCGTGTACGCCGCGCGCGCTGGTCTGGCGCCCGTCGTGATCGCCGGGTCCGTGACCGCGGGCGGCGCCCTGATGAACACCACCGAGGTCGAGAACTTCCCGGGGTTCCCGGCCGGCATCCAGGGCCCGGACCTCATGGAGGCCATGCGCGAGCAGGCCGAGAAGTTCGGCGCCCGGGTGCTGTGGGACGACGCCGAGCAGGTCGAGCTCACCGGCGACATCAAGACCGTCGTCACCGGCGGCGGCGAGACCTTCAAGGCTCGCGCCGTGATCCTCGCGACCGGCTCCGCGTACCGCGAGCTGGGCCTGCCGGAGGAGAAGCAGCTGTCGGGCCGCGGGGTCTCCTGGTGCGCCACCTGCGACGGGTTCTTCTTCCGCGACCAGCACATCGCGGTCGTCGGCGGCGGCGACTCCGCGATGGAGGAGGCCACCTTCCTCACCCGCTTCGCCTCCAAGGTGACGATCGTGCACCGCCGCGACTCGCTGCGTGCCTCGAAGATCATGGCCGACCGCGCCCAGGCCGACCCGAAGATCGAGTTCGCCTGGAACAGCGAGGTCGCCGGCATCTCCGGCGAGAACAAGGTCACCGGCGTCACGCTGCGCGACACCGTCACCGGCGCCGAGCGGGAGCTCGACACCACCGGGCTGTTCGTCGCGATCGGGCACGACCCGCGGACCGACCTGATCAAGGGGCAGGTCGACCTGGACGACGAGGGCTACATCCTCGTCGAGGGGCGTTCCACCCGCACCAACCTCCCGGGCGTCTTCGCCTGCGGCGACGCCGTCGACCACACCTACCGCCAGGCGATCACCGCCGCCGGCTCGGGGTGCTCCGCCGCGCTCGACGCGCAGTCGTACCTCACCGAGGTCGCCGACGCCGAGGGCGAGAAGGCTCTGGCCGGCACCCCGGCGGTGCCGAACCCTGACGGGCTCCCCGCGGCCCTCGACCCGGTCGTCGGCTGACCCACTTCTCCATCCCTGATCGAAGGAGCGACATATGGCTACCGTCGCCGTCACCGACGACACGTTCAAGACCGAGGTCCTCGAGTCCGACGTCCCGGTCCTCGTGGACTTCTGGGCAACCTGGTGCGGCCCGTGCCGCATGGTCGCCCCGATCCTCGAGGAGCTCTCGGATGAGTACGAGGGCAAGATCAAGATCGTCAAGCTCGACACCGACGCCAACCAGGCCACGACCATGGCCTACGGCATCACGTCGATCCCGACGCTCAACGTCTACTCCGGCGGCGAGCTCGTGAAGTCCGTCATCGGAGCGCGCCCCAAGCGCGCTCTCCAGGAGGAGATCGACGCGGTTCTCACGCCCAGCGCCTGAACCTTCGCGACGGCCGGTCCTGTTTCACGTGAAACAGGGCCGGCCGTTCGCATGCCCGGTCCCGGACGATGCGCGTCGGGGGCGCGGGTGTCCCGCTCCCCCGGTCTGTGCATCGCGCGGCGATCGTCCTGTGACCGCCGGCCGTGATTTGCGGTGACGATCACCGGCTTGTCAGTCCTGAGCCGCTGGAGATCGTCCTCAACGACCGCACCTGTGTCATGCGCGTCCCGACCGGAGGCTTCAGCTGGGTGACTGCCGGTCTGCCCCCTGCGGCGCCGGGCACCACGGAGTGCGTGTTGAGCCTGGACGACCGCGCGGCAGGAGTGGGGGTATACCGCCACGTCACGGACCTCGACGCTCATCTCGGGCAGGCCATGCATCCCGCTGGGTGACACCGCACGGGCCCCGACCGCAAGCAGACTCGCACGCCGGGCCGGCTGTCCCGCCGAGGGGACCGACGCCCCGGCCTTCGTCCCGCGTGCCTCCATACCCGACATGCCGAGTATCGTCCGGTCGCGCAGTATCGGAGGGTACGTGGCCACCAGTCGGCGTCATGATCATCGAGGGCATCGAGCACCCGGAGGCGCGATCTGGCAGCGTCCTGACCACCCGGGGGCGACCGTCGCTCCGCCGATGTCCGGCGCCTCACGAGTCCACTCACGTCTATCGATCGACGCCCCGTCCCTGACTGCTGACCCCGGCAGCCGCCGAGCAGGTGCAGGCGTCGGTGCTGGCGCCGCACCCGCCTCCGGACCAAGCGCATCGCCACCGGACGGGCTCCATGGAGTGTGGTGCGGCCATGGCCAGCCGACGGCAGCGACGGGGAACGGCCTGGTGTCTGTCGCCAGCGGGCTCGCGCGTCCGGGCCGCTCCCCCGGCGCGTATCCGTCGCCATCGGGCGACATGACGCCACGGCGCAACCGGGGGTCTTCTCCCGCCAGCAAGGCTGCGACCGCTCCTGCACGGGGGAAGTCCGCCGGCCAGCACCTATCAGCTCACGGACACGGAGCGAAGGTATCCGCGCCCCGCCCTCCAGCCAGCGTTCCATCCGGCCCCTCGGACGACCCCGGCAGCGATGCTTCCGCATCGGGCGTTCGTCCGAGCCCGCTGTCTGTCATGAGCGGCCACCTGCCCTTGGCACTCCCCTGCTGCCGGCCACCCTGCCCACGCATCGCGATCCCCGGATCTCACCGCGCACAGCCGTCCCTCGACGGCGACGACGGGCGCGCGAGGCAGTGACCAGGAACGACGTGCCACCGTCCTTGGCGACTCACTCCGTGCCTCCGCGTCATGCGCATCCCACCGGCACCGCGAGGTGGAGGCAACGCACTGCCCTCCGCGTACGGAGGCTGCGGCTCGGTGACCAGCCCGCGCACATCCCTCGGTGGCGCCATATTCACCAGGTCTCGACCTGCACCAGCTAGCGGGAGAAGAGTCATCGTCCGCCAGTCTTCGACCTGCCACGAGACCATCGGCGCGGACAGCGACGGCTACGCGTTCGCCCGAGCGTCCCAGGTCCACTCCCCCGCTACCTCGGATCCTTCATGCCGCGCGCGTCCTTCTTCGCCAAGCCCGGCGGCGCACGACAACAACCTGTGGCGCCCGTGTTTCACGTGAAACGGGGCCACCCGTGCTCCCCGCAGGGACGGCACGAGGCGCCCCTCACCTGCCGCACAGTTCCCACGAGCCCAGCGCCGGACCGGCTTCGCCCGCCCCGCTCGTCGCTGCGCGCTCACACAGCGTTTCGTGGCTTCGTCGCTCCCCGCTCATCGATGGACTCCTCCGCTCCCTGCACGAGACCGAACGGGAGCCATCGCCCTCAACCCACGGGCGGTGGGGCGGCGTCGTGGTCACGCTCGTACAGTGACCTGCAGTCCGGGACGGTGTGCGCTGAGGGTCCCCAGCGGTCACGACGTCCTGGAGCGTCGGCCCGACACGCGCGCGCGCCAGGCGGTCGCGTTTCACGTGAAACAGCGGGACGATCCAACTGCCGGAGGCGGCGACGTCGAGGTGACATCCCGCCTACCCGACTTCTCGCAACGGCCCACCCGCACTCCTGTACCGTCGACCGCGCCGCGCGCGGCTCCCGAATCACCACGATCTCGCCGGGGCGAGGCGGTCCGCGACCTAGCGCAGACTTTCGTCGTCACAGTGCCGGGAGGGTGCGCTCTCCCGTCCTCACTGTCGCTCCACAGACCGACGGACGCCGCCCCTCGGAAGGAGCGACGCCCGTCGGCGATGTCGGCTGGTCGATCAGGAACGCAGGAGCCCCGGGTCCTCGGGTGCCATCACTTCCAGGATCCGATTGAGGTCCTCCACGGACGCGAACTCCACGGTGAGCCGGCCCTTGGTCTTGCCGATGTTCACCTTCACGCGCGTCTCGAAGCGGTCCGCCAACCGTGTCGCGAGCTCGTCCATCGCCTCGCTGCGCTGGCCCGCGCGCGGTCCCCGGCGAGCCGGCTTGTCCCCATCCCCGCTGGTCAGGAGAGTGACGACCTCTTCCGTCGCGCGCACCGAGAGACCTTCCGAGACGATCCGTTGTGCCAGCCTCTCGATCTCGGCGCCGTCCGTGAGAGAGAGCAGCGCCCGGGCGTGACCCGCCGAGAGCACTCCCGCCGCGACGCGTCGCTGGACCAGCGGGGGCAGCTTCAGAAGGCGGAGCGTGTTGGAGATCTGCGGCCGCGACCTGGCGATCCGCGTCGCGAGCTCCTCGTGCGTGCACCCGAAGTCGTCCAGGAGCTGCCGATACGCCGCAGCCTCCTCCAGCGGGTTGAGCGCGGCGCGGTGCAGGTTCTCGAGGAGCGCGTCGCGAAGCATGTCGCTGTCTTCGGTCTCCCGGACGATCGCGGGGATCGTCTCGAGGCCGGCCGCCTGGGACGCGCGCCAACGGCGCTCGCCCATGATGAGCTCGTATCGGTCCTGGTCAGAGGCGTCAGGGCGCACCACGATCGGCTGGAGCACGCCGATCTCGCTGATCGAGGCCACGAGCTCATCGAGCTCCCCGTCGTCGAAGACGGTGCGGGGCTGCCAGGTGTTCGGGCGGATCCCGTCGACGGGAATCTCAGCGAACCGAGCACCAGGAACCGGCTTCAGCTCGGTTTCACGTGAAACACCGTCGACGGCGTCGTCGACCACCTCGCCGGGGGCACCCATCGCCGAGGCATCCTCACCTGTGGCCGGCGCCGGCTCCTCCAGGTCCGGAAGGTCGATGCTCGTGATCAGACCCAACGAGAGGCCGTCCGCCCCCAGAGTGTCGTCCGACTCATCCGCGTGGGAGTCCTCGGAGATCCCCCGATCACCCGGCGCTTCCTCGGTGAGCACCGCGCCGGTCGCAGAGTCAGGCTCCGGGGATGACGAATCGTCGACCGCCTGCGCCTCGTTCCCCGTGCGGATGCTCAGCCGCCCGCCGGCGATCGCCGAGTCCCAGGAAGCGGATCGACGTGCGCTCCGGCCCGAACCCTCCGCGCCGTCGATCGCCGGTCGCTCGACCGTTGATGTCGGCACCCTGACGCCCGCGCTCTCGCCGTCGCGTCCCTCCCCCGTGGGAAAGAAGACATCGACCGGGCGGTCGCTCTCAGGCCCGGAGGGAATCAGCGCTCCAAGCCCACGACCCAGACCACGCTTCTTCTGACTCATGCTCCAGCCTCCTGAACCATCGGGCCCCGCACTCCCCTAGTCGTCGTGTTGGTTCCATCGCACCCATAGCCGTAGATGGCCCGTTTCGTCCGCGACACCACTCCGCGCCGCGCCTTCGCGCCGCGGGACACGTGTCCTCCGGTCACACTCGTGCGCATCCTGCGTTATCCCAGGTCAGCGCGCTGCGGCGCGCGCTCCGCCAGCTCACGCGCCGCCTCGAGGTAGGCGAGCGAACCGGTCGATCCGGGATCGTAGGTCATCACCGTCTGCGCGTGGCTCGGAGCTTCGGAGATCCGCACCGACCGAGGGACGGTCGTCCTCAAGGTCTGCTTCGGGAAGTGCTCCCGCACCTCCGCGGCCACCTGCTGCGCAAGGTTGGTGCGGCCGTCGTACATGGTCAGCAGGATCGTGGAGACGTCCAGATCCGGGTTCAGGTGCGCCTTGATCAGTTCGATCGTCTTCAGGAGCTGGCTGAGACCCTCGAGCGCGTAGTACTCGCACTGGATCGGGATGAGGACCTCGCGCCCCACCACGAACGCGTTGACCGTGAGCAGTCCGAGGCTCGGCGGGCAGTCGACGAACACATAGTCGATTCGCTCCTCGCCACGAGCCTCACGATCCGCGAGGTAGGCGTCGAGCGCCCGCCGCAGCCGTGTTTCACGTGAAACGAGGGAGACGAGCTCGATCTCCGCTCCGGAGAGGTCGATGGTGGCCGGCACCCCGTACAGACCGGGGACCGACGGGCACTCCTGGACCGTGCTCGCCAGAGGTTCACCCTCGACGAGCACCTCGTAGATCGACGGCGTTCCCGCGCGATGCTCGATACCGAGCGCCGTTGATGCGTTTCCCTGCGGGTCGTTGTCGATGACCAGCACCTTCAGGCCGGACTGGGCCAGGCCCGCGGCGAGGTTGACCGTGGTCGTGGTCTTCCCGACCCCGCCCTTCTGGTTCGCCACAGTGATGATGCGAGTCTGCTCCGGACGGGAGAACTGCCGACCCTGAAGCTCGATCCGCCGCCGCGAGTCGATCGCCAGCTGTGCCGCGAGGGGCGTCGACTCGTCGGCATCGGGAACCGACGCGACGAGGGCCGCGCGATGTCCGTCGATACCGGCCGGGAGCCCGTTGTCGGCCCAAGCGAGGGAGGCTGTTTCACGTGAAACATGCGGATCACCTGTCGCGGTCCCGTCGCTCTGGGGGACGTCGTCGACGTGCTCCGTACTCGTGCTCACGTGCCACTCCTCCGGTTCGTCACAGGGACCGCGCCGCAGGCCGCGGCGAGCCCGAGGACACCGCGGTCCGGTGCTCCGCGCTCACTCTACGGCCTCAATGACGACCGGGCGGGGCAAAACTCCGGCCTGTGGAGATCACGCCTGCGGGGAGTGCGGCGAGCCGTCCAGCGACCCACCGCAGCAGGTCAGCTTCTGCGTATGCGCAGGATGGTGGTCGCTTCCACGTCCGGCACAGTGTCGCCGACGAGAATCTCCGGCTCCGCCGTCTTGAACGACCGCAGCACCTTACGAGCCGGCTCGATCTCGCGCTCGACGTTGCGCCCCTTGAGCACCACCATCGCCCCACCGCGCCGCACGAGCGGCAGGCTCATCCGCGCCAGCTTGCTCAGCGCGGCCACGGCGCGCGACGTCACCACATCGACCTCGAAGGCATCGTGGTACTCCTCGGCGCGACCGCGTTTGACCAGCACGTTCTCCAGCGCGAGCGCCTCCACGATCTCCTCCAGCCAGGCGGTCCGCCGCTCCATGGGCTCGATGAGATGGAACTCCACGTCCGGGCGCTGAATCGCCATGACGATCCCCGGCAGCCCCGCACCGGACCCGATGTCGGCCACCGACCGTGCGGCGTCGAGATACGGCGTCACGGCCGCCGAGTTCAGGATGTGCCGCTCCCACAGCCGGTCGACCTCGCGGGGACCGATGAGGCCGCGCAGCTCGCCCTCGTCCCGGAGCCGCTTGGCGTACTCGGCCACGGGCTCGTACCTGTCGCCGAAGTACGCGCGCACTGCGTCGCTTCGCCCCAGCTCCTCGTCGAGGACATCCCTGTTCGTGGGCTCGTCGGTCATCGTCAGCCTCCCTCACTCTTCCACCTCATGACGAGAGCCCGTCGTTTCACGTGAAACAACGGGCTCTCGGATCGACCATCAGGAAGCCGGCGTGTCACCAGACTCGGCCGCAGGCTGAACCACGACGTACCGCGACGGCTCGACGCCGCGCGAGTCGCTGACCAGGCCGGCCGCGGCGACCGCGTCGTGCACGACCTTCCGCTCGAAGGCGTTCAGCGGGTCGAGCTCGACCTCGACACCGGACTCGCGCACCTCACGGATCGCGCCCTCGGCGAGCACGGTCAGCTCCTCACGGCGCGCGGCCCGGAAACCGCCGATGTCCAGCATGAGCCGGCTCCGCTCGCCCGTGCGGGCCTGGACGGCGAGCCTCGTCAGCTCCTGCAGCGCCTCGAGTACCTCGCCGTCGCGCCCTACGAGCGCCGACAGGTCCTCGTCCTCGTCCGCCACGACCTCGACCGCGGCCCGGTCGTGCTGGATGTCCAGGTCGATGTCCCCGTCGAGGTCGGCGATGTCGAGCAGCTCCTCCAGGTAGTCGGCGGCGATCTCGCCCTCCTCCTCGAGGCGTGAGGTCCGCTCCGGGCCCTGCTCCACGGGAATGTCCGTCGTCATCGGTCGTCGATTCCTCTCGCTGCTCAACGGCGCTTCTGGCGGTTCTTGCGCTTGGGCTGCTCACGCTGCCCGCGCGGCTGCTCGGGCTCCGGCTCGGGGGTGGCCTCGATGGCACCCTTGGCCGCGGCCTTGCGCGCCTGCTTCTCCTTGAGCAGACGCTCCGCCTCGGAGCCCGGCGCCGGCATCCGCTTGATCGTGTAGAACTGCTGGCCCATCGACCAGAGGTTCGAGATGACCCAGTAGATCAGCACACCGACCGGGAAGTTGATCCCGGAGATCAGGAAGATCACCGGGAGGATGTAGAGCATCATCTTCTGCGTGCTCGCCATCGGGCCCTCGAGCGCCGCCTTCGGCATGTTCTTCATGGTCAGCTGGCGCTGGGTGAAGAACATGGTGGCGCTCATCAGCACGATGAGGCAGATGACGACGATGCGCGACGTCGTCGAGTCGGTGGTGCGGAAGACGTCGGAGAGCTGCGCACCGAAGAGCTGGGAGTGCTCGATGTCCCCGGCGACCCGCTGGTCGATGGGACCGATCGTGCGGTAGGAGCCGTCGGCGATCGCCGAGAGGTGGTTGAGCACCCGGAAGAGCGCGAAGAAGATCGGCGACTGCAGCAGGATCGGCAGACAGGACGCCATGGGGTTGGTGCCGTGCTTGCGGTACAGCTCCATCGTCTCGCGGCCCATGGCCTCGCGGGACGCCGGGTCCGTCTTGCCCTTGTACTTCTTCTGGACCGCCTGCAGCTCAGGCTGCATCATCTGCATCCCGCGCGAGGCCTTGATCTGCTTGAAGAACAGCGGGATCAGCGCGATACGGATGACGATCGTCAGCGCGACGATCGACAGCACCCAGGCCCAGCCCGGTCCGTCGTCCATGCCCAGGGTCGTGAGCACGGCGTGCGACCCGTACATGATCCAGGCCACGACCCACTCGATGGGGTAGAGGATGGTATCCATCCCGATGTGTCTCCTCTGTCGGAAAAGTCTGCGTCCCCGGCGGCGCGGTCCGGGATGGTCAGTGGTGAGCTGCGCCGCTGTGCTCGTGCGTCGTCGTGCCGACGGCTGTGTCGGCATGCTTCGCACGAGCGGGAGGGACGTCGTCGACGCCGCCGAGGCTCCAAGGGTTGCACCGCAGGATCCGCCAGAGAGCGAGACCGGTGCCCCGCAACGTGCCGTGCGTGCGGATCGCGATGATCGCGTACTGCGAGCACGAGGGGTAGTACTTGCAGGTGGGGCCCGTGAGCGGGGAGATCACCGCCTGGTAGACGCGCAGCACGCCGATGAGGACGACGGCGGGGAGTTCCCGCAGCGCCTTCCGGCCGTGCCCGAGCGTCGAGGCGCTCACGAGCTTCTCCGGGTGCGCGCGACCGCGCGGTCGAGGCTGCTCGCCAGGTCGCGGTCGAGCTCCGCGTACGTCGCGCTGCTCGACGCCGGGAGTGCCCGGACCACGAGGCACGACCCAGCCGGCAGTGACGCGAGATGTGTGGCCGCCGAGTGCCGGAGGCGACGCTTCACCTGGTTGCGATGCACGGCGTTCCCCACGGCCTTGGATACGACAAGACCGACCTGTGGCGGTTCCCCCGTCGCGACCCCGTCGACAGCGGCCTCAGGGCCGGCGTCGGGGTCGACGAGGAGGTGAACCACCACGGTCGATCGACCTGCACGCGTGCCGCGGCGCACCGCCCGTTCGAAATCGACGGAACGGCGCATTCGGTGCGCCGCGGGCAGCATTCGTCAGGCAGAGAGCTCGGCGCGACCCTTGCGCCGACGGTTCGCCAGGATGGCGCGGCCGGCACGGGTGCGCATGCGCAGCCGGAAGCCGTGGGTCTTGGCACGGCGGCGGTTGTTCGGCTGGAAGGTCCGCTTGCTCACGAGGTACTCCAAGAAACGTCGGGGAGGCACACCGTCAGTTCCTCGACGATGCAGGTCTGTGTTCGCAGGTCAGCGCACGCGTCCGAGAACGTGGAGGCGTCGACCGGGCCGATCCGTGACCGGCAGCCCGTGTGAGGGCGCGCGAAAGGACCTGGAACGGCTGTCCGACGTTACGCCGTGGAGGGCTCTCAGGTCAAACCCGCCCAGGGGCGACCGCACCCCGACGGTGGCTACGATGTGGAGGACCTCACGCAGCGGGCGCGACGTCGCGCCAGGCCGCCGGTACGGTCATCACTCCACAGCATTGTCCACAGGTTCCACAGCATGTGGACAAGGCTGTGGACGGAGTTTCGGCGTGGCAGACTCGCGGCCTCGCTGCCCATCCCGAACGACCCGAAGGACGACGCCCGTGGCCCAGCCGGACGAGAACATCACCGACGTCTGGGCCCATACGCTCGCCACCCTCGAGGCACGGCCGGACATGACGGCCCGGCAGCTCGCGTTCATCAAGCTCGCGAAGCCGATGGCGATCCTCGAGGACACCGTGTTCATCGCGGTCCCGCACGAGCAGACCCGTGCCTACCTCGAGACCAGCGTGCGCGACCAGCTCGTGTCGGCGATGGCGTCCACCCTCGGCCGCGACATCCGCTTCGGCATCACGGTCGACCCGGAGCTCAGCAGCGACACCCTGACCGGCCCCTCGCAGGACTACACCGCTCCCCCGGAGCACGGTGTGCCCGACGAGCCCGAGGCCCCGCCGCTCCCGCCGAACCCGAAGCAGTCCGCCGAGCCGACGCGGCTGAACCCGAAGTACATCTTCGAGACGTTCGTCATCGGGTCGTCGAACCGCTTCGCGCACGCCGCGGCCGTCGCCGTGGCCGAGGCGCCGGCCAAGGCGTACAACCCTCTCTTCATCTACGGCGACTCCGGGCTGGGCAAGACGCACCTGCTGCACGCCATCGGCCATTACGCCCACAACCTCTATCCCCACGTGCGGGTGCGCTACGTGAACTCCGAGGAGTTCACCAACGACTTCATCAACAGCATCGGCGAGGGCCGGGCCGGCGCGTTCCAGCGCCGATACCGCGACGTCGACGTCCTCCTCATCGACGACATCCAGTTCCTGCAGGGCAAGGAACAGACGATGGAGGAGTTCTTCCACACGTTCAACGCGCTGCACAACGCGGACAAGCAGGTCGTGATCACGTCCGACGTGCCGCCGAAGCAGCTCAACGGCTTCGAGGACCGGCTGCGGTCGCGGTTCGAGTGGGGCCTCATCACCGACGTCCAGCCGCCGGACCTCGAGACCCGGATCGCCATCCTCCGCAAGAAGGCGGCGAGCGAGCGTCTGGACGTGCCTGCCGAGGTGCTCAGCTACATCGGCTCCCGCATCTCGACGAACATCCGCGAGCTCGAGGGCGCGCTCATCCGTGTCACCGCGTTCGCGAACCTGAACCGGCAGCAGGTGGACCTCGCGCTCGCCGAGATCGTCCTCAAGGACCTCATCACCGACGACGACACGCAGGAGATCACCCCGTCGATGGTCATCGCGCAGACCGCCGCCTACTTCGGTCTGACCATCGACGACCTCTGCGGCTCGTCGCGCTCGCGCGTCCTCGTCACGGCGCGGCAGATCGCCATGTACCTCTGCCGCGAGCTCACCGACCTCTCGCTGCCGAAGATCGGCCAGCAGTTCGGCGGCCGCGACCACACCACGGTCATGCACGCCAACAAGAAGATCGCCGGCCAGATGGCGGAGCGGCGGTCCACCTACAACCAGGTGACCGAGCTCACCAGCCGCATCAAGCAGCAGCACCGCGGCTGACCCCGCGCGACCCCGTACGGGCCCGACCACGCTCTTCCCAGGGCGTGGGACCGGGCCCGTCGGCGTTTCTCCACATCAGTGCCCACAGCCACAGGCCCGGAGGACCGCCGATCCGGCCGGCTCGTCCCCAGCCCTGTGGACCACATACGTGGACAACTCGACCTTTTCCACCGACGCGGAGATTCACACCTGTGGATAACTCTGTGGACGCGTGTGGACGACCACGGGATATCCGTGGACGACGGCGCCCCGATCAGTGGACGACTGTGGGTACGAATTCCTTCGCCCACAGGCCCAGGGCGTCGTCCACAGCGTCACCCCCACTCCCTCCACACTCGTGTTGGTCCTCTGACCTGCGGAAACGCCCTTCATCCCCAGATTCCACAACCCCGATGACGATGACGAACGTTTGATCATCAAGGAAATCCACACACCTTCATCAGGGCGGCCGACGATCCACGCACACCCGAGCCGGCGGGGCCCGGATCGCGTGCCGAGGGGGCCCTGTCTCGCGTAGGGTTTGGCACGGACGACGAGGCCGGTCGGGTCACGTCGGACTGGCCCATGACCGGGCCGCGACGGCAGGCTGTCGTCCGCAACGATCGACAACTCGAGGAGTGGGATGAAGTTCCGGGTTGAACGTGACGTCCTGGCTGAGGCCGTGACCTGGACGGCGCGCACCCTCCCCACGCGCCCGCCGGCGCCGGTGCTGGCGGGAGTCCGCATCGAGGTGGACACGGCCGGCACGATCTGGCTGTCCAGCTTCGACTACGAGGTCTCCGCGCGCGCCGAGATCCCCGCCGAGGTGGCGGAGCCCGGGACCGTGCTGGTCTCCGGACGCCTCCTCGCCGAGATCTCCCGGGCGCTGCCGAACAAGCCTGTGGACGTCACCCTCGAGGGCACCAAGGTCGTGCTGACCTGCGGCGCCTCGCGCTTCACCCTCCTGACCATGCCGGTCGAGGACTACCCGTCGCTCCCGCAGATGCCGGAGCTGAGCGGCACGGTCACCGGCGACGCGCTGACGCACGCCGTCGCGCAGGTGAGCGTCGCTGCGAGCCGTGACGACACGCTGCCGCTGCTCACCGGCGTGCGCATGGAGATCGAGGGCGAGCGCATCACGCTCATCGCCACGGACCGGTACCGGCTCGCGCTGCGCGAGCTCACCTGGACCCCGGCCACCCCCGGCTACTCGGCGGTGGCGCTGGTGCGGGCCCGCACCCTCACCGACGTCGCGAAGTCGCTCGGCGGCGGGGGCGGCCTCGTCAACGTGGGGCTCTCGACCGGCCAGGGCGTGGACCTCATCGGCTTCGAGGCGGGCGGCCGCCACACGACGTCGCAGCTCGTCGACGGCGACTACCCCCCGGTCCGCCGCCTCTTCCCGGACGCGACGCCGATCCACGCCGTCGTCGCGACGGCGCCGCTGATCGAGGCCGCCAAGCGCGTCTCGCTCGTCGCCGAGCGCAACACGCCGATCCGGTTGTCGTTCAGCGACGGCCAGGTGGTGCTCGACGCCGGCCAGGGCGACGACGCGCAGGCGTCCGAGGCGCTCGAGGCGGTGCTCGTCGGCGAGGACATCCAGGTCGCCTTCAACCCCCAGTTCCTGCTGGACGGCCTGGGCGCACTCGGCACCGACTTCGTCCGCCTGTCGTTCACGCACCCGAACAAGCCGGTGGAGTTCACCGGCCAGGAGTCGCTCGACGGCGAGGACTCGTCCGAGTACCGCTACCTGCTCGTGCCCATCCGGTTCGCCGGCTGACACACCGCTCGCACACCCCGCCCGCACCCCTCCCGGAGGAACCCATGGTCAGCCACATCGGACTCGTCGGTCTGGGCAAGATGGGCAACAACATGCGCGAGCGGCTACGCCGCGGCGGCATCGAGGTCACGGGTTACGACCCGCGCCCCGAGGTGTCCGACGTCGCGTCCCTGGCCGACCTCGTCGCCGCGCTGCCCGCGGACCGGCGCGTGGTGTGGGTGATGGTCCCGGCCGGCGACCCGACGCGGGGCGTCGTCCAGGAGCTCGGCACGCTGCTGGGCGAGGGCGACGTCGTCGTCGAGGGCGGCAACTCGCACTACCCCGAGGACCAGGCGCGCGCCGCGGAGCTGGCCGAGCGCGGCGTCGGGTACGTCGACGTCGGGGTGTCCGGCGGCGTGTGGGGCCTGGACAACGGGTACGGCCTGATGTGCGGCGGCGACGCCGTGCACGTCGAGGCGCTCATGCCGGTCTTCGACGCGCTGCGCCCGGAGGGGCCGCGCGAGGAGGGCTTCGTGCACGCCGGCGAGGTGGGCGCGGGACACTTCGCGAAGATGGTGCACAACGGCATCGAGTACGGCCTCATGCAGGCCTACGCCGAGGGCTACGAGCTGCTGGCCGCGAAGAAGGACATCGTCACCGACGTGCACGGCACGATGAAGGCGTGGATGCGCGGCACGGTGGTGCGGTCGTGGCTGCTCGACCTCATGGTCAAGGCGCTCGAGGAGGACCCGGCGCTGGCAGCGATCGACGACTGGGTGGACGACTCGGGCGAGGGTCGCTGGACCGTCGACGAGGCCATCGACAACGCGGTGCCGCTGCCGGTGATCTCCGCGGCGCTGTTCGCCCGCTTCGCGTCCCGCCAGGAGGAGTCGCCGGCCATGAAGGCCGTCGCTGCGCTGCGGCAGCAGTTCGGCGGGCACGCGGTCAAGCCGGCGTCGTGATCTCCTCGGTGGCCGACCGCCGAGAAGGCTGATGTACGTCTCTCACCTGTCACTCCTCGACTTCCGGTCGTACGCGGCGGCCGACGTCGAGCTCGAGCCGGGTCCGAACGCGTTCGTGGGTCGAAACGGCCAGGGCAAGACCAACCTCGTCGAGGCGATCGGCTACGTGGCGACGCTGGGCAGCCACCGGGTCGCGAACGACACGCCCCTGATCCGCGCGGGCGCCGAGCGGGCGGTCGTGCGCACGCGGGTCGTGCGGGGCGAGCGCGCGTCGACCGTGGAGCTCGAGATCACCGCGGGCAAGGCCAACCGCGCGCGGGTGAACCGCGGCCAGCTCGGCCGGGCACGCGACGTCCTCGGCATCCTGCGCACCGTGCTGTTCGCACCCGAGGACCTGGCGCTCGTCAAGGGTGACCCCGACGGCCGCCGGCGCTTCCTCGACCAGCTGGTGGTGCAGCTCCTCCCCCGCGCTGCGGGCCTCCTGAGCGACTACGAGCGGGTGGTGCGGCAGCGCTCGGCGCTGCTCAAGTCGCTGCGCGGCGCCCGCAGGTCGGGCGGCGGGCCGGTGGACACCAGCACGCTGGAGGTGTGGGACGCTCGGGCGGCCCAGCTCGGCGGGCAGATCCTCGCGATGCGCCTCGCGCTGGTCCAGGCGCTGCAGCCGTACGTGGCGGCCGCGTACGAGCAGGTCAGCGACGCGGACGGCGACGCCGAGCTCACGTATCGGTCCAGCGTCCCCGAGGCGGGCGACGGTGCCGGGCAGTTGCACGCGGCGGAGGACCTCGAGAAGGCGATCCTCGCGGCGATGGCGGAGGCGCGCAGCCAGGAGCTGGAGCGGGGCGTGAGCCTGGTGGGGCCGCACCGTGACGACCTGGTCCTCACGCTGGGCGGGCTGCCCGCCAAGGGCTACGCGAGCCACGGCGAGTCGTGGTCGTTCGCGCTGGCCCTGCGGCTGGCGTCGTACCGGCTGCTCGGCGGCGGTGACGACCCCGAGCACGTGCCCGACGCGGCGTTCTGGGACCCGGACCTCGACACCGACGCCGACCCCGTGCTCATCCTCGACGACGTGTTCGCCGAGCTGGACGTCCGCCGGCGGGAGCGGCTCGCGCAGCTCGTCGCCCCGGCGCGGCAGGTGCTCGTGACCGCGGCGGTGCCGGAGGACGTTCCTCCACAGCTCCTCGGGGCCCGCTTCGAGGTGACACCCGGCGAGGTGCGTCGTGCGGGCTGACGAGGGCGCCGACGGCCTCGACGATCTTGACGGCCTCGCCGGCCTCGCCGGCCTCGCCGGTTCTGACGCCGATGACGAGCCGCGGGCGCCCCGTACCGACGACCCGCGACCGGTCCAGGACCGCACGGAGCTGACGCCGCCGTCCGCGGTGGCGCGCGAGGCGCTCAACCGCGCGAAGGCGGCGGCCCGGGCCAAGGGGCTGCGCCCGGGCTCGCCCGCGCGACGCTCCCCGCTGGCGGAGCCCCGCCTGTCCGGGCAGGGGCCGGGCGCGCGCGACCCGCAGCTGCTGTCCGAGGTGATCGGGCGCCTGATGCGGGACAAGGGCTGGACGGCGGACGTCTCCGTCGGCGGCGTGATCGGACGCTGGCGCGAGGTCGTCGGTGACCAGGTGGCCGACCACTGCCAGCCCGAGACGTTCGAGCAGAAGGTGCTCGTGGTCCGCGCCGACTCGACGGCGTGGGCCACGCAGGTGCGGCTCCTGGTCCCCACCCTGCTGCGCCGCCTCGGCGAGGAGGTCGGCGAGGGCGTCGTCGAGGAGGTCACGGTGCTGGGCCCTGCCGGCCCCGGCTTCCGCCGTGGCCGGCGCTCGGTGCGCGGCCCGGGGCCGCGGGACACCTTCGGCTGACGCGAGAGGTCGTGAGACGACGACGCAGCCAGAACAGCACGCCACCACCCGCGACGAGCAGGGCGGCCAGGCCGGCGAAGAGGCCGACCGTCGCACCCGTCTGCGGCAGCTCGTCGGCCTGCGCGGCGTCCGCGGCCGGCACGTCTGCGTCGGCGACGACGTCCGTGACGTCCTCGCCCGGTCCGCCCACGCCGATCGGGTTGGCGCACTGGGTGGTCGCCTCCGGGTAGCTCACGATCTGCGAGTACTCGGGGTTGACCTCGAAGCGCACCTGCACGTCGTCGCGGGTCCAGGCGTAGTTCCCGTCCGTCTCGACGTACGAGCCGTCGTCCTGCTGCTCCCAGCCCGGCCACTGCTTCGGCGCGGTGTCGGAGGCACCCGGCCACAGCAGCGAGCCCTCGAGCGGCTGGTCCTCGGCGACGAAGTCCTCACCGCCGTCCGGGTTGATGAACGTGATGGTCAGCGGCGTGTCGTCGTCGACCTCGATGCCCTCGGGGAGGGAGACGCCGTAGTCCAGGTACGGGGTCTCGCCCTGGCACACGGCGGCGATGTCACCGGGGATCAGCGCGCAGTCCTCGGCGGCGGGGACGAGGTCCGCGATCGGGAACAGCACACTGTCGGACATGGTGAGGGTGTAACCACCGAGGTCCTCCCCGAAGACGTGGTCGGTGGTCGGCGTGGCCAGGACACCGTCGTCGGTTCGGGTATACGTCACCTCGGCGCTGTTGGCGGGAAGGATGACGTCGGAGGCGTCGGAGCCACAGACCTCGAGGCCAGTCGGCGCCATCGGTACGACGACCGTCGGCTCGACCTCGACGGGGGGCTGCTCCGGGCCGCATGACTCGCCGCCGGGCAGGACGACACCGAGGTCCTCCAGCTCCTGGTGGACATTGTCGAGGAGCACGTCGCTCATCCCGGAGTCGTCGTCCGGATACGTGATGTTCTGCGGAATCGTGTAGTCACCGGGCACGAGGTCCTGCTGGATGCCCCAGTCGGTGCACAGGTCGACGTTCTCGAGCAGGTCGGTCTCCGGCAGCTCCGTGTACCAGTAGTCGCCGTTGCCCACCTCGACCTCGTCGCGATCAAGCGTCTTGGTGGCGAGCAACTGCTGCTCACCGGAGTTCTCCCAGCGGGCGGGCTTGTCCTTGCCTCGCCACTGGTCCGCGTCGCTGCGCCACTCGTCCTCGGGAATCGCGTCAAGCTTTTCGTAGAGGTAGATGCCGACCTGGACCTTGTCAGATCCACCAGGCTGCTCGGGCTGTTCCGGGGTGCCTTCACAAGGCTCGACGGAACCTTCCCATGTCTTGTCCCACTGGTCGTCGTCATGGGCGTCTACCGTGACGCTCCACTCCATGGCGCCCTCGAGCGGGAATGTCTTCGCCCCGTTGGTGGCCGGGTAGTCGTGCTCGAAATACTCGTTGTCGACCACACGCTCGTCGTCAATGACGACGGTGACGGTCGCTTGCTGGTACGCCTTGAGGCTGACGCTCAAGGTGTCGCAGGTGGCGTTGACATCGCGAGTGTGGGCGGAGGCGGGCGCGGCGGTGGCGACCAGCATCCCTCCGACGGCAAGCGTCGTCGCGACGACGCCGGCCATGGTCCTCTTCACTGTGGGGTTGTCCCTTCGGTGGTGACCGGCGCAGACGCGCGCCAGTCGACGTGCGATACGGGGAATCGTGGTGTAGTACACCAGGTTTCCGTCGAAAAAGGGAGAACATGCGATAACGGTCAGAGCACAGATGCCCGTCGCATCCGACGGAGGGTACGAGTCGGACACAAGCTGTGGACAACCCTGGGGAAATCCCTGTGGACAATCGTGTGGAGAACCCGTTCCCCCCGACCTGTGGACAACGTGTGCGAAACTTCCCCCGAGCGGCGTCAATCCGCCGTTTCCTTGCCTCTGGCAGGTAGACTGGGACGGTCATTCCGGGTCGTGGTCCGACCTCTCTCGCACGGCTCGGTCGGGTGCGTGCCCGGAACCTGAGAGCCGCGCCGCCATACGCACGACGAGCGGCGCGTGCACGACGACCGAGGAGCAGCTCCGCCTGTGGCAGACCGAACCGACACCCCCCGTCCCGACACTGTCGCCGCCAGCGGAGCCACCGGACCGGGGAACGGGTACGACGCCGGCAACATCACCGTCCTGGAGGGCCTCGAGGCCGTCCGCAAGCGCCCGGGCATGTACATCGGCTCGACGGGCGAGCGTGGACTGCACCACCTGGTGTACGAGATTGTGGACAACTCTGTGGACGAGGCCCTGGCGGGGCACGCCGACAGCGTCGAGGTGACCCTCATGGCGGACGGCGGCGTCCGCGTCAAGGACAACGGCCGAGGCATCCCCGTCGCGATGCACCCCACCGAGGGCAAGCCCACGCTCGAGGTCGTCATGACGATCCTGCACGCCGGCGGCAAGTTCGGCGGCGGCGGCTACGCCGTCTCCGGCGGCCTGCACGGCGTCGGCATGTCCGTGGTCAACGCGCTGTCCACCCGGTTCGTCTCCGAGGTGAAGCGCGACGGCTACCACTGGCGCCAGGAGTACGGCAACGGCGGCGAGCCCGTCACCGAGGTGCAGCGGCTCGAGCCGCTCGCCGAGGGCGAGAACACCGGCACGACGCAGACCTTCTGGGCGGACGACTCGATCTTCGAGACCACCGAGTACGACTTCGAGACGCTGCGCTCGCGCTTCCAGCAGTACGCGTTCCTCAACAAGGGGCTGCAGATCACCCTGCGCGACGAGCGTGCCGGGCACGCCGTCGCCGACGACGAGGTGGCCGGCAGGTCCCCCGCCGAGGCCGACGGCGACGTCACGGCCGGCCAGGGCGCGACCGACGCCGAGGCGGCGAACCCCGTGCGCACCGTGCGGTACCGCTACGACAACGGCCTCACGGACTACGTGGCGCACATCAACGCGGCCAAGAAGTCCGAGCTGATCCACCCCGAGATCATCGACGTCGAGTCCGAGGACACCGAGCGCAAGATCTCCGTGGAGATCGCGATGCAGTGGACCAGCTCGTACAGCGAGTCGGTCCACACGTTCGCGAACACGATCTCCACCACGGAGGGCGGCACGCACGAGGAGGGCTTCCGCGCGGCGCTCACCACCCTGGTGAACAGCTACGCGCGCGACAAGGCCATCATCAAGGAGAAGGACGACAACCTCACGGGCGACGACATCCGCGAGGGACTCACCGCCGTCATCTCCGTCAAGCTCGGCGAGCCGCAGTTCGAGGGCCAGACGAAGACGAAGCTCGGCAACACCGAGGCCAAGACCTTCGTGCAGCGCGTGGTCCGCGAGAAGCTCGTGGACTGGTTCGACGCCCACCCCACCGAGGCGCGGGACGTGATCCGCAAGGCCGTCCAGGCCTCGCAGGCGCGGATCGCGGCGCGGAAGGCGCGCGAGGCGACGCGACGCAAGGGCATCCTCAGCTCGGGCGGCATGCCCGGCAAGCTCAAGGACTGCCAGTCGAACCGCGCCGAGGACTGCGAGGTCTACATCGTCGAGGGCGACTCGGCCGGCGGCTCCGCCGTCCGCGGTCGCAACCCGCACAACCAGGCGATCCTGCCGCTGCGCGGCAAGATCCTCAACGTGGAGCGGGCACGCCTCGACAAGGCGCTCTCCAACCAGGAGATCCAGTCGCTCATCACGGCGTTCGGCACCGGCATCGGCGAGGACTTCGACCTCTCCAAGCTCCGGTACCACAAGATCGTGCTCATGGCCGACGCCGACGTCGACGGCCAGCACATCTGCACCCTGCTGCTGACGCTGCTGTTCCGGTACATGCGCCCGCTCATCGAGCACGGCCACGTGTACCTGGCGCAGCCGCCCCTGTACCGACTCAAGTGGTCGAACGCGCCGCACGACTACGTGTACTCCGACCGGGAGCGGGACGCCTTCCTCAAGGAGGGGCTCGCCAACGGCAAGCGGATCCCCAAGGAGAACGGCATCCAGCGCTACAAGGGCCTGGGCGAGATGGACTACACCGAGCTCTGGGACACCACGATGGACCCGGAGCACCGCACGCTGCTGCAGGTCACCATGGACGACGCGGCCGCGGCCGACGAGATCTTCTCGGTGCTCATGGGCGAGGACGTCGAGTCCCGCCGCAGCTTCATCCAGCGCAACGCCAAGGACGTCCGCTTCCTCGACATCTAGCGGCAGACGGTGGCGTACAGAACGTGCGCGCGCCGTTGTACACAGCTGCTGACCCCACTCGAGGACGACGGAACCCGCGCCCCGGCGGCGCAGGACAGGAAGAAGGTAGACGGTGACGGACGAGACCCCCGGGCCCGACATGACGGACGGCCCGCCGGACGACGAGGCGATCGACACGACCGACGGAGCGGTCGCGGTGCACCACGGCCGCATCGACCAGGTCGACCTGCAGCTGGAGATGCAGCGCAGCTACCTCGACTACGCCATGAGCGTCATCGTCGGGCGCGCGCTCCCGGACGTGCGGGACGGCCTCAAGCCGGTGCACCGCCGCGTGCTGTACGCGATGTACGACGGCGGCTACCGCCCCGACCGCGCGTACTCCAAGTGCTCGCGCGTCGTCGGCGACGTCATGGGCAAGTTCCACCCGCACGGCGACACGGCGATCTACGACACGCTCGTGCGCCTCGTGCAGGACTGGGTGCTGCGCTATCCGCTCGTCGCCGGGCAGGGCAACTTCGGCTCGCCCGGCAACGACCCGGCCGCGGCCCCGCGGTACACCGAGTGCCGGATGGCGCCGCTGGCCATGGAGATGGTCCGGGACATCGACAAGAACACGGTCGACTTCCAGGACAACTACGACGGCCGCACGCAGGAGCCGGTCGTCCTGCCCGCCCGCTTCCCGAACCTGCTCGTCAACGGCTCCGCCGGCATCGCCGTGGGCATGGCGACGAACATCCCGCCGCACAACCTGCGCGAGGTCGCCGAGGGCGTCCGCTGGCACCTGGACAACCCCGACGCGTCCCGTGAGGAGCTCCTCGCCGCGCTGATGAAGCGGATCAAGGGGCCGGACTTCCCCACCGGTGCGCAGATCCTCGGCACCAAGGGGATCGAGGAGGCGTACCGCACGGGGCGCGGCTCCATCACGATGCGCGCCGTCGTGAACGTCGAGGAGATCCAGAACCGGATCTGCCTCGTCATCACGGAGCTGCCCTACCAGGTCAACCCGGACAACCTCGCGAGCAAGATCGCCGACCTCGTCAACGACGGGAAGCTCGCCGGCATCGCGGACATCCGCGACGAGACCTCCGGGCGCACCGGCCAGCGCCTCGTCATCGTGCTCAAGCGGGACGCGATCGCCAAGGTCGTGCTCAACAACCTGTACAAGCACACGCCGCTGCAGTTCAGCTTCGGCGCGAACATGGTGGCGCTGGTCGACGACGTGCCCCGCACGCTCAGCCTCGACGCCTTCGTGCGGCACTGGACCACGCACCAGATCGAGGTCGTGCGTCGGCGCACCGAGTACCTGCTGGCCGACGCCGAGCGCCAGATCCACATCCTGCGCGGCTACCTCAGGGCCCTCGACGCCCTCGACGAGGTCATCGCGCTCATCCGCCGGTCGCCGACGGTCGAGGAGGCCCGTAGCGGCCTGATGGAGCTGCTCGACGTCGACGAGGAGCAGGCGAACGCCATCCTCGCGCTGCAGCTGCGTCGTCTTGCCGCGATGGAGCGCCAGAAGATCATCGACGAGCACGACGTGCTCGAGGGGCATATCGCGGACTTCCGCGACATCCTCGCGAAGCCCGAGCGTCAGCGGACGATCGTGCAGGAGGAGCTCGACGACATCGTCGCGCGCTACGGCGACGAGCGCCGCACCACGGTGCTGCCGTTCGACGGCGACATGTCGGTCGAGGACCTCATCCCCGAGGAGGAGGTCGTCGTCACGATCACGCGCGGCGGTTACGCCAAGCGCACCCGGTCGGACAACTACCGGGCGCAGCGCCGTGGTGGGAAGGGCGTGCGCGGCGCCGCGCTGCGCGAGGACGACATCGTCGAGCACTTCTTCGTCACGACGACGCACCACTGGCTGCTGTTCTTCACGAACCTCGGGCGCGTCTACCGGGCCAAGGGCTACGAGCTGCCCGAGGGCGGTCGCGACGCCAAGGGCCAGCACGTGGCGAACATGCTCGCGTTCCAGCCCGGCGAGCACATCGCGCAGGTGCTGGACCTGCCGGACTACGAGGCCGCCGACTACCTGGTCCTCGCGACCCGGCGCGGCCTGGTGAAGAAGACGCGCCTGGGCGAGTACAACTCGCCGCGCTCCGGCGGCCTCATCGCCATCAACCTGCGCGAGGACGACGAGGGGAAGCCCGACGAGCTCGTCGCCGCCCGGCTCGTGAACGCCGACGACCACCTGATCCTCGTGTCCCGCAAGGGGCAGTCGATCCGGTTCCCGGCCGACGACGACACCCTGCGGCCCCTGGGCCGTGCGACGTCCGGCGTCACCGGCATGAAGTTCCGCGAGGAGGACGAGCTGCTCAACGCGGACGTCGTGACCCCGGGCACCGACCTGTTCGTCGTCACCGAGGGCGGCTTCGCGAAGCGCACGGCGATCGGCGAGTACCGGGTCCAGGGACGTGCCGGTTACGGCATCAAGGTCGCGAACCTGGTCGAGGCTCGTGGAGACCTCGTGGGGGCCCTGGTGACAGAGGCCGACGACGAGGTGCTGGTCATCATGGAGCGTGGCAAGATCGTGCGCTCGGCGGTCGCCGGGGTGAACCTCACCGGCCGCACCACGCAGGGCGTGACGTTCGCGAAGCCCGACCGCGGGGACCGCATCATCGCCGTCGCCCGCAACGTCGAGCGCCGGGACGTCGACGAGGCAACCGGCGACGAGTCGGTTAGCGTGGACGGACAGGCCGCCGACGAGCAGACCACGAGCGGGGACGAGGACTGATGACGGAGAACAGCGCGTCGACCAGGGCGTCGTCGGCGCCTCCCGCACGGGAGGCGGATTTCGACGACGCCACGCACCGGAGGCCCCCGGCCCCGCCTGCGCCGTCCGCCCAGGGCTCGACGTCGCTGGGCGGTGTGACCGTCGGCGGCGCCGCGGCGCAGCGCACCTCCTCGGCGCCCCAGGCCCCGGCCGCCTTCACGACCCAGGTGCAGGCCCCCGTGCCCGCGCCTCCGGCAGCCACCGAGCCCGCCCGCGCGTCGGCGACCCCGGAGGCGGTGCCCGCGCAGGGCGCCTCCCCCGTCAAGGACGGCGCGGTGAAGGCGGCCGCGGCGGCCCTCGCGGCGGCGCGCAGCGCGGCCAAGAAGGTCCAGTCGGTCATGCCGGAGGGCACGCCCAAGGGCCAGGAGCCCGCCGGCGGGTCCGCGCCCGCCGGGCGGACGGCGACCGACGCCCCCGGTGCCAAGCGGGCGAAGCAGCCCCAGCAGGCCGAGCCTCGCCCCGAGATGCACTACTCGGCCGGCGGGGTGCACGGCACGGCCGCGCCCGCGGCGGCCGCCGCGGCGACGGGGTCGCCGATGGTCGGAGCGGCGCCCATGGGCATGGGTCCGCGGCGTGTGCGCCTGTCGGTGTCCCGGGTCGACCCGTGGTCGGTCATGAAGCTCGCGTTCCTCCTGTCGGTCGCGATCGGCTTCATCACCGTCGTCGCCACGATGGTCGTCTGGTACGTGCTGAACGACATGGGTACCTTCTCCACGATCCAGACGTTCATGAGCGACACGATCGGCCCGCAGGCCGTCAACCTCATGCAGTTCGTCCAGTTCGACCGCGTCGTCTCGCTGTCCGTGCTGATCGCCATCGTGAACGTGGTGCTGCTGACCGCGCTCGCCACGATCATGGCGATCCTGTACAACATCACGGCCGCGCTCGTCGGCGGCGTGCACCTCACGCTGACGGACGAGTGACTCCCGCCCCGACCGGGACCGACGTCACACCACGTGATGCCGGTCCCGGTTTGGGACGAGGCGCGCGCGTACGGTAATGTTCCGTGCTGCACGCGCTCCCCGTGGGGAGCGCGCTCGGGGCTATAGCTCAGACGGTTAGAGCGCTTCCCTGATAAGGAAGAGGTCGGAGGTTCAAGTCCTCCTAGCCCCACTCCAGGCCACACCAGGCCCGGGCCCGACACGTACGGCCTGGCGGTCGTGACGAGGAGGCTGACCATGAAGAAGCTGTTCGTCCTCCTGCTCGCGCTCGGCGCGGGCTACCTGGTCTGGCGCCGGCTCAACGAGGACTCCGTCGACCGCGACCTGTGGTCCGAGGTCACCGACACCATCGACTGAGTCGCCCGGCCCGTCCGACGAGGCCGCCAGGGGCCATGGCGCAATTGGTAGCGCACCTGCTTTGCAAGCAGGGGGTTAGGGGTTCGAGTCCCCTTGGCTCCACCACCCGCGAGACCCCGCACGCCACCCGGCGTGCGGGGTCTCGTCGTCTCCGGCAGGTCCGCTCAGCCGGATCGAGGTCCGCGCGTCCCAGGAGGTGCCCGACGCCTGACGGGGAAGGCCGGTCCGAGGGGGCCGGAGCCGGCGACCAGGTCCGGGCACGACGAGGGCCCCCGTCCGTGGGACGGGGGCCCTCGTGTGCGGTGCGGCGCCGCCTCGTGCGGCGTGCGGATCAGGCCTTGTCGCCCTCGCCTGCGCCCGCGTCACCGGTCGCGTCGCCCGTGGCCTCCTCCGCCTTGCGGGTGGTGGAGCGGGTGCGGTTGGTGGCCTTCTTCGCGGCGTCGGTCGCCCGGTCCTTGGCCTTGTCCACGGCCTCGGAGACCTTGTCGCCGACGTCCTCGCCGAGCTCGGCGGCCTTCTCCCCCGCGCGCTCCGCGGCCTCGCGGCCCTTCGCGACGGCGTGGCCGGCGGCCTCTCCGACGGCCTCTGCGGCCTCGCCGACGCGGTGGCGCGCGTCGCGCGCGGCGCCGTCGTAGTCCGGCCCGGACTGCTGCTCCCACGGCTCGGCCCACGGGTCGTTCTGCGGCTGCGCACGTCGCCAGAACGCGTACCCCGCGACCGCCGCGCCGGCGAGGGCGAGGAACCAGAAGACACCCTTGCCCTTGCCGGAGGACTTCTCGGCCTCCTTGGCCGCCTTCTCGGCGGCGGCCTGGGCCTTGGCCGCCTCCTTGGCGGCCCGCTTCGCCGCCTTCTTCCCGGCTCGGCCGGCCTTCTCCGCGGCGTCGCGCGCGGCGTCGGCCGCCACCACCCCGGCGGCACCGGCCGCGGCGCCGGCACGGGTCGCGGCGTCGTTGAAGGCCGCGACGACGCGCGGCAGGTAGTCGTCCACGATCTTGTCGTGCGCCGTGTCGACGTAGGGACCGGCCTTGTCGGCGGCCCTCTCGATCCGGGGGGCCGCGGCGAGCACGCTCTCGCGCCACGCCGACTCCGCCCGTGGCACCAGCCACTCCATGAACGCGTCGACCCGCGGCTCCGCCCAGTCCTTCGCCTGGGACGCCGCGTCCTTCGCGCCCCCGGCGGCCTTCGCGCCGACGTCGACCAGCACGGCGGCGGCCTCGGTGGCGGAGTCCTTGAGCTTGTCGGTGTCGAGGTCGTTCATTGTCGAGCTCACCTTCGCGGAGAACTTCTCGTTGAGGTCCTTGGCACTGTCCTTGACGCTGTCGCCCACGTTCTTTCGCACCATGGACCCACTGTGCCATCAGGTGCCCTGGCCTGCAGCGGTACGCGCGGACTTCGTGGTGCGGGTCCTGCAGAGGGAGAGTGAGAGGATGAGGGCATGTTCGCAACCCTCCACACCTCCGCCGGTGACATCCGCATCGAGCTGCTGCCGAACCACGCGCCCAAGACCGTCGCGAACTTCGTCGGGCTGGCCCAGGGCACCACGACGTGGACGGACCCGGCCACGGGCGCCGAGCGCAACGACCCCCTGTACGACGGCGTGATCTTCCACCGCGTCATCGACAACTTCATGATCCAGGGCGGGGACCCGCTGGGCACCGGCACCGGCGGCCCCGGCTACACCTTCGACGACGAGATCCACCCGGAGCTCGTCTTCGACGACAAGTACATCCTCGCGATGGCGAACGCCGGCAAGCGCCGCAACCCCGTCACGGGCGCCGTCGAGGGCACCAACGGCTCGCAGTTCTTCATCACCACCGCCGCCACGCCGTGGCTCAACGGCAAGCACAGCATCTTCGGCAAGGTGGCCGACGACGGGTCCCGCGCCGTCGTCGACGAGATCGGCAACACCGCGACGCGCCCCGGCGACCGCCCGGTCACCGACATCGTGATCAACAGCGTCACCATCGAGGACTGACACCGCCCCGCGTGCTGTGGGCGTGATTTCGGGGACTATTCGCACGCCGATAGTCCCCGAATTCGCGCCCACAACACCGGTGACGACCTGGAGGGCCGAGCCATCTCGACACCGCCACCCGCTCCGCAGCCCGGGCAGCCCGCCGGGGCGCCGCCGGTGTGCCCGCGGCACCCCGACCGCGTCTCGTACGTGCGTTGCCAGCGCTGCGGACGCCCGACGTGCCCGGAGTGCCAGCGGCCGGCGGCCGTCGGCATCCAGTGCGTCGACTGCGTGAACCAGGCCGCGCGGGCGGTGCCCAGCGCGCGGACCGTCTTCGGCGGCACGGTGCGGGGCGGGCGGCCCGTCGTCACGCTGACGATCATCGGGCTGTGCGTGGTGAGCTGGGTGCTGCAGCTCGTGACGGGCGGCGAGTGGACCCAGCGGTGGGCGTTCGCCCCCTCGGTCGGGCTGGACGAGCCCTGGCGGTTCCTCACCGCGGCGTTCCTGCACTCCGAGAGCGTGCTGCACATCCTGTTCAACATGTACGCGCTGTGGCTCGTGGGCCCGTTCCTCGAGCAGGCGTTCGGGCGGGGGCGCTTCGTCGCGCTCTACCTGCTGTCCGCGATCGGCGGGTCGGTGGGCTACCTGCTGCTCGCCACCCCGACGATCGGCGGCGGCTGGAACAGCGCGGTGGTCGGGGCGTCCGGCGCCGTCTTCGGCCTGTTCGGCGCGATCATCCCGGCGCTGCGCCGGCAGGGGCGCAACGCCGGCCAGATCGTGGCGCTCATCGCGATCAACATGGCGATCCCGTTCCTGTTCCCCGGCATCGCGTGGCAGGCGCACCTCGGCGGGCTCGTCGTCGGGCTGGCCATCGGTGCCGGGTACGCCTTCGCTCCGCGCGAGCGTCAGGCCCTCGTGGCGTGGGCCCTCCCGGCCGCCGTGGGGGTCGTGCTGGTGGCCGCGACGCTGTGGAAGTACAGCTCGGTGGGGATGCTCTAGCCGTCGCCCACAGGGTTGTCCACAGGTGTGGAACGAACTACACCTGTGGAAGTCGTCAGCGCCAGCGCGTGGTGAGGCCGAAGCCCGCGATGATCAGCACGAAGCCGACGGCGAGGTTCCACCCGCCGAGCGCGGGGATCGGCAGCCCCAGCCCGGGAGCCGTCAGGTAGTACAAGACGATCCACGCGAGGCCGAGCACCATGAGCGTGAGCATCGTCGGCACCAGCCAGGGCGGGTTGCCCTGCGGCTTCGCCTTCGCCGGGGCGGCCGCCTGCTCGGCCGGCGCGCTCTTCTTCTTGCGGGACTTCGACTCGGGCACGGGGTGGGCTCCTGTCCGGACGGAGGGTGCGACGGCCGCAGGCCGGATGCCTGCCACCGCCGGTGATTCTGTCGACTAGCGTAGTCGTCAGCAGGCCCGGGAAGGACAGCACGCGATGGACGGGAGTGTGCCGCGATGAACCGACGAGTGCGCGCGAGCGCGACCGTCGCGTGCGTCCTCGCCGCGTCCGGGCTCATGTTCACCGCCAGCGCGCAGCTCGCGGACACCAAGGACGGTCGTGAGCCGCAGGACCTGGCCGAGCTCGTGACCACCGAGTCGGACCGGGTCTCCACCCTGACGGACCGGATGAACGCGCTCGAGGCCCAGATCGACGACCTCGGCCAGCAGGCGGGCACCGACCTGCCCGCGCGCGACGCCGACCTCGTCGCCGACGAGTCCGTGGTGACCGGGGCGCTGCCCGTCACCGGGCCCGGGCTCCGCGTGGCGCTCGACGACGCCCCCGCCTCCAGCCAGGCCATCGCCGGCGCCCGGCCGGACGACCTCGTCGTCCACCAGCAGGACGTGCAGCACGTGATCAACGCGCTGTGGGCGGGCGGGGCCGAGGCCATGACCCTCCAGGGCGAGCGGGTCACCGCGACGTCGGCGTTCCGGTGCTCGGGGAACATCCTGCTGCTGCACGGCAAGGTGTTCTCCCCGCCCTACGTCATCGAGGCCGTCGGCGACCCGAAGACGCTCCGGGAGTCGCTCGACGCCGACCCGGGCGTGGCGATCTACCAGCAGTACGTCGACTGGGTCGCCCTCGGGTGGTCGGTCAAGGAGTCCGGCGGCCTGGAGCTGCCCGCGTACACCGGCAGCTCGGAGATGAAGTACGCGAAGGTCCCCGAGGGCACGGACGTGTACTCGTGAGCGCCGCGACGCGGACCGGGACGAGGCGATGGCGATGGCGCAGCAGCGCCGCCCCGGACCCTTCCCGCACCGCCACCGTCGAGACGAGCACCCCACGATGACCATCCCCGCCAGCACCCCGACCACGCCCGCCGACCCGCGCGCGCCCCGCATCCTCGTGGTCGACAACTACGACTCGTTCGTCTACACGATCGTCGGCTACCTCGACCAGCTCGGGGCGAGCACGGTCGTCGTGCGCAACGACGCCGTGCCCGAGCCCGACGCCGACGGCGTCTTCCACGACGCGGGCGGCACGCCGTTCGACGGCGTGCTCGTCTCCCCCGGCCCCGGGACGCCCCAGGAGGCGGGGTCGTCGGAGGACGTCATCCGGGCCTGCGCCCGCTCCCGCACGCCGATGCTCGGGGTGTGCCTGGGCCACCAGGCCCTCGCCGAGGTGTACGGCGCCACCGTGTCGCACGCGCCGGAGCTCATGCACGGCAAGACCAGCCTCGTGGAGCACGACGGCGACGGCGTCCTCGACGGCCTCGCGTCACCGTTCACGGCGACGCGCTACCACTCGCTCGCGGTGCTCCCGGAGACGGTGCCCGCCGAGCTCGAGGTGACCGGCGCGACGGCCGGCGGCGTCGTCATGGGCCTGCAGCACCGCGACCTGCCCCTGCACGGCGTGCAGTTCCACCCCGAGTCCGTGCTGACCGAGGGCGGGCACCGGCTGCTCGCGAACTGGCTCGCCGTGTGCGGCGACGCGGGCGCCGTGGAGCGGTCGCGCGGCATGGCGCCGCTGGTGCACCAGGGCTGACCACCTCTCGGGCCGAGCCCGTCGCGACGCGGTCACGACGGACTCGACCTGCGGCGGTCAGCCTTCGTCGCCGCCGAGGATGCCGAGCGGGTCGCCTTCCTCGCCGTCCGTCGGGGTCTCCGTCGGCGTGGGCTCGGTCGGGGTCTCCTCGGCCTCCGGCCCGGTCGACACGACGATCCCCACGTGGGAGCCGACCTCGACCTCGGTGCCGGCCGGCTTCTCCTGCGAGATCACGTAGCCGACGGGGACGTCGTCCGAGGCCCCGAACGTGGTGTCCGGAGTGATCTGGGAGTCGCCCATCAAGGCCTGGGCCTCTTCCGCGCTCCTACCCACGACGTCCGGGACGGTGGTGGTCTCCGGCGCCTTCTCCTTGGCGATGACGATCGCGACGTCGCTGCGCTGCGGGACGTTGCCGGCCTCGGGGCTCTGGCCGATCACGGTGCCCGGGTCCTCGTCGCTCTCCTCCTCGCTGGTGGAGGAGTTGAGCCCGAGGTCGGAGAGCTGGCTCTTCGCCTGGTCCTCGGTCATGCCGCGGAGGTCGGGCAGCTTGACCTGGCCGGTCGACAGGATGAGGTTGACGGAGTCGCCCTCGCTGGCCGCCTGCCCGGACTCCGGGTCCGTGCCGATGGCGACGTCCTTCTCCACCGTGCCGCTGTTGCGGCGTTCGACGTCGCCGACGGTCAGCTGGGCGTCCTCGAGGATCTGGCGCGCCTCGCTCTCGGACTTCCCCGCCACGTCCGGGACGGCGACGGTGTCCGGCCCGGCGGAGAAGGTCACCGTGACGGTGGAGCCGCGCTCCACCTCGGCGCCACCCGCCGGGTCCTGGCCGAGGAACGTGTTCTCCGGTTCCGTGGACTCGGTGTCGGTCTCCTGCTCGTAGACCAGGCCCGCGTCCGTGATCCGCTTTTCCGCCTCGGCGGGGGTGATGGTCTGCGACAGCGACGGCACGGAGACGTTGTCCTCGCCGGCCGAGTTGATGACGACGAGCGTGATGATCGTCGCCAGCGCGACCGCGCCGATGGCGATGAGCGTCCACATGAGCCCCTTGCGGCTCTTCTTCTGGTCCTCCGGCGGCTCCTCGCCGTGCGCGCCCTGGACGCCGGTGGTGCCCCACTGCGAGGTGCCGGCCGGGTCCATCACCTGGGTGGCGTTGCCCTGACCCATGACCTGGGTCGCCGCGGCACCGGCCGCGGCAGCGCCGATCAGCGGGGCCGTGACGTCACCGCCGCGCAGCGCCGTGTCGAGGTCGGAGCGGAACTCCGCGGCCGTCGAGTAGCGGGCGTCGCGGTCCTTGGTGAGGGCCTTGAGCACGATCCGGTCGAGCACCTCGGGCACGTCGGAGGCGAGCTCGCTGGGCCGCTGCGGCGCCTGGCCGACGTGCTGGTAGGCCACCGCGACCGGGGAGTCGCCGATGAACGGCGGCCGACCCGTGAGCAGCTCGAACAGTACGCAGCCCGTGGAGTACAGGTCGCTGCGGGTGTCCACGGTCTCGCCCCGGGCCTGCTCGGGCGACAGGTACTGCGCCGTGCCGATGACGGCGTGCGTCTGCGTCATCGTCGCGGCCGAGTCCGCCATGGCACGCGCGATGCCGAAGTCCATCACCTTGACCGCGCCCGTGGGCGTGATCATGACGTTGGCCGGCTTGATGTCGCGGTGCACGATCCCGGCCTGGTGGGAGTACTCCAGCGCGCTGAGGATGCCCGCGGTGATCTCCACGGCCTCCTCGATCGGGACGGCGGCACCGTCCTGGAGGATGTCGCGGACCGTGTGGCCCTCGACGTACTCCATGACGATGAACGGGACGTGCACGGACGCGCCCTGCGTGTCCGTGTGGGTGTCCTCGCCCGTGTCGTACACGGCGACGATGGCGGGATGGTTCAGTGCGGCCGCGGACTGCGCCTCGCGGCGGAACCGTGCCAGGAACGACGGGTCGCGTGCGAGGTCCGACCGCAGCACCTTGATCGCGACGGTGCGACCGAGGCGCGTGTCGTGCCCGATGTGCACCTCGGCCATGCCGCCGCGGCCGATGAGCTCACCGACCTCGTACCGGCCCGCGAGTACCCGGGGCGTGTTGTCCACCACTCAGTCGTCCTTCTCGGTCATGGCCGCGCGCGGGGCGCGCGGCGTGTCTCGGAGCATCATCCCAGAGTCGGGACGGACGCCTGCGCGTCGTGCCGTCGGGCGGGTCGTGAGGGAGGTGGGGCGGCCGCCGGTGAGGGCGAGCGCGGGGCCCAGGAGGAGTGCCGCGGCCTGACCGTCGGGCTCGGCAGCCATCGCCTGCACCATCGTGGCGAGCAGCAGCACGACGAGCAGGCCGAGCAGCGCGAGCAGCGGCCAGGACAGGCGTCCGAGCGGGCCGAAGCGCTGGCCCGTGGACGTCGACGTCCGGCGAGCGGCCTGCTTCTCGTCGGGCGCGGTGCGCGAGGTCGAGGACCGGCCGCGCGACGCCGCGGGGCCGGGCTGGGGCTTGCGGACCGCCGGCCGGCGGGCGTCGTGGGCGCCCGCGCGGACGTCGCGGCGCGTCGGGAAGGCGCGGCCGGCACCGAGGGCGTCGTCGACGGGGCTCTCGGCCGGCGCGGCGGGATCGACCGTGTCGGCGGGGTCCTGCGGGAGCGCGTCCGGCGGGGTCGCCGGACGGGCGTCGTCGGGCGAGGTGACCGACGCCCAGGCGACGGGCATCGCCGCGGACGGCGGGGTGGCCGGGCTGCCGGCCCGCGGCGAGCCGGGGGCGGCGTGGGCGGGGACGGCGCGCGGGGGCCGGGCGCTCTGGCGGGCGGCCGCGGCGACGCGGCGCGCGGACCGGGACCGCGCTCCCAGCGGGTCCTGCGCGATCTCGCGCGCCAGCGACTCGAGCTCGCCCGCGAGGGCCGCGGCGGACTCGGGCCGCCGCGTCGGGTCCTTCTCGAGCATGCGGCCGATGACGTCCGCCAGGCCCGGGTGCACGTGGGTGGGCAGCGGCGGCACCGGCGCGTTGACGTGGGCCACGGCGATGTCGACCGGCGTGGAGCCGGTGAAGGGCCGCTTGCCCGCCGTCGCCTCGTAGGCGACGACCCCGAGCGCGTAGAGGTCGGACGCCGCCGTCGCAGGCTGCCCCACCGCCTGCTCCGGCGACAGGTACTGGGCCGTGCCCATCACCATGCCGGTGGCGGTCATCGGCGCCTGGTTGGCGGCCAGGGAGACGCCGAAGTCGGTGATCTTCACGCTGCCGCCGTGCTCCAGCAGGATGTTCCCTGGCTTGACGTCCCGGTGCACGACCTTCGCCAGGTGCGCGTGGTGCAGGCCGCGTGCCGTCGCCGCGAGGATCGGCAGCAGCTTGCGGGGCGCGACGACGGGCTCGCGCTCCAGCAGATCGGCCAGCGGCTCGCCGAGCACCAACTCCATGACGAGGAAGCCCGCGCCGTCCTGCTCGCCGTAGTCGTACATCTGGGCGATGTTCGGGTGCGACAGCGCGGCGCTGTTTCGCGCCTCCGTGCGCAGGCGGCGCAGGAAGTCCTCGTTGCCCGTGTACTCCTCCCGGAGCACCTTGACCGCGACCTCGCGACCCAGGTACCCGTCGTCGGCCACCCAGACCTCGCCCATGCCGCCCACCGCGATCTGGCGCGTGAGACGGTACCGCTCGCCGAGAGCGAGACCCGTGGTCGGCCTCATCCGTTCAGCACCGCTTCCATGACGGCCTTGGCGATCGGCGCGGCCACGGCGCCGCCCGTGGCCTCGGACGTGCCCACCGTGCCCCCGTTCTCGACGACGACGGCGACTGCCACCTTGGGGTCCTCCGCCGGCGCGAAGCCGGTGAACCACACGTGTGGGGGCGCACCCTCGCCGTGCTGCGCGGTGCCGGTCTTGCCCGCCACCGTCACGCCGGAGATCTGCGCCGACCTGCCCGAGCCGTCCTCCACGACGCCGACCATCATGTCGGTGAGCTGGTTCGCCGTCTCCTGCGAGACCGCGCGGCGGACGCTCGTGGGCGACGTCTCGCGCACCACCTCGAGCTGCGGGTCGCGGACGGTGTCCACGGAGTACGGCTGCATGACCTCGCCACCGTTCGCGATCGCGGCCGTGGTCACGGCGACCTGCAGCGGCGTCTCCCGCACGTCCCACTGCCCGATGGAGGCCTGGGCCACGAACGCAGGGGCGAACGCGTCGCTCGGCTCGGGGAAGATGCTCGCGTCAGTGCCGAACGGGACCTGGTAGGGCTCGTTCCACCCGAACGCGTTCGCCTGCTCGTACAGGGCCTCGCTGCCGAGGTCCACCCCCAGCTCCGCGAACGCGGTGTTGCAGGAAATGCGCAGCGCGTCGGCCAGGCTCATCTCCCCGGACGATGAGCAGGACGTGCCGCCGTAGTTGCCGATGCTCCGATCGGTGCCCGGCGGCTGGTAGGTGTCGGGCGCGTCGATGGAGGTGTCGGCGTCGTAGTCGCCGCTCTCGAGCGCCGCGGCCGCCGTCACCAGCTTGAACGTCGAGCCCGGGGGGTAGGTCCAGTTCGTAGCGCGGCTCTTCAGCGGGTTGCTGTCGTCGTTGAGCAGGTCCGTGTACGCCTCGCCGGCCTTCTTGGTGGAGTGCGACGCGAGATCGTTGGGGTCGAACGACGGCTTGGACACGAGCGCGAGGATCGCGCCCGTCTTCGGGTCGAGGGCGACGACGGCGCCGCGCTGGTCGCCGAGGGCGTCCCAGGCGGCCTGCTGCGCCTTCGGGTTGATGGTCAGCTCCACCGAGGAGCCCTCCGGGTCCTGGCCGGTGAGCAGGTTCTGCAGGCGGTCCACCCAGAGGGCGTCGGCCTGCCCGTTGAGGTAGTCGTTCTCGCTGTGCTCGATCGCCGTGGTGCCGTTGGCCAGCGAGAAGAAGCCGGTCAGGGGCGAGTACAGCTTCCCGTCCGCGTACTCGCGCTGGTACCCGAACTCGTCGTCGACGGGCGTGGACTGCGCCACCGCCTCGCCGTCCACGACGATCGGCCCGCGGGCGCGGCCGTACTCGGCGTAGATCGAGCGGATGTTGCGGCTGTCGCTGTTGAGCTCGTCGGAGTGGAAGAACTGGATCCACGTGGTCGAGACCATGAGCGCCAGGAACATGACCATGACGACGCTCGCCAGCCGACGCAGGGTCGTGTTCACAGGTGCTCGCCTCCTCGGGGTCGGCCGGTCGCCGGGTCGATCGCCTCCGTGGGCTGACCGCCGTCCCGGCCGGAGACGTCGCCGACCGGTCCCGCCGCGGACCGGCGCACGGGCGTGCCGGCGGCGGGGGTGCCCGCGCCTGGCGTCGAGCCCGACGCACCCACGACGATCGGGTCGTTCACGGCACCACCCTGGGCGACCGTGCCGCGCATGGGGAGCGCGGAGGGCCGGCGGGCGTTGTCGGAGATCCGCAGCAGCAGCGCGATGACGATCCAGTTGGCCAGCAGCGACGACCCGCCCTGCGCCATGAACGGCAGCGTCAGGCCGGTGAGCGGGATGATCCGCGTGATGCCGCCGACGACGACGAACAGCTGCAGCGCCATGACGAACGCGAGGCCGCCGGCGAGCAGCTTGCCGAACCCGTCGCGCACGGCGATCGCGGTGCGCAGGCCGCGCTGCACGATGAGCAGGTACGTCAGGAGGATCGCGAGCAGGCCGGTGAGGCCCAGCTCCTCGCCCAGGGACGAGTAGATGAAGTCGGAGAAGGCGTAGGGCACGAGGTACGGGTAGCCCTCGCCCCAACCGGTGCCGAACATCCCGCCCGCGGCCAGGGCGAACGTGCCCTGGACGATCTGGTAGGACCCGCCCGGCGCGTTGTACAGCTCGTTGTCGAACGGGTGGAGCCACACGTCCATGCGCGCGCCGACGTGCGGGAACACGCTCGCGGCGACCAGGGCGCCCGCCGCGAACAGGACGAGGCCGATGAGCACCCAGCTGAACCGCTCGGTGGCGAGGTAGAGCATCGCCACGAACAGCCCGAAGAACAGCAGCGAGGTGCCGAGGTCGCGCTCGAAGACCAGGACCGCGAGGGACGCGGCCCACACGATGATGATCGGGCCGAGGTCGCGGATGCGCGGCAGCTGCAGCCCCAGCACCCGCTTGCCGGCCAGGGTCAGGGTGTCCCGGTTGGTGACCAGGTAGCCGGCGAAGAAGATCGCGAACGCGATCTTGGCGAACTCGGCGGGCTGCAGGGAGAAGCCGGCGATGTTCACCCAGATGCGCGCGCCGTTGATCTCGCGCCCGATGACGGGCAGCAGCGGCAGCACGACGAGCCCGAGGCCCACCAGCATCGCGGTGTACGTGAGCTTGCGGATCCAGCGGTGGTCGCGCAGGAACCAGATCAGCGCGATCGCGATGAGCGCGCCGAGCGCGGTGTACATCATCTGCGACCAGGCGTCGGCGCCCTGCATGCCCGCGAGCTCGAGGCGCAGGATCATCGCCAGGCCCAGCCCGTTGAGCAGCACCACGGCCGGCAGGATCACCTGGTCCGCCCACGGCGCGCGCAGCCGCAGCACCACGTGCGCGGCGACGCCGATGACCGTGAGGAGGATGCTGACCGACCAGAAGTCGGACGGCAGCTCGCCGGTCACGCTGCGGCCGACCATCGCGAACGCCGTGATGCCGGCGGCCAGGGAGAGGATCAGCAGGAACAGCTCGGCCAGGCGTGCGGGCCGGCGCTCGGTGGGCGAGACCTGGCGCGCGGCGGAGGCCTCGACGGCGGCGCTCATTCCTTCGACCCCCCAGCGGCGTCGGCCTTCTGGGACGGCTTCGTGGACGGCTTCGTGCTCGGCGTGCTCGAGGGCGTCGTCTTCGGGGTCGGCGTGGCGGTCGGTGTGGGGGTGGGTGTGGGCTCGGGGGCGGCCTCGGTGATGAGCCGGTCCGCGCGCTCGCGCGCCTCGGCCTCGGACGACGCGCGGATGGAGCCGTCGAGACGGTCGGCCCAGTAGTCCGGCAGGTCGGAGACCGGCGTGCCGGTGAGCTCCACGGGGGTGGAGAGGGTGAGCGGGCCGGCGCTGGCCGGGATGCCCTGGAAGACGGCGACCTCGCCGTCGGCCACCCCGACGTAGTACTGCTGCTGCGTCCACCCGTACGCCCACCACAGGCCGTAGCCCACGCCGCCGAGCACGACGAGCACCACGAGGAGCGTGATCCAGGGGCGCCGGCGGCGCGCCGGGCGCGCGTCGTCGTCCTCGGGGTCGTCCTCGTCGGTCTCGTCGTCGGTGGCGGGCTGGGCCTGGTCCGTGGGCGCGGGGTCGTCCTCGAGCTCCTCCGCGGGGGTGGCGAGCACCGCCGGGAGCTCGCCCGTCGCGGCGGCGCCCACGATCTGCGGGGCGCCCGCGCCGGTCGGCAGGGCCGTCGTCGCGCCCGCGGCGTCGGCCGCCGGGGCCGCGTCGTCGTCCACGACGTCGGCGACGATCACCGTGATGTTGTCGGTGCTGCCCGCCGTCATGGACAGCGTGATCAGCAGGTCGGCCGCGTCGTCGGGCGACGGCGTCTCGGCGAGCACCTCGGTGATCTGCTCGGGCGAGACGAAGCCGGACAGGCCGTCGGAGCAGAGCAGCCAGCGGTCGCCGCCACGCGCCTCGCGGACCGACATGTCGGGCGTCAGGTCGACGTCGAAGTCGCCCAGCACCCGCATGACGACGTTCCGCTGCGGGTGGTGCTCCGCCTCCTCCGGCGAGATGCGCCCGGTGTCGACGAGGTGCTGCACGAACGTGTGGTCGACCGTGACCTGCGTGAGGCGGCCGTCGCGCAGCAGGTACGCGCGCGAGTCGCCGAGGTGGGCCATGACCAGCGTGCTGCCGGTGTGCAGCAGCGCGGTGACGGTGGTGCCCATGCCGACCAGCTCGGGGTCGGCGTCGCTGGCGCGCACCAGGTCCTGGCGGGCGCGCTCCACGGTGTGCTCGAGGTCGGTCAGCGCCTCCTCGGGGCCGTGCTCGACGCGGTCGAGCGGCGCGAGGGCGGCGATCGCGAGGCGCGACGCGACGTCGCCGCCGGCGTGCCCGCCCATGCCGTCGGCGACGGCCAGCAGGTGCGGCCCGGCGTACGCCGAGTCCTGGTTGTTCGAGCGCACGAGGCCGACGTCGGAGCGCGCGGCATACCGCAGGGTGAGGGTCACGGAGCGCTCACCCCTGGAGCTCGACGACGGACCGGCCGATCCGGACACCCACGCCCGGTCCCAGCGGGATCGGCCCGGACACCTGCGTGTCCCCGATGAACGTGCCGTTCGTCGACCCCAGGTCCTCGACGTACCACTGGTCGCCCTGGGGGAAGATGCGGGCGTGCCGCGACGACGAGTAGTCGTCGTCGAGCACGAGGGTGCAGCCCGGCGCACGACCGATGAGGATCGACGCCGAGGACAGCGGGAGGGTGGTGCCGCTCAGCGGGCCGCTCGTCACGACCAGGCGGGTCGGGCCGGAGGTGCGCGGCGGGGCGGCCGCGGGCGCGGCGCCGGCGGGCGTCGCTGCCGGACCGGACCCGGCGGACTCGGTACGACGGCGCTCCGCACGGGAGGCGCGCGGGGTACCGCGGGGCGCCAGGTCGCGGCGCAGCACCGCGATCGCGGAGAGCACGAACACCCAGAGCAGCACCAGGTAGCCCAGCCGCAGCAGGGTGATCGTCAGCTCACTCATCCTGGGGGGATCACCAGCCTTCGGTCTGCTGGCCGGAAGCGCTGCCGGTCCAGAACATGATGCGGGTACGGCCGATCGTCATGGTGTTCCCGTCGAGCAGGGTGGCCGCCGGGACCTGATGGCCCTCGACGAACAGCCCGTTGGTGGAGCCGAGGTCGGTCGCGACGACGCCGTCCGGCGTGACCCGGATCTCCAGGTGGCGGCGGGAGACGCCCGGGTCGTCCACGACGATGTCGGCCTCGGCGTCGCGGCCGATGACGGTGACGGGGCCCGTCAGGAGGTAGCGCTGACCGTCGATGTCGATGAGCGGGTGCCGCGTGGAGGGCGCCGCCGACGTCGCGGGCGCGACGTTGCCGCGCACGGTCGCGGAACGGAGCTGGAAGCGGCCGCCCGGCAGGTCCTCGTGCTCCTCGAAGGACACGCTGACCGGGCCCACGAAGGCATAGTGCTGCGACGCCGCGTACTCGGTGAGGTTCGTCGCGAGCTCGTCGGCCATCGTCTCGGCCCCCCAGGCGTCGATCTGGGAGAAGTCCGCCGAGGACAGCTCGATGGTGAACTCGTTCGGCACGACCGTCCGGTCGCGCCCGACGACGGCCGCGCGGTCGTCGATCTCGCGGCGCAGACGGCTCGCCAGCTCGACCGGCTTGATCTCGCTGTTGCGACCCACCTTCGCGAACGCGTTGTTCATGACGCGTTCCACGCCCTTCTCGAAGCGCTCCAGGGCGCCCATGCCACCTCCTCCCGTCGGCCCGACTCGTCCGCGGGCAGACTATCTAGATCGTAGGCAGCGCCGCAGCACCACCCCTCCGCGCGGTGTGGATTTCCTGCGAACGCTCGGCGCAGACTCAGAACCGGGCGGTGCCCGGGAGGGCCCATGATCCTGCCCCTGAGGGCGATTGGGGGCCACCCCCGCCGCCGTGCTAATCTTCTGCGGCACGCGCGAGTGGCGGAATAGGCAGACGCGCACGGTTCAGGTCCGTGTGCCCGAAAGGGCGTGGGGGTTCAACTCCCCCCTCGCGCACGTGAAGAGAAGGTCCCGGTCAGGTTCTCCTGGCCGGGACCTTCTGCGTATTCCGAGGGGACGGGCCGGGACGACGACGTCACCAGAGGTCCGGTTGACGTCGACGTTGCCCGGCCCTGCCGGGACCGGGAGGTCCGTCCTGGAAACAGCCGGGAGGACTACTGCTTCGACAGGTGGTCGACCGCTTCGGTGATCAGCTCGGTGACCGCTGCGGGCTGCGACACCATCACCGAGTGGGACGCGCCGGGGATCTCCTTGATCGAGACGGCTCCGGCACGCTCGGCCATGAACCGCAGGCCCTCGACGGGGATGTTCTTGTCCGCGTCGCCGAAGACGAACCATGACGGCAGCGTCTTCCACGCCGGGGTCTCGGCCGGCTGCGCCTCGCCGAGCGCGTAGTCCCTGATGGGGCGCTGCGTGCGAGCCTGGACCGCGGCGTCGGCGGCCGGGACGTCGGCGGCGAACTGGCCCGGGAACAGGTCCCGGTCCACCACGAGGTCGTTCGTCCCGTCCCCGAGCGGGTACGAGCGCACCGTCTCGCCGAGGGTGCTTCCCGGGAACTTGCCGGTCAGCCCCAGGGCGTTCTCGCCGTGGTCGGGAGCGAACGCGGCGACGTAGACCAGGCCGACGACGGCGGGGTTGTCCGCGGCGGCCTCGGTGATGACCGCGCCGCCGTAGGAGTGGCCGACGAGAAGGACGGGCCCGCCCACCCCGTCGACGGCCCGTCGCACGTTCTCCGCGTCAGAGGTGACGCTGCGCAGCGGGTTCGGCGTGGCGATGGCGGCCACCCCGGCGTCGGTGAGCCGGGGGATCACGCCGGACCAGCTGGCGGACTCGGCGAACGCGCCATGGACCAGGACCACGGTGATGTCTTCGGACATGGGTGAAGCTCCTTCGGTCGTGCGGGTCATGGGGACTCGAGGATCAGCTCGACCTCGACGGGCGAGCCCGGTGGCAGGGCGGCGATGCCGACCGCGCTCCGAGCCTCCGCGGCTGCCGAGGGGGCCTCGACGTCCGCCGTCAGCGGGCGAGGAACTCGAGGATGTCGGCGCCGAGCGCCGTGCGGTAGTCGCCGTAGATGCCGTGCGGCGCCCCCGGGTAGACCTTCAGGGTGGCGTCCTTCACGAGCTCGACCGAGCGGAGCGCGGAAGCGCCGATCGGGACGATCTGGTCGTCGTCACCGTGCGCGATGAGGACCGGCACGTCGAGGGCCTCGAGGTCCTCGGTGAAGTCGGTCTCGGAGAAGGCCTTCACGCAGTCGTAGGCAGCCGCCAGGTTCACCAGCATGCCCTGCCGCCAGAAGTCGTCCTTCGCGCCCTGGGAGACGTTCGCTCCCTCCCGGTTGGCGCCGAAGAACGACTCTGCGAGGTCCTGGTAGAACTGCGAGGCGTCGTTCAGCACGCCGGCACGGATGCCGTCGAACACGCTGATCGGCAGTCCGCCCGGGTTGTCCTCGGTCTGGACCATGATCGGGGGTACAGCACCCACCGTGACGACGCGGGCGACCCGCCCGGCGCCGTGCTGCGCCGCATAGCGGACCACTTCTCCGCCACCGGTCGAGTGGCCGATCACGACGAGGTCGCGCAGGTCGAGGGCTTCCACCAGCTCCGCGAGGTCACGGGCGTACGTGTCCATGTCGTTCCCCGTGGACGTCTTCGAGGAACGGCCGTGGCCGCGCCGGTCGTGCGCGATGGCCTGGTAGCCGGCGTCCGCGAGCAGCTTGAGCTCGACCTGCCAGGCGTCCGAGCTCAGCGGCCACCCGTGGCTGAAGAGGACCGGCTGGCCCGAGCCCTGGGTCGTGAAGTAGATCTCCGTACCGTCGGAGGTCGTGATGAAGGGCATGAAATATCCTCTGCTGCTGAAGGAGTCGTCCGGCTGAGCGCCGACGAGGGTCTGCGCCCCGTCCAGTGAGACCGCGGGCGACCGCCTGTCCCTACCTCACCGCCACACGGGCCGGGTGACCAGGAAGAAAGCAGGCAGAAATGGGAAGTCACCTCCGGTGAACCGACCCCCCACGCTCGGTGAGCAGCTGCGGCGGCTGCGCCTGTCGGCCGACCTCACCCTCGAAGCCCTCGCCGAACGCTCGGGCGTGAGCGTCCGGACCATCGGCGACGTGGAGCGGGGCGTCAGCGTCGCACCGCACCGACGGACCATCGACGCCCTCGCCCGCGGGCTCCGGCTCGACCCCTCCGACCGTGAGGAGCTGCTGCGCGAGGTGCGCGCCCGGCGTGCCGTCCCGGCGCAGGGGCCCCGGGCCTCGGCCGTCGCACCGCACCGGGTGTGGGACTTCAGCGGTCGCGAACGCGAGATCGCCGAGATCCTGTCGTTCCTCGGTAGCTCCCCGGAGGGTCGGACGGCTCCGGTCGTGATCTCCGGGCTGGCCGGGATCGGCAAGACCACCACCGCTCTCGAGGCGATCCACCGCCTCGAGAGCTCACGCCCGATCCTCTTCCTCGACCTCGACGGCCTGAGCCCGGCCCCGCCGACGCCGCTCCAGGTCGTCAGTGGCCTGCTGCGCCAGGTCCCCGGCGCCGGCGACGCGACACCGCGGACCCTCGACGACGCGGTGCACCGCTGGCGCGCGGTGACCGGGATGACGGCGGTGAGTGTGCTCCTCGACAACGCCGACGCCGAGGCCCAGGTCCGCCCCGTCCTCACGCTGGACCCCCTCAGCGCGGTCGTGGTCACCTCACGACGCGCGCTGACCGGGCTGGAGGGGGTGCGGCGCATCACCCTCGGTCCGCTGCGGCCCGAGGAGAGCGTCGAGCTGCTGGCCCACATCATCCCTGCGGACCAGCGGGACGCCGGCGACCTCCGCGAGCTCGCGGAGCTCTCCAGCAACGTCCCGCTCGCGATGCGGATCGCCGGGAACCGGATCGCTGCCACACCCGCCGTCCGGGCGGGCGACTTCTCGACCCGCATCAGGTCGGCCGAGGACCGCCTGCGCATGCTGGTGGCCGGCGACCTGGCGGTCGAGGCAGCCTTCACGCTGTCCTACGAGGACCTGGAACCGGCCGTGGCGACGCTGTTCCGCTCCATCTCCGTGATCGACACCGGAACGTTCGACGCCCGGATCGCCGCCGCCACCCTCGCGTCGCCCGCGAACGTCGTCGACGTCGAGAGCTGGTTGGACGAGCTCACCGACCTCGGGCTGGTCGAGGCCCGCGGGGGCAACCGCTATCACCTGCACGACCTCGTCCGCCTGTTCGCCGGCGCACGCCGGGCCGATGCCGAGCCCGCCGAGGAGACGCGGGCGCGCAGGGCCCGGCTCCGGCACTGGCTGCTCGGGAGCCTGGAGCGTGCCGGTGCCTGGTTCGAACCGGGTCGCTCGCCGGAGGATGCCGGACCGACCGGGGTGGTCTTCGTCGACGCGGGGGCGGCCGACGCCTGGATCCGCCTCGAGGAGCAGCACTGGTGGCCGGCGATGCAGGCGGCGGCGAAGGCCGGCGAGCACACGACGGTGGCCGACGTGGCGGACGCGCTGCACTGGTTCTCGGAGCTCTGGGCGGACTGGGGTCACTGGGTGGAGTTCTTCGGGCTCGCCGTGGACGCGTCGCGAGCCCTCGAGGACGAGCGTCTGGAGGCGATGCACCTGGGCTACCTCGTGTGGGCCACGGTCATCGAGTCGCGGGACCCGGTGGAAGGGCTCCGGCTCGCCCGGCTCGCGGTCGAGGCCGCCGAGAGGTCCGGGGACCATCAGCAGCTCGGGTGGACGCACTACTACCTCGGCTGGATGCTGCAGCAGAACGGGCTCGACGGCGGCCCGGAGGCCAGTCGCACCGCACTGCTGCACTTCGGCCTCGCCGGCGACGCGGAGGGCGTGACCAGTGCCGCAGCAGCGCTCGGCAACCACGCCCACGCGCACGGTGACCACCAGCTCGCGCTCGACGCGCACCGCGCCGCGTACGACCGCGTGCAGGCCGAGGCGCCGTTCGCCACGCACGCCATGACGTACGTGGTCGGCACCCTGCACTACTACATGGCCCTGGCGCTCGCCGGTCTCGACCGGCAGGCCGAGGCGATCGAGGAGGCCTGCCGCGCCCTCGCCGTCGCCGAGGAGGTGCGGGCGACCACGCTCGTCCGGCTGTCCCTGCGGGTCCGGGCGACCGCCCACCTGGCGGCAGGGAACGGGCCGCAGGCCCGGGCCGACGTCGAACGTGCTCTCGACGGGCTCGACCTGACGTCGTCCACCGAGATGAACACGGCGCTGCGGGACACCCTGCTCCCGCTGCTGGACGAGGCCGACAAGTTGGCGTGACGCGACGATCCCGCGAGCCGCTACCCCGAAGAAAGGATCCCGGCCAGGTTCTCCTGGCCGGGACCTTCTGCGTTCCGGACCGTGTGATCCGGCCCGAGGCACCGCGGCACGTCCTGACTCAAGCCTCCTCGACGTCGGCGAAGACTGCCTTCGCTCCCCCCGTGGCGAGCTCGAGCGCGCGGGGGAAGAACGCGCCCATCTCGGGCGTCTGCACCGCCGAGCTCGCTGCGTCGTAGTCGGGGAAGTAGAGGTCGATCATGCGGTAGGCAGGGGTGGCGGTGCCGTCCTCCTTGGGCCAGACCTTGGAGGTCTCCATCCTCTGGACCCCGGGGATCTTGCGTGCGCGGTCGATCAGGTCGGGGTACGCGGCCTCGAACGCGGTCGGGTCGACGGGGTTGTCGTAGATGAGAGTGATCTTCGTGGTCATGGGAAGCTCCTTGCGGGTCGATGCGAGACAACTGGTGAATGGGGCGCTGCGCGCGTCCCGTGGCGGGTCCGTCACCGGAAGCGGCGGCGATCGCGGTGTGAACGGCTAGTGATCTCGACCGTCGGCCTCGAGCAGGCGGAGCCAGAGCTCGCTGATGGTCGGGTACGCCGGCACGGCGTGCCAGAGCCGGTCCAGCGGGACCTCGCCGGCGATGGCGATCGTGGCGGCATGGAGGAGTTCGGCGACATCGCGGCCGACCGCGGTGAACCCGATCACCGTGTCGCGCTCGGCGTCGATGATGATGCGGGCCCGGCCCCGGTAGTCGTCGGCATGCAGCGCCGCACCGGCGATCGCGCCGAGGTCGCAGTCGACCACGCGGACGTTCCTTCCGGACGCCTCGGCGTCCTGCGCGGTGAGTCCGACCGTGGCGACCTCGGGATCGGTGAAGATCGCCTGGGTGGGTGCCAGCTCGTCCGCGGTCACGGCGTGGCGTCCCCACGGCTGCAGGCCGGGCTCGATGCCCTTGGCCCGTGCCGCGATGGCGTCGCCCAGTGCGCGGGCCTGGTACTTGCCGTGGTGGGTCAGCGGAGCGCGTTGATTGACGTCCCCGGCGGCGAACAGCCACCCCGTGCCGGGGTCGGCGGCGGTGTCGTCGCCGACCGGCTTGCCGTTCCCGTCGAGCACGGCCAGCGCCTCGTTGACGGTGAGCCAGCTGCCGGGGTCGAGGCCGATCCGGTCCAGGCCGATGTCCGTGGTGCTGGCCGCGCGCCCGGTGGCGACGAGGACGTCGTCCGCCGCCACCGTGCTGCCGTCGGACAGGGTGATCTCGACGGTGCCGGACTCGTCCCGCCGGACCTCGACGGCGTCGACACCCAGGTGCAGCGTGACTCCGGCCGTGCGCAGTGCGTCGGCCACCTGCTCACCGGCGAACGGTTCGGTGGTGGGTAGCAGCCGGGTCCGAGAGATCAACCGCACCTGGGATCCCAGCGCGCTGTAGGCGGTGGCCATCTCGGAGCCGACGACTCCGCCACCGATGATCGCCAACCGGTCCGGCACCTTCTGAGCGGCCGCGGCGTCCCTGCTCGTCCACGGCCCGACGTCGGCCAGTCCTGTGATCGGCGGGACGTGTGCGTTGCTGCCGGTCGCGATGACGACGGCATGACGGGCCTGCAGCGTGGTCGTCGTGCCGTCGTCGTCGGTGACGGCCACCGTGCGCGGGGCCGTGATCCGGCCGTGTCCGCGGACCAACGTGATGCCGGCACCGTTGAGCCAGTCGACCTGGCCGGAGTCGTTCCACTCCGCGGCGATCCGGTCCCGACGGGCGAAGACCGCGGCCAGGTCCAGGGCACCGCTGACGGCGAGCCCGGCGGCGGGAAGGGCGCGGGCGGCGCGGAGGGCGGCGGCGTCGCGGAGCAGCGCCTTGGTCGGCATGCAGGCCCAGTACGAGCACTCCCCGCCGACGAGCTCGCGTTCGACGACGGTCGCGGTCAGGCCGCCCTGGACGACCCGGTCGGCGACGTTCTCACCAGTCGGCCCGGCGCCGATGATGACCACATCGACGACGGAGTCCACGTCCGGGCCGGCTGTCCCGTCGGACTCGCCGGTGGGCTGTCGGGTGGCTCCGGTCATGATCACTTCACCGTCCTTCGCATGACGACGTTCAGCCGGACTGCCGAGACCAGGAAGAAGATGCCCCCCAGGATCGCGTACCCGCCGACGCCGGTCAGCGCGGCATCCGGGCCGCCGGCCATCAGGATGAAGCCGCTGCCCGCCAGGACGGAGATGCCGCCGCTGAGGACCATCGCCACCTGACCGCCGAGGCGCCAGCGCAGAACGGCGACGACCAGCTGCACGATCCCGGCCGTGATCGCCCACGCACCCCACACCCGCAGCACGTCCGGGATACCGGAGCCGACGGCGACCGCCAGCCCGATGGCAGCCAGCAGACTCAAGACCATGTTGAGGTACAGCGGCGCCTTCGGCCGGCTGGAACCCGAGGAGCGGAAGTCGACGACCGCCGCAGCGACGTCGAACAACGGGTAGACGACGAGCAGCGTGATCGCGACCGGGTTGATCGTCGTCGCGGTCACGATCAGCAGGATCGCCCAGACGACGGCGAACCCGGATCGCACGTAGTACAGGTTCCGCAGCGCCTTCGTGCTGCGGCTGGTGTCAGCGCCGGCAGCCGCCTCGCGCGTTTCGACTGACTCGGACATGAGGTCTCTCTTTCGATGGTTGCGATGGGTGCGATGGGTGGCCAGGCGGCCGGCACGTCAGGTCGTTGATCGACGCGACGTGCCGGCCGCGCGGATGGATCAGTCGGTGGCGCGTGCAGCCGACTCGATGACGTTCGCCGTCGTCTTCGGGTGGGAGATGAACCCGACGTGCGAGGCCTTGACCTCGGTGGTGTGGGCGCCCATGCGCTTGGCGAAGAAGCGCTGCGCCACCGGGGAGAGTGCCTTGTCGTCGCTCGAGACCTGGTACCAGCTGGGGATCGTCTTCCAGGCCGGCTCGCCCGGCGAGGGCTCCTCGAGGATCGAGACGTCGGCCGGGCGCTGCGTCGCGGCCATGAGACGGGCCTCGCTCGCGGGCAGGTCGGCGGCGAAGATCTGCCGGAACCTGGCCGGGTCGATGGTGATGTCCGCGCCGCCGGCGTACGGGCGGGTCACGAGCGAGTCGGGCGTCAGCTCGCTGCCCGGGTACTGCTCGGGATCGCTGAACTGACCGACGGTCTCGCCCTTGTCCGGGGCGTGGCCCGCGACGTAGACGAGGGCATCGACGTTGTCGGCGCCCGTGGCGGCGTTCGTGATGACACCTCCGCCGTAGGAGTGGCCCACCAGCACGACGTCACCGTCGACCGAGTCGATGATGCTGCGGACATAGGCGGAGTCCGCCTCGAGGCTGCGGAGCGGGTTGGCTGCGGCGATGACGGGGTAGCCGTCGTGCTGCAGCTCGGCGATCACGCCGTTCCAGCCACTGCCGTCGGCGAACGCCCCGTGTACGAGCACGATCGTGGGCTTGGCGTGCGAGCTCTGGTCGCGGTGCTGGCTGATGTCGGCCTGCGCAGCGGTCGTCCCGATGCTGAGGGCCAGCACCGCGACGCCGATGGTGGCGCCGAACCGCCGGCGACTCCAAGACGTGACGTTCATGGTGATCTTCCTTCCGGTCGTTCCCGATAGAGACAGAGAGAGCGTTCGTTCTCTCCCAGAACAGCACCGCCGTCGGCGGCTGTCAAGAGTGAACGTTCTCTCTCTTCTTCGTCTATGATCGGGAGACCATGCAGATCACGAACCTCCCACCAGCGAAGAGCTCAGCGGCCCGCGAACGTCTGTTGGCCACGGCTGCGCGGATCTTCTACGCCGAGGGCATCAACAGCGTCGGTGTCGCGCGGATCGTCTCGGAGGCGGGTGTGACGCTGGCCACCTTCTATCGGCACTTCCCCAGCAAGCAGGACCTGACCCTCGCCTACCTCCAACGCGTCCATGACGGCTATGACGCGCGCGCTGCAGCCGCGCGAGAGGCCGCCAAGGACCCGGGCGACATGCTCAAGCTGATCGGCAAGAACATCACCGCGCAGCTCCTCCAGCCCGGCTTTCGGGGCTGTCCGTTCATCAACGCGGCCTCGGAGTTCGAGGATCCGGACGCCCCGATCCTGCGCGCCGTACTCGCCCACCGCGCCTGGTTTCACGACCTCATCCGCGACACGTTCGCCTCGGCCGGCCACCCGCAGCCGGACCTCGCCGCCAACCGCTACGTGATGCTCCGCGACGGCGCGACGACAGCCGGACATCTCGGCGATCCCGTCCAAGCGCGCGACGCCTTCGACCGCAGCGTCGAAGACCTGTTGCACTTCACCGACGATGCCGCCACGGCCGATCGCGTCGGGGCAGACCCGTCTTCCGTGCCCCGCGCGCGCACGGCAGGTCGGGCCGGCGCCTCCGAGTGAGGCGTACGGCCCACGCGACGAGAAGGTCCCGGCCGGGTTCTCCTGGCCGGGACCTTCTCGGTTCCGAGGTTCTTCCTGAGGCGGTCCGTTCCGCGACGCCTTGGAGGGGCTGGTCGGACCTCCGTCGTCGCTCAGGCCGGGACGACGAGGCGGAGCGCGAGCGAGACCGACACGGTGGCGACGGTCGTCCAGAGGACGATCGCGACGGCCTGCCAGAGCAGGACCCACCGCCGCGGGGTGCCGCCGGCGACGAGCATCGCGGCCGTGAACTGGGTCGGGATCGCGAGCGGGCCGAGGATGCTCGCGCCCGGGACGCCGAACCGGACGAGCCAGCGGTTGAAGCGCTGGCGACCCTTCGACTCCGGCCTGGCCGGCGCGGAGGCCTCGAGCCCCGCGGCCCCTTCGGCCTCTGTGGACCCTGCGGTCCCCGCGGTTCCCACGGTCGCCTCGACGCGGGAGGCGCGACGGGTCGCAACGGCCGTGCGGGCCCGTGAGGTGAGGAGCACCACGAGGAGCACGCAGAGGAAGTTCCCCGCGGCCGCGGCGACCGCCGCGACGACGGGGTTGATGCCGCCGACGATGCCGATCATCGACGCCCCCTCCCCCTCGACGAACGGGATCGCGCCGGCGAGCAGCACGATCAGGGGCTGGACGATCTCGGGCACGTCGGCCACGAGACGCTGGAAGCTGTCGACGAGCTCCTCGACGGGACGCATGGGACTCCTTGGGTGTGCACGGTCGCTGGTGCCGAGAGGCCTCGGCTCTGCCCCCAGTGGAAACCGTGTGGTCGGCACAGGGTCAAGGGGTGCGGGTCGGGGTCTGCGCGGGGCCGCCGCTCACCCGGGGTCGTCCCCCGCCGCACGGTCCGCCCGCAGCTGCTCGTGCGCGAGGAGGGCGGCCCGTTGGAGCACGTCGAGCTGGGCGGTGTTGTAGAGCTCGGCCACCGACTCGAGGAACGTCTGCTGGGTGAGGCGCTCGCTCCTCGACAGGTGCCCCACCGGGTCGCTCAGCCACGGGTAGTCGACCAGGTTCTGCGCGAGGGTGGGCGCCAGCCGTGCGGCGAGCCGCTGCCGCGTGCCCTCGTCCGCGTCGGTCGGCAGCGCGTCGAACTCGTCCGTGCCGGCGCCGGTGTCGGCGTCGTCCTCCACCATGCGCCGCAGGTCCGCCATCGCGTCCTCGTCGTAGAGCCGGGAGTAGATGTGGATGATCGAGCTGTCCGCCTCGGACAGGTGCGCCGCCACGGACGCGAACCCGGCGGGGGCGTCGGCGGGGGCGTCGTCGCGCAGGATCGTCGCGATGTCGGCCCGCGCCTGCTGCAGCTTCTCGATGTTCCGCGCGAGCTCGGCGTCCAGCTCACGCAGCGCGGCCGGCGTGCTCTCGCCGCCCGCGCCGACCTCCGCGATCCGCGAGAGCGGGACGCCCAGGTCCGCGAGCCGCCGGACCCGCAGCAGGCGCACCAGGTGCCGCACCCCGTACCGCTTGTACCCGTTGCCGCTGCGCTCGGGCTCGTCCAGCAGGCCGAGCCGGTGGTAGTGCCGGACGGTGTTCACCGTGGTTCCCGCCAGCTCGGCGAGCTCTCGCGTGCTCCAGGCCATGGACCGTTCCTCGGGACGTCGGGGCGGTGGTGGTGCGGCTGCCGGTCAGGCGGGCTCTCCCGAGCCGACGACCGCCGTCACGCGGATCTCGACGCGCATCCCGGGCGCCCCGAAGGCGGAGACGCCGGTCTCGGTCCAGACCGGCCGGCGCTCGCCGGTGCGCGCGCCGAGCTGCTCGATCATCACGCGGTGGTGGGTCTCCCCGATGAAGCCGGGGACCTCGGGCAGGTGGTAGGAGTTCACGTGCACGACGTCGCGCCAGGTCGCGCCCGCGGTCGCGAGGGTCCGCTCGACGTTGTCGAACGCGCGGACGATCTCGTCCTCGAGCGACTCCGGGAAGTTCAGGTCGTCGTCCCAGCCGCCCTGGCCCGAGATCTCGACGCGGTCGCCGAGGCGGACGGCCTGGCTGTAGTGCCTGGCCTCGAGCATGCGCTCGCCGTAGCCCGGGGTCGCGAAGGTCTCCGGGCGGGAGGCGGCGGGCTCCGGCTCGCCGACGACGGCGGTGGCCTCGACCTCGACGAGGTGCTCCGGCGTGTGCAGGGCGGCGACGCCGATGAGCGTCGCGGGTGGTGCCGGGACGGCGCCCAGCCGGGCCGCGGCGCGGGCCACGCCGTCGAGGAAGGACGCCATCCTGTCCGGCGTCCAGTCCACGACGTAGACGGTCAGCCGGACGGCGTCCGCCATCCCCGCCCCGGCGCCGGCGAGGGCCGTGGCGACGTTGAGATAGCTCTGCTCGACCTGGGCGGCGAGGTCGCCGACGCCGACGGTGGCACCGTCCGCGTCCCAGGCGACCTGGCCTGCGACGAAGACCTGCCGGGTGCCCGTGGCGACGGCGACCTGGTGGTAGGCGTCGCTCCGGGGCAGGCCGGGAGGGTCGGTGAGGGTGACGGTCATGGGTCTCGCTCCTCGTCCGTAGAAACTTCTGGTGACTCAGGAACCATAGGAGACCTAGGCTGGTCCCGGAAGAGCGCACTTTTCGGTGACGGAGGAACCTGATGGTGACCATCCAGCCCAGCGAGGCGGCCCAGGACGACATCATGCGGGCGGGAACCCTGGCCCGCGAGATCTTCTCGGACGTCGCCAACAAGTGGGCGCTGCTGATCATCGAGACGCTGGGGGACGACACGCTGCGCTTCAGCGAGCTGCGCGACGCGCTGGAGGGCATCAGCCACAAGATGCTGACCCAGAACCTGCGCATGATGGAGCGCAACGGCCTGGTGGAGCGCACGGTGTACCCCACGGTGCCGCCGCGCGTCGAGTACACGCTGACCGGCCCGGGCCGGGGGCTGCGGGCCACCGTCGACCTGATGTGCGAGTGGACCAGGCACCACATGGAGCACATCGAGTCCGCGCGCCACGCGTTCGACGGCTGACCGGGGAGGGTCGTTCCCGGTCGAGCAGCGCCTGGTCACGTCCCCCGACGGCGTCCACGTGCACGGCGAGCCCGTCGAGGAGATCGCGCTGCTGCGCCGGGACACCGTCGCCGAGCAGGACGCACGACGTCGCGGTCAACCGTGCGCTCGCCGACCTCACCACGCACCGGCTGGACCGGGCGTGGGGCTGAGGGGCGCGGGCCGCACCCCGAGCCCGCGCAGCTCCTGCAGCTGCTCGACCAGCCACGGGCTCAGCGCCCAGGGCGCGAGCCGGGCCAGCTCGTCGAGGTCGTCCGGGGCGACCCACCGCCACTCCATCACCTCGTCCGGGTTCGGCACCGGGTCGCGGTTAGTGACCGCGGACAGGACGGGGCAGATCTCGTTCTCGACCACGCCGCCGGCGTCGACAGCCCGGTAGCGGAAGTCGGGCAGCAGGGGCTGGACGGACGCGACGTCCAGCCCGAGCTCGTGCCGGGCGTGCCGCTGCACGGCCTGGACCGGCGACTCGCCCTGCCGGGGGTGCCCGCAGAAGGAGTTGGTCCAGACGCCGGGCCACGTCCGCTTCGACAGGGCGCGCCGGGTGAGGAGCATCTGCCCGTCCGGGCGGAAGAGGTAGCAGGAGAAGCCGAGGTGCAGCGGGGTCTCGCGGGTGTGCACCGTCGCGCGCGGCGCGGTGCCCGTGGGCCGGCCGGCGTCGTCGAGCAGGATCACGTGGTCGGCCGTGTCGGTGTCCATGAGGCCATCCTCCCCCCGCCCGGGCAGGGCGAGGACGGCGGGCGCGGGCGACCCGGTCACGCGTCGACCGTGCGGGGCTCGCGCGTCGTGGCCCGCACGCGCAGGGCGACCGTGACCGCGAGGACGAGGACGGCGGCCGTGGCGGCGGCCACGGCCGTAGGCGCGGACTGCGGCGCGCCGTCCCAGCGGGCGACGGCGATCCAGGCCAGACCCCAGGCGATGGCGGCGGCCACGGCGACGCGGCCCCTGCCCCGCACCGCCAGGGCGACCCCGATCCCGGCGACCACCGCCAGGACGGCGACCGCCCACCAGTCCGGGTCGAGACCCGCGCCGTCGAACCCGGCGTCCGCGAGGGCCGACGCGACGTTGGCCACGGTGGCCACGCAGACCCAGCCGAGGTAGAGCCCGAGCACGCCGTCGACGAGGACGAGCTCCAGGGGCCCGCTCGCCCGCGACCGCCCGAGGAGCACGAACACGCGCACGAGCAGGGCGAGCAGCGCGGCGATGACGAGCACGCTCACCCAGAGCCAGCCCAGCTGGACCACCAGGATCCACGCCGCGTTGAGCAGCATGGTGCCGGCGACGGTCAGCCGGAGGCTGCGGTGCCGGTCCGCGGACGCGGGCGCCGGGAACCACTGCAGCACCGTGTATCCCGCCAGCCCGACATAGACGACGGTCCAGACCGTGAAGGCGGGCGACGCGGGCGCCAGCAGGGTGGCGTCGGCGGCGAGGGCGCCGCCCGCGGCCGACGCGATCGGCGTCCCCCCGAACACGCCGACGCCGATCATGGAGCCGACCAGGCACACCAGAAAGCTGACGGTGACGACCGCCTGCTGGGCCCGGTCGACGGATCGTTGCTGAGCCATAGGGGTTCCCCTTCCTGCGAATATCGCTAGCCTGGCTAGTAAGTCTCTAGACTAGCTAGTGATCCGACCAGATTCCTGACGAGGCCGAGAGGCCGGAGCGGACGCCATGACCACCACCGACGGACACGACCACCCGGGGCGCGGCCTGGTGCTCGTCACCGGCGCCACCGGCTACATCGGGGGGCGGCTGGTGCCCGAGCTGCTGGCCGCCGGGTACACCGTGCGCGTGCTGGCCCGGCACCCCGAGCGGATCGCGTCGCGGGACTGGGCCGACGACGTGGAGGTGGCCACCGGCGACGCCACGTCCCGCCCGGACCTGCGCCGGGCGCTCGAGGGCGTGGACGTGGCCTACTACCTGATCCACGCGCTCGGCGCCGGGACCGGTTTCGCGGAGCGGGACCGTGCCACCGCGCGCGGCTTCGCCGCCGTGGCCCGGCAGGCCGGCGTGCGCCGCGTCGTCTACCTCGGCGGGCTGTACCCCGACGGGGAGCGGCTCTCGCCGCACCTGGAGTCGCGCCGCGAGGTCGAGGAGATCCTGCTCGACGGCGGGGTGCCGACGGTCGTGCTCCGGGCCGCGGTGATCCTCGGGTCCGGCAGCGCGTCGTTCGAGATGATGCGGTACCTGACCGAGCGACTGCCCGCGATGGTGGCGCCGCGGTGGATCGACAACCGCATCCAGCCCATCGCGGTCCGCGACGTGCTGCGCTACCTCGTCGGCGCGGCGAGCATCCCGGCCGAGGTGAGCCGCGGGTTCGACATCGGCGGGCCGGACGTCCTCACCTACCGCGCGATGATGCAGCGCTACGCGGCCGTCGCGGGGCTCCGTCCCCGGTTCATCCGGTCCGTCCCGGTCCTCACGCCGGGCCTGGCCAGCCACTGGGTGGGGCTCGTGACGCCCGTGCCGCCGGCGATCGCCCGGCCGCTCGTGGGCTCGCTGGTGCACGAGGTGGTGGCCCGGGAGGACGACATCAAGGAGTACGTGCCCGACCCGCCCGGGGGGCTCCTCGACTTCGACACCGCGGTCGGGCTGGCGCTCACGCGGATCCGTGAGCTGGACGTGCGCACGAGCTGGGTGTCGGCGTCGACACCCGGCGCACCGTCCGACACGCTCCCCGAGGACCCGGACTGGGCCGGCGGGAGCCTGCTGGTGGACGACCGGTCCGTCGAGGTGGACACGACGCGCGAGGCGCTGTGGACGGTGATCGAGGGCATCGGCGGTGCGCACGGCTGGTACTCCTGGCGCCTGGGCTGGGTGGCGCGCGGCGTCATGGACCGCCTCTTCGGCGGGCCCGGGCTGCGCCGCGGCCGCCGGCACCCGCAGCGCCTCGCGCCCGGCGACGCGCTCGACTGGTGGCGCGTCGAGGCGGTCGAGCCGGGCCGCCTGCTGCGGCTGCGCGCGGAGATGCGGCTCCCCGGGCTGGCCTGGCTCGAGCTGTCCGTCGAGGGCGCGGAGGGCGCCCGGCCGACGTTCCGCCAGCGCGCGATCTTCTCGCCCCGCGGGCTGCCCGGCCAGCTCTACTGGTGGGGCATCAGCCCGTTCCACGGCATCGTCTTCGGGGGGATGCAGCGCAACATCGCCCGCGCGGCCGAGGCGCAGGAGTCCGTCACCGCGTGAGCGAGATCCAGATGAACAGCTGCGTCAGGAGGAAGCCGGTGACGATGTTGAGCCACAGGAACCGGCTCCAGCCGGCGTGCGCGCGCTCGCAGTCGGCGTCGGGCAGGTCGCGGAACGGGGCGATGCTGACGAGGTACGGCACGACGAGCACCGCGGCGAGCGCGCCGGGCCGGCCCGCGAGCAGCACCACGACTCCGGCCGCGGCGTAGGCGGCCATGGCGCCGCGCACGGTGCGCGCGGCGCCCAGCCAGGTGGCGACCGAGCCGATGCCGGCGGCGCGGTCGGCCTCGACGTCCTGCACGGCGCCGAACGCCTGGGAGGCCATGCCCCACAGGAAGAACGCGACGAGCGCGGCGACCACCGGAGTGCTGAGGGCGCCGTCCGCCAGCGTGAGCCCGACCACGGCCGGGCTGACGAAGTGGGTGGCGGACGTCGCCGAGTCGAGCACGGGGCGCTCCTTGAACCGGAGCCCGGGCGCCGAGTACGCGACGACGGCGAAGACGCTCACGGCGAGCACGGCCGTCGACGCCGCGTCGCCCACCAGGGCGAGATAGACGAGGAACGGCACGTTGCTCACGACGGCGCACCACACGGTGAGCCGGTGCCAGCGGCGAGACAGCACCACGCCCTCGATGCCGCCCTTGCGGGGGTTGCGCAGGTCGGACTCGTAGTCCCACACGTCGTTGAGGCCGTACATGAGCAGGTTGTACGGCACGAGGAAGTAGAACGTGCCGACCACGAGCTCCGCGACGCCGACCCGCCCGAGCCCGCCCGCGAGGAGGTACGCCGCCGCGAACGGGTAGGCCGTGTTGATCCAGCTCACCGGGCGCGAGGACCCGACGACCTGCCGCAGCGCCGCGCGCATGCCGGTCTGCGTGGCAGCCTCGGCGGTCACGCCTCCACCTCCTGCCGGTGGCGCGGCTCGTGCGCCGGGCGCCCGGACTCCCGGTCGTCGTCGCGACCTCCGAGCAGCGCCCACAGGCTCGGCAGCAGCAGGGCGGCCACCAGGGGCCAGGCGAGGTCCTCGACGGGGGTGAGCCACACGCGGGCGCCGACGAGGGCCGCCTCGTCGTAGCGGAAGAGGTCGGCGGCGATCATGAGGCTGTCGAAGACGACCGTGAGGCCGCCGAGCAGGACCGCGGTGATCAGGGTCGCGGCCCACCACCGGGCGTCGAGCCGCCGCAGCACGGAGACGACGACGGCCAGCACCGCCGCGGCGGCCACGACCGCGACCGCGAGCCCGCCGTACGTCATGCGCCCTCCCCGCGGGGCACGGGCCGCGGACGGCGCAGGACGCGGTGCACGAGCCCGTGCAGCACGAGGGTGACGTAGACGAGGAAGAGGACGAAGAACAGCTCCTCGAGCGGCAGGTGCGGCGCCAGCTCCACGCCGGTCATGGCCGCGCCCCCCCGGGAGTAGAAGCCCTGGCCGATCGCGACCAGGTCCCAGGCCAGGAACGCCACGACGCCCAGGGCGAGCACCACGGCGCCGCGGGCCGGGCGGGACGACCACAGCACCAGACGGGCCCGGCGGTCCACGAGGGCCATGCACGCGAGGCACCCGAGCAGCAGCCCCAGGTAGAGGAACGACGTCCAGTGCAGGGTGATCACGTCCTGTGGGCGAAGGGCGGGGCCGGCTCGGACAGCGGGGTCGCGGTGGTGTCGCCGTGCAGCCGCTTGACGGCGAGCTCGGCGCTGATGAGGCACATCGGCAGGCCGATGCCGGGGATCGTGGAGCCGCCGGCGTGCAGCAGCCCCTCGACGTGCCGCGACCGGTTGCCGGCGCGGAACATGGCGCTCTGGCGCAGGGTGTGCGCCGGTCCGAGCATGCCACCTGACCACGACGAGAGGTCGTCGGCGAAGTCGCCCGGGCCGACCGTGCGGCGCACGACGACGCGCTCGCGCAGGTCCGGGACCCCGGCCCAGGCCGCCACGCGGTCGATCGCGGCGTCGGCGATCGCCTCGACCGCCGCGTCCCCGGCGCCGTCCTCCCCACCGCGCCCCAGGCTCGGGTCGGCCGGGACCGGGACCAGCAGGAACAGGTTCTCGTCGCCCGCGGGCGCCACGGACCGGTCGGTGCGCGACGGCGCGCACACGTACAGCGACGCCGGGTCGGGCACGCGCCCGGCCGCGATCGCGCCGAAGTTCTCCCGCCAGTCGGCGGTGAAGAACATCGAGTGGTGGGCGAGCTGCGGCACCCGGCCGCGCACGCCGAGCATCACCAGGACGCCGCCGGGGCCCGGGTCGCGCCGCGACCACCAGGACGGCGACCGTCCGCGCAGTCCCGGCGGCAGGAGCTCCGTCTCGACGTGGTGCAGGTCGGCGGCGGTCACGACGACGTCGGCGGGGGCGTGGTGCTCGTCCCCCGCGGCGTCGACCCACCGCACCCCGGTGACCGCGGCCCGAGGGCGGCGGGCCCCGGGGCGTGGGTCCCCGGTCCGCGCCGCCCCCGGGCGGGCCTCGACGGCGGTGGTCGTGATCGAGGTCGCGCGGGCCCGGGTGCGCAGGGTCGCCCCTGCGCGGACCGCGAGGCCGGCGACCGCGTCGACCACGCGTGCGAACCCTCCCTGTGGGTATCGCACCCCGCCGTCGAGATCGAGGGCGCTCATGAGGTGGTACATGCTCGGCGTCCGCTCGGGCGAGGAGCCCAGGAAGACCGCCGGGTACCCGAGCACCTGGCGCAGGCGCACGTCGTCGAACCGCGCGGCGACCCGGGAGCCCAGGCTGCGCGTGAGGAGCGGCGCGAGCCGGTGCAGCCGGGCGGCGACGTCGCGGGACGCGTACGGGCGCCACGAGGAGAACGTCGTGTACAGGAAGTGCCGCAGCGCCATGTCGTAGGTGTCGTGGGCCGAGTCGAGGTAGTGGTCCAGCCGGGCGCCCGCGCCGGGCTCGATCGCCTCGAACGTCGCGACGTTCGCCGCGCGGTCGCGGGCGATGTCGATCGGCTCGTCGTGCCCCTCGGAGAACACCCGGTAGGCCGGGTCGAGCGCCACCAGGTCGAGCTCCTCGGCGGCGGACGAGCCCATGAGCCGGAACCAGTGGTCGAAGACCTCGGGCATGAGGTACCAGGACGGCCCGGTGTCGAACCGGAAGCCGTCGCGCGTCCACGACCCGGCGCGCCCGCCGAGGGCGTCGTGCCGCTCGAGCACCTCGACGTCGTGCCCCTCCCGCGCGAGCAGGCCGGCGGTGGCGAGCCCCGCGATCCCCGCGCCGACGACGACGACCTTCATCGCCACACGTCCTTCGCGATCGCGGTCGCGACGAGGCGCGCCTTGACGAGGTCGGGCACCCGCACGCGGCGGCGCCGGATCACGGCCGCGGGCGTCGCCGCGAGCCGCCGGGACAGCTCGGCGAACAGGTCGTGCGCCACCCGGACGGCGACCCGGGAGCTGCGCGGCAGGTCGCCGATGACGGCGGCGGCGGCGCGCAGGTCCGCGTCGACGTCGGCGAGCAGCCGGTCGCGGTCGCGGTCGTCGAAGGCGTCGACCGCCAGGCCCGGGAAGTAGCAGCGGCCGCGGGCGTCGACGTCCTCGGCCAGGTCGCGCAGGAAGTTGACCTTCTGGAAGGCCGCGCCGAGCCGCGCGGCACCGGGTGCGAGGCGCTCGTACGCCGCGTCGTCCCCCGCGACGAACACGCGCAGGCACATGAGGCCGACCACCTCGGCCGAGCCGTGCACGTAGGCCGCGAACGTGGCCTCGTCGTGCTCGGTGACGGTGAGGTCGGCCCGCATGGACGCGAAGAACGGCGTCACGAGGTCGGGGCCGATGGCGAACCGTCGGGCCGTGCGCGCGAAGGCGTGCACCACGAGGTTGCTGCTGCGCCCCCGCTCGACGCCTCGGGCCACCTCCTCCTCGAGGTCGGTGAGCAGCGCGTCGCGCTCGGCGGTGGTCAGGTCGGCCTGGACGTCGTCGACGATCTCGTCGGCCACCCGGACCAGCGCGTAGACGGCCCGCACGTGCTCGCGCACCGGGTCGCCCAGGAGGCGGCAGGCCCAGCCGAAGGAGGTCGAGTAGGCGTCGACGACGAGGGCCGCGCTGCGCGCGGCGACGGCGTCGTAGTCCGCGTCGGCGGTGGTGGGTGCCGTGGGCGCCGGGACCCCCCGGAACCGGGTGGCGGTATGCGTTGCCGGGACTGTGCTCATACGGGTCCTCACCTCCTCCGGGGAACATTACTAGTTTAGCAAGATACTAGCCAGAGAAGCGGTTACGATGGGTGCCGTGACCCAGGCACCCATCACGGGCCCGTCGTACTGGTACGGCGGGGAGGACCCTGAACCCCGGCAGCTGCTCGAGGCGCTGCGGGCGTTCCGCCGGTCGGACGAGGTCATGCGTCAGCGCGCCAGCCGCGACATGGGGATGAACCTCACCGACCTGCGCGCGCTCCAGCACGTCATCGCCTGCGAGGGCCGGGAGGATCCGGCCACCCCGCGGGGCATCGCGGAGTACCTGAGGATCTCCACGGCCTCGACGACGAAGCTGCTCGACCGCCTCGTCGCGTCGGGGCACCTCGAGCGGCGCCCGCACCCGTCGGACCGTCGGTCGGTCGTCGTCGTCGCCTCGCCGGCCGCGCACGCGGAGGTGCGGGAGCGCCTCACCCGGGTGCACGACCGGATGCTCCAGATCGCGCGCGACGTGCCGCCGCAGAGCCGCGCCGCGGTGCGCCAGTTCCTGCTGGCGATGGCGGCCGAGGTCGAGAGGGAGCACGACGACGTCGCCGGCACGGTGGTCGGCGAGGCGTCGGGCTGACGCGGACGCGAGCGCCGGCGTGCTCCGCTGGTGCCCGGACCGCTCGCCGTCGACGATGGGTCGCATGCCCGCCCCGGCGCCCGTCGTCGAGATCGCCTGCGACGAGTCGGGGTTCTCCGGCACGAACCTCCTGGACCCCGCCTCGCCGATGATCGCGCACGCCGGGGTGGACCTCACCGAGCCGGAGGCGGCGGCGACGCTGGCCACGCTCCGGTCCCGGTTCAACCACCGGCGGACCGAGGAGCACAAGGCCCACCTGCTGCTGCGGCCCGGGCAGGACGACGCCGTCGAGTGGTTTCTCGGCACGCTGGAGGGCCGGTCGTCGGTGCACGTCGTCGACAAGCGCGACCACCTGGCGTCGCGGGTGCTCGACCTGCTGACCGGCGAGCCGTCGTACCTCGACGGCACCCGCCTCGGCCGCGACCACGGCGCGTCGGTGGCCGTGCTGCGGGGGCGGGACGACGTGCTCGCCGCGTTCGTCGCGATGACGCGCCTCAAGCACCGGCGCCGCCCCGACCCCGCCGCCGTCGACCGCTTCCTCGCCGCGGTGCCGCCCCAGGTGCCCGAGCTGGCCGCGCTGACCAGGGCCGACGTGGTCGGCGTCCTGGGCCGGCTGCTCGACGACGACCCGGCGGTCCCGCCGCCGCTCGAGCCGCTCGTCCCGGCGCTCGCGGAGACCGCGCTGCGGTGGAGCGACGGCCGCCGGTCGGTCGCCGTCGTGCACGACGAGCAGAGCGCGCTGACCCCGCGGCGGGTGGCGCGGCTGGCCGACCGCCTCGCGCTCGCCGTCGCCCCCGCGCCGCCGCCGCTGGCGAGCGTGCGGCAGGTCGACTCGCGGCGCGACCCCCGCGTGCAGGTGGCGGACCTCCTGGCCGGAGCGGTCCGGCACGCCGCGATGGTCACCCGGTCGCGGTGACCTCTCGGAGCGCCGATTCCCGGGATGGCGGGCGGGTCGGGCAAGATATACGCGGCCGTGAAGCAGCCGCGGCCCACGCACACATGCATGAGGTGACAGTGGACGACGAGAACTGCCACGGGGGCGTCCTGCTCGAGGAGAACCCCCCGCGATGGGCGATGTGGGGCGAGATCGACGCCGCGGTGCGCGGTCGCGTCGCAGACCGCGTCGCTGCGCACCTCCGGGAGACCGGCGACGAGCACCTGACGGTGGACCTCGGCGAGGTCACGTTCTTCGACTCGGGCGGCCTGCGGCTCCTCTACGCGGCGGCCGACGCCAAGCCCACCCCGCCGGTGCTGGTCCGCGTCCCCGGAAAGATCCGCGACCTCCTGCGGATCAGCGGGGTGGAGTCGATGTTCGTCCTGCAGGACTGACGGAAAGGGGCCACGGTGGACACCATGTTCTCTGCGACGCACGTGCCCGAGGGATTCCGTGAGGTGCGGTCCTGGCCGCTCTTCACGATCGACGACCTCTCGGCCCTCCGCGACCAGCTCGGGACCACTCTGCCGGGCGGACCTCGCGCGAGTCTGGAGGAGGTGCCGGAGTCGGTCGTCATGGTGGCGAGCGAGCTGGCGACCAACGCGCTGTGCCACGGACGCGGGCCGGTGACGGTGCGCCTGAGCGCCCGTGGCGACGAGCTCCTGCTCGAGGTCGTCGACCGGGACCCGGAGCACGGCCCTCAGATCGTGTCGGCGCGGCCCGTGGGCGAGGGCGGCTTCGGCCTCCTGCTGGCCGCCCGGCTCGCCGACGAGACCGGCTGGTGGCGCACCCGGCAGGCCAAGCACGTGTGGGCCCGCTTCACGGTCCATGCGAACGTCCCGAGCCTGGCGTTCTGACCGGGACCCGGGTGCCGCCGGGATCGGAACGGCTCAGGAGCGCCGCACGACGACCACGGTGGCGTCGTCCGTCGAGTCCGGGTCGCGCACGGCCCTGAACAGCTCCTCGGGCGCGGCCGTCCGCGCGGCCGCGCCGCGGAGCCGTTCGACGGAGGCGAGGATGGACTCGTCCCGGCGCTCGACGAGGCCGTCGCTGTAGAGCAGGAAGGCGCCGTCCTCCGGCACCCGGAGCGTCCCGGCCCGCGCGCCGCGGGCGCCCACGCCGAGCGGCGGCGCCCCCAGAACCTCGGCCACGGTCGCGTCGCCCGGCCGCCGGACGACGGGCGGCAGGTGGCCGGCGCTGACGTACTCGACGTCGCCCGACCCCGGGGAGGCCACCGCGACGACGAGGGTCGCGACCTGCCCGGGCAGCGTGGTCCGCACCAGGTGGTCGAGCTGGTCGACCGCCTGCAGCACCGGGCTGCCGCTGACGAGCAGTGCCCGGAGGGCGTTGCGGAGCTGCCCCATCGTGGCGGCGGCCGGGAGCCCGTGCCCGGAGACGTCCCCGACGGCGACCACCAGCCGGCCGTCCTCCAGGCGCAGCGCGTCGTACCAGTCGCCGCCCGCGTGCCCTCCGCCGGTGGGCTCGTACCGGGCCTCGACGGCCCAACCCTCGACCTCGGGCAGGGCGGTCGGGAGCAGGCTGCGCTGGAGCATCGTCGCGGCGCGGATGTCGCGGTTGCCCCGCAGCAGCAGGCCCTCGCCGAGGTAGGCGCGCAGGGACGTGGCGACCTCGACCTGGTCCTCCGCCCACGGCGCGCTCGTGCCCCGCACGACCTCGCTCCACCGCGCGAACGACTTGCGGGGCGACAGGCGGACGGTGTCGCCCTCGCGGCGCGCGATGGCCTTGTTGTGGGGGTCGCCGCCCCAGTCGACGTTCTGCAGCACCTCGCCGCGCAGCCACACCGCGACGCCGCCGCCGGGGACGATGAGCGCCAGCATCCCGGGGGTGCCGGGCAGCGCCTCGGCCAGCTCCGGGGCCGCCTCGGCCAGCCGGTTCGTGGCCAGGACCTCCGTGCCCTGGTCGGCGAGCCGCCGGGCCAGCAGCTCGCACGTCGCGGCGGAGGGCGCCTCCCCCTGCGTGGCGACGCGGCCCTCCGCGACGACGAACGCGCCGTCGGCGGGCACGAGGTCGAGGAGGCCCGGCGACCCGGTGAGGGCGACGGCGAGCGGGACGTCGTCGTCGCGGGTGGCGGCGACGAGGCGCGACAGCACGCCGGCCGAGCGTCGGGCGGCCGCCGACCGGTCGTCCTCCTCCTGCGAGACGAGGCGGACGGACAGTGCGGAGCCGAGGAACTCCGCCGCCGAGCGCGCGGCGTACGACGGGGCGTGCGCACCCGAGTAGTGGTGGCACGCGATGAGGCCCCACAGTCGTCCGTCGCGCAGCAGCGAGATCGACATCGAGGCGCCGACGCCCATGTTCTGCAGGTACTCGACGTGGATCGGGGACACGCTGCGCAGGGTGCTGTAGGTGAGGTCGAGCGGCTGGGCGGTGACCGGGTCGTCGGTGGGGACGATGACCGCAGGCCGGTACCCGATGTCCGAGATCAGACGGATCCAGTTCTTCTCGTACAGCGCGCGCGCCTGCGGCGGGATGTCCGACGCCGGGTAGTGCAGCCCGAGGAACGCGTTCAGGTCGCTCCGCCGCGCCTCGGCGGCGACCTCGCCGTTGTAGTCGGCGTCGAAACGGTAGAGCATCACCCGGTCGAAGCCGGTCAGCTCGCGGACACGCCGGACGGCGACGTCGTACAGCTCGTCGAGCGACGACGCCCGGTCGAGCTCGGTGAGCGCGTCGCGCACCGGCGCGTACGTGCTCGTGTACGAGAGCGACACGTGGCTGGAGAACGGCTCGAGCTCGAGGACCAGGACCTCGGGTCGGCCGGGCGACCCGGTGCCCGGGGCGTGGTGGAGCACCGCCTCGAACCGCTCGACGGTTCCGCGCACCTCGACCTCGAGCTCGAGCGGGTTGCGCAGCCGGGGGTCGTCCACGCGGGCGACGTGCTCGAGCACCGTGGCGGCCGCCGCCGGGCCGATCGCCTCGGCGAGCGTCGCGCCGAGGACCGCGTCGAGGTGGCGGCCGAGCACGGAGGCGACGTTCTCGGAGCACTGGGTCACGACGGCGTCGTCGGTGCGCAGCGCGAGCAGGACGCCCCGGGGCTGGACGCGGCCGGGGATGTGGATGGGCTCGCGCGCGCAGTTGTCGAGGTCGACGGCCTCGTCGGGTGCGAGGAAGACCTGGTCCGACATCGACCCTCCGAACGGCGCCTGGTGTGCTCCGAGGAGGATACGGGCGCCGGGGACGCCGTGCGAGGCGCATACCAGAGCGAGGCCGTTCCGACCAGGGGGGTTGCGGGTGAGAAACCGGTCTCCTATGGTGTGGGAAACCGGTTGCTGTGATCTGTCCGTGACCAAAGGAGGTCGCGGACGGCGACGCTCCCCGAGGGGACGCCCGCCGGCGCCGGCTGCAGGTCCCGCGTTCGACGACGAAGGTGAGGCAGCAAGGAATGAGACGACACACAGCGCGACGACTCCTCGCGGCAGGGGTGACGACGTCCCTGGCCGCTGCGATCGGGGTGACCGCCCTGACGCTCCCCGGGGCGCAGGCCGCGACGGGCAGCGCGACCGGGTTCGCCACCCAGAACGGCGGCACGACGGGCGGAGCGGGCGGCGAGGTCGTCCGGGCCACGACCGGCACGGAGATCCACGAGGCCCTGTGCGGCCGGGCCGCCGACGACACCCCGATCACGATCGAGGTCGAGGGCACGATCGACCACGGCAACACGACCAAGGTCTCCGGCGACAGCTGCAACACGGCCGAGGACACGATCGAGCTGAAGGAGGTCAGCAACGTCACGATCGTGGGCGTGGGCTCCGGCGCCACGTTCGACCAGCTCGGCATCCACCTGCGGTCGGCCAGCAACGTCATCATCCAGAACGTCACGGTCAAGAACGTCAAGAAGTCCGGCTCCCCCACCTCGAACGGCGGCGACGCCATCGGGATGGAGTCCGGGGTGTCGAACGTCTGGGTGGACCACGTGACGCTCGAGGCGTCCGGCGGCGAGTCCGAGGGGTACGACGGGCTCTTCGACATGAAGGGCGACACGACCTACGTGACGCTCTCCTACAGCGTCCTGCGCAACTCCGGGCGCGGCGGCCTCGTCGGCTCCGGCGACAGCGACCTGGACAACGGCCCGGCCACCTACCACCACAACCTCTACGAGAACATCGACTCGCGCCTGCCCCTGCTGCGCGGCGCGACGGCGCACATCTACAACAACCACTACGTCGACATCCACGAGTCCGGCATCAACGCCCGCGCCGGCGGCGAGGCCAAGGTCGACAACAACTACTTCCAGGACTCGAAGGACGTGCTCGGCACGTTCTACACCGACCGGCCGGGCTACTGGCAGGTGTCGGGCAACACGTTCGACAACGTGACCTGGTCCGAGCCGGGCGAGGACAACAACCCCGCGGGCCCGGACCCGGAGTCCACGACGTCGGTCAGCATCCCCTACGACTACGCGCTCGACGACGCGGCCTGCGTGCCCGACGTCGTCGCCGCGACGGCGGGGGCCGGCACCGGGCTGAAGGTCTCCGACGGCTCGTGCGACGCGCAGGAGCCGGCGCCGACCGACGACCCGACGGGCGAGCCCACGACCGACCCCACGGACGAGCCCACGACCGACCCGACCGACGCCCCCGCACCGGCCGAGGGTGCGATCTACGCGGCGCCCGACGGTGCGGACGACGCGGCCGGCACCGAGGCCGACCCGACGACGGTCCCGGCGGCGGTCGCCCAGGTCGAGCCGGGCGGGCAGATCTTCCTGCGCGGCGGGCAGTACGACCTGGCGGACACCGTGACGATCGAGCCGGGCAACGACGGCACGTCGTCGGCGCGCACGCTGCTGTCGGCGTACCCGGGCGAGACGCCGGTGCTCGACTTCTCGGCGCAGGAGGAGGACCCCGCCAACCGGGGTCTCGCCATCGGCGGCGACTACTGGCACGTGTACGGGCTCGTCGTGCAGCACGCGGGCGACAACGGCATCCTGCTCGGCGGCAGCAACAACGTCGTCGAGCGCACGGTGACGGCCTTCAACCGCGACACCGGCCTGCAGCTCTCGCGGCTCGTGGCCGGCGCGCCGGAGGAGGACTGGCCCGCGCACAACCTGGTCCTCAGCTCCGAGTCGCACGACAACGCGGACTCGGACGGCGAGGACGCGGACGGCTTCGCGGCGAAGCTCACGTCCGGGCCGGGCAACGTGTTCCGGTACGCGGTGTCCCACCACAACATCGACGACGGCTGGGACCTGTACACCAAGGACGACACGGGCCCCATCGGCGTGGTGACCATCGAGGACTCGCTGTCCTTCGAGAACGGCACCCTGTCCGACGGGTCGCAGGCCGGCAGCGGCGACCGCAACGGCTACAAGCTGGGCGGCGAGGACATCGGCGTGGACCACGTGGTCACGGGCAGCATCGCCTACCACAACGGCAAGCACGGGTTCACGTACAACAGCAACCCGGGCTCGATGACGATCGCCGACAACGTGAGCATCGGCAACGAGGAGCGCAACTTCAACTTCGACGAGGGCAGCCACGCGTTCAGCGGCAACGTCTCGTGCGACAGCGGCTCCACCGACCGGATCGTCGGCGACGACGACGGCACGAACCAGTTCTGGTCCGGCGAGAACGGCGCCGCGTGCGACGCCTACGCCGGCGACCTCGACTGGTCCTTCGCGGACGACGGCGTCCTGGAGGTGACGTTCGGGTGAGCTGACGCCGCCGCGGCGGCGCCCTGGGACCCGGCCGGCCCGTCGACCCCTCCGACGGGCCGGCCGAGGTCTGCCCGCGACCCCCGTGGCATTCTGGCCACGGTCCCGCCGCCGAGCCCAGGAGTCCGCATGAGCAGCCTGCCGTTCGTCCCCGCCGACGAGGTGCGGCGCCGCGTGGGGCCGGACGCCGCGCGCCGCCTCGTCGAGCGGGCGTTGCGCGACGGCTTCGACCCGGCCGACGACCCCGCGCGGTCGTCGGTGGCCGCCGCCGGCGGGCACCTGCTGCTCATGCCGTCGGTGCTGGGCGACTGGGCCGGGGTCAAGATCGCGTCCGTGGCGCCGGACAACCCGGCGCGCGGCCTGCCGCGCATCCAGGCGACGTACCTGCTCCTCGACGCGGCCACGCTGACCCCGCGGCTGCTGATCGACGGGTCGGCGCTCACGGAGCTGCGCACCCCAGCGACCTCCGCGGTCGCCGCCGACCACCTCGCCGCGCCGGACGCGCGCCGGCTGGTCGTCCTCGGTACCGGGCCGCAGGCGGTCGGGCACGCGGTGGCGATGGCGGCGGTGCGGAACCTCGACGACGTCGCGCTCGTCGGCCGCGACCCGGGGCGCCTGGCCGGCGCCGTCGGGTCGCTCTCCTCGCGCGGCCTCCCGGCCCGCGCCGGGACGCGCGAGGACGTCGCCGCCGCCGACCTCGTGGTGTGCGCGACGTCGGCCGGCGAGCCCCTGTTCGACGGCGCGCTCGTGCGCGACGGGGCGTGCGTCGTCGCGATCGGCTCGCACGAGCCCGACCGCCGCGAGCTCGACGCCGGGCTCATGGCGCGCGCGCTCGTCGTGGTGGAGGACCGCGCGACCGCGATGCGCGAGTGCGGCGACGTCGTCCTCGCCGTCGAGGAGGGCGCGCTGCGTCCCGACGACCTCGTGCCCCTGGCCGACCTCGTGCGCGGCCGCGCACGGGCGACGGACCGCCCGAACGTCTTCAAGGGCTCCGGCATGGCGTGGCAGGACCTCGCCGTGGCGGTGGGCGTCGCGGAGGCGGCCTGACTGACGCCTGACGCCGGCGCTCAGCCCAGGCCGAAGAACGCGCCGGCCTCGGCGAGCACCTCCCCCGCGCGCTCGGTGGCGACGAACCCGTGCTCGGCGCCGGGCAGCTCGACGAGGCGGCAGGGCACGCCGTCGCGGCGGCAGGACGCCGCGAGCGCGCGGGCCTCGGGCAGCAGCGAGTCCAGCGCCCCGACGGCGACGACCGTCGGGGGCAGCCCGGCGGCGGACCGGTGCAGGCGCGGCGCGGCGGCGGGTTCGACGCCGGTCCACGCGCGCATCGCGAACGCGGACAGCTCGCGCCCCGGGCCGCCCGGGAGGGCGTCGTCGTAGGTCTCGAGCGACAGGTCGAGGTTCGGGTTGGTGAGCAGCAGCCCCGCCAGGTCGCGGTCCGTGCGCGCCGCCGCGGCGATTGCGACGGCCCCGCCCGCCGAGTCGCCGGCGAGGTACAGCCGGTGCGACCCCTCGCCCGCGAGGAGCTCGACGCCGGCCAGGGCGTCGGCGACGGACTCGTCCAGCGTCGCCTCCGGCGCGAGCCGGTAGTCCACGGACAGCAGGACGACGCCCAGCGCCTCGGCCGCCCGCCGGCACCAGCCGTCCTGCAGCTCGACGTCGCCGAACAGCCCGTACCCGCCGTGCAGGAACACCGCCGCGGCGCCCGGGTGCCGCCGGTCGGGCGTGTACCGGCGCGTCGCGACGCCGGCGTGCGCCGCGTCCTCCACCGCCCCGGCGAACGGGCGGCGCGGGCGGCCGGCGGCACGCTCGTGCGCGCCGCGGCGCAGCGCGGCGACGTCGGGCGTTCCGGTCACGGGACGATCCGCAGCTCGGCCATGTCCACCACCGGCTCGTAGCCCAGCCGCGCGTACAGGGCGTTCGACACGGGGTTCTGCAGGTCCGTGAAGAGGCAGACCCGGTGGCCGGCGTCGCGCAGCAGGGCGGACACGTGGGTCACCAGGGCGCCGGCGAAGCCTCGGCCGCGATGCTCCGCCGGGGTGAACACGGGCCCCACGCGCGCCACCCCGAGCGCCGGTCCCACGTACCCCACCAGCGAGACCGGCTCGCCGTCGGCCTCCCACCACCAGAGCTGGCCCGCCGAGACCCGCCGCTCGATGGGGTCGAGCGGGAGCGGAGGGACCGTCGAGGTCACGTCGCGCCCCGCCTGCCGTTCTGCGTCGGTATGGAACCGGCCGAACCACCGGTGCGCGAGACTCGCCTCGTCGGCGGCGCCGAGGCGCGGGGCGCCCCGGGGCGTGCGGGGCGGGGTCAGGGTGCCGAGCTCGAACAGGCGCGACGGCCGGGCCACCACGACGGCGCCGCCCGTGCGCTCCCGGACGCGATCCACGAAGGCCCGGGCCGGTACCTGGGCGCCGTTAGCGGCCTCGACGACCTCGCCGCGCGCCAGCAGCAGGTCGGCGAGGGACTCCGCGAGGGCCGGCTCCATGGGCATGAGGTGGGCCTGGTGCGGTGGGGCCGGAGCCGTCCGCATCGCGACGCCCGCGATCGCGCCGGCGGCGTCGCGGGCGACCGCGAACCAGCTCGGGTGGTCGGGGGCGGGCACGCCCTGATCGGCGTGCGACGCCAGCCGCCGGGCGGTGTTCGCCACGATGGTCGCCCGGACGGGCTGCTCGGCGAGCACCCCGGCGGCGGCGTCGAGAAAGGCCTGCGGGTCCTCGGTGAGCTCCCAGGTCGCGAGGGTGGGGTCGTCCATCCGCGCACGCTAGCGGAGCCCGCGGACGGGGCGCACCGGAATTGGTCGCCCGGCGCGCCCGTCCCCGACCTGCCCTCCGCGGCCGGTCGTCAGGCCACGACGCGGGCCAGGCGGCGCACGGTGAGGCCGAGCAGCACGAGCCCGGCCGCCAGCAGCGCGAGCGCCCCGCCGCCGAACCCGGTCTCCGGCAGCTCCGGCTGCTGCGGCTGCTGCGGCGTCGGGGCGGTCGGCTGCACCGTGTTGGTGAGCGTGAGGGCGTTGAGCCGCCCGTCGTCCGCGTGGATCACCACCCAGCCGTCGCCGTCGGGCTCCAGGGCCTGCCCGTCGATCGTCCAGCGCGGCGAGTCCCACGTGCCCCCGTCCACGGCGGGCGGGTCGACCTCGCGCAGCGAGATGGTGGTGCCCAGGGGGACGTCGTCGGCCTCGAACGGCTCGCCGAGCACGAGGTCGCCCTGCTGCACCGGTCCGTCGTCGACGCGGTACTCGACCGGGAACCGGGTGCCGTCCGGCACGCCGGACCCGTCGACGAGCTTCTCCACCCGCACCGTCGTGGTGGGCACCACCGAGTTGGTCACGGTGAATTCCGCCGTCCCGGTGCCCTCGTCGACGGTCAGGCCGCTGCCCGGTGACCAGGTGGGCACCGCCCACGTCCAGCCCGCCGGGAGCAGGTCGTCGGACGGCGCCTGCTCGGTGACGTGCACGGTGGTGCCGACCGGGAAGTCGCGGCCCGGGCCCACGGCCGTCCCGTCGGTCGGCGCCTGGATCACGCCGTCCGTCGTGCTGCCGTCCGGCAGGGTGGCCGACCAGTCGACCTCGATCGTCGGCGCGCTCACGTCGCCCGGGTCGGCGCCCTCGAGGTCCTTGGACACCTCGAAGGTGCCGTGCTCCACGGTCGCCTCGTTGGTGACGCCGACCTGCGCCGTCCCGCCGTCGTCCACGGTGATCTCCGACGGCGTGATCGTCGGGGTGCCCCAGTCCCAGCCGGGAAGGTCGGGCAGGTCCGCCTCGTCGAACGTGACCGTGGTGCCCGCCGGGAAGTCGACCGGGTCGCCGGAGGCGTCCGTCGGGGCGACGGGCTCGCCGTCCGGCGCGAGGGTGGTGGACCCGCTGGTCGTGGTCCCGTCGGCGTACGTCGCGGTCCATCCCACCGTGAACTCGAGGCCCTCGGGCACGTCCTCCGCGGCGGGGCCGTCGAGGTCCTTGGCGAGGGTGAACGACCCGGTGGGCACGTGCCCGACGTTCGTCACCTCCAGCGCGACCGTCTCCCCGTCGACCAGCTCGAGGGGGTAGTAGCCGTCGGCGTCCGCGTCGGTGAGCGGCTCGCCGTCCACCGTGAGCACCGGGTCCTCCCAGACGATGCCGTCGTCGTCGGTCGGCGCGGGCTCGCGCACCCAGACCGTGGACCCGTCCGGGACGGGCGCGCCGTCCAGGAGCGTGTCGACCGTGACCGGCTCGCCGGCGGCGATGTCGACGGTCCCGGACTCGCGCGGCCCGCCCGGCGGGTCGAACGTGTACTCGAGCGAGAACTGCGGCTCGGGGTCCGCCGGGCCGTCGAGGTCGAGCACCTTGACCACGCTGAACGCCGTCTCCGCGGTCCCGCCGCTGGTGCGCACGAGGAGGTTGGCGAGTCCGGCGTCGACCACCTGGTCGGAGCGGTCGATCGTGATGGTGTTCCCCGGGCTCCACGTGGCCGCGCCCCAGACGAAGCCCTCCGGCGGCGCCCCGCGGTCGGTCTCGGTGAGGGTGACCTCCGTGCCGACCGGGAACGACACCGGGTCGCCGGCGGCGTCGACGGGCCCGCCCGCGGCGAAGGTGCCGTCCTCGCCCGCGACGAGCTCGATGGTGCCGTCGCTCTCGTTCCCGTCCGGGTCGACGGCGGTCCACCCCACCGTGACGGTCGTGCCCGCGGGGACCGGCGGGGAGTCCTCCGTGCCGTCCGAGGCGGTCTTGGTCACCTCGAACGTGCCCTCGGTGCGCTCGGCGGTGTTCGTCACGGTGGCGTCCACGACGGCGTCGCCGTCGGCGGTGATGGTCACCGGGTTCGGGGACACCGCCGGGGCGCCCCACTCCCATCCCGGCACGTCGTCCGGCGGCTGCTCGTCGAACGTGACGACCGTGCCCACCGGGAACGTCGTCGTCGTGCCGTCCACGGACGTGGGGCGCACCGGGGAGCCGTCGGCGGGGAGCTCGAGCGTCCCCGTGCCGAGCACCTCGCCCTCGGGCGACGTCGCGGTCCAGTCGACCGGGAACGTGGTGCCGTCGGGCAGGTCGCCCGCGGCGATCCCGTCGAGCTCCTTGGAGATCTCGAACGTGCCCCGCGGCTCGCCGCAGGGGACGGTGCTCGCGAAGAGGAACGAGTGCACCTCGCCGCCCAGCAGGGTGACGTCGCGGCCGATCACCTGGCCGTCGAGCGGCGCGGCGTTCACCGTGACGTCGGCGAACGGCGCGTGGATCGACCCGTCGACGCGCTCGCCGGACCGGCCCACCGTCACGTCGCCCGTCACGGCGGACAGGTCCCAGAGCATGTACGGCGAGTACTGGCCCTGCGGGTCGATCCGCAGGCCCTGGACGTCGGTCGTGCCCTCCGGCACGCGGATGATCAGGGGGTTCTGCCGGCCGGGGACGGCGCTCCCCGGGGAGAACTGCAGCAGGCTGGCGCCCGCGACCAGCTCGTACGGCACCACGTTGGGCCGGTCGGAGGCCAGCGGCGCGAGCACCTTGCGGTCCCCGTCGTCCTCGGCGACCGTGACCTGGTGGGCGTCCTGGCTCGTCGGGTCGGTGAGGCTCGCGAGGCACTCGGCGCTCTCGTCCGTCGTCGCGTCCTGGTCGGCCTGCACGTAGTCGGCGACCACGTCCTGGGTGTCGCCCGTCCGCTCGGTGAAGATCGAGGTGTTGCTCCCCGTGGGCGGCTCGGCGTCCGCGGGGTACTGCTGCGCCGTCGCGTCGATGAGGGGCGGGCTGGAGCCCTGCTCGGACTCCCGCACCCAGCCCTCGCCGCGCGCGGAGGTTTGGTAGGGCCCGAGGTCGCGGTCCACCGTCTTCAGCGTGCCGACGTTCTCGGGCGTGGTGGCGCCGGCGCTGGTGATGTTGACCTGGCCGACGTTCCGGGACTCGTCCGGGTCGTACCGGCCGATGAGGAGGCGCGTCGGGTCGCCGTCGACCGTCGGGATCGTGTAGTCGGCGGTGCCGGCGGCCACGTGGATCACGGCCCACTGCGCGGTGTCCGTCACGGTGAGGTTGCGCCCCGCCGCGAGCGAGCCCTCGAGCTCCTGGTTGCCCACGGAGGCGTCGCGCTGCGCGTACACGGTGAAGCCGCCGGCGGACGTGAACGGGTTGACGTTCCCCTCGGCCTGCGCCGCGGCGGGCGGCGCCGTCGCGGTCTGCGCGCTCATGCCGACGAGGCCGCCCAGGGCGAGCGTCGCGGCCACGACGCCGCTCGTCGTCCGTCGTCCTCGTGCCTTGCCCGTCCACCCCATCTGCCGCAGCCCCCCGGTGCGTCGTCCTGCTCTGCCGGCGCCACTCTAGGGGCGGGGGTGAGCGGCCTGCTAGGTGGTCGCGCTCCCACGTTGCGCGGCTTCGCGGGGGCGTGCCTGAACGGCGCGCGAACGCTCGGCGAACATCTCCTGCCGCGGCGGGGTGCGGGCCCGCGTCGCGACCATACTTCCGCTGTGCACGACGAGATCGCCCGCCTCGCCCGCCACGTCGCCCCGCGCGGGACGACGCGCGCCGGCTCCGTCGCCGAGCTGGCGCAGCCCGTCCTGGTGGTGGGCTCCACGATGCCGGTCGGGCAGCTCGAGGTGGTCTTCCGGCGGCCCGAGGTCGGGTGCGTCGCGGTGCAGGACGACGCCGCGCCCGACCGCACCGGCATCGTCACCCGCGCGGGCCTCGCGGCCGCGCTGACCGGCCGCCTCGGGTACGGGCGCGCGGTCCTGGAGCGGCGCCCCACCGGTGCGCTCGCGGACTGGTCGCCCCTCGTCGTGGCGCCCGCGACGCCGGTCGCGGACGTCGCGACCCTCGCGATGACCCGGACGGCGCACCGCCGGTACGACGACGTCCTGGTGAGCGGGCCGACCTCCTGGGGCGCGGCGAGCACCGCCGACGTCATGCGCGCCGTCGTCGCCGAGCTCGCCGAGCGGTCCACCCGCGACCCGCTCACCCGCCTGCCCGGCCGCTCCGCGACCTGGTACTCCCTGGCGCACCGCTGCTCCCTCGTGCGCGGCGGGACGACCCGCGTCGTCCTCGTGCTGCTCGACGTGCGGGGCACCGCGACGATCAACGCCGACCACGGGCAGGACGTCGGGGACGCGGTGCTCGCGGAGCTCGCCACGCGCCTCGGGGCCGCGCTCCCCGCCGGGTGCGAGGCCGGGCGGGTGGACGGCGACGGGTTCGCGGTCCTCGCCACGCTGCCCGCGATGGACGACCTCCGGGCCGCCGCGTCGGCCGACGCGCTGCGGCAGCACCTGCTCGCGCGGCTCGCGGAGCCGTCGGACGGGTTCGGGCCCGCGCTGTGGCCCGACCTGCACTCGGCGGCCGCCTGGTCGGTGGCCGGCGCGGCCGACGCCGACGAGCTCGTCGCCCAGGCCGAGCGGCGCCTGCTGCGCGAGCGCCGCGCGGCGATGCTGGTCTGACGGCTCCGGACAGCAAGAAGCCCGCGGGCTGGAGGTCGAACCTCCTGCCGTGCTGGACGAGGGCACGGCACCCGCGGGATCCGGTGGTCGCGAGAAACTCGCTACCCGTCCCGTGCGCCGACGGTGCGACGACCTGGTCGTCGGGCCGACAGCGCGAAACGCTCAAGGGCGCACGCGACTAGCGCGCGACCACCTCATGGGTCCGAAGAGTCTGCACTGGTCGGATCACCTCCCTTCTCATGTGCCGACGACGCTACGCCCGCACCACGGGGGAGGCCAAGGGTTTTCCTCAGGGTGAACTTTCCGGGCGAGATCTCGGGCGGCGACGAGCGCGCTCAAGCCCTCCGCAGGTGCGCCCACTCGCCGGGGTAGTCGTCCAGCCACTGCGCCAGGGAGCGGGCGGGCCGGCCCACGAGCCGCCCGACGTCGTCGGAGACGCGGTCCAGCTCGCCCGCCGCGACGGCCGTGTACGACGTGACCCACCCGGCGACCTCGAACTCCGCGGCCCCGTACCCGGCGCGGGAGGCGTAGGCCTCCTCCACGGTCTCCGGGTGGTAGGTGATGTCGCGGCCGGCGGCGCGACCGAGCGTGGCCGCCACCTCGTCGAGCGTGAGGGCCTGCGGCCCGGTGACCTCGTAGGTCGCGCCGTCGTGGCGGGCGGGCCGCTCGTCGAGGATCACGGCGGTCGCGACGTCCGCGACGTCGTCGTGCGACACCGCCGCGACGCGGCCGTCGCCGGCCGGGCCGCGGATGACGCCGTCGCGCCCGACGAACATGCTCAGCGCGTGGAAGTAGAGGTTGTCGCGCAGCACGGTCCAGCGCAGGCCGGTCCGCGAGCCGACGTCGGCCAGGTGCCGCTCGGTGTGCCAGTGGTCGCGGGCGAACGTGAACTCCGCGTCGGGGGCCGCGCCGACGAACGACGTGTAGACGAGCCGCTCGACGCCGGCCGACGCCGCGGCGTCGATCATCGCGGTGTGCTCGGCGACCCGGTCGGGCGCCTCGCGGCCGCTCACCAGGAACACCGTGCGCACGCCCTCGAACGCCGCCCGCATCGCGTCCGTGTCGTGATAGCCGGCGGCGACGGCGACCTGGCACTCCGGCAGCGCCCGGCCGTCGCTCAGCCGCGGCGCCCGCGCCGGGTCCCGCACGACCAGCCGCTGTCGCGCGCCCTCCGCCGCGAGCCGGAACGCCAGCCGCGACCCGAGCCGCCCGCTCGCCCCGGTCACGGCGACCAGCCCGTCCGCCGCCCATCTCGCCATGGCACACGGTAGGCACGACATCGCCGCCATCGCTGGTTGAGCTTGTCGAAACCGGTCTCGACAAGCTCGACCAGCGGTGGCGACAAGCTCGACCAGCGATGGCGACAGGCTCAACCAGCGGTGGCGACAAGCTCGACCAGCGGTGTCGACAGGCTCGACCAGCGGTGTCGACAGGCTCGACCTGCGGGTGAGAATGGCCCGGTGACCGACCAGTACCGCGTGATGACCGTCTGCACCGGCAACATCTGCCGCTCCCCCATGGCCGAGATCGTGCTGCGCGACCGGCTCGAGTCAGCCGGGCTCGGCGACCGCGTGGAGGTCGCCTCCTCCGGCGTCAGCGACGAGGAGCACGACAACCCCGTGGACCGCCGCGCCCGCCGCGTGCTCGCGACCCACGGCTACCCGACGGGCGACGGCCACCGCGCCCGCCAGGTCACCGTCGACGACCTGGCCGGCCACGACCTGCTGCTGCCGATGACCGCCCAGCACGCGCGCCGGCTGCGCCGGCTGGCGGACGGCGCCGGGGGCCCGACGCCGGCCGGGCTCGCCGAGATCCGCATGTACCGGTCGTTCGACCCGGACGCGCCGGTCGTCGAGCCCGGCGGCGACGAGCACCCGCTCGACGTCGAGGACCCCTGGTACGGCGACGAGGACGGGTTCGAGACCTGCCTGGCCGAGATCGAGGCCGCCGCGGACGGCGTCGTGCAGCACGTGCGGTCACGCCTGGAGCGCTGAGCCCCTGCCCGACGGGACCTCGTCAGCGGGTGGTGGTCTGCCCGTAGGGCGACGTCTCGCTGATCTTCAGCCCGCGGAAAGCCTGGACGAGCCACGCCTCCGCCGCGTCGAGCCGGCGGCGTCGCTGCCACAGCAGGTCCACCGACACGATCCAGTCGGTGTGCGGGTACGCCTCCAGGGACAGCTCGACCAGCTCGCCCGCGCGGAGCTCGTCATGCACGAGCAGCCGGGGGATCGTCGCCCAGCCGACGCCGGAGCGCGCCAGGGAGATGAGCGCCTCGTACGAGTCCGCCGTCCACGTCTGTACCGATTGCAGGTACTCGCTGGTCGGCAGGGCCCGGGCGTGGGCGTCGTACGCGATGCGTCGGTACGCCCGCAGGTCGTCGAACGACGGGCGCGCGAGGCGCGCGAGCGGGTGCTCCCGGTGGGCGATGTGCGCCATGATCACCTTGCCGAGCTGGTGGAACCCGAGCGACTCGTCGTAGTTCGGGACGGCGAAGGCGACTCCGACGCTGGCGTCGCCCGTGAGCACGGCCCGGGCCGCGTCGCCCTGCGCGGGGTTGCGCAGGCGCAGGTCGGTGTGCGGGAAGCGCTCGGCGAACGCCGTGAGCACCGGCGTCGTCAGCCGGTGCGGTACCGCCACGGACAGCGTGACGCTGGTCGGAACCCCCTCGGCCAGGGCGTCGCCGTGGCGCTCGAACGACACGCTGCGGTCGTAGAGCGCCTGGGCTTCCAGGAGCAGCGCCTCTCCGGCCGCGGTCAGCGACGGCCGGCGCGTGGAGCGGTCGAACAGCGGGGTGTCCAGCGCGATCTCGAGGTGGGCGATGGCCACGCTCACCGTCGACTGAGACCGCTGCATGGCGCGCGCGGCCGCGGAGAAAGAGCCGTGCCGGGCGACGAGGACGAACGCCTCCACCTGGTCGATCGAGAACCTCATCCCGGCAAACTATCGGCTCTGTCGATAGAAACTCAGTTCGGTCATCGACCGAACCGGCCTAGTGTCCCCGTCACCGGCAACGAGGCCCATCCCGCCCGAGCAACGACGCCCGGGTCACGAGGAGAGGAGAGCCCCATGACGATGCAGAGGCGTCCCGGCAGGTCGAACCCCTCGACCGCCCCCGCGAACGACACGACTCCCGACCACCCGACGGATCCCGTCGACGAGATCCTCCCGGCCCGGTCGATGATCGCCCTGGGCCTGCAGCACGTGCTGGTCGTCTATGCCGGCGTCGTCGCGGTGCCGCTCGTGCTCTCGGGCGCGCTCGGGCTGACGTCGTCCCAGACCGTCACTCTCATCAACGCGAACCTCCTGCTCGGCGGTGTCGCGACCCTGGTGCAGACCCTCGGGATCTGGCGCTTCGGCGCGCGCCTGCCGCTCATCCAGGGCGCGTCGTTCATCGCCCTGTCGCCGATGCTGCTCATCGGCACGGAGTACGGCATGACGGCCGTCGTCGGCTCCTGCCTGGTCGCGGGCGCGCTGGCGATCTGCCTCGCGCCGGTCTTCTCCCGGTTGCTGCGGTACTTCCCGCGCGTCGTGATCGGGTGCCTCATCACGGTCGTGGGGATCTCGCTCATGCCCGCCGCGGCCGGATGGCTCGGCGGGGGCCAGGGCGCCGAGGACTTCGGCGCTCCCCGCCACCTGCTCGTCGGTCTGCTGACGATCGTCGTCACGCTCGTGGCGTACGTGCGGTTCAAGGGCCTCCTGTCCGCCCTCGCGGTGCTGATCGGGCTGCTGGTGGGCACGGTGGTGGCGATGGCCGCGGGGATGAGCGACTTCTCCGGCGTCGGCGACGCCGCGTGGTTCGGCGTCTCCGCGCCCCTCGCGTTCGGTGCCCCGACCTTCCAGCCCGTCCCGATCCTCGTGATGACCCTCGCGATGGTCGTGATCATGGCCGAGACGACCGGGAACACGCTCGCGATCGGGCGCATGGCGGGCACGGAGATCACGCCTCGCCGCCTCGGCGACGCCTTCCGCGCGGAGGGGCTGTCGACCATGGTGTCGAGCCTGGCCAACGGGTTCCCGCTCAACGCCTTCAGCCAGAACACGGGGCTGATCGCGATGACCAAGGTCCGCAGCCGGTACGTGGTCGCCGTCGCCGGTGCGGCCCTGATCGTCCTGGGCCTGTTCCCGAAGCTCGGAGCGGTGATCGCCGCCGTCCCGCCGGCGGTGCTGGGTGGCGGGGCGATCGTCATGTTCGGCATGACCACCGCGGCGGGCATCCAGGAGCTCGCGCAGGTGCGGTACCAGGACACGCCGAACGCGCTCATCGTCGCCATCGCGATCAGCGTCGGCGTCCTCCCGATGGCCATGCCCGACCTGCTGTCCGACGTCCACGGCCCGCTGCGGATGGTGCTCGAGAGCGGCATCTTCCTGTGCGCGATCGTCGCCGTGCTGATGAACGCCCTGCTCAACCGCGGCGGTGCGGAGGGCCTGCCCCCCGACACGGCCGCCCCCGTGGACGTGCCGACCACTACCGAGATCCCCGCACCGAGGAGCGCCTGATGACCGCACGGCCGACCGACACCGACCTCGACCTGCTGCGGCAGGCGATCGCCCACTCCGCCGACGCGAAGGAGCGTGGCCGACACCCGTTCGCAGCGCTGGTCGCGACGGCCGACGGGCAGGTCGTCGTCCGGCGGGGGAACAACTCGATGCCGCCGGAGGGCGACCCGACCCAGCACGCCGAGCTCACTGCGGCGGCGGCGGCGGCCGGCCTGCTGACACCCGGGGAGCTGGCCGGCGCCACCCTCTACACGAGCGCGGAGCCGTGCGTCATGTGCACGGGGGCGATCTACTGGTGCGGCATCGGTCGTGTCGTCTACGCGCTGTCGGAAGCGCGGCTGCTCGCGCTGACGGGCGACGACCCCGAGAACCCGACCTTCGCCCTGCCGTGCCGGGACGTCGTCGCGCACGGCCAGCGCGACATCGAGGTCGTGGGCCCGCTCCTCGAGGACGAGGCCGCAGCGCCGCACGTCGGTTTCTGGACGCGCCGCACCGACGCCGGGGCGGCTTGAGCGGCCGCACGCCGGCGACCGCCTGGCCCGCCCCGGAATTCCGGGGGCGGGCCAGGCCGGCGGGATGGAAGGATCCGAGGATGACGAACCCCCCGGAGACGATCACCGTGCGCCGCGCCCGTACGGACGAGTGGCGCGAGACCCGGGATCTGCGCCTGGCGGCGCTCCAGGACCCGGCGGCGCCGGTGGCGTTCCTCGAGACCCACGACGCGGCCGCGGCACGGCCGGACGTGTTCTGGCAGGACCGGGCGCGGAACGCGGCGACGAGCGACGTCGTGTGCGCGTTCGTCGCCGTCGACGCGGCCGGGCGCTGGGTGGGCATGACGACGGGGCTGGTCGAGGAGCCGGGGGCGACCGACGTGCTCGGCGGCCCGGTGGTGCAGCGGCAGGTGCACCTGGTCGGCGTGTTCGTGCGCCCCGAGCACCGCGGCGCGGGCGTGCTGCGCGAGCTGTTCGACGGCGTGCAGGCATGGGCGCGCGACCAGGGCGTCGAGCGGGCGCGGCTGTGCGTGCACGTGGACAACCCGCGCGCGCAGGCCGCCTACCGCAAGCTCGGCTTCGCGCCGTCGGGCTCGACGTTCATGCTCGAGGCGGGCCAGGAGCTGGAGCTGGTGCGGGCGCTGTGACCTCGCGGCGGCGCTCGCCCCGCCCCTCGCGCCGGATCTCGCGCCCCACCTCGTGCCGGCCGGCCCGGCGCTCGCGGCGGAACGTGCGGCGCCACCACGCCGCGACGCCCGACGACGCGGGCCCCGGGGCCGCCGGCCGCGGCCCGACGTAGGCGCCGAACCAGCGGGAGATCTCGCGCCAGACGGCCTCGCGGACGTCGGGCGCGGAGAGGGTGACGTCGTGCATGGCGCCGTCGAGGCGCACGAGCGTGACGAGGCTGCCCAGCGAGGGGACGCGCCGCGCGACCCCGCCGACCTCGAGCACGGAGTCGGTCGTGAGCATCTCGGGGCTCCACCGCACCGGGGCGGTCGAGCGGGCCGAGAGCAGCACCAGCACGGGCACGTCGATGCCGAGGCCCCGCGACACGCGCTCCTGCCCCTGGAAGATCGCGGACAACCAGGCGGGGGTGGTGCGCCAGCCGGTGTCGGGCCGCCAGGCGGGGTCGATGTCCCACGCCCCGTCGTACCGGTTGGAGACGCTGCGCACGTAGTACCCGAGGTCCACGTTCATCAGGTGGCTGCGCGGGGCGAGCGCGGCCTGCGCGCGCAGGCCGGGCTCGAGCATCCACCGCCCCACGCTGCGTGTCTGGAACTCCAGCCAGGGGCTGTTGAGCACGAGGGCGGCGGCGCGGCCGGGCTTGTGCGCCACCCACAGGCTGAGCACCAGCCCGCCGGTGGAGTGGCCCATGAGCACCAGCCGGCGGTCCGGCGACGCCCCCGGGCCGTGCCCGAGGACGGCGAGCGCCGCCTCGACGTCCTCGTCGTACGTCGCGAGCGCCGTGACGAATCCCGGCGTCTGGTGCTCGCGCAGGCTGCGGCCGTACTTGCGCAGGTCGAGGGCGTAGAAGCGCGCCCCCAGGCGCTCCCAGAACGCCGCGAGGTGGGTCTGGAAGAAGTAGTCGGTCCAGCCGTGCACGTACAGCACGTCGATGCCGGCGTCGGCCGCGGCGCCGGGGCCGGCACCGTCGTCCGCGCCCGGCTCGGGCGCCCTCCGCACCAGCGTCGCGACGACCTCGCCCTCGAAGTCCGGCTCCAGGCGCAGCGTGCGCTGCTCGAAGCCGGGCAGCACGTCGGGCGCCCACGCGCCGCGAGCGGCGCCCCCTTCTCCGGGGACGCCGCTCGCGGTGCTGCTGGTGCCGGCCTGGTCCACGCCCCGAACGTAAGGAACGCGGCGCGGCGGCGCGACCGGACGGCCGCTACACGACCAGCCAGAGCAGCCAGGTGAAGAGCAGGCCGAGGACGGCGATGATCGTCTCCATCACCGTCCAGGTCTTCAACGTCTGGCCGATGGTCATGCCGAAGTACTCCTTGACCAGCCAGAACCCGGCGTCGTTCACGTGCGACAGGATCAACGACCCGGCGCCGATGGCGAGGACGACGAGCGCCAGGTGCGTCGGCGTCAGGCCCGTGGCGAGCGGCGCGACGATGCCGGACGCCGTGACGATCGCGACGGTGGCCGAGCCGGTCGCGATGCGCACCAGCACGGCGATCAGCCAGCCCAGCACCAGCACGGACAGGCTCATCGCCACGGCCGCCTTGCCGATCGCGATGCCGGTGCCGCCCTCGACGAGCACGGCCTTGAAGCCACCGCCGGCCCCGACGATCATCGTGGCGCTCGCGATGGGCTTGAGGCTGTCCGTCATCTTGACCGTCAGCGTGGACGGCGAGAAGCCGACGCTCGTGCCGAAGGTGATCATCGCGAGCAGCACGGCGATGAGCAGGGCCACCAGCGGCTCGCCGATGAACGTCACGAACGGGAAGAACCACGCGTCCGGGCTGGCCCACACGTCGACGCCGGCGCGCAGCAGCATGAGCACCACCGGGCTGAGGATGGTCACGAGGGTGAGCGTGAAGGTGGGGTTGCGCGTCTTGACGGTGCCCGGCTCGCGGTCGCCGCTCGTGCCCCCGTCCGTGTCGTCGGCGACGATGCCGCCGCCGCCGCCCTGCGCGCCGATCGGCACCAGCTTCGCGGCGAACCGGCCCCACACCGGGCCGGCGATGATCACCGTGGGCACGGCGATGAGCAGGCCGAGCGCCATGGTGACGCCGACGTCGGCGCCGAGGTTGCCGATGGCGGCGAGCGGGCCGGGGTGCGGGGGCACGAAGCCGTGCAGCACCGACAGGCCGGCCAGCGCCGGCATGGCCAGCAGCATCGCGGGGAGGCCGGAGCGGCGCACCGCGAGCATGATCACGGGGATCAGCAGCACGAGCCCGACCTCGAAGAACATCGGGATGCCGATGAGGAAGGCGATCAGCGCCATCCGCCACGGGAGGCTCCCGGTGCCGCCGCGGAGGATCTTGTCGACGATCTCGTCGGCTCCCCCGGAGTCGGCCAGCAGCTTGCCGAGCATCGCGCCCAGCACCACCAGCACGCCGACGGTGCCCAGCACGTCGCCGACGCCGGTCTCGAACACGCCGGCGACGTCGCCGAGCGGGATGCCGGAGCCGATCGCCACGAACAGCGACCCGAGGGTCAGGGCGATGAAGCCGTGCATCTTGAGCAGCGTGATGAGCAGCACGACGATGGCGATGCCGATGGCGGTGACCACCAGCACCTGCGTGTCGTGACTGTCCCACGGCTGGTTGATCAGGGCGAGGGTGTCGTCGTCCCCGGCTGCCTGCAGCAGTGATCGCATCGGGGTTGTCTCCTGTCTCCCGCGCCGGCACCCGGGGTGCCGGGCCGCGGAGGGTTCAGCGGGTGCCCTCGTCCGTGCGCCGCAGCGCGCGTCCGGGGAGGGCATCGGTGCGGGCGCCGTCGTCCATCACGGCGACGCCGTCGACCAGGACCAGGTCGATGCCCGTCGCCTGCTGGCGCGGGTCCTCGAACGTGGCGGTGTCCTGGACGGTGTCGGGGTCGAGCAGCACGAGGTCCGCGGCGTAGCCGGGTCGGACCAGGCCGCGGCCCGTCAGCTTGAGGCGGGCCGCGGGGCGGCCCGTGAGGTGCTGCACGCAGTCCTCGAGGGTGAGGACGCCGAGCTCGCGCACGTACCGCGCGAGGTAACGCGGGAACGTGCCCCACGCGCGCGGGTGCGGGCGGCCGCCCACGAGGATGGCATCCGAGCCGCCGCAGTGGGTGCGGTGCTGCATGATCGCGCGCACGTTCTCCTCGTGCCCCACGTGCTGCAGGATCGTGGTGCCGAGCCGGTCGGCGACCAGCTGCTCCACGAAGACGTCGCCCGGGGTGCGGCCCTCGTCGCGCGCGATCGCCTCGACCGTGCGGCCGACGCGCCCCGCGAGCGCGGGATTCTGCACGCCGCTGATCTCGATGGTGTCCCACTCGGCCACGCAGCCGTGGCAGCCGTCGGTGCCGACGTGCTCCAGCTCGTGCAGGATCCGCTCGCGGTCGGCCGGGTCGGCGAGCCGCGCGAGGAGCGCGTCGGGCCCACCGGAGAACGACCAGCTCGGCAGGATCGCGCTGAGCGTCGTCGAGCCCGGCAGGTACGGGTAGGTGTCGAGCGTGACGTCCACGCCGTCGTCCAGCGCGCCGTCGATCAAGGTCAGGAGCTCGCCCCCGCGGCCCTTGTTGGGCGCGAAGTTCATCGTCGCGTGCGTGAGGTGCAGCGCGCAGCCCGTGGCGCGGGCCAGGTCGATCATCTCGGCGTAGGCCTCGAGCGCGCCCTTGCCGTACGACCGGGTGTGCGGGCTGTAGTAGCCGCCGTGCGCGGCGACGACGCGCAGCAGCGCGGCGAGCTCGTCGTCGTCGGCGTACATGCCGGGCGTGTAGGTGAGGCCGCTGCTCATGCCCAGCGCGCCCTCGCGCATCCCCTGGGCCAGCAGCTCGGCCATCCGGGCGACCTCGGCGGCCGTGGCCGGGCGCTCGTCCGGCCCGACGACGAGGTGCCGCAGCGTGCCCTGCGGCACGAGGTACGCGGCGTGGCACGCGATCCCGCCGTCGAGCCGGTCGAGGTAGCCGGCCACCGACTCCCAGTCCCAATTGAACCCGGGCGGGTCGTCGTTCCAGCCCGCGATCTGCGCGCGGATCGCGGTGCGGGTGCGCTCGTCCACCGGCGCGAAGGACAGCCCGTCCTGGCCCAGCACCTCGAGCGTGACGCCCTGGCTCACCTTGGCCGTGTGGTCGGGGTTCGCGAGGATCTGCACGTCGGAGTGGGCGTGCATGTCGATGAAGCCGGGCGTGAGCGCCCGGCCGCCGGCGTCGACGGTCCGGTGCGCGCCGCCGGCGCGCGCGTCGCGACGCCCGGGGTCGACGGCGGTGACGCGGCCCTCGGCCACGGTGACGTCGGCGACGACGCCGGGTGCGCCGGTGCCGTCCAGCACCAGCGCGTCGCGGATCAGCCAGTCGGCGGTCATGCGCTCGCTCCCCCGCTCAGAACCACGTGCGCACGAGGTCGACGACGACCGGGTCGGGGGCGTCGGCGTCGTCGAGCACCGGGACGAGCTTCCACTTGTCCAGGGCCGTGCACGGGTGCGACAGCCCCAGCCGCAGCTCGTCGCCGATGCGCACCGGCGCCTCGCCGTCCCAGCGGAGGAAGCCGTGCTGGTCGTTGAGCGCGGTGACGCCGACGCCGGGCACGGGCGCGGGCGCCTCGCCCGCCCCGGCGGGGCGTCGCAGCTGGACCTCGGGCAGGCCCTCGTCGAACGGCAGGTCGCGCTTGCCGGCGTCGAAGAGCGCCAGGCCGGGCTCGGGCTGCGAGGTCACCCGCACCCAGCCGTGCATGGCGGAGCGGAAGCCCGGGCCGCCGGTGCGCGGCTCCTCGCCGAGCGGCGAGATGTGGCGGTAGAAGCCGTCGTCGTGCACCACGTACGCGCCGCTGCGCAGCACGACGCGCGCGCCGTCGGCGATCAGCGGCGAGAGCACCTCGTCGACGACGTCGAAGTAGGCGCTGCCGCCCGCGGACACCACGGGCGCGTCGACCTCGTAGCGGCCGTCGGCGGCGAGGCGCTCGTGCACCTCGACCATGTCGCGCAGGTACCCGCGCACCACGTCGCGGCTGTGGGCGTCGGAGTCGTGGGCGAGCGCGCCCTCGTAGCCGGCCACGCCGGCGAGGCGCAGGTGCGGCGACGCGGCGACCCGCTCGGCGACCGCCAGCGCGGTCTCCAGGTCGCGGGCGCCGGTGCGGCCGCCGGCGCCGCCGCGCTCCACCAGCACGTCGATCGGCGGACGGGAGCCGGAGGCGGCGACGTGCGCCGCGAGCGCCTCGTGCATGAGGTCGACCGTGGCCGTCGCGTCGGCCCAGACGAGCACGCGCAGGGTGCGGTCGGCGGCGAGCTCGTCCGCGATCCAGCGCAGCGCGAGCGGCGAGATCACGCTGTTGGCCACCATGACGCGGCTCACGCCGAACTCGAGGGCCACCCCGAGCTGGAACGGGTTCGCGACCGTGATCGCCCAGGCGCCGGCGTCGACCTGCTCGGCCCAGAGCTGCGGCGCCATCGTCGTCTTGCCGTGCGGGGCGAGGTCGAGGCCGCGCTCGGCGCACCACTCGGCCATGACGCGCAGGTTGGTGTCGAGGGCGGACCGGGACAGCGTGAGCAGCGGCGTGGGCAGCGCGGACAGGCGGGGCCGGCGCTCGCGGACCTCGGCCACGGTGAGCCCCCACAGCTCCGGGGGGACGCCCTTGTGGCGCCAGTCGAGGCGCTCGGCGTCGCGCGCGGCGACCTTCTCGCGATCGATCCGACAGGCGTCCTCGGCTCCCGTGCGGTCCATCGTCAGACCTCCTTGCTTCCCGCTCACGTTGCACAGAGCGCAACGTTCGTTGCGCAGGATGACGCACCTTGCTAACATCGCGCCGGTCGTGCCGTCAATCCGGCACGCGTTCGAGCATCGGCCCGCCGGGCCCGGACCGCGAGCCGGGCGGCGGGGAACCGGCAGGTCAGGAGGGTTCGTGAGCCAGAGCGTGGGGCGCGCGCTGCGGATCGTGGGCCAGCTCGGCGACGGGCCCCGCACCCTCGACGACCTCGCCCAGGAGCTCGGCGTCCACAAGACCACCGTGCTGCGGCTGCTGCGCGCCCTCGAGGACGAGCGCTTCGTCCGCCGCGACGACCGGCACCGCTACTCGCTGGGCTCGCGCCTGTTCGAGCTCGGCCGCCAGGCGCTCGAGGGGCACGGCGTGCGCGACGTCGCGCTGCCCCACCTGGAGCGGCTCGGCCGGGACACCGGCGGGCAGGCCGTGCACCTCGCGGTCCTCGAGGGCGCCCGCCCGGTGTACGTCGCCAAGGTGGAGAGCACCAGCTCCGTGCGGATGTACTCCGAGCTCGGCCTCCCCGCCCCGCTGCACGCCACCGCCGTCGGCAAGGTGCTCGCCGCCGAGCTGCCCGAGGGCCGGCTGGCCCAGCTGCTCGCCACCACCGACTTCCACGCCTTCACGCCCCGCACTCTCACCGACCCCGACGCCTACCGTGCCGAGCTGGCGCGCGTGCGCGAGCAGGGGTGGGCCGAGGACGCCGCCGAGCACGAGCCGTTCGTCAACTGCGTCGGGGCCCCGGTCCGCGACGCGGCGGGCACGGTCGTCGCGGCGGTGTCGGTCTCGGTGCCGGACGTGATCCTCGACCTCGACGGCGTCCGCGACCTCGTGCCGCTGCTGCGCGCGACGGCCGCCGCCGTCGAGGCCGACTGGGCGGGGCGCGACGTGCCCCGCACCGCACCACCCACCGAAAGGACCCCGGCATGACCACCAAGACCGCGATCTCCACCGACCAGGCCCCCGCCCCGGCGCACACGTTCCACCAGGGCGTGCGGGTCGGCAACCTGCTCCAGGTCTCCGGCCAGGGCCCCGTGGACCCGGCCTCGAACGAGTACCTCTACCCGGGCGACGTCGCCGCGCAGACCACGCGCACGCTGCAGAACGTCGAGGCGATCGTGCAGGCCGGCGGCGGCACCCTCGCGGACGTCGTCATGCTGCGCGTGTACCTCACGACCCGCGACGACTTCGCCGCGATGAACGACGCCTACGGCGCCTTCCTCTCCGAGCGCCTCGGCCCCGACGCCGTGCTGCCGTCGCGCACCACCGTGATGGTCGGCCTCCCGCGCGAGGAGATGCTCGTCGAGATCGACGCGCTCGCCTTCGTGGAGTGACGCCCGGCCCGGACCGGGCCGCTCACGGGTGCAGGACGATCTTCCCCACGTGCCTGCGGCGGGCGAGCTCCTCCTGCGCCTGAGCGGCCTGGTCCAGGCGATACGTCGCGGCGACGAGCGGCGTGATATCGGCCCCGCGGGCCAGGTCCATGAGCATCCCGAAGTGGGTGGGCGTGTGCATCGCCGACCCGATCACCTGGGCGTTGTGGAGGTAGAGCCGGCGCACGTCGAAGGCCACCTCGTACCCGCCGAGCGCGCCGGCGACGACCCAACGGCCGCCCTCGCGCAGCAGCGGCAGGCCGTCCCCGACCAGGTCGCCCGCGACGACGTCGAGCCCGACGTCGACCCCCTCCGGGGCGGCGGCGCGGACCTGCTCGGCGACGTCCCGCGCGCGGTCGACGACGGCGTGCGCGCCGGCCTCGCGGACCGCGTCGACCTTGGACCCGCTGCTGATCGCGACCACCCGCGCGCCGCGGGCACGGGCGATCTGCACGGCCGCGACGCCCACGCCGCCGGAGGCCCCCGACACCAGGACGGTCTCCCCCTCCCGCAGCCGCCCCCGCTCGATCATGCCCAGCGCCGTGCCGTACGCGGTCGGCAGGGTCGCGAGCTGGTCGTCCGTGAGCGCGGAGCCCGTGACGTCGTGCACCTGCCGGGCCGGGGCGGTCACGTACTCGGCATAGCCGCCGTCGCGCTCGCTCCCCATCAGGCCCACGGGGTTCGCGTCCGGACCGTCGCCGTCGTAGACCGCGGGGTCGACGACCACCCGGCGGCCGACCAGGCCCTCGTCGACGCCGGGCCCGACGGCCGCGACCCGGCCCGCGACGTCGGCGCCCTGGACGCGGGGGAAGTCGATCGGGCCGCGCCAGCCCGACAGCGCCCGCGGGTCCTCCGGGTTCCCGTAGGCGCCCTCCCGTGTCCACAGGTCCGTGTTGTTCAGCGCCACCGCGCTGACGCGGACCAGCACCTCCCCGGCCTGCGGGACCGGGACGGCCATGTCCGTCAGCTCGAGGACCTCAGGCCCTCCGTGCTCCGTGATCCGCACCGCACGCATGGTCGGGGGCACGTCCATCGCTTGACCTCCTCACGATGTATACCGATCTGTATACATCGCGACGGTACACCCGGCCTCAGCCCGGCGCGAGCAGCGCGGGCAGCGCCGTGACGTCGTCGATCACGTGCTCCGCGCGCGGCAGCGAGTGGTCGCCGGCCTGCCGGTCGAACTTTCCCGTGCGCACCAGCGCCGTCCGCACGCCCGCGGCGCGGCCCATCGCGACGTCCGACGAGCGGTCGTCGCCCACCACCCACGTGCGCGACGGCGCGGGCGCGGGGTCGATCGTCCCCAGCGCCAGCCGCAGGAACTCCGTGCTCGGCTTGCCCAGCGTGCGCGCCGTCACCTCGGCGCCGTGCTCGATCGCGGCCACCACGGACCCGGTGTCGAGGGCGGGGCGCCCGCCGCGCAGGAACCAGCGCCCGTGCTGCAGCGCCAGCAGCTCCGCGCCCCCGAGGACGGCGCGGAAGGCCGCGTCGAGGGCCGGGTAGTCGAGGACGTCGTGCACGTCGCCGACCAGCACGTGCGTGGGGTCGTCGTCCGGGCCGACGACGTCGAGGCTCGCGGCGAGCTGGTCGCGCACCGCGGCGGTGGCGAGCACGTGCACGCGCGCGTCCCGGCCCCGGAGGTCCGCGACCGCCGCGTCGACGGGTGTGAAGAGCTCCGACGCGTCGAGGTCGAGGCCCATCCCCCGCAGCATCGCGACGACCGACGCCGAGTCCTGCGAGTCCGTGTTGGTGACGAACCGGACCGCGTGTCCCGCGTCGCGCAGCGTCACGACCGCCGCGTCCGCGCCCGGCACCAGCCGGTCGCCCTCGTACACCGTGCCCTGCAGGTCGAGCAGCACGGCGTGCGCCGTCCAGCCGCCGTCGCCCACGACGGCCCTCAGAAGATCCCGCGGGCGCGGCGGCGCTCGCGCCACCGCTGCACCTCGCGCTCGACGTCCCGCGTGGGCGTCACGACGGGCGGCCCGCCCAGCAGCTGGCGCCGGGCGTCGATCACGCGGGCGTTGAACTCCTCGACGATCGCGCGTGCACCGTCCTCCTCGGGCTCGCGGTCCAGCGTCTCGTCCAGCTCGGCGTCGTCGCGGCGCAGCTGCGCGGCCGGCAGCACGCCCGTGATCTGCTCGCGCTCGACGAGGTTCTTCAGCCACCAGTCCGGGTCGTGCGTGCCGCCCAGCCCGGGGATGGGCTTGCCCGCCAGCGGCAGGTCGTCGAACTCCCCGCGGCGGATCGCCTGGTCGACGACGGTGTCGACCCACAGGGCGCGGTCGTCCATGCGCTTGCGGGGCCGCGCGGCGGCGGGCGCGGTCTCGTCGTCGGCGCCGTCGTGCCCCTCGCCGGCCTGGGCGTCGGCGGCGGCCTCCCGGTCCACCTGGTACTGCGCGGCCCGGCGTGCCGGGTCGCTCTGGTCGTCGCGGCGGCGTCGGAACATCGGCATTCCCCTCGGGTCGGCTCGTCCCAGCCTAGGCGCGGACCGGCCGCCGCCGGGAGCCACCGACCCGGCATGATGGCCGTATGAAGGTCTCGCGCCGCAGCCACGTGCCGCCGTTCGCCGTCATGCAGGTGCTGGCCACAGCCAACGAACGCCGCGCCGGCGGGCACGACGTCCTCAACCTGTGCGCGGGCGAGCCGTCCACCGGAGCGTCCGACGTCGTGCGCGAGCGGGCCGCGGAGCTGTTGCGCACGGCCGACCTCGGCTACACGGAGTCCATGGGCGTGCCCGCCCTGCGCCAGGAGATCGCCGGGCACTACCGGCGCTGGTACGACGTCGAGGTCGACCCCGCGCGCATCGCCGTGACGACGGGCTCGAGCGGCGGCTTCCTGCTGGCGTTCCTCGCCGCGTTCGACGTCGGGGACCGGGTGGCGCTCGCCCGGCCGGGCTACCCGGCGTACAAGAACATCCTGGCCGCGCTCGGCTGCGAGGTGGTGGAGCTCGACTGCGGCCCCGACACCCGCTACCAGCCGACGGTCTCCCAGCTCATGGGGGCCTACTACGAGGGCGGGCTGGACGGTCTGGTCGTCGCGTCTCCCGCGAACCCCACCGGCACGATGCTGCCGCCCGCCGAGCTGGCGGCGCTCGCACGCTGGTGCGAGGAGCACGACGTCCGCCTGATCAGCGACGAGATCTACCACGGCATCGCCTACTCCGACGATGTACAGCAGGCCACTGCGGCGATGTACACGGACGCCGGGGCCGTGGTGGTGAACTCGTTCTCCAAGTACTGGGCCATGACGGGCTGGCGCCTCGGCTGGCTCGTGCTGCCCGACGAGCTGGTCGGCCCCGTCGACGCCCTCGCCGGCAACGTCGCTCTCTCGCCCCCGGCGTTGGCGCAGCACGCGGGCGTCGCGGCCTTCTCCCCCGCCGGGTACGCCGCCGCGGCCGACAACGTCGCGCGGTACGCGACGTCGCGCGCCGCCCTGCTCGACCGCGTCGACGAGCTCGGCTGGCGCCCCGTCGCCCCCGCCGACGGCGCGTTCTACCTGTACGGGAACGTCGCGGGCTTCCGCGACGCCGTCGGCGGCGACTCCGTCACGTACTGCCGCCGCCTGCTCGCCGAGGCGGACGTCGCCCTCACCCCGGGCGCCGACTTCGACGCCGTGCACGGCGGCGACTGGGTGCGCCTGTCCTTCGCCGCCGCGCCCGACGTCGTCACCCGCGCCGTCGACCGCATCGTCGCCTGGCACCGCACCCTCTGAGCGCGAGGTAGTTCAAAGTCCCGCGAGGTAGTTCAAAGTTCCCCGAGGTAGTTCGAGACCCCGCGAGGTAGTTCGTCTCCGGGCTCGCGTGGGTGCGAAGGTCGCGCTACCTCGGCAGGATGCGAACTACCTCGGCGACAGGAGGTGCGGATGATCCGGCTCGTGACGGCGAACGTGCAGCACGCGCTGGTCGACGGTCGGTACGTGGACCTCGACCGGCTCGGGGACGCGCTCGCGGGCCTGGACGCGGACGTCGTGGCGCTGCAGGAGGTGGACCACGGGCAGGCGCGCTCGGACGGCGCCGCGCAGACCCTCCGCCTCGCGACGGTGCTCGGGACGCCGGAGCACCGGTTCGTCCCCGCGCTGCGCGGCCCGCTCGACCCGGCGTGGGGACGACGGCGCGCCTCGGTGCGGAGGACGGGCGACGACGGCCGCTCCCCCGCGGCCGCCGGGTACGGCGTCGCGCTGCTCAGCCGCCATCCGGTGCGGGCCTGGCACCCGATGCGCCTGCCCGGGCTCAACCTGCCGGGGCTGCCGCCGCTCGGGGTGGACGAGCCGCGGGTGGCGGTGGCCGCGGCGATCGCGACCCCCGACGGGCCGCTGACCGTCGTCACGACGCACCTGTCCCGCCGCGACCCCTGGAAGCGGGCCCAGCTGCGGCGGCTGCGGCACCGGCTGCGGCACGCGCCGCGCCCGCTGGTGCTGCTGGGGGACCTCAACACGCGCGGCGACCTGCCCGCGCGGCGTACGGGGTGGCGGGAGCTGGCGCAGGTGCCCGCCTACCCGCGCGTCCGCCCCTGGCTCCGGATCGACCACGTGCTGGCCGACGGCCCGGTGACGGCGCTCGGGGCGGCCCGCGCGGTCGACCTCGGGGTCAGCGACCACCGCGCGGTCGTGGTCGACGTCGCGCTCGGGCACGGCGAGGGGGCGGGGGCATGAGCGACGAGTCGACCGGCGCGACGACGGACCGGCCGCACGGCCGCCCGGAGACGGCCGAGCAGCGCTCGGACCGCAACTGGAACGAGCTGCTGCAGGAGCTGCGCGTCATGCAGACCGGCGTGCAGATCCTCACCGGGTTCCTGCTGATCCTGCCGTTCCAGTCCCGGTTCGCCGAGCTGGACGCCTACCAGCGCACGGTCTACCTGACCCTGGTGCTGGTGTGCATCGCGACGACCGGCCTGCTCGTCGCGCCGGTGGCGCTGCACCGGGCCCTGTTCCGCAAGCACCTGAAGCGGTCGGTGGTCACCGGCGGTGACCGCATGACGCGCGCCGGGCTGGTGCTCCTGGCGGTCGCGCTGGCGGGGACGGTGCTGCTGGTCTTCGACGTCGTCGTGGGCCGGGCGGCGGGGATCGTCGTCGGCGTCGCGGCGGCCGTCGTGCTGCTCGGCCTGTGGGCGGTGGTGCCGGCCGTCGTGCGGCGGAGGGCCTGACGTGGCTCCCCCGCGGTCAGGCGGCGAGGTCGACGCGCTCCTGCTCCGGGAGCTCGTCGGTCGCCAGCCCGTGCATCGGGAGCTCGCGCACCGGGGCCTCGACGAGGACGGCGGCACCGGCGGTCGGGTCGGCGCTGCCGTCGACCACGGGTGCGTCGAGGCGGTCACCGGTCACCTGGGCGGCGGCCAGCTGGGCGGCGGCACGCCGCTCGGTGCGGCGGGCGCGGGCCATCGTGCGCAGCGCCGCGAAGCCGATGGCCGCGGCGACGATGTTGGCGAAGGCCGAGGGCCAGACGCCGTTGACGGCCGCGATGAGCAGCATCACGAGGGCGCCGCCGAGGTTGCACAGCTGGAAGACGAGCGAGTCGGCCGACCAGCGGCCCTTGCTCACCATGCCGTAGGCGAGGACGACGGCGAGAGCGCCGACCCAGCCGAGGGCAGTAATCACGGTCAGCAGGGAGATCGTCATGACGGGCACCTCCGGGTAGGTCGGCACGGCACACGTGTGCCATGGCAAGGAGTGGATCTGAGGGTGTGTGGGCGCCGTCCCCGAGAACCGGGGGCCGGTCGTGCCGGCCGGCGCTGTGACCATTCTGAGACACGATCTGGCTTCAGCGCAATCAAATCCTTCTCCGAGAGGCAGTTAGTATTTCTACATGGCTACAGACCCACGGAGACTTGCCTTTCTCCTTGCCGTCCACCGTGCCGGGGGCGTGCTCGCGGCAGCAGATCTTCTCCATGTCACCCCGTCCGCGGTCTCCCAGCAGATCGCCCGTTTGGAGTCCGAGGAGGGCCTCGCCGTCCTCGACCGCGGGCCTCGCGGCGTGACCCTCACCCCGGCGGGCCGGGTGCTGGCCGAGGTGGGCGAACGCATCGAGGCGGAGCTGCTCGAGGCCCGGCAGGCGATCGCCGCCCTCGGCGAGGGCGTGAGCGGCCGCGTCGTGCTCGGGGCGTTCCAGTCGGCGATCCGTGCCGTGGTGGCGCCCATGCTCGCCGACCTCGCCGAGCAGTACCCGGGTGTCGAGGTGGACGTGCGCGAGCACGAGCCCGCGGAGGCGATCCGGATGCTCCGGGCCGGCGACCTCGACGTCGTCCTGCTCGAGCGCGACGCGGACATGGACGCCCCCGCGCCCCGCGGCGTGCACGACGTGCCCCTGATCGACGAGCCGTGGTGCGTCGTCGTCCCGGCCGCGCTGCCGATGCCCGAGCGGCTCGACGACCTGGCGCAGCTCCAGTGGATCGGGGCCGAGGCGGGCACGGCGTCCGACCGTGCGCTGCGGCGCCTCGGGCGCACGCTCGGCACCACGGTCACCACCCGGCACTCGTTCTTCGACTTCGACACGGCGCTCGCCCTGGTCGCCGCCAACCAAGGCGTCGCGATGCTCCCCGCGCTCGCGCTCGAGGGCGGGGACGTGCCCGAGGGCCTGGAGGTCGCGCGGCTGGCCGGGCTGGGCACCCGGCGCATCGTGGCGCGGCACCGCGCCACGCGGCACGAGCCCGGCCCCGCCGTGCGCGCCGTGGTCGACGCGATGGTCGAGGTCACGCGGGACCTCGAGCTCGGCTGAGCAGCGGCCGCCGCCGCGCTCCGGCGCGCGGCGCACGCGCGGCGCTCCTACGATCGCGAGCATGAGCGACACCACCGCGGGGTCGGGCAAGGGGGCGCCGCTGTCCCGGCGCACCGTCGGGACGGCGCGACGGCTGTGGGGACTGGTGTACCTGCGGGGCGTCGCCTACCTCGCGGCCGGCGTCCTGCTCTTCCTCAACCCCGAGGAGGGGTTGGTGTGGCTGCGCTGGCTGGTCGGGCTCGTGATCCTCGTGCAGGGCGTCCTGCTGATCGTCGAGGGCCGGCCGTCGAAGGCCGACACGACCGCGCAGAGCACCGGGGACGAGGTCAGCTGGCGGTTCGTCGCGGGCATCCTGAGCGTCGCCGCGGCGCTGCTGATCGTCCTGTGGCCGTCGATGACGGCGCCCATGCTGTACCTCGTCGTCGGGATCTGGGCCTGCGCCGCCGGCGCGGTCGGGGTGATCGGCGCGCTGCGGGGGCGCGCGCTGCGGGCGCTGGCGTGGGACTGGCAGCTCGCCAACGCCGTGCTGTGGCTGGTGCTGGGCGTCGTCGTCCTCACCCGACCCACCGACGACACGGTGACGATCGCGCTGCTCCTCGCCCTGTACCTGCTGCTGTCGGGGGCGGTGATCCTCGTCGGCGGGCTCGCGAGCACCACACGGGTGCGCGACGAGCGCAAGGGACGGGCCCCTGCCGAGGGTGTCCCGCGGGAGACCGACGCCGCGGCGCCCCGGGCCGCGACGACGCCGAGGCGCGGGCGGCCGCCCGCGCCCACGACGGACGGGCCCGCACGGCCGGCGGCGACGGGCGGCGCCGACCCGGCCACGGCGCGTCACGAGGACGACACACGGCCCGGGTAGGATCGGCGGCACAACGCAACACGCTGTTCGAACCGCGTCGGGAGAGCCCGCGCCGTGACGTCGGACCGGTCACCCGGTGCGCGTGCGGCCGGCGCCGAAGGAGCAATCCCTCCCCGGGAATCTCTCAGGCACCCCGTACCGTCGCGGCGAGGCAACTCTGGAAAGCGGTGCGCCGCCCTCGTCCGGCCCTGGCCCGACGTCGACGACGGACCCACCGACGGTGCAAGTCGGCGCGCCCCGTCGTCGTCCTGACCTGCTGTGACGCAGGCCGTGGCGATGCCAGGCGGACCGGCAAAACTCTCAGGTCGACGTGCGACCGGGCGGACGCCCGGCACGTGGTCAGATGACAGAGCGGGGAGGGACTCGATCGTCCCCGTCCGCCTGCCCGACCGACCTCCCGGAGCGCTCGACGTGACCACCTCCCCCGGCTCCCCCGCGTACGACCCCGACGTGTTCGCCGACCGCCACCTGGGCCCCCGCGGCCGCGAGGTCGCGACGATGCTGGACCAGCTCGGCCACGACAGCCTGGACGCCCTCGTCGACGCCGCTGTCCCGAAGGCGATCCGCACGGACCGTCCGCTCGACCTGCCCGCCGCCCGGTCCGAGGCCGAGGTGCTGGCCCACCTGCGCGACCTCGCGGGGAAGAACCAGGTCAAGCGCCAGATGATCGGCCTGGGCTACTACGGCACCGCCACTCCCCCGGTGATCCGCCGCAACGTGCTCGAGTCCCCCGCCTGGTACACGGCGTACACGCCGTACCAGCCGGAGATCTCCCAGGGCCGGCTTGAGGCGCTGCTCAACTTCCAGCAGGCCGTGGAGGACCTTACGGGCCTGGGGATCGCCGGCGCGTCCCTGCTCGACGAGGCGACCGCGGTGGCGGAGGCCGTCGCGCTCATGTGGCGCGCCTCGCGCGCGAAGAGCGGGTACGTGGTGCTCGACGCGGACCTGTTCCCGCAGAGCCTCGCGGTGACGCGCGGCCGCGCGGAGGCCATCGGGCTGCCGGTCGTCGCGATGGGGCTCGACGGCGGGCTCGCGGCCGGCCTGGAGGCGTTCGTCGCGGCGGGCGGCGAGCTGCCCGAGGGCGACCTGGTGGGCGTCGTGGTGCAGCAGGCGGGCGCGTCGGGGCGTGTGCTGGACGCGCGCGGCGTGGTCGCGGAGGCCAAGGAGCGCGGCGCGCTCGTCACGGTGGCCGCGGACCTCCTGGCCCTGACCCTGCTGACCTCCCCGGGGGAGCTCGGCGCGGACGTGTCGGTGGGTTCGGCGCAGCGTTTCGGCGTCCCGCTCTTCTACGGCGGCCCCCACGCGGCGTTCATGGCGGTCCGCAAGGGCCTCGAGCGGCAGCTGCCCGGCCGCCTGGTGGGCGTGTCGACCGACGCCGACGGCGCGACGGGCCTGCGCCTCGCCCTTGCCACCCGAGAGCAGCACATCCGCCGCGAGAAGGCGACGAGCAACATCTGCACGGCGCAGGCGCTGCTCGCGATCGTGGCCTCGATGTACGCGGTCTACCACGGCCCGGAGGGCCTGCGCGCGATCGCGGAGCGCACCCACGCCCGCGCCGCCGCCGTCGCGGCGGGCCTGCGCGCCGCGGGGGTCGAGGTCGAGCACGAGGTCTTCTTCGACACCGTCCGCGCCGTCGTCCCGGGCCGCGCGCAGCAGGTCGTCACGGCCGCCGCGGACGCCGGCTACAACCTGTACAAGGCCGACGCCGACCACGTACAGATCGCCTGCGACGAGACGACCACACAGCCCGACGTTGATGCAGTCCTCGCCGCCGTCACCGGCCAGGTAGTCGATGTGACGGACGAAGCGGGGAGCTCGGACACCCCTCGCGCGGACGTAGACCTTCCCGAAGTGGAGGGCGCCCTGGCGCCCGTGAACGCGTCCGCGCGAGGGGTTTTCGAGCTCCCCGCGGACGTCACCCGGACCACGCCCTACCTCCAGCACCCCATCTTCCACGTCCACCGCAGCGAGACCTCGATGCTCCGCTACCTGCGGTCGCTGAGCGACAAGGACCTGGCGCTGGACCGCACGATGATCCCGCTGGGCTCGTGCACGATGAAGCTCAACGCGACGGCGGAGATGGAGGCCATCAGCTGGCCGGGCTTCGCGGACATCCACCCGTACGTGCCCGCTGACCAGGCCCGGGGCTACACGGAGCTGGTGTCGACGCTGGAGGCGCAGCTCGCGGAGATCACGGGGTACGCGGGGGTGTCGGTGCAGCCGAACGCGGGCTCGCAGGGCGAGTTCGCGGGCCTGCTGGCGATCAAGGGGTACCACCGGTCGCGGGGTGAGGGGCACCGCGACATCGTGCTGATCCCGGCGTCGGCGCACGGGACGAACGCGGCGTCGGCGGCCCTCGCGGGGCTGCGCGTGGTGGTCGTGGCGACGGCGGACGACGGCGAGATCCAGCTCGACGACCTGCGCGCGAAGCTGGACCAGCACGGCGCGCAGGTGGCCGGGATCATGATCACGTACCCGTCCACGCACGGGGTGTACGAGGAGCATGTCCGCGAAGTCTGCGACCTTGTACACGATGCTGGTGGGCAGGTGTACATCGACGGCGCGAACCTGAACGCGCTGGTCGGGCTGGCGCGGCCGGGGGAGTTCGGCGGCGACGTGTCGCACCTCAACCTGCACAAGACGTTCTGCATCCCGCACGGCGGCGGAGGCCCCGGCGTCGGGCCCGTCGCGGTGGCGGAGCACCTGGTGCCGTTCCTGCCGGCCAACCCGGTCACGCCTCCGGGGGAGCACGACGCTGGGCACGGCGTCCCCGTGAGTGCGGCGCCGCACGGGTCGGCGGGCATCCTGCCGATCTCGTACGCCTACCTCGCGCTCATGGGGCCGGACGGGCTCACGGAGGCCTCCAAGGCCGCCGTCCTCACCGCGAACTACGTGGCGAAGCGCCTCGACCCGTTCTTCCCGGTGCTGTACACGGGGAAGAACGGCCTGGTGGCGCACGAGTGCATCCTCGACCTGCGTCCCCTGACCGCGGAGACCGGCGTGACCGCCGAGGACGTCGCGAAGCGGCTCATCGACTACGGCTTCCACGCCCCGACGATGTCGTTCCCCGTGGCGGGCACGCTCATGGTGGAGCCCACGGAGAGCGAGGACCTGGCGGAGCTCGACCGGTTCGTCGACGCGATGATCGCCATCCGCGGCGAGATCGACCGCGTGGCGGCGGGGGAGTGGAGTGCGGAGGACGCGCCGCTGCGGCACGCCCCGCACACCGCCGCGAGCCTCATGACCGACGAGTGGACGCACCCGTACCCGCGCGAGCTCGCCGCCTTCCCGCTGCCGAGCCTGCGCGCCGCCAAGTACTGGTCGCCCGTGCGACGCATCGACGGGGCCAAGGGCGACCGCAACCTCGTGTGCGCCTGCCCGCCCCTGGAGTCCTACGCGGAGCCCGTCCCCACCCACTGACCCGCTGTGGGTACGAGAACGGCGACAATTCGACGCGAAATTCTGACCGTTCTCGTACCCACACCATGAAGGGAGCCTCGATGGCCGAGGACCAGCAGGACAAGACGACGCCCCTGCACGACGAGCACGTGGCGCTGGGCGCCAGCCTCACCGGTTTCGGCGGCTGGCTGATGCCGCTGCGCTACACCTCCGACCTCGCCGAGCACCGCGCGGTGCGCGAGGCCGCGGGGCTGTTCGACCTGTCGCACATGGGGGAGATCCACCTCGAGGGGCCGCAGTCCGGCGCCGCGCTGGACGGCGCGCTGGTGGGCAACGCGAGCGCGGTCGGCGTCGGCCGGGCGCGGTACTCGATGATCTGCGCCGAGGACGGCGCGGTGCTCGACGACCTCATCGTGTACCGGCTCGCCGACGAGCACTTCCTCGTCGTCGCGAACGCGGGCAACGCGCCCCGCGTCGCGGACGCCCTGGTGGCGCGCGCGGCCGGGTTCGACACGGTGGTGACGGACCGGTCCGCCGAGACGGCGCTGGTGGCGGTGCAGGGCCCGCACGCCGAGGAGATCGTCGCGTCGCTCACGGCAGCCGACGACGTCGACACCGTCCGCGCCATGAAGTACTACGCGTCGGCGCCCGCCACGGTGGCCGACGTCGCGGTGCTGGTCGCGCGCACCGGGTACACGGGGGAGGACGGCTTCGAGCTGTTCGTCCCCGCCGAGCAGGCCGTCGCGCTGTGGCGCGCGCTGCTCGCGGCGGGGGAGGGGCACGGTCTGGTCCCGGCCGGCCTGTCCGCGCGCGACTCGCTGCGCCTCGAGGCGGGCATGCCGCTGTACGGGCACGAGCTGGACGAGACCACCACGCCCTACGAGGCCGGCCTCGGCCGCGTCGTGAAGCTCGACAAGACCGGCGCGGACGGCGAGCCGCTGCCGTTCGTCGGCCGGGACGCGCTCGCGGCCCGCGCCCAGAGCGAGCCGGCGCGCGTGCTCGTCGGGCTGCGCGGCGAGGGCCGGCGCCCGGCCCGTGCGGGCATGGAGGTCGTGCAGCGCGGGCTCGACGGCGCCGTGGGCGCCGTCGTCGGCCAGGTGACGTCGGGCGCGCCGTCGCCCACGCTCGGCCACCCCGTCGCGATGGCGTACGTGACGCCCGAGGTGTCCGCCGAGGGCACCGCCCTCGCCGTCGACGTGCGCGGCCGCGCCGAGCCGTTCGTCGTGGTGCGGCTGCCGTTCTACAAGCGTTCGTAGGACGATCGTCCTCGTCGCGTCCCGACCATCAGCTGAAGATCCCGAAGGAGCAGTCCCCATGGCCGACTTCCCCGAGAACCTCCGGTACTCCGCCGAGCACGAGTGGGTGGACGACGCGTCCCCCGCGACGATCGGCATCACCACCGTCGCCGCCGACGCGCTGGGCGACGTCGTCTACCTCGAGCTGCCCGAGGTGGGCGCCGCGATCGAGGCGGGCGCCGTCGTCGGCGAGATCGAGTCCACCAAGTCCGTCTCGGAGCTGTACTCGCCGGTGAGCGGCACCGTGGTGGAGGTCAACCAGTCCGCGGTCGACGACCCGGCCGTGGTGAACTCCGACCCGTTCGGCGCCGGCTGGCTCTTCAAGGTCGACGTGACGTCGCGGGGCGCGCTGCTGGACGCGGCGGAGTACGCCGCGCAGGCGGGCTGACGCTTTCCCGATGATCGTGACCGAATCGTGACATCAGGTTCCGATATGCGTTGATTGCCCGGGATAACCGCGCTGACCTGGCACAACACGGCCGGCCTCGCCTCCACAGGGGGCGAGGCCGGCCGTTTCCGTGCCGGGCTGCCCACAAGATGCAGATAGTCGCGTCATGACCGGCTCACCCACCGTTCTTTATCCATGACGGCTTTCCCCTGGTCGACCTTCGGTCGGCGGCCGTCGAGGAGGAAGAACGATGAGCACGATCGAGCTGACCGGCCCCATGACGTCCCGCCTGCTGACGCGACGTGAGCGGGTGGTCCTGTCCAACCTGTCCGAGGACGTCACCCTCGAGCAGATCGCCACCAAGCTGTTCGTCACGCGCAACACGGTGAAGTCGCAGGTGCGAAGCGTGTACCGCAAGATCGGCGTGTCGAGCCGGGCGGAGGCTGTCGCATGGGCGCGACAGTCCGGTCTCGGAGTCGGCTGACGCGCGGCTAGTGCGGGCCCCGTCCGGCGGCAGGGGAGGTCGCCGGTGCGGGGCTCTCGCACGTCCGGGGTCGGATGAAAGACTCACGCCATGAACCCACGCCGCCTCGTCGTCGCCGCCGCGATCGTCGACGACCTCGACCAGCCGGCCCGCCTGCTCGCGGCCCGGCGGAGCCGGCCGGCGCACCTCGCGGGGCGGTGGGAGTTCCCCGGCGGCAAGGTCGACCCGGGGGAGACGCCCGTCGAGGCGCTGCACCGGGAGCTGCGCGAGGAGCTGGGCGTGCGGGTCGAGCTCGGCGACGAGCTCCCCGGGCCCGACGACGGCGCCTGGGGCATCACCGACCGGCACGTGATGCGGCTGTGGCTCGCGGTCGTGACCGAGGGGGAGCCGCAGCCCTTGGTGGAGCACGACGACCTGCGCTGGCTCGGCCGCGACGACCTGCTCGCCGTCGACTGGCTCGACGGCGACGTGCGGATTGTCGAGGCGCTGGCCCGGTCGCTCGATCCGGTCGACGCCGACCGGTAGCGAGCCCGCGTACGCGGCGCGGGTCCGCCGCGAAACCGCCTTCCCGGCGGCGAGTACGGTAGGGCGACATCTGCCAGCATCGTGGTCGACGTCGACCCGGACGGACGGAGCGCTCGTGCCGACCTCCTCGCACCAGCCGTCGGAGGATCCCGCGCTGCTCGCCGCGCGCACGGACGACGAGGGGTGGTCGTCCGCCGCCGCGCTGGTCACGACGCCGGCGGGGACGGTGCTCGCCTTCGCCGACGGGCCCGGCGCCGAGGCCCGGACGGGCGCCACGAGCCGGTTCGACCTCGCCTCGGTGACGAAGGCGTTCGTCGCCGTCGCGGCGGCGTCCGTCGTCGACGACGGCCTCCTCGACCTCGACGCCCCCGTCCGCGAGACGCTCGACGTGCCGGCCGCGGACGCCGGAGCGACGGCCCGCCACCTGCTCACGCACTGCGCCGGCCTGCGCGCGAGCTCGCTCGCCTGGCGCACGACGTCCGACCCGGCACGGGTGCTCGACGACGCGCTCGGACCGCCCGTCGCGCCGCCCGGCGAGACGCACCGGTACTCGTGCCTGAGCTTCATCGTGCTCGGCCGGCTCCTGGAGGAGCTCACCGGCGACCCCCTGGACCGGGTGGTGGGCCGGCGCGTCGCCGAGCCGATCGGCGCGGCCGGGCTGCGCTGGTCGCCCGTCGGCGCGGGCCTCGAGGGCGCGGTGCCGACCGAGCCCGGCACGCCGACCGGCCGCGTGCACGACGAGCTGGCCGCCGCCCTCGCCCGCCCGGTCGGCAACGCCGGCCTGTTCGGCACGCTGGACGACGTCGCCCGCCTCGCCGGGCTGGTCGCGGCGCGCGGCGCCGCGGGCGGGCGCCAGGTGGTCACCGAGGCGTCGTGGCGCGCGCTGGTCGAGCCGGACGCGGGCGCGCGCCGCGCGGGCGCCCCCTGGGGCCAGGCGCTCGGCCTGCGGCGCGGCGACCCGGCGTTCATGGCGACGGCCGACCAGGTCGGGCACGGCGGGTTCACGGGGACGTCGTTCGTCGTCGACCTCGCGACGGGCGCGTCCGCGGTGCTCCTGACGAACCGGGTGCGCGGGGGCCGCGCGACGAGCGTCGAGCACCGCCGTCGCCGGCTGGCGGACCTCGCCGCCCGCGGCGGGGAGAGCGCGCGCTCGCCCGGCGGACGACACCTCGGCGGGGCATCGTGGCCCTCGAGGCCGACGGAGGTGCGGGGATGACGGGACGGCCCACGACCGGCGCCGCGCGGGGCTTCGAGCTCCGCACGGACCTCCTCACGCGGGTCGCGCACGCGCACGACGCGTCGCACTACCTGCTGCGGCCGGAGGTCGTGGTGCGCGCGCACGACGTCGACGGCGTGGTGTCCGCGATGCGGGAGGCGAGCCGCCGCGGCCTGCCCGTGACGTTCCGCTCGGGCGGCACCAGCCTGTCCGGGCAGGCGTCGGGGGCGGGGATGCTCGTCGACACGCGCACCCGGTTCGCGCGCGTGGAGGTGCTCGACGGCGGGGAGCGGGTGCGCTGCCAGCCGGGCGCCACGTTGCGCCTGGTCAACGGGCACCTGGCGCGGCACGGTCGCCGCCTGGGGCCGGACCCGGCGAGCGAGGTCGCGTGCACCGTCGGGGGAGTGGTGGCCAACAACTCGTCGGGGATGTCCTCGGGCACCACCCGCACGGCCTACCGGACCGTGGAGTCGATGACGGTGGTGCTGCCCAGCGGCACCGTCGTGGACACCGGTGCCCCGGACGCGGACGCCCGCCTCGCCGTCCTCGAGCCGGACCTGCACCGCGGCCTCGCGGCGCTGCGCGACCGCGTGCGGGGCAGCGCGGCGATGCGCGCCGAGGTGGAGCGGCAGTTCGCGATGAAGAACACCATGGGCTACTCGGTGAACGCGCTCCTCGACCACGACAGCCCGGTGAAGATCCTCGAGCACCTCCTGATCGGCTCCGAGGGCACGCTCGGCTGGGTCGCCGACGTCACGTTCCGCACCGTGCCGCTGCTGACCCGGGTCGCGACGACGCTGCTGGTCTTCGACTCGCTGGAGCGCGCGACCGACGCCCTGGTGCCGCTCGGCGTCTCCGGGCCGGAGGCGATCGAGCTCATGGACGCCGCGTCGCTGCGCGTGGCGGCCGCGGACCCGAAGGCGGACCCGTCCATGCGGTCGCTCGCCCGGGGAGCGGGCATCACCGGGCAGACGGCGCTGCTCGTCGAGTACCGCGCCGCGACCGACGACGCGCTGGCGCCGCTGCAGGACGCCGCGCGCGCCGTCGTCGACGGCCTCACGCTCGAGCTGCCGGCCGCCCTCACGACCGACACCGCCACCCGCGAGCGGCTGTGGCGGGTGCGCAAGGGCCTGTACACGGCGGTGGCCGGCGCCCGGCCGGCCGGCGCGACCGCGCTGCTGGAGGACGTCGTCGTCCCCGTCCCGGACCTCACCGCCACCGTGCGCGACCTGGGCGGCCTGTTCGCCCGGCACGGGTACGACGACGCCGTGACGTTCGGGCACGCCAAGGACGGCAACCTCCACTTCATGATCTCGCCGCGCCTGGGCGACGCGGCCGAGCTGGACCGGTACGCGGCGTTCAGCGACGACCTCGTCGACGTCGTCCTCGGCCACGGCGGGTCGCTCAAGGCCGAGCACGGCACCGGCCGCATCATGGCGCCGTTCGTGCGCCGCCAGTACGGCGACGACCTGTACGCCGTCATGCGCGAGATCAAGGCCCTGTGCGACCCGCGCGGCGTGCTCAACCCCGGCGTGATCCTCACCGACGACCCGCGCGAGCACCTGCGCGACCTCAAGGTCGAGGCGTCCGCGGGCGGCGAGGACGCCCCGCTCGTGGACCGGTGCGTGGAGTGCGGGTACTGCGAGCCCGGCTGCCCGTCGCGCACGGTGACGACCACGCCCCGCCAGCGCATCGCGCTGCTCAAGGAGCTGGCCGTCGCGCCCGCGGGCGAGCGCGAGGAGCTGGAGCGCGCCTACGCGTACTGGGGCGTGCAGACCTGCGCCGCCGACTCGATGTGCGTCGAGGCGTGCCCGGTCGGCATCGACACCGGCGTCGTGATGAAGGGGCACCGGGCGCGGGCGGCCCCGGCGGTCGTGCAGAAGGGCGGCGAGGCGCTCGCCGGCACCTGGGGGCCGGCCGTGGGCGTGTTGCGCGGCGCGCTCGGCGTCGTGCAGGCGGTGCCGACGCCGGTCGTGCGGGCGGCGTCGGAGGTGGCGCGCGGCCTCGTCGGCACCGACGTCGTGCCGCGGGTGGACGACGACCTGCCGGGCCCCGGGCCCCGGCGCTCGCCCGACGGCGTCGACGGCGCGCCCCGCGCGGTGCTGTTCGCGTCCTGCACGGGCGCGCTGTTCGCGCCCGCTCCCTCCCCGTCGGTCGAGTCCTCGGTGGTTGAGCCTGTCGAAACCCGGTCTCGACGGGCTCGACCAGCGGGGCTGGGTGCGGAGGCGGCGCTGCGCGCGCTGTGCGAGCGCGCCGGGATCGGCCTCGCCGTGCCGCAGGGGATCGGCGGCCTGTGCTGCGGCACGCCGTGGGTGAGCAAGGGCCTGCCCGACGGCGCCGCCCGGATGGCGCGGCAGGTGCTGGACGCCCTGTGGACGGCGACGCGCGGCGGCGAGCTGCCGGTCGTGTGCGACGCGTCGAGCTGCACGCACGGCCTGGTCGAGACGCCGCACCACCTGACCGGCGATGACGCCGAGCGGTTCGCGCGGCTGCGCGTCGTCGACGCGGTGACGTTCGTGCGCACCGACGTGCTGCCGGCGCTCGCGGAGCGCGGGGTGGCGATCGACCGGCGGGGGAGCGTCGTCGTGCACCCCACCTGCGCGACCGTGCACCTCGGCGCCGTGGACGACCTGCGCGCCGTGGCGGCCGCCGTCGCCGACGACGCCGTCGTGCCCGCCGCGTGGGGCTGCTGCGGCTTCGCCGGCGACCGCGGGATGCTGCACCCCGAGCTCACCGCGGCGGCCACGCACGCGGAGGCGACCGACGTCGCGGCAGGGGAGCGAGGCCTCCCCGGCGGGCGGTACGACGCGTACGTCTCCAGCAACCGCACCTGCGAGATGGGGATGTCCCGCGCCACCGGCCGCGACTACGTGCACGTGCTGGAGCTGCTGGAGGCGGCGACGCGCTGAGGCGGCGAGGGCGCTCGGAGTACCGTCGAGGAATGCGCCCTGCGCCCGACGACGACGCCGTCTCCTTCGTCCCGCGGCCCGTGCGGCCGCGCGTAGGCCTGATCGTCCTCGCCGCGCTCGCCGACGCCGTCTGCGTGCTGGGCCTCGCGGCGGTGGGGGCCGTCTCGCACCCTCCCGGTGCCGGGCTCGCGCGTCCGCTGTGGGTGATCTGGCCGTTCGCGGTCGCCGCGCTCGTCGGATGGCTGGTCGCCCGCGCCTGGCGGCGTCCGTGGCGCCTGTGGCCCACGGGCGTCACGGTGTGGGGCTGCACCTGGGCGCTCGGCGTCATGCTTCGCGTCCTCACCGACCAGGACGTCTTTCCCACGTTCCAGATCGTGTCCTTCGGCTACCTCGCCGCGACGATGCTCGGCTGGCGCGGCGTCGTGGCGGTCGTCCAGGTCCTGCGCCCTCCCCGCAGCGGGTCACGGTCCAGCTGACGGAGGACGGCAACCCTCCGAGCTAGCGCGGCAGGTGCTGGCGCACCGGGTGCACGACCATCGCCGCGCCGCCGCCGCGCCGTCGCGGCTCGGAGACGGCGGTGAGCAGCCCGCCGTCGCCGATCTGGATGGCCGTCGCGGCGCCGATCTCGGCGGCCGAGCTGAACTGGTCGCCCGACGGGACCAGCGTGTGCCCGTACTCCTCGAGCGCGGGCCCGTAGGCCGCGATGAAGTCCGGTTCGGCGGTCACGGACGCCGTGTTGCGCTGCGCCGCGCGCGGTGCGGCGAGCGCGGCGCCGATCGGCATCCCGCGGTCGAGATGGTTGGTGAGGGTCTGCAGCACCGTCGTGATGATGGTCGAGCCGCCGGGGGAGCCGAGCGCGAGCACCGGGTCGCCGTCGCGCAGCACGATCGTGGGGGAGATGGAGGAGCGGGGGCGCTTGCCGGGCTCGATGCGGTTCGGGTCGCCCGCCGACCATTCCGCGCTGAAGTCGGTGAGCTCGTTGTTGAGCAGGAACCCGCGGCCCGGCACGACCATCCCGGAACCGCCGGTCTGCTCGATCGTCAGCGTGTACTCGACGACGTTCCCCCATCGGTCCACGACGGTGAGGTTGGTCGTGGAGACGTTCTCCGTGTCGGAGTCGGCGGGGGCGACCGTCTCGCCGCACGCCGCGTCGTCGGCGTCGACGTCGCCGGGATCGACGGGCTTCGTGGCGGCGGCCTCCGGGTCGAGCAGGCAGGCCCGTTCCGCGGCGAAGTCGTCGGAGAGCAGGGTGTCGAGCGGGACGTCGACGAACGCCGGGTCGCCCAGGTAGGCACCGCGGTCGGCGAACGCCAGGGCGCTCGCCTCCAGGTAGTGGTGCAGGTACGCGGCGTCGTCCATGCCCGAGAGGTCGAAGGTCTCGAGGATGTTCAGCGCCTCGCCCACGGTGGAGCCACCGCTGGACGACGGCGCCATGCCGTAGACGTCGTAGCCGCGGTAGTCGGAGACCGTCGGGTCCTGCACCAGGGCCTCGTAGTCCTCGAGGTCGCCGCGATCGAGGTAGCCGGGCGGCACGGGCAGCTCGGTGTCGGGGGAGGTCCGCGGGTGCTGCACCACGTCGACCATCTCGCTCGCGAGCCGGCCGCCGTAGAACGCGTCCGTGCCGTGCCGCGCCAGCAGGTCGTACGTGCGGGCGAGGTCGGGGTTGCGGAACCGGCTGCCGACGGCCGGCGGCTCGCCGTCGGGCAGGAACAGCTCGGCCGTGTCGGGGAACGCGGCGAACCGGTCCGCGTTGTCCTCCGTCTGGTCGTGGAACGTCTGGTCGACGGCGAACCCGCGCCGCGCGAGCTGCGTCGCCGGCGTGAGCGCCTTCTTCAGGGACCAGGTGCCCCACTCGTCGAGGGCCGTCTCCCAGGTGGCGGGCGTGCCCGGCGTGCCGACGGAGACGCCGCTCGTCACGAGCTCCGGGGTGAACGGGTAGGGCTTGCCCGTCGCCGGGTCGATGAACGCGTCGTTCGGCATGTCCGACGGCGCCGTCTCGCGCCCGTCGATCGTCTGGACCTCGCCGCTGCGGGCGTCGTAGTGGACGAAGTACCCGCCGCCCCCGATCCCCGCGCTGTACGGCTCCGTGACGCCGAGCGCGGCGGCCGCCGCCACCGCGGCGTCGACGGCGTTGCCGCCCTTGCGCAGCACGTCCAGGCCGACGCGGCTCGCCTCCGGGTCCACCGTGCTGATCGCGCCCCCGTACCCGACGGCGGTGGGCACCTTGTCGTCGCCCCCGGGGTGGGCGCTCGCGGGCGGGGCCGCGGGCGCCGCGACGAGGGCGGTGGTGGCGGCCAGGGACAGCGCCCCCAGCGTGGCGACGGTGCGGAGGGTGCGGGCGGAACGGCGGTGGTCCATGCTCTCTCCCGTGCAGCGGCTCGGAGTCGGCGGTGCCCCTCAGGGTGGCGGACATCGCGCCTGCCCGCACACCGGGGGCGTCGCGCAGGTGGCCGGTGCCAGACTGTCCGACGTGGCGCTGTACGAGTACCCCGTCGACGTGCTCCATCTGCTGGTCTCGCCCGAGCACGCGTACTTCGGCCGCCCGCGTGACGGCGCCGCCGAGGTCTCCACGACGGACGCGGCCGAGGCGCACGTCGTCGCGGGCAAGGGGATCCTGGGCGACCGGTTCTTCGGGAAGGCCGCGCACATGGACGCCGCGGTGACGGTGTTCGCGGCGGAGGCGCTGGAGCAGATCGCCCGCGACCTCGGCACGGGCCCGCTCGACCCGCTGCTGACCAGGCGGAACGTCGTGCTGCGTGGTGTCGAGCTGCACCCGCTGCTCGGCGAGGAGTTCACGATCCGCCCGGACGCCGGCGGCCGCGCGGACGAGGTTCGGCTGCGCGCCGGGCGCCCCGCGCACCCCTGCGCGTGGATGGACCGCATGCTCGCGCCGGGCGTGCACGCGGCGATGCGAGGCCGCGGGGGGCTGCGGTGCATGCCGGTGACCGACGGCGTCCTGCGGCGCGGGCCGGCGGTGCTGCTCAGCCCGGTGGAGCTCGACCCGGCGCGCGCGGGGGACGCCGTCCTCCGCCGACGGACGCCGTGACCGCCGGGCGTTCGCCCCGCCCGCGGCGGGCGGCATATCCTCGGACCATGAGCGACTTCCAGGTCAACCCGCGCGTCAAGTCCGAGCCCACCGGAGCGGTCCTCGGCCGCTTCATCGTGTCGCTCGTGCTCTTCCTGGGCGGGCTCGTCCTGCTCGGCAGCGGCGCGTCCGGCGGGAACCCGAGCCTGGACCCGTTCATGGTCGTGGGCGGCATCGTCGCCGCCTCGCTGGCGTTCGGCGTCGAGGGTCAGCGAGGCAGCCGCGCCGCGGTCCACTCCTCGATGCCGGCGGCGTCGATGGGCAGGGCGTCGGAGAGCACGTCGTGGCCGTCGGCGGTGACGAGCAGGTCGTCCTCCAGCCGCACGCCCACACCCCGCAGCTCCGGCGGCACGGTGAGGTCGTGGGCGTGGAAGTACAGCCCCGGCTCGACGGTCATGACGACGCCCGGCTCGAGGTCGGCGCCCATGTAGTCCTGCCAGTCGCTGTGCGCGCAGTCGTGCACGTCGAGGCCCAGGTGGTGGCCGATGCCGCACACCAGCCAGCGGCGGTGGTGCTGGCCCTGCGGCGACAGCGCCTCGTCGACGGACACGGGCAGCAGGCCCCAGTCGTGCAGGCCCTGGGCGATCACCTCCATCGCCGCGTAGTGGAAGTCGAGGTAGTTCACCCCGGGCTTGACGTGCGCCATGCCGGCCCGGTGGCTCTTCTCCACGAGGTCGTGCACCGCGCGCTGCTCCGCGGTGAACCTGCCCGACGGCGGCACGGTGCGCGTGACGTCGGCGGTGTACAGGGAGTTCGTCTCCACGCCCATGTCGAGCAGCAGCGGGACGTCGGGCAGCACCGGACCGTCGCAGCGCACCCAGTGCAGGGTGGGCGCGTGCGGCCCGCTGCCGACGATGGTCGCGTAGCCGGGGCCGTTGCCCGTGGTGCGGGCGTGCCGGTCGAACGTGCCCTGCAGCCAGCGCTCGCCCCCGGACCGGACGGCGGCGGGGATCTCGCGCGCCACGGCCTCGAAGCCGGTCACCGTGTGGTCGACGGCGGCGCGCAGCTGCGCCACCTCCCACGCGTCCTTGACCATGCGCAGGTCGGAGCAGGCCCGCGCGAGCTCGGCCGACGGCTCCAGGCCGTGCCGCGTCACGACGTCGGCGGGCACGGCGCGCCCGGCCCACCAGCCGGAGCCGGCGGCCAGCGCGGCGTCGAGGTCGGAGAGTGGCCGCACGGGGATGCCCAGGGCCCGCTCCCACTCGCCGAGGCCGGGGGAGGCGCCCACCCACAGCTCGCCGTGCATCGCGTCGGAGAAGAACGCGGGGTCGCCCGGCCGCGCCGGCGGCGGCGCGTAGAGCACCGCCTCGGCGCCGTGCAGCACGACGACGGCGTCCTCGAGCTGGCAGCCCGTGAGCCACACGAAGTCGCTGTCGGCGCGGAAGTCGTACGACGTGTCGTTGCTGCGCACGGGGGCGCGCCCGGCGCCGATGACGACGGTCCGGTCACCGAGCCGCTCGGCCAGGCGCGCCCGGTGCGCCGCCGCGGCCTCGGCCGCGCCGTCGGGCACGCGGGCCTCGACCACGTCGGTGCCCCAGCCCTGGGAGATCATCTCGGTGAAGGTCGGCACCTCGGTGAGGCGCGGCGTCCGGTTCCCCGAGTGGGGCGGCCTGTGCAGGTGCTGGTGCGTGTCCTGGGGTGCCTGCGTCATCGTCGTTCTCCTCCCGCGTCCCGGACCGTCTCCCGCAGGCGCCGCAGCACCCGGGGGTCGCCGAGACCGTCGTGCTCGTACTCGTTGGTCACCCAGGCGTGGGAGGCCCCCAGCCTGGACAGGGTGTCGAGCTGCAGCCCCGAGTCCACGTACATGTCGTCGAAGTACACGGCCGCGGCCAGCGGCACGTCGTTCGACGCGAGCCGCCCGAGGTCGTACAGCGGGCTCCACCCGGAGCGCGCGGCGAGCTCGTGCACCGCGGGCGCGAACGGCCGCAGCAGCCGCACCTCGTCGAACATCCAGGGGAACGCCATCTCGCCGGTGAGCAGCAGCGGCCGCTCGTCCGGGCCGAACTGCTGCCGCTCGTCGCGGGCGCGCTGCGCGGCCCACGCCGTCGGCCCGTTCGCCCCGTCGCCGTAGATGGACTCCTGCAGCGTCCAGAACAGCGGGTTCGAGGCCGACGACGAGCGCACCTGCACCTGCTCGAGGAACGCGTGCGACAGCCGGCCCGGGCGCACGAACGCCTCGTCGACCAGCCAGTGCAGCCGCTCCGACCCCGGCTTCATCCCCAGGTCGATCCCCAGGGACTGGAACCGGTGCACGGTGAGCGCGTCGCCGTCGGGCAGCCGCACGTCGCCCCCGGCGAGCCGGTCGGCGATCGCGGCCACGGCCTCGACGTCCTGCGGGTACAGGTCGTAGTAGCGCCGGGTCTTCGCCTCGACCCGCGCGAACGTGCGCCGGTACACCTCGTCGGCGCTCGCGGGGGTGCCGGGGATGCCGCCCGTGACGTAGCAGGCGGCCAGCCCCTCGGGCGCCGTCGAGAGGTAGGCGAGCGTGATCCAGCCGCCGAACGACTGGCCCAGGCTCGCCCACCGGCGTCCGTCGTAGTGCGCGCGACGCACGTGCTCGAGGTCGGCCACGATCGAGTCCGCCCGGAAGCAGGCCAGGAAGTCCGCGCCCGCCGCGCCGTCCCCGCGCGCCGCGACCTCCTCGCCGTCCAGCGGGGTGCTGCGGCCGGTGCCGCGCTGGTCGGGCAGGATCACGCGGTACGTCGTGAGGGCCTCGTCGAGCCAGCCGCCGCGCTCCAGCGGGCGCGGCGACGCCCCGCCGGGGCCGCCCTGCAGGTAGACGAGCAGCGGCAGGTCGTCGCCGCGGAGGTCGGGGTCGACGACCTCCCGCCAGAACACGGTGATCTGCTCGCCCTCGGGCCGCGACCAGTCCAGCGGCACGGTGTCCGCGCGCTCGGTGACGTGCAGCCCGGGCAGGTGATAGGTCGTCATGCGGTGGTCCCCTCCTCGGCCCGTGCTCCCGCGGCCTCGCGGCGCGCCCGCTCCCACTCGGGGCGGATGCGCGGCACGGCGGCGAGCAGCGTGCGGGTGTACTCGTGCTGCGGGTCGTCGAAGACGGCGTCCCGCTCGCCCTGCTCGACGATCGGGGCGCGTTGACCTGGCTGCCGATGTGATCGGTAATATATCATGCACTACTGTGATGTCCACCACCCCCGCATCGACCCGTTGAGGAAGTGCTCATGTCGGAAGCCGTCGCCTCATTCCGCCGCATCGAGGCACCGGTGAGTCTGCGCGAGACCGTGTCGCGCGCGCTCACGGCGGCGATCGTCTCGGGCGACCTCGCGCCGGGCACGCTCGTGTCCGTGCCCTCGCTCACGGCGCGGTTCGCGGTCTCGGCGACGCCGGTGCGCGAGGCGATGCTGGACCTGGAGAAGCGCGGGTTCGTCACCGCCGTGCGGAACAAGGGCTTCCGCGTCACCGAGGTGTCGCCCGAGATGCTCGGGCACATCGCGGAGGTGCGGAAGCTCCTGGAGCCGCCGGCGATGGAGCAGCTCGCCGGGCGCTTCCCGCAGGCCGCGCTGTCCGCGCTGCGCGAGCAGGCCGACGCCATCGTCACGGGCGCGCGCTCCGGTGACCTGGCCACGTATCTCGAGGCCGACCGGGCCTTCCACCTGCGGCTCACGACGCTGGCGGGCAACCCCCTGCTGGTCGACGTGGTCGCCGACCTGCGCAGCCGCGCGCGGCTCCTGGGCCTGTCGCAGATGGTCGCGACGGACCGCCTGGAGCAGTCCGCGGCCGAGCACCACGAGCTGCTGGACCTGCTCGCCGCCGGCGACGCCGCCGGCGCGCGGGACCTCATGCACCGTCACATCGGCCACACCACGGGCTGGTGGGCGGGGCGGCCCGAGGACGACTGACCGGGCAGGGCCGGCGGCGTGGCCGGACCCGTACCCGTTCCTGGTATGTGACATATTATCGAAGGGAGCCGCATGACCGCCGACGTCGTGGTCGTGGGAGCGGGGATCGTGGGCGCCGCGTGCGCCCGGGCGCTCGCTCGCCGGGGGCTCGCGGTGACGGTGCTCGACCGGCGGGGAGCCGCGTCCGGCACGACCGCCCACGGCGAGGGCAACCTGCTCGTCTCGGACAAGGAGCCCGGCCCCGAGCTCGTGCTCGCGCAGCACGCGGCCCGGCGCTGGCCGTCGCTCGTCGCGGAGCTCGCCGACGAGCTCGGCCCCCGGTTCCCCGACCTCGAGTACGACCCCAAGGGCGGCCTCGTCGCGGCGACCACGCCCGAGGGCGCGGGGCCGCTGCGGGACTTCGCCGCCCGGCAGCGCGGCGCCGGGGTGGACGCGCGGGAGGTCGACGTCGCGCAGGCGCTCGAGCTCGAGCCCGCGCTGAACCCGGGCCTCACCGCCGCCGTCTGGTACCCGGAGGACGCGCAGGTGCAGCCGGTCGCCGCCGCGGAGGCGCTGCTCGCCTCCGCCCGGCGCGCGGGGGCGCGGGTGCGCACCGGCGTCGAGGTCGTGGGCGCGCTGCGCGACGGCGAGCGGCTCGTCGGGGTGCGCACCTCGGACGGCGACGTCCCCGCCGGGGCCGTGGTGCTCGCCGCGGGTCCGTGGTCGGGTGTCGTCGCCACCCGGCTCGGCGTCGCGCTGCCCGTGCGCCCGCGCCGTGGGATGGTCCTGGTGACCACCCGGATGCCGCACGTCGTACGGCACAAGGTCTACGACGGCGACTACGTGGGCGCCACCCAGTCGGGGGACGCGGCGCTGCAGACGTCGAGCGTCGTCGAGTCGACCGCCGCCGGCACGGTGCTGATCGGGTCCAGCCGCGAGCAGGTCGGCTTCGACGAACGGCTGCGCGCGGTCGTGCTGCGCGAGATGGCCGCCCGCGCGATCCGCCTGTTCCCGTTCCTCGCCGACGCGAGCGTCATGCGCAGCTACCTGGGCTTCCGCCCGTACGTCCCCGACCACCTGCCGATCGTCGGCCCCGACCCCCGGACGCCCGGCCTCTGGGTCGCGTCCGGGCACGAGGGCGCCGGCATCGGTCTGGGACCCGTGAGCGGCGAGCTCCTCGCCGACCTGTTCACCGGCGCGGAGGCGGCGGTGGATCCCGTGCCGTTCCGCGTCGACCGGCCGGCGGTGCTCGACGCCGGCGCCGCCGACCTGTCCGAGCCCATGCCGTCCGACACCACCGGGGAGGCCCCATGACCGCGCACGGCGCCGGCTCGCGCCCGCTGACCATCACCCTCGACGGCGAGCCGTTCGCCGGCACGGAGGGCCAGACGATCGCGGGGATGCTGCTGGCCGCCCGCCGGCGCTCGTGGCGCACGACCAGCGCCGGCTCCGCGCCGCGCGGCGTGTTCTGCGGCATCGGCGTGTGCTTCGACTGCCTCGTCACCGTCAACGGCGCCCGCGACGTGCGGGCCTGCCTCCGCCGCGCGGCCGACGGGGACGTGGTCCAGACGCAGCACGACCCGCTGCCGGCCGCGGCGTCGGACGCCGGGGCGGTCTCGTGAGCCCCCGCACGGTGGTCGTCGTCGGGGCGGGGCCCACGGGCCTGTCCGCCGCCCGCGCCGCGGCGCGCGCCGGTGCCGAGGTGACCCTGCTCGACGCGTCGGACCAGGTGGGCGGCCAGTTCTGGCGGCACCGCGCGCTCCCGCGCGGCAGCACGGCCGCCGACGAGCACCGGTACCACCACGGCTGGGGCACGTTCACCGCGCTGCGCGACGTCGTCGTCGGGCACCCGCGGGTCACGGTGCTGACCTCGGCCCAGGTGTGGGCGCTCGAGCGGCTCGACGACGGCGTCCGGCTGCGCGTGCTGCTCGGGCCCGCGGACGCCGGCGGCCGCGAGCACCTGACCCTCACGCCCGACGCGCTGGTGCTGGCCACGGGCGCGCACGACCGCACGCTGCCGTTCCCCGGCTGGCAGCTGCCCGGTGTCACGACGGCCGGCGCGGCCCAGGCGCTCGCGAAGGGCGAGCGCGTGGCCGTGGGCGACCGCGTCGTCGTGGCGGGGGCGGGCCCGTTCCTGCTGCCCGTCGCGACGTCGCTGCTGCACACCGGCGCGCGCGTGCTGTCCGTGCACGAGGCCGCGACCCCGGCGGCGCTGGCCCGGGGCTGGGGTTCCCGACCGGCCGGGCTGCTCGGCGCCACGCACAAGCTGGGCGAGCTCGGCGGGTACGCGGGGACGCTCGCGCGGCACCGCGTCGCCTACCGCCTCGGCGAGGCGGTGGTCGCCGCCCGCGGGGACGGCCGGGTCGAGGAGGTGACCGTCGCGCGGGTCGACGCGCGCTGGTCGCCGCTGCCGGGCACCGAGCGCACGATCGCGGCCGACGCCGTGGCCGTCTCCCACGGCTTCACGCCGCGGCTCGAGCTCGCGGTCGCCGCCGGCTGCGCGATCTCGCCCGACCGGTTCGTCGTCGTCGACGACGAGCAGCGCAGCAGCGTCCCGGGCGTCTGGGCCGCGGGCGAGCTCACGGGCATCGGCGGGGCGGAGGCCGCGCTGGCCGAGGGCTGGGTGGCCGGGCACCGCGCGGCGGCCGGCCCGCCCGGCGACGCGGGCCTCGCCCGGGCGGTGCGCCGCCGCGCCCGGTCCGCCGACTTCACGCGCCGGCTCGAGGCCGCGCACGGCATCCGCGGGGGCTGGACCTCCTGGCTGCGCGACGACACCCTCGTCTGCCGCTGCGAGGAGGTCGACGCCGGGACGCTGCGCGCCGCCGCGTGCGCGACGGGCTCGACCGACCTGCGTTCCGTGCGGCTCACCAGCCGCGCCGGCCTCGGGCCGTGCCAGGCACGGGTCTGCGGCCGCACGGTCGCGGAGCTCGTCGGCGCGGCCGCGCCCGCCTCCACCAGCACCGGCACCGGCCCCGAGGCGGCGCCCGCCGTCCCCGACCGGAGACCCCTCGTCGTGCCGGTCCGCCTCGGCGACCTCGCCGCGCTGCCGGACGACCCGACCTGACCCGACCTGACCCGAACTGACCCGACCACCACCGGACACCGACCCCTCGCGTCCCGAGCCCGTGACGCGCGAACCGAGAGGACACCTCATGAGTTCCCAGACCGTCGACCTGGGCGGCGTCGTCGTCGCCACGACGCTCCCCTTCGTCGCCGACGCGGCCGCGCCCGCCGGCCTCGCCGTGGACTACGAGGGCTACGCCGCCCACGTGGACCACCTGATGAACGCGGGCTGCCGCGGCGTCGGGCCGAACGGCTCGCTCGGCGAGTACTCGTCACTCACCGACGACGAGCGCCGCAAGGTCGTGCAGACCGCCGTCGAGGCCGTCGCCGGCCGCGGCATCGTGATCGCGGGCGTGCACGGCGTGGGCTGGCACCAGGCCCAGCACTGGGCCGAGCTCGCCGCCGAGGACGGCGCCGACGCCGTGCTCCTGCTGCCGCCCACGATCTACCGCGCCAACCGGCGCGAGGTCGTCGAGCACTACACCCGTGTCAACGAGGTGGGCCTGCCGATCATGGCCTACAACAACCCGTTCGACACCAAGGTCGACCTCACGCCGGACATCGTCGCCGAGCTCGCGCAGCTCGAGAACGTCGTGGCGGTCAAGGAGTTCTCCGGCGACGTGCGGCGCATCACCGAGCTGCGCGAGGCCACGGACATCGACGTGATCGCCGGCGCCGACGACCTGCTCTTCGAGTCCCTCGTCATGGGCGCCACCGGCTGGTTCGCCGGGTACCCGAACGCGATCCCCGAGGTCGCCGTCGAGCTGTACGACCTCACGCGGGCCGGCAAGATCGCCGAGGCGCGGGACCTGTACGAGAACGTGGTGGCCATGTTCCGCTGGGACTCGCGCACCGAGTTCGTCCAGGCCATCAAGCTGTCCACGCAGATCGCGGGGCGCCCGTTCGGCATCGAGACCCGCCCGCCGCGCGGCCCGCTCTCCGCCGAGCAGGAGGCCACCGTGCGCCGCGACACCGAGAAGGCCCTCGCGTACATCGCCAACCGCTGAGGTACAACACGTCCGTCCGCCACCGAGCCCGTCCCACCGAGCCCCACCGAGGAGGCCGACCATGCGATCGTCCCGGACCTTCACCGCCGTCGACTCGCACACCGAGGGCATGCCCACCCGGGTCGTCACGTCCGGCGTGGGGGTCATCCCCGGCGCCACGATGAACGACAAGCGGCTGTACTTCATCGAGCACCTCGACGACGTGCGGAAGCTGCTCGTGAACGAACCGCGGGGGCACGCCGCGATGAGCGGCGCCATCCTGCAGCCCTCCACGCGCGACGACTGCGACTGGGGCGTCGTGTACATCGAGGTCTCCGGCTGCCTGCCGATGTGCGGGCACGGCACGATCGGCGTCGCGACGGTGCTGGTGGAGACGGGCATGGTCGCCGTGACCGAGCCGACGACCACCATCCGGCTGGACACCCCGGCCGGGGTGGTCGTCGCCCAGGTCGAGGTGCGCGACGGGCACGCCGAGTCCGTGACGATCGAGAACGTCCCGAGCTTCGTGGTGCGGCTCGACGACACGGTCGACGTGCCCGGGCTCGGCACCGTGCCGTACTCGCTCGCGTTCGGCGGCAACTTCTACGCGCTCGTCGACCTCGACGACGTGAAGCTGCCGTTCGACCGCGCCCGGCAGCAGGACATCCTCGCCGCGGGGCTCGCGATCATGGACGCGATCAACGCCACCGCGCCGCCGTCGCACCCCGCCATCGCGGGCGTGGACCACTGCCACCACGTGGAGTTCATCGCCCCGGGCTCCACCGCGGAGCACTCCCGGCACGCGATGGCCATCCACCCGGGCTGGTTCGACCGGTCGCCCTGCGGCACCGGCACGTCCGCCCGGATGGCAGAGCTGTGGCAGCGCGGCGAGCTGGGCCTCGACACGGACTTCGTCAACGAGTCCTTCATCGGGTCGCGCTTCGTGGGCCGGATCGTCGGGGAGACCGACGTCGCCGGGATCCCCGCCGTGCTGCCCACCGTCACGGGCCGTGCCTGGGTCACCGGCCTGGGCACCTACCTGCTCGACCCGAGCGACCCGTTCCCCACCGGCTTCGAGTTCTGAGGGACCGCATGACCACCACCGACACCACGCCCACCGACCGCGCCGCGGGACCGGCCGACCTCGAGGCGGTCGCGCGCGCCGCGCGGGCGGCCGCGCCCCGCCTCGCGGCGCTGCCGCCCGCGACCCGGGCCGCCGCGCTGCGCGCCGTCGCCGACACCCTCGGCGCGCACGCCGACGAGCTCGTGGAGCTCGCCGCGGCCGAGACGCACCTGGCCGACGCCCGCCTCCGCGGCGAGCTGAAGCGCACCCGCGTGCAGCTCCGCCTGTTCGCGCGCACGATCGAGGACGGCGGCTACCTCGACGTGCGGCTCGACGCCGCCGACCCGGACTTCGTGCTCGGGCCCCGCCCCGACCTGCGCCGCACGCTGTGGCCCGTCGGCCCGGTGCTCAACTTCGCGGCGAGCAACTTCCCGTTCGCGTTCTCCGTCGCGGGCGGCGACACCGTGGCGGCCCTCGCCGCCGGATGCCCGGTGATCGTCAAGGCGCACCCGGGCCACCTCGGCCTGTCGCGGCGGGTCGCGGCCCTCGTGGCCGGCGCTCTGACCGGTGCCGGGCTGCCCGAGGGCACGTTCGCCCTGGTCGAGGGCGACGAGGCGGGCCGCGCCCTCCTGGAGCACCCCGCGGTCCGGGCGGCCGCGTTCACGGGGTCGACGCGGGTGGGACGCCTGCTCGCCGACGCCGCCGCCGCGCGCCCCGACCCGATCCCGTTCTACGGCGAGCTCGGGTCGCTCAACCCCGTGCTGGTCACCCCCGCCGCCCTCGCCGAGCGCGGGGACGACATCGCGCGCGGCTGGGTCGGGTCGGTGAGCGGCTCGGCCGGCCAGCTGTGCACCAAGCCCGGCTTCCTGCTGGTGCCCGAGGGCCACGGGCTGGACGACGTCGTGGCCGAGGCGGCCGCCGGCGTCCCCGAGCACCCGCTGCTCAACCCGCGCGTCGCCGCCGGCTACGCGGAGCGCCGCTCGGCCGTCCTCGGCACCGACGGCGTGACCGTCCTGGCCGCGGGCGCCGTCACGACCGACGACGGCGGCACCGCGCGCGCCACGCCGACGCTGGTCGCCACGGACCTGGCGACCCTGCGCGCGCACCGCGACCCGCTGCTCGAGGAGGTCTTCGGGCCGTTCGCCGTGCTCGTCACGTACCCGGAGGGCACCGACCTCGGCGCCGTCGTCGGCGAGCTGTTCCGCGGCGAGCTCACCGCGACCGTGCACCGCAGCGCCGAGGAGACGGCCGAGCTGGCGGGCCTGCTGGGCGCCCTGGGCCGGCACGCGGGCCGGGTGCTCGTGGACGGCTGGCCGACCGGCGTCGCCGTCACCCCGGCGATGCAGCACGGGGGGCCGTGGCCCGCCACGACCAGCGACGGGACGTCGGTCGGCACCGCCGCGATCGGCCGGTTCCTGCGCGGCATCACGTTCCAGGACGCCCCGCAGGACGCGCTGCCCGCGCCGTTGCAGGACGGTAACCCGTGGGGGGTGCCGCAGGCGCGGTCGGGTGTGGGAGAGTCTGCGCACTGGTAGGCAGCGAGGCCGTGACCAGCCGCTCGACCCGGGAGGACCGACCCGTGCTCATCGCCGAAGAGCTCCTGCTGCTGGCCCACGACGACCTGCGCTCCGCGCCGTCCCTGTTCGACGACGCCCCCTACCGACTCGCCGGCGCGCTGCTGGCCGAGCTGGTGCTTGCCGGGCGCGTCACGCTGCCCCCGGGCGGCGCGGCGCCCGCCGCCGACGGGACCGTCGTCGTGCTGGACCGGTCCCCGACCGGGCGGGTCGAGCTGGACCGCGTCCTCGACCTCGCCGGCGCGGCGCCCCGGCGCCCCGTGGAGCTGGTCGACCTGCTGGCGCGACGGGTCGAGCGGCCGCTGCTGGACGGGCTGGTGGCCCGGGGCCTGCTGCGGCGCGAGGACCGGGCGGTGTGGGGGCTGCTGCGCAGCACGCGGTGGCGCACGGTGGGGGGCCCGGCCGTGGCCGCGCTGCGCCGTCGCGTCCACGGGGTGCTCCTCGACGGCGCACCGCCGTCGGACCGCACCGCCGCGCTGGTCACCCTCGCGGAGGGGGCCGCCTGGCTGCAGCCTCGGGTCCCGCGCGACCGTCGGCGCGAGGCCGAGGGCCGCATGCGCGAGCTGGCGGCCACGTGGTGGGAGGGGGCCCCGACCCGCGAGGCGGTGGGTGCGGTCGCCGCCGCCGTCGTGGCGGTCGTGAGCTCCGCGGCGCTCCTGCTGCCGGCGGCCACCTGACCGGGCGCCGGTCACGCCTCGTCGTCGAGCCGCCCCAGCAGGTCGACGGCGGCGCGGGCGTAGTCGCCGATCCACCGGTCGTGGAGGCGCTTGATCGGCAGCGGGGCGAGCGCGAGGTGCCGCTCCCGCCCGACCTTGCGGCCGGTGACGAGCTCCGCGCGCTCGAGCACCCGCAGGTGCTGCAGCACGGTGGTGCGGTCAAGCCCGGGGAACAGCGCGCACAGCTCGCCGGTGGTGCGGGGGGACTCCTTGAGCGCGTCGAGCATGCGCCGGCGCACCGGCGCGGCCAGCGCCTTGAACACGAGGTCGTCCTCGGGCGCCGCGTCGTCCGTGTCCCTGGTCGCCTCCGAGTTCATGTGATAAAAATACAACATGAACGAGAAGCAGGCACTCTCCGAGCTCTCCTTCACGGTGTCGGGACGCGTCTCGCGCCCGTGCCGCGACGTCTACGAGGCCGTCGCCGACCCCGCACAGCTCTCCCGCTACTTCACGACCGGCGGCGCCCGCGGGCGCCTCGAGCCCGGGGCCGACGTGTCCTGGGACTTCGCCGACTTTCCCGGCCGGTTCCCGGTGACCGTCGTCGAGGCCGACCCGCCCCGCCGCATCGTCATCCGCTGGGAGGGCGCGGACGCCGCGGACGGCTCCGCCACGACCACCACCACGTTCGAGTTCGAGCCCGTCGACGACGACGCCCGCACGCTCGTCACCATCACCGAGTCGTCGTGGGCCGTCACGCCCGGCGGCGCGAAGAACGCCTTCGGCAACTGCGAGGGCTGGACGGGCATGCTCGCCGCCCTCAAGGCGTGGGTCGAGCACGGCATCAACCTGCGCGAGGGGTTCTACCGGTAGGGCTGCGCGTCGTCGGGACGGGTCAGGCGGTGCGGCGCACCTCGTCGAGGAACCGGCGGGTGCGCTCGCGCAGGCTGTCCACGCGCCGCTCGACGATGGCGGCGCGGACCTCCGGGTCGTCCCGCCCCGCCTCGGCGAGGGTGGGGCGGCGCCGCGCGTTGCGCGAGCACCGGAAGTCGCTGCAGACCAGCGTGCCGACGGTGTCGCCCTTGCGGCCGGCGGCGCCGCCGCGCTTCGCGACGAAGAGCTGCACGTCGCGGGTCTCGACGACGTCCTCGCACCACGCGCACATGGCGGCGCGGCGCGGGCCGGTGCGCTCGGCGGCACGCAGGAGGACGCCGACGGGCTCGTCGTCGATCCAGGTGACGACGTAGGCGGACAGCGGCTGCTTGCGGTCGCGCCAGCCCAGGTAGTCGAGGCGGTCCCAGTCGAGCTCGGCGAGGTCGGGGACGATCATCCGCTGCCGCTCGCTGCGGGTCGCGTTGACGAGGGAGGCGTGGAGCTGCTGCTCGGTGAGGGGGTTCATGAGGACGGCTTTCGGTCAGCGTGACGGTGGGCAGGGTGAAGCCCCGCGTCGCCCTGCTGCTGAACCGATCAGCCTGAACGGATCAGCGGGGGACGACGACGGGGCAGGCGCGACTGCCCGAGCAGGCCTGGTGGCCCACCCCGCTCCCTGCGACGCCCGGCATCGCTCGCTCCTCGCTCGTGAACTCACCTGAAAGGTCTTGGTCCGCTCGTGCCTCCGGGGCACGACCGGCCCGTCCATGGTGGCACGGGACCGTCGCCCGGGTCGACGAGAAATTCGTCACCCGGGCGACGGCGCCGGTCAGAGGGTGGCGCGCACCTCGCGGGCGGCGGCGACCAGGTGCGCCAGCGCCGGCTCGACCTCCGCGTAGCGGCGGGTCTTGAGCCCGCAGTCGGGGTTGACCCACACCAGCGCCGGGTCGATCGACTTCACCGCGAGCTGCAGCAGCTCGGTGACCTCCTCGGCGGAGGGCACGCGGGGGGAGTGGATGTCGTAGACGCCCGGCCCGATGCCGCGGGAGTACCCGGCGTCGGACAGCTCGGGCACGATCTCCATGCGCGAGCGGGCGGCCTCGAGCGACGTCACGTCGGCGTCGAGGCCGTCGATGGCGCCGACGACCTCGCCGAACTCCGAGTAGCACAGGTGCGTGTGCACCTGCGTGGCCGGGGCCGCGCCGGCCGTGGCCAGCCGGAACGACCCGACCGACCAGCGCAGGTACGCCTCCTGGTCGGCGCGGCGCAGCGGGAGCAGCTCGCGCAGCGCGGGCTCGTCCACCTGCACGACGGCGATCCCGGCGGCCTCGAGGTCGGCCACCTCGTCCCGCAGGGCGAGGGCCACCTGGTTCGCGGTGTCGGCGAGGGGCTGGTCGTCGCGCACGAACGACCACGCGAGGATCGTCACCGGTCCGGTGAGCATGCCCTTCACCGGCGCCGGGGTGAGCGACTGGGCGTACGCCGCCCACGGCACCGTCATCGCCTCCGGGCGGCTGACGTCGCCCCACAGGATCGGCGGGCGCACGCACCGCGACCCGTACGACTGCACCCAGCCCAGGTCGGTGGTCGCGAAGCCGTCGAGCAGCTCCGCGAAGTACTGGACCATGTCGTTGCGCTCCGGCTCGCCGTGCACGAGGACGTCGAGGCCGAGGTCCTCCTGGAGGCGCACGACCCGCTCCACCTCGGCCCGCATCGCCGTCGTGTACGCGGCGTCGTCCAGCTCGCCCTTCGCCCACGCGGCGCGCGCCGTGCGGATCTCCGGGGTCTGCGGGAACGAGCCGATCGTCGTGGTCGGCAGCGGGGGCAGGGCGAGCCGCGCCCGCTGGGCGGTGACGCGCTCGTCGTGGGCACCGCGGGAGAAGTCCGCGTCGTCGAGGCCGGCGAGGCGCTCGCGCACCGTCGGCACGACGACGCCCGGCGCCGCCGCACGGTCCGCCAGCGCGTCGGAGGCCTCGGCCAGCTCGGCCGCCACGGCGTCGCGGCCGTCGGCCAGCCCGCGGGCGAGGGTCGCGACCTCGCGCACCTTCTGGTCGGCGAACGCGAGCCAGCGGCGCAGGCCGGGCGTGCGGCCGGCGCGCTCGGCGGCCGCGCCCTCCCAGGTCTCGTCCTCGACGTCGTGCGGCACGTGCAGCAGCGACGTCGACGTCCCGACGGCGAGCGACCCCGCGCCCGACGCGGCGAGGCCGTCGAGCGCGTCGAGCCGCGCCGCGAGGTCGGCGCGCCACACGCCGTGGCCGTCCACGACGCCCGCGACGAGGGTCGTGCTCTCCAGGCCCGGCACCGGGCCGACGGGTGCCGCGCCCTTGACCAGGTCGATCGCGATCGCGTCGACGTCGGTGCCCGCGAGCAGGGCGAGCCGGTCGGTGGAGCCGGCGCGCAGGTCGCCGTACGGCGCGGTGACGAGGAGGCGCGGGCGCTCGCCCTCGACGTCGTCCGTGCCGACCGCGAGCTCGGTCGCGAGGGCGCGGTAGGCCCGCTCGACCGCCGCGTCCAGCACCTCGACGGGGACGTCGACCGAGTCGGACACGAGGGCGGGCTCGTCGAGCTGCACCCACGGCGCGCCGACGGCGGCCAGCGCGCGCAGCAGGTCGGCGTACGCGGCGACGACGTCGTCGAGCCGGTCGAGCGGCCGGAAGCCGTCGCCCGCCTCGGAGGCCGCCTTCGACAGCGCGAGGAACGTCACCGGGCCGACGAGCACGGGGCGCGTCGTGACGCCGGCCTCCTTGGCCTCGGCGTACTCGCGCACGACGCGATGGTCGGCGAACGAGACCGGCGTCGTCTCGCTGATCTCGGGGACCAGGTAGTGGTAGTTCGTGTCGAACCACTTGGTCATCTCGAGCGGCGCGTCCTCGCCGCGGCCGCGGGCCACGGTGAAGTAGCCGTCGAGCTCGAGCGAGCCGTCCTCGTCGTCGAGCAGGTCGCGGAACCGCTCCGGGACGGCGCCCAGCAGCGCGACGACGTCGAGCACCTGGTCGTAGTAGGAGAACGCGCCGGGCACGGACCCGTCGTCGGGGTCCAGGCCCAGGGACGTGAGGCGGCGGGCGGTCTCCCGGCGCAGCGCGCCGGCCGTGACCTCGAGGTCGACGGCGTCGGTGCGCCCGGCCCAGAACGACTCGACGGCCTTCTTGAGCTCGCGGCGCCGGCCGATGCGCGGGTAGCCGAGGATCGTGCCGCCGCGGAACGCGGGGGTGGGGGTGGTGGACATGAGCACTCCAGAGGTCGGGCTCCGGTCAGACAGCGGGAGCCTGGGTCGGGATGCTCGGTACCCACGGCCTTCTGGCCAGGTCCGTGCGGTCCGACGGCTGGTCGGACGACACCGGTCCGCCGAGGTGGACACCCTCGAGCAGGTCCAGAGCGGGACGGTACTTGTTGAACGTGTACACGTGGATGCCGGGGGCGCCCGCGTCGAGCACGCGCTGGGCGAGCTCCACGGCGCGCGCCGTCCCGTAGGCGTGCTGGGCCTCCGGGTCCGGCAGGGCGTCGAGCGCGTCCAGCAGGTGCCGGGGCGCGCGGACGCCGGTGAGCTCCTCGACGCGACGGAGCCGGCGCGGCTCGGTCGTGGGCAGCTGCCCGGCGAGGATCGGGATCGTCACCCCGGCCGCGCGGGCCTCGGTGACGAAGTCGGTGTAGGAGTCGGCCTCGTAGAACAGCTGCGTGATGGCGAAGCTCGCCCCCGCCTGCTGCTTCTCCAGGAGGCGCCGGACCTCCTGCGACCGGGTGGTGCCCGCCTGCACGTTGCCGTCGACGAACGTCGCGACGGCGATCGTCATCGGGCGCGCGGCCCCGCGCAGGGCGGTGCTCGCGTCGTGCGCGCAGCGTCGCGCCTCGACCTCGCGCAGCAGGTGCACGAGCTCGATCGACGACTCGACGCCGTCCGCGGCGGGCCGCCAGTCCGGCTGGTCCTTGGGCGGGTCGCCGCGCAGCGCGAGGAAGGCCCGCGTGCCGGCGGTGAGGAAGTCGTCGATGACGGCGGACACGTCCTCGCGGGACGCGCCCACGCAGGTCAGGTGGGCCACCGGCAGGACGGGCGTGCCCTCGAGCAGCCCGGCCACGACCTGGCGTGCGGTCGCCCGGTCACCCCCGCCGGCGCCGTACGTGACGGACACGAAGTCCGGGTGCGTCGCGACCAGGCGGCGCGCCGTCTCCCAGAACTTGGGCGCGGCGTCGGGCCGGCGCGGCGGCATCAGCTCGAACGAGACCGTCGGGCGTGCCGGCTGCGCCGGGGTGGGCGGAAGAGATGCCTCTGCGACCATGCGTCACTCCATCGATCCTGGCGTGAGCACCTTCGTCCTCGGGAGGCTTCCGTCGGAGAACGGGTTGCTGCGGCGTCGACGAGCCAGGACTCTCGGCCGCTCTGGATGGCTGGACCTCGATCGTACGCACCATCCGCCATGCGGGCGAGGATGCGACCGCCTGCTGAGACACGCCCGGGGCGAACGCCCTGCTCAGGGCACCAGGACAACCTTGCCGCCGGGGTGTCCCGTCTCGACGAGGGCATGCGCGCGCGGTGCGTCGGCCAGCGGGAACACCGCGGCGACGGTGGTCGTGAGGTCGCCGCGGGCCATCGCCGCGACCGCGTCGGCGAGCTCGCCGGCGTCCCGCTCGGACCGCGAGCTGAACTCCACGCCGAGCTCGTCCGCGTCGTCGTCCGCGATGGTGAGGATCCGGTCGGTGCCGCCGCGCAGCGCGATCGAGTCGGGCAGCACGCCCGCGCCGGTGGTGTCGAGGACGGCGTCCACCCCGTCGGGGGCCAGCGCGCGCACGCGCTCGACCAGGCCCGCGCCATACGTCGTGGGGGTCGCGCCGAGCGCGGCGACCCGGTCCTGGTTCCGCGCCGAGGCCGTCCCGATCACCCGCGCGCCGCGGCGCACCGCGAGCTGGGTCGCCAGCTCGCCGACCGACCCCGACGCCCCGTGCACGAGCAGCGTGTCTCCCGCGGCGACGCCGAGCCGGCGCAGCGCGCGCTGCGCGGCCTCCGCCGCGACGGGGAGCGTGACGGCGTCGGTCGAGGCCAGGCCCTCCGGGACGCGGGCGAAGACGGTGGTGAGCGCGAGCTCGGCGTACCCGTGGCCGGTGAAGCCCACCACGCGGTCGCCCGGCGCCACGCCCGTCACCTCCGCGCCGAGCGCGTCGACGACCCCCGCGACCTCCAGCCCCGGCACGACCGGGAACGCGGGCGGGCGCATGCCCGGGACAGGCGCCGCGCGGAGCGTCGTGTCCCAACCGTTGACGGCGGCCGCCTCCACGCGGACGCGCACCTGCCGCGGACCTGGTTCGGGCGCGGGCACCTCGGCCGGGTGCAGCACCTCCGGGCCGCCGAACGTCTCGAACACGATCGCGAGCACGTCATCCTCCTCGGGTGGGATGTCGACGTGACCGCCTCGGGCGATCGCGTCGTCCATGGTGGCGACGTGGCTCAGCCGTGTGACCTCAGCCCTCGACGCCGGGTGCCGCCTCGGCGTCCCACCCGACACGGTAGGTGCTGCTGTCGAAGATCTCGACGACAGCAACGCATCCGGGTAGACCCCAGGAGCTGGATCGATCGTGGCCTCGGCGGGTTTGCGGTGACCGGTCGCCACGAGGTCGTGAGCGCAGGTACCAGGAGGGATGGCGTCCGAGACGAGCGTGCGCAGGTCAGGACGCCGCGGCGCGGAACTCGCTGAGCCAGGTCCGGAAGTCCGCCGTCCCGTGCAGATACGTCCCGGGACCCGACAGAAGGTCCGCACCGGAGAGCCTGTCGAGGGCATCCATCACGGCGTCGTCGACGTCCTCGTCGTCGTCCGTCTCGCGCAGGGTGGTCATGGCCCAGTCGGCCGCCTGGTCCGGGGCGAGCGAGCCGTTGGCCAGCGCGCTCAGCGTGGAGTCGACGGTGGATCGGTCAGTGGATTCCATGCTCAGAACGCTCCCGTGAAGTTCCTGCGGCGTCAGAGGCGGAGCCCGGCGGGGTCGAGGGCCGGGGAGGTCCAGAGCACCCCGTCGCCGTCCAGCACCCAGGTCGCCCCGGCACGGGCGTCGGCGACGACCGTGAGCCACGTGACGAAGGCCTCTGCGGAGCTGCACTCCGCCCAGCACGTGGCGGACGGCGACAGCTCGGGGACGTCGGTGAACTCACCCCGCGTCTCGTCGGCACCGGCAGCGAGATCGTCGACGAACCCGTCCTCGAGGTCCCCGAACACGGTGAACAGCACACCGTCGTCGTCAGCGACCTGCACGACTCGATCCGCCGTCGCCCGTCCGCCCCGTTCGACCAAGGCGCGCTCGACCTGCGCGTACAGGTCGTCGTCGGTGGACACGATGAATGCGCCCTTCACGGGTTGCTCCTCAAGAAGTCGATGACCTCGTCGGGGTGGCGACGTGGCGCAGCCGTGTGACCTCAGCCCTCGATGCCGGCTGCCGCTTCGGCGTCCCACCCGACACGGTATGTGCTGCTGTCGAAGATCTCGACGACAGCAACGCATCCGGGATAGACCCCGGGAGCTGGATCGATCGTGGCCTCGACGGGTGTTCGGTGACCGGTCGCCACGAGGTCGTGAACGTCCTCCGCCTGGCGAACCAGCTCGACGAGCTCGTCCCACGAGATCTGCAGGCCGTGGTGTGAGTCGGCCACCGCGTCCTCGAGCTCGAGGACCGTCATGCCGCGGAGGCCGTGCCCCACAAGTTCCACGTCGCGCAGGTACCAGGAGAGAGAGCTCGCCTGCTCACGTTCGAGCGCGCTCGTCAGCTGTTCGGCGTAGTCGTCCTCGAGATCTCGCGCCGTCCACTTCAGGGTCATGAGTCCTCCACGGGCTCGGCGCCACCGCGCCTCGGCGTACCACCCGTCTCGTTCGGGGTGTATCGATGCTGATGAGGATTGGTGTGCTGGCCCGGCCGGCCATGATCGGTCCAGTGAACGTCACGGACGACCTGGCCGTCCTCGCCGAACTCGCGAGCCGCCGGATACGTGCCCTTGCGACCTCGGCCGAGCTGGGTGTGCGGATAGGGGGAATCTGGGATGTTCCGCCCTTGAGCGTCACGCGGGAGCGGACGGTCGGGAAAATGTGACCCGTCGCCGTAGCGACCCGCGCCGCTGTGGCCGCCGGCGTTGTGGACCAGGACGGGCAGGTCGCCGGCGAGGACGTAGTAGTTGTGGTGGGTCTCGACGTGGACGTTGTAGACCGTGACCGCGTCGTCTGGGTCGCGGTGCTCGATGTCGATGCGGTCGAGGGTGACCGTCCCGGCGCCGGTGGTGTCACTGGTGACGAGGAGGTCGCCGGGCTGCAGGTCCCGGGCGAGGATCCAGCCCATGTTCGCGACCATGAACGGGTGCTCGTCGGTGGTCGTCACGACCTGCCCGCCGATGGTCAGGTGGAACAGCGTGGTCGTGGTGCGCACGAACGTCTCCATGACCAGCTGCAGCTCGTCATGGCCGGTCGCGAGGTCGTGGGCCCAGACCTTGTCCCCGGCCCTGATGTCCTCGATCGGGCGGTCACCATCGACCGTGCGGATCAGGGTGCCGGCGGTGAAGCAGGTGCCGAACCCGACCTTGCACCACGCCTTCTTCGCCCCGGACTTCAGGCCGGTCTTCGTGCCCTGCTTGACCGCGGCCTTCGACAACCCGGTCGCGGCCTTCGCCGCCCCACCCAGCCCGATCACCGACAGCGCGGCCCCGGCGATCGCGATCCCCGCCTCCGCCCACGACCGCTCCCCGGTCGCCGCCAGGGTGATGTTCGCCAACGCGGACACGATCGCGGCCACGGCGGCGACCACGATCAGCACCCCGGCCAGCGCGGTGCCGACCACCGGGATGAACGCGACCACGATCGCCAGCAGCCCCGCGATCGTGGAGATCATGTCCGCGATGTCCGCGATCGCGGCCACCACCTTGGAGCCCCAGTCGTCCCACCACGAGTCGTTCAGGTCATCCCCGGAAGTGATGTCCTCGATCCGGGACACCGCATCACCCGCGGCCCGGTCCCGGTCCGACACCGACGACTCGATGTCCGAGCGGGCGGCCGCGGCCTGCCCGTGCGCGTCGTCCGCGTTCCCCCCCGCGGCGTCGGCCTGCTGCTGGTACTCCCGCTTGCTCTCCGCATCGGTCGCGCCGTCGGCCAGGTCCTGGAACCGGTCCCGCGACCCGGCCGCGGAGTCCGCCGCGTCCTTCGCCGCCCGCGCCCGCTCCAAAGCCGCCAACGTCTCGGACTGCACGCGCTCCAGGGTGTGCGCGTAGTCCACCAGCGCGTCCCCCGTGGCCTGATACCGGCTGTGCGCCCGCCGAATCTGCGAGACCGTGTCCTCCTTGGTCTCCATCAACGCGTCCACCGCCTGGGAGACCGTCCCCGCCACATCCAGACGCGACATCGCGCCCGCGGCGTCGTCGATCGACCCCGCGACCTCCAGGTAGTCCTGCCCGCCCGCCAGCACCAGCACCGGGTCCCCCGGCGTCGGGTCGGAGTCCAGCCCGACCGGCGACCAGTCCGCCGGCCTCACACCGGCCCCCGACCGCTCGCCCGGGAGGACGGCGCGGGCTGCCCCTCACCACTGATCCCGTCCGCCAGGTCCGAGTCGATATCCGTGAACGCCTGCGCCACCTGCACCGACGCGTCCGCGAGGAGCCGCAGGTTCCCCGTCATCTTCTCCCGCGTGTCGTCCCACGAGCTCGCGAAGTCACGCACCGCGCCCGCCAGACCCTCGTGCCCCACCGCGTCCGCGATCCGGTCCGAGCGCGTCGTCGCGTTCTCGAACTCGTCCGCCACCCGCGACAGGCTCGACCCCAGCTCCGTCACCGCGTCCAGGTCCACCCGAAGATCCGCCACCGGACCTCACCCCCTCCGCCCGCAAGAGAGTAACCAGGCCCACCCCTGATGCACCACGGGGAGAACTGCCCATCACCCCAGGTCATCGGGCGGCGTCATGCGGTCCCTTCGCCGGTGTCGGCCGGGTCCGTCCAGCCCGTCGCGGCGCGGTACGCCGCGAACCCGGCGTCCGTCGTCCGGTAGCGGAGGAGGTCCGCGCCGGTGTCGACGTCGCCCGGGCCGAGCCAGGCCAAGGGGTCCTGGAGCGCCTCCCGGGCCTCGTCCGGCGAGAGGCGGCGGGACGCCTCGGCGTCGCGCGAGACCGGCGCGACGACCACCTCGATGAGCCCGGAGCGCACCAGCTCGACGACGAGGTCGGCGCGCCACCCGCTGCCCGCCCGCTCGTCGCCCGCCGCGCCCCAGGGCACCTCCCAGAGCCCGGTCGTGTCCTCGTACCCGAGCCACAGGAGCTCGACGGTGACCGGGTTCATGGCGCGACGACGGAGAGCTCGCGGATGTCGTGCGCCTGGGGGCCCATCGCAGAAGCATCCCCCGGCCACCGGGGGAGTTCCACCGGTGGTCAGCAGCAGCGCGACCCGGGGTTCCTGTCCTGCTCCGCGTAGTGCTCCCGCCAGAACGCCCGCTCGCCGAGGGGCTCGCGGTCGGGGTGGGCGGACCGCTCGTGCGCGACGTACGTCGCGTAGGCGTCGTCGCCCATCACCTGCCGCACGTACCAGCGCAGGCTCGTCCACCCCGCCGACGCCGCCCGGGCGATCCCCCGGGCGGCGTCGCGCGGCAGCGACCCCGTGGCGCGGGCGTCAGCGGTGCCCGGCACCGCTCGACTCCGTCAGCCCGGCGTCCGCCCACTGCTTCTCGATGCGCTTCTCCTCCGACGTCGCGAACAGGCTCGCGGGGGCGAAGCGACGCGACGCGACGGGCGGGTCCTCGTGGTTCTCGCCGCCGCCGGAGCGGAACGCCTTGAGGGTCACGACCAGCGACGCGAGGATCACGACGATCGACAGCACCACGAAGATGATCGACAGCGTGCCCTGCACGAAGGTGTTGCGGACCACGGCCTCCATCGCGGCGACGTCGGGCGCGGTGCCGAACGACGTCTCCCCGGCGGCGAGCGCGTCCTTGAAGGCGCGGTGCTGCGCCCAGTACCCGACCGCGGGCACGTCCGAGAAGATCTTCTCGAACGACGCCCAGATGGTGATGAGCGCGGTGAACGCCAGGGGCACCGCCACGATCCAGAGCCACGCCCAGTACCGGCGGCCGCGCTTGGCGACGATGGCGAGCACGACGGCGAGCGCGATCGCGGCCAGCAGCTGGTTCGCGATGCCGAACAGCGGGAAGAACGTGTTGATGCCGCCGAGCGGGTCGGTGACGCCGAGGTAGAGGATGCTGCCCCACCCGGCGACCATGATCGCGGTGCAGACCCAGACCCCTGGTCGCCAGCTCATGTCCTTGAACCGGGGTGCGACGTTGCCGATGGTGTCCTGCAGCATGAACCGGGCCACGCGGGTGCCGGCGTCGACGGCGGTGAGGATGAACAGCGCCTCGAACATGATCGCGAAGTGGTACCAGAAGCCCATCATCGCGGTGCCGCCCACCAGCTGGTGCATGATGTGCGCCAGCCCGAGCGCGAGCGTCGGGGCGCCACCCGTGCGGGACACGATCGACGGCTCGCCCACCTGGCTGGCCAGGGTGCTGAGCATGTCGGGCGTGAGGTTGACGCCGGCGAGGCCGAGCGAGTTCACGAACGCCACCGCGCCCTCGATCGTGCCGCCGGTGGCGGCCGCCGAGGAGTTCATCGCGAAGTACACGCCGCGGTCGATCGAGATCGCGGCGACCAGCGCCATGATCGCGACGAACGACTCCATGAGCATGCCGCCGTACCCGATGAAGCGGGTCTGCCGCTCCTTCTCCACGAGCTTCGGCGTCGTGCCCGACGCGATGAGCGCGTGGAACCCGGACAGCGCACCGCAGGCGATCGTCACGAACAGGAACGGCCAGAGGCTGCCGGCCACCACGGGGCCGGTCTCACCGCTCGCGAACTCGCTGACCGCCGGCACGGAGATCTCGGGACGCACGATGACGACGGCGCCCGCGAGCACCAGGATGACGCCCACCTTCATGAAGGTGGACAGGTAGTCGCGCGGGGCGAGCAGCAGCCACACCGGCAGCACGGCGGCCACGAAGCCGTAGACGATGATGCCGACGGCGATGGTGGTGCGGTCGAGGTGGAAGAGCTCGGCGCCCCACGTGGTGTCGGCCACCCAGCCGCCGCCGATGATCGCGGCGAGCAGCAGCGCGAAACCGATGAGCGAGACCTCGGTGATCTTCCCGGGGCGCAGGTAGCGCAGGTACACGCCCATGAACAGGGCGATGGGGATGGTCATGGAGACGCTGAACACGCCCCACGGGCTCTCGCCGAGGGCGTTGACCACCACGAGGGCGAGGATCGCCACGATGATGACCATGATCAGCAGGGACGCGACGATCGCGGCCGCGCCGCCGATCCGGCCCAGCTCCTCGCGCGCCATCTGGCCGATGGTGCGGCCGCCGCGGCGCATGGAGAAGAACAGCACCGTGTAGTCCTGCACGGCGCCCGCGAGCACCACGCCGACGATGATCCAGATCGTGCCCGGCAGGTACCCCATCTGCGCCGCGAGGACGGGGCCGACCAGCGGGCCGGCGCCGGCGATCGCGGCGAAGTGGTGGCCGAACAGCACGCGGCGGTCGGTCGGGACGAAGTCCTTGCCGTCCTCGCGCGTCTCGGCGGGGGTGGCGCGCTTGTCGTCGGGGCGCGTGATGTACCGCTCGATCACCTTCGAGTAGAAGCGGTACCCGATGAGGTACGTGCAGACCGACGCGAAGACGAACCAGATGGCGTTGATCGTCTCGCCGCGGACCAGCGCGATCATGACCCACGCGACGCCGCCGAGCAGCGCGATCGCCGCCCAGAGCACGACCTTCTGCCAGGTCCAGCGCGGGACGAGGTCCTCGGCCGGGACGGCCGTCGGGGGGAGCGAGGGGTCGGGGACGGAGTCGTCCGTCGCCGTGGCGGCTCCGGAATGTGCTGACAAGGTGAGCCTCCAAGGCGTCGCGTCGTTGCGGGGCCCGACAAGGATAGGGGGTGAAAAATCTGTCGCGCACGAGCCGGTGCCGACCGGGTCGACCGGGCCGACCGGCCCGACCGGGCGCTGAGGCAGCGGGCGCGCGGCCCCCTCGGCGCGCCGTAGGGTGACGAGCATGGACACCGAAGAGCGCCTCGCCGTCTTCCTCGACTACGAGAACCTGGCGCTCGGCGCTCGGGACCACCTGGGCGGGATGCAGTTCGACTTCAAGCCGATCGCGGACGCGCTCGCGGTGCGCGGCCGCGTGGTGGTGCGCCGCGCGTACGCGGACTGGTCGTACTTCGACGAGGACCGGCGCATGCTCACCCGCCACCAGGTCGAGCTGATCGAGATGACCCAGCGGATGGGCGCGTCCCGCAAGAACGCCGCCGACATCAAGATGGTGGTGGACGCCATCGAGATGGCGTTCGAGCGCGAGTACATCACCACGTTCGTCATGTGCACGGGCGACTCCGACTTCTCCCCGCTGGTCCACAAGCTGCGCGAGCTCGACAAGCGCGTCATCGGCGTCGGCGTCGAGAACTCCACGTCGCGCCTGCTGCCGTCGGCCTGCGACGAGTTCCTCTTCTACGACCGGCTCGAGGGCGTCGACGTGCCCGACGAGTCGGAGGCGCCCGCGCCGAAGCGGTCCGGGCGGGGCGCGGGCAAGGGCGCCGGGCGGTCCGGCAGCGGCCGCGGCGGCCGCGCGAAGACCCCCGCACCGGTCGAGACGCCGCCCGAGCCCGCCGAGACCCCCGAGCCCGTCGAGGAGCCCGCCCCCGCGGCGTCGGGCACGCGCCGCCGCAAGAAGGCGCCCGCCGCGGACGCCGCCGCCGAGCCCGCGGCGGAGCCCGCCGTCGAGACCGTGGTCGAGACCGACCTCGAGCAGGACGAGGCCGCCGCGCCCGGGGAGGACGCGACGATGGAGGTCAGGGTGGCGCAGACCCTCGCCGACCTGCAGGCCTCCACCAGCGGCTCGATCACCGCGTCGATGCTGAAGCGCACGCTGGTGCGCAAGGACCCCACGTTCAGCGAGTCCGACTACGGCTTCCGCACGTTCGGCGAGTTCCTGCGCTTCCTGGCCGACCGCGGGTTCGTCGTGCTGTCGCCGGGACCGTCGACCGGCGACCCGGAGGTGGCGCTGCCGGAGCAGCAGGACACGGAGGGCGCGTTCGGCCTGCTGCGCACGGTGGTGCAGGACGCGGGCGGCACCGCACCGCTGTCCGGGCTGAAGAACGAGGTGCGCAAGCGCCGCCCGGACTTCTCCGAGAAGGCGCTCGGCTACCGCGGCTTCCTGCAGTTCGCCAAGGGGGCGCAGGCCGCCGGCGCCGTCGCCCTCGCGTGGGACGACGACGCCGACGACTACCTGCTGACCGCCGGCTGAGGGCCGGGCGCCGCCGGCCTCAGCGGCCGACGAACGCGAGCAGCGCCGCGTTGACCTCGTCGGCGTGCGTCCACAGCAGGCCGTGGGGCGCGCCCTCGACCTCGACGTACTCCGCGTCGGGCACGGCCGCGTGGAAGCGGCGGCCGGACGCGTCGATCGGCAGGATGTTGTCCTTCGTGCCGTGCAGGATCAGGGTCGGCTTGCCGGCCGCGCGCACGGCCTCGACGTCGGGCCGGAAGTCCTCGATCCATGTGGGCACGACGGCGTAGGCGGCGACGGGGGCCGAGCCGACGGCGGTGCTCCAGTTGGCCCGCACGACCTCCTCGGAGACCCGGTTGCCGAGGTTCTCGTCCAGGTTGTAGAAGTCCCGGTAGAACTGCGTGAACCAGGCGTAGCGGTCCGCGCGGGCGGCGTCGACGATCCCGTCGAAGACGGCCTGCGGCACGCCCTCGGGGTTGTCGTCGCGCTGCACCAGGAACGGCTCGAGCGACGCGAGGAACGCGAGCCTCGCGACGCGCTCGTGGCCGTGGTTGCGCACGTACCGCGCGAGTTCGCCGGTGCCCATCGAGAAGCCGACGAGGATCACGTCGCGCAGGCCGAGCGTGGTGAGCACGGTGTCGAGGTCCTGCGCGAACGTGTCGTAGTCGTACCCCGAGCCGACCTTGGACGACGCCCCGAAGCCGCGGCGGTCGTAGGTGACGACCCGGTACCCGGCGGCGAGGAGCTCGCGCGTCTGGAGCTCCCAGCTGTGCCCGTCGAGCGGGTACCCGTGCACGAGCACGACCGGCTGACCGGAGCCCTGGTCCTCGTAGTAGAGCTCGACGTCCGTGCTGTTCTCCTGCCCGACGGTGATGTAGCCCATGGTGGTGCTCCTTCCGAGGGTGCGGAACGACGTTCTCCCGCTGTTCGTGTCGAGGCAGTCGAACACGCCGAGGATCTGCTCGCGGTGCGGGCTCGGCGAGACCGCGCGGAGCAGGGGGCACAATGGTGCGGTGACCTACCGGTTCCTGCGCCTCGTCCTGTCGCTCCTGGTGTACGTGCTCCTGCGTCCCCAGGTGACGGGACTGCACAACATCCCGCGGCGCGGCCCGGTCATCCTGGCGAGCAACCACCTGTCGTTCATCGACTCGATCATCATCCCGCTCGTCGTGCCCCGGCACGTCACCTTCATCGCCAAGGCGGAGTACTGGACGGGCCGCGGGGTCAAGGGCCGCGTCTCCCGCTGGTTCTTCACCACGATGGGCCACATCCCCGTCGACCGCGAGGACCCGCGCGCCGGGCAGCGGTCGCTCGACGACGCGCTCGTCGTGCTCAAGCGCGGCGGCGCCTTCGGCATCTACCCCGAGGGCACCCGCTCCCGCGACGGCAAGCTGCACCAGGGTCACACCGGCGTCGCGTGGCTGGCCCTCGCCGGCTCGGCGCCCGTCGTCCCGGTCGCCCTGCGCGGCACCGACAAGGTGCAGCCCGTCGGCAAGCGGCTGCCCCGCCCGACGCGCGGCATCCAGGTGAACTTCGGCGCCCCGATCGACCCCTCGCGACAGCTCACCACCGGTGGCCGCCCCGCCCAGGTGCGTCGTGAGCTGACCGACCACGTCATGAGCTCCATCCACAAGATGAGCGGCCAGGAGCTCGCCGCGTGACCGTTCCCTCGCCCTCGTCTCGATCGAAGGGCGAGGAGGTGCAGCGCCTCTTCGACACGGTCCCCGGCTACTACGACCGGATGAACCGCCTCATGACCCTGGGCCGGCACGCGGCCTGGTGCCGCGACGTCGCGCGCCGGGCGCAGCTGCCCGCCGGCGGTTCGCTGCTCGACGTCGCCACCGGCACCGGCGTCATCGCCCTCGAGGCGGCGCGGCAGTACCCCGGCGCCACGGTGCACGGCGTCGACTTCTCCGAGGGCATGCTCGACGGCGCGCGGCAGAAGCCCGGCGCCGACGCCGTCACCTGGCGGTTCGCCGACGCGAACGCGCTGCCGTACGACGACGCGACCTTCGACGCCGTCACGCACGGGTACCTGCTGCGCAACGTCGAGGACGCGGAGCGGGTGCTCGCCGAGCAGCTGCGCGTGCTGCGGCCCGGCGGGCGCGTCGTGATCCTCGAGACCTGCCCTCCGCGCGGGCTGCTGCGCGCGCCCGTGACGCTCGGGGTGAAGGTCGTGGTGCCGCTGCTCGGTCAGCTCGTGGCGCGCGACAAGACGTCGTACACGTACCTCGAGGAGAGCACGCTCGGCTTCATGTCCCCCGAGCAGGTCGCCTCGATCCTGTGGCGGCTCGGGTTCGACGACGTCACCTGGCGGCGCCGGTTCCTCGGCACCCACATGATCGTGAGCGCCCGCAAGCCGTAGGCAGCGGCTCGTCCAGGATCCCCCGGCCGGGGGAGGCGCTGGTCCGTGCCGCACGGAACACTGGCGAGCATGACGGCACGGACGACGGCGGACGGCGGGCGGCGCACGCTGCGCCGGGCGCTGGCGCCGCTGACCAGCGCGGCCACGGTGCGTGCCGGGGTCTACCTCGTCATCGGGGGCGTCGTCGCCGGGGCCTACTTCACGCTCGCCGCCGGCTTCGTGCAGATGTTCGCCGACCCGGCCACGCCGCGGGCCGCGGTCGGCGTGCTGGCGCTGCTGACCGCCGTGATCGTGGGCACCCCGCCGTTCCTCGCGCCCGTGCGGGCGCTGGAGATCGCCGCGGTGCGCACGTTCCTCGACCTCGACGCCCGCGACCTGCCCGACCCGGCCGGCCCGCCCACCGTCGCGACCCGGTGGCGCGGGGCAGCCTGGTTCGGGCTGCACCTCGCCCTGGGCGCCGCCGTCACCGTGGGCCTGCTGGTCGCGGTGCCGCTCGCGACGCAGCTGGTGCTGTCCGCCTTCGGCGTCGACCGGGCGTTCCTCGTGGATCTCGTGCCCGCGCTCGTGCAGCACCCGGGCTGGTGGGTGACCCTCGCGGTGCTCCTGCTGCTCGCGCTCCCGTACGCGGCGACGCTCGCGCGCCGGCTGCTGCGGCAGTCCGCCGTGCCGCTGCTCGGCCCCGACCAGACGGCCCGCATCGCGGAGCTCGAGGCGCGCGCCGACCGGCTCGCCGAGCGCGGCCGCCTCGCCCGCGAGCTGCACGACTCCGTGGGGCACGCCCTGACCGTCACGACGCTGCAGGCGGCGGCCGCCGCCCGGCAGGTCGACGTCGACCCCGACGCAGCGCGGCGCTCGCTGTCCGCGATCGAGGAGGCCGGCCGGTCGGCGATGGCGGACCTCGACCACGTGCTCGGGCTGCTGCGCGCGGGCGACGACGCGCCGCGGGCCGAGAGCCTGGCGTCCGCCAGGTCGCTCGGCGATCTGCCCGCGCTCGTCGAGGACGCCCGGCACGCCGGCGCGGACGTGCACCTCGACGTCGCCGCGGGCGCCACTGCCGGGCTGCCGCGCGCGACGTCGCACGGGGCGTACCGCGTGGTCCAGGAGGCGCTCACCAACGCCGTCCGGCACGCGCCGGGGCACCCGGTGGACGTGCACCTGGCGTTCGACGACGCCGGCCACGTCCTCGACGTCCTGGTCACGAACACGGTGGTCCCGGCAGCCGAGCCTCGCGAGATCCGGGTTTCGACAGGCTCGACCGGCGGGAGGGGCGGCCGTGGGCTGCGCGGCATGGCCGAGCGCGTGCGGCTGCTGCGGGGCGAGCTCGACGCCGGGCCGCGCGACGGACGCTGGGAGGTGCGGGCGCGGTTTCCGCTCGACCGTGGGGCCGAGCCCCGCGGATGATCGCGCCGTGGACGAGGTCTTCGGCGGGGAGTGCGCGGCGTGCGGGCACGAGCGGCGCCTGCACGCGGTCGCGATCGCCGTCGTGCGCGCCTGCGCCTCGTGCATCGCCGAGGAGGACCACGACCAGCGGGACGACGTGTGCACCCTGTGGCCGCCGGAGGCCGACTTGCCCGCCCACCAGGTGGTCCGAGCGCGGCTGCGCAGAGGACGCTGGGGCGGGACCCGGCTGACCCTCGACCTGCGCGACGGCCGCACCTGGGCCGTCGCCCGCCGCGGCACGGTGCTCCGGACGGGCGGGATCGAGCGCCTCGGGCGGGAGCTGGCGACCATGACCCTCGGCGACTTCTGGGAGCGACACTTCCTCGGGTTCCGCTGAGCCGCCGCGCACCGTGAGCCGCCGTCCGGGCGATGCGGCAGGATCGACGGCGTGACCCTCCCCCCGGACGCCCCCGACGGTGCCGTGCGCGTCGTCCTCGTCGACGACGAGCCGCTGGTGCGCGCGGGCCTGCGCGTGATCCTCGAGGCCGAGCCGGACCTGCGGGTCGTGGGGGAGGCGGCGGACGGGTCGGAGGTGCCGCGGGCCGTCGCGGAGGCCCGGCCGGACGTGGTGCTCATGGACGTGCGGATGCCGCGGGTGGACGGCATCGCGGCGACGCGGGCGGTCGTCGGGGCGGCGCGGCCGGGCGGCCCGGCGCCGCGCGTCCTCGTGCTCACGACGTTCGAGAACGACGACCACGTGCTCGACGCGCTGCGCGCGGGCGCGCAGGGGTTCCTGCTGAAGCGGGCCCGCCCGGAGGAGGTGGTGCACGCGGTGCGGCTCGTGGCCCGCGGCGACTCGCTGCTGTTCCCGGACGCGGTGCGACGGCTCGTGGCCGCCCACGGCCCCGACACGGCGGCGGGCGACGCCCTCCGGCCGGCCGGCCTCACCGAGCGGGAGGCCGAGGTGCTGCGGCTCGTCGCGGCCGGGATGTCCAACGCCGAGATCGCCGGGGAGCTCTACCTCGGCGTCGAGACCGTGCGCACCCACGTGGGCAACGTGCTCGCCAAGCTGCAGGTGCGCGACCGCACCCAGGCCGTGGTGCGCGCCTACGAGTCGGGGTTCGTGCCGGTCCAGCGCTGATCGTCCGGCCCGGCGGCCGTCACGCCGCGACCCCGGGGAGCACGCTCGCCAGGCGGGCGCCGAGCTCCGTCCCGTCGGCGCCGTGCACCAGCGGGGCGCGCGGGGCCGGCCTGCCGCGCGCCGGGCGGGGGCGGGCGCGGGCGACGTGCCGGATGGCGATCGCCGCCACCCTGCCGGGCCAGCGCGCGGACGCGCGCACGTAGACGTCCTCGTCCTGCTGGCCGGCGTCGCCCAGGAGCAGCCAGCGCACCCGGGGGTACCTGGTCGCGAGCCGGTCGAGGCTGTCGCTCTTGTGCTGCGGGCCGCTGCGGAACCAGCCGGTCTGCGTGGGCCCCCAGTCGGTGAGCAGCAGCGGCCCGGGCGGGAAGCCGTACCGGTCGAGGAACCCGCTGAGCGTCCCGGCCGTGTTCCACGCGCCGTTGGAGAGGTAGACGAACGGCGCGTCCGGGTGCTCGGCCGCGATCCGCCGGTACAGCTCCGGCATGCCGGGCACGGGCCGCCGGGCGCTGCCGCGCCGGACGAACGTGTTCCACGCCGCGACGAACGGGCGCGGCACGGCCGTGATCATCGTCGTGTCGTCGATGTCGCTCACGACGCCGAAGGTCGTGCCGTCCCCGACGACCACCACGGCGGCGGAGGCCTGGGCGCCGGTGCGGGTGGACGTCAGGATCGCGACGTGCCGCCCGGGCCGCAGGGGAGAGGCCTCGGGGAGGGGCACCTCGACGTCCACGTACCCCGCGCGGTCCGTCTCGACGTCGACGACGGCGTCGCCCACGGCGACGCGCACCGGCTCCAGCGGCGCGGGGAGGGAGACGTAGTTCCGCAGCCCCCGCCGCTCGGCGGCCGGGGAGAGCGGGCCGGCGGCGTGGGCGGGCGGCACCAGCACCACGCGCGCCAGCACCCGCACGGCCCGCGGGGTGCCGTACCCCGTGGAGGGACTCAGACGGGGCACCCACCCGCGCCGACGCAGGAACGCCCCCGCCACGGCGCACCACCGGTCCTCGATCAGCGCGGCGACGTGGGGTCGCTGCGTCGGTCGTTCCGTGGGGTGCGGCGTGGCGGGGGCGGTGGGGCCGGACATGCCCCGATCGTCCCTGCTACTGGCCGCCCATGCCTGTCGTGGCCACGCCCTGAACGATGCGGCGCTGGAAGATCATGAACACCACGAGCAGGGGGAGCGCCGCGATCATCGCCGACGCCATGTTCTGGGCGTACTGGACGCCGTAGGCGTTCTTCACCGTGGACAGGCCTACCGGCAGCGTCATGAACTGCGGGTCGGTGGTGACGATGAACGGCCACAGGAAGTTGTTCCACGCGCCGATGAACACGAAGATCGCCACGGCCACGAGGATCGACCTCGACAGCGGGATCACGATCGTCCAGAAGAGCCGCCACGTGCCCGCCCCGTCGATGCGCGCCGCGTCGAGCAGCTCGGCGGGGATGGCGTCGAAGAACCGCTTGAGGATGAACACCATCACCGGCGCCACCACCTGCGGCAGCACGATGCCGGCGAACGTGTCGACCAGCCCCATGGCCTGCATCTGCTTGAACAGCGGCACGATGAGGATCTGCCCGGGCATCATGATCGACGCGACGGTGAGGAACTGCAGCAGGCCGCGGCCCTTGAACACGGTCTGCGAGAACGCGAACGCGGCCATCGCGGAGATCAGCACCGTCAGCGCCGTCACGAGGATGGCGACGACGAAGCTGTTCCACATCCAGCCCAGCAGCTCGCTGTTGCCCAGCACCTGCCGGTAGGCGTCCAGGGTCCAGCCCTGGCTGGGCCACCACGACGCCGGCAGCGCGGCCTCGGCCTCGTGCTTGAAGCTGGTGACGGCGCCCCAGGCGAGGGGCAGCAGCCACAGCAGCGCCATGACGACGAGCGCGGCGAGCGCGGCGGCGCGCACCCACGGGGACGGGCCGATCGTCAGCTTGGTGAGCGTGCGGTTCTCGGCGCGGTTCTGCTGCGCGGTCGACCGGCGGACGGCGACCATCTCGGCGACGGACACGTCAGGCCTCCTTCTTCGTCGGCAGCAGCCGCACCAGCGTGAACACGAGGATCAGGGCGAAGAACACGTACGAGATCGCCGAGGCGTACCCGAGGCGGTAGTTCGTGAAGCCCGTGTCGTAGACGTACTCGAGGATGGGGCGCGTGCTGCCGTTCGGGCCGCCCGCGGTGAGCAGGTAGATCTGGTCGAAGACCTTGAGGGAGGCGAGCAGCTGCAGCACGACGATGACGCCGGTGATGGTCTTCATCTGCGGCAGCGTGATGGAGAACAGCCGCCGCCAGCCGCCGGCGCCGTCGATCGTCGCCGCCTCGTACTGCTGCTGCGGGATGCCCTGCAGGGCCGCCAGGTAGAGCAGGAAGTTGAACCCGACGGTCCACCACACGGTGACCAGGGCGATGGAGAACATCGCCACGTTCTCGTCGGTGAGCCATCCGACCGGCCCGAGGCCGAGCTTGGCGAGCCACACGTCGAGCAGGCCGATCTCGGGCTGGAACAGCCAGCTCGCGAGCGACGACACGACGGCGCTGGTCAGCAGGAACGGCGCGAAGAACGACATCCGCCACACCCACTGGCCGGGCAGGCCGGTGTGCACCAGCAGGGCCATGACGAGCGCGACGACGATGAGGGGCACGGTGCTGAGCACCGTGAACCACACCGTGTGCAGGAGCGTCTGCCACACCTGCGGGTCGCTGAAGGCCTCGACGTAGTTGTCGATGCCGATGAAGGAGCTCCCCGTGGCGGTGAGGCTCTGGTCGGTGAAGCTCATCCACAGGCCGTAGATGGTCGGCCACAGGAGGAACAGCCCGGTCGCCACCGCGAACGGGGCGACGAACAGGTACCCGGACTTGTCCTGCGCGCGCAGCGAGCTGCGCACGGCGGGGGTCGCTCCGGAACGGGTGCCCGCGCCGCGCCGGGGGAGGCGCGTGACGGGGGCGCTGAGTGACGTGCTCGAGGCGGTCATCGTCGTCCTCTCTCGATCAGGCGGGGCTGGGCTGCGAGAGGAAGCGGTTCATCTCGCTGAGCATGCGGTCGACGGCGGTCTGGGGGGACGCCTTGCCGGACAGGGTGTCGGTCATGGCGTCGCCCATGCGCGTCTGGAAGTCGCTGCCGCCGCCGGTGAACCAGGCGTCGGGGTCGAAGACGGCGATCTCGGCCGCGGGCGCGTAGTCGCGCTGCGGCGTGAGCTCCTGGTACTCGGGGGTCTTCACCACGGGCTGGTACGCCGGGATGTGCCCGGCGGAGGCCCAGGTGAGGCCCTCCTTGAGGAGGCCGGCCAGCACGCGGTACGTCGCCTCGCGCTTCTCGGGGTCCGCGTGCGCCTGCCTGGGCAGGACGAACGAGTGCGAGTCGGCGTAGTTGGCCGGCTGGTCGAAGATCGCCGGGAAGGGCGTGGCGCCGACGTCGGGGAGGGCGCCCTGGAACATCGGGAGGTCCCACTCGCCGGAGAACATCAGCCCGGTGCGCTTCGACATGAACCGCCCGGAGGCGGCGCCGCCGTCCTGGTTCTTCGCCGCGACCTTGCCGTCGACCATGGCCTGGAGGAACTCGAAGACCTCCGTCGCCGCCTGCTCGTCGATCTCGGCCGGCTTGCCCGGGGTGAGGTCGTAGCCGCCGCCGTTCTGGTTGTACAGGCCCCAGAACATCCGCCAGCAGCCGGCGGTGTCGCGCAGGTAGCCCCACGAGACGCCCGTCTCGCCCGTGACCTCGGCCATCGCGCGGCCGGCGTCGAGGAAGGCGTCCGCACCGGGCGCGACGGCGAGCTTGCCGCCGGCGTCCAGCAGGCCCGCCTTGCCGGCGATCTCCGGGTTGTTGAACGCGATGTACGGGTGGGTGTCCAGCGGCAGCGCGTACAGCTGGCCGTCGTACTGGGCCTTCTCCCACACCGCGGGGGCGAAGTCGTCCTGCGTGACGCCGAGGTCGGCGAGGGCGTCCAGGTCGAACGGCTCCAGCAGGCCGCCGGGCGCGTACCCGGCGAGGCGCGACATGTGCATCACCGCGGCCTCCGGGGGGCGGCCGCCGGACGACGCCATCGCCAGCTTCGTGTAGTACGGCGCGCCCCAGGCGAGCGTCGTCGATTCGACGCCGATGTCGGGGTTGGCCTTCGCCACGGCGCCGACCATCGTCTGCATGAGCGCGCCGTCGCCGCCCGAGAAGAGGTCCCAGACCATGACCGAGGTCCGGCCCGATCCCGACGCCGCGGGCGTCCCGCACCCGGACAGCGCCCCGCCGAGGGCGATGCCGCCGGCCCCGACGAGGGCCGCCTGGAGCAGGCCCCGTCGACTCATCCGGGGGACGTCCTCCGGGGTGCCGCCGGCACGGCGCGGGTACCGGGCCGGGGCGCGGCTCGGCCACGACCCTGACGAACCCCGGGAAATGCGGTGACTGGTCTTCATCGACCCCTCCTGAGTGCAACGTTGCGCTCCAACGTGGGACCACGATGGACTAGCGGTCGCGGGCCGTCAAGAGATGGTGCCGGCGGCAACGGGGCCGGGGTGGACGACGGAAGGACGGGTGGATGGCGGCGGAGCAGGAGAAGGGCCGGTCGGCCTCGGTCGGCGAGGGGGCGCCGGCGGCGCCCGCGCCGAGGAACAGGCGCAGCGGGCGGGTCGGGATCAAGGACGTCGCGATCGCGGCGGGGGTGTCCTGGAAGACCGTGTCCAACGTGGTGAACGGCACGGGTCGCGTCGGCGACGCCACCCGGGCCCGCGTCGAGGAGAAGATCGCGGAGCTGGGCTACCGGCCGAACCTGGCGGGCCGGCAGCTGCGCCGGGGGCGCACGAACACGCTCGCGCTCGCCGTCCCGTGGGTGCACTCGCCGTACTTCTCGCTGCTCGCGCACATCGTCATCGAGGTCGCGGGGGCCCGGGGCTACCGGGTGCTCATCGAGGAGACGCGCACCGACCGGGACACGGAGCTGCAGGTCGCGCGGGGTTTCGAGGTGCACGCGATCGACGGGATCATCTTCTCCCCGCTCGCGATCGGGCCCGCCGAGATCGCGGAGGTGCGGGGCGCCACGCCGATGGTGCTGCTCGGGGAGCGCGACGACCCGGGGCACGACCGGCGCTGGAGCACCGACCACGTGAGCATCGACAACGTCCGGGCTGCGCGCGACGTGACGGAGCACCTGCTCGCGACGGGCCGGCAGCACCTCGCGTTCGTGGGCGCCGAGCCGGTCGAGGACCGGTCCGGGGCCCTGCGGCTGCAGGGGTTCCGCGAGGCGCACGCGGCGCAGGGGCTCGAGGCCGACCCGCGCTGGATCCTCCCCGTCCCGCAGTTCTCGCGCCAGGCCGGGGTGGCCGCCGTCGAGGAGGTGCTGCCGCGGATCGACCAGGTCGACGGGCTGGTGTGCGCCAACGACGAGCTCGCCCTCGGGGCGCTGCACGCGCTGCGCCTCAACGGGGTGCGGGTGCCGGAGGACGTCGCCGTGACGGGGTGGGACAACACCGAGGACGGGCGGTTCTCCAACCCGTCGCTGACCACCGTCGCGCCGGACCTGCAGTCCATCGCGGAGACGGCGGTCGACCGGGTGATCGCGCAGGTGGAGCGGCGTTCCGACGACGGGCAGACCGGGGACGTGGACGTCGTCGTGCCGCACCGCCTCCTGGTGCGCGAGAGCAGCCGAGCGGCCGCCGTGACGGGGTGAATCGGGTCCACGGGCTGATTCAACGTTGCATTCTCGCGCCGGGTTAGGTTGAATCATCCGCGGCACTGTCGTCCATGCAACGGAGCACCCCGATGACCTTTCTCGACCGCCTCGACCCTCCGTCGGCGCCGACCGGCGCTGCCGTCCCGCGGCCGGAGTACCCGCGCCCGCAGGTGGTGCGCGACCGCTGGCTGAACCTCAACGGCTCCTGGGAGTTCGAGGTCGACGCCGGGGACTCCGGCCTGGAGCGCGGCCTGCGCGAGCGCCCCCTCACCGGCACGATCACCGTGCCGTTCGCCCCGGAGTCCGAGCTCTCCGGGGTCGAGAACACCGACTTCCTCGAGGCGGTCTGGTACCGCCGCGAGGTGACGATCCCCGCCGACTGGTCCGACGTCGCCGACGACACGCACGTGCTGCTGCACTTCGCCGCCGTCGACCACGACACCACCGTGTGGGTGAACGGCACCGAGGTGGTGCGCCACCGCGGCGGCTTCACACCGTTCACCGCCGACCTGTTCGGCGTCGCCGAGCCGGGCGACACGGTGACCGTCGTCGTCCGGGCCCGCGACCACCGCGACATCCCGCAGGCGCGCGGCAAGCAGTCCGGCCTGTACGGCAACCACGACTGCCACTACACGCGCACCACCGGCATCTGGCAGACGGTGTGGATGGAGCCGGTGCCCGGCGCGAGCCTGCGGCGCCCGCGCATCACCCCCGACCTCGGCGGCCGTGCGCTCGACGTGCGCGCGCCGCTCACGCAGAACCGCCGCGGCCACCGCGTCGTCGTGACGGTGACCGACGCCGACGGCGTCGTGGCCACCGAGTCGACCCCCGCGGACCTCGACCTGGCGCCCTCGGTGCGCGTCGTGATCCCCGCCGACCGCGTGCGCCCCTGGTCCACCCAGGACCCGCACCTGTACGGCGTCGAGGTCGAGCTGCACGACGCCGCCGGTGCCGTGGTGGACTCCGTGCGCTCGTACGCCGGCCTGCGGTCCGTGGCGATCGAGGGCAAGGCGATCCGGATCAACGGCGAGCCCGTGTTCCAGCGCCTCGTGCTCGACCAGGGCTACTGGCCCGAGTCGCTCATGACCGCGCCGAGCGACGCGGCCCTCCTGCGCGACATCGAGCTGTCCCTCCACGCCGGGTTCAACGGCGCCCGCCTGCACCAGAAGGTCTTCGAGGAGCGCTTCCTGTTCCACGCCGACCGCCTCGGCTACCTCGTGTGGGGCGAGTTCGGCGACTGGGGCGCCGGCGGCTTCGGCACCTCGAAGGACCACCAGCGGCCCACGACGTCGTTCGTCGCGGAGTGGCTGGAGGCACTCGAGCGGGACGTCTCCCACCCGTCGATCATCGGGTGGTGCCCGCTCAACGAGACCCACCAGGACCTGCACGACCGGATCACCCAGCTCGACGACGTGACCCGCAGCATGTTCCTCGCCACGAAGGTCGCGGACCCGACGCGCCCCGTGCTCGACGCCAGCGGGTACTCGCACCGCGTGCTCGAGACCGACGTGTGGGACTCGCACCACTACGAGCAGGACCCGGCGGCGTTCGCGCGCGACATGGCGGGCCTGGCCACCGACGAGCCGTGGGGCAACACCAACGCCAACGGCGCGATCTCGCTGCCGTACCGCGGCCAGCCCTACTTCTGCAGCGAGTACGGCGGCATCTGGTGGAACCCGGAGGAGGCCGCGGACGCGGCCGGCGACGACCGGACCGAGTCGTGGGGCTACGGCCAGCGCGTGGCGGACGAGGAGGAGTTCCACGCCCGCTTCGCCGGTCTCACGGACGCCCTGCTCGACGACCCGCTGATGTTCGGGTACTGCTACACGCAGCTCACCGACGTGTTCCAGGAGCAGAACGGCATCTACCGCTTCGACCGCTCCGAGAAGCTCGACGTCGACCGGGTGCGCGAGGTGCAGGTGCGCCCCGCCGCCTTCGAGAAGGACGCCGACTGACCACGCACGACCCCGCCGCGCCGGTCGAGCCTGTCGAGAGCCAGCATGGTCTCGACAGGCTCGACCGGCGTCGGCGACCCACTGGAGAAGCCATGACGCACCGCACCTCGTTCGCGACCTCGTTCGAGCCCGGCGAGCCGGGCCCCCAGCGGTCCCCGCGCCGCGCGCCGCTGGAGGTGCGCGTGGGCCAAGGGCCCGCGCAGGGCGCCACCCACAAGGCGCGCGCCGGGTTCACGGGCCTGCACGCGCTGGGGTTCGCGGGCGCGCGCGAGCACGCGGGTCCGGTCACGCACGTGCTGTTCGACGGCCTGGGCGTCCCGGTCGGGCCGCGCACCCGCCTGAGCTACGTCGTGCTGCCCGACCTGCGCGGCGACCTGCGGTACCCGTCCACCTACGTCGCCCTGGACCTCGCGTTCACCGACGGCACGTTCCTCTCCGACCTCCCGGCCACCGACGCGCACGGCACCGGCGCCGCGGCGCGCGCCCAGGGCGAGGGCAAGATCCTCTACCCCGACCAGTGGAACTCCGTGCGGGTGGACGTCGGGGCGGTGGCCGAGGGCCGCACGGTGGACGCGATCCTGCTGCGCTGCGACCCGCCCGAGGACATGGCCGACGCCGGGTTCTCCGGCTGGCTCGACGACGTCGCGCTCACGGCCGAGCCGGCCGACGCGCCCGGCGCGGGCGGCGACGCCCTCGTCGACCTCGTCGACACGCGCCGCGGCACCATGTCGAGCGGGCAGTTCTCGCGGGGCAACAACGCCCCCGCCACCGCGGTGCCGAACGGCTTCACCCTCTGGGTGCCGATGACCGACGCCGCCTCGCAGCGCTGGCTGTACGAGTACCACCGCGCCAACGACGCCCGGAACCGGCCCGTGCTGCAGGGGTTCGGCATCTCCCACCAGCCCAGCCCGTGGATGGGGGACCGCAACCAGCTCGTCGTGCAGCCGGCCACCGGGCGCGGCACGCCGACGGCCGACCTCGCGGCCCGCGGCCTGCCCTTCGACCACGCCGACGAGACGGCGCGGCCGGACCTCTACGCCGTGACCTTCGCGGACGGCACCACCCTCGCGGCCACGCCCACCGACCACGGCGGGGTGCTGCGGTTCGGCTTCCCCGACCCCGCGGACGGCACCGCGCACGTGCTCCTCGACACCGTCACCACCGCGGCCGGGGCGGCGCTCCTGACGGTCGAGCCCGACGGCACGGTCACGGGCTGGGTCGACGACGGCAGCCCGCTGTCCGTGGGCCGCTCCCGCATGTTCGTGGCGGGCACGTTCGACCGGGCGCCGACGGCGGTGGGCACCGCCGCGGGAGACCGGCAGCACGCGCGGTACGCGAGCTTCGACGTCTCCGGCGGCGCTTCCGGCGGTGCCGTGGAGCTCCGGCTCGCGACGTCGTACCTGAGCCTCGACCAGGCGCGCCGCGCCCTCGACCAGGAGCTCGCCGGGCGGACGTTCGCCGAGGTCCAGCAGGCCGCGCGGGCGCTCTGGCAGGAGCGCCTCGGCGTCGTCGAGGTGGCGGGCGCCACCGACGACCAGCGCGTCACGCTCTACTCCAACCTCTACCGGCTGCACCTCTACCCGACCTCGCACACCGAGAACGCGGGCACCGTCGAGGAGCCCGTGCACCGGTACGCCAGCCCCGTCGCGCCGCCCGTCGGCCCCAGCACCGACACCACCACCGGGGCCGCCGTCGTCGACGGCCGGATGACGGTCAACCACGGGTTCTGGGACACCTACCGCACCGCCTGGCCCGCGCTCACGCTGCTCCACCCCGGGCTCACCGCCGAGCTCGCCGACGGGTTCGTGCAGCAGTACCGCGACGGCGGCTGGATCTCCCGCTGGTCGTCGCCCGGGTACGCCGACCTCATGACGGGCACCAGCTCCGACGTCGCGTTCGCCGACGCCTACCTCAAGGGCGCCCTGCCCACCGACCTCGCGCTCGACGCCTACGACGCCGCCCTCCGGAACGCCACCGTCGCGCCGCCGCACGACGCCGTCGGGCGCAAGGGGCTGGAGACGTCCGCGTTCGGCGGCTTCACGCCCGCCACCACCGACGAGTCGGTGTCGTGGGGGCTCGAGGGCTGCCTCAACGACTTCGGCATCGGCACGATGGCGGCGGCGCTCGCGGACGACCCGGCCACGCCCGACGACCGCCGCGCGGCCCTGCGCGAGGAGTCGGCCTACCTGCTGGACCGCGCCACCCAGTACGGCGCGCTGTTCGACCCGGAGGTCGGCTTCTTCCGGGCGCGGCGCGCGGACGGCGCGTTCACGCCGCCCGCCCGGGACTTCGACCCGGACGACTGGGGCGGCCCCTTCACCGAGACCAACGCCTGGAACTTCGCCTTCCACGCCCCGCACGACCCGCGCGGCCTGGCGAACCTGTACGGCGGGCCGGCCGGCCTCGAGGCGCGGCTCGACGAGTTCTTCACGCGGCCCGAGGACGGCACCCGCGTGGGCGGGTACGGCCAGGTCATCCACGAGATGACCGAGGCGCGCGACGTGCGGCTGGGCATGTGGGGCGTGAGCAACCAGCCGTCGCACCACGTGCCGTGGCTGTACGGCGCGGTCGGCGCGCCGTGGAAGGCGCAGCGGATCCTGCGCGAGGCGCTGCGCCGGCTGTTCGTCGGCAGCGAGATCGGCCAGGGATACCCGGGCGACGAGGACAACGGCGAGATGTCGGCGTGGTGGCTCTTCGCCGCGCTCGGCCTCTACCCGCTGCAGGTCGGCTCCCCGCGGTACGCGGTCGGGTCGCCGCTGTTCGACGAGGTGACCGTCCACCGGCCCGACGGCGACCTGGTGGTCCGGACCGTGGGCAACTCCCTGGAGAACGTCTACGTTCAGTCCCTCGCCGTCGACGGCGAGCCCCGCACCGCGGCCTGGTTGGCGCACGACGACCTGGTGGGCGGCGCCGTCGTCGAGCTCGTCATGGGCCCCGAGCCGTCGGCGTGGGGCACCGGCCCGGACGCCGCGCCGCCCTCGCTGACCTCGGGCGACGCCCCGCCCGCCCCGCTGGTCGACGTCACCGGCCGCGGCGCGGTTCGGGTCGACGAGGGCGGCGCGACGTCGGACGGCGCCGGTCTCGTGGACGACACGTCCGCGACGGCGGTCGCGTTCGCCACCCGCGCGCCGGTCGTCACGTGGGCTGCGGCGGCGGGGGAGGCGCCCGAGGTGCTGCGGTACACCCTGACCTCGGGGCCCGACGGCGCGGCCCCGGCGGCCTGGCGGCTGGAGGGGTCGGACGGCACCGTGGGGACGGACGGTCCGGCGGCCGACGGCGGCGTGGTGTGGACGACGCTCGACGAGCGGCAGGGCGAGGCGTTCCGCTGGGCCCGCCAGACGCGGCCGTTCTCCGTCGCCCGCCCGGGCGCGTACGCGTTCCTGCGGCTGGTCGTCACCGACGCCGCCGGCGACGGGCCGCTGACCCTCGCCCAGCTCGAGCTGCTCGCGGCTGCTGGCTGAGCCTGTCGAAACCCCGCTGGTCGAGCCTGTCGAGACCTGGTCTCGACAGGCTCGACCAGCAGGTCGACGACCGGGTCACTGCGCCTTGACGGTGTCCTGCACGTAGGCGAACCACTGGTCCACGAACTGGGTGTCGCTGATGTTGCCGTACTGCATCTCCTCGGAGAGGCGGGCCATCTCCGCCTCGATCTCGCCGTAGCCCTCGACCGGGACGGGGGCGGGCTCGGTGATGTCGTCGGAGCTGGCGTCCTCGTACTTCAGGAGACGGTCGTCGGGCGAGCCGTCCTTCACCTTCATGGCGTCCTTCTGGGCGTCCGTGGCGGGAACGCCCTTGCTGGTGCCGAAGATCTCGCCGACCTGCGGGTCGTTGGCCATGAAGTCCACGAACGCGGCCGCGGCGTCCGGGTGCGAGGAGCTCGCGGAGGTGGAGAGCATGACGCCGGAGTGCCAGTACATCTTCTTGCCGTCGTCGCCGGTCGGGACGGGCAGGAGCTCCAGGTCGTCGCTGCCGAGCTCGGCCACGTAGTTGGGCATCAGGGTGTCCCAGTTGGCCTCGGCCACGACCTCGCTGGAGTTCAGGCCGGTCTTGGGCTCGAGCTGCGCGGCGCGCTTGGCCGGGAAGAACGCCTGCTGCTCGCGCAGCGGGGCCCACAGGTCGGCCCAGGCCTGCACGTCCTCCTTGGTGAAGGCGATCTGGCCGTCGTCGGTGAACGGGGCCTTGCCCTGCTGCACCAGCCACTGGAGGAACCAGGGGTTGTTGCCGGTCATGTCGCCGATCGGGTACACCTGCGGGTCCTGCTCGGCGCCGGCCTTCGCGACGTCGGAGAACCAGGTCACCAGGTCGTCCCAGGTGTAGCCCTCGGCCGGCGGCTCCATGCCGAGCTGCTTGAGGAGCTTGGTGTTGTAGATGATCGACTGCGTGTTGAGGCTGACGGGCACCGCGAACTGCTTGCCGTCCACCTGGCCGGAGGCCAGCGCGGAGTCGTCGATCCCGTCGACGTCGAGGTTCACGCCCTCCTGGCCGTCGAGCTCACCGAGCTGGCCGGTCGCCCCGTACTGCCGCACGTAGCCGGCGTCCATCTGGACGACGTCGGGGAGCGCGCTGCCCGCCGCCTCCGTCGACCGCGCCGTCCAGTAGTCGTCCCACGACTGGAACTGGGTCTGCACCGTGATGTTCGGGTACTTCTTCTCGAAGAGGTCGATGGACTTCTCGTACCGCTCCGCGCGGTCGTCGTTGCCCCACCACGCGAAGGTCAGCGTGATGTCCTCGTCCGTGGCGACCGGTGCCGCGGGACCCGCGCTCCCGCCGCCGTTGCCGCAGGCGGCGGTCAGGCCGACGGTGACGGCCAGGGCGGCGATGGCGCCGGTGACTCGTGCGAACTTCATGGTTCCTCCGTCCCGCGACTGCGCGGGTCTCGTGGGGCGACGTCTGTCGTCGGCCCCGGCGTGGTCTTTCGTGCTGGGTGCCGTCATCCGGCGACGGGCTTCGAGACCAGGTCGACGTCGACGTGCGGGAAGCCCGCGGGCGCGTCGACGGGGCCGTCCAGGAGCGGGTCGCCGGTCGACCGCATCCACTCGTGCAGCCGCTCGCGGAGCTCGTCCAGGACGCCGGCGTGGCTCGGGCTGCCGGCGAGGTTCCGCCCCTCGGCCGGGTCGAAGACCACGTCGTAGAGCTCCTCGGTGTCCACGTGCTCGGACTGCCACCCGGACCGCACCCAGTAGTCCTTGCTCGGGCTGTCGTCCACGTTCGGGAGAACGGGCCGCTGACGGTCGGTGAACCGCTTGACGTACTTCCACCGCCGGGTGCGCACCGCGCGCTTCGGTTCGTAGGAGACGTGGAACGTGACCTCGGAGAAGACGACGTCGTTCACCTCGGTCTCGCCGTCGAGCACCGGCAGGAACGACCGGCCCTGCACCCAGGGCGGCACGTCCGCGCCGATCACGTCGCACAGCGTGGGGAAGAGGTCGATCTGCGAGATCAGCGCGTCGCAGACCCTGCCCCCGCGGAAGCCCGCCGGGCCGCGCATCATCAGCATGACCCCGGTGCCGAGGTCCGACAGCGTGCCCTTCATCCCCGGGAGCGCGACCCCGTGGTCGGTCGTGATGATCACGAGCGTGTCGTCCGCCAGGCCCCGCTCCTCCAGCACGTCGAGGATCTCGCCCATGCCCGCGTCCATCACGCGCGCGGAGGCGGCGAAGTCGGCCATGTCGCCCCGCGTCGTCGCGTTGTCGGGCATCGTCGGCGGGGGAGCGAGGTAGCGGCTGTCCTCCGGCGGATAGCCGAACGTCGACCCCTCGCCCGGCATCGTGTGCGTCTCCATGAACCCCACGGAGAGGAAGAACGGTCGCTCGTGGTCGCGGCGGAGGTACTCCGCGGCGGCCGGGACGATGGCGTGTGCGCGGGTGCCGGACGCCTCGAGCTGCTCGGAGTACCCGATCACGGAGCCCTCGTCCGGGCCCGGCGCCACGTGCTGCACGCCGACCATCGCGGTGGTGTAGCCGTGGCGCCCGAGCGTGTGCACGAGGTGCTGGGAGTAGTCCTCGAGCCTGAACCCCCGGTGCGCGAGCCCGAGCATGCCGGCGCTGTGCGGCGCCTGCCCGGTGAGCAGCGCGGCGCGGCTCGGTGAGCAGGTCGGCGCGGCCGAGAACGCGTTGCGGAAGACCACGCCCTCCTCGGCGAAGGCCTGCAGGCGCGGGGTGGGCACGGCGTGGCCGTACGGGCTCACCATCCGTCCGGTGTCGTGCGTGTGCATGTAGATGATGTGGGGCGTGTGCACGGTCGTGGGACCTCCCTGGTGTGCTGCGTCGTCCATCGTCCGGCCCGTCAGCTCTCGGAGACCGCGTCCTGCGCGAAGGCGAACCACTGGTCCACGAACTGGGCCTCGGTGAGGTTGCCGTACTGCATCTCCTCGGCGAGACGCGACATCTCGCCCTCCATCTCTCCGTCGCCCTCGACCGGGACGGGGGCGTCCTCGGTGATCTCGTCGGTGACCGAGCTCTCGTAGTCGAGGAGGCGGTCGTCCGGGGAGCCGTCCTCCACCGTCATGGCGTCCTTCTGGGCCTGCGTGGCCGGGACACCCTTCGTGGTGCCGAAGATCTCGCCGACCTGCGGGTCGTTGGTCAGGAAGTCGATGAATGCCGCCGCGGCGTCCGGGTGCGAGGAGCTGGCCGACGCCGAGAGCATGACGCCGGAGTGCCAGTACATCTTCTTGCCGTCGTCGCCCGTGGGGATGGGCAGGAGCTCGAGGTCGTCGCTGCCGAGCTCGGCCACGTAGTTCGGCATCAGGGTGTCCCAGTTGGCCTCGGCCACGACCTCCCGGGAGTTGATGCCGGTCTTGGGCTCGAGCTGCGCGGCGCGCTGGGCGGAGAAGAACGCCTTCTTCTCACGCAACGGGGCCCACAGGTCGGCCCAGGCCTGCACGTCCTCCTTGGTGAAGGCGATCTGGCCGTCCTCCGTGAAGGGCGCCTTGCCCTGCTGCACCAGCCACTGCTGGAACCACTGGTAGTGCCCCGTCATGTCGCCGATCGGGTACACCCGCGGGTCGTGGTCGGCGCCCGCATCGGCGACGTCGGAGAACCAGGCCACCAGGTCGTCCCACGTGTAGCCCTCGGCCGGGGGCTCCATGCCGAGCTCGTCGAGGAGCTTCGCGTTGTAGATGATCGACTGCGTGTTGAGGCTGACCGGGAGCGCGTAGGTCGCGCCGTCCACCTGGCCGGCGCTCATCGCCGACTCGTCGATCCCGTCGACGTCGAGGTTCACGCCGTCCTGGTCGTCCAGCTCCGCGAGCTGCCCCGTCGCCCCGTACTGCCGCACGTAGGGCACGCCCATCTGGATCACGTCGGGGAGCGCGCTGCCCGCCGCCTCCGTGGACCGCGCCGCCCAGTAGTCGTCGAAGGACTGGAACTGGGTCTGGACGGTGATGTTCGGGTACTTCTTCTCGAAGAGGTCGATGGACTTCTCGTACCGCTGTGCGCGGTCGTCGTTGCCCCACCACGCGAACGTCAGCGTGATGTCCTCGTCCGTGGCGACCGGGGCGGCGGGACCGTCGCTCCCGCCGCCGTTGCCGCAGGCCGACGTGAGACCGACGGTGATGGCCAGGGCGGCGACCGCTCCGGTGACTCGTGCCAGCTTCATGGTTCCTCCGTCCCGCGACCGTGCGGGGCTCGTCGGGCGGGGCTCGTTCCCCGCCGCTGCCTGAGGGTGGACGTCAGCCCTTGAGGCCTTGGGTGGCGACGCCGTCGACGATGTAGCGCTGGAACAGGATGAAGAAGATCATCACGGGCAGCAGGGCGAGGACGGCCATGGCCATCTGGGCGCCGTAGTCGGACACGGATGTCTGGTCGACATACAGGCGTAGCGCGATGGGCAGGGGGTACATGTCGGGCTTCTTGAGGTAGAGCAGGGGGCCGAGGAAGTCGTTCCAGGACCAGATGAACGCGAAGATCGAGCTGGTGATGATGGCGGGGCGCATCAGCGGGAGCATGATCGAGCCGAAGATGCGTGCGTGGCCGGCGCCGTCGATGCGTGCTGCTTCGTCGAGCTCGCGGGGCAGGTTGCGCATGAACTGGACCATGAGGAAGACGAAGAACGCCTCGCCGGCGAGGAACTTCGGCGCGAGCAGCGGGATGAACGTGTTCACCAGGCCGAGCTCGTTGAACATGATGTATTGCGGGATGATCACGACGTGGAACGGCAGCAGCAGGGTGCCGATCATGATCGCGAAGAACAGGCCGCGGCCGGGGAAGTCGATCCGGGCGAACGCGTAGGCGCTGACCGTGGAGGACAGCACCACCCCGACGACCGAGGCGACGGCCAGGATCATGGAGTTGCCGAAGAAGGTCCAGAACCCGACCCCGCCGATCCCGGACAGCGCGGTCGCGAAGTTCGCGGCCGAGAAGTTGTCCGACCACAGGCTGATGTTCCCGATGATCTCGTTGGACGGCTTGAACGAGCTCATCAGCATCCACGCCGCCGGGTACAGCACCACGATCGTGCAGATCACCATGAACGCGTGGAACCCGACCGAGCGTCCGGTCCGCCGCCGCCGGGCGGCCTGCCGCAGCGAGGAATCGATCGTGCGACCCGCCGGGTGCACGGACGAGGGGTGGGCAAGGGTCTGGGTGCTCGTCTGGGTGCTCATCGGTTGTCTCCGGAGTAGTGGACCCAGGCGTTGGACGTCTTGAACAGGATCGTGGTGATGACACCGACCACGATCACCAGGACCCAGGCCATGGCCGAGGCGTACCCCATGTCGAACTGGGCGAAGCCCTTGATGTACAGGTACAGCGTGTAGAACAGGGTCGAGTCCGCCGGCCCGCCGGTGCCGCCGGAGATGATGAACGCCGACCCGAACACCTGGAACGCGCCGATCGTCTCCAGCAGCAGGTTGAAGAACAGCACCGGGGACAGCATCGGGATCGTGATCCGCCAGAACTTGCGCACCGGGCCCGCACCGTCGACCGCGGCCGCCTCGTACAGCTCGGTCGGGATCTGCTTCAGCCCGGCCAGGAAGATCACCATCGGGGCGCCGAACGTCCACACCGCGAGCAGCACGAACATCGGCATCGTCTTGGACGGGTCACCCACCCACCCCCCGGCCGGGGCACCGAACAGCTGCTGGATGCGGTCCACGATGCCGTCGTCGATGAACATCGCCTTCCACACGATCGCGATCGACACCGAAGCGCCGATCAGCGACGGGGCGTAGAAGATCGACCGGTACGCGCCCTGACCCCGGTGCTTCATGTTCAGCACCATCGCCACACCCAGCGCCGCAGCCAGCTTGATCGGCGTGCCGACCAGCACATAGATCGCCGTGACCTTCGCCGACGTCCAGAACCTCGGGTCCTCGAACAACTTCGTGAAGTTCTCCCACCCCACCCACGACGGCGGCCGGAACAAGTCATAGTCCGTGAACGCCAGATACAACGACGCCACCATCGGGAACGCCGTCAACACCACGAAACCCACCAACCACGGCGACAGGAACGCGAACCCCGCACCCACATCACGCTTGCGGGACTTCGGGCGTCGTGCGCCGTCGGCACGGGTGGGCGCGGCGGGAGGTGCCGCCGGGGCCGATTCACCGATCACAGTCACGTGCTCGTCCTTCTGGGTCGTCGTCGACACAGCGTCATCGTCGACAAGGTGGTGCAACGTTGCGCTCTAACGTTAGATCACGATGGACTACCGAGGCGCCGGTCGTCAAGGGGCGGCGCGGCGAAGGAGGACAAGTGGACGAGGACGTGACGACGGGGTCGCGACAGGCCGCCGTGGCGGGCAAGCCGCCGGGCGTGAAGGACGTGGCCGCGGCCGCCGGGGTCTCCTGGAAGACGGTCTCGAACGTTGTCAACGGCACGGGCCGGGTCGGCGCCGCGACCCGGGAACGGGTCGAGAAGGTCATCGCGGACCTCGGGTACCGGCCCAGCCTGGCCGGCCGCCAGCTGCGCCAGGGGCGCACGGGGATCCTCGCGCTGTCGGTGCCGCAGATCGACTCGCCGTACTTCTCGACGCTCGCCCACGAGACGATCGAGGTGGCGGCGTCCCGCGGGTACCGCGTGCTCATCGACGAGACGCGGGGGCACGGGGACGCCGAGCGGATGGTGGCGCGCGGCTTCGACGTGCGCCTCATCGACGGCATCGTCTTCAGCCCGCTCGACCTCAGCCTGGGCGACGTCGACGCGCTGCGCGGCGCGACGCCGATGGTGCTGCTGGGGGAGCGGCCGTGGAGCTCCGGCGGGGCCCTGACCACGGATCACGTGAGCATCGACAACGTCGCCGCCGCGCGCGAGGCCACCCGCCACCTGCTCGGCACCGGGCGGCGGAGGCTGGCGTTCCTGGGCGCGGAGCCTGAGGTGCCGGAGCGTTCCGGGGCCCCGCGCCAGCGCGGCTTCGTCGAGGAGGTGCGCGCCGCGGGGCTCGAGGTGCGCGCTCCGTGGCTGCTGCCGGTGGCGGACTACAGCCGGCGGTCCGGGGCCCGTGCCGTCGAGGACGTGCTGCCCCGCGTGGGGGAGATCGACGGCCTGGTGTGCGGCAACGACCTGCTCGCGCTCGGGGCCATGCACGTGCTGCGGGCCAACGGCGTCCGGGTGCCGGAGGACGTCGGCGTGGTGGGGTGGGACAACACCGAGGACGGCCGCTACGCCAACCCCGGCCTGACCACCGTCGCGCCGGACGTGCGTGGCGTGGCCGAGGCCGCCGTCGGGCGTCTGGTGGCGCAGGTGGAGCGCACCGGGGGAGCCCCCGAGGACGTCGTCGTGCCCCACCGGCTGCTGGTCCGGGAGAGCTCCCGCCCGCCCGTCTGAGCAGGTCTCCCCGTGGTACAACGTTGCGCTTCTGAGTCGATTCGATGTTGAATCACCCCGGACCGACGACCACGCCGACCGCGACGGAGCAGCCGCCATGGCACAGCAGCACCACCTCACCCATCTCGACCCGCCGAGCGCCCCCACCGGCGAGGCCGGCGCGCCGCCGCGGCCGGAGTACCCGCGACCGCAGGTGGTGCGCGACCGCTGGCTGAACCTCAACGGACCGTGGGGCTTCGAGGTCGACGCCGGCGACTCGGGCCTGGAGCGCGGCCTGCGCGAGCGGGAGCTGACGGGCACGATCACCGTGCCGTTCGCCCCGGAGTCCGAGCTCTCGGGGGTGGAGAACACCGACTTCCTCGAGGCGGTCTGGTACCGCCGCGAGGTGACGATCCCCGCCGACTGGGCCGCCGTCGCCGACGACACGCACGTGCTGCTGCACTTCGGCGCGGTGGACCACGACGCGACGGTGTGGGTGGACGGCACGGAGGTGGTGCGCCACCGCGGCGGCTTCTCGCCGTTCACCGCCGACCTGTTCGGCGTCGCCGCGCCGGGCGACACCGTGACCGTGGTGGTCCGCGCCCGCGACCCGCGCGACGCCCGCCAGGCCCGCGGCAAGCAGGCCACCTGGTACGACAGCACGCACTGCCAGTACACGCGCACCACCGGTATCTGGCAGACGGTGTGGATGGAGCCGGTGCCGGGCGTCCACCTGCGCCGGCCCCGCGTGACGCCGCACGTCGCGAGCAGCGCGTTCGACGTCGTGCTGCCCCTGTCCGCGAACCGCGCCGGCCACACGGTCACCGCGACGCTCACCGACGCCCACGGCGTGGTCGCCACGGCCGGCGCGCGCGCCGACGTCGACCTCGCGCCGTCGCTGCGCGTCGTCGTCCCCGAGGACCGCGTGCGCCTGTGGGCGCCGGCCGACCCGCACCTGTACGGCCTGCGGGTGGAGCTGCACGACGCCGCCGGCGAGCTCGTGGACGCCGTCGACTCCTACGCCGGGCTGCGGTCCGTGGCGATCGACGGCCGTGCCGTGACGATCAACGGGCGCGCCGTGTTCCAGCGCCTCGTGCTCGACCAGGGCTACTGGCCCGAGTCGCTGATGACCGCGCCGACGGACGCCGCCCTCGTGCGCGACATCGAGCTCGGCCTGGAGGCTGGCTTCAACGGTGCCCGCCTGCACCAGAAGGTGTTCGAGGAGCGCTTCCTGTTCCACGCCGACCGGCTCGGCTACCTGGTGTGGGGCGAGTTCGGCGACTGGGGCGTCAGCGGTCAGGGCACCGTCGGGCACAACCAGCAGCCCACCGCGTCGTTCACCACGCAGTGGCTCGAGGTGCTCGAGCGCGACCACTCGCACCCGTCGATCGTCGGGTGGTGCCCGCTCAACGAGACGCACCAGAACCTGCACGACCGGATGACCGTGCTCGACGACGTCACGCGCGGCATGTTCCTCGCGACCAAGCTCGCCGACCCGTCGCGGCCGGTCATCGACGCCAGCGGGTACGCGCACCGCGTGCTCGAGACCGACGTCTGGGACTCGCACAGCTACGAGCAGGACCCGGCGGCGTTCGCGCGCGACATGGCGGGGCTCGCCGACGGGCGGCCGTGGGAGAACCGGCGCGACGACGGCGCCGCCATGTCCCTGCCGTACCGGGGGCAGCCGTACTTCGTCTCCGAGTACGGCGGCATCTGGTGGAACCCGGAGGCCGCCGCGGCCGCCGCCGGGAACGACACCGCCGAGTCCTGGGGCTACGGCCAGCGCGTGGCCGACGAGGAGGAGTTCCACTCCCGGTTCCGCGGCCTCACCGAGGTGCTGCTCGGCGACCCGCTGATGTTCGGCTACTGCTACACGCAGCTCACCGACGTGTTCCAGGAGCAGAACGGCGTCTACCGCTTCGACCGCACCGAGAAGCTCGACGTCGCCCGCGTGCGCGACGTGCAGCAGCAGGTCGCGGCCGTCGAGCAGGCGGACCGCGCGGCGGTCTGAGCGGTTCCGAGCAGGCGGCGGCCTGGGCTACTTGTCCCAGGCCGTCGTCGGCGGCAGGCCGCGCGCCGCGCGCTCCTCGTTCAGCAGTACCTCGACGAGGTCACGCTTCGCCGCCGTGTAGTCGCGGCCGTCGGTGACGGTGGCCGCGAGCCGGGTCTTCAGGTCCCCGTACCGGCGCCGCGCGGTCGCGTCGTGCCGCAGCTTGTCGCGGAACAGCCGCTGGGGGCAGGTCTCCCAGCCGTCGGCGGCGAAGACGTGCAGGATGTGGGTGCGCTCGCCGTCCGTCGCCCGCACGTAGACGCCGTGGTTCGTCGGCCCGCGCCGGATCCGCCCGTACCCGAGCGGCGCGACGTCGTCCACCAGGCCGAACGGGTCGACGCCGGGGGCCGCGCGGGCGGCGAGGTCGAGGATCGGCTTCGCGACCAGCCCCGGCACGGCCGTGCTGCCGATGTGCTCCAGCTCCGTGACGTGGACACCGAGTGCCTCGCGGAGCCGCGCGGACTCCTCGCGGAACTCGTCCGCCCACCCGGCGCGGTGCGCGACCAGCCTGATCATCGCGTCGCGAGCCGCTGACCCCGGAACAGCCCGAGGAGGATGCCGAGCATCCCGAGCGCCAGCCATTCCGCCTCGATGTTCGAGAGGCCGCCCCGTGAGGCGGACGCGAGGGCGACGAACCACGCCGCCACGGGCGCGACCGCCAGCACGGTGCCCCAGAGCCGGCCGGCCCGGCCCGAGAGCAGGCCGCAGGCCAGCCCCGCCGCGAGCCCGATGACGACTGCCACGCTCACCTCCCGGTGCGCCGCACGCGTCCGTGCGGTCGTGCCGACTCTAATCGAGCCCCCGGGCAGAGAAGGCGCCCGCCGCCGCGGCGAGGACCGCCGCCTCCGCCGCCCGCTCCGGGAGGTACGGGTCGGGCTCGGCCCGCAGGAGGACCAGCTGGTGGTAGACCGGCGCGGTGGCGGCGACGAGCAGGCCGCGCGCGTCCGCGGGCGTCCCGGGGAGCTCGCCCCGCTCGACGTCGACGATCAGGCCGCCGACGTCGCGCCAGCGCCGGTAGACCGTGGCGCGGTGCACGCCGGCACGGGTCGCGACGCCGTCGACGGTGAGCCCCTCGTGACCCCGCTCGGCGAGCTCGGCGCGCACCGCCTCGAGGACCTGGGCGCGAACGCGCGGTGCGCCCGCCGGGGCCGCGGGCCGACGTCGTGTCGCTCGTGTCTGTCATGGCGGTCCAGACTGGTGGAGGCGGGGTCCGTGGTGTGCCAGGGTGCTCACGCGACGCCCGTCGCTCTGGAGAGTCCACGCATCGGTGCACGCCTCGAGGGAGGGTCATGACAAGCAGGTTCACCGAGCCGCCCGTCCCGCCCGACCCCACCGAGCTGCACCCGATGCCCGAGCACCCGCGCGTCGTCCTGCTCAAGCCGCTCGTGACCTCGCCGCTGATCGACGTCGGGGACTTCTCCTACTACGACGACCCGGACGACCCGACGGCGTTCGAGACGCGCAACGTGCTCTACCACTACGGCCCCGAGCGGCTCGTCATCGGCAGGTACTGCGCGCTGGGCACCGACACCCGGTTCATCATGAACGGCGCCAACCACCGCATGGACGGGCCGTCCACCTTCCCCTTCCCCACGATGGGCGGCGCCTGGGCGGCGCACTTCGACCTCATCACCGACCTGCCCGGCCGGGGTGACACGGTCGTCGGCAACGACGTGTGGTTCGGCCACGGCGCCACGGTCATGCCGGGGGTCCGCATCGGCCACGGCGCGATCGTCGCCGCCGGGGCCGTCGTCACCCGCGACGTCCCCGACTACGGCATCGTCGGCGGCAACCCCGCCCGGCTCCTCCGGACCCGCTACGACGCCGAGGACGTCGCCCGGCTCCTCGCCGTGGCGTGGTGGGACTGGCCCGTGGAGCAGGTCACCGCGCACGTGCGGACGATCATGTCTGGATCTGTCGACGAGCTGGAGAGGGCTGCGGCCCGCTAACCCAGCGCCGACAGCCCGAAGGCGGTGGCGAAGCCGAGCACGGTGACGAGGCCCGTCACAGGGCCGCCGAACTCGGTGGCCTCGGGGATCATCGTGTCCACCAGCATGGTCAGCAGGGCGCCGGCGGCGAAGGCCTGCACGAGGGCGATGGTCGCCGGGTCGGCGGAGCCGAGCACCGCGTACCCGACGCCGGCGGCCAGGGCGGAGACCAGGGTGGTGCCGCCCCAGAGCAGGGCCAGCCGAGCGGTCGACGTCCCGGCCTGGCGCAGCCCCACCGTGGCGGACATCGCCTCGGGCAGGTTGGAGATGAACACGGCGGCGAGCACGGCCACGCTGACCCCGCCGCCGCCCACCAGCGTCGAGCCCAGCACGACGGACTCCGGGATGCCGTCGAGCACCGTGCCCAGCGCGATGGCGCCGCCCGCTCCGTCCGCCTGGGCGCCGGTGGACCGCTTGCGGTCGCGCCCGCCGCGCCGGTCGATGAGCAGGTCGCCGACGAAGAACGTCAGCGCCCCCGCGGCCAGCCCGGCGAGCAGCACCCAGCCGCTCGCGGACCGCGACGCGTCCTCCACGAGGTCGTACGCGACCGCGCTGATGAGCACGCCCGCGCCGAACGCCATGATCAGGCCCGTGAGCCGCCGGCTCGGCGTGCGCCACAGCACGAGCGCCGCGCCGATCAGCAGCGACGAGCTGCCGAGCAACCCCCACCAGAATCCCGCCATCCCGACATTGGACCAGGCGGACCACGGAGGCGCCCGTCCGCGGGGAGCCCGCCCGTTCGGCTGCGACCCGACCGCTGCGCTGCGACCATCGCCGCATGGATCTTCACGAGCTCACGCGTCCCGTCACCACGTCGCTGCCCCGCACGATCGGCCGGGTCGCCCTCGGTCTGGCGCTCGCCGGGGCCGGGATCACGCACCTCACGGTGGCGCGGGAGGAGTTCCGCGCCCAGGTGCCCGACTGGTTCCCGGTGGACGAGGACGTGACGGTGCTCGCGTCCGGGGTGGCCGAGATCGTGCTGGGCGGCTCGCTGGTCGTGCTGGCGCGGTGGAAGGTCGCGGTCGGGCTCCTCGTCGCCGCGTTCTTCGTCGTGATCTTCCCGGGGAACGTCGGCCAGTGGCTCGAGGGGAAGGACGGCTTCGGCCTCGACACGGACACCAAGCGGTTCGTCCGCCTGTTCTTCCAGCCGGTGCTGGTGGCGCTCGCGCTGTGGTCGACGGGGGCGTTCGGCGCCCTACGCCGGGCCGGGCGCGGCTGACGCGACCGGGCACGTCGCGAGGTGGTCGTCCACCAGGCCGCAGGCCTGCATGGCCGCGTACGCGGTGGTCGGCCCGAAGAAGCGGAAGCCCTCGGACTTCAAGGCCTTGGCCATGGCCTTCGACTCGGGGCTCGTCGCCGGCACGTCCTGCCACGCCGCGACCCGCGCCGCCCGCGGCTCCGGCGCGAACGACCAGAACAGCTCGTCGAGGGTGCGCCCGGCGTCGTGCAGCGCGAGCACGGCGCGGGCGTTGCCGATGGTGGCCTCGATCTTCTGCCGGTTGCGGATGATCCGCGCGTCGCCGAGCAGTCGCTCGACGTCGTCGCCGGTGAGGGCGGCAACCCGCTCCGGGTCGAAGTCGTGGAACACCTCGCGGAACGCGGGCCGCTTGCGGAGCACCGTGATCCACGACAGCCCGGACTGGAAGCCTTCCAGCGCGATCCGCTCGAGCAGCTCGGCCTCGCCGTGCACGGGCACGCCCCACTCGGTGTCGTGGTAGGCCTCGTACAGGGGGTCGCCGTCGCCGAAACAACGGGCGGCGGGGGTGGTCGTCGTCATGACCCCAGCCTGCCCGCCGGCGCCGACACCTTCGTCCTCCGTCCACAGGCGTTCCCGGGCGGCCGGCCTGGGGGCAGCCTCAGCGCCGTGCGCCGGTGGGCCGCGTCGCTCGACGTCAGCCCGTGACCGATCCCCAGTCGGCCCGCGCCGCGTGCCAGCCGAGCTGCACGCGGGTGCGGACCCCGGCGCGGTCCATGAGGTCGCGCACGCGCCTCTGCACCGTGCGCAGGGACACGCCGAGCTGGTGCGCGGCGGCCTCGTCGGTCTGCCCCGCCAGCAGGAGGGACAGCAGGCGGGCGTCGAGGTCGTCGGTGGCGCCGGTCCCCGGCGCGGCGGCGGAGGCGTGCAGCACGACGGGGGCCGCCGTCGACCAGAGCGCGTCGAAGAGCGCGACCAGGCCCGTGAGCAAGGCGCTCGGCCGGACGAGGATCGCGGCGGCCGACGCCCGCTCGGGGTCCGCGAGCACGGGCAGGAACGCGAGCTCCCGGTCCACGACGACCATGCGCAGCGGCACGGACTCCGCGACCCGTGCCTCCTCTCCCGCGGCGAGGGACTCGGCGAACGCGTCGAGTCCGCCGGGGAAGGTCTCGAGCATGGGCCGCTCGAGCAGCACCCGGTAGCGGACGCCGCGCGCCACGAGCTCGCCCTCGACGGTGTTCTGGTCCGCGCTGGTCACCGCCACGGGGTGCTGCACCAGGGCGGCGACCTCCTCCCGCGCGCCCGCCTGGACGCGGCCGAACCACCGGGCCACGGCGTCGGCGCCGCGCACCACCTGGACGACGTCGTCGGCCCGCCCGCCGCCCGCCCCCGCGAGGCGGTACATCTCCTCGAGCACGTCCAGCTCCGCCTGTGCGCGACGCACCGCCTCCTCGCGCGCGGCGACGGCGGCGCCGAGGGTGACGGACGGCGGTGCGGCCGCGAACCGCCGGGCCGCCGTCGCGTCCGGGGCGCGTCCGGGGACGGCGAGCGGGGTCGCGAACCCGCGGGCGGCGAGGGCGTCGAGGCGTGCGGCCGCGTCGTCGGCCGGGACGCCGAGCGCCGCGGCGACGGCCGCCGCGTCCGACGTGGGGGTGGCGACGAGCACGCGGTAGGCCGCCAGGAGTCCGAGGGGGAGCCCGGCGACGTCGCCCAGCAGCTCCGCGTCCCGGCCGTCCCGTCCTGTCTGCTGCGCCATCCCGCCCCCGCGTCTCGTGCCTCCCGCGGCTGTGCGGGTTCGTGTCATGGCGGAGATCCGCCACGAACGGTCATTGTGCCGGGCACCCGACGGTGACAGCGTCACCCGCACCGACAGTGCCGTCATCGTTGCCGCCACCCCAGAGGGGCCCCACCATGCGACCACCCGTCCGTGCCGGTCTCGCCGCCACCGCCGTCAGCGCCCTGCTGGCCGCCGGCGCCGCCCCGGCCCTCGCCGGACCGACCACCTCCGACCCCGACGCCGCGGCCGCGGCGTCCGCCGCCCCGTCCCCGACCGGGTCGTCGACGCTCACGCTCGTCACCGGCGACGTCGTGCACGTGACGACGACCGGCGACGGCAGGCCCGGCGTGACGGTCGAGCCCGCGCCGGGCGCCGCCGGGCCCGTCCAGACCTACGAGCTGGGCGACGACCTGTACGTGGTCCCGGCCTCCGCGCAGCCCTACCTCGCGTCGGGCGCGCTCGACCAGCAGCTGTTCAACGTCACCGAGCTGGTCGCGGACGGCTACGACGACGAGGGCGCCATCCCCGTCATCGCGCAGTACGACCGGAAGGCGCGCAAGGCCGCCGTCGCCCCGCGCGGCAGCGAGACGACGCTCGAGCTGACGTCGATCGGCGGGGCCGCGCTGCGGACCGACGCCGACGACGCGGCGACGTTCTGGGGTGCGATCACCGCGGGCTCGACGACGGGCGCGACGGCGCGCGCGGCCGCCGACCCGGGCACCTTCGCGGGCGGTATCACCAGGCTCTGGCTGGACGGTCGCGCGGAGGCGACGCTCGACGTCAGCGTCCCGCTGGTCGGCGCCCCGGAGGCGTGGGCCGCCGGGCACGACGGCACCGGCTCCACCGTGGCCGTGCTGGACACGGGCGTGGACGCCGCGCACCCCGACCTGGCGGACGTCGTCACGACCACCGAGTCCTTCGTCCCGGGTGAGACCGTCACGGACGTGCACGGGCACGGGACGCACGTCGCGTCGACGGTCGCCGGCTCGGGCGCCGCGGACGGCGGCGTGCACCGCGGCGTCGCGCCCGGCGCGGACGTGGCCGTCGGGAAGGTGCTGAGCGACGAGGGCTACGGCCTCGACTCGTGGATCATCGCGGGCATGGAGTGGGCCTCCCGCACCGTGGACGCCGACGTCGTGAGCATGAGCCTCGGCGACGACTCCCGCCACGACCAGACCGATCCCATCGCGCAGGCCGTCAACTCGCTCACGGCGGAGACGGACGCCCTGTTCGTCGTCGCGGCCGGCAACGCCGGGGGCACGGGGACCGTGAGCAGCCCGGGCACCGCCGACGCCGCGCTCACGGTGGCGGCGACCGACGACCGGGACGAGCTCGCGTCGTTCTCCTCGCGCGGGCCGCGCGGCCTGGACGACGGCCTCAAGCCGGACCTCGCGGCGCCGGGCGTCGACATCACCGCGGCGCGCTCGCAGTTCTCGTCGGGCTCGGGCTCCTACAGGACGATGAGCGGCACGTCGATGGCGACGCCGCACGTCGCGGGAGCGGCCGCCATCCTGGCCGCGGCCTACCCCGGCTGGGACGCCGCGCGGATCAAGGACGCGCTCATGTCGTCGTCCGTGGGGCTCGACTCGTACACCCCGTACGAGGTCGGCACCGGCCGCCTCGACGTGCCCGCCGCGCTCGACGGCGTCGACGCCACGGGCTCGGTGCACTTCGGCCGCGTGGCCTGGGGCGACGCCGACCCGGAGCCGCAGACGCGCACGCTCACGTACCGCAACGACACCGACGCGGACCTGGAGCTCGACCTGACCCCGTCCACGACCGGGCCCGACGGCGGCGCCGATCTCGTCCGCCTCAGCGAGACGCACGTCGTCGTACCGGCGCACGGGACCGCCTCCGTGGAGGCGACGGCGTCCTTCGCCGACGCGCAGGCGCCGGGGTACTACCTGGGCGAGGTCGTGGCGACCGCTGCCGACGGCGCCGTCGCGGCCCGCACGGCCACCGGCCTGACCCGCGAGACGGAGCACTACGACCTCGACGTCACCGTGCTCGGGCCCGACGGCGAGCCGATCGCCGCCGAGGTGACTCTCTACCGGTACGGCTCGACGTCGTTCACCGGCCTCGTCACCGACCCGGCGACGGGCACCACGCCCGCGCAGCGCGTCGAGCCCGGCGAGTTCGCCGCGCTCTCCGGCGTGCGGTTCGCCGACACCGACGGCACCGACCGCCTGTACTGGCTGAGCGAGCCGCACGTGACGGTCGCCGACGGCGACGTGCACGTGGTGCTCGACGCGCGTGACGCGCACCCGGTGGAGCTCGACACGCCGCGGCCCAGCGCCGACCACGACGGGCGGGTCGAGTGGTTCCACGACTCCGGGGTGGGCGGCCAGTACGCGACCTTCTCCGCGTCCGTCGCCATGACCCCCGACGCCGAGGTCTGGGTGAACGAGACCGACGCCGTCGCCGGTGGGGACTTCGCCCTGACGAGCCGGTGGTCGCGCACGGCGCCGCTGCTGGACCTCCGGGTCTCCGGACGGCACGGCGGCGGGCTCGACCCGGTGTACCAGCGCGGCAGCGCGCGGTACGACGGCAGGGTCGACCTGCCCGTCGTCACGGCCGGCACCGGCACGCCCGACGAGATCGCCGCGGTGGACGCGGGCGGCAAGGCGCTGGTCGTCACGGACGACGCGTCCGTCACGTCGTGGGACCGCGCGGCCGCTGCCGAGGCGGCGGGTGCGGCGCTGCTCGTCGTCGTCAACGCCGGCCCGGGCGTGCTGTACGACTCGGCCGGCGGCACCGGGCTGCCCGTCGTCTCCCTCTCGGCCGACGAGGGCGGGCGACTGCTCGCCTCCGCCGGGGCGAAGGGCGGGCACGGGGTGCGCCTCACGGGGCGGGGCGTGGAGTTCCCGGACTACTCCTACGACGTGGTCGAGACCTGGCAGGACGCCGTGCCCGCGGACCTGAGCGTCGCCCCGCGGACGCGGGACCTCGCGCAGGTGACCGATCGTCTGGCCGACCCCGACCCTCGGGTCGTGTTCGTCAGCCGGTACGACTGCCCCGAGTACGCGCTGGCCTGCATCGGCAGCACCCAGCCGCGGATGTCGGGCGACGAGCAGGTCACGTACGTCTCGGTGCCGGGCGACGAGCAGGGCTGGTACGCCATGGCCACGTCGACCGGCGGCTGGGAGGTGCGGGACGACCGGCGGACGTACGCGCCGGGCGAGCGCCTGACGATCGACTGGTTCGGCGTCGCCGCGCCGCACCAGGGCCCCGGCTTCTGGATGTCGCAGGCCTCCGGCCGCTTCTTCCGGCTGAACGTGCCGTTCGCCAGCAGCACGGGCGACCTCACCGGGATCTTCGACGGCGGTGTGGTCAGCCGGCTGTACCAGGACGGCGCGCTCGTGCGGGCGCAGTCGTCGCAGGCGTTCCAGGGCAGCGTCCCCGCGGCCGAGGGCTCCCACACCTACCGGTTCGAGATGGACACCACCGGCGACCCGGCGGTGTGGGCGTACTCGAGCGGCACGTCGACGGCCTGGACGTTCCAGGCCGACCAGGCCGAGCTGACGTCCGGGGGCGCGGGCAACGTGCTGCTGCCGATCGTCTCGCTCGGGTACGACGTGCACGGTCGTGACCTGTCCGGCGCGGTGCGGCGGCACGGGCCGGTGCGGCTCGACGTCACCGCGGCGCTGCCCGAGGGGGCCGTCGGGGCGGGGACCGTCACCGGCGTCGCCGTCGAGGTGTCGTTCGACGAGGGCGAGACGTGGAAGGCCGTCAGGGCCCGCCCGTCCGGCGACGGACGCTGGTCGGTCGCGTTCGACGCCCCCCGTCGTGCCACCTCGGTCTCGCTGCGCACCGAGGCCCGCGACGACGCCGGCAACGCCGTCACCCAGGAGGTCGTGAAGGCGTTCGGCCTGCGCTGACCTCGAGCGACGGACATACCGACGTAGCGATTTCTCCGCGTCCTGACACGGGAAGCGGAGGAATCGCTACGTCGTGCCCAGCCAGGCGAGGAACGGCCGTTCGACGACGGACGCCAGCACGGCGTAGCCGGCCGCGTCGGGGTGGAAGCCGTCGCCGGCGCGGACCTGCTGCCGCCACGTCGTCTCGCCCACCGTCGGGCCGAAGGTGTCGACCCACGGGACGCCGCGGTCGGCGCAGGCGCGGGAGAACAGGTCGCCGAGCTGCCGCAGGCGGCAGTTCTGGTCGTCGTCGTCCACCGCGGGCGGCCCGACGACGAGCGTGGCGGCCCGGCCGGCGGCGTCGATCGCGCGGTGCAGGGCGTCGACCGAGCGTGCGTTCGGGAGGCGCGGCCGGCCGTCCTGCTCCACGGTGTCGTTGACGCCGAACGCGAGGACGACGCGGTGCTCGTCGCCCGCGGAGAGGCGGGGCGGGAGCTCACCGGCCAGCCGGTCGGCGACCTGGCCGGACGTCTCGCCCCGCACGCCGAGGTTGTACGCGGTGAGCCGGTGCCCCCGGGCGAGCGCGGCCGCGGTGACCCGCCCGACCCAGCCGAGGCCGGTCGCGTCGCCCGTGCCCGCCACGAAGGAGTCGCCCGCGAAGCAGACCCGCACGTCCGGTGTCGTCGTCATGCCGGGACCGTACCCGGCGCCTAGTCCCGGGAGAGCACCAGCGCGGCGCTGTGCCCGCCGAACCCGAACGCGTCGACCAGTGCGTGGCGGGCGTCGGTCGGCCGGGGTGCGGTCACGACGTCGAGGTCGACTGCGGGGTCGGGGTCCTCGAGGTTGAGCGTGGGCGGCACGACGCCGTCGCGCAGCGCGAGCAGGGCGACGAGGGCGCCGAGCGCGCCGGACGCGCCGAGCAGGTGCCCGGTCGACGCCTTCGTGGCCGTGATCGCCGGCGGGACGCCCAGCGCGGCCCGGAGTGCCTCCGCCTCGTTGACGTCCCCTGCCGGGGTGGAGGTGGCGTGCGCGTGCACCAGACCGACGTCGCCGGGGTCGATCCCCGCGTCCCGCAGCGCGAGCCGCACCGTGCGGGCCTGGTTGGCGGGGTCGCCGCCGACGATGTCGTACGCGTCCGAGGTCACGGCGGCGCCGTCCACCGCGCCGAGCACGGTCGCGCCCCGCGCCCGGGCGTGCTCCTCCGCCTCGAGCACCAGCAGGACGGCGCCCTCGCCCATGACGAAGCCGTCGCGGCCGGAGTCGAACGGCCGGGACGCGCGCGCGGGCTCGTCGTTGCGGGTGGACAGGGCGCGGGTCTGCGCGAACGCGACGATGGAGAACGGGAGCACGCCCGCCTCGACGCCGCCGCACACGACGACGTCGGCCTGCCCGGTGCGGATCAGGTCGCGGCCCGTGGCGATGGCCTCCGACCCGGCGGCGCACGCGCTGACCGGCGCGCGGGCCCCCGCGCGCGCCCCCAGGTCGATCGACAGCCACGCCGCGGGGCCGTTCGACATGAGCATCGTGACCGCGTGCGGTGAGACGCGGCGGGGCCCGGCGTCGGCCAGCACGCGGCTCTGCGCGAGGGTCGTCGCGATGCCGCCGTTGGCCGTGCCGACGGCCACCGCGACCCGGTCCGGGTCCGCCGCGGGCGACCCGGCCGACCGCCACGCCTCGTGACCCGCGACCAGCACCAGCTGCTCGGCCCGGTCGGTGCGGCGCACCCGGCGCGCGTCGAGCGCCTGCACGAACCCGTCGTCCACCCGGGCCGCGATGCGGACCGGCAGGTCGTGCGCCCAGCCGTCCCTGATCGTCGCGATCCCCGACCGGCCGGCGAGCAGCCCGCGCCACGTCTCGTCCGCCGTCCGTCCCAGGGGCGTGACCGCCCCGACCCCAGTGACCACCGTTCGTCGCACCCACCTGCTCCTCGTCAGTCCGGTTGCCCCCTGCACCCGCACCGTGCGAGACCTTGTCGCGAGGCACACTCTGCCGTGCCTGCCCGCGCGTCGCCCATGCAGGTCAGGCCTTCGCGCGGTTCCATGGGGTGGTGGCCGGGCGGCCCGCGCGACGAGGCGAGGGGCGGCCGCGAGGACGACCGGGTGCGAGGATCCAGGAGGTCGCGATGAGCCAGACGATCGACCAGGCCGGTGCGGGAGGGGCGGGCGACGCCGTCCCCGACCACGGCCTCAAGCGGGTGATGGGGCGCAAGCTCCTGCTGCTCTTCATCGTCGGGGACATCCTCGGCACCGGCGTCTACGCCCTCACCGGGCAGGTGGCGGGAGAGGTCGGCGGCGCCGCGTGGGCGCCGTTCCTCATCGCGTTCGTGGTGGCGACGCTCACCGCGTTCTCGTACCTGGAGCTGGTCACCAAGTACCCGCAGGCCGCTGGGGCCGCGCTCTACACGCACAAGGCGTTCGGCATCCACTTCGTCACGTTCATCATCGCGTTCATGGTGATGAGCTCCGGCATCACCTCGGCGTCGACGGCGTCCAACGCGTTCGCCGGGTTCCTCAGCGACGGGTTCGGGCTCGGCCTCGAGGAGGGGGGCGTCGGGCGGATCGCGATCGCGCTCGGCTTCATGACACTCGTGGCGCTGGTGAACTTCCGCGGCGTCGGCGAGAGCGTCAAGGCGAACGTGGTGCTGACCCTGGTCGAGCTCTCCGGCCTGCTCATGGTGATCTTCGTCGGCATGTGGGGGATGACGCAGGGCCGCGCCGACTTCTCCCGCGTGGTCGTGTTCGAGAGCGCCGACGACAAGAGCGTGTTCCTCGCGGTCACCGCCGCCACCACGCTGGCGTTCTTCGCGATGGTCGGCTTCGAGGACTCCGTGAACATGGCGGAGGAGTGCCGGGACCCGGTGAAGGACTTCCCGCGCACGATGCTCACGGGGCTGTCGATCACCGGTCTGATCTACGTGCTGGTCGCGATCACCGCGGTGGCGCTGGTGCCGGTGGGCGACCTCGTCGACGACTCGAAGGGCTCGGCCCTCACGCAGGTCGTGGCGGCCGGTGCGCCGGGGCTGCCGTTCGACACGATCTTCCCGTTCATCGGCATGTTCGCCGTCGCGAACTCGGCCCTGATCAACATGCTGATGGCGTCGCGGCTGCTGTACGGGCTGGCGAACCAGGGGGTGCTGCCGCGGGCGTTCGGCAAGGTCCACCGCACCCGCCGCACGCCGTGGGTGTCGATCATCGTGACCACCCTGATCTCGTTCGGGCTCATCGTCTACGTGGTGCGCGCGAGCGGCACCGAGTCGGGCGCCAACGCCGTCAGCCTGCTGGGCGGCACGACGTCGCTGCTGCTCCTGATCGTCTTCGCGGTGGTGAACGTGGCCCTGCTCGTGCTGCGTCGCAAGCCCGTGCAGCACCAGCACTTCCGCACCAAGGCCTGGGTCGCCCTGCTCGGCGCGATCACCTGCGCCTACCTCGCCGGTCCGTGGGCGCGCAGCGCCGAGCAGCAGGAGCAGTACGTCATCGCGGGAGGCCTCATCGCCCTCGGTGTGGTGCTGTCCTTCGCCACGTGGCTCTACAACCGCGCGGTGCGGCACCAGCAGATCCACTTCGAGGAGGTCGGCGACCTCGACGAGGACAAGCCTGGCGCGGGGTACCCGAAGCGCTGACGGGGTCTCGGCGCGCCGGGCGGGGACGTCAGCTCGTTGACGAAGATGCCGACCTCGACACCCAGGCGGCCGCGGTAGGTCGCTTGGACATGGACGTAGCTCTCCTCGGGGCCCACAGGCAGATCCTGGCAGGCAGCCGGCTCTGGTGCGCAGGGAATTTCCGCGGCCTCAGCCGTCGTCGGGCGCGTCGTCCGGCGGCTCGAGGTGGCGCACCGGGTGATCGGGAAGCGGAGGGCCTGGTGGGTCGTGGTGGGTCCGGCCGGTCGGTGAGGTCCAGGTCAGGGTGCCGTCAGGCCCGGGCGCGCTGCGCCACGACGTCTGGTGCTTCAGCACGTGGTGGTGCCGGCAGAGATGCGCGAGGTTGTCCGCGACCGTGCGGCCGCCGTCAGCCCAGGCGACGACGTGGTCGACGTCGCAGCGGGCGGCGGAGCGGGTGCAGCCCGGGAAGCGGCAGACGCTGTCGCGCTCCTGCAGGAAGCCACGCAGCGCGGCGGGGACGGTGTACGTGCCGGGGTCGGTGGTGAGCACGCGGCCGTCCGCAGGGTCGACCAGCAGCCGGCGCAGCGACGGCGCGGCGGCCGCGAGCGACGACGCCGTCGCCGCGTCCACAGGAACGTGGCCGTCGAGCTCCGCCGCGAGGTCGGAGCTTCCCAGCAGCGACAGCACCGGCACAGTCACACGCACCGTGGGGGTGATGCGCCGCGCGATCTGCGCGAGGACCGGGGCGGAGCGGGCTGCCGTGGGAACGTCGTCGGCGAGGAGCAGGTCGGCGAGGGAGTCCGCGCGGAGCTGCGCGAGCGTCCGGCCGTCCCCGGCCTCCTTGGCGTGCGCCCCCGTGCGGCTGAGGCGGTCGTACGCGGCGTGGGCGAGCGGCGCGGGCAGGTGGGCGGTGAGCCAGGCCATGCCGTCGGTGCCGGGGTCGAGGTAGACGGCCCGCGACTCGGTGGCCCGACGGTGCCGCTCGACGAACGGCTCGGGGTGGACGAGGTCGCGCGCACGGCGCAGGTGCCGGCGGAGCTGGGGAACCGTGCACGTCGCGGCGCGCGGCAGCACGGCCGCCTCGACCTGGTCGCGTGCCTCGGGGGTGGGGAGCTCGGCCAGGGTGTCGGCGACGGCGGTCGCGTGCGCCAGCGAGACGCGGCCGCGGCACAGCGCGTCGAGGGTGGCTCGCCCGTTCTCGTCGTGGGTGACCGCCAGGTCGCCGTCGCCCGCCAGCGTGCGGGCCGTGTCGAGGAGGTGGGAAGCCGCCTGCTCGGTCAGGCGCAGCGCCGTCGCGAGGTCGGCGGTGAAGGCCCGGCGGGCGAGGTCGTGACGACGCTCGGCACCTGCCCGACTGAGCGTGACGTCGTCGTCGGAGAGCAGCGCCGACTCCGCGCGCGCGGCCGCCCGGCGGGCCTGCTCGACGGCGACCAGCTTGCGGCCCTCGAGCTCGTCGATCTGCCGTTGGATCGCCACGACGTCGTCGATCGCGGCCGACGCGTGCGCGAGCGACGACCCGGTGGCGGGTCGCTCGAGTGCGGCAGTATCGAACACATGTTCGACCCTAGCGGTCCCCGTGCACCCCGACAAGGATGTGGACAACGGCCTGTGGACAACCGCCGTCGCAGGTCAGACGGCGGCGAACGCCTGCTCGAAGGCGGCCAGCACGGGCGCGTTGAAGAGGACGAAGCGCACCTCGTCGACGGCGCCCGGGTTCAGCTCGTCCCACTCCCGGACCGCGAGGACCGCGGCGCGCGCGACGTCGTCGGGGGCCCAGCCGTAGACGCCGGCGCCCACCGCGGGGAACGCGACCGACCGCGCGCGCACGTCCGCCGCGACGTCGAGCGACCGGGTGAAGCACGACGCGAGCAGCGCCGGGTCGGTCTCGCCCGCGTGCCGGTTCGGGCCGACCGTGTGGATCACCCACGACGCGGGCAGGTCGAAGCCGGGCGTCGCGACGGCGTCGCCCACGGGCAGGCCGTCGGGGAGGGTGGTGCGGCGCAGCTCGCGGCACGCCTCGAGCAGGCGCGGGCCCGCGGCCGCGTGGATGGCGCCGTCGACGCCGCCGCCGCCCAGCAGCGACGAGTTCGCGGCGTTGACGGTCGCGTCGACGGCGACGGCGGTGATGTCGCCCTGCTCCATGGAGACGTGCACGGGTGCTCCCGGGGGTCGGAGGGTCGTCAGGCGGCGCGGAGCGCCTTCTCCTCGTCGGGCATGAGGATCCACAGCACGACGTAGGCGAGCACCTGCGGACCGGGGATCAGGATCGACGCCACAGAGAGGACGCGGACGAGGCCGCGGCTCCAGCCGAGGTAGTCCGCGAGGCCGGCGCACACGCCGCCGAGCACGCGGCCGTGCTTCGGGCGGAAGAGCTTGCGCCGGGGGGCGGGCTCGGACATCTGGTACGGGCTCTGGGGGTAGGGGGTCGTGGTGCTCATGCCTCGACGGTACGAGCGGCCTCGTGGGCCCGGTATCGGGTGGTCCCCCCGTTCGACCCTGAGGAACCCCGAGCCCGGTGCGGGTCAGAGGTCCGCGACCGCCGCCGCCACCCGCCGCTGCGACGCCCGCGCGAACTCCGGCCAGCGGTCCCAGTAGTACGGGAGGGCGATGACGCCCTCGACCAGCGTCCACCCCCGCCCGCGCTCCCACGCGCCGTCGTCCAGGCCGCCGCCCGGGGCGGCGCCGGCGGCCTCGCGGAACGCCGCCCGGTCCGGGCCGGAGAAGAGCCACCAGGCGGGGGGCAGGTCGGCCGCCGGGTCGCCCACGCCGAGCGCGCCCCAGTCGATGACGGCCGTGAGGCGGCCGTCGTCGACGAGCAGGTTGCCGGGCAAGAGGTCGCCGTGCAGCCAGGTGCCGGGCACCGGGTCGGCGGCGGCCTCCAGCGCCCGGTCCCACGCCTTGAGGACGGCGGGCCCGTCGACCCGGTCGCCCGACTCGGCGGTTGCGCGCCGCACGGCGTCGTCCAGGCGTGCCAGCGGCACCCCGCGCCCGGTGCCGTCCTTGACCGGCCCGCCCGTCGGGTCGACGGCGCGCAGCGCGGCGACGAATGCGCCGAGGTCGGTCGCGGCGGCCCGCAGGTCGAGGTTCGGGGCGGCGCCGGGCTCGAGCGGGTCGGCCGTCGCGGCGCCCGGCACCCACGGCACCACCGACCAGTGGAACGGGTAGGCGTCGTCCGGCTCTCCCACCGCCAGCGGCGCCGGGACCGTCAGGGGAAGGTGCGGGGCGAGGTGCGGCAGCCAGCGGGCGTCGGCCAGGGCGTGCACGCCGGCCCAGCCGACCTTCGGCATCCGCGCCACGAGGTCGTCGCCCAGGCGGAACAGCAGGTGGTCGGTGCCGGACTCGCGCACCGGCGTCACCGGCAGGTCCGCCCACCGTGGGTGCTGCGCCGCGACCAGGCGGCGGACGTCGTCGGCGGTGACAGGGACCTCGTCGTCGTGCAGGCGCATGGCTCCGACCGTACGGAGCGCGCCTCGGTGCGGCCAGGGATTTGTGTCGCCGCCTGCGCCGGGAGAGGGCAGAACTCCCCATGGACCGGGCTCTTCCCCGGGCTTGGTATGTGAAAACCTTGTGCGGACCGCCACCGACGCCCGGGGAAGAGGCCGCTGATGTCCGGCGACATCGTCATGAACGACGCGTTCCTGTCCCAGGTCGAGAGCGACCTGGGACAGATGAAGGAACGGCTGTACGAGCCTCTGGACGCGATCCGGAGCGCCGACGCGTCGGCCGTCGGCGAGCCCGAGCTGGTGGAGAAGGTGTCCCACTTCCGGGACAGGTGGGACCACAGCATCGACGAGATGTGCGAGGCGACGGGCAACGCCAAGGAGCAGCTGCAGAAGATCCGTGACGGCTTCGCCCAGATCGACGCCGACCTCGCCGCGGCGCTCGGGGGCGAGTGATGGTCCACTACGAGCACATCGGGTACGACCCGGCGCCGGGCGACCACGCCGTCACGGGCTCGCTCGCCACCGGGCTCACCGGCGGGCAGGAGACGCTCGAGCGCGTGAAGTTCCTGCTCGGCAGCGTCGACGAGGGCGAGTGGGCGGGCGAGGTCGCCATCGCCTTCCGCAGCATGCTGCACGACGGCTTCGAACCGAAGGTCGTGGAGGCCGAGAAGGCCTTCCGCAAGGCCGCGATCGCACTCGAGACGTGGGCGGACCACCTCGAGGACTACCGCGGGCGGGCGGACACGCTGAACCGCGAGCTCGGCGAGGCCAAGGCCGCGCTGAGCTCGGCGGAGTCGACCCTCTACTCGATGCCCGAGGGCCACCGGCCCGAGGACGACGCGCCGCAGCACGAGTGGGACGACTACCAGGACGACGAGCGGGCCCGGGGCACCGCGCAGGGCGCCGTCGACGACGCCCGGGGCGTCGTCGACGGGGTGTGGTCGCGGATCACGACCCTGGTCGAGGAGTACGGCGCGGCGTCGCGGGCGCTCCTCGCGGACTTCGACACCGCCGCGGCGATGGCGCCTGACGACCCGTCCTGGTTCGACCAGGCGGTCGACTGGGTCGGCGACCGTTTCGAGGACCTCGGCGACGCGTTCGCCGACCTCGGCGACATGATCCTCGAGTGGGCGGCCGAGAACGCCGGCCTGCTCGACCTGATCTCCGACATCATGGGGGTCGTCAGCCTCGTCGCCGGCATCATCTCCCTGCTGCCGATCCCGGGCGCGCAGGTCTTCGCGCTGGTGAGCGTCGCGGCCTCCGGCGTCGGCACGCTCGCCGCGTACCTGAGCGCGGCCGGGCAGGCGGGGTCGTTCGCGGGCGGATTCACGCCCGGCGTCATCGTGGGGATGATCGGCACGGCGCTCGGCGCGGGCGGCCTCACGGCCACGTTCAAGGCGGTGTCGGCCTCGGCGACGGCCGCGGGGCGCGCCGCGCCGACGTTCGCCCAGTTCATGAACCCGGCGTCCAGCGTCGGCCGTGCGGCGACCGGCGCCTTCCCCGGGTTCTTCACGATGGCGGCTCGAGGCGGGAGCATCGACTCGGCCGCGGAGCTGGCCTGGCGCTCGGCCGACATCATGTTCGACCAGGGGATCTTCCTCGTCACCGAGCCGATCAACTGGTTCAGCGACTTCGGGCACCTCAAGGGCGACGACTACAACGGCATCCTGCCCGACTGGGGCGCCACTGCAGGCGAGACCGACGGCGAGGGCGCACTGCTGCGCACCCAGCTCGAGAACAGGTGAGCGCGATGGCGGACATGGCGGACATGGCGGACACGAAAGACATGACCGAGACGGACACCGTCGACGTCGACAACCCGACCCGGTGGAAGCTCAACATCCGGGTGCCCTCGGACTGGGTCGAGCTCGCCGGCACACAGACCGCGGACGAGGCGCTCGCCGTCATCCGCGGCGCGCTGGATGCGGTCGACGTCGAGCTGCCCGCCCAGGACGCGGGCCTCCTGCTCGCAGGTCTGCGCGCCTGGCGCGAGGTGTGGGGCAGCCAGTCGGTGCTGCTCCACGGCCTCGTCTACCAGGGCAAGGAGTACCGCGGACCGACGGCGATCGACGAGGAGATCTTCGTCAACGTCGTGGGCTCCGTGCGGCAGCTCGACGCGTTCGACGGGCCGCTGTCCCTGCTCGAGGTCGTGCGGCGCGTGGTCGCGGCCAGGACGGGCCTCGACCTCTCCGCCGCCTACACCGAGTCGTTCGAGACCGGCATCGGGCCCGCCCTCGGTCTGACCGTGACGTACCCGGTGGACGTGCGCGACCCCGCTGCACCGCAGGACACGACGGGAAGGTCGCGCGAGATCGGCCTGGCCGTCGTCGTCACCGCGCCGCAGGACGGTGGGCCCGGCCTGGTGCTCGTCGGCTGGTCGAGCGAGCCGCACCACGTGCAGGCGGTCGGCATGCTGCTCGCCGCGATGGCCGGGCCTGCGAAGATCGTCCCCGTGAACGCTCAGGGCGAGGAGATCGGGTGACGGCGACCCAGCCGGACGCTCCCGCGACGGCACGAAAGCGCCGTGGTCGGGTGGCGCTGCCGCCGTCCCCGCACGAGGTGCCGCTGCCCGCGACCTTCGGCGAGTGGTACGACCTCGCCGCCGCGAACCTCGGCGTCGCCCAGCGGCGCGACGGCGGCGGGCGGCGCATGCTCGCGGGGCTGCTCCTGGTGCTGGGCTGCCTGGCCGGGGCCGCCCTGGCCACCCGGCCCGTCCTGGTGCTCCTGGGGCGCGGGGCCGACGGTGAGCGGGCTGACGTGGCCTCGCTCGTCGTCGGCGCCGTCATCCTGCTGGTGACGCTCGCCTGGTGGTTCCGGTACCGGCGCGACTGGGGGCGCGCCCGGCGGCTGCGGCAGGCCTGGGCCCTCGCGCTGCGACGGCCGGAGGTGCTGGCGCTGCCGGCGCGACCGCGCCCGGCCTCCGGCGTCGACGCCGGGCAGGTCGATGCCGGGCAGGTCGACGCCGAGCGAATGCACGACTTCCGGGCGCGCGAGCACGGGCTCGAGGGGTACCCCGGGGTCAAGCCCGTGGACGGGGCGACCGGCCTCCTCGACGCGCTGCGCGCGATCCTCTATCCGATCGTCACCGCCGTCGGGCTGCTGCTCGTGACCGTCGGGCTGGACCAGGAGCCGCTGAGCGACGGGGCCACCGCCCTGGCGCCCGGCGTGGTGGTGCTCGTCGTCGGGCTCACCGCGTCGGTCCGGGCCTGGTGGCGCCTGGCGGACGGCTGGGCCGTGGTCGGCCTGGAGAACGACGACCGCGCCCGGTGGACCGGGTGGCGCGTGCTGCACGGTCTGCAGGAGCCGGCGGCGCAGCGTCCCTGGTGGCGGCGGCTCAACCTCGTCTTCCTCCCCGTCGCGGCCGGTGGCCTGGTCGTCGTGCTCGCGCGGCTGACGTCCGGTCCCACGACGGGCGTCGACGGGGTGTCGATCGGGGTTGCGATCGTCGTCGTGCCGATCCTCGTCGTCTACGCCGGCTTCGGTGTGCGGGTGCTGGCCGGCCGGGCGCGCGCCCGCGGCACGGGCGTCGCCGTCCGGGTGCTGCGCGACGACGTGCCGCCGCAGGGGCCGGTCGTCGTCCCCCCAGGCCCGGCCGTGCTCGCCCCCGGCGAGGCGCCCGAGTTGCGGCCGGCCGGCGGGCCCGCGGTCGCGCTCGGCGGGGGTGCGCTGATCAGCGGCGCTCCGCACGCGCTCGCGACCCGCAGGCACTGGCTGGTGCTGGCCGACGGGTCGCAGGTGTCGCTGGTGTGCGCGGACGTCCGCCGAGTGCGCGGAGTGGCTGCGAGCATGGGGCTCCGGGTTCTCTAGGGGGGGCGGACGTGCGACGAACGACGGTCCCTGTGCTTCTGGTGCTAGCGGTCGCGGGGTGTGCATCTGCGCCCGCGGCGTCCGCCCCGGACCCGGCGGCGTCGAGCCCCGCGCAGGTCGCCCTGCCGCCCACGAGCGGCGTGCTCGACTACCAGCTCGGCGGCGCGTACGACGAGGTGGACGCCGGCGACGGCGCCGGGTCGGCCGATCTGGTGCCGATCGACGTCGTCGCGCGCGACTCCACGGCCGACCCGCTGCCCGGCGCGTACAACCTCTGCTACGTCAACGGCTTCCAGACCCAGCCCGGTGAGGACGACCTGTGGGCGGGCCGCGAGGACCTGCTGCTGCACGACGCGGACGGCGGGCTCGTCGTCGACCCCGACTGGCCGGACGAGCACGTGCTCGAACCGTCCACCGAGGAGCAGCGCGACGGCATCCTCGAGGTGCTCGGCCCGGTGGTGACCGGCTGCGCGGACGCCGGCTTCGACGCCGTGGAGATCGACAACCTGGACACGTGGACCCGGTTCGACGAGATCGACGAGGCCGGCGCGCACGCCCTCGCCCGGGCGTACGTGGACCTGGCGCACGGCGCCGGGCTGGCGATCGCGCAGAAGAACGCGGCCGAGATCACGCAGACCGCGAAGGACGCCCTCGGCTTCGACCTCGCCGTCACCGAGGAGTGCGCGGCCTGGTCCGAGTGCGCCGCCTACACCGACGTCTACGGCGACCAGGTGCTGCAGATCGAGTACCCCGACGCCCTCGACGAGGCGGGGACGACCTTCGACGACGTGTGCGCGCTCGACGACCGCGCGCCGCTCACCGTCCTGCGCGACCGGGACCTCGTCGCCGCCGGCGAGGACGGGTACGTCTACGACGCCTGCTGATCGCCCCCGTCACCAGCCGCCGGGGCTGAGGATCTTGCGGATGCGCTTCTCGCTGACGGCCCCGTCGGTGCCGAGCTGCTGCGCGAACAGGGAGACGCGCAGCTCCTCGATCAGCCAGCGCACGTCGTCGAGCTCGGCGGCGCGGGCCGGGTCGGTGGGCCCGGCGGCGTAGGCGGCGCGGGCCTTGTCGTAGGCCTCGGTGACGTCGTGCACGCGCCAGGCCAGCTCGGCGTCGCGCGCGGGGTTGGTCTGGGCCTTCTCCAGCCGGTACGACGCCGCGCGCAGGTAGCGCACCAGGTACGGCACGCGCCGGGGCGGCGTGGCGGAGACGAAGCCGTCGTGGACCAGGCCGGCCACGTGGTCGCGGACGTCCTGCAGCGTGTTGAGCAGCGCCAGGGACGACGACGAGCGCACCTCGCCCTCGACGGTCCGCCACGCGGTCAGCGCGGCGATGACGTGCCCGACGACCCGGTGCACCTCGTCCTCCAGGTGCCGGCGCACGAACGTCCTCGCCTCCGCGTACGACTCGGCGTCGCGGATCTCGCCCGCCACCGGCCCGCCCGTCGGCGTGCCGGGCGCCTTCCCGGCGTCCGGGCTGGTCAGCGCCGTCACGGCGGCGAGCTGCAGGTCGGCGACGAGGGCGTCGGTGTTCCGGTACGGCGCGGCCGCGAGCGTCAGCGACTGCGACGACGTCCAGCGCGACGTCACGCGCCCCGTCTGCAGCGCCGTCTCCGTCAGTAGCAGCCGCCGCACCCCGTGCGCGTGCCGGGCGTCGCGCGCGGCGGCGTCGGCCAGCACGCGCAGCGCCACGGCGGGCTTCCGCTTCGCGTCCTCCTCCTCGACCAGCGCCGGGTAGCCGCGCACCACCACCCCGCCGCCCAGGTCGGTGGACACGGCATCCGGCAGCCGGCCCTCGGGCAGGCCGTCCGGCCACCCCGTCAGGCCGGTCTGCTCGGCCACTGCTCCGCTGGTTGATGCTCCGCTGGTTGAGCCTGTCGAAACCCGGTTCTCGTCAGCCTCGACCGACGTGGTCCCGACGGGCGCGACCGGCGATGTGGTGTCGACAGGCTCCACCGACGACGCCCGTGCCTCCTCGAGGGCCCGGCCGACGGCGCCCTTCACGGCGGCGCGGACGGCGGCCTCGGACTGCGCGGCGAGCCGCTTCTGCAGCGCGAGCAGGTCCTTGGACTCGTCGAGCGGGGTCGGGGCGGCGGACTGCTTGCGCTTGCGGCCCTTGCTCGTGCGCCTCGTGGTCCCGACAGGCTCGTCCGACGGACCGCCCTCGACGCGGAACGTCATGCGCAGGTGGCCGGGCAGCCGCTCGACGCGCTCGGCGTCCCACACGTCGTCGGGGATGTCGACGTCGCGCAGGGCCCGCACGGCGCGCGTGAACTCCACGTGGAAGGGGGAGGCCATGTCGCCGGCGCGGGTCATGTCGTCCCACGACGGCGTGTGCTCGCGCAGCCAGCCGGCGACGGCGTGCCCGACGTCGGGCGCGGGCACGAGCTGCACGCGCACGGCCTTGGGCAGGGAGCGGATCGTCGCGACGCACAGCTCGTCGAGCAGGCCGGGCACCATCCAGTCGAAGCCCTCGGGTGCCACGCGGTTGAGGATCGACAGCGGCACGTGCACGGTGACGCCGTCGGCGTCGCTCCCCGGCTGGAACTGGTACGTCAGCGGCAGCGTCACCTCGCCCTGCGTCCACGTCTCCGGGAACTCGGACGTGTCGACGGCGGACGCGTCCACGAGCTGGTCGAGCGTGAAGGTGAGCAGGTCCGGCGTCTCCCGCTGCGCCTGCTTCCACCAGGTGTCGAAGTGCCGGGCGCTGACGACGGAGTCGGGCACGCGCTCGTCGTAGAAGGCGAAGAGGTCGTCCTCGGAGGCGACGAGGCCGCGCTGCCGGGAGCGGGCCTCGAGCTCTTCCGCCTCGGCGAGCAGGCGCCGGTTCTCGGCGAAGAACCGGTGGTGCGTCGTCCACTGCCCCTCGACGAGCGCGTGCCGCACGAACATCTCGCGGGCGGCCTCGGGGTCCACCTTCGCGTACAGCACGGGGCGGTCGGCGACGATCGGCACGCCGTAGAGCAGCACCTTCTCGGTGGCCATCGCCGCGCCCTGCTTGGTGGACCAGTGCGGGTCGGAGTACGTGCGCTTCGCGAGCGACCCGGCGAGCTCCTCCGCCCACTCGGGCTGGATGCGGGCGACGTCGCGCGCCCACAGGCGGGACGTCTCGACGAGCTCGCCCGCCATGATCCACTCCGGGGGCTTCTTGCTCAGCGGCGAGCCGGGGAAGATCGCGAACCGGGCGCCGCGCGCGCCGACGTACTCGTTGCGGGCGCGCTTGGCGGCCTGCCGCAGCGCGCGGGCGCGCGCCTCGCCGCGCAGGTGCGCCACCGACGACGCCTTGATCTCGCCGGTGTCCTGCATGCCGATCTGGCTGAGCAGCCCGGCCAGCAGCGCGCGGTGGATCGTGTCGTCGTCCCAGGTGAGGCGGTGGTCGGTCTCGGTGGTTGAGCTTGTCGAAACCTCGACAGGCTCAACCAGCGACCCCCCGGCGGTCGAGCTTGTCGAGACCCGCGGCCTGAACGACATGTCGATGCCGAGCGGCTTGGCCATCTCGCGCAGCTGCGCGACGACGTCCTGCCACTCGCGGATGCGCAGGAAGTTGAGGTGCTCGGCCTTGCACAGGCGCCGGAACGCGGACGAGCCCATCTCGTGCTGCTGACCGCGCACGTACTCCCACAGGTTGAGGTACGTGAGGAAGTCCGAGCGCGGGTCGGTGAACCGGGCGTGCAGCTGGTCGGCCTGCGCGCGGGTCTCGGCGGGGCGCTCGCGCGGGTCCTGGATGGACAGCACGGCGGCGACGATCGCGACCTCGCGCGCCACGCCGCGCTTGGCGCCCTCGATGATCATGCGCGCCAGGCGCGGGTCCATCGGCAGCTGGGCGAGCGTGCGGCCGACGTCGGTGAGCCGGGTCGCGCCGTCGCGCGTCTCCAGCGCGCCGAGCTCGGTGAGCAGCTGCACGCCGTCGCGCACGGCCCGCGTGTCCGGCGGCTCGACGAACGGGAAGCGCGCCACGTCGTCGGGGGTGGTCACGACGCCGACCGAGATCATCTGCAGCAGCACGGAGGCGAGCGACGTGCGCAGGATCTCGGGCTCGGTGAACTCGGGCCGCCCCTCGAAGTCGTCCTGCGAGTAGAGGCGGATCGCGACGCCGTCGGCCACGCGGCCGGAACGACCCGACCGCTGGTTGGCCGACGCCTGGCTGATCGGCTCGATCGGCAGCCGCTGCACCTTGGTCGCCTTGGAGTAGCGCGAGATGCGCGCGGTGCCCGGGTCGACGACGTAGTGGATGCCCGGCACGGTCAGCGACGTCTCGGCGACGTTGGTCGACAGCACGATGCGCCGGCCCGGGTGCGACTGGAAGACGCGGTGCTGCTCCGCCGCCGACAGCCGCGAGTACAGGGGCAGGATCTCGACGTGGTCCGGGCGCTTGGCGTCGCGGACGCGCTCCTTGAGGTGGCCCTCGAGCGCGTCGGCGGCGTCGTGGATCTCCCGCTCGCCGGAGAGGAAGACGAGGATGTCGCCGGAGCCTTCGCGCATCAGCTCGTCGCACGCCTCGACGATGCCCGTGACCAGGTCCTTCTCCTCCTTCTTGCCGGTGGTTGAGCTTGTCGAAACCCGGGACTTGGTTTCGACAGGCTCAACCGGCGATACCAACGGGCGCCAGCGGATCTCGACCGGATAGGTGCGGCCGGTGACCTCGACGACGGGCGCGTGGTCGGGCAGCACGTCCACGACGGCCTCGGGCGCCCCTCCGACCTCGGCGAGGTGCGACGGCGAGAAGTGCGCCGCGAACCGCTCCGAGTCGATGGTCGCGGAGGTGATGACGACCTTGAGGTCGGGGCGGCGGGGCAGCAGCCGCGACAGGTAGCCGAGCAGGAAGTCGATGTTGAGCGACCGCTCGTGGGCCTCGTCGATGACGATCGTGTCGTAGGCGAGCAGGTCCGGGTCCCGCTGGATCTGGGCCAGCAGGATGCCGTCGGTCATGACCTTGACGAGCGTCTCGGAGGACGACGTGTCGGTGAACCGCACCTGGTAGCCGACGACGCCGCCCAGCTCGGTGCCGAGCTCCTCCGCCACGCGCTCGGCGACGCTGCGGGCCGCGATGCGGCGGGGCTGCGTGTGCCCGATCTGGCCCTTCCGGCCGCGCCCGAGCTCGAGCAGGATCTTCGGCAGCTGCGTCGTCTTGCCGGAGCCCGTCTCGCCCGCGACGACGACGACCTGGTGGTCGCGGATTGCGGCGGCGATGTCCTCGCGGCGCGCCGAGACCGGCAGCTGCTCGGGGTAGTGGATCGGCGGCACCTCGACGGCGGCCCGCAGCGCGGCGGCCCGCTCGAGCTGCTCGCGGCTGACGCGGCGCGGGCCGTGCTGACGGGCGCCGTTCCCGCGCCCGTTCCCCCGGCCGCGGCCCTTGCGGCGGGGACGACGCGCACCGCCGTCGTCCGACGACGACTGCGGTGCGGGGCTGGGCTCGGTGCTCACGACGTCCCATTCTCTCAAGCGCCGCAAGCTCATTGGTCCCCGGGCCCGGGATGCCGGGATCCGACGACCGTCACGTCGCCCGGCGGCGGGCCGACGAGGCGCACGGGGGAGGCGACGAAGGCCGTGGCCGCGAGCAGGGCGAGCACCGTCCCGGCGGTGCAGACCCCGGCCATGACCACACCGGTCCGCGCGCGGAGCCCGCGGCGCGCCAGGGCGAGCAGGCCGACCCCGGCCAGGCCCCCAGCGGTGTTGACGACGACGTCGGTGACGTCGGTGCTCCCGACGGCCAGGACGTACTGGGCGACCTCCAGGACCAGGCTCGCGCCGGCGAGCGTGAGGGCGTGCCGCCACCACGGCCACGACGGCGCGAGGAGGCCCAGGTACAGGCCGAAGGGCACGAAGATCAGGAGGTTCTCGGCGAGCTCGACCGGGTTGCTGGCCCCCGCCGTGGCGCTGGACGCGAACGGGACGAGCTTGACGACGCGGCGCTCCGCCTCGCCGACCCAGGGGACCTCGAGCTTCCACAGCACGACCCAGGTGACCAGGGCGAGGTAGAGCAGGAACAGGACGACCAGGACGGTCCTCGTCGGGTTCCGGGTGGTGGCGGGCCGTGCGTCGCGGGAGGGCATGGCGCCATCCCACCCGGTGCGGTGTTGCCGGAGCGTATGCAGACGCCCCGGGATCGCGGCGCCTGGCCGACGCGCTCGGCGCGCTCGCCGACGAGGGCTGAGCGCGCCGAGCGTCGGGCGGCGTCAGGGCACGCGGTGGCCCGCGGCGCGGAACAGCTCGTACCACTCGGCGCGGGTGAGCGGGACGTCCGAGCCCTGCGCGGCGCCCGCGACGCGCTCCGGCGTCGTCGTGCCCAGCACCACCTGCATCCCGGCGGGGTGCCGCGTGATCCAGGCGACGGCGATCGCGATGGGCGGCACGCCGTACCTCGCCGCGAGGCGGTCGATCACGGCGTTGAGCTCGGGGTACTCCTCGGAGCCCAGGAACACCCCGGTGAAGAACCCGGCCTGGAACGGCGACCAGGCCTGCACGGTGATGTCGTGCAGGCGGCAGTAGTCCAGGATCCCGCCGCCGTCGAGGGTGAGCGACTGGTCCTCGCCCACCATGTTCGCCGCCACGCCCTGCGCCACGATCGGCGCGTGCGTGATCGAGAGCTGCAGCTGGTTCGCGACGATCGGCTGCCGCACCGAGCGCTTGAGCAGCTCGATCTGGCCGGGGGTGTGGTTGGAGACGCCGAAGGCCCGGACCTTGCCGGACGACTCCAGCTCGTCGAACGCCCGGGCCACCTCGTCCGGCTCCACGAGCGCGTCCGGGCGGTGCAGCAGGAGCACGTCGAGGTAGTCGGTGCCGAGCGCGCGCAGCGAGCCCTCGACCGACTCGACCAGGTGCTCGTACGAGAAGTCGAAGTACGGCCCCTCGCGCACGATGCCGGCCTTGGACTGGATGGTGAGCTGCTCGCGCTCGGACGGCGTGAGCTGCATGGCCTCGGCGAAGCGGCGCTCGCAGCCGTGCAGGTCCTCGCCGTAGACGTCGGCGTGGTCGACGAAGTCGATGCCGGCGTCGCGGCCGGTGCGGACCAGCTCGCGGACGGCGTCGTCGTCCATCTGCTGAATGCGCATGAGGCCGAGCACGACGTTCGGGACCTGGCGGCCGGTGGGGCCCAGGGGGACTGTTCTCATGGATCCTCCTCGATCGGGGGAGAGGTGGGGTCGGTGGTGCGGCGGGCTCAGGAGCCCGACAGCTCGGCGAGCTCGTCCGCGGTGAGGACGAGCTCGACGGCGCGCGCGGAGTCCTCGATGCTCGCCGGCCGCGACGCCCCCGGGATGGGGACGACGACGGGCGCGAGCGCGAGCTCCCACGCCAGGGTGACCTGCTGGGGGCTCACGCCGCGGGCCTCGGCGACCCGGCCGAAGGCGGCGTGCGCGGTGCCGACCTCGCCCGCCTTGCGGATCCCGCCGAGCGGCGACCACGGCAGGAACGCGATCCCGTGCGCCGCGCAGTGCTCCAGCTCGGCGAGGCTGGACCGGAACGCGGGCGAGAACTGGTTCTGCACGGACGCGAGCCGGCCGCCCAGCACCTCGTTCGCCTCGTCGATCTGCGCGACGCTCGCGTTCGAGATCCCGGCCTGGACGATGACGCCCTCGTCGAGCAGCTCGACGAGCGCGCCGATCGACTCGGCGTAGGGCACCCGGGGGTCGGGGCGGTGGAACTGGTACAGCCCGATCGCGTCGACGCCGAGGCGCTGCGCGGACTCCTTGGCGGCCTGCTTGAGGTGCTCGGGGCGGCCGTCCTGGGTCCACGAGCCGTCGCCGGGGCGCAGGTGGCCGCCCTTGGTGGCGACCAGGACGCCGGACGCGTCGCCGCCCCAGGAGCGCAGCGCGCGGGCGATCAGCTCCTCGTTGTGGCCGACCTCGTCGGCGTGGAGGTGATAGGCGTCGGCGGTGTCGACGAGCGTCACCCCGGCGTCGAGCGCCGCGTGGACGGTGGCGATCGAGCGCGCCTCGTCGGGGCGGCCCTCGATGGACATCGGCATCCCGCCGAGCCCGATCGCGCTGACAGACTGGATTCCGATCGTGCGAGCTTCCACGGTTCTCCTTGTGTCGTCGGTGCCTCCGACGATAGGAAGGCATGGTTGATGAGTCCAACAACTTGAACTCATGGGTTCCAGCACTGGGAGTGATCAATGGAGCTGCGACAGATGGAGTACCTCGTCGCGGTGGCCGACGAGGGCCACTTCACGCGGGCGGCGGCGCTGTGCGGGGTCACCCAGTCGGGGCTGTCGGCGGCGATCCGCAACCTCGAGCGCGAGCTCGGCACCTCGCTGTTCCTGCGCACCACGCGGCAGGTCGCCCTCACGGACGCGGGGCGCGCCCTGCTGCCGTTCGCGCGGCGGATGCTCGCCCAGGCGTCGGCGGGCCGGGACGCGGTGGTCCGCGCCAGCCAGCAGCTCTCGGGGCGGCTCCGGCTGGGCTCCGAGCAGTGCCTCGGGGTGGTCGACGTCGGGCCGCTGCTCGAGCGGTTCCGGCTGCGCTACCCGCTCGTGGACGTGCAGTTCACCCAGGCGGGTTCGCGCGAGCTCACCGCGCAGGTGCGCGGCGGCGACCTCGACGTCGCGTTCGTCGCCACCACCGAGCACCTCGGCTCGCTGCGGTGCCTCGAGCTGGGCCGGCGGCCGGTCGTGGTGCTCACGCACGCGACGGACCCCCTCGCCGCGGCGTCCGCGGTGACCTGGGAGGACCTGGCCGACCGGGACTTCGTCGACTTCCGCGAGCCGTGGGCCGTGCGGCAGCTCGCCGACGCCGCGTTCGCCGAGCGGCGCCTCGAGCGCCGGGTGCGGATGAGCGTGGACGACGTCCACACGCTGCTCGACTTCGTCCAGCGCGGCCTGGGCATCGCCATCGTGCCGCAGCACGTCGCGGCCAAGCCGCAGGCCGCCGGCCTGGCCGTGCTGGAGCTCCCCGCGGGCGGGACGCCGGAGTGGGTGGTGGGCGCCGTCTCGTCACCCGCGGCGGAGCCGACCGCCGTCCGGCTGCTCGAGCTGGTCGCCGAGGCGAACCTGGCCGTGGCCCAGCAGGCCTGATCCGTCGGAACGAGGAGAACATCGTGCGCATCGCAGTCCTGGACGACTACCAGCTGGTTGCCCGCCGGTTCGCCGACTGGGCGAGCCTGGGGGCCGAGGTCGAGTTCGTCGACCGCCCCCTGCCCGACGACGACGCGGTGGTCGCGGCGCTCGCCGGGTACGACGTCGTGGTCGCGATGCGGGAGCGGACGCCGTTCACCGTGGCGCGGCTCGCGCGACTGCCCGACCTGCGGCTGCTCGTCACGACCGGGCGCGCGAACGCGTCGATCGACCTCGACGCCGCCCGCGAGCGCGGCGTCGTCGTGTGCGGCACGGACTCGCCGACGAACGCCACGCCGGAGCTCACGTGGGCGCTGATCCTCGCGTTGCTGCGGCACGTCCCGGCCGAGGACCGGGCCGTGCGCGAGGGCGGCTGGCAGCACACCGTGGGCGGCGACCTGGAGGGTCGGCGGCTCGGGGTCGTGGGCCTCGGCCGGCTCGGGTCGACGGTGGCGCGGATCGGGCTCGCGTTCGGCATGGACGTGGTCGCGTGGAGCACGCACCTCGACGCCGCGCGGGCGGCCGAGGCCGGCGTGCGCGCGGTGACCAAGGACGAGCTGTTCGCGACGTCCGACGTCGTGACCGTGCACTACAAGCTGAGCGACCGCAGCCGGGGCATCGTCGGGGCCGCGGACCTCGGGCGCATGAAGCCCACCGCGTACCTCGTCAACACCTCGCGCGGCCCGCTCGTGGACACCGACGCCCTGCTCGCGGCCCTGCACGACGGGCGCATCGCCGGGGCGGGGCTGGACGTGTACGACGTCGAGCCGCTCCCCGCCGACCACCCGCTGCGGTCCGCGCCGCGCACGGTGCTGACCCCGCACCTGGGCTACGTCACCGAGGCCACCTACCGGACGTTCTACGGGCAGGCCGTCGAGGACGTCGCCGCATGGGCGGCCGGGGCGCCGCTGCGCGTGCTGTCGTAGCCGCGGCCGCGGCGTGTTCGTCAGACCGACATGCCGCTGTCGTACGTCCCGACCGAGGAGAACCACCCGAGCATCCCGCCGAACACGGCCAGGACGATGAACAGGACGTACAGCACCCAGATCGACGTGAAGGCGATCGAGAGCCACAGGCCCCACTTGCCGAGCGCGTTGGGGTAGCCCACCTTCTTCGACTCCGACAGCGCCATCGCCGACACCACGATCCCGGCGGGAGCGATCACGAACGCGAGGATGAAGCCGACGATGCCCATCGTCTTGCCGGGCGGCTCGGGGGCGTAGGCGGGGTACGCGTAGCCCGGCGCCGGGTACTGCCCCTGCGGGGCCTGCGGGTAGCCCTGCTGCGGGTAGCCGGGCTGCTGCTGATAGCCCTGCTGCGGGGAGCCGGGCTGGGCAGGCTGCTGCTGGCCGGGCTGCTGGTACGGCTCGCCGGGCTGGTACGGATCGCTCACCCGGACAGTCTCGCGGAGCGGCGGCGCTGCGCCAAGACCGTCGTCAGGACGCGCCGCCCAGCGGTTCGCCGTCGGGGACCGCGCGGGCGTAGCGGTCGGCCAGCAGCCGCAGGTGCTCGACCAGCGCGGGCGGCTCGGCGACGTGGAAGTCGATGCCGAGCATCCCGATCCACACCGCGACGACCTCGACGCTGTCGCCGCCGGTCACGAGCACGCTGCGCCCGTCCGGCAGCGGCTCGACGGTGCCGACCGCGGGGTTGATGCGGGCGAGCACCTCGTCGGCGGGGGCGTCCACGGTGATGCGGGCGTGCACCGCCCAGCCGGTGCGGGCGACCTCGCGCACGACGAACTCGGTGAGGTCGCCCGGGAACGGCACGGGCGCGAACCTGCGCCCGCCGGGAGTGCGCAGGCGCAGCCAGTCGACGCGGTACGGCGCCCAGGCGCCGGTCGCCGGCTCCCGTGCGACGAGGAACCAGCGGCGCTGCCACGACACCAGGTGGTAGGGCTCGAGCTCCAGGGGCTCGTCGCGGTAGAAGCACCGCACGCCCTCGCGGTCGCGGATCGCGGCGGCCAGCGCGGTGAGCCCCTCCGGGTCGACGCCCGGGTCCTCGACGTTGGACCCCGTGTTCTCGGGGCCCGCGGTGCTCGCGTCCCGGAGCGCGGCGAGGCGCCGGCGCAGCCGGTCGGGCATCACCTGCTCGAGCTTGGTCAGCGCGGACTGGCCCGACTCCTCGAACCCGGCCGTGCCGGTCGCCTCGCGCAGCCCGACCGCGACGGCGACCGCCTCGGCGTCGTCGAGCAGCAACGGGGGCAGGCGCGCGCCCGCGCCGAGGCGGTAGCGCCCGCCCGGGCCGCGCACGGCGTCCACCGGGTAGCCCAGTTCGCGCAGCCGCGCGACGTCGTTGCGCACCGTGCGACCCGTGACGTCGAGGCGTGCCGCGAGCTCGGCCCCCGACCAGTCCGGGCGTGACTGGAGCAGCCCGAGCAGTGCCAGCATCCGCGCCGACGTCGAGCCCATCGCGCCTTCCAGGAGCCTCGGCAGAAACTGATCGGAACTCGCTCAGAATAACGGAAAGAATCGTTCCTGAACCGCTCCTATCGTGAGGTTCAGCAGCTGGGGAGGCCCCGGCTCACGACCTCGGGAGAACGCGATGAACGCCACGACCGCCGGGACGACCGGAATCGAGCTCCGCCCCTTCACCGTGCACGTGCCGCAGGCCGACCTCGACGACCTGCAGGAGCGCCTCGAGCGCACGCGCTTCGCCCCCGCCGCCCCCGGCGACTCGTGGGAGTACGGCACCCCCGAGTCGTACCTGCGCGACATGGTCGAGCGCTGGAAGGGGCTCGACTGGCGCGCCGTCGAGGCCCGCCTGAACGCCTACCCCGCCTTCACCACCGAGATCGACGGCCAGACGGTCCACTTCCTGCACGTGCGCTCCCCGCACGCGGACGCGACGCCCCTGCTGCTGGCGCACACCTACCCCGGCTCGGTGCTCGACTTCCTCGACATGATCGACCCGCTGGTCGACCCGGTCGCGCACGGCGGCCGCGCCGAGGACGCCTTCGATCTCGTGATCCCGTCCATGCCCGGCTTCGGCTTCTCGACCCCGCTGGTCGGCGGCGACTGGACGATGGCGCGGGTCGCGCGGACCTACGACGCCCTCATGCGCGGGCTCGGCCACGAGTCCTACGGCATCCACGGCAGCGACGGCGGGGCGATGGTCTCCCGCGAGCTCGCCGTGCTCGACCCCGAGGGCTTCCGCGGCGCGCACGTGCTGCACCTGTTCTCCTTCCCGTCCGGCGCGCCGGGGGAGATGGACGGCTTCGGCGAGAAGGAGTACGCGGCGCTGGGGCACATGCAGTGGTTCCAGTCGGTGGGCGGCTACAACGCGATGAACGCGTCGCGGCCGCAGACCGTCGCGGCCGGGCTCGCGGACTCGCCGGTCGCGACGCTCGCGTACTCGGAGCTCTTCGAGAACTTCGGCAACGGGACGTCGCTCGTGCGCCCGGAGCAGGTGCTGGCGCAGGCCACGCTCTACTGGCTGACCAACACGTACGCCACGGCCGCGCGCTACCACTACGCGGAGCAGCGCTCCGGGGCGGAGCCGGTCGTCAGCCAGGGGCGGATCGGCGTCGCGGTCTTCAAGGACGACTTCCAGACGATCCGCAGCCTCGCCGAGCGCGACAACGCGCGGATCGAGCACTGGTCGGAGTTCCCGCGCGGCGGCCACTTCGCCGCGATGGAGGTGCCCGACGACGTCGTCGCCGACCTGCGGGCCTTCTTCGCCTGAGCGTCAGTCCAGCGGCACGGGCACCCGGCGATCGGTGCCCGTGCCGAGCGTCGGGTGCCGGCCGCGCACGAGGGCCTCCCACCGCTCGACCTCCAGGACGTACAGGCGGATGTCCGCGTCCCCCGACACCTCGGCGGGTGTGAACGCCACGCCGTCGCGCGGGTCGGCGAACGCCGCGGCGCAGCGGCCGGGCAGCTCGTCGTCGGGGACCCGCCGCGCCCGGCCCGTGAGGTACACGGCCTCGGCGCCGCCGACGGGGACCGTCGAGTCGAAGACGACGCCCTCGACGCGCGGCTCCCGCTCCACGTTGCGCGAGTGGTGGGCGTCCGGCGACGACACCCAGTAGACGGCCGCACCGGCGCGCGTGAAGAACACCGGCGAGACGTGCGGAGCGCCGTCGGCGTCGGCCGTCGCGAGCGCGACGTAGCGCACCGTGGCCAGGACGCGCTCGGCGTCGGCGGCGAGGTCTGCGATGCCCGGGAGGACCGGGCCGGCGCTGTCCATGCGGGGGTGGACCGTCCTCGGGACGTGGAATCGTCGGCCGACAGGGGGGGGCAGATCGTCTCCGGACCGTGATGGAATCGACGGGTGTTCGACCGACCCCGCACCCGTTTCGACCTCGTCCCCCGCCGCGTGCGCGTGCACGCCGTCGCCGAGCTGACGGGCTCGATGCGCCGCACGACGTTCCGCGACGTCGACGGCGCGGACCCCGCCGCCCGCACGTCGCTCGCCGCGCTGCGGGCGCCCGGGCCGGAGGACCACGTCAAGGTCTTCCTGCCGGACCCGGCGACAGGGGAGCTGCACGCCCCGGCGCTCGCGGCCGACGGCGGGCTGCAGCGCCCGACCGGCGTCGTGTCCATCTCGCGCGACTACACCGTGCGCGCCACGCGGACGGTGGACGGCGTCGCGGAGCTCGACGTCGACTGGGTGCTGCACGGCGATGAGGGCCCGGCCTCGGCCTGGGCGGCCCGCGCGGCCGAGGGCGACGAGGTCGTGCTCGCGGGCCCGCGCGGGAGCGCCGGCGTGCCCGAGGGGATCGGCCGGCTGACGCTCGTCGGCGACGAGACGGGCCTGCCCGCCCTCGCCCGCTGGGTCGCGGCCGTGGGCCCTGGCCTGCCGGTGACGGCGATCGTCGAGATCGGCGACGACGTCGACGAGGCCTACGTCGAGGACGAGCTGGACGGCGCGACGGTCGAGATCCTCTACCGCACCGACGGCCCCGGCCAGCTCGCGGAGGCGGTGCGCTCCCTCGGCGGGCTGGAGGGCGACGAGCTGTTCGTCGGGCTCGGCGAGGCCGGCGACCTCGTGCCCGTGCGTCGGTACCTGCGCCGCGAGCTGGGCCTGCCGGCCGAGCAGGTGGCGGTCTCCGGGTACTGGCGGCGCGGCGTGGTCAACCTCGACCACCACCTGCCGCTGGACCCGGGCGACCCGGACTGACCACGGGCTCCCGTCGCCTCAGGGGCGGGCGCGCCTCGACAGCAGGAGCGCGGGGTCCCGCCCGACCGGCACCTCCTGCGACGACCCCGCGGGCGTCGTGTGCTCGGCCATGCGCGCGAGGCGGACCCGGTGCTCCGTCAGCTGGGCCAACCGGGCGTCGAGCCGTTCCAGCTCCTGCTGCAGCAGGGGGTCGAGGCACGGCTCGACGTCGCCGGGCCCGCCACAGGCGCAGCTGAGGACCTGTGCGATGACGGCGGTCGACAGCCCCGCGTCGAGGAGGCGGCGGATCCTCGTCACGCGTTCCACGTCGTCGGTCGCGTAGAGCCGCTGCGACGTGGCGGAACGGGTCGGGGACAGCAGCCCCTGCTCCTCGTAGTAGCGCAGCAGGCGTGCGCTGGCGCCCGTCGCGCGAGCGACGTCCCCGATCCGCAGTGTGTGCTCGGTCACGTCTGCTTGACCCTCCCATGCGTGTGAGCCCCGACGATCGAACCATGACCACGCAGAGCACCGTTCTCACCGACCGCACCACGTACCCCCTGGGCGGCGACCTCGCCGTGCGTCGCCTCGGCCTGGGGACCATGCGCCATGCCGACAGCCCGACCGTCCGGCGAGGCGCGACCGCCCCGGTCTGGGAGCCTCCCACGGACCGCGCCGAGCTGCTCGAGGTGATCCGCACCGCGGTCGCTTCCGGCGTGGACCTCGTCGACACGGCGGACGCGTACGCGCTCGGCGCGGGGGAGGAGCTCGTGGCCGAAGCGCTCTCCACCGTCGACCGGCCCGTGGTGGTCGCGACGAAGGTCGGGGTGCTGCGCCCGCGCCCCGACGCCTGGGTGCCCCTCGGCCACCCCGACTACCTGCGCCAGCAGGTCGAGCTCAGCCTTCGCCGGCTCCGCCGGGAGACGATCGACCTGCTCTACCTGCACCGGGTCGACCAGAACTTCCCGATCGCCGACCAGGTCGGCGCCCTCGCGGAGGCGGTCGCGGAGGGCAAGGTCCGGCACCTCGGGCTCTCCGACGTCTCGCTCGCGCAGCTCGACGCGGCGCGTGCGGTGGCGCCGATCGCCGCGGTGCAGAACCACTACAGCTACGCGACCCGTGGGCACGACGCGGTCGTCGACCGGACGCAGGAGCTCGGGATCGCCTTCGTGCCCTTCTTCCCGGTCTCGTTCGACCCGGCGACCCGTCCGGAGCTCGGGGCCGTGGCGCACGCACGGGGCGTGACGCCGCAGCAGATCGCGCTCGCCTGGCTGCTGCAGCGGTCGCCGAACGTCGTCCCGATCCCGGGGACCACGTCGGTGCGGCACCTTGCGCAGAACATGGCGGCCGCGGACCTCGTCCTGACCGACGGCGAGCTGGCGCAGCTCGCAGGGTAGGGACCGCGCTGCGGCGGCGACCCCGGTCAGGCGGCGGCGCTCTCCGTCTCGCCGCGCAGGGCGTCGATCTGCTCCTGCAGCGTGGACAGCAGGTCGGCGACCCTGTCGGAGCCGTTCTCGCGCGCCTCGCCGGTCACGTGCTTGACCTCGGCGGACGCTGCCTCGAGCGCGACCTGCGCGTCCTCGAGCGCGACCACCGCGCCGTTCTCCGAGTCCTTGGCCTGCGCGAGGGCGGCGCGCGCCTCGTCGGTCGCGGCCTGCGCGGAGGCCATCGCGTTCGTGACGTCGGCGCGCAGGTCGGCGGGGATGTCGGTGACCTGGGCCTCGATGCGCTGCAGGTCGTCGTCGATGGCCTCGGCCTGGCTCTGCGCGTCGGCGATGAACTGTTCGACGTCGGCGGGGGCGGAACACGCGCCGAGCATCATGGCGAGGGCGAGCAGGCTCGCCGCGGCAAGTCGGGTCGTCGACTTGCTCTTCATCGATGTCGTCGCTGACGTCATGGCCCCGATTGTGCCCTGAGACCGCCGGGATCCAGGGACCGGAATCCACAGAAGGTGTGGAGATGTTGGACACACCGCCGCAGGTGAGGGGGCAGGATGACGACATGAGCGCGCTGACGACGGCCGAGCTGACCGCGATCTACACCGACCTGCACGCCCACCCGGAGCTCGGGTTCGCCGAGCACCGCACCGCCGGGATCGTCGCCGACCGCCTGCGCGGCTGGCGCTACGCGGTGCACGAGGGGATCGGCGGCACCGGGGTCGTGGGTGTCCTGGCGAACGGCGACGGACCGCGGGTGCTGCTGCGCGCCGACCTGGACGGGCTGCCCGTCACCGAGCGCACCGGCCTGCCGTACGCGTCCACCGACACCGCGACCACGCCGGAGGGGCAGGAGTCGGGCACCATGCACGCCTGCGGCCACGACGTGCACGTCACCTGCCTGCTCGGCGCGGCGGCCGTGCTCGCCGAACGGCGCGGCGACTGGGCGGGGACGCTCGTGGTCCTCTTCCAGCCCGCCGAGGAGCTCGGTTCCGGCGCCCGCGCGATGGTCGCCGACGGCCTGTACGACCGCATCGGCGTCGTGCCCGACGTCGTGCTGGGGCAGCACGTCATGCCCCTGCCGGTGGGCGTGGTCAGCCTGACGTCCGGGACGGCGATGGCGGCCGCCGACTCGCTGCGCATCACCCTGCACGGGTCCGGCGGCCACGGGTCCAGCCCAGAGGCGACCGTCGACCCCGTGGTGATGGCCGCCGCCACGGTGCTGCGGCTGCAGGGGATCGTGTCGCGCGAGGTCGGCGCCACCGAGTCCGCCGTCGTCACCGTCGGCTCGCTGCAGGCCGGGACGCAGGCGAACGTCATCCCCGACCGCGCCGAGCTGCTCGTCAACGTCCGCACCTTCGACGCCGGCGTCCGCGAGCGCGTGCTCGGCGCCATCCACCGCATCGTCGACGCCGAGGCCGTGGCGTCCGGCGCGCCGCAGCCGCCGGAGTACACGTCGGTCGCGACGTTCAACCTCACCGCCAACGACCCCGGGGCGACCGCCCGCACCCGCGCCGTGCTCGAGCGGACGCTGGAGGCCGAGCGCCTGCGCGTCGAGGCCGCGGGCGGGCGGCCGCAGGTCGTGAGCCTGCCCCCGCTGCCGGGGTCGGAGGACGTCGGGGACCTCGCGGCGGCGGCCGGTGCCCCGCTCGTCTACTGGTTCCTCGGCGGGTTCGACGCCGCGCTCTTCGCCGGCTTCGACCCGGCGGCCGCCACCGGCATGGGCGGGCTGCCCGACGGCGTCGCGCCCAACCACTCGCCGTTCTTCGCCCCGGTCCCCGAGCCGACCCTCGACCTCGGCGTCGCGACGCTGGTCGCCGCCGCCCAGGAGTGGCTGGACTGACCCGGGTCAGCGCGCGCCCAGCCGGCGGCTGATCTCGGCCGCGGCCCGGCCGACGGCGGCCGCGAGCTCTGTCCGGCGACCGTCGTCGACGTCGTCCGACCAGAACGTCAGCGCGACGCCCGCCACCGGGCGGGCCGTGTGGTCCAGCGCGGCGTGGGCGACCGACGCGAGGCCGGTCGTGACCTCGCCGTCCTCCGTGGCGTGGCCGCGCCGGCGGGTCTCGCGGAGCACCTCCCGCAGGTCCCGCAGCGTGCGGGGGCCCACGCCCGTGCGGTCCGCGAGCGCAGCCGCCGAGGGGAACAGGGCGCGGACCTGCGCCGCGGGCAGCAGCGCCAGCACGGCGCGGCCGCTCGCCGTGAGATGGCCGGGCAGCCGCACGTCGACGTCGGTGACCAGGCTGGGCCGGTGCGGCGCGCGCTGCTCCACGAGGTACAGCACCTCGCGGCCGTGCAGCACGGCGAGGTGCGCGCTCTCGCCCGTCGTCTCGACGAGGCGCGCGACGACGGGGCGCGCCAGTCGCGCGAGCGGCGCCTGCCGTGCGTACGCCGAGCCGAGCGACAGCGACGCCGTCCCCAGCCCGTACCGGTGCTCCTCCGGCAGGTGGGTCACGAAGCCCTCGTCGACCAGCACGGTCAGCAGGTGGTAGACGGTGGACCGCGGCAGCCCGAGGTGCTGCGCGACCGCCGCCGCGGGGACCGGTCCCGCCTGCGCGGCGAGGTACGTCAGCACGCGCAGGGTGCTCCGGGCCGCGGGGACGTCCGCCATCGTGGCCTCCTTCGAACTACCTCGGCGGGGTTCGAACTACCTCGGCGGGACCGGAACTACCTCGGCGAGGGCGGTGTCTGGGATCCCAGACTGAACCTGGCCGGGGCCCGTGTCCAGCGGGCTCGGCTCGGTGTGTGCTGGCGGCATGACCGTCACCACGTCCCGCGCCGTCGTCGAGAACCGTGTCGTCGAGGTCGCGGGCGACCCCCTGACCGTCGACGACGTCGTGGCGGTCGCGCGGCACGGCGCGCGCGTGCGCCTCACCGACCGCGCGCTGGCGGGGATGGCCGCGAGCCGCGCCGTCGTCGAGTCCCTGGCCGACGACGACCGCCCGCACTACGGCGTCTCCACCGGCTTCGGCGCCCTGGCGCGCCGCCACATCCCCACCGAGAAGCGCGCGCAGCTGCAGCTCGGCCTCGTGCGCTCGCACGCGGCGGGCAGCGGCCCCGAGGTGGAGCGGGAGGTGGTGCGGGCGCTGCAGCTGCTGCGCCTGGCCACCCTCGCGACCGGCCGCACGGGCGCGCGGCCCGTCGTCGCCGAGACGTACGCGGCGATGCTGAACGCGGGCATCACGCCCGTGGTGCACGAGTACGGCTCGCTCGGCTGCTCGGGCGACCTCGCGCCGCTCGCGCACGTGGCGCTGGCCGCGCTCGGGGAGGGCCCCGTGCGAGGGGAGGACGGCGAGCTCGCCGACGCCGCGGAGGCGCTCGCGGCGGCCGGCATCGCGCCGCTGGAGCTGCGCGAGAAGGAGGGCCTGGCCCTCATCAACGGCACGGACGGCATGCTCGGCATGCTGTGCCTGGCCCTCGACGACCTGCACCGCCTGCTCACGACCGCGGACGTCGCCGCGGCGTCCAGCGTGGAGGCGCTGCTCGGCTCGGACGCCCCGTTCGCCGAGGACCTGGTGGCTCTGCGCCCGCACCCCGGGCAGGCGGCGTCGGCGGCGAACCTGCGCGCGCTGCTCGCCGGCTCGCCCGTCGTGGCGAGCCACCGGACGTTCGACGCCGACGGGCGCCCGGCGTGCACCCGCGTGCAGGACGCGTACTCGCTGCGCTGCGCCCCGCAGGTGCACGGCGCCGCCCGGGACACGCTCGACCACGCGGCGACGGTCGCCGGCCGCGAGCTGGCGTCGGCGATCGACAACCCGGTCGTCACCGTCGACGGCCGCGTCGAGTCGAACGGCAACTTCCACGGCGCGCCCGTCGCGTACGTGCTGGACTTCCTCGCCGTCGCGGTGGCGGACGTCGCGTCGATGAGCGAGCGCCGCACCGACCGGTTCCTCGACGTCGCCCGCAACGAGGGGCTGCCGGCGTTCCTCGCCGACGACCCGGGCGTCGACTCCGGGCTGATGATCGCCCAGTACACGGCGGCGGGGATCGTGAGCGAGCTCAAGCGGCTGGCCGCGCCCGCGAGTGTCGACTCCATCCCGTCGTCCGCGATGCAGGAGGACCACGTGTCGATGGGCTGGGCCGGGGCGCGCCAGCTGCGCCGCGGGATCGACGGCCTCGGCCGCGTGCTCGCCGTCGAGCTCATGACCGCCGCCCGCGCCCTCGACCTCCGCCTCGCCGACCTGTCAGGGCCACGCGCGGGTATGCACGCTTCTGGCCCTGACAACTCTCGGGACCCCGAGTTGTCAGGAACACGCGCAGGTTCTGATGCTCCTGGCCCTGACAACTCGCGCGCGATGGCTCCCGCCGCGGGGACGGGCGCGGTCCACGCCCTCCTGCGCAGCACCGTCCCGGGCCCCGGGCCGGACCGGTTCCTCGCCCCCGAGATCGAGGCCGTGACCCGGCTCGTCGCCGACGGCGAGGTCGCCGCCGCCGCGAGCGCCGCCGTCGGCGACCTCCGCTGACCCCGCCTGGCCCGCCCGACCGTGCCCGACCGCCCGAAGGAGACGCCGATGTCCTACGCCACGTACGACCGCGGTACCCCCGTCCCCGTCCGCGCGCCCCGCGGCACGACGCTCACCGCCCGCAGCTGGCAGACGGAGGCGCCGCTGCGGATGCTCATGAACAACCTCGACCCGGAGGTGGCGGAGCGCCCCGACGACCTGGTCGTCTACGGCGGCACCGGCCGCGCCGCGCGCGACTGGCCGAGCTACCACGCCATCGTCCGCACCCTCACGACGCTCGCCGAGGACGAGACGCTGCTGGTGCAGTCCGGCAAGCCCGTCGGCGTGCTGCGCACCCACGAGTGGGCGCCGAGGGTGCTGATCGCGAACTCGAACCTCGTGGGCGACTGGGCGACCTGGCCCGAGTTCCGCCGCCTGGAGGCGCAGGGCCTCACGATGTACGGGCAGATGACGGCCGGGTCGTGGATCTACATCGGCGCGCAGGGCATCCTCCAGGGCACGTACGAGACGCTCGCGGCGGTGGCGGCGAAGATCTCGGGTGTCGACGGGCTCGACCACCGGACCGGCACGCTGGCCGGGACCCTCACCCTGACCGGCGGCTGCGGCGGCATGGGCGGCGCGCAGCCGCTCGCGGTGACGCTCAACGGCGGCGCGTGCCTCGTGGTCGACGTCGACCGGGCGCGCCTGGAGCGGCGCGTGCGCGAGCGCTACCTCGACGAGGTCGCGGGCGACCTGGACGACGCCGTCCGGCGGGTCGAGGCGGCGCGCACCGAGAGGCGCGCGCTGTCCGTGGGCGTCGTCGGCAACAGCGCGTCCGTCGTGCCGGAGCTGCTGCGGCGCGGCGTCGAGGTCGACGTCGTCACGGACCAGACGTCGGCGCACGACCCGCTGTCGTACCTGCCGCTCGGGGTGCCGGTCGACGAGTGGGCGGACTACGCCGCGGCCAAGCCCGAGGAGTTCACCGACCGGGCGCGCGAGTCGATGGCGCGGCACGTGGAGGGCATGGTCGGCTTCCTCGACGCCGGCGCCGAGGTGTTCGACTACGGCAACTCGATCCGCGACGAGGCGCGCCGCGGCGGCTACGACCGCGCCTTCGACGTCCCCGGCTTCGTCCCCGCGTACATCCGGCCGCTGTTCGCGCAGGGCAAGGGGCCGTTCCGCTGGGCCGCGCTGTCCGGCGACCCGCGCGACATCGCCGCCACCGACAAGGCCGTCCTCGACCTCTTCCCGGAGAACGACCACCTGCACCGCTGGATCCGCGCCGCCCAGGAGCGCGTCGCCTTCCAGGGGCTGCCCGCGCGGATCTGCTGGCTCGGGCACGGGGAGCGCGACCGCGCCGGGCTGGCGTTCAACGACCTCGTCGCGTCGGGCGAGGTCAGCGCGCCCGTCGTCATCGGGCGCGACCACCTCGACGCGGGCTCCGTCGCCTCCCCGTACCGGGAGACCGAGGGCATGGCCGACGGCTCCGACGCCATCGCCGACTGGCCGCTGCTGAACGCGCTCACCGCCGCGTCGTCGGGCGCCACGTGGGTGTCGCTGCACCACGGCGGGGGCGTCGGGATGGGGCGGTCGATCCACGCCGGGCAGGTGTCCGTCGCGGACGGCACGCCTCTGGCCGCGCAGAAGCTCGCGCGGGTGCTGTCCAACGACCCGGGGCTCGGCGTCCTGCGGCACGTGGACGCCGGGTACGACGACGCCGCGGCCGCCGCCGCGCGGGGCGGGCTGCGGGTGCCCATGCTGGAGACGGACGACTCCGCACCTGTCGACCCGGCCCGAGAGGCGTGACATGCGCGAGGTGGAGCACCCGGGCGGGTCGCACCCGGCGACCCTGATCCTCGGGATCGGCGAGCTGACGACGAACGTACCCGGGATCGGCGCCGGCGACCCGGCCGACCCGACCGGCGTCGTGCGCGACGCCGCGCTGCTGCTCGACGGCGGCCGGGTGGTGTGGGCCGGCCCCGAGAGCTCCTGCGCCGACGGCGTCGACGAGGCCCTCGGCCGCGCCCCGGACCGCGTCGTGGGCGTCGAGGGGCGCGCCGTCGTGCCGGGATTCGTCGACAGCCACACCCACCTCGTGTTCGCCGGCGACCGGTCCGCCGAGTTCGAGGCGCGCATGGCCGGCCGCCCGTACGCCGCGGGCGGGATCCGCACGACCGTCGCCGCCACCCGCGCCGCGTCGGACGACGAGCTGCGCGCCGGCCTGCGCCGGCACGTGGACCAGGCGCTCGCGCAGGGCACCACGACGCTCGAGACCAAGAGCGGCTACGGGCTGTCGGTGGCCGACGAGGAGCGCGCGGTGCGGCTCGCGGCCGAGGTCACCGAGGAGGTGACGTTCCTCGGCGCGCACGTCGTGCCGCCGGAGCACTCCGCCGACCCGGAGGGCTACGTCGACCTGGTGGTCGGCGACATGCTCGCCGCCTGCGCGCCGCACTCGCGCTGGGTCGACGTCTTCTGCGAGACGGGGGCGTTCACCCCCGAGCAGTCGCGCCGCGTGCTGGAGGCCGGCGCCGCCGCCGGGCTCGGCGTGCGGGTGCACGCGAACCAGCTCGGTCCGGGCGAGGGCGTGCGGCTCGCCGTCGACCTCGGTGCCGCCGCCGTCGACCACTGCACGTACCTGTCCGACGACGACGTCGCGGCGCTCGCGGGCTCGTGGGACGGGCGCGGGCAGGGGACCGTCGCGACGATCTTGCCCGGCGTCGAGTTCTCCACCCGGCAGCCGTACCCCGACGCGCGCCGGCTGCTCGACGCCGGCGTGGTCGTCGCGCTGGCCAGCGACTGCAACCCGGGGTCGAGCTACACGTCGTCCATGCCGCTCATGGTGGCGCTCGCCGTCCGCGAGACGGGGATGACCGTCGCGGAGGCCGTCCGGGCGGCGACGGCGGGCGGGGCGCGTGCCCTGCGTCGCGACGACGTCGGGCACCTCGGCCCCGGCGCGCGGGCCGACGTCGTCGTGCTGGACGCCCCGAGCCGCACCCACCTCGCCTACCGCCCCGGCGTGCCGCTGGTGCACGCCGTCTGGAAGGACGGCCGGGAGGTCGTGCACCCCGCGAGGTAGCACACCTTCTGCGGGGGGTCCGGCCGGGCCGGGTCCACCGAGGGCGACGTGCGCCTCGGACGACGCCGTGAGAGGGTCCCCAGGCGCAGCGGCGCCGTACGGGCGCCGCTCTTCAGACAGGAGTTCTCCATGCCCTTGTGGCTCATCCTCATCATCGTCGGCGTCGTGCTCCTGGTCCTCGGGCTCGCCGTGCAGGCAGCGCAGTTCCTCATCTGGATCGGCATCGCCGTGCTCGTCGTGAGCCTCGTCCTCAGCCTGGTGCGACGCACCCGCAACCGCGCCTGACCTCTCCCGTTCGCCGGGACGGCGGCGTGTGCTCGCGCAAGCAGGTGCACGTCGCCCCCGGGGCCGTGTCATGAAGGGAGCTGATCGTGCTCACCAGCGGTGGAATCAGCCTGAGCGACGACGGCCAGGTGTGGAAGATGTGGGGCGAGATCGACGTCGCCGTCGCCCACGAGGTGCACGCCACCCTCGACGCCTCCGGCAAGGGTCGCAAGACGCTCGACATGCGCAAGGTCACGTTCATCGACTCCTCCGGGGTCCGCCTGGTGCTCATGGCGTGCGAAGACGATGGCCGCCCGAAGATCGTCGGGGCCTCCAGCTCGGTCCGCGAGCTGTTCTACGTCATGAGCCTTGACATGCTGGTGGACTTTGTCGAGCCTGAGCAGGCGGACGATCTCGGCGTGACGTCCGGCCGTACCGATGAGTCGGCACGGCGTTCCTGATCGCGGACCGGCGGTGGATCGCTGCGACGAGAAGGACCGAGGAGACTCATGCCCCCCGACCCGCCCGGCGGCGTCAGCATCCTGGTCGTCGCCGACCCCGGACTTCCCACGCGGCGCGCGCACGCCGTGAAGGACGAGCTCGCCGCGCTCCTGAACGACTCCTACAGCCCGCCGATCGCGGTCCACACGGCCACCGAGACCTTGCGCATCCGTCCGGACAACACCCTCGACCTGCGCACCGCGGTCCAGCTCTCCCGGGAGTACGAGCAGCCGGACGCGGTCCTGCTCCTGACGGAGATCCCGCGCCTCACCGACGGCAGGCCGCTCATGGCGGAGATCTTCCCCGACGAACAGGTCGGGGTCGTCTCGTGCCCGACGCTGGGCGCCTTCGCGAGCCGGCGCCGGATCCTCGACGTCCTCATGAGCTGCACGCTTCGCATGAAGCCCACGAGCGAGCGCCGGGACCCGACCAGGTTCGATCGCCGGTGGTCGGAGTGGTCCGAGGCCGACGACCATCCCGGCCACCTCACCCTCCACGGCCGAGCCGTCACCGGTGGGCTTCGGACGGTCTGCGGGATGGTGGCCGGGAACGATCCCTGGCGTACGGCGCCCCAGCTCTCCAGCGCGCTCGCGGCGGCGTCGGCCGCCGGCGCGTTCGGTATCTTCTACAGCTCCATCTGGGCGATGTCGACGTACCTCTCGACGCTGCGGCTCCTGGGGATCGGCGTCGCCGCCATGTGCGCGATGATCGCCTGGTTGATCGCGAGCAACGGTCTGTGGGACCGCCCGAACAGGGTGGGACTGGCTCGAACCGTGCTGCTGTACAACCTGTCGACGATCCTCACCATGGTCGTGTGCGTCCTCGCGCTCTATGTCGCCCTGGTGGCGCTGATTCTCGGCGGCAGCCTCGTCGTCATCTCTCCCAACTACATGGCCGACATCATCGGGGAGGTGCCGTCGTTCATGACGTATCTCGACATCGCCTGGCTCAGCGCCGCCATGGGGGTGGTCGCCGGCGCCCTCGGATCGAGCTTCGACTCGACGGTGGACCTCCGCCGGCTCACCCACGGGCAGCGTGAACGGCAACGCCAGTTCACGGAAGAGTCCTCCTGACCGACGGGTTCGGCGCGGTGCACTACCTCGCGCGGAGGGCGAGGCCGGCGAGGACCTCGAGCACGCAGAGGGCGGCGAGGCGGACGGTGCGGCCGTCGGGGGCGTCGGCGGTGGCGTCCACCTCCGCGACGTCGACGGACCGCACCCGCCCGTCGCGCGCCACCTCGCGGACGAGCGCCCGCAGCTCCCACGCGGCGAGGCCGCCGGGCACGCTGGCGGGGCAGCCGGGGGCGACGGCGCGGTCGCAGACGTCGACGTCGACGTCCAGGTGCACCGGGCCGCCCGCGGCGCCCGCGACGTCCAGGGCCTCGCGGACGACGTCGTCCAGCGCGCCCGGGCCGCGGCGGCGCAGGTCGTCGAGCGTCACGACGGTGATGCCGAGGTCGCGCGCCCGCCGCGCGTAGGCGGCCGAGTTGGCGAAGTCCGCGATGCCGACCTGCACGATCCGCGCCGGGTCCAGGCCCGCCTCGACGAGCCGGCGCACGGGTGAGCCGTTGGAGACGCCGTCGCGCAGGTCGTAGTGGGCGTCGACCGTGACCAGCCCGGCCGTCGGGAGGTCGTCGCCCCACGCGCCGAGCGCGACCGGCACGGTGAGCGCGTTGTCCCCGCCGAGCGCGACGACGGCGCGCGCCCGGGTCCGGTCGGCGCCCAGCGCGGCCGCGACGGCGGCACGGGCGCGCGACTCGCCCTCCGGGCCGTCGGGCTCGGGCACGTCGCCGTGGTCGACGACGGCGAGGGCTCCGAGATCGACCGGCTCCTGCTCGACCGGCAGGGGTGGTCTCGACAGGCTCGACCGACGAGACATCAGCGCGGGGCTGTAGCGGCGCAACGCGTCCCGCACCGCCGCGGGCGTCGCGTGCGCCCCCGTGGTCGACAGGGAGGTGCGCCAGGTGGGGACGCCGATCAGGGCGAGGTCGGCGGGGGAGCCCGTGGCCTCGGACGACGGCGCAGGCCAGGAGCCGGCGCGCGGCCAGAGCGGGTCGTGCGGCAGGGGAGCAGAGGTCACCCGCCGACGGTACGGCCACCATGAGGTCGCTCACACGCCTTGGGTGTCGGGCGGGCCCGCTGTTAAGGTCCTGGATTCGTGGGTTCGATACCCGCCATCGATCATCTCGATCATTCGATCCCCGATCCGTGCATGGAGCTCCTGTGGCTGTCAGCGTCCCCGTGAGGACCCACCTCACCGTGCGCCTCGACGTCGACTTCCGTCGCGTCGCCAGCGCGCTGTGTCGCTGACCCCTCGCTGACCCGCCGGCGTCGACCCCGACGTCTGCCCGCCCCCGCTCTGCACCCCGGGGCCACCTCGTGGCGCCCCTGGCGAAAGGTCCGTTCTTGTCCTCCGCAACCAAGGTCCCCGGCGCGCAGCCCCGCGCCCGCAAGGGGCTTCGCTTCCCGTCCTTCTCGGTCCAGATCCTGCTGGGCCTCGGCCTGGGCGTGCTGCTCGGCTGGCTCGCGCTGTCCCTGGGCCCGCAGGCCGATGGCGAGACGCCCAACGGCCTGACGACGACGCTCGACACCATCGGGTCGTCCTTCGTCACCCTGCTCAAGGCGATCGTGCCGCCGCTGATCTTCACCGCGATCGTCGCGTCCATCGCCAACCTGCGCACCGTCACCAACGCGGCCCGCCTGGCCGGCCAGACGCTGCTGTGGTTCGCGATCACCTCCGCCGTCGCGGTGGCGATCGGCATCGGCCTGGGCCTGCTGTTCCAGCCCGGCCACAACACGACGCTGTCCGTGGCCGACGGCGCCGAGCCGTCGAGCACCGGCACCTGGATGGACTTCCTCAACGGCCTCATCCCGACCAACGTGCTCGGCCTCGGCGCCGACACCTCGGTCGAGGCCGGCGCCGACGGCGCGTTCACCGCCGAGACCGGCATCAGCTTCAACGTGCTGCAGATCCTCGTGGTCGCGCTCGTCATCGGCATCGCGGCGCTCAAGTCCGGCGCCAAGGCCGAGCCGTTCCTCGCGTTCAACCAGTCGGCGCTCGCCATCGTGCAGAAGGTGCTGTGGTGGATCATCCGCCTGGCGCCGCTCGGCACGATGGGCCTCATCGGCAACGCCGTCGCCACCTACGGCTGGGAGTCGCTGCGCTCGCTCGCGTCGTTCTCCGTGGCGATCTACGTGGGTCTCGCCCTCGTGCTGTTCGTCGTGTACCCGGTGCTGCTCAAGGCCAACGGCCTCGGCGTGCTCTCCTGGTTCCGGGGCGCGTGGCCGGCGATCCAGCTCGCGTTCGTGTCCCGCTCGTCGGTGGGCACGATGCCCGTGACGCAGCGCGTCACCGAGCGCAACCTCGGCGTGCCGAGCGAGTACGCGTCGTTCGCGGTGCCGCTGGGCTCGACGACGAAGATGGACGGCTGCGCCTCGATCTACCCGGCGATCTCCGCGATCTTCGTGGCGCAGATCTTCGGCATCGACCTGTCCCTCACGGACTACCTGCTCATCGCGTTCGTGTCCGTCGTGGGCTCGGCCGCGACCGCGGGCCTCACCGGCGCGATGGTCATGCTGACCCTCACGCTGTCCACTCTCGGGCTGCCGCTCGCGGGCGTGGGCCTGCTGCTCGCCGTCGACCCGATCCTCGACATGGGCCGCACCGCGGTGAACGTGGCCGGCCAGACGCTCGTCCCGACGATCGTCGCCAAGCGCGAGGGCATCCTCGACCTCGAGCGGTTCCGCTCCGCCTCGTCGGAGCACCTGTTCGACGAGGACGACGCCGCGCAGGACGACGCCGCGCAGCCGGCGGACGTCGCCGAGGGCGACGCGACGCACGGCGACCGCGAGCTGGCGGAGGCCGGTTCGCGCGCCTGACGGCGCACGACGACGCACGACGACGCAGGCCCGGCGGGAGCATCCCCGCCGGGCCTGCGTCGTCCCCGGCCGGCGGCGGGCGCCGGGAAATCCTTGGGTCGTGCCCGCCGCCCGTGCCAGGGTGCCGGCATGGACGTCACCGGGGACGAGACGCGCGCCGCGTGGGCGATCGCGTCGCGCAAGTACACCGACGAGTACGACGAGCTTCTCGAGGAGGCCCGCACCGTCGAGCTGCTCGCCGCGGAGGTCGAGGCGCTGGGCCCGATCGTCCGGGGCGCCGACGTCGTGCACCCGATGAGCGGCCACGGGCTCGACGACATCGCCCTGGCGCGCCTGGGCGCGCGCTCCGTGCACGGGCTGGACTACAGCGAGCCGTCGCTGGCGAGCGCGCAACGCCGCGCGGACGACCTCGGGCTGCCCTGCCGGTACACGCGGGCCGTGCTGCCGGACAGCGGGCTCGACGAGGCGTGCGCCGACCTCGTCTACACCGGCAAGGGGGCGCTCATCTGGGTGCCCGACCTGCCGGCCTTCTTCGCCGAGATGCGCCGGCTGCTGCGGCCGGGCGGGTGGTTCTACGTGTACGAGGCGCACCCGCTGGTGCCGCTGTGGGCGTGGGACCCCGACGAGATCCGCGTGCGCCCCGACCGCGGCTACTTCGAGCGGTCGCACGTCAACGACTCGTTCCCCGCGCACGGCGCGGTGGAGCGCCAGCACACGCTCGCGGAGATCGTCATGGCGTGCCGGCGGGCGGGGTTCGACCTCGAGCACCTCGAGGAGCACCCCGACCCGTTCTGGCGGCCCGGCGGCACCACCGCGGCCGCCTGGGACGGGCGGCTCCCCCACGGGTTCAGCCTGCTGGCGCGCCGGGCCTGAGGACGCCGGCGCCCCTCGGCACCCCTCACCGCATCGCGTAGGCCGGGATCCTGTCGTCGGTCGCGAAGGTGTCGGTCATCCACAGCATGGAGCGGTACGCCCACCGCGAGGTGAAGGTCAGGTCCCGCAGCCGGATGCGGGCCGAGGACGAGGGCGCCAGGAACGGGCCGGCGTTCCCCGACCGGGCGACCTTGGTGGGCTTGCGCATCCGGCGGTCGTACGCGGCGAACGCGGCCGCGTGGTCCCCGCGGGCGGCGACCAGCTCGCCCGCCAGGACGTAGGCGGCGACGAGCGCGAGCCCGGTGCCGAACCCGCCGAGCGTGTTCGCGTGCCCGGCGTCGCCGACCAGCGCCACCCGGCCCCGGGTGAACGACGTCATGCGGGTGCGAGCCAGCGCGTCCAGGTAGAAGTCGTCGGCCAGGCGGGCGGCGTCGAGGGCCGCGGGGACGCGCCACCCGACGCCCTCGAACGCCGTCTCGAGGAAGGCGCGCTGGGACGCGACGTCGTGCCGGTCGTAGTCCGGGGCGGGCGCGCGGAAGACGAACAGGCTCGGCGCCTTCTGCCCGCCGAGCAGCGCCAGCCGGCCGGGCACGGTGTACCCGTAGGCGACGCCGCGCCCGTCCGGCAGCCGCGTCTCGAGGCCGTCGAGCGGCGCCGCGGCCCCGGCGACCGCGTAGTAGTGCCCGAGGTTCTCGACGAACCGCTCCTCGGGGCCGAACGCGAGCCGCCGCACAGCGGAGTGGACGCCGTCCGCCCCGACCACGAGGTCGAAGCGCTCGCTCGGCCGCCGCGCGAAGGCGACCTGCACCCCGTCCGTCGTCCCGGTCATCGCGACGATCTCGTCGCCGAGCACGTACTGCGCGTCGGCGGCGCTGTGCTCCCGCAGGACGGCGGCGAGGTCGCCGCGCAGGATCTCGACGTCGCCGCCGATGAACTCGCCGGGGATCACGGCGCGCACGCGGTCGTCGGCGTCGACCATGCGCCAGTCGGTCCGGGCGGTCTGCCGGGCGTGCACGTCGTCGAGGATCCCCATGCGGGTCAGGACCTCCCGGTGCGTGCGGCCCTTGAGGTCGACGGCCTGCCCGCCGGGCCGGGGCACGGGCGCCTTCTCGACGACGGTGACGTCGAAGCCGTTGCGTCCGAGCCAGCGGGCGAGCGCCGGCCCGGCGATGCTCGCGCCGGAGATGAGGACCTTCGTGGCGGTCATGGTGCGCTCCTTCATGAATTGTGTCTCCCGGACACAGTAAAGTACCGCGTACGATGGACGCAATAAATTCCCGATCGAGGCAGGACCGATGAGCGCACCGGAGCCCGACACCACGGCGAGGCCCGCCACCGACGACGTCGTCGCGCTGCTGTGGCGTCGCGCGGCGTCGGCACGACGCGGGCCGAAGCCCCGCTTCAGCATCGAGGGGGTCGCCGCGGCCGGGGTGGCGATCGCCGACACGCAGGGCCTCGACGCCGTCACGATGCAGAGCGTCGCCGCGCGCCTCGGCACCACCAAGATGGCGCTCTACCGCTACGTGCCCGGCCGCGTCGAGCTCGACGCCCTCATGCTCGACCTGGCGCTCGGGGAGCCGCCGTCCGGCGCCCGCTCGGACTGGCGGGCCGCGCTGACCCGGTGGGCCGACCGCGTCCACGCGCGCGCCCTCGACCACCCGTGGTGCGTCGAGCTCGTCCAGCGCCCGCACGTCCCCGGGCCCGGGGAGCTCGCCTGGTACGAGGCCGGCCTGGCCGCCGTCGCGGACCTCCCGCTCACCAGCGCGGAGAAGCTCGACGCGCTCGTCCTGCTCGTGGGGCACGTGATGTCGACCGTGCGCCAGCAGCCCCGCGGCGCCTCGCCGGAACGAGATCTGGCAGCGCGCCTCGCGCCGGTCCTGGCGGAGCGCGCCGACGAGTTCCCGCTGACCACGGCGGCGTTCGCGGACCCGTCCGGCCGCGACGACGCGCTGCGGTTCGGCGTCGAGCGGGTGGTCGCCGGCATCGCGGCGCTCGTGGCCGAGCGCGGCTGACCCCGCGGGCAACGCCAGGCTGTCGCCCAGTTCGTCCGCTCTGCCAGGATGGCGCCGTGGTGAGCCATGTGACGCGATACCGGGCCGGCGAGCAGGACGAGGTATGGCGCGACCTGCGCGCGCTGGGGCTGCGGGTCTTCGACCCGCCGCACCGCGAGGACGCGCTCGCCGTCGCCCGCGAGATGGCCCTCCGGGCGCGCCGGAACATCGAGCTCGTCGTCGAGCGGCTCGAGGCCGAGGGCTTCGCCGCCGCCCACAACGACGACGAGGCCACGCCGCGGCCGGCGTACCTCCCGCCCGGCCCCGACGCCGACGACCTCGCCGACTGGGCGGAGGCCGAGCTGGCGCCCTTCCCGATGACGGTCGCGGCCTGGATCCGGTTCGTGGGCGACGTGTGGCTCGTCGGCAACCTCCCCCGCTGGCCGGAGAGCGTGCTGGCCGACCCGCTGGTCGTCGAGTTCGAGCACTCCGCCCACGGCGGCAGGGCACGGGAGTACTACGCCACCGAGTGGCGGCGCTGGCGCGACGACCCGGAGCCGGTCGAGGGCTTCCAGCTCGACTTCGCCCCCGACGCCCTGCACAAGGCCAACATCAGCGGCGACGCCCCCTACGGGATCCTGCTCCCGGGCGAGGCCGTCGACGGGCGGGTGGGCCCGGAGCTGTGGTTCGTGGACGACCTCAACACCGCCTTCGCCGCCGGAGGGTTCCCGGACGCTCTGCGCGACGAGGGCTACGTGGACCCGCCCGCGGGGCTGCGCGAGTCGCTCGCCCGCGACCTGCTGCGCCTCTGACGGGCCGGGGCGCGCGGGCTCACCCGGCGGGCCTCGACGGCGCGAACCGTACCAGCGCACCCGGCGGCAGCTGCCCGAGCAGCCACGCGTGCGACGACGCCACCGCGCCGATCACCGGATACCCGCCCGTGAGCGGGTGGTCGACGCCGAACAGCACCGGCAGCCCGTCGGGCGGCACCTGCAGCGCGCCCGTCACGCAGCCCTCGCTGGGCAGCTCGCGCCCACGGGCCGACGGCGTGCGGTCCAGCGGGCGGTCGCCGTCGAGCCGCAGGCCCACGCGGTCGGACCTGTCGGTCACCCGCCACGCCTGGTCGTGCAGGACGGCGACCGCGGCGGGGGTGAACCAGTCGTCGTGCGGGCCGAGCACGACAGGGAGCGTCGTGAGCTCGCCGGGCGCGGGGAGCGCGGCGGGGTCCGGCGCCCCGACGTCGTCCACCGCCACGGCCCCAGCCTTCGAGCACGCGATCCCTCGCGCCGTCGGAGGGGTTCCCGCGAGGGATCCCGTGCTGGAAGGCGTGACGGGGAGGGCGGTCCCCGGCGCGAGGGGCGGCGGGCCGAGGTGGGCGAGGGCGTCGGTCGAGCGCGAGCCGAGGACGCTCGGCACGTCGACGCCGCCGCGCACGGCCAGATAGGTCCGCCGGCCGCGCACGGGCGCGGCCAGCTCGAGCTCCTCGCCGTCGCGCAGCCGGAACGGGTGGGCGAACGGGGCGCGGCGCTCGGCGTCGGGGTCGTCGTCCCGCCGCACGACGGCGTGCGCGTCCGCGCCGGCCAGCGCCACGACGACGTCCCCGCGGGCGCGCACCCGCAGCCCGCCGCCCGCGGCCTCGACGGCGGCGGCCCCGGGCGGGTTGCCCACCGCCCGGTTCGCGGTGCGCAGGCTGCGCGGGTCGGCGGCCCCCGAGGCCGAGACGCCGAGGTGCGCGAGCCCCCCGCGGCCGAGGTCCTGCACCAGCGCCTGCAGCCCGGGCGCCACGACCTCGAGCGCCGGCCCGGGGCGGCCGCGGTGATCGGCCGCGCGCCGCCGCCCGGGCTCCGGCTCGGACCCGCGCACCGACTCCCGCACGGCGCTGAACCGCACGCGGTCGCCCGGCGCCCACGGGGCGGGCGGGTCGCGGTCGGGGTCCCACGTGACGACGTCGGTGCGCCCGACGAGCTGCCACCCGCCCGGGCTGGCGCGCGGGTACACGCCGGAGTACGGCCCCGCGAGCGCCACCGAGCCGGCGGGCACGCGCGTGCGGGGCGTCTCCCGCCGCGGCACGACGAGCGTCGCGTCGTCCCCGGTCAGGTACGCGAACCCCGGCGCGAAGCCGACGAACCCCACCACCCACGCCGCGCCCGTGTGCCGCCGCACCACCTCCTCCGGGCTGCACCCGAGCAGGCGCGCGACGTCCGTGAGGTCCTCGCCGTCATACACGGTGGGGATCTCCACGAGCCGCCCGCCGTCCGGCCGCGGACGGCCGCCGCCGGCCGCCGCGCGCTCGACCAGCTCGGCAGCGAGCCGGTTCGCGGACCGCCGCCACGGGTCGAACGGGACGAGCAGCGTGCGGGCGCCCGGCACGGTCTGCCCGACGCCGGCCGGCGGGTCGTCGCGCAGGGCGGCGTGCAGCGCCAGGGCCTGCGCGAGGTCGTCCACCTCGACGAGCAGGGCGTCGTCGCGGGCGGGGCGGACGCGCACAGTCAGCGCCCCGGGGCCGCCGGCGCGGGCGCGAACGCCGCGAGCGCGACCCCCGCGGCGTCGAGGGCCGCGCGCACCCGGCGGGCCATCGCGACGGCGCCGGGGGAGTCGCCGTGCACGCACACGGAGTCGGCGCGCACCGCCACGTCCGTGCCGTCCACGGCCTCGACGACGCCCTCGGTGACGAGCCGCACCATGCGGCGGGCGACGACCTCGGGGTCGTGCAGGACGGCGCCCGGCTCGCGGCGGGGGACGAGCGTGCCGGCGGCCGTGTAGGCGCGGTCGGCGAACGCCTCGGCGGCGGTGGGCAGGCCCGCGGCCTCGGCCGCCGCGAGGGACCGGGTGCCGGGCAGGCCGAGCAGCACGAGCGACGGGTCGACGGCGGCGACCGCGGCCGCGACGTCGGCGGCCACGCGCTCGTCCACCGCCGCGGTGTTGTAGAGCGCGCCGTGGGGCTTCACGTACGTGACGCGCGCGCCCTCGGCGGCGGCCAGCGCCTGCAGCGCGCCGACCTGGTAGACCACGTCCGCCTGGAGCTCGACGGACGGCACGTCGATGTTCCGGCGGCCGAACCCCGCCAGGTCGCGGTACCCGACGTGCGCCCCGACGGCCACGCCGCGCGCGGCGGCGAGGCGCACCGTGCGCCGGATCGACGCGGGGTCGCCGGCGTGGAAGCCGCACGCCACGTTGGCCGACGACACGACGTCGAGCATCGCCTCGTCGTCGCCCAGGGTCCAGCGCCCGAAGCCCTCGCCGAGGTCGCTGTTGAGGTCGACCGTGGTCATGCCGTTCAGTCTGCCCCGGACGGCGCCCCGGCGGGCGGCCCGTTTCACGACCTCGCCGGAGGGCTCCCGTGATGTGGTGCGGATGAGCGCCGTGTGAACTCTTGGCCACAGGGGTGGCAGGAGCACGGCGCGTGGCGCACCCTGAAGGAACGGTCCTGTCGCCCGTGTCACACGACGAACCCTGGGTGTGGCAGGATCCGAGCGCCTGAGCAGTGCCGATGGGGGAGGTTCGTCGTCGTGAGGTCTCCGAAGGACAGCGACCCGGGTGCGCCCGGGGACGCCGCGGAGCGGACGTCCCGGCGCGGTGCACGGGCACTGCGGGTGCTCGCGACCGCGACCGCGTCGTGCGTCCTCGCCGGAGGTTTCCTCCTGGCACCCGTCGCCGGCCTCCCGTGGAACGCCGCCGGGTTCGACTCCGCCGCCGACCAGGACACCCCCGTGGTGGGTGCCGGCAGCCCCGCCGGCGAGGGCGTCACCGTGGGTGTCGTGGGCACGTCGACCTCGGGCGGCCCGACGACCGTCCGCGAGGTGCTCGGCGTCCTCGAGCGCGCGGAGCTCGCCGCGAAGGACGCCGGGCGGACGGTGACGCCCGAGGTGGACCAGGCCGCCGCCGAGCTCGGCATGCTGCTGAGCACCTATCTCGCGCAGGAGGCCGCCGCGTCGGCCGACCGGCCGTTCGCCGCCGCCGGCTACGAGGCGCCCGCCCCGGTCGCCCCGGCGCCCGCCGACGAGACCGAGCCCGTCGACGAGGCGGACGTCCAGCCCGTCGCGCACCGGGTCGTGACCGACCCTGCGACCGACCCCGGGGCGGAGGCGACGGACGACGGCGTGGTGTCCGCGGGCCTGGCGGACTCCCCGGAGCCGGAGGACGGCGCAGAGCCCGAGGACGGGCACGAGGACGGGCACGACGACGGGCACGACGCCGAGCCGGTGACGTTCGACGACGTCGTGGTCGCCGCGACGCGCCTGGCCACCCTGCTCGACCCGGCGACCACCACCCTCGAGGCGGGCATCCTGCCGGCCGGGACGGCCGGGACGGCCGGGACGGTCGCCGCGCGCGCCACGCTGACCGCGAGCCTGCTCGAGGTGGTCGACCGCTACGGCAGGAGCACGGCGGGCTATGCCAACGGCCGCATCCCGGCGTCGGCGCTGTGCCCGCTCGAGTTCGCCCCGGGCCACATGCTGCGCTGCGACGCGGCCGAGCAGCTCACGGCCCTCAGCGCGGAGTACGAGAAGGAGTTCGGGGTCCCGATCCCGATGACCGACTCCTACCGCCCGCTCGACGTGCAGGTGCGGCTCAAGGCCACGAAGGGCTACCTCGCGGCGACGCCGGGGACCTCGAACCACGGGTGGGGCCTGGCCGTCGACCTGTCGACCCCGATCTCCGGCGGCACGTCCGCCGAGTACGTGTGGATGCGCGTGCACGCGCCGGACTACGGGTGGGACAACCCGTCCTGGGCGCGGCTGACCGGCGCGAAGCCGGAGCCGTGGCACTTCGAGTTCTTCGCCGCGGGCCCCATCCCGGACCGCGCCTGGAAGGCGACGGACGTCGCCGCCTCCGGCGGTGCGAGCGGCGGCGGCGCCGGGCCTGCCGCGGTGGCGGAGCGCACCGGCAAGGGCGACGGCAAGAGCGCCGGCAAGAGCGGCACGGCGAAGGACGGCAAGACGTCGACGTCGGGCGAGACGTCGACGTCGGGCAAGGCGGGCAAGGACAAGGGCGACGACGGCAAGGGCACGGGCAAGGACCAGGGCACGAATCCCGGCACGGGCGGCGGCACGCCAGACAAGCCCGACCGCCCCGAGCCGGAGACGCCCGCGAAGGCGAAGGTCACCGTGCCGGACGTCACCGGCCGGGACCTTGCCTCGGCGACGAAGAAGCTCCAGGGTCTCGGCCTCAAGGTGTCGACGACGGTGCAGGACAGCACCAAGCCCAAGGACCAGGTCCTGCGCACCACGGGCGCGGGCACGAAGGTGGCCCAGGGGTCGACGGTCGCCCTCGTCGTCTCGAGCGGCCCGCCGGAGCAGGTCGAGGTCGAGGTGCCGGACGTCGTCGGCACGGACGAGGGCGCCGCGCAGCAGGTCGTGAAGGACGCCGGGCTCGACCCGGAGGTGGTCGAGCAGGCCAGCAGCGAGGTGCCGGCGGGCGTCGTCCTGGCGACGGACCCCGGCGCCGGGACGAGCGTGGAGGCCGGCTCGGCCGTCACCCTCGTCGTCTCGAGCGGCCCGGAGCAGGTCGAGGTGCCGGACGTCGGCGACGACCTCGAGGCCGCCCAGCAGATCCTGGCGGACAGCGGGCTCGACTGGACGGTGTCCGAGGAGACCAGCGACGAGGTGCCGGCGGGCGTCGTCCTGGCGACGGACCCCGGCGCCGGGACGAGCCTGGCCGCGGGGTCCACCGTGACGATCTTCGTCTCGACCGGTCCCGGCACCGGCGACGGCACCGGCGACGGCTCCGGCGACGGGAAGAAGGCCGACGAGAAGGCCACCGACCCCGAGGACGCGGGGTGACGACCGACCCCCCTCCCGCCGAGACCCCGGGCGAGAGGCGCACGCGCGAGGCGCTGGAGTCCTCGGGCATCGCGTTCGAGATCGTCCGGCACGGCCCGGTGGGTTCGCTCGCGGAAGCGGCCGCCGCCCGCGGCGTCACGCCGTCGCAGGTGATCAAGACCCTCGTGGTGCGCCGGGCCGACGACGACTACCTGTTCGTCCTCGTGCCGGGCGACCGCACGATCGCGTGGCCGCGGCTGCGCGCGGAGCTGGGCGTGTCCCGGCTGTCGATGCCGGACCGCGAGGTGGCGCGCGACGTCACCGGGTACGAGCGCGGCACGATCACCCCGTTCGGGTCGCTCACCGCCTGGCCGGTGGTGGCGGACGCGCGGGTCCCCGAGGCGGGCGCGGTGTCCGTCGGGGGCGGCGGGCACGGCGTGTCCGCGACGGTGGACGGCGCGGACCTCGTGCGCGCCCTCGACGCCCGGGTCGCGGACGTGACCGACCTGGACGACCCTGGACCGGCGGGCTCCACCCGCCCGCCGGCGGCCCGGCCGGGCACGACCCGCCAGTATGGTCGGATGCTGGACGAATCCGCCTGACGGGGGAACACTCGACGCGGGCCGTCCGCTGTACGGAGAGAAGAGGACGCAGACGGCGTCCCCAGCCCGCACCCACGCACGGGAGCATCACGACCTCATGGACATCGACAGCAGCAGCGACCCCGGCCCGAGCTCCGGGATCGCGTCCCGGACCACCGACGAGGCGACCGTCCTCACCCTGTGGGGCGAGGTCGACGCGGCGCTGCGCGAGGCGGCGAGCGACGCGATGGCGGCGCTCGCGGCCCGGGGCGCCTCGCACCCCATCGTCCTGGACACCCGGGACGTCACGTTCATCGACTCCTCCGGGGTCGCGTTCATCCTTCAGGTGTACATGCTGGGCCAGGAGACGGGCACGCCCGTGAGCCTGTACCAACCGTCCGAGGCGGTCGCCGAGGTGCTCGACATGGTCGGCATGGGCGGGCGCATCCCCCTGGCGGAGGCCGAGCCGGCCACGCGGGTCGGCTGACCGGGTGACGCCGGGCTCCCGCGTCGTCCGGGCCGCGCGCCTCGCCGCCACGGGACTGCGCGACCCGCGCCTGCCCGACCTGCCCGCCGTCGTCGGCGACCTGCTCGCCGTGCAGGGCCAGGAGCTGCAGCCCGCCCTGTGGGGCGCGTCCCGGCGCGTGGCGCCGCCCGCCCGCCCGGGCCGGGCGGCCGCGAACGCCGCCCTCGCCGCGGGGGAGGTGCTGCGCACCCACGTGCTGCGCCCGACGTGGCACCTCGTGCGGCCGCGCGACGCGCGCTGGCTGCTCGAGCTCACGGCGCCGCGCATCGCGCGGCAGATGGCGTCCACGGAGCGCTCGTGGGCGCTCGGCGACCTGGGGCCCGGGACGGACGCGGTCGCGGCCGCCGTCGCGGACGGGCCGCGCACCCGCGCGCAGATCAAGGCCGATCTGGTCGCCCGTGGAGTACTCGACCCCGACGCGCCCGGGCTCGCGTTCACGCAGATGCTCATGCACGCGGAGCTGCAGCGCCTCGTGATCAGCGGGCCGCCGCCTGCGGGCAAGGAGCTGCAGCACCAGTCGTACGCGGCGTTCGACGAGCGCGTCCCCGCCGGGTACGGCCCGCTGGGTGAGCGGTTCGACCCCGGGGCCGCCGTCGTGGAGCTGTGGCGCCGCTACCTCCCGGGTCGCGCCTTCGCGACGACGAACGACCTGCGCCAGTGGAGCGGGCTCACGGCCGGCGACCTCAGGCCCGCGCTCGCCGCGCTGACCGACGCCGGCGACGTCGTCCAGGTGCCGGGCGGCGGCGACCTCGAGGGGCTGACGCTGGTGGCCACCGCCGCCACCGCCGAGCGTTGGCTCGACGGCGGCCCCGGCGAGGACGGCGACCCACCCGTCGTGGACCTGCTGCAGGCCTACGACGAGCTGCTCATGTCCTACCGCGAGACCCGCCCCGTGGTGCTGGACCCGACCCTGCCGCCGCAGGACCGTGCCGGGGCGTACGTGCACTCGGTGGCGGTGGACGGCGTCGTCGTGGGCCGCTGGCGCTGGCCCTCGGGCACCGGGCAGGGCGTCGACGTGCAGTGGCTGCGCGACCCGTCGCCGCGCGAGCAGGCAGCGCTGGACGCCGCCGTCGCCGACCTCGGCACGTACCTCGCCGGCTGAGCCTGTCGACACCCGGTCCGCTGGTTGAGCCTGTCGAAACCCGGCCCGCTGGTGAGCCTGTCGAAACCCCACCGCTGGTTGAGCCTGTCGAAACCCGGCCCGCTGGTGAGCCTGTCGACCCCTGGTCTCGACAAGCTCGACCGACGGGCCTCTCGACCGACGGGCCTGTCGACGGGCGACGCCCGAGGGGTGGCAGGGTGGACCCGTGCATCGCAACTGGGCCGGGAACTTCACGTACTCCGCACGCTCCGTCGTGCGCCCCGCGTCGCTCGAGGAGCTCGCGGACGTCCTCACGAGCGGCGGGCAGGTGCGCGCGCTCGGGTCGCGCCACTCCTTCAACGACGTCGCGGACACCGACGGCGTCCACGTGCAGGTGGACGCGCTCGACGACGGCCGCCCCGCCGTGGAGCCGGTGACGCCGGACGCCGGCGGTGCCGAGGGCGAGGTGGTGTCGGTGAACGCGGGCCTGCGCTACGGCGAGGTGTCGCGCGCGCTGCACGCGACCGGCCGGGCGCTGGGCAACCTGGCCTCCCTGCCGCACATCTCCGTGGCCGGCGCGGTCGCGACCGCCACGCACGGCTCGGGCGACACGAACCAGAGCCTCGCGAGCGCCGTCGAGGGCCTGGAGATCATGACGCCCGGCGGCGAGCTGCGCCGCATCACGCGCGCGGACGACCCGGACGTCTTCCCGGGCACCGTGGTGTCCCTGGGCGCGCTGGGCGTCGTGACGCGCGTCGAGCTGCGCACCGTCCCGGCGTACGAGGTGCGCCAGGACGTGGCGGCCGACGTGCCGTGGGACACCTACCTGGCGAGCTTCGACGCCATCACGTCCGCCGCCTACTCGGTCAGCGCCTTCACGAGCTGGGACGAGCCGGCGGTGCGGCACGTGTGGTTCAAGTCCCTGTCCCGTCCGGACCGGCCCGCCGTGCGCGGCCTGGCGCCCGACTTCCTGCGCTGGTCGGACGCCGCGGTGCACCCGCTGCCGGGCGTCGACCCGTCGGCGTGCACCGAGCAGCTGGGCGTGCCGGGGCCGTGGCACGAACGGCTGAGCCACTTCCGGCTCGAGTTCACGCCGTCGGCCGGCGACGAGGTGCAGTCCGAGTACCTGCTGCCGCGCCGGAACGTGGCCGTCGCGATCGAGGCGATGCGCGCGCTCGGGCCGAAGGTCGCGCCGCTGCTGCAGACGAGCGAGATCCGCACCGTCGCCGCCGACGACCTGTGGCTCAGCCCGTTCGACGAGCCCTCGGTGGGGTTCCACTTCACGTGGCTGCCGCGCGAGGCGGACGTCCGGGCCGTGCTGCCCGCCGTCGAGGAGGCGCTGGTACCGCTCGGGGCGCGCCCGCACTGGGGCAAGGTCAGCACGCTCGACCCGCGGGACACCGCGGCGCTGTTCCCGCGGTTCGACGACTTCCGGGCGCTCGCCGGGCGCTTCGACCCCGACGGGCGGCTGCACGGCGGCCTGGTGGGCCGGCTGCTCGCCGGCTGACGGGTGACACGCCTCGTCCTGCGCGCCGGACCGTCCTGAGGCAGCATCGCTGAGACAGGTTTGACGCGGCGCGGCTGACCATGGAGGTTCGACGCCTGTGAGCGCAACATCCACAGACACCCATCCCCCGAGGGAACAGTTCAGCGGGCAGCTGGGGTTCATCCTGTCCGCGATCGGCTCCGCGGTGGGGCTCGGCAACATCTGGCGTTTCCCCGGCGTCGCGTACGAGAACGGCGGTGGCGCCTTCCTGGTGCCCTACGTGATCGCGCTGCTGACCGCGGGCATCCCGATCCTCTTCCTCGACTACGCGCTGGGCCACCGCTTCCGCGGCGGGCCGCCCACCGCGTTCCGCCGCGTGAAGCGGTGGCTCGAAGGCCTGGGCTGGTTCCAGGTGATGATCTGCTTCGTCATCGCGATCTACTACGCCGCGATCATCGGGTGGGCGCTGAGCTTCTTCGTCTACTCGTTCGACCTGCGGTGGGGCGACGACACGGCGGCGTTCTTCACCGGCGACTACCTGCACCTGTCCGACACCGCGAACGGCGGGCCCTGGTTCAGCCTCGACTTCGTGCCGGCCGTGCTGATCCCGCTGGTCCTCGTGTGGGTCGCGGCCATCGCCGTCCTCGCGGGCGGCGTGGCCAAGGGCATCGAGAGGGCCAACGTGATCTTCCTGCCGCTGCTGGTGGTCGCGTTCGCGGTGCTCGTCGTGCGGTCCGTCTTCCTGGACGGCGCGGTCGACGGCCTCAACGCCCTCTTCACCCCCGACTGGGGCGCGCTGAGCGACCTGAACGTGTGGATCGCCGCCTACGGGCAGATCTTCTTCTCGCTCTCCGTGGCGTTCGGCATCATGATCACCTACTCGTCGTACCGGAAGCGCCGCGCCAACCTCACGTCGCCGGGCCTCGTGGTGGCGTTCTCCAACTCGGGCTTCGAGATGCTCGCGGGCATCGGCGTGTTCGCCGCCCTCGGCTTCCTCGCGAACGAGCAGGGCGTCGCGGTGGCGGACCTCGAGGGGATCACGGGCCCGATCCTGTCCTTCGTGACCTTCCCCGCCGTGGTGTCGCAGATGCCGGCGGGCCCGCTGTTCGGCGCGCTGTTCTTCGGGTCGCTGGCGATGGCCGGGTTCACGTCGCTGATCTCCATCCTGCAGGTGGTCTCCGCGTCGTTCCAGGAGAAGTTCGGCCTGACCCGCCGCCAGGCCGTGCTGTGGATCGGCATCGTCGCGGCGGTGCTGTCGGTGGTCGGCTTCTCGACGACGACGGGCCTCATCGCCCTCGACACGATCGACAACTGGTCGAACCAGATCGGCATCGTCGCGTCCGCGGTGCTCATGTGCGTCTTCCTGGTCTGGCTGCTGCGCGCCAGCCCCGAGCTGAGGTACCACCTGAACGCGGTCTCCACGTTCCAGGTGGGCCGCTGGTGGTACGTCTGCGTCGGCGCGATCGTGCCGGCCGTCCTCGCCTACATGCTGGTCTCGCGGATCGTCGACCTGATCCAGACGCCGTACGAGGCGTACGACGAGACCTACCTGCTGTACGCCGGCTGGGGCACGATCGTCGTCCTCGTCGTCGGCGCCGTCGTCCTGACGGCGACGCGCTGGACGCGCAGCCCGGACACGTTCACCCCGTGGCCCCCGTACCCGCCGGTGGCCGCCGCGACGAAGGAGGCCTCGCGATGACCGGCTCCGCGGTCGCCCTCATGGTCCTGTCCCTCCTGATCGTCTGGGGCGGCCTGGTCGTCAGCATCGTCGCCCTGCGCGCCCGCTCGGAGCGGGCGGACTTCCCGCCGGGCGCCGAGGACGACCACCGCGAGGACGACGCCATCACCGAGCGCGACACCTGATCCGCGCGCCGAGATAGAGAAGCTGGATCCGCGAGATAGAGAGGGGACGGCCCGAATCAGGTCGGGCCGTCCCCTCTCTATCTCGCGGATCCAGCTTCTCTATCTCGGCGGTTCAGTCGTCCGCGTTGTTCTCCCTGACCTTCTCGACGCCCTCCTTGAGCAGCCAGAACGGCAGGAGGAACGCCGCGATCATGCCCAGCAGCCACACGACGACGGGGCCGATGACCCACCCGGCCCAGCCGCCGACGTCGAGCCCGTCGGTGAAGAGCACCGCGACGATCAGCGCGACGAACGTCGACACGAGGCCGACGGCACCGGTGAGCATCGGCGCGTTGTTCCGCGCGATCTTGGCGAAGAACGGGGACAGGATCGCCTGCGCCAGCGCGAAGATGACGATGGCGAGGATGAAGCCGAGCGGCTCGGACCAGTTGATGGAGAACGTCTCCAGGTCGAACGCCGCGAAGATCCAGGCGGTGAGGAGCACACCCACCGCCGCCGCCAGCAGGAAGATCGCCGTCCGGAGCAGGAACTTGATCATTCTCGGAGCATAGGGACGCAGGTCCGGACCGGCACGTCGGACGGTTCAGCGGCGTCAGGCCGGGACGGCCAGGAGGGCGATCCCGCCCATGACGATCAGCGACCCGAGGATCTTCACCGCCGGCCGCGGCTCCTTGAAGAGCCACCACGCGAGGAGGGTGCCGATGACGATGCTCGACTCGCGGGCCGGCGCGACCAGCGCGACCGGGGAGGTCTGCATCGCGACGAGCACGAGGATGTAGCCCAGCGGCGAGAGGACGGCGACGAGCGCGATCTCCTTCAGGTGCCGCCGGGTCATGCGGGCCGCCTCCGTGCGTCGTCCGCGGTCCCGCAGGATCGGCGCCAGCGTGAGCGACTGCCACACCGCGTTGAACGCGAAATAGGCGACAGGGTCGAGGCCGAGCGTCGTGACGGCGTGGCCGTCCCACAGCGTGTAGGCGGCGATGGCCGCGCCGGTGGCGAGCCCCCAGCGGACGCCGACGAGGCCGCGGGACGCGTCGACGCCGGTGGCGCCCGAGCTCGCCACCACCGCCACGCCCGCGACGACGACGAGGCCGCCGACCACGTGGACCGGGTCGGCGTGCTCGCCGAGCGCGAGGAGCGCGACGGCCATGGTGAGCAGCGGGCCGGCGCCCCGCGCCGTGGGGTAGACGATCCCGAGGTCGGCGCGGGCGTACCCGGTGTTGAGGGCGACGCCGTACAGGTTGTGCAGGACGCCGGAGACGGCCGCGGCGCCGACCAGGGTGCCCAGGTCCGGCCAGCCGTCGCGCGCGAGGACCACCAGGCCGACGGGGAGCCACAGCACCGCCGACGCCGTGCCGTAGAGCCAGACGAACACGCGCGAGTCGCCGTCCACCCGCTTGGCGGCGACGTTCCACACCGCGTGCAGGACGGCCGCCGTGAGCACGAGCGCGAGCGATGCGGGGGACACTCGGACGACCGTACCGGTCACCAGGCGGTTTGGAGATTAATTCCTCGGGCTGCATACTCATGCATCGACCCCTCGCACGATCCTCGGAGCCCACCATGCGTACCCGCCCCGCCCTCGTGGCGACCGTCGTCACCTCGGCCGTCGCCGCCCTCGCCCTCACCGGCTGCACCACGGCCTCGCAGGACCTCGGCTCGTCGCCGGCCGCGTCCGCCGGCGAGTCCTCGCCGGCCGCCGTCGACCTCGACGCCGTCCAGAAGGACGACGCGGTCGCCGCGAAGGTCCCCGCCGCCGTGGCCGAGGACGGCACGCTGACGATCGGCTCCAACCTCGAGTACGCGCCGGTGGAGTTCGTCGACGCGGACGGGACCACCCCGGTGGGCCTCGACATCGACATCGCCACCGCCCTCGCGAAGACGATGGGGCTGGAGCTCGACGTGCAGAACGCGGGCTTCGACTCGATCATCCCGGCGATCGGCAGCAAGTACGAGGCGGGCATGTCCGCGTTCTCCGTCACGCCCGAGCGGCTGAAGACGGTCAACATGGTCAGCTACTTCTCGGCGGGCTCGCAGTTCGCGGTGGCGAAGGGCAACCCGGACGGCGTCTCGCCCGACGACCTGTGCGGCGTGACCGTGGGCGTGCAGACGGGCACCATCCAGCAGGACGAGCTCGCGACGATCAGCAAGGCCTGCACCGACGGGGGCAAGGACGCCGTCGACGTGCTGCCCTACGACTCCCAGTCCGACGTCACGACCAACCTCGCGGGCGGCAAGCTGCAGGCGATGTACGCCGACTCGCCGATCATCGCCTATGCCGTCGAGCAGACGGGCGGCACGGTCGAGGAGCTCGGCGACATCACCGACGCCGCGCCCTACGGCGTCGTCGTCGCGAAGGACGACACCGAGCTCGCGGACGCCGTGCAGGCCGGCCTGCAGAAGCTCATGGACGACGGCGTGCTCGCCCAGGTCGCGGACACCTGGGGCTCCGGCGCGGCCGTGCTCGACACCGCAGAGCTGAACCCGGCAGGCTGACCACATGGTTGATCGACCGTCCGGCCAGCTGCCGGAGCCCCTGCACGCCCGGCCGGTGCCCCGGCCGGGGCGGTGGGTGTCGGCCGCGATCGTCCTCGTCCTCGTGGCGATGGCCGTCAACGCGCTCGTCACCAACCCGAACTTCCGGTGGGACACCGTCTGGCTGTACCTGCGCGACGTCGTCGTCGTGCGGGGCGTCGGCTGGACGCTCGTCCTCACCTTCGGCTCGATGGCGCTCGCCATCGTGCTGGCGGTGCTGCTGGCGGTGATGCGGCGCAGCGACAACCCCGTGATGCGCGCGGTGTCGTGGTTCTGGATCTGGTTCTTCCGCGGCACCCCGATCTACACGCAGCTCGTGTTCTGGGGCCTGCTGTCGGTGCTGTACCCCCGCCTGAGCCTCGGCGTCCCGTTCGGCCCGGAGTTCTTCACGTTCACCACCCAGGACGTCATCACGGCGTTCTGGGCGGCGCTGCTCGGCCTCGCGCTCAACGAGTCCGCGTACCTCGCCGAGATCGTGCGCGCCGGCCTGTCGTCGGTGGACCCGGGCCAGACGGAGGCCGCCAAGGCCCTCGGCATGAAGGACGGCAAGATCCTGCGCCGCATCGTGCTGCCGCAGGCGATGCGCGTCATCGTGCCGCCCACCGGCAACGAGACCATCTCCATGCTCAAGACGACCTCGCTGGTCCTCGCGGTGCCGTTCACGCTCGAGCTCACGTACGCCACCAACGCGATCGGCAACCGGATCTTCCAGCCGATCCCGCTGCTCATCGTGGCCGCGCTCTGGTACCTGCTCATCACGTCGGTCCTCATGGTCGGCCAGCACTACCTGGAGCGGTACTACGGCCGCGGGTTCGACGGCGGCCGCACCGGCGGCGGACGCGGCCCGCGCGGCGGCCGGGGGCGCAAGCCCCGCAAGCAGGACCTGATCGGCGCGTCGGGGACCACCAAGGACGACCCCTTCCTGGAGGTGACCCCATGAACGGCCCTTCGCCGGTCGAGCCGGCCGAGCCGGTCGAGACCACGCCCGCCGCGGGCGCGATGGTCCAGGTGCGCGACGTGCACAAGGTGTTCGGCCGCGGCCACGACGCCGTGCACGTGCTCAAGGGCGTCGACCTCGACGTCGCGCGCGGCTCCGTCACCGTGGTGCTGGGGCCGTCGGGCTCCGGCAAGTCCACGCTGCTGCGCTGCGTCAACGAGCTCGAGGAGATCACCGCCGGGTCCATCCACGTGGACGGCGACCTCATGGGCTACCGCCGCGACGAGAAGGGCGTGCTGCGCCGCCTGCACCCCAAGGTGATCGCCAAGCAGCGCTCCCGCATCGGCATGGTCTTCCAGCGCTTCCACCTGTTCCCGCACAAGACGGCGCTGGAGAACGTCATGGAGGCGCCCGTGCACGTGCGCGGGCTGTCCCGGGCCGCGGCCCGGGAGCGCGCCCTGGAGCTGCTCGACCGGGTCGGGCTCGGCGAGCGGGTGCAGTACTACCCCGCGCAGCTCTCCGGCGGGCAGCAGCAGCGCGTCGCGATCGCGCGGGCGCTCGCGATGGACCCCGAGCTCATGCTCTTCGACGAGCCCACCTCCGCGCTCGACCCCGAGCTCGTGGGCGAGGTGCTCGCCGTCATGCAGGACCTGGCGCGCTCCGGCATGACGATGATCGTCGTGACGCACGAGATCGGGTTCGCCCGCGAGGTCGCCGACCACGTCGTCTTCATGGACGACGGCGCGATCGTCGAAGAGGGCCGTCCCGCCGACGTGCTCGACAACCCCTCCGAGCCCCGGCTGCGGGACTTCCTGGCGCACGTGCTCTGACGAGCCTTGCGGGTTGAGCCTGTCGACACCCGGCTCCGTGGGTTTCGACAGGCTCAACCGGCGATGACGGCGATCAGAGGGTCGCGCAGGCGCCGCCCCAGTCGGTGTGGCCGAGGGTGACCTTCTTCCAGATGTGCGCGGAGTAGCCGCCGGCCGTCGTGCGCGTCTTGGAGATGGTGCGGGTGTCGCCGCTGTCCCAGGTGCTGCTGCCCCCGGTGAGCCAGGTGGTGCCGGTGGGGCAGCCGTCGGCTCCCGACGAGACCCGGTAGACCCGCATGAAGCCGCTCACCGAGCCCGACCCGCGGTACTGCCACGACGCGTAGACGCGACCGCTGCTCGTCGTGAGGCACATGGTGCCCGGGCCGGACGTCGTCGCGCACTGGTTCCCGGAGGGCAGGCTGAGCGTCGTGGCGCCCGCCGCGCCGGCCGCCTTGGTGGCCGCCGGGGCGTCGCCGCAGTTCTCCAGCAGGTCCACGCGGTGGGTGACGAGGTCCGCGGGGGCGCCCATCGCGCGGTTGTACGCGGCGTCGACCTCCTCGGAGATCGTCACGTCCTTCAGCACGCAGCCGCGCGCCGCGGCGTCGGCCTTCCAGTCGGTGGCCTCGGCGTCCGCGCGCTCCCGCGCGGACCAGGCCTTCCACTCGCTCGCGGGGCTGCCGGGCGCGGGCACGCCGCTCACGTTCTCGCCGGTCACGTTCTCGCTGGTCGACGCGTCGGCGGTCACGGCCTGCGAGCCGGTCGCGGCGCCGAGAACGAGCCCCAGCGCGAGCGCGGTGGCGCCCAGACCTGCGGCGACGTTCGTGCGGACGTTCCTGCCTCGGCTCATGTCACTCCTCGGGTGGGCTCCGGCGCGAGGCGCCGACCTCGTCGTCGGACCCTTGCGATGACTACCGTGTAGCACTCGGGGGGTTGCCGGCAACTCCTGTGTGAGGACGGAAGGCTTTCATGGTGGACGACGTCGACGCCCGCGCGCTGCTGACGCAGATGTGGGTGGACCAGCACGAGGCGGTCACGAGGTTCGTGGCGCGCCGGGTCCAGCCCGCCCTCGTGGACGACGTCGTCTCCGAGACGTTCCTGGTCGCATGGCGCCGGCTGGACGACGTCCCGGACAACCCGAAGCCGTGGCTGCTCGGCGTCGCGCGGAACGTGCTCGCCACCCACCTGCGCACCCACGGGCGCTGGCGGGCGCTGGGCGTCCGGCTCGAGCGGGAGCCCGAGCCGAGCAAGGAGGGCCCCGACGACCTGGCGGCCGACCGGGCCGACCTGCGTCGCGCGTGGGAGATGCTCTCCGACGCCGACCGCGAGGTGATCGCGCTGGTCGCCTGGGACGGGCTCACCGCCGTGGAGGGCGCGCGCGTCCTCGGGGTCCGCCCCTCCACCTTCTCCGTCCGCCTGACACGGGCCCGCAAGCGGCTGCTGGCCTACTCCGGTCTGCCGTCCGAGACGGCCTCGGTGCTCCAGAAGCTCCAGGAGGCGTGATGAAGTCCCCGATGATGCTCGAGCTCGCCGAGCTCGACCCGGCCCGCGACCTCCGGTCGCCCGGCCGTGCCGACGACGACGCCCTGGCTGCCATCCTCGACACCTCCCGGCGGGCCACCCCGATCCGGCGCCGCACGCGCACCGCCGTCCTGGCGGGCGCCGCGGCCGCGGCGGTCGTGGCGGTGGCCGTCGTCGTGACGGTGACGTCGCCGGGCGCGCCGCCCGCCTTCGCGGGCTGGACCGCCGTGCCCACCGTGCTCTCCGACGCCGAGACGATCGATCGCGCGGCGCCGTGCGACACGAGCGCCCACACGATCACCGACGGCCCCGACGGGCCGAAGGTGGAGGACGTGCCCATCAGCCCCGTGCTCGCGGAGGAGCGCGGGGAGTACACGTACGTGCTGCTCTCGGGGGACGGCGCCGTCGGGGAGTGCCTGGTCACGAGGCAGGCGTCCGGCGCGAGCGACGTCGTGTCCGGGGACACGGTGCTACCCGCCGGTCCCGTCGACCCGGGCCCGCGCGACGTCACCACGCTTCAGTCCGGCACCGCGTCCTGGTCCGCGGGCGCGACCGGCGACGGTGCGCTCACCTCCGCCTACGGGCGGGCCGGGTCCGAGGTCGTTGCCGTCGACCTCACCCTCACCTCCGGCGAGCGCGTCCAGGCCACCGTCCACGACGGGTGGTGGGCCGTCTGGGCGCCCGGCGAGGCGTCGCTGCGCGACACCGCGGAGGTCACGTTCACCGACGGCACGACCGCCCCGTTCGAGGTCGCCGGGAAGTAGCCCGGAGTAGCCCGGAGCAGCCCGGGGAAGTTCGTCCGGTCGCCTACTCCCCGTCCTCGCAGGCGATGCCGTTGCCGTTGGCGTCGAGCGCGGCGCGGTAAGCGGGCTGGCCGTTCTGGATCGGCGCGGCGCCGGCGTCGCGGGCGGCGTTGCAGTCCCAGTAGAACCAGGCGGCGTCCTGCGGCGGCTGCTGCGCCTGCTGTTGTTGCTGCTGCTGGGTCTGGGTCTGCTGGTCCTGGAACGCCTTCTTCTGGTTGGCGAGCTCGGCCTCCTGCGCCTCGGCCGCCTTTTCCCGGTCCTTGAGGGCGTCCTCGCGCTTCTGGACGTCGGCCTTCTGCTCGTCCAGGTCCTCCTGCGCCTGCTGGGCGTCGGCCTTGACCTGCTCGGCCGCGGCCATGGTGCGGTCGGCGTCGACGAGGGCCTGCGCGGCGTCGGAGCTGCGCATCATCGACACGGTGACACCGAGGATGCAGCCCATCGCGAGGCAGGCGACGGCCACGCCCGCGACGAGCAGGTTCGACGGGCGCCCGCCCCGCCCGCCGCGCGACGGGGGACGCGTGCGCGGGGGCTCGGCCGCCGCGGCGGCCTCCTGGGACGCCCGGCGCGCGGCCCGGCGCTCGCCGCCGGCGCGGAACTTGTCGCCGACGGTGCGCAGCGCCGCCGAGACCGTCGACACCGCGCCGTGCTCGTCGCCGCCGCCCGCGAGGCGCCCGCTCGCCGGGACGCCGGGCGGCGGGGGCGGCGGTGCGACGACGGTCGCGACGGGCGCGCCGTACGTCGTGGTGACGGTCGGGGCGGGCGGTGCCGGCGGCGCGGGAGGCATCGGCGGCATCGGCGGCATCGCGGTGAGGGTGGGCGCCGCGGCCGCCGCGGGCGCGACCGCGGGGACGGGCGCCATCACGGTGGTCGCCTCCGCCGGCGACTCGGGGCGCGACGACGGCCGGGCGGGCGCGGCGTCGTCCACCCAGTAGTCCCAGCCCTGGGGTGCGGGCGGCCACGCGGGGTCGGGGACCCACCCGGCCCCGGGCCGGAATCCCGGGGGCACCTGCCACCCCGGGGGCGGGTTGAAACGCACAGCCATGACACTCCTCCGTCGTCGAGCGGCCACCACTATGGCGGAAACCCCAGGTCCGGGTCCATGCCGGGTCGCCCGCGACCGCCCCTCAGGACTGCGGGAGGTGCTTGCGGTAGTGCGCCAGGACGACGACGGTCGAGACGACGCCGAGCGCGACGAGGACGGTGAAGAGCTGCGCCGTCGTGAACGGCGGCGTGATCGCGGCCATCACCGCCGGCGCCAGGAACCCGGCGTAGGCGACGGCGTAGAACACGCCCGTCAGGCCGGCGAGGTCGCGCCGGCCCGCGATGCGCTGCACCTCGAGCAGCCCGGACGACAGGCCGACGCCCATGCCCGCGCCGCCCACCACGGCGGCGCCGACGCCCCACCACAGCGACCCGGACGTCACGACCAGCCCGACGCACGCCACCGCGACGGTCAGCACGGCGGCGGCCACGGTGAGCCCGCGGGCGCTGTCGACGGCGTCGAGCCGCTTGGCGGCGGGCTGCACGACGGCGGCCACGCCCAGCGCGACGACGGTGAGCAGCGTCGCGTACGCCACCCCGAGGTCACCGGCCTGCTCGCGCAGCAGCACCGGCGCGTAGCCGTAGGTGAGGGCGGCGACGGCGAAGATCCACGGCGCGACGACGAGCACGACGCGCCGGAACCGGCGGTGCGCGGCCGTCGGCACGCGCAGCTGCGCCCACCACGGGCCGTCCACCCCGCCCGTGGTGCTGGTCTCCTGCACCCGACGCACGAGGAGGAGGAACGGCGCGGTCACGACGAGGTGCACCAGGTACGGCAGCTCCTCGGGCCAGGGGCCCCACTGCGCCAGGCCGCCCGCCACGAGCGCGCCCAGGCCGGAGCCGAGGGTGAACGCGAGCGACGCGCGCCGGGCGCCCGAGCCGGCGTCGGCGGACCGGTCGAACGGCGTCTGGGACAGCTCCTTGAGCCAGCTCGTGCCGACGGCCATCGCCGTGCCGACCGTGATCCCGGACAGGAGGCGGCCGACGTAGATCGGCACCGGGCCGAGCGCGCCGAACGCGAGCACGGCGCTGGCCGCCATCGCGGACACGACGGCGACGAACATCACCGGGCGCCGGCCGTGCCGGTCCGACAGCGCACCCGCGACGAGCAGCGCGGGCGCCAGCCCGAGCACGTACACGCCGAGGAACGCGTTGACGGTGGCGTCGCCGTAGCCGTGCACGTCTTCGTACATGAGCAGCACGGGGCTGAACTGGTTGCCGGCCCACGAGCACACGAACAGCGTGCCGAACACGCCCTTCCACCCGCGCAGGCCGGTCGCGGCGCCCGGCATCAGAGGATCCCCCGGTGCCGGCGGACGTGCTCGTGCACGACGTCGCAGAGGGCGTCGGCGTCGCCGCGCTCGACGGCGGCGAGCATCTCCTCGTGGTCGGTGAGCGAGGTGGCGACCATCTCCGGCCCGACGTGCAGCAGCTGGGCGCGCAGCCGGTGCTGCTTGTCGCGCAGCAGGTCGTAGAGCTGGACGGCGGTCTGGTTGCGCGACGCCGCCACGAGCAGGGCGTGGAACTCCCCGTCGGCGCGGACGAACGCGTCGACCTCGCCGTCCGCGGCGGCCTTGCGCTGCGTCGCGACGTTGGCCCGCAGCGCGTCGAGGACGGCGGGCGCGGGGGAGCCGTGCGCCAGCGCGCGGCGGGCGGTGGAGAGCTCGATGGCCTCGCGCATCTCGAGCACGTCGCGCGCCTCGTCCGGCGCCATGGGCAGGACCGCGGCCCCCCGGCGGGGCGCGACGGCGAGCAGCCGCTCGGCGTCGAGGCGCAGGAAGGCCTCGTGCACCGGGGTGCGGCTGATGCCGAGCTCCGCCGCGACGTCGCCCTCGGACAGGAGCCGGCCGCCGGGAACCTCCCCCGAGAGGATCTTCGCCTTGGTGTGCTGGTAGGCGCGCTCGGCCGCGCTGAGCGACGCCGTGGGGGAGGAGGTCACCCGCGGCACCCTAGGTTGCATCCAACTTGCATGCAAGGTGGCTCCCGCGTCGTCGCCGGCTCCCCCGCCTCGGTGTCGGTCGCCGCTGGTAGACCGGGGACATGTTCCTCCTCGACGCCGCCCGCCCCGCCTCGGAGCCCACGGTGGTGCACTCCGCGAGCGACCTCGTCGTGGCCGCCGGGTGCGAGTTCCGCCTGCTGCGCCGCCTGGACGAGCTGCTCGGCCGCGCGCCGCGCCGGGAGCGGGAGGCCGACGCGATGCTCGCGCGGACGGCGGCGCTCGGGGACGCGCACGAGCGCAGGGTGCTGGACGAGTACGTGGCCCGCTTCGGCCGCGCCGCCGCCGGGGCCACGGGCGGCGTGGCCGAGGTGAAGCCCGCCGCGCGGCTCACGCGGGAGGCGCTCGAGGCCGCGCACGGCGCCACGCTGGCCGCCGTCGAGGCGGGGGCGGACGTCGTCGCCCAGGCCTCGTTCTTCGACGGCGAGTTCCACGGCCGGGCCGACTTCCTGCTGCGCGACCCGCTCGGCGACCCGGAGGTCCGACCGGGCCGCCCGGGGGAGCACGTGGCCGCCGCGCTGCCGCGCTACGCGGTGCTCGACACCAAGCTCGCGCGCCGGGCCAAGGTGACGGCCCTGCTGCAGCTCGCCGCGTACGCCGACCAGCTCGCGGCCGCGCGCGTCGACCCGACCGACGCCGTGCACCTGGTGCTCGGCACCCGCGTCACCAGCTCCCACCGGCTCGCCGAGCTGCTGCCCGTGCTGCAGCAGCGCCGGGCGCGGCTGCGCGACGTCGTGGCCGCGCACCGCGCCGACGACGGCCCGCTCGCGTGGGGCGACGAGCGCTTCACCGCCTGCGGGCGGTGCGAGGCGTGCACGGAGCAGGTCGCCGCGCACCGCGACGTGCTGCTGGTCGGCGGCGTGTACGAGGCGCAGCGGGCGCGGCTCGTCGCGGGCGGCATCACGACGATCGACGCGCTCGCCGAGGCCGAGCAGCCGCCCGAGGGCATGCCGGCCCGCAGCTTCGAGCGGGTGCGCGACCAGGCGCGGCTCCAGCTCGGCACGAGCGGCGGCGACGGCGAGGTGGCCTACGACGACCACGGCGAGCCCGCCGTCATCCGCTGGTCGCTGCCCGACACCTCAGCCGTGCGCCGGCTGCCGCCGCCCAGCCCGGGCGACGTCTTCTTCGACTTCGAGGGCGACCCGCTGTGGTCCGACCCGCAGGGCGAGCAGTGGGGTCAGCAGACGGGGATCGACTACCTCTTCGGCCTGGTCGAGCGGCCCGGCGCCGAGGGGGAGGCGCCGCCGTTCCGCGCGTTCTGGGCGCACGACCTGGCGCAGGAGCGACAGGCGCTCGTCGACTTCGTGGACTACCTCACCGAGCGCCGGCGCCGGTACCCGGACCTGCACGTCTACCACTACGCGTCGTACGAGCGCGTGCACCTGCTGTCCATCGCCGCCCGGCACGGCGTGTACGAGGAGGAGGTGGACCAGCTGCTGCGCGACGGCGTGCTGGTGGACCTCTACGCCGTCGTGCGGTCGTCGCTGCGGATCTCCGACCGGTCGAAGTCGATCAAGAAGCTCGAGCCGCTCTACATGGGCGACGAGCTGCGCTCCGGCGACGTCACCACGGCCGCGGCGTCCGTCGTCGCCTACGCCGAGTACACGGCGCTGCGCGACGCCGGCCGCACCCAGGAGGCGGACGGGCTCCTGCGCGGCATCGCCGACTACAACCGCTACGACTGCGTCTCCACCCTGCGGCTGCTCGACTGGCTGCGCGGCGCCGCGGGCGTCGTCGACGCGCGCGCCTCGTCGGTCGACGCGGGGTTTCGACAGGCTCAACCGGCGGAGGCGTCGGTCGAGCCTGTCGAGACCATGCCGCGGGTCTCGCCGGTCGAGCCTGTCGAGACCACGCCCGCCGCCGAGGAGACCCCTCGCCAGGCGGCGGCCCGCGAGGCGCGCGAGCGCCGGCTGGCGCTGGAGGCGGAGGTGCGCGACCGCGTCGGTGAGGACCGTGGCGCCCGCGACGACGAGGCCGAGGCGCTGGCGCTGGTCGGCGCCGCGCTCGGGTACTGGCGGCGCGAGAGCAAGCCGTTCTGGCACGAGCACTACTCCCGGCTCGAGCTGCCGACGGACGAGTGGCAGGGACGTCGGAACACGTTTCACGTGGAACGCGCGACGGTGGTCCGGGACTGGGCGCTCGAGGACGGGCGGCGCGCGCCGGCGCGTGTGCTGGAGCTGGTCGGTCGGCTGCCCGAGGGGTCGGAGCTGGTGGTCGGGGCCGAGCCGTTCGTGCTCTACGACGCCCCCGCGCCCGCCGCGGTGACCGTGCCCGCGAACGCGGTGCGCGGCTTCCACGGCCGGGCCGCCGTCGTGGACGCCGCGCGCCGGGCGACGGAGTCGGGCGAGCGGGACGTGCTGGTGCTGCGGGAGCAGGTGCGGGTGGGCGTCGAGCCGTTCGACGCGCTGCCGATGGCGCTCACCCCCTCCATCGGGCCGCGCGCCGACCCGCAGGAGCAGGCGCTCGAGAACGTGGCGCGCCGCGCCCTGGCCGGCTGGGACGCCGACCGGTCGCTGCCCGACGGGCCGGCCGCCGACCTGCTGCGCCGCCGGACCCCGCGCCTGGCCGGGGGCGGTCCGCTGCCCGACGTCGTCGACGACGACTTCACCGCGGCGGTGCTCGCCGCGACGCGCGACCTCGACCGTTCCTACCTCGCCGTGCAGGGTCCGCCCGGCACCGGCAAGACGCACGTGGGCTCGCGCGTGATCGCCGCGCTGGTCGCGGAGGGCTGGCGGGTGGGCGTCGTCGCGCAGTCGCACGCCGCCGTCGAGAACATGCTGCGCGCTGTCGTCGAGACGGCGGGCGTCCCCGCGGAGCGGGTCGCCAAGAAGCGGCAGGCCGACGGTGGGTCGCCCACGGCGGTCTGTACGGAGCTGCCGGGCGAGGACCTGGCCGAGTTCGCCCGGCGCGGCCCGTGCGTGGTCGGTGGCACGGCGTGGGACTTCGCGCACGGGGAGCGGTGGCCCGACGAGGGCCTGGACCTGCTGGTCGTCGACGAGGCAGGGCAGTTCTCCCTCGCCGCCACGATCGCCGTGGCGAGGTCGGCGCGGCGGCTGCTGCTGCTCGGCGACCCGCAGCAGCTGCCGCAGGTCAGCCGGGGTCGGCACCCCGAGCCCGTGGACGTGTCCGCCCTCGGCTGGCTCGCCGACGGCCGCGACGTGCTGCCGCCCGGCCTCGGCTACTTCCTCGCGCGGTCGTGGCGGATGCACCCCGCGCTGTGCGAGGCGGTGTCCCAGCTCGCGTACGAGGGACGGTTGCGCGCCCACGACACGGCGGCCGCGCGGCGGCTCGACGGCGTCGCCCCCGGCGTGCACCACGTGCCCGTCGAGCACGCCGGCCGCAGCGTCGCGTCGCCCGAGGAGGCGCAGGAGGTGGTGCGGCAGGTGACCGGCGTCGTCGGGCGTGGCTGGACCGCCGGCGCCGGCCGGCCGGAGCGCCCCCTGGAGCCGCGGGACGTCGTCGTGCTCGCCGCCTACAACGCGCAGGTGTGGGCGGTGCGCCGCGCGCTCGACGCCGCCGGGTTCGCCGACGTCCGCGTGGGCACCGTCGACCGGTTCCAGGGCACGGAGGCGCCCGTCGCGATCGTCACGCTCGCCGCGTCGTCCCCGCTCGACGTGCCGCGGGGCACGGGCTTCCTGCTCTCGCGGCACCGGATCAACGTGGCCGTCTCGCGCGGGCAGTGGTGCGCCATCGTGGTGCGCTCGCCGGAGCTGACCGACTACCTGCCGCACAGCCCCGAGGGGCTGGGCCGGCTCGGCGCCTTCCTCGGGCTGTGCGAGCGGGCGGTCTAGAACCCGCCGAAGTCGCCGCCGCCGAAGTCGCCACCGAAGTCGCCGAACCCGCCGCCCGCGTCGCCGCCGCCGTCGTACCCCGGGTCGGCCCCCGCCGCCTCGGTGTACCCGGCGTCCGCGGAGCCCGCGTCGCCGCCGGTGTCTCCGCCGGCGTCGCCCGTGTCCGCACCGGCGTCGCCGCCCTCTGCGCCGGCGTCGCCCGCGAAGTCCTGCGACGGGTCGCCGAAGGCGGGGCCGAAGAGGGCGTTGGCCACGGCGGAGCCGATCACGACACCCGCCACGGTGCCCAGCATGCTTCCCCCGACCATCGACCCGAAGCCCGGGCCGCGCGCGCCGGCGCCGCCCTGTCCGCGGAACGACTGCTCCAGCGTGCCGGGGTTGCGCATCTCCGCGCGGGTGGCCATGCGGGCGAGGGACTGCGGGTCGTCGGTCGTCGCGCGCTCGGACGCCGGGAGCCCGGACCCGAGCTCGTCCAGCACGCGGCGGCGCTGCTCGGGCGTGAGGCGCGCGAACGCCTCGGCGTGCGCCTGCTCGACGGCGTCCGGCGGCGCGGTGCGCAGCAGGTAGCGGTACCGCTCGACCGCCACCTCGTCCGGGTCGCGCTGGGCCGCCGCCGCGCCCGGGACGGGGCGGTCGGCGGGCTGCTCGTCGGGGTGCGGGGCGTAGCCGTGCTTGCCCGGCGCCTCACCGGCGTGGGTCCGTCCGTAGTCGGGCCGCCCGGGCACGCCGTGGTACGAGCGCTCGTCGCGGGTTCTGCCGAGGAGTCGGTCGAGGAGTCCCATGCAGGGTCAACGCCGACGGACCGGGCGTCGTTCCCGCGCCGACGGCGGGAACGACGACGGCCCGCACCCCGACGAGCGGGGTACGGGCCGTGCGACTCACGCGGCCGGCGTCAGCCGACCGGGAGGCGAGATCAGAGCGGGCGGACGTTCTCCGCCTGCGGGCCCTTCGGGCCCTGCGTCACGTCGAACTCGACGCGCTGCTCCTCGTCGAGGGACCGGTAGCCCTGCGACTGGATGGCAGAGAAGTGGACGAACACGTCAGCCGAGCCGTCCTCGGGGGCGATGAAGCCGTAGCCCTTCTCGCTGTTGAACCACTTCACGGTTCCGGTGGCCATGCTTACTCCTTCAAGAGGTGTCGACGACCTCGACCGTCGAGATCGCGCATCACGGTGAATCGTCGTCAACTCTTGAAACCAAGGTCCGCCGGGTGGCCGCGTCAGTCCTGACGACGCGACCGCCGTGGCGCAGACGGGGGACCGTCCGGTACGAGCGAGGCACTGCAACGGGCACAACGGTACGCGAGGGCGAGCATGGGCACCAGTGTTCTCGCCCAGCCTGTCCACAGGATGAGCACACGGGTCGACGCCCTGGTGGGCCGGGCGGACGGAACCGCGGGCGCGCGGGCGGGGTGGGTCGGTACACATGGAGTCATGACCACCACTCCCGTCCCCTCCCTGCCCCTGTCCGACGGCGTCCAGATCCCCCAGGTGGGGCTCGGCGTCTTCCAGGTGCCCGACGACGGCACCCAGAAGAACGTCGAGCAGGCCCTCGAGCTCGGCTACCGGCACGTCGACACGGCCGCCGCCTACTACAACGAGGCCGGCGTGGGTGCCGCGCTGCGGGCGTCCGGCCTGCCGCGCGAGCAGGTGTTCGTCACCACGAAGCTGCGCAACGGCGACCAGGGCTTCGAGCAGGCGCTGCGGGCCTTCGAGGACTCCCGCCGGGCGCTCGGCGTCGACCAGGTGGACCTGTACCTCGTGCACTGGCCGGTCCCGGGCCGCGACCTGTACGTCGAGACGTGGCGCGCGTTCGAGAAGCTGCTCGCGGAGGGCGCCGTGCGGGCGATCGGCGTGTCGAACTTCCTGGTGGAGCACCTCGACCGGCTCGTCGCGGAGACCGACGTCGTGCCGGCCGTGAACCAGATGGAGGTGCACCCCACGTTCCAGCAGGTCGCCGTGCAGCAACGCTGCCGCGAGCTGGGCATCGCCGTCGAGGCGTACTCCCCGCTCGGACGCGGCGCGGACCTCGACGCGCCCGCCGTCGTCGCGGCGGCTGCGGAGCTGGGGGTCACCCCGGCCCAGGCCGTGCTGCGCTGGGCCCTCCAGCAGGGCCGGGTCGTGATCCCCAAGTCGATGTCGGCCGAGCGCCAGGCCTCGAACCTCGACCTCTTCTCCTTCGAGCTGTCGCCCGAGCAGGTGGCGTCGATCGACGCCCTGGAGTCCGGCGTCGAGGGGCGGACCGGGGCCGACCCGGCCACGGCCTCGTTCACGCAGTTCCGCGACTGACGCGAGCGCCCCGACGCACCGCCCCGCCCGCACGGCGGCCGCCCCGGAACGCACCGTGCCGGCCGCCGTCGTCGTCTCCGGCACCGGTTGCCGCGGGCGAGTGTGACGCAGATAACAGGTTCGTCACGATCTGTTGCGAGTGACCCGCGCGACACGTACGCGACATACAGTCTCGCTACGTTCAGCGGCACTGAATGCGGTGTTGAGCCGCGAATGTCCTACCTCCAAAAGGGGAACAGCATGATCCGACGCAGTACAGCCGCCAAGGGCCTGGCCCTCGCGGCGGTCCTCAGCCTTGGCCTCACGGCGTGCGCCTCCTCCGACGGCGGAGGAGACGAGAGCAGTGAGGGGGGTGGCTCCACCGAGCCCCTGAAGATCGGCACGATCCTCCCGGTCACCGGCACGCTCGCCTTCCTCGGCCCGCCGGAGATCGCGGGCGTCGGCCTCGCGGTCTCGGACATCAACGCCGCGGGCGGCGTCCTCGGCGAGGACGTCACCGTGGAGCCGGGCGACTCGGGCGACAGCACCGACCTGTCCGTCGCGAGCGGCACGGCCACCGACCTCATCGGCAAGGGCGTCTCGGCCGTGATCGGTGCCGCGTCCTCCGCCGTGACCCTCGGCGTGGTCGACCAGTTCGAGGAGGCGGGCATCATGCAGATCTCGCCCGCGAACACCGCCGCGGACCTCTCCGGCTACGGCGACTACTTCGCCCGCACCGCCCCGCCGGACACGGTGCAGGGCGCGGCGCACGGGTCGCTCATCCTCGACGACGGCCACTGCAAGATCGGGTTCCTCGTGCAGAACGAGGCGTACGGCACGGGCCTGCGCGACGTCATCGAGGACACGGTCACCGCGGGCGGCTGCGAGGTCGTCTACGGCGGCAACGGCCAGGGCAACGAGTTCGCCCCGGGCGAGACGAACTTCGGCGCCCAGGTGACCGACCTGCTCGCGCAGAAGCCGGACGCGATCTCGATCGTCGCCTTCGAGGAGACGGTCGCGATCGTCAACGAGCTCGTCGCGCAGGGCTGGGACTTCGACGGGTCCACCTACTTCGTGGACGGCAACCTGTCCAACTACGGCGACAAGTTCGACAAGGGCACCCTCAAGGGCGTCAAGGGCACCCTGCCGGGCGCACAGGCCGACGACGCGTTCCGCGACGACCTCAAGGCCTGGTACTCGGAGAACGAGGACGGCGAGCTCGAGGACTTCTCGTACTCGGCCGAGTCGTACGACGCGACCGTTCTCGCCGCGCTGGCCGCGGTGAAGGGCGGGGCCACCGACGGCGAGACGATCTCGAAGAACATCAAGGCCGTCTCCGGCGCCGAGGACGGCGCCACGGAGGTCACCTCGTTCGAGGACGGTGTGAAGGCGCTCGACGCGGGCGACGAGATCAAGTACGTCGGCAAGTCCGGCATCGGGCCGCTGAACGACGCCAACGACCCGTCGTCGGCCTTCATCGGCATCTACGAGTACGGGGCCGACAACACGTACACCTTCACCAAGGAGATCGAGGGCACCACGGACTGATCTCCCACCGGTCGGGGCCCAGCTCCTGCCCGACGGCACGGGACGACGGCCCGGACGCTCACCCGAGCGTCCGGGCCGTCGTCGTCCGCCGAGGTAGTCCGAATCTCCGCGAGGTAGTTCGATCGGGCGCGAGGTAGTTCAGATTCCGGCGAGGTAGTTCAGATTCCGGCGAGGTAGTTCGAGGACGGGGCTCCGGGTTTCGGGGCGCCCGAGCCTGCGCACGGGTGCGCTCTGTCCACAGGTGCCCGAGCTCTCCGCGATCGCTGGCGCCCGAGGACCGAAGGTCGAACCCATGAGAGAGGCCGACCACGTCCCGGCGATCCGACGCATCACCGGGATCCTCGACGCGATGCACGCCCCGGGTTCCCCGTTGCGGAGCATGTGGACCGCCGACGCCGCCCACCCGCCGATCGTGCCGGAGGCCTTCGAGCTCGCCCGGGGCGACGACGCCGGCGCTCCCGCGCGGTCGCACGAGGGCGTCATCCTGGCGGGCGTTCGTGGACTCATCGAGGGCACCGACGCCCCGCTCTGGTTCAGCCACGAGGCGGCCGCCATGCTGCACGGGGCGTGGACGTACCGGACGCCGGAGCTCGTGCACCTGACGCGCGAGTGGAACCCGCACGTCGACGAGGAGGTCGAGCCGCACGTCCGGCGGCACCACACGCCGATGCCGGCGCAGGACCGGGCAGTGGTGCTCGGCGTGCCGGTGACTTCCCTCTCGCGCACCCTGGTCGACTGCATCCGCACCCTCCCGCGCGACGGTGCCCTGGTGGCGTGCGACTCGCTGTTCCGTCTCGGTGCCGAGCCGGCGGAGGTCTCACGGATCATGACCGCGTCGCGCGGGAAGCGCGGGGTCGTGCAGGCGCGGCAGATCCTCGACCTGTGCGACCCGCGGTCCGGATCGCCGGGCGAGACCGTGACGAGACTGGTGGCGGCCGACGCCGGCCTCCCCCGAGCGGACTGCCAGATCGAGGTGGAGACGGCGCGCGGCACGTACTTCGTCGACCTGGGGTGGGAGGGCGTGCGCGTCGCCGTCGAGTTCGACGGAGACGTCAAGTACTCCGGCGACGAGCGGGGCGACCCGGAGACCGTCCGTCGTGCCGAGGCAGCGAGGCAGCAGGCGCTCGAGGCCGCCGGGTGGATCGTCGTGCGAGTGCGCTGGGAGGAGCTCGACGACCCGATCGCGCTGGAGCAGCGACTACGCGCCGCCTACCGTGCCGGGCGGCGTCGCGCCCTGCTGGGGCTGATCGCCTGACGCCAGTCCGATTCCCTTTCGCGCGCACGACGACGACGACGGCGACCGCTCGGCCGAGCGGTCGCCGTCGTCCTGCGTCGTCCCGCCGAACTACCTCGCGGGGAGCCGAACTACCTCGCGGGGGGGCTGAACTACCTCGCGGGGGGCTGAACTACCTCGCGGGGGGCTGAACTACCTCGCGGAGAAGTGAACTACCTCGGCGAGGTCCGGAGGCGGTCTCAACCGATCATCGCAACACCTCGACGTGAGGGGTGTTTCTGGTGGTGCGTGGTGGTGTTGCGGTGCCGCGGGCATGGCGGCGGGTGTTTTGGCGGTCGTTCCTGGATGTCGGGGATGTGGGCGTGGCTGCCGCGGTGGCGGGCGTGTCTGCGCGCACGGCGCAGGACTGGATCGCGCAGGCTGGCGGGGTGCCTGATGCGGATCTTCGCGCGCCCACGGGGCGGTTGGGTCTGCTGCACGAATAGGTGACACCTGACCTGTGGTGCCTGCGGGCGCTGCTGGAAGGATGTGTCCCGTGCCCAGACCCCATCCCAAGGAGTTCCGCGACGACGTCGTGGCGATCGCGCGCCAGGGCGAGACCCCGATAAAGCAGGTCGCGAAGGACTTCGGCATCTCCGAGTCGTGCCTGCGCAACTGGCTGCACCAAGCTGACGTCGAGGACGGCGCCAAGCCTGGCGTGACGAAGGACGAGTCGACCGAGCTGCGCGAAGCCCGCAAGCGTGTGCGGCTGCTGGAGCAGGAGAACGAGGTCCTGCGCCGGGCGGCGGCGTACTTCGCCCAGGCGCACCTGCCGGGAAAATGACCTACCCGCTCGTCCGTGAACTTGCTGCTGACGGTGTCCCCGTCGCGGTGACGTGCCGGGTCCTCAAGCTCGCCCGCCAGCCCTACTACCGGTGGCTCGCCGCACCTGTGACGGCCCGGGAGCTCGAGCAGGCGCACCTCGCGAACGCGCTGTTCGACGCCCACCGCGATGACCCTGAGTACGGGTATCGGCTGCTGGCCGACGAGGCCCGAGACGCCGGCCACATCGCGTGTGACCGCACGATGTGGCGACTCGTGCGGGACGGGCGTTGGTGGTCGGTGTTCGGCAAGAAGCGCTCGAAGAACGGCAAGAAGCCCGGCCCTCCGGCGCACGACGACCTCGTCCAGCGGGACTTCACTGCCAGTGAGCCCAACGCCTTGTGGTTGACGGACATCACCGAGCACCCGACGACCGAGGGCAAGGTCTACCTGTGCGCGATCAAGGACGTGTACTCGAACCGGATCGTCGGCTACTCCATCAGCGACCGCATGAAGTCGAGGCTGGCCGTCCAGGCGCTCGAGAACGCCGTCGCCAGGCGCCGGGTTGACGGCGCCGACGTGGCCGGCTGCATCGTGCACAGCGATAGAGGCAGTCAGTTTCGAAGCAGGAAATTCCTCGCCGCGCTGCGTCGTCACGGCCTGGTCGGCTCCATGGGGCAGGTCGCCTCCGCAGGCGACAACGCGGCCATGGAGTCCTTCTTCTCGCTGCTGCAGAAGAACGTCCTGGACCGGCGTCTATGGACGACCCGCGAGCAGCTGCGCATCCGGATCATCACCTGGATCGAACGCACCTACCACCGACGCCGCCGCCAGCAGCGCCTCGGACGATTGACCCCCATCGAGTACGAAGCCATCATGACCACTCAGGTCGCACTCGCCGCCTGACAACCGCTGTCACCTATTCGTGCAGCAGATCCGTTCTTGTCGTTCGCCGAGCGTGAGCAGATCGGTCTGCTGCATGCCGAGGGCAGATCGTGTCGCCAGATCGGACGCTGGTTGGGGCGGTCGGTCTCGACGATCAGTCGCGAGCTGCGTCATCGCGGCCGGCGGGCGTCTGACGGGCGGTACGTGCCCTCGATCGCCCAGGCTGATCGTGATCGGGCCGCGGCCCGTCCCAAGCACGGCCAGCGCAAGATCGTGGGCGACCCGCGGCTCGCTGCGTATATCGAGGCGCGGCTGGACGGGCGGGTGCGCCCCGACAGCGGACGGTCCCGGGTATGGAGCCCGCAGCAGATCGCGAACCGGCTCAAGGTCGACTTCCCCGATGATGAGTCCATGCGGGTCAGCCACGAGACGATCTACCAATCGCTCTACGTCCAGGGCCGCGGCGGACTGCGCAAAGAGTTGCACACCGCGCTGCGGACCGGCCGGGGGCGGCGCCGCCCCCGGGCGCAGGCCCGCGCGAACCAGCAAGGACGCCGCGTCGTGCCGCCCGAGGTCCTGATCAGCGAACGCCCCGCCGAGATCGCCGACCGGGCCGTGCCCGGACACTGGGAGGGCGACCTGATCATCGGCACCGCGAACAAGTCCGCGATCGGGACGCTGGTCGAACGCTCCACCCGGTTCGTGCTGCTGCTGCACCTGCCCCACGGGTACGCCGCCGAGCAGGTCGCCGAAGCGATGCGCACCAAGATCCGGGACCTGCCCGAGCACCTACGCCGCACCCTGACCTGGGACCAGGGCCGGGAGATGACGCCCAACCTCGGTCACGACATCGGGTTCACCGACCCGGTCGACCTGTACTTCTGCGACCCGCACTCGCCCTGGCAGCGCGGCACGAACGAGAACACCAACGGGCTGCTGCGTCAGTACTACCCCAAGGGCACCGACCTATCGGTCCACCCCGCCACCGACCTCGACGACGTCGCCGAAGCCCTCAACACCCGACCCCGACAAACCCTCGACTGGGCCACTCCCGCCGAGAGACTCGCCGAGCTAATCTCGACCACCTGACCAACCGGTGTTGCGATGACCGGTTGAGACCGCCGGACTACCTCGGCGGGCGGGTCACGGCTCCTCGGCGAGGGTGCCGAGGTACAGGGAGATGACCTTCGGGTCGGCCTGGAGCTCGCGGCCCGTGCCGGTGTACGCGTCCTTGCCCTGGTCGAGCACGTAGCCGCGGTCGCAGATCTGCAGGCAGCGGCGCGCGTTCTGCTCCACCATGACGACGGACACGCCGGCCTTGTTGATCATGCGGGTGCGCAGGAACGTCTCGTCCTGGCGGACGGGGGACAGGCCGGCGGACGGCTCGTCGAGCAGGAGCACGGACGGGTTCATCATGAGCGCGCGGGCCATCGCGACCATCTGACGCTCGCCGCCCGACATGGCGCCCGCCCGCTGGCTGCGCCGGTCGTGCAGCACGGGGAACAGGTCGCCGATGAACGACCACCGCTCCTCGAAGACCTTCGGGCGCAGGTAGACGCCCATGCGCATGTTCTCCTCGACGGACAGCGACGGGAAGACGTTGTTCGTCTGCGGCACGAACCCGACACCGCGGGCCACGAGCGAGTTCGCCTTCATGCCGGTGATGTCCTGGCCCTCGAGCGTCACCGTGCCGGAGTAGACCTTCACGAGCCCGAACAGGGCCTTGAGCAGGGTGGACTTGCCGGCGCCGTTGGGCCCGATGATGCCGACGAGCTCGCCCTTGGCGACCTCGATCGAGCAGCCGTCGAGGATGTTCACCCCCGGGATGTAGCCGGCCACGAGGTTGTCGGCCCGCAGCAGCAGCTCCTTGTCCTTCGGGGCGCCGGTCGCGGCCTCCCCGGGCAGGATCGCGGTGTCGCTCATCGCTTCTCCTCCTCGGCCTCGAGCCGGGCCAGGATCTCGGGGTCGAGCAGGGAGTCGTCCCCGAGGTCGGTGTCGTGGTGGGCTCCCAGGTAGGCGTCGACGACGGCCTGGTCGTGCATCACCGTCGCGGGCGGCCCCTCGGCGACGATCCGTCCCTCGGCCATGACCACCACCCAGTCGGAGATGTGCCGCACGGCGTGCATGTCATGCTCCACGAAGAGCACCGTCATGCCCTCGTCGCGCAGCGCCTGCACGTGCCCCAGCAGCGACTGCACCAGGGCGGGGTTCACGCCCGCCATCGGCTCGTCGAGCATGATCATCGTGGGGTTCGTCATCAGCGCCCGGGCCATCTCGAGCAGCTTGCGCTGCCCGCCGGACAGCGACCCGGCGTAGTCGCTCGCCTTGGTGTCGAGCTTGAACCGGGCGAGGATCTCCATCGCCTTCTCGGTGGCGGCCTTCTCCTGCGCCTGCCAGGTGAACGGCAGCCACGACAGCCAGAACCGCTCGCCGGGGTTCTTCGGCTCGGCGAGCAGCATGTTCTGCAGCACCGTGAGGCGCGACAGCGCCTTGGTGAGCTGGAAGGTGCGCACCATCCCGGCCTTGGCGACCCGGGCGCCGCTCTTGCCCTGCAGGGACCGGCCCTCGAAGCTCCAGGTGCCGCTCTGCGGGGTGTCGAAGCCGGTGAGGAGGTTGAAGAACGTCGTCTTGCCGGCCCCGTTGGGGCCGATCAGCGCGGTGATGGCGCCGCGCTGCACCTCGAGATGCTTGACGTCGACGGCCGTCATGCCGCCGAACCTCCGCACGACGTCGTCGGCCACGAGGATCGCGTCGGGCTTCGAGGAGCCGACGACGGGTTCGACGAGGGCGAGGTCGTCGAGCGCCTCGGCGGCGGCCTCGGAGGTGGGCGCGGCGGCGGCGGCCGCCGCCGCGTCGACGACGGACTCGGGCTCGGGGGAGGCGCCGGGCTCGTCGGTGGACGGGTGGGCGGACATGTCAGCGGACATTGAAGGCCAGCTCCTTCTTGTTCCCGAGGATGCCCTGCGGTCGGAAGATCACGAGGAGCATCAGCGTGACTCCTACCAGCATGCCGCCGATCTGCTCCACGTTGGTGGTGGTGATGATGTCGCCCACCCCGGTGTTCTCCGCGAGGGCGCGCATCCCGGTGCGCATGAGCATGTAGGCGCCGAAGAAGACCATCGCGCCGAGCACGGGCCCGAAGACGGTGGCTGCGCCGCCGAGCAGCAGGACGGTCCAGGTGAAGAACGTCATCGTGCGCCCCATCGCGTCGGGCGCGATGGTCAGCGGCAGCACGTAGACGACGCCGCCGAGGGCACCGAGCATGCCGCCCAGCACCAGCGACTGCAGCTTGTACGAGTACACGTTCTTGCCCAGCGCGCGCACGGCGTCCTCGTCCTCGCGGATGCCCTTGAGGACGCGGCCCCAGGGGCTGCGGGTGATGAGCCAGACGAAGACCAGCACGAGGGCCACGACGGCCCAGGCGAAGATCCGCGTCCACCAGGAGTCGGAGCCGGTGTTGATGTACTCGAGCGGCCCGATGACGGTGCGGCCGTCGGGCAGCGGCGACAGGTCCTGGAACGTGCCCTTGAAGTCGCGGCCCTGCAGGCCGGAGGCGCCGCCGGTCCACTCCTGCAGCCAGGTGGACCGGCCGATCCACCGGATGATCTCGGCGGCGGAGATGGTCACGATCGCGAGGTAGTCGCCCCGCAGCTGCAGGGTCGGGATGCCGAGCACCAGCGCGAACAGCAGGCCGGCGGCGAGCGCGACCAGGAGCGCGAGGAAGAACGGGGCGCCGGCGATGGTCGCGATGCCGAAGCCGTACGCGCCGAGCAGCATGAAGCCGGCCTGGCCCATGTTGAGCAGGCCCGTGTACCCGAAGTGCAGGTTGAGGCCGATCGCCGCGATGGCGTACGCCGCCGTCGTCGGGGCGATGAGCTCGGCGAGCGACTGGGTGAGGATTCTGTAGAACTCGTCCATGGTCGGTCTCCCTTCAGCCGATCCGCTCGCGGCGGCCCAGGATGCCCTGCGGCCTGATCAGGAGCACGAGGATGAGGATCACGAGCGCCGACGCGTACCGCAGGTCGCTCTGGATCACGAGGTTGGACAGCTCGACGACGAGGCCGATGAGGATCGACCCGACCAGGGCGCCGAACGCGGTGCCGAGCCCGCCGAGGGTCACGGCGGCGAACATCAGCAGCAGGAGCTGCACGCCGAGCTGCCAGTTGAACGACCCGTACGAGATGCCCCACATGAGCCCGGCGAGCGCCGCGAACCCGGTGGCGAGGATCCAGACGATGCGGATCACCTTGTCGGGGTCGATGCCGGTGGCGGAGGCGAGCGCCGGGTTGTCCGACACGGCGCGGGTGGCGCGGCCCAGGCGGGTGCGGGTGAGGAACAGGGCGAACCCGACCAGGCAGACCAGCGCGACCGCCATCGAGATCCACGACGTCGTGCTGAGCGTGATCCCGGCCAGCGTCAGGGGCCGCGGGTTGCTCGAGAGGATGCGCTCGGACCCGCCTCCGATGAGGAGCTGGATGACGTACTGCAGCGCGATCGACAGGCCGATGGTCACGATCATCATCTGCATGACCGGGGTGCCCCGGCGCCGCAGCGGGCGCCAGATGGCGGCGTCCTGCGCGAGGCCGGAGAGCGCGCAGATCGCGATGGTCACCAGCCCGCCGAGCCAGATCGACATCCCCCACTGGTTGATGGCGATGAAGCCGAGCGCGGCGCCGAGCGCGAACTGCTCGCCGTGCGCGAAGTTCGACAGCCCCGTGGTGCCGAAGATCAGGTTGAGCCCGATCGACGCGAGCGCCAGGAGCAGCCCGAAGCGGATGCCGGAGCCGAACTGCTGCCACACCTGGGCCCAGGAGAAGGCCTGCGCGGACGCGTCGCCCTCCGGCGCCGTCCCCACCCCCTCGTCGGTGGTGGTGGTGCCCGTGCCGGCGTCGGTCCCGGTGCCGTCGTCGCCGCCGGGCGCGGCGCTGGTGGCCTCGCTGGTGGGGCTCGGCGCGGCCGCCTCCCCGCCCACGCGGAACGCCGCTCGTCCGGTGCCGCCGGTCTGCGCGGTGACCTGCAGCTCGGTGGGCGCGCCCTCGGGCAGCTGCTCGTCGGCGGGGAGCGAGGCCGGGTCGAGCGTGACGGTGTACGCGCCGACCTCGGGCACGGCCACCGAGGTGACGGCGTCCGCGGTCGTCGTGACGGTGGCGCTGAAGTCGCCCGGCCCGGTGATGGTCACCTCGGCGTCCGCGATGCGGTCGTTCGCGTCGTTCAGCACGAGGACCGCGACGCACGCGGTGCCGGCCTCGGGCTGACAGTCGGTGGCCACGTCGGACGCGGCCGTCATCGTTCCTGCGGCTGGTGCGGCGGCGAGGGTGTGCGCCGCGGTGTCGGCACCGGGGGTCGCCTGCGCTGGTGGCGTGGCGAACACCGCTGGTGCGAGGGCGATCGCGAGCGCTACCACGGTGCGGCGCATCACGACCCCCCTGGTGGGTCGGTCCGTCGTCATCGGCCGGGTCCTCCGTAGGTCGTGTCGTTCCCCGGGCGAGCCCGGGGTTCCACCCGCTCACCCCGTCGATGCAGGGACACTAAAGGGCCCATGTATCCGCAGGGTTTCGCGAGCGTGCCGCGAGTGTAGCCACGAAAATGTGACCCACATGACAGATCCAGGTCACAGTCGTGCATCACGCGGGTGGAACCCGGCCGGGGCACCACACCTAGGCTGGCCGCGTGCCCGACGACCTGACGCCCTCCGCCGACCCTGCCCTCGATCCCGCCCTCGATCCCGCCCTCGACCCCGCAGCGGCCCCGCCGGGAGCCCACGCCGAGGCGCCCACGGAGGCGCCGGTGGCGGAGCGCCGCCCGACGGTGCGGTCGCACCACGGCGACGACGTCGTCGACGACTACGAGTGGCTGCGCGACAAGGAGTCGCCCGAGGTCCTGGCGCACCTGACCGCGGAGAACGCGTGGACGCAGGCGCAGCTGGCGCACCTGGCGCCGCTGCGGCAGTCGGTGTTCGACGAGATCAAGGCGCGCACCCTCGAGACGGACCTGTCGGTGCCGGTGCGGACGGGCGGCTCCTGGTACTACACGCGCACCGAGGAGGGGCGGCAGTACCCGGTCCACGCGCGCGTGCCCGCGGCGGGGGAGTGGGCGCCGCCGCAGATCGACGCGGGGACCGTGCCGGCCGGCGAGCAGGTGCTGCTCGACCAGAACGCCGCCGCGGACGGCCACGACTTCTTCTCGCTCGGCTCCTTCGACGTGTCCGAGGACGGCGCGCGGCTCGCGTACGCCGTCGACACCACCGGCGACGAGCGGTTCACGCTGCGCGTGCGCGACCTGACGACCGGCGAGGACCTGCCCGACGTCGTGGAGGACACGTTCCCCGGCGCCGTGCTCACCCCGGACGGCCGGTACGTCTTCTACCCGACGGTCGACGACGCGTGGCGCCCGTACCGGGTCTGGCGGCACGAGGTCGGCACCCCGGCCACGGACGACGTGCTGGTCCTGGAGGAGCCCGACGAGCGGTTCTGGGTGGGCGTGGGCCTCACCCGCTCGCGCCGCTACCTGGTGGTCGAGCTGGGGTCGAAGACGACGAGCGAGGCGCACGTCCTCGAGGCGGACGACCCGACCGGCGACCTCCGGCTCGTGTGGCCGCGGCGCGACGGCGTCGAGTACACGGTGGAGCACGCGGTGCTCCCGGCTCCCGCCGGCACCACCACCGACAGCACCACCACCACCGACGGCGCCGCCGGGCGGGACGCCCTGCTGGTGCTGCACAACGACGGCGCGGAGAACTTCGAGCTCGTCGTGACGGACGTCCCCGCGCCCGACGCCGGCCCCCTCGACCCCGCGGCGGCGCGGGTCGTCGTCCCGCACGACCCGGACGTGCGGCTCGACGGCGTGGACGCGTTCGCCCGGCACGTGGTGCTGAGCCTGCGGCGCGAGGCGCTGCCGCGCGTCGCCGTCGTCGACCTGGCCCAGAACGCCCGCACGACGGCGGACCGGCCGTGGACGGCGCGCGAGATCGACGTCGACGAGCCGCTGTTCTCCGTGGCCCTCGACGCCAACCCGGACTGGGAGCAGCCGCTGCTGCGGGTGCAGCACACGTCGTTCGTCACGCCGGCCACCGTGGTGGACGTGGACCTCGCCACGGGCGAGCGGCACGTGCGCAAGCAGCAGCCCGTGCTGGGCGGCTACGACCCCGCCGACTACGTGCAGCACCGGGAGTGGGCCGTCGCCGAGGACGGCACGCGGGTGCCCATCAGCCTGGTGTGGCGGCGCGACGCGGTGACCCTCGACGGCTCCGGCACGCGCGCCGAGCCCGCGCCGCTGCTGCTGTACGGGTACGGGGCGTACGAGACGAGCATCGACCCCTACTTCTCCGTGCCGCGCCTCAGCCTGCTGGACCGCGGCGTCGTCTTCGCCGTCGCGCACGTCCGCGGCGGCGGCGAGCTCGGCCGGCACTGGTACGACGACGGCAAGCTCGCGGCCAAGGAGCACACCTTCACCGACTTCGTCGCGTGCGGGCGGCACCTGGTGGAGACGGGCTGGACGGCGCCCGAGCGCATGGTCGCCGACGGCGGGAGCGCCGGCGGCCTCACCGTGGGCGCGGCGCTCAACCTGGCGCCCGGGCTGTTCGCCGGCGTGCTCGCGGGCGTGCCGTTCGTCGACGCCCTGACCTCCATGCTCGACCCGTCGCTGCCGCTCACGGTGGTCGAGTGGGACGAGTGGGGCGACCCGCTGCACGACCCCGAGGTGTACGCCCGCATGAAGGCGTACACCCCCTACGAGAACGTGCCCGACGACGCGTCCGTCTACCCGCGGGTGCTGGCCACCACGTCGCTGCACGACACCCGTGTGCTGTACGTCGAGCCGGCGAAGTGGGTGGCGCGCCTGCGGGCCGCGGGGGCTCCTGCGCTGCTCAAGATCGAGATGTCCGCCGGGCACGGCGGCGTCTCCGGGCGGTACGCACGGTGGGAGGAGATCGCCTTCGAGCACGCGTGGACCCTCGACGTGCTCGGGGCCTCCGCCACGGCGGGGTGAACTCAGGGTGGCCGATCCCACATCGTGCCGTTGGAACGGCAAGCACGCCTCGGACGTCGTAACGTCGCGGGGCCGGGGTCGCGCGGCCCCGCCTACTCGTCGCTGAGCCGGCACCGTGCTCCCCATGCACGACCGGTCGTCTGGAGCTCGTGTGTCAGGGAACGCCACCACCAGGTTCGCCAACGTCTCGCTGCTGTCGGTGACCAGCCGCCTCCCCTCCGGCGTGCGGACGTCCGCCGAGGTGCAGAAGCGGCTCGCCCCGGCGCTGCGGCGCCTGCGGCTGCCCACCACGCTGCTGCAACGCGTGGCCGGGGTCCGCGAGCGCCGCGCCTGGACCGCGGACGAGGACGTGGACGACGCGACGGTCGCCGCGGGGCACGAGGCCCTCCGGGCCGCGGGCGTCGAGGCCGCCGACGTCGGCCTGCTGATCAACACGTCCGTCACGCGCCGGCACCTCGAGCCGTCGGTCGCGGTGCGGCTGCACCACGGGCTGGGGCTGCCGTCGTCGGCGGTCAACTTCGACGTGGCCAACGCCTGCCTGGGGTTCATCAACGGCATGAGCCTCGCCGCCGGGATGATCGAGTCCGGCCAGGTCCGCTACGCGGTGGTCGTGGACGGCGAGGACGCCGACGTGATCCACGACCGCACCATCGAGCGGCTCCTGCGCGAGGACCGCAGCCGCGACGACTTCATGCAGGAGTTCGCCTCGCTCACCCTCGGCTCCGGCTCGGCGGCCGCGGTGCTGGGCCGCGCGGACGAGCACCCGCGGGGGCACCGCGTGCTCGGCGGCGTCACGCGCGCCGCGACCCGCTTCCACGACCTGTGCGTGGGCAGCACGGAGGGCATGTTCACGGACGCGAAGGCGCTGCTCGACGGCGGGCTGGAGCTCGTCGTGGACGCCTGGAAGGACGCCGTCGCCGACTGGGACTGGTCGTCCATGGACCGGTACGTGACGCACCAGGTGTCGCGCGTGCACACCGACGCGATCGTCGAGTCCGTGGGCCTGGACCGGTCCAAGGTCCCGACGACGTACGAGCGGCTGGGCAACGTGGGCCCGGCGTCGGTGCCGATCACGCTGGTCGAGCAGCAGGACTCGCTCGCCGCGGGGGACCGGGTGCTGCTCATGGGCGTCGGATCGGGTATCAACACCGCGATGCTGGAGCTCGCCTGGTGAGGGGCTCGACCACCGGCACGACGAGCGTCCGCCCCGCCGACACCGTCCCCCCGGGCCTGCCCGGGCTCGACCCCCGCTACAGCCACGTGCTGACGGACGCGCGCGGCGGGTCGTGGCACTACCTCGACAACGGGCCCGAGCTCGCGGCCCGGCTCGGTCCCGGCGCCGAGCCCGCGGGCACCGTGCTCGCGGTGCACGGCAACCCCACCTGGTCGTACCTGTGGCGGCGGCTCGTCACGGACGCGGTCGACGCCGCGGCCCACGGCCGCCCCGCATGGCGCGTCGTCGCCGTCGACCAGCTCGAGATGGGCCTCTCCGGCCGGACGGGCGAGCACCGCCCGCTGGCCCGCCGGGTCGCCGACCTCGGCGCCTTCACGGACGCGCTTGGCCTGACGGGGCCGGTCGTGACGCTCGGCCACGACTGGGGCGGCGTCGTCTCGCTCGGCTGGGCCGTGGACCACCCCGACCAGCTCGCGGGCGTCGCGCTGCTCAACACCGCCGTGCACCAGCCCGAGGACGCGCCCGTCCCCGCGCCGCTGCGCCTCGCCCTGGCGGGGCCCGTGCACCGGCTGGGGACGCGCACCACCCGCGCCTTCCTCGAGACCACGCTCGCGCTGGCCCGCCCGCGGCTGGCGAACGACGTCGCGCAGGCGTACCGCCTGCCGTACCTCACCGCCGCCGAGCGCGACGGCGTCGAGGGCTTCGTCGCCGACATCCCGGTGGACGACCGGCACCCGAGCGCGCCCGAGCTGGCGCGCGTCGCCGCGGGCGTCGCCGACCTCAAGGTGCCCGCCGTGCTGCTGTGGGGCCCGCACGACCCGGTGTTCTCCGACCGCTACCTCGACGACCTCGTCCACCGGCTGCCGCACGCGCACGTGCACCGGTTCGCCGACGCGGGGCACCTCGTGGCGGAGGACGCGGACTGGACCCCGGCGGTGCTCGGGTGGCTCGGGTCGCTGTCTGCCTCGTCGGTCGAGACCACCGATCGGGTTTCGACAGGCGCTCCGTCGGTCGAGCCTGTCGAGACCACGGATCGGGTTTCGACGGGCTCAACCAGCGGTCCGGTGTCGACGGGCGCTCCGTCGGTCGAGCCTGTCGAGACCACGAGGAGGGTTTCGACAGGCTCAACCAGCGGTCCGGTGTCGACCGGCGGAGGACCGTTCGTGCCGCTGTGGGCGGGGTTGGACGACAGGGCGGACGACCCGGGTCCGGCCGTGCTGGACATGACCACCGACGGCGCGGACGGCCGTCCGCTGACCGTGAGCTGGCGGGCGCTGCACCGGCAGGTGCGGCGTATCGCGGCGGGGCTGCACGGGATCGGTGTGCGGCGGGGCGACCGTGTGTCGCTGCTGGTCGAGCCCGGGCCGACGCTGACCGCCCTCGTGTACGCGTGCCTGCGGATCGGCGCGGTGGTCGTGGTGGCCGACGCCGGGCTGGGCGTGCGCGGGCTCACCCGGGCCGAGCGCGGGGCGTGGCCGAGGTTCGTCGTCGCGCAGACCAAGGGGCTGACCGCCGCGCGGGCGCTCGGCTGGCCGGGGGTGCGGATCTCCGCCGACCCGCTCGCCCCGGCGGTGCGCCGGGCGCTCGGGGTGACGCACGAGCTCGTCGACGTCGCCCGCGCGGGCGAGGGGCGCGCGCTGCCGCCCGAGCCGGGGCCGCAGGACGAGGCCGCGGTGCTGTTCACCTCCGGGTCCACGGGGCCGGCCAAGGGCGTCGTCTACTCGCACGCCCGGCTCTCAGCGCTGCGCGACGTGCTCGCGGCCCACTTCGACGTCGGCCCCGAGACGGGGCTGGTCACGGGCTTCGCGCCGTTCGCGCTGCTGGGGCCGGCCCTCGGCACCCGGTCGGTGACGCCCCGCATGGACGTGTCGTCCCCGCGCACCCTCACGGCGTGGGCCGTCGCCGACGCGGTGCAGGCCTCCGAGGCGCGGATCGTCTTCCTGTCCCCGGCGGCGATCCTCAACGTCGTGGCGACGGCGGACGCGCTGGACGACGCGGACCGAGCCGCTCTCGGCCAGGTGCGCACGGTCCTCTCGACGGGGGCGCCGATCTCCGCGGAGCTGCTCGGCTCGGCGGCGGAGCTCATGCCGGCCGCCGCCGCGCACACGCCGTACGGGATGACGGAGTGCCTGCTCGTCACCGACATCACGCTCGACGGCATCCGCGACGCCGCCGCGGCGCCCGACGACGGCGTCTGCGTGGGCCGGCCCGTCGGCGGCGGCGAGGTGCTCGTCAGCGCGCTCGACGACGACGGCGCCGCGACCGGCGAGCCCTCCGCCGCCCCCGGCGTCCTGGGCGAGGTCCTCGTGCGCGCCGGTCACCTCAAGGAGCGCTACGACCGGCTGTGGCTCACCGACCTGGCGGCGGAGCGCGACACCCCGCCGGGCCGCTGGCACCGCACGGGAGACGTCGGGCACCTCGACGACCGGGGGCGGCTGTGGATCGAGGGCCGCCTCGCGCACGTGCTCCGCACGGCCGACGGGCCCCTGGCGCCGGTCGGGCCGGAGCAGCACGTGGAGCGCGTGCCGCAGGTGCGTCGTGCCGCGGTGGTCGGCGTCGGGCCGGCGGGCGTGCACCAGCCGGTAGCGGTCGTCGAGACCGTGGCCGGCGCGCGCCGCCCCGGGCTCGCGCCCGATGCGCTCGCCGCCGCCGCCCGGGCCGCGTCGCCGGTGCCGCTCGCGGCGGTGCTCGTGGTGCCGCGCATGCCGACGGACGTGCGGCACAACTCCAAGATCGACCGCGCCCGGCTCGCGACCTGGGCCGACCGGGTGCTCACCGGCGGCCGGGTGGGGGCGCCGTGACGGTCCTCGTGACCGGCGCGTCCGGGCTGCTCGGCGGCGCGGTGGCCCGCGCGCTCGCGGCCCGCGGCGACGACGTGCGCACCCTGCAGCGCCGGCCGTCCGGCGTCGCCGGGGCGCACGACGTCCTGGGCTCCGTGACGGACCCGGACGCCGTCGCGCGCGCCGTCGACGGCGTCGAGGCCGTGGTGCACCTCGCGGCCAAGGTGTCCCTCGCCGGGGACGCGTCGGAGTTCCGGGAGGTGAACGTGCGCGGTACGCGGACGCTGCTCGACGCGGCCGAGCGCGCGGGCGTGCGGCGGTTCGTCCAGGTGTCGTCCCCGTCCGTCGCCCACCTGGGCACCTCGCTGGTCGGCGTCCCGGCCACCCCCGCCGACCCGGAGCGCGCCCGCGGCGACTACGCCCGGACCAAGGCGGCCGCCGAGGTGCTCGCCCTCGGCCGGGACGGGGCCGGCGGCGGGCCGCGCGTCGTCGCCGTCCGCCCGCACCTCGTCTGGGGGCCGGGCGACACCCAGCTCGTCGAGCGCGTCGTCGACCGCGCCGCCCACGGGCGGCTGCCGCTGCTCGGGCACGGTGCCGCGCTCATCGACACGCTCTACGTGGACAACGCCGCCGACGGCATCCGCGCCGCCCTCGACCGGCTCGACGGGGCGCCCGACGCCGTCGGCGGCCGCGCGTACGTGCTGACCAACGGGGAGCCGCGCACCGTCGCGGACCTGCTGTCCGGCATCTGCCGCGCCGCCGGGGTGCGGCCGCCGGCGTGGCGCGTGCCCGCCGGGCTGGCCCGGTCGGCCGGGGGCCTCGTCGAGGCCGTGTGGCGGGTGCGGCCCGGCGCCGACGAGCCGCCGATGACCCGCTTCCTGGCCGAGCAGCTGTCCACCGCGCACTGGTTCGACCAGCGCGCCACGCGGCGCGACCTGCGCTGGACGCCGGCGGTGAGCGTCGACGAGGGGATGCGCCGGCTCGCCGCGCACTACGGGGGAACCGCGCCGTAGAGGGGTCACGGCCGCACGAGCCGCAGCGGCTCCGCGCCGGCCCGCACCGTGACGGTCTGGCCCCAGGTGGCGACGAGACGGTCGTCCTCCATGCCGTCGCCGAAGACGACCAGCCGGTCGGACGCGACGGTGAGCGCCACCTCGTCGCCGCGCTCCACGGTGCCCTCGGTGAGCGTCGTGCCCGTGCCGGGGGACGGCCACGCCTCGCGGACGAACCAGCCGAGGCGGTCCTCCGACCGCCCGGGCGCCCTCCGCCCGCCGCGGTCGTGCGCGAGCGACGCCCACCAGCCCGTGGCCCCCGTGCCGGTCGCCACCAGCAGCCCGGACGACGACTGCCGTTCCTCGCCCGCCGCGCACCGCAGCGCGTAGCGCGCGCTCTGGTGGCCGGGGTGGCCGACGAAGACCTCGTTGAGGGCGGTGAGGTGCTGGCCGTCGTCGAGGTCGGCGCGCACGGTGGTGAGCGCGTCGACCGGCAGCAGCGCCGCCCGGTCGGGCGCGGCCGCGCCGCGTGGCACCGGACCGTCCAGCCCGGCGAGCAGGCGCGCCGCGGCGGCGACGGGATGCCGCACGAGCACCCCGGGGTTGGTGCCCGGCTCGGGGTCGACGCCCAGCACCGGCTGGCCGTGCAGGTACTTCGCGACGTTCGCCACGAGCCCGTCCTGGCCGACGACCACCACGACGTCCTCCGGCGCCACGAGGAACCGCGACAGGTCGGCGCGCTCCACGTCCGCCCTCGCCCACCCGGCGGGGAGGGCGGCCACGACGGCGTCGCGGGCGGCGGCGAGCGTGTCGTGCCGCTCCTGCACCTCGGCGAGGGTGCGCCCGCGGGTGCGCAGGAAGAACTCGGCCTGCCCGCGGGTGCCGTGCCGGTCCAGCAGCTCGTCGAGCTCGGTGCGGCGGTGCACGACGACCGCCCGTCGGCGCAGCACGGTCAGGCCGCCTCTCCGCCGGCGGGAGCGCCGCCCCTCGGGCCCTGCACCAGGCTGCCGAGCACCCCGGTGAGCAGGTCGGGGGTGATGGTGAGGTGCTGCACGGCGGGCAGCGACCCGGCGGCGTCGCGCAGCGCGAGGGCCAGCAGCGTGCCCTGGCCGGCCTCGGCGTAGGCGGCCATGCGGGCGCGCTCGGCCGCGGCCTCCGCCTCGCCGACGGTGCGGACCTGCTCGGCCCGCGCGTCGGTGTCCAGGCGCGAGCGCTCGGCGCGCGACCGGGCCTCGACCATCGCGGCCGCCGCCTGCTCCTCGGCCTCCCGGCGCGCGTTGGCGCCGTCCTGCGCGACGAGGCGCTCGCGGCGGGTGGCGAGCTCGATCTTGCTCGCGAGCTCGTTCTCCGCGATGGCGCGCTCCCGCTCGACGGCGAGGGCCCGGCGCTCGTACGTGGCGCGGTCGGCCTCCGCCTGCACCTGCTCGCGGGCGGGCGTCTGGAGCGCGCGCTCGACGTCCTTCTCGGGCCGGACGGCGAGGACCTGGACGCCGACGACGGCGATGCCGGTCGCGACGAGCCGGGGGTCGGCGGGCAGCGCCTCGGTGAGGAGGGCGCGGACGCGGGGCACGCCGGCGGTCATCGCCTCGGCGAGCGTCATCGCGGCGAGGACGTCGGCGGCGTGGCTCTGCGCGAGCTGCCCGACGATGGTGGTGACCTGGTCGCGCCCCTCGGTGCTGGTGGTGCCGTGGTGGGGGTCGACGGCGAAGTCGAGCCGCTGCGACGCGGTCACGGGGTCGGCGAAGCGGTACGTGACGTTGGCCTGGACGGTGACGTCCTGGTGGTCGGTCGTGACGGCGTGGAAGAAGACGGGCAGCTCCTGGTCGTCCACGGGCACCTCGCTGAGCACCGAGGTGGTGGGCCGGAACCAGAACGCCTGCCCGACGCCCTGGTGCGCGACGCGGCCGCGCCGCAGGTGCACGACGTGCCCCGTCGGGCTGCCGAGGAAGTGCCGGGTCCAGGGGTAGCTGTGGATGGTGGCCATGACGCCCTCTCTTTCTCGTCACAATGACGATTAATTGATGTCGGGATGACGATAACCACCGCCCGGAGTTCTCGTCAATCTGACATCAAGCGGGTAGGGTGGCCGCATGGACGGAACGACGAAGGCCGGCGTCGGCGTGCCCCCGGATGCAGCCCTGCTGCCGGTGACCGTGGACGTCGTCGCGCTCACCGTGCGCGACGACGCGCTGCAGGTGCTCCTCGTCGAGCGCGGGGTCGAGCCGTTCCGCGGGGTGCCCGCCCTGCCCGGCGGGTTCGTGCTGCCGGGCGAGGGGCTGGCGGCCGCCGCGACGCGCGAGCTCGCGGAGGAGGCCGGTGTCGCCCCGCCCGGGCACCTGGAGCAGCTCGGGACGTACGGGCCGCTCGGCCGCGACCCGCGCGGGCCGGTCCTGTCCGTGGCGCACCTGCTGCTCGCGCCCGAGTTCGGCGTGGTGCAGGCCGGTTCGGACGCGGGGGGCGTGGCCTGGCGGCCCGTGGCGGAGGTGCTGGACGGGGCGACGCTCGCCTTCGACCACGCCCGGATCCTGGCCGACGGCGTCGAGCGCGCCCGGTCCAAGCTCGAGTACTCGCCGCTCGCCACCGCGTTCTGCGGCCCGGAGTTCACGGTCGCGGAGCTCCGGCGCGTGTACGAGGCGGTGTGGGGCGTGCGTCTCGACCCGCGCAACTTCTCGCGCAAGGCCACCGGCACGCCGGGCCTCCTCGAGGAGACCGGCCGCGCCACCTCGGGCGGGGCGGGCCGCCCCGCGACGCTCTACCGGGCGGCGCGCGAGGCCGGGTTCGCCGACGAGCGCGACGACGGGCGCGACGACGGGCCGGCGAGCGTCCCGGCCGTGCTCAACCCGCCCCTCCTGCGGCCCGGGTCCTGACCCGGCGGCCGGTCGCGCGCGACGCGCGCGGACGACACGCCGCCGTCAGATGAACACCAGGTGAACAGTCCCGGAACAGTTCACCGAACGGCCCACCGACGGTCGAATTCCCTCAGGATCACCCTCCACGATGGGTGCCGTGACCGAGACGCTTCTGCTCGCGCTCGTCGTCGTGACGGCCCTCGCTTTCGACTTCACCAACGGGTTCCACGACACGGGCAACGCGATGGCCACCTCCATCGCCACCCGAGCCCTCAAGCCCCGGACGGCCGTCGCGCTGTCCGCCGTCCTCAACCTCGTCGGCGCGTTCCTGTCGCTCGCCGTCGCCGCCACGATCGCCAAGGGCATCGTCGACGCCGGAGTGATCACGCTCCCCGTCGTCCTCGCCGGGCTCGTCGGCGGGATCGTCTGGAACCTCATCACCTGGCTGCTCGGCATCCCGTCCAGCTCCTCGCACGCCCTCGTGGGCGGCATGGTGGGCGCCGTGCTCGCCGCCGTCGGCACGTCCGGCGTGCTGTGGTCGGGCGTCATCTCCAAGGTGCTGGTGCCCGCCCTCATCGCGCCCGTGGTCGCCATCGCGGTGGCCGGCCTCGGCACGTGGCTCGTGGCCCGGCTGACCCGCGGCGTGCCGCAGGACGTCACGAACCGCGGCTTCCGCTGGGGCCAGATCGGCTCCGCGTCGCTGGTCTCGTTGGCGCACGGCACCAACGACGCGCAGAAGTCGATGGGCATCATTCTGCTCGCGCTCATCGCGGGCGGCGCCGTGCCGGCCGACTCGAACGTCCCGTTCTGGGTCATCCTCAGCTGCGCCCTCGCCATGGCGCTCGGCACCTACCTGGGCGGCTGGCGCGTCATCCGCACCCTCGGCAAGGGCCTCGTCGAGATCGACACCCGCCAGGGCATGGCCGCGGAGACGTCGTCGGCCGCCGTCATCCTGCTGTCCAGCCACTTCGGCTTCTCGCTGTCGACGACCCACGTCGCGACCGGCTCCGTGCTCGGCTCGGGCGTCGGCATGCCGGGCGCCAAGGTGCGCTGGAGCGTGGCCGGCCGCATGTTCGTGGCCTGGATGGTCACCCTCCCCGCCGCCGGCCTCGTCGGCGCGCTGTGCCACTGGCTGGAGTCGGCGATCGGCGGCACCGCCGGCACGATCGCCGTCTTCGCGCTGCTCGTAGTCGTCTCGACGGCCATCTGGCTCGTGTCGCGCCGCAAGCCGGTGGACCACACCAACGTGAACGAGGCCTGGGACGAGGAGAAGGGCGCGTCCCTCGAGGCCGTCGCCGCCACCACGGGCGAGGCGGGCGGCGAGCGCGTCGGGCCCGTGCCCGCCCTCGCGACCGCGTCGTCCGTCGGGCCCGCCGTCGGCGCCGTGGGCACCGTCGGCGCACCCCCGCACCACGCCCCGGCGAACCGGAAGGTGGACGCATGAACGTCATCGAGTGGGGCGCCCTCGGCCAGGTCCTCGTGGCCGGGCTGATCATCGGCGCCGGGATCCCCGCGCTGTTCGCGCTCGGCCTGCGGCTGCTGGCCGGCACGACCTCCCCGGACGCGCAGGGCACCACGGCGCCCGACGCCGGCGGACCCGCCGACGGCCGCCCGGCGCGCGCCATCGCCATCACCCGCCCCAGCCCGGCCCGCCTCGCGGGTGCCGTCGCCTGCATGGGCGTCGTGGTGGGGGCCATCGCCTTCGGCCTGGTCTTCCTGGTCTCCGGCGGGCACTGACCGACCCGCCTCCCAGCATGCGATCGCTCGCGTCATCCGGACGGATGACGCGAGCGATCGCGTTCTCGAAGGGTGGGCACGGCCTCGACGGGAGCTCGGCGCGCGAGGCGGGCCGCCTCCGCGAGGGCCTGATCGGCCGGCTCGCCGGCGGCCCGGGCGCACGCGTCGACGGCCGCGGCGGTGCGCGGCCCGGACAGTCCGGCGAGGGTCGCGCGGAGCACGTCGGCGTCGTGCACGGTGCCGAGCAGGTCCTGCAGGTCGTGGTGGTGCGCGACGGCGTCGCCCGCCCAGCGGTCGGTGGCGCGGTCCCCGGAGCCCGCGAGCACCTCGGCCGCGTAGCGGGCCCGCCGGGCGGCCTTGCGCAGCCGGTGCACGACGTCGGGCGCCGGGCGCGGCTCGCCGCTGCCGGGACCCGCCCACGACGCCACCGGGCCGGTGCGGCTCCGGACCCGCCCGAGCTCGTGCTCGACGCCCGGACGCAGCGCCGCCGCGGCATCCTCCCCGGCGCCCTGGGCGAGCGGCGGCGTGGCGGCGAGCGAGTCCAGCCGCGCGGTGAGGTCGCGGCAGCGGGCGGAGGCGAGCGCCGTCGTCACCGCCGCCCGGGCCTCCGCGTGGGCCGCCCGGAGTGCGCCGTCGAGCAGCACGAGCCCCGCCCGCACGTCGGGCGTCGCGGTCGCGAGCTCGCGACCGAGCGCCGCGAGGCCGTCGCGCTGCACCTCGGCGTCGCGCGCGGCCCCGAGGGTGCGCACCCACCACGTGAGCGCGTCGAGCGTGCCGTCCTCCGTCGCCACCCACGGCGCGAAGGCCCGCAGCGTGGCCCGCAGGCGCCGCACCGCGACGCGGGCGTCGTGCACGGCGTCGGGCGCGTCGCCGCCCGCGCGCGCGGAGGTCCGGACGTCGTCGTGGCCGCGCAGGATCGCCTCCGCCTGGGTGCGGATCGCGACGGTGAGCACGTCACCGGCCGTGCGGGCCATGCTCGATCCTCGCCCGCCGCGCCGGGCTCCGCCGGGCGGGGGCGGAGACCGCCGAGGTAGTTCACGGTGCGCCGAGGAAGTGGACCAGACCACTACCTCGGCGCGTTCTGGACTACCTCGGCGCGTTCTGGACTACCTCGGGAGGTCGGCCTTGGCCGCCAGTACTCGCCGGGCGGAGGCGTCGACCTTCTTGGCGAAGGCCGGGTCCTGGCGGGCCTTCGCGACCAGGGCGTCAGCCATCGCGGGGGCCACGGTCGGGTCGGCGGAGGCGAGCACGAGGTCGACGCCGGCGTCCACGGCGTCGACGGCGCGCTCGCCCGGCGACCGGCCCTGCACCTGGGCGGCGGCGGACAGGTCGTCGGTCATGACGACGCCGTCGAAGCCCAGGTCGCCGCGCAGCAGGTCGCCCACGACGACGGGGGAGAAGGCGGCGGGTGCGCCGGGGTCGATCTGCGCATAGACGGCGGTGGACATCATCACGAATCGCGCGCCCGCGTCGATGCCGCGGGCGAAGACGCGCACCGACGCGTCGTCGCGCGTGGTGACGTCGTCGGTCACGTGGTCGTCGGTGTCCGTGTTGGCGGTGACGCGCCCGAGGCCAGGGAAGTGCTTGATCACCGGCTCGACCCCGGCCGCGCGCTGCCCGGCGCTGAACGCGTTCGCGGAGCGCACCACGGACCGGGGAGTGAAGCCGTAGCTCCGGTCGAAGGCGCCGATGGGCGGGTTCTGCGCGGCGTCGTCCTCGTCGACCAGGTCCATGACGGGCGCCAGGTTGAGGTTGACGCCGGCGTCGGCGAGCTCGTCGCCCCAGCCGCGGGCCCGCTCCTGCAGGGTGCTCGCCTTCCAGGTGGCCTGCTCGGTGGCCGCCGGGACGTCGGAGAAGCCGGGCCCGCGTAGCACCTGGACCATGCCGCCCTCCTGGTCGGTCGCCACGAGGAGCGGCGTGCCGTGCGTCGAGCGGCGCGAGACCAGGCCGGTGTACTCGTCCACGAGGTCGCGCGTCGCGTCCACCCCGGCCTGGCTGCGGCCGTGCAGGAAGACGTTGCCGACGTGCTCCTCGCGCACGGCGGCGGCGCTCACGGCGGCCGGGTCGGTCACCGACACCCCGACCATGAGCAGCTGGCCCACCTTCTGCTCCAGCGACCAGCCGGCGAGCACGTCGTCGGGGGTCTCCGGGCTCGTCGAGGTCGAGGGCGCCGACGATGCTGACGACGATGCGGACGGCGTGGCGGACGGCGTGGCGGACGGCGTGGTCGCCGTGGCCGACGGTGCGGGCGAGCTCTGCGCGGCGGACGAGGCCGGGCCCGGCGAGGGCTCGGTGCCGGCGCCGGAGCACCCGGCGAGGACGGCGGCCCCGGCGAGCGTGATCGCGAGGCCGGGTCTCGACAGCCTCGACCGGCGGGGGCGGGTCACGCGCGACGGGCAGGGGCGCCGTCGCGGTGGGCGAGGGTCGCGAGCGCGTCCTGCCAGTGCGCCTGTGAGCTGGTCGCGTGCTGGGCCGTGTCGATGTTCTCCTGCCTCACGGCCACCACCGTACCCGTCTCGTCCGGTTCGAGCGTGATGCGGATCTCGTGGTAGTTGTCCGGGATGTCCGCGAGCTCGGCGAGCGGCGAGAAGTGGGTGAAGTGCAGCAGGCGGGGGCGGTCGACGGCGATCACCACGCCCTTGTCGGCGAACTGGCGGCCGAAGAAGTGCCCCTCGAAGGTGACGGGGCTGCCCGGCTGGAAGTCCGTCTCGATGTTCGCGCCCAGCATCCACCGCGCGCCGGGGTGCATGAGCTCGGCCCAGACCCGCGCGGGCGGCTGGTTCACGTGGATCGACGCCTCGGCGACGTGCGGGAATCGGTGACGGGAGGGGGTGGTGGGGCTGGTCATCGTGAGGTTCCTTCCGCCGGCTCCGGTTCGTCCCGACCCTAGCGCGGAGCTCCGGCCGGTGTCCCGGCACGCAGGTCGCGCACGAGGCCGAGCGCGTCGTCGACCGACTGCGCCGGGTCGGTCACCGGGGCCTGCACGTGCCGGACGACGCCCTCGTCGTCCACCAGCAGCGTGACGCGCTTGAGCCGGTCCGCGCCACCGGCCCGGAACACGGGCAGCCGCAGCGCGGACGCGGCGAGGCCGTCCTGGTCCGACGCCAGCAGGTACGGCAGCTCGGCGTGCGCCGCGAAGGCCGCCTGCTGCTCGGGGTGCTGCGTGCTCACGCCGAGCACCCGCGCACCGGCCGCGTCGAGGTCGGCGTGGCGGCGCCCGTAGGTGACGCACTCGAGCGTGCAGCCGGCGGTGCCGGGCACGTCGCCCCAGCGCGGCGGGTACCCGTGGGTGCCGGGCGCGTACGCGCCGGGGAAGAAGAACAGCGCCGTCCAGCGGTCCGGGTCGACGAGCCGCACGGTGGAGCCGTCGTGGGCGGTCAGCGCGACGTCGGGCACGCGGGTGCCCTCGAGGGCGCGCGCCCGCGCGAGGTCGCCGTCGCCGAGGGCGCCGCTCAGGGTGCCGTCGCCCAGGACGAACCGCGTGCCCCACTCCTGCAGCGCCAGCAGCACCGGGAGCAGCCCCTCGCCGCGCGCGGTGAGCCGGTAGTCATGGCGGGGCGGACGCGCGGAGTACGGCACCTTCTCCAGCACGCCGTGCTCCACGAGGGAGCCGAGCCGCTCGGTGAGGGCGCGGCGGGAGAGGCCGAGCTCGCGGTCGAAGCCCTCGAACCGCGTGACGCCCGCTGCGGCCTCGCGCACGATCAGCAGGCTCTGCCAGTCGCCGACGACGCCGAGGGCCTGGGCGATGCCACAGTCGCTGTCGGCAAGGTCGTCTCGGCGCATGGGGGTCATCCTCCCGCCGGTCCCGGTCGGACGTCCAGGGGCACGGCGTCGTATAGAGTTCCAATCTGGAACTGACTAACGACGGCGACGCCCCGCCTGTTCCCGGGGCGCGCCCCGCGACGAGGAGGTGGCCCGTGGCCACGAGTGCACGGCCGTTCTGGACCTACTGGGCCGCGAGCACCACGAGCGGCGTCGGCACCGCCGTCACGACCGTCGCGCTGCCGCTGACGGCGGTGACCGTGCTGGACGCCGGCCCGGTCGAGACGGGCGTGCTGGCCGCGTCGTCGTACCTCGCCTGGGTGGTGCTCGGCCTGCCCGCCGGCGCGATCGTGCACCGGCTGCCGCTGCGCGCGACGCAGGTCGCGGCGGACCTGGTGCGCGCGGTCACGATCCTCGCCGTGCCGCTCGTGTGGTGGCTGGGCGAGCTCTCGCTGGTCCACCTCGTGCTGGCGGCGCTCGCGGTCAACGTGGCCGAGGTGTTCTTCTTCACCGCCAACACGACCTTCCTGCCCACCGTGGTGCCGCAGCACGAGCTGACCAGCCGCAACAGCCTCGTCTCCGGGACCCAGGCCGCCACCCAGCTCGGCGGGCCCTCGGTCGCGGGCCTGCTGGTGCAGGCCGTGGGCGCCGTGCCGGCGCTGCTGGTCGACGCGGTCTCCTACGTCGTGTCCGCGCTGCTGCTGCGGCGGCTGCCCGAGCGGCGCGAGCCCGCGCCCGGGGACGGCGAGACCCGGCCCGGGATGGGCGCGATGATCGCCGAGGGCTGGCGGTTCGTGGTGCGCCACCCGGTGATGGCGCCCGCCACCTGGTGGGCGTGCGCCGTCAACCTCGTGTGCGGCGTGCAGGCCGGCCTGTTCGCCCTCTACCTCGTCCGCGACCTCGACGCCCCGCCCGCCATGGTGGGCGTGCTGCTCGCCGCCGACGGCGTGGGCTCGCTGATCGCGGCGGCGGCCACGCCCTGGCTCGTCCGGCGGTTCGGCTCCGCCCGCGTGCTGCTGCTCGACGGGCTGTTCGGGTTCGCCGGGGCGCTGCTGATCCCGCTCGGCGCCGGCGGCCTCGGGTGGCTCTGCTTCGCCGTCGGCACGCTCGTGTTCGGCGCGTCCGTGGTGCCGGGGAGCGTCGTGACGCGCACCTACCGGCAGGTGGCCAGCCCGCCCGCCCTGCTGTCCCGCGTGATGGCCACCGTGCGGTTCGTGTCGTGGAGCATGATCCCGATCGGCTCGCTCGCGGCCGGCGTGCTCGCCGCGCACGTGGGCAGCCGGGCCGTGCTGCTCGGCTCCGCGTTCGTCCTGCTGCTCGGGCCCGTCGTCGTGGGCCTCAGCCCCGTGCGGCGGCTGCGGGACCTCGAGGACTACGACGCGGCGCCGGGTTCGTCGGTCGAGACGCGGGGTTCGTCGGTCGAGCCTGTCGAGACCCGGGGCTCGTCGGTCGAGCCTGTCGAGACCCGGGGCTAGGTTTCGACAGGCTCAACCGGCGTTCTCAGCTGCCGAGCGCGTCGGCCGCGGCGGCGACGAACGCGTCGACGGACCCCGGCGCCGTGTCCCAGGCGCACATGAGCCGCACCTCCACGCGGTCGGGCTCCTCGCCGGCGGCCCAGTCGTAGAAGCGGGCGACGGCGCGCAGCCGGTCGGCGGCCGCCCGGGGGAGCGTCGCGAAGACGGCGTTCGCCTCGGTGGGGCGCGTGACGCGGACGCCGTCGGACCCCGGCAGCGTCTCGAGCCCCGCGCGCAGCCGCGCCGCCATCGCGTTCGCGTGCGCGGCGTTGCGGTGCCACAACGAGGTCTCGACGGGCTCGGCCGACGCGGACGGCTCGCCGAGCAGGGCGAGGAGCTGTGCGGAGACGAACCGCGTCTTGGACGCGAGCTGCATCGACGCCTTGCGCAGGAACGGGACCGCGGCGGACGCCGCCGCGCGGGCGCGGGCCGTCGCGTCGTCCGGGGCGTCCTCGGGCCCGAGCACGAGGACGGCCTCGCCGAGCATGCCGCCGTTCTTCGCGGCGCCGAGGGAGACGACGTCGACCCCGGCGTCGGTGGTCAGGGCGCGCAGGGAGCAGCCGAGGGACGCCGCCGCGTTCGCCAGGCGGGAGCCGTCCACGTGCACCGCCATCCCCAGGTCGTGCGCGACATGCGTCAGCGCGCGCAGGTCCTCGAGCGCGTACACCGTGCCCAGCTCCGTCGACTGCGTCAGCGAGAGCACCGCCGGGTGCGCGCGGTGCACGTCGTCGCGCTGCCCGGCCCACCGGGAGACGTCGTCGGGCGTGATCCGGCCGTCCACCGACGGGCAGGCGAGCAGCTTGAGGCCGCCGACCCGCTCCGGCGCGCCGTTCTCGTCGGTGTTCACGTGCGCGACGTCGGAGACGACGACTCCGCCCCAGCGCGGGGAGAGCGCGGTGAGCGACACGACGTTGGCGCCCGTGCCGTTGAGCACCGGGAACGCCAGCGCCCCGGCGCCGAACACCTCGCGCACGCGGGCGTCGAGGCGGGCCGTCCACGGGTCGTCGCCGTAGGCCACGGCGTACCCGTCGTTGGCCGCGACGACGGCGGCGAGGACGTCCGGGTGCGCTGGCGCGTAGTTGTCGGAGGCGAACGGCGGGAGCGGGGTGCGGGGGTCGGTCACGGGCCTCAGGGTACGGGCGCCGCCGGGGTGGACCCCGGGGAGCCGGGCAGGTCGCCCGTGGACTCCCGCCACACGATCCGGTGGATCGGCCTGCCGGGGCCGGGGCGCGGCTCGCCGCGCACGGCGGCGACCAGCCGGCGCATGGCGGTGCGGCCGGCCTCCGGGAAGTCGACGGCCACCGTGGTGAGCGACGGGGTCATGTACGCGCCCATCTCGGCGTCGTCCCAGCCCGTCACCACGAGGTCGCCGGGCACCGACCAGCCGCGGTCCGCGGCGCCGCGCAGCACGCCCGCGGCGAGGAAGTCGTTCCCGGCGATCACGGCCACCGGTCGCGCGTCGGCGGGGATCTCGGCGACCGCGCGGCGGGCGGCGTCCCCGGACCACGTGCCGCCGAGGACGCCGAGGGAGACGACGTCGGGCGTCGCGGCGTCCCGGGCCGCCCGCGCGACCGACGCCAGGTACACGTCGCGCCGGGCGCGGGCGGAGGCGTACTGCTCCGGGCCGGCGACGTGCACGAACCGGCGGAACCCGGCGGCGACGAGCGTCGCGACGAACACCTCGACGGTGCTCGCGTCGGCGAGGTCGCCCAGCGTGCGCATCTGCCCGTCGAACGCCGCCTCGGCCACGACCGGCGTCGCGGCGTCCGCGGGCCCCGTGCCGGACGGCTCGGACAGCGCCGCGGGCAGCACGGGCACGAGCGTGAGGATCCCCTCGTACTGGCGGCTCGCCGCGAGGTCGAGCACGCGGTCGGTGCGCTCCTCGACGGTGCCGTCGATGCCGTGGGTCTCCATGACGTAGCCGGCCGCCTCGGCCACCTCGGCCGCGCCGGTGAGCAGGCGCAGGTGGTTGTCGAGCGTCGGCCCCGTGATCACGCCGAGCCGGCCGGACCGCCGCGTGCGCATGGACCGCGCGGCGAGGTTGGGGCGGTAGCCGATCGACTCCGCGACCTGCAGCACGCGCTCGCGGGTGGCGGCCGAGATCGTGCCGCGCCCGGTGAGGGCGTAGGACACGGTCGCCTGGGACACCCCGGCGAGGCGCGCGACGTCGCGGCTGGTGGGTGGGTTCGGCACCGCCACAGTATTGCCCTCCGGCTCGTTCGCCCGACTCGTCCGCTTGACATGTCCGCGGGTCGCGACCACGCTGGGTGATCGTTCACATGATACGTATCATGCCAGTCACCCAGTGTCGTTCCACCGGAGGAACCATGCTCACCATCGGGATCGTCGGCACGGGCGGGATCGCCCGGGCGCACATCGACGGATACCAGCGCTTCGGCGAGGAGTGCGAGATCGTCGCGCTGTGCGACCCCGCCCCCGGCCGGGCCGAGGCCCTGCGCGCCGAGCTCGGGCTCGAGGGCGCGCGCGTCTACGACGACGCCGCCGCCATGCTCGCCGCCGAGCGCCTCGACCTCGTCAGCGTCGCGACGCCGCCGTCCACCCACGCCTCCCTCACGATCGCGGCCCTCGAGGCCGGCGTCGACGTGCTCGTCGAGAAGCCGATGGCGCCCTCCCTCGAGGAGTGCGACGCGATGATCGCGGCCGCGAAGGCGAACGGGCGGCTGCTGTCGGTCGTCGCGCAGAACCGCTTCCGCGACGACATCGCCACCCTCAAGGAGGTGCTGGACTCGGGCCTCGCCGGCCCCGTCACGCACGCCCAGGTCAGCTCGGCGTGGTGGCGCGGCACCGAGTACTACGACCTGTGGTGGCGCGGCACCTGGGAGAGCGAGGGCGGCGGCTGCACGCTCAACCACGCCATCCACCACCTGGACATGACGCTGTGGATGCTCGGCTCGCCGAAGGCGGTCACGTCGGTGCTCACCAACGCGGCGCACGAGAACGCCGAGGTCGAGGACCTGTCCGTGAGCGTGCTGCAGTACGACCGGGCGCTGGCCGAGGTCACCGCCTCGGTCGTGAGCCACGGCGAGGAGCAGGCCATCGTGGTGCAGGGACGCGACGCGCGCGTCTCGCAGCCGTGGAAGGTCGTGGCCGAGACGGCGAACCCCGCCGGCTTCCCGAGCAAGGAGGGCGACCCCGAGCGGGTCGCCGCGATCGAGGCCGTCGCCGCGGCGCACCGCCCGCTGGAGCACACGGGCCACGCGGGCCAGATCAGCGACATGCTCGACGCCGTGCGCGAGCGCCGTCGTCCCGCCGTGGACGGCGAGGACGGCCGCCGCGCCATCGAGCTGGTGACCGCGATCTACGAGGCCGGCGTCGAGCGCCGCACCGTGGACCTGCCGCTGAGCCCTGACGACCCCTTCTACCGCACCGGCACCCTCGTGGAGCGGGCGCCGCACTTCTTCTCCAAGACGGCGTCCGTGGGCGAGCTGCCCGGCGAGATCACGGTGGGGGCGAAGGCATGAGCGCGAACCCGACCGGCGGCGCGAGCGGCGCCGCGTACGCGCCGGAGCCGGTGCCCGCCCCCGTGGTGGAGCAGGGCGAGTTCGTCTTCGCCGCGACCAGCCTCGACCACGGCCACGTGTTCGGCATGTGCGAGGGCCTGGCGGGCGCGGGCGGCACGCTCAAGTGGGTGTACGACCCGGACCCGGCCAAGGTCGAGACGATGCGCAAGAAGTTCCCCGACGTGCGGGTCGCGCGCAGCGAGGCCGAGATCCTGGACGACGACGAGGTGCGCCTCGTCGCGGGCGCCGCGGTGACCTCCGAGCGTGCCCCGCTCGGCCTGCGGGTCATGGAGTCCGGCAAGGACTACTTCACCGACAAGGCGCCGCTGACGTCGCTCGAGCAGCTCGCCGCCGCCCGCGAGGCGACGGACCGCACGGGCCAGAAGTACGCCGTGTACTACTCCGAGCGCATCCACGTCGAGGCCGCGGTGCTGGCCGAGCAGCTCATCGACCGCGGCGCGATCGGCCGCGTGCTGCAGGTGATCGGGCTGGGCCCGCACCGGCTCGGCACCCGCCGCCCCGACTGGTTCTTCGAGAAGGAGAAGTACGGCGGCATCCTGTGCGACATCGGGAGCCACAACTTCGACCAGATGCTGCACTACGCGGGCGCCAAGGACGCGGAGATCAGCCACGCCGCGATCGCGAACTACCACCACCCGGACCACCCGGAGCTGGACGACTTCGGCGAGGCCGGCATCGTCATGGACAACGGTTCCACCGGGTACCTGCGCGTGGACTGGTTCACGCCGGACGGCCTGAGCACGTGGGGCGACGGCCGCACCGTCATCCTCGGCACGGACGGGTACATCGAGCTGCGCAAGTACGTGAACGTCGGCACCGGCGAGGGCGGCGGCCACGTGTTCCTCGTGGACGGCAAGGGCGAGCACCACCTGGTCGCGAACGGCCAGGTCGGGTTCCCGTACTTCGGGCAGCTCATCCTCGACTGCCTGGAGCGCACCGAGAACGCGATGACGCAGGAGCACGCGTTCAAGGCCGCCGAGCTCAGCGTCCTCGCCCAACGGCAGGCGCGGGTGCTCACGCCCTGACGACTCGTCGGTCGAGCCTGTCGAGACCCCGCAAGGGTCTCGACAGGCCGAACCGCTGGTTGAGCCTGTCGACACCAGGTATCGACAGGCTCAACCAGCGGGATGCCGACAGGCTCAACCAGCGTTGCTGCGGGCGTCAGCGATGCCCGTGGTGGTGCTTCGCGTGCAGGTCGATGCTGACGAGCCGGCCCTGCGGCGGGTCCGTCGGCCCGGCCGTCGGGTCGAAGGCGTTCGCCGTGGCGAGCAGGCCCTTGCCGGACCACTCGACGGCGCCCGGTGCGGCGATCTCGAGGACGGTGCGACCGCTGCCGTGCCGCACCTTCGAGATCTCGCCGCCGAACATCTCGGCGACGTAGACGTCGCCCTGTGGCGAGACGGCGAGGTTGGTGGCGCCCGCGAAGCCCTTGGCGAGCTGACGCGTCGAGCCCCACCACGGGTTCACCGTGTAGACGGCCCCCCGCGCTCCGAGGCTCGGGTCCTCCGGCCCGCCCGGCAGGGTGGTCACGTAGAGCTGGCCGCGCGGGCCCACCTCGACGTCCGTGGGCACGGGCTCGAACCAGTACGTCCGGCCGACCGCGCAGTCGGGGAGCCCTGCCGCGGCGGCGGCCGCGGCGGTGACACGGGTGGGCTGCGCAGGCAGCACCGCCACCGTGCGGACCTTGCCGCGCTCGCTCACCGAGACGATCGCGTTCATGCCGGCGTCCGCCACGTACGTGGTGCCGTGCTTGGTCGTGGTGGCGTACGGGTGCGAGTCCTGGATGCCCGTGTACTTCGCCGGCATGTCCGCCGGGAACTGGTCCAGGCACGACTTCGGGGCGTACCGCAGGCCGTAGGTGACGTTGCCGTCCGGGTTCGTCCGGTTCTCGTACGCCCGGAGGTTGGCGAGGGTGCGTGCCTGCCCGGTCGGGTTGCCCCACCTGTCCAGGCGGAGGGTCTTGATGCTGGACGCCACCGGGCCCGCCATCGGGTCGATGAGGGTCTCGGTGAAGGTGAGCTTCCGGTCGCGGTAGGACACGCCGCCGACCTCCTCACCGTTCGCGGACTGGTACACCGTGGACGTGCGGCCGCGCCGGTCCACCTCGGTGAGCATGCCGGCGAAGTTCTGCGTGACGTAGGAGGTGCCCCTGGCGCCGACCGCGGTGCTGAGGGGGCTGACGAGGCCGGTCGCCACGTCGGTGACGGTCGGGGGCTTCGGGGTGGGCTTGTCGCCGTGGGCGAAAGCGGGGCTCGCGGCGAGCAGCAACGCCGTCGTTGCTGCGGCCACCGCGGTGGTGACGCGTCTCATGGGTGCTCCAGGTGCCGCCCGGCTCCTGAGACGGCGCGCCCGGAAGGGCGTGGCGAACGGGCCGGGCTCGAGGGAAGTGCGGGCCGACGAGGACGTCGACGGTGGCGCGCGCCGGGGGAGGCGGTGCGTGGCGACCGGCTCCGTGCCGGACGGTTCGGCTGCCCTCGGTGAGCACGTCACGCTCGGCGGTGAGCACAGCACTCACCACACTGCACCCGGTCGCGGGGCGGTCGCCACACGCGGGCCGGGTCGGAGCGGGTGAGAAATCTGGATGGATGCCCAGGTCAGCGGCCTGCGACGGTCGTCGCGGGCGACGGTCAGCGGGTCGCGAGGTCCACCCAGACGAGGCGGTGGTCGCTCGACGGGAACGGGTACACGCCCGTGAGCCGCGACAGCGGGTCGGCCTGCGCCGGCCAGAACACGCCGGCGTCGCGCACCCGCTGCCCCTTCGACGGCAGCACGTAGTCGGCCCGCAGGTTGCCCGGCGCGGTGTCCGCGAAGTCCGCCGTGTCGAGGGCCGGGTCGCCCAGGTGCGCCGCGTTGGCGCCGCCCTGCAGCGTCGCCGCCTCGACCCCGCCGTCCGACGTCGGGCGCGGGTCCGTGATGCGCGGGTGGTCGAGGAGCTGGTCGATCGCGGCGTCCACCGAGTCGCCGTCGAGCGGGTCGGCGTTCTGGTCGCCGAGGATCACGAACCGCTCGCCCGGCTTCAGGCCGCCGCGACGCCCGGCGTCGTCGTACACGTACCGCGAGGCGTGGCCCGGGGTCACGTAGTCGGCCCAGAACCGGATCTCGTCGTGGTTGCGGCGGCCGTTGCGGTCCTCCGGGCCGTCGAAGGTGGGCGGCGTCGGGTGCGCGGCCAGCACGTGCACCGTCTCGCGGCCCACGCGCACCGGCACGTCCCAGTGCGACTTGCTCGACAGCCGCACGACGTCGAGCTCCTCCGGCGTGAACCAGTCGCCCGGCTCGGGGGTGGCAGGGTCGTCCGGCAGCAGCGCGCCCGGCATGTCCTTCCACAGGAAGTCCTGGAACGTGCGGACGTTCCGGGTGTCGATCGGGTACTTCGAGAGCACGACCATGCCGTACTGGCCCTCGAACTCGCCGAAGCCGAACGCGTCGTCGCCACCGCCCACCGTGCCGTCGTTGTTCAGGTCGAAGCCGCTGGCCACCCCGGTGTTCGACGGCGCGGTGTACGCGTAGCGGTAGCGCACCGGGTCGGCGCCGCCCTGGGGCACCTCGAGGTAGTTGTCGCGGAAGAGGTCGACGCTCGCATGGGCGTCGTCGTAGTCGAACTCGTTGAGCAGGACGACGTCCGGGTCCGCGCGCTGGATGACCTCCGCGACGGTGCGCGCCTGGGCGTCGTCGCCGGTGGACAGGTCCTGCGTCAGCTCGCCCTCCGTCGCGCGGTTCAGCGACAGGTTGTACGTCGCGACGCGCAGCGTCCGCTCGTGGCCGTGCCCACCGCCGTGCCCGCCGCCGTGCCCGTGGCCCCCGCCGTGGGCGCTCGCGGCGAGCGGCGTCACGACCAGGCTCGCCCCGACGGCGAGGGCGGTCGCGACGGCGACGGACGGGCGGCGGACGGCACGACGGCGAGGGTTCATGTCGTCACGGTAGGGAGCGGGGAGCCCGCTGGGAAGGGGTTCGGGGCGACCTGTGGATGAACGGCCGGTGTCGAGGTCCGGCCCGCCGGGCGCCTGTCGGTGGCGGGGCGCAGGGTGGGCCCATGGCGCACACCTACCCCCACGGGGTCCCGAGCTGGATCGACCTGGAGGTGCCCGACGTCGACGCGGCGATCGCCTTCTACGGCGCGCTGTTCGGCTGGTCGTTCACCGAGAAGCTGCCGCCCGCCGCGCCGGGCCGCTACGTCGTGGCGTCGGTCGACGGGACGGACGCCACCGCGGTCGCCGCCCTCGCCACGCCGGACCCCGCCGCGCCCGCCGCGGACGGGACGTCGTGGAACACCTACCTCGCCGTCGACGACGCCGCGGCAGCGGCCGCGCAGGTCGCCGCGCTGGGCGGGCAGGTCGTGACGCCGCCCGAGCCCGTCGGCCCGCCGGGGGCGGTGGCCGGCACGATGGTGCGCTTCCGCGACCCGCAAGGTGCCCCCGGTCGGCTGTGGCAGGCGGGCACGCGGCTGGGCGCCCAGGTGGTCAACGCGCCGGGGACGTGGAACTTCAGCGACCTGGTGACGCCCGACCGCGACGCCGCGCTCGCGTTCTACGGACCGCTGCTCGGCTGGGAGGTCGACCCGGAGCTCGCCGTCGGCATGGCCCGCGTGCCCGGGTACGGCGACCACCTGGCCGCCACCTCGGACCCGGACATCTACGAGCGCCAGGCCGGCTTCACCCCGCCCGGGTTCGCCGACGCCGTCGCCGGGATCGAGCCGACGGACGGGCCCGCGCACTGGTCGATCGCGTTCGCCGTCGCGGACCGCGACGCGTCGGCGGAGGCCGCGACGCGCGCCGGCGGCACGGTGGAGACCACCGACGACAACGACTGGGTGCGCGCCGTCACCGTGCGCGACCCGTTCGGCGCGCGGATCGTGCTCTCGCAGTTCGCGCCCCGGCAGGGCGGCTGAGCCGGGTCGACCGGGTCGACCGGGTCGACCGGGTCGACCGGGTCAGGGCCGGCGTGCCCGCACCCACATCACGGGCGTGTCCATGAACGTGTCCCGCCCCACCTCGCGCGCGTCCTCCAGGCCCGCGTCGGTCAGCAGGCGCTGGATGCCTCCGTCGGCGTTGTCCGCACGGTGCTGGTTCGCGCCGATCTCGTGGTTCCCGTGGCCGCCGTGCGCACCGTGGTGATCGCCGTGCCCGCCGCCGTGTCCGCCAGCGTGCCCGCCACCGTGGCCGGGCGCGTCGAGGTCCGCGACCGTGACGTGGCCGCCGGGGCGGAGCACGCGCGCGAGCTCGGCCGCGAACCGTCGCTTCTCGTCCATCGGCACGTGGTGCAGGGCGAGCGACGACAGGACGTGGTCGACGCTCCCGTCCGCCGCCGGCAGCCGGTCGGCGAACCCGCGCACCAGCGTGAGCGACCCGCGCCGCCCGACCCGCCGGCGTCGCGCCTTGCGCGCGGCCCGGCGCAGGGCGCCGCCGTCCGGGTCGAGGCCGGTCACGGCGGCGTCGGGCACCGCCCGCAGCACCGTGAGGGCGAGGTTGCCCGTGCCGCAGCCGACGTCGAGCACGTGCTGCCCGGCGGTGATGCCCGCCAGCTCGATGGTGCGGCGGTGCAGCCGGCCGGCGCGCCGCCACCAGCTCTGCACGTCGTACCAGGGCATCTTCCACGCGCTGCTCATGCCGGGCAGGTAGGCGCGGTCCGCCTCGTCGGGTCGCACGTCGTCGAAGAGTCGGACGCCGAGCGTCGGGGCGTTCTCCGGGCGTTGCTGGCTCACGACGCCCACGCTATCCGCCGCGCGACCCGTCGAGGTGCCGTCGCGTGGCGTGGCAGGGTGGCGGGATGACGACGGTCGCGCAGCTCCGCCGGGCCGCCCTCGCACGGCCGGAGACGGCGGAGAGCACGCGCGTCGGCACGGTGGCGTTCACGGTGCGAGGCAAGGGCTTCGCGTCGGTGACGAAGGACGGCGTCGTCCGCCTGCACCTGGCCGCGGAGGACGTCGACGCGGCGCTCGCCGAGGTGCCGGGCGCGGAGCCGTCGACGCGGGGGGACCTCGTGCTCGGCGCGCGGCTACCGCTGGCCGCCCTCGACGGGCAGCAGCTGAACCACTGGGTGCGACGCGCGTGGTTCGTCCGCGCGCCGAGGCGGCTCGCTGCGGCTGTCGCATCGGCCGATGCCGCGGCGCCGGGGGAGGTGGGGGACCTGCCCGCCGCGATCGGGCGGCCCGCGACGCGCGCCCTGGCCGGTGCGGGCCTCACGACGCTCGCCGCCGTCGGCGACCGGTCGGACGCGGAGCTGCTCGCGATGCACGGCGTCGGGCCGAGGGCGGTGCGCATCCTCCGGGAGACGCTCCACACCCGGTGACACCACGTCGACGACATTCGTGACACCAAACCCCTTGCACTGACACCATGGTGGTGTCATAGTGAAGCCATGGACCTCACGAGATATGTCGACGACCTCCAGCACCAGCTCGCCACCGCGGCCGCTGCCGGCGGGGACGAGGCCCGTGAGCTTGCCGGCCGCCTGACCGCCCCGCTCGACGCCGCGGCCCGCCTGGTCCTGCTCGAGGCGCTGTCGAACGCGGCCGGGGAGATCTCCGCGGAGCTCGCCCCGGGCTCGGTCGACATCCGCCTCCGCGGCGGGTCGCCCGAGTTCGTCGTCACCGCACCCCGCCTGCCTGCGGAGACGCCCGCCGCGGTGCCGGTCGCGGACGAGGCTCCGCCCGCCCCCGCCCCGGAGGCCGAGGGTGGCGCCACCACCCGCACCACGCTCCGCCTGCCCGACCACCTCAAGTCCCAGGTCGAGGTCGCCGCCGCCCGCGACGGCCTCTCCGTCAACACGTGGCTCGTCCGCGCGGTCGCCGCCGCGCTCGAGCAGTCCACCGGACGCCCGGCCGCGCAGGCCCGTCCGCAGCAGCGCGGCTCCGGCCGCGTCACCGGCTGGGTGCGCTGACCAGCCTCGCCGGTCGAGCCCGTCGAGACCAGGTCTCGACAGGCTCGACCGGCGGAACCCGCCGTCCCCCCTGACACCACGCTGACACCACCGATGGAGCCCTGTCATGCCCACTTTCCCCGTCTCCCAGCCCGTCCCGGTCGTCGTGGACGTGCCCTTCGCCACCCTGCACGTCGTCGCCGGCGACCGTGACGACGTCGTCGTCACCGTGCTCCCCTCCGACCCGTCGAAGTCCGGCAGCGTGCGCGCCGCCGAGGACGTGCGGGTCGACCGCGACGGCGACGCGATCACGATCAGCTACCCCTCGTCGTGGAAGCAGTACGTGCTCCCCTTCGCGTCCGGCACGGCCGACATCACCGTCGAGCTCCCCACGGGCTCCGCGCTGCGCGGCAAGACCGGCTCGGTGTACGCCGAGGGCACGCTCGGCGCCGTCGACATGACGCTGTCGGCCGGCGAGGCCCGGCTCGACGACGTCGAGCGCCTGGACCTCAAGGTCTCCGCCGGGTCCGTCGTCGTCGGCCGCGTCGACGGCACCGCGGACCTCAAGGTGAGCGCCGGCTCCGTGCGCGTCGGCGAGCTCGCCGGCGACGGCACGATCCGCGCCACCAACGGCACCACGACCGTCGGCTCCGTCACCGGCACCCTCGAGGTGCACGGGGCGAACGGCGACATCGCGGTGAGCCGCGTCCGCGGCACCGTCACCGCCAAGTCGGCCCACGCCGGCATCCGGGTGGACGTGCTCGAGTCCGGGAGCGCCACCCTCACCACGTCCTTCGGCTCGATCGAGGTGGGCGTGCCCGAGGGCACCGCCGCCTACCTCGACGTCGCGTCGGAGCACGGCTCGGTCCGCAACCACCTGACCCCCACCGAGGGGCCGGTCGCGGACGAGGCCACCGCAGAGATCCACGCCAGCACCGGCTTCGGCGACGTCGTCGTCCGCCGGCCGTGAACACACCTGAAGGAAACGGAGTACCGGCAATGACCACGGAACAGTCCACCGAGCCCGCCGTCCGGGTGCAGGGCATCACGAAGTCGTTCGGCGACCTGCACGTGCTGCGCGGCGTCGACCTCGACGTCGCCCGCGGGAGCATCTTCGCGCTGCTCGGTTCGAACGGCGCCGGCAAGACCACGCTCGTGCGGATCCTGTCGACGCTGCTCAAGGCCGACGCGGGCACCGCCGTCGTGCACGGGTTCGACGTCGCCGCGAAGCCCGGCGACGTGCGCGAGTCGATCAGCCTCACCGGCCAGTTCGCCGCCGTCGACGAGGTGCTCACCGGGCGCGAGAACCTCGTGCTCGTCGCCCGGCTGCGGCACCTGGCCGAGCCCGGGAAGATCGCCGACGACCTGCTCGCGCGGTTCTCCCTCACCGAGGCCGGCGGCCGCCGGGCGGGCACGTACTCGGGCGGCATGCGGCGTCGGCTCGACATCGCGATGAGCCTCATCGGGAACCCGCCGATCATCTTCCTCGACGAGCCCACCACCGGCCTCGACCCGCAGGCGCGGATCGAGGTGTGGCAGACCGTCAAGGAGCTCGCCCGGGGCGGCACCACCGTGCTGCTCACCACGCAGTACCTCGACGAGGCCGAGCAGCTCGCCGACCGGATCGCGATCCTGCACCAGGGCACGATCATCCAGAACGGCACCCTCGCCGAGCTCAAGGCACTCCTGCCGCCCGCCGAGGTCGAGTACGTCGAGAAGCAGCCGTCCCTCGAGGACGTCTTCCTCACCCTCGTCGGCGCCACCCCCGCAAGCCCGAGCAGCACCGGAAAGGAATCCTGATGACCACCGCCGTCCTCGGCGACACCCGCGTCCTGACCGGGCGGTCGCTGCGCCACATCCTCCGCAGCCCCGACACGATCATCTCCACCGCGGTGACCCCGATCGCACTGATGCTGCTGTTCGTCTACGTGTTCGGCGGGGCCATCGACACCGGCTCCGGCGAGTCGTACATCAACTACATGCTGCCCGGCATCCTGCTCATCACCATCGCGTCGGGTGTCGCGTACACGTCGTACCGGCTGTTCCTCGACATGCAGGGCGGCATCGTGGACCGCTTCCAGTCCATGCCGATCGCGAGGTCGAGCGTCCTGTGGGCGCACGTGCTCACGTCGGTCGTGGCGAACATGGTCTCCGTCGCCATCGTCATCGCCGTCGCGCTGATCATGGGTTTCCGCACCGGGGCGTCCGTGGGCGCCTGGCTGGCGGTGGGCGGGATCCTGGTCCTGTTCACCCTCGCCATGACCTGGCTCGCCGTGATCGCCGGGCTGTCGGCGAAGACCGTCGACGGCGCGAGCGCGTTCAGCTACCCGCTGATCTTCCTGCCGTTCATCAGCTCGGCGTTCGTGCCCACGGACACGATGCCGGCGCCGGTCGCCTGGTTCGCCGAGCACCAGCCGGTGACGTCCATCGTCGACACCGTGCGGGCCCTGTTCGCCGAGCAGCCCGTCGGCACCGACATCTGGGTCGCGCTGGCCTGGCTCGTCGGCATCCTCGCGGTCGCCTACGGCTTCGCCATCGCCGTCTACCGGCGCAGGATCGGCTGATCACCCCGGCCGAATCGAGCGTGCTGACTTTCTCCTCACACCGTCTCTTCGAGGAGAAGGTCAGCACGCTCGTCGCGTTCCGGGCGGGTGGCCTCGCGCCGACGCGGGTCGGTGACGAAGGACGGGAAGGTGACCGAACCGGGCCGTCGCGCCTCCCAGGTCAGCTGCTTCACGGTGCTCCAGCACACGAGCTCCTTGAGCCACGCACCGAGCCGGCCGCCCAGGCGGCCGCCGAGGAACACCCGCACCGGGACGTCGTCCCGCCCGGCGAACTGGAACAGCCCCGCGCCGCGGCCGAGGCTGAGGCACTGGCCGAGGAAGCCGACCGCGAGCGGCGCGGGACCGGCGCCCGCGAGCCGCGCGAGGACGGTGTCCGCCGCCACCCCGCCGAGCTGGCCCGCCGCCTGGCAGCTCATCCGGAACGGCAGGTCCGACGGCGCGGCCGCGTCGCCGGCGGCCACGATGCGGTCGTCGTCCACGCTGGTCAGGGTCTCGTCGGTGCGCAGCCGGCCCGCCGCGTCGGTGCTCAGGCCGCTGCGGGTGGCCAGCCCGCCCGCGCGGAACCCCACGGTCCAGATCGTGACGTCGCTGGGGACGTGGCGGCCCGAGGGCCCGTCCGACCCGCCGAGCTGCACGGCGTCGGGCGTCACGGCCGTCACGGTGGCGCCGGGCCCCTCGAGGATCGTCACGCCGAGCCGCACCAGCCGGTCGGCCACCGCCGCCCGGCCCTTCGGGTGCAGGTACGGGCCGAAGACGTCGCCGGCGACCAGTGTCACCTCACGGCCCTGCTCCGCCAGCTCGGCCGCCGTCTCGATGCCCGACGGCCCGGCGCCCACCACGACCACCCGCGCCTCCGGCCCGGCGGCCGCCAGCGCCGGGGCGAGCCGGTCCGCCTCCTCCAGGCTCGCGATCGGGAAGGCGTGCTCCGCGGCCCCCGGCACGGTCGGCGCGGCGCTGGCGCTGCCGACCGCGTACACGAGGTGGTCGTAGCCGAGCGTGCGGCCGTCGGCGAGCTCCAGCCGGCGGGCCGGGGCGTCGATCCGGTCCACCTCGGCGACCTCCAGCCGGACGCCGGCGGCCAGCACCTCCCGGTAGTCCACGACCGCGTCGTCCGAGCCGGCGACCCGCTGGTGCAGGCGGATCCGCTCCACGAACGTCGGTCGCGCGTTGACCAGCGTCACCGCCACGTCGTCGCGCTTCGTCAGCCGGTTCGCCGCCATCACACCGGCGTACCCGCCGCCCACCACCACGATCTCGGTCCTGTCCGACATCTCGTCTCCTCGGTCGTTCGTCTCGCGTTCGGTTGCTCACCGTGACGACGAGACGCGGGGTACCGGTGTGACGACCGTTTCGATAGCATCTGCTATCGGAGGTGCTGATGACCCAGGACGACGCGGACGGATCGGCCGTCGAGAGGGCCTTCGCCGACTATCTCGGCGCCTTGGCGGACCGGGCCTCGGCACTCCGCCTCGAGGCGCGGACGACCCTGGAACGAGGCGCTCGGCAGGGGCAGGGCCTCGGCTGGAGCCAGCGTCGGATCGCCGACGCTCTCGGCCGGAGCCAGCCCGAGGTCAAGAGGCTGCTCGACCGAGCGGGACCCGACCAGCTGCCAGCCGGTTCCGCCGGCGCGCCCGCGCGCAGGTCTGCCCTCGACGAGGTGCTCCGGGTCCACCGGGACGACATCGTCGCCGCTGCCGCGCGGCACGGCGCCCGGCGGGTGCGGCTCTTCGGGTCGGTCGCCGAGGGGACCTCGGCCGCGAACTCTGATGTCGACCTCCTTGTCGACCTCGACGACGGTGTCGGGCTCTTCGCGCTGGGTGCGCTCGAGGTCGAGCTGGAAGGTCTCCTCGGTCGCCCGGTCGACGTCGTTCCCGAGAGATCGCTGCGACCCGCCGTGCGGGAGTCCGTCCGCGCGATACCTCTGTGAAGCGCACCGACGCCCAGCTCGCGCGCGAATCGTTGGAGCACCTCGCGATGCTTCAGCGTCACGTCGCAGAGGGATCCTGGGACGCGCAGATGACCGTCGACGCGGTGTGCCTTCGCCTAGCGGCCGCCATCGACAGCGCGTCGCGGCTGAGCGAGAGAGGCCGTGCGGAGGCGTTCGGGGACGGCTGGCCAGCGGTCTGGGCGACCCGCAACCGCATCGTCCATGGCTACACGGCGGTGGACGGTGAGATCGTCAGGGCGACGGTAGAGAACGATCTGGGTGCCTTCTGGGCCGCGCTCGATCACCTGATCGATCGTCCGGACTGATCGGTGTGCGCGCGGACTGGCCCGGCCGGATCAAGGTCGCGTCCGGCCGCGCGGACGAACTCCCGGATTCGTGCATGGGTCGAATCGCGAACCGCCTCGACCTCGCGGCGCGAGCTGGCCGGCTTGAAGGCGTTCATGCTGACGAAGAGCGACTCCGCCTGCTGGACGATCTCATCGGAATCTGAGAGCAGCTGCAGGCGGAACAACGCCTGCTGAGTGATGTCTCGCTGTCGGCGTACCTCGTGGTCGTGCTCAGGAACCGGTGAATCGTCGTGCTGGTATCGCGCGTACCAACGGTCGATCTGTCCGCGCCTGTACCTGGCGAGCGCCCCCGCATACTCGGCGCAGGCGAGCAGGCGTTCCTGTCGGAGCTTCTCCAGGCGGGCGACCTCTCCCGCTTCGATGACGCTCTTTCTTTGGAACCGGTGCTGAAAGAGGACACCGAGGAGGGTTCCGACGACGGCTACAGCGGCGGCGACTGCTTCCATGGTTCATGGAGATAGCACGTCAAGCCCTCTGTGCGCCTCCTGATGGTCGACACGACGACGGCGCCCCGGTCGCGGGTGCGACCGGGGCGCCGTCGAGCGGTGCGTGATCCGTGGATCAGGCGGTGGTGACCTCGATGCGCTGCGGCGTCGTGCCGGTGAAGACACCGACGACGGTGACCGTCAGGACGCCCGCGTCGTAGGCAGCGCGGACGGCGTCGCCGTCCACGGCCTTCGGCAGCGTGACGACGCGGCGGAACGAGCCGAAGCGGACCTCCGAGATGCGGCGGCCCTCGGACTCCTCCGAGCGCTGGTCCTTCCGCTCGCCGCGCACGACGAGCTTGCGGCCCTCGACCTCGACGGTGACGTCCTCGGCCGGGTCGATGCCCGGCAGGTCGAGGCGGGCGACGAGGTCCTCGCCGTCGCGGTACACGTCGGCGGCGGGCACGGGGCCCTCGGTCGCGAGGCGCGGGGTCCACAGGTCGCGGAGCCACGCGTCGGCGAACGGGGTGCGGGTCAGGGTGGTGGTCATGCTGTCCTCCTCCAGGTGGGTGCTGCTGACGGGTACAACTTGAGCCACCCCGACTCAATTTCCGGGTTCGCCGACGGCGGACTCGCCCGCGGACGCGCGGGTCAGCGGGTGGACGGGGTGGGGACGGAGAGGGTCCCAGCGCCGGTCGCGGTGCGCGCGTGTCGTTCCACCGCGGATGCCGTGGTGAGCGGCTCGTACGCGTACGGCGGCACCCAGTCCACGGTCGCCGTGAAGCCGGCCGTCGCCCAGTCGGGCAGCGGTTCGCCGGTCGAGGCCGCCTCCGCGACGCGCTCGTCGTACTGCGTCGCAGCGATCGACTCCAGGTCGACGGGGCGCTGCTTGAACCACGAGCCCTCGTCCGCGAAGCGGGTCGCGTTCCACACGCTCACGGCGACCGTGGCGTCCGCTCCCGGTCCCGTGTAGTCGAACGAGTTGCGCTCGGAGAACACCTGGGACTCGTAGCCGAGGCCGATGAAATAGTCGTACCCACCGTCGACGGCGGCCGCGCTGGTCATCGGCGACTCCGGGTCGTTGACCCGGCCGAGAAAGTAGTTGTTCACCACGTGCACCTGCCCGAACCGGACCCGCGGGGAGCGCTGCCCGACGCCGTCGAAGAAGTTGCCCATGTAACTGACGTTCAGGTGCCCGCGCTCCTTGTCCCCGTGCTCGTCACCGGAGGCCAGCATCATCGCCTTGTCGTGGTTGGTGATCAGTGAGTTGCTGACGGTGATGAAGTCCGAGCCGTCTTCGATGTCGAACAGGCCGTCGTGCCGGTTCGCCGGCTCGCCGTCGGGCCCGAGCGGGGCGTCGCGGTCGAGATGCTTGCCGTCGGTGAGGGTGACGTGGTCCACCCAGACGTTGGTCGAGGTGACAGCGGACATGGCGTCGAACCGCGCGTCCCAGGTGCTGCCGGGCTGGTCCCACCAGGTGAAGTAGTCGACCGGAGCCTCGACCGTCACGTTGCGGATCACCACGTTGTGCGCCAGGTGCAGCATGATGGTGGCCTGGTCGAACCCGGCGTCGTCGCCGAGGCCCACGATCGTGGTGTTGCTCGGGATCTTCAGTTCGGTCTGCGACTTCATCGCCCGGCTCCCGTTGACACGCAGTCGCCGCTGGTCGCCGCAGTAGTCGTGCAGCCCGTCGCTCCAGCCTTCGAGGCCGAAGCAGCTGAGGAACTTCGTGAAGTCGTAGCCGGGCGCGAAGTCCTGCTCGCCCAGCAGGGTGCCGTCGTCGGCCTCGTTGCCGTGCACGGTGCCCGAGACGTAGACGATCTTGGGCGCGTCCCGGTCGCCCCGGTTGTCGAGCGCGGCGAGCAGCTCCTGGCGGTTGCTGACCGTGTACGTCGACTCGGTGTCGGCTCCGGCGCCGCCGTCCGTGCCGCCGTTCTCCGAGGCCCAGCCCGGAGCCTCGTCGGTCGTGCTGAACGTGCGGCCGGGGGGCGAGTCGGGACCCGCGGTGGCGGTGGGCGCGGCGGTGAGGGCGCCGGCCGCGGTAGCGGCGGCAAGGGTGAGGGCACCGAGAGTGGTGCCTAGCCTGCGGCGGACGAGCATCGGGTGGACCTTTCGCGACGTCGGGAAGGGGTCCATCCATCGCAGCGACGGGAACTCATCATCGAGAAACCGGTTACCGAGACGGTGGTGACAGCACCCTAACCATCGAGCGTGCGTCGTGCGCTGGAACCACCCTGCGGACGCGGCCATGCGCCGCGCGTCCCACGCCGAAACGGCACGTGCCGTCGCCGGGGCTGCCGCCCTGTGGCGGCGGTCAGCAGGTGCCGGCGCCCTCGAGGTCGGCGCAGACCAGGCGGGTGCGGGCCTCGGTGACGGTGGTCGGCTCCGTGGTGCTCGTCGTCGAGATCGTGCCGGGGATGTCGGTCCAGGTGCTGGTGCCCTGGACGCGGAAGCGGCCCTGCCAGGTGGTGGTGAGCGAGACCGCGACGCCGGCGCGGTACGTGTTGCCGTGGTCGTCGACGGCGGTGCCCGCGTCCGCGCCGGGCGTGCCGAGCCGGCTGTACGTGTGCCCGACCCACGAGGCGTCAGGCGTCGGGTCGCCCTCCTGCCACGCCTCCCCGGGGCTCGTGGTGGTGAGGGTGCTGCCACTCGGGGAGAACGGGTCGTCGAAGTTCCACGTGAACTCGGCCGGCTCCGCGCGGATGACGACCGGCACGCCCAGCAGCGTCACCCCGCGGTCCTGCGGCGTCGCGGTGGTGTAGGCGGGGTAGTGCACGTTCACCACCATCGGCGGGTTGCCCTGCAGCGTCGCCACCGGGGCAGAGATCTTCATCGACCGGAACTCGCGCCGCGCCTGCTCGGCGATGTCCGCGGGCGTGATGCACTCGTCGTCCGACAGCTGCTCCGGGTCGCCGTACGTGCCGTCGTCCTGCACGCGCTGCACCCAGAGGGCATCGAGGGCGAACTCCCCGTCGTCGCACGGCTTGGTGATCTCAGCGACGTCCTTGCCCTCAGGGCACGCGCCCTGCGCCGTGACGATCCCGCTGAGCGCATCCAGCTCGGCACCCAGCGTCGCGCACGTCACCGCGTCGGTGCGGGCGTAGCGGTCCTGGGGCTCGTCGGACGTGGGCTCGCGCCCATTGGCGGTCTGGGTCCAAGCGTCACTGGAACTCTCGACGGTCAAACTGTCGGCATCATTGTCCGTCTTGCCCTCGTAGTCCGGCACGTCAGCAGAGCCTGCGAGGAGCGCGATCACCAAGAAAACGCCCGTCGAGATCCGCGTCACGTCAATGCTCCTTGTCGTTCACGACTCCGACAATGACCCAATCGCCCGACTTCTGCGCTACTTCAACCCGTGACTTCGCAACCACCGCGGCCTGAGATGCTATCTCTTCGCCATTCGAGTCGGTGATCGTCCACGGTTTCTCTGACGTCTCCACGTCGATCGGCCAGATACCTGTGGCGGCGTCCTGCTCGTAAGTGTGGAGAATTTTGACTGTAGTGCTGCCACCCTCAAAAACGTCGCCGCGATCGGCAATTGTTCTCGCCTGGTCAAGGCGGTCGTCACAGAAGCCGCAGGCCTTTCCTGACATCGCTTCCCATTCGGCGGTGTCGTTGGTCTTCATGATGTAGTCGTCGAGCTCGAGGAAGTACACCGCAGCGGCTTCGGCCCCGGCAGGGCCGTCGTCGTCCATCTCCTTGGGCCGCTCGGGTGCGACGACCACGGCGGTCGAGCTCGGGGATGGAGACGCCGAGGCGTCGGTGCTCGCGCTGGTGGCCGTCGGCTCTGGCGACGGTGTCGCGGGCGCGGCGTCGTCGCAGCCGGCGGCGAGGAGCGCGGCGGCAGCGGCGATGGAGGTGGCGGCGAGGATGGCCCTGGTGCGGGTCATGACGGGGCTCCCTGTCGGCGGTGACGTCGCGGTCACTGTAGGGCAATCCGTCAGATGGTTGCCCGGGAGTCTGTGGACAACCGTGTCGCCGCAGGTCGAGGCCCGGCAGCGCGTGCTCAGCGGGTGGTCAGGACTCCGGCGGACGCCAGCTCATGACCGGACGCAGTGCGCGGGCGCCGAGCGCCTCCGTCCACCGGCCGAGCGCGCGCATGCCGGCGTCGCGGGCTGCAGTGGCGGCCGCCGACGTCCACAGGGTCGGCCCGGCGACCCGCGCCGACATCCGCATCACCTTCTCCACCCGCGGACGCCGCTCGGCCGACCAGCGCTGCAGCGCCGCCGCCACGTCGTCGTGCGGGCGGACGCGCGCACCGAGCACCACGGCGTCCTCGAGCGCCTGGCACCCGCCCTGCCCGAGGTTCGGCAACATCGCGTGGGCGGCGTCGCCGACGAGCGCGACCCGCCCGGCCGCGAGGGACGCCGGGGGAGCGGGCAGGTGGCGCAGCTCGTGCCGCAGCGCCGTGCCGTCGTCGACCGACGCGAGCAGCGCGGGGATCGGGTCGGGCCAGCCGGCGAGGCGTGCGCGCAGCTCGTCGAGGTCGGCGGGGACGCCCGCGGCGTCGGCCACCGACACGTACGCGTAGACCCGGCCGTCGGCGAGCGGCGCGACGCCCACGACGATCCCCCGCCCCCACGTCTCCGAGCCGACGGCGCCCGGGACCGGCGGGGGGTGGCGACCCGCCACGCCGTCGACCCGCCCGCGACCGGGCCCGGTGCGCTCGCCCACCAGCGCGTGCGGGTGGGCGACCCTATGCCGTCCGCCGCGACCACGAGGTCCGCGTCGACGTCGCCGTCCGGCATCGCGACGCGCGCCGGCCGCGTCGTCGTGCCCGGGTCGGTGACGACCGCCGCCGTGCCGAGCCGCAGCGACCTGTCCGGCAGCGCGCCCGCGAGGAGGTCGACCAGCTGGGCGCGGTGCAGCAGCAGCGTGCGCTCGCCGAACAGCGACGTCGCCTCCTCCGCCCGGCCGCGCAGCAGCCACCGCCCGTCGGGTCGACGCACCCCGATCTCGCCCTGCAGCGCCGCCAGCTCGCGCGTCGCGTCCCCGACGCCCAGGGCGTCGAGCGACCGCACCGCGTTCGGCGCGACGGCGATCCCCGCGCCCACCGGGTCCAGCGACGTCGCGCGCTCGACGACCGTCACCGCCCACCCGCGGCGCGCCAGCGCCACGCCCGACGCCAGGCCGCCGATGCCGCCGCCGATCACGACGGCGGTGCGTGAGGTCCCCGGCATCGCGTCAGCCCCGCAGCGGCGAGCCGACGACGGTGAAGTCGAAGCCGCCGAAGTCGCCCGAGAGCAGCGGCCGCGCCGCCGCGATGGATGCCTGCACGTTCGGGAGCTGCAACGACGCGCGGTGCGCCTCGGCCGACGTCCACAGCTCGGCGACGAACACCGTGTCCGGGTGGTCGTCGCTGACGCCGACCTCGTAGAGCAGACACCCCGCGTCCGCCAGCTCCGTGCTGCGCTGCGTGAGGTGCGCGACCAGCTCGTCGCGCTTGCCGGGGGTGGCGCCGAGGGTGCCGACGTTGGCGTAGGTCATGGGTCGTGACGCTAGCCCAGCGCGGGGACACCGTCCCGGTGGGCCGGGCCACACCCCGTCCCGGAATCCCGTTCGCGGGCAGCACGTTGCCCGAGACGTGACGACGATCGAGGCCATGCCGCGGGCGGCGGACGTCGTCGTGATCGGCGCCGGTCAGGCCGGCCTGTCCGCGGCCTACCACCTGCGGCGGCGGGGGTTCGTCCCCGCGACCGGGCCGGCGTCCGGCGAGCTCACGTCCCTCGTGCTCGACGCCGAGGGCGGTCCCGGGGGAGCGTGGCGGCACCGGTGGCGCTCGCTGCGGATGAGCACCGTGAACGGCATCCACGACCTGCCCGGCATCGAGCAGCCGGCCGTCGAGCCCGAGGCGGCGAGCGTCGACGTGCTGCCCGCCTACTTCGGCGACTACGAGCACGAGCTGGGCCTGGCCGTCGCTCGACCGGTCCGGGTGCGTCGTGTCGAGCGGGCCGACGAGCACGACGGCCCCGGCGGCGACCTGCTCGTCCGGTGGGAGGGCGCCGGCCGGACCGGCACCGTGGCCGCCCGGGCGATCGTCAACGCGACCGGCACGTGGTCCAAGCCGTTCTGGCCGGCCTACCCGGGACAGGAGACGTTCCGTGGCCGCCAGCTGCACACCGCCGACTACGTCCGCGCGGAGGACTTCGCCGGGCAGCGCGTCGCCGTCGTCGGGGGCGGTATCTCCGCCGTGCAGCTGCTCGAGGAGGTCTCCCACGTGGCGCGGACGTTCTGGTTCACGCGACGCGAGCCCGTGTGGCGCGACTCCTTCGACTCCCAGGACGGGGCGCGGGCCGTCGCGATGGTCGCCGACCGGGTGCGCGAGGGGCTGCCGCCGCTGAGCGTCGTCCGTCACCGGCCTCATCAAGACGCCGTCGCTCCTCGCGGCGGAGGCGCGCGGCGTGCTCGACCGGCGGCCCATGTTCACCCGCATCGAGCCCGACGGCGTCGTCACGCCCGACGGCGAGCTGGTCCCCGTCGACGTCATCCTCTGGAACACCGGCTTCCGCGCCGCCCTCGACCACCTGCGGCCGCTGCACCTGCGCACCGCGGGCGGTGGCATCCGCATGGACGGCACGCAGGTGGACGGCGAGCCGCGCGTGCACCTCATCGGCTACGGCCCGTCCGCCTCCACCGTCGGCGCCAACCGCGCCGGCCGCGACGCCGTCCACCGGATCGCGCGGTACCTCCGGACCTCCGACCCGCGCCCGTCGTCGTCCAGGGGGTAGCACCCCGCGAGAGGTCCGTCATGACCGCGACGTCGGAGGGCGTCCGGGGATCGTCGAGCACCTCAGGAGGGACCGACCGGCCCTTGCCGGTCGGGTCCCGGAGCGTGCGTCGTCGTGTCCTGGCGGCGGTTGCCGCGCACGAGCATGATGACCAGGCCGAGGACGAGCCATCCGGCGGCGACCTCCAGGGCGAGGTGGCTGGCCAGGACGAGCACGGTGACGACGATCGCCAGGCCGACGACGGGGACGACCGTGTGGAGGACGCGGCGGTCGGTGCGCCGTCCGACCACGTAGTAGCCGATCACGGCGACGTGCAGGAAGACGAACGCGGTCAGGGCGCCGACCGTGACCATCGAGGACAGCAGGTCGAGGCCGTCGGGCTTGACCGCGGCCGCGACGGCGATGACGAGCGTCGCGACCGCCGAGACCAGGATCGCGAGCCGGGGGACGCCGGTCCGGGGGCTCACGGCCCCGAGCCGGGCCGGCAGCTGCCCGTCGCGCGCCATCCCGTACATGAGGCGGCTCACCGCGGCCTGCGCGACGAGCGCGGACAGCACGGGGCCGATCGCCCGCGCCGTCGTGACGGTCGTGCCGAGCCACGACCCCATCTGATCGCTGATCGTGGTGTAGAAGATCGTGCCCTGCTCGTCGGGGTTCGCGGCCAGCTCGGTCGGGGTCGTCGTCGTCAGGAGCGCCCCCAGGTACGTCTGGAGCACGAAGAGGGCCCCGGCGAGGACGAGGCAGAAGATCAGGGCCCGGCCGATCTGCCGCGGGGACCCGGTGCTCTCCTCGGCGAACGTGGCGATCGCGTCGAAACCCAGGAACGCGAGGGCCGCCACCGAGACCGCGCCGAGCGTGCCGACGAGAGTGAACCCGTCGAGCCCGGTCAGCGGGGACAGCCACGGCCTGGCCGGGCCGTCGTGCACCAGGACGACGACGGCGCCGACGCAGAAGACGGCGAGCACCAGGATCTCCACGGCCAGGGCGACGAACCCCACCGTCGCCGCGAGCTTCACCCCGCCGAGGTTCAGGGCCGTGATGAGCAGCACCGCCGCCGTCGTGAACACCCAGACCGGCACGGAGGGGAACAGGGCGTGGCTGGCGATGCCGGTGAACAGCGCGGCCAGGCTCGGGATGAACAGGTAGTCCAGACCGATCATCCATCCGGCCATGAAACCCGATTGCCGCCCCAGCCCCGCGGTCGCGTAGGCCGAGACCGACCCTGCCTTCGGGACCGCGACGGACATGCGCGCGTACGACCAGGCGGTGAACGACATCGCCACGGTCGCGACGAGGAAGACGAGTGCGACCGCGCCGTTGCTGCGTGCGTCCAGCACGCCGAAGGTGCCCATCGGCGCGGTCGGGCCGATGAACAGCAGGCCGTAGACGATGAGGTGCCGCAGGGACAGGCTCCGGTGGAGCTGTCCCTCCGGCACAGCGGCTGTGGGAACACTCTTCGCAGGGCGGGGCTCGGTGGACGCGGGAATCAGCTCCTCGGCAGCTCGTGGACTGGCTGCCAGCGTAGGACGACCGTGGCGCGCCGCACTGCGCAGCCCGCTCGACGAGCAGCGCGAGCTGCACCCCGCGGTGCGCCTACTCCGGCGTCCCGGCGGCCTCGCGCCGGCGGGCGACGCTCTGGGCCTGCCCCTCGTGGATGTCGCTCACCCACTCCCAGCCGGGCCTGGCCGACGGGCCGATCCTCGGGTCGTCCGGCACTCTGCCGTCCCGCAGGGCGTCCAGGTACGCGCGGTCCTGGGCGATCCGTGCGCGCAGCTCGTCAGCCCCGCCGACCGCCCCGTGGCCAGGAACCACGGCATCGACGTCGCCGGCCACCTGCTCCAGCAGGTCCAGCCCCCGCAGATAGTCGCCGATCGGGTCGTTCGTGTCGTCGAAGTCGTCGAGCATCGGGACGAAGACGTCCGAGAGCATGTCGCCGGCCGCGAGAACGCGGTGCTCCTCGATCAGCAGCGCCGCATGGCCGGGGGAGTGTGCCGGGTGCTCGACGACCCGGACGCGGGGACCGTCCCACGGGATGCGCTTCGTCCCGGCCGGGAGACCGGTGACGAGGCCGAACCCGTCGAGCAGAACGTCCCCGGCGATCTCCGGCGGCAGCCCCTCGGCGACGCGGGCCTTCCAGCCCGGGGCCGACAGCAGGTGCTGCAGATCGGCTGCGCAGCGGGCTGTGCCGTACCGGGGCGCGTCGCCGAGCGCGGCGTGCCAGAGCACGTGGTCCCAGTCGGGGTGCGTCGCGAAGCCCGCCACCACCGGCTCGCCCAGGTCGCGAAGGTCGTTCGCGAGGCACGTCAGCTCGTCGCCCGTGAGCCCGGGGTCGACGAGGAGCACGCCGCGACGGCCTTGCACGACGACGGCGTTGTTCTGCAGCAGCTCGCTCTGGTGCGCCCACACACCGTCAGCGACCCGCGTCAGCACGGCGTGTCCTCGAGCCGCGTGTGCGGGGTGGGCGCGACCGTGGTCGTCATCGGGGTCTCCCGTCTGGTTGCCGCGGAGACGACCCTGCTGGACGTCCCGCGTGACGACGTGACCGCCGTGCAGGGCGGAACTCATCGCTGCTCGGGCGCCACGGGAGCAGTGGCCGACGTCTCACTGCGCTCGGTCCACCAGCAGGGCCAGCTGCACGCGGTTGACGCCCAGGCGTGAGGTGGCGCGGGTGAGGTGCGTCTTGACGGTGGCCTCGCCGAGGAACAGCTGCTGCGCGATGTCGGCGTTGGACAGCCCCTCGGCGACGCGCCGCGCGATCTCCAGCTCCCGCGGGGTGAGCTGCGCCAGCGCCTCGCGGGCGTCGCGCTGCCCGCGCGCGGCAGGGCGGGCGCCGACCTGCTCCATGACGACCCGCGCGGCCCGCGGCGACAGGGCTCCCTCGCCGGTCGCGACGGATCGGACGGCGGCGACGAGCTCGTCCGGCCCGGAGTCCTTGGCCAGGAACCCGGAGGCCCCGGCGTGCACGGCGTCGAGGATGGCGGACTCGGTGTCGAACGAGGTCATGGCGATGACGGCGGGCGCGGACGGCAGCGCGACGACGGCGGCGGTGGCGCGGACGCCGTCCATCCGCTCCATCCGCAGGTCCATGAGGACGACGTCGGGGTGATGCGCCTGCACGGCGGGGACGACCTCGTCGCCGTCCGCCGCCTCCGCGACCACCTCGAGCCCGCTCTTGGTCAGGATGGTCCGCAGGAACCCGCGCACCATCGCGTCGTCGTCGACGATCATCACCCTCACCACACGGCGACCCTAGCCAGGGACGGGGACAACCGCGGCGCAGGTCGCGGGCCGACTACGCGTCCGGCGTCACGACCCACGGCAGGTGCGCGCGCACCTGGAACCCGCCGTCGTCGAGCGGGCCGGCGTCGAACGAGCCGCCGAGTGCCTCGCACCGCTCGCGCATCCCGGGGATGCCGGAGCCCCCGCCGGGCACGCCGGCGGGCAGGCCCGGGGCGGCGGCGCCGTTGCGCACGACGACGTCCATCCCGGCACCGGGGCGCGCGCGGACGGAGACGTCCACGCGAGTGCCGGGCGCGTGCTTGGCGGCGTTGGTCAGCGACTCCTGCACCACGCGGTAGACGGCCCGGGTCAGCACGGGCGGGGCGGCCTCGGCGTCGGTGACGAACACCGTGGCGGTGACGTCGACGCCCCGTCCGCGGGCGCCGTCGAGCAGCTCGGCCAGGTCGCCGAGGGAGGGCGCGGCGCCGGAGTACTCCTCGGCCCCGTCGCGCAGGGACCTGATGAGGGTGCGCATCTCCTCGAGCGCGCGGTGCGCGGACGACCGCATCGACCGCGCGGCCTCCCCGACGCCGGGGTCGTCGGACGACACCTCCAGCGACGCCGCCTCCAGGGACACGAGCGACAGCTGGTGCGCCACGGTGTCGTGCATCTCGCGCGCGATGAGGTCGCGCTCCTCCTGACGGGTGAGCTCGGTGCGCAGCGCCTCGGACTCGGCCCGCAGGTGGTCGGCGCGCCGCGCCTCGACCGTGGCCTCCTGCCGGGCGACGTCGACGTCGGCGTTGGCCCGCAGGAGCCGGCGCAGCAGCCCGGCGCCGACGGAGACGGCGAGCCCGAGCACGCCGAGCACCGTGTACCCCACGGGCGACATGTACGAGGTGGCGCCGTTGTCGAGCGCCACGGAGAAGATCACCTGGAGCTCGCTCGTGGCGTCGCGCCAGAACGTGACGAGCAGGGCGAGCGCCGTCGCGCCGCCGCACAGCAGGCTGCGCCGCAGGTCCGTCCGGGCGATCACCCAGGGGAGCGCGATGAGCGGCGCGACGGCACCCAGCGGCCCGACGACGCCGACCGCGGCGGTCGCGAGGCACACCAGGACCGGGCGCGACGTCCGCCACCACATGGCGGCCCCCACCCCCAGGGCGACGACGAACCACAGCAACGCGAGGGCGACCTCGCCGCCGCCGAGGTCGTCCACCGGGGTGGCGAAGGCGATCCCGACCATCGCGCAGGACCACGCCAGGACCATGGCGCCGATGGTGCCCGCGACGCTCCAGAACCGGCGCGCGGGCGAGCGGCGGGGCGTCGGCCCGGCGGGCGTCGGCGAGGCCGGCGGGGTCAGCGGCGCGTACGGGGCCGGGCTGTACGGGGCGTGGCCGTGCGGCGTCGGGTCGTAGGGCGTCGGGCCGCCGGGCGCGCCCGACGGCGGTGCGCCGTACGGGTCGGCGGGGTTCGGCGGCGGATACATGCGGGCAGCGTACGGCGGCGGTCGCGCGGCCGCCGTCCCCCGATCGGCTCGACGTCGGGTGATCCGGGTCCACCGTTCGGCTCGCCCGGACGAGCCGCGAAGGGGATCCGCCGGGGTGGCCTCGCGGCCGACGATCGTGCCGTTCCGATCGACACCCAGCCCCCGCGGCAGCCATCGTCCAGGAGTCCTCATGACCACGCCCCAGCCCGACCCCACCCCGCAGCAGCCCGTCCAGCAGCCGGCGCAGCCTCCGTACGGCCCGCCCCAGCCCGGTCAGCAGATGCCCTACGGCGCGCCGCAGGGCTGGGTGCCGCAGCCGCAGATGCCGCCGGCCCCGGAGAAGCGCAAGAGCTGGTTCGCCCGCCACAAGGTGCTCACCGGGCTGGGCGCGGCCGTCGTCCTCGTCGTCATCGCGAGCAACCTGGGCGGCGGGGGCGACGACGGCGGCACCGGCGTCGCGCAGGACGACGACGCGGCGACGGCGCAGCAGGCCGAGGCCGGCTCGGACGCCGCCGAGAACGCGGTGGCGGACGACGCGGAGAAGACCGAGGCGACCGAGAAGGAGGAGAAGAGCGAGAAGCTGCCCGCCGTCGGCGACAAGGTTCGCGACGGCAAGTTCGAGTTCACGGTGACCGAGCTCGAGGACGGCGTGCAGCAGGTCGGCGACGAGTTCCTCAACGAGAAGGCGCAGGGCCAGTTCGTCCTCGTCCACATGACGGTGAAGAACATCGGCGACGAGGCCCAGCTCTTCGACGGGAGCAGCCAGAACCTCGTCGACACGAAGGGGCGCACGCACTCGGCCGACTCCGAGGCGGGCATCTACCTCGACGAGTCCAACTCGTTCCTCAACGAGATCAACCCCGGCAACAAGGTGGACGGGGTCGTCGTCTTCGACATCCCGAAGAACGCCACCCCGGCGACCCTCGAGCTGCACGACTCGATGTTCTCCGGCGGTGTGCAGGTCGCGGTGAAGTGACGCCCGCGACGCCTTGACCGTCCCTGCCCGTCCGCCGTACTCCCTGACGGCCGACGGGCAGGGACGCCCTGCGCTGCTCGGTGCGTCAGCCGATCTTCACGAACGACACGTCGGCGGCGACGGTGTAGTTGCCCTCACCGGTCGAGGACTTGTCCGCGTTGTAGCCGAACGCGTAGACGGTGACCGTGGTGTCCTCCGCGACGGTGACGTACCGCGTGGCCGACGCGGTCTGCTCCAGGTCGCCGGACTCCGGGAACTCGCCCGTGAAGGCGGTGCCGAGGTCCTGGCCCCACTGCGTGCCGTCCTCGGCGCGCACCGCGAGCTGCAGCACCGGCGAGGAGGCCTGGGAGTCGTCCAGGCGGTCGAAGGCGCCGTAGGTGTTCACGAGGTACGTGCCGGCCGCCAGGTCGACGGTGTCGATCTCGGTGGCGCGCTCGGCGAACTTGCCGCCGAGGTGCGCGATCGTCTGGGGCTTGTCGGTCGTCACGTGCTGCTCGACGGAGGCGCTCGCGCCATCCTTGCCGTCGACGCCGTTCTTGCCGGTGGCACCGGTCTTGCCGGTGGCCCCGGTCTTGCCGGTCGCACCGGTCTTGCCCGTGGCACCGGTCTTGCCGGTCGCGCCCTTGAGCTTCGACTTCGCGTAGTCGGAGAGCTCGCCGTAGCCGATGGAGCCGTTCTTGATGTCGGAGCCGGTGAGCGAGCTGCTCTTGATGTCGGAGCCGGTGAGCGAGCCGTTCCTGATGTCGGCACCGGTGAGGGAGCTGTTCTTCACGTCCCCGCCGTCGAGCTGACGGGCGGCGGAGGCCGCGTTGGCGGTGCCCAGGACGGCGATGCCACCGACCAGGGCGGTGGCGGTGACGATCGGGACGATCTTGTTGATCCGCATGGCGATCAAGGTCCTTTTTCTCGAGGTCGAACACGAGCTCGACGTCGTACGGGTGACGCGAGCGACGAGAAATTAACAACGCAAGGAACCGCTTTCCAACAATCTGGCGTCATTTCACCCGACGTTCGACATATGCGGACGAATTCACCCGAGAGCAGGGGGTGAATTCTCGGCCTGCCGGCCTGTGGCCGGCTCGAGGCCTGGTAGTACGCCCGGGTGCCGCCCGACCGTTCACGGCCCACGAAGCGCGCCATACTGGCGAGATGACGACGACGGCGACGAACCCGGTGGAGCAGGTCCGGCTCCGGCTGGGCGAGATGCTGTTCGAGAAGGTCGCGGGCCCGGACGCGCACGCGGCGCGAGACCGGGTCCACCTGACGCCGGGGCCGCGCTGGTTCCCGCCGGACAGCCCGATCGCGCGGGTGCACGCGGACGCGTCCATGTTCGTGGGCGGGCTGCGGGCGCTGCTGCTGCAGTCGTTGCACCCGCTGGCGATGGCGGGGGTGGCGGGGCACTCGGGCTACCGCGGCGACCCGTGGGGCCGGCTCGAGCGCACGGCGACGTTCCTCGCGACGACGACGTTCGGCACCGCCGACGACGCCCAGGCGATGATCGACAGGGTCCGGGCGGTGCACGACCGGGTGCGCGGCAAGGCGCCGGACGGCCGCCCCTACCGGGCGGGCGACCCGCACCTGCTCGCCTGGGTGCACGCGGCGGAGGCGGACTCGTTCCTCACGGCTCACCAGCGGTTCGGGGAGCGGCCGCTCACTGCCGGCGAGGCGGACGAGTACGTGGCGCAGGTGGCGCGCGTCGCGCGGGCGCTGGGCGCCGTCGTCGTGCCGGAGACCGTGGCCGACCTGCGCGAGACGATCGATGCGTACCGCCCGGAGCTGGAGGCGTCGACGGCCGCACTGGACACGGCGCGCTTCCTGCTGCGCGAACCCCCGCTGCCGCTCCCGGCCCGCCCGCCGTACGGGCTGCTCGCGGCGGGCGCCGTCTCCTCCCTCCCGCCCTGGGCCCGCGACGCGCTGCACCTCGAGCGCGGCCTCGGCGGCCGGCTCCGCCGCGCCCTCGGCGGCCCGGCCGGGGCGCTCGCGACGCGCACCGTCCGGTGGGGGATGGGCACCTCCGAGCGCACCCGCGACTACCCCCGTGCGGGCGCCCCCGCTGAGGCGCCGCCTACGCGGTGAACGCGCCCGGCGTCGTCCCGAGGACGCGCCGGAAGTGCCGGGTCAGGTGCGACTGGTCGTGGAACCCGGCCTCGGCGGCGGCCTCCGCGGGGGAGCGACCCTGCAGCAGGAGCCGGCGGGCGCGGTCCACGCGACGCCCCGTGACGTAGCGGTGCGGGGCGATGCCGTACGCCCGGGAGAACGCGCGCACCAGGTGGCTCGGGTGCGCGCCCAGGATCCGCGCCGCCTCGGCGACGGTGAACGACTCGGTGACGCGGTCGTCGAGCAGCTCGCGCAGGCGGCGGGCCAGCGGCGTGTCGTGCGCGGCCGAGGGCGCGGCCCCCAGGTGCGCGCGCACGACCTCGCGCAGCGCGAGGACGCCGGTCTCGGCCGCCATCGCGTCGGACGGCGAGCGCAGCGCGGCGTGCACGCAGGCCAGCGTGCTCAGCGCCGTCCGGTCGGTCAGCGTGGGGTGCGCGACGGCGGCGTCCGCGGCGTCGTGCGGCAGCCAGGACTCGTCGAGGTACAGCACGCGCTTGCGGAAGGGCCGTCCGCGGACGGCGGACCGGCCGTCGTGCGGCACGTGCGGCGGCAGCAGGGTGACGGACGCCGGGACGGCGTCGTGCGGGGCGCGGTCGAGCTCGTACGCGACCGCGCCGTCGTCGACGAGCAGCACGGTCCAGTCGTCGTGGGTGTGCGCGGGGTAGGCGTGCTGCTCGAACGTCGCGTGCAGCACCTCGCGCACGAGCGGCACGTCGGGGTGCCACGCCCGCACCGACTCCGTCATGCAAGAAACGTACAAGACCGCCCGGCGGGCCCCGCGAACACTGGGACGGTGCCTCAGAACACCCTCACCACCGAGCCCGCCGCCCAGACAGGTCCTGCCCCGGTCCGCTTCGACACCAAGGTCGCCGTCGTGCTGCGCGACGACCTGCTCCCGTGGCAGGAGCTGAACGTCACGGCGTTCCTCATGAGCGGCGTCGCGACCAGCGCCCCCGACCTCACCGGGGAGCCGTACCGCGACGGCGACGGCAACGAGTACCTGCCGATGCTGCGTCAGCCCGTCGTCGTGCTGACGGCGCCCGCGGAGACGCTCGCCACCGCGCTGTCGCGGGCGCGCAGCAGGGACGTCCCGGTCGCCGTGTACACCCGGGACCTGTTCGCCACCGGTCACGACGCCGCCAACCGGGCGGCCGTCGCCGCCGTCGCGGCCGACCAGCTCGACCTCGTCGGCATCGGCGTGCGCGGGCCGCGCAACGCCGTCGACCGCATCGTCAAGGGTGCGCGCATGCATCCCTGACGCCCCGGGCGGGTGACGTCCGCGTGGCCTCCGGGAGGAGTGGATGGCCGCCCGGGTGCCGCCGCATGAACGTTCCCGGAACGCTTGGCCGGCGCCCCCGCGCACCCGGGCAAATCGGACGGAGCGGTTCCTAGAGTCGCGGCTGTGACCACCGTCGTGACCCCACGGCCGTCCGGGATCCCGGGCGCCCCGTCGGCCCGGGCGGACCGCCCGCCCGCCGGCCGACCACCCGCCACCCGCACGCGCAGCCGCCTCGGCGCGCGCCGCCGCCGGACCGCCCTGCTGTGGGCGCTGCTGCTGGCGGGGCCGAACGTGCTGCTGATCCTCGTCTTCGTCTACCGACCCCTGCTGCAGAGCCTGTACCTGTCGACCCTGCAGTGGAACCTCGGCTCCCCGTCGGCCCGCTTCGTGGGGCTCGGCAACTACGTCGAGTGGTTCTCCGCCCCCACCACGGGCCGCATCGTCACCACGACGCTCGTCTTCACGGTCGCGACCGTGGGCGGCGCGATGGTGCTGGGCCTCGGCCTCGCGCTGCTGCTCGACCGGCGGCTGAAGGCGCGCGGCGTCGCCCGCACCGTCGCGTTCGCGCCGTACGTGCTGAGCGGCTTCGCGGTGGGCATCCTCTGGCTGTTCATGTTCGACCCGCGCTACGGGCTGGTCCAGGAGGTGCTCGGCTGGGTGGGCCTCGCCTCGCCCGCCTGGTACACGGACCGCCCGTGGCCGCTGGTCATGGTGATCGTCGTCTACCTGTGGAAGAACCTCGGGTACGTCGCCCTCATCTACCTGGCCGGCCTGCAGGCCGTGCCCCAGGACCTGCGCGACGCCGCCGCGCTCGACGGCGCGTCGTCGGCCCGCACGCTGCGCTCGATCGTGCTGCCGCTGCTCACGCCGACCACGTTCTTCCTGCTCGTGACGATGATGCTCGCCTCGCTGCAGTCGTTCGACATCATCAAGGCGATGACCCAGGGCGGGCCCCTGGGCTCCACCACGACGCTCATGTACTCGGTCTACGAGGAGAGCTTCGTCAACGGCCGCGCGGGGTATGCGTCCGCCGTCGCCACCGTCCTGTTCCTCGTTCTGCTGGCCGTCACCGCGGTGCAGATGCGGTACGTCCAGCGGAAGGTGCACTACGCATGAGCGCCGCCGCGACCATGCCGGCGCCCGCCCGACGACGGTCGCCCCAGCTGGGCGGCTACCTCACGATGGCGTTCGCGACCGTGGTGCTCGGGCTGCCGCTCGTGTGGCTGCTCCTCGCGAGCCTCAAGACGCCCGAGGAGCTGTACCAGGTGCCGCTGCAGTGGCTGCCGGGATCGCCGAGCCTCGACAACTACGCGCAGGCGGCCTCCGCCGTCCCGCTCGGGCGGCTGCTGGCCAACAGCATCGGCCTGACGGTCGTGGGCGCGGGCCTCAAGGTCGCGCTCGGGCTGGCGTGCGCGTACGCGCTGGTGTTCCTCGACTTCCCGTTCAAGCGGCTCGTGTTCGGGCTGGTCATCGCGACGCTGATGATCCCGCCGCAGATCACGATCATCCCCAACTACACGCTGGTCGCGAGCCTCGGCTGGCTCAACACCTACCAGGGGATCCTCGTGCCGGGCCTGGCCAGCGCGTTCGGCACCTTCCTGTTCCGGCAGCACTTCCTCACGCTGCCCGCCTCGATCCTCGAGGCCGCGGAGCTCGACGGGGCGGGGCACTGGCGCAGGCTGTGGCGGTTCGTGGTGCCGATGAGCACGCCCACGCTCGCGGCGGTCGCGCTGGTGTCGGTCGTGACGGAGTGGAACGACTACCTGTGGCCGTTCCTCGTCGTCGACCACGTCGACACGATGACCCTCCCCGTGGGCCTCACCCTGCTGCAGAACACGGACGGCATGTCGAACTGGGGCGTGCTGCTGGCCGCCACGGTCGTCGTGACGCTGCCCATCCTGCTCGTCTTCCTGATCCTCCAGCGACGCCTCGTCGCCGGCCTCACCGCGGGCGCCGTGACGGGTTGAGCACGCCCCGCACGCTTCCCCGCACCCCACCGAACGACCCGAACCAAGGAGCACGCGTGTCCCACCGTCCCGCCCGCCGCACCCGGACCGCCGTCGCGGCGCTCGCCGCGGTCTCGGCCCTCGCCCTCACCGCCTGCGCCGGCCCGAGCGTCGGCGCCACCGGATCGTCCGACGACGCGTCGGCCGAGGCCGTCGACTGGTCGCAGGTGGAGCCTGCGAAGGAGATCACCTGGTGGAGCAACCACCCGGGCCAGTCACAGGAGCTCGAGCAGCAGCTCATCGACGAGTTCACCGCCGAGTCGGGCATCGAGGTCGACCTCGTGACCGCCGGCGCCGACTACGACGAGGTGGCGCAGCGCTTCCAGGCCGCCTCGCAGACGGACGAGCTGCCGGACCTCGTCATCGCCTCCGACGTGTGGTGGTTCCGCTACCACCTCAACGACCAGATCATGCCGGTCGACGACGTCATGGAGTACCTCGACGCCGACGCGGAGGACTTCCAGCCCGCACTGTACGCGGACTACGAGTACGACGACCAGCACTGGGCGGTCCCGTACGCCCGCTCGACGCCCCTCTTCTACTACAACAAGGACATGTGGAAGGCGGCCGGCCTGCCCGACCGCGGCCCCGAGACCTGGGACGAGCTGGTCGAGTGGGACGCGAAGGTGAAGCAGGAGGTGCCGGACGACGGCTCGACGTTCGGCCTGTCCACCGGCCCGTCGTGGGGCGCCTGGTGGTTCGAGAACATGATCTGGGGCCAGGACGGCGCCTACTCGGACGGCTTCGACCTCACCCTCGACACCCCGGAGGCGATCGCGGGCGGCGAGTTCGTGCGCGACCTGTTCCACGACTCCGGCGTGGCGACGCTCTCGGCCGACGACGCGATGGCGGACTTCTCGTCCGGCCTCGTCGCCTCGACCATCGGCTCCACGGGCTCGCTCAAGGGCGCGCTCGACGCCGCCTCGTTCGAGGTCGGCACGGCCTACCTGCCGGACGGGCCGAAGGGCGGCGGCACGCCGACCGGCGGCACCGGGCTCGCCATCCCGTCGTCCAAGACGCCGGAGGAGCAGCTCGCCGCCGCGATGTTCCTCGAGTTCCTCACGAATACCGAGAACACGGCCACGTTCTCGCAGGCCACGGGCTACATGCCGGTGCGCACGTCCGCGGTCGAGAGCGACGCGATGAAGCAGACCTACGAGCAGACGCCGCAGTTCCGCACGGCCGTCGACCAGCTCGCCGACAAGGCGCGCGTGCAGGACGACGTGCGCGTCTTCGTGCCGGGCGCCGACGCGCTGCTCAACGAGGCGCTGGAGCAGATCGTCATCGAGGACGCCGATCCAGCCTCGGCGTTCAAGGCCGTCACGCCGCGCATCGAGACAGCGTACACCGAGAACGTGGAGCCGTACCTGTGACGGGGGCGAGCGGGACGGCCGGGTCGCGCCGGCCACGCGTCGTCGCGCACCGCGGCAACAGCGTCGTCGCGCCGCAGAACACGCTCGCCGCGTTCGAGAGCGCGGCGCTCGCGGGGGCCGACGCCCTGGAGATCGACGTGCGCCTCACCGCGGACGGCGAGGTCGTCGTCATCCACGACGACACCGTGGACGCGACGACGAACGGCAGCGGCAAGCTGGCCGACCTGGAGCTGCGCGAGGTGCGGCTGCTCGACGCCGGGTCGTGGTTCTCGCCCGCGTACGCGGGGCAGCGGGTGCCGACGTTCGCCGAGGTGGTGGACCTGCTGCGCGCCCGCCCGGGCACCGACCTGCTGCTGGAGGTCAAGGGGGCGTGGACGCCGCAGGAGGTGCGGCGGGTCACCGAGCCGCTGCGCGCGGCGGGCCTCGCCGACCGGACGGTGGCGCAGAGCTTCTGGCCCGAGACGGTCGAGGCGCTGCGCGCCGCCGACCCGGAGCTGCGCCGCGGCCTGCTCGTCACCGGGGCGCGCGACGACCTCGTGGCGCGCTGTGCCGAGCTCGGCGTCGTCATGTGCAACCCGCAGGGCACGGTGCTGCGGGACGACCCGGACGTTGTCGCCCGCCTGCACGACGCTGGCCTCGCCACCGCCGTGTGGACGCTGGACGAGCCCGAGCACTGGGCCGCCGCCGTCGCCCTCGGCGTCGACGAGATCATCACCGACCGGCCGGACCGCCTCGCGGGCTGGCTGGCGGCACGTCTCGAGGGCGGTCCCCGGAGCTGATCCCCGTCGCCGTCCACCCCTCCCGGCGCGGCGGGGGACGCGCTAGCGTCCGAGGACGGCGACGAAAGGAATGGCGATGACGGCGTTCTTCGACCCCTCCGGCTGGGACGGGCGGGCGTACCTCGGGGGCTGGGTCACGACCGGCGCCACGGCGGAGGTGACCAACCCGGCCACCGGGGAGACGATCGGCCGCGTCGCGGCGGCGGGCGCGGCCGACGTGCTGCGCGCGACGGAGCTCGCCACGGCCGCGCAGCGGGACTGGGCCGCGCGACCCGCCGAGGAGCGCGCGGCCGTGCTGCGCCGGGCCGCGGCCGTGCTCGACGAGCATTCCGACGAGTACGTCGGCTGGCTCGTGCGGGAGGCCGGGTCCGGGCAGGGGAAGGCGGCGTTCGAGGTCGGCCTCGTCGCCGCGGAGCTGCACCTCGCCGCCGGCACCGCGCTGGTGCCGTACGGCGAGCTCCTGCGCACCGCGCAGCCGCGGCTGTCGGTGGCGCGCCGGCGCCCCGTGGGCGTGGTCGGGGTGATCGCGCCGTTCAACTTCCCCGGCATCCTCGCGATGCGCTCGGTGGCGCCCGCCCTGGCGCTGGGCAACGCCGTCGTGCTCAAGCCGGACCCGCGCACCGCCGTCGCGGGCGGCCTGTTCCTCGCCGCCCTGCTCGAGGAGGCGGGGCTGCCGCCGGGCGTGCTGTTGGTGGTGCCCGGCGGGAGGGTGGCCGGCGTCGCCCTCGTCGAGCACCCGGACGTCCCGATGATCTCGTTCACCGGCTCCACGGCGGCCGGGCGGGCGATCGGGGAGCGGTGCGGCCGGCTCCTCAAGCGGGCCCACCTGGAGCTCGGCGGCAACAACGCCCTCGTGGTGCTGCCCGGCGTCGACGTCGAGGCCGCGGCGAGCGCCGGCGCGTGGGGGTCGTTCCTGCACCAGGGGCAGATCTGCATGACGTCGGGCCGCCACCTGGTGCACGCCGACCTGTACGACGAGTACGTGGCGACCCTCGCGGCCAAGGCGCGGGCGATCCCGGTGGGCGACCCGGCCACGGGGACGCCGCTCGGCCCCCTCATCGACGCCCGCCAGCGCGACACGGTGCACGGCATCGTCACCGACTCGGTGGCCGAGGGTGCGGTGCTCGAGGCCGGCGGCCGGTACGACGGGCTGTGCTACGAGCCCACGGTGCTCTCCGGCGTCGCGCCGCGGCACCGCGCGTGGGCGGAGGAGATCTTCGGCCCCGTCGCCCCCGTGCTGCCGTTCGCGTCCGTCGACGAGGCGGTCGAGCTCGTGAACTCCTCCGAGTACGGGCTCTCGGTGGGGGTGCTCACGCCGGACGCGTTCGCCGGGTACGAGCTGGCGGACCGCATCGACGCGGGCGTCGTGCACGTCAACGACCAGACGGTGGACGACGAGGCGGCGGCGCCGTTCGGCGGCACGAAGGCGTCGGGCACGGGGTCGCGGTTCGGCGGGCACGAGGCGAACGTCGAGGCGTTCACCGAGACGCAGTGGGTGACGGTGCAGTCGCGGGTGCAGCGCTACCCGTTCTGAGCGGGGAGCCCGGAGGCCGCCGCGGAGCGGCTAGCCTCGGCGCCCGAAGCGCTTCGACGGACCAACGGGGGGATCGCGGGATGACGACCGGCCTCGCCCGGCTCACTGACGAGCTGGGCATGCTGTACGGCGGGGACTACAACCCTGAGCAGCGGGACCCGGGGGTCTGGCGGGGGACGTCGACCTCATGCGGCGGGCGGGGGTCAACCTCGTCACCGTGGGCGTCTTCAGCTGGTCGCACTACGAGCCGCGGCCGGGGGAGTACCGCTTCGCCTGGATGGACGAGGTGCTCGACCTGCTGCACGAGGCCGGGATCGCCGTCGACCTCGCCACTCCCGTCGCGTCCCCGCCGCCGTGGCTCGGCCACCTCCACCCGAGGACGCTGCCCAGGACCGCCGACGGCACCGTCCTCGGCTACGGGTCCCGCAACCAGTTCTGTCCGTCGTCCGACGCCTACCGGGCGGCGGCCGAGGGCATCGCCGAGCAGGTCGTCGCCCGCTACGCCGGGCACCCCGCCGTCCGGATGTGGCACGCGGGCAACGAGTACGGCCAGTTCTGCTGGTGCACCCGCTGCGCCGAGCGGTTCCGCGGCTGGCTGCGCAATCGGTACGGCACGCTCGACGCGCTCAACGCGGCCTGGGCCACGACCGTCTGGTCGCAGGAGTACGGCCACTGGGCCGAGGTGCTGCCGCCCCGCGTCGCGCCGTACCACCGCAACCCGTCGCAGGAGCTCGACTACCGCCGCTTCGGCTCCGACCTGCTCCTCGACCTGTACCGCGCGCAGAAGGCGATCGTCCGCCGGCACGACACGGACCGCCCCGTCACGACCAACCTCATGGGCTTCTTCGGCGGCATCGATCCGCACGGCTGGCGCGCCGACCTCGACGTCGTCGCCGACGACGCGTACCCCGACCCGGCGTCCCCCGACGCCCCCGCCGACGCGGCGCTCGTCAACCACCTGGCCCGCGGGCTCGCGGGCGGGTCGTCGTGGCTGCGCATGGAGCAGGCGGCGAGCGCGGTGAGCTGGCGCGAGCACAACCTCACCAAGTCGCCCGCGCGCCTGCGCGCCGAGGTGCTGCAGGCGACGGCGCACGGCTGCGACGGCGCCCTGTTCTTCCAGTGGCGGCAGGCGCGCTCCGGGCCCGAGCGCTTCCACTCGGCGATGCTGCCGGTCGCCGGCCCGGACACCGAGGTGCACGAGGGCGTGCGCCGGCTCGGCGCCGAGCTGCGCGCGCTGCGCGGCGTCGTCGGCGGGCCCGTGCACAGCCGGGTCGCGCTCCTGTGGGACTGGCCGTCGTGGTGGGCCGCCACCCAGGTCGCGCTCCCCACCGCGCGCCACGACCCGCTCGCGGTCCTCCAGGCCTGGCACCGCGCGCTGTGGCGGCTGGGGGTCGTCGCGGACGTCGTCGCCCCCGGTCAGGAGGACGTCGCGCTCGACGGCTACGACGTCGTGCTTGCCCCCGCCCTCGCCGTCCTCGAGCAGGGCGCCGCGGACCGCCTCGACGCGTACGTCGCGGGCGGTGGCCACCTCGTGTGGGGGCCGTTCGGGGGCGTCGCGGACGGCCTCGCGCACCTGCACGAGGGGCGCTCGCCGGCGCTGCTGCGGCACGTGCTCGGCGTGTCCGCCGAGGAGTGGGTGCCGCTGCCCGACGGCGGCAGCCCGATCGCCTGGTCGGGGGCGCTGTCCGGCGGGCGTGCGGGCACGGCGTCGACCCTGGGCGAGCGCACCCGCTCCGACGGCGCCGAGGTGCTCGCCACGTACGACGACGGCCCGCTTTCGGGCGCCGTCGCCGTCGCCCGGCACGCCCACCGCGCGGGCCGCGCCTGGTACGTCGGGGCGGACCTGACCGGCGACCCCGGCGCCGGCCTCGCCACCGTGCTGCGGGCGGTGCTCGACGGCGCGGGCGTCCCGCACGGCGGGCAGGAGGTGGACGTCGAGGCCGTGTGGCGCGGCGACGCCCTGGTCGCGATCAACCACGGCGACCGGTCCGCGACCCTCGACCTCGCCGCCGCCCTCGCCACGGGCCCGGACCGCGTGCGGGACGCGACTTCGCTCACGGACCTGCTGACCGGGGCGCGGCACGACCTCGCCGCGACCCCCGCGGACGTCTCGGCCGTCGCGGCGGGCGGGACGCTCCCGCTCGCGCCGCACGACGTCGTCGTCCTCGCGGCGGCTCTCGCCTGATCCCGGGGCAGGGTGAACTGGGTTCATCCGAGAAGATGTCACCTCCCGGAAACTCTGTTTGATCGTACGGAAACCATCGCTCCCTACCGTCGTCCCGACGCGCCGCCACGGCGCCCGGTGACGGAAGGGGACGACCGATGTCCGAGGCATCACCCAGCACCACCGAGAGGCACCCGGTCGACCAGGTGCCACGGTTCGCGCGGCTGTTCCCGCTCGGGCTGCAGCACGTGCTCGCCATGTACGCGGGGGCGGTGGCCGTGCCGCTCATCGTGGGCGGCGCCCTCGGCTACTCCGCGCAGGACCTGGCGTTCCTCATCAGCGCCGACCTGTTCGTGGCCGGCATCGCGTCGATCATCCAGTCCCTCGGGTTCTGGCGGTTCGGGGTGCGCCTGCCGCTCATGCAGGGCGTCACGTTCGCCGCCGTCGGCCCGATGATCACGATCGGCACGACGTACGACATCACCGCCGTCTTCGGCGCGACCATCGCCTGCGGGCTGTTCATGATCGTCGTGGCGCCGTTCTTCTCGGCGCTGCTCCGGTTCTTCCCGCCGATCGTCACCGGCACGGTCATCCTCATCATCGGCGTCTCCCTGATGGACGTCGCCGCGGGGTGGATCACGAACAACGGCGAGTCGGCCACCCCGTCCGACCTGGGGCTCGCCGCCGGGACGCTGCTGTTCATCGTGCTGGTCGAGCGGTTCGCGCCGCCCGCGCTCGCACGCCTCTCGGTGCTGCTCGGGCTCGCCCTCGGCACGCTCGTCGCGCTGCCGATGGGCAAGGTCGACTGGTCGGGCGTGGGCGAGGCCGGCTGGTTCGCCGTCGTGACGCCGTTCCACTTCGGCCTCCCGACGTTCCCCCTCGCCGCCGTGGTGTCCATGCTCGTCGTGGGCCTGGTGATCATGACCGAGACGACGGGCGACATGATCGCCGTCGGCGAGATCACCGGCCGCCCGGTGACGAAGCAGCGCCTCGGCGACGGGCTGCGCGCCGACGGGCTCTCCACCGTGCTCGGCGGCCTGTTCAACACCTTCCCGTACACGGCGTTCGCGCAGAACGTGGGGCTCGTCAGCCTCACGGGCGTCGGGTCGCGGTTCGTCGCGACGATGGCGGGCGGCATCCTCGTGGTGCTCGGCCTCGTGCCCAAGGTGGGCGCCGTGGTCGAGGGCGTGCCGAGCGCGGTGCTGGGCGGCGCGGGGATCGCGCTGTTCGGCATGGTCGCGGCCTCCGGCATCCGCTCGCTCACCAAGGTGACGTTCACCAGCAAGAACATCCTGGTGGTCGCGGTGTCCCTCGGCGTCGCGATGCTCCCGACCGTGCGGCCCGAGATCTACGCCGAGTTCCCCACGTGGTTCCAGCTGATCTTCGACTCCGGCATCAGCGCCGGCGCGATCAGCGCCATCCTGCTCAACCTGCTCCTCAACGGCGACCAGCTCCGCGGTGGGCGGGAGAAGGATGTGCGCCCCGTCGCCCCACGGGCCACCGCGGACGCCTGACCGGGCGGGGAGCAACGCGGACGGGCCGCCGGCAGCTGCCGGCGGCCCGTCCGTCGCGGCACGTCAGTCCTTGAAGGCGTCCTTGACGTGCTCCCCGGCCTTCTTCAGCGAGGCCCTGGACTGGTCGGCCTTCCCCTCCGCCTCGAGCTGCTCGTCGTCGGACGCCCGCCCGGCACCCTCCTTGAGCTTGCCGGCGGCGTCCTCGGCGGCGTGCTTCATCTTGTCTCCGACACCCATGATGATCTCCTTCCGATCGTTCTGCGGTCTGCCCGAGGAACGATCCCCGGGAGTCTTCGAGCGCGCGAGCGGCGGGCGTCAGAGGACCCGCCGCGCCGCGCCGCCGCGTCGGGCGACGGCCAGGTGCACCCGGCCCTGCAGGTCGCGTCCCAGCACGTCGGCCACCTGACGGGCGACGTCGTCGACCAGGGCTCCCACCTCCACCACGTCGGTGCGCGACGCGACGCGGACACGGCCGTGGAGGACGAGACGGCCGTGCTCCTCGCGCAGGACCAGCGCTGCGGCGCGCACCCGGGCGTCGGCCTCGAGGGCTGCGGCGGCACCGCGCGTCACCGCGTCCGGAACGACCCGGAGCCGGTTCCCGGTCCGCGACCCGGGGAGCGGGAGCTCCCCGGTGCGGGCACCCGGCCGGTGCGCGAGGAGCCACCACACGCCGAGCGCGAGGAGCACCACGGCCGCGCCGGCGCACACGCCGGCCCACCACGGCTCGCTCGTCGCGGACGCGAGGGGCGACAGGTCGGCTGCCGCGCCCGGGCCCGGCAGCCCGCCGACGTCGCTCAGCCAGCCGGCCGCGAGCGCGACGAGACCCGCGCCGCCCAGGAGCAGTACCGTGCCGACGACGGTCAGCACCGTCCGGTCGACGCCCACCACGTGCCGTCGCGTCCTCATGCCGCACCTTCGCTCGTCGTGGCGCGCACGCGCACCTGGGGCGCCGGGTCCAGGACCGCCAGGCACGCCCCGACCACCTCGGTGACCTCGCGGGCCACGCCCTCGTCGCCGGTCGTGCGGACACGGACGACGACGGAACGCCGGGACGCCGTGGACGTCGCGCCGAGCACGCCGTCGACATCGGCCGCGGCGGCCGACGCCAGCCGCGCCACGTCCTCGGGACGGAGGACCACGGCGGGAACGTCGCGCAGCCGGGCAGGGCGCACGCCTCGTCGCCAGGCCGCGACCAGGAGCAGGAGGCCCACCAGGCAAGCGGCCACGCCGACACCGATCGCCGTCGAGCCCAGGACGGTGCCGTCCAGCCGCTCCGCGGCCGACCGGACCCAGCCGTCCTCGGGCGACAGCCCTCCGACGGAACGCGCCGCCGCGGCCTCCTGGCCTGCGACCACCGACGCAGCGACCAGCAGCGTCGCGAGGACGACAGCGGCCGCCCGTGCGGACGCCCCGGACCGGTGTGCCGGTGCGGCGGGGACGGGGTCCCGCGCCGCGTCAGCCGTCGTGGCGCCCGTGTCGTTCTCCAGCGTCGTCATCTCACCCTCCTGACCTCCGCGGCGGGGGGCTGCACCGCGGCCACCGTCACCATGAGGTCGTCCACCTCCACGCCGGCCAGGCGTCCGAGCTCCGTCCGGACGGCGTCACGCACGCGACCGGCCACCTGAGCGGCGGGTTCGGGCCATGTCGAGGCGACCCGCACCCGGACGCGAGCACGGCGTCCGGCGAGCTCGACCTCGACCTGCGGCAGGTCGGGGCCGGAGAGGCCCCCGCGCACGCGGGTCGAGGCGCCGGCGGCGGCATGCTGCGCCACCTTCACCACCACCCGGTCGGCGACGGTGACGCGCCCCGCCACACGGACGTCGGCCTCGTCAGCCACGGCGCCGTCCCCCGAGCAGGGCCCCCAGGTCGAGCCTCCCGTCCAGGTGGGCGCCCACAGCCAGGCCGACCCCGCCCAGCACGATCGCCAGGAGGAAGCCCAGGAACCCGCCTGTGGTCACGGCGAGCGCGAGCAGCAGGCCCGCCACCAGCCCGATCGCGGTGAGGTTGTTCATGACCCGTCCTTCCTCGTCCCGGTCGTCGGGACCTCCACGCCACCGGGGACCCCGGTGGCCTCGACGTCGTCGACGTGCACGACGACGTGCGCTCGCTCCGCTCCGCCCGTCGGAGCGTCCTCCTGCGCCGACGACGCCAGAGCCTGCCGGGTGGCGGCGTGCACCGCCCCGGCCACACCGGGTACGTCGCGCAGACCGGCCGCGGTGACGACCACGTGCACGTGCACGTCGTCGTCGTCGAACCGCACGCCCGCGATGCGGTCGCCCGGCAGGTAGGTGGCGACCTCCCCGAGGACGCCGCCGCTGAGGCGTGCCACTCCGGGCACGGTGAGCACGGCGTCGCGCACGCGCCCGGCGAGCACGCGGCGCGTGTCGTCGGCGGGTCCCGGGGAGCTCACTGCACCCGCGAGGGCTGCTCGGTGGCGTCGGCGTCGTCGTCCTCGGGGAGCCAGACGTCGTTGACGCTCACGTTGACCTCGATGACCTTGAGCCCCGTCATGCGCTCGATGGAGCTGATCACGTTGCGGCGCACGCCTTCGGCGACGTCGGCGATCGCGACGCCGAAGTCCGCGACGATCTCGACGTCGACGGCGGCCTCCGCCGCGCCCACCTCGACGTTCACGCCCTGCGCGTAGTTGGTCGTGCCGCCGGGGATGCGCTCCCGGATGGCGCCGAACGCGCGGGCCGCGCCGCCGCCGACCCCGTGCACGCCGGTGACGTCGCGGGCAGCGATGCCGGCGATCTTGCTGACGACGCCGTCGGCGATCGTCGTGGTGCCCTTCTCCGTGGTCAGAGGGCTCTTCGCGCCCTTGCTCGTGTGCTCCTGCGTGATCGCGGTCTCGGCCATGTCCTGCCTCCGTGCTCGGCGCCCGGGCGGGCGGGAGGTTCCCCGCGCGCCCGGCGCGTTTTCTTCCGACACTGGGTGAGTGCCCGCCGAACCCGCATCGTCACGCTCCGGCGGCAGTGACCTACGTCACACACCGGTGGACGACGGCGAGCTCGTCCGCCGCGCCCGGCTGGGTGACAAGGACGCGTTCGGGGAGCTGGCCCTCCGGCACGGCACGGCGATGTACCGGTACGCCCGGCGGATGGTGCGCGACGACGGCGTCGCCGAGGACTGCGTGCAGGACGCGCTCGTCGCGGCCTGGACGTCCGTCGGTCGGTTCCGGGAGGAGTCCGCCGTGCGGACCTGGCTCTTCGGCATCCTCGCCAACACGGTGCGTCGACGGGTACGCGAGGCCGCGCGGCACCCCGCCGACGAGCTGCCCGAGGACCTGGTCGCCGACCGGGCGGGCGACCCCGTCTCGGCGGCCCAGGCACGTGACCTCGTCGAGGCCCTCGAGGTGGCCCTGGCCGACCTGCCTGCGCTGCAACGGGCCTGCTGGATCCTGGCCGAGGTGGAGAGAATGTCGTACGCAGAGATCGCGCGCGTTCAGGCGACGACGGTCGGGGCCGTGCGCGGCGCCGTCCACCGGGCCCGACAGAACCTCGGGAGGAGGTTGGAGCCATGGCGATGAACCGCGAGGCGGCGGAGCCGGGCAGCAGCGGCCCCCAGGACGACCTGCTCGCGCGCGCGGCGGCCGGCATGCGCGAGCTCACCGACGACGGGTGGGTGCGTGCGCGGCGGTCGGTCCTTGCTCGCGTGCTGAGCACCGTGCGGCCCTCGGCGCAGGTCGTCGGCCGGCACGGAGACGGCCCGTTCGTGGTGGCCACCAGCCTGGTCGTCGACCGGGTGCGGGCGGCGCTCGACGACCCGGACGGGGAGGTGCGGGTCACGGACGTGCGGTGCCTCATCGGTCCCGCTGACGACGGAGGGGGCGCCCCCGAGCTGGAGGGGGTCACGGTGATCCTGAGCGTGCGGTTCGGCACCCGGATCGCCGATGCCGCCGAGCTCGTGCGTGCCGCGGCCGCGGACGCCGTCTCGGCCGCTCTCGGCACGGACTTCGAGCAGCACCGGGTCTCCGTCGACCTGCACGTCGCCGACGTGCACCCGTCCACGGGCGCCGGCGGGCCGGTCGGCGCTGGTCAGCCCGAGACCTGACCGTCGACGTAGAACCAGCGCCCGCCCTCGCGCACGAACCGGCTCGCCTCGTGCAGGCGGCCACGCTCGCCCGTGGCCGCCTGGACGTACTGCGCGACGAACTCCACCTCGCCGCCGTCGTCGAACGGTCCGCCCGCGTGGGTGGCCAGCACGGCGAGCCGCCGCCACACCTGGTCGTCGTCGAGCTCGAGCGACGTCGGCCGGGTGCGTGGGTGCCACGTGGCCCGCAGGTAGGCCGCGTCGCCGACGGCGAACGCGCTGTAGCGCGAGCGCATCAGCGCCTCGGCCGTCGGCGCCGGCCGCTCGCCGCGGTGCAGCGGGGCGCAGCACGCGCCGTAGGTGTCCCCAGAGCCGCAGGGGCAGCGGTCGGTGTCGTCCACGAGCCTATTGTCGGCGAATAGTGTCGGCGCACTGGCGTCGGCGAACCGCGCGCGGGCCGGCGCGACTCTAGCGTCCGGTGCGGGCGCGCAGCTCTCCGGGAAGCCAGGGGTACGGGTCGGCAAGGGGTTCTCGTCCGGAGCGGATGTCCCGCCCGACCTCACGGAGCATGTCGGCGGCGACGTAGTAGCGGCCCCGGCGGTAGCCGAGGATCTCCGACCAGGTGCGCTGGTCCGCCGTCAGCGGCGGCTCGTCGTCGACTGCTGCGACCGCGTCCTGCTCGGAGACCGTGTAACCCTCGATGGTGTTCGAGCCCTGGATCGCGCGGGCCTGGGTCGTCCGGCGCAGTCCGCTGCGCCACCGGCGGGGGACTCGCAGGACGCCTGCCAGGGAATCGCGAAGCACGCGAACCTCCTCGATGACGGAGAGGTCTTCGAGGTCGGTCGCGGGGGGTCGGAAGATGGCGGGCATCGGCGCGGGCTCCGATCGTGACGCAATGATTGAATCATTGCGTCACGTCCGGCCCGCGGCGGGCCTCGGAGGCGCCGGCGAGCGGCGGGCTGAAGCGCTCCTCGGCGAGGGCGACGAGCAGAGCGAGCAGCACGACGACGGCGCTCGCGAGCGGGACCACGCGGACGTCGACGGCGGCGACCAGCGCCGCGCCCAGCCCCGACCCCGCGGCGATGCCGACGTTGAACATCGACGACGAGATCGCCACGCCCATGTTGGTCGAGCCGGGCGCCACGAGCATGACCCGGTGCGACAGGGCGGGCGGCACGCAGGAGAACGAGAAGCCGAACAGCGCCAGCGACGCCACGGCCGCGACGGGGTTCCCGCCGAACGTCCACAGGGACACGAGGGCGAGCGTGAGCACGCCGAGAGCCACCAGCAGCACCGCGACGGGGCGGGCGTCGATGAATCTGCCCACGACGATGGTGCCCACCACCCCCGCCGCGCCCTGCAGGAGCAGCAGGCGGGCCATGTCGGCCTGGGCGAACCCGGTGACGTCGATGAAGTACTGCGTGACGAACGTGATGACGCCGAACGCGCCGGTCAGCACGAGGCCGGTCGTGACCATCTGGAACCCGAACCGGCGGGCGCTCGGGTGCGGCGCGCGGCTCGCCCCGCCCTCGGACGGCGCCATCGTGGGGAAGAGGGCCAGCACCACGAACGTCACGACCAGCGAGAGCGCCGCGACGGCGGCGAACGTCCACCGCCACGACGTGTGCTCCCCGAGCCACGTGCCTGCCGGCACGCCGAGCACCGGGGCGAGCGAGTTGCCGAGGGCGAGGCGCGCCATCGCCCTGCCGCGCACCACGGGCCGGAACAGCCCGGTCGTCGCGGGGACCACCGCCGCCCAGAACAGGGCCTGGGCCGTCGCCGTCACCAGGCGCGCGACGAACAGCTGCTCGTAGCTCGGGGCGAGGGCGGCCCACAGCGTGGCCACCGAGGCCACGCCGGCGCACGCGGACAGGATCCAGCGTCGCGGCACGCGCCGGGACAGGTGCGCCAGCGGCACCGTCGTGACCAGCACCACCAGCGCGTAGCCGGTGACGAGCAGGCCGATCTGCGACGTCGAGCGACCCAGGTCGGGGGCCATGAGTGTGAGCAGCCCGGACGGCAGCGACTCGACCGTGACGAACAGGAACGTCGACAGCGCCATCGCGAGCAGGATGATCGTCGCGCGGCGCTCGTCCACGGGCGGCCTCGACGGCGTCGACGGCGTGGGCGGCGACACCGTCGAGGGCGGAGGCGTGGGGGGAAGGTTCTCGGTCATGGGGATCGAATCGATCCTAGGTGCGAGTTGTCGGAGCCACGTCGCGGTATGGCGGCACCTGGCTCTGACAACTCGGCGGGTGGGGTTGCGCCCGCGCCCGGGCTTCCGGATTCTCGGAAGGTGCCCACGCTGCCCGAGGTGCTGACGGAGGTCGCCGGCGATCTCTACGCCCTCGACCCGGCCGGGTTCGTCCCCGCGCGCGACGCCCGGGCCGCCGCCCTCCGCGCCGACGGCCAGGAGGAGGCCGCCGACCGGGTCAGGCGGCTGCGCAAGCCGTCGACGGCGGCCTGGGTGGTCAACCTCCTGGCCCGGGCGGAGGCGGGCCAGGTGGAGCAGGTGGTCGAGCTCGGCGCCGCGTTCCGCGCCGCGCAGGACGACCTGGACGGCCCGCGCCTGCGCGAGCTCACCCGGCAGCGGCGGCAGCTCGTCACGGCGGTCGCGACGCGGGCGCGGGCGCTCGCCGTCGGGGCCGGCGCGACCGTGTCCGGCGCGGTCCTCACGCAGGTCGAGGCGACCCTCACGGCCGCCATGATCGACGCCGACGCCGGACGAGCCGTGCGCAGCGGGCTGCTGGTCGGGCCCCTGCAGGCCACCGGCATCGGGCGCGCCGACGTCTCGTCGGCCGTCGCCGTCCCCGACGCGCTCGGCATCGCCCCCGTCGACGACGAGCACTCGCGGCATCTGCACGCCGTCCCCGACCTGCCGGGCTCGGCGCGCAAGGGGCGCGGGCGGTCGGCGAGGTCGGGCGCGGACGACGCCGGCCGGGCGAAGGCCGAGGCCGCGCGGGAGGAGGCGCGCGAGGCGGCGCGGCAGGCGCTCGCCGACGCGGAGGACGACGTCGCCGCGGCACGGGACGCCGGCGGCTCGGCCGCCGCGGAGGTGGGCCGCATCGAGGCAGTGGCGGCCCGCACCGACGCCGAGCGCGACGCCGCGCGACGCCGTCTCGCCGAGCTGGACGACGCGGCCGCGGCGGTGGACGCCGAGCTGCGCGGCGCCGTCGTCGCGCGGCAGCGCGCCGAGCGCACCCTCGCCGACGCCACCCGCCGCCGCGACGAGGCCGCCGCCCGCCTGGCCGAGGTGGCCGAGGAACCCGCGAGGTAGTTCACACCCCGGCGAGGTAGTCCTGAACTCGGCGAGGTAGTTCGCATCCCCGCGAGGTAGTGCGAATCTCCGCGAGGTAGTTCGAGGTCTCGCGAGGTAGTTCACCGCCTGTCGGGTCCGGGGACTACCTCGCCGTGCGTTGAACTACCTCGCGGAGATTCGGACTACCTCGCGGGATCTTGGACTACCTCGGCGGGAAGGGGGAGCCAGATCTCCGTCGTCCGACGGATCCGCCCGCGCTCCCGGCCTGCGACGGTGGTGGGACCGACACAGACGACCTCAAGGAGACACATGCGCCGCCGCATGCGCACGACCCTGACCGTCACGACCGCCGCAGCGCTCGCGCTGCCGCTCGCCCTCGGAGCCGCGCCTGCGGGGGCGGTGGCACCCCGGCCCCCCGCCGGCGCCAGCCCGCCCGCCCTGGACGAGGACTCGCAGGCCGTGTCCCGGGCCGTCGCCGCCGCCGTCGACGAGGCGCAGCAGCGGGCGAGCGCACACACGTTCACCGCGCCGAGCGAGACGACCGGCGACGGCGTGCGCGGGGTCCGGAAGGGGCTCGACCAGGCCCTCGAGGACACGGTCGCGGGCGTCCCCGTCGGCGTCGTCGCCCGCGTCGACGCGCCCGGCCTGCACTGGCGCGGGGCCGACGGGAGGCGCGAGCGGGGCGAGCGCGCACCGGCACGCCCGTACGACGGCTTCCGGGCGGCGAGCAACACCAAGATGATGGTCTCGACGCTCGTCATGCAGGAGGTCGAGAAGGGCACGTGGACCCTCGACACCCCGGTGGTGGACGCCGTGCCCGAGGCCGCGGCGGTGATCCCTGACGAGTACGAGGACGACGTCACGCTCGAGCTCCTGCTCACGCACCGATCCGGGCTGCCGGACCATCTGTCGCCGCTGGTCGCGAGCCGGATGGCCGACCCCGCGGACCTCGACGAGTTCTTCGAGGCGCTCGGCGAGAGGTACCCGGTCGCCGACCACCTCGCCGCGATGGACGACCAGCCCTGGCTGTTCGAGCCCGGCACCGACGTCACCTACTCCAACGCCGGCTACGTGCTCCTCGGCCTGGCGCTCGAGGAGGCCACGGGGTCCAGCGTCGGGCGGCTGCTCGAGAAGCGCATCTTCCGGCCCGCCGGGATGTGGCGCTCCGACTACCCCGACGCGCCGGGCGAGCGCGGCCCGTTCCTCCAGGAGGCCGCGTACACCGGCGACCAGGGCGCGGGCTGGTACTCGCTGACGCGTTTCGACCCGACCGGGTTCGGCGCCGCGGGCGCCGTCACGAGCACCACGGCGGACCTGGGGCGGTTCACCGAGGCGCTCGTGACGGGCGACCTGCTGGAGCCCGAGACCGTGGCGAAGGTGCTCACGCCGCGCACCGTCGGCAGCGACGTGCTGCCCGACTACGGCCTCGGCGTCTACCGCCTGCCCGACCCGTGCCAGGACGGCGCGTGGCTGTACGGGCACGACGGCGCGTCGTACGGCACGCTCAGCATCACGCTGACCTCCCCGGACGCGGGGCGCCAGGTGACGGTGGCCCTGACCGGCCGGGACCTCACGAGCACCACGTCCGACCTCACGACCGCCCTGGTGCCCGCGCTGCTCGCGACCTGCTGACCGGCGGGTCCGCCCGCACCTCGTCCGACAGCCGCTCCAGCAGCAGCGTCGGCTCCAGGTCCGCCGGCGGCTGCACGCCGTCGGGCACGACGACGCCCACCGACACCAGGGCGCCGGCGGCGACGGTCGCCAGCGTCGTGGTCCGGAACTCCTCGCCGTCCTCGCCGCGCTGGTGGGTCGTGACGCCGAACCGTCCGGGCTCGCCGTCCCCCAGCGTGGTCGACCGGCGTTCCCACACCTCGTCGCGGGAGTGCTCCGTGCCGACGTACTCGGCGGACAGGACGCGCCCGCGGCCCTCGCCCCAGATGTAGTACCGGGACCAGTCCTCGCCCAGGACGGCCGGGGCCGCGAGGGCGTCGTCCAGGAGGTTCCAGACCCAGGGGGCGCCCTCGGCGTCGGAGTACGACCCGGCCGCGGGCGTGTCGACGAACGCGTAGACCTGGACGCCGTCCACCTCGAGACCGGAGCTCGCGTCGACCGGGAACGGCACCAGGCCCCGGGCGGCGTCCCCCTCCTCGAAGGACGACCAGCGGTCGTTCCGCGTCCACCGGGCGTCCTGGACGAACAGCGGTCGTAGGCCGGGCGTCTCGCTCGGCGCCAGGGTCCAGCGGTCCTGGCTCGTCTCGGTCAGCCATGCGGGCTGGACGGCGATCTCCGTGGCATCCCGACCGGGGAAGTCCTCGACGCCGGGCACCCACCGGTCGGGCTCCCAGTGCAGGGCGCGGTCGACCTGCCACTGCCCCCACACGCCCGACCAGGCCTCCCGCCCCCAGTGGTACCAGAGGAACAGCCCGGCCACGACGAGGCTGAAGACCAGCGGCGGGGTGACGCTCGGGTTGGCGAAGACGCGCCTCGTCGCGGTGCTCATCGTCGGTCCTCCGTGTCGGGGGTCTGGGACATGACGGCATACGTCTCCCGGAAGTCGTTGCCCGTGAGGTTCGCGCCGTCGTCCGGGTCGCCGTCCTCCATGCGGCGCAGGGCCTCGTGCTCCGGCACCCCGTGCGCGACGTCGTGCGCCACGATCGAGTCGTGCAGGCGAGCGGTGTACAGCGCGTTCAGCTCGTCGCCGGTCGCGCGGACCCGAGCGTTCGCCTCGACAAGAGGGGCGTCCGTCGAGACGAACGAGAGGGCCGTGCTGCCGACCGTGACCGCCGCGGACTCCGCCATGCTCCGCCCGATCGAGGCGACCCCGAGGCCGGGGCCCGTCAGGGAGAGGAGCGCCTCCCGGGTCTGCACCTGGCCGTGGGCCGCGGAGATCGTGGGCGCCTGGATCGCCCCCGCGACGGCTCCGACGTCGCGGAGCGCCTCGCTGATGAACGTCCCCCGCGGGTACGTCCCGGCGTCGTGGGCGTCGGACGTCGCGAGGACGACCAGCGACTCGGTGTACCGGTCGGCGGCGCCGAGCCAGACGTCCGCGGCTGCCGGCGTGCGCGAGGTGGCCTCGATGACGTCGCGCAGCGCGAACGCGTCGAGCGCGGGCTGCACCGTGGGCTGCGGCAGGCCGCTCGTCCGGACGAACGGCAGGTCCTCGTCGACGCCCGGGGGAGGCGCCGGCGTGCCGACGACACCTTGCACCACGGCCGCGTCGCCCATGCTCGGCAGGTACGGCTCGTAGGCGAGCGCGACGTCCCGCGCGGCGTCCTCCGCCAGCCCCGGCGACGCGAGCAGCCCGTCGGGCAGCTGCTGCGTCGCGTGCGAGACGAGGAGCGCCGCGCGGGCCTGGTCGGCGGGGTCGGCGGACGTCGACCCCGTGTCGACGGCGGCGCCGAACGCCCGCGCGACGGCGCGACCGCCGTCCGGCCATCCGTCGCGCGGCGCGGTGCCGAGCCAGTGCGCCGCCGACCGCGCGACCCGGCCCCCGTCCGCGGGCGCCAGCCGGTCGAAGGCCAGCGTCCGGTGCGCGGCGAGGCCGCCCGCGACGGCGACGACCACCGGAGCCATCGCGGTGAGCGAGCCGTCGCCGAAGGCGCGGTCGCCCCACCACGCGTCCAGCGCGTCGGCGGCGCCGGCGTGGACGGGTGCCGGGAGCGACGCGGGCAGCAGGGCGGCCGCCGCCCCCGGCCCGCCCACCGGGCTGAGTGGCGAGCCCGCCGTGCGCGCGACGTCCTCCACGACGCCCCGGCCGAGCTCCCGCTGCTCCGCCGGGGTGGCGGTCTCCGCCCACAGGCGTACGCCGTTCCCGAGGGCCCGCGCCAGCTCGTCGTCGATCGTCCCTCCGGTCGCACCCTCGAACACCCCGGCGACCGGGCCGAGCCGCGACGCCGGGGGCGCGACGACGGCCGCAGCGAGCTGCGCGGGCGTCGTCGCGTCCCAGAAGACGGCCCAGAACGCCGGGTCGTCGGCGTGCTCGGTCAGCGTGCGACGGACGTCCTCGCGCACCGCCCGGCGCGTCGCGGCGTCCTCGGCGGACGCCGCACGCGGGAGCAGGGCGACCGCACGGCGTGCGGCGGCGCCCGACGCCTGCAGGCCCGCCGCGCCGACCCCGGCCGCCGTGGCGACCCGGACCGCCCGGACGTCGGCGAGCGACGCCAGGGCCGCGGCCGCGTGCCTCGACCCCGCAGCCTTGGCGTCGCGGGCCGCTCGCCACCGGGCCTCCGCCGCGAGGGCGTCCGCACGTGCTGCGGCGACCTCGCGCTCGGCGGACGCGAGCCGCAGGTGCGCGTGCCCCGGTCCGCCGGTCAGGCGGCCGGTCAGGCCGCCGTGAGTGGTTGTGCCGAGCGCAGCCGTGCCGAGCGCCGTCCCCAGCGCCGCGTCGTTCCACGTGGAACGACGCGCCTCGTCCGCCTCCACCTGCCAGCGGCGCTCGCGGGCGACCGCCTCGGCGTGGTCGGCGAGGGCCCGGTCGGCCGCCAGCTGCGCGTCCCCGAGGACGCCGACGTGGCGACGCAGCGTGGCGGCCGCGGCGTCGAGCATGCCGGCGCTCGCGCGGGCGTCGTCGGCCAGGGTCGTGACCCGGTCGCGGGCCTGGTCGACGGCGGTGCTGCGCTGACCGTCGAGCGTGGCCCGCACCCGGAGCAGCTGCGTGCGGGCGTCGGCGAGCCGCGCGGCCGCACGCGTCGCGTCGGCGGCGGCGTCCCCGAGCGCCGCCGGGCTGCCGGTCAGCGGGGCGAGCTCGACGTCGAGAATCATGCGTCGCCCTCCGCCCCGGCGCCGGCGAGCAGCGCGACCACGTCCCGCGTGGTCGCGCGCTCCGCGCCGTCGAAGACCTCCGCCGCCTGCGCGAGCCCGGAGCCGAGCGCCCCCAGCGAGCCCACGAGCGACTCGTGGGTGGAGCGCCAGGCGGCGGAGAGCTCGCCGAGAGCCGCGGACAGCCCGGCGTCGCCGGTCGCGGCGAGCGCCGCTCCCGCCGTCAGGCCGTGGCCACGGGCGCCGGCGAGCGCGCCGGCGCCGCCGCGCAGGCCCGCGCCCGCCGCCGCGAGGGTCGTCGTGTCGAGGTCGAGCTGGGTCATCCCGTCCTGTCCTGGTCCGTCGTCGGTGTCCGTCCGTGGCGCCGTGGCGCGGGCACGACGGTAACGACGCCGGGGGCGGGCCGGCCGGAGTTATCCACAGTCTCCCGGTGGCCGTCCGGACGGGACGGGTCAGTCCCACCAGACGCGGTACCAGTGCTCGTGCTCGGGGTCGGGGGCAGGCCCGAACCCCCACCACGGCGTGATCTCGTCCGGCGGCGCGTGCATGTCGTCGACGCCCAGGTCCGCGAGGATCCGCACGACGTCGGTGCACTCGCACCCCGGCCCGTGCCGGCGGTCGATGCGGAGCGGGCGGTCGGTGCGCAGCAGCACCCCGGTGACACTGATCCGTTCGTCGCAGCGCAGCGGCCCGATGACGTATCCCTGCGCGCGCACGCGGTCCGGGTGGCGCACGACGGCCCGCAGCACCGCCCCCAGCGTGGGGCCCAGGTTCTGCCGTTCCGACGCGAGCTCGCCCTCGTCGAGCCGCGCCAGCAGCCCGGAGGCGCTGCGCTCGTCGAGCGCCGTGAACGCGTAGTACCCCGGCGCGGCGTTCGGGCCGAGCGCCGGCTCGAGCAGCAGGTCGAGCCCGTCGTCGAGCAGCCATCCGTGGCGTCCGCGGCACTCCCCGCCACCGTCGTGGCGGCTCCCGGGGCCCGTGGCGAGGTCGCGCTCGCGGGTCCAGGCCGTGCGCAGGTCGACCAGGTCGGGCGGGGTGAAGCGGGCGGCGGGCGGCGGCGGGTCGGGCGGCGCCGACGGTGTGTGCGGGGGCAGCGTCGCGACGGGCATGCGGGGCTCCTTCGGTCGGGGGCGCCCCGAGCGGGCGTCCGACGTCGAGCCTCGTCCGGCGCGGTCGGCGGCGGGCCGCCCACGGCGCAGGTTGTGGACGACGGGTGCCTGGGGGCGGGCTCCCAGGCGCGGGATCGCGCGCCGGCGTCGTGACCGGTCCAGACCGATGATTTCCGGGCTGGTGGTCCGTCGTTCCCTCAGCAGACGATGAACCACCCGCACGGATCACCCACCGGCCACGGAGGCCCGACGATGAGCGAGCTCACCACCCACACCCTGGACGTGCCCGGCGCCGTCCTCGCCTACGACGTGCACCGGCCCGCCGCGCCGGGCGGACTGCCCCCGCTGTTCGTGCTCGGCTCGCCCATGGCGGCGTCGGGCTTCGGGCAGCTGGTCGAGCACCTCGGCGACCGGACCGTGCTCGCCTACGACCCGCGCGGGACGGAGCGGAGCACGCTCGCCGCGGACGGAGAGGTGTCCGTGGAGCTCCACGCCGACGACTTCCACCGCGTGGTCGAGGCCGCCCGGCCGGAGATCGGCGACGGCCCGGTCGACGTCTTCGCCTCCAGCGGCGGCGCAGTCAACGTGCTCCCGTGGATCGTCGCGCACCCCGACGAGCTGGGCACGGTCGTGGCGCACGAGCCGCCGCTGTGGGCGCTGCTCGAGGACCGCGACGTGCAGCGCAAGGTCACGCAGGACATCACGGAGACGTACCGGCGCGAGGGGTTCGGCCCCGCGATGGCGAAGTTCATCCAGGTCTCCATGCAGGACGCGCCGCTCACCGAGGACTACCTGTCGCAGCCCGCCCCCGACCCGGCGGCGTTCGGCCTGCCCACCGAGGACGACGGCTCGCGGGGCGACCTGCTGCTCGGCGGCAACATGCGGTCGCTGCCGTGGTTCGAGCCCGATCTCGACGCCCTGCGCCGCACCACCGTGCGGCTGGTGCCGGCCGTCGGCGAGGCCGGCCCGGGGACGATGCCGCGCCGCGGCGGCGAGGCGCTGGCCGCGGCGCTCGGCGTCGAGACCGTCGTGTTCCCGGGCGACCACGGCGGGTTCGAGGCCAGCGACTGGTCGCCGGACAACGACCCGGCGGCGTTCGCGGCACGGCTGCGCGACGTGCTGGCCGGCTGAGGCCTTCCGCGGGCGGCCGGTGGGTTCAGCCCGTCGTGCCGCCGACCCGCTCCAGCCCGGCGATCCCCGCGGCGGCGTGCTCCAGGTAGCGGCCCACGGCGTCGCGGACCTCGGGGCGCGCCGCCTCCTCGGGCGGCACCCGCGCCGGGTTGAGCAGCACGGAGTGCGCCCAGGCGCCGACGTCGGGCTCGGCCATGAACGCGGCCGCGGACCGCGCCCCGCGCGCCTGCATCGCCGCCCAGCTCGCCGGCGAGTTCCAGTACGGCGTCGGCGCGCACAGCCGGTTCTTCTCGTCGTCGGACCGGTCGTGCCGTGTGCCCTCGACGTAGCCGATGAGCGCGGCGCCGAAGCACGGGAAGGCTGCCCGCACCGCCTGCAGAGTGATCCGCTCGCCCCAGACGGGGACCGCGGGCCGCAGGTGCAGCCCGTAGGCGGCGCAGTGCACGACGACGGTGCCCGGCGGCACGGTCACCTCGCCGTCGCGCAGCGTGAGCCGCCCTGGCGCGACGCGCTGCAGATGGCCCAGCCGCACCACGTCGGTGACGGTCCGCAGGAGCTCGAGCTCCCACCGCCCGAGGGTGGGGGCGCGGGCCATGGTCGGGGTGACCGTGCGGTCCACGCGCACCATGACCCCGACGTCCTCGAGGCGCCGGAACAGCTCGTCGACGGAGGAGGCGTCCGTGGCCGCGGCCATGAGCTCCGCGGCCATGCCGAGGAAGATCGCCGGGTCGGGCTGGATGCGGGCGCGGTCGAGCATCCACGGGTCGCGGGGGCGCACCCAGCAGATCGCGTCGGGGTCGACGTCGCGCCCGAGCAGCCACACGATCGCGTCCGTCGCCGTCTTCCCGGATCCGACGACCACGTACCTGTCCGCGTCCACGGCCTCGGGCAGGGCGCCGGCCGGGACGACGACGCTCCCGTCGTCCACCTCGAAGGGCGGCGGGGACAGCGCGGGGATCGACGGCGCGAGGTACCGGGCGTCGACGACCCGCCGCCGCACGCGGACCTCGACCTCCCGCCCGGTCGCGAGGTCGACGACCTGGCCGTCCCGGTACTCGTGCCCGCCGAGGAGCTCCACCCGGCCGCTCGGCACGAGGCGCTCGGCGAGGACGCTCGCGTAGTAGTCGCACAGCTGCGTCCGGGTCGCGCGCTCGTGCAGGCCCTGCTCGGGCCCGGACGCTTGCACCTGCCCGCCGCCGAGCCGCGTCGAGGCGACCCCGTACAGCTGCGACGCCTGGTGCAGGCGCACGAACGGGTACGCGTCCAGCCAGTGCCCGCCGGGCGCCGGGCGACGGTCGACGAGCGTCGCGTGCGCGGTCGGGTCGTGGTCGACGAGCGCGTCGACGAACGCCATCCCGGCCGCCCCGGCGCCGACGACCAGGTAGTCGGTGTCGACCGAGCGGGCCATACCTCCAGTCACCCACCGGGACCGGGGCGGGTCAACGTGCCGAGGGGGTGATCTCGGGTGCCTCCGCGAACGGGGTTGCGGTTGACGCAGCGTCAACCTCTACCGTCGAACCATGACCCGCTCCATCCAGGACGTCGCCCGGCTCGCCGGCGTCAGCAGCCGCACCCTGCGTCACTACGACCAGATCGGCCTGCTGCCGCCGTCCGGCACCGGGACGGGAGGGCTGCGCCGCTACGACGACGCCGCCCTCCGGCGCCTGCAGCGCATCCTGCTGCTGCGCGACCTGGGCCTGCCGCTGACCGACATCGGCAGGGTGCTCGACGAGGAGGCGGACGAGGCCGGCGCGCTGCGCCGCCACCTCGGCCAGCTGCGCGCCGAGCAGGACCGCCTGGCGCGGCAGGTCGCGTCCGTGGAGCGGACCGTGACCGCGATCGAGAAGGGAGAACGGCTCATGGCCGAGGAGATGCTGGACGGCTTCGACCACACGCAGCACGAGGAGGAGGTGACCGAGCGATGGGGCGCCGACGCGTACGCGACGAGCGACGCGTGGTGGCGCGGTCTCGGGACCGCGGGGCAGAAGGCGTGGCAGGCACGGACGAAGGCGCTCGGGGACGCGTGGGGCGAGGCCGCTGCACGCGGCGTCGACCCGGCCTCGGAGGAGGCGCAGGCGCTCGCCGCCCGGCACGCCGAGTGGCTCGGCTCGATCCCCGGCACACCGGGGTCGGAGCAGGGCCGGCCCACGAGGGAGTACGTCGTCGGCCTCGCCGAGATGTACGTGGCCGACCCGCGGTTCGCGAAGAACTACGGCGGCACCGAGGGCGCGACGTTCGTGCGCGACGCCCTCGTCGCCTACGCGGAGCGCGAGCTCTGACGGCTCACGAGGGTGGGAGGATGCCTCGGTGAGCGACGACTGGGCGGCGCAGCGCACGGAGGCGGCACGCGTGCAGGCGGAGCGCCTGCACGCGAGGCAGGATGCCGAGCACGCGCAGGCGGAGGCGCTGCTGCGCGACTTCGCCCGCGCGGCGGCGGACGCCGGTCTGGAGCCCGAGCCCCTGCAGGTCAAGGGGTACGGCGGCCGCGGGACGGCCCGCACGACGCTCCGCGGCTGGTACCTGCGCCAGGACCGCACCGCCGGGATGACGGCCGACGGCACGTTCTACGTGCTCACCGCCCCGCTCACGCTGGTCGACCGGGTGCGCGGCGCCCGTGTCGAGCCGCAGCGCCCGCCGCTCGTGCTCGGCGCGGGCGGCAAGGACGGCAGCTCCATCGAGCTCGTCGCCGCACTGGAGCGCGTGCTCCCCGGCTGGCGCGACCGCACGACGTAGCGGATTCTGCTCGTCCGACGCGCGCACGAGCAGCAACCACTACGTCGCCGTGCCGACGCCCTCGCCGACGACGGCGGCCACCGACGGGACCGCCAGGTAACCCGCCCACGTGCCGTCGTCCAGGCGGGCCGCGGCCGCGTGGTTCCACGGCGCCCGGTTGTCCACCCTCAAGTTCTCGACAGGGCGCGACCCTGCGGGGAGCGGGAAGGTCTCCGGCGTGAGGTCGGTCAGGGCGAGCAGGTCGCCCGGGTCGCGCACGTTGACCCAGCGTCCCACCCCCGCGGGGAAGGCCAGTGGGACCCGCGACCGCACGGCGTCCCGGACGGCCCGGATCCCCAGCGGCGAGCCGAGGGTGAGCAGCAGGGGCACGTCGCCACCCGCGCGCGTCGTCCCTGCCGACAGCCCTGCCGACAGGGCGGTCGACAGAGCCGAGTACGCGACGACGCTGCCGAGCGAGTGCGCGACGACGACGGCCGGCCCGTCGTCCAGCGCGGACGCCAGCCCGTCGTCGAGCACCCGGCGCACGGCGTCGTCGTGGAGGTAGGCGTAGACGTCGCGGGCGAGGCTGAGCAGCACCGCGCCGCTGACGCCGGGCATGGACCGGTCCACCCACGCGAGGGCCGCGACCAGCGCGGCGACGAGCGCGTCCCCGGCCGCGCCCTCGGGCGAGGCGGGCGGCGGGCTCACGTCGTCGTCGGCCCCGGCCGAGGTCAGGACGTCGCGCGCGACGGCGAGCACGAACCGCAGCTCGTCGCCCGGCAGCCCGGGGAGCACGTCGGTGCCCAGCGCGTCCACACTCAGCGCGTCCACACTCAGCGCGTCCACACCCAGCGCGTCCACACCCAGCGCGTCCACGGTCACGGGAGGCGCGGCCCCGGTGCCGCCCCGCACCAGATGCTCCAGCGCGTCGCCGTAGTAGACGAACGACGCGTCGCCGTCGGACGGGCGGTACGACGATCCCGCGGCGGCGAGCCCGGCCCGCAGCGCCCCGAGCCACTGCTCCTCGAGGGCGTCCGGGTCGTGTCCGTCGAGGTCGCGGCCGTGGACGAGCACCAGTCGGGTCACGCGGGCGACGGTACCGGCACGCGGGCCGGTGCGCGTGGGACGCTGGGCCCATGGGGAACACCGAGGACGTCGCCGCCCTGGTCGCCGAGGTCGAGGAGCAGGAGCGCGAGCTCGTGCTGCGGCGGTTCACGCACGACGACGCGTGGCAGCTCGGCTGCCTGCTGGTCGAGCTCGCCACGGAGCGGGGCCTGGCCGTGACGGTCGACGTGCGCAAGGGCCCGCAGCAGGTGTTCCACGCGGCACGCGAGGGCACGACGCCGGACAACGACACGTGGGTGGCGCGCAAGGTGCGCGTCGTGGAGCGGTTCGGGGCGTCGTCGTTCCTCGTCGGGCTCCAGGCGCGGGCCAAGGGCCAGGACTTCCACGCCAAGCACCAGCTGTCGCTGCAGGAGTACGCCGCGCACGGCGGCGCGTTCCCCGTCCGTGTCGACGGGGTGGGGATCGTCGGCGTCGTCACCGTCTCCGGCCTGGCGCAGGCCGACGACCACGCGCTGGTCGTCGAGGCGCTGCGCGTGCACGCGGCCGGCGGGGCCTGACCGGCGCGGCCGCTCCCGCCCGCGACGTCTACGGTGGCCCCGTGCCCGCGCTGCTCCTGACGAACGCCCGCCTCGCGGGTCGCCCCGACGAGCCCGTCGACGTGCTGCTCGACGGCGGTCGCGTCGCCGCCGTGACCCCGCCGGGCGGGCCGGCTCCGGTGCCGCCGTCCGCCGCGCCGGAGCGGGTGGACCTCGACGGCCGCACCGTGGTCCCGGGCCTCTGGGACGCGCACACGCACCTCACGCAGTGGGCGATGGTGCGCCAGCGGCTCGACGTGTCCGCGGCGACCAGCGCCGCGCACGCCGCTGCCCTGGTGCGCGACCGCCTCGACCTGGCCGCGCCCCCGCCCGACGGGCAGCCGCTCGTGGGCTACGGGTTCCGCTGGGCCACCTGGCCGGACGACCCGACGGCCGCGGTGCTCGACGCCGTCGCGGGCGAGGTCCCCGTGGTGCTGCTCTCCGGCGACCTGCACAGCGCGTGGGCGTCGTCGGCGGGCCTGCGCTTCCTCGGCATCGCGCACCACCCGACCGGGCTGCTGCGCGAGGAGGAGTGGATGCCGGCCAGCCCGCGCATCGTCACCGTGGACGACGCCGTGGCCGACGCGCTCGTGGTCGACGCGGCGCGCGCCGCCGCCCAGCGCGGCGTCGTCGGCGTCGTCGACTACGAGGTGGCGGACAACCTCACCGCGTGGCGCCGGCGCGTCGCGGGCGGCTGGGACGGCCTGCGCGTGCGCGCGGCGGTGTGGGAGCAGCACCTGGGCGCCGTGCTCGACGCCGGGCTGCGGCACGGCGACCCGCTCGCCGTCGGCGACGGGTCCGACCTCGTGACGCAGGGGCCGCTGAAGGTGATCAGCGACGGGTCGCTCAACACGCTCACGGCGTACTGCTTCGACGCCTACGCGGGGGTGGCCGGGCCGGACGCGCACGGCATCCTCAACATCGCGACCGACCAGCTCGCCCCGCTCATGGCCCGTGCGCACGCGGCCGGGCTGCGGTGCGCGATCCACGCCATCGGCGACCGCGCCAACTCCCTCGCCCTGGACGCCTTCGAGGCCTCCGGCGCGCGCGGCTCGGTGGAGCACGCCCAGCTGCTGCGCCGCGACGACGTGGCGCGGTTCGCCGCGCTCGGCGTCACCGCGAGCGTGCAGCCGGAGCACGCGATGGACGACCGCGACGTCGCCGAGGAGCTCTGGCCCGGCCGCACGGACCGCGCCTTCCCGCTGGCCGAGCTGCGGGCGGCGGGCGTGCCGCTGTCCCTCGGCTCGGACGCGCCCGTCGCGCCGCTCGACCCGTGGACCGCGCTCGCGGCGGCCGTCACGCGCTCGCGCGACGGCCGGGAGCCCTGGCACCCCGAGCAGCGGATCGACGCACGCGCCGCCCTCGAGGCGTCGGTGGACGGGCGCCCCCTCGGCCTCGCCGTCGGCGGTCCCGCGGACCTGGCCCTGCTCGACGCCGACCCGCTCGCCACCCGGCCGGACGACGAGGACGCCGGCACCCTCGCCGACGCCCTGCGCGCCACGCACGTCGCCGGCACGATCGTCGCCGGCCGGTGGACGCACCACGCGCTCGGTGGTTGAGCCTGTCGAAACCCCGCTTGTCGGTGGTTGAGCCTGTCGAAACCCGGCTTGTCGCTGGTTGAGCCTGTCGAAACCCCGCTTGTCGGTGGTTGAGCCTGTCGAAACCCGGCTTGTCGCTGGTTGAGCCTGTCGAAACCCGGCTTGTCGCTGGTTGAGCTTGTCGAAACCCGGCTGTGGTTTCGACAGGCTCAACCGGCGGGGCTGTGGCGTCGACAGGCTCAACCGACGCGGGTCAGCCGCGCAGCTCGGCGATCTCCTCGAGCAGGGCGTCGCGCTGCTCGGCGTCGTCCACGTGCTTGCCCACGACGCGCTCCAGCCGGTCCCAGTCCTCGCGCGCGAGGGCGGAGAACAGCTGCTGCGCCTGGCCGGTCGACAGGTCGAGCGCGGCGAGCCGGGACAGCAGTCCGGGGGCAGGCTCGGGGTCGGCCTGCTCCTGCGCGGACTTCCACCCGATGAAGGCGCCCGGCCGGTTGGTGATCATGCCCTCGACGCCGAGGTCGGAGTACGTGGACCAGTCGGCGGCGGAGTCGACCGTCCACACGAACACGGCGACGCCCGCGGCGTTGAGGTCCTCGACGACGGACGGCCGCGTGGCGAGCGCCGACCCGGACGGGTTGTAGTACGCGGCGTGCAGCTCCTGCGCCTTCGCCACCGGGTCGGCGTCGAGGGTGCTGCGGAGCAGGCCGAGCGGGATCTGCGGCGCGCGGTCGTAGGCGTAGCGCAGGGCGTCCTCGTCGAACGACTGCAGCACCACGCGGTCCTCCAGCCCGGCGTCGAGGATCATGTCGACGGTCCGGTTCACCTCCTCGCGGGTCTCGGGACCCTTGATCTCGAGCAGCAGGTCGGAGCTGCCGGTGCCCATGAGGTCGAGCACCTGCGCGAACGTCGGCACCCGCTCGTCGGTGAACGCGGGGCTGAACCACGAGCCGGCATCGATCGAGCCGACGTACGACGACTGCAGGAACTCGATGTCGCCGGTGCCGTCGGTGGTGCGGTCCACGGTCTGGTCGTGGATGACGACGGGGACGTCGTCGGCGGTGGTGTGCACGTCGATCTCGACGTACTCCGCGCCGGCCTTCATCGCCGCGGCGTACGCGGCCAGCGTGTTCTCCGGGTTGACCGACGAGTAGCCGCGGTGCGCCGCGGTGACGGGCAGGTCGCCCGGCTCGTTCACGACCGGCCGCGGCTCGAGCTCCGTGACCACGACGTCGTCGATGCTCACGCGTGCGCCGTCGGCGGAGAACCCGAGCACGCCGTCGTCCGTGCGGCCGATGCGACCTTCGAGCACCTCCTTCCCGTCGTAGACCCAGGTGGCGTGGTTGCCCTGCACCTCGACCGCGACGTGCACGTCCTTCCCGACGCCGGCGGCCGACGGCGCGGCCGCCGTGAACGGCACGTTCCACGCGTTCCCCGCCGTGCGCTCGGCGATCTCGAGGCCGTTGGTCGCCGTCGTCGTCGACCGCATGGCGGCCTGCCACCAGGGCGCGGACCCGTCCGGGTCGATGTCGAGGACCGGCGCGAGCCAGCGGGCGGCGTTGTTCACGGCGTCGAAGCGGACCGTCGCCTCGAGTCGGTAGTTCTCCAGGTGCGGGCCGAACGTGACGCGCCCGATCGTGGCGGGCTCGCCCACCAGGCGGCCGTCCTGCACGGACCAGCCGCCGGCGGCGGTACGCCAGCCGTCGGGCAGCGCGCCGTCGGCGACGTCGTCGAAGTCCTGCGCGTACGCGACGTCGTCCGGCGCCGCGGGCAGCGGCGCCGCCGTCGCGATCGGCGGCGCGACGGCGGTCGCGGCGAACGACGCCGCCGACACCCCGGCGGCGATGGCGAAGGCGAGCGTGGCGGAGACGGTGCGCGTCCCCGGGGGTGCGAGCAGGGTGCGGCGTCGTGACGTCATGGGGTCCTCCTGGCGGGTCCTGGCTCGTGTGGCACGGGTCGCCGGGGACGCTAGGAAGGCCGGATGGCCGGTCGGGGGCCGGGCAGGTGGCATGTCGGTGACGTCCGGACGAACATCCGGTGCCGGTGCGAGACTGCCCGGATGACCGACCGGACGGACGGCGCCGCGGACCCGAGGGCCGCGCGGCTGCGGGCGCGGCTCGCCGACGTGGAGGCGCGGCTCGCCGCGCAGCGCCGCACGGTCGAGGGGATCGTCGAGTCCGCGCGCGACTCCAACGCCGACGACGAGCACGACCCGGAGGGCGCGACCCTCGCCTGGGAGCGGCAGCAGGCGGCGGCGCTCGCAGGCGAGGCCGAGCGGGAGCACGACCAGCTGCTCGCGGCGCTGGGCCGCGTGGCCGACGGGACCTACGGCGTGTGCGAGGTGTGCGGCCGGCCCATCCCCGACGCGCGGCTGGAGGCGCGGCCCGCCGCCACCCGCTGCGTCGAGCACGCGGGCTGACCGCGGACCGGCGCGCCCTTCCAGCACGCGATCTCTCGCGTCATCGCCCCGGATGACGCGAGAGATCGCGTGCTGGAAGGCGGGGGTGGCAGCATGTCGGCGTGCGTGTCGAGCCCCTGACCCCGGACGGCGTGGTCGAGCACGTCGTGGGACGAGTGCTCGCCCGCGCGGGCGAGGTCGGCGGAGACGTTGGCCAGGCCGTCGAGGGCGTCGGCGAGCGGCCGGTCCGCGTGCTGGTCGACGGGCACCCCTCGACCCGGCCGGAGGACCTCGCCGACGCGCTGGTCGATCCGCTGCGGGCGGCGGGCCGCCCGGTGGCGCGCGTGCGGGTGCGCGACTTCCTGCGGCCGGCGTCGCTCCGCCTGGAGCGCGGCCGCCGCGACCCGGACGCGCTGCTGGAGGAGTGGATCGACGTCGGCGGGCTGAACCGCGAGGTGCTGACCGGCGTGGTCGCGCGCGGGCGCTGGCTGCCGTCGCTGCGCGACCTGGCCACCGACCGCGCCACGCGCGCCGCGTACGTCGACGCCGCGCCCGACACCGTCGTCGTGCTGGACGGGTCGCTCGCGACGGGCCGCGGGCTCGACGTCGACCTCGTCGTGCACCTCGCCCTGCGGCCCGCCACCGAGACGCGGAACACCCCGCTCGACGACGCGTGGACGCTCGCGGCCTACGGGCGCTACCGCCGTGAGGCGCAGCCCGAGCGGCGGGCCGACGTCGTCGTCCGCGTCGACCACCCCGACCGGCCCGCGCTGCTGCTGCCGGGCTGAGCCCCGGCGCCAGCCCTGAGTCAGCCCCCGAGCGCGAACGACGCGGCGAGCTCCAGCGTCCCGGCGGGCGGCACGACGGCGCGCACCAGGACCACGCCGAGCGGCAGGCCGGTGGGGTTCGCGTCGGCGACCCCGACGACGACCGTGCCACCGGCGGCGACCGGCAGGCGGAGGGTCGGCGACCCGGGCGCGTCCCACCGCAGGCGCACGACACCGTGCACACCGGCCGCGTCGTCGGCTCCGGGAGCGACGCGGCGGACCTCGCGCAGCCAGCGGTGGCCGAGGTCCTCGCCGGACGCGGTGCGGTGGGGCAGGGCGACCGGCTCGCCGGTACCGGCCCCGGCCACGAGGCGCCCGTCGCCGTGGAACGCCCACTCGACGGTGGTCCCCGCGGCGGCGGTCACGGTGACGACGTCGGCCCACCCGCCCGGCTCGAGCGCGAGCGCGCGGCGCACGGTGCCGGGGCCCCACGACGCCTCCGCGACGAGCCGCCGGTCGTCGGCCCCCACGAGCCGGCCCGTGAGGTCGGGCTGGCGCAGGCCGTCGAGGATCACCAGGTCGTGCGCCACGGGCGACCGCATCCACTCGGTGATCTCGGCGCCGTACCCGCTGGTGCCGAGGTCGAGGCTCGTCCAGCCGGCGGCGGTGCCGACGTCGACGGCGAGCGTGTCGTGGTGGTCGTGCCAGCCGGACGGCGGGCCGAACCGCATCGCGAGGCGCACGTCGTCCGAGCGCAGCACGCCGATGCCGGCGTGCGGCCACACGAACGACCGGCGCTCCGGCGCGGGCACCGCCGCGACGTCGTCCGGGCCGAACACGAGCGCGGCGACGCTGCCCCGGCCGGTGAGGGGCTGCGACGGCCCGTGGGTGTGCTGGTTGGCGAACCAGAGCTGCGCCGGCTCGGTGCGGGGGCGGGCGTAGTACGGCGCGACGGCGACGGGGTGCGCGGGCAGCAGCGCGGACGCGGCCTCCGCCTGCTGCGCGAAGGTGCCGACGAAGCAGTCGGGCCAGCCGTCGCCGTAGGCGGGGATGCGGTCGTCGTCGTAGGCGAGCATCGGGGGCGCGGCGATCGCCCGCGACAGCCGGCCGGCGGCGTCGTCGGACAGGCCCTCCGCCCCGGTGGCCTCGGCGTACGAGAGCAGGGCGCTGGCCGCGTAGTAGTGGTAGTGCGCGTTGACCTCGAACCAGAGGCCCTCGGCGCCGAAGCCCTCGCGGACCTGGGCCTCGGCGCCGAACTCCCCGTCGCGGCACTCGGCCAGGAGGGCGGCGTCGCCGGTGCGGACGGCGCACTCGGCGAGGGCCGCGACGAGCCAGCAGTGGATGTTGTGGATCATGCCGAGCTGCGGGCGCAGGAGGTCGGCCACCTCGCCCGCCAGCCGGGTCGCGGCCGCGTCGGCCGCGGGGCTCAGCGCGTCGCCGGCCCACCGGGCCGCGCGCAGCAGCCCGATCGCCCAGATCGCCTCGTCGAGGTTCTGCGGCTGCACGCGGCCGGTGCCGACGTTGACGCCGTGCGGGGCGTAGGAGGAGTAGTCGCGGGCATAGGTCGTGAGGATCTCACCCAGCCCGTCGGCGGCCGCCCGCGCCTCGGCCGGGTCGTCCGACAGCCGGGCCAGCAGCGCCGCCCGCTGCGCCTGGGCCGCGGCCATGCCGTGCATCCGGGCGCGCCACGCGCCGTCCCACGGCTCGCCCGCGTACACGCGCCCGCAGGCGGTGCAGACGTGTCGCCGGGGGCTGTCCGGGTCGAACAGCAGGGGCGCGCCGTCGTCGCCGCAGAAGTAGTGGTGGGTCCACGCCGAGTCGCTGCCCGGCGGTGGCACGGCGAGGCGGGTGCGCCAGTGGTCGTGGTCCACGCGGACGGCGTCCAGCACGGCCGCGGCCCACGGGGCGTCGTGGGTGCGTCGGCGCACGGCGGGCCAGTCGGGGACGACCGGGCGGGGGGTCATCGGCGGGCCTCCCGACCCTCGGCGCGCAGGTCGATCCGGACGCGCACCGCCCGGCCCGGCGGGGTGTCGTGGGCGACGTAGCGCAGCCACCAGGTGTCGTCGTCGGGGGCCGTGCCGTCGCCGTCGGGCTCGACGGCGACCAGCGCGGCGTCGGTCTCGACCGCGGCGTCGAGGCCGGGCACGCGCCAGCGGTCCGCGGCGAACCCGTCCGCGGTGGCGCCCGGCGCCCGGACCTGGAAGGCGAGGGCGAGGTCGCCGCCGTCGTGGCGCGCGCAGGTCAGGTGCAGCGACGGCCCGTCCGCGCGCGCGTCGATCGCCAGGTCGCTCACGAGCCGTGCCCAGCCGACGTCGGCGGTGTCGTCGTCACCGACCTGCCCCTGCTCGCCGACCTGCCAGTGCACGGTGGCGGGGTGGAACTGGTCGCCCAGGTGGCCGCGCTCGCCGCCCACGTCCTCGGACCCGACCAGCAAACGCTCGCCCACCCACCAGGTGGCGGTGCGCAGGGGGTCCCGGGCGATCACCTGCTCCTCCTGCCGCTCCCCGCGGAACCGCACCAGGTGCGGCAGCGCGTCGTCGGGCACCCGGGCGCCCAGCACCGCGACGAGCGGCGCGAGGGCGAGGTCCCACGCGTGGACGAACGGCCGGTCGGTCGCCGGGAACGGGGCCCGTCCGGCGCCCACGGCCGCACCGATCCACAGCCCGACGCCGGACGCGTAGCGGCGCAGGTTCATGCCGTAACTGCGGTCGTACGGTCCGGCGAGGTTCCGCAGGCCCGCGTGGTAGTGCCGGGCGGTGTCCCGCCACAGCCCGGCCTCCATCTCCGCGCCGCCGTCGCGCAGCAGGGGCAGGCGCGCGTACCGGCGCCAGAGCGCCAGCGCTGCCAGGTCGATGCCGTAGTACGTCGGCGAGCAGTACTCGTCGAACGTCCCGTCGGTGCGGAAGCGGGCGAGCACCTGCTCGGCCAGGCGCAGCGCCGGCTCGTCCCAGGCGGGCTCGTCGAGCCGGGCGGCGGCGTCCTGCAGCAGGAACGCGGTCATCAGGGCGATGTTCGTGTACCGGGGGTCGACGCCCCGCGCGAGCGTCCCCTCGACGGCCCGGCGCAGCGCGGCGTGGACCCGCTCGCGGAGCCCGCCGGCCAGCGCCTCGGGGAACTCCGTCGCGACGACCACCAGCGTGGTCCCGATGAACTCCCGCCAGTTCGGGTCGAAGTCGCGCCACTCCACGGAGGCGGCGGTGGGGCGGGCCTCGTGCGGGCTGCGCAGCCACGTGCCGTGGAACCGCTCGCGCGGCGCGTCGAGCTGGTGGTCCAGCACCCGCCCGAGGGCGTGCCGGGCCCGGTCGGCGTCCGCCTCGGCGCCGTCCCGGGCGGGGGCGTCGCGCATCAGCAGGCCCAGCACGTACCAGACGGTCTCGCGGACCAGGTGGCCCGTCGGGGCGTGCTCGCCCCCGACGGGCTCGGGGGCGCGGAGCAGGCCCGCGTCGGGGTCCCACCGCCCGTCCATCCAGTCGAGGGAGAGGGCGGTCAGCTCGCGAGCATGGCGAGTGAGCCGGTCGGGTCGCATCGTCGCTGGTACCTCGTCGTCCCCGCCGGGCGGCGGTCGCTTGCGGTGTCGGGCGCGGGCGACGGCGCCCGCGCGGCGACCACCCTAGGGACGCCGGCGCCGGGAGGGAATGCGCGTGCCCGGCGCGTCGTCCCTCAGGAGCGGCAGAGGCAGAACGGGTGGCCGGCGGGGTCGGCGAACACGCGGAACGTGTCCTCGCCCCCGGGCAGCCGCACGGCGCCGACGGCGAGGGCCGCCGCCTCGGCGTCGTCCAGGCTCTGCGGGCCGATCGCGAGGTCGAGGTGCAGCTGCTGTGGGTGCGCCGGGTCCGGCCAGCGCGGGGCGGTGTAGCCCTCCACCTGCTGGAACAGCACCGACCGCTCGCCGCCGAGCATCGCCATCCCCTCGGCGTCGTACACCACCGGGTCGCCGAGCACCCGCGACCAGAACGCCGCCGCGGCGGACGCGTCGGGCACGTCGAACGTGACGCCCATGACCGTCGGCCCGTCGTTGTCGGGGGCGTGGCACAGGTCGAACGGATGGCCGGCCGGGTCGGCCAGCGTGGTCCACTCGGGGTTCTCGCGCAGCACGGTGGCCCCGAGGCCGACGGCGCGCCGCACCTCGGCCGCGACGTCCGGCACCCGCAGGTCCAGGTGCAGCTGCTGGGGGTGCTCCTGCCCCGGCCAGACCGGCGGCACCAGGTCCGGGGCGGGCTGGAACGCGAGCGACCAGCCGTCCGGCGTGCTCAGGGTGATCCAGTCCTCGCCGTACCCCTGCGGCTCGACCTCGGCGCCCGTCAGCGCCTGCCAGAAGTCCGCCGAGCGCTGCGGGTCGGGCGCGTCGAAGACCACCACGTCCAGGGCCGCGACGCGCGGCGTCCCGTCCTCGCGCCGGACCTCGCCAGGGGTCTCGCTCACGGTGCCTCTCCTTCTCCGGTCGGTCCTTCTCCGGTCGGCCCTTCTCCGGTCGGTCCTTCTCCCGTCGGTCCTTCTCCAGTCGGTACGCCCCCGGTCGGGACGCTCTGGATCACCAGCAGCATGGTGCCGTCGGGGTCGCCGAGGTAGGCGACCCGCTCGCCCCAGGGCATGTCCGCCGGCGGCACGACCACCGTGCCGCCGGCGCCGGGCGCCGCCGCGACGACGGCGTCCAGGTCCGGCACGTACAGGCAGACGTCCACCGCGTGCCCGGTGGCCGGCAGCGGGATCTCGCCGTACAGCGCCGGCCCCGTGCCGACGCCGAGGGCCACCCGGCCGGAGCCGATGCGCAGCGTCACGTACACGGGCTCGCCGTCGGGCGGGAACTGGTAGGCCTGCACCGCACCGAAGGCGCGGACGTAGAACGCCCGCGCCGTCGCCAGGTCGCGGCAGTTGACGATGGGGAACACCTCGTCGCGGGCCGTGCCGTCCAGAGCCATGCCTCCAGACTGCCGTGCCCCGCCGACACCCGCCCCCGCGCGGGGACCGGCGACGGCCGGCGGTGGACAGGGCTGTCGTCGTCCGCGCCGAGCGACGAAGATGCTGCCCACCGCCGTCGCACCTGTCGAGACCACACCCGGGGAGCAGCCCATGATCGTGGCACCGTTCGGACGCTTCACCGAGGGCCGGGTGCCGGACCCGGGGATCGCGCGGCTGTTCACGCGCGAGAACCGCTGGCAGGCGCGGCTCGACGTCGAGGCCGCGCTGGCGCTCGCGGAGGCCGACGCCGGGCTGATCCCGGCCGAGTCCGCTCGCGCCATCGCGCTCACGGCGCGGATCGAGAAGCTCGACGTGAAGCGCGTGCTCGCCGCGACGGCGGAGGCGAGCCACCCCCTGGTGCCGCTCATCGAGGAGTTCGCGCGCGCCGTCGGTTCCAAGCACGGCGGCTGGGTGCACTGGGGCGCCACGACGCAGAACATCACGCAGACCGCGGACGTGCTGGTGCTGCGCGACGCGCACCGCGCCGTCCTGCGCCAGCTCGGCCGCGTGCTGCGCTCGGCCGCCCGTCTCGCGGAGTCGTCCGCCGCCCTGCCGATGGCGGGCCGCACGCACAGCCAGCACGCGGTGCCGGTGACCTTCGGGTTCAAGGTCGCGGTGTGGATCGACCAGCTCGCGGCGCACGCCGACCGGCTGGAGCGGCTCGACGAGCGGCTGTTCTGCGTGCTCATGGGCGGCGCGGCGGGCACGTTCGCGTCGTTCGGCGGCTCGGGCCGCGCGATCGAGGCGGGGGTGGCGCGGCGGCTGGGGCTGCACCCGATGCGGGTGCCGTCGCGGGCGGTGAACGACGGCATCGTGGAGCTCGTCCTCGTGCTGGCGCAGCTCGCGGGCACGATCGGCAAGATCGGACGGGACGTCTACACGCTGATGCAGCCGGAGTTCGCGGAGGCGTTCGAGCCGGTGCCGGAGGGCACGGTCGGCAGCTCGACCATGCCGCACAAGCGCAACCCGCAGCTCGCCCTCGACATGCAGACGATGTCGGCCGAGCTGCGCGCCCTCGCCGGTCCGGCGCTGGAGTCGATGCTGCACGACCAGGAGGCCAACGGCGCGATGACGGCCCTGCTGGAGGACGTCTCGGCGTCGGCCGCCGTGCTCGCGGGCGACATGCTGGCCCGGCTGGAGGTCATCATGGACGGGCTGGAGCTCGACCCGGAGCGGATGCGGGCGAACATCCGGCTCTCCGAGGGCATGATCGGCTCGGAGTCGCTCATGCTCGCCCTGGGGGAGAAGATCGGCCGGCAGCGCGCGCACGACGTCGTGTTCACCGTCGCGCAGGCGGCCGCGTCCGACGGGCGGCCGTTCCTCGAGCTGCTGCACGGGGACCCGGTGGTGAGCGAGGCGTTCGACGACGACGAGCTGCGCGCGCTGCTCGACCCGGCCGGCTACCTCGGCCTCAGCGTCGAGATCGCGCGCGAGCTGGCCGCCTGCGCGGACGGCGTCGCCGACCGGCTGGAGGCGCTGCCCGAGCGCATCCCCGTCGCGATCGGCAGCCAGCGTCCGACGCGGGGGTGAGAACGCCCCGCCGGCCGCGCGCGACGTCGCGGCCGGTGTCATCGTGGGACGCATGGACGGGCGGCTCCGGGCGGACCGGCGGTGGACCCGCGGCATGACGACGACGGTCGTCGTGGTCGCCGCCCTCGTGCTGCTCGGCGCCTGCGCGGCCGGGCCGAACCCCGGCATCGACACGCCGACCGCCGCCGGCGAGGGGCCCTACGGCTTCTGGTGGGGCCTGTGGCAGGGGATGATCCTGCCGATCACGTTCGTGGTCTCGCTGTTCACCGACTCGGTGTCGGTCTACGAGGTGCACAACGACGGCAACTGGTACGACGTCGGGTTCGTCCTCGGCATCTCGCTCGTCTTCGGCGGGCCGCTCGGTGCCCGCCGGGCGCGTCACTGACGGCGGAGCAGGCGGACGACCAGGCCGACGGCGAGCACTCCGACGCCGCCGAGCACGGCGGCGACCGGCAGCGTGGCGCACAGAGCGACGCACCCCACGAGCCCGACGGCCTGCAAGGCCCGCGGGTATCGCCGGTGCGAGCCGGTCTGGGTCCACGCGGCGAGGTTCGCCACGGCGTAGTAGACGAGCACGCCGAACGACGAGAACCCGATCGCGCCGCGCAGGTCCACGGCCAGCACCAGCACGACGACGACGACGGCGACGGTCACCTCGGCCCGGTGCGGCACCCGGAACCGGGGGTGCACGGCGCCGAGGGCCCGCGGGAGGTCGCCCTCGCGGGCCATGGCGAGGGTGGTGCGGCCCACCCCCGCGAGGAGGGCGAGCAGTGCCCCGAGCGACGCGGCGGCGGCGCCCACGCGCACCACCGCGCCCGCCCACGGGAATCCTGCCACCGCCTCCGCGAGCGGCGTCGCCGTGGCGGCCACGCCGGGCAGCCCGAGAGTCGCCAGCAGCGTCACCGCGACGACGGCGTACACGACGACGGCGCCGCCCAGCGCGCCGACGATCGCGCGCGGGATGGTGCGGGCGGGGTCGCGCACCTCCTCGCCGAGCGTCGCGACGCGCGCGTACCCCGCGAACGCGAAGAACAGCAGGCCCGCCGCCTGCAGCACCCCGTACCAGCCGGCCGGCCCGCCCAGGAACACGTCCCCGGCGCCGTCGCCGGGCAGGGTGGCCGGCATCGTGCGCGTGCCCCACGCGACCGCCGTCCACACCGCGAGCGAGAGCAGCACGAGCGCCACGATCCAGCGCGCGAGCCGCGTCGTCCGGGTCACGCCGCGGTAGCTCACGGCGGCGAGCGCGACGACGGCGAGCGCCGCGACGGGCCGCTCCGCGCCGGGCGGGGCGGCGTAGGCGGCGAAGGTCAGCGCCATCGCCGCGCAGCTCGCCGTCTTGCCGACCACGAACCCCCAGCCGGCGAGGTAGCCCCACCAGGCCCCGAGGCGCTCGCGCCCGTAGACGTACGTGCCGCCCGAGGCCGGGTACTGCGCGGCGAGCTGGGCCGACGCCGTCGCGTTGCCATAGGCCACGACGGCGGCGAGCGCGAGGGCGAGCAGCAGCGCGGCTCCGGTCCCGGCGGGCAGCACGGCGGCCGCCGCGGGCGAGAACGCGGCGAACACGCCGGCGCCGATCATCGCGGACAGGCCGACGACGACGGCGTCGGTGGTGCTGAGGCGGCGGGCGAGCTCGGTCACGGTCCGATCCTGCCGTGGCTTCGCTCGACCGGGGTCTTGCACCGCGGCTGAACGCGTGTTTAGTCTGGTGAACATGCGTTCAGCCAAGCCCGGTGCCGAAGCTCCCGGTGTGCCGTCCACGCCGCCGGACGGGAGCGCCCGCGCACGGATCATCGACGCCGCGGTGCTGCGCTTCGCGCGCTCCGGCTTCGGCGCGTCGGTCCGTGCCATCGCGACGGACGCCGGCGTCAGCCCGGCGCTCGTCATCCACCACTTCGGCTCCAAGGACGGGCTGCATGCCGCGTGCGACCAGCACGTGCTTGCCTGGATCGCCGAGTCCAAGCGGGCGAACATGGGCAAGGCGACCGGCGGGCAGCTGCTCGAGGTGCTCGCGCAGGCAGACGGGATGGCCCCGCTGGTCGGATATGTACTGCGGTCGCTGCAGGCGGGCGGAGCCGTGGGCAAGGCCTTCGTCGAGCACATGATCGCGGACGCGGAGCAGTACACGGCGGAGTCCGTCGAGCAGGGGATCGTGCGGCCGAGCCGGGACGAGCGCGCGAGGGTGCGCTACCTCGTCTACTCGTCGCTGGGCTCCCTGCTGCTGTCCGTCACGATGAACCCGCCGGACGACCCGGAGGACCTGAACGCCGCGCTCCGCGCCTTCATGGACGACCTCTACCTCCCGATGCTCGAGCTCTTCACCGAGGGCTTCCTCACCACGCGACGCATGCTCGACGACTACCTCCTGTACGTGCCGGACCCGCCTGGGGAGGCCGGCGAGGACACGGACGGCTCTGCCGCCTGACCTCGCGCACCACCCCACACACGTCTCCACGAGAACGAGGACCCCATGACCGACAGCACCACGGGCACGCCCGCGATCGAGATCCATGACCTGCGCAAGTCCTTCGGCGCCGTCCAGGCGCTCGACGGGCTTGACCTGACCGTGTCCCACGGCCAGGTCGCCGGCTTCCTCGGCCCGAACGGCGCCGGGAAGTCCACCACCATCCGCGTGCTGCTCGGCCTGCTGCGCTCCGACTCCGGCAGCGCCCGGCTGCTCGGCGGCGACCCCTGGCGCGACGCCGTCGCGCTGCACCGGCGCCTCGCGTACGTGCCCGGCGACGTGAGCCTGTGGCCCAACCTCACCGGCGGCGAGGCCATCGACTACCTCGCCCGCCTGCGCGGCAGGCCCGACAAGAAGCGCAAGGCCGAGCTGCTGGAGCGGTTCGAGCTCGACCCCACCAAGAAGGCGCGCACGTACTCCAAGGGCAACCGGCAGAAGGTCGCGCTGGTCGCGGCGTTCGTCTCCCAGGTCGACCTGCTCGTGCTCGACGAGCCGACCTCCGGCCTCGACCCGCTCATGGAGGCCGTGTTCACCGAGCACGTGCGCGAGGCGAAGGCCGCGGGCACGTCGGTGCTGCTGTCGAGCCACATCCTCAGCGAGGTCGAGAAGGTCTGCGACACCGTGACGATCATCCGTGACGGCCGCGCCGTGGAGTCCGGCACCCTCGACGACCTGCGCCACCTGACCCGCTCCAGCGTCACCGCCGTCGTCGACGGCGACCCGTCCGCGATCGCCACGATGGCCGGCGTGCACGACCTGGCCACGACGGAGAACGCCGAGGGGACCCGCGTGACGTTCGACGTCGACAACGCGGAGATGGGGCGCGTGCTGCCCGCGATCAGCGCCCTCGGCGTGCACGCCTTCACCGCGCAGCCGCCGTCGCTGGAGGAGCTGTTCATGCGGCACTACGGCGACGAGCTCGCCGAGGACGGCGTGCAGATCGAAGCGGGTGCCCGATGAGCGCCGTCACCGCCGCCCCTCCGCTGCGCGCTGCCGAGCCCGTGCGCGGAGGCGGCACCACGCTCACGGGCACCTGGAGCCTGGTGCGCTTCATCCTGCGCCGCGACCGGGTGCGGCTGCTCGTGTGGTCGCTCGCCATCCCGCTGCTGTACCTCGGCGCGCTGCCGGAGTACGTGCTCATGGCCGACGACCCGGCCGGCCTGCAGGCACGCGCCACCCTGGTCCAGTCCCCGGCGATGGTCGCGATGACCGGGCCCGGGTACGGCACCGACGACTACACGGTGGGAGCGGCCGTCGCGAACGAGCTGGTGCTGTGGGTCGTGCTCGCGCTGGCCGTGATGAGCATCCTGCAGGTGGTGCGGCACACCCGCGCCGAGGAGGAGTCGAGCCGGGCGGAGCTGGTGCGCGCCGCCGTCGTCGGCCGGCACGCGGCGGTCGTCGCGACGGCGATCGTCGTCCTGGCGGTCAACCTGGTCATCGCGCTGCTGTCCACCGGCGTGCTCGTCGCCAACGACCTCGAGGCGGTCGACTCGCTTGCCATGACGCTCGGGATCGCCGTCAGCGCGATGACGTTCGGCGCCGTCGCGCTGGTCGCCGCGCAGGTGACGGAGCACTCGCGGGGCGCCACCGGGCTCTCGATGGCGGTGCTGGGCGCGGCGTTCACGCTGCGCACGATCGGCGACATGCAGGAGCCGCACGGCAGCTGGGTCTCGTGGCTGAGCCCGATCGCGTGGGCGCAGCAGATGCGCTCCTACGTGGACCTGCGGTGGTGGCCGGCCGCGATCGGCGTGATCGCGATCGTCCTGCTGCTGGTCGTCGCCTCGGCGCTCGCGTCCCGCCGCGACTTCGGCGGCGGCCTGATCCCCGATCGGCGCGGTCCCGCCGACGCCCGGGCCGGCCTCCGCTCGCCCGCCGCCGTCGTGTGGGGGCAGCAGCGCATGAGCCTGCTGTGGACGGCGCTCGGCCTCGGCGTCATGTGGCTCGCGACGGGTACGGTCATCGCCCAGATCCCCTCGATGACCGAGACCCTGCAGGAGAACCCCGTGTACTCCGCGCTGCTGGGCGAGGGCGACCTGGAGAAGGCGTTCCTCGGCATCATCGTGCTCTACGCGGCTCTCGGTGCGGCGGCGTTCGGCCTGGTCGCGACGCTGCGTGCGAAGGCGGAGGAGGAGGCCGGGCGGGCCGAGTACGTCCTCGCGACGCCCGTCTCCCGGTCCCGCTGGCTCGGCGCGACGGTCGTGATCAGCTCGATCGGCACGGTGGTCGTGATGCTCACCGGCGTCGTGGCGCTTGCCGCGGGCGCTGCGGCATCCGGGGTCCACGAACCGTCGTTCGGCGCGATCGCCGAGGCCGGGCTGCTCTACCTGCCGGCGCTGCTCGTGCTCGTGGGCCTGGCGGCCGCGCTGTACGCGTGGGTGCCGCGGGCCACCGCGCTCGTGTGGCTCGTATTCGGCTACACCCTGGTGGTCGAGATGTTCGCCGACCTGTTCGGTCTGCCGGACTGGGCACGCCAGGTCTCGCCCTTCTGGTGGGTGCCGGACTCGTTCACCGCCGACGTCGACTGGGTGCACGTGGGCGGGCTGTGCGCCGTCGCGCTGGTGCTGTTCGTGCTCGCCTTCGCCGGCTTCCGCCGCCGGGACATCGCGACGAAGTAGCGCTCGCCCGGGAGTTGTCAGGGCCAGGATCGCGTTCTCGTGGTCCTGGCCCTGACACGTGCCGGAGCTCGCGAGTTGTCAGGGTCACGCGCGGGTATTCACGGTCCTGGCCCTGACAACTCGGCGCGGCGGGTTAGCGTGGTCGGCCGTGAGCACCCCCACGGATCCCGGTACGACGGCGAGCGAGCAGCCCGGCACGGGCCACGACGCCCAGCTCGCGCACGGCCTGCGCACCCGCCACCTCACGATGATGGGGCTCGGCTCCGCGATCGGCGCGGGCCTGTTCCTGGGCGCGGGCGTCGGCGTCGCGACCGCCGGCCCCGCCGTCCTCGTCAGCTACGCCATCGCGGGCGCGCTCGTCGTCATGGTGATGCGGATGCTCGCGGAGATGGCGTCGGCGCTGCCCGCGTCGGGCTCGTTCTCCGTCTACGCGGAGGCAGCGCTCGGCCGCTGGGCCGGGTTCCTGCTGGGCTGGCTGTACTGGTTCACGCTCATCATGGTGCTGGGCGTCGAGGTGACCGGCGTCGCGGGGATCGTCAGCGGCTGGTGGCCCGACGTGCCGCAGTGGGCCGTGGCGGCCGTGGTCGTGGTGCTGCTGGGCGGCATCAACCTCGTGGGCGTGCGGCAGTTCGGCGAGTCGGAGTTCTGGTTCGCCGCCATCAAGGTGACCGCGATCCTGGCCTTCCTCGTGGTGGGCGTGCTGATCGTGGTCGGCGTGATCCCGGTGTCGGGCAGCGTGCTGGGCCACTGGGCCGAGCACGGCGGCTTCGCGCCCGCCGGGTGGGCCGGCATCGCGGCGGGCCTGCTCACCGTCGTCTTCGCGTTCGGCGGCATCGAGATCGTGGCGATCGCCGCCGCCGAGGCGCGCGACCCGCGCACGGCCGTCGCCCGCGCCACCCGCACCATCGTGTGGCGCATCCTGCTGTTCTACGTGGGCTCGGTGGCGATCATCGTCGCGCTGATCGCCTGGGACGACGCCCCGGCGCTCGCGTCGCCGTTCGTGTCCGTGCTGCAGATGGCCGGGTTCGACGGCGCGGCGCGGCTCATGGAGGTCGTCGTCGTGCTGGCGTTGCTCAGCGCGTTCAACGCGAACGTCTACGGCACGTCGCGCATGCTCTTCTCCCTCGGCCAGCGCGACGACGCGCCCGCCGCCACCACGCGGGTGTCCCGCCGCGAGGTGCCGTGGGTGGCGGTGCTCGTGTCCGTGTTCTTCGGCGTCGTCGCGGTGGGCCTCAACTGGCTGCTGCCGGCCCAGATCCTCACGATCCTGCTCAACGCCGTCGGCTCCGCGCTGTTCGTCGTGTGGCTGCTCATCACCGTGTCCCAGCTGCGCCTGCGCCCCCGCCTCGAGGCCGACGCAGCCCGCGCCGGCGAGCCGATGCGGCTGCGCATGTGGGGCTACCCGTACCTCACCTGGGTCACGCTCGTGGCGCTGGTCGCGCTCGCCGGGCTCATGCTGTCCGACCCCGCGGCGCGCGCCCAGCTCGCCGCGACCGGCGGGCTGGTCGTGGTGATCCTCGCGGTCTACGCCGTCACGCGCCGGGTGCGCGCCCGGTCCATCGCCGGTTGAGCCTGTCGACCTCGAGCTCCTTCGCTGGTTGAGCCTGTCGAAACCCGGCACCGGGTTTCGACAGGCTCGACCAGCGGGCTACTTCGAGGGCCGGATCGTGGGCACGTCGCCGACGATCGGGATCGGCCGGCGGTGGAACGGGAATCCGTACCGGGTCACCAGCCCGGCGAGCGTCGTGACGCGGTTGCGCGGCCCGACGAGCGACATGATGTGCACGAACAGCCACACGATCCAGGCGAGCCCGGCGGTGAGCCGGAGCTTCTTGGACGTCACGGGCAGGGTGATCTCGGCGATCGCGGCGCGACGTCCGATGACCGCCATCGTGCCCTTGTCGTGGTAGCTCAGCGGCTCGGTGGCCCGTCCCTCGAGGAGCGCGAGGATGTTGCGGGCCACCTGCTGGCCGCCCTGGATGGCCGGCTGGGCCAGCTGCGGCAGCCAGTCGGGCGACTCGGCGATGTCGCCGACCGCGAAGACCCCGGGACGCCCCTCGACCTGCAGGTCCGCGCCCACGGCGATGCGCCCGCCGCGCCGGCGGGGCAGGTCCCAGTCGTCCACCTCGGGGTGCGGGCCCACGCCGGCGGACCACACCGTGAGGTCGGCGCGGATGCTGGTGCCGTCGGTGAGGACGACGGCGTCCGGCCGCACCTCCGCGACGCCCGCCCCCAGGTGCAGCCGGACCCCGCGATGCTTGAGCTCGTGCGCCGCGTACTCGCGCAGGCTCGGGTGGAACGACTTGAGCAGGTCCGTGCCGCGCTGGACGACGGTGATCTCGAACGCGTCGCCGTGGATCTCGGGGAAGGCGGGCGCGAGCCCGGCGGTGCGCAGCTCGGCGAGCGCGCCCGCGACCTCGACGCCGGTGGCGCCGCCGCCCACGACGACCACGCGCAGGCCGTCGTCCGACCCGGGGGTGAACGCCGAGCGCTCCAGCCGGATGAAGAGCTGGTCGCGGATCCGGAGCGCCTGCGAGCGGGAGTACATCCCGAGCGCGTTCTCCTTGGCGCCCGGGGTGTCGAAGAAGTTCACGGTGACGCCGTTGGCGAGGACGAGGTGGTCGAAGGAGATCTGCTCGTCGTTGGCGAGGCGGATGGTGCGGGCGTCGTGGTCGATGCCGACCAGGTGCTCGTGCAGCACCCGCAGGTTCTTCTGCTTCAGCCGCAGCCCGCGCAGCCAGTAGGTGACGTCGCCCGCGTTCAGCCCCCCGGTGGCGACCTGGTACAGCAGCGGCTGGAACGTGTTGTACACGCGCCGCTCGACCAGGGTGACGCGGACGGGGGCTTTCGCGAGCGCCTTCACCACGGCGAGACCGCCGAACCCTCCTCCGACGACGACGACATGGGGAAGGTTCTCGGTGCGTTCGCTCACGGGGTCCACGGTAGGTGACCTGAGATGATGCTGCCGTGCCCGAGCTCCTCGCCGTCTGCCGCGTCCTCGCCCTCCTGCCCGACGCCGGGACCGTCGGCGTCACCGCCATCGACAAGCGCCCCGTCGCCGGCCGCGTGAAGGCGCGCCCGTACGGGCTGTACGCCGACGTGCAGGCGGACCGCGCCAACCACGGCGGCCTCGACCAGGCGGTCTACGCGTACTCCCAGGAGGACGCCGACGCGTGGGGCGCGGAGCTGGGCTACGAGGTCACGCCGGGGCTGTTCGGCGAGAACCTGCGCACCCGCGGCCTCGAGGTGAGCCGCGCCGTGGTCGGCGAGCGCTGGCGCGTGGGCATGGTTCTCCTCGAGGTGACGCAGCCGCGCACGCCGTGCCAGACGTTCGCCCGCCGCCTCGGCTCGCCGCCGCGCTGGGTGCGCCGGTTCACGCAGGCGAACCGGACCGGCGCCTACCTCCGCGTCGTCGAGAACGGCGACCTGGGCGCCGGCGACGAGATCGAGGTGGTGCGCCGGCCCGCGCACGGCGTGACGCTCGCGGACTGGTTCGGGGCGTTCAACCGGCTCGACGGCGCGCCCGAGCTCGCCGACGTCGCGAAGGCCCTGGTCGTGGCCCACGACGGCGGCGAGCTGCGGCTCAGCGACGAGATGCGGGAGCGGGCCGAGCAGGCCCTCGCTCGCTGAGCGGTGCCGACCCGGAGCCGACGCCGTACCGGTGCCCCGCATAGCCCCAGACGGCGAGGGTGAGCGCCGGTCCCCAGAACCAGGCGGGAAAGAACACGGCGCCGGCCCATCCCATCAGGAGCAGCATCGGGACCGCCGCCCCGCACAGCATGACGGCGACGATCCCGCCGGGCACGATCGCGGCGGCCGGCGGCACCGGTCGGCCGGCGCGGCGGCCGAACCAGCGCGGCAGGCGCTCGCCCCACGGCAGGATCAGGCCGAGCGTGAGGACGACGCCGAGCCAGGCCGCCGATCCCAGCGCCATGCCCTGGAACCGCATCGCGAGAGGCAGCTCGCCGTCGATCGACAGCTGCGGCCACGGCGTGAGCCACGTGAGGCGGGCCAGGGCGTACGGGAGCGGGCCGAGGGCAGCCACGATCGTGAACAGCCGGCGGTGACGGGTCACCCACGCGCTGGCGCGCCGCAGCGTCCCGCGCCGCCAGGCGCGCGCCGCGGCCAGCCCCGCCCATGCCACCGCCGTCGCCAGGGGGAGCAGCACGCCGAGCAGGCTCCAGCGCTCGCGGGCGAAGCCGCTCGCGACGCCCCCGAGCCAGAGGGCGAGGTCGTCGCGGGTCGCCACGATCCCGACGACGGCGAGCGCGCCCGCCGCCGCGACGGGCAGCCGCCATACGGGCCGGTTGCGGTACACCTGCACGCCCGCCCACACGGCGAGCAGCGGCACGGCCAGCGAGACGAGGTAGCCGGCGCCGCTGAGCGTGCCCGTGCCCTGCGCGAGGAGCCCGAACGCGAGCACCTCGACGACGGCGACCGACGCGCCGGCCCGCCCCGGCTGGTGCCGGGTGGCCAGCACGACCGCGGCCGTCGCGGTGCCGAACAGCGCGACCGCGAGCAGCAGCCAGGCGAGCGGCAGGCCGGGCAGGAGCGTGTGCCCGAGCGAGTTCCCGCTCTCGCGGAACGGGTCGACGTCGGGCCGCGCGGCGAAGAACCCGAGCAGGGCCGCCGTCGCGGCGGACGTGACGAGCGCGGCACCGGCGATCCGGCGTTCGAGCGGTGAGGCCTCCCGGTCGCGTGGGCCGGCGTCGGGCGCCGGGAGGTCGCCGCGGGGGAGCTCTCTGGGGACGGACGTGCTGGTCATCGTGCTGCCTCCGGTCGGTGGGTGGGTGTGCTCCCACGCTCGCGCCGGCGGGGTGGCCGGGGCTTCCCCCGTACGGGGGAACCGCGTCCCCCGCGCACGGGAACCTGCGTCGTGGCAGCCGTCGTCGCCGACCGTTGACCACCGGGGCGGCCGACGCTATGTTCACTCTCAGCACACTCGTTCGGAGAACGGACCACACTGGTTCGCTCCGGTCCGGACCGTTCAAGGGAGAACACCGTGCTCGGGAAGAACCAGGTGCCGGGGAAGAACGTCCCGCGCCGCACCGTCCCCGCCGTCGTCGCCGCGGCGTCCGCCCTCGCCCTGGCCGCGTGCAGCGGCTCGTCGGGCGAGCCCGACCCCGCGGCATCGGGGGAGGGCGGGCTCACGCCCGTCACCGTGGGCGTCATCCCGATCGTGGACGTCGCGCCGATCTACCTGGGCGTCCAGGAGGGGTTCTTCGAGGACGAGGGCCTCGACGTCACCCTCGAGCTCGCGCAGGGCGGCGCCGCCATCGTGCCCGCCGTGGCCAGCGGCGAGTACCAGTTCGGGTTCAGCAACGTCACGTCGCTCCTGCTCGCGTCGCAGCAGGGCCTGCCGCTGAAGGTCGTGGCCCCGGGGAACCTCACCACCGGGGAGGCCGGCAAGGACTTCGCGGCCGTCGTCGCGATGCCGGACTCGGGCATCGAGGACGCCGCCGACCTGGCCGGCCGGACGGTCGCCGTCAACACCCTCAACAACATCGGCGACACCACGGTCCGCAAGGTCGTGGACGACGCGGGCGGCGACCCGTCCGCCGTCGAGTTCGTCGAGATGGGCTTCCCGGACATGCCGGCCGCCGTCGAGAGCGGCCAGGTCGACGCCGCCTGGATCCTCGAGCCGCACCTCACCCGCGCGCTGCAGGCCGGGGCCGAGCCCGTCGCGTGGAACTTCGCCGAGACGGACCCGAACCTGCTCATCGCCGCCTACTTCACGTCGGAGCAGCAGGTCGCCGACGACCCGGAGACTGTGGACGCGTTCACCGCCGCGCTCGAGAAGTCCCTGACGTACGCGGAGGAGAACCCCGACGAGACGCGCGCCGTCCTCGACTCGTACACCGAGATCGACCCGGCCGTGAAGGACGCCATGGTCATGCCGCGCTTCACCGCCGAGCTCGACGAGGCGCAGGTCCAGCGGCTCGCCGACCTCGGCCTGCAGTACGGCATGTTCGACGAGCCCGTCGACGTCTCGGCGCTGATGCCATGACGGTCGCCCGCCCTGCACCCGCCCGCCCGCTCGCCCACCGGGCCGCCTGGCTCGGCGCCGCGGGCGTGGCGACGCTGCTCGTCGTGCTGCAGGTGGTGCCCTCGTCGGGCCTCGTGAACCCGGACTTCCTGCCGCCGACGACCCAGATCCTCGCCGCGCTGGTGGAGCGGGTGCAGACGCCGGAGTTCTGGGTGGCCCTCGGGGACACGCTCGTCACGTGGATCGCCGGCCTGGCGATCTCCGTGGTGGCGGGCGTCGTGCTGGGCGTGGTCATCGGCATGGTGCCGTTCCTGCGCGCGGCCACGGCGTCGACGATCGAGTTCCTGCGACCGGTGCCGTCGGTGGCGCTCATCCCGATCGCGGTGCTGCTGTGGGGCACGGGCGTGCAGGCCACGCTGCTGCTGGTGGTGTACGCGTCGTTCTGGCAGGTGCTGGTGCAGGTGCTCGCGGGCGTGCAGGACGTGGACCCGGTGGCGAGCGACACCGCCCGGTCGTACCGGTTCTCCGTGCTCGCCCGCGTGCGCACCCTCGTGTGGCCGACCGCGCTGCCGTACGTCATGACCGGGCTGCGCCTGGGCGCCGCGGTGGCGCTCATCCTCACGGTGACGGGCGAGATGCTCATCGGCACGCCGGGCATCGGCAAGCTGCTCGCCGTCGCGCGCGAGTCCGGGGCGGTGCCGTCGATGTACGCGCTGGTCGTCGTCACCGGGCTGCTCGGCGTCGCGGTCAACCTGCTGGCCCGGGCGCTGGAGCACCGCGCCCTGTTCTGGCACCCCTCCGTGCGCGGGGAGGTCGCGGCATGAGCACCGCCCGGACGGCCACGGCCCGCAGCGTCGTGAAGTCCGTCCTCTACGCCGTCGGGCTGCCGCTCGTGCTCCTCGCCGCGTGGTGGGTCGCGTCGGCGGACAGCGTGTCGCCGTACAACCCGCCGCTGTCGGAGATCCTCGCGACGTTCGGGCCCACGTGGTTCTCGGGCGACACGTTCGCCGACACCCGGTTCGTGCAGGACATCGTGCCGAGCCTGGGCCGCCTGCTCGTGGGGTACGCCGTGGCCCTGGTCGTCGGGGTCGCGCTCGGCGTGCTCATCGGTGCGGTGCGGCCGCTGCGGGAGTTCGCCGAGCCCGTGCTGGAGTTCTTCCGCGCCATCCCGCCGCCCGTGATGGTCCCGGTGCTGATGCTGTTCCTCGGCGTCGGCACGTCGATGCGGGTGTTCGTCATCGCGACCGGCGCGCTGTGGCCCGTCCTGCTCAACACCGTCGAGGGGGTGCGCGGCCTGGACCCGGTGCTCACGGACACGGCGCGCGCGTTCCGGCTCGGCCGGTGGGGCCGGGTGCGGCGGCTCATGCTGCCGGGGGCGGGCCCGCAGATCGTCACCGGCGCCCGGCAGGCGCTGTCGATCGCGATCATCCTCATGGTGATCAGCGAGATGTTCGCGGCCCGCGACGGCCTCGGGTTCTCGGTGGTGCAGTTCCAGCGCAGCTTCGCCATCCCCGAGATGTGGAGCGGCGTCATCATGCTCGGCCTGCTCGGGGTGCTCCTGTCGTTCGTCTTCCGGATCGCGACCGACGCGGTCCTCGCCTGGTACCACGGGTACCTGCGGTCCCAGCGTGGAGGTGCCTAGATTGACTGCGATGCTCGAGGTCCGAGGACTCCGCAAGGTCTACACGGGCCGCGGAGAGCCCGTCGAGGCGATCGCGGACCTGTCGTTCCAGGTCGCCGACGGCGAGCTCGTGTGCGTCGTCGGTCCGTCCGGGGCGGGCAAGACGACGCTGCTGCGGTGCCTCGCCGGCCTGCTGCCCGCGACGTCGGGCGACGTCGCCCTCGCCGGAACGCCCGTCACCGGCCCGCCGCCGGGCATGGCGGTCGTGCTGCAGGAGTACGGGCGCTCGCTGTTCCCGTGGATGACGGTGACGCAGAACGTCGAGCTGCCGCTCAAGGAGAAGGGCGTGGCCCGCGCGGAGCGGGCGCGGCTCGTCGGCGAGGCGCTGGAGGCGGTGGGCCTGGCCGACGTCGGCCGCTCCTACCCGTGGCAGCTCTCCGGCGGCATGCAGCAGCGCGTGGCGATCGCGCGGGCGGTGGCGTACGAGCCGCAGGTGCTGCTCATGGACGAGCCGTTCGCCGCCGTCGACGCCCAGACCCGCTTCGAGCTCGAGGACCTCGTCCGCGCGCTGTGGAAGCGGCTGGGGGTGACCGTCGTCTTCGTCACCCACGACATCGACGAGGCCATCTACCTCGGCGAGCGCGTGCTCGTGCTCTCCGCGCGGCCGACCGTGATCCTCGAGGACGTGCGCGTCGGGCTGGGGGCCGAGCGCGACCAGCTCGACACCCGCGGCGCCCCCGAGTTCGCGCGGCTGCGCACCCACGTCTACGAGCTCGTGCAGCAGGCGAAGCAGGGCGTGCGCTCGCTCGCCGACGCACGGCTGACCCATGCAGGCTGACGCCATGGACGACACGGAGACGGTGGAGGACCGGGCGCCCCGGTCCGGGGAGTTCGTCCAGTCGCTCGACCGCGGGCTGGCGGTGATCCGCGCGTTCGGCGCGGACCGGCCGTCCCTCACGCTGAGCGAGGTCGCCCGCGTCACGGGGCTGAGCCGCGCGTCCGCGCGGCGGTTCCTGCACACGCTGGTCGACCTGGGGTACGTGCGCTCGGACGGCCGCGAGTTCGCGCTGCGGCCCGCCGTGCTCGACCTCGGCTACGCGTACCTGTCCAGCCTCACGCTGCCCGAGGTCGCGGCGCCGCACCTGGAGCAGCTGTCCGAGGAGGTGGGGGAGTCGTCGTCGGTGGCGGTGCTCGACGGCGCGGACATCGTCTACGTGGCGCGCGTCGCGACGCGCCGGATCATGTCGGCGGCGATCCGGGTCGGCACCCGCTTCCCGGCGTTCGCGACGTCGATGGGCCGCGCGATCCTGGCGCACGTGCCGGACGACGAGCGCGCCGCGTTCCTGGACGCCGCGGAGCTGCCCGCGCTCACCGAGCACACCGTCACGACGACGGACGCGCTGCGGGCCGAGCTCGACCGGGCGCGCGAGCAGGGCTGGGCGCTCGTGGACCAGGAGCTCGAGGAGGGCCTGCGCTCCGTCGCCGCGCCCGTGCTCGACGCGCGGGGAGCCGTCGTCGCCGCCGTCAACGTGTCGGCCCCGGTGCGGCGCGGCGACGTGGCCGAGATCCGCGACGACATCGTGCCGCCGCTGCTGGCCGCGGCGAAGCGCATCGAGGACGACCTGATGAGGCTCCGATGACAGCTCCGACGGCAGCTCCGATGACAGGGGACGCGTACCTGTACGACGCCGTGCGGACGCCGTTCGGCCGGTACGGCGGCGCGCTCGCGGGGGTGCGCCCGGACGACCTGGCCGCGTTCGTCGTGGGCGAGCAGGTGCGCCGCGCCCCGGGCCTCGACCCGGCGGCGATCGACGACGTCGTCCTGGGCAACGCGAACGGCGCGGGCGAGGAGAACCGCGACGTCGCGCGCATGGCCGTCCTGCTCGCGGGCCTGCCGCTGAGCGTGCCGGGCGCCACCGTGAACCGGCTGTGCGGCTCGTCGCTGGAGGCCGCGGTGCAGGCGGCGCGGGCCGTCGAGACCGGGGACGCCGACGTCGTCGTCGCGGGCGGCGTCGAGTCCATGTCGCGGGCGCCGTGGGTGCTGCCCAAGCCGGCGCGGCCGTTCCCCGCGGGGGACGCGGCGCTCGTGTCGACGACGCTCGGCTGGCGGCTCGTCAACCCGCGGATGGAGGCGGACTGGACGGTGTCGCTGGGGGAGGCCACCGAGCGGCTGCGCGCGAAGCACGGCATCAGCCGCGAGCGCCAGGACGCCTTCGCGCTGCGGAGCCATCACCTCGCGGCGGCGGCCTGGGACGCCGGGTACTACGACGACCTGGTCGCCCCGGTGCCGGGCACCGACCTGCGCCGCGACGAGACGATCCGCCCCGACACGTCCCTCGAGAGGCTGGCGGCGCTGGCACCGGCGTTCCGCGACGACGGCACGGTCACCGCGGGCAACGCCTCGCCGCTGTCGGACGGCGCGTCGGCGGCGCTGATCGGGTCGGCGCGGGCGGCGGGGCTCACGGGACTGGAGCCGCTCGCCCGCATCGCCGGCCGGGCGACGGTCGCGGGCGAGCCGCAGTACTTCGGCGCCGCGCCCGTGGAGGCGGTGAACCGGGCGCTGGAGCGCTCCGGGATCGGGTGGGACGACGTCGGCGCGGTCGAGCTCAACGAGGCGTTCGCCGCCCAGTCGCTGGTGTGCGCCGACGCGTGGGGGCTGGACGACGACCTCGGCACCGGGGCCGGGGTCCTCGACGCAGGGATCCTCAACGGCTGGGGCGGCGCGGTCGCCCTCGGCCACCCGCTGGGCGCGTCGGGCACGCGGGTGCTGGGCACGCTGGCGCGGCGGCTGCAGGCCTCGGGCGCGCGGTGGGGCGTCGCGGCGCTGTGCATCGGCGTCGGGCAGGGCACGGCGCTGGTGCTGGAGAACGTCGGCCCGGGGTCCGGCGGGGAGGTGCGATGACGCGCGTCGCGGAGACTGCGCAGGAGGCGCTGGGGGACGTGCCGGACGGCGCCACCGTGATGATCGGCGGGTTCGGTCCGGCCGGCCAGCCGGTCGAGCTCATCGAGGCGCTGCTCGCCTCGGGCGCCTCCGACCTCGTCGTCGTGTCGAACAACGCGGGCAACGGCGACGACGCCCTCGCGCGGCTGGTGCGCGACGGCCGGGTGCGCCGCATCGTCTGCTCGTTCCCGCGGCAGGTGGACTCGTGGCACTTCGACGCCGCGTACCGCGCCGGCCGCATCGAGCTGGAGCTCGTGCCGCAGGGCAACCTCGCCGAGCGCATCCGTGCCGCGGGGGCGGGGATCGGGGCGTTCTTCACGCCCACCGGATACGGCACGCCGCTCGCCGAGGGCAAGGAGACGCGGGTGCTCGACGGCGTGCCGATGGTGCTGGAGACGCCGCTGCGGGCCGACGTCGCGCTGGTCAAGGCGCACCGCGCGGACACGGCCGGCAACCTCGTCTACCGCCGCACGGCGCGCAACTTCGGGCCGGTGATGGCCACGGCCGCGGAGCGCACGGCGGCCCAGGTGCGCGAGGTCGTGCCGGCGGGCGCCCTCGACCCGGAGGCCGTCGTGACGCCCGGCATCTACGTGGCGGCCGTCGTGGCCCTGGACAGCACGACCGCCGTCGCGGGGGTGAGCGCATGACCGACCGTACGGGGACGTCGGGCACGTCGCGCACCTCGGGGACGACGGGCACCTCGGGAACGGCGGCGGGGCCCCTGACCAGGCAGCAGCTCGCGGCGCGGGTCGCCGCCGACATCGCGCCGGGCTCGTACGTCAACCTCGGCATCGGCCTGCCGACGCTCGTGGGCGACCACCTCCCGGCGGGCTCCGGCATCACGCTGCACACGGAGAACGGCATGCTCGGCATGGGCCCCGCCCCGGCGCCCGAGGACGTGGACCCCGAGCTGATCAACGCGGGCAAGGTGCCGGTCACGGAGCTGCCGGGGGCGTCGTACTTCCACCAGGCCGACTCGTTCGCGATGATGCGCGGCGGCCACATCGACGTGTGCGTGCTGGGCGCGTTCCAGGTGTCGGTGGGCGGCGACCTGGCGAACTGGTCGACGGGCGCGCCCGACGCGGTCCCGGCCGTCGGCGGCGCGATGGACCTCGCGGTGGGCGCCCGGCGCACGGTCGTGATGATGACCCTGCTGGCCAAGGACGGGTCGCCCAAGGTCGTCGAGGGGTGCACGCTGCCGCTCACCGGCGTCGGTTGCGTGTCGCGGGTCTACGCCGACCGGGCGGTGCTCGACGTGGGTCCGGACGGCGCGTCGGTGGTCGAGCGCTTCGGCGTGGGGCACGCGGAGCTCGAGGACCTGCTCGGCCTGACCCTGGGCGGCGCCGAGTGACGGGCCCGGCGACGACGAGGGTCGAGCGCACGCAGGTCGCCATCGTGGGCGGCGGCCCGGCGGGGCTGCTGCTGTCGCACCTGCTGCACGACGCGGGCGTCGAGCACGTCGTCCTGGAGTCCCGCACCCGCGACGAGATCTACCGCACCACCCGCGCGGGCATCCTCGAGGCCGGCTCGGTGTCCACGCTCGTGGACGCCGGCATGGACCGCGTGCTGCGCGAGGGCGACCGGCACGACGGCATCACGCTGCGGTTCGACGGCGAGAGCCACCGCGTCGACCTGCACGGCCTCACCGGCAGCGCGGTGTGGCTGTACCCGCAGACGGAGGTGTTCACCGACCTCGCGGACCGCGCCGCGGAGAACGGCGCGGACGTGCGCTGGCAGGCCGCCGTCACCGAGGTGCTCGACCTCCGCACCGACACCCCGGGCGTGCGCTGGACCGACGCCGACGGCGGGGAGCACGAGCTGCGCTGCGACGTGCTCGTCGGCGCCGACGGCTCGCGCTCGACCTGCCGGCACACGCTGCCCGAGGACCTGCGGCGGCACTACGTGCACGAGTACCCGTACGCCTGGTTCGGCGTCATCGTCGAGGCGCCGCGCAGCGCCGCCGAGCTCGTGTACACGGCCTCGGAGCACGGGTTCGCGCTCATCAGCCAGCGCACCGAGACCCACCAGCGGATGTACTTCCAGTGCGACCCCGACGAGGACCCCGCCGGCTGGGACGACGCGCGCATCTGGCACGAGCTCCAGCGGCGCGTCGCCGGGGCGGACGGATTCCGCCTCGTCGAGGGGCCGGTCACCGAGCGGTCGGTGCTGCGCTTCCGGTCGTCGGTCCTCGAGCCCGTGCGGCACGGCCGCATGCTGCTCGCCGGCGACGCCGCGCACACCGTTCCCCCCACGGGCGCCAAGGGGCTCAACCTGGCGCTCGGGGACGTCGTCGTGCTGCACGACGTGCTGACCACCTGGTTCGCTCGGGGCGGACCGGGAAGCGCCGCCGACGACCTGCTCGACGAGTACGGCCGGCGCGTGTCGGAGCGCGTGTGGCGGGCGCAGCACTTCTCGGCCTGGATGAGCCGGATGCTGCACTCGCACCCGGCCGAGTCGGGCTTCGAGGCCCGCCGCCGGGTCGCCGAGCTGCGCATGCTCGTCGCGTCGGAGAGCGGGCGCAGGTTCCTCGCCGAGGGCTACACCGGCTGGGGGCCGATCATCACGGAAGGAGCGAAGTGACCGAGAGCCAGACGGACCTGTCCACCGAGATCCGGGCCAGCCACCAGGCATACCGCGACGCGCTGTCCGAGGGCGCGCCGGAGGAGACCGGCCCGGTGCGCGACTTCGCGCCGTACCGCAGCTCCCTGCTGCGCCACCCCACCAAGGACCTGCGGCACGCCGACCCGGAGACGATCGAGCTGCTCTCGCCCGTCTTCGGCGAGCGCGACATCGGCCCGCTCGAGGCGGACCTCACCGTCCAGCACGGCGGCGAGCCGATCGGCGAGCGCATCGTGGTGGCGGGCCGTGTGCTCGACGGCGCCGGGCGCCCCGTGCGGGGCCAGCTCGTCGAGGTGTGGCAGGCGAACGCGGGAGGCCGGTACATCCACAAGCGCGACCAGCACCCGGCCCCGATCGACCCGAACTTCACCGGGGTCGGCCGCGCCCTCACCGACGACGACGGCTGGTACCGGTTCACCACCATCAAACCCGGCCCGTACCCGTGGAAGAACCACGTGAACGCCTGGCGCCCCGCGCACATCCACTTCTCCCTCTTCGGCACGGACTTCACGCAGCGCACCGTGACGCAGATGTACTTCCCCGGCGACCCGCTGTTCGCCCTCGACCCCATCTACCAGTCGATCCGCGACCCGCAGGCCCGCGACCGGCTCGTCGCCGTCTACGACCACGCGCTCACCTCCCCCGAGTGGTCCACGGGCTACCGGTGGGACATCGTGCTGTCGGGATCGGGCCGCACCTGGACGGAGCCGGAGGACGACGATGAGTGACACGACGCGCCCCGCGGCGCCGGGCGCCGCCACCCCCGCTCTGCGACCCACCCCCGGGCAGACGGTGGGCCCGTTCTTCGCGTTCGGGCTGCCGTACGACCGGGGGAACGAGCTGGTCGAGCCCGGCACCCCGGGCGCGGTGCGCCTGCACGGCACGGTGTCCGACGGCGCGGGCCGGCCCGTGCCCGACGCCCTGCTGGAGATCTGGCACGCCGACCCCTCGGGCGCCGTCCTGCAGCGCCCGGGCTCGATCCAGCGCGACGGCACGTTCACCGGCTGGGGCCGCGCCGAGACCGACCGCGAGGGCAGGTACTGGTTCCGCACGCTCGAACCCGGCCCGACCGCGCCCGGGAAGGCCGCCGTGATCGCCGTCGCGGTGTTCGCCCGCGGCCTCACCGACCGGCTGTTCACGCGCTCCTACCTGCCGGACGACGGCGACCCGGACAGGGCGGCGGCGCTCGCCGCCGACCCGCTCCTCGCCGGGCTGGAGCCGGAGCGTCGTGCGACGCTCGTCGCGACGCGCGAGCCCGACGGCTCGCTGCGCCACGACGTCCGGCTGCACGGGGAGGGAGAGACGGTGTTCCTCGACCTCGGGCAGGGCACGCCCGGTCACGCACCGCCGCCGCAGCTGTCCGACCACGTGCACGGCGTCGTCCGCGGCGTGGCGGCCGGCCCGCCGTCCGACCCGCTGGTTGAGCCTGTCGACACCCGCGAGCCTGCAGGACCGGGGGCCCGCCGTGCCTGACGTCGGCCTCCTCACCCCGGGCGCGGACCTCGGCCGCGGGTCGCCCGCCGCCGTCACCGACGACGTCGCGGTGCTGCGGGCGATGCTCGCCGCCGAGGCCGCGTGGGTGCGCGCCCAGGTGCGCTGCGGCGTCGTGCCCGCGGCGGTCGGGTCCGTCGTGGACCGGGCCGTGGTAGCGCTCGCGGGGGACGACGGGGCGGCGCTCGCGCTGGCGACCGAGGTGGCGCGCGACGCGGCCGCGGGCGGCAACCCCGTGATCCCGCTGCTCGCCCGGCTGCGGACCGCCGTCGAGGCCGGCTGCGGGACGGCCGTGGCCGCCGGGACGCCGGTGGCCGACGTCGTCGGCGCGGTGCACGCCGGGCTCACGTCGCAGGACGTGCTCGACACCGCGCTCGTGCTCGTGCTGCGCGACGCCGGTCGCGCGGCCGACGCGGGCCTTGCGCGCGCCACCGCCGCGGCGGCCGGCCTCGCGCGCCGGTACCGCGACCTGCCCGCGCTCGGGCGCACGCTCACCCAGCCCGCGGTGCCCATCACGCTCGGCGCCCGCTGCGCCGGGTGGCTGCAGTCCCTCGCGGAGGCGCGGGCGCGGCTCGACGACGCGACCCGCGCGCTGCCGCTCGCGTTCGGCGGCGCGGCCGGGACGCTCGCGCCCCCGTCGGTCGGGCCTGTCGAGACCACGTCGACCTCGGAGGCAGTGCTGCGCCCCGTCGACGCGGCCCCGTCGGTCGAGCCTGTCGAGACCACGTCGACCTCGGAGGCAGCGCTGCGCCCCGTCGGCGCGACCCCGTCGGTCGAGCCTGTCGAGACCACGTCGACCTCGGAGGCAGCGCTGCGCCCCGTCGACGCCTGGGCGGCCGAGCTGGGCCTGCCCGTGACGGCCGGGCCCTGGCACGTCACCCGGTTCCCGGTGGTCCGCGCGGCCGCCGCCCTCGCGGAGGCGTGCGCCGCGCTGGGGACGGTCGCCGTGGACGTCCTGGTCGGCGTGCGCGCCGAGGTGGGGGAGCTGCGCGAGCCCGCCGCCCCCGGCCGCGGGGCGTCGTCGGCGATGGCGCACAAGCGCAACCCCGTGCTGTCCGTGCTCGTGCGCCGGTCGGCGCTCGCGGCCCCCGCGCTGGCGGCGCAGGTGCTCGCGTCCGCGGGCCAGGCCGTCGACGAGCGGCCCGACGGCGCGTGGCACGCCGAGTGGCCCGCGCTGCAGCAGCTCGCGCGGCACGCCGTCGCGGCGTCGCACGCGGGCGCGGAGCTGCTCGAGGGCCTGGAGGTCGACGAGGCGGCCGTCGCGCGGAACCTTCGTGAGCACCTCGGCGCGGGTCCGGGCGCGCGCGACCCGGGGGACGACGAGGAGGCCGGCGGCGCGCGAGCCGGCGCGGACGACGTGGTGGACACCGGCGCGGCGGCGGTCGTCGTCGACCGGGTGCTGGCGCGGTACGCGGGCACGGGTCCGGGCCCGGCGCACCGGGCACCCGCCGCCGTCCCCGAGGGAGGCGACCGATGACGACGCCCGACCTCGGCGCGGTCGCGTTCGCGGTGCGTGACGCGACCCGGCCGCTGCTCGTGCTGGGGCCGTCGCTGGGCACGTCGGTCGAGGCGGTGTGGCACGACGTCGTGCCGCTGCTGGACGGCGAGCTCGACGTCGTCGGCTGGGACCTGCCCGGGCACGGGTCGTCGCCCGCGGTGGAGCCGGGCACGCTGGACGACCTGACCATGGCGGACCTGGCGGCCGCGGTGCTGGCGCTCGTCGACCGGGCGCAGGCGGAGCGCGGCGACGCCGGCGCGCCGTTCTGGTACGCGGGCGTGTCCGTGGGCGCGGCCGTCGGCCAGCAGCTGCTTCTCGACGCGCCCGGGCGGGTGCGCGGCGCGCTCCTGTGCTGCACGGCGGCGCGGTTCGGCGAGCCCGGGCCGTGGCGCGAGCGGGGCGCGCTGGTCGCCGCGGCGGGCACGCCCACGCAGGTCGCGGCCGCGGCGGGCCGCTGGTTCGCGCCGGGGTTCCTGGAGCGCGCCCCCGACGTGGGCACGCGCCTGCTCACCGCGCTGCAGACCGCAGACCGGTTCGGCTACGCCGCCGTGTGCGGGGCGCTGTCGCGGTTCGACGTGCGTGACCGGCTCGCCGGGGTCGACGCGCCGGTGATCGCCGTCGCCGGTGCCGACGACCCGGCCACCACCCCGGACGACGTCGCGGAGGTGGCGCGCGGCGTGCGGCGCGGGAGGCTCGTCGTGATCGACGGCGCGGCGCACCTCGCGCCCGCCGAGCGGCCGGGTCGCACCGCGGCGCTGGTCCGTGACCTGGTGACCGACCTGGCGACGGACCGGGTGACCGAGGAGGCAGGGAGATGACGACGGCACGGCACGACGACGGGCACGGCGACGGCCGTGTGGGCAACGGGCGTGTGAGCGACGGGCGCACGGGCGACGAACGCCGGCGCGAGTCCGGGACGGCCGTGCGCCGCGCGGTGCTCGGTGACGATCACGTGGACCGGGCGCAGGCGGGGACGACGGCGTTCACCGCCGACTTCCAGGACCTTGTCGCGCGGTACGCGTGGGGCGAGGTCTGGACGCGCCCGGGCCTCGACCTCCGCAGCCGGTCGATGATCACGCTCACCGCGCTGGTCGCCGGCGGGCACTGGGAGGAGCTCGCCATGCACGTGCGCGCGGCCGTCCGCAACGGGCTCACCGTGGACGAGATCCGCGAGGTCCTGCTCCAGACCGCGATCTACTGCTCCGTCCCGAGCGCCAACCGCGCGTTCGCCGTCGCGCAGCGGGTGCTCCACGAGGACGGTCTGGCCTGAGCGGACGGCGCGGTCGCCGCCGTCCACGGACTCCTGATCTGCCCTTGTGAGGTGTGCGCGCGCCCGCTACTCTCGAACACATGTTCGAAGACGACGGGGAGAGGGCGGTCCCCCACTTGCCCGGCCGCCGCCGTTCTCGGGCAACCGGCTCCGGCGCGGCCTGTGCCCCGGTCGCGCCGGAGCCGTACACGTCGCGCGCACCGTTCGTCACGACGGTGCGCGCGACGGTTCTCGAACGCGCGATCGCCGGGCTTCTCGGCAGCGACCAGATCGACACGGTCAAGGTCCGGCCCGGAGCCCGGGCCGGACAGCTGGCCGCCGGCGACCTGGCCGTCGAGGTGGTCGACGAACCTGCTGGCGTCCGGGCGGGCACCGGCACGCTCGTGGGTCGTCCGGACGACTCCGACGACGGCGCTGTCGACCTGCACTGGGCGCCCGGCGGCGCGGTGGTCGACAGCGACAGTCGTGCCGACAGCCGTGCCCGGGTGTCCGGCGGTGTCCGGGGCCGGGCTGCGGCCGAGCCGGTCGACGCAGATGCGGGCTGCCCCGACGACCGGCCCCTGCTGGCGCTGCTGGATGCCATGAGCCCGGGCCCGAAGCTGGCGAGCACGCTGGCGTCGCTGGACGAGGCGAAGCTGGACGACTTCACGATCCTGGAGGTGCTGGCCGCGTGGGAGCGGGTCGCGGCCTGGGCGCAGGCAGGGTCCGCGCGGGTGCTCGCGGAGATGCTGGAGCGCACGCGGGGGTCGTCGCGGCACGAGTTCGTGGCCGACGCGGTCGCGGCACGGCTCGGCCTGACACGGCACGGTGGGGCGCAGCTCGTCACGGTCGCGCACGGGACGTCGCGGCTGCCCGAGGTGGCGGACGCGCTGGCTTCCGGTGTCGTCGACCGGCGCAAGGCGGAGGCACTGATCGACGCCGGGCGCCTTCCCGACCGCCTCCGCCGCGAGGCGGTCGCCGAGGTGCTGCCCGACGCGGAGCGCCTCACGGCACCGCAGATCCGGGCGCGGATGCGTCGTGCGGAGATCGCGGTGGACCCGGACGGGGCGGACGAGCGGTACCGCGCGGCCCGGGCCGAACGGTTCGTGCGGCTCGAGCCCGTGGACGACGCGATGGCCTACCTCACCGCCTACCTGCCCGCGGACGACGCCGCCCGCGCGTTCGCCGCGATCGACGACGTCGGCCTCGCGCTGCGCCGCGCTCCCGGGGAGGCGCGGCGGCTGGACGAGTGCCGCGCCGACGCGTTCATCGCCCTTGTCACCGGACAGATCGACACCGCAGGGAAGGCTGCCGCGGCCGGCGGCGCTGCGCCCCGCCGCAGGGCCGGGGGAGGTGTCCGGGTGTCGGTGGCGGCGTCGACCCTGCTGGGCTCGGACGACCTGCCGGCGATCCTCGCGGGCCACGGCCCGATCCCGGCCGCGATGGCGCGGGCGCTCGCGTCCGACCCGGACGCCGTCTGGCAGCGGCTGTTCACCGACCCGGCGAGCGGGGTGCTGACGGACGTGTCGTCCCGCACCTACCGGCCGGGCGCGGCGCTGCGGGCCGCGGTCGTCGCGCGTGACGTCACGTGCGCGTTCCCCGGCTGCCGGGTGCCCGCCGCGTCCTCGGACCTCGACCACGTCGCACCGTTCGACCCGACCGCCGACGCCCCGCAGACGCACGGTGCCAACCTGCACGCGCTGTGCCGCACCCACCACCGCGCCAAGACGGTCGGCGGCTGGCAGGTCGCGCGGGACCCGGCCACGGGCCGCACCACCTGGACCGCCCCGACCGGCCACCGGTTCGCCCGCGACCCGGTGTCGCACGACCCGCGCACGTCGCTGCCTCCGCACCGAGACCGCGCCCGAGATCGCGACCGAGACCCAAGCCGCGACCGGCACCGGGACGGGCCACCGCCCTTCTGAGCGCGCCCTCCTGAGCGCGCCTCCGGAAAGCGCGCAGCGCGCGTCCCGCCCTGTTCGGGATCTGTCCATGGGGGGTTCATCGCCCGGCCCGTCGGGCGACCCTCGTGCCGCCTACGTTCCGGGGCATGAGCGAGCAACGGAACGAGCACGTCGACGTGTCCACCGGCACCGAGCAGGCTACCGACCAGACGACCGAGCAGACCACCGCGGACGAGCGGTCCGGCCTCGGCCGCCGCACCTTCATGACCCTCACCGGCCTGGGCGCGGCGGGCACCGCCGTCGCGGCGGCCCCGTCGGCGGCGGCGTCGGCCGGCGGTGCGACGTCCGCCGCGGGCGGACGCACCCCCCAGCTGAGATTCCGCAAGGACGGCACGTACACGATCGTGCAGTTCAACGACACCCAGGACGACGAGAAGATCGACCGCCGCACGCTGGAGCTCATGCGCGCGGTGCTGGACGACGAGCGCCCGGACCTGGTGATCCTCAACGGGGACAACATCACCGGCGGCTGCGACACTCCGCTCGAGATGCGGCAGGCCATGAACAACGTGGTCCAGCCGATGGAGGAGCGGCAGGTCCCCTGGGCGATCACGTTCGGCAACCACGACGAGGACTCGACGCCCACCAGCGGCGTGGACGAGGAGCAGATGCTCGCGTTCTACCGCTCGTACCGCCACAACGTGAACGGCCCGACGGCCACGGGGGTGACCGGCCAGGGCAACTCGCACCTGTTGATCGACGGCACGAACGGCCGGCCCGCCTTCAACGTGTGGCTGCTCGACTCGGGCCGGTACGCCCCCAGCACGATCGCGGGGCAGAACCTCACGGGCTACCCGACGTGGGACTGGGTGCGGATGGACCAGGTGGACTGGTACTTCCGCACGTCCGTCGAGCTGGAGAAGCGCTACCGCCGCGCGATCCCGTCCCTCATGTTCATCCACATCCCGCTGTGGGAGTACCGCTTCATGTGGTTCGGCTCGGTGGACGGCCGTACGGCGGCGGACCACGAGCGTGGCGTCGCGCGTCACGGCATCGTGGGGGAGCGCAACGAGGAGGAGTGCCCCGGCCCGTTCAACTCGGGGCTGTTCTCCGCCGTCCAGCATCGGGGCGACGTCCAGGGCATCTTCTGCGGCCACGACCACGTGAACACGTACTCGGGCGACTACTACGGGGTGCGGCTGGGCTACTCCGGCAACACCGGGTTCGGCACGTACGGGCTGAGCGGCGCGGAGCGGAACCGGCTGCGGGGCGCGCGCGTGTACCGGCTCGACGAGTCGGTGGACGGCGTGCTGGTCGACACGACGATGCGGTTCGCGTCCGAGTTCGGCATCGACCTCACGGCCGACGACCAGTGGATGGAGCCGCTGCCGCTGCCTCGCGGGAAGAGCTAGCTCAGCGGCACCGGGTCAGCGACGCCGCCCGCGCGTCGGCTCGGACGGGGGCCACTCGCCGTCGTCCGAGCCGTCGTCGGCGGAGTGCAGCAGCTCCTGCAGCTGCACCTGCACGCGGTCGACGCGCGGCACGTCGCGCAGCATCATCCCCGCCTTCTCGGTGGCGTCGGAGACCTGCAGGGTGCCGCAGCCGAGCATCCGGTCCAGCAGGTCCTTCTCGAGGGCGATGTCGTTGATCCGGTAGAGCGGGATGTCGCGGCCCACGCGGGTGACGATCCCGGAGCGCATGGCGATGCGCTTGGTGGTGACGGTCCACGAGGTGGTGCGCCACCTCAGCCACGGCACGAGCACCCACACCACGGCGACGACGAGCAGCAGGCCGAGCACGATCCAGCGGACCACGTCGTCCATCGGGACGACGAACGAGAACGCCGCGGCGACGAGCAGGACCAGGAGGAGCAGGAACGGCCAGATGACCGCCTTCGCGTGCTCGTGCAGCTCGAGGACGACGTGCTCGCCGCCGATGAGGTCGTCGTCGTTCAGCGTCATGCGGCACATCGTGCCAGACGCGCCGCCGCGCGGGACCGGCCCGGTGCCGCGGCACGGGTCAGACGTGCGGCGGCAGGTTCCAGCCCTCGATGGTCCGCAGGTCGTGGCCGTAGCCGAGCTGGCAGATCGCGGCGGTGCCGAGCTCCAGACGCGACCCGAACCGCGGGTCGATCCCCAGCCATGCCGTCGCGAGCACGCGCAGCAGGTGCCCGTGCGCCACGGCCAGCACGTTGCCGCCGGCCTGCAGGGTGGCGTCGGCGCGCTCGACGAAGCGCCGTGCGCGCGCGGCCACGTCCTCCAGCAGCTCCCCGGGGCGGCCGCCGCCGTGCTCGGTGTCGGGCGGCAGCACGCGCACGCCGTCGTCGAAGATCTGGAAGTCGTGGCCCACGAGGGCGGACACGTCGGCGCTGGTGCGCCCGTCCACGGGGCCGTAGTCCCACTCCGCGAGGTCGGGGTCGACGACGGCGTCGGGGTACCCGACGAGCGCGGCCGTGCGGCGGGCGCGCTCGAGCGGCGAGGCGAACACCGTGGCGAAGGGGATGCCGCCCAGCGCGCGGCCGGCGGTGCGGGCCTGCTCCTCGCCCGCCAGCGTGAGGGGGAGGTCGGTGCGGCCGGTGTGCTGCCCGCTGGCGCTCCACTGCGTCTCGCCGTGGCGCAGGAGCACGAGCTGGGGGTCCTTGCTCGGCACGAGGGGCATGCCTCCGAGCATCGCGCAGGGACGCGCGGCGAGCACGCGGAAGAGGGATCGGCAGGCACGCGGGATAACCCTGTGGACGACGGTTCAGGTGGCTCCCAGAGTTCGCTAGAGTGGCGCCGCCGTCACACGACCATCACATCTTCATCACCAGGTTCGACTCCCGACTCGTCGCCCTCACCTCAGGAGACCGCGTGCTCGTCTTCGTCCTCATCGGCGCGGCAGGGATGGTCCTGCTGCTGGTCTCGCTCCTCGTCGGCGAGCTGGTCGACCTCGGGGACGGTTCGCTGTCCGGGACGTCGCTCGGCGTCGGCGCCGTGGTCTTCGGCGCGGTCGGCACGATCGTCGTCGCCAACGGCCTCGACGCCTGGATCGCCTACGTGGCGTCCGCGGTGGTGGGGGTGCTGGCCATCCTTCTCGCGCAGATGCTCGTGCGCCGGCTGGCGTCGAGCGACGACGGCGTCGCCATCTCTCTGGTCGGGGCCCACGGCACCGCCATGACGGACCTGACGCCGATGTCGGGCGAGGTCTCCCTCGACGTCCCGAGCGAGCTCGAGCGCCGCCTGGCCCGCTCCGACGAGCCGATCGCCGCGGGGTCCCGCGTCGTGGTGCTCGAGCACTCCGGCTCCACCGTGCGGGTCGGGGTTCCCGGCCAGCACGCCCGCTGACCTCCCCACGACCGGAAGGAGACGCGCTCCGGCGCGCACCATGTTCGACTCGACCGATAGCAGCTTCATCACCACGATCGCGGTGCTCGCCCTCGTGGTGGCGTTCCTTGCGGTGGGCATCTTCGTCGCCCAGCGCATCCGCCGGGTGCCGCCGAACCAGGCCCTCGTCATCGTCGGCCGCGGCGCCGGCAAGAAGGAGTCCGCCGCCCAGAGCCAGCGGGTCGTCATCGGCGGCCGCACGTTCGTCTGGCCGATCCTGCAGCAGGGCTTCGCGATCTCGCTCGAGCAGCGCCAGATCGGCATCACCGTCGAGGGTGTCGACAAGAACCGCATCAAGATCGCGATCAAGGCGTCGATCAACTTCAAGGTCCGCGGCGACGACGAGGGCGTGCGCCGCGCGGCGCAGCGCTTCCTGTCGCAGCAGGAGATGCTGACCGAGATCATCAAGGAGTCCCTCGAGGGCTCGCTGCGCTCCATCGTCGGCGACATGACGATCGAGCAGATCATCTCCGACCGCAAGGGCCTGTCCGACCGCGTCGTCGAGTCCACCAAGACCGACCTCGCCGAGCAGGGCCTGCAGGTCGACCTGCTCAACATCTCCGACATCTCCACGCCCGGGTCGGACTACCTGTCCAACCTCGGTCGCGCCGAGGGCGCCCGCGCCCTGCAGGTCGCGGAGGTCTCCGAGGCCGAGGCGCGCCGGGTGTCCGAGTTCGCCGTCATCGAGGCGGCCGAGCAGATCGCCGAACGGCAGAAGGCGCTCGACCTCAAGAAGGCGGTCATCAAGGCCGACACGGACCGCGCGAACGCCGAGGCGGACGCCGCCGGCCAGCTCGCCCGGGCGGAGCAGGACCGGCTCGTGGCGCAGCAGGAGCGCGAGGCGCTGGCCGAGCAGGCCCGCGTGACGCAGGAGCGCCTCGACATCGAGATCCGCAAGCCCGCCGAGGCCCAGGCGTACGCCGAGGTCCAGGAGGCCACCGCGCGCCGCGACGCCGCGAACGCGGCCACCGAGGCCGAGGCGTTCAAGCGCACCACCATCGCCGAGGCGAACAAGACGGCCGCCATCCAGGACGCCGAGGCGTCGGCAACGGCGGTGCGGCGCGCCGGCGAGGCGGAGCGTGACCGCCAGGTCGCGCTGGCCGAGGGCGTCAAGGCCGAGGGCGACGCCCGCGCGTCGGCGATCGAGGCCGAGGGGCGCGCGGAGGCCGTCGCCACGGACGCCAAGGCCGAGGCGCTGAAGAAGTACGGCGAGGCGGCGCTGGTGCAGGAGCTCATCGAGCGCCTCCCGGAGATCGTGCGCGCCGCGGCCGAGCCGATCGGCTCGATCCAGGGCATGACGGTGGTCTCCACCGACGGCGCGTCGGCCGTGACGAAGACGGTCGCGTCCGTGCTCGGCGAGGGGCAGGGCGTCGTCAAGCAGCTCACCGGGGTGGACATCCACCAGCTCATCGCCGGCATCGCGGGCGGGCAGCTGTCGACCAAGGCGGACGAGGCGGCGCCCCTCAACTGAGCGGCGTGCGACGCACGCCACGCCCCGCCGCGGGAATCGCCTCCCGCGGCGGGGCGTTCGTGCGTACGTGACTACTGCTCTCAAGATCGACGTCTGGTCGGACGTCGCGTGCCCCTGGTGCTACATCGGCAAGCGCCGCTTCGAGTCCGCGCTGCAGCGGATCGCGGAGCGCGACGGCGCCGCCCCCGAGGTGGACATCGAGTACCACTCGTTCGAGCTCTCGCCCGACACGCCCGTCGATTTCGAGGGCACGGCGACGGAGTTCCTGGCCGACCACAAGGGCATCCCGCTGGAGACCGCCCAGCAGATGCAGGACCAGGTGACCGCGCTCGCCGCGGCGGAGGGCCTCACGTACCGGATGGACCAGGTGCGGCACACCAAGACCCTCAAGGCGCACGAGCTGCTGCACATCGCCAAGGCCTTCGGCAAGCAGTCGGAGATGAAGGAGCGCCTGCTCCGGGCGTACTTCACCGAGGGCGAGCACGTGGGTCGTGTCGAGGACCTCGCGGACCTCGCCGCCGAGGTCGGCCTGGAGCGCGACGCCGTCCTCGTCGCGCTGAACGCCGGCACCTTCGCCGAGGCGGTCGCGGACGACATGGCGCGCGCCCGCGCGTACGGCATCAACGGCGTCCCGTTCTTCGTGCTCGGCGGCCGCTACGGCGTGTCGGGCGCCCAGGACCCGGACGTCTTCGTCCAGGTGCTCGACCAGGTGCTCGCCGAGAGCTGAGGCGGACGACCGAGGCGCATCTCACACCGCCACCCCTGGCTGTGAGACGCAGTATCACCGAGAATCGAGGCCTCGCCCCGCACCGTCGCGGGCCCGCCACGGGGAGTCGAACAGGCTCCGAACCGCGGCTGTGAGACCCCCTGGAGGAGGATCATGAACGACGCCACCGCGAACTCGTCCCGTTCGATCGCCAACCCGCGCCGCACCACGCTGGTGTCGCTCAGCGCGGCGGAGGCCGCGGCGCCCCACCACGGCGCCGGCGACGAACGTCCCCTGCAGCTGCTGGGCGACGACGGCGCCGTCTGCATCGACGGCGTCTGCAGCCTGCCGGAGTAGTCAGAACGCGCGGTAGTCCGCGATCGACAGCCGCGGGCCCCGTCGCGGGGCCTGCGGCCTGCGGTCGAGGAACAGCAGCCGCACCACCCGGTGCCGGTGGGGGGCGTGGGGCGCGAGGAGGCGCAGCATCCCCTCGTCGTCGGTGCGCTCGCCCGTGAGCGCCCAGCCGACGGCGCCCGCGAGGTGGAAGTCGCCGACGGACACGGCGTCGGCGTCGCCGAACGCGCGCTGCGCCACCTCGGCCGACGTCCACCGCCCGACGCCGGCCACCTTCTCGAGCCGGGCGCGGGCCTCGTCCCCGGGCAGGGTGCTCGCCTGCTCCAGCCGCGCCGCGACCCGGGCGACGCGCACCACCGTGGCCGCACGACGCGGGTCGACGCCGGCGCGGTGCCAGTCCCACGTCGGGACGGCGGCCCACTCTCGCGCGGACGGCACCACCCGCAGCCCGTCGGGCGCCGGGCCCGGCGCCGCGGAACCGTGCCGGGTGACGAGCCACCGCCACGCGCGGTGCGCGGTGACGACCTGCACCTTCTGCTCGAGGACCGCCGGCACCAGCGCCTCCATCACGCGCCCGCTGCGGCACATCCGCAGCCCGGGGGCGCGTCGCGCGGCGTCACGCGCCTGGGGCGGCGGCGTGAACGTGGACGTGTCGTCGGCCTCGCCGAGAAGCGCGGGCACGTCGTCGGCCGCCTCCCGGGAGCCCGGGCCCCAGTGCTGCACGACCACGGTGCGCTCGTCGGCGGCGACGAGGCGCTGGGTCACCGGGCCGGAGGATCGCAGCGTCGTGCGCCAGAGGGCGCCGTCGGGGGTGCGGCGGACCGTCGGGTCGTACGCGCCGTGCCGCAGCGGGCCGAGGGTGAGCCCGAGGTCGAGGGGTCGGTCCGAGGAGTGCTCGACGGTGACGTCGGTGCGCGCGGCGACGGCGTCATCCGGGGCGCCGAGGTGGGTCAGGTCGAGGCTAGTCAAAGAGGGTTCCGAGCTCCCACCCGGTGTCGCCCCGGGCGCCGACCGTCTCCTTCACGGACCCGGTGGTGTCCCGGGAGGCGCGCTCGGCCGTCTCGGAGGACGGGCCGTCGCCCTTCGTCGTCACGCCCTGGCCCTCGTCGGCCCTGAGGAGCAGCTCGTCGACGCCCCCGCGCCCCGCGGCCCAGTCCTGCGCCGCGAGCCCGGCGAGCTGGTCGGCGCGCTCGTTGAACGGGTTGCCCACGTGGCCCCGCACCCAGCGGAACCGGACCGGGCCCTCCCGGCCGGTGATCGCGGCGTCGATGGCCTGGATCAGGTCGAGGTTCTTCACCGGCTCTCCGGAGGCGGTGCGCCAGCCCTTGCGCTTCCATCCGTGGATCCACTCGGACGCGCAGCGGATCGCGTACTGGGAGTCGGACTCGATGAGGAGCGGCTCGGCCCCGGGGTGTGCCTCGATCGCACGGTGCAGCGCCGTGAGCTCCGCGACCTGGTTGGTGCCGGACGCGGCGCCGCCGGAGTCGAAGCGTCCGCCCTCGTGGGCGATCCACGCCCAGCCGATCGCGCCCCCGGGGTTGCGGAGGCACGAGCCGTCAGTGCTGACAATGATCACGCCGGAGTCTCCCAGTGTCCGAGCCCCTGGTTACCGCCACCTATTGTGCCCCGACCCGGTGACACTCGGGTGCGTGTCCACACCGCCGGGGTGCGGACGTCCGAAAACTCCGGCTCCCGGCCCCGGAAGCGGGCGCGGCTCCACCCGGAACCCATGGCGGGGTACCAGCGGCGATCATGACGTCATGAACGACGGCACAGCCATGCCCGCGCCCGGCCGAACGCCCCGCCGCCCGTCCGACGTCCGGAAGTGGCGCCGCTATCTCGCCGACGAGCGTGCCGAGGCCGCGACCTACCGCGACCTCGCCCGCCGGCGCACCGGCGAGGAGCGCGCCATCCTCCTCGCGCTCGCCGACGCCGAGAGGCGGCACGAGCAGCACTGGCTCGACCTCCTCGGCGAGGACGTCGGGCACCCGCTGCGCGGCGACCTGCGCACCCGCATGCTCGGCGTCCTCGCCCGCCGGTTCGGCGGCGTCTTCGTGCTCGCCCTCGCGCAGCGCGCCGAGGCCCGGTCGACGTACGACCGCGAGGAGCACGCGACCGCCACCATGGCGGCCGACGAGCAGATCCACGAGGAGGTCGTGCGGGCGCTCGCGAGCCGGGGGCGCAACCGGATGTCCGGCACGTTCCGCGCCGCCGTCTTCGGCGCCAACGACGGCCTGGTGTCCAACCTCGCCCTCGTGCTGGGGATCGGCGCCTCGGGGGTCTCCTCGCAGACCGTGCTCGTCACCGGCCTGGCCGGCCTCCTCGCGGGCGCGCTGTCCATGGGCGCGGGGGAGTTCATCTCGGTGCGCTCGCAGCGGGAGCTGCTCGAGGCGTCCACCCCGGACCCCAGGAGCGCGACCGCGTTGCCGCACCTCGACGTCGACGCCAACGAGCTCGCCCTCGTCTACCGGGCGCGCGGGATGACGGCCGACGAGGCGCAGGGGCGCGCGGACCGCGTGCTCGCCGGGCTGGCCGCCACGGGCACGCTGGCGCCGGAGGGGCTGGGGGAGGAGCGACCGGGGGACGACGTGACGGACGGCCCCGCCGACGTCGAGCAGGTCGAGCAGGGCGACGACCTCGAGGTGTTCGGCACCGCGTGGGGCGCCGCGATCTCGAGCTTCTGCTTCTTCGCCTCCGGTGCGTTGATCCCCGTGCTGCCCTACCTGCTCGGCCTCACCGGCGGCCAGGCGATCCTCGTGGCGGGCGTGCTCGTGGGGCTGTCGCTGCTGGTCACGGGTGCCATCACCGGGCTGCTCTCGGGCACGTCGCCGTGGACGCGTGCCCTGCGCCAGCTCGCCATCGGCTTCGGCGCGGCGGCCGTGACCTACGCGCTCGGCCTGCTGTTCGGGACCTCGGTGGCCTGACTCCCCGCGTCACCCGGAGGGCCGGGCGCCACGACCGTTGTGGTTGCGCAACTGTTGCTCTGGCGTCACAGTGTGAAGTGGGTCACGGGATGATCGGCCGTGGCTCCGCGTGGCATCGAAGGGGGCCGAGTGACACGCAGCGTGGACCGGGCGCGGGCGGCAGGACGCCGTCGGCACTGGCTCGCGCGCGTGACCGGTGCCGCCGTCGGGCTGGTCGGGGCCGCTGCGCTGAGCGTCGCGATCGCGGGCTCCGCGTCCGCCGACGACGGCGGTGACCGGGACGGCGGGTCCGTGGTCCGGTCGGTCGGCGCGCAGGACCACGACACGGACCACAGCCGGGACGACGCCGAGGAGCCCGCGCAGTCCCCGGAGAGCGAGTCCCATCCGGTGCGCGACGCCGTCGAGAAGGCCGTCGCGCCGGTGCGGGAGAAAATCGAGCCGCTGCGGAAGAAGGTGCACGACGAGGTCGTGGCGCCCGCCGAGGAGGCCGCCGACCGGGTGGCTCGTGAGCTGTCGGGCCAGGCGGCCGCCGAACGCTCCGAGCCGAAGCACGAGGACCAGGCGGAGCCCGAGCACGAGGGGCGCACGGCGCCGGCCGACGACGAGCGGGACCAGCAGCCGGCAGAGGACGCCGAGGAGGGGGACGGCGCGGGCGCCGGCCCCGCGGAGCGCGCACGTGTCACCGAGGAGCCGCCGGTCGGTTCCGAGAAGCGGGCCGCCGACGAGTCGTCCGACGAGCCGGCCGCCGCACCGTCCGAAGAGAGCGCGCGGGCCGACGCGCCGGGCCTCGAGGCGCTGACGGAGCCCGTCGGGGCGGCGCTCGAGCCGGTGGCGGCCACGGTCGAGGCCGTCACCCGCCCGCTGGGTGCGGTGACGAAGCCGGTGGGGAAGGTCGTCGAGGAGGTCGTCCGGCCGCTCGCGCCCGTCGTCGACCCGGTGTCGCACGCGGTCGAGCGGGTCACGACCCCGGCCGGCAAGGCGCTCGAGCCCGTGACGGGTGCGACGGCGGAGACGCTGGCGCCCGTGACGAAGGCCCTGTCCCCGGTGCTCGAGCCCGTCGGCGGCGTGGTCCACGAGGTCACCGAGCCGCTGGCCCCCGTCACGGACGTCGTGGGCGACGTCGTCGCGCCGGTCGTGACGACGCTCGACCCCGTCCTGGACCCCGTCGTCGGACTGGTGACGCCCGTGACGGGTGCCCTCGAGCCCGTCGTCGAGCCGGTGCTCGGCACCGCCGCGCCGGTGATCGACGCGCTGACCCCCGTCGTCGAGCCCGTCGGGGGCGTGATCGCGCCGATCACCGCGCCGGTCGCCGACGTCACGGCACCCGCCGTCGACGCGCTGGCGCCCGCGCTGGACCTGCCCGCGACCGCGGACGGCTCCGCCGCCGTCCCCGAGAACCCGGCGAAGGTCGCCGCCGTCGAGCCCGCCGCCGCACACGAGGCGACCGAGCGGCCCGCTCCGGCGACCGACCGGACTCCCGCTCCGACCGTCGTCGCGGTCGCCGCGGCCGTTGACGACGCGACCGCCGCGACCGCCGCGCCGGACGATCGGGAGCCTGCTCCCGCGGCGCCGACGGCACCGTCGGTGTCCGCCGCGGGTGCGGGTTCTGCCTCGACCTCCCGCGGGCCGTCCGGGGGCGACACCGCCGCCGACCTCGCGGGCCGTGCACACGTGACCGCGCTGGCGTGGATCGCCCGCACGGCCGAGCAGCTCGACCGTCTCCCGGCGGTCGCCTCCGACATCCCCGTCTCTCCTGCCTGACGTGGCCGCGTCGCGCGATCTCGCGCGACCGCGACCGCGGGCGGCGTCCGCCACCCGCGCACCACGTCAGTCAGGAGCGGATCATGCATACGTATGCCCGACGCGCGCTGCGCACAGCGCTCGTCGCGGGCGGCCTCGTGGTCGCCGGGGCCGGGATGGCCCACGCCGCGGACGGGGACGTCGTCGACGTCACCGTCGGTGAGGACACCTCGGTCGACCTCCATCTGAGCGAGGTCTCCGAGGAGACGAACGACGCGTCCGTCGACACCCCGGTCGACCTCCCCGAGGTCGACACCGAGGGGATCGAGGACGTGGTCGACACCGTCGTCGGGGACGGCGGCACCGTGGACGACGTCGCCGGCCCGGACGACGAGTCCGCGACCACCACCGACGACCTCGTCGACGCCGTCGCCGAGGATGCCCGCCAGACCGCCGAGGACCTGCAGTCCGGGGACGTCGAGGCGGTCGTCGAGGACGTCGCGGGTGACGACGGCGTCGTCGACGACGCGATCGAGGACGAGCCCGCCCCGCAGGGCGGCGGCGGGTCCGGCGGCGACGACCGGGGCGCCGGCGGCGCGGTCGACGAGGCTGTGGACCGCGCCTCCGACACCGTGTCGGACGCCGCAGGAGACGTCGACGAGGCGCTCGGGACCGGTGCCGCCGTCAAGGACACCGTGGACGGCGTCACGGGCGAGGACGGTGTCGTGGACGACGTCCTCGGCGCCGACGAGCCGGAGTCCGGCGTCACGGACCAGGTCGTCGAGCATGCGGTCGACGACGTCGAGAAGGCGGCGGGGCACCTCGCCGACGGGGACGTCGACGGCGTGGTGGACGACGTCACCGGCGAGGACGGGACCGTCGACGACGTGCTGGAGGACCAGGGCATCGACGCGGCGCTCGACCAGGTCGACGAGACCGTCGACTCGGCCACCCGCGCGGTGGACGACGCGCTCGGCAGCGGCACCACCGTGCAGGACACCGTGGGCGGCGTCGTCGACGTCGCGGACGGCGACCTCGCCGGTGAGGACGGTGTCGTCGACGGCGTCCTCGGCGCCGACGAGCCGGAGGCCGGTGTCACGGACGAGGTCGTCGAGCACGCGCTCGACGACGTGGACGCCACGCTCGACGGCGTGACCGCCGGTGATCTCGACGCCGTGGTGGACGACCTCGCCGCCGAGGACGGGCTCGTCGACGACGCGTTCGAGGGCGACGGAGCCGTCATGCTGCCCGGCGAAGCCGGGGCGCTGCCGGATCTGGACGGCACGGTGGACGAGCTGACCGGCGCGCTCACCGACACGGCCGGCAGCGTCGACGACGCGCTGGGCACGCGCTCGCTGCTCCAGTCCACGGTGGCCGGTCTGGTCGGTGAGGACGGCGTGGTGGACGACGTCGTCGGACCTGACGAGCCGCAGAGCGGTGTGACGGACGGTCTGGTCGAGGCGGTCGTGGACGACGTCGACTCGACGGTGGACTCGGTGACGGCCGGTGATCTGCCGGGCGTGGTCGACGACCTGACCGCTGAGGAGGGTCTGATCGACGACGTGCTGGAGGACCAGGGTCTGGACCCCGTGCTGAACGACGTCGTGGACTCGACGGGTGCTCTGGACGACGCGCTGGGTACGGGCTCGACGATCGAGGACGCGATCGACGGCATCGTCGGTGAGGACGGCGTGGTGGACGACGTCGTCGGACCTGACGAGCCGCAGAGCGGTGTGACGGACGGTCTGGTCGAGGCGGTCGTGGACGACGTCGACTCGACGGTGGACTCGGTGACGGCCGGTGATCTGCCGGGCGTGGTCGACGACCTGACCGCTGAGGAGGGTCTGATCGACGACGTGCTGGAGGACCAGGGTCTGGACCCCGTGCTGAACGACGTCGTGGACTCGACGGGTGCTCTGGACGACGCGCTGGGTACGGGCTCGACGATCGAGGACACGGTCGACGGCATCGTCGGTGAGGACGGCGTGGTGGACGACGTCGTCGGCGCCGACGAGCCGCAGGACGGTGTCACCGACGAGCTCGTGGAGCACGTGGTCGAGGACGTCAACGACACGGCCAACGACCTGCTCGAGGGCGACCTCGGCGCGGTGACCGACGACGTCCTCGCGGAGGACGGGCTGGTGGACGACGTCCTCGAGGACGGTGCCACCGCGGTCGACCCGACGGACCCGACGGACCCGACGGACCCCACGGACCCCACGGACCCCACGGATCCCACGGATCCCACGGACCCGACCGACCCCGGTGACGGGGACAACGGCGGTGACGACGGCACGGGCGACGACGGTTCCGGTGACGGCACCGACGACGGCGCGACCGCCCCGGTGGGCGGCCTGATCGGGTCGGCTCCGGTCGAGTCGGCTCCGGGCACGGACGGCATGGCACCGCTGCCGGGTTCGTCGGTCGGCGCGTCCGCCGCGTCGGGCACGGGCTCTGCCGACATGACGGCGCTGGCGACGACCGGCGCGGACGTGCGGCTGCTGGGTCTGGCGCTGCTGCTGATGCTGACGGGCGCCGTGCTGGTGGCACGCCGTCGGACGGCGGCCGGCGCGGTCGACCACCGCTGACCCCTCCGGAGCCGGCGTCGGCTCCGGACGGGGCGGCGTGGTCACGGGGGATCACTGGGGAGTGTCCCGTGGCCGCGCCGCCCCGGCCGGGGTCGCGTGGGCGCGGCACGGCGCAGGGGGCCGGGCCGCGCCCACGACACGTCGGCGACGAGGGGGCACGCGAGGCGGCCCCGGGCGGACGATCACCGGCCCCGGTCGGCAGACCCGCCCGGGGCCGCCCGCGGAACAGGTTGCCCGCGGAACACGCCTACCCTGGGTCACCGTGCCCCGCCTGATCGCCGACCTCACCCCGTTGCGCGTCTCCCCGGCGTTCCGGCGGCTGTGGTGGGGTCTGGGCGTGTCGAACATCGGCACGCAGGTCACGGTGGTCGCGGTCGGCCTGCAGGTGTACTCGCTCACCGGCTCGACGCTCGCGGTGGGCACGCTCGGCATCGCGGCGCTCGTGCCGCTCGTCGCGCTCGGCCTGTACGGCGGGGCGCTGGTGGACCACTACGACCGGCGCCGGGTCTCGCTGCTCGCGTCGGCGGTGCTGTGGCTGGTGACGGCCGGCATCGCGGTGCAGGCGTGGCTCGACGTCGGCTCCGTGAACCTGCTGTACGGGCTGGTGGCGCTGCAGTCCGCGGCGTTCGCCATCAACAACCCGGCGCGCACGTCGATCGTGCCGCGCCTGCTCGAGCCGCAGCTCATGCCGGCCGCGAACGCGCTCCAGACGCTGTCGATGAACATCGCGCTCACGGGCGGGCCGCTCATCGGCGCGACGCTCGTCGGCTGGGGCGGGTACGGGATCGCGTACACGCTCGACGCCCTGCTGTTCACCGCGGCGCTGTGGGCGGTGTGGCGGCTGCCGGCCGTGCCGCCCGAGCCGGGCGCCGACGACACCCGCGCGGACGCGCCGGCCCGCCGCCGCGTCGTCGGCCTGAGCTCCGTGCTCGACGGCCTGCGCTACCTCGCCACGCGGCCCAACGTGCGCACCACGTTCGTCGTCGACCTCGCCGCGATGGTGCTCGCCTTCCCGCGCGTGCTGTGGCCGGCCGCGGGCGCGCTCTACCTGGGCGGCGGGGAGACGACGACGGGCGTGCTCGCCGCCGGGTTCGCCGTCGGCGGCATCCTCGCGAGCGTGTTCTCCGGCGCGCTGGTGCGCGTGCGGTGGCAGGGCCGGATCATCGTGTGGGCCATCACGTCGTGGGGGGTGTGCGTCGCGGCGTTCGGCGCGGTGCTCGTCGCCGTCGGGCCCGGCGCGCCGGACGGCGTGCTGTGGGGCGCCGTCGTGCTGGCGGGGGTGGCGCTGCTCCTGGCGGGCGGGTCCGACGCGATCTCGTCGGTGTTCCGCCAGTCGATCCTGCAGACGGCGACCCCCGACCACATGCGCGGGCGCCTGCAGGGCGTGTTCATCGTGGTCGTCGCGGGCGGGCCGCGGCTGGGGGAGATGGTGCTCGGCACCGAGGCCACGTGGTTCGGCGAGGGCTGGGCGGCCGTCGTCGGCGGGCTCGCGTGCGTCGCCGTCCTGTGGATCGTCGTGCGGCTCCAGCCGCGGTTCTGGCGCTACGACGCCCGGCACCCCGAGCCGTAGGCCGTCGCCCTCACAGGCGCCAGGCGGGCAGGAAGTCGGGGTGCTCCACGTAGGGGAGCGCCAGGGCGCGCAGGATGCGCTCCCCGACGAACTCCACGCCGCTGTCCTCGCGGGCCGTGACGTGCCGGTCGAGGTCGACCGTCATGTCCAGCCCGGTGGCCTCGTACGCGAGCTCGACGATCCGGCGCTTGGCGTCGCACTCGGCCAGGACGCGGGCCGGGCTCCAGCCCGGCGAGCCGGCCCCGTTCGCCGCCTCGAGGTCCGCGCGTGCCGCCGCGGCGTCCTCCTCGACCCTGGCGAGCAGGAACTCCGTCAGCGTCAACGCGTACATCTGCCCGAGAGTACGCCGCCGCGGCTCATCCGGCCGTCGCGGGAGCATAGGGCCGGCGGCGCCGCATCCCCGGCAGGGCGGCGAGGGCGAGGATCGCGCACATCCAGCCGCCCGACATCGTGACGAGGAACCCGGCGTGCGAGCCCGCGGCGTCGATCGCCACGCCCGCCATCCACGACCCGAGCGAGACCCCGACGCCGAGCGACGTGCCCACCCAGGTGAGGCCCTCGGTGAGCTGGTGGGGTGCCACCAGGGCCTGCACCAGCGCGTTGCCGTTGATGAGGGTGGGCGCGATGGCGAACCCGGCGAGGAACATCACCCCGGCCAGGACGGCGAGGTTCTGCACGAAGAAGAACAGGGAGACCCCGACGGCGATCCCGCACGCGGTGATCGTGAAGCGCGTCGAGAGCGGTGACACCCAGTGCCGCGCCCCGTACGCCAGCCCGGAGACCATCGAGCCCAGCGCGAAGCAGGCGAGCACCACCCCGGCCAGCCCCTTGACGCCCTGCTCCTCGGCGAACGCCACCGTGGCGACGTCGCTCGAGCCGAACATGACGCCCATGCCGACGAACACGACGACGAGCACCGGCATCCCGGGCATCCGGATCGCCGACCGGCGGTCGCCCTGCTGCAGCCCCGTCGCTCGAGGACGAGCGGGCGGCTCCGTGCGGCGCTGCGCGAGGAACCACGCCGCGCCGCCGCCGCCCACGACGGCCGCCACCAGCAGGCCGCCCGCGGGGGCGACCGTCGTCGCGAGGGTCGTGGCCAGCACCGGGCCCACGACGAACACCAGCTCGTCGAGCGCCGACTCCAGCGAGTAGGCGGTGTGCACGCGCCGCGGCTCCGGGAGGGCGTGCGACCACCGGGCCCGCGCGAGCGACCCGTAGGAGCCCTGGCTCGCCCCGCCCACCGCGGCGCACACCCACAGCACCCACTCGGGGGCGCCCAGGGTCGCCGCGACCACCAGCCCCAGCAGCCCGACCGTCGTCGTCACCAGCATGGGCGTCATCACCCGGGCCTGACCCGCGCGGTCCACGAGCCGGGCGATCTGCGGCGCGACCACCGCCTGCGCCACGACGAGCACGGCCGACACGCGGCCCGCCATCGCGTACGAGCCGTACAGGGTCTGCACCATCAGCACCGTGCTGATGCCGACCATCGACATCGGCAGGCGGGCGATCACGCCCGCGACGGAGAAGCGGGCGGAGCCCGGCTCACGCAGGACGTCGAGGTAGGGGTTGCGGGCCCGGGTCCCCGACGCCGCGTCGGGGGCCTCGGGAGTGGGCACTGTCACCTGCGGATTCTCCCACCGGGTGGCGACAGATGCCGGGGCCGACGGCCAGGATGGGGGTATGGACGCCGCAGAGACCACGCCGACCCCCGTCACCGTCGTCGACGACCGTGACCAGCAGGTCTTCCTCGCCAGGCTCGACGACGGCCGCACCGCCGGTGGCGCGTACTACGAGCTGTCCGAGGGGGCCGTGGTCTTCACCCACACGGAGGTGGACCCCGCCTTCGAGGGGCAGGGGATCGGGTCGCAGCTCGCCGCCGGCGCGCTGGACCAGGTGCGCGCGGCCGGGCTGAAGATCGTGCCGCTGTGCCCGTTCATCAAGGCGTACGTGCGTCGGCACCCCGAGTACGCCGACCTGCTCGCGCACCCCGCCGCCCGGTGAGGGCCGCCACCACGACCCGGCGCGGCGGGCTCGCCGCGCTGGGCGTCGCCGTCGTGCTCCTCGCGGGCGGGTGCGCCGGCGGAATCGATCCTGCCGATGGGGGCGACCCGGTCGAGCAGGGGCCCGCCGAGTCGCACGTGGAGACCTCGGCCCCCGCCACGACGTCCGAGCTCCCGCCGCCGGACGTCGAGCCCGGCTCCGCCCTCGCCGTGCTCGACGAACTGCCGGTGAAGGGCCGGGCGCCGAAGACGGACTACTCGCGCGACCAGTTCGGGCCGGCGTGGTCCGACGTCGACCACAACGGGTGCGACACCCGCAACGACATCCTGGCCCGCGACCTGACCCGCACCACGACCGACCCGGGCACGCACGACTGCGTGGTGCTGACCGGCGTGCTCGCCGACCCGTACACCGCGACCACGGTCGACTTCCTGCGCGGGCAGACCACCTCGACGGCGGTACAGATCGACCACGTCGTCGCGCTCTCGGACGCGTGGCAGAAGGGCGCGCAGAAGCTCGACGGCGTGGCCCGCCGTCAGCTCGCGAACGACCCGCTCAACCTGCTCGCCGTCGACGGCCCGACCAACGCGGGCAAGAGCGACGGCGACGCCGCCACGTGGCTGCCGCCGAACAAGGCGTTCCGCTGCCAGTACGTGGCCCGGCAGGTGGCCGTGAAGCGGGCGTACGCGCTGTGGGTCACGCAGGCGGAGCACGACGCCATCGGGCGCGTGCTGGCACGGTGCCCCGACGAGCCGCTGCCGTCCGGCGGGGCGGCCCCGCCGGTCGGCGGGGGCGACGGCGCCGCGACGTCCGACCCCGCCACGTCCGACCCCGCCGAGGCGGAGCCGGACGCGCAGGAGCCGTTCGCGAACTGTGCCGAGGCGAGCGCCGCGGGCGCGGCGCCCGTCCGTCGCGGCGACGCGGGCTACTCGTCCCGGCTGGACCGGGACGGCGACGGGGTCGGCTGCGAGTAGCGCGGTGGGGGGGCGCCGCTCGCAGCCGGTGAGCCTCACCCGGGGAGCCTCAGCCGGGGAGCGCCGCCCCCTGGGCGGCCTGGATCTCCAGCTCGATCCGGAGGGTGGTCCCGACGATGGCGACGCCCGCCGCGGCCACCTCGCTGTAGGCGATGGCGAAGGCGTCGCGCCGCAGCTCGGCGACGGCGCGGAACGCGGCGCGCACCACGCCCGACGCGTCGGCGCCGGAGCCCAGGTAGGCCAGGTCGAGGTCCACGGGGTGGGCCTGGCCGTGCAGCGTGAGCTCGCCGTGCACCGTCCAGCGGTCCGCCCCGGCCGGGCTCAGCCCGGTGGACCGGTAGGTGATCTCCGCGAACCGGTCCACGTCGAGGAAGTCCGCGGACCGCAGGTGCGCGTCGCGCATCGCCGTCCCCGTGTCGATCGACGCCGCCGAGATCACGGCCTCCACCCGCGAGCGGGTGACGTCGTCGGGAGCGATGTCGATGCGGCCCGCGAACTGGGTGAACCGGCCCCGCACGCTGGAGATGCCCAGGTGCTGGGCCACGGCCGCCACCGACGAGTGCGCCGGGTCGATCGTCCACGGCCCGGGCGGCGGCAGCTCCGTGCCGCCCTGCCGGGCAAGCGTCACCGTGCCGACGGCGGCGTGGCCGGCGGCCGTCACGATGGTCGTCGACGCCGCAGGCGCGTAGCCCACGGCGGTCACGATCGCGACGTACGCGCCGGGCGCGAGCGCGGCCTCGGCGCGCACCGCGCCGTCCTCGTCCGTGCCGGTCCGCAGCGCCTGGGCGCCGGCCGGGTCGGTGAGCGTGAGGACGGCGTGCGGCACGGCCCACCCGTCGCGGGTCCTGATGGTCGCGGTCAGCACGGCGCTCACTCCGCCGGGTGGGCGAGCGTGACGTCGTGGCCGTCCACGCCGTGCCCCGCGAGGCTCAGGGCCGTCGCCGCCGGCGGGTAGCCCGTCGCGATCAGGGTGTACTCGCCGCCGTCCAGGTCGGTGAACGCGTAGGCGCCGTCCTCCCCGGTGGTGGCGGTCCCCGCGACGTTGCCCGCCGCGTCGACGAGCGTGACGCGGGCGTCCGGGAGCGGGCCGTGCGGGGCGCGCACGACGCCCGTGACCCGTGCCCCTGCCGCGAGCTCGACCTCGATGTGCGTGATGCCCGTGGTCCCCACCTCGACCGGCAGGGCGCGGGGCCGGAAGCCGGCGGCGTTGACCGCCACGGTGACCGGCCCGGGCACGAGCTCCTCGAGCGTGAAGGTGCCGTCCTCGGCCGTGCTGGCGGTGGCCTGCAGGTCGCCCCGCACGTCGGTGACCAGCACCATCGCCCCGGGCACCGGCAGCAGGTCGGCGCCGCGGACGACGCCGCGCAGGCCGCTGGTGCCGCTGAGCAGCACGTCGTGCGCCAGCGGCCCGGCGCCGACGACGATCGTGGACGCCTGCGGCTGGAACCGGTCCGCCGAGGCGATGAGCACGTACGTGCCGGCGCCGGGGGCGTCGACCGTGTACGCGCCGTCCGGCCGGGCGATCGCCAGGCCGAGCTGTCGCCCGCCCAGCGAGATGAGCGTGATCGCCGCCTGCGGCAGCGGCGCGCCCTCCGGCCCGCGGACCAGCCCGTGCACGGGCACGCCCGGTGCCCCGCCCGGCACCGGAGCGCCGTCGGCGAGCGTCGCGACCGTGGCAGGCTCGGCGTGTGCCGCGGCCACCGCCGCGGGGGCCGAGGACGGCGCGACGGCCGTGTCGCCGTCGGCCGCCTGCGAGACCGGCGTGGTGCGCAGCGGCACCTCCTTGATGAAGATCACGAGGAGGAAGGCGACGAACGCGGCGCACGCGGCGATCGCGAAGATGTCCGCGATGCTGGCCCCGTAGGCGCTCTCCATGACGGTGCGCAGCGGGCCGGGCAGCTGGTCCATGTCCGGGATGGTGCCGGAGGTGGCGCTGGTGCCCTGGGCCAGCTCGGCGCCGCGCGGGCCGAGGTCCGCGAGGCCGTCCTTGACGTGGTCGGCGACGTGGTTCGCCAGGACGGCGCCCAGCGCGGAGACGCCGATCGCGCCGCCGAGCGAGCGGAAGAAGTTGATCACGGAGCTGGCGGCGCCGAGCTCGCTCGGGGACACCTGGTTCTGCGTGGCGAGCACCAGGTTCTGCATCATCATGCCGATGCCGAGGCCCATCAGCGCCATGAAGACGGCGACGTGCCAGTACTCGGTGTCGTACTCGATGGTGCTCAGCAGCCCGAGCCCGCCGGTGAGCAGGACGGCGCCGGTGACGAGCCAGGCCTTCCACCGGCCCGTCTTGGTGATGATCAGGCCGGAGACCGTCGAGGAGACGAACAGTCCGCCGATCATCGGGATGGTCATGACGCCGGCCATCGTCGGGGTCTTGTCCCGGGCCAGCTGGAAGTACTGGCTGAAGAAGATGGTGCCGGCGAACATCGCCACGCCCACGAACAGCGACGACACGCCGGCGAGGGCGACCGTGCGGTTCTTGAACAGGCGCATCGGGATGATCGGCTCGGAGACCTTGGTCTCGACCAGGATGAACAGCAGCACGAGCAGGAGCGCCCCGCCGGTCATCGCGTAGGTCTGCCAGGAGTTCCACTCGTACTTGTCGCCCGCGAAGGTGACCCACAGCAGCAGCAGGCACACGGCGGCGGTGGACAGGAACGCGCCGGCCCAGTCGATCTTGACGTTGTCGCGCTTGACGACGGGCAGGTGCAGCGTCTTCTGCAGCACGATGATCGCGATGATCGCGAACGGGATGCCGACGTAGAAGCACCAGCGCCAGCCGAGCCAGTCGGTGTCGGTGATGACGCCGCCCAGCAGCGGGCCGCCGACCGTGGCGACCGCGAACGTCGCGCCGAGGTAGCCGGAGTACCGGCCGCGCTCGCGCGGCGCGATCATCGACGCCATCACGACCTGCGCCAGGGCGGACAGCCCGCCGCCGCCGATGCCCTGGAAGACGCGGCAGACGATCAGCCACTCCGGGGACTGCGCCAGCCCGGCGGCCGCGGAGGCGAGCACGAAGATCACGAGCGCGACCTGGACCAGCACCTTCTTGCTGAACAGGTCGGCGAGCTTGCCCCACAGCGGGGTGCTGGCCGTCATCGCCAGCAGCGACGCGGTGACGACCCAGGTGTAGGCGGACTGGCCGCCCCCGAGGTCCGCGATGATCTCCGGCAGGGCGTTCGAGACGATCGTCGACGACAGGATCGCCACGAACATGCCCAGCAGGACGCCCGTCAGGGCCTCCAGGATCTGCCGGTGCGTCATCGAGACGCCGGCGCCCCCGGTGGGGTCTGCGGAGTGCCCGGTGCGCTTGGCGTGCGCGGGCACCGTCGCTGTGGTTGCCATGGAAGTCCTTCCGAGGTGGAGCGTGGGGGGTGTCGTCGGGCTCACGCGGGGACCGCGGCGCGCGCGGTCGGCCGGCACTCGGCGAAGCTGCCGTGCAGCCGCGCCATGAGGGCGGCGAGGTCGTCGATCTCGTCGCCGTCCCAGTCGCCCATCCGCTCGGCGAACAGGCGGGTGGTGCGCTCGGAGATCTCCTCGAGCTTGCGCGATCCCGCGGGCGTGAGGCTGAGGGTCCAGGACCGCCGGTCCTCCGGGTCGCGCGTGCGCTCGACCCAGCCCTGGTCGACGGCGTGGGACGCGTGCCGGCTGGTGACGGAGGGGTCGATGAGCAGCAGCTCGGCGAGCCGGCTCAGCCGCATCGACCCCTGACGGCGGAGGGTCGACAGGACGGCCGTGGGGCCGACCGGACAGTCGGGCGGAAGGTTCCGCACGATGGTCCGCTTGACGGCACCGACGGCGCGCAGCTGGCGCTGCAGCTCCTCGTACCTCGCGTGGTCCGACTCCGACACCGGGACACACCCCCTAGATGATTGCGGAGAGCAACCTAAAAAAGGTTGCCTGCTGAAATCAAGTTCGTCCCGAAGAGCGGACGGGCAGGGGTGGGGCGGGGGCGGGCTGCCCTAGGGCATGGGTGAGGCAAGGGCGGGTCAGGAGCGCAGGTCGGCGCGGGTGCGGGGCGCGCCCGTGTCCGCTGGGCGCCCGCCGACCGCCGCGACGTGCGCCACATCGCCGCCAGGTCGCGGTGCTAGGCGAGCGCGCCGTCGACCAGCTCCTTCGCGGCGGCCTGCACCTCGGCGAGGTGGTCGGCGGACACGAACGACTCGGCGTAGATCTTGTACACGTCCTCCGTGCCGGACGGGCGGGCGGCGAACCACGCGTCGTCGGTCGTGACCTTCAGGCCGCCGATCTTCGCGCCGTTGCCGGGGGCCTCGGTGAGCGTGGCGGTGACGTCCTGGCCGGCGAGCGTCGTCGAGGTGACCTGCTCGGGGGACAGCGCCGACAGCTTCGCCTTCTGCTCGCGGGAGGCGGGCGCGTCCACGCGGGCGTACCAGGACTCGCCGTGGCGGGCCACGAGGTCGGCGTGGTGCTCGGACGGCGTGCGGCCGGTGGTGGCGATGATCTCGGACGCGAGCAGCGCCAGCAGCAGGCCGTCCTTGTCGGTGGACCACACGCGGCCGTCACGACGCAGGAACGACGCCCCCGCCGACTCCTCGCCGCCGAAGCCGACCTCGCCCGTGAGCAGGCCGGGCACGAACCACTTGAAGCCCACCGGCACCTCGACCAGCTCCCGGCCGAGGCCGGCCACGACCCGGTCGATCAGCGCGGACGACACGAGCGTCTTGCCGACCGCCGTGCCCTGCGGCCAGCCGGGGCGGGCCCCGCCGTACAGGTACTCGATGGCGACGGCCAGGTAGTGGTTCGGGTTCATCAGGCCCGCGTCGGGGGTGACGATGCCGTGCCGGTCGGAGTCCGCGTCGTTGCCGGTCGCGACGTCGAACGGCGCGCTCCCGCCGGTCGAGCCCGTCGAGACCATGCGCTCCACCAGCGACGCCATCGCGTACGGGGAGCTGCAGTCCATGCGGATCTTGCCGTCCCAGTCGAGCGTCATGAACGACCAGCGAGGGTCCACCTGCGGGTTCACGACGGTGAGGTCGAGGTCGTACCGCTCGCCGATCGCGCCCCAGTACTCCACCGACGCGCCGCCCAGCGGGTCGGCGCCGATGCGCACACCGGCGCCGCGGATCGCCTCGAGGTCGACCACGTTCGGCAGGTCGTCGACGTACGTGGTGAGGAAGTCGTGCTTGTGCGTCGTGTCGGCGGCGAGCGCGTCCTCCAGCGCCACGCGGCGCACCGACGCGAGCCCGCCCGTGCGCAGGATCTCGTTGGCGCGGTCGGCGATCCAGCCGGTCGCCTCCGACCCGGCGGGCCCGCCGTGCGGCGGGTTGTACTTGAAGCCGCCGTCGCGCGGCGGGTTGTGCGACGGCGTCACGACGATGCCGTCGGCCAGCCCCGGCCCCTGGGTGCGCACGCCGTCGCCCGTCGTCGCGCCGTTGTGGATGAGGATCGACTGCGACACGGCGGGCGTGGGGGTGAACGAGTCGCGCGCGTCCACCATGACCGTCACGCCCGCCGCGGCCAGCACCTCCAGCGCCGTCTGCCACGCCGGCAGCGACAGCGCGTGCGTGTCACGACCGATGAACAGCGGCCCGTCCGTGCCCTGCGACGCCCGGTACTCGACGATCGCCTGCGTGACCGCCGCGATGTGCGCCTCGTTGAACGCCGTGTCCAGGCTGGAGCCGCGGTGGCCGGACGTGCCGAACACCACCTGCTGTGCCGGGTCGTCTGGGTCGGGCGTCAGGTCGTAGTACGCGCCCACCACCCGGTCGACGTCGATGAGGTCCTCGGGCTGGGCAGGCTGGCCGGCGCGCTCGTGCATGGGGTCGATACTGCCAGGCGCCGGCCACGCCTGTCAGGGGTGAGGTGTCAGCGGCGGAAGTCCGCCTTGCGGACGAGCCCGTGCACGCCGACGGTGCGGTCCACGACCTGCGAGACGGCGAAGTCGGCCGCCGCGGACAGGTACGCGTAGGCGATCGCGCGGTCCATGCCCTGGTCGTGCTCGAGGAAGTCGAGGGCGTTGACGACGGCGCGGCGCATCGCGACGTCGAGGTCGCTGCCGTTCCCGCCGACGGCCCCGTCCGGGTCGGACAGGCCGATCGGGATCCACGCGTCGTCCGTCTCCGCGAACGGGTAGGAGTACGCCACCGACGGGGCGTCGCCGGAGCCCTTTTTGCACACGGTGAGCCGGAACGTGCCGCGCAGCGACCCCTCCATCGCGGTGAGCGCCACCTCGCCGTCGCCCATGGCCATGTGCGGGTCGCCCACGTAGAACAGGGCGCCCGGCGCGCGCACGGGCAGGTAGAAGGTGGAGCCCGCGCCGAGGTGGCTGATGTCGATGTTGCCGCCGCCCAGCGTGGGCGGGACGGAGTTGGCCTCGGGGGCGGTGAGCCCCGTGTTCTCCGAGAACGCCACGCCCATCGTGCCGAAGAAGCAGCGCAGCGGGAACGACACGCGCGAGCGGCCGGAGCCGATGACGGCCCGGCTCCCCTGGACCTGCGCGAACACCGACACGTTGCCGTACTCGGTGGGGATGCCGGACCCGCGCCCGTCCGTGGCCACCGGGGGCATGACCTCGTCCAGCGAGATGCCCGCCGGCGCCCCGGAGGCGGTGCGGGCCAGCGCGCCCTTGCCGTGCCGCGACGAGATGACGCCGTACGGCACGCGCGGGGCGACGTCGAGCGTCTCGATCTTGAGCACGTCGCCGGGCTCGGCCCCCTCCACGTGGACCGGGCCGGTGATGACGTGCGGGCCGTCGGTGTCGAAGCTCCGGGTGGTCCGGTCGTAGCCGGCGGCGATGGCGACCGCGTCGTCGAGCACCTCGCGGCGGCGCACGCCGTGCTCGCCGAACCAGGCCACCGGGTCGCGGCCCTGGTCCTCGAGGATGCCCTCGTGCGAGACGGAGTCGATCGTCAGGGTGCGGCCCGAGCGGACCCGCGTCACGGGCGTCGCGTGCACCGACGGCACGTAGCCCCACAGCACGTCGTCGACGTCGGAGCCCAGGTAGTGGTCGCCGCGGACGCGGCCCCGACCCGGCTGGAGGATCCCGCCGAACGTCGCGGGGTTCCCTCGCGTGGCGGCGGTGGTGCCCGTGGCGGCGGCCGACAGCCCGGTGCCGACGGTCAGCGCGGTGCCCGCCCCGACGCCCGCGGCGGCCTGCAGGAAGCGGCGGCGGCCCAGCCCCGCGGTGAGGGTCTCGGCAGCGTCTCGTCCGTCGTGCATGTGTGCTCCTCGCGCTCGTCCCCAAGCCCTCGCGGTCCGGGTGCGCACGACGCTAGGCAGCGCGCATGACGCGCATGTTCGTCGCCGGTGTCCACGGGGTAACGGAAGGCCACCGTTGGCTGGGAGTTCGCCGTGGCCGCTCTGACGTTCGGCTGCCCGGCGTCTCGGCGTCACCGGACGGTTGCCTCGGCCGCCTAGCGTCGTCGCCATCGGCATGCCGGAGCGCCCTGACGAGGGCGTGTACTCGATCCGCTCTCCCAGAACCCGGAGGAAGTACATGAACCCCCGCAGCATCCGCCAGGCATGCGCCGTCGCCGGGACCGCCTCGCTCGTCGGGCTGGTCCTCGCGGCGCCGGGCGCGGTCGCCGCGCCGTCGTCCGACCCGACGACGACCGCGTCGAACGCAGCGGCCCAGCGCAGCCAGGCCGGCCTGTACACCGGTCACGTCGAGGTCGTGCGCGGCGAGGCCGCCGACCCCGAGGTGCTCACCGGCACCGTGTTCCACGACAAGGACGAGGACTCCACCCAGGACCGGCGCGAGAAGGGCGTCGCCGGCGTCCAGGTGTCCAACGGGCGCGACGTCGTCACGACCGACGGCCAGGGGCGCTACAGCATCCCGGTCGACGACGACACGACCGTGTTCGTCACGCAGCCCGCCGGCTACCAGGTGCCGGTGGACGAGGACGCGATCGCGCAGTTCAGCTACAACCATGTCCCCGAGGGGTCGCCCGAGCTGACGTACGGCGGCATCGAGCCCACGGGCCCGCTGCCGAAGGCGGTCAACTTCCCGCTCGCCAAGGACAAGGCGACGAGCAGGGCTGCGCAGAGCTGCCCGATCGCGGCCGACACCCAGACGTACGACCTCACCCAGGTCGGATACGCCCGGGACGGCGCCGTCGGGGACCTCATGGACCGCGAGGACTACGCGAGCTGCGGCGTCCTGCTGCTCGGCGACAACGTCGGCGACGACCTGAGCCTGTACCCGGCGCTCAAGGACCTGTACGCCGCCGCGAACGGCCCGGTCCGCATGGCGCCCGGCAACCACGACATGGACTACGACGCCGTCGACGACGCGCACGCCCTGGACACGTTCCGTCAGCAGGTCGGGCCGGGCTACTTCTCGTACGACGTCGGCCAGGCGCACGTCGTCGTGCTGGACAACATCGTCTACAAGGGCGCCAAGGACGGGAAGAACGGCGGCTACGCGGAGGCGATCGACGACGGCCAGCTCGCCTGGCTCGAGGCGGACCTCGCCGAGGTGCCGAGGAACAAGCTCGTCGTCGTCGCCGCGCACGCGCCGATCGTCGACCACCGCGAGGTCATCACCGACAACGCGCCGGCGCTGTACGAGGTCCTCGAGGGCCGCAACGCCGTCACGGTCGGCGGGCACACGCACATGCTGGAGAACCTGCTGCCCGGCGACACCCGCGCCGAGTGGAAGGCGGGCGGCGTCGAGGAGCTCGAGCACACCCAGCTCGTGGCCGGCGCCGTCTCCGGCGACTGGTACTCCGGCGGCCTGGACGAGCACGGCCTGCCGTTCGCGTACATGGCCGACGGCGCCCGCCCGGGCGTCCTCACGCTGGAGCTGGACGGCAACGAGTTCTCCGAGCGGTACACGATCCGCGGGGAGCAGGACGACCTCCAGCTCGCCCTCGGCGTGAACACGCCGCACTGGCGGGACTGGGCCGGCGACGCGCTCGCGTGGCGCGACGGCGGCAAGGACGGTGATGCCCCGGCGCTGGGCGACCAGCACCTGGTGAGCGCCGAGGACCTCGCGGGCGACAGCTGGCTCACGGCCAACTTCTTCGCAGGTTCCTCGGACGCGCAGGTCGAGGTGTCGATCGACGGCGGCGCCGCGGTCGAGGCCGAGCACACGCAGCCGATGGCAGGCGAGGCCCTGCAGACCGGGTGGGAGTTCTCCGACCCACAGGCCGCGACGCGCAACCTGCTCACCAGCGGCAGCGTCACGCGGTCGAGCGCCCACCTGTGGCGCCTGCCCGTCCCGGCGGGCCTCGAGGAGGGCACGCACGCCGCGACCGTGACGGCCACCGACCACCGGGGCCGGGAGTACACCGACACCCTGCGGTTCACCGTCGGGAGCCGCTGACCCGGCGGTCGGGCCCGTCGAAAGCTCTCGTCGGTCGAGCTTGTCGACAACCTTCGTCGGTCGAGCCTGTCGAGACCACGGAGGGGTCTCGACAGGCTCGACCGGCGGTGGGTGGCTCGACCGGCGGTGGGTGGCTCGACCGGCGGTGGGTGGCTCGACCGGCTCAGTCGAAGTAGCGCGGCACGTCCAGCGGGCCGCCGTGCGCGACGAACTCGTCGTGCACGGCGGCCCGCAGGGCGTCGTCGCTCAGGTACTCGAGCGCGGTGAGGGCCAGGCCGACGGCGGAGTCGACGGCGGCGGCCACGGCCGCCGGGCCCGCCGCGGCGTCGGCGAACTCCGCGGTGTGCAGCGCCACCTCCGGCGCGGAGACCTGCACCAGCGGGTGCATGCCCGGCACCCGGAACGACACGTTGCCGAAGTCCGTCGAGGCCGCGATCGTCTCGGACACCACGCCGGCCGGCAGCGGGTCCCGCCCGCGACGGCGCTGCGCCGCCACCCAGCGCTCCGTGAGCGCGGCGTTGGTGCGCACGGGCAGGCTCGGCAGCGCGCCGTCGTCCCAGCCGATCTCCACCTGGGTGCCGGTCATGAGGGCGGCGCCCCGGGCGATGTCGTCGAGCCGCGCCGACAGGTCGCGCAGGGTGTCCGGGTACTTCGACCGGGCGTACAGCCGCATGACCGCACGCTCGGTGATGATGCTGGGGCGGGTGCCGCCCTCGACGATCGTCGCGTGCACGCGGTCCACCGGCGGCAGCTGCTGCCGCAGCAGGCCGACGCCCTGGTAGGCGAGGTTCGCCGCGTCGAGCGCGTTGCGGCCCATGAACGGCTGCGCCGACGCGTGCGCCGGGCGGCCGGTGAACGTCCACGTGAGCAGCCGCCGCCCGAGCCACACCTGCTCGGCCACGTCCTGCCCGTACGGGTGCACCATGATCGCCGCGTCGACGTCGTCGAACGCGCCCGCGCGGGCCAGCACCTCCTTGCCGGTGTGCCCCTCCTCGGCCGGCGTGCCGAGCAGCACCACCCGCCCAAGCGGGCCGTCGCCCGCGGACAGGGCGTCGTGCAGCGCGAGGAACGCGCCCACGCCGGCGGCCGCGATGACGTTGTGCCCGCAGGCATGCCCGATGACGGGCAGCGCGTCGTACTCCGCGCAGATCGCGACCGTCGGACCGTCGCCCGTGCCCAGCTCGGCGCGGAACGCCGTCGCGACGTCGTGCACGCCGAGCTCGGCCTCGACCCCGTGCCGGGCGAGCACCTCGACGAGCGTCGCGGCGCTGCGGTGCTCCTCGAACGCCGGCTCCGGGTCGGCGTGCAGGCGGTCGACGATCTCGCGCAGCTCGGGCTCCAGCGCCTCGGCGGCCCGCTCGACGGCGTCCGCGACCGCGTCGGGCAGGGGCGACGGCGCGACGTCGGGCGGCGCGGACGCGCGGCGCTTCTCCTCCGACTCCCGGACGAGGTGGTCGAGGTAGGCGGTGCTCGGCCGGGCGGGGGGCACGGCGTTCGAGTCGGGCACGGCGTTCGAGTCGGGCGCGGCGTTCGATGCGGGCACAGTCATGTCAGGCATCGTAAGGACGCGGTCGCCGCGGCCGGGAGGAACGGCGCGAATCTCATGATGCGGACGAAACTCTCGCAACGGATGATCGGGGCTACTACGGTCGGGCGGACACGCCCGCGGCGGCGGGCCGGACCGAGGAGACCGCGTGACCAGCTCCGTCGACGCACGATCCCGCACCGACCGCTTCCTCGCCGGCGTGGAGCGGGTCGGCAACAAGCTCCCCGAGCCGTTCACCCTGTTCCTCGTCCTCTTCGGCGTCGTGGCCGTCGTGTCGACCGCGATGGCGTTCGCGGGCGTCACGGTGCAGATGCCGGGCAGCGACGAGGTCGTCCAGGTCAAGGGCCTGTTCACGGCCGAGGGGATGACCTGGCTCACCGAGAACCTCGGTCCCAACTTCCTCGGCTTCCCGCCGCTGGTCACGGTGCTGCCGATCCTCATGGCCGTCGGCGTGGCCGAGAAGTCAGGCCTGCTCGGCGCCGCGGTGCGCTACGCGTTCGGGTCCGCGCCGCGGTGGGCGCTCGCGTACGCGGTCGGCTTCGTCGGCGTGATGGGCAGCATCATGTCCGACACCGCCTTCATCATCATCCCGCCGCTCGCGGCCATGGTGTTCCGCGCGGCGGGCCGGCACCCCGTCGCGGGCCTGCTCGGCGGGTTCGCGGCGGCCGGTGCGGGGTACTCGACGAACATCCTCGTCACCAGCCTGGACGCCCTGTTCGCGGGCATCACCAGCTCGGTCGCCCAGATCCTGCCCGACCCGGGCTCGCCGGTGAACCCGCTGTCGAACTGGTTCTTCAACGCCGTTTCCTCGATCGCGCTGGCGCTGCTCGCCGGCTTCCTCATCGACCGGGTGCTCGAGCCGCGGGTCCGCCGCCAGGGCGTGCCGACGGAGCAGGTCGTGGAGGACGGCGACGACCCGCTGGCGGACGCGTCCGCGGCGACGACGGCGGACGAGCGGCGCGGCCTGCGGAACGCGCTGGTCGTGGCGCTCGGAGTGGCGGCGGTGATGGTCGTCGCCGCGCTCGTGCCCGCCTCCCCGTGGCGCAACGAGGACGGCGCGTTCCTGCCCGAGTCGCCGCTGCTCAGCTCGATCGTGTTCATCGTCTTCACGCTGTTCCTGGTCCCCGCGATCGCCTACGGGCGCGCGGTCGGGACGGTGCGGCGCATCGAGGACGTGCCGATCATGTTCGGCCAGGCCCTCAAGGACATGATCGGGTTCGTCGTCCTGGCGTTCGTGCTCGGCCAGTTCGTCGCGCTGTTCAACTGGTCCGGCGTCGGGCAGTGGATCGCCGTCTCCGGGGCGTCGGCGCTCGAGTCGATCGGGCTGACGGGCTACGGCGCGATCCTCGGCTTCCTCGTCGTGGCGTCGCTGCTCAACCTGTTCATCATCTCGGGCTCGGCGCTGTGGACGCTCATGGCCGCCGTCTTCGTGCCGATGTTCGCGCTCATCGGCTACGAGCCGGCGTTCGTGCAGGCCGCGTTCCGCGTGGGCGACTCCGCCACGCAGATCATCACGCCGCTGAACCCGTACATGATCGTGCTGCTCGCCTACCTGCGGCGGTGGGAGCCGCAGGCGGGGCTCGGCACGGTCATGGCGCGGCTGCTGCCGTTCACCGTGTGCTTCTGGCTGGTGTGGGCGGCGATCCTCACCGTGTTCTTCTTCCTCGACCTGCCCGTGGGCCCCGGCAACGGGATCTTCCTCGAGAGCTGATCCCGCCGCCGCCACGGCACGGTTGCGCGGGAGCCGCGTCACGCGCGACGGTGGCGGGGTGAGCGACGTCCGGACCGGGGCCGACGATGTCGGCGATGTCTGAGGGCGGCAGCCCCCGCCGCCGCGCCCTCGCCGCCGTCCTCGTGGCCTCCGTCGGCCTCTTGGGGGTGTCGGCCGTCGCGCCGACGGCCGGGTCGACCCCCACGACGGTGTCGACGCCCACGACGGTGTCGACGCCTACCGCGGGGACCGATCGGGTGGCGACGTGGGGCGCGAGCGCCGACCGCGTCCGGGGGACGCTCGACGACCGCACGGTCCGCAACCTCGTGCACACCAGCGTCGGGGGGGCGGACCCCCGCGTGGAGCTGTCGAACACGTTCGGCGCCGCGCCCGTCACGTTCGACTCGGTGTACGTGGGGCTCCAGGACGCGGGCGCCGACGTGGTGCCCGGCAGCAACCGGGAAGTGACCTTCGCCGGCTCCGGCACGGTCACCGTGCCGCCCGGCGCCCAGGTCCTGAGCGACCCGGTCGAGGGCGACGTCCCGGCGGACACGACGCTGGCGGTGAGCGTGCACGCCGTCGGGGAGCAGGTGGCGCTGACGGGGCACCGCCTCGCGATGCAGGCGAACTACCTCTCCGGCCCCGGGGACGTGGCCGCCGAGGAGGGCGGAGCCGCGTACACGGAGACCTCGCCGCACTGGTACTGGGTCACCGGCGTGGCGGTCGACGCGCCCGAGCGGGCGGGCACGCTCGCGCTGCTCGGCGACTCGATCACCGACGGGTACGGCTCCACCGCCGGCGCGAACCACCGGTGGCCGGACCGCCTCGCCGACCGCCTCGCCGCCGCCCCGGGCCGTCAGCGCCTCGGGGTGTCGAACCAGGGGATCGCCGGCAACCGGGTCCTCGTCGACAGCATGGGCGTGAGCGCCCTGGCGCGGTTCGACCGCGACGTGCTCGCCGAGCCCGACGTCGAGACCGTCGTCGTGCTCGCGGGCATCAACGACATCGGCCACGGCGACGCGACGTCGGCCGACCAGCTGATCGCCGCGTACCGGCAGCTCATCTCCCGCGCGCACGCGGCGGACGTCTGCGTCGTCGGGGCCACCCTCACCCCGTTCGAGGGCGCGGTCTACGCCGACGAGGCGAAGGAGCAGGTGCGCGTCGGGGTCAACGAGTGGATCCGCACGAGCGGCGAGTACGACGCCGTCGTCGACCTCGACGCCGCCACCCGCGACCCCGCGAACCCGCGCCGCCTCCTCCCCGCGTACGACGTCGGCGACCACCTGCACCCGAACGACGCCGGGTACCGGGCGATGGCCGACGCCGTCGACCTCCGGGCGCTCGACTGCGCCCGCTGACCCACCGCCGGTCGGGCTTGTCGAGACCGATCACCGCCGGTCGAGCCTGTCGAGACCGACCACCGCTGGCTGAGCCTGTCGAGACCGACCACCGCCGGTCGAGTTTGTCGAGACCCGGTTTCGACAGGCTCAACCAACGCTGGCTGGTCGAGCTTGTCGAGACCCGGTACCGACGAGGCTCAGCCGACCGAGCGGGAGCGGCTGGGCCGGGACTCGTTCCACAGCCGGTCGAGGGCGGTCACCGCGTAGGTGTACCGCTCGCCGCGCACCGCCGTCGCGTCGGTCCAGTCCTGCAGCACGCGCCCGTCGGAGCGGACGGTGCCGAGGAGCTGCGTGGCGTCGTCGACGTCGACGCGCGCGCCCCTGCCGGTGGCGCGGTAGACCGCGAACGACGTCGCGCGACGGCGGTGCGGGGCGGCGTCCACCCAGTGCAGCTCCACGCCGTCGCGGTCGTGGTGCGCGTGTGTGAGCAGCGGCTGCTGGACGCGGGTGCCCGGCAGGTGCGGCATGGTCGGGACCAGCGCGGGGTGGGCGTAGTGGTCGGCGCGCACGCGGGACATCGAGCCCTGCGGGTCCTGCGGCACGTGCACGGCCGAGAAGTACACGTTGCCGTGCACGGGCGTGCCCCGGTCCGTGACCTCGGCGCAGAAGGTGAGGTGGTTGCTCAGCTCCGCCGGGTCGGTGAACACCCCCGACGTCACCTTGTACAGGGCCTCGCCGATGTACAGGTGCGTGCCGCCCTGCGCCGCGACGTCGGCCCACCACGGGACGAGCTTGGCGTAGTCCGCGACGGCGAGCCCGAACTGCCAGTAGATCTGCGGGTTGATGTAGTCGAGCCAGCCCTCGAGCACCCACCGGCGGGTGTCGGCGAACTGCAGGTCGTAGCTCTGCGACCCGCCCGTGTCCGAGCCGCGCGGGTCGGTCGACGCGTTGCGCCAGATGCCGAACGGGCTGATGCCGAACTTGACCCACGGCTTGAGCTGCTTGATCCGCTCGGAGATCGTCTGCACGAACTCGTCGACGTTGTGCCGGCGCCAGTCCTCGATCGTCGCGAAGCCGCCGCCGTGCTCGGCGTACGTGCCGGCGTCGGGCAGGGTCTGGCCGGCGACGGGGTAGGGGTAGAAGTAGTCGTCGAAGTGCACGCCGTCGAGGTCGTAGTGCTCGACGCTGTGCAGGATCGCGGCGTAGATGTGCTCGCGCGCCTCGGGCAGGCCCGGGTCGAAGTAGAGCTTGCCGCCGTACGGCCACACCCAGTCCGGGTGCAGGCGGGCCGGGTGCTCGGGCACGAGCTGCGCCGGGTCGGTCTGCATCGACACCCGATACGGGTTGTACCAGGCGTGCAGCTCCAGGTTGCGCGCGTGCGTCTCGGCGACGACGAAGGCCAGCGGGTCGAAGCCGGGGTCGCCGCCCTGCGTGCCGGTGAGGTACTGCGACCACGGCTCGTAGGGGCTGGGCCAGAAGGCGTCCGCCGTGGGCCTGACCTGCACGAAGACCGCGTTGAGGTGCATGTCGGCGGCCACGTCGAGCCAGTGCACGTACTCGGCCCGGAGCTCGTCCGCGCTCAGCCCGGTGCGCGACGGCCAGTCGATGTTCACGACGGACGAGATCCACATCGCGCGCAGCTCACGCTTGCGGGACGTCGCGCCCGCGCCCGTCGTGCCGGGGGCTTCCGCGCCGGCGGCGTGCGCGGGCGCCATCGACCCCACGGTCACGGACAGGGCGGAGCCGGCGAGCCCGGCGGTGGCGAGGGTGAGGAAGCGGCGCCGGTCGACGGCGACGGCGGGTCGGGGAGCGGACGGGTGCGACATTGCGGGTCCTCCGTGGGTCACGACGACTGGTAAGGGAGTTTCACGCTCACGATCACCTGTGAAGACGAGTGTCGTGGATGTCGTACCGCGCGCGCTACCCCACCCCCTGTGCTTACCGTGCGGCTTGGGCAACGATGCCCGAGCTCACTGACGCTGGAGGGGGCACCACCATGCGCACCGTGCGCCGCATCATCACGACCGGAGTCACCATGGGGATCGCCACCGTGATGGCGCTGACGACGGGCATCGCCGGCGCAGGCGCCGCGTCGGCCGCCGTCCGCCCGCTCCCGGACAAGTCCTACGGGCTCTCCTCCTACTACGGTCCGCGGTGCATGCCGATCAAGGCGGCGTCCGCCTGGCACCTGGGCCAGGACATGAGCGCCAAGAAGGGCACCAAGATCAAGTCCGTGGCACCGGGCACCGTCATCAAGGCGGGCTCCGCCCCCGGCTTCGGCCAGGTCGTGGTGGTGCGGTCGAACGCCAACGGCGGCAAGGTCTTCGCCGTCTACGGGCACGTCATCGACGGCAACAAGTACGTGAAGACCGGCAAGTACGTGAAGCGCGGGCAGCACATCGCGGACGTCGGCAGCTCCGGCACCTCGACCGCGCCGCACCTGCACCTGGAGATCTGGAAGGGCGCCTACAAGGGCTCCGGCTCGACCACCGATCCCCTGCCCTGGATGAAGAACCACGGCGCGTCGCTCACCGCGGGCGCGTCGTGGGCCAACCGGCGCGTCGTGCCGTCCTCGTGCACCTACTACACGACCACCCGCGTCAACCTGCGCTCCGGCCCCGGCACCAACTACCGGGTGATCAAGGAGGTGCGGGTCAACCGCAAGCTCACCGCGAAGCCGGGGGCGAGCTCGGGTCTGTGGCGCAAGGTGACGCGCGACGGCACCACGGGCTGGATGCACTCGAGCTACGTCTCGCCCTGGGTGACCTCGCTCGGGACGCGGTACGTGACCGTGAACGGCCTGCGGCTGCGCTCGACCCCCAGCACCAGCGGCCGGATCCTCGACTCGCTGAACAAGGGCAAGGCCGTGAAGAAGGTCTGGGAGCCCTCGAACGGGTGGGTCAAGGTCTACGTCAACGGCAAGCAGGGGTACGTCGCGACGAAGTACCTGCGCAAGTAGGCCTAGCTCGTCCGGGCGACGGCGTGGGGGTCCGTGGCGTTGAGCCGCGCGACCGTCGCGTCGTACGCGCCCGACGTCTCGGCGAACCGCAGGAACTTCACGCCCTCGACCAGGATCTCGTGCGCGTCGGGGTCCGCCGCCAGCAGCTCGACCACCTCGTCCGCAAAGGCGTCGAGCGGCATCGCGACCGGGCTCTCCTCCTGTCCCGGCATGAGGGCGGTCCGCACCGCGGGCGGCACGATCTCGATCACCTGCACGCCCGCCGGCTCGAGCTGCAGCCGGATGCCCTCGCTGAGCCGGTGGACCGCCGCCTTCGTGGCGTTGTAGGTGGGCGTCACCGCGAGCGGCACGTGCGCCAGGCCCGACGAGACCGTGACGAAGGCGGCGCCCGGGCGGGTCCGCAGGTGCGGCAGGAACGCGGCCGCCAGCCGGATCGGCCCGAGCAGGTTGGTCACGACGGTCCGTTCGGCCGTGGCGAGGAAGTCCGACGACGTCCAGTCCTCGGCCCGCATGATGCCCGCCATCGCGACGACGGCGTCGAGGCCGGGGTGGCGCTCGAGGACCTCGCGGCGCGCGTCCTCGATGCTGTCGGGATCGGCCGTGTCGACGCGGACGGCGTCGATCCCGGGGTGGGCGGTCATGATCTCGTCGAGCAGGGCGGTGCGGCGTCCTCCGACGATGACGGTGCTGCCGCGGGCCTGGAGGCGGAGCGCGAGTGCGAGGCCGATGCCGCTGGTCGCGCCGGGAATGAAGACGGTGCTGCGCGTGATGTCCATGTCTCCCACCCTGCGCCGCCGGCCCGGGGGACGGGAGGGGAGCGGTCATCGGGGGACCGACGGTCCCTGGCTGGGGCCTGGCCGACCCGGCGACGTCGGCGGACGATGGGTCGCATGGACCGAGCCGTCGACCGTCGCGCCCTCGCCGAGTTCCTGCGCCGCCGCCGCGAGGCGGTGCACCCCGACGACGTCGGCCTGCCCGCCGGGGCCCGGCGGCGCACCGCCGGGCTGCGCCGCGAGGAGGTCGCGGCGCTCGCGGCCATGTCCGCCGACTACTACACCCGGCTCGAGCAGCAGCGCGGACCGCAGCCCAGCGAGCAGATGCTGGCCTCGCTCGCGCGGGCGCTGCGGCTCACCGACGACGAGCGGGACTACCTCTTCCGCGTCGCCGGCCGGGGCGCGCCCGACCGCACGACGATGTCGTCGCACGTCTCGCCCGCGCTGCTGCGCGTCCTCGACCGGCTGTCCGACACGCCCGCCCTCGTGCTCTCCGCGCTCGGCGAGACCCTCGTGGCGAACGACCTCGCTGTCGCCCTGCTGGGCGACCGCTCCGCGCTGACCGGGTGGGCGCGCAGCGACGTCTACCGCTGGTTCACCGACCCCGCGGAGCGCGAGCTGTACCCCACCGGCGACCGCGACCGGCAGGGCCGCTCGCTCGTCTCCACGCTGCGCGTCGCGCACGGGATGCTCGGCCCGCGCTCGCGCGCGGGGGAGCTGGTCGACGCCCTGCGCGCGCGCAGCGACGAGTTCGCCGAGATCTGGGACCGGCACGAGGTGCACCAGCGCTTCGCCGACCACAAGACGTTGGTGCACCCGCAGGTCGGGCCCGTCGAGCTGGACTGCCAGGTGCTGTTCACCGAGGACCAGACGCAAGCGCTGCTCGTGCTCACCGCCCCGCCCCGCTCCGAGGCGGAGGAGAAGCTCGCGCTGCTGGCCGTCGTCGGGCAGCAGGCGATGACGCGGTCGAGGTAGTCGTGATGCCGAACATGCACCTGCGCTCGGAATCCGGACCGGATTCCGAGCGCAGGTGCATGTTCGGCGGGGCGCTGCTCAGCTCAGGTAGTCCTCGACGAGCTGCGCGGCGATGCCGGTGTACGACGCGGGCGTGAGGTCCGCGAGGCGGGCGGCGACGTCGTCGGGCAGGCCGAGGCCGGCGACGAACTCGCGCATCCGGGCGGCGTCGACGCGCTGGCCGCGGGTGAGCTCCTTGAGGCGCTCGTACGGGTTCTCCATGCCCTCGACGCCGGCGACGGACGCGGCGCGCATCGCGGACTGGACGGGCTCGCCGAGCACCTCCCAGTTGTGGTCGAGGTCGTCGGCCATGAGGGCAGCGTTGACGTTGAGCGCCTTGAGGCCGCGGCGGACGTTGTCGATCGCGAGCAGCGAGTGGCCGAACGCCGGGCCGATGTTGCGCTGCGTCGTGGAGTCGGTGAGGTCGCGCTGCAGGCGGCTCGTGACGAGCGTCGCGGACAGGGTGTCGAGCAGGGAGCAGGAGATCTCGAGGTTCGCCTCGGCGTTCTCGAAGCGGATCGGGTTGACCTTGTGCGGCATGGTCGACGATCCGGTGGCGCCCGCCACGGGCACCTGCGTGAAGAAGCCCAGGGAGATGTACGTCCACACGTCGGTGGCCAGGTTGTGCAGGATCCGGTTGAACCGGGCGACGTCGGCGTAGATCTCCGCCTGCCAGTCGTGCGACTCGATCTGCGTGGTCAGCGGGTTCCACGTGAGGCCGAGGTGCTCGACGAACCCCTTCGAGGCCGCGGGCCAGTCGGCACCCGGGACGGCGACGGTGTGCGCGCCGTAGGTGCCGGTGGCGCCGTTGAGCTTGCCCAGGTACTCCGCGCCCTCGATCCGGCGCAGCTGGCGGCGCAGGCGGTGCGCGAGGACGGCGATCTCCTTGCCCATCGTCGTCGGCGTGGCGGGCTGACCGTGCGTGCGGCTCAGCATCGGCACCTCGGCGTGCTCGCGCGCCATGCCGGCGAGCTGGTCGGCCAGGTCGTCCGCGGCGGGCAGCCAGACGTCGCGCACCCCGCCCTGCACCATGAGCGCGTAGGAGAGGTTGTTGATGTCCTCGCTGGTGCACGCGAAGTGCACGAGCTCGCTCGCGGCCGGCAGGCTCGTCTCCCCGAGGACCTCGGGGGCGGCGGCGATGCGGCGCTTGATGAAGTACTCGACGGCCTTGACGTCGTGCACCGTCTCGCGCTCGATGGCCGCGAGCTCGGCGATCTCGTCCGCCCCGAACGTGGCGGGGATCGTCCGCAGGTAGGCGATCTCGGCGTCGGTCAGGGTGGGGGCGCCCGGGACGACGGCGCCGGGGGACGTCGTCGTGCCGTTGCACAGCGTGACCAGCCACTCGACCTCGACGTGGATGCGTGCCCGGTTCAGCGCGGCCTCGCTCAGGTGGTCCACGAGCGGCGCGACGGCGCCGCGGTAGCGGCCGTCGAGCGGGCCGAGCGCGACGGGCGGCGTGACGTCGGCGAGGTTCACGCGGGCGGGCTGGACGTCGGACGGCGAGGTCTGCGGCGCGGGGGAGGTCACGGCCCACATTCTCCCACGAGGCCGGGTCCCGTCGGTCGAGCCTGTCGAGACCGAGGGGACGGCGCCGCCGCGCCTCGCGGCGCCGAGCCTGTCCCCAGGCGGCCGCCGTCCACAGGGGCGAACGGCCTGCCGAAGGTGTGGCGCCGCCCGGCCTAGCGTCGCGGTCATGACCTCCCACGGCGGCCTCGGGCCGCTCACTCCGGCCACCGCCTCCGGCTCCGCGCGCGCAGTGCCGGTCGAGGCGCGAGCCCTGCTGCTCGCGGCGCACGAGGGCGTCGCCGACGCCGCGGCCGCGGCCCGCCGCAGCCTCGCGGTCGCGTGGGAGTCGGAGGCCGCGGAGCGGTTCCGGGACGAGGTGGCGGCGCTGCTGGCCGAGCTCGACGCCGACCTGACCCGGCTCGAGGAGCTGGCGGGGGTGCTGGGCCGATGACGGGGCGCGAACCCCCGCCGGAGACGCTCGCGATCTCGGGCGGGCGCGGGCTCGCGCGGGTCGACGCGGACGCCGTGCAGGGGGCGTCCGCGCTGCTCGACGCCGCGGCAGAGCGGCTGCGGCAGGCGGCCCGGCACGGCGCGGCCGCCCAGGGCGTCCTGGTGCGGTGGACGTGGGCGCCCGACCCGCTGGCGGCGCCGTTCACGGCCCCGGACCCGCGTGCGGTCGCGGCGGGCCTCGTCCTCGCCGACCGCGTGTCCGACGCCGCCGCGCGGCTGGAGCTCCGGGCCTCCCGCGTCGACCGGTGCGCGCTGCGGCTCCGGCTCGCGGCCGGGCTCTACCGCCGTACGGAGTCCCTCGTCGAGCAGGCCGTGGGCGCGTTCGTCTCCTGGAACGCCCTCGCCGTCGGGGCGGTGGCCGACCTCCTGGTGGGCCAGCCGGCCGTGCGGACCTTCGTCGCCGTGTCGCAGGGGGCGAAGGGCCTGGCCGGACCGGCCACGGTCGACGTGCCGACGCCCCGGGCCGCGACGCCCCCGCCGCCGGCGACGCGCGAGGCCGTCGAGCCGTCGGACGACCTGGTGGCGAACCTGTGGCGGGTCGTCGCGCCGTACGCGGACGAGGCGGTCGCCGGCACCGTCCTCGGGCTGGCCGGCGTGGGCGGCCTGACGCGCGGCGCGGGGACGCTCTCGGACCTCGTCGACGCGCTGCTGCCCGCCTCCGAGGTCCGGGTGCTCGCGCTGTCCGACGCCGACCTGGCCGGCCCGGCGCCCGGCTGGGCGGACCGTCCCTCGGGCACCGTCGCGGAGGCTCTCGCCCGCACGGCCGACCTCTACCCGCAGGGCAGCGGCGTCGTCGGCCGGCCCGGCGTCGGCGTCCCCGCGGGCACGCTCGCGGTGGAGCGGGTGTCGCACGAGGACGGCTCCACGTCGTGGACCGTGCTGATCCCCGGCACCCAGGCGCTCCTGTCACCCACGAACCCCTTCGACGCGGCCACGGACCTCGACCTCATGGCGCACGAGTCGGCGGACGTGTCCGCCGCGGTGGAGCAGGCGCTCGACCTGGCCGGCGCGGACGAGGACGAGGAGGTGGTGCTCGTGGGGCACAGCCTCGGCGGGATCGCGGCGACGGCGCTCGCGGCGTCGCCGGCGTTCCGGGCGAAGCACCCGGTGGGAGGCGTCGTGACGGCGGGCGCGCCGACGGCGACGTTCGCCACCCCGGCGGGCGTGCCCGTCCTGCACCTCGAGAACGACGAGGAGCTGGTCTCGACGGTGGACGGACGCTCCAGCGGTGAGAACCCCGCGACGCCGGACCGGGTGACCGTGGGCCGCAGGCTGCTCGCGTCGGCCGACGCGGCCGACCTCGCGGCGTCCGGCAGCATCGCCCTCGCCCACGCGATGCCCACCCACCTGCGCACGCTGGCCGCGGCTCGGGACTCCGGGAGCGTGCAGGTGGCCGGGGTGACGGGCCGGCTGGAGCGGCTGCTCGGCGGGACGCGCGCGCAGACCTGGTTCTTCGCGGCCCGCCGGACGACAGCGGGCCCGGACGCCGTGCTGGCGCCCGGGCCCGAGGGCGCCGGAGAGGCAGGTGTTGCTGCTGGTCTCAGTCCTTCTTCGGAGCGAACGCTCCGATGATCGCCTGGAGCACGGCGAGGATCAGGGCGATCCAGATGAACCACCAGAAGCCGCCGGTGACCTCGACGCCCCAGTCGCCGAACCACCCCTGGTCGGTGATCCAGGTGGTGAGCCACAGCATGAAGGCGTTGATGAGGAGGTAGAACAACCCCAGCGTGAGGATCAGCAGGGGGATGGAGATGATGCTGACGATCGGCTTCACGAAGCTGCTGACGATCGTGAAGATCAGCGCCACGCCGAGGATGACGAGGATGCGGCTCAGCGTGCTGTCGTCGCCGCCGTAGATCTCGAGGTTGGTGAAGATCAGGTCGCTCAGCCACAGCGCGACGGCCGTGACGATCACGCGGACGATGAAGTTCATCCGGTCATCGTGGCACGTCAAGGCCCTGCGACGCAGGCACGACTCTCGGGGCGGCGGCGCGTAGGCTCGCTGGGTGAGCGACCGTACCGTCCTCGTCCTGCACGACAACCCCGAGTGGCTGCCGCCGTTCGAGCGCGCGTTCGACCGCGCCGGCGTCCGGCTCGAGCCCCGGCACCTGGGCGACGTCACCCTGGACCTCTCCGCGCCGCCGCCGGAGGCCGTGCACTGGTCCCGGCTGAGCGCGTCCGCCCACACGCGCGGCGTGCCGCACGCCCCCGAGGCGGCGCAGGCGCTGCTGTCCGCGGCGGAGGCCGCCGGCCGGCGGGTGGTGAACGGCACCCGCGCCGCGGCGCTCGAGGTGAGCAAGGTGCGGCAGTACGCGCTGCTGCGCGCCGCGGGCCTCGACACGCCGCGCACGGTCGCCGTCACGGACCGCGCGGCGCTGCGCGGGGCCGCCGAGCGCATCGGCACCCCGTTCATCACCAAGCACAACCGCGGGGGCAAGGGCCTCGGGGTGCAGCGCTTCGACGACGTCGAGACGTTCGCCGCGGCGCTCGACGCCGGCCTCGTCGACGAGCCGGTCGACGGCGTGTGGCTGCTGCAGGAGCTGCTCGTGGCGCCGGAGTCGTTCGTCACGCGCGCGGAGTTCGTCGGCGGACGGTTCCACTACGCCGTGCGGGTGGACACGTCCACCGGGTTCGAGCTGTGCCCCGCCGAGGCGTGCGCGCTGCCCGGGGCCGACGGCGAGACGCCTCCGCCCCTGTTCGCGCTGCGGCCCGAGATCACGGCGGAGCACCCGCTGGTCGCCCCGCTCGAGCGGCTGCTCGCGGAGCAGGGGATCGAGATCGCCGGGGTCGAGTTCTTCGAGACGGTCGACGGCCGCACGGTGCCGTACGACATCAACACCAACACCAACTACAGCCCCGACGTCGAGGCGTCGGTCGAGGTGCCCGCCGCCGACGCGATCGCCCGGTTCTTCGCCGGGCTCGTGGCCGCGGAGGTCGAGCACGCGAGCACGGCCGCCTGAGGGCCCGCGGACGGTAGACGCCTCGCGCACGAGTACACCTAGTGCCGGACGACGACTCCCTCGGGCAGGGGCTGCGGGGTCCGGACGGCCTCGGTGAAGCCGGTGATCGTGTTGCGGGCGACGAGCCCGGGGCTCCCGTCCCCGATCGCGACCCCGACGTCCGGCCGAGGCCGGCGTCCGCGGAGCCGGTTGCCGGTGACGGTGTAGAGGCTCGCGGCGACGTCGATCGCGGCCACGGATCCGGTGACCGACGTCGCGGTCGAGGACTCGATCCGCACGTCGCGGCACGACTCGTCGACCCGGACGAGCCGGCTGCTGCGGTCGAACGTGTTCCCGGCGACGGTCAGCCCGTGCACGTACCGCGCCTCGATGGCCGGCGCCCCGGACACGGTCGGGTGGTCCGAGTCGTCGAACCGGTTGCCCCGGATCTCCACGTTCCGTAGCTCACCGCCGTCCGGCAGCCCGCCGAGGAAGATCACCTGCTGGGGTGGCACGGTCGGGTCGGTGGCCCGGAACCCTTGGAAGACGTTGTCGCGGATCCTGATGTCGTGGCAGTCGAGCGGGTGCTCCAGCGTCTCCTTGACGGGCGGGAAGGCGTTGGGGTCCGACTGCGTCGTGATGACGTACGACGCGGCGCAGAACGAGATCGCCCGGAGCATGCCGGGCCGTGTCTGGACGAAACGGTTGCGCTCGATCCGGACGCGGGACGAGGTCGGAAGGTGGATCAGCCCGCGGTCGTGGCCGACGTTCGGTCCGTCGCTCGTCGCCGGGGCGTGGATCGGGTCGACCACGACGTTGCGCCGGAAGGTGAGGTCGGTGAACCACGAGCCTTCCTTCAGCCCGTGCGAGCCGAACGGGTTGGGGCAGGGGTAGTCGACGCCGTCGGCGCGGATCGGGAGGAACTGGCAGTCCTCGACGGTGATCCTGCGACTCATCAACCCGCTGTGCGACCCAGGCTCGTCGCTGTACGAGAGTGCGCCGTTGTAGCTGTAGTCGACCTGGATGCACTCGCTGTTCTGATAGCCCTCGTTGTCGTGGTAGCCCAGGAACGTGCAGTCCCGGATCACGACGTCCTCGCACGCGTTGAGGTCGAAGGAGTGCCGCGAACCCTGCACCTGCTCGAAGGTGCACCTCTCCACGACGACGTCGCTCGCGTGGTTGAGCGCGAACGGGCACATCAGGCGGGTGTCGCGGAAGGAGCCGAGGAACCTCAGCCCGCGGATCCGGACATGCCGGACGCCGGTCCCGTACCCCGAGCGCCCCCGGGACAGAGCGACGAACAGCGCACCGTTGGGGCCCGCCTTGAGGATCGTCGCGTCGTTCCCGACGATCGTCAGATTGTCCCGCAGCCGGGGGCGCGCGCTGTTGCCGACCGGGTACGTGCCGGGCGGGAGGTAGATCGTGCCGCCGCCGTTGCGCTCGACCTCGTCGAGTGCGGTATTCAGGGCCTCGGTGTCGTCAGTGACCCCGTCGCCGGCCGCGCCGTGCTCCCGCATGTCGATGAGGAGGCCGTATGTCGGCTCGGGGCGCCTGCCGGTGGCTGCCGCCACCGGCGGGACCGCGGAGTGCACGGTCGTCGCCGCGGTCACGGCGGCGGCGACGGCGAGAGCGCGGCGTCGGGTGATCGGCACGGCGGACCTGGGGTGCTCTGGCATGACTTACATGCTCGTCGGGGCGAGCACCCGGGCCAAGACCGGCGAGGCAGAGTTCATCGCCCCGTCGTCAACAGTTCGGCTCGCGCGCGTGCCGTGGGGCCCTGGCAATCTGGACGTCAGCCGCCCTGCTCGAGGTGGCATCCTTGACGGCTGTGACCACCCCCGCTGACTCGTCGACCGTCCCCCTGCGCGCCGCCGTCGCCGCGCTGCCCGCGTACGTCCCGGGCGCGCGGCCCGCGGAGGGCGCGAAGTTGTGGAAGCTGTCGTCGAACGAGAACCCGTATCCGCCGCTGCCGTCCGTCCTCGAGGCCATCACCCGGGCCGCGGAGGAGACGAACCGGTACCCGGACATGTACGCCACCGAGCTGGTCGAGGCGCTCGCCGCGCACGTCGGCGTCCCGGCGGACCAGGTCGTGGTGGGCAACGGGTCGGTGGCCGTGCTGGCGCACGTGCTGCAGGCCGTCGTGGAGCACGGCGACGAGGTCGTGTTCCCCTGGCGGTCCTTCGAGGCGTACCCGATCGTGGTCGCCGTCGCGGGCGGCGTCGCCGTCACCGTGCCGGTGGGTCCCGACGGCCGGCTCGACCTGCCCGCCATGGCCGCCGCCGTCACGCCGCGCACCCGCGTCGTCATGGTCTGCACGCCGAACAACCCGACCGGCCCGGCGGTGCACGCGGACGAGCTCGAGACGTTCCTCGCCGCCGTCCCGCGCGACGTTCTGGTGATCGTCGACGAGGCCTACCTCGAGTTCGTGCGCGACCCGCAGGCGCCCGACGGCGTCGACCTGCTGCGCCGCCACCCGAACGTCGTCCTGCTGCGCACGCTGTCGAAGGCGTACGGCCTGGCGGGCCTGCGCGTCGGGTACGCCGTCGCCGAGCCGCGCCTCGCCGCCGGGATCCGGGCCGTGTCCACGCCCTTCGGCGTCAACCACGTCGCGCAGCGGGCGGCGCTGGCCTCCCTGGAGCCGGTGGCGCAGGACGAGCTGCGCGAGCGCGTCGACGCGCTGGTCGCCGAGCGCGAGCGCGTCACCGCCGCCCTGCGCGCGCAGGGCTGGGACCTGCCCGAGACGCACGCCAACTTCGTCTGGTTCCCGCTGGGCGAGGCCACCGTGGCGCGCGCCGCGGAGGCGACCGCCGCCGGCGTCCTCGTGCGCCCGTTCGCCGGCGACGGCCTGCGGGTGACCATCGGCGAGATCGAGGCGAACGACGCGTTCCTCGCCGTCGCCGCGGCCTGGCGCTGACCCGCTGGTCGACCAGCGGCGGTGAGCGTCAGCGGGGCAGGTTCCTGAGGTTCGAGCGCGCCATCGACATCACCTCGCCCATGCCGCCGCCGAAGATCTCCTTGGTCATGGCGGTGGCGAACCCGCGGATCTGACCGGACGTGATGGACGGCGGGATGGAGAGCGCGTTCGGGTCGGTGACCACCTCGATCAGCGCCGGCCCCTTGCGGTCGAGGCCGTCCTTGAGGGCGCGGCGCAGGTCCTTCGGCCGCTCGACGCGCACCGACGGGATGCCGAGGGCAAGCCCGACGTTGCGGTAGTCGACCGGGGGCGAGTCGGTGCCGTACGAGGGCAGCCCTTCGACCAGCATCTCGAGCTTCACCATGCCGAGGGTCGCGTTGTTGAACACGACGATCTTGACCGGCAGGTCGTACGTGCGCACGGTGATGAGCTCGCCCAGCAGCATGGACAGGCCGCCGTCGCCGGCGAGCGCCACGACCTGGCGGCCGGGCTGCGCGAACGCGGCGCCGATGGCGTGCGGCAGGGCGTTCGCCATCGACCCGTGGATGAACGACCCGATGACGCGCCGCTTCCCGTTGGGCGTGAGGTAGCGGGCGGCCCACACGTTGTTCATGCCGGTGTCGACGGTGAAGACGGCGTCGTCGGCGGCCGTCTCGTCGAGCTGCACGGCCGCGTACTCGGGGTGGATCGGCGTGTGCTTCTCCACGTTGCGGGTGTACGCGCCGACGACCTTGGTCATCAGGCCGGCGTGCTTGTCCACCATGGAGCGCAGGAACTTGCGGTCCTTCTTGCGCGTGACCAGCGGGTTGAGCAGCCGCAGCGTCTCGCCGACGTCGCCGTGCACGGGCAGGTCGAGGCGGGTGCGCCGGCCCAGGTGGGAGGCGTCGACGTCGATCTGGGCGGTCCGCACGCCGGAGGGCAGGAACGAGTCGTACGGGAAGTCCGTACCTACCATGATCAGCAGGTCGGCCGAGTGCATCGCCTCGTGGCAGGACCCGTAGCCGAGCAGCCCGGACATGCCCACGTCGTGGGGGTTCTCGTACTGGATGATCTCCTTGCCGCGCAGCGAGTGGCCGACGGGCGCGGCGGCGAGGTCGGCGAGCTCGAGCACGGCGTCGCGGGAACCGCGGGCGCCGGCGCCGACGAAGAGCGTCACCTTCTTGGCCTTGTTGATCGCCTCGGCCAGGGCCTCGACGTCGGTCTCGTTCGGCACGACGCGCGCCGGGCAGGCGCCGGGCACGAGGATCGGGGCGTCGTCGTCGGGGACGCGCTCGTCGGCGACGTCGCCCGGCAGGGTCAGCACCGCGACGCCGGGGGCGGCGAGGGCGTGCTGGATGGCGGAGCGCGTGACACGCGGCAGCTGGGAGGCCGACGAGATCAGCTCCGAGAACACGGAGGCCTCGTTGAAGATCCGGTCCGGGTGGGTCTCCTGGAAGAACTGCGTGCCGATCTGCGCGCTCGGGATGTGCGACGCGATGGCGAGCACCGGCAGGCGGGACCGGTTGGCGTCGTAGAGGCCGTTGATGAGGTGCAGGTTGCCCGGCCCGCACGACCCGGCGCAGACGGCGAGCTCGCCCGTGACCTCGGCGTCTGCGGCGGCCGCGAACGCCGCGGCCTCCTCGTGGCGCACGTGCACCCAGTCGATGCCCTCCGTGCGGCGCACGGCGTCGACGACGGGGTTGAGCGAGTCTCCGACGATGCCGTAGATGCGCTTGACGCCGGCGGCGACGAGCTGGTCGACGAGGTGTTCGGCGACGGTGCGGGCCATGGCAAGACCTCCTGGTGACGGCGGCGGGTCCGCTGTCGATCCTGCCCCCGGCGTGGACGTTCCGCAGGACGTCGCCGCGTGACGTGCCGCACGTGGTGCTCGGAGGACGCTTGACCTCAAGTTTGGTTGAGGTGTGACGATCGAGCCATGACGACGACATCCGCGCCACCGGCCGAGGCCGCCACCGTCCCGCCGTCCGTCCGGGCGCTCGTCGCCCGGGTGACGGGCGACGAGAAGCACGACCCGAGCGCCCACTCGACGCTCGACGTCGTGTGGACCCTGTACGACCAGGTGCTGCGCGTCGATCCGCACCGTCCGGACGACCCGGACCGCGACCGGTTCCTGCTCTCCAAGGGCCACGGCCCGGCGTCGACGTACGCGGTGCTGGCCGCGAAGGGCTTCTTCCCCGAGGAGTGGCTGGACGGCGTCGGCGCCTTCGACGCGCCGCTCGGCCACCACCCCGACCGCACGCTGGTGCCGGGCGTCGAGATCGGCAGCGGCTCCCTGGGCCACGGGCTGCCGATCGCCGTCGGCCTCGCGCTGGGCCTGCGTGGTCGCTCGTCCGCTCGCGTCGTGGTGCTGGTGGGCGACGCCGAGCTGGACGAGGGGAGCAACGCCGAGGCGATCCAGGTGGCCGGGCGGCTCGGCCTCGGCAACCTCACGTGCGTCGTCGTCGACAACCACAGCGACGGCCTCGGGTGGCCCGGCGGCATCGCCACCCGGTTCGCCGTCGAGGGCTGGTCGCCCGCGGAGGTCCGCAGCCACGACCAGGCCCGCCTGGCCGCCGCGCTGCGTCGCGCCGAGCCCGACCGGCCCACCGTCGTGGTCGTCGACACCACCACGACGTCCGACAGCACCACGCAGGAGTCCGCATGACCACCCTCGCCCCGGCGGCGCCTGCCCTCGACCTGCGCACCCGCTTCTACGAGGAGATCGACCCGCTGCTCGACGCGCACCCCGACGTGGACGTCGTGCTGGCCGTCATCGGCGCCGGCTACATGACTCGCGCGATCGAGCGGCACCCCGGGCGCGTCATCGACGTGGGGATCCGCGAGCAGGCGCTGATCGGCGTGGCCGGCGGGCTCGCGCTGGCCGGGCGGCGCCCGATCGTGCACACGTTCGCGTCGTTCCTCGTCGAGCGGCCGTACGAGCAGGTCAAGCTCGACCTCGGGCACCAGGACGTCGGCGCGGTGCTCGTGAGCGCGGGCGCCTCCTACGACGTCAGCGCCGGCGGCCGCACCCACCAGGCGCCGGCCGACGTCGCGCTGATCTCCGCGCTGCCGGGGTGGACGGTGCACGTGCCCGGCCACGCGGACGAGGTCGCGGAGATCCTGCACCGCGAGGCCGCGGGCACCGGCCGCGTCTACGTGCGGCTGTCCGGGCAGCGCAACTCGCGGCCCGGCCCCGTGGACGGGCGGCTGCACCTGGTGCGCGACGGCGGGACGCCGGGCGCGCCGCTCGTGGTCGCCGTCGGGCCGATGCTCGACACCGTCCTGGAGGCCACCGCCGACCTGCCCGTCCGCGTCGCGTGGACCGCCACCCCGCACCCGCTCGACGCCGAAGGTCTGCGTGCGCTGGCCGGCCCGGCGCCGGTGCTCGCCGTCGTCGAGCCCTACCTGGAGGGCACGAGCGCCGCCGCCGTGGCCGCCGCGCTGGTCGACCGGCCGAGCCGGGTGCTGCACGTGGGCGTGCCCGGCGAGGTCGAGCTGCGGCGCTACGGCACCCCGCGCGAGCACGCCGCCGCGCACGGGCTCGATGCGGCGGGCGTGCGCCGCCGCGTCACGGCGCTCCTGGCCTGACCGCCGTGCCGCGTGCCTAAGGTGACGGGGTGAGCAGCGACGTGCGGAACATCCTGACCGCCCTCGAGGGCGTCCCGGGGCCCTGGCAGCCCCACCTGCTGGCGAGCGTCAACGACTACGCCGTGAAGGTGGTGAAGCTCGACGGCGAGTTCGTGTGGCACACGCACGACGACACGGACGAGCTGTTCCTCGTGCTCAGCGGACGGCTCACGATCCAGCTCCGCGACCGCGACGTCGTCCTCGGGCCGCACGACGTCTTCGTCGTGCCGAAGGGCGTCGAGCACTGCCCGCGGGCCGACGGCGAGGTGCACGCGCTCCTCGTCGAGCCGACCGCGACCGTCAACACGGGGGACGCCGGCGGGGAGCGGACCGCGCCGCTGCGTGAGCTGGGCTGACCGCGTGCGCGACGCGAGCGCGGACTACGCGGCGCGAGCGGAGGAGTACACCGCACTGTTCGGGTCGATGGACGCGGTGCACGACGACGACCGGGACCTGGTCACGCGGTGGGCCGCCGGGCTGACGGGGCGCGTCGTCGACGCCGGCTGCGGGCCGGGGCACTGGACCGACTTCCTCGCCCGCCAGGGCCTGGACGCGGAGGGCGTCGACCTCGCGGAGCCGTTCCTGGAGCGCGCGCGGTCGGCGTACCCCGGCGTCGGCTTCCGCCGCGCCTCGCTCGACGACCTCGGCGTGCCCGACGAGTCCCTGGGCGGCGTCCTCGCCTGGTACTCGCTCATCCACACGCCGCCGGAGGAGATGGACGCCGTGCTGGCCGGGCTCGCCCGCGCCGTCGCGCCGGACGGCGGACTGCTGGTCGGGTTCTGCCGCGGCCCGCGCGTGGAGCCGTTCGACCACGCGGTGACGAGGGCCTGGTACTGGCCGATCGAGGAGCTGGCCGCCAGGCTGCACCGGGCCGGGTTCGAGGTCGTCGCGGCCGCCGCCCGCACCGACCCCGGCGTCCGCCCGCACGGGGCGATCAGCGCGCGGCGTCGGCCGCGGAGCCGGCGTCATGTGACCCTCGCCGGGCGCTAAGAAACACATTCGCATGAAGTGTTACTAAGATGGCGGGCGTGGTCACACTTCCGGTGAACGTCCCCGAGATGGGCGACGAGGAGCATGTCTGGCAGGCCGAGCCGGACGGGCTGCACGGCCGCGCACGGGTGGCGGCCGCCAGCGGCCCGTACCGGTCCACGGTGACCCCGCCCATCGCGCAGTTCGTGCCGAACGTGCCGACGGACCTCGCCGCTGACGCCGAGGAGGCGACCGCGGCCCTGGCGCGCTTCGACACCTACGCCCGATCCGTGCTCGGCGCGGACAGCCCGACGCTCGGGCCGATGTCGTCGATCCTGCTGCGGACCGAGTCCACCTCCTCTTCCCAGATCGAGAACTTGACTGTCGGCGCTCGGCAGCTGGCCCTCGCCGAGATCGACCAGTCGACCTCGCGGAACGCCACAGTGGTCGTGGCCAACGTGCGTGCCATGGAGGCCGCGCTCGATCTCGCCGATCGCCTCGACGCCGACGCGATCCTCTCGATGCAACGCGAGCTGCTCGAGGCCCAGCCAGGCTGGGAGGAGCACGCCGGTCGCTACCGCGAAGGCCTGGTCTGGGTCGGTTCCAGCGGACTCACCCCGATCGGGGCCAGCCACATCGCTCCGCAGGCCGAGCGCGTACCGGCTGCGATGGACGACCTGGTCGCGTTCATGCGCCGCGACGACATGCCGGTGCTCGTGCAGGCGGCGATCGCGCACGCCCAGTTCGAGACCGTCCACCCGTTCGCCGACGGCAACGGTCGCACCGGCCGCGCGATCGTGCACGCCCTGCTGAGGTCCAAAGGCGTGCTGACCAGCACCACGGCGCCTGTCTCGGCGGGGCTGCTCCGCGACACCGAGGGTTACTTCCGAGCGCTCGGCGCCTATCGCGCCGGAGACGCGAGACCGATCATCGAGAGCTTCGGCAACGCGAGCCGCTTCGCGGCCTCCTCCGGCGCTCAGCTGGTCGACGACCTCGCCGCACAGGTGGAGTGGTCACGGGGTCGGATGTCGGGCGTGCGCCGTAACGCGGGGGCGTGGAGGGTGCTGCCGCACCTGGTCGCACACCCGGTGGTGAACGCGAGCCTGCTGATCGAGAGTGTGGGCATGAACGGGATGGGCGCGCAGCGCGCGCTCGGCCAGCTGGTCGACGCCGGAGTGCTGGAGGAGCGCACCGGGATGCAGCGCAACCGGGTCTATCAGCACGCGGGGATCATCGAGGTGCTCGACGTGTACGCGCAGCGTCTGCGCCGCGGCTGAAGCCCGCTGTTGCGCCGTCGCCTACGACTGGCTCCGCAGCGCGGCGGGGATCGGCGTGTCCCCGGAGGAGAACCGGACGAACCGACCGACGGTGGCGGGCTCGCGCAGCGCCGCGGCGACCACCTGTGCGACGTCGGCGCGCGGCACGCTCGTGTCGGTCCCGGAGGGCACGGCGCCCGTCTCCGGCAGGACGGCGATCCGCCCGGTGGGCGGCTCGTCCGTCAGCGTGCCCGGGCCGAGGATCGTCCAGTCCAGGTCGGTGGTGCGCAGGTGGTCGTCGGCGGCGAGCTTGGCGTCCGCGTAGGCGAAGAAGCCCGCGCTCTCGGGGACGCCGTGCTCCGGCGTGGAGCCGACCCACGACACCATCACGTAGCGCCGCACCCCGGCGCTCGCGGCGGCGTCCATGGACCGGATCGCGGCGTCGCGGTCGACGGCGTACGTGCGGTCGGGGTTGCCGCCGCCCGCCCCGGCGGCCCACACGACGGCGTCGGCGCCGGCCAGCGCGCCGGCGATCTCCTCGGTGCTCGCGTGCTCGACGTCGAGCAGCAGCGGGTCCGCGCCGAGGTCCGCGACGCGGTCCGTCTGCTCGGGCTTGCGCACGACGCCGACGACGTCGACGACGGGTCCGGTGCCGCCGTCCGCGAGCAGCGGGACGAGCTGGCGCGCGACCTTGCCGAGCGCACCGATGACGACGACCTTCATGACGACCTCCAAGCGTGAAGCGTGAGGTTCCACCGTCGCGCACCAGGCGGGACGGTGCCACCCATGCGGCAGATCGACCTGCCGAACCGAGCGCGTCGTCAGCGCTGACCGCGCGCGACCCGCGTGGCGAGCGCCGCGAAGGTCAGCGCCAGGCCCGCCTGCACGACGACGGCGACGACGAAGCCGCGCGGCAGCCCGGCCGCCGCGCCCCCGGACGCCCGCGCGGCGACGGACTGGAACAGCCCACCGAGGACGGCGACGCCGAGGCCGAGCCCGAGCTGCTGCAGCGTGGTGAACAGCCCGCCCGCGACGCCGGCGGCCCAGGTCGGCGTCCGCGACAGGACCGTGCGGAGCACCGGCCCGTACATGAGTGCCTGGGCGGCGCCGAGCGCCATGAGCAGCGGCTGCAGGACCGCCGTCGTCCCGCCGTGCCCGCCGCCGACCACGACGGCGAGCGCGCCGAGCACCAGGGCCTGCGCGACGGCGGCCCCGGCCATCGTCCAGCGGCCCGTGCGCCGTTCGATCACCGGCATCGCGAGGGCCGTGGCGACGAACGCGCCGCCGAAGCCGAGCAGCAGCACGACCGTGCCCCAGGCGTCGGCGCCGAGCGCGCCCTGCGCGAGGGCCGAGAACTCGTACAGGAACGCCCCGTAGCCGGTGAAGAACAGCAGGGTCATGACCAGCCCGAGCCGCACGGCGGGGCTGCGCAGCACGCTCGGCGGCACGACAGGCAGCTCGCCGCGCCGCTCGGCCCGGTGCTGGGACCGGGCGAACAGGGCGAGGACGACGCCGGCCGCGGCGAGCATGCCGATCAGGGCGGGCGGCCAGCCGGCCGACGCGCCGAGCGTCAGCGGCACCACGAGCAGCAGCAGCCCGGCGCCGAGCAGGGTCGCGCCGCGCAGGTCGAGGGACAGCGGCGCCGACGAGCGGGACTCGGGCACGGTCCGCAGCGCGAGCAGGGCCGCGGCGGCGATCGCGCCCGTGGCCGCCTGCACCAGCCGCCAGCCCAGGTGCTCCCCGGCGAGCCCGGCCACGGCCCCCGCGAGGACCTGCCCGGCGATGGTCGCGACGCCGCTCACCGCGGTGAACAGGGTGACGCCCAGCGTGCGCAGCCGGTCGGGGGCGGTGGCCTGGATGGTGGAGAGCACCTGCGGCGTGAACAGGCCCGCGGCGACGCCGAGGGCGGCCCGCAGCGCGACCAGCACGGTCAGGCTCGGCGCGACTGCCGCCAGCACCGACAGCGCGGCGAACGCCGTCAGCCCGACGGCGAGCAGCCGTCGCCGGCCGTAGCGGTCGCCCAGGCGGCCGGCGACGACGAGGGTGGCGGCGAACGTCGTCGTGTACGCGGAGAGCACGAGCTGGCCGCCCGAGATCGCGGTGCCGAGGTCCGAGGTGATCGCCGGGGCGAGCAGGTTCACGGACCCGAAGGTCATGTTGACCGGCAGGTAGGCGAGGAGCAGGACGGCGAGGCCGAGGCCGGTGAGCGCGCGGGTGGGCGTCGCGGCCTCGACGGGGGCGGCGTCGTGGGTCGTGACGCGCGCGGTGCTCGGGGCCGAGGTGGGCGCCGTGGTGGGCGCGGCCGTGGGGGGCAAGGTCATGACCCGACGGTGCGCTCCTCGTCATCCTGGTACCAGGAGCCTGCTGATCGTGGTACCGGCAGCACCTGGATCCGCGGGCCGCGCGGGGCGAGACTGGGCGGCATGACCGCCGTCGCCCCCGACCGGGCCGCCCTGGGAGAGTTCCTGCGCGAGCGCCGCGGCCGGGTCCGTCCTGGCGACGTCGGGCTGCCCGCGGGCGGCCGCCGCCGCACCCCCGGCCTGCGCCGGGAGGAGGTGGCGCAGCTCGCCGGGGTGGGGGTCACCTGGTACACGTGGCTCGAGCAGGGGCGGGCGAAGAACGTCTCCGACCAGGTGCTCGACGCGGTGGCCCGGGTGCTGCGGCTCGACCCGGCGGAGCGCCGGCACCTCATGGCGCTGGCGGGCCGGGAGGCCGCGGTCGCGCCGGGGGCGCCGGCCGAGGTGCGGCCCGAGCAGCTGGCCGTGCTGGCGGGGCTGCTGCCGTTCCCGGCCGCCGTCCAGACCGACGGCTACGACCTCCTGGCGGCCAACCGCGCCTACCGGTACCTGTTCGACGACCTCGACGCCCACCCGCCCGAGGAGCGCAACTGCGCCTGGCTGATGTACACCGACCCGCGCTGGCGCGGGGCCCTGGGCGACGCCGAGGACACGGTGCTGCACGACATCGCCGCGCGGCTGCGGGCCCGCGAGCCCGAGCACCGCGACGACCCGCGCTGGGCCGCCCTGGTGTCCCGGCTGCGCGCCGCGTCCCCCGACTTCGTCCGGCACTGGGAGTCGTACGACGTCGCGGCCGACCGGACGCAGCTGCGTCGCTACCGGTCGCCCCGCGTCGGCCGGCTGGACGTGCACTTCCAGAGCCTGTGGCTGGACCGCGCCCGCGGGGACCGGATCATCCTCATGACGCCCGCCGACGACGCCACCGCGCAGCGGCTGGAGCGCCTGGACGCGCTGGTCGGCGCCGCGCCGGCGACGACCTCGCGGGACGACGCCGCGACCGGCCGCCCCGCGACGGGCGACGCCGCGGCCCGCTGACCTGCGACGTCGGCCCGCCGTCGTGACCCTGGGGCCGCTCGTCGCGGAATGGCCGTGTCGGACGGCGGGGGCGCGGGGGATGATGGTCCCCGTGCGCACCATCCGACAGAGCCGCAAGCTCCGCGGCGTCCGCTACGACGTCCGCGGCCCCATCCTCGTCGAGGCCCAGCGCCTCGAGGCCGAGGGCCACCGCATCCTCAAGCTGAACATCGGCAACACGGCGCCGTTCGGCTTCGAGGCACCGGCGGCCATCCAGGCCGACGTCGTGCACCACCTGCCGGAGGCGCAGGGGTACAGCGACTCGCGCGGCATCTACGAGGCGCGCACCGCGGTGGCGCAGTACTACCAGTCGCGCGGCCTGCGGGACACGACGGTGGACGACGTGTTCATCGGCAACGGCGTCTCCGAGCTCATCTCGATGGTGCTGCAGGCGTTCGTGGACGAGGGGAACGAGATCCTCGTGCCGGCGCCCGACTACCCGCTGTGGACCGGCGCGGTCACGCTGTGCGGCGGCACGGCGGTGCACTACCGGTGCGACGAGGAGAACGGCTGGATGCCGGACCTCGAGGACCTCGAGTCGAAGATCACCGAGAACACGCACGCCATGGTGATCATCAACCCGAACAACCCCACCGGCGCCGTGTACAGCAAGGAGATGGTCGAGGCGATGGTGGACATCGCCCGCCGTCACGACCTCGTGGTCCTCACCGACGAGATCTACGAGAAGATCCTGTTCGACGGCGCCACCCACCACCACGCCGCGGCCGCCGCGGGCGACGACGTGCTGTGCCTGACCTTCAGCGGCCTGTCGAAGGCGTACCGCGTGTGCGGCTACCGCGCCGGCTGGGTCATGGTGTCGGGCCCGAAGGAGACCGCCACCGAGTTCCTCGAGGGCCTCACCCTGCTGGCCAACATGCGCATGTGCGCCAACGTGCCCGCGCAGCACGCCATCCAGACGGCGCTCGGCGGCTACCAGTCGATCGACGAGCTCATCGTGCCCGGCGGGCGGTTCTACGACCAGGCGATGCTGGCCGACAAGCTGCTCAACGAGATCCCCGGCGTCACATCGGTCCGGCCGAAGGGCGCGCTGTACTGCTTCCCGCGCCTCGACCCGGAGATGTACCCGATCGAGGACGACGAGCAGTTCGTCATCGACCTGCTGCGGGCGAAGAAGATCCTGGTCACGCACGGCACCGGGTTCAACTGGTTCGAGCCCGACCACTTCCGCCTCGTCACCCTGCCCGACGAGGAGGTCCTCACCGAGGCCATCGGCCGCATCGGCGAGTTCCTGGCGACGCGTCGGCGGTAGGCGCGGTCGCGAGGGTCTTGCCCGCGGTCCGCGGTGCTGGTGAGGCATGTGCCCATGCCTCGTCGCGTCCGCTCCGTGCTGCCCGCCGTCGCGCTCCTGACCCTGCTGACGGCGTGCGGGACGGGCGGCCCGACGACGGCCGCTTCGCCGTCGGGTTCCCCCAGCCCGCTGACTGCGGCCGCCCCGGTCGCCGACGACCCCGCGGACCCCTGCGCGCTCGCCGCGCGCCTGTTCGCCGAGGACTGACTTTCCGACCTGATGGCATATTCCGCAACTCATGGTTGCGCATCTGGTCCGGCGAGGCTATGTTGATGTGCAACCAATAGTTGCGGGAGGGCGTCATGGAGCTGGGAAGCATCGAGCGCGAGATCTTCGTGGACGCGTCACCCGAGGTCGTCTTCGAGGTGGTGAGCAGCCCGGACCACGTCAAGCAGTGGTGGCCGGACGACGCCCGGTACTCCTCGGAGCCGGGAGGCACGGGGGAGATCGTCTTCGGCGAGGGCGCCGACCGGTCGGTCGAGCAGCTCACCGTCGTCGAGTCGCTGCCGCCGCGGACGTTCTCGTTCCGCTGGACGCACCCGGCCGGCGAGGCCGCGGCCGAGGGGAACTCGCTGCTCGTCACCTTCGAGCTCGTGCCGTCGGGCGGCGGGACGCTGCTGCGGATGACCGAGACCGGCTTCCGCGAGATGGGCTGGGAGGTCGCCGTCCTCGAGCAGCAGTACCGGGAGCACGTCGAGGGCTGGGCCTTCTATCTGCCGCGGCTCGTGACCTACGCGCAGTCGCCGGGGGTGGCGTCGTGAGTCCCGCGACGCCGGGCCCGGTCGACGACGACCTCTGGTCGGCGATCGGGGACCCCACGCGGCGCCGCATCCTCGACCTGCTGCTCGCGGACGGCGGAGGCACCGCCTCGTCGCTGAGCCGGCAGCTGCCGGTCACCCGGCAGGCGGTGGCCAAGCACCTGGACGTGCTCGACCGGGCCGGCCTCGTCCGCTCGACCTCGGTGGGCCGGGAGCGGCGGTGCCAGGTGGACGCCGCCCAGCTCGCCCGGGCGGCGGACCAGCTCGCGTCCGTCGGCCGGGCATGGGACCGCAGGCTGCACCGCATCAAGGCGATCGCCGAGGCGATCGAGACCACGAGAAGGAGCTGATCACGATGGTGGACATCCTGCACCGCATCGGGGCCGAGACCCCGACGCCCGAGACGATGTACGACGCGCTGACGACGGTCGACGGCCTCGCCCGCTGGTGGACCGAGAAGACGACGGGAGACGCCGGGCTCGGCGGCACCGTCGAGTTCCGGTTCCCCGACGGCGGCTTCGTCATGGAGGTCGTGGAGGCCGTCCCGCAGCAGCGCGTGGTGTGGCGGGTGGTCGACGGCCCCGAGGAGTGGGTCGGGACGACGATCGAGTGGGACCTGCGCCAGGACGGCGACTTCACGATCGTGCTGTTCGCGCACCGCGGCTGGCGCGAGCCCGTCGAGTTCATGCACCACTGCAGCACCAAGTGGGCCACGTTCCTGGTGAGCCTCAAGGCCCTGGTCGAGGGCGGTGACGCCGCGCCGTCGCCCCGGGACGTGAAGATCGACGACTGGAACTGAGCGTCCTCGCCGCGATCACGTCGCACGCGCCACGGCGCGTGCGACGTGATCGCGGGTGGCCGCGAACGCCGCGGCCATCTCGCGCGCCTGGCCGGGGTACTCCGCGTGCCCGGCGGAGTGCACGGCCAGCTCCAGCTCGGCCGCGGGGACGCCGTTCGCGACGCCGAACTGGCCGGGCGGCGGCACGTGCGCGTCCCACAGGGCGCACTCGACGCGGGTCGGGACGCGCAGGTGCGTGGCCGCCACGGACGCGTCGGTGAGGGCGAGCACCGCGCGCGCCCCGGGGTGCGCCGCCACGTACCGGCGCTGGGCCTCGCCGCTGCCGGTGCACGGCACGGCGAGGCGCTCGTCGTACTGGCCGAAGCTCGGCACCTCGAGCGTGGCGCCCACGAACCGGTCGTCCCACGGCAGGGCCAGGGCGCCGACCCCGCCGCCGAAGCTGGTGCCCACGTAGTACAGCGGCAGGTCGTCCGGCACCCCGGGGACGCCGGCGAGCGCCTCCTGCAGCGCGGTGGCGGCGTGCCACAGGTCGACCGCGCAGCGGCCGAGCACGTACGTCTCGACGTCCTCGATGCCGGCGAGCACGTGCTCGGTGCTCACCGCCGGGGCCCCGACCCCGGAGTTGAGCGACCCCAGGCCGCGGGCCACCGGGAAGATCACCGCCGCGTCGCGCGGCACCCGCTCGAACGACGGCGCGTCGCGGCCGCCGTACCCGTGGCCGTGCACGATCCCCACGCGCACCGGGCCCTCTACGGGGAGCGCGAGCCACGCGCGCAGCCGCAGGCCGCCGGCGGCGGTGAACGTCACGACGGACACGTCGTGCGCACCCTGGCGGCCCACCGGCGCGGTCACGACGTCGGCGGGGACGCCGCGGGCCGCCGCGTGCCACGACCGCCACAGGTCGGCGAACCCCTCCGGCTCCGCGGCCGGCGGCACGGCGAGCAGGGCGTCCCGGTCGAAGCCGTACGTGCCGTCGATCGGGCTGTCGGGGAACCAGGCGTCATAGGGGGCGGGCGGCGTCACGGGGTCTCCAGGTTCTCCGGGTCAGGGCCAACGGGTGGCAGCCTGCGTGACAGACTGTGCCGCGGGTCGAAAGGGGTGCGGGTGCTCGTCGCAGAACGCAGGTCGCGGATCGTGGCCGAGGTGCGCCGCAGGGGCGCCGCGAGCGTCACCGAGCTCGCGGAGGAGCTGGGCGTCAGCGCCATGACGGTGCGCCGGGACATCGAGGCGCTCGCGGACGCGGGCGAGCTCGACCGGGTGCGCGGCGGCGCCACGACGCGCGGCGACGCGCCCGAGGCGGGCCACGAGCGGGCGTTCGCCGCCCGCACGCAGCACCTCGTCGCCGAGAAGCGGGCCATCGCCCGCCGCGCCGCGCAGCTCGTGGAGCCGGGCATGGCCGTGGGCCTCTCGGGCGGCACGACGGCGTGGATCCTCGCCCAGGAGCTGCGCGCGGTCCCGGACCTCACCGTGGTGACCAACTCGCTCCCGGTGGCCGAGGTGCTCCGCCGGCCCGAGCGCGCCGACGAGCCGTACACGCAGTCCGTGGTGCTCACCGGCGGCGTGCGCACGCCGTCCGACGCCCTCGTGGGCCCCGTCGCCGTCCGCTCGCTGGAGCACCTGCACCTCGACGTGGCGTTCCTCGGGGTGCACGGCGTCGACCTGCACGCCGGCCTCACGACGCCCAACCTGCTGGAGGCGGAGACCGACCGGGCGCTGCTCGCCGCGGGCCAGGACGCGGTCGTGCTCGCCGACCACACCAAGTGGGGCGTCGTCGGCCTCACGACCATCGTCGACCTGCACGAGGTGGAGCGCCTCGTCACCGACGACGGCCTGGACGACGACGCGCGCGAGCTCGTCGAGGCGCACGTGGGCGAGCTCTGGGTGGTCCCGGTCGGCTGACCGCCGTGCTCCGGCACGCTGCGGGGCGGCACCGCCGTCAGCGGGCGGTGCTCGCGCGGTGGACGACGCGCGCGTCCACCACGACGTGCTGCACCGGCAGGTTCGCGCCGGGCGGCGTGGCGATCTGCCGTTCGAGCTCGCTCAGCGCCCGCTCCACCAGCGCCTCCTTGTCGGGGGAGACGGACGTGAGCGACGGCGTCGTGAAGCGGGCGCCGCGCACGTCGTCGATGCCGACGACCGCGACGTCCTCGGGGATGCGCTGCCCGGCGTCGTGCAGGGCGGGCAGGGCGCCGAACGCGACCGAGTCGTTGGAGCAGACGATGCCGTCGAGCTCCACGCCGCGCTCCAGGAGCTCGCGCACGGCGCGCAGCCCCTCGGCGGGCGTGAACGACTCGACCTGGGCGACGAGCTCCGGGTCGTCCGCGATGCCGAGCGCGGCCACGGCCTCCCGGTAGCCGGCGTACCGGCGGTCGGCCGCGTCCGACGGGCGGGCGTCGCGCGGGCCGACGAACGCCACCCGGCGGCACCCGACGGACGCGAGGTGCGCGGTCGCGGCGTACGACGCGGCCCGGTTGTCGATCGTCACGTGCGTGAACGGGCTGACCAGGATGTGCTCGCCGAGCAGCACCAGCGGGCCGGGGGAGGTGCGCCGGGTCAGGTCGGCGACGGACAGCGCGCGCGGGATGTGGATGAGCCCGTCGGTCGGGGGCAGCCCGAGGCCGTTGGCGACGTCCACCTCGCGCTCGTGGTCGCCGGCGGTCTGCTGGATGAGGATCGACAGGCCGCGCTCGTCCGCGCGCCGCACCAGCAGCGCCGTGAGCTCGGCGAAGTACGGCTCCTCGAGGTCCGGCACGGCGAGCGCCACGATGCCGGTGCGCTCCTTCCTGTGCACGGCCGTCAGCGTAGCCCGGGCCGGCGTGACGATGCCGCGGGCCGTGCGGGTGAGTCCTGCGTGCGGCACCGTCACTCCTGCACGCGCAGCGCGACCACACGGGCCTGCGCTGCGCCGTTCGTCGCGCCGATCACGAGGCGGGCGGCGCGCAGCGGCCCGACGTCGGCGGGCAGGGGGTGCACGCGCAGGCGCCACCGGTTGTCCGTCTCGTCGGCCACGGTCACCCAGTCGTCGCCGGCCCCGGGAGCGCCGGCGGGCAGCACCTCGACCCGGTAGTCCTTCACGAGCGTCGGCATGATCTCGTCGGGCGTGCGGTGGTGGTGCAGCGTATTGAGCTCGACGTCGAGGTCGTCGTCGAACACCACGCGCACCTCGCGCCCGGTCACGGGCTCGTCCCAGTCGAGGCGCAGCCACTCGTCGCGGCCAGGCACCAGCGGGGACGACGCCCAGAGGTTCGGGCCGCCGTGGTTGCGGTGGAACCCGCTCGTGGCGCGCTCGGGGGCGAGGGCGCGGGTGTCCGGGCCGGCGCGGAAGACGACGGACCGCCCGCGCAGCGGCTTGGTGGGCCACTGCACCAGCAGCTCGTCGGAGCTGATCTGCACGTTCTGGTCGTCGTTGTCGACGCGGTGCACCAGCGTGAGGACGCCCGCGGGCAGCGGGGACGTGGTGCGCACCGCGACGTCGGGGTTGGCGCGCAGCACGACGACGGCGTTCTGCGGCGCGTCGGGCGTGAACGGCACGTGCGCGGTGACCCAGCGCTCGTCGCCCGCGGCCACGGCGACGTCGGTCTTGGCCTCGAGGTGCGCGGGCACCACGTTCTGCGGTTTGCCGGTGGACCACACCTCGACCGAGAGCGTCGTGTCGCGGCGGGCGGAGACGAGCAGCTCGACCGTGTCGAGGCGCGGGTCGACGGGCAGCACGATGCCGAGGTCCACGTCGAGGTCGTAGACGTCGTACGCGTCGTAGGGGTCGCCGTCCGACGGCTCCGTGACCGGCGCGGCGACGCGCGTCGTCGCGCTGGACGCCGTGACGCGGGCCCGGCGGGCGAGGTCGTGCGGGTCGGCGTTCGCGATGCCGACCGCGGGCGCGTCCCAGCGCAGCAGGGTCTGGCGGAGCTCGTCGAGGTGGTCGGTGTAGATGCCGCGCGGCGTGGTGCCGTGCTCCACGCACAGGGCCGCCGCGGTGCCCGCGGCCTGGCCCATCGCGCCGCACGTCGCCATGACGCGGGCCGCGCCGAAGGCGATGTGCGTGGCCGACACGTCCCGCCCGGCGAACAGCATGTTCTCCACGTTCACCGAGTACAGGGAGCGGTAGGGGATCTCGAAGACGCCCTCGGAGAACCGCTGCAGCGCGCCCGCGCCCTCGGCGTACATGCCCTGGGCCGGGTGCAGGTCGATCGACCAGCCGCCGAACGCGACGCCGTCCTCGAACACCGTCTGGTCGACGACGTCGCCCTGGTGCAGCGTGTAGTCGCCGACGAGGCGGCGGTACTCGCGCTTGCCGGGCACGTTGCCGATCCACTCGAGCGTGAGGTTGTCGGCGTCGAACTTCCCGGAGTTCTTGATGTAGTCCCAGATGCCGAGGATGACGCCGCGCAGCTCGTCGCGGATGCGCTCGTTGTCGTCGACGATGTCGAGCTCGCCGCCCCACTCGATCCACCAGTAGTGCGCGCCGGAGTCGCCGCTGCGGATGACGCGGTTCATCGGGATGGGCGTGCGGGTGATGTCGATCGCGGTCTCCGGCGCGACGTACTTCACCGGGTGGCCGAGGTCCTTGGTGTAGAAGAGCAGCGTGGAGCCGAGGAACTCGCGCACCGGCTCCGGCGGCGCCCACTCCTCGCCGAACTCGGCCTGCGACTCCTTGCCGAGCCGGTACCGCGCGCCGGCCAGGTGGCCCACGAGGCCGTCGCCGGTGCAGTCGAGGAAGACCGGCGCGGTGAACGTCGTGAGGATCTCCGAGCCCATCGTCCAGCCGGTGACGGACTCGATGCGGCGCGCGTCGTCGGGGCCGCTGGCGACCACCTCGCGCACGTCCGTGTTGAGGAAGAGCCGCAGGTTCTCCTCGCGGCGCACGGTGTCCAGCACGACGTCGTCCCAGTAGACCGGGTTGCCCTCGGGGTTGCGGTACTGGTTCTCGACATACATCTCGCCGACGATCCCTGTCTCCCGGGCCCAGCGCTGGTTGCCGTGCGCGGTGGCACCGCACACCCACACCCGCACCTCGGAGGAGGAGTTGCCGCCCAGCACCGGCCGGTTGTTGACCAGCACGACCTGGCGGCCCAGCCGCGCGGCGGCGACCGCCGCGCTGACGCCGGCGAGCCCCCCTCCGACGACGACCACGTCCGCCTCGACGGTCTGCGTGCGCATGTTCTCCCAGTCCTTCTTCGATGGTTGAGCGTGTCGAGACCCGGTGGTTGAGCCTGTCGAGACCCGCGACGTGGTCTCGACAGGCTCGACCGACGAGCCGTGTCAGCCGTCCGCGGCGAGCACCTCGACCTCGTAGACGCGGGCGACGTCCGTCGCCGACGCCGAGGGGTCGGTGATCAGCAGGCGGACCTGGTCCGCCGTGGTGGTGGGCACCGGCAGGGTGACGGTGCCCGAGGTGTTGTTCGTGACCTGGCCGGCCGGTACCCAGCCGTCCGGCGTGTGCAGCTCCACGGAGAAGGAGCGCAGCACGTCGGCGGTGCCGGTCGACTTCGTGTAGCCGCTGCGCACGCGCACGGTGTCCACGGCCTCGTCGGAGCCCCAGTCGGCGGTGAGCACCGGCTGGGCGTCGTCGGCCGCCGAGATCCAGCGGCTGGCGTCCGTGCAGTCGCCGTCCACGGCGAGCTCGCCGCCGGTGTCGGCGCGCAGCGACGACGAGACCGTGACGGCGGCGCCCCGGGCGACGTTGGTGCCCGAGGCCTCGCCGCGCAGCCCGGCGACGACCTCGGCCGCCGTCGAGCCCTCCGGCGTGCCGCCCGTGCGGGGCACCGTGGCGTGGAACAGCTCCCCGGCGCTCGGGACCGTGACGTACAGCTGGTCGGTGCCCGTGGGCGCCGTGACGGCGCTGAGCCGCTGGGCCCCGGTCCGGGCGTCGCCCAGCGTGCCGAACCGCCACGTGCTCTCGCCGCGCACCTGCTCGGCGCGGAGCACGGCGCTCTGCCGGCCGGTGGCGCACGAGCTCGTCTCGACGACCGCGTAGACGCGGGTGGTCGGGCCGGCCGACGTGGTCTCGATCGCGGCCGAGGTCTCGACCCCGGGGCCCACCGCCCCGAGGTCGAGCACGGTCTGGCGCTGCCACGCGCCGCCGTCCCATCGGGCGAACCGCACGTCGTAGCCGTCGAAGGCCGTGACGCCCTCGGTGCGGAACCGGTAGGCGATGCCGTCGAGCTCGTCGCCGTGCACCGACAGCTTCGCCGTCTGCAGCGCCGGCCAGTAGGAGCTGATGTCCTCGCCCTCGACGTAGGGCTGGTAGACCACCGAGCCCGGCGTGGCCGGGGTGATCGGCGTGCTCAGCGCGGTCCCGGCGACGTCGCGGAACGAGCCGTCGGCCGGGTCGTACACGGCGTACGAGCCGAGGTGCCGCGACGGGTCGGCGGGCCACGGGCCCCACTCCCACAGCACGTGCACGCGCCCGTCGGTGCCCACCTCGAGGTCGTCGGGGTAGAACGAATAGCCCTGGGCGTCCGCCACGACGGCGACCCGCGACCAGGTGCCCGCGACCGTGTCGAAGCGGTACAGGTTGCCCGTGCGGGCCTGCCGCTGGTCCGCCCCCGCCCGCGCCATGACGTACACGTCGCCGTCGGCGCCGCGGGCCGTCACCGGGTAGGTGACGGCGAGGTCCTGGTCGGGCATCTCGGCCGAGACGTCGACGAGGCTCGTCACGTCGCCCGGCGTCGTGGTGCGGAAGTAGTTCCACTGCTCGTGGTGCATCGAGACGAAGGCGTGCACGTTCCCGTCGCCGTCCACGACGATCGACGGCTGGTTGTGGCCGTCGTCGTCGACGAACGTCGCGCAGGCGCCGTCCGCCGCCCGCAGGCAGCCGTCGGTCCAGCCGCCGTCCACGCCGCGCGAGGCCACGTGGACCTCGTGCGTCGCGGCCGTCGGCCCGGGCGCGTTGAAGGCCACGTACGTGGTGCCGTCGACGACGTCGATCGGCTTCCACCAGCCCGCCTGGTTGGACGAGTCGACGGTGAACGGCAGCTCCTCGACCTGCGCGGCGTGCTTGGCGTGCGCCGCGGGCACCGCAGCCGCCGCCGGCAGGGCGGCGGTGGCGAGCACTGCAGCCGCGGCGATCGCGATCGTCACGCGCGGGGTGGGGCGTCGTCGCATGGTTCCTCCTTGAACCGTGGTCATGACTCCGGGGGTGGACAAGGGCAGGGTCAGCCGATGAGCTTCTGTGCGGCCTCGCCGGCCTTCTGCATGGCCGTCTTCGGGTCGGTCTTGCCCACGAGCACCGCCTGCACCTGCTCGGCGATCTCGGTCTCGACCTGCGAGTACGCGGTGAACTTCCAGAACGGGTTCGTCGTGGCGGTCGCGGTGATGCGCTCGCTGAACAGGGTCCCGAAGGTGTCGGCCTTGACGGTGTCGGACTCCAGCGCCTCGGTCGTCACGGGCGGCAGGCCGCGCACCTCGTAGTCGGCCAGCACGGTGTCGAGGTCGGAGGTCGCGAACTGCGCGAAGTCGCCCGCGGTCGCGGCGCCCTCGCCGTCGACGACGGCGATCGCGCCGCCCCAGACGAGCGCCTGCGGGGTGTCGCCGGCCTTCAGCACCGGGCGCGCGACGGGGTTGAGCTTCTTGTCCAGGTCCTTGTCCGGCGACTCCTCGGTCACGGCGCCGCGGCCGACCGGGGCGTCGTCGTAGATCGCCGCGCGGCCCTGGGCGAACAGCGAGCGGGCGTCGAAGCGGTCGACGTCGGGCGCGATGAGCTTCTGGTCGTACAGGCTCTTGTACCAGGTCACGGCCTCGACGGACGCGTCGTCGCCGATGGTGACGGTGTCGCCGTCGACCAGCGGGCTGCCGAAGGTCTGCATCCAGATGAGGATGTCCTTGAGCTGCGCGGCCTTCGTCGACGCGGCGTAGGGGATGAGCCCGCCGCCGAGCGCCTTGAGGTCCTTGAGCGTCTTCTCGAACTCGTCGACCGTGGTCGGGAAGGCGTCGTTCTCGACGCCGACCTTCGTCAGCAGCTCGGAGTTCGAGATGAGGCCGATCGCACCGATCGTCCAGGGCACCGCGTACTGCGTGCCGTCGAACTGGGCCGCCGTGAGGGCGGCGTCGGTGTAGCCGCGGCCCTCGGTGAGCGCGGACAGGTCCTGCAGCTTGCCCATGGCGGCGAGCGAGCCGAGCCACGCGACGTCCACGTGCGCGGCGCCGGTGAACTGGCCGCCCTTCACCTGCAGGGTGAGCTGGTTGATGTACTCGTTGTAGGGGAAGGAGACGTCCTTGATCGTGACGCCCTCCTTGTCCTGGTAGGCGGCGACGATCGCCTCGAGGGCGGGTGCGGCGGCCTCCTCCGTGAACGACCACGAGGAGAACGCGAAGTTCGTCTTCGCGCCGCCGCTCGCGGCGGCACCGGCCGTGCCGGTCGACGAACCGGCGGACGGAGCGCAGGCGGCGAGGGCGGCGGTGCCGGCGCCGACGCCGAGCAGCTGGAGCATGCGGCGGCGCGACATCGCGGAGCCGGGCAGGGTGAGGGACATGGGGATCCTCCGCATCGAGGGTCGGTCAGGGTCTGTCGGGACGGGTGGTGCGCTGGGTGCGGGTCAGCCCTTGACCGCGCCGGCGGTGAGGCCGCCGACGAGGTACTTCTGCAGGGCGATGAAGGCGATCGCGACGGGGAGGGACACGACGAGCGAGGCGGCCATGAGCTCCGGCCACGCCGTCGACGCCTCGCCGATGTACGTGTTGACCAGGCCGGGCGGGAGGGTCTGCTTCTCCGGGCCGGCGAGGGTGAGGGCGAAGACGAAGTCGTTCCAGCCGCGGACGAACGCGAACAGGCCGGCGGCGATGAGGCCGGGGGCCGCGAGCGGCAGCACGATCGAGTGGATGATCCGCAGGCGGGAGGCGCCGTCGACGCGCGCCGCCTCGATCAGCTCGTCGGGGATGGTGTCGAAGAAGCCCTTGAGCATCCACACGCACAGCGGCAGCGTGAACGTGGTGAAGCTCAGCACCAGCGCGGTGTACGTGTTCAGCAGGTTGTACGCGCTGAACACCGAGTAGAGCGTGATGAGCAGCAGGGCCTGCGGGAACATCTGCGACGCCAGCACCAGGTACATCAGCGAGCGGCGGCCGCGGTAGCGGAACTTGGAGAACGAGTACCCCATGTACGCGGACACGAGCACCGACAGCAGCGCGGTGATCACCGAGACGATGACGCTGTTGCGCAGGTAGCCGAACAGCGCGTCGTTCGAGGCGAGCGAGGCGAACGCGTCGAGCGTGGGCGCCGCGGGGAAGAACCGGGGCGGGTACGCGAACACCTGGTTGCGCGGCGTGAGCGCCGTCGCCAGCAGCCAGTACACGGGCAGGAGGCCGAACCCGCCGAGGACGACGACCGTCGTCCAGGCGGCGACCCGCACGCCGCGGCGCTCCGAGCGCAGCGCGCCGCGGCGTCGTCGGGCGGGGGCCGCGGGCCGGCCGGCGCCGGAGGGCGCGGGCGTCGAGGGCGTGGGCGTGGCGGGGAGCTGCGTCGTCGCGCTCATCGCTCCTCCCCCTTCTCCGAGAAGCGGACGTAGACGACGACGAGCGCCATGAGCAGCACCATCCACAGGAGGCCGAGGGCGCCGGCGCGGCCGAGGTCGAAGCCGTGGAAGGCCGTCTCGTAGACCGCGGTGGCGAACGTCTGGGTGGCGCCCGCGGGGCCGCCGCCGGTGAGGACGTAGATGATGTCGAAGTGCTGGAAGTTCCAGATGAACTCCAGCAGCAGCACCAGCCCGACGATGCCCTTCAGGTGCGGCAGCGTGATCGCGAAGAACCTGCGCACGGTGCCCGCGCCGTCCATCTCCGCGGCCTCGTGCAGCTCGCCGGGCACGGTCTGCAGGCCGGCCAGCAGCATGACCATCATCCAGGGGAACGACTGCCAGGTCTTCGCCAGGATCACGGCACCCATCGCGGTGCCGGGCTGGGCGAGCCAGGCCTGCGGGTCGTCGATGACGCCGAGGCCCTGCAGCAGCGCGTTCATCACGCCGTAGTTGGCGTTGAAGATCCACATCCACAGGAACGACACGACGACGCCGGGCACGAGCCAGGGGATGAGCATGAGGCCGCGCAGCACCTTGGCGCCGCGGATCTTCGTGTTCAGCGCCAGCGCCAGGGCGAACCCGATGACGAACGGCAGGATCGTGGTGCCGAGCGTGAAGACCATCGTCTGGCCGAGCAGCCGCAGGAAGTCGCCCTGCAGCACCTCGACGATGTTCTGGAGCCCCACGAACGTGCGTCCGGGCAGGACGAGGCTCTGCTCGAAGAACGCCGTGACGAGCGCCGCGACGAGCGGGTACAGGACCACGCCCGCCAGCAGCGCGACGCCCGGCAGCAGCAGCAGGACGGCGAACTGGCCGTCGCTGAGCCGACGCGGTGTCGTCTGTGACTTTGTGTGTTCAAGAGTGTGAGTTTGTGAACTCATCATGCCCACGTCCCTGTGGTGTCATCCTCGACTACGAGGGTGATGATCGGGTGTCCGCGTCATACTCTGGCGGATACTGGCCGATCAGGTCAAACGGTTGCGGTCTCGGTGCGATAACAAACTCGGCAAGAATGTCACACGTCAGCACACTTGTGATCACACAAGTTCACATCGGCGACCGTGTCTGGTGCGGTCGATGACGACGCCGAGACGCTCGGGGAGAGTGCTGCCACCGCTTCGGGGCGCACGGACGCCGCGACGCTGCCCACCGGAGGGCAGGGTCCGGCCGTGCGGAGGGAGGGCTCGCCTCAGCCGGAACGGCGCCGGACGAGGTGCAGCTGCCAGCCGACGACGGCGGCCACGAGCGCGACGGCGAGCCAGACGAGCCCGTGCAGCAGCGCGTCGTGGGCCTTCATGAGGACGTTGTGGGAGATCACGGTCGAGCCGGACCGGTCGTACATCGTCGAGACGTACCAGCGGTTGCCCCAGCGGAACCCGTCGGCGACGGCGAGGCACAGGGCGACGGCCGCGACGATCCTCGCGACGGTATGACGACGGCGCACGGCCCCACCGTAGGGGCTCGTGCGCGGCGCGTCAGCCCTCGGGGACCGTGGCCACCGCCTCGACCTCGACGAGCGCGCCGGGCCGGGCGGGAGCGACGGCCAGGACGGTGACGGCGGTCCGTGCCTGCCAGACCCGTCCCGACGCGGCGTAGGCGTCGTTCGGGTCGACGGACGGGTCGAGATAGATCGTCATCTTCGCGACGTGCTCCGCGCCGGCGCCCGCCTCCGCGAGCACGGCCAGCACGTTGTGCAGCGCCTGCTCCGTCTGCGGCCCGAGCCCGCCCTCGACGATCGCGCCGTCGGGGTCGGTGCCGTTCTGGCCGCCCACGTAGAGCGTGCGCCCGGCGGGCAGGATCATCCCCTGCGCGAAGGCGGGGTTCTGGTGCAGCTGCGGCGGGTTGACCGGCGTCGGCGTCGACATGGCGCGTCCCTTCGTCGAGGTGTCCACCGAGCATCCTGCTCGACACCGACACGGCTCGCGCGCGAGCGTCGTACCTCGTCGTCAACCCGGGCTCTGTAGGCGACGAGGTGCGACGTTCGCGTCCCTTCGCTCGGGTTGCGGCGGAGCCCTGCCGCGGAAGACTCCCTGACCATGGACAACGTGGACTACGACCAGCTCGCCGACGACTACGGGTGGCTCGTCGGCGGGGTGGCCATCGCCGTGTACCTGGCGATCGCCGTGATCTTCCTGATCGCCTACATCCGGGTCATCCAGAAGGCCGGCTACTCCGGCTGGTGGATCCTCGTCGGCTTCGTGCCGATCCTCAACGTGGTGATGTTCCTCGTGTTCGCCTTCTCACGTTGGCCCGTGCTGCGCGAGCGGGACGCGCTGCGGGTGGGGCAGGGGTACCCGCGCTGACCTGCTCGTTGACCTGCGGCGGCGGCCCGACGACGCGCGCGACAGCCGCCGACGCTTGGAGGATTCCTCCAAAACGAGACGGGGGACATTGGTACCGAAGTCCGGGGGTGTGCCCCCTGGGCCACAACCTACGCTGGCGTAGGCTACGTAAGCGTAGGTTCCGGTGGGTCACCCGCCGGGACCTCGCCCGTGCCGGAGCAGCCCAGCCCCGCCCGGGGCCGCCAGCGAAGGAGAACGCGTGCCGCACACCCAGTCCGGCGAGGTCACCGGCGAGCCCGAGGTCGCGCCCGCCGACGTCACCCCCCTCGTCCAGCTCGTCTCGCCCACCGGCGAGCGTGTCGTCGAACCCGACAACGCGACCTACCGCTCGCGTGTCGACCACCTCACCTCCGAGGACCTGCGCGCCCTGTACCGCGACATGGTGCTGACGCGACGGTTCGACGACGAGGCCACGGCCCTGCAGCGCCAGGGCGAGCTCGCGCTGTATGCGCAGGGCCGTGGCCAGGAGGCCGCCCAGGTCGGGTCGGCGTACGCCCTCGCGCCGCAGGACTACGTGTTCCCGTCGTACCGGGAGCACGGCGTGCTGCAGGCGCGCGGCGTCGACCCGGTGGACCGCCTCCGCCTGTACCGCGGCGCGGACCACGGCGGCTGGGACCCGGCCGCCCACAACGTGCACCTCTACACGCTCGTCATCGGCTCCCACGTGCTGCACGCCACGGGCTACGCGATGGGCGTCCAGCGGGACGGTGCCGTCGGCACCGGCGACGCCGCCCGCGACGCCGCGGTCGTCACGTACTTCGGCGACGGCGCCACCAGCCAGGGCGACGTGAGCGAGGCCCTCGTGTTCGCGGCGGTGAACAACGCGCCGGTCGTGTTCTTCCTGCAGAACAACCAGTGGGCGATCTCCGAGCCGACGTCGCGCCAGTCGCGCGCGCCGCTGTACCAGCGTGGCGAGGGCTTCGGCATCCCCAGCGTCCGCGTGGACGGCAACGACGTCCTCGCCTGCTACGCCGTGACGGCGGAGGCGCTCGAGCGCGCCCGCTCCGGCGGCGGGCCCACGTTCGTCGAGGCGTACACGTACCGCATGGGCGCGCACACCACCTCCGACGACCCCACCCGGTACCGGGAGCGCGCCGAGGAGGACTACTGGGGCCGCCGCGACCCGATCGACCGCGTCGCCGCGCTGCTGCGCGCCGAGGACGGCTGGGACGACGCCTGGGCCGCGGAGCTCGACCGCGAGGCCGACGCGCTCGGCGAGCGGCTGCGCACCGAGGTGCGCGAGCTCGGCGCCCCGCCCACGACGACGATGTTCGAGCACGTGTACGCGACGGAGCACGCCCAGGTGGCGGCCGAGCGGGCGTGGTTCGAGGAGTACGAGAACGAGACGAGCGAGGCGACCCGATGAGCGAGACCCTGACCTTCGCCAGGGCCATCACCGAGGGCCTGCGCTCCGCCCTCGAGTCGGACCCGAAGGTCCTCGTGATGGGCGAGGACGTGGGCCGCAACGGCGGCGTCTTCCGCATCACCGACGGCCTGCAGAAGGACTTCGGCGAGGACCGCGTGGTCGACACGCCGCTCGCCGAGTCCGGCATCGTCGGCACCGCGATCGGCATGGCCCTGCGGGGCTACCGGCCGGTGTGCGAGATCCAGTTCGACGGCTTCGTGTTCCCCGCGTACGACCAGATCACGACGCAGCTCGCCAAGATGCACTACCGCTCCCGCGGCCTGCTGCAGGTGCCCGTCGTCATCCGCATCCCCTACGGCGGCGGCATCGGCGCGGTGGAGCACCACTCCGAGAGCCCGGAGGCGCTGTTCGCGCACACGCCGGGCCTGCGCGTCGTCTCGCCGTCCACCCCGCAGGACGCGTACGACATGATGCGCGCCGCGATCGCGTCGCCGGACCCGGTGCTGTTCTTCGAGCCCAAGGGCCGGTACTGGTCCAAGGGTGAGGTCACGACCGGCCCGTACCCCTCCGTGCAGGACGCCGGGACGGCGGACGTGCTCAACCGGGCGCGCGTCGCCCGGCAGGGCAGCGACGTCACGCTCGTCGCCTACGGGCCGACCGTCGCGACGGCGCTCAAGGCCGCCGACTCGCTGGCCGCCGAGGGCACGAGCGCGGAGGTCGTCGACCTGCGCTCGATCTCGCCGCTCGACGTCACCGCCGTCGCCGACTCCGTGCGGCGCACCGGGCGCTGCGTCGTCGTGCACGAGGCGCCGACGTTCCTCGGCTCCGGCGCCGAGGTCGCCGCCCGCGTCAGCGAGGAGTGCTTCTACTCGCTGGAGGCCCCCGTCCTGCGGGTCGGCGGCTTCCACGCGCCGTACCCCGTCGCGAAGCTCGAGCACGAGTACCTGCCGAGCGTGGACCGCGTCGTGGACGCCGTCGACCGCGTTCTCGCCCACTGACTGCCACTGACCGCCGCGACTCGCGGACCGGAGGAGAACGATGACGACCCAGCGTTTCCCGCTGCCCGACGTGGGTGAGGGCCTCACCGAGGCGGAGATCGTCGAGTGGCGAGTCGCCGTCGGCGACACCGTCGCCGTCAACCAGGTGATCGTGGAGATCGAGAGCGCCAAGTCGCTCGTCGAGCTGCCGTCGCCGTGGGCCGGCACCGTCACCGCGCTGCTCGCCGAGGAGGGCACCACCGTCGACGTCGGCACGGCGATCATCGAGATCACCACCGACGCGCCTGCGGACGCGTCGCCCGACGCCCCCGCCGGGACCTCGGGCGACGGCGAGGGCTCCGGCTCCGTGCTCGTCGGCTACGGCACCGGCGACGGCGCGGCGTCGGGTCGTCGTCGGCGCCGGCGACCCGCCACCGCGTCGGTCGAGCCTGTCGAGACCACGCCTTCGTCGGTCGAGCCTGTCGAGACCACGTCCTCGTCGGTCGAGCCTGTCGAGACCACGTCCTCGTCGGTCGAGCCTGTCGAGACCACGAGCCGGGTTTCGACAAGCTCAACCAGCGGCGGGGTTTCGACAAGCTCAACCAGCGGCGGGGTGTCGACAGGCTCGACCAGCGGCGGGGTTTCGACAGGCTCGACCAGCGGCGGGGTGTCGACAGGCTCGACCAGCGGGGTGTCGACAGGCTCGACCAGCGGCGGCGGGGGGATCGAGAAGCCGCTGGCGAGCGTGCCGGCGTCGTCGGCCCCGGGCGCGCAGGCCACGCGCGTGCTGGCCAAGCCGCCGGTGCGCAAGCTGGCCAAGGACCTCGGCGTCGATCTCGCGTCCGTGCACCCCACGGGCCCGGGCGGGATCGTCACGCGCGAGGACGTCGTCGCGCACCACGAGGGCGCGGCGCCGAAGGCCCTCGCCACCTACCCCGACGACGACCGGCCGTGGCTCGCCTCGGGCGCCGTCACCCAGGACGGCCGCCAGACGCGCGTGCCGGTGAAGTCGGTGCGCAAGCGGACCGCCGAGGCGATGGTGGCCAGCGCGTTCACGGCCCCGCACGTGACCGTCTTCCAGACCGTCGACGTCACGAAGACGATGAAGCTCGTGGCCGCGCTGAAGGAAGACCGCGACTTCGCCGACGTGCGCGTGACGCCCCTGCTCGTCGCGGCCAAGGCCATGATGCTGGCCGTCAACCGGCACCCCGAGATCAACGCGAGCTGGGACGACGCCGCGCAGGAGATCGTCTACAAGCACTACGTGAACCTGGGGATCGCCGCCGCGACCCCGCGCGGGCTCGTCGTGCCGAACATCAAGGACGCGCACACCCTCGACCTGCTCGGGCTCGCGAAGGCGATCGCCGGTCTCACCGCGACCGCGCGGGCCGGGCGCACCTCGCCGGCGGACATGTCGGGCGGCTCGATCACCATCACGAACGTCGGCATCTTCGGCACCGACACGGGCACCCCGATCCTCAACCCGGGGGAGGCGGGCATCCTCGCGTTCGGCGCGATCCGGAAGCAGCCGTGGGTGCACAAGGGCAAGATCAAGGCGCGGTGGGTCACCCAGCTCGCGCTGTCGGTCGACCACCGGCTCGTCGACGGCGAGCTCGCCGCGCGCTACCTGGCCGACGTCGCGAAGGTGCTGGAGGACCCGGCCCGCGGCCTCGTCTGGGGCTGACCGCCCGCGTCCTCGATACCAAGATGCGGACAATTCCAGGACAAGATGTGACCTCGTCGGGGTGATTCGTTACCGTGGCCGGTCGGTTCCGCCGTCGAAGGCGGGGCCGACCGGCTACCGGAAGGATCCGTCCCGACCATGGAGAGCTTCAACGAAGGTCTCGCCACGTTCAACGACGGACTGTGGCTCTACCTCGTCGTCCCGGTGCTCGCGGCACTGTGCATCTACTTCACGGTCCGCTCCCGCGCGGTGCAGATCCGCCTGATCCCCGACATGCTCCGGGCGATGGTGGCGAAGGCGCCGGCCGCGCCGGGGGAGAAGCCCGTCTCGTCGTTCCAGGCGTTCGCGATCTCCGCCGCCGCCCGCATCGGCACGGGCAACATCGTGGGCGTGGCGACGGCGGTCGCGCTCGGCGGCGCGGGCGCGGTCTTCTGGATGTGGGTGATGGCCCTCGTGGTGGGGGCCGCGAGCTTCGTCGAGTCGACCCTCGCCCAGCTCTACAAGGTCAGGGACGGCAAGGACTTCCGTGGCGGGCCCGCCTATTACATGGAGCGCGGGCTCGGCAAGCGGTGGATGGGGCTGCTGTTCTCCGTCGTGATCATCGTGACGTTCAGCTTCGTCTTCAACTCGGTGCAGGCGAACACGATCGCCGGCGCGATCGGCACGTCGGCCGAGCAGGTCCTCGGTCACACGCCGGGGTGGCTGGCGCCCGTCGTCGGCGTCCTGCTCACCGCGATCGTCGCCGCCGTCGTCTTCGGCGGGCTGCACCGGATCGCGAACACCGCGCAGCTGCTCGTGCCGCTGATGGTCGTGCTCTACCTGGGCCTCGGCGTGCTCGTGGTGGCGCTCAACGTGGAGCGCGTGCCCGAGGTCGTCGCGAGCATCGTGGGGCAGGCCCTGGGCTTCCAGGAGTTCGCCGCCGCGGGCATCGGCACCGCCATCTCCCAGGGGGTGCGCCGCGGGATGTTCTCCAACGAGGGCGGCCTCGGGTCCGCGCCCAACGCCGCAGCCACCGCGAACGTCAGCCACCCGGTGAAGCAGGGCCTCGTCCAGACCCTCGGGGTCTACATCGACACCCTGCTGGTCTGCTCGGTCACCGCGTTCATCGTCCTGGTGTCCGACCCGACCTACGGCGAGAACTCCGGACCGACCATGACTCAGGAGGCGCTGCAGTCGAGCCTGGGGACCTGGTCGCTGCACCTGCTCACGGTGATCCTCCTGCTCCTCGCGTTCACCTCCGTGCTGGGCAACTACTACTACGGCGAGTCGAACGTCGCGTTCCTCACCCGCCGGCCCGCTGCGCTCACCGGGTTCCGGGTCGTCTTCCTGGTGATCTGCTTCCTCGGGTCGATCGGCTCGGTGCAGCTGATCTGGACGCTCGCGGACACCACCATGGCGGTGATGGCGTTGGTCAATCTCGCCGCGATCGCGCCGCTGAGCCCGATCGTGTTCCGCCTCCTGCGCGACTTCACCGCGCAGCGCAAGCAGGGCCTCGACCCGCAGTTCTCCCGCGACAAGGTCCCCGACCTCACCGGCATCGAGTGCTGGGAGCCGCGCGTGCCCGAGCGGGTCTCTGTCGGCTGAGCGCCGACGCCGGCCACCAGGGCTCGCCCCCTGGTGGCCGGCGGTCTGCGGTCAGCGCAGCTTCTTGCGGAGGGCCAGGTACGTGCGCTCCGTGCCGGCGCCCCAGACGCTGTCGGCCCTGACGCCCAGCGTGCGCTGGATCGACGCCACGGTCTTGTCGTGCGCCGCGCGCGACTTGGGGCCCCACTTGCCGTCGGCCGTGACACCCACGGCTCGCTGGGCGACCTTCACGCCGTACGGGAACTTCCCGCCGTGCATCCGCGAGGCGGCACGGACGGCCTGCAGGCGCTGGTCGGTGTTGCTGCCCCAGAGGTTGTCGCGGTCCCGCACCGCGAAGTGGGTGGCGGCCTGCAGCCGCTGGGTCTTGCGCTGGCCTGCGGAGACCGAGACGAGGCCCCTGCCGTAGTTCGAGGTCGACCCGGCGTCGACGTGCAGGTGGTCGCGGTGGTGGGCGGCCGACCCGACCGTGCCGTCGCGGGCGTAGATCACGCCGATACCCATCGAGTCGGCCACCTTGATCGCGTACTTCACCCGGGCGCGTTCCGACGCCGGCGCGCCGGCGGGGCCCCAGTTGAGGTCGGCGGCCAGCCCGTCGTAGTGCCAGGAGCCGGCGGCGTGCGTCCCGCTCTTCACACCTCCGTACTTCGGGTGCCCGGAGATCCGGAACCCGTAGGCGCGCGCCCAGGCCAGGAAGTGCTCGAGGGTGCTGGACGAGCTCATCTGCTTGCCGAGCCCCGCGGGCAGAGGGAGGGTCGCGACGTCGGTCGCCGGGACTGCGGGCGCCGCGGTCACCGGCGCCGGCGACGCGGCCACGGGTCCGTCCGCGAGGGCGGGTGCCGGGCCGAGGCACAGCGCGAGGACGGCAGCCCCCGCGACCGCGGGCCACCGGCGTCGCGGGGCACGCTCGGGAGCGTTCGGTCGTGAGCTCATGGGGGACCTCGGGGGGTTCGGCGTCACGGAGGTGAACCGGCCGGTGGAACGACCGGCTCACCTCCGACACCATGCACGCCCGCTGGCAGTTCCGCCACGCGACCGTTGCCCCGGGTCGAGGTCTGAGGCCCCGTCGCCCGTGAGCCGTCGGGGCTACAGGGGCATCCCGACGTACTGCGTCTCCTGGTACTCGGCGATGCCCTCGAAGCCGCCCTCGCGGCCGTTGCCGGACTGCTTCATGCCGCCGAACGGGGCGGCCGCGTTGGAGATGACCCCCGCGTTGAGGCCCAGCAGGCCGAACTCGAGGCGCTCGGCGAAGGCCAGCCCGCGCCGCACGTCGCCGGTGAACAGGTACGACGCCAGCCCGTACTCGGTGGAGTTGGCGAGCTCCACGGCCTCGTCCTCGGTGCGGAACGTCGCGACCGGGGCCACGGGGCCGAAGATCTCCTCCGTCATGCATCGGGCGTCGGCGGGGACGTCGCGCAGCAGGGTGGGCTGGAAGAAGTGGCCTGGCCCGTCGACGCGGGAGCCGCCCACGACCACCTGCGCACCGCGGGCGACGGCGTCGTCCACGAGCGAGGCGACGGAGTCCACGGCCTTGGCCTCGACGAGCGGGCCCAGCGTGGTGCCCTCGTCGAGGCCGTTCCCGGTGACGACGGCGCGGAACCGCTCGGCGAGGCGGGCGACGAACTCGTCGGCCACGGACTCGTGCACGTAGAACCGGTTGGCCGCGGTGCACGCCTCGCCGCCGTTGCGCAGCTTCGCGGCCATCGCGCCGTCGACGGCGGCGTCGAGGTCGGCGTCCTCGAGGACGACGAGCGGGGCGTTGCCGCCCAGCTCCATGGAGGTGCGCAGCACGTTGTCGGCGGCCGACCGCAGCAGGGACCGGCCCACCGGGGTCGACCCGGTGAACGACACCTTGCGCAGCCGCGGGTCGGCCATCAGCGGCTCGCTGACCGCCGACGCGGAGGCCGACGGCACCACGTTGAGCACGCCGTCGGGCAGCCCGGCCTCGACCATGAGCTGCGCGAACAGCATCGACGTCAGCGGGGTGAGCCGGGCCGGCTTGAGCACCATGGTGCAGCCGGCGGCGACGGCGGGCGCCACCTTGCGGGTGGCCATCGCGAGGGGGAAGTTCCACGGCGTGATGAGCAGGCACGGGCCCACCGGGCGGCGCTGCACCAGCATCCGCAGCGACCCCTCGGGGGTGCGCGCGTACCGGCTGTCGTCGTGGGTGGCCTGCTCGGCGAACCAGCGCAGGAACTCGCCGCCGTACGTGACCTCGCCGCGCGCCTCCGCCAGCGGCTTGCCCATCTCGAGCGTCATGAGCAGCGCCAGGTCCTCGCGGCGCTCCTGCACGAGGGCGAACGCGCGGCGCAGGATCTCGGCGCGCTCGCGCGCCGGGGTCGCGCCCCACGACGCCTGCGCGGCGGCCGCGGCGTCGAGCGCGGCCCGGGCGTCGTCGCCCGTCGCGGACGCGACGTGCGTGAGCGTCTCCCCGGTGGCGGGGTTCTCGACGGCGAACGTGCCGCCGTCGGCCGCGTCGCGCCACGTGCCGCCGATCAGCAGCCCGGTCGGGACGTCCACGCTGGTCGAGCCTGTCGAGACCGAGCCCGTCGAGATCGGGCCTGTCGAGACCGTCGTCATCGGTTCTCACCGTCCTTGGTGTCGTTGCGGGAGGCGACGCGCGCGGCGAGCCGCTCCGCGCCGCGGGCGATCAGGGTGACGTCGGCGCCGACGACGACGTACGCCGCCCCGGCGTCGAGGTAGCGGTCGGCCATGGCCGGGTCGAAGGCGTTGACGCCGACCGGGGTGCCGACAGAGCGGCACGCGGCGATCGCGCCGAGCACGGCGTCCACGACCTCCGGGTGGTCCTGCTGCCCGAGGTGGCCGAGCGACGCGGCGAGGTCCGCGGGGCCGATCAGCACGGCGCCGACGCCGTCCGTCCCGGCGATGGCCGCGGCGGCGTCGATCGCGGCGCGGGTCTCGAGCTGCACGACGAGCGTGATGCCCTCGTCGGCGTCGCCGACGTAGCCGGGCACGCCGTTCCACCGCGACGACCGCGCCAGCGCGCTCCCCACGCCACGCACGCCGGCGGGCGGGTAGCGGACGGCGCGCACGGCGGCCTCGGCCTCGGCGGCGGAGTCGACCATGGGCACCAGCACGTTGGTGGCGCCCAGGTCGAGCACCCGCTTGAGGCCCACCGGGTCGCCGGACGGCACCCGCACGAGCGTCGCGACGGGGTACGCGGCCGTCGCCTGGAGCTGGGCGAGCACGGTCGTGAGGTCGTTGGGCCCGTGCTCGCCGTCCACCAGCACGACGTCGAGGCCGCTGCCGGCGAGGATCTCCGCCGCCACCGGGCTGCCCATGGACGACCACGCCCCGACGAGCGGGCGGCCCTCCTCGGCGGCCCCCGCCAGCAGCGCGGCGAGCGATCGGTCGGTGGTCAGACGAACCGGCATGTCACGGCCCCCAGGTCTCCGTAGTCGGCGTGCACGGTGTCGCCGGGGTGCACCCACGTGGGGCGGGTGAACGACCCGGCCAGGACGGTCTCCCCGGCGGCGAGCGTATCGCCGTGGGCGGCCAGCTTGTTCGCGAGCCACGCGACGCCGGCCGCGGGGTGCCCCAGCACGCCGGCGGCCACGCCGGTCTCCTCGATGGTCTCGTTGCGGTACAGCAGGGCGGACACCCAGCGCAGGTCGACGTCGTCGACCCGCACGGGCCGGCCGCCCACGACCATCGCGCCCATCGCGGCGTTGTCGCTGATGGTGTCGACGATGGTGCGGCCCGGCATCTCCACGCGGGCGTCGAGGATCTCGAGGGCGGGCACGACCCGGTCGGTGGCCCGCAGCACGTCGGTCACGGTGACGCCCGGCCCGGCGAGCGGCTCGGCGAGCACGAACGCCAGCTCCACCTCGACGCGCACGTTCGAGTACGCGGCGTGCTCCACGACGCTGCCCGACTCGAGCACCATGTCGTCGAAGATGACCCCGTAGTCGGGCTCGGTGATGCCGGTGGCCGCCTGCATGGCCTTCGACGTCAGGCCGATCTTGTGCCCCACGACGCGGCGGCCGCGCGCCTCTCCGCGGTCGCGCCACGTGCGCTGCACGGCGTACGCGTCGGCCACCGTCATGCCCTCGTGCCGGGCGGTGAGCAGCGGGACCGGGGTGCGGGTGCGGTCCGCCTCGGCCAGCTCGTCGGCGATGGCGACGACGGCGTCGTCGTCGAGCGTGCGCTCCCCGTCCGGCGTCGCGCTCACAGGGTCGCTCCGAGCTTGAAGCCCTGCACGCCGCCGCCGTCGGCGTCGTCCCGGCGGGTGTAGGAGAACCCGTCGGCGCCCACGGTCACCTCCATCTCGGAGTCGTCGGTGCGGGCGACCACAGGCTGCGGGTTGCCGTCCAGGTCCAGCACCAGGGATGCCTCGGTGTACCAGCTCGGCACCACGGGGTTGCCCCACCAGTCGCGGCGCTGGTTGTCGTGCACGTCCCAGGTGACCACGGGGTTGTCCGGGTCGCCGGTGTAGTAGTCCTGCGTGTAGATCTCGACGCGGTGCCCGTCGGGGTCGCGCAGGTACAGGTAGAACGCGTTCGACACGCCGTGCCGGCCGGGCCCGCGCTCGATGCAGTCGGAGATCCGCAGGGCGCCGAGCTTGTCGCAGATGGCGAGGATGTTGTGCTTCTCGTGCGTCGACCACGCCATGTGGTGCATGCGCGGGCCGTCGCCGCCGGTCATGGCCGTGTCGTGCACGGTGGGCTTGCGGCGCATCCACGCGGCGTAGACGGTGCCCTCGTCGTCCTGGATGTCCTCGGTGACGCGGAAGCCCAGGTCCTGCATGAACTTCACGGCCCGCGGCACGTCCGGCGTCACCTGGTTGAAGTGGTCCAGCCGCACCAGCTCGCCGGGCGTGTGCAGGTCGTAGCGCCACGACAGGCGCTCGACGTGCTGCACGTCGTGGAAGAACTCGTACGGGAACCCGAGGGGGTCGACCACGCGCACCGAGTCGCCGATGCCCTGCGTGAACCCCTCGGGGGCGCGCCGCACCTCGCAGCCGAGCTCGCCGTAGAAGGCGACGGCCCGGTCGAGGTCCTCGGGCGTGCGCACCCGGTACGAGAACGCCGCGACGGCCGCGACGTCGCCCTGGCGTAGCACCAGGTTGTGGTGGATGAACTCCTCGGTCGACCGGAGGTAGACGCATCCGTCGTCCTCCTCCGTGACGTAGAGCCCGAGCACGTCGACGTAGAACGCGCGGGAGGCCGCGAGGTCGGTCACCACGAGCTCCATGTACGCGCAGCGCAGGATGTCGGGCGCGGGGCTCGTCGGGGTCGCCACCGGGTTGTCGGAGTGGATGGGGGCCTCCTGGGAGACATAGAAGCCCGAGGAGGTCATGGTCCGGTCGTTCAGGTGGGTCATGTCAGCGTCCTTGCTGGGTCGCGGTGGCCGGTCGTGTCGGGCCGGTCAGTTCTTGCCGAAGGTCGGGTTGTGGACCTTGCCGAGCGTGATGTGCACGGCCTGCTGGTCGGTGTAGAAGTCGATGGAGCGGTAGCCGCCCTCGTGCCCGAGGCCCGACGCCTTGACGCCGCCGAACGGGGTGCGCAGGTCGCGCACGTTGTTCGAGTTCAGCCAGACCATCCCGGCCTCGACGGCCTGGGAGAAGTTGTGGGCCCGCTTGAGGTCGTTGGTCCAGACGTACGCCGCAAGGCCGTACTTCACGCCGTTGGCCAGCTCGAGCGCCTCGGCCTCGGTGTCGAACGGCGTGATCGCGACGACGGGGCCGAAGATCTCCTCCTGGAAGATCCGGGCGTCGGGCTTCACGTCGGCGAACACGGTGGGGGCCACGAAGTTCCCCGTCTCGAAGCCCTCGGGGCGGCCGCCGCCGGCGACGAGCCGGCCCTCGGCCTTGCCGAGCTCGACGTAGCCCATCACCTTCTCGAAGTGCTCCGGGTGCACGAGGGCGCCCACCTCGGTGGCCTCCTCGTGCGGGTAGCCGACCCGCACGCGCTTCGCCTGCGCCGCGTACCGCTCGACGAACTCGTCGTAGACGGCGCGCTCGACGAGGATGCGCGAGCCCGCCGTGCAGCGCTCCCCGTTGAGGGAGAAGACGCCGAAGATCGTCGCGTCGATCGCGGCGTCCAGGTCGGCGTCCGCGAAGACGACGGCGGGGGACTTGCCGCCGAGCTCCATCGACAGGCCCTTGAGGTGCGGGGCGGCGTTGCCGAAGATGAGCTGCCCGGTGCTGCTCTCGCCCGTGAACGAGATGAGCGGGACGTCGGGGTGCTTGACCAGCGCGTCGCCGGCCTCCTCGCCGAGGCCGTTCACGAGGTTGAACACGCCCTGGGGCAGCCCGGCCTCCTCGAAGATGCCGGCCCACAGCGACGCGGACAGCGGCGTGAACTCGGCCGGCTTGAGCACCACGGTGTTGCCGGTGGCGAGGGCGGGCGCGAGCTTCCACGACTCGAGCATGAACGGCGTGTTCCACGGCGTGATCAGGCCGGCGACGCCGATCGGCTTGCGGTTGACGTAGTTGATCTGGCGGCCGGGCACCTTGTAGGTGTCGTCGGCCTGCGCCACGACCAGGTCCGCGAAGAAGCGGAAGTTCTCTGCCGCGCGACGCGCCTGGCCCAGGGCCTGCGTGATCGGCAGGCCGGAGTCGAACGACTCCAGCTCGGCGAGGCGGGCGTCGCGCGACTCGACGATGTCGGCGATCCGGTGCAGCACGCGCGAGCGCTCGCGAGGCAGCATCCTCGGCCACGGGCCCTCGGTGAACGCGCGGCGGGCGGCGGCGATGGCGGCGTCGACGTCGGCCTGCTTGCCGGCCGCGGCCTGGAGGTAGGTCTCGTTGCTCACCGGGTCCAGCACGTCGAAGGTGGCGCCGTCGACGCTGTCGACGAACCGTCCGTCGATGTAGTGCTGGACGACGGTGGGCAGGTCGTCCGGGCGGTGGGCGGTCATCGGATCTCCTTCGCGTGGGGGCGGTGCTCGGCCTGGTAGGCGAGCACCGCGTCGAGGGTGTGGGTGCGGTGGTGGCGCGCGGCGAGCTCGACGTCGGTGGTCGTCGCGCGGCCGGCCTGCAGCTCGGCGACGAGGTCGAGGATCCGGTCGTGCTCCGCGACCGACTCCTTGGCGCGGCCCGGGACGAACGAGAACGACGAGTCGCGCAGCACGGTCATGCGCCGCCAGCCGCGGTGCACGAGGTCGAGCACGTGCGGGTTGGGGCAGGGCTCGAACAGCACCGCGTGGAACTCGAGGTTGAGCTCCGTGAAGCGGTGCGGGTCGAAGTCGTCGAGGCAGCCGCGCATGCGCTCGTTGACCTCGCGGGCCGCATCGAGCTGGGCGCGCGTCAGGTGCGGGGCGGACAGCGCGGTGGCGAAGCCCTCGACGAGCGCCAGCGTCTCCATCGTGTGCTGGTACTCGGTCTCCTGGATGAGGGCGACCTGCGCGCCGACGTTGCGCTCGAACGTCACCAGGCCCTCCGCCTCGAGGCGGCGGATCGCCTCGCGGACCGGCACCACGGACATGTCGAGCTCGCCGGCGATCTGCCCGAGCACCAGCCGGAAGCCGGGGACGTACCGGCCGTCCTCGATCCGCTCGCGCAGGAACGCGTACGCGCGCTGCGACTTGCTGACGCTGGTCGAGCCTGTCGAGACCCCGGCGGCGACGCTCATCGCTCGCCGCCCGTCTCGCGCTCGTAGCGCGCCCGCCACTCGGCGTTCATGGGGAACAGCCCGTCCACCGGCGCGCCGGCGGCGACCTGCTGGGCGATCCACGCGTCGGCGGACTCCTGGGCCTCGGCCTCGGCGAGCACCTCGTCGACCAGCGCGGGCGGGACGACGAGGACGCCGTCGCCGTCGCCCACGACCACGTCCCCCGGCTGCACCGCGGCGCCGCCGCAGGCGACGGTCACGTCGGTCTCCCACGGCACGTGCTTGCGGCCGAGGACCGACGGGTGCGGGCCCTGGGAGAAGACGGGGATGCCGATCTCGGCGACGGCGTCCGCGTCGCGGACGCCGCCGTCGGTGACGATCGCGGCCGCGCCGCGGACGTGGGCGCGCAGGGCGAGCACGTCGCCGACGGTGCCGGTGCCGCGCTCGCCGCGCGCCTCGACCACGATCACCTCGCCCGGTCCGACGGCGTCGAACGCGCGCTTCTGCGCGTTGAAGCCGCCGCCGTGGGAGGCGAACAGGTCCGGCCGGAACGGGACGAGCCGCAGCGTGCGGGCGGTGCCGACGAACCGGTCGCCGGGGTGGTTGCCGTGCACGCCTTCGACGAACACGTCGGTGTAGCCGCGCTTGCGCAGCGCCGCCGACAGCGTGGCGACGGCGACCCCGGCGAACCGCTCGCGCATCGCGTCGGTGAGCTCGAACGACGGGGTGGTCTCGACAGGCTCGACCGGCGGGGTGGTCTCGACAGGCTCGACCGGCGGGGTGGTCTCGACCGGCGGGGTGGTCTCGACCGACGACCGGCCCCAGGCCTCGGCACGCTGTGTGTCGTCGACGGAAGGCTTGGACCCGAAGTCGCCGAACGCGCGGGTGCCGGCGGTGACGGTGGTGACCAGGCGGCCGCTCGTCGGGGCGCCGGGCGCGTCGGGGGCGTCCACCTCGACCTCCACGACCTGCCCCGGCCCCACCACCGACGAGCCCGCCGGGGTGCCGGTGAGGATCACGTCGCCGGGCTCGAGCGTGAGGTGCTGCGAGAGGTCGGCGACGAGGCGGCCGACGCCGAAGAGCAGCGTGCCCGTCGAGTCGTCCTGCACCAGCTCGCCGTCCACCCAGGTGCGCAGGCGCAGGCCCGCGGGGTCGACCTCGGAGGCCGGGATCCACGCGGGGCCGAGCGGCGTGTAGCCGTCGCCGCCCTTGTTGCGCAGGTTGGAGCCCTTGTCGGCGGCGCGCAGGTCGTAGAGGCCGAAGTCGTTCGCCGCGGTGACGGCGTCGACGTGCGACCAGCCGTCGGCGGGGGAGACCCAGCGCGCCGGCGTCCCGATGCGGACCGCGACCTCGCCCTCGAACGCGAGCAGCTCCGTGCCCAGGGGGCGCTCGATCGTGCCGCCGGTCGCGCCGAGCGACGAGGCGGGCTTGAGGAAGTAGGACGGCTGGCTCGGCGTCCGGCCCCGCTGCGCCGCGCGGGACGGGTAGTTGAGGTGGACGGCGATGATCTTGCCGGGCTTCTGCTGGTCGTCGATGACCACGGGCACCCCACTGTCAGGTAGAAGCTGTCGTGTCGTATCCCAGATGATATACGATCCCTCCCAACCTAGCGGACTGACAGAGAGGTCGCCCCGCCATGACCGTCGGCACAGCAGCCACGCCCCGTGACACCGAACGTCGCGAGCTTCGTCGGGTCGCCTTCGCGACCGTCATCGGTACCACCATCGAGTGGTACGACTTCTTCCTGTACGCGAGCGCCGCCGGCCTCGTCTTCGCGTCCCTCTTCTTCGAGCCGGCCGGCTCCTCGATCGGCACGCTCCTCGCGTTCGCCACCGTCGGGATCAGCTTCCTCTTCCGCCCGCTCGGCGCGTTCCTGGCCGGGCACTTCGGCGACAAGATCGGCCGCAAGGCCATGCTCGTGATCACGCTCATGCTCATGGGCGGCGCGACCACCCTCATCGGCGTGCTGCCCACCTACGACCAGATCGGCATCATGGCGCCGGTGCTGCTCGTCCTGCTGCGCATCGTGCAGGGCCTGTCCACGGGCGGCGAGTGGGGCGGGGCCGTGCTCATGGCGGTCGAGCACGCCCCCGACGGCCGCCGCGGCCGCATGGGCGCGTTCCCCCAGATCGGCGTGCCCATCGGCCTGCTCCTGGCCTCCGGGGTGCTCGCCCTCATGACGGGCGTGATCTCGCCCGGTGACGCGTTCCTCGCCTGGGGCTGGCGCGTCCCGTTCCTGCTGAGCGTCGTGCTCATCGGCGTCGGGATCATCGTGCGGCGGTCGGTCGAGGAGAGCCCGGTGTTCCTCGAGATCGCCGAGAAGAAGGCGGCCGCCAAGACGCCGATCCTCACCCTGTTCCGCAGGCACTGGCTGCTCGTGCTGCTCGCCGCGCTCACCTTCGCGGGCAACAACGCCGCCGGCTACATGACCACCGGCGGCTACCTGCAGAACTACGCGACGACGCCGCTCTCCGAGGGCGGGCACGTCGGCATGGACCTCACGCCGGTGCTGCTCGCCGTCGCCGGTGCCTCCGTCGTCTGGCTCGCGTGCACGTTCGCCGCGGGCGCGGTCTCGGACCGGATCGGCCGTCGGAACACGTACATCATCGGCTGGGTCGCCTTCCTCGCCACCGTGTTCCTGCTGTTCCCGCTGGTGAACACCGGGAACCCGTGGCTGCTGTTCCTGGGCGTCTCCCTGTTCGCCGTCGGCAACGGCTTCACCTACGGCCAGCAGGCCGCCTACTTCGCGGAGCTGTTCCCCGCGTCGATCCGCTACTCCGGCGTGTCGATCACCTACGCCATCGGTGCGATCCTGGGCGGCGCGTTCGCCCCGACCGTCGCCGCGTGGCTGGTGCAGACCACGGGGACCGCGACCTCCGTCGCGTTCTACATCGCCGGCGTCATGGTGGTCGCCTTCGCCGCCACGCTCCTGCTGCGCGACCGCACCGGCATCCCGCTCGGGCCCGAGCACGAGGACGAGCAGGGCCGCAGCCCGATCTACGGCGTGGGGCGGGCCTGACCGACCCGCCACCATCGCTCCGCCGCAGGACCGGAGCCGGCCAGGAGGCGCGGCTGCACGAGCACCTGGTCGCGTCTCGCCCCGGGAACCACGCGGTAGTCGATCGAGCCCTTCTCGCTGACGAGCTCCAGCACGCGCCACAGGGAGCGGGCGTAACGCTCCGCGCGCTGTGCGCCGTCCCACTCGTACAGGCCCCGGTAGCGGCCCAGGTCGTCGTCCGCGAGCCAGAGCTTGGAGACGAACCCCGGGAAGCCCACGAAGAGCGGCGTGTTCAGGAGGCTCTCCCGCCGGAAGAGCGTGTGCCCGCGCCGCCCGCGAACCCCTCGCAGCCGGAACGTGACCACGAGGACGCAGGGCTCCTGGGCCTGGCGGAGGGCGACCGTCTCCCGGTAGACGCGTGCCGACGTGCCGTCGTCGAACCGGATCACGCGCCCGACGTTCCCGCCGGCCAGCCGGATGCGACGCCGCGCCAGCAGTGCCGCGCTGACCACGACGCACCGGGCGACCGCGGCCAGCGCGGTCGCCCGGGGCAGGGGGCCTCGGCTCGCCGTCACGCCTCAGGGCAGCCGGACCCGACCGGCCCGCATCTTGGCGATCGAGTACTTCTCGAAGGCGACCTTGGCCAGGTGGTTCTGCGGCCCCGGGATCATGACCGCGGCGCGGCGCGGCGGGAGCATGCGGTCGGCGATCATCGCGACACCGTTGTTCCCGGCGTCCATGATGCACAGGGCCGGGATCCGGGCGAACTCCTTGCTGGACGACGGTGCCTGCCCCCGGACCTGGTCCGCGATGTTCCGCGCGGCGACGTGGGCCTGCTGCTCGGTCGGGAAGCCGGTCTTCGGCACCCCGACAGGCACGGGCGTGACCCAGGGCACCGGGACCGCCGACGCGATGCCGACGGCGTAGACGTCGTCCCAGCTCTCGGTCTGGTACGTCGGGCGTACGGGCACATAGCCCCCGGCGTCGACGAGCCCGGGCGTCTTGGCGAGGAAGTCCTGCCCTCGGAACGGCGGCACCACCATCGCGAACCGGAACGGCACCTCACGCCCGTCGTCGAGCACGACGGCGTCCGGCCGGATCTCCCTCATCGCCTGGTCGGTGATCACGGAGATGCCCTCCTTGCGGGCGAACATCCCCATCAGGGCCTTGGCACCGGGCATCCCGCCGATGCCGAAGTGACCCGCGAACGGCTCCGCGGTCACGTAGGTCAGCCGGACCTGGTCGTGCAGGCCCGCCCGGCGCAGCTGGTACGACACGTTGAACAGGAACTCGTACGCGGCGCCGAAGCAGCTCGCGCGCTGGGTGGCTCCGACGACCACGTCCCCGGGCTCGTCCAGGAAGTGCCGCCAGGCCTCCCCGGTGCGCTCCGCGTCGCGCAGGGTGGTGATCGTCGGTGTCTCGTACATGCCGGGGACGGCGTCGAGGTCGTTGCGGTAGCCGGTGGCGATGACGAGGTAGTCGTACTCGAGGTCGCCCTCGGTGGTCTCCACCCGGTGGGCGTCCGGGTCGAGGTAGGTCGCCGAGCCGTGCACGAACTCGACGCCGCGCCTCGCGAACGTCGGGGCCAGCGGGAAGGTCACGTCGGTGCGACCACGGCGGCCGAACGGCACCCAGATGAGGGACGGGTTGAAGACGAACCGGTCCGACGCGGCGACGACGGTCACCTCGGCCTCCGTGCCCAGCCGGGAGCGCACGTCCAGGGCGGCGGTCATCCCGGCGAAGCTGCCGCCGAGGACCAGGATGCGTGCAGGCATGGAACCCTCCCTCGTCAGCCCTGGCCGAACGCCGACCCGGGGAACGCCTTCGGACACCATCGTCGGCCGGGGCGGGGGGAGCGTGCATCGGGCGTTGGTCCTCACGGCGGGGGGCCGTTCGGCCCGGGCATCGCGGGTCAGCCGCCGAGGGCCTCGCGGACGGCGCCGGCGGACCGGGCGAGCCGGGCGGCGATCTGCTCGTGGTCGAGCGGGCTCGCGACGTGCACGACGGCGACGGCGGCGGGCCCGCGCCCGCGCAGCGCGAGCGGCACGGCGACGGACTCCAGGCTGGGGATGACCTCGTCGTGGCTGGTCGCCCAGCCGCGCCGGGCCGCCTCGGCCACGGTGGTGTGCAGCGCGTCCGGAGCGCCCGCCGGCCACTGCGCGTCCGGGAGCAGCGTGAGGATCGCCTTGCCGGGCGCGCCCGCGGTCACGGGGTGCCGGGTGCCCGGGCGTTGCGCCACAGGGGCGACGGCGTGCCGCGGCTCCACGCTGACGAGGGTCACGCACTCGTCGTGGTCCAGGACGGCGAGGAAGCAGGTCATCCCCAGCTCGTTCGCGACGGCGGTGAGCTCCGGGAGGGCCTCGGCCTGCAGGTCGTGGGCGACGCCGGCGGCGAGGGCGGCCATCCGGGCGCCGAGCGCGACGTGCCCGTGGCCGTCGCGGACCACGAGCCCGTGGTGCTCCAGCGTGCGCAGCAGCCGGTAGGCGATGGAGCGGTGCACCTCGAGGCGCTGGGCGACGCCGTCGATCGTCAGGGGCTCGCGGGCGTCGGCGAGGATCTCGAGGATCCGGATGCCCCGGCTCAGGGTCTGCGAGGCGGCACCGCCACGGGCCTGCTCGGTCATCCGTCGTCCTTTGTCGTGCGGGTTCCGGGGTCGGGCGTTGAGCCCGGCGTCGTCGGTGGGCTAGCCTGCATTCAATAGTAGAACGCCGCGTTCGAATATAGAACACGACGTGGCAGGCGGCAAGGTCCCGACGGAGAGGTCGGGCAGCGCATCGACGACGATGAGGAGTGCCCGTGCAGTTCCACCACCATGGCTACGTGTCCGGCGACCCGCGGGTGCTGCCGCCCGGCGGCACCGGCGTGGACCGTCCCGCCGAGCTGCCGGACGAGGTCGACGTGCTCGTCGTCGGGTCCGGCCCCGCGGGCATGGTCACGGCGGCGCAGCTCGCGCAGTTCCCCGGCGTCACGACGCGCCTCGTCGAGCGTCGGCCCGGCCGGCTGGAGATCGGCCAGGCCGACGGCATCCAGGCGCGCAGCGTCGAGACTTTCCAGGCGTTCGGCTTCGCCGAGCGGATCATCGCCGAGGCGTACCGGATCACCGAGATGGCGTTCTGGAAGCCGGACCCCGCGAACCCGGCCCACATCGTGCGGGCGGCGCGGCCGGTGGACGATCCGCACCACGTCAGCGAGTTCCCGCACCTCATCGTCAACCAGGCGCGGGTGCTGGACTACTTCGCCGAGGTCGCGGCGCACTCGCCCGCGCGCCTCACGCCGGACTACGGCTGGGAGTTCGTCGACCTGCGGGTCGAGAAGACCGGCGACCACCCCGTCGTCGTGACGCTGCGTGGCTGCGCGGGGGAGCACGAGGGGCTCGAGCGGACCGTGCGGGCCACGTACGTCGTCGGGTCCGACGGCGCCCGCAGCGGCGTGCGGCAGGCCATCGGCGCGCAGCACCTGGGCGACCCGGCCAACCACGCCTGGGGCGTGATGGACGTGCTGGCGGTGACCGACTTCCCGGACATCCGCACCAAGTGCTCGATCCAGTCCGAGGCGGGCAACATCCTGCTCATCCCGCGCGAGGGCGGCTACCTGTTCCGCATGTACGTCGACCTGGGCGAGGTGCCCGAGGGCGACCACCACGCGGTGCGCGCCACGACCATCGACCAGATCGTCGCCAGGGCCAACGAGATCCTCACGCCGTACACCCTCGACGTGAAGGACGTGGCCTGGCACAGCGTCTACGAGGTGGGGCACCGGCTCACCGACCGGTTCGACGACGTGCCCGTCGAGGAGGCCGGCACCCGCGCGCCCCGCGTCTTCATCACCGGCGACGCCTGCCACACCCACAGCGCCAAGGCCGGGCAGGGGATGAACGTCTCCATGCAGGACGGCTTCAACATCGGCTGGAAGCTGGGGCACGTGCTCGAGGGCCGTGCGCCCGCCGAGCTGCTCGCCACGTACAACGCCGAGCGGCACGTGGTGGCGAAGGACCTCATCGACTTCGACCGCGAGTGGTCGACGATGATGGCGAAGAAGCCCGAGGAGTTCGACTCGCCGTCCGAGCTCGAGGACTTCTACGTGCGCACCGCCGAGTTCCCCGCCGGGTTCATGACGGAGTACCAGCCGTCGATGGTCGTGGGGGCCTCGACGCACCAGGCCCTGGCCACCGGATTCCCGGTGGGCAAGCGGTTCCGGTCCGCGCCGGTCGTGCGCGTGGCGGACGCCAACCCGGTCCACCTCGGCCACCACGCCCGGGCCGACGGCCGCTGGCGGGTCTACGCCTTCGCCGACGCCCCGGCGGCGGGGGAGCCGTCGGCCCTCGCAGGCTGGGCCGAGTGGCTGGTGACGTCGCCCGACTCCCCGCTGGCCGCGACGCCCGAGGGGCTCGACCCCGACGCCTGGTTCGACGTCAAGGTGGTCTACCAGCAGGACCACACGCAGGTCGACATCGGCCGCGTGCCCGAGGTGTTCCTCCCGCGCGTCGGGCCGTTCTCCCTGGTGGACTACGAGAAGGTCTACGCGGCCGGCGCCTCCGAGGAGGTGCCCGGCGACATCTTCGACGTGCGCGGCCTCGACCGCGGCGGCGTCGTTGTCGTCGTGCGGCCCGACCAGTACGTGGCGCACGTGCTGCCCCTGACCGCCACCCGCGAGCTGGGGGAGTTCTTCGCCGGTGCCCTCGGCCGCCGCTGAACCAGCACGAGAGGACGGAGGAACGGACCATGCTCGTCCGGCATCGGGGTGTCGCACCGGCCGTCGACCCGTCCGCCTGGGTCGCGCCGACGGCCGTGCTCGTCGGTGACGTCCACGTGGCCGCCGGGGCCCGGATCCTGCACGGTGCCGTCCTGACGGCGGAGGACGGCACCGTCGTCGTGGGCGCCGACACGGTGGTCATGGAGCATGCGCTGATCCGCGGGCGCTCCGGGCACGACGCCCGGGTCGGCGCGGCCGTGATGGTCGGGCCGCACGCCCACCTCAACGGCAGTGTGGTCGAGGACGAGGCGTTCGTCGCGACCGGTGCGGCCCTGTTCCCCGGGAGTCGTGTCGGGGCGGGCGCGGAGGTGCGCATCCACGGCGTGGTGCACGTCAACACCGTCGTCCCGCCCGGCGCGGTCGTGCCGATCGGGTGGGTCGCCGTGGGCGACCCGGCCCGGATCCTGCCGCCGGACCGCCACGACGAGATCTGGGCCGTGCAGCGGGAGCTCGACTTCCCCGGCACCGTCTACGGGGTGGAGCGGGGCACGCCGGCCCGCGAGACGATGCGACGCCAGTCGGAGCTCTACGGCGCGCACCGGGACGACGAGGTGCTGCCGGACTGACGGGTGAGCGATCATCATCCGCATGGCCCTGACGCTGCGCCCACCACGCCCTGACGACGAAACCGTCCTGCGCCGGATGCACGACCGGCTGCGCGCCGACGGCTTCACGTTCCTGCAGCACGAGGGGCCGTGGGACGAGGTCCTGGCGGCCGTGCGTCGTGAGTCGCTCGGGGAGGACCTCGCCCCCGGCCGCGTGCGGAGCGAGTTCCTCGTGGCCGACGTGGACGGCGTGCCCGTGGGCCGGGTGTCCGTGCGGCACGAGCTCAACGAGTACCTGTACGAGGTCGGCGGGCACGTCGGGTACGCCGTCGCGCCCGAGCACCGCCGCCGGGGGTACGCGACGGCGATGCTCCGGCAGTCCGTCGCGCTTCTCGCCAAGGGCGGGGTCGAGCGGGTGCTGGTCACGTGCGACGACGACAACGCCGGCTCCGTCGCGGTCATCGAGGCGTGCGGCGGCGTGCTGGAGGATGTGCGGACGCGCGGCGACGAGACCAAGCGACGCTACTGGATCGACGCGGTCTCGTGACGGACGAGTCGCTGCTGCACGTGCGCGAGTGGGGTGCCGGTGACCGCACGGCAGTGCTGCTGCACGGGTTCATGGGGTCCGCGGACTCCTGGTGGCGGGTCGGGCCCGCGCTCGCGGCCGGCGGATGGCGGGTCCTGGCGCTCGACCTGCCCGGGCACGGCGGGTCCCCGCGCGACCCCGCGCTCTCCGTGGCCCGCGCGGCCGCGGCCGTCGTCGCGACCGTGCGCGACCGGTCCGCCCCCGCCCCCGAGCTCGCCGTCGGCCACTCCTACGGCGGGGTGGTGCTGGCCGCCGCGCGCGACGAGTTGCGGCCTCGCCGCACGGTCCTGGTCGACGCCGTCCCCCGGTTCCGCGGCGGGGGCGACCGGGTGGAGCTGCGCGCCCGCTACGCCCGCGACCGCCTGGCCCGCACCGCGGACGAGCTCCGTCGCACCCGCCCGCACTACGGCGAGCAGGACGTGCGCGTCGAGGTCGCGGCGGCGGAGGCGTTCGACCCGGACACGGCGGCGGCCGTCGCGTCGTCCCCAGACGGGGCGTGGCCACTGCCTCCCGGGGCGGTCGTGGTGCGCGCGGCTCCGAGCACGTTCGTGACGGACGACGACGCGGCCTCCCTGCGGCGGGACGGGGTCGTGGTGCGCGACGTGGCCGGGGCGGCGCACTCCGTCTGGTACAGCCACTATGACGAGTTCATGGCCGCGATCTGCGCGGCCGTACCGGGCTGAGGGCCGGCGGGCGACGGCGCGGTGCCGCGCCGATACTGGTGAACGACCAGGAAACGCGCAGCGGCCGAGGAGGGCCCGACCATGGCCGACCTGACGATCGACTACATCACCTCGCTCGACGGCTTCGGGTCCGCCGAGGGATGGCCGGGGCTGTGGGGGATGGGCGGCCCGGACTACTTCGCGTTCCTCGAGGAGGACGGGAAGGAGGACTACACGCTGCTCCTGGGCGCGACCACCTACCGGCTCTTCGCGGAGTTCGCCGAGACCGGCGAGGAGGAGATGGCGGAGCTCACCGTGCGTCGGAAGATCGTGTTCTCCAGCACGCTCCGTGAGCCGCTGGCGTGGGCGGGCACGACGCTCGTCGCCGGCGACGCCGTCGAGACCGTGCGCGCGATGAAGCAGCACGACGTCCCCCTCCGCACGGTCGGCAGCCCCAGCCTGTGCCGCTCGCTGCTCGTGGCGGGGCTCGTGGACCGCGTGCGGGTCGTGGTGTTCCCGGTCGTCAACGGCGCCACCGGCGGCGACCGCCTGTACGACGGCTGGCCGGACGTGGCCCTGGAGCTGCTCAGCAGCCGCACCCTCGACGGCCGGCTGACGCTGCTCGAGTACGCCCCGAGCGTCCTCGACGGGCCGCCCGGGCAGGGGACCGCCTGACCGCTGCCTCAGTACAGTGACGCGGCATGACCGACACGGAGACCGAGATCACCGCCGACCTGGTCCGCGACCTGCTGCAGGAGCAGCATCCCGACCTGGCCGGGCTGACCGTCCGCGAGGTGGCGGGCGGCTGGGGCAACCAGATGTGGCGCCTCGGTGACGAGCTGGCCGTCCGCATGCAGCGCATGGACCCCACCCCCGAGCTCCAGCTCAAGGAGCGGCGGTGGCTCCCCGAGCTGGCCCCGCGGCTGCCGCTCCCGGTGCCGACCCCGGTGCGGTGCGGCGAGCCGTCCGAGCGCTTCCCCAAGCACTGGACCGTGATGACATGGGTCCCCGGCGAGCCGCTGGACCTCGGCACGATCAGCCGCGGCGCGCACGCCGCCGACACCCTGGCGGGCTTCCTCCGGGCGTTGCACCTGCCGGCTCCCGCCGATGCGCCGGTCGGGAGGGACCGCGGGGCCCACCCTCGGGACTGCACGGACGGCTTCGAGCACTTCCTCCGGTCCGTCGCCCTCGACGACGACGCCGCGCCCGCCGTCCGGGCCGTCTGGGACGACGCCGTCGCGGCCCCCGCGTGGGACGGCCCGGCGGTGTGGGTGCACGGCGACCTCCATCCTGCGAACGTCGTCGTCGCGGACGGGACGCTCGCGGGCGTCGTCGACTTCGGCGACCTGTTCGCCGGCGACCCGGCGTGGGACCTCGCTGCCGCCTGGGTGCTGCTGCCCGCGGGCACGGCCGCACGGTTCTTCGACGCATACGCGCGGGCGGACGAGGCGGCGATCCGGCGCGCCCGTGGGCTGGCCGCGATGAAGAGCCTGTTCCTGATGCTCATGGGGCAGAACGGGGCCCGCGGCCTCCCCGGCGGCAAGCCGACCTGGGGACCGGCCGGCCGGGCGGCACTGGATCGCGTGCTGACGGGCGCGTGACGGCCGGGCGGCCTACCGCGTGCGGTTCGCCCGCAGGATCTCCTCCTGGTACGGCGCGACGACGGTGGGCGACACGCGGCAGTCGAGCATGAGGAACGACCGCTCGTCGACGGGCTCGTCGGCCCACGACGCGAGCCGGTCGAGGTCGGTGAGGGAGCGCACCACGACCCCCTCCGCGCCGACCGCGGCGGCGAGGGCCGCGAAGTCGGTCTCGGGGATGCGCATGGGCTCCTCGGCGAGGCCCTGCCGCCCGTACACGTGCACCTCCGCGCCGTAGACGGCGTCGTTCCAGACGACCGCGACGCCGCGCCCGCCCGCGGTGCGCACCGCGGTCTCGAGGTCGGCCAGGGCCATGAGCCCGCCGCCGTCGCCGGTGGTGAGGACGACGGCGGAGCCGGGCAGGGCCGCGGCGGCGCCGGCGACGCTCGGGAGGCCGAGGCCGATGGACTGGAAGGCGGTGCCGACCATCATCATCCGGTCGGGCGACGCGACGGGCCAGTACATGTTGGCCCAGCCGATGAAGTGCCCGCCGTCGGAGACGACCACCCGGTCCGCCGGCAGCAGCGCACCGAGCCGGTGCGCCACCGCGCGCGGGTCGAGGCGGCCGTCCGCGGCGAGCCCGTCGGCGGGCCCGGCGTCGTACGCGCGGGCGTCGGCGACGCCCACCGCGGCGTCCACCCGCTCGCGCCACCCGGACGGCGTGGCGCCGAGCGTGCGCAGCCCGTCCACGAGGGCGCGGGCCACGAGCGCCGCGTCGCCCCGCACGAACCCGCCGACGTGGCGGTGCGTCGCGGCGGGGGCGACGTCCACCTGGACCACCCGGGTGCCGGGGGAGAAGAGGTCCCCGAAGCGCATCGTGAACTGGTTGAGCGACGCCCCCAGCACGACGGCGACGTCCGCCTCGCGCACCAGCGCCATCGCGCCCTCCGCGCCGAACCCGCCCGCGACGCCGAGGTCGTACCGGCTGTCAGGAAAGACGCCGCGGCCCAGCGCCGTCGTCGCGGTGAGCGCCCCCGTCGCCTCGGCGAGCTCGCCCAGCGCCTCGCCGGCGCCGGCGAGCCACGCGCCGCGACCCGCGAGCAGCAGCGGGCGCTCGGCGCCGGCCAGGTGCCGCGCGAGGTCGGTGATCGCGGCGGCGTCGAAGGGGCCGGACGGGGCGAGGGGGCCGGGCAGCGCCGGCTCCGGCGCCTCCGGGACGGGCCCGGCCTCCAGGGCCGCGACGTCGTAGGGGATCGCCAGCACCACGGGCACGCGGTACGTCAGGGAGTGCTCGATCGCGATGACCGTGGTGGCGGCCGCGTCCGCGCGGCCGACGGTATAGGTGCGGGCGCCGACCGCGGCGGCCAGCGCGATCTGGTCCACGTCCCAGGGCCGCGGCCCCGACGTCGGCTCGTCGCCCGCGAGCAGCACCAGCGGCACCCGCGCCTGCGCGGCCTCGGCCAGCGCGGTGAGGGTGTTGGTGAAGCCCGCGCCGTACGTGACGGTCGCGGCGGCGATGCGGCCCGACGCGCGGAAGTACGCGTCGGCGGCGACCACGCCCCCGGCCTCGTGCCGGACGGCGGTGAACCGGGCCGTCGTCGTGCGCTCGACGTCGTCGAGGAACCACGCGTTGCCGTTGCCCATCACGCCGAAGACGTGGTCGACGTGCTGGGCGAGGGTGCGGGCGACATGGGCGGACACGGTGGGCACGAGGGCCTCCTGGGAACAGTGACGGATGAGTGGTGCGGTCCGTATGTGTCCCGTGCGGTCCCGACGCCGGACATCGGTGACCGGGCCGCCGCGCGCCCCTTTTTCGAGCGCAGGCGGCACGAGTCCGCCTCGACGTCCGCGAGCATAGCCCAGGGCCGCCGACGCCGAGGTAGTCCGAGATCGGCCGAGGTAGTTCGGCTCTCGCCGAGGTAGTTCGGGCCGGGGCGAGGTGGTGCGGGACGTCTCGTCGCGAGGCGCGCCATCCGGTCGCTCGTTCCTCGCGACCTCCCGCCAGGCCCGACCAGCCTCGCGACGAGACGTCCCGCACCACCTCGCGCGTTCGTCCTGCGCACCGCTCTGCTCGACGTGGACTACCTCGCCCGGTTTCGAACTACCTCGCCGGGATCTGGACTACCTCGTCGCGATCCGGACTACCTCGGCAGGTCTCGAACTACCTCGCGGGGATCCGGACTACCTCGGCGGGAGCTGGACTACCTCGCGGGGTCGAGGAACAGCTCGATCACCGGGACGGCGACGTCGGGGCGGGCGGTCGGGAGGTGCACGGTGAGCGTGCCGGGCGGCTGGCCGCCCGGGTTGGTGTTCCACGCCTTCTGGTCGGGGTCGGTGCGGGTGGTCCGCAGCTCGGAGCCGTCGTGCAGCAGCTGGGCGTACCGGACCCGGTCGCCGATCCCGCGCAGGTGGACGTGCCCGAAGGGCCAGGCAAACAGGTGCAGGTACAGGCGGTCGTCGCGCTGGGTGAGGACCACGCCGGGCGGCAGGCCCGGCGCGAGGGCGGCGGCCAGGTCGGGGTCCGCGGGGCCGGCGCCGGTGATCGCCCGCCCGTGCAGGCGGGTCCACTCACCGAGCGCGGCGAGGGAGGCGGCGTCGCGGGCGGGGATCGCGCCGCGCCCGTCGGGGCCGATGTTGAGCAGCAGGTTGCCGCCCTTGGACACGGTGTCGACGAGCATGCGCACCAGGAGGTCGTGGTCCTTGAACCGCGTGTTGTCGCGGTCGTAGCCCCAGCTCCCGTTGAGGGTCTGGCAGGCCTCCCAGACGACGAGGCCGCCGGCGTCGTCCCGCATGGGCTCGTCGGGCTGGTACTGCTCGGGCGTGACGAGGTCGCCGGGGATGCCGAGCCGGTCGTTGACCACCGCCTGCGGCTGCAGCTCCCGGACCATCGCGAGCAGCGTCTCGGCGTCCCAGTCCTCGGCGTGCTTGCCGGCCCAGCCGCCGCGGTCCTCCGGGTCGGTGAAGTCGAAGAAGACGTAGTCGACCTGCCCGTACCCGGTGAGCAGCTCCCGGACCTGGGCGTGCAGGAACTCGCGGTAGCGGGCCATGTCGCGGCCCTCGTTCAGGGCGTGCGCGTCGGGGTCGTCGCGGCGCGGGTGGTTGGCGTCGATCGTGTAGTCCGGGTGGTGCCAGTCGAGGAGCGAGTGGTACAGCCCGAGGTGCAGGCCCTCGGCTCGCACGGCCTCGGCGAGCTCTGCCACCAGGTCCCGGCCGCGGGTGCGGGCGATCGACCAGTCGCTCACGGCGGTGTCCCACAGGGCGAAGCCGTCGTGGTGCTTCGTGGTCAGCACCACGTACTTCATGCCGGCGGCCTTGGCGGCGCGGGCGATCGCGCGCGCGTCGAACAGGTCCGGGTCGAAGACGTCGGCGTAGCGTGCGTACTGCTCGGCGGTCTGCTTCTCGAAGCTCATCACCCACTCGTGACGCGCGGCGGCCGAGTAGAGGCCGAAGTGCACGAAGAGGCCGAAGCGGGCCTCGGTGAACCACGCCTGCTCGGGGCGCAGGGGCGGGGCGGACGTGGTCATGATCGGTCACTCCTCGTCGAGCGGGGCCCGGGGCGTCGGGCCGATAGAGATATGACGTATCGCGCGTGCTGATCGAGGGTAGCGGCCGAGCCCGGGGGTAGCGCAAGCGCGCGGACCGGCTATAGATTGGATGAATCGCCCAGGCCGAGGGAGTCCGGATGTCCGACGTCGTCGTCGACGCGCACCACCACCTGTGGGTCCGTGCGCGGAACCCGCAGGACTGGATCGACCCCGCGACCATGGCGGCGATCGACGCCGACTTCACCCCGGCCGACCTGCCCGCCGCCGCCCACGGCGTCGACGCCACGGTCGCCGTGCAGAGCGTCAGCAGCGGGCGCGAGACGGAGGACCTGCTCGACGCCGCGTCTTCGCCCGCGGGCGGGGCCGCCCGCATCGCCGGCGTCGTGGGCTGGGCCGACCTCGTCGCCCCGGACCTCGAGGACCGGCTGGCCGCGCTGCGCGAACGACCCGGCGGCCACCGCCTCGTCGGGATCCGCACCATGCTGCAGGCCGAGCCCGACCCCGGCTACCTGGACCGTGCCGACGTGCACGCCGGCATCGCCGCGGTCGGGGCCGCAGGCCTCCCGTTCGACCTCGTGGTGCGGCCGGACCAGGTCGCTGCCTGCGCCCGGCTCGCCGCGGCCCTGCCCGACGTGCGGTTCGTGCTCGACCACCTCGGCAAGCCGCCGATCGCGGCGGCCGCGCCCGGCCCCGACGGGCGCCCCGGCGACCCGGCCGCGCTCGACGCCTGGCGCCGCGACCTGGCCGACCTCGCCGCGCGGCCCAACGTCGTCGCGAAGCTGTCGGGCCTGGTCACGGAGGCGCGGTGGGACGCGTGGACCACGGCCGAGCTGCGCCCCGCCGCCGACCACGCCCTCGACGTCTTCGGCCCGACCGCCTCATGCTCGGCAGCGACTGGCCCGTCTGCCTGCTCGCCGCCGGCTACGGCCGCTGGCTGGCCACCGCCGAGGAGCTGCTCGCGGGGCTCGGCCCCGCCGAGCGCGCCGCGGTGCGCGGCCGCACGGCCGTCGCCACCTACGGCCTCGACGTCGTCCCCAGGGCCGGCGCCGGGCCGGTCCCCGTCCCCAGAGAGAAGGAGCACCTGTGACCACCTCCACCGAGACCCAGCCGGAGTTCGCCGGCGTCCGCGCGATCGTGACGGGGGGTGCGTCGGGGATCGGCGCGGCGATCGTCACGGCGTTGCTCGCGCGTGGTGCGCGGGTGGTCGCGATCGACCGCACGCGGGACGGGGTGCCCGAGGGGGCGGGCGCGCAGGTCGCGGACGTGACGGACGACGGTGCGGTGCGCGCGGCGGTGGAGGGTGCTGCCGCCGCGATGGGCGGGATCGACGTGGTGGTGAACAACGCGGGGATCGGGGCGCAGGGCACGGTCGCGGACAACGAGGACGCGGAGTGGTTGCGGGTGCTGGACGTGAACGTGCTGGGGATCGTGCGGGTGACGCGGGCGGCGTTGCCGTTCTTGCGGGCCTCGGAGCATGCGGCGGTGGTGAACACGGCGTCGATCGCGTCGTGGTCGGGGCTGCCGCAGCGGGCGTTGTACTCGGCGAGCAAGGGTGCGGTGCAGGCGTTGACGTTGGCGATGGCGGCGGACCACGTGCGGGAGGGGATCCGGGTGACGTGCGTGAACCCGGGCACGGTCGACACTCCGTGGGTGGGTCGGTTGCTGGACGCGGCGCCGGACCCGGCGGCGGAGCGCGCTGCGCTGGAGGCGCGTCAGCCGACGGGGAGGCTGGTGAGCCCCGAGGCTGTGGCGCACGCGGTGTGCTACCTGGCGAGCCCGCTCGCGGTGGCGACCACGGGTACCGCGTTGGCGGTGGACGGCGGGATGCACGAGCTGCGGGTGCGCCCGCCGGAGCAGCCGTGAGCACGGCCGGCCGCGCGGAGGCGGCCTCCACGGCGGCGCTGTCGTCGTCGATGTCTTCGGCGCTGTCGTCGGGGCTGTCGTCGGGGGAGGTGCGCGCGAGCGGGGTGCGGCTGACGAGCCTGGGGTACGGGGCGGCGCAGGCGGGCAACCTGTACCGGCCCACGACCGACGCCGAGACGCAGGAGGCGTTCGACGTCGCGTGGGCGGCCGGGGTGCGGTACTTCGACACGGCGCCGCACTACGGGCTGGGTCTGTCGGAGCGGCGGCTCGGCGCGAGCCTGGCCGGGCGCCCGCGCGAGGAGTACGTGGTCTCCACGAAGGTGGGGCGGCTGCTGGTGCCCTCCCCGGAGACGGCGCACGAGAAGGATCCGGACATGTTCGACGTGCCCGCCGCGACGCGGCGGGTGTGGGACTTCTCCCGGGACGGGGTGTTGCGGTCGTTGGAGTCGAGCCTGGCGCGCACGGGCCTGGACCGGGTCGACGTGGTGTTCCTGCACGACCCGGACGAGCACGAGGAGCAGGCGTTCGCCGAGGCGCTGCCCGCGCTGGTGGAGCTGCGCGAGCAGGGCGTGGTCGGGGCGATCGGGGCGGGGATGAACCAGTCCGCGATGCTGGCCCGGTTCGTCGCGGAGGGCGACGTGGACGTGGTGATGTGCGCGGGCCGGTTCACCCTGCTGGAGCAGCCCGCGCTGGGCGACCTGCTGCCGGTCGCGGCCGCGCGGGGTGCGGCGGTCGTGGTGGCGGGGGTGTACAACTCGGGGCTGCTGGCCCGCGAGGTGGTGCCCGACGACGCGACGTACGACTACGCCCCGGCGCCGGCCGCGCTGCTGGACCGTACCCGCCGCGTCGCGGCCGTGTGCGCGGAGCACGGGGTCACGCTGCCGCAGGCCGCGCTGGGCTATGTGCGCACGCATCCCGCGGTCGCGTCCACGGTGGTCGGGCTGCGCACCGCCGACCAGGTGCGTGCGGCCGCGGCCCGGCACACCGCCGTCGTGCCGCACGACCTGTGGGCCGACCTCGTCGACCGCGGCCTGCTCGCCCCCGAGGCCCACCCCGACGCCTTCGCCTGACCGGACCCCGCGCCGTGCGCGAGGTCACGACCGCATGCCGGGACGGATGTGGCCACGGCCGCGCGCCGGGCGCATGATCGATCCGCCCCCCTGAGAGAACACGAGGAACATCGATGCAGCTGCTCCGCCTGGGCCCGGTGGGCCAGGAGATCCCCGCCGCCACGACCGCCGACGGGACCACCTACGACCTGCGACCGCTGACGAACGACGTCGACGGCGCCTTCCTCGCCGCCGACGGCATCGCGCGCACCCGCGCCGCCCTCGCGACGGGCGAGCTGCCCGTGCTCGACGGCGCGGACGCGCTGCGCCGCGGCGCGCCGATCGCCCGGCCCACCGCCGTCGTCTGCGTGGGCCAGAACTACGCCGCGCACGCGCGCGAGTCCGGCGCCGAGCCGCCGCGCCTGCCGATCATCTTCTTCAAGCACCCCAACACGGTGGTCGGCCCCGACGACACCGTGCCGATCCCGCCCGGCGCCGAGAAGGTCGACTGGGAGGTGGAGCTCGCCATCGTCATCGGCCGGCGGGCCAGCTACCTGCCGTCGGTCGAGGCGGCTGCCGGCCACGTGGCCGGGTACACGGTGGTGGACGACGTGAGCGAGCGCGCCTGGCAGATCGACGACTCGCTCGGCCAGTGGTCCAAGGGCAAGTGCGGCCCGGGGTTCCTGCCCACCGGCCCGGCGCTGGTCCCGGCCGACGAGGTGGACCCGGCGGGCCTGCGGCTGCGCTCGTTCGTCAACGGCGAGCCGCGCCAGGACTCGTCCACGGCGGACATGATCTTCGACGTCGCGGCGATCGTGCACCACCTGTCGCAGTACATGGCGCTCGAGCCGGGCGACCTGGTCTGCACCGGGACGCCCGAGGGCGTGGCGCTGTCCGGGCGCTTCCCGTACCTGGCCGGCGGCGACGTCGTCGAGCTGGAGATCGAGGGTGTCGGCCGGCAGCGGCACGCGTTCGCCGCGATCCCCGCGGCCGTGCCCGCGACGGCGTCCGCGCAGGCCTGACCGTGCTGCGCTACGAGCTGCTGCACCCGGGCCTGGTCGGGGCGCTGGCCGCGGCGGGTCACGGGTCGCGGGTGCTGCTCGCCGACGCGAACTACCCGCACTCCACGGGCGCCCGGCCGGGGGTCGAGCGCGTGCACCTCAACCTGCGTCCCGGCCTGCTGACCGTGGACCAGGTGCTCGAGGTGCTGCTCGACGCCGTGCCGGTCGAGTCGGCCGCTGTCATGGTGCCGGGCGGGGTGGAGGGTGACGTCGTCGCTGCGGGGGAGGAGATCCCCGCACACACCGGCTATCGGTCGCTGCTCGGGCCCGACGTCGGCTGGCAGGAGCTGGACCGGTTCGCGTTCTACGACGCCGCCCGGTCCGACGACGTCGCCGTCCTCGTGGCCACCGGCGACCAGCGCGTCTACGCGAACCTGCTCCTCACGCTGGGCGTCCGCACCCCCGCGAGGTAGTTCACCTCTCGCCGAGGTAGTTCGATCCTCCGCGAGGTAGTGGACCAGACCACTACCTCGCGGAGGATCGAACTACCTCGCGGAGGATCGAACTACCTCGCGGAGGATCGAACTACCTCGCGGAGGATCGAACTACCTCGCGGGGGATCGAACTACCTCGCGGGGTTCTGGACTACCTCGCAGGGGCGCGGCCCGGGCTACTCCTCGGCGCCCGCGGTGTCTTCGGGGCCCGGGAGGGTCTCCTCGACGTCGAGGAGGTGCGCGGCCATGCGTACCCGCGCCGCCTCGGCGTCGCCGGCGGCGAGAGCCCGCCAGACGGCCTCGTGGTCGCGCAGGGTGCGCGCCTCGACGCCCGCCTCGTGGCGGCTGCGCCAGCGCCGCTCGCGCACGGTGCGCCCCTCCAGGGCCTCAACGAGCGCCTCGAGCACGGGGTTGCCCGCGTGCGCGGCGACGATGCGGTGGAACGCGACGTCGGCGGCCATGAACGCCTCGTGGTCCACGGGCTCCCGGGCGACGACGTCGGCCACGCCGTCGAGCACGGCGCGCGCCTCCGCGACGCCCTCGGGGGTGATGTGGTGGGCCGCGAGACCCGCCGCCTCGACCTCCAGCACCCGGCGCACGGCGTGGAACGGCCGTGCGCTGGTGTCGCCGTGCAGGTCCACGACGAACTGCAGCGACGACATGAGCCGCGCCGGGTCGAGGCTCGTCACGTACGTGCCGTCGCCCTGACGGGTGTCGAGCACGCCGAGCACCGTGAGCGCGCGCACGCCCTCGCGCAGCGAGCCTCGCGAGACGCCGAGGCGCTCGGCGAGGTCCTTCTCCACGGGGAGCCGGTCGCCAGGACCGAGCTCGCCGTCGACGATCATCCGGCGGACGCCGTCGACGACCTCTTCGGTGCGGGACATGCCGTGGATTATTGCCCAGTTCACCCCCGGGCGCACCGATTCCTCCGATGATTCCCCGGTCGGCACGGCCGGCGTCAGAGGCCGTCGAAGAACGCCGTGACGTCCGCCGTGGTCTGCGCCGGCTCGAGGTGGGCGGCGAAGTGGCCCCCGCGCTCGTAGGTCGTCCAGGCGCGGATGTCGGAGTGGTCGCGCTCGGCGAAACGGCGGATCGACGCGAAGTCGCCCTTCGCCTGCGCCAGGGCCAGCGGCACCGTCGTCGGCGCCGGGCGGGCGCCCGACTCCTGCGCCCGCTTCTGGGCGAGCGTGTTCTCGCGGTACCTCCGCAATGCGGAGCCCTGCGTCCCGGTGAGCCAGTACACCGCGGCGTTCGCCACCACGAACTCGGGGTCGGTCGTGGCCAGATCGCCCATCAGCTGGGCGTGCCACCCCAGCAGCCCGGACGGGGAGTCGGCGAGCGCGTGGGCGAGGGTCTGCGGCTGCTGCGACTGCAGGGTGTTGAACGCGCCCAGGTTCTCCCAGAACCAGCCCAGGTGCGCCAGCGCCGCCTGCTCCTCGTCGGTGAGGTCCTCCATCTCGCCGGGGGCACCGGAGGGGAAGGAGAAGACCTGCGCCACATGCACGCCCACGACGTGCTCCGGGTCGAGCCTGCCGACCTCGGGGGAGATCATCGCCCCGGCGTCGTTGCCGACGGCGCCGTAGCGCTCGTAGCCGAGCCGTCGCATGAGCTCGACCCACGCCCCTGCGACGCGTCCGTCGTCCCAGCCCGGCTCGGTGGTGCGGCCAGAGAATCCGATGCCCGGGATCGACGGGATCACGACGTCGTACCCGGCCGCGTTGAGCGGTTCCAGGAGGTCGAGGTACTCCAGCGCCGTGCCCGGCCACCCGTGCGTGAGGACGAGCCCGACGGCGTCCGGTCGGCCCGAGCGGGCGTGGAACGCATGGACCCGCTGGCCGTCGATGGTGGTCTCGACCTGGGGAATCGCGTTGAGGCGGGACTCGAGCGCCCGCCAGTCGAAGTCCTCCAGCCAGTATCGGACGAGCTCGCGGACGGAGCCGACCGGCGTGCCGTACGCGCCCTCGGTGTCGATCTCGTCGGTGAACCGGGTGCGCGCGAGGCGCTCGCGGAGGTCGTCCAGGTCGGCCTGCGGGACGTCGATCCGGGTGGTGATGAGCTGCTCCTGCATCGCCTGCTCCTCGGTGTCAGTGGAACGGAATGAACCGTTCCGTTAATGAAGAGCGTAGCGGAACGATCCGTTCCGCACAAGAGGTATCGTCGTGACGGTGGTCCGGGTCGCCTGCTGCGTGCGGCGAGCGCCGGGACCGGGCACTGACCAAGACATGCCGCGAGGAGGCCTCGATGCCCGACCCTGTTCCGCCGCTGAGCGGCCGCCGCGCCCAGGCGGCCCGCAACGACGGCGCCATCCTCGCCGCGGCCCGCGACGTGTTCGTCGCCCGGCCCGACGCGCCGGTGGCGACGGTCGCCCAGGTGGCCGGCGTCGGCATCAGCGCCCTGTACCGCCGGTACCCGAGCAAGGAGGCGCTGCTCGCCACCCTCTGCCTCGACGGCCTCGAGCGCTTCGTCGCGGTCGCCCGCCGGGCGCTGGAGACGGACGACCCGTGGGACTCCTTCGAGGCGTTCCTGCGCGGCGTTGTCGACGCCGACGTGCACTCCCTGACGGTGCGGCTCGCGGGCCTGTTCACCCCGTCCTCCGAGCACGACGCGCTCGCGCGGGAGGCCGACGGGCTCGCGGCCCGGATCCTGCGCCGCGCCCAGGAGGCCGGCCGCGTGCGGGCGGACCTCGCCGAGACAGACCTGCCGCTGATCTACGAGCAGCTCGCCGCGATCCGGCTCGGCAACGCCGAGCGCACGGCCGGCCTGCGCCGACGCTGCCTGGACGTGCAGCTCGGCGGCCTGCGGGCCCGCGCGGCCGAGGACGGTCCGCTCGGCGGGACGCCGCCGGAGCCGGCGGAGCTCGGCGCCCGCTGGATCCCGCAGGGGTGAGGGGGGCGCAAGGAGCCCCCGAGGGTGCCGTGGTTCTCGGTGTCTCCGGCGTGCGGGCCGCCCCGCCCTGTCTCTGGCCTGGGCCGATGCACGACCTGTCTCTCGGCCGGCTGCTGGACCTGGAGCGCCAGGGGTGGGACGCGCTGCGCCGGAGCACCGGGGGCGCGTTCTACGGCGCCCTCATGACGAGCGCTATCGCGTGGTCGACGGCGTGCCCAGGCCGGCGTTGTACCAGCCAGACGCGCACCGCTGGTTGAGCCTGTCGAAACAAGGTCTCGACAGGCTCAGCCAGCGGAAGAGTGATCAGGCGGGGACGATGAGCCCGGCGGTCTGGGTGCGGGCGCGCTGCAGGCGGGCGGTGACGTCCTGCCAGTTGGCGATGTTCCACACGGCCTTGACGTAGTCGGCCTTGACGTTGAGGTAGTCGAGGTAGAAGGCGTGCTCCCACATGTCGAGCATGAACAGCGGGGTGATGCCGACGGGCACGTTGGCCTGCTGGTCGAAGAGCTGGAAGATCGCGAGGCGCTGGCCGATGGAGTCCCAGCCGAGCACGGCCCAGCCGGAGCCCTGGATGCCGGTGGCGGTGGCGGTGAAGTGGGCCTGGAACTTGGCGAAGGAGCCGAACTGGTCCTTGATGGCCTCGGCGAGCTCGCCCTCGGGCTCGCCGCCGCCCTCGGGGGACAGGTTGTGCCAGAAGACGGTGTGGTTGGTGTGGCCGCCGAGGTTGAACGCGAGGTTCTTCTCGTGCAGGTTCACCGCGGCGAGGTCGCCGGAGTCGCGGGCCTCGGCGAGCTTGTCCAGGGCGGTGTTGGCGCCCGCCACGTAGGTGGCGTGGTGCTTGTCGTGGTGCAGCTCCATGATCTTGCCGCTGATGTGCGGCTCGAGGGCGCTGTAGTCGTACGGCAGGTCGGGCAGGGTGTACACGGACATCTCGTTCCCTTCGACGGTGCTGGTGTCGTTGCTGGCCACGCTACGACCTGAACCCTCGTTGAGGTCAACGTGTTCCGCCGGTCGTGTCCCAGGTCACGCCAGCCGATACAGCGGGGCCACAGGAGACCGTCGCAACCAGCGCCGCCGCACACCCTTCAGCGATGGACCAATCCTGGGAGCTCGGCGTCGAGGACGTGGAGCTTCTCCACTCCGTGAGCGAAGAAGGACTGGTCACGCACCCTGTTGGCGTACGGGAAGATCGCAAGAGCGGCAGCGAAGCGAGTTGCCCACAGCGCCTTCATGTTCGGCCAATCGTGCGAACCGGTACGCGACCGGTACTCGTGCACGAACTCGTCCCGCTTCGATGCTTCGACAAGATCTTCGTCCCACACCTTGCCCAGGTCCCAGTGGGGATCTCCGAGCGCAGCATGCTCGAAGTCGAGCATGAGCGTCGAACCGTCGTCTTCTCGGACGTGAATATTACGAGCCCCGAAATCCTCAGTGAGGAGTCGGATCTGAGGGCGAAACGCATCGCCGTGGGAGAGGTCTGCAAGGAGGTGCGCGGCTCGGCGCGCCAGTCCCGCCGCCAACTGATGTGTGCTCGGCCACGGTGATAGTCGCTCCAGTCGCACTGGCACAAGGTCCCAGGGAGCGGGTTTCGTGGATAGGTGCAGTGATCTTACCTCGGTGCTGTGCACGTCGGCCATGAGATGTGCCGCCGTCCGGCACCCCTCAAGGGTGAAATCAAACGGGTGCAGGGGGATCTCGGGGAAGACTCGCCAAGAAGATCCGGTGCGCGGCAGGCTGCCTTCCGCCAAAGGTGCAAGAACCCAGGCGTATTGCCTCGCCAACGCCTTCAGTGCGACTCCCTCTTGCGAGAAACGCTGGAAGTGGCCGTAGACCTTGATGAAGAGTGGCCCCCATCGTGGATGGTCTGCCCGGAGATGCAGGTTCTCGGAAAGGTGTTGCTGGTTCGCGGCGACCTCGACGCCCAGGATCTCCGACAATTCCTCTGCGACCAGGTCGGACGTCTGGGCCATATCGCACCGGGCCATTCCGTCACTGTCGCGGTGGGTTGATCCGCTGTGTCGCTTCACGTTGCCGGCTTGACTGCGGAGACCGCCAGCATGGTCGGGATCGACGCGAACCACCGCTCGTAGTCGCTCTGCCGCTCTTCGGGGAGCTCTTGATGCGTGCGGCTGGGCGGCTCGACGAGTCGCCGGACGAGCAGCCCGTGACGGAACAAGGCCTCGACGTACTGTTCGAGCGGACGATGATAGTGGCGGTGCCCACCGAAGGACTCGATCCACCATTCCGTCGGCTCGAGATAGCCGGTGACTCTCCGTGACCACGGCGGTGGACTGTCGCTGGGTGAAGGCTCCTGGTGGAAGAAGGCAGGATGCAGGACGGTGAAGATGAAACGTCCGCCCGGCCGGAGGCCCTTCGCCACCGCTGCGACGACTGGATCAAGGGTGGGAATATCCATCAGCACCATGTGGCAGACCACGGCGTCGTAGGCGTCGCGCTCGACCGGGACTTCGATGGCGAGGTCGCGGACGTCGAAGTCGACATCCGGGAAGGCGCGTCGCGCGGCGTTGACGAGCTCGACACTGCCATCGACACCGGTGACGTGAGCGCCTGCGCCGGCAAGCAATCCTGACAGCCAGCCGTGCCCGCATCCGAGATCCCAGACGTCCATTCCGGCGGGGTCGCCGAGCTCTTCGTCGAGAAGCGGCGCCAGGCGTCGAAAGAACGGGTCTCGTTCGCCACCGACGAGCGTGGCGTATTTCGCGGCGACCGAGTCCCAGCGGTCACGGTCGATGCGCGATCGGTCGCCGATGCTCATCCGCTGAACCTACTGGACCACGAGCAAGTCCGAACTCGTGCTCGGAATATTGACCCGTGGCGTTCCGATCAGCGAAGCTGCTTGTCGCTCCAGTACGCGCCGTCGGGGAAGCGGAACTCCGCCACCGACGCGGGGTGCATCTGCGTGGAGTACCCGGGCGTGGTGGGCACGACGTACGACACGCCCTCGCCGAAGTCCTGCACCAGGCAGGGGTCGGTGAAGTGCTCGTGCAGGTGGTCGACGAACTCCGTGATCCGCCCGTCCAGCGAGCCCGAGACGGCGACGTAGTCGAGCACGGACACGTGCTGCACCATCTCGCACAGCCCCACGCCGCCGGCGTGCGGGCACACGGGGACGCCGAACTTCGCGGCGAGCAGCAGCACGGCGACGATCTCGTTGATGCTGGCGAGCCTGCCGGTGTCGAGCTGGCAGTAGTCGATCGCCCCGGCCTGGAAGAGCTGCTTGAACATCACGCGGTTGTGGCAGTGCTCGCCCGTCGCGACGCGCACGGGGGCGACGCCCTCGCGCACGGCCGCGTGCCCGAGCACGTCGTCGGGCGACGTCGGCTCCTCGATCCACAGCGGGTCGAACTGCTGCAGCGCCTTGACCCACTCGATGGCCTCGGGGACGTCCCACACCTGGTTGGCGTCGATCATGAGCGTGAGGTCCGGCCCGATGACCTCGCGGGCGATGCCGAGGCGCCGCACGTCGTCCTCGAGCCGCGCGCCCACCTTGAGCTTCACGTGCCGGTACCCCGCGTCGACCGCCTCCTGGGTGAGGCGGCGCAGCTTGGCGTCGTCGTAGCCGAGCCAGCCGGCCGACGTCGTGTAGGCGGGGTAGCCGCGGCGCTCGAGGTGGGCGATCCGCTCGGCCTTGCCGGGGGAGGCGGCGCGCAGGATCCTCAGCGCCTCGTCGCGGGTGAGGGCGTCGGAGAGGTAGCGCAGGTCGGCGACGTCGACGAGCTGCTCGGGCGTCATGTCGGCGAGCAGCCGCCACAGCGGTTTGCCCGCCCGACGCCCGGCGAGGTCCCAGGCGGCGTTGAGCACGGCGGCGAGCGACAGGTGCACCACGCCATTCTCCGGCCCGAGCCAGCGCAGCTGGCTGTCGGCGGTGAGGTCGCGGTACGTGGCGCCCATGTCGCCGACGACGTCGTCCACGTCCCGGCCGACGAGCAGCTCGGCCTGATGACGGGCGGCGAGCGCGACGACGTCCGTGCCGCGGCCGATGGTGAACGTCAGGCCGTGCCCGGCGAGCGGTGCTCCCTCGGTGTCCGTGCCGTCGGTGTGCAGGACGACATAGACGGCGGAGTAGTCGGCGTCGGCGTTCATCGCGTCGGATCCGTCCGCCTCGAGGGAGGTGGGGAAGCGGACGTCGGTGATCTCGACGTGGGTGATGGTCGGCATGCGCACCCCTTCGTGGCGATCCGGACGGTAAACATCCGATGACTGCCAGTCAAGATAGCCGCCGAAGCGCACTTGGGGCAAGAACCGGGGACGTCCGGCCTCCAGAGATCGGAGGACTGTGGTGTGCCGGGTCGCCGTCGCTGATGTGCCCGGGCGCGGTGACGCGTGCGGGCCGGGTCGGTCGCCCGACCCGGCCCGCACGTGGCTGCGCGTGATCGTCAGCGTCGACCACCCCACCCTCCGCGCTGGTCCCCGACGCGGACGTCGCGGTCGAGCCGCAGGTCGTCAGAGGCGGACCCGATGGACACGGTCACCTCGCCGCGCGGGGTCACCCAGCGATCACGGTCGACGTCCCAGTACGACAGCGACCGGGGGTCGAGAGTGATCGTGACGGTCTTCCGCTGGCCCGGGCGGAGCGTGACCTGCTCCCACCCGGCGAGCGCCAGTGGCGCCGTGTCGACCCTGGTCGTCGGCAGCTCGCCCACGTAGGCCTGGACGGTCTCCGTGCCCGTCACGTCGCCGGTGTTGCGCACCCGCACCGTGACCTCGATCTGCTTGCCCTTCGAGTCGCCCTTCCTGTCGCCCTTCGTGTCGTTCCTGCCGTGGTCGTCGACGTCCGTCCGGAGCCTGCTGTAGTCGAACGTCGTGTAGGACAGGCCGTGCCCGAAGGCGTAGGCCGGTTCGATGCCGAGGGCGTCGTAGCCGCGATAGCCCACGAGGATGCCCTCGGTGAAGTGCTGGTCGAGCCCGTCGCCCGGGTACTGCTCGGGCGAGCTCACCGGCGTCGACTCCTCGTCGACGGGGATGGTCACGGGCAGCTTGCCCGACGGGTTGACGTCGCCGAACAGGATCCGGGCGATCGCGTTGCCCTGCTCCTGACCGCCGAACCAGTTGTGCAGGACGGCCGCCACGTCGTCCTCCCAGTCGGACGTCTGGACTGCGGCGCCCGCCGTCAGGACGACCACCGTGCGCGGGTTGGCCGCGGCCACCTGCCGGATGAGCTCGGCCTGGCCGTTGGGCAGGTCGAGCGCCGGCTTGTCACCGCCCTCGGTCGAGTAGTCGCGCACGACCACGACGGCGACGTCCGCGTCCGCCGCGGCCTCGGCCGCGTCGGTGATGCCCTGCTGGACGTAGCCCTCGGGAGGCACCCAGCCCAGCTTGAACGCGGCGCCGGAGTCGGTGCCGGACGCCCCGATGGCGAACTCGGCGCGCACGTCGTACTCCGTGCCCGCCTCGAGCGTCACCTCGGCGGTGGAGACGTTCGCCGACAGCGGGTCCTCCGTCGGCTCCGTCGTGATCACGGGGTCGTCGTCGAGGTAGAGGGTCGAGGTCCCGTTCGAGGTGACGGAGAGCTCGTAGGTCCCGTCCACCGGGGCCGTGAGCGTGCCCGTCCACCGGATCGACGACGTGTTGTCGTTGGTCTGGGTCGGGAAGTGCGGCGACGCCGAGTTGAGGCCCTGGTTGAAGTAGAAGCCGCCGTTGATGCCCGCGTACGGCTCGGTCCGGTCGAGCGCCGGTGCCCCGGACAGGTCCGGGTTCGCGAAGTACTCGACACGGAGCCCCGGTTCACCGTCGCCGGCGGAGGTGAGGACGTCGGACGGGATGGGGTCCGGGCCCGCCAGCAGCGCCGTCGAGGTCACGGGGTCGGTCCCCGGGACGTGGGTGACGGTCGCGCCGGCGGCGCGGTCGGTGATGCCCTCGAGCGGGCTCACGGTGTAGGTGGGCAGCACCTGCGAGCTGCCACCGCCCTGGACGGCGTGGTCGGCGTCCGTCCCGATGACGGCGACCGACCCGACGTCGTCGCCGAGCGGCAGCGCCGCGTCGTCGTTCTTCAGCAGCACCGTCGCCTGCTCGGAGACCTCCCGCGCGAAGGCGCCGTTCTCCTCCTCGGGCAGCGGTTGCACGGTCGGCGGGTCGTCGAACAGCCCCAGCCCGAACATCGGGCGCAGGATGCGCAGGACCGCGTCGTCGATCCGCGACACGGGCACCTGGCCCGCATTCACCGCGTCGAGGAGCGGGGTGCAGAAGAAGCAGTCGGCCGCGCCGAAGTCGCCCGGCATCTCCTGGTCCAGTCCGGCCTCGATGGCCGTCTCGGTGCTCTGGGTCGCCCCGTAGTCGCTCATGACCCAGCCCTCGAACTCGAGCTGCGTCTTGAGGATCTGGTTCAGCAGGACGTCGTTCTCGCACGCGTACCCGCCGTTGACCTTGTTGAACGAGCACATCGCCGAGCCGGCGTGGCCCTCGTCGTACGCGATGTCGAACGGGCGGGTGTAGATCTCCTGGAGGGTCCGCTCGTCCATGACGGCGTTGCCGCCGAGGAGCCGGTTCTTCTCCTGCGTGTAGACGTTGTAGTGCTTGATGTCTGCGATGACGGAGTTCTCCTGGATGCCGCGCGAGATCGCGCCGCCGAACGTCCCGGAGATCAGCGGATCTTCGCCGAACGCCTCGAAGGCGCGGCCGGCGAGGGGGACCCGGGCGATGTCCATCGCCGGGGCGAGGAGCATGTTGTGACCCGAGCGGAACGCCTCGTCGCCGGCGCGCAGGCCGTACTCCTCGGCCGTGTCGGCGTTCCAGGTGGCGGCCAGCGCGATGGGCGACGGCAGCTGGGTCGACTGCTGGTCGTTGACGTCGGGGTTGGCGATCCGTACCCCGGCTGGGCCGTCGGCCATGGTGAGGGCGGGGATGCCGAGCCGCTCGATCGGCGCGTTGTAGAAGCCGTAGGAGTTGTTGAGCTCCCCGTGCAGCATGTCGACCTTCTCCTCGAGGGTCATCTGCTCCAGGAGGGCCTGGGCGCGACGTGTCGCGGACCGGGAGTCGTCCCACCACGACTGCCCGTGCGTGGACCTGCTCTGCTGGCGCTCGCCGGACGTACTCGCTCCGACGCTGTTCCCGACTGCCGCGGACGCTCCGAGGGGGAGGAGCAGGCCAGCGACGCACATGATGCCGACGGCCGCTGCGCGCAGCGACCCTTGCGATCGTGAGGTGGTCATACGAAACACTTCCTTGTGTTTTCGGGGCCCACGGCCGCTCGACGGCGGGGGCGGGCACCTCTCATTAGACGCCGATCCCACATGCCCACCACTGGGGTGAAAAACCGCCTCCGACCTGCGGAAAAACCCTTGCCCGGGGCAGGCGGTCGGAGCCCCGTCCGTGGCCCGGCGCACGCCCGCGGCACGTAGGATCGTGCCTGCTCACGACGGTCGACGAGGACGAGAAGAGGGCAGATGACGACGACGAGACGAGCACTCGTGGTCCGTGGCGGCTGGGACGGGCACGTCCCCGAGGCAGCGACGGACCTGTTCATCCCGTTCCTGCGCGAGCAGGGGTTCGAGGTGCGGGTCGAGACGGACAACGAGGTCTACGCCGACGCGGAGGCGATGGCGGCGACGGACCTGGTGCTGCAGTGCGTGACGATGTCGCAGATCAGTGGCCCGGCGCTCGCCGGGCTGCGGGCGGCGGTCGAGGCCGGCACCGGGCTGGCAGGCTGGCACGGCGGCATCGCCGACTCGTACCGCGCGAGCTCCGACTACCTGCAGCTCGTGGGCGGGCAGTTCGCCACGCACCCGGGCAAGGAGCCGCACCTGCGCCAGGGGGACGGCTCCGACAACTTCCTGCGGCACACGATCGAGCTCACGGACCTCGGTCGCGAGCACCCGATCACCGCGGGCCTGGACGACGTCGAGCTGGAGACCGAGCAGTACTGGGTGCTGCACGACGACCTCATCGACGTGCTCGCCACCACCACGCACCCCGCGCCGGAGTGGCACCCGTGGCACCGCCCGGTGACGTCCCCGGCGGTGTGGACGCGGCAGTGGGGCGCCGGGCGCGTGTTCGTCGCGACGCCCGGGCACTCGGTGGACGTGCTCGAGAACCCGACCGTCCGCACCGTCGTCGAGAGGGGGCTGCTGTGGGCGAGCCGCTGAACGACCAGGGAGGGATCGGCATCGTGGGGCTGGGCGTCATCTCGCGCCAGTACCTGGACACGCTCGCCGGGCACCCCGGGGTGCGCGTCGCCGCGGTCACGGACCTGGACCGATCGCGGGCGGAGGCGGTCGCGGCCGAGCTGCCCGGTGCCCGCGTCGCGGCCGACCTGGACGCGCTGGTCGCGGACGACGACGTGCGCCTGGTGCTCGACCTCACGACGCCCGGCGTGCACGCGCACGTGGCGAAGGCGTGCGCCGCGGCCGGCGTCGACCGGTACGGGGAGAAGCCGCTCGCGGCGGACCTGGCCGCGTCGCGCGACGTGATGGCCGCGGCGACGGCCGCGGGCACCCGCGTGGGATGCGCCCCGGACACGGTGCTCGGCACGGGCGTCCAGACAGCGCGCGCCGCCGTCGCGGAGGGGCGGATCGGCACGCCGACCGCCGCCGTCGCCACCTGGGTCTCGCCGGGCCACGAGGCGTGGCACCCGCACCCCGACTTCTACTACGCCGTCGGCGGCGGGCCGCTGCTGGACATGGGTCCCTACTACCTCACGAGCCTTGTGCAGATCCTCGGACCTGTGGCCTGGGTGCAGGGCGCGTCCTCGCGGTCGCGCGACGAGCGCACGATCGCGTCCGGCCCGAGGGCGGGGGAGCGGGTGCCGGTGGAGGTCGCGACGCACGTCACCGGCGTGCTGGGCCATGCGAGCGGCGCGCTGTCGACCGTCACGGTGAGCTTCGACGCCGTCGGGTCCCACGCGCGCCACATCGAGGTGCACGGCACCGAGGGCTCGCTGGTCGTGCCGAACCCGAACAACTTCGACGGCGACGTCGAGCTGCGGGAGCTCGGTGGCAAGGAGTGGGAGGTGCTGCCGCCGAGCGCGGGGTTCGTCGGCTCCGGCCGCGGCGTCGGGCTGCTCGAGATGGTGGGCGCCGTCGGCCTGGGTGACGCGCCGGCCTCCCCGCGCGCCGGCGGCGACGTCGCGCTGCACGTCATGGAGGTCATGACCGGCCTGCTCGACTCCGCGGGGTCCGGCGCGCGCGTGGCCATGACCACCGCGCCCGCGGTCCCGCCGGTCGTGCCGCTCACGCTGACGGACGTCTGGCGCGGTTGATTCGTCGGTTGAGCCTGTCGATACCGCTCGTGGGTTTCGACAGGCTCAACCGGCGGTGGTGGTTTCGACAGGCTCAGCCGGCGGAGGGGGAGAGGCTCATCTCGCCCGCGGGGCCCTGCCGGTAGACGGTGAAGTACCCGTCGGTGGCCAGCGCGTTGTCGGTGGTGTCGTCGAGGTAGCTCCACACCGGCTCGCCGTCCACGCGCAGCACCAGGCGGGTGCCGCCCGCCACGTCGACCGCGCCGAAGGTCACCTCGTGGGTCGAGCTCGGCTCGATCACGGTGTTCGGGAACGTGTCGACCATGAAGACGGCGGGAGCCCACCGCTGCATCTCGATGACGTCCTCCTTGATGACGACGAGGTAGCCCGAACTGCCGTTGGTCCACACGGGGTCGCCGGCGGCCTTCGACCGCACGGAGAACCCGAACCAGCCGCCGTTGAAGTCGCCGACGGAGGTGTCGAACCGCAGCAGCTCGTCCCCGAACCTCCGGGGCGCGAAGCTCCAGGCGCCGCGCGGCGCCAGGTGCACGGCGCCGTCGGTGATCGTCACGCCCTCGCCGGGCGCCCACGCCGCCGGGTCGAGGATCTCGGCGCCGAGGGCCGTCACCGGGTGCTCCGCCGCCTGCACCGTCACGGTCGACGAGGCCGCCAGGCCGGGCACCACGGCCGACGTCGCGGTGATCGTCGCCGTCCCGGCCGCGACGCCGCGGACGGTGCCCTCGGCGTCGACGGTCGCGACGGCGTCGTCGCTCGAGGTCCACTCCAGCCCGGTGCGCGTGGCGTCCGCGGGCGTGAACGACGGCGCGACCACCCGGGTCTCGCCCGGCTCGATCGTGGCCCCCGACGGCGCGAGCGTCAGGCCGTCGGGGTCGACCCCGACCAGCGAGAACGACACGTCGTCGACGTCCAGGTGCGTGAACCCCTGCACGTAGAAGCCGACCTTGCCGGCTGCCTCGGGCGCCGGGTTGGCGCCCGCCACGACCTCCTCGCCGTCGACCAGGACGCGCACGCCGCCGGCCGTGACCACGACGCGCACGGCGTACTCGGTGCCCGGCGCCAGACCCTCGCCCGCCGGGAGCGTCACCTGCTTCACCGTGCCCCAGGCGGAGTCGAAGATCGTCCACGTGGACCCGGCCGCCGCGTGGCGGTACCGGACGAACCCGCCGGGCGTGGCGCCCGTGCGGTCGTAGACGAGCAGCTGCCCGCCCTCCGGCACGACGGCCGGCGTCGTGACCGCGAAGTCGAGCGCGTACTCCGAGAGCTGCCGGTCCAGCTGGGAGTTCGCGCCGTTGACGATGCGGTAGACGTGGTCGCCCGTGCCGTCGTCGACGACCGCGCGGTTCGGGTCGGTGGGCCAGCCGTTCGGCCCCGACTCGAAGTCCGTCGCGTGCAGCACGCCGTCGCCGGCGGCCACGGTGACCGTCATCTCGTCGCGGATGCCCGGTTCGGTCGTCGACTCCACCGTGACGACGAGCTCGCCCGGCCCGACGGCGGTGAGGACGCCGGCCGCGCTGATCGTCGCGACGTCGGGGTCGCTCGACGCGTAGGCGACGGCCTGGTCCGTCGCGTCCCACGGCACGGCCTGGGCGGCCACCGACACCTCGTCGCCCAGGGTGATCGTGAGCTGGTCGGCGGGCAGGGCCAGCGACTCCAGCGCCACAGCGTCCGGCGTCTGCGACTGGCCGACGTGCCCGTCGGCGCCGATCTCGTCGAACGGGATGGCCTCGAAGCCCGGGACCTGGTCGAAGACGGGGGAGTCGGCCGTGAGCGTGTAGTCCCCGCTCGCCGCGTCGACGAACCCAGGGTCGGCGTCCGTCACCCAGTTCGCGTCGTCACCGGAGCCGTAGCCCAGCAGGTTCTTCGTGTCGAGGGCACCCTGCGCGTTGACGTCGGGGTTGCGCGCGCGGTGCGGGTTCCACACGACGTTCCTGGCGAACGTGCTGTGGTCCGGGAAGTAGTGGTTGTCCTCGAAGAAGTGCGCCAGCTCCGGGTACTTGGTGAGGTACGGCGTGCCGACGAAGTCGTCGTTGTCGGCGAACACCTTCTCCCACTTCGGCATGTACACCCGGTCGACGGTGTTGCCCTCGCCGTCGCCCATCCACTGCGTGTAGTTGTCGTACGGCACCTTGGTGTCGACGAACACGTTGTTCACGGCGTCGATGTAGTCGGCCGAGCCGGACTTGATCGCGTCGTTGCCCATGTTCACGAAGACGTTCTGGCTGATCTCCAGGTCCCACGTGAAGTTGTCGGCGTAGATGCCCTCGACGCCGTCCTTGCCCAGCCCGATGTCGTGGAAGTAGTTCTGCCGGAACACGTGCCCGCGCTGCTGCGGCGTGTCGCCGGAGTTCATGTAGATCGCGCCGAGGTCCTGGAACGTCTTGCAGACGTCGTAGACCTCGTTCTGCTCGAACAGGTGGTCGTTGCCGTACACGATGATCCCGGGGTGCGGGGCGTCGTTGATCTCGTTCCCGCGGGCGATGTTGCCGACCCCGTCGAACATCACGCCCGGGTTGTACGCCTTGTGGTAGTACGCGAAGTCGTGGACGTGGGAGTCCTCGACGCGGTTGCGGCCGGGCTCGAGGGTCGTCTTGTCCCCGCCCTGCAGCACGACGCCGATGCCGCCCACGTGCCGGATCTCGCTGCTCACGACGGCGTGGTCCGTGCCGCCGCGGTTCACGGGGATGCCGTCGTAGGTGTAGCGGCCCGGGGAGTTGATGAGCACCCCGCCGTCGGTGAAGTTCTGGATGTCGCTGTGCGCGATCGTGACGTGGCTGCCGCCCAGGATCACGGCGGCGGTGGCCCGCCCGTACTCGAGCACCAGGTCGTCGAACGTCACGTACGACGCGCCGTCGGTGCGGATCATCGGCTCGTCGAGCGTCGTGACGACGGGCGCGCCGCGCTCGGCCTCGAAGGACGCGTTCGGCACCAGGTAGAGCACCCCCGTGTCGCGGTCGATGTAGTACTCGCCGGGCGCGTCGAGCTCCTCGAGCAGGTTCTGCGCGAAGTGGAAGTCCGGGTACCAGGTCTTCATGAGGCCCGACATCTCGCCGTAGCGCAGCGTGATGGTGCGCGCGTCGGTGTCGATCGACTCGATCTTGTTGTACGACCACTCCCAGCTCTGGCCGAAGATGCCGTCCAGCCAGATGTCGTCGGCCTGGCCCCAGTACTGCGGGCGGTCGTAGGAGTAGCTGAACGTGCCGCCGCGCTCCTGCAGGTCGGCGTCGTCCTTGGTGGGGCCGGCGTCGACGATCTTGTTCATCTGGACGGTGTCCTTCGCCGCGCCGGCGTTGGGCCAGCGCGCGAGGGTCATGTCCTCGCCGTCCACGTAGAGCTCCATCGGCGGGGTCTCGGAGACGTCGTTCGCCTTCCAGTAGCCGTGCCGGCTGAGCTGCCCGTAGTCGTCGATGCCGAGCGCGCCCAGGTCGATCGCCAGGACGTCGTCGCGCGCGGAGGTCTCGATGATCCGGTCGAGCACCGCCTGGTCGGTGACGCGGGAGAAGCCGTCGTAGGGCAGCTCCGTGCCGCCCGAGATCGTCGCCGTCTCGCCGGGGTAGGAGCGGTAGGTGATCGGGGCGTCCGCGGTGCCGGAGTCCTCCGCGCCGAGGGTGAACGACGCCGAGCGCTCGTAGGTCCCCTCCCGCAGGTAGACGGTGACTCCGTCCGCGGGCAGCCCGCCGCCGGCCCGGAGGGCGCGGATCGCGTCGCGCGCCGCCTCGAGCGTGGCGAGCGGCGCGGACTCGGTGCCGGCGGCCCCGTCGTCGCCGTCGGGCGCGACGTAGAGCGTGCCGTCGGACCCCGGAACCTCGTTCCCCTTCCCCGGCTTCCCGGGCTTGTGCGGCTTGCCGGGCTTCCCCGGCTTGTGCTTGCCGGGCTTGGGCTTGTAGTGGCCGGGCGTGCCCTTGTCGTGCTTCGCGGTCGTGACGGACGCGTGCTGCGCCCCGTCGTGCGTCGTGGCGGCGGACGCGCCGGTGGCCGCCGCGCCGACGACGCACGTGGCGACGGCGGCGGCGAGCAAGGCTGACAGATGTCGCTTCATTGCGAGTGCTCCGACCTCTTCGGTGATGGTCACGGACGGCGGGCGCGAGGGCCCGCGGCTGGCAGCGTGAGCGACATTACATTAATCGATAATCGCTGACAACGGTGTGGGAGCGGCGCGGAACCGCTACGGTCGGACCCGTCCGTCACTCGAAGGAGAGCTCATGACCAGCCCTGGAACCCCCGACCGCCTCGTCTTCGTCGGGGACTCCATCACCGACGCCGGTCGCGACCGCGACGACGCCGCGTCGCTCGGCGACGGCTACGTCGGCCTCGTCGCACGCGAGCTGCCCGACGCGCAGGTGCGCAACCTCGGCGTCGGCGGCGACCGTGCCGTCGACCTCGAGGCCCGGTGGGACCGCGACGTCGCCGGCACGGCGCCGGACGTCCTCACCCTGTACGTGGGCGTCAACGACACCTGGCGGCGCTTCGACAGGGACGACCCGACGAGCGCGGAGTCCTTCGAGGCGACGTACCGCCGCCTCCTCGACCGCGTACCCGGCAGCCCGCGCCTCGTCCTCGTCGAGCCGTACCTGCTGCCGGTGCGCGACGAGCAGCACGGCTGGCTCGACGACCTCGCGGGCAAGCGGGACGTCGTGACGCGGCTCGCGGCCGAGGCCGGGGCGGCGCTGGTGCCGCTGCACGGGCTGCTCACCCGCGCCGCCGAGGACGCCGGGGCGGCGTCGCTCGCCCCGGACGGCGTGCACCCCACCCCCGCGGGCACGCGGATCATCGCCGACGCGTGGCTGCGCGCCTACGCGGGCGCCTCGGGCGACGCACAAACGATTCTCGATAATGGCGTTAGGCTGCGAGGATGACGGACGCGCTCAGCTCGATCGGTGGCCTGGAGCGCGGGCTCCTTTCGGACCAGATCTACGACCTCGTGAAGTCGATGATCAAGACGTCGCAGCTCGCCCCGGGGGAGCAGCTGGTCGAGTCGCAGCTGGCCCGCCGCCTGCAGGTGAGCCAGGCGCCCGTGCGCGACGCGCTCAAGCGGCTCGCGCACGAGGGCCTCGTGACGCACGTGCGGCACCAGGGCAACTTCGTCGCGCAGTACTCCGACGAGGAGGCGCAGCAGGCCAAGCAGGCGCGCGTCGCCCTGGAGGCGCTCGCGGGCCGGCTCGCCTGCGGCCGCCTGCCCGCCGAGACGCGCTCCACCCTGGAGAAGGTCATCGACGAGATGCACGGCGCCGTCGACGCCCAGGACCTGCCCGCGTTCCGCGAGCTCGACTTCGGCTTCCACCGCGGCGTCATCGAGGCCAGCGGCAACACCTACCTGCCGCGCATGTGGGACATCATCGAGCCGAGCCTCCGGTCCATGCACCTGCTCGGCGACCCCGAGTTCACGGGCGACTGGCACCAGGTGGCCGACTGGCACCGCAGCCTGCTCGACGTCCTCGACGACGGCGACCCGGACGCCGCCTCCGCGCTGTTCGAGGCGCACGCGGCGGGGACGCTGCTCGACGGCGAGCAGGGCGACTGACGCGTCCCTCGCGGCGGAAGGGCGGCGGAGCCTACGGGTGGGACGCCTCGTGCGCGAGGATCGCGGTCTGGGTGCGGTTCGTCGTCCCCAGCTTGCCCATCGCGCTGGCGAGGTAGGCCTTGACGGTCGACTCCGCGAGGAAGAGCCTTCCGGCGATCCCGGCGTTGGAGAGCCCCTCCGCGAGCGCCTCCACCACCTCCCGCTCCTTGGGGGCCAGGCCCGCCAGGCGGCGGCGCGCCTCGGCCCGGCGCCCGGAGAGGTCGTCCCCCGCGGCGGCGAGCAGGTGCCGGGCCACGGCGGGCGAGAGGATGGCGTCGCCCGCCACGGCGGCCCGGACGCCGTGGTGCAGCTCCTCGGGGGTCGAGTCCTTGAGCAGGTAGCCGGTCGCGCCGGCACGCAGGGCGGGGAGCACGTAGTCGTCGGACAGGTGGCTCGTCAGCACGACGACGGCCGTCTCGGGGTGCTCCCGGTGCACCGTGATCGTCGCATCGAGGCCGTCCATGACCGGCATCTGCATGTCGACGAGCAGGACGTCCGGGCCGTGGGCCCGGACGAGCCGCACGGCCTCCGCGCCGTCACCGGCCTGCCCGACCACCTCGAGGTCCGGCGCCGACTCCACCAGCTGCACGATGCCGGCGCGCAGGAGCGCCTCGTCGTCGGCGACCACCACGCGGATCATGCTGGCCTCCTCGGCAGGACGGCACGGAGCAGGTAGCCGCCCTCTGCCGTCGGCCCGGCGTCCAGGCTGCCGCCGAGCAACGCCACCCGCTCGCGCAGCCCGGCGAGCCCGAAGCCGCCGGTGGTGAGCCCTGTCGGCGGGCGGACCGGCGCCCGGTTCTCCACGGAGACCCGGAGCTCGCCGTCCCCGTCGGCGAGCGCGACCGCCGTGGCAGCGCCGGGGGCGTGCCGCAGGGCGTTCGTCAGCCCCTCGCCGACGACCCGCAGCACCGTCCGGTCGACGACGTCGGGGGGAGTGTGCGACGTGACGGTGCCGACGACCTGCACGGGCTGTCCCGCTCGCCTCGCCTCGGCAACGCGGGCCTCCAGCTCGGCCCGGAGGTCGGTCGTGCCGGCACCGCCGACCGGCGTGTCGCCCTCCGCGGTCAGGGCGCGGAGCACGGTCCGCATCTCGGCCAGGGCGGCCCGGCAGCTCGCGCCGATCTCCTGCGCGACGCGTCGGGCGCCGTCGTCCGTCGTGGTCGTCCCGAGCACCTCGGCCTCGACGACGGCGTAGCTCATCCGGTGGGACACGACGTCGTGCAGCTCCCTCGCGAGCGCCGAGCGTTCGGCCGTCCTCGCGTCGGCCTCCGCCCGGGCGGCGTGCTCCGCGTCCGCGTCCTGCTGGATCCGCTGCAGGCGGCCCGCGGCGTACGCGAAGAGCAGGACGACGATCCCGGCCCACAGCGCGCTCGGCCCGGTGCTCTCGGATGTGAGCAGCCAGGTGGGCCATGTGACGGTGACCGCCACGAGCATCGCCCCGATGCTCGTCCGCGACGACGCGACGTACAGACCGGCGGCGTGGGCCGCGCCGAGCGTGGCGACCACGGGGGAGACGACGCTGGCCGCCGCGCACCCGGCGAGCACCAGCAGCGGGTGGCGGGACCGGGCGAGGAGCAGGGCCGCGGCGCCGACCTGGATGGCGATCTCGGCCCACGTCGGCGCCCAGCCGACGCCGGACCTGGCGCGGAGCAGCACCAGGAGCAGGCCGCCCGCGGCGCAGACCGAGGCGACGAGCACGTCGATCCGCGTCCGGGCCGGGTCCACGACCTCAGCGTAGTCAGCCTGCGCGCGACGGCGACCGGGACCGGCGGCCGGGGCGACGGCCGCAGATACCGACGTTCGACGGTATCGACAGCCATCGTTCGGGCGTGCCGGAGGACCTGCTCCCGGCGGGACGGTAGAGGCATCAGGAAGCCCACCGACATCGAGGGAACGATCATGAAGGTCCGTCGCACCGCCACCGTCTCCGCCGTCTCCGCCGCCCTCGCGCTGGGCGCGCCGCTCGCGGCCTTCGCCGGCGAGGGGGACACCTCGACGGCCGCTCAGCCGGAGCCTGCCGCCCCCGCCGTGGAGTCCGCGCCCGCCGAGGAGGCCGGCGACACCGAGAAGCCCGGCACCGAGGCGTCTGGCGCCGAGACGTCCGACGACACGGAGGAGCCCGCCGCCACCGGCGGCGCGTCGGAGCCCGGCGAGACCACGACCACCGACGTGGAGCCCGCCCCGGAGCCGGTCGACCCGGTCGTGGCCCCGGCGCCCGACGAGGCCACCGACTCCCCCGCCGAGCAGGGCGGGACGGCTGAGGCCGGGCCCGAGGAGGCCGCCGCGGAGGCGACCCCGGAGGAGCCCTCCGTCGAGGACGCCGAGCCCGCGGTGGACCAGCCGGCCGCCGACGACGCGGCGTCCGGGGCGCCGGCCGAGGAGGCAGCGCAGGCCGACGACGTCGCGGCCGCGGAGGAGAGCGCGCAGGAGGGGTCGACGGCCCCGACGGCCGCCCGGGCCGCTGCCGCGAGCCCGTCGGCGTCGCTGCTCGCCGGCACGTCCGCCGCGTACCCGGACCCCGCCTACGAGCCGCACTGGCACGACGGCGGCCAGGACGGCTTCGGCTGCGACTACTGGTACTTCCTGGAGCCCGCCGAGGGCGGGTCCGGCAAGGACTGGAGCGGGTGGGGCGGGCAGCCGCAGCTGCACATCCTCCACCACACGCTGGTGGACGACGACGGCACCGTCCACATGGTCTACGACCGGGACATCGCCGGCTCCTGGTACCACGCGTGGTCGGGCGACGAGAGCGTGACGCCCGACGCCGACGGCATCCACTGGGAGAACACGTCCGCCCAGCAGACCGTGCTGGTCAACGGGTACAAGGGCGGGAACGACATGTCCGCGCGCGGGGCCGACGCCCAGCGACTGTTCGAGCGGGCCGGTGTGACGGTCACGCCGAGCACGACGTGGGAGACGTACCGCGGCTGGTACCAGGCGTCGATCGACGACGGCACCTACACCGAGGACCAGGTGCGCGACTGGTGGCAGCAGCAGACGGACTCCGAGCGCGACCGGCGCATGGACTACACCGCGTACGAGGCCACCCAGTTCGCGGTCTGGTACTTCAGCACCGGTCACGACGTCATGGGCATGCTCTTCGACGTGGACGAGAACAACCACGTCACCGTGTCCGAGAAGGCGCTGCAGCAGTTCGAGGCGTCGGACGAGGACTGGACGCGCAACTGGGAGCAGGGCTACAACAGCGACCGGAAGGCGACGCTGCAGACCGCGGCGTGGCTGATCGAGCAGGGCCTGACCACGAACGTCGTCATGCCGCAGCCGGGCTTCACCAGCAACGGCTACGTGCGCAACGCCGACGGTTCGACCGACTACGGTTTCACCGCCTCGCTGGTCGGCGGCACCGGAGACGTCCACGTCGAGCTCCGCACGGCGGACGGCGCGCCGCTCCCCGAGGGGGTCGTCCTCGTCGACGCGAGGGGCCGGGTCGTCGACAGCGTGACCCCGGGCCAGAAGGTCTTCGTGCGCGTCCCCGCCGGGACGAAGGTGGCGGACCTGCCGCCGTTCCAGCTGTGGGGCTCCGCCGAGGGCACCGAGCAGGGCAGCCCGCACTTCTACACCGGCTGGGACCACAACAACAACGGCACGGGCACGACCGACCCGGAGACGGGGGAGTGGAAGCAGCCCGAGTTCCAGCACTGGTTCATCGGCCTGGGCGAGCTGGACCGCCCGTCGACGGCCTGGGACTGGATCGGCGTGACCCTCGCCGACGAGCCTGAAGGCCCGACCGACCCGACCGACCCGACCGACCCCACGGACCCGACCGACCCCACGGACCCGACCGACCCCACGGACCCGACCGACCCCACGGACCCGACCGACCCCACGGACCCGACCGACCCCACGGACCCCACGGACCCCACGGACCCCACGGACCCGACCGACCCGACCGACCCCACCGACCCCACGGTCGAGCCGGGCACGCCGGACCCGGCGGACCCGGCGGACCCGGCGGACCCGGCCGGCCCGGCGGACCCGGCCGGCCCGGCCGCTGAGCGGGGCACGGTCGATCCCGCGACCGCGACGCCGACCGCGCCGGTGTACGTCAGCCACGAGGGCGTCGTCGTCGCCGCGGAGGACGCGGAGGACCCGACCAACCTCGGCTCGTCGGACTCGCGACCGGCACCCCAGGCGGCGGCAACCGCCCCCGGGCGGCTGGCGCAGACCGGGAGCGACCCGGCGCTGCTCGCGGCGAGCGCGCTCATCGTGCTGACGGGGACCGGCCTGGTGCTGGGCGCCCGCCGGCGTCGCGGGTCGGACGCCGAATGACCCGACGCTGAACGACGCGCGGGCCCCGCACCCTCAGGGTGCGGGGCCCGCGCGCCGTCGCGCCTCCGGTCGCCGACCTGCCGACCTGTCGCCACGGCCCACGCCTCGACGCGGACCGTCATCAGGCCGGGACCGAGTTGGCCTCCCGGTCGGTGGCGAGCTGTCGGTACGTGTCCGCGACGGGCGTGCGGCGTCGGTCGAGCCCGCCGGAGCCGTCCTCGACCAGGTCCCACAGGCCCATGGTGAGGAGGTAGTCCTCCCGGGGGCCGGTGCCGTGGCGGTAGGTCCACTCGTACATGTCGAACACCGGCCACCAGGTGTACCCGACGACCTGGTGGCCGTCGGCCCGGAGTCGACGGATCGCCGCGACGGACTCGTGCAGCCAGGCGACCCGGTCCGCGGCGGGCGCCGTCACGGACGTCTCGGTGAGCATCACGGGCACGCCGTGCCGGCGCTCCGCCTCGGTGAGGACCTCCACCAGCCCGGCGACCCCGGCGTCCTGCGTCGGCCGCGGGTCGGCGAATCCGCCGCCGTGGTGCACGCCCTCCTCGAACACCTCCGTCGAGATGCGCGGGTAGTAGTTCATCCCCATGACGTCGGGGCGCACGGCCTGCTCGGCGAACCACGAGAGCGTCGCGTCGTCGAGGCCCTCGGCGCGCAGCAGCCCGACGAGGGGGTGCGCGTCGTCGACCCGTCCGGTCACCAGGTCCTCCACGAGGTGTGCCTGGTGCCGCAGCTGCTCGACCTGCGGGCGGTGCTCGCCGGTGACGTCGCCGGCGTAGCGCATCGACGCGTCGACGTGCAGGAACGTCGCACGGTCGCCGAGCACGTCGCCGATGCCCTGCTGCGTGCGGACGAAGCCCTCGGCCAGGGCGCGCACCATCGTGGTCAGGCCCTGGTCGCCGCTCAGGTACGGCGGCCAGTACCCGTAGGCGCCGCTGAACAGTGCGTGGATCATCGGCTCGTTCACCGGCGTGTAGTCGGTCACCGTGTCGCCGTACCGCTCGGCGAAGGCGACCGCGTACTCGGCCACCACCTTCGGGTAGTCGGGGTGCGCGAACTGGTCGTCCAGCCACAGGGGCGTGCCGTAGTGCAGCAGGTCGATCACGGGGCGCAGGCCCAGCTCGCCGAACCGGTCGACGACGCGGTCCACCCACGACCAGTCCCACTGGCCGGGGGCCGGGCTGACCCGGTACCAGGGCACGCCCCAGCGCAGGAACGTCGCGCCGGCGTCGACGGCCAGCCCGAGGTCCTCGCGGAACCGGCGGTAGTGGTCGGTGAGCTCGTACTCGTCGATGGCCCGCTCGCCCGGCCGGGCCTGCGGCACGAAGGTGTCCTCGATGCCGAGGCCGAAGTGCAGGGCGCCGTCCTCGTACCAGCGCGGTGCGCGCGCGGGGGCGGTCACTTGAGCCCCGTCGTGGCGATGGACTCGATGAACTTGCGCTGCACGAGCATGAACGCGAGCACGAGCGGCACGACGGCGACGAGCGCGCCGGCCATCATGACGCCGTAGGGCACGATGCCCCCGGGGCCGGTGAGCAGGGTCAGTCCAGAGGTGATGGTGCTCATCTCCTGTTCGGTGGTGAAGACCAGCGGCCAGAGCAGGTCGTTCCAGTTGTTGACGAAGACGAAGATCGCCAGGGTCATGAGGGCCGGCCGGGCGTTCGGCAGCACGACCTGCCAGAAGACGCGCAGCTCCGAGGCGCCGTCGATGCGCGCGGCGTTGTCGACGTCGCGGGGCAGGGACAGGAAGAACTGACGCAGGAAGAAGATCCCGAACGCGTCGGCCGCACGGGGCGCGATCATCCCGGTGAACGTGTTGACCCAGCCCAGGTCGCTGACGATCTGGTACACGGGGATGAGGGTGGCCTGGAAGGGGATCATCAGCGTGGCGACGATGCCCACGAGCAGCACCTTGCGCCCGGCGAAGTCGATCCGGGCCAGCGCGTAGGCCGCCAGCGAGTCGAACACGAGGGCGAACAGGGTCACCCCGCCGGCGAACACGAAGCTGTTGGCGATCAGCCGCGCGAACGGCAGGTCGGAGAAGATCCGGTCGAAGTTCGCCGTCGTCCACTCCTGCGGCAGCAGGGTGGGCGGGAAGGCGTTGACCTCGGCCGAGGGCTTGAACGCCGTGAACAGCACGATGAACAGCGGGAGCAGCACGACCAGGGTCGCGACGCCGACGCCGAGCGTGAGCAGCACGGTGGACCCGCGGACCCGGCGCCGGCGCGCGGGCGCGCGCAGGGCGGGCGGCGTCGACGTCGGGGGACGGACGGTGGCGGTGGACATCAGGACTCCTCCTCGCGGCGCCCGAAGAACACGAACTGGACGACGCTCAGCAGCAGGGTGGCGATGAGCAGCACGTACGAGAGTGCGGAGGCGAAGCCGAGCTCGAGCTGGCGGAAGCCGGACTCGTAGATCTCCATGACCACGGTCTGGGTGCTGCCGTACGGGCCGCCGCCGGTCATCACGTAGATCTGGTCGAAGGCCTGCAGCGCGGCGATCATCGCGAAGATGAGCACGAACGCCGTGGTGTTCGAGAGCATCGGCAGCGTGATGTGCCGCAACCGGGACCAGGCGCCGGCGCCGTCCATCTTCGCGGCCTCGTACAGCGAGCCGGGGATGTCCTGCAGGCCGGCCAGGAAGATCACCATGTAGAAGCCGAAGTTCTTCCACACGGCCACCAGGGCGACGGCCGGCATCGCGAGCGTCGGGTCCTGCAGCACGTTGCCCAGGTCGATCCCCATGCCGCGGAGCCAGTAGTGCAGCAGCCCCACCTGCGGGTCGATCAGGTACGACCAGGCCAGGGCGGCGACGGCCAGCGAGATGATGAACGGCAGGAACAGCGCCGTGCGGAACAGGCCGCGGAACGGCAGCCGCGGGTCGTTCAGCAGCAGGGCGAGCGCCAGCGCCACCACCACGGCGGTGGGGGTGAACAGCACCGCGTACACCACGGTGTTGACGACCGCGTCACGGACGTCGGAGTCGGTGAAGATCCGGGCGTAGTTGTCCCAGCCGACCCACTGGGCCTGCCCGAACCCGCTGGCGTCGGTGAACGACATCTGCAGCGCCGAGACCATGGGCCAGACCACGAACACGCCCAGGACGACGAGCGCGGGGGCGAGGAAGGTGAAGGCGATGCGGGTGCTGCGCCCGCGGGAGCTCCGGCCGCGTGGTGCCGGCCTGCGCCCGCCCAGCGGGGCGGGCGCCCGGAAGCCCTGCTTGCGGGGGCCGACGGCCTGCGCAGTGCTCATGACGGATGCCTCTCGGACGTCGGGTGGGTGCCCGGGCGCGCCGGGCCTGCGGGGTGCGGGGCGTGGGCGGTCATTCGTCCAGCGCCGCCTGGATCTCGCGCTGCGCCTCGGCCAGCAGCCCGTCGACCGGCTCACCGGCCATCGCCCGTTGGGTGAGCTTGTCGACCTCCTCGAGCACGTCGGTGTTGTTCACCACGCCGGGCAGCAGCGGGCGCGCGAGGTGCGCCTGAGTCGTGAGCTCGGCGACGACGGGGTTCTCCGCGACGTCGTCCGGCCCGACGTCGGTGCGCAGCGGCGGCCACCCGGACCCGAGCGACCACGTCACCGCCTGCTCGTGGGCGAGGAAGTAGGAGAAGAACTGCTGGGCCGCCGCGCGCTGCTCGTCGTCGGCCTGGACGGTGAGCGCCATCGCGACGCCGATCGCCGAGGCCGCCTGCCCCTGGGGACCGGCCGGGACCGGGGCGATGCCGTAGTCCACGCCGTTCTCCTTCGCGACCGAGGCCATCCACGGCCCGCCCACGTACATCCCGACGCGGCCGCCGGCGAAGAGGCTGTCGCCCTTGACGCCGTCGAGCCCCGTGGGGCTGATCGAGTCCGCGGCGATCGCGTCGTGCCAGAACCGGAGCGTCTCGGCGTTCTGGGGCGTGTCGATCACGGCCTTGCCGTCCTCGACGATCCCCCCGCCGTTGCCGTAGAAGAGGGTGGGCCACACGCCGTTGCCCACGGTGGCGTGGTCGGCGAGCGCGAGCCCGTACTGCTCGGGGGTGCCGTCGTGGTCGGCGTCGACGGTCAACGCCTTCGCCGCGGCCACCCACTCGTCCCACGTGGTCGGGACCTCGACGCCGGCCTTGTCGAAGAGAGCCTTGTTGTAGAACATCGTCAGCGGGACGAACCCGGTGGGCACGCCGTAGGCGCCGTCGTCCGTGGTGACCATGTCGAGGGCGCCGGGCTGCAGGTCGGGCGTGGCGGGCTCGTCGGCGTAATAGGCGTCGAGGTTCACCAGCGCGCGGCGGTCGGCGTAGACGGGGAGGCGCTCGGCCGGCATCGCGACGATCTCCGGCCCGGTGCCCGCCGACAGCGCCGGCAGCACCGTGTCGTCGATGACGTCCCACGGGTTGACCTCCGTGGAGATGGCGACGTCGTCCTGCGAGGCGTTGAAGTCGTCGACGATCTGGTTCAGCACGTCGCCGTCGGACTCGGTGTACCCGTGCCAGAAGGTCAGGTGGACGCGGCCGTCGGACGTCTCGGGGTCGGAGGCCGAGCAGCCTGCCAGAACGAGGGTCAGGCAGAGCGGGGCGGCCAGGAACGCAGCGGTGCGCTTCATCGTGCAGATCCCTCCGTGGTCAATACAACGTTGCAAGACAACGTTGTAAGTGGATCATGCGGGCCGGACGTCGGGCATGTCAACCCGCGATCCAGCGCCTCTCCGGGGCAGCTGGCCGGACCCGCCGGCCGCCGCCTGGGCTCAGGCCCGGGTGGACTCCCGCGTGACCAGGCGGAACGCCGGCGCGACGACCTGGGGCGCGGCCGCGGGCGCCGCGCCCTCCGCGATCCGGTCGCTGAGGAACTGCACGGCGAGGCGGGCCACCTCGTGGCGGCCGGGCTCCACCGTGGTCAGGCTCGGGTAGCTGAAGCGTCCGTCGGGGACGTCGTCGAACCCGACCAGGGCGACGTCGCCGGGCACCGACAGGCCGCGCTCCTGCAGCGAGCGCAGGGCGCCCAGCGCCAGGTCGTCGTTCATCGCGAAGACGGCGTCCGCCGGCAGTCCTGTGTCGAGCGCCCGCGCCATCGCCTCGGCGCCGCTCGGGCGGTCCCAGGTCTCCACCGGGATCACCAGCGCGGGGTCGAGCGCGATGCCTGCCGCGCCGAGCGCCGCTGCGTACCCGGCGTGCCGCAGGCCGGCGACGCTCGACGTCTCGGCGGCGTGCGCGCCGAGCAGCACGACGCGCCTGCGGCCGAGCCCGAGGAGGTGCTCGGTGGCGGCGCGGGCGGCGGCCTCGTGCTGCATGGTCACGTGGTCGACGGGCCCCGGGAACAGGCGCTCGCCCAGCACCACGAGGGGCGACGCGGGAGTCCAGCTCGGGGGGACGTCCTCGTGGGTGAGGCCCAGCGGGGCGAGGAGCAGCCCGTCGGTGAGTGCCAGCCGGGGATTGCGCAGCACCTCGAGCTCGCGGTCGCGGTCGCCGCCCGTCTGCTCGACGAGCACGACCAGCCCCTGGTCGGCGGCAACCCGGATCACCTCGTCGGCGAGCTGGGCGAAGAAGACCTGGCTGAGCTCCGGCACCGCCAGCGCGATGACCCCGCTGCGCCCGAGCCGCAGGTTGCGGGCGGTCAGGTTGGGACGGTAGCCGAGCTCCTCGACGGCGGCGAGCACCTTCGCGCGTGTCGTGTCGCGCACCTGCGGGTGGTCGTTGAGCACGTTCGAGACGGTCTTGAACGACACGCCCGCCGCCCGGGCGACGTCGTGCAGCGTGGGTGCGGACCGGTCGTCCCGACGTGGCGCCATGCCTCGGAGGTTACAACGTTAAAGGTCCCGGCTCGGCGCGATGCCGGCGCTCTCGACCCGCCAGCCCGTCGCGACGGCCCATGCCTCCGCCCGGGCGAGGATCTCCGCGATCAGCCCGCCCTTGGCGTCGGCGTAGTGGTTCATGCTCGGCCAGTCCCGGGCGGCGAGCTCGCGCTTGAGCGCGGCGTACGCGGCGCGGTCGTCGGCGTCGTGCCGGAGCCGGTCGCGGAACAGCAGGTGGCGCCGCTCCCAGTCGCTGCCCGCCGGGCAGATGTGCACCTGAACGTCCAGCTCGGGCGTCCGGACCAGGCGGTGGCCGGGTTCGCGCACGCGCAGCACGTACCCGGCCGCGAGCAGCGCAGGGAGGTAGGCCCCCTCGTCCTCGACGTCGGGGACGCTGAGGTCGATGTCGACGATCGGCTTCGCGGGGAGCCCGGGCACCGCCGTCGACCCGACGTGGTCGACGCGCACAGCGGCGGTGCCCAGCGCCGCGAGGATGCGCGCGCTCTCCCGCTCGAACCGCGCCGGCCACCGCGGGTCGGGCTCGACGATGACGATCTCGCGCTTCTCGACCCCGCCGATCAGCTCCACCTCGGGCCGGTCGCCCCCGGTCATGCGTGCGCCTCCCACTCGGGCGCGAGCACCGACCAGACCTCGATGTCCTGCCGCACCCCACGGTGCTCGTGGTGCTCGCGCAGCACGCCGTCGCGCCTCATCCCCAGCCGCCGGGCGACGGCGATGCTCGCCGCGTTGCCCGACGCCGCCCACCACTCGACGCGGTGGATACCGCGCTCGCGGATCGCCCAGTCGATGATGAGCCGCGCGGCGCGCGTCACCAGGCCGCGGCCCGCCGCGGCGGGTTCGAGCCAGCAGCCGGCCTCCGCCGTGCCCCGCGCGACGTCCATCGTGCGGAACAGGACGCCGCCCACCAGCGTGCCGTCCAGCCAGATGCCGTAGAGGCGGCCGGTGTCGGTCGCCGCCTTCTGGGCGTATGCCTCGAGGAACGACCGGCTGGACTCCAGGTCCGTGATCCGGTCGGGGAGGGGCACGAACCGCCCGACGAACTCCCGGCCGCGGTCGATCGTGGCCAGCAGCTCCTCCGCGTGCCACGGTTCCAGCGGGCGCAGCTCGGCGCCGTCGTCCCCGAGGGGCCTCGCGAACATCGTTCCTCCCCTGGTCACGACCGGCCCGGGTATGCCGGCACGTCGGGATCCTCCCACGCGCGCCGCCGGCGTCAATGCCCGCGCACCCCCTCGAGGGGCAGCGCCCCGAGGACGGCGTCCGCGACCTCGGCCGGGGTCCGGGCCGACGTGTCGACCGTGAGGTCGAAGGTCTCGCCGTCGAGGACGTCCAGGTGGCCGCGCGCGTTGCCCGGGTGCCGCCCGTGGGGCCGCGCCGCCTCCCGCGCCTCGACGACGTCGAGCGGCGCGGTGAGCCGGACCCACCACGCCCGGTGGCCGGCGAGCTCGCGCCGCCACGCGGGCAGGATCGACCCGTCGACCGGCATCTCGTCGAGGACGACGTCGTTCCCGGTGTCGAGCAGCGCCCGGACGGCGGCACGCTGCCCGTCCAGCAGCCGCCGGCCCGCGTCGCCGTACCGGATGCGTGCGCGGGGGGAGCCGTCCGGATCCACCGTGTCCTCGTACCAGAACCCGGGCCCGGGGCCCCGAGGGTGCCCCGCCCAGTGGTGCGGGAACATCGAGAAGAAGTGGTCGAGGCCGACCACCAGGTGCGGCTCCGCGAGTCGTCCCTGCAGCTCGCCGGCCGCCGCCGACTTCCCGACGCTGGACGTTCCGACGAGGGCGAGGAGGTGACCGGGCATCCCCCGAGTGTGGCCGTCCGCCCTGCAGCCGACAATGCACACGACAAGACATCTGTCTGGATACCCTTGCCCTGTGAGTTCGGGGTGGTTCGAGGAGGCGACCGCGCGCAGCGTGGTCGGTCGGGAGGCGCGATCCGTCGCGTGGGACGCCACACCCTTGGGGCCGCCGGACACGTGGCCGGTCTCGTTGCGGCACGCGGTGCGGCTGTGCTTCTCGACCCGCTTCCCCGTGATGATGGTGTGGGGCCCGGACCTGACGCTGATCTACAACGACGGCTACCGCGACATGCTCGGCACCGACAAGCACCCGGCGGCGCTCGGCGCACCGGCGCGGGTCGTGTGGGCCGAGATCTGGGACGACGTCGGCCCGCTGTTCGAGCACGTCCTGGAGACCGGGGAACCGACGTGGGACCGGGACCTGACGCTCCTGATGAACCGGTCGAGCTTCGACGAGGAGACGTACTTCACCTTCTCCTACAGCGCGCTGCTCGACGACGACGGCGCGGTGGCGGGGGTCCTGGACATCGCGACCGAGACGACGCAGGAGGTCGTCAACCAGCGTCGCCTCGTGATGCTGGGCGAGCTGCACGCCGCGCTGCCCTCCGCGTTCGTGGACCTGCCCACGTTCGCGGGCCCGGTGATCCACGTGCTGTCCCGCAGCAAGGACGTCGTGCGGGCCGCGGTGTACGACGTCGGGAGCCCTGCCGAGATCGTCCTCCAGGCGGGCGTCGACCGGGACGAGGACGAGGTCTCCCTCGTGGCCCGCGCCCTGGCCAGCGGGCGGCGACAGGTCGGTGACGGGGTCGTCGTGAAGCCGGTGCGCGACACGGGCCGGTCCGGGCACCTCGCCGTCGTCGTGCTGCGCGCCACCCCGACCCGCCCCTGGGACGCGGACTACGCGCGCTTCCTGTCCGTGGTCGCGTCGGCGGTGGCCGCGTCGCTGCGCGACGTCGTCCACCGGCACCGGAGCGACGAGGCCCTGCGCCGCCGGGCGGCGCGCTCGGAGCAGGAGAGCGCACAGGCGCGGGAGGTCTCGATCGCGCTGCAGCGGGCCGTGCTCACGGACCCCCCGGCCCTGGACGGGCTCGACGTGGTGGTGCACTACCAGCCGGCCTCGGTCGTGCGCGACATCGGCGGGGACTGGTACGACGCGTTCGTGACGAGGGACGGCGGTGCGACGCTCGTCATCGGGGACGTGGTCGGCCACGACCTGGACGCGGCGGTGGCCATGGGACAGCTGCGCGCCCTGGTGCGCGCGATCGGCTACGACAGCCAGGAGTCCCCCGCCCGGGTGCTGGAACGGGTCGACGCGGCGATCGACGGGCTGGCGCTTCCTGGGTCGGCCACGGCCACCGCGCTCGTCGCGCACATCACGGAGGTCGGCGAGCACGCCCGGACGGCCCGGACGGTGCAGTGGTCCAGCGCGGGCCACCTCCCGCCGCTCCTGGTCCGCGGCGACGGGGCCGTCGAGATCCTGAGCGTGCGCAACGACCTCCTGCTGGGCATGAAACCCGAGACCGCGCGGACCGACCACACGGTGGAGATCCGCCCGGGGGACACGCTCGTGCTCTATACCGACGGCCTGGTCGAGCGGCGCAGCGGCGGTCTGCGTCGTCGTCTGGACGAGTTCGCCCGGCTGCTCGAGGGCACCCAGGACGACCGTCTGGAGGACGTCGTCGAGTCCGCGCTGAGCAGCATGCTCGTGGGGACGGTCGACGACGACGTCGCCATCGTGGCGGTCCGCGCGCGCCCCGCGGGCGTCGCCGAGGTGGTCGCCGTCCCCGACGGGTCCCGGCACACGTGGACTCGCCGGCACGACGTGTCAGCCGGGCGCGGGCGCGACTCCGTACAGGCGGGCGCCGGTCCCGTGCCAGACGGCGACCGCGGCGGCGTCGTCGAGCCGGGGTAGGGCGCGGGCGGTCCGCGCGACGGTCTCGGCATAGGGCGCGACGCGCGCGGACATCGGCCAGTCGCTGCCGAACAGCAGCCGGTCCGGGCCGAGCAGGTCGACGGCGGCGCGGACGGCGGTCGCGACCCTGGCGGCGTCGTCCGGCGCGGCGGCGTGCAGGCCGGAGAGCTTCGCGTGCGCGCGGGCCCGGGCGGCGAGCTCCGCGAGGGCGGCGCGCCACGACCGGTCGGGCGCGCCCCTGCCGAGCCCGAGGTGGCAGACCACGACGTCGAGGTCGGGGTGCCGGGCGGCGAGGGCCGCGACCGCGGGGAGCTGCTCAGGGCGCACGAGGGTCTCGAGGACGCGGCCGGTGGCGGCCAGGCCATCGCAGAGGGCGTCGAGGCCGGCGACGTCGGACAGGTCGGCCGCGCCGCCCGGCACCGCGAGGCGGATGCCGGCGACCCTGGTTCCGACCGCGGCGGAATCGTCGATCACGGCCTGCGCCGTGCCGGCCCAGGCGCCGGGCACATCGGGGCGCGCGTCGTACTGCAGCACGAGCGGGCCGGGCAGCGGACCGTGCTCGGCGGCCTGCCCGGCGAGCCAGCGGGCCTCCTGCTCGGTGTCCGCGGCCTGCACGGCGACGGCGGCCCGCACCGGCACGGGCGCCGTCGCGACGGCGGCGGCCAGGTCCTCGGGGCCCACCCGCGGGGGCAGGCCGAGGTCGTCGCGGAACCACGAGATCCGCGTCGCGCCCGTGTCCCACAGGTGCACGTGCGCGTCCACGAGGTGCCCGACGGCGCCGACCATGCAGTTGGTCGCGTTCTCCGGGTCGAGAACGCGCGCAACTGCATGGTCGGCACGGGGGTTCATCGGCGGTGGGTGGGGACGCGGGCCGCGATCGCGTCGAGCTCCGTCCACAGGTGGTCGGGGACCGGGGCGTCGGCGGCGTCGACGAAGACGTCCACCTCGGCGGGGGTGCGGGCACCCACGACGACGGCCTCCACGCCCGGCACGCGCAGCGGGTAGCGGGCGGCCGCCGTCGGGAGGTCGACACCGGCCGCGTCGCACGCCGCCGCCATGCGTCGCGCCCGGTCGACCTGCTCCGCCGACGCGGGGCGGTAGTCGAAGAACGGCGCGCGCACCGGGTCGGCGAGCACGCCCGAGTTGTAGACGCCCGCGCCGATCACGCCGACGCCGCGCTCGCGGGCGGCCGGGAGCAGGTCGTCGAGGGCGGTGCGGTCCAGGAGCGTGACCCGGCCGGCGGGCATGACGACGTCCAGCGCGCCGGCGGCCTCCCGCACGAGCCGCGCCACGGGCGCGTTCCGCCCCATCCCGACGCCCACGGCCCGCACGACGCCCTGGTCGCGCAGGTCGAGCAGCGCGGGCAGCGCGCCGCGCAGCGCCTCGTCGACGTCGGCCGGGTCGTGCAGGTAGAGCAGGTCGACGCGGTCGGTGCTAAGGCGCGCCAGGCTGCCCTCGAGCGACCGCAGCACGCCGTCGCGGCTGAGGTCGCCGACGGTGGTGCCGCCGGGCCCGCCCGTGCCGCCGGTGGGCACGGGCGCGCCGGCGGCGTCGACGATGGTGCGCCCCACCTTGGTGGCGATCACCACGGAGCCCCGGTCGACGCCGGCGAGGGCGGCCCCGAGCCGGAGCTCGCTGACCCCCTCGCCGTAGTGCGGGGCGGTGTCGAAGAACCGGACGCCGCGCTCGAGCGCGCGGCGGACCGTCGCCTCGGCGTCGCCCTCCGCCACGGGCGTGAAGAGGTTGCCGATGGGCGCGCAGCCGAGGCCGAACGACGACGCGGCGACGCTCTCGCCGCGCCCCGGGCCGGCCGGCGTCAGAGGGCGGAGCCCTGCGCGGAACGCCATGCCTCGAACTCCCCTCGGGTGTCGGGGGTCAGCGGGTAGTAGTCGCTCAGGCGGGCGCCCTCGTCCAGCCGCTGCCGGCTGAAGCCCTCCCACTCCTCGTGGTCCTGGGCGGACGCGACCACCTGGTCGGCCATCGCGCGGGGCACGATGACGGGGCCGTCGTCGTCCGCGACGACGAGGTCGCCCGGCATGCACAGCACGCCGCCCACGGCGACGGGCACGTCGTAGGCCCAGGGGAACAGCTCGGACTGCGAGGCGTAGTGCGGCGTGACCCCGGTGGACCACACGGGCAGGCCCAGGTCGCGGATCTTGCCCGAGTCGCGGATGCGGCCGTCGACGACCATGCCGGCGCCGCCGCGGCGCTGGAAGTACCGGGCGAGGATGTCGCCCACGCAGCCGGAGAACCGGCTGCCGTACGCCTGGACGACGAGCACGTCGCCGGGCTGCGCCGCCTCGAGCACGTGCCACAGGGCGGTGTGCCGCTCCACGTACTCCTGCTCGTCGCCGGCCGCCAGGTCCTCGCGCTGGGGCATGAACTGCAGGGTGAGCGCGGAGCCGACCACCCGGTACCCGGGCGCCAGGGGACGCGGCCCCTCGACGAACGAGCGCCGGATGCCGAGCCCGTGCAGCTTCGCGCACGCCGTCGCGGAGGACACGTGGCCCACGCGCTCCAGGGTCTCGGCGTCGGCCCGCTCGAACGCCGGGCCCCGCACGGGCAGCGAGACGTCGGGACGCACGAGCGCGGCGGCGGGATCGAGGGCGAGCCCCTCGGTGGTGAGGGCGTCGGTCATGGTCGGGCTCCTTCGTGGGGCAGGTGGCGCTGGTGGCGCGGCGCGGCCGCGGCGGGGGCGGTGAGCAGCACGACGTCGGCGCGGTGGCTCGGCGGCAGCTCGACAAGCAGGTCGGGGGCGTCCAGGGGCACGGTGGCCGTGGTCGGGGAGCCCGCGCGCCCCGCCGACGCCGTGGACGGGCCGGGCCAGTCGCCGCCGTCCTCGGCCCGCGTCACGACGCCCGTCAGCCGCTCCTGGCCGAACCGCGACGGCCGCACGCGCACGCGCCGGGCGTGCGTGGGGGACAGGTTGACGAGGCTGAGCCCGACGCGGCCGGCGCCGTCGGCGTCGCGGTCGAGGCCGGTGACGAGCGCGGCGACGTCCGGGGGCAGGCCGGGGCGCCCGCGGTCGGCGTCGGTGTACGCGACGGCGGCGAACGGGAGGCCGCCGTTGTAGAGCGTCTGGGGCGTGCCCGTGATCAGCTGCCCCAGCACCTCCGTGACGACGGGGTTGGCCCGCTGCCAGAAGTGCAGGTGCACGGTCTCGGGGTCCACGGGCTCGGCGTCCATGACCGCGACGCGGCGGGCGAGCTGCCCGAGCGCCATCGACAGCGCGCGCTCCGGGTAGTCCGGCAGCGTGCCGTCGAGGAACGCGAGCCACGGCCCCTCGTGCCCCGCCTCGACCTTGTCGCGGAACGGCCGCACCTCGCGCGAGCCGGGGACGCCGTCGAGCACGCGGTCCAGCCGCTTGCGGTCGGCGTCGTCGCGCGTCCACCACCAGAGCCAGGTGGGCAGGTCGAGCTGGAGCGGGCCGTGGTCGAACCAGCCGTCGGCCCCGTACCGGTAGGGGACCAGCGTGGCCGGCTCGGCGGCGTGCGGCCCGAGACGCTCGAGCCAGCTGCCGCGCAGGCTGAACGGCGTCTCGGCGACGGGCGCGGTGATCGCGTGGTCCAGCGCCGTGTCGAGCATGGTGCGCACGAGGTCGAGCGGCGCGTCGTCCCTGGTTCCCGACACGAACGACGCGTTGATCGCGCCGATCAGCGTGCTCATGCCCACCGAGTGCAGCCCGTGCGGCCAGGTCCAGCCGTAGTGGCCGCCGTACCAGGCGCCGTCGTGCAGGCCGCCGACGGTGCCGTCGGGCGCCACGTTGTCCGGCATCAGCCCGCCCGCCGCGGCCGCGCGCTCGCGCCAGCCGTCGACGTACCGCGCCACCCACGCCCCCGACGCCGCGTCGCCGTCGTACAGCCAGCGGTTGGTGACCAGCGACGTCGCGGCGAGGTTGACCGCCGTGTCGCCCGCGGCGCGGCGCTGCAGCTCGTCGCCCATGAGCTGCGCCCTGGCGGGGTCCGCGAGGTCGTCCCAGCGCGTGATGCCGGGCAGCCCGTGCAGCGGGAGGCCGTACGCGCGCATGTAGTCGAGCGACGCCGGGTAGGTGAGCCACTCGGTGCCGAGTCCCGGGAGCGGCCCCTGCGCCCCGTTGTGCGGCGCGGTGACGATGTTGCGGCGCGGGTCGTAGTTGCCGTGCGCCGGGTCCGTGTACAGCGCGGCGAACCGGCGGGCCCGCTCGGCGAACCGCTCGTCGTCCGGGTCGGCCGCGCACAGGCCGTAGAAGAACAGCAGCGACTCGCCCTGGTGGAACCAGTCGTACCCGTTCTCGTACTCGCCGGTGAGCATGCCGGCCTCGGTGAGCTGCGCCGTCACGCCCTCGAAGTGGTGCTTCGCCGCGTCGAGGACCGCGTCGCTGCCCCCGAGCGCATAGAACGCCGGCCAGTTGAAGAACGGCTCGTACAGGTCGTCCACGCCGTCGCGGTGCTCGAAGCCGCCCGCGTGCAGGATGCGCCCGTCGGGCCCGGTGTAGCGCGCGGCGAAGAGCCGCCAGGCCTCCTCCGTGGCGTCGAACAGGCGTCGCTCGAGCACGGCCCAGGCGGGGACGTCGTGCAGGGGCGTCGTGGGGACGCGCGGGCCGGTGGTGTCCGAGGTGTCGGCCATCGTCAGCCCTTCGTCGCCCCGGCGACCAGGCCGCCGATGATGTGCCGCTGCATGAGGACGAAGAACAGGATCGCCGGGGTGACCGCGAGCAGCAGCGTCGGGAACACGGTGGTGTAGTCGGTGGAGAACTCGCCGACGGCGGCGTACACGCCCGTCGTCACGGTGTAGATGCCGGAGCCCGGACCCAGGATGATCTGCGGGCTGACGAAGTCGTTCCAGACGCTGATCGAGTTCAGCACGACGATCGTCGCGACCACCGGCTTCATGATCGGGAAGACGCAGGACCAGAACGCCCGGATCTTGCCCGCGCCGTCCAGCGCCGCGGCCTCGTCGATCTCCCGCGGCACGGTGCGCAGGTAGGCGGCGAACAGGAAGATCGTCACCGGCAGGGTCGCCGCCGTCTCGAAGAGGATGAAGCCGGGGATCGTGTTGATGAGCCCCAGCACCCGCAGCACGAAGACCACGGGGATCAGCGTCACCTGGCCGGGGATGAACAGCCCGGACACGAAGAGCAGCAGCAGCCCCAGGTGCCACTTGGAGCGGCCGCGCGCGATGACGTAGGCGACCGGCGCGGCCAGCGCGATCCCGCACACGTTGACCAGCGCGACGAACAGCAGCGTGATGCCGTACGCCCGCACCACGTTGAACTTCTCGCTGGTGAGGGCGGCCTGCAGGTACTCCAGGCTGAACGTGTCCGGGGTGATCGCCAGCGGCGACGAGATGATCGCGTCCTGCGGCTTGAAGGCGTTGATCACCATGATGTAGAGCGGCACGAGCATGACCAGCGCCGCGAGGCCGAGCACCACCCATTTCACGACGGTGGCCGGGCGGGGCCGGGGACGCCGGCGGCGGGAGGTCGCGGGGCGGTCGGTGCCGTCGGCCGTCGTGCCGGGGCCGCCCGGGGCGGGGTGGCGCTCGCGGGCGCCGCCTGCGTCGTCATCGGTGTCGTCGTCGCCATCAGTCGGCCACCTTCTTCTCCGCGCCGCGCCGCGCGAACGTCACCGCGAGCCCGAGCACCGCCGTCACGACCAGCAGGATCACGGACTGCGCCGCGCCGAACCCGAGCTCGGACTGGGCGAACGAGTCCCGCAGCACCTGGTACACGATCGTCTGGGTCGACCCGGCCGGTCCGCCGTCGGTCAGGGCCAGCACGATGTCGTAGACCTTGAGCAGCCCCACCAGCGTGAGCACCAGGTTCACGGTGAACACGGGGGCGATGAGCGGCAGCGTCACGTGGCGGAACTGCTGCCACCTCGAGGCGCCGTCCACGGTGGCGGCCTCGTAGTACTCGGTGGGCACCGACTTGATGCCCGCGAGGAACAGGATCATGTTGAAGCCGAAGTGCGACCACACGATCGTGAGGATCACGCTCGCCTTGGCGAAGGCGACCTCGGTGAGGAACGGCACGGGCGCGACGCCGAGGTGCCCGAGCAGGCCGTTGACGGCGCCCTCCGGCGCGAGCATCGCCGACCACAGGAACCCGATGATCAGTGCGCTGATGATGTACGGGTAGAAGAAGATCGTGCGCAGCACCGTGTTCGCGCTGCTGTTGCCCGCGATGAGGGCGGCGATGAGCAGGCCGACGCCGTTGCACAGGACCGTGCCGCAGAACGCGACGACGCCCGTGAAGACCGCGGCGTCCACCGTGCGCGGGTTGCGGAAGGCCTCCGCGTAGTTGTCGAGGCCGATGAACGTGAAGCGCAGGCTGTAACCGTTCCAGTCGGTCAGGCTCAGCACGAACGCCAGGATCATCGGCACGATGAACATCGCCAGGAAGACGAGGACGGCGGGGCCGCCCATGACGATGCCGGGCAGGCGGTCGCGCCACACGCGTGCCGCCGGACGGCGGCCCGCGCGGGCGGGGGAGAGGGTGGCAGCCATCGTCAGCCCGCGGTGGAGGCGAACCAGTCGTCCATCGCGCCGTCGACCTTGTCGGCCGAGGTGCCGCCGATGAGCGCCTGCGTCTGCGCGTTGATCTCGTCCGAGTAGCCCGTCGGGAGCGTGCGCTCGCCGTAGCCCTGGCCGGTCGGGGTGTACGACTCGGCGGGGGTGTCCGCCACGATCTGCTGCAGCTCCTTGCCCAGGTCGTCCATCTCGTACTCGTAGCCGTCGCGGAAGTTGCCGTCGACCTCGAGCTGGCTGGCGACCGCGTCCTGGTCGGTCACGAGGAACTCGACGAGCTGGGCCGCCGCGTCCTGGCTCTCGCTCGCCTGGAGGATCGAGTACGGGCTGGCGATGTTCGCGCCCATGGCGGGGCCGGCGACGCCGTCGACGGCGGGGGCCGCGAAGACGCCGATCTCGGCCTTGTCCTCCGCCTTGGCCTCGGTGCCGGCGAACCAGCTGCCCATCGGGTAGATCGCGCTCTTGCCCGAGAGGAACGCCTGCTCGGCGTCGGGGTACTTGATGCCGAGGGAGTCCTTGGGGATGTAGCCCTGGGCGACCCAGTCCGCGTAGGTGGCGACCGTGTCGCCGTACGTGTCGGAGAACGTGACGTCGCCCGAGCTCATCTGCGCGAACCAGTCCGGGTTCTCGGCGATGATCGTCGGCAGGCCGAGGGCCTGGATCGAGTGGCTGGACATCCAGTCGCCGCCGGTCTGCAGCGGCGTCCAGCCCGCGTCCTTGAGCTTGCCGAGGTCGGCGGTGAGCTCCTCGACCGTGGTCGGCACCTCGGAGATGCCGGCCTCCTCGAACGCGGTCTTGTTGTAGAAGAAGAGGCTCTGCAGCTGGAAGCCGATCCCGGCCATGTAGTACTTGCCGTCGATCGAGTACTGGTCGGCCAGCGGCCCGCCGGTGGCCCAGTCGTACTGGGACAGGTCGACCAGCTCGGGCGCGAGGTCGACCGTCGGGGGCATCGACTGCACGACGTCCGGCGCGTCGCCCGCGGTGAGCAGGCGGGGGAGCGCGGCGGCCACGCCCTCGGCACCCGGGTTCTGGACGACGACGTCGATGTCCGGGTGGGCGTCCTCGAACGGCTTGACGAGCTCGTTCCAGTAGTCCTCGGTGAGGTTCGGGGTGACGTTGACGAGCATGCTCACCTCGGTGGTGCCGCCGGAGCCGCCGTCGTCGTCGGAGCCGGCGCAGCCGGTGAGCGCGAGGGCGGCCACCGTGAGGGTGCCCACGCTCGCCAGGGTGCGGTGCTTGATCATCGTTGATCCTCTCGGGTTGCCCGACGCCCGCGGCACGCTCCCGTGCGTGCCTGCGACGTGGCCTACGACTGTGGAGTGACGTCCGGTCTGGAGTGACGTCTTGGAGAGTAATCGATAATCGTTGGATTGGGAAGAAGTCGATCGGGCAGGTGAGTCTCACACCGGAGGCGTCCCGGGCCGCCCGCCGCCGCCCATAGGCTGGACGGGTGACCTCCGCAGCCCCCGCCGTGCAGCGGCCGGGCGGTACCCCGAGCGTGCCGCCGCGGCCCTGGTGGCTCGTCGCCGCCGGGCCCGCAGCCGTCCTCGTCGCCGTCCTCGCCGTGCTGTGCGGCGGAGCCTACTCGGGCGCCTTCCAGGCGCTGAGCGGGTTCACCGACCCGGGCGCGGTCGTCCGCTACGGGCTGCCCGTGACCACCGTGCTCACCGAGCTGAGCGTCTCCGTGACGCTCGGGGCGCTGCTCACGGCCGCGTGCCTGGTGCCGCCCGGCCGCGCCCAGACGCGCGTGCTCACCGGTGCGGGCGCGGCGAGCGCCGTGTGGGCGGTGGCCGCCGTCGCGCAGCTCGTGCTGCGCTACGCCAACATCTCGGGCACCTCGCTCGCCTCGCCGGCGTTCGGGCAGGGCCTGGCGCAGTTCGTCACGGACCTCGACCTCGGCAGGCTCTACCTCGCGATCATCGTGGTCGCCGCGGTCACCTCGGCCCTGGCGATGGCCGTGCGCGGGCCGGTGGGCGCCCTGTGGACGGCGGCCCTGCCGGTCGCGGCGCTGGCCATGCAGTCCACCACCGGGCACGCCTCCGGCGCGGCCGACCACGAGCTCGCCGTCGGCGCGATGCTGCTGCACCTGGTTGGCGCGGCCGTGTGGGTGGGCGGCCTCGGGGCGCTGCTGGTCGTCGTCCTGACCCGTGGGGACGAGCGCGGGGACGGGCGCGACGACGGGCGCACCGCCGCGGCCGCCGTCGCGCGGTTCTCCCCGGTCGCGGGGTGGTGCTTCGCCGCCGTGGGCATCTCCGGCGTGCTCAACGCGTGGATCCGCATGGGGTCGTTCGGCGACCTGCTCACCCCGTACGGGGTGCTGCTGCTCACCAAGGCCGTGCTCATGGTGGCGCTCGGCGCGTTCGGGTTCGCGCACCGGATGTGGGTCGTGGACCGGCTGGGCAAGGCCGCCGGGGCGGTCGCCGTCCGCCGGCTCTTCTGGCGGCTGCTCTCCGTCGAGCTGCTCGTCATCGGGGCCGTCTCCGGGGTGGCCGTGGCGCTGGGTTCCACCGCCCCGCCCGTGCCCGACGAGGTGCCGGTCGACGTCTCGCCCGCGTTCCAGCTCACCGGCGAGGCGCTGCCCCCCGAGCCGACCATGGCCCGCTGGTTCACCGAGTGGAGCCTCGACCCGCTGCTGGCGTTCGCGTGCGTGGCCGGCCTCGTGGTCTATCTCCGCTGGGCGGCGCGGCTCGCGCGGCGCGGGGACACGTGGCCGGTGGGCCGCACGGTGTCGTGGTGCCTGGGCATGGTCGTGATGTTCTGGGTGACCAGCGGTGGCCCGGCCGTGTACGGGCACGTGATCTTCAGCGGCCACATGGTGCAGCACATGGTCCTGGCGATGCTGGTGCCGCTGTTCCTCGTGCTGGCCGCCCCCGTCACGCTGCTGCTGCGCGCGATCCCGGCCCGCAAGGACGGCAGCCGCGGGCCGCGCGAGTGGGTGCTGGGCCTGGTGCACTCCCGCGTCGGCCAGTTCCTGGCCCGCCCCGTGGTGGCCGCGGTCCTCTTCGCCGGCGGCATGATCGCGTTCTACTACACGCCGGCGTTCGAGTTCGCCCTGCGCAACCACGCCGGGCACGTGTGGATGATCGTGCACTTCACGCTGGTGGGGTACCTGTTCGCCAACGCCCTGGTGGGCATCGACCCGGGGCCCAAGCGGCCGCCGTTCCCGCAGCGGCTGCTGCTGCTCTTCGCGACGATGGCGTTCCACGCCTTCTTCGGCGTCGTGCTCACTTCCGGGACCTCGCTGCTCGTCGCGGACTGGTTCGGCAACATGGGCCGCCCGTGGGGGCTGCCCGCGATCGACGACCAGCAGCGCGGCGGCGGCGTCGCGTGGGGCATCGGCGAACTGCCGACGCTCGCGCTCGCCATCGCCGTCGCCGTGCAGTGGACGACGTCCGACGAGCGCGAGGCGCGCCGCCGCGACCGCAAGGCCGACCGCGACGGCGACGCCGAGCTCACCGCGTACAACGAGATGCTCGCGAAGATGGCCGACCGCGACGAGAAGCAGCCGCCGAGGTAGTTCACAACTCCGCGAGGTAGTTCACAACTCCGCGAGGTAGTCCGGAAGCCCGTGAGGTAGTGCGAATCTCCGCGAGGTAGTGGTCCAGTCCACTACCTCGAGGAGATTCGCACTACCTCGGCCTCACAGCAGCCCGTCGACGACCTTCGCCGCGAGGCCCAGTGCCGTCGTCGTGCCCAGCCCGTCCGCGACGGTCACCGTGGTGACCCCCGGCGCCGGGTCGACGACGACGAACGGGGTGCCGGCGAACGGCCCGCGGCGGGGGCGCGGCACCGCCACGCCGGGCACGGACCAGCGCTGGCGCACCTCGACCGGCCGCCCGAGCAGGGCCTCGGCCTCCCGCAGCAGCAGGGCGTCGGCGGCCTCGGACCGCTCGGGGTGGCGGTCGAGACCCGCGTCCGCGCGCCGTTCGGCGTCGGGGCGGCGCGTCTCGCCGAGGAGCAGCGAGTCGCCGTCCGGGCCGGAGTGCGGGGTGAACGCCAGATGGACGTCGGCGTCCAGCAGCTCCGGGGCGCTGGTGCGCAGCCGCTCGCGCACGTCGGCCAGCGCGGGGCTGTGGGCGTAGGCGGCGTCACGGAGCAGGGTCGTGCCGCCCAGGACGGCGGGCCCCGCCGGGTCGTGCGCCCGCCCCGGTGTCGCGACGCGCAGCACCTGGCGGACGTCGTGCCGCAGCCCGGCGCGCGCCGCGTCGTCGGGGAAGAAGCGGTCGACGTCCGCGCCCACCGCCACCAGCACCCGCCGGGCGACGACCTCGCCGCGCGACGTGCGCACCAGCGTGCGGCCGGTGCCGGCCTCGAAGGTGAGCGCCGTCGTGGACCACGCGACGTCGGCCCGGGGGCGCGAGTCGAGCGCGGCCGCGAGGGCGCGGAGCGCGTCGCGCGGGTCGACCCGCAGGTCGAGGGGCAGGAACGCGCCGCCGACGGCGACGCCCTCGGCCAGGCCGGCGCGCTCGGCGGCCTGCGCGGCGTCGAGCAGCCGCGCGTCGCCGTCGCGCGCCGCCACCAGGTCGTCCAGCACGGCCAGCTCGTCCGCCGACCGCGCGACCACCACGGCGCCCGTGTCCTTGACCCAGAACCCGGCCTCCCGGCCGAGCTTGAGCCAGCGCTCGCGCGACGCGAGCGCGCACGACAGGGTCGCGGCGTCCTGCGTCGTGACGGCCACGTGGCCGCTGCGCCGGGCGGACGCGCCGTCGGGCCGCGGGTCGCGCTCGACGACCAGCACGGAGTGCCCGCGGGCGTGCGCCTCCAGTGCGTGCGCGAGGCCCACGATCCCGGCTCCCACGACGACGAGGTCGGCGGTGGCGGGCAGCGGCGGGAGGTGGGAGGTGCGGGGCGACGGCGGTCTCACGACGAGACCGTGCCCGATGACGGCGGGCCTGCTCAACCGCAGGGAGCGCCCTGGCGAACAAGTTCAGCGAACGTTCATCCCGCGTTCCCCGTGGGCCCTGGTCCGGCCCGCCGACCATGCACCTGTGCTCGGACAGTGGCCGGGATTCCGAGCGCTACTGCATGGTCGGCGGGCCCGCCGGTACCGTGCCCGTGATGTCCGGACGACCGACCCTGCCCCGCGTGCTCGTGGTGGACCCCGCGCCGGGGGCGCTGGGCCCGGCGGAGCTGCGCGCCCTGCGGGCCCTCGGCCTCGAACCCACCGTCAACGTGCGGCGGGTGCCGGACGCCCGCGAGCGCGCGGCGCTCGCCGAGCACGCCGACCTGGTCGACCTCGACGGGTTCGACGGCGCCGCGCTGGTGGACGCCGCCGAGCGCGCGTCGGGGTACAGCGCCGTGAAGTTCCGGGCCGGTCTCCCCTTCGACGCGTCGGTGCTGGGCCGCCTCGCGGCGCCGTCGCTCGAGCAGCCGCTGCGCGTGGTCGGGCGCGCCGCGTCGGGGATCGACACGGTCGACCTCGCCGCGTGCCGACGGCTGGGCGTCGAGGTGCTCGCGACGCCGGGCGCGAACGCCGCCGCCGTCGCCGAGCACACGCTCGCGCTGATGCTCGACGGGCTGCGAGGCGTGTCGCGCCGGAGCGCGAGGCTGCATGCCGGCCGGTGGGCCGACGCCGTCGCTCCCGGGCCCGCGCGCGGGCTCGCGGACTGCCGCGTGGGCCTGGTCGGCGCCGGCGCGACGGCGCGGCAGGTGGCACGGCTCGCCCGGGCGTTGGGTGCGTCGGTGGCCGTGCTCGGGTCGCCGCGGTTCACGGCCGCGGCGGCGCGGAAGTGGGGCGTCGACCGGGGGGACTCGCTCGGCGCCCTGCTCGCGTCGTGCGACGTCGTCTCCCTGCACGTGCCGCTCACCCCCGGAACCCGTGGCCTGCTCGGCGCCCCGGAGATCGACGCCATGCGGCCGGGCTCGCTGCTCGTCAGCACGGCGCGGGGCGGGGTCGTGGACGAGGCGGCCCTGGACGCCGCTCTGCGGGCGCCCGACCGGGGGCCGGCCGCGGCCGCGATCGACGTCTTCGAGGCCGAGGGCGAGCGGTTCGCGACCCCGCTGGCGGGCAACCCGCACGCGATCCTCACCCCGCACGTCGCGGGGATGACGTGGAGCGCGATGGCGGAGTCGTCGCGGCGTCTTGTCGACGCGTTCGCCCGCTTCTACGGCGGCGCCGAACAGGCGGTTGGCACCGCGATCGGGCCCAGGACGCGCGATGACGGTGTCGACCGCCCGTTCGCCGACCGCTGTGGTAGACCGGGCGCGTGACTCAGGACACCCCGGCGCCCACGCCCTTCCACGACCTCGACCGCTACCTGGAGCTCCCGCGAGTCGGCGGGCTCGCGCTGAGCCCGGACGGCACGCGCCTCGTCACGACCGTCCAGACCCTCGACGCGAAGCGCACCGGCTGGACGACGGCCGTCTGGGAGGTCGACCCGACGGGCTCGGCCCCGGCGCGCCGGCTCACGCGCAGCCGCAAGGGCGAGTCGTCGGCCGTGTTCGCGGCGTCGGGCGACGTGCTGTTCACGTCCGCCCGCCCCGACCCGGCGGCGGAGAAGGACGACGAGGAGCCGAGGTCCGCGCTGTGGATGCTGCCGGCCGGCGGCGGCGAGGCGCATGTCGTGGCGACGGCGCCCGGCGGGGTGGGCGGGGTGCTCGCCGCCCGCGAGGCCGACGTCGTGTCCGTCTCCGTCCCGGTGCTGCCGCGCGCGGCCGACCTGACCGAGGACAAGGAGCTGCGCGCCGGGCGCACCGACCGCAAGCTCTCGGCGATCCTGCACGCCGGCTACCCGGTGCGGCACTGGGACCACGACCTCGGGCCGGACGAGGAGCGCCGGTTCGTCCTTTCGTCGGTCGAGCCCGTCGAGACCAGCGGCGTGGTCTCGACGAGCTCGACCGACAAGGGGGTGCTGCGGCAGCTCACCGGGCCGGGCCGGCAGCTGGACGAGCACGACGCGGCCCTCGCCCCGGACGGCGGCACGCTGGTCGCGACGTGGGGCGTGGCCGACCCCGGCGCCGCCCGCCGCACGGTCCTCGTGGCGGTCGACACCGCGACGGGGGAGCGCCGCGTCCTGGTCGACGACCCGGACGCCGAGGTCTTCGGCCCGGCCGTCTCCCCGGACGGCCGGTGGATCGCCTTCGGGTCGGAGACGATCACGACGCCCGAGGAGGCACCGGTCGTGCGGCTCGGCCTCGTCCGGCTGGACGACGCCGACGCCGACCCGGAGATCCTCGCCGACGACTGGGACCGCTGGCCGACGTCCGTCGCGTGGCTGCCCGACGGGTCGGGGCTCGTCGTGACCGCGGACGAGGACGGCCGCGGGCCGGTGTTCCTGCTGACCTTCGGCGCCGGCGGCCCCGGAGCGGGCGAGCCCGTCACCGTGGAGCGCGTGACGTCCGACGACGCGACGTTCTCCGACGTGCGGGTCGCGCCCGACGGGTCCGCCCTGTACGCCCTGCGCACCAGCTACGCCGCGCCGCCCGAGCCGGTGCGGATCGACCTCGCCGGCTTCGCGGCGTCCGGCGACGCGGGCGGGCGCACGCCCGTCGCCGCCGTCGCGCTGCGCGGCCCCGTGCCGGCCCCCGCGCTGCCCGGCACCCTCACCGAGGTGGAGACGACGACGGCGGACGGCGCGCGCGTCCGCGCCTGGCTCGCGCTCCCCGCCCCGTCGGTCGAGCCTGTCGAGACCAGCGGGGCGCCCCTGCTGCTGTGGATCCACGGCGGCCCGCTCGGTTCCTGGAACGGGTGGAGCTGGCGCTGGAACCCGTGGCTGATGGTCGCCCGCGGCTACGCCGTCCTGCTGCCCGACCCGGCGCTGTCCACCGGCTACGGCCAGGAGTTCGTGCAGCGCGGCTGGGGCGCCTGGGGCGGCGCGCCGTTCACCGACCTCATGGCGATCACCGACGCCGTCGAGACCCTGCCCGAGATCGACGCGTCGCGCACCGCCGCCATGGGCGGGTCGTTCGGCGGCTACATGGCCAACTGGGTGGCCGGGCACACGGACCGCTTCCGTGCGATCGTCACGCACGCCAGCCTGTGGGCGCTCGACCAGTTCGGCCCCACCACGGACCACGGCTACTACTGGCAGCGCGAGATGACGCCCGAGATGGCGGAGGCCAACAGCCCGCACCGGTCCGTCGCCGAGATCCGCACCCCGATGCTGGTGATCCACGGCGACAAGGACTACCGCGTGCCCGTCGGCGAGGGCCTGCGGCTGTGGCAGGAGCTGCTCACGACGTCGGGCCTGCCCGCCGACGACGACGGCAGCACCGTGCACCGCTTCCTCTACTTCCCCGACGAGAACCACTGGGTGCTCGCGCCCCAGCACGCGAAGGTCTGGTACCAGGTGGTGCTGGCGTACCTCGGCGAGCACGTCCTCGGCGCCGAGTCGGAGCTGCCCGCCTACCTCTGACGAATTGCTGGTCGAGGCTGTCGAAACCCGGTTTCGACAGGCTCGACCAGCGGGGTTTCGACAGGCTCAACCAGCGGGGGCGACGATGAGGTCGACGAGGACCTCGAGCATGGTGCTGGCGTCCCGGCGGGCGGCGGCGGCCGGCAGCATCGCGGCGCGCTGGCCGGCCTCGTGCGCGCCGAGGAGCAGGTCGATGGCGACGTGCTCGTCGATCGCGAAGCGCAGGCCGAGGGTGGCCATGACGCGGTTCAGCGCCGCGATCATCTCCTCGCGGAGCTGGTGCTGCTGGTCCACGTAGCGCTGCGCGACCTGCGGGTCGCGCAACGCGAGCAGCTCGAACTCGAGCTCCATGACGCACCACGACGACTTGGCGGCCGGGTCGGGCAGCACCGACGCGATGACCTTGCGCACGGTGGCGCGGAACCCGTCGGGGGTGTTCAGGGCGGCCGGGTCCACCGTCGACACCGCGCGCTCGAGGGCGCCGAGGTGGCTGCGGGCCTCCCGCTCCGTGAGGGCGAGGAAGAGCTCCTCCTTGCTCGCGAAGTTCGAGTAGAAGGCGCCGCGGGTGAATCCGGCGGCCTCGCAGACGGCCTCGATCGCCGCGGCCTGGACGCCGACCTGCGCGAACACCTCGAACGCGGCGTCCAGCAGCCGCGCGCGGGTGCGCTCGCGGCGGGGCGAGAGGCCGGGGGTGGCCGTAGCCTCGTCGGGGGCCACGCTCTCGGTGGGCAGGGGGTCCTCCTCGGGTCCGCCAGGGGTGTCGGCCGGGTGCGGGCAGCGTGCCCGGCCGGGTTCACTGTAGCCAATACAGCGACGTATCGGATACGTTCGTGCATCGGATACAGTGCCGTATCGAACCCCTGCTCCGTCGTCCCGGGAGAGCCTGTGTCCTCCGTCCTCTACTCCCTCGGCCGCTGGGCCGCCCGGACCCGACGGCTCGTCGTCCTCGGCTGGGTCGTGGTGCTGGCCCTGGTCGGGGCCGCCGGCGGTCTGCTCTACCAGGGCTTCGACAACTCCGTGACGATCCCCGGCACCGAGTCGCAGGACGCGCTCGACAGCCTCGCCGCCACGTTCCCGCAGGTCAGCGGGTCGTCCGCGCAGATCATCGTGGTGGCGCCGGACGGCTCCACCATCGAGGAGTCCGCCGTGCGCGGGCCGGTCGAGGACGCCGTCGACGACATCGGGGACCTCGACCAGGTCGCCGCCGTCACGTCGCCCTACGACGACCAGACGCCCGCGTCGGTCAGCGACGACAAGCAGGCCACGCTGCTGACCATCCAGCTCGACGGCGACCAGTCCGTCATCACCGAGGACACGAAGGACGCGCTGCACACCGCGACCGACGACCTCGCCGCCGCCCTGCCGGCCGGCTCCCAGGCGAGCCTGGGCGGGGAGCTGTTCAGCGTCGAGTTCCCGGCCCTGAGCATCATCGAGGCGATCGGCGTCGTCGTGGCCCTCGTCGTCCTCATCATCACCCTCGGGTCGTTCGTGGCGGCCGGCCTGCCGCTGATCAACGCGCTCATGGGCGTCGGGGTGTCGATGCTCCTGCTGCTCGCCGCCACCGTGTTCGGCCCGATCAACTCGACGACGCCGATGCTCGGCCTCATGCTCGGCCTCGCCGTGGGCATCGACTACGCGCTGTTCATCGTGTCCCGGCACCGCGAGCAGCTCGCGGCCGGGCTCGGCGTCGACGAGTCGATCGCGCGCGCGGTCGCCACCGCGGGCTCGGCCGTGATCTTCGCCGGCCTCACCGTGATGATCGCCCTGGTCGGCCTCGGCGTCGCGGGCATCCCGTTCCTCACCGTCATGGGCATCGCCGCCGCCGTGGCCGTCGGGGTCGCCGTCCTCGTGTCGCTCACGCTCCTGCCCGCGCTGCTGTCGTTCGCCGGTGAGCGGCTGCGGCCGCACGCGCCCCGGGAGCGCAAGGCCAAGGACACGAGCAAGGCCACGCGCACGAGCAAGGCCACGCGCACGAGCAAGGCCACGCGCACGAGCAAGGCCAAGCGCGCTGCCGCGGCGCCGGACGACGGCGTGCGCCGCAACCGGTTCTTCGACGGCTGGGTGCGCGGCGCCACCCGCTTCCCCGTGCTCACGATCGTCCTGGTCGTAGGCGCCATCGCGGCCCTCACCTGGCCCGCCACCAACCTCCGCCTCGCCCTGCCGGACGCCGGCACGCTGCCCGAGGACAACAGCGCCCGGGTCACCTACGACCTCGTGGGCGAGGAGTTCGGCGAGGGCTTCAACGGCCCCCTGATCGTCACGGGCTCGATCGTCACCAGCAACGACCCGGTGAAGCTCATGAACGAGCTCGGCGACGAGATCGGCACGCTCCCCGGCGTCGCGGACGTGCCGCTGTCCACGCCCAACCCCTCCGCCGACACCGGCATCGTCCAGGTGATCCCCGAGGGCGGGCCCACGTCCGAGGAGACCAAGGACCTCGTCAACGAGATCCGCGACCAGCACGACCACTTCCTCGACAAGTACGGCGTCGACCTGTCCGTCACGGGCTTCGCCGCGGTGGGCATCGACGTCTCCGACAAGCTCGGCGCCGCGCTGCTGCCGTTCGCCCTCGTTGTGGTCGGGCTCTCGCTGGTGCTGCTGACGATGGTGTTCCGCTCGATCTGGGTGCCGATCAAGGCGTCGCTCGGCTACCTGCTGTCCGTCGGGGCGGCGTTCGGCGTGGTGACCCTGGTGTTCGAGAACGGCGTGCTCGCCGACGCGCTCAACGTCACCAAGCTGGGCCCCGTCATCAGCTTCATGCCGATCATCCTCATGGGCGTGCTGTTCGGCCTGGCGATGGACTACGAGGTCTTCCTCGTCTCCCGTATCCGGGAGGACTACGTGCACGGCGGCGACGCCCGCAAGGCCGTGCGCTCCGGGTTCCTCGGGTCGGCCAAGGTGGTCACCGCCGCCGCCGTCATCATGTTCGCCGTCTTCGTCGCGTTCGTGCCCGAGGGAGACATGACGCTCAAACCGATCGCGCTCGGCCTCGCGGTCGGCGTGCTGGTGGACGCGTTCGTCGTGCGGATGACGCTGGTGCCCGCCGTGCTCGCCCTGTTGGGCGACCGGGCGTGGCACATGCCGCGCTGGCTCGACCGCGCGCTGCCCACGTTCGACGTCGAGGGCGAGGGCCTCACCAAGGAGCTGCGGCTCTCCTCGTGGCCCGAGCCGGACACCACGGACGCGGTCGCCGCGCGCGACCTCGTGGTCGCCGGCCCGGACGGCGCGGACCGGGGCGCCCCCGTCGTGGGGCCGGTCAGCGTGCGGGTGCCGCAGGGCGGCGCGCTGTGCGTGCACGGCGACGCGTCCGCCCCGGTGTCCGCGCTGCTGCTGGCGCTCTCGGGGCGGATGGCGCTCGACGACGGCGCGGTCAAGGTGACCGGGCTGGTGCTGCCCGAGCGCTCGATGACGGTGCGTGGCCGCGTCGCCCTCGTCGACGCCCTCGCGGAGCGCGGACGCCCCGCCCCCGCCGTGGACGCCGCCGTGCGCGACGGCGCGCAGGTCGTCGTCGTGGACCGCACCGACGCCGTCGCCGACCTCCCGGCGCGCGAGGCGCTCTCCGCCGCGCTCGCGCGGGCGCAGCGCGGCGGGGCGGCGGTGCTGCTCGGCGCCAGCGGCGTCGCCGCGACCGACCTGCTCGACGACGGCACGGGCCGTGACGTCGCCGTGCTCGACGTCGGGGCGGGCTTCGGCGCGCCGAGCGTGCTCACGGGGGCCGACGTGCCCCCGCCCGCCCCGCTGGTCGAGCCTGTCGAGAGCCCAGCGCCGGCCGAGCCTGTCGAGCCCCGGGACGGGGTCCCGACAGGCTCGACCAGCGGTTCGAACGACGACGACACCCACGTGCAGGAGGTGCGGGCATGACCGCCCCGACCATCGACTCCGCGGCGCGCCGCAACCCGTGGCGCATCGCCGCCGTCGCGCTGCTGCCGATCATGGTGCTCGGGCTGCTGCTCGCCGCGCTGTGGAACCCGCAGGACCGGCTCGACCAGGTGCCGGCCGCCATCGTCAACCTCGACGAGCCGGTGACGGTGGACGGCCAGACCGTGCCGCTCGGGCGCCAGCTCGCGTCCGGGCTGGTGAGCGGCGGCGAGACCGCCGACGGCGCGAAGGCCGCGCAGCCCGCCGCGGACGCCACCAACTTCGACTGGACCATCACCGACGAGGACAGTGCGAAGTCCGGGCTGGCGGACGGCACCTACTCCGCCGTCGTGACGATCCCCAAGGACTTCTCCGCGGCGGCGACGTCGATGGGCGGCGACGACCCGTCGAAGGCGGTGCAGGCCACCATCGACGTCAGCACCCCGCCCGGCGGCCGCGTGGCCGACGACGCGCTCGCGCGCGTGGTCGCCGCGACCGCGACGAACGTGATGTCGAGCTCGCTCACCGAGACCTACGTGGACAACGTGCTCGTCGGTTTCAACCAGCTCGCCGACGGCATCGGCCAGGCGGAGGACGGCGCCAACCAGCTCGCGGACGGCGCCGGACAGTCCGCCGACGGCGCCGACCAGCTCGCGGACGGCGCGGACCAGCTCGCGGACGGCGCGGACCAGGCCGCGGACGGCGCGGACCAGCTCGCGGACGGCGCAGGACAGCTGGCCTCCGGTGCCGGCACCGCGGCGTCCGGCGCGTCCGACCTGGCCGACGGCGCGGGACAGGTCGCGGACGGCGCGCGCGGGATCGCCGGCGGCATCGGCGAGAGCGCGGACGGCGCCGACGACCTCGCCTCGGGCGGCGACGACCTCGCCGCGGGGGCGCAGCAGGTGGCCGACGGCAACCGCGCGCTGGCCGACCAGGCCGCGGCGGTCGACGACCTCGTCCCCGACGTGGACGCCATCGAGGAGTCCCTCGCCGACGCGCAGGGCCGTGCGGACGAGTTCGCCGAGGCCGCGAACGCCGCGCTCCGGTGCGACGTCCGCCCGACGTCGGACGCGTGCACGGCGCTGGCCGACCTGATGCAGGAGATGCAGACCAACTCCGACGCCGTCCAGGACACCGTCGACGGCATCGTCGACGCGCGCACGCAGCTCGACACCCTCGCCACGTCCACGGACAAGCTCGCCACGGGCGCCGAGGGCGTCGTGACGGGGATCGAGGGCATCGCCGACGGCAACCGGGACCTGGCCGACGGCCTGCGCACCCTGCAGGGCGGCGCGACGCAGGTGGCGGGCGGCGCGGACGGCGTCGCCTCGGGCGCCTCGGACCTGTCCGCCGGGGTGGGTCAGCTCGCGACCGGCGCGGACGGCGTCGCCTCGGGCGCCTCCGACCTGTCCTCCGGGGTCGGGGAGCTCGCGTCGGGCAACGCGGACCTCGCGTCCGGCGCGGACGACCTGTCCTCCGGCGTCGGGCAGCTCGCGTCGGGCACGGACGACCTGGCCTCCGGGCTCGGGAAGACCAAGGCCTCGATCCCGACGTACACGGACGACCAGCGGCAGACGCTGTCGTCGGTGGTCGCGGAGCCCGTCGCGACGCCCTCGCAGTCCGGCATCAGCACGGGCGCGTCGGGCCCGCTGTTCGCCGTCGTGGCGCTGTGGCTCGGGGCGCTGGCCCTCATGACCGTGTTCCCGCCGGTGGTCGCGCGAGCCCTCGGTTCGACGCGCGACTCGCTGCGGCTGGCGCTGTCCGCGTTCGCCCTGCCGGCGACGGTCGGGGCGGCGACGGGCGCCGCCGTGGGCGTGATCCTCGCCGCGGTGGAGAACCTCGACATCGGCGGCTGGTTCGGGTCGATCATCGTGGGCGCGGTCGCGTCGGTCGCCTTCGTCGCCGTCCACCAGGGCTTCCTGGGCTGGCTGGGCAACCTCGGGCGCGGGATCAGCCTGCTGATCGCCGTCCTCCTCATCGCCACGGGCATCGTGGCGACCGTGCCCACCGTGCTGCAGGGGCTGGTCGACGCGCTGCCGATCGGCGCCGCCCGCGACGCCCTGACGGCCGTGGTGGTGCCCGAGGCGGGCGGCCTCGCGATAGGCGTCACGCTCGTGGTGCTGTGGGGCCTGGGCGGCCTCGCCCTGGCGGCGCTCGTCACCGCGCGCGGGCGCCGGCTCGGCGTCGGGCGCCTACTGCGCGCCTGACCGCGCGGCGGCGCGCTGCCACCTCAGCACGATGAGGGCGTCGGCGCGCCGCCGGGCGGCGACGCCGAGGTGGGCCACCTGGCGGTGCTCGATGAGGGCGTACAGGTCGTGGTCGAGCGCCCAGCAGAGGGCGCGGCCGACGTCGTGGGTCTCGGGCGCGATCGATGGTGCGGGTCTCACGCCAGGGAGAGATGTCCGACTCGCCGGTTTGTGACACGGGGTGTGTCACCGGTCTGCAGCAGACTCGCCGCATGGACCTCACCCAGGCGCGCGAGACCAAGGCACAGCTGTCCGACTTTGCCCGTGACCTGGCCGAACGTCACGGCGTCCCGGTCGGCCCGTACGCGGTGGGCGACGCCGCGACCCCTGCGGACGTCGTGCGCGCACCGACCCTCTCGCTCGGCCTCGCGCCGCAGGGGGAGGGCGGCTACGCCATCGCGGTGCGGTACCGGCTCGGCGTCCCGACGGCGCGGTCCTTCGCGCGCAAGCTCGCCGCCGAGGCGGGCGACTCCGTGGACGTGCGCCGCACCGGCCGCATCCGCACCCTCGCCGACGGCGTGCGCCCCCGGCCGCCGGTCGTGACGGCGCAGGCCGCGGGGGAGACCGACCGGGTGCGGCCGCTGCGGCCGGGGGTGTCGGTCGCGCACGTGGACGTCACCGCGGGCACGCTCGGCGCGTTCGTCGCCAAGGCCGACGCCGCGCGCTACGTGCTGTCCAACTTCCACGTGCTGGCGGGGTCGCCGTCCGCGCAGGTGGGCGACGTCGTCGTGCAGCCGGGGCCGGCCGACGGCGGCCGCGCCCCGGCGGACCGCGTCGGCACCCTCGCGCAGGTGGTGCCTCTCGCCGCGGGGGAGCCCGCCACCGTGGACGCCGCCCTCGCGCTCCTGGACGACGGCATCGGGACCGACCCGACCTACCCGGTGGGGCGGGTCACGACGACCGCCGTCGCGGCGGGCGGCGAGTCCGTGGCGAAGATCGGCCGCACCACGGCGCTCACGCAGGGTCGGGTGACGGCCATCGAGATGGACGACGTCGTCGTCGGGTACGGCGAGGAGCTCGGCGCCTTGTCGTTCGACCACCAGATCGAGGTGGAGGGCGTCGCCGGCGCGTTCTCCCGCGGCGGCGACTCCGGGTCGCTGGTCTACCGCGAGGACGGCGTCGCCCTGGGCCTGCTCTTCGCCGGCTCGGAGACGGGCGGCTCGGACGGCTCGGGCCTCACGTACTGCAACCCGATCGACGCGGTGCTCGAGGCGCTGGGCGTCTCCCTGGCGCCGAGATAGAGAGGTCGACCCGCGAGATAGAGAGGCCGGGACAGGACCGCATTCGGTTGCGGCCCTGTCCCGGCCTCTCTATCTCGGCGGGGCTCAGCCCCAGGTGAGCAGGTCCTCGCCGTGCTCGACGAGGGTGCCGACCTGCGCGAGGCTGTCGACGGCGTCGGGCGTGGCCTCGAGCGCGACGACGGGGCAGACGGCGGACCGGCCGCCCTCGCGCACCGCCGTCGGGTCCCAGGAGACCAGGACGGTGCCGCGCTGCACGACGTCGCCCTCGGAGGCGTGCGTCGTGAAGCCGTCGCCGCCGAGCTTGACCGTGTCGATGCCGAGGTGCACCAGCACGGCGCGGCCGTCGTCGTGCTGCACGACGAACGCGTGCGGGTGCAGCTTCACGATCCTGCCCGTGATGGGCGAGACCGCCTCGTTCCCGCGGACGCCGTCGGGCTCGATCGCGAGGCCGGGGCCGACGAGGCCGGCGGAGAACACCGGGTCCTCCACCTCGGACACGTCGACGACGGTGCCGGTCACGGGCGCGAGCACGGTCAGCGCCGTCATCAGCGCAGGTCCTCGATGTCGGAGGCGAGGGTGTCGGCCTCCGGGCCCACGATCACCTGGACGGCGATGCCCGAGTGCACGACGGCGATGGCGCCGGCCGCGGTGAGGGCGGCGTCGTTCACCTTGGCGGGGTCCTCGACCTCGACCCGCAGGCGGGTGATGCAGGGCTCGAGGTCGACGATGTTGTCGTCGCCGCCGAGCGCGTCGAGGATCTGCTGTGCCTTGCTCATGGTGCTCCTTGGTCGTTCCTGCTGGAGAAGGTCGGAGACGGGGCGGTCGCGCTCACCCGAGGCTCACATGAGCTCGGCGAGGTCCGAGGCGATCGTGTCGACGCGCGGGCCGACGACCACCTGCACGACCCGCCCGTTGATCATCACGCCGAACGCGCCGGCGCGCTTCAGCAGCGCGGCGTCGACGAGGTCGGGGTCCTTGACGAGGGACCGCAGCCGGGTGGTGCACGGGTCGATCTCCTCGATGTTCGCCACCCCGCCGAGGCCGGCGAGGATCGAGGCCGCGAGCTGCGCGTCGGGATCGCTGGAGGGCGTGCTCATCGGGGGCTCCCTTCGGGGATGCGTCCGGGCTGGACGGGGCCGCCGGCGTCGCCGTCGGCGGGGCGGGTGCGCGGGACCAGCGTCGGTCGCGCCTCGCGCAGGGGCACGAAGACGCTGTACCGGTCGCCGCGGTAGCAGGCGCGGGAGTACATGATCGCGGCGTCGCCGCCGAAGGTGCGGCGCGCGGTCCGCATGACGGCGCGCGAGGTCTGCATCTGCAGGGACTCGACCTCCTCCGGGGTGGCGTCGGCGGCCGTGATGACCTCCTCGCCCCAGGTCGGGTCGAGGCCGCGCTCGCGCAGGGCGGCGTAGAGGCTCTCGGGGACGCCGTCGTCGAGCAGGCCGGGGGCGAGGTCGACGGGGATCCACGAGTCCTCGATGCTCATGGGGTTGCCGTCGGCGGTGCGTAGCCGGACGACGTGGTGCACGGGGGTGCCGGCCTCGCGGTCGAGGGCCTCGGCGACGGGGGCCGGCGCGGGCAGCTCCTCGCACCGCAGCACGGTGGCGCCGGGTCGGAGGCCACGGCGGCGGGCCTCCTCGCCGAAGGTGGTGAGCCGCATCTCGAAGTCGGCGCGGGGCGGGGCGACGAACGTGCCGCGGCCCTGCGCGCGCTCGAGCACGCCCTCGGTGACGAGCGCGTCGATCGCCTGGCGCACGGTCATGCGCGAGACCCCGAACTGCTCGGTGAGGCTGCGCTCGGAGGGGATCGCGTCCCCGACGGAGAGCTCGGACGTGACGAGGCCGGCGAGGTGCGCGCGCACCGCGAGGTACTTGTGCTCGCCACCGCGAGCGCCGTCCCTGACCATCGTCGTGTCCTGTCCTGCCTGGTGATCGGCATCGATCAGCGTGGTGTCCGACATCGGGACCAGTATCGGGCCTCGCGCCCGGGGTTCCGTCCGAACCGTTCCTCCCCGGCCGAAGCGCGGGGTTGACACATCATGAGGTCTAGACCACTCTTCCTGCAAGTGGTCCAGACAACCTGCCGGTGGCAGCGTGTGGAGCACCGGCAATGACGCCCGCACCGACGTCGCGACACTGCCGCCGGACGACGCAGGCCCCGCCCTGCAGGACATGCCCGCCCCCGGGCCATCCATCGGAGGAGAACCATGACCACGGTCGCAGAGACCAAGCAGAAGAGGGGCATCCCCGGCTTCGCGCAGCTACAGCGGGTCGGCCGCTCGCTGATGCTTCCCATCGCCTCGCTGCCCGCCGCCGCGCTGCTGCTGCGCCTGGGCCAGCCCGACATGCTCGGCGGGCCCGCCGGCGTCGCCGGCACGTTCTCGTGGATGCAGCCGGTGGCCGACGTCCTCGGGGCGGCGGGCAACGCCCTGTTCGCGAACCTGGCGATGATCTTCGCGCTCGGCGTCGCGGTCGGTTACGCCCGCAAGTCGGACGGGTCCACGGCTCTCGCCGCGCTCATCGGCTACCTCGTCTTCACGGGCGTCACCGACGTGCTGTCCCCGTACGTCCTCGGGCTGGACGACAACGGTGAGCAGCTGATGATCGACTACGGCGTGCTCGGCGGCATCGTCATCGGCCTCACGGCGGCGGTGCTCTACCAGAAGTACTACCGGATCAAGCTCCCCCAGTACCTCGCGTTCTTCGGCGGCCGGCGCTTCGTCCCCATCGTCACCGCGGGGATGTCGGTGCTCATCGCCGTCGTCGGCGCCCTGATCTACCCGGCGTTCAACTGGCTCATCAACGACCAGATCGGCGGGTTCGTCACCGGCTCCACCGTGCTGGGCGCGTTCGTCTACGGCACCCTCAACCGGCTGCTCGTGCCGATCGGCCTGCACCACCTGCTCAACTCGCTGCCCTGGTTCCAGTTCGGCTCCTACACCGACGCCAACGGCGGCGTGTGGAACGGCGACATCGCCCGCTTCCTGCACGGCGACCCGACCGCGGGCACGTTCATGACCGGCTTCTTCCCGATCATGATGTTCGCCCTCCCGGCCGCCGCGCTCGCCATCATCCACACGGCCAAGCCGCAGAACCGCAAGGTCATCGCCGGCGTCATGGGCTCGGCCGCGCTGGTCGCCTTCGTCACCGGCGTCACCGAGCCGCTCGAGTTCGCGTTCGTCTACGTGGCCTACCCGCTGTACGCGATCCACGCCGTGCTCACCGGCACGTCGATGGCGCTCGTCAACGCGCTCGGCATCCGCGACGGGTTCGGCTTCTCCGCCGGCGTCATCGACTACCTGCTCAACTTCCGCATCGCCGAGATGCCGCTGCTGCTCATCCCGATCGGCCTCGGGTACGCGGCCATCTACTACTTCCTCTTCCGGTTCGTCATCACCAAGTGGAACCTGCGGACGCCGGGCCGCGAGGACGACCCGGAGGCGGCGGCCGCCGTGGCGGGCGACCAGGTCGCCGCCGAGCGCGAGGAGGCCGCCGCGGCCCCGGCGGACGCCTCCGCGGGGACGCCCGACCGCGCCTCGGTCGGCGCGAGGGAGAAGGGCTCGGCCTGATGAGCACCACCCTCACCGGTGCCCCGGTGAGCCCCGGGCGGGTGGCCGGCGTCGTCGTGACGATGCCGGCCCCTGTCCCGGAGCCCCCGGCGACGACCGACACGTCCGGCGTCGCCGACGCCGCCGGTGCCGACGACGCGGTGTCCCGCCTGGGCGCCGCGACCCGGGCCGTCCAGGACCGCCTCACCGCGCAGGCGGCCGAGGCCACCGGGACGGCGGCGGACGTGCTCGCCGTGACCGCCGCGATGGCGGCCGACCCGACGCTGGCCTCCGACGCCGAGCGGCGCGTGCGCGAGGGGTCCTCCACCCCCGAGCGCGCCGTGTGGGACGCCGCGAACGCGCTCGCCGCGCAGCTCGAGCCGCTCGGCCCGCCGCTGTCCGAGCGGGCCCGCGACGTGCGCGACGTGCGCGACCGGATCGTCGCCGAGCTCACCGGGGTGCGCCCGCCGGGCGTGCCCTCCCCGGGGCACCCCTTCGTGCTGGTCGCGGAGGACCTCGCGCCCGCCGACACGGCGACGCTCGACCCCGCGGTCGTCGTCGGCGTCGTCACCAGCGGCGGCGGCCCGACGTCGCACACCGCGATCCTCGCCCGCGCGCTCGGCATCCCCGCCGTCGTCGCGGTGCACGGGGCCGAGGAGCTGGCCGAGGGCGAGACCGTCGTCGTCGACGGCGGCGCGGGCACCGTGCTGCGCGACCCGTCCGACGCCGAGGTCGAGGCCGCGCGGGACGCCGTCCGCGTGGAGCGCACCTTCGACGGCCACGGCCGGACGGCCGACGGACACCGGGTGGAGCTGCTCGCCAACGTCGCCGACCCGGAGGCCGCGAAGGCCGCGGTCGCGGCGCACGCCGAGGGCGTGGGCCTGTTCCGCACCGAGTTCTGCTTCCTCGGCCGCGACGTCGAGCCGACCGTCGACGAGCAGGTCGCGGCCTATCGCGGCGTGCTCGGGGCGTTCGCCGGCCGCAAGGTCGTGGTGCGCACCCTCGACGCGGGGGCGGACAAGCCGCTGCCCTTCGTCACCGCCGCCGACGAGCCCAACCCGGCGCTCGGCGTCCGCGGGCTCCGCACCGCCGCCAAGCACCCCGAGGTGCTCGACCGGCAGCTCCGGGCGATCGCCGAGGCCGCCGCGGCCGAGGAGGCCGAGGTCTGGGTCATGGCGCCGATGGTCGCCACCGCCGACGAGGCGCGGTCGTTCGTCGCGGCGTGCGAGCGGCACGGGCTGTCGCGCGCCGGCGCGATGGTCGAGGTGCCCGCGGCCGCGCTGCGCTCGCGGTGGGTCTTCGAGCACGCCACGTTCGGCAGCATCGGCACCAACGACCTCACGCAGTACGCGATGGCGGCCGACCGGATGCTCGGCGACCTCGCCGCGCTGTCCACGTCGTGGCAGCCGGCCGTGCTCGAGCTGGTGCGCGCCACCTGCGAGGGTGCGCACTCCCGTGGCCGCCCGGTCGGCGTGTGCGGGGAGGCGGCCGCGGACGCCGTGCTGGCCCCCGTGCTCGTCGGGCTGGGCGTGCGGTCGCTGTCCATGACGCCGCGGGCGCTCGCGGACGTCGCGGCGGTGCTCGCGGAGGTCACGTTCTCGCGGTGCCGCGACCTGGCGCGCGTGGCGCTGGAGCAGCCCGGCGCCGACGCCGCCCGCGCCGCCGTCCGGCGCGAGCTGGCCGACGTCCTGGAGCCCCTCGGCCTCTGACCACCCGCTGGTCGAGTCTGTCGAGACCCCGGTCGCTGGTCGAGCCTGTCGAGACCCCGGTCGCTGGTTGAGCCTGTCGAAACCCGTGCACGAGTTTCGACAGGCTCAACCAGCGAGGTGAGCGCTGCCCTGCCGTACGGGTGGGGCCCCGTCCGTCAGGCCACGGCCTCCTGGGAGAGGAACTCGACGAGGGCGTCGAGGGCGGCGGTGGCGTCGTCGCCGTCGTCGTCGGTGCGCAGCACCACCTCGTCGCCCGCGCCGGCACCGAGCGTCATGATGCCGAGGATGCTCGCGGCGTCCACGGCGTCGCCGCCGGCCTTGGCGATCTTCACGGGCACCGGCTGCTGGCCCGCCTTCTGGGCGAAGAGCGCGGCGGGCCGGGCGTGCAGGCCCTCGGTGATGGCGACGACGACGGTGCGTTCCATGGGAAGTCCTCCGTGGACAGTGGTCTGGACCAGTTCATCGTAGGGAGGGCGGGGCGGGATGGGAAGTCCCGCGCGCGCGGTCGATCGCCATGCCGACGGAGTCGAGCAGCCGCTCCAGCGAGGAGTCGAACGGGGTGGCCTCCGTGTCGAAGCCGCCCGCCTCCCAGATCCGCAGCATCGTGGGGTACCGCTCGGGGTCGAAGTGGTCCACCCAGAAGCTGCTCATCGACGTCCAGTACTCGTCGTTGCTCTGGCCCGACGCGTCCTTCTCGGCCGACTCCGCGACGGTGGAGCGCGCCAGCCCGCGCACGAACGCGTCCACGAGGCCGACGATCTCGACCACCTGCCGCTCCGGCAGCCCGGTGTCGACGAGGGTGCGCAGCCCGGACTCCTGCGCGTCGAGCACCGCGGGGGTGATCGGCAGCCGCCACAGGTTGGTCTGCAGGATCCAGGGGTGGCGCTGGAACAGCTCCCAGTGCGCGCGGGCGTACGTGGCCAGGCCGTCGCGCCAGGCCGCGTCGTCGGCCGGCAGGTCGAGCTCGGCGAACGCGCGGTCGACCATGAGGTCCAGCAGCTCGGTGCGGCCCGGCACGTAGGTGTACAGGGACATCGCGCCGACCTCGAGCCGCGCCGCGACCTTGCGCATCGACAGCGCGTCGAGCCCGTCGGTGTCGGCGATCGCGGTCCCGGCGCTCACGACGTCGTCCAGGGTCAGGCGGGCCTTGCGCCCGCGCCCCGACGGCTGCGGGGGGTCCCACAGGAGGGCGAGCCGGCGCACGACGTCGGGCGGACGCGGGATCCCGTCCGACGGTTCCTGGCCGTCGGCGGGCGGATCAGGCGGTGTGCTCGACATGGCTCGTCATCCTCCCACCTCGCGTACCCCCGGGTTGTCGGACCCCTGGGCTAGGCTCGAAACCAGTTCCAGTACAGCGTACGGTTGATTCGGGGAACACCGTGGACGAGAGGGGTGCGGGCATGATCCGAGCACGCGGGCTGACCAAGACGTTCAGCCGCCACAAGGAGACCGTCGAGGCGGTCAAGGGGATCGACGTCGACGTCGCGGAGGGCGAGCTCGTCGCCTTCCTCGGCCCCAACGGCGCCGGCAAGTCGACGACGCTGCGGATGCTGACGTCGCTCCTGGAGCCGACGGCGGGGGAGGCGACCGTCGCCGGGTACGACGTCGTCGCGCACCCGGCGCAGGTCCGGGCCCGGCTCGGCTTCATCGGGCAGGGCAACGGCGGCGGCTTCAGCTACAAGGTGGCCGACGAGCTGCACAACCAGGGCCGCTTCTACGGCCTGGCCCCGCAGGTCTACAAGGAGCGCGCGGCCGACCTCCTGGGGGCGCTCGAGCTCACCGGCCTGGAGAGGCGGTCCGTGCAGTCGCTGTCCGGCGGGCAGCGCCGCCGGCTCGACGTCGCGCTCGGGCTGATGAACCACCCGCCGCTGCTGTTCCTCGACGAGCCCACCACCGGCCTCGACCCGCACTCGCGGGCCAACCTCTGGGGGCACATCGCCGCGATGCGCGAGCGGTACGGGATGACGGTGGTGCTCACCACCCACTACCTCGACGAGGCCGACAGCATGGCCGAGCGGGTCGTCGTCATCGACCACGGCGAGATCATCGCCGACGCCGCGCCCGACGCCCTCAAGCGCCGGTACGCCGACGACACCCTCACCCTCGTGGTCGCGACGGACGACGGCGCGGCCGTGCGTGCGGCACTGCCCGACGACCTCGGCGACCTCGAGGTCACGGCGCACGACGCCGGCCTGCAGGTGCGGGTGGGCACCGCGCGGGGCGCGGACACGCTGCCCGGCGCCATCGAGGCGCTGCGCGTGGCCGGCATCGCGACGACGTCGGCGAGCGCCCGCCAGGCCAGCCTCGACGACGTGTTCCTCAACCTCACCGGCCGGAGCCTGCGCGAGGAGGCGGCAGCATGACCGAGCAGACCCGCACCACCGTCCCCGTCGACGCCGGGCGCGAGGCGCCGCGCATCGTCACGCGCACCGGCCCGGGCAAGTTCGTCACCGACACCGCGGCCGTCTTCACCCGCGAGATCCTGCTGACGCTGCGCGACCCGTTCACGCTGATCTTCTCGCTGCTGCAGCCGCTGATCTTCCTCGGGCTGTTCGGCCCGCTGCTCACCGGCACGTTCGGGGGCTTCGGCGGCTCGGGCGCGAGCACGGCGGACACCCTGCAGTGGTTCGTGCCCGGCGTGATCGTGATGATCTCGCTGTTCGGCACGTCGATGACCGGCTCCAACCTGCTGTACGAGATCATGACCGGCTCCTACGAGCGGGTGCTCGCCACCCCGCTGGACCGCTCCGCGATCCTCGTGGGCCGGGCGCTCAAGGAGTTCGCGCCGCTGCTGGTGCAGGGGCTCATCATCGCCGTGGTGTGCATCCCGTTCGGCTTCACGTTCCACGTGCTGCCGGCGCTCGCGGGCCTCGTGCTGCTGGGCGTCTTCGGCGTCGGGATCGGCGCCCTGTCGCACGCGCTGGCGCTCGCGTCGAAGAACCGCGAGTGGCTGTTCTGGGGCGTGCAGCAGTCGCTGCTGTTCCCGCTGCTCATCCTGTCCGGGATGATGCTGCCGCTCGAGTCGGGCCCGTCGTGGATGCAGACGGCGGCGAAGTTCAACCCGCTCACCTACATGGTGGACGCCGAGCGTGTGCTGTTCGGCGGCACCTTCGCCGACACCGCCGTGCTCTGGGGGGTGGTCGCCGCGGCCGTCACGTGCGCCGTCGGGCTCGTCGTGGGCATCCGGTCCACGCGCCGGTCCGTCTGACCCCCACATCCGCGAGATAGAGAGGTTCGGACGGGACCGCAACTGTGCGGCCCCGTCCGAACCTCTCTATCTCGCGGAAGCCCTTCTCTATCTCGCGGTCAGCGGCCGGTGTCGTTCATCTCGTCGGGGTGGGAGCCGATGCGCTCGTCGCGGTCGAGGCCGGTGATGGCGGCCATGTCCTCGCCCGAGAGCTCGAAGTCGAAGACCTCGAGGTTCTCGCGGATGCGCGACGGCGTGGCGGACTTGGGGAAGACGACGTCGCCGCGCTGCACGTGCCAGCGCAGCACCACCTGGGCGGGGGTGCGGCCGTGGTCGGCGGCGATGCGGGCGAGGGTCGGGTCGTCGAGCACGCGACCGCGGCCCAGCGGGGACCAGGCCTCGGTGACGATCTCGTGCTCCGCGTCGAAGGCGCGGACGTCCTCGTTGCCGAACCAGGGGTGGATCTCCACCTGGTTGACGGCGGGCACCACGGTGCCCTCGTCGAGGAGGCGGCGCAGGTGGTGCGGCTGGAAGTTCGAGGTGCCGATGGCGCGGGCGCGGCCCGAGCGGTACAGCTCCTCGAGCGCCCCCCACGCCTCGACGAACTGGCCGACGGCGGGCAGCGGCCAGTGGATGAGGAACAGGTCCACATGGTCGAGGCCGAGCTCCTCGAGCGACCGGTCGAAGGCCTCGAGGGCGGCGTCGTGCTCGTGGAAGGCGTTGTTCAGCTTGGTGGTGACGAAGAGGTCGTCGCGCGACAGACCCGAGGCCGCGATGGCCTCGCCGACGCCGCGCTCGTTGCGGTACATCTGCGCGGTGTCGATGTGCCGGTAGCCCGCCTCGAGGGCGGTCAGCACCAGCTCGCGGGTCTCCTCCGGCGGGACCTTGAAGACGCCGTAGCCGAGCTGCGGGATCGACGTGCCGTTGTTCAGGGGCAGGGACGGGATCGCGTTGCTCATCCCCCCATCCTGACCCGGGAGCGGACGTGTCGCAGCAAGGTGGTCGTCGGCCCGGGTGTCGCCGGACGGTCAGCGCGGGTCCGTGGCGCGGCCGTCGCGGGGCGCGCAGCACTCGTCCGAGCAGCCGTCGTCCGCGCACCCGTCGTCGCCCCCGAGCAGCACGCCGACGGGCGTGCAGCAGGCGTCACCGCGCCACGCCTCGACGCCCTCCTTCACCGCGAAGCCCGCGATGACGAGCGCCGCGAGCGGGTCGGCCCACGACCAGCCGAGCGTCGCGTTGAGGACGAGCCCCACCAGCAGCACCGCGGACAGATAGGTGCACAGCAGGGTCTGCTTCGAGTCCGCGACGGCGGACGCGGAGCCGAGCTCGCGGCCGGTGCGGCGCTCGACCCAGGAGAGGAACGGCATGACGGCCAGGCTCACGGCTGCGAGCGCGATGCCGACGGGGGAGTGGTCGGGCTCGGCCGCGCCGAGCAGCGTGCGGACGGCGTCGGCCGTGACGAACAGGGCCAGCCCGAGGAACGACACGGCGATGAGGCGCAGCGCGACGCGCTCGCGGCGGTGCGGGTCCGGCGCGGCGAACTGCCACGCGACGGCGGCCGCGGACAGCACCTCGACCACCGAGTCGAGGCCGAAGCCGACGAGCGCGGCCGACGACGCGGCGCGCCCGGCGGCGATCGCGATCACGGCTTCGACGACGTTGTAGGCGATCGTCGCGGCGACGATCCAGCGCACCCGGCGCTCGAGGAGCGCGCGGCGCACGGGCGGCAGCGGGCGGAGCGGCAGGGTCGTCACGGGTCCGACGGTACACGGAGTCCTGTACCGTCGACCAGGGGCGACGGAGTGGTTCGGGTGGCGGGCATGCTGTACCCATGTCGAAGAGTCTTCCTCTGGGCCCCACGGTGATCGACGACGACCGCGACGTGCGGTTCGTCGCAGGGTCGAACCAGTTCGCGATCCGTCTCAAGGACGGTCATCTGCACGTCCGCGCCATCGACGCCGGCGAGGGCGAGGCGCAGCTCTCGGTGTCCCCGACGTCGAGGAGCACCCTCGACCTGCGCATCCAGAGCCGGTCGCCGCACGGCCCCGTGGAGGTCGAGGGCCCCACGGTGCGATAGCCGGGTGCCCGCGGGGACGCAGGTCAGGGTGCCCGGACTGTGCCCGTGTCGTCGACAGGCGCACAATGGAAGGACCCGGAGGTGTTCCATGGTCACGATCGACGAGGCACGCGCCGCCAAGCCCGCCCTGCGTGAGGCGCTCCAGAGCGTCGAAGGGGTGCGCGGCGTCGGGCTCGCCCAACGCGGCGACGAGACGGACTGGGTGCTCCAGGTGAACGTCGTCTCCCTCAGCGCGCGCAAGGACGTGCCGCCCGCCGTCGAGGGCGTACCGGTGCAGGTGCAGGTGGTCGGGGCGGTCACCGCGCTCTGACCGCTTCTGTCGGGCGACCGTGGTGCCGAGTGCGTCGACGAGCCCACGGTAGGGCCGGGTGCTCGGGCTGTCGCCGCGGTGACGCAGAATGGCGGGGTGACCTCTTCGTCCCGACTGCCCCGTGTCCGCGCCTCCGAGCTGGTCGGCCGCGGCTGGCTCAACACCGGCGGCCGGGACGTCACCCTCGCGGACCTGCGGGGCAAGGTCGTGGTGCTCGACTTCTGGACCTTCTGCTGCGTCAACTGCCTGCACGTGCTGGACGAGCTGCGCGAGCTGGAGGAGCGGCACCGCGACGAGCTGGTGATCGTGGGCGTGCACTCGCCCAAGTTCGCGCACGAGGCGGACCCCGACGCGCTTGCGGCCGCCGTCGAGCGGTACGAGGTGCGCCACCCGGTGCTCGACGACCCGGAGCTGGTCACCTGGGGCGCGTACACCGCGCGGGCCTGGCCGACGCTCGTCGTCGTCGACCCCGAGGGGTACGTCGTGGCGCAGATGGCGGGGGAGGGTCACGCGTCGGCGATCGAGGCGATCGTCGAGGAGCTGGTCGCGGAGCACGAGGCCAAGGGCACGCTGCACCGCGGCGACGGCCCGTACGTGCCGCCCGTCCCCCAGCCGAGCACGCTGCGCTTCCCCGCGAAGGTCGTCGCCCTGGCGAGCGGGAACCTGCTCGTCGCGGACGCCGGCCACCACTCCCTGGCGGAGCTGGCGCCCGACGGCGAGACGCTGGTGCGCCGCATCGGCTCCGGCGAGCGCGGCCTCGCCGACTCCCGGGGAGACACGGACCCCGCCGGCGCGCGGTTCAGCGAGCCGAACGGCCTGTGCCTCGTGCCCGGCGAGCTGCGCCCGCACCTCGGGTACGACGTCCTCGTCGCGGACACCGTGAACCACGCGCTGCGGGGCGTGCGGCTCGACGACGGCGCCGTGACCACGGTCGCCGGCACGGGCGAGCAGTTCATGGTGGGCGGGCAGGAGAACGTCGTCGGGCCGACCGGGTCGTTCGACGCGAGCGCCGCCCACCCCGCGACGTCGGTCCGGCTCAGCTCGCCCTGGGACGTCGCGTGGTCGCCGCGGCTCGGCGTGTTCGTCGTCGCGATGGCCGGCCACCACACCCTGTGGGCCTTCGACCCGCTGCAGGGCACGGTCGCGCTGCTCGCCGGCACGATGAACGAGGGCCTGGAGGACGGGCCCGGCGGGCAGGCGTGGTTCGCGCAGCCGTCCGGCCTCGCTCCGGCGACCGGCCCCGGTGCCCACGACGCGCTCTGGCTGGCGGACGCCGAGACGTCCGCGCTGCGCCGCGTCGAGCCGGCCGACGGGTCGGTCGCCGTGACGACGGTCGTCGGGCAGGGGCTGTTCGACTTCGGCCACCGCGACGGCCCGGCCGCCGAGTCGCTGCTGCAGCACCCGCTGGGCGTGGCCGCGCTGCCCGACGGCAGCGTCGTCGTCGCCGACACGTACAACGGCGCGCTGCGGCGGTACGACCCGGCGTCGGACGCCGTCACGACGCTCGCCACCGGGCTCGCGGAGCCGAGCGACGTGCTCGTCGACGCCTCCGACGGTAGCGTCCGCCTGCTGGTCGTGGAGTCCGCGGCGCACCGGCTCACGCGGGTCGCGCTGCCGGCGGACGTCGCGGGCCGGGTGCTCGACGGCGGCGCGCACCGTGTGGCGCGCCCGGCGACGGAAGTCGCGCCCGGCGAGCTGCGGCTGGACGTGCCGTTCGTGCCCGCGCCGGGCCAGAAGCTCGACGACCGGTGGGGCCCGTCCACGGAGCTGCGGGTGAGCGCCACGCCGCCGGAGCTGCTGCTCGACGGCGCGGGGGACGGCGTCGACCTCGCCCGCGTCCTCGTGATCGACCCGGATGTCGCCGAGGGCGTGCTGCACGTGACCGCGAAGGCCGCGTCGTGCGACGAGGTGCCCCTCGGGCCGGACGGCGAGCCCGACCCCGACGTCTTCCCCGCCTGCCACCTCGCCCAGCAGGACTGGGGCGTGCCGGTGCGCGTCACCCCGGACGGCGATGCGGCACTCACCCTGCCGCTGCGGGGCTGATCTCCGCCCTCAGCGCCTCTCGCTCAGACGACCGATCCTGAGTTGCAGGCGGCGGGGGCTCGGAAGCGACCGGATGACGCTGCCGCCGACACGGTGGAGTCGGGGCGGTATCGGGGGCATCCCCGATACCGGCAGGATGTCTGCGGTCAATAGCGTGAGGCTGTGGACTTCAGAACCTTCGCGCGCAGCTGGCTCGCTTGCCTGATCGGGTGCCTCCCCCTCCTCGCGCTGCTGCTCGTGCCGCAGCTCATGCGCAGCCGCGCCGGCAGCGAGCAGCTGCTCATGATCGGGACTGGTCTGCTCCTGGTCCTGCTCACGGCGGCGTTCGTGTTCGCACCCCTCATGACTGCGTGGTTCGCTCCGGTTCGCGGGTCCTGGGAGCCGCGAACGGCGCTCGGTGCGACGGCGCGCGTCTGGCGGCACCGGAAGGGCAGCGCAACGATCGCGCACTTGCCGGGATCGCGGTCTACGCCGGGGGCCAGGCCGTCGGCTATTGGCTCGGCTCCGCGGTGCCGTACGTCAGCGACAACCCCGAGCACCTCACCGATCCCAGCCAGCCCCTGTGGGTCATTCACTACCCGGCCTATGTGCTGCAGGCGATCGTGCTCTACCTCGCCACAACCCTTGCCGTCGCGGTCTACGGCTGGCGGATGCGCACGTTGAGTCTGCAGCCCTCGGCGACGGTCGTGATGGCGTCACCGAACTAGGCGGTCCTGCTGAAGCACACGGAGCCCGTCCCCGGGTTCGGAATCGACCGGTGTCGAGGCGCAGCAGAATCGCTTGGCAGCAGGTCCATCGACGTCGTGCTCGAGGACGACGATGTCCTGGTCTTCCACCACACGCGTCCGTTCTGGCCCGTGCACCTGGTGGTGATCCCGAAGCGACACGTCGACTCGCTGCTGACGCTCGATGATCCGCTGCTGACCAGCAGGCTCCTCCAGGCCGTGCAACACACGGCGGATGGGGCTCTGAAGGCGCACGGTGCTGCGAGCGTGCTGACCAACCTGGGCAACTACCAAGATTCCAAGCATCTCCACTTCCACGTCCGGTCTGGCTCACCGCTGCGTAGACCCCCGAACCCTGGGCCTCCACTCGTTCACCCGTGACTATCTCCTGGCGGCGTCACGACAGTTCTCGCCAGGATGGCCGATATGGACGAGGTGGAGGTCGTCGTCGCCCACAGTCAGCGCGCGACGCTGCGCGTCGGCGACGTGTTCCTGAAGGTGGACGGCGACCCTGCGCACGCCGAACGCGAGGCGCTGGCCATGGACATGGCGCCGATACCGACCCCGGCGGTCCTCTGGCGCGAGCCGCCCGTGCTCGCGATCGCCGCGGTTCCCGGCAGGGCGCTCGGCGTCCTCGGCGAACCGTCGGCCGCGTCGCCGGCGGCGTGGGCGGCGGCGGGCGCCGCCATCCGGAGGCTGCACGACGCGCCGCTGCCGCCGTGGCCGGGAACCAGGCTCGACGACGTGGCGGCGGAGCTCGACCGCGAGTGCGCGTGGTTGCTCGCCCACGCGGTCGTGCCCGCCGAGGTGATCCGGAGGAACCGCGCGATCGCCGAGACCGCGCTCCGGCCGTGGACGCCGGTGTTCATCCACGGTGACCTGCAGATCACCCACGTGTTCGTCGACGGCGACGAGGTCACCGGCGTCATCGACTGGTCCGAGGCCGCCCCCGGCGACGCCATGTACGACCTTGCCATCCTGACGCTCGGGCACGAGGAACGCCTGGACGACGTGCTGGCCGGCTACGGCGCCGGCGCGGACCGGGACGTGATCCGCGCCTGGTGGTCCCTGCGCAGCCTGGTGGCGTCGCGCTGGCTGATCGAGCACGGCTTCGACCCGGACGCGCCGGGGTGCGAGCTCGACGTGCTCCGGTCCCGGATGCGAGAACCCAGGGACGGCTGACGGGTGTCAGCGCGGTGGCGCAGTCGGTCCACGCGCGCCCACCGAGGCTCAGGCAGGTCCTGCGAGGGCGTGGACCGTCGCCGCGGCCGCGGCGACGGCTGCTGCGTCCTTGGTCAGGATGGCGCCGTGGTTGCTCGCCACCTTTGCCGCGAGGGCGATGTGGGGGTTGCGAGCGGTCACCTGGTCGAGGCTGGCGCGGATCACCTCCTGCTCCTGGCCTCGGCTGCCGAACGACGTTCCTGAGGCGACCACGTATCGGGTGGGCGCGGTGATGCGATCCAGGACGGGGCCGAGCTCGCGTTCTCGTGAGATCTTGCCGAGCTCGATGTTGCTCTGGGCCTGTTGGGCGGCCGTCATCTTCGGGAGCAGGCCCAGCGGTCGTAGCGCGGGACGCAGGAAGGCGAGCCGCTTGAACAGCATGCGGATCCGCTCCTCCATGGCGTCGTCGAGCCAGTCGTGCGGGAACGCTCCGTCGACCAGGACTGCCCCGATCGTGCGTTCGGGGTGGCGTTCGGCCCAGTGTGCCGCGACGACGGCGCCGTAGGACCAGCCCACCAGCAGCGCGCGCTCGACTCCGCGGGCCTCGAGGACGACGGTCACGTCGTGGACGGCAGCCTCGAAGCTGTAGTCACGCGACGTCCGTGACTGTCCGCGCGCTCGTTCGTCGAAGGTGATGTGCCGGTAGCGGGGGCCGAGCTCGGTGATGACCCGCCGCCAGTACCGCTGGGTGGCGAACTGGCCGTTGCAGTAGAGCACGGGGATGCCGTCGCCGCCGCTGTCGCTGACGGCGAGGGCGGTGTCGTCGACGGGGACCATGCCGGTCCAGGCCGAGGTGAGGTCGGGCGCAGGGGACAACATGGCTCCTTCAGAGGTGGCAAGGGAAGCGGGCGGCCGGTGGGGTGCCGAAGGGATGCGGGTCACCTGGCGCCTTCGGACTGCGGCACGGCGTGCTCGGCGGCGCGGCTGACCTGCTCCCATGCGGCCCAGGTGTCGATGCGCTGGCGTGAGACGTCGTGCGCGAGGTCGTAGGCCATGTTCCCGAGAGCCAGCCGCAGGGGCGGTGTGTCGCTGTCGACGAGGGTGAGCATCGCCTTGGCGGCGAGGCGAGGGTCGCTGTCCACCGACCCGTCGGCCCACTGCCGCTCGAGCTCGGCCCGCAGCGGTGCGTACGGTTCGGCCGGGCTGGTCGAGACCATGTTCGTGTAGAGGTCGGTCCAGTAACCGCCGGGCTGCACGATGGTGACCTTCACGCCGAACGGCGCGGCCTCCGTCGCGAGTGCCTCACTCATGCCCTCCAACGCGAACTTGCTCGCGCTGTACATCCCGGTGCTGGGGAACCCGCCGAGAGCGGCGATGCTCGAGATCTGCAGGATGTGGCCCGACCCCTGCCGCCGCAGGTGCGGCATCGCGGCCTGGCTGACCCACAACGCACCGAAGAAGTTGACCTCGAGCTGGGCTCTCGCCTGCTCCTCGGTGAACTCCTCGACCATGCCCATGGACATGGTGCCTGCGTTGTTCACCACGACATCGAGTCGACCGAGGTGGGCGACCGCGGCAGCCATTGCGGCATCGACCGCGCTCTTGTCGGTGACGTCCAGGCGCAGTGCAAGAACACGGTCACGGTGCTCTGCGTCGAACGTGTCGGCGGTCGCTGTCCGTGCCGCGACGACCACGCGATCGCCGTGCTCGAGGGCGGCGACGGCCAGCGCGCGGCCCAGACCGCGGCTGGCACCCGTGATGAACCACGTACGGGGGGACGGGGAGGGCTGGCGCAAGGCTGCTCCTAGGATAAGACGAGACGGTCCGTCTCGTTGTGTACCCCACGGTGGAGCAGCTTCAGCCATCGCGCAATACGCAACGTCTCGTCTCGCCTGGGGTATCTTTGCTGCATGTCGAACCCTGATCCCGCCCGGCGCAACGAGAGCTCGCGTCGCGCCGTCCTGACCGCCACGCTCGACCTCCTTCAGGAGGTGCCCTACGCACGGCTGAGCATCGAAGGCATCGCCACCCGTGCCGGCGTGGGCAAGCAGACCATCTACCGGTGGTGGCCCTCCAAGGCGGCGGTCCTCTTCGACGCGTTCCTCCTCCTCAGCGAGGCGGACGCAGGCGGGCCGCCCGAGCTTCCCGACACCGGTGACCTCCGGGCCGACCTGATCCTGGTGCTGCGGGCGACGGCGGCCGAGCTGGACAGCCCCCGGCTCGCGGAGCCGATGCGCGCCCTGGCCACGGAGGTCGCGCACGATGCAGGGCTGGCCGCGTCGTACCACGAACGTCTCGACGCCCCGCTCCGCAAGGCCAAGCGGCAACGCTTGCGCAGTGCGCAGGAGGCCGGCGAGCTGGCCGACGACCTCGATCTCGACGTGGCCGTCGACATCATCTGGGGCCCCGTGCTCAACCGTTGGCTCCAACGCGGCGGCCCCCTGGACGAGGCCTACCTCGACGCTCTCCTGGACACGGCTCTCAACGGGATGCGACGCCCGAGGCGCGAACTCTGAGAACGGCGGTTCGATGCCGTTCGACGCCCTATCGGCTTCGCCGACGGAAGAGCCGAGGGCGACGGCGATCGGCAGCGGACGCCTCTGCTCGCGCCTGCTCCCGCGCTCTCGCGTGTGCCTGGGCGGCTCGCGCCGCTCGGCGATCCGCCCACGCGGCGACCGTCTCTTCGACCTCCCGCGGCATGGTGACCAGGGGCGGCCCCGCCGGCGGCTGGTAGCGGCCACGACGCACCCGCCGGTTGAACTCCTCGATCTCCTGTCGCACGTCCGCCTCGCTCCACATCTCGTCGAGGCGCTCGTCCAGCTCGGCGTCCTCCTTGCGCAGCTGGATCGAGGGCGGCAGCAGCACGAGCCGCTCGCGAATCATCAGGTTCTTCAGCCACCAGTCGGGGTCGTGGCGGTCGGGCAGGTCGAGCGGCTTGCCGCTGCCGGGCAGGTCGTCGAACTCGCCTCGTTCGATCGCCTTCCGGATCTGCATGTCCGCCAGCAGCGCGATCGCCACCTCCTCGTCGATGGCGACCGCGTACGGGTTGAAGAACGCGGTGGGTGGGTGCGGGTCAGCCATCGTCACTCCTTCCCGATGGGTTACCATACGCTTGTATTGTGTCACGGGTTTTCCTGGTGAGGAGGGGCAGGGTGCCGAAACTGGTGGACCACCAGGAACGTCGCGAGGCGATCGCGCGTGCGTTGTGGCGGGTCGTCGACGAGCACGGCTGGACGAAGGCCACCATGCGTGAGGTCGCCCGCGAGGCCGGGGTCTCCCTGGGGCACCTGCAGCACTACTTCTCGTCGCGCACGGGGTTGCTGACCTTCGCGATGCAGTACGCCGCCGAGCAGACCGGCGACCGGGTCACGCGGGGACTGGCCGCACTCGACCAGCCCCCGCACCCCAGGGACGTGCTGCGCCTGGTGCTTGCCGAGATGCTGCCCCTGCGTCCCGACGCCCGCGCCTCGAGCCGCATGAGCGCCGCGTACGTCCTGGAGGCGCTGCACGACCCGGCGCTGCGCCAGCAGGCGGCCCTCGGGCTCCGCGACGGGCGTGCCATGGTCGAGCGCCTCGTCCGAGAGGCGATCGCCCAGGGGCAGATCGCGCCGGACCGCGACCCGGACATCGAGACCGACCTCATCCTCGCGCTGACCGGGTTCACGCCCCTGCTCGAGCTCGAGGTGATCGAGCCCCGGGCCGCGCTGGCGGCCATCGACCAGTACCTGGGCCGACTCTTCGCCGAGGCGCCGTGATCGCGCCGCGCAGGCAGTCGTGCCGGGCGGTACCGTCCCGGGCATGACCCGCGTCTCGCACGGCGACGGCCCAGAGGTGTGGACCGTCGACCGGCACCTCTCGGACCAGCCGGACCAGACTCTCGAGCTCTACGACGCGTTCATGGCGCGGGCCGAGGCGATCGGCCCGTTCACGCTCTCCGTCTCGAGGTCGGCGATCACGCTCAAGGGCACCCGGCGCGGGTTCGCGGGCGTCGTGCCGCGGCCCGGTCTGCTGCGGGGCTACCTCGACCTGCAGCGTGTGGTCGAGGACCCGCGCATCACCAACGCCAAGCCCTACACCCGGCGCCTGGTCGTGCACCACTTCCGCGTCACCGACGTCGAGCAGCTCGACGACGACTTCGCCGGGTGGCTGCGCGAGGCGTACGCCGTCGGCGCGGGCGCCCACGTCGGCCAGGCCGGCGGGTGAGGGGGCACGACGGCACGGGCGCGGTGCTGGTGGCCGGCCCCGTGTCCTGGAACCGGATCGTCCACGTCGACGCGCTGCCGGAGCCGACGCCGCACACCGTGTTCGCGCGCGGCGCGTACGACGCGGTGGGCGGCACGTCCGCGGGCAAGGCCCTCAACCTCACGAGCCTGGGGCGGGGCGTCACGCTGCGCACCGTGCTCGGCGCCGACGACGAGGGCGCTCGCGTGCGCGGCGCGCTCGACGCCGCGGGCGTGCGGGTCCTGGCCGAGCCGTCGCCGGACGGGCGCACGGAGAGCCACCTCAACCTCATGGACGCCGGCGGCGGGCGGCTGTCCGTCTACCTGCGCGCGCCCGGCGAGGTGCCGGCCTCCGGCCCCGGCTGGGACGCGACGCTCGCCGCGCTCGACGACGCCGCGGCCGTCGTCGTCGACCTCGCCGCGCACTCCCGGCCGGTGCTCGCCGCGGCGGCCGCGCGCGGGCACGACGTGTGGGTGGACCTGCACGACCACGACGGCGTCGCCGACTTCCACCGGCCCTGGGCGGAGGCGGGTACGCACGTGTTCCTCAGCTCGGACCGGCTGCCCGACCACCGCGCGTTCATGGCGGCGCGGCGCGACGCCGGGGCCCTGCTCGTCGTGTGCACGCACGGCGCGCGCGGGGCGACAGCGCTCACCGCGGACGGCTTCGTCGACGTCCCCGCCGAGCGCGTGGACGACGTCGTCGACACGAACGGCGCGGGCGACGGCTTCTTCGCGGGCTTTCTCGACGCGCACCTGCGCGGGGCGGACGTCGCGGAGGCGCTCGCAGCCGGCGCGGCGCACGCCGCGCGGGTGGTGCGCAGCCCGGCGCTCGCGCCGGCGGTCTGAGCCGGGGTCAGGCCAGGCCGGCGTCGCGCGCGACGATCGCCGCCTGCATCCGCGACACGACGCCGAGCTTGGCGAGCACCCGCGACACGTGCGTCTTCGCGGTGGCCTCGGTGATGACGAGCTCGTCCGCGATGCCCTGGTTGGACAGCCCGCGGCCGAGCGCCGCGAGCACGTCCACCTCGCGGGGCGTGAGGTCCGCGAGGCGCGGGTCGCCGGGCGCCGCGTCCGGGACCGACGTGCCGCCGCGCGACAGCTGGGCGAGCACGCGACGCGTCACCTCGGGCGCGAGCACGCCGTCCCCGGCCGCCACGCGCCGGACGGCGTCGAGCAGCGCCGCGGGCTCGGCCGTCTTGAGCAGGAACCCCGCCGCGCCCGCGCGCAGCGCGCCGTCCACGTACTCGTCCAGGTCGAACGTCGTGAGCACCAGCACGTCGGCCACGCCCTCCGCGGCGATGGTGCGGGTGGCGGCGATCCCGTCGGTGCCGGGCATGCGCAGGTCCATCAGCACGACGTCGGGGCGCAGGGCCCGCGCGTTCGTCACGGCGGCGGACCCGTCGGCGGCCTCGCCGACCACCTCCACGTCGTCCGCGGCATCGAGCAGCAGGCGCAGGCCCGCCCGGATCGCGGCGTGGTCGTCGGCGATGAGCACGCGGGCCGGTCCGGCGCCCGTCGTCATGCTGCCTCCCCTCCGGCCGGCACGCGGGCGCGCACGGCCCAGCCGCCGTCGTCCGTCGGCGCGGCCTGGAACGTGCCACCGAGCGCCTCCGCACGCTCGCGCATCGTGAGCATCCCGGTGCCCGCGCTGAGGGGCGACGCGTCGCCCGCGGCCCCCGGCCCGGCGGCGGCCGGAGCGTTGCGCACCTCGAGCGCCACCGCGCCGCCGCCGCCGCCGTCGTCGTCGGTCCCCAGGGCGAGACGCACGGTCACGGCGGCCCCGGGCGCGTGCTTGCGCGCGTTGGTGACGGCCTCTTGCGCGATGCGGTAGACGGCGTGCCCGACGGCGGCGGGCAGGCGCGCCCCGGCGACGCCGTCCGGGTCGTCGAGCGTCACCTCCGTGCCGGCGGCCCGGGCGGTGGCGAGCAGGTCGTCGAGGCGGTCGAGGCGGCCGGGCGCGGCGAGGGGGTCGCGCCGGGCGTCGGCGCGCAGCAGGTCGATCATCGACCGCATCTCGGTGAGCGACGCGAGGGAGCTGGCGCGGACCTGCTCCAGCGCCGCGCGGTCCCGGTCGGCGTCCGGCGGGGCGGCGAGCACCGCCCCCGAGTGGATCGCGATCGTGGACAGGTGCGAGGCGATGACGTCGTGCAGGTCGCGCGCCATCGCCGCGCGCTCCGCCTGCACCGCCTCGTGCCGGTCGAGCTGGGCGATGCGCGCGAGGTCGGCGGCGCGCACGCGCTCCAGCTCGGCCGTCCGCGCGGCCTCGTCGGCGCGCGACCGCTCCAGCGCGGCCAGCTCGGACTTCTGCCGCACGTTGTCGGCCCACCACATCGGCACCAGCAGGATGGCCCCGAGGTTCAGGCCCCCGTAGACGAAGGCGCGCAGGTCGCGCGACGTCTCGCCCGCGGCGACCGCGCCGGCGACGGTCAGGACGATCGCCGACCCCCACAGCCAGCGGCGCGCGGACGGGCCCGACCACATCGCCGCCGCGTAGAGCAGGTCCCACAGCACGAGCAGGATCGCCAGGCTGCCGCCCCACGTCACGTCGACGAGGGTCACGACGACGCCGCCGGCGAGCGCCAGCATCGGGTGCGAGCGCTTGGCGAGCGTGAGGGCGCACCCGACGGCGAGGAGCGCGATCCGCCACCACGGCTCGGGCGTCACGGTGCCGGCCGGGCCGCCGCGGAACATGTCGACGAGCCCCACCTGCAGGAAGAGCCAGCCCAGCACGAACAGCGTCACCGCGGTGGTGACGTCGCCGCGCCGGTCGTCGCCGCCCCACAGCCGCACGACCCTGCCCACGAGGGTGGGCGCGGCGCGGTCGGTCGTCACGGTGCCATCCCAGCACAGGGTGCCGCCCGGGGGATCGGTCGAACGGTGTATCCGCGGGGGTATCGCCAGTGGGCGCCGCGTCAGGATCACTCGTTCGGCGGACGACGGCGCCCGGGGCGCGTCGCGAGGATCGGTGCCATGGACATCCTGGACCTCGGCGGGCTGGAGGGCGCCGGCCTCGGCGCGGCGGCCGGCGTGCTCGTGGTGCTGGCCCTCGTCGACTCGACGAGCTTCGGCACCCTGCTCATCCCCGTGTGGCTGCTGATGGCGCCCGGCCGCCCGCGCCCGTCGCGCCTGCTCGCCTACCTGGGCACCGTCGCGGGGTGCTACCTCGCGGTGGGGGTCGTGGTGCTGCTCGGCGCCGGCGCGTTCCTGGACCGCTACGGCGATGCGCTGGACTCGCGACCCGTGCTGATCGTGCAGCTCCTGCTCGGCCTCGGGCTGTTCGCGCTGAGCTTCCGGTTCGACGGCAAGCGGGCGCCGGCGCGCGCCGAGAAGGAGGGCGCGCGGCCGGGCCGGCTCGTCCGCTGGCGAGAGCGGGCCATGGGGATCGAGATGGGGATCGAGTCGGGGATCGAGTCGGGGATCGAGTCGGGGATCGAGTCGGGGATCGAGTCGGAGGGCCCCGGCAGCACGACGGCGGGTCCAGGTCCGGTGCCGGGCTTGCTCACCACGTCCCCGGCGACGGCGCGACCGTCGCTGCTGCCCCTCCTGGGCCTCGCGCTCGGCGCGGTGGCGCTCGAGGTCGGCACGATGCTGCCGTACCTGGCCGCGATCGGCCTGATCACGGCGTCGGACCTGGCGGCCGGCGCGAGCGTCGGCGTCCTCGCCGCCTACTGCGTGGTCATGGTGGTCCCGGCGCTGCTCCTGCTGGGCGCTCGGCTGGCCGCGGCGCGGTTCGTCGAACCGCTGCTGGCCCGGCTGGAGCGGTGGCTGTCCAGGAACGCCGCGGAGATGACGGGCTGGGTGCTCGGCATCCTCGGCGTGCTGCTCGCCCTCAACGCCGTGGGCAGCCTGGGCTGGACGGGCTGAGGCGGCGTCAGGCGCGCGGGTCGAGCCCGTCGAGGATCCGCTCCAGGTTGGCGCGCGCGTGCCTCGCCTGCCAGTCGCCCCGCTCGCCGGCGTACCCGCGGGGCACGACCTCGACGGTCAGCAGGCAGGCGAAGTAGGCGCGGTACAGCTGCAGCCGGGCCCAGGCGTCAGGGTCGCCCGCGCCGGGGGTGCCGTCGCCGAGCCCCAGCTCGCCGCCCGCCTGGCGGTACCCCGCCAGCAGGTCCGGGTCGACGGCGCCCGCGCCGAACTGGTCGGCCCCGACGAGCTCGAACAGCGGGTCGCCCCACAGCGCGCGCTCGGCGTCGAGCACGCCGGCGACCGTGCCCTCCGACGGGTCCAGCAGGAGGTTCCCCTCCCACAGGTCGGCGTGCACGAGCCTCGGGGTCGTCACGGCGGCGAGCACGTCGCGGTGTGCCGCCACGATGCCCGTGAGCCGGGTCGCGGGCAGGTCCACGCCCCAGCGCGCCGCGTCGTCGAGCGCGGCGGCGGTCATCGCCGCGACCGCCTCGGGCCAGGTGTCCGCCGCCAGCCCGGACTCGGGGGCGGGGTACCCGAACCGGTCGCCGGGGACGATCGTGTGCAGCGTCGCCATGAAGGCGCCGAGCGAGCGCCGGGCCCGGGCGGTGGCGTACGGCTCGAGCTCGAGGTCGCTCCACAGGTCGCCGTCGAGGAACGTCACGACCATGGCGTCGCCGTCGACGTGCCGCCGGGAGGCGTCGGTGAGCAGGACCCGCGGCAGGGGCAGGCCCGCGTCGTGCCCGATCCGGTCGACCGCGACCTCCGTGCCGAGCAGGCCGTGCTCGTAGCGCAGCAGCCGCGACGTGTCGGCCCCGGTCACCTTGACCACGACCCGGCGGCCGTCCGTCAGGTCGGCGCGCAGCACGCTGGCGAAGAGGCCGCCGGACAGCGGCTCGACGCGGCGGACGGTGCCGAGCGGGGCGACGATCGCGGCGACCTGGTCGTCGCTGACCGGCGTCTTCGTGAGCATGCGCCGAGCGTAGCGAGGGCTCAGGCCGCGAGGAGGGCGGGCAGCTCCAGGAGCGAGTCGACGACGGTGGCGCGCGCGGCCTCGGGACGCTCGGCGTGCAGGTACCCCCACGGCCCGCGGCGGATCAGGATCGGCCGCATCCCGGCGTCGGCGGCGGGCAGCACGTCGTTGTCGAGGCGGTCGCCGACGTAGGCGATGTCCGACGGCGGGAGCCCGGCGAGCTCCGCGACCCGCGCGAAGAACCCGGGCTCCGGCTTCTGCACGCCCCACTCGTCGGAGGTGCGGATCGCGTCGACCGGCAGGTCCATCGCCTCGAGCGCAGCGCGGGCCTGCGGCGGCTGGTTCCCGGCGACGACGACGGCGAGCCCGGCGGCGCGGAGCGCGGCCAGCGCCTCGCGGACGTCGGGGTACAGGTCGTCGGCGTCGAAGTTCTCCCGCATCCCGTCGGGGTCGTCCTGGGCCCAGCGCGCCGTCTCGGCGGGCACGTCGACGTCCGGGCGCACCATCTCGAACGCGTGCCGGTGGGAGAGGTCGAGGGCGGCGCAGCCCCCCAGGACGCCGAGGAACGTCAGGGCCGGCACGCCGAGCCGGTCGGCCCAGCGGGTCCAGATCCGGGTCTCGTCGATCAGGGTCTCGCCGACGTCGAACACCACCGCGCGCACCATGCCCGCGACCTTATCCGCCGTCGGAGGATGTGCGGGTCTCGTGGACTCCCCGTCCAGAGGACAGCCCGTTGTCAGTCGCCGTTCAGTCATGGCGGCTATCGTGCGAGGCATGGTCGACACGAGGACACCCGTGACACTGTCGACCGCGTCGGTGTACCCCCGCCGCGCGGCGTTCGCCTTCGAGACCGCAGCGGAGCTCGGTTACGACGGCGTCGAGGTCATGGTCTGGTCCGACCCGGCGACCCAGGACCCGGCCGCCCTGCAGCACCTCGCCGACGAGCACGGCATGCCCGTCCGGTCGGTGCACGCGCCCACGCTGCTCGTCAGCCAGCGCGTGTGGGGCAGGGCGCCGGCGGACAAGCTGCGCCGCGCCGTCGACATGGCGGGCGAGCTGGGCGCCGCGACGGTCGTCGTGCACCCGCCGTTCCGCTGGCAGTACAAGTACGCGAAGCAGTTCCAGGACCTGGTGCACGAGCTCAACGAGGCCAGCACGAACCAGGCCGGCGGCGTCACCGTGGCCGTGGAGAACATGTACCCGTGGCGCCCGCGCTCCCGCGGCGAGCGCGAGCTCAAGGCCTACCTGCCCGGCTGGGACCCGGCCGAGCACGACTACGACGCCGTCACCCTCGACCTGTCGCACGCGGCGATCGCCCACCAGGACGGGCTCGCACTCGTGCACGGCTTCGGCGACAAGCTGCGGCACGTGCACCTGGCGGACGGCACGGCGTCGGGCCGCGACGAGCACATGGTGCCGGGGCGCGGCGACATGGCCTGCGACAAGGTGCTCGAGGAGCTGTCGCGGCGGGAGTTCGCCGGGGACGTCGTCGTCGAGATCTCCACGCGCAAGGCGCGCACCGCCCACGAGCGGCACTCCGACCTCGAGGCCGCGCTGCACTTCGCGCGGGCGCACCTCGCGCCCGTCCCCGAGGCGTACCAGCCGCCCCCGCCCGAGCACCACCACCTGCCCGCCGACGCCTGGTAGGCCGGGCGACGGCGTCGGGTCGGGTCGGTTCAGGCGACGGCGACCCGGGTGCCGACGGCCCGCAGCACGAATGCCTCGGTGGCGCGGACGGCGCGCTCGCGCGCCTCGGGGTCGTCGGGGACGAGGCGCCCCGACAGGCAGGCGTTGACGAGCTGCACCGTCGGCTCGATGTCCTGCTCGGGGAACTCGCCCTCCGCGATCCCGGCGCGCAGGATGCGCTTGAGGATGGACTCCACGATCTCCGCGTGCTCCCGCAGCCGTGCCTGCGTGGTGCGGGAGAGCACGGTGCGCAGGTCCGGCCCGGGCGCGAGGTGGAAGACGCGGGTGAGCTGGGCCTGCTGGCGGATGTACGTCCGGAGCTGTTCCACGGGGTCGTCCACCTCGGCGAGCGCCCGCTCCAGGGTCTGCGCGTACTGCTCGGTCTCGTGGGTGATGAAGCCCAGCAGCAGCGCTTCCTTGTCGGGGAAGTGGTTGTAGACGGCGGTGCGCCCGACGCCGGCCGCCGTCGCGATGTCGGCCAGCGTGACGGAGTCGAAGCCGCGCTCCGACATCAGCGTGGAGAGCGCGGTGAACAGCTTGTGCCGGGTCATCTGGCGGTGCTCGTGCAGGCTCTTCCCGATGATCTTGGGCATGCTGACATCATAGGCATCCGTTGTCAGCACCTCGGGACGCTAGGGTGCCGGTGTGACCGACCCCACCGGGACCCCCGCCGCGCAGCCGGACGGCATCGTGCCCGACACGAAGGACTGGACCTGGGTGCTCGCCCGCCCGTGCCCCGAGTGCGGCTTCGCGGCCGGCGACGTCGACCCGGCGGACGTGGGCCCGGCCGTCCGCGAGTCGCTGCCCCGCTGGCGCGCCGCGCTCACCCGGCCCGACGCCGCCGTCCGGCCGCGCGCCGAGGTCTGGTCGACGCTCGAGTACGCCGCCCACGTGCGCGACGTGTTCCGCGTCTTCGACGAGCGGCTCGGCCTGATGCTGGCGCAGGACGACCCGGCGTTCGAGAACTGGGACCAGGACGCCACCGCGGTCGAGGCGGACTACGCGAGCCAGGTCCCGGCCGCCGTGGCCGACGAGCTGGACGTGGCGGGGCACATGGTCGCGGCGTCGTTCGACGCCGTCCCGGCCGGCCAGGAGGACCGCACCGGCCGGCGGTCCAACGGGTCGGTGTTCACGGTGCGCACGCTGGGGCAGTACTTCCTGCACGACGTGGTGCACCACCTGCACGACGTACGCGCCTGACCGCTTGCACGGCGCCCGCGCGAGGGCGAACGCGCAGGTCACACGATCGCAACACGCCCGTGACGCCCTGGTGACCGCGGAGCCGCTACGGTCCGCGCCATGGCCTCCGTCCCGGCGCTCGTCCCCGCGGAGCACACGTCCGACCACGTGCTCGTCGTGCCCCGGCCCGGCGACGCGGCGGAGGGTGCCCTGCCGGAGTTCGCCGGGGCCTGGTTCGACGACGCCGACTGGCTGCGGGCCCCGACCGTCGCGGCCGCTCCCCGGGCCGGCGGCGGCGCCCGGTTCCACGGCGTGCGCGCCGCGTCGGGCCCGGTGGCGGGGGTGCTGCGGCTGGGCGACGAGCACCGCGCGACCGGGCCGTTCCCGCTCGATCCCGCCGCGGCGGCCGCGCTGGGCTGCCCGCACCCCGCCGAGGCCTGGGCGCTGGGCCGCGAGGACGGCGCCCTCGACCAGCGGGGCGCGCGCCCCGCGGCCTACGACGACCGGGACGGGATCGCGCGGGCGTTCGCCGCGGCCCTGCCCGTCGGCGAGGAGCTGCACGTGGTCCGGTGGGGCGTCGCCGTCGCGCGCCGTTCGGGGGGCCTGCTGCTCGCCGACGGCCGCCAGGTGCTGCGCCCCGACCCGGCGGCGTCCGTCGACCTGACCGTCTGGCCGGCGCGCGCCGTGCCGGCGGCCGAGCTGCTCGAGGTGGTGCGCGCCGTGGTCGCGACGTCCGCGCTCGAGGCGGCGCCGGGCGGTGCCCCGGGCCACCGGGTGCGGGCCCGGACGCCGTACGACGGCGACCTCGTCGTGACGCAGGAGCCGACGGGCGGCCTGCTCCGGGCCGTCGCGCGCGAGCCGTGGCCCGACGGCGCGCCCGCGACGGTCCACCGCCTCGCGTGGCTCCCGCACGAGCCGTACGAGCTGCAGGTCGAGACGCCGTCCGGGGTGCACGTCATCGCGCGTGCCCGGGCGCGGGCGCTCCTCGCGCGGGTCGCGGCGCTGCTGCAGGGCCGGGCGGGCGGCGTGGTGGCCGACGACGCGGGGTTCGTCGTAGGGGCCCGCGAGCTGGGCCTACGCCGGGAGGCCCAGACGCCAGGGGCCCGCGCCTGGGTGTGAGCCGGGCCCGGGAGGGCGTCGTCCACAAGATTGTCCACAGCCGCCGTCCACAAGGTTGCCCCGGGCGTCGGCCGGTCGCCCACCGCTGCCTCTCACCTGCGACGTTCCAGGGTGGAACGGTGGCCGGGGGCGCGGCCGCGCCCCCGGGCACCGCCACCGTGACGTCCCAGTTGCCGCCGGGATCCGCGTGATTCCGCGGTTTCCGGCGGTCTCGCCCGCGCGGGGGCCGCGAGCGTCCGGACGGTGCCGGACCCTGCGTCGTCCGGCCGGCGCGTGTCGGGCCTGGCGCGTCGTCCACAGATTTCTTCCACAGGGCTGTGGGTGGTGTGGGGAATCCGCGGGTCACCCTGTGGACGAACCTGTGGCCAGAGAGCCGGGGCCGAGAACCTGCTCCACACCCCTTGCACCGCACCGGTTGCAGGTCTAGAAACGTGCGTACCGGTCTTGCGGAGATCGGGCCTCGACACCGCTGACAAGCTTCGTCGTGCGCCCCCTCCACGGGACACGGTCGACCGGAGAACGACGGGCCTTCCCGTACCGCGGTGCGGGTTGTGGGTGACGACACAGGTGTCCGTACGGGGCCGGAAGACCACCCGCGTCCGGCTGTTCGTGGAGAACGGGTTCGTGAGAGGCGACGACGCACCAGGCCTCGAAGGGACCCGGCGAGCGGTCGGGGTCGTGACGTCGCCACGGCACCCCTGGTCACCGGAACCTTCGATCAGGGGGACGCGGTCATCTCCGAGGCCCCCCGGCCGCCCCGGGGGGCCTCGGCATCTCCTGCGTCCCGGCACCCGCTCCGCGGCAGGTCTGACGTCCGGTCCGGCGCCGCGTCCTACGCTCGGCCCATGAGCAACCTCGAGACGCGCCCCACCGAACGCACGTGCACCGCCGGCGGACGGCCGGCCGGCGTCGAGCTGCTCACCGCCCGGGACGTCCCGCTCGGCGGCCCGCGCGCCATGACCGTGCGGCGCACCATCCCGCAGCGGCAGCGCTCACTGGTGGGCGCCTGGTGCTTCTGCGACCACTACGGCCCCGACGACGTCTCCCGGTCCCTCGGCATGCAGGTGCCGCCGCACCCGCACATCGGCCTGCAGACCGTCTCGTGGCTGTTCGCCGGGGAGATCCTGCACCGCGACTCGGTGGGCTCGCTGCAGACGGTGCGCCCGGGGGAGCTCAACCTCATGACGGCGGGCGTCGGCATCTCCCACTCCGAGGAGTCGCCGGCCGAGGGCCGCCCGCCGACGCTGCACGGCGTGCAGCTGTGGACGGTGCTGCCGGAGGCCGACCGCGCGACCGCGCCGCACTTCGAGCACCACGGCGACCTGCCCGTCGCGACGGCGGACGGCGCGCGGGTGCAGGTGTTCATGGGCGAGCTGGAGGTCGCGGGGGAGCGGCTCGCCTCGCCGGCCCGCATGTACACGCCGCTCGTCGGCGCCCAGCTGGACCTGCCCGCGGGGGCGAGCGTCGCGCTGGGCACGGACCCGACGTTCGAGCACGCGCTGCTCGTGGACGCGGGGGACGCGACCCTCGAGGCCGAGCCGGTGCCGCCGGCCGGGCTGGGCTACCTCGCGCCGGGCCGGGACCGGCTGGTCGTGACGGCGGGCGCCACGCCCGTGCGCGCCGTCCTCCTCGGCGGCGAGCCCTTCGCCGAGGACGTCGTCATGTGGTGGAACTTCGTGGGCCGCACGCACGAGGACGTCGCGCGGGCGCGCGCCGACTGGATGGCGCAGGTGGCCGACGACCCGTCGACCGGCTCCGGGGAGCCCGGCGAGGGAACGGCCACGCGCTACGCCGACGGCGCCGCCGGGCGGCGGTTCGGGCAGGTGCACGGGTACGGGAGCGGGCCGCTGCGCGCACCCGCCCTGCCCGACGTGCGGCTGCGCCCGCGCACCCGCCGCTGACGGGACCCGCCGGGCGGCGTCACGTCAGGTCAGGTCAGGTCAGGTCAGGTGCGAGGGAACGTCACGCGCACGGTCGCCACGCCGTCGGCCGCGGACCGCACCGTGAGCCGCAGGGCGCCCGAGCGGGTGGTGAACGACGAGCCCTTGCTCAGGTTCGAGTGCCGGCGCGACTCCTTGCCCATCGGCACGACGAGGTGCTCGCCGGGGTACGCCCAGGTCGAGCCCTTCCGGCCGAGCCTGCTCACCGTGACCCCGTACGCGACCGTGTAGTCGCTCGCCGCCCGCCACGGCATCCCGCCGAGGTACGGGTAGCGCGCGCCCGACGGGCGGCGGAACTCCACGTAGTAGTACTGCCCCGTCCTCGGGTCGACGGCGCGCAGCAGCGTCGGCCGGCTGGTGCTGCGGTGCCGGGCGTCGAGCCGCACGGTGCGGGCGCCGCCCTTCTTCGTGACGGTCACGACGTCGGCCGCCGGGAGCACGCCCAGCCGCTTGCGCTGCGCCCCCGACAGCGGCGCAGTGCCGACCGCGGCGAAGTCCGCCCCCATGAGGTCCATCGGGTCCAGGCCCTCGACGGCGCCGCACCGCGACGAGGTGAACGCGCGGTCGGGGACGCCGCCGGTGCACCAGCCCACCCCGGAGTGCTCCAGCCCCATGTTGTGGCCGAGCTCGTGCGCCAGCGTCGACACCGCCGTCGCGTACTGGGCGTGCGTGAAGCGCGAGCTGCGTGTCTCGCCGTCCGGGCCGCCGAACAGCGAGAACGACCAGCCGCCCGGGTTGTCGCGGCTCGCCTTGCTCGGCAGCGACCCGAGGCCGAGCGTGCCGCCGCACGTCTCGCCCTCCCGCGGCCCGCCGGGGCGGTCGCCCCGCAGGTAGGGGAACAGGACCACGAGGTGCTCGCGCGTGCCCGGCCCCTTCGTTCGCGACGTGAACCAGCCGGTGCCGTAGTGCGCGCGCCCGCCGCTCTTGACCTGGCTCAGGATGCGGTTCGTCGTCGTGCAGGACCCGTCGCCCGTGTCGACCCGCTCGATGCCCGACGCGCGCACGAAGCGGATCCGGGCGCCCGACTGCCGCGACCAGTACGCCGACACCTTCGACAGCAGCGCGTCGACGTCGGCGTTGCGCACCAGCTGCGCGGCCCGGTTCTTCGACATCCAGTGCGGCGTCGCGACGGCGACGTCCACCCGGTGCACGCTGCGGTCGGTCTGGGCGCGGAGGGTGCGGGCCTGGCCGGGCGCGCCCGTGACGGCGGACTGCCAGCGCACGGTGTCGTCCAGCGTCTCGTCGTCGGGGGCGGTGCCGGCCCGCGCGTCGTCGACCGTGGTCCGGCCGGACGCGGCGCTGGTCGACACGCTCGACGCCGCGTTGGTCGGCACGCCGGACGCCGCGGGTGCGCCGACCGCGGCGAGCGGCTCCGCCAGCAGCGTCGCGGTGACGAGGAGTGCGACGGTGATCGCGCGAGCCTGCATGCTTCCCCCTGGGGCTCCGGCCGTGCCGCGCCAGGAGGGCGCGAAACGATGCCAGCAGCGTAGGCGCGCCACGGGGGCGCCGCGCGCCGTCGGCGGGTGACGTGCGGCGCCGGGCGGGTGAATTTCCCGGGGCACTCAGCCGAGCCGCAGCTCGACCACCGGCACCACGCGCAGCCAGTCGGGCTCGCCCTGCTCGCGCGCGAGGGGCTCGGCCCACTCGGCGAGGACGGGCCGCAGCCGCGCCCACGGGCCGGGGTGCGCGTCGGTGTAGCCGCGCAGCACGGCGGCGCCGTCGTCGGGCGCCAGCACGACCGCCCGCGCGCGGACGTCGCGCCGGGCGCCGACCGTGACGAGCACGCGCGGGTCGGCCTGCACGTTGCGGAACCACTGCGACCGCGGGCCGAGCCCCGCGACCACGACCGCACGGTCCGGCGCCGGCCGGGCCACGACCTCGAGCACGACGTACCGCCGCTGCCCGCTGCTGCGCCCGCGGTGCTGCATCATCAGCAGCCGCCCGCCGGCGAGGAAGCCGAGACCGGCACGGAACAGGCCGATCGGGGCGCGGACGAACCACCGGGTGTGCAGCAGGCGCGACGCGAGACTCATGTCCGGCACGCTAGGGCACGTCGCGCGGAGTCGGCGGGTGGAGGTCCACCTCGCGCCGGCCGCACGGCCGGCGGTGGGCATAATCGCCCGCGTGGACATCGAGAACGGCTGTCGCGCGTTCGTCGCGGTGAGCGAGCGCCGCAGCTTCACCGGGGCAGCGTCGGTGATCGGTGTGCCCCAGCCGGTGGTCAGCCGCCGGGTCGCGGCTCTCGAGGCGCACCTGGGCGGGAGCCTGTTCGACCGCACGACGCGCGAGGTCTTCCCGACCGCGCTGGGGCGGCGACTGCTGCCCGCCGCGCAACGGGTCGTCGAGGCGGCGGACGACCTGAGGGCGACGGCGGCGGCGCGGGAGGACGCACCCGTGCGGCTGGCGATCCCCGAGGACCTGTCGCCGACGGCCACGGCCACCCTGATCGGGGACGCTCAGCAGGCGGGGATCCTGCTGCGGGCGGTCCCCGCCGCCCCGGCCCGTCGCGCAGAGCTGGTGCGGGACTCGCTCGCCGACGCCGCGCTCGTCGTCGCCACGACCGGCGCGCCACGGTGGACCGCGCCGCTCGGGCTGGGCGGCTGCGGCCCGGAGGGCGGGCCGCGGACGTACCTCGACGAGCTCTCGCCACGGCGCGGCGACGTCGCCCCCGCGCGGCGGGTGTGGGTCACCCCCGAGGACGACAACGCCCTCGTCGGGGACTCGCTGGTGCGGCACGCCGTCGCCGCGGGGTGCCTCCCGGCGCAGGTGCGGGTGGCGACGCTCGTCCCGGCGCTCGCGGCCGTGACGACCAGCGCGGACGTGCTGCTGTGCACGCCCGCGCAGGCGCGCGAGCTGGGTCTCTCCTGGACGCCGCTGGGCGGGATCGAGCTCGCCCGCACCTATCGCGTGGAGCTGCGGGTGGGCGATCCCGCCTCGGCGGCCGCCGTCGTGGAGGCCCTGGCCGCGGCCGTGGCTCTCGCCCTGGGCGCTGCGGAGATCGTGCCGTGACAGGGACAGGCGGGTCGGTGGCCGAGGAGGTCCGGCGGGTGCGGAACGAGCTCGCCGACGCCGGGCTGACGGTCGGGATCCTCGTCCGCGACCTCGACTCCGGGCACGAGATCGGGATCGACCCGCACCTCGACCTGCCCGTCGCCTCCCTCGTGAAGATCCCGGTGGCGCTGGCGACGCTCGAACGCGTCCGCCGTGGCGAGCTCGACGCCACGGCGCCGGTGACGGTCGAGCCGGGGCGTGTCGCCACCGCCGGGCCGCCGGGGACCACGCGGTTCCGGCACCCGGCGTCGGTGGCGCTGGAGGACCTCGTCTACCTCGCCGTCTCGCTGAGCGACAGCAGCGCGTGCGACGCCCTGCTCGAGCTCACCCCGCCCGTCGACGTCGGACGCGTGCTGCGGGAGCTCGGGGTGCCGGTCATCGAGATCCGGCACGGTCTGGGCGAGCTGGGCGACACCCCGGTCGAGGCGCTGGAGCACCGGCACCCCGGACTGGGGCACGCCTTCGCAGCGATGGCCACCACCGCGAACGGCGGGAGCGTCATCCGCTGGCTCGACGTCTCGGTGACGACGACCTCCTCGGCACGCGTGCTCGCCGACCTCCTCGCCGCCATCTGGGACGCGGCCCGGCTGGACCCCGAGGTGTCCTCCCGGATGCGCGAGCTGCTCGCTGCCAACGTGCACCGGCAGCGCCTGGCGCCGGAGTTCGACCGTGACTCGTCCACCTGGTCGTCCAAGACGGGCACGGTGCTCAACCTGCGGCACGAGGCGGGCGTCGTCGAGCACGCGGACGGTGGCCGGATCGTCGTCGTGGTCCTCAGCCGCTCCGGCGTGCCGGCGGGCGCGCAGCCGGCCGCGGAGATCGCCCTCGGGCGCGCCGCGCGCCGGCTGCACGACCTGGTGCGCCGCACCGCGCCCTCCGCCGCGGGTGGTGGCGCGACAGGTCAGAGGAGGTCGAGCGGCCTCCGGTAGTCCGGCATGACGACGCGGGTGCGTGGCGAGGCGAGGCGTACCGCGCGCACGGTCGCGCGCAGCTGCCTGGCGGTGCTGTCGTCCTGGACCGTGGGCGGGTCGGTCGGCGGAGCCTCGAAGTGGTCCCAGTGCACGGGGACGACCAGCGCCGGCCCGCCCAGGGCCTCCATGAGCCGGGCGGCGTAGTCGTGGGTGACGTCGTTGGCGGGCACCGGCACGGCGACCGCGTCGGGCCGCAGCCCCCGCAACGACACGTCGTCGAAGTCGCTGGCGCCCAGGAGCAGCACGCTGCGGCCGGAGGGCGCCCGGAGGAGGTACGCGAGGGTGTCGCCCTCCGGAAGGTCGGCGACGGTCGCGGGAGGCGTCGGCACCGTCGGGCGCACACCGGGGAACAGCACGCCGCCGTTGGTGGAGCGGCTGTGCAGCGAGCGGACCGCACGGACGACCAGGTCGCCGACGACGATCTCCTCCCCGCCCCGGAGCACCGCGAGCTGCGCGGGGGGCACATCCAGGGACTGTGCGAGGTGGTAGCCGGTGAGGGTCGTGAACACCGTGCCGCCCCGGGTGGCGGCGATGTGCGGGACGTCGCCGAAGTGGTCCCAGTGGGTGTGGGTGACCAGGGTGGCCGTGACCCGGCCCGTCCCGTCCGCCGGCCCGAGGGCGGCGTCGACCGCCGTGGGGTCCACGGTGAGCCCGGTGGTCGGCATGAACCTGCCTCTCGCCAGGCCGGTGTCGAAGCGGGTCAGGTAGGGGTCCACCAGCAGGTGCGAGCGCGGGGTGCGAATCTGCCAGCCCGCCACGCCCAGCCAGCGGAACGAGGCGAACCCGGTCGCTCCCGCGGCCGGCGCCGGACGGGCGGCGAGCGCGGGGGGAGCTCCGGTCAGTGCTCCCGCTGCGGCGGTGCCGGCCGCGGCGAGCAGGGTCCGGCGGCGGACGGGGTGGCCCATGGTCGTCTCCTCTGGTCGTCGAGAGCACGACCGTGCCAGTCGGAGACCGATGCGGACCAAGCCGACGAGCGAGGGATTCATGCCGTGGTCGCATGAGCGATCGGCCTGGTCGTGCACATCCGTCCGGCCGATCGCGCGCCGCGCGGGTACGTTCGTGCCTGTGAAACCGTCGGCGAACGGTGGCTCCGCGTCCCTCGACCGCTCCGACTACTGGTGGTACCGCACCCGCGCGCGCCTGCTCGGCACGGTGCTGGGTGCGTACGCCGACGGCGCGGCCGACGTCCTGGACGTGGGGAGCGCGGACGGGCCCAGCGTGGGGTGGCTGCGCGGGACGAGCCACCACGTCACCCTGGACATCGACCCTCGCGGCCTCGCGCCCGGCTCGGGGGTGTGCGGGTCGGCGACGGGGCTCCCCTTCGCGGACGCCGCGTTCGACCTCGTCGGCGCCTTCGACGTCGTCGAGCACTGCGACCCCGAGGACGCCGTCCTCGCCGAGGTCCGGCGCGTCCTCCGGCCCGGCGGGTACTTCCTCATGACCGTGCCCGCCTACCAGTGGCTCTGGAGCGACTTCGACGTCCAGAACGGGCACGTCCGGCGCTACACGCGCGGGCGCGCCGTGTCGGCGCTGGAGGACGGCGGGTTCGAGGTCGTCCGCGCGACCTACGCGTTCGCCGCGACGTTCCCGGCCTTCGTCGTCGAACGGCTCGCGCGGCGCGTGCGCGGCCTGGTCCGGCGGGACGACGGGGGCGCCGCGGACATCGTCCGGCTCCCGCGGACGTCCCCCGTGGTCGACCGGGTCCTCGCCGCGCTCGGGACCGTCGACGACCGGGTCCTGGCGCGACGCGACCTGCCGTTCGGGTCATCGGTCGTCGTCGCCGCCCGCAAGCCCCTGTCCTGATCCCGGGTCCTGCTCGCGCGCGGGGGCCCCGGCGGGACGCCGGAACGAGAAGTACAGGTGGGCGAAGTAGCTGGCGACCACCGTGATGGCCAGGGCCAGCACCTGCGCCGGGAGCACGGGGAGGTGCGCGAGCTCGACGAAGGCCGGGAGCAGCGCGGCGTTGACGGCGAGCGCGCCGAGCTGCACGCCCACGAACCGGACGAGGTCCAACCAGACGCCGCCCCGCACCTTGAAAACGAAGCGGCGGTGCAGGGTGAAGCCGACCGCGATGCCCACCGCGTAGGCCAGCACGAGCGCGCCGAGGTAGCCGATCGTGTCGCCGAGGAGCCGCTCCAGCCCCGCGAACGCGAGCAGGCCCACCAGGGTGTTGATCGCGCCGACGGCGAGGTATGCCGACTCCCGCCGGCGGAGGAGCGCCACGATCCTGTGCCACCAGGGGATCCTGTGCCACCAGGGAGGGCCGGTCACGGGCGGGGTCGTCGTCATCGGGTCTCCGTGCGCGTCAGCCGGCCAGGAGGAACAGGGCGCCGACCACCACGACCCACCCGACGGCGAGGGCCACCTGGGTGCGGCGGAGCGCGGTGCTCGACCTCGAGGGGTCGGCGGGCGCCAGGAGGCCGGCGATCGCGATCCCGAGCAGCGGGGCGAAGACCGGCCAGTAGCGCCCGCTGGAGACGTGGACGAACGGCTGGGACATGAGCAGCGCGAGCATGCCGGAGGCGGCGATCACCATGACCTGGGCGTCCGTCCGCACGCGTCTCGCGGCCACGATCGCGACCGCGGCGACCCCGAGGGCGACGAAGTAGGTCCAGTGCGTCAGGGCGATGCTCAGCCGGTCCGCGCCCGTCGCGGGAGTCTTCTCCGTCCCGTCCGACGCCGGCCGGAACACGTGGTCGTACGAGGCGGGGGAGAAGGCGTACCGCGTGAAGTCGTCGAGCACCCCGGCGGCGTATCCCGACGGGGTGACGTCCCGCATCGCGTAGTCGCGCATCTGCCGCCGCACCTCGAGGGGGTTCACCCCGGTCTGCTCGCCCACCGCCCTCGCGTAGCGTGCCATGTTCGTCCAGATGTTCCCCTCGGGGCAGGGGCCGAAGCAGAGCTCGTCGCGGTCGCCGAAGGCGTAGGCGACGGACAGGGACATGGTGGTGGTCGTCGTCACTCGTTCGCCGAAGGTGCGGCTCATGATCGCGGACCACGGCGCCAGCAGCGCCACGACGACGGCCACGGCCACGGCGCACGCGGCGAGCGAGCGGGCGAGCGCCCGGCCGCGTGTCCGCAGGAGGGCCATCACGACCAGCAGGACGAGGACCGCCGCGACCAGCGGGAGCGCGCTGGAGCGCAGGTACAGGGCGACGACCAGCGCGAGCCCGAGCAGGGCCGCGTCGCGGAAGCGGATCACGCCGTCCGCGTCGAGGCGGCGCCACATGACGACGAGCAGGGGAACGGTCGCGAGGATCACGAGGCCGGCCCAGGCGTCGCCCCACGCGCTGAAGCCGAACAGGGCCCACATCGGGATGAGGCCGGGCACCACCAGCAGCACCGCTGCCGTGCGGAGCCCGACCGTCCTGGCGACGACCGCGACGATCGCGAGGAAGGCGACGGTCGAGAGGATGCCGAGGTAGAGGCGGACGGCGGGGTCGCCGGCCGTGGGGTCCAGGAGGAAGAGCGGGGTGAGCAGCAGGAACATCCCGGGCATGAACCATCCGTTGCCGACGAGGCTCGCCTGGAGCTCGTCGGTCGGCAGAGCGTCGCCCTGCAGCAGGGCCCGGACGGCGTCGGCGAGGACGCGGGCTCCGGTGGTGTAGGCGACCTCGTCGCCGGCGAGCGGGGCCGGCAGCGCCTTGTGCGCCATGACGACCCGGAGCCCCAGGTTCAGGAGGACCAGGGTGCCGACGACGACCAGGGGCAGGGCGGGCCGGCGCCGCCGCGTCTCGGGCGGAGGCGTCTCGGTCCTGCCGAGGTCTGCCGCGGTGCCGGTCACGATGCGGACCCTGCCGTCGCGTCCTCGGCCGGAGGCTCGACCTTGTCGATCGGCGTGCAGCCCGCCGTCTGCCGGGGGCGAGCGGCCTCCCGCGGGAGGTCCAGCCGGAAGGTGCCCTGCACCAGGGTCTCGGGCGAGGCGTCGTCGAGCGGCGTGACGTCGAACGCCACGGCGCCGTAGCCGGGAGCCTCGAAGCGGTGCCAGCCGGCCTCGGGGGCCAGCGCGGTGAAGCCGCCGTCGACCAGGCTGTCGGTGAGGCTCGCCGTGAAGCCGTCCTGGCTCAGCCGGTCCCACTGGGCGACGAGCACCCAGCGGTCCCCCACGACGTACTGCTGCATGACCTGGTACCCGGCGTCGATGGTGACGCCGTCGGGCAGCGGCCAGCACGGACCGGCGAGCGGCGGGACGAGCGCCGGGGGCCCCTGGTAGCCCGCCGACAGGTCGGCGCACGCCGACGTCCCGAGGACGGCCGCCGCGCCGGCGGCCAGGGCGCCGGCGCGGAGGAGCGGACGTCGCACGCCGCGCGTCATCGACGGTCTCTCGGGCGGCGCAACGACCAGGCGACGTCCGCGAACGTGGCCCCGATGCCGCTCGCCAGGGTGGTGGTGGCGAGCCTGTCGACCTCGGGCCACACGGTCGACCGGAAGCGGAGGTCGCGGGTCTGGAACGGGGTGCTCGGTGACGTGCCCAGCACGACGGGTGCACGCCGCTTGGTGATGCGGGAGAGCTCGCCGATGATCGTCGCGAGGGTCACCGCGGACTGCGAGGCGAGGATCTTGACGACGGTCGTGCCGGGTCCGACGTCGGCGAGCCGGTCCATCCCGGCCAGCACCATGCGCGCGGCGTCGCGGACGTAGACGTAGTCCCGGGCGGTGTCGAGGGACACGTAGATCAGCAGGGGAGAGCGCTGGACCTCGGCACGGCAGAGCTGGGTGATCAGGCCCTGCGGCTTCGCCAGGTTCTGGCCGGGCCCGTACAGGTTGGCGATCCGCCCGACCAGGACGGTGGCACCGCCGCCCGTCAGGCGTCGCACCGCCGACTCGGCGGCGAGCTTCGCCGTGCCGTACGGCGACAGCGACGACGGCGGCGTGGTCTCGGTGAAGGGCAGGCCCGTCGACCCCGAGTAGACCCCGCCCGCGGACGAGGCCAGGAACATGCGGACCGTCGTCACGGGGTGCCGCGCGCACGCGGCGAGCAGCTCGTCGACGAGGGCGTCGAGGACGGACACCTCACGGTCGAGAGCGTCCTGGCCGGTCGCGACGACGCCGGCGCCGGCGGCCCAGAGGAGGTCGACGGACCCGAACGCGCCCAGCAGCCGCTCGGCGTCGCGGGCGAGGACCGACACGCTGGCGGCGGGGTCGTGCCAGGGCACCGTGCTGACGTGCACGGCGCGTCCCGCCGTCGTCGCACAGGCGACGAGCTGCCTGCCCAGCAGGCCGCCGCCGCCGACCACCCAGGTCACGCGCCCGTCACGTGCCACGGCCGCTCCTGCCGAGCGGCCCGGCGTGGGGGTCGCTCATGATGAGGTACGGGGGCTTGCCCATCGCCATGTTGACCGCGACCCCGATGTACTCGGCGACGATGCCGAGGGCGTACAGGATGATGCCCGAGCACAGCAGGACGATGACGACGGTCGAGGTCCACCCCTCGGGGACGTTGCCGCCCGCGAGCCGGTCGACGGCCAGCACCACGGCGAGGGCGAGGCCGAAGGTCGCGAACGTGGCGCCGATCAGGCTGACGACCCGCAGACCGCGGGTGCCGCTCGTCATGACCATCCGCCAGAAGTGGGAGACGAGGGTGCGCAGGGAGTAGCCGGAGACGCGGACGCCCTCCGAACGCATCGTCACCGGGCAGGTGGTCACCCGGTCGGCGACCCAGCTCAGCGCCACGTCGAGATAGACCCCCTGGCCGGCATAGGCCGCCACGCTTCGTCCGATCTCGCCGAGGACGAGACGGAAGCTGTGGAACTTCGTCGCGTCGGCGTCCCCGCCCGAGAGCATGTTGATGAGCAGCTTGGCAGCCCGTGAGGTCGTGTTGCGGAACGCGGTGTGCGGGGTCGCGTTCCGCGGCGACGCGTAGACGAGCGCCGACCGTTCCCGCAGCGCCGTGTCGAGGAGCGCACCGATCTCCGCCGGGTCGTGCTGCCCGTCCTCGTCCATCGTCACGACCCAGTCGCCCGACGAGCTCGCGAGGCCGGCGATGGTCGCGGCGTGCTGACCGAAGTTCCGGCTGAGCCAGACCGCCCGGACCCAGGGGAGCTCCGCCGCGAGGTCGCGCATCACCCGGGCGGAGTCGTCCGGGCCGCAGTCGTTGACGAGGATCACCTCGGTCACGCGGTACGGGTGCCCGGCCAGGGTGCGCTGCGGCTCGGTGAGGGGGGAGAGCTCCTCGACGAGGCCGGGCAGGTGCCGCTCGCCCCGGTAGACAGGGATGATGACCGAGAGCGTGTGCTCCTGGTCGGCGCCTTGTCGGGTGGCATCCCCCATGGGCCATCACTCTAGGGCGTGGGGGTCCTGGTGGCGAGGCATCTCGCCGTCGCTCGTCGCGCCGATACTTCGTGGAGCGGGTGACGGGAATCGAACCCGCGCTATCAGCTTGGGAAGCTGAAGTTCTACCATTGAACTACACCCGCGCAGCAGCACCATGACGGTGTGCGCGCCCCGATCATACCCAACCCGGCGGAGTGCTTCGAACCGGGCAGGTGTCCCAGGACTAGCCGGCCGCCTGCACGCCGCGTGCGCGGCGTGCAGGCGCAGGCGTCAGAGCGGGCGGATGTTCGAGGCCTGCGAGCCCTTGGGGCCCTGCGTGACCTCGAACTCGACCTGCTGGCCCTCGTTGAGGGAGCGGAAGCCGTCCGCGACGATCGCGCTGTAGTGCGCGAACACGTCGGCGGTGCCGTCGGAGGGGGCGATGAAGCCGAACCCCTTCTCCTCGTTGAACCACTTCACAGTTCCGGTGGTCATGGTGTCTTCTCTCGTTTGTGCGACGGACCCGCGAACACAGGTCCGGTCGTCGCACCCAGCCGGGTGCGGACGGTGTGGGCGCGGGCTCGGCGAGCGCGCGCGGTGCCGCGGCGGGACGGGGCGTGGAGCCTCGTCGCCTCGGCAAGGGTGGGGGCGACGGCGACCGGCCGCGTGTAGCGGTCGTGGACGTGGAACCCGTCGGGAAGTCTGGTGATCATGCCGCCGTACTCGCCGTCGACCGTCGCGACCCACAGGTCGTCGTCGGCGCGGCGCCACACGGGGGCCGGGTCAGCTGCGCCCGTCGCCGCAGGGGCGGACAGGGGCCGTTCGATGGTGGAAGAAGTGATGCTCTCTGCTCTCGCTCCGCGCACTGTGGGCGGAGATCGTCGGTGGACAGCGGGGCTGTCGCGTGCGCCGGACCTGGCTTCGATGCGTAGGTACCGAAGGGTGCCGCAGGATCCATCCCCGCGGCGTGCGCAACATCCAGGGTACACGAGGTTCGTCCGCGTCCCGTCCGGCACCGTCGGGGCACGCGCCCGCGGCGTGCCGGTTACCGTTGCCCCGTGCTGCTCTCCGACCGTGACATCCGGGCCGAGCTCGACGCCGGGCGGGTCGTTCTCGACCCGTACGAGGCGTCGATGCTCCAGCCCTCCAGCATCGACGTCCGCCTCGACCGGTACTTCCGGCTGTTCGACAACCACAAGTACCCGTTCATCGACCCGTCGCAGGAGCAGCCGGAGCTCACGCGTCTCGTCGAGGTGGCCCCGGACGAGCCGTTCGTGCTGCACCCCGGCGAGTTCGTGCTCGGATCCACGTTCGAGGCCGTGACCCTGCCTGACGACGTCGCCGCGCGGCTGGAGGGCAAGTCGTCCCTCGGGCGCCTCGGGCTGCTCACGCACAGCACGGCCGGGTTCATCGACCCCGGGTTCTCGGGGCACGTGACGCTCGAGCTGAGCAACGTCGCGACGCTGCCGATCACGCTGTGGCCGGGCATGAAGATCGGCCAGATGTGCTTCTTCCGGCTGTCCTCGCCGGCCGAGCACCCGTACGGCTCCGACGCGTACGGGTCGCGCTACCAGGGGCAACGCGGCCCGACGGCGAGCCGGTCGTGGCAGTCCTTCCATCGGAGCGACGTCTGAGCGGGCGGGCGGACCCCGGGGCGGCGGGCACGTCCGGCGGCCGGTCACACGACGGGTCGCGACGTCGCTACGCTCGGTCCCGCCGCGCCGGCACCGGTGCGGGGCGCGGCGCGCCCAGGTCCCGGAAGGAACTTCGTCAGATGGCCCAGAACCAGCCGGCCCTGCCCCCGTTGCCGCCGGTCTCGGCGCAGGGGCACCAGGCGCGCCACCTGCTCGGGGTGCCCTCGGACGTCGAGGTCGACGAGATCGAGGTGCTGGCCATGTCGCGCTTCGTCGGCACGCGCTGGGACGTCGTCCCGGCGAACCTGCCCGGCGCGGACGTCCCGGTGGGCCGGATGGCGAACCCGGGGGAGCCGGGCGTGCTGCGGCTGTCGCGGCACAGCTCCGTCTCGGGCCCGTACGCGCCGTCCGGCAAGCGCGTCGACGCCGGGCTGCCGTCCGGCACGGAGCTGGTGTTCGACGTCGTGTGCCCGCGGGAGCGCTGGGACGACGCGACCCGCTTCGGCGGCGACCGGGACGGCGTCGCCCGCGCGTTCCCGGCGGCGCTGCCGAACCGCGAGGAGGAGCGCGTCGTCCAGTGGCTCGTGCAGGCGGCGCGCCGCCTGGGCGGGTCGGTGCGGCTCGACGTCGCGGGCACGTGGGACGAGGCCGACGGCGGTCGCCGCGCGGCCGGCGCGGGCGTGGTGCTGACCCCCGACCCGGGCACGGCCGTGGACCTCACGGTGTACTCCGACATCTGGCTGGACCCGCAGGCCGCGCACCGCGTGCTGCAGGCCGTGCACCCGCGCGTCGTGCTCGCCACCGAGGGCCGGCCGTACCAGGGCCCGCCCCAGGGCATCGCCGACCGCCCCCTGTACCCGGGGGAGCCCCTCGACCCCGAGCTGCGCAAGGCGATCCATGCGCGCGCCGACGACATCGACATCGACGCCCTGCAGGCGCCGATGGTGCTCGACTCCTACGGCCTGACGAGCGACCTCGGCCTCGACGGCTCCATCACCGTCGAGGTGATCGGGGAGGAGACCCTGCCGCTGCTGGTGCGCGAGCTCCCGTGGGCCGCGAAGGGTGCCATCTGCTACCACGTGCGCTGGGACGCGCCGGACCTGTACGAGGCGAACCAGGAGTTCCCGCAGCCGGCGCACGTCGTCGCCCGGCGACGAGCGGCCGACCTCGTGGGGAAGATGGCCGTGGCGATCCACGCCGCCGTCGGCGGGGAGATCGCCGACGAGGCAGACTTCCTGCTCGCGCCCGAGGACCTCTGACCCGCCGGCCGCGCCGTCGCCGGGTGGCGACCGAGCGCGGCCCAGATCACAGGGCCGTGTCATCTCCCCACGGCCGGGCCATCGGTCGTTGCCGGTAAGGTAAAGCCATCGCCCCGCCCCTCGACCGGACGGAGTGCTGTGCTCCCAGTGCTGCTCTTCACCTTCCTGCTGGCCCTCGCGGCGCCGGCTCTGGTGGCGTGGCTTGGCAGGCGAGGGTTCTGGGTGCTGGCCCTCGGGCCGGCGTCGGCGGCGGGCTACGCGGTCGCGATGACGCCGCGCGTGACGGCCGGCGACTTCCCCACCACCTCGGTCCCGTGGGTGCCCGGCCTGCACCTGTCGATCACCCTGCAGCTCGACACGCTCGCGTGGTTCATGCTGCTCGTCGTCGGCGGCGTCGGGGCGCTCGTGCTGCTGTACTGCTCGGCCTACTTCGCGCGGGACGCGTTCGGCCTCGGGCGGTTCGCGGCCGTGCTCACGGCGTTCGCCGCCGCGATGGTCGGGCTGGTCGTGGCCGACGACCTGCTGCTCCTGTTCGTGTTCTGGGAGCTCACCACCGTCTTCTCCTACCTGCTCATCGGCCACTACGCCGACCGCAAGGCGTCCCGGCGCGCGGCGATGCAGGCGATCATCATCACGACGGCGGGCGGGCTCGCCATGCTCGTCGGGCTCATCATCCTCGGCGTCACGGGCGACACCTGGCGGGTCTCCGAGCTGGTCGCGGACCCGCCGTCGGGCACGGCGGTGACGTGCGCGGCAGTGTGCCTCCTCGCCGGCGCGGCGACGAAGTCGGCGCTCATCCCGTTCCACTTCTGGCTGCCCGCGGCGATGGCCGCGCCGACGCCGGTGTCCGCGTACCTGCACGCGGCGGCGATGGTGAAGGCGGGCGTCTACCTCGTCGCCCGGTTCGCCCCCGCGTTCGCGGACCTGCCCGTGTGGCAGTGGCTGGTGCTGGTCCTGGGCGGCGGCACGCTGCTGCTGGGCGGCTATCAGGCACTGCGCCAGCACGACCTCAAGCTGGTGCTCGCGTTCGGCACGGTCTCCCAGCTCGGCCTGATCGTGCTGCTCCTCGGGCTCGGCAACCAGGCGCTGGCGCTCGCCGGGCTCGCGCTGCTCGGCGCCCACGCCATGTTCAAGGCGGCACTGTTCCTCGTGGTCGGCGGCATCGACGTCGCGACCGGGACCCGTGACCTGCGCAAGCTCTCCGGCCTGTGGCGCACCATGCCGTTCACCACGGTGGCGGGCGTGCTCGCGACCGCGTCGATGATCGGCTTCCCGCCGTTCGCCGGGTACGTGGCGAAGGAGGCCGCGCTCGAGGGGCTGTGGCACGACGTCACGCACGGCGCCGGCGCCCTCGAGGCGATCGCGCTGGGCGCGGTGCTCGTCGGCTCCGCCCTGACGGTCGGCTACGGCCTGCGGTTCGCGTGGGGCGCGTTCGGCACGAAGCGCCGCCCCGGCGCGGAGGCCGCGGCGGCGGGCGTCACGTGCACCGAGAACCTGGGCCGGGACACCGCGGCCGAGCCGGCCCCGGCCACGCCCGTGCGGCGCCAGCCCTGGCTGCTCGTCGCCCCGCCGCTCGTGCTCGCGGCGGGCGGCCTGGCCGTCGCCCTCGTGCCCGCGACGGGCGAGCGCCTGCTCGCCCCGTACGCCGCGCAGTACCCCGACGGGGAGCCCGGCCACCTGGTGCTGTGGGGCGGCTTCACCCCCGTCCTGGGGCTCACCGTGCTGGTGCTGCTCACCGGCCTCGCGCTCTTCTGGCAGCGGGCCCGGGTGGAGCGGGCGCAGGCCGCCCTGTGGTCACCGCGCGGCGCCGACGTCGTCTACCGGCGCACCATGCGCCGCCTGGACGACCTCGCGGCCGACGTCACCGCCGCCACCCAGCGCGGCTCGCTGCCCGTCTACCTCGGCATGATCCTCGTCGTGCTCGCCGTCGCCCCCGGCACGGTGATCGCCTCCGGCCTGGTGCGCGGCACCCCCGCGTTCGAGGTCGTGCCCTGGGACCGCCCGGCGGACGCCGTCGTCGTCGCGATCATCGTGATCTCCTGCGTGCTGGCCGCGCGGGCGCGCCGCCGCCTCAAGGCCGTGGTGCTCGTGGGCGTCGCCGGGTACGCGAACGCGACCCTGTTCATGCTGCACGGCGCCCCCGACCTCGCGCTCACCCAGGTGCTGTGCGAGACGATCACGCTGGTCATCATGGTGCTGGTGCTGCGGCGCATGCCGCCGTACTTCACCGACCGGCCGCTCGCGGCCAGCCGCTGGGTGCGTCTCGCGCTGGGCGTCGTGAGCGGTCTGGTGATGATGGCGTTCACGATCGCCGCGCCCCTGGCGCGCGTCGCCGACCCGATCAGCGCCCTCTTCCCCGACGAGGCGGTCGAGTGGGGCGGCGGCAAGAACGTCGTCAACGTGACGCTGGTCGACATCCGCGCCTGGGACACCGTGGGCGAGATCTCCGTGCTGCTCGTCGCCGCGACGGGCGTCGCGTCGCTCATCTTCCTGCGGCAGCGCAGCGGCGAGGTGCTGCGGCTGTCGAGGGTGACGGACGACGTCAGCCAGTCCGACCAGCACACGCGCCGGGTGTGGCTCGCCGCGGGCGGCACGATGGCGCCCGAGCGCCGCTCCGTGATGTTCGAGGTCATCACCCGCGTGATCTTCCACGCCATGATCGTGTTCGCCCTGTTCCTGCTGTTCAGCGGGCACAACGCGCCCGGCGGCGGCTTCGCGGCCGGGCTCGTGGTGGGGATCGCGTTCGCCGTGCGCTACCTCGCGGGCGGCGGGTACGAGCTCGGCGAGGCCGCGCGGGTGAACCCCGGCGTGCTGCTGGGCACGGGCCTGTTCCTCTCCGCCGGCGTGGGCCTCGCGACCCTCGTCGCGGGCCAGGAGGCGCTGCAGAGCACGATCCTGCACTGGTACCACGTGCCCGTCCTCGGCGACGTGCACCTCGTGACGTCGCTCTTCTTCGACATCGGCGTGATGCTCGTCGTGGTCGGGCTCGTGCTCGACCTGCTGCGCACGCTCGGGGCGGAGATCGACCGGCAGGACCCGCGGCCGGCGCGCATCGTCGTCACCGTGGTGCGCGCGCCCGACGATCGCCGCGACCCGCGCCCCGACCTGCGCCCCGACCCGCACCACGAGGAGGCCGCCCGATGACCGTCCTCGAGAACACCCCCTCGGCCGTCCTCGTCCTGGCGATCGGCGTCCTGTTCGCCACCGGCGTGTACCTGCTGCTGGAGCGGCCGCTCACCCGCGTGCTTCTCGGCTTCGTGCTCATCGGCAACGGCGTCAACCTCATGCTGCTGGTCATGGGCGGACGCTCCGGCGCCTCGCCCATCGTCGGCAACGCGCCCGAGGGCGTGCGGATGAGCGACCCGCTCGCCCAGGCGATGGTGCTCACCTCGATCGTCATCACGCTGGCCCTCACCGCGTTCGTGCTGGCCATGGCCTACCGGTCGTGGCAGCTGCACGGGCACGACGAGGTGGCGGACGACGTCGAGGACCGCCGCGTCGCCCGGCACGCGGCGCTCAACGCCCCCGCGTTCGAGGACGCGGACGACACCGAGCCGGACCGGACGCTCGACGAGGAGGCCGCCGACGTCTACGACGACGTCGACGACAGCAGCGACGGCAACGGCCAGCACGACCGCACGCACGACCACCGCCCGGACCCCGAGGAGCGCCCGTGAACCTCTGGTCCGCCGAGACGCTCGTGCCGCTGCCGGTCATGCTGCCGCTGTTCGCGGCGGGGCTGACGCTCGCCCTGCACCGGTACGCCCGCGTGCAGCGCATCATCAGCGCCACCGCGCTCGCCGCCGCGCTCGCGGCCTCCGTGGGCCTGCTGTTCGCGGCGGACTCCGGGCCGATCGTGGTGGAGATCGGCAGCTGGGCGGCGCCCGTCGGCATCGACCTGGTCGCCGACCGCGTCTCCGCGGTGATGCTCACCGTCTCGTTCGTGATGCTGCTGTGCGTGCTCCTCTACTCCCTGGGGCAGGGCGTGCCCGAGGGGGAGGACGAGCCGGGCACGACGCGCGGCGACATGATCCCCGTCGCGATCTTCCACCCGACGTTCCTCATCCTGGCCGCCGGCGTGGCGAACGCGTTCCTCACCGGCGACCTGTTCAACCTCTACGTGGGGTTCGAGATCCTGCTCGCCTCGTCGGCGGTGCTCCTCACCCTGGGTGGCACGGGCGAGCGCATCCGTGCGGGGTCCGTGTACATCATCGTGACGCTGATGTCGTCGCTGCTGTTCCTCACGGCCATCGCGCTGATCTACGGCGCCACCGGCACGGTGAACATGGCGCAGCTCGCGGAGCGGCTGCCCGAGATCGACCCCACGGTGCGCACCGCGCTGCAGCTCCTGCTGCTGCTCGCGTTCGGCATCAAGGCCGCGATCTTCCCGCTGTCCGCGTGGCTGCCCGACTCGTACCCGACGGCGCCCGCGCCGGTCACCGCCGTGTTCGCAGGCCTGCTCACCAAGGTGGGCGTGTACTCGATCCTGCGCACGCAGACCCTGATCTTCCCGGACAACCCCACCGTGGACCAGGTGCTCATGGTGCTCGCCCTGCTCACCATGGTGATCGGGATCCTGGGCGCCGTGGCGCAGAACGACGTCAAACGTCTGCTCTCGTTCACCCTGGTCAGCCACATCGGCTACATGATCTTCGGCATCGCGCTCGCCACCGAGGCGGGCACCGCCGCGGCCATCTACTACGTGGTGCACCACATCTCCGTCCAGACGGCCCTGTTCCTCGTGGTGGGGCTCGTCGAGTGGCGGGGCGGGTCCACGTCGCTCGACCGGCTCGGCGGCCTCGCGAAGCTCGCGCCCGGGCTCGCCGTGCTGTTCTTCGTGCCCGCGCTGACCCTGGCGGGCATCCCGCCGCTGTCCGGGTTCCTGGGCAAGGTGGGCCTGCTCACCGAGGGCGCGCGCGTCGGCACGGGGCTGGCGTGGGTGCTCGTCGTCGGGTCGGTCGTGACGTCCCTGCTCACCCTGTACGCGGTGGTGAAGGCGTGGAACAAGGCGTTCTGGCAGGCGCCGTCGGAGGAGATCGAGTCGGACGTGCCGCTCCCGCGCGGGATGGTGCTTCCCACCGGCGCGCTCGTCGCGTTCGGCCTGCTCCTGACCGTCGCGGCCGGGCCGCTGTACGGCTACGCCGAGCGCGCCGCGACCGCCTCCATGGACGGATACACGTACGTCGACGCCGTCTTCCCCGGCGGGTCGGACCGCGGCCAGGGCGAGTCCGTCGTGAGCTCCGACGACGGCGACGGGGGTGGCGGCCGGTGAGCCTGCACCCGCGCCGCCGACCCGCCCGCCTGCTGCGCCGGCTGGGCTCCCAGTGGCACGCCCTCGTGCTGCTCACCCTCGTCTGGGTGATGCTGTGGGGGGACCTGTCCTGGGCCAACGTCCTCGCGGGCGCCCTCATCGGCGTCGTCGTGGTCATCCTGTTCCCGCTGCCGCCCATCACGATGCACGGCACCGTGCGCCCGGGGCGCGCCGCCGTCCTCGCGGGCCGGTTCGTCGCCGACCTGTTCGTCGCGTCGTTCCAGGTGGCGTGGGCCGCCCTCCGCCCCGGCCCGACGCCGCACGGCGCCATCGTGGCCGTGCGGCTGCGCAACCCCGAGGACGCCTACCTGACCATCACCGCCGTGATGTCGTCGCTGGTCCCGGGGTCGCTGGTCGTCGAGGCCCGCCGCAGCACGGGCGTCGTCTACCTGCACGTGCTCGACATCGACGGCTCCGGCGGCCCCGAGGCCGTGCGCCGGCACACGCTCGCCCTCGAGGAGCGTGTGCTGCGGGCCTTCGCCAGCGACGTCGTGCTGGCCCGGTGCGGGCTCGCGCCCGGCGCCCCGGCCCTCGAGGCCACCACGCAGGGGAGGGACGACGCATGATGCTCGTCGCCGTGATCGCGGCCGCAGCGCTCGTGGCCGTCGCCGCGCTGCTCGCGCTGGTCCGGGTCGAGCGGGGGCCGTCGATGCTCGACCGCGCCGTCGCCCTCGACACCCTGACCATCACCCTCGTGGGCGCCATCGCCGTCGAGGCCGTCTGGTCGCGCCGCACCGAGACCATCCCCATCCTCGTCGCGCTGTCCATGGTCGGCTTCGTCGGCTCCGTGACGATGGCGCGGTTCGCCGCGAAGGAGCCCGAGGACGAGGGCCGCGTGCGCACCCCCGAGGAGGTCGCCGCACAGGCGCGCGCCACCGACGTGCCGCGCGGCGAGCAGCGCGACGGCCCCCGTGGCGCCGAGGCCGAGGACGAGGGAGGTGCGGAGCGATGACCCACGTCGACCCGGGGCTGTGGACGACCGTCGCGGACGCCGTCGCCGCCGTGTGCCTCCTCGCCGGCGCCTTCCTCACGCTCGCCGCCGGCGTGGGACTCCTGCGGTTCCCGTCCCTGCTCGCGCGCATGCACACCGTCACCAAGCCGCAGGTGCTGGGGCTCATCCTCATGCTGGTCGCGCTCGCGCTGCGGGTGCGCAGCTGGTCGGCCGTCGCGATGCTCGTGCTGGTCGTCGCCTTCCAGCTCGTGACGTCGCCGGTCGCCGCGCACATGGTGGGCCGCGCCGGGTTCCGCACGGGCAAGGTCGACCCCGACGACCTGCGACCCAACGAGTTCGGCGAGCCCGACTGACCGTCGGCTGGTAGACCGGGCGCATGCCCCCCGCCGCGCCCGACCCGTCCGCTCCGTCCGACCCGTTCGACGCCCTCGCGCACCCGGCAGAGCCCGAGCCGGGGGCCGCCCCGCCGCAGCCCGGCGTCAGCCCGCGCGTCGTGCAGGACACCCAGGGCGGCGGCGAGAGCACGGTCACCGTCGTCATCGCGTTCGCCGCGAACGCGTTCGTGGCCGTCGCGAAGTCCGCGGCCGCCGTGCTCACCGGGTCCGCGTCGATGCTCGCGGAGGCCGTGCACTCCTGGGCCGACACCGGCAACGAGATCTTCCTGCTCGTCGCGGACCGGCGCTCCCGCCGACCCGCCGACCCGCTGCACCCCCTCGGCTTCGGCCGCGAGGCCTACGTCTGGTCGATGTTCGCCGCGATCGGCCTGTTCGCCGTCGGCGCCGGCGTGTCCATCACGCACGGCATCCAGGAGCTCGTGCACCCCGAGCCGGCCAGCGACTTCGGCATCGCCTACGCCGTGCTCGGCCTCGCGTTCCTGCTCGAGGGCGGGTCGTTCCTCCAGGCCACCCGGCAGGCGCGCGCCGAGGCGAAGAAGGCCGAGCACGACGTGCTGCACCACGTGCTCGTCACCTCCGACCCCACCCTGCGCGCCGTCTTCGCGGAGGACGCCGCCGCCCTGGTCGGCCTCGTCGTCGCGTTCGCCGGCGTGCTGGCCCACCAGCTCACCGGCTCGCCCGTGCCGGACGCCCTCGGGTCGATCGTCGTCGGCCTCGTCCTCGCCGTCGTCTCGCTCGTCCTCGTCGACCGCAACCGCCGGTTCCTCGTCGGCGAGGCCGCCCGGCCCGAGACGCGCGGGGCCGTGCTCGCGCACCTCGCGAGCCTGCCGCAGGTGGAGCGGGTGACCTACCTGCGGCTCGAGTACGTCGGCCCGCGGTCGCTGTACCTCGTGGCCAGCGTGGACCTCAGCGGCAACGAGCCCGAGTCGTCCGTCGCGCGGCGGCTGGACGACCTCGAGCGCGCTGCCACCCAGGTGCCCGTGATCGCGGGCGCCGTGTTCACCGTGTCGACGCCGGAGGAGCCGTCGCTCTGAAGGCATTGGCCGGTTGAGCCTGTCGAAACCACCCGTCCGCTGGTTGAGCCGGTCGCAACCACCCGTCCGCGGGTTGAGCCTGTCGAAACCACCCGGCCGCTGGTTGAGCCTGTCGAAACCACCCGGCCGCTGGTTGAGCCTGTCGAAACCACCGGCGAGGACGTCGCCCCCCTCACCCGGCGTGGCGCGCCTCGTGCGCGAGGAGGCTGCGCTTGACGTCGAGGCCGTACCGGAAGCCGCCGAGGCTGCCGTCCGTGCGCAGCACGCGATGGCAGGGCACGAAGAGGGCGGCGGCGTTCATGGCGCAGGCACCCGCCGCGGCGCGGACGGCGGCGGGCCGGCCGGAGAGCTCCGCGTAGCGGGTGTAGGTGACGGGGTCGCCTGCCTCGACCGTCCGCAGCACGTCCCAGGCGTGGGCGCGGTACGGGCCCGAGACCTGGCGGACGGGCACGGCGTCGATCGCGTGCACGTCGCCCGCGTAGTAGGCGTGCACCGCCGCGACGGCGGGCGCGACGGCGGGGTCGTCGTCCGGCACGGGCGTCGTCCCGGCGGGCCGCACGTCCGGGTGCGTGAGGCCGACGAGGGCGTGGGCGTCGGTCGTCCAGCCGGAGGCGAGGACGGTGCCGTCCGGGTCGACGACGACGGTGAACGGGCCGTCCGGGGTCGTCACGGTGGCGGTGCGGGCGGTGGTCGTCGTGGTGGTCGTGAGCGTGGTCATCGAAACCTCCGGGTCCAGGCGGGGTGCCGAACATGCAGCTCGGCTCGGAAAGTCGTCGGAGAACGGGCGCTACCGCATGGTCGGCGGGAGGGCGGCGCGCCACAGGTGCATGGCGGCGTACGAGCGCCAGGGCGCCCAGCGCTCGGCGCGGGCGGCGAGGGCGCGCGACCGGGCGGCGCGGGGGGCGTCGGCGGGCAGGCCGTGGTCGACGCCGGCCGCGGCCGCGCCCGCGAGGAGGGCGACGTCGCCGTCGAGCCAGGCGTCGGGGTCGCGCAGCACGCGCATCGCCACGTACGCGGCGGTCCACGGGCCGATGCCGCGCCGGGCGACCAGGGCGGCGCGCAACTCCTCGCCGTCGTCGCCGACCCCGACGGCGAGCGAGCCGTCGTCGAGCGCCCGGGCCGTGTCGACGACCGTCGCCAGCGACCGGGTGGGCAGGCGCAGATGGTCCGCGGCGGAGGCCGCAACCTGCGCGGGTGTCGGGAACAGGCGGGTGAGGCCGGGCACGGCCGAGGCGTACGGGGCGCCCGCACCGGCGGCGAGCCGGCTGAGGTGCGTGCGCGCGGCCGCGACGCTGATCTGCTGCCCGACGATGGCGCGGACCACGATCTCGTGCGGGTCCACGGTGCCGGGCACGCGCAGGCCGGGGGTGCGCGTGACGAGGGGCGCGAGCGCGGGGTCGCCGGCGAGCGTCGTGTCGACGGCCGCGGGGTCGGCGTCGAGGTCGAGCAGTCGACGCAGGCGCGTGACGGCGACCGAGACGTCGGCCGCGGCCGCGAGCTCCAGACGCACCGCGACGCGCCCCGGCCCGACGCCCGGGCCCGCCACGACCTCTGCGGCGCCCGGGCCGTGGGGGAGGTACAGCGTGCGGGCGTACCGCGCGTCGTCGCCGTCCAGGTCCGCGACCTCCACCCCGTCGACGGCGCGCGCGGCGAGGAACGCCACGACGCCGCGGGAGTCGAACGGCTCCCGCACCGGCAGCTCGAGGTCGAGGCGCACGCGCGCGACGTCCGCCGCCCCGTCGCCTTCGAGCATGCGATCCGTCGCGCCGTCCGGGCCGACGGCGCGGGGGATCGCGTGCTGGAAGGCGGGGGCGGAGCGGCGGCGGGCACGGGCGCGCAGGTCGCTCGGCGTCGTGGCGAACACCTCGACCACGGTGTCGTTGAACTGGCGGATCGAGCCGAAGCCCGCGGCGAACGCGACGTCCGCCAGTGGCAGGTCCGTACCGACGACGAGGCTGCGCGCGGTCTGCGCCCGCTGCGCGCGGGCGAGTGCGAGCGGCCCGGCGCCGAGCTCCGCGGTGAGCAGCCGGTGCACGTGCCGCGCGCTGTACCCGAGGCGGGCGGCGAGCCCGTCCGTGCCCTCCCGGTCGACGACGCCGTCCGCGATGAGTCGCATCGCCCGCCCGGCGAGGTCGTGGCGCAGGTCCCACGCGGGCGTGCCGGGCGCCGCCTCGGGGAGGCAGCGCTTGCAGGCCCGGTACCCGGCCTCGTGCGCCGCCGCCGACGTCAGGTAGAACGTCACGTTCTCCGGCTTCGGCGTGCGCGCCGGGCACGACGGCCGGCAGTAGATGCCGGTGGACCGCACGGCCGTGAAGAACTGCCCGTCGAACCGGGTGTCGCGGGCCTCGATGGCGCGGTACCGCTCCGTGAAGACCCGGGTGTCCGCCGCGCCGGGGGCCGGGGCGTCGGGCCGGGCTGTCGTCGTCATGCCCCCATCCTCACGCGCGCCACTGCCCCGGTGCTAGCGGGAATCGGACACGGCCGTGAGCGTCCCGCCGAGGTGCCTGTTCGGCACAGGGCCGGGCTAGTGGAGGGCCTGGATCCAGTCGAGGACGGTGGTGAGGTAGGCGTCGCGCGCGGGCTGCGGGGACAGCGCGAGGTCGTGGGCGCCGCCCGAGATCGTGCGGACCGTGACGTCGCCGCCGAGGCGGGGCGCGCGCTCGCGGATGTGCACGACGTCGAGCACGGAGTCGGTCGTGACCAGGTCCGGGTGCCAGGACCGCGCGGGCCCGGACCGGTCGGACGCGAGCACCAGGACCGGGATCGTGAGGTCCAGCCCGCGCGCCACCCGGTGGTGCGCGCGCCGTACCGACCGTAGCCAGCCGGCGCGCGCGGGGAAACCGGCGTGCGGCTTCCAGGCGAGGTCGAAGTCCCACTCGCCGCCCGTCTCGCGGTGCAGCGCCGCGCCGTAGTGCTCGCTCACCGACCCCACGACGAACCGCGGCGCGAACCGTCCGACGACGTCGATCGCCCACGTCGCCGGGCCACGCATGAGCCAGCTCTCGTTGAGCTCGAGCCACGGGCTGTTGAGCACCAGCGCGTCCGCCCGGCCGGGGCGGGCGTTCGCCCACAGCGGCGCGACCAGGCCGCCCGTCGAGTGCCCCAGCACGACCAGTCGCTCGTGCCCCGCCGCCCGTACGACGGCGGCCGCGGCGTCGAGGTCCTGGGCGTACAGCGCCAGGTCGTCCACGAGGTTGGGGTCGCGGCCGGCGGTCGTGTGCGCGGGCAGCGCCCGACCGTGGCCGCGCAGGTCCACCGCGTAGAACGCGATCCCGCGCGCGGCGAACGCGCGCGCGACGTGGGGGTGGAAGAAGTAGTCCACGAAGCCGTGCACGGACAGCACGGCCGTGCGCGCCGGCCGGGACATGGACGACCCCGGCGCTGGCGACCCCGGCGCTGACGGCCCCGGCGTGGACGGGACGTGCCGCACCAGCACGGCCTCCGCGGCGCCGGGCAGGTCGAGCGTGCGCGCCTGGAACTCCGGCCCGAGCACGTCCTCGCGCCACGCCCCGGCGTCGGGGCGTGGCACGGCCGGTGCGTCAGGCACCCTGCGGCGGGTCGGTCGGGCGGCGCTCGGTGCCGGGCTCGTCGGTGCCGGGCTCGTCGGTGAGGGGTTCATCCACGACGGGCTCCTCGGTGACCGGCGACTCCGTGCCGGGCTCGACGCCGGGCTCGACGGCGGGCTCGCGGACGGTGTCCTCCTCGCCGGGACGCCCGGGCTCCAGCGGCTCGGCGACGGGGCCGGTGGTCGCGCCCGTCGTCGGGGCGGCGTCGGGCGCGCGCTCGGGCTCGTACGGCTCGGCGACGGGGCCGGTCGTCGGCTCCGTCGGCGGCGCCGCGGCGGGCGGCGCGCCGAAGACCTGCTCCTCCGGCGTCGGGCCGGCGCCGGGGGCGGGCACCGCACCGGGCGCGGCGCCGGCGGCGAGCGCGGTGTCCCCGGTCGTGGTGCCGGTGGCCGTGGCCGACCGGCGGTTGTTCCGTACGACGAACCAGACGACGAGCCCGATGACGATCAGGCCGACCACGAGCCCGACGATCCACCACGGGAACCCGCCGGCGCCCTCCTCGGCGGCGCCGCGCGCGTGGATCTCGGTGTTCTCGCCGATCGCCGGCGTCCAGGTGACCGTGGTGCCGTCGACCTGCCCGGAGTCGGAGACGTCGCTGACCGCGCCGGGGAACGTGATGGAGAGCTGCACGTCGAAGGCGTCCTGCACGTTCTGCGGCAGCTGCTCGAGCTGGTCGGCGCCCTCGGAGAGGTCCACCGTGCCGTCCACCACGTACTCGTCGCCGTCGCGGGTGATGGACACGTCGGCGGCACCGTTGCCCCCGACGTCCTCGATTGGGGTGTCTGTGAACGTGATCCGTGTGCCGGTGTACTCGTCGTCCGAGTACGGCTCCTGCGTGGCACCCTCGGGCAGGTCCAGCCCGAGCTCGCCGCCGGCCTGGTCCCAGAGCTCGCCGGGTTCCATGCCCAAGGTCTCCGCGAGCTGGTTGGAGAATGCCGCGATCATCGTGCCCGAGACGGTGTCGTCCTCGGACACCGTCATGTCCATGTCCAACCTCAAGCACCCGGCGAGGACGAGGAGGCCGACGGCGGCGAGCGTCGCCGCGATCGCGGTGCGGAGGCGGCGACGGGGGCCGCGGGCTGGAGTGGTCACCGACCCAGCATCCCGCAGGCGGGAGCCACCAGCCACCGGGCCGTCACCTGGGCGCACACCCCGTCTTGCCATCAAAGTTGAGCGGAATAGACTCAACTTTGGCGACGTTCCCTCAGCAGACGTCGTCCCGTGTCATCCCGGAGGTTCCATGGACATCAAGCTCACGACCATGTCGCAGCAGGCGCTCGGCGACGCCGTCCAGTCGGCGTCGGCTGCGGGCAACCCGCAGCTCGAGCCGGTGCACCTGCTGCAGGCGCTGCTCCAGCAGACCGGCGGAGTCGCCGTCGGCCTGCTCGACGCCGTCGGTGCCGGCGCGCAGCAGATCGGCCAGCGCGCCCGCGCCGCCCTCGTCGCCCTGCCGCAGGTCAGCGGCAGTGCCGTCGCCCAGCCGTCGCCCTCGCGCGCGATGAGCGCCGTGCTGGAGAACGCGGGCAAGGAGGCCGAGGGGCTGGGCGACGAGTACGTCTCGACCGAGCACCTGCTCATCGGCCTGGCCGCGGGGCAGTCGCCCGCCGCGCAGGCGCTGACGGAGGCCGGCGCCACCGCGGACGCCCTGCGCGCCGCGCTGCCCGCCGTGCGCGGCTCCTCGCGGGTCACCACCCCCAACCCCGAGGGCACGTACAAGGCGCTCGAGCAGTACGGCACTGACCTCACTCAGCGCGCGCGGGACGGCAAGCTCGACCCCGTCATCGGCCGCGACTCCGAGATCCGCCGCGTCGTGCAGGTGCTGAGCCGCCGCACCAAGAACAACCCCGTGCTCATCGGCGAGCCCGGCGTCGGCAAGACCGCCGTCGTCGAGGGACTGGCCCAGCGCATCGTCGCGGGCGACGTCCCCACGTCGCTGCAGGGCAAGCGCCTCGTCGCGCTCGACCTGGCCGGCATGGTCGCGGGCGCCAAGTACCGCGGCGAGTTCGAGGAGCGGCTCAAGGCCGTGCTCGAGGAGATCACCGCCTCGGACGGCGAGGTCGTCACCTTCATCGACGAGCTGCACACCGTCGTCGGCGCGGGCGCCGGCGGCGAGGGCGCGATGGACGCGGGCAACATGCTCAAGCCGATGCTCGCCCGCGGCGAGCTGCGCCTCGTCGGCGCCACGACCCTCGACGAGTACCGGGAGCACATCGAGAAGGACCCGGCCCTCGAGCGCCGCTTCCAGCAGGTGTTCGTCGGCGAGCCGTCCGTGGCGGACACGGTCGCCATCCTGCGCGGGCTCAAGGAGCGGTACGAGGCGCACCACAAGGTGACGATCGCGGACTCCGCGCTGGTCGCCGCCGCCGCGCTGTCCGACCGGTACATCACCGGCCGCCAGCTCCCCGACAAGGCGATCGACCTGGTCGACGAGGCGGCGTCGCGCCTGCGCATGGAGATGGACTCCTCGCCCATCGAGATCGACGAGCTGCAGCGCGTCGTCACGCGCCTCGAGATGGAGGAGGTCGTGCTCAAGGAGTCCGATGACGCCGCGTCGAAGGAGCGGCTGGAGCGGCTGCGCGCCGACCTCGCGGACACCCGCGAGCAGCTCGCCGCGCTCACGGCCCGCTGGGAGTCGGAGAAGGCCGGCCACAACCGGGTCGGCGACCTGCGCGCGCGCATCGACGAGCTGCGCACCGAGTCCGACCGGCTGCAGCGCGAGGGCGACCTCGAGGCCGCCGCGCGCCTGCTGTACGGCGAGATCCCGCAGGTGGAGCGCGAGCTCGCGGACGCGGAGCGGGCCGAGGCCGCGTCGTCGGTCGAGCTCGTCGAAACCTCCGACGGGGTCTCGACGGGTTCGACCAGCGAGGGGCCGATGATCGCCGACAAGGTGGGCGCCGACGAGATCGCCGAGGTGGTCTCCGCCTGGACGGGCATCCCCGCCGGGCGCATGCTGCAGGGCGAGTCGGAGAAGCTGCTGCACATGGAGGACGTGCTCGGCGAGCGGCTCATCGGCCAGGCCGCCGCGGTGCGCGCCGTCTCCGACGCCGTGCGGCGCTCGCGGGCGGGCGTGGCCGACCCCGACCGGCCCACCGGGTCGTTCCTGTTCCTCGGCCCGACCGGCGTCGGCAAGACGGAGCTGGCCAAGTCGCTCGCCGACTTCCTCTTCGACGACGAGCGCGCCATGGTGCGCATCGACATGTCCGAGTACTCCGAGAAGCACACGGTGTCCCGGCTGGTCGGCGCTCCTCCGGGCTACGTCGGCTACGAGGAGGGCGGGCAGCTCACCGAGGCCGTGCGGCGACGCCCGTACTCCGTCGTCCTGCTGGACGAGGTCGAGAAGGCGCACCCGGAGGTCTTCGACATCCTGCTGCAGGTGCTCGACGACGGCCGCCTCACCGACGGCCAGGGCCGCACGGTCGACTTCCGCAACGTCATCCTCGTGCTGACGTCGAACCTGGGCTCGCAGTTCCTCGTGGACCCGGGCCTGGACGACGACGCCCGCCGCGAGGCCGTGCTGGCGGCCGTGCGCGCGTCGTTCAAGCCGGAGTTCCTCAACCGGCTCGACGACGTCGTGGTCTTCGACGCGCTGAGCGTCGAGGAGCTCGGCGAGATCGTCGACCTGCAGGTCGCGGCGTTCGCCCAGCGGCTCGCCGACCGTCGCATCACGGTGGACGTCACGCCCGCCGCGCGCGAGTGGCTGGCGCTCGAGGGCTTCGACCCCGCGTACGGGGCGCGGCCGCTGCGCCGGCTGGTGCAGCGCGAGATCGGCGACCGGCTCGCCAAGGAGCTGCTCGCGGGCGCCGTGTCCGACGGCGACACCGTCGTCGTCGACCTCGACCCCGACTCGTCGGGTCTGGCGGTGACGCGGCAGCTCCCGTGATGCCGAGATAGAGAGGCCCTTCGGCGAGGTGAGGTCAGACGGCCTTGCTGCTGACCCGGATGAACGTCGGGTTGGACTGCCAGATGTGGCGCTTGACGACGCCCACGCGCGGGTTGCCGGCGTCGATCTGCTTGCCGTTGCCGATGTAGATGGCCACGTGACCGGGGGACCAGATCAGGTCGCCGGGCTTGGCGTTGGCGCGCGAGACGCGCTTGCCCACGTTCTTCTGGGCCGAGGAGGTGCGCGGCATCGACTTGCCGATCGCCTTCTTGTACACGTAGGTCGTGAAGCCCGAGCAGTCGAACGACGACGGCCCGGTGGCGCCGGACACGTAGCGCGCGCCGACCTTCGTCTTCGCGATGGCGACGACGGGCGAGCCCGGCTTCTTCGCGGTGACGCCGGTGGTGCGCGACGACTTGTTGGCGAGGTTGCTCGACGCCGGGTAGACGGCGATGCGGACCTTGTTCTTGCCGGTCTTGTACTGACCCCAGACGGGCTTGAACGTCGTCTTGCCGCCGTGCAGCTTGTGGGTCGAGACGATCTTGCCGTTCATGACGAGCTTGGCGCGGCCGGCGATCGCCTTGCCGGCGTGCGTCGCCTTCATCGTGAAGGCGGGGCGGTGCCGGCCGGAGTTCTTCACCATCGTGTGCTTCGACGCCGTGAAGACGGTGCGGGGCTTGATCTTGGCCTTGGCCGTGTGGACGGCCACGGTGCCGACGCTCGCGGCGGCGGTGCCGGTCGCGGCGGAGGACTGGGGCGCGGTGGCGACGATGCCGCCGGCGGTGAGCGCCGTGGCGAGGCCGAGGGCGACGAGTGCGCGCCGGGGGCGGGGGGCCGCGACGGCGGCGGCGCCAGGGCGCGCGGGGTCGTGGGACGTAGGCATGGGCGTGACCTCCAGCCTGCGAGATGAGCTGTCGGGTGAGGCCGAGATCGTTGGCCCGCCACCAGAGGTGGCTGAACCCCAAGGCCGGGAGCGTCCGGAAAGGTGCGTCCGGGCGGCCGGCCGGAAGTGGGTCTCCCGCTGCTGCCGTGAGTTTCGTGGCACCGGGACGCCGGCAGCACTCGGCTGCGTCCCGGTCGACCGACACCTGGTGCAGGAGCGGTCGAGGGACGCTAACCCTGCGGACCCCGCCAGGTCACGCTCAGGTAACGGTGCCTGCGTGTCGCCGGGGCGACCGTCGGCCGGTGTCCCCCCAGGACGAGTCGGGGCATCCCTGTGCGAACCGGGCGCCATTCAGGCGCGCTGCGTGTGACAAAGGTCACTGTAGAAATCCGCCCCGGGGTGGACACGCCGGTCCGGGGCCGCCGTGGCGTCAGCCGAGCAGGTCGAGCGTCCCCGGGTCGTCGGTCACGGCGACGCACAGCCCGGCGCGGTCGCCCTCCGACCAGCCGTCCTCGGACGGGGTCAGCACGACGAACTCCACGCCCTCGACGTCGCGCCCCGAAGCCCCGAGCTGTTCCGGCCCGCACACGGCGGACGCGCGGCGCACGAGCGCGTCGTGCCCCGGCCAGACGGCGCCCTTCGCCGAGTCCGTGCGGCCGACCACCTGGCCGGCGTGCTCGTCCGTGCAGGGCACCACGGTGAGGCGGCCGACGTCGCCGGAGGGCAGGTCGCGCAGGCACGAGCCGAGCACGAGCTGCACCGCGTTCGCGTCGCGGGCGCCGGTCACGGCGGCGGGCAGCGGGGACCAGGCCCGGTCGTGCGCCGTCGTGACGCCGATCGCGACCGCCCCGCCGACGACGGCGAGGGCCACGACCGCCGCGGCCGCGGTCGCGGCGACCCGCCGCGACCGGCCGGCGTCCGCGGGCCGGCCGGAGGAGCTGCGGCCCGCTCGCGGCGACGCGGCGTCGGCGCCGCCCGCCGACGGCGGGTCCGGCAGGTCCAGGTCCGCCAGTCCCTCGGCGGGCAGGACGCCCGAAGGCGTGGGGGAGGCGAACGTCGGCCCCGGCGGCGCGGGCGCGGTCTCGGGCGCCGGCTCCGGCGCCGGGTCCGGGTGGGGCGGGTCCTGGGTCACGACGTGCTCCTCGGTCGCCGTCAGGCGGGGTCGGTGAGGTCGAGGATCACCGGGACGTGGTCGCTGGCGCCCTTGCCCTTGCGCTCGTCCCGGTCGATGACGACGCCCGACACCCGCCGCCGCACGGCGGGGGAGGCGTACGCGAAGTCGATCCGCAGGCCCTTGTTCCGGGGGAAGGCGAGCTGCTGGTAGTCCCAGTACGTGTAGGTGTGCTCGGCCGGCAGGTGCTCGCGCGTCACCTCGGTGTACCCGGCGTCGGCGAACGCCGAGAACGCGGCCCGCTCGGCGGGCGTGACGTGCGTGTGCCCGGCGAACGCGGCCGGGTCGTAGACGTCCGTGTCGAGCGGGATGACGTTCCAGTCGCCGACCAGCGCGACCTGCGCCTCGGGGTCGTCGGCGAGCCACCCGGAGGCCGCGTCGTGCAGCGCGCCCAGCCACGCGAGCTTGTAGGCGTAGTGCGGGTCGTCGACCGCCCGGCCGTGCGGCACGTACAGCGACCACACCCGCACGCCGCCGCAGGTGGCGCCGAGGGCGCGCGCCTCGACGGGCGCGGGGACGTCGAGCAGGGTGGCCGGCTCGGGGGCCGGTGCCTCCGCCGGGGCGTCGTCGTCGGTGCGCGGCGCCGCGGGCTTGGCGAAGCCGGGCTGGCCCGGGAACGACGTCTCGACGTCCGCGATCCCCACCCGCGACGCGATGGCGACGCCGTTCCAGGCGGAGTGACCGACGTGCGCCACCTCGTACCCCGCCGCCTCGAACGCGGCGACGGGGAACTGCTCGTCGCGGCACTTGGTCTCCTGGATCGCGAGCACGTCCGTCTGCGAGCGCTCCAGGAAGGCGATGACGCGGTCGACGCGGGCACGGGCGGAGTTGACGTTCCAGGTGGCGAGGCGCACGGGCGCCAGGCTACCGGCGGGCGACGGAGGCGCGGCGCCGCCGTCCCCAGGCCGTCCCGCGGGACCCCGGACGCTTGCTCGCCGCACGGGTCGGTGACCTGGGTCCGGCGCGAGCGTAGAGTCGATCGACGAGGGGGCATCGCCACACCACTCCCGACCCGGCCGGGTCGATGCCGTCGTCCGCGCCGAGCCCGACCCGTACACCGTGCAACGACGCACCCACGGGAGGGTCCCCGTGCACACCCCACGCCGCATCACCGCCATCGTCCTGTCCGCGCTCCTCGCGACCACCGCGGCGACCGCCGCCGTCGCGACCTCACCACGTCCCGGCCCCGCGCACGCCCACCAGTCCCTGCTGGCGACCGGGCTGTCCGGCGGGGGCGGCAGCACCGTCGGCCCCGACGGGGCGCTCTACGTGACCGAACCGCAGTCGGGGGAGGTCTCCCGGATCGACCGCCGGACCGGCCAGGTCTCGACCTTCGCGTCCGGCCTGCCGGAACAGACCCCGGAAACTCCGGGCGGGGCGCTCGACGTCGCGTTCCTCGGCCGCACCGCCTACGTCCTCGTGACCCTCGCCGACCCTGAGGTCTCCGGCCTCTACCGCGTCGGTCGTGGCGGGTCCGTCACGCCCGTCGCCGACATCGGCGCCTGGTCCGTCGAGCACCCGCCCGAGACCGACTTCTTCGTGCCGTCGGGCGTGCAGTTCGCGCTCGAGACGTACCGCGGCGCCTTCCTCGTCACGGACGGCCACCACAACCGCGTGCTGCGCGTGACGCCCCGCGGGGCGATCACGGAGGTCCTCACCCTCGGCAACGTCGTCCCGACCGGCCTCGAGAAGGCCGGCCGCACCGTCCTCGTCGCCCAGGCGGGCCCGGTCCCGCACCTGCCGCAGGACGGGAAGGTCGTGGCGTTCCGGCCCGGACGGTCAGGCGTGCACGAGGTCGCCTCGGGCGGGGTCGGCTGCTCGTCGACGTCGAGAAGGGCCGCGGCGGGCTGTACGCGCTCGCGCAGGGCATGTTCACGCCGGGCAACCCCGAGGGGTCGCCGGCCGACCCGGACACCGGCCAGCTCATGAAGGTCGGCCGGGACGGCACCCTGCGCGCCGTGGCGGTCGGCCTCGACCGTCCGACGTCGGTCGAGATCGTCCGCGACAAGGCATACGTCGTCACGCTCGACGGCGAGGTGTGGACCGTCCAGCTCGGCCACGGCCACGGCCACGGCCATGGCCACGGGCACGGCCACGGCGGGGGGCGCTGACACCTCCGTCGCGACGGCCCACCGCCGACGCCCGGAGCCCGCGTCTCACTCCCAGGTCGCGGTCTCCGGGTCGACGTCGTGGGCGCGGGCATTCGCGTCGATCACGTCGCGCAGCCACGACGCCGGTGACGCGGCGGCGTGGAGCCCGACGTCGCGTGAGGGTCAGGTGCTCGGCCCGGACGCTCTAGGCTGCCCCCATGGGTACCGCGCTCGTCACCGGCGCCACCGCCGGCCTCGGTCTGGAGTTCGTCTGGCAGCTCGCCACCGCGCGACACGACGTCGTCGTCGTCGCGCGTGACGGCGAGCGTCTGGAGCAGCTCGCCACCCAGGTGCGCGCCGCCGCGGGCGTGCGGGTGGAGGTGCTGGCCGCGGACCTCGCGGTCCCCGAGGACCTGGACCGCGTCGCCGCCCGGCTCGCCGTCACCGGCGCGGAGGAGGGCGACGACCGGCGCCCGGTGGGGCTGCTCGTCAACAACGCCGGCTTCGCGACCGCGCAGCGGTTCGTGGACGGCGACCTCGGCGTCGAGCTCAAGGCCCTGGACGTCATGGTCCGCGCCGTGCTGGTGCTCTCGCACGCCGCGGCCGGGCAGATGACGTCGCGCGACCGGGGAGCGATCCTCAACGTGGCGTCCGTGGCCGCGCTCACCGCCGGGGGCACGTACGCGGCGGCCAAGGCGTACGTGCGGTCGTTCACCGAGGGGCTCGCCGTCGAGCTCAAGGGCACCGCCGTCACCGCCACCGTGCTGTGCCCCGGCTTCGTGCACACCGAGTTCCACGACCGGGCCGGCGTCGACATGACCTCGGTCCCTGACATCGGGTGGCTGGACGCGCCGCGGGTGGTCGCGGAGGCGCTGGCCGACGTGCGCCGTGGCCTCGTCATCTCCACCCCCTCCGTCCGGTACAAGGCGGCGTCGGCCCTGCTGCGCCTCGCGCCGCGCGCCGCCGTGCGCGCCGTCGGCAAGTACCGCTGACACGTACGGCTGACCCGCCGTCGTGACGGCGGGTCCGGGCCCGTACCCTGGTGCCCGTGACGACCACCGACCCCGCCTTCGGACCGACGCCCCGCGAACAGCTGCGGGACCTCATCACCGAGCTCGCCGTCGTGCACGGCAAGGTGACGCTGTCCTCCGGCAAGGAGGCCGACTACTACGTCGACCTGCGCCGCATCACGCTGCACCACCGCGCCGCCCCGCTGGTGGGCCACGTGCTGCTCGACCACCTCGAGGAGGTCGGCCTCGGCACCGCGGAGGTCGACGCCGTCGGCGGGCTCACGCTCGGCGCGGACCCGATCGCGGACGCGCTGCTGCACGCCGCAGCGTCGCGCGGGCAGGACCTCGACGCGTTCGTCGTCCGCAAGGCGGCCAAGGCGCACGGCATGCAGCGCCAGATCGAGGGGCCCGAGGTCGCGGGCCGCAAGGTCGTCGTCCTCGAGGACACGACCACGACCGGCGGGTCGCCCATCACGGCCATCGAGGCGCTGCGCGCCGCCGGGGCCGAGGTGCTCGGCTGCGCGACGATCGTCGACCGCGCCACCGGCGCCGGCGAGAAGATCGAGGCGCTCGGCGTGCCCTACCACTACCTCTACGACCTGTCGGACCTCGGGCTCACCGACTGAGTCGCGGGCCGCGCGAAGGCGGGTCAGTCGCGCCTGCGACCGACGAGGTAGCCCACCCCGAGGCCCACGAGCAGCGGTCCGCCGGCGAGGGCCGCCAGGACGAGGTCCGGCGACGTCGTCGAGACCGTCAGGATCGCTCGCGGGGGCGGGTCGGGCGCGAACCAGCCGAACTCCGCGTAGCCCGTCGGGCGGGCCAGCACCCAGACGAGCAGGGCCGCCCCCACGACGATCCCCGCGACCGCGAGCCACCTACCGCGTCGTCGCCGGTCCGGCGAGGGCACGTCGCGGTCCTGCTGCGCGTCAGACACGGCCGATCAGGTCCGCGATGGAGTCCACGACGTGCGACGGGCGGAACGGGTAGGTGTCCACCTCGGCGGAGGTCGTCGAGCCGGTCATCACGAGGAACGTCTCGAGGCCGGCCTCGATGCCGGCGACGACGTCGGTGTCCATGCGGTCGCCGATCATCGCGGTGACCTCGGAGTGGGCGTCGATCCGGTTGAGCGCGGAGCGGAACATCATCGGGTTCGGCTTGCCCACGTAGTACGGGGACCGCCCGGTGGCCGCCTGGATCATCGCCGCGACCGCGCCGGTGGCGGGGAGCGGGCCCTCGGCCGACGGGCCCGTGGTGTCGGGGTTCGTGGCGATGAACCGGGCACCGTCGCGCACGAGGCGGATCGCCTTGGTGATGGCCGTGAACGAGTACGTGCGGGTCTCGCCGAGCACCACGTAGTCCGGGTTCGACTCGGTGAGGGTGTAGCCCCCCTCGTAGAGGGCGGTCGTGAGCCCGGCCTCGCCGATCACGTACGCCGACCCGTTCGGGATCTGGTCGGTGAGGAACTGGGCCGTGGCGAGCGCCGACGTCCAGATCGCCTCCTCCGGGACGTCGATGCCCGACGTCGCCAGGCGGGCACGCAGGTCGCGCGGCGTGAAGATCGAGTTGTTCGTGAGGACCAGGAACGGCCGCTCCGCCTCGCGCAGCGCGCGCACGAACTCCGGCGCCCCGGGGATCGCCTGGCCCTCGTGCACGAGCACGCCGTCCATGTCGGTCAGCCAGCACTCGATCCGTCGTTCGCTCACGTCGCTCACCCTAGTGCGCGAGCCCGCGGTCTGCGTCCGACAGGATGGGGCCCATGACGACGATCGCGGTGGTGGGCGGGCCTGTGCGGGCCGGCGCGGACGACGCGCGCGAGGTCGGCGTGGGCCCCTGGCCCGGCGGCCCGGCGGCCTGGCCGCGCACCCCCGACGGCGACCTGGACCCGCGCTACGACGCCGACGCGCTGGCCGAGGGCGACGCGCGCAACGTCGTCGACCGGTACCGCTACTGGACCGTCGAGGCGATCCGCGCCGACCTCGACGCGCGCCGTCCCGCCGACCGGCAGCTGCACGTCGCCATCGAGAACTGGGCGCACGACCTCAACATCGGCTCGGTGGTGCGCACCGCCAACGCGTTCAACGCGGCCGGCGTGCACATCGTGGGGCGGCGCCGGTGGAACCGGCGCGGCGCCATGGTGACCGACCGGTACCTGCACACCCACCACCACCCGGACGCGGCGGCGCTCGCGGGCTGGGCGGCGTCGGCGGACGGCGGAGCGGGCCTGCCCGTCGTCGGGGTCGACAACGTGCCGGGGTCGGTGCCGCTGGAGGGCTACGCGCTGCCCGCCCGGTGCGTGCTGCTGTTCGGGCAGGAGTCCACGGGCCTGACGCCGGAGGCGCAGGAGGTGTGCGCGGACGTCGTGCACATCGCCCAGCACGGGTCCACCCGGTCCCTCAACGCGGGTGCCGCGGGCGCGATCGCGATGCACGCCTGGGCGTCCCGATGGCTCTCCGCACAGGAGCCTCCGTCTCACGGAGCCGACGGCATGTGACTCAGCCGACCCGGACGTGAGAAAATCCGGTTGCATGCGGGTCGGCGCCCGTCGCGACGAAGCATCCCGCTGCATCCTCGTACGCCCCGTCATTGGAGTACCGCAGATGCCTATCGCAACCCCCGAGGTCTACGCCGAGATGATCGACCGGGCGAAGGCCGGCAAGTTCGCCTACCCCGCCGTCAACATCACGTCGTCGCAGACCGTCACCGCCGCGCTCCAGGGCTTCGCCGAGGCCGAGTCGGACGGCATCATCCAGGTCTCCGTGGGCGGTGGCGAGTACGCGTCGGGCTCGACGATCAAGGACCGTGTCGTCGGCTCGCTGGCCCTCGCGGCCTACGCGACCGAGGTCGCGAAGAACTACTCGGTGAACATCGCGATCCACACCGACCACTGCGTCAAGAAGAACCTCGACTCCTGGGTGCGCCCGCTGCTCGCCCTCGAGGCGGAGCAGGTCAAGGCCGGCAAGAACCCGACCTTCCAGTCGCACATGTTCGACGGCTCGGACATCCCTCTGGACGAGAACCTCGTGATCGCCGCGGAGCTCCTCGAGCTGTCGCAGGCCGCGCGCACCATCCTCGAGATCGAGGTCGGCGTCGTCGGTGGCGAGGAGGACGGCCACGAGGCCGCGATCAACGACAAGCTCTACACCACGGCCGAGGACGGCCTGGCCACGGTCAAGGCGCTGGGCGCCGGCGAGAAGGGCCGCTACCTGACGGCCCTCACCTTCGGCAACGTGCACGGCGTGTACAAGCCGGGCGCCGTCAAGCTGCGCCCGTCGATCCTCGCGGACATCCAGAAGGCCGTCGGCGACGAGATCGGCAAGGAGAACCCGTTCGACCTCGTGTTCCACGGCGGTTCGGGCTCCACGGCCGAGGAGATCGCCGAGGCGGTCGACAACGGCGTCATCAAGATGAACATCGACACGGACACGCAGTACGCGTTCACGCGCCCGGTCGTCGAGCACATGTTCAAGAACTACGACGGCGTCCTGAAGATCGACGGCGAGGTCGGCAACAAGAAGGCCTACGACCCGCGCGCCTGGGGCAAGCTGGCCGAGGGCGGCATGGCCGCGCGCATCGTCGAGGCCGCGCAGCAGCTGCGGTCCGCCGGCCACAAGATGTGACCTCACACCTCTCGCCGAGGTAGTTCGCAACTCGCCGAGGTAGTTCGAAGGGCGGCCCGCACATGGTGCGGACCGCCCCTTCGAACTACCTCGGCGAGTTGCGAACTACCTCGGCGCTGGTGTCTCCAGGTCGAAGCCCGGGTCGACGTCGACGATCTCGAGCAGCTCGCCGATGCGGGTGACCTCGAGGAGGAAGCGCACGGTGGGCGGGGCGCGCAGCACCCGCACGCGGTGCGGGCTGCGGGACGCGAGACGGGCGAGGAACGCCACGCCGGACGAGTCCATGAAGGTGACGTGGTGGGCGTCGATCTCGACCGGGAGGCCGGAGCCCTCGGCGTCGGAGATCGCCTCACCGAGCTCGGCGCCGATGTCGGCGTCGATCTCACCGGACAGCACGACACGGGCGCGGGACGCGCCGACGATGACGTGCACGCTCGCGGGGTCGCCCAGCTCGGGCGCCGCGTCTGCTTCCCTTACGTCCGCACGCCGCAGGTCACGTGGGGTCGAGTTCGATCCGTCGTGCACGGTGCTCCTTCCACGCGCGGGGGCGTTCACCTCGAGTCTCGGCGGACACCAATCTACGGTTGAATGACCAGCAAGAACCCAACCAGGGCGGGGAATCTCGGCAGTGGAGGCATTATGACCGAATCATCCGGTCCTGTGCCGCCCCTTCCCGGGGATTTCTCGACGTCGCGCTCGCCCACGCCGTCATCCCGGCCTTCGTCACGGGGGCGTGGGACGACGGCATGCCCGTGCTGTGGGTCAACGACGCCTTCGCCCGCGAGACCGGCATCGGCGTGTCGGACCTCGCCGTCCTCGGGAAGCACCCGCTGCTGGAGCTCGTGGCCGACGACACCGAGCGCGAGCGCAGCCAGCGCGACCTGCGCACCGGACACCCCACGACGCGCATGCTGCGCGGCCGCCGCCCCGACGACGTCGCCACGTGGTGGCAGATCACGATGACCCCCGTGCCGGACGCCGACGGCCCGGCGAACCGGTGGTTCGGCACCGCCACCGACGTCTCGACGCACGTGGAACGGCAGGCCGCCCAGCTCGCCTCCCTCGAGGTCGAGCGCCGCGAGCGGGCCGACCTCGACCTCATCGCGCAGACCACCGAGCTGCTCGGCGACCTCGAGTACCCGTACGCCCTGCGCGACATCGCCGACCTGCTGCGCTCGCTCGTGCCGTGGGCCGGCTTCTACGTCAACGACGACGGGCTCCTCTTCGCCGACGGCGTGGACGTCGCCTCGCCCCCGAGCGGCCGCGGGCGCCGGCACGCCCGCTATGTGCCCGACCCCCGAGGGCGACGGGGCCGAGGCGCACGGGACGCATGACGGCCGCGACCAGCACGAGCCGATCCGCGACGAGGTCCAGGACCTGCTCGAGGGCGTCGTCGAGGGCCCGGTCATGCTGCGCCTGGACGCCCGGTTCCCGGCACACTCCGCGTCCGGGTGGCTGCGCCGGGACCTGCTGCGCCGCGTGGTCGAGGAGACCGGGGCCCTGCCGCGCGCCGTCGTCGTGCACGCCGTGGCCGGGCGCCGCCGCGTGCTCGGCCTGCTCGCCACCTGGCACGGCGTCGGCGTGGCCGCCGACGGCACCGTCACCGAGGAGTCCCGCCCCGCCCCGTCCGAGCCGCAGCACGTGCACACGGTGATCGAGGTCGTCGCGCGGCGGGCCGGCACCGCGATCGACAACGCGCGCCTCTACGCACGCGAGCACCGGCTCGCCGAGGCGCTGCAGCGCGCGATGCTGCCCGAGCAGGCCGACGTCTCGGGCCTCGACGTGTGGACGTACTACGCGCCGAACGCCGAGCACGCCCAGGTGGGCGGCGACTGGTACGACGTGCTGCAGATCAACGACGGCACCGTCGGGCTCGTGGTGGGCGACGTCGTCGGGCACGACGTCGAGGCCGCGGCCGCGATGGGGCAGCTGCGGTCCGTCGTGCGGTCGTACGCGTTCGAGCTCGCCACGCCGGGGATCGTCGTGGACCGGGTCGACCAGCTCGTCACGGGCATGCGCATCCCGCGCTCGGCGTCGATGGTCTACGCCACGCTGAAGCACCAGCAGGACGGCGACGCCTGGACCGTGCAGTACACGCGGGCCGGCCACCTGCCGCCCCTGCTGCTGCGGGACGGGAAGGTCACCCAGCTCGCGGGGGCGCGGGGTCGCTGATCGGCTTCGGATCCCGGCCGCGCACCACGGGGCAGACCGAGCTGCGCCGCGGCGACGTGCTGCTCTTCTACACCGACGGACTCATCGAGCGCCGCGACCGGTCGCTCAAGGTCGGCCTCGACGCCCTGATCGAGACCTCCGCCCGCATCACCGCCCGCGACGCCGCGGGCGTGGGGGAGGAGCTGCTCTCCCGGCTCGCCGACGCCCCCGAGGACGACGTCGCGCTCGTCGTCGTGCGCGTGCCCGACCCCGTCGCCGACGCCCAGGTGCAGCCCCTCAGCCCGCGCTCACGGCGCTGGCTGCTGCCCAGCGAGCCCGCGTCCATCGGCCGTGCGCGGCACGCCGTGCTGCGCACCTGTCAGGCGTGGGGGCTGCCGGAGTCGGCGTCCGCCGAGCTCGTCGTGTCGGAGCTCGTCGCCAACGGCGTGCTGCACGGCTGGGGCAACATCGCGCTCCGGCTCTTCGAACCGGCGACGGCCTGCGCATCGAGGTGGAGGACTCCAACCCCGCCCCGCCCGTCACCACGGACGGCCACCCCAACCGTGTCGGCGGGTTCGGGATGCAGATCGTCGAGCGGCTGGCCGACTGGGGGTGGCGGCCCGCCGGGTCCGGCAAGCTGGTGTGGGCCAAGCTGCACGCGCCCGACGTCGCCTGAGGCCGATCGGTCGAGCTTGTCGAGACCAGGTCCTCGTCGGTCGAGCCTGTCGAGACCTCGTCCTCGTGGGTCGAGCGTGTCGCGACCACGTCCTCGTCGGTCGAGCGTGTCGAGACCACGAACGGGGTTTCGACAAGCTCAACCGGCGGGGGCGACGGGGTTTCGACAAGCTCAACCGGCGGGAGGTGACACGCTCAACCGGCGAGCGCGCGGACCTCGTCGCCGGAGGTGCCGGAGTCGCGCAGGAACTGCTCGCACCGGTCGGCCTCGGCGGTCTCGCCGATCTGGCCGGCGGCCGTGGCGAGCGCGGCGAGGGCGCGGAGGAAGCCCTGGTTCGGCTCGTGGTCGGCCGGGATCGGGCCCTGGCCGCGCCAGCCCGCACGGCGCAGCGCGTCGAGGCCGCGGTGGTAGCCGGTGCGGGCGTAGGCGTAGGCGGTCACCGAGCGGGCGGCGCTCGGCGCGGTGCCCGACCCGTCCAGGGTGAGCTCGGCCAGCACGGCCCAGGCCAGGGACGACGCCGGGTGGTCCGCGGCGAGCTGCGCCGGGTCCTCGCCGGCGTCCAGGCCGTCGCGCACCTGGGGGTGGTCGTCGGGCAGACGGGTCGGGGGAGGGCCGGCGAGCAGGTCGTCCACGGGAGAGGTCATGGGGACCATTCTGGACCCGGGCGCGAGAGCGGCGCCTCGAACGCCGTGCGCGGCATTCCGCGGGTACGCTCGGCACCATGATCGAGATCGCGACGTCATCGACGACGACGACGCTCGTGATCGCCGGAGACCTCGACCTCGCCGAGCGCGACCAGTTTCCGGAGATCGCCACGCGCGTGGTCGGGCTGCGGCGGCAGCTGCTGGTGATCGACATGTGCCGCGTGACGTTCATGGACTCCACGGGCGCCGCGTTCCTCATCTCCCTCGCCGACGCCGGGCGCAAGCGCGGCGGCGCCACGGTGCTGCGGGGCGCGGACGAGCGCGACCTGTTCGTCCTCGAGGTGTGCGGGGCGCTCGACCTGTTCCGGATCGATCGCGACCACCGGTGCGAGTCCGCCCCGGCGCCGTCGGCCCCCGCCTCGCACCACCCCGCTGGTTGAGCCTGTCGAGACCCTGCTGAGGGTTGGGGCAGGCGCAACCGGCGTTCGGTTCACGGGCGGGTAAACTCGGGCGCGGCCCGGCCGAGAAAGCCTGCCTGCTCAGATGACGTGGGTGACATGCCGGGCCTCGTCGACGCGAGGAGATTTCATGCCAGCCGTGGTGCTCGTCGGTGCCCAGTGGGGCGATGAGGGCAAGGGGAAGGCCACGGACCTGCTCGGGTCCCGGGTCGACTACGTCGTGAAGTTCAACGGCGGGAACAACGCGGGTCACACCGTCGTCATCGGCGACGAGAAGTACGCGCTGCACCTGCTGCCGTCGGGCATCCTGTCGCCCGGCGTCGTCCCCGTGATCGGCAACGGTGTCGTCGTGGACATCGACGTGCTGTTCGAGGAGCTGGACGACCTGATCGCGCGCGGCGTGGACGTCTCCCGCCTGCTGGTCTCGAGCCAGGCGCACGTCATCGCCGGGTACCACCGGACGCTCGACAAGGTGACCGAGCGCTTCCTCGGCAAGCGCCGCATCGGCACCACCGGCCGCGGCATCGGGCCGGCGTACGCGGACAAGATCAACCGCGTCGGCATCCGCATCGCGGACCTGTTCGACCCGAAGATCCTGCGGGAGAAGGTCGAGGGCTCCCTCGACCAGAAGAACCACCTGCTGGTCAAGGTCTACAACCGCCGCGCCGTCGAGATCGACGAGACGGTCGACGAGCTGCTGGCGCACGCGGAGCGGCTGCGCCCGATGGTCGCGAACACGCCGCTGGTGCTCAACCAGGCGCTCGACGCCGGCAAGAACGTCCTGTTCGAGGCCGGTCAGGCGACCATGCTCGACATCGACCACGGCACGTACCCGTTCGTCACGTCGTCCAGCGCCACCGCCGGCGGTGCGGTGACGGGCTCGGGCATCGGGCCCACCCGCGTCGACTCCGTGATCGGCGTCATCAAGGCGTACACGACGCGCGTGGGCGAGGGCCCGTTCCCCACCGAGCTGTTCGACGACATGGGCGAGTACCTGCTGAAGACCGGCGGCGAGTACGGCGTCACCACCGGCCGCGCGCGCCGCTGCGGCTGGTACGACTCCGTCATCGCCCGCTACGCGGCGCGCATCAACGGGCTCACCGACCTCGTGGTCACCAAGCTGGACGTGCTCACCGGCCTGGAGAAGGTGCCGGTCTGCGTCGCCTACGACGTGGACGGCACCCGGTACGACGAGATGCCCGACGACCAGTCGGCGTTCCACCACGCGACGCCGATCTACGAGGAGATGCCCGGGTGGTGGGAGGACATCTCCGGCGCCCGCACCATCGAGGACCTGCCCGCGAACGCGCAGGCGTACCTCGCCCGGCTCGAGGAGCTCTCCGGCTGCCGCATCTCCGCGGTCGGCGTCGGCCCGCGCCGCGACGAGATCATCCCGGTGCACGACCTGATCCACGCGCGTTGACGTGACGGCTCCCGCGCAGGTGCCCGAGGAGGTCGTCGCCGCGCTCGCCCCGCAGGGGGTGCTGCACGCCGTGATCAACCTCGGCAACCCCGTGCTGGCGCAGGGCACGCCGGAGGCGCCCTCGGGCGTCACGGTGGACCTGGCGCGGGAGGTCGCGCGCCGGCTCGGCGTCCCCGTGCGGCTGGAGTGCGTCGACGCGGCGCGGCTGTCGTTCGCGGCCGTCGCGGAGGGCCGGGTCGACGTCGGCTTCCTCGCCGCGGAGCCGGAGCGGGCCGAGCAGGTCGCGTTCACCGACCCGTACGTGCGGATCGAGGGCGTGTTCGCCGTCCAAGAGGGCTCGCCGGTGCGGACGGCCGCCGACGTCGACCGGCCCGGCGTGCGGGTGGGCGTCAAGGAGGGCTCGGCCTACGACCTGTTCCTCACCCGCAGCCTGGAGCACGCGGAGGTGGTGCGGGGCGCCGACGGGACCGTGGCGTTCGAGGAGCACGGGCTGGAGGTGGCGGCCGGGATCCGGCAGCCGCTGACGCGGTACGTGGCCGCCCACCCGGGGTTGCGCGTCGTCGAGCCGCGGTTCACCGAGATCCGCCAGGCCGTCGCCACCGGCCGCGACCGCGACCCGGCCGCGGTCGCCTGGCTGCGCGACGTCGTCGCCGCGCTGACGGCGGACGGCTTCGTCGCGGCGTCGCTCGGACGCTCCGGCCAGGACGCCACCGTCCCCTCCGCTGGTTGAGCCTGTCGAAACCAGGTGTCGACAGGCTCAACCAGCGGTGCCACGGCCGTGCGACGGCGGCTCTGTCCGTCGGTCAGGCCATCATGGCGGGATGTCCTACGACTTGGCAGTGTGGGTGGGTGCGCGACCGGCGTCGGCGAAGGCCGCGTCCAGGATGTTCGAGCGGCTCATGGATCAGATGGAGGCGGCGGACGAGGAGCGGGAACCCGCACCGCAGATCCGGGCGTACGTCGACGCGCTCCTCGCACGCTGGCCGGACATCACCGAGGACGAGAACGACGACTCACCCTGGGCCGACGGCCCACTCATCGGCAACGCCTGGGGGGACGCGATCTACTTCTCCATGGTGTGGAGCCGCTGCGAGGAGGCATCGGAGTTCGCCGCGAACCTCGCCGAGCAGCACGACCTGATCTGCTATGACCCCCAGCTCGAGCAGCTCCGGCCCGAACGTGCGGGGAGACCACAGCCCGGCGGAGATGGTTCACCCGACGCACCTGATGCGGCGTCGCTCGTGGCTCCCGGTCGCAGGGCCTTCTACACTGGTCGCCCGTGAAGATCCTCGTCGTCGGGACCGGTGCCCGCGAGCACGCCATCGTCCACGCCCTCGCGTCCGAGGCCGCCGCTGACGGCGCGCCCGGGTCGGCGCACGAGCTGCACGCCGCTCCCGGCAACCCGGGCATGGCCGCACAGGCCGCGCTGCACCCCGTGGACCCGGAGGACGGCCGCGCCGTCGCCGCCCTGGCGCGCTCGCTCGGCGTCGACCTGGTGGTCGTCGGCCCCGAGGCGCCGCTGGTCGCCGGGGTCGCCGACGCCGTCCGCGAGGCCGGGGTCCCCTGCTTCGGGCCGTCCGCCGAGGCCGCCCGCCTCGAGGGCTCGAAGGCGTTCGCGAAGGACGTCATGGCCGCCGCGAGCGTGCCGACCGCGATGGCGCACGTGTGCACCACCGTCGAGCAGGTCGCCGACGCGCTCGACGCGTTCGGCGCCCCCTACGTCGTCAAGGACGACGGGCTGGCCGCCGGCAAGGGCGTCGTCGTGACGTCGGACCGCGACGCCGCCCTGGCCCACGCCCGCGAGGCGCTCGACGCCCGCGGCGACGATGGTCGCGTGGTGGTCGAGGAGTACCTCGACGGCCCCGAGGTCTCGCTGTTCTGCCTCTGCGACGGCGCCACCGTCGTACCGATGGTGCCGGCCCAGGACTTCAAGCGGGTGGGCGACGACGATGCCGGCCCCAACACCGGCGGCATGGGCGCCTACACCCCGCTCGACTGGGCCCCGGCCGACCTGGTCTCCGAGGTGGTCGACCGCATCGCGCAGCCCACGGTGGACGAGATGGCCCGCCGCGGCGCCCCGTTCTCCGGCGTGCTGTACGTGGGGCTGGCGCTGACCAGCCGCGGCACCCGCGTCGTGGAGTTCAACGCCCGCTTCGGCGACCCGGAGATCCAGGCCGTCCTCGCGCGGCTGCGCACCCCGCTGTCAGGGGTGCTGCTCGCCGCCGCCACGGGCGCGCTGGCGGACATCGCGCCGCTGCGCTGGTCCGACGAGGCCGTGGTGAACGTCGTCGTCGCGTCGCAGGGCTACCCCGAGTCGCCGCGCAAGGGCGACCCGATCACCGGCATCGCCGACGCCGAGGCGCTGGATGGCGTGCACGTGCTGCACGCGGCGGCACCGCGCTGGACGACGGCACGCTGGTGTCCGCCGGCGGGCGCGTGCTGTCCGTCGTGGGCCGGGGCACGGACCTGGCCGCCGCGCGGGCGGCGTCCTACGCCGGGATCGCCGAGATCGGGCTGGACGGCTCGCACCACCGCAGCGACATCGCCCTCAAGGCCGAGCGCGGCGAGGTCGCCGTCCCCTGACGCCGCAGTCGGTTCGGCAGCTCGGCCTCGATTCGGCAGTCCTGACTGCCGAATCGAGGCCGAACTGCCGAACCGGGCGTGAGCGTCAGCCGACCAGCAGCTCGTCGCGGACGTCGCGGATCTCGCGCGGGCTCAGGTCGAGGCCGCGCCGCAGGTAGCCGGCGAACGAGCGGTACTCGTCGCGGACCTCGTCGAAGCCCGCGGCCAGGTACTCCGGCCGCACGTCCATGAGTGGCTTGTAGATCGCGGCCTGCTCCGCCGGCATCGAGGCCAGTGCGGCGGCGTTCGCCTCGGCGCGGTAGTCGTTGCTCAGCAGGTAGTCGTCCTCGACGACGTCGCGCGGCACGCCCGCGGTCGTGAGCAGCGCGGCGGCCGCCCACCCGGTGCGGTCCTTGCCCGCGGTGCAGTGGAAGAGGACGGCGCCCTCGTCGTCGACGGCGTCGAACAGCGTCTCGTAGGCCGCGCGGCCGGTGTCGCTGGACACCATGGAGCGCTCGCCGTCGACCATCATCTGGGCCGCCGCCTCGGGCGTGGAGAGGTCGGGGACGGTCGCGCCACCGCCGCCGATCACGTCCGCCACCTCGTAGCGGGCGCCCTCGGGCACGCGGTCGGGCGCGGTGGTGCGCTCGGACGCGGTGCGCAGGTCGACGACGGTGCGCACGTCGAGGCCCTCGAGGGCGTCGAGGTCGTCCTCGCTCAGCCTGTCGAGCGCGTCGGACCGGTAGGCCTCGCCCATCGCGACCCACTCGCCGGTGACGGTGCGGTAGCCGCCCATGTCGCGAAGGTTCACGGTGCCGTCGAGCTGCACGAGGCGGTCGGCGAGGGTGAGGCCCTGCCCGCGCTCCGGCACCAGGCGGAACCAGCGGCGGTCGGCGTCCTGCAGGCCGCGCACCGTGACCGTGCCGGAGCTGTCGCCGCGCGCGACGACGTGGCGGGTGTCGATGCGGTCCCGGGACGTGCCGGTGTAGAGGCGGACGTCGCCGGCGCCGCGGGGGCGGACCAGGTGACGGTGAACGAGCCGTCGTCCTGGGCGGTGACCGTCGCGGCGGTGAACGGGATGGCGCCGTGGGCGGCGACGGCGTGGCGGCCGGTCGTGGCGGCGGTGGTGTGAGGCGCCGCGACGGATGCGGCGACGGGGGCGGCGGCGAGCCCGGCGACCAGCACGGACGTGGCGACACAGCGGGTGAGGCGATTCATGAGGTGCACGGTGGACGCCGCACACGAACCCCGGTGAACGGACAGGGTTGTCCGGTGAGGCGGGCGGTGAACTCTCGTCGCGCCGGGGGAGCGCCCGCGGTCAGGGGGCGTCGACGGGGAGCAGGCCGCGCTCGGCGAAGACCTTCTTGGCGACGAACGTGGCGTTGAGCGCCTTCGGCATCCCGCAGTAGACCGCGGAGTGGAGCAGGGCCTCCACGATCTCGGCGGGCGTGAGCCCCACGTTCAGCGCCGCGTTGACGTGCACCTCCAGCTGCGGCTCGCACCCGCCGAGGGCGGTCAGCATGCCGAGCGTCACGAGCTGGCGGTCGCGCGGCGGCAGGCCCGGTCGGTCGTAGACCTCCCCGAACGCCCACGCGACCACCTGGTGGCCCAGCTCCGGGCTGACGTCGGCGAGCGAGTCGATCACCCGGCGGCCGCCCTCGCCGTCGACGCGGGAGAGCACCTCCATGCCCCGGTCGAAGCGCTCCTGGCGGGTCTCGGCGGTGGTGCTGGTGCTCATGCGTGGTCCGTCCCGGGCTGCGTGGAGAGCAGCCCTTCGTAGTGGGTGATCTTGTCGTCCAGCGCGTCCTCGTGGTCGCGGAGCCGGCGGATGCGGGCGGCGAGGTCGTCGCGGTGCTCGCGCAGCAGGGCGAGCCGCTCGCCCAGGGTGGCGTCGCCCTCGGCCCGCAGCCGGGCGTACCGCTGCATGCCGCTGATCGGCATTCCGGTCTCGCGCAGTCGCAGGAGGAACTCCAGCCACACGAGGTCGGCCGCCGAGTACCGGCGCTGGTTGCCGGTGCTGCGCCCCACCCGCTCGATGAGGCCCGCGCGCTCGTAGTAGCGGAGCGTGTCGGGGGTGAGCCCGGTCCGGTCCGCGACCTGGGCGATCGTGATGCCGTGCTCGTGCTCGTGCTCGTGCTCGGGAACGGGGTCGGCGTCGCGCATGGCACGACCCTAGAACTTGGAGTGCGCTCCAGGTCAAGGGCGCCGCGGTGCCACACCGGACGAGGGCGACACGCCGCCGCGCACGGATGGGACACTGGGCGCCGTGACCGAGACGCGCGACGCCGACCAGCCCGACGCCTTCGCCGGGGGACCGCTCGACCTGCCGGGATGGCGGCACGTCTACTCGGGCAAGGTCCGCGACCTGTACGAGCCCGACCTGCCGGCCCTGGGCGGGGTGCACCCGCTGGGCGACGTCGTCCTCGTCGTCGCGTCCGACCGGGTGTCGGCCTACGACCACACGCTCACCCCGGGCATCCCGGACAAGGGCGTGGTGCTCACGCAGCTCAGCCTCTGGTGGTTCGACCAGCTCGCCGACCTCGTGCCGAACCACGTCGTCTCGACGGAGGCGAGCGCCGAGCCGGGCGACGGCCTCGTGCCCGACGTCGTCGCGGGCCGCGCGATGATCTGCCGCCGCCTCGAGATGTTCCCGGTCGAGTGCGTGGCGCGCGGCTACCTCACCGGCTCCGGCCTCGCGGAGTACCGGGCCTCGGGCGAGGTCACCGGCATCGCGCTGCCCGCGGGCCTGGTCGACGGCTCCCGCCTGCCGGAGGCGATCTTCACGCCCGCCACCAAGGCCGAGGTGGGCGAGCACGACGAGAAACGTGCGTTCGAGGAGGTCGCCCGCCGGATCGGCGACGACGCCGCCGCGCGGCTGCGCGACCTCACCCTCGCGGTCTACTCCCGGGCCGAGCAGGTCGCGCGCGAGCGCGGCGTGATCCTTGCGGACACCAAGCTCGAGTTCGGCGTCGACCCGGCGACGGGAGCCACGGTGCTGGGCGACGAGGTGCTCACGCCCGACTCGTCGCGGTTCTGGCCCGCCGACGCGTGGGAGCCGGGCCACGCCCAGCCGAGCTTCGACAAGCAGTTCGTGCGCGACTGGCTCACCTCGCCGGAGTCCGGCTGGGACCGGTCGTCCGACGCCCCGGCGCCCGAGCTGCCGGCCGACGTCGTCGAGCGCACCCGCGACCGCTACCTCGAGGCGTACCAGCGGCTGACGGGCACGTCCCTGACCTGAGCGTTCGCCCCGCCGCACGAAACACGCGGGGCGCACACTGTGTGCCATGTCCTCACCCACGAGCGGCGCACCGTCGCTGCCCCTCGCCGGCCCGCAGGACCCCGTCTACCGCTACCTGCTCCGGGTGGCGCGCGCGACCACGCAGGAGGTGGCCGACGCGACGTCCACGAGCGTGGCGGCGGCGCGCCGGACGCTGGTGGCGATGGCGGACTCGGGCCTCGTCGCCCCGGACCCCGACCCCGACGACTGGGACGTGCCGGACCCGGGGGCCGCGGAGCGCTGGGCCGTGGTGCCGCCGCACGCGGCGCTCGGCGGCTCGGTCGCCCGGCTGCGCGCCGACCTCGCGCGGGCCGAGCTCGAGCTGGCGGAGCTGGCCGACCTGTCCCGGGCCGCGGTGCCGCTGCGGGGCAGCGAGCTCGTCGAGGTCGTGTCGGGGGCGCGGCCCAGGCGCGGCGCATCGGCGAGCTCGAGGAGCGCGCGCTCCGCACCGTCGACGTGTTCCAGTCGGGGTTCAACACCGTCACCTCCGTGGAGGAGGCCATCACGGAGGACGACCGCACCGCGGGCCACAGCTACCGCGTCGTCGTCGACGCGGCGTTCCTCAAGGAGACCGCGGCGGTGCGCGCCCTGGACGAGCGGGTGGCGTCGGGCCACCGGGTCCGGGTGGTCGACCACCCGCTGGTCAAGCTCGCGATCGCCGACCGGGAGATCGCGATGATGCAGCTCGACGCGACCGCGTCCCTGGTGCTGCGCGGCCCCCTCGTCCGCCTCGCGACCGAGCTCTTCGACTCGACCTGGCGCCGCTCGCGCCCCTACCTGCGCGAGGGCGACGGCCTGAGCCGCGACGACCGCCAGCTGCTGCAGCTCATGATGTCCGGCCTCACCGACGCGGCGATGGCGAGCCAGCTCGGCAGCTCGCCGCGCACCGTGCAGCGCCGGCTGCGGGCCCTCATGGACACGGCCGAGGTCAGCACCCGGATGCAGCTGGGCTGGCACGCCCTGCGCAACGACTGGGTGTGACCTCGGCCGTGTCCTGGAGCCCGGGTCAGCTCGACCCGTGCGGTGTCACATGCGGTCCTCGACGTCCTCCAGGGTGGTGCCGCGGTACGACGTGACCGGCGTGGTGATCCGGTCGGACGCCGAGTTCTGGGCGAGGTAGTTGGTCCGCACCCAGGCCAGGTCCGCCCGGTCGACCGAGCCGGAGCGGTCCAGGTCGGCTGCCGGGTCCGCCGTCCCCTGCGCGCCGAGGATCGCGATCGCATCCCGCACGTCGATGACGTCGTCGGCGTTCACGTCGCCGGCCAGGAGCGCGGGCACCGTGCTGACGACCTGCCCGCCCTTCGTCGTGGCGCCGGCGGCGACGTCGCCGGACCAGGAGAAGTGGCCCGGCACGCGGACCTCCAGGCGGTACGCCTCGTCCGTGAGCGGCATGGGGCCGAAGTCATACCGGGAGGTCGAGTCGACCTCGGTGGTCCGCACGGTGCCGTCCGGCGCGGTGAGCGTCACGGCCGCCCCCGCGGTGGTGTAGTCGACGCCGGAGTCGAACGCGGACGCGTCGTTCAGCATCGCCTGGGGGCCACGCGGCCGCTGACGAGCGAGTGCGGGTTGAGCCGCGCGACCGCACCGTAGAACTGCTGAGCGACGTGCTCACGCCGTCCACGTCCGAGAACTTCGTCGTGCCGGTGGCCAGGCCGTTCTCCAGCGACCAGCCGGCAGCGTCGAGCACCTCGTAGGACACGGTGAGCAGGGGCATCGCGTCGGCCGTGAGGCCGGCGGCGTCGCCGACGTCGAACGACGCCGTGGTGAGCTTCCACGCCCCCGAGCCGGCGTCCGTGGTGGTCACCTCGACGGGCGTCGGGTCGTGCTCGCCGAGCGAGTCGGTCGCCTCGACGGACAGCACCTTGACCAGTTTCGAGTCGTACCGGATCTGCGTCTGGAACGAGCCCCAGCTCTTCAGGTCGTGCGCGGTGAGCGTGTAGGTCACCACGTCGCCGGGTGCGGCCTTGGCGGTGTCGGCGGCGCCCACCACGTAGGGGACGCCCTCCTTGATGAAGTTCACCTTGCGCCGGTCGGCCCAGTTGCCCGCCCCGTCGGCCGGCCACATGAACAGGTTGGACACGGCCGGGCCCTTGGGGAAGGTGTACGTGGCGTGCACGTCGCCCTGCGTGTCGGCCATCGTGGTGATCTCGGGAGCGACCGGGCTGTACGCCGACCACTGCAGCTTGTTGTCGCTCTGGTCGACGTCGATCCCCGCCGCCCGGATCGCGGGCACCGACGCGTCGTGCAGCACCCCGTCCAGCGGGTAGGTCGTGGCGTCGGCGGGCCGCTCGACCACGGTCGGCACGGCCGGGTCGAAGGCGCCGAACTCGTCGGTGTACGTCGGCGCCGTGGTGTCGACGTAGATCGGCTCGCTCTTGGTGAAGGTGGTGCCGTAGGCGTCCACCCCGACGACGGTGAACCGGTAGCCGCCCTCGGCGGCCCAGCGCGCCCGGGGCGAGACCGGGTTGCGCCGGTCGCCCGTGAGCGGGAAGTAGCTGCCGGTGAACGACGCCCCGTAGAGCACGTCGTCCGACAGCCCGACGGTGCTCAGGGTGCCGACGTAGCCGACCTCGTTGCCCTGAAGGTCGGAGAGGAAGATGCGCAGCTCGGTGAGCTGTCCGGCCATGCGGAAGGCGAACTGGCCCTGGCCGCCGGCCGCGAGCCCGTCGCCGGTGCCCTGGTGCGTGGAGAGCACGGCCTTGGGCATCGTCAGCTCGGCCAGGCCGGTCGTCGCGAGCCGGACCCCGTAGGGCAGGCGCAGCGTCGGCAGGTCCCGGTCGCGCGGCGTGAGCGTGACCACCCCCTGGTACGAGCCGGCCGCGGCGGACGCCGGCGCGGTGAGGGAGAGCCGGACGGAGGCCTTCCCGCGCCCCGCGACGGTCACCGAGTCCGGAGCGGAGAGCCGCACGTCCCGCTGGTCCGCGTCCGGGCCCGTCGTGGTGACCGACACGGCGTACCGGGTGCTGCCCCGCAGGTCGCCCCGCACGGTGACGGTCGCCTGCTCCGCGACGCGCTTCCCCGCGGGCAGGGTGCCGAAGTCGACGGCCCCGGTCTCGTACCGCAGCGCCGACGACTCGCCGGCGGCGTCCACCTGCTCCGTCTCGGCGCTCACCCTGGCCGACACCGAGGCGTGCACGGCGGCCCACGGGTCCACCTGACCGGCGCCGACGCCGAAGACGTCGTCGGAGCCCTCGAGCGGGGCGGCCGTGTTCATCAGCGCGACCTTGACGTCGGACGGCGTCCGGCGCGGGTCGTCCTGCAGCAGCAGGGCGGCCACGCCGGCCACGTACGGGGTGGCCATCGAGGTGCCGCTGAGGCGCGCGTAGGCGATCGAGTAGTCGTGCCCCGCGGGGTCGACGACGTCGGCCGGGACCGAGGACATGACGCTCACGCCGGGCGCGGTGATCTCGGGCTTGATGGTGCCCGTGCCGTAGACGGGTCCGCGCGAGCTGAACGACGCGAGCTGGTCGCCGCCGAGCGTGAACGTGCCGTCCGGGGCGAACGCGGCGGTCGCGGCGGGGTCCGCCGTCAGGGCGGCGGCGACCGCGGCGCCGTCGGCGGCGGTCAGGGAGAACGTCGGGACGAAGCCGGTGCTCTCGCCCAGGTAGTTCGGGACGTGCCCCTCCTCCGCGACGTTGTTGACGAGCAGGACGGCGACGGCGCCCTTGTCCGCCGCGCGCTCGATCTTCTCGTTGAGCGTGATCGTGCCGCGCTGGACCACGGCGACCTTCCCGGCCACGTCCTTGCCGGAGTAGTCGGCGGACCGGCCGAGGCCGACGGCGACCAGGCCGTGGTCGCCGTCGATCGCGTCGTCGACGTCGGCGTAGGAGCGGGCGAGCAGGCGTGCCTCGGCCGTGGTGTCCCCGACGGCGGCCGTGTAGCGGTCGAGCTCCATCGGGGTGTCGTTGGCGCCGACGGTGATCGGCAGGGCCGCGGCGCCCGGGGTACCGAGCGTGGACGCGGCGGGCCCGCTGTTGCCGGCGGCGATGACGGTCGTGATCCCCGACAGCACCATGTGGTCGGCGGCGAGGGCCTGCGGGCTCATGGCGTCGTTCGACGCGGCGCCGAGCGACATGTTCACCACGTCGACGTCGTCCTGCAGCGCGGCGTCCATGCCGGCGAGGACGGCAGACGTGGCGCCGCTGCCGTACGGGCCGAGCACGCGGTAGGCGCGGATCTTCGCGCCGGGGGCCACGCCGTGCGCGGCCCGCTCGGTCGCGGCGTCGCCCTGGCCGGCGATGATGCCGGCCACGTGGGTGCCGTGCTCCGTGTAGTACGTGGACCCGTTGGACGTCTCGGGCCGGTTGGTGGCCTGCCAGTCGGCGTACGTCGTCTCCATCGGGTCGTCGTCGCCGTCGACCAGGTCCCGGCCGCCCGCGTACACAGCGGCGAGGTCCGGGTGGCGGTAGTCGATCCCCGTGTCGATGACGCCGACGGTGGTGCCCTCGCCGGTGACGCCCGCGTCGTGCAGGCGCGCCAGCCCGGCGGCGATGGCCGCCTGGTCGTCCTCGTCCTCGGCGGTCGTGGCGGCCGTCGCGGGGTGGTTCCCGTGGCGACGGCGGTCGAGGCGGCGTGCACCTCCTCGTCCGGCCAGACGGCGGCGACCCCCGACGTCCGCGAGCGCCTCGAGCTCCGTGCCGGGGACGGTCATGCTCACGCCGTTGAACGCCTCGGTGTACGTCTCGTCGACCGTCGGCGCGGCCTCCCGGGCGTCGCGCGACGTCGTCGGGAAGGCGTCGGCGAGCGCGTCGTCGAACGACTCCTGGGACTCCTCGACGGCCTCCTGCGCGGCGTCGGCCGTCAGGGTCTGGCCCTGCGTCGCGGCGAGCAGCTGCGCGGTGGCCGCCGGGGGCTGGGTGAGGGACACGATGACGTCGACGTCGTCCGCGTCCCCGAGGACGTCGTCGTCGAAGTCCTGGAGCCCGCTGACCTGGAGGGTCGAGAGGCGGTCGAGGACGGCGAGCTGGTCGTCGTCCAGCGACGCGAGCAGCTCCTCGGCGCCGTCCGGCGCGGGCGCGGCGAGCGCGGCGGGCGCCGCGGCGACACCGCCCAGCGTGAGCGCGGCGAGGCAGGACGCGGCGGCGAGCCGCTGTGAGGCGCGTGGAGCACGATGCATGGTGGGTCCCCGGAGAGTCGTCAGGCGGGTCCAGAGTGGCACCCGCCCGGGCGTCCGGGGGCCGCGGGCGGTGGCGAGAACGCGCCGTGGCGCGATGTCGCCAGCCGCCCGCCGTGCCCTGCGGCCGAGCTGCTCGGTGAGCTGCTCGGTGAGCTGCTCGATGAGCTGCTCGATGAGCTGCTCGGCCGGGCTACAGGCCCGAGCCCTGGACGCTGCCCTCGAGGGGCGAGCCGTCCGGGTTCTGCGCCCAGCACATGAGGCGCCGGTCGCCGAGCGTCCACGACGCCTGGGTGGGGTAGAGGTAGACCATGTCCAGGCCGGACGAGTCGTAGTCGGTGCCGACGTAGTCGGCGAACTGCTCGTAGCAGAAGCCCTCCGCGGTCGACACGACGGCGTCGTCCCCGGGGAAGGTGGCGTCCGTGAGCTCGTCGACGCCCACCAGCTCGGCGCCGTGCGGCGAGGCGCAGTCCTCGGCGACGACGCCGCTGAGGTCGGTGGCGTCCGCAGGCAGCTCGAAGCAGTCACCCAGCTGCAGGTTCGCCCCGGTCTGCTCCGAGTACGCGTCGTCGAAGCCCTGCTGGAAGCCGTCCTGGAAGTCGTCGCTGTTCACGGCGAGGGCGATCAGCCCGATGACGAGCAGCCAGCCCAGCAGCCCCAGCGCGCCGAGCACGATGCCGGCGATCGCCAGGCCGCGGCCGGAGCGCCCCGTGCGCCTCGTGCGGCGCAGGCCCGCGATGCCGAAGCCGATCGCGAACGGGCTGAGCCAGAGGATCCCCGTGACCAGGGCGATGATCGAGAACCCGTCGGTGCCGGGTGCGGCGGGCTGCCCGTACGGCGCGGGCTGGCCGTAGGGCGTCTGCGGGCCGTAGGGCGTCGGCTGGCCGTAAGGCGTCGGCTGGCCGTAGGGGGTCGGCTGCTGGTCGTACGGCGTGGGGCCGCCGAACGGGCTCGCCGGGTCGGCCTGCGAGGAGGCGCCGGGGTCCGGGGCGGCGAAGGGGTCGGGAGCGCTGCCGCCCGCGGGCGGAGGGGTGGGTGCGGACATGCTTCCTCTGCAGGGAGTGCGGTCGTGGGACGAGGCCGGATGACGCGGGGGCCGGGGTGCCGGCGTCCGGCGACGTCGCGCGGCGTCCGAAGGCTAGCGCGCCGTGGGTAGAATCGTCGCGGAATCCCGCCGTCGTGCTCCCGCTCGTCATGCGCGCCCCCTCGGGGCGCCGCGCGTGCCGGGATCCCGGAGCGGCGGCCGTCTGACTACCCGGTCACGATCCAAGGAGCACCCGTGGGACGCGTCGTCGTCGAGGTCATGCCGAAGCCCGAGATCCTGGACCCCCAGGGCAAGGCCGTCGTCGGGGCCCTGCCCCGCCTCGGCTTCACCCAGTTCAGCGGGGTGCGCCAGGGGAAGCGGTTCGAGCTCGAGGTGGACGGCGAGGTGACCCCCGAGGTGCTCGCCGCCGCCCAGCAGGCTGCGGAGACGCTGCTGTCGAACCCGGTCATCGAGGACGTCGTGCGGGTCGCGGACGCCGCGACCGACGCCGCCGGGACGATCACCTCCGAGGGCGTCGCCTGATGACCGCCGGCACCCTCGCGTCGGCGCGGATCGGCGTCATCACGTTCCCCGGCACGCTGGATGACCGCGACGCCGCCCGCGCGGTGCGCCTCGCAGGCGGCGAGCCCGTGTCGCTCTGGCACGCCGACGGCGACCTGCGCGGCGTGGACGCCGTCGTCCTGCCCGGCGGTTTCTCGTACGGCGACTACCTGCGCGCCGGCGCGATCTCGCGCTTCGCGCCCGCGATGGACTCCCTCGTGGACGCCGCGAAGGGCGGCATGCCGGTGCTCGGCATCTGCAACGGCTTCCAGGTGCTGACCGAGGCGCACCTGCTGCCCGGCTCCATGGTGAAGAACGACCACCTGCACTTCGTGTGCCGCGAGCAGGTGCTGTCGGTCGAGAGCACCGCCACGGCGTGGACCAACCGGTACGAGCCCGGCCAGCACATCACCATCCCGCTGAAGAACCAGGACGGGCAGTTCGTCGCCGACGACCGCACGCTCGACGAGCTCGAGGGGGAGGGTCGGGTCGTGTTCCGCTACCAGGGCTGGAACCCGAACGGCTCGCGTCGTGACATCGCGGGCATCTCCAACGCGCGCGGCAACGTGGTCGGCCTCATGCCGCACCCCGAGCACGCGGTCGAGGCCGGGTTCGGCCCCGACGGGCAGGCCGGCCCGCGCTCCGGCACCGACGGCCTCGGCTTCTTCACGTCGGTGCTGGCGTCGCTCGTCCGGGCATGACCGCCACCACCGCGGTCCGGGACGCCTCCGCCGGGCCCGAGGACCTGGTCGTCGACGCCGTCGAGTGGGACGACGCGGCGGCCGCCGCCCTGCGCGCGGCGCAGGAGGCCGAGATGGCGACGCGCTACGGCGACGACCCGGCGCCCGCGATCGACCCGCGCAGCATCGTCGTCACGCTCGTCGCCCGCCTCGGCGGGGAGCCGGTCGGCACCGCGGCCGTGCGCGACGTCTCCGGCACCGACGACCGACGGGACCGCGGCACCACGCACCCCGCGGCGACGGGCGAGGTCAAGCGCGTGTACGTGGACCCGGAGCACCGCGGGCAGGGCGTCGCCCGGCGGATCATGGCCGAGCTGGAGCGCGCCGCACGCCAGGTCGGCTTCCGCCGCTTCGTGCTCGAGACCGGCACGGCGCAGCCCGAGGCGATCGGCCTGTACGAGGCGATCGGCTACGAGCCGGTCGAGAAGTTCGGCGACCACGCGGAGTTCGAGGAGCAGCGCTGCTACGGCAAGCGGCTCTGACCTCCTGACGGTGGAGCCTGTCGAGACCGGGTCTCGACAGGCTCGACCAGCGAGCTCGACAGGCTCAACCAGCGGCGCCGGCGGACCACGCCGGCAGCTGCTGCAGCGTCCACGAGTTGCCGTCGGGGTCGGCGAACGTGACGAACCGTCCCCAGGCCTGCTCGTCCACGCCCTGCGCCTCGACGCCCACGCCGCGCAGCTGCGCCAGCGCCTCGTCGGCGTCCGGCACGACCACCTGGATCGTGTCCTGCTGCCCCGGCGCGAGCGTGCCGCCCAGGCCGGTGCCGAACGCGATGGAGCACGCGGAGCCGGGCGGCGTCATCTGCACGAACCGCAGCTCGTCGTTGACCTGCTGGTCGTGGTCGGCGTGGAAGCCGACCCGCTCGTAGAACTCCTTGGCCCGGTCCACGTCGCTCACGGGCACGTGGATCAGCTCGATCTTCCAGCTCATGCTCTGCTCCTCGATCTCTTCGACGGGTGGGACGGTGGGTGCGTCCGACGACGCAGGGTCACGCGTGGTCGAGCAGGGGCCGCACCTCGCGGCCGAGCAGCTCGACGAAGCCGGCCAGGTCGGGCTCGTCGGCCGTGGGCTGCACCGCGACCGAGCCGGCTCCCGCGGCCGCGAGCCGGAGTACGGCGTCGGCGATCGCTCGGGCGTCGCCGGCGGCGCCGATGCCGCGCCCCGGCTCCGCGCCCCACAGGGGCAGCTCGGCGTCGAGGCGCTCCTGGGCGCCCGGACCCGTCGCGGCGATGAGCGTGGCGTACACCTCGGGCACGGGCCACCCCGCGGAGCCGGCGGCGGCCGTGGCTGCCGCGGCGGCCGCGCGCACGTCGTCGGGTGTCAGCGCGTTGGCGAGGATCAGGCCGTCGCCGAGCTCGCCCGCGAGGGCGATCGAGCGGGGCCCCACGCCGCCGAGCACGAGCGGGACGTCGGGCGCGGGCCAGTCGAGCCGGATGCCGTCGAGCTGGACGTAGCGCCCGGAGGTCGTGACCTCCTTGCCCGCGAGCAGGCCGCGCAGCGCCTCGGTGTGCTCGCGCAGCAGGGTGAGCGGGGAATCCACCCGCACCCCGGACCGGCCCATCCACTCCTGGACGCCGTGCCCCACCGCGGGCACGAACCGGCCGGGGAACATCCGCGCGACGGTGGCGATCTCCATCGCCGTCACGGCGGTGCTGCGCAGCGGCGCCGGCATGAGGCCGATCCCCACGCGGATCCGCTCCGTCCAGGCGAGCGCCGCCGCCGCGGAGGCCACGCCGCTCTGCTTGAAGCAGTCCTCCCACACCCACAGGTCGTCCAGGCCGGCGGCCTCGACCGCCGTGGCGAGGGACCGCAGCGACTCCGGGGGCATCGTCGGCACGAAGGCGACGCCGAGGCGGACGGCGGGGCGGGCTTCCGGGGGCGGGGCAGGCGTGACCGTCATCACGCCATCGTGCCGCGGGACACCGACATCCGCTCAGCCGTCGTCCGGCCCGTCCTGCCCGTCGGGTCGGCCGTGGATGCCGTGGATGCCGTGGCCGGCGTGGCTCAGGCGGGCTCGTCGCGCAGGTAGGCGAGCTGGGCGACCACCGACTGCCGCGCGGCGCCCCGCACGGACGGGTCCACGTCCGCGTAGACGTGCGCGACGACGGCGTCGGCGTCCGCCGCCGGGCCGAGCGCGGCCAGCGCGTCACGCACCTGCGCCAGCCGCTCCAGCCGGTGGGCGCGGTAGGAGCGCACCGCGTCGCCCAGGTCGTCGAGGGCGGGGCCGTGCGCCGGCAGGCCGACCCGCCCGTCGCCCACCCGCTCCAGCGCGTCGAGGCTGGCGAGGTAGTCGCGCAACGACCCGTCGGGCTCCGCGATGACCGTGGTGCCGCGGCCGAGCACCGTGTCGCCCGTCAGGACCACGGCCTCGGCGTCCGGCTCCGTCACGACGAACGACACGGAGTCCGCGGTGTGTCCCGGCGTGGCGAGGACGTCGACCCGCAGGCCGGCCGCGTCGATCCGCTCGCCGTCGCGCAGCGGCGCGCCGCCGTGGCAGTGCGCCGGGTCGGCCGCGCGCACGGGTGCACCGGTGAGCTCGCGCAGCCGCGCGGACCCCGCCGTGTGGTCGGCGTGCCGGTGCGTGACCAGCACCAGCTCCACCGGCCCGGCCTCGGCGAGCGTGGCCAGGTGCTCCTCGTCGGCCGGGCCCGGGTCCACGACCACGCACGACGACGACCCGGGCGCGCGCAGCACGTACGAGCGCGTGCCGTCGAGCGTCATCGGGCCGGGGTTGTCGGCGCGGACGACGGTGACCTGGGGCATGGGTGGCTCGCTCTCGTGCGCGGGTCGATTCGGCAGGACGTCCTCGGATCGGCACTCATGATTGCCGAATCGGGGACGTCCTGCCGATCCGAGTGTTGCCGGCGTCAGGCTGCGAGCGCCTCGGCGAGCAGCTCGAGGGTCCGGACGCGGCCAGGCGTCGCGTCGAGCGGCTCGGCCTCGTAGGAGCCGGCGACGGGCACGACCATCACCTCGTCCACGCCGTGCCGCGTCGCGAGGTCGCGGAGCTGTGCGGCGGCCTGGTGCGGCTCGCCGACCACCCAGCGGGAGCGCATGTCCGCGACGATCTGCTCCGCCATCGGGTCCAGCGGCTCGGCGGCCGCCTGCTCGACCGTCTCGGCGCGGCCCATCGGCTTGCCCGTGCGGAGCCGCGCCATCGACCGCAGCTGGGGCAGCGCGCGCTCGTGCGCCTCGACGGCGGTGGGCGCGACGACGACGTTCGCGGTGAGGAACGTCTGCGGCTCGGGGTGGGCGGGGCTGGGGCGGTAGCCGTCGCGGTACAGGGCGAGCACCTGGTCGACGCCTGCTCCGGAGAAGTGGTTGGCGAACACGTACGGCAGGCCGAGCTCGGCCGCGAGACGGGCCGAGTAGTCGCTCGAGCCGAGCAGCCACACGGTCGGGGTGCCGTCGGCGGCGGGGGTGGCGTGCACGTCGTAGAGGTTGCCGTCGCCGAGGCGCAGCGAGGCGCCGTCCGGGCTCATGAGCGCCAGGATGTCGCGCACGTGCTGCGGGAACCGCTCGACGTCCGACGTCGGGCCGGACTGGCGCAGCAGCGCGGTGACCACCGGGTCGGACCCGGGCGCGCGGCCGAGGCCGAGGTCGACACGGCCGGGGGCGAGCGCCTCCAGCGCGGCGAACTGCTCCGCCACGACGAGCGGCGCGTGGTTCGGCAGCATCACGCCGCCCGAGCCCACCCGGATGCGATCCGTGGCGGCGGCCGCCGCCGCGATCATGACGGGCGGCGTCGACGCCGCCACGGCCGGCATGTTGTGGTGCTCGGCGAACCAGTAGCGCTCGAAGCCCAGCTCGTCCGCGCGGCGCACCAGCGCGAGCGACGCGGCCAGCGCCTGAGGGCTGGACTGACCGGTGCGGACCGGCACGAGGTCCAGCACGGACAGCCGGGGAGAGGTGGGCGCGGGGGTGGGGGCGTCGGAGTTCATCGACCAGAGCAACCTCCGCGGGCGGGGTGCCTATTCCGTGAGGTCCCTGACGTTGTGGGTACGAAGATGGCGAGAACTTGGACGGAGATTCTCGCCATCTCCGTACCCACAACGTGGCGCGGGTCAGGGGAGCGGTTCGCGGAGCCCGCTCGCGCGGCGGACGGGGTGCGCGACGGCGGCCCGCACGGCGTCGGCGGTGCCGACGACGCGCACGAACTCCTGCGCGCGGGTGACGGCCGTGTACAGCAGCTCGCGGGTGAGCAGGGGCGACGACGGCGGAGGCAGCACCAGGGAGACGCGGCGGAACTGGCTGCCCTGCGCGCGGTGCACGGTCATGGCGTGCACCGTCTCGACGGGCGGCAGCCGGTGGGTGCGCACGCGCAGCGGGGCGCGGGGGTCGCCGAACGCGGCCACCACCGCGCCGGTCGCCGGGTCCCCGTCGGCGACGAGCACGCCCGTGTCGCCGTTGTACAGACCGACGTCGGCGTCGTTGCTGGTGACCAGCAGCGGCCGGCCCACGACCCACGGCGACCCGGGGACGGTCGGTGGCACGGTGCCGTCGGCCGTCGCCTCCTCCACCCAGGCCTCGACCTGCGCCGCCCAGCGCGCCACGCCGACCGGGCCGCGCCGGTGGGCCACCATGACGCGGTGCGCGGACAGGGCCTCCAGCGCGCCCGCCGCGTCGCCCGTCCGCGCGGCGGCGACGAGCCGTCGGCCGGCGTCGACCGCGTCGTCGTGCAGGCCACGCACGGCCTGCTCGTCCAGGCGCTCGGTGTCGGCCTCGACGAGCTCGACGCCCCCCGAGCCCGCGCGGAGGACGTCGAGGACGGCGTCCGCGTCGCCCTCCCGGATGGCGGCGGCGAGCGGCAGGATCGCCGAGTCGGAGCCCTGACGGTGCACGGTCACCAGGCGCACGACGCCGTTGGCCAGGGCCGTGGTCTCGACAGGCTCGACCGACGGGGCCGTGGGCTCGGCCGACGGGGCCGTGGTGACGTGCTCGCCCAGGTGCTCGACGACCGGCGGGCGCGCGACGAGGTCGCCCAGGACGGCGCCGGCCTCGACCGAGGCGAGCTGGTCGGGGTCGCCCACGAGCACCAGCCGGGCGTCCGGCCGCAGCGCCTCGAGCAGCCGCGCCATCAGCGACAGGGGCACCATCGAGGTCTCGTCCACGACGACCACGTCGTGCGGCAGGTGGTGGCCCGCGTGGTGCCGGAACCGGGTGGCGCTGCGGTAGCCGAGCAGCCGGTGCACCGTCGTGGCCTCGGGCCGACCCGTGCGGGCCCGGTCCTCGGGCGGCAGCGCGCCGACGACGTCGCGCACCGCCTCCTGCAGCCGGGCCGCCGCCTTGCCGGTGGGCGCCGCGAGCGCGACCCGCAGGCCGGGTGCGTCGGTGCCCGCCCCGTCCCCCTGCCCCTCGACCTGCTCGTCGCCCGCCACGTCCTGCAGCACGGCGCGCAGCCGCGCGACGGTCGTGGTCTTGCCGGTGCCCGGGCCGCCGGTGAGCACCGTGAGGCGGCGCCCGGCGGCGTGCGCGGCGGCGAGCCGCTGGCGGACGTCGCCCGCGGCGGGGAACAGCCGGGCGAGGGCGGCGTCGAGACGGTCGACGCCCGGGGGCTCGACCGGGGGCGCCTGCAGGCGGGCGTCGACCAGGCGTCGGACGGTGAGCTCGTCGCGCCAGTAGCGGTCGAGGTAGAGGCGGCCGCCCACCCAGCGGGCGGGGCGGTCCACCGGCTCGCCCGCGCCGACGGTCACGAGCGGGCTCGCCTCGATCGCGCGCACCCAGGCCGCGTGCTCGGGCCACGGCGGGGGCGCGACCGCAGCGGCGCCGTCGGCCGGGGAGTCGCCGCGGTCCGCGTCCTCGGGGAGCGCGAGGGCGGCGAGCTCGTCGGGGTCGTCCAGGCGCACGCACACCGACCCGCCGCGCAGCGCGCGGACCGCGAGCGCGACGGCGAGCAGCACCGTCGCGTCCTCCTCGCCGGTGAGGCGGCCCAGCCGGGTCGCGACGTGCACGTCGGTCGCGGCGACCAGGCCGGCGGCGTTGAACTCCCGCAGCATGCCGGGCGCCGCGGCGGCGTGGCGCACGTCGCCCTCGGTGGTCGAGCCTGTCGAAACCCAGTTCTCGACGGGCTCGACCGGCGAGGGAGCGGTGTCGGTCATGCGTCGCCTCCGTCGAGCAGCGCGGACAGCGCGGGCACCAGCCCGCGCGGCGGCACCCACGACACGACGCCGTGCGGCGCCCCGTCGGGCCCGACGGGCGTGGCCGGGCCGCACATGCCGCGCACGAACAGGTACAGCCCGCCGCCGAGGTGCACGTCCGGGTCGTAGCCGGGCAGACGCCAGGTCAGGTACCGGTGCAGGGCCACGAGGTAGAGCACGAGCTGCAGCGGGTAGTGCGCGTGCAGCATCGCGTCCACCGTGGCCTCGGGCCGGTAGTCGTACGCGGTGAGCGGGGTGTCGAACGCGCCGAGTCGGTTCGTCTTGTAGTCGACGACGAGGAAGCGCGGCGCGCCGTCGTCGCCGGGGACGCGCAGCACCATGTCGATCGACCCGGTGAGGTAGCCGCGCAGCGGCCGCGCCGAGGGGTCGGCCTGCGCGAGCTCGGCCAGGGCCGCGGGGTAGGCGGCGAACGCGTCGTCGTCGCCGAGGAACCGGCCCAGGACCGCGGCGATCCCGGCCAGGGTCGCCCCCTCGGAGGTGGCGCCGGAGTCCCCGTCGCCCCCGGCGAGGGGCAGCTCGAACTCGAGCTCGGCGAGCCGGTCGCGGGGCGTGACGTCCGCGAGGGTGCGCCCCGCGGCGAGCGGCCCGAGGGGCGTGCGCGCGACGACGCCCAGCGCGGCGGCCAGCTCGCCCGGGTCGGTGCCGGGCACCCGGGTGGTCGCGGCGGCGGCGCAGCGGGCGAGCAGCTCGGCGTCGAGGTCGGGCGCCGCCGTGTCGGCGTACTCCAGCACCTCGTGCACGAGGGTGCCGAAGCCCGTGCCCGCGGGCAGCCCCGACATGGGGGACGGCAGGTCGGCGCCGGGTGCGTCGGCGGCGGCTCCGTCGCCGGGTTCGCCCGGCCGGACCGCGGTCGGCGCGGCCTCCGCCGGCTCGTCCTGGAGGCCGCCGCCCTCGGGCTCGGACTCGACCCCGCCGGCCCCGGCCCCGGGGGGCGTGGCCGTCGGCGCCCCGAGGCCGCCCGGCCGCCCGGTGTGCGCGGCGGCGGTGAGCGCGGAGTACGACGCGCGCCGCCACGACTGGTCCGGCAGCCGGTCCAGGTGCGCCACGTCGAGCGCCGGCTCCTCCTCGGCGGGCGGCCGCCAGCGCTCGGTGGACGGGGTGGCGGGCACCTCCTCGGCGGCGATCGTGCCGCCGGACCGGTCGGCGAGCGCGCCGAGCGCGCCCCGGACGGTGTCGTCGCGCATCGCCTGCTGGGAGGCGTGCGGCGCGGGCTCGCCGCCGAGCGTGCGCTCGCCCAGCACGACGCGCGTCAGGCCGCCCTTCGCGGAGTTCGCCTTGGACGGCGCCCAGTGCGCGACGACCTGGTGGCGGGCGCGGGTCAGCGCCACGTAGAGGAGGCGCAGGTCCTCGCCGCCGTCCTCCCGGCGGTGCCGCTCCAGGGCGGCGTCGTACCCGAACGAGCCGGGCCCGCCCACGTGCAGGATGCGCTGGCCGTCGCCGGCGTGGAAGCGCAGCACGTCCGGCTGCCGCGGCTCGTACCGGTCCCACGCGAACGGCACGTACACGACGCCGAACTCGAGACCCTTGCTGGCGTGCACCGTGACGACCTGCACCGCCGCCGCGTCCGTCTCGAGGCGCCGGCTGCGCTCCTCGTCGTAGTCCTGCGCGGCCTCGCGGATGCGGCGCCGCAGCCAGGCCGTGAGCGCGGAGGCGCCCAGGCCCTCCGTCACGGCCGCGACGTGCAGCACCTCGCCCACGTGCCGCAGGTCGGTGAGGCGCCGCTCGCCGGTGCTGGTGGTCAGCAGCCGCTCGGCCAGCCCCTCGCGCGTCACGGCCTCCTGCAGTGCCGCGACCCCGCGCGACCACAGCAGCCGCGACCACCGCCGCACCGTGTCGGCGAGGGCGTCGTGCGCGGCGTCGTCCGCCGTCGCGAGCCGCCCGGCGTCCCAGCCGACGAACGGCGTGAGCGCCAGCGCCGCCGCCCGCCCGTGCGCCCCCGGCTGCTCCAGCGCGGCGAGCAGCGTGAGCCAGTCGCGGGCCGACGGCGTGGCGAACACGCTCGACAACCCGGAGACGACGGCGGGCACGCCGCGCGCGACGAGCGCCGAGCGGACGGCCTCGGCCTGCGCGTTCGTGCGGGTCAGGACCGCGACGTCGCGCGGCTCGAGGGGCCGCCGGCCGCCGCTCGTCGGGGTCTCGACGGGCTCGACCAGCGAGGCGTCCAGCAGCCGGTCGCGGCCGAGGCGCGCGGCGATGTCCGCCGCGACGTCCGCGGCGACGAGCTGGCGCGGGGGGCCCACCGGCGGCGTCTCGCCGGGGGACAGGCCGAGCGCCGCGCGCGTCACCTGCCGCAGCCGCAGCGGCGCGCCGCCGTCGAACCGGGACCCGCGGTGCGCCGCGTCCACCGGCCGTACGACGATCCGCTCGTCGCCGAGGGCCGCCCCGCCCAGCACGGTGTCCAGGGCGCGCAGCAGCGGCTCGTCGCTGCGCCAGCTGGTGCCGAGCGTCGCGACGGCGGTCGCGTCCTGCTGCGCGTCGAGGTACGCGACCACGTCGGCGCCGCGGAAGGCGTAGATCGCCTGCTTGGGGTCGCCGATGAGCACCAGCGTGCGGTGGCCGTGGAACGCCGTGCGCAGGATCTCCCACTGCACAGGGTCGGTGTCCTGGAACTCGTCGACCATGACCACCCGGAACCGGGACCGCACCCGCTGGGCCGCCGTCGGGCCGTGCACCGGGTCGGCGAGCGCGTCGCGCAGCATGACCAGCAGGTCGTCGTAGTCCATGAGGTGCTGCGCGCGCTTGCGGCGCAGCGTCTCGGTGCGGGTCTCGAGCGCGACCGCCTGGCGCAGCGCGCCCGGCGTGGACGGCCCGCCGCCGCCCGACTCGGCGGGCTCGACGACGGCCTGGTGGTCGCTCACCGCCGCGCGGCCGAGGTCGGCCGCCATGGGCGGGGTGAGGGCGGGGTGCGCCTCGCCGGCGAAGCGGCGCACGTACAGGTCGTCGGACACCTCGCGGACCAGGTCGGCGACGTCGGCGACGAACGTGGCGGCGGGGTCGACGTCGGCCGCGATGCCCAGCGACGTCAGCATCTGCTGGCAGAACCCGTGCGTGGTGGTGATCGTCGCGGCGTCCAGCTGCGACAGCGCCGCCGTGAGCCGGGCGCGGCGGCGGTCCAGCTCCGCAGGGTCGACGTCGGCGAGCAGCGCCACCACCGGGTCCGGGTGGGACGCCGGGTCCGGGCCGCGCAGGGCACGCTCGGCGCTCACGAGGCGCTCGCGCACGCGGTCGCGCAGCTCGGACGTGGCGGCCCGGCCGAACGTGACGAGCATCAGCTCCCGGAGCTCGGCGCGGCCCTCGGCGACGAACCGGGTGGCGAGCGCCGCGATGGTGAACGTCTTGCCGGTGCCGGCGCTCGCCTCCAGCACCGTGGTGCCCTCCGGCAGCGGCCCGCAGACGTCGAAGACCGGCCGGTCCGGTGCGCCGGCGAGGCCGCCCGTCGCGTCGGTGCCGAGGCCCGCCGTGCTTCCCGCCGTCATGACGTGCCCTTCTGCTCGTGCGCCAGCAACGGGTCCCACACGCGCCGGGCGAGCGCGCCCAGCCGCGAGGGCTCGTCGGGGAACCGGCGCCGGTCGTCGTCGTCGGGGACGCCGGCGATCGCGTCGAACGACGCCCCGTCGCCCCACACCAGCAGGTGGTACGGGTCGGCCTTCTCGAAGCCGCCGGTCCAGGTGAACCGTGCCTCGCTCGTCGCCTGCCCCGGGTCGCCCGCGCCGCCCGCGCGCGAGACGGCGTACGCGTGCGACGCGTCGGGCGGCAGGGGCAGCGGCGCGCGGGTGGCCGCGGCGCGCAGCGCCACGAGGTCGTCGAGCAGCCGGGCGGCGTCCGCCGCGTCGGGGGACTGCAGCAGGCTCCAGGCCGCCCGGGCGCCGCGACCCGGCGCCCGGCCCACCGTGCCCGCGTGCCACCGTTCGCCCTCGGGCAGGCCGGCGTCGCCGCCGGACGCCGCGAGCGCGAGCGTCTGCACCCAGGCGCGCAGCCGGTGCTTCGGCCCCAGCTTCGAGTACTCCGCGCGCACCACCCGGCCGCCGTGCACGCCGGGCACGGTCCCGGTGACGAGCACGCCGGACGGCAGGACGGCGGCCACGTCGACGGCCCGCGCGTCGTGGTCGGCGCGCACCTGGCGCGCCAGCACCTCGACGGGCTGCACGCGCTCGACGACGTCGCGCAGCGCGGTGCGGCCGAGCTCGCGCGGCGGCGCCTGGCCGCGGCGCCACTCCGCCTGGAAGGCGCGGCCCGGCTCGGTGCCGCCGAGCACGGCGGTGAGGATGCGGTCGCCGGCGCCCCAGGCGGCCAGCGGCGGCATCGTCAGCGGGAGGCGGTCGTCCACCTCGTCCTCGTCCTGCGCGATGCGCACGTCGAGCGTGGTCCGCAGGAACCAGCGCACCGGGTGCTCGAGCATCGCGACGAGGTCGTCGAGGTCGACCTCCGGGGGCGCCGGGGCGTCGAGGGCGAGCGGCTCCGGGACGAGGAGCCCCGGCTCGACGCGCTCCGAGCGGCCCACGAGGGCGCCCTGGAAGGCGCTGGTGTCGAAGCTGAACGGGCCGGGGGCACCCAGCGCGCCGGCCTCGAAGTTGCGCTCGCCCACCACCTGCAGCGGGTGCCGCACGACGACCTGCCGCCGCGCGGGCCCGCCGTCGGCGGTGGTGCCGAGCCGGTCGAGCGCGTCCAGCAGCTCCGCGACGGGCACCGCGGGCGGCCGGTCGGCGCCGGTGCGCTCGTCGGCGCCGGAGTGCAGGACCACGAGGTGCTCGCGCGCCGCGGTGAGCGCGTCGAGGAAGATCTGCCGGTCCTCGCTGCGCCGGTCCCGCTCGCCCAGGCAGGCGCCACGGGCCAGGAGGTCGTCGCCGTCGGGCGTGGCGGAGCGGGGGAACGCGCCGTCCTCCATGCCGAGCAGGCAGACCACCCGGTGCGGGACGGCGCGCATCGGCTCCAGCGAGCACACGGTGAGCGCGCCGGTGCGGAAGCCCGCCCGCGTGGGGCGGCCGGCCAGCCGGTCGGCGAGCAGGGCGCGCACGTCCTCCAGGCGCAGCCCGCCTCCCGCGGTCGCGGCCGGGCGCCCCGCGCCCGCCGCCCGGACGTCGCCCAGCACCCGGCGGGCCTGCACGGACTGCCAGGCGTCGTCCGGTGCCGGGTCGGTGAGCAGCGTGACGGCGCGGTCGAGGGCGTCGAGCCAGTGCTCCAGCGGGTGCGTGCCGTCCAGGTCGGCGAGCAGGCCCGTCAGCCGCGACACGAGCTCCGCGAACCGGCCGGCCACGTCCACGTCGGTGGACCCGACGTCGTCCAGGGGCAGCGCGGGACCCACGAACCGGGAGTCCTCCTCGGCCATCGCGACGCCGAGCAGCACCCGGTCCAGGGCCGCGTCCCAGGTGCCCTGCCGCACGCGCGGGTCGATGCCGAAGCGGGCGCGCCGCGACCCGTCCTCGCCCCAGCGCACGCCCACCTCGACGGCCCAGTCGCGCCACCGGTCGAGGTCGTCGTCGGACAGGCGGAAGCGGCGGCGCACGGGCTCGGTCGTGGCGAGGTCGAGCACCTCCGACGCCGTGACGCGGCCGTCGGCCAGCCGCAGCAGGGTCGCCAGCACGCCGAGCACGGGGTTGATCACGCCGGGCCCTCGGTCGGCCAGGCTGACCCGCAGCCGCTGGCCGGGGTGCACCTGCGTGACGCCGTCGGGCGCCGCGCCGAAGGTCGCCGTCACCAGCGGCGCGAACGACTCGACGTCGGGGCACAGCACGATGACGTCGCGCGGCTCCAGCGTGGGGTCGGCGGCGAACATCCCGGTGAGCACCTCGCGCAGCACCTCGACCTGGCGGGCGCGGCCGTGGCACGCGTGCACCTGCACGCTCCGGTCGGCCGGGTCCAGCGTGCGTGCGGGGGCGTCCGGATCGTCGGCGCGCAGCGCGCCCTGCAGGGCGCCGAGCAGCGTGGCCGGCGGGGCCGGCGCGGTGTGGCGGGTCACGGCGACCTCCGGCACCTCGGCGTCCGAGGCGTCGAGCGCGCCCGACAGCCGCAGCTGGAGCTCCACCGAGTCGCGCGCGGTGGACGCGAGCAGCGCGTGCCGGGCGGCCGGGGGCAGGTCGTCCCGGCGCGGACCGACGACGCCGGTCCCCCCTGAGCCGGTCGAAGGGTCGGCCACGAGCGCGGCGACCGAGTCCCACAGCGCGGGGGAGGGGTGCGGCAGCCAGAGGTGGACGTCGCGGTGCAGCGCGAGCGCGCCCAGCACCTGCCGCTGGTCCTCGGGCAGGCGGGTGGGGCCGAAGACGGACAGGCGCGCGGGCAGGTCGACGGCGCCCGGGTCGGCGCGCAGCGCGGCGACCGCCTCCGCCAGCACCTCGGCCGGGCCGGGCGCGTCCACGAGCTCGCGGACCCGCCGCCACAGGCGCGGCTGCCACGCCAGGTCGTCGGGGACGGGCGCGCCCGCGCCGTCCTCGTCCGCGCCGTCCAGCCAGCGGGCGAGCAGGCCCGGCCGCTGCTGCGCGTACGCCGCGAACAGCTCGGCCACGCGCTGCGCGAGGGAGAGCCGGCGCGAGCGCCGCACCTCGTCCCCGGCCTCGCCGACGTAGCGCGCGAGCGGTGCCGCCCACGCCTCGTCGAGGGACGCGTCGACCGTCTCCAGCACGGGCCACACGAGCCGGGCGCGGCGCCACGGGTCGTCGTCCGGCTCGACGCCGGTCACCGCCGTCAGCGCGGACGCGACCAGCCGCGACGGCGACGAGAAGTCCACGTTGGCGCAGACGCCGGCGCCGGACGAGCCGCCGGCGCCGGTCCCGACCCCCAGCCGGTGCGACAGCCGCTGCGCCAGCCAGCGTTCGATGCCGCGCGTGGGCACGGCGACGACGTCGGGGGTGAACGGGTCGTCCGGCGGCTCGGCGAGCACGTCGGCGAGGGGCGCGACGAGCGCGTCGGAGCGCTCGGACCGGTGGACGTGCAGCACGTCGGCCAGGTTACGGGCCCGCGCCGACACGGACACGCGCACGTCCACAGGTGCATGGCGCGGGCGAAGGACGGGGCTGCCGCTCCATGAGGATCGCGCAGGTGTTGACCGATGACTTCGCTATGGCGAAACTGTCTGTCATGTCTTTGGTTGCGGTCCGCGAGGCGGCCGAGCGGCTGGGGGTCTCGGCCCGCCAGGTGCAGAACCTGGTCGCCCAGGGTGAGCTCACGGCGCCGGCACGGGGAGTGATCGAGTCCGAGTCCATCGATCGCTTCCTCGCCGTCCGTGGGTCGACCCGCACCCGTCCGTGGTCGCAGCCGACCGCGTGGGGCGCGGTCGCGATTCTCGCCGGCGTCGATGCCACCTGGTTGGGTGCGACGCAACGCTCGAGGCTCAGATCGGCGTTGCGGTCCGTGACGGCCGCCGAGCTCATCGCCCGCGCCCGGGAGCGCGCCCGGGTGAAGCAGTTCGCGGGGCACTCCTCGGTGACCGAGCGTGTACGAGACGCGCTGGTCGATACCGCCGCTGTCGGCCCCGGCCTCGGGCTCGCCGGGTCCACGCGGGTCGACGGCTATGCCGACGCCGACGGACTTGCGATGCTCGTCCGTCGTTACGGGCTGGTCCCGGACGACGCCGGCCAGCTCACGGTACGGGTCACCACCTTCCCGATGGATACCGTTCGCGAGCTGGCGGCGTCCGGTGTCGTGCTCGCAGGGCTCGACCTGGCCGAATCGCTGGACACACGCGAGCGGCGGGCCGGCCTCGACGCCATCGGCGCCGCGTTGGGGCGCCTCCATGGCTGACCGTGCCACCATCGCCGTCCGCAGCCCGCCCGGTGGCTGGGGCACGCCGTGGCCGAACGTGGCCGAGATCGAGGCGGTGCTCCCTCATACGTCCTGGACGCTCGTCGGCGGACTGATGGCCCAGCTGCACACGGTCCACCGGGGGTTGGACGTCGTGCGTCCGACCAACGACGTGGACGTCGTGCTCCACGTCGAGACCACGCGCGGACTGCCCTCGGACGCTGCTCGAGCCCTCGAGTCCGTGGGCTACGAGATGCTGGCGTCGGTCGACCCGCGCGAACGTACTGCCCACCGTTTCGTCCGCGGTGCAGCCACGGTCGACCTGATCACCAGCAGCCCCGACGTCGTCGATGTGCTGGTCGCCGACCATGCGGCGCCTCGGGTCGTGGAGAAGCTGCGTGGCCGAGACATGGTCGCCATCGAGGGCGGGACCCAAGCGCTGCGCCGGACCGTGAACGCCGGCCTGTCGATCGTCGAAGGGCGCGCGACGACCGTCAGCGTGCCGAACGTCTTCGGCGCGCTCGTGCTCAAGGCCGCCGCGTTCCGCACGGACTCCCGCGACCCTGAACGTCACCTCCAGGACGCCGCTGCCCTGCTGTGCTGCCTGACCGATCCGTTCGACGCGCGGGAGCAGTTCACCGGGTCGGACCGTCGGCGCGTCGAGACCTTGGTGCGTAATCTCCCCGACGGCTCGAGATGCTGGAACGCGATCCCCGCGGGAGCTCGCAGAGACGGCCAAGCAGCGCTCCGCATCCTTGCGGCGTGACGCCGCGACGGTCCCGACGGTTGCGGGACAACGTTCGTTCGCACGCCTGATTCGTCCGCCGGAAGGCGCAACGCAGGTTCCGACCTCCGCCTCAAGACCCGGCCGCCCCGTCCCCGGGAGGCTCGGACCACCGGCGCACGACCGCCGGCAGGACGAGGGAGGGGACGGATGACGACCATCCGGATCGAAGGGCTGCACAAGTCCTACCGCGGCTTCGAGGCCGTGCACGATGTGAGCTTCACGGCGGCGCCGGGCCGCGTCGTGGGGCTGCTGGGCCCCAACGGCGCGGGCAAGAGCACGACGCTGCACGTGCTGCTCGGGCTGGCCCGCGCGGACGCGGGCACCGCGACGTTCGACGACCGCCGCTACGCGGACCTGCCGCGCCCGGCGCAGGTCGTCGGGGCGCTGCTGGACGCGGGCGGCCTGCACCCGGGGCGCACGGGACGCGACCACCTGCGGGTGCTCGCCGCGGCGTCCCGCCTGTCCGCCCGACGGGTGGACGAGGCGCTCGCCGCCGTCGGCATGGTCCCCGCCGCGGACCGCCGCGTGCGCACCTACTCGCTCGGCATGCGGCAGCGCCTCGGCATCGCCGCCGCGCTGCTGGGCCGTCCGGAGGTGCTCGTGCTCGACGAGCCCGCCAACGGCCTCGACCCCGCCGGGATGCGCTGGCTGCGGGAGCTGCTGCGCGCGTTCGCCGACGACGGCGGCACGGTGCTGCTGGCCAGCCACGTGCTCGCCGAGGTGGCGCAGGTCGCCGACGACCTCGTCGTCGTCGGCCAGGGGCGCGTCGTGGCCGCCGGGCCGCTGGACGAGCTCGTCACCGACCGGAGCCTCGAGGACGTGTACCTCGACCTCACCGCCGCCACCGAAGGAGTGCGCTGATGTTCCGCGCCGAGCTGCTCAAGCTGCGCACCACCCGGACGCCGTGGGTCGTCGCGGCCGTCGCCGTCGCCGGCATGGTGCTCACGCAGGTCCTCACCCTCGTGCTGCCGCGCACGCTGCGCACCCTGGAGGCGCTGGGCGCCGGGTCGGGGTCCGACGCCGGGTTCCACGTCGGGGTGCAGATGTCCCCGGGCGACGCCACGGAGCTCCTGTCCGGCCTCGCCGCGGCCACGGACCTCGGCACCGCCGGGGCCCAGCGCGCGCTGCTCGACCTCCTGGGCAACGGTCCGGCCGGGTCCGGCTCGAGCGGCACCACCGCGCTGTGCATGTTGCTGCTCGGGGCGCTCGCGGCCACCACCGACTTCCGCACGGGCGGCATCGTGCCCACCGCGCTCGCGGTCCCGGACAGGCTGCGGATCCTGGCGGGCAAGGCGGGCGCGACGGCGACGGCGGCGCTCGTCACGGGTGCGGCCCTGGCCGTGGTGACGGCGGTCGGCCTGGTCCTCGCCGTCGCGACGACGTCGGGCGCGGGCCTGGCCCTCGGCCCGGGCGAGGCGCTGGGGGTCTGGGCCCGCGGGCTCGCGGTCATGGTCCTGCTCTCGTGGCTGGGCCTCGCCGTCGGTACCCTCGTGCGGGGGCAGGTCGCGGCCGTCGTCGTGGTCGTGGCGCTGGCCCTCGTGGAACCGATGGTGCAGGCCGCCGCGCTCGTCCTCACCGGGGGCGCGACGACGGCGACGTCGTGGTTGCCGATCACCCTCGGCTCCCTCGCGTCGGCGGGGCACGGCGCGGCCCAGCTGTTCGGCGCGACGTCGGACGCCGGGGCGGGCGTCGGCGCCGCGGCGGCGCTGGCCGGACTGCTCGCCTGGGCCGCCGTCCTGCTCGTCGCCGCGGGCGCGACGTTCCGGCGCCGCGACCTCGCCTGACCTGCCCGGACACGCGACCGGCCCGGCGCACGGACGACGTACCGTGTGCCGGGCGGTCACCGCCCCGGAACGCTGCACCCCACATCACGCACGACATCGACGGAGGACCTGTGCTCGACGCGCTGCGACGGCGGCTCGACGCCCTGGGCGTCCGGACGGCCACGGGCCGGGACGCGCTGCTCGGCGCCGTGGTCGCCGCGCTGTCGGTGACGCTGTTCCTCGTGCTGCTGCGGCTGGTGCCGTCGGGCCTCGGCGAGGCGTTCGGCGCGGGCCCGTCGCTCGGCGTGATGAGCACCGGCGCGACGGTCGCGGCGTGCGTGGTGCTCGCCGGGCAGGCGATGGCCCTGACGCTGCGCCGCCGCTGGCCGGTCCTGTGCCTGGCGCTGACGCTGCTGGGCCAGCTCGCGCTCGCCCCGCTCCTGCCGGCGTACGTGAGCTTCCAGGCGCCGGCGGGGCTGATCGCCGCCTACTCCCTCGGGGTCTACGCCCCGCGCCGCCCGGCCGTCGGGGCCGCGACCGCGACCGCCGTCGTGCAGGTGCTGCTCGGGTACGTCCTCGGCGGGCCGGCGTCGGCGGCCGAGCTCGGCGTGTCGGTCGGCACGCAGCTCTGGGGCGGCCTGGTGTCCGCGCTGATCACCTACCTCGGCGCGGTCCTCGTCGGCGCGTACGTCGGCACCCGCCGCGAGCTCCTGGCGCAGCTGCGGGCCCGCGTGGCGCAGGCGGAGCGTGAGCGCGAGGCGCTCGCGGCGCAGGCCGTCCTCGCCGAGCGGGGCCGCATGGCCCGCGAGCTGCACGACGTCGCGGCGCACCACCTGTCGGGGATCGTCGTGCAGGCGGCCGCCGCGGAGCGGCTCGTGGACGGCGACCCGGAGCGCGCGCGGGAGTCGCTGCGGTGGATCCGCGCGCAGGGGCGCGAGACCCTCGAGAACCTGCGCCTCGTGGTCGGCATCCTGCGCGACTCCGCGGAGCGCGAGGAGGACGCGCCGTCGGCCCCGCAGCCCACCCTCGCGGACGTCCCGGCGCTGCTCGACGACGCCCGCAGCGCCGGCACCCGGGTGCAGGAGACGCGCCGCGGCGAGCCGTTCGAGCTGCCGCCCACGGTGCAGCTCACGGTGTACCGGGTGCTGCAGGAGTCGCTCGCCAACGCGCGGCGGCACGCCCCCGGCAGCCAGGTCGACGTCGAGACGGCGTACGACGAGGACACGCTGGAGGTCGTCGTGCGCAACGGCCGCGGCGACCCGACGACGCCGGACGCCGGCGGCCCGTCAGGCGCGGGCCACGGCGTCATCGGCATGACGGAGCGGGCGGAGCTCGTGGGCGGCCGGCTTGCCGCGCGGCGCACGTCGGCGGGCGGCTGGCTGGTGCGGCTCACGGTGCCCCGGCCGGAGGCCGCGGTGGCCGTCGGCGAACCCGAGGGGCGGCGGGTCCGATGACGCGCGTCGTCCTGGTGGACGACCAGGCGGTGGTGCGCGCCGGGTTCACCGTGATCCTCGAGAGCGAGGGTCTCGAGGTCGTGGGGGAGGCGTCGAACGGGGCGGACGCCGTGCGGGTGGCGCGGCGCGAGCGGCCCGACGTCGTGTGCATGGACGTGCGCATGCCCGGCGGCGACGGCATCACCGCGACCCGCGAGCTGGCCGGGCCGGACGCCGCCGACCCGGTCCCCGTGCTCGTGGTGAGCACGTTCGACCTCGACGACTACGTGTTCGGCGCCCTCGAGGCGGGCGCGTCCGGCTTCCTGCTCAAGGACGCCGAGCCCGACGTGCTGGTCGACGCCGTCCGCCGCGTCGCGGCCGGCGACGGCCTCGTGGACCAGACGCTCACGCGGCGCGTCATCGACGAGTTCGCGCGCCGCCGCGGCCCGGTGGCGCCGGACGAGGCCGCCGCGGGCCTGCTCACCGCGCGCGAGCGGGAGATCGTCGCCCTGCTGTGCCGCGGGTCGTCCAACGCGGAGATCGCCGCGGCCCTGTTCCTCGAGCCCAGCACCGTGAAGTCGCACCTGAGCCGCATCATGACCAAGACCGGCGCGCGCGACCGTGTGCAGCTCGTGGTGTGGGCGTACGACTCCGGGCTGGCCGTCCCGGGCGCTTGACGGCGCGTCCAGGTCAGCCGTTGCCGGCGTCCTCGATGCGCCACCCGTCCGAGTCACGGGTGAGGTAGTACGTCCACCCGAACCCGCCCTCGGGGATGGAGCCGTCGTCGGCGAAGAATCGCCAGTCGACGTCGAACCCGGCGTGCACGGCTCCGGTCCCGACCGTCTCGAGGTCGGTGACCTCCAGGCTCGCGGCGTCGTGGCACATGCTCTCGGTGGTCGGGGCGAACGAGGGCGTGGTCAGCTCCTGCGCGGTATTGCAGTCGTGGGCGTCGACGGCGGTCAGGTACGCGCGCACGACCTCCTCGGCCGTGGCGTCCGCGGGCGGGGCAGCCACGTCTGCGGTCCGGGGCAGCGGGAAGATCTGCACCACCCCGGTCACGGCGACCACGGCGACGACGGCGACGGTCACCCACCACCCGACGCGTCGCCGTCGTCGAGGGGGCGCGGGGACTGCCTGGGCCGACATGGTAGGACGCTATCGCGCGTCGTCCAGCAGCGCGACGGCGGTGTCCAGGCAGTGCAGGGCGCTGGGCGGGTCCACCCGTACGAGGGTGAACGCGCTGATCACGAGGGCCGTGCAGACGTCGGCCAGCCGGTCGCCCTCCGCGGCGCCGGCGCCCGGGAGCATGGCGGCGATCCCGCGCGCGAGGGCGTCGTGCAGCTCGGCGCGGTAGTCGGCCACGGTCTGCCGGACGGCGTCGTCGCGGGCGATGGGCGAGCTCGACGTGTTGACGAGCAGGCAGCCGGAGGTGCCCTGGATCTCGTCGGTGCGGGCGAGCGCGGCGCGCAGCCCGGAGAGGTAGGCGACGAGCGCGTCGGGGGCCACGTCGTCGGCGACGAGAGGGCGCAGACGGGGCCGGACGACCTCGTCGAGGTAGCTCTGCACGGCGGCGTCGAAGAGGCCGCGCTTGGAGCCGAAGGCGTGGTAGATGCTCGACCGGTTCAGCCCGGTGGCCCGCTCGAGCGCGGGGACGGACGCCTCCGCGTAGCCGTCGCGCCAGAACACCTCGCGGGCGGCGCGGACCGCGTGCCCGGTCTCGAACCCCTGCGCCCTGCCCATCGTGCCTCCAAGTTGTGTAACGGTCGTTGCAGTATATACAGTGGACCGACCGTTACAGAATCGACCCGGCGACGGCCGGGCAGGCAGCAGGGGGCATCGATGGTCGCCACGGGACTGGTCCTGGCCGGGGTCGCCGCGGCGCTCCACGTGTACATCTTCTGGCTCGAGTCGCTCGCATGGACCACGCCCCGGGCGCGGGCCACGTTCGGCACCACCGAGCAGGAGGCCGCTGCGACGCGCGAGCTGGCCTTCAACCAGGGCTTCTACAACCTGTTCCTCGCCGTCGTGACCGCGGTCGGCATCGTGCTCGTCGTCGCGGGAAGCACCGGGGCCGGCGCGGCCCTCGTCCTCGCCGGCACGGGCAGCATGCTCGCCGCGGCGCTCGTCCTGTTCCTGTCCTCGCACGACAAGCGCGCCGCCGCCCTCACGCAGGGAGCCGTGCCGCTGCTCGCCGTCGTCGCGCTCGTCGTGGGCCTCGCGCTCTGACCGGAGCGCCGCCCGTCACCACCCACCGGAAGAAGGCACCACCCGCATGTCCTCGATCGTCTCCACCCAGATCCAGCTCGCCGCCCGCCCCACCGGCTGGCCCGCCCCCGAGGACTTCCGCACCGTCGAGGTCACCTACGGCGACCTGGAGCCCGGGCAGGTCCGCGTGGCCAACGAGTTCGTCTCCGTCGACCCGTACATGCGGGGCCGGATGAACGACGTCAAGAGCTACGTGCCGCCCTTCGCGCTCGGCGAGACCATGACCGGCGGCGCGGTCGGCCGCGTGCTCGAGTCCGCGTCCGACGACGTGCCCGTGGGCGCCGTCGTGTCGCACCAGTACGGCTGGCGTGACGTCGTGCAGGAGGATGCGCGCGGCTTCCAGGTGCTGCCGGAGATCCCCGGGGTCCCGCTGTCGCTGCACCTGGGCATGCTCGGCATGACCGGCCTCACCGCCTACGTCGGGCTCACCGCGATCGCCGGCATCAAGGAGGGCGACACCGTCTTCGTCTCCGGCGCCGCGGGCGCCGTCGGCACCGCGGTCGGCCAGATCGCGCGGCTGCTCGGCGCCTCGCGCGTCGTCGGCTCCGCCGGGTCGGCCGAGAAGGTCGAGCTGCTCACCTCGAAGTACGGCTACGACGCCGCGCTCAACTACAAGGACGCACCCGTCCGCGAGCAGCTCCCGGCCCTGGTGCCGGGCGGCGTCGACGTCTTCTTCGACAACGTCGGCGGCGACCACCTCACCGCGGCGCTCGACGTGATGAACGACGGCGGCCGGGTCGCGCTCTGCGGCGCGATCGCCGCGTACAACACCACCGACCGGGTGTCCGGCCCCGACAACATGGCGAACCTCATCACGCGCGGTCTCAAGCTCCAGGGCTTCACGCTCGGCGGCTACCTCCACCACGGCGCGGAGTTCCGCGAGCTCATGACCGGCTGGTTCGCCGACGGGAAGATCGCCTACGACGAGACCGTCGTCGACGGCATCGAGAACGCCCCGCAGGCGTTCGTCGACATGATGCGCGGCGCCAACACCGGGAAGATGGTCGTCCGCACGGCCGTCTGAGCGGCGGTCACGCCCGCCCGGCGCGGGCGACGAAGACCCACTCCAGCCCGGGGCGGTCCGGGGCGTCGCGCACCTGTTCGACGACGTACCCGGCCGCCTCGAGCGACGCCTCGACCTCGTCGTGCTCGCGGAACCGCAGCGTGGAGTCGGAGTGCAGCACGCGGCCGTCCGGCAGGACGATCGTGCCGTGGAAGGTCACGAACGGCCCGGACACGTCCGTGACGTCGGTCCAGGTCTCGACGGCGCCGAACCCGGGCACGTCGGTCCGCGCGTACGTCCGCTCGCGCGTCCAGCCCTCCCATGCCCGGCGCGCCGGGTCGCGGGTCTCGAAGGCCAGGTGCCCGCCCGGCGCCAGTGCCGCGCGGACGCCCCCGAGCGTCGCCGCCCAGTCGTCGTCGGCGAGGAAGACCTGCGCCACGTTGCCCGTCATCGTGGCGAGGTCCACCTGCAGCGGCGGGAGCGTGGTCGCGTCGCCGTGCAGCCAGCGCACCGTCCCGGCGCCCGGCTTGCCGCGCGCGACGTCGAGCGAGGCGGCCGCCGGGTCCACGCCGACGACGTCGAGGCCCTCGCCTGCCAGCAGCACCCCGAAGGAGCCGGTGCCGCAGCCGACGTCGAGCACGCTGCGGGCACCGAGCTCGCGGGCGAGCGCGAGGTAGGCGTCGAGGTCGCTGCGGTCCGGGTCGAGCGGGTCGTACAGCCGGGCGAGCGTGGGGTCGGCGAAGATCGCGTCGGGCATGTCGCGACCGTAGGCGCCGCCCGGCTCGGGGACCCAACGAAAATACCGGCTGCCTGACGCGCAGGCTCGCATGCCGGGCGCGGTCAGGTGGTGCGCGGAGCCGGGGGGAGCACCTGGACGAGGTGGTCGAACGGACGGAAGTCGTTCAGGTTCGCGGTCATGACGGCCGCGCCGTGCCGATGTGCCTGCGCGACGATCAGCGCGTCCTTGCTGCGCGCCCGGGCGCCGGTCGCACGTGCCCCTGCGGCGACGATGCCGTACGAGCGGGTGCACGCGACATCGAACTCGATCCAGCGAAAACGGTCGTCGAGCTCGGTGAGCCGGCGGGCGCGGACCGCCATGGACTCGGCCGAGGGCGCGACCTGTACGCCGAACTCGAGCTCTGCACGGGAGAGGATGCTCGCCCCGTAGGCCTCGCCGGTGTCGAAGCGGTATCGGTCCAGATCGATGAGGACGTTTGTGTCGAGGAGGATCATGCACGACCGCCCCAGGGATCGCGGATATCGTCGGTGGGCTCCGGCTCGGAGTCGGCGTGCCATCGTTCGGCCTCGGCCGGGTCGAGCGGGGTCAGGTCGGCGAGGGCCGCCCCGGGCACCCAGCGGGCGGGAACCGTGCCCTCCGGGGCGAGGACGACCCCGGTCGGGTGTCCGTAGGCGGTGATCTCCACGCTCTCCCCGGACTCCAGGACGCGCTGGATCGCCGCAGCAGGGTTCTGCTTGAGCTCGCGGGTGCCGACGGTCTGCATGCCGTCATGCTAGGCCGGGTGTAGACGTGCGTCTACACCCGGCTCGGTCGCAGTCAGGCGCGCAGGGCCTGCTCGACGTCCTCGATGATGTCCCGCGGGTCCTCGAGCCCGACCGACAGGCGCACCGTCGTCTCCGCGATGCCCACCTTGGCGCGGCCCTCGGGGCCGAGCTTGCGGTGCGTCGTGGTGGCGGGGTGCGTGATGATCGACTTCGCGTCGCCGAGGTTGTTGGAGATGTCGACGATCTGCAGGGCGTCGAGGAACGCGAACGTCCGCTTCTTCGCCTCCTCCGGCTCCGTGCCCTCGGGCACGGCGAGGTCGAACGTCACGACCGTGCCGCCCCCGGACTGCTGGGAACGCGCCAGCTCGTGCTGCGGGTGCGACGTCAGGAACGGGTAGCGCACGGCGGCGATCTCCGCGAAGCCCTCGAGAGCCTCGGCCACCTGCAGCGCCGCGGCGTTCTGCGCGCGGACGCGGACGTCGAGCGTCTCCAGGCCCTTGAGCAGCACCCAGGCGTTGAACGCCGAGAGCGACGGGCCCGTGTTGCGGATGAACGTCTGCACGGGCCCCTCGAGGAACTCGCGGGTGCCGAGGATCGCCCCGCCGAGCACCCGCCCCTGGCCGTCGATGTGCTTGGTGGCCGAGTACACGACGACGTCGGCGCCGAGCTCGAGGGGCTTCTGGAGGATCGGCGTCGCGAAGACGTTGTCGACGACGACCACGGCCCCGGCCGCGTGGCCGAGCTCCGCGACGCGCCGCACGTCGACGAGGTCCTGCATGGGGTTCGACGGCGACTCGAAGAAGACGACGTCGGCCGGGGTGGCCAGGGCGTCCTCCCACTGGGAGGTGACGTGGCCGTCCACGTAGTCGACCTGCACGCCCCACTTGGCGAGGATCTCCTCGTAGATGACGTTCGTGGAGCCGAACAGGGCGCGCGCGCTGACGATGCGCGAGCCGCTGGACACCAGGGCCGCGAGCGTCGTGAAGACGGCCGACATGCCGGACGCCGTCGCGTAGCAGGCCTCGGCGCCCTCGAGCAGGCGCAGGCGCTCCTCGAACGTGTGCACCGTCGGGTTGCCGTACCGCGAGTACACGAAGCGCGACAGGTCGCCGGAGAACGAGGCCTCGGCGTCGGCGGCGGTGTCGTAGACGTAGCCCTGTGTGAGGAACAGCGCCTCCGAGGTCTCCTGGAAGTCCGTGCGCCGGTGGCCGCCGCGCACGGCGAGCGTCGCGGGGCGCGCGGTCGCGGGCAGCGGGCCCCGGCCCGACCCGCCGTGCACGACGTCGTCGGCGGCCGGCCCGGTGGGGATGTCCTGGTTCGGGTGCGCGCCGCTCACGCGCGGGACTCCGTGGTCACGCCCTCGGCGGAGTACTCGCCCCAGGGGAGCCCGCGGACCTTCCAGCCCTCGCGGTCGCGGGCGCCGTCGAAGCCGGGGCCACCCTCGAAGCCTTCGAGCACGTTGTACGCCGGGCCGAGGCCGGACGACGTGGCGAGGCGGGCCGCGCCGATCGACCGCTGGCCGGAGCGGCACAGGAAGACGATCGGACGCTCGGCGGTCACGCCCGCGGCGGCGAGCTCGGCGAGGAAGCCGGCGTTCGGGCGCCCGCCCGCCTTGACCCACTCGACGAAGACGGGGCGCTTGCCTGCCTGCGCGGTGTCGGGCACGCCGACGGCACGCCACTCGCCCTCGGTGCGCACGTCCACGAGGACGGACTCGGGGTCGCCAGCCAGCAGGTCCCAGGCCTGCTGCGGCGTGAGGTCCCCGGCGTAGCCCTCGGCGGGGCGGGGTTCGATCTGGGTGCTCATCGCAGTCCTCCCATCGGTCGTGGCGGTAGCACCCTCGTCCGTGCCGCGCCGCCGCCACGAGGGCGGCGACCGGCCCGCGGGTTGCTGCGGCGTCGACGTGCCACGTCACTCGGCCGCTCGGGATGGTCGTGGCGATCGTACGCCCGCCGTCCGCGTGCTGGTCACCCCGTCTCGCGCAGCGAACGAGGGCGTCCTCCCGGGCGGCCACCCGCGGCCGAGGGTAAAGTCTCCGCCAAGTAATCGGCACGGGTTCACGACGACGGAGGTCGACCATGGCGCTTCTCGACACCCTCAGGCGCTGGTTCCGGCGGGAGCGCCAGGAGCCGCTGGAGCGCCCCCGCGACCTGCCGCCGCCCCGTGAGGGCGGACGCCCCCACGAGGCCCCGTACGCCCAGGGCGCGGACAACGCGCTCGGCTGGCGCGACGGCGGCGGGGCCAGCGGCTTCTGACCTCGGCGGGCCCGTCGTCTGTTCGCACCTCGTCCGGTCGCCGAGGAGTGCGAGCGGCGCACCGGCCGCGGATCATGGGGAGCGAACCTCGACGGTCGGGAGGTCGCCATGTCGTTCTTCACGAGGATCCGAGGATGGTTCCGACGGCGCCGCGACCGGAGGCCGCAGGAGCCGCACCGGTACCTGCCGCCCGAGGAGCGTCCCATCGACCCGCGCTACCACCCTGGGCAGTACCCGCTGCAATGACCGCAGGAACGGTCGGGCGCTCCGTGCGAGCGCCCTTCGGGGGCGCGCCGTCCCACATGTCAAGAGGGCGCGGCTCGCCGCTTGACACCGCCGGACCTCCTCCGGACGATGGTCACAGGTCAAGAGCGCCAGCGACAAGCCCCGGCTCGCTGGCCGGCAACCCTCCTCTCGCGGCGGGGTGCCCCGGGTGACGACCTGGCCCCGCGCCGTCCGGCGCGCGGGCAAGCGCGGGGAGGCACCTCCCCGGCACGACCGAGGAGGACCACGCATGACCACGCTCACCACCGCGCCCGCCCCGGCGCCTCTCGCCGCCCCGGTGCACGACGTCGCGCCCGTGCTGCCCGTCGTCGGCGGCGACACGCTCGTACCACTGGTCGACGGCCGCCAGGTGCCGTACGCCAACCTCGACGTCGCGGCCTCGGCCCCCGCCCTGCAGGCCGTGGCCGACCGCGTCACGCGCGTGCTGCCGCTGTACGCCAGCGTGCACCGCGGCGCCGGCTACCTCTCGCAGGTCTCGACCGCCCTGTACGAGACGGCCCGCCGCACCATCGGGTCGTTCGTCGGGGCCCGGGACGACGACCTGACGATCGTCACCCGGAACACCACCGACTCGCTCAACCTGCTCGCGGGCTGCGTGCCCGCCGACCCGGTGACGGGCGAGCCGGGCCGCGTGCTCGTGCTCGACATCGAGCACCACGCCAACCTGCTGCCCTGGCAGCGCGTCACCGACGCGACGGTGGTGACGGGCGGCCCGTCCGTCTCCGCGACGCTGGCGGAGATCGAGGGCGAGCTGGCCGCCGGGGTCGCCCACGGCCGCCCCTACGCGCTCCTCGCACTGACCGGCGCGTCCAACGTCACGGGCGAGGCGCTGCCCGTGGCGGACGTCGTCGCCGCGGCGCACGGCGCGGGCGCGCGGGTCGTGCTCGACGGCGCGCAGCTGGTGCCGCACCGCCGCTTCTCCCTGGCCGAGACCGGCGTCGACTACGTCGCGTTCTCCGGCCACAAGACGTACGCGCCGTTCGGCGCCGGCGCGCTGGTCGGCCGCCGCGACTGGCTCGACGTCGGCACGCCGTACCTCGCGGGCGGCGGCGCCGTGCGCCGCGTGCGCACGACGCGCACCGAGTGGCACGAGGGGCCGGCGCGGCACGAGGCCGGGTCGCCCAACGTCATCGGCGCGGTGGCGCTCGCGGCCGCGTGCGACGAGCTCGCCGCCCTCGACCCGCAGGTCGCCGGCGAGCACGAGGACGCGCTGCGGCGCCGGCTCGTGGACGGCCTCGGCGCGCTGGACCGGGTGGAGGTCGTGCACGTCTGGGACGACGCCGTCGACCCGGTGGGCGTCGTGACCTTCACCGTCTCCGGCTACGACCCGGGCCTGGTCGCCGCGTACCTGTCGGCCGAGCACGGGATCGGCGTGCGCGACGGGCGGTTCTGCGCGCACCCGCTGCTCGGGCGCCTCGGGTTCGACGCCGGCGCCGTGCGCGCGTCGGTGGGCCTCGGCACCGCGGGCGAGGAGGTCGAGCGGCTCGTCGCCGCCGTCCGGTCGCTGGTCGACGAGGGGCCGCAGGCGCGCTACGACGTGGTGGACGGCCTGTGGGTCGTCGTCGACGACCCGCGCCCGGTGCCCGCCGGCTCGGGGCTGGAGGGCCTGCTCGCCACGGCCGCGCTGGGCGCCGACGAGGCCTTCGGCTGCCTGCCCGACGACCTCTGACGCCGCGGCCCTCGCGGCCCGGACACAGGCCCGGACAAGACGACGGGGCGCCACCGTGCGGTGGCGCCCCGTCGTCGTGAGCGGGTTACTTCTTGAATGCGTCCTTGGCGTCGTCCCCCGCCTGCTTGAGGTTCGCGCTGGCCTGCTGGGCCTTGCCCTCGGCCTCTTTCTTCTCGTCGTCGGTGAGCTTGCCCGTAGCCTCTTTGACCTTGCCCTCGCCCTCTTCCGCGAGGTGCTTGGCCTTGTCTCCCAGTCCCATCGGGGCTCCTTCCGTCGTCGAACGACCTCGAGAACCGACGGTAGGCGCCGGGGCGCGGTCTCGCACCTGGGCGTCCCGGCCGGCGGGCCTGCGCCCGCTCACCAGACCGGCGGGTGCCGGTCCGCCCAGCGCAGCCGGTCCTCGAGCTGCGCGGCGAGCGCGAGCAGCGTCGCCTCCCCGCCGGGGCGGCCGATCAGCTGGACCCCCATGGGGAGGCCGTCGTCGGTCGGTCGGGTCGGCACCGTGATCGCGGGCAGACCGGCCACGTTGAGCATCGACGTCCACGGCGTGTACTGGCACTGCTGCTCGAAGTTGCGCTCCGGGTCCTCGGGGTCGAACCAGCCGAGCGGCCTCGGCGTCATCGCCAGGGCCGGGGTCACGACGGCGTCGAACCGCGACACCTGCGCCACGAGCCGGCGCTCGAACCCGGTGAGCGCCCGCAGGGCCTGCGCGAGCTCGCGCGCGGGCACCTGCCGGCCACGGCCGATCAACCAGCGGGTGAGCGGCTCGAGCCGGTCGAGGCGTGCGGGGTCGTCGAGGGGCACCGCCGACGCGCCGGCCATCCACAGGGTGCGGAACGCGGGGCCGTAGGCCGGGTCCGGCTCGAGGGCGAGGTCCTCGAGCTCGTGCCCGAGCCCGGCGAGCTCGCGGACCCCGGCGTCGAGGGCGGCGCGTGCGGCGTCGGACGTCGTGATCGCGTAGAAGTCGTCCCACGCGGAGTCGGTCGTGACGGCCACCCGGAACCGGCCCCGCACGTCCTCGCCGCCGCTGCCGGCCACCTCCCCGCGACGGGCCGCGGCCAGGTAGTCCCCGGCGCGGTTTGACGGCGCGCGCAGCGTCAGGGGGTGCGCCACCCGGCCGTCGGGCGTCCATGTGAGCATGCCCTCGAGCAGCAGCGCGGTGTCCTCGGTCGTGCGCGCGAGCGGGCCGTTCACCACCAGCCCGCCCAGGGACTCCTGTCCCGAGCCCGCCGGGACGAGGCCCCGGCTGGGCTTGAGTCCCACCACCCCGCAGGCGGCCGCCGGGATGCGCACCGACCCGCCGCCGTCCGACCCGGGCGCGCACGGCAGCAGGCCGGCCGCGACGGCCACGGCCGCGCCGCCGCTCGACCCGCCGGCGCCCAGCCCCGGGTCCCACGGGTTGCGCGCGACGGGCCCCGCGAGCGGCTCGGTGTACGCGGGGAAGCCGAGCTCGGGAGCCGTCGTGCGGCCGAGGCTCACAACGCCGGCCGCGTCGAGCACCTCGACGATCTCGTCGCTCACGGGCGGCACGACGGCGTCGTCCCCGGCGAAGGCGCGCGAGCCGAGGCCGGCCGGCACGCCCGCCCGCATCCACAGGTCCTTGTCGGCGCCGGGGAGCCCCCACAGGGGCGCCCGGCCCTGCGCGCCGTCGCGCTCGAGGCCCGCCGCACGCTCGCGGGCGGCCTCCGGGGTGACCGAGACGAACGCACCCAGCGCCGGGTTGGCGCGCTCGATGCGGGCCAGGAAGTGCTCGGCCACCTCGGTGGGGGTGAGCTCGCCCGACCGCAGGAGGTCGCGGAGGCGGACGGCGGTCAGCTCGTGCAGGGCGTCCATGCTCCGCACGGTACCCACCTCCGCCGGTGACCGTGGCACGCCGGCGGCCTCGCTGCGGGCGCGGTGGGCCGCGGACGCCCTACCGCGCGCTGTGGTTGACTGTGCGATATTCGGAAACGCACAGAACCACACATGCGGAGGTCGTCATGGTCGCTGCCGCCCGGCACGACGCCATCCTGCGGGAGCTCGAGCTGCGGGGCTCGCTCCGGATCGCCGCGCTGTCGCCGCGGCTGCGCGTGTCCGAGATGACCCTGCGGCGCGACCTGGCCGAGCTGGAGTCCCGCGGCCTGCTCGTGCGGGTGCACGGCGGGGCGGTCTCGAGCGCCGTGGCCCGGCAGCAGGAGCGGGCGACCGACCGGGCCGGCCGCCGGCAGGAGCGTCCGGTCGCCACGATCGGCATGATCGCGCCCTCGGCGAGCTACTACTACCCGCAGGTGATCCGGGGGGCGAGCGACGCGGCCCGGGAGCTGAACTGCCGGCTCGTCCTCGGCACGACGAACTACTCCGAGCGCGAGGAGCTGCGCCAGGCCGAGCGCATGATCGCCGGCGGGGTCGACGCGCTCATGATCACGCCGCGCGGCAGCCTGGTGGAGGGCTCGGACCTGCATGCGCTGCTGACCGGGGCGACGATCCCGGTCGTGGTCGTCGAGCGGGGCGTCGACGAGCGTGGCGCGGGACGGCTCGAGTGGGTGCGCAGCGACCACGCCTACGGCGCCGAGCTCGCGGTCCGCCACCTCGCCGGGCTCGGGCACCGTCGCATCGCCCTCGCCGCGCGCGAGACGCCGACCACCGAGCCGCTCGGCGAGGGGTACGAGAGCACGATGACGCGCCTGGGCCTGCAGGAGCACGCGCTCCAGCGGGTGCTGCCCGCGCCGGGGGTCGGCGAGGACGTGACGATCGAGGAGATCGAGCGGTTCCTCGACGTCTGCGTGGAGCGGGAGGTGACCGCGGCGCTGGTGCTGGGCGACGTGGACTCGATGGCGCTCGCGGACCTCGCGACGGAGCGCGGCATCCGGATCCCGGAGGACTTCGCGCTCGTCGCCTACGACGACGAGTTCTCGGCCCTCGCGGCCGTGCCGCTCACCGCGGTGGCCCCGCCCAAGCACGACCTCGGGTATGCCGCGCTGCGCCTGTGCGTCGACCATCTCCGGCAGGCGGAGCGGGCCAGCCGTGCAGTCGTGCGGATGATGCTGCTGCCGACCCTCGTCGAGCGGGAGTCCACCCGAACTGCCCCGTAGATGTGCGGTGATGTTCGAATGTCTCCTTCTGCTTGTGTGGTGAGGCCCGGCTCGGGTTCAGTGGCGACAGCTCGCTTCACGTTCAAAGGAGAATCCCATGAGCCTGCGTCGCGCTCCGCTCACCGCGGCCGCCTTCCTCGCCGCCGGCGCCCTGCTGGCCGGCTGCACGTCCGGCTCCGCGGCCACGCCCGCGGCCTCCGAGCCCACCGGTGAGGTCACCTTCTGGTCGTCGCTGAGCGGCATGGCCGACGTCGCCGCCGCGTTCAACGAGAGCCAGGACGACATCACCGTCGACTTCGAGGAGATCCCGAACGGAGCCAACGGCGGCTACACCAAGCTCTCCGCGGCGATCGACTCGGGGACCGGCCCCGACGTAGTCGGCGTCGAGTACTACCGGCTCCCCGGCTTCGCCGCCTCCGGTCAGGTCGTCCCCGTCGACGACCTGGTCCCCGCGGCGACGCTGGACGAGTACTCCGACCAGGTGCGCGGCCTCGTCACCTTCGGCGACGAGACCTACGGCATGCCCTACGACGCGCCGCCGCTGGTCATGTGGTACCGCCAGGACGTCCTCGACGCCGCGGGCGTCGACGTCCCGACGACGTGGGACGAGTTCGAGGCCGCGGCGCGTGCCGTGCGCAAGGCGGACCCCGACGCCTACCTCACGAGCTTCTTCACGAACGAGCCCCCGCTCGCGCCGCTGGCGTGGCAGGCGGGCGCGAGCTGGTTCGGCGTGGACGGCGACCACTGGAAGGTCTCGATCGACGACGAGGCCAGCACGAAGGTCGCCGACTACTGGCAGAAGCTCGTCGACGAGGACCTCGTCAAGGAGCAGGTCGGGTTCAGCGACGAGTGGAACGCGGACCTCAACGAGGGCGTCGTGAACGGCTGGGTGGGCGGCTCCTGGAGCGCGTCGGGCCTGATGACCCGCACCGAGGCTGCGGGGCAGAAGGGCAAGTGGGTCGCGGCGGTGCCGCCGTCCTGGGACGGGAAGCCGTCCGGCGCCCTCAGCGGCGGCACGAGCTTCGCCGTCACGAAGAACTCCGAGAACCCGGCCGCGGCCGCGGCGTTCCTCGAGTTCCTCACCACCGACCCGGCCGCCGTCGAGGCGCGCGGCGACGTCGGCACGGCCTACCTCGCCTACCCCGGCCTGAACGAGGTCGCCGAGAAGGTGGCGCCCACGGGCTACTTCGGGAACGACATCTATCAGGTCTTCGACGAGGCGTCCGCGCAGGTCGCGCCCGGCTGGGCCTGGGGCCCGGACTACGACATCACCAACACGGCGCTGGTCGACGCGGTGACCGGCGCGCCGACGCTCGGGGCCGCGCTCGAGAAGACGCAGGGCGCGACCGTCGACGGGCTCGAGCAGCTCGGGCTCGACGTCACCGAGTAGGCCGGCCGGTGCCGGCGCGGCGCGGCCGCGCCGGCACCCACTCATCGAAAGGCACCACCATGACCGTGCGCGTCGACGACCCGCCGCAGCGCCTGCGACGCCGGCCGACCCGGGGCACCGGGGGCCGCACCGCCGCACTCTTCCTGACCCCGTTCTTCCTGGTCTTCCTCGTGGCCATGATCGCGCCCGTGATCTACGCGATCGGCCTGAGCCTGTTCGCCGAGCGGCGCAGCGGGCTCGGGTTCGGCGGCGCCGAGAAGGTCTTCGTCGGGCTCGGCAACTACGCCGACGTCCTCGCGAGCGAGACGTTCGTCGCCGGCTTCGGGCGGCTCGCGCTCTACTGCGTGCTCTACGTCCCGACGCTGCTGTGCGTCGCCCTCGCGCTCGCGCTCCTGCTCGACGCGGCCGTGGCGAAGGCGCGACGGCTGTTCCAGGTCCTGCTGTTCCTGCCGCACGCCGTCCCGGGCGTCATCGCGGCCCTGATCTGGGCCTACCTCTACACGCCCGGCGTGAGCCCGATCGTCTCCGCGCTCGCGTCCGGAGGGATCCAGGTCGACTTCCTGTCGGTGCACATGGTGCTGCCGTCGATGGTGAACGTCGCCGTGTGGGAGTGGGCGGGCTACAACGTCATCATCCTGTTCACGGCCCTGCAGGCCGTGCCGCGCGAGGTGCTCGAGGCGGCGCGTGTCGACGGGGCCGGGGAGATCCGCGCCGCCCTCGCGATCAAGGCGCCCCTCATCGGGCCCGCGCTCGGGGTCGCGCTGCTGTTCACGATCATCGGGTCCCTGCAGCTCTTCACCGAGCCCAAGATCCTCTCCACCGCGACGACCGCGGTCACGAGCACCTGGGTCCCGAACATGTGGGCCTACGACGCGGCGTTCAACCGCAACAACCTTCCCCAGGCGGCGGCCGCGTCGATCATCCTCGCGCTCCTCGCCGGCGCCCTGTCCTGGGTGGTCAGCCACCTCACCTCGAAGGGAAGCACGCGATGAGTGCGACCGTCGCGGCGCCGCCGCGCATCCACGCCGACCCCGCCGTCGCCCGGCCGTCCGGCCGCCACCAGGTCCGCCGGCCGCGGCGCCGCGTCGGTGCGACCCTCGGCACGAACGGGATCCTGGTCGTGGGCGCGGCCTACATGGTGCTGCCGCTGCTCTGGCTCGTCTTCGCCACCACCAAGGACGCGTCGACGCTCTACGGCGCGAGCGTCTTCACCCCCGGCGGGTCGTTCGTCGCGAACCTCCAGCGGCTGCTCGCCGAGGACGGCGGGATCTTCCTCCGCTGGCTCGGCAACAGCATCGTGTACGCGGGCGCGGGCGCCCTGGTGGCCGCCTTCATCTCCCTCCTGGCGGGGTACGCCTTCGACAAGCTCGCGTTCCGCGGCAAGGGCTTCCTCTACAGCACGGTGCTGGTCGGGGTGCTCATCCCGAACACCGCCACCGTGATCCCGCTCTATCTGCTCGCCGCGTCGGTCGGCCTGACGAACACGATGTGGGCGGTGCTGATCCCCGCGTTCTGCAACCCGTTCAGCGTGTACCTGGCGCGCGTGTTCAGCTCCGGCTACCTGCCGGACGCGGTGCTCGAGGCCGCGCGGGTCGACGGCGCGGGGCCCGTGCGCAGCTTCCTGAGCGTCGGGCTGCCGATGCTCGTGCCGGGGTTCGTGACGATCGCGCTGTTCCAGTTCGTCGCGATCTGGAACAACTTCATGCTGCCGCTGATCATGCTGCAGGACCGCAGCCTCTTCCCGACGAGCGTGGGCATCTTCCTCTGGCAGAGCCAGGTGCAGCAGAACCCGGAGTACTCGCCGCTCGTGATCGCCGGGTCGTTCCTGTCGATCGTGCCGCTGGTGGTCGCCTTCGTGCTGCTGCAGCGCTTCTGGCGGGCCGGCCTGGCGGCGGGGAGCGTCAAGTGAGCGCGCGGGTCGCGGTCGCGTTCGCGATGGCCCCCGAGGCGCGCGAGCGGGTCTTCCCCCCGGCGCGGACCGCGCAGTTCGAGGAGGTCGCCGACGTCCGCGGGTTCCTCACCGAGCTCGAGTCCCCCGAGGCGCGCCGGGTGCTGGCCGACGTGGAGGTGCTCGTCACGGGCTGGGGCGCCCCGTTCGTCGACGCGGCCGTGCTCGACGCCGCGCCCCGGATGCGGGCCGTGCTGCACGCCGCCGGCACCGTGAAGCCCTACGTCGCGGACGAGGTGCTGCGCCGGGGCGTCCGGGTCAGCTCCGCGGCCGAGGCGAACGCCGTGCCGGTCGCCGAGTACACGGTCGCGATGATCGTCCTCGCCAACAAGAAGGTGCTGCCGATCGCTGCCCGCTACCAGGCGTCCCGGCGGGAGTTCGACGTCGAGCGGGCCTTCCCGGGCCTGGGGAACTTCGGCCAGCGGGTCGGCATCGTGGGCGCGTCGAAGATCGGGCGCAAGGTCGTCGAGCTGCTGCGGCCGTACGAGCTCGAGGTCGTCGCCTACGACCCCTACCTGACGGACGCGGACGCGGCCGCGCTCGGCGTCGCGCGGCTCGGGCTCGACGAGCTGCTGTCCACGTCGGACGTCGTCTCGGTGCACGCCCCGTCCCTGCCCTCGACGCGGCACCTGATCGACGCGCGGGGCATCGGGCTGATGCGTGCCGGGTCCACCCTCGTGAACACCGCGCGCGGCGAGATCGTGGAACAGGAGGCACTGACGGCGAGGGTCGTGGCCGGGGACCTGTTCGCGATCCTCGACGTCACCACCCCGTGGGTGCTCGACCACGACCACCCCTTGTACGCCCACGACCACGCGCTGCTGACCCCGCACATCGCCGGGTCGCTCGGCGTCGAGCTCGGGCGGCTCGCGGCCGTCGTCCTCGAGGAGCTGCAGCGCCTCGTGCACGGGCGCCCGCTCGTGCACGAGATCCAGGCCGACCAGATGGCGATCACGGCCTGACCCTCGGACCCGTCGTCCGGGGGCCCGCATCATCCGCTGACGAACGAAGGAGTTCAGATGACCACGCACCCCACGCCCTCCCGACGGGTGGTCCTCCAGGCCGGCGGCGTCGGCGTCCTGGCCGCGGTCGCGACGGCCGTCGCGGGGAGCCCCGCCGGCGCGCTCGGGCTCTCCGCGGCGCGCCCCGCCGGGCCGACGGTCGTCGACCTCGGCCCCGCCGTGGAGCAGTTCGCGCTGATGAGCGCCGAGCTGGTCGGCGACACGGTGTACATCGGCACGCGCAACGTCGAGCCGGCGGGGGTGGTCGCGTTCCACGTGCCGACGCGCACCGTGACGGCGACGACGACGGTGGCGACCGGGTACGCCATCCAGGCGCTGGCCGGGGACCCGACGGGGCGGTACCTGTACTTCGGGATGCTCAAGAAGACCGACGGCCCCGAGGCGAATCTCTACCGCTGGGACCTGACGGCACCCGACGGCCCCGCGGAGGAGCTCGGCCGGATCGGCGACCGCGACGTGCGGGCCGTGGCGGTGGCTCCCGACGGCACCGTGTTCGCCGTCGGCGGCGGGAGCCCCACCCCGCCGGAGCTGTGGCAGTACGACCCCGCGACGCGCGAGGTGACCTCCCTCGGCGTCCCCGACGCGGCCTCCACGCTCGCGCGGGCGGTCGCCGCGACCGACGAGACCGTCTACGTCGGTGCCGGCACCACCTTCGGCGGTGGCGGCGGCACGAGCCGCGCGTCTCTCGTGGCGTACGACCGTGTGTCCGGGACGTTCGGCCAGATCGCGCCCGACGAGCTGACCGTCGACCCGAGCATCCGCGACCTGGCCGTCGTCGGCGACCGGCTCGTCGCCTCGACCGCCGCGTCGACCGCCAGCTCGAAGGTCGCGCTGATCGACCTGTCGGACCCGGCGTCGGCCACGGTCACGACCTCGATCGGGAAGACGGCGAAGAACTTCGCGGCCGACGGCGACGTCCTCTACTTCGCCAACGAGACCGGCATCCTCGTCCGCGCGGCGGACGGCGCGATCGAGCAGCTCGACCTCGGCACCCTGGAGCTCGGGGAGATCTGGGGCGTGGACCTGCGGGACGGCAGGCTCCACGTCACGTCGGCCTTCGGCTTCGTGGCGGAGATCGACCTGGCGACCCGGGAGTGGACGGCGACCGACCTCGCGGAGGCCGGCGCGCCGGTCTCCGCGCAGACGTGCATGGGCATCGCCGCCGGCGCGGGCTACGTGTACGTCGGCGGCAACGGCGTGATCGCCCGGCACTCCGTCGCGACCGGCGAGGTCGTGAACTTCCGCGTGCCGGGGGAGGCGAAGGACGCCGACGTCGTCGACGGCGTGCTGTACACGGGCCAGTACAACTCCCAGGGGATCTGGTCCTACGACCCCCGCGGCGGCGACGGCCCGGCGCAGGTCGCCACCTTCTCGTCGGAGCAGAACCGCCCGCTCGACACGGCGTGGGACGACGTCAACCGGCTGCTGCTGGTCGGCGTGCAGTCGGACACCGAGGGCGGCGGGTCGCTCTGGACGTACGACCCTCGCACGGGCGGGTCGTCGATCGTGACGAACCCGATCGACGACATCCAGCTGGTGCGGGCTGTGGCGACCGCGGACGGCGTCGCCTACCTCGGCGGCGACAACGCCCAGAAGACGGGCCCGCGCGGCACCGTCGTCGCGTGGGACCCGGTGGCGGGTATCGAGCACTGGCGGGTCGAGACGGGGCAGCCCAAGGGCATCGCCGCCCTGGCCGTGCAGGGCCGCCACCTGTATGCGCTCACCATCGGCGGCACGCTCGTCGTCGTGGACCGCGCCCGGCGCACGGTGGTCCACACGGCGAGCCACAAGCCGCTCGTCCCGGGGTTCGCGGCGATGGTCGCCAACCGGGGCGTCGTGTACGCCGTCTCCGACACCACCCTGTTCCGGTTCGACCCGCGGTCGTTCGCGGCGACGGTCGTGATGGCGGAGACCGCCGGCGGCTGGTACAGCGGGTCGCACCTCAACGTGGACGAGGACGGCCGGATCTACACCCTGCGCGGCCGGAACCTGGTGCGGGTCGACGACCACCCGCGTCGCTGACGGCACGCACGTCCGCCGCCGTCGGCCGCGCCGACCATGCACTTCTGCCCGGAATGCGGCGCGAGAACGAGCGCAGGTGCATGGTCGGCGAGGATGGGCGCGTGACCCACGACCTCGTCCTCGCCGGCCACGGCGTGCGCCTGGAGCCCCTCGGCCCGCAGCACGCCGCGGCGCTGTTCCCCCTCGTCGACGCCGACCTGTGGTTCGGCATGACCTCGCCCGCCCCCGCCTCGGTCGCCGACCTCGAGGGGTGGATCGACGCCGGCGTCGCCACGCCCGGCACGATGGCGTTCGCCGTCGTGGGCGACGACGGCACGGGCGGCGAGGGAACCGTGCGCGGGTCCACCCGCTTCTACGACCTGGCGCGCGGGCCCGGCCGGGTGGAGATCGGCACGACCTTCTACGGGCGCGACTGGTGGGGCGGCACCACCAACCCGGCGTGCAAGCTGCTCCTGCTGCGGCACGCGTTCGAGGAGTGGGGGCTGCGCCGCGTCGCGCTGCGCGCCGACTCCCGGAACGCCCGGTCGTGCGCGGCCATCCAGCGGCTCGGGGCGACGCCCGAGGGCGTGCTGCGCAAGCACCGCGTCGCCGCCGACGGGACGGTGGGTGACACCGCGTACTTCTCGATCGTCGACGACGAGTGGCCGGGCGTGCGCGACGGTCTGGAGCGCCGGCTCGCGGCGGACTGATGGCTCGACGGGTCCCGCGGGCCGGGCGGTGAGACCCTGGCTGGAGGACGACAGGTAGGTCGACGCCCGGCCAGGGCCGGGCGCGGCGTGGCGGCTCGCCGCCACGACCTGTCCTCGAGCACTGGAGAGCCTGTGACCACCGAGGACGCCGCCGCCGTCGGACCGACACCGGAGCGCGAGCAGCACGACGACCGGTCGTTCTTCGGCCACCCGCGCGGCCTGGCCACGCTGTTCAGCCTCGAGGTCTGGGAGCGGTTCTCGTTCCTCGGGATGCAGGCCATCCTCGTCCTGTACTTCACCGCGTCGGTCGCCGACGACGGGCTCGCGATGGAGCCCGGCAACGCGGCATCGATCGCGGCCGGCTACGGCACGATGGTCTACCTGGTGTCCGTGGGCGGCGGCTGGATCGCGGACCGCGTGCTCGGCTCCTACCGGAGCGTGCTGTGGGGCGGCATCCTCATCGCCGCGGGCCACTACACGATGGCGATCCCGGTGGAGGTCTCCACCTGGGTCGGCCTGGTGCTCATCAGCCTCGGCACGGGTCTGCTCAAGCCCAACGTGTCGACGCTCGTCGGCAAGCTCTACTCGACGGACGACGAGCGGCGCGACGCCGGGTTCGCGCTCTACTACATGGGCATCAACGTGGGCGCCTTCTTCGGGCCGCTCGTCACCGGGTGGCTGGGCGCGGAGGTCGGCTGGCACTGGGGCTTCTCCGCCGCCGCGATCGGCATGACGGCGGGGCTGATCCAGTACGTCGTGGGCCGGCGCGGCATCCCGGGCTACGGCCGCGGGGCGGAGGCGGCGCTGCCGCCCGACGCCGCGCGCCGCACGCGCTGGATCCTCGGCGGCTCGGCGGCCGCCGTGGTCGTGATCCTCGTCGTGCTCGCCCTCGTGGGGCGGCTCAGCGTCGACGGCGTCGTCGACGCCCTCACCGTGATCGCGATGGTCGCGCCGATCGTCTACTTCACCGTGATGTTCCGCAGCCCGCGCGTGACGGGGGAGGAGCGTGGCCGGCTGCGCCCGTTCCTCGTGCTGTGGATCGCGTCGGTCGCGTTCAACTTCGTGCTGTTCCAGGCGTACTCGGTGCTCATCCTGCTGGCCGAGGACCACGTGGACCGCACGATCTTCGGCTGGGACGTGCCCTCCTCCTGGTTCAGCTCCTACCTCGGCGCGGCCGAGGTGCTGGTCGCCCCGCTCGTCGCCGCGCTGTGGACCTGGCTCGGGCCGCGGCAGCCGCACGCCTCGAAGAAGGTCGCGTTCGGCGCGCTGCTCGGCGGCCTGTCCTACCTGATCCTCGTCCCGGCCGTGAGCGGGCAGTCCGGCGACTGGCAGATCGCCGTCTGGTGGATGCTCGTCTCGCTGCTCCTGCTCGGCCTGGGCGACGTGCTGCTGCAGACCACCGGCCTGTCCGCCACGACCAAGCTCGCCCCGGCCGCCTTCTCCAGCCAGTCGATGGCGGTCTGGTTCCTGTCCATCGCGCTGGCCAACGGCATCCAGGCGCAGACGGTCCGGTTCTACGGCGAGGTCCCCGAGGGCGTGTACTTCGCGGTCAACGGCGCCGTCCCGTTCGTCGTCGCCGTCGTCGTGCTCGCACTGTCGCCCTGGATGAAGCGCACGATGCACCCCGTCCACTGAGCCCCGCGTGCCCCTCCCGGAGGACACCATGCGATACGTCACCGACCTGCCCCACGAGACCCGCGTCGAGGACCACTGGATCCCGCTGGCGGACGGTACCCGGCTCGCCGCCCGCGTCTGGCGGCCCGTCGACCCGACGCCCGTCCCGGCGATCCTGGAGTACCTGCCCTACCGGCTGTCCGACTGGACGGCCCCGCGCGACGCGCAGCGTCACCCGTACTACGCCGGGCACGGCTACGCGTCGGTCCGCGTCGACATCCGCGGCAGCGGCAACTCCGACGGGCACCAGGACGACGAGTACTCGCCGACGGAGCTCGCGGACGGCGTGGCCGTCGTGGAGTGGCTGGCGGCCCAGGACTGGTGCGACGGGTCGGTGGGCATGTTCGGCATCTCGTGGGGCGGGTTCAACTCCCTGCAGATCGCGGCGCTCGCCCCCGCGCCGCTCAAGGCGATCGTCACCGTCTGCTCCACGGACGACCGCTACGACAACGACGTGCACTTCACGGGCGGCTCCGTCCTGGCCGTCGACATGCACGCCTGGGCGGGCACGATGCTCGCGTTCTGCTCGCGGCCGCCGGACCCGGCGTACGTCGGAGAGGGCTGGCGCGAGCAGTGGGTCGACCGGCTCGAGCACACCGAGCCGTTCATCCACACCTGGCTCGACCACCAGACGCGCGACGACTACTGGCGGCACGGCAGCGTCATCGAGGACTACTCGACGATCGACGCGGCGGTCCTCGCCGTGGGCGGCTGGAACGACCCCTACCGCGACACGGTGCTGCGGCTGGCGGCCGCCGGCGACGCGGGCACGCTCCGCGCCCCGGTGCGCGGGCTCCTCGGGCCGTGGTCGCACCAGTACCCCGACCGCGGCCTGCCGCCCGGCCCGGCCATCGGCTTCCTCCAGGAGACGCTGCGCTGGTGGGACCACTGGCTCAAGGGCGCCGACCGCGGCGTCCTGGACGACCCGCCGCTGCGGGCGTGGATCAGCGAGTCCGTGCCGCCGGCCACCGTCTACGACGAGCTGCCGGGCCGCTGGGTGGGGGAGCCGTCGTGGCCGTCGCCGCACGTCTTCGCGCGCGAGCTCCCGCTCGTCGGCGACCAGCCCGGCGACGAGCCCGACGACCGGCCCGAGGGCGCGTTGCGGACGACGGCGCCGACCATCGAGGCTTTGGCGGGCGGGCACCCCGTGCCGACGTCGTGGCTGGTGGACTCGCCGTCGCACACCGGGGTCGACGCCGGGCGCTTCTTCCCCTTCGGGAACGACGCCGACCTGCCGCCCGACCAGCGGGAGGAGGACGGACGGTCGCTCTGCTTCGACTCGGCGCCGCTGACCGCGCCGCTGGAGATCCTCGGCCGCGCCCGCGTGCGGCTGCGGCTCACCTGCTCGGCCGCGAAGGGGCAGGTCGTGGCGCGGCTGTGCGACGTCGGACCGGACGGCTCGTCGACGCTCGTCACGCGCGGCGTGCTCAACCTGTCGGCGCGGCGCGGCCGGGACCGCGCCGTCGCGTGGACGCCGGGCGCCACGGAGGAGGTGTCGTTCGAGCTCACGGGCACCGGGTACGCGCTGGCGCCGGGGCACCGGCTGCGGCTCGCGGTCTCCTCCGCGTACTGGCCCTGGGTCTGGCCCCAGCCGGGCGACGCCGTGCTAGGCGTCGCGGTCGGGGACGGCGCCGTCGAGCTGCCGGTGCACGACCGCGCGTCGTCGCACCCGCCGGTCGAGTTCGACGAGCCGGAGCAGGCGCCCCCGCTGGGCGTCGTCTTCGGGGAGGGCGCCGGTGCGCGCCCCGAGCGGCGCGTGGTGCGGGATGTGGCGGAGGGGCGCTGGCTCCTCGAGGTCGACCCGCGCTACGGCGGCACGCGCACCTACCCCGACGGCCTGGAGTTCACCGAGGACGCGCTGGAGCGGTACTGGATCGGGCCGGACGCGACCAGCGCCCGCACCCGCTCGGACTGGACGGTCCGGCTGCGCCGCGCGCCGGGCGCGCCGCTGCCGGAGGGGATGACCGGCGGGTGGGACGCGAGCATCCGCACCCGCTCGGAGATCACCTGCGACGCCGAGAACTTCTTCACGGAGAACGAGGTCGTGGCGCGCGACGGCGACGAGGTCGTCTTCGAGCGCCGGTGGACGCGCACGATCCCCCGCACCGCGGGCTGACGGCGGGGTCGCGCTACCGCAGCAGCGGCGCGACCTCCTGGCCGAGGAACGCCGCGAACCCGTCGAGGTCGGGGTCGTCGAGGGTCGGCTGCGCGACGACCGTCGACACGCCGAGCGCGGCGAAGCGGCGCAGGCCGTCGGCGACCTCCTCCGCGGAGCCCCAGGTGGCGTGGTCGGCGAGCGCCTCCTCGGAGGTGGCGTCGACGTCCCACCGCGCGAGGGACCGACGCAGCCGGTCCGCCGCGCCCTCGCCGGTGGCGGTCTGCGCGAAGGCGACCGCCCGGAACGGGTGCTCGCTGTCCGGCCCGGACTCGGCGACCGGCGGGAGCCCGGCCGCCGCGCGGCCCTCGTCCAGCAGGGCGATCGCCTGCCGCGCCCCGGAGACGCCGGAGTCGCCGTCGATGACGACGCCCTGGGCGATCTCCCCGACCAGGCGTAACGTCTTCGGTCCCTTCGCCGCCGCGACGACGGGCGGGGCGACCGCGGGCGGCCAGTCCAGGGCGACGTCGTCGAGCGTGACGTAGCGGCCGGAGGTCGTGACGCGCTCGCCCGCGAGCAGCGCCCGCAGGGCGGTGACCTGCTCGCGCATCAGCGTCAGCGGCGAGGCCACCCGGACGCCGACCTGCCCCATCCAGTCCTGCACGCCGTGCCCGACGCCGGGCACGAACCGGCCGGGGAACATGCCGTCGATCGTCGCGGTCTCCATCGCCGTGAGCGCCACGTTGCGCAGCGGCAGCGGCATGACGCCGATCCCGACGCGCAGGCGTTCGGTGGCGCTCAGCATCGCCGCGGCCGCGGCGGGGCCGGACTCGAGGAAGCAGTCCTCCCACAGCCACACCTCGTCGAGGCCGGCGGCCTCGGCGGTACGGGCGAACGGGACGAACCGCGAGGGCGGGTTGCCGTAGGGCGCGAGGATGCAGCCGAGGGTGGTCATGCGCCGATCCTGCCGCACCCCGCGCCGAACGACCTCGTCACGGGGGGGAGGTCAGCGGCGGCGGGCCCCGCCCGCTGGTCGAGCTTGTCGAGACCGGGCCCGACAGGCCGACCCGCGGGTCAGAGCGGGGTGACGGTGCCCCGGAAGTGCTGACGGCCGCGGCCGCCGTTCCAGCCCACGTACGCGAACCCGGTGCCGTCGGCGTCGCGGGTCACCGCCACGTCGACCGTGCCGGGCAGCAGCACCGGGGACGCGAACTCGACCGTCCAGCGGTAGGCGTCGCCGCGCGCGTTGCCGACGTCGGCCAGCGCCCGGGCGGCCGTGTACATGCCGTGCGCGATGGCGCGGGGGAACCCGAACGCCTTGGCGGACAGGGCGGACAGGTGGATCGGGTTCCGGTCGCCCGAGACGGCGCCGTACGCGCGGCCGGTGCCGGGCCCGAGCGCCCAGCGGGCGGTGGGCAGCGGGGGCGTCCACGTGCCCGCGGGCGCGCGGTCCTCGTCGTCGTCCGTGGGCTCGGTCACCGCGGCGTCCGACTCCTCCGACCAGGGCAGGTGGAAGCCCTTGGCGAGGTAGGTCGAGGTGCCCCGCCACACGGGGGCGGCGGGGTCGGCCTGCGAGCGCACCTCGGCCACGAGGTCCACCTGCACCCCCCGCTTGTGGGGGCGCAGGTTCTCGGCCCAGGCGCGCACCGCCAGGACGTCGCCGAGGCGCACGGGCCCGCGCACCTCGACCTCGTTCGCCAGGTGCACCATGCCCAGCAGCGGCAGGGGGAAGTCGCCGCGCACCATGACCGCCGTCGCCAGCGGGAAGGCGAGCACGTGCAGGTAGCCCGCGGGCAGCACGTCGGTCACGGGCTCGTGCAGCAGCCGCTGGTAGTCGTGCAGGTGGTGGGCGAGCTCCGCCGTCGGCACACCGGTGACGTGGTACGCGACGTCGGGGAGCGTGAGGGGCGCGGCCTCGCCGTCCCCCTCGCCGGTACGGGCCTGGCCGATGACGGGCAGCCCGGGCATCGCCCGGCCGGCGGCGATGCGTCCGGACGCGGCGGCGCCGCGCGCGTACAGGCCGCCGAGGCCGGGCAGCGTCGGGAGCGTCTCGACCCGCAGCGGGTCGCCGGAGCTCGTGGCCGGCGCGGCGGCCGTCACCGGCCCACCAGGTTCTGCCCGCACACGCGCAGCACCTGGCCGTTCACGCCGGCGGACGCCGGCGAGCACAGGAAGACGATCGCCTCGGCGACGTCGACCGGCTGGCCGCCCTGCTGCAGCGAGTTGAGCCGGCGGGCCACCTCGCGGGTGGCGAACGGGATCGAGGCCGTCATCTCGGTCTCGATGAAGCCCGGCGCGACGGCGTTGGCGGTGCCGCCGCGCGCGCCCACGAGCGGGGCGGTGGCCCGGGTGTGCCCGATGACGCCCGCCTTGGTGAAGCCGTAGTTGGTCTGGCCCTTGTTGCCGGCGATGCCGGACGTCGACGCGAGGGACACGATCCGCAGCCCGTCGACGCCGGCCTCCAGCAGCTGGTCGTTGATCCGCAGCTGCGCCTCGACGTTGACCGCCACGACGGGGTCCCACTGCGCGGGCTTCATGTTGGCCAGCAGCTTGTCGCGCAGGATCCCGGCGTTGTGCACGAGCACGTCGAGCCGGCCGTGGCGCGACCGGGCGTGCTCGAGGATGCGGCGGCCGGCGTCCTCGGCCGTGACGTCGAGCTGCAGGGCGGTGCCGCCCACGGCGTTCGCGGTGCGGGCCAGGCCCTCGCCGGCGGCGGGGACGTCCACGCAGACGACGGTGGCGCCGTCGCGGGCGAGCGTCCTCGCGATGGCGGCGCCGATGCCCCGCGCCGCGCCGGTGACGACGGCGACCTGTCCGGCGAGCGGCCGGTCCCAGTCGGCGGGCAGGTCGGTGTCCGCCGGCCCGACCGGCAGCAGCTGCCCGTCCACGTACGCCGAGCGGGCGGAGAGGAAGAACCGCAGCGTGGCGAGCGTGGAGGTGCCGTCGACGGGGGCGTCGTCGGTGAGGACGATCCCGTTGGCGGTGGCGCCGGCGCGCAGCTCCTTGCCGAGCGAGCGCAGGAAGCCGTCCACGCCGTTCCGCACCGCGGCGAGCGCCGGGGCGTCGCCGGCGGCGGCCTCCCGCGAGACGGTGACGACGCGGCCGTTCGTGGCGAGCCGGCGCAGCACCGACCCGACGGCGAGGACGGCCCCGGAGACGTCGGTGGGGCGCGCGGCCTGCGTGAGCACGAGGAGGACGGCGCCCCAGCGGGCGTCGTCGGTGGGCTCGCGCCGCACGTCGAGGCCCCAGCCGAGCAGCTCCTTGGCGAGCGTGTCCGCGTCGCCGGTGGACGCGGCGTCGGAGACGACGAGCACCGGCCCGACGGTCAGCGGGTCGCCGGCGCGGAAGCGGCGCAGGACGGCGGGGCGGGGGAGGCCCAGCTTCTTGGCGAGGGTCTTGGTGAAGCCGGAGTTGACGGCCTTGGTGTAGGAGTCGGTCATCGGGCTCCCTCTCAGACGGACTCGACGATGGCGGTGGCGCCGAGGCCGCCCGCGGCGCAGACGGAGATGAGGGCGCGGGCCGGCGTGCCGGTCTCGGCCGCCTTCGTCGCGACGAGCTTGGCAGCCGTGGCGAGGATGCGCCCGCCGGTCGCGGCGAACGGGTGGCCCGCGGCGAGCGAGGAACCGTTCACGTTGAGGCGGTCGCGGTCGATGCTGCCGAGCGGCGCCTCGAGGCCGAGCTCGGCCTTGCAGTAGTCGGCGTCCTCCCACGCGGCGAGCGTCGTGAGGACGGTGGACGCGAACGCCTCGTGGATCTCGACGAAGTCGAAGTCGCCGAGGGCGAGGCCGTTGCGGGCGAGCAGCCGCGGCACGGCATGCACCGGCGCCATGAGCAGGCCGTCGTGGCCGTGCACGAAGTCGACCGCCGCCGTCTCCGCGTCGACGAGCCGCGCCAGCACCGGCAGGTCACGCTCCGCGGCCCACGCGGCGGACGAGAGCAGCACGGTGGACGCGCCGTCGGTCAGCGGCGTGGAGTTGCCGGCCGTCATCGTGGGCTCGGCCGGCTCGGCGAGGCCGCGGCCGAACACCGGCTTGAGGCTCGCGAGCTTCTCGATCGAGGTGTCGGCGCGCAGGTTGTCGTCGCGGACCAGGCCCCGGAACGGCGTGACCAGGTCGTCGAAGAACCCGGCGTCCCACGCGGCGGCGAGGTGCTGGTGGCTCGCGAGCGCGACCTCGTCCTGCGCGGCGCGGGAGATGCCCCAGCGCGCGGTCGTGATCGCCTGGTGCTCGCCCATCGACAGGCCGGTGCGGGGCTCGTCGGTCGCGGGGGTGAGCGGCTTGAGGTCGGCGGGCCGGATCTTCGCGAAGGCCTTGAGGCGGGCCTGGACGGTCTTGGCGTGCGAGGCGTCGAGCAGCGCGCGGCGCAGCCCCTCGCTCACGGCGACGGGGGCGTCGGAGACCGTGTCGGTGCCGCCGGCGATGCCGGAGTCGATCTGGCCCAGGCGGATCTTGTTCCCCACGGTGATGGCGGCCTCGAGCCCGGTGGCGCACGCCTGCTGGAGGTCGAAGGCGGCGGTCTGGGGGGACAGCGACGAGCCGAGCACGGACTCGCGCACGAGGTTGAAGTCGCGCGAGTGCTTGAGGACGGCGCCGCCCACGACCTCCCCGATGCGCTCGCCCTGCAGCCCGAAGCGGGCGACGAGGCCCTCGAGCGCGGCGGTGAACATCTCCTGGTTGGAGGCGTCGGCGTACTTCTTGCCGGCTCGGGAGAACGGGATGCGGTTGCCGCCCACGATCACGGCGTCGCGCACGCCCGCGGGGGCGGACGGGGTCGCGGCGCGGGCGGTGCTCCGGGACGTGCTCCTCGAGGAGCCGTCGGACGGCTTGCGTGTGGCCACAGCGATAGATCCTTCACTCCGTCGGTCAGGTAGGACTCACAGTACCTGATACTCTCAGTCCCGTGAGACCAGTCACCAGGTGCGGCCGATGACGGCCGCAGGTCAGCAGCTCGACGGTCGGTCGACCCGGTGGGACGACCATCGTGCCGCGCGGCGGGCGCAGCTCGTCAACGCCGCGCGCAAGGCCGTGCACCGCGGAGGGCCCGGGGTCTCGATGGACGAGATCGCGGGCGAGGCGGGCACGTCCAAGTCGATCGTCTACCGGTACTTCGAGGACAAGGCGGGCCTGCGCCTCGCCGTGGCCGCGCACGTCGTCGCGACGATGCACGACGCCCTCCGGGAGGCGGCCGAGGCCGCGCCGACGCCCCACGCCGCGCTGCGCGCGATGGTCCGCGTCTACCTCGAGATGATCGAGCACTCGCCCAACGTCTACTGGTTCGTGACGCGCACCGCCATCGGCGGCAACGAGCCCGCGCCGGCCGCCGCCGGGACCGGGCAGGTCGAGGCGCTGGGCGCCTACCTCGACTCCGTCATCGAGCTGGTGGCCGAGCCCTTCGCCCGCGCCGTCCAGGTGCCCCCGGCGCTCGCGGCCGCGTGGGCCGCCGGAGCCGTCGGCTTCGTGCGCGGCGCCGGCGAGTGGTGGCTCGGTCACGACGGCGCCGACCGGCTCACCCGGGAGGAGCTCACCGAGCAGGTGACGCTCTGGCTCTGGACCGGCCCCGTCGGCGTCCTCCACCACGAGGGCGACCCGCCGCTGGCGCCCTCCCCGACCCCCCAGCCCGCACAACCGCAGGAGAACCGATGACCACGACGTCCGACCGTCCCGCGACGACGCACGCCGCCGGCACGCCCGCCCACGCGGGCCACGCAGGCCACGCAGCCAAGGCGACCCCGCGCGTCGACGTCGCCGGCCTGTCCGAGCAGCTGCTCGGCCGGTGGCCGGAGTGGCGCCGTCACGCCCGCGAGCGCTCGACCGACCCGACTTTCTGGAAGGACGAGTCGCTCTCGATGGACGCGCACCGCGAGCGCGTGCTCGGGCAGATGCGCCTGCTCGCCACCGCGGACGAGAAGCACCAGGTATGGCTGGCGTTCCCGGAGCGCCTGGGTGGCGGGGACTCGCCGGGCGCCAACCTGGCGGGCTTCGAGGAGCTCGTCGTGGCGGACCCGTCGCTGCAGATCAAGGCGGGCGTGCAGTGGGGCCTGTTCTCCTCGGCGATCCTGCACCTGGGCACGCCGGAGCAGCAGGACCGCCTCCTGCCCGGCGCGATGGACCTGACGGTGCCGGGCGCGTTCGCGATGACGGAGATCGGGCACGGCTCCGACGTGGCGGCCGTGGGCACGACGGCCACCTACGACCCGGAGACCGAGGAGTTCGTCCTCCACACGCCGTTCCGCGCGGCATGGAAGGAGTTCCTCGGCAACGCGGCGGTGCACGCCACGGCGGCCACCGTGTTCGCGCAGCTGATCACGAACGGCGTCAACCACGGCGTGCACTGCTTCTACGTGCCGGTCCGCGACCCGGAGACCATGGAGTTCCTGCCCGGGATCAGCGGGCACGACGACGGGCTCAAGGGCGGCCTGCGCGGCGTCGACAACGGGCGCCTCGCCTTCGACCACGTGCGCGTCCCGCGCACGGACCTGCTGGCCCGCTACGGGTCGGTGGCCGCCGACGGCACGTACTCGTCGTCGATCGACAGCCCCGGGCGCCGCTTCTTCACGATGCTCGGCTCGCTGGTGCAGGGCCGCGTGTCGCTCGACGGCGCCGCGTCGACGGCGTCCAAGCTGGGCCTCGCCATCGCGGTGAAGTACGGCGCCGAGCGCCGGCAGTTCACGTCGTCGTCGCCCGTCGAGGAGACCGTGCTGCTCGACTACGCGACGCACCGCCGTCGCCTCTTCCCGCGGATCGCCGAGACGTACGCGACGCACTTCGCGCACGACCACCTGCTCGACCTGTTCGACGACGTGTTCTCCGGCGAGAAGGACACCCCCGAGAACCGCGAGGACCTCGAGACGATGGCGGCGGCGCTCAAGGCGACGTCGACCACGTTCGTGCTCGAGACCCTGCAGGAGTGCCGCGTCGCGTGCGGCGGCGCCGGGTTCATCACGGAGAACCGGATCACGAGCCTGCACCACGACATGGACGTGTACGCCACGTTCGAGGGCGACAACACGGTGCTGCTGCAGCTCGTGGCGAAGCGCCTCGTGGGCGACTACGCGAAGGCGCTCAAGGGCGCGACGTCGACGCCCGCAGGCATCGCCCGGTTCGTCGTCGACCGGGCCGCCGACGCCGCCCTGCACCGCACCGGCCTGCGCCGTGCGGGGCAGGCCCTCGCGGACGCCGGCGACCCGCGCCGGGCCGCCGGCCACCTGCGCGACGCCGAGACCCAGCGCGAGCTGCTCGCCGACCGCGTCGCGACGCTCGTCGAGGAGGTCGCGATGGGGCTGCGCCCCGCGCAGAAGGCCGACCCGGCGACGGCGGCGCGGATCTTCGACGAGAACCAGGTGCAGCTCGTCGAGGCGGCGCGGGCGCACGCGGACCTGCTGCGCTGGTCGGCGTTCACCGAGGCGCTCGAGCAGGTCGAGGACCCGGGCACCCGCCGTGTCATGACCTGGGTGCGGGACGTCTTCGGGCTCACGCTCATCGAGCGCAACCTCGCCTGGTACCTGATCCACGGGCGGCTGTCCGTGCAGCGCGCGCGCACCGTCACGTCGTACGTCGACCGCCTGCTGGAGCGCCTGCGCCCCCACGCCGTCGACCTCGTGGACGCGTGGGGCTACGGGCCCGACCACCTGCGGGCCGTCATCGCGTCGGGCGTCGAGGCGGAGCGGCAGGACGAGGCGCGGGCGTACTACGCGCAGCAGCGTGCCGACGGCTCCGCGCCGGTCAGCGAGAAGGCGCTGAAGAAGAAGCGGCGCTCCTGACGCCGAGATAGAGAAGGCGAACCCGCGAGATAGAGAAGTCCGGACGGGGCCGCAGCCAGTGCGGTCGCGTCCGGACTTCTCTGTCTCGCGGGTTCGCCTTCTCTATCTCGGCGGGAGGTCAGGCCACGGCGGGCGTGGGCTCGCCCGCGCGCACCTGCTGCGGGTACTCCTCGACGACGGCCGGCGGGAGCCCGACCTGGCCGGGGGCCGCGGCCGGGACGGGGATCGCGTCCTCGGCCGCCTGCTCGTCGCGCAGCGGCAGCCCGAGGGTCACGGTGGCGGGACGTGCGACGCGCGGCGGCGGGACGGCCAGCGCCACCAGGGCGGCGCCCGCGAGCCCCACCACGAGGGCGGCCCATGCCACCCATGCCCAGCCGAGCGCTGCCGACGCGCCGAGCAGCGCCCCGTCCACGACCCCGACGACGAGCCCGACGACGAGCACCCGTCTCATGCCTACCTCCCACGGTCCGCCTCATCCGTGCCTCTCCAGGAGACGACACGACCGGCGGTCGTGCATCCGGTGGGCGGACCGTGCAGGTCACAGGTGCGTCACGGTCGGCCCGCAGCCCCCGGTTCCCACGCCGGCGCCGGGCGGGGGTCGTCGACGTGCCCGAGCAGGAGCGGTGACGGGGACGCGTCGTAGGCCGCCCGGAGCTGGTGGTGCATCTCCCCGGTGAGCCGCAGAGCGAGCTCGGCCCGGACGGGCGTCACGTGGTCCACGTGGAGCCTGCCGCCCAGGGCGGGGTGCGGGGAGAAGGCGAGGACCTCGTCCGGCCGGGGCAGCGGGCCGGACTCGACCACCTCGCGGCAGAGGTCCTCGAGCAGGAGGTCGGCGCGGCCGTCGGGGGAGTCGAGCTCGGTGTACATCTCGACGGCCGTGGTCCAGCGGAGCTCGAGCGACCCCTCGATCGTGTCGAGGAACCACCAGCCCTCGAGGGACTCGAGGAAGACGTCGCCGAAGACGGTCGTGAAGCGGGGCGTCTTGCCGTGGACCCCCAGCCACGACCAGGACGCGAGCCCGTACGCGAACGCGCCGGGTGCGAAGGTTCGAAGGAGTTCCACGTGCGCATCAAACCACCTTGTGGTAATCGACAAAACCCCCGGGCGGCCCGGGGGCGAGCGTGGTGCGGCTCACGGAGAATCGTCACCTGCGCGGCCCTCCGGTCAAGGATCGGGTCGCGGAGGTCAAGAAAAGGCCATCTTCGCTGGTGGCGATCCCGTGGGCCGCGGCCGACGGAACTCCGCCCGTGCGCCGCCCGTTGACCCTCGGGCGGCGCGACGACCTCGTCGCCGCCCGGACGACCGTGCCCCCGACCCCGGAGGTTGACCATGGAGACCCCGACCGAGAGCAGGCGGGTCGACGCCCGCAGCATCGCGATCACCGGCCTCACGACCCTCGCCTGGTACGCCGTGCCGGACGTCGTGGAGCCGCGCTGGGCTCGTGCGCTCGCGAAGGCGGGGGTGCTGGCCGGCGGTCTCGCGCTCGGCCTCGCCGCGACCTCGGAGGGGCGCGCCGCCGTCGACGGCGTCCGCGGCGTGCGGGACGAGCTCCGCGACCTCCGCGCGGCGGAGGAGCGTGACGGGCAGGGCGACGCCGGCGCCGAGGACGAGGACAACGTGCTCCTCGCGGACCCCGACGGCGCGGACCCGGTGCCGGACCCCGTGGTCGTCGGCGCCGCGGCGGCGGGCGTGGTCGCGCTCGTCGCGACCGTCGCGGTCGCGGGGGAGAAGTGGGCCTACCGGCGGGGCGAGCGGTGGCGCGAGCGCGGGCTCCGCCTCCCGCACACGCGGGTGGGCGTGGTCCTGGGGGCGCTCGCCGCGGCGGTCACCGCCCTCGACCCCTCGGCCGCCAAGGAGGCCTGACCCGGGAGGTCAGGCGTCGCCGGTCGTGGAGCCGCGCACGACGAGCCGGGGCGGCGAGAGCTCCGGGCCCTGCGCGGGGCGCCCGTCGATGGCGGCGAGCAGCAGCTCCGCGGCGCGCTGGCCGAGCCGGTCGAGCTGCGGGTCCACGGTGGTGAGCGGGGGGCGGCTGGCGAGCGCCATGACGTCCCAGTCGTCGTACCCCGTGACGGCCACGTCCTCGGGCACGCGCACGCCGCGGTCGCGCAGCCGGTCGCAGCCGCCGCGGGCGAGCTGGTCGGACGCGAAGGCGATCGCGTCGACGGGGAGCGGGTCGCCGGGGCGGTGGTCGCCGAGCACGAGGTCGACGGCGAGCCGGCCCCAGCGCTCCGACCACTCGCCGAACAGCGGCTCGCCCACGAGCTCGTGCCCGTGCCCCGCGAGCGCCGTCGTCAGCGCCCCGTGGCGCAGGGTCGACGCGGCCTGGTCGCCGCGCCCGCCGACGTACGCGACCCGGCGCCGGCCGAGCGAGAGCAGGTGCGCGGCGACGGCGGACATCCCGGCGGCGTCGTCCGGCACGACGGACGCGTCCTGCGGGTCCTGCGACGGCGAGTACGCGTAGACCACGGGCATCGGCACCTGGATCGGCGGGCGCGGGTCGGTGGTGCGGCCGGTGACGATGATGCCGTCCACGCGGCGGGCGACCAGGCTGCGCACGTGGTGCTGCTCGCGCACCGGGTCGTGCCGGGCCGTGGCGAGCAGCGCGGAGATCTGCCCGCCGACAAGGGCGTTCTCGGCGCCGAGCACCACGGGCAACGAGAAGCGCCCGGCGGAGTCCGTGCTGAGCAGGCCGACGGTGAAGCTGCGGCGCGCCGACAGCGAGCGCGCCTGGGCGTCGGGGACGAACCCCAGCCGCTCCGCCGCCTCCCGGACCCGCGCGCGTGTCGTGGGGCGCAGGGAGCCCGTGTCGTTCAGGGCTTTCGAGACGGTGCTGGGGGACACCCCTGCCAGCGCGGCCACGTCGGTGATCCGCACGACGCCCGGAGCCTCCGCCATGAGACCTCCTCGAAGTTTTCCTGTCGTTCCGCCGAACGGCGGGCGGCTGGGTCGATGGTACGCGATTCCGCCTGTCGAATTGGTGGTTGACGGCTTCGGCGACGCTCCCTACGGTAAGGAAAACGGATTCCTAGTTTCCTTCCTCAAGGGAGAGGTGCATGACGACGACGACGTTCCGGACCGACCGCGGGCCGGCCGAGCCCACCGCGGCGGCGATCGCGGCCCTGCGTCCGCTGGCGCCCGGCAGCGCGACCCTCGACGGCGGGCTGTGGGGCCACCGCCTCCGCGTGAACCGCGAGGCCTCCGTGCCCGAGGGCCTGGGCCACCTGCGCGAGTACGGGAACCTCCGCAACCTCGAGCTCGCCGCGGGCCTCGCCGAGGGCGAGGCGACCGGCCCGATCTTCGCCGACTCCGACGTGCACAAGTGGCTCGAGGCGGCGGCCTGGGAGTACGGCCGGGAGCCCGACGAGGCGTTGCTGGCCGACATCCTCGAGGTCACGCGCGCCGTCGCCGGCGCGCAGGCCGCCGACGGCTACCTCGACTCCGTGCCGCAGCTGCGCGGCGTCCCGCGGTACTCCGACCTGCCCTGGAGCCACGAGCACTACTGCGCGGGCCACCTCATCCAGGCGGCCGTCGCGCAGGTGCGCGCCACCGGGCGGCGCGACCTGCTCGACGTCGCCGTCCGGCTCGCCGACCACCTCGTCGAGACGTTCGGCGACGGTGAGGGGCAGCTGCGCGAGGTGGACGGCCACCCCGTCGTGGAGACGGCCCTCGTCGAGCTCTACCGCGAGACGGGGACGCAGGCCTACCTCGACCTGGCGCGCTGGTTCGTCGAGGCCCGCGGCACCGGGATCATCGCGGGTCACGACAAGCAGCCCACGTACTTCTCCGACCGCGTGCGGGTCCGCGAGGCCACCACCGTCGAGGGGCACGCCGTCCGCGCCGTCTACCTGGGCGCGGGCGCCACCGACGTCGCCGTGGAGACCGGCGACCGCGAGCTGCTCGCCGCGCTGGAGCGGCAGTACGCGGCGATGGTCGACGGCAAGCAGTACCTCACCGGCGGGCTCGGCTCCCGCTGGGACGGCGAGTCGTTCGGCGACCCGCACGAGCTGCCGAACGACCGCGCCTACGCGGAGACCTGCGCGGCCATCGGCGGCGTGCAGTGGGCCTGGCGCCTGCTGCTCGCGACCGGCGACGCGCGCTACGCCGACCAGATCGAGCGCATGCTCCTCAACGGCTTCCTCGCCGGGCTCTCGCTGGGCGGCACCGAGTACTTCTACGTCAACCCGCTGCAGCTGCGCACCGGCGCGCACGCCGAGGAGGAGCGCAACCCCGCCGCGGGCCGCCGCCCGTGGTTCGGCTGCGCGTGCTGCCCGCCGAACATCATGCGCACGCTCTCCAGCCTGGAGGGCTACCTCGCGACGGTCACCGACGACGCGCTCCAGGTGCACCAGTACGCGCCCGGCGCGATCGTGGCCGACCTGCCCGCGGGCACGCTGCGCGTGCGCGTCGAGACGCACTACCCGCACGACGGCCGCGTGACGCTGCACGTCGAGGAGGCGCCCGCCGGCGCCGGCCTCGCGCTGCGCGTGCCGGGGTGGGCGCAGGGCGGCACGCTCGACGGCGCGCCGGTCGCGGCCGGCGGGTACGCCACCGTGGGCCGGGCGCTCGCGGCGGGCGACACCGTCGTCCTCGAGCTGCCGGTCGCGCCGCGACTGACGGCGGCCGACCCGCGCGTCGACGACGTGCGCGGCTGCGTCGCGATCGAGCGCGGGCCGCTCGTGTACGCCCTCGAGCAGGAGGACCAGGACCCGGGCGCCGTCGTGGACGACGTGCGGATCGACGTCGCCGGCCCGCTCGGCGAGGAGGAGCGGCCCGACCTGCTCGGCGGGGTGGTCGTCGTGACGGCCGCCGGCACGGTGCAGGGCCGCCCCGAGGGCGCCGACGGCGACGGCCCGTACCGGCCGGCGTCGGCGCCGGCACCGGAGGTCTCCGGCAGCGTCACGCTGCGGGCGGTCCCGTACCACCTGTGGGCCAACCGCGGCCCCCAGGCCATGCGGGTCTGGGTCCCGGTGGCCTGACCGGCAGCACCTCGCGCGGGGCGCCCGGCAGCGGGCGCCCCGCGGCACCCCGCGGGCACCGACGCCCGGGGGCCGGAGACGGGGCGCCCGCACGGGCGCGGAGGAGGAGAGCGATGGAGCTCACCAGACGGCAGCTGCTCGCGCTGCTCGGCGCGGGCGGCGCGGCCGCCGCCACGGGCGTGGGGCTGGCCGGCTGCGCGCGCGACGTCACCGCCGTCGACGTCGGCGCCGCCGGGTTCGGCGACGGCGCGCACGGGACGGTCGAGATGTGGTGCCGCTCGGACACGGTCAACGGCGTGCAGGCGGTCGTGGACGCGTTCCACGCGGCGCAGGACCGCATCCGCGTCGACCTCACGCCGATCCAGAACGGCCAGTACGTCACCAAGGTCGCCACCGCGATCCGCGGCGGACGGGTGCCCGACGTCATCGACATCGACGACATCTACTCGACGATGTTCGCGTTCCGCGACGTGTTCACCGACCTCACGCCGCTGGTCGAGGACCTCGCCCTCGGCGACACCCTCAGCCCCGGCCACCTGGCCCTCGCCACCAAGGACGGCCGGAACTACGGGGTCCCGTTCCTGGGCGACTTCTCCGTGCTGTTCTGCAACACGGAGCTGTTCGACCGGGCGGGGCTGGACGTCGACGAGCACACGGCGTCGTTCGACGGGATCCTCGAGGCCGCGCGCGCGATCTCCGCGCTCGACGACGACACGTACGGCTGGTCGTTCCCGGGCAACGCGTCCGGCGCGCTCGGGTTCACGGTGCAGCCGCACGTGTGGGCCACGGGCACCGACCTCATCGAGGGCGAGGTGGGCGACCAGCGGGGGAACGTCGCGGGCAACGACGCCCTGCGCCGCACCCTCGACCTCGAGCGCACCCTGTGGGAGGAGAAGCTGGTGCCCTCCGGCTGCTTCTCCGACGACGCGTCGCGGTGGTCGGCCGACTACGTCGCCGGGCGGCTCGGGATGTTCCCCGCCGGGTACGGCGTGGTGGCGCCCAACGCGTCGCCCGAGCTGCTGGAGCGCAGCCGCGTGGTGCTGCTGCCCGGTCCGGACGGCGGCCGCGCCTTCTTCGACGGCGGCGACAACCTGTGCATGCCCGAGGGCGGGAAGAACCCGGAGGCGGCCACCGAGCTCATCCGGTTCGCCGTCGCCCTCGAGCAGCAGTCCCGGATGCCCGACGGGTTCTACTCGCCGATCCGCTCCGACGTCGTGACGCCCCAGTTCGACGCCGCGCACCCGCTCGTCGTGCCGACGCTGACGTCGCTCGACTCCGGGTACGCCCCCACCACGCTCGCCTACAACCTCATCTACAACCAGCAGGACGGGCCCTGGCTGCGGATGTTCCGCCGGGCCGTCTTCGACGGGGAGGGCGATGCCGCCATGGACGAGGCCCAGACCACGTACGACCGCATCCTGCGGCAGGCCCAGGCATGAGCGCCCCTGCCGTCGCACAGACCGGCCCCGCCGCGGGCCGGGCGCGCCCGGACGGCGCCCGTCGCCCCGCCCGCCGCCGCCACGGCACCCTCACGCACCCCGCCCGCACCGGCCTGCTGCTCGTCGCTCCGGCCGTCGCGTTCGTCGTGGTGTTCGTGCTCGTGCCGCTCGTCTCCGCCGTGGGGATCTCGTTCACGAACCTCCCGCTGATCGGGCCGTGGCGGTTCATCGGCCTGGAGAACTACGCGTCGGTGCTCACCGACCCCACGTTCTGGCGGGCCGTCGGGTACACGCTGCTGTACACGGCGATCGTCACGCTGCCGATCCTCGCGCTCGGCTACGCGCTGGCCGTGGTCGTCCGGTCGAACCGGCGCGGCGCCACCCTGCTGCGCACGATCTTCTTCGTCCCGTACGTCATCGGCCTCACGACGCTCAGCTTCCTCATGCTTCTCGAGGCGCAGCCGAACAGCGGCATGGTCAACGTCGTCCTCAAGACGCTCGGGATCACCGACGGCACGACGGCGTGGCTGGTCGACGGCCCGCTCGCCACGGGGCTCCTGTGCGTCATGGTGATCTGGGCCGTCTCGGGCCTCACGATGGTGCTGCTCATGTCCGGGATGCAGGGCATCCCGCGCGAGGTCTACGAGTCGGCCGAGCTGGACGGCGCGTCCTGGTGGGTCCGGGAGCGCACGATCACGGTCCCCATGCTGCGGCGCACCATCGCCATGACCGTCGTGCTGTCGGTCATCGGGTCGCTGCTGGCGTTCACGCAGTTCTACATCCTGACCCAGGGCGGCCCCGGTTCCGACACCACCACCGTCGTGATGGCGATCTACCGACGGGCGTTCGTGCAGCTGCAGCTGGGGGCGGCGACGGCGATGTCGCTCGTCCTGGTCGTCATCACCGGACTGGTCACCGCGGCGCAGTTCTGGCTGCTGCGGGAGAGGAGCTGACATGGCGGGCACGGCAAGCATCGTGGACACCACCGCAGCGGCGGCGAGCGCCACGGCGCCCCGCGGCTCCTCCTCCGGCGGCGCCCGGCCGGCGTCCGGCCCCGAGCGCGACACCCGCGTGCGCCGCACGCTGTACGCCGTGGGCGGCACGCTCGCCGCGCTCGTCTTCGTGGTGCCGCTGCTCCTCGCGCTCGTCCGGGCCGGCCAGCCCGGCGACGTCGTCGTCGCCGCGCCCGACGGTCGCTTCCTCGACCTGTCGTGGGGCAACTTCCAGCTGATCCTCGACCAGCCGGCGATCTGGCGCGGCATCGTGAACTCGGTCGTCGTGTCCCTCTCGACGGCGGTGCTCACGGCCGTGCTCGCGACGCTCGCCGGCTACGGGTTCGCCAAGTTCGGCTTCCGTGGCCGGGGCCTGCTGTTCGGGCTGGTCCTGGTGACGCTCATGGTGCCGTTCCAGGCGATCCTCACCCCGCTGTACCTGCAGATGAACGCGATGCGGCTCACCGACAGCCTGCTCGGCCTCGTCCTCTTCTACGTCACGGTCAACCTGCCGTTCTGCGTGTTCGTCATGCGCAACGCGTTCGAGTCGGTGCCCGGCGAGATCGAGGACTCCGCGCACGTCGACGGGGCGGGGACGTTCCGCATGATCCTCTCGGTGCTGCGGCCGCTCGTGCTGCCCGGGGCGGCGACCGCCGCGCTGTACGCGTTCCTCGCCTCGTGGACCGAGTTCCTCGGCGCGCTGACGTTCCTCACCGACTCGTCCCTGTACACGCTGCCCGTCTCGCTCGTGAACCTGCAGCAGGGTGCGTACGGGCAGGTGGACTTCGGGCTCCTGGCCGCCGGGTCCGTGGTCGCGATGATCCCGTGCGTCGTGCTCTACGTGGCCCTGCAGCGGTACTACGTGGCAGGGCTCGCGTCGGGGGCGGTCAAGGGCTGACGGCCCGGGCCCCGGGCTCAGTCGTCGAAGACGTCCCAGCAGATCGCGCTGCGGTGGCGCTGGTCCTCGAGGACCAGGTCGAGCAGCTCGGCGGGCACCCGCTCGCGCTGCCAGTCGCGCTCCCGGAGCCGGGCGGCCTCCCGCCCGGCCTCCGGGGCCGCGGCGCTCGCGGCCCGGATCGCGTAGGCGGCGGCGCCGAGGTCGTGCGCGGCGACGTGGGCAACCGCCACCGCCTGCCCGGCCGCGAGGGCGGCGAACCGCGCCGGGTCGGGCAGGCCCTTGCCGGCGGCGTTCGCGACGAAGGCCGTGCGGTGCGCCTCGCGCATCGGCACCTCGCCGCGGACCCAGCCGCGCGCCACGCCGAGGGCGTCGCGCGGGCGCGGGTCGTCGGGGCGCTCGCGCTCGAAGAGGGGCAGCACGTGTTCCGCGCAGGCCACGGCCCAGGTGGCCAGCATCTGGTGGTGGGCGTCGGTGAGCGTGCCGCCCCGGCGCACCGTGATCAGCCGGGGGTCGCGGTCGGTCGGCAGGATCGGCATCACCCCATCCTGCCCGTCGTGCCGGAGGTGCTCACGCCCGCCGCGTCAGCACGAAGGCGACGACGCCGACGGCCGTCACGCCGAGCCCCCACCAGGGCAGGCCCGCGGCCGCGGCGAGCGCGCCGGCGGCGGCGAACAGGACGACCTGCACGGTGAGCCGCCACGGCTGGGGCAGACGGTGGGCGGTGGTGCGTGCCAGCCAGCGGCCCCAGACCGTCACGGCCACCGCCGGCAGCGCGAGCAGCAGGACGAGGCCGGCCACCACGCCCGCCGCGCCGCCCCCGGTCCCGGAGCCGAGCCGCCAGCCGGCGACGGCCAGCAGCGCGAGCAGGGCGAGCTCGCACAGGAACGCGAGGAGGTCGGCCGGGCCGACGGCGCCGGGGGGAGTGGGACGGGTCGGGTCGTTCCGCGCGGGAGCGGTCATGCCGCGCACCCTAGCGGCGCCGGGGACCCGCCGTCGGGGGCGGTGCCAGGCGCCGGTAGACTGACGGCGCGCCGCGAGGCGCCCCCGCACGGACCGACGCCGGATGCCGGCACCCCGCGGTGCGGTGATCACCCGGTCCGAGCCCAGAGCTCTGCAGTACTCGCGCGACCCGAGGGAAGTTGATGACCGCCGCTGCCGACCGCGCTGAAGCCGTGTCCGCCCCCCGCCCGCAGCTCGACACCGTCGAGCGCGCCGCGTCCTCGCCCGACGAGGCCCAGCCGTTCGCGGAGCTCGGGCTCAAGCCGGACGAGTACCAGCGCATCCGCGACCTCCTGGGGCGCCGCCCCACGGCCGCCGAGCTGGCCATGTACTCCGTGATGTGGTCCGAGCACTGCTCGTACAAGTCGTCCAAGGTGCACCTGAAGAAGTTCGGCGACCGGGTCACGGACGCCATGAAGGAGCACCTGCTCGTCGGCATCGGCGAGAACGCCGGCGTCGTCGACGTCGGCGACGGCTGGGCCGTGACGTTCAAGGTCGAGTCGCACAACCACCCGTCGTTCGTCGAGCCCTACCAGGGCGCGGCCACCGGCGTCGGCGGCATCGTGCGCGACATCATCTCGATGGGCGCGCGCCCCGTGGCCGTCATGGACCAGCTCCGCTTCGGCGCCGTCGACCACCCGGACACCGCTCGCGTGGTGCACGGCGTCGTGAGCGGCGTCGGCGGCTACGGCAACAGCCTGGGGCTGCCCAACATCGGTGGCGAGCTCGTCTTCGACGGCTCCTACCAGGGCAACCCGCTCGTCAACGCGCTGTGCCTGGGCGTGCTGCGGCACGAGGACATCCACCTCGCCAACGCGTCCGGCACCGGCAACAAGGTCATCCTGTTCGGCGCCCGCACCGGCGGCGACGGCATCGGCGGCGCCTCCATCCTCGCCTCGGAGACGTTCGAGGACGGCGTCCCGGCGAAGCGGCCGAGCGTGCAGGTGGGCGACCCCTTCATGGAGAAGGTGCTCATCGAGTGCTGCCTGGAGCTCTACGCCGCCCGCGTGGTGGAGGGCATCCAGGACCTCGGGGCCGCGGGCATCTCCTGCGCCACGAGCGAGCTGGCCTCCAACGGCGACGGCGGCATGCACGTCTGGCTCGACGACGTGCTGCTGCGCGACCCCTCGCTCAACGCCGGCGAGATCCTCATGTCGGAGTCGCAGGAGCGCATGATGGCGGTGGTCACGCCCGAGAAGCTCGAGGAGTTCCTCGCGATCACCGGCAAGTGGGACGTCGAGACCGCCGTCATCGGCGAGGTCAACGGCTCCGGCCGCCTCACGATCGACCACCACGGGCAGCGGATCGTGGACGTGGACCCGAAGACCGTCGCGCACGAGGGCCCGGTCTACGAGCGCCCGTACGCCCGCCCGGCCTGGCAGGACGGCCTGCAGGCCGACACCACCGTGGCCGCCGGTCTCGCGCGCCCGACGTCGGCCGACGAGCTGCGCGCCACCGCGCTGCGCCTGCTCGCGTCGCCCAACCTCGCCTCCAAGGCGTGGGTCACGAACCAGTACGACCGCTTCGTGCAGGGCAACACCGCGCTCGCCCAGCCCGACGACGGCGGCGTGGTGCGCATCGACGAGAGCACCGGGCTCGGCGTCGCCCTCGCGACCGACGCGAACGGCCGCTACGGCAAGCTCGACCCCCGCACGGGCGCGCAGCTCGCCCTCGCGGAGGCGTACCGCAACGTCGCCACGGCCGGCGCGACGCCGCTCGCCGTGACGGACTGCCTCAACTTCGGCTCGCCCGAGCACCCGGACTCGATGTGGCAGCTCGTCGAGGCGATCGAGGGCCTGGCCGACGCCTGCCAGGAGCTCGGCGTCCCGGTCACCGGCGGCAACGTGTCGCTGTACAACGGCACGGGCGAGCCCGGCCAGGTCGACTCGTCGATCCACCCGACGCCCGTGGTCGGCGTCCTCGGCGTGATCGACGACGTGCGCACCGCGGTGCCGTCCGGCTGGCGGGCCGAGGGCCTGTCGATCCTGCTGCTCGGCCGCACGGCCGACGAGCTCGACGGCTCCGCCTGGGCCGACGTCGAGCACGGGCACCTCGGCGGCCTGCCGCCGCGCGTGGACCTGGCCGCGGAGAAGGCGCTGGCGTCCGCGCTGGTCGCGGCCCGCGAGCAGGGCCTCGTCGCCGCCGCGCACGACCTGTCCGAGGGCGGGCTCGCGCAGGCGCTGGTCGAGGCGTCGCTGCGCTACGGCGTCGGCGCGGACGTCGCGCTCGACGGCGTGACCGGCCGCGACGGCGTCTCGCCGTTCGCCGCGCTGTTCAGCGAGTCCACCGCGCGCGCCCTGGTGGCCGTCGACCTGGAGCACGAGTCGGAGCTGGTCGCGGTGGCCGAGGCCGCCGGCGTCCCGGTGCTGCGCCTCGGGCACACGGGCGGCACCGGGCTGACCGTGGCCGGCGGCTTCGACGGCGAGACCTTCACGCTGCCGCTGGACGAGGCCCGCGAGGCGCACGAGGGCACGCTGCCGCGCATCTTCGGCTGACCCCCTTCGAGCACGCGATCTCTCGCGCCATCGGGTCGGATGGCGCGAGAGATCGCGTGCTCGAAGGCCGGGCGGGAGCTCCGGGTCTCGCGGCCTGAGACGGCGTCTCGCGGCTCGGCTACAGTGCGAGGGTCGTGCGTGTCCCGTGCCGCCTCCGGGCCCCGCGGTCGCGCTCCACCACCGGGAGGAGCTCCATGGAAGACCGTCTGCAGCCCGTGTTCGCCGAGGTGCTGCGCCGCAACCCCGGCGAGGTGGAGTTCCACCAGGCCGTGCGGGAGGTCTTCGAGTCGCTCGGCCCGGTGCTGCGCAAGAACCCGCAGTACGTGGAGGCGGCCGTCCTCGAGCGCATCTGCGAGCCCGAGCGGCAGATCATCTTCCGGGTGCCGTGGGTGGACGACACAGGCCGCGTGCGGATCAACCGCGGCTTCCGCGTCGAGTACAACTCGGCCCTCGGCCCGTACAAGGGCGGCCTGCGCTTCCACCCCTCGGTGTACCTCGGGATCGTGAAGTTCCTCGGCTTCGAGCAGATCTTCAAGAACGCCCTCACCGGCCTGCCGATCGGCGGCGGCAAGGGTGGCTCCGACTTCGACCCCCGCGGCCGCTCGGACGGCGAGATCATGCGGTTCTGCCAGTCCTTCATGACGGAGCTCTACCGGCACATCGGCGAGTACACGGACGTGCCCGCCGGCGACATCGGCGTGGGCGCCCGCGAGATCGGCTACCTCTTCGGGCAGTACAAGCGGATCACCAACCGTTACGAGTCGGGCGTGCTCACCGGCAAGGGCCTCACCTGGGGCGGGTCGCTCGTGCGCCGCGAGGCCACCGGCTACGGCGCGGTGCTCTTCGCGCAGAGCATGCTCGGCACGCGCGGCGAGAGCCTCGACGGGCGGAGCGTCTCGGTGTCGGGCTCGGGCAACGTGGCGATCTACGCGGCCGAGAAGGCCCAGCAGCTCGGCGGGCGGGTCGTGACCTTCTCCGACTCCTCGGGCTACGTGGTCGACGAGGCCGGCATCGACCTCGACCTGCTCAAGGAGGTCAAGGAGGTCGAGCGCGGCCGCGTCGCGGACTACGTGCAGCGCCGCCCCGGTGCGCGCCTGGTGACCGACGGCAGCATCTGGGACGTGCCCACCGACGTCGCCCTCCCGTGCGCCACGCAGAACGAGCTCACCGAGACGGACGCGAAGCAGCTCGTCGCGAACGGCGTGCGCGCGGTGGCCGAGGGCGCCAACATGCCCACCACCCCGGCGGCGGTGGCGCTCCTGCGCGAGGCCGGCGTGCTGTTCGGGCCGGGCAAGGCCGCGAACGCGGGCGGCGTGGCGACGTCGGCGCTGGAGATGCAGCAGAACGCGTCGCGCGACTCGTGGAGCTTCGAGCACACCGAGGCGCGGCTCGCCGAGATCATGACCGGCATCCACGACCGCTGCCTCGCCACCGCCGACGCGTACGACGCCCCCGGCGACTACGTGGCCGGCGCCAACATCACAGGCTTCACCCACGTGGCCGACGCGATGATCGCCTTCGGCGTCGTCTGAGGGCGAGGCCTACGCTGGCGCCATGCGATGGCTGCCGGTGGTGCCGCGCGACGGCGGCGAGAGCGCGGGCTCGGGGATGCTCGGCGAGCTGGCCGAGATCTTCCAGCCCAGCCGCGCCCACGTGACGGCGGAGCGGGAGCGCCAGCGGCTCGACATCGTGCAGACCCCGGCGGAGGGCGCGCCGTTCGGCGTCGACCTCGACGCGGGGATCGCCTACCTTCCCGCGGCGGACACCGCGCCGCCCGAGGCGCGGACGGACGACGACGGCGCGGCCCCGGGTGGGGTCGCGCCGTCGTCGTGAGGGCCTGCCGGCCCTGGCCCGGGGTCGATCAGACCTCGGTGTTCTCCGAGGAGATCATCCAGGCCTGCTTCTCGAGGTCGGTGATGATCTCGTGCAGCAGGTCGGCGGTGGTCGGGTCCTCCGCGTCGACGTCGCCGTGCACCTCGCGCGCGACCTCGACGGTCTGCGCGACCCGCTCGACGATCGCCTCGACCGTGTCCTCGACGGACACGATGCCGGCGGGGTAGGGCGACAGGTCGGTCGTGGTGGCGACGGTCTCCGTGCGGCCGTCCGGCACCGCCTGCAGCGCCCGGAGGCGCTCGGCGACGGTGTCGCTGTGCTCGCGCGCGACGTCGACCAGCTCGTCGAGCTGGAGGTGCAGGTCGCGGAAACCGCGGCCGGTCACGTTCCAGTGGGCCTGCTTGCCCTGGACGTGCAGGTCGACCAGCGCGACGAGGACCCGCTGCAGGTGGGCGCGGAGCGTGTCGGACGCCTCGGCGCGGGGGGTGTGGCGCTTCATCGTGGGTGCGGTCATGGTGCGCTCGCTTCCTCGGGGATCCGTCCGGAACCTAGGGCGGGTCACCCGCGTGCTCGTCGTGTCGTCCTGACGAACGACCCGTTCTCTTGAACCATTCCAGACTAGGGACCGATCGGCAGGTCTGCCAGCAAGGACAGGCAGGCCTTCGGTCCGGGGCCGGTCCCCGAGGCTGCGCCGGGCCGGGCCGTGCGGGGCCGGCTCAGCCGGCGCCGGTGACGGCGTCGAGCACCGCGTCCGCGAAGCCGCCGCCCGGCTCCGGGGCGTGGCCCGCTCCCGCGATCGACCACAGCTCGACGCCCGAGCCCGGCGTGCAGCCGGACCAGGTCGTGACGGTGGTCTCCGCGCCGGGGGACGTCGTCCAGAGGTCGCGCGACCGCGGGGCGACGGCCGGCCCGGCGGCGCAGCCGTCGATCCTCGCCCAGGCGGACGCGGACTCGGCGGCCGACGGGTAGGTGTGCCCGTCCCGGCGCCCGCCGGCGGCGCCGATGACATCGTCGGCGGTGCCGTGCGCCTGGACGACGGTCACCGGCCCGGAGGGGCGGCAGGCGTCGTCGGCGGCCGGCATCGCGCCGGCGAGCGAGACCACGACCGAGACGAGGTCGGCGTGGTCGCAGGCCGTTCGGTACGCCATGAAGCCGCCGTTGGAGTACCCGACGACCGCGACGCGGGCGGGGTCGACGGCGTAGGTCGCGGCGAGCGTGCGGATCACCAGGGCCAGGTAGTCGGAGTCGTCGACGTCGGCCCGGTCGCGCCCGCAGCAGGCGTCGCTCGCGTTCCAGAACCGCCGCCCGTCGGCGTCCAGGGTGCCCTCGGGGACGGCGTACAGCACGCCGCGCGCCGCGGCCTCCTCGCGGAGCCCCAGCTGGGCGTCGACGCGGGCGGGGTCGGAGCCGAACCCGTGCAGGAGGACCAGCAGCGGCACCGGCTCGTCCGGGTCGGCGGCCGGGGGGACCCCGAGGTCCACCGGCCGTCCGCCGATCTCCATGACGCCCCGCGCTCCCGCGGGGGGAGCCTCCGCGGCCGCGAGCACGAGCGCCGGCTCCGCGGTGGGCGGCGACGCGGGCGACCCGCACGCGGCCGCGAGCAGGATCGCGAGGGCGACGGCGGCCGACCGGATCCGGCGGGAGACGGGCATGCCGCAGATTCTCGCGTACGGGACGCCGTGGGCCTAGGCTGAAAACGGACCGGTGGAGGTGCTCCGATGACGGTGCAGCTGACGCTCGCGGTGGTGACGCTCGCGCTGGTCGCGACGGTCGCCGTCCGGTCCTGGCTGTGCTCGGACGACCACCGGAGAGCGGTCTCGCGGCGCCGCCGTCGTCGCCGGGCCGTCGGCGACCCGTTGGTGACGCTCATGGTCCAGGTGCGGCTGGGCGAGCTGGCGCGCGAGCTGCGCGCCATCGACGACGACCCTCTGGTGTTCGCGCGCGCCCACCACGCCCGCGCCGCCCAGGGGGCGTACGACGCCCTGCTGCGCGAGGCCTGCCGCCTCGCCGGGCTGAGCGTCGTCGACCTGCCGATGCGCGCGGGGGAGCGTGCCGAGTCCGCGGAGCGGATGCGCGAGGAGCTGGAGCTCAGCTCCCGCGGCTGGTCCTGGTAGCTGCCGAGATAGAGAAGGCGAACCCGCGAGATAGAGAAGCCCGGACGGGCCGCGCTGGCTGCGGCCCGTCCGGGCTTCTCTATCTCGCGGGTTCGCCTTCTCTATCTCGGCGTTCCGTGCGCTCTACCTCGGCGTCAGAGGGCCTCGAGCGCCGTGTTGAACGTGGCGGACGGGCGCATCACCGCGGCGGCCTTGGCGGCGTCGGGGCGGTAGTAGCCGCCGACGTCGGCGGGCGAGCCCTGCACGCCGACGAGCTCGTCGACGATCGTCTGCTCCTGCTCGGCGAGCGACGCGGCCAGCGGGCCGAAGGCGGCGGCCAGCTCGGCGTCGTCCGACTGCGCGGCGAGCTCCTGCGCCCAGTACAGGGCGAGGTAGAAGTGCGAGCCGCGGTTGTCGATGCCGCCGACACGGCGCGTCGGGGACTTGTCCTGGTCGAGGAACGTGCCCGTGGCGCGGTCCAGCGTGTCCGCGAGCACCTGGGCGCGCGCGTTGTCGGTGACGGTGGCCAGGTGCTCGAACGACGCGGCGAGCGCGAAGAACTCGCCGAGGGAGTCCCAGCGCAGGTAGTTCTCCGCGAGGAGCTGCTGCACGTGCTTCGGGGCCGAGCCGCCGGCGCCGGTCTCGAAGAGGCCGCCGCCGTTCATCAGCGGCACGACGGACAGCATCTTGGCGGACGTGCCCAGCTCGAGGATGGGGAACAGGTCCGTGTTGTAGTCGCGCAGCACGTTGCCGGTCACCGAGATGGTGTCCAGGCCCTGGCGGATCCGCGCGAGCGAGAACGCCGTCGCCTCGGCCGGCGCCATGACGTGGATGTCGAGGCCGTCGGTGTCGTGGTCGCCCAGGTACTGCTCCACCTTGCCGATGAGCTGCGCGTCGTGGGCGCGCTGCGCGTCGAGCCAGAACACGGCGGGGGAGCCGGTGGCGCGGGCGCGGTTGACGGCGAGCTTGACCCAGTCGCGGATGGCGACGTCCTTGGTGGTGCAGGCGCGCCACACGTCGCCGGCCTGCACGTCGTGGCTGAGCAGCACGTCGCCGGCCGCGTTCACGACCTCGACGGTGCCGTCGGCCGGGACCTCGAACGTCTTGTCGTGCGAGCCGTACTCCTCGGCCTTCTTGGCCATGAGGCCCACGTTGGGCACGGAGCCCATCGTGGCCGGGTCGAGGGCGCCGTTCGCGCGGCAGTCGTCGATGACGGTCTGGTACACGCCGGCGTACGACGAGTCGGGGATGACGGCGAGCGTGTCGTGCTCCTTGCCGTCGGGGCCCCACATGTGGCCGCCGCCGCGGATCATCGCGGGCATCGACGCGTCGATGATGACGTCGGACGGCACGTGCAGGTTGGTGATGCCGCGGTCGGAGTCGACCATGGCGAGCGCCGGGCCGTCGGCCAGGCCCTGCTCGACGGCCGCACGGATCTCCGCGCCGTCGGGCAGCGCGTCGACGGTGGCGAGCAGCCCGCCGAGGCCGTCGTTGGGGGAGACGCCCGCGGCCTTGAGCTGGTCGCCGTACTTCTCGAACAGCGAGGGGAAGAAGGCCTGCACCACGTGGCCGAAGATGATCGGGTCGGAGACCTTCATCATCGTGGCCTTGAGGTGGGCGGAGAACAGCACGCCCTCGGCCTTGGCGCGGGCGACCTGCTCGGCGAGGAAGGTGTTCAGCGCGGCGACGGACATGAACGTCGCGTCGACGACCTCGCCCTCCTCGACCTTCAGCCCGTCCTTGAGCACCGTGGTGCCCGCGGAGGTGACCAGGCGGATGGTCAGCGTGTCGGCGGCGGGGATCACGACCGACTTCTCGTGGGAGAAGAAGTCGCCGGAGCCCATCGTCGCGACGTTCGTCTTCGAGTCGGCCGACCAGGCGCCCATGCGGTGCGGGTGCGCCTTGGCGTAGTTCTTCACCGAGGAGGGGGCGCGGCGGTCCGAGTTGCCCTCGCGCAGCACCGGGTTGACCGCGGAGCCCTTGACCTTGTCGTACCGGGCGCGCACGTCCTTGGCGGCGTCGGTCTGCGGGTCCTCCGGGTAGTCCGGGATGTCGTAGCCCTGGCCCTGCAGCTCGATGATCGCGGCCTTGAGCTGCGGCACGGAGGCCGAGATGTTCGGCAGCTTGATGATGTTGGCCTCGGGGGTGGTGGCCAGCGCGCCCAGCTCGCCGAGGTCGTCGGCCACCCGCTGGTCGTCGGTCAGCCGCTCCGGGAAGAGGGCGAGGATTCGCCCGGCCAGGGAGATGTCGCGCGTCTCGAGCCGGACCCCGGCCTGGGCGGCGTACGCCTCGACGATCGGGAGGAACGAGTAGGTCGCGAGCAGCGGCGCCTCGTCGGTGTGCGTGTAGATGATCGTGGCGGCCTCGGGCCGGGACTCGGTGGTCATGCGGCGATGCTCCCTAGGCAGGGCTGTGATGGACGAGCGATTGTTTGACATCAAGATATCTGGCCGCGGCGGAGCCTGTCGAAAACGCGACGCACGCCATACCCGCGGGCGGGCTGCTCGCCGCGCGTTCCGGACGGCGCGCCGTTACGGTCGAGCCGTGCCGACGCGTCAGCTCCATCTCGCTCTCGCCGGGCCGGTCGAGGTCGCGGACGCCCTCGCCGCACTTCGTGCCGAGGTCGGCCTGCCCGCGATGTTCCCCACCGCCGTCCGCGAGGAGGCCGAGGAATCCGCCGAGGGCGGCGGCACGGCGCCGGTCGACGGCGCCAAGGCGCGGCAGGACCGTCGTGACGTCGAGCTCGTCACCATCGACCCGCCGGGCTCCATGGACCTCGACCAGGCGGTGCACGTCGCCTCGTCGGGCCGCGGGTACATCGTGCGGTACGCCATCGCGGACGTCGCCGCGTTCGTCCGGCCGGGTGGCGCGCTCGACTCCGAGACGCACCGGCGGGGGACCACGGTGTACGGCCCGGACGTGCGCACGCCCCTGCACCCGACCGTCCTGTCGGAAGGGGCCGCGAGCCTGCTGCCCGACGAGGACCGGCCCGCCGTCCTGTGGACGATCGGCCTGGACGCCGACGGCGAGATCACGAGCAGCTCCGTCACCCGCGCGACCGTGCGGTCGCGCGCCCGCCTCACCTACGGGGAGGCGCAGGCCCAGCTCGACGCCGGGTCCGCGTCGGACTCGCTGTCGCTGCTGGCCGACGTCGGGCGCCTGCGGCAGGCGCGCGAGCGCGACCGCGGCGGGGTGTCGCTGGAGGTGCCCGAGCAGGAGATCGTGCCGGAGCGCGACGGGACCTTCACGCTGGAGCTGCGCCGCACGCTGCCGGTGGAGGGCTGGAACGCGCAGATCTCCCTTCTCACCGGGATCGCCGCGGCCGCGATGATGCGCGAGGCCGGCGTCGGCCTGCTGCGCACGCTGCCGCCGGCCGACGACCGCGACGTCGCGCGCCTGCGCCGCACGGCCGCCGCGCTCGGCATCGAGTGGAGCGAGGACGCCTCGTACGCGCAGCTCGTCCCGACCCTCGAGTCGCGGCGGCCCGCGCACGCGGCGTTCCTCTCCGAGGCGACGACGCTGTTCCGCGGGGCCGGCTACCTGGCGTTCGGCGTCCCCGGCCCCGACGGCGGGGCGCCCGTCACGCTCCCGGCCGACGCCCGGCACGCCGCGATCGCTGCCGAGTACGCGCACGTCACGGCACCGCTGCGCCGGCTCGCGGACCGCTACGCGACCGAGGTGTGCCTCGCGCACGCCGGGGGCCGGGACGTGCCCGCCTGGGTGGCGGAGGCCCTGCCCGGCCTGCCGGAGACGATGGCGGCGGCGTCCCGCACGGCCGGCGCCTTCGAGCGGGGCAGCGTCGACATCGTCGAGGCGGCGCTGCTCGCCGGGCGCGAGGGCGAGGAGTTCGACGGCGTCGTCGTCGACGTGCGCGAGAGCAGGGACGACGGGGACGGCGCCGCCCGCCGCGGCGAGGTGATGCTGCGCGAGCCGGCCGTCCGGGCCCGGCTGGAGGGCGACGACCTGCCGCTCGGCGAGCGCGTCCGGGCCACGCTGGCCGAGGCGTCCGTGCCCGAGCGCACGGTGCGCTTCACCCTGCCCTGACCGCCTTCCGGCACGCGATCCCTCGCGCCACCGGCGCCCTTGCCGCGACCGGTCCCGTTCTCGAAGGTCCGGGTTCGGGGTCGTCGGCGGTCGCGCCCACCTGACGCCGGACCGCGGCCGCATCGATCTCGTGCTGCCCGTCGGAGTGCGTCCTGCCGTCGGCCGAGAGCTCAGATGACGGTTTGATAACACTCCTGCCTTATAACGATTCAAGGTCTAGCGGCGCCCCCGCACCTATTCGTTAAGGTCCCTTCCCTACGGACAGTGCGGTGACCACCGCGGCGTGATGACGCGCCGCCGACCGGAAGGACCCACGATGAACCGACGGACGACGCGAGGTCGCTGGCTGATGGCGGCCGCCGCGCTCACGAGCGTGACCCTCCTGGCCGCCGGGTGCTCCGGTGCCGCAGGAGACGACGGCGGCGACAGCACCGGCGCCCCCGCGGCCGAGGGCACCGCCACGGACCAGGAGCTGGTGATCTGGGCAGGTTCCCAGACGCCGATCACCCCCAACTTCAACCCCTACTCGGTGGGCGTGCTGCACCTCGCCAACGGCGGCATCTACGAGACGCTGTTCGCCTACAACAAGCTCGAGGACGTGGACCCGACGCCGATGCTGGCCGAGTCCTTCGAGTGGAACGAGGACGGCACCGAGCTGTCGGTGACGATCCGTCCGGACGTGACGTGGAACGACGGCGAGCCGTTCACCGCGGACGACGTCGTCTACTCCTTCACCAACGGCACGGCCAAGCCTGCGTACCTGAAGGACGCCGTCGCGCAGGACGAGTCGACCGTCGTGTTCTCGTTCGCCGAGCCCGCGTACGCGAACGAGTTCGCCGTCCTCGGAAGCACCTACATCGTGCCGGAGCACGTGTTCTCCGAGCACGAGGCCGACTCGGGCGAGGACGCCGAGGGCAACGCCCTCGAGGGGCTCGTGGCCTGGGACAACGCCGAGGCCCCCGTCGGCACCGGCCCGTACGTGCTCGACACCGCGTCCAACGCCGCGTACACCGCGAAGGCGAACCCGACCTACTGGGGCGGCGAGCCGAAGGTGGCCGCGCTGCGGTACGTCGGCATCGACGCCAACCAGTCCGCCGAGGACCTGCTCACCACCGGCGAGATCGACTGGACCACCATGTTCGTGCCGGACCCCGACCGCGTCACGTCCACGGGCGGCTTCGGGTACGTCAACACCCCCGTCGACCCGGTGGTGCTCTACACCTGCGCCAACACCGACCTCGGCTGCGAGGGCGCGCAGACGGACGTCGCCGTGCGCCAGGCGCTCAACGTCGCGATCGACCGCGGCGCGATCACCGAGAAGGCGTTCGTCGGCCTCGCGAAGCCGATCTCGCCGACGTACGCGCTGCTCGGCCGCGACGACAAGTGGATCGCCGACGGCATGCCGAAGGAGTCCCCGCAGACCGCGGACGCCGCGGCCGCCGGGAAGATCCTCGAGGAGGCCGGCTACACCAAGGACGCCGACGGCTTCTACGGCAAGGACGGCACGCCGATCGACCTCACCCTCACCTCGGTGGACGGCTGGTCGGACTTCAACAACGCCGCCAAGCTCATCGAGGAGCAGGCCAAGGCCGCGGGCCTCAAGGTCACCGCGTCGACCATCTCCTGGAACGAGTTCGCGGACGCCCGCGTGTCCGGCGAGTTCGAGCTGATCATGGGCGGCGTCGTCGGCACCTCGCTGGCCGACCCGTTCCAGATCTACCGCGAGTGGTTCACCGGCGACTACACCCAGAAGGTGGGCACCGCCCTCGAGCCCGGCGAGTGGAACATCTCGCGGTACGACAACGACGACGTGAACGCCGCCGTCCAGGCCGCCTCCGAGACCAACGACGAGGCCGCCAAGAAGGAGGCCTACGCCACCGTCCAGGAGCACATCGTCGAGGACCTGCCGTACATCCCGATCGTGGTGAACGGGACGCAGACCTTCTACAACACGACGAAGTTCACGGGCTGGCCGACGGAGGAGGACATGTACATGTTCCCGCCGTCGTGGCAGGGCCCGTCCTCGGGCGTCATCCTCGGCAAGCTCGGCGGCGCCGAGTAGCACGCCGTAGCGACGGGTGACCGGCGGGCCCCACGGCCCGCCGGTCGCCCGTCCCGACGCACACGCGCTCGCACCCGCGAGGCCCGCGCCGCGCGCGACCAGCACCACGACTCGAGGAGGAGCCGCATGCCCCGGACACCGAAGGGCGGCCCGACCCCATGAAGTTCTACCTGAGGCGGATCGCCTTCTACGCGATCACGCTCTGGGCGGCGATCTCGCTCAACTTCCTCATCCCGCGCCTGCTGCCGGGCGACCCGTTCTCCATCCTCATGGCCAAGCTGCAGCGCGCCGGCGGCATCCCGGCGGGCACGGAGAACAGCATCCGGCTCCTGCTCGGGGCCGCCGAGGACCAGACCCTGTGGGAGCAGTACGTCACCTACTGGGGCAACCTGCTGCGCGGCGACCTGGGGGTGTCCGTCACGAACTTCCCGGCGCCGGTCACCCAGCTCATCGGTGACGCCCTGCCGTGGACCCTCGGCCTCGTCGGCACCGCCACGGTCATCTCGTTCGTGCTCGGCATCGGGCTCGGCGCCTTCGCCGGCTGGAAGCGCGGCACGTGGGTGGACAGCCTCGTCCCCAGCACCACGATGCTGCAGTCGCTGCCCTACTTCTGGGTGGCCCTCGTGCTCATCTTCGTGTTCGCCGTGAGCCTCCAGTGGTTCCCGATCATCGGCGCCTACGACGTCTTCCACTTCAACGGCCCCGAGTGGAGCTGGGCCTTCGTCGGCTCCGTGATCTACCACGCGTTCCTCCCGGCCGTGACGATCGTGATCTCGTCCGTGGGCGGCTGGCTGCTCGGGATGCGCAACATGATGGTCTCGACGCTGTCGGAGGACTACGTCACGACGGCCGAGGCCAAGGGGCTGCGCCCGCGCCGCGTCTTCATGACCTACGCGGTGCGCAACGCGTCCCTGCCCTCCGTGGCGGGCTTCGGGGTGTCCCTCGGGTTCGTCGTCGCCGGCTCCCTCGTCATGGAGCAGGTCTTCACGTACCCCGGCGTCGGCAAGCTCATGATCACCGCGGTGCGCAACAACGACTACGCCCTGATGCAGGGCGTGTTCCTCGTGATCACCCTCGCGGTCCTGGCGGCGCTGTTCCTCATGGACCTCATCTACGGCTTCATCGACCCGAGGACGCGGCACCATGACTGACCTGCAGACCGCACCGCAGAAGGCGCCGGAGACGGCCCCGTCGAAGCCTGTCCGCTCGGGCGTCCGGCAGATGCTGCCCTCGAGGTCGGGGAAGCTGATCGCCGGCCTGGTCCTGGTCGGCGCGATCCTCCTCTTCGCGATCGTCGGGCCGTGGGTCACGCAGGACCCGCGCAGCTCCGGCAACGACGCGATGCTGCCCCCGCAGCCCGGCCACTGGCTCGGCACCACCGGGCTCGGCTACGACGTCCTCGCCCAGCTCGCCGAGGGCGCCCGTGGCTCGCTCGTCATCGGCGTCACCGCTGGCCTCATCGCGATCGTGCTGGCGCTGCTGTTCGGCGTCGTCGCCGGGTACATGCGGGGCTGGACCGACGAGGTCCTGTCGCTGGTCACCAACATCATGATCGTCATCCCCGGCCTGCCGCTGATGATCGTCATCGCCAGCTACCTCCAGGTGCGCAGCACCATGCTCGTCGCGCTGATCCTCGGGATCACCGGCTGGGCGGGGGCGGCCGTCGTGCTGCGGTCCCAGGCCCGGTCGCTGCGCGTGCGCGACTACGTCTCCGCGGCCCGCGTGGCCGGCGAGAGGACGCCGCGCATCATCCTCGTCGAGGTGCTGCCGAACCTGCTGCCCCTGCTCGCGGCGCAGTTCCTCTTCGCGATCGTCCTCTCGATCCTCGGCGAGGCGGGCCTGTCCTACCTCGGCCTCGGCCCGAACGGCGCGATCACCTGGGGCACGATGCTCAACGAGGCGCAGGGCGGCGGGGCGCTGACCCGCGGGGCCTGGTGGTGGTTCGTGCCGCCGGGCCTGATGATCGCCCTCTTCGGCACCGGGCTCTCCCTGATCAACTTCGCCATCGACGAGATCGTCAACCCGAAGCTGCGCCTCGCGCCCGCGGCCGCCAAGCGCGTCCGCGAGGCACGCCGGTCCGGCAAGGACAAGCTCGGTCGCGGCGCGGCGGCCCAGCCCGCCGTCCACAAGGAGAGGGTCGACGCATGACGGCCACCACCACCGGCCCGCTGTCCTCCGCGACGCACGCCGAGCACGTCGGCGGGCTCGAGCCCGTCCTCACCGCCTCGCACGTGAGCATCGAGTACGAGGTGGACCCGCCCGTCCGCGCCGTGCACGACGTGTCCCTCACCCTGCACCGCGGCGAGATCCTCGGCCTCGCCGGCGAGTCCGGCTGCGGCAAGACGACCCTCGCGTACGGGCTCAACCGGCTGCTCAAGCCGCCGGCGATCCTCCGCTCCGGCGAGGTGACGTTCCACGACGCGAACGGCACCGACATCGACGTCGTCGGCCTCACCGGCGACTCGCTGCGGGCGTTCCGCTGGGACAAGGTGTCCATGGTGTTCCAGGGGGCGATGAACTCGCTCAACCCGGTGATCAGTGTGCGCAAGCAGCTCGGCGACGTCCTGACCACCCACCGGCCGCAGATGGGCAAGCAGGAGCGCGCCGCGCGGTCGGCCGAGCTGCTCGAGCTCGTCGGGGTCGACCCCGGGCGCCTCGACAGCTTCGCGCACGAGCTCTCCGGCGGCATGCGCCAGCGCGTGATGATCGCCATGGCGATGGCGCTCAACCCGCAGGTCATGATCATGGACGAGCCCACGACGGCGCTCGACGTCGTCGTCCAGCGCGGCATCCTGCGCGAGATCATGCGGCTGCGGGAGCGGTTCAACTTCGCCGTCGTCTTCATCACCCACGACCTGCCGCTGCTGCTCGAGATCAGCGACCGCATCGCCGTCATGCGCGCCGGCGAGATCGTCGAGCTCGACACGTCCGAGTCGATCTACGCGCGGGCCCAGCACCCGTACACCCGGCAGCTGCTGAACTCGTTCCCGAGCCTCACGGGCGACCGTGGCTCGTTCGTCCGCACCGGCGTCTCCCAGGACGTCGCAGGGGAGGCGTCATGAGCAGCCTCGAGGTCCGCAACCTCGTCAAGGAGTTCAAGGTCCGCAGCGGTCTGCACAGCAGCACCCTGCGCGCCGTGAACGACGTGTCGTTCACGCTGGAGCCCGGCCGGACCATCGCCCTCGTCGGCGAGTCCGGGTCCGGCAAGTCCACCGTCGCGAGGACGATCTCCCAGCTCGAGACCCCGACGTCGGGCGAGATCCTGCTCGACGGCGCCCCGATCGGCCGCCGCGGCCGCGCGCTGGCGGGCTACCGGCACCAGGTGCAGATGGTCTTCCAGGACCCGTTCGCGTCGCTCAACCCGTACCACACGGTGGCGCACCACCTGGAGCGCCCGCTGAAGATCCACGGCATCGCGGCCGGTGATGCGATGGAAGGGGCCGTGCACGCGCTGCTCGAGCGGGTGAACCTCACCCCGGCCGAGGTGTACGCGGCCAAGCGGCCCCACGAGATGTCCGGCGGGCAGCGGCAGCGCGTCGCCATCGCCCGGGCGCTGGCCCCCGGCGCGCGGTTCCTCGTCGCCGACGAGCCCGTGTCCATGCTCGACGTGTCCATCCGGCTCGGGGTGCTCAACCTGCTGGCCCGGCTGCAGCGCGAGGAGAACCTCGGCGTCCTGTACATCACCCACGACCTCGCCACCGCGCGGCACTTCAGTGACGAGATCATCGTCATGTACCGGGGCGACATCGTGGAGCGGGGGCCGTCCGACGAGGTCATCCTGAACCCGCAGCACGACTACACGAAGACGCTGCTGGCCGCCGCTCCCGAGCCGTCTCGTCACGGGGTGCTGCGCGAGGAGGTCCGGGCGGAGCTCGCTTCGTAGGTCCTGCTTCTTCGGTTTGCGGTAGCGGTCGCGCGGGTCGGCGGCCTCTTTGCGCGGACGCGTTCACGGGCGCCAGGGCGCCCTCCACTTCGGGAGGGATACGTCCGCGCGAAGAGGCCGCCGACCCGCGCCCGGCCGTCGTCTTGCGCGCCTCGTCGGAAGCCGCTCGTTCTGTCGGTCGAGCGTGTCGAGACCACGGGCACCGGCCTGGTGGCGGTGGGGCTTAAGGTGCTGCCGTGCCTGCTCGACGACGGACCGACCCTGCGGCGGGGCGCGCCGCCGTGGCCGCGTGGCTGGGCGGGGACACCGCCCGGCCGGTGACGACCACCGCGGTGCGGTTCACGCTGGAAGAGCTGGCCGACGTCGCGCCGGGGAACTCCGTGGAGGTGCGGGTGCCGCCCGCCGGGGCGGTGCAGGCCGTGGCCGGCCCGCGGCACACGCGGGGGACGCCGCCCAACGTGGTGGAGACCGACGTGGAGACCTGGCTCGGCCTCGCCACGGGGCGCCTGGGCTGGGACGAGGCCCTGGCGTCCGGGCGGGTGAGCGCCTCCGGCGAGCGCGCCGACCTGTCCGCGCTGCTGCCGCTGCAGGCCGCCCGCCCTCGCCCCTGACCGCGCCGAGGTAGTCCAGATCTCGCCGAGGTAGTTCGAAGTCCCGCGAGGTAGTTCGGGTCGCGCCGAGGTAGTCCAGAGGTGGCCCGGGAGCGCGCGAGGTCGTTCGTGCGGCGTGCGATAGCGGCCGTCGGCTCGGTCCGCTACGTTCGGCGGCACCGGGCAGTCGCGCGCCGGCCAGCGGACGACGACGTCCGGTGACCTGGGGTTCAACCGTGGTTCACACGGGTCTGCTGAGGTGACGCCACCCGTACGTCCCGCCGCGAAGGAGCCACCGTGACCCGCACCCGTCCCGCCCGCCCACGAGGACCGCTCGCGGCCGCCACCGCGGCCGCGCTCGTCCTCCCCGTCGGCGCCGCCCTTGCGGCTCCGGCGTCGGCCGCCGTGTCGCCCGACGCCCCCATCGTCATCGACGAGGTGTACGGCGGCGGCGGCAACAGCGGCGCCGCGTTGAACCAGGACTTCGTCGAGCTGTACAACCCGACGGACCAGCCGGTGTCGCTCGACGGCTGGTCGGTGCAGTACGCGTCGGCGACCGGGGCCTGGGCCAACGGGGCGCAGACGAACCTGTCCGGCGAGGTCCCCGCGGGCGGGTCGTTCCTCGTCGGCGAGGCGCTCGGCGCGAACACCGCGCTGCCCGCGCTGCCCGCCCCCGACGTCACGGGCACGATCGCGATGTCCGGCACGGGCGCCAAGGTCGCGCTGGTCCGCTCGACGGGCCGGCTCTCCTGCGCCGGCGCCGACTGCGCCCAGGCCGAGGACGTCGTCGACCTCGTCGGCTGGGGCCCCACGGCCAACGCCTGGGCCGGCTCCGGCCCCGCCCCCGCCACGACGAACCCGACGTCGGTCGCGCGCCGGGACCACGCCCACACCGCTGACAACGCCGCGGACTTCGCCACGGGGACGCCCACGCCGACGGCGAGCGGCACCGACCCGGGCACGGACCCGGGCCCGGCCGAGGACGCGACGATCGCGGAGATCCAGGGCACCGGCGCGTCCTCGCCGCTGGTCGGGAAGGCGGTGACGACCACGGGCGTGGTCACCGCCACCTTCCCCACCGGCGGTTTCGACGGGCTCTACCTGCAGACGGCCGGCACCGGCGGCGACCCCGCCGACGACGCGACGCCGGGCGCCTCCGACGCCGTCTTCGTCTACTCCCGCGCCGCGGCGGCCGAGCTCGAGGTCGGCGACCACGTCGAGGTCACGGGCGAGGTCAGGGAGCACGAGGGCCTGACGGAGGTCACCGCCGACGCCTGGAACCCGCTCGACGAGCCCGGCGCGGTCGAGCCGCTGGCCACGGCGTGGCCCGGGACCGACGCCGACCGGGAGGCGCTGGAGGGCATGCTCCTGGCCCCGCAGGGCGACTTCACCGTCACGGACAACTACGACACGAACTTCTACGGCACGATCGGGCTGGCGGCCGGCGGTTCCCCGCTGGTCCAGCCGACGTCGGTCGGCCGCCCGGGGTCGCCCGAGGCGAAGGAGCAGGCCGAGGACAACGCGGCCCGCGCCGTGCTGCTGGACGACGGCGCGTCGACGAACTACGGGTCGGCCGCGAACTCGTCCCAGCCGCTGCCGTGGCTGACCGGCGGCGACCCGGTCCGGGTCGGCGCGGCCGTCACGTTCACGCGGCCCGTCGTCCTCGACCACCGCTACGACGCCTGGGGGCTGCAGCCGCAGCACCGGCTCACGCCGGACGTCGCCCAGGACGTGCAGCCCGCCACGTTCGAGGACACGCGTGAGGCGTCGCCGCAGGACGTGGGCGGCACGCTGCAGGTGGGCACGTTCAACGTGCTCAACTACTTCACCACCACCGGCGACCAGCTCACCGGCTGCCGGTACTACACCGACCGCGCCGGCGACCCGGTCACCGTCCGCGACGGCTGCGACGCCCGCGGCGCGGCCGAGGCCGAGGACCTGGAGCGCCAGGCGACCAAGATCGTCGCGGCGATCTCCGCCCTCGGGGCCGACGTCGTCGGGCTCGAGGAGATCGAGAACTCCGCGGCGTTCGGCAAGGACCGCGACCAGGCGCTCTCCGACCTCGTGGACGCGCTGAACGCGCACGACGGCGCGGGCACGTGGGCGTACGTCGCGTCGCCCGGCACGCTGCCGGCCGGCGAGGACGTGATCCGCACCGCGTTCGTCTACCGGACGGCCGCGGCCGAGCCGGTGGGGGAGTCGCGGATCCTCGACGACCCGGAGGCGTTCGGCAACGCGCGCCAGCCGCTCGCGCAGGTGTTCCAGCCGGCCGGCGGGGTGGCGGCCGACCCGGGGGACGACGTGGTGGTGATCACCAACCACTTCAAGTCCAAGGGGTCGGCCGGCCCGTGGCCCGGCGACGCGGACACCGGCGACGGCCAGGGCGCGTCCAACGAGTCCCGCGTGCGGCAGGCGACCGCGCTGGTCGGCTTCGCCGACGACGTGGCGGAGGACGCGGGCACCGACGCCGTGCTGCTGCTCGGCGACCTCAACTCGTACGAGCAGGAGGACCCGGTGGTGGTCCTGACCGACGCGGGGTACACCGACCTGGGCCCCACCACCGGCGAGTACAGCTACGCGTTCGACGGCGCGGTCGGCTCGCTCGACCACGCGCTCGCGTCGCCGGGCCTCGTCGACCGGGTGACCGGCACCGACATCTGGAACGTCAACGCGTACGAGCCGGTGGCGAACGAGTACAGCCGGTACAACTACAACGCCACGATCCTGTACGACGAGACGCCGTTCCGGTCGTCCGACCACGACCCGCTGCTCGTCGGTCTCGACCTCGCGCCGACGGCCCCCGCGTGGACGGCGAGCGCCACCTACACGAAGGGCGACCGGGTCGCCTTCGAGGGCGGCCTGTTCGAGGCGCTCTGGTGGTCGCGCGGCGACCGGCCCGGGGCGTCGGCCTACGGGCCGTGGGCCGAGGTCGGGGCGCCCGTCGTCACGTCCGCGGGGACCTTCCCCGCCTGGACCGGCACCTGGGTGTACGGCAAGGGGGACGTGGTCGTGCACGACGGTCACCGCTGGGAGGCGCGCTGGTACTCCCGGCACGACGAGCCCGGCGCGACGCCGTGGGGTCCGTGGCGGGACCTGGGCGCCGCCTGACGTGCCGGGCCGAGCCTGTCCGGACCGCCGCGGCGTGGTCCCGACAGGCTCGACCGGCGGTGTCTCCGGCCCGGACGGGGTGGCTTAGGCTCGTGGGGTGAGCAGCTCCACCCCCGACGGCCCCGCGGACGACCGCCCGGCGACGCCCGAGCAGGCGCCCCACGAGGCCGACCGCGTCCCCGCCGACGCCGCGCCGGACGCCGACGCCGCCCCGGCGGCGGGCGCCGAGACCGACAGCACGCCGGAGGGCGACGCCCCGGCCTCGGAGGAGCCGCAGGAGGTCGCGCTGCTGGTCGACCCCGACCGGGTCCGCCGCGCCCCCAAGGTCACCGTCTTCCTCTGGGTGGGCGCGCTGGTCGGCGCCGTCGTCGGCCTGATCTTCTCGACGTGGCTCATCGACGTCTCCGGTTCGGCGGAGACCCTGATGAAGCCGGGCGTCTACGTGTCGGTCACGGTGCTCGGCGGGATCGCGCTGGGCCTGGGCGTCGCGGGCCTGCTCGCCGTGATCGCCGACCGGCGCAGCCTCCGTCGCCGCTGACGGTCCGCCAGGGCCGCTGTGTGATACTTGAGGCATGCCCTTGCGCCCTGACGGCCGCCTGACCCACGACCTCATGCCCGGCGAGAAGGGACCCCAGGACGCCTGCGGCGTCTTCGGGGTCTGGGCCCCCGGCGAGGAGGTCGCCAAGCTCGCCTACTTCGGTCTCTACGCCCTGCAGCACCGCGGACAGGAGTCCGCCGGCATCGCCACCAGCAACGGCGAGCAGATCCTCGTCTACAAGGACATGGGCCTCGTGTCCCAGGTCTTCGACGAGACGGCGCTCGACGCCCTCACCGGCCACCTCGCCGTCGGCCACTGCCGGTACTCCACCACCGGTGGCGTGACCTGGGAGAACGCCCAGCCCACGCTCGGCGCGACCGCGGGCGGCACCGTCGCCCTCGGGCACAACGGCAACCTCACCAACTCCGCTGAGCTCGTGAACCTCGTGGCCGAGCGCTACGGCGCGCAGCGCCGCGGCGAGCTCGCGCGCGGCAACACCACCGACACCGCGCTCATCACGGCCCTGCTCGCCGGGGACGCCGACCACACGCTCGCGCAGACGGCGCTCGAGGTGCTGCCGCAGCTGCGCGGGGCGTTCTCGCTCGTCTTCATGGACGAGGGCACGCTCTACGCCGCGCGCGACCCGCAGGGCGTGCGCCCGCTGGTCCTGGGCCGCCTGCAGCGCGGCTGGGTGGTCGCCTCCGAGACGCCGGCTCTCGACATCGTCGGCGCGTCGTACGTCCGCGACGTCGAGCCGGGCGAGCTCATCACGATCGACGCCGACGGGCTGCGCTCGGACAAGTTCGCCGAGCCGGAGCGTGCGGGCTGCGTCTTCGAGTACGTGTACCTCGCCCGCCCGGACAACACGATCAACGGCCGCTCCGTGCACGCGTCGCGCGTCGAGATGGGCCGCACGCTCGCCCGCGAGCACCCGGTCGACGCGGACCTCGTCATCCCGACGCCGGAGTCCGGCACGCCGGCCGCCGTCGGCTATGCCGCCGAGTCGGGCATCCCGTTCGGCCAGGGCCTCACCAAGAACGCCTACGTGGGCCGCACGTTCATCCAGCCGTCCGACACGCTGCGCCAGCTCGGCATCCGGCTCAAGCTCAACCCGCTCCGCGAGGTCATCCGCGGCAAGCGCCTCGTCGTCGTCGACGACTCGATCGTGCGCGGGAACACGCAGCGGGCGCTGATCCGCATGCTCCGCGAGGCGGGGGCGGCCGAGGTGCACGTGCGCATCTCGTCCCCGCCGGTCAAGTGGCCGTGCTTCTACGGCATCGACTTCGCGTCGCGCGCCGAGCTCATCGCGAACGGGCTGAGCCCGGCGGAGATCGGCCAGTCCCTCGGTGCGGACTCGCTCGGCTACATCTCCGTCGAGGGCATGATCGCCGCCACGGAGCAGCCGTCCTCCCAGCTGTGCGCGGCCTGCTTCACGGGCAAGTACCCGATCGAGCTGCCGACCGCCGACCAGCTCGGCAAGCACCTCCTGGAGCAGGCGGAGCTGCCGCTCGGCGCCCCCGAGGACGGGCTCCGCCAGGTGACCGTCGGTGCCGGCGCGTCGAACGCACTCGACCACCCCTGACCAGATCCCCGGTGGCCGAGCCTGTCGAAGCCGCCGTCCGACGACCGATGGTGGTTTCGACAAGCTCAACCACCGGCCTGGGAGCCACAGTGACGAACGAACCCCTGACCTATGCCGCGGCCGGCGTCGACACCGAGGCCGGCGACAAGGCCGTCGAACTGATGAAGGACGCGGTGCGCCGCACGCACGGCCCCGCCGTCCTCGGCGGGGTGGGCGGGTTCGCCGGGCTCTTCGACCTCTCCGCGATCCGCGAGTACCGCCAGCCGCTGCTCGCGACCTCGACGGACGGCGTCGGCACCAAGGTCGCGATCGCGCAGGCGCTCGACAAGCACGACACGATCGGCTTCGACCTCGTCGGCATGGTCGTCGACGACATCGTCGTGGTCGGCGCCGAGCCGCTGTTCATGACCGACTACATCGCCACGGGCAAGGTGGTCCCGGAGCGCGTCGCCGACATCGTGCGCGGCATCGCCCAGGCCTGCGAGGTGGCCGGCACGGCCCTCGTCGGCGGCGAGACGGCCGAGCACCCGGGACTCCTGGAGCCGCACGAGTACGACGTCGCGGGCGCCGCGACGGGCATCGTCGAGGCCGACGCCGTGCTCGGCCCGGAGCGCGTGCGCGCCGGCGACGTGCTGGTGGCCATGGGCTCCAGCGGCCTGCACTCCAACGGCTACTCGCTGGTGCGCGCGGTCGTGCGGCACGCGGGCTGGGCGCTGGACCGCCACGTCGAGGAGTTCGGCCGCACCCTGGGCGAGGAGCTGCTGGAGCCGACCCGCGTGTACGCGCGCGACGTGCTCGCCCTCGCGCAGGACCCGGCCGCGCAGGTGCACGCGGTCACCCACGTGACGGGCGGCGGCCTCGCGGCGAACCTCGCGCGCGTGCTCCCCGCCGGCACCGTCGCCACCGTGGACCGCGGTTCGTGGGAGGTGCCGGCCGTCTTCCGGACGGTCCGCGACCTCGGCTCGGTGCCGCGGGGCGACCTTGAGAACACCCTCAACCTGGGCGTCGGCATGGTGGCGGTCGTCGGCGCCGAGGGCGTGGACGCCGCGCTGGCGACGCTGGCCGCCCGCGGGGTGCCCGCCTGGGTGCTGGGCTCCGTGGCGGACCTGGACCCCGCCGCCCCGGCCGAGGACCTGGTCGCCGGGACCAAGGGCGTGCACGGTGGCGCGGTGCGGATGGTCGGCGACTACCGCTGACAGGGCGTCGCGGGGGAGGGGATTCTCCCCCGCACGGACGAAGGGCCGGACGGCTGCTGCCGTCCGGCCCTTCGCACGCGGTGCAGGATCCCGTGGTTCAGGACGGGACGCTGCACCGGCGACTCAACGCTCGTCGCCCCAGGTGTTGTATCGGTTGTCGTACTCCTCGTCGTCGGCGGAGAAACGATCCTCCGTGGCGACATCGGTTCGACTGCCCTCGCTGCCCTTGAGCTCTTGCTCGAGCGCGTGGTAGTTCGTCTCGGGGCTGTAGTACTTCAGCTCGCGAGCGACCTTAGTCTGCTTTGCCTTCTGACGGCCGCGGCCCATGGCTGAGACCCCCTCAACGTAGGAGCGGGGCAGGCGACGTCCCAGACGGCGGCCCCGTGCGTTAGTAGTCTGTTCAGATCCCAACGGTACATGCTCGCGTGCCATTCCCTCCACTCCGCGGCGCGTGCCGGTCGCATCGATCGACGTCGGAGGGGGTGACGTCCGTGCGATGGTGTCTCAGGTCACGAGACCGAAAGGTGCGCGTGACGGTCCGTGCCGGGCCCGGAGCCAGTCAGAACGGGACGCACGGCACGTCTCGGGCCATGCCCGTACGATCCGGACGATTTCATCCGGCTCCCAAGTCGCCTCAATCCCGCTTTCTGCCCACAATGGATGAGCGAGACCGTGTAGCACACCGGGCGCCGCCCGGGCCGGTCACGCACCAGGAGGTGCAGGGGATGTCGCTCCACGGAGACTCCGAGGTTCTGCTGACGCCTGCCGAGGTGGCCAGTCTGTTCCGCGTCGATCCGAAGACCGTGACCCGCTGGGCCAAGGCGGGGAAGCTCTCGTCGATCCGCACCCTCGGGGGGCACCGTCGTTACAAGGAGTCGGAGGTGCGCGCGCTGCTCGGCGCCGCCTCCGAGGAGGCGACGCCGGACAACAAGTAGCGGTGTCCGGGCGGGAGCCCTCAGCGGCGCCGGGCGCGGACGACGACGATCACGACGAGCGCCAGGCCCGCTGCGGCCGCACCGAGCAGCACCTGCGCGTTGCGCTTGCGTCGGGGCTGGCCGTCGGGCAGGCCGCCGCCCGTGACGAACGCGCCGGCGTCGCTCGCCGCCTGCTTCGTCGCCCTCGCGAGCTGGTTCGCCTGGTAGGACGGCGACAGTCGCGTCGCGAGCTGGTCGAGGGTCTCGGTCAGCTCGGCGCGGGTACGGGTCACCTCGTCCTGCAGCTCCCGCGCGGTGGGGGGCGGGACGCGGTCCTGGGGCGTCGTGGGCTCGGTCACCGGCGGACCCCCTTCTTCAGCGTCTCGACGTCTTCCTTGACCCGGTCGATCGTCTCGGGCCGGCGGGCCGCCTTCTTGAGCTGACCGACGGCGATCGCCGCCGCGACGCCCGCCACCAGCAGCAGAGCCACGCCCACGACCAGCGCCGAGAGCCACAGGGGCCACGCCTCCGCGAGCCCGGTGATCCCGGCCCAGATGAGCACGCCCACCGCGTACAGCACGACGACGAGGGCGAAGCCGATCAGCCCGACCCCGATGCCGGACCGCTTCGCCTTCTCCGTGATCTCGGCCTTGGCGAGCGCGACCTCCGCGCGCACGAGCCGCGTGGCCTGTTCCGACAGCTGCTCCACGAGCCGACCCATGGAGGGTGGCTGCTCGGCGGGCGGCGTGCGTCCGTCGTCCCAGTCCGTCATCGGCTGCTCCGATCCTGCGAGATGTGATCGTCCGTGGGGTCCCACTCAACCCGTCCCTGCTGGTCCAGGCAATTCCTACGGTGCACGAAGGCGGGTCGGGTCGCGCGCGGCACGCCCTGGAACGACGAAACCCCCGCGCCTGGGGCGCGGGGGTCTCTGCTGTGGCTCCGACCGGCGTCGATCCGGTGACCTTTCGATTTTCAGTCGAACGCTCTACCAACTGAGCTACAGAGCCGTGACACGAACGCCCGGGCGCCGTTGCCGACGAACCGGGCGCATCATGCGCGACCCTGACGGGACTTGAACCCGCGACCTCCGCCGTGACAGGGCGGCGCGCTAACCAACTGCGCTACAGGGCCATGGTGAGGAGAAGTCTCCGCACCTGGAAGCTCGTTTCGAGCCGAGAAGAAGCGTACCCCATGCTCGCCGGGATCTTGAAATCGGATCCTGACCAGCAAGAACGCCCCGTTTCGCGGGCCGTCGGACGTCGCCGACACCCCGCGGACGTACCCCCAACGGGATTCGAACCCGTGCTACCGCCGTGAAAGGGCGGGGTCCTAGGCCGCTAGACGATGGGGGCTGGACCGGGCAAGCATACCCAGGCGTCGCAGACGGCCGGCGCCCGCGGGTGGGCGAGGATGGGACCCGTGGTGGAGATGACGCGCGAGGAGTTCGAGGACGCGGTCCGTGACGGCCTCGACGAGGTGCCGGCCGACCTGGCCGCGATGATGGACAACGTCGTCGTGCTCGTGGAGGACGACGCCCCCGCGGACGACCCCGAGCTCCTCGGGCTGTACGAGGGCGTGCCGCTCACGGAGCGCGACCTGCACTGGGCCGCCGGGTCGCTGCCGGACCGGATCACCGTCTACCGCAACCCGACCCTCGCGATTTGCGACACGCGTGAGGACGTGGTCGAGGAGGTCGCGATCACTGTGGTGCACGAGATCGCCCACCACTTCGGCATCGACGACGAGCGGCTGCACGACCTCGGCTGGGCTTAGGTGTGACGAGACGACGACGCCCGGGACCGATCGGTCCCGGGCGTCGTCGTGCGGTGCGGCGCGTGCCGCTCAGAGCGGGCTGTACTCCCAGTGCCATGCCTCGGGCTTGCGGCCGTCGGCCTGGGCCCAGTCGGGGTTGTGCCAGCCGAACTTCCCGGCGTTCTCGACGAGCCACTGGTGCTGGGCGCTGCCGTACTCCTCCACCCCGTCGTTGAGGTCGACGGCGATGCCCCAGCCGTGGTCCGAGTACCCCGGCACGGCGGCGAAGTAGCCGCGGCTCGCCTTGACGGACACCTGCGACTCGTAGGAGCGGTAGGAGTCGCGGACCTCCAGGTGCGTGCCGAAGCGGGCCCGGTACGCGGCGTCGAGCCGTTCGAGCTGCTCGGCCGCGTCGGCGCGGAGCGTCTCGCCCTTCGCGAACGACAGCTCGGCGAGGTCCGCGGAGGGGATGCGCCCGTTCTCGTAGCCCTCGGTGTCGTCGGCGTGCTGCTTGAGCGCAGCCGCCGCCTTGCGGGCCTTCGCGGCCTGGGTGCTGAGGATCTCGGCAGGCGTCGCGGGGGCGGGCTCGATGCTGACCGCGCTGGTCTTCGTCGTGTCGAGCACCGCGGTGAGCGAGTCCGTGGCCTTGGCGATGTCCGCCGCATCCGTGGCACGCACGTCCAGGGAGGTGCGCTCGGCGGAGCGGGACGCCGCCTCCGTGCCGGTCCGGTCGGCGACGAGGTCGCGCAGCGTCGCCGCGCTCTTCGCCACGGACCGGCGCTGGTCGCGCGGGACCGCCCGCGACTCGGACGCCACCTGGTCGGCGCGGGCGAGGACCGCCTGCGCGGCCGAGAGCGCCTCGTCGCCGGACGGCGCGGAGGCCGCGTCCTTCGTGGTCGTCTTGTCGGCGGCCGCGGAGGAGTCGCTCGAGCCGACGGCGCCCGCCGTCGCGGACGCCGCACCGGCGAGGGCGGGGCGCGCGATCGCGGTCGCGGCCGTGGTCGCGTCCGTCGCGCCGAAGGCGCCGGTGCCGATCGCGCCCACGGAGCTCGCCTCGGGTGTGGTCGCCGCCGCGGCGGCGGGCTCCCCGGAGGCCTGGGTGAGCCCGGTCGCCACGCCGGTCGTCAGTGCCATCACGGTGAGCGCCACGGGGACGCCGGCGCGCGCGGCGCGGCGCCGCGGCCGGGGCTGGGCGGCGCGGGCGGGGCGCGGGGTGCGGTCGGGGTGGTGGATGTCGCGGCGCCGGGGCAGGGGCGCAGAGGCGTGCTCGGTCACGTGGGAAGGTCCTCGGGGGTCGGGAGTTCGGGAGCTCGAACCTGTCGGGAGCTCACACCGGTCGGGAGCTCCTTCCATCTTCAACCGTCCCGACGGGTGCTCCGGGCCGACGAGGGAACCAGACGACACGAATCCCGTGCGGGGCGCGGGGACGAGATGTGAAGGACGGGACATCCCGGGGCGATCGGCCGGCCGCCGTCGGCCCGGATCCGGATGCTGGGACGGGCCGTCCCGCGCCGCCCGCCGCCTCGACGTGCCCGCCCGCCGCGCCTCAGGATGCTCGGATGAGCTCCGCACCCGTGACCGTCGCGGTCCACCGTGTCGTCAGCCAGGACCGCGTCCCCGAGGTGACCGCCTGGGTGCAGTCCGGCGTCCGCCTCGCGAACCGCTGGGACGGCTTCCTCGGCTCCGGCTGGATCCGCGCCGCCGAGGGCGCCGCCGACTGGATCATGCTCTACCGGTTCGCCGACGCCGCGCGGCTCGATGCCTGGGAGGGCTCGGAGGAGCGCCGCCGGTGGCTCGCGGCCGGCGAGGGGCTCGTCGAGGAGCGGCGCGTGGAGAAGCGCACCGGCATCGAGGGCTGGTTCGACGCCCCGCTGCGGCAGGACGAGCCGGCCGGACCGCCCCTGCTCGCGGCACCGCCCCGCTGGAAGCAGTCGGTGGCCATCTGGCTCGGCTTCTTCCCCGTGAACCTGGCCTTCACGGCGCTGGTCGGGTGGCTCGTGCCGTCGTTCGGCGATCTGCACGTGGTGCCGCGGGTGCTCGCCACGACCCTGGTGCTCACGCCGATCATGTCGTTCTGGGTGCTGCCCTGGGTGACCGGCCGGCTGTCCGGCTGGCTGCACGCGCCGCGACGCTGAGCCGGGCCGGCGGCAGCCTCAGCGGGCGGACGGTACGGGCGCCCCGTCGAGCCACTCCCGCAGCCGCGCCGGGTGGTCGGTGATGATGCCGTCCACGCCGGCATCCCGCAGGAGCTCCCAGGCGGGCTCGTCGTTGGCAGTCCACCCGAACACCTGCAGGCCGGCGGCATGGGCGGCAGGCACGAGCGCCGGGTCGTCGGCGATCAGGGCGGCGCCCGGGCTGACGGCGGCGGCGCCGAGCTCGCCGAGGAGCTCGGCCAGGTCGTCGCGCGGGTGCTCGACCAGCAGGGATCGCGGCACCTGCGGGGCGACGTCGCGCAGCGCGGCGACGGTGACGGGGTCGAACCCCTGCACCATCAGCCGGTCCTCAAGGCCGGCCTCTGCCACCACCTGCATCGTCACGGCGACGTCGTCGGCGGTCCACCGGCCCTTGTACTCGCACAGCACGTCGAGGCCCGGGCGCGTCGCGACGAGCTCGAGCACCTCGGCCAGGGTCGGGATGCGTTGGCCGGCGAACTCCGGCGCGAACCAGCCGCCCGCGTCGAGCGACTGCAGCCCGGCCCGGGTGAACCCGCGGACCTCGCCCGTGCCGTCGGTCGTGGCGTCCACCGTGCCGTCGTGGATCACCATCGGGACGCCGTCGGCGCTGAGGTGCACGTCGATCTCGATCATCCGCGCTCCCGCGCGGGCCGCGGCGTCGAAGGCGGAGAGGGTGTTCTGCGGCGCGTCGGCGGAGGCGCCGCGGTGGGCGATGACGGCGGGGGCCGGGGGGGGGGGGGGGGCTGAGGTCCTTCGGGGCGACGGTGACGGGTGGGCACCGTGGGGATCGGACCCGCAACTCGCGGAGAACCGTGCCGGATCGGCCGCGTGTCGCGTGTGCGGGTTGCTGGACTGGCCTGTGTCGATGGTATGCCGAGGTGGCCGGCTGTCGTCGTCCCTGCAGGGCGCTCCCGTTCGACGCCAGGACCGGGTCGCCGTCGCGGCAGCGCTGAACGTGGACTCGACCGACAGACGCACACCTCAGCTCGTTGACGGTGCTCGCGACAGAACCCGCACGACGTCGGTGACCTCTGCAGCCGGTGACGGCTTGCCACCCTGCACGCCGCACCGCCGGTGTGACGTGCAGTTCTCGAGAACCCCCAGGATGTCGTGGCCGTTGTGGTTGCCGAAGCGTCCTCGCTTGTCGCCGAGTAGAACGACTCGGGGGCGACGGCCACGTACGCCGGATGGCTCGACTCAGGCGAGAGCCCCCTTGGCGTAGATGCCCAGGTCACGCCAGTACGTCCGAGGATGCACAGCCAGGGAACGTACCCCAGGGATCAGGCATCGGACCGGTGGTCAGCCATGCGGGGCAGAAACGTGAGTGCGTCAGGCACCCGGTCACCTTTGCCATCCGTCGCGGCGGTGCGCCTGGGAGTCCACCTGGACCTCCTCGTCGCCGACACGGTCTACTGGATGGAGTCACGCGACCAGGCGTAGGTGGCGAGGTCTGCGGAGGGTTCCGGGATGGGGTGACAAGGACGTGCGGATGAGAGACGTCGACGACGACGAGTTCTTTCGAGGGCTGATCTGGAACCAGCTGCCCGAGGCCCGAGACCTGATGAAAGAGCTCGAGCGCGACGAGTTCGAGCTCGCCGCGGATCTCGGGATGCCTCAGAACGGTCGCGTGGGGTCCTACTCATACGCGTCGATCGTCCTTGTCGACGGCGTGCTCGAACCGGCATTGAAGAGCGCGCCCAGGAATGCCGACCTGCTCGCTCGGGTGGCACGCGTCCTCGAGGCGGCGGTCGATTCAGGCAGGTCCTACCTCCAGGAGGCGGTCAGCCTTCGGGTGACCGACTTCCTGGTCAGCTCGCCGGCGTACTGGTTGCCGTTCCGTGAACACGCCGGGCCCGCGTTCAGCGCCGACGCGCGAGAGCGAGGCCGGTACGTCGAGTGGTGGTCCGACGCCCTCACACCTCGGGAACCATGACGGCAGCCGCGTCCCCGAGTGCCGGTAGGTTGCGCCCGTGCGCCGTACTTCCTGGTATCTGGTCGGCTGTGTCGCGCTCGCGGCCGTCGCGGCCGTCGCGGTGGCCCTGCCGGTGGGCGGGAGTCCCCTCGGATCGCCGTACGGGTTCGGCCCGCCGGACCCACCGCCAGGAGGGCGGTGCCCCGACCCGCCGGACGTGGGCTCGCCGCCGGAGTCGTGGGAGGTCAGCTACGGCCTCGGCTGGGACTCGGGCCTCGTGGAACCGATCACGCCGGCGGCCGCCCGAGAGCGCGACGCGGCGGGAGATCCGTACGTCGCGGTTCTGCACGACGGCGCCGACCCCGGGGTCGTGATCCGCACGGCGTGGTCGGCGCGCCGTCTCGAGCTGCTCGCCCTGGACGACGAGGGCCGGTCGAGCGTGCGCCTCGACCTGCGGGCGATCGACGACGGTCTGGCGCTTCGCGAGCACGAAGCGTGGTCCCCGAGCGATCAGGTCGCACGCCGCGTGATCACCTACGGTCCGGACGGGACGTGCTGGGACGAGAGCGAGCGAGCCGACGGCGGCAGCCTGCAGCAGGCGGGCCGGGCCGTGCGTCCGGCGACGGGCCTGCCCGAGCCCGGGCGCTGGGACGACGTGCTGGACCTCGTCGGGCTGGCGGCTCCGATCGTGCCCGGCCGGCAGGATCCCGGTGTTCCGGTCGTCCACGGCGCACCGTGGACTCCGCCCGGTCCGCTCGCTCCGGGTGACATCGACCGGATGTTCGACCCGGGTGCGCGGGTCCGCACCGGCGCCGGCGAAGCAACCATCAGGGTGCACGAGGCGGGACGGGTCAAGGTTCCGTCGGGTCGGCTCAAGGTCATGGACCCGACCTACCCCCCGGACGCCGCTGCCGAGCTGACGATCGAGGTCCCGGTCCCGCCCGGCACCTATCCGGTCACGCTCGCCGTGGCGGCCCGTCACGACACCGGCGAGACGGTGGTCGGCGCGCGGCTCACCGTCGGCCAGGAACCCGCTGTGACGTGGGAGATGGCGCGACGCGAGGGGCAGGAGCTTGTCGAGCTCGGCGACGGCGAGTACGACGACTTCGGCGTCGACTCCGGCACTGCGTCCTTCGCCGACGCCGCGGCCGTGGACTCCCTGGCCGGGGCGGCCCTCGACGCCGCCGCCGCGCGCCTGGACCTCAGCGCGAGCGTCGGTGACGACGCCATGATCCTGTTCCCGAGCGGTGATGGCGACGGCGGCTACCCGGTCTGGGTCGGCCGGGGCGACGACGGAGACGTCGTCGCCGTCGTCGCGGACATGCTCGTCCTCGAGGGCCCCGACGAGTTCACCGCGGGCCCGTGATCCGGCCACCCGTCGCGGTGTCCATCCGCACGCGGTCCGACCTGCGAAGGAGTGGGCCCCCAGGGGCTCGAACCCTGAACCCGCGGATTAAAAGTCCGCTGCTCTGCCAGTTGAGCTAGAGGCCCGCCGCCGGCCGCCCGAGGGCTGGTCGTCGGCTGCGGGACAGCGTACGCGGGAGCGTGGGGACCGCGCCTCGGACCGCCGAGAAGTCACGATCCGGTCACGGGGGGCAACCTATCCGTGCCGTGGTCGGGCTGTCACCTGAGGTCTCACCCACCGGGAGATCTCGTCCCGATCGCGTCTCAGCGTTGCGCCCGGACCCCTCATGCTGTTTCGGTGGAGGGGTTCGCAAGGACCGACGAGAGGAGCGTCCATGCTCACCGTGACCGACACCGCCCGTACCGCAGTCGAGGATCTCGCCCAGCAGGCCGGGGTGCCCGACGAGGGTGGGCTGCGGATCGCGCAGTCCGCCGGCCAGCCCGGCAACTTCGAGCTCGCGCTCGTCCCCGCGCCCCAGCCCGACGACCAGGTGGTCGACGAGGGCGGCGCCACGCATGTCTTCGTCGAGGCGGAGGCAGCGCCCGCGCTCGAGACCCTGACGCTCGACACCGACCCGGCCGCCCAGGGGCCGGGCTTCGTGCTCACGCCGCAGGACTGAGCGCGCAGCAGGAGGCTCCCGGCGTCATCGACGGCCGGTCGTGGGATCCGTCCCACGGCCGGCCGTCGTTCGTCTCCGGGGCCCGCCTCGGTCCGCCATACTCAAGAGCCCCGGGGCGCCGCGCTCCAGGGGTCGACGGCGACACGGTCGTCGCGCCGCCCGCCGTCCGCAGCCCCTGGAGGTCTTCTGTGTCGTCCACCCCCGCCCGTTCCGCCGGGCGCGCCGCCCGGAACGCCCGCCGCAGCAAAGCGCTCCAGATGCTCGCCCGGTCGGGCTATGCAGCGTCCGGCGTGGTGCACCTGCTCCTGGGATACCTCGCCGTCCGGCTGGCCTTCGGCTCCGCGCCCGCGGGGGGCGCCGACCAGGCCGGCGTGTTCCAGCAGCTGGCGAGCACCCCCGGGGGCGCCGTCCTGCTGTGGTCCGTCACCGTCGGCTTCGGGGCGCTGGCCCTGTGGCAGCTCGCCGAGGCGATCCTCGGCGTGCCCGGGTCGGACACCGCCAAGCAGGCGGCGTCGCGCGGCAAGGCCGGCGCGAAGGCCGTCCTCTACGCCGTGCTCGCCGCCACCGCCGCCCGCTACGCCCAGGGCGGCTCCGGCGGCGGGGACAGCAAGGAGGAGGGGCTCACGGCCGACCTCATGGCGGCCCCGGCCGGGCGGTGGCTCGTCGCGGCGGTGGGGCTCGTCATCGTCGGCGTCGGCGTCTTCCACGTCGTCAAGGGATGGCGCAAGACGTTCCTCGAGGACCTCCGCGGCACGGGTGGCGGCGCAGTCGGCCAGGCCGTCGTCCGCTCCGGCCAGGTGGGGTACGCCGCCAAGGGCGTCGCGCTCGGCGTGCTCGGCGGGCTGTTCGTCGCCGCGGCCTGGACGTCGGACCCCGAGAAGGCGGGTGGCCTCGACGACGCCCTGCGGACCATCCGCGACCAGCCGTACGGCGCCGTGCTGCTCGTGGTGGTCGGGATCGGCATCGCCGCGTACGGCGTGTACTCGTTCGCCCGGGCGCGGTACGCGCGGCTCTGACCGGCGGCCCGCGCTCAGGCGGGGACGACCGGCCCCACGATCCAGGTCGCGCCGAGCAGCAGGCAGCCGACCGTGACGAGCAGGAAGACCACCACCCACAGGATGCCGGCGGTGCGGGTCAGCGCCGCGAGCTGGTCGGCGTCCGACCGCCGCGCGCGGCCGCGGGCGCGCTGCGCCTGGAGCTCGAGCACCGGCCGCACCGACCCGATCAGCAGGAACCAGGTCACGGCGTACGCGACGGCGGACTGCGCCGCGGGGTCCAGCCACCAGGAGACCGCGACGAGCCCGGCACCGCTCACGAGAATGGACCACAGGCCGAACCAGTTGCGGATCTTGAGCAGCAGCAGGGCGAGCAGCAGCACCAGCAGCCACAGCAGGCCGACGGCGTAGCCGTGCCGCAGCAGCCAGGCGGCGCCCAGGCCCGTGAGGCCCGGGCCCACGTAGCCGGCGAACGCGGTGACGATCATGCCGAAGCCCCGGGGGCGCCCGGCGGAGACCGTGAGCCCCGACGTGTCCGAGTGGAGCCGGATCCCGTCCAGCCGTCGGCCTGTGAGCATGGCGGCGACGGCGTGCGCGCCCTCGTGCGCGATCGTCACGACGTGCCGCGCGACCCGCCACACCGGGGTCACGAGCACGACGGCGAGCGCGGCGAGGCCCGCGGCCAGCACCACCGGCTGTGCCGGAGGCGGCACGGGCGTGGTGGCGGCCGTCCAGATCTGCGTCAGCACGTCGCCGGCGGTCGTGAGGAAGTCGTCCACGGCGGTCATTCCACCACGACCACCTGGGGACGGGCCGGACGCGCGCGCCCGCCCCGCGCTCGCCCCGGCACGTGGCCCGGGTGACGTACGCCGCGTCCGAGACCCTGGGGTGACGCCCCCGGACGTGCGACAATGCTGGAGGTGGCTGCGCGTCCGCGCGCCCCGCGTCGTGGAGATCCCCCCGGATTACGTGCGGCGGACCCCGACCATCGACGTCTCCGACGTCCCAGCCCGAGAGGCCCTCTTTCTTGACTACCTTTGCCGACTTCGGCCTGCCCGCCCCTGTCGTCCGTGAGCTGACGGACCAGGGCATCACCACCCCGTTCCCCATCCAGACGGCGTCGCTGAACGACACCCTCGCCGGCACCGACGTGCTCGGCCGCGGCCGCACCGGTTCGGGCAAGACCCTCGCGTTCTCGCTGCCCGTCGTGACGCGCCTCGCGACGTCCGCCGCGCAGGCCGCGGCCGCCGGCCGCCCGCGCCGCCGCCCCGGCCGCCCGCGCGCCCTCGTGCTCTGCCCGACGCGCGAGCTCGCCAACCAGATCAACGCGACCATGGAGCCGCTGGCGAAGACCCTCGGTCTCGTCACGACGACCGTCTTCGGCGGCGTCGCCCAGTCGCGCCAGGTGACGGCCCTCAACGCCGGCGTCGACGTCCTCATCGCCTGCCCCGGCCGGCTCGAGGACCTGCTCGGCCAGAAGCACCTCTCGCTCGACGAGGTCGAGATCACCGTGCTCGACGAGGCCGACCACATGGCCGACCTCGGCTTCCTGCCCGGCGTGAAGCGGATCATGGACCGCACGCCGCGCGAGGGGCAGCGCCTGCTGTTCTCCGCCACGCTGGACAACGGCGTCGACGTCCTCGTCAAGCGGTACCTCAAGAACCCGGTCACGCACTCGGTCGACGAGGCCGCGGCCCCGCCGCCGCAGATGACCCACCACATCCTCGCGGTCGCCGACGCGGACGCGAAGAAGGACGTGGTGCACGCGCTCGCCTCCGGGACCGGCCGCCGCGTGCTGTTCACGCGCACCAAGCACCAGGCCAAGAAGCTCGCCAAGCAGCTCACCGGCGCGGGCGTGCCCGCCGTCGACCTGCACGGCAACCTCGGGCAGGGCGCGCGCGAGCGGAACCTCGCCGCGTTCTCCTCCGGGGACGTCAAGGTGCTGGTCGCCACCGACATCGCGGCGCGCGGCATCCACGTGGACGACGTCGAGCTCGTGGTGCACGTGGACCCGCCCGCCGAGCACAAGGCGTACCTGCACCGCTCGGGCCGCACGGCCCGCGCCGGCTCCGGCGGCGACGTCGTCACCGTGATGCTCCCCGAGCAGCGCGGCGACGTCCGCGACCTCACCCGCAAGGCGAAGATCGACGCCCGCCCGCAGCCGGTGGCTCCGGGCGACGCGACCGTCTCCGCGCTGGTGGGCGAGGTCGCCGCCTACGTCGCGCCCCCGGCCCCGGTGGCTCAGGCGCCGCAGCGCCGCAAGGGCTCCGGCCAGCCCCAGGGCGGCCGGTCGCAGGGCGGACGCTCGCAGGGCGGCCAGGGCGGTCGCCCGCAGGGCGGTGGCCAGGGCCAGCGCACCCAGGCCCGTCCGGCGGCGTCCGGCGGGAGCGCACCGCAGGCCGTCCGCGCGGACGGCTCCGCCCCGGCGCGCCGTCGCCGCCGCCGTGGCGGTCGCGGTCGGGGCCAGGGCGGCTCGCCCGCGGCCTGAGCCGCTCGACGACGGCCGGAACAGCCACGGCCCCGACCGGGTTGTGCACGACGGAGGTGTCAGATGACGTACGAAGTCACCAAGTCCGACGAGCAGTGGCAGGTGGAGCTCTCCCCGCAGGAGTTCACGGTGCTGCGGCAGGCGGGCACCGAACGACCCTGGACCGGCGAGCTGCTCGACGAGAAGCGCGTCGGCGTCTACCGCTGTCGCGCCTGCAGCCACGAGCTGTTCCGCAGCGAGACCAAGTTCGACTCGCACTGCGGCTGGCCGTCGTTCTACACGCCGCTGGCCGGCGACAGCGTGGAGCTGCTCGAGGACAGGACGCACGGCATGGTCCGCACCGAGGTGCGCTGCGCGCGCTGCGGGTCGCACCTGGGGCACGTCTTCGACGACGCGCCCCAGACGCCCACCGGCGACCGGTTCTGCATGAACTCGCTCAGCCTCACGTTCGAGCCCGCGGAGGGCTGACGCGGCTAGGGTCGGGCACGTGACCGACCTCACGTCCGACCGCACGTCGGACCACGTGCCCGACCACCTCGTCAACCTGCGCGACGTCGCGACGGCCGCCCCGGGCCTCAGGCCCGGGGCGTTGCTGCGCTCCGACGCCCCCCGCTCCGGCGACCGGGACCCGGACGGCGTCGCCTGGCCGCCCCGCATGGTGCTCGACCTGCGCGACCCGGGCGAGAGCGGCGAGTCCCACCCCCTGGCGCCCGTCGCGCAGGTGGTGCCGCTGCCCGTGCTGGGCGGCACGGCGATGGAGGGGGCGGGCGCGCCCGCCGCGATCCCCGGCCTGGGCGACCTCTACCTGCAGATGCTCGACGAGCCGGGCGCGGGGCACCTGGTCGAGGCGGTGCGGCTGATCGCGACCGACGCCGCCCCCGTCCTCGTGCACTGCACCGCCGGCAAGGACCGCACGGGCGTCACCGTCGCCCTCGTGCTGGCCCTGCTGGGGGTGGAGCGGGAGGCGATCGTCGCGGACTACGAGCGGACGGGCCCGCACATGGCGCAGGTGCTGGCGCGCGCCGCGGTCACCGCGAACCTCGCCGTGCCGGACGCGCACCTCCTGGCGAGGCTGCCCCCGGAGCTCGTGACGGCGCCCGGGTGGGCGATCGAGACGGTGCTGGACCGGTTCGCCGAGGACGACGGCGGGGCGCGGGGCTGGTTCCTCGCGCACGGCGGGGACGCCGGGACGCTCGACGCCCTGCGATCCCGCCTCCTCGCCGACTGACCGGCCCGGAACATGCGTCGAGCCTGTCGGGACGAGGTCTCGACAGGCTCGACCGGCGACAGGCTCGACCGGCGACGCTGGTCAGGAGCGCGCGTCCCGCCACCGCACGAAGTCCTCGGAGTAGCGGTGCAGCAGCGTCGCGAGCTGGGAGACGTCGGCCTCGTCCCACTCGCCGAACGCGTCCTTGTACATGTCGATGCGGCGGTCGCGCGCGCGGGCGAACCGCTGGGCGCCGTCGGCGGTCAGCGTGATCCGCTGGCCGCGCGTGTCCTCCGGGTCCACCTCGCGGTGCACGAGGCCCAGAGCCACCAGCCGGCTCAGCTGGCGGGACACGGTGGCCCGCCCGACGCCGAAGTGGGCGGCGAGGTCGGAGCCGCGGATCCCCGGGTGGGAGTCGATGTGCGCGAGGATCGGGTACGCCGACGCCTCGAGCTCGGGATGCACCCGGCGGGCGGTCTGCGCCGCCGACGACTGGGCGCGACGGATCAGGACCCGGATCTCGCGTTCGAGAGCCCCGAACGGGTCGGTGGCCGGGTCGGGCAAGGGCTGAGCGGCTGCGTCGTGCATGCGCCCATCATGAGGCTTCGCCGGGGCAAACGGGAGTGCCGTCAGCGGGGGAAGTTGCGCCCGGACGGGGCCTGAGCGGGTGAAATCGGCCCCGTCCGGGTGTTCCGCAGGTGTCAGGCCCGCTCGGAGACGGGCGCGGAGACGGTCGGCTCGGCGCTCTTCTCCTCGTCGAGCACCTGCTCGATGCCGGACCGGTGGCCCAGCGGGATCTCCTTCATGAACAGCACGGCGATGAGCGAGATCACGGCCATCGGCACGGCGTACAGGAAGATCGTCGTGATGCCGTCCGAGTAGGCCGACGCGATGACCTCGGCCACGGGGCCGGGCACCGCCGACAGGTCGGGCACGGCGCCCGTCCCGGATCCGAGGGCGTCCGCGGGGACGCCGAGCTTGGCGAGGCCGGAGACGAGGTCCGACTTGACCTGGGCGGCCATGACCGCGCCGAGGGCCGAGACGCCGATCGCGCCGCCCAGCGAGCGGAAGAACGCGACGCCGGAGGTGCCGGAGCCCATCTCGTGCACGTCCAGCGTGTTCTGCGTGGCGAGCACGAGGTTCTGCATCAGGGCGCCCACGGAGATGCCCAGGCCGAACAGGTACACGGAGATGAGGACGAAGCTCGTGTCCACCTCGATGGTGGACAGGCCGAACAGCGAGGCGGACAGCACGACGGCGCCGCCCACCATGATCGCCTTGTACCGTCCGGTGTTCGAGATGATGCGGCCGAGGACGACGCCGGCGAGCATCGTGCCGACGACCATCGGGATGGTGAGCAGGCCGGACTCGGTCGGCGTCTTGCCCCGGGCCAGCTGGAAGTACTGGCTGAGGAACACGGCGGTGCCGAACATCGCGACGCCCACCGAGGCGGAGCCGATGACCGCGAGCACGAAGGTGCGGTTCTTGAACAGGTGCAGCGGGATGATCGGCTCGGCGGCGGCGCGCTCGACGAAGCCGACGGCCACCAGGGCCAGGACGGCGCCGCCGACCATCGCGGCGGTCTGCCACGAGGCCCACGCGAACTGGTCACCCGCGAAGGTGACCCACAGCAGCAGCAGCGCGACGGCGACGGCGATGAGCACGGCGCCCGCGTAGTCGATCTTCACGACGCGCTTCGCCATGGCGGGCAGGTGCAGGGTCTTCTGCAGCACGATGAACGCGGCGATCGCGAACGGGACGCCGACGAAGAAGGTCCAGCGCCAGCCGATCGAGTCGGTGAGGACGCCACCGAGCAGCGGGCCACCGATCTGCGCGACGGCCATGACGCCGCCCATGAGGCCCATGTACTTGCCGCGCTCGCGGGGGCTGATGATGTCGGCCATCAGCACGGTCGCGAGGGCGGTGAGGCCGCCGGCGCCGATGCCCTGCAGGGCGCGGAAGCCGATGAGCATCTCGATGCTCTGCGAGAGGCCGGCCGCGGCGGCGGAGATCACCGTGATGGCGAGGGCGACCTGCATGAGGACCTTGCGGTTCGTCAGGTCGGCGAGCTTGCCCCACAGCGGGGTCGAGATCGTCATCGTCAGCAGCATGGCCGTGACGACCCAGGTGTACGAGTGCTGGGAGCCGCCGAGCTCGCTGACGATCCTGGGCAGCGAGGTCGAGACGATGGTGGTGGCCAGCAGCGAGACGAAGACGCCGAGGAGGATGCCCGAGAGGGCCTCGAGCACCTCGCGGCGGTTCATCGCCGGGGCCGCCGTGGCGGGGAGCGCCGGCGCCAGGGGTGCCGGACTGGGGGACTGACTCATCGGGCGGGGATCTCCTCTGGCGCCGTGGCGCGGTCGTGGGTGGAGGTGAGTGCGGCCGCGACGCTGCGGATCCGGGAGGTGGCGTCGGCGAGGTCCTCGTCCGACCAGTCGGCGAAGGCCTCGGAGACGAGGTCGTCGATGCGGCGGAAGGACGCCTCCGCGAACTCGCGGCCGTCGTCCGTCAGCTCGAGCGTCCGGGCGCGCCGGTCGTCGTCGTCCACCGTGCGTCGCACGAGGCCGGCGTCGACGAGGGCGCTGACCTGGCGGCTCGCGACGGACACGTCGACGCGGAGCTTGGCGGCGACGTCCGTGAGCTGCACGCGCCCGCACCGCGTGAGCATGTGCAGGGCGCCGAGCCCGGCGCGCGGGAGGTCCAGGTCGCGCGCGACGCGCATGGCGGCCTCGCGCTGGGCGCGGGAGAGCTCCTCGAGCGTCTCCACGAGCTCACGGGCCTCGGTGCGGGGTGCGGGCATGGCAGGGCCTTTGCAGGAAGAGGGGGTGCTCGGGGCCGGGACGGCCGGAGCGGTGCGACCCGGAGCGGGCCGACTGATTGCAGAGAGCAAACATACGCCCGGTGCTTGCAGCAAGCAAGTGTCCTGGTCGCGGACATGACGACGGCCCGCGACGTCGGGGACGTCGCGGGCCGTCGTGGGGCGGGAGGGGTGCCGTCAGGCGCGCTTGTACGCCTCGCCCGCCATGTCCTCGAGCTCGACGCCCTTCGTCTCGGGGATCTTGCCCAGCACGAAGAAGAACGAGAGCACCGCGAAGATCGCGTACATCAGGTAGGGGATCGCGGGGCCGAACGTGTCCAGCATCGGCGGGAACGTCAGCGTGATCGCGAAGTTCGCGATCCAGTTCGCGGCCGCGCCCACACCGAGCGCCGCGGCGCGGATGCGGTTGGGGAACATCTCGCCCAGCAGCACCCACATGAGCGGGCCCCAGGTGGCGCCGAAGAAGACGACGAAGGCGTTGGCCGACACCAGCGCGACGCCGCTCCACGGGGCGGCGATGCTGAGGCTGTCACCGCTCCCGGTGGCCTGCGTGAACGCGATCGCCATGAGCCCCAGGGTCACGGCCATCCCGGCGGAGCCGATGAGGAGCAGCGGGCGTCGGCCCACCTTGTCGATGAGCGCGATCGCGATGAAGGTCACCGCCACGTTGGTCACCGACGTGATCGTCGAGACCAGGAACGCCTGCGACTCGTCGAAGCCCACGGCCTGCCACAGCGTCGTCGAGTAGTAGAAGATCACGTTGATCCCGACGAACTGCTGGAAGATCGCCATGACGATGCCGACCCACACGATGGGCTTGAGGCCGAACCGGTCGCCCTTGAGGCTGCCCAGCTCGGCGTTCTTCTCGTCGACGGCGATCGACCGGTGGATCTCGGAGACGCGCTCGTGCACGTCCTCGTCGGGGCCGAGCACCGACGACAGCACCTTCCGGGCGTCCTCGTCGCGCCCCTTGGTGACGAGGTAGCGCGGCGACTCCGGCATGCGTAGCGCGAGGATCCCGTACACCGCCGCGGGGACCACGGCGACGAGGAACATCCAGCGCCAGGCCGCCCAGCCGAACCAGAGCTCGTTCGCCGCTCCGCCGGCGGCGGTCGCCAGGACCTGGTCGGACAGCAGGGCCGCAAAGATACCGACCGTGATCGCGAGCTGCTGCAGGGACCCCAGCCGGCCGCGCATGACGGCCGGCGCGATCTCCGCGATGTAGGCGGGGGCGATGACCGACGCGATGCCGATGCCGACGCCCGCCATGAAGCGCCAGAGGGCGAGGTCCCAGGCGCTCCACGCGATCGCCGACAGGATCGACGAGACGAAGAAGAGGACGGCGCCGAGCACCATCACGTGCGTACGGCCCCACCGGTCGGCCAGCTTGCCGCCGGACCATGCGCCGAGCGCGCAGCCGAGCAGGGCGATCGCGACCACGAGGCCCGTCACGGTGGAGTTGAGGTCGAACTGCCCCTCGATCGCGTCGACGGCGCCGTTGATGACCGACGAGTCGAAACCGAAGAGGAACCCTCCGACCGCCGCGGCGATCGCGAGTGCCGTGGCCTTCCGGTGGGCGTTGTGGGCGCCCGCCTGACCTGCTGTGGGGGTGGACATGAGTCTCCTAAGTCCGGGATTGCTTCGATGCTAGGTCCGCGATCGTGTCTCGGCTCGGGGAGCGCGGGTCACGAGGGGCGGGGCCCCGTCGGGTGCCTGCCCGGACGCGGACCGCGGGAGACTGTACCCGTGAGCGACATCCCGGAGCCGCGCCGGCCTCGCCGGCCCGCCATGCTCGACCCCCAGACCGCGGAGCAGATCCCCGGCGCCCTCGACCCCGCCCTGCGCGACGAGGTGGCGCACACCACAGCGCGCGCCGTCGTGCACCGGGCGCGGGCGGCCGAGGACCCTGACGTCGTGGACCGGCTCGTGCGCCTCGTCGAGCGGGAAGGGCTCGACGTCGTCGCCGCGCTGTGGTCCGACGCCGCGCCCGCCTCGCTGCCCGGCGCCCTGTGGCGGCTGTACGTGCTGCGCGAGTGGGTGCGGCGCGACCCCCGCACGGTGGGGCTGCGCTACCGCCTCGGCGTGGACGCGGCGCCCGTGCACGAGGCCGTGGCCGGCGTGCCGCGCCCGCCCGGGCCCGAGGACCTGCGGGCGCTCGTCGACGACGTCCTGTCCGGCGTCTACGCGGGGGACCTGGCCGTGGCGCTCGAGCGGGCCGCGTCGTTCTGCCGGATCCTCGCGACGGGGGCCGCCTTCGACGCCGACGCGCGCGAGGTGGCCGATCCCGACGGCGCCACCCGCATGACCCGCGGCGCGGCCGACCTCGTGCGCACGGCCGAGGAGCTGGAGCGGGCCGCGGGGAGCTGGCGCTCGGGGACGCTCGACTGACCGATCCACGCCCGCTGACCTGCATGTTCGGAGCCCACGGACCCACGGGCTTACGATGTTCGGGCGACGTCGGGCCGCGGTAGCCCCGGGCTCCATCTTCAGCCGCTACGAGCGGCCACGCGCCGAGAGGCGCTCCCGGTCCGGCGTCGCTCACCACCAGGGCAGATCCCAGTCCGAGCATGTGATCGTTCAGCGCATGTTCAACTGGTCGCGCCATGATGGCCACCTCTAGTCTGAGTAACGTCTCAGCGACCTCGACACCCAGGAGCCACACGTGCGCCTGCGCCTGACACCGCGCGACACGACCTACTTCGACATGCTGGCGACGCTCGCGAAGCACAACGTGACCGGGGCCTCGCTCCTGGCCGAGCTGCTCGGGGCGTCACGGCAGGAGAGGGACGGGATCGCTCGCCGGCTCTCGGAGGCGGAGCACGTCGCCGACGACGCCACGCACTCGATCATGCGGCGCCTCAACCAGACGTTCGTCACCCCGTTCGACCGGGACGACATCTACGGCCTGGCCTCCGCCCTCGACGACTGCATGGACGCCATGGAGGAGGCCGGGGACCTCATCGTCCTGTACAAGGTCGACGAGCTGCCCCTGGGGGTGTCGGAGCAGGTGCAGGTGCTGCAGCGCTGCGCCGAGCTCACCGCGGAGGCCATGCCCCGCCTGCGCTCGATGGACCAGCTCTCCGACTACTGGGTCGAGATCAACCGCCTGGAGAACCAGGGCGACAAGCTGCACCGCGAGCTCATCGCGCAGCTCTTCGACGAGCTCACCGACCCGATCCTGCTCATGAAGCTCAAGGAGATCGTCGACATGCTCGAGGAAGGCGCCGACGCCTTCGAGCGGGTCGCGAACATGGTCGAGACCATCGCCCTCAAGGAGTCCTGACCGTGGAGGTGGCGCTGGTCGTTCTCGTTGTCGCGCTCGCGCTCGGCTTCGACTACACCAACGGCTTCCACGACGCGGCCAACGCGATCGCCACGTCGGTCTCGACGCGGGCGCTCACGCCCCGCATCGCGCTGCTGATGGCGGCCGTGATGAACTTCGTCGGCGCGCTGCTCGGCACCGAGGTGGCCGAGACCATCGCGACGTCGATCGTGGACCTGCAGGACGCGTCCAACCACACCGCCCTCACAGTGGTCGTGTGCGCGCTGGTCGGCGCCATCGTGTGGAACCTCATCACGTGGTGGTTCGGGCTGCCGTCGTCCTCCACGCACTCGCTCATCGGCGGGCTCGTGGGCGCCGGGCTCGCGGCGGGGCTGCCCATCTACGGCCAGTCGATCATCGACAAGGTCGTGCTGCCGATGATCTTCTCCCCGGCCATCGGCTTCGTCGGCGCGTACGTCGTGATGGTCGGCGTGCTGTGGATCTTCCGGAACGCCTCCCCGTCGCGGGTGACCCGCCGGTTCCGCCTGGCCCAGACGGCGTCCGCCGCCGCGATGGCCCTGGGGCACGGCCTGCAGGACGCGCAGAAGACGATGGGCGTCATCTTCATGGCGCTCCTGACGGTCGGCTGGGCCGACCCGGACGCCGGCATCCCGCTGTGGGTCAAGCTCGCCGCGGCCGGCGCGATCTCCCTCGGCACCGCGTCCGGCGGCTGGCGGATCATGCGCACGCTGGGCCGCCGCATCATCGAGCTCGACCCGGCGCGCGGCTTCGTCGCCGAGTCCGTGTCCGCGCTGGTGCTGTACGCCAACGCCTTCGTGCTGCACGCCCCCGTCTCGACGACGCACACCATCACGTCCGCGATCATGGGCGTCGGTGCCACCCGGCGGCTGTCGGCCGTGCGCTGGGGCGTGGCCAAGAACATCGGGATCGCCTGGGTGCTGACCATGCCCGCGGCCGCGCTCGTGGCCGCCCTGGCGACCTGGCTGCTGCACCCGGTATTCACCTGACCCGCTCCAGCGGGTCCCGGTCCCGGCCGGTCAGTAGACGGGCGGGGTGACCTTCTCGACGGCGACGACGCGCGGCCCCTTGCCGGTGGCGGCGACGTGGGCGACGAGCATGTCGCCGGGCTCGAGGAACGGGTCGCGCGAGGGCAGCACGTTCGCGACGGCGCGGCGGGAGTGCTGGCCCAGCACGTCCAGCACGGTCGGGAGCACCGGCCGGTGGGTGCACAGCACCGACGACCGCCCCGACACGAGCAGGTCGCGCACGGTGGCCGCGACCCGGGAGGGGGAGCGCTCGTGCTCCGCCTCGCCGAGCTGGTCGCTGAGCTCCGGACGCGCCCGCGACGCCCGCACGTAGGGCTCGATCGTCGCCGCGCACCGCTCCCAGCGGCTCGACAGCACCGACGTCACCCCGTACGCCGCGAGGGCCGGCACGAGCGCCGCGCCCTGGGCGTGGCCCGTCGGGGTCAGGGGGCGGTCCTGCTCCCCGCCGTGCCAGGCGCCCCGGGTCACGGCCTTCCCGTGCCGCACGATGACGACGGCGTGGGTCGCGAGCCTGCCCTGTTCGTGCGCCTCGACGAGCGCGTCGAGCGGGCCGCGGTCGGCCGCCCGGGTCAGCCGCGGCGCCGCGTCGTCGACGTCGAGCCACGCCTTCTTGTCCACCTCGTCGCTCGAGGGCGGCTGCACGGGGAACCGCGCCGCCAGCGCGGACGCGTCGTCGGTGCGCGACGCACGTCGTGCCGCCCAGTAGTGCACCCGCTTCACGCGGCCCTCGGGGGTGAGGTACTGCAGGCCTGGCAACGGGACGCCGAGGACGACGGGCTTGCCGGTCTCCTCCGCGGTCTCGCGGGCCGCCGCGGAGCTCAGCGCCTCGCCCGGCTGGAGCTTGCCCTTGGGCCACGACCAGTCGTCGTAGCGGGGACGGTGCACCAGCTGCACCTGCAGGCGCCCCTCGCGCTCGCGCCACACGAGGCAGCCCGCCGACTCGATCACCGGGGCGTGCTCCATGGACGTCGCGCCCAGCCTGTCCACGAGGGGAGCCGCCGTCGCGCCTGCCGCCAGTCGCACCTGCGCCCTCACCGAGCTCGCTCGGGCCGGCGGCGGTGCCGGTCGACGAGGCTGGCCTGCAGGTCCTCCAGCGGCTCGCCCTCGGGGCCGACGCCGTGCCGCACCCACGTGTCGTCGGGCTGCAGGTGCCAGGTGGACGTGCGGTCCGACATCGAGCGGTCCATGAGCTCGAGCAGCTCCGCGACCTGGCCCTCGTCGGAGATCCGCACGAGCGCCTCGACGCGGCGGTCCAGGTTGCGGTGCATGAGGTCCGCGGAGCCGATGTAGACCTCGGGCCCCGTCTCCGGGCCCTCGCCGATGGCGGGGCCCGCCGCGTTGGCGAACGCGAAGATCCGGGAGTGCTCCAGGAAGCGGCCGAGGATGGAGCGGACGCGGATGTTCTCGCTCAGCCCCGGCACGCCCGGGCGCAGCGCGCAGATGCCGCGCACCACGAGGTCCACGCGCACCCCCGCCTGCGAGGCGCGGTAGAGCGCGTCGATCGTGGCCTCGTCCACCGCCGAGTTCACCTTGATGCGCACCCACGCCTCGTGGCCGGCCCGGGCCGCGTCGGCCTCGCGCTCGATCCGCTCGATCAGGCCCGAGCGCACCGTGCGCGGCGCCACCAGCAGGCGGTGGAACCGCGACTGCGGGGCGTAGCCGGAGAGCTGGTTGAACAGGCGCGTGAGGTCCTGGCCGACGTCGCGGTCGCAGGTCAGCAGCCCGTGGTCGGTGTACAGGCGTGCCGTCTTCGGGTGGTAGTTGCCGGTGCCGATGTGGCAGTAGCGGCGCAGCCCGTCCGACTCCTGGCGCACGACGAGCGAGAGCTTGCTGTGGGTCTTGAGGCCGACGATCCCGTACACCACGTGCACGCCCGCCTCCTCGAGCTTGCGCGCCCAGGAGATGTTGGCCTGCTCGTCGAAGCGCGCCTTGATCTCGACGAGCGCGAGCACCTGCTTGCCGGCCTCCGCCGCGTCGATGAGCGCGTCGACGATGGGCGAGTCGCCCGACGTGCGGTACAGCGTCTGCTTGATCGCCAGCACCGCGGGGTCGGCCGCGGCCTGCTCGAGGAACGTCTGGACCGAGGTGGAGAACGAGTCGTACGGGTGGTGCAGCAGGACGTCGCGCTCCCGGATCGCGCCGAACACGTCGCGGGCGGTGGCGGACTCCACCTCCGCGAGCTGACGGTGCGTGGTCGGGACGAACGGCGGGTAGTGCAGCGAGGAGCGCTCGATGTCCGCGATGACGTTCAGCCCGATGAGGTCGAGCGGGGCCGGCAGCTCGTACACCTCCTCCTCGGCCACCCCGAGCTCGCGGACCAGCAGGTCCCGGATGCGCGGGGAGATGCCGTGCGCGAGCTCGAGCCGCACCGGAGGGCCGAAGCGGCGGCGCAGCAGCTCCTTCTCCATCGCCTGCAGGAGGTTCTCGGCGTCGTCCTCCTCGACCTCGACGTCCTCGTTGCGCGTGACGCGGAACGTGTGGCTCTCCCGCACCTCCATGCCCGGGAACAGGTGGTCGAGGTGCTGAGCGATGACCTCCTCCAGGGGCACGAACGCCCGCTGGGTGCCACCGCCCTGCGTGGGCGTGGGCGCGGACGGGCGGCCTCGGTCGTCCACCGCGATGAAGCGCGGCAGCAGCGGCGGCACCTTGACGCGGGCGAAGTGCTCCTTGCCCGTCAGCGGGTTCGCGACGACGACCGCCAGGTTGAGGGACAGCCCCGAGATGTACGGGAACGGGTGCGCCGGGTCCACCGCCAGCGGCGTCAGCACGGGGAAGATCTGCTTGCGGAAGAACTTGTGCAGCCGCTCCTGCTCGCGCACCTCGAGCTCGTCCCAGTGCACGATCGTGATGCCCTCGGCGTCGAGCGCCGGCTGCACGTCCCCCCGGAACACCTCCGCGTGCCGCGTCATGAGGCGGTGCGCGCCCTCGCCGATCGCCGCCAGCACCTGCCGCGGGCTCATGCCCGAGGCCGTCGTGACCGCGATGCCCGTGGCGATGCGGCGCTTCAGTCCCGCCACCCGCACCATGAAGAACTCGTCCAGGTTGGACGCGAAGATGGCGAGGAACCGCGCCCGCTCCAGCAGCGGCATCGTGGTGTCCTCGGCGAGCTCCAGCACGCGCTCGTTGAAGGCCAGCCAGCTGAGCTCGCGCTCCGCGAACCGGTCGTCGGGCAGCGGCTCGAGCTCGACCGGCGCGGCGGCCTCGCCGTCGCCCGGCTCCTCCGCGATGTGCTCCGCGATGTGGGCCGCGAGCTGCGGGTCCAGAGGGCGCGACGGCGCGACGGCGGTGGACCGTGGACGGCTGTCCGTCACCTCGGCCGCGGCGACGGCCGCGTCCGGTGCGGCGGGGGAGAACCGGCCGCGACCGTCGCGGGGCCGGGGCGATCGGGGGCGCGACGCTGTCATGCCCCCCATCGTGGCACCGTTGGGTGAACGACGGGTGACGAAGGTGCGCGGTGGACACCTGGCCTGCCGTGGGCCTGTCGAACGCCCGCCGCGACGAGCCGCGTGCCCCGGGCTACGAACCCGCCGGCCGCGCGTACTGCACGTCCGCCGCCGCCCGCTCGAAGCCCGCGCCCGCGTACGTGGCCAGCGCGGCCGCGTTGTCGCCGTCCACGTACAGCACCGCACGGTCGCAGCCGACGCGCGCCAGGTGGCGCAGCGCGACCGCGGTGAGCGCCCGGCCCAGGCCGTGGCCCTGCGCGTCGGGCGAGACCCCGACGGCGTAGATCTCACCCTCGCGCGCGCCGTCGTCCTGGCCCGGCTCGACCTTCGTCCACAGGTACCCGAGCGGCTCGCCGTCCGCCCCGTCGCCGGCGGGCTCGACCAGGAAGAAGCCCTCGGCGTCGAACCAGGGCTCCCGCTGCCGGTCGCGCAGGTCGTCGGTCGTGAGCCGGCCCTGCTCGGGGTGGCCGGCGAACGCCCGCGCGTTCAGCCGCACCCACGCCTCGTCGTCGGCACCCGGCCGCACCGTGCGCAGGGCGAGGCCGGGCAGGTCCGGCAGGTCGCGCTCCGCGTCGTCCGGCCCCAGCGGCCGCGCCAGCACCAGGAGCTCCCGCGCGACCTCGTAGCCGCGCGCGGCGGCGAGCTCGCGGGCGGCGGGCAGGTCGCCGTGCGCCCACACCCGCAGCGCCTTGCCGCGCTGACCCGGCGCGCCCGAGAACATCGGCAGCCGCGCGTCGCGCTCTACCGTGCGGAGCAGCAGGCTCCCCACGCCGTGCCGGCGGTGCTCCGGGTGCACCACGAGCTCCGCGCTCGCGTCGTCGCCGCCGCGGTCCACCTGCGCGTAGCCGACCGTCGTGCCGGCGGCGTCGTGCGCGAGGACGTGCGTCAGCCAGTCGGTGTCGGCGCCGAGGCGCAGCAGGGGCTGCTCCGACAGCGGCGCGACGCCGTCGTGCTCCGCCGCCGCGGCGGCGAGCGCGCGCACGGCCTCCTGGGCGGAGTCGTCGAGGGGTCCGAAGGTCAGGGGGTACGAGGTGGCCACGGCCCCATTCTCGCCCGAACTATCTCGCGGACCTTCGAACTACCTCGCGGGGGTTCGAACTACCTCGCGGCGGTTCGAACTACCGCGCGGCCGGGCGACAGGCCGAGGGCGGCCGCCCCCGGGTGGAGGCGGCCGCCCTCGGCGGTGCGGGACGAGCGGCCCCGTCAGTCCTCGCTGCCGGGCTTGTTCGAGGCCAGGCCCGCGGAGATGAGGTCCATCACCGACGAGTCGGCGAGCGTGGTCGCGTCGCCCACCGTCCGGTTCTCGGCGACGTCGCGCAGCAGGCGGCGCATGATCTTGCCGGACCGCGTCTTGGGCAGCTCCGGCACGACGAGGATGCGGCGCGGCTTGGCGATCGGGCCGATCTCCTTGGCGACGTGCGCGCGCAGCTCCTCCTGCACCTCGGCGGCGCCCTCGGGGGTCGCGCCGCGGTCGGCGTGCTCGCCCCGCAGGATGACGAACGCGACGACCGCCTGGCCGGTGGTCTCGTCGTTGGCGCCGACGACGGCGGCCTCGGCCACGACGTCGTGCGAGACGAGCGCGGACTCGATCTCCGTCGTGGACAGCCGGTGGCCGGAGACGTTCATGACGTCGTCCACGCGGCCCAGCAGCCAGATGTCGCCGTCCTCGTCCTTCTTGGCGCCGTCGCCGGCGAAGTACAGGTCCTGGAACCGCGACCAGTAGGTGTCCTTGAAGCGCTGGAGGTCGCCCCAGATGCCGCGCAGCATGGACGGCCACGGCTCGGAGAGCACCAGGTACCCGCCGCCGCCGTCGGGGACCGAGTGCGCCTCGTCGTCCACGACGTCGGCCACGATGCCGGGCAGTGCCACCTGCGCCGAGCCGGGCTTGGTGGCGGTGACGCCGGGCAGCGGGCTGATCATGATGGCGCCGGTCTCGGTCTGCCACCAGGTGTCGACGATGGGCGCGGTGTCGCCGCCGATGACGCGGCGGTACCACATCCACGCCTCGGGGTTGATGGGCTCGCCCACGGAGCCGAGCACGCGCAGGCTCGACAGGTCGAAGCCCGCGGGGATGTCCTCGCCCCACTTCATGCAGGTGCGGATGGCGGTGGGCGCGGTGTAGAGGATCGAGACCTGGTACTTCTCGACCAGCTCCCACCAGCGGCCGCGGTGCGGGGTGTCGGGGGTGCCCTCGTACAGCACCTGGGTGGCGCCGTTGGTCAGCGGCCCGTACACGACGTACGTGTGCCCGGTGACCCAGCCGATGTCGGCGGTGCACCAGTACACGTCGGACTCGGCCTTGAGGTCGAAGACGTTCTTGTGCGTGTACGCGGCCTGGGTGAGGTAGCCGCCGGTGGTGTGCAGGATGCCCTTCGGCTTCCCCGTGGTGCCCGACGTGTACAGGATGAACAGCGGGTGCTCGGCGTCCACCGCGACGGGCTCGTGGAACGTGTCGGCGTCCGCGAGGGCGTCGTGCCACCAGACGTCCCGGCCCTCGGTCCACTCCACGTCCTGCTCGGTGCGGCGCACGACGAGCACGTGCTGGACGGTGGTCGCGGGCTCGCCGTCCTTGGGGGCGATCGCCTCGTCGACGGCGGGCTTGAGCGCGGACGGCGCGCCGCGGCGGTAGCCGCCGTCGGCCGTGATGACGAGCTTCGCCTCGGCGTCGGCGATGCGGCTGCGCAGCGCGTCGGCGGAGAAGCCGCCGAAGACGACCGAGTGCGGCGCGCCGATGCGGGCGCAGGCGAGCATCGCGACGACCGACTCCACGAGCATCGGCAGGTAGATCACGACGCGGTCGCCCTTCGTGACGCCGAGCGCCGTGAGCGCGTTCGCGGCGCGGGAGACCTCGCGCTGCAGGTCCGCGTAGGTGACGGTGCGGGTGTCGCCGGGCTCGCCCTCGAAGTGGAGGGCGACCCGGTCGCCGAGCCCCGCCTCGACGTGCCGGTCCACCGCGTTGTACGCGGCGTTGAGCTTCCCGTCGGCGAACCACTTCGCGACGGGCGCCTCGGACCAGTCGAGCGTCTGGGTGAAGGGCGTGGACCAGCTGACGAGCTCCCGCGCCTGCGCGGCCCAGAACCCGAGCCGGTCGGCCGTCGCCTCCTCGTACAGGGACGCCTGCGCGTTCGCCTGCGCCGCGAACGCTGAGCTGGGCGGGAACGCTCGCGTCTCGTGCAGCAGGTTCTCGAGGCTGGGGGCGGTGGTCTCGTTCTCTGGCACGCTTACCTCCGGTTGCGCATCGTCGCTGGTGCGGCCCCCGTCGGGACGCGAGGCGTCGCGCCCGGGGGACGACGAGACCCCGCGGGGCCCGCCGTCGGGAGTCTAGACCTCGCGCGTGACCGGGGTCACGCCGTCCCGCGGTTCGGCGGCACTCCTCGCAAAACCGGCCCGGCGGCGCGGGCGGCGCGCGCGGTGCGGACGAAAAAGCCCTGGGTCACGGTGGACAGGGGCTGGTAGACGTCGGGCATGACGACACCGCCCGTGACCTGGCCGCAGCAGGCCGGCCCGCTGGTCCTCCGCCCGCCGACGGGCGAGGACCTGGACCAGGTGCTGACCTGGCGCAACCATCCCGACGTCACACGGTGGCTGCTGCGCACGGAGGTGGACCCGGGCACGTTCCACGAGTCGTGGCACGCGCGGGCGGACGACCCGGCCGACCACTCGGTCGTCGCCGACCTGGACGGCGTCGTCGTCGGCACGGGATCGCTGTGGGTGCAGGACGCGATGGGGCAGCACCAGGGCGACGTCTGGCGTGGCGCCGAGGGCTCGCTCGGCTACCTGATCGACCCGGCGTACGCGGGCCGCGGGTTCGCGACCGCCGTCGCGGGCGCGCTCCTCGACGTCGCGTTCACCGGCCTGGGGCTGCACCGGGTCACCGCGGGGTGCTTCGCCGCCAACACGGCGTCGTGGCGCGTCATGGAGAAGCTCGGCATGCGGCGCGAGCAGCACGGCGTCCAGGACTCGTGGCACGCCGAGCTGGGCTGGGTCGACGGCTACACCTACGGCATCCTCGCGGAGCAGTGGCGCGCGACCTGAGGGGTGGTCCGAGGGCGTGGCGGGCACGAGGACGGCGCCCGGCGAAATGTCGGCCGAGCGCCGTGCTCGCCAGCCCGGACGCGGGTAGCAGGCGCGAATCCGATCACTGAGCGGGGTCGTTCCCGCCGAGTGGGTCCTCAACCGTGGACTTCCTGTGCGTGGGTCCTGCGTCCGGCTGTCGTCCTTCCATGGAACGTCACCCGGTCGAGGAGCGCAAGCGGTCAGGCGCGGCGCCTCGTCCACCAGCGGCGGAGCAGCCAGGCGGCGATCCCGGCGGCCGCGACGCCCCCCGCCGCGAGGGCCACGGCGGGCGGCCGGAGGGCGGAGCGCAGGGCCACGGGGCGGGAGAAGGTGAGCACGCCCCAGCCGCTCTCCGCGGCGACGCGGCGCAACGTCTTGTCGGGGTTGACGGCGAAGCCGTGCCCGACGGCGCGCAGCATCGGCGCGTCGGTGACGGAGTCGGAGTAGGCGTAGCTGCGGTCGAGGTCGTACCCGCGCTCGGCGGCGAGCCGCAGCACGGCCTCCGCCTTCTGCTCGCCGTACGCGTAGAACTCGATGTCCCCGGTGTAGCGCCCTTCCTCGACCGCCATCCGCGTCGCGATGACGTGGTCGGCGCCGAGCACGGTGGCGATCGGCTCGACGAGCTCCGTCCCGGACGCGGACACGATGACGACGTCGTGCCCGAGCTCGTGGTGCTCGGCGATGAGGTCGACGGCCTCGGCGTAGACGTAGGGGTCGATGAGCTCGTGCACCGTCTCGGCGACGATCTGCTGCACCTTGCTCACCTCCCAGCCGGTGGCGAGCTCGGACAGGTGCTTGCGCATCCGCTCCGTCTGGTCGGCGTCGGCGTTGCCGGCGTAGAAGAGGAGGTGCGCGTACGCGCTGCGCAGGACGTCGCCGCGCGTGATGAGGCCGCCGGCGTAGAACGGCTTGGAGAAGGCCGCCGACGAGCTCGTGGCGATGATCGTCTTGTCCAGGTCGAAGAACGCGGCCGCGCGCGCCCGCGGGGTCGCCGCCACGGGCGGTGACGTCTCGCGCGGGCCTCGATCCGGACCCCGTCCCTGGTCGGTCACGGGCCAGAGCCTAGCCGGGCGGGGGCGTCGGATGGATCGGGTATTCGTGCACAACTCTTGTGCACAAGAGTTGTGCAGAGTTACTGTGCACGCATGGACCCGACGCCGGAGCGCCCGTACACCCACCTCGAGCTCACCGCCGACGCCGCCAAGGTGCTCGCGCACCCGCTGCGCTCGCGGTTGCTCGGCGCGCTGCGCCGCACCGGCCCGGCGTCGGCCACGGCGCTCGCGGCCGAGCTGTCCACCAACACCGGCGCCACCAGCTATCACCTGCGCAAGATGGAGTCGGTCGGCCTCGTGCGGGACACGGGCGACGGGCGCGGCAAGGAGCGCCTCTGGCAGGCCGCCACCGAGAGCCACGGGTGGAGCGACCCGGACTTCGGCGGGGACGAGGACGCGCAGACGGCGCTCGGCTGGCTGGTGCGCGACTACCACCGGCAGTTCGACGTCAACTACTCCCACTGGCTCGACGTCGAGGGGAGCTGGCCGAGGGAGTGGAAGGACGTCTCCGGGATGACCGACACCTGGGTGGAGGTCACGCCCGAGCAGGCGAAGGCGATGGAGGACGAGCTCGAGGCCGTCGTCAACAAGTACCTGCGCATCGGCACCGGCGACCCCCGGGCGCGGCGCCTGCACCTGTTCCGGTTCTCGTTCCCCCTCGACGCCGACGACGTCCCCGGTGCCGCGGACGACACCGGGGACGAGGACGGGTCATGAGCCCGCAGAAGGTCTTCCTCCTGCTCACCGTGACCCGGTGGTTCCCCGTCGGGCTGGTCGTGACGGTGACCACCCTGATCCCGATCGAGCGAGGCCTCACGGTGGGGCAGACACTCACCCTCGCGACGGTCACCGGGCTCGTGGTGTTCGCGCTCGAGCTCCCGACCGGAGGCACCGCCGACGCCGTCGGGCGGCGCCCGATGCTGGTCGCCTCGGCCGTCGTGCAGGTACTGGCGGCCACGACGTTCCTGCTGGCGCAGGAGGTCTGGTCGTTCGCGCTCGCGGCCGCGCTCATGGGGATGTTCCGTGCGCTCGACTCCGGCCCGCTCGAGGCGTGGTTCGTCGACGCCGTGCACGCCGAGCACCCGGGGGCCGACGTCGACCGCACCCTGGCGCACCAGGGCACCGTGCTCGGCGCGTCGATCGCGCTCGGTGCCCTCGTCTCCGGCGGGCTCGTCTGGTGGCACCCGTTCCCGGCGTGGTCGGCTCTGGCGCTCCCGTACGCCACCTACTGCGTGCTCGCCGTCGTGCACCTCGTGATGGTCGTCGTCATGGTGCGCGAGGCCCGCGAACGGGTGGTCGCACCCGTCGGGACGCGGGCCGGGCGCCGGTGGGAGGTGGCGCTGCGCTCGGTCGCGAGCTCGGCGCGCCAGGCGCCGGCGGCGATCGCCTCCGGTCTGCGGCTCGCCAGGGACAACCGGGTGCTGCGCGGGCTGCTCCTCGTCGAGCTCTTCACCTCGACGGCGATGGTGGTCTTCGAGTCCCTGCAGCCCGTGCGCCTGGCCGAGCTGCTCGGCGGGGAGGCACAGGCGGGGGCGGTCATGGGACCGGTGGCGTCGATCGGGTGGGGGGCGTTCGCCCTCGGGGCTGCGCTGTGCGGCGTCACCTCCCGGCGGTTCGGGGTGGCCCGCACGGCGATGGCGGCCCGCGTCCTCAACGGCCTCGGCGCCGTGTGGATGGGCCTCGCCGGCGGCCCCGTGATGCTGGTGGTCGCCTACCTCGTCACCTACGGCCTGCACGGCAGCTCCGGGCCGGGCTACAACGCGCTGCTCCATCGCGAGGCCAGCCGGGAGAACCGCTCCACGGTGCTGTCCATGGCATCGATGATGGCGTTCGCGGCGTACGCCGCCGCGTCCCCGGCGCTGGGCTGGGTGGCGCAGGTCTGGTCCACGCCGCTCGCGATGATGCTCGGCGGGGGGTTCAGCGTGCTCGGCGTCCTCTGCTTCCTTCCGGCGCTGCGCGCCGAGCGGCAGCGGTCGCGGCAGGCCGTCGAGGCCGTCGAGGACGCGGCCGCGGCCTGACGCCGCCCGGACGCCGCCCCCAGGGGACGGCCGTCCACAGATCGCGACCGGCGGCCGCGGCGGCCCGGCCCGGCGGCCCAGCCTGGGCGCATGGACGACGCACCCACCCGCACCCTGACCCGCCCGGCGGCGGTCCTCTCGGCCGACGACGGCTCCGCCCCCTGGCTCCCCGCCGGCCGTGCGCCGCGGGCGCCCGGCCGCACGCGTCGGACGGTCGCCGTCGTCGGCGCGTGCGGCGGGGCCGGGGTCAGCACGCTCGCGGCGGCGCTCGCGCACGGGCTGCGCCGGTCGGGCGAGGGCGGTGTGCTCGTCGACCTCGACCTCCCCGGGCCCGGCGCCGACGTGCTGCTCGGCATCGAGGACGAGCCCGGCGCGCGGTGGCCCGAGCTCGTCGCCGCCCGCGGCGACGTCGACGGGGTCGGCCTGGTCGCCGCGCTGCCGCGCTGGCGCTCCGTCCCGGTGCTCTCCGGCGCCCGCCTGCGGCCCGCGCGGCCCGACGACGCCGTGGTCGTCGACGTGTGCACGGGCCTGCTGCGCGGCGGCGAGACGGTGGTTCTCGACCTGCCCCGCCCCGGCTCCTGGACGGCGGCCGCGCGCATGCTCGTCGCCGCGGCGGACGTGGTGCTGCTGGTGACCCCGTGCACCGCGCGCGGGGTCGCGGGGGCGCTCGCCGCGCGTGCCGACCTGGCCGACCTGGGCGTGCCGGAGCCGTGGCTCGTCGCCCGCCGGCCGGCCCCGGGCCGCATCGACGCGGTGGCGCTCGAGGACGCTCTCGGGCTGCGGGTGCGGGCGGCGCCCCGGTGGGACCCGCGGCTGGCGGCCGCCGTGGACCGGGGCGACGGGCCGGCCGTCGGACGGCGCTCACCGCTCGGACGCGCCGTGGCCACGCTCCTCGGCGCGCTGGCGGGTGCGTCGTGACGGCCGGGCCGGCGGCGGTGCGCCGGGGCCTGGCGGATCGGGGCCTGGTGGACCGGGGCCTGGTGGATCGGGGCCTGGTGGACCCGGCGCTCCTGGACGACGTGCGCGCCCGGGTGGGAGCCGCCGGGACGGCGCTGGACGACGCCACCGTGCGCGACGCGCTGCGCGCCACCGGGCGCGTCTTCGGGTCGGACGCGCTGACCGACCTCGCCCGCGCGGCACGGGCCGAGCTCACCGGCGCGGGCCCGCTGCAGCGGCTCCTGGACGCGCCGGACGTCACCGACGTGCTCGTCAACGGCCCGCACGACGTGTGGGTCGACCGCGGCGACGGGCTGCAGCGCACGGACCTCGACCTCGGGACCCCCGACGCCGTGCGCGCGCTCGCCGTGCGGATGGCCGCCGTCGCCGGGCAGCGCCTGGACGACGCCGCGCCGACGGTCGACGCCCGCATGCCCGACGGCACCCGCCTGCACGCGGTGGTCGAGCCCGTCGCGGCCGTGGGCGCGGTGATCGCGCTGCGGGTGCTGCGCCAGGCGACGCACTCCGTCGCGACCCTGGCGGCCGGCGGCGGCCTGCCCGGGCCGTGGGAGGGCGTGCTGCACGGACTGGTGGCCGGGCGGGCGAACCTGCTGGTCACCGGTGGCACCGGCACCGGGAAGACCACGCTGCTCGCCGCCCTGCTCTCCCTCGTGCCGCCCGACGAGCGCGTGCTCGTGGTCGAGGAGGCGCGCGAGCTCGCGCCGCAGCACGGGCACGTGGTGTCGCTCGCCGCGCGGCGCCCCAACGTCGAGGGGGTCGGCGAGGTGACGCTCACCGACCTGGTGCGCGGGGCGCTGCGGATGCGGCCCGACCGGATCGTGGTCGGCGAGTGCCGCGGGGCCGAGGTGCGGGAGCTGCTGCTCGCGATGAACACCGGGCACGACGGCGGGATGGCCACCGTGCACGCCAACGCGGTCGAGCACGTGCCCGCGCGGCTCGAGGCGCTCGCCGCCCTCGCCGGGATGCCGCGCGACGCCGTGGCCGCGCAGGCCGCGGCCGCCCTGGACGTCGTGCTGCACCTGCGGCGCCGGGGCGGGCGGCGCCACCTCGCGGAGATCGGGCTGGTCGACCGGGGACGCGACGGGCGGCTCACCGTCCGCCGCGCCGCCGCCTGGGAGCCGGGGGCCGAGGCCCGGCCCGACGGCGCGTGGGACGAGCTGGTCGGGCGGTGGGCGTCGTGACGGGCGATGCGTGGGTCGCTGGTGGGTGGGTGGCGCTCGGCGTCTGGGTGGCGCTGGGCCGGGGCGGGCGGAGCGCGGCCGCCCTCGTGCGTGGGGGCGTCGTGCGGCGGCGGATCGGCACGGTCCGGCTCACGGGCCGGGGGCGAGAGGCCGCCGGCGGGTCGGAGGCGGTGCGGGTGGCCGTCGCGCAGGTCGTCGCCCTGCTGCGCGCGGGTGCGCCCCCCGCGGCCGCGTGGTCGCGGGCCCTCGGGGTGCCGGTGGATCCCACCGGGGTGCCGGACGTCGCCGCGCTCGCCCCGGTGGTCGGGGGCGTCGGGCACGCCAGGTCGGTGGTCGCGGCGGCGGCGCTGGCGGGCGACGTGGGGGCGCCGCTCGCGGCGGTGCTCGACGCGGTGTCCGGCGCGCTGGTCGCCGAGGCCGAGGCACGCGCGGAGCGTGAGGCGTCCCTGGCCGGGCCGCGCGCCACGGCCCGGGTGCTGATGTGGCTCCCGCTGCTCGGCGCGCTGCTCGGCTGGCTGCTGGGCGCGGACCCGCTCGGGACCGCGCTCGACGGCGGCGCGGGCACGGCCGCGGTCTGCCTCGGGCTGCTGCTGCTCGCGGCCGGACGGGCGTGGACCGGCCGGCTCGTCGCGGCGGCGCGCACGGCGGGGACGGAGGCGGCATGAGCGCGGCGATCGGCGTCGTGACGCCTGCCGCCGCCGCGTGGGTGGTCGGTGCGGCGGCGCTGCTCGGGGTCCTGCCGTGGTGGTCGGCGCGAGCGGTTGCCGGCCGGCGGGCTTCGCTCCTCGCGAGCGACCGTCGCCCGATGGCTCCCACCGGGGGGCCGGGCGGCGACCCGGTGGACGTGCCTGTGATGCTCGAGCTGGTGGGCGCGGCGCTGCGGGCTGGCGCCGGCGTGCCGCGCGCGCTGGAGGCGACGGGCGCTGCCGTGGACTCGGCCGCAGGCCCGGCCGTCGGGGTGTCCGCCGACGGCGCTGCCCTGCGCGCCGCGGCAGACGCCCTGCGCCTCGGCGCGGACTGGGACGGCGCGTGGCGCCGCGCGCCCGACCGGCTCGGGCCGGTGCACCGGTCGCTGCGCGGGGCGTGGACCGACGGCGCGTCCCCGTCCGGCGCGCTGCGAGCGGCGGGGGAGGAGCTGCTGCGTGCACGCCGGTCCGCAGCCAGCACGGCCGCGGCCCGGCTGGCCGTACGCCTGGTGCTGCCGCTCGGTGCCTGCTTCCTGCCGGCGTTCGTGCTGGTCGGCCTGGTGCCGGTGCTGCTCGCGCTCGGTGTCGACCTGCTGTCCGGGTGACCCCCGGCCCACGACGGCCCGGGGATCACCCGGGTCACCCGCGCCCGCCCGACCGGGAGGGCGCGTCACGACCGGCCGACGCCGGTCACCCCAGGGAACACGGAGGAGACATGAGGAACGACATCGAGGGACACGAGGCCGCGGGCGGCGCGAACGCCGTCCGTGTGGGAGCAGTCGGCGAGGGCGAGGACCGCACACCGGGCGCGCCGTGCCGGCCGGACCGGCCGGACCCCGAGGCCGGGCTCGCGACCGCGGAGTACGCCGTCGCCACGGTGGCGGCGGTCGGGTTCGCCGGCCTGCTCATCGCGGTGCTGAAGAGCGACACCGTGCGAGGGCTGCTGGAGAACATCATCAGCTCGGCGCTGTCGGTCTGATGGCTGGGCACCGCAACCGCAGGACCGCGCTCGCCGGCCGGCCCCGGCCGGCGGGGAGGCGGTCGGACGGGCGTCGGGTCGACGGCCAGCGCGGCGCGGTCACGGCCGAGCTGGCGGTCGGGCTGCCCGTGGTGGTGCTCCTGCTGGTCGCGGTGCTCAGCCTCGCGGCCGCGTCCACGGCACAGATGCGTGCCCTGGACGCGGCCCGGGCCGGCGCACGCATGTACGCGATCGGGGAGGACGACGCGGCGGCTCGGCAGGCCGTCGCGCAGGTCGGCGGCGACGACGCCGAGGTGAGCGTCACCCGCGACGACACCTGGGTGCGCGTGACGGTCACGCGGCCGGTCGTGGGCGGATGGTTCTCCGGCGCGCCCTTGCGGGCGTCGGGGGACGCGACCGCGTGGGTCGAGCCGTGACTGAGAGCGCCTCCGGCGGGGCCGGGGAACGCGGCGCCGGGACCGTCGTCGTGCTGGCGCTGGCCGCGGTGGTCGTGCTGCTCGCGCTCGCCGTCGGCGCGCTGGGGTCCGCTCAACGTGCGCGGGGCTCGGCGCAGGCCGCGGCGGACCTCGGCGCCCTCGCCGGCGCCACCGCGTGGCGGCAGGGCGCCGACCCCTGCGCGACGGCGGCCGAGGCGGTGCGCCGCAACGGCGCCGAGGTGGTGACGTGCGTCCCGGAGGGTGGCGGCGCCGTCGGCGTGCGGGCCTCGCGGGCCGCCCTCGGCCCGGACGTGGGGCCGTGGGCGGGGTGGCTCGGCGACGCGACCGCCGGGGCGCGGGCCGGGCCCCGGCAGGACGTCGGCCCGGACGTCGATCCGGACGTCGATCCGGACGCCGGGCCGGAGCCGGGCCCGTGAGGCGCGGCCCGGCCGGGCCCGGTGCCCGCGGAGGTGTTCCGTCAGGAGGGGTTGACGTGGAACAGCGCGGCGCGCTCGCTGATCTTGCGGGCGCGGGCCAGGCGAGGCTTGTCGGAGCCGTCGCGGATCACGGAGCCGGAGGCCTCGAAGTCGGCGAGGAAGTCGACGGCCCACGCGACGTCCGCGCTGGACGGGCTGAAGGACTCGTTGATCACGGCCGGCGTCTCGAGGTCCAGGCAGAGCTTGCCGGTGAGGCCGAGGGACACGCCGTCGGCGGACTGCTCGCGCAGCAGCGCGTGGCTGGTGCCGACGGTGGGGCCGTCGATCGGGCCGGGGAGCCCGCCGATGCGGCTCGCGGTGACGAGGCGCGAGCGCGGGTACGCCATCGCGAGCGACTCGTTGGCGGTGCCCGTGTCACGACGGTAGTCGCCGGACCCGAACGCCAGGCGGAACGCCCCCGGGGCGCGCGCGATGCTCACGGCGTCCTCGATGCCCAGCGCGGACTCGACCAGCGGGATCACCGGCACGCTGCCGCCGAGGCGCTGGGCGGTGTCGATCACCTGGTCGGGCGACTCGGTCTTGGCGAGCATGACGCCGCACAGGCCCTGGGAGTCCCACAGGGCACGGACGTCGTCGGCCCAGGCCTGCGACCCGCGCTCGTTGATCCGCACCCAGGCGCGGCCGCCCTGGGCGAACCAGTCGAGCACCTTCTGGCGCGCCTCGTCCTTGCGGCTGTCGTCGACCGCGTCCTCGCAGTCGAGGATCACCTGGTCGGCGCGGGAGAGCTGGGCGGCGTCGAAGGTGTCGTCGCGCAGCGCCGACAGGAGCAGCCACGAGCGGGAGTTGGCGGGGTCGACGCGCGTGTCCTCGCGGGAACGGCGTCGTTCGGCGAGGTCGATCTCGATAGTCACCTCACGATGGTAGGTTCCGCCGGCGCGTGGCTCAGCACGGCATCCAACAAGCGCACGGCCGCGGACTTGTCGAGGGGCGCGTTGTCGCTGCCGCACTTGGGCGACTGGACGCACGCCGGGCAGCCGTCCGCGCACGTGCAGGAGGCGATGGCGTCGCGGGTCGCCCGCAGCCAGCGGGCGCCCAGCTCGTACCCGCGCTCGGCGAAGCCGGCGCCGCCGGGGTACGCGTCGTACACGAAGACGGTGGCCTCGCCGGTGTCGGGGTGCACCTCGGTGGACACCCCGCCCAGGTCCCAGCGGTCGCAGGTCGCGAGCAGCGGCAGCAGCCCGATCGACGCGTGCTCCGCCGCGTGCAGGGCGCCCGGCGTCTCCTCCGGGGAGACGCCCGCCGCCCGCAGCACGAAGTCCGGCACGGACCACCAGACGGCGGTCGTGGCGAGCGTCCGCGACGGCAGGTCGAGCGGCTCCGTGCCGAGCACCTGCATGTCGGGCAGGCGGCGGCGCTGGAAGCTCACCACCTGGCTCGTGACCTCCACCGGGCCGAGCCCCCAGCGCACCGGGCCCCACGCGCGCTCCTCGACGGGGCGGTGCCCCGCCTCGTCGATCGCGATCTCCATCACCTCGCGCGACCAGGTGCCGTGCTCCACGTCCTTGCGCACCACGAGCGCCACGTGATCGGCGAGGTCCAGGTGGTCCACGACGAACGTCGCGCCCTGGTGCACGTACACCGCGCCGTCGTGCACCTGCCCGTCGGCCGACCCGGCGTCCACCGTGCCGAGCAGCCGGCCCGTCGTCGCCTCGACCACCCGCACGGGGCGCCCGCCGGTGCCGCGCAGGTCCGCCATGCCCGACGCGGGCTGCGCGTGGGTCCAGTACCAGCCCGACGGCCGCCGTCGCAGGGCGCCGCGCGCGACCAGGACGTCGAGCACCTCGCGCACGGCGCGCGGGTCGCCGAAGGCCGCGAGGTCCTCGGCGCGCAGCGGCACCTCCTGCGCCGCGGCGCAGAGCTGCGGGGCGAGCACGTGCGGGTTGGCGGGGTCGAAGACGGTGGCCTCGAGGCCGGCGTCGAAGACCGCCTCCGGGTGGGTCACGAGGTAGGTGTCGAGGGGGTCCTCGCGGGCGACGAACGCGACCAGGCCCTCCGCCCCGGCCCGGCCCGCGCGGCCGGCCTGCTGCCAGAGGGACACCCGGGTGCCGGGCCAGCCGGCCACGAGCACGGCGTCCAGCCCGGAGATGTCGACGCCGAGCTCGAGCGCGTTCGTGGTGGCCAGGGCGCGGAGCTCGCCCGTGCGCAGCGCCTGCTCCAGGTCCCGGCGCTCCTCCGGCAGGTAGCCGCCGCGATAGCTCGCCACGCGCGCGCCCAGCTCGGCCGCGACCGGTCGCAGGTGGTCGCGCGTCTGCTGCGCCACCGACTCGGCACCCCGCCGCGACCGCGTGAACGCGAGCGTGCGGGCGCCGTGCGCGGTGAGGTCGGCCAGCAGGTCCGCCGTCTCGGCGGTCGCCGACCGGCGGGGGTGGGCAGCGGCCCCGCGCGTCGTGAGCACCGCCTCCCCCTCCTGCTCGGTGTGCGTCGCGTCGAGCGGGTCGGGCAGGGCCCACGGGTCGTCGTCGTGCGACGGCGCCTCGCCCGCGACGGCGCGCGAGCGCTCGAAGCCGGCCACCTCCGGCGGCTGCCACAGCGCGAACGTGCGGCGGCCCGCGGGCGAGGCGTCCTCCGTGACCTCCTCGACCTCCTCGGGCGCCACCCCCACCAGCCGCGCGGTGCTCGCGGCCGGCTCCGCCGTCGTCGCGCTGGCCACCACGAACACGGGCCCGGTGCCCGCGGCCGGGCTCGCGGGGGTGCCCGACGGCGCGAGCCGGTCGGACGGGCGGTAGTGGGCGGCCAGCCGGGTGAGCCGCCGCAGCACCAGCGACACGTGGGCGCCGAAGACGCCCCGGTACGCGTGCCCCTCGTCCACGACCACGTACCGCAGCCCCCGCAGCAGGCGCGCCCAGCGGCGGTGGCCGGGCAGCAGGGAGAAGTGCAGGAAGTCGGGGTTGGTGAGCACGACGTCGGCGTGCTCGGTCACCCACCGGCGCTCGTCGGTCGGGGTGTCGCCGTCGCAGGTCGCCACCCGCGGGCGCGGGGCGCCGCCGGGCATCGCCGCGACCAGCCGCTCGAGCCCCGCGAGCTGGTCGGCCGCCAGCGCCTTCGTGGGGGACAGGTACAGCACGGTGGCGGGCTCGGGCCCCCGCACGGCCGTGAGCGCGGGCAGCCAGAACGCGAGCGACTTGCCCGAGCCGGTCGACGTCGCCAGCGCCACGTGCCGCCCGTGCCACGCGGCGTCGGCGGCGGCGACCTGGTGCGCCCACGGCCGCTCGACGCCGAGGGCGCGGTAGCCGTCGACCACCGTCGGGTCGGCCCAGCCGGGCCAGTCCGCGGTGGCTCCCGCCCGGGCGGGGAACGTGCGCACGTGGGTGAGGCGGTCGGCCCGTGCGCCGTGCGCGGTCAGCACGTCCAGCAGCGGGTGCTGCTCGGGTGCGGAGGCGGGGGCGGCGGGCACGGCGACAGTCTCGCACCGCCCGCCGCGCGTCCCGTCGGGCCCCGTGGCGCGGCAGCGGACGTCGAGGAGGCGGGAACAGGTCGGGCATGTCCGCCAAGAGGACATCCGTGGCAAACGGGTGCCGTATCGGATTTTGAACCGGAATGGCACCCCGTTTCGGTGAAGAACGTGTGAGCATCCTCGATCTGGCTTTGTTATCCGATCGTGACATCGTTCCCTGGTACGCATGCCTCGATCCACCGCCCGTCGCTCCGTCGTGGCCGCAGTCGCCGGCGCGCTCGTCACCTCCGCCATGGTGGTGCCCGCCGCGGCCACCGCAGCCCCCGCCGCCGGAGCCACCTCCACCGCCGTCGCGTCAGCGCCCGTGCGCACCGCCGCCTCGAGCGGCGGCGTCCGCTGGGTCAAGTGGAACAAGGCGCCGATGACCAAGACGCAGTCCAGCAGGTCCCGCAAGGTCGCCCGCCCCGACGACGGCACCCGGTTGCGCGTCCTCGCCCGCGGCACGTACCGCCTCAAGGTCCGCACCCCTGCCGGCACGACCGGGTGGGTGTCCAAGAACGCCGTCACCCCGGTCAAGCTGAAGGACGTCTCCGGCACGCGGTACACCACCAAGCGGGTCGCGCTCACCAAGGACATCGGCTCGGGCTCGAAGGTCGTCAAGAGGGTCCACCTGGGCACCAGGACGACGGTGCTGGCGCGGACCACCGGGCGCGACTCCAACCGCGTCAAGGTGCGCGTGCCCGGCGGGAAGACCGGCTGGATCTCGACCAGCCGCATCACGACGCGCAACGTGTGGGGCAAGCTCGCGCGCTGCGAGTCGGGCGGCAACCCGCGGACCAACACCGGCAACGGGTTCTACGGGATGTACCAGTTCACGGGCCGCACGTGGCGGGCCGTCGGCGGCAAGGGCCTGCCGCACCGCCACAGCGCGGCGGAGCAGACCAAGCGGGCGCAGATCCTGCAGGACCGTGCCGGCTGGGGGCAGTGGCCGCACTGCACCCGCAAGCTCGGCCTGCGCTGAACCGCCTGTCGAGCCTGTCGAGCCTGTCGAGACCCGGGCAGCAGCGTCGACGGGCTCGACCGGCGAGCTTCGTCAGCCGGCGAGGACGGCCTGCATGGCCCGCGAGAGGTACCAGGGGTCGACGACCGCGGTGAGCTCCCGCGCGGAGTGCATCGACAGGATCGCGGCGCCGACGTCGACCACGCGGATGCCGAGGCGGGTGGCGGTGATCGGGCCGGTGGTGGACCCGCAGGGCACCGTGTTGTTCGAGACGAACTCCTGGCTCGGCACCCCGGCCGCCGCGCACGCGGCCTGCCAGCGCGCGGCCCCGTGCGCGTCCGTCGCATAGCGCTGGTTCGCGTTGATCTTGAGGATCGGCCCCTCGCCCGCGTGCGGGTGGTTGGCCGGGTCGTGCCGCTCCGGGTAGTTCGGGTGCACCGCGTGCCCGACGTCGGACGAGACGCACAGCGACGCCGCGAAGGCGCGCGCCCGCTCGTCCTCCGACGCGCCCAGGCCGGCGGAGACCCGCCGCAGCACGTCCTCCAGGAACGGCCCCGCGGCACCCGAGCGCGAACCCGACCCGATCTCCTCGTGGTCGAACGCCGCCACGACGCCGATCCCGGCGAGGTCCTCGGGCGCGACGCCGAGCAGCGCCGTGATCGCCGCGTGCGTCGAGAGCTGGTTGTCCAGGCGGGGCGACGCCCACAGCGCGGCGCCGATGCCGAACGCGCGCGGCGCCTGCGTCTCGGCGAGCACGACGTCGTAGCCGAGCACCTGCGCGGCGGGGACGCCGTCGCCTGCGGCGGCGGCGAGCTCGGCCAGCACGTCGGCCTGCGACACGTCGCCGAGCCCGACGACGGGCTGGGTGTGCCGCTGCTTGTCGAGCGTGAGGCCGTCGTTGGCCGAGCGGTCCAGGTGGATGGCGAGCTGCGGGATGCGCGCGATCGGGCCGGTGCGCACCAGGTGCTCCACGCCGTCGGACGTCACCAGCCGCCCGGCGAGCTCCACCTCGCGGTCGAGCCAGGAGTTGAGCAGCGGCCCGCCGTACACCTCGACGCCCGCCTGCACCCAGCCGTCGCGCCCGGTCGTGGGCCTCGGCTTGAGCTTGAACCCCGTCGAGTCGGTGTGCGTCCCCAGGATCGTGAACGGCGTGGTCGGCCCGGCCGACGGCGGCACCGCGAACGCGATCGCCGAGCCGTCGCGGACGACGACGTAGCGCCCCCCGGGCACGACGTCCCACGCGGCGGTCTCCTCGAGGCGGGCGAACCCGGCCGCCTCCGCGCGGCGCGCCACCTCCTCGGCGGCGTGGAACGAGGACGGCGAGGCGGTCACGAAGGCGCCGAGGTCCTCGGTGTGGGCGCGGGCGGCTGCGGGAACGACGTCGGGCATGGCCGTCATCCTGCCACGCGGGTCCCGGCATCCCGCGTGGGAGGCCCCGGCTCGACGGTCACCCGCGCGGCGGCCCCTCGTAGCCGTCGACGAGCTGCTGCCACGCGCCCGTGTCGCTGATGACGAACCGCCACCCCTCGTAGCCGTCCGAGTCCGGCTCCTGCATCACCTGCGCCTCGTGGGCCGTGACGGCGCCGGCGTCGACCGCGGCCTGCCAGTCGTCGGCGGTCGCCGGGCACCCCCCGGGGCCCATGAGGGGCCAGCCGTACGCCCACCAACCGACGCCCTCGTCCGTGCCGCCCCCGAGGCCCTGGCCGCCGTACATCGTGCAGGGGCGCGTGCCGGACAGCAGCCGCGCGAGGATCGCGTACACGTCCTCGTCCTCCTCGGCGGCAGGCAGCTCGAAGAGCTCCCGCGGGGACTTCCCGCCCCAGTTCTCGTCGATCCGGTCCGACGCCTCGGCGAGCGCGATGAGCGCCTCGTCGTCGCACGCCAGAGCGGCGTCGAGCATCGTCCTCGCGGTGTCGTGCACGGGGCCGGGCAGCTCGGTCCAGTCGTGGTCGGGAAGATCGAGCCCGGCCGCGGAGCATGCGCCGTCGCCCGACGCACCGGCTTCCGAGCCCGGGGAGAGGAGCGTCGCCCCGTCCTGGTCCAGCCGGACGTGCCGCCACGGCCCGACGACCAGGGCGTGCTCGGTGAAGTCCTTCGACCACACGACCTCGAACGTCGCGACGCGGTACTCGCCGTCGGGGAGGGAGGTCGCGTAGGCGGTCGTGCCCTCGGCCACGCCGTCCGGGGCGCAGGTCGTGAGCGTGGAGTCCTCGGCGGTCCGGTCCAGGTCCCCCGGGCGCACCTCGACCGGGTCCTCCGTCATGTCGATGCCGAGGTCGACCACCGTGCCGTACTGCTCCCACAACAGGCTGGGGCCGATGAGCACGGCGTCGTCGGGCGGGTTCTCGCCCACGACGGTGCGGGTGGCCAGGCGCAGCGTCGCCGGGGCGTCGTCCGAGGCGGGGCCGCCGAGGTGCGGGTCATCTCCGACGGCGCCGATCGTGATGCCCTGCCCGCCCCCGGCGGCCGGGCTGCCGGGGGTGGGCACGTCGTCCGCCGGCATGCCGCACCTGAGCTCCGTCCCCTCGAGCCAGCCGGGCTGGTGCCCGGGCTGGATGACGTCGACCGCGCGGGAGCCCGCGGCCGGCGAGGACGGCGACGGCGAGCTCGTCGGGGTCGGTGTCGGGCTGTTCGCCGGCCCGGGCAGCGGCTGCGGGGCGTCGGGCATCAGCGCGGCGCCGCCCAGCACCAGCCCGGCGGCGACGGCGAGCGTCGTCGCGCCGATCCCGGCCTGCTTGACCGTGCGCCGTCGCCGGACGCGGCGTCGCACCGACCCCAGCGCTCCGTCGTCCAGCCCGGAGGACGCGGCGCCGAGCCCCGCCAGCGCGTCCAGCTCGCGGCGCAGCGTCTCGTCGGTGCGGGCGTCCGTCCAGCCGTCCCGCGCGTGGTTGCGACCGTCGTGGGTGCTCATCGTGCGGCCCTCCGCTCCGCCGTCGTGCGGCCCGTCGCCGCTCCGGTGACCCCCGTCGGGGTGGTCGCGCGCGGCGCGGCGGCCCCGTCGTCGGGGACGTGCAGCACGTCGCGCAGCGTCGCCGTGGCGTCCGCCAGGTAGCGCTTGACCGTGCCCTGCGCGAGGCCGAGCTGCTCGGCCACCTGCGGCACGGTGAGGTCCTCGAGGTAGCGCAGCACGACGCACGCCCGCTCGCGGGGGGCGAGGCGCCCGAGCGCCGCCGCGACGTCCGCCCGCGCCGTCGCCCCGGACGCCGCGCCGCGGACCCGGTCGGCGGTCGCGACGAGGGGACGCGCCGCGGCCCACCTCTTCCTCCGCCGGTGCTCGTCGAGGAAGAGCGTGAGGATCGCGCGCCGCACGTACGCCTCGCTCGTCCCGCCGCCGTCCAGCGGGTGCACGCCCGGCCGGTCCGTGCCGCCGCGGCGCAGCCGCGCGAACACCTTGACCAGCGCGTCCTGCACCAGGTCCTCCGCGAGCCGCTGGTCCCCGCACAGCACGTACGCGTAACCCACCAGGGCACGTCCTCGTGCCCGTGCGAGCTCCGCGAGCTCGTCCTCCCAGCGACTCATGGTCCCCTCCCGTGCCGTCCTCACCCACTCAGACGGTCGGGAGGGACGAACCGTTGGGTCGGGACGGGGCCGATCTCCCCGTGGTTCGTGACGGCCGTCACATATGGGTAGACTCCCGGGCATCCCGCCGTCAACGGCGATGGCGGGACCTTACCGACGGGCGGTCACCGCCGTCCCCGCCGGGTCGAGGGAAGCGCGTCAAGGAGGACGGATGCTCACGTTCGGGTCCAGCAGCGTCGTGATCGTCGCCGTGATCGGGGTGATCGGACTGGCCGCCCTGGTGTGCGCGGGCGCCCTGCGCAGACAGGTGCTCGCCGCCCCCGAGGGCACCCCGGGCATGCAGGAGATCGCCCAGGGCGTGCAGGAGGGCGCCTCGGCCTATCTCAGCCGGCAGTTCCGCACCCTCGCGCTCTTCGCGGTCGTGGTCTTCGCGCTCCTGTTCCTCCTGCCGGGGGACGGCGGGGTGCGGGTCGGGCGGTCGATCGCGTTCCTCGTCGGCGCCGGGTTCTCCGCCGCGATCGGCTACCTCGGCATGTGGCTCGCCGTGCGGGCCAACGTCCGCGTGGCGGCGGCCGCGACGCGACCCGACGGGCGCGCCCAAGGCGCGCGGATCGCGTTCCGCACCGGCGGCGTGGTGGGCATGTCCGTGGTGGGGCTGGGCCTCCTGGGGGCCGCCCTCGTCGTCCTCGTCTACCGGACCGACGCGCCCGCCGTGCTGGAGGGCTTCGGCTTCGGCGCGGCGCTGCTCGCCATGTTCATGCGCGTGGGCGGCGGCATCTTCACCAAGGCCGCCGACGTCGGCGCCGACCTGGTGGGCAAGGTCGAGCAGGGCATCCCGGAGGACGACCCGCGCAACGCCGCCACCATCGCCGACAACGTGGGCGACAACGTCGGCGACTGCGCCGGCATGGCCGCCGACCTCTTCGAGTCGTACGCCGTCACGCTCGTCGCGGCGCTCATCCTCGGCAAGGCCGTGATGGGGGAGCAGGGTCTCGTCTTCCCGCTGATCGTCACGGCGATCGGCGCGTTCGTCGCGCTGCTCGGCGTGCTCGTGACCCGGGTGCGGGGCAACGAGAACGGTCTCGCCGCGATCAACCGCGGCTTCTACATCTCCGCCGTCGTCGGTGCGCTGCTGGCCGCCGTCGCCGCGTTCGTCTACCTGCCGTCGTCGTTCTCCGAGCTGTCCGGCACCGCCGAACTCGGCGACGTCACCTCCGACCCGCGGGTCGTCGCCTCGCTCGCCGTCGTCATCGGGGTCGTCCTCGCGGGCATCATCCTGTGGATCACGGGGTACTTCACGGGCACGACGTCGAAGCCGACGCTGCACGTCGCGGCCACGTCGCGCACCGGCGCGGCCACCGTGGTGCTGTCCGGCATCGGCGTGGGCTTCGAGTCCGCCGTGTACACGGCGGGCGTGATCGCCGCCGCGATCTGCGGGGTCTTCCTGCTCGCGGGCGGATCGATCTGGCTCTCGCTGTTCCTCGTGGCCCTGGCCGGCTGCGGCCTGCTCACCACCGTGGGCGTGATCGTCGCGATGGACACCTTCGGGCCGGTGAGCGACAACGCCCAGGGCATCGCGGAGATGTCGGGCGAGGTCGACGAGGAGGCCGCGCAGATCCTCACCGACCTGGACGCGGTCGGGAACACCACCAAGGCCATCACCAAGGGCATCGCGATCGCGACGGCCGTGCTCGCGGCCACCGCGCTCTTCGGCTCCTACGCGGACGCCGTGGCGGGCGCCGTGGGCGAGGTCCAGGAGATCGGCGCCGGCCTGGTGCCCGCGATGCTCAGCTTCGAGATCATCTCGCCCGTCACCCTCGTGGGCGTCATCCTCGGCGCCGCGACGGTGTTCCTGTTCTCCGGTCTCGCGATCGACGCCGTGACCCGCGCCGCCGGCGCGATCGTCTTCGAGGTGCGCCGCCAGTTCCGCGAGCACCCCGGCATCATGACCTTCGACGAGCGTCCCGAGTACGGCAAGGTCGTCGACATCTGCACCCGCGACTCCCTGCGCGAGCTCGCCACCCCCGGCCTGCTCGCGGCGTTCGCGCCCATCGCCGTCGGCTTCGGCCTCGGCGTCGGCCCGCTCGCGGGCTTCCTCGCCGGCGCGATCGGCGCCGGCGTGCTGATGGCCGTGTTCCTCGCCAACTCCGGCGGCGCGTGGGACAACGCGAAGAAGATCGTCGAGGACGGCGCCTTCGGCGGCAAGGGGTCCGACGCGCACGCGGCCACCGTCATCGGCGACACCGTGGGCGACCCGTTCAAGGACACCGCCGGCCCGGCGATCAACCCGCTCATCAAGGTGATGAACCTGGTGTCCGTGCTCATCGCGCCCGCCGTGGTGATGCTGAGCGTGCCTGCCGACGCGAACCAGGCGCTGCGGATCTCCATCGCGGTCGCCGCGGCGGCGGTCGCCTTCGGGGCGGTCATCATGTCCCGCCTGCGGGCCGCCCGCGTCGACCGCGAGCAGGCCGACGAGACCGCGAGCGTCCCCGCGAGATAGAGAACCCCGAGTCGCGAGATAGAGAAGCTCGGACAGGACCGCACCCGCGTGCGGTCCTGTCCGAGCTTCTCTATCTCGCGACTCGGGGTTCTCTCTCTCGGCGAGGGCTTACTGGCCGGTGCGGCCGTCGATGCACTCGCGCAGCAGGTCCGCGTGCCCGGCGTGGCGCGCGTACTCCTCGACGAGGTGCTCGAGGATGTCGCGCACGGTCGAGCTGGTGCCGTCGAACGGCACGTCGCGCCCCATGTCCGCGTCCGTCTGCGTCGCGAGCCAGGCGTCGGCGGCCGCGGTCTCGCGCCGCCAGGTGGTCCACGCCTCCGCGACGACCTCCGGGTCCGCGACGGCGCCGTCGAAGTCCCAGTCCGGGCCGCCGTCGGCGACGTAGAGCTTCGGCAGGTCCATCTGGCCCTGCAGCACCCGCCGGGACCAGGAGTGCTCCACCTTCGCCAGGTGCCGCACCAACCCCAGCAGGGACAGGGTGGACGGCGGCACGGAGCGGCGCGCCATCTGCTCGGCGTCGAGCCCCTCGCACTTCATCGCGATGGTGGCGCGGTAGGACCGCAGGTAGGACCAGTGGGTCTGCAGCTCGCCGACCGGGTCTGCCCACTGTTGACGGGGGTCCTGGTCGGGGTCCACCCACAGGTCGGGGAACCGCCGGGCCTCGGATGTGGTCACGGGGTCTGTCATGACGGACATCCGACCCCGCGCGCGGCGCGGGGACAAGATGATTTGAGGCGGGCCCGGTGGCCGTGGGCTAGCGTCACGACGTGCCCGACGACGACGTCGACCCGCTGGAGCGCGTGCGCGCGCTGTGCCTCGCGCTGCCCGAGGCCACCGAACGGCTGAGCCACGGCGAGCCCACCTGGTTCGCGGGGCGGTCGTTCGTCATGTACTCCGACCACCACCACGGGGGACCGCTGGCCGTGTGGTGCGCCGCGGGTCCCGGGGTGCTCGAGGAGCAGGTCGAGCGCGAGCCGGAGCGGTTCTTCCGGCCGCCGTACGTCGGCGTGCGCGGGTGGCTGGGCGTCCGCCTCGACCTCGACGTCGACTGGGACGAGATGGGGCGGATCGTCGCGGACGCGTACCGGCAGGTCGCGCCCGCGCGCCTCGTCGCGCGGCTCGACGGCGCACCCGGCGGGTCGTGAGCCCGCCGTCGCCCTGTGAACGTCGTGTTTCCGGCCGTGCCGAGCGGGTCGCCGCACGCCATGCTGGGGCCGGGGCGGCGCGTCGACGCCGGGCCCCGGGCGGGACGACGGAGTCCACGCCGACGACGAGGAGAAGGAGATCCATGAAGCTCCCACGCACCGTCGCGGTGCTCGCCACCGCCACCCTCGTGGCGACGACCCTCACCGCCACGGCCACCGCCGACGACCGCCGCGACCGGCCGGGACGCGGCCCCGAGCGGGACGCCGGGGCGGTGGGCGCCACGTCGTTCGCCGAGCTGGCGCGCACCGCGCAGCGGTCCGGGCCCGGCAGCGGTACGGCGAACGGCACGAACAACACGAGCGGCACGAGCGGCGCGATCGACATGCCCCGCGCGTACCCGTTCCAGCCCGACCTGACCGTGTACCCGCCGGCCGACGACGACGCCACCGACCTCAACGGCACCATCGGCTACGACGAGATCGCCCCGCGGCTGACGGCGCTCATGGCGTCGAGCGACCGCGTCTCGACGCAGGTCGTGGGGCGCTCCACGGCCGGCCGCGACCTGTACCTCGTGACCGTCACCGCGCCGGAGTCCCGCCGGGAGACGGCGCAGCAGACGGCGTGGCGGGACGAGATCCGCACGGATCCCGGCGACGCCGCCCGCGACCGTCGGCTCGCGCGGGACTACAAGACGCCGCTGTGGATCAGCGCGAACATCCACGGCAACGAGTGGGAGGGCACGGACGCCGCGATGCAGGTCGTCGAGGACCTGGCGACCTCCGACGACCGGGCCACCGCCGCGCTCCTCGAGGACCACCGGTTCTACTTCTCGCTGACGCTGAACCCCGACGGCCGCACGATCGGGCAGCGGGCCACGAGCCTGAGCCTCGACGCCAACCGCGACATGATCACCGGGGCGACGCCGGAGTCGCGGTCGTTCGTCTCGACCGCGCAGGCGCTGCAGCCGCTCTACGCGGCGGACTTCCACGGCTACACCGGGGTGCTGCAGGTGGAGCCGTGCGGCCCGCCGCACGGGCAGAACTACGAGTACGACCTGTTCATCCCGCACGGCTACGCGATCGCGCGGCAGGTGGAGGACGACGTGGTCGCGGCCGAGATCCCCGGGAACACGTACTACGACCCGGCCACGGACGACGCCGTCGACGAGAACACCGGCTTCATCAAGATCCCCTACCGCGACACCCCGTCCGGCTGGGACGACTACCCGCCGGTCTTCACCGCGCAGTACGCGGCGTTCCACGGCGCCACGACGAGCACCGTCGAGCTGCCGAAGGGCCGCACCGGCCCGACGACGACGCCCGAGGACGCCGTGATCAACACGGCGGTGGCGAAGCGGACCATGACCTCGATGATCGACTACCTGGCCGGGCATGACGACGCGATGCTGGCCGACCAGGTCGAGTCGTTCCGGCGCGGGGTGGCGGGGGAGGCGAAGGACGCGCTGACCGTCGACGACGTCGCCGCCGTGCCGGGGCCCGACGAGTGGAAGCAGCACTGGGACGTGGTCGACGACCAGGACCCGGTAGACCTGCCGCGCGCCTACGTGATCCCCGTCGGCGACGGGCAGCGGTCGGCCGCGGACGCCGAGGCGCTGGTGGACCAGCTCCTGTTCCACGGCGTCGAGGTCGGCACGCTGACTCGCAGCACCCGCGTGGACGGCACCACCTACCCGAAGGGCTCGTTCGTCGTCGACCTGCACCAGCCGCTGCGCGGTCTGGCGAACGCGCTCCTCGACCTCGGCACCGACATCTCCGCCAAGGTCCCGTCGATGTACGACATCTCCGCGTGGAGCCTGTCGTCGCTGTGGGGCGCGACGGTCGAGAAGGTCGGGTCGACCACCGACCGGCCGGTCGGGGCGGTGAAGCCGCTGCGCGGCGAGCCGTCCGACGGCGGGGTCCCGCGCCTCGCCGCGTACGTCGCGTTCGACGTCGCCGGCGTCGAGGACTACCGGGCGCTCAACGCGCTGCTCGAGGCGGACGCCCCCGTGTGGTGGCTGGACGACGGCCGCGCCGTCGTCGGGCCGAAGGGCCTGCGGGCGGCGCGCGACGTGGCGAAGGAGCACGACGTCCCGTTCGAGACGGCCACCTGGCGCGACCTGCGTGAGCTGCGCGACGCCCCCGAGCTGGACGACCTCACGGTCGCGTACGCCGGCAACCAGGACGACCTGCTGTCCCTGACCGAGCTGGGCTTCGACGACCTGGTCCGCGTGACGGCGGCCGGCATCGAGGCGGGCGCGGCGACGGGGACGACGGGGCTCGAGGACGCCGACGTGCTGTGGGTCGGCTCGGCGCTGACCCTGCCCGCCGGCAGCGCGGGCCGGTCGGCGGTGCAGGACTGGGTGGACGACGGCGGGTCCGTCGTCGGTCGCACCGCCGCGGCGTTCGCCGTGGCGGAGACGTACGGGCTGGTCGAGGGCGAGGCGGTGACCGGCAACCGCTCCGGCAACGGCATCGTCGACGTCACCACCCCGGACGGCTCGATCCTCGCGCCGCACGAGCAGGACCACGCGTTCGTCTACCCGGCGACGTGGTTCACCGGCCTCGGGGAGGGCACCACGGTGGAGCAGACCTACGACGCCGAGCAGCCCTTCCTCGCCGGGCACTGGGTCCCCACGGGCTCGGGGGCGGACGGGCCGGCCGCGTCCGCGGGGCAGGCGTCCGTCGTCTCCGGCGAGACGGAGTCGGGGGCGCGCGCCGTCGTCTTCGGCACGGCGGTGTTCTTCCGCACCCACCCCAAGGGCGGGCTCGGCCAGGCCGCGCAGGCCCTCTTCTGGGCGACCTCCGGCGACTGACCCCGTCGGTCAGGTGGTGGTGCGGCGCCGCCGCACCACCACCCCGGCGACCGCGGCACCGACCCCCACCGCGGCGCAGACGCCGAACGCCCACCAGAGCTGGGTGCGCAGCGGCACGAGCAGGGCGTCGACGGCGTCGTCCAGCACCTGCCGCCCCGACGCCCCGACGTCGAGCCCGGCGAAGCCCGCCTGCACGGCCTCCGGGAGCAGCAGCAGGAGCAGGAGCATCGCCGCCGCGACCAGGCCGCCGACGACGGCGGCGGTCCACAGTCGGCGCCCGGGCCGCGCGACGACGACGGCCAGCGCGGCGAGGACGACGGTGACCGGCAGCGCCCACGGCGTCCACCGGTCGACCAGCCCGACCGCCGTCTGTGCGGTCGACAGGTCGTCCGACGCGTAGAGCACGATCGTCTGCCCCGTCGTCGCGAAGCCCTCCGGGACGGGCACGCCCCGGTCGCGCAGCGACTGCCCGATCCCCTCCAGGAACGGGTCGAGCGGCAGCGTCACCACGCCGTCGGCCGCGTCCACCGTGTCGCTCTCGTCGCGCAGCACGTCCACCGCGGCGGCGTGCCCCTGGCGGTTCGCCTCCGCCCACACGGGGGCGAACGAGTCCGAGCGGACGAAGGCGTCGGCCGCCTCCCCGACCAGGGGACGCACCGCGGCGGCGAGCAGACCCGAGTCGACCTGGCTCGTCACCGTGTCGGTGAGCGCCTCGGCGACCGCGTCCTGGGTGGTGATCTCCGCGGCGAGCGGCGCCGTCGCCCGCACGTAGGCGTCCGTGTCGAGCAGCGTGCCCTCCGCGTACCGGGCGGGCATCGTGACCACCGCCGCGACGACGGCGAGGAGGACCAGCACGCCGCTGAGGAAGCTCCGCATGGTGGGCACGCTACGCGTCGTCGCGGCCGCCTTGCGGCTCACCGGGCTGCTCATCGGGCGGCTCACCGGGCGACGGGGCCGACGCCCTGGCGGTCAGAGGCCGGTGCGACCGTCGACGCACTCGCGCAGCAGGTCCACGTGCCCCATGTGGCGTGCGTACTCCTCGAGCACGTGCAGCAGCACGTCCCGCGCCTCGACGGTGCCGCCGTCGTACGGCACCTCGCGGTTCATGTCCTCGCCGGCGAACCAGTCGTCGGCCGCCTCGACGGACCGGTGCCAGGCGTCCCAGGCCTCGGCCACGCACGTGTGGTCGGGCAGGGCGCCGTCGAAGTCCACGTCGGGGTAGCCGGGCAGCTCGAACGGGCCGCGGTCGGCGCTGCCCTGCAGCACCCGTCGGAACCAGTGGTGCTCGACGTTCGCGAGGTGCCGCACCAGCCCGAGCAGCGACAGCGTGGACGGCGGCACGGAGCGGCGCGCCAGCTGGGACGGGTCGAGCCCCTCGCACTTCATGACGAGCGTCATGCGGTACCGACAGAGGTACTCCCAGAGGGTCTCCTTCTCGCCGACCGGGTCGACGCCCGTCGCTCGAGGGTCGTTCTCGGGATGCACCCACAGGCCGGGCGTGGTAGAGGTCACGCGCGTAATCTGTCCGAACGCCCGCCGCGGGTCAAGCGGCCCCGGCCCACCTGCGGCGACGTTCCGGCCGCACAGGCGCTGCCGGTAGCCTTCGCGAGCATGAGGGCCAGCCGGACACGAGCTCCTGCGCGGCGCCGCGGCGTGATGGGCCCGGTGCCGGGGGCGTGGCGTCGTCGTTCGACGCTGGCCGCCGCCGGGGCGGTCGCGCTGCTGACCGGCCTCGGCGCCGGGTTCGCCTCCGGCCTCGGCGCCGGGTCGGACGCGACCGCCGAGGGGGACGGCACCGTAGGGCCCGCCGACCCGTGCACGGTGGTGCAGGCCGCGTGGTCGCGGTCCGCGACGCTGCAGCTCGGGATGTCGGTGGACGACCCGGCCACGCTGCGCCGCGGGTTCGTCGGGGCGCGCGACGCGCTCGCCGAGGTGCACCCGCCGGCGGCCGTCGCGGAGGACTGGCAGACGGTGGGGTCGTACGTCGGCACGGTCGCCGACGAGATCGAGGACGCCGACGAGGCCGACACGGCGTCGACGGTGGCCGAGACCCTGGCCGACCTGGACACCTCCGCGATGACGCAGGCCTCGAATCGGATCACGACGTTCCTCAAGGACGGCTGCGGCGCCTCCGACGACGGCACCGACGCCGAGTCCTCCGACCCGCCCGCGGGCTGAGCCGGGCGCGCGGCGCGCGGCGCGGATTTCCACGCGCGCGAGCGGTGGTTCACCATAGGGGGATGCGCCGAGCCCGCCTCCTGTCCCGCCAGCTCCCGGTCGTCGTCGTGGGGATGCTCGTCGCGGGGGCCGGGCTCGCCGGGTGCGGCCAGGGCGGCGACGGCGCGGAGCCCGTGGCGGAGCCCGCGCCCGCGGTGTCCGTCCCGGGCGACCTGAGCATGGGCGTCGAGGGCCAGCCGTCCCGGTCGAAGGCGGCCACCCCGTCCCCGAGCGCGGGCTCGGGCGACGCCGAGAAGCCCGCCGCGGACGCGGAGCAGTGCGCCGAGCTGCAGGTGGCCTGGTCGTCGACCAACCGTGCGCTCGTCGACCTCAGCCCCGAGCACCCGCGCGCGCTGGTGCAGAGCTTCCGCACCGCGGACCACGCGATGGCGGAGGCGGAGCCGCCCGCCGACATCGCGACCGCCTGGGGCACCATGTCCGACTACCTGGGCAGCGCGGTGAGCGCGTTCGACGACGTCGACGAGGACGACGCGAACGCCGTGAGCTCCGCGATGTCGGACGCGATCACCGCGGACGACACGGCGGAGGCGACCACGGCCGCCAAGGACATCACCGGGTTCCTCTCGACGTCCTGCTCGGGCCGATGACGACCGTCGCGTCCACCCCCGTCCCCGGGGCCGCGGGAGGCGCGGCGCCGCTCGTCGACGCCCTGCGCGCCGGCCTCGACTCCGCCGGGTACACGGTGGACGGGGTGGGCGAGGCGCTGGGCGACGTGGCGTCCGCCGCGCTGCACCGCGAGCAGACCGTGCCCGCCCGGCGGGCGCTCGCCGAGGCGGCGCCGGCGCACGAGCCGCGGGCGGCGCTCGCCCGCCTGTTCCTGCTCGGCGACACCGTCCCGCGGTCGGACCTGGACCGCGCGCTGCCGGGGCTCGGCACCTCCGGCGCCCACCGTCTGGGGCTGGTGGACGCCGCGGGCGAGGGCGCCGACGACGCGGTGCGCGCCGTTGTCGACCTGCGCCCGTACGCGGCGGTCGACGCCGGGGGCGAGGCGTCGTGGTGGCTGTCGAGCGACCTCTCGGAGCTGGCCACGGGCGGCCGCCTCGCGCCGGACCACGTGCTGGGCGCGGGCGGCGCGTCCGCGACGCTGGCGCAGGTCACGGTGCGCACGCCGGTGGACCGCGTGCTCGACCTCGGCACCGGTTGCGGCATCCAGGCGCTGCACGCGGCCCGGCACGCCCGCCGGGTGGTGGGCACGGACCTGTCGCGCCGCGCCCTCGGGTTCGCGCGGTTCAACCTCGCCCTCAACGCGCCGCCCTCGGACCGGCGCGTCGACGTCGAGCTGCGGCAGGGCTCGATGCTCGAGCCGGTGGCCGACGACTGCTTCGACCTCGTGGTGTCGAACCCGCCGTTCGTCATCACCCCGCACTCGGGGGCGGCCGGCGCGGCCGTCGCGCAGGCGCTGGGGGACTACGAGTACCGCGACGGCGGGCGGTCGGGCGACGACCTCGTGCGCGACCTGGTGCGCGACGTCGCGCAGGTGCTCGCCCCGGGCGGCGTCGCGCAGCTGCTCGGCAACTGGGAGCACCGCCGCGGGGAGCCGTGGACGGAGCGGGTGGGCGCGTGGCTCGACGCGTCCGGCCTCGACGGCTGGGTGATCCAGCGCGAGGTGCTCGACCCGGCCGAGTACGCCGAGACCTGGATCCGCGACGGCGGCACCACGAGGGAGCGGGAGCCCGCCGCCTGGGCCGCGGCGTACGGGGCGTGGCTCGACGACTTCGCCTCCCGCGACGTGGAGGGGGTCGGCTTCGGCGTCGTCACGCTGCGCCGCCCGTCCGACGGCGCGCGCTCGACGCTGCGGAGGCTCGAGGAGCACACGGGCACCGTGCACCAGCCGCTGGGCGCGCACCTGGCGGCGTCGCTGGCGGCGCACGACTGGCTCGAGGCGCGCGACGACGCAGCGCTGGCGGACGCGCACCTCGTGGTGGCCGACGACGTCAGCGAGGAGCGGTTCCACACCCCCGGCCAGGCGGACCCGAACGTCGTCGTGATCCGGCAGGGCGACGGGCTGGGCCGCGGCGTGCACGCCTCGACCGGGCTCGCGGCGTTCGTCGGGGTGTGCGACGGCGAGCTGGCGGTCGGGCAGATCGTCGGGGCGCTGGGCGCGTTGCTCGACGTCCCGGCGGACGACCTGGGCGCCGAGCTGCTGCCCGCCGTGCGCGGGCTGGTGCGCGACGGGTTCCTGCGCCCGGCGTGACGCCCGCCACACGGGGAGGTCTCCCCGTGGGGCGGGGGAGCGTGTGCGACGCGGGTCCGTCACCATGGTCCCCATGCGCAACCGACAGACCATGACCCGTGCCACCGCCGTGGCCGCGAGCGCCCTGATCGCCCTGGGCCTGGCCGCGTGCAGCGGCTCGGGCGACCCCGACGCCGGCTCGACGGACGCGGGCACCGCTGCCGAGGAGCAGACGGCCGACGAGACTCCCGCCGAGGAGACCCCGGCCGAGGAGTCGCCGGCCGACGAGGCGGCGGGCGACGACGTCTGCGGCGCCGTGCAGGCCCTCACCGACGCGTCGTCCGCGATGAGCGACGTCGACCCGTCCGACCTGCAGCCCACCCTCGACACGCTCGAGGAGCTCACCACCACGCTCGAGGGCGTCAGCGAGCCGCCGGCCGAGATCGCGGACGACTGGGAGACCCTCACGACGTCCTTCCGCACCGCGACGGACGGTCTCAGCACGGCGGTCGAGAACCCCACCGACGCCGACGCGATGACCAAGATCAACGACGCCATGACCGCGATGACCGGCCAGGAGTTCCAGGACGCCGCCCAGGCCGTCGGCACCTACGCCGGCACCCACTGCTGACCCGACCGACCTGACGTCGAGCCCTGACGTCGAGCACCGTCGAGCCCCGCCGAGCCCCGCTCGGCGGGGCTCGCTGCGTCCGGTCCGGCGGTGTCGCCGGCTCGCCCGGGCGGGCCGTCAGCCGATGACGACCGCGGCCTCGGGCCGCCGGTACCGCCGCTGCCGGTCGCGCATCGCGAGGCCTGTGCCGAGCGTGATGGGGCCGAGCCTGCCCAGGAACATCAGCGCGACGAGCACGAGCTGGTGCCAGGGCTGCATGTCCGCGGTGATGCCGGTGGACAGGCCGGTCGTGCTGAAGGCGGAGACCACCTCGTACAGCACCTGGTCGAGGGTGAACAGGCTGGTGGAGAGGGTGATCGCCAGGGTGGGCAGCACGACGGCGGCGACGCCGACGAGCGCCACGGTGAGGGCCTGGCGCTGGGTGCCGGGCGTCAGCCTCCGGTCGAAGACGGTGGCGTCGGGGTCGCCGCGCAGCTCGGCCCAGATGGCGACGGCGAGCACCGCGAACGTGGTGACCTTGATGCCGCCGGCGGTGCCGCCGGACCCGGCGCCCACGAACATGAGCATGTCGGTGAAGAACCACGTGCCGTTGTTGAGCTGCGAGACGTCCACGGAGTTGAAGCCGGCGGTGCGGGGCATGACGGCCTGCGTGAACGCCGCCAGCACCTTGGCCGGCGGGTCGAGCGGGCCGAAGGTACCGGGGTTGCGCCACTCGGCGGCGAGGAAGAACACGGTGCCCACCGCCAGCAGCACGGCGGTGAGCAGCACGGTGAGGCGCGTGTGCACGCTCCACCGCGAGAGCCGCCGCAGGTCGCTGGGGCCGCCCTCGGTGCGGCGCGTGCGGTGCAGCCGCCACAGCTCCAGCAGCACGGGAAACCCGATCCCGCCCACGATGATCGCGGCGCAGATCGGGAGGCAGACCCACGGGTCGGCGACGAACGGCACCAGGCTCTGGCTGTAGATCGAGAACCCGGCGTTGTTGAACGCCGAGACCGCGTGGAACAGCCCGGACCATGCGGCGTGGCCGAGGGACTCGTCGTAGGCGGTCGCGAGGCGGGCGGTCAGCAGCACGGCCACGACCAGCTCGGTGACCACGGTGAAGCGCAGCACCCCGAGCAGCACGCGGCGCACGTCGCCCAGGCCGACCGAGCGCGTGGACTCCGTGGCCACCAGGCGGGTGCCCAGCCCGAGGCGCCGGGTGAGCAGCAGGCCGAGCAGCGAGGCGAGGGTCATGACTCCGAACCCGCCCACCTGGATGAGGAGCAGGATCACGACCTGCCCGAACGGCGTCCAGAACGTCTCGGTGTCCACCACGGCCAGGCCCGTCACGCATGTGGCGGACGTGGCGGTGAACAGGGCCTCGACGAAGCTGGCGTTCCGGCCCGTCGCGCTGACGGGCAGGCTCAGCAGGGCCGTGCCCGCGGCGATGGTCGCGAGGAACGCGAGGGTGACCACCTGGGCCGGGCGGCGCCGGAGGCCGACGGTCGAGGCGGGGGCGGTCACCGGCGGGCGACGGGGCCGGGTCCACGGGAGCGGGGGCACGAACGCCCAGTGTGGCACCCGGGACGGCTCTTCCGTGTCCTGGACGCGCCCTGGCCGTGCGATGGTCACCCTCGTAGCGTGACGTGCGTCGGGCAACCGTCCGGCCCCTGACGGAAGGAAAGCTCCGATGAGACGCACGACCTTCAGGACGCTGGCCGCCACGGCCACCGGGCTCACCCTCGCGGCGACCGCGGCGACGGCGCAGGCCGCGGGCCCGTCCCCCGACGACGACGTGGCGGGCGCGGACCGATATCCGGCCGGCCTCCTGCAGGCCCTGCAGGACGACCTCGGCGTGCCGCACGACCGCGCCGTGCAGCGCCTCGACTTCCAGGACGACGCCGCGGCGGCGCAGGAGCGGCTGCGGGACGCGCTCGGCGACGATTTCGCCGGCGCCTGGCTCGACCCCGAGCGCGACCGCCTGTTCGTGGCCACCGCGGGTGGCGCCGGCGCCGCCGCGGTGCGCGCCGCGGGCGCCCGGGCGGTCGACGCCCGCTACTCGCTGGACCAGCTGGAGGGGTGGGCCGCCGACCTGGGCGACTCCGCCGGGCGCGGCGTCACCGGCTGGCGCGTGGACGTCCGCGACAACACCCTGGTGGTGGAGACGCTGGCCAGGTCGGCCGCCGCGACGAGGGGCGGGCTGTCCGACGTGCTGGACGACGCGGACGTGCCGAGCGCCGCCGTCACCGTCGAGACGACGGCCCAGCGCCCGCGCGTGCTCGACGACGTGGTCGGCGGCAACGCGTACCTCATCAACCGGGCCGCGCGGTGCTCGGTCGGGTTCGCCGTGACCGGCGGCTTCGTGACCGCGGGCCACTGCGGCTCTGCGGGGGACGCGACGTCGACGCCGACGGGCGCGTTCGCGGGGTCGAGCTTCCCGGGCGACGACTACGCGTACGTCCAGGTGGGCGTCGGCAGCACACCGGTCGGCGCCGTGAACGACTGGTCCGGCGGCCAGGTCGCGGTGGCGGGCGCCACCCCCGCGCCGGTGGGCGCCCAGCTGTGCCGCTCCGGGTCCACGTCCGGCTGGCACTGCGGCACGGTCGAGGCGCTCGGCGTGTCCGTCTCGTACGCCGAGGGCACGGTCGACGGGCTGATCCAGACCGACGTGTGCGCGGAGCCGGGCGACTCCGGCGGTTCGCTGCTCGCGGGCGACCAGGCGCAGGGTGTCACGTCCGGCGGGTCGGGGGACTGCACGTCCGGCGGCACCACGTACTTCCAGCCGGTGGGCGAGATCCTCGACGCCTACGGCCTCACCCTGGTGACCGGCTGACCCCGCGAGGTAGTCCAGCTCCCCGCGAGGTAGTTCAGAATTCCGCGAGGTAGTTCGAAAAACGGCGAGGTAGTTCACCTGGGGCGGAGGTGAACTACCTCGCCGAGACTCGAACTACCTCGCGGTTTTTCGAACTACCTCGCGGAATTCTGAACTACCTCGCGGGCTCTTGAACTACCTCGCGGGGACGGTGCGCGGGGCGTCCGGGCCCGCGAGCGCGGCGGCGAGGACGGCCTCGATCGCGAACGCGGTGTCCTCGGCGAGGTCGACGGCGTCGGGGCCGAGCAGCCACTGCACCTGGAGGCCGTCCATGACGCCGATGACGGCGCTCGCGGCGCGGCGGGCGCGACGGTCGTCGAGCTCGACGCCGCGCTCCTGCGCCACCTGCCGCAGGGCCGTGGCGATCTCCTGGCGCAGCACCGCGAAGCGCTCGGTGACCCACGTGGCGGCGGGGTGGCCGTCGGTCACGGACTCGCCCGTGAGGACCGCGTAGGCCTGCACGATGCCGCGCCGCTCGGCGTTCATCCGCGCCGTGGTCATGAGGTGCCGGAACAGGTCGAGCCCGCCGGGGATGTGCTGCCCCTCGATGTGCTCGACGTCCACCCGGTCGCGGTACTCGAGCACCGCCCAGAGCAGCTTGTCCTTGCTGCCGAAGTGGTGCAGCACGCCGGCGTGCGTGATCCCCACCTGCTCGGCGACGTCCACCAGCGACCCCGCGTGGTAGCCCTTCGAGCCGAAGACGCGGGTGGCCGCGCCGAGGATCTCCTCGCGCCGCTCGGCCTTCGAGGGGCGGGTCCGTCGCGGGGGGCTGCCGTCTGCCATGGCGTCACCGTACTTTGACCTTCGTCTGCACAAGTTCTCGTCAGCAGCCAGTACTCCACTGGCTCGGCCGACGCCGTCGCGCGCGTCTCGGCTCCGGGCGGAGCCCCTGCCGGGCACGAGGCGTCGGGCTCGACGATCGACGCGCTGGGCGCCGACCTGAGCATCGAGGAGAAGGCCGCCCGCGTGGACGAGCGGATCCGCCGCGAGGTGTGGCTCGCGTCGGTCGAGCGCCGCGTGCTGGAAGGCAGGTCGGAGCGGGCCGACAGGTGTGCGGGAGCGGGGAGAGGTCCCCACGGTCCGCGTACGTTTCCACCACACCGAGTCGGTAGCGTGATCCCGTGCTCACCGAGACGCGCCCGCTGCCACCGCCGACCCCGTCGCAGGGGACGTCGGGCGTCGGCGCGCCGATCCTGCCGGTCGGCGCCTGGCGCGGGGAGCGGCCCACCCCGCAGGTCCGCACGGCGCCGCGCGTCGTCGCGGCGGTCGCGGCGCTGCTCGCCGCGGTCGGGGTCTGGCTGACCTGGCGGTTCTTCGTCGGGACGGCGGCCGGCCAGCGGGTGGACGAGCTGGCGTTCCTCGGCGCGACGCACGGCCAGGGCCGGCTGTGGCAGGTCGCGGAGCCGGTGCTCGACGTCGTGTCCGTGGCGTTCGTCGTCGCGGGCGTGGGCGTGGCGGTGCTGGTCGCCGCGGCACGACGGCGCTGGGTGCTCGCCCTGCAGGTCGCCGTGCTCGTGGGCGGCGCCAACGTCACCACCCAGGTGCTCAAGCACTGGGTCCTCGACCGGCCCGAGCTGCTCGCCGGCTGGACGGGACCCAACACGCTCCCCAGCGGGCACACGACGGTGGCCGCGTCGGTGTCGGTGGCGCTGCTGCTCGTCACGCCGCGCGCCTGGCGACCCGTGGTCGCGCTGCTCGGCGCCGCCTACACCGGCGCGACCGGGGTCTCGACGCTGGTGGGGCAGTGGCACCGCCCGTCGGACGTCGTCGCCGCGCTGCTCGTCGTCCTCGCGTGGGGTGCCGCGGTGTGCGCGTTCACGCCGGCGTCGTCCACGGACGTGCTGCGCAAGCCGGGCGCGTCGTACGCGGCACCGGGGTCGTACGTCGTCGCGGGGCTGCTGCTGCTCGCGTCGCTGGCCGGCGGCCTCGCCTCCGGCGCCACGCTCGTCGGGCTCGTCACGCAGGGCGACCCGGTGCCGCTGTCGCCGGACCTCACCGCGTACGCGGCGGGGGCGGTCGGGGTGCTCGCGGTGACGGGCGCGGTGTTCGCCGTCCTGCTCGTGCTGCGGCAGCTCACCGCGCAGCCTCGCCTCGCCCCTCGGTAGAGTGCCGCCCGACGGCCCGTGTCGGGGAAGTGACGAGCGGATGTCGTACCGTGACATGACCGGTCGGCCGGCCACTGCCAGCACCGCCGCAGCAACAGGGAAAGCAGGAACGGATGCCCCAGCCACGCAAGCTCGTGATCGTCGAGTCGCCCACCAAGGCTCGCAAGATCCAGGGCTACCTCGGAGACGACTTCGAGGTCGAGGCGAGCGTCGGGCACATCCGCGACCTGCCGCAGCCGCGTGACCTGCCCGCGGACATGAAGAAGGGCCCGTACGGCAAGTTCGCCGTGGACGTCGACAACGGGTTCGACCCCTACTACGAGGTGCACGCGGACAAGAAGCAGAAGGTCCGCGAGCTGAAGAAGGCGCTCAAGGAGGCCGACGAGCTCTTCCTCGCCACCGATGAGGACCGCGAGGGCGAGGCCATCGCCTGGCACCTCATCCAGGAGCTCAAGCCCAAGGTGCCGGTCAAGCGGATGGTGTTCCACGAGATCACCCGCGAGGCGATCCTGCGGGCCCTGGAGAACACCCGCGAGCTCGACACCGACCTCGTCGACGCGCAGGAGACCCGCCGCATCCTCGACCGCCTCTACGGCTACGAGGTGTCGCCGGTGCTGTGGCGCAAGGTGCGCCAGGGCCTGTCCGCGGGCCGCGTGCAGTCCGTCGCGACGCGGCTCGTCGTGGAGCGCGAGCGCGAGCGGATGGCGTTCGTCTCCGCGGACTACTGGGACGTGACGGGGCAGTTCGCCCCGACGACGGGCGACGACGCCGGGCAGGCGTTCCGCGCCCGCCTCACCGGCCTCGGCGCGGACCGCGTGGCCGCGGGCCGCGACTTCGACGACCGCGGCCGCCTCAAGGTGCGCACCGGGGTGGTGCAGCTCGACGAGGCGTCGGCGAACGCCGTCGTCGCCGGCCTGGCGGACGCGTCGTTCACGGTCCGCTCGCTCGAGACCAAGCCGTACTCGCGCAAGCCCGCGGCGCCGTTCACCACCTCGACGCTGCAGCAGGAGGCGAGCCGCAAGCTCCGCATGAGCTCGCGGCAGACGATGCGCACCGCGCAGGCGCTGTACGAGAACGGCTACATCACGTACATGCGGACCGACTCGCCGTCGCTGTCCTCGGAGGCGACGGACGCGGCCCGGCGCCAGGCGGCCGAGCTGTACGGCCCCGAGTACGTGCCGGGCGCGCCCCGGCTGTACGCCCCGAAGAACAAGGGCGCGCAGGAGGCGCACGAGGCGATCCGCCCCGCCGGCGACTCGTTCCGCACCCCCGCGCAGGTCGCGCGCGAGATCTCCGGCGACCAGTTCAAGCTGTACGAGCTGATCTGGAAGCGCACCGTCGCCTCGCAGATGGCCGACGCCAAGGGCTCGACGGCGTCGGTGCGCGTCGTGGCCGCGCTGGCCGGCGCGGCGGGCGAGCTCGCGGGCCGCGACGCCGTCTTCTCGGCGTCCGGCACGGTCATCACCTTCCGCGGCTTCCTCGCCGCGTACGAGGAGGGGACGGACGTCGCGGAGGGCGCGGACGCCTCCGCGAAGGAGGCGCGCCTGCCGCGCATGGCGGAGGACGACCCGCTGCGCGGCGACGACCTCGTGGCCGACGGGCACTCGACCTCGCCGCCGGCCCGGTACACGGAGGCGTCGCTGGTCAAGGCCCTGGAGGAGCTCGGCATCGGCCGCCCGTCCACGTACGCGGCGACCATCTCGACCATCCAGGACCGCGGCTACGTGCGCACCAAGGGCCAGGCGATGGTGCCGACGTGGCTGGCGTTCGCCGTCGTGCGGCTGCTCGAGGAGCACTTCCGCTGGCTGGTGGACTACGACTTCACGGCCGAGATGGAGGCCGACCTCGACCAGATCGCGTCGGGCAGCCGGGACCGCGTGGCCTGGCTGACGCGGTTCTACTTCGGCGACGGCTCGGGCGAGAGCACCGGCTGGGGCCTGCACGCGCTGGTCGAGAACCTGGGCGAGATCGACCCCGTGGCGATCAACTCGGTGGAGATCGGCGAGGGCATCCGGGTGCGCGTCGGCCGGTACGGCCCGTACGTCGAGGACCTGGGCGCCGAGGTGGCGGAGGGGCAGAACCCGCCGCGCGCGTCGATCCCGGAGGACGTCGCCCCCGACGAGCTCACCGTGGCCATGGCGCGCGAGCTGCTGGCCGCGGGCGCCGACGACGGCAAGCAGCTCGGCACCGACCCGGAGTCGGGCCACCCGATCATCGCGAAGTCGGGCCGTTACGGGCCGTTCGTCACCGAGGTGCTGGACCTGCCGGAGATCGACACGAGCCTGTCGGCGGCGGCGCAGAAGAGGGCGAAGGCCGCGCAGCCGAAGCCGCGCACGGCGTCGCTGTTCAAGGACATGTCGCTGGAGACGGTGACCCTGGACGACGCGCTGAAGCTGCTGTCGCTGCCGCGCGTCGTGGGCACCGACCCGGAGTCGGGCGACGAGATCACCGCGCAGAACGGGCGCTACGGGCCGTACCTCAAGAAGGGCACGGACTCGCGCACGATCGCGTCGGAGGAGCAGCTCTTCACGATCACGCTGGACGAGGCGCTGAAGATCTACGCGGAGCCCAAGCGGGGGCGCGGCGCCCGCGCCGCCACCCCGCCGCTGCGCGAGCTGGGCGACGACCCGACCAGCGGCAAGCCGATCGTCGTCAAGGACGGCCGCTTCGGCGCGTACGTGACCGACGGCGAGACGAACCGGACCCTGCCGCGCGACGTCACGCCGGAGAGCATCACGCCGGAGCGCGCGATCGAGCTGCTCGCCGAGAAGCGCGCGGCCGGCCCGGCGAAGAAGCGCCGCACCACGACGGCCAAGGCGCCCGCCAAGAAGACGACCACCCGGAAGACGGCCACCAAGAAGTAGCCCGCCGTCGGTTGAGCCTGTCGAACCGCTGGTTGAGCCTGCCGAAACCCGATTTCGACAGGCTCAACCAGCGTTCGGGGGCGTCAGGTGTCGCGCTCCACGAGGTACACGTGCCCGTCGGCGCGGGTGACGCGTTGCAGCGTGTGCCGCAGCTGGGCGTCCCGGGCGATGTCCTCCGCCGTCGGGGGGATCGGCGGGGTCTTCCGGATCGAGGCCGGCCCGAAGAAGGGCAGGAAGAACTCGGTGGCCTTCATCCCCCAGGTCCGGTCGTCGTCCTCGCGTCGCGCGCGCCGTGCCATGGGAACTCCTCGCTGCAATCCTTGGTGGGCCAACTATTGGTGCGCCAACCATATCCGGGAATCGTAGGCTGGGCGCATGGACCTGCCCGCCGACCCCCTGCGCCTCGAGGCCCAGGTGTGCTTCTCGCTCTCGGCGGCCGCCCGCGCGATGGTGTCGATCTACCGCCCGATCCTCGAGCCGCTGGGCCTCACGCACCCGCAGTACCTCGTGATGCTCGGCCTGTGGCAGGACGACCGGGCCGGCGCCACCACGACGGTCACGGGCCTGTCCGCCCGCCTGCTGCTCGACCCGGGCACGCTGTCGCCGCTGCTCAAGCGGCTGGAGCGGCAGGGCATGCTCGAGCGCCGGCGCGGCAGCGGCGACGCGCGCGTCGTCGAGCTGCACCTCACCGACGCCGGCCGCGCCCTGCGGGCCGAGGCGGAGAAGGTGCCCGCCGCGGTGGTCGCGGCGAGCGGCCTGAGCCTCGCCGAGCTCGAGCGGGTGCGCGACGTCGCCGACCGGGTGGTCGCGGCCGCGCTCGCCCCGGGCGCGCCGACCGCCGAGGAGCCCGCCCCACTACGGTGAGGTCATGACCGACGTCACGCCCGCCTCGTACGCGCCCGGACTCACCACCGACGACCTCCTGGGCACGGTGCCCGACCCGCGGACCGCGCCCGCCGTGCGCTGGGGCGTGCTGGGCGCCGGCAACATCGCCGGCTCGTTCTCGGACGGCGTCCGGGAGCACACGGCCTCGAGCGTCGTGGCCGTCGGGTCGCGCGACGTGGCCAAGGCCGAGGCGTTCGCCGCGGCGCACGCGCCCGGCGCGCGGTCGCACGGCGACTACGCCGCGCTGGTCTCCGACCCGGAGGTCGACGTCGTGTACGTCGCGACGCCGCACTCCCACCACCACGAGCACGCGCTGCTCGCGGTCCGCGCCGGCAAGCACGTGCTCGTCGAGAAGGCGTTCACCCAGGACGCCGCGCAGGCCCGCGAGGTGCTCGACGCCGCCCGCGACGCCGGCGTCTTCGTCATGGAGGCGATGTGGACGCGCTTCCTGCCGCACGTGGCGGCGCTGCGCGGCGTGCTCGCGCGCGGCGAGATCGGCCGCGTGGTCAGCGTCGTCGCCGACCACGGCCAGCAGTTCCCCTTCGACCCCGAGCACCGGCTGTACGCCCCCGGCCTGGCGGGCGGCGCGCTGCTGGACCTCGGCGTCTACCCGGTCTCCTTCGCGCACGACCTGCTCGGCGCGCCCGCGTCGGTCACCGCCGTCGGCGCCCTCACCGAGACGGGCGTGGACGGGCAGATCGGCATGGTGCTCGCGTACCCGGAGGGCGTCCAGGCCACGCTGTCGACGACGCTCTGGGCTCGCACCGCCAACACGGCCGTGATCTCCGGCACCGAGGGCCGCATCGAGGTGGCCCGCACGTTCTACGCCCCGACGTCGTTCACCGTCGAGCGGCACGACGGCGCCACCTGGGCCTACGACGGGTTCCGCGGCGAGGGCAAGCAGTACCAGGCCGCCGAGGTCGCGCGCCGGGTCGCGGCGGGGGAGACCCAGAGCCCGCGCATGTCGTGGGACGGCACGCTCGAGGTCATGGACACCCTCGACGAGGTGCGCCGCCAGGCGGGGGTCGTGTACCCCGCCGCTGGTTGAGCCTGTCGAAACCGCCGGTTGAGCCTGTCGAAACCTGGTCCCGACAGGTTCAGTCGCGCTCGAGCCGCCGGCCGCTGAGCTCGGTGGGCGTGATGCTGACCCACACGTCCTTGTCGTCGTCCTGGAAGCTCACGAGGCCGGTGGCGCGGGCGGCGGCCAGCTCGGCGTCCGTCTCGAGGATGCGGGCGGTGCCCTTCATCACCACGCTCGTCGCGACGGTCTCGCCCCACTCGTCGGCCTCGAACGCGACGCGCGAGTTCACCGTGAGCTCCACGAGCTTGGTGCCGGGCCGGGTGCGGAAGTACAGGACGCCGTCGCCGACGGCGAAGCTCACCGGGAAGATCTCCGCCTCGCCGCCGACGGCGGTCGCCAGGCGCCCGACCGACCGGGTGCGGAGGAACTCCCAGGAGGCGTCCTCGGTGAGCAGGGTGACCGGCGCGGTGGGCATGCGACCTCCAGGGGTGACGTGCGGTGTCCCTCCCATCGTGACGCCGCCCGGGCGGGGCCGCCCGCCGGGGGAGCGTGGGGGTGGTCACGGCTAGGGTGTCCGGAGTGAGCAGCACACCCGGGTACTTCGTCTCGTTCGAGGGCGGCGACGGCGTCGGCAAGTCCACGCACGTGCGCCTGCTCGGGGAGTGGCTGCGCGAGGTCACCGGCCGCGAGGTCGTCGTGACGCGCGAGCCGGGCGGCACCGACCTGGGCGCCACCCTGCGCCGGGAGGTGCTGCACGGCGGCGACATGGACCCGCGCACCGAGGCGCTGCTGTACGCCGCGGACCGCGCCCACCACGTCGCGACGGTCGTGCGGCCGGCGCTCGTGCGCGGCGCGGTGGTGGTCACGGACCGCTACATCGACTCCTCGGTGGCCTACCAGGCCGGTGGCCGCGAGCTCTCCGAGGAGGAGGTCGAGAGCCTGTCCCGGTGGGCCACGGGCGACCTCATGCCGGACGTCACCGTGCTCCTCGACCTCGACCCCGTCGTCGGCGCCGCCCGCCTGTCCGGCGCGCCGGACCGGCTCGAGCGGGCCGGGGACGAGTTCCACCGCCGCACCCGCGAGACGTTCCTGCGCCGCGCCGCCGCCGACCCCGTCCGCTGGATGGTCGTGGACGCGTCCGCGCCGCTGGACGACGTGCAGGCCCAGGTGCGGGTCGACCTGGCGGCCCGCCTGGACCTCACGCCCGCGCTGGTCGAGCCTGTCGAGACCAGGTTCCGACAGGCTCGGACTCCGGACGGGGAGGGGCGCGCATGAGCGTGTGGGACGACGTCGTCGGCCAGCCGGACGCGGTGGCGCTGCTGCGGCGCGCCGCGACCCACCCGGCCGCGATGACGCACGCCTGGCTGCTCACCGGTCCGCCCGGCTCCGGCCGCTCGGTCGCGGCGCGCGCCTTCGCGGCCGCGCTGCAGTGCACCGGCTCCGACGGCGAGACCGGCGGCTGCGGGCGGTGTCACGCCTGCACGACCACGCTGGCCGGCACCCACCCCGACCTCACCGTCGTCGCCACGGACAAGGTGGTCATCACCATCGACGAGGTGCGCGACCTCATCATGACGGCCGCGCGCACGCCGTCGTCGGGCCGCTTCCGGGTGATCGTCGTCGAGGACGCCGACCGGATGGCCGAGCGCACCACGAACGTGCTGCTCAAGGCCATCGAGGAGCCCCCGCCGCACACGGTGTGGGTGCTGTGCGCCCCGAGCGCGCAGGACGTGCTGCCCACCATCCGCTCGCGCTGCCGCGGCGTCGTGCTGCGGGTGCCGCCCGCCCGGGACGTCGCCGACCTGCTCGTGCGCCGCGACGGGATCGACCCGGACGTCGCCCTCGTCGCGGCCCGGGCCGCCCAGTCGCACGTCGGGCTGGCGCGCCGCCTCGCCCGCGACACCGACGCGCGCGAGCGCCGCGACGCGGTGCTCGAGGTCGCGCGCCGCATCCGGGGCGTGGGCGATGCCGTGCTCGCCGCCGGGGAGCTGGTGGACGTGGCCAAGGCCGAGGCCGTCGCGGCCACCGCGGAGCGGGACGCCGTCGAGAAGGCGGAGCTGCTGCGCGCGCTCGGCGTGCAGGACGGCGACACGCTGCCGCCGCGCCTGCGCTCGCAGCTCAAGCAGCTCGAGGACGACCAGAAGCGTCGCGCGACGCGGCGCCAGCGCGACGTCCTCGACCGGTCGATGGTGGACCTGCTGTCCCTGTACCGGGACGTGCTCGTGGTGCAGCTCGGGGCGACGGTGGACCTGGTGAACGCCGAGCACGACGGGACCGTGCGGGCGCTCGCCGCCGACTCGACGCCGGAGCAGACGATCCGCCGGATGGACGCGATCGGCACCGCGCGCGAGCGGCTCGAGGGCAACGTGGCGCCGCTGCTGGCGCTGGAGGCCATGACGGTCGCGCTGCGCCCGCAGGGCTGAGCCCGAGGCGCGAGGTATCCGGGACGACAGTTGCCTGATCACCCCTTCATGCGGTGAGGTGTTCCGCGGCGGGGGCCACGGTGGCCCCCGTGACCTGACTGGGGGTTGGCATGAGGATCCTGCTGCTCGTCTCGGCGTTCAACGGGCTCACGCAGCGCGTGTGGGGCCATCTGGCGGACCGGGGGCACGACGTCGGCGTGGAGCTGGCGCCCACCTTCGCGACCCCGGAGGACCTGACGGCCCGCGTCGAGGAGATCGGTCCGGACCTCGTCCTGGCTCCCTTCCTCAAGCACCGCGTGCCCGAGGACGTGTGGCGGCGCTGGACCACCGTCGTCGTGCACCCCGGCCCGGTCGGGGACCGCGGCCCGTCGTCGCTGGACCACGCGATCCTCGACGGCCGCGAGCGGTGGGGCGTCACGGCCCTGTCCACGGTGGAGGAGATGGACGCCGGCCCCGTGTGGGCGACGTCGACGTTCGCGCTGCCGACGCCGCCGGTCGCCAAGAGCGCCCTGTACAACGGGCTCGTCGCGGACGCCGCGCTGGCGTGCGTCGAGGAGGTGCTGCGCAAGGTCGCCGCGGGCGAGCCGCCGGTGCCGGCCGACCAGCTGGTGCACGAGGTGCCGGGCACGGGCGAGCTGCCGCTGCTGCGCCGGGCCGCCTTCGAGCTCGACCTCGCGCGCCCCGCCGCGGAGCTGGCGCGCACGGTCGCCGCGGCCGACGGCGCGCCCGGCGCCCCCGCGACGGTGCGGGGCGAGCGGGTGTGCCTGTTCGACGCCGTCGCGACCGCGGAGGTGATCGACCCCGACGCCGCGCCCGGCACCGTGGTGGGCCGGGACGACGACGCCGTGGCCCTGGCGACCGGCGACGGCACCCTGTGGGTGGGCTACGCCGCGACCCTCGCCGAGAAGCGCGGCACCAAGCTGCCCGCCGCATGGGTGCTCGACGTCTCGGGCGTCGCGTTCCACCCGGCGCCCGCCGCGCTCGCGGAGTCGGCCTACGAGCGGGTCGGCGACGTCGGCTACCTGACGTTCCGGTCGTACAGCGGCGCGATGCACACGGAGCAGTGCCGCCGGCTCACGACCGCCGTCGAGAGGGCCCTGACGGAGGACACGACGGTGCTCGTGGTGCGCGGCACCGAGCACGCGTTCTCGAACGGCATCCACCTCGGCGCGATCGAGGCGTCGCCCGACCCGGCGGCCGAGGCGTGGGCCAACATCCGGGCCATCGACGACCTGTGCGAGGCGATCGCGTCCGCCGACCAGCTCACCGTGGCCGCGTTCACCGCGAACGCCGGCGCGGGCGGCGTGATGGCCGGGCTGTGCGCCGACGTCGTCCTCGCGCGCGACGGCGTGGTGCTCAACCCCTACTACGACATGGGCATCTTCGGCTCCGAGCTGCACACGTGGACGGTCGCGGCCCGGCTCGGGGAGATCGACGCCGACCGGCTGCTGAGCGACAAGCTGCCGGTGTCCGTCGCGGAGGCGGCCACGGTGGGCCTCGTGGACGGCGTCGGGCCGCGCGACCCGGAGCGGTTCGCCGCCTGGCTGGCCGACCGGGCCGCGGAGCTGACGACGCCGGAGGGCCGGGCGGAGGCGCTCGCCGCCGCCCGCGTGCGGGCACCGCGCCGCCCGCTGTCGTACTACCGGACCATCGAGCTGGCGGAGATGGCGCGCGACCTCTTCGACGACCGGCGCGGGTTCGCGGCCAAGCGCCGCGACTTCCTGCGCAAGGCCGCGCCGCAGGTGACGCCGGAGCGGTTGCGGTTCGCGGACGTCCGCGAGACGGTCGCCGGATGACGACCCCGGCGTTCCGCGCGCTCCGCGGCCTCGTGCTGGCGGGCGTCGCGGGATCCCTCGCGCTGCTGGTGACCGCGTGCGCGTCCGGCGAGCCGTCCGGTGGCGCGTCGTCGGGCCCGTCGACGCCGCCCGCGTCACCGTCCGCCTCGCCCTCGCCGTCGGGCGAGGTGACCGGCGCCCCGGCCCCGGGCGAGCACGTGCGCGGGCTGCCCGAGGGCGCGGAGGGCACGTTCGACAGCCCGGCGGGGGCGGCCTGGTCGCCCACGCCCGGCGTGCTGCTCGTCGTGACGTACGGGTCGAGCACCTGCCCCCGCCTCGCCGAGGCCGAGGCGGGGTGGGCCGACGGCCAGGAGGCGCTGGACGTCGGCATGGTCGAGCCCGACCCGGGCCCGTGCACCATGGACTACACCCCGACGACCAGCGCGGTCGCCGTCCCGTCGGACGCCGACGCCGGCGCGCCCGTGACGGTGCGCCTCGGCGACCTCGGCACGGTCGAGGTGGCGCCTCGCGCCGCCGCCGGCGAGACCGGCCCGGTGGGCTGGGTCACCGCCGCCGGCTGACGGCGTCGAGGGCCCCGGTCCGGCGACGGTAGGTTGGGCGGGTGAATTCCGACGAGCGCCGCCCGACCGCCCGCCGCACGACCTCCCGCCGCTCGCCGCTCGGCACCGCCCACGGCATCGCCGCCACGCTCGTCGCCGGCGCCCTGCTGCTCGCCGGGTGCACCGCCCCCGACAAGGAGCAGTCGCCCGTGGGGGCCACCACGGGGCCGGCGGCCGAGCAGGCGCCCGAGGGCTTCGGGGAGTACTACGGGCAGGCGCTCGAGTGGAAGGACTGCAAGGACGGCTTCGAGTGCGCGACGGCGTCCGCGCCGATGTCGTGGCAGGACCCGGACGCGGGCAGCATCGAGCTGGCGCTGGTCCGCAACCCCGCCGACGGCAAGGACCCCGAGGGGTCGCTGCTGGTGAACCCGGGCGGCCCGGGGGCGTCCGGGGTCGACTTCGTGCGCAGCGACGCCACGGGGGCGGACCCGGTCTTCGGCAAGCGGCTGCACGACGCGTTCGACATCGTCGGGTTCGACCCGCGCGGCGTGCAGGACTCCACGGCCGTGAAGTGCTTCGACGACGCCCGCAAGGACGAGTCGCTGGCCAAGGACTTCGACACCAGCACCGACGAGGGCGTCGAGGCGATGGCCGCCGAGGCGCGGGCCATGGGCGAGGCCTGCGCGGAGAACTCCGGCGACCTGGTCGGCGAGGTCGACACGCAGAGCGCCGCGCGGGACATGGACATGCTGCGCGCCGTGCTGGGCGACGACCAGCTGAACTACCTGGGCTTCTCCTACGGCACCCAGCTCGGCGCCACCTACGCGGGGCTCTTCCCGGAGCGGGCGGGCCGCCTGGTGCTCGACGGCGCCATCGACACGAGCCTGTCGGCCGACGAGATCTCGAAGGGGCAGGCCGTCGGCTTCGAGAACGCCCTGCGCGCGTACGTGGCGGATTGCCAGGCCGGCGGCGGCTGCCCGCTCACCGGGTCGGTGGACGCCGGGATGAAGCAGATCCGCGCCCTCCTGGACTCGGCGTACGAGCGGCCGATCCCGACCTCGGACACCGACCGGCCCGTCACCCGGAACCTCGCCTTCTACGGCATCGCCATCACGCTGTACAACCAGGCGAACTGGCCGGTGCTCACGCAGGCCCTGGACGAGGCGATCAACAGTGGGACGGGCGACACGCTGCTCTACCTCGCCGACACCTACAACGACCGGAACGCGGACGGCAGCTTCTCGACCAACTCCACCGAGGCCTTCCGCGCCATCGGGTGCCTCGACGACCGCGGCACCTCCGACCTCGGCGAGATGCGCGCCGAGGCGGCGGAGATCGAGAAGGCGGCCCCCACGGTCGGCACGTTCTTCGCCTACGGGGGCACGTCGTGCACCGACTGGCCGGCCCCGGTGGCCGAGAAGGAGTTCGACCTGCACGCGAAGGGCGCGCCGCCCATCGTCGTCGTCGGCACCACCAACGACCCGGCCACCCCGTACGTGTGGGCGCAGGGCCTGGCGAAGACGCTCGACTCCGGGGTGCTCCTCACCTACCAGGGCGAGGGGCACACCGCGTACTCCCCGTCGCGCGCGTGCGTGGCGGACGCCGTCGAGTCCTACCTCGTGGACGGGGACGTGCCGAAGGCGGGCACGACCTGCTGATCGGCGTCGCCGGTCGAGACCAACGTCGCCGGTCGAGCCTGTCGAGACCAACGTCGCCGGTCGAGCCTGTCGAGACCAGCGTCGTCCTCACCCAGCGATGCGCCGCGCCCGGGACCAGTGCCGCAGGGCGAGCACGCCCAGCACGGAGATGACGGCGAGCCCGAGCACGTAGAACACCGTGGACCAGGTGGAGGCGTTGTCGGAGGCGACCGGCAGCAGCTGCCCGTAGGCGAGCTCGTAGTGCACGCCGCCGGTGAGCTTGATCGCCAGGTAGGCGGAGATGAAGCCCATGGAGTCCCACGCCGCGTGCAGGGCGACGACGGCCAGGTAGGCGAGCAGCACGCCGCCGGTGAACCGGTACTTCCCGGCCGCCGACGCGGCGCCGAAGATCGCTGCGCCCAGGATGGCCGTCCACAGCACGTGCCCGACGGGGGTGAGCAGGCCGCGCACGGCCTCCGTCTGCAGCAGGGCGTTCAGGTCGATCTGGCCCAGGCGGGTGAGGCTCGCGTTGAACGCGTAGCCCGCGGACTCGAACGCGGCGAACCCGGCGCCGACGGTCGCGCCGAGCAGCGCGCCCTTGAGCCCCGTCTTCTCGGCGACCCGCGCCCCGACCACGAGGAACACGACGATCTTGACGAGCTCCTCGATCGCGCCGACGCCCACGTAGATCCACAGCGACGGCGAGAGGTGCGACTCCAGGATCGACGCGCCCAGCACGCCGAAGATGCCGCCGAAGAAGAACGCCCCGAGCAGTAGCAGGATGTCGATCGAGCCGTGCGCCTTCTCGACGACGAACAGCACCACGCTGAACGGCACGAGGAAGCTGCCGAGCAGGATGACCGTCGGGATGAGGTTCGAGTTCTGCGTGCCGAACGTCACCGCCGCCGTCACGGCCCACAGCAGGACGCCGAGGACCAGCGTCTTCCACCACCAGCCTCGACCGGTCGGCACGGTCGTGACCTGCGGCGCGGGGGTGGGGTGCATCGTCGTCCTCCAGGCGGTTCGGCAGGGTCCTGGCGCAGGTGCGCGCCGGGCCGCGGGGTGCTTTGCACGAGTATGGGCAGGTCGGGGCGCGCTGTCGCGCGGAAGCGGCACCGGGCGGCCGGCGCCGGTTTTGGAGACCGCCCCGCACGTCAGGTACTGTGGGCGCGCTCGTTGATCCGGCAGCACGCCGGGTGACGGCCCGCCGCCTTAGCTCAGTCGGTAGAGCGATTCACTCGTAATGAATAGGTCATCGGTTCGATTCCGATAGGCGGCTCCAGCAAGGAAACCCCTGCTGACCTGGACGAACAGTCCGGAGTCGGCGGGGGTTTTCTGCGTCTCAGGCACCCCTTTGGCCATCTTGCGCACCCCCCGCGCTCCCCGGGCCCTGATTCAGCCTCTCCAGGCCGGCCCGATCGGCCCCCGTCCCCAGGAAGTGGACGTAGAGGTTCGTGGTCGCGATCGACTCGTGCCCGCACCACGCCTGGACCGTCCCCGGGTCCACGCCACGCGCCAGCCACAGGCACGCCGCGGTGTGCCGAAGATCGTGCAGACGCCGCCCCCGACCGGTCCCGACGTCCTGGCCCGCCGCGTCCTTGACCGACCAGTCGAGGGCCCGCAGCGTCTGGGTCCGCCAGAACTGCGCGCCGCCCGACGTCGTGAACAGCAGGTCGCGCGACGACTTGCCCGCCGCGAACTCGCGGACGATGGGCAGCACCCGGTTCGCCACCGGCACCCGACGCGTGCGCCGGCCCTTGGTCGACTTCACCGCGTACCGCTCGGGCTGGTTGCGCCGCACCATCAGCGCCGGCGTCGGCACCTCGAGGAACGACGAGACTTGCATGGCGCGCATCTCGCCCCAGCGCAGGCCCGTCCACCCCATCACCAGCAGGACGTCTGCGATCCGTGGGTCCTTGGCCTTCCAGACCAGGTACGCCGCTTCGAGCTCGTCCTCGGTGAACGGATCCATCTCGTCGACCTCGGCCGACCCCTTCGGGACCCGGACGCCGATCACCGGGTTGCTGCTCACCAGCTTCTCGCGCAGGCACCAGGCGTAGAACGCCGACAGGCTCGCGCGGAAGCGCACCACCGACGACTCCGCGAGGCCCTGGGACAGCAGCAGCTCGAACGACCGCGCCACCTCCCGCTCGGTGATGGCCGACAGGTGCACGTTCCGCATGCTCGTCGGCATGATCCGGACCATGTTCTTGTCGGCGTAGTACGTCGTCGGCGCCACCGTCCGCTCCCGGACCGCGAGCCAGCGTTTCAGCACCAGGTTCGTGCGCTCCTTTCCCGCGCGCGGGTCGTACCCGCCGTCCAGCGCGGCACGCTCCCGACGAAGCCAGGCATCGGCCTCGCGCTTGGTGCCGAACGTCCGCGACGTGACGAACTCGCGACCGCTCTTGAGCTGGGCCCGGAACCGGCCGCCCGGCGTCTTGCGGACCGTCATGCCGCCGACCTCTGCAGCCAGGCCAGCAGATCGGCCTTCCGGTACCGCGGCAGCGACGGCGAGAGCCACGTGACCCGCGGCCCCTTCCCGGCCAGCCGCCACCGGCATACCGTCGACGGCGCGACCTTGAGCCACGTCGCCACTTCCTCGGTCGTCAGGTACTCGTCCATGGTTCCTCCCCACGTGGTCTCTTGCGTGTGTGGCCGGGCGCTGTCACGCCGGGCGGTCGGTGCGCTGGTCTGCTCGCCACCTCGCATACTCGCGGGCGCGGGACGCGGCGGCATCGGCCAGCGCCTTGTCGCCCGCGCGGGGCCAGCCGGTGCCTTCGTAGGTCCAGGAGCCGACGACGAGGGTGGTCTCGGCCTCGTCGTCGGCCATGAGCCGGGCTTCGAGGTCGCGGGTGTCGAGCGGCTGCCCGTTGCGCCGGGCGTCGGCGGTGAGGCGTTGGAAGCGGCGGCGGGCGCGGCGCAGCGCGCCGAGGGTGACGGAGTAGCGGCGGGACTTGGTGGAGAAGTGCCCGCGGAAGCCGAGCATCGGGGCCCAGTGCCCGAGCAGCGCGTACGGGCTGGCTTGGCAGTCCCCACACAGCGCCGGATGCCGGTTCGTTGCTCGCTCGCCGCAGCCGAAGTCGCAGCCGACCAGCGCTCGGGCGGCCAGGTCGCGGCATGCCGCGGTCAGCGCGGCCAGGTGCGGGCGCGGGCGAGCGGGGTCGAGGCCGGCCGCCTTGGTGGAGTACTTCGCCAGGTAGCCGGCGACCTGCTCGGCAGTCACCGCCCGGTCCGTGACGCTGGACTCCCGCACGACGCGCACGTCTGTCTGTGCCCCGAACCGCAGCAGCCGGGTCACGTCGCCGGAGTCGACCGGGTCGGCGGTGTAGTGCACGGCGGCCGCGGCGTCGCGGACGACGTCGGCCAGTGCGGCGCCGGGGATCGGTGACGGGGTGCCGGGGCCGTCAGGGCCGTCGAGGCGGATCAGCGCATGGAAGTGCACGAGGCCGCGGGCCTGGAACTCGGCGACCTTGGCGTATTCGAGGCGCAGGTGGTCCCGCAGCGCGGAAGCGGTGACGTCGAGCGCGGCGGCGAGATGGCGACGCAGGGTGATCGTGAAACGCCGCCACAGCTCGGGCGCGAACCACTGCCACACCGCCGCCGTGTCGGTGTCGTAGCAGTCCGGGCACAGCGGCGCACCGACCTCGGCGTCGGCGGGATCGTGGCGGGCCCAGCAGGTGAGCCGCCTGCCGTGCTCGCAGACGGTCGTCCCGGCGCGGGGTCGGCAGGGTTGCTTGCCGTCGCGCACCGAGTGCACCGGCCCGAACGAGGGCGCGGTGAGGGTGACGAACAGCAGCGGGTTCGCCGCCACCGTGTCGGGGACGCCCTTGCCGCCGCGGGTGCCGGTGGAGATGAGCTCGAAGGTGTCGCGGGCGTAGATGCGCGAGCAGGCCGGGCAGACGTCCTCGCGCCGGTTGCCACACGGCTTGTAGAGCATCCCGAGCGGCTGGTCGGCGGACCGGAACGTCTCGACGATCTCCCCGGTGCGCGTATCGACAGTGTCGGAACGTCCGACCAGCCGCACGGGGTGCGAGCAGTTGCCGACCCGCGCCACGGTCTCGGACAGGGCGGGCATCGACCGATCGGCCAGCCGTCCAAGGATGCCCGCGGCTTGCGCGCCGGTCAGGTCGGCCAGGTCGAGGGGAACCTCGGGGGAGTGCCCCCAGAAGCCCTCTTCCGTCGCCGTGGCCGTGTCCATCAGGCGACCTCGGCACCCGGCTCGGTGGACGCGGCGGTGGTCGTCTTACGAGGGCTGCGCTTTCGCGGCGTGCGCGGACGGGGACGCGGCGCCGTCTCGACGGTCTCGCCCGGAGCCTCAGCGGGGACGGCATCGCCCACAGGTGAGTCCGTTTCGGCTTCCGTGGGCAGCGGCGGCGCAGGCGGCGCGGGGAAGGTGGCGGCGACCATCCGGATGAAGTCATCGGCCCAGTAGTCCGCCCGCACCCGCTCCACTTGGCCGTCGTCCCCGACCAAGTAGCCGGCGCCCGGCATCGTGGCCGGGACGTGGTGGGCCGGCGCGAGGGTGGCCATGCCGTCTCCGAGCACCATGCGCGTCTCCGAGGCCGACGCGAGGCGCAGCGCGATGGTCTGCGTAAACAGATCGCGCATGCCCACGGTCTCCTTGCGCGGGTCCTGCACGAACGCCACGACCATGACCCCGAACGCGCGCCCCTGGGTCAGGATCAGCTTCAACAGGTTGGCGGCCTCGTTCACGACGTCCTTGGACGCGTACGCGGTCAGGACGGCGAGCTCGTCGATCATCAGCACGTGCACCGGGTCGCCCGGCGTCGGGGTGAACGTGCGCGACAGGCCACGCATGACGCTCTGCCGGTCGACGATCACGCGGTGCAGGTCCCGCAGGAGCCGGACCGCGTCGGCCTCGTTCATCGCGACGCGAGAGAACATCGGAGACCCGACCGCGACCTCGACACCACCCTTGAGGTCGACACCCCATAGCCGCGCCATCCCGGCGTGAGCGGCCGGGGCGAGGTTCCCGGCGATGCCCCAGAAGATCGACCCCTTACCCGAGCCGGAACGCCCGACGACGAGGGTGTGCCGGGCCGCCAGGTTCAGGCGCCACGGTGACCCGTCCGCGGTGCGCCCGAGGATGACCGCACTGGTCTCGATGGTCTCGGGGATGGTGGGCAGGGTCGGCACGTGCAGCAGCTCGCGCATCGTCAGTGAGAGCTCGAGCCAGCCGGCGCCGAGTCGGCGAGTCTCGACGGCCTCGGCACCCATCGAGGTCGCGATGGCCTCGGCAGCGTTCGTGAGGTCGTCCACGGTGTGCCCGACCCGGGCCCGGACCTGGAAGGTGAGGGCGTTGCCGTCCGTGCGGACCCGTCGCAGGCGGGGGATGACGCGGGCGTCGTCGGTCGTGAGGGTCAGGCCGCAGCGGTCGGCGATCTTCGGCCAGTGCTTGCGCAGATGGCGACGCCATCCGCGACGGCGGATCGGTCCGCCGAGCACGGTCTCGTAGGTCAGCGGGTGGACCGCGGACCAGACCGCGCGCAGCGTCGAGAACGCGGGGACGCACCAGAGCACTGTCTGGCCGGCCACCTCGTGGTCGAGGATGAGCAGGACGTTGCCCAGCACGACGCAGGCCAGCAGCAGCCGCCAGGACCGCAGCGTCCACCACACCAGGTGCCACACCGCCCCGGCGACCGTCCGGATGACGGCCCACGCCGTGCCGAGCGCGTCCATCACGCCGCCTCCACCCCGTCGTCGAACCCGGCCTCGAGGTCGTGCCACCACGGCTCGGTCGGCGGGAACGCGCGCACCGGACAGACCAGGTCGCCCCCGTAGTGCACCGCGAACCGCGGCTCGACCCCCGGCATCGAAGACCACACCGTGAACCCGCGGGCATGCTCCTCGGGCGGGTAGTCCGTCACCTCGCCCAGCGACAGCAGCCGGGCCAGGTGCTCGGCATCCGCCTGGCAGTCGACATGGACGCTCACGGTCGTGCGCCCGAGCGCGAGGTAGGCCACCCGGCCGCCGACCCACTCGATCAGGTCCCCAGCGACTTGTAGCAACTCCGCAGGAGCGAGCCCGCCGCTGACGGGCGCGGACATCAGGCCGCCGCCTTGGACTCGGGCTTGGACTCCGGCGGCTTCGCGTCCGTCCGGCCCTGCCCGGGAGCGACGATCCCGGTTGCTCGCAGGGACCAGGCGATGCGCGGCCGATTGCCGTTGTCGTCGATCCACGGCAGCGCCGTCAGACCGGTGAACTCCACCGGCGTCCACGGCAGGGAAGAGGTGTTCTTCGGCGGCACCGGCTGCACCTCGGCCGCGAACTTCACGCTCACACCGATGTCCTTGCGGTTCGCGTCGTCATCGGCGTCGATGACCGTGCACTGCCACAGCGGCAGCCCGGTCTCCTTGTCCCGCTGCTGCGGGCGCGACCCGTCCGGGCGCTGCTCGGCCTGGAAATCCGCGACCGGCTCGACGAAACCGCGCAGGAACGCCCCGTTCGGGAAGACCATCGCGTGAGCGACGGGGAAACGCTTGGCGATTGCCATGTCTAGCTCCCTGCATCTCGTGACTAGGTTGCCTAGTCATGTGATCTGACTCACTCAGGATGCACGGCTTGGCTAGTCATGTCAACGACCCAGCCATGTTGGCTGACTTGGTTGGACAAGGCGCCTAGGGTGAACGCATGAGTCTCGACCCGGACGACCCGCGACCGCCCTACCTCCAGGTGGCGACGGCGCTCCGCGCTGCGATCCTCACGCGCAGGATCGAGCCGGGGGACAAGCTGCCCAGTCAGAACGAGCTGGCTGAGCGCTACGGCGTCTCGCGGATGACGATCCAGCAGGCGCTGCGCGTCCTCAAGGACGAATCGCTCGTCGTCTCCCGCCAGGGAAGCGGCGTCTTCGCGCGCGAACGTACAGAGAAGCCCGTCGGCCTGCGGCCGCACATCGAGAAGGCGTTCGATGCCGACGAGGTCAGCATCGACTTCCTCGGCTATACCGCCGAGACCCTGCATGGCGCGATCGCCGAACCCCTCGACAAGATCCGCGCGGGCCGGCTCACACCGAAGTCGATCCGCATCCGCATCCTGGTCTCCGACATGACCCAGCCCCTCGCGCTGCCCGTGTCCGTCGACGGCATCGAGCGCGACTCCGCCGCTGCTCGGTCTCGCATGGCCGACCTGAGCACCCGCTACATCGGTGGCGTCACCGATGCCGTGCAGGAGCTCGCAGACCTCGGCCTGGTCCCCGACGCCACGGTCGAGACCCGACGGTTCGCCGCCGCCCCGATGTTCAAGGCGTACGTCATCAACGGTGCCGACGCCTTCTTCGGCTACTACCCGGTCGTCAAGCACGACGTGCGGACCTCGGGCCGCCAGGTGTCCATCTACGACCCGATGGGCAAGGACACCGTGCTGTTCCACTGGACCGACGACGGCGACATCGAGGCTGTCGACACACAGTTCGTCGTCGAGACCCGCGCCTGGTTCGACAGCGTCTGGAACACCATCGCCGTTGAGGACACCAAGTGACTGACGCCCGAACCCTGCTCTGGTCCGCACGTGCCGTCCTGCTCGACTTCGACGGACCTGTCACGCCACTGATGCCCGCCCCGCTCAACAAGCAGGCCGCTGATGCAGCACGCGGAGCACTCGCCCGCCACGGCATCGACCCGGAGGAGCTTCGCGACACCTCCGACCACCTCGCGGTCATCCGCTGGACCGGCACCCACGCCCCCGACGCGTTGACGGACGTCGAGGCCGTATGCATCGAGGCAGAGGTCGAAGCCGCCCGAACGTCGCAGCCAACCGCGGGCGCACACGAGCTGATCGCGGCACTCGACCGCGCTGGTGTGCCCGTCGTCATCGTCACGAACAACGCGGCCAGCGCGGTACGGACCTACCTCGATCGTTTCGATCTCACGCGGCTCATCCGAGACATCGTCGGGCGCACTGCGCAGCAACCGGAACTCATGAAACCCAACACCTACATGGTCAACCAGGCTCTCCGGATCGCTCAAGCCGAGCCCGCCGATGTCGTGCTTATCGGTGACTCGGTGACCGATGTAGAAGTTGCGCACGCCGCGGGTGTCCGATCGCTCGGCTTCGCAAAGAACCCTCGCCGCGGTCAAGAACTTGCCCGCGCGCTAGCCGACGCGACCACGAAGGAGATTAGCAATCTCCACTGAGTGAATAGCCAAGGTCAGATCGGTGGCGCACAAAACCTCGAACTGGCAGGGTAACAAATTCCAGAGGTGTCCGAGCGGTCCTCGGTTCGGCAGTGCGACACTCACAACGAGCCCTCGCCACGCGACGCTGGATCAGCTCCAACGCATCACGAGTGACCGGCCTGAGGTATCAATCGGCAAGCCTCTTCACACGCGGGTCTCCTGCCGTCCCGCTACGGCACCGCCTTCGGCAGGTCCATTACGCGGCGCGCCGCGGCACCCATGCGGCAGCGGGTGGCGTCGCGGTAGTCTGGCGTCGTGAACCCACCGTCTAAGCTCCGGGTGTTTATAGCGTCGCCTGGTGACGTGCCTGATGAGCGCGTCACCGCGCGCAACTGTGTGGACCTAGTCAATGCAGAACTTACAGCCGAGACCGACCCACAATTTGAACTGGTCGGGTGGGACATTGTGCGAGGAACGGCCCAGAGACCACAAGAAGCAATCAACGAGTTGATCGACGGTTCCGACTTCCTCATCTGCATCTTCAAGAAGAACTGGGGGAGCAACCCTGGCGGCCCGGTTGGATTTACGTCGGGTACTGAGGAGGAGTTGTTCACGGCACTGTTGGGCCTTGGGCGGGACGCGCACCCCATGCGCGACGTTTGGCTCGCATTTATCGATGCGGACGACCCGAGCAGCGAGGTTGAGGAACTTAAACGTCAGGTCCAAGTAAAGAATGCGCTCTTCTACGAGAGCGTCTCTGACCTTCGAGATTTTCGAACGAAGCTCATCGAACGACTTCGAGGGTGGGCGGCTCGGACGCGTAAGGAACCGAGAAGTATTGACCTTGTACCACGGTCCGGTCGTGACATTCTCGGCGCAGACCGATTGCGGCGCCGTGGTGAGATGCTCTTCGAGTATGGTCATGCAGAACTTGGCGCAGAGGCGATGCAGGAAGCGGTCCGGAAAGGTGGGCCGCCAGAGAAGATCGCCTACGGAAGGATCCTGGCTCGTCAAGGACGAATTAAAGACGCGCGCGAGTTGGCACAAAGCGCAGTTATTGAACTCACGACCAGTGCCGTGGACCTAAATACGCCGTCTATCGCTGAAGCGTACGCTTTTGAGGCTTACCTCCTCCATCGTGAAAAGAAGTATTTTGAAGCGAAACAGCGTCGAGCGCAGGCCCTAGAACTTCTCTACCGGGACGACGACTATACGCGACGCGTTCGGTGCAGAATTCTGGACGATCTTGGCTTGTCGCATCAGAAGTTGAATGAACTTGACGAAGCTAACGAGCGCTTCCTTGAAGCACTCGAAATTCGAACGTCGGTGGGCGATCGTCAGGGGGTCGCGCAGTCGCATGTGAACCTGGCGCGAAATGATGTCGCGAGGGGTGAAATGCAAAGCGCCGCCGAGCATGCCCGGACTGCTTTGGAACAAATTCGACCGTTGCCCCCAAGCGCCCTTCATGCCAACGTGTATCTTCTCCAGGCCCAGATGTCGATCCGCGAGGACGATGCGCAATCCTCGATTGGGTGGGCTCGAAAGTCTGCCGCTTTGAACGCACAGTTTGGAAACGACTATGGATCGGCGATGGCTGAGAACCTGCTGTCGCAGGCTCTCGCCAGAGGCGGATTTGACGAAGAGTCGAAGGCGCATGCACGCAAGAGCCTGGCAATGAATGAAGAAATGGGCGTCGCGGACCCGCCCGAAGTCCTAACCGTTCTGTCGGCGCGCGACAAGTGACCATAGGGCACCGTGCATCGCCTACTCATACACTCACGATTGGATTCCGAAATTGCTGAGAGTGGTAACTGAAAGACTTCGGTCCCTTGGCGTCCCAGAGCCGACGACCATGCGTGCGGTAGCGACTCTGTCCGAGGACATCGACGGCTTGCTTATTTACGGAAGCCGCGCGCGGGGCGATCACGTCCCTGGATCGGACCTCGATCTCCTGGCTCTGGTTCAGACGGCGCGGCCGACGATCCATGACGGCGAAGTCGCATTGAGTTTCTACACTGAGGACCAATTGAGGACTGGTATTGCCTCTCTTTTCGGCGCGCATCTCGCGCGTGACGCGCATATTCTGTGGGATCCGGCAGGCACTCTTGCCGCATGCGTTGGTGGGATGGGCAATGTGGACGCCGCGCGCTTGATGCGTCGCGCCCTGTACTTCTCTCAAGTTCTCGGGTCACTAGATCGGGACCTCCCGAAGTATCTACCCGGCCTACTTCGGGAGGCGAGGTATCTGCTCCGTAGCTGCCTCTATGCCCAGGCAATCGCCGAGGGCGCTCCCTGTTTCTCGGTGCGCGAGATCGCCGAGCGGCATGGTGATCCGGCCCTGGAGTCACTCCTTGCGTCTCGACCGATTGGTGAGGCTTCACGTTCAGAACTTGAAGAATGCTGTTCGAAACTTGCCGATATTCTGGGCCCTATACCGGCAAATCCTCATGGCTCTCTTGAAGCCTTAATTGTAAACGAGTGGGGTTCGAGTAACGAACTCGTGGCGATGGCCCTCTTAGCTTTGGGTGGATCAAATTCTGAATCAGACTACACTGAGGTTAGCAAGGTGCTTCTATGAAAGATGAGACAGCGTTCGTGGGCGACGTTCACGGCAACCTAACGGCACTCAGATCATTGATGGAGAGTCTCGAAGAGCTTGAGCTCGCCTCTGTTGTTCTACTCGGAGACTATATCAACAAAGGGCCAGACGGCCCAGCTGTAATTGAGTACTTATTGCGTTTCGAGGGTGCGGCAAGACTAATTCCGCTGCGCGGGAACCACGAGTCAGCCTTTCTCGATTGTATGGACACCGGTGACGTTAGACCGCTGTTACGTATGTCGGGTGCTCCGACGGTGCGGGCTTATGTAGGTGGGCCCGTAAGTGCTGATGTCTATGCAGATTTGCGGGCCTCAGTTCCGACTGAGCACGTTCGCTTCCTGGCGGAAATGCCGGCCGTTTATGCAAGCAAGCAAGTTGTCGCGGCTCATAAGCCTGGTGGCGCCGATTCCCGCTTCCGAGTATCGGCCCACGTCAACGTCGGAGATGTTCCCCGAGTGTCCAGCACGTCGGCGGAAGTGGACACCGGCTGCGGATCGCCGAATGGGCGGCTGACTGCGTTTCTCTGGCCTTCGCGACGGTATATTCAGGTTGACGATGCGGGCGAGATGATCACCTGATATGTCTCGTCCGGGGCGCGTGCTTGTGCGTTCGGGGGAGTTCATTCCCGGAAGCCTGGCCCCGGCTCGGGTGAGTCCGTCCCTATTCAGGTAAAAGATATTGGCCACGAGGTGAATGGGAGTTGAAGTGAAGGTTGGGAAGAGGTTCGACGGCTCTATCTATCACTATACTTCTGCTGCGACCTTCCTGAATTTGATACTGCCCTATGGGCGACTTCGGCTGTCGAGCATCGTAAGATCGATCGACCCGCGCGAGAAACTGTCCATCAATCTGGGATTCACGGGTGCGATCGCTGACGAAGCGATCGAAGGTTGGATGGATAACCATGATGCCTTCCGCAGCATGATTCGCGACAATGCTCATATCCTTTGTTTTGCGAACAGCTACGAGCCTTTGTTTCCCGCACGACAGTGGGATCACGAGGGGGATCGAGGATGGGCGCACGCCGCAATGTGGGCTCATTTTGCCGATCGGCACGCGGGCGTCTGCCTGGAGATTGACAGGGACTTGTTTATCGAAGATTTCGCGAGTGCTACGGCGGACTCGGCGATTTCCATCGTCGGGGATATTGTATATGTGGGCTCCGACGACAACCGGATTGGGGTCCCCAACTTGCCGGTGCGGGGAGCGCATGCGCCCTCATTGGACCGCATGTTCTCGCATGCTGTACATAATTCGATCGGAGCCTTCTTTCAAAAGGACAAATGCTGGTCCTATGAGAACGAATTTCGCGCCATAGCGCTCAACTCTTGCGGCGAGCCTATATATGTGCCACTAAATCGGTCGCTTCGAAGAGTAATTGTGAGCGGTGCGTTTTCCGAGCAGCTCAAGCCGGTCCTCGAGTGGTCGTTGATAAACGCCGGTCTTGACGCCGAGGTTCAGATTCTCGAATGGGTCAGTAGTGCAATGACGTTTGCGCCTCATGCTCTGACTGAGTCATCTGGCGCTGCGATACCAGTAGAAGGTGCGCGCCTAGTTCAGTCGGCATCTCAGGAGCACAGCCATGGCCCTGCTTGCCGCCCGAGGATCACGGAGGGTGAGCACGAAGACGCCCAGCTCAGCATTTGGAGGACTCGGGTTGTTTCGGCGCATCGTAGGCGTGTGTCGAAGTCGCTAGAAGAAGTATCAGCTGTGTTCTTCCGGGCATTCAGCAGGGAGTCGGTTCAAGGGCTGTCGGCGCCTGGCATGGATACTCAGGGAGTATGGGACACCGACATATTTGAACTCTCCGGCTATGTTGAACAGTCAGACGGGTCTCGCGTCCGTGATCTGCTCACTATCTCCCTCGGCGTTACTTGGGCCAATCCGACTGCCGACTCTTTCCAAATCAGGCTTGACGGCGTACACGTCCCGAGCGGCACAATGTGTTGCACGACTTGGACGGTGCTTGATTCGGATTCCGATGCTGTTCTGATGGATGTGATGGCCCAGGTCGACCAGGCGATCAATGATCTGCTCCTAGGCGCCTATGGCTCGATCAATGCGGAGACGACGAGTCGTCGGAGGGTCATGTTGGCGGGGCAGCAAGAAGACGGCGGATCCTCAGAGTAGAGGTTGCGGCGTGTCTGGCTCTCCTCATCGCCTGATCGCCTCATGCCCTGCGTCAGGTGATGTGCGACGTGGGAGTGTCAGCTGATGCGCGACATCGAGGCTAGGAAGTTGAGGTGTCAGCGATCCGCGGTCGCTGTCCCTCATGCTACGTGCTGGCAGGTTAGGTGCCCCGGTTCACCTGTCGAACGGCTCAGTCGCTAGGGTCTCGTCGGACGTGTGCGCCAGTCGTGGCGCCCGATTCGGGAGACACGGGGAGCGGGGGGTGAGGCGGGCTTGTTGACGGCGATTCGTCTGGTCCTCGTCCTTGGATGGGTCGGGCTCGTCGCGTATGCGGCGTCCTGGTGCGTGAGGCTCTGGCGCCACGAGCCCGCGTTGCGCACGCTCATGCCGCGGATGCTTGCTGGGATCGGTCGTGGCGACTACGACCTTGCGCGGGGGCACCTCAGGGCGATCGTCACGTGGACGGGCATCGGGGCCGTCATCGCCGGGGCTGCTCTCGCTGGACCGGTCTACCTGGTCACGGGGAGCGTGCCGGCCTGGTGGGTGGCCGCGGTAGTGGCTGTGTTCCCGGTCAACGTGGTCCTCATGGGCCTTTGGGCGTCGATCGTGTTGTTCAACAGGCCCAAGTTTCTGGTCCCACCGCATATGCGAGGGGATCCAGGCTTGCTGGCGGCTCGCCGAACTCATCACGAGGTAGGGCCTTAGGACGTCTTCGCGGTGCGGGGACGCTGACCTTTGATGCTCCGCACCGGGGTCGTGGTGGTGCGGGCGATGATGGTGGTCTCACCGTCGGGCAGCTCGATCGCGAGGGTCGTCTCGGCGACGTGCACGGTCACGGTGGCGCCGGCATGGGTCCGTCCGAGGGAGATCTTCTGACCTGCCACGACGATCACCCCGGTGGCCGACGGGCGCCGTTGCACGGTGATCGGCTCGATGGACGGGCGTGGCGGCAGGCCTGGGGGAAGGGCCCGTTGTAGGCGCATGGCCGCGACCGGGCCGAGCGGGTTGGGGCGTGAGCGCAGCAGCTCGCGGGTGCCCGGGTCGAAGAACAGCAGCGGTCTGCCGTCCTCGATGTAGATCCCGACTCGGCGCCCGGCCAGGACGTCGGCGGCATGCACGACGTGACTGCCGAGCGAGACGGTCCCGTTGCGGCTCACGGTGCGTTCGACCTCCATGATGGTGAGCCCGTCACGGGCGCCGGGACCGCTTCGGGAGGCGGCGGGCGCGGGCCCCGCCGCGGTGGCGCCCCGGGTGACCAGGAGTCGCAGGTCGGCTTCGGTGAACCGGGATCGCAAAGACTTGATCCGCTGCCCGGCCGCGGACAGGTGCACCCAGTCGCAGTCGATCCAGAGCCGCACGGTCTGCCCGGACCGGTCCGGCCCGAGCCAGAACTGGTTCCCGCGCAGCGCCAGGTTTCCCGAGGCCGGCACGACCCGGTCCAGCTCGATCGCATCACCAGACACGACAAGGGCTGGCGCAGTCTCAACGACATCCATCGGCGTCTGAGCGTCTTCGACGTCCAAGACAACGTCGTCATCCACACCGGGCAAGACGCCTCCGGGCCGGGCCTGGACGAGCGTGGGCGGGACCCACAGCGGCAGCTCGCCTGCCGGGGCCGCGGCGAATCGGTCGGCGGGCACCACCGGGACGTTCTCGTCCAACCCTTGGTGGGGTCGCTGCCCGTTGTAATGCGCCACCCACACGTCCACCGCGGCCTGCGCCTCCGCCAGCGACGTGAACGGGCCCTGCTCGCCGATCTCGGGCCGGAACGTGCCGTGAAACCTCTCCACCTTCCCGTTCTGATTCGGCGAGGCCGGCTGCGTCAGGCGGTGCGTGATCGCGTTGTTGCGGCAGATCTTGTCGAACAACACCTCCCCGCCCTTGGCGAACCGGGCGGTGAACTGCGTGCCATTGTCCGTGATCACCTCCTCGGGCACCCCGTAGGCCGCCAACGCCTGCGCAAACGCCAAGCACACCGCCCGGCCGGTAGCCCGCTCGACCACCGCCGCCATCACGCAGAACCGGGAGTGGTCATCCACGCCCGTGACGATCTTCGCCTCCCGCAACTCCCCGGTCGTCGTGTTGACCAACTCAATCCCGCCGACGATGTCGATGCCCCACAACTGCATCGGCCCGGGCCGCTCGAACCGCACGAACGAGGACCTGGGCCGCTTGCGCGGGCGGGCCCGCACCAGCCCCTGGCGGTGCAGAATCCGCACGATGGTCCGCTCCGAGGGCACCACGATGTCCTCGCGCGCCCACGGGCCCTTCGTGCGCAGCAGCTCCAACCGGATCCGTTTGGCACCCCAGCGGGGGTGCTCGCGACGCATCTCGGCCACGAGCACCTCGACGGCCTCGTCCACCTTCCTCGGGCTCGAGACCGGCCGGTGCGACCGGTCCGCCAGTCCGCCGATCTGCCCCGCAAGATAACGGGTCACCCACCTGTGCACGGTCGCGCGGTGCACCCCGGCGCGGGTCGCTACTTCGTTCACCTCGGCGCCCGCCAACACCGCACGCACGACATCCAGACGCTGCTCCACCACAGACAAAACGACCAGTGCCAATCCGGCCTCCCCGCAGACTGGGACGCCCGCGGCGACGTCCGGCTCCAGGGTGCCGATCACGCCCGATGTCGCACATCACCTGGCGTGGCCAGGTCGCACATCACCCGGCACAGGACAGCCTGATCGCCTCATCGGCGTGAGGAGTTTCTCTACTGACTCAAGCGCGCGGCTCCGCCGCGCGGCCGGCCTCCCGTGCGGGGCCCCGCGCTCCGCTCGCAAGCTCGCTCCGCGCACCCCACCCGTCCGGCCGGCAGCACGACGAAGGCGGCCCCGAGTCGTCTCGTGACCGCCCGTCGCACTACGGCTTGCTCAGTTCTTGTCGCCGTCCTCCGAGTCGGTCGGCCCGTCGCCGGACTTGCTGAACGCGGACGCGAACGCCGGCGCCAGACCCGCAGCGAAGATGACGCCGAACGCGGCGTTATGCGTCGCCATCCCCAGGGCAACGCCGATCGGCAGCGAGATCGCAAGCCCTCGAAGCCAGTTGGAGGACCGCTTCCCGTCACGTTCGGCGCTGGAGCTCATGGCGCCGACCCTAGCCAGCAAGGAACACACTGGGGTACCGCCTGCCGCGCGCCCTACCGACCGGCCCCGAACCGACAGCCGAGCATCCGGCCGTCTCCACCCCGCATCAAGGGCGCCTGCGGCGTCGCTTCGCGATGGCCTGCGGCCACCCTTGACCCGCGCCTCCGACGACCTCTTGTGCTCCGCTATCGGTACGGCGCCTCCGAGTGTCCCCGCCCCTTCGAACGCGCACCCCCGCGCACCCCCGACCCTGCAACACGGTCGTCGAGCGCACCCGATGCCCACGGACTGACGCGGAAATCCGGCCCCCGGAACCGTCCACAGGCGCTCGTAATGAATAGGTCGTCGGTTCGATTCCGACAGGCGGCTCAGTCCAGAAGGCCCGGAACCTCACGGTTCCGGGCCTTCGTCGTCCGATCGCGACTCCCCGGTGCAGGCAGGCTCTGGCGCTCGGTCGCGCGGCCGACCACGATGGTCCCCGTGCTGAATATCGTCGCCGGGTGCCAGGCCTTCGTGGCCGTCGTCGAGCGGAGCGGCTTCACGGCGGCGGGGGCCGAGCTCGGGATGCCGCAGCCGGTGGTGAGCCGCCGCGTGGCGGCGCTTGAGTCGCACGCGGGCGGCAGGCTCCTCGTCCGCGACTCGCGGGATGTGACGCTCACCCCGCTCGGCCGCAGGGTGCTCCCCGCGGCGCGGCGGGTGGTCGACGCCGTCGCCGACCTCGAGGTCGCCGTCGCGGAGCCGGAGCCGCCACCCCTCGTGCTCGCGGTCCCGCAGGATCTGCCCGTGCCGTTGCTGGCGGCGCTCGTGAGCGACGCGAAGGAGTCGGGGGCGCCGCTACGGCTGGTCGCGGCGCCCGCCGCCGAGCGCGCCGACCTCGTCCGCGACTCCCGGGCGGACGCCGCCGTCGTCCCGGCGGCCCCCGGCGCGGCGCGGTGGTCCGCGGTGCTCGGCGCGGGGACGGGCGGGACGCCCGAGGGGCACGTGTTCCTCGACGAGCTCGCGCCGCGGCGCGGGGACCACGGGCCGCCCCGCCGGCTCTGGCTCACCTCCGAGGACGATCACGCCCAGGTGGGCGACGTCGTGCTCCGGCAGGCGGTGGCGAGCGGCATGCTGCCGGGGCAGGTCCGGGTGGCGCCGCTGGTCGACGCGCTGGCCGAGGTCACGACGAGCCGCGACCTGCTCGTGTGCACGGCGGGGGAGGCGCGGCGTCTGGGGCTCGCCTGGGCGCCGTTCGGCGGGCTCGAGCTCGGACGCGGCTACCGCCTCGAGACCCGGCCCGGCGACGCCGCGGGCGCCGGACCGTGGGTCGAGGCGCTGGCCCCCTCGGTGGCGCTGGCGCTCGGGGCCGCCGGGTGAACGGGCCCGGCGCGGCCGACCGCCGCCGGGACGTGGCCCGGGTCCGGGCCGACCTCGCCGCCGCCGGCCTCACCGCGGGGATCCTCGTGCGCGACCTCGCGGACGGTGCCGAGATCGCGCTCGACGCGGACGTCGCGATGCCCGTGGCGTCCCTGGTCAAGCTCCCGATCGCCGTCGCGACCATCGAGCGGGTGCGCCGCGGCGAGCTCGACGGGTCCGCCCCGGTGACGGTCGAGCCGGGCCGGATGACGGTGCCGGGTCCGCCGGGCACCACCCGTTTCCGGCACCCCGCGTCCGTCGCGCTGGACGACCTCCTCTATCTCGCCGTCGCGCTGAGCGACAGCGGCGCCGCCGACGCGCTGCTCGCGCTCACGCCGCCGGACGACGTCGGACGGGTGCTGCGGGAGATGGGCGTCGGGGGGTTCACGGTCCGGCACGGGCTCGCCGAGCTGAGCGAGACGCCGGCCGAGGCCCTGCACGCCCACGACCCGGGCCTCGGGTACGCGCTGGCGGCCACCGCCACGCGTCCGAACGGCAGCTCGGCGATCCGGAGCCTGGACACCTCCGTGGCGACGACGGCGTCGGCGCGCGACGTCGCGGGGCTGCTCGCGGAGGTCTGGGCGGCGGAGCGTGTCCACCCGGTCGTGTCGGCGCGCGTGCGCGAGCTGATGGCGGCCAACGTGCACCGGCAGCGGCTCGCGCCGGAGTTCGAGACGGACCGGTCGACGTGGTCGTCGAAGACCGGCACGGTGCTGTCGTTGCGGCACGAGGCGGGGGTCGTCGAGCACCGCGACGGCACGACGTTCGTCGTCGTCGCGCTCAGCCGGTCGCAGGCCCCGGCGGGCGCCCACCCGGCGGCCGAGGCCGCGCTCGGGCGGGCGGCCCGGCGGCTGCACGACCTGCTCCGCCGGGACCGGACCGCCTGACCGGCCCCGGGCGCCGTGCCTGCGGACGGGCCTGGCGCGAGACCTACAGCAGGCGCAGGGGCTCGAGGTAACGGGGCAGCACGATCCGCGTCCGCGGCGCGCGCCGCGTGACCTCGTCGCACATCGCGCGCAGGCGGTCGGCGGTGCCTCGGTCCATCGCAGCGGGCGGGTTGGCCAGCGGGGACTCGAAGTGGTCCCAGTGGACCGGCACCACCGTGCGCGGGCCGTCGAGCGCGTCCAGGAGGCGTTCCACGTACCCGGCGGTCAGGGCGTTGCTCGGCACCGGCATCGTGACGACGTCCGGCCGCAGGCCGCGCAGGGCCTGGTCGTCGAAGTCGCTCGCACCCATGAGCAGGACGCTGCGGCCCGACGCCGCCCGCACGAGGTAGGCCAGCGTGTCCCCCTCGGGCAGGTCCGCGACCGTCAGCGGCGGGTCGACCCGCGCCGTCCGGACCCCGGGGAACAGGACCCCGCCGTTCGTCGACCGGCTGTGCAGCGAGCGCACCACCCGCACGACGACGTCGCCCACGTGGAGCTCCTCGCCGCCCCGGACGGTCGCGACGCGTCCGGCGGGCAGCCCCATCGCCTGGGCCAGGTGGTAGCCGGTGAGCGTGGTGAAGACGGTGGCGCCCCGGGTGGTCGCGACGTGCGGGACGTCCCCGAAGTGGTCCCAGTGCGTGTGCGTCACGAGGGTCGCGGTGACCGGGTCGTCCGGGTCGGGCCGGCCGAGCGCGTCGTCGACCGCCGTCGCCGACACGGTCAGCGCGGTCGTCGCGTCGAACGCGCCGCGGGCCAGCCCGGTGTCGAACCGCGTGAGGTACGGGTCGACGAGCACCCGGGACCCGGCGGTGCGGAGCTCCCAGCCGGCGTTTCCCAGCCAGGTCATCGCCACGTCGCCGCCGCGGGCGTCCCCGGCCAGCCGGCTGCCGGCCGCGAACGCCGGCCCGGCGACGGCGCCGAGCACCGCCGTGCTGCCGGCGGTGAGCACCGTCCTGCGTCGAAGGTCGTGCATCGCGTGTTCCTCCTCGATCCCGATGGAGGAACGACCGTCTCAGCAGGGCGACCGGCGCGGCCAAGACACCTCGTCGCCGTTCCATGCCGGAACGGCATGGGCGCCGACCCCGCGGTGCGAGAGTGGTCCCATGACGAGCAACGAGGTCAAGTTCAAGATCGACGTCCCCACCGAGCTCGAGGGAGGGGTCCCGGCGGACTTCGCGTCGCTGTGGCACACGTCGACGTCGTTCGTCATCGACTTCGTGGCGGCCACGAAGCCGCCGCAGCCGGTGACCGACCCGGACACGGGGGCGGTCACCGGCCGCGTGGTGCCGGGGCGGGTGGTGTCGCGCGTGCGGATCCCCCCGCAGCAGGTGTTCGAGCTGGCGCGGGCGCTCACCCAGCAGCTCGACGCCTGGGAGCGCGAGACGGGCAAGAAGACCGACGGCTCCGCCGGCTGAGCCCCGTCCGATCCCGCTGGTTGAGCCTGTCGAAACCCGGAGTTGAGTCCCAGATAGTGGTGTAGCCCAGAAGGCCGGAACCTCGCGGTTCCGGGCCTTCGTCGTCGCCGCCGTCAGTCGACCGGGCGCCAAGGGCCGTGCAGGTCGCCGGGCTCCTGGTTCCGCGTCCACCACCGTGCCTCGTAGGTGGTGCCGTCGTGCACCGCGAACTCGCCCGCGGTGAAGATCCGCGAGTCCGTCCACACCGCGGTGCCGTCGTCGGTCGTGGCGATCTCCTGCCACGGCCCGGTCGCGGTGGCGCCCGGCTGCTGGCCGCGCGTCCACCAGGACGCCACCCAGGTGGCGTCGCCCGACGTGACGCGGTCGCCGGCGGCGTAGGCCGTGCCCTGCTCCCACGCCGGGGCTGGGGTCTCGGCGAGGACGCCGGACGACGCGACCACGCGCAGGTGGTCGAGGTTGATGTTGCCGGTGTCGCCGGCGGCCTGCTGGAGGAGTATCTCGTGGCGCCCGGGCTCGAGGGCGACGGTGGTCGCGGGGGAGTAGTCCCAGCGGCGCCATCGGTCGGGGCCCTGGCCGAGGTTCGGGAACGCGACCGGCGTCGCCGCCCCGTCGTCCACCGAGACGGAGAGCTGCCGGTCGAGCGGGGCGACGACCATCCCGTTGGCGTACCGGAAGGACAGCTCGACCGTGGTCGCGGCTGCCGCCTCGTACGTGAACCGCACGCCGGCGCCCTCCTGCGAGAGGTTGCGGACGAAGCTGGTGCCCGTGTACCCGGGGTGCTCGGTGGTGGTGCGGGCCCCGCCCTCGAGCGCGGCGTCCTCGGCCTCGGCGACCTTCTCGCTGCGCTGAGCCTCGACCGCCGCGCGCAGCGCGGCGAGGGACGCCGCGTCCCCGTCGGCGTCGGCGATCTTCCGTGCGAGCTCGTCGAGCGCCCCGGCCATGGCGTCCAGGTCTCCGCGGCGGGCGTGCGTCGCGGCCTGGGCGGCGCTCGCACGGAGCGTCGCGGCGGTCGGGCCGTCGAGCGCCGCGACGTCCTCGGCGTCCCGGAGCAGCGCCAGGATGCCGTAGAGGCCGGCGGGCGGGCCGAGGTACGGATCGACCTCCGGCGCGAGCGCGGCCGCCACAGCTGGCGGGAGGTCGGCGGCACTCGAGGTGAGCACCACGTGACGAAGCATCTGCAACGACTCCCGGACCCGGGCGAAGTCGCCGTCTCGCGCCGCCGCGAGCGCCGCGTCGGCGTGGTCGGCCAGGAGCGCGGCACGGGCAGGGGCCGTGCGCTCCGCGGCGTCGTCCACCAGGTCGACCAGGTCCCGGCCGGGCCGGGGCAGGAGCTCGAGCTCGACGGAGCCTCCGGCCGAGCCGTCCGTGCCGACGAGGCGCAGCTCGTTCAGCGGCGCGTAGGCGACGGCGTCGGAGGGGACGGCGAACGTGAGTGTCGCGGTCTCCCCGCCGCCGACCCGGCCGCGGGCGCCGTCGACGGACTCGCCGTCGACCTGGATCTCGACGCCGCCGACAGCCGTGCCCTCGTTGCGCACGCGCGCGGTGACCGTCACGGCGTCGGCGACCGGGTCGTAGGCGGCCTCGGGCTCGCCCTCGAGGGAGAAGGCGGGGGCGACGTAGTCCTCCAGCTCCGCGAGGTCCTCGTCGGTCGCGACCCGCAGCTTCACGGCCTGGCCGCCGCCGGCGGCGGCCGAGGTGACGAGCGTGTCGGTGGAGTCCACGAGCGCGTGGGTCACCTCGACGCCCGTGGGGTCGCTCTTCCACGACGTGCCGGCGGCGTCGGCGTACACGTCGGCCACGTAGGTGACGTCGTCGTCCAGGAAGGTGAGCGGCACCGGCACGTCGCGGGCGTGCTCGTCGGTGACCGTCCCGAGATACCACGTGGAACCGCTGCGGCGCGCGGTCACGGTGCGATCCCCGATCACCGCATCGAGCACGTGCGACTCGTCCCAGGTGGTGGGCATGTCCTTGAGGTAGGCGAAGGCATCGGCGTGCTCGGCGTAGTTCTCGGGGGTGTCCGCGAGCATCTGCATCGGGCTCGAGAACGTGGGGTAGAGCGCCAGCTGGAGGGCCGTCGTCGACTGCACGCGCGTGCCCAGGCCTGCGGGGTCCCAGGTGACGTCGAGGACACCGGGGGTGTAGTCCGCCGGACCGCCGATCCAGCGCGTGAACGGCAGGATGGTCGCCTGCTCGGGCGGGTTGCCGCCGGCGCCCATGTAGTTCTGCTGCTCCATGCCGGCCACGCCCTCGCCCGTCATCATGTTGGGCCAGGTGCGCGACAGCCCGGTGGGCTTGATGGCCTCGTGGGCGTCGATCGAGATCTGGTACTTCGCCGCCGTCTCGATCACGCGCTGGAAGTGGCGCACCGCCTCCTGGTCGTAGTGGCTGCGGTTCACGCCGCCGAGCTCGAAGCGCGTCGCGTACCCCGTCTTGACGGCATGGATCCCCCACTCCTGGTACTGGGCGAAGATCTCCTCCAGGTGCTCGTCGTAGTAGTCGACGTAGCCGCGCGTCTCGTTGTGGGCGACGAGGCCGACGCCGCGCTCTGCGGCGTACGCGAGCACCTCCTCGAGGTCGACGTCGGGCTGCGGAGTGAGGAAGTCCTGGTTCTTCCACTCGCCGCCGGCGTTCTCGTTCCAGCCCTCGGCGAGCACGTACTTGGCCCCTGCCTCCACGGCCAGGTCGACGTACTCCTTGATCCGCTCGGTCGTGGCGCCGTGCCTCGGCCCGGCGGTCCACGTGGTGTCCCGGCGCTGGAGCTCCCACCAGACGCCCACGTAGGTGCCCGGGTCGATCCAGTCGGTCGTGTCCGTGGTGTCGTCGCCGTCCGAGTCGACGTCGCAGATCGTGCACGGGTCGTTGAGGTTCTCGATCAGGTGGGACTCGGCGAGGTCACCGGCCGTGCGGCCCACGGTCACGGTGCGCCACGGGGTGGAGAACCCGTCCTCGTCGACGTCGATCACGGCCTTGTCGCCGTTGGGCAGCGCGACGAGGTCGGCAGTGAGGGTGCCGGGCGTCCCGGCGCGCTTCAGCGTCATGCTGGGGAAGTCCTTGAGCGCGGCCTCGTGCACGGCCAGGACCAGGCCGTCGCCCGAGAGCGTGATCGGCGTCTGCGCCGAGGCGACGTCCGGCAGCGGCTGCGTGCGGTAGTGCTGCTCGTCCGCGCTCTGCTTCGTCCCGGCGGGGATGGAGTACGCCGTGAGATCGGCGGGGAGCGCGAACTCGGTGGCCTCTTCGGCCACGACGACGCCGTCGCCCAGCGCGTCCTGCTCGGGGAAGACGTACCGGAGGCCCACGCCGTCGTCGAACACCCGGAGCACGACGTCGAGCTCGACGCCCGACGCCTCGTGCACGCCGTGCACCGTGAGCTCGTTCGCGTGGTTGCGCACCTGCGCGTCGTTGCCCCAGGCCGGAGTCCAGGTCTCGTCGACGACGTCGCGCTCGGTCGAGGTGATGGTGAACCCGGTCGTGAGGTCCAGCGCAGGCTCCCGCAGCCGGAAGCCGAGGGCCGACGGCGCGACCACCGTCGTGTCGCCGTCGCGCACGACCTCGTACGACAGGCCGCCGTCGACCACGGCGACACGGGCCTCGAGCGAGCCGTCCGGCGACGACACGCCGTACCCGTCGAGGCCTCCCTGCGGCTCGTCCGCATGGGCAGGACCCGTGACGCCCACGACCGCCGATGCGACGAGGGAGGCGATCGCGACGGTCGTCGCGAGCGGCCTCGGCCGGTGCCCACCCCCTCCCCGTGGGTCGTGCGCGCGTGGGCGGCGGTGCGGAACGGTGGGGCGCATTGGACATCTCCCGGACGCCGTCGTCTGTGCGGAGGTCGGCGCCGATCGCGGCCGGCGTCAGGTCGATTCAACCGGCGTTCGCCCGAATATGCAACGTTGCATCAGCGGGGCGGGATCCCGGGTGGCGCCGCCCCGAGGGGGCGGTGCCAGAGTGGTCCCATGACGACAGGCTCAACCAGCGGGTGTCGACAGGCTCGACCAGCCACGCTCAGAGCGCGCGCTCGGGCCGGGCGAGGATCCCCGGCACGAGGCGCGCGCTGAGCGCCGCGGCGCCGCGCACGGCGAGGAACCCGAGGGCGAAGACGGCCAGTGCCGTGACGATCGCTACGGGCTGCACGAAGATCGCCATCCCGACCAGGGGGAACAGCAGCACGGCCGCGCACAGGGCCGAGCCGCCCGCGACCATCCACAGCGCGGACATCACCGCGCGCCGGGACGCCCCGCTCATCACGGAGCGCGGCACGCCGAGCCGGTCGAGCGACACGTGCACGGCGGCCCGGTCGAGGGTGGCGGCGGCCTGGTTGATGCCCACCGAGCACGCCACCATGAGGAACGACACCGCGACGGTGACGAGGACGCCGGTGGAGACGTCCTGCATGAGCCAGCGCTCGTCCGCGTCCATGCCCTCGGTGGAGGTCATGTCCGCCATGGCCAGGCCGACGGCACCGAAGACTCCGACGAAGCTGGTCATCGCGACGCCGCTGACCTGCCGCCACGCCGCCTTCGGGTCCTCCAGGATCATGCGCGCGGCGAGCAGGCGCGGCACCGTGCCCGCCTTGCGCGCCTGGCGCCGGGCGCGCACGCGCACGAACCAGGGGCCGAGCGCGTCGAGGGCGAGCAGCATGCCGCCGAAGATCGCGGCCAGCGTGCCGACGATCGCGACGATGCCGCCCAGCTCCCCGAGCACGCCGAGCACCTGCATGAGCCCGAGGCCGACGACGAGCACGCCGACGGCGATCACCACGCGCACCCAGTGCGCGGTGCCCGGCCGCTGCCGGGTGCGCACCCCGAGCGGGGTCACGACCACGGCGCGCAGGCCGAGGACGGCGCTCGCCGCGGCGAGCAGCGCGACGCCGAGCACGGCGAGCGGCAGCCACCACCACGGCACCCACATCTGCGCGCCGAGAGCCTCGCCGCGGAACTGCAGCAGCCCGACGACCGGCGCGAGCACGGCGTACCCGACGACGCCCAGGACGGCGCCGACCAGCGCGGTGACGGCCGCCTCGAGCACGGTCAGCGCGGTGATGGTGCCGGTCGTGGCGCCGAGCAGGCGCAGGGACGCGAGGCGCTCGTCGCGGCGTCGGGCCGCGAGCCGCGCCGCGGACGCGCCCACCGTGGCGAGCGGCACCAGGAGCAGCACGACGGCGATGACGGCGAGCGTCGCGTAGGTGGACGCGAGCTCGTCGTCCCACCCGAAGAACGCCTGCGCCCCGCCCAGCACGACCAGCAGCAGCGCGGTGACCACGGCGAAGGCCGCCACGGGCAGGGCGAGGGCGAGCCGGTCGCCGTCGCGCCGGCGCGTGAACAGGGGAGCGAGGTGCAGCGCGGTGGCGAGCGCACCCGCCGGGCGGGCACCGGGCACGGCGGCGGCGGTCATCGCGCGACCTCGGCGGCGCCGGTCGTGGGGCCGGTCGTGGGGCCGGTCAGGGGAGCCGCGGCCGCCGTGGCGGCGGTGTCCGAGACGACGCGCCCGTCGCGCAGCACGACGGTGCGGGCGCAGCGGCGCGCGACGTCGGCGTCGTGCGTGACGACGACGAGCGTGCGGCCCGCCCGGGTGGCGGCGAGCAGCAGGTCCAGCACCTCGACGGACGTGGCGGAGTCCAGCGCCCCCGTCGGCTCGTCCGCGAAGATCAGGCGCGCCCCGGTGACCTGGGCGCGCGCGATGGCGACGCGCTGCGCCTGCCCGCCGGACAGCTCGCCGAGCCGGCGCTGCTCCAGCCCGGCGAGGCCCAGGTGGTGCAGCCACTGCGCGGCCTCCGCCTCCGCCTGCCCGCGCGGCACCCCCGCGAGCATGCGGGCCACGGCCACGTTCTCCAGAGCCGTCAGCTCGTCGAGCAGCAGACCCTGCTGGAACACGAAGCCGAGCTCCTCCCGCCGCAGGCGCGACCGACCCGCGTCGTCGAGGGAGGCGACCTGCACCGGCCCGTGCGTCGAGGCGAAGGCGACCGACCCGGCGGTGGGGCGCAGGATGCCCGCGAGGCAGTGCAGCAGCGTCGTCTTGCCGGAGCCGGACGCGCCCATGATCGCCACCGACTCGCCCGCGGCGATGTCGAGGTCCACGGCGTCGAGGGCGGGCGTGACCCCGCCGGGGTACTGCATCGTCAGTCCACGCGCGCTCAGCAGAGGTGTCATGGCACCCACCCTCGCGGCGGGCGGGGTGGCCGCGCGTCGGACCACGAGCGGATTCGCCGCCGGCCGGGGTCCCCCTCCGGTATGACGCCGCTCGGGGAGGACCAGGAGGCCCGAGGCCGGGCCCGGCGCCCGCGGGGCCGCCGGTAGGCTCGGCGGCATGGCTTGGAGCTTCGGGCGTCGTCGGCCCACCACGTACCTGCTGGGGGAGCCGGTCGACCCGTACCCGGCCCAGGCGCCCGAGGCGGCGCGCGGCCGCGTGCTGCGGATCACGGAGATCGGCGAGCCGGTGCTGCACGCCCCGGCCGCTCCCGTCGAGGAGTTCTCCACGCCCGAGCTCGCGCGGCTCGTGGACGACATGTTCGCCACGATGGAGAACGCCGAGGGCGTGGGTCTCGCGGCCCCGCAGGTCGGCGTCGGGATCCGGCTGTTCGTCTACGACATCACCGACGAGCGCGGCGACCGGCACGTGGGGCACGTCGTGAACCCGGTGCTCGAGGTCGACCACGACGCCGAGCCCGAGACCGAGGACGAGGGCTGCCTGTCCGTGCCCGGCGCCTACGAGCCGCTGGAGCGGCCGGGGGCCGCGACCGTGCGCGGCGTCGACCAGCACGGCGGCCCCGTGCAGCTGACGGGGAGCGGGTTCCTCGCGCGCGCCTTCATCCACGAGGCGCAGCACCTGGACGGCACCCTGTACTGGGACCACCTCTCGCCCGAGCTGCAGGCGGACGCCCTGCGCGAGCGCGACGAGGAACGTGCGGACATCCTCGCGGGCCGGCACGAGCTCGCGATCGAGCTGGGCAAGCGCCCCGCCGAGTACCCCGCGAAGCCCGCGGGCGGCCGCTGACCCGCCGACCCGCTGGTTGAGCCTGTCGAAACCGCCGTTTCCGCTGGTCGAGCCTGTCGAGACCACGTCGGGGGTCTCGACAGGCTCGACCAGCGGGGTCTCGACAGGCTCGACCAGCGGGGTCTCGACAGGCTCGACCAGCGGGGTGTCGACAGGCTCGACCAGCGGGGTGTCGACAGGCTCGACCAGCGGGGTCTCGACAGGCTCGACCAGCGGGGTGTCGACAGGCTCAACCGGCGAGCATCCCCGGTGCGGTGGAGAAGAACTCCTCGACGCCGTCGTCGAGGCTCGTCGAGCCGAACGCGATGTCCTGCGCGATGCGGGTGAACTCGACCTCCACGGCGCCCGCGCCCTCCGGGGGCGGCGGGGGCGTGTCGCCCGCGACCTCGGCGATCCGGGCCGCGTAGTCCAGGACCTGCTGGTCGAGCTCGTCGGGCTCGAGGGCGTCAGCGGCCTCCTGGGAGATGGGGCCGCCGCGCGACAGTCCGAACTCCTTGCTCACCTCCGGGTCGTTGGCGATGAAGTCGATGAACGCCGCCGCCTCGTCGGCGTGCTCCGTGTTCGCCGACATCGACAGCTCGAGCGACGGCTTGAGGTACAGCCCGCGGTTGGCCGGGTCGTCGGCGGGCGGCAGCAGCATCGCGAAGTCGCCCTCCGCGCTTCCCTCCGAGTAGCGCACCAGGAAGTTGAACCAGCTGATCTCGCTCGCGGAGATCCCCGCGCCGACGGCATCCTCCCCGGCGAGCTGCTCCACGCGGGCCTGGTCCACGAACCCGCCGTCGGCGAACAGCGGCTTCCCGCGCTCCCACCAGGCGGTCAGGTCGGCCTCGTCGAAGCCGAACGTGCCCTCCGGCGTGAACAGCTCCTTGCCCTGCTGGCGCAGCCAGACCTCGAAGATCGACCACACCTGGGTGTACGCGACCGCGCCTCCCACCACGGGCTCGTGGTCCTTCCCGGCCTTCCCGACGGCGGACAGCAGGTCGTCGTACTGGTCCCACGTGAGGTCGCCCTCGGGCGCGTCGACGCCCAGCTCGTCGAGCAGGTCGGTGTTGACGAAGCCGGCGAACCCGCTCGTGCTCGTGGGGATCCCGAAGATCTGGCCGTCCACTCTGGCCGCCGGCATCACCGACTCCGGGAAGGAGGAGATGTCGATCGCCCCGCTCTCCGTGTACTCGTCGAGGGGAGCGATCTGGCCGGTGCCGCCGTACTGCGACAGGTAGGACACGTCCATCTGGAACACGTCGGGGAGCGAGCCGCTCGCCGCCTCGGTGTTCCGGGCGGTCCAGTAGTCCCCGAACCCGGCGTACGACGACTGGATCGTGACGTGCGGGTTCTTCTCCTCGTACAGGTCGATCGCCTTCTCGTACCGCTCGGCGCGCGACGCGTCGCCCCACCACGCGAACGTGAGGGTGACGTCCTCGTCGCCCGAGCCGCCGCCGTCGCCTGCGCTGCAGGCGCCGAGCGTCGTCGCCAGCGCGGCGACGGCGAGCATCGCGACGCCGGGGCGCCGCAGCCTTCTGGTGGACATGAGGGCCTCCTTGCACACATGTGCCGTCGGTCGACGGTCGTGACGGCATGCTGGCAGCCGGACGGTCGTGTCGAGCGGGAGCGGACAAAAACGCGCTTCGGCGGACACGGCCGGGCTCCGGGTCCCGCAGGCACGGGGCGGCCCGCTCGGCTCAGAGCGTGCGGGCCCAGTCCGCGACGGCCGCCGCGACGTCGTCGTCCTTGCCCCGGACGTCGTGCGCCCCCGGCAGCGTCACCAGCGTCACCGGGCCGGGGATCGCGGCCGCGTGCTCGGCCAGCTCGTCGGGTGTGCCGAAGGGGTCGCGGTCGCCCGAGACGAACAGCACCGGCACCGTGACCTGCGGGAGGTGCTCCACCCGCAGCCGCTCCGGCTTGCCCGGCGGGTGCAGCGGGTAGCTCAGCAGCACCAGCCCCGCCGCCGGGAGGCCCTCGGCCACGGCCATCGAGCACATCCGCCCGCCGTACGACCGGCCGCCCAGCAGCAGCCGCTCCGTGCCGACGCCGAGGCCGGCGGCGAACCGCGCGGCCTCGTCGCGCAGGTGGGCGACCGCGACCGGCGGCCGGTCGGGCATCCGCTTGCCGGCCAGCCGGTACGGGAAGTCGACCCGCTCCACCGGCAGCGGCGGGTCGAGCGCGGCGAGCCGGTGCTCCACCGCCACGAGCGTGTGGTGGTCGCGGCTCGCGCCCGCGCCGGGGGTGAGCAGCAGGCCTCGGGGCGTCGTCGTGTCGGGCACGGGTCCAGTGTCGCAAGCCGCCGGTAGCGTCCGGGGGGTGAGCGAGGACGAGCGGGGAACCGGGCCAGCCATCGAGCCGGGCGGCACCGTGCGGGGCGAGGACTGGTACGGCCGGGACCTGTCGGGGCTGACGCTCGAGGGCGTGGAGCTGGTCGAGGTCGACCTCACGGAGGTCACGGCGACCGGCGCCACGTTCGACGGGTGCACGTTCCGGGGCGTGCGGTTCAACGCGTCGGCGTGGACCGAGTGCGCGTTCACGGCGTGCACGTTCAGCCGCGTGAACTTCTTCGACGCGTCGTTCGAGCGGTGCAAGCTGGTGGGCTCCGGCTTCGACGACTGCCGGTTCGACCTGCTGCGCGCCGAGCGCGGCGACTGGTCGTTCGTGACGCTGCGGCGCGCGGCGCTCGACGGCGTGCGCCTCGAGGGGCTCCGGATGCGCGAGGCCGACCTCGACGGGGCGCGCCTGTCCGGGGCGACGGTGACCGGCGTCGACCTGTCTGGCGCGGAGCTCGCCGACGTCGACCTCACCGGCGCCGTCCTGCGCGGCAGCGACCTGTCGGCGCTGGACCCGCGCGCCGCGCGCCTGGCCGGGGCCGTGATCGACCCCGCCCAGGCGGTGGTCCTCGCCGAGGGGCTCGGGCTCGTCGTCACGCCCTGACGCCCAGCCGCCGGGCTCCGGCGTGGGCCTCGTCACACCGGAATGCCCTTCCCCCAGGTCATCGCGGCGATCGCGGGACCACGTCGTGGCGGGCGTGGCCGAGGGCTCGTTTACATCGTTTACATTCTTGGTGGAACAGCGCACCTGCTGCTCCCTGCCGGACCAGTGCAGGACACCGGAGGATGGACACCCAATGACGGACCAGGTCACGATCAACCCGATCGTGCTGCAGCGCGCCGACCCGAGCGTGCTCCGGCACGAGGGCACCTATTACTTCACCGGCTCGCACCCGCGGTACGACCGCATCGTGCTCCGCAGGGCCGACCGCCTCGAGGACCTGCAGAAGGCCGAGGAGGTGACCGTCTGGACCAGGCACGCCACCGGCCCGCAGTCGCAGCTCATCTGGGCCCCGGAGATCCACCGGGTGGACGGCGCCTGGTACATCTACTACGCGGCCGCCCCGGTCGACCACGGCACCGTGGACGCGCCGAGCGAGAACGAGACGTTCAACCACCGCGTCTTCGTCCTCGAGAACACCGCCGACGACCCGTTCTCGGGCGAGTGGGTGGAGCGCGGGCAGGTCGACACCGGCTGGGAGTCGTTCGCCCTGGACGCCACGAGCTTCGTGACGGGCGGCGCGCAGTACCTGGTCTGGGCGCAGCAGGACCTCGCCGTGCGCGGCCACTCGAACCTCTACATCGCGCGCATGGCGAACCCCTGGACCCTCGCGACGCCCGCCGTCGAGCTGACGCGCCCGGAGTTCGACTGGGAGACCAAGGGCTTCTGGGTCAACGAGGGCCCGTCCGTGCTCGTGCGCGACGGCCGCGTCTTCCTCACCTACTCCGGCGCCGCCACCGGCATCGACTACGCCATGGGCCTGCTCACCGCCGACGCGGGCGCCGACCTCCTCGACCCGGCGTCGTGGACCAAGAGCGCCGAGCCCGTCTTCGTGAGCGACCCCGCCGCCGGCCAGTACGGCCCCGGCCACAACTCGTTCACCGAGACGCCCGACGGCGAGGCGGTGCTCGTCTACCACGCCCGCACGTACACCGAGATCTCCGGCGACCCGCTGTGGGACCCGAACCGGCACGCCCGCGCCCAGGTGCTGCCCTTCGACGCGGACGGCAACCCCGTCTGGGGCACGCCCGTGCCCGACACCCGCCCCACGCCCACCTCCACCGAGGTCCTCTCCGCCGACGGAGCGTTCTGATGAGCACCACCACCGCCCCCGCCGCCAAGCCCCGCGCCCGGGAGTCGCTGAAGAAGCTGGCCTTCTGGAACTACGGCGGGCTGTTCTTCTTCTACTTCGCGAGCTGGCAGCTCGTCTTCACGTTCCTGGCCCCCTGGCTGAACGAGCAGCTGGGGATGTCCGAGGGCAACATCGGGCTCCTGCAGTCGATGATGGCGCTCACGGCGCTGTGCCTGCAGCCCCTGTACGGCTACGTGCAGGACCGCCTCGGGTTCCGCAAGAACCTCTTCGCGTTCGTCGTCGTCATGGGCGCGCTGATGGGTCCCTTCTTCGCGTTCGTCCTCCCGCCCCTCGTGGACCTCAACCAGGTGCTGGGTGCCGTCGTCGGCGGCATCTTCCTGTCCCTGGTGCTCAACTCCGGCGTGGGCGTGGTCGAGGCTTTCAACGAGCGCGGCTCGCGCGCCAACGGCTTCGAGTACGGGCACGTGCGCCTCTTCGGCTCGCTGGCCGGGGCGACCGCGTCGCTGGTGGGCGGCTTCATCTGGGCGGCCGACCCGGACAACATCTGGTGGGTCGGCACCTTCTCGGCCATCGTGCTGGGAGCGCTCCTCTTCGCCGCCCGGACCCCGAAGGCGGCCCAGGAGGCAGCCCGCGCCGACGTCGAGGCGACGGACCGGCCGAAGGTCTCGAAGGACACCGTCAAGCGTCTGCTGCGCGATCGCTCGTTCGTCGGGTTCATGGTCCTGATGTTCGGCACGGCGGCGCTGTACGACGTCTTCGACCAGCAGTTCGCGATCTACTTCGGCCAGCACGTCACCGGCAGCCTCGACCCGCAGGTGCTGTTCTCCCGCGTCGTGTTCGTGCAGATCCTCCTCGAGGCCGCCGTGATGGTGGTGATGCCGTTCATCATCAACAAGATCGGCGCCAAGCGCGGCCTGCAGATCTTCGCGCTCGTCCTCGTGGTCCGCGTCGTCGGCTCGGCGATGTTCACCTCGACCGAGGCGCTCGTGCTGTGGCGGCTGCTCGCCGCGATCGAGATGCCGCTGATGCTGGTCTCGGTGATGAAGTACATCACCCGCATGTTCGACGTCCGGATCTCCGCGACGGCCTACATGATCGGCTTCAACACGGCCAAGCAGGTCGGCGTCTTCATCTTCTCGTGGGTGTTCGGCCTGTCCTACGAGGCGATCGGCTTCTCGCAGTCGTACCTCGTCATGGGCGTCGTGGTGCTCGCCGTCCTGGTGGCGTCGAGCTTCCTCATGCGCAACGACAAGGGCCTGCCCGACCCGGTCGGCGCCGCCGCCGGGCCCGCTGCCGGCCTCGCCCCGGCCGCCGCCGTCGCGCGCTGCCCCCGCCCCCCCCCGATCGCCGAACAGGCGGTTGCCCCCGTGATCGACGCCGTGTCGGCCCGATAGCGGTGGCAACCGCCTGTTCGGCACCCGGGGTGGGGTGGGCGCGCGGCAGGGGCGGTCCGGTGCCAGGGTGGGCGCATGACCGCACCGCTCGTCGTCCGCGCCCTGGCGCTGGGGCTCGCCGCGGGGTCGCGCGCCACGCTCGGCGTCGCGGCCCCTTTGCTCGGCCCGGCCCCGGCGCACCGGCTGCCCACCCACCGCCTGCGCCGGCCGGCGGGCGTCGCGCGGACGCTCGCGGGCCTGGCCGTCGCCGGCGAGATCGTCGGCGACAAGCTGCCCGCCACGCCCAGCCGTCTCGACCCGCCCGGGCCGGAGACGCGGGCCGGGAGCGGTGCCGTGGGCGGGCTGCTGCTCGCGCTGCGGCACCACGCCTCGGCGGGGTCCACCGCGGCGGCGACGGCGGCGGGCGCCGCCGGCGGCCTCGCGGGCACCTTCGTCGGAGCGGCCTGGCGGGCGGCCGTCGCGGAGCGCGGGTGGCCGGACCTGCCCGCCGCGCTCGCGGAGGACGTCGTCGCCCTCGGCCTCGCCACCTGGGCCACCCGCGCCTGACGGCGCCCCCGACCATGCCGACCATGCGGTTGCGCTCGTTCCGAGCGCCGAGAACGAGCGCAACCGCATGGTCGGCACGACGCGCGATCGCTGGTCGCGGGGCATGATCGGGAGATGAGATACGCGGAGCACATCTCCGAGCTCGTCGGGCACACCCCGCTCGTCCGGCTGTCCCGTGTCACCGACGGCCTGAGCGCGACGATCCTCGCCAAGGTCGAGTACGTGAACCCCGGCGGCTCGGTCAAGGACCGCATCGCGCTGAAGATGATCGAGGCCGCGGAGGAGTCGGGCGAGCTGCGTCCGGGCGGCACGATCGTCGAGCCGACGTCGGGCAACACCGGCGTGGGCCTCGCGCTCGTCGCGCAGCGCAAGGGCTACGACTGCGTGTTCGTCTGCCCCGACAAGGTCAGCGAGGACAAGCGGGACGTGCTGCGGGCCTACGGCGCGCGCGTCGTCGTGACGCCCACCGCCGTGCCGCCCGACCACCCCGACTCCTACTACTCGGTCTCCGACCGGCTGGTGCAGGAGATCCCGGGTGCCTGGAAGCCGAACCAGTACGCCAACCCGAACGGGCCGCTGTCGCACTACGAGTCCACCGGCCCCGAGGTCTGGGCGGACACCGACGGCCGCGTGACGCACTTCGTCGCGGGCGTCGGCACCGGCGGCACGATCACGGGCACGGGCCGCTACCTCCAGGAGGTCTCGGCGGACCGGGCGGCGGCCGAGGGCGGCCGCGTGCGGATCGTCGGCGCCGACCCGGCGGGCTCGGTCTACTCCGGTGGCGACGGGCGCCCCTACCTCGTGGAGGGCGTAGGCGAGGACTTCTGGCCCGCGGCCTACGACCCGCGGGTGCCCGACGAGGTCATCCCCGTGACCGACGCCGACTCCTTCGCGATGACGCGGCGCCTGGCGCGCGAGGAGGGCCTGCTGGTGGGCGGGTCGTGCGGGATGGCGGTCGAGGCGGCGCTGCGGCTCGCGCGCCGGCTGGAGGACGACGACGCGGCCGCGGCGGCCCGCGCGGTGATCGTCGTGCTGCTGCCCGACGGCGGCCGCGGCTACCTCTCGAAGATCTTCTCCGACACGTGGATGCGGTCGTACGGCTTCCTGCCCGACGAGCAGGGCGTGACCGCGGGTGACATCCTGCGGGCGAAGGACGGGCGCCTGCCCGACCTCGTGCACACGCACCCGAGCGAGACGGTGCGCGACGCCATCGAGATCCTGCGCGAGTACGGCGTCTCGCAGATGCCCGTCGTCGGGGCCGAACCGCCGGTGAAGATCGGCGAGGTCGCGGGTGCCGTGAGCGAGCGCGCGCTGCTCGACGCCGTCTTCGCCGGCCGCGCCGGGCTCGCGGACCGCGTCGACGCGCACATGCAGCCGCGCTTCCCCCTCATCGGCGCCGGCGAGGGCGTGGAGGCGGTCCGCGCCGCGCTGCACGACGACGACGCGCTGCTCGTGGTCGAGGACGGCGACCCCGTCGGCGTCCTCACGCGGCACGACCTGCTCGGGTTCGTCGCGGGCCGGTGACCGGCCGCCCGGGACGCCACGCACGTACGCTGGATCGGTGAGCACCGCGAGCGAGCACCCCGACTGGACGACGAGCGGCTTCTCGACCCGGGCGATCCACGCCGGTCAGGACCCGGACCCGACGACGGGGGCGGTGGTGCCGCCGATCCACCAGGTCTCGACGTACAAGCAGGACGGCGTGGGCGGCCTGCGCGGCGGGTACGAGTACTCCCGCTCGGCCAACCCCACGCGCGCCGCGCTCGAGGAGGCGCTCGCCGCCGCGGAGTCGGGCGGGTCCGGCTTCGCCTTCGCCTCGGGGCTGGCCGCGGAGGACACCCTGCTGCGCGCCGTGCTGCGCCCGGGCGACCACCTGATCGTGCCCGACGACGCGTACGGCGGCACGTACCGCCTCATCGCGCGGGTGTTCGGCCCGTGGGGCGTCGAGCACACGCCGGTCGACCTCACCGACGTGGACGCCGTCCGCGCGGCGGTGCGCCCGGAGACGCGGGTGCTGTGGGTCGAGACGCCCACCAACCCGCTGCTCGGGGTCAGCGACCTGGAGGCGCTCGCGGGCGTGGCGCGGGACGCGGGCGCGCTCCTCGTCGTCGACAACACCTTCGCGACCCCGTACCTGCAGCAGCCGCTCGCGCTCGGCGCGGACGTCGTCGTGCACTCGACGACGAAGTACATCGGCGGGCACAGCGACGTCGTCGGGGGAGCGCTCGTGGTCGCGGCGGGCGCCCGGCTCCCGGGCGGGCTCGAGTCGCCCGCGGGCGGCACCGACGTCGCGGGCGCCGTCGGCTTCCACCAGAACGCGTCCGGCGCCGTGGCCGGACCGTTCGACGCGTGGCTCACGCTGCGCGGCCTCAAGACGCTCGCCGTGCGGATGGACCGGCACCAGGCGAACGCGGCCGCCGTCGCGGACTTCCTGGTCGGCCATCCCGCGGTGACCGAGGTGCTCTACCCGGGCCTCGCGTCCCACCCCGGGCACGCGGTCGCCGCCCGCCAGATGCGCGGCTTCGGCGGCATGGTATCGTTCCGGGCCGGCAGCGAGGCGAAGGCGCTCGACGTGTGCGCGCGGACGCAGGTCTTCACGCTCGCCGAGTCGCTCGGCGGGGTGGAGTCGCTCGTGGAGCACCCCGGCCGCATGACGCACGGCTCGGTCGCGGGGACGTCGCTCGAGGTCCCGGACGACCTCGTGCGCCTCTCCGTCGGGATCGAGGACGTGGAGGACCTGCTCGCCGACCTGGACCAGGCGCTCGCCTGACGGTGTCGTGGGGCGTGGTCAGCCGCGGACCACGGTGACGGGGCAGGGGGCGAAGTCGAGCACCTGCCGGCTCACGGACCCGAGCAGCAGCTTGTCGAAGCCGCCGAGGCCGCGCGCCCCGACCACGAGCCGCTCGGCGCCCTGGGCGGCGGCCACCAGCTGCTTCGCGGCCTGGCCGTGCACGACGCGCCGCGTGAGGCGCTCGGGCGGCACCGTCACGCCCGCGGCCCGGACGGCCTCGGCCAGGGACTCGGCCGCGAACACCTCGTAGTCCTCGATGGGCGGCGCCCAGCCCCACGAGCCGGGCAGCGGCGCCAGCGTGGTGATCTGCCACGCGAAGACGGCGTCGATCGACGCGCCGGTGCGGTCGGCGACCTGGCAGGCGTGGCGCAGCGCGGCCACGCTCGGGCCCGAGGTGTCGACGCCGACGACGACGCGGGGCGGGCCCGCGTCCGCGGCGGGCTCGGCGTCGTCGGCCGCCCCGTCGGCGTCGGGGGCGGGGTCGCCGTGGCGCACGACGGTGACGGGCACGCGGGCGTGCTCGACGACGGTCGTCGACACCGAGCCCAGCACGGCCCGCCCGAGCCGCCCCCGCCGTCGGCGGCCGAGGACGAGCATGTCCGCGTCCGCGCCGAGCTCGAGCAGCGCGTCGGCCGCGGGGCCGGGCCGGGCGACGACCGACCCGTCGACGTCGAGCCCGGTCCGCACGCGGGACGCGGCGAGCAGCGCCTGCGCCTCCTCGCGCACCGGGGCGAGCGCCACCTCGTGCGCCGCGGCGTCGGCGCCCTTGCCCGCCCCCGCGGCGACCATGACCACCGTGAGCGGTGCGGCGGCCGACGCGGCCTCGCCCATCGCCCAGTCCAGCGCCTCGTCGGACTCGGCCGACCCGTTGACCCCGACCACGATGCCGCGCATCGCCCACCCCGACTCTCTCGTCGTGCGTGTCGCCGCCCGGCCCGTCATGACCTCTCGTGGCGTGGGACGACGTCCTGGTCTGCAGCATAGGTCGGCCCCCGCCGCCCGTCAGGGCGAGCGGGTGGGGCATCGGGCACGCGCGTCCGGGGCGGTCCGGCGGCCCGCGCGGGTCAGTCGTCGGCGGGGGGCGGGGCGTCCTCGGCGGTCCCCCGCGCGGCGCCGCCGCGGCCCGACAGGAGGGCGTCGACGGGGTGGGTCACGACCTCCACCCGGTCGACGAGGTCCTCCGGCCCGGTGACCACCAGGGCACGGTCGGCCGTCGTCACGTACACGGCGGCGGTGTCGCGGGCCGTGACGCGCACGCACGCCGCGTCCTCGCCGTCGACGCCGAACGTCCCCGTGCGGAGCGGGGCCTCGTCGACCTCGGCCACGAGGGCGCGCATGGCGCTGCGGTAGTCCTGGAAGGAGTCGGCGAAGTCGGCCGCCCCGTCCGCCGTGCCGTCGGCGGCGGCGCCGGACTCGAGCTCGACGGGGGAGGCGATGTCGGCGTGCAGCGGGGCCGCCAGCGCGCCGGTGCACGCGGCGCGCACCACGTCCTCCACGTCCTGGTCCGGGACGCGGGTGCGCAGCGTCTCGACCTCCAGCGCCTCGCCCGTGAAGCAGCGGTACGCGCGCACGAACCGCTCGCTGGTCGGGTCGTCGGAGTCCGCGGGCCCGGTGAGCGACTCGTCCTCCAGGTCGAGCCCCCAGACGAGGGGGTCGTGCACCTCCCCGACGACGCCGGAGAACTGCGCCAGGCGGTCGTCGTCGCCGTTCCAGGCCTGCGCGCCCGCCCTGTGCCGCGCCCCTCCGGGGCCTTGTGTGCCCGAGGCCCCCGGCTGCTGCTCGATCTCGTCCATCGGTACCCCCTCCGTGGCGACGACCGCCTTCCTCCGAGCGTGGACCGCACTGCCCGCGGGTGGCAACGCGGCACGCCGTCACGCCCCTGGCGAACATGGGCTTACCGAGGGGTGTCGGTGAGTTGTGAGCGCATAGAGTCGTAGCGGTCAGGCTGTAGCCGTCAACCGACGGGGTGCAGGAAACGCCGCTCGTGAGGGAGCAGCACATGTTCGAGAGATTCACCGACCGAGCCCGTCGGGTGGTCGTCCTTGCTCAGGAAGAGGCAAGGATGCTCAACCACAACTACATCGGCACCGAGCACATCCTGCTCGGCCTCATCCACGAGGGTGAGGGCGTCGCCGCGAAGGCCCTGGAGTCGCTGGGGATCTCGCTCGACGGCGTCCGGACACAGGTCACCGAGATCATCGGCGAGGGCCAGCAGGCCCCGAGCGGTCACATCCCGTTCACGCCGCGCGCCAAGAAGGTGCTGGAGCTGTCGCTGCGCGAGGCGCTCCAGCTCGGCCACAACTACATCGGCACCGAGCACATCCTGCTCGGCCTCATCCGCGAGGGCGAGGGTGTCGCCGCGCAGGTGCTCACGAAGATGGGCGCCGACCTGAACAAGGTGCGCCAGCAGGTCATCCAGCTGCTGAGCGGCTACCAGGGCAAGGAGCCCGTGGCCGCCGGCGGCCCGCAGGAGGGGCAGCCGTCCGGCTCCGCCGTCCTCGACCAGTTCGGCCGCAACCTCACCCAGGCCGCACGCGAGGGCAAGCTCGACCCGGTCATCGGCCGCGCGACGGAGATCGAGCGCGTCATGCAGGTGCTGAGCCGCCGCACCAAGAACAACCCCGTGCTGATCGGCGAGCCTGGCGTCGGCAAGACGGCGGTCGTCGAGGGCCTCGCCCAGGACATCGTCCGCGGCGACGTGCCGGAGACGCTGAAGGACAAGCAGCTCTACACGCTGGACCTCGGCGCCCTGGTGGCGGGCTCCCGCTACCGCGGCGACTTCGAGGAGCGCCTCAAGAAGGTGCTCAAGGAGATCCGCACGCGCGGCGACATCATCCTGTTCATCGACGAGATCCACACCCTCGTCGGGGCGGGGGCCGCCGAGGGCGCGATCGACGCGGCGAGCATCCTCAAGCCGATGCTGGCCCGCGGCGAGCTGCAGACCATCGGCGCCACGACGCTCGACGAGTACCGCAAGTACGTCGAGAAGGACCCGGCGCTGGAGCGCCGCTTCCAGCCGATCCAGGTCAACGAGCCGTCGCTCGAGCACGCCATCGAGATCCTCAAGGGCCTGCGCGACCGCTACGAGGCGCACCACCGCGTGTCCATCACGGACTCCGCGCTGGTCTCCGCCGCGCAGCTCGCCGACCGGTACATCAACGACCGGTACCTGCCGGACAAGGCGATCGACCTGATCGACGAGGCGGGCGCGCGCCTGCGCATCCGCCGCATGACCGCGCCGCCGGAGCTCAAGGCCCTGGACGAGGAGATCGCCGAGGCCCGCCGCGACAAGGAGTCGGCGATCGACGAGCAGGACTTCGAGAAGGCCGCCGGGCTGCGGGACAAGGAGAAGCAGCTCACCGCGCAGCGCGCCGACAAGGAGAAGGCCTGGAAGTCGGGCGACCTCGACTCCGTCGCGGAGGTCGACGACGAGCTGATCGCCGAGGTGCTCGCGATGTCGACCGGCATCCCGGTCGTCAAGCTCACCGAGGAGGAGTCCAGCAAGCTCCTGCACATGGAGGACGAGCTGCACAAGCGCGTCGTCGGCCAGGAGGCCGCGATCAAGGCGCTGTCGCAGGCGATCCGCCGCACGCGCGCCGGGCTCAAGGACCCGAAGCGCCCCGGTGGCTCGTTCATCTTCGCCGGCCCCACGGGCGTCGGGAAGACGGAGCTGGCCAAGGCGCTCGCCGAGTTCCTCTTCGGGGACGAGGACGCGCTGATCCAGCTCGACATGTCCGAGTTCTCGGAGAAGCACACCGTGTCGCGGCTGTTCGGCTCGCCCCCCGGGTACGTCGGCTACGACGAGGGCGGCCAGCTCACCGAGAAGGTGCGGCGCAAGCCGTTCTCGGTGGTCCTGTTCGACGAGGTCGAGAAGGCCCACGCGGACATCTTCAACTCGCTGCTGCAGGTGCTCGAGGACGGTCGCCTGACCGACTCGCAGGGCCGGGTGGTCGACTTCAAGAACACCGTGATCATCATGACCACCAACCTCGGCACGCGGGACATCGCCAAGGGCGTCCAGACCGGCTTCAACGCCGGCGGCGACCTGGTGACCTCCTACGAGCGCATGAAGGCGAAGGTCAACGAGGAGCTCAAGCAGCACTTCCGGCCGGAGTTCCTCAACCGCGTCGACGACGTGGTGGTCTTCCCGCAGCTCTCGCAGGACGAGATCATCGAGATCGTCGACCTGGAGATCGCCAAGCTGGACAAGCGGATGCGCGACCGGGACATGGGCATCGAGCTCACGCCCGCGGCGAAGCACCTGCTGGCGGAGAAGGGTTACGACCCGGTGCTCGGCGCCCGGCCGCTCAAGCGGGCGATCCAGCGGGAGATCGAGGACTCGCTGTCCGAGAAGATCCTGTTCGGCGAGCTCAAGGCCGGCGAGCTGGTGATCGTCGACGGCGAGGGCGAGGGCATCCTCGGGGAGTTCACGTTCCGCGGGGTCTCCAAGAGCGAGCACGAGCGCGGGCCGGTCTCGGTCGGTGCGAACGCGGCGCTCGACGCCCCCACCGGCGTCTCGGTGCACGACCTGCCCCCGACCGGCCAGATGCAGGCCGGCGCGGAGTGACGTCACCCGCGGGGTGAGCCTGTCGAGATCGAGGTCTCGACCGGCTCGACCGGCGGAGCGAGGCCCCGGATCCACCTGGATCCGGGGCCTTCGTCGTGCTCTGCTGCGCGACTGACCCCGCGAGCTGTCAGAGCCACACGTGGACCTACCCGGACGTGGCTCTGACAGGTCGTGGGTCGTCGTGGGTCAGGAGAGGCGGGCGAGGACGGCGTCGGCCAGGTCGGCGACGTCGTCGACCAGCGCGGCGGCGCCCGCGCCGTCGAGCTCGCCGGGGGCGGCGTACCCCCAGGTCACGCCGAGGCAGCGGATGCCGTGCGCGGCGGCGCCGTGCACGTCGTGCTCGCGGTCGCCGACCATGAGCACGGGCCCGTCGGCCGGGTCGACGGGGGAGGTGCGGCCCAGCGCGGCCAGCGCCTTGGCGATGACGTCCGCCTTGGTCGACGTGCCCTCGTCGAGCGGCGCACCGAAGACGTCGTCCACCAGCTCCGTCAGCCCGAAGCGGTCGCAGATGGGCCGGGCGTACACCTCGGGCTTGGACGTCGCGACGGCCAGCGTGCAGCCCGCGGCGCGCAGCGTGCGCAGCACGTCCGGGACCCCGTCGAACACCCGGTTGTCGTACATGCCGCCGGCGGCGAACACCTCGCGGTAGGCGCGCACCGCCTCGTCGACCCGGTCGGCGGGGACGCCGTGCGCGGGGAACGAGGCGGTGATGGGCGGGCCGACGAACGAGCGCAGGGTGGCGTCGTCCGGGACGGGCAGGCCGAGCGCGCCGTAGGCGTGGCGGATGCCCGCCACGATGCCGGGCGCGGAGTCGGTGAGCGTGCCGTCGAGGTCGAGCAGGACGAGCGGGGCGGGGGTGTGGGTCACGGCAGCAGGCTACGTGCGCGTGGTCTCGACAGGCTCGACCGACGACTGCCGGTCAGACCGTGCGCGCGTGCGCCGCCAGCCGGTCGAAGGCGCGGTCGAGGCCGTCGTCGACCGTCTGCGCCTCCGGGTGCGCGTCGTACCAGGCCATCTGCTCGACGGCGGCCTGGTCGTAGGTGATCGTGGTGCCGAACTCGGGCACGAGCGCCTGCACCTTCGCGCAGTCGAACAGCATCGTGTGCGCCTTGTCGCCCAGCAGCCCGGGCCCGACGTCGGGCAGGGCGCGGGCGATCGTCTCGGAGGCGACGTGCACGAGCTCGGGCTCGTCGACGCCCGCGGCCGCAGCGAGCCACCGGTAGACCTGGTCCCAGGCGGGGGCGTGCGTGCCCATGATCTGGAAGGTGTCGCCCACGGCCGCGGGGTGGCCGAGGAGCCCCACGAACCCGACGGCGAAGTCGTCGGTGTGCGTCAGCGTCCACAGGGACGTGCCGTCGCCGTGCACGACGACGGGCTTGCCCGCGCGCATCCGCGCGACGTCGGTCCAGCCCCCGGTGGTGGGCAGCAGGGTGCGGTCGTAGGTGTGCGAGGGCCGCACGATCGTCGCGGGGAAGTCGCGGTCGCGCCAGGCGCGCACGAGCACGTCCTCGGACGCGATCTTGTCGCGCGAGTACTGCCAGAACGGGTTGCGCAGCGGCGTGGACTCCGTCACGGGCAGCCGCGCGGGCGGAGTCTGGTACGCGGAGGCCGAGGAGATGAAGACGTACTGGCCGACGCGACCGGTGAAGCGCTCGACGTCGTGCGCCACGTGGCCGGGGTCGAACGCGCGGAACTGCGCGACCACGTCGAAGTCGCGGCCCGCGAGGGCGGCGTCGACGGCGTCGTCGTCCGTCACGTCCGCCACGAGGGTCTCGACCTCGGCCGGCAGGGGCCGGGTGGCCGACGCGCCGCGGTTGAGGACCGTGACCCGGTGGCCGAGGCGGACGGCGCGCGTGACGCTCGCCGCGCTGATCACGCCGGAGCCGCCGATGAACAGGACGTCGCGGGGGGTGCGGATGCTCATCCCGCCATCGTGCCCGACACCGCGCGCGGGCCGCAGGTTTGACAGGCACCGCCCCCTCCTGGTTCCGTACAACAGAACTAAGTTCCGTGTGACGGATCAGGGGCATCGGCGGATGCCCCGCTCGACGACGAGCAGAAGGAGGGGCGATGAGGCTCAGAGAGCTGGCCGCCGCAGGGTCGGCAGCACTCGTGGCGGTCGCGTTGACCGCCTGCGGCGCAGGATTCACGACGGCGGCGGCCGGGAACGCGTCAGCCGGCGGGGCGGGCGCGCCCGAGGCGGAGCGGGTCTTCAAGGTGGCCTTCAACCAGAACGCCGACCAGCCGGAGGCGGTCGCGCTGACCCATCTGGGCGAGCGGCTGGCCGAGCGCACCGACGGGCGGTACTCGCTGGAGGTGTACCCCAACGAGACGCTGGGGGCGCAGAAGGACACCGTCGAGCTGGTGCAGTCCGGCGCGGTGGACCTCGCCCTGGTCGCCGGGTCGCTCCTGGAGAACGTCAACCCGGACTTCGTGGCCCTGAACATGCCGTACGTCTACGACTCGCAGGCCCACCAGGAGTCGGTGCTCAACGACCCGGCGATCACGGGGGACCTGTACTCCTCGATCGAGGACCAGAACGTCCGCGTGCTCGGCGGGTTCTCGGCGGGGGTGCGCAGCGTCTACAACGCGCAGCACCCGGTCGAGACGCCCGAGGACCTCGCGGGCCTCAAGATCCGCGTCATGGAGACCGACACCAACTCCCGGATGATGGACCTCATGGGCGGGGTCGGCGCGCCCATGGGCCAGGGCGAGGTCTACACCGCCATCCAGTCGGGCGTGCTCGACGGCGGCGAGAACAACGAGTCGATCTACGCGAACCTCAAGCACGACGAGGTCGCGCCGTACTACTCGTACACGAACCACCTCATGATCCCGGACTACCTCATCACCAACCCGGCGACCTTCGGCGCGATGTCCGAGGACGACCAGGCGGTGTTCCTCGAGGAGCTCCGGAAGGCCTACGAGGAGTCGAGCGCCCTCACGACCGAGGTCATGACGGAGAGCCAGAAGGCCGCGGAGGAGGCCGGCGCCGAGTTCAACTCGCCCGACGTCGAGCCGTTCCGCGAGGCGGTCCAGCCGCTGCTCGACGAGAAGCTGACCACCGCCACGTCCCGCGAGCTGTACGACGCGGTACGCGCGGCGGCGCAGACGACGGACGGGGCGACCGAGGGGGCCGGCCGATGACGCGCGTCAAGAACGGTCTCGACGTCGCGCTGCGCTGGCTGTGCGTGGCGCTGCTCGCGGCCCTCGTGCTGGTCGTGGCGTGGCAGGTCTTCACCCGCCAGGTGCTGTCCGCGCCGAGCGTGTGGTCCGAGGAGCTCGCCAAGTACCTGTTCGTCTGGCTGAGCTTCCTCGGCACCGCCCTCGTGTTCGGGGAGCGCGGCCACATCGCGATCGACGTCCTCGTGCGCAGGATGCCGGAGCACCTGCAGCGCGGCGTCGCGGTGCTCGGCCAGGTCGTGACCCTGGTGTTCGCCGGCCTGGTGCTCGTCTACGGCGGCTGGCAGCTGTCCGAGCTCACCTGGACGCAGGCCGTCCCCAGCCTCCCGCTGATGGTCGGCTGGCTCTACCTGGTGCTCCCGGTCTCGGGCGTGCTGGTGCTCTTCTACACCGTCCACCACCTGGTGGCCGTGGTCCGTGGCGTCGAGGACGCCACGGTCGACGGCGAGCCGGAAGCTGTCTGAGGAGGTCCACATGGAGGTGGCAGCACTCGCAGGCCTGGTCCTGGTCGTCGGGATCATCGCGCTCCTCGCCCTCGGGATCCCCGTCTCGGTGGCGGTCGGCACGTCGTCCGCGGCCGCGGCGATCACCGTCCTGGGGTTCGAGAACGGGCTCCTGACGTCGGCGCAGCAGATGTTCCGCGGCGTCAACAACTTCTCCCTGCTGGCGATCCCGTTCTTCGTGCTCGCCGGCGTCATCATGAACAACGGCGGGATCGCGCTACGCCTGGTGAACTTCGCCAAGGTCCTGGTGGGCCGCGCCCCCGGGTCGCTCGCGCAGACGAACGTCGCGGCCAACGCGATGTTCGGCGCGGTCTCCGGCTCGGCGGTGGCGTCCGTCGCCGCCGTCGGCTCGACGATGGGCCCCCTGCAGGCCAAGGAGGGCTACCCGAAGGACTTCGCCGCCGCGACGAACATCGCGTCCGCGCCGTCCGGCATGATCATCCCGCCGAGCAACCTGATGATCGTGTACTCGCTCGTGTCGAGCACGTCCGTCGCGGCGCTCTTCGTCGCCGGCTACGTCCCGGGCGTCCTGTGGGCCGCGGCCTGCATGGTGATCGTGCACCTGTACTCCCGCAAGCGGCCGGAGCTCCGGGTCACGGAGAAGCTGTCGGCGCCCGCGCGGTGGCGCGTCGTGGGCGAGGCCGTGCCCGCCCTGCTGCTCATCGTCGTCGTCATCGGCGGCATCCTGGCGGGGATCTTCACCCCGACCGAGGCGTCCTGCATCGCGGTGCTCTACTCGGGCGTGCTCGCCTTCGTCTACCGCAACGTCAAGGTCCGCGACCTGTCCGGGATCCTGCTCGAGACGGTGCGCACCACATCCGTCGTCATGTTCCTCGTGGGCGTGTCCGCGGTCATGTCGTGGGTGATGTCGTTCGCGCAGATCCCGCAGCTCGTGACCGACGGGCTGCTCGCGGTGAGCACCAACCCGTACGTGCTGCTCCTGCTGATCATCCTGCTGCTGCTCGTCATCGGGTGCTTCATGGACCCGACGCCGGCCGTGCTGATCTTCGCGCCGATCTTCCTGCCCGTGGTCACGGCGTTCGGCATGGACCCGATCCACTTCGGCATCTTCATGGTGATGGCCCTGTCCATCGGCACCATCACCCCGCCCGTGGGGCCGGTCCTGTTCGTCGGGGCCCGCGTCTCGGGGATGTCGATCGAGAGCGTCATGCGGCGGATGCTCCCGTTCTTCGCGGCCCTCGTCGCCCTGCTCGTGGTGGTCGCCATGACCCCCGCCCTGTCGCTGTGGCTGCCGGGCCTCCTCGGCCTGTCGTAGCCCGCACCCGTCCCGTCCCGCACCCCACGGAGGAACACATGGAACAGCGTTACGCCACCGCCCCGGACCAGGTCCCGGGCATGGACACCGAGGAGCTGCGCCGGCGCTACCTGGTGCCCGAGCTCTTCGTCGACGACGAGATCCGCACCGTCTACACCCACCACGACCGTGTGGTGCTCGGGGGGATCAGCCCGGTCACGGCGCCCCTGACCCTGCCCGGGTACCCGGAGATCCGGTCGGAGCAGTTCTTCTCCCGCCGCGAGGCGGGCATCGTCAACGTGGGCGGGCCCGGCACGATCACGGTGGACGGCACCGAGCACCGCCTGGCGCACGGCGCGTGCCTGTACGTGGGGCGCGGCGCGGCCGACGTCGTCCTGGCGTCCGACGACGCGGCGGGGGAGGCGGGCCCGGCGCGCTTCTACCTCTTCTCCGCGCCGGCGCACACCGCCTACCCGACCACGCTCGTGGAGCCCGGGCAGGGCACCGTGCGCGAGCTGGGCGACCAGCTCACCTCCAACCGGCGCACGCTCAACCAGTACATCCACGAGAACGGCGTGCGGTCGTGCCAGGTGGTCATGGGGGTCACGACGCTGCACCCGGGCAGCATGTGGAACACCATGCCCGCGCACACCCACGACCGGCGCACGGAGTGCTACCTGTACTTCGACCTGCCCGAGGAGGCGCGCGTCGTGCACCTGCTGGGCGAGCCCACCGAGACGCGGCACATGGTCGTCGCGAACCGCGAGGCGATCATCGCGCCCAGCTGGTCGGTGCACTCCGGCGTCGGGACCGCCGCATACTCCTTCGTGTGGGCGATGGCCGGCGAGAACCAGGCGTTCGACGACATGGACGGCTTCGACGTCGCCACGATGCGCTGAGGACGACGCGCGGACGCGCGGGGACGAGGAGGAACGGTCGATGAGCGAGGCGACGACGGCCAGCGAGAAGACGCTGATGGTGCTCGAGGCGGCGATGACGCACGAGCGCTTCAGCGAGATCGTGGCGGCGGTGGACCTGCCCAAGGCGACGGTGCACCGCATCCTCGCCACGCTCGTCGACCGCGACTTCATCCGCGTCGCGGACGGCGGGGCGCACGTGCCGGGCCCCAAGATCCTGTCCCTGGCCGGGCGCGCGTACGACCGGGTGGACGTCTCGACGATCGTCCAGCCGTACGTGGACGACCTGGTGCGGCGGGTGCAGTGCACGGTGCACGTCGGGGTCCGCAGCGGCGACGAGATCATCTACCTGGTCCGCACCGACTCCGACAAGCCGTACCGGATGCCGTCGCGCGTGGGCGCGTCGATCCCGCTGCACACCTCGGCGATCGGCAAGTCCATCCTGGCCCGGCTCGACGACGACGCCGTCGAGCGCTTCGTCAACCGGGCCGGCCTCGTGCGGCGCACCGCGCGCAGCATCGCGACCCTCGAGGACCTGCGTGCCGAGCTCGAGGACGTCCGGCGCGACGGCCACGCCTTCGACCGCGAGGAGAACGTGCCGGGCGTGGTCTGCATCGGCACCGCCGTCCGGGACCACTCCGGGCACTCCAACTACGGCCTGTCGATCTCCTCGCTCGCGCTCGAGCACACGGAGGGCCAGCTCGCCGCGATGGCGGGCGACCTGCACAAGACGGCCGCCGACATCACCCACGCCCTCGGGGGCGACCGGTAGGGCGCACCGCCCGCCCGCCCCCGGGCACCGACGAAAGACGAGACACGTGAGCCACACCAGCACCTCCGCCCCCTCGACCGGCGCCGGGCTCGACCCCGCCGTGGCCGGCCTGTTCAGCCTCGAGGGGCGCACCGCGGCCGTGACCGGCGCCAGCAAGGGCATCGGCCTCGCCGTCGCGACCCTCCTCGCCCGGGCGGGCGCCGACGTGATCGGCGTCAGCACCACCATGCCCGACGGCGACTCGGAGGCGCGGCGGGCCGTCGAGGCGGCCGGGCGCCGGTTCACGCCGGTCGCCACCGACCTGTCGGACCGGGACGCCGTCGCCGCCCTGGCGGCCCTCCTCGTGGAGCGCGAGGTGGACGTGCTGGTCAACAACGGCGGCACCATCCGCCGCGCCCCGGCGGCCGAGCACCCGGACCCGGACTTCGACCACGTGCTCGAGGTGAACCTGCGCGCCGCGTGGACGCTCTCGCGCGAGGTGGGCCGGTCGATGCTGGCCCGCGGGCACGGGAAGATCGTCGGCACCGCGTCGATGCTCAGCTTCCAGGGCGGCGTGAACGTGCCCGGGTACACGGCGTCGAAGTCGGCGCTCGCGGGCCTGACCAAGGCCCTCGCGAACGAGTGGGCAGGGCGGGGTGTGAACGTGAACGCCGTCGCGCCCGGCTACGTGGCCACCGCGAACACCGACGCGCTGCGCGCCGACGACGACCGCAACGCCGCGATCCTGGCGCGCATCCCCGCGGGCCGCTGGGCGACGCCGGAGGACATCGCGGGCGCGGTGCTGTACCTCGCGTCGCCGGCGTCGGACTACGTGCACGGCGCGATCATCCCCGTCGACGGCGGCTGGCTGGCGCGCTGACGAGTTCGCTGGTCGAGCCTGTCGCGTTCGCTGGTCGAGCCTGTCGTTCGCTGGTCGAGCCTGTCGCGTTCGCTGGTCGAGCCTGTCGAGACCCGGTTCCTCAGGCTCGACCCGCGACCGGGTCGGGGACGGTCAGCCCGGTCGGCAGCACGGACGGCAGCAGCTCGCGCAGGGCGGCGACCCGCGCGTCGCGGGCGGCGCCGGTCATGCGTTCCACGGGCGCGGTGATGCTGACCGCGGCGACCGGCCGGCCCCCGCGCAGCAGGGCGACGGCGACGCACGCGATGCCGGGCTCGTTCTCCTCGGTCTCGGAGGCGTACCCGTGCTCGCGGGCCGCGGTGAGGGCCGCGCGCAGCGTGCGGTCGGCGTCGTCCGCTGCTAGTCCAGGTGCGGCGCCGGGCCCGGCGGCGAGCAGGGCGCGGCCGAGGGCGGTCGTGGCGACCGGGATGCGCCGCCCGACGGCGGACCACACGCGCAGCGGGCGCTGCGGCTCCACCTTGTCGAGGTAGACGACCTCCTGGCCGGCGAGGGTGCCGAGGTGCACCAGCTCGTCCACCTCGTCGCGCAGGGCCTCGAGCGCGGGGCGCAGCAGGCCGGGCAGGTTGTCCTCGGCGAGGTACGCGGCCCCGAGCGACAGGACGGCGGGGCCGAGCGTGTAGGCGCCGTCGACCCTCTGGTCGGCGTAGCCGCGGTGCCGCAGCGCGGCCAGGGTGCGGTGCAGCGTGGACTTGTTCGCGCCGACCTCGGCCGCGAGCTCGGCCAGGCCCACGCCGCCGGCGCCCGCGCGCGCGAGGGCGTCCAGCGTGAGCAGCGCCTTGTCGACGCTGCCCAGCGGGCTCGGGGGTTGGGTCATCGGGGCACGTCCCTTAGGGTGCTCCGTAGTGAACAACAGGCGTTCACCATAGCGAAACGGAGCACCGATGTCTTCCCCCGACACCCCGACCCCGGCGGCCCCCGGCGGCGACGTCGTCGCCGCGCTCGGAGCCCACCGCCTCGTGCCCGTCGTCGTGGTCGACGGCGCCGCCGAGGGCGCGGGTCTCGCCGACGCGCTCGTCGCCGGCGGCCTGCCCGTCGCCGAGATCACGCTGCGCACCGCGGGCGGCATCGACGCGATCCGCGCCGTCGCGCGCACCCAGCCCGACGTCGTCGTCGGCGCCGGCACCGTGACCACCGCCGCCCAGGTCGACGCCGTCGTCGAGGCCGGCGCGCGCTACATCGTGTCGCCGGGGCTGTCCGCGGCCGTCGTGCGCCGGGCCCAGGAGCACGGGATCCCCGTGCTGCCGGGCGTCGCGACGCCCACCGAGATCATGGCCGCGCTGGACCTCGGCATCGACGTCGTCAAGCTCTTCCCCGCCGCCGTCGTCGGCGGCCCCGCCGCGATCAAGGCGTTCTCCGCGCCGTTCCCCGGCCTGCGCTTCGTGCCCACCGGCGGCGTGAGCGCCGCCAACCTGGGCGACTACCTCGGCCTCGCCCCCGTGCTCGCCGTGGGCGGCTCGTGGATGGTCGAGAAGGCACTCGTCACCGCCGGCGACTGGGCCGAGATCACCCGCCGCACCGCCGAGGCCGTCGCCCTCGCCGCCCCCGCCACCTCGAAGGAGAAGTGACCGGCATGACCAACCCCTCGATCACCACCCGCCCGGCCGCCGAGTGCCGGTACGACGTCGTCGCGCTCGGCGAGGTCATGCTGCGCCTGGACCCGGGCGACCGCCGCGTGCGCACCACCCGCTCGTTCGACGTCTGGGAGGGCGGCGGCGAGTACAACGTGGCCCGCGGCCTGCGCCGCGCGTTCGGCCTCCGCGGGGCGATCGTCACCGCGCTCGCCGACAACGAGGTGGGCCGCCTCGTCGAGGACTTCATGCTCACCGGCGGCCTCGACACCTCGTGGGTGCAGTGGCGCGAGTACGACGGCATCGGCCGCAGCGTGCGCAACGGCCTCAACTTCACCGAGCGCGGCTTCGGCGTGCGCGGCGCGGTCGGCGTCAGCGACCGCGGCAACACCGCGATCGCGCAGATGAAGCCCGAGGACGTGGACTGGGACGAGCTGTTCGGTTCCGGCGTGCGCTGGCTGCACACCGGCGGCATCTTCGCGGCGCTCTCGGAGTCGGCCGCCGACGTGGCCGAGGCGGCCATGACCGCGGCCAAGAAGCACGGGACCGTCGTGTCGTACGACCTCAACTACCGCCCGTCGCTGTGGAAGGGCATCGGCGGCGTCGAGCGGGCGCGCGAGGTCAACCGCCGCCTGGCGCAGCACGTCGACGTCATGATCGGCAACGAGGAGGACTTCACCGCCTCCCTCGGCTTCGAGGTCGAGGGCGTGGACGAGAACCTCACCGACCTCGACACCGGCGCCTTCCGCGCGATGATCGGCACCGCCGCCGAGGCGTACCCGAACTTCCAGGTCATCGCGACGACGCTGCGCGGCGTGACGTCGGCGTCCGTGAACGACTGGGGCGCGATCGCCTGGTCGCGCGCCGAGGGCTTCGTCGAGGCCACGCACCGTGCCGGCCTGGAGATCTTCGACCGCGTGGGCGGCGGCGACTCGTTCGCGTCCGGCCTCGCGTACGGGCTCCTGGAGCTCGGCTCCCTGCAGGAGGCCGTCGAGTACGGTGCCGCGCACGGCGCGCTCGCCATGACCACGCCGGGCGACACGACGACGGCGACCCTCGCCGAGGTCGCCAAGCTCGCCGGCGGCGGCAGCGCGCGCGTCCAGCGCTGACCGCGCCGCGAGGTAGTGCGAAGTCCCGCGAGGTAGTTCAGATCCCCGTGAGGTAGTTCAGATCCCCGCGAGGTAGTGGTCCAGACCACTACCTCGCGGGGATCCGAACTACCTCGGCGGGGATCGCGAATGCCCGACGGCGTCGGCCCGCCGGCGCTAGCGTGAGGTCATGACGGCATCCGAGGGATCACGCTTCTGGACACTGCTCGGCGAGCAGGTCGGGCACGAGCTCGCCGCCCACCACCAGTACACGGCGATGGCGGTCTGGTTCGACGGCCACGACCTGCCGCAGCTCGCCGCGCACTTCTACCGGCAGGCGCTCGAGGAGCGCAACCACGGGATGATGATCGTCCAGTACCACCTGGACCGGTCGCTGCCCGTGGCCATCCCGGGCATCCCCGAGGTGCGCAACGAGTTCGACGACGTGCTCGGGCCGCTCCAGCTCGCGCTGGACCAGGAGCAGCAGGTCACCCGGCAGATCGAGGCGATCTTCCGCGCCGCGCGCGAGGAGGGCGACGCGCTGGGCGAGCAGTTCATGCTCTGGTTCCTGGAGGAGCAGGTGGAGGAGGTGGCGGCCGCGACCACGCTGCTCACCGTCGCCAAGCGCGCCGGCGACAACCTGTTCGACCTGGAGAACTACGTCGCGCGGGAGACCATCGGCGACTCCGGCGACTCCGCGGACGCGCCGAAGGCGGCCGGCGGGGCGCTCTAGCCGCCCCGGGCGTCGGCGCCTAGCCTGCACCCGTGCCGGAACCGCGTCAGCGCCGCGTCGCCGTCCTCGTGCTCGAGGGGGCGAAACCCCTCGACGTCGGCATCCCGTCGCAGGTGTTCACGACCCGCCCGAGCATGCCGTACGAGGTGCGGGCCTGCGCCGCGGCGCCGGGGCTCGTCACCGGCGGGGACGGGCTCTCGTACCACCTGGAGCACGGCCTGGAGGTGCTGGCCTGGGCCGACATCGTGTTCCTCCCGGGCTACCGCTTCCCGGACCGCGACGACCCGCCGCCCGCCGTCGTCGCCGCGCTCCTGGCCGCCCACGCCCGCGGGGCGCGGCTGGCCGCCATCTCGACGGGTGCGTTCGCGCTCGCCGCGACCGGCCTGCTCGACGGTCGGCGCGCCACCACGCACTGGCACTACACGCGCGCGCTCGCGGCCAAGCACCCGCAGGTGCGGGTGGACGAGAACGTCCTGTTCGTCGACGAGGGCAGCGTGCTCACGTCGGCGGGCGCAGCCTCGGGCCTCGACCTGTGCCTGCACGTGCTGCGCGGCGACCTGGGCGTCGCGGCGTCGAACCACGCGGCCCGCCGCCTCGTCGCGGCCCCGTACCGCAGCGGCGGCCAGGCCCAGTACGTGCCGCGCAGCGTGCCCGAGCCGCTCGGCGAGCGGTTCGCGGCCACGCGCGAGTGGGCGCTGCACCGTCTGGGCGAGGACCTGACCCTGGAGGCGCTCGCCCGGCACGCGCGGGTGTCGCCGCGGACGTTCTCGCGCCGGTTCGCCGACGACACCGGGTACACGCCGATGGCGTGGGTGATGCGGGCGCGCATCGACGTGGCGCGCGAGCTGCTGGAGCGCTCCGAGCGCAGCGTCGAGCAGATCGCCGCCGACGTCGGGCTCGGCACGGGCGCGAACCTGCGCGGGCACTTCCGGCGGATCCTCGGGACCACGCCCACGGAGTACCGCCGCACCTTCGCCCGCGGGGAGTGACCTGGCGAGATCCTTGCGGACCGTGGCGTCCGCGCCGGTGTTCGGTCCGCGCGCGGGCAGCGAGCCTGGTGGGCGACACGAGAGGAAGTGACGTCACATGACTCGCATCGCCATCAACGGGTTCGGCCGGATCGGACGCAACGTGCTGCGCGCGCTGCTCGACCGGGACAGCGACCTGGAGCTCGTCGCGGTGAACGACCTCACCGCGCCCGCGGCGCTCGCCCGGTTGCTCGCCTTCGACAGCACGGCGGGGCGCCTGGGCCGCCCGGTCTCGGCCGAGGACGACGCGATCGTCGTCGACGGCCGCCGGGTCGCGGTGCTCGCCGAGCGCGACCCCGCGGCGCTGCCCTGGCGCGCGCTCGGGGTGGACGTCGTGCTCGAGTCCACCGGCCGGTTCACCTCGGCCGACGCGGCGCGGGCCCACCTCGACGCCGGAGCCCGGAAGGTGCTGGTGAGCGCGCCGTCCGCCGGCGCCGACGTCACGCTCGCGCCCGGCGTCAACACGGACGCCTACGACCCGGCGGCGCACACGATCGTCTCCAACGCGTCGTGCACGACGAACGCGCTCGCCCCGCTCGCGTCGGTGCTGGACGACCTCGCCGGCATCGAGCACGGGTTCATGACCACCGTGCACGCGTACACCCAGGAGCAGAACCTCCAGGACGCCCCGCACCGGGACGCCCGGCGCGCCCGTGCCGCCGCGGTGAACATCGTGCCCACCACGACGGGCGCCGCCAAGGCGATCGGGCTCGTGCTGCCGAGCCTCGACGGCAGGCTCTCGGGCGACTCGATCCGCGTGCCGGTCCCGGTGGGGTCGCTCGTCGAGCTGAACGCCACCGTCGAGCGGGAGGTGTCGCGCGACGACGTGCTCGCCGCCTACCGCGCGGCCGCGGCCGGCCCGCTGGCGGGGATCCTCGAGTACTCCGAGGACCCGCTGGTCTCCTCCGACATCACCGGCAACCCGGCGTCGTCGATCGTCGACTCCCTGCTGACGCGCGTCGACGGCCGGCACGTGAAGGTCGTGGCCTGGTACGACAACGAGTGGGGGTTCTCCCACCGCGTGGTCGACACCCTCGAGCTGCTCGCCGCCGGCTGACGGCGGCGGGTCAGCGGTCGGCGGCCGGCGCCGTGCGGCGGAACGCGTCCCACGCGCCGAGCAGGTACTGGACGCCCAGCGCGCGGTCGTACAGCCCGTAGCCCGGGCGCGGCTTGTTCGTCGTGTTCTCGTCCCACAGGTGCCGGCCGTGGTCGGGTCGCACGTACCCCGTGTACCCGGCCTCGGCGTAGGCCTGCATGATCCCGACGGTGTCCACGTCGCCCTCGCAGGCCCGGTGCCCGACCTCGGTGAAGTCGCCGTTCGGGAAGTGCTTGATGTTCCGCACGTGGGTGAAGTGGATGCGGTCGACGAAGCGTCGCACGGTGTCCGCCGCCAGCGGGGCCTGCGCGGGGTTCGCCGAGAAGCTCCCGAGGCACAGCGTGAGGCCGTGGTGCGGGCTCGGGTGCAGGTCCAGCACGCGCTGCAGGTCGTCCGGGGTGGACACGACGCGCGGCCAGCCGAAGACGTCGAACGGCGGGTCGTCCGGGTGCACGCCCAGCCGCACGTCGGCCTCCTCGCAGGCCGGGATCACGGCGTCGAGGAAGTACTTGTAGTTCGCGTACATGTCCTCGTGCGTGACGCCCTCGTACGCGGTGTTGAGCTCGGCGAAGCTCGCCAGCCGCTCGGGCTCCCAGCCGGGCAGGGTGAGGCCGTGCGACCCGGCCTCCATGTCGGCGATGAGGCCCTCGGGCGTCATCTCGTCCACGACCGCCTTCTCGAAGTACAGGGCGGTCGAGCCGTCGGGCAGGGGGTGCCACAGGTCGGTGCGCAGCCAGTCGAAGACGGGCATGAAGTTGTAGCAGACGACCTTCACGCCGGCGCGGCCCAGGCGTCGGATCGTGGTCACGTAGTTCTCGATCGCCTCGTCGCGGCTGCGCCCCATCACGGTGCGGCCCAGCTTGATCGACTCGTGCACGTTGACGGACTCCACGACCTCCGCGTCCAGCGTGCGGGTCACGCCCCGGGCCCGCGCCTCGTCGGACAGCCCCGAGATGCGCGCGACCTCGGCGTCGATCTCCGCCTGCTCCCACACCTCGCCGGCCTGCTTGTGGTGCAGGCTCCACACCACCGTCTCGACGCCGGGGACCTGCCGGATGTGGTCCAGCGTGACCGTGTCGTTGCCCTCGCCGTACCAGCGGAAACCCATCTTCACTGCGTGACTCCTTGCTCTCGTCCGTGCCTGCTCGCCGCTCGGCGCGGTCAGGGGCGGGCGTAGGCCGCCTGCGGCAGCCGGTAGGTGAGGTCGGCGGCGACGTCGAGCGCCTCGTCCAGGTCGAGGCGGTGCTCCGCCACGAGGCGGGCCAGGTAGCCGGCGTCCACGCGCCGGGCCAGGTCGTGCCGCGCGGGGATGGAGCAGAAGGCGCGCGTGTCGTCCACGAAGCCGCTCATGTTGCTGAAGCCGGCCGTCTCGGTGGCCGACTCGCGGAACCGCCGCATCGCGTCGGGGGCGTCGAGGAACCACCACGGCGCGCCGAGTCGCAGGGCCGGGTAGACGCCGGCGAGCGGCGCCAGCTCGCGTGAGTACACGTCCTCGTCCACCGTGAACGCGATCATGCGGAAGCCCGGGTGGTGGCCGAAGGCGTCCAGCACGGGGCGCAGCGACGTCGTGAACTCGGTGACGACGGGGATGTCGTACCCCTTGTCCGGGCCGAACGCCGCGAACGGGGCGCTGGCGTGGTCGCGCAGCACGCCGGGGTGCAGCTGCATGACCAGGCCGTCCTCGGCCGACATCGCGGCCATCTGGAACAGCATGTGCCCGCTGAACGCCTGCGCCTCCGCGGCGGTGACCGTGCCGGCGAGCGCGGCGTCGAGGATGCGCCGGGCCTCGGCGTCGTCCAGCGGCGTCGTGTCCGCGTACAGGTGGCCGTGGTCCGTGGCGCGCGCGCCCGCGGCGACGAAGCGCTCGCGCTGCGCGCGCAGGGCCTCGAGGTAGCGGTCGTACGACGTGACGTCGACCCCGGCCGCCTCACCCAGGCGGGCGACGTCGTCGCGCCAGGTCGCGCGGTCGACGTGCAGCAGGGGGTCTGGGCGGAAGGTCGGCAGCACCCGGTCTCCGTAGCCGTCCGCGGCGAGCTTGGCGTGCGCGTCGAGGGTGGCCCAGGCGGGGTCGGTCGTGGCGATGACCTCGATGCCGAAGGTGTCCAGCAGGGCGCGGGGCCGGAAGTCGTGCTCGGCGATGCGGGCCGCGACCTGGTCGTAGAGCGCGTCGGCCGTCTCGGCGGACGGGCGCTGGGTGACGCCGAAGATCTCGACCAGCGCGTGCTCCAGCCAGTACCGCGTGGGCGTGCCCCGGAAGTGCTTCCAGCCGGCGCAGAAGCGCCGCCAGATCTCGCGCGGGTCGGTCTCGGCGTCCTCGTCGGCCGTCGAGCCCACGCCGAGGCGGGGCAGCGTCTCGCCCTGGGAGACCAGCATCCGTGTGAGGTAGTGGTCGGGCACCACGACGAGCTGGGCGGGGTCCGGGAACGGCGTGTCGTCGGCGAACCACTCGACGGGCACGTGGCCGTGCATCGAGACCACCGGCAGGTCGCGCACCGCGGAGTAGATCTCGCGGGCCAGGGGGCGGATGCCCGGGTCGGCGGGCAGTGCCCGGTCGGGGTGCAGGGTCCAGCGGTCGTCCACGGGCGTGTCCTCGTCGTCGAGCGGTTGCGAACGTTTGCATCCTAACGTGATCTTCACGGGCGGCCGCAAGAGGGACGGTCTGGGCCAGCCCGCGAGCATCTGTGGCATGATCTGGCAAACGTTCGCAACGAGCGCATCGACCGATGGAGGTGGCCCGTGGTCACGGTGCACGACGTGGCGCGCGCCGCGGGGGTGTCGATCTCGACCGTGTCGCGGGCGCTGGCCACGCCCCAGCGTGTTGCCGCGCCGACGCGCGAACGCGTCACCGCGGCGGCACGAGAGCTCGGGTACCGCCCGAACCGGGCCGCCAGCGTGCTGCGGGCCGGCCGGAGCGGCGCCCTCGGCCTGGTGGTCCCCGACCTCGCCAACCCGTACTTCGCCGCCATGGCGAAGGGGGCGCAGGCCCGCGCGCGCGAACGAGGGCTGGGGCTGTTCGTCGTCGACACCGAGGAGGACGCGGACCTCGAGGTCGAGGCGGTGCTCGGGCTCGCGCCGCAGACGGACGGCCTGCTGCTGTGCTCGCCGCGCGCGGCGGAGCGGTCCGTCGCGGCGCTCGCGGACCGGCCCGTGGTGCTGGTCAACCAGCACGTGGACGGCGTGCCCTCGGTGGTGGTCGACCACGAGGCGGGGATGTTCCGCGCGCTGGAGCACCTTCGCGCGCTCGGCCACCGCCGGGTGGCGTACGTGGGCGGGCCCGAGAGCTCATGGTCGGACGCGCGCCGGCGGGCCGGCCTGGCGGCCGCGTCGCGTCGGGTCGGCGGCGTCGAGGTCGTGCCGCTCGGGGCCTTCCGGCCCCAGGTGGAGGGCGGCCGCGCGGCCGCGGACCTCGTGGTCGCCACCGGCGCCACGGCCGTGGTGACGTTCAACGACCTCGTCGCCGTCGGGCTGGTGGAGCGGCTGCGCGCGCGGGGTCTCGCCGTGCCCGACGACGTCTCGGTCGTGGGCTGCGACGACGCGTACGTGGCCGAGCTCGTGACGCCGGCGCTGACGACGCTGCGCAGCGACCTGCGCGACGTCGGTCGCGTCGCCGTGGACCACCTCCTGCGGCGCATCGAAGGCCGTGCGCCCGACGCGTCCGAGCCCGGTGTGGTCGAGACGCGCCCCGTCGAGCTCGTCGTCCGCTCCTCGACCGCGCCGCCCCGGCCGGGCGCCGTGGACCGCCCCGACCCGTCCTGATCAGCCGACCCACGACCGTCCGGCGTCGACGCCGGGCCCGGGAGGAACCATGACCGACCGACTCCGTCGCACCGCGCTGCCCGCGCAGCTGGACGCTCCCGCGTCCCCCGACCAGGTGGGCATCGTGCACCTGGGGATCGGCGCGTTCCACCGGGCGCACCAGGCGGTGTTCACCGAGCTGGCCGCCCGCGCCACGGGCGACCGCCGCTGGGGCATCCTCGGGGTGACGCAGCGCTCGGCCTCGGTGCGCGACCAGCTGCGGCCGCAGGGCGGCGTCTACTCCGTGCTCACGGCGGGCACCCACGAGAGCCGGCTCGACCTCGTCGGGTCCGTGCTCGACGTCGCGTGGCCGGCCGAGGAGACGGCGCGGGTGCTGGACGCGATCGCGGCGCCGACGACGCACGTCGTCACGCTCACCGTGACCGAGAAGGGGTACGCCCGCGGCGCGGACGGCGGCCTCGACGTCGAGCGCGTGCGTCCCGACCTGGACGCCCTCGCCGCCGACCAGGCGGTCGCGCCGGGCGCGGAGGCGGTACCGGGGACGACGGCGGTGGGCCTGCTGGTGCGCGGGCTCGCGGCGCGGTGGCGCGCCGCGGAGGAGTCGGGGGAGCGGCGCCCGGTCACGGTGCTGACCTGCGACAACATGGTCGACAACGGCCGGGTGCTGGAGCGCCTGGTGGGCGAGGCGGTGGACGCGGCGCTGCCCGGCGCGGTGGGCGACGGGCTGCGGGCGTGGCTCGCCGCGGACGTCGCGTTCCCGTGCTCGATGGTCGACCGGATCGTGCCCGCGACGACGCCGGCGCAGCGCGACGCGGTGGAGCGCGAGCTCGGCGCGCGCGACGAGGGCCTCGTCGTGGGGGAGCCGTTCCGGCAGTGGGTGATCGAGGACCGCTTCGCCGGCCCCCGGCCCGCGTGGGAGGAGGCGGGCGCCACGCTCACCGAGGACGTGGCCCCGTGGGAGCAGGCCAAGCTGCGCATGCTCAACGGCACGCACTCGCTGCTCGCGTACGCGGGCCGGCTCGCCGGGCACACGACCCTCGCGGAGGCGGTGACCGACCCTGCGCTGCACGAGCGGGCGCGCGCCTTCATGGTCGACGACGCCGTGCCGACGCTGACCGCGCCGGACGGCGCCGACCTGCGGGCCTACGGGGAGTCGCTGCTGGAGCGCTTCGCCAACCCGGCCACCGGGCACACCACGCTGCAGGTGTCGATGGACGGCACGCAGAAGATCCCGATCCGGTGGGGCGGCATCGTCGCCGACCGGCTCGCGGCGGGCGCGGTCCCGGCCGGCGCGGCGTTCGGCCTGGCGGCGTGGAGCGAGGTGGTGCGCCGGGAGGCGGCCGCGGGGCGGCTGCTCGACGACCCCCGCGCGCAGGAGCTCGCCGACGCGGTGGCCAGTGCCGGCGACGGCGACCCCGCGGCGGCCGCCCCGGCCGACGTCGCGCGGGCGCTGCTCGCGATGCCGGGCCTCCTGCCCGACGGCGCGGGTACCGACGAGCGCCTGGTGGACGCCGTCGTGGCCGAGGTCCCGGCGCTCGCCGCGGTGTGACCGTCCGGGAGCGCGCGGACGTGCGCCGGGCGACGGTTCGCCCCGGCGCACGTCGCGCCTGACCTGCATCGATACAACCGGTCGGCGGGAGGAGCCGGCGGCTCCCGCTGCCGGTCCGCGGGAGCCGTGGTCCGGAGCGGAGCGCGGAGGCCGTACCCTCGTTGCCGGATCGTGATGTGAGTCGGACCACCCTGGGGCTGGACAACGCTTACCGAATCCTGTTTTATCGATTCAGTCGGCAGCCGGTGGGGAGTCAACGGGGCGTCCTCGCCGCCGACGATCGTGGACGATCGACGAGCGAGGAGGCTCACATGAGGATCACGCGCAAGGCCGCCGGCGCGGCAGCGGCGATGGTCGCCGTCGCCCTCACCCTCACGGCCTGCGGGGGCGGGACCGACCCCGCCGAGCCCGGCTCCGCCGAGACGGTGAGCACCGACGAGGACATCACCATCTCGCTCGCCTGGTGGGGCGAGCCCGCCCGCGCCGAGATGTACGAGAAGGCGGTGGACCTCTTCGAGGAGGACCACCCCAACATCACGGTGCAGACCCAGTTCCAGGACTGGGACGCCTACTGGACCGCCCGGGCCACCGAGGCGGCCGGCGGCGCCCTGCCCGACGTGATCCAGATGGACCTGTCCTACCTGCGCCAGTACGGCGCCACCGGTCAGCTCCTCGACCTCGCCGGCCAGGAGGGCGTGAACCTGGACGTCGACGACATCGACGACTCGCTGCTGGGTTCGGGGCAGATCGACGGGAGCCAGTACGGCGTCCCCACGAGCACCAACACGCTCGCGCTCTTCTACAACGCCGACCTGCTGAAGAAGATCGGCGTCGAGCCGCTCGCCGAGGGCTACACCTGGGACGACCTCAACGCCTGGATCGCCGAGGTCTCCAAGGCCGGCGCGGGCGAGAAGCCCGTGATCTACGGCTCCGGCGACTACACCGGCACGTTCTGGTTCTTCCTGCAGTGGCTGATCCAGCAGGGCGTGGAGCCGTTCACGGCCGACGGCCAGCTGAACTTCGACGAGGCGCAGATGACCGAGTGGCTGAACCAGGGCCAGCCGCTGCGTGACGACGGCGCCTTCTTCCCGATCAAGCAGACCAAGCAGCTCGAGCCGCTCGGCGGGTTCCACGTCAACCAGTCGGCGTCCGAGGCGACCTGGGACAACTTCCTGGCCGGCTACGTCGCCGAGTCCGGCGAGGACATCCAGATGCTGCCGATGCCGTCGGGCGAGAACGGGCCGCAGCAGTTCTGGAAGCCGTCGATGCTGCTGTCGACGTCGGCCCAGACCGAGCAGCCCGAGGCCGCGGCCGCGCTCATCGACTTCCTGGTCAACGACCCGGAGGTCGGCAAGATCTTCGGCACGTCGAAGGGCGTGCCCGCCGTCCAGGGCCAGATCGACGCGATGAACGTCGAGAAGGGCTCGGTCGACGAGCAGGTCGTGCAGTACGAGGAGGACGTCACGGACGACGTGACCGAGTCCGCGCCGGTGCCGGTCGAGGGCTTCGGCGAGATCGAGGCGGAGTTCAAGCGCCTCGGCGAGGAGCTGCAGTACGGCAACGTCACGGTGGACGAGTTCGTCACCCAGTGGTTCTCCTTCGCCGACAGCACGGTGAAGCAGTCGTGACTGCCGTGACCTCGAGCTCCACGCTCGACACCGCCCGGGGGACGCGGCCCGCGTCCCCCGAGCGGGGGCGCGCCTCCCGCCGGCGTGATGCTGGTGCGGGGTTCGCGTTCTTGTCGCCGTGGTTGGTGGGTTTCGTGGTGTTGACGGCGTTCCCGATGGTGGCGTCGTTGTATCTGGCGTTCACGGACTATGACTTGTTCCGGCCGCCGTCGTGGGTGGGTGTCGAGAACTTCGTGAAGCTGTTCGAGGACCCGAGGTTCTGGACGTCGGCGAAGGTCACGGCGATCTACGTGCTGGTCGGCACGCCGATCAAGCTGGCCGCGGCGCTGGGTGTGGCGATGGTGCTGAACATGAAGCACCGGGGTCAGGGCGCGTACCGGTCGATCTTCTACGCCCCGTCGTTGATCGGCGCGTCGGTGTCGATCGCGATCGTGTGGAAGGCGATGTTCATCGACGACGGCATCGTGGACCGCATCCAGCAGCTGTTCGGCGCCCCGGCCGGGGGGTGGGTGGGTGACCCGTCCAAGACGATGCCGATGTTCGTGCTGCTCGCGGTGTGGACGTTCGGCGCGCCGATGGTGATCTTCCTCGCGGGCTTGAAGCAGATCCCGACCGAGCTGTACGAGGCGGCCGCGGTCGACGGCGCGGGCCCGATCCGCAAGTTCTGGCGGATCACGATCCCGATGCTGTCCCCGGTGCTGTTCTTCAACCTGCTGCTGGAGACGATCGGCGCGTTCCAGGTGTTCGGGTCGGCGTTCATCATCTCCGGCGGCACCGGCGGGCCGGCGGACTCGACCCTGTTCTACACGCTGTACCTGTACATCAAGGGCTTCGCCCAGTTCGACATGGGGTACGCCTCGGCCATGGCATGGGTCCTGGTGATCGTGGTCGGTGTCATCACCACGATCCTGTTCAAGACGTCCAACGCCTGGGTCCACTACTCCGGAGACAACCGATGAGCGACACACACATCGTCACCCCTCCCTTGTCGGCCCAGGCGGCCGCGGCCGGTGTCCCCGTCGGCTCGGGCACCCGTCCGGGCGGCCCTTCGGGTCCGGCGATCGACTCCTCGTTGCGGCAGGCCGCGAAGCGGCGTCGGACCGGGCGCTCGGTCGGGTTCCACGCCTTCATGATCGTGTGCACGATCGTGGTGCTGTATCCCGCGGCGTGGATGCTGACCAGCTCGTTCAAGCCGTCCAACGAGATCATCGGGAACATCAGCCTGTGGTCGGACAACTTCTCGGCCGCGAACTTCGCGACCGCGCTGTCCGGGATCGGCGGGGTCGGGTTCTGGACCTTCTTCGGCAACTCCATGATCCTGGCCGTCGCCTCGGTCGTCGGGGTGGTGCTGTCCTCCACGGTCAGCGCGTACGCGTTCGCGCGGATCGACTTCCCCGGCCGCGGCCTGTTCTTCGCGATCATGATCGGCACCCTGCTGCTGCCGTTCCACGTCGTGATCATCCCGCAATACATCATGTTCAACGAGCTCGGCCTGGTGAACACGTTCATCCCGCTGCTCGCACCGAAGTTCCTCGCCGGCGAGGCGTTCTTCGTCTTCCTCATGGTCCAGTTCATGCGCAACCTGCCCCGCGAGCTCGACGAAGCAGCCCGCATCGACGGCGCCGGCCACGCGCGCATCTTCGGCTCGATCATGCTCCCGCTGATGCGCCCCGCGATCATCACCAGCTCGATCTTCGCGTTCATCTGGTCCTGGAACGACTTCCTCGGCCCCCTGCTCTACCTCAAGAAGCCCGACATGTACCCCCTGCCCATCGCGCTACGCCTCTACGTCGACCAGACCAGCGTGTCCGACTACGGCGCCCAGATGGCCATGGCCGTCCTGGCCCTGCTGCCCGTGATGATCTTCTTCATCCTGTTCCAGCGCTACATCGTCGACGGCGTCGCCACCCAAGGCCTCAAGGGCTGAGGATGGTGGGCGGCACGACGACGGAAGAGGTGGCCATGACGGCAGGACCCGGGCGCGAGCGCGGCCGCGACAGGCGGAAGCGCTCCGCCGGCAGGGGCGAGACCCGCACGGGAGCGGCCCTCGGGCTGTTCGCCGAGGTGGTGCTCGCCGGCGTGCTCGTCGCGCTCGGCAGCCTGCTGCTGGTCACCGCGGTTCCCTCCCTGGCGGCGGGCGTGGCACACGTCCGCCGCCAGGTGACCGGCCACGACATCGGCGTGGCCCGCTTCGCCCGCGACTGGTGGGCGGCCGTCCGGGCCCTCTGGCCGCTCGGCCTCGCCGCCGTCGGCGTGGCGCTGCTCCTCGCGCTGGACTGGCAGCTCGCCCGCGCGGACGTGCTGCCCGGCGCGAGCGTCGTCGCGGTGGTGGTCGCCGTCGCCGCGGCCGCCGTCGTCGTCGTGCTGGCCCGCGCGGCGGGAGCCTGGTCCGAGTCCGCCGACGGCGCCGGCCTGACCGCGCGCCAGGCGCTGGCCGTGGGCACGCAGCGCACGCAGGACGACCTGACCGGCTCGGTGCTCCTCGCCGTCGCGGCGGCGCTGTGCGTCGTCTTCGTGTGGATGCTCCCGCCGCTCGTGCTGGTGGTCGGCGGGCTGCTCTCCCTGGCCGTGGTGGGCGTGGAGATCCGCCGCAGCGGCCGCGCCACGGCCTGACCGCTCCGGCCTGATCCCCCCGGCCCGACCGGCCGACCCGCCCGCCCGCCCCGTCTCACCCGATCGACCCGACTCTCGCTGGTTCCGTAGTGCAACGATGCAGAAGGGAACGACCCATGCGAACGACCCGAGCCGCCGCGCGCGCCGTCGCCGCGCTGACCGTGGGCGCGATGACCGTGAGCGCGCTCGCTCTCACCGGCACGGCAGCAGCCGCGCCGCCCGCCCACGGCGGGCACCCCGGCGACGCCGCCGGTGTCCAGCTGGAGCACCTCGACCGCGGGCTCGTGGCCGCGAGCACCAGCGAGGGGGTCTTCCTCTCCTGGCGCCTGCTCGGCGACGAGGTCACGGGGCACACCGACACCGGCATGGCCGGCCCCGACTTCGCCGTCTACCGCGACGGGAAGCGCGTCGCCACGGTCACCGGCTCCACGAGCTACGTGGACGCCGACGGCGCCGCGACCTCGCGCTACGCCGTCGCGCCCCTCACCGCGGACAAGCACGGCAGGGAGCGGGAGGGGCGGCGCAGCGACGCCGTCACCGCGTGGTCCGACGACCACCTGGACATCCCGCTGAACAAGCCCGCCGGCGGCGTCACCCCCGCCGGCGAGAGCTACACGTACTCCGCGAACGACGCGTCCGTGGGCGACCTCGACGGCGACGGCGAGCTCGAGATCGTCCTCAAGTGGGACCCCTCCAACTCCAAGGACGTGTCGCAGAAGGGGTACACCGGCACCGCGTACCTCGACGCCTACGAGCTCGACGGCACCCAGCTGTGGCGGATCGACCTGGGCGTGAACATCCGCGCCGGCGCCCACTACACGCAGTTCCCGGTGTACGACTTCGACGGCGACGGCCAGGCCGAGCTCATGGTGAAGACCGCGCCGGGCACCAAGGTCACCACGTACCGGCACGGGAAGCCGGGCCGCACGCAGTTCGTGACCATCCCGAAGGACGACCGCAGGGCCGGCGTCACGCACGCCGACGACTACCGGTACAGCGCCGACGACTACGCCGAGCACCTGGTCGACATGTTCCAGGGGTGGACCGAGCAGCCGGAGGTGGCGTCCGGGCAGTGGCCCGCCACGCTCGAGGAGGCGTTCGGCATCGAGCCGCGCTACGACTACCCGCTGTCCGAGGCGGACGCGCGCGAGCTCGTGGACTACTTCATCGACGACTACGCGCCGTCGCGCTCGGCACGGAACGACCTGCGGACCTTCGAGGGCTTCGTCATCTCCGGCCCGGAGTACCTCAGCGTCTTCGAGGGGCGCTCCGGCACGCCGCTGGAGACCGTGGACTACGAGCCCGGCCGCACCGACGACGGCCTGCGCTGGGGCGACTACGCGATGGCGCGCATCGAGCCCGGCAACCGGGTGGACCGCTTCCTGGCGGGCGTCGCCTACCTGGACGGCGAGCACCCGTCGGCCGTCTTCGCGCGGGGCTACTACACGCGCACCGCGCTGGCGGCCTACGACTGGGACGGCCGGCACCTGTCGAAGCGGTGGGACGTGGACTCCGGCTGGACGCCGATGAGCAACCCGTTCGACGACTCGCCGCACGGCGTCCCCGGCACCGACCCCGACTTCGGGTCGATCACCACCCAGGGCTTCCACTCGATGTCGGCGGCGGACGTCGACGGCGACGGGCGGCAGGAGATCGTCTACGGGTCGGCGACGATCGACGACGACGGCTCCCTGCTCTACTCGTCGGCGGACACGCTGCCGGAGGGCAGCGCGGACCCGGGCGCCACCGCCGGCCTCGGCCACGGCGACGCCATGCACGTGACCGACATCGACCCCGCGCGCCCGGGCCTGGAGATCTGGACCTGCCACGAGGGCGGCACGTGGGCGCCGTACGGCTCGGCGATGCGGGACGCCGCCACCGGCGAGGTGCTGTTCGGCGCCTACTCGGGGCGCGACACCGGCCGCTGCCTGGCCGGCGACGTCGACCCCGCCACCCCGGGGATCGAGGTCTGGGCGTCGATGCCGGACGGCACCGCCGGCTCGGGCCTGCTCAGCGCCACCGGCGAGCAGCTGGCCACGACCACGCCGGGCACCAACCAGTCCGTGCGCTGGGCCGCCGACGGCAGCACGCAGGTGCTCACCGGGGCGGTCGACGTGACCCCGCAGATCGTGGACGGCGACGGCACCGTGGTCGAGACGCTCGACGGCACGCGGACGAACAACTCCACCAAGGGCAACCCGTCGCTCGTCGCCGACGTGCTGGGCGACTGGCGCGAGGAGGTGCTGGTCCGGACGGCGGACTCGTCCGCCCTGCGGCTGTTCACCCCCACCGAGGTGAGCGACATCGCGATGTACACGCTCCTGCACGACCCGCAGTACCGGGCCGAGGTGGCCCGCCAGCAGACCGCCTACAACCAGCCGTCGTACCCGGGGTTCTACCTCGCGTCCGACACCGACTGGTCGCAGGTCCCCGTCCCGTCGCTGAGGTAGTGCCACCCACCGCGCCTGCGCGGGACGGGAGCTCCCTCGCCAGAGAGGAACACCATGAAGATCACCACCCGCCGTCGCCGGCTCGCCGCCGTCGCGGCGCCCGCGGCCGCCGTCGCGCTGCTCGCGTCGTCCTGCTCCGGCGGCGACACCCCGTCGGGCGTCGCCGAGACGCTCGACCCGGACGAGCAGGTCACCCTGACCGTCGCCTGGTGGGGTGACGACGACCGCGCCGCGCGCTACGAGGAGGCCCTCGACCTCTTCGAGGAGCAGCACCCGAACATCACCGTCCAGAGCTCGTTCGTCGCGTTCGACGACTACTGGACGGCGCGCGCCACCGAGGCGGCGGGCAGCTCCCTGCCCGACGTCATGCAGTTCGACTCCTCCTACCTGCGCGAGTACGCGGGCACCGGGCAGCTGCTCGACGTCACGCCCTACCTGGGCGACCAGGACGACGCCGCGATCGACACGTCCGACGTCGCGCCGGAGCTCATCGACTCGGGCGCGATCGACGACGCCGTCTACGCGGTGCCGACCGCCACGAACACCTGGGCCACGTTCTACAACCCGTCCGTCGTGGAGAAGCTGGGCCTGGAGCCGCCGTCGGAGGACTTCACCTGGGACGACCTGGCGGCCTGGACGGCGAAGGCGAGCGAGGCCGGCGCCGGCAAGGACCCGGCGCTGTACGGCGCCAACGACTACACCGGCGTGTTCTGGGCGTTCCTGCAGCACCTGGTGCAGGAGGGCGTCACGCCGTTCACCGACGACGGCACCCTCGGCTTCACCCGGGACGACATGGCCGAGTGGCTGCACTCGGGCGACGCGCTGCGCGAGGCCGGCGCCTACTTCCCCGTGAAGCGCGCGCAGCAGCTCGCGCCGGAGGGCGGGTTCACCGTCAACGAGCAGGCGCTCGAGATGAGCTGGGACAACTTCCTCGCCGGCTACGCCGCCGGGTCCGGCCAGGACGACATCACGATGCTGCCCTCGCCGTCCGGGTCCGACGGCGAGAAGCACATGTTCGCCCGCACGTTCCAGATGGCGGGCTCGGCGCACACCGAGCACCCCGCCGCGGTGGCCGCGCTGCTCGACTTCTTCGTGAACGAGCCCGAGGTGGGCCGGATCTTCGGCACCTCGAAGGGCGTGCCCGTCACGCAGGCGCAGCGCGACGCCATGGAGCTCGAGCCCGGCTCGGTGGACGAGCGGGTGGTGCAGTACGAGGAGGACCACGCGGACGACATCACCGAGCCGGCGCCCATCCCGGTCGAGGGCTTCGGGGCGCTCGAGGCCGAGTTCAAGCGCCTCGGCGAGGAGCTCGCGTACGGCAACATCACGGTCGACGAGTTCGTCGACCAGTGGTTCACGATGGCGGACTCGCAGCTCTCCTGACCGCACCACCCCCGCGAGATCCGAACGACCTCGACGAGATCCGAACGACCTCGGCAGAGAGGAACCCATGAAGGTCACCATCCTGGGCGCCGGCGCGATCGCCGGCGCCCACGCCCAGGCGATCCGGGCCCTGGCGGCCCACGGCGGCCCGGCGGGCGTCGAGCTGACGCACGTCGTCGACCTCGACGCCGACCGCGCGGCCGCGTTCGCCGCCGAGCACGACGTGCCGCACCACGGCACCGACCTGCAGGCGCTGCTCGACGCCGGCGAGGTGGACGTCGTGCACGTCTGCACGCCGCCGTCGGTGCACCTGGACGCGGCCGTGGCGGCGCTGCGGGCGGGGGCGCACGTGGTGGTGGAGAAGCCGGCCGTGCTGTCGCTGGCGGAGGCGGACGCGCTCGCCGACGCCGAGCGGCAGGCGGTCGACGCCGGGCTGCCGGGCCGGTTCACGCAGGTCGTGCAGCACCGGTTCGGCGCGGGGATCCAGCGGCTGCGCCGGTTCCTCGACGACGGCACGCTGGGCCGCGCGTACGTCGCGCAGTGCGACACGCTGTGGTTCCGCACCCCGGAGTACTTCGATGTGCCGTGGCGGGGCCGCTTCGACACCGAGGGCGGCGGCACCACCATGGGCCACGGCATCCACCAGTTCGACCTGCTGCTGGCCGTGCTCGGCCCGTGGACCGAGGTGCGGGCGATGGCCGGGCGCCTCGCGCGGCACACGGACACGGAGGACGTCTCGACGGCGCTCGTGCGGTTCGCGGGTGGCACGATGGCGACGATCACGAACTCCGCCATCTCCCCGCGCCAGACGTCGCGCCTGCGCTTCGACACCGAGGCCGCGACCGTCGAGCTGGAGCACCTGTACGGGTACGACGACTCCAGCTGGACCGTCACCCCGGTCGAGGGGCGCGAGGACGTCGCCGAGGCGTGGGCCGCCGACGCGGCGTCGTCGGCATCGTCGGCAGGGTCCGTGGACGGGGGAGCGAGCGGCCACCTGGCGCAGCTCGTGCCCACCTACCAGGCCCTGGCCGAGGGGCGGACCCCGCCCGTCACGGTCGCGGACACCCGCGCCACGCTCGAGCTCGCCGCGGCGATCTACCGGTCGGCGTTCACCGACGTCACCGTCCGGGCGGGGGAGATCGTCGCCGGCGACCCGTTCCACGCGTCCATGGCGGGCACCGGCACGCCGTGGCCGCCGGTCAAGGACGTGCTCGCCTGACGCGATCCGTGCTGTGGGCGTGCGAAGGGGGACTATTCGACTCCGGATAGTCCCCCTTCGCACGCCCACAACAGTTTCGGGCCGCGCGTCTGACACGCCCCGGGATGCGTTCACCCGCCGGCCGTCGACGCTGTTAACGTGACCACGCTCACACGCGAGCCCGGGGCACGTGCCCCGGCCGACGTCACGACGAAGTGGGGACGGATGCGAGAGGTCACGAGACGGGAGCTCCTCGGCTGGGGGCTCGCCGGCGGAGCGGCGACGATGCTCGGCGGGTGCGCGACGCCCGGCACGACGTCGGTCAACACCCAGCCGGTGGTGCCGGCGGCCGCCGGGGAGAAGGTCACGCTCACCTACTGGGCGTGGCTCAAGGACCTGCAGAAGGTCGCGGACGTCTGGAACGCGCAGCATCCCGACGTCCAGGTCCAGGTGTCCTGGATCCCGGGAGGCAACGGCGGCGGGTACCAGAAGCTGTACTCCGCGCTCGCGGCCGGCGGCGGGCCGGACCTGGCGCAGGTGGAGATGCGCACCGTGCCGGAGTTCATGCTCGTCAACGGGCTGGTCGATCTGGAGCGGTACGGCGTCTCCGAGCACGCCGACAAGTTCGACCCGACCCTGTGGAGCCAGGTGAGCTTCGCGGGCGGCGTCTACGGCATCCCGCAGGACTCGGGGCCCGTGGGCATGTACTACCGGCCCGACCTGTACGAGCAGGTCGGCGCGGACGTCCCGACCACGTGGGCCCAGTGGGCCGAGGTGGCGCCCGCGTTCCGTGAGCTCGGCGCCTACATCGACATGTTCGCGCTCGACGACGCCTCGATCTTCGCCGGCCACGCGATGCAGGCGGGCGCGACGTGGCTGCGCAGCGCCGACGACGGCTGGGTCATCGACATGGCGAGCGAGACGACGCTCGAGGTCGCGCGGTTCTTCGACCAGGCGATCGACGACGACCTCGTGACCACCTCGGCCAACGCGTTCTCCCCGGCGTGGTTCGCCGCCGCGGCGGACGACAAGATCGCCTCCCTCGTGCAGGCCAGCTGGGGCGACGCCCTCCTCGAGGGGGTGAGCGGGGCCGAGGGCAAGTGGCGGGTCGCGCCCGCCCCGCGCTGGGACCACGGGTACGGCTCGTCGTTCATCGGCGGTTCGACCTCGGCGGTGCTCGCGAACAGCAAGCACCCGAAGGAGGCCATGGAGTTCGCCGTCTGGATGAACACCAGCCCGGAGGGCATCGACGCGATGATCGAGCACTCGGGCATCGGCTGGTCCCCGGCCCGCGACTACATCGGGGCCGCGCGCGAGAAGCCGAGCGAGTTCTTCGGCGGCCAGCGGTACAACACCGAGGTGTTCCAGCCGGCCAGCCGCGACCAGAACCCCGACTGGCAGTGGTGGCCCATCACGCAGCAGACGTTCAACATCCTCGGCGACGGGTTCCGGCGCAAGGCCACGGGCGGCACGCTCGTGGACGCCGTCGTCGCCGCGGAGGCGCGGACCATCGAGGTGTTCCGGCAGAAGGGCCTGACGATCCGGAAGGCGGACGACCGATGAGCACGCAGACCGCCCAGACCACGACCACCCCCGGGTCCGCCCGGCGTGCCACGACCGGCCGCTCGCCGAGCCGCCGCACGGTGGTGAACCGCGCCCCGTGGATCCTCGTCTCCCCGTTCCTCGTGCTGTTCCTGCTGACGTTCGTGCTGCCGATCTGCGTGGCTGTCGGGCAGAGCTTCACGACGGTCACGCGCGCCGGGCTCTTCGGCGAGGAGGGCGTGACCAGCAGCTTCGCGTGGTTCGAGAACTACCGGCTGGTGCTCGAGGACGGGAACTTCGTCGCGTCGATCTGGCGCATGCTCCTGTTCGGCGTCGTGCAGGTGCCGGTGATGATCATCGCCGCGACGGTGCTGGCGCTGCTCCTGGAGTCCGCGTCGTCCCGCTGGCCGGGCTTCTTCCGCGCCACCTACTTCCTGCCGTACGGCATCCCCGGCGTCATCGCGACGATCCTCTGGTCGTTCCTCTACGTGCCCGGGCTGAGCCCGATCATCGACGTCTCGGAGAAGCTGTTCGGGTACACGCCCGACTTCCTCGGGGCGGGCACGGTGCTCTGGTCGATCGCGAACATCGTCACCTGGACGTACGCGGGCTACAACATGCTCATCATCGTGGCCCAGCTCAAGGCGATCCCGACCGAGCTGTACGAGGCGGCGCGCGTCGACGGCGCCGGCCCCTGGCGCACCGCGATGTCGATCCAGCTGCCGCTCATCCGGCCCGCGCTGGTGCTGACCACGGTGTTCTCGATCATCGGCACGCTGCAGCTCTTCGCCGAGCCGCAGCTGCTGCAGACCGTCTCGCCGGCGATCGACTCGCAGTACACGCCCAACCTGTCCGCCTACACGACGGCCTTCGCCTACAACGACTACAACCTCGCGGCAGCCCAGTCCGTGCTGATCGCACTCGTCGCGTTCGCGCTGTCGTTCCTCTTCCTCCGGCTGACGAACAGGAGCTCGCGATGACCGCCGCCGTCTCGACAGGAACAGGCACGGCCCTGCCGGCAGGTGCCGACACGCAGCGGGCCACGACGGACGTCGCGCCGGCCAAGGGGAGCGGGGGCAGGCCCGCCACGCGAATCCTCGTCACCGCCATCCTCGTCGTCGTCGCCGTCTACTTCCTCGTCCCCGTGTACTGGGTGGTCATCGCGGCCACGAAGACGACGGACGACCTCTTCGGCACCAACGGTTTCTGGTTCGGCAACTCGTTCGCGCTCTTCGACAACATCGCCGCGGTGTTCTCCTACGGCGGCGGCATCTTCTGGCGGTGGCTCGGCAACTCGGTGCTGTACGCGGGGCTGGGCGCCGTCATCGCCACCTACCTGGCGGCGGCCGGCGGGTACGCGCTCGCCAAGTACGCGTTCCGCGGGCGCAACCTCATCTTCGGGCTCGTGCTCGGCGGCGTGCTGGTGCCCGGCACCGCGACGGCGCTGCCGCTGTTCCTGCTGTTCAGCCAGATGGGCCTCGCGAACACCTACTGGAGCGTGCTCATCCCGTCGCTGGTGTCGCCGTTCGGCTTCTTCCTGTGCCGCATCTACGCCGACTCCACCGTGGACAACTCGCTGGTGGAGGCGGCCCGCATCGACGGGGCGGGGGAGCTGCGCATCTTCCACACCATCGGCCTGCGGATCATGACGCCCGCGCTCGTCACCGTGCTGCTCTTCCAGATCGTGGGCATCTGGAACAACTACTTCCTGCCGCTCGTGATGCTGAGCGACCAGGAGCTGTACCCGATCACCCTGGGGCTCAACAACTGGCGCGCCCAGACCGACCGGCTCCCCGAGTTCTACGAGCTCACCACCGGGGGCGTGCTGCTCTCGGTCATCCCGCTCGCCGTCGCCATGATCGTGCTGCAACGGTTCTGGCGCGGCGGACTGACGGAAGGTGCTGTCAAGGCATGACCCTGCTCTCCCCCCTGCCGCACGAGTCCACCGCCCCCGCGACCGGCCGGGTCGACCCGGCCCGGTCCGCCCTGGACAGCGACGCCCCCCGCCTCCCGCTCGACGGCACGTGGGGCTTCCGCCTCCTGCCGGGCGTGCCCGGCGCCCCCGGGGCGCACGGCGCGCTGCCCGACGGCGAGGGCGTCGCCGACTTCGCCCGGCCCGGCTACGCCGCGTCGCCCGGCGCGGGCTGGGGCGAGATCCCCGTGCCGGCGCACTGGGTGCTCGAGGGCGACGGCGCGCACGGGCGGCCGATCTACACGAACGTCCAGTTCCCGTTCCCCGTGGACCCGCCGCACGTGCCGGACGAGAACCCGACCGGCGACTACCGCCGCGACGTGGACGTCCCCGCCGCCTGGACCGAGGGCGGCCGTGTGCTGCTGCGGTTCGACGGCGTGGAGTCCTTCTTCACCGTGTGGGTGAACGGCGAGGAGATCGGCTCGGCGTCGGGCAGCCGGCTCGCGCACGAGTACGACGTCACCGACGCGGTGCGCCCTGGCGCCAACACGGTCGCGGTGCGCGTGGTGCAGTGGTCGGCCGCGAGCTACCTCGAGGACCAGGACCAGTGGTGGCTGCCCGGCATCTTCCGCGACGTCACCCTGCTGCACCGGCCCGTGGGCGCGCTCGACGACGTGTGGCTCGACGCCGACCTCGAACCGGGACCGGACCCCGCGACGGGCGAGGGCACCCTCGTGCCGGAGGTGCGGGCGGACGCCGCGGCGTTCCCGGTGCGGCTGCGCGTGCCCGAGCTCGGGGTCGACGTCGCGTGGGCCACGCCCGAGGACGTCGCGCCCGTCGCGGTGGGCGCGGTCGAGCCGTGGTCGGCCGAGGTGCCGCGCCGCTACGAGGCGACCGTCGCCTCGACGGGGGAGACGGTCACGCTGCGCGTCGGCTTCCGGCGGGTGGAGATCGTCGGCGACCGGCTGCTCGTCAACGGGCGGCGGATCACCTTCTCGGGCATGAACCGCCACGAGACCCACCCCGACCGCGGGCGCGTCTTCGACGAGGAGCACGCCCGCCGCGACCTCGCGCAGATGAAGCAGCACAACGTCAACGCGATCCGCACCAGCCACTACCCGCCGCACCCGCGCGTGCTCGACCTCGCCGACGAGCTCGGCCTGTGGGTCATCCTCGAGACCGACCTCGAGACGCACGGCTTCGAGGCCGGCGGCTGGGTCGACAACCCCAGCGACGACCCGCGCTGGCGCGACGCCTACCTCGACCGCGTGCGGCGCACGGTGGAGCGCGACAAGAACCACCCCAGCGTCGTGCTCTGGTCGCTCGGCAACGAGTCCGGCACGGGCAGCAACCTCGCCGCGATGGCCGAGTGGGTGCACCACCGCGACCCGTCCCGGCCCGTGCACTACGAGGGCGACTACGAGGGCGAGTACACCGACGTCTACTCGCGGATGTACTCCACGGTGCCCGAGACGGCGTCCATCGGCAGCGACGACGACCTCTCGCCCGTGCTTGGCTGCTCCGTGGCGGACTCGGCCCGGCAGCGGTCCAAGCCGTTCCTGCTGTGCGAGTACGCGCACGCGATGGGCAACGGCCCGGGCGCGCTCGACCAGTACCGCGAGCTCGTCGACACCCGCCCGCGGCTGCACGGCGGGTTCGTCTGGGAGTGGCGCGACCACGGCCTGCGCACCACCACGTCCGACGGCGTCGAGTTCTTCGCCTACGGCGGCGACTTCGGCGAGGTCGTGCACGACGGCAACTTCGTCATGGACGGCATGGTGCTGTCCGACGACACCCCCAGCCCGGGCCTGACGGAGTTCGCGCACGTCGAGCGGCCGGTCGTCGTGCGACCCGTTCCGACCGCCCGGGGCGGTGCCCCCGGTGCGGTCGAGATCTGGAACCGCCGGCACACCGCGGACACGGCCGACCTCGAGCTGCGCTGGCGCGTGGAGCACGACGGCGAGGTCGTGGCCGAGGGCAAGGCCGCCGTCGAGGGGGACCCTTCGACGGGCTCAGGACGAGGGGACGGGCAGCCGGTCGCCGCGGGGGAGCGGGTCGTCGTCACGCTGCTCGACGAGGCGTCGCTCCCGGCGGCAGCTCCGGGCGCCGAGGTCTTCCTCACCGTCGAGCTGTCGCTGCGCGAGGCCGCGGCGTGGGCCGACGCCGGGCACGTCGTCGCGCGCGACCAGTGGCCGCTCGCGGCGCCCGCCGCCGCGCGGGCCCGGCGCCCGCGCGCCGTGGCGCTCGCGGACGCCCCGGTCGTGTTCCGGGGGCCGGAGCTCGTCGGGCTCGCGGGGGCGGAGGTGTCCGGTCCGCGCGTCGAGCTGTGGCGCGCGCCCACGGACAACGACGAGGGCGCCGCGATGAGCAGCTACGACGCCACGGACCCGGCCACCCTGCCGTGGCGCGGCACGCCCGCGCCGCCGGTCGCGGAGCGCTGGCGCCGGCAGGGCCTGGACCGCCTGGTGCACCGCACCGTCGAGGTCGAGGAGTCGCCCGAGCGGCTGCGGGTGCGGCGGACGGTCTCGGCGGCCCAGAGCCGCAGGACGCTCGACGTCGAGGAGACCTGGACGGCCGAGCGCGCCGACGACGGCGTGGTCGAGGCGGTGCTGCGCGTCGTCGTCGCGCCGAACGACGCGTGGGACGACGTGTGGCCGCGCCTCGGGCTGCACGTCGCGCTGCCGACGGACGTGGACGGCGCCGGCTGGCTCGGCCTCGGGCCGCACGACTCGTACCCGGACGTGCGCTCGGCGGCGTTCGTGGGGCGCCACCGCGCGGGGATCGACGACCTGTCCGTGCCGTACGCGCGGCCGCAGGAGTCGGGGCACCGCTCCGAGGTGCGCGAGCTCGTGCTCGAGCGTGGCGGGCGGCCGTGGCTGCAGGTGACGGCGGCCGCCGACGCGCAGGGCCGGCGGCCCGGGTTCACGCTCGCCCGGCACTCCGCGCACGAGGTCGCGCGGGCCGCGCACCCGTACGAGCTGCCGGCGCCGACCCAGCACCACCTGTACGTCGACGCCGCCCAGCACGGCCTGGGCTCCCGTGCCTGCGGGCCGGACGTGTGGCCCACGGCGATGCTCCGGCCGCAGGCCCGCACCCTGGAGCTGCGCTGGCGGGCGCTCTGAGGCGTTCGGCGCCGGGATAGAGAGGCGTCTCGCCGAGATAGAGAGGGGGCGGACCGCACCACGTGCGGTCCGCCCCCTCTCTATCTCGGCGAGACGCCTCTCTATCCCGGCGAGCGGGTCGCGGTGTCCGCGACGATCGCGCCGCCGTCGAGCACGAGCCGCCGGCCGCGGAACCGCTCGCGCATCGTCCGGTCGTGCGAGACGAGCACGAGCGTGCCCTCGAACGCCGCGAAGGCGCGCTCCAGCTCCTCGACCAGCGCGGGCGCGAGGTGGTTGGTCGGCTCGTCGACCAGCAGCAGGTCCGTGGCGGAGGTGACCACCCGCGCGAGCTCGAGGCGCGAGCGCTGCCCCTGGGAGAGCTCCCGGATCGGGCGGGGCAGGTCCTCGGGACGGAAGAGGCCGGTCGCGAGCAGCGCCTCTGCGCTCTCGTCCAGGTCGCCGGGCCGCCCGGCCGCGAACGCGTGCAGCACCGTGCGGCCGTCGTCCGAGGCGAACGCGACCGTCTGCCGCAGGTGTGCGACGACGCCCGTACTGCGCGCCGTGCCGGCGTCGGTCGCCACCTCGCCCGCGATCACCCCCAGCAGCGTGCTCTTGCCCGCGCCGTTCGCGCCCGTGACCAGCACGTGCTCGCCCGCCTTCACCCGCAGCCGCGGGACGGCGAGGCGTCCGTGCACCACGACGTCGGCGAGGTCGATGACGGGGCCGCCGCTCGCGCCGCCGTCGTCCCGCGCGGTGCCGACGTCGGTCCGGAACTCCGCCCGGTCGGCGGGCCGCGCCGCTGGATCTTCCGTCAGGCGCCGCACCCGCTCCTTCGCGTTGCGGATGCGGCCCGTGGCGCCGTGGGCGCGGGACCGCAGCCGGAACGCCCCCGAGCCGAACGACGCGATGGGGACCTTGCGCGGGATCTGCTCCATCGCCTCGACGTTCCGCTCCGCGATGCGCTGCTGGCGGCCGAGGTCCGCGCGCCACCGCTCCCACGCGAGCCGGATCTGCTCGCGCTCGGCCTCCTTGGCGGCGAGGTAGCCCGCCCACCCGGTGCCGTACCGCCGCGCCCGCCCGTCCTCGACCTCTACGAGCGTGGTCGTGAGGTCCGCCAGGAAGGCCCGGTCGTGCGTGACGGCGACGACGGTGCCGTCGTGCGCCCGCAGCCGCTCGGTGAGCCAGTCGAGGGCGTCGTCGTCGAGGTCGTTGGTGGGTTCGTCGAGCAGCAGCAGCTCCGGGTCGGCGGCGAGCGTCGCCGCCAGGGCGAGCCGCGACCGCTCCCCGCCGGAGAGCGTGCCGAGCGGGCGCCCGCGGTCCAGGCCGGGCAGCCCGAGCCGGTGCAGCGCCACGTCGACCCGGTGGTCCGCGCCGCGCCCGTCGCGGGCCTCGAAGCGCGTTGTGAGGGCGTCGTACCGCCGCATCGCGTCGTCCAGGGCGTCCCCGCGCAGGGTGCCGAGCGTGCTCTCGAGCGCGGAGATCTGCGCCTCGAGGGCGCGCACGTCCGCCAGCACGCGGTCGATCGCGTCGGCGACCGTGCTCGCGCCCGGCAGCTCGAGCGTCTGCGGGAGGTAGCCGGTGCCGCCCGGCGCGCGCACGGACCGGGTGCCGTTCTGCGGCTCCAGCGCGCCGGCGACGACGGCGAGCAGGGTGCTCTTGCCGGAGCCGTTGTCGCCGACGACGCCGACGCGCTCGCCGGGGGAGACGGTCAGGGAGAGGCGGTCGAGCACCACGCGGTCGGCGTAGCGCAGGGTGATGTCGGTGAGGGTGAGCTGTGACGGGTCCATGGGCGGGACTCCTTCTGTCGTCGTCGACGACCGTGGAGGGCGGCGGGCGCGCGGACGCCGACGCGGAGCGGTGCTGTCGGAGCTGCTCGACGCGTCGGCGCGGGGGTGCTCACAGGGTTCCCATCGCCGTGCACCCTACGCACGCGGGGCGCGGGGTGCACGGCGTTTTCCACCGTTCGCCGGTGTCGACAGGCTCAACCAGCGGTACTGATCACCAGGGTCACCGGCCCGATCAGCCCCGACGGGCGGCGGTCGCCCTCGTAGTAGTTCGCGGCGCTGTTGCTCACCAGCACCTCGAGGGCGTGCCGTCCTGGCCGGAGCACCCCCGCGGGGACCTCCACCACGTGCGGGGCCGCCAGGGAGTGCCCGACGACGGCGCCGTCCACGCTCACCGTCGCCGCGTCGCCGACGACGCCGAGGTCCAGGCGCGCGGCGCCCGCGCCGTCCGGCACGTCCACCTCGGCCGCGTAGCGCACCGAGCCGGAGAACCGCCGCAGCACGGGCTCGCGGGTCCAGTCGCCCAGGCCGAGCACGGGCGGGACCACCGGCCGCGGCCCGTCGTGGCCGGCGACCGGGCCGGCGTCCTGGATCGACGCCAGGTCTCCGACGACCCGCTCGACCGTGCCGCGCCAGCCCGTGACCTCGACGCGCCGGCCCGACGTCGGCGCCGCGGGCCGCACGTCCGCCCCGGCGGCCGGGACGAGGGCGAGCGTCCGGCGCCGGTCCAGCTCGAGCAGCACGCGGCCGTCGTGGTCGCGCCGCACCGGGTGGCGGGCGTCGGTGAACGGGTCCCACCAGCAGGCGTCGTCGGGCAGCGGCGGCAGCCGCAGCGCGGTGCGGATCGCCTCCTCGCCCTCGTGGAAGAAGACGTAGCCGGCCCGGTCGGCGAGCCCCACCGCGCGCAGGTCAGGGGCCGGGGGAGCGGCGTCCACCACGGGCAGGCCCCGCGCCCGCAGGTCCTCCTTGAGCAGCGCCACGTCCGGGACGCCGTCGTCCGGGTCCAGGAGCGCGGGGAACCCGGCGTCCGCGGCCCGGCCGGCGTCGGCGCGGTCCACGTAGCCGAAGTCGACCTGCGCCTCCAGCAGCGCGCGGACCACCGGGCCCGACGGCGCGGCGTCGGGCCTGCTGAGGACGCCGACCGGCCAGACCGGCGGCGTCGCGGCGAGCAGCTCGGCGACCCGCCGGACGTACGCGACGAACGGCGGCAGGTGCGGCCACCACGAGTTCCAGCGGCCCAGGTCGGGCTCGCTCTCGAACGCCCGGCCCCCGCGCACGGAGGCGAAGAAGGCGTGCAGCACCGGCGTCGTCACGCCGCGGCTCAGGTACCAGTCGAGCAGCCACCGCGCCTCGTCCAGGCCGAGCCGCCACCCGTACGCGCCCAGCACCTCGGTGACCGCGGGCGCCCCGCGCAGCCGGGCGGCGCTCGCGGCCACCTTGGGCGCGGTCGACTCCGGCCCGTCGAGGCCGCTTCCGCCGCCCGCGTCGTCGGCGTTCGCCGGGAGCACCCACCGCCACACCGTGTCCTGGCCGGGCCAGTGCAGACGCGCCGCCGTGGCCAGGTCGTCGGGCTCGGCCGGGTGGCCCGTGAGCGCGATGCCGTGCGCGGCGCACCAGGCCGCCTGCGCGTCGTAGTAGACGCGGTGCAGCCGCGCCCGGACGGCGTCGTCGTAGGCGCGGACGAACCCGGTGGCGTCCGGGTCGGTGCCGCCCGCGCGCGTGCCGCCCTCGCCGTCCCAGAGCTCGGGCAGCCGGCGCAGCACCTCGGCGACCTCGACGCCGAGCCCGGCCGCGACCTCCGCCTCCAGCCCCGGCGTGTACGGGCGGGCGAGCGGGCGGTGCCCGCGGCCCAGCAGGAACGGCTCGTCGGTGAACATCGCGACGACCGTGCTGCCCAGGTGCGCGCCGAGCGCCCCGGCGTACGCGTCGTGGGTCAGCGCGAGGAACGTGGCGACGGCGTCCGGGTTGAGCAGGTCCGCCGCGGCGGGCGCCAGCGCGGAGCCGTCGTCCTGCTCCGCGTGCGCGCCGCGGATCGTGCCGCCGCTCGCCGCGTCGAACACCGCGGTCACGTGCCACGAGCCCGGCGGCAGGTCGAGCCGCACCAGGCCGGGCGCGCGGACCGGGAGCAGCACGCTCGTCCCGTCCTCGTCGTCGTCCCCGTCGTCCTGGCGGCGCGCGACGACGGCGAGCAGGCGCGCGTCCAGGTCCCGGCCCAGCGCGGGGCGCCAGTACCCGGCGTCGTCGGGCCCGTCCGCGCTCCCGACGTCGACGGACCGCGTCACGGGCACCAGGCAGCGCGCGGCGAACGCCGGGTCGCGCGCCGCGACGGCGCCGTTCGCGGACCCGGACGGGTACGACGCCTCGTCGTAGAGCATGACCGCCAGCCCCCGCCGGGCGCACTCGTCCACCGCGACGCGCACCAGCCGCAGGTACTCCGGCGTCAGGTACCCGACGCGGCGGCCCAGCCCGACCCGCGCGCTGAGCGTCACCCCGACGAACCCGGCCCCGGCGATCTCGCCGAGCTGCGCGAGCACCGTGGCGTCGTCCAGGTCGTCGTTCCAGAACACGAACGCGTACGGCCCCACCGGACCGGTGGGGAGCGGGCGGTCCGGCATCAGCCGACCCGCACCACGCGGACGGAGCCCGCGGGCACGGCGAGGGTGCCGTCGACGGCGTCCCCGGTGAGCAGCTCGGTGCCCGTGACCGGAGCGCTCGCGCCGCCGAGCGTCGCGTCGGCGGCGGTGTGGTTGATCGCGAACAGCCACGACGTCGCGCCGTCCTCCGACCACCGCCGCACGACCTCCACCCCGGCCGGCGCGGCGACCTCCGGCGCCACGCCCGCCTCGGCCACCAGGAGCTCGGCCAGCGCACCGAGGCCCGCGTCGTCGAGCCGCGTCGCGACGTACCACGCGCGCCCGCACCCGACCTCGCGCCGGGTGATCGCGGGCCACCCCGCGAGGTCGCCGTCGTCGTACGACGCGACCACCTCGGTGGCGTCCGCCGCGCGCGTCTTCTCGGTCCACAGGTCGGCCACGGCCTCGCCGCCCACCGCCTTGCCGGCCACGCGCACCGACCCGCCCTCCTGCAGCGGGTGGAACTCCTCGGTGCGCACGCCCAGCAGGTCCCGGAACGCGCCGGGGTAGCCGCCGAGGCGCACGTGGTCGTGCTCGTCGACGATGCCGGAGAAGTAGGTGACCACGACGGTCGCGCCCCGCTCGGCGGCGGCCGCGACGTTCGCGGCGTCGGCGTCGGTGACGACGTACGTGGTGGGCAGGACGACGAGGTCGTAGCCGTCGAGGTCGGCGCCGGGCGGCACGAGGTCGGTCGTGACGCCGAGCCGCCACAGGGCCCGGTACCAGGCCTGCACCTGGTCCATGTAGCGCAGGTCCTGCGAGGGGTGGGAGTCGAGCTCGGAGCCCCACCACGACGGCCAGTCCATCACCACGGCCGCGCGCGAGCGCACCCGCGAACCGCGCACCTCGCCGAGCGCGCGCAGGGCGCGGCCGAGGGTCACGACGTCGCGCCACAGGTCGGAGTCCCGGCCGGCGTGCGGCACCATCGCCGAGTGGTACTTCTCGGCGCCGGCCCGGGACTGGCGCCACTGGAAGAACATCACCGCGTCGGCGCCGCGGGCCACGTGCTGCAGCGAGTTGCGCAGCATCTCGCCGGGCGCCTTGGGGGTGTTGCGGGGCTGCCAGTTCACGGCCGACGTCGAGTGCTCCATGAGGACCCACGGGGCGCCGCCCGCGACCCCTCGCGTGAGGTCCGCCGAGAACGCGAGGTCGACGTGCCGCTCGGGGTCGGCGGACATCGTGTAGTGGTCGTTCGCGACGACGTCCAGCTCGGGGCCCCACGAGAAGTAGTCCATGCCCGTGCAGTGCGCGGTCGCCATGAGGTTGGTCGTGACGGGCACGTGCGGCGTGATCTCGCGGAGGGTGTCGCGCAGGTCGCGGTAGTAGTCGAGCAGCGCGTCCGAGGAGTACCGGTGGAAGTCGAGCTGCTGCGTGGGGTTGGCGAACGTGGGCGCCGTCAGCGGGGGCAGCACGTCGTCGAACGACCCGTAGCGCTGCGACCAGAACGCCGTGCCCCACGCCTCGTTGAGCGCGTCGACGCTGCCGTACCGCGCGCGCAACCACTCCCGGAAGGCGGCAGCCGCCGCGTCCGAGTGGTCGCGCGGCACGTGGCAGCCGATCTCGTTGTCCACGTGCCAGACGGCGAGCGCCGGGTGGTCGCGGTAGCGCTCGGCGATGCGGGTGGTCATGCGCAGCGCGTAGTCGCGGTGCACGGGGTGCGTGACGGCGTACGACTGGCGGCCGCCCTGGTGCAGCACGGTGCCGTCGGCCAGGCGCGGCAGGATCTCGGGGTGCGCGCGGGTCAGCCACGGCGGCGGCGACGCGGTGGCGGTGGCCAGCGCGACCCGGATGCCGGCGGAGTGCAGGCGGTCCAGGGTCTCGTCGAGCCAGCCCCAGTCGAGCTCGCCTTCGCGGGGCTCGATCGTGGCCCACGAGAAGATCGCCACGCTCAGCACGTTGACGCCGGCCTCGCGCATGAGCTCGAGGTCCTCGAGGCGCACGTCCTGCGGCCACTGCTCGGGGTTGTAGTCGCCCCCGAAGCCGAGGCCGACGAGGTCGGCGTTCCAGGGGCGGGGGGTCGGTCCGGACTCCGGTGTCGTGCGTCGTCGCATGGCACGAGTGTGCCATTGAATCGATGTAACGGGGAAGCGCTTGCCACGCGGCCCCGACGAGACGCCCGGTCCCCCTTCGAGAACGGGGTCTGTCGCGGCAACCGACCGGTTGCCGCGACAGACCCCGTTCTCGAAGGGGGACCGGGTCAGCCGACGCCGGTCGTGGACTCGCGGACCACCAGCTCCGGCTGGAACGTCACCTGCTCGACGGCGTCGTCCGGGTCGAGGAGCAGGTCGGCCGCGCGGTGGCCGAGCTGGTGGGTGGGCTGGCGCACCGAGGTGAGCGGGGTGGCCAGCTCGCCGGCGAAGGCCACGTCGTCGTACCCGACGACCGCCATGCCCGACGGCACGGGCACCCCCGCCGCGCGCAGCGTGCGCAGCGCCCCGAGGGCGGTGAGGTCGTTGACGCACATCGTGGCCGTCGGCCGCTCGGCGAGGTCGAGCACCTGCTCCGTGCCCGCCTGGCCGCCGTCGGCGTTCAGGGTGGCGATCGTGATCTCGACGAGCGCCTCGCCCGGGTCGAGCCCGAGCTCGACGAGCGCCTCGTGCAGGCCGGCGCTGCGGTCGGCGCACTGCCGGATGGTGTGCGGGCCATTGAGGAAGGCGATGCGCTCGTGCCCCAGCTCGACGAGGTGGCGCGCGGCCGCCGCGGCGCCCGCGCGGTCGTCGACGGCCACGGACGAGAGCGTGTCCACGGGCGAGGGGCGGTCGAGCAGCACCACGCGCAGCCCGCGGGCGCGGAGCGCCTCCAGGTGCTCGAGGTCGGGGGTCGACGGGACCACCATGACGCCCTGCACGCCGTGCTCCTCGAACAGGCGCAGGTAGCGCGCCTCCCGCTCGGGGTTCTCGTCGGAGCTGGCGAGCATCAGCGTGTAGTCCGCCTCCTCCAGGCGGTCCTCGATGCCGCGGGCCACGTCGGTGAAGAAGGGGTTGGAGACGTCGAGCACGATGGCGCCCGCCGTGGTGATCGTGCCCGCGCGCAGCTGGCGGGCGGAGCCGTTGGGCACGAACGCGAGGTCGTCGATCGCCGCGAGGACGCGCTCGCGCGTGGTGGGGGAGACCCGGTCGGGCCGGTTGAGGACGTTCGACACGGTGCCGACCGACACCTGGGCCAGGCGCGCGACGTCGCTGATCGACGCGCGGCGGCGGGGGGCGGTCGTCGTCATGTGCTGCTCCTCGGGTTCGGGCGCGTCGTCACGCCTGGGCTCCAGCGTAGAGGTACCTGGGCGTCGTTCCGTGTTGCTAGGTTCATCGTATGAACCGTTTCATCGACGACGGCGCAACGACGCACGTCTGCTTCGTGTCCCGCGTACGGCGCGACCGGCTCGAGGAGTACAAGGCGGCGCACGCCGCCGTCTGGCCCGAGATGCTCGAGGCGCTCGCCGACACCGGCTGGCACGACTACCGACTCTTCCTCGCCCCCGACGGCCTGCTGGTCGGGATCCTGCGCACCGACGACTACGAGCGCGCGCAGCGCGACATGGCCGCCCGCGAGGTGAACGAGCGCTGGCAGGCGGAGATGAAGGACTTCTTCGAGCCCGCCGAGGGGCGGCCCGACGAGGAGTTCGTCCAGCTCGAGGAGGTCTTCCATCTCGAGTCGCAGCTCGACGCCGCCCGCCGCGCCGACTGACCTCCCGCGACCTGTCAGGGCCACGCGCGCGTATTCATGCTCCTGGTCCTGACAGCTCCGGGTCCCCGCGAGTTGTCAGGGCCACGCGCGCATCTTCATGCTCCTGGACCTGACAGCTCGACCGCGGTGTCCAGGCATGGGTGGACGGTTGACGCCACCCTCCCGCGCCCCTACGCTATGAAACGATTCAAAGCGGTCGCGCGGCGGCCGCACCAGCATCGCGCGAGGGAGCGCGGACGAGGAGGAGACATGACGGCGACGACGCCCGTGCTCGACGCACGGCTGCGCAAGGCCCTCGGCGAGCAGACCATCGAGCTGCCCTCGTGGGCGTTCGGCAACTCGGGCACGCGTTTCAAGGTCTTCGGTACCCCCGGGACCCCGCGCGACCCCTACGAGAAGATCGCGGACGCCGCGCAGGTGCACGCCTACACCGGCATCGCGCCGCGGGTGTCCCTGCACGTCCCGTGGGACCTGGTCGACGACTTCGCCGACCTGGCCCGGCACGCCAAGGAGCACGGCGTGACCATCGGGATGATCAACTCGAACCTGTTCCAGGACGACGACTACAAGCTCGGGTCGCTCACGCACTCCGACCCGGCCGTGCGCCGCAAGGCGGTCGCCCACCACGTGCAGTGCATCGACGTCATGCGCGCCACGGGGTCCAAGGAGCTGAAGGTCTGGCTGCCGGACGGCACCAACTACCCCGGCCAGGACTCGATCCGCGCCCGCCAGGACCGGCTCGCCGAGTCGCTGGCCGAGATCTACGCGGAGCTCGACGACGACCACCGGATGGTGCTCGAGTACAAGTTCTTCGAGCCGGCGTTCTACCACACCGACGTCCCGGACTGGGGCACGTCGCTGCTGCACTGCCTCGCGCTGGGGGAGAAGGCGAACGTCGTCCTCGACACCGGCCACCACGCGCCCGGCACCAACATCGAGTTCATCGTGGCGCAGCTGCTGCGCCAGGGCCGGCTCGGCGCGTTCGACTTCAACTCGCGGTTCTACGCCGACGACGACCTCATGGCCGGCGCCGCGGACCCGTTCCAGCTGTTCCGGATCATGCACGAGATCGTGCAGGCGGACGCGCTGCGCCCGGAGTCGGGGGTGAACTTCATGCTCGACCAGTGCCACAACATCGAGGAGAAGATCCCCGGCCAGATCCGCTCCGTGATGAACGTCCAGGAGGCCACGGCCAAGGCGCTGCTCGTCGACGCCGAGGCGCTCGACGCGGCGCAGCGGTCGGGCGACGTGCTCACCGCGAACGGCGTGCTCATGGACGCCTACAACACCGACGTGCGCGGCCTCCTCGCCGACCTGCGCACCGAGCAGGGCCTGGACGCCGACCCGATGGCGGCGTTCGCGGCCTCGGGCTACCTGGCCCGGATCGCGGCCGAGCGGGTGGGCGGCCAGCAGGCCGGCTGGGGCGCCTGACCATGACGACGACCACCGACACCGTGACGGTCGCGGACCGGGTTCTCGACGGCCCGCACGGCGACCTGCGGGTGCGCGTCTACCTGCCCGCCACGACGCCGACGGCGGGCCTCGTGTGGGCGCACGGCGGCGGCTTCATGCACGGCGACCTCGACATGCACGAGGGCGACGGCGTCGCGCGGCACGTCGCCGCGTCCGGCGTGGCCGTCGTCAGCGTCGACTACCGGCTGGTCCCGGAGATCGACCGGGCCGCCGTGGCGGCCGACCCGGGCGCGGCGGAGCACCCCGACGGCGTCCGCTTCCCCGTGCCGTCGCAGGAGGTCGCGTTCGCGTTCGACTGGGCCCGCGGGGCGGGCCTGGGCGTGGAGCCCGGCCGGTGGTCGATCGGCGGCGCCAGCGCCGGGGGCAACCTGGCCGCGGGAGCGTCGCTGCGACTGCGTGACGCGGGGACGCCGGTGCGCAGCGTCGTGCTGGCCTACCCGGTGGCGCACTACGCGCTGCCGCCGCACTCGGCCGAGCTCGCCGCCAAGGTCGCCGCGATCCCGGGCGGCAGCTTCCCGCCCGCGCTCGTCACGGCGATGAACGACAACTACCTGGGCCACACCGACGGCACGGCGTCGCCCTACGCGTTCCCCGGCGGCGACCCCGACGAGCTGCGCGGCCTGGCGCCCACGTTCGTGCTCACCTCCGACCACGACGGCCTGCGCTCCTCCGGCGAGGCCTATGCCGCCGAGCTGGCCTCGGCGGGCGTCGACGTGCTGCTGGTGCGCGAGGACGGCACCCGGCACGGTCATCTCAACCAGCCCGACGACCCCGGCTGCGCGCGCAGCATCGCGCGCATGGCCGCCTGGCTCACCACCGACGCCCTCGTCGGCACCACGCACGAGCCGACGCGCTGACCACCCTCTCGCACGCACATCCCTCACGTCCGTCGGCCGACGGACCGATCTCCGGAGCACCGATGACGAACCAGACCGTCGCTTCCCTCGTCGCGCGTTCGAACCGCTTGGGCGCCGACCCGAAGAACACCAACTACGCCGGCGGCAACACGTCCGCCAAGGGGACCGAGCGTGACCCGGTCACCGGGCAGGACGTCGAGCTCCTGTGGGTCAAGGGCTCCGGCGGCGACCTCGGCACCCTCACCGAGAAGGGCCTCGCCGTCCTGCGCCTCGACCGGCTGCGCGCGCTCGTCGACGTGTACCCGGGCGTGGAGCGCGAGGACGAGATGGTCGCCGCGTTCGACTACTGCCTGCACGGCAAGGGCGGCGCCGCGCCGAGCATCGACACGGCCATGCACGGCCTGGTCGACGCCGCGCACGTGGACCACCTGCACCCGGACGCCGGCATCGCGATCGCGACCGCCGCCGACGGCCCGGCCCTCACCGCCGAGATCTTCGGCGGCAAGGTCGTGTGGGTGCCGTGGCGCCGCCCCGGCTTCCAGCTCGGCCTCGACATCGCGGAGATCAAGGCCGCGCACCCTGACGCGATCGGCACGGTGCTCGGCGGGCACGGCATCACCGCGTGGGGCGACACCGCCGAGGAGGCCGAGGCGAACTCCCTGTGGATCATCGCCACGGCCGCCGCGCACATCGAGGAGCACGGCGCGCCGGAGCCCTTCGGCCCCGCGCTCGAGGGCTACGGCGCCCTGCCCGAGGCGGAGCGCCGCGCCAAGGCCGCCGCGCTCGCCCCGCACCTGCGCGCCGTCGCGTCGCACGACCGGCCGCAGGTGGGTCACTTCGCCGACGCCGACGTCGTGCTCGACTTCCTGGCGAGCGCCGAGCACCCGCGCCTCGCCGGGCTCGGCACCAGCTGCCCCGACCACTTCCTGCGCACCAAGGTGAAGCCGCTGGTCGTGGACCTGCCGGCCACCGCGACGGTGGAGGAGATCGTCGATCGGCTGCCCGCGCTGCACGAGGCGTACCGCGCCGACTACACCGCGTACTACGAGCGCGGCGCCGCCGAGGCCCGAGCCCGCGGCGAGGAGCCGCCCGCCATGCGCGGTGCGGACCCGGCGATCGTCCTCGTGCCCGGCGTCGGCATGTTCTCCTACGGCGCGGACAAGCAGACCGCGCGCGTGGCAGGGGAGTTCTACGTCAACGCCGTCAACGTGATGCGCGGCGCCGAGGCCCTGTCCACCTACGCCCCGATCGACGAGTCCGAGAAGTTCCGGATCGAGTACTGGGCGCTCGAGGAGGCCAAGCTCCAGCGCAAGCCGAGGCCGAAGCCGCTCGCCACCCGGGTCGCCTTCGTCACGGGCGCCGCGTCGGGCATCGGCAAGGCCATCGCCACCCGGCTCGCGGCCGAGGGCGCGTGCGTCGTCGTCGCGGACCTGGACCTGGAGAAGGCCCGGGCCGCCGCGGCCGAGCTCGGCTCGACCGACGTCGCCGTCGGGCTCGCCGCGAACGTGGCGGACGAGGCCGCGGTGCAGGCCGCCCTGGCGGAGGCCGTCCTCGCCTTCGGCGGCGTGGACATCGTCGTGAACAACGCCGGCCTGTCGCTGTCCAAGTCGCTCTTCGACACCACCGAGGCGGACTGGGACCTGCAGCACGACGTCATGGCCAAGGGTTCGTTCCTCGTGGCCAAGAACGCCGCGCGCATCCTCGTGGACCAGAAGCTCGGCGGCGACATCGTCTACATCTCGTCGAAGAACTCCGTGTTCGCCGGCCCCAACAACATCGCGTACTCGGCCACCAAGGCCGACCAGGCGCACCAGGTGCGGCTGCTGGCCGCCGAGCTCGGCGAGCACGGCATCAAGGTCAACGGCATCAACCCCGACGGCGTCGTGCGCGGGTCCGGCATCTTCGCCTCCGGGTGGGGCGCCAACCGCGCCAAGACGTACGGCATCGAGGAGCAGGACCTGGGCAAGTTCTATGCCCAGCGCACGCTGCTCAAGCGCGAGGTGCTGCCCGAGCACGTCGCCAACGCGGTCTACGCGCTGTGCACGTCCGACTTCTCGCACACCACCGGCCTGCACGTGCCCGTCGACGCCGGCGTGGCGCAGGCGTTCCTGCGATGAGCCGGGCGGGGACGCTCGCCGCCGTCGACCTGGGCGCCACCAGCGGCCGGGTGATCCTCGGGCACTTCTCTCCCGAGGGACTGCGGCTGCAGCACGTCGCGAGGTTCCCGAACGACCCGGTGCGCACGCCGGACGGGCTGCACTGGAACCTCCTGGAGCTGTACCGGCAGGTGCTCGACGGCCTCGCCGCGGCCGAGCGCGAGGCCCCCGGGGAGATCCTGGGCGTCGGGATCGACTCGTGGGCGGTGGACTACGGCCTTCTGCGCGACGGCCGGCTGCTCGGCGTGCCGTACCACTACCGCGACGACCGCACCGCCGCCGGGGTGGAGCGGGTGCACGCGCAGGTCGACGCCGCCGAGCTCTACCGGCGCAACGGCCTGCAGCACCTGCCGTTCAACACCGTGTTCCAGCTCGCCACGGAGGGCCCGCTGCTCGGCCTCGCCGACCGGGTGCTGCTGGTGCCCGACCTGCTGGCGCACTGGCTCACCGGGGCCGAGGTCGCGGAGCGCACCAACGCCTCCACGACCGGGCTGCTCGACGCGCGCACGGGGGAGTGGGACACGGAGCTCGCCGGCCTGGTCGGTGTCCCGGCGGGCGCCCTGCCGCGCATCGTCGACCCGGGCACGTCGCTCGGGACGCTCTCGCCGGACGTCGCGCGGCTGGTCGGCCGGGCGCTCGAGGTGACGGCCGTCGGCTCGCACGACACGGCCTCCGCCGTCGTCGCCGTCCCCGCCACCGACCGCGACGTCGCCTACGTCTCGTGCGGCACCTGGGGGCTGGTGGGGCTCGAGCTCGACCACCCGGTGCTCACCGAGGACGCCCGCGTGGCGGGCTTCACCAACGAGGGCGGCGTCGACGGCCGCACCCGGTTCCTGCACAACGTGATGGGGCTGTGGCTGCTGTCCGAGTCGATCCGCACGTGGGAGCGCGAGTCGACGGCGGCGCAGCGGTCGAGCACCCTGCAGGAGCTGCTCGCCGAGGCGGCGCGCGTCACCGCGCCGGTCGCCGTGTTCGACGTCGACGACCCGCGGTTCCTGCCGCCGGGCGACATCCCGGGCCGGATCGCCGACTGGTGCCGCGAGCACGGCCAGCCCGTCCCGGCCACCCGGGGCGAGTACGTGCGCAGCATCGTGGAGAGCCTCGCGCAGGCGTTCGCGGACGCCGTCACCACGGCGGCGCGCCTCGCCGGCCGCACCGTCTCGACCATCCACGTGGTGGGCGGCGGCGCGCAGAACACGCTGCTGTGCCAGGCGACGGCGGACCGCTCCGGGCTGCCGGTCGTGGCCGGCCCGGTCGAGGCGACCGCGATCGGGAACCTGCTGGTGCAGGCCCGCGCCTGCGGGCTCGTGGACGGCGGCCTGGAGGAGCTGCGCGCCCTCGTCGCCGCCGCGTTCACGCCCGAGCGCTACGCGCCCCGGTAGGCCTCGCCCGCCGTCGCGCCGCCTGCCGGCGCGGGGGTGCCGAACCGGGCCCACACGTGCTTCTCGCCGTGGCCCGTGCGGTACCAGCCGACGCTGTCGGCGACGGCCTGGGCGAGGCGGAGGCCGTGCCCGCCCTCGCCGGGCTCGCGGCCGAGCGGGACGACCGGCGGCGCCTCGGGGCTGTGGTCCACGACGTCGAGCACGGCCACGTCGCCGTCGCACAGCAGCCGGGCGGTGACCGGGGGCCGGGCGTGCTCCAGGGCGTTCGCCACCAGCTCGCTCGCGACGAGCACCATCCGCTGCCGGCCGGACAGCCCGCCGGCGGCGTCCGTCGGGCCGCCGCGTGCCGCGGGGCACGCGCAGGGGAGCCGCGACTCGAGCTCGGCGCGGACGTCCGCGAGCTGGTCGACGCTGCGCAGGGTCCAGGTCCCGACGACGTCGAGCCGACCGGGAGGCGACGCCTCCACCGGGGTCACCGACGTCCGTCCTGAACCATGCCGTCTCCTGTGCCACGGGGGTGGATCACTCCGCGAGGGCCGCTCCGGCGGCCGGGTCCGTCGTCGACCCTACTGCCCGTGGCCCACCCCCGCGCGCCGGTCCGGGCCCGGTGCGCGGGGGTGGGCCACGGGCCCGTCTCTCGCCGTCGCGGCTACTTGATGCCCGCGGTCGAGAAGCCCGCCACGTAGCTGCGCTGCGCGAAGAGGAACACGATGATCATCGGCACGACGTAGAGGATCGACGCGGCCGCGATGAGGTTGTTGAGCGGGAAGCCCTGGTCGTTGACGTAGCCCGACGCGAGGGCGACGGCCAGGGTCGTGTTGTCATAGTTGAGCATCAGGTTCGGGGTGATGAAGTCGCCCCACACGCCCGTGAACGACAGCACGAACACCGTCACGATGATGGGCTTCGACACCGGCAGGAAGATCCGCATGAACGTGCCGAACCGCGAGCACCCGTCGAGCGTGGCCGCCTCTTCGAGCGCGCGGGGCAGGCCTGCGAAGAACTGGCGGTAGAGGAAAATCATGAACGGCGACCCCGAGAGGCCCCACAGCACCCACGGCCAGTAGGTGCCGACGAGGCCGATCTGCGAGAACAGCAGGTAGGTGGGGATCAGCGTGACGATGCCGGGGACGAGCATCATCGAGATGAGCACGCCGAACATGAACTTCTTGCCGGGGCCGCGCAGGCGGGCGAACCCGTACCCGACGAGTGCCGAGGAGAAGGTCGAGAGCACGCCCGAGATCGTCGCGAGGAAGAACGAGTTCAGCGCGTAGATCGCGAACGGCTCCTCCGTGAAGGCGCTCACGAAGTTCTGGATCGCGGCGGGCACCGGGATCCACACGAAGTCGCCGCTCGAGAGCTGGTCGGCCGACTTGAGCGAGGTGATGATCAGCAGCAGGAAGGGCAGCAGCAGGACGATCGAGATGATCGTGAGCGTGAGGAACACGCCGGGCCGCGCGCGCAGCCTCTCGCGCACCCCGCGGGGAGCGCCCGCGGTCGTGCTCGTCAGGGTCTCGGACATGGTCAGCGCCCCTCCTCGGACGGATCGACCGCGTAGAACACCGTGCGCCCGCCGATGCGGAACGTCAGCACGGTGACGACGAGGATGGCCAGGAAGAACAGCCAGAGCATGGCGGACGCCGGGCCGTACTGCGAGAACGCGAAGTACTTCGCGTAGACGTCGATCATGTAGATCTGGTTGGCCTCGGGGACCGCGGTGATCGCGGCCGCGCCGGCGGCGGGCGACAGCAGCAGTGCGGGCACGAAGGTCTGCAGCGCGCCGATCGTCACCGTGATCGTCTGGAACAGCATGACGGGCGAGATCGCCGGCAGGGTGATGTGCCAGAACCGCTGCGGCGGGTTCGCGCCGTCGAGCGTCGCGGCCTCGAGCAGCTCCTGCGAGACGTCCTGGAGCGCGGCGAGGTTGATGATCACGCCGGCGCCGATGCCCCACAGCATCACGCAGATCAGCACGCCGAACACGGCGTCGCCGTTGAACCAGTCGACCGCGTCGACGCCGAGGGTCGCGAGGAACGCGTTGAGGGCGCCCGTGTCGCGGTCGAAGATCAGCTTCCACGTGAGGGTCGCCGCGACGGGCGGCACGATGGCCGGCAGGTAGATGAACACGCGGAACCACGTACGCCCGCGCACCTTCTGGTTCAGCAGGATCGCCAGCAGGAGGCTGCCGACGATCGTGATCGGCACGACGGCGAGCGCCAGCAGGCCCGTGCGGCCGAGGCTCGCCCAGGTGTCGGGATCGCTCAGCACGTCGCTGTAGTTCTGCAGGCCCACCCACGAGAACGACGGGGAGATGCCGTCCCAGTTGGTCATGCTGATCGCGAACGCATAGATCAGCGGGAACAGCGTCAGCAGCACGGTGCCGAGGAGCCACGGCGAGATGAAGCCGTAGAACGCACGGCCCTCCTTGCGGCGGGCGAGCGACTGCCGCGCCTTCGGGGCCTTCGTGCCCTGCGGGGGAGCGGCGGCCTGCGTGGTCGTCTGCTCCTGGGTGAGGACGGTCATGAGGTCACATCCCTACGAGCGAGGCGCCGTTGGCGAGCAGCGCGTTGACGGACGTCGTGGTCGCGTCGGCCCACTGCCCGACGGTCATGTCGCCGCGCACGACGCGGGCGAACTTGTCGGAGAGCGACGCGTCGATGGCGGTGGGGTCGATGAACGGCGAGGCGGGGATCGCCTGCAGGTACTGCAGCTCGTTCATCTGCGTGTCGTACGCCTGCTTCTGCAGGGCGGTCTGCTGGGGCAGCGAGTCGTACAGGCTGTCGATCGGCGGGATCCCGCCGCCGAGCTTCGCGCGGTCGGCCGCGGGCTGCCCGCCGCAGAACCACTCGATGAACTGCCAGGCCTCGTCCTTCATCGTCGAGTCCTTGGCGATCCAGAACCCGGTCGCGGCGCGCGCGGGGCTGATGCGGGTGTCGCCCATGACCGGCGCCGGCACGAGCCGGGCGTGTTGCTCGACCTCGTCGTCGGGGGTGATCGTGCCCGTCATCCAGTAGCCGGCGCCGTCCATCGCGAGGCGCTGCGCCTGGAACGCGGGCCAGTCCCAGCCTTCGGGGCTGACGTCCACCAGCGTGTAGCCGACGCGCTCGCTCGCGACGTCGACGAACCACTGCATCGCGCGCTGCGCCTCGGGCGAGGTGAAGTCGATCACCGACAGGTCGTCGTTGTAGATCGTGCCGCCAGTCGTCGCGACCATCTGCGAGATCGACGCGACGGACGGGGTCGTGTTGAACAGCCCGTACTGCGCCACGCGCCCGCCCTTGCGGGACGTCATGGCCCGGCCGTGCTCGAGCAGCTCGTCGTACGTGAGCGGCATGTCGGCCGTGGGGATCGCGAGGCCCGCCTCCTCGAACATGCGGGTGTTGATCCAGTACATGAAGTCCTGCGACCAGTCCTTGGTCATGCCGTAGTACCGGCCCTGGCCCTGCACCTGGCCGTCCCACCGCCACACGTCGTTCACCACGGCGAGGTCGTCGTAGCTCACGACGCTCGACGCCTTCATGTAGTCGTCGAGCGGATGGGACAGGCCGCGGGCCGCGTAGTAGGCCGACTGCGAGGCGCCGGTCGCGCGCACGACGTCGGGCGGGTTGCCCGCCGCGATCATCGAGTTGAGGCGGACCTGGTCGAAGTTGATGAACGAGAGCCCGATGTCGGGGTGCGTCTGCTCCCAGGCGGCGAGCAGCTCGTCGGTGACCTCGCTCGACACGGTCATGACGGTGATCGTCCGGGCCTTGCCGCTGAACGAGTTGGTCGAGCAGCCCGCGAGGGCGAGGGCGGACATGCCTGCCGTCGTGAGCATCCCGCCGAGGAAGGCCCGGCGGGTGAAAGGCGCGGGTGTGCGCATGAACGTACCTCCATCGCTACGTGCGTCCGCCGCCGTCCCCGGCGGTCCGAACGGCCCTCATCCTGGGAGCGCCGCGGAGGTATGGTCAAGCCTCGATATTCATTCGCTCAGAAATCGAACATGGAGGTTCGATGGACCTGACACAGCGGCAGGGGCGGATCCTGGCGGAGCTGAAGCTGCACGGCAGCCTGTCGGCCACCGACTTCGCCGGGCGCATGGGGATCTCGGCCATGACGGTGCGGCGCGACCTGGGCGAGCTCGCCGACCGGGGCATGCTGCGCCGCGTGCACGGGGGAGCGGTCCCCGTCGACGAGGCGGTGCGGCCCGAGCGGGCCGACGTGACGGCGGCGGGGCACCGTCCGCCGCCGCGGTCGTCGACGGTGCCGGCCCCCGCCGCGAAGGAGCCGCTGTTCACGTTCGGCTTCGTGGTCCCCGACCCGGGCTACTACTTCCCGGCGATCGTGGACGGGGCCGTCGAGCGCGTGCAGACGATGGGCGGCCGGCTCGTCCTGGGGATCTCCGACTACGACCCCGAGCGCGAGCGCGCCCAGGTCCAGCGGATGATCGAGCGCGGCGTCGACGGGCTGCTCGTCACGACGAGCACGAACGACGAGTTCGAGACGTTCGGGCAGCTCGTCGACTCACCGGTCCCCGTCGTCGTGGTCGAGAGGTCGCTCGACGACGCGGTGAACGCGGGTGCCCTCGACCTCGTGCGCACCGACCACGCGGCGGGCGCGGTCGTCGCGATCCGCCTGTTCGCCGAGCTGGGCCACCGGCGCGTGGGCATGGTCACGTTCGAGACGCCGACGATGCCGCACCTGCGCGTCGGGTTCGACCGCGCGGTCCGGGCCTTCGGGCTCGACGACGTCGACGCGGTCGAGGTCGTCGACCATCGGCAGGGGATCCGCGAGCAGAGCGTCGCGTATCTCGAGCGGGCGCTCGCGGCCGGGGTGACGGCGGTGTTCGTGCACTCCGACCGCTATGCCGTGGAGTTCGTCGAGGCGGTCCTCGCGATCGGGCTGTCGATCCCGGGCGACCTGTCGGTCATCGCCTACGACGACGAGGTCGCCTCGCTGGCCGCCGTCCCCCTGACCGCCGTGGGGCCGCCCAAGCGGGACGTCGGCTGGGTCGCGGTCGGCATGCTGTTCGACCGCGTGTCCACCACGGCCGAGCGGGTGCTCACCTCGCGCCACGTGACGCTGCGGCCGAACCTCGTGCCGCGGCGCTCCACGGGCACGCCCGCCTCGATGTTCGAGTGATGTGCGTTTGAACTGGATCGCTTGACGCCGTTCGTCGCCGTCGCGTTGCGTTGGTCCTGCCGTCGGAGACGAAGGAGAAGCCGACATGCCGCACCCCGAGGACGATGTGCGACGGACCGTCGCGTTCCTCATGCCCGACAGCACGTTCTCGAGCGTCTTCGACGCTCCCGAGGTCGCGCGGCTCATCGCCGACCCTCGGCTGCGCCTGCTGGCCCCCGAGCCGCTCGATCCCACGGATCCCGCCGACCGCGCGCTGCTCGCCGAGGCCGAGGTGGTGATCACCGGGTGGGGCACGCCCACCGTCGAGGGCGACGTGCGCGACGCGCTGCCGTCGCTCGTCGCGGTCGCGCACTCGGCGGGGACCGTCCGGCCCGTCGTGACCGACGCCCTGCTCGACAGCGGCGTGGCCGTGGCGTCGAGCGCGGGGGCCAACGCCGTCCCCGTTGCCGAGTTCGCGCTCGCGATGGTGATCCTCGCGGCGAAACGCGTGCTGTGGGCGAGCGAGCAGTACCGCGCGCTCGGCCGCCAGCCCGACTCGGGGAGGACGTGGCCCGCCATCGGGGCCCACGGCATCCGCGTGGGCGTCGTCGGCGCCTCGCACGTGGGGCGCCTGCTGATCGACCGCCTCGCGACGCTCGACGTCGAGGTGGTCGTGTCGGACCCGACCCTCGACGACGAGCAGCGCCGCGCGCTGGGCGTCGAGGTCGTGCCGCTCGACGAGCTCGTCGCGACGAGCGACGTCGTCACGCTGCACGCGCCGTCGCTGCCGTCGACGCGCGGCATGATCAGCCGGGAGCTCATCGAGCGCATGCGACCCGGCGCGACCCTCATCAACACGGCTCGCGGCGAGCTCGTCGACGAGCAGGCGCTCGCCGACCGCCTCGACCGGGGCGACCTTGTGGCGCTGCTCGACGTCACGGGCCGCGAGCCGCTGCCGGAGGGCGACCGGCTGTGGTCGACGCCCAACACCTTCCTGACCCCGCACCTCGCGGGCTCGGTCGGCAACGAGAACTCCCGCCTCGCCGCGCACATCGTCGACGAGGTGGTCCGCTTCGGCGAGACGGGCGCGTTCGCCGAGCCGATCACCGGCCGCCACCTGGCCGTCATCGCGTAGCCATGGCCGACACGACGTCGTTCCTCGGCCGGTTCACGCGCGACGCCCGCGCCGCGCTCGACCCGGACCGGTGGGCCCCGGCCCCGCCCGTGACCGACCGCGGCGCCTGGTCGGGCGTCGGCGACGCCGACCGGGAGGCGCTGCTCGCGGCCGCCGGCGCGTGGCGCCGTTCCGCGGCCGCCCAGGCCCCGTGCCTCACCCTGTGGGCGCACTATGCCGGGACCGGCGAGCGCATGCCCTACGAGAACGCGCAGCTCGCGCTGCTGAACGAGGTCGCCTCGGCGACGTTCGCGTGGGGCGTGACGGGCGACGGCGCTGCGTGGGCGCCGCGGCTCGCCGACGCCGTGTGGCGGCTGTGCGAGCTCACCGCATGGTGCCTCCCCTCGCACTACGCGATCCCGGAGACGGGCGAGCGGCCGCCACTCCCCGTGCCCGGTCGCGACGTGCTCGACCTCTCGTGCGGGTATGTCGGCGGCCTGCTCGCCGCGGTCGACCGCGTGGCGGGCGACGCCCTCGACGCCGCGTTCCCGGGGATCCACGCGCGGGTTCGCCACGAGATCCGCCGTCGCGTGCTCGACCCCTGGGACCGCGACACCTACGCCTGGGCCGAGGGCGAGGACGGTCGCCCGCCGAACAACTGGGCGCCGTGGGTCGTGTCGAACGTGCTCGCCTGCACCATGGCGGTCGAGGGCGACCGCGCAGCGATCGAGAGCACCGTCGAGCGCGCCATCGTGATCCTCGACCGCTTCCGCGCGGGGTACGCCGACGACGGCAGCTGCGAGGAGGGCGCCACCTACTGGTGGTGGGCCGGCGCCACGCTGTTCGAGGCGCTCGAGGTCGTCGAACGGGCCACCGGCGGGGCCTACGACGGGTTCGCCGTGCCGCCCGTCGCGGCGATGAGCCGCTTCCCACTCGCGATGCAGATCGACGCCGACAGCCAGGTGAACTTCTCGGACGGGTCACCGGCCCACCCGCCGAACGCGGTGTGGCACCTGCTCGCCCGCTTCGGCGAGCGCGTCGGCGACGACGAGGTCGTGCGCCACGCGCGGTGGATGGGCCGCGCCCACCCGCTGGGGTTCGACGGACAGCTCGCGCCGATGTTCCTGCGGACCCTCGCGGCGCTGCGGGACCCGGGCTGGGCGGAGGCGGGGCCGTCCGAGCCCGGCATGCCCGCGTCCTGGTACGCCCCCGGCACCGAGGTCGCCGTCGCCCGAGAGCGCACGCACGACGCCGCGGGCCTCGCGCTCGCCGTGAAGGGCGGCCACAACGACGTCAGCCACAACCACAACGACGTGGGCGGCCCCATCGTGTCGCTCGACGGTCACCCGGTGCTCATCGACGTGGGCGTGGGCGACTACGTCCGCGACACGTTCATGCCCGACACCCGCTACACGATCTGGACCATGCGCAGCGCTTGGCACAGCGTGCCGCTGCCGGACGGGGTCGAGCAGCGGCACGGCGCCGAGTTCCGGGCGAGGGGCACGACGTTCGCCGACGACGGGTCCGTCGCCTCGCTGAGCATGGACCTCACCGCCGCGTACCCCGCGGAGGCAGGTCTCGCGTCGATCACGCGCACGGTCGCGCTCGACCGCCGTGCGGGCGAGGTGCGCATCGACGACGCCTGGCGGTTCGCGGGCGACGGCGAGATGCGGCTCGTGCTCATGACGGCCGACGAGCCGCGCCCCGTCGCGGGCGGCCTCGCCGTAGGCCCTGCGCTCGTCGCGTTCGACGACGGCCTCGGCGTCGTCACCGAGCGCGTCGACATCGACCCCGCCGACACGCGCCTCGTCCGCGCCTGGGGCGCGGCGGTGCACCGCACGATCCTCACCGCGCCCGCGGGTGTCGAGGGCTCGGCCCGCGTCGTCGTGCGGAGGGCGTGATGGACGGCGTGATGGACCCCTTCGTCCTGCCGCCCGACGACCGTGCGCTCTCGCCCGTCACGGGCTGGACCCGCGACCACTGGGTCGCCACGGGGCACCGCTGGCTCGACCAGGTGCGGCGCTTCTCGAGCCCGCTCGGTGCCGCCACCCGGCTGCCCGGCCGCGTGACGGGCGACGGCGAGCGGCGGGAGAGCATGGAGGCCGTCGGCCGCTCTTTCCTGCTGGCCGCGCCCCTCGTCGCGGGCACCTCGGGTCCCGGGTCCGACGACGCGCTCGAGTGGTACGCGCGCGCCCTGCTGGCGGGGACCGATCCCGACGGTCCCGAGGCGTGGCCGCTCGGCGTCACCTGCCGCGTGCCGATCACGGGCGTCACGAACAACATCGTCGAGGCCGCGAACATCGCCTTCGGCCTGCACGTCAGCCGGGACCGCCTGTGGGCGGGGCTCTCCCGGCCCGAGCAGCGGCAGATCGCCGCGTGGCTGCGCCATCACGCGCGCCTCGAGGTGTGGCACAACAACTGGCAGCTGTTCCCCGCCATGGCCGAGGGCTTCCTGCGGTCCGTCGACGAGGACACGTCGGGCTGCATCGGTGAGCGCAACGTCGCCCGCGTCGAGTCCTGGTACCTCGAGCAGGGCTGGTACACCGACGGCCCCGAGCATGCGATCGACTACTACAACGCGTGGGCCATCCACCCCTACCTGTGGGCGTGGTACGAGATGACGGGCCGCGCCGACACCCCCGAGGGCCGCCGGCACCGCGAGCGCCTGCACGCGTTCAGCGCGTCCTTCGCCGACCTCGTCGCACCCGACGGGTCCCTGCTGCACGTGGGCCGCTCGCTCACCTACCGCACGGCGGCGCTCGCCGCGGTGTGGTGCGCGGAGCTCGCCGGCGTGAACGCGCTGTCGCCCGGGCAGACCCGCGCCCTCGCGTCGGGCGTGCTGAAGCGGTTCGTGGACGCGGGCGTCGGCGTCGACGAGCCTCTCGACCTCGGCTGGCGCCGCCCGCACGAGCCCGTCGCGCAGACGTACAGCGGGTTCGGGTCGTCGTACCTCGCCGGCATCGGGTTCCTGGGGCTCGCCCTGCCCGACGACGCCGCGGTGTGGACCGAGCGCGAGCAGCCGCACGCGCCGCGGCCCCGCACGATCGCCGGCGCCGGATGGATCCTGCGGCCACAGAGCGACGGCATCGTGCGGCTCGTCAACCACGGCAGCGACCACTGCGAGATCCCCGTCGAGCCCACCCGGCCCGACCCCGACGACCCGCACTACGCGAAGCTCGGGTACTCCACGCACTCCGCGCCGGGCACGGGCCCGGCGTGGGAGGAGGGGGTCGACGGGCACCTCGCGCTCGTCGACGACGACGGGCGGGCCAGCAGGCGCGGCGTCCTCCGCGCGACGCGCACCGAGGGGCCGATCGCCGCGTCGACGCACGTCCCGCAGCGCGACGGTCGTCCCTTCCCGGGCGTCACCGTGGTGAGCGCGACGATCGTCGAGCGCGACCACGAGGTGCGCGCCCACCTCGTGCGCAGCGACCGCGGATGGCCCGTGCGCGAGGGCGGTTGGCAGGTCGCGGGCGACGCCGCCCCGCTGGCCTCGTCGGGCGGCCTCGCCGCGGCGGTCACGAACGCCGACGGGCTGACCGGCGCGATCGTCGGCCTCGCCGGGTGGGCGTCGTCGTCGGTCGTCGCGTCGACCGGGTCCGACGCGTTCGGCCCCGCCTCGGCGGTGCCCGTGCTGCACGGAGCCGTCGGCCCTGGCGACACCGTGCTCGTGAGCCTGCACGCGCTGTCGGCCCGGCCGCGGCCGCTCGACGGGGCGGTGACGGTCGCCGTCTCCGGCACCACCGTCACTGCCCGCTGGGGCACCGGCGCAGAGCATGAGATCGACCTCGCGACCTGGCTCTGGCCGGTGCTCCCCGCCTGACGAGGGCCCTATTCGACCGTCACGCCACCGATCACGAGCCAGCCGCTGTCGGTCGTCTCGCCCGCCGTCGCGAGCTCGATCGCCGGGGCGTCGTCGCGCGTCGTGTCCACGATCGCGACGCCCCAGCGGTAGCGGCCCTTCGCGACCCGGCCGACCGTGGGGGTCGACGTGTAGTCGTAGGTGTGCCGCTCGCGCCACGTGTGCGTCGGGATCGCGTCGTCGACGTACACCTCGACGGCCTCGCCCGACCGGTCGAGCAGCGCGAACGCCACCTGGTACTTGCCGTGCCACTGCGGCAGGTCGCTGGGGAAGAACGCCCACCCGGCGTTCGCCCACGTGTGCGCGATCGTCGCCGGTCCGCCCGGCGCCACCGTCGACGGCGCGGCGACGTGCTGCGGGTAGAGGCGGTAGCCGCCCTCGGCATTGAACTCCTTCACGAGGTCGAAGCAGTCCTCGAACCACGAGTCGGTCTCGCCCACGCGGAAGTCCATCGAGCTGACGTGCGCCTGCTGCGAGTCGTCGAACTCGCCCTGGCGCACGTCGGCGGCCGTCTCGTAGCCGCGGGGGTCGTCCGAGATCGTGTGGCTGCCGGTGACCCAGCCGCCCTCCATCACGATCGGCCGCTTGTACAGCCACGCGCCGGCGACCTCCCGCTCCCACTGCCCGTAGTAGGTCGTCATGCCGAACGCGTCGTGCCGCAGGATCCAGCCCTTGTCGTACGCGTAGTCGAGCAGCTCGCGGCTCTTCGGGTCCGCCGAGCCCCAGTCCTTCTCGGCGCCGATCATGCGGTGGTAGTTCACGGCCAGCGGCACGTCCGGGAACAGGCGCGTGTACAGGTCGATGTTCCAGTGGAACACCGCCTCGCGGTGGGCGCTGTCGAGGTACTTCATCGAGTGCCCCTCGCCCCATTTGCCCAGGCCGTACCCGTCGATGAAGTCCATCTCGTCGGGGTCGCCGAACCGGGCGGCCAGCGCCTCGAGGAACACCTCGTACTTCTGCTGGAAGACCGGGTCGTCGGGGTACGGCGACCACAGCGTCACCTCGCCGGTCTGCGACTCGTAGCCCTGCGCGCCGGCCGCGCGCACGTAGTCGGGCGTGAAGCCGTGGGGCTTGTCCCGGCTGTCGACGACCACGCGGAACGCGAGGCGCATGCGGCGCTTCTTCGCCTCGGCGAGCATCCACCGGAGCTTCTCGTCGGTGTCCCAGCCGTACACGCCCTCCTCGGGCTCGAGCACGGACCACGCGACGCGCATGTAGAGCGTCGGTGCGTAGTCCGACACCTTCACGGTGCCGTCCATGCCCGGCACCTGCATGGCGTCGTAGTGCTCCCAGTAGTCGTCGGCGACCGTCGCCGTGCTGTAGAGCACCCACCCGTTCAGCGGGTTGCGCAAAAAGCGGTCGGGGTCGTGCGTGAACGTCGTGGTGCGGGCGCCGCCCGACGTCGACGTGGCCGCCGCCGTCGCGGCCGACGGCAGCAGGATCCCTGCCGTCATCGCGAGCGCTCCCGTGGCCCCCATGCCCAGGACGGTGCGCCGCCCGAGCTCCTGATTCGTTCCCATCCGTGATCTCTCCTATGAGTCGATGGCGAGAGAAACACGCTCCCGCCCGGGGAATCGGGAGGGCAAGGGATGCGGGCCGCTCGCACACAAAGCGAACAGCGGCGGCCCGCACGCCTCACGCGGTCACGACCACGGACGGGATCCGGAGCGGCGCACCGGACGTGGTCAGCGCCGCCAGGGGCGCCAGCCGTCGTCGCCGGACAGGTACGCCTCGCGGGTGTGCGCGGCGGCCTCGTCGTCGGTCAGCTGCGGGCGGCCGTCGACGTCCTCGCCGGCGGGCGCGGCGCCCGGACCGGCGTTGCGGTACTCCCGCATGAAGTCGTCGCGCCACGACCAGCCGCTCATGTCCGACCAGGCCGGCGTGCCGACGTGCGCGCCCAGCCAGGAGTCGCGCACGACGACGGACGGGTCGACGAGCGGGTTGCTGCTCGGGTGCCACGGGCGGCCGAGGAAGACGGACCCCGCCGCCGCGTCGGAGGTGAACCGCGTGTGCGTGAACAGGAAGCCCTTGCCGCCCGGCACGGTCGCCGGGGCGGCCACGTACCCGTTGTTCGTCGCGGAGCCGCGGTCGAGCGAGCGGATCTCGGAGTCCTCGACGACGAGGGTGCCGCCGCCGTAGACGAAGTCGACGTCGCCCTCGATGTACGAGCCGGTGACCCAGGTGCGCGACGGCGCGTCCCCGGAGCCCGGGTCGGCCAGGTACGTGTCCTGGTTGCCCAGCAGCCGCACGCCGTCGAGCACCGTGCGGTCGCCGGCGGTGCGCAGCGCGAGCGCCTGGCTGCCACCGTTCGCGGCCTCGTCGTAGGCGTTCTCGACGGTGAGGTCGCGCAGCGTGACGTCGTCGGCCAGCACCGACAGCACCGGCGAGCCGGTGTGCCCGAACGTGCCGCCGTAGAACTTGGCCTGGCCGGCGGCGAGGTCGTAGGTGAGCACCACGTCCTCCGGGTCGCCCGTGGCGCCGCGGATCGTGATCCCGTCGGCGCCGGGCCAGACCCGCACCACCTCGCGGTAGACGCCCGGCTCGACGACGACGTCCACCGGGTGCGGCGACCGCGAGGCCGCGCCCACCGCGGCCCCGATCGACGCGTAGTCGCCGGTGCCGTCGAGCGCCACCGTGACCGTGCGGCGGACCTTCTCCGGCGCGCCGAGCGTGCCCGCGCCCTCCGTGACGATGCGGGTGACGTCGTCCACGGCGTCCGGCGTGTACGTGTACCGCGCGGCCGGGTCGAACGTCGGGCCGGTGTCGTCCTTGCGCCCGCGGATCGTCGTGAACCGGTTGTCGCGCGAGTCGACCTTCGACGCCGGGTCCTTGGCGACGATCGCGTCCTCGCCGTTCGAGTACACGCTCGACTCGACGACGAGCTGCGACGCGCCGCGCGACATCGTGCCGTACTGCGCCTGCCCGTCGAACCAGTTGTTGTAGAGGTGGCCGGCGGCGACGTTGTCGATGCTCGCGTTGCGCTGGTAGGTGTTCGAGAACCGGTTGTGGTGCATCGTGATCTCGGTGACCACGTTGTCGGTCCAGCCCACGCCCACCGTCTTGTTGTGGTCGTGCAGGTAGTTCCACGACAGCGTGACCGCCGTGGAGTCCTTGCGGACGTCGATCAGCCCGTCCCCCAGGCGCGTGAGCTCGTTGTGGTCGATCCACACGTGGCTGGACGTGTCGACGCGGATGCCGTCGTTGTCGTTGTCCGCGCTCTTGCCGTCCCAGTCGCCCGGCACGTACGAGTCGCGGAAGCGCAGGTTGCGCACGACGACGTTCTCCACGTGGTCGAGCCGCAGCCCCACGCCCACCAGCTCGGCGCCGGACGCGAACCCGACGATCGTCTTGTCGCTCGCCACGTCGATCATCGAGCCGAGCTCGGCCGGCTCGATGGTGCCCTTGACGTAGATCGTCAGCGGTTCGTCGGACGCCGCGGCCTCGGCGAGCGCGGCCGCGTCGCGGACGGTGACGGCGTCGCCGCCCGCGCCTCCGGTCGTGCCGTGCGGGAGGTCGTCGGTAGGGGTCGAGGCGAACCCGGTCGCGACGGGCGACCAGACCGGCCCGTCCGCCGTGGTGGTGGTCGGTGCGCCGATGCGCTCGAGGACGGCGGCGCCGGCCGCGCCCGGGTCGACGGCTGAGCCGGCATCGGGCGCCGCGTGGGCGGCGGGGGCGAGCAGGGTGAGCGCCAGCGCGGGCGCGCCGAGGGCGGCCACCACGCGGGCGGCCCGTCGGTGGCTGAGCGTGTCGAAACCTGTGGTCATGGTGCTCCTTGGTCAGCGAAGGGATCAGGAACGGCGCGGGTCGTCAGTGCTGCGGCCGCCGCCCACGAGGACGACGTCGTCGAGCGCGGTGCGGTGGCCGGCGTCGCGGAGGGCGAGCGTCTCCGCGGGGCCGTTCGCGTCGGCGTCGTACGCGTTCTCGAGAGTCAGGTCGCGCAGGGTGACGCGGTCGGCGAGCACGGTCGCGGTGGCCCAGTCGCTCGCGGGCTTGTCGTAGGTGACGACGACGTCGGCGGGGTCGCCCGTGGCGCCGCGCACCGTCAGGCGGTCGGCGCCGGGCCAGACGGTGACGACCTCCCGGTACGTGCCCGGCTCGACGACGACCTCGACGGGCCGGCCGGACCGCCACGCCGCGCCGACGGCCGCCTGGATCGACAGGAAGTCGCCGGAGCCGTCCTGGGCCACCGTGACCTGCCGGCCCACGCGCTCGTCGTGCGTGGAGCGGGTCCCGGCGTACCGGGTGAGCAGCGGCACGACGTCCTCGACGTCGTCGGCCCGGTAGTCGTAGAGGTCGGACGCCTCGAACGTGGGGCCGGTCTCGGCCGGCTCCTCGCCCCAGGTGCCGCGGAACAGGTTGTCGCGCTGGTGCAGGCGGGCGGCGTCGCCACTGAGGATGAGCGGGTTGCGCGCGTTCTCGTAGACGCTCGACTCCACGAGGAGCGACGAGCCCCCGCGCGAGGTGGTGCCATACGAGCTCACGCCCGACAGCCAGTTGTTGTAGAGGTGGCCGAGGGCGACGTTGTCGATGCTGCCGTTGCGCTGGTGCACGTTCGAGAAGCGGTTGTGGTGCAGCGTCAGCGTGGTCACGACGTTGTCCGTCCACCCGACGCCGAGGGTCTTGTTGTGGTCGTGGAAGGAGTTCCACGACGCCGTGACGGCGGTGGAGTCCTTGCGGATGTCGAGCTGGCCGTCGCCGAGGCGGGCGAACTCGTTGTGGTCCACCCACACGTGGTCGGACGTGTCGACGCGGATGCCGTCGTTGTCGTTGTCCGCGCTCTTGCCGTCCCAGTCGGCCGCGACGAACGAGTCGCGGAAGGTCAGGTTCCGGATGATGACGTTCTCGACCTCGAGCAGCCGCAGCCCGCCGCCGACCAGCTCGCCTCCCGACGCCGCGCCGACGACGGTCTTGTCGCTCGCGACGTCGATCATCGCGCCGAACGGCTCCACGTCGAGGCTGCCCTGCACGAGGATCGTCAGCGGCTCGTCCGACGCCGCGTACTCGGCGAGCGCCGCCGCGTCGCGCACGGTGACAGTGCGGCCGCCCGCGCCGCCCGTGGTGCCCTCGGGCAGCGCGTCCGTCGGCACGGACGCGAAGCCGGTCGCGGTGGGGGACCAGACCGGCCCGTCCGCCGTCGTCGCGGGCGTGGCGCCGATGCGGTGCAGCAGGGCGCGGCCGGCCGCCTCGGCGCCGGGCGACGGGTCGGGCGCCGCGTGCGCCGCGGGGGCGAGCAGCGTCAGCGCCAGCACCGGCGCGGACAGGGCGGCGACGGCGCGGGCACGCGCTCGTCGGGGTGGTCGACCGGGGCGCGGGGAGCGTCGGTCGTCCGGGGTGAAGGGCATCGTCGCACCTCTCGTGAGACTCGGGCCTGCGGCCCTCGGGTCGGGACGAGCGGTCGTGCGCTGGTGCCAGGTGCTGCTGCTCGTGGTGCGGCCGACGTCGGTGTCGGTCTTCCCTCCCCGTCGCGTCCTGCGACCGGAAACGCCTCAGAAACCGGTTTCTCAGAACGTAGCCGACGGATCGTGCCCGCGTCAATAGTTCAGCCGCCGGTATCAATGGCGGTGGCCCGGGACGACAACTAGCGCGCGGCCGCGCCGAGCCGGTCGCGCCACCGCTCCCACGGGGGCGCGACCGCCCAGTTCAGCCGCAGCGTGCGCACGGCCCGGACCAGGCGCCGGCGGCGTGCGTACCGCAGCGACCGGGCGGACACGCCGACCCGGAGGTGCCGGTCCCGCACGATCCGTCGGCGTGGCCCGAGCGCGAAGGCGAGGTCCAGGTCGTCGTGCACCTCGGGGTCGACCCGTTCGACCTGGTCGCGCACGGCCCACCACGTGCTGCGGCGCACCGCCATGCAGGAACCCCACAGCGCCGTGTGGCCGAGCGCCATCCGGGTGCTGGCGTAGTAGGCGGAGAGGTACAGCGCGCACGCCCAGCGGCCGCCCCGCAGGTCGGTGAAGGTTCCCACCCCTGTCACGGCGTCGACCGTCGGGTCGCCGGCCATGCGGTCGGCGACGGCGCGCACCCAGCCGGGACCGGGCTGCGAGTCGGCGTCGAGGCGCGCGACGACGTCGCCCCGGGCGGCGTCGTACCCCGCGGCCGCGGCCGCGGGGATGCCGACCCGTGGCTCGTGCACCACGACGGCTCCTGCGCGCCGTGCGACCTCGGCCGTCCCGTCGGAGGACGCGTTGTCCACCACCACGACCTCGAGCGGTGCATGGGTCTGCTCCGCGAGCAGCGCGAGGCACCGCGCGAGCGCGGCGGCGTCGTCGCGGGCGGGGACGACCACGGAGACGGTGGGGAGCGTCCGTCCCGCGGAAGGGTTCCCCGGCCGCGCCGTCACGAGAGCACCCGTGCCGGCGTCCGGGTGGCGGCACGGGCGGCGAGCCACGCCGCGGCGAGGCTGCCCAGCAGCGCCGCCGCGAGGTCGCCGACGGTGTCCGGGTACGTCACGTGGATGCTGTCGTCGAAGAACGTGTGCCCCACGGCCTCGAGCAGCTCCCAGACGACGGCGAGCAGCGCGCCGAGGCCGACCGTCGTCAGCGCGGCCGTCGCGCGCGGGCGGACGTGGGACACGGCGACGCCGGCCCGGGCCAGCACCTGGTGGGCCAGGGCCGCGAGCGCCCCGGTCGCGACCGCGTGCACGAGCAGGTCCAGACCCTCGACCCGCTCGTAGAGCCCGGCCACGGCGCACCACGCGGCGGCGAGCATGACCGCGCCGCACGTGACGTCGAGCCAGGCGGGGGCCCCGGACGCCCGGGGCACCATCGAGCCGCCCAGGACGAGGGCGAACAGGGCGACGGCGACGCCGCCCGACGTCGCCGCGGCGACCAGGACGCTCGCCAGCGCCCCGGCGCGGACGGCGTCGCCCAGCACGATCCCCCAGGTCGGCCTCCCGGGCTCGGGGCTCCATGCCGCCCTGGTGCGTGTGGTCAGTGGTGCCGGCGTCACGGGGGCCAGCCTAGGCAGCAGCGACGGCACCCACCCGTGCGACGGCGAGCTCGGCGACGGCCTGCGCGTCGGCGGCGTCGAGGCGCCGGTCCACGACGGCCGCCACGACGCGCACGTCGAGCGCCGACCCGGCCGGGACGCGGCGCACCGCGTCCCACGCCAGCGCCGGGCCGAGGCCCACGTAGTCCGCGACCCGCGCGAACCAGGGCGACGGGTCCTCCGCGCCCGCCCCGGGCTCCTGCACGAGCACGAGCGTGGTCCAGGCGGGGCCCGAGCGCCGCGCGACCGCCACCCACGGGTGCCGCGACCCGTGCACGTCGGGGCCGGCGGGGGAGACGGCGCGGGCCTCGTCGCCCGACGGGAGCCGCCAGAACCAGCCGCCGTACCCGGCGCCCGGGCGGCCGTTCGTGGCGGGGCTGCCGATCTCCACGTCGGCGTCGCCGGCGCGCAGCGTGCCGTGCCAGCCGAGCGCCCACGCGTCCACCTCGGGCAGCACCACGGCCGTCAGCCGGCGGTCCTCCGTGAGCTGCACGCCGCCGCGCTCGTCCAGCCAGCGCAGCTGCTGCGCCAGGGTGGCGCCGTCGTCCGTCACCTCCGTGCGCCCGACCTCCTGCCGACCGTGGTTCGCGAGCAGCGTCGGGCCCTGGTCGCGCACGTACGTGCGCCCGCCCCAGTGGCTGGTGCCGTCGACGTCGGCCACCGCCATGGAGACGCCGTAGTGGTGGCGGTGGTCCACGGGGCTCTTCGCCGTCATCGCCACGCCCTGCAGCGAGTGCACCGGGTGCAGGAACGGCCGCGGGCTGTGCACGCCCGGCATCCCGGCGCCGCGCGTGTACCGGCCCAGGGGGCGGTCGTCGCCGACGTCGAGCACCCAGTCGTCGTCGGCCGCGCGCCACCGGGCCCGCAGCGCGCCGTCGCGGGCGTGCGCCCGCCCCGCGAGGTCCGCGGACGTCACGCCGAGACGGCGCGCGGGCGGCACGGGGCCGGTGCTGCCGCGCACCACGAGCCCGGGCGTCACGTGCAGCGCGACGCCCTCGCCGGCGCCGGGCCGGGACTGCTCGGTGCCGAGCACGCGGGCGTGCAGCAGCTCCCAGGCGCGCCGCCCCAGGTCGGCCTGCGGCACGGCCGCCGTCGTGAGGGACGGCGTCGCGTAGCGGGCGAGCTCGATGTCGTCGAAGCCGCCGATCGAGAGGTCGCCGGGCACCGCCACCCCGGCCTCGTTGAGGCGGGCGAGCAGGCCGAACGCGACGAGGTCGTTGAACGCGACCACGCCCGTGGCGCCCGTCGCGAGCACCTGGTCCGCCGCGCGGTAGCCGGCGTCCACGGTGGGGCCGCAGGGCACGGTCGTGACGCGCAGGCCCGGGTGCCGCTCGCGCGCGTCGTCGAGGGCACGGGCGCGCAGCGCGTTCGACGCGCTCGAGCGCGGGCCGGCGACGTAGGCCAGCTCCCGGTGCCCCAGCGCCACCAGGTGGTCGACCATGCTGCGCACACCGGCCGCGTAGTCGACGCGGACGCTCGGCACGGTGAGGCCGGGCACGTGCCGGTTGATCACCACGACGGGCTCCAGCCGCGGGAGGAGCTCGAGCAGCGCCCCCTCGGGCGTGCGCGGGGCCGCGAGGACGAGCGCGTCGCAGCGCAGCCGCGCCTCGAGGGCCACCTCCGCCTCGTCGCGCGTGTTCTCCGCGGTCTCCGCGACGAGCACGCGGTAGTCGTGCGGCGCGGCGGCCGCCATCGTGCCCCGCAGGATCTGCTGGAACATCGGGTTCGCGAGGTCCGGCACGACGAGCGCGACGGAGTTCGTGCGGCCCAGCGACAGGCTCCGCGCCACGCGGCTCGGCTGGTAGCGCAGGTCCCGGGCGGCGGCGCGCACCCGCTCGGCGATGTCCGCGGCGACCGTGGAGCGGCCGTTCATCACGCGCGAGACGGTGGCCCGGGACACCCCGGCGGCGGAGGCCACCTCGTCGATGGTGGGCCCCCCGGAGGTGCGCGGCATCACGCCTCCTTCCCGGCCACGGTGACGCGCACCGGGCCGAAGGTGCCGCCGTCGCCCGGCGCGAGGTCCGCCCCGAGCGGGGCGCTCGCGAAGAGGCCGACCTCGGCGCCGATCCAGTGGCCGACGACCGCCTGCCACGGGGGCGCGGGCTCGTGCCACGGCCCCGGGTCCTCGCCCGTCGGGGCGTCGGGCCGCCAGCCCCAGGTGACCGCGCCCTGCGCGTCGACGTCGGCACGCAGCACGACGCTCGTCGCGCCGCCCGGTACCGGCTCCTGCGCGACGACCTGCTCGTCGCCGTAGGTCCCGCCGCGCCGGACCGTCACCTCGACGCCGACCGGCGTGCGCTCCAGGCCCGCCCACGCGTACTCGCGGCCCAGCACGACCAGCCCCGCCCGGGTGCCGGGCGCGTCGCCGGCGAGGTCCACGCGGGTCTCCCAGGTGCTCGGCTGCCCGGGCAGCTGCTGGCAGAGCACGGCCCCCTGGTCGCGCAGGTTGCCGCGCGGGGAGGGCTGCGCGGGCAGCCGGAGCGTGCCGCCGCCGTCGGCCACGGCCCAGCCCTCGGCCGGGTTCGCCTGCCAGTGCCAGCGGGTCGCGAGCCCCGGGGCGGCGAAGTCGTCGCTGCGCGCCGGCTCGCCGGGCTCCGCGCCCGCGAGCGGCGTCGGGTGGGTGAGCACCGGCGCCCCGGCGTCGCCCAGGACCGGCCAGCCGCCGTCGTCCCAGCGCATCGGCTGCAGGTGCACGACCCGCCCGAAGACGCCGCGGTCCTGGAAGTGCAGGAACCAGTCGTCGCCGTCGGGGGTGTCCACCCAGGCGCCCTGGTGCGGCCCGTTGACCGGGGTGTCGCCCTGGGCGAGCACCACGCGGTGCTCGTACGGGCCCCACACGGAGCGCGACCGGAACGCCGTCTGCCAGCCGGTGGCGACCCCGCCCGCGGGCGCGAAGATCCAGTACCAGCCGTCGCGGTGGTACAGCTTCGGCCCCTCCAGGGTGCGGAAGCCGGGCAGCTCGTCGCCGTCGATCACGGTGCGGGCCGGGCCCACGACGCGGCGCAGCCCGGGGTCCACCTCGACCACGGTGAGCCGGTTCTTGACGCCGGCGCGGCTCTTCGCCCAGCCGTGCACGAGGTAGGCGCGGCCGTCGGGGGCCCACAGCGGGCACGGGTCGATGAGGCCCTGGCCCGGGACCAGGCACCACGGCTCGGACCACGGGCCGCGGGGGTCGGTCGCGGTAAGGACGAAGAGGCCGTGGTCCGGGTCGGGGTAGACGATCCAGAAGAGGCCGTCATGGTGGCGCAGGCTGGGCGCCCACACCCCGGACCCGTGCCGGGGGAGCGCGTAGTGCCCGGCCTGCGGCAGGGCGGGCAGGGCGTGCGCCACGTGCTCCCAGGAGACGAGGTCGCGCGAGTGCAGCACGGGCAGCCCGGGGGCGCGGTTGAAGCTGGACGCGATCAGCCAGTAGTCGTCGCCGACCCGGACGGCGTCCGGGTCCGGCCAGTCCGCGTCGAGGACCGGGTTGCTGTAGTGGGTCATGGTCGCCTTCCGTCACGTCGCTGGGACAGGCGGCGAGAAACCGTGGGAAACCGGTTCCTGCCGTGCTGTGCCCAGACTAGCAACCGGTTTCCACGCACCGGAACCCCGGGGGGCGCGACGGCCCGCGGGCGGCCCGTTCAGCCGGCGAGCACGTGCGAGACGAAGAGCGCGACGGCGCCGACGAAGGAGACGCCGCCGACCACGAGGGCGACGCGCTGCAGGGTGCGGTTGCCCGCGCCCGAGCGGAGCCGGACGGCCGCCCAGACGACTGCGGCCGCGGCCACGACGGGCACCACGAACAGCGCCAGCGAGGCGATGGCGAGCACCACCAGCCAGACGTCCGCGGCGGGCGTGCGGGGAGCGGCGGCCGGGGCTGCCGGCGCGGGCGCGGGCGTCGCCTCGGCGGCGATGGCGTCCACGGGCCCCAGCTCGTCGAGCACGCGGCGGGCCGGGTCGTCCTCCGCGCCGTGCCGGGCGAGGGACTCGGCGGCGTGCTCGCGCACCGCGGCGAGGGTCTCGGCGCGCTCGCGCGGGTCGGCGTCCGACAGGGCACGGTCGAGGTCGGCGAGGTAGGCCTCGACCAGCGGCGGGAAGGGGGTGGTGGTCATCAGGGCTCCAGGGTCGTGCGGACGTCTGCCGTGAACCGGGCCCAGGTGGCGGTGAACGTCTCGAGCGCCGCCCGGCCCTCGGTCGTGAGCTCGTAGTACCGGCGCGGCGGCCCCGTGGCGGACGCGACCTGCGTCGTGGTGACCCAGCCCTGCTGGCGCAGGCGGGACAGCAGGGGGTACAGCGTCCCCTCGCTGGTCAGCAGGGTGCTGTCGGTGCCGAGGCGTTCGGCGAGCTCGAGCCCGTACGCCGGCGCCGAGCGCAGGCAGGCCAGGACGCAGTACTCCACGACTCCCTTGCGGAGCTGGGTGAGGACCATGTCCGGCGTCGGTACCATGCGTCACAAGGTAGCAGTACCTTGCACCGCATGCTAGCCGTCGGTGCGGAGGTGCGCGAAGGGGCGCGGGGCGTCAGTGCCCGGCGTCGTCGGCCACCGCGAGGGCGAGCTCGCAGAACATCGAGTCGGCCCACGAGAACCACGGTCGCGAGTACGCCGTCGGGTCCGAGGGGTCGAAGCTCTCGTGGACCCGGCCCGTGCCGCCGTCGGTGTCCGCGATCAGCCGGAGCAGGCGCACCCGGTCCTCGGGGGTGCCGGTCAGGCCCTCCACGGCGAGCGCGATGGGCCACACCCGGCCCGGCTTCGTGTGCGGGCTGCCGACGCCGCTGGCCACGGTGCCGGTGAAGAAGTACGGGTTCGCCGGGCTCAGCACGAACTCCCGGGTGGCCCGCCAGACCTCGTCGTCGAGCACGTCGGGGGCGACCAGCGGCAGGGACAGCAGCGACGGCGTGTTGGCGTCGTCCATGCGCAGCTCGCCGCCCAGCCCGTCGACCTCGTACGCGTAGATCTGCCCGTCGCCCGCGGGGGAGGGGACGACGCCGTGCGCCGCGACGCCGGCGACGAGCTCGCCCGAGAGCGTGCGGGCGTCCTCCGCCAGCCGGGCGTCGGCCCAGACCTCGTCGGCGATCTCCGCGACGGCCCGCAGCGCCTGGGCGGCGAACAGGTTGGCCGGGACGTTGTAGCCGTAGGTGCAGGCGTCGTCCGACGGCCGGAAGGCGCTCCACGTCATGCCGGTGACGCCGACGGGCGTGCCGCGGCCGTCGCGCGCGAGCGTCTCCGTGGGGATCGTCGTGTCGCGGGAGAAGCGGTACGGCGACGCGTCGTGCCGCTGCTCGACGCGCAGCTGGTCGACGACGGTCCGCAGCACGCGGTGCGCGCGCTCGTCGAAGACGTCGGTGCGGCCGGTCTCCCGCCACAGCCGGTGCGCCAGCGTGACCGGGTACGCGAGGCTGTCGACCTCGTACTTCTGCTCCCACACGTGCGGGTCGTCGCAGACGTCGTCGGGGTCGTAGTGCGCGCCCGTGGGCCCGTCGTTGAAGGCGTTGGCGTACGGGTCGTGGTCCAGGCACGCGAGCTGGCGGCGCACGACGGCGGCCACGAGGTCCGCCAGCGGCGGGCAGGAGCCGAGGAACCGCAGGTAGGGCGTGAGCTGCGTGGTCGAGTCCCGCATCCACATGGCCGGGATGTCGCCCGTGATGACGAACGCGCTGCCGTCGGCCCCGATCGTCACCGTGTCGGCGAGGGTGCGGCGCAGGGCCGCCTCGACCATGCCGCCGACGCGCTCGCCCGCCGCGGCGCGCACGCGGTCGGCCGCGGCCCGCAGGGTCGCGTCGACCGCCGGGTCGAGACGGGCGGTGGTCGTGGTCAGCGTTCCCACGGGGTGGCGTCCTCCTGGTCGGTGACGCGCACGGTGGCGGCGCCGGCCGGCTCGTCGGCGTCGGGGGTGCACCACACTCCCACGGTCACGGGCTCGGCGGCGGGCGCGCCGCCCGCCCAGGAGCCGAGCTCGTCGAGGCCGAGACGGTACGTCAGCGCCGCCGTCGTGCCGGCCTCGACCGTGGCGCGCCGCACGCCCAGCAGCGTGCGGCGGCGCGGCCGGACGCCGCGCTCGTGGCGCCGGCCGTAGAGTGGCACGGACACGGTCGTCGCCGCCGGGCCGTCGTTCGTGACGTCGACGGTGAGCTCCGCCGTCCCGCCGTCGGCCAGCGCGGCCGCGGTGACGGTGGTCGTGACCTCGCGCAGGACGGCCGTGATGCCCGGCGCGTGCGCCGTCCCGAACGGCAGGCCGCGCAGCACCGTGTTGTCGGCATACGCGCGGGCGGTCTCCAGGCGCTCGTCGTGCGCGACCGGCACGACGCCGTCGGCGGCGGGGAACGTGGCCGGGAGGCGCCCGGACGCCGCGCCGGTCAGGAGGACGTCCGCGACCGCCGCGCCGCCGCCGGGGCCCGGGAAGGGGACCACGAGGAGCGCGTCGACCAGGGTGCCGAGCTCGGTGAGCACGCGGGGGCGGCCGTCGATCACGACCCCGACCACGGGCCGGCCCGCCGCCCGCGCCGCGCGCGCCACGTCGAGCTGGGCCTGCGGCAGCGCGACGGAGGAGAGGTCCACGCCCTCGCCGTTCGTCGTGTCGGGGGCGGGACCCTCGACGGCGCCGTTGTCGGCGAACTCGTCGTCGTAGCTGCGCCGGCTGGTGCCGCCCAGCACGACCACCGCCACGTCGGCCGCCGCGCACGCCTCCCGCACGGCGTCGAGCGCGCCGGGCCCCTCGCGCTGCTCGTCGAGCGGGCCGCGCAGCCGGCTGCCCGCCGCGTGCCGCACGCGCGCGGCGCCGAGCCGGTCCGTGAGGGCCGAGAGCACGGTGGACGCGGCGGGGTCCGCGGGCGGGCGCGGCGGCGTGTAGTCGCCGAGCTGCGCGTCGAGGTCGTCGGCGTTCGGGCCGACGACGGCGACCGTCGCGCCGTCGCGCAGCGGCAGTACGCCGTCGTCGCGCACGAGGACCACGGACTGCCGGGCCGCCCGCCCGACGAGCGCGACGACGTCCCGCGCGGGGGCGGTGGGCGCGGCGGGCGCGGTGGGCGCGGGCTCCCCGAGCAGGCCGAGGCGGTGCTTGAGCGCGAGCACACGGTCGACGGCGCGGTCGAGCACGTCCTCGCCGACGAGGCCGCGGTCCAGGGCTTCCTCCACGTGCGTGAACGCCTCGTCCCAGAGGCTCAGGTCGACGCCGGCCTGCAGGGCGAGCGCCGCGGCGGACGCCGGGTCGGGCGCGCTGTCGCGCAGCCGGTCGATCGCCGTGCCGTCGGCCATGACGAGCCCGCGCCAGCCCCACCGCTCGCGGATGGTGCCGGTGAGGAGCTCCTCGTTGGCGCTGCACGGCACGCCGTCGACGTCGTTGTAGGCGGCCATGTAGCCGGCGACGCCCGCCCGGGCCGCCGCGAAGGCGGGGCGCAGGTGGAGCTCGCCGAGCTCGCGGCGCCCGATCGGCGCGCCGGAGCCGTTGCGCCCGCCGATGCCGGCGCCCTGGCCGGCGAGGTGCTTGGCGACGACAGCGACGCGCCCCGGGGCGATCGGGTCGTCGCACGACGTCGTGCCCTGCATGCCGCGGACCGTCGCCTCGACGAGCGTCGCGGCGAGCGCGGGGTCCTCCGAGAAGCACTCCTCGGCCCGGCCCCAGCGCGGGTCGCGCAGCACGTCGAGGCCCGACACGAGCGCGACGTGCGTGCCGCGGGCGTGCGCCTCCGCGGCCACGAGGGCGCCGAGCTCCTCGGTGAGCTCCGCGTCCATCCCCGCGCCGAGCGCGAGGTTGACCGGCAGCGTCGTGCCGCCCAGCGCCATGAGCCCGTGCGGCGCCTCCTCGACGAACAGCACGGGCAGGCCGTCGCCGTAGCGGGTCACGTGCTCCTGCACCGCGGCGTAGGCCTCGGCGCTGCGCTCGGGCGGGACGCCGTTCCCCCAGCGCACCGCCGACCACGGGTCCGCGCGCAGCACGCCGTAGAGCGCGCCGAGCCCGCCCCAGCGGTCGACCTCCCGGCGCAGCACGTCGGTGACGCGCGGCGCGCCGTCGCTCCAGCGCACCGCCTCCCAGCCCTTGAGCCGCTGGTTGACCTGGCCGACGCGGGTGCGCAGCGGCAGCGCGGACGCGGTGACGGGCGGCGTCGTCATCCCTTGACCGCCCCCGACAGCAGCGCGCGCTGCATCTGGCGCTGGAGCAGGGTGTAGACGAGGTAGACGGGCAGCAGCGTGAACAGCGTGCCGGCCATGAGCACGCCGTAGTCGGTGCCCGCGTCGACCTTGAGGGTGGGCAGCGCGACCTGGATGGTGCGCTGCGCCGTGTCCGGGCCGATGAGGATCAGCGGGTAGAGATACGCGTTCCAGAACGCCAGGAAGTTGAGCAGCAGGACGGTGGCGATCCCGGGGATGCAGATCGGCAGGTAGACCTGGCGCAGCACCTGCAGCGAGGTGGCCCCGTCCATGGAGGCGGCCTCCTCGAGCTCGCGCGGGATGGTCCGCATGAACGACGTGAGGATGACGACCGACAGGGGCAGGGCTGTCGCGGGCAGCAGCAGCACGATGAACGTGCGGGTGTGGAAGAGCCCCATGGCGGCGGCGAGCAGGAACGTCGGGAACAGCGCGGCGAACGAGGGGATGAGGAAGCCGAGCGCGAAGACGCCCTCGACGACCTTGCCGGCCCGGCCCTGCGCGCGCGCCAGCGCGAACGACGCGGGCAGCGCCAGCACGAGCGTGAGCACGAGGGCGCCGACGGTCGTGATCACCGAGTTGGCGATCGCGAGCCCGAGGTCGGCCTGGTGGATCGCCGTCGTGAAGTTCGACAGGTCCCACGTGGTCGGCAGCGCCAGCGGCGACTCGAAGATCTCCTCGTTGTCCTTGAACGACGAGACGATGAAGTAGTAGAAGGGCACGATCAGCAGGGCGGCGTAGATCCACGCGAGCGTGCCGCTCGTGATCGAGCCGATGCGGTCGCGCAGGGGAAGGGCTGCGGGGCGCCGGGCCATGGCGGTCTCCTTGGGCGGGTCGGGGATCAGTGGGTCGCGCGGAGCACGCGGCGGATGACGCCCATGCCCAGCAGCCCGATCACGAAGAGGATGACGCCGACCGCCTGGCTGTACCCGAGGTCGGCCTCGACGAACGCCTTCTGGTAGATCAGGTAGGCGAGCGTCGTCGTCGAGGTGCCCGGCCCGCCCTGCGTCAGGAGCAGCACGTTCTGCGCCGAGTTGAAGAGCATCGACAGGAACTGCAGCATCGTCACGACGCCGATGAAGTCCCGGGCGATGGGCCAGTACATGCGCCACGCGATGCGCCAGTCGCCGGCGCCGTCGATGCGGGCCGCCGAGACGATCTCGGCGTCGACCCCGTCGAGGCGCGACGCGATGAGCACGGCCGAGTAGCCGATGCCGCTCCACAGCTCGACGGCGATGATCGCGCCGAGCGCGGTGCTCGGGTCGGCGAGCCAGGCGGTGCCCTCGAACCCGAGGGGGCGAAGGACGCCGTTGACCAGGCCGTCCGGGTTGAGCATGGCGTAGAACACCATCGCGGTGGCCGGGGCCGAGATGAGCGCGGGGATGAACAGCAGGTACCGCAGCACCCGGTGCCCGCGCGGCTTCTGCACCACGTAGAACGCGAGCAGGAACGCGAGCACGATCATGATCGGCAGGCCGACGACGATCTGCACCGCCGAGTTCCGGGTCGCGGCCCAGAACGTCTCGTCGGCGAACACGGTGGCGAAGTTGTCGAGCCCGGCGAAGGTCGGCGTCGCGAGCATGCCCGGCCAGGACAGGAAGGCGATGACGAACATCGCCACCACCGGGCCGATCATGAACACCGCGTACCAGACGAGCGCGGGCAGGGCGAGGCCGGGGAACCGTTCGCGGAGCGACCTGCGGCGGGGTGCCGGCGCGGGGGCGCCGGGCGGCGAGGGGCGGGCAGCGGTGTCCGTGCCGGCGACGAGCGCGGTCATGGTGATCCTTTCCTGGCGCCGGCGGTCAGGCCGCGTCGTAGGCCTTCTCGAACGAGTCGACGATCTTCTCGGCCGACGCGGAGCCGTAGGCCGCCGCGGTCACCTTGATCATCGGTTCGAAGACGGAGTCGGGGATGAGCAGGTCGGGCAGCATGACCGGCGTGACGTCGTCGTCCGTGAGCCGGGAGGCCTGCGCGACCAGCGGGAAGTCCGTGCTGACGGTGTCCGTGACGCGGTTCATGTCGCGGCCGGAGCCCAGGATGAACGCGTCCGTCACCTTGTCCGTGTACAGGTTCTGCACGAACGGCTTGATGAGGTCGAGCTTGTCGGCGCCGTTCTCGCTGATCCAGATGCCGTGGCCGTTGTAGCTCTTGATGACGCTGGGGCGCGCCAGCACCCCGCCGTCGGAGGGGACGGGCCAGCCGCCGACGGTGACCTCCTTCGCCCGCTCGGCCGGCACGAGCGCCAGGGCCGAGGACATGGCCGGGACGATGGCGGCCTTGCGGGTGTTGAACTGGGTCAGCTCGGAGTCGGAGGTGTAGCCCTGCACGTCGTCGACGAAGACGCCGGCGTCCCGCAGCATGACGAAGTGCTCGACGCCGGCGACGGCGCCGGCGCTCTCGGAGAGCTTGCCGGTCGAGAAGACCGTGCGCGCCTCCTCCTGCGTGAGGAAGCCCTGCAGGACCTGCAGGAACATCTTCTGGCCGCTCCAGTCGGAGCCCCCGACGGTGACGGGGCCGATCCCCTTGGACCGGAGCGCGTCCGCGACGGCGATCAGCTCGTCGGAGGTGGTGGGGATGTCGACACCGGCTTCCTCGAGCAGGCCGGTGTTGAACGACACGGGCCAGTTGGTGCGCGTGAAGGGGAACGCCCGGAGGCGCCCCTGGTCGTCGGTCCACTCCGCGACGGCCTCGGGGAGGATCTTGTCGCGCAGACCCCACTCGTCGAGCAGGTCGGTCACGGGGATCGTCGCGCCGGCGCCGGTCCAGCCCAGGGTGCGGCCCATCATGTTGACGACCGCGACGTCGGCCTCCTTGCCCGCCAGCGTGCTGGTCTCGAAGACGATGGGCAGGTCGGAGCCGTTCTTGAGCTGGGCGACGGTGCGGCCGGTGCTGCGCTGGTAGGCCGCGACGACGTCCGAGAACACCTGGGCGCCGGCGACGGCGCCGCTGAGCTGGGTGTGCACGGAGATCGACCGCGGTCCGTTCGACGCGGGGACGAGCGCGCCGCAGCCCGCGAGCAGCGGCGTGACGATGGCGCCGCTCATCGCCGCCTTGAGCACGGCACGCCTGCTGACGTCGTGGGTCACTGAGCCTCCCTGAGAGCTACGGTGCGTCGTTCGGGGTGGGCGGATCACATTGCCTCCGCCGCCGCTTCTTGTAAAGCGCTACACATCAAGTGGCGTGCAACGTATACCGCTTTACAGAGGAGGGTCAACCCCCTACTCTCGGACGCACCATGACTGCAACGAGCCCGAAACGCGTGACGATCGCGGACGTCGCCCGCCGCGCCGGCGTCTCGCCCTCCGCGGTGTCGCACGCCTTCAACGGGCGCCCCAACGTGTCCGAGGCGACCGCCGCCCGGATCCGGGCCGCTGCCGACGAGCTCAACTGGCGCCCGAACTACGCGAGCCGCAAGGTCTCGGGCCTCGGCGGCCGGAGCCTCGGGCTGGTCATCGCGCGGTCGCGCGACACCTTCGGGCGCGACCCGTTCTTCATGCGGCTGCTGGCCGGGCTCACCGAGCCGCTCGCCGACCTCGGTTGGTCCCTCTCCCTGACCCTCGTGCACGCGGACGAGGAGGAGCAGGTCTACCGGCAGTGGTGGGGCGAGCAGCGCGTCGACGCGTTCCTCCTGGTCGACGTCCGCAACGACGACCCGCGGCTCGGGCTCGTCGAGCACCTCGGCGCGCCGGCGGTGCTGCTCGGCGCGCCCGTCGGCGACGCCGTCCCCGCCGTCACCGTGCAGGACGACACGGCGTTCGCCACCGTGCTCGACCACCTCGCCGGGCTCGGCCACCGCCACGTCGCCCGCGTCACCGACGCCCCCGGCCTCGCCCACACGCGGGCCCGCGACCGGCGGTTCTCCGGCGCCGCGGCCGAGCAGGGCGTCCGGGCGTCGTTCTCCCCCTGGGACCCGGCCGCCCCCGACCCGGTCGCCGACCTCCTCGGCCGCCTCGACGGCGCCACCGCGATCGTGGTGGACAGCGAGTCGATCGCCGCGGAGATCGTCGCGCACGCGCCCGAGGTCGGGGTCACCGTGCCCGACCAGCTCTCGGTCGTCGCCTGGGAGGACTCCTGGGTCTCCACCCTGGTGCGGCCCCGCCTCACCGCCCTCGACGCCCCTGTCGAGGAGAGCGCGCGCACCGCGGTCGCGCTGCTCGAACGGCTGGTGCGCGGCGAGGCCGTCGCCTCCAGCTCCGTCAGCGGGCGCCGTCTCGTCGTCCGCGACTCGACGGCCCCGGCCCCGACCACCCAGACACGCGAGGAACCAGGATCGTGACCACGAACGTGCCCCGCTTCGGCGTCAACTACACCCCGTCGAAGGACTGGATGTTCCAGTGGATGGCCGTCGACCCCGACGTCGTCCGCGCGGACTTCGAGGCGATCGCCGGGCTCGGCGTCGACCACGTCCGGGTGTTCCCGCTGTGGCCCGTGCTGCAGCCGAATCGCACCCTGGTGCGCCGGCGCGCGCTCGACGACATCGTCCTCGTGACCGACGTCGCCGCGGAGTTCGGGCTGGACGTCGCCGTCGACGTGATCCAGGGCCACATGTCGGGCTTCGACTTCGTCCCGGCCTGGCTGGTCAACTGGCACGACGGGAACATGTTCGCCGACCAGGGCGCCGTCGAGGCGCAGGCCGCGCTCGTGTCCGCCGTCTACGACGCCGTCCGCGACCGCCCGAACTTCATGGGCCTCACCCTCGGCAACGAGCTCAACCAGTTCCTCGAGCCGAACCCCGCCGCGATGCCGGCCACCGTGGACCAGGTGACCCACTGGATGCGCTCGCTGCTCGAGGCGCCGCGCGACCGCGACCCGCGCCACGTCGTCGTGCACAGCGAGAACGACCACCTCTGGTACTGGGACGACCACTCGTTCCTGCCCGAGCACGCGGCCCGCCTCGGCGACATGACGACCGTGCACTCCTGGATCTTCAACGGCACGGCGGCGCGGTACGGCGCCCTGTCGCCGCAGTCGGTGCGGCACGCGGAGTGGATGATCGAGCTGTCCAAGGCGTTCGCGACCGACCCGGGCCGGCAGGTGTGGCTGCAGGAGGTCGGCGCCCCCTCGATGAACCTCGCCGAGGCCGAGATGCCCGAGTTCTGCTCGCGCACCGTCGAGGCCGCGCTGACGTCGAGCGACCTGTACGCCGTCACGTGGTGGTGCTCGCACGACGTCACCCGCGACCTCGCGGACTACAAGGACCTCGAGTACTCGCTCGGGCTGCTCGACACCGAGAACCGCGTCAAGCCGCTCGGCCGCCGGTTCGCGGAGCTGGTCGCGGAGGCGAGGAAGGGCGCGCTGCCGCTCGCCCAGCCGCGCACGGTCGGCGTCGTCGTGGACGTCGACGGCGCGGACCTGCCGCTCTCCCGGCCCTCCCTCGGCCCGGGCGGCGCGGTCTTCGAGCTGTGGCACGACCTGCGCGAGCGCGGCGACGCCGTGACCGTCGTGACGAGCACGACCGCCGCCGACCCGGCCGCCCTCGCGGCCCGCGGCGTGACGGAGGTCGTGCGCGCCGAGGTGCACTGACCCGTCGGCCCCGACGACGACGCCCCGCCGCCTCGAGGAGGCGGCGGGGCGTCGTGCGTCCGGGGTCAGCTCGCCGCGGCGCGCACGAGCGCGGCGAACCGCTCCTCGAACGCGGGCGTCCAGGCCAGCACGGCGAACGCCGTGGGCCAGAAGTCGCCGTCGTCGAGGTTCGCCGCGGGGTCGAAGCCGACCGTGGCGTACCGGGTGCCGAACTTTGCCGCGGGCTGCACGAACACCACCATCTTGCCGGCGGCGTTCGCGAAGCCCGGCATGCCGTAGTACGTCTTGGGCACGAGGTCGGGGGCGACCTCGGTGGCGACCCGGTACAGGCCCTCCGCGATGTCGCGGTCGGTCCCTTCGAGCGGCTCGATCGCCGCGCGCACGGCCTGCTCGCCCGCGGCGCGGTTCTTGCCGGCCTTCTCCTGCTCGCGCAGCTCTTTCGCCCGCTGCTTGACGGCGGCGCGCTCGTCGGCGGACAGTCCTTGGGACGTGGTCATGGGTCTCTCCCGGGGTTCGGTGATGCGGGGTTCCCGCGTCGCTCCGACCAGGCTAGGGAGCGGCCGGCGGACGCGCTTCTTCGTTCCTGACCACCTGCGCCCGACGACGACGCCCCGCCGCCTCGGTGAGGCGACGGGGCGTCGTGCGGCGGGCCGGCGTCGGCGACCGGCCCGCACCGGGGTGTCAGGTGCCCGGTGTCCTGGCGGAGCGGGTCACACGGAGCGGGTCACACGGAGCGGGTCACAGGTGCGGCAGCACGTGCCGCGCGTACCGCTCGCCGACGGTGCGGGCGGTGGCCCGCGGGTCGTCGGCCCAGATGGCCTCGTTGAAGATCTCCGTCTCGACGTCCCCGGCATAGCCCGTCTCGGCCACCCAGCGGGAGATGGTCGGGAAGTCGATGTAGCCGTCGCCCACGTGCCCGCGGGAGTTGAGCGGGTCGGCGGCCAGCGGCAGGTTCCAGTCGCAGACCTGGTAGCCGGCGATGCGGCCCTCGCCGCCGGCGCGGGCGATCGAGGAGCGCAGGTCCGGGTCCCACCACACGTGGTACGTGTCGACGACGACGCCCACCGTCCCGGGGGCGAACGGCGCCGCGAGGTCGAGCGCCTGCCCGAGGGTGGAGATCACCGCGCGGTCGGCGGCGAACATCGGGTGCAGCGCCTCGAGCACGATCCGCACGTCGTGCTCGGCGGCGAACGGCGCGAGCTCGGCGATCCGGTCGGCCACGCGGGCGCGGGCGGCGACGACGTCGCGGTCGCCCGGTCCGGCGTCGGGACGGGGCCCCCGGCCGGGCTCGCTGAGGGCGGGCAGGCCGCCGACGACGAACACGAGCTCGCGGGTGCCGACGCCCGCCGTCTCCTCGATGGCGCGCTTGTTGTCGTCCAGCGCGGCGGCGATGCCGGCGTCGTCCGCGGCGGTGAGGAACCCGCCGCGGCACAACGACGACACGCGCAGGCCGGCGTCCGACACGATGCGTGCCGCCTTCTCGGCGCCGTGCTCCTGCACCTGGTGGCGCCAGAGGCCGACCGCGCCGAGCCCCGCCGCGGCCGCGGCGTCGACCGCCTCGGCGAGGGTCGCGTGCTTGACGGTGGCGGTGTTGAGCGAGCAGCGGCTCAGGTCCGCGGCCGACGCGACCGCGCTCACGCGGCCACCCCGTTCGTCACCAGGAGGGCGTCCAGGCGGCGCGCGGCCAGCGCCGGGTCGAGCAGCAGGCCGCAGCCGTCGGCGAGGCGGGCCAGCTCCACGAGGTGCGCCAGCGACCGGCCCGACTGCAGGCCGCCGACCAGCTGGAAGCCGGGCTGGAAGCCGTTCAGCCAGGACAGGAACGCCACGCCGGTCTTGTAGTAGTACGTCGGCGCCGCGAAGATGTGCCGGCCCAGCTTCTCGGTGGAGGCGAGGATCGCGTGCCCGCGGGCCGCGCCGTCGGGGTCGCCCGCGGCGCCGGCGTCGAACGCCTGCAGCGCGGTGGACGCCGCCGGGTAGATCGCCGCGAAGATGCCGAGCAGCGCGTCGGAGTGGCCCTGCTCGTCGCCCGCGATGAGCTCCGGATAGTTGAAGTCGTCGCCGGTGTACAGGCGGACGGACGAGCCGTCGAGGGCGGCCAGCGCGCGGCGCAGCCCGACCTCGTGCTGCGCGTCGAGCAGCGACACCTTGACGCCGTCGACCTTGTCCTGGTGGGCGGTGATGAGGTCGAGGAAGATGGCGGTCGCCGACTCCACGTCCCCCGGGTCCGCAGCCCCCCAGTAGCCCGCGAGCTGAGGGTCGAACATCGTGCCGAGCCAGTGCAGCACCACGGGCCGGTCCGCCTCCGCGAGGACGGCGTCGTAGACGCGGGCGTAGTCCTCGGGAGAGCGGGCGACCTTTGCCAGGGCGCGCGAGGCCATGACGATGACCTGCGCGCCGGCGTCCTGCACCACGTGCACCTGCTCGCGGTACGCGTCGGTGACGGCGGCCAGCCCGGCCTCGCCCGGCTCGACCGCCGCCGGGTCCAGCTGGTCGGTGCCCGCGCCGCAGGCGATGCGGGCGCCGACGGACGCGGCCTCGGCCGACGACCGGCGCACGAGCTCCTGCGTCGCGGCCCAGTCCAGGCCCATGCCGCGCTGGGCGGTGTCCATGGCGTCGGCGACGCCGAGGCCGTGCTCCCAGATCCGGTGGCGGTAGGCGAGCGTCGCGTCCCAGTCGACGACGGCGGGCGCGCCCGGCACGTTCTCGGCACCGACCTGCGGCACCACGTGCGCGGCGGCGAACGCCAGGCGGGAGGAGATCGGGCCGGACGGCCTGGTCCACGGGCCCGGCGCGTGCAGCTCGCGCACCTCCGTGCCGGTGGCGCGCCCCGCGGCGTCGAACCGGGGGAGGCGCACGGTGACGCCGCTGGGGGTGAGCTCGGGCGCGAGGGACGGGTTCAGGGGGCGGGTCTCGACGGGCTCGACCAACGACTGCCCGCTCACAGGGAGATCTCCGGGACGTCGAGGCGGCGGCCCTCGGCCGACGACTGCAGGCCCAGCTCGGCGAGCTGCACGCCGCGCGCGGCGGAGAGCAGGTCGAAGCGGTGCGGGCGCCCGGCCACGACGTCGCGCAGGAACTCCTCCCACTGCAGCTTGAAGCCGTTGTCGAGGTCGGCGTTGGCGGGGACCTCGAGCCACTGGTCGCGGAAAGGCTCCGTGACGGGCAGGTCGGGGTTCCACACCGGCTTGGGGGTGTGGGCGCGCTGCTGGGCGACGCATTTGCGCAGCCCGGCGACGGCGGAGCCGTGCGTGCCGTCCACCTGGAACTCGACGAGCTCGTCGCGGTACACGCGCACCGCCCAGGAGGAGTTGATCTGCGCGACCACGGGGTCGCCGCCCGGCGTCTCGATCTCGAAGATGCCGTACGCCGCGTCGTCGGCGGTGGCGGCGTACTCCTTGCCCTGCTCGTCCCAGCGCGTGGGGATGTGGGTGGTGGTCTGCGCGCTGACGGTCTTCACGGCGCCGAGGATGCCCTCGAGGACGTAGTTCCAGTGGCAGAACATGTCCGTGGTCATGCCGCCGCCGTCCTCCTTGCGGTAGTTCCACGACGGGCGCTGCGCGGCCTGGTGCTCGCCCTCGAACACCCAGTAGCCGAACTCGCCGCGCAGCGACAGGATGCGGCCGAAGAAGCCCTCGTCCACGAGGCGGCGCAGCTTGACCAGGCCCGGCAGGTACAGCTTGTCGTGCACGACGCCGGCGGTGACGCCGGTCTCCTCGCGCAGGCGGGCGAGCTCGACGGCCTCGGCCAGCGTCTCGGCGGTCGGCTTCTCGGTGTAGACGTGCTTGCCGGCCTGCATCGCCTTGGTGAGGGTCTTGGCCCGCAGCGAGGTCATGGACGCGTCGAACACGATGTCCGTGGCCGGGTCGGTGATGATCCCGTCGAGGTCGGTCGTGTACTCGGCGACGTCGTGCTGGGCGGCCAGCTCGGCGAGCTTGGACTCGTTGCGGCCCACGAGCACGGGCTCCACCTGGACGCGCGTGCCGTCGGCCAGCTCGACGCCGCCCTGGTCGCGGATCGGCAGGATCGAGCGCACGAGGTGCTGGCGGTAGCCCATGCGTCCGGTGACGCCGTTCATCGCGATGCGCAGGGTGCGCGTGGGTGTGCTCACTCGGGACTCCTTCGTCGTCGTCGACGCCGGGAGGCGTCGCCGGATGCGGGGCGCACGACCCGCAGCGGGAGCGTCAGGGGAATGCGCTTTCCCGACCACGGTAAGGTGTCCCCGGCGAGCGCGTCAAGACGTGCCGCCGCCGGAGGGACGACGACGTCGCCGGGGACAGCGGGCCCGGCCCGCCGGGACGGAGCAGGAGGAACAGGTGGCACGAGCGAGGCTGCAGGACGTCGCCGACCGCGCGGGGGTCTCCCTCGCCACGGCGTCGCGGGTGCTCAACGGGTCCGCGCGGCAGCCCGGGGCCGACCTGGTCGCCCGGGTCAAGGCCGCGGCGTCCGACCTGGGATACGTGGTGAACGCGCAGGCCCAGGCCCTCGCGCGTGCCCGGTCGGGCCTGCTGGGGCTCGTCGTGCAGGACATCTCCGACCCGTACTTCTCCTCCATCGCCGCCGGGGCGCAGGCCGCGGCGCGCGCGAGCGGGCGCCTCGTGCTGCTCGCGTCGACCGGCCGCGACCCCGAGGCCGAGCGGGAGGCGGTGGCCGCGTTCGCCGCCCACCGCGTGGACGCCGTCGTCGTCGCCGGCACGCGCTGGACCCCCGACGAGGACGCCGCGCTCGCGGCGGAGCTCGACGCGTTCGTCGCCGCGGGCGGCCGGTCCGTCGTCGTCGGCCAGCCCGTGGGCGACGGGTCCGTGGTGCGCCCGCCCAACGCCACCGGCGCCCGCGCGCTCGCCGAGGCCCTGCTCGCCCAGGGCCAGCGACGCTTCGTCGTGCTCGGCGGGCCGGCTCGCGTCGTGACGTCGCGCGAGCGCACCGAGGCGTTCACCGCCGCCGCGCGGGCCGGGGGCGGCGAGGTCTCGGAGGTGCTGGTCACCGAGTTCTCGCGCGACGGCGGCTACGCGGCCGGGGACGACGTCGCGACGCTCGTGCGCGCAGGGGCCGGCGTCGGCGGTCCGCTGAGCGTCTTCGCCGTCACCGACGTCATGGCGATCGGCCTCATCGCCCGCCTCCGCGAGCGGGGCGTCGAGGTGCCGCGCGACGTGCGCGTCGCCGGGTTCGACGACATCCCCACGCTGCGCGACCACGTGCCCGCCCTGTCCACCGTGCGCATCCCGCTCGAGGAGATGGGCAGCCTCGCCGTGCAGGCCGCCGTCGGCGACGCCGCACCCGGCGCGGTCACCGAGGTCGACTTCGAGGTGCAGCTGCGCGACTCGACCCGCTGACGCGGGCCGGGTCGCGCAGGGCAGGGCAGCGCAGAGGAGCGCGGCGTCAGGCCCGCGCGAGCGTGAGGCCCAGGCCGCGGTGCGCGCGCTCGACCGTGGCCGAGTACGCCGACAGCATCCGCACGTGGCTGAACCGCGGGCGCGCCGCGACCAGCGCGCCCGTGAGGGCGTCGCGTCGGGCGGCCGCCTCGAGCCACGCCGCCGCGATCTCGGCCGGCTCGAACCCCGTGACGAGGCCGATCCCGTCCACGATCCGCGCGCTGTCGCCCACGGGCGTCGTGACCGGCACCGCCCCGCACATCGCGCCCTCGATGAGGCACAGCGGCGCGGCCTCCCCGAAGGTGGACGTGAGCGCGACGACGTCCGACGCCGCCAGCACCTGCTCCATGTCGTGCCGCACGCCCATCAGGTGCACCCGGTCGAGCAGGTCGGGCCGGTCGGCGAACGCCTCGCGCAGGTCGTCGGCCAGGTCCGGGTTGGTGGGGCTCATGCCGGCCCCGCACATCACGACGTGGGCGTCGGCGTCGCGCCCCAGCAGCTCGCGTGCCGCCGCCACGAACAGCCGGGGGTTCTTCATCGCGTCGTACCGGGCCGCGTAGGTCACCACGAGGCCGTCGGCCGGCAGCCGGTACGACCCGCGCAGCGCGAGCCGGCGCCCGGTGCGCGCGGGCCGGAAGCGGGTCAGGTCGACGCCGTTGGGGATCACCCGCAGCAGGTGCTCCGGCACCCCGGCGGCCTCGTACGCGGCGCGGGTCGACTCCGCGCAGCACACGACCGCGGCGAGGCGCCCGTCGTCCGCGGCCCGCAGCAGGTGCCCGAGCCCCGACCCCTGGTGCTCCGGGTCCGACCGGTGCAGGCACGCGACCACGGGCCGGTCGGGCAGCACGTCCGGGCGGGACAGCAGCCGCAGCGGCTGCTCCTTGAGGGAGAGCACGACGTCGGCCCCGCGCAGCTCGCGGGCCACGACCTCGGCCTCCGCGTCCGTGAGGACCTCGGGGTCGTGCGGCACCTCGGTGGACCGGCCGAGCGACGCCACGCGTACCCCGGCGGCGGTGAGCTGCCGGTAGCGGCGGTCGTCGACCATGCGTTGCAGGGCGGCCTCGCGCCGCACCTCGTCGTGGATGCTCAGCACCGCGTGCTGCTGGCGGCCCTGGCCGTGCAGCCCCGCCACCACCGACGAGTGCAGCACGCGGGCGCCGCCGCTGAAGAATCCCTCGTAGAGGGAGAGGACTCGAAGAGCTCCGCGCTCGACCATCTGCTCGGCCATCTGGACCACCTCCTGCCCCCAGCGTGAGCGCCGATGGTGTGGGGCGGATGACCGTCGTGTGACATTCTCATGACGCGACGGAACCGGACCGATGCCGGGTCTTGGCCCGCGCAGGGGCGACCGAGGGGGAAGCCGCGTAGCGCGCGGCACGTCGCCGGGGTCAGGGCACGAGGAGCGCGCGGATGTCCCGCTCGGCCTGCGCCGGGCTCACCGGGCGGCAGCCGAGCCCCACCCAGCGGCGCACGAGCGCGGGCTCGGCGCGGAGCAGACCCCAGCCCCGGCGCACCAGGGTGGGGAGCGGCTTGCGCGACTCGGCGACGTCGCGCAGGAAGCGGAACCAGAAGGTCATGATCCGCGGCTGGGTGAGGCAGATCGCGTCGGCCAGGAAGCCCTCGGCGCGGCACGCGCGCACCAGCTCCGCGGCGAAGATTCCCTCCGCGACCACGACGGGGGCGTCGCCCGTCTCGAGCACCGTGCCGCCGGTGCGGCGCGACGTGGGGATGTCGTAGACCGGCACCTCCGCGCGGCCCGTGCGCACCACCGTGCGCAGCGCGTCCAGCGCGGCAGCGGAGTCCCAGCTGCGCGGGTCGTCCCAGTCGACGATCCCGTAGCGCATCGGCATCCCCGGGACGTCGGCGTCGTGGTAGAAGTCGTCGAGGTTCATCACCGGGAGCCCGAGCCGCCGCGTGAGCGCCGTCTTGCCCGAGCCCGACGGCCCGGTCAGCAGCACGATCCGCCGTCCCGGGCGGCGCGCGCCGGCCGGCACGTCGAAGAGGGCGTCGGACGCGGAGGCCCCGGCGTCGGCCGGGAGGTCGCTGTCGGTCACGGGCACCCATTCTCGCCGACGTCGGCGTCGCCCCGCTCGTGAACTCGATCCGGGGCAGGGGGAGATACAGGGGGACAGGAACGTCGGCACCGATGGAGGCTGTGATGACGAGACCGTGCCCAGCACGAGGAGGGGCGCCGTGGCGGTGACCCAGATCCCCCCGCCGGTCGCCGGGGACGCGGCGATCGTCGTCGCGTCGATCGACGAGCCGGAGCACTTCGCGGCGCTCTACGGCCGGTACTCGCGCCAGCTCTACCGGTACGCGTACCGCCGGGTGGGGGCCGAGCACGCCGAGGACGTCGTGGCCGACACCTTCGTGGCGGCCTTCCGCCGTCGCGGGTCCTACGACCCGACCCGGCCCGACGCACGCCCCTGGCTGTTCGGGATCGCGACCAAGGAGATCGCGCGCTGGCACCGGGCCGAGGCGGCCCGCTTCCGGGCGCTCGCGCGGTCCGGGGCGGCCCCCGCCGACGACGGCATGGCGGACGCCGTGGCGGACGCGGTCAGCGCGCGGGCGGCGGCGCCGGCGCTCGCGGAAGCCCTCGCCGCCCTCGCCCCCGGCGACCGGGACGTGCTCCTGCTCGCCGCCTGGGGCGACCTCACCTACGAGCAGATCGCCGGGACGCTCGAGATCAAGATCGGCACGGTGCGCTCGCGGCTGCACCGTGCGCGCCGCACGGTGCGCGCGCGACTGCGCGCCCGCGGCTGGAACGAGGAGGACTGATGGACGAGATGACGGTGCTCCGGCAGGCGGGCGAGCTGCTCGACCCCCCGACCGCCGAGCCCTCGGCCGCGCTGCGCCGCCGGGTGCTGGACGAGCTCGAGGCAGAGCTGTCCGCCCCGGTGCCGACCCTGCAGGCTGTCGGCTCGGGCGGCGGCGACGACCACGGGCCGGGCCCGGACCACCGACCCGACCGCGACCGGTCGGGCCGGCGCGGGGTCGGCCGCCGGGTAGCGATCGCGGCCGGGATCGCCGCCGTCACGGCGGGCGCGCTCGCCATCGTGCCGACCGTCGGCGACCGGCCGGCGGCCAGCGCCGAGGCGGTGGAGATCCTCCAGGCTGCGGCCTCGCAGGCCGCGCAGGAGCCGGCGTGGGACCCGCGCGCGGACCAGTTCGTCTACACGCGGGCCGTCGAGGCGGTCCAGGACGGCACGGTGGTGAACGGCAAGATCGGCGAGTTGCCCGAACCCTCGATCCGGCAGAGCTGGATCTCCATCGACGGCCAGCACCCGGGCGTCGTCACGGGGGCGAACGACCCGGCAACCGACGACACCGACCCCGACCACCCGGTCACCGAGATGTGGATCGATCCGTGCACTGAGGACTGCGGCAATCTCGCGGCGTTCCCAGCGAGCATGCCGACCGACGGTGACCCGGACACCATGCGCGACTTCCTGTACGACTCTCCGGTGAACGAGTACTGGCAGGAGCCCTCCGTCGAACCGACGCCGCTCCGCCGGGAGCGGGCGGCATTCGTCCTGGCGGTCCAGCTGCTCGAGAACGGCGCGCTGCCGCCGCAGGCCGAGTCCGCGCTGCTCGCCGCGATCGCGCAGATCCCCGGGGTGACCGGTGCCGGTGAGATCACGGACGTCGCCGGCCGTTCCGGGGTCGGGGTGGGGCTCACGGACTCGCTGGGCTACCGGACGGACCTGATCTTCGACCGGGACACCGACGAGTTCCTCGGCGTGCGCAGGCTCTCGCCGGAAGGCGACGTGGACATGCTGTGGGCGCTGCTCGAGTCGGGACTGGTCGACGCCGTGGGCGACACGCCCTGACGCCGGCGGGTCGCCGCCGTCCGACCCCCGCCGGCGGGTGTCAGGCGGCGGCGACCAGCAGCACGTGCAGGGTGCGGGGGCCGTGCACGCCCTCGACGCGGTCGAGCTCGATGTCCGACGTCGCGCTGGGCCCGGAGATCCAGGTGAGCGGCCGCTCGGGGTGCGCGCCGAGCAGGCGGACGGCCTCCGGCACGGTCTGCACGGCCTGGTCGGCCCGCACGACGCACAGGTGCACGTCGGGCACGAGCGAGATCGCGCGACGCCCCTGGTCGGGCTCGCCGTCGAGCACGATCGTGCCCGTCTCCGAGATCGCGACGCGCGCGGCGGTGACGACGGCGGCCATGGCGTCGAGCTCCGTCGCGGCGAGCGGCTGCTCGCGGGAGTCGCGCACGACCTCGACGCCCGCGGGCAGCGCGGCCAGCCACGCGTCGTCGAGCCCGGCGGGCGCCACCACGCGGGCCCCCAGGTCGGCGACGAGGTCGGCGATCGCGGCGGGCAGGTCGGCGTCGGTCACCCGGTGCACGTGCGCCTTGTAGTCCACGAGCCGGTCGACGAGCTGCTCGAGCACCTCGGGCGACCCGACGGTGTGCTCCCCGGCGGCGCGGTACTCGCGCGGCACGGGCTCCGGGCGGGGCGCCGTGCCGACCTTGCCCGATGCCGTCGTGCCCGAGCCTGCCTGCCCCAGCGCGGCGCGCACCCGCGCCAGGACCTCGGTGCGTGCGGTCATCGCTCTCCTCCCTGGGTCTCGACAGGCTCGACCGGCGGGGCGTCGTGCTCGGCCGCCCACCACTGCCGGAACGTCTGCCGCGGCGGTGCGGGCAGGTCGCGTGAGCGGGTCCAGGCGCTGGCGGGCGGCGGCGCCAGGGAGACGGCGTGGTCGCGACCGCCGAGGCCGCTGCCCAGGGTGGCGGCGCGCCCGGCGAGGGCGAACCGGTCGCCGTCCGCCATGACCCACGAGGCGGCCTTCATCGCCGTCCGCCACGGGTCGACGCTGCGCGACGAGCGGTCGGCGTCGACCTCGCGGGCGCGCAGGTCCACGAGGATCGACGGGATGTCGATCTTCACCGGGCACACCTCGTAGCAGGCCCCGCAGAGCGAGGACGCGTACGGCAGGGAGGCGTTGGGGTCGTGGTGGCCGGACACGCCGCCCGTCGACGCCGTGAGCTGCGGCGTGAGGATGGCGCCGATGGGCCCCGGGTACACCGAGCCGTAGGCGTGGCCGCCGACCCGCTCGTAGACGGGGCACACGTTGAGGCACGCGGAGCAGCGGATGCAGTGCAGCGCCGACCGGCCGACCTCGTCGGCGAGCACGTCGGTGCGGCCGTTGTCGAGCAGCACCAGGTGGAACTCCTGCGGACCGTCGCCCGGCGTCACGCCCGTCCACAGGGACGTGTACGGGTTCATCCGCTCGCCGGTGGAGGAGCGGGGGAGCAGCTGCAGGAACACCTCGAGGTCGTCGAAGGTGGGCACGAGCTTTTCGATGCCCATCACGGTCACGAGCGTGTCGGGCAGCGTGAGGCACATGCGGCCGTTGCCCTCGGACTCGACGACGGCGAGCGTGCCGGTGTCCGCGACGGCGAAGTTCGCGCCGCTCACCGCGACCTTGGCCGACAGGAACTTGCGCCGCAGGTGCGCGCGGGCGGCCATGGCGAGCTCGCGGGGCACGTCGGACAGGTCGGGCGGCGCGTCGCCCATGCGGGCGAGGAAGATGTCGCGGATCTCCGACCGGTTGCGGTGGATCGCCGGGACCAGGATGTGCGACGGCATGTCGTCGGCGAGCTGCACGATGAGCTCGGCGAGGTCGGTCTCGATCGCCGCGATGCCCTCGTCCGCCAGCGCCTCGTTGAGGCCGATCTCCTGGGTGGCCATCGACTTGACCTTGACCACCTCGTCGGCGCCCTTGGCCTTCGCGATGTCGGCGACGATGCGGTTGGCCTCCGCCGCGTCGCGGGCCCAGTGCACGACGCCGCCGCGCGCGGTGACGTTCTCCTCGAGCTGGGCCAGCAGGTCGGGCAGGTGCGCCATGACCTGCTGCTTCACGGCCGACCCGGCGTCGCGCAGCGCCTCCCAGTCGGGCACCTCGCCGACGACGGCGGCACGCTTGGTGCGGATCACCTGCGTCGCGTGGCCGAGGTTGCGGCGCAGCTGGTCGTTGGTGAGCGCCTGCTTCGCGGCGGCGGGGAAGGCGTCGCCCCAGCGCAGCGGCTCCTGCGGGTGGGGGACCGGGCCGAACGGCTCGTCGGGGGCGGCGTCGTGGCCGCGGCGCAGCATGCGCGGCAGGCCGAGGAAGGTCTGGCTCATCGCGCGGCCTCCGTCCGGTCGGTGCGCGGGGCGCGCTCGGGTCGTGAGAACGTCGTCTCGGGCAGGGGCGTCGGCTCCTCCCGGGTCGAGGCGAGCACCTCGGCCAGGTGGAGCGCGCGGACCCCCGTGCCCTGCCGGGACAGCCCGCCCCCGATGTGCATGAGGCACGACATGTCGCCCGCGGTCAGCACCTCGGCGCCGGTGCCGCGCACGTTCGCCGTCTTGTCCTCGAGCATCGCCGCCGACGTGTCCGCGTTCTTGAGCGCGAACGTGCCGCCGAACCCGCAGCAGGTGTCGGCCGCCGGCAGCTCCACGAGGTCGATCGACTCGACGGCCCGCAGCAGCCGCAGCGGCTTGTCGCCCACGTGCAGCATCCGCAGGGAGTGGCAGGTGGGGTGGTAGGTGACGCGGTGCGGGAACCAGGCGCCGACGTCGGTGACGCCGAGGACGTCGACCAGCAGCTCGGACAGCTCGTACGTCTTGTCGGAGACGGCCTCCGCGGTGGCCGCGAGGTCGTCGAGCCCGGCGCGGCGGCAGACCATCGCCTGCTGGTGGCGCACCGACCCGGTGCACGACCCGGACGGCATGACGACGGCGTCCCACTCGCCGTCGGCCACGGGCGCGAAGGTCTCGACGTGGTTGCGGATCACCGGCACGGCCTCGCGGAAGTAGCCCGTGTTGACGTGCATCTGCCCGCAGCACGCCTGGTCGGTGGGGAAGACCACCTCGTGGCCGAGCCGCTCCAGCAGCCGCACCGTCGCGCGGGGGGCGCCGGGGAACAGGGTGTCGGCGAGACAGGTGGCGGCGAGGGCGATGCGCATACGACTCCTCGGTACTCGTTCGGTGCCGGCGCTGCCGCTGCGGCGCGGTCGAGGTCGGCTCGGTCCAGCATGACCCGGACGGGTCGGCGACGCCACGGCGGTGGGCGCCGAGCGGCCACTGTAGCGGATGTGGTCTGACCACTGCGCCCCACGGTCGTTACGCTGAGCCCGTGCGCACCCACGAACGAGTCCTCGCCTACCTCGAGGAGGGCATCGCCGCCGGCCGCTGGGGCCTCGGCGAGCGGCTGCCCGGCGAGCGGGCGCTCGCGGAGGACCTGGGCGTCTCGCGACCCTCGGTGCGCGAGGCGATCCGCGTGCTCGACGCGCTCGGCATCGTGCGCCCCGGCGTCGGCTCGGGCCCGAGCGCGGGCGCCGTCGTCATCGACCGGCCGGCCGCGGGCCTGGGGGCCGCCGTGCGCCTCCACGTGGCCACCGGGACGCTGCCCGTGCGCGACGTCGTCGCGACCCGGGTGCTCCTCGAGTCCTGGGCCGTGGCCCAGGCGGCCGGGAGGGTGGTCGACCATGCGCCCGGCACGGCCGCCCACCTGGAGGAGGCGCGTCGGCTCCTGGCCCGGATGGAGGACGACGACGTCCCCGCGGCCGAGTTCCTCGAGCTCGACCAGGCCTTCCACCTGGAGTTCGTGCGGCTGGCCGGCAACGTGCTGGTCGAGGCCGTCATGACCGGGCTGCGCGGGGCGATCGGCGGGTACGTCGCCGTCGGCATCGAGCGGCTGCCGTCGTGGCCGCGCACCGCCGCCCGGCTGCGGGCGGAGCACCGATCCGTGCTCGACGCCGTCGCGGCCGGCGACGCCGAGGCCGCCTCCGCCGCGGTGAAGGCGCACATCGAGGGTTTCTCCCGCGAGGCCGGGGTCTGACGTGACGCCGAGGTAGTTCGGTTCGCGCCGAGGTAGTTCGTGCTGCGTCGAGAGTGGAACTACCTCGGCGAGATTTCGACTACCTCGGGGCGGTTCGGGCCACGACCTGGGGTTGTGCGGGTCGGGGGTCGCGGGCATCATGGTCGCGCACCACCTGCTTGAATCCATTCAACCCCGGCGCCGACGACGGCGGCCGAGGGCGGCTCGACGAAGAGACCCCAGAGGTGAGCATCCGTGCCAGAGAAGAGACCCGCGCGCCCATCGGTGGAAAGCGCTAACCAGCCTGTCGGGCGACGTGCCGCTCTCCCGTCGCGCCGCGTGCTCGCGGCCGGCGTCGCGACCGCGGGGCTCGTCCTCGCCGGCCTGCCCGCCGCCACGACGGCGTCCGCCGACGTCGCCGCGCCGACGTCGGTCCGCGTGGCGCGCGCCGTCGACGGCGCGCTGTCGATGCGGTGGGACGAGGTGGAGGGCGCGGCCGGCTACGTGCTGACCCGCAGCGACGCCGTGGACGGCGAGTACGCCGAGGTGGCGCGCACCGACGAGCGCACCGTCTACACCACCGACGACGTCGACACCACGACCGTGCATTACTACCGCGCGCAGGCGATCGCCGAGGACGGGACGCTGTCGACGCCGTCCGCCGCCGCCGTCGGCACGCTGGTCGGCGACGGGGTCGCCGACCCGACGCTGCCGGACGACGGGGTGCTGAGCCTCGACCTCGGCTCCGGCGCGCCGGCCGGCGGCGCGACCGCGGTCGACGCCACGACGGCCTACACGGCCCAGAGCCGCCTCGGGTTCGTGGACCCCGCTGCCGTCACGGCGACCGACCGCGGCGGCGACGACGCGCTGCGCTCCGACTTCGTCACGGTGGGCGACACCGAGCTGGTGATCGACCTGCCGAACGGCGACTACACCGTGGACCTCGTCGCGGGCGACCCCGAGGGCGCCACCGACATCGCGGTCACGGCCGAGCAGATGGCGAAGGTGCAGGCCACGCAGAAGCCCGCGGGCCAGTACCTCGAGATGAGCTTCGACATCGCGCTCGTCGACGGCCAGCTCAACCTCGACCTCGCCGGAAGCGCCGCCAACCTCGCGGGCCTCACGATCACGCAGAAGTCGCCGCGCGAGGCGGCGGACCGGCCGACCGCCTACGTCACGGGCGACTCGACGGTGCAGTCCTACACCGACGACTACGCCCCGCAGGCAGGCTGGGGGCAGATGCTCGAGCGCTTCGTCTCGGACGACGTAACCGTGGACAACCACGCGATCGGCGGGCGTTCGTCGAAGAACTTCATCAGCCAGGGCCGCCTCGACGAGGTGCTGCGCGAGATCCGCCCGGGCGACTATCTGTTCGTCCAGTTCGGCCACAACGACAACTCCTACGGCGTCGACGACCGGTACGCCGCCCCCGCCGACTACCGCAACTACCTGCGCACCTTCGTCGAGGGCGCGAAGCAGCGCGGCGCCACGCCGATCCTCGTGACGCCGGTGTCCCGCCGGAGCTTCGACGACGCGGGCCGGGCGAACGTCTCGTTCCCCGAGTACGTGCAGCAGGCGAGCGAGCTCGCCGCCGAGACGGGCACGCCGCTCGTCGACCTGTCCGCGTCGAGCCGCGAGTACCTCACCGAGGTCGGCCCCGAGGCCGCGAAGTCCGTCTTCCTGTGGGTGCCCGCGGGCGTCTACGCCGGGCGGCCGAACGGCACCCAGGACGACACCCACTTCCAGACCTACGGGGCCATCCAGATGGCGCGCCTCGTCGCCCAGGGCGTGCAGGACCTCGACGTGCCGCTGGCCGACGAGGTCGTCGACGTCGCGCCCCCGGCGCAGGTGCCGGACCAGCCCGCGGGCGTCGTGGCGGGGAGCGTGTCCAGCTCGAGCGCCCGCCTGACGTGGACGGCGGTCGACGGCGCCGACATCTACAAGGTGCAGGTCAAGCCTGCCGGCGCGGACGACGATGCCTACGAGCTCGCGACCACGTCCACCCTCGCCCAGGCGGACGTCACCGGCCTGGAGCAGGGCGCGTCGTACGACGTGCGGGTGGTCGCGGTCAACGGCCGCGGCGACTCCGCGCCGTCCGCGGCGGTGCGCCTGACGACGAAGGCGCCGCTGTACCGGTTCGACATGCAGCTCGCGGGGGGTGTCACGCAGGAGGGCTACCTCCCGGTCGACCCGACCACCACCTACACCGCCGAGCGCGGCTACGGGTTCACCGGCGCCGTCCCGGGCGGGCGGGACCGGGGCGAGGGCTTCGACCCGAAGCCGAGCGCGCTGCTGCGCGACTTCCTGCTGCCCGGCAAGAGCACGCCGTTCGTCGTCGACGTGCCGAACGGCACCTACGCCGTCACGGTGCACTGGGGCGACATGATCGGCACCGCGAAGCTCGGCACCACCCTCGAGGGCACCGACTACGGCTCGTCGAACGGCGGCAAGGGCAGCCTGGCGACCAAGGTGGTCCAGCCCGTCGTCGTCGCGGACGGGAAGCTCGACGTCGTGGCCGACGGGTGGCTCAACGGCCTGGAGATCACGCCGCTGCTGTACGCGCCGAGCGACCTCGTGGCGGACGACGTCCAGGTGGACGGCTCCGACGTCGCGGTCTCGCTGAGCTGGGGGGCCGCCCAGGACGTCGCCGGGTACCGCGTGTACCGGCAGGCCGAGGGCGCCGACGAGCCCGAGGCGGTGGGGGACGTGACCAAGACGTCGTTCGTCGACACGACGGCGGACGTCGGCCTGACCTACACCTACACGGTGGTGGCCCTCGACGCTGCCGGCGGCGAGTCGGTCGCGTCGAACGAGCTCGAGCTGGTGACCGTTGACCCCGACGTCGAGACCGCGGCCACGCCCGCCGGCCTCGCCGTGGGCGACGTCGCGAAGCACTCGGTCGCGCTGAGCTGGGAGCCGGTGGACGGCGCGCTGTTCTACCACGTCTACCGCGCCGCGCCGGGTGACGACCTGACCCTGCTGGGCCGGGCCTCCGACGCGTCGTACGTCGACGAGGACGTCCTGACGACGGTGGGCTACACGTACGCCGTCGCCGCGGTCAACGCGGGCGGCGTCTCGGAGCGCTCCGCGACCGTGACGTCCCCGGCGCCGACGAAGCTGGCCCGCCAGGCCGAGCGCCTCGACCGGTCCCCGGTGGCGGTCGCGACCGGCACGGACGGGTCCGCCGGCGTGTACGTCGGCTGGCGCGTGCTCGGCGACGACCCGGACGACGTGGCCTTCCACGTCTACCGGGACGGCGAGCGGATCACGGACGAGCCCGTGACGGGCGCGTCCAACCTCGCCGACCCGGACGGCACCGCCGGCTCGACCTATCGGGTCGCCACGGTGCGGGACGGGATCGAGCGTTGGGCCACCGCCGAGTTCGGCGTCTGGGACGACCAGACGCTCGACGTCCCGCTGGACAAGCCCGCCGACGCCTCCACGAAGGACGGCCAGCCGTACTCGTACCGGGCCAACGACACGTCCGTGGGCGACGTCGACGGCGACGGGCAGTACGAGCTGATCGTCAAGTGGGACCCGACGAACTCCAAGGACAACTCGCAGGGCGGGTACACCGGCAGCGTGTACCTCGACGCCTACGAGCTCGACGGCACGCGGCTGTGGCGGATCGACCTGGGCAAGAACATCCGGGCCGGCGCGCACTACACGCAGTTCCAGGTGTTCGACTACGACGGCGACGGCAAGGCCGAGGTGATGGCCAAGACCGCCGACGGCACCGTGGACGGCGCGGGCACCGTCATCGGCGACGCGCGTGCCGACTACCGCAACTCGTCGGGCTACGTGCTCACCGGGCCGGAGTTCCTCACGGTCTTCGACGGCGCGACGGGCGCGGCGGTCGACACGGTCGACTACACGCCGGCCCGCGGCGACGTCGGCAGCTGGGGCGACACCTACGGCAACCGCGTCGACCGGTTCCTCGCCGCCACCGCGTACCTCGACGGCGAGCACCCGAGCGCGATCTTCAGCCGCGGGTACTACACCCGCGCCGTCATCGCGGCGTACGACTTCGACGGCACGAAGCTCACCCGGCGGTGGGTGTTCGACTCCGACGAGAAGGGCGACCAGTACCGCGGCCAGGGCAACCACGCCATGGAGGTCGCGGACGTCGACGGCGACCAGAAGGACGAGCTCGTCTACGGCTCGATGACCATCGACGACGACGGCGAGGCGCTCTACAACACCGGGCTCGGCCACGGCGACGCGCAGCACGTCTCGGACCTCGACCCGAGCCGCCCCGGCCTCGAGGTGTTCTCCGCGCACGAGGACATGGGCAGGTCGGGCAACCTGGGGGCCACGTTCCGGGACGCCGCCACGGGCGACGTCCTGTGGTCGATCCCGGCCACGAAGGACACGGGCCGGGCCGCGTCGGCCGACATCGACCCGCGGTACGACGGCGCCGAGGGCTGGGCCGTCGGCGGCGACGCCGCGTGGAACTCCCCGGTCGGCCAGCTCAGGTCCGCTCAGGGGGAGCTGATCGCCGAGAAGATCCCCGCGGCGAACTTCCTCACCTGGTGGGACGGCGACCTCCTGCGCGAGATCACCGACCACGACTGGACGGAGGCGACCCGGACGGGCGTGCCGACCGTCTCGAAGTGGAACTGGGAGACGGAGGAGTCGGAGGTGCTCTACCGCGCCGACGGCACGCTGTCGAACAACGACACCAAGGGCAACCCGGGCCTGCAGGCGGACCTGTTCGGCGACTGGCGCGAGGAGATCGTGACCCGCACGGACGACTCGACGGCCCTGCGGATCGCGACCACCGTGGACCCGACGGACGAGCGGCTGCGGACCCTCATGTCCGACCCGCAGTACCGCCTCGCGGTGGCGTGGCAGAACACCGGGTACAACCAGCCGCCCCAGACGTCGTACTACCTGGGCGAGGGCATGGAGACGCCGGCGCTGCCGCGCCTGGCATTCACGGCCGAGGCGCCGGACGCGGACCGCGTGCCCGGCCCGGCGACGGCCGCACCCGGGCGGCCGACCCTCACCGTGGGCGTGGCCGACCAGCTCGGGCTGATCCTCGGCAGCGGGGAGGCCACGTTCCGGGTCACCCTCCGGAAGGGGCAGAACGGCGACGCCGTGGCCCTGCTGCAGGACGGCAAGGTCGTGGCGACCCAGGACCTCGTCGACGCGACGCCGAAGGCGCAGTCCGCCGCGATCGACCTCGAGGGCATCCGTCCCGGCCTGCACCGCTACACGGCGGTGCTGACCAACCGGCACGGGTCCGCCACGAGCCGGCCGGTCACGCTGCTCGCCGTCGACTGGCGGCGGTAGCCCCCCGCCCGGCGGCCGTCGTCACCGACGGCGGTCGCCGGGCCGCGGGACCGGATCGCGGCGTGGTGCCCGCGGTCCGTCGGGTCGGTGGGATGATCCCAGCATGAGCGTGCCCACCACCCCCGCCCTCCAGCTGCCCGCCGGCGTCGCCGGCTCCCGGATCGTCGGCCTCGGGCACCACCAGCCCGAGCGGGTCATGACCAACGACGACATCGCGCAGCTCGTCGAGACCAACGACGAGTGGATCCGCTCGCGCACCGGCATCGTCACGCGCCACGTCGCGGCCGACGACGTCACCGTCGCGGACATGGCGACGGCGGCCGCCCGGCACGCGCTCGACGACGCCGGCGTCACGGGCACCGACGTCGACCTCGTGATCGTCGCGACGACCACTGCCGTCGACCGCTCGCCGAACACCGCGGGCCGCGTCGCGTACGCCCTGCGCACGGGCGTGCAGCCGGGTGCCAGCACCCCCGAGGGCGAGGACGAGCTCGACCTGCGCAACGTCGTGGGCCCCGCCGTCATCGACCTCAACACCGCGTGCTCCGGGTTCGCGTACGCGATGGGGGTGGCCGACCAGGCCATCCGCACCGGGTCCGCCCGCACCGCCGTCGTCGTCGGGGCGGAGAAGCTCACCTCCGTCACCGACTGGACCGACCGCAGCACCTGCATCCTCACCGCCGACGGAGCCGGGGCCGCCGTGCTGCAGGGCGCCGACGCGCCCGCCGTCGGCCCCGTGGTCTGGGGCTCCGAGCCGGAGCTCACGCCGGCCGTCGTGATCGAGGAGCCGTCGGGCACGTTCGTCCAGGACGGCCGCGCCGTCTTCAAGTGGGCCATCACCCGCGCCGCCGACCGCGCCCGCCGGATCGTGGAGGCCTCGGGGCTCACGCTCGACGACATCGGCGTCCTCGCCGCGCACCAGGCGAACCTGCGGATCATCGAGCCGCTCGCCAAGTCGCTGGGCCTCGAGGACCGCGTCGTCCTCGCCGACATCACGGAGTCCGGCAACACGTCGGCCGCTTCCATCCCGATGGGGCTGTCCAAGTGGTGGCACGCGGGCAAGATCCCGGCGGACACGCCGGCCCTGCTCTTCGGGTTCGGCGGCGGGTTCACCTGGGCGGGCCAGGTCGTCCTCACCCCGTCGAGGTAGTTCTCGCCCCGCCGAGGTGGTCCGGTTCTCGCCGAGGTAGTGGTCCAGACCACTACCTCGGCGAGAACCGGACCACCTCGGCCCGGGGTGTCCGGGGATGGTGCGCGACGGCGGGGTGCGGGTAGGCTGTCGGAAACCGCTTACCCGACGTCGCCGTCGTGCGACACGCAAGGAGATCGATGATGCCCTCCGTCCACGCCGCCCCCACCGGGCAGGACCGTCGGCGCTACGCCGTGGCCGGGACCGGTCACCGCGCCGGGATGTACGTCAACGCCCTGATCGGGGACCACGCCGCCGACGGCGAGATCGTCGCGTGGGTGGAGCCGAACCCGGTGCGCGCCGCGGTGCACGAGGCGAAGGTCGCTGCCGCGGTCGGCGGGGAGCGGCCCGTCTACCACCCGGACCACCTCGAGAAGGCGCTCGACGAGCAGCGGGTCGACCGGCTCGTGGTGACCTCCGTGGACAACACGCACGCCGACCTCGTCTCCCGCGCGCTGCGCGCCGGGGTCGACGTCGTCGTCGAGAAGCCCGTCGCCGCCACCGAGGCGGAGGCGCGGCAGATCGCGGACGCCGTCACGGAGACCGGGCGAGACCTCACGATGACGTTCAACTACCGGTACTCGCCCCGGAACTCGGCGCTGCGCGAGGTCATCGCGTCCGGCGAGATCGGGCAGGTGCTCAGCGTCCACTTCGACTGGGCCCTCGACACCGTGCACGGCGCCGACTACTTCCGCCGCTGGCACCGCGAGAAGGTCAACAACGGCGGCCTGCTGGTGCACAAGTCCAGCCACCACTTCGACCTCGTCAACTGGTGGATCGACGCCGTGCCGCAGCGGGTCTTCGCCACCGGGGGCCGCCGGTTCTACGGTGACGACGCCGCGCACTCCCGAGGCTACGAGCCGACGGCGGGGGAGCGGGCCCTGAACGAGCAGGGCGTGGACCCGTGGCGCATCGACGTCGCCGCCGACCCGTACCTCGCCGAGCTGTACGGGCCCGAGGCGCAGGCCGTGGACGGCTACCGCCGCGACCGCAGCGTCTTCGACGCGGGCATCACCACCGAGGACACCCTCGGGCTCGTCGTCGAGTACGCGGGCGGCCCGGTGCTGACCTACTCGCTGACCGCCAGCGCGCCCTGGGAGGGCTACCGGGTGGTCGTCAACGGCTCGCGCGGGCGCGCCGAGCTCGAGGTGATCGAGCGCGGGTCGGTCGTCTTCGGCGCCGACGGCAAGGCGACCGTGGACCCGAGCTTCACCGCGACGTTCGGCGAGGACACGGTCCGCCCGGAGGGCGAGCGGCTGGTCGTGCAGAAGCACTGGGAGCGCGCCGAGGAGCGGCCCATCGTCGCCGTCGGCCCGGGCGGCCACGGCGGCGGCGACACGCTGCTGCTGTCCGACGTCTTCCGCGGCCGCACCGAGGCCGACCCGCTGGGCCGCGCCGCCGGCTTCCGCGACGGGCTCCGCGCGTCCGGCATCGGCTACGCCGGCAACCGGTCGCTCGCCACCGGCGACCCCGTGCGCCTCGACGACCTGGGCCTCGGCATCGACCTGTGAGATCTGCTCTCGTCGGTTGAGCCCTTCGTCTCGCTGGTTGAGCCTGTCGAAACCAGGTTTCGACAGGCTCAACCAGCGGATGGTGGTCTCGACGGGCTCGACCGGCGGGGCGCGAGGCTCGACCGGCGTCCCCGGTCAGCGGGGCAGGCTGGAGCGCAGCACGCCCGCACCGGCGCCGGCGTCGACGACGGCGGGCACGGCCCGGGTGGGCAGCAGCCGGTACCGGTAGTGGTCGGACGGCGTCCAGCGGGCCTCGTCCGCGAGGGGCGTCGTGGCGGTCGCGCCGAAGGCGCCGACGACGTCCACGGGACGGCCGTTGACCAGCGTGCCCGTCTCGCGGAGCATCGTGCCTCCGTAGGCGCCCACCGCCCGCGCGGGGTCGACGCCGCGCGCGAGGCGCAGGGCGTTGTTCTCCACGACCAGGCTCGACTCCTTGCCCGCGCCCCAGAAGTACTGGAACGTCGACGCCGTCGACTGCTCGTACGCGTTGTCGTACACGTGCACGTCGCCGAACCGGACCCGGGGCGCGCGCTGTCCGATGTCCTGCCAGTGGTTGTGGTGGATCGTGACGCGGTGCTGCCCGCGATCCTGCAGCCGCGAGTCGGACGAGCCGATGATCATCGTCTTGTCGTGCGACTCGAAGCGGTTCCACGACACCGTCACCAGGTCGCCGCCGTGGGTGACGTCGAGCAGGCCGTCGTGGATCTCGAACGGCCGGCCGAACACCTCGGGCAGGGACGACGCCGGGTGCTCGCCGTCGTCGAACGTGTTGTGGTCCACCCACACCCCGGTGGACGTCCAGACCGACAGGTTGTCGTAGGCGGAGTTCCAGCTCCCGGCCTCGCCGTCGGTCGGGTCCCACTGCGGGAAGCAGTCGCGGCCGTCCGAGAGGGTCAGGTTGCGCACGATGACGTTGTGCGAGTCCCGGACCCGCAGGTTGGCGCCCACGACCCGGGCGTCGTCGCCCACCCCGACGATCGTCACGTTCGACCCGACGTGCACCTGCGTCTGCGCCGCCTGGACGCTGGCGGCCGCGGCGCGCGCGTCCTCCAGCGGCCCGGCGGGCTCGTCGGTGCCCCAGACCGCGGGGTCGTAGGCGGCGACGTAGTCGTCCATCGCGAACGGCTCGCCCGTCCCCGCGACCGACACCCGGCCGGCGAGGTCCTGACAGGTCACCTCCCGGCCGCCGGTGCCGGTGAAGGCGTCGATCGTGCCGCGCACGTAGACGACGCGCGGCACATCGAGCCCGCGGCCGTCGTCGAGGTCGGCGCCACGACGGCCCCCGAGCGCGTCGCGCAGCTCGGCCCAGGTGTCGACGACGTACACCTCGGACGGAGCGGCGGCCGCCCCGCCGGTGACCGGTCCGGCCTCCCGCACGACGCCCTCGGGGGCGGTGGTGGTGGCGACCGACGCCCAGCCGTCGGCGCCCGGCGCGATGACCTGGCGGCCGAGGTCGGCACGCGGGGGGTGCCCGTGCCCTCCGTGCCCACCGTGGGCCGAGGCGGCCGTGGCCCCGGCAGCGACCAGGAGGGCGGCGGCGGCCAGGCCGGCCACCGCCCGGGATCGAGGGCGCGCGTGCTGACGCGGGTCGTGACGCATGGTGCGAAACTCCTTCGTTCCGGCGGTGCGATGCCCGGCCGACGTCGGTGTCGGCCGGGGAGGGTGCGACGGTTCAGGAGACCCAGGGCGCCCCGAGCTCGGCGAACGTGCGCTGCGTGCGCGCGACCTCGGCGCACCAGTGCTCGACGTCCCGGACCACGGGGTGGCGCTCGTCGCCCTCGCCCTGCCAGTCGACGAGCTCCGGCGCGATCGGCGCCGGGTCGGCGCTGGTGCGCACGGCCTCGAGCACCCGCATGAACGCGCCGGTGTCGCGGACGTCGCACAGCAGGGAGCGGCGGGCGTCGACGCGGGCGGCGAGCAGGTCGTCCAGCAGCGACGTGCGCCCGTAGGTCTTGGCCGTCTGCGCGGCGTCCGTGCGCAGCAGCAGCCGGTCGTGCTCGTACTCCAGCACGAGCTCGCCCCGGGTGCCGTGCACGACGACGCGCGCGGGGGAGCGCTCGGGCGCGCACAGCGTGAGCCCGAAGCCGTAGCGGCGCCCGTCCGCGTCCTGCACCCGCACCGACGACGTGTCGTCGGCCTCGATCGGGTTGGCGCGGTACAGGTCGGCGTCGACCCAGGTGACGTCCTGCGCGGTGGTGGCCCCGCCGAGGCGCAGGGTGGTCGCGACGGCGTGCGCCAGCGGGTTGGTGACGACGCCGTCGACCACGTCCCGCCCGTCGAGGCGTCGCCGCCCGGCCCACGCGGCACGCTTCCAGTAGGCCGCCGTGCGCACCCAGGTGCCGACGGCGCCCAGGCCCAGCACGTCGCCGATCTCGCCGCGCGCGATCAGGTCGGCCGCGGCAGGCAGGGCGTGCGAGCCGAACGTCTGGAACCCCACCTGGCAGCGGCGGCCGGTGCGCTCGGCCACGGCCACGAGCTCGGTGTGCTCCGCGAGGGACGCCGTCGTGGGCTTCTCCAGCAGCACGTCGATGCCGGCCTCCATCGCGGCGCGGGCCAGCGGCAGGTGGGTCGGGATCGGGGTGCTCAGCACGACGACGTCCACTCGGGCCGACGGGGTGGACAGCAGGTCGCCGAGGGTCGGGTACCAGGGGGCGCCGGCGTCGTGGGCCTCGTGCCCCGGCCCCGGCTCCCGCGGGTCGACGACGGCCGCCAGCCGCGCACGGCCGGTGCGCTGCATCTCGAGCACGCGGCGCACGTGCGAGGCGCCGTGGCCGTGCAGGCCCACCACCGCGATCTGGGGGGCGAGGCCGTCGGAGGTCGGGTCGGTCATCGTCGTCCTGTTCGGGTCGTCGGTGGTGTGCGGCGTACGGGAGCGTCCCACCCGGTCAGCGCAGGGCGGTGGCCAGAGCGGCCGCCTCGTCGAGGTCGAGCGCGCGGTCCACGAGGGCGGCCACGATCCCGGTCTCGACGGTGCCGCCCGCGGGCACGGTGAGCGGCGTGTCCCAGGCCAGCGCGGGGCCGGCGCCGGGGTACTCGCCGGCGCGCAGGAACCAGTGCCGTGCCGGCGAGGTCTGCGCGAGCAGCAGCGTCGTCGGGCGGTCCTGCGCGTACGGGTCGTGGTGCTGCTGCACGTACGCGACCCACGGCGACGTGCTGCCGTGCGCCAGCTCCTCGCCCTCGCCCGCCTCGGACAGCACGACCGTGCTCTGCGAGATCGGCGCGCGCCAGAACACGCCGCCGTACCCGGCGCCCGGCCGGCCGTTGGTGGCGGGGGAGCGGATCTCCAGGGGGCCGTGCGACGCGTGCAGCGTGGTGCGCCACTCGAGCGCCCAGCCGTCGTCGCCCAGGAGGCGGGCGCCGAGCCGCCGCTGCTCGTCGAGCAACGGGTTGCCGTGCTCGTCGTCCCAGCGCACGGTGTCGAGCAGCACGTGCGGGGCGAGCGGGTCGACCTCCGCCCGGGTGCTCACCTGCCGGCCGTGGTTGGGCAGCAGCGTCGGCCCGACGTCGGCCACGAACGTGCGGCCGCCCCAGAAGCTCGTGCCGTTGACGTCCGGTACCGCCACGCTGACGCCGTAGTGGTGCCGGTGGTCCACCGGCTCGGACTCGGTGAGCGGCACGCCCGCGAGCGAGTGCACCGGGTGCAGGTAGGGCCGCGGCGAGTGGATGGCGGGCAGCCGCTCGCCGTCGACGTACCGCGCCAGCGGCACGCGGTCGCGCGTGTGGCGCAGCACCACCTCGCGCGGCTCGACCGACCACGTGGGACCCGGGTCGACGTCGTCGACCTCCGGGGCCGGCACGGGCGCGGGCTCGATGACCACGGCGCGCGTGATCGTGCGCGGCACCGGGCCCGTGCTGGACCGCGCCTCGAGCCGCGCCGTGAACCGGGTGGTCGCGGCGGCGTGCGCGTCGTCGTCGATGACGGCGTGCAGCTCGCGCCAGGCCTGGCGGCCGAGCTCGGCCTGCGGCACGGACACGGTGGTCAGCCCGGGCGTCGCGTACCGGGCGAGGTCGATGTCGTCGAACCCGGCCACCGAGATGTCGCCGGGCACGGCCACGCCGGCCTCGTTGAGCGCGGCCAGGAGGCCGAACGCGACGAGGTCGTTGTAGGCGACGACGGCGGTGGCGCGGCTCGCGAGCACCTGGCCGGCGGCGGCGTGCCCGGAGGCGAGGTCGGCGCCCACGGGGAGCTCGACGACCTCCAGGTCCGGGTGGCGCTCGCGGGCTGCCGCGAGCCCGGTGCGCCGGGCCGCGTCGGTCGCGGCGGCGCGCGGGCCGGCGAGGTACGCGAGCCGGTGGTGCCCCAGCCCCACCAGGTGCTCGACGACCTGCACGGTGGCGTCCGCGTAGTCGATGACCAGGCTCGGCGTGGCCGCGTGGTCGACCTCGCGGTTGATCACGGCGGCCGGGGACACCAGCGGCAGCAGGGCGTCGAGCGCGGTGCCCGGCATGCGCGGCGCGACCAGGATCAGCGCGTCGCAGCGCATCCGGGCCTCGCGCGCGATGGCCGCCTCCTCGGACGGGTCCTCGGCGGCGTCGGCCACGAGCACCCGGTAGCCGTCCTCGGCGGCGGCGGAGGTGACGCCGCGCAGGATCTGCTGGAAGACCGGGTTGCCGAGGTCGGGCACGACGAGCGCGACGGTCTCCGTGCGGCCCAGCGACAGGCTGCGCGCCACGTTGCTGGGGCGGTAGTTCAGGTCGATCGCCGCCTCCTGCACGCGGGCGGCGATGCCCGGGTCGACGGTGCTGCGACCGTTCATCACGCGGGAGACCGTGGCGCGCGAGACGCCAGCGGCGGCGGCGACGTCCGCGATGGTCACGGACGGTCGCCGGAGGTTCACGTCAGGCATCGATGCCTCCTCGGGCTCACGAGCCGACGGTACACCATTGGAAACCGGTTCCTGCCGTGGTACGTTCCCGAGAAGCAACCGGTTTCCGGGCGACGTCGCCCGGGGCCGCAGGTCGACGAGGATCGGGAGGCCGGCGATGAGGCTCAGCAGCACGCCGATCGGCGAGGTGCCGCGATGGCGGTGATCCAGGAGGTCGCCCGCACGCGCGGCGCGGCCAAGGAACGGCGCAAGGGCGACGGCAGGGCGGCGGCGGTCTTCCTCGCCCCGTGGTTCGTCGGGCTGATCCTCGTCACCGCGTTCCCGCTCGTCGCGTCCCTCTACCTGTCCTTCACGGACTACAGCCTGCTCGAGGCGCCGGGCTGGATCGGGCTCGAGAACTACACGCGGATGTTCGACGACCCGCGGTTCTTCCAGGCCCTCAAGGTGACCTTCACCTACGTGCTGGTCTCGGTGCCGCTCCAGCTCGCCGCCGCCCTCGCGCTCGCCGTCGTGCTCGACAAGGGGCTGCGCGGCCTGGCGTTCTACCGGTCGGTCTACTACCTGCCGTCGCTGCTGGGCGGCAGCGTCGCGATCGCCATCCTGTGGCGCAAGGTGTTCGGCGCCGACGGCCTCGTCAACCAGGTGCTCGGCTACGTCGGCATCGAGGGCGTGGGCTGGGTGTCGCACCCCGACTACGCGCTCGGCACGCTCATGGTGCTCAACGTCTGGACCTTCGGCGCGCCGATGGTGATCTTCCTGGCCGGCCTGCGGCAGGTCCCGGCCATGTACTACGAGGCCGCGTCGATCGACGGGGCGGGGAAGTGGCGCCGGTTCCGGAGCATCACGCTGCCGCTGCTCACGCCGATCATCTTCTTCAACCTGGTGCTCCAGCTCATCGGCGCGTTCCAGTCGTTCACGCAGGCGTTCATCGTCAGCGGCGGCACGGGCGGCCCGGTGGACTCCACGCTCTTCTACACGCTCTACCTCTACGAGAAGGGCTTCGGCTCCTACCAGATGGGGTATGCGTCGGCGATGGCGTGGTTCCTGCTGCTCGTCGTGGCGGGCATGACCGCCGTGAACTTCCTCGCCTCCAAGTTCTGGGTCTTCTACGATGACTGACGCTCCCGCGCGCACCGACGCGCGTCCCGCTGCCCCGCGCCCCACGCTGTCCGAGGTGGCGGCGTCCTACCCCGACCGGCCGCCCCGCCGCCGGACCGGCGCCGTGGTGCGCCGCGTGCTCCGCCACGTCGCGCTGATCGCGTTCGGCCTGGTCATGCTCTACCCGCTGCTGTGGATGCTGGCGAGCTCGTTCAAGCCGACCGAGCTGATCTTCCGCGAGCCGGGCCTGATCCCCACCGAGTGGGACTTCGGCAACTACACGGACGGGTGGAACGCGCTGCTGAACCCGTTCGGCCACTACCTGATGAACTCGGCGATCGTCGTGCTCGGCTCGGTGCTGGGGAACCTGATCTCCTGCTCGATGGCGGCCTACGCGTTCGCCCGGCTGAAGTTCCGGGGCCGCAACGTGTGGTTCGCCGTCATGCTCATGTCGATCATGCTGCCGATCCACGTGATCATCGTGCCGCAGTACATCCTGTTCTCGTCGCTGTCGTGGATCAACACGTTCCTGCCGCTGATCGTGCCGAAGCTGCTGGCCACCGACGCGTTCTTCGTCTTCCTCATGGTGCAGTTCTTCCGGGGCATCCCGAAGGACCTGGACGAGGCCGCCCGGCTCGACGGGTGCGGGCACGGGCGCATCTTCCTGCGGATCATGCTGCCGCTGTCGCTGCCGGCCCTCGCCACCACCGCGATCTTCACGTTCATCTGGACGTGGAACGACTTCTTCAGCCAGCTCATCTTCCTGACGAAGCCGGACATGTACACCGTCCCCATCGCCCTGCGCACCTTCGTGGACGCGACGAGCAACAGCTCGTGGGGTCCGCTGTTCGCGATGTCGATCGTCTCGCTGATCCCCGTCTTCCTCGTCTTCCTGTTCGGCCAGAAGTACCTCGTCAAGGGCATCGCCACCACCGGCATCAAGTAGTCGCAACCGTCGTTCGAAGGAGAACCTCATGCGAGTCCCAGCCATCCGGGAGACGCGGCGCCGCGGCGCCGCGCTCGTCGCCCTCACCGCCGCGGGGGCCCTCGCCCTCACCGCCTGCTCCGGCGGCGACTCCGGCATCGTGCCGGCCGACGAGGGGGGCGGCGACGGCGGGAACGTCGAGATCCGCTTCTCCTGGTGGGGGTCGGACGACCGGCACAAGACCACCCAGCAGATCATCGACCTGTTCGAGGAGAAGAACCCCGGCATCACGGTGGTGCCGGACTACACGGACTGGGACGGCTACTGGGACAAGCTCGCCACCGCCACGGCGGGCGGCGACACCCCGGACGTCATCACACAGGAGGAGCGGTACCTGTCCGACTACGCGTCGCGCGGCGTCATCGCCGACCTCGGCGACCTGGACATCGACACCTCCGAGATCGCGGACGACGTCCTCAGCACGGGGGAGGTGGACGGCAGCCTCGTCGGCATCCCGACGGGCGTGAACGCCTATGCGATGGTCGCCGACCCGCAGATCTTCGCCGACGCGGGCGTGGAGGTGCCGGACGACACGACCTGGACGTGGGACGACTACGTCGACATCGCCGGGAAGATCGCGAAGGGCGCCGGCGACGGCGTGTGGGGGGCCCAGGACTACGGCTTCAACGAGGCCGGGCTCAACGTCCTCGCGCGGCAGAAGGGCGAGACGCTCTACAACGCGGACGGCACGCTCGGCGTGTCGAAGGAGACGGTCGCCGAGTTCTTCCAGACGTCGCTGGACCTCATGGCCAACGGCGGTCAGCCCGACGCGTCCCGCTCGGTGGAGTACCAGAACGCCGGGCCCGAGGGCTCGCTGCTGGGCACCAACGCCGGCGCGATGGGCGTGTGGTGGTCCAACCAGCTCGGGGCGCTCTCCGACGCCTCCGGCCACGACCTGGAGCTGCTGCGGCTGCCCGGCGAGTCGGAGTTCGACCGCACCGGCATGTACTTCAAGCCCGCCATGTACTACTCCGTCTCGGCCAAGAGCGAGCACCCGGAGGAGTCGGCCAAGCTCGTCGACTTCCTGCTCAACGACCCGGAGGTCGCGAAGCTCCAGCTCACCGACCGCGGCCTGCCGGCCAACACGTCGGTGCGCGAGGCGATCCTCCCCGACCTCACGGACGCGGACCAGAAGGTCGCGGACTTCATGGCCGACCTGGAGGACGACATCGTCGACAACCCGGCGGTGCCGCCGAACGGCGCGAACGAGATCCAGGACATCATGATCCGCATCAACACCGAGGTGCTGTTCGAGCGCATGACGCCGGACGAGGCCGCCGACGCGTTCCTCCAGGACGTCGGCGCCGCGATCGGCAGCTGACCCGGCCAGCCTTCCAGCACGGGATCTGTCGCGTCACCGGCCACGGTGGCGCGACAGATCCCGTTCTCGAAGGGTTCGGGCGGCGGCGGCCTCAGTCCGCGGGGTCGACGACGCGCGCGACGACGGCGCAGCGGTCGTCGCCCGGCGCGGCACCGGTCGCGGCCCGCACGAGGAGGTGGCGGAGCGCGTCGCGCTCGGCGTCGTGCAGCCCGGCGAGCAGCTCGTCCTCGGCGGTGCGCACGCGCGCATCGAGGTCGGCGAGGACGACGCGGCCGTGGTCGGTCACCACGATGCGGCGCGCGCGCCGGTCGGCCGGGTCCGGCTGGCGCTCGACGAGGCCGCAGCCGGCGAGCTCGTCGAGCAGGTAGGTCATCACCGTGCGGTCGATGCCGAGCCGTGCGGCGAGCGCCGCCTGGGTGGGCGGGGCGTCGTGGGTGACGGCGGCGAGCACCTCGTAGCCGCGCCCACCGTGCGGCACGTCGGCGCAGGCGGCGGCCACGTGCGCGCTCCACTCGCGCAGGAGCGCGGCGAGCGACCAGCCCAGCGGCGACGGGGCGTCCGTGCGCGAGGGGCTCGTCGGGTCCGTCGTGGTGCTCATCCCGCCATCGTAGGGGAATGTGCGTTCGGTCAGAAGAGTTGCCGCTGATATCGTCTGCACGACAGACGATCTCCCGCTCGCCGGGAGCGGACCTCCCCGCGAAAGGCCCCGCATGACGGACTACGGCCACGACCTGGTCTTCGGCACGTTCCTCACCCCCACGAACCGCGACCCGCAGGCGCCGGTGCAGCTCGCGCAGGTCACGGAGGCGGCCGGGCTGGACCTGGTGACGTTCCAGGACCACCCGTACCAGCCGGGGTTCCTGGACACCTGGACGCTGCTGTCGTGGGTGGCCGCGCAGACCGAGCGCGTCACCGTCGCGGGCAACGTGCTCAACCTGCCGCTGCGGCCGCCGGCCGTGCTGGCGCGCGCCGTCGCGTCGCTCGACCTGCTCTCGGGCGGGCGGGCCGCCCTGGGCCTGGGCGCGGGCGGGTTCTGGGACCCGATCGTCGCGATGGGCGGCACGCGCCTGACCCCGGGCGAGTCCGTGGACGCGCTGGACGAGGCGCTCGACATCATCCGGGGCATCTGGGACGGCCGGGAGCGCCGGGCGCTGCGCGTCGATGGCACGCACCACCGCGTGTCGGGCGCCAAGCGCGGGCCGGAGCCGGCGCACGACGTCCCGATCTGGCTCGGCGCGCTCAAGCCCCGCATGCTGCGGCTCATCGCCCGCAAGGCGGACGGCTGGCTCCCGTCGCTGGCCTACCTCAAGGACGGCGACCTGCAGCGCGGGCACGCGATCATCGACGAGGCGGCGCAGGAGGCGGGGCGGCACCCGGCGGAGATCCGGCGCCTGCTCAACGTGCAGGGCGCGCTCACCGCGCAGCCCGGCGGCTTCCTGCAGGGCCCCGTCGAGCAGTGGGTGGACGAGCTGGCCGCGCTGGCGCTGGAGGACGGCATCGGCACGGTGATCCTGGCCGCCGACGACCCGAACCTCATCCAGGTCTACGGCCAGGAGGTCGCGCCCGCGGTGCGCGAGCTGGTGGCGCGCGAGCGCGCGTCGTCGGGCACCGCCCCCGCCGCCACGCAGCGCGGCGGGCGGGCGATCGCGCTGCGCCGCCCGGGCATCGACTACGGTGCGGTGCCGAGCGCGCTCGCGGCGACGGCCGTCGAGCCCGGCGACCGCGCGTACGACACCGTCCGCCACAACTACCTGCGCTCCGGCGCGCCGGGCCTGGTGCTGCGGCCGCGCGACGCCGGGCAGGTCGCGGAGGCCGTGCGGTTCGCCCGGTCGCAGGACGTGCCGCTCGGCGTGCGGTCGGGCGGGCACGGCATCAGCGGACGGTCGACCAACGACGGCGGCATCGTCGTCGACCTCGGCGCGCTCGACGCCGTCGAGGTGGTCGACGAGGCGACCCGGCGCGTGCGGGTCGGCGTCGGTGCCACGTGGGGCCGCGTCGCCGAGGCGCTCGCGCCGCGCGGCTGGGCGATCAGCTCCGGCGACTCGGGCGGGGTCGGCGTGGGCGGCCTCGCCACGGCGGGTGGCGTCGGCTTCCTCGGCCGCACCTACGGCCTGACGATCGACCACGTCGTCGCGGCGGAGGTCGTCACCGCCGACGGGCGCGTGGTGCGCGCGTCGGCCGACGAGCACCCCGACCTGTTCTGGGGGCTGCGCGGCGCGGGCGGCAACCTGGGCGTCGTGACGTGGGTCGAGATCGAGGCGATGGAGCTCGGCAACGCGCAGGGGAACGTCGTGTTCTCGCAGATGACCCTGGACGCGACGGACGTCGCCGGCGTGCTGGAGCGCTGGGGCGGCGTCGTCGAGTCGGCGCCGCGCGAGCTGACGAGCTTCCTCATCCTGTCGCCCGGGCGCCGCGGACGGCTCGCCGACGGCAGCGACGACCAGGGCCCCGTCGCCCAGCTCATGACCGTCTGGGCGGGCGACGACACCGACGCCGCCGTCGAGCAGCTCGAACGGCTCGCCGGCACCGGGCCGCTGCTCGGCCACCAGGCGTACCTGCTGCCGTACGCGGGGGTGGTGCAGGCGGGGGAGAAGCACCACCAGGGCGGCGGCGACCCGGCCGTGCGCTCCGGCCTGGTCGCGCACCTGGACACCGCGACGGCCCGGGCGTTCGAGAAGCTCGCGCTGTCGGGGGAGGCGTACTTCCTGCAGGTCCGCGCGACCGGCGGCGCGGGGAACGACGTCGAGGAGGGGGCGACGGCGTACGCCCACCGGCACCAGAACTTCCTGCTGTCCGCGATGTCGTCCTCGCAGGACCGGCTCGACGCCGCCTGGGACGCGATCATGGCGCCGTCGACGGACGGGCTGTACCTGTCGTTCGACACGGACACCCGCCCCGAGCGGATCACCGACGCCTTCCCCGAGCCGACGCTCACCCGCCTGCGCGAGGTGAAGCGCGACTGGGACCCGGACAACGTGTTCCGCGCCAACTTCCCCGTCCCGCCCGCCGCTGGTTGAGCCTGTCGACGTCGCTGGTCGAGCCGGTCGACGTCGCTGGTTGAGCCTGTCGAAACCCGGGTCTCGGCAGGCTCTACCAGCGGTGGTGCGGGAGCTCGGCCGCCGGTGCGCGAGGATGGCTCCATGCCTCTCGCACCTCGGTACCTGGCCGACGACGCCCGCTACGAGTCGATGACCTACCGCCGCACCGGCCGCTCCGGCCTCGACCTGCCCGCCCTGTCGCTGGGCCTGTGGCACAACTTCGGCGACGTGAACCCGTTCGACACGCAGCGCGCCATCCTGCGCCGGGCGTTCGACCTCGGGATCACGCACTTCGACCTCGCCAACAACTACGGCCCGCCCTACGGCTCGGCGGAGGAGAACTTCGGCCGCCACCTGGCGAAGGACCTGCGTCCGTACCGCGACGAGCTCGTCATCTCCACGAAGGCCGGCTACGACATGTGGCCCGGCCCGTACGGCGACCACGGCTCGCGCAAGTACCTGCTGTCCTCCCTCGAGCAGTCCCTGACCCGCATGGGCCTGGACCACGTGGACGTCTTCTACCACCACCGTCCGGACCCCTCCACGCCGCTCACGGAGACGATGGGCGCGCTCGCGTCCGCCGTCCAGCAGGGCAAGGCGACGTACGTGGGCGTGTCGAACTACTCGCCGTCGCGCACCCGCGAGGCCGCGCAGGTGCTCGCCGACCTGGGCGTGCCGCTGCTCATCCACCAGCCCAGCTACTCGATGTTCAACCGGCACGTGGAGATCGCGGACCGCGACGACGCGTACGACGGCCGGCAGAGCGAGTCCCTGCTCGACGTCGTCGAGGACCTGGGCGTCGGGACGATCGTCTTCTCGCCGCTGTCGCAGGGCCTCCTGACCGGCCGGTACCTGGGGGGCTCCGCCCCCGTGGGCTCGCGCGCCGCGCGCAGCGACTCGCCGTTCCTGTCGTCGTCGAACCTCACGGACACGTACCTGGACCGGGCCCGGGCGCTGAACGGGATCGCCGAGGGCCGCGGGCAGACGCTGGCGCAGCTCGCCCTGTCGTGGGTGCTGCGCGACGACCGCGTGACGTCGGCGCTCATCGGCGCGTCGTCGGTGGCTCAGCTCGAGGACAACGTGGCGGCCCTCGCCGCCCCGGCGCTCACCGACGACGAGATCGCCGCCATCGAGCCGCACGCCGTGGACGGCACCGGCCGCTGAGCAGCGCCCGTCGGTCGAGCCTGTCGAGGCCACCGCGCGGGTCTCGACGGGCTCGACCGACGGAGGAGAGGAGGACGGATGGCGGTCTGCTGGTTCGTCGGGCTGACCACGCTCGACGTCGTGCACCGGGCGTCGCGGCGCCCGGGCGCGAACGAGAAGGTCACGGCCACGCGGCAGGACGTCGCGGCGGGAGGGCCGGCGGCCAACGCCGCCGTGACCGCGGCGGCGCTCGGGGCGCGGGCCGTGCTGGTCAGCGCGCTCGGAGCGGGGCCGGTCGCGCAGGCGGCGCGGGCGGACCTCGACGACCGCGGGGTGCAGGTGCACGACGTCGCCGGCCCGGACGAGGGGTTCCCGCTCGCGGTCTCCGCCGTCCTCGTCGACGACGCGACCGGTGAGCGGTCGGTGGTGTCCGCCGACGCCGCCCTGGCGCCCGCGCCCGCGCCGACGCCCGCCGCGCTCGCCGCGCTGCCGCGGCCCGACGTCGTCCTGCTCGACGGGCACCACCCCGCGATCGCGCGCGCCGTGCTCGCCCACGTCGACGGGCTGCGCCCGCGGCCGCAGGTCGTGCTCGACGGCGGGCGGTGGCGACCGGTGTTCGCGGAGCTGCTGCCCGCGGCGGACGTCGCGGCGCTGAGCGCCGACTTCGCCGTGCCCCGGGAGATCGCGCCGGGGGCGTCGGACGGCGCGCACGGCGCGCGGCTGCTCGGCGCCCGGTCCGTGGTGGTGACGCGCGGCGCGGACCCGGTCGCGTGGACTGGCGGCCGGGACCACGGCACCGTGCCCGTGCCGCGGGTCGTGGCGCAGGACACGCTCGGCGCCGGGGACGCGTTCCACGGCGCGCTCGCGGTGTCGCTCGCGCGCGGGGCGGCGCTGCCCGACGCCTGCGCGGACGCGGTGCGCGTCGCGAGCACGCGGGTGGCGCACGTCGGGCCGCGGTCGTGGCTGGCGCATCTCCCGGAGCCGGTCGAGTGAGCGCCGTCGAGGCGAGCACGGCCGACCTCGTCGAGCGCGCGCGGCGCCTGGCCGTGCCGGGTCGGCGCCGCGTCCTCGGCATCGTCGGGCCTCCCGGCGGCGGGAAGTCGACGCTCGCCCGCGCGCTCGTCGAGGCGCTCGGCCCGCGGTTCGCCGTCGAGGTCGGGATGGACGGCTACCACCTGTCCGACGCCGTCCTGGCCGACCTCGGGCGCCGGGAGCGCAAGGGTGCGATCGACACGTTCGACGACGCCGGGTACGCGGCGCTGATCGCCCGGCTCGCCGACGCCCGCCCCGGCGACCCGCCCGTGTACGCGCCGGTGTTCCGCCGGGAGCTCGAGGAGCCCGTCGCGGCGGGCGTCGCGGTGCCCGCCGACGTGCCGCTGGTCGTGACGGAGGGCAACTACCTGCTCGCGCCGGCCGGCGCGTGGCCCGCCGCGCGGGCCCGGATGGCCGAGGTCTGGTACCTCGACGTGCCCGACGACGTCCGCCTCGCCCGGCTGGAGGAGCGGCACCACGCGTTCGGCAAGGGCCGCGACAACGCCCGGCGCTGGGCGCACGGGTCGGACCAGGTCAACGCGGGGGTGGTCGGCGCGACGCGCGACGCCGCCGACGTCGTCCTCCGCTGGACGCCCTGACCGCCGGAGTCGCTGGTTGAGCCTGTCGAAACCCTGGACCTGGTCTCGACAGGCTCGACCGACGGTCTCGTTGAGACTGTCGAAACCCTGGACCTGGTCTCGACAGGCTCGACCGGCGGTCTCGTTGAGCCTGTCGAAACCCAGGACGTGGTCTCGACGGGCTCGACCGGCGGGGCCGCGACTTGCTGGTTGAGCCTGTCGAAACCCAGGACGTGGTCTCGACAGGCTCGACCGACGAGCCCCGGCGTCAGCGGTCGAGGTCGCGGCGCGCGGCCTCGATGAGCGGCCGGATGCGGTACGGGATGAGCTCGCCCATGGACAGCGACGTCTCGGTGCGCTCCACGCCGTCGATGGCGAGGATGGCGGCGTCGATGCGGAACAGGTGGTCGGTGTCGCGGCACACGACGTGCACGCGCAGGTCGGCGGCGCCGCTGTGCCCGTACGCCTGCACGACCTCGGGGATCTGCGCCAGCCGGTCGACGATCGCGGGCAGCTCCCGCTGGCGCACCGTGACCTCCAGGAACGCGGTGAGCGGGTGCCCCAGCGCGGCGGGGTTGACGCGCCGGTCGAAGGCGAGGAACGCGCCGGACTCCTCCAGCCGGGCGAGCCGGGCGTGCACGGTGTTCCGGGACAGGCGCAGGCGCTCCGCGAGGGCGGCGATCGTCGCCCGCGGGTCGTCGGCGAGCGCCGTCAGAAGGCTCAGGTCCACGGCGTCGTAGCTGCGCACATCGACCAGCCTAACGGGGGTGCGCTGAGCACTCTGCGCAGCGTGTCGCGGGGTGCTGGTCGCAGTGTGTGAGCGGCGTTACGTTCGCGGTATCCGGCGCTCGACGAGGAGCGTCCGGCGACACGCGAGGTGAGGCGACGATGCCCAGCACCATGGGTTCGACGTCCCGCGACGACCTGTCACGAGCGGGCGGAGCGCGGGCGGAGACGGCGTCCGGTACGACGGACGGCACGACGACAACCGGCACGAACGGCGGCACGAACGGCGGCACGAACGGCACGGCGGCGGGGACGGGCGACGGCACCGTCCGGGTGCTCGACGAGAAGGGCGTGCGGCACCCGGACCCGGCGCTCGACCGCTGGCTGAGCGACGTCGACGACGGCACGGACGCGGCGCGCGCGACGCTGCTCGGCCTGTACGAGGACATGGTCGTGGCCCGGCGCATCGACGCCGAGGCGACGGCGCTGCAACGCCAGGGCGAGCTCGCGCTGTGGCCGCCGCTGCAGGGCCAGGAGGCGGCGCAGGTGGGCTCGGCCACGGCGCTGCGCGACGACGACTTCGTGTTCTCCAGCTACCGCGAGCACGCGGTCGCGCGGAAGCGTGGCGTCTCGCCCGTGGACCTGCTCCGCGTGTGGCGCGGCGTCACGGCCTCGGGCTGGGACCCGTACGCCGTGAACATGGCGACGCCGCAGGTCATCATCGGCGCGCAGGCGCTGCACGGCGTGGGCTACGCGCTGGGGATCCAGGCCGACGTCGAGCGCGGCGTCGTGGTGCCGGGGGAGGACGGGACGCCCGCCGTGGTGGCGTACGTCGGCGACGGCGCGATGAGCCAGGGGGACGTCAACGAGGCGTTCGTGTTCGCGGCCACGTGGCAGGTCCCGTACGTGCTGTTCTGCCAGAACAACCAGTGGGCGATCTCCGAGCCGGTGGCGCTGCAGTCGTCGGTGCCGCTGGTCCGGCGGGCGTCGGGGTTCGGCGTGCCGGGCGTGCGCGTGGACGGCAACGACGTGCTGGCCGTCCTCGCCGTGACCCGCGAGGCGCTGCACCGCGCGCGCACCGGCGGGGGGCCGACCTTCGTCGAGGCCGTGACCTACCGCATGGGCCCGCACACCACCGCGGACGACCCGACCCGCTACCGCGACGCGTCGGAGCTGGAGGTGTGGGCCGGGCGCGACCCGATCGCGCGCCTCGCGGCGTACCTGCGGACGGCCGGTCGGCTCACCGACGACGACGAGGCGCGCGTGCGCTCCCGCGCCGACGCCGTGGCCGCCGAGCTGCGGTCCGGCGTCGTCATGATCGAGGACCCGCCGCCGCTGAGCGTCTTCGACCACGTGTACGCCGAGCCGCACCGCACGGTCGCGGCCGAGCGGGCTGAGCACGCCGCGTACCTCGCGGGCTTCGCCGACACCGCGACCGCCGGCGCCGGACAGGGGGCCGACCGATGACGACCCAGACGCTCACCCTCGCCAAGGCGCTCGGCGCCGGGCTGCGGCGGGCCCTGACCGACGACCCGACGGTCATGGTGCTCGGCGAGGACATCGGCCGCCTCGGCGGCGTGTACCGCGTGACCGACGGGCTGCAGGACGAGTTCGGGCCGCGGCGCGTGGTGGACACGCCGCTCGCGGAGTCCGGCATCCTCGGCACGGCGATCGGCCTGGCGTACCGCGGCTACCGGCCGGTGGTGGAGATCCAGTTCGACGGGTTCGTGTACGTGGCGTTCGACCAGATCGTCAGCCAGCTCGCGAAGATGCACGCCCGCACCCGGGGCGCCGTGAAGCTCCCGGTCACCATCCGCATCCCCGTGGCGGGCGGCATCGGCGCCGCAGAGCACCACTCGGAGTCGCCCGAGGCGTACTTCGTGCACACGGCCGGGCTGCGCGTGGTCTCGGTGGCCACCCCGCAGGACGCCGCCACCGTGCTGCGCCAGGCGATCGCATGCGACGACCCGGTGGTCTTCTTCGAGCCGAAGCGGCGCTACCACCTCAAGGGCGAGGTGGACCCGGACGTGCCGCTCGACGACGCGCCGCCGATGGGCGCCGCGCGGGTGGTGGCGCCGGGCGACGACGTCACGCTGGTGACGTTCGGCTCGCACGTCGCGACCGCCCTCGACGCGGCCGTCGCGGCGTCCGACGAGGGCGTCTCCGTCGAGGTGATCGACCTGCGGTCCCTGTCGCCGGTCGACCACGACACCATCGCCGCGTCCGTGCGGCGCACGGGGCGGCTGGTCGTGCTGCACGAGGGACCGCGGCAGGCCGGCGTCGGCGCCGAGATCGCGGCGTCGATCACCGAGCGCTGCTTCGAGTACCTGGAGGCGCCGCCGGTGCGCGTGACCGGCTACGACATCCCGTACCCGCCGGCGAAGCTCGAGGGCAACCAGGTGCCCGACCTCGACCGCGTGCTCGACGGCGTGGACCGCGTGCTGGGCCGCGTCCCCGCGTCCGGCGCGACGGCGACGACCGGCGTGGAAGTGGGAGCGTGATGGCGACGCGCGAGTTCCGGCTGCCGGACCTGGGCGAGGGGCTGACCGAGTCCGAGGTCGTGGAGTGGCGCGTGGCGGTGGGCGACGCCGTCGAGCTCAACCAGGTGATCGCCGAGGTGGAGACGGCCAAGGCGCTGGTCGAGCTGCCGTCGCCGTGCGCCGGCGTCGTGCGGGTGCTGCATGCCGAGGAGGGGCAGACCGTCGAGGTGGGCGAGCCGCTGGTCACCTTCGACCTGTCCGACGTGTCGTCGGCCGAGCCTTCCTCGCCGGTCGAGCCCTCCTCGTCGGCCGAGCCTGTCGAGACGCCCTCGTCGGTCGAGCCTGTCGAGACCACCGACCGGGTTTCGACAAGCTCAACCAACGTTTCGACAGGCTCCACCAACGTTTCGACAGGCTCCGCCCACGGGGACGTGCCCGAGCCGAACCTCGTCGGGTACGGCGCGCGGCCGGAGCGCACGGGCCGCCCCGCGAGACGGCCGCGGCGGTACGCGCCCACCTCGTCGGTCGAGCCTGTCGAGACCACGAACGCGGTGTCGACAGGCTCGACCAGCGCGGGGAAGGGCGATCGCCCGCGCTCGACGCCGGTGGTGCGGACGCTGGCGCGGCAGCGCGGCGTCGACCTCACGGCGCTCGCCGGCAGCGGCCCGCACGGCCGCATCACCCGGGAGGACGTCGAGTCGGCGTCGGCGGCGCCGGTCGCCCCGCCCACCGGTACGACGACGGCGGCGCCGTCCGCAGGCGAGACGCGCACCCCCGTGCGGGGCGTGCGGAAGCGCACGGCGGCGGCGATGGTGGCGAGCGCCGCGGCCCCGCAGGCGTCGGTGTTCCTCACGGTGGACGTCACGGCGAGCATGGAGCTGCTGGCCCGGCTCAAGTCCCACCCGATGGCAGGCGGCACGCGGATCACGGTGCTGGCGCTGGTGGCGCGGGCGGTGTGCGCGCTGCTGCCGACCCACCCCGCGCTCACGAGCCGCTGGGTAGACGGCGGCCCCGGCGGAGACGCCGAGATCGTGCGCCCGGCGCACGTGAACCTCGGGATCGCGGTGGCCACCGAGCGGGGGCTGGTGGTGCCGCACGTCCCGGCCGCGGACGCGCTGTCCCTCACCGGGATGGCGGCCGCCCTCACGGACCTCACGACGACGGCGCGGGCCGGCCGCACGACGCCCGAGCGGCTCGTGGGCGGCACGCTCACCCTCACCAACGTCGGCGTCTTCGGCGTCGACGCGGGCACCCCGCTGCTCAACCCGGGCGAGCCGGCGATCCTCGCGCTCGGGCAGGTGGCGCGGCGCCCGTGGGAGCACGACGGCGAGGTGGCGCTGCGCCAGGTGACGACGCTCAGCCTCACGTTCGACCACCGCGTCGTGGACGGCGAGCAGGGTGCGCGCTTCCTCGCCGAGCTCGGGGCGGTGCTCGCGGACCCGGCGCTCGCCCTGCTGCTCCCGTCGGCGTCGTCGGTCGAGACCCGGGTTTCGACAGGCTCGACCAGCGGGGGGACAGGCTCGACCAGCGGGGGGACGGGCTCGACCGTCGAGGGGGAGGCGTCGTGACCGTCCTCGCCTCCGCCGTCGACCCCCGCGCCGACGCGGCCCGCGCGAACGACGAGGCGCAGCGGGCGCTCGCGGACCGCCTGCGCGAGCGCACCGCCGTCGCCGCCCTGGGCGGCACGGAGCGGGCCCGCGACCAGCACACGTCGCGCGGGAAGCTGCTGCCGCGCGACCGCGTGGCCCGGCTGCTCGACGAGAGCAGCCCGTTCCTCGAGGTCGCGCCGCTCGCCGCCTACGACCTGGACGACGGCGCCTGGCCGGGCGCGGGCGTCATCGCCGGCATCGGGCTGGTGAGCGGGCGGCAGGTGATGGTGGTCTGCAACGACGCGACCGTCAAGGGCGGCACCTACCACCCGCTCACCGTGAAGAAGCACCTGCGGGCGCAGGAGATCGCGCTGGAGAACCGGCTGCCCTGCGTGTACCTGGTGGACTCCGGCGGCGCGTTCCTGCCGCGGCAGGACGAGGTGTTCCCCGACCGCGACCACTTCGGGCGGATCTTCTACCAGCAGGCGCGGCTGTCGGCGGCGCGCGTCCCGCAGATCTCGGCGGTGCTCGGCTCCTGCACCGCGGGCGGGGCGTACGTGCCGGCGATGAGCGACGAGACCGTCATCGTGCGCGGCCAGGGCACGATCTTCCTGGGCGGCCCGCCGCTGGTGAAGGCCGCGATCGGCGAGGACGTCACGGCCGAGGAGCTGGGCGGCGGCGAGCTGCACGCGCGGCGGTCCGGCGTCGTCGACCACCTCGCCGAGGACGACGAGCACGCGCTCGACATCGTGCGCGACATCGTCGCCACGCTGCCGCCGGACCCCGAGCCGGCGTGGGACGTCGCGCCGTCCCGCGAGCCCCTGGTGGACCCCGACGGCCTGTACGCCGCGGTGCCCGTGGACGTGCAGCAGCCCTACGACCCGCGCGAGGTGATCGCCCGCCTCGTCGACGGCAGTGAGCTCCACGAGTTCAAGCCCGAGTACGGCACGACGCTCGTCACCGGGTTCGCGCGCGTCCACGGCCACCCGGTCGGGGTGCTGGCCAACGCGGGCGTGCTGTTCCGCGAGTCCGCGCTCAAGGGCGCCCACTTCGTGGAGCTGTGCGACCAGCGCGGCATCCCGCTGCTGTTCCTGCAGAACATCTCCGGGTTCATGGTGGGCCGCGACGCCGAGGCGGGCGGCATCGCCAAGGACGGCGCCAAGATGGTCACCGCCGTCGCGACCACGCGCGTGCCGAAGCTGACCGTCATCGTGGGCGGGTCGTTCGGCGCCGGCAACTACGCGATGTGCGGGCGGGCGTACTCCCCGCGGTTCCTGTGGTCGTGGCCCGGGTCGCGGATCAGCGTGATGGGCGGGGCGCAGGCGTCGTCGGTCCTCGCCACGGTGAAGCGTGACCAGCTCGCGCGCCGCGGCGAGGAGTGGGACGCGGGCGACGAGGAGTCGTTCCGGGCGGGGATCCGCGACGGCTACGAGGCCGCCGGCGACCCGTACCACGCGACGGCGCGGCTGTGGGACGACGGCATCGTCGACCCGCCCGACACCCGCCGCGTGCTCGGCCTCGCGCTGGGCGTCTGCTCCCGCACGCCGCTGCCCGGCGGGTCCCCGACCACGCCCCCGACCGAGCCCCGCTTCGGGCTCTTCCGGATGTGAGCGGCATGACCTCCTCGGCACCCGCCCGGCCGTTCCGCACCGTGCTCGTCGCCAACCGCGGCGAGATCGCCTGCCGCGTGGTCGGCACGCTGCGCCGGCTCGGCGTCCGCTCCGTGGCCGTGCACTCCGACGCGGACGCCGACGCCCGGCACGTGCGCGAGGCCGACGTCGCCGTCCGCCTCGGCCCCGCCCCCGCTGCGCGCAGCTACCTGGACGTCGAGGCCGTGGTCGCCGCTGCGGTCGCCACCGGCGCCGACGCGATCCACCCCGGCTACGGCTTCCTGTCGGAGAACCCGGAGCTCGCGCGGGCGTGCAAGCGGGCCGGGATCGTCTTCGTCGGGCCGTCGGTCGGCGCGCTGGAGACGATGGCGGACAAGGCGGCCGCCAAGCGGCTCGTCGCCGGCCACGGCGTCCCCGTGCTGCCCGGCACGCTCGAGGACGGGCTGGACGACGACGCCCTGCTGGCGGCGGCCGCCGGCGTCGGGTTCCCGCTGCTGGTCAAGCCCGTCGCGGGCGGCGGCGGCAAGGGGATGGTCGTGGTGGGCGCGGCCGAGGAACTGCCCGGCGCGCTCGCGTCGGCCCGGCGCGTCGCCGCGTCGTCGTTCGGGGACGACGGGCTGCTGCTCGAGCGCCTCGTCGAGCGGCCCCGGCACATCGAGGTGCAGGTGCTCGCCGACACCCACGGCGCCGTCGTGCACCTGGGCGAGCGCGAGTGCACGCTGCAGCGTCGCCACCAGAAGGTGGTGGAGGAGGCGCCGTCGCCCGTCGTCGACGACGCGACCCGGGCGCGGCTCGGCGAGGCCGCCTGCGCGGTGGCGCGGTCGGTCGGGTACGTCGGGGCGGGCACGGTGGAGTTCCTCGTGCCCGGCGACGACACCGGCGCGTTCTGGTTCATCGAGATGAACACCCGCCTCCAGGTGGAGCACCCGGTCACCGAGATGGTCACCGGCCTCGACCTCGTGGAGCAGCAGCTGCGCGTCGCGGCGGGCGAGCCCCTGGGTCTCGCGCAGGACGACGTGGTGCTGCGCGGGCACGCCGTCGAGGCCCGGCTGTACGCCGAGTCGCCGGCCCGCGGCTTCCTGCCCGCCGCCGGGCGGGTGCTGCGCTACGACGACGCGGGCGTCGCCCCCGGCCCCGGGGCGTCCCCGGTCCGCCTGGACAGCGGGCTGCTCGAGGGTGCCGAGGTGACCGGCGACTACGACCCGATGCTGGCCAAGGCCGTCGCATGGGCGCCCACCCGGGCGGAGGCGGTCGACCGCCTCGACGGGCTGCTCGCCGACGTCGTCGTGCTGGGCGTCGAGACCAACGGCGGGTTCCTGCGCGACCTGCTCGCCGACGCGGACGTGCGCGCCGGCCGCCTCGACACGGGCCTCATCGACCGCTACGTCGCCCGCTCGCTGGTCGAGCTCGCCGGGACCGGGACCCTGGTCTCGACGAGCGCGTCCGTCGGGTCGGTGGCGGCGGCCCTGCTCGCCCTGACGCCCCGCGACGCGCTGCCCGCCGGGCCGTGGACCGGCGCCGACGGGTGGCGGCTCAACGCGCCGCGCGCGCCGCGCCGGTGCGCGCTCGTCGACGCGGCGGGGATCGAGCACGCGGTGACCGTGGTCGGCACCGCCGATGACGGCGTCGTCACGATCGACGACGGCCGGCCCGTCCGCGCTTCCCTGCGCCCCGCGGGGCCGGCCGACCGATGGGCCCTCACCGTCGACGGCGTCACCCGAGGTGTTGTGGGTACGAATTCGGCGGGAATTCCGGCGGATATTCCCGCCGAATTCGTACCCACAGCGTCTCCGGTGGTGTGGGTGCACGTGGACGGGCGGACGTCGTCGTTCACGGTGCTCGGCCGGGCGGCGCTCGCCGCGCGACGGCGCGCGGACCGCGCGGCGGCGGACGACGGTGCGGCGCACGGCGGCGTCGCCCGGGCGCCCGTGCGGGTCGCGATGCCCGGCACCGTGTCCGCCGTGCCCGTCGCGGACGGCGACGTCGTGGCCGCGGGCCAGCCCGTCGTCGTCGTCGAGGCGATGAAGATGGAGCACCCGCTGCTCGCGCCCGTCGGCGGCGTCGTCCGCGTCGACGTCCGCGCCGGCGACCAGGTGCGCCTCGACCAGGTCGTCGCCGTCGTCGACCCGCCCACCGAGACGACTGCGGACACCCCCGCAGACCCCGCTCCCGCCCCGGCAGACCCCGCCGTCGCGGCAGCACACTCCGACACCCGAGGAGCGTCATGATCAGCGAGACCCAGTCCACCGTGCTCAGCGACGAGCAGCGGAAGCTCAGCGCCGTGGTGCGCGAGTTCGCGGACCAGGTGGTGGCCCCTGCTGCCTACAGGTACGACACGGAGCGCCGCCTGCCCGTGGAGATCATCGCCCAGATGGGCGAGCTCGGGCTGTTCGGCCTGCCGTTCCCGGTGGACGTCGGCGGACAGGGCAAGGACTACGTCTCGCTGTGCCTCGCGGTCGAGGCGCTCGCCCGGGTGGACCAGTCGATCGCCGTGACGCTGGAGGCGGGCGTCGGGCTCGGCATCATGCCGATCTTCCGGCACGGCACGGACGCCCAGAAGCAGCGCTGGCTGCCCGACCTCGTGACCGGGCGGGCGCTCGCGGCCTTCGGCCTCACGGAGGCGGGCGCGGGGTCCGACGCGGGCGCCACGCGCACCACCGCGCGCCTGGACGAGGCCGCGGGCGAGTGGGTGCTCGACGGCTCCAAGCAGTTCATCACCAACTCCGGCACGCCGATCACCAGCGTCGTGACGGTCACGGCGGTGACGGGCGAGCGCACGGGTCCCGACGGGACCGTCCAGAAGGAGCTGTCGTCGTTCCTGGTGCCCTCGGGCACGCCCGGCTTCACGGTGGGGCCGAGCTACGACAAGGTCGGCTGGCACACGTCGGACACCCACCCGCTGACGCTCGAGGGCGTGCGCGTGCCGGCCTCGCACCTCCTGGGCGACCGCGGGCGCGGGTACGCCAACTTCCTGCGTGCGCTCGACGAGGGCCGCATCGCGTTCGCCGCGCTGGCGACCGGCGCCGCGCAGGGCTGCCTGGAGGAGGCGCTGCGCTACTCGCGGGAGCGGAACGTCTTCGGGCACGCGATCGGCTCGAACCAGCACATCGCGTTCACGCTCGCCCGCATGCAGGCGCGCGTGCACTCCGCGCGGCTGTGCTGGCTCGACGCCGCACTCAAGCAGGTGCACGGAAAGCCGTTCAAGGCCGAGGCGTCGGTGGCGAAGCTCGTGGGCGGCGAGGCGGCCATGGCGAACGCGCGCGACGCGTCCCAGATCTTCGGCGGGTACGGGTTCCTCAACGAGAACCCGGTCGCCCGGCACTACCGCGACTCCAAGATCCTCGAGGTGGGCGAGGGCACCACGGAGGTGCAGCTCATGGTCATCGCCCGCGACCTGGGGCTGGCGTCATGACCGCCGAGCATGGAGTTGTGCACGTTCTCACCGCTCAGAGCGTGCACAACTGCATGGTCGGCCGAGGGAGGAACCATGCGTGACGAGGTGCAGCGCGGGCTCTACTACGACGAGCTGGAGCCCGACGTGCGGTACGTGCACCGGCCCGGCCGCACGATGACGGAGGCGGACGACGTGCTGTTCACGTCCGTCACGATGAACCCCCAGGGGCTGCACCTGGACGCGGCGTGGGCGGAGACGCAGCCGTTCGGGAAGCCGCTGGTGAACTCGATGCTCACGCTGGCCACGCTGGTGGGGCTGTCGGTGGCGCACCTGACGCGCGGCACGATCGTGGCGAACCTCGGGTTCACGGAGGTCGCGTTCCCGCACCCGATGTTCCACGGCGACACCCTGTACGGCGAGACGACGGTGGCCGACAGGCGGCCGTCCCGCTCCCGCCCCGGCACGGGGGTCGTCACGCTCGAGCACGTGGGACGCAACCAGGACGGCGAGGTCGTCGCGCGGGCCCTGCGGACGACGCTGATGTGGACGCGCGAGGGGTACGAGGAGCACGAGCACCGGCGCGCGAACGAGCACGGCGGGGGAGTGCTGTGAACCCCGCCCCGTTCGCGCTCGGCCCGGCGCTGCTGTTCTGCCCCGCCGACCGGCCCGACCGGTACGCCAAGGCCCTCGACCGCGCGGACGCCGCGATCCTCGACCTCGAGGACGCCGTCGCACCCGGTCGCAAGGCCGCCGCGCGGGACGCGCTCGTCGACACCGTGCTGGACCCGGAGCGGGTCGTCGTGCGCGTCAACGCGGTCGGCACGCCGGACCACGAGGCCGACCTCGCGGCCCTCGCCCGCACCCCCTACCGCACGGTGATGCTGCCGAAGGCGGACGGGCGGTTCGTGGGCCCGCTGCTCGCCCCGGACGGCGGTCCGTACGCCGTCGTCGCGCTGTGCGAGACAGCCGCGGGGGTGCTCGCCGCGCCCGCGCTGGCCGCCCGGCCCGACGTCGTCGCGCTCGCGTGGGGCGCGGAGGACCTGGTGGCGTCGCTGCACGGCACGTCCAGCCGGGTTGCCGGCGGCGGTTACCGCGACGTCGCCCGGCACGCCCGGTCGGCGGTGCTGCTGGCCGCGGGCGCGGCCGGCAAGGCGGCGATCGACGCCGTCCACCTGGAGCTCGACGACCTGTCCGGGCTGCGTGCCGAGGCGCTGGACGCGGCGGCGAGCGGGTTCGTCGGCTCCCTGTGCGTGCACCCGAGCCACGTGGCGGTGGTGCGCGCCGCCTTCGCGCCGTCGGAGGCGGCGGTGGAGCGGGCGCGCGAGGTGCTCGCCGCGGCGTCGGGGCGCGCCGAGGCGCTCGCCGACCTGCCCGCGGGCGCCTCGGCCGACGCCGGCGTGCTCACCGTGGGCGGGCAGATGATCGACGCGCCGCTGCTGCGGCACGCCGAGGCGGTGCTGCGCCGCGCGGAGCTGGGCGGGTCTCCCGACGGGCCCGCCGGCGGACGTACGGTCGAGGAGACGAACGGGGGACGAGGATGACAAGAACCACGAGCCGGCGGCAGCCCAGCGCCGTGGCTGCGCTGGAGGGCCTGCTGCGCGACGGCATGACGATCGCCGTCGGCGGTTTCGGCCTGAGCGGCAACCCGACCGACCTCATCGAGGCGGTCCGCGACTCCGGGGTGAAGGACCTGACGGTCGTGTCCAACAACATGGGCGTGGACGGCAAGGGCCTCGGCGTCCTGCTGGAGAACGACCAGGTGCGGCGCGTGCTCGCCTCGTACGTGGGGGAGAACAAGCTGTTCGCGCAGCAGTACCTCGACGGGGTGCTCGAGGTCGAGTTCGTGCCGCAGGGCACGCTCGCGGAGCGGCTCCGGGCGGGCGGCGCGGGCATCCCCGCGTTCTACACCCCGACCGGCGTCGGGACGCCCGTGGCGGAGGGCAAGCAGGTCGACGAGATCGACGGCCGCCGGTACGTGCTGGAGCGCGCCATCGTGGCCGACCTGTCCCTGGTGCACGCGCGGCGCGCGGACCGGTTCGGCAACCTCGTCTACCGGTACACGGCGCGCAACTTCAACCCCGTGATCGCGACGGCCGGGCGCGTGACGGTGGTCGAGGCGGAGGAGATCACCGACGAGCCGATCGACCCGGACGTCGTGGTGACGCCCGGCATCTACACGCACCGCCTCGTGCTCGCGCGCGAGCGGGTCAAGGACATCGAGCAGCGGACGGTGCGCCCGGCCCCGGTGGTCGAGCCTGTCGAGGCCCAGGACGCGGTTTCGACAAGCTCGACCGGCGGTCAGAACGAGGGAGGTGCCGCATGACCTGGACGCGCGACGAGATGGCGGCCGTGGCGGCGGCGGAGCTGCGCGACGGCGACTACGTCAACCTCGGCATCGGCATCCCGACGCTGGTGGCGAACCACCTGCCGGAGGGCGTCGGCATCACCCTGCAGAGCGAGAACGGCCTGCTCGGCATCGGCCCGTACCCCGTCGAGGGCACCGAGGACGCCGACCTCATCAACGCCGGCAAGCAGACCGTCACCGCGGTGCCGGGCGCCAGCTACTTCGACGCGGCGGACTCGTTCGCGATGATCCGCGGCGGGCACGTGGACATCGCGATCCTCGGCGCGCTGCAGGTGTCCGCCACCGGCGACCTGGCGAGCTGGACCGTGCCCGGCAAGCTGGTGAAGGGCATGGGCGGGGCCATGGACCTCGTGGTCGGCGCGCGGCGCATCGTGGCGCTCATGGACCACGTGGCCCGCGACGGGACGCCCAAGCTGCGCGGCCGGTGCACGCTGCCGCGCACCGGCGAGGGCGTGGTCGACCGGATCGTCACCGACCGCGCCGTGCTCGACGTGACCGACCACGGGCTGGAGGCCGCGTTCGTGCTGCGCCGGCTCGCGCCCGGGGTGACCGTCGACGACGTGCGCGAGGCCACGGAGGCCGAGGTCGTGGTCGAGCTCGACGAGGAGGTCGCATCATGAGCGTGATCGTGGGGTACCGCCGGACGCCGTTCGTGCGCGCCAACGGGGCGTTCGCGTCGGTGCCGGCGACGGTGCTCGGCGCGCACGCGCTGGCGGCGGCGCTGGCGGCGGCGGGCGTGGAGCCCACCGAGGTGGACGTCGTCCTGGGCGGGCAGGTGCTGCAGGGCGGCGCCGGGCAGAACCCGGCCCGGCAGGCGGGCGTCGGGGCCGGGGTGCCGATGACGGTGCCCGCCGTGACGCTCAACGCCGTCTGCCTCTCCGGCGCGGAGGCGGTGGTGCAGGCGCACCGCCTGATCTCGGGCGGCGAGGCGCGGGTCGTGGCCGTGGTGGGCATGGAGTCGATGACGCTCGCCCCGCACGCGTGGGTGGGCTCGCGGGCCGGCCAGCGGTTCGGCCCGGTGGAGCTGATCGACACGATGGCGCACGACGGCCTCACCGACGCTTTCGAGCGCGACTCGATGGGGCTCAGCACCGAGCGGCACGGCGAGGAGCTCGCGGCCGCCGCGTGGAACACCCGCGAGGCGCAGGACGCGCTGGCCGTGTCCTCGCACACGCGGGCGGCCAAGGCGGCCGACCTGCTGGCCGAGGAGATCGCACCGTACGAGGTGCCCGGCCGCCGCGGCACCGTGGTGGTGGACGGCGACGACGGCGTACGGCCCGACTCCACGCTCGACGGCCTCGCGCGGCTGCGGCCGGCGTTCCGCCCGGAGGGCACGATCACGGCCGGCAACGCGTCGCAGATCTCCGACGGCGCGGCGGCGCTGGTGCTCGTCGCGGACGACGTCGCGGCGGACCGCGGCCTCACCGGCGTGCGGGTCCGGGGGCACGCGCTGGTCGCGGGGCCCGACGTCGGGCTGCACGCGCAGCCCGCCAACGCGATCACGGCGGCGTGCGACCGGGCCGGCGTGGCTCCGCGCGACCTCGCCGCCGTCGAGATCAACGAGGCCTTCGCGGCCGTGGTGCTCGCGTCGGTGGACATGCTCGGCCTCGACCCGGAGCTGGTGAACGTCAACGGCGGCGCCATCGCGCTCGGGCACCCGATCGGGGCGTCCGGGGCCCGCGTCGTGGGGCACCTGGCCCGGCGGCTGCAGCTGCTCGGGCCGGGGTCGGTCGGCGCGGCCGCCCTCTGCGGCGGCGGCGGCCAGGGCTCGGCAGTGCTGCTGGAGGCCTGACGCTCGATGGCGTCCCCAGGGGAGCCGCGGCCTCTCAGCGGGCCGCGACGACGGTCGCGAGGACGAACGCGGCGAGGATCAGGGCGAGCCGCACCAGGTGCAGGCGGTTCCACCTGTCCTTCTGCTCGTGGTGGTCGGCAGGTGCGGTCTCCGGCGTCCAGGTCTTCGACCGGTTGGCGATCGGGACCAGTAGTGCGACGGACATGACCACGCTGACGAGCAGCAGTGCCACCGCGGTCCAGGCCGCCACGGCGGCGTCCGGCTTCGCCAGCGCCGCTCCGGCGACCAGGAGCGTCGAGCCGATGTACCAGTACGGCATGGCGCCACCGAGCATCCGGGCGCCGTCGCTGCGGGCGAGCACCCCGGCGTCCTCGGGCAGGCGGTCGAAGATCGGGTTCATCACGAACGCGACCGACAGCTCCACCCCCACCATCAGGCCGACGACGACCACTGCGACGATCGGCAACCACTCCATGACGACCTCTTCCCAAGTGTTGATCTAGCAGTGCTAGGAAACGTATCAGTGATCCGCTAGCAGTGCTAGGGTCGATTCATGGCCACCCCCGCAGCAGCCCGCCGAGCCCGCCAGGTCGAGGAGCGACGGGAACGGATCGTCGCCGCGGCCAGGTCCCTCGCCGAGGAGCAGGGGTGGGAGGCCGTGACGACCCGACGGCTCGCGGACGCGATCGAGTACAGCCAGCCGGTGCTCTACGGACACTTCCCCCAGGGGCGCACGGAGATCGTCACGGCGGTGGCGATGGCGGGCTTCGAGGAGCTCGCGGTCGTGCTCGCGCCGTCGTCCGCCGCCGCGGAGGGGACGGACGCCGACCGGGTGCGCGCGCTCGTGACGGCGTATCTCGACTTCGCCGCGCGTCACCCGGCCACGTACGACGCGATGTTCCTGCTCCCCGTCGTCGTCCCGTTCGCCTCGGACGACACCCCGGCGGTGATGAAGGAGGGGTTCGCGGCGATCGCGGACACCCTCGCCGGGCTGGAGCACCCGCCCGCCGAGCCGGCGACGGCGGCCGAGGTGCTCTGGAGCGCCGTGCACGGCCTCGCCTCGCTGCACCGCGCGGGCCGGCTCTCCGCCGACGCCGACGACCTGCGCATCGACGCGCTGGTGCGGGCCGTCGCCGGCTGACCCGGCTGACCTCACCTCGTCGGTCGAGCTTGCCGAGACCACCGGGTCTCGACAAGCTCGACCGACGGAGGCGTGGCCGGCTGCTCCTGGCTACTCGGCCGGCATGTTCGCCAGCAGGGCGCTCAGCGCGCTCGCCTGGGTGCGCCAGTCGAACACGTTCGCCTTCTCCGAGCCGCTGCCGCCGGCCCAGCGCAGGCCGAGGCGGTCCTCACCGTTCCGGTCGTGCGCCCAGACGGACGCCGCCTGACGGTCCACGAAGTCCTGGTACGGGTGGCCGTCCAGGCTGTCGTTGAGGTCGCCGAGGTACCGCATGAAGATGCCCTTGAACTGCTTGGCGTTGTCGTCGCAGGTTCCCGCCGGGTCGCACTCCTCGGTGAGGATCCCGTCGGTGACGAGCTCCGGGTCGCCGGTGCCGGCGTCCGCGAGCTTGCGCACCGTGGCGAGCACGTCGGCGTCGCCCGTGGCCCGGTACAGCTCGAGCCCGCCGCCGAGGAACACGCCCTGGTTGTACGTCCACACGGTGCCGCCGTTGTTCTCGCAGTCACCGTTCAGGCCGTCGTTCACCAGCCCGTCGGCGTTGATCATGCCGCTGGAGGTGATCCAGTCCCAGCCGGCCTGCGACCGCTCGAGCCACGTGGTGTCGCCCTCGATCCGCTGGTGCAGCTCGGCCGTCAGCCGCACCCAGAGGCCGTTGGTGACGGCGTTCTTGTAGGTGCGCTCGCCGTCCCACCACACGCCGCCCCCGCAGGTGCTGGTGTCCCAGTAGCCGTGGACGAACTCGCCGATGGTCTCGGCCATGTCCAGGTACTTCTGGTCGCCGGTGAGGTCGTACGCCTGGATCCAGGCGAGGCCCCACCACTCGGAGTCGTCGATGGCGCGGCTGGTGAAGTTGCCCCACAGCTCGTCGCCCGAGAGCTCACCCGCGGGGAACGTGCCCTTGTTGCGCTCGAACGTGCGGTCCACCTGCGGCAGATAGCTGGTGTCGCCGGTGCGCTGCATGTACTCGATGACGGTCTCCGTCGCGACGGCGGAGTTCCACCAGCTCGACGGCCACCACGCCTTGTCGGCGTCGTAGTCGCCCATGAGCACCTCGGCCGCCCGCGTGGCCCGCGTCGTCGACGGCGGGGACGCGATCAGCTCGTCCAGCAGGGGCAGCAGCGCCGCCTTCGCGAGCCGGCTCACCGTGTTCTCCTTCGCGTCCGCGACGGTCGAGCGCAGCTCGGCCAGGGCGTCCGCGAGGGGGGCGGCGTGGTTGCCGTCCTCGGCGTCCTGCGCGTCCTCGACCAGGCCGAGGAGGGTGCGTGAGACACCCTTGTTGAGGTCGCCGCTGCGGGTGAGGTCCCCGATCTGGGCCCGGACGAGGCCGAGGCCCTCGCCGTGCCCGATCCACTGCGACACGACCAGCTCGAGGTCCTCGCGCACACGGTCGGGGAGGCGGCTCTCCGGCGTGGTGTCCATGACGGCCTTGAGCGCGCGCACCTGGGCGCGGACGCCGTCGGCGTCGCCCGCGTCCTCGGCAGCCTGGGCGGCGTCGAGGACGTCGCCCAGCTCCCGCGCCGTGCGCGCGGGGATCTCGCGGTCGTGCCGGGCGGCGTCGACCACGTCGGCGATCTCCGCGACGCGGGGCTGGTGGGCCAGGAGCTCCAGCTCGGACAGCGAGGTGGCCTTGTCCTGGGACGAGGTCACGACGAGCCGGTAGTGCCCGTAGATCCCCGGGTCGGCCACGGAGAACGCCCGCGTCTGCTGACGCTCGGCGAACGTCTGCCCGCGCCGGGTGTCGAGGGTGACCCACGTCGTGCCGTCGGACGAGCCCTGCAGCTTCCAGGCCTTCGGGTCGCCGCCCTTCTCGGCCGCCGACGTCAGTGTGTACATCGTCGCCCGGGCCGTGCGGTCCTTGAGCTCGTACGACACGGTGGGCTTCGGCGACGTGAACGTCGTCGACGTGGCCGACGTGTCGTCGAACAGCGCGCCGGCCTTCGCGACGGCGTCGTCCGTCGTCGCCGTCCCCTTCTTCGGGCCGGTGACGTCGGCGAGCGGGTCGGGGACGTCGTCGCCCTGCGTGATCGACGGGAGCGCGTCGTCGTCGCCGGTGCCCCACGCGGACGGCGTCGGGCCCATGTCGAACTCGATCGTCCCGCCGGCGGTGAGCTGCTCGTGCGTGAAGGACGTCGAGGTCTGGGGCTTGCCGTTCACGGTGACGCCCTGGATGTAGATGTTCGTCGCGCTGTTCTCCGGCGCGCTGAGCACGAGGTCCTTGCCGTTCTCGAGGTGGATCGTCGCCTTCGTGAACAGCGGTGAGCCGATGGCGTAGGTGGGGCTGCCCACCTGCAGGGGGTAGAAGCCGAGCGCGTTGAAGACCTGCCAGCCCGACATCTCGCCGTTGTCCTCGTCACCGGGGTAGCCCTGGCCGATCTCGCTGCCCACGAAGCCGCGGGCGAGTGCCTCGCGGACGATCTCCTGCGTCTTCGAGGGCTGGCCGACGGCGTCGTACAGGTACGGGATGTGGTGCGAGACCTGGTTGCTCAGGCCCCACTGCCCCATCCGGACCGCCTTGGCCTCGCGCATCTCGTGGATGACGCCGCCGTACGCGCCGGGGAACTGCGCCGTCTCCGGCGTGGTGAAGAACTCGTCGAGCTTGTCGGCGAGCGCGTCCCGGCCGCCGTACAGGTTTGCCAGGCCCTGGGGGTCCTGGACGGCGTGGAACGCGAAGTTCCAGCCGTCGGTCTCCGTGTAAGGGCTGCCCCACGCGCGCGGGTCGAAGTCGGCGGCGTCCTGCTCCCAGGAGCCGTCGGCCTCCTTGGACCGGAAGAACCCGGTCTCGGGGTCGAACAGGTGCACGTAGTTCTGCGCCCGGTTCAGGAAGTACTCGGCGTTGTCCGCGTACTCCTGGTGGCGCGGGTCGGAGGCGTCGGTGGAGTCGGCCAGCGTCTTCGACATCGTCGCGATGCCGTAGTCGTTGAGGTAGTCCTCCAGCGACCACGACGCGCTCTCGTGCGTCGAGGCGGGCGTGTAGCCGAGGAACGTCGCCTGCTCCTGGCCCTTGCGACCCACGTGCTCGTTCGGCGGCGCCACGGACGCGTTCTTCAGCGCCGCGTCGTAGGCCCGCTGCACGTCGATGTCGTCGACGCCCTTGCCCAGCACGTCGGAGAACGCGACGTCGGAGCTCGTGCCGGTCATGGAGTTCGCGTAGCCCGGGGCGGACCAGCGCGAGACCCAGCCGCCGTCGTCGTACTGCTGGGTCATCCCGTCGACCATCTCGGCGGCGTCCCCCGGGTACAGCAGGGAGTACGCGGGCCAGGTGGTGCGGTAGGTGTCCCAGAAGCCGTTGTTGACGTAGACCTTCCCGTCGACGATCCTCGCCCCGGTCCTCGTCGCCGTGGTGCCCTCGGGTGCGGGGTCGAGGCCGGTGCCCGACTGGTCGACGTGCTTCCACTCGGGCGCCGCCGCCGTGCCGACGTTCTCGTGCCCGGAGTTCGGGTAGAGGTTGAGGCGGTAGAGGTTCGAGTAGAGCGTGGTGAGCTGGTCCTGCGAGGCGCCCTCGACGTCGATCACGCCGAGCTTGGCGTCCCACAGGTCCTGTGCGCGGTCGCGCACCTGCTCGAACGTGTCGTCGCCGGCGATCTCGAGGCCCAGGTTGTGCTTGGCCTGCTCGACGCCGATGAGGGACGTCGCGATCCGCATCTCGACGGTCTTGGTGGTCGAGGTGTCGAACGTCAGGTAGCCCGCCACCTTGTCGCGGTCCCCGACGGTGAGCTTGTCGCCCGCGGTGGCCGGCCGGTCGAACGTCGCGTAGACGTACATCCGCTTGTAGCCGTTGCTCTGGCTGCCGCCCGCGACGTCCGTGTAGCCGGACAGGGTGCCGGTCTCCGGGTCGAGGGTCAGCCCGCCGTCGTTGCGCACGTTGTCGAACAGGACGTTCGACTCGTCGCCGGTGAACGTGAACCGGAACATCGCCGCGTGGTCGGTGGGGGCGATCTCGGTCTTCATGCCGTCGTCGAACGTGACGCCGTAGTAGTACGGGCGCGCGGCCTCGTTGTCGTGGCTGAAGGTCTTGGCCCGCACGGAGCGGGTCGCGTCGGGCGTGCCGGTCGCGGCGGACGGCATCACCTGGAACATCTGCCGGTCGGCGATCCACGGGCTCGGCTCGTGGCTCAGGTTGAACGACTCGATCTGCGGCCGGTTCTGGCCGTCGTTGTCCTTCTGGTAGGCGTACAGCCAGTTCGTGGACCCGGAGTCCGTCGACGGCGTCCAGAAGTTGAAGCCGTGCGGCACCGCCGTGGCGGGGATGTTGTTCCCGCGCGAGAAGTCGCCGGTGGAGTTGGTGCCCCGCGTCGTCAGGACGTGGTCCGACGGGTGGTCGGACGTGCTCGGCGCCGGGGCGTCGGCGATGGAGATGTCGTCGACCCAGCCGCTGAAGTCGGCCGGCCCGGCGGCGTTGTCGTAGCCGACGAGGACGCGGTCGACCGTCTTGCCGGCCGCGACGTCGCCGAGGTCGCCCTGCACGGCGTTCCACTGGTTGACGTACAGCGCCTTCGAGTCGCCCTGCCCCTGCGGGTCGAGGGCGAAGCCGTGGCCGTCGGCGGCGGCGAGGTCGCTGAGGTACGTGCCGTCGGTGAAGGCGAGGTCCACGGCGACGTGCGTGCTCGCGTAGGACTGGTCCTTCTCGGACGCCTCGGGGAACAGCTTGTACGACAGCTGCGTGCCGGTGCCCACGGGCACGTCGACGTCCAGCACGCGGTTGTACGCGTACCCGCGGCCCTCGGCCGTCTGGCTGCCCGCGTAGCGCAGGGCGTGCGCGCCCGTCCAGCCGGCCTGCGTCTTCGCGGCGTAGGCGCTGGCGGGGCCCGTGCCGAGCGTCGTCGCCATCGGGGTGGCCGGGGCGGCCTCCGTGGAGACGAGCCACTCGGCGAGCTGGGTGCCGTCGCTGCCGGAGTTCTCCGTGACCTTGAGGCGGTAGTAGCGGAACGCCTTCGGCTCCGCGACGGTGTACCGGCGGGTCTCGAGGCGCTCGGCGAAGCCCTGGTTGGTCCGGGTGTCGAGGGTGGTCCAGGCGTCGCCGTCGTTCGACCCCTCGAGCTTCCACGAGCGCGGGTCGCGGTCGGGGGCGTCGCCCGCGGACGCGAGCGCGTAGGTCGCGACGGGGGCGGCCTTCTCGAGCTCGTAGGTGACGGACGGGGTCCGGGAGCCGACCAGCCACTTGGTGCTGACGTCCCCGTCGGCCAGGTTGGCCGCCACCTCGTTCGGCGCGTTCTCACCGCTGGCGGTCACGGTCGCGACGGTGTCCGTGACGTCGCCCGGGAAGTCGATGGTGCCGGGCTTCAGCCGCTGGACCGACGCGTCGGCGACGACGACGTCGAGGGCGCCGCTCTGGTGCGTGCGGACCTGGAACTGCGGACGCCCGCCGCCGCTCGCGGGTCGGGCGATGTCGACGGTCACGGTCTGCGGCTCGGCCGTGAGCGTGACTTCCTCGCCGCCGACGTCGCGGTTGCCGTCGTACACGTTGAGGAACACGGTGCCGCTGCCGCTGAGGGTCACCGACGCGCGCAGCGGGGCGCCGCGCTCGAGGTCCGGCATCGGCACCTGGACCCAGGTCTCGCCGGCGGACTGCATCGCCCAGTGCATCGCGGAGTCGTCCTGCGCGGCGGTCGGCTCGAGCGTGCCGGGCACGTTCCCGACGCCGTTCTGGAACGGGCCCTCCCAGGCGAGGGAGTCGGTCGCGCCGGGAAGCACGTTGTCGCCGACCGGGGTGCTGGGGCTGCGCTCCAGCACGGTGGTCCCGACGACGCCTGACGAGCGCGGGCCGTCGGGGCCCTGCTCGGCCTCGCTGTCCCAGGTGGGCTGCGGGTCGTCGGGCTCGAAGGACGTCCAGAACGACCCTCCGGAGGCCGGCGGGTCGGCGGCCGCCGACGCCGCCCCGACGGTGCCGAGACCGCCGGCGCCGAGCACGAGGGCGAGGGTGGGGGACAGGACGCGTCTCAGGACGCGGTCGCGTTCGGGCAGGGTGCGGGGTGGGGCGATCAGGCGAGAAGGCATCGATGACCTCACGGCTCGGGGCGGGGCGTGCCCGCCGCTGGACGACTTCGCTGTCGTTGCGCCGATCACCACACCACACTCTGAGCATTTACTCAATATGATGGACATAATTGTTCGAACCCGCGCGTGGGGTGGCGGCGGGCGACCGGGTGCGGCACGATCGGGCGCCGTGACCCCGTCCGACCCCCCGCGCCCGACCCGCATCCTCGTCCTCGCCGGCCGTGGCCGGCACGAGGACCCGTGGCACGACCACGCCGCCACCTCGCACCGCCTCGCGCTCGTGCTCTCGGGGCTCGACCTCGGCGGGGGCGCGCCCGACGTCGTGGTGCGCAGCACGACTCCCGACGCGCTCGACGACCTGGACGGCGTCGACCTCCTCGTGGTCAACGCGGGCACCCCGTGGCCAGGGTTCCGCGAGGCCGGCATCGGCCCCGACGACGCGGCGTGGGCGCCGTTCCACGAGCGCCTCGACGCCTGGGCGCGCGCCGGTGGCCGGATCCTCGCCGTGCACCAGTCGGCCAACGCGTTCGGCGACCACCCCGCGTGGGAGGAGGTGCTCGGCGGCCGCTGGGTGCCCGGCACCTCGATGCACCCGCCGTTCGGCCAGACGGTCGTGCCCCTCGCCGTGGGCGCCCACCCGATCACCGACGGGCTCGGCGCCGTCGACGTCGCCGACGAGCGGTACTGCCGCCTGCGCGTGGCGTCGTCGTCGCAGGTGCTGGGCTGGGTGACCGACGACGACGGCGAGCGCCACCCCGCGATCTGGGTCGCCGACGCCCATGGCGGCCGCACCGTGTACAGCGGGCTGGGTCACGACGTGCGCGCCTACGACTCCCCGTCGCACGCCGAGCTGCTGCGCCGGGCGGCCGTCTGGCTGCTGGAGGGCTGACGGCGTGCGCGTGCTGGGGGTGGGCCTGGCCTTCGTGGCCTCGGTGGTCGCCGCCACCTACGTCGTCGAGGCGCTCGCCCCGGGGATCTCGCAGCTCGGCCGGTTCGCCGTGATGCTCCCGATCTACGTCGGCGGGGGCCTCTGCGTTCGTGCCGCCGCGGAGCGGCGCCGCCGGGATCGTCGCCGGCGCGAGGTATCTTGACGTCAAGATACTTTCGACGATGAGGAGACAGCGATGCGGCTGCATCACGTGCAGGTGGCGTGCCCGACGGGCGGCGAGGACGCGGCGCGCGCGTTCTACGGCGCGGGCCTCGGGCTGACCGATGTGTCCAAGCCGCCGGAGCTGGCGGGGCGCGGTGGCTGCTGGTTCCGGGGCCACGACGCGGCCGGCACGGTCGTCGCGGAGGTCCACGTCGGCGTGGAGGACCCGTTCGCCCCGGCGCGCAAGGCGCACCCGGCGCTGGTGGTCGACGACGTCGCGACGCTCGACGGCACCGCGGACCGGCTCGAGGCCGCCGGGTTCGCCGTCGACCGCTCCGAGCGCGAGTCGTTCACGGGCTACCTCCGGTTCCACACGCGCGACGGCGCGGGCAACCGGGTCGAGGTGCTGACCCCCGCCTGAGGGCGGCGCCGACTCACGCGGGGTCGGCCAGGCGCCTCCTGAGGTCCGCGACCTCGCGCTCGATCCGTTCCGCCGACCGGTACTGCACCAGGCCGGCGTGGGCGACCATACGGGCGGACTCGTCGTCGCACCCGAGCACGGCAGCCACCCGGGCGACGGCATCGTCGTCGGAGGCCGCCGAGAGAACCTCGTCGACCAGTCGCGGCAGCTCGGCCCGCGCGGCAAGGAGGGCGCTGGTGCCGGTGAGCCGGCGGCGCAACATTGCGTCGCCCCGTCCCCGCTGAGAGCCGTCCGCCGAACGGTGCCTGAAGACCACGTCCTCGCTCAGCTCGACCTCGAGCGGAGCTTCGGTGCGTAGGGCGAGCCGCGGTACCAGGGCATGGACATGGACCCGACCGGGCGCCATGCCCCGCCATTCTTGCGCGCCGATCGCCACGGGGACGCGCGAGTACTCGCCGGGATCGAGCGGGACGGTGGTCGTCCCCCCGGAGGCGTAGCCGAAGGCGAACCCTGTCGGATTGGCGTCGATCGGTCGCAGGAATCCGAGGGCGACGAACGACTCGCCCTCCTGCGGCGACCAGCGGTCGGAGCCCTCGTTGACGACGTCGACCGCCAGGTGGTCGACGTCCGGAGCCGACGCCGTCGGACCCGCCCAGCGCAGGACGAGCCCATGGGTGCGCTCCGCGACGCTCGGGCGCAGCGGGAGAGGCTCGTGGTGCGCACCCCATGCGTGGGAGCCGTCGCGGGACCCGCGCGACACCGTGCCGACCCACCAGCGCGCCGGGTCGCCGTCCGCGGGCGACCCGAGCACCGCCGTCGTGGGCGGGGCGGCACCGGGAGGGACGCTGGCGAGCTCCCGCCACCCGTGCAGCGGCAGGTCGCCCGTCACCACGTCCCCGGGCACGCCCCGCTCGGCGAGCACGTCGCGCAGCGGTCGGCCGGGTTCGATGAGTGCGGCGGGGTCGACGGCGATATCGCCCAGCCGGGGCCAGTCATGGGAGCTCATGAGGCGAGCATTCCCAGGCGCACGGCGGCGCGCAAGGGTGCCGCCCCGCCGTGCGCGCGCGGGGGGGGCTACTGCTGGTTCGGCAGCGGGTGGCCCTCGGAGGCCTGCACCACGACGATCCCGTCCCCGGTGAGCCCCAGCTGGTACGCCTCGCCGGAGCCACGGCCGATGGCGGCGCCCAGCTTGGCGGTCTTGCGCACGGTGCTGGTGAGCGTCGTGGACCAGAGCACGACGCTCTGCATGTCGACGTACGTCGGCTCGTCGACCTGCAGCACGACGGGCGTGCCGTAGGCGGTGACGGCGAGCGCGCCGGTGCCGGTGAACGTCGTGTTGAACAGCCCGCCGCTGAGCACCGACGCGCCCTGGACGCGGTTGATGTCCCAGGTGAGGGTGCTCTCGAACGCGAGGATGTTGCTGCCCGAGACGGTGACGCTCTCGTTCTCCAGGTACAGCACGAACACCTCGTCGGCGTCCTGGGCGAGGAAGACGTCGCCGCTGCCGGAGACCTTCATCAGCGACATGCCCTCGCCGGTGAACGCCTTCTTGAACATCTTGGCGACGCCGCCGCTGCCCTCGTAGGCGAAGTCGACGCCGCCCTGGTACGCGACCATCGACCCCTGCTTGGCGTAGAAGAACCCGCCGGAGCCGGCGAGGTCGACCTTCAGCATCCGGGGGTTGACGAGCTGGAAGCTGCCGGGCTCGCCCTGCGGCTCGGTGTGGGTCATGAGGCTGCTGCGCATGAGCCCATCTTCGCGGCGGGCGCCGCCGGGCGCATCAGCCGGAGGGATGACGCCCTCATTCCAGTCGTCGGCGAGCAGGCCCGGCGGAGCGCGTCATCCGGACGGTGCGTACGCCGTCGTCCGCCCGGGTCGAACCGTCGGGCCGGAAGCCGTGCTTGCGGTAGAACGCCTGCGCGCGCGGGTTCGGGTCGGTGACCCAGAGCGTCGCACCCTCGTCGGGGCCGAGCACGGCCTCCAACAAGGCCGTGCCTGCTCCGGAGCCGTGGTGCGCCGCGCGCAGGTAGAGCGCGTACACGTGGCGGGCCGCCGGCGCACCGGAACTCTCGGGCGGTCCGGACATCGCGACGCCGACCACCACGCCGTCGTGGTCGACGACGGCGCAGCGATAGGCCGCGTGCCGGTCGTCGGACAGGGCCCGGGTCCATTGCTGCTCGCGTCGGGCGACGAAGCCGGGGTCGTCGAGGACCTCGTCCGGCATGAGGCCGCGGTAGGTCTCCTGCCAGGACGCGACGTGCACGCGTGCCATGGCCGGCACGTCCTCGATCCTCGGGGGCCGGGCCGTCGCCGGTGTGCTCATGGCGCTGGACCGTACCCCTGTCTCGGCGGGGGGGAACAGGCCTTTGCCGGACCGCCTCAGGAGGCTCCCGGGAAGCCCGCCTGCCGCCACGCCTCGTAGACGACGATCGACGCGGCGTTGGTGAGGTTGAGCGACCGGCGCCCGGGGAGCATGGGGATCTTGACCCGGTCGGTGACGCGCGGGTGGCCGAGCGCCTCGTCGGGCAGGCCGGTGGGCTCGGGCCCGAACAGCAGCACGTCGCCGGGCCGGTAGTCGACGTCCGTGTACGAGGTCGTGGCGTGCGCGGTGAACGCGAAGACCCGGGCGCCGGGCAGGGCGTCGAGCACGGCGTCGAACGACGGGTGCACGTCCACGACGGCGAGGTCGTGGTAGTCCAGGCCGGCCCGCTTGAGCTTCGCCTCCGACAGGTCGAAGCCCAGCGGCTCCACGAGGTGCAGGCGGGCGCCGGTCACCGCCGCGAGGCGGATCGCCGAACCCGTGTTCCCGGGGATGCGGGGCTCGTAGTAGACGACGTGGGCGAACGGGGACGACCCTTCGACGGGCTCGGGGGAGTCCGGCGCGGTGGGCGGGAGCTGGTCGGGCACGGGCCCGATTCTCCCACCGGACGCCGTGCGCCCTCCCGGGGCGGCCGTGTTGCGGTCGCGTGACGGGCGGGTGACACCTCGCCGCACCCCATGACGGGGCGGGGGTGTCGCCCCTAGGCTCCCTTGATGGCGGAGATTCCGGCGGTGATGAAGGCGTTCCAGCTCGTCGGCCACGGTGGCCTCGACCGGCTGGTGTATCGCGACGACGTGCCCACCCCCGTGCCGGAGGCCGGCGAGGTGCTGATCGACGTGCACGCCTGCGGCATGAACAACACGGACGTGTGGGTCCGGGAGGGTGCGTACGGCACGGAGACCGACCCGGCGTCGGTCTCGTCCTGGAGACGCGGCAGCCCCACCCTCACGTTCCCGCGCATCCAGGGCGCGGACACGGTCGGGGTGATCGCCGCCGTCGGCGAGGGCGTGCCGCAGGAGCGCGTCGGGCAGCGCGTGATCGTGGACTTCTCCATCTACCACCGGCCCGAGGGCGACGACAGCCTGGCCGACATCGACTACATCGGCCACGGGCGCGACGGCGGCTACGCCGAGTACGTGGCGGTGCCGGCGGAGAACGCCTACGAGATCACCGCGGAGATCGCCGACGCGGAGCTCGCCACGTTCTGCTGCGCCTACCTGACGGCGGAGCAGATGCTCGACCGGGCGCGGCTTGCCGAGGGCGAGCGGGTGCTGGTGACGGGGGCGTCCGGCGGCGTCGGCTCCGCCATCGTTCAGCTGGCACGGGTGCGGGGCGCGGTCCCGTACGCGGTGTCCAGCGCGGGCAAGGAGGACGCGCTGCGGTCGATCGGCGCGCAGGACGTCGTCCTGCGCGACAGCACCGACCTGGTCGCGGAGGTGGAGCGCGTCGTCGACGGGCCGGTCGACGTCGTCGCCGACCTGGTCGCCGGGCCGATGTTCAACGAACTGCTGCGCATCCTGCGGCCCGAGGGCCGGTACACGACGGCAGGCGCCATCGCGGGGCCCGTCGTGCAGCTCGACCTGCGCACGATGTACCTCAAGCAGCTCGAGCTGCACGGCTCGTCCCAGGGGACGCGCACCGCGTTCCGGCGGCTGGTGCGCTACGTCTCCGACGGCGAGATCCGGCCGCTCCTGGACCGCACGTACCGCCTCTCCGACCTGCACGAGGCGCAGCGGGCCTTCATGGCCAAGACGTACGTCGGCAAGCTGGTCGTCGTCCCCGACCGGCACTGGGACACCGTGGGGGCACCGTATGCGCAGCCGTGAACGCACCCTCGAGCTGATCGACACGCAGTCCGGCGGCGACGTCAGCCGCGTCGTCATGTCCGGCGTCGAGCCCCTGCCCGGGGCGACCGTGCTGGAGAAGGCCCGCTACCTGCAGCACGCCGGCGACGGGCTGCGCCGCCTGCTGCTGTCGGAGCCCTACGGCGACCCGGCGATGTCGGTGGACCTGATCGTCGAGCCGAGCCACCCGGAGGCGCAGGCCGGCTACATCATCATGGAGGCGATGGGGTACCCGCTGTACTCGGGCTCCAACACGATCTGCACCGCCACGGCGCTGCTGCAGAGCGGCGCCATCCCGCTGCGCGAGGGCGACGGGCTGCAGGACGTGGTGCTGGAGTCGCCCGCAGGCCTCGCCCGGATCAGCGCGCGGGTCACCGACGGCCGGGTCGTGTCGATCACCACGCAGGGCGAGCCCGCGTACGTGGCCGACGAGGCGCTGAGCGTGGAGGTGCCGAACCACGGCGACGTGCTGTTCGACCTGGTGTGGAGCGGCGCGTACTACGCGCTCATCGACGCGTCCCGGTACGGGTTCAGCCTCGGCGAGACCGAGCAGATCGCGCTGACCGCGTTCGGGGACGCCTTCGTCCGCGCCGCCCGGCCGGGCCTGCGGCAGGAGCACCCGGACCTCGGCGACGTCGGGCCGCTGCCGTTCGCGCACTTCATGGGGCCGCTGCGAGAGGTCGGCGACGGGCGGTGGGAGTCCCCGTCGGCGACCTACGTGCACCCCGGTGTGCTCTGCCGCAGCCCCACCGGCACCGGCACGTCCGCGCGGCTCGCGCTGATGGCCCGGCGGGGCGAGATCCGGGAGGGGCAGTCGCTGGAGACGATCTCGCCGCGCGGCAGCCGGTTCGTCGGCACCGTGCTGGAGCGGGCCCAGGTGGGCGACTACCCCGCGCTGCGCTCCGCCATCACCGGGGCGGGCCGGATGATGGCGCGCTCGCAGCTCACCGTGGATCTCGACGACCCGCTCGTGGACGCCTCCGACCTGGAGCACGTGCTCACGCCCCCGGCCGGGGCGCACACGTGAGGGCGGTCCCTCCGGCCTCGCGACCGGGGGGACCGCCCTGCGGCGTCATGCCTGGACGAACGCCACCAGGTCCTTCGTGAACTCGTCCTCGTACGCCCCCACGATCCCGTGCGACGCGCCGGGGTAGACCTTGAGCGTCGCGTCGCTCAGGATCTCCGCCGAGCGCAGGCCCGCGGCCTTGATCGGCACGATCTGGTCGTCGTCGCCGTGCGCCACGAAGACCGGGACGTCGATCTTCTCCAGGTCGGCGGTGTAGTCGACCTCGGAGAACTGCGCGATGCAGTCGTAGGCCGGCTTGAGCCCGGCCTGCATCGACAGGCGCCAGAACTGGTCGAGCGCCCCCTGCGAGACCGTCGACCCCTCGCGGTTCGCGCCGAAGAACGGCACCGCGAGCTCGTGGTAGTACTGCGCGCGGTCCTTGAGCACGCCCTCGCGGATGCCGTCGAAGACCTCGATCGGTGTGCCGTCCGGGTTCTCCGGGGTCTGCACCATCAGCGGCGGCACGGCGCCGACCAGCACGGCCTTGCGCACCCGCGCCGAGCCGTGCCGCGCCAGGTAGTGCGCCACCTCGCCCCCGCCGGTCGAGTGCCCGACGAGCACGACGTCCGTGAGGTCGAGCTGCTCCAGCAGGGCCGCGAGGTCGTCGGCGTAGTGGTCCATGTCGTTGCCCGTGGAGGTCTGGGTGGACCGGCCGTGGCCGCGGCGGTCGTGCGCGACGGCGCGGAAGCCGGCGTCGACGACCTCCGTCATCTGCCGGTCCCAGGCGTCGGCGTTGAGCGGCCAGCCGTGGGAGAACACGACGGGCGTGCCGCTGCCCCAGTCCTTGTAGAAGATCTCGAGACCGTCGGTGGTGGTGATGAAAGGCATCACAGCCCCTTTTCCTTGAGCCACGCGAGCGCGGCGTCCGCGACCTCGGTCCAGCCGTGGTCGATGGTGAGCGAGTGTCCCCGGTCGGGGAACTCGACGAGGTCGGTGACGGCGTCGGAGTGCTTGCGGTAGATCTTCGCGGACGTCCGCGTCAGCGACGCGGGTGCCGTGTGGTCCATGCCGCCACCGATGAACAGGAGCGGGCCGCGGTCCGCGTTGTGGGTGTCGACCCGGGCGGGAGAGCCGGGCAGCAGGTTCGCCGTCGCGTCCTCGAACAGCGGGCGGCCCGGCGAGGGGATCGTCCACTGGTCGTAGAGGGCGGCCGCCTCCTCGTCGGACAGCTCGTTCGCGAAGCCGTAGCGGAACTCCTCCGGCGTCAGCGACACCGCGCCCTGGTAGTGGGCGGGGTTCTTCAGGGCGACCGACGCGACCTTGAGCGAGCTGGGCGGCAGCAGGATGTTGCCGCGCATGGGCGCCGGGTCGATGGCGATGCCGGCGGCGGCGTGGCCCTCGGTGAGCAGCCGCTGGGTGATGAGCCCGCCGAACGAGTGCCCGACGACGACCGGGCGCGGGTCCAGGCCCTCGACGTGCAGGCCGTCGATGACGTCGACGTAGTGCGCGACGATCTCGTCGATGCCGTGGCCGCCGGCCCGGTCCGGGTCCTGCCTGGCCTCCGCGACGGTGGCCGAGTCGCCCGGCCAGCCGGGGTTGTACGGCGCGTAGCCGGCCTCGGCGAAGCGGTCCATCCACGGCGTCCAGGAATCGGCGTGGAGCCACAGGCCGTGGACGAAGACCACGGCCCTGCGGGGCGTGCTGAACTCGGTCATGATGCCTCCCGTGCGGGGATCGGAGGCACCACGATCACCCGGCGGGGGCGGCGCGCGCTTCTGTCAGATGACTGGTCCTGGTTCGGCCGGGCCGGCGTCGACCAGGTCGCGCAGCTGTGCCCGCGACGTCACGCCCAGCACGGGGAACACCCGGTAGAGATGGAAGCCGACGGTGCGCGGCGACAGGAAGAGGCGCTCCGCGATCTCGCGGTTGGTGCGGCCCTGCGCGGCGAGCCGCACGATGCGGCGCTGCTGCGGCGTGAGCTGCGCGAGGGTGTCGGGGGTGCGCTCCGGCACGGGGACGCCGGCGGCCCGCAGCTCCGCCGTCGCCCGGTCGGCGAAGGGCACGGCGCCGATCCGCAGGAACGTCTCGCGCGCCGCGCTCAGCTCCGTGCGGGCCGCGCTCACCTGCTGCAGGCGGCGCAGCCGCTCCCCGAGGTCGAGCCGGACGAGCGCCCGCTCGAACGGCCAGGTGGCGGCCGCCGGGTCGGCCAGCGCGGCGCGGTAGGCGGGCTCCGCGTCCTCCGGCGCGGCGAGGAGGGCGCGGGCGTGGTGCAGCAGCGCGACCACGCGGGGGCCGGGCGACGTCCCGACGTGCGCCGTCGTCGCCTCGACGACCCGCCGGGCGCCGTCGAGGAGCTCCGGCCGCTCGCCCCGCGCCGCCGCGGAGGCGAGCAGCACGAGCGAGTGCACGGAGGCGTGCCGGTGCACGGGGCGGCCCGTGGCGTCGAACGTCCGGCGCAGCACGCCGTAGGCACCCTCCGGGTCGCCCGCGGCGAGCGCGGCCAGCCCGAGCGCCTGCCGGGCGCGCACCCCGACCGCGCGGGTCGTCTCCGGGTCGACCGCGGCGAGGGCCTCGTGGGCGAGGCCGCGCGCCTCCTCCACGCGCCCGCGGGAGGCGGCCAGCATCGCCGACGTGGCGGTGGCGGCCGCCCGCACGACCGGCATCCCCGTCGCGTCGGCGATCCGCGCCGCGTCCTCGGCATGGGCCTGCGCGTCGTCCCACCGCCCGAGCTCCTGCAGGGCCGCCGCGACCGTGCTCGAGACCAGCGCGTTCGTGCCCGCCGTCGGGCCGTGGGCGAACAGGTCGAGCAGCTCGCCGAGCAGCCGCGCGGCCAGCGCGGTCTCGTCGAGCACCCAGGCGGCGCCGCCGAGCACGTTGAGCTCGCTGATGCCGAGGTCCGCGTGCGCGCGGACCGCGGCGTCGAGCGTGGCGCGCGAGGTGGGGGCGAAGGGCTGGGCCGTGCCGCGCACCCAGGCGGTGACGGGCTCGTCGTCGGGCGGGCGCAGGGCCCCCAGCGCGCGGACGACGTCGTCGATCAGGCCGTCGTCGCCGGAGTTGTAGGCGGCGACGGCGGCGGGGGCCAGGGCGGAGAGGGCCAGCTCGGGGTCCTCGCCGGCGCCGCGCCGCGCGACGGACGTGAGCCGCTCGACGGCCTCGCGGTGCCGCGGGGTCGAGGCGACCGCCCAGCCGGCGTAGAGGTCGGCCTCGAGGCGGGTGAGGTCGTCCTCGGCGGCCGCCCGGGCGAGGCCCGCGAGCCGCTCCACCCAGGCCGTGCGCCCCGTGTACATCGCCGCGGGCGCGGCGAGGAGGAACCGGCGCGCCGCCGCGGCGGGCTCGGGGGAGAGGTCGGCGGCCCGCTCCAGGGCACGGGCGCTGGCGGCCCAGCCGCCCCGCTCCCGTGCCCGGTCGGCCGTGTCCTCGAGCTGGCGCGCGACCTCGTCGTCGGGGCCGACGGCGGCGGCCGCGCGGTGCCAGGCCTGCCGGTCGGGGTCCTCGACGACCTCGGCGAGGGCCAGGTGCGCGCCCCGGCGCTCGGCGAGCGGCGCCGCCTGGTAGACGGCGGCCCGCGCGAGCGGGTGCCGGAAGCGGAACCGCGAGCCGTCCAGGTGCACCAGGCCGGCCCGCTCCGCGGGCGCCCACGCGTCGAGCGCGTCGCCGGGGTCGTCGTGGCCGTCGGCGGCGAGCACCGGGCCGAGGTCGTCGCCGTCGGCCGCGGCCGCGAGCAGGAGCAGCCGACGGGTGGGGCCCGGCAGCGCGGGGAGCCGGGCGGCGAACGCCTGCTCGACCCGCTCGCTCACCGGCCACGGGCCCGCCGCCGCGGCGGCGCGTGCCGGGACGGAGCCGCCCGAGCGGGACAGCTCCACGAGCGCCAGCGGGTTGCCGTCGGCCAGCTCCAGCACGTCGCGACGGATCGCCGCCGGCGGCGGCTCGGGCTGCCGGTCGAGCAGGCGGGCGGCCGCCTGGTCGTCGAGCCCCGACAGCACGATCGCGGGCAGCGGGTCGGGAGGCCCGGGGGGACGGGTCGCGACGAGCAGGGCCGTCCCCGCCGACGCGTCGGTCAGGCGGCGCGCGCAGAAGAGCAGCACGTCGCGGGACGCCTCGTCCGCCCAGTGCAGGTCGTCGACGATCGCGAGGGTGCCGCCGTCGTCGGTCGCGGCGTCCGGGCCGGGCGCCTCGCACAGCAGCGTGAGCGCGCCCGCGGCCAGGTGCAGCCGGTCGGGGATCGCCGAGTCCTCGCGCAGCCCGAGCGCGGCCCCGAGGGCGCGCGCCTGCGGCGCCGGCAGGCTGCCGACGTGGTCGAGGCGGGGCAGCAGCAGCTGGTGCAGCGCGGCGAACGCGAGGTCACGCTCGCCCCGCGCGCCGCGGGCGACCAGGACGCGGCGGCCGGACCCGCGCGCGTGGCCGGCGGCGTGGTCGAGCAGCATGGTCTTGCCGAGGCCCGGCTCGCCGACGACGAGGAGCGCCCCGCCGGAGCCCGGCGTGGCCAGCGCCTCCACGCGGGCGAGCTCGGCGTCGCGGCCGAGGATTGCCTCGGGGGCGGCGTCGGGACGAGGTGCGTGCACGAGAGCATCTGATCACGGACTCCCGCGCGACGGCGGCGCAGCCTCTGGGCCGTCAGGCGTCGTCTCGGTCGTGGTGGCGAGCATCTGCCTGCCCCGCTCACCGTCGTCGGGAGCGGACCCGCGGCGGACGCGGGCGTACCCGGGCGTACCCTTGGCCGCATGACGACGCGCGCGTGCTGGTGGTGGCTGCCTCCGCAGCCCTGACCCGACGCGCCCACGTCCCCGTCCCGAGCTGCCCGTCGCAGCCGGGACGTCTTCGTGTCCGGACCGGACCGACGGGCGGCGACCCGCAGAGGAGCCGACCCATGACCGTCCTGACCACACCCGTCCCCGTCGCCGAGCCGGCGACCTCGTCCGCACCGACGGCCACGGCGAGCGCCGCCGTCGCGCAGGCCCGCTCGGCCGAGATCGAGGCCGAGATCGCCCGCGACCCGGGCCGGTTCCGCGTCCTCACCGGCGACCGTCCGACGGGCGCCCTGCACCTCGGCCACCTGCTGGCCACGCTCGACAACCGCGTGCGCCTGCAGGGCGCCGGCGTCGAGGTCGTCCTCGTCGTCGCCGACTACCAGGTCATCACCGACCGGGACGACGCGGGCGACCTGCCCGCCGTCGTGCGCGAGGTGGTGCTCGACTACCTCGCCGCGGGCATCGACCCCGCACGCAGCACCGTCTTCACGCACTCGGCCGTGCCCGCCCTGAACCAGCTGCTGCTGCCGTTCCTGTCGCTGGTGAGCGTGGCCGAGCTGGAGCGCAACCCCACCGTGAAGGCGGAGGCGGCCGACGCCGAGCGGCGCCAGGGGCGCGGCATGTCGGGCCTGCTGTTCACCTACCCGGTGCACCAGGCGGCGGACATCCTGTTCTGTCACGGCAACCTCGTGCCCGTGGGGCTGGACCAGCTGCCGCACCTGGAGACCACCCGGACGGTCGCGCGGCGGTTCAACCAGCGCTACGCGTCCGCGCGCCCGTACTTCCCCGAGCCGGAGGCGCTGCTCACGCCGTCCCTCACGGTGCTGGGCGACGACGGCGCCAAGATGAGCAAGTCGCGCGGCAACGCGCTGGAGCTGCGGGCGTCCGAGGACGAGACCGTGCGGTACTTCCGCCGTGCCCGCACCGACTCCGAGCGGCACATCGCCTACGAGCCCGAGCGGCGCCCCGAGGTCGCCAACCTGCTGCGGATCGGCGCGCACTTCGCGGGCACGACGCCGGACGGGATGGCGGCGTCGGTCGGCGACGCCGGTGCCGGCCGGCTGAAGGCGGTCGTGACGGAGGCCGTCGTGGAGGGCCTGCGGCCGCTGCGCGAGCGGCGGCGCGCGCTCGCGGCCGACGGGCCCGCCGTCGTGCGCGACGTCCTGGCGCGGGGCAACGCCCGCGCGAACGCCGTCGCCGACCGCACGCTCGCCGACGTCCGCGACCTCATGGGCACGGTGTACGCCTGACGGGCCGAGGGGCGCCGCTCGCCGAGGTAGTTCCAGCTGTGCCGAGGTAGTTCGAACCCCCGCGAGGTAGTGGTCTGGACCACTATCTCGCGGGGATCTGAACTACCTCGCGGGGAATCGAACTACCTCGCGGAGCGGGAGGTTCGGGCCCGCCGGTGCCTCGCCGGCGGGCCCGAGTCTGTGGGGTCCCGGTGGGCCGGGCGTCAGGCCTCCGCGCCGAGCCGCTCGCGCAGCAGGGAGAGCTGCGCCCTGAGCTGCGTGGGCACGCGGTCGCCGAAGGAGTCGAAGAACTCCCCGGTGAGGGCGGTCTCGGCCAACCAGGGCGCGGCCGGGACGTCGAAGAGGGCCGCGAGGTCGTCGTCGGACAGGTCCAGGCCGTCGGTGCGCAGCGCGCCCGGGGCGGGCAGCAGCCCGACGGGGGAGTGCACCGCGCCGGCGTCCGTGCGCAGGCCGCGCGACCGGTCGAGCTGGGTGACGATCCACTCGACGACGCGCGAGTTCTCGCCGAACCCGGGCCACAGGAAGCTGCCGTCCTCGCCCTTGCGGAACCAGTTCACCTGGAACACCTTGGGCCGCTTGTCGGCGTCGAGCGACTTGCCCACGCGCAGCCAGTGCGCCCAGTGGTCGGCCATGTTGTAGCCGCAGAACGGCATCATCGCGAACGGGTCGCGACGCAGCTCGCCGACGGTGCCCTCGGCTGCCGCCGTCCGCTCGGAGCTGATCGTGGCGCCCATGAAGACGCCGTGGTCCCAGCTGGTCGCCTGCGCGACGAGCGGCACGTTCGTCGCGCGACGGCCGCCGAAGATCACCGCGTCCACCGGCACGCCCGCCGGGTCCTCCCACGAGTCCGCGATGGACGGGCACTGGGCCGCGGCCACGGTGAACCGGGAGTTCGGGTGGGCGGCCGGGGTGTCGGAGGCGGGCGTCCAGTCGTTCCCCTGCCAGTCGACCAGGTGCGCGGGCGGCTCCGGGGTGAGCCCCTCCCACCACACGTCGCCGTCGTCGGTCAGGGCCACGTTCGTGAAGATCACGTCGTGAGAGAGCGTGTCGATCGCCGTCGGGTTGGTCTCCACGCCGGTGCCGGGCGCGACGCCGAAGAAGCCGGCCTCGGGGTTGATGGCGCGCAGGCGGCCGTCCGGGCCGGGGCGCATCCACACGATGTCGTCGCCGATGGTCTCGACCGTCCAGCCCGGGATGGTCGGGCGCAGCATCGCGAGGTTCGTCTTGCCGCACGCGCTGGGGAACGCCGCGGCCAGGTGGTACTGGCGCTGCTCCGGGGACGTCACGCGGATCAGCAGCATGTGCTCGGCGAGCCAGCCCTCGTCGCGCGCCATCGCCGACGCGATGCGCAGCGCGAAGCACTTCTTGCCCAGCAGCGCGTTGCCGCCGTAGCCGGAGCCGTACGACCAGATCTCCCGGGTCTCGGGGTAGTGGACGATGTACTTGGTGTCGTTGCAGGGCCACGGCACGTCCTGCTCGCCGTCGGCCAGCGGGGCGCCCACCGAGTGCACGGCCGGCACCCACTGCTGCCCATCGTCGATCAGGTCCATGACCTGCGGCGACACGCGCGTCATGACGTGCATCGACACGACGACGTAGGGCGAGTCGGTGACCTCGATGCCGACCTGGGAGATGGGGCCGCCGACGGGGCCCATCGAGAACGGCACCACGTACATCGTGCGGCCGCGCATGGAGCCGGCGAAGACGTCGGTCAGCTCGGCCCGCATCTCGGCGGGGGCGCGCCAGTTGTTCGTGGGGCCGGCGTCCTCCTCGCGCTCCGAGCAGATGAACGTGCGCGACTCGACGCGCGCGACGTCGGAGGGGTGCGAGCGGGCGAGGTAGGAGCCCGGGCGCCGAGTCTCGTCGAGCTTCGTCAGCGTGCCGGCCTCGACCATCTGGTCCAGCAGGCGCTGCTTCTCCGCGGCCGAGCCGTCGCACCACACGATCTCGTCGGGCTGCGTCAGCTCGGCGATCCGGCGCACCCAGGCGCGCGCGTCCCGCGGTGCGGTCGGGGCGGCCGGCGTCGTGGCGCCCCACGTCGCGGTGCCTGCCTGCTCGACGAGGGACAGCGTGTCGGGCGCGAGCTCGGCGATCGCGAGTCGCGTGCGGCGCGGGTTCGCGGTGAAGGTCATCGGGTGCTCCGTCCGTCGGCATGGCCCCCGACCTGCTCGGCCGGGTGGGCTGTCTCCAGACTCTCGCGTCACCGGGGCGTCTTTCGGGCAGTTCACCCGTGAAGATTCGCCGATCTTCACGTAGCGTGAAGCCATGCCCGGAACCGGCCGACCTTCCAGCACGCGATCTCCCGCGGCAACCGACCCGATGGCGCGAGAGATCGCGTCCTCGAAGGCGAGCGGCGCCCCGGGCGCGACGGGCAAGCCCGAGGCGGAGGCGGCGGACCTCATCACGCTCGGGCGGCGCATCCGCCACGCGCGGACGTCGCGCGGCCTCACGCTCGACGCGCTGGGGGAGCGGGTGGGTTCCGCGCCGAGCCTGCTGTCGCTGATCGAGAACGGCCGGCGCGAGCCGCGCCTCTCGCTGCTGCGGTCGATCGCCGACGCCCTCGGCGTGGCCGTGCCCGACCTGCTCGCCGACGAGCCGCCGTCGCGCCGCGCCGAGCTGGAGATCTCCCTCGAGCGCGCCCAGCGCGGGCCGCTGTTCGGCGCGCTCGGGCTGCCGTCCGTCCGGCCGAGCCAGAAGCTGCCGATGCCGGTGCTGGAGCAGCTCGTGGGCCTGCACACCGAGCTGTCGCGCCGCGAGGAGGAGGCCATCGCCACCCCCGAGGAGGCACGCCGTGCGAACACCGAGCTGCGCCACGAACGCCAGGAGAAGGACAACTACTTCCCCGAGATCGAGGCCGTCGCCGAGGACCTGACCCGGCGCGCCGGGTACGCGGGGGCCGGCGCGCTGACCCACCGCACCGTCGCGCGGATGGCCGAGCAGCTGGGCCTGACCATCCTGCACGTGGACGACCTGCCCCGGTCCGCGCGGTCCGTGACCGACCTGAAGAACGGCCGCATCTACCTGCCCCCGGCGTCGATCCCGGGCGGCCACGGGCTGCGCTCGCTCGCGCTGCAGGCGATCGCGCACCGGGTGCTGGGCCACGAGCGGCCCCGCAGCTACGCGGAGTTCCTGCGCCAGCGCGTGGAGATCACGTACCTCGCGGCGTGCTGCCTGATCCCGCAGGCCGTGGCCGTCGAGTTCCTGCAGCAGCGCAAGCGCGAGAAGGACCTCGCCGTCGAGGACTTCCGCGACGCGTTCGGGGTCACGCACGAGGCCGCGGCCATGCGCCTGACCAACCTCGCCACCGTGCACCTCGGCATCCCTCTGCACTTCCTGCGCGTGGGTGACGACGGCGCCCTGTTCCGCGGCTACGCCAACGACGGCCTGCCGCTGCCGCGGGACGTCACGGGCGCGATCGAGGGGCAGCTCGTGTGCCGCTGGTGGGCCGGCCGGGAGGCGTTCACGCGGCGGGACCGCGCCACCGAGTCCTACCAGTACACCGACACCCCGGCGGGCACGTTCTGGGACTCCGTGCAGACGGGGACCGGCGCGGACGGCCGGCAGTTCTCCATCACCGTGGGCGTGCCGTACGCGCACGCCAAGTGGTTCCGCGGCCGCGACACCCGCGTGCGGCGCAGCTCCACCTGCCCCGACCCCGCCTGCTGCCAGCGCCCGCCGGCCGACCTGGCCGAGCGGTGGGACGGGGTCGCCTGGCCCAGCGCCCGCATGCACCAGCAGGTGCTCGCCGCCCTGCCGCGCGGCGCGTTCCCCGGCGTCGACGACACGGACGTGTTCGCGTTCCTGCAGCGGCACGCGCCCGACGCGGACGCCTCCTCGCCGGACTCCTAGTCGGCGGGCCCGTCGGCGGACGTCGTCGGTGGGCCCGGCGTGCGTCCCTGGTCGAGGCGCACCTCGCGGATGCGGCGGTCCTCGACCGCCACGACGAGCAGGACGTGGCCGTCGTCCAGCTCGACGACGTCGCCCTCCTCGGCCAGCCGCCCGAGCCGCGCCAGCACGTAGCCGGCCACGGTCTCGTACGGCCCGTCGGGCAGCTCGACGCCGGAGAGCCGGGCGAAGTCCTCGATCGTGAGGCCCGCGTCGTACGTGCCCGCGACGTGCACCGCGGCGAGCGGGTCGTGCTCGTCGCGGATGTCGCCCACGAGCTCCTCGACGAGGTCCTCCAGCGTGACGATCCCGTCGGTGCCGCCGTACTCGTCGACGACCAGCGCGAGATGGGTCCGCGTGCGCTGCATCTCCGCGAGCGTGGGCAGCAGGCGCCCGGTGCCGGGCAGGTCCAGCACCGGCCGCACGACGTCGCGCACGGTCCGCCGGGGATCGCCGTCCCGCGCGCCGCGGCCGAGGTCGCGCACGTGCACGAAGCCGAGGACGTCGTCGACGTCCTCGCCCGTCACCGGGTATCGCGAGTACGGCAGGTCGCGCGTCAGCCGCTCCGCCTCGGAGAGCGTGAGGGCTGCCCGCAGGAACACGACGTCGCCCCGGGGGCGCATCACCTCGCCGAGGTTCCGCTCGGACGCGGCGAACACGTCCGAGAGGATGCGGCGCTCGTCCTCGTGCAGGCCCGGGTGGTCGGCGACGAGGTCGCGCAGCTCCTGCTCGGTGATCTCCTCGGACCGCACGGTCGGGTCGCCGCCGAGGAGCCGGACGATCGCGTCCGTCGAACGGGACAGCAGCCAGATGACGGGCCGCATGAGCGTCGCGAAGCGGTCCAGCGGCGGGCCCACGACGAGCGCGACCTGCGCCGTCCGCTGCAGCGCGATCCGTTTGGGCACCAGCTCGCCGAGCACCAGCGACAGGTAGGCGATGACGAGGGTGAGGCCGACGAGCGCGACGGTCGCGGACATCCCCGCCGGCAGGCCCGCGGCCTCGAGCGCCGGGGCGAGGTCGGGCGCCAGGGTGGACGCGCCGTACGCGGCGGAGAAGAACCCCGCCACGGTGACGCCGATCTGCACGGCGGCCAGGAACCGGTTCGGGTCGCGGGCGATCCCGGCGACCCGGCGGCCGCGCGGGCCGCTCCGCTCCATCTGGTCGATCTGCGTGCCGCGCAGCGAGACCAGGGCGAACTCCGTCCCGGCGAACACGCCGCCCAGGAGCACGAAGAGCAGCACGAGGGCGATGTTCCACCAGGTGTCCGCGTCCACCGGCGTCCTCTCGGTCGGTCGTCGGCCCGAGGCGCCGACGCTCGCCGCCCCCGGGTGTCGTCTTGGTGCTCAACGGCGGGTCGCCGCCGAGGGTTCCGCGTCGCCGCGAGGCTCAGCGGAAGCGCTGCACGGCCAGGGGAGCGGCCTCCGCGAGCCCCCGTACGGCCGGGTGCGCGTCGTCGTCCCCGCCGGCGGCGAGCACGTCGCCCAGCGGGCCGGACGCGACGAACGTGCCGTCGGCGAGCACGTGCACCGTGGGGCACAGCCGCCCGACGAGCTCGACGTCGTGCGAGACCAGCAGCACGGCCGTGCCCTCCGCGCGGGTGGCGTCGGTGAGGCGGCGCACGATCTCGCCGCGCATGGCCGGGTCGGTGGCGGTGAGCGGCTCGTCGAGCAGCAGCGCCTCGGGGCGCGTCGCGAGGGCGAGCGCCAGGGCGAGGCGCTGCTTCTCCCCGCCCGAGAGGGAATGGACGGTCCGCTTGGCGAAGTGCGGCTCGAGGGCGACGTCGTCGAGCAGGTCCGTCACGGTGCGGCCACTGGCGCGGCCGGCCCTGCGCGCGTCGGTCAGCGCGCCCGACACGGCACGGTCGACGGTCCAGCGCGGGTCGACGTCGAGCCCGTTCTGCGCGACCGTGCGCACCGCGGCCCGGAACCGCTTCTTGTCGCGACGTCCCAGCTTCGCGACGGTGCGGCCCTCGTACGTGACGTGGCCCTCGCGGATCCGGATCTGCCCCAGCAGCGCCTGGACCAGCGTCGACTTGCCTGCGCCCGACTCCCCGACCACGCCCACCGGCTCCGCGCCGGGCAGCAGCTCGAGGTCCACGCCCTCCAGGATCGCGGGGCCGCCGTAGCCGACCACCAGGTCGCTCGCGCGCAGGATCGGGGCGGGGGAGGTCGCGCTCATGCGGGTGTCACCTTCGTGTGTGCGTGCGCCGGACGACAGGCCGACGGGTAGACCGACGAACGACGGTACCGCGCGGTTCCCGCGGCGCCCGCACGGGCCGGGTGTCGGACGTGCCCTCGATCGGGCCGGCGTGCCGGTGCGGACGCGGAGGATCATGCGGCCATGCGATCCGACGATCTCGACCTGGCGCTGCGGGCGGCGCTCTCCGGTGCCGCGCTCGGTCTGCGGTACTTCGCGCAGGTGCAGGACCTCGCGCGCGAGCACAAGCTCGACGGGTCCGTGGTGACCCGCGCCGACCTCGCGGTCGAGGAGGAGGTGCGCCGCGTCCTGCGCGCCGGGCGGCCCGACGACGCGTTCCTGGGCGAGGAGACGGGCGAGCTCGGGTCCGGGCGGCGCCGGTGGATCCTCGACGGCATCGACGGGACGCTCGTCTTCGTCGAGGGCGACGACCGGTGGCAGACGCTGATCGCGCTCGAGGAGGACGGCGGGGTGGTCGTCGGCGTCGCGATCGTGCCCGCGCAGCACGAGGTCTGGTACGCCGCGCGGGGCCAGGGGGCGTTCGTCGCGGACGTCGTCGACGGGCGGGTGGCGGGGGAACGGCCCCTGCGCGTCAGCGCGCCGCCCGTGTCTCTCGGGTCGTCCCGGACGGCGGTGCTGCCGCCGGTCGCGATGGTGCCGGAGCAGTACCGGCCCGAGATCGACCGGCTGGTGGCCGCCGTCGAGCCGTCGGTCGACACCTCCGGATGGCGGGTGCACGGAGCCTTGCTCGTCGCTGCCGGCGAGCTCGACCTCGCGGTCCAGGTGGGCGGCAAGGTGTGGGACTACGCGCCGCTGTCGCTGGTCGTCACCGAGGCGAGCGGCAACTTCGGCGGCGACCGGGGGCAGCGGCACCCGGTCACGGGGACCGGCGTGTTCGCGTGTGACGACGCGACCGCCGCGGCGACGCGCGGCGTGCTCGCGGACCCCGAACGGCTGTCGGGGGTCGCTCCGCCGCGCGAGTATTGCGGACCACCGATGCTGGCGCGCTGCCGTGTGCCACGATGCGAGCGTGCGCCAGGACCGGATCGTCATCCAGCCGTACGACTCAGCGTGGCAGGGCGCCTTCGAGGAGCAGCGAGCGACGTTGACCGGTGCGCTGAAGGTCTGGCTCGTCGCACCGGTGGAGCACATCGGCTCGACCTCGGTGCCTGGACTTCCCGCGAAGCCGATCGTCGACATGCTCGCCCTGATCGACGACCATGCGTCCTTCGCGCCCGCCTTCGAGCCGCTCGAGGACATCGGATGGTTGCCGGCGCCCGAACCGGGGGACCTCGAGCGACGACGGTGGTCCGCGTGCTTTCCGAGCGTCGAACATCGCACGCATCACCTCCACGTCGTCGAGCAGAGGTCGGAGGCGTGGCCCGACTGGCTGCTGTTCCGCGACTATCTACGGGTCCACCCGGACGCGATGCGCCGGTACGCGGAGCTCAAACAAGAGCTCGCGGCTGGTGACGACCGAGATCGCACCCGCTACCGAAACGGCAAGGCGCCGCTGATCGGCACGCTGCTGCAGGAGGCGCGCTCCTGGCGCCTCGGCACGCCCTAGTACATCTAGGCCGATTTTCCAGGGATCGAGCCCGGCGGCGGGCCCGGGCTCTTGGGCTCGTCGAGGGCGTCGGGCGAAGGGGTCGACGTCCCTTCACGAGCCGGCGAACCCGGGCTCTTGGGCTCATCGAGGGAGTCGGTCGAAGGAGTCGACGTCCCTTCATGAGCCGGCGGGCCCGGGCTTCTAGGCTCGTCGAGGGAATCGTCGGAGCGACGTGCGCCCGGGCGGGTGGGAGTGCCGGGACTCGTCGGTTCGGTGGCATCGGAGTTCTCTGGGCCGCTCACAACATGTCTCCTTCGGTGGTGGAGTGCGAGCTGAGCACTGAACTTGATCTTCGCCCGGGGGCCGTGGCCGCACAAGGTGGCGACCGGCCCCACTTCAGTAATGACGGCGGTCTCAACCCATCAACGCAACACCCGACTCGCCAGGGTAGATGGTGCGGCAGGATGCGTTCATGAAGTCTTCAGCCAGTCAGCCCCTGCCGGTGGATCAGGTCAGTACTGACCTTCGAGCTTTCGCCGGGGAGCTTCGCCTGAGGTTGGAGGGCCGTGGGGAGGTCTCCACGCCTGACACTGACGGCTTTGGCGAGGGCTTCACAGTGCGCTCGGCCGTCGAGGGCACGGTTGAGGTATGGCTGATGCATGATGCGGAAGGGATCGTCGTCGGGCTGGACCGCTGTCCTGGCTGGGACCTGCCGCGCGAGTCCGGGAGCGTGGGCACCGTCGAGGCGATCGTCGAGGCTGCGGTAGGCGGGTCGATCGAAGTCGGCTCCGGTCGCGCGGTCCGCTCATATCGAGTCCCGATGCCGGACGGCACAGTCATGGAAGACACCGCCGAGGGCTCCGTGGCCACCTTGCTCGCGCTGCCGTGGAAGCCGCGTCTGCGCTGGCAGTCCGCCTCTCCGTACAGCTGATCGGAATCGCCCCAAACCTCGCGGACCGATCGCTGATTTGCGTGAGCTATGAAACCGCCTGCAGGTGCAGCCTCATCAAGTCGTGGGAAGTTGACCAGTCCAGGACGCGGCGGGGTCGGGCGTTGATCCGCTTAGCGATGTCGTCCAGGTCGCGCATCGAGTAGGTGTTCAGATCGGCGTTCTTCGACAGGTACTGCCGCAGGAGCCGGTTGGTGTTCTCGTTGCTGCCGCGCTGCCACGGACTGCGCGGGTCGCAGAAGTAGACCTCGAGCCCGAGCTCGGCGGCGAGCTCCTGATGCTCGGCCATCTCCCGGCCCCGATCCCAGGTCAGCGATCGCCGCAGTTCGGGTGGCAGCTGGCGCAGGTCCTCGGCGACTGCGCGTCGGACTGCGTCGGCCTTGATGCCGGCGTGCAGTGGGACGACGCGCACGAACCGGGTGCTGCGCTCGACCAGGGTCGCGACCGCCGAGGGACGCCTGCCCATCACCAGGTCACCCTCCCAGTGGCCGACCTCGACCCGGTCGGTCACGACCGCGGGCCGGTGATGGATCGAGACCATGTTGCGCAGCCGCCCACGTCCATGGGACTTCTGCTTTCCCCGCGGGCGGCGCACGGACCGGCCTGAACGCAGGTGCTTGGCCGCGCGGGCACCCAGCTCGCGGCGGCTCTCGACGTAGATGCTGCGGTAGATCGTCTCGTGCGACACGCGGTGTGATGTGTCGTCCGGGTACTGTCGCCGCAGCCATACCGCGATCTGCTGCGGCGACCAGTCCTCCTCCAGCCGGCCACGCACCATGGCGAGCAGGGCAGGGCTCGACGCCAGCCGCGAGGGTCGCGGCCGCTTCGCCCGTTCCCACGCCGCCGCATCGGCAGCGCGGGCGCGGTACCCGTCCCGGCCGCCGTTGCGAGCAACCTCCGGCGAGATCGACGACGGAGAACGGCCCAGCCGGGACGCGATCGCTCGCGCCGACAAGCCGGCAGCGATCCCGCGGGAGATCTCCTCACGGTCGGCCGCGCTCAGGTGCAGCCGGCTGCGACGACGCGGGGCCGGTCGCACACCACCGGTCTTCGCCAGGAGCCGGCGCACCGCATTCGGACTCGTACCGATCGTCCGACCGATCAGTCTGCTCGAATCACCCTCCCGCCACCGCTCCCACAACACCTGCTCCTGCTCCGCCAACAAGGCCACGCCCACCTCCGGCCGCCATCCTCTCCGAGGTGGTGCGTTGGTGGGTTGAGACCGCCACCGTTTCTGACGCCCTCCGTCTACCCGCCCTGGAGCGCCCTGACGCGCCGGTCAGCACCCACGTTCAAAACCCCGCCGGTTCAGAACCTCCGGCGTAGGTTTGTTGCTGTGGCCCAGGGCGCTGGTGATCGTCAGCGACTGCGCGCTCGGATCCCACGGCGTGCAGCGGCATGTCCGTGGAACCTGCGCCTGCACGGCGACACGGGTGCGCGGTCGGTGGGCATACTGCGGAGATGGCTGTGGACCGGGAGTCGGTGCGACGGTGGGTCGCCGGGTACGAGACGGCCTGGCGCACCGGCGACGTCACGGCCGTCGCTCGGCTCTTCGCCCAGGACGCGCGGTACGCGCGCTCGCCGTACGACCCGGACGAGCTCGTGGGGCACGACGCGATCCGCGGGTTCTGGACCGTCGACGAGGGCGCCGCGTTCACGATGACGGCCGAGCCGCTCGCCGTCGAGGGCGACGTCGCCGTCGTGCGGGTCGAGGTGAGCTACACCGCGCCCGAGGCGCAGGAGTACCGCGACCTGTGGGTGCTCCGCTTCGCCCCCGACGGCCGCGTCGCGGACTTCGAGGAGTGGGCGTACTGGCCGGGGAGGTCCTGGACGACGTCCTGAGTCAGGGTCGCCCGCTCACCGGCGGGCGCCCCCGCGGGCGTCCATCCGGGCGAGGAGCTTCGGGAACACGTCGCCGAGGCGCAGGCCGTCGTGCTCGAACTCGTTGGTCACCCATGCGCGGGCGTTCCCCACGTGCGCGGCGGTCGCGAGGGAGAGGTCGGCGTCGACGAACATGTCGTCGTGGTAGACCGCCGCCTCGAGCGGCACCTCGTTCGTGGCGAGCACGTCGAGGTCGTACAGGTCGTCCCAGTCGGTGCGGGCGGCGAGGGCCTCGGCGGCGGCGCGGAACGGCCGCAGCGCCGCGACCTGGTCGAACATCCAGGGGTAGATCATCTCGCCGGTGAACAGCAGCGGCCGGGCGCTGGCGCCGAACGCCGGGTCGTCGTCGCGCACCCGCTGGGCGGCCCACGCGGTGGCGCCCGTGCCGGCCTGGGCGTAGATCGACTCGTGCAGGACGGCGTACATCGGGTTGGTGGCGAAACCGGTGGCGGCCTCCACCTCGGCGAGGAAGGTGTCGGTCGGCTCGTCCGAGGCCGCGTCGAACGCCTCGTCCACGATCCAGTGCACCCGCTCGAAGCCGGGCCCCATGCCGAAGGCCGTGCCGAGGGTCTGGAACCGCTCGACGGTGAGCAGGTCGCCGCCGGGCAGCCGGACGTCCCCGACGGCGACGCGGTCGGCGATCCGGGCGATGCGGGCCGCGTCGTCGGGGTACCGCTCCCGGTACAGGGCGTTCTTGGCGACGACGCGCGGCTGGGTGCGCCGGTAGACGTCCTCGGCGCTCGCGGTGAGGCCGGCGAGGCCGCCGGTGACGTACGACGCCGCGACGCCCTCGGGCGCGAGCGACAGGTATGTGAGGGTGAGGAACCCGCCGTACGACTGCCCGAGCGTCGACCAGCGCCGCCCGCCGTACACGGTCTTCCGCACGTGCTCGGCATCCGCGACGATCGAGTCGGCGCGGAAGTGCGTGAGGTGCTCGGCCTGGGCGTCGGCCGAGCCGAGGGCGGTCAGCGCGCCGGCGCGCACGGCGGTCGAGCGGCCGGTGCCGCGCTGGTCGAGCAGCACCACGCGGAACCGCTTGAGCGCCTCGCCCACCCAGCCGTCGGGGCCCGTGGGGCGCGGCCCCTTGCCGCCGGGCCCGCCCTGCAGGAAGACGAGCAGAGGCAGGTCCTCGTCGCGCCTCGTGGGGTCGACGACCTCGCGCACGAAGAGCGAGACCGTGCGCCCGTCGTCGGGGCGCGACCAGTCCAGGGGCACCGTGAGGGTGCGGTCGGTGACGTGGACGCCGGGGATCGTGTACGCGGAGGTGCCCGTGATGCTCACAGGGCTCAGCGTAGGCCGGATTGCATTAATGGAGTGCGTGCTCCAATAATTGCCGGGTGCAGACCGTCGAGCGGACCACCGAGGTGCGCCAGCCCGCGTCCGTCCCTCTCCTCGTGGGCCTCGCGACGCTCGCGCTCGGCGTCGGGCTGGGCTTCGGGCTGCCGCCGCTCGCCCGGGCGGTGCAGGGCCTGCTCGACGCGAGCCCGCTCCCCAGCCTCGGCCCGGTCGAGCTGCTCGCGGGCCTGCCGCTCGCCTGGTCCGTCCCGATCCTGGGCGGCCTCGGCCTGGTCGGCGGGGTCGTCCTGGCGCTGACCACGATCGGGGAGGCGCTGCGCCTGACCGTCGCCGACGACCACCTGGAGCACCGCACGGACGACCGCGAGGGCTGGGTCGAGCGGCGCGACGTCACGGACGTCTTCCGCGACGGCCGGTACGTGCTGCTCCTCGGCTCCCGCGGCGCGCCCCGGGCGCGCCTGGACGCCGACACGCTGCGCCGGGCCGACGTCCGGCGCGCCTTCGAGGCGCACGGGTGGCCGTGGCGCGACGCCGACCCCTACGACGGCGAGTACGAGCGATGGATGGACGGCCGGCCCGGGTTCACGCCCGACGAGCACGCGCTGCTGCGGCGCCGGCTCGCGGAGCGCAAGGACGCCGACGCCGTGGCGGAGGCCGACGCCGAGCTCGCCGCGCGGGGTCTCGCGGCCCGGCGTCGCGACGACCGGCTCCAGGTGCGGCGCTTCGCCGTCACGGCCGACGACCGTGGCCCGCACCGTTGACCCCGCGCGCCACGAGGCGCGCAGGCTCCAGATCGTCGATGCCGGCCTGACCGTGCTCGCCGAGCGCGGGTACGAGGGGGCGACGACGGCCGCGATCTGCCGCCGGGCCGGCATCGGGTCGGGCACGTTCTTCCACTACTTCGCCACCAAGACGGAGCTCGTCCTGGCGATCCTCGAGCTCGGCACGGCCGAGACGGTGGCGCAGGCCGCGGCCCTCGAGAGCCGCACGGACGCGCTCGGCGTCCTGCTCGAGCTGCTCGGCTCGTGGGCCGACGACGCCGCCGACCCGCGCATCCCCGGCTTCGTGCGCGCGGTCGCGGGCGTCATGCACCTGCCTGCCGTCGCGACGGCCCTCGAGGCCGACGACCGGGCGCAGCTCGACCTGCTCGTCCCCTGGGTCGAGCGCGGCCAGGCCACGGGGGAGGTCCGGGCCGACCTGGCGCCGGCGCGCATCGCCTCGTGGCTGGCGCTGCTGTCCGGCGGCTTCCTCGAGCGCGTCGCGACGGACGACGCCTTCACCGTCGAGGGCGAGCGCGACCTCCTGCTCCGCACCGCGGAGACCTTCCTCCGCGGAGACGTCGCTGGCTGAGCCTGTCGAGACCTCTGAGCGAGAGTCGCACCGGGTTTCGACAGGCTCGACCAGCGCCCCCACCACAACGTGCAGCAAGCCGGACGCAGAGCGGCGGGGAGGGAACCTCGTGCGGGCGGCCGTAGGTGTTCCCGAAGTGGAGGGCGCCCTGGCGCCCGTGAACGCGGCCGCCCGCACGAGGTTCCCTCCCCGCCGCGGGCTCAAGGACGACTACTGCACATCAGCATCCACCCAGTCGAAGGTCTTGGTCACGGCCTTCTTCCAGGACCGGTAGAGGCGCTCGCGCTCGTCCTCGGCCATGGCCGGCGACCAGCGCTTGTCCTCCGCCCAGTTCGCGGTGACGTCCTCCTCGCCCTTCCAGAAGCCGACGGCGATGCCGGCGGCGTAGGCGGCGCCGAGCGCCGTCGTCTCGGCGACCTTGGGCCGCACGACGTCGACGCCGAGCTGGTCGGCCTGGAATTGCATGAGCAGCTCGTTCTGGACCATGCCGCCGTCCACCTTGAGCTCGGTGAGCTGGACGCCGGAGTCGAGCCGCATCGCGTCGACGACCTCGCGGGTCTGGAAGGCCACGGCCTCCAGCGCCGCGCGCGCGATGTGGTTGCGGTTGACGTACCGCGTGAGCCCGACGAGGGCACCGCGGGCGTCGGGTCGCCAGTAGGGCGCGAAGAGCCCGGAGAACGCCGGCACGAAGTACGCGCCGCCGTTGTCGTCGACCTTGCGGGCCAGCCACTCGACGTCGGGGGCGTCCTCGAACATGCCGAGGTTGTCCCGGAGCCACTGGATGAGCGAGCCCGTCACGGCGATGGAGCCCTCGAGGGCGTACACCTGGGGGGCGTCGCCGATCTTGTAGCAGACGGTGGTGAGCAGGCCGTTCTTGCTCGGCACCTTCTCCGTGCCCGTGTTGAGGAGCATGAAGTTGCCGGTGCCGTAGGTGTTCTTCGCGGTGCCGACCTCGAAGCACGCCTGGCCGAACGTCGCGGCCTGCTGGTCGCCGAGGATGCCGGCGATGGGCACGCCGGGGACCATGCCCCGCGGCCGGCCGGTGCCGTACACCTCGGAGGAGGAGCGGATCTCGGGCAGCATCGACATCGGGATGCCCATGTCCGCGGCGATGTCCTCGCGCCAGCTGAGGGTGTCGAGGTCCATGAGCATGGTGCGCGACGCGTTGGTGACGTCGGTGACGTGCACGCCGCCCTCGGACCCGCCCGTCATGTTCCACAGCACCCAGGTGTCGGTGTTGCCGAACAGCAGGTCGCCGCGCTCGGCGGCCTCGCGCGCGCCCTCGACGTTGTCGAGGATCCACTTCACCTTGGGGCCGGAGAAGTACGTCGCCAGCGGCAGGCCGACGATCGACTTGTACTTCTCGGGGCCCTCGTCGCCGCCCAGCTCGTCGACGATCGCCTGCGTGCGGGTGTCCTGCCACACGATCGCGTTGTACACCGGCTTGCCGGTGTTCTTGTCCCAGACGACGGCGGTCTCGCGCTGGTTGGTGATGCCGATGGCGGCGAGGTCGGTGTGCGCCAGGTTGCCGCGGGTGAGCGCGAGCCCGACGACCTCGCGGACGTTGCTCCAGATCTGCTCGGCGTTGTGCTCGACCCAGCCCGCCTTGGGGAAGATCTGCTCGTGCTCGAGCTGGCCGGTGGAGACGATCCGGCCGGAGTGGTCGAAGACGATGGCACGCGAGCTCGTCGTGCCCTGGTCGATGGCGAGGACGTAGTCAGCCATGGGGGATGCCCTTCACGTCGATGTGGGTGGTGAGGTGCCGGCCGGGCCGGCGATGGCCCGGCCGGCGGGGTCGGGTCAGGAGTAGACGGAGCCCAGGAGGCCGGCGAGCACGCCGCCCACCAGCGGGCCGGCCACAGGCACCCAGGAGTAGGCCCAGTCGCTGGAGCCCTTGCCCTTGATGGGCAGGAAGGCGTGCGCGATGCGCGGGCCGAGGTCACGTGCCGGGTTGATGGCGTACCCCGTCGGACCACCGAGGGAGGCACCGATGGCCACCACGATGAGGGCGACGGCGAGCGGTCCGAGCTCGTTCGGCGTCTTGCCGGAGACGACGACGAAGAACACCAGCACGAAGGTCGCGACGACCTCGGTGATGAAGTTCCAGCCGTAGGAGCGCAGCTCCGGACCGGTCGAGAACACCGCGAGCTTGGTGGCCCCCGGCGCCTCCTCGTCGAAGTGCTTCTTGTAGACGATGAACGCCAGCACGGCGCCGATGATCGCGCCGATCATCTCCGCCCCGAAGTAGATGAACATGTTGCTCACGGTCGGCTCGATCGTGGCGGTGACCCGCCCCTCCGGGCCGGTGAGCGTGGCGAACGGCTGCTGCGCCGTGTAGAGGCCGATCGTCACCGCGGGGTTGAGGTGCGCGCCGGACTTGTACGCGGTGAAGACACCCGCGAAGACCGCGAGGCCCCACCCGAAGTTGACGAGCAACCAGCCTCCGTTGAACCCCTTGGTTCTCGGGAGCACCACGTTGGCGACGACGCCGGCGCCCAGCAGGATCAGCGTCGCGGTCCCGAGGATCTCGGACCAGAACGCCTGCATGATCAATGAGTCCATCGTCGGATCTCTTTCTCTTGAGGGACCACGTTGTCTTCTCCGGTGTCGGAGAGAGCCCGCGACGGGCGATGCCCTGCGGGAGTCCCGGCCAGGGTGCCGGGTCGGTCAGCCCCGCAGGGGCTGCATGGCGGCGACGTCGGGTGCGCGCAGGCGTGCGGCCTCCGCGCTGGCGTCGTCGGGCTCGTTCTCCGCCGCGTCCTCGGACCGGGCGCGTGCGGTGTAGGCGTCGATCTCGGCCTGCTTCGCGGCGTCGTCCCAGCCGAGCAGGGGCGCCGCGATGTCGGCGATCTCGGGCAGGGCGGCGATGCCCCGGTCCGCGACCTCGTACACGAGGCGCGTGCGGTGCAGCAGCAGGTCCTCGAGGTGCAGCGCGCCCTCGTGGGTGACGCCGAAGTGGATCTCGGCGCGCAGGTAGGCGGGGGCGTGCTCCAGCGGCCGGGCGAGCGACGGGTCCTGCTCGCACAGGTCGACGAGCTCCCTGAGCTGGGAGCCGTAGCGGTGCAGCAGGTGATCGACCATGGGCGGCTTCCAGCCGTACTTCGCCGCCCAGGTGCGGGCCAGTCGGCGTGTGGCCTGGAGGCCGACGGCGCCGAGCAGCGGGATCTCGTGGGTGATCGACGGCAGCGCGGCGGCGCGCTGGCCGATGGCGAAGTCCACGGCGTCCTTCGCCATCACGCGGTAGGTGGTGAGCTTGCCGCCGGCGATGACGGTGAGGCCGGGCACCGGGCTCGCGACGGTGTGCTCGCGCGACACCTTGGCCGAGCTGGTGCCCTCCTTGGTGCCGGGCTGCAGCAGCGGCCGCAGGCCCGCGTAGGTGCCGATGATGTCGTCGCGGGACAGCGGGTGCGCCAGGACGGCGTTGGCGTGGTCCAGCACGTAGTCGATGTCCTGCGCGGTGGCGACGGGGTGGACCGGGTCCTGGGTCCACGGGGTGTCGGTGGTGCCCACCACCCAGTACCGCGACCACGGGATGACGAACAGCACCGACTTCTCGGTCTGCAGGATCAGGCCGACGGTGCCCTTGATGCGTTCGCGGGGCACCACGATGTGCACGCCCTTGGAGGCCAGTACGCGCAGCCCGCCGGAGTCGCCGGCCAGCGCCTCCGTGTCCTCCGTCCACACGCCGGTCGCGTTGATGACGTGCCGGGCGCGGACGGTGAACTCCTCGCCGCTCTCGAGGTCGGTGAGGACGGCGCCGTTCACCGCGCCGGTGGAGCCCTTGGTGAGCGCCACGACCTGGGTGCGGGCTGCCGCGTGGGCGCCGTAGCTCACGGCGGTGCGCACCAGGGTGGACACGAGGCGGGCGTCGTCGACGGACGCGTCCCAGTACTGCACGGCCCCGATCGCGGCGTCGTGCGCGAGGTCGGGGAACTTGCTCTCCATCCGCCGCCGGCTCAGGTGGCGGTGCAGCGGCATGGCGCGGCGACCCGGGGCGAGCGAGGCGAGGGTGTCGTAGAGCGCGATGCCGGCGCCGACGTACGCGCGCTCCCACAGCCGGTGCTCCAGCGGGTAGAGGAACGGCACGGGCTTGACCAGGTGCGGCGCGATCTCCTTGAGCAGGAGGTCGCGCTCGGTCAGCGCCTCCTTGACCAGGTGGAAGTCGAGCATCTGCAGGTAGCGCAGCCCGCCGTGCACCAGTTTGCTGCTGCGGCTGGAGGTGCCGGACGCCCAGTCCTGCGCCTCGACGATCGCCGTCGACAGGCCGCGGGTGGCGGCGTCGAGCGCGATGCCGGCGCCCGTGACACCGCCCCCGATGACCAGGACGTCGAGCTCGCCGCTCGGCGAGCCCGAGTCCTTCATCGCAGCGAGCGCCTGGGTGCGTGACTCGGCGGTGAGCCGGGTGGAGGCCATCGTGATTCCTTCCGATCGGCGGAGACGGTCCCAGACCAGCACCGGCGGCACGTCCGCGCAACCTGGGTGCACGAACGTGCAGGGTGAGATCCTGGCGGCATGCCGAACTACATGGCGGGCTACCGAGAGCGCGACGTCGTCATGGCCGCGACGATGTACTACCTGCAGGACATGAAGATGGAGACGATCGCGCGGCACCTGCGCACGTCGCGCTCCACCGTGTCGCGGCTGATCAAGCGGGCGCGCGACACCGGCGTCGTCGAGATCACGCTGCGCCCGGGCCCCTCCCGCGCCCCCGGCCTCAGCCAGGAGATCGCCGAGCGGCACGGCATCGACGCCTACGTGGTGCCCGTCTCGGACTCCGCCACGGACGACGACCGCCTGCAGCAGGTGTCCATCACCACCGCCCGCCTCCTGGCGCGCTGGTTCGACTCCGACATGGTGCTGGGCGTCGCATGGGGCACCACCCTCGCCGCGATCACCGAGCACCTGCCGCACAAGCCGACCCGCGGGTCCGCCGTCGTGCAGCTCAACGGCGCCGCCAACACGCGCACGTCGGGCATGAGCTACGCCGGCGACCTCATCTCCGGCTTCGGCACCGCCTTCGACGCGTCGGTGCACTACTTCCCGGTGCCCGCATTCTTCGACTTCGCCGAGACCAAGGCCGCGATGTGGCGCGAGCGGTCCGTGCGCCGCGTCCTCGACGTCCAGGGCCGGGCCGACATCGCCCTGTTCTCCGTGGGCGCCCTCACGGGCGGCGTGCCGTCGCACGTGTACTCGGCCGGCTACCTGGACCCCGACGACGTCGCCGTCCTCGACGCCGAGGACGTGGTGGGCGACGTGTGCACCGTCTTCATCCGCTCGGACGGCACCTACCGCGACATCCCGCTCAACGCGCGTGCCACCGGGCCGTCACCCGCCGAGCTGCGACGCATCCCGCGGCGGCTGTGCGCCGTCGCGGGCGACAACAAGGTGGCGCCCCTGCGGGCGGCGCTCGCGGCCGGCGTCGTCACCGACCTGGTCGTGGACGAGGCCACCGCCGCCGCGCTCGTGGAGGAGGCGTGAACGTCCGTGCACCGGGCGCCCGCGCCCGGGCCGGGGCGCGACCGTAGAGTGTCGGCGTGCTCCCGGACCCTCCTCACGACCACGGCGCGTCCTTCGCCGTCCGCCCCGCGCTGCCGGCCGACATGCGGTCCGTGCGCCGGCTGGTGGAGCCGTACGCCGAGCGACGGATCCTCCTGGCCAAGGAGATGGTGGGCTACTACGAGGCCGTGCAGGAGTTCCTGGTGGCCGCGGACGTCGACGGCGGCGTCATCGGGTGCGGTGCCCTCCACGTCATGTGGGACGACCTGGCCGAGGTGCGGACGCTCGCCGCGGACGCGACGTGGCGCGGCCGCGGCGTGGGCCACGCGATCGTCGAGGGACTGGTCGGCCGGGCCCGCGAGCTCGGGCTCCGGCGCGTCTTCTGCCTCACCTTCGAGGTCGAGTTCTTCCGGACGCACGGGTTCCGCGAGATCGACGGCACCCCCGTGACCCCCGACGTCTACACCGAGCTGCTGCGCTCCCACGACGACGGCGTCGCGGAGTTCCTCGACCTCGCACGCGTCAAGCCCAACACCCTCGGCAACACGCGGATGCTCCTCGAGCTCTGACCACCCCGCAGGGACCGCTGGTTGAGCCTGTCGAAACCCCGTGCCCGTCTCGACAGGCTCGACGACCGTCACCGCGGCAGGTGGTACCGACCCGCGTCGTCCTGCTCGACGAGGCCGTCCTCCACCAGGCCGGCCAGGCAGCGGCCCACCTGGGCCTGGTCCGGGCCGGAGTCGGCGAGCAGCGCGCGGGGCAGCGGGTCGTGCGCGGAGCGGAGCGCCGCCATGAGCCGGCCGCGCACCTGGCGGTCCGTGCCGTGCCAGGACTGGGTGCGACGCCGGTGCGCGTGCTCGTCCGGCGGGTGCCCGGCGGCGCGCCAGGCGCACAGGTCGGCCACGGGGCAGGCACCGCAGCGCGGGGCCCGGGCGGCGCACACCACCGCGCCCAGCTCCATCGACGCGGCGGCCCACCGTGCGGCGGTCGCGTCGTCGTCGGGCACGACGCCGGCGGCGAGGTCCCGCTCCGCCGCCGTGGGGGAGGGGGCGCCGAGCGCGGTGCCGCCGAGGGTGCGGGCCAGCACCCGGCGCACGTTGGTGTCGACGACGACGGAGCGTCGGCCGAACGCGAACGCGCGCACGGCGGCCGCGGTGTACTCCCCGATGCCGGGCAGCGCACGCAGCGCGTCCTCGTCGTCGGGGACGGCGCCGTCGTGCCGCTCGACGATCGCCGCCGCGCACTGCTGGAGCCGTAGCGCCCGGCGCGGGTAGCCCAGCCTGTCCCAGGCGCGCAGCACGTCCGCGGTGGGGGCGGCCGCGAGGTCGGCCGGCGTGGGCCAGCGCTCCAGCCAGGCCCGCCACACCGGCTCGACCCGCACGACCGGCGTCTGCTGCAGCATCACCTCGCTGACGAGCACGCCCCACGGCGTGCGGTCGGGGTGCCGCCAGGGCAGGTCGCGCGCCGCGTCGTCGAACCACGCCACGGTGCGCGCGACCAGCGCGTCCGGGCGGGACGACGGGGCCGTGGGCTGCGAGGCGGGGGCGAGGGGCGGCACGGTCGCCCATTCTCGCCCACGACCTGTCAGAGCCACGCGCGGGTAGGGCAGGACGTGGCTCTGACAGGTCGTGGACCCGGGCAGTTGTCAGAGTCACGTGGGGGTATACCCGTCCCTGGCTCTGACAGGTCGCGAGGAGTGGGCGGCGGCGCGGCTCCCCGGCCAGGGAAGTCGCGCGTCGTACGGTGGCGCCGCGGCACCGATCGAGACGGAGGGATGGCCCGTGGCACGTGCGGACGACGGGCGTCGAGGTGCCAGCACCTCGCGCGGCTCCGGTGCGCGCTCCGGCACAGGGCGCACCGGCGGTTCCGGCGCGTCCGGGCGCTCGGGCGCGGCGTCGGGCAAGCGGCCCGCGAGCGGGTCGGGCCGGTCGTCGACGTCGTCGCGGGGCGCCTCGCCGGGCGCGGCGAAGGGGACGTCGAAGGGCGGCGCGTCGACGTCGAAGGCCGGCGCCAAGGGCTCGTCCCAGGGCCGCCCGACGTCCGGCTCCGCGCGCTCCGGCGGCACGAGGTCGACGGCGACCCGGTCGACGTCCGCCCGTTCCACGTCGACGCGCTCGACCTCCGCCCGTTCCACGTCGACGCGCTCGTCGGGCGCGCGCGGCGGCCGGAAGGTCGTCACGACGTCTCGGCTCGTCGCCCCCGGGTCGTCCCGCTCGGGCGCACGCTCCGCGGCCGGGCGACGGACGAGCACCCGGACGGCGGCCCCGCGTCGCGGCCGTCGCCCGGCCGTCGTCTCGCTGCTGGTCGTGGTGCTGCTCTGCGTGGCGGGCGTCGCCGGCGGCTACGGGGTCGGTCGCGTCGTCGACGGCGCGCGCAGCCTGCTGGCCGGGCCCGAGAGCCTCCCGGCGGACAAGGTGGCCGCCCCCGAGCCGCTCGACGTCGGCGGCCCGGCGACCGCGTGCCGTCCGGAGAACGTGGAGCTGCGGCTGTCGTCGAGCGCGAACACCGTGACGGCGGGGTCGCCGATGTCGTTCATGGTGCGCGTGACGAACGTCGGTCGCGTGCCGTGTCTCTTCGACGGCGCCGCGGCGAGCCGCGCGGTGACGATCACGGACGAGTCGGGGAAGGAGCGGGTCTGGTCCTCCGCGGACTGCTCCGACGGGTCGACGATGCTGCTGCTGGGGCCGGAGGACGTCAACGCCGGTGAGGTGCACTGGAAGTCGGTGCAGTCGGCGAAGGGCTGCCCGAAGGGGTCCGCCGCGGTCGGGCCGGGCACCTACCGGGCCACCGCGACGCTCGCGGACGTCCCCGGGGCCAAGAGCGAGCCCGTCACCTTCACCGTCGCCGAGAAGGCGAAGGCGACCGACTCGGGCGAGGACGCCCAGGCGGGCGACCCGGGCACCGAGGCCAAGTCGTCCGACACCCCGACGTCCGACACCGAGCCGGCCGAAGACAAGACGGCTGACGAGAAGACGGCTGACGAGAAGACGGCCGACGAGAAGACGTCAGACGACGCGGGCGAGGACGGCTGATCGTCGTCCGGTCGGTCGGCGTGCACGACATCCCGACGCGACGGGAGTGACCCCGGTCAGGCGGCGCACCGTCAGACGTAGCGCTCCAGGATGCTGGACTCGGCGAGGCGCGACAGGCCCTCGCGCACCGCGCGGGCGCGCTGCTCGCCGACCCCGTCGACGGCCATGAGGTCGTCGACGCTCGCGGCGAGGAGCTTCTGCAGCCCGCCGAAGTGCCCGACCAGGCGCTCGATGATGGCGGCGGGCAGGCGCGGCACCTTGGACAGCAGCCGGTAGCCGTGCGGCGCGACCGCGGCGTCGAGCGCGACGCCGCCGCCGGGCAGCTCCAGCACCCGGCCGATGTGGCCGAGGTCGAGAAGCTGCGCGGAGTCGAGTGCGGCGAGGTCGGCCTGCACGCCGGCGAGGGAGCGGCCGCTGCGCTCAAGCTCGACGTAGTCGCGCACCACGAAGTCGCGGTCGGAGCCGATGCCGCCGATCAGCTCGTCGAGCTGCAGGGCGAGGAGGCGGCCGTCGGCGCCGAGCTCGACGACGTACCCGTCGATCTCCTCCGAGATGCGGCGCACCATCTCCAGGCGCTGGACGACCGAGCACACGTCGCGCACGGTGACGAGGTCCTCGATCTCCAGGGCGGACAGGGTGCCGGACACCTCGTCGAGGCGGGAGCGGTACCGCTCGAGGGTGGCGAGCGCCTGGTTGGCGCGCCCCAGGATGGTGTCCGGGTCCTCCAGCACGTGCCGGTGCGACCCGACGTAGATCGCGATGATCCGCATGGACTGGCTGACGGAGATCACCGGGAGGCCGGACTGCTTGGCGACCCGCTCCGCGGTGCGGTGCCGGGTGCCGGACTCGCTGGTCTCTATCGACGGGTCGGGCAGCAGCTGCACGGCGGCGCGCCGGATGCGGGTGGCGTCGTGGTCGAGCACGCACGCGCCATCCATCTTCGACAGCTCCCGCAGCCGGGTGGCGGAGAACTGGACGTCCAGCTCGAAGCCGCCGGAACACATCTGCTCGACCGTCTTGTCGAGGCCGAGCACGATGAGCGCGCCCGTGCGGCCGCGCAGGATGCGCTCCAGCCCGTCGCGCAGCTCGGTGCCGGGGGCGACCGCGGCAAGCGTCTCCCGGAGCAGGGCATCGGAGTGCACGGAGGAGGGAGCCACGGGGGAATCCTACGACGTGGGGGGTCACTCGCCCCGGCGATCCGCCGATCGGACTCCGACACCGGCGAGCTCGACCGCCTCGGCGAGGTGCCGGGCCTCCAGGAGCTGCATGCCGGGGGGCGCCTTGACGGCGGCCCCGGCGGGCACGACGGCGCGCACGAAGCCGAGGCGCGCCGCTTCGCCGACGCGTCGGTCCAGCCCGGTGACGGGCCGGATGTCGCCCGCGAGGCCGACCTCGCCGAGCGCGACCGTGCCGGTGGGCAGCGGCTCGCCCGTGCGGGCCGAGACGATCGCGAGGGACGTGGCCAGGTCGGCCGCGGGCTCGGTGACGCGGGCGCCGCCGATGGTGGACACGTACACGTCCTGGTCGGCCAGCCGCAGGCCGGCGTGGCGGTGCAGGACGGCGAGGATCATCGCCAGCCGGGACGACTCCACGCCGCTGGTGGTGCGGCGCGGGTTGGCGAGCGGCGACGGGGCGACGAGCGACTGGAGCTCCAGGGCCAGGGGGCGGCGGCCCTCGAGCGTCACCGTCACGCAGGTGCCCGGCACGCCCGCGCCGAGGTGAGACAGGAACAGCCCGCTCGGGTCGCTAAGTCCGACGATGCCCGACTCGGACAGCTCGAAGCAGCCGACCTCGTCCGTGGGGCCGTACCGGTTCTTCACGGCGCGCACCATGCGCAGCCGCGAGTGCCGGTCGCCCTCGAACTGGCAGACGACGTCGACCAGGTGCTCCAGCGTGCGCGGCCCGGCCACCGTCCCGTCCTTGGTGACGTGGCCGACCAGCAGCACGGGCACCTGCCGCGACTTGGCCACGGCGATGAGCGCCGCCGCGACCTCGCGCACCTGGCTGACGCCGCCGGGGGCGCCGTCCACCTCGGCGGAGGCGATGGTCTGCACGGAGTCCACGACCAGCAGGTCGGGCTCGTTGGCCTCGACGTGACCGAGCACGGTGCCGAGGTCGGTCTCCGCGGCGAGCAGCAGGCTCGGCGCCAGCGCGCCCACGCGCTCGGCCCGCAGGCGCACCTGACCGGCGGACTCCTCGCCCGTCACGTAGAGCACGGTGCGGGCGTCGCGGCCGTCGGCGCCGCGCGCGTACGTGGCCGCCACGTCGAGCAGCAGCGTCGACTTGCCGACGCCCGGCTCGCCGGCCAGCAGCACGACCGCGCCGGGCACGAGCCCGCCGCCCAGCACGCGGTCCAGCTCGTCCACCCGCGTGGGCGCGGCCTGCGCGGCGGCGACGTCGATGTCCGCGATCGGCCGCGCCGGCGTCCGGCCCGGGCTCACGGCCACCGTGCGCGGCCCCGTCGACGCGGGGCCCTCGTCGGTGACCGTGCCCCACTCCTGGCACTCGCCGCACCGCCCCACCCACTTGGGGGTGGTCCACCCGCACTCCGTGCAGCGGTAGCCGGGGCGCGACTGCTTGGCGCGGGTGCGGGACGACGTCGTGGTGCTCACGTCGTCAGACGCTAGAGGTCGGTACCGACAGCGGCCCCGCGCCCGGAGCGCCGCGCGGGATGATGACGGCGTGACCCCCGTGAACCCCGACGTCACCCGGTTCCTGCACGACGGGCGTCTGGTCGTGATGCCCCGGCGGTGGGAGCACCGGAGGGCCGTGGCGCGCTGGCTCGCGCACGCCGTGCTGCCCGACCTGCTCGAGCCGGTGGGGGAGCGCGAGCTCACCCGGAGGCTGGCGGCGCTCGCGGACGACCCGGTCGGGGCGCGGCGCGCGATGGTCGACCTCGGGCTCGTGCGCCGCACCCGCGACGGCGCCGAGTACTGGCGCACGGAGCTGACGGAGTACGACGACGTCGCGGCGGGCGACGGCGACCACCGCACGTTCCACCTCGACGGCGCCCGGGTCGACTCGATCGCCACGTTCTACGCCGAGCTGGACCGCGTGCTCATGACGGGCGAGGGCTGGACGCTGGGCCAGAGCCTCGACGCCCTGGACGACCTGCTGCACGGCGGGTTCGGCGGCGTGCAGGGCGCCGGCCGGGTCACCGTCGTCTGGCACGGCTTCGCCCGGTCCCGCGACGCGCTGGGGTTCGCGGCCACGCGCACCTACTACCTCGCGAAGCTCGCCGACCCGCAGGTGTTCGACGCCGCGCGCTTCCGCCGGCGGCTCGCCGACCTCGAGGCGGGCCGCGGCAAGACCTACGCGGAGCTGGTCCTCGAGGTCTTCGCCGGCCACCCGGAGGTGGAGCTCGTCCTGCGCTGACCCGGGGCGCCGGTCGCGGGCAGGTCGACACGCGGCCGTGGGACGCGATCGATCCCGGGCGGCGCGCCCTAGGCTGCGGGGTGCACCGCCGCCGACCCCGCAGGAGGACATCGTGAGCCAGGCACGCACGGGCGGGAAGGGCCGCCCGTCGCCCGAGGTGTTCCGCCGCCGTCGGATCGTGGTGGCCTCGGCCGCGGGCGCGCTGGTGCTGCTGGTGGTGCTGCTGACGGCGTTCGTGTGGCCGGGGTTCGCGCGCGACGAGCCGGAGCCGCAGGCCACGGTGACGGCGCCGGTGCCGACGCCGACGATCTCGCCGAGCGGCCGGCCGGAGGCCCAGACGGCCTTCCTCCAGGCCCAGCCGGACACGGTGCTGGCGCTCGCGCTGCGCGAGGCCACCGAGGACGAGACGTGGGAGAGGGACGCCGACGCCGTCGAGGCGTGGCAGCTCACCTACGCGGACGGTGACGGCGAGGGCGCCGCGTCCGTACAGGTGCACGCCGGCCAGTGGGAGGACGACGACGCCGCGACGAGCGCGTACGAGGCGCTCGTCCAGGCCGCGGGCGAGCCGACCGGCGAGGGCGAGGTCTCGGTGGGCGGCAAGGCCACCGGGGCGTACGTCGTGACGCCCGGATCCACCGAGGGCACCGCCGTCGTCACGTGGCGCAACGGCACCGCGGTGCTGCAGGCCACGGGTCCGGCGGACCTCGTCGAGGACTTCTACTCCGCCTACCCCCTGTAGGCCGGGCCGCCCGGCGGCGACGTACCGTGGTCCCCGTGAGCGAGCAGAATGACGAGCAGGCCGGTGCCCGGACGAGCGGCGTGACGATGGCGTTCCTCGGGACGGGCAACATGGGCGAGGCGGTGCTGGCCGGCGCGCTGGCCGCCGGGGTCGCCCCCGAGGACGTGGTGGCCACCTCCCGGCGCGCCGAGCGCGGCGCGCACCTCACCGAGCGCTTCGGGGTCCGCGCGACGACGGACAACGTCGCCGCCGTGGCCGGCGCGCACGTCGTGGTGGTCGGCGTGAAGCCGAAGGACGTGGGCGCGATGCTCGACCGCGTGGCCGACTCCCTGGAGCCGGGCGCCGTCGTCGTGAGCGTGGCCGCCGGGCTGCCGCTGTCGTTCTTCGAGCAGCGCCTTCCCGCCGGCACTCCCGTGGTGCGCGCGATGCCGAACACCCCCGCCCTGGTGGGCGCGGGCGTCACCGCCGTGGTCGGCGGGTCGGCGGCCCGCGAGGACGACGTAGCGCTCGTGGAGCAGGTGCTGTCCGGCTCCGGGCACGTGTTCCGCGTCGCGGAGAAGGACATCGACGCGTTCGGCGCGCTGGCCGGCTCCGGCCCCGCCTACGTGTTCTACGTGGTCGACGCGATGGCGGAGGCCGGCGTGCTGCTCGGTCTCACCCGCGACGTCGCGCGCCGCCTCGCGGTCGAGACCGTGCTCGGCTCGGCGAAGCTGCTCGACGAGACGGGGGAGCACCCCGTGCTGCTGCGGGAGAAGGTGTCCTCGCCCGGCGGCACCACCGTCGCGGCGCTGCGCAAGCTGGACGACGGCGGCGTGCGGGCCGCGTTCCTCGACGCGCTCGAGGCGGCGCGGGACCGGTCGCGCGAGCTCGCCGCCGAGCACGGCTGACGGAGCCCGGTCGTGGCGGGCGAGGCGCGGCGGGGCCGCCGGCCGGGGGGTCAGGACACCCGCGAGCCGGTGCTCGCCGCCGCCCGCGAGGAGTTCCGCGAGCGCGGCTACGAGGCGGCGTCGGTGCGCTCGGTCGCACGGCGCGCGGGCGTCGACCCCGGCACCGTGCGGCACTGGTTCGGCGACAAGACGCACCTGTTCACCGCCTCCCTCGGCCTGGCGGACGTCGACCCCGCGGCGATCGTGCGCGCGGCGGCCGAGGGCGGGCCTGTCGGGACGCTGGGGGAGCGGCTGGTGCGCTCCGTCGTCGACGTGTGGGACGCGGACTACGGCGAGACCGTGCGGATCGTCATCCCGGCCGTGATGGCCGACCCCGGGCTGCGGGTGCTGCTGCCGCAGTTCCTCGGGGCGGAGCTCCTCGGGCCGATCGTGCAGCGGCTGGACGTCGCGGACGCGCGGCTGCGCACGGCGCTGGTCGCGTCGCAGATGGCGGGCGTGCTCCTGACGCGCTACCTGGTGCCGATCGAGCCGCTGGCGTCGTCGTCACCTGCCCGGGTCGCGGCGCTGGTCGGGCCGACGGTGCAGCGCTACCTCACCGGGGAGCTCCCCGCCGAGGACTGAGGTGCGGAGGTCGGAGGGCCCGGGCCATTGCGCTCACGCCCCGGCGGGAGCAGAATTCTTCACATGGTGAATAAGGACGACGCTGTCCGGGCCCGAGGCCTGCGGGTCGAGCGCGGCGGCCGGACGATCATCGACGGGATGGACGTGTCCGTGCCCGCCGGCCAGGTGGTCGGCCTGCTCGGGCCCTCCGGCTCGGGCAAGACCACCCTGCTGCGCGCCGTCGTCGGCGTCCAGGCGCGGGTCGCCGGCGAGATGACCGTGCTCGGCGAGCCCGCCGGGGCGGCCGGGCTGCGCCGCCGCGTCGGCTACGTGACGCAGGCCGCCTCCGTGTACACCGACCTCACGGTGCTGCAGAACCTGCGCTACTTCGCCCGGCTGGCCGGCCTGCCCGGCGCGGGCGCGGAGGCCGCCGTCCGGCGCGCGGTCGCCACCGTCGACCTGGGCGGGCACGAGAAGCAGCGTGTCGGCACCCTGTCCGGGGGCGAGCTGTCGCGCGTCTCCCTCGCCGCGGCGCTGGTCGGCGACCCCGAGCTCCTGGTGCTCGACGAGCCCACCGTCGGCCTCGACCCCGTACTGCGCCGCGACCTGTGGGCGATGTTCCGGCGGCTCGCCGGCGAGGGCCGCACGCTGCTGGTCTCCAGCCACGTGATGGACGAGGCCACCCAGTGCGACCGGCTCCTGCTGCTGCGCGACGGCGCCCTCGTCGCCGACCTCACGCCCGCGGAGCTCCTCGCGCGCACCGGCGCGCCCGACGCCGAGCGCGCCTTCCTCGCCCTGATCGACCAGCAGGCCACCACGTCCGGCTCGGCGTCCGGGCCGACGACCGGGGAGGGACAGCGATGACGCTCACGCTGGACACCGCGAGCCGGGTGCTGGCCCAGCTCCGGTTCGACCACCGCACCGTGGCGCTCATCCTCGTGCTGCCGTGCCTGCTGCTCGGCCTCATCGCGTGGATGTTCGACGGCACCCCCGTGCTCGACCAGTTCGGTCCCATGCTCGTCGGGCTGTTCCCGCTGATTGTGATGTTCCTCGTGACGAGCGTCGCGACCCTGCGCGAGCGGCAGTCCGGCACCCTCGAGCGGCTCATGACGACGCCGCTGCGCAAGGGCGACTTCGTGGCCGGCTACGCGCTCGCCTTCGCCGGCCTCGCGCTGCTGCAGTCGCTGGTGGTCGTGGGCTTCGCCCTCGCCGTCGGCATGGACGTGCTCGGCCCGCTGTGGTTGGTGATCGCCGTCGCCATGCTCGACGCCGTGCTCGGCTGCTGCCTGGGCCTGGCGGCGTCGGCGCTGGCGCGCAGCGAGTTCCAGGCCGTGCAGATGATGCCCGCCGTGATCTTCCCGCAGCTCATCACCTGCGGCCTGCTCATGCCGCGCGACGAGATGCCGCAGGTGCTCGAGTGGCTCTCGCGCGTCTTCCCGCTGACCTACGCGGTCGAGGCCATGCAGACGCTGGCCGCCGGCGGCGAGTGGGGCGACGTGCGCGGGGCCGTGGGAGCCATCGCCCTGTTCATCGTCGGCGCCGTCGTCCTCGGCGTCGCGACCCTGCGTCGTCGGACGGCCTGACCGACGCCTGCCCGCTGGTCGAGCCTGTCGAGACCTGGACGGCGTGGTCTCGACACGCTCGACCGACGACAGGATCGCTGGTCGAGCCTGTCGAGACCTGGACAGCGTGGTATCGACACGCTCGACCGACGACAGGATCGCTGGTCGAGCCTGTCGAGACCTGGACGGCGTGGTCTCGACACGCTCGACCGACGACAGGATCGCTGGTCGAGCTTGTCGAGACCTGGACGGCGTGGTCTCGACGGTCTCGATCGACGGGGAGGGCGTCAGCGGAACCGCGGGTCGTTGCCGGCCCGGGTGCTGACGACGAGGCCCAGGCGGTCGGCGACATCGTCCCAGCCGACGTAGGAGAAGCCCGTGGCGTCGCCGCGGCCGGGCTCGACGTCGGCACCGGTCTCCGGCTCGTCGTGGGTGACGAGGAGGCCCTCGTCGAAGTCGCCCACGGGGCGGTGCGTGACCGCGAGGCCGTCGGAGCCGTTCACGTCGTCGACGCCGCCGGTGCCCGCGACCCGGAAGGTGCCGAGGGCCTGGTGGCGGCCGGTCGTGGAGTAGACGGAGTACGTGTCGTCGCCCTGGCTGGAGACGATGACGTATCCCGTGCGGCCGGGCCCGTGGTAGACGTCCACGCCCTCGGCGTCCGCGGTGAGGCGGTCGCCGCCGAACGGGGCGCCGGCGGCCGGATCCACCGGCTCGCACTCCTCGGTCACCGGGTCCCAGGCGTCGGCCACGCCGAAGTCCGTGACCTCGTCGACGAGGCGCGGCTCGCCCGAGCCGAGCGGCAGCGGCAGGCTCCACAGGCCGACGTCCTCCTGCGCGGCGTACAGGGTGCCGGTGCGCTGGTCCACGGACAGGCCCTCCAGCTGCGGCCCCACGCCCGGCTCCTCGCACGGCGTCCAGGTGCTGCCGTCGGGCAGGTCGAACGACGCGGGCAGGTCCAGGTGCTCGACGTCGTCGTACCCGACGGTGCCGTCGGCGCGGGGCAGGAGCCGCGCGGTGGCGACCGCCGTCGTGCCCTCCTGCGTCACGACGGCGTAGGCCGCGCCGTCGCGGGCCTGCCACACGGCGAGCCCGTACGCCGTGTGCTCGGTGTCGACGCCCGCGCGGTCGGGTTGGAAGAGGAAGTCCTGCTCGGGGGCGGTGATCTCGGTGAGCGGCCGGTCCGCGTCGGCGCCGTCCGGGTCGACGGCGAAGAACCGGAGCTGGTCGTTGTAGCGGTCCGAGACGACGGCGACGTCGACGGTCTCGCCGCCCACCCGCAGCCCGTACGCGACGTCCACGTTGTTGTAGCGGCCCGGGACGCCGTCCGCGCGCGGCGCCGGGTCGGCGGCGAGCGACTGCAGCTCGCGGCCGTCGGTGTCGTACACGCGCAGGCCGCCCTCCTTGGCGGTGGCCAGCACGAGCGACGCGTCGTCGTCGCCCGGGTGCACCCAGATCGCCGGGTCGTCGCCGGAGGCGTTCCCGCCCTCCTCGTCGTCGTAGAGGACGGGCGTCTCGATGCCGGTCGTCACGGTCGCGACGCCGCCGTGCGGGTGCCCATGACCGTGGCCCGGTCCGTGGCCGCCGTGACCCCACGCCGCGGAGGCGGGCACGAGGGCGAGCGCGGGCAGCAGGAGCAGCGCCGGCAGGGCGCGTCGGGGGGATCGCATGGACCCCGAGCGTGCCCCTCGTCGATGGCGCCCCGCTGTCCCGCGGGCGAACTCGGGGCGAACCGCAGGTGCCGGGGTCGTGCGGCGGCGCTACGGCCGCGCCGAGAACCGCTCCAGCAGGTCGGCGTGGCCCGAGCACACCAGCAGGTCGTTGGCGCTCACGCGGGTCTCGGGCGTCGCGTACGTGAACTCGACGCCGGGCGACTTCACGCCGATGACGGTGACGCCGTACCGCTTGCGGATGTCCGACTGGGCGAGGGTGAAGCCCTGCATCTCCTTCGGCGGGCGCATCTTCACGATCGTGAAGCCGTCCTCGACCTCGATGTAGTCGAGCATCTTGCCGCTCACGAGGTGCGCGACGCGGGAGCCGGCGTCGGCCTCGGGGTAGACGACGTGGTGGGCGCCGATGCGGGTGAGGATGCGGCCGTGCTCCGCGGAGATCGCCTTGGCCCAGATCTGCGGGGTGCCGATGTCCACGAGGTTCGCCGTGATGAGCACGGACGCCTCGAGCTCGGTGCCGACGCCCACGACCGCGACCCCGAAGTCCTTGGCCCCGAGCTGGACGAGGGCCTCCGCCTCCGACGCGTCCGCCTCCACCAGCGGCAGCCGGCCCGACCACTGCGCCACGAGCTTCTCGTCCCGTTCCACGGCGAGCACGTCCTGGCCCAGCCGGTCCAGCGTGGTCGCGAGCGACGAGCCGAAGCGGCCGAGGCCGATCACCAGCACGCCCGCGTCGCGTGCGGGGGCCTTCTTGTCGGGCACGGTTCTCCTCTTTCCGGTACGGGTCACCCGATGATCGGGCGCTCCTCGGGGAAGCGTACGATGCGGCGCCGGTCGCGCAGCGCGAGGGCGCCGAGCAGCGAGATGACCCCGACGCGGCCCACGAACATCAGCGCGCACAGCACGTACTTGGCGGCGTCGGGCAGGGTTCCGGTGACTCCGGTGGACAGGCCCACGGTGGCGTAGGCGGAGATCACCTCGAACAGCGCCTCGGACAGCTGCAGGTCGGTGAGGCGCAGCAGCGCGAGGCAGGAGACGAGCACCGCGGTGGCGCCCATGAAGACCACGGCGATGGACAGCCGCAGCGTGTCGCGCGGGATGCGGCGGCCGAACACCTCCGTGTCGGCGTCGCCGCGCGCCTCGGCGACGATCGCGAGCAGCATGACGGCGAACGTCGTGACCTTGATGCCGCCCGCCGTCGACGCGGAGCCGCCGCCCACGAACATGAGCGCGTCCGTGACCAGCCAGGTCTCCTGCGTCATCCCCTCCACGGGCACGGAGCTGAACCCCCCGGAGCGCGGCATCACGGAGGCGAACACCGACGACAGGATCTTGGTGGCGAAGCCCTGCCCGCCGAAGGTCGCGGGGTTGGCCCACTCCATCGCGCCGATGAGGACCGCGCCGCCGACCAGGAGCGCGAGGCTGGTGGTCACCGTCAGCTTGGTGTGCAGCGACAGGGCCCGGACCCAGTGCTTGTGCCGGCGCCGGTTGGTGAGCACGTTGAGGATCACGGGGAAGCCGAGCGAGCCGATGAACACGCCGAGCGCGATCGGCACCAGCACGAACCAGTCGGAGGCGAACGGGAGCAGGCCGTGCTCGGTAGGGACGAAACCGGCGTTGTTGAACGACGAGATCCCGTAGAACAGGGCGTGCCACGCCGCGGTGCCCGCGCCGTCGCCCAGGGCGAGGAAGCGCGGGAACAGCAGCAGCGAGATGCACAGCTCGATACTGGTGGCGGTGATGATGATGGTGCGCAGCAGGGCGCCCACCTCGCCCAGCCGCTCCGTCTTCGTCTCCGACGCCGTGAGCAGCTTCTGCGTCAGGCCGAGCCGCCGGGACACCGCGAGGCCGAGCAGCGAGGCGAGGGTCATGACGCCGAGGCCGCCCACCTTGATGCCCACGAGGATGACGACGTGCCCGAACTCCGACCAGTAGGTCGCGGTGTCGTGCACGACCAGGCCGGTCACGCAGACCGCGGAGGTCGCGGTGAAGAGGGCGTCGACGACGGACGCGCCGCGGCCGGACGCCGTGGCCCACGGGGTGAGCAGCAGCAGCCAGATCACGGTGATGACGGCGGCGAACACCGTCATCGCGAGCCTGGCGGGGTACTCGCGTGCCGCCCGGTTGGCCCACCCGCGCAGCGAGAGCCCGCGACCGCCCCACGTCCCCGGCACCCTGACCCCTCTCGCCCCTCAGTCGCTGGGCACAGCCTGCCACGCCGTCGGCTACCGTGACGGGATGCGCGTCGCCCGGCTGCTGTGGAGTCCTGAGCTCCTGCGCTACGACTTCGGCCCCGGGCACCCCATGGCGCCCGCCCGCCTCGACCTGACGATGCGGCTGGTCACGGAGCTCGGGCTCCTCGACGAGCCCACGCTCGAGGTGGCGGACGTCGCGCCCGCCCCCGACGCCCTGATCGAGACGGTGCACGACCCCGCGTACGTCGCCGCGGTGCGCCGCGCGGCCGCGACCGGGATACCGGACCTGGTGCGCGGGCTCGGCACCGAGGACGACCCGGTGTTCGCGACGATGCACGAGGCGGGAGCCCGGCTCGTCGCGGCGTCGGTCGACGCGGCGGAGTCGGTCTGGTCGGGACACGTGGCGCACGGCGTGAACATCGCGGGCGGCATGCACCACGCGCAGCGCGGCGCCGCGTCCGGGTTCTGCATCTACAACGACGCCGCCGCCGCGGTGCAGCGGCTGCTGGACCTCGGGGCGGAGCGGGTGGCCTACGTCGACCTCGACGCCCACCACGGGGACGGCGTCGAGGCGATCTTCTGGGACGACCCGCGCGTGCTCACCGTCTCGGTGCACCAGGACGGGCACACCCTGTTCCCCGGCAGCGGCAACGCCGGGGACACGGGGGGCACGGCCGCGCAGGGCACGGCGGTGAACGTGGGGCTGCCGCCGCGCACCGACGGCGCGCACTGGCTGCGCGCGGTGGACGCCGTCGTCCCGGCGGTGGTGCGCGAGTTCCGGCCGCAGGTGATCGTGTCGCAGCACGGCTGCGACGCGCACGGCAACGACCCGCTCACGGACCTGAACGTGGGGGTGGCCGCCCAGCGCACGGCGGCGCGCTGGGTGCACGAGCTCGCGCACGAGCTCGCCGACGGCCGCTGGGTGGCGCTCGGCGGCGGCGGGTACGCGGTGGTCGACGTCGTCCCGCTCGTGTGGGCGAGCCTCGTCGCGGAGGCGGCGCACGCGCCCCTGCCGCTCGGCCTCGTGCTCCCGGAGTCCTGGCGTCGGGAGGTCGAGGAGCTCTCCGGCCTCGACCCCGCCGAGCGTCTCGGCAGCGGGGACGTCGTCTGGCGGCCCTGGGCCGACGGCTACGACCCGGCCGACGACGTCGACCGCGCGGTCCTCGCCACCCGGCGCCACGTCTTCCCGACCTGGGGGCTCGACCCCTACCGCGACTGACGTCACGCCGGCGGCGGCGGGCAGCGGTCGGGCGGACGCCCGGAGTCGGGTACCCTGGGGGACGGACTTTTCCGCGTTGGTCGGCTGCTCCTGGACACAGGACTCCTGGGACCAACCGTGTTCCACCGACCGACAAGCATTGTGAGGACCTCATGGGCTCCGTCATCAAGAAGCGCCGTAAGCGCATGGCGAAGAAGAAGCACCGCAAGCTGCTGCGCAAGACGCGCCACCAGCGTCGCAACAAGAAGTGACCTCGTCCGCCGGCTGAGTCCGGCGGGCAGAGCGTGAACGGGCCCGGCACCTCCTCGGAGGTGCCGGGCCCGTTCGTCGGTTCGGGGTGGGGGGTCAGCGACCCTGGATCCGCCGCCGGATCGAGCGCAGGACGAGCCCCGCCACCCAGGCGGCGCCGGCCCACGACGCCGTCTTCATGCCCCGGCCGGCCACCCGCCGCCCGCGGCCGCGGAACTCGCGGATCGGCCAGCCGACCTCCTTGGCGTGCCGGCGCAGCCGGACGTCCGGGTTGATCGGGCAGGGGTGCCCGACGGTGCGCATCATCGGCAGGTCGTTGAGCGAGTCGCCGTAGGCGTACGACGCGGCAAGGTCGATGTGCTCGCGCTCGGCGAGCTCGCGGACGGCGGCGCCCTTGGCCTCACCGTGCATGAGGTCGCCGACGAGGCGGCCGGTGTAGAAGCCGCCCGAGTGCTCCCCGATGGTGCCGAGACAGCCGGTGGCGCCGAGACGGCGCGCGATGAGGCCGCCGATCTCGACCGGGGTCGCGGTGACGAGCCACACCTGGTCGCCGGCGGCGAGGTGCTCGTCGAGCAGCCGCTTGGTGCCGGGGAAGATCCGGAGCTCCAGCACGGTGTCGTAGACGTCCTCGCCGACGGCGGTGATCTCCGCCACGGAGCGGCCCGCGATGAGGGACAGGGCCCGGCTGCGCACGGTCTCGATCTGCGTGCGCGACTCCCCGAAGACCAGGTACTTCGCCTGGATCAGCGCGAACCGCAGCAGGTCGCGGGTGCCGAAGAACCGGCGCTGGTACAGGGCGCGCGCCAGGTGGAACGCGCTGGCCCCACGGATGATCGTGTTGTCGACGTCGAAGAAGGCCGCCGCGCGCACCGGAACGGAGGACTCGGTGGGCGACGGCATGCGGCCCACTGTATCGGCGCGGATACGCTGTGCAGGTGAGCAGGCCGCAGGGATCCGCAGGCGACCCCCGGGTGCTGCTGTACACGCGCGACGGCTGTCACCTGTGCGACGAGGCACGGGCCGTGGTCGAGGACGTGTGCGGCGCGGCGGGGGAGGCATGGCGCGAGGTCGACATCGACGTCGACGACGCTCCGGGCGGCGACCTGGTGGGCAAGTATGGGGACTACGTGCCCGTCGTCGAGGTGGACGGCGTGCAGCAGGGCTTCTGGCGGGTGGACGCCGCGCGGCTGGCGCGTCGGCTGGCACGCTGAGCCCGGGGAGGACGACGGAGTGATCGAGCTCGGTGAGGCGACGGTGCCGGCCGCGACAGTGGCGCGGCTGCCCTACTACCTGCGCGCCCTGCGCGACCTGGCGGACGCCGGCGTGACGACGACGTCGTCGTCGGAGCTGGCGGAACGGTCGGGGGTGGGTTCGGCGCAGCTGCGCAAGGACCTGTCGTACCTCGGGTCGTTCGGCACGCGAGGCGTCGGCTACGACGTGCAGTCGCTGGCGCAGTACATCGCGACGGCGCTGGGCCTGGGGTCGGAGCACCGCCTGGCCATCGTGGGGGTCGGCAACCTGGGGCACGCCCTGGCGAACTACTCGGGGTACGCGGCCCGCGGGTTCCAGGTGGTGGCCCTGCTCGACGCCGACCCGCAGGTCGTGGGTGGGACGGCGGCCGGGTTGGCGATCGAGCACGTCGACGCGCTGGAGGACGTGCTGGCGCGCACCGGCGTGTCGATGGTCGTGCTGGCGACGCCGGGGCCGGTGGCGCAGCCGATCGCCGAGCGGATCGTCGCGTGCGGGGTGCGGGAGATCCTCTCCTTCGCGCCCGTCGCGCTGCAGCTGCCCGACGACGTCGTCGTGCGCTCCGTGGACGTGGCCGGCGAGCTGCAGATCCTCGCGTTCCACGCCGCCGCCCGCGCGGCGACGAACGGCACGCCGAGATAGAGAAGCTGGAACCGCGAGATAGAGAAGCCCGGACGGGTCCGCACTGGTTGCGGACCCGTCCGGGCTTCTCTATCTCGCGGTTCCAGCTTCTCTATCTCGGCGAGAGGCTCAGGCCTGCTTGATGGCCGAGACGTCGAGGACGATCTTGATCTTGTCGCCGACGAGGACGCCGCCGGTCTCGAGCGCGGCGTTCCAGGTCAGGCCGTAGTCCTTGCGCGAGATCTCGAGCGCGGACTCGAAGCCGGCGCGCGGGTTCCCGAACGGGTCGGTCGCGGTGCCGGTGAACTCGGTGGGGAGCTGGACGTCGTTGGTCACGCCGTTGATGGTGAGGGCGCCGGAGATCGTGTAGTCGTCGCCGTCCGTGCTGATGCCCTTCGAGGCGAAGGACCAGACCGGCTTCTCCTCGGCGTGCCAGAAGTCCGCGCTCTTGAGGTGCGCGTCGCGGTTCTCGTCGTTGGTGTTGACCGACGCCGCGTCGAGCTCGGCGGTGACGGCGGACGACTCGAGGTCGTCGCCCACGGAGATCTCGCCGGACGTGATCGCGATCGTGCCGCGCACCTTGGCGATCCCGGCGTGGCGCACGGAGAACGAGGCGGTGGAGTGGGCGGGGTCGATGGCGTAGGTACCGGCGGTCAGGCCTGCGGGCAGCGCGGTCATGGTGTCTCCTCGGGTGTCGGTCATGCGGGCGTTCCCTAGGTAGTTGAGCACTCAACTACCGTCACGGGGGAGAGAACACGCCGGTCTCGTAACCTATTCCCGTGGGCGGGACGACGAACGCGCAGCGGCGCGACGACCAGGACGACGTGGACGTGCGCTGGCTGGACGAGAACCAGCAGTGGGAGTGGCGACGCTTCCTCGAGGGGACGTCCCGGTTCTTCGAGGCGCTCGGCGACGCGCACGACGCGGGCCTGGCGGTGACTCTCAACGAGTACCACCTGCTGGTGCAGCTCTCGGAGGCGCCGGAGCGGACGCTGCGCATGTCGGCGCTCGCGGAGTTCCTCGCCCTGTCCCGCAGCAGGCTCACGCACACCGTCGACCGCATGGAGCAGCGCGGCCTCGTGGTCCGCACCCCCGTGCCGGGCGACCGCCGGGGCGTGAACTGCGTCATGACCGACGCCGGGTACGCGGCCCTCGTGGAGTCCGCGCCGGGTCACGTCACCGCCGTGCGGCGGCTGCTGGTCGACGCGCTCGACCCCCGGGAGATGGCGGTGCTGGGCCGCGCGATGGCCAAGGTCGCGGCCACCGCGCGGGGCATCGACCCGGCCGAGCTGCTCGCCACCGAGCCCGGTGCCGCGGTGTCCGCCGCCCCGGTCGAGGGGTCGCGCGCCGCTGCGGAGTGAGGGGCATCACGCCTGGCTGGGCGGGACCTGGGTGCTCCACAGTTCTGGGACACTGGGGGGCATGGCCACCACCACCGTCCATCTCGTGCGGCACGGCGAGGTCCACAACCCGGACGGGGTCCTCTACGGGCGCATCCCCGGCTATCGGCTGTCCGAGCGCGGTCAGGCGATGGCGCGCCGCGTGGCGGAGCACCTGTCCGGCGCGGGCCGCGACGTCGTCGCCGTCGTCGCCTCGCCGCTGCAGCGCGCGCAGGAGACCGCGACCCCGACGGCCGAGGCCTTCGGCCTGACCCTCGCCACCGACGACCGCCTCGTCGAGGCCGGCAACCACTTCGAGGGCACGACGATCGGGAGCAACCCCGCGCAGCTCGCCCACCCCCGCTACTGGCGCTACCTGTGGAACCCGGCGCGCCCGTCCTGGGGCGAGCCGTACGCCGACCAGGTGACCCGGATGCGGGCCGCGGTGGACGACGCGCGCCGCGCGCACGACGGTCACGAGGTGGTGCTGGTCAGCCACCAGCTTCCCGTGTGGGTCACCCGCCGGTCGTACGAGGGCGCCTCCCTGGCGCACGACCCGCGTCGCCGTCAGTGCGCGCTGGCGTCGCTGACGTCGCTGCGGTTCGACGGCGAGACGTTCCTCGGCCTGCACTACTCCGAGCCGGCCGCGGACCTGCTCGCCGGCGCCGACCCGGTCCCGGGGGCGTGATGCGCACCACCACCTCGCGCGCGCTGCGGCGCGCTGCGGCCGTCACGGGTGCCGTCGTCGCGGCGGGGCTCCTCGCCGCGTGCGGCGCGCAGGACTCGGGCGCGGGCGACGTCGTCGGCCAGGGCTTCGTCTCGGGCGACGGGTCCGTGAAGCAGTGGGACGCGGGCGACCGCGAGGACCCGGTCACCGTGGAGGGCACCACCTTCGAGGGCGACGACGTCAGCACCGAGGACTGGCGCGGCGACGTGGTCGTGGTGAACACCTGGTACGCCGGGTGCGCGCCGTGCCGGGCCGAGGCTCCCGACCTCGTGGACCTCGCGAACGACCGTGAGGCCGACGGGGTGCGGGTGCTCGGCATCAACACCGAGGACGAGGCCGGCGCCGCCACCGCCTTCCAGCGCACCTTCGACGTGCCGTACCCGTCGATCGAGGACCGCAGCGGCCAGGTCGTGGCCCGGCTCTCCGGCGTCGTGCCCCTGCAGGCCGTGCCGTCCACCGTCGTGCTTGACGCCGAAGGCCGCGTCGCCGCGCGCGTCATCGGGCAGGCCGAGGCGTCCACCCTCGACGCCATCGTCGAGGAGGTGCTCGCCGAGTCGGACGGCTCGGGCGACGGCGCCGCGAAGGGCGCCTGATGGGCGACACGTTCGCGGCCACCGCGTTCAGCGGCTCGATGCTGCTGGCGCTGCCGGTCGCGGTGATCGCGGGCCTGGTGTCGTTCGCGTCGCCGTGCGTGCTGCCGCTGGTGCCCGGCTACGTCGGGTACGTCAGCGGGATGGCCGCCGCGACCGCGGGCTCCGGGGCGAAGGGCCGCGGCGCGCCGCAGGACCCGGCCCGGCGGCGCGTCGTCGCCGGCGTGGGGCTGTTCGTGCTCGGCTTCACCGCCGTGTTCGTCGCGCTCATGGCCGCGGCCGGTGCGCTCGGGTCCTACCTCGTGCAGTGGGAGGACACGATCATGCGCGTCCTCGGCGTGGTCGTGATCCTCATGGGCCTGGCCTTCCTCGGCGCCGTCCCGTTCCTGCAGCGCGAGCGCCGCATGCACCTGAGCCCGCGCGCGGGCCTGTGGGGCGCGCCGCTCCTCGGCGTGGTCTTCGGCCTGGGCTGGACGCCGTGCATCGGCCCCACCCTCGCGGCCGTGCAGGCGCTGTCGCTCGACCAGGCGTCGGCCGGCCGCGGCATCGTGCTGGGCGTCGCGTACTGCGTCGGGCTCGGTGTGCCGTTCCTGCTGGTGGCGCTCGGGCTGCAGTCGTCCCAGCGCATGCTCGGCTTCCTGCGGCAGCACCGGCTGGGCATCCAGCGCGCCGGCGGCGCTCTGCTCGTGCTGGTCGGCCTGGCGCTGGTGACGGGCCTGTGGGCCTCGTGGACCAGCCAGCTCCAGGGCTGGATCGGCGGATTCGTGACGGTGGTGTGATGAGCGAGAAGGCGACCTACCGCCCCGAGGGCATCCACGACGCGTTCACCGAGGGACGCGCCCAGGAGGTTCCCGCGGCGCCTCACGGCGGGCCCACCAAGCCCGGCGGCCCGACCCTCCCGTCCCTCGGCTGGCGCGGCGCGCTGCGCTGGACGTGGCGCCAGCTCACGAGCATGCGCGTGGCGCTCATGCTGCTCATGCTGCTCGCCGTCGCGGCCGTGCCCGGCTCGGTGCTGCCGCAGCGCAGCCAGGACGCCGCCCGGGTGCTCGAGTACCTCGGCGACCACCCCACGCTGGGGGAGTGGCTGGACCGGTTCGGCTTCTTCGAGGTCTACAGCTCGGTCTGGTTCTCCGCCATCTACATCCTGCTGTTCGTGTCGCTGGTGGGCTGCATCGTCCCGCGGACGCTCTCGCACGCCCGCGCGCTGCGGAACCGCCCGCCGAAGACGCCCGTGCGGTTCGGCCGGTTCCCCGCCACCGCGGAGGGCACCACCGCGGCGTCGCCGGACGAGGTGACGGACGCGGTGGCCGCCCACCTGCGGGGCCCGCTGCGACGCCTGCCCACCTTCCGGGTCGACGTCGGGGCGGAGGAGCCGCGGCTCGGGCGGCCCGCCACCCGCACCGTCGCCGCCGAGCGCGGCTACCTCCGCGAGACCGGCAACCTCCTGTTCCACCTGGCGCTGCTGGGCCTGCTGGTCTCGGTGGCCCTCGGCCAGCTGCTGCACTACCGCGGGCAGGCGATCGTCACCGAGGACCGCGGCTTCGCGAACGCCGTCGTCGACTACGACACCTTCGACAAGGGCGCGTGGTTCCAGCCGTCGTCGCTGACGCCGTTCTCCATGACGCTGGACTCGTTCGACTCCGAGTTCGCGTCCGACACCGTGGCCTTCGCGCAGGCGCGCGACTTCACCGCGCACGTCACCGTGACCGAGCCGGACGGCGCGCAGAGCGCCGAGCAGATCAAGGTCAACCACCCGCTGACCGTGGACGGCGCAAAGATCTACCTGCAGGGCAACGGCTTCGCGCCCGAGATCACGGTCAAGGACGGCGCCGGCGAGACGGCCTTCGCCGGCCGGGTGCCGTTCCTGCCCGAGGACACGATGTACACCTCGCGCGGCGTCGTGAAGGTGCCGGACGTCTCCGGCGGCCAGGAGCAGATCGGGCTCGTCGGGTACTTCCTGCCGACCGCCGTGGTCGACCAGGACGGCTCGGCGCGCTCCGTCTTCCCGCAGCCGAACAACCCGCTCCTGGTGCTCGAGGTGTACCGCGGCGACCTGGGGCTGGACGACGGCGTGCCGCAGAACGTGTACCGCCTCGACACGGCGAACCTCACCCCGTCCGTGGACGAGGACGGAGAGACGGTCAAGATCCTGGTGAAGCCGGGGGAGACCGTCGACCTGCCCGACGGGCTCGGCACCGTCTCGCTCGGCGAGGACGTGCCCCGCTACGTCGCGCTCGACCTGCGGTTCGACCCGTCGCTCGCCTTCGTGCTGACGTTCGCCCTGCTGGCCCTCGGTGGCCTCGCGGTCTCGCTGTTCACGCCGCGTCGCCGCGTCTGGGTGCGATCATGGGAGGCCACGGACGGCGCGGGCCGGCCCGTGACCCGCGTCGAGCTCGCCGGGCTCGCGCGCGGGGACGACGCCGGCCTGCAGCGCGAGGTCGACAAGGCCATGGCCGCGGTGCCGGGCCTCGACGACGTCGGCCCGCCCGCTGACGACGACCGCAGCACCGACCGGCCCGAACCGCAGAGCACGACCACCGTCACGGAGGACTGACCATGCAGATCGCCGAGCTGAGCGTGCTGCTCGTCTGGGGCGCCGCGACCGCGCTGACCATCGCGCTCGTGGCGTTCGCGATCGACCTCGGCCGCCGCACCGAGGCCCGGGCCGAGGCGCACGCCGAGGCGCGCGTCCCGGCCGCCGTGGGCGCCGGCGCGTCCGGCGCCACGACGCCCCCCGCGGGCGTCGTCGCCGCGGACGCCGCGCCCCCGCGCCGTCGTGCCGCGGGCATCGCGATGTCGACCACCTGGGTGGGCACGGCGCTGCTCCTCGTGGCGATCGTGCTGCGCGGCATCGCCGCCGGCCGCACGCCCTGGGCCAACATGTACGAGTTCACGCTCGTGGGCTCGTTCATGGCGCTGGCCGTCTTCCTCGGCATGAACGTGCGCAAGGACTTCAAGTTCCTCGGCGCGTTCGTCACCGGCCTGGCCGTGCTGTTCCTCGTGCTCGGGCTCAACGTCTTCTACGTCGCCGCGATGGGCGTGCAGCCGGCGCTGCAGAACTACTGGCTCGTCATCCACGTCGGCGTCGCGATCAGCGCCACCGGCATCTTCACCGTCGCGTTCGTGTCGTCCGTGCTGCAGCTGGTGCGCGACAGCCGCGACTCCGGCTCGCCGTACCTGCAGCGGCCCGGCTTCCGCTGGCTCGACCGCGTGCCGACGCCCACCTCGCTGGAGGCACTGTCGTTCCGGCTGAACGCCGTGGGCTTCGTGCTGTGGACGTTCACCATCATCGGCGGCGCCATCTGGGCCGAGCACGCCTGGGGCCGGTACTGGGGCTGGGACCCCAAGGAGGTCTGGAGCTTCGTCATCTGGGTCGTCTACGCGGCCTACCTGCACGCCCGCACCACGCGCGGCTGGGACGGCCGTCGCGCCGCCTGGTTCGTGGTGGTCGGCTACCTGTGCGTGCTGTTCAACTTCACCGGCGTGAACCTGATCTTCAACGGCAAGCACTCGTACTCGGGCCTCAACACCGAGAACTGATCCGGTCGCCCGCCCCCACCGCGTTGTGGGTACGAAAACGGCGTGAATTCCGCAGGGAATTCACGCCGTTTTCGTACCCACAACGTCAGGGGGCGTCGCCGTTGCCGCCGGACTCCCGCTCCCGGCGGCGCTTCTCCTGCTCGAGGCGCCAGAGGAACTCGGGGTCGTCGTCCGGGGCCACGGGGCCGGAGGGGCGCCGCGGGCCGGACGGGCGGGGGCGCCCCGACCGGCCGGACGGCCCGCGCCCGCCGGGCGCGCGGCGGCTCGCCTGCTTGACGACGATCCACGCGACGGCACCGAACACCGGCAGCAGCAGGATGATCACCGCCCACAGCCAGCGGGGGAGGCCGCCCCGCTCCTCCTCCTCGGACCCGGCGAGGTCGAGGAGGGCGTAGAGGGCGAGCCCCACCACGAGGAGCGGCAGGATCACACGCGCGAACATGCCCTCAGCCTAGTTGCGCGTCGGAGTGCTCAGGAATCGCGCCTACCCTGGACGGGTGCCCCTCGTCATGTACACCTTCTGGCGGATCCTGCTGTTCGTCGCCGCGCTCGGCGCCGGCTACCTGCTCGGCCTGCGCAGCTGGCTCCTCGTCCTCGTGGCCGCCGTGGTGGCGTTCGCCGTGTCCTATCTCGCGCTCGGCGGGCCCCGCGACTCCGCGGCGCGCTGGCTGGCGGAGAAGGAGCAGCGGCGCAAGGACGGCTCCGCCAAGCACGACGTGGACACCGACTACGAGGACGGTCTCATGGACCGGGAGTCCGCCGACGACCGGCGCGGGGGCGCCGAGCGCTCAGAGCGCGAGGCCTAGCCCCAGCAGCACCCCGTACGCGAGCTCGAACATGCCGGTGCCGGCGAGCACCTTGACCAGCAGCGGGCCCCGGGCCCCGGCCATCACCGGCGCCACGAGCAGCGCGGCGGGCAGCAGCAGCACCGTGACGAGCAGCGCCCACGGCGACCACGCCGCGCACACCATGCCCAGCACCACGGGCAGCAGGATGCAGGCCGCGTACCACCGCCGGGCCCGGTGGTCGCCCAGCCGCACCGCGAGGGTGCGCTTGCCGGCGAGGACGTCGGTCGGGATGTCGCGCACGTTGTTCACCATGAGCAGCCCGCAGGCGATCATCCCCACCCCGACGGCGCCCAGCACGGACGGCCAGGTGAGGAGGTCCGCCTGCGTGTACGTGGTGCCGAGCGTCGCGACGAGGCCGAAGAAGACGAACACCCCGACCTCGCCCAGGCCTGCGTACCCGTACGGGTGCTTGCCGCCCGTGTAGTACCAGGCGGCGAGCACGCACAGCACGCCCACGGCCAGCAGCCACCAGTGGCCGCTGACGGCGCACAGGGCGACGCCCAGCACGCCGGCGACGCCGAACGAGCCGAACGCGGCGCCCTTGACCCGCCGGGGCGGGGCGACGCCGGACGCGGTGAGCCGCAGCGGCCCTACGCGGTCCACGTCGGTGCCGCGCACGCCGTCGGAGTAGTCGTTCGCGTAGTTGACGCCCACCTGCAGGGCCAGCGCGACGCCGAGCGCGAGGACCGCCGGCAGCCAGCCGAACACGCCGACGTCGGCCGCCGCGCCCGACCCGATCAGCACCGGCGCGGCCGCCGCGGGCAGCGTGCGGGGGCGTGCTCCGGCGATCCACTCGCTCGACGTGGCCATCGTTCTCCGTCCGTCCGTGCGGCGCCGGGGCGTCGCGGCCGCGAGCAGGTCAGGCGTGCGCCTCGTGCTCGCGGACGAGGGCGACGACGCCGCTGCGGTCCACCTTGCCGGGACCGCGCAGGGGGAGCGCGGCCGTGCGATACACGCGGCGGGGCGCGGACGGCGCCCCCAGCCTAGTCGTCGCGGCGGACCGCACCCGCGCCACGTCGTCGGGCGCGACCGGTGCGAGCCGCGGCGCCCCTCCGGCATCGTGCGTGCCGGCATGCTCCTCATGGCGCAGGTGTGAGGACGACGTCAGCACGCTCGTTGCGGACGGGGCGGTGACGACGGCGACGAGGGCCTGGCCCCACTCCGGGTCGGGGACGCCGACGACGCACGCCTCGCCGCCGAGCAGCTCGCCGACGAGCGCCTCCACCGGCGCGGGCGCCACGTTCACCCCGCCCGTCACGACGACGTCGTCCGCGCGGCCGAGCACCTGCAGCGTGCCGTCGGGCGCCAGGCGGCCGAGGTCGGACGTGCGGAACCAGCGCGCGCCGTCGCCGTCCGTGCGGAACGCCGCGGCGGTGGCGTCCTCGTCGCCGAGGTACCCCTCCGCGAGGGTGGGGCCGCCGAGCTCGATCACCCCCACCTCCCGGGACCTGTCAGAGCCAGCGCGGCCCATACGCCCCTGTGGCTCTGACAGGTCGGCGGGGACGACGCGCACCCGCACGCCGCGCAGGGCGGCGCCGTCGTACACGCAGCCGCCGGCGGTCTCGGACATCCCGTACGTCGTCACGACGCGCACGCCCGCGTCGGCCGCCCGCCCGAGCAGCGCGGGCGGGGACGCAGCGCCCCCGAGCAGGACGGCGGCGCTGCGGGCCAGCGCCGCCAGGCCGCGGGGCGCGCCGTCGCGGGCCGCCTCGAGCAGGCGGTGCACCTGGGTGGGCACCAGCGACACGTACAGCGGGTCGTCGCCCGCCGCGTCGGCGGCGGGCTCCAGCAGGTCGGCGAGGCCGTCCGGGGTGAACCGCGCGGCCGGGTCGGCCGCCGTCAGCGGGGTCCCGGCGAGCACCGACCGCACCACGACCTGCAGGCCCGCGACGTGCGTGGGCGGCAGCGTCAGCACCCATCGGCCGGGGCCGCCGAGCCGCTCGTGCGTGGCCGAGGCCGAGGCCCGCAGCGCGTCCGCGGTCAGCGCCACCTCGCGGGGCGCGCCCGTCGAGCCGGACGTGCGCACGACCAGCGCCGTGCCGGGCGGCACCGGGCCGGCCGTGGTGCGGGGCAGGGGGACGACGGCGGGCCCGCCGTCGATGGCGTCGCGCACGGCGTCGCGGAGCGCACCGACGGACGGGGGGAGCGAGGGACCGGGCACCGCACCAGGGTAGGTCCGGGCCGGCGTGGGCCTGCCGTAGGGTGGTCCGGTCCCGGCCCGGGGAGATCGCGGGCCGACCGCCGCACGGACGTCGAGGAGGACGCCGACGATGCCCACGATGCCCGCGACCCCGGTTCGCCGCGCCCGCACCGCCCGTCGCGGGGCCGCCGCTGCGCTCGTCGCGCTCGCGCTGCTGGCCACGGCCGCCTGCGGCGTCGGGGACCCCGCCGCGCCGCCCACCGTGACCGCCGCCCCGGACGTCGCCGTGTCGAAGGCGACCCCGCCCGACCCCGTGACGCCGAAGCCCAAGCCGAAGCCGAAGCCCGTGGTGTGGCCGTTGAACGGCAAACCGACCGGCACGAAGAAGGTGCCGGCGCGGCCGGCCGTCGCCGTGAAGATCGAGAACTCCACGGCGGCGCGCCCGCAGAGCGGCCTCCAGCAGGCGGACACCGTGTGGGAGCAGGTCGTGGAGGGCGGGATCACCCGGTACGTCGCCGTCTACCACTCGACGCTGCCCGGCACCGTCGGGCCGGTCCGGTCGGTGCGCCCGATGGACCCGGCGATCGTCGCGCCGATGCACGGCATCCTCGCGTACTCGGGCGGGCAGCCGCCGTTCATCCGCGCGGTCGGCAAGGCCAAGGTGCAGTCCGTGACGATGGACAGCGGCGACCCCGGCTTCCGGCGCAGCGGCGACCGGCTCGCGCCGCACAACGTCTACGGGTCGGTGAAGAGCTTCGCGAGGCAGGCGAGCAAGGGCCGCGCCACGCCGCCGCCCGCGCAGTTCTCCTATGCGGCGAAGGTGGGTCAGGGCAGCGCCGCGCAGAACGACCGTAAGGGCCACGTGGCCGACGTCCGGCTCTCCCCGGCCCAGCGCACCGTCTGGCGGTGGAAGGCGAAGACGAAGACCTACGCGCGCTACGACGGCTCGCAGCCGTCGATCTCGTCCGGGTCGCAGCTGCGGGCGCGCAACGTGCTCGTCCTGTCCGTGGCGATGAAGAACACGAAGTACCGCGACCCGAGCGGCGCCCCGGTGCCCGAGACGCAGATGGTCGGGTCCGGCAAGGGCGTGCTCCTCACCCGCGGCAAGGCGCTCAACGTCGACTGGTCGAAGAAGAAGACGGGCAAGAAGATCGTCCTGACCACGCGCGCCGGCGACCCCGTGACGCTCGACCCGGGCAACCTGTGGGTCGAGCTCGTGCCGCGCGGCAGCGGGTCGTGGCGGGTGCGTTGACGCCGGATCGGGGTCCCCGCGGCATACGGTGAGGGGCGTGTGACCGCGCCCACAGTCCGCTGTCCCCGGGAGGACCGCATGACCGCAACGCCCCGCCCGCACCACGCCCGGCCCGTCGCGGCCCGGGGAGCCGCCGTCGTCCTGGCGCTCAGTACCGCCCTGGCGCTCGGTGCGTGCTCGTCCTCCGGCGGGTCCCCGTCGCCGACGGTGACGCCGGGCAGCACCGCCGACAAGGGCGCGCCGCCCTCCCCGGAGGCGCCGTCGGCCTGGCCGCTCACGGGCGTGCGGTCGGAGGACGTCGCGGCCCGCCCCGCGCTCGCCGTCAAGGTCGAGAACGCCCCCGAGGCGCGGCCGCAGACCGGGCTCGAGGACGCCGACATGGTGTGGGAGGAGGTCGTCGAGGGAGGCATCACCCGGTTCGTCGCGGTGTTCCACTCGAAGCTCCCGGAGACGGTCGAGCCCGTGCGGTCCGTGCGGCCCATGGACCCGACGATCGTCGCGCCGCTCGACGGGATCCTCGCGTACTCCGGCGCGCAGGCGCCCTTCATCGCGGCGGTGGAGAAGTCCGGCACGCAGTCCGTGATCATGGACCGCGGTGACGCCGGGTTCAGCCGCGACCCGAACCGCTCCGCGCCGCACAACGTCGTCGGCGACACGCAGGCCTTCCTCGACCAGGCCGACGGCGACCGCACGGCGCCGCCGCCCGCGCAGTTCCGGTACGCGGCCGAGGCCGGCAAGGGCACGGCGAGCGCCGACGGCTCGAAGGCGGCCACCGTCGACGTGGTGATGAGCCCCGCGCAGCACAGCGTCTGGGACTGGTCGGGCAAGCAGAAGCAGTGGCAGCGCAGCGAGGGCTCCGCGGAGTCCGTGTCGACGTCGGGGAAGCGGCACGCCGCCACCAACGTGCTCCTCCTGTCCGTCGAGGTCGTGGACACGAAGTACAAGGACCCGGCCGGCGCGCCGGTGCCCGAGTCCAAGGTGGTCGGCAAGGGCAAGGGGGTGCTGGCCTCGGGCGGCAAGAGCGTCACCGTGCGGTGGTCGAAGAAGGACCAGGCGTCCCCGGTGGAGCTGACCCACGACGGCGAGCCCGTGGAGCTCGACCCCGGCAGCACGTGGATCGAGCTCGTCCCGAAGGACACCGGGAGCTGGAAGATCTCCTGACCGCGAGCGCCGTCAGCCCAGGCCGCCGACCCGCTCCCCGGTGGCCACGAGGTGCCCGCCGACGGAGCTCAGCCCCCACAGGTCGCCCTCGCCGGGTCGCTCCCACGCGGTCGAGCCGTCCCGCAGGTCGAGGGCGACCAGGCGGTGGCCCGACCGGGTCTCGCCGGTCTCGGCGTCCATAACGCTCGACGCGAGCGCGAGCAGGAGCCGCGTGCCGTCGGTCGCGACCCCGACGACGTACTCGCCGTGCTCGGGGTCGGCGTCGATCGCGTCCTCGAGGCGCCACCTCTCCTCGCCCGTGGCGGCGTCCAGCGCCGTGATCGTGTCCTCGCCGGTCACGACCACCGTGTCGCCGACGCGGGCGAGCTCGGTGACGCTCGTGAGCCAGTGCGTCCAGACGGGCTCGCCGTCGTCGCCGACGGCCGCGAGCGCGGCGGACCCCTCGCCCGCGGAGCCGAGCATCGCGAGCACGGGCCCGTCCGGCGCGGTGTCGACGACCAGGGGCGGGGCCCAGCCGTCGATCGTCGTCCGGGTGGCGCCGTGCTCGTCGAGGAGGTCGCTGGTCTCGCCCTGGAGCACGTACCCGCCGTCGGTCGTCGCGGACAGCATGCGCGAGCCGTCGCCGACGTCGATCACGTCCCCCGACGGCGTGACGGCGCGCGTGATGCCGCACAGGCTGAGGGTGGTCGCCCACGGCAGGGCGTCGATCCAGGGCTGCACGTCGATGCCGGAGCCGCCCAGCCCGTCCTCGGCGACGCCGCAGCCGTCGACGTCCTCCGCCGTGAGGCGGATCGTCACCTCGGCGCGCACCTCGCCGGTGAGGGCGTCCTCGACGCGCAGGGTCGGGTCGGACCAGCCGGCGTCGTGGAGCGCGCGCAGGGTGTGCGCCGCGTCGTCGCCCTCCTGCCAGGGGACGCTCACCGCGGAGGAGCCTCCGTCGAGCATGGCGACCGCCCCCGCGGCGGCCGGCATCGCGAGGGGCCAGAACATGCTCACCTCGAGGTCGGCGTCGGCGGAGGCGTCGAGCTGACGTTCGCCGACGACCTCGCCCGACGGGTCGAGCACGGTCACCGTGGTGCCGTCGCTGCCGACGCAGACGACGGTCTCCGAGGGCCTGGCCCAGTCCGCGGCGGACCAGGGGGTGGGGCCGCACTGGGCCCCGTCGTCGAAGCGGTGCTCCCACAGCGTCCCGCCCGTCGCCGCGTCCACCGCGGAGACCGACGTGCCGTCGCCGAGCACCAGCACGCCGTCCGGGAGGGCGGCCGCCACGGCGCTGGTCGGGGGGAGCGTCCAGGTCGGCGTCACCGGCTCGGACAGGTCCCCGACGACGCCGGGCATCCCCTGGACGGCCTCGGCCCGGACGCGCTGGTCGCGCGCGTCGAGCAGCCCCGGGGTGACGGCCGCGGTGGCCGCGGCGAGCACGACGACGGCGGTCCCGGCCGCGACCGCGACGTGGCCCCGGCGCGACAGCCGCCGCCAGCGCCCGGCGGCGCGCTCCCGGACCGCGACGACGCCCCGGCGCGCGCCCACGTCGTCGTCCCCGCCCGCGCCGGCAGGGACGGGGTGCGCGTCGTCGTCCCGCTCGTCGTCGGGCACGAGCTCGAACGTGGCCATCGGCTCGGGACGACGGAACCTCGGGCGCATGCCCGGAGGCTACCTGCGGCGGACGCCGCGCGACGCCGGAAGCGGCCCGCGCACCGGGTGAGATGTCGTGGGGCGGGGCGCGGCGTCGCGCTCAGCCGAACCCGCGCACGGACTGCCACGACGCCGAGACCACGACCGGGTGTCCGTCGGCGGCCACGAGCCTGCCCAGGGCGCCGCTGACCTCCTGCTGCCAGGCGACACCGCCGTCGCGGGCGTCCAGGGCGATCAGCCGGTGCGGCCTGTTCTCGCCGCCGATCCCCAGGAGCACGCGGGTGCCGTCCGTGACGGCCCCGACGACCTGGTCGCCCGTCCCGTCGGGGGCGACGTCGACCAGCTCGCCGGCGTCCCAGCGCACGCTCCCCGTGTCGGCATCGAGGCCGACGATGCCGTGAGCGTCCGCCACCACGACGGTGCCCGCCAGCCGTGCCGCGACGACCGAGAACCCGTCGGAGGGCCGCGACCACAGCCGCTCTCCGCCGCGGGACGTGGCGACGAGGGTGGCGTGCTCGAGGTCGGAGCCCGCACCGGGCACCACGGAGATGAAGGCCCCGCCGTCGTCGTCGATCGTCGGAGGGACGGCCCAGCCCGGGACCGTGACGATCTCGGCGCCGGCCGCGTCCAGGAACCTGCTCGACTCGCCGAGCACCACCGACCCGCCGCCGGGCAAGGGCTGGGAGGCCCCGTCGGTCGACGTGAGGTCGAGGACGTCCCCGTCGGCGGTGATCCCGACCGCGACGTTGCACACGTGGAGCACGGAACGGGTGGACGAGGTGTCGAGGTACGGGAACGGCTGAACCTGGGGCTCCGCATGGCCGTCCTCCTGGAACGTCCCGCATCCCGCGACGTCGGACGCCCGCAGGCGGGCCGTGGCCCCGGCGACCAGGTCGCCGGTCGCGACGTCCTGAACCCGGAGCGTCGGGTCGCGCCACCCTGCGTCACGCAGAGCGCGCAAGGTCTCGCCAGCCGTGCGGTCCTCGGCAGCCGGCACCGTGACGAGCGGGGCGTCCTCGACGACGGCGAGCGTCCCGTCCGGGCCGGGCCACACCGTCGGCGCGTGGGACGACCACTGGACCATGGGGTCGTTCACCTCGCCCAGCTCCCGCGTGCCGAGCACCTGTCCGGCGGAGTCGAGCACCGTGGCCGCCCGGCGGCCCGGCTCGCCACCAAGGCACACCGCGAGGTCGGGCGGATCCGCCCAGCCGGTGGAGAAACCGGGGTCGGGCCCGCAGGTGGGGGTGGCGCCGACCTCCTGACGCCAGAGCGCGCCGCCGTTCGCGACGGACGTCGCCACCGCCTCCGTCCCGTCGGTCGTGACGAGCACACCGCCGGAGAGCATCACGAAGGTGCCGTCGTCGCCCACCGGGACCTCCCAGGTGTTCGTCAGCGGCTCGGACAGGTCCCCGACCACGCCGGGCAGCCCCTGGACCGCCTCCGCGCGCAGCCGTTGGTCGCGGGCGTCGAGGAGCCCGGGGGCCACGGCAGCGGTGGCCGCGGCGAGCACGACGACGGCGCTGCCGGTCGCGACGAGGACGCGGCCCCGGCGGGACAGGCGCCGCCACCGCGTGGCGGCCCGCTCGCGGAGCGTGGGCCCGGCCTTCTCCTCGCCCTCCGGCCCGAGCGGCCCGTCGGCGTCCTCGCGCTCGTCGTCCGGCACGAGCTCGAACGTGGCCATCTGCTCGGGGCGACGGGACCTCGGGGGCATGCCCGGAGGCTACCCGGCCGATCAGAGGTCGAGGTGGCGTCGGTGTCCCACCGCGAACGTGGCCGTGCCGGCGTCGGCGCTCAGCACGGTGGTGCAGACCGGCCGCAGGTCAGAACGCGTACGGGAAGCGGGACCAGTCGGGGTCGCGCTTTTCGAGGAAGGCGTCGCGGCCCTCGACGGCCTCGTCGGTGAGGTACGCGAGGCGCGTGGCCTCCCCGGCGAAGACCTGCTGCCCCATGAGGCCGTCGTCGGCCAGGTTGAACGCGAACTTGAGCATCCGGACCGCCTGCGGGGACTTGCCCGCGATGGTGCGCGCGTACTCGATCGCGAGGCCCTCGAGGTCGTCGTGGTCGGCCACCTCGTTGACGCCGCCCCAGCGCTCGGCGTCGTCGGCGGAGTACTCGCGGGCGAGGAAGAAGATCTCCCGCGCCCGCTTCTGCCCCACCTGCCGGGCGAGGTACGCCGAGCCGTAGCCGCCGTCGAACGAGCCCACGTCGGCGTCGGTCTGCTTGAAGCGGCCGTGCTCGCGGCACGCGATCGACAGGTCCGCCACGACGTGCAGGGAGTGCCCGCCGCCGGCCGCCCAGCCGTCCACGACGGCGATCACCACCTTGGGCATGGTGCGGATGAGGCGCTGCACCTCGAGGATGTGCAGCCGCCCGGCGCGGGCGGGGTCGACGGCGTCGGCGGTCTCACCCAGGACCTCGCCGCCCCCGGCGGGGTCGTCGACGGCGGTCGTGTACTGGTAGCCGGAGCGCCCGCGGATGCGCTGGTCGCCGCCGGAGCAGAACGCCCAGCCACCGTCCTTCGGCGACGGGCCGTTGCCGGTGAGCAGCACGGTGCCGACGTCGGACGTCATGCGGGCGTGGTCGAGCACGCGGTACAGCTCGTCCACGGTGTGGGGGCGGAAGGCGTTGCGCACCTCGGGGCGGTCGAACGCGACGCGCACCACGGGCAGGTCGCGCACGACGGCGCCGTCGGCGTCGCGCTCGACCCCGCGGTGGTAGGTGAGGTCGGTGAGCCCCTCGAACCCGGAGACCTCGCGCCAGCGGGCCGGGTCGAACGTGTGGGACACGGTGCGGGGGAGGGGTGCGCTGCTCACGCGGTCACCCTAGTTCGTCGGCGTGGTTCGTCGGCGTGGTTCGCAGGCGTGGTTCGTCGGCGCGACGACAGCCCCAGCACGAGCCCCGACGCCACGACGACCGCCCCCGCGACGCCGTGGACCGTCGGATTCTCGACGCCGAGCGCGAGGGAGGTCACGAGGGCTGCGACGGGCATCAGACCGGCGAAGAGCCCGGCGCGGGCCGGGCCGACCCGCGCCAGCCCCGTGTACCAGAGCAGGAAGGCGACCGCGGTGACGACGACGGACAGGTAGACCAGGGCGGCGAGCTCGCCGCCGCCGGGGACGGCGAGCAGCGGCCCGGGCACGAGCAGGCCGAGCAGCAGGAGCTGCGGGACCGCCGCGACGCAGGCGTACGCCGAGACGCGCAGCGGCCCCAGCGTGGGCAGCAGCGGCACGGCGAGCAGCGAGAACGCCGCCTCGCACGCGAGCGCCCCGACGGCCAGCAGGAGCCCGAGCGGGTCGGCGGACCCGACACCCTCGACGAGCGCCACCCCGGCCGTCACGACGACCGCCGCCGCGAGCGTCCGGGGCGCGAGGCGCCGCTCGCGGACGGCCTGCGTCGCGGCCAGGACGACGGGCGTCGCGCCCACCACCGCCCCCACCAGCGAGGGCTCGGCGTGCCGGGTGGCGAGGACCACGAACGCGCTGAACCCGGTGAGCCCCGTGGCGGCGAGCGCCAGGAGGCGGCCCGCCTGGCGCGGGCTGGGCAGCACGAGGGCGACCCGCCGCCACCGCATCACGGCCAGCAGGCACAGGGCGGCGACGGCGTACCGCACGGCCTGCCCGCCGAACACCGGGAAGTCGGCGAGCGCGGCGGAGGCGGTGAACGACGCGCCGACGAGCGCCATCGCGGCGGAGCTGCGGGCGTACGCGGCGGTCAGCCCGTCCGGGGCTCCCGGTGGTCGAGCCTGTCGAGACCCGGGAGAGGTCGGTCGGTCGGCGTCGACGGAGGCTGTCGAGGAACGCGTCATGCCTGCGACGCTACGAGCGCGCTGGACCGGTGGGCAGGGCCAGTTCGATCCTGGTTCACTGGGCCAGATAAACCAGAGCGGCCAGATGACCAGATGAGGAGCGTGACGCGATGAGGCGGCTGCAGCCGGAGGACCTGCTCCTCGTGCTCGGCGCCCGCCCACGGACCGAGGTCGGCGCCTGGCTGCGCGACGGCCTGCGGGATGCCGCCGCGTCAGGGCGGCTGGAGCCCGGCACGGCTCTGCCGTCGTCGCGCACCGCGGCAGCAGGGCTCGGCGTCTCGCGGGGCACGGTGGCGGCGGCGGTGGACGAGCTCGTGGGGGAGGGGGTGCTCGTGAGCCGACCGCGCTCGAGCGTCGTCGTCGCCGACCTCGACCGTCGCCCGCGCGGCCCGGCGCCCGGCCCCGCGCGCTCCGGCCCCGGGGCGGGGCGTACGGACAGCGTCGGGGCGCCCGACCCGGCGCTCTTCCCGCGCGCGGCCTGGGCGCGCGCCGTGCGGGACGCGATGCGCGAGCTGCCCGACGCCGAGCTGGGCTACCCGGACCCGCAGGGCCTGCTCGGGCTGCGCCAGGCGCTGGCGGCCCACCTCCGTGCCGCGCGCGCCGCCCCGGTCGAGGCCGATGACCTGGTGATCGTGAGCGGCGTCGCGCAGGGGCTGGCGCTGCTGGGTGAGGTGCTCGGCGAGCGGCCTGCCGGGCGTCGGGTGGTCGTCGAGGACCCGGCGTCGCCCGGGGTCGTCGCGCAGCTGCGCGACGCCGGTCTGGAGGTCGTCCCGGTGCCCGTCGACGAGCGCGGGCTCCGGACCGACGCGCTGCCCGACGCCGCGGCGGCCGTCGTGACCCCGGCCCACCAGTTCCCCCTCGGGGTCGTCCTGGCCCCCGACCGGCGTCGCGAGCTCGTCGCGTGGGCGCGAGACGGCGGTCGACTGGTGCTGGAGGACGACTACGACGCCGAGCTCCGTTACGACCGGCAGCCGGTCGGCGCGCTGCGGGGTCTGGACCCGGAGCACGTCGCGCTGCTCGGCTCGGTGTCCAAGCTGCTGTCCCCGGCACTGCGGCTGGGTTGGGTCGTCGCGCCGGCCGGGGTGCGGGAGGCGCTCGTCGACGCCAAGCGCCGCGCCGACCTCGGCTGTTCGGTGCCGGAGCAGGCCGCGTTCGCCCGGCTGATCGCCGACGGTGCGTACGCGCGGCACCTGCGCCGGGCCCGCCTGACGTACCGCCGCCGCCGGGGGGTTCTGCTCGACGCCCTGGCTCGCGACGCGCCGCACCTGGTGGTGGAGGGCGTGGCGGCGGGCCTCCACCTCGTCGTGCGCCTGCCGGACGACGACGCCGAGGCCCGGGCGGTGTCCGCGCTGCGCGCGTCCGGCGTGCCGGCCGAGCCGTTGTCCGGCACGTCGACACGCGCCGGGGCCCGGGGCGTCGTCGTGGGCGCCGCGCGGGTGCAGGGGGCCGCTGTCCCGCGGGTCGTCCAGATCCTGCGGTCGGCCGCAGGTCTCGCGGAGTCTCGTGTGTAGCTCGCTTCAGATCAAGGCGAAGAGTGCTTCACGGTCGCGGACCCGATCGCGGTGTTCGCCTTCCGGCCGCTGCACCGTGCCGTGGTCCCCGCGGCCCGCGAGCTGCACGACGTGCTGTCCGCCACCGGGCGCGACACGCCACCGGCTGACCGCCGAGCGACCGCTACTCGGCGTCGCGGTCGGCCCCGCCGGCGGCCTCCACGCGGGCCGCCACGTCGCCAGGAAGATCGACCTCGTCGGGCACCTCGACGCCGTCGGGAGTGATCGGCCGGTCGGAGGGCTCGACCGCGATGGCGAACTCGTCCCCGTGCTCGGTGACGCCGGCGATGACCGCCTGCTTGACGGCCTCCCGGGCGTACTTCGCCCGGACGATCATCGGGTCCTGGTTGAGGTCTCGGGTCAGCGAGACCATCAGCAGCACCATCACGACCACGAACGGCAGAGCGACCAGGATGGTGAGGTTCTGGAGGCCGGTGAGCGCATCGTTCCCGCCCACGAGCAGCATCACCGCGGCGACCGCACCTGTCGCGACACCCCAGAAGATGACGTTGGGACGACTCGGTTCGGCGCTGCCGCGCTGCGACAGCGTGCCCATCACGATGGAGGCGGCGTCCGCCCCGGAGACGAAGAAGATCGCGACCAGGATCATCACGACCACGCTGGTGAGCGACTGCCACGGGTACTCGCCGAGCATCCCGAACAGCTGCGCCTCCGTCTCCCCGGCGCCGGCGATGTCGGTGCCGCCCTTCTGGAGGAAGAGGCTCGCGCCACCGAAGATGCAGAACCACACGATGGTGACCAGGCTCGGCACCAGGAGGACACCGCCGACGAACTGGCGGATCGTCCGGCCGCGGGAGATCCGGGCGATGAACATGCCGACGAAGGGCGTCCAGGAGATCCACCAGGCCCAGTAGAAGACGGTCCACTGCGCCAGCCAGTCGCTGGTGGAGACACCGCCGGGGGTGGCGGCGCTGTCGGCGCCGGTCCGGGCCGCCATCATCGCCAGGTCCTGGAAGTAGGTGCCGATCGAGTTCGGGACGAGGTTCAGGATGAACACCGTCGGCCCGACCACGAAGACGAACACCGCCAGCGCCAGGGCCAGCACCATGTTGATGTTCGACAGCCACTGGATGCCGCGGGCGACGCCCGAGACCGCCGAGAGCACGAAGCAGACCGTGAGCACCGCGATGATCGCGACCAGGACGCCGTTGCCGACGTCGCCGGCCCAGCCGACGACCTGCAGGCCGCTCTTGATCTGCAGCGCACCCAGCCCGAGCGAGGCGGCCGACCCGAACAGCGTCGCGAAGATCGCGAGCATGTCGATGACCTTCCCGACCGGGCCGTGCGCGTGCCGGCCCAGCAGCGGCTCGAACACCGAGGAGATCAGCTGCTTGCGGCCCTTGCGGTAGGCGCTGTAGGCGATCGCCAGCCCGACCACGGCGTAGATCGCCCAGGGGTGCAGCGTCCAGTGGAACATCGTGGTGGACATCGCGTGCTGGACGGCCTCGGGGTCGCCGGCGTCGACGGTGCCCGGCGGCGGGTCCACGAAGTGGGCGAGCGGCTCGGCGACCCCCCAGAAGATCAGCCCGATGCCCATCCCGGCGGAGAACATCATCGCCACCCAGGACACCGTGCGGAACTCGGGTGCCTCGCCGTCGGCGCCGAGCGGGATGGCGCCGAACTTGCTGATCGCCAGCCACAGGCTGTACACGACGAACAGGCTGGCGGTCAGCACGAAGAGCCAGCCCATGTTCGTGGTCACCCAGCCCAGGGCCGAGCTGGAGGCGCTCGCCAGGCCGTCGGTGTCGACGAAACCCCAGACGAGGAAGGCGACGGCCACGGCCGCGGTGACGCCGAAGACGATCCAGTCCATCGGACTGCGCCGATGCTCGTCGATCCCGATCGGGTAGTCCAGGGCAGGGTGTGGCACGACCTCGGCGGTCGGAGACCTGAGCGCGCGCCCGACCCTGTCCGCAGCGTCATGCGCATGCCGCCTCGCGCCACGCTGCTCGACCTTGCCCGATTGCTCGTTCACTGCGTAACCCCGTCCGTGTCTTTGACGTCAGCTCCGTGTGACCCAGGTGGGACGGGGTCCGACGGTGTCGCACCTGGCCCTCCTGTGCAACCGCTGCGGGCCACCCCGCACGTCGTGGGCAAGCCCGGGCGACGGCGCGCGCTGCTCCACCACTCCGGAGCACGGGCTCGCTCCCGTCGCGGCACGCCCGGCGCACTTCCCGACCGAGCGGCGCGCGCGGGCGCACGCTGGAGGCATGAGCACGCGGGAGACCGAGGACGACGTGGTGGACCCGGCCGACGTCGCGCACGAGATCTTCGTGTACGACGCCGAGACGGTCCGCCGCGACGCGCAGCGCATCGGTGGCCGTCCCGCTCCGAGCCCGCTGACGTTCGAGCCGGAGCTGGTCGAGTTCACCGACTGACCGCGGGAGCGCCGCAGGGCGGGTCTCCCGGCGTCCTCGCACGTCCGCGCCGCGTAACCTGAACGCGTGCAGCTCCTCCGTGAACTGGTGTACCGCACCCCGCTGACCACCCGGTTCCGCGGCCTCGACGTGCGCGACGGCGTGCTGCTGCGCGGCGACGCCGGCTGGGGCGAGCTGTCGCCGTTCTGGGACTACGACGACGCCGAGTCGGCCACGTGGCTCCGCGCCGCGCGGGAGGCGGCCGACGTCGGCTTCCCCGCCCCGGTGCGCGACCGGGTCCCCGTCAACGTCACCGTGCCGGCCGTCGGCCCCGAGCGGGCGCGGGAGATCGTGCTCGCGTCGGGCGGCTGCCGGACGGCCAAGGTGAAGGTCGCCCAGCGCGGCCCCGGCGCCGGTGGGCGGCCGGGCATCCTCGAGCCCCTCGGGGACGAGGAGGCGCGCGTCGCCGCCGTCCGGGCCGCCCTCGACGAGCTGCACGGGCCCGGCGTCGGCGCGATCCGCGTGGACGCGAACGGCGGGTGGACCGTCGAGGACGCGCTGGCCAGGATCCCCGTGCTCGACGCCGCCGCGGGCGGGCTGGAGTACGTGGAGCAGCCGTGCGCCACCGTCCCGGAGCTCGCCGCCGTGCGGCGCGGGCTGCGCTCGCCCGTCCCCGTGGCCGCCGACGAGTCGATCCGGCGCGCCGCCGACCCCCTGCGGGTGGTGCGCGAGGACGCGGCGGACGTCGTCGTGCTCAAGGTGCAGCCGCTCGGCGGCGTGCGCGCGTGCCTCGACCTGGCCGAGCAGGTGGGGCTGCCGGTCGTGGTGTCGTCCGCGCTGGAGTCGTCGGTCGGCCTCGCCGCCGGCGTGGCGCTCGCGGCCGCGCTGCCCGACCTGCCGTACGCCTGCGGCCTCGCGACGTCGCAGCTCCTCGTGCACGACGTCGTCGCCGAGCCGCTGCTGCCGGTGGGCGGCGCCCTGCCCGTGCGTCGCCCAGACCCCGACGCCGACGCCTTCGCGGCGGCCGAGGCCGACCCGGACACGCGCGACCGCTGGCTCGCCCGCTACGCGCGCCTCGCCGCTCTCGTCGAGGAGGCCGCGTGAGCGCCGTCCTGCCGCCGTCGGTCGTCGCCGCCCGCGCCGTGGTCACGGACCTGGCGCTGCAGGGCGTGCGCGACGTCGTGCTGGCGCCCGGGTCGCGGTCCGCGCCGCTCGCGTACGCCCTGGCGGAGGCTGCGGGCGCCGGGCGGCTCACCCTGCACGTGCGGGTCGACGAGCGGTCCGCCGGGTTCCTCGCGCTCGGGCTGTCGCGGGGCGCCGAGCCGGTCGTCCGCGGGGCCGGGGACGACGACCGCACCGAGCATCCCCGGCCGGTCGCCGTCGTGACGACGTCCGGCACCGCGGTGGCGAACCTCCACCCGGCCGTGCTCGAGGCGCACCACACGGGCGTGCCGCTCGTGCTGCTCACCGCGGACCGGCCGCACGAGCTGCGCGGCACCGGCGCCTCGCAGACCACCGACCAGGTGGGCCTCTTCGGCACGGCCGTCCGGTACTCCGTCGACGTGCCCGCTCCCGACGGGCGCGACGGCGAGGTGCGCGATCTGCTCGGCACATTGGGCCGCGCGCTCGCCGCCGCCCAGGGGCTGCGCGACGGCCACCCCGGCCCCGTGCAGGTCAACCTCGCGTTCCGCGACCCGCTGCACCCGCCCGAGCCGCTGGTCCCGCTGCGGCCGGAGCAGACCTGGCCGGAGGCCTTCCGCCGCACGACCGTCGTCCCGCCCGCGCCCGCCCCCGGCGACGACCCCGCCCTGTACGGCGACCCCGCGCGCACGGTCGTCGTCGCGGGCGACGGCGCCGGACCGGTCGCGCGCGCCGTCTCCGAGGCGCAGGGGTGGCCGCTGCTCGCCGAGCCGTCGTCCGGGGCGTGCGGCGGGCCGAACGCGGTCGCGGCCTACCGGTCGGTGCTGGGGGTCGAGGAGCTGGCCCGCGACGTCGAGCACGCGGTGGTCTTCGGGCGGCCGACGCTCTCGCGCCCCGTGCAGCGCCTGCTGGCGCGCCCGGACGTGGCCGTCACGGTCGTCGCGCCCGGCGGCGGGCCCTGGCCGGACGCCGCGCGCAACGCCGAGCGGGTCGTGGCTCGCCTCGCCGACCGCTGGTCGTCGCCGTCGGCCCACGCGGGCGCCGACGACGGCGCGTTCCTCGCGCGCTGGCAGGCCGCGGGCAGGGCCGCGGCCGCCGTCGTCGACGCCGCGACCGGTGACGACGCCGTCGCGGGGGGCCTGCTGACCGCGCCGCACGCGGCGCTCGCCGTCGCGCGCGCCGTCGCCTCCGTCCTCGGCCCCGACGACGTGCTCGTCGTCGGCTCGTCCAACCCCGTGCGCGACCTCGACCTGGTGCTCGGTCTCGACCACCCGCAGGCGGGCGACCTGCCCGAGGTGCTCGCGAACCGCGGGCTCGCCGGCATCGACGGCACCGTCTCGACCGCGACCGGCGTCGCGCACGCCGCGGCCCGGCAGGGCCGCCGCACGCGCGCTCTCGTCGGCGACCTCACGTTCCTGCACGACGTCGGCGGCCTGCTGCGCGGCCCGCACGAGCCGTCGGTGGACCTGGAGGTCGTGGTGGTCAACGACGACGGCGGGTCGATCTTCGCCACCCTCGAGCACGGCGAGCTGGCGGCGTCGTCCGCGGGCGGGTCGGCCACGTTCGAGCGCGTCTTCGGCACGCCGCACGGGGCGAACCTCGCGCAGCTGTGCGCGGGCTACGGCGTGGACCACCAGCTGGTGCTCGACGTCGGGTCGCTGCGCCACGCGCTGCAGGCCCCGACCCGCGGCGTGCAGGTGATCGAGGTGCGCGTCCCGCGCGCCAACCGGCTCACCGAGACGCGCGACCTCGCCGCGCGGGTCGTCGCGGCGGTGAGTTCGACGCTCTGACCTGCGACGACGTGATTCGCAGGATGTTCCCAGGTTGAGCCAAGGCCCGCACCAGGATCGGGTGGTGTTCTGGGGTCACACATCGAGGAGGGCACCATGAGCACCGACACCCCGGGCGCACCGCAGCCGTCGGGCGCCGACGAGCCGAACCGGAACGCGACTCCGTCGACGGAGCAGCCGACCGAGCCGACCGCGCAGCCCACTGCCGAGCGCGCTCCGCAGCCGGACACGCAGGACACCCAGCACCTCACCGTGCAGCCGACCCAGCAGCTGCCGACCTCGTCCGCGCACCAGCCGGCGCAGCCGCCGGCCGGCCAGCAGCCGACGCAGCAGCACTCCACCCCCCAGCAGGCGACCGCACAGCAGCCCCGCTACGGGCAGATGGCCCCCGGGTCGCCGTACTACGCCCAGCAGCAGCACCCGCAGGGCCAGCCCACGCAGCAGTACCCGCCGCAGGGGCAGTACCACCAGCAGCAGGGGCAGCAGCCGCCGCAGCAGCAGCGGCCGTACGGCCAGGGCGGCGGCCCCGGCGACCCGTACTCGCTGGGGCAGTCTCCCGCGCAGCCGGGCGAGCCCGCGGGCGGCGGCGTGAAGGCGCAGCGTCAGCGGTCCGTCTGGGTCCCGGTGACGAGCGCGGCCGTGATCGCGGCGGTCCTCGCGAGCCTGGGCACCGCGGCGGCGACCGGCGCGTTCGACGCCGGCGACCCGTCGTCGCTCGCGAGCGTCGGCACGTCGTCCTCCCACTCGAACGACGAGGCACCGGTCAAGAACTCCACGTCGAGCAACCCGGACTGGGAGTCCGTCACGACGGCCGTGTCCCCGTCCGTCGTCGCCATCCAGGTGACGAGCCAGGCCGGCGGCGCCGAGGGGTCCGGGGTGGTCTACGACGACAAGGGCCACATCCTCACCAACAACCACGTCGTGTCGGGCGCTCAGAACGACACGGTGCAGGTCACGCTGTCCGACGGCCGCCTGTACGAGGCGAGCATCGTGGGCACCGACCCCACCACCGACCTGGCCGTCGTCCAGCTGAAGAACCCGCCGCAGGACTTGCAGCCGGCGTCGTTCGGCAGCGCCGACGAGGTGCAGGTGGGCGACGCCGTGCTCGCCGTGGGCAACCCGCTGGGCCTGGCGAACACCGCCACCACGGGCATCGTCTCCGCGCTCGACCGACCCGTGTCGGCGTCGGGCGAGGACGGCAGCACGCAGGTCGTGACCAACGCGCTCCAGATCGACGCCGCGATCAACCCGGGCAACTCCGGTGGGCCGCTCTTCGACGCGCAGGGCCGGGTCATCGGCATCACGTCGTCGATCGCCACGCTCTCGGGCGGCGCGAGCAGCAGCCAGTCCGGCTCGATCGGCCTCGGGTTCGCCATCCCGGTGGACCTTGCGGCCAACATCGCGGACCAGCTGATCGACGACGGCACCGCGGAGCACGCCTTCCTGGGCGTGACCATGCAGGACGCGACGGCCACGGCCGACGACGTCACGCGCCGCGGCGCCCAGGTGGTCGAGGTGTCGTCCGGGTCGCCGGCCGCGGACGCCGGCGTGAAGGCGGGCGACGTCATCGTCGCGATCGACGACGACGCCGTGAACGGCGCCGAGTCCCTCACGGCGTACGTGCGGGAGAAGGCGGCCGACCAGAAGGTGACGCTGACCTATGTCCGCGACGGCAAGACGCAGAAGGTGGACGTGACCCTCGCCGTGCGCGACGAGTCGGCCACCACCGGCCAGGGCAGCCAGGACCAGAACGGCGACCAGAACGGCCAGGGCCAGGACCAGAACGGTCAGGACCAGGGTCAGGACGGCCAGGGCCAGGAGGGTCAGGGCGGCAGCTCCGACTCGACCGACCCCGGCAATCTGCCCAGCTGGCTCGAGGACCTGCTCCAGGGCGGCAGCGGCAGCAACAACTGAGCCGCGGCCGACCTCCACGATCAGCCCCGCGGGACGCGACGAACTCCCCCTCCCCGTCGCGACCCGCGGGGCTTCGCCGTGCCCGTCGGTCGAGCCTGTCGAGACCACGGACGGGTTTCGACGGGCTCAGCCGGCGGTGGGTTCCGTCGGTCGAGCCTGTCGAGACCATGGACGGGTTTCGACGGGCTCAGCCGGCGGTGGGCTCCGTCGGTCGAGCCTGTCGAGACCACGGACGGGTTTCGACGGTCTCGACCAGCGGCGGGCTCCGTCGGTCGAGCCTGTCGAGACCACGGACGGGTTTCGACGGGCTCAGCCAGCGGCGGGCTCCGTCGGTCGAGCCTGTCGAGACCACGGACGGGTTTCGACGGGCTCAGCCAGCGGCGGGCTCCGTCGGTCGAGCCTGTCGAGACCACGGACGGGTTTCGACGGGCTCAGCCAGCGGCGGGCTCCGTCGGTCGAGCCTGTCGAGACCACGGACGGGTTTCGACGGGCTCAACCAGCGGCGGGCTCCGTCGGTCGAGCCTGTCGAGACCACGGACGGGTTTCGACAGGCTCAACCAGCAGCGGGGTTCGCCGGGCGCAGTGCGGCGAGGACGCCGAGGGCGCTGCTCTCGAGGAAGTCGGCGAGCTCGGAGGCGGAGATCTCGGGGTCGGTCGCGGCCTCGACGAGCGCCTGCTCCGCGAACGAGATCCAGGCGTGCAGGGCGACCTCCAGGAGCGGGGTCGGTGCGACGCCGATCTCCTGGAAGGCGTCGCGCAGGTGCCCGGCGAGCACGTCCCGCGCGTGCTGGATGGTGGCGCGCACGTGCTCGTCGCCAGAGGCCGCGCCGCGCACCAGCGAGTAGAAGGTCGCGTCGTGGTCGTGCACGAACTCCACGAACCGGTCGAGGGTGTCGCGCAGGCGCTCGCGCGGTGGCAGCTCGGCGCGGGGCTCGGTGGCGTGCAGCATCGCGTCGCGGGCGGTGCGCACGATGGCGGAGTGCAGGCCCTGGCGGTTGCCGAAGTAGTAGTGCACGAGGCCGGGAGAGACGCCGGCCTGGGCGGCCAGGTCCTCCACCGTGACGGCCTCGAGCGGGCGGTCGGCGAGGGCGGCGACCCCGAGCGCGACGAGCTGCTGACGTCGTTCGTCGGGGCTCATCCGGGTGCGTCGCGGTGCTGCCATGTGCCGAGCATATGGCCGTTCCGGCAGGTGGCGGGCACGCCTGCCGTGCCCTCCGGACACGCTGCGGACCGTTATTGACGGCGCCTCAGTAAGGGGCGTACCGTCACGACTCGTCGGCGACACAGGGGTCGCCAAGTCGTCTGTGGAGGGGAAATGAAGCTCAGCGCACTGACGCGCACGCGCCGAGGCCGTGCCATGCTCGCCGCGGTCCCGACGGTCGCCGTCATCGGCGTCCTCATGGGCGGCGTCGCCCAGGGGGCGGTCCCGGTGTCGATGGCCATCTCGGGCCAGCAGTTCAAGATCGCGGCCGACTCGCTCGAAGGCACCGGCTTCTCGCAGTACGCCGGCCAGGCGAAGGACGCGGACGGCAAGTCGCAGCCCGTCGCGATCGCGAACATCAAGGACGCGACGCTGCACAACCTGTGCCAGTCGGTGAAGGTGCCCGGCATGCCGCTCGGGCTGCTCATCTCCGCGGGCACGAACCCCAAGAACCCGGTCAAGGCGACCGACCTGCAGATCGGCATGAGCGACCTGCGCGGCACCGCCACGTTCAACCAGATCCGCATCGGGGTCGACGCCTCGACCGTCAACACCAAGGCGCACGGCAGCAAGGGCGACTTCGCGATGGACTCCGACGCGATCGACATCCAGAACCTCAAGCAGGTCTCGTCGAGCACGTCGGCCGCGGTCTTCAAGCTCACCGACCTGCACCTGAAGGTCTCCGACGGCACCGAGTGCTTCTGAGCCGCCCGGGAGCCAGGGAGGAGTCCGCGTGAGCGACGAGAACGCCTCGGTCCCCGAGGCGCCCCCCGAGGTGCCGGCCACCCGCCGCCGGCGGTTCGCCGCCTGGCGGCGGGACCGGCCCTTCTGGGGCGGCGCCCTGACCGTCCTGGCCGGGGTGGTGCTGTGGTTCTCCGGCCGGCTGCAGATCGACAACTTCGAGATCCAGCTCGGCATCGAGGGCATGCAGTCCACGCTGCTGCCGGTGGCGCTGGTGCTGCTCGGCGTCCTCGTGATGCTGCAGCCCCAGTTCCGGGTGTTCTACGGCGTCATCGCGCTGGCCATCTCGGTCTACTCGCTGCTCGGGGTCAACCTGGGCGGGTTCGGGATCGGCATGGTCCTGGGCGTCGTGGGTGCCATCCTCGCGGTGTCCTGGTTGCCCCGCCCCGCCGGGGCCGAGGCGGCCGCGGGGTCGACCGACGACGAGGCGGGCGACGACGCGGGCGCGACGCCCGAGCCGGCACCGCAGCCGGCGGCCGCGGGCGCCCCGGGCGCCTCCGACGAGCAGGACGCCGGGTCGAACACCGAGGCCTTCGGCGAGCTCCTGCCGTTCGACGACGAGCCGGCCAGGGGCGGGCGGCACGCGGCCGTGGTCGCCGCGGTCGCCGTGCTCGCGCTCGGCGGCACGGGCGCGACGGCCACGACCCAGGCCGCGGGCGCCGTGCCCGCCCAGGTGAGCGCGGCCTCCGACTGCTGGGACCCGCTCGGGTGGCTCGAGTGGGCCTGCGGCAGCGACGACGACCCCGAGGCGACGCCCAGCCCGTCGCCGTCCGCGACGGGCGACGCGGGCACGGACGACGGCGCGACCGACGACGGTGCGGACGACGGCTCCGGGACGGTCGACGAGCCCTCCGGGGACACGGGCGCCGGCAGCGACGACGGCGCCGCGGACGGCCAGGCCGGGGACGCGTCGGGCGGGACGACGGACAAGGCCGACGGCCAGGGCGACACGGCCGACGGCCAGTCCGACGACCAGTCCGACGACCAGGGCGACAAGGCCGACGACGGGAAGAAGCCGACGGACGAGGAGGCCGAGGAGTCCGTCGAGAAGGCGGCGACGCTCGAGCTCGGCCCGTGCGCGCGGATCACGTTCGGCGGCGAGTTCGACATCAACATCTCGCTGCCGGGGGACTGCGGCAAGCGCGAGGACGCGAACGTGTTCTCGCTCGACGGCGACCTCGAGACGCGCGACCTGCAGCTGCCGCTCACCGGCATCAACGGGATCGACGTGGTGAACGTGCCGGTCACGAACGACGGCCCGCGGCGGGACGCGCTGCGGCTCTCGGTCGACTCCGTGAAGGTGCCCGGGTTCTGGCTCAAGACCTACGCCGACAACGACGGCACGCTCGGTGGCACCGTCACCGACGCCGACTACGTGTCGATGGAGGGCAACGCGCAGATGTACATCTCCTCCATCCACGCGAACCTCCCCGACGGCGACGACCTCGCGGAGCTGGGGGAGAACCTCGGCGACGGCGCGTCGCTCGTCGAGATCCTGCTCGGCCTCGTCGACGCGCGGATCGGGCTCATGGGCGCGACCTCCGACGTCCAGGTGTGGTCCGACTTCCGCGAGCAGGTCTGGGAGGAGTAGCAGCTCCCGGCCCTGCGGCGACGGCGCCGGGCGACGAGGAAGGGTCCTCGTCGCCCGGCGTTCGTCGTGCCGGTCGTGCCGGGGATCAGTCCCCGCCGAGCGCCCAGCGCATCGGCTCCAGCTTGGCCTCGGACTCCGCCAGCTCTGCCTCGGGGTCGGACGCGGCGACGATGCCGCAGCCCGCGAACAGGCGCACGTGCCGGGGGTCGGCCGGCGAGAGCTCCGCCGACCGCAGGGCGATGCCCCACTCGCCGTCGCCGTCGGCCCCCACCCAGCCGACGGGGCCGGCGTAGCGGGAGCGGTCCATGCCCTCGATCTCGCGGATGAGGTCGCGCGCGACGACCGTGGGCGTGCCGCACACGGCGGCCGACGGGTGCAGCGCGGCGGCGAGGGTGAGCGACGACGGCGCGCCGTCCCCGCCGTCCGACGGCACGCGGTCCAGGACCCCGGTGACGTCCGACGCGAGGTGCATGACGTTGGGCAGGTGCAGCACGAACGGCGCGTCCGGCACGTTCATCGACGAGCAGAAGGGCTCGAGCGCGCGCGCCACGGAGCGCACCGCGTACTCGTGCTCCTCCAGGTCCTTGGAGGATCGGGCGAGCTGGGCGGCGTGCAGCAGCGCGTCGTCGTCGGACATGCCCGCCTCGCGGCGGATGGTGCCGGCCAGCACGCGGGACGTCACGAGCCCCTTCTCGCTGCGCACCAGCAGCTCGGGGGTGGCGCCCACCATGCCGGACACCGAGAAGGTCCAGCAGGCCTCGTAGCGGTCGGCCAGGCGCCGCAGCAGCCAGCGCGGGTCGACGGGGCGCTCCGCGGTGGCGAGCACGTCGCGGGCCAGCACCACCTTCTCGAGCGCGCCGGACTGGATGCGGGCCACGCCCTCGCGCACGACGGCGGGCCAGTCGTCGGCGGCCACGGCCCCGTCGGCGAACCGGACGCGGCCGGGCGCGGGGACGGGGGTGCGGGGCTCCCGGCGGAGCGCGTCGGCGCCGGGGGCGTCCTCGAGGCTCGCCCGCGGGGAGATGGTGGTCATCCAGGTGACTCCGCCGCGACGGCCCACGACCACCCGTGGCACCACGAGGGACCCGTCAGGCCGCCCCGGGCCGACGTCGTCGCCGTCCTGGTCGTCGAGCTGGCCGGCGTCGTCGAACGCGAACGTGCCGAAGGCGACCGGCCCCGTGCCGGGGAGGCGCACGTCGTCGCGGACCACGGCGCGCTGGAGGGTGGCCTGCCAGGCGGCCTCCGCGTCGGCGAAGCGGCCCGGGCCGAAGGTGTCGAGGCGGAGCGCCTCGCCCCAGCCGACGATGCCGTCGCCGCGCCGCACCCAGCTCAGCGGGCGGGCGTCGGGGAGGAGATCGACGAGGGCGGTGAGCCCGCCGGGGAGGTCGTCGATCCGGGTGGTGCGGACCAGGAGCGCGAGGGGCTCGGTCGCGGGATCGGAGGCGGTGCCGGTGGTCGTGCCCGGGAAGGGGCGCGGTGCCGGCAGAGGCGTGGCGGACATCGGCTCCAGGGTACGCCCGGCGGCCCGCCACGCCCTGCTCACGGTGCGGCGCCCGGTGCTGTCACCGGTGCGACGACGTCACCGCGGGCCCGCGCCGCCGCGGCCCTCGGTGGACTCGGTGGAGCGGTTGAGGACGCCGTCGTCGGCGAGGTCCTCGAGCTGGTCGTCGTCGACCGCCCTGCTCGCGGTGCCCTTGACGAACACCGACGGGTTCTCGGGCGTGCCGGCCTTGATGTGGTTGAACAGGATGTTCAGCAGGATGGCCATGAGCGCCGCCGAGCTGATCCCCGAGTGGAAGATGGTGCCGAACCACGTGGGGAACTGGTCGTAGAAGTCGGGCTTGGCGATCGGGATCATGCCGAACGAGATCGACGCCGCGACGATGACAAGGTTCATCGAGTTCGCGTAGTCCACCTTGGCCAGGGTGCGGATGCCCGACGCCGCGACCGAGCCGAACAGCACGACGCCGGCGCCGCCGAGCACGGGAGTGGGGACGGCGGCGACCACGCGGCCCAGCACGGGCAGCAGGCCGAGGACGACGAGGATCGCGCCGCCCGCGGCGACGACGAAGCGCGACTTCACGCCCGTGATGGCGACGAGGCCGACGTTCTGCGCGAACGCGGACTGCGTGAACGAGCCGAAGACGGGGGACACGACGGAGGAGGCCATGTCGGCGCGCAGGCCGTTGGCGATGCGCTTGCGGTCCACCTTGGTGCCCACGATCTCGCCGACGGCGATGATGTCCGCCGTCGTCTCCGTGAGGGTCACCAGGATGACGATGAGCATCGACACGATGGCCGCGACCTCGAAGGTCGGGGCGCCGAACACGAACGGCGTCGGGAAGGCGAACACCCGGCCCTCGCCGACGCCGGAGAAGTCGGCCATCCCCAGGGCGAGGGCGATCAGGGTGCCGGCGACGATCGCGATGAGGATCGACAGCCGCGAGACGACCCCGGAGCCCACCTTCGACAGCAGGATGACGATGGCGAAGGTGAGGAACGCGAGGCCGATGTTGCTCGTCGAGCCGTAGTCGGGCGCCTCGGCGTCGCCGCCCATCGCCCAGTTCGCTGCGACGGGCATGAGGGTCAGGCCGATCGTCGTGATGACGACGCCGGTCACCACCGGCGGGAAGAACCGGATGATCTGGGCGAAGAACGGGGTGATGAGGAAGCCGATCGCGGAGGCGACCAGGACGGCGCCCAGCACGGCGGGGATCCCTCCGCCGCCCCCGACGATGGCGACCATCGTGGACACGCCCGCGAACGAGACGCCCTGGACCAGCGGGAGCTGGGAGCCGAAGAACCGGATGCCGACCGTCTGCAGGATCGTCGCGAGCCCGCCCATGAAGAGCGAGGCGGCGATGAGCGTGCCGATCTCGGCGGACGTGAGGCCGGCGGCGCCGCCGACGACGAGCGGCGGCGCGATGATGCCGCCGTACATCGTCAGCACGTGCTGCAAGCCGTACCCGAACGTGGCGCCGATCGGCAGCCGCTCGTCCTCGGGACGGGCGGGGTCGGTCGTCGCGCGGGTGGTGGCGGATCGAGCCATAGCGGACCTCCTTGTGCGCTACCAGTGCCTACTCTTCCGTTCTACGGAAGAAGCCTTCCACTATTCGACCGGCAAGTGTGATCTGTGTCAACCCCCTCCGCCGGTCGAGCTTGTCGAGACCTCCGCGCTTCGGCAGGCTCAACCGGCGTCGACGAGCCGGCGGGCGGCCTCGCGGTGCTCGGCGAGGAGGGCGGGCAGGTCGAGCCCCACGACCGCGCCGTCGACGACGCGCCACTCGCCGCCCACCATCACGCGGTCGGCGCGGTCCGCTCCGCACAGCAGCAGTGCCGCGACCGGGTCGTGGGAGCCGGAGAAGCGGGGCTCGTCGAGCCGCCAGAGGGCGAGGTCGGCCTGCTTGCCGACCGCCAGGACGCCGACGTCGTCGCGGCCCAGCACGCGGGCCGAGCCCCGGGTGGCCCAGCCCAGGGCGCGGGCCACGGGGACGGACGCCCCGTACTTGAGCCGCTGCAGGTACAGGGCCTGCCGGGCCTCGAGGATCATCGTGGAGGCGTCGTTGGACGCGGAGCCGTCGACGCCGAGGCCGACGGGCACCCCGGCCGCCTCGAGCTCCAGCACCCGCGCGATGCCCGACGCGAGCCGCATGTTCGACGTCGGGCAGTGCGCCACGCCCGTGCCCGCGGCGCCGAGCCGCTCGATCTCGCGGTCGTCGAAGTGGATGCCGTGGCCCAGCCAGGCGCGGTCGGTGAGCCACCCCACGGACTCGAGGTAGTCCACGGTGCGCATCCCGAACCTCTCCCGCAGGAAGTCCTCCTCGTCGATCGTCTCGGCGAGGTGGGTGTGCAGCCGCACGTCGTGCCGCTCGGCGAGCTCCGCCGTGTCGCGCATGTTCTCCGGCGTGACGGAGAAGGGGGAGCACGGCGCGAGGGCGATCTGGACCCGGGCTCCCGCGCCGCGCTCGTGGTACGCCGAGATCAGCCGCTCGGAGTCGGCCAGGATGGTGTCGGCGTCCTGGACGACCGACTGCGGCGGCAGGCCGCCGTCGTCCGTGCCGAGCGTCATCGACCCGCGCGTGAGGGTGGCGCGCATCCCGAGCTCGCGGACGGCCGCCACCTGGATGTCGATCGCGTCGTCCAGGCCGCCGGGGAAGACGTAATGGTGGTCCGCCGCGGTGGTGCACCCCGACAGCAGCAGCTCGGTCAGCGCGACCTTGGTGGCGAGCTCGTGGGCGCGCGGCGTGAGGCGGGCCCACACCGGGTACAGGTTCACGAGCCAGGGGAACAGCTCGGCGTCCGCGACCGGCCCCCAGGCGCGCGTGAGGGTCTGGTAGAAGTGGTGGTGCGTGTTGATCAGGCCGGGCGTGACCACGTGCTCGGACGCGTCGAAGGTCGCGTCCACCGGGCCCGTCGGGCTCGCTCCCGCGGCCACCAGCTCGGTGATCACGCCGCCCGACACCACGACCCCGCCGCGGGCGTCGGTCGCGCCCGTGGGGTCGGCGGGGGAGTCGTCGGCGGTGAAGACGGCCAGCGGGTTCTTGATCCAGGTGCTCATCGGTGCCTCCTGACGGCGGCGGCCGGGCAGCGGCGCCGCGTCGCGCCGGCTCAGTGGGCCTGTCTGCCGATCCAGGGAGCGCCGGCCTCGCGCCGTCGTCCTGCACGACGCTAGGTCACCCGCCGCCCCGGTGGCAACGTGCGACGATGACACCCGTGTCCCGCGCCAGCCTGGAGAAGAAGCCCGCCGAGGTCGCGTCGATGTTCGACGGCATCGCGCGGCGCTACGACCTCGTGAACGACCTGGTCTCGCTCGGCCAGGACCGGCGCTGGCGGCGCGCGGTGGTGGACGCCGTCGCGGCCGTCCCGGGCGAGCGCGTGCTCGACCTGGCGGCGGGCACCGGCACGTCCAGCGAGCCCTTCGCCGACGACGGCGCGCTGGTGGTGCCGTCCGACTTCAGCCTCGGCATGCTCACCGTGGGCAAGGGCCGGCGTCCGGACCTGTCCTTCGTCGCCGGCGACGCCACCCGGCTCCCGTTCGCCGACGGCGCCTTCGACGCCGTGACGATCAGCTTCGGGCTGCGCAACGTGGTCGACACCGACGCGGCGCTGCGCGAGATGCTGCGGGTGGTGCGGCCCGGCGGGCGGGTCGTCGTCTGCGAGTTCTCCACGCCCACGTGGCGGCCGTTCCGCGTGCTCTACCAGGAGTACCTGATGCGCGCCCTGCCCGTGGTGGCGGGGGCCGTGACCCGCGACCGCGGGTCCTACGACTACCTCGCCGAGTCGATCCGCTCGTGGCCGGACCAGGCGGCGCTCGGCCGACGGCTCCTCGCCGCCGGGTGGGACCGGGTGTCGTACCGCAACCTCGCCGGCGGCATCGTCGCGCTGCACCGGGCCGTGCGCCCGCGCTGACCGAGCCCGACCACCGAGCCCGACCGCCGAGCCCGACCGCCGAGCCCGACCGCCGAGCCCGACCGCCGAGCCCGACCAGGGCCTTTGACGTCGCTTCCGTCGTCGTCGTATCGTCCACCAGCGCCTGAAACGTTTCAAGGATGACGCGCAGCACGACGACGTACGCACGAAAGGCTCAGTCGATGACGACACCACACAGCGCGACGCGCCCGACGCCGGGCGGCGGCACCCGTCTGCACGGGTACCGGGCGACCGTCGCGGTCGCGATGTCCAACTACATCGAGGCGGGCTCGATCATCGCGCTCGCCACCAGTCTCACGCTCTGGCAGGAGCACTTCGGGCTCAGCAACCTCGCCGTCGGCCTTGCCGCCGCGCTGAGCGCCAACGCCTTCGGCGCGGCCGTCGGGGCCATGATCGGCGGGCCGCTGGGCGACAGGTACGGCCGCAAGTTCATCTACACCTACGACCTGCTGCTCTACATGCTCGGCACGGCGTTCATCGTCTTCGCCGGCGCCCCGTGGATGCTGTTCGTCGGCATCGTGCTCACCGGCATCGCCGTCGGCGCGGGCGTCCCCGTCGCGTGGACGTACATCGCGGAGGAGGCGCCCGACGGCCAGCGCGCCCGGCACGTCGGCACCGCGCAGCTCGCCTGGTCGCTCGGGCCGTTCGTCGGCTTCGTGCTCGCCACCGCGCTCGTGCCCCTCGGCCTGCTCGGCAGCCGCATCATCTTCGCCCACCTGTTCGTGATCGCCTTCGTCACCTGGTGGGTGCGCCGCGGCCTCGCGGAGTCCGACGTCTGGAAGGAGTCGAACGCCAAGCAGGTCGCGCTCGGCCGCCGCCGGCGCGGCTTCCGGGAGCTGGTGTCGCACCCGCAGAACGTCAAGGCGCTGCTGTTCCTCGTGGGCGTGTACGCCCTGTGGAACACGGTGGCCGGCCAGGCGGGCATCTTCATGCCGCGCGTCTACCAGACCGCCGGCGTCGAGAGCGCGGTGGCCCAGAACCTGCTCCAGGTGCTGGTCTGGGGCCTGACGTCCGCCGCCACCTTCTGGGGCTTCATGAAGTACGGCGACCGGGTGAGCCGGCGGCTGCTGTACGGCATCGGCGCGGTCATGGCCGTCGCCGCGTGGATGATCCTCGCGTTCGTGCCGCACGTCTCGATGCCCCTGCTGATCGCCTACGCCGTGCTGTGGGGCGTGTCGGCGGGCATCGGCGCCCAGGCCTTCTACGCGCTGTGGACCGCGGAGCTGTTCGCCACCGCCTACCGCGCGTCCGCGCAGGGCGTGCTCTTCTTCGTGGCGCGCATCGCGGTGGGCCTGCTGAGCTACCTGTTCCCGACGATGCTCGCGAACCAGGGCGTGCCGTTCGTCGGCGGGATCATGGTCGCGCTCCTCGTCGCGTCCCTCGTCATCGGCGTCGTCTGGGCGCCGGACACCGCGGGCAAGAGCCTCAAGGAGATCGAGCGGGAGCGCTACGGCGCCGACCTCGACGAGGCCGAGGTCCCGGTCGCGCGCTGACGGCGGCGGGCGGGCCCCGGCGACGGAGCCGCCGTCGCCGGGCCCGCCGCGCGTCGGTGCGGGTCAGGCGCCGGCGGTGCGGTCCTTGAGGGCGCTGCCCTGCTCCTTGGCGAACTCCGTCACGCTGCTGGTGACGTCCGAGACCTTGGCCTGGACGCGCGGGTCGTTCCAGGTCTCGGTGGCCCAGCCCTTGGCCTTGTCGAGCTGCTGCCGGCCCTTCTCGGTGCCGAGCAGATAGCCGAGCGTTGCGCCGACGACGAATGCCGGTCCTGCCTTCATGGGACGCGCCTCCTTGTGGTCGAGCCGGTGGGGGTCGTGCGCACGACCGTAGGCGCGTCCGGAGCAGTACGCACCTCGCGACATGCCGATCGGGTCACACCGCCGGACCTGCGGGGACGCAGGTTCCCGCGCCTCTTCGCGCCCGCCCGCCGGAGGGCGCCGCGGAAGGAAGGGTTACCTTCCTACACATCGTCCCGCGAACGTGACTAGAGTGCTGGCAAGAGTTGTGATGGGGTTCACAAATCGACTCCGGCACCGTCGCCGGGGCGCTCGAGGGAGCGAGGTGAGCACGTGCGGTCAGGTCGTCTGGACGACGCCGACGTCATCGTCGTGGGCGCCGGCCCGGCCGGGACGTCCACGGCCCACTGGTGCGCGTCCGCGGGCCTCGACGTGCTCGTGCTCGACAAGGCGTCCTTCCCTCGCGACAAGGTCTGCGGCGACGGGCTGACGCCCCGCGCGGTCGGCGAGCTGGCCCGGATGGGGCTCGGCACGCAGCCCGAGGACGGCTGGATCCGCAACGAGGGCCTGCGTGTCGTCGCCGGCGCCCGGTCGTGGGAGCTGCCCTGGCCCGACCTCGACTCCTACCCCGGCTACGGCATGGCCCGCGCCCGCACCTCGCTCGACCACCGGCTCGCCCAGCACGCGCAGGCCAGCGGCGCCAAGCTGCTCGAGCGCACCAAGGTGGCCGGTCCGCTGCTGGACGAGCGGGACGGCCGGGTCGTGGGCGTGCGCGCACAACCCCTGGACGCTCGCGGCCGCGCCGACGGCGCGGAGGCGGTCTACCGAGCACCCGTCGTGGTCGCGGCCGACGGCGTCTCCTCCCGGTTCGCGACGGCGCTCGGCATCACGCGCCGCGACGACCGGCCGCTCGGCACCGCCGTCCGCACGTACTTCCGCACCGAGGGCACCTCCCGGCACGAGGACGCGTGGATGGAGTCGCACCTCGAGCTGTGGGACGGCGCGCCCGGCGCGTCCAACCTGCTGCCCGGCTACGGGTGGATCTTCGCGCTCGGCGACGGCACGGCCAACGTGGGCCTCGGCGCCGTGAGCTCCACGCCCGCGCGGCAGTCGGCGACGGGCCACGACTACCGCAGCATGCTGCAGGCCTGGATGCGGAACACCCCCGAGGACTGGGGCTTCACGCCCGACAACCAGGTGGGCCCGGTGCGGGGCGCGGCGCTGCCGATGGGCTTCAACCGCAGCCCGCTCTACCGCGACGGCGCGGTGCTGGTGGGCGACGCGGCCGGGATGGTCAGCCCGTTCAACGGCGAGGGCATCGCCTACGCCCTGCAGGCGGGGCGGGTCGCGGCCGACGCGATCGCGCAGGCGCGCACCCGCACCACGGACGACGCCCGGGAGCGCACGCTCGCGTCCTACGCGGACCGGATGCGGGCCGACCTGGGCGGCTACTACACGGTGGGTCGCTGGTTCGTGCGGCTCATCGAGCACCCGCAGGTCATGCGGCTGTGCGTGCGGTACGGGCTGCCGCGGCCGGTGGTCATGAGGTTCGTGCTCAAGCTGCTGTCCGACTGCTACGAGCCGCGCGGCGGCGACTGGGTGGACCGGGTCGTCGCGGGGCTCACCAGGGTGGTCCCGGCGGCATGAGCGCAGACGAGCACAAGGGAGTGGTCGAGATGCACGAGGTCGGGCGGAGCGCGGCGGCGCGGTCGGGAGCGGCACGATGACGAACCCGTACGTGCCGGTCCTCATGCTCATGGGCGTGGCCCTGGTGCTGGCCGTGGGCGGCGTGACGGCGAGCGCCGTCATCGGGCCCAAGCGCTACAACCGGGCCAAGCTCGACGCCTACGAGTGCGGCATCGAGCCGACGCCGCACGCGGTGGGCGGCGGTCGGCTCCCGGTCAAGTACTACCTGGTCGCCATGACGTTCATCGTCTTCGACATCGAGGTGGTCTTCCTCTACCCGTGGGCGGTGGACTTCGCGGCGCTCGCCGGCTTCGGCCTGGTCGCGATGCTGACCTTCCTCGCCCTCATCACCGTGCCCTTCGTCTACGAGTGGCGACGGGGCGGACTCTCCTGGGTCTAGGCCCGGGCGCACGACGGCACGACCCAGCACGACCTGCACGACCCAGCACGACGACCCAGCACGAACACGGCAAGACGGACGGCGACGGTGCCGGCGGGATCCGGCACCGATGCTCACGAGGGGAGGGTTCATGGGCCTGGAAGAGGCTCCGTCGGGCTTCCTGCTGACGACGATCGAGGACCTGGCGGGCTACCTGCGCAAGGCGTCCGTGTGGCCGGTGACGTTCGGATTGGCGTGCTGCGCCATCGAGATGATGGCGGCCGGCGCGTCGCGGTTCGACCTGTCGCGGTTCGGCATGGAGGTGTTCCGGGCGTCGCCGCGGCAGGCGGACCTCATGATCGTCGCGGGCCGGGTGAGTCAGAAGATGGCCCCGGTCGTGCGGCAGGTCTACGACCAGATGAGCGAGCCCAAGTGGGTGCTGTCCATGGGGGTCTGCGCGTCCAGCGGCGGCATGTTCAACAACTACGCGATCGTGCAGGGCGTCGACCACATCGTGCCGGTCGACGTGTACCTGCCCGGCTGCCCGCCGCGCCCGGAGATGCTGATCAACGCGATCCTCGCGCTGCACCAGCAGATCCAGGACTCGCCGCTGGGCGTCAACCGCAAGGAGGCGGCCGCGGCCGCCGAGGCGGCCGCGCTCGACGCCACGCCGACGTTCGAGCTCAAGGGGCTGCTGCGATGAGCGGGGGCACCACCGGCACGCCGGCGGGCGGGGCGAGCGCCGACAAGCCCGTGCCGCAGCCCGAGGAGGTCCTCGGGCCGCGTGCGGGCGAGCTGGTCGCGGGCAGCGACCAGGCCGGGCGGCCGGGGCGCGGGCCCGAGGTCGTCGAGGTGCGGCGCGGGATGTTCGGCGTGCAGGGCTCCGGCGACACGTCGGGCTACGGCGGCCTGCAGCAGCCGGTGGCGATGCCCGGCGCGGCGACCCGCCCGTACGGGGGCTGGTTCGACGAGGCGGTCGACGTGCTCGGGGAGGTGCTGGCGGCGGCGGGGGTCGCGTTCGACGCCGCGGTCGAGCGCGTCGTCGTCGACCCGCAGGCCGACCCGCCGAGCCCGCGCGCCGAGCTCACGCTGCACGTCGCGCCCGAGCACCTGCTGGCCGTCTGCCGGGCGCTGCGCGACGACCAGGACCTGCGCTTCGAGCTCAGCCTCGGGGTCTCCGGGGTGCACTACCCGCAGGACGCCGGGCGCGAGCTGCACGCCGTCTACCACCTCACGTCGGTGACGCACGGCCGGCAGGTGCGGCTCGAGGTCGCGGTGCCCGACGCGGACCCGCACGTCCCCTCCACCACGTCCGTGTACCCGACGAACGACTGGCACGAGCGCGAGACCTGGGACTTCTTCGGGATCGTCTTCGACGGCCACCCGGGCCTGGCGCGCATCGAGATGCCCGACGACTGGCCGGGCCACCCGCAGCGCAAGGACTACCCGCTGGGCGGCATCCCCGTGGAGTACAAGGGCGCCACGGTGCCCCCGCCCGACACGAGGAGGTCGTACTCGTGACAACCACGGGAACGCCGCACGCCACCCGCCCGCCCACCGACGACTTCGACCCGGGGATCCCCGGGTTCGAGGCCTCGGGCGGGGACTGGGACGAGATCGCCCGCGAGGCCGTGGGCGAGGAGCGCATCGTCGTCAACATGGGCCCGCAGCACCCGTCCACGCACGGGGTGCTGCGCCTCATGCTCGAGATCGACGGCGAGACGGTCACCGAGGCCCGCTGCGGCATCGGCTACCTCCACACCGGCATCGAGAAGAACATGGAGTTCCGCACCTGGACGCAGGGCACCACGTTCTGCACCCGGATGGACTACCTCGCGCCGCTGTTCCAGGAGACGGCCTACTGCCTCGCCACCGAGAAGCTGCTGGGGATCACGGACGACGTGCCCGAGCGGGCGTCGATCATCCGGGTGCTCATGATGGAGCTCAACCGGGTGGCGTCCCACCTCGTGTGCCTCGGCACGGGCGGCAACGAGATGGGCGCGACGACGGTCATGACCATCGGGTTCACGGCGCGCGAGGAGATCCTGCGTCTGTTCGAGGCGGTCACCGGGCTGCGCATGAACCACGCCTACGTGCGCCCGGGCGGCGTCGCGCAGGACGTGCCCGAGGGCTTCGAGGACCAGGTGCGGGCGGCGCTGCCGAAGATCCGCCACTACCTCGGGCAGCTCGGCGACCTCATGCTCGCCAACCCGATCTTCAAGGGGCGCCTCGTCGACGTCGGCGTGCTCAACCTCGCCGGGTGCATGGCGCTCGGGGTCACCGGCCCCGTGCTGCGCTCCACCGGGCTGCCCTACGACGTGCGCAAGGCGTTCCCGTACTCCGGCTACGAGACGTACGACTTCGACGTCCCGACGTCGACCGACGCGGACTGCTACGCCCGCGTGGTGCTGCGGATCGAGGAGTGCTACCAGTCGCTGCGGATCGTCGAGCAGGCGCTCGCCCGGCTCGAGGGGACGGCCGGTGCACCGGTCATGGTGGCCGACAAGAAGATCGCCTGGCCCGCCCAGCTCGCGGTGGGCGCGGACGGCCAGGGCAACTCGCTCGACCACATCCGCCAGATCATGGGCACCTCGATGGAGGCCCTGATCCATCACTTCAAGCTCGTCACCGAGGGCTTCCGCGTGCCGGCCGGGCAGGTCTGGCAGACCGTCGAGCACCCGCGCGGCGAGCTCGGCGTGCACGCGGTGTCCGACGGGGGCACCAAGCCGTACCGGGCGCACTTCCGCGACCCGTCGTTCAACAACCTCCAGGCCGTGTCGGTGATGTGCGAGGGCGGCCAGGTGGCCGACGTCGTCGTGGCCGTCGCGTCCCTGGACCCCGTGCTGGGAGGGGTCGACCGATGACGGCAGAACCCACGAGCGCGCGCTCGCAGACGCGGTACGACGCGGACACGCTGGCGGGACTCGCCGCCGACGCGGCGGCGATCAGGGCACGCTACCCGGACCCGCGCTCCGGGCTGCTGCCGATGCTGCACCTGGTGCAGTCCGTGGACGGGTACGTGAGCCGGGACGGCATCCTGTTCTGCGCCGAGCAGCTGGAGCTCACGCCGGCCGAGGTCAGCGCGGTCGCCACGTTCTACACCCAGTACAAGCGGCACCCCAACGGCACCTACACCGTGGGCGTGTGCACCAACACGCTGTGCGCCGTCATGGGTGGCGACGCCATCTTCGACGAGCTGAGCGACCACCTCGGCGTCGGGCACGACGAGACCACCGACGACGGCGCGATCACGCTCGAGCGCGTCGAGTGCAACGCGGCCTGCGACTACGCGCCCGTCGTGATGGTCAACTGGGAGTTCTTCGACAACCAGACGCCCGGGTCGGCCACCGACCTCGCCGACCGGCTGCGCGCCGGCCAGGAGGTGGCGCCCACGCGCGGCGCGTCCTCGGTGTGCAGCTTCAAGCAGATGAGCCGCGTGCTGGCCGGGTTCACCGACGGCCGCGCCGACGAGGGCGTGGGGGCGGGGGAGCCGACGCTGGCCGGTCTTCGGCTGGCCCGGGCTGCTGCTGCCGTGGAGGGTGCGTCGGACGGGGCGGGGGAGCCTTCGTCGTCGTCGGTCGAGCCTGTCGAGACCCGGGTTTCGACCAGCTCAACCAGCGGATCGACAGGCTCGACCACCGAGGTCGCGCCCGAGACCGGCGGGGAGCAGTCGTCGGCGGAGCGGGAGCCTTCCGTGCCCGGGGACGACGAGCCGGGACGTTCGACCTCCGGAAAGGGTGACGGCGATGACTGAGCTCTTGCCCGTGCTGACGGACACGTGGGACGCCGACCGGTCGTGGACGCTCGCGGCCTACGAGGCGGCCGGCGGGTACCGCGGGCTGCGCACGGCCCTGGCGACGGAGCCCGGCGACCTCGTGCAGACGGTGAAGGACTCGGGCCTGCGCGGCCGCGGCGGCGCCGGGTTCCCGACCGGCATGAAGTGGGGCTTCCTCCCACCGCCCGATGGCGGGCCGCGATACCTCGTGGTCAACGCGGACGAGTCCGAGCCGGGCACGTGCAAGGACATCCCGCTGATGATGGCGAGCCCGCAGCACCTGGTGGAGGGCATCGCGATCACGAGCTACGCGATCGGCTGCCACCACGCGTTCGTGTACGTGCGTGGCGAGGTGCTGCACGTGTACCGGCGCGTGCTCGCGGCGGTGCAGGAGGCCTACGACGCCGGCTACCTGGGCAAGGACGTGCTCGGCTCCGGCTTCGACCTGGAGGTCACGGTGCACGCGGGCGCGGGCGCGTACATCTGCGGGGAGGAGACGGCGCTGCTCGACTCCCTCGAGGGCAAGCGCGGCCAGCCGCGGCTGAAGCCGCCGTTCCCGGCCGTCGCCGGACTGTACGCGCGGCCCACGGTGGTGAACAACGTCGAGTCCATCGCGTCGGTGCCGGGCATCGTGGCGCGCGGGGCCGACTGGTTCTCCGGCATGGGCACCGCGAAGTCGCAGGGCCACGGCCTGTTCTCCCTGTCCGGGCACGTCGTCCGCCCGGGGCAGTACGAGGCGCCGCTCGGCATCACCCTGCGCGAGCTGCTCGACCTCGCGGGCGGGATCCGGCCGGGCCACGAGCTGAAGTTCTGGACGCCGGGCGGGTCGTCGACGCCGCTGTTCACGGCCGACCACCTCGACACCCCGCTCGACTACGAGTCGGTCGGGGCGGCGGGCTCGATGCTCGGCACCCGCGCGCTGCAGCTCTTCGACGACACGACCTGCGTGGTCCGAGCGGTCAGCCGCTGGACGGATTTCTACGCGCACGAGTCGTGCGGCAAGTGCACGCCCTGCCGCGAGGGCACGTACTGGCTCAAGCAGGTGCTGCACCGCATCGAGGCGGGCCAGGGCGAGGAGCGCGACGTCGACCTGCTGCTCGACCTGTGCGACAACATCCTGGGCCGCGCGTTCTGCGCGCTCGGCGACGGCGCGACGTCGCCCGTGACGTCGAGCGTCCAGCTCTTCCGCGACGAGTACGAGGCGCACATCGAGGGCCACGGGTGCCCGTTCGACCCGCGCGCCAGCGCCCTGTTCGACTACACCCCGAGGAATCACCGGACCCCGGCCCTGGCGGGCGCGGCCGGTGTGGGAGGTCACTGATGACGGCGACCACGGACAAGCCGACCTCCGGCGGGGGCCAGGGCGCGCCTCCCGTCGAGACGGTGACGCTCACCATCGACGAGGTCGAGGTGACCGTGCCGAAGGGCACGCTCATCATCCGCGCGGCCGAGCAGGTGGGCATCCAGATCCCGCGGTTCTGCGACCATCCGCTGCTGGAGCCCGCCGGCGCATGCCGGCAGTGCCTCGTCGAGGTCGCGATGCCGGACCGCGAGGGCAACGTGCGGCCCATGCCGAAGCCGCAGGCGTCGTGCACGATGACGGTCACCCCCGGGATGATCGTCAAGACGCAGCGCACCTCCCCGGTCGCGGACAAGGCGCAGCAGGGGGTCATGGAGCTGCTGCTCATGAACCACCCGCTGGACTGCCCGGTGTGCGACAAGGGCGGCGAGTGCCCCCTGCAGAACCAGGCGATGACCAACGGGCGCGCCGAGTCCCGGTTCGAGGACGTCAAGCGCACCTTCCCCAAGCCGATCGCCGTCTCCACCGAGATCCTGCTCGACCGCGAGCGGTGCGTGCTGTGCCAGCGCTGCACCCGGTTCAGCGAGGAGATCGCGGGCGACGCGTTCATCGCCCTGCAGGAGCGCGGGTCGGTCCAGCAGATCGGCCGCTTCGACGAGACCGTGCTCGACTTCGCGCCGCCGCCGTCGTCGACGGTCGAGCCCGCCGACAGCGAGGGCGTGGTCTCGACGAGCACGACCAGCACGTCCGGGCAGCCGTTCGCGTCCTACTACTCCGGCAACACGGTGCAGATCTGCCCGGTCGGCGCGCTCACCGGCGCCGCGTACCGCTTCCGGTCCCGCCCGTTCGACCTCGTGTCGACGCCCGGCGTCTCCGAGCACGACTCCTGCGGCTCCGCGATCCGCGTCGACCACCGGCGGGGCGTCGTGCTGCGGCGGCTGTCGGGGGAGGACCCGGCGGTCAACGAGGAGTGGATCACCGACAAGGACCGCTTCGCCTTCACCTGGCAGGCCGCCCCGGACCGGCTCACCACCCCGCTGGTGCGGGACCGGGTGCTCGACGAGAACGGCGCCGTCGTGTCGCGCGGCGAGCTGCGGCCCGCGTCGTGGGTCGAGGCGTTCGAGCTGGCGGCCGAGGGCCTGGCCGCCGCGCGGGCGGCCGGCGGGGTCGGGGTGCTGCCCGGCGGCCGGCTGACCGTCGAGGACGCCTTCGCCTGGTCGCGGTACGCGCGCACCGTGCTCGGCACGGACGACGTCGACCAGCGCGCCCGCGTGGGCTCGGCGGAGGAGACGGCGTTCCTGGGCCACGCGGTGGCCGGGACGGGCGTCGGCGTGACCTTCGGCGACGTCGAGGCCGCCCCCGCCGTGCTGCTGGCGGGCCTGGAGGCGGAGGAGGAGGCCGGCGTCACCTTCCTGCGGCTGCGCAAGGGGGTGCGCACGCACGGAACGAAGGTCTGGTCGATGGCGCCGTTCGCCAGCCGCGGGCTCGCCCGCCTGGACGGCACGCTGCTGCCCGCCGCCCCCGGCACCGAGGCCGAGTGGCTCGGCATCCTCGCCACGCGGGCCGGCGGCGGTCTGGTGCCCGCCGACTCCGACGCCGCCACCCTCGGCGCCGTCGCCGAGGCGCTCGCCGCGCCGGGCGCCGTGATCCTCGTGGGCGAGCGGCTCGCGTCGGCTCCCGGCGCCTACGCGGAGGCCCTGCGGCTCGCCGCCGCCACCGGCGCGCGGGTCGCGTGGATCCCGCGCCGCGCGGGGGAGCGCGGCGGGCTCGAGGCGGGGCTGCTGCCGGGCCTGCTGCCCGGCGGACGCCCGCTGACCGACCCCGCGGCCCGCGCCGAGGTCGCGGCCGCCTGGGGGGTCGACGCCGACGCGCTGCCGGCCGCACCGGGTCGCGACGTCGCGGAGATCCTCGACGCCCTGTCGGTCGGGCAGCTCGGCGGCGCCCTGGTCGGCGGCGTGGAGCCGGCCGACCTGCCCGACCCGGCGCACGCCCGGACGGCGCTCGCCGCCGCGGGCTTCGTGGTCTCGCTCGAGGTCCGCCGGTCCGAGGTGACCGACCTGGCGGACGTCGTGCTGCCCGTGGCCCCGCCGGTCGAGCGGGCCGGGTCGTACTGGAACTGGGAGGGCCGCGTCCGCGCGTTCGGCGCGGCGCTGGAGAGCGGCGCGCTGCCCGACCACCGCGTGCTCGACGCCCTCGCCGAGCAGGCCGGCGTCGACCTCGGCGCGGCGACCCCGCTCGAGGCGCACCGGGCGATCGCGGCGCTGCCGGCCTGGGGCGGCGCGAGGGTGCCGGCCCCGGAGGGCGAGCTCGTCGAGCCGCCCGAGGTGCCGCCGGGCTCCGCCGTCCTGGCGAGCTGGCACCTGCTGCTCGACGACGGCGCGCTGCAGGACGGCGAGCAGTTCCTCGCCGGCACCGCGAAGCGGCCCGTGGCGCGGATGTCCGCCGCCACGGCGGCCGCCGTCGACGTCTACGACCGCGACCGCGTGACGGTGACCACCGACCGGGGCTCCGTGACCGTGCCGGTGGCCATCACGGAGATGGTCGACCACGTGGTGTGGCTGCCGCTCGCGTCCCGCGGCTGCCGCGTGCACGACGCGCTCGGCGCGGTACCGGGCGACCTCGTGCGCATCGGGCCGCCCGCCTCGACCGCCTCGACCGCCTCGACCGCCTCGACCGACGACGGAGGTGCCGCATGATCCCCGGGGTCGCGTCCGACTTCAGCAACGACTGGCTGTGGGTCTCGCTGATCAAGGCGGTGCTCATCGTCGTCTTCCTGCTGACGAGCGTGCTGTTCGCGATCTGGTTCGAGCGCAAGGTCGTGGCGCGCATGCAGGTGCGCCCCGGCCCCAACTGGCACGGCCCCTTCGGCCTGCTGCAGTCGCTCGCGGACGCGATGAAGCTGCTCCTCAAGGAGGACGTGAACGTCACCCGCGCCGACCGGGTCGTGTACCTGCTGGCGCCGATGATCTCCGTGTTCTGCGCGCTGCTGGTCTTCGCGGTCATCCCGTTCGGCCCCGAGGTGACGATCCCGTTCACCGACTACTCCACGCCGGCGCAGCTCACCGACTTCCCGGTGGCCATCCTGTACGTGCTGGCCTGCGCGTCGATGGGCGTGTACGGCATCGTGCTGGGCGGCTGGTCCTCCGGCTCCACCTACCCGCTGCTCGGGTCGGTGCGGTCCACGGCCCAGGTCATCTCCTACGAGCTGGCGATGGGCCTCTCCCTGGTCAGCGTGTTCATCATGGCCGGGTCGATGTCGACGTCGCAGATCGTCGCGTCGCAGACGAGCATCTGGTGGTTCCTGCCCCTGCTGCCCGCGTTCGTCGTGTACGTCATCTCGATGATCGGCGAGACCAACCGCCTCCCGTTCGACCTGCCCGAGGCCGAGGGCGAGCTCGTCTCCGGGTACATGACCGAGTACAGCTCGATGAAGTTCGCCTGGTTCTTCCTGGCGGAGTACATCAACATGCTCAACGTCTCGGCCGTCGCCACCACGCTGTTCCTCGGCGGGTGGCGCGCACCGTGGCCGATCTCGGCGATCAACGACGGCATGTTCAACACCGGCTGGTGGCCCGTGCTGTGGTTCCTGGTCAAGCTCTGGCTGGTCATGTTCGTGTTCGTCTGGGTGCGCGGCACGCTGCTGCGGCTCCGGTACGACCAGTTCATGTCCTTCGGCTGGAAGGTGCTGATCCCGGTCGCGCTGGTGTGGGTCGTGGTGCTCAGCGTGTTCCAGTACCTCGGGCTCGCGGGCATCACCCGCACCCAGCTCATCACCGGCGTGGTCGTCGCTGCCGCGGTGGTCATCGGCCTGCTGTGGCTGTGGCCCGACCGCAATGCCGCCGACGGGAGACCCGCGGAGGCGGGGTCCGGCCCGCCGGGCGCCTCCCCCGCCCGGTCGGGGGAGTTCGACGCCTTCGCCGACGGCTTCCCCGTGCCGCCCCTGCCCGGGCAGTCCCTGCCGCCGTCGCCCCGGGCGCGCCGGCACGTCCCCGCCTCCGCCGTCGACCGATCCGAGGAGACGCGATGACCGACAAGCCGTACGAACCGCTGCGCCCGAGCAAGGGCCCGCTGGGCGACCTGTTCGCCCCGGTGGCCGGGTTCGGCGTGACGTTCTCCTCCATGTTCCGGCCCACGGTGACGGAGCAGTACCCCCGCACCAAGACGCCGCCGCAGCGCCGGTACCACGGCCGCCACCAGCTCAACCGGTACGCCGACGGGCTGGAGAAGTGCATCGGCTGCGAGCTGTGCGCCTGGGCGTGCCCCGCGGACGCGATCTACGTGGAGGGCGCGGACAACGCCGAGCTGCCCGACGGCGAGCACATGTCGCCCGGCGAGCGGTACGGCCGCGTCTACCAGATCAACTACCTGCGCTGCATCTTCTGCGGGCTCTGCATCGAGGCGTGCCCCACCCGGGCGCTCACGATGACGAACGACTACGAGCTGGCCGGCCCCGACCGCGCCGGGATGATCTACGAGAAGCAGGACCTGCTCGCCCCGCTCGCGGAGGGCATGCTCGCCGCGCCGCACCCGATGGTCGAGGGCACCACCGACACCGAGTACTACCGCGGCGAGGTCACGGCGCCCACGGACGAGCAGGTGGCATGGGTGCGCGAGCACCGGCCCGACGACCCCAGCCTCGAGGGCGCCGAGCAGGTGGTGCACGGCGACGCGCCGCCCCCCACCCCGCGCCGGCACCGGCTGCGCGGCAGCGCCACCAAGGCGGCGGTCGCGACGCGGCAGGCCGCGGAGGGCGGGCACGTCGCGACGCTCCCGACCCCCGACCCCAGCGACGGCCGGTCGTGACGGCGTCGGGCGCGGAGGCCGCGCTGTTCTGGGTGCTCGCGCCGCTCATGGTGCTCGCCGCCCTCGGGCTGCTGTTCGCCCGCAAGGCGGTGCACGCCGCGGTCTGCGTGATGTTCGTGATGGTCGGCCTGGCCATCCTGTACGTGGCTCAGGAGGCGCCGTTCCTCGGCGTCGTGCAGGTGGTCGTGTACACGGGCGCCGTGATGATGCTCTTCCTGTTCGTGCTGATGCTCGTGGGCGTCGACTCGGCCGACTCGCTGACCGAGACCATCAAGGGCCAGCGGTGGCTGGGCGTGCTGCTCGGCCTCGGGCTGGTCGCGGTGCTGCTCGGCGTGATCGCGCAGGCGGCGTTCCCGCCCGCGGTCGGGCTCGCCGAGGCCAACGCCGTGACCAACCCGGTGGCCCTCGCGCGGGTGCTGCTGGGCGACTACGTGCTCGCGATGGAGGTGGTCGGCGTCCTGCTGGTCACCGCCGCGCTGGCGGGGCTGGTCCTCACGCACCGGCGCCGGCTGCACGTGCGGCCCACCCAGCGGTCGCTCGCCGCCGCGCGGGTCGCCGCCATCGAGGAGGGCCGCACGCTCACGCCGCTGCCCGCTCCCGGCGTCTACGCGCAGAACAACGCGATGGACACGCCGGCGCTCGGCCCGGACGGCGAGCCGCTGCCGCACTCGGTGCCCCGGGTGCTGCGCATCCGCGGCCAGGAGCGGTCGGCCACCGCGCTGCTCGCCGAGGAGGAGACGCTGGTGGTCTCGTCGATCTCGCTGGTCGAGCCGGTCGATACCCCCGACGTGGTCTCGACAGGCTCGACCGGCGGGGACGACGAGGACGGGGAGGCGCGCTGATGGAGATCACCAACTACCTGGGGCTGGCCGCGATCCTGTTCGCGATCGGTGCGACGACGGTGCTGCTGCGGCGGAACGCCATCGTCGTGTTCATGGGTGTGGAGCTCATGCTCAACGCGACCAACCTCGCGTTCGTCACGTTCGCCCGCATCCACGGCGACGTGACGGGCCAGGTGCTCGCGTTCTTCGTCATGGTGGTCGCGGCCGCCGAGGTGGTGGTGGGTCTCGCGATCATCATCACGATCTTCCGCTCCCGCCGATCGGCCTCGGTCGACGACGTCAACCTGCTGCAGAGCTGAAGGGCTCCGGTGACGACGCAGATGATGCAGACCCTCTCCCTGGCCCCCTGGCTGGTCGCGATCCCGATGGCCGGCGCCCTGGTGCTGCTGGTCGCCGGCCGGCGCACCGACCGGTGGGGGCACTGGCTGGGCGTGCTGGCCAGCGCCGCGACGTTCGTCGTCGGGCTGGTGATGCTCCTCGACATGCTCGGCACCCCCGCGGACCAGCGGGTGGGCACCCGCACCGTGGGCACGTGGATCGACACCGGGTCGCTGCACGTGGACCTCGGGTTCCAGGTGGACCCGCTGTCGATGACGTTCGTGATGCTGGTGACCTTCGTCGGCACGCTGATCCACGTGTACTCGGTGGCGTACATGGACCACGACGTCGACCGGCGCCGCTTCTTCGGCTACCTCAACCTGTTCGTCGCGGCGATGCTGCTGCTGGTGCTCGCCGACTCCTACCTGCTCCTCTTCGTCGGCTGGGAGGGCGTGGGCCTGGCGTCCTTCCTGCTCATCGGGTTCTGGGACGGCAAGCGGGCCAACGCGGTGGCGGGCAAGAAGGCGTTCGTCATGAACCGCGTGGGCGACATGGGGCTCATCGTCGCGATGATGCTCCTGCTCGCGACGTTCGGCGCCGTGGACTTCGGCACGGTGCTCCCGGCGGCGGGGGAGGGCGCGGCGGCGGCCGGCCAGGGCACGATGACGGCGATCGGCCTCATGCTGCTGCTCGCCGCGTGCGGCAAGTCGGCGCAGCTCCCGCTGCAGGCGTGGCTCGGGGACGCGATGGCGGGCCCGACGCCGGTGTCCGCGCTGATCCACGCGGCCACGATGGTGACCGCCGGGGTGTACCTGCTGGTGCGCTCCGGCCCGCTCCTCGAGGCCGCGCCCGACGCGCAGCTCGTCATCGCGATCGTCGGCGCCCTGACCCTGCTGTTCGGCGCGATCGTCGGCTGCGCGAAGGACGACATCAAGAAGGCGCTCGCGGCGTCGACGATGTCGCAGATCGGCTACATGATGCTCGCCGCCGGGCTGGGCCCGGTCGGGTACGCGTTCGCGATCTTCCACCTGCTCACGCACGGCTTCTTCAAGGCGGGGCTGTTCCTCGGCGCCGGCTCCGTGATGCACGCGATGGACGACGACGTGAACATGCGCCGCTTCGGCGGCCTCGCCCGCCTGCTGCCCGTCACGGCCATCACGATGGGCCTGGGCTGGCTCGCCATCCTGGGCGTGCCGCCGTTCTCCGGCTTCTGGTCGAAGGACAAGATCATCGAGGCGGCGTTCGTGGGGGAGGGCTGGCGACCGTGGGTGTTCGGCCTCACCGCGCTGCTGGGCGCCGGGATCACCGCGTACTACATGTCCCGCCTCTTCTTCATGACGTTCGCGGGCCGGCGCCGCTGGAGCGACGGCGGGCCCGGCGACGACGGCGCGCCCGTGCGGCACCCGCACGAGTCCCCGCGGCTCATGACCTGGCCGATGATCGTGCTGGCCGTGGGCTCCGTGGCGCTCGGCGGGATCCTCGCCGCGGGCGACCGGTTCGTCACCTGGCTCGAGCCCGTCACCGGCCACGCGGAGCACGCCGAGCCGGTGCTGCCGGTGTGGCTGCTGATCACGCTCACGCTGGTGCTCGTGGTGCTGGGCGCGCTGCTCGCCTTCCGGCAGTACGCCGTCGCGGCGGTGCCGGTGGCGCCGCCGCGGGCGCCCGCCGTCGTGCGCGCCGCCCGGGTCGACCTGCACCAGGACGACGTCAACGAGGCGCTGGTCATGCTGCCCGGGCAGTACCTGACCCGGTCGCTCGTGTACTCCGACCGCACGGCGGTGGACGGCGGCTGGCTGGGCCTCGCGGGCGGGATCGGGCGGCTCGGCACGAGGCTGCGCAAGCTCCAGAACGGCTACGTGCGCTCGTACGCGGCGACGATGCTCGGCGGCCTCGGGGTCGTGGGGATCGTCGTGTGGGCGCTGGCGAGCTGACGGGGCCCTGCTGATGACACGGACGAAGGAAGGATGACGATGTCCGAAGCAACGTCCGCAGGGTTCCCCTGGCTGACGCTCCTCATCGTGTGGCCGCTCGTGGCGGCCGCCGCGACGGCGCTCACCGGCGTGGGCCGGGGCCGCCCCGCCGGGGGCGCGGTGACCGGCGCGGGCCGGTTCGGGGCGGGCTCCGCCCGCACCGTCGCGCTGGTGGGCGCGCTGGTCGAGGTGGCGCTGCTCGCGGGGGCGTTCGCCGCCTTCGACACCGGCGCGGCCGGCGACCACCAGCTCTCCGAGACGCACTCGTGGATCCCGGCGCTGGGCGCCAGCTACGCCGTCGGGGTGGACGGCGTGGGGCTGCTGCTCGTCGCGCTGTCGGTGTGCCTGGTGCCGCTGGTGATCCTCGCCGCGTGGCGGGAGCAGGGGGGCGACCACGTGCGGCTGCGCCGCTACCTGGCCACCGTGCTGCTGCTCGAGGCGTTCATGGTGACGGTCTTCGTGGCCCGCGACGTCTTCCTCTTCTACGTGGTCTTCGAGGCCATGCTCATCCCCGCGTACTTCCTCATCGGGGGGTTCGGGCAGGGTCCGCAGCGCCGGTACGCGGCCGTGAAGTTCCTGCTCTTCTCGCTCGCGGGCGGGCTGGTCATGCTGGTGGGCGTCATCGCGCTCTACCTGCAGGTGCCCGCCGCCGACCGCGGGCCGCAGGCCTTCCTCACCGACAACCTCACGGGGCTGACGCTCGACCCGACGGCCGAGAAGCTCATGTTCTGCGCCTTCTTCCTCGCGTTCGCGATCAAGGCGCCGATGTTCCCGGTGCACACATGGCTGCCCGACGTCGCGCAGCACGCGACGCCCGGCACGTCGACGCTGCTCATCTGCGTGCTCGACAAGGTGGGCACCTTCGGGATGCTGACGCTCTGCCTGCCGCTGTTCCCCGGGGCCAGCCGGTGGGCGGCCCCGTTCGTGATCGTGCTCGCGGTGATCTCGATCCTGTACGGCGCGATCCTCGCCATCGGGCAGAGCGACGTGCTGCGCCTGATCGGCTACACGTCGGTGTCCCACTTCGGGTTCATCATCCTGGGCATCTTCACGTTCACGTCGCTGGGCACCGCGGGCTCCAGCCTGATGATGCTCAACCACGGCATCTCCACCGGCGCGCTGTTCCTGATCGCCGGGTTCGCCATCGCACGCCACCCGCGGCAGAGCCAGCTCGTCGGCGACTACGGCGGGCTGCGCCGGGTGGCCCCGATCCTGGGCGGCACGTTCCTCGTGGCGGGCCTGTCCGCGGCGGCGCTGCCCGGCCTGGCCACGTTCGTCTCCGAGATCATGGTGTTCCTCGGCTCGTACTCCCGCTGGCCCGCCGCGGTGCTCGTGGCCGTGCCCGCCGTCGTCCTCGCCGCCGTGTACGTGCTGCTCACCTACCAGCGGATGTTCACCGGCGAGACGACGCCCGAGCTCGCGGGGGCGCGCGACCTCGACGGCAGGGAGAAGACGGTGGCCGGGGTGCTCGTCGCCGCGCTGCTGGTGCTCGGCCTCGTGCCGGGTCCCGTGCTCGACTACGTGCGGGCGCCCGGCGAGGTCGCCGTCGAGCAGGTCGGCGAGACCGACCCGCCACCGGTGGTCGAGCCTGTCGAGACCCCGGCGATGGTCTCGACAGGCTCGACCGACGGAAGCATCACCGAGGGGAGCCTGCTGTGAACGAGTTCGTCGCCCCGCCCATCGACTGGGCGGCCGTCTCCCCGGTGCTGATCGTGCTCGCCGCGGGCGTGCTCGGCGTCCTGCTGGAGGCGTTCGTCCCCGACCGCGCGCGCCGCGCCACGCAGCTCACGCTCGCCCTGGCGGCGCTCGCGGGCTCGCTCGTGGCGGTCGGGCTGCTCTGGGACCGCGTGCAGGACGGGGCCGTGTCGGTGGTCGGCGGGTCGTACCTGCTGACGCCGTTCGGGCTCGGCGTGCAGGCCGTGGTCGCGATCTGCGCGCTGCTCGGCGTGCTGGTCGTCGCGGAGCGCACCACCACCGGGCAGGACGCGTTCGCCCCGGCCGCGGCGGCCGTGCCCGGCACGGCGTACGAGGACGAGACCCGGCGCGCCGGGCTGCAGCAGACCGAGATCTACCCCCTGATGCTGTTCGCCACCGGCGGGATGCTGCTGTTCCCGGCCACGGACGACCTCATCGTCATGTTCGTCGCGCTCGAGGTGCTGTCGCTGCCGCTGTACGTGCTGTGCGCGACGGCGCGCCGGCGCCGGCTGCTCAGCCAGGAGGCGGCGTTCAAGTACTTCGTGCTCGGCGCGTTCGCCTCGGCGCTGTTCGTCTTCGGCATCGCGCTCGTCTACGGCTTCGCGGGCACGGTGCGCCTGGAGGGCGTGGTCCAGGTGCTCGCCGACCCGTCCGTCTCGCCGCTCGGCACCATGCCCGCCCTCGTGGTGGTGGGGCTGCTGCTCGTGCTCAGCGGCCTGCTGTTCAAGATCGGCGCGGCGCCGTTCCACGCCTGGACGCCCGACGTGTACCAGGGCGCCCCCACGCCCATCACCGGCTTCATGGCGGCCTGCACCAAGGCGGCCGCGATCGGCGCGCTGGTGCGGGTGCTGTTCACGCTGGCGAACGGCCTGGACCCGGCGACGCGGCACGACGTCGAGGTCGCGCTCTGGGCGGTCGCGATCCTCACGATGCTGGTCGGCACCGTCGCCGGTGCCGTGCAGACCGACGTCAAGCGGATGCTCGCCTACTCGTCGATCGCGCACGCCGGCTTCCTCGTCGTGGGCCTGGTCGGGATGGACGAGGTCGGCGCGCAGGCGGTGCTGTTCTACCTGCTCGCGTACGGGCTGGCCACGATCGGTGCGTTCGCCGTCGTGACGCTCGTCCGGGAGCGCACCGTGACGGGTGACGAGGTGCCGGCCGAGGGGCCCGTCCCCGACGACGGCGTCGTGCTCGGCGAGGCCACCCGGCTCGCGCAGTGGGCGGGCCTGGGCCGCAAGGCCCCGTGGCTCACCGCGGCGTTCTCCCTGTTCCTCCTGTCGATGGCGGGCATCCCGCTCACGGCCGGGTTCGTGGCGAAGTTCGGTGTCTTCTCCGCCGCGGTCGAGGCCGGGGCGTGGCCGCTCGCGCTGCTCGGCGTCATCGCCTCGGCGATCGCGGTGTTCTTCTACGTCCGCGTCATCGTGCTCATGGTGCTCACCCCGCCCGCCGAGCGGGACCTGGCCGGGACCGCCGCGGAGGGCGCGGCGGCCGAGGACGCGTCGTCGGAGGGCGGCGCGCCCGCACCGGGGGCGTCGGGCGGCGGCGCGGCCACCCTCACCGGTGCGGCGACGCGCACCCTGGTCTCCCGCACCGTCGTGACGGTGGTCGGCTCGCGCGGCCCGGCCGCGTTCGCGATCGCCGTGTGCGCGGTCGGCGTGCTGCTGCTCGGCATCCTGCCCGCGGGCGCGCTGGACCTGGCCGCCCAGGCGGCGCAGTTCCGGCCCTGACGCGGGCGGGCGGGGCGGGGGCGACCCTGGCGTGCGCGGGGCGCGGCAGTGAGCCACGCGATGCGCCTGCGGGCCGTTTCGGTGCGGTGTTCGGCGTCGTGGGCGGATAGGTTCGGACAGTGACTCGCGCACCCTCCGCACCGGCCCCCGGGCCGCGGCGCACGCCGCCCTCGCCGCCGACGGCGATCCCGCTGTCCGACCCTGCGCTCGCCGAGCGGCTCGCGGAGCGGATGACGCGCGTCGACGCGGCGCTCGACACGGCCGTGGCCTCGACGGACGCGCTGGCCGACGACGCGTCGCGCCACCTCGTGGCGGCGGGCGGCAAGCGGTTCCGGCCCCTGCTCACGCTGCTCGCGGGCGAGCTCGGCGACGGCACGGTCCCCGAGCTGGTCGACGCCGCGGTCGTCGTCGAGCTCACGCAGGTCGCGTCGCTGTACCACGACGACGTGATGGACTCCGCGCCCGTGCGCCGCGGGGCGCCCGCCGCCCACACGGTGTGGGGCAACTCGGTGGCCATCCTCGTCGGCGACCTGCTGTTCGCCCGGGCGTCGGCGCTGGTGGCCGGCCTCGGCCCCGAGGCGGTGGTGCTCCAGTCGCGCACGTTCGAGCGCATGTGCCTCGGCCAGCTCCACGAGACGATCGGGCCGCGCGACGGCGAGGACCCGGTGGAGCACTACCTGCAGGTGCTCAGCGACAAGACCGCGTCGCTGCTCGCGACGTCGGCCCGGCTCGGCGCGATGTTCGGCGGCTGCCCGCCCGAGATCATGGACGCCGTCACCGCGTACGGCGAGAAGGTGGGCGTGGCGTTCCAGCTCGCCGACGACGTGCTCGACATCGCGTCCACGGGCGACGAGTCCGGCAAGACCCCGGGGACCGACCTGCGCGAGCACGTGCCGACGATGCCCGTGCTGCTCCTGCGCCAGCGCGTCGGGCGCGGGGAGGGCACGGCGGAGGACGCCGCGCTCGTCGCGCGGCTCGACGGCGACCTGTCCGACGACGAGGCGCTGGCCGCGGTCGTCGCCGACCTGCGGGCCCACGACGTCCTCGCCCGGACGCGGACGCTCGCCGGCCGCTGGGCGCGGGAGGCCGCGGCCGAGCTCGACCCGCTGCCCGCCGGCCCCGTCAAGGACGCGCTCGCCGACCTGGCCACGGCCCTCGCGGACCGTACGGTCTGACCCGCCTGCGTGCTCCGGCGCCCGACGCTCAGGCGAGGCGCGCCACGGTGAGCGCGACCGCCGCGCCCACCAGCATGAACGGGCCGAACGCGAGGGCCGTCGTGCGCGACGCGCGCCGTGCGACGAGCAGGACGGCGGCGACGACCCCGCCGAGCAGGAACGGGAGCAGGGCCGCCGCCGTCCACGCGGACCAGCCCGCCCAGGCCGTCGCCAGGCCGAGCAGGACGGCGAGCTTCACGTCCCCCAGCCCCATCCCGGCGCGGTGGACGAGGTGCAGCAGCAGGTAGGCCGCCCCCAGCGCCAGCCCGCCGGCCAGGGCCCGGAGCAGCGCCTGCCCGTCGCCGGTCGCGAGGGCGGCGACGCCGAGCAGCAGGGCGGTCAGCGCGGTCGCCGGGAGCGTGACGGCGTCGGGCAGCCGATGGGTGCGCGCGTCGACGACGGCCAGCGCGACCCCGGCGCACGCCACGACGACGAACGCGGGCGCGGACCAGCCCGGGCCGCTCACCCACACGGCCCACGCCGCCGCCGGGACGCTGCCCCAGCCGACGGCGCGCCGGTACGGCGCGAGCTCGCGCCGGGTGCGGTCGAGTGACAGGGGCACCCGACGATGCTAGGCGGGCCGTCCGGCGGCCGGGGCCCCCGTCCACAGGCCGTGGTGTCGGTCCGCCTAGAGGGAGACGGCGAGCACCAGCTGCGCCAGGCACACGACCGCCACGGCCATGCTCAGGAGGAACGGCGCGCGGCTGCGGGGTCGCGCGACCCCGACGACGCCCGCGGCGACCGCGAGGGCCACGGCCGCCGCGGTGAGGGCGACCGCCGCGGGCGTGGGCGCGCCCGGGGGCCCGGCCAGCGCGACGACGCTTCCCGCGGCGAGCACCACCGGGGCCAGCACGCTCGAGGGCCGGCGGCCGAGGCGGTGGGGCAGGCCGCGCACGCCGGTCGCGCGGTCGTCCTCCAGGTCAGGCAGCACGTTCGCCACGTGGGCGCCCACCCCGAGCAGGGCCCCGGCGACGACGAGCCAGGCGGGAGCCACCGGCCGCCCGGCCGCGAGGACGACGAAGGCCGGCAGCAGGCCGAACGAGACCGCATACGGCAGCCACGACACGACGGTCGCCTTGAGACCGCCGTTGTACGCCCACGCGCTCGCCACGGCGGCGAGGTGCAGCAGCCCGGGGAGCAGCCCGGTCGCGAGGGAGAGCGCCGCGCAGGCCGCCAGCGCGCCGAGGGCCGCGGCGCGTAGCGTCGGGGCGTCAACGGCGCCGGTGACCGTCGGCTTGTCCCGGCGCCCGACGCGGGCGTCCCGGGCGGCGTCGAGCCAGTCGTTGCTCCACCCGACGGAGAGCTGGCCCGCGGCGACCGCCGCGGTGACCAGCAGGGCGCGCGGGACGGCCGCCCCCGCGCCGAGCGCCAGACCGAGGGCGAGCAGCGTCACCACGACGGCGGGCGCCGCGTGCGCGGCGACGACCAGCCCGCGCCAGCGCGCCACGCCCACGACCGTCATGAACGGAACGTAGCGCGGCCTGGCCGATCGGGCAGCCAGACCCGCGCCCGCGCGGAACACACCGAGCGGTGCCACGATGCCAGCATGTCGCGAGTCCTGGCCGTCGCCCCCGTCCTGCCCGGACCGGCGCACCCGCAGGAGCGGATCGACGACGCCGTGCTCCCGCTCCTCGCGGCCGACGACTCCCGCCGCACCCTCGCCCGCCGGCTGCACGCCTCGTCGGGCGTGCGCACCCGCCATCTCGCGCTCCCGCTGCCCGACTACGCGGGGCTGACGACCTTCGCCCGCGCCAACGAGCACTTCGTCCGCGAGGGCACCGACCTGGCCGAGGAGGCGGCCCGCGCCGCGCTCGCGGCGGCCGGTGTCCCGCCGCAGGACGTCGACCTGCTGTTCTTCACCTCCGTGACCGGCATCAGCGCGCCGTCGCTCGACGCCGCCCTCGTGGGCCGGCTCGGGCTGCGGCCGGACGTGCGGCGGGTGCCGTCGTTCGGCCTGGGGTGCTCGGGCGGCGCCGCGGGGCTCGGCCTCCTGCACGAGTACCTGCGGGGTACCCCCGGCGGCCGGGCGCTGCTGGTCTCGGTGGAGCTGTGCTCGCTCACGTTCCAGCGCGACGACGCGTCGACGGCGAACCTCGTGTCGTCGGGCCTGTTCGGGGACGGCGCGAGCGCGGTGGTCATGGCAGGGGAGGACGTCGAGGTCCCGCCCGGGCGCGTGGCACCCGAGGTCGTCGGGACGCGGAGCCGGCTCTACCCGGGCACCGAGCGCCAGCTCGGCTGGGACGTGCGGGACACCGGGTTCGGCATCGTCCTGTCGGCCGAGCTGCCCCGCCTGCTGCGCGCCCACCTCGCGGGCGACGTCAAGGACCTGCTCGCCGCGCACGACCTCCAGGTGTCCGACGTCGGGACCTGGGTGGTGCACGCGGGCGGACCGAAGATCGTCGACGCCGTCCGAGACGCGCTGGGGCTCGACGACGCCGCCCTGGCCCGGACCCGGGCGACCCTGGCCGCGGAGGGCAACCTCTCGTCGTCGTCCGTGCTGCACGTGCTCGCGTCCACGCTCGACGACGGCGCGCCGCCGCCCGGCGGCTGGGCCGTGCTCATGGCGTTCGGTCCCGGGGTGTCCGCCGAGCTCGTGCTCCTACGCGGTCGGGAGGTCGCGTGAGCACGTCGGTCGTCCTGTACGTCGCGCTGGTCCTCGCGACCGGGGCCGAGCGCGTCGCCGAGCTCGTGGTCTCGGCGCGGCACGCCCGCTGGTCCTTCGACCGCGGCGGCGTGGAGTCGGGGCGCGGCCACTTCCCGGCGATGGTCGCGCTGCACACCGGGCTGCTGCTCGCGTGCGTCGTCGAGGTGGTGACGCTCGACCGGCCGTTCGTGCCCTGGCTGGGCTGGCCGATGCTGGCGCTGGTCCTCGCGAGCCAGGGTCTGCGCTGGTGGTGCATCGCGACGCTCGGCCCGCGCTGGAACACCCGCGTGATCGTCGTGCCGGGGATGGCGCTGGTGCACGGGGGCCCGTACCGGTGGTTCCGGCACCCGAACTACGTGGCGGTCGTGGTGGAGGGGATCGCGCTGCCGCTGGTGCACACCGCGTGGCTCACCGCCGTCGTCTTCACCGTGCTGAACGCCTGGCTGCTGCTCGGGTTCCGCGTGCCCGCCGAGGAGCGCGCGCTGCGCGTCGCGGACGACGCCCGGCCGGGGTGACCCCGCCATGACGCCGGACACCGACGTGGTGGTGGCGGGCGGCGGCCCCGTCGGGCTCGCGGCCGCGATCGAGGCGCGCCGCGCCGGCCTGGACGTCGTGGTGCTCGAGCCGCGGGCCGCCCCCGTCGACAAGGCGTGCGGCGAGGGCCTCATGCCGGGCACGCTCGCCGCGGTGCGGCGGCTCGGCGTCGACCCGCCCGGGTACGACCTGGGCGGCATCTCCTACCGGCAGGGCGACGCGGTCGCGGACCACCGGTTCGTCGCGGGCCCGGGGCGGGGGGTGCGGCGGACGGCGCTGCACGCGGCGCTGCACGAGGCCGCGCGGGACGCGGGGGCGGTCGTGCTGCCGCGCCGGGTCACGACCGTCGAGCAGTCCGACGGTGCCGACGGCCACGACGCCCACGTGACGGCGGGCGGGCTGCGGGCGAGGTGGCTCCTCGCCTGCGACGGGCTGCACTCCCGCGTGCGGAGCGAGGGGGGGCTCGGGGCGCGGGACGACCACGGGCCCGGTGCCGCCGGCCGGCGCACGGACGGGCGGCGACGGCGGCGGTTCGGGCTGCGACGGCACTACCGGGTGGCGCCGTGGACCGACCTCGTCGAGGTGCACTGGGGTCCCCGCGTCGAGGCGTACGTGACGCCCGTGGCGGACGGCCTGGTCGGGGTCGCGCTGCTGGGGCCGGCCGGGGTCGACTTCGAGGCCGAGCTCGCCACGCTGCCCGAGCTCGCCGGCAGGATCGCGGGGGCCACGCCGGACGGGCCGGTGCGGGGCGCCGGGCCGATGCGCGTGCGGTCCTCCGCCCGGACGGCGGGGCGGGGGCGGCTGGGGGGCGGCGCGGCCGGGTACGTCGACGCGCTCACGGGGAGGGGCTGCGCGTGGGGCTGGCCCAGGCGCGCGCCGCCGTCGAGCACCTGGACGACCCGTCCGGCTACGAGCGCTCGTGGACCCGGGCCACCCGCGACGTCCGGGTGCTGACCGCCGGCCTGGTCGCCGCCGCCGGGTCGCCGCTGCGGGGCGTGGTCGTCCCGGCGGCCGTCCGCCTGCCGCGGCTGTACGGGGCGGTCGTGGACCGGCTCGCGCGCTGACGGCACGTATCAGGGGCGCAGGCCGGTCTCTCCCTGTGCCCTGACGACGGTGCAGGTCGGGGGGTGTCTGGCCGAGGTCACGTGCACGTGGAGAAGCTCAGGAAGGGTCCCACGAGGCGGCGCATGGGGACCTCTCCCCATGCTCAAGTCGCGGTCGGCAGTGTCCCCGACGTACCGACTCTGGCTATCCTGTGCGGGCGCTGCATGCGGCCGAATGACGGGGACCGGCCGGGCAGTGCCCACATCTCAGGAGGATACTCAGCGTGTTCACGCGGCTGCGCACGGACCGTCGGACCGGCATCGCGACGACGGTGGTGCTCGCGCTGTCCGCGGGCGTCGTGACGGCCGCGGTGCTCTACGACGGCGAGGCGACGGCCGACGTCGACCTCAACGACTCCGGGGTGTGGGTCACCAACCAGGCGTCGGGCCTGGTGGGGCGGTTCAACACCGAGGCGAAGGCCCTGGACGGGACCATGCTCGCGGGCAGCTCCGCGTTCGACGTGGACCAGCAGGCGAGCCAGGTGCTGGTGGCCGACGAGGGCAGCAGCGCCGGGAACCTGGTGCAGGTCGCGCACATGAAGTTCGGGTCGACGACCAAGCTGCCGGCCGGCGCACAGAGCTCGATGGGCGGCGGCCGGGTGGCCGTGGTGGACGACGAGTCCGGCTCGCTGTGGGTGACCACCGTCGACCGCTTCCCGGGCCTGGACACCGAGGAGGCCGACCCGACGGCCGAGCTCGACGGGGCCGCCGAGGTCGTGGTCTCGGAGGAGGGCACCACGTACGCGGTGGTGCCGGGCCGCGACGTGCTGTGGACCGTCGAGCCGGGCAAGGCGCCGGAGACGACGGCGCTCGACCTCACGGCGGAGGGCGACGACGTCACCCTGACGACGGTGGGCGACGACGTCGTGGTCCTCGACCGGACCCGGGGGAGGCTGCGCCTGCCCGGCGGCGACGTCGTCGCGGTCGAGGGGGCCCAGGACGCGCAGCTGCAGCAGCCGGGCGCGGACTCCGACGCGGTGGCCTACGCGACGGACTCGGCGCTCGTGCTGCAGCCGCTGGGCGGCGGCGCGGCCACCTCGCGCGAGGCGTCGGGGTCGCCCGCGGCGCCCGTGCAGCTGGAGGGCTGCCTGTACGGGGCCTGGTCGGGCACGGGGCAGATCGTGCGCGACTGCGAGGGCACGGACCGCGACGTCGACGAGGTGCTCGAGGGGATCGACCAGAGCACGGAGCTCGCCTACCAGGTGAACCGCCGCAACGTGGTGCTCAACGACCTCACGGCCGGCACGCTGTGGATGGCGCTGGACGAGTACGAGAAGGTCGACGACTGGGACATCAAGCTCCCGGAGCAGGCCGAGGGCTCGGACGAGGACGCCGAGGACGCGAAGCCGGAGCTGGTCGACAACACGGTCGTGGACCGCAAGAAGGAGGACCCGCCGAAGGCCGACGACGACTCGTTCGGCGCCCGTCCCGGCCGCACCACGGTGCTGGACGTGCTGTCGAACGACATGGACCCCGACGGCGACGTGATCACGGCGTCCCTCGTGGGCGATCAGCCCGACGGCGTGCGCATCGAGCGCGTCATGGGCGGCAAGGCGCTGCAGGCCGTCGTCCCCGACGACGCGAGCGGCACGGTGACCTTCACCTACGAGGCCGACGACGGGCGCGGCGGCACCGACGAGGCGACCGTCAAGGTCAAGGTGGTCCCCGAGGACCAGAACGAGGCCCCGGAGCAGGACGGCGACCCGGTGCTGCGGGTGGAGCAGGGGAAGTCGGCGTCGATCAAGGTGCTGCCCTACTTCCGCGACCCCGACGGCGACGACGTCTACCTCGCGACGGCGGCGTCGACGGTGGAGGGCGACGAGGTCCGGGCCTACCCGGACGGCACCGTCGAGTTCCGCGACGGCGGCACCGCCACCGGGCGCAAGAAGGTCACGCTCGTCGTGGGCGACGGCCGCGGCGAGACGATCGAGGGCACCCTGTGGGTGCAGGTGCTGGGCGACAGCAACGAGCCGCCGGTCGCCGTGGGCGACCACGTGGTGGTCACCGCGGGGCAGCCGGTCACGATCGAGCCGCTGAAGAACGACACGGACCCGAACGGCGACGAGCTGCGGCTGGCCAACGTGGCCGACGCCGCGCCCGCCGAGATCACGCCGAACTACGACGCGGGCACCTTCACCTTCCTGGCGCAGGAGCCGAAGTCCTACGACGTGCTGTACCAGGTCAGCGACGGGCCGGGCTCGACGACCGGCGTCGTGCGCGTCGACGTCCAGGACCCCGACGCCGCGCAGGGCGCCCCCGTGGTCGTCTCCGACACCGCGCTGCTGCCCGCCGGCGGGTCGACCCTCGTGGACGTGCTGGCCAACGACACCGACCCCGCGGGCGGGGTCCTCGTGGTGCAGTCGGTGGACGTGCCGGACGACGCGGGGGTGAGCGTCGCGGTGCTGAGCCACCAGATGCTGCGCATCACCGAGACCCGCCGCATCTCCGAGGCGATCACGCTGGCGTACACGGTCTCCAACGGGACCGAGACCTCGACCGGCGAGGTGCGCGTGCTCCCGGTGCCGCCGCCGGACCGCCTGCAGCCGCCGAACGCCGCACCCGACGAGGTGACCGTGCGCGCCGGCGACTACGTGAACATCGACGTGCTGGACAACGATACGCACCCGGACGGCCTCGAGCTCACGCTGGACGAGGAGCTCGAGCAGTCCGTGGACCCGGGCCAGGGCGAGCTGTTCGTCTCCGAGGACCGGCTGCGGTTCCGCGCCGGCTCCCAGGCCGGGACGGCGTACGCGATCTACAAGGTGCGCGACCCGAACGGGCAGGAGGACTCCGCCCAGGTCACGATCCACATCCGCGGCGGCAAGGACAACGCGGCGCCGGTGCCGCGGGACGTCGACGCCCGCGCCCTGTCGGGCGGCACGGTGCGCATCCCCGTGCCCCTGGACGGCATCGACCCCGACGGCGACTCCGTGCAGCTCACCGGCCTGGCCACGGGCCCGACCCAGGGTCGCGCCGAGGTCGTCGACGGGTACATCGACTACGCGGCGAGCGAGAACGCGCGCGGCCTCGACGAGTTCCGCTACACCGTGCAGGACGCGCGCGGCGAGGTCGCGACCGGCCTCGTGCGGGTGGGGATCGCCCAGCCGCCGGCCACCAACCAGCCGCCGGTCGCCGAGGACGACGAGGTCACGGTGCGCCCGGACCGCCGGGTCGCCGTGCCGGCGCTGGAGAACGACTCCGACCCCGACGGCGACCAGATCGGGCTCGTGCCCGGGTCGATCGAGGGTGGGGACGACCTCAAGGCCAAGGTCGCCGAGGACCGGATCGTCGTGCAGACGCCGTCCGAGGACGGGACCACGACGTTCTTCTACTCCGTCGAGGACACCTACGCGGCGCGCGCGTCGGCGTCCGTCAGCGTGAAGGTCGCGAAGGACGCCCCGCTGCTCGCGCCGATCGCGCGCGACGACTCGGTGCCCGTGGCCGACATCCTCGGCAAGACGACGGTGACCGTGCCCGTGCTCGACAACGACGAGGACCCGGACGGCGCCGCCGACGACCTCGCCGTCACCGTCGGGACCGAGGCCGTGACCGTCACGCCCGAGGGCGAGCTGGAGATCGCCCTCACCGAGCACCGCCAGGTCATCACCTACACCGTCACCGACATGGACGGCCTGACGTCGAAGGCGTTCGTGGTCGTGCCCGGCCTGGCCTCCGCCGAGCCGATCCTCAAGCCGGGCCAGGCCCCGCTGGAGGTCGCGGCGGGCGAGTCCCTGGACATCGACATCGCCGACCACGTGCTCGTGCTGGAGGGCCGCACCCCGCGCCTCACCACCGCGGACGAGGTCACCGCCCTGGAGGGCGAGGTCGAGGTGACCGGCAAGACCACCATGACGTACACGCCGCGCGAGGACTTCACGGGCTCGGCGGGCGTGACCTTCGAGGTCACCGACGGCGAGGGACCGGACGACCCGGACGGCCACACGGCCGTCCTGACGCTGCCGATCACCGTGCTGCCCCCGGAGAACCTGCCGCCGGAGCCGGGCTCGCCGTCCGGCCAGGTGGCCGCGGGCGAGGAGAGCGTGGTCGACCTCAGCCGGTTCGCCAAGGACCCGGACGGCGACGACCTGCGCTTCGACCTCGGGTCGCTGCCCGGCGGCCTCGGGGCCACCCTGCAGGGCGGCCGCGTGACCCTGGAGGCCACGCCGGACACCCCGAAGGGCACCCGGCTCACGGTGCCGTTCACCGTGACCGACGACGAGCACCCGCCGGTGGACGGCGAGCTCTCGGTCGAGGTCGTCGCCTCCACGCGCCCGCTGGCCCGCGCCGTCGACGACACGATCGAGGACGCCCACCAGGGCGAGCCGGTGTCCGTGGAGGTGCTGGCGAACGACTCCAACCCGTTCGAGGACCGCGGGCCGCTCGAGCTCGTCGGCCAGCCCACCGTCGAGACGGGTCGCGGCGACGCGACGTCGGACGGCGGCAGGGTGGTCGTGACGCCGAAGGAGGACTTCGTCGGCACGATGGTGGTGCGCTACACGGTGCAGGACGCCACGCAGGACCCGGACCGCCAGGTCGAGGGCCGCGTGACGGTCAACGTCATCGGCGTGCCGGAGGCGCCCTCCAAGCCGGTGGTCGAGGAGGTCCGCTCCGAGACGGTCGTGCTGTCGTGGACGCCGCCGGCGAACAACGGCTCCGAGATCACCGGCTACACGGTGACGTCGAGCCAGGGCGACACGTTCGACTGCAGCACCACCACCTGCACCCTGACGCCGCTGACCAACAACGTCACGTACACGTTCACGGTGCAGGCGACCAACGCGGTGGGCGACTCGGAGGCCTCCCCGGCGTCCGCCGAGGCCCGGCCGGACCAGAAGCCGGACCCGCCGGCCGCGCCCGAGCTCGTGTTCGGGGACGGGTCGCTCACGGTCACGTGGACCAACGCGTCGTACACCGACCGGTCGCCGATTACGTCGGTCGACCTGGAGATCTCGCCGTCCCCCACGAACGGCGAGACGCAGAAGGTCGGCGTCACCGCGAACCGGGTCGTGTGGGAGGGGCTGTCGAACGGCACCGCCTACAAGGTGCGGATCCGCGCGAACAACCTCGCGGAGGACCCGTCCGACTGGGGCGCCTGGTCGGCGTCGGAGATCCCGGCGGGCAAGCCCGACGCGCCCGCCGCACCGACCGCCACCCGCGTCAGCTCGGACATCGCCCCCGACGGCGGGCAGGTCGACGTGTCCTGGACCGCGCCGAACGACAACGGCGACACCATCTCGGAGTACGCCGTCAAGGTGCTCAAGAACGGGTCCGCCGTGGACACCCGCACGGTGGACGGCACCTCGACGACGTTCGAGGGCCTCGACACCAAGGCCTCCTACACCTTCGCCGTCTCGGCGACGAACAAGGCGGGCGAGGGCGCCACCAGCGCGGCGTCGACCCCGGTGACGCCGTACGGCAAGCCCCGCACCCCGACGGGTGTGAAGGCGACGGACGACAAGGGCGTGCCGGTCGTGTCGTGGAGCGCCCCGGACGACAACGGCTCGCCGATCACCAGTTACACGGTGTCGGCGTCCAACGGCGCCACCGTGTCGGCCACGGGGACGAGCGCCCGGTTCACGGGCCTTCCGAACGGGGGCACCTACACGTTCACCGTGACGGCGCACAACGCCGCAGGCGAGTCCGGTGCCGGCGGACCGTCCAACGGGGTCAAGGCCTACAGCGCGCCGTCCGCGCCCGCCGTGAGCTGGACGAAGACGTCAGCGACGGACGGCTACTTCACCGTCAGCGGGCCGGGCAGCTGGAACGGCGACTCTGGCACGGTGAAGTGGACACTCTCCGGATCGCAAAACGGCTCGGGCAACGGTGCCGGACGGGTCGGTGTGAACGGCGGCTACGACAAGTCGTACTCCGTCAGCGTGCAGGCCTGTAACAACGCGGGCTGCTCCAACGCCTCGGCGAGCGGAGCGACCGAGGCGGAGCCCAAGCCGACGCTGACGCTCCAGCGTGGCTCGAGCGCCAAGGGTGAGTACGAGTACGGCGCATGCAGCTATGACCCCTGCGCATTCCTGAACATCACGATCCGCGACGCACAGCCGAACCAGAAGTTCACGTATGAGTGCATCTCGAACGACGTGAAGTTCAACAAGGCTGGGACCAACTGGAAGCGTGCCGAGGCGACGAGCACGGACGCCAACGGCAACGCCGGCCCGCGCGACCTGTGGTGCTACACAGGCGCCAGCGGCGAGCGAGTCAAGGTCACCACCAGTCTCGGCCTCACCAGCAACACCGTCATCTGGTAGCCGCGGGTTACACACGGCCGCTTGCGGCCTCTTGGACAACGAGCAGACCGCGCCCCGGCGCACACCGAACGGACAGGAACGACGAGATGACCACGATGACCCCCGAGCAGGCCAGCTGGTTCGCCCAGACGTTCGACCGGATCGTCGGCAACGTCGCGCAGGCGGTGCTGGGCAAGGACGACCAGATCCGCCTGGCGCTGACGTGCATGCTGGCCGAGGGCCACCTGCTGCTGGAGGACGCGCCCGGCACCGGCAAGACGATGCTGGCGCGCGCGATGGCGGCGAGCGTGCAGGGCACGAACCACCGCATCCAGTTCACGCCGGACCTGCTGCCGTCGGACGTCACGGGCGTGACGATCTACGACCAGAAGACCGGCACGTTCGAGTTCCACGAGGGGCCGATCTTCGCGAACATCGTGCTCGCGGACGAGATCAACCGCGCCTCGCCGAAGACGCAGTCGGCGCTCCTGGAGGTCATGGAGGAGGGCCAGGTCACGGTGGACGGCACCACGCACCGGACCGGCACCCCGTTCATGGTGGTCGCGACGCAGAACCCGATCGAGCAGGCCGGCACGTACCGCCTGCCGGAGGCGCAGCTCGACCGATTCCTCATGAAGACGTCGATCGGCTACCCGGACCTTGCCTCGACCGTGGAGATCCTCGCGGGCTCAGCGGTCCGCGACCGCAGCGCCGCGCTGCAGCCCGTCATCACCGGCCAGGCCGTGGTGGAGATGGCGTCCCTGGCGGCGGCGACCCACGTCGACCCGGCGGTGCTGGAGTACGTGTCGCGGCTCGCCGAGGAGTCGCGCGCGGCGGCCGACGTGCACGTCGGCGTCTCCGTGCGTGGCGCCCTGGCGCTGGTGCGCTGCATGAAGGTGTGGGCGGCGGCGCACGGGCGCAACTACGTGCTGCCCGACGACGTCAAGGAGCTCGTGCAGCCCGTGTGGGGCCACCGTCTCGTGCTGGACGCCGAGGCGGAGTTCGGCGGCGCCACGGCGGAGGGGACCATCGCCCGCCTGCTGAGCGACGTCGCCGCCCCGCAGGAACGCCGGACCGCCTGAGCCGGAGAGCAGACCCGGAGATCTCATGACGACCACCACCGAGCGGGACACCGCGGCCGCCCCGGCGGGGCCGGACGCGGACGCGAGCCCCGACCAGCAGACGCCCGAGCCGTCGTCGGACGAGGCGCGCCGCCGCGGCGCGCGCACCGTCGCGGCGGGGACCCGCGGCGTCGGGGACGCGCTCGCGCGCGCGGGCCGCGCCGCCGGCGACCTCGCCGTGCGGGGCTGGGCGCGCACGGCCCCCGTGCTGGGCGTCGTCTCGTCCTTCGGCTGGGTCGTGCTCGCGCTCACCGTCGCGGCGTGGTGGGCCGGCCTCGCGCTGCACTGGGAGGAGTGGGCCGTCGTCGCGGTGACCGTGACGGTCGCGCTCCTGGGCGCGATCGTGTTCGTGCTCGGCCGGCTGCGCTACGACGTGACGCTCGACGTCGCCTCCCGCCGGGTGGTCGTGGGGGACCGGGCCGTGGGCCGCCTGCTGGTGCGCAACGGCTCGCCGCGCACGATGCTGCCGGCCGTCATGGAGCTGCAGGTGGGGCAGGGCATCGCCACGTTCCCGGTGCCGCGGCTGCGGCCCGACGCCGAGCACGAGGAGATCTTCGCGGTCCCGACCCACCGCCGCGCGGTGATCCCCCTGGGCCCCGTGCGCTCCGTGCGCGCCGACCCCCTCGGCCTGCTGCGTCGCGAGCTGACGTGGACCGAGCCGGAGGAGCTGTTCGTGCACCCGCGCACGCTGCCGCTGTCCGGGTCCTCCACGGGCCTGCTGCACGACCTCGAGGGCCGGGTCACACCCGACATCTCGGACTCCGACGTGTCGTTCCACGCCCTGCGCGACTACGTGCCCGGCGACGACCGCCGGCACATCCACTGGAAGTCCACGGCCCGCACCGGTCAGCTGATGGTGCGGCAGTTCGAGGAGACCCGCCGCTCCCGGCTCGCCGTCATCCTGTCCACCCGCAGCGAGGACTACGCCGACCCGGAGGAGTTCGAGCTCGCCGTGTCGGTGTGCGGCTCGCTCGGCCTGCAGGCCATCCGGGAGGACGGCGGCCTCACGGTGCTGGTGCAGCAGGCGCGCGTGCGCGGCGACCACCGCACCCGCCTGCTGGACGACCTGACCCGGCTCGAGCTCGCCCCCGCGCGCACCAGCCTCGCCGAGGTGGCGCGCGTCGCGTCGGCCACGGTGACGGACGCGTCCGTGGTCGCGGTGGTCGTGGGCAGCCGCGTCACCCCGACCGACCTGCGCGCCGCCGCCGTGCGCCTCCCCGTCGACGCCCGCCTCGTGGCGATGCAGTGCGTCCCCGGGGCGAAGGTGAGCCGCGGCCGGGTGGCCGACATGCAGGTGCTCACCCTCGGCGAGCTGCCGGACCTGCCGAACGCGCTGCGGAGGATGAATGACTGAGGGCCACGCCCCCGGGGCCGAGCCGGACGACCGCACGTCGCACGCCGGACCCGCCGGGCACACCGGCAGCACGGGCCACACGGGGAGCACCGGCCGCACCGGCGGCACGTCGCGCACCTCGGTGCGCGGCGGGACCACCCGCGCGAAGCGCCGCGAGGGCGACGGCCCGCGCGCGCTCACGGGCGCCGGCGCGATCGACGGCGTCGTGCTGCTCGCGCTGCTCGGCGTCGTCGCGGTCGGGTTCGGGCCCGCCTGGGGCACCACGGGCTACCTCGTGCCCGCCCTCGGCGGCGCCGTCGTCGGCCTGCTCGTGGCGTGGCTGGGCGCCTGGCTGCGCTGGTCGGTGCTGCTCACGGCCGCCACGACCGTGCTGGCGTACTTCCTCTTCGGCGGCGCGCTCGCCCTGCCGGACACGGCGATCGCCGGCGTCCTGCCCTCCCTCACCACGCTGCAGGAGCTCGCGCTCGGCGCCGTGCACGGGTGGAAGGCGTTCGTCACCACCGTGCCGCCGCTGGCGTCGTTCCCCGACCTCGCGGTGGTGCCGTACCTGCTGATGCTCCTGACGGGCCTGCTCGCGGGGACGATCGCGTGGCGGGCGCGGCTGGCCGCCTGGGCGCTGCTGCCCGTCGTGGTGGCGCTGGCCGGCGTCGCCCTGCTCGGCACGATCCTCCCGGCGTACCCGCTGGCGCAGGGCCTCGTGGTCGCGGTCGTGGGGCTGCTGTGGGGCTCGTGGCGCGCGATGGAGAGCCGGATGGGCGCCAACCGGCTGCTGTCCGACGCGAGCCGCTCGGCCACGCGCCGGCTGCGCGCGCAGCGGGTGCGCGGCGGCGCGATGCTGCTGGCGATCGGCGGCGTCGCGGCGGTGCTCGTGGCGCCGCAGACGGCGCACGGGGAGCGCCTCGCGCTCCGCGAGCTGATCACCCCGCCGCTCGACCTGCACCAGTACACGAGCCCGCTGGTCGGCTTCCGGCACTACACCAAGGACCTCAAGGACACCGAGCTGTTCACCGTCACCGGCCTGCCCGAGGACGGCCGGGTACGCCTCGCGACCCTCGACACCTACGCGGGCACCGTGTACGACGCGTCGAGCGGCGGCAGCACCGGCGTGTTCAACCGCGCCGGTGAGGTCGTGGACACGGTCGCGGCGGGCACGCGCGCGGACGTCCAGGTGTCGGTCACCGGCTACGCGGGCGTCTGGCTGCCCGACGTGGGCGAGATGGGCGGCATCACGTTCGGCGGGCAGCGCTCCGGCGAGCTCGCGTCCACCACGTACTACAACGCCACCTCGGGCACGGCGCTGTCCACCGCGGGGGTGCGGCCCGGCGACTCCTACGAGATCGACGCGATCGTGGCGCCGCGACCCTCCGACGACGACCTGGCGACCGTGCCGATCGAGGACGTGGACCTCCCCAAGCCGCAGGACGTGGCGGACGCCGTGCCCTCGAAGTCGGCGCAGTTCGCGGCCGACGCCACCGAGCCGTTCGAGCGCCTGACCAACATTCGCGACACGCTCGTGGCGACCGGCGTCTACTCGAGCGGCCTCGAGAACCAGCCGGCGTCACGGCCGGGCCACTCGGCCGCCCGCATCGACACCCTCCTCGCGCAGGACGAGATGGTCGGCGACGACGAGCAGTTCGCCGTCGCGTTCTCGCTGATGGCGCAGCAGGCCGGCATCCCGGCGCGCGTCGTCATGGGCTTCTACCCGGACAAGGACGCCGTGAAGCCGGGCGAGCCGTACACCGTCACCGGCGGGGACGTGCACGCCTGGGTCGAGGTCCCGTTCGAGGGCTACGGCTGGGTGCCGTTCGACGTCGTCCCGGACGAGGACAACAAGGTGGAGCCGCTCCCGCGCTCCAAGCAGGTGCCGAAGCCCCCGGTCCTGGAGACCCCGGAGTCGCCCGAGGAGCCGCCGCAGGCGGAGGCCGGCGACGTGGAGGAGGACGACCAGGACGAGGACCCGTCCGCCATCGACTGGCGCATGGTCGCGATGATCGCCGTGTCGGTCGGCGTGCCGCTCGCCATCGTCGCGATCCCGCTGCTGCTGATCCTCGGCTTCAAGCGCCGGCGCCGCGGCCGGCGTCTGACGGCGCCCCTGCCCGCCGACCGGGTCAGCGGCGGCTGGCGCGAGGTGGTCGACGCCGCGACGGACCTCGGGGCCGGCGTGCCCCCGGCCGCGACGCGGCGCGAGGGTGCCCGCCTGGTGGCCGAGCAGGTGCCGTCGGCGACGCCCGGCACGGTGCTGCTCGCGCACCGGGCGGACGAGACCGTCTTCGGCGCGGGCGTCCCCTCCGACGAGGAGGTCGCGCAGTACTGGGCGGAGGTCGACGAGGCCGTCGGGACGATGCGCGCGGGCGTGCCCTGGCGCCGCCGTGTGGCGGCCCGGCTCTCGCTGCGCTCGGTCCGCGGCGCGGACGCGCCGCCCGCGCGGGAGGCCGTCCGCCGGCGACTGGCGTCGGTGCCCGCCGCGATGGGCAGGATCGGGCGGGCCGCGGTGCGGCCGCTGCATGACAGGATGGCGCGCGCGCGGCGGCGCAAGGACGGCGCCCGGCGCTCCCGGCAGCAGGAGGATCGATGACGACGACGTGCACCGCGTGCGGTGCCGCGGAGCAGAGCGGCGCGTTCTGCTCCGTGTGCGGGACGCCCACCGTGGCGACCGCCTACCGCACACCAGGCCCGCCCACCGGAAGCCTGGAGGTGACCACGGAGCCGGAGATGCGCGAGCTCACCCGCCGCGCCCCGGCGGACGTGCGGGCGGCGTCCGGCGCGCCGCAGCACGGTGAGCCGCCCCTGGCGGGCGTCGGCCGGCGTGCCGGGGCCTACGTGCTCGACCTGCTCGCGATCTCGCTCGTCGCCGGCGTCGCCGGGGCCATCACCGCGCTGGCCGTGCGCCTGCTCGCGCGGATGTCCGACCTGGCGGCGGCGACCACGCGGATGGGCCAGGACGCCGCGGCGTCAGAGCTGGTCTCCGCGCTCACCACCGTGTACCTCGTGGTCGGCCTGGTCAGCCTGCTGTGCTGGGTGGGCCTGGCGCTGTGGGAGGGCCGCACGGGCCGCACGGTCGGCAACTCCCTGCTGGGCATCCGCACGGTCGCCGTGGACGGCGGCCCGGTCGGTGCCGGGCGGGACCTGCTGCGCTGGCTCGTGCTCGCGGCGTGCGGCATCCTCCCGGTCGTGGGCACGGTGCTCGTGCTCGTGTCCCCGACGTTCGACTCGTCCGGCCGCCGGCAGGGCTGGCAGGACAAGGCCGCCCGGAGCGTGGTGCGGGACGTCCGCGGCGTCGCACCGCGCAGCTTCGCGCCCGCCTCCCCGGCCGCGCCCGGCGCCCCGGCGCCCGCCGGCCAGGCGCACGCGGGACAGGCGGCGGCGGACCCGTGGGCGTTCCCGGCCGCGCAGCGCGACGCCGGCGGCCTCATCACGGGCGTGCCCGGCTCCGCCGACGGCGCCCCGGCGCAGGAGGACCCCGCCGGCGTCGAGGCGCACACGGTCCACCGCGGGCAGGCGCCCGCCGAGACCCCGGCGCCCAGGGCGCCCTCCCCGCAGGCGCCCGCACCCCGAAGCCCGCATGCGCACGAGTCGGCGCCCGCGACGATGCAGGCGCCCGTCCTGCCGGTCGCGCCCGTCGCGCCCGTCGCGCCGCCGGCGGAGGACCTGGACGACCTCGAGGCCACCCGGTTCAGCGTCTCGTCGCGCCGCAGCGCGGGCGACGGCACCGCGCCGCCGCGGATCGTCGTCGAGATCGACGCGGACCGCCGCGTGCACGTCGCGACGCGCACGCTCGTGGGCCGGCAGCCGCAGCAGGACGGCGGCGCACCCGCCACGCTGCTGCGGCTCGACGACCCGACCCGCTCGGTGTCCAAGACGCACCTCGAGCTCCAGCCCGCCGCGGACGGCCTGCGGGTCACGGACCTGGGGAGCACGAACGGCAGCGCCGTCATCGCGCCGGGCGGGGGCGTGCAGGAGCTCGCCGCCGGGCGTCCGGTGACCGTGACGGCCGGGTGGGTCGTGCAGGCCGGCGCCCGCCGCCTCACCGTGGTCGGGCAGGACGCCGGGGCATGACCGCACCGGTGAGCCTCGGCCTGCTCTGGGGTGCGGCGACGCACCAGGGTGCGCGCCGGAGCCTCAACGAGGACTCCTTCCTGGCGGGCGGCTCCGTGTTCTTCGTCGCCGACGGGATGGGCGGGCACGACGCGGGCGAGGTCGCGAGCGCGGCCGCGGTCGAGGCGCTGGCCCCCCTGGGGGAGTCGGTGGTCGTGGGCGTGGACGACGTGCGCTGCCGCGTCCGCGCCGCGCACGACGCGGTGCAGGCGATCGAGACCGCCCCGGGCCGGGGCGCCGGCACCACGCTCACGGGCGTGGTGCTGACCGACCAGGGGGGCGAGCCGTACTGGCTCGTGGTCAACCTGGGCGACTCCCGCACCTACCGCAGCGCGGACGGCGTGCTCGAGCAGGTGAGCGTGGACCACTCCGAGGTGCAGGAGCTCGTCGACGCGGGCCGCATCACCGCGGTGCAGGCCCTCACGCACCCGCGCCGCCACGTCGTGACGCGCGCGCTCGGCGCCCCCGACGACCCGGAGCCCGACTTCTGGTTCCTGCCCGTGCACCCGGGCGACCGGATGCTGGTGTGCTCGGACGGGCTGACGGCCGAGCTGACCGACCGGCGGGTGGCCGAGCTGCTGCTCGTCGAGGCCGACCCGCAGGTGGCCGCCGAGCGTCTGGTACGCGAGGCCCTCGAGGCGGGCGGCCGGGATAACATCACGGTCATCGTGGTGGACGCCACAGGGCTGACGGATGCCCTGGAGAGCACGGCGCCCCGGGACCGGCGCGCCGACCACGATGACGACGAGGACACGGTGCCCCGGCGGTCGCCGTGGAAGGGGGCCCTGACGTGACCGTGCGCTACGTGATCGGCCCGGCGTACGCCGTGGTGCGCGGCGGCGCCGTGGTCGTGCTGCCGGAGAAGGTGACGCCGGAGCTGGTGGACGAGCTGTGGACCGCGCTCGGCGCCGGCGGCGGCGTGGTGCCGGTGCTGGAGGTGCTCACGGGCTCGTTCGGCGCCAGCCTGGCGTCGCTGCCGCCGTTCGCGATGGCGGTCGCGGACGGGCGGCGCGTGCAGGTCGCGAGCCGCGGCGCCACCTCGGTGACGGTGGCGCGCTCCGACGGCCGCGACCACGTGTCCGGCGAGGGGGTGACCACGTGGGCGGAGCGCACGTTCCACGACGTGGTCGACTTCGCGGTGCAGGTGGGCGTGACCGAGCCCGACGACCTGGTCGACGCGCGCGCCCTCCCGCTCGACGCGGGCGTGGTGCTGGTGCGCTCGGTCGGCACCCGGCTCACCGAGGACGCCCTGCCCGCGGCCCTGGCCCGACGGCCGGAGCCCGTCCGCGAGCCGTGGGAGGAGCCGGAGCCGGAGCCCGTCGTCGCGCGTCCCGGCTCGGCACCCGGCACGGCACCCGCTGCGGTGGACGCCGCGCCCGCTCCGGAGCCGACCGTCGCGCCCGAGGCGACGATGGTGCCCGGCCTGACCGTGACGTCCGGCGACGTGCCCCGTCCCGCTCCGGCGGCCCCCGCGCACGAGGCCCCGGTCGCCGCCGACACCCCCGGGCCGGACTTCGCCGCCGGTGCCGTGCCCGACGCCGCGCCGCCCGCCGACGAGCCGCCGCCCGAGGAGACCAGCGGGTACGACCACCTCTGGGGCTCCACGGTGCACCGCGCCGTCGAGGCTGCGGCGATCCGCCCGCAGGGGGAGGACGACGACGAGGACGACGCCGGCCCGGACGGGGCCGCCGCCGAGGCGCCCGCGCGGGAGCCCGACGCCGGACCGGCAGCCGAGCCGGCCGTGCCGGACGCTGCCCCGGACACCGCTGCCCCGGGCACCGCTGCCCCGGGCACCGCTGCCCCGGGCACCGCTGCCCAGGACGTCGCAGCCCAGGACGCCGCTGAGCAGGACGCTGCCGACCAGGAGCCGGTGGGCCAGGAGACCGTCGCGCCGCCGCCCGAGGTCGTGGCGTCGGGCGCCGACGAGATCGAGGGCAGCACGGTGCTCTCGTCGGCGATCGCGGACCTCCGCGCCGCGGCGGGCACGCAGGCCGCGGGCGGCGCGCCCTCGTCGGACGCCCGGTCGGACGCCCGGTCGGACGCCCGGCCCGCGTCGGGCGCGGTCGCGGTCGACCCGGGGCCCTACGGCGCCGTCGCGCCGCCCGGCCCGTCGTTCGCGTCGGCCCCGCAGCCGGGCCGGCCGATGATCCTCGCGCGGTCGTGCACGTCCGGGCACCCGAACCCGCCCCAGCGCGACGACTGCGCCACGTGCGGGCAGTCGCTCGTGGGGGAGGCCCGGCAGGTGCCCCGCCCGGCGCTCGGCGTCATGGGCGTCTCGGGCGGCCCGCGCGTGACGCTGGACCGTCCGGTCGTCGTGGGCCGCCGCCCGCGCTCGCCGCGCGCCACGGGGGACGACGTGCCCCGGCTGGTGACGGTCCCCAGCCCGCAGCAGGACATCTCCCGGTCGCACGTGGATGTGCGCCTGGAGGGCTGGCACGTCCTCGTGAGCGACATGAGCACGACGAACGGCACCACGCTGCTGCGGTCGGGCCAGCCCCCGCTGCGGCTGCACCCGGGCGAGCCCGTCCTGGTCGTCTCGCGGGACGTCATCGACCTGGGCGACGGCGTGACGCTGACCTTCGAAGGGATCCTCTGAGTGAGCCGCAAGCGCCCGCCGTCGCCGCCGCCCGAGATCGAGGGGTTCGAGTACGTCTCCCTCATCGGCTCGGGCGGGTTCTCCGACGTCTTCCTCTACCAGCAGCGCCGACCGCGCCGCCGGGTCGCGGTCAAGGTGCTGCTCCACGAGTGGACCAACGAGGGGCAGCGCGAGGCCTTCGAGGCCGAGGCCGACCTCATGGCCACGCTGTCCACCCACCCGTCCATCGTCACGATGTACGAGGCGGACGTCGCCGCCGACGGGCGCCCCTACCTGGCCATGGAGTTCTGCTCCCGGCCCAACCTGGGCGCCCGCTACCGCAGCGAGCGGCTCAGCGTGCCCGACGTGCTGCGGATCGCCGTGCAGGTCGCGGGCGCGGTCGAGACCTCGCACCGCGCCGGGATCCTGCACCGCGACATCAAGCCGGCCAACATCCTGGTGACCGAGTACGGGCACCCGGCCCTCACGGACTTCGGCATCTCGTCGACCCTCGACGACGCGGGCCTGGCCGAGGGCATGTCGATCCCGTGGTCGCCGCCGGAGTCGTTCGCGGAGCCGCCGCGCACCAGCGTGTCGACCGACGTGTGGGGCCTCGCCGCGACCACGTACTCGCTGCTCGCGTCGCGCACCCCGTTCGAGGTGCCGGGCGGGTCCAACTCGAGCGCCGACCTGGTGTCCCGCATCGAGTCGGCGCCGCTGCAGCAGACCGGCCGGCACGACGTGCCCGCGTCGCTCGAGCGGGTGCTCGGCACGGCGATGGCGAAGAACCCGGAGGCGCGGTACCCGACCGCGCTCGCCTTCGCGCGGGCGCTGCAGTCCGTGCAGACCGACCTGTCGTTCGCCGTCACCCCGATCGACCTCCTCGACGACCGCGGGCAGGTCCAGGACGACGACGGCGGGGCGCCGGAGCCGGCCGACGAGGACGAGGTCGGCACGCGCCTGCGCGAGGTCGTCTCCGTGGACCCGCGCGGTCCGGCGGCGGCCGCGGGCGGGCTCGTCACGTCGGCGCCGGCCGCCGCGTCGCGGCCCTCCTGGACCGCGCCCACGACCACGGGCGCGGCCACGGGGGTGCTGGCGGACGACCTCGGGGACACGGTCCACCGGTCGATGGCCCCCTCCGCCCCGGCGGAGCAGACCGGGACGACGGCGGCCCCGGCGGAGACCGAGGCGCCCGCGCCCGGCCGGAGCAGGGTGACGACCGGCCTCGTCGTCGGGCTCGTCGCCGTGGTCGCCGCCCTCGTGGTGACGCTCGCGGTGGTGCTGTGGCCCGACGCCGCGCCGTCGCCGGGCGGCGACCCGACCCCGGTCGCGACCGGTGCGGGCGACGACCCTGCCCCGCCGGCGGACAACCTGGGCGGCCTGGTGCCGTCCGTGACCGAGCTGCGGGGGAAGGCCTCGGGCGGCAAGGTCGTGTTCACCTGGACCAACCCGGACCCGGTCGACGGCGACACCTACGGCTGGCGCGAGCCGCAGGCGCTGGAGGAGGCGCACTACCAGCAGGTGACGGAGCCCACCGTCACCGTGGACAAGGCGGAGTCCGGCGAGACGTGCGTCGAGGTCGTCATCGTCCGGCAGGGCGCGTTCTCGATCGAGCCGCAGGGAGTGTGCGTGGGATGAGCGACCTGGCGGTGGAGTTCGCGGGGGAGTGGTTCCGGCCGGAGCCGGAGGCGGTCTTCGAGATCGGGCGCGAGGGCGACCTGGCGCTCGACGACAACCCCTACCTGCACCGGCGCTTCCTCCAGCTCACGCACGCCTCGGGGCTGTGGTGGCTGGGGAACGTCGGCGCGCGGATGTCCGCCACGGTGTGCGACGCCGCGGGCGGGGTGCAGTCGTGGCTCTCGCCCGGCACCTCGCTGCCGATCGTCTTCCCGTCGACGTCGATCGTCTTCACCGCCGGGCCCACGACGTACGAGCTGCTGGCCCGGCTCAGCCCGTCGCCCTACGCCGAGATCCGCTCCGAGGAGCCGGAGGGCGGGGCCACCACGATCGGCATGATCCCGTTCACCGTGAGCCAGCGGCAGCTCGTCGTCGCGCTGTGCGAGGCGATGCTGCGCCGCGACGGCACCGGCCTGTCGGAGATCCCGTCGTCCGCGGAGGCGGCGGCACGCCTCGGGTGGACGACGACCCGCTTCAACCGCAAGCTCGACAACGTGTGCGAGAAGCTCGACCGCGTGGGCGTGAAGGGCTTGCGCGGCGGCTCGGGCGGGCTCGCGACCAACCGTCGCGCGCGACTCGTGGAGTACGCCGTCGCGTCGCGGCTCGTCACCGCCGACGACCTGCCCCTGCTCGACATCACGGACGACGAGGGCAGGGACGCGGAATGAGCCGCCGGACCCGCCCCGAGCTGTGGCAGATGGTCGTGGTGGTCGCCGTCGGCGCCGCCGCGATCGCCTTCGTGATCCTCGTGGCCGTGGGCGTGCTGCGCGACGGCGTCGGCACCGGCGACCCGCTGGACTACTGGCGGGCGATCGGCCGCGAGCTCACCGACGCCGACAACTGGCGCGTGATCGGCCTCAGCGCCCTGGCGGGCGCGGCCGTCACCGCCGTCGTCGGCGGTGTGGCGCGGCTCGTCCGGCGGTCGTGACCCGCACGCCGTCGCGCGCCTGAATCCCCGCCGCCGCGACCCGAGACCCTGAACCAGACGGAACGACCCGAGGAGAGCGATGCGCGTCAAGGTGACGCTCCGGCGCCCCGACACCACGCAGGACGACGTCGTCATCACCGCGGACGCGGGGGCGACCATCGGCGAGGTGGCGTCCACCCTGGCCCGCGTGGACCCGGGCGGGTCGGGCGCGGTCGGCACCGGCCGGCGGACGATCGAGGCGCGGCTGCCCGGCCAGGACCGGCCCACCCGCCTGCCCGCCGACGCCGCGCTCGGCGAGGCGTGGATCGGCTCGGGCGCGGAGGTGGCGCTCGTCGAGCTCGACCGGCCGGGCTTCGACTACCAGCCCTCCCGGGACGTGCGCGCCACGCTCCGGTTCGGGGACGGCAGCGTGATCGACCTGCCCGAGGGCAGCTGGACGCTCGGGCGCGCGCCGGGCTGCGACGTCGTGCTGAGCGACGCGCTCGTGTCCAAGCAGCACCTGCGGCTCGACGTCTCGGACGTCGTCGACGTCGTCGACCTGGGCTCCGCCAACGGCCTGCTGGTGGACGGCGACCACGTGCAGCGCCTGCGCGTGGAGGGCAGCCAGCGCGTCACGGTCGGCGACACGGTGATGACGATCGAGCGCCGCAAGCCGCAGACCCTCACGGGCGTCGCGCCCAAGGCGGGTCCGGTACCGTTCACGCGCTCGCCGCGCGTCGAGGCCCGGTACAAGGGCGAGGAGTTCGACGCGCCCGACGTGCCCGCCGAGACCGAGCCGCAGCCGTTCCCGCTGCTGGCGATGCTCGCGCCGGTGCTCATGGGCGGGTTCATGCTCGCCATGGGCCGCGGACCGATGGCGCTCGTGTTCATCGCGCTGTCGCCCATCATGCTGATGGGCAACTACCTCACCCGGAACAAGCAGACCAAGCGGCGCAAGGATCGCGACGTCGCGCGCTTCGAGGAGCGGCTCGACGCGCTGCGCGAGGCCCTCGGGGGCGAGGAGGAGACCGAGCGCTCGGTGCGCCTGCGCGAGGCCCCGGCGACGCCGCACGTGTTCGCGGAGGCCATGCGGCACGGGCCGATGCTGTGGACGCGCCGCCCGGAGCACTGGAGCTTCCTCAACGTCCGGTTCGGCATCGGCACGATGCCGTCGCGCAACAGCGTGAAGGACACGGCCCGCGGCGCGATGATCAAGGAGTACCAGGAGCGCCTCGACGCCGTGGTCGAGCGGCACGCGAACGTGTCGGGCGTGCCCGTCGTGGAGAACCTGTACGACGCCGGGGCGCTCGGCTTCGCCGGCCCGCCCGGGAAGGTGGCGGGCAGCCTCAACGCGACGCTGCTGCAGCTCACCGGCCTGCACTCGCCGTCGGAGCTGGTCGTCACGGGCATGGTCAGCCCGGTGTGGACCAAGCACCTGCAGTGGCTCACCTGGATCCCGCACACGTCGTCGCCGCAGAGCCCGGTCGAGGGGCACCACCTCGCCGACTCGGCGAGCGGTGCCGCGCGCCTCGTCGCCGAGCTCGAGGAGCTCGTCACCACGCGCCTGCGCGCCGCGCGCGGCGGGTCCCAGCGTCGCGGCGCGATCGACGAGGACGACGCGGCGCTCGAGCGGGGCGCGGAGGTCGGCGGCAAGAAGGCGGAGGCCGGCACCAAGTCGCCGGTGCCCGCGGTGGTCGTGGTCATCTCCGACGACATCGACGTCGAGCGGGCGCGCCTGGTGCAGCTCGCCGAGAACGGCCCCGACGCGGGCGTGTACCCGCTGTGGATCTCCGCCGACACCGCCTACCTCCCGGCGGCGTGCCGCACGTTCGTCGACCTGGGCGAGCACGGGCCGCGCGTCGGCATGGTGCGGCTGGGCCGCTGGGTCGACGACGTCGAGCTCGAGGAGATCGACGCGTCGACGGCCCTCGACTACGGGCGCCGCCTGGCCCCCGTCTTCGACGCCGGCGCGATCGTCGCCGACTCGTCCGACCTGCCGCGCTCGGTGACGATGCCGGCGCTGCTCGGGCACGAGCTGTTCGAGGACCCGCACGCCGTGCTGGAGCGCTGGCGCCAGAACCTGTCGGTCTACGACCGCACCCAGGCGGTGCCGCGCAAGCGCGCCGGGTCGCTGCGCGCCATCGTCGGCTCCGCGGGCCTGGACGCCCAGCACCTCGACCTGCGCTCCCAGGGCCCGCACGCCCTGGTCGGCGGCACGACGGGCGCCGGCAAGTCGGAGTTCCTGCAGGCGTGGGTGCTCGCGATGGCGGCGGAGTACAGCCCCGACCGCGTGACGTTCCTGTTCGTGGACTACAAGGGCGGGTCGGCGTTCGCGGACTGCGTCCAGCTGCCGCACTGCGTCGGCCTCGTGACCGACCTCAGCCAGCACCTGGTGCTGCGCGCGCTCACCTCGCTGCGCGCCGAGCTGCACCACCGCGAGCACCTGTTCAACCGCAAGAAGGTCAAGGACCTGCTCGAGCTGGAGAAGCGCGGCGACCCCGAGACCCCGCCGGCACTCGTCATCGTCATCGACGAGTTCGCGGCCCTGGTGGGCGACGTGCCGGAGTTCGTCGACGGCGTCGTGGACGTCGCCCAGCGCGGCCGCTCCCTCGGCATCCACCTCATCATGGCCACGCAGCGCCCGGCGGGCGTCATCAAGGACAACCTGCGCGCCAACACCAACCTGCGCGTGGCGCTGCGCATGGCCGACGAGTCCGACTCCAGCGACGTCGTCGACATCAAGGACGCCGCGCACATCGACCCGGCCATCCCCGGCCGCGGCGTGGTGAAGACCGGGCCGGGCCGCCTGCAGGCGTTCCAGTCCGGGTACGCGGGCGCGTGGAGCACCCGGGACCCCGAGCGCGCGGCGATCGAGGTGGCCGGACTGCACTTCGGCCGCGAGGAGAAGTGGGAGGAGCCGGTCGACCCGGCCGCCGTCGTCGACGACGACATGGACCTCGGCCCCAACGACCAGCAGCGGCTGGTCGCGCGGGTCGGCGAGGCCTTCGAGGCCGGGCGCCTGACCCCGCCCCGCCGCCCGTGGCTCGACTCGATGGCCGACGCGTACGACCTCACGCGCCTGCACCAGCGCACCGACACCGAGCTGCTGCTCGGCGTCGCCGACATCCCGGAGCAGCAGGCGCAGCGGCCCGTGTACTTCGTGCCGGACGCCGACGGCCACCTCGGCGTCTACGGCACGGGCGGCGCCGGCAAGAGCACGGCCCTGCGCACGCTCGCGGCGGCCGCCGGCATCACGCCGCGCGGCGGCCCGGTGCACGTGTACGGCCTGGACTTCGCGGCGGGGGCGCTGCGGATGCTGTCCGCACTGCCGCACGTCGGGACGATCGCCCGCGGGGACGACGTCGAGCGCGTCGTCGGGCTCATGCGGATGCTGCGCGACGAGCTGCAGCGCCGCGGCGAGGCCTTCGCCGCGGTGTCGGCGTCGAGCGTCACCGAGTACCGGCAGCTCGCCGGGCGCCCGGACGTGCCGCGCATCCTGCTGCTGGTCGACGGGTTCCCCGGCTTCCGGGACGACTTCGAGGTGGGCGCGGGCCGCGCGGAGTGGTTCGACGTCTTCCGCGACATCCTCAACGACGGGCGCGCGCTCGGCATGCACGTCGTGTTCACCGCCGACCGCTCCGGCGCCGTGCCGACATACGTGCGCTCGATGGTGCAGCGCAACCTGCTGCTGCGGATGACCGACGACGGGTACCTGGCGTTCAACGCGCCGCGCGACGTCATCACCTCGGACTCGCCCAACGGCCGCGCGCTGCTGGACGGGCTCGAGGTGCAGGTCGCCGTCATCGGGGGCACCACGTCGGTGTCCGCGCAGGCGGCGGCGACGGAGAAGCTCGGCCAGTCGATGCTGCAGGCCGGCGTGCGCCCGGCGCCCGAGGTGCGGGTGCTGCCCACCGAGTACGGCCAGGGCGAGCTGCCCGAGCGGGTGGACGGTCAGCCGGTGCTCGGCCTGGACGGCATCACCCTCGGGCCGGTGCCGTTCGACCCGTCGGGCACGATGGTCGTCGCGGGCCCGCCCGGGTCGGGGCGCAGCAACGCGCTCGTCGCGATCGCCCGCGCGGTGCGGCGGGCCGACCCCGGGGCACGCCTGTACCTGTTCGCGCAGGGCCGGTCCGCCATCGCCGACAAGCTGCCCTGGGCGGACGTCGCGACCGGCGTCGAGAAGGTCAAGGCGCTCGCCACGGACCTGCTCGCCGCCGTGCAGGACGAGGACGTCGATCCGGGCATCGTCGTGGTGATCGAGGGGCTCAACGAGTACCTGCAGTCGCCGGCCGACAAGCCGATCCAGGACCTCACGAAGGCGATCCGCGGCAGCGACCACCTGCTCGTCGCGGAGGCCGAGACGGCGGGCTGGTCCGCGACCTGGCCGCTGCTCGGCGAGGTGAAGAACGGCCGCCGCGGGCTCATCCTGCAGCCGGAGAACCTCGACGGCGACACGATCCTCAAGACGTCGCTGCCGCGCTCCGCCAAGGGCGAGTTCCCCGTCGGCCGCGGCGCGTGGATCGCGCGCGGCAAGCAGACGCGGGTGCAGCTGCCGCTGGTGCTGGAGGACTGAGGGCGCCGCCGGGCCGATGGGGAGTCCTCCCCATCGACCGGCACCGTCGCCCTCGGCTACGGTGCTGCCCGGCGACGAGACGACGAGCTGCGTGACGAGGGGGAGCTGTGGCCGGGTACGACCTGTCCATCGACATGGAAGAGTTGCGCACTCTTGCCGAGGACCTGAAGACGATCAAGGACGAGTTCGAGGGTGCTGACGACCGCGCGGAGGACGCCGCGGACGCGACCGGCCACGACGAGCTCGCCGGCAAGGTCAACGACTTCGCGGACAAGTGGCGCATCAAGCGCGAGGAGATGACGGGGAACGTCGTCAAGCTCCAGGGCGTCGTCCAGCAGATCGTCGACACGTTCACGGAGGTCGACACGTCGCTCGCGAAGGCCCTCGAGGACGCGGCCGAGAAGGCCCCGGACAAGAAGAAGCCCGAGCCGGCAAGCAACGGCGGAGGACATGTCGGTGGCGGGGGAGGAAGCTGGTAATGGCCGACACTCAGTGGCAGAAGCTCGACGGGAACGCCGAGCTCGTGCGCAGCAAGGGCAAGAAGTACCAGGAGATCGCCGACGCCATCGAGCGTGCGACCTCGACCCTGGACGCCATCGTCGACGACGCGAGCACCACCGCCAAGTCGATGGACGAGACGAAGAAGCTGGCCTCCGATGTCAAGGAGGACATCTCCAAGGCGACAGAGCGGTACCGGTACACCGGCGACGCCCTGGTCGCGTACTCGACGAGCCTCGACTCGGCGATCTCCGATTCGGAGACGGCAGCGACGCAGATCGCCGCGCTCGAGGAGGACCTCGCCTCGGCCCGGACGACGGCGAACAACGCGCAGCAGGAGGCCGACGACCTGCCGAAGGACGCGCCCCAGGGCGACGTCGACGGCGCGACGTCCGCGGCGACCTCGGCCGCCGCGCGGGTGACCGGCCTGGAGGGCGATCTCGCCCACTGGCAGGGTCGGTGGAACGACGCCAAGGGCGACAAGGACTCCGCCGCGACCACTGCGAAGAACAAGATCGACGAGGTCGTCACCGGGGCGAAGGTGAACGACCTCGAGGACGGCTTCTGGGACAAGGCCGGTGAGGTCTGGGACAGCATCTACAAGGTCGTCAAAGTCATCTGCGACATCGCCGGCATCCTGGCGATCTTCCTCTCCTGGGTCCCGATCCTCGGGCAGGTCCTGCTCGTGCTCGCGGCTGTCGGCGCGATCCTCGCGGTCGTCGACGCGGTCTTCAAGGCCGCCAGAGGGCAGGGCTCCTGGTGGGGAGTGCTGGGGGCCGCCGGTATGGCCGCCCTGACCCTCTTCGGCGGCAAGGCGATCAGCGTGCTCGCGAAGTACAGCAAGTCGCGGACGGTCGTGCAGACGGCCTCGCGCATGTCGCCCAAGGATGCGAAGAACGTCTTCGGGACAGCCACCCTCAAGAGCACGCGCAAGGTCTTCGCGCAGACGAACGGCCAACGGGTCACCGAGGTCCTCAAGTCGCCGTTCATCCGTTCGGCGGCCGACAAGCAGGTCGCGGGCCTGTTCCGCGGCGGGAACGTGGGGCAGGGGCTCAAGACCATGTTCCCGAACCCGTTCACGGGCACCGGCATGCGCACGATCTTCGGCAACGAGGATGTGACCGACATGTACAAGTTCATGAACATGGCCAACAACCGGCTCCCCGCCATCAACGGGACGATGGTCATCGACGGCGTCACCGCGGGGACGTCGGCGATCGCCGCCGTTGGCGGGCACGGCATCACGGTGTTCAACGGCCTCCGGAACGGCGTCTCGTTCGCCAACGAGATGGGTGTCGGGGACTTCGGCGACGCGGTCTCGCCGGGTGTCAGCCTCGGCACGTCCGGGATGGGCGGGCCGTACGGCGGAATCATCGGGAACGGCCTGAGCCTGGCCGGCGGGGTCCCGAACCCCAGCTGACGGCCAGGTCCGCGGCCGGCTCGGATGAGGCCGCACCTAGGATGGTCGCCGTCGCGCAGCATCGAACAAGGAGACCGACAGGTGACACGCAGGGTGGCTGGGTACGAGCTCGGCCTGGACCGGGGGTGGATCCTCGTGCCGGACGGACTCGGCAACGTCGATGCCTGGGCCCACGAGGTCGCAGCCGGGCTGGTGCGCACGGCCGCGACGGAGGTCACCGCCGAGACTGCCAGCTCCGTGCCGGCGCCGGGCGCCGGGCGCCTGCCGGAGGTCGACCCGGTGGAGTCCCTCGAGGCCCGGATCGCGGACGTGGCGCACTCGGCATCGTCCAGCGGGATCGGTGCGCTCGCGGTCGCGTTCCTCGTGCGACAGCCGTCGTCCGGGGACGTCGACGCGATGCTGACGGTCGTCGCGCAGGCGGGGATCTCGGCGGACGCCTTCGCCGCAGACCTCGAGCGCGTCGTTGCTGAGTCTGACGACCCGCCGTACGTGTACGCCCAGACCATCGACGCGACTGTGCCTGCAGGCGGCGTCCGAGGCGCCCACCTGATGATCGGCCACCTCGACCCCGATCTCGGCGAGGGCGTCGCCCACCTGGAGGAGCGCGTCGCGCTGGGGGTGTTCCCGCCCGACAGCCCCGACATGCTCGAAGTGACGGTCATCGCCAACGGTGTGTCCGTGTTCGACGACATGCCGCAAGAGGTCGTCGACCTCCTCGGGGGCCTGACGGTGGAGCTGGAGGCGGCATGACGCGCAGCGTGAGGTTCCGCGAGGGTCGGATGCGGATCGTCCTCCCGGGGACCTGGTCGAACATCCCGCTGGACGACGAGGAGACCGCCGTCGAGCATGTGCGGCGCCTCGTCCGGCGCCAGGTCGGCAAGGCCGACCGGCTCGCCCGGGCGCGCCGGGAGGCCACCCAGGAGGTTGTCGGGAACGTCCGCGCCGCGATGGCGGCGGGCGTCCACACGTACCTGATGTCGCTCGAGCTGCTCCCCGGGGTCCCGTTCCCCGCCGTGATCCTCGCGCTGGACGAGGAGTGGCCGGCCGCGTCGGCCGAGGCCCGTGCCGCCGGCGACATCGCGGAGGCGCTGCGGGCCGGCTTCCCGAACGGTGAGGTCGAGCCCCAGCGCAACGGACCCGTCGCGCGGGTGGTGGAGATGACCCGGGGGACCACCGGCGAGGGCGACGTCGTCCTGACCATGCGTCTCGAGTACCACATCCCGTACCCGGACGGTTCGAAGCTCCTCATGGCGAGGGTGAACGTCCCCGGCATCCCGTCGGCGGAGCCGTTCGCCACCCTCTTCGACGAGATTCTCGACTCGGTCACCTTCATGGAGCAGGACGACGCGATGCAGCAGGAGCAGGCGGCGACGTGACCACCGCTCCCGGGAAGGACCACACCACGCCGCCTCCGCCGGGCGCGGGTGCGCGGGTGCTTCGGCCGTTCGGGTATCTCCTGATCGGCCTGGTGTGGACAGCGCTGGCGCTGGTGATCTTCGGGCTGGGGCCGGGCATCCTCGTGTTCGTCGCGGTCGACGGGACGATGGAGCTGGGTGGCATCTGGGCAGATCTCGTCGCGCAACCGTCGGAGATGGTGGCGTTCCTCCTGGTGATCCCGATCCTGGTGGTGCTCTGGGGCCCGGGGGTCCTGTGGTACCTGCCGTCGGCGAGCTGGCCGCTGGCGGCGCTGTCGTTCGTGTACCTGGGGCGGTCGCTGAACCCGCGGTTCGCGGGGGAACGGTTGTCACGGACGACGCGGGTGGGCCGTGGGCGCACGATCGGCCTGCCGACCGTCGGCGGCGTCGCGTTGTCGCTGCAGCCGGTGCGGGAGTCCGCGGTGACGCGGTTCCTCATGCGGTTCTACGTGTCGGGCTGGCTGCCCGACGGGCACATGTTCCTGGCGATGCTGCCGGCGGGGGCGGGCTGGCTGCTCGCGCTGGTGGGCCTGGCGCGCGACGTCCCGTCCGGTGCGCGGGTCGTGCTGCTGGTCGCGGCGCTGGCGCTGGTGGTCTGGAGCGTGGTGCTCGCGCGACGGGCGTGGCGGCGCCGGTTCGACGGTGAGCAGGCGACGAAGGAGCGCGGGGCCGTCGCGGACCTCAGCCCGAAGGAGCGCAAGGCACGGCTGGCCGAACTGAGGTCACGACGCGAGGTGAGAATCCGACGCACGTCCCGGCGGTGACGCGTGCGTCGATCAGGCGCGACGCCGGCTGCTCGTTGTCTACTGCTCGTTCCCGGCGGACGCAGCCCGGAGCCCGGCGATCCGTCGGGCGGTCCAGACAGCGCCCACGACGAAGACGAGCACGATCAGGACGACGAGGACCGGCACCGGCCCGAAACCGCCGAGCACCTCGAACCCGGCGAACGCCCCCACGGCGGCGAGGACGACGCAGATCGCCGTCGCCACCAGGATCGGCGTCTCGATCTTCTTCCGTCGAGCCGGGTTGGACGCGACCGGGGGCTGGGGCATCGGTGATTCTCCTCGTTCGGCCCGTCAGCAGGCTTCGTGGGCGATGACGGCCGCACACTACGGGAATTCGTTGATCGACGCAGCCGACGCCGAGTCGATCGCTGGCGAACCAGGCTTGCCACCGACGTGCCGGGTGGTCCGGGGCCGTGAGGGTCGCGGTCGGTTCGCACGTGCAGCAGTGTCAGGAAGCGGAGGAGGACGGCGTGATGGGGGACCCGAGACCGGCGACGCAAGGGTCGGCTCCCGGCGGAATTGCGCTGCTCATCGACGGGACGACGTCGTTCGAGTCCGTCGCGGGCAACCAGTCGACGGCGTCGTGGTTCGTGGTGGGCATCTTCATGATCCCGATCGCGATCGTGCTCTGGGGACCCGTGGTGGGAGGGCGGATGCCCTGCTCGACGTGGCCGCTGGCGGCGCTGTCGTTCCTGGACGTGGTGCGGTCGCTCCGCCCGTCCTTGCTGTCGGGCGTCGCGGCGGTGCGGTCCCTGTGGCGGGGCGGCCGACGCAGGAAGCCAGCGGAGGCCTCATGGCCGGGACGGTGACGGAGGATCCTCGGGGCTCGGCGAGGCGGCGCCCGCCGCCGACGCCGACGGCGGTCGCGTTGCGGCCGATCGGCTACACGCTGATCGGGCTGGTGTGGTTCGTCATCTGGCTGATCGCGGTGGCGATCCTGGCGGGGTCGATCGCGTACTTCGTCATGGAACCGGACCTGGTCGCAGGGCTGCGGGAGCGCTTCTCGAACCCGGGGGACACCGTCGCGATGCTGGTCGTCGTGGTGCCGGTGATGACGTGGTCATGGGACCGGGGGCGGTGTGGCACCTGCCCACGGCGTCGTGGCCGCTGGCGGTGCTGTCGTTCGTCTACGTGGTGCGGTCGCTGCGCCCGTCGTTTGCGCGCGAGAAGCTGTCGTGCACGTCGACGGCGCCGCGCGGGTCGACCTTCGGGCCGCCGACGGGGGGCGACGTGGCGATGTCGTTGCAGCCTGTCCGGCGGTCGCGCTTCACAGACGCGGTGATGCGGTTCTACATCGCGGGGTGGAGCCTCGACGGACGGATGTTCGTCGCGATGCTCCCGGTCGGTCTCGCGTGGTCGACGACGGTCGTCGGGTTGTTCCCGGGCCTGCCGACGCCGGTGCACGTCGCGTTCCTCGTGCTGACCGCCGGGCTAGTGCTGACGTCCGTGGTCCTCGGGGTTCGGGCGTGGCGGTCCCGTTTCGGCGCGCGCCAGGCCCAAGACGGTGACCACGCCGGCTCACTAGCGCCATCACCGGCTCAGATACGTCCTCGACTGGTCTCAGCGGTCAAGCACTCTTGTCGGCCCTGAACTCGGCCTCGAGCGCGGCGACCTGGCGCTTCTGCAGGGCCGCGGCGTCGGGATCTGCCGTCTCCCACAGACCTTCGAGCTCCTTGCGGGCGGCGGCGTCCGGTGCGGCGGCGCGCCAAGCGAGATCGTGGACCCGACGCTCAAGCGCCGGGCGCGCGGCGAGCACAGCGCTCACGTGGCGGGCGCTGTCGGGAGTGCTGGGGCGGGCAGCATCCGCGACGTCGGCGAGAGCCTGGGCCGTGTCGGGGTAGCCGGTGAGTCGCGCCTGGAGGCGCGCGAGGTAGTAGAGGACGGGGCCGCTGACGGGTGCCGCGAGGAAGCCGAGCGCGAACCCCCAGGAGAACTTCCAGGCGGGTTCGGCCGGGACGAGGAGGAAGCTGAGAGCGATGCCCACGACGGTGCAGACGCCGTACCACCAGTAGCCGAGGCGCTCGAGAGCGCGGAACCATCCGGGTACCGGGCCGGAGAACTTGTCCAGCGCGTTGTCGACCTGGGTGACCGCGTCGTGCGCGTCGTCGGTCCCGGGCGCCACGACGATCGGCCGCTCGGACCGCACACCGGTGACCATCCAGCTCAGCTGTGCCATGGCATCCCCTGTTCGCCGATCACGGTGGTGTCGACGCACCACCCTACGGTGGCGTGGGTCGCGGGTGAGCGTCCGCGCGCACGGCACGGCGGGTAGTGTCGCGCATCGTCCGACGTCGTCGTCCGAGAAGCGGGTCCAGCAGTGAGCACCAGGACCAAGCGCGTCGCGTACACCGCGGTCCTCGTCCTCGTCCTCGTCCTCGTCGTGTCCGTGCTGCGCCTGGTGCGCACCCTGGGGGACGGCGACTCCGACGCCGCCGCGATCTGGATCGCGCTGCTCGTCGTGCTGGCGATCGTGGTCGTCACCCTCGCCCTCGTCTCGCGGCGCGCGGCCGGCTGCGCGGCGAACGCGGGCCGGCGCCGGCCCGGCATGCTCGTGGTGCCGGGCTTCACGACGGCGGAGATGCCGGAGATCGCCGCGAGCCTCGGCGCGTCGCGCCAGGGATGGATGCCGATGGGCGGCAGCCCGGTCGCGGTGGTTGCGACGCCCGAGGCGTTCGAGGTGTGGGGCCGCAAGGACACGCGGCCGCGCTGGTCTGTGCGTCGGGGGGCGGACGTCGCCGCCGCCGGGCGCGCGGTCTACGGAATCCGGGAGGCCGCCGCGGTGTGGCTCCGCGACTCCCGGGCCACCGCCGTCTTCGTGCCCGCCTACCGCCCGCTGCGCGCCACGGGTGGCGCCGTCGGCGCCGACGTCGAGCGCGCCGTCGCGGAGCTCAGCGGCGTCGTGCGCCCCGCCGGCGCGGCCTGATCGCCGCCGTCCACCCGTTCGTACCGCCGTCCGTCTCCTGGGATGGGGAGGTCTCCCCATCGACGTGTGCTCGGGGCGGCGGCTAACCTCGTCGCGGACGACGGATCGGCCGAGGGGGCCGGCCGGACCACCGATGAGCTGAGGAGCTTCTCATGGCGAACATGAACGTCACGTACGACGAGCTGCGGTCGCAGGCGGGTCAGCTGCGCAACGGTCAGCAGCAGATGACGGACATCCTGCACAACCTGCAGTCGCAGGTGAACAACCTGGTGTCGTCGGGCTTCGTGACCGACCAGGCGTCGGGTGCGTTCCAGACCTCGTACGAGGAGTTCACGACGGGTACCACGCAGGCCATCGAGGGCCTGGAGGGTATGGCGTCGTTCCTGGAGCAGGCGGCGCAGACGCTGTCGGACGCGGACTCGCAGCTGGCGCAGGGCATCCGCGGCTGATTCTGGCTGTGGCCGGCCCACGGGGTCGGTGCTGTGGAGGGGCGGTCCGGGTTCCGGGCCGCCCCTCGACGCGTGCGTGGCGGGTCGTGCGAAGGGGCGGATCGAGTGGCGTGGATCATCGAGCAGGAGACCGGAGGGCCGGCCCTCGTCGTCCGTCCGGGGGAGGGGGACTCCGAGGCCGTCGCCGAGGCGGTCGACGCGCTGTCATCGGCGGCGACGTCGCTGAAGCCCGCGGTGCCGGGGTGGTATCGCCAGGTCCACCGCGCGCCCTGGCTGGTCTACGTGGCGTGGGGCGCCGTCGTCCTCGTGGTGATGCTCCTGGTCCAGGACGATCCGGTCATCGTCAACGTGCTGATCTCCGCGGCGCTCGCCGGGCTCGTCCTGGGTGTCATCACCCTGCCCCTGCTGACGCGCGCGGCGCGTGGTGGGTCGCGCTTCCGCGCGGTGCGTGCGCAGTACGAGGCGACGCAGCGCGCAGTGCTCGACGTCGTCCGTGTCACCCCGGACGACACCGGTCGGTGGGCGGCAGGGGTCGTGGCCGACCAGCCGACGCGGGTGGGGGAGGTGCACGACCTGCTGTGGACGGCGTCGTCCACGACGCACACCGAGGCGACCCGCGAGTCACGGACCGCCGCCGCGCGCCTGTACACGCTGTGGCAGTCCACGCCCGAGGCCCGTCACGAGGCGGGGGCGTAGCCCGTGGGCGCCGTCGTGTACGAAACCGGACGTCGGTCGCTCTCTTCGAAGGACGACGTCGGTCGGTGCCTCGGGCAGCGGGATGGGGAGGTCTCTCCATCGCCGTGTGCTCGGGGCGGCGGCTAACCTCGTCGCGGACGACGGATCGGCCGAGGGGGCCGGCCGGACCACCCATGAGCTGAGGAGCTTCCGATGTCGAACATGAACGTCACGTACGACGAGCTGCGGTCGCAGGCGGGTCAGCTGCGCAACGGTCAGCAGCAGATGACGGACATCCTGCACAACCTGCAGTCGCAGGTGAACAACCTGGTGTCGTCGGGCTTCGTGACCGACCAGGCGTCGGGTGCGTTCCAGACCTCGTACGAGGAGTTCACGACGGGTACCACGCAGGCCATCGAGGGTCTCGAGGGCATGGCGTCGTTCCTGGAGCAGGCGGCGCAGACGCTGTCCGACGCGGACTCGCAGCTGGCGCAGGGCATCCGCGGCTGATCCCAGCCACCGTCACCGGCGTCGTGCCGGTGAGCCCGAGGGGCGGTCCGGACTCCGGGCCGCCCCGTTCGACACCGTTCGACACCGTCGTACCCCGCCCCGCCCGTCGTCCGCACCGGAGGTTGACATGGACGCCCGCTCGCGCCGCTGGGTCTTTCTCGCGGTGCTCGTGCTCTTCTTCGGGATCTCGGCCACGCGCCTGGTGACCACGGTCCGGCGCGACGGCGTCGAGGGAGCCACGCTGTGGATCGCGCTCCTCGTGGTCGCGCTCGTCGTGGTGGTGACGCTCGCGGTGGTGGTGCGCCGCGCCGGGGCCGTCGCGGCGCACGTGGCGCGGTTGCGGCCGGGCGCCGTCGTCGTCCCGGGGTTCACGACCTCCGAGACCCTCGACGAGGCGCGGGCGGCGGGCGCCGACACCCGGGGGATCGCCGGGGTCGGGGGCAGCCCGGCGGCCCTCGCCGTCGTGGGGGACCGGGTCGAGGTCTGGGTGCGCCGCGAGCCGGGGCCGCGCTGGACCGTGCGTCGCGTGCCCGGCGGGGTCGCGCCGGTCGGCGCCGTCTACGGCACGCGCGAGACGGCCGGCGTGCGGGTGGCCGACGGCGGCGCGGCCGTCACGGTGGTGCCGGCGTACCGGCCGCTGCGCGCGACGGGCGGCCTGGCCGGCGGCGACGTGGCGCGCGCGGTGCGGGAGATGTCCGGGGCCTGAACCGCCCGTCCGGCGCCGGATGCCCGCGGCATCCGTGCCCGATGAGCGAGACGTCGTGTTCACCGGATGAGACTGTTGTGGCACCCTGGGTAAGGCTGGACCCTGAGCAGTGAGGCAACCCTCACCAGTTCGCAGGAGAATCCTCCTAGAATCGAACGCCACGCATCCCCGATCCGGAAGGCGTACCCCGCAGTGAGCAGCATCCGACCTCTGCGCGTCGCGATCGTCGGCGCAGGCCCCGCCGGCATCTACGCCGCGGACATCCTGTCGAAGACCGACCTCGACGTGAGCATCGACCTCTTCGAGCGCCTGCCCGCGCCGTTCGGCCTCGTCCGCTACGGCGTCGCCCCGGACCACCCGCGCATCAAGCAGATCATCACCGCGCTGCACCGCGTGCTGAGCCGCGGCGACGTGCGCCTGCTGGGCAACGTGGACTACGGCGTCGACCTCAAGCTCGACGACCTGCGCCAGTTCTACGACGCCGTGATCTTCTCGACGGGCGCGATCAAGGACGCCGCGCTGCCGGTGCCCGGCATCGACCTGGAGGGCTCGTACGGCGCCGCCGACTTCGTCTCCTGGTACGACGGCCACCCCGACGTGCCGCGCACCTGGCCGCTCGAGGCCAAGGAGGTCGCCGTGCTGGGCGCCGGCAACGTCGCCCTCGACGTCGCCCGGATCCTCGCCAAGCACGCGGACGACCTGCTGCCCACGGAGATCCCGGCCAACGTCTACGACACCCTCCAGGCCTCGCCGGTCACCGACGTGCACGTCTTCGCCCGCCGCGGCCCGGCGCAGGTGAAGTTCTCGCCGCTCGAGCTGCGCGAGCTCGGCCACGTGCCGGACGTCGACATCGTCGTCTACCCCGAGGACTACGACTTCGACGAGGGCTCGATGGCCGCCGTGGAGTCGTCCAACCAGACCAAGCAGGTCGTCAAGACGCTCACGGACTGGACGCTCGTCGACCCGGCCACGCAGAAGGCGTCGCGCCGGCTGCACCTGCACTTCCTGCACGCCCCGGCCGAGGTCGTGGGCGAGGACGGCAAGGTCGTCGGGCTGCGCACCGAGCGCACCGCCCTGCAGGGCGACGGCACCGTCAAGGGCACCGGCGAGCACCACGACTGGCCGGTCCAGGCCGTCTACCGCGCGGTCGGCTACTTCGGCTCGCCGCTGCCGGAGATCCCGTTCGACGAGCTCAAGGGCGTCATCTCCAACCGCGAGGGCCGCGTCGTCGACCTCGACGGCGAGCACATCCCGGGCGTCTACGCCACGGGCTGGATCAAGCGCGGGCCCGTGGGCCTCATCGGGCACACCAAGTCCGACGCGTCCGAGACGATCCGCCACCTCGTGGAGGACGTCACGGGCGTCGGCGACGGCGGCGACGTCGCGACCGGCGACCTCGCCGGCGGTCGTGCCGCGACGCAGGCCGACCCGCAGGCCGTGCTCGACTTCCTCGCCGACCGCGGCGTGGACGTCGTGGAGTGGGCCGACTTCGAGCTCCTCGACGAGCACGAGAAGGCGCTGGGCGAGCCGCACGGCCGCCAGCGCATCAAGGTCGTACCGCGCGACGAGATGCTCGACATCGCCAAGGGCCGCGCCTCCTCCTGACGCGTCGACCGACACCTCGACGGCCCGGGCGGGAACCGCCCGGGCCGTCGGTGCGTTCCACCCGTGGGATCCTGCCGGTGCGCCGGCACCGGCAGGGCGCACGGAAGGAGACGGCAGGACACATGGGCCATCAGCACTTCAACGGTCTCAAGACGGCGGCGCTCTTCGGCGTCATGTGGGCCGTGGTCCTCGGGCTGTGGGCGATCTTCTTCCGCGGCAGCGCGGGCATGCTCGTGATCTTCGTGGGGATCGGCCTCGTCACGACGTTCGTCGGGTACTGGAACTCGGACAAGATCGCGATCCGGGCGATGCACGCCTACCCGGTGACGGAGCTCGAGGCGCCGGAGATGTACCGCATCGTGCGGGAGCTCTCCACGGAGGCCCGCCAGCCCATGCCGCGGCTCTTCATCTCGCCCACCCAGGCGCCGAACGCGTTCGCGACGGGGCGCAACCCCAAGAACGCCGCCGTCTGCTGCACGGAGGGCATCCTGCGGCTGCTCGACGAGCGGGAGCTGCGCGGGGTGCTCGGCCACGAGCTCATGCACGTCTACAACCGCGACATCCTCACGTCGTCGGTGGCGTCCGCGATGGCGGGCGTCATCACGTCGCTGGCGCAGTTCCTGCTGATCTTCGGGGGCGGGGACCGCCGCGAGGGCGGCAACCCGCTCGCGGCCCTCGCGATGGCGATCCTGGCGCCGTTCGCCGCGATGATGATCCAGATGGCGATCTCCCGGACCCGCGAGTACGACGCGGACGAGGACGGCGCCAAGCTCACCGGCGACCCGATGGCCCTCGCGTCCGCACTGCACAAGCTCGAGTCGGGCACGGCCAAGGCGCCGCTGCCGCAGACGCGCGAGCTGCAGAACGTCTCCCACCTCATGCTGGCCAACCCGTTCCGCGGCGCCGGCATGGCGAAGATGTTCTCCACCCACCCGCCGATGGCGGACCGCATCGCCCGCCTCGAGAAGATGGCCGGCGGCAGCGGCTTCGGCCCCGGGGGAATCACCCGCTACTGACCTCCTCGGGGCCGGTTCGGGCGGCGGGTCACCGGCGCTTCTGCGAGGCTGACCAGCGATGTCCCCGTCGATGCCCGACCCGGTGCCGGACGCCGCGTCCACCTCCGACCGTCCGCCGGCCGACCCGCCGGCCCCGGCTGGCGGCAAGGCGCGCCTGCGGCGCTGGCAGGCCCGCACGGAGCGGCCGCTGACGGTGCTGGGGCTCCTCTTCCTCGTGGCCTACGGGGTGCCGATCGCCTGGCCCGCCGCGCCGGCGGACGTCCGCGCGGCGTGCACCGCGGTCCTCGCGCTGACCTGGATCCTGTTCGTCGTCGACTACGTGGTCCGCGTGCGCCTGGCGCCCCGCGCCTGGGTGTACGTACGCGGGCACCCGCTCGAGCTGGCGGTCGTGGTGCTCCCGGTGCTGCGCCCGCTGCTGCTCATCTCGGTGGTGATGCGGCTCAACCGGGCCAACGCGGTGCGCCTGCGGGGCAAGGTGGTGCGGTTCGCGGCGGCCGGCACCGCGCTCCTGGTGCTCGTCGGCGCGCTGACCGTGACGCAGGCCGAGCGCGGCGAGCCCGGGGCCAGCATCGTCAACCTCGGCGACGGGTTCTGGTGGGCGATGGTCACGGTCACGACCGTCGGCTACGGCGACATGGTGCCCGTGTCCCCGACGGGCCGCGTCATCGCCGTCTGCCTCATGGTCGGAGGAATCGCCCTGCTCGGCGTGGTGACGGCGACGCTCTCCTCGTGGCTGGTCGAGCGGGTCACCGCCGTCCCGGCCGACGACTCGTCCGGTGCGGCGCCCGCCGAGGCGCCGATCGGCATGGTCTCCCCGGCTCAGGTCGCCCTGCTGGTCGCCGAGGTGCAGGCACTGCGCACCGAGATCCTGGCGGGGCAGCGCCGCGACGAGCAGGAGGAGGGGCGTCAGCGGGGCGTGGCCCCCGACGGCCCGGAGTCCTGAGCGGGCCCGCCCGGCCCGTCGAGCACGGCCTCCAGCGCGGCCGCCACGCCGTCGTCGTCGTTCCCGGGGACGACGACGTCCGCGCAGGCGAGCACGTCCGGGTGCGCGTTGGCGACGGCGTGGCCGCGGCCGGCCCAGCGCAGCATCGGCAGGTCGTTCGGCATGTCGCCGAAGGCCCACACGTCGCGCGCCTCGACGCCCAGCCGGGCGCACCAGCGCGCGAGCGCGACGTCCTTCGTGACGCCGGGCGGCAGGAGCTCGGCGAGCCCGGCGGCGCCGGAGTAGTGCAGCTCGGCGCGGCCGCCGGCGACGGACCGGACCCGGTCGAAGAACTCCTCCTGCACGGCGTCGCGGACGTCGCCCCGCTGGACCACGCCGAAGCCCTGGGCGGTGGTGCCGGGCCGGACGGCGAGGAGCTTGGCGACGGCGTCGTCCCCGCGGCGCAGGGAGTCCTCCACGGGGGCGCCGCGCAGGGCGCGGTCCAGGCCGGGCTCGCCGTCGGGGAACCACGGGTCGAAGGCGGGCCCGCGCACGGTCTCGACGGCCAGGCCCACGCCCGGCACGGACTCGCGGAGCTCCGCGACGAGTGCCTGCACCACGCCGTCGTCGAACCCGCAGGCGTCCAGCGCGCGCCCGCTCGCGAGGTCCCAGACGGCGGCGCCGCCCAGGCAGATCACCCGCCCGTGGCCGCCGACGAGGTCGGCGAGGGCGTCGAGCCAGCGTGGCGGGCGGGCGGTGACGAACACGACCTCGGTGCCGGCCGCCTCGGCGGCGGCCAGGGCGCGGCGGGTGCGCGGGGAGACCGCGCCGTCCGAGCGCAGCAGCGTGCCGTCGAGGTCGGTCGCGACGACGCGCGGCAGCGTCGCCCGCGCACCCGTCGACGCCACGGCCGTGCCCGCCTGCGTCACCGGTAGTTGACGAACTGCAGCGCGACGTCGAGGTCCGCGCCCTTGAGGAGGGTGATCACGGCCTGCAGGTCGTCGCGCGACTTGCTGGTCACGCGCACCTCGTCGCCGGTGATCTGCGTCTTGACGCCCTTCGGGCCCTCCTCGCGGATCACCTTGGTGATCTTCTTGGCGTTCTCGCCCGCGAGGCCCTCCTTGAGCGCGCCCGCGAGGCGGTAGGCCTTGCCGGACGACTGCGGCTCCTTGTCGTCGGTGTCGAAGGCCTTGAGGGAGACGCCGCGCTTGATGAGCTTGGTCTGGAAGACGTCCAGCGCGGCGAGGACGCGCTCGGAGGAGTTCGCCTCGATGACGATGGAGTCCTGGCCGCTCCAGGCGATGGACGCGCCGACGCCCTTGAAGTCGTACCGCTGGGAGATCTCCTTCACGGACTGGTTGAGGGCGTTGTCCACCTCCTGGCGGTCCACCTTGCTCACGATGTCGAACGACGAGTCGGCCATGAGGAGCTCCTTCGGCTCGGTCGGGTCAGGGTTCGGGGACCACCGTAGTGCGTGCGGCCCTCGCGAGACGGGCGGCGCGGGCCTGCCGGGTGCCGTCGACGCTGAGGATCACGAGGGCCACCCACACCAGCGCGAACCCCGCCCACCGGGTGGGCGGCATGTGCTCCCCGAAGACGAGCAGGCCGAGCAGGAACTGCAGGACGGGCGTCAGGTACTGCAGCATCCCCAGCACCGACAGCGGAAGCCGGCGGGCGGCGCCCGAGAACAGCAGCAGCGGCAGCCCGGTGATGACGCCGCAGGCGGCGAGCAGCAGGGCGTGCCCCGGGCCCTCGGTGGTGAAGGTGCCGGCGCCGGTGGCGCCGAGCCAGACGAGGTACGCCAGCGCGAACGGGGCGGCGACCACCGTCTCGGCGGCGAGGCCGGGCAGCGCGCCCACGTTGCGGCCCACCCGGTTCTTCACCAGCGAGTAGAGCCCGAACGCGCCCGCGAGCACGAGGGCGATCCAGGGCAAGCCGCCCACCCCGGTGGAGATCACGACGACCGCGGCGGCGCCGAAGCCCAGCGCCACCCACTGCGCGACGCGCAGCCGCTCGCGCAGGACGACGACGCCGAGCAGCACCGTGAGCAGCGGGTTGATGAAGTACCCGAGCGCGGCGTCGAGCACGTGGTCGGAGAGCACCGCGTACACGTACGTGGTCCAGTTCACGATGATCAGCACGGACGCGACGGCGAGGATCCCCATCGTGCGGCCGTTGCGCAGCACGGCGACGAACGACCCGAACGTCCGTGTGACGACGAGCAGCAGCACGCAGAAGACGAGGCTCCACACCACGCGGTGGGCGATGATCTCGACCGGCCCGGCGGGCTCCAGCAGGGGGAAGAACAGGGGCATGGCGCCCCACAGGACGAACGCCGAGAGCCCGAGCGGCAGGCCCCAGCGGTCGGGGGAGGAGGGGGTCGTCACGGGCTCACCGTAGCCGGGCGCCGGGCGCGTGACGCGGGCCACCGGGCGACGATTTCTCGGTCGGACGTCCGGGGCGCTATGGTTCTACCCGCGAGATCGTGCGCGGTCTTGCACGGCAGGTTGCCCGAGCGGCCAAAGGGAGCTGACTGTAAATCAGCCGTCATCGACTTCGGGGGTTCGAATCCCTCACCTGCCACCGCGACGGACGGGGCGCCACCCTCGGGTGACGCCTCGTCCGACGTCTGGAGAGGGTCTGACGACCCGGTGCACGGTGTGATCGAGTGGGCATCCCCGCAGATTTCACCAGGTGCCGGGAGCCGTGTAGAGTCTTCTCCGCTGCCCCGATAGCTCAGTCGGCAGAGCGTCTCCATGGTAAGGAGAAGGTCAAGGGTTCGATTCCCTTTCGGGGCTCTGTGACAATGCGCGGGGCCGCCCTCCGGAAACGGGCGGCGGTCTCGCGTTAAGTCACGCGCGGCGGGGTAGCTCAGCTGGTCAGAGCGCACGACTCATAATCGTGAGGTCGCGGGTTCGAGCCCCGCCCTCGCTACCGACATCATCACGGTTCGACGGCCGGCGTCGGACCGACCTGTTCCTTGACGCACGTTGCGCCTTCCGGCGGCGCGAGAGGTGACACACCATGGCTTCCAAGAGCGCGGACGTCCGCCCGAAGATCACGCTCGCCTGCGTGGACTGCAAGGAGCGGAACTACATCACGAAGAAGAACCGTCGTAACGACCCCGACCGTCTCGAGCTGGCGAAGTTCTGCCCGCGCTGCGGCAAGCACACGTCGCACCGCGAGACCCGCTGACGCGGTCGGCACGACCCCGCACCGACGTGGCGAACCCCGACTTCGCTGGCCGCGAGTACCCGGCCACTGCTCCCTACAGCGTGGGGCGCGAGAAGATCCGTGAGTTCGCCTCCGCCGTCGGTGCACTGGACCCCGCGCACCACGACATCGTGGCCGCGCGGGGTCTCGGTCATCCGGACCTGGTCGCGCCCCCGACGTTCGCCGTCGTGGTGGCGCAGCGCGCCGAGGCGCAGTACGTCCAGGACCCGGCCGCCGGCATCGATTTCTCCCGCGTCGTGCACGCCGACGAGAAGTTCGTGCACCACCGCCCGATCGTCGCCGGCGACGAGCTCGTGACGGTGCTGCACGTGGACTCGGTGACGCAGCGGGCCGGCATCGCGATGGTCACGACGCGCTGCGAGGTCGCCGCGCTGGTGGCGGACGGCGAGCTCGAGCCGGTCTCCACCGTGACCTCGAGCCTCGTGATCCGCGGGGAGGACTCCTGATGACCCGGCCTGCCCTCGCGGAGCTGTCCGTCGGCGACGTCGTCGCGACCGGGACGGTGGAGCTCGACCGCGCCGGCCTGGTGCGGTACGCGGGCGCCAGCGGCGACTTCAACCCGATCCACTGGGACGAGTCCTTCGCCACCGAGGTCGGGCTCCCGGGCGTCATCGCGCACGGGATGCTCACCATGGGCTCCGTCGTCGGCGTCGTCGCCGACTGGGCGGGGGACCCGGGCGCCGTCGTGGCGTACCAGACCCGCTTCACGAAGCCGGTCCCCGTGCCGCAGCGCGGCACCGCGGCCGTCGAGGTCACCGCGACCGTCGGCGCGATCGACACCGACGCGGGCACGGTCCGCGTCGACCTCACGGTGACCCACGAGGGCGCCAAGGTGCTGGGTCGCTCGCAGGCGACCGTCCGCCTCTCCTGACCCGCCCGCGCGACCTGCCCGTCGTCGCGCGGTGATCCCGCCGCCACGTGCGGCGGGATTTTTTACGTCTAGCACTTCCCATGAAACGGGATTTCACGGTTCGATGACGTGGTGCGCCCCGAGCGCACACCGTCCTCGAGAGGAGCACTCCCCGTGAGATCCGTACGACGACGCACCACCGGGCTGGCAGCCGCCGGCCTCCTCATCCCCCTGGTCACGATCCCGGCGGTCACCGCGGGGGCGGGGCCGTCGGCGCCCCCCGCCTCCGACGTGAGCTGCGACGCCGTCGTCGCGGCGCCGGACCAGGAGTCCGCGTTCGCCGCCGCGAGCGACGCCACCGGGGTCCCCGCCGACCTCCTCAAGGCCGTCTCCTACATGGAGTCCCGCTGGGACCAGCACGCCGGCGAGCCGAGCGCGGACGGCGGCTACGGCCTGTTCAACCTGCTCGACCACGCCGCCGAGGCGCCCGACGGGGCCGGCAAGGACGCCGCGACCCGCGCGGCCGTGAGCGAGCTCGACCGCGCCGCCGCGCTGACTGGGCTGCCGGCCGCGGAGCTGCGGTCCGACGCGGCGGCCAACACCTGCGGCGCCGCCGCGCTCCTCGCCTCCTACCAGGAGGCGGCGGGTCAGCCGGCCGGCGGGGGCCTCGCGACCTGGGGCACCGCCGTCGCCCGGATGAGCGACGCGCCGACGTTCGCCGACCGAGTGTTCGCCACCCTGCGCACGGGCGAGGCGCGCACCACCGACGACGGCGGCGTCACCCTGGCGGCGCGGCCGGACGCCGCCCTGCCCAGGGCGACCACGAAGGCCGCGGGCGACCCGGCGGCAGACTGCCCGCCCGGCCTCGGCTGCGAGTGGCTGCCCGCGCCCTACGCGAAGGAGAGCCCCGACCTGCCGGACGACACCGGCAGCTACGGCAACCACGACCAGGCCGACCGCACCGGCGAGGGCGGCCCGTCGATCGACTACATCGTCATCCACGACACCGAGACGGCCTACGAGCCGAGCGTGCGCCTGGTCACCGACCCCACGTACCTGGCGTGGAACTACACGCTGCGCTCGTCGGACGGGCACGTGGCCAACCACCTCGAGCCCGCCGACGTCGGCTGGCACGCCGGCAACTGGTACATGAACATGCACTCGATCGGGCTGGAGCACGAGGGCTGGGCCGGGACGTCGGGCTGGTTCACCGAGTCGATGTACCAGTCGTCGGCCGAGCTGGTGCGCTACCTCGCGGCGACGTACGACGTGCCGCTCGACCGCGCCCACGTCATCGGGCACGACCAGGTCCCCGGCATCCTGCCCGGGTACACGAAGAGCGTGCACTGGGACCCGGGCCCGTACTGGGACTGGGAGCACTACTTCGAGCTCCTGGGCGCGCCGATCGGCAACGGTCTGGACCCGACGACGGACGTCGCGCCCGGCGACGTCGTCGAGGTCGTCGCGGGATACGACGACAACGCCAACCCCGTGACGGGCTGCGAGCAGGCGTCACCCGGCTCGGGCGACTGCGTCGCGGGCGCCGGCACCAACTTCGCGCTCGCCTACCAGCAGCCGTCGCTGGACGCGCCCTACGCCCGCGACCCGGGCTGGAAGCCCGACGGCGCGGACGGCACCACGCACGCCAGCGACGTCAGCGCGCGCGTGACCTCGGGCCACAAGCTCGTCGTGGCGCAGGTGCAGGGCGAGTGGCTCGGCGTGTGGTGGGCCGGTTCGCTGGCCTGGATCCACAACCCGGCCGACCGGCCCGTCGTCGTGCCCAGCACCGGGCAGACCGTCACGGTGAGCGGGGACGAGGCGGCCGCGATCTACGGCCGCGCGTACCCGGAGGCCGCGGCGTACCAGCCCTACCCGGGCATCGCCCCGCAGGCCGTCACGCCCATCGAGTACACGATCGGCACCGACCAGAGCTACGTGGTGTCCGACGATGACGTGTCGACCGACTACTACCGGGCGGTCTCGTTCGACGGGTCGGCACCCGACGACCGGACGGACGTCCGGGGCGACGACGCGTACTACCAGCTCTGGTACGCGCACCGGCAGGTGTTCACCCGCGCCGCCGACGTCGTCCTGCACGACCCGGTGGTCACCGACGTCGAGGGGCCGAGCATCGAGGGGAAGGCGAAGATCGGCCGCACGCTCACCGTCGACCCGGGGGAGTACCTGCCGGACTCGCGGCACCTCCGCGTCGAGGTGCAGTGGCTGCGCGACGGCGAGCCCGTGCGCGGCGCGGACGGCAGGCGCTACCACCTCACCGGCCGCGACCGGGGCGCCGACATCTCGGCCGAGGTGACCGTCTCCGCCCGCGGGTACACGTCGGCGACGTTCGTCTCCGACCCCGTCGGTCCGGTGCGTTCGCACTGACGCCGAGCCGTCGGTCGAGCCTGTCGAGACCCGCGAGGTAGTCCGGATCTCGCCGAGGTAGTGGACTGGACCACTACCTCGGCGAGATCTGGACTACCTCGCGGGGATCTGGACTACCTCGGCAGGCTGTGAACTACCTCGGCAGCTCGGTCTCGACGGGCCCGACCGGCGAGGGGTCACCAGTTGGGCGTGGCGCCCGGGACGTTCCGGGGCAGCGTCACCTGGTGCGGGTGGATGACGTACGTCAGGCCGTCGGTGGAGGTCTGCCAGACGCGCTCGAAGTTCTCGCGCGTGTAGACGTTCCGCACGTCGGCGTCAGTGGCCTTGTTGGGGTCGTTGATGACCGGGTCGCCGTCGGCGGTGAAGCCCACGATGGTCACGAGGTGGCCGTTGGTGCCGTACCCGGCCTCGGGCATCTCCTCCTCGGCGAACCTGATCGACACGACCAGCGGGATGCCCGCCGCGACGAACCGCTCCGCCTCGGCCAGCGACCGCAGCCGCGTGACGAACGACTCGAGCCCGTACCGGTGCGCGTACGCCGTGTTGAACGGCCAGTTGCCCGCGCCCTCGTACGTGTAGTCCCACGCGCCGATCGCGGCGTGGTCCACCTGCGGGTCGCCGTTCGGCGCCACGATGTCCGCGAGCTCCGCGGCGGGCACCTGGTGCTTGCGGCCGTAGGAGTACTGGATCATCGTGGTCGACGTCGGCGAGCACCACACCTGGCCGCCGCCGCCGAACTCCGGGTACTCGCCGATGTGGACGAGCTGCGAGTAGCCGGGCACGTCGAGCTCCACGGCGCGCCCGAGCGTGAAGTCGCTGGTGCCCGTGTAGGCGGACGTGGGCAGGTACTCGTTGGTCATCGTCGTCACGCCGGCCAGCCGCGGGGTCGCCGTCGACCCGGCCGGCCGGTACAGGGTGACGCGCGTCTGGAACGCCTCGGGCTCGCGCCCTGTGCGGGCGACGAACGTGTCGGTGGACAGGGCGGCGTCGTCGTCGCTCTGCCCGTCGACGGAGGTGCGGTGGATGTCGCCCACGGAGCCGTCGGCGGGCGCGAAGTCGTCCCCGGACGCCCAGCGCCCCATGACGAACCACGTGGTCCACGCGCCGTCGGCCTTGCGGCCCCGGAACTCGGTCTCGACCCACGTGCCGGTGGGGGTGGTGGCGTTCCACGAGGTCACGGACTCGTCCAGCGCGTACCCGGTCTCGACGACCGGCGAGGTCCAGGTGCCCGTCTCGTACGCCACGGCGGACCCGTCGCCGAACGGGTCGGTGTAGTCGGTGGTCGGCCCGCCGGAGCCGCGCACGACGAGCGTGCCGCCGGCACCGGGGCGCAGGTTCTCCCAGGTGCCGCGGCGCAGATCGGCGACGCCGTCCCAGTGCGTGGTGGTGATCTTGTTGCCGGTCGGCTCCTGGTCCTGCGACGGCGACGCGCCGGCCGCGCCCGCCGTCGGCGCGATCACCGCTCCCGCTGCCAGGGCTGCCGTCGTCGCTCGCATCAAGCTCCTTCGCGCCATGCCTGTCATGGGTCCCTCCCCGGGACGGGGGCGGTGGACGGTCCCCACCGCCCTGATGGCGAAGACTTTCCCAGATCCTGTGGCCCGTGTCACGACTTTGCGTGCGCGGGCCTCGGCCCGGTGCTAGCGTGACCGGCGATCCCACGGGTGCCCTCGCAAGGGCTGAGATCGGGCTGATGCGGCCCGGACCGTCGAACCTGACCGGGTCATGCCGGCGTAGGAAGTTGGAGAAACAGATGCACACTGCACCGTCGCGCGCGCTCGCCCACCTCGACCGGGACGGGATCCGCGTCCCGGTCACCGAGATCCGGCTGGCGCCCTCACCCGACGGCACCCCCAACCCGCCGGTCCGCGTCTACCGGACGCAGGGCCCGGGCGGCGACCCCACCCGCGGCATCGCGCCCCTGCGGGAGCCGTGGATCGAGGCCCGCGGGGACACCGGGACGTACGCCGGCCGGGCGCGCGACCTCGCCGACGACGGCCGGGGCGCCCGGCGCCGGGGTGCGGCGTCGGCGGAGTGGCGGGGCGAGGCGCGCCCGCCGCGCCGGGGCCGCGAGGGCGCCGTCGTCACGCAGATGGCGTACGCCCGGCGGGGCGAGGTCACCGCCGAGATGCGCTTCGTCGCGCTCCGCGAGGGCGTCGACGTCGAGCTGGTCCGCAGCGAGGTCGCCGCGGGCCGCGCGATCATCCCGGTCAACGTCAACCATCCGGAGTCGGAGCCGATGATCATCGGCCGGGCGTTCGCGGTGAAGGTCAACGCGAACATCGGCAACTCCGCCGTGCACTCCTCGATCGCGGAGGAGGTGGAGAAGCTGGAATGGGCCACCCGCTGGGGCGCGGACACGGTGATGGACCTGTCCACCGGCGACGACATCCACACCACGCGGGAATGGCTGCTGCGCAACTCCCCGGTCCCCATCGGCACGGTGCCGATCTACCAGGCGCTGGAGAAGGTGGACGGCGACGCGTCCCGGCTGAGCTGGGAGGTGTACCGGGACACGGTGATCGAGCAGTGCGAGCAGGGCGTGGACTACATGACGGTGCACGCGGGCGTGCTGCTGCGCTACGTGCCGCTCACGGCCGACCGCGTCACCGGCATCGTCAGCCGGGGCGGGTCGATCCTGGCCGGGTGGTGCCTGGCGCACCACGAGGAGAACTTCCTGTACACGCACTTCGACGAGCTGTGCGAGATCTTCGCGCGGTACGACGTCGCGTTCTCGCTCGGCGACGGCCTGCGGCCCGGGTCGCTCGCGGACGCCAACGATGCCGCCCAGTTCGCCGAGCTCGACACCCTGGCGGAGCTGACCCGGCGCGCGTGGGCGCACGACGTCCAGGTGATGGTCGAGGGCCCCGGGCACGTGCCGCTGCACCTGGTGCGCGAGAACGTGGAGCGCCAGCAGGAGCTGTGCGACGGGGCGCCGTTCTACACGCTCGGGCCGCTCGTCACGGACATCGCTCCCGGCTACGACCACATCACCTCGGCCATCGGCGCGACGGAGATCGCGCGGTACGGCACGGCGATGCTCTGCTACGTCACGCCCAAGGAGCACCTCGGCCTGCCGGACCGCGACGACGTGCGCACGGGCGTGGTGACGTACAAGATCGCGGCGCACGCGGCGGACGTCGCCAAGGGGCACCCGGGCGCGCGCGACCGTGACGACGCGCTGAGCAAGGCCCGGTTCGAGTTCCGGTGGCGCGACCAGTTCGCGCTGTCCCTCGACCCGGACCTGGCCGAGGAGTACCACGACGAGACGCTGCCGGCGGAGGCGGCGAAGACGGCCCACTTCTGCTCGATGTGCGGGCCCAAGTTCTGCTCGATGCGCATCTCGCAGGACATCCGCGACGAGTTCGGCGGCGCGGCCGCCCAGGCGGAGCGCGTGGGACCGGAGGCGGCCGCGGCCGGCATGGCGGCGAAGTCGGCCGAGTTCCGGGCCGCCGGGGGAGAGGTCTATCTCCCGACGCCGACGGTGCGCTGACCCGGCCGGCCGTGGGCGGGACGTGTGTGAGATGACTCTCGCCGCGTCCCGCCCACATGCCGGACCTTGCGATTGCGCTGGGTTTTAGGGATACCTAAGTTAGGCCAGGCTGACCTAAGTGGAACGGGTCGGCCCTGCCTACCTCCGAGGAGCGACCCGACGATGCCCACACCCCTGCCCGTCCACGGGACGTCGCCCGGCGCGCTGCTGCGGGGCGACACGGCGGCCGACTACGCCGTCGCGCTGCACGCCGTGGTGGACGACCTGGCCGACCGGGTCGCCGGCGCCCGGCAGCCGTTCTGCGGCGCGAGCCGTCGCGAGCTGCAGGCGCTCGTCGACGGCGTCGACCTCGACGGCCCGCCGGTCGGGACCCCGGACGCGCTGTGCGAGACCGCGGAGCTGTACGCCTCGCACGCCGTCTGGTTCCACCACCCCGCCTACGCCGCGCACCTCAACTGCCCGGTGGCGCTCCCGGCCGTCGGGGCCGAGGCGATGCTCGCCGCGATCAACACGTCGGTCGACACGTACGACCAGTCGACGGTCGCGACGCTCATGGAGCAGCGCCTCGTCGAGTGGACCGCGGCGCGCATCGGGTTCCCTGACGGCGACGGCGTGTTCACCTCGGGCGGCACGCAGTCGAACCTGCAGGCCCTGCACCTGGCCCGCGAGCGCGCGCTCACCGCGCCCGACGGCGCCCGGCTCGGCGGGGCGGCGCGCCGCGACCGGCTCGGCCGGCTGCGGGTGCTCGCGACGGCGTCGGGGCACTTCAGCGTGGCGCGCTCCGCCCTGCTGCTCGGCCTGGACGACGACGCGGTCGTCGCGGTCCCGACGGACGGCGCGGGACGGATGGACCCCGGCGCCCTTGCCCGGGCGCTGGTCGACGTCGAGCGCGCGGGGGACGTGGTGATGGCGGTCGTCGTGACGGCGGGCACCACCGACCGCGGCTGCGTCGACCCGATCGGGCCCGTGGCGGACCTGTGCGACGCCGTCGGCGCCTGGCTGCACGTGGACGCCGCGTACGGCGGTGGGCTGCTGGTCTCGAGGCGCCGCCGCCACCTGCTGGACGGCGTCGAGCGCGCCCGCAGCGTCACGGTGGACTTCCACAAGACGTTCTTCCAGCCCGTGTCGTCCAGCGCGCTGCTCGTGCGCGAGGCCGCGGACCTGGCCCGCGTGACCTGGCACGCGGACTACCTCAACCCCGCCGAGGAGTCGGGCGAGCGCAACCCGGACCTCAACCTGGTCGACAAGTCGCTGCAGACCACGCGGCGCTTCGACGCGCTCAAGCTCTGGGCCACGCTGCGCGCGCTCGGCGCCGACGGCGTCGGCGCGATGGTGGACGGCATCTGCGATCTCGCGGCCGCCGTGCACGCCGACCTCGCCGGCGACGCCGAGCTGCGGCTCCTCGCGCCCACCGACCTGTCCACCGTGCTCTTCCGATTCCAGCCGGACGGCGTCGACGACGCCCGCGCCGACGCCCTCGTGCCGCGCGTGCGGCGGGTGCTGTTCGACTCCGGCCGTGCGCTCGTCGCCAAGACCGTGATCGACGGCCGCCCATGCCTCAAGCTCACCCTGCTCAACCCGGACACGACGCTCGACGACGTCCGCGGCGTGCTCGACCTGGTGCGCTCCACGGCGCACGGGCTGCTCGCCGGGGAGGAGCTGCTCACGGACGACGCGCCGCCGTGCCGCGGTGCCCACCCGCGGCTCGAGCGCACCGAGGTCCCCCGCGACGCGACCCTCGAGGAGGCCCTCCGATGACCCGCGACACGCACACCCACGACCTGCTCGGCATCGGCGTCGGGCCGTTCAACCTGGGCCTCGCCGCGCTCGCCGACCCGCTGGACGACGTCGACGCCGTGTTCCTCGACCGCCGCGACGGGTTCAGCTGGCACCCCGGCATGATGCTCGAGGGCGCCACGATCCAGGTGCCGTTCCTGGCCGACCTGGTGACGATGGCCGACCCCACGTCGCCGTACTCGTTCCTCGCGTTCCTCAAGGCCACGGGCCGGCTGTACCCGTTCTACGTCCGCGAGTCGTTCTACCCGCTGCGCGCCGAGTACGACCAGTACTGCCGGTGGGTGGCCGACCGGCTCACCACCCTGCGCTGGGGCCGCGAGGTCACGGCGGTGGACCGCGACGACGCGACCGGGGACCTCGTGGTCACCGCCCGCCTGGCCGACGGCAGGGGCGAGACGTACCGGGCGCGGCACGTGGTCCTCGGCGTCGGCACGACGCCGCAGCTGCCGGGCCCGCTCGCCGCCCTGGCGGCCGAGGCCGCCGGGAACCCGGCCGCCGGGCCCGTCGTGCACAGCGCCGACTACCTGTCGCACCGCGACGCGCTGGCGGCGTCGGGCGCGGTGACCGTCGTGGGGTCGGGGCAGTCGGCCGCCGAGGTGTACCGCGACCTGCTCGAGGACGCGGCGCCCGGGACCCACCGCGTGGACTGGGTGACGCGCTCGCCGCGGTTCTTCCCGATGGAGTACACGAAGCTCACGCTCGAGATGACCTCGCCGGAGTACACCGACCACTACCGGTCGCTGCCCACCGAGCTGCGCGAGATCCTCGGCCGCGAGCAGCGCGGCCTGTACAAGGGGATCAGCGGCGATCTCGTCGACGACATCTACGACACCCTCTACCGCAAGTCCGCCCTCGGGCGGGAGGTGCCCACCACCCTGCTGTCGGACACGGAGGTGGTCGCCGCCCGGTTCGAGCCCGTCGCGGACGACCCGGACGGTACAGGCGAGTACGTGCTCACCCTGCGGCACGGCCAGCTCGGCACGACGGCGGAGCACCGCACGCGCGCGGTCGTCGCCGCCACAGGCTACGGCTCGGGCGTGCCCGGCTTCGTGGCCCCGGGGCTGGTCGACCTCGACGAGCTCGGCCGCGTGGACGTGGCCCGCGACTACACCGCCGGCGCGGGCGGGCGCCTGCACGTGGGCGGCACCGAGGCGCACACGCACGGCGTCACGGCGCCCGACCTGGGGTTCGCGCCCTGGCGCAACTCCGTCATCCTCGCGCAGGTCACCGGCCGCGAGCCCTATCCGATCGAGCGCAGCACCGCGTTCCAGACGTTCGGCCTGCCCGGGGGCGCGCCGACGGACCCGTCGGCCGGCCGGCCGGCACAGGCACAGGCACACACACGGGAGGCGGCGAGATGACGACGACGGCCCCCGAGACCCGGCCCCTCCCGGTCGCCGGCACCCGCCCGGCGGCCCCCGGCGCACGGGTCGCCCGCGACCGGTTCGCCCGCGACCGGGTCACCATCGAGCCGGTGGACCCCGGCCGCGACGCCGCGACCCTGCGCGCCTGGCTGACGCACCCCGCGTCGGCGTTCTGGCGGATGGGCCACCTGAGCGCGCAGGACGTGCGGGACTACCTCGCCGACGTCGCGGGCGACCCCCACCAGGACGGCTGGCTCGGCCGCGTGGACGGCCGCCCCGCGTTCTACGCCGAGACCTACGACCCGGCGCGCGTGCTGCTCGCCGACGTCCACGACGCCGCGCCCGGCGACCTCGGCATGCACCTGCTCGTCGCGCCGCCGCCCGCCGACCCGGCGGACCGCACGCCCGGCCTCACCGACGCGGTGATGGCCGCCGTCGTGCGCTTCTGCCTGGCGCCGGACGGTCGCGGGGCGGCGCGGGTCGTCGTCGAGCCGGACGTGCGCCACCGCGCCGTCGCGGCGAAGAACGCCGCCGCGGGCTTCCGGGTGCTGCGCGAGGTCGACGTCAGCGACGGCGGCCACACCAAGCGCGCGGCGCTGAGCGTCTGCACCCGCGCCGACTTCGCGGCCTCGGCGCTCGGCGACGGCCCGGACGACGCCCTCGACACCGCCCTGGACACCGCCCTCGACCTCGCGCCGCACCTGCGGCCGGACGTCGCCGAGCACGCCCACCGGCACCTGGCCGCCAAGGCGCTCGCGGAGCTCGCGCACGAGCGACTGTTCCGCCCGGAGCCCGACGGCGACGGGCGGTACGTGCTCGCCCTCGACGGCGTGACCTACCGGTTCGCGGCGCGCACGTTCGCGCTGGAGCACTGGGTGGTGGACCCCGCGTCGATCACCCGCCGCGCGGCGTCCGGGGCGGACGACGTCGAGCTGACCGTGGACGCGCTGGAGCTGGTGGCCGAGCTGCAGCCGCTGCTGGAGATCCCGGACGACCTCGTGGCCACGTACCTGGAGGAGCTGTCCTCGACGCTGGCCGCGGCCTGCGCCAAGCGCGCGCGCGAGCTGAGCGGGGCGTCGCCGCAGGTCCCGGCCTTGCTGGCGGGGCTCGCTCCGGCCGCCGGCGAGATCGATCCCGGCGACGACGACCGTCCCCGCGCCGACGCGTTCCAGGCGGCGGAGGCGGCGATGACCGAGGGGCACCCGGGGTTCCTGGCGAACAACGGCCGCATCGGGTTCTCGCTCGACGACTACCGCGCGTACGCCCCCGAGCGGGGCGAGCGGCTGCGCCTGGTCTGGCTGGCCGCGCGGCGCGAGCACGCCCACCTGGCCGTGGGCGAGGGGCTCACCGAGGACGGCCTGTACGGCGGCGAGCTCTCCGGCGCCGAGCGTGCGGCCTTCGCCGACCGCCTGACCGCGCGCGGCCTGGACCCGGCCGAGTACCTGTACCTGCCGGTGCACCCGTGGCAGTGGCAGCACCGCGTGCCGATCACGTTCGCGGCGGACGTCGCGCGCGGCGACCTCGTGCCGCTGGGGCCGGGCGCCGACGAGTACCAGCCGCAGCAGTCCATCCGCACCATGTTCAACCGCACGCGGCCCGAGCGGCACTACGTCAAGGTGGCGCTCGCCATCCAGAACATGGGCTTCCTGCGCGGGCTCTCCCCGACGTACATGCGCGACACCCCGCTCATCAACGACTGGGTGGCCGGCGTCGTCGAGGGGGACCCGGCCCTGCGGGCGGCGGGCTTCCAGGTGCTGCGCGAGCGCGCGTCGGTCGGGTACACGGGCGACGTCTACCACCGCACGGCCCGCCCGAGCGCCCACCGCAAGATGCTCGCGGCGCTCTGGCGGGAGTCGCCGGTGCCGCGCACCGCGCCGGGGGAGCGGCTGACCACCATGGCCGGCCTGCTGCACCGCGACGTCTCCGGGCGGTCGCTCGTGACCGCGCTGGTCCGCGCGTCCGGCATCGCGCCCGCGGCCTGGCTGCGCGCCTATCTCGACGCCTACCTGTACCCGCTGGTGCACTGCCTGCGCGCCCACGACCTGGCGTTCATGCCGCACGGGGAGAACCTCGTGCTCGTGCTGCGCGACGGCGTCGTGCGGCGGGTGTTCATGAAGGACGTCGGGGAGGAGATCGCGGTCCTCGGGCACCGCGACCTGCCGCCCGGCGTGGAGCGGGCGCGCGCCGTCGTCGACGCCGACCAGAAGGCGCTGTCGGTCTTCACCGACGTGTTCGACGGCGTGCTGCGCCACCTCGCGGGCATCCTCGCCGTCGACGGCGTGCTCGGCGAGGACCGGTTCTGGGCGGTCGTGGCCGACGTCGTCGACCGGCACGGCGACGAGCACCCGGACTTGGCCGGCCGGGTGGACCTGCGGGCGCAGCGGTTCGCGCACTCGTGCCTCAACCGGCTGCAGCTGCGCAACACGCTGCAGATGGTCGACCTCACCGACCAGTCCGCCTCGCTGCTGTACGCGGGCACGATGGCGAACCCGGCGGCGCGGTGAGCGGCGCCTCGGGCTGTCCGGGCACCCGGCGCCCGCCCCGGTTCGAGCTGTTCCGCGACGCGTGGGGCGTGCCGCACGTGCGCGCCGGCTCCGAGGAGGACCTCGCCTTCGGCCAGGGCTACGTCACCGCCCTGGACCGGGGGTGGCAGCTCGAGGTGGACCGTTGGTACGGCGAGGGTCGGCTCGCCGCGCGCGTCGGGCCGACGGGCCTGGAGTGGGACCGGTTCGCCGCCCGCGTGCGGCTCGCCGACACGACTCGCCGGGTGTGGGCGGCGCTCGCCGCGCCCGAGCGCGAGTGGCTCGCCGCGTACGCCGACGGCGTGCGGGCGGGCCTCGACGCCGGCGGGCGGGACACGCCCGAGCGGGCGCAGCTGGCCCGCGCCCTCGGCGGCGCCCCGCTGCCCGACGACGAGCCGTGGCGGCCGTGGACGCCGGTCGGCACGTTCCTCGTGCACCACGTCCTGTTCAGCGGGTTCCCGCACCTGCTGTGGCGCGAGCACGTGACCCGCACGCTCGGCGCCGACGCCGCCGGCTGGTGGGGGGCGGTCGACGGCGGCCCGTCGTCGGGGTCCAACGCGTGGGCGCTGCACGGGTCGCGCACGGCGTCGGGCGCGCCGCTGCTCGCCGGCGACCCGCACCGCCTCCTCGAGCTGCCCGGCGTGTACCAGCAGGTGCGGCTGGCCCGTCCCGGGCACGACGTCCTCGGGCTGGCCTTCCCCGGCGTGCCGGGCGTGCTGCACCTCGGGCACGCCGAGACCCCGGCGGGCGGGGTGGCGTGGGGCATCACGAACGCGATGGCGCACCACGTCGAGCTGTACGCCGAGGGGGACGGCGCCGCCGGGGCGGCGGGGCGGGTCGTCGCGTCGGGGCTCGAGGAGGTGCCCGTGCGCGGCGGCGACCCTGTCGACGTGCCGTGGGCCGAGACGGCGCGCGGCCCGCTCGTCACCGACCGGCACAGCCTGCGGTGGCCGGTGCGGGTCACGGCCGACGCCGGGGTCGCGGCCTGGCGGGCGCTGCAGCGCGCCCGGACGGCGCGCGACGTGGCCGACGTCCTGGCGGGCTGGGTCGACCCCGTCAACCGCGTGCTCGTGGCCGACTCCTCGGGCGAGGTGCTCAGCCTCACGGCCGGCCGCGTGCCGGTCGTGGCGCCGTCGGGGCGCGTCGTCCCCGCGACACCCGGGGCCGGGGCGCCGGCCTGGCGCGCGCTGCCCGACCCCGTCGTCGTCACCGGCGTCGCGGTGGACGCCAACGACCGGCCCGGCCGGCCGGAGCTCGACCTCGGCCACGCGTACGCCCCGCACCGCGGCGCGCGCGTGCGCGCCCTGCTCGCCGACTCGCCGCCCGGCGGGGAGACGGCCGCCGGGCAGGACCGGGTGCTCGGCGACACGAGGGACGGCGGGGCGTCGCCGCTCGTGGCGTGGCTGGACGGGAGCGCCGACCCGCGCGCCGAGCGGATGCGGGCGTGGGCGGCGGCGGGTGCCCGCGCGGACGCGGACGACGCCGACGCGGCGCTGTTCGCCCGCTGGCGGCACGCCCTCGTGCGCGCCGTCGCGGCCGACCCCGCGCTCGCCCCGCTGCACGCGCCGCACGACCTGCCCGAGGCGTTCGCCCCGTGGCTCGACGTCGTCGCGCGCGTGGGCGACGCGCTCGCCGTCGTGCTCGCGTCCGGCGTCGTCGACGCGACGCGGCTCGCCGCGACGGCGCTCGCGGGCCTCGACGACGCGGTCGACGGGGCGACCGAGGCCACGTGGGGCGACCTGCACCGCCTCGCGCCGCTGCACGCCCTGGACCTCGTGCCCGGCGCGGCGGCGCCCGCCGTGCCGCCGGAGCCGCTGTCCGGCGCCGGCGACACCGTGCGCTGCACGGGCGGGGTGCCCGGCGTCTCGCTCGCCTGCTCCCGGGGGTCGGTCGCGCGCTGGGTGTGGGACCTCGGCGACCGGCGCCGCAGCCGGTGGGGCGTGCCCTTCGGCGCCGCCGGCGACCCGCGCTCGCCGCACTTCGCCGACCAGCACCCGACGTGGGCGGCCGCCCGCACCGTGGAGATCGAGACCGACTGGGCGCGCCTGCGCCGCGTCCCCCCAGCACTGGACCATGACCGACGGAGGACCGATGACCGACGACACCCGACTCCTGGACGGCGCCCGCGGCGAGGAGGTGTGGCGCGTCGACGTGCCGGGCGCGGGCACCGTCACGGCGCACCTCCTGGACCCCGTCGCCGACGTCGACGTGCTGCACGCCTGGGTGAACCGCCCGCACGCCGGGTTCTGGGGGCTGGCCGGCCTGAGCCGCGACGACCTGAGCGCCACCTACGCGTTCGTCGACTCCCTGCCCACGCACCACGCCTACCTGGTGCGCTGGGACGGCGAGCCGGTCGTGCTCGTGCAGCTGTACCACCCGGAGGACGACCCGGTCGCGACCGCCTACGACGTGCGGCCCGGCGACCTCGGCCTGCACTTCTTCAAGGGCGGGGACGGCCCCGCGGCCCGGTACGGCGTGGCGCCGTGGACCGTCGTCGGGCCCGCCGTGCTCGGGCTCGCGCTGGCCGGGCCGGGCACGCGACGGCTGGTGGTGGAGCCGGACGCCCGGAACCGGGCGGCGATCGCCCGCATGGCGGCGTTCGGGTTCGAGCCCGCCGGCACCGTGCGCTTCGAGTCGCCGCAGGGGCCGAAGGAGGCGGTGCTGGCGTTCTGCACCCGGGAGCGCGCGGAGGCGATCCTCGCCGGGAGGGCCCAGGCCGCGAGCCCGGGCTGAGCCGCTGCGCGCGATCGGACGGGACGGGTCACGCCCGCCGGCCGGCGCGGCGGGAGAAATCGTCCATCGCGGCGAGAACCTCCGGCGCCTGCCAGTACTGATAGCGCCGACCTGTCGTCGCCGGGGTCAGGACGCCGTCGCGGACGAGAACGTCGATCGTGTTGCGTGCACCGCGGTCGGACAGGCCGAGGAGCCTGGCCACGTGATCCGCGGTGACGACCGGTTGGGCGAACAGCGCGTCGGACAGGGGCCATGCCGAGGAGTTCGAGCGTGCCGTGATCCGGTCGCGCCACCGGGTACGGATCTCGACGACGGACGCGGCCAGCTCGCGCCCGTCCGCCGCGGCCGCGAAGGCGGCTTCGGCGACACCTCTGACGATGTCTTCCGGAGAACCCTCGCGATAGGTGGTCAACGCCCGAAAATAGCGATCCGGGTCGCGCAGGAGCCCCGCTGACACGGGCACGGTCGTGGCTCGGACGACGGCGCGTTGTCGGAGCACCGCCTGGAGGACCACCCGGCCCGTGCGTCCGTTGCCGTCGGTGAACGGGTGGATGGTCTCGAACTGCGCATGGACCAGCGCCGCCTGCGCCAGAGCGGGAACGTCGGTTCGTCGCGCGAACCGCACGAGGTCGTCGACGGCGGCGGCCACCCGTTCGTGGTGCGGCGGGATGAAGTCCGCACCGTGGGGATAGGCGGCGTGCGAACCGATCCACACCTGCTCGGTACGCCACCGCCCGGCGACGTCGGGCTCGGACTCCGCCATCAGTGCGCGATGGACCGAGAGGATCGACTCGGCGTCGACCTGGTGGGCGCTCGCGGCGGCGACGGACATCGCGCGGACGTTCGCCGCGACCAGCTCCGCGTTCTGCTTCGCGTCGATCCCGATGCTGGCCATGGCGAGGTTGCGTGCGTTGGTGGTGAGGTGCTCGATCTGGGACGACGACGCCGACTCGCTCCGTAGAAGGATGGCGGGCATGGGCACGGGGAGCGACGACATCTGTTCGTCGAAGCGCACGACGTCGCGCGTCGCTTCTTCGGCGGTCTCGAGCACCTCGGGAGGGAGGTCGACGTCCAGAGCGGCGATCTCCGGGACGATCGCCGCTCGGTAGGGGCGCTCGATGCGTCGGCGTTCGAAGACGGACAGGTGCCCCGGCTCGATGGTCGAGACCCAGTCGCGGTCCTCGTGGCGGAGCGCAGGCCAAGCCTGCCGTCCGGTCGTGGACATCCCCGTCTCCCTTCAACCGACCCGATGATCGTTGAACTGATGGAGAGTTTACTTCAACAAGAGCGTCTCGTGCTGAAGTGAAGAGAACGGGCTGCGGTCAGGCCTGCGTGTCGGCGGGCTGCACGACGGGCGGCACGGGGCCGGTGGTGGTGCCGGGCACGAGGTCGACGGGGAGCGTCGTGCAGGTGGGCTCCTCGCCGGCCAGCACGCCGAGCACGGCGCCGCCCAGCGCGGCGCCCTTGGCCTGCAGCGGCTGGTGCACGCTGGTGAGCACGTCGGGGGAGAGCCACGGCAGGTCGATGCCGTCGAACCCGGCGATGGACACGTCGTCCGGCACGCGCAGGCCGAGCTCGCGCGCGGCGATGACGGCGCCCGCGGCGAGCAGGTCGGAGTGCGCGACGATCGCCGTCGGCCGCTCGGTCTCCGGCACCCACGCGCCCAGGATCTCCGTGGCGGCGTCCCGCCCGTGCTCGACGAGGGACGCGGGCGTCTCCCAGGAGATGACGGGCTCCACCTCGTCGCGCACGCCCTCGAGGCGGTGCCGCGTCGACGTGCGGTCGGCCCGCGCGAGCCGGGCCGCGTCGATCGGGCCGGAGCGCTCGTCGGCGTCGAGGGGGAGCGTGATCTCCGCGATCCGCGTGTGCCCCAGGTCCTTGAGGTGCCGGACCGCCTGCGCGGTGCCGGCCCGGTCGTCCAGCGCGACCAGCGGCGCGCCGTCCACGCGCCCGCCCTCGCCCACGACGACCGGCACGTCGCGGCGCTGCAGGGCGGCGAGCGTCGCGTCGTCGGTGAGCACGCCCCACACGAGCACGGCCACGTCCATGGCGGCGGACTCGAGGAGAGGGTCGACGACGGGCACGGGCGCGGGGAGGGAGCCGTCGGCGGCGGGCGGCGCGGCCGCCTTCCGCACGCCGGGGATGAGCAGCACCCCGAGGCCCTCGGCGCCGAGCACGTCGACCAGGCCGTCGAGCACCTTGACCGCGACGGGGTCGCGGAACGCCCGGCCGGGCTGGTCGCCGAGGACGACGCCCACGATGCCGGAGCGGCCGGACCGCAGCTGCCGGCCGAGCGGGTTGGGGCCGGAGTAGCCGAGCTCCGCGGCGGCGGCGAGCACCTTGTCGCGGGTCTCGGCGGTGATCGGGCCCGCGCCGGAGAACGCCAGCGACGCGGTGGAGACCGAGACGCCCGCGAGATCGGCCACCCGCGCGAGGGTCGGTCGGGTGCCGTGGCTGCGGCCCATGGAGCTCCTTCCGGCGGTGTCGGGGCGTCAGCCTACCCGCGGCGGGGCCGCAGCGTTCGAAACGATTTGACCAGCGTGGCGGATTCGGGAAGCGTCGGACCGTGAACACCGACCTTCCCCGCGAGCGCCCGTCCGCGCCGCCGCGGCACGCCGTGCGCGCGGCCTGGGCCGTCTTCGTCGTCTTCGTCGTCGCGGGGATCGGCATGTCGACGTGGGCGTCGCGCATCCCTGCGGTGCGCGACGGACTCGGCTTCTCCGAGTCCGAGATGGGCGTGCTGCTGCTCACGGGGGCGATCGGCTCGCTGGTCGCGCTGCCGCTGTCCGGGATGATCGCGTCGCGCATCGGCGCCGCCCGCACCTGCGTGTCGTTCGCCGCGCTGGCGGCCGTCGGCTTCAGCGTCACGACCCTCGCCGTCGAGGGCGAGCACCCCCTCCTCGTCCGGGTCGGCCTGTTCCTCGGCGGCATGGGCGTGGGCATCTGGGACGCCGCCATGAACCTCGAGGGCGCCGTCGTCGAGCAGCGCCTGGGCCGGTCGGTCATGCCGCGCTTCCACGCCGGGTTCTCGCTCGGCACCGTCGCGGGCGCGGGCATCGGCGCGCTCGCGGCGCACGCCGGGGTGTCCCTCCCGGCCCACGTCATCACGGTCGTGGTGTTCGACCTGCTGGTGGTCGTGGCCTGCGTGCGCTTCTTCGAGGCGACGCCGCACGGCGCGGGCGCCGCGGTCGACGGCGCGCACACCGACGCCCACGCGGACCCGTCCACCGCCGTCGACGCGGGCGGCGGTCACTCGCTGCGCGACACCCTCGCGACCTGGCGCGAGTCGCGCACGCTGCTCGTGGGCCTCGTCGTGCTGGCCGCCGCGCTCACCGAGGGCGCGGCGAACGACTGGGTCAGCCTCGCCGTCGTCGACGGGTTCGGCACCCCCGACTCCACCGGCGCGATCGCCCTCGCCGTCTTCCTCTGCGCGATGACGCTCGCCCGGCTGGCGGGCACGTCGCTCATCGACCGCTACGGCCGCGTGACCATGCTGCGCGTGTGCGGGGCCGCGGCCCTCGTCGGCGTGGTCGTCTTCGCCCTCGTGCCGTCGCTGTGGGTGGCGCTGGTCGGCGTCGCGATCTGGGGCGCGGGCGCCTCGCTCGGCTTCCCGCTCGGCATGTCCGCCGCGTCGGACGACCCGCGCCGGGCCGCCCTGCGCGTCTCCGTGGTCTCGACCATCGGCTACTCGGCGTTCTTCGTGGGCCCCGCGCTCATCGGCTTCCTCGCCGAGCACGTCGGCTACCGAGACGCGCTGCTCGTCCTGGCCGTGCCCGTCGCGCTGGGGCTCCTGGTGGCGGGCGCCGCCCGGCCGCTGCCGGCCTCCCCGGAGGCGACGCGTACGCTGGGCGCGTGAGCCTGTCGACCCTCCGCACCTCCTCTTCCGACGACCGCAGGTCGTCGAACCCCGTGCTCTCGGAGCTCACGACGCTGCGCGTCGGCGGGCCGGTGGACGACTACGTCGAGGCGGAGTCGGAGAGGGAGCTGATCGACGCCGTGCGGGCCGCGGACGACGCCGGGCAGCCGCTGCTGGTGATCGGCGGCGGGTCCAACCTGCTCGTCGCCGACGAGGGGTTCGCGGGGCTCGTCGTGCGCGACGTGCGCCAGGGCCTCGACGCCGACCTCGCGGACTCCTGCGGCACGGACGGCGCGTGCGGCGGCGCGAGCCTCACCCTGCCGGCCGGCCAGGACTGGGACGCCTTCGTGGCCGAGGCCGTGGCCAACGAGTGGGTGGGCGTCGAGGCGCTGTCGGGCGTCCCCGGCACCGTCGGCGCCGCCCCGGTGCAGAACATCGGCGCGTACGGCCAGGAGGTGTCCGGCGTGGTGGCGTCGGTCCGCACCTGGGACCGGCTCACCGGCAGCCGGAAGACCTTCACGCTCAGCGAGCTCGGCTTCGGGTACCGGACGTCGCTGCTCAAGCGCACCATGCGGGCCGGCGGCGGCGAGGGCGCCCCCTGGTACCCGACGCCGCGCTACGTGGTGCTCGAGGTGAACCTGCAGATGCGGCTCGGCAGCCTGTCCGCGCCCGTCGGCTACGGCGAGCTGGCGCGCCGACTCGACGTCGAGGTGGGCGAGCGGGCCCCGTCGGCCGCGGTGCGCGAGGCCGTGCTGGAGCTGCGCGGCGGCAAGGGCATGCTGCTCGAGGGCGTGGGCGTCGCGGCCCCCGACCACGCGCCCGACCACGACCACGACCGCTGGTCGGCCGGGTCGTTCTTCACCAACCCCGTGCTGCCCGCCGAGGCGGCCGAGGACCTGCCCGAGGACGCCCCGCGCTTCCCGGTGCGGTCCGCGACCCCGGAGACGACCACCGGGCCCAGCCTCGGCGTCGTCGACCCCACCCTGGTGAAGACCAGCGCCGCGTGGCTCATCGAGCACGCCGGGTTCACCAAGGGGTTCGGCCTCGCCGGCGAGCACAGCCCGGCGCGCCTGTCGACGCGCCACACGCTCGCCCTGACCAACCGTGGCGGCGCGACGGCGGCCGACCTGGTCGCCCTCGCGCGCGCGGTGCGCGACGGCGTCCGGGACGCCTTCGGCGTCGAGCTCGAGCCCGAGCCGGTGCTGGTGGGCACCGCCCTGTAGCGCCCGGCCGCGGCGCTCGGGGGAGCCCTCAGTAAAGGATGACGGGCGTGCCCGTCGGCATGCCCCAGGAGTCCCAGAGCCAGCTGATCGCGGCGTTGGACACGCGCACGCACCCGTGCGACGCGGGGTAGGGCGGGATCGACGGCGAGCCGTGCACGGCGTAGCCGCCCGAGAAGTACTTCGGCCGGTACATCGAGCCGAGCTCGAGCGTCGACTCGTGCATGCCGTTGCGCTCCATGTACACGGCGTAGGAACCGCGCGGCGTCGACGCGTGATAGCTGCGGCCCTTGGCCTCGAACGTCTCCCCGTTGCCCGACGACGCGTTGAAGATCCGGGTGACCTCGCCGTTCTCGACGGTCATCAGCAGCTGCCGGTCGAGGTCGATCTCGACCGCCTTGCCCGAGGACGAGTGCGCGGACGGGCGGACGCCGTCGTCCAGCGCGTCCTGCGTCTTCGGCCCGACGACGCCGTCGCGGTACTGGCCGGCCGCCTTCTGCAGCGCCCACACCGCCTGCTGCGTGGCGGGGCCGAAGCTGCCGTCGGCGTCCTGGAGGAAGTAGCCCAGGTCCTGCAGCTGCTCCTGCAGCGCGACCACGCGGTCGCCCGAGTCGCCGTACTCGAGCATCTTGTCGCGCTCCTCGGCGGCCTTCTTCTCGGCGGCCTCCTGCTCGGCCGCCTCCTTCGCCGCGGCCTCCTCGGCGGCCTGTTTCTCGGCCTCCTCCTCCTCCTCCGCCTTCTTCTCCGCGGCCTTCTTCTCGGCCTTCTTGTCGGCGGCTTCCTGCTCCGCCTTCTTGTCCGCGGCCTCCTGCTCGGCCTTCTCCTGCGCCTCCTGCTCCGCGCGCTCCTGCTCCGCGGCCGCGTCGTCCGAGGCGTCGGGCGTCGGGCTCGCGCCGTCGTCGCCGGAGGGGGACGTCGAGGTGGCGGTCGGCGCGGCGCCGGGCTCCGGCTCGGTGTCGCCCGACAGCGGGGCGCAGCCGGTGAGCACCAGCGCGAGCACGACCGGGACGCCGAGGAGCGACGCCGCTCGGCGTCGCCGTGGGCTGGGAACCGTACGCATCGTGCCCCTTCCGCGCCGGTGGGCGGCGCGCCGGGGGCGCCGCGGAAGTACTACCGTGCCCCGCGCGTCCCCGGACCGCGACCGCAGCACTCCGGTCGTGTCGTGATCGTCACCGTGTCGTGACCTGTCGTGTGCCGTTCACCTGCTCTGACGCGCGACGGCGCCGGATCGTTGGGGCGATCGACGGCACCCGCCACCACGGGCCTTCCAGCACGCGATCCCTCGTGTCATCGGACCCGATGACACGAGGGATCGCGTGCTGGAAGGCGGCCGGGTCAGCGCCGGTCCTCCTTGAGGACGCCGAGCCGCTGCCGGTACTCGGCCTCGTCGATCTCGCCGCGGGCGTACCGCTCGCCCAGGACGTCGACCCCGCCGGCGCCGCCGCGGGCCCACGGCGGGCCGTACCGGCGGGCGCGGCGGGCGACGAGGAAGACGACGGTGGCGAAGAGCAGGAACCACAGGATCGGGAAGACGATCCACCAGCCCGGCCCGCCGCCGCCGGCGTACGGGTGCGCGGCGACGGCCGCGGGGACGGCGATCGCGGTGGCAGTGGTGAGCATCGTGGACTCCTCGTGACGGTGGGTCCGCCCGGTGCGGGCCCTCGACCACCACCGTCGCCCGGCGGGGTGGTCCGCGTCGTCAGCCCGCCGTACCGACCTGCGTCGTCCCGTCGTGCCGCACGTGCCGCACGTGCCGCACGAGCCGCACGGTCAGCCCGACCAGCCGGGGCGCACGACGCCGCCCTCGTACGCCGCCACCACGAGCTGCGCGCGGTCGCGGGCGCCCAGCTTCGCCATCACGCGCGAGACGTGGGTCTTGACGGTCGACTCCGAGAGGTAGAGCGTGCGCGCGATGTCGTCGTTCGACAGGCCGCCCGCCACCTCCACGAGCACCTCGCGCTCGCGGGCGGTGAGGTCGTCGAGGCCGGGCGGGGGCGGCACGTCGCGGGTCGCGTCGGCCACGCGGGCGAGCAGGCGGCGCGTGACGCCGGGGGAGAGGAGGGCGTCGCCCGCGGCGGCCACGCGCACGGCGCGCACGAGGTCCGCGGGCTCGGTGTCCTTGACCAGGAAGCCGGTGGCCCCGCCGCGGATCGCCTCGGCCACGTACTCGTCCAGCTCGAACGTCGTCACGACCACCACGTGCACGCCGCCCGCGCGCGGGTCGCCGACGATGCGGCGGGTGGCCTCCAGCCCGTCCGCGCCCGGCATCCGCACGTCCATGAGGACGACGTCCGGCAGGAGCTCGAGGGCCAGGCGCACCGCGTCGTCGCCGGTCGCGGCCTCGCCCACCACGGTCATGTCGTCCTCGGCGTCCAGCAGCGCGCGGAACCCGCCGCGCACCAGCGCCTGGTCGTCGGCCAGCAGCGCGCGGATCATGCGTGGTCCTCCTCGGTCGCGGTGGCGTCGTGCGGCGGCGGGGCCTCGCCGGGCAGGGGGATCGTGGCGTCGACGACGAAGCCGACGCCGTCGCCCGTCGCCTGGTGGCCCGTGCGCAGCGTGCCGCCGGCGCCCTCCACGCGCTCGCGCATGCCGCGCAGCCCGTAGCCGGGGCGGTTCTCGTCGAGCGGGCCGCCCGGGCCGCCGTCGTCGGCCACGGCGACCCGCAGCCGCCGGCCCTCCCGGCCCAGGTGCACCACGACGGACCGCGCGCCCGGAGCATGCCGGCCCACGTTGGTCAGTGCCTCCTGCACCACGCGGTACGCGACGCCCGCGAGGTGTGCGGGCACGACGCCCGCGGGCAGCAGCGCGGGGTCGACGTCGAAGCGCACCGCCACGCCGCGGGCGCGCAGCGGCTCGGCCAGGCGCGGCAGGGCGGCGAGGTCCCAGGTGGGGGTGCGCGGCTCGGGGACTCCGTCTGCCCCGGGCGGGCCGCCGTCCGCGTCCTCGCCGCGCACGACGCCGAGCACCGCGCGCACCTCGTCGAGCGCGTCGCGGCTGGTGGTCTTGATGGAGGAGAGCGCGGAGCGCGCCTGCTCGACGTCGCGGTCCAGCAGGTGCAGGCCGACCCCCGCCTGCACGTTGATGGCGGACAGGGAGTGCGCGAGGACGTCGTGCAGCTCGCGCGCGATGCGCAGCCGCTCGGTGGCGACTGCCGTGCGCTCCCGCTCCGCGCGCGCCGCGCGCAGGGCGGTGGCCCGCGCGACCCGCTCGCGGACGCCGGTGGCGACCAGGAGGGCGACGGCGGTCCAGGCGGCCCCGCCCAGGATCCCGGCGGCGCGTGGCACGTCGTCGCGCAGGGCGGCGGCGCCCACCACGGTGCCCCACATCAGCACGGCCCCCGACCACGCGATCGCGCGGGCCCGGGCGGGCGGGCCGGTCAGGAGCACCATGATCAGCACGCCGACGGTGCCGCCCAGGGCCGGGCCCCAGGCGTAGCCGAGCGCGAGGTAGGCGCCGACCGCACCCACGGCCAGCAGGACGGCGAGCACGGGGCGGCGAGGCAGGGCCAGCAGCACGACGGGGCCGACCAGCGCGAGCAGCAGCCCCAGGGCGTCGACGTCGCGCGCGCCCGGCTGCCAGTGCGAGGCCCCGAGCGTCCCGAACGTCACGACCACCGCCAGCGCGAGCGCGAGGAACAGCCGGGGGCGCCATCGGTCGAGGGGGCCGCGGTCCATGCCCGGAACGCTACGCCGGGGCCGCGGGCCGTGCGTCCGACCGTGGTGCCGTCCGGCGTCGTCCCCAGGGACGACGCCGCGGCGCCCGGTCGCCCGGTCGCCCGGCCGGTCGCGGGCGAGCAGCACCGCGCCGAGCACGAGGACGATGCCGACCGTCGCGGCCGGCCTGACGTCCTCGCCGAGCACGAGGACGGCGAGCGCGGTCGCCCCGACGGGCTCCAGCAGGGAGAGCAGCGCGAGGACGACGCCCCAGGCGGCCGAGCCGGGCCAGCAGCTCGTGGACCGGCAGCCCGCCTGGGTCGTCCTCACGCCCGCCGGGCGGCTGGTCGTCGAGGCCGCGCAGCGGGAGCTGCGCCGCGGCACGCTCGACCTCGTCCTCACCGAGACCGAGAGCGCCATCGGGCGGGCGACCCCCGCCGGGGCCCGTGACGTCCCCGTGCTCGACGAGCCGTGGCTGGTGGTGCTCCCGGCGCACCACCCCGCCCCCGAGCGGCTGACCGACCTGCGGCACGCCACCTGGCTCGGCGCGGAGCCCGGCCACGCGGCCGACCAGGTCGTGCAGCGAGCCCATGCCGCCTCGGGCGCGACGACGCCCCTCACGCACCGGTACGACGACTACACCGTGGCGCTCTCCCTCGTGGCGGCGGACCTCGGCGTCGCGGTCGTCCCCGCCCTCGCCGTGCCGGACCTCCTGCCCGACACGGTGCAGGTCGTCACGCTCCTGGGGCTGGGGACGCGGCAGATCGTCGCCCGGCACCGCACGACCGGCGGCGCTCCCGGCGCCGCGACGCTCGCGGTGCTCGACCACCTGCTCGCCGCGGCGGGCGGCTGACCCGTCCGAGCCCGCCCGGCGGCCGCGTCGTCCGGGCTGTCGGCTCCCGGCGCTACCGTCGTCCCGTGGTCACCGACAGGGGTGCGGGGACGGGCGAGCCCGTCCGGCTCACGCGCACGCAGGCGCGTCGCGTCGCGGTGCGGGCACAGCTGCTCGACGCGCACCGTCCGGGCGACCTGGTGGGCACGGTCGAGCGACTGCTGGTGCTGCCGGTCGACCCGACCACGGCGGTGGCGCCGGCGGTGGACCTCGTCCCGTGGTCCCGGCTCGGCCGCGCGACGTGGCCCGGCGCGGTCGAGGACGCGCTGGCCGACCGGATGCTGTTCCGGCTGGGCGGCACGGTGCGCTCCATGGAGGACCTGCCCCTCTACCTCGAGCAGATGAGCCGGTGGCCGTTCGGGGAGTGGCGGCAGGGCTGGTTCGACGACAACGCGCCGTTCCTCGCCGACGTGCTCGCCCTGCTGGACCAGGCGGGCCCGCTGACGGCGCGCGACATCCCGGACACCAGCGTGCGCCCCTGGCGGTCCACCGGGTGGACCGGGCAGCGCAACGTCACGCAGATGCTGGAGCTCGCGTCCCTGCACGGCGACGTCGCGATCTCGGGGCGGCGCGGCCGCGACCGGCTGTGGGACCTGGCCGGGCGCGTCTACCCGGACGTGGCGCCCCTGCCGCGCGAGGAGGCGGCGCGCGAGCGGGTCGCGCGCCTGGTGCGGGCCCGCGGCATCACCCGGGCCCGGGTGCCCGGCCTGCCGGGGGACACGGACTACGTGGACCTGGCCGGCACGCCGGCCACCGTGGAGGGCACGGAGCGGACGTGGCTCGTCGACCCGGCCGCGCTCGACGCCGTCGACGACCCGTTCGAGGGCCGCACCGCCGTCCTCTCGCCCTTCGACGCCCTCGTGCACGACCGCGCCCGCCTGCTGGAGATCTTCGACTTCGACTACGTGCTCGAGATGTACAAGCCGCGCGCCAGCCGCCGCTGGGGGTACTTCGCGCTGCCGGTGCTGCACGGGGACCGGTTCGTCGGCAAGGTCGACGCCACGGCCGACCGCCGGGCGGGCGTGCTGCGCGTGGACGCGATCCACGAGGACCTGCCGTTCGACCCGGAGGTGTTGCGGGCGGTGCGCGCCGAGCTCGAGGAGCTCGCGGGGTGGCTCGGCCTGGCCGACGTCTCGCTCTGACACGCGGCCGCCGATGAGAGGGCTCTCATCGGGCTCTCACCGCGCGCTCGCCCCGTGCGGGTCGGATGACCGTCATGACCTCCCTCGCGGGCGGGCTCGGGGCCCGCCGACCCGCCGCCCCGGCCGCGCCCCTCCCGGTTCCGCCGCGCCCCTGGCTCGACCTGCTGACGGGCGACACCGCGGCCGACCTGCTGGGGGCGGCGCTCGCCGCCGACGGCGCGGCGCTCGAGTCCTGGTCCGTGCGGCAGGTGCACGCACGACCGGGGGCCGAGGTCACGGTGGCGTACGACGTCGTCGCCCGGCGCGGGTCCGGTGGGGCCGTTGTCCGCGCGCACGAGGACCTGTTCGCGACGAGCGCCCCCGCGTCCGCGTTCCGCCGCGCACGGGGTATCGGCGCACGGGGCATCGAAGGTCGGGGCGTCGGCGGCCGGGGCGACCGCGCTCCGGGTCCCGGCCTGGTGCGGCTCGACGACGGCGAGCGCGCCGTGCACGTGTGGCGGCACCCGCACGACCCGGCACTGCCCGGGCTCGGGGTCGGCAGCACGCCCGCCCGGGTCGCCGACCGGCTGCGCGCGGCCGGCGTCGACGCGCCGGTGGCCTCCCTCGAGACGGTCACCTACCGCCCGCTGCGGCGCGCCGTGCTGCGGGCGCGCACCGCGGCCGGCTCGGTGTACGTCAAGGTGGTCCGGCCCTCGCGGGTGGGCGACCTGGTGCGGCGGCACGCGCTCTTCGCGGAGCGGCCGGAGGGTCGGGGTGTCGCCGCGCCGCGGGTGCTCACGTGGTCCGCGGACGGCGTCGTCCTGCTCGCGGAGGCGCCCGGCGTCTCCGTCGCCGCCCGGGTCGCGATGACCCCCGCCGCGCGGCAGGCGACGTCCGTCGACCCGGCCGAGATCCTGCGGGTCGCGACGGGACTGCCGCGCGCCGCCCGGGAGCTGCCGCGGCGGCCGGCGTGGGCCGACCGCCTGGGGCACTACCTCGCCGACCTCCGCGAGGTGCACGGCGTGGGCGCCGGCCGCCTCGACCGGCTCGGGCGCGAGATCGGCGCCGCCGTCGAGGCGGGGGACCACGGCCCGCCCGGCGTGACGCACGGCGACCTGCACGCCGCGAACCTGCTGCTCGACCCGGCGGCGTCCGCCGCGCGGGTGGGCACCGTGCTCGACGTCGACACCCTGGGCCCGGGGTACCTCGTGGACGACCTGGCGTGCGCCGTCGCGCACCTGGCGGTGCTGCCCGTCCTCGACCCCCGCGCGTACGCGGGGGCGGGGGGCCTCGTGGAGCGCTGGCTCGCGGCCTTCGACGCGGAGGTCGACCCCGCGCTCCTGCGCGCCCGCGCGGCGGCCGTCGTCGTCTCCCTCGCCTCGGGGGCGGGCGACGCCGCGGTCGTCGACGCGTTCCTCGCCGTCGCCGAGCGGCTCGCCGCCGGGGCGGCCGAAGTCTGAGAGACCTCTCACGCACCGCTCCTGGCGCTCTCACCCGCGCCGCGAAGGCTGGGACCAGACGGGCGGGAGACCGCCCCGGAGCACGACCGGCACGCACGACCGACACGACGAAGGAGCAGAACGATGAAGTCACGCAGCGCATGGATCGTCACGGGGGCGCTGGGCGCGGTCGGCCTGGGGGCCGGCGTCGCCGCCGCGCAGGGCACGCTCGACCGGACGCCGGACGACGAGGTCGTCGCGTCCGCCGTGCAGGTGGGCGACGACGGTTCGGCGAGCGACGCCACGGCATCGGCCACGCCGGCGCCGGCCACGCCCTCGCCGACGGACGTGCAGAACGGCACGTCGATCACCACGGTGACGGCGGGCTCGGTCGCGACGCCGTCGACGGCGCCCACGACGCAGACGGCCCGGACGGCTCCGTCGGCCCAGACCGCCCCGACGTCCGCCAGCCCGGCGACGGCGGCGTCCGCGGTGAGCCCGGTGACGCCGCGGTCGGCGCAGACCGCTCCCACGGCGGCGTCGTCCGACTGACCCCCGCCCGGCCCGCATCGAGCGTGCTGAGCTGATCCTCACACCGGCAGTTCGAGGATCAGCCAGCACGCTCGATGCGTCCGCGGGTCAGGCCAGCCGGTAGCCCATGCCGCGCACGGTGACGAACCGCTCGGCGCCGAGCTTGTTGCGCAGGTAGCGCACGTACACGTCCACGACGTTGGAGCCGGGGTCGAAGTCGTACCCCCACACGCGGGACAGCAGCTGCTCGCGGCTGAGCACCTGCCCGGGGTTGCGCAGGAACGCCTCGGCGAGCGCGAACTCGCGGGCGGACAGGTCCACCTTCACCCCGGCGGCGGTGGCGCGCCGGGTCCGCAGGTCCAGGCTCAGGTCGCCGTGGCTGAGCACCGTCACCTCGCCGGCCGGCTCGACGCGCAGCCGCAGCCGGATGCGCGCCAGCAGCTCCTCGAACCGGAACGGCTTGGGCATGTAGTCGTCCGCCCCGCCCTCGAGGCCGGCCACGGTGTCCGTCACGGACGTGCGGGCGGTGAGGATGATGACGGGCAGCGTCACCTTCGCCTCGCGCAGCCGGCGCAGCACGGTGAAGCCGTCCTGGTCGGGCAGGCCCAGGTCGAGGACGAGCAGGTCGAAGTCGCCGGAGGAAGCGAGGTCGAACGCCTCGCGCGCGGTGGCGACCGTGGTGCTCGCGTAGCCCGAGGCGCGCAGCCCCTTCGCGACGAACGACGCGATGCGGGTCTCGTCCTCGGCGATGAGGATCTGGCTCACGGGGCGGTCCTTCCGTCAGGGGCGGGGGCGGGCGTGGGGTCGGCGTCGGGCACGGGGAGCACGGGGACCACGACGGCGAAGGTGGAGCCGCGGCCCGGGACGGACTCGACGGTGACCTCCCCGCCGTGGCCTTCGGCGATGGCCGCGACGATGGCGAGGCCGAGGCCCGAGCCGTCCCGCCGCCCGCCGTCGTGCTCGCCGCGCGCGAACCGCTCGAAGATGCGCCCCAGGTCGTCGGGGGCGATGCCGACGCCCTCGTCGCGCACCCACAGGCGCACGCGCGAGCCGTCGTGGTTGGTGCGCGACCCGATCGCCACGACGCTGCCGGGGTCGGAGAACTTCACGGCGTTCGCCGCGAGCTGCAGCCACGCCTGGGTGAGGCGCTGGCCGTCGGCCATGGTGCGGGCGTCGGTGCGGGAGTCGACCAGCCAGGTGCGCTCGCCCAGGGTGCGGGCCTTGTCGAGCACGTCGTCGGTGAGGCGGCCCAGCTCGACGGGCACGGGGCGCACGAAGTCCGGCTGGCCCACGGTCGCGAGGGTCACGAGGTCGTCGACCAGCCGGTTCATCCGGTCGAGCTCGTCGAGGGCGAGGTTCCGCGTCTCGGCGGCGTCCGCCGGGTCCGCGCTGTCCATGAGCTCGAGGTGGCCGCGCACGATCGTCAGCGGGGTGCGCAGCTCGTGCCCGACGTCGTCGAGGAGGCGGCGCTGCGACTCGAACGACCCCTCCAGGCGGTCGAGCATGCCGTTGAAGGCGCGGGAGAGGTGCGTGAGGTCGTCGTTGCCCGACTCGGGGATCCGGGCCGACAGGTCGGACTCGCCGATCTGCTGCGCGGTGCGGGCGAGCATCCGGATCGGGCGGAGCAGCCGCCCGGCGAGGAGCCACCCGACCACGCCCGTCACGACCAGCGCGGCGAGCGCCACCAGCACGTAGCTGCGGAAGACCGCGCGGGTCTCGGCGTGCTCCGCCGCGCGGTCGTACGCGAGGACGAGGGCCGCCGGCTCGCCGGACGCGGACGCGGCACCGGCCGCCTCCGGCAGCGCGGCGACGGGGGCGACGAGCGCCCGGTAGTCGGTGGTCGCGGTGCGGACGGTGCGCAGCACCACCTGGTCGGAGTGCAGCAGCGGGGTCACCGCGGCGACGAACTCCGGGTCGTCCTGGAGGTGCACCTCCACGGCCTGCTGGGACACCAGCGGCCGCTGGCCGGCGCGCAGCCCGACGACGCCCTCGTGCCGGGCGGGGACGTCGAGCTGGATGGCGGTGACGACCACCTCCTCGGCGGAGGAGAACGGGTCGCCCGTGACGGGATCGACGCCCGACGCGGCCAGGGTGCGCAGCTCGTCGGCGCTCTCCACGAGGTCGGCGTCGATGCGGTCGTCCACCTGCTCGTGGGTGAGCAGGTACGCGGTGGCCCCGGCGAACCCGAGCGCGAGGGCGGTGAGCGCGAGCAGGGCCGTGAGGATGCGCGTGCGGACGGTGGGCCCGCCGCGGGGCCCCGGGGCTCGCGCCATCAGTCGTCCTCGTCGGTGTCGGGGGTGCCGTCGTCATCGTCGTCGGGCCCGTCGTCATCGTCGTCGTCCGTGGGCGGGACGGGCGCCACCCCGCCGTCGTCGGACGTGCGGGTCGGTGTCGGGCTCGGTGTCGGGCTCGGCGGCGGGGCGGACGACGTCGGTGACGGTGCGGACGACGGCGACGACGGCGACGACGGCGACGACGGCGTGGGCGACGCCGGGTCGGGGGTGGGGGAGACGACCACCACGCCGCCGACGTCGCGGTCCTCGGGCTCCGAGGTGGTGGCGGTGGCGACGATGCCCGCGATCACCGCGACGAGGGCGATCCCGAGCACCCAGGGGACCGCGGCGCGCCACCGACGTCCCGACCGTTCTGCCATGCCGCGATCATCCCGCGGGCGGATGAGACGCAGATGAGAGCGGGGCGGCGGCGTGCGGCCCGCCCGCCGCCGGGTCGGGCGCGGCGAGCCAGGCGTCGACGTCGGCCAGGAGGCGGCGCCTCGTGCCCTCCGACGCGCGGCTGGCCAGCACCGACGACCGCGCGAGGCCGGCCAGCTCCGCGTCGGTGAACCCGTGCACCTCGCGCGCCGCGACGTACTGGTCGAGCAGGCGCGACGAGAACAGCAGCGGGTCGTCGGCGCCGAGCGCCACGCGCGCCCCCGCCTCGACCAGGGGCCGCAGCGGCACCCGGGACGTGTCGGCGTACACGCCGAGGCCGACGTTCGACGCCGGGCACACCTCGAGCGCTACCTCGCGCTCCACGAGCTCGTGCAGCAGGGCCCGGTCCTCCCCGGCGCGCACGCCGTGGCCCAGCCGGTCGGGGTGCAGGGCGTCGACGACGTCGCGCACGTGCGCCGGGCCGAGCAGCTCGCCGCCGTGCGGCACCGACGCCAGCCCGGCGCGCCGGGCGATCCGGAAGGCGGCGGCGAACTCGGCGGTGTCGCCGCGCCGCTCGTCGTTGCTGAGCCCGAAGCCCACCACCTCGCCCGCCCCGTCGCCGGCGTACCGGGCGGCGAGGCGCGCGAGCACCCGCGCGTCGAGCGGGTGCCGCGTGCGGGACGCGGCCACGATCACCGCCACCTCGACGCCGTGCGCGGCGCTCGCGGCCCGCGCGGCGTCCAGCACGATCTCGACCGCGGGCGTGATGCCGCCGACGAACGGCGCGTACGACGTCGGGTCCACCTGGATCTCGAGCCGCCGCGAGCCCTCGGCGGCGTCGTCGGCCGCGGCCTCGTCCACGAGCCGGCGCATGTCGGACTCCGACCGCACGCACGCGCGGGCCGCGTCGTACAGGCGCTGGAACCGGAACCAGCCGCGCTCGTCGGCCGGCACGCGCAGCGGGTCGCCGTCGGTCAGGGCGCTCGGCAGCCGCACCCCGTGCCGGGTCGCCAGGTCACGCAGGGTCGGCACCCGCATCGACCCCGTGAAGTGCAGGTGCAGGTGAGCCTTGGGGAGCTGGGCCAGATCGCGCACGGCGCCAGTCTGCCCCGAACCGGTCGGGACCGCGCCGGTCAGGGCAGCCAGCCGCGCTCGCGGGCGACGGTGACGGCGGCCGTGCGGTCGTCCACGCCCAGCTTGGCGAACGCGCGCAGCAGGTGCGTCTTGACCGTGGCCTCCGCGATGAACAGCTCCCGCCCGACGGCGGCGTTGGACAGCCCGCGTGCCACGAGCGCGAGCACCTGGGCCTCGCGGGCGGTCGGCCGCTCGGACGCGGTGCGCACGCTGGTCACGAGCCGCGTCGCGACGCCCGGTGCCAGCACCGTCTCCCCGCGGGCGGCGGCCCGCACGCCGGCCACGAGCTGGTCGCGCGGGGTGTCCTTGAGCAGGTACCCGGTGGCGCCCGCCTCGACGGCGCGCAGGATGTCGGCGTCCGTGTCGTAGGTCGTGAGCACGACGACGGCCGGGCCGCGCCCCGACGACGCCCCGACGATCCGGGCCGTCGCGCCCACCCCGTCGAGGCGGGGCATCCGCAGGTCCATGAGGACCACGTCCGGCGCCAGCTCGCCGGCCAGCGCCACGGCCGCCTCGCCGTCGGGCGCCTCGCCCACGACCTCGACGTCCGCCTCGCCGTCCAGCATCCCGATGATCCCCGAGCGCACCACCGGGTGGTCGTCGGCGACGAGCACCCGCACCGTCGCGCTCATGCCGTGCCCCCCGACGGGACGTGCACCTCGACGCGCGTGCCGCCGTGCTCGCCCGGCACCACGTCGAGCGTGCCGCCCACCGCGGACACGCGCTCGCGCATGCCGGCCAGGCCGAGCCCGTCGGCGTGCCCGGGCGGCAGGCCCCGCCCGTCGTCGACCACCTGCAGGCGGAGCTCGCCGTCCGCGCCGTCGCGGTCCAGCCGCACGGTCACCGACCCCGCCTCGGCGTGCCGCCGCACGTTGGCCAGCGCCTCCTGGGCGGCGCGGAGCAGCACGACGTCCGCCGCCGCGTGGCCCGTGGTCCCGGCGGCCTCCACGGGCCCGGTGGAGCCCGCGACGTCGAGCAGCACGCGGGTGCCCGTCTCGGCCGTGAACCGCTCGGCCAGCCGGCGCAGCGCCTGAGCGAGCGTCGAGCCCTGCAGGGGCACGGGGGAGAACGCGGCCACGAGGGCGCGGGCCTCGGCGAGGTTGTCCCGCGCCGTCTGCTCCACGAGCAGCAGGCGCTCGCGGGCCCGGTCCTGCTCGCCCCGGTCGAGCGCGACGGTCGCGGCCTGCGCCTGCGTCACCACGCTCGTGAACCCCTGCGCCAGCGTGTCGTGGATCTCCCGGGCGATCCGCTCCCGCTCGGCCGTCACGCCCTCGGCGCGGTGCGACTCGGCGAGCTCCGCCTGCGTGGCCCGCAGCTCGTGCAGCAGGCGTGCCCGCTCCTCCGAGCGGTTCATCGTGGTGGCGAACCACAGCCCCAGCAGCACCGAGAACGCGACGGCGATGGCCATCTGCGGCGCGGCCTCGACCAGCGTGGGGACGTCGAACCCCTGCTGGGCGGCGATCGCGAACGAAGTCGCGACGCCGAGGACGACGCTCGCCACCACGGCGCGGCGCGGCGGCTCGAGGAGCATCCACAGCTGCGTGAACGAGGCGAAGAGCAGGAACGTCGCCAGCCCGCCCTGGGCGACCGCGACCGCGGTCCCCGCGACCAGGACGACGACGTAGGCCAGGGCCTGCCGCTGGTCGCGGGTGCGCGCGGCCCGGGCGCCCCACACGGCGTAGGCGACGAGCATGGCCGCCATCGCGGCGTACGCCGTCCACAGCTCGCGGGTGCCGACGTCGCCGCCGAGCGCCATCGCCGCGGCGGTCAGCAGCACGATGAGGACGAACCCCACGTCCCACCAGACGACCTGCCGGTCCCAGGGGTCGGTGGCCACCCGCGCGACCTCGGCGTCGGTGCCGCCGTCAGCCGTCGTCACGGCGCCGCCACCGGAAGGTGCGCACCGCGACGACCAGCCCCACGACCAACCATGCGACCAGTACACCAGCGGTGGCGAGGTGCTGCCACGACCCGCCGGGCTCCAGCGCCGCCATCTCCTCCGGCAGGAACACCGACCGCATGCCCTGCGCGATCCACCTCAGGGGGAACACCGACGCGAGCGTCTGCATCCACGACGGCAGGGCGAAGAACGCGAAGAACACCCCGGAGATGAACTGCAGCACCAGCACGACAGGCGTCACGACGGCGCTCGCGGACCGGCCGGACCGGGGCAGGGAGGAGAACGCCACGCCGCAGACCGTGCCGGTGGCGGTGCCGAGCGCGAACACCCAGGCGAACGTGACCCACCGGTCGGGGCCCGACGGCATCGGCACGTCGAAGGCGAGGGCCGCGACGGCCAGGAGCAGGGCCGTCTGCGCCACCGACGTGGCGAGGGTGAGCAGCACCTTGCCGCCGACGTACGCGGTGACGGGCAGGGGCGTGGCGCGCAGGCGGCGCAGCGTGCCGTCGTCGCGCTCCACGGCGATGGAGATCGCCAGCGACTGGAAGCTGGTGAGCATCACGCCCGTGGCGACCATGCCGGGCAGGAAGTACTGGGCGTAGCCGATCGAGGTGACGGCGGTGCCCTGGTCCTCGCTCCCGAACACGGTGGCGAAGATCGCGAGCATCACGATCGGGTAGGCGAAGACGAACACGACGGCGTCGCGCTCGCGCCAGAACTGGCGCAGCTCCACGACGGCCCGCACGATCGCGAGCCGGGCGACGCCGGGCAGCCGGGCGGGACGCGCGCCGGTCCCGGCGCGGGCGAGGGGCGGTGCGGCGGTGCTCATGCGTCGGTCTCCTTCGCGAGCAGCCCGAGGTAGACGTCCTCGAGGCCGGGGCGGGCGATGCACAGGTCGGCGATCTCGCCGTCGGCGCCGGCGACGGTCGCCATGAGGTGCGCCGCGAGCGCGGTCGGCGCGTCGGTGCGCTCCGCGTGACGGACGCCGTCGACGGTCCACGACACGAGCGGGGTGCGGGCGTCGGGGCCGCCGAGCGTCTCCGGGGTCCCCTCGGCCACGACCTGCCCGTCGCGCACGACGGCGACCCGGTCGGCCAGGTGCGCGGCCTCGGCGAGGTCGTGGGTGGTGAGGAGGATGGTCGTGCCGGCGTCGCGCAGCCCGAGGACCAGGTCCCAGAACGTGCGGCGCGCCTGCGGGTCGAAGCCTGTGGTGGGCTCGTCGAGGAAGAGCAGCTCCGGGTCGCCGACGACGCCGAGCGCGACGTCGAGCCGGCGCCGCTGGCCGCCCGACAGGGAGCGGACGCGCGCCCCGCCCTTCGCGGTCAGGCCCACCGCCGCGACGACCTCGTCCGGGTCGCGGGGCGCGGGGTAGTAGCGCGCGGTGGAGCGCACGGACTCCGCGACGGTGAGCTCCGCCTGGTCGCGGGAGTCCTGCGCGACGACGCCGATGCGGGCGCGCCAGGCACGTCCGGCCTTGGCGGGGTCCTCGCCCAGCACGCGCACGTCGCCGGCGTCGGCGTCGCGGAAGCCCTCGAGGATCTCGACGGTGGTGGTCTTCCCGGCGCCGTTCGGGCCCAGGACGGCGACGATCTCGCCGGTCGCCAGGTCGAGGTCGAGGCCGTCCACGGCCTGCTTGGCCCCGTACCGCTTGGCCAGCCCGCGCACGCGGACGGCGGGGTCGCCGGGGGAGCGGTGCGCGCCCGTCCGAGGGCCGCGCGACGCGGCGGGCGGCGGGGCCGGGGCGGGTGTCGTCGTCGAGGTCATGCCCCGAGCCTCGTCCGCCGGGCACCGCCCGCGGGAGGCCCGGACGACGGGAACCTCCGTCCACCGATCGGTGGACGGAGGACGGTTCGACCCACGCCCCCGCGTCGCGTACAGTTGTCCCTCGGTGGTTGACGCCCGCCATGCTCGAACGCGCCTTCTCAGGTGCGTGGGGAGCGACGGGTCGGGCGTCGGGCACGAAGGGTAGTGGCGCAATTGGTAGCGCAGCGGTCTCCAAAACCGCAGGTTGCAGGTTCGAGTCCTGTCTACCCTGCCAGCGTGATCCCCCGCGGGGCCGCGCGCAGCGGGGCCAGCATGACCCCGGAACGCCAGGAGTCAGTGCCGTGGGTGCGTCGCCGGCAGGTGGCGCGGCCGCGGCGGGAACGCGAAACGGGGTAGAGCGAGTGAGCGAGTCACCGGCCGATGCCGTGGGGACGCCCGGCGGTGCCGCGTCCGGCACCGGCAAGCGCCCGCACCTGTTCGCGCGCATCGCGCTCTTCGTGCGCCAGGTCGTGGCGGAGCTCCGCAAGGTGGTCACGCCGACCCGGTCGGAGCTGATCAACTACACGATCGTCGTCCTGGTGTTCGTCACCGTGGTCATGCTGTTCGTGACGGCCCTCGACTACGTCATCGGGTTGGGCGTCCTCGCCCTCTTCGGCGACTGACACCGGCCGGCCGCCGGACGCCCGCCCCCGAAGCAAGCAGATTTCAGAAAGCAGGTTCGTTCGTGTCCCAGGATCCGCTGGACCAGACGGAGAACGTCGACCCCACCCAGCCCGACGCCGACGGCGTCGCGGCGGACCTCGACGTGCCCACGGACGCGGAGCCCGAGGCGGTCGCCGAGGACACCGACGAGACCGCTGAGGACGCCGACGAGTCCGCTGAGGACACGACGGACGAGACCGACGAGGACGCCACCGACGACGAGGACGCCGAGGACGAGCGCCCGTCGGACGAGGACGGCGACGTCGTCGAGGACCCGGCCGAGGAGTTCCGCCGCACCCTGCGCACGCAGCTCGGCGACTGGTACGTCATCCACTCGTACGCCGGGTACGAGAACCGTGTGAAGGCCAACCTGGAGAACCGCATCCAGAGCCTGAACATGGAGGACTACATCTTCCAGATCGAGGTCCCCATGGAAGAGGTGACCGAGATCAAGAACGCGCAGAAGAAGACCGTCCGCCGCGTCCGGATCCCCGGTTACGTCCTCGTCCGCATGGACCTCACCGACGAGTCGTGGGGCGCCGTGCGCCACACGCCGGGCGTCACCGGCTTCGTGGGTCACACGCACCAGCCCGTGCCGCTGACGCTCGACGAGGTCTTCTCGATGCTCGCGCCGGTGTTCGTCGAGGCGACGCCCGAGTCGGGCAAGGCCGCGGCGGCGTCGGGCGCGACCGCGAAGACCCCGGTCGAGGTCGACTTCGAGGTCGGCGAGTCCGTCACCGTCACCGACGGCCCGTTCGACACGCTGCCCGCCACGATCTCCGAGATCAACGCCGAGGCCCAGAAGCTCCAGGTCCTCGTCTCCATCTTCGGCCGGGAGACCCCGGTCGAGCTGTCGTTCAACCAGGTCGCCAAGATCTGATCCTCCACGGTGGTCGAGCCGGTCTCGACCACCGCCACGGCAGCACTGCAACCGGGTCATCGCCCACGGCGTCGGCCCACGAACAGAAAGCAAGGACAGCTATGCCCCCCAAGAGCAAGAAGGTCTCCGGCCTCATCAAGCTGCAGATCAAGGCTGGTGCGGCCACGCCTGCCCCGCCGATCGGCCCCGCGCTCGGTCAGCACGGCGTGAACATCATGGAGTTCTGCAAGGCCTACAACGCGGCCACCGAGTCGCAGCGCGGCAACGTGGTGCCGGTGGAGATCACGGTCTACGAGGACCGCTCCTTCACCTTCATCACCAAGACGCCGCCGGCCGCCGAGCTCATCAAGAAGGCCGCCGGTGTGGCCAAGGGCTCCGCGACCCCGCACACGGTCAAGGTCGCGCAGCTGACCTCGGACCAGGTCCGCGAGATCGCGCAGACGAAGCTCCAGGACCTCAACGCGAACGACATCGACGCCGCGATGAAGATCGTCGCCGGCACCGCTCGTTCGATGGGCATCACCGTCTCGGAGTGATCCGAGGGCGAGCCGCCCGGTCGTGACCCGTCACGGTCCGGGCGGCCCGCACCAAGCCCCGGCGACCGACGCCGGGCACGTGGCAGGGTCCGCGCGGACCCGCTCACCACGACTGCAGAAGGAGAAGCAGATGGCAACGCGCAGCAAGGCCTACCGCGCCGCGGCGGAGAAGATCGACCGCGACGCGCTCTACGCCCCCCTCGAGGCGGTCCGCCTCGCCAAGGAGACCGCGACGGTCAAGTACGACGCGACCGTCGAGGTCGCGTTCCGCCTGGGCGTCGACCCCCGCAAGGCCGACCAGATGGTCCGCGGCACGGTCAACCTGCCCCACGGCACCGGCAAGACGGCCCGCGTGATCGTCTTCGCGAACGGCGCCAAGGCCGAGGAGGCCATCGCGGCCGGCGCCGACGAGGTCGGCGGCGACGAGCTGATCGCCAAGGTCGCGGCCGGGTACACCGACTTCGACTCCGCCGTGGCGACGCCGGACCTCATGGGCAAGGTCGGTCGTCTGGGCAAGGTGCTGGGCCCCCGTGGTCTCATGCCGAACCCGAAGACCGGCACCGTGACGATGGACGTGACCAAGGCCGTCACGGACATCAAGGGCGGCAAGATCGAGTTCCGCGTGGACAAGCACTCGAACCTGCACTTCATCATCGGCAAGGCGTCGTTCGACGAGACCGCGCTGGTGGAGAACTACGCCGCCGCGCTGGACGAGGTCCTGCGTCTCAAGCCGACGTCGTCGAAGGGCCGGTACATCACCAAGGCCACGATGGCGACGACGATGGGCCCGGGCATCCCGCTCGACCAGTCGCGCACCGCGCGGCTCCTCGAGGAGGCGTGACCCTGGCGTGATCCCGCAAGGGACCCGCTGAACCACCGCACGACGGCCCGGCACCCGCGAGGGTGCCGGGCCGTCGTCGTGTCGGTGCGGGTCGTCGTCCCGGGCCGGTCACTACCCGTGGTGGTGGCCCTCGAGCCCGGGGAGGTCGGGCAGGTGGTGCTCGCTGTGCGGCACCGCCCGGTCGCCGGCCTCCGTGTCGGCGAGGCCCGCGGACGCGACCGTCGAGACGGCGACCGCGCCCGCGAACAGGATCGCGAGCGACACGGCGGGGCGCCGCCGTCGCGCGGTGCCGCCGGCGCGCTCGTCCCGTGACCGGTCAGGGGCCGGGTCGCCGGCAGGCAGCGGCCGGGTCGTCGCGCCCACCACGGCGGCGGCCGCGAGCTGGAGCGCGGCGACCGCTGCGGCCGCACCGAGGTGCGCGCCCTGCGCGACCCCCAGCACCATCCCCAGCACGCTCACCACCGCGAGCCCGCCGACGGCCGCCCGGCCGAGGGCGGCCCGGCTCACGCCCCGGACCGCGGTCCCGCGCAGGACGAGCACCGCCGCCACCAGCTCGGCGGCCCCGGCGAGCAGCGCGAGCAGCCCCTGGGGGTGCGGGAACGCGCCCCGCACCAGCCCCAGGTTGACCAGGCCCGCGCCCACCAGGGTGAACGCGACGAGCATGCGGGTCACGGGCGCGGTCCGGCTCATGCCGTCGCGGCGCTCGTCTCGGTACGGCGGTCCGCGCCAAGACCCACGCCGAGCAGCAGGATCGCGCTCGCGAGGTGGAGCACGTTGTCCGCGCCGTTGAGCGCGATGATGTTGGCGCCCGTGCCGATGAGGAACAGGCCGAGGACGCCGACGAGGAGGTACACGGCCCCGATCGTCACGTTGACCCCGCGGGCCGCGGCGACCGTGCGCGAGGCGAGCAGGAGCGCGGCACCGACGCCGAGGTGGACGATGTTGTGCAGCGGGTTCACTTCGAACAGCAGCAGGTTCGTGCCCTCGGTCGCGGCGAACCCGACACCCGACGTGACGACGAAGCCGGCGATGCCCACCAGCAGGTACACGGTGCCGAAGACTGCCGCGAGGAGGCGGTTCGCAGACGAGGCCATGGTGGCAACTCCCTCTTCTCTCGGGCGCGGGTCGGTCCCGCGCTCTGTGCAGGGTTCGGAGCGAGGTGTGTCGGGGATGGGTCGGCTCGAGAGAGCCTCGACCGGACGACCACGCCGGTCGGACCGTGTATCACGCCGGACGGACCGCCCTCCCTCCCCGGTGATGACGAGACCGCACGGGTCCGTGCCGACCGAGGGAGCGTGTGCGTGACGATGCAATATCGCCCTTCATCCGCCCCGGCGCACGCCGTAGGCTCGGAGGCTCCGGGGCGCCGCAGCCCCGGCTTCTCGACGAGCCCCCACGAGGTGCGAACAGCCATGACACGAGCAGCGGAGGAACCGCTCGGTGGGACTCCCGACGCCGACGAGAGCCTGGGCGACCGGGCGGCGCGGGCGATCCTGGAGTTCCGCGAGGGACGCACCGACGCCCTGACCGAGCTGGTCCGCGAGGCCAGCCCGCTGCTGTGGCACACGGTGCGCGCGCAGGGCGTCGACCGGGACGTCGCCGACGACGTGGTGCAGTCCACGTGGGCGGCGCTCGTCCGGCACGCTGACACGATCGCCGAACCGAAGGCCGTGCTGAAGTGGCTGCTGGTGACGGCCCGCCGGGCCGCCTGGGAGACGGTGCGCAAGGGCAGGGCCGACCTGCGTCGCCGCACCGAGCTCCCCGACGACGTGACGGACGGCTCCGCCGCCCTGCCCGACGCGGGCCCGGGGCCGGAGGCCGAGGTGCTGAACGAGGAGCGCGACCGGATCCTCTGGTCGTCGCTCCGCCGGCTCCCGGAACGCTGCCAGGAGCTGTTGCGACTCGTCTCGCTCGCCGACCGCCCGGACTACAAGGCGATCTCGGCGTCGATCGGTATGCCGGTGGGAAGCATCGGCGCCACACGGGGACGGTGCCTGGCCAAGCTGCGCGCCGTCCTCACCGAGCAGGGGGAGGCCTCGTGGACCTGAGCCAGAAGCACGAGAACGCATGGGGTGCGCCGGTGCCCGGCGAGGACGAGCCCTTGGACGCGCACGACGTGGCCGTCCTGGACCGCCTCGGCCGTGCCGTGCCGGTGGTCGACCCGATGCCCGAGGGCCTGGTCGAGCGGTCGCTGTTCGCGATGACGCTCGCGCAGCTCGAGGCCGAGGCGATGGAGCTGCAGCTGATCGAGGCCCCCGTGGGGTCGGTGCGCGGCGACGCCCCGCCCCTCGAGGCGCGCACGATCACCTTCACGCACGAACGCCTGACCGTGATGATCGCGTTGTCCCCGGACGACGACGGCGCGCACGTGCGCGTCGACGGCTGGGTCGCGCCCGCCGCCACGCTCGTCGTGGAGCTGCGCCAGCCCGGCGGCGAGCGCACCAGCACGGCCGACGCCGACGGGCGCTTCGCCTTCACCGCCGTCGACCGCGGCCCCACCAGCCTGCTCGTGCGCCTGGCCGACGACGTCACCGTCGCCACCCCGGTCATCGAGCTCTGAGCCCGGGCGCCGCGCGGCGCCCACCCGAGACGTCGCGCCCTTCCGGCGCGCCCGTGACGAGGAGGACACGTGACCGAGACGCCCCAGCCTGACCCCCGGCGCAGACGTCGACCCGGGGATCGCGCGGATCGACTGGCGTGGCGTACCCGGGCGATCGACCCGCTGACCGCGCCCCGGTTCGGTACCCAGCCCTCGCCGCAGCCGACCTCATACGTAGGCGACCGGCTCCTCCTCGCTGTCGAGGCGCCCCGCGAGGGCGAGGAACCGCGCTGGTTGCGGCGCCTGCGTCGTGCGGCGGCACGTGTGGGGTTGGGCGTCGAGATCGAACAGGAGACGTACGACGACCTCGAGCTGGTCGACGAAGCCGTCCAGGCGGGAATTGCGCATGATGTCGCCGCCGACCTGCGACGGGTGTTCGGCACGACGGTCCGCCTGACGCGCACGGAGCCAGGCGGGCTCCCGGACGGCTGGGACATCGCCTCGCAGCTTCATGAGGGTTGGGCTTGGCTGGACGAAGACGAGCGGTCAGGCGGTGCACCGGAGGGGGCGGAGGACGATCGGGTCTGCTTCTCACTGGACCACGTGGTGGGTCGAAGCAGCGCGACGGGAGCGGACCCCGACGACCTACGAATTAATGCGCAACCGAAGACGGCGGGCCATCCGAAGACGGCCGGCCATCCGAAGACGGCGGGCCACCCGAAGACCGCCGGACACCCTGTCGAAGGTGTGGGCGAGTACACGCTCGCGGGGGCCGGCGGGAGACAGCCTGTGCAGTGGGTCGGTCCGGCGCCGAGGCCGGGAATCGCTCCCGGGCCGACTCCGTACGTGGGTGCCGACGGACGTCGGCGGCCCGTCGTGGCGCTCATGGACACCGGCATCGGCGCGCACCCCTGGTGGGACGACCTGGACATGGAGTTCGACGGTGAAGTGCGTCGAGTCGCGGTCGTCCGTGAGCCCGAGGTCTTCGGTGCCCCGGTCGGGCTGTGTCCTCGTCCCGAAGTCGGGTTCCAGGACACGGAGATCGGCGGGGCCTCCATCAACCCACTGACGGGCCCCCTCGACCCGGTCGCGGGCCACGGCACCTTCCAAGCGGGGCTGATCGTGCAGAAATGCCCGGATGCGGTCCTGCTCGCCCCGCGTGTCTATGGGGGTTCGGGGATCGTCCCTGAGCGCGACCTGCTGCGCTCGCTCCGCAGGTTGCTGCTGTGGCACCTGCTCGGGCTTGCCGGTGTCGAGGGCTATGCGCCTGTCGACGTCATGGTGCTTGCCATGGGCTACTACCACGAGCGGCCGCAGGACCGAGAGTTCGACGGGCCGCTCGGCGCGGTGGTGACGGCGCTTCGTCGCCACGGCGTCCTGGTGGTGGCCTCGAGCGGGAACGACGGACTCGTACGAGAGACGTTCCCGGCGGCGTTCGCGCCGTTGCTCGACCGACGGACGTCTCCTCCGGTCCCGCTGAGGGGAGAGGAGCTGCGTCTCGACGCCCCGCCCGTCACAGCTGTGGGGGCGACGAATCCCGACGGGACTACTGCCCTGTTCAGCAACGACGGTCCCTGGGTGACCTGCCTGCGACCTGGCGCGGCACTCGTCAGCACGGCCCCGGTCACGATCGACGGCGCGCTCGCGCCCACCTATTACCTGCCGGAGCTGTTCTCGACCGGAAGCCGAGCGTCGATCGACCCCGAGGGGTTTCAGAGCGGGTTCGCGATCTGGAGCGGGACCTCGTTCGCGGCACCGGTGCTGGCCGGTCAGCTCGCCGCTCGACTCCTGGCGGCTGGGATTCCCGAACCGGAGGCGCCATCGCTCGACAAGGTGAGCTCGCGGCACCGAGCGCTCTGGGCCGCGCTCACGGCAGAGACCGGGCTCGTTCCGACCGCCTGAGGCGGGCAAGCCTGTTCGGCGGGACACCCGGCGGGGGGCGTGGCCATCGTGGCCGGACGCTAGGTTGGGCCCGTGACCGAAGGACCGTCCGGCAGGCTCGCCCGTGCCCGCGAGGTTTACGCGCGTGCGCAGTCGGCCGACGAGCTCGGCCGATTCGCGGCAGCGCTTGAGGAGTACGAGCGACTCGGGCGCGAGGTCGGGGCTGACGCGGCAGTACTGGGAGGCGTCGACGACGAGGCGGTCCAGCTCAGGGCGCGGGCGCTGCTCGGGCAGGCACGTTGTCTCTACGAGACACGGGGGAACCTCGGGCAGGCGCTCGCGGTCCTCGATGAGGCCGAGGCATGGTGTCGGGAAGCGCACCTCGCCGTCGAGACGGTTGCCGTGCACGGTCAACGAGGGCTGCTGCTGCTCCGGGCAGGAGAGACGGAGCAGGCCCTGGGCGAGCTCGACGCGGCGGAGCCCGTGCTCGTTCAGGGGCGGAGTCGTGATGCAGCTGTGCTCCTGCTGAACCGGGGAGCGCTCCGGCTCGAGGTGGGGGACGTCTCGCGAGCGATCACCGACCTTGCAGCCAGCATCGAGCATGCCCGCTCGGTGGGTGCGCGAGCACTCGAGGGCAAGGCGCAGCACAACCTCGGCTACGCGGAGTTCCTGCGGGGCGACCTCCCGCGCGCGCTCCGCCTGATGGACCTGGCGAGCGAGCTCGAGGACGATCCGGACGACGCCGTCGGGAAGCTCGACCGCGCTCGGGTCCTCTACGAAGCGGGCTTGGTCTCCGAGGCCGCACGTATGTTGGAGGACGCGGCCGATGTCGTCGCAGTGCATGGGGCCGAGGTGGATCTCGCATACATCCGGTGGGCCGGTGCACGCTGCATGGTGCTCCTCGAGAGGTTCGATCACGCTGCCGACCTCGCAAGACAGGCTCGCGACGCGTTCCTGAGCCAGTCCAACGATGCCTGGGCAGCTCGCGCGGAACTGGTCGAGCTGGAGGCGCTGCTGGCCGAAACCGAGATGACGGGTGACGGCGCTCTCGACGTGGTCCAGGAACGCGCTCGGAGCGTGTCGCAGCGCTGGCGCCAGCCCCCGGTCGCGGTCCCCGCGAGAATTCTCGAGGCCGAAGCGGCGATCCGGCGTGGGAAGCCGGACGTCGCCCGGGCCGCTCTTGTGGAGGTCCGGCGTTCGACGAGGTCCCAGCCGCTGTCCGTCCGGCTTCAGTTCGAGGCTGCTGTCGCGCACCTTGCCTTCGAGGCCGGAGACAGGCGACAGGGTCTCGCGGCGGTGAGGCGGGGCTTGGACCAGCTCAGCGCGCATCGGGCGCAGCTGGGGTCCCTCGACGTGGTGACCGCTGCTGCGCTGCACGGCGTGCGTCTGGCCGTCGTGGATGTTCTCGCGGCCCTGCGCACGGGGCACGCCGCGCCGTTCTTCGACGCCGTCGAACGGGGCCGGGCGACGTTCGCGGGCGCAGGTCGCGTCACCCCGCCACGCGACGAGGAGACGGCCTCGCTCCTCTCGGGCGCCCGGCGCGCTCTCGAGGCGTCGGAGTCCGAGGACTCGCCGACCGGGCGGGAGGCGAAGGTGCAGGCGGCGCGACGTCTCCAGGAGGCGGCGCGCCGGCGATCGTGGCGCGTGTCCGGCGGGGAGGTCCAGGCGCCCCGGGCGGCGACGGCCAGGGCGGTGCGGGCGGCGATGAGGGACGAGTCGTCCTCGTCATCGACGACTCTGGTGAGCTATGCCGTCGTTCAGGGCGAGATGTACGCGACCCGGATCGCGGCCGGGAGGCAGCAGTTGGTCGCCTTGGGAGGGTGGGCCGAGATCGCGGAACGGATCAATCGCGTCCGCGCGGATATCGCGGTCCTCGCGAACGCCATGATCCCGGAGCCGATGAGGGCGGTGGCACGTGGCTCGGTCACCCGCGCGCTCGGGTGGCTCGACGACAGGCTGGTGCGGCCGCTACACGTGACCGGACCGTTGCACGTGGTCGGCCGTCACCTGATGCTCTCGGTCCCGTGGTCCGCGCTGCCCTCGCGGCGGGGTCTGGCGACCTGGGTCAACTCGTGGGTCGATCTGCGGACGGGGCAGGAGCCGCGACGAGCCGAGCGGGTTCTCGTGGTGGTCGGCCCCGACCTGGAGAGCTCGGCGGACGAGGCGACGCTGGTCGCAGGGGCGTGGGGCGAGGCGCGCGTGCTGGACGGTGACCGGGCGACCTGCGCCGCGACGGTCGAGGAGGTGCAGCGGGCGGACGTGGTCCACCTCGCTGCGCACGGCACGCACGAGCCCGACAACCCGTTGTTCTCCAGCCTGCGGCTCGTCGACGGCCCTCTCTTCGCCCACGAGCTCGACGGCGTGCGGCTGTCGGGGTCGACGATCGTCCTGTCGGCGTGCGAGGTGGGTCGGTCGACGTCGCGGATCGGGGGCGAGCCCATGGGGCTGACGAGCGTGCTCCTCCGCCTGGGCGCGACCGCCGTCGTCGCGAGCGTCGGTCCCTTGCGTGACGACGTGGCCGCCCGGGTCACCCCTGCCCTGCACGGCGGCATCGGGCGAGGGCTGCCCGCGGCCGAGGCGCTCGCGCTCGCTGTCGCCGACGAGCCCGAGCCGGTGCCGCTGGTCTGCTTCGGCCCGCTCGTCCTGTGATGTGGACAACACCTCGTGGAGCGACCCGAAAGCCGCTGTGATGACGCTGCCGAAGCCGGCACCCCGTCCAGGGGGTCATGCGTCACCGACGGAGAGGACGTTCCATGAAGACACGTGCCACCCGCGTCATCGCTGGTCTGCTGCTCGCCGCCACGGCCGTGGTGGGCGCCGCGGCCACGGCGTCGGCGGAGCCCCCGGGCCCGCAACACCCGTTCAGCACCCACTGAGAATCGTCGCCGTTGCGGCGATGGTTGAAGGCGGCAGGCGGGCCGCGCCAGGAAGGTGTCGGCTCGCCACCCGTTTCTCGTGTATCGTTCTCGGGTAACCCAAGACCGCCGGTCGTCCGACGCTGCCTGGATCCGTCCAGGACGCCGAAGACCGAAGTCCCGTGAGAGCGGGGGCCTGCGTAGGTGACACGACGACGATCACACAGCCTGGCTGTGAGCTCCGAGCCCCGTGCGCACCTGCGCCGGGGCTCTTTTCTTTCGCAGGTACCGGTGGCACCACCACCGGAAGGATTGCCATGGCGAGGCCGGACAAGGCAGCCGCCGTCGCGGAGGTCGCGGACAAGTTCCGTGACTCCGGCGCGGCCGTGCTGACCGAGTACCGCGGGCTCACCGTCGCTCAGCTCAAGGAGCTGCGTCGGTCGCTCAGCGGCAACGCAACCTACGCCGTGGTGAAGAACACGCTGACGTCCATCGCGGCCAAGGAGGCCGGGATCGACGCTTTCGAGGCGGACCTCAAGGGTCCTTCCGCGATCGCGTTCGTGACCGGCGACCCGGTCGAGGCCGCCAAGGGTCTGCGTGACTTCGCCAAGGCGAACCCTGCACTGGTCATCAAGGGCGGTGTCCTTGACGGGAAGCCGCTGACCGCTGCAGAGGTCACCAAGCTCGCGGACCTCGAGTCCCGCGAGGTCCTGCTGGCCAAGACGGTCGGCGCGATGAAGGCCAAGCTCTACCAGGCTGCCTACGCCTTCACCGCGAAGCCGGCCCAGGCCGCTCGCGTCATCGATGCCCTGCGTCAGAAGCAGGAATCGGAGGCCGCAGCCGCCTGACGGCGGTGCGGCGAGCACAACCCCCTCTGCTTCTGCCGGGCCGGTGAGGCCCCAGGACGCACCAAACCGAAAGGAACGCCATCATGGCGAAGCTCAGCACCGACGAGCTCCTGTCCGCCTTCGAGGAGCTCACCCTCATCGAGCTCAACGAGTTCGTGAAGGCCTTCGAGGAGAAGTTCGACGTCACCGCCGCGGCCCCGGTCGCCGCTGCCGTCGCCGCCCCCGCCGCCGGCGGTGCCGGTGGCGCCGAGGCCGCCGAGGAGAAGGACGAGTTCGACGTCATCCTCGAGGCCGCCGGCGACAAGAAGATCCAGGTCATCAAGGAGGTGCGCGCGCTCACGTCCCTCGGCCTGAAGGAGGCCAAGGACCTCGTGGACGGCGCCCCGAAGCCGGTCCTGGAGGCCGCGAACAAGGAGACGGCCGACAAGGCCAAGGCTGCCCTCGAGGGCGCCGGCGCCACCGTCACCCTCAAGTGATCGCCGCGGCCTAGCCGCGCATCGCTTCCTGCGAGGCCCGCACCCTTCGGGGTGCGGGCCTCGCTGCGTCCACGCGTGTCGCGACCGCCGACGGGTGCGTCCCTGCGGTTGTGGAGGTGTGGTGTCGTGACCGACGTCGCGCCGCCAAGCCTGGCCTCGGCTCCCTAGCACGGGTTAGGCTGGTCCGACAACCGTTTCTTGGGCGGCATATGGCGGCCACCGAGACAACGTCCTCAAGACCCAGAACCGAGGGCGTCCGCTCGTGTGCCCGCGCGAGTGGACAAACGATGAAGTTCTGGCTACGCTAGCGCTTTGCGCTCGCTTGTGCCCCGACGCCTCCACTGCCGACGAAGCCCCGCCCTCCGTGGTCACCCCTTCGTGACCCCTGGGACGGTTCGTTCCGCCGCGGTCCGGCGCCTGCAGCCTCGCTGAGCGTACAGCGTGCCATCGAACTGCAGGGAAGGACCCCTCTTGGCTGCCTCGCGCACCCCTTCTGTTCCGTCCGCCGACGCCATCGCGAACCGCACCGCTTCCCGCCGCGTCTCCTTCGCCAAGATCTACGAGCCGCTCGAGGTCCCCGACCTCCTCGGGCTGCAGACCGAGAGCTTCGACTGGCTCCTCGGCAGCCCGGCCTGGCAGGCCCGGGTCGAGGCCGCGACGGCCGCCGGCCGGTCGGACGTCCCGGCGACGTCGGGCCTGGAGGAGATCTTCGAGGAGATCTCCCCGATCGAGGACTTCGGCCAGTCGATGTCCCTCTCCTTCTCGAACCACCGGTTCGAGCCGCCGAAGTACACCGCGGACGAGTGCAAGGAGAAGGACTTCACCTTCGCCGCCCCGCTGTTCGTGACGGCCGAGTTCGTCAACTACACGACCGGTGAGATCAAGAGCCAGACGGTCTTCATGGGCGACTTCCCGCTCATGACCGGGCGCGGCACGTTCATCATCAACGGCACCGAGCGCGTCGTCGTCTCGCAGCTGGTCCGTTCCCCGGGTGTCTACTTCGAGCGCACGCCCGACAAGACCAGCGACAAGGACGTCTTCTCGGCCAAGGTCATCCCCTCGCGCGGTGCCTGGCTCGAGTTCGAGATCGACAAGCGCGACGCCGTCGGCGTGCGCGTCGACCGCAAGCGCAAGCAGCCCGTCACCGTCCTGCTGAAGGCCCTCGGCCTCACGGAGGCGGAGATCCGCGAGGAGTTCGCGGACTTCCCGTCGATCCTCGACACCCTCGAGAAGGACCACGTCCACACCCAGGACGAGGCCCTCGTCGACCTGTACCGCAAGATCCGCCCGGGCGAGCCGCCCACGGTCGAGGCCGGTCGCGCGCTGCTCGAGAACTTCTACTTCAACCCGAAGCGCTACGACCTGGCGAAGGTCGGCCGCTACAAGGTGAGCAAGAAGCTCGGCGTGGACGCCCCGCTGTCCGACTCGACGCTGTCGGTGACCGACGTCGTCGCGACGATCAAGTACCTCGCCGCCCTCCACGCCGACCGCGCCGCCCTGTCCGGCACGCGCGACGGCCAGGAGATCGAGGTGCGCGTCGAGACCGACGACATCGACCACTTCGGCAACCGTCGCATCCGCGCCGTCGGCGAGCTCATCCAGAACCAGGTGCGCACGGGCCTGTCCCGCATGGAGCGCGTGGTCCGCGAGCGCATGACGACGCAGGACGTCGAGGCCATCACGCCGCAGACGCTGATCAACATCCGCCCCGTGGTGGCGTCGATCCGCGAGTTCTTCGGCACCTCGCAGCTGTCGCAGTTCATGGACCAGAACAACCCGCTGGCGGGCCTGACGCACAAGCGTCGCCTCAACGCCCTCGGCCCGGGTGGTCTGTCCCGCGACCGCGCCGGCATGGAGGTCCGTGACGTCCACCCGTCGCACTACGGCCGCATGTGCCCGATCGAGACCCCTGAGGGCCCGAACATCGGCCTCATCGGCTCGCTCGCGTCGTTCGGTCGCATCAACCCGTTCGGCTTCATCGAGACGCCGTACCGCAAGGTCACCGACGGCAAGGTCACGGACGAGATCGTCTACCTGACGGCCGACGACGAGGACCGCCACATCATCGCCCAGGCGAACACCGAGCTCGCCGCGGACGGCACGTTCCTCAACGAGCGCGTGCTGGTGCGCACCAAGGGCGGCGAGACCGACGACCTGCCGCCGGCCGAGATCGACTACATGGACGTCTCTCCGCGCCAGATGGTCTCCGTCGCGACCGCGCTCATCCCGTTCCTCGAGCACGACGACGCGAACCGCGCGCTCATGGGCGCGAACATGCAGCGCCAGGCCGTGCCGCTGGTGCGCTCCGAGGCGCCGCTGGTCGGCACCGGCATGGAGCGTCGTGCGGCCGTCGACGCGGGCGACGTCATCGTGGCCACCAAGCCCGGCGTCGTCACCGAGGTGTCCGCGGACCTGGTCCTCGTCGCGAACGACGACGGCACCACCGGCTCGTACCGCGCCGCGAAGTTCCGCCGCTCCAACCAGGGCACCAGCTACAACCAGCGCGTGCTCGTGGACGAGGGCCAGCGGGTCGAGGTCGGCTCCGTGCTGGCCGACGGCCCGGCGACCGACGAGGGCGACCTCGCGCTCGGCCGCAACCTGCTCGTGGCGTTCATGTCGTGGGAGGGCCACAACTACGAGGACGCGATCATCCTGTCGCAGCGCCTCGTGGAGGACGACGTCCTGTCCTCGATCCACATCGAGGAGCACGAGGTCGACGCCCGTGACACCAAGCTCGGGCCCGAGGAGATCACGCGGGACATCCCGAACGTCTCCGAGGACGTCCTGGCGGACCTCGACGAGCGCGGCGTGATCCGCATCGGTGCCGAGGTCGGCGCGGGCGACGTGCTGGTCGGCAAGGTCACCCCCAAGGGCGAGACCGAGCTGACCCCGGAGGAGCGCCTGCTGCGCGCCATCTTCGGCGAGAAGGCCCGCGAGGTGCGCGACACCTCGCTCAAGGTGCCCCACGGCGAGCAGGGCACGGTCATCGGCGTGCGCGAGTTCAACCGGGAGGACGGCGACGAGCTGCCCGCCGGCGTGAACCAGCTGGTGCGCGTCTACATCGCCCAGCGCCGCAAGATCACCGTCGGCGACAAGCTCGCCGGCCGCCACGGCAACAAGGGCGTCATCTCGAAGATCCTGCCGCAGGAGGACATGCCGTTCCTCCCCGACGGCACCCCGGTCGACGTCATCCTCAACCCGCTGGGCGTGCCCGGCCGCATGAACGTCGGCCAGGTCCTCGAGACGCACCTCGGCTGGGTCGCCAGCCGCGGCTGGGACATCGAGCTGGCGGAGGGCAAGGACCTCTCCTGGAAGGAGACCCTGCCCGAGGTCGCGTCGAAGTCGCAGCCGGGGACGCCGGTGGCGACGCCGGTGTTCGACGGCCTGGAGGAGTCCGGCCTGCGCGGCCTGCTCTCCACGACGCTGCCGAACCGCGACGGCGAGCGCATGGTCGCCACCGACGGCAAGGCCCGGCTCTTCGACGGCCGCTCCGGCGAGCCGTTCCCGGACCCGGTGGCCGTGGGCTACATGTACATCCTCAAGCTCCACCACCTGGTCGACGACAAGATCCACGCGCGCTCGACCGGCCCGTACTCGATGATCACGCAGCAGCCGCTGGGTGGTAAGGCGCAGTTCGGCGGTCAGCGCTTCGGTGAGATGGAGGTGTGGGCCCTCGAGGCGTACGGCGCGGCCTACACGCTGCAGGAGCTGCTCACCATCAAGTCCGACGACGTCCCCGGCCGCGTCAAGGTGTACGAGGCGATCGTCAAGGGCGAGAACATCCCCGACTCGGGCATCCCGGAGTCCTTCAAGGTGCTCCTCAAGGAGATGCAGTCGCTGTGCCTGAACGTCGAGGTGCTCTCGAGCGACGGAACCTCCATCGAGATGAAGGAGTCCGACGACGAGGTGTATCGCGCCGCGGAGGAGCTGGGCATCGATCTCTCCCGCCGCCCCAACTCGGCCGCCACGGTCGACGAGATCTGATCCCAGCGACCAGCTGAACTCCACGGTTATTTCAAGAGTTTGAGGAAGTAGGACATCTTGCTCGACGTCAATGTCTTCGACGAGCTGCGTATCGGCCTCGCTACGGCCGACGACATCCGCGCCTGGTCGCACGGTGAGGTCAAGAAGCCCGAGACCATCAACTACCGCACCCTGAAGCCGGAGAAGGACGGGCTCTTCTGCGAGAAGATCTTCGGCCCCACCCGGGACTGGGAGTGCTACTGCGGCAAGTACAAGCGCGTGCGCTTCAAGGGCATCATCTGCGAGCGCTGCGGCGTCGAGGTGACGCGCTCGAAGGTGCGCCGTGAGCGCATGGGCCACATCGAGCTCGCCGCCCCGGTCACCCACATCTGGTTCTTCAAGGGCGTGCCCTCGCGTCTCGGCTACCTGCTGGACCTGGCGCCGAAGGACCTGGAGAAGGTCATCTACTTCGCGGCCTACATGATCACGTGGGTCGACGACGAGGCGCGCCACGAGGACCTCCCGAACCTCCAGAACGAGATCGACCTGGAGAAGAAGGAGATCTCGGACCGCCGCGACAACGACATCAACATCCGCGCCCAGAAGCTCGAGGCCGACCTGGCCGAGCTCGAGGCCGAGGGTGCCAAGGCCGACGCGCGCCGCAAGGTGCGCGACTCCGCCGAGCGCGAGATGGCGCAGCTGCGCAAGCGTGCCGACGCGGAGCTCGACCGCCTCGAGCAGGTCTGGGACCGGTTCAAGAACCTCAAGGTCGCGGACCTCGAGGGCGACGAGATGCTGTACCGCCAGCTCGTCGACCGGTACGGCACGTACTTCGAGGGCTCGATGGGCGCCGCGGCGATCCAGAAGCGCCTCGAGAGCTTCGACCTGGACGCCGAGGCGGACTCGCTGCGCGAGACCATCCGCAGCGGCAAGGGCCAGCGCAAGACGCGCGCGCTCAAGCGCCTGAAGGTCGTCAACGCGTTCCTCACGACGACCAACTCGCCCACGGCGATGGTGCTCGACGCCGTCCCGGTCATCCCGCCGGACCTGCGCCCGATGGTGCAGCTCGACGGTGGCCGGTTCGCGACGTCGGACCTCAACGACCTGTACCGCCGCGTCATCAACCGCAACAACCGGCTCAAGCGCCTGCTCGACCTGGGCGCGCCGGAGATCATCGTCAACAACGAGAAGCGGATGCTCCAGGAGGCCGTGGACTCGCTGTTCGACAACGGCCGCCGCGGCCGCCCGGTCACCGGGCCGGGCAACCGCCCGCTCAAGTCGATCTCCGACATGCTCAAGGGCAAGCAGGGCCGGTTCCGCCAGAACCTGCTCGGCAAGCGTGTCGACTACTCGGGCCGTTCGGTCATCGTGGTCGGCCCGCAGCTCAAGCTGCACCAGTGCGGCCTGCCGAAGCAGATGGCGCTCGAGCTGTTCAAGCCGTTCGTCATGAAGCGGCTCGTCGAGCTCAACCATGCGCAGAACATCAAGAGCGCCAAGCGCATGGTGGAGCGCACCCGCGCCGAGGTGTGGGACGTGCTGGAGGAGGTCATCCAGGAGCACCCGGTGCTGCTGAACCGTGCCCCCACCCTGCACCGTCTCGGAATCCAGGCGTTCGAGCCGCAGCTCGTCGAGGGCAAGGCCATCCACCTGCACCCGCTCGTGTGCGCCGCGTTCAACGCGGACTTCGACGGCGACCAGATGGCGGTCCACCTGCCCCTGAGCGCCGAGGCGCAGGCCGAGGCCCGCATCCTCATGCTCTCGAGCAACAACATCCTCAAGCCGTCGGACGGCCGCCCGGTCACCATGCCCTCGCAGGACATGATCATCGGTCTGCACCACCTGACGTCCGACCGCACGGACGCGAAGGGGGAGGGGCGCGTGTTCTCCTCGCAGGCCGAGGCGATCATGGCCCTCGACCGCGGCGAGCTCGACCTCAACGCGAAGATCAAGCTGCGCATGTCCGACCTCGTGCCGCCGACCAGCGGCTTCGAGGCGCCGGAGGGCTGGGAGCCCGGGCAGCAGCTGCTGTTCGAGACCACGCTCGGCCGCACGATCTTCAACGAGGCCCTCCCGGTCGACTACCCGTTCCAGAACGGGATCGTCGGCAAGAAGGAGCTCTCGACGATCGTCAACGACCTGGCGGAGCGCTACCCCAAGGTCGACGTCGCGACGTCGCTCGACGCGCTGAAGGACGCCGGCTACCGGTGGGCCACCCGCTCGGGCGTCACCATCGCGATCTCCGACGTCGCGATGCCCGAGATCAAGAACACGATCCTCGACGAGCACGAGCAGCGCGCGCTCAAGGTGCAGGACCAGTTCGACAAGGGTCTGATCACCGACGACGAGCGTCGCCAGGAGCTCATCGAGATCTGGACGCAGGCCACCGACAAGATCGCGTCGGTCATGCGCGAGAACCTCGAGAGCAACTCGCGGAACACGCTGTACCGCATGGTGTCCTCGGGCGCCCGTGGTAACTGGATGCAGGTCCGTCAGATCGCCGGTATGCGCGGCCTCGTGGCGAACCCGAAGGGCGAGATCATCCCTCGCCCGATCAAGTCCAACTACCGCGAGGGCCTGTCCGTCCTCGAGTACTTCATCGCCTCGCACGGTGCCCGCAAGGGTCTGGCCGACACGGCGCTGCGTACCGCGGACTCCGGCTACCTGACCCGTCGTCTCGTCGACGTGTCGCAGGACGTCATCATCCGCGAGGAGGACTGCGGCACCGAGCGCGGCCTCACGCTGCCCGTCGCCGAGCGCATCGGTGACGTGCTGGTGCCGCACCCGCGCGTCGAGACGAGCATCTACTCGCGCACGTTCGCGATGGACGTGGTGGCGGAGGACGGCACGGTCGTGGCCACGGCGGGCTCGGACGCGGGCGACGTGGTGATCGACAAGGTCATCGCCGCCGGCATCGAGAGCGTCAAGGTCCGCTCCGTGCTGACCTGCGAGTCGCGCGTCGGCACCTGCGCCAAGTGCTACGGCCGCTCCCTGGCCACCGGCAAGCTGGTGGACATCGGCGAGGCCGTCGGCATCATCGCGGCGCAGTCGATCGGTGAGCCGGGCACGCAGCTGACCATGCGTACCTTCCACACCGGTGGTGTGGCCTCCGCGGAGGACATCACGCAGGGTCTGCCGCGCGTCACCGAGCTCTTCGAGGCCCGCACCCCCAAGGGTGAGGCGCCGATCGCGGAGTACACGGGCACCGTGGCCATCGAGGACACGGAGCGCACGCGCCACCTGGTCCTCACGCCGGCCGACGGTGGCGAGGAGATCCGCTACCCGGTGACCAAGCGTGCGCGCCTCCTGATCACGGACGGCCAGCAGGTCCAGGTCGGCACCCAGCTGGTCCAGGGCGCCGTCGACCCGAAGAAGGTGCTGCGCATCCTCGGGCCGCGTGCCACGCAGAAGCACCTGGTGGACGAGGTCCAGGAGACCTACCGTTCGCAGGGCGTGGACATCCACGACAAGCACATCGAGGTCATCGTGCGGCAGATGCTGCGTCGCGTGACCGTGCTCGACTCGGGTGACTCGCACCTGCTGCCGGGTGAGCTCGCGGAGCGCGTCCGCTTCGAGGACGCGAACCGTCGCGCCGTGTCGGAGGGTGGCCAGCCGGCCTCCGGCCGTCCGGAGCTCATGGGCATCACGAAGGCGTCGCTCGCCACCGACTCGTGGCTCTCGGCCGCCTCCTTCCAGGAGACGACCCGCGTGCTCACGGAGGCGGCGATGAGCGGTCGTCGTGACCCGCTGCTGGGCCTCAAGGAGAACGTCATCCTCGGTAAGCTCATCCCCGCCGGCACGGGCCTGCCCCGTTACGGGAACATCGAGGTCGAGCCGACCGAGCAGGCGAAGGCGGAGCTCTACCCGAGCTTCGGCTACGACGAGATCGACTTCCCGACGCTCGGCATGGGCTCGGGCGAGGCGATCCCGCTGGAGGACCTGGACTTCGGCGACTTCCGCTAGACCCCACGGGGGCCCTGGCTCCGCTGATCCTCAGCACGAAGTGGTCCGGGAGGGGCGCACGTCACAGCGTGCGTCCCTCCCGTTCCTTTGACCCCGCTTGCTTCCGCGGGTAATCTTGGAAGCCGTGCCCGTGCCGTCGCGCGCGCATCCCGCTGTCAGTCCAGAGCCTCCGGCTCGGGCCGGCTGCCGGAGGCGTCGCCGACATCAGCGCACAGGTACCCCGGAAGACTGCTCGGACCGTCCGCGAGGACGGGGGAGCGGACCCGGGCCATCGAGCCGGTGGTAAGTGGCGTTGCGGTCCGTGAGGGCCGCGTGTGCCGCATGCGATCGGCACGCACAAGCCAGACAGACCACCGTCGAGGGCCGGCCGGCCCTCGAGAGCTCGAGAAGACGACGGAGACGTAGTGCCTACGATCCAGCAGCTCGTCCGCAAGGGCCGGAGCACGAAGGCCACGGCGTCCAAGACGCCGGCCCTCAAGGCCTCCCCCCAGCGGCGCGGCGTGTGCACCCGTGTGTACACCACCACCCCCAAGAAGCCGAACTCCGCGCTCCGTAAGGTCGCGCGCGTGAAGCTCTCCTCCGGTACCGAGGTCACCGCGTACATCCCCGGCGTCGGCCACAACCTGCAGGAGCACTCGATCGTGCTGGTGCGCGGCGGCCGTGTGAAGGACCTCCCGGGCGTCCGCTACAAGATCGTCCGCGGCGCGCTCGACACGCAGGGCGTCAAGAACCGCAAGCAGGGCCGCAGCAAGTACGGCGCGAAGAAGGAGAAGGCCTGATGCCTCGCAAGGGTCCGGCCCCCAAGCGGCCGCTCATCGTCGACCCCGTCTACGGGTCGCCCGTCGTGACGCAGCTGATCAACAAGGTCCTGCTCGACGGCAAGAAGTCCACCGCCGAGGCGATCGTCTACGGCGCCCTCGAGGGTGTCCGTGCCAAGACGGACCAGGACCCGGTCGTCGTGCTCAAGCGCGCGCTGGAGAACGTCCGCCCCGCGCTCGAGGTCCGCTCCCGCCGTGTCGGTGGCGCCACCTACCAGGTGCCCGTCGAGGTGCGCCCGGTGCGTTCGACCACGCTCGCGCTGCGCTGGCTCACCGACTTCTCGCGCGCCCGTCGCGAGAAGACGATGACCGAGCGTCTGATGAACGAGATCCTCGACGCCTCGAACGGCCTCGGTGCCGCGGTCAAGCGCCGCGAGGACATGCACAAGATGGCCGACTCGAACAAGGCCTTCGCGCACTACCGCTGGTGATGCGCTCAGGACGGCTCCGGGCGATCCCCGGGGCCGTCCGCGGATCCGGAACCGGCCGGCAGCCGGCCCTCCGGCCCGGCTTCCGACCTTCCACCGACAAGGGGTAACGCACCGTGGCACTCGACGTGCTGACCGACCTGAACAAGGTCCGCAACATCGGCATCATGGCCCACATCGATGCCGGCAAGACCACCACCACCGAGCGCATCCTGTTCTACACGGGTGTGAACTACAAGATCGGTGAGACGCACGACGGTGCGTCGACGATGGACTGGATGGAGCAGGAGCAGGAGCGCGGCATCACGATCACGTCCGCCGCGACGACCTGCTACTGGAAGGACAACCAGATCAACATCATCGACACCCCGGGTCACGTCGACTTCACGGTCGAGGTGGAGCGCTCCCTGCGCGTGCTCGACGGCGCGGTCGCGGTGTTCGACGGCAAGGAGGGCGTGGAGCCCCAGTCGGAGACCGTGTGGCGTCAGGCCGACAAGTACGACGTCCCGCGCATCTGCTTCGTCAACAAGATGGACAAGCTGGGCGCCGACTTCTACTTCACGGTCGACACCATCATCAACCGCCTCAAGGCGAGGCCGCTGGTCATCCAGCTGCCGATCGGTGCCGAGAACGACTTCACCGGCGTCGTCGACCTGCTCGAGATGAAGGCGCTGGTCTGGCACGGCGAGACCAAGCTCGGCGAGACCTACGAGGTCGAGGAGATCCCCGCCGACCTGCAGGAGAAGGCCGAGCAGTACCGGGCCGAGCTCGTCGAGGCCGTCGCCGAGGCGGACGACGACCTGCTCGAGAAGTTCCTCGGTGGCGAGGAGCTCACCATCGCCGAGATCAAGTCGGGCATCCGCAAGCTCGTCGTGCGCTCCGAGGCCTTCCCGGTGCTGTGCGGCTCGGCGTACAAGAACAAGGGCGTGCAGCCCATGCTCGACGCCGTCATCGACTACCTGCCGTCCCCGCTCGACGTGCCTGCCATCGAGGGACACGACGTCAAGGACGCGGAGAAGGTCGTCGAGCGTCACGCGGACGCTTCGGAGCCGTTCTCGGGTCTGGCGTTCAAGGTCGCGACCCACCCGTTCTTCGGCAAGCTCACCTACGTGCGCGTGTACTCCGGCAAGGTCGACCAGGGCGCCCAGGTGCTCAACACGACCAAGGGCAAGAAGGAGCGCATCGGAAAGCTCTTCCAGATGCACTCCAACAAGGAGAACCCGGTCGACGAGGCTCAGGCCGGGCACATCTACGCGTTCATCGGGCTCAAGGACGTCACCACGGGTGACACCCTGAGCGACCCGGGAAACCCGGTCATCCTCGAGGCCATGTCCTTCCCCGAGCCGGTCATCGACGTCGCCATCGAGCCGAAGACGAAGGCCGACCAGGAGAAGATGTCGACCGCGATCCAGAAGCTCCTGGCCGAGGACCCGACGTACCGCGTCAGCCTGGACGAGGAGACCGGCCAGACCGTCATCGGCGGCATGGGCGAGCTCCACCTCGACATTCTCGTCGACCGCATGCGGCGCGAGTTCAAGGTCGAGGCCAACGTCGGCAAGCCGCAGGTCGCGTACCGCGAGACGATCCGCCGTGCGGCGGAGAAGATCGACTACACGCACAAGAAGCAGACCGGTGGCTCGGGCCAGTTCGCGAAGGTCCAGGTGACCTTCGAGCCGCTCGACACGTCCGAGGGCGAGCTCTACGAGTTCGACAACTCCGTGACCGGTGGCCGTATCCCGCGCGAGTACATCCCCTCCGTCGACGCCGGCATCCAGTCGGCGATGCAGCAGGGCGTGCTGGCCGGGTTCCCCGTGGTCGGGGTCAAGGCCACGCTGCTCGACGGTGCCTACCACGACGTCGACTCCTCGGAGATGGCGTTCAAGATCGCCGGCTCGATGGTCTTCAAGGAGGGCATCAAGCGGGCCGACCCGGTGCTGCTCGAGCCCGTCATGGCCGTCGAGGTCCGGACGCCCGAGGAGTACATGGGCGAGGTGATCGGCGACCTCAACTCGCGTCGTGGGATGATCCAGTCCATGGAGGACGCGACCGGTGTCAAGGTCGTGCGCGCCCAGGTACCGTTGAGCGAGATGTTCGGGTACATCGGTGACCTGCGTTCCAAGACGCAGGGCCGCGCGGTGTACTCGATGCAGTTCGACAGCTACGCCGAGGTTCCTCGCAACGTTGCTGACGAGATCATCAAGAAGACCCGGGGCGAGTGAGCCCCCACAGGTCGACGACCAGCACAACCATCAACCTGTAGGAAGCCGCAACGCCCCGCGGGTCTAGGCTTGATCGGCCAACACCCGCAACGTTCGGAACATCTACCCAAGTCCCAGGAGGACCCCAGTGGCTAAGGCCAAGTTCGAGCGGACCAAGCCGCACGTCAACATCGGCACGATCGGGCACGTCGACCACGGCAAGACGACGCTGACGGCTGCGATCTCGAAGACGCTTGCGGACACGTACCCCGACCTTCCGGCGAACACGCAGCGCAACTTCGACGAGATCGACGCCGCGCCGGAGGAGAAGCAGCGCGGCATCACGATCAACATCGCGCACATCGAGTACGAGACGCCCAAGCGTCACTACGCGCACGTCGATGCTCCGGGTCACGCCGACTACATCAAGAACATGATCACCGGTGCCGCCCAGATGGACGGCGCGATCCTGGTGGTCGCGGCGACCGACGGTCCGATGGCCCAGACGCGCGAGCACGTGCTCCTGGCCCGCCAGGTCGGCGTGCCCTACCTGCTCGTCGCGCTGAACAAGGCCGACATGGTCGACGACGAGGAGATCCTCGAGCTCGTCGAGATGGAGGTCCGCGAGCTGCTGTCGTCGCAGGAGTTCGACGGCGACAACGCTCCGGTCGTGCGTGTCTCCGGCCTCAAGGCCCTCGAGGGCGACGCCGAGTGGACCAAGAAGGTCCTGGAGCTCATGGAGGCCGTGGACGAGAACGTCCCCGACCCCGTGCGCGAGCTCGACAAGCCGTTCCTCATGCCGATCGAGGACGTCTTCACCATCACCGGCCGCGGCACCGTCGTGACCGGCAAGGTGGAGCGTGGCACGCTCGACGTCAACTCCGAGGTCGAGATCGTCGGTATCCGCCAGCCGCAGAAGACCACGGTCACCGGTATCGAGACGTTCCACAAGCAGATGGACCAGGCCCAGGCCGGCGACAACACCGGTCTGCTCCTGCGTGGCATCAAGCGCGAGGACGTCGAGCGCGGCCAGGTCGTCGTGAAGCCGGGTTCGATCACCCCGCACACCGACTTCGAGGCTCAGGTCTACATCCTGGGCAAGGACGAGGGTGGGCGTCACAACCCGTTCTACTCGAACTACCGTCCGCAGTTCTACTTCCGTACCACGGACGTCACCGGCGTCATCACGCTGCCCCAGGGCACCGAGATGGTCATGCCCGGCGACAACACCGAGATGACGGTCGCGCTGATCCAGCCGATCGCCATGGAGGAGGGCCTCGGCTTCGCCATCCGTGAGGGTGGCCGTACGGTCGGGTCCGGCCGTGTCACCAAGATCATCAAGTGATCTGCTGATCACCAGCTGATCGCCTGAGCAGGAGGCCCGGGCCCGTCGAGGGTCCGGGCCTCCTGCGTGCAGGGCGGTCGATGCGTCCGGCGTCACAGCGGTCGAACCTCGTTCCGGCTTGGAATACTAGGGTTCCCTGTGGCAAGATGTTCAGGTTGCCTGTCACGGGCGCGTTCTTTCTCGTGTCGAACAGTGTGTAGCACCACGGTGCGCGACGGTCCGGATCTCCGGAGCGGTTCGCGTCGCCTGGAGCGGATCCCCTCCCGGAGAGGGGTCGCGGGGTTGCCGGCTGTCGACGCGCGTGAGCGCCCCGCGGGACACATGTCTCGACAGGCCCGACAAACGTCGTGGTCCGCCCCGCGGACCACAATCAACGGCCCCACGCCGATCAGGTGTGTGCCCGAGCGTGTCGCACTGGTTTGCCACTTAGTGCGACACGCCCGAGCGCGGGGGTCGGACAGTAGCGGTTCGAGAGAGAGAGTCAGACGACGCCATGGCGGGACAGAAGATCCGCATCCGGCTCAAGTCCTACGACCACGAGGTCATCGACAGCTCGGCGCGCAAGATCGTCGACACGGTGACGCGCGCTGGTGCGACGGTCGTGGGTCCGGTGCCGCTGCCGACGGAGAAGAACGTCTTCACCGTCATCCGGTCGCCTCACAAGTACAAGGACAGCCGCGAGCACTTCGAGATGCGTACGCACAAGCGGCTCATCGACATCATCGATCCCACGCCGAAGGCCGTCGACTCGCTCATGCGTATCGACCTGCCTGCCGACGTGAACATCGAGATCAAGCTCTGAGGCTGGGATACATCATGACCAACCAGCAGAAGAACGTGACCGCGGTGCTCGGCACCAAGCTCGGTATGACGCAGCTGTGGGACGACGAGGGTCGCCTCGTCCCCGTCACCGTCGTGGCCGTCCCGACCAACGTCGTGACGCAGGTCCGCGCCGCTGAGGGCGACGGCTACGCCGCCGTCCAGCTCGCCGCCGGCCAGATCGACCCGCGCAAGGTCACCAAGCCGCTCAAGGGCCACTTCGAGAAGGCCGGCGTCACGCCGCGTCGTCACGTCGCCGAGGTCCGCACCGAGGACGCTGCCGAGTACACGCTCGGTCAGGAGATCACCGCCGCCGCCTTCGAGGCGGGCGTCGTGGTCGACGTCGTCGGCACCACCAAGGGCAAGGGCACCGCCGGTGTCATGAAGCGCCACGGCTTCTCCGGCGTCGGCGCCTCGCACGGTGCCCACCGCAACCACCGCAAGGCCGGCTCGATCGGTGGCGCCTCGACGCCGTCGCGAGTCTTCAAGGGCCTGCGGATGGCCGGTCGCATGGGCCACGCCCGCCAGACCGTCCAGAACCTGACCGTCCACGCGGTCGACGCCGAGAAGGGTCTGCTGCTCGTCAAGGGCGCGGTTCCCGGCCCCAAGGGCGGCGTCGTCGTCGTGCGTACCGCTGCGAAGGGTGCGTGACCTCCATGGCCAACCAGACCGTCGACGTGCTCGACGCCCAGGGCAAGAAGGCCGGCAAGGCCGACCTCCCCGCTGAGGTGTTCGACGTCGCCGCCAACGTCCCGCTGATCCACCAGGTGGTCGTGGCGCAGCGCGCCGCCGCCCGCCAGGGGACCCACGCGACCAAGACCCGCGGCGAGGTCCGCGGCGGTGGCCGCAAGCCGTACAAGCAGAAGGGCACCGGCCGCGCCCGTCAGGGTTCGACCCGCGCCCCGCAGTTCGCCGGTGGTGGCACCGTCCACGGCCCGCAGCCGCGCAAGTACGACCAGCGGACCCCGAAGAAGATGAAGGCCGCCGCCCTCCGCGGCGCGCTCTCCGACCGGGCTCGCGCCGGCCGCGTCCACGTGGTCTCCGGCTTCGGTATCGACGGTGCGCCGTCGACCCGGACCGCGGTCAAGACGCTCGCAGCGCTCACCGAGCGCACCCACGTCCTCGTGGTCACCGAGCGTTCGGACGAGCTGACGATCAAGTCGCTCCGCAACGTCGAGCAGGTCCACCTGCTGACCGCGGACCAGCTCAACACCTACGACGTTCTCGTCTCCGACGACGTCGTCTTCACGGAGGGTGCGCTCGCCGCGTTCCTCGCCGGCCCGTCCACGGGCAAGTCCGTGAAGGCTGTCGCGACGGAGTCCGAGGCGGCCGAGACCGAGGAGGCCACGAAGTGACCGCCGTGACGAAGGACCCGCGCGACATCCTGATCGCGCCGGTCGTCTCCGAGAAGTCCTACAACCTCCTCGACGAGGGCAAGTACACCTTCGTCGTGGACCCGCGGGCCAACAAGACCGAGATCAAGATCGCGGTCGAGCAGGTCTTCGGTGTCAAGGTCGACTCGGTCAACACGATCAACCGCAAGGGCAAGGCGCGTCGCACGCGCTTCGGCCTGGGCAAGCGCAAGGACACGAAGCGCGCGATCGTGACCCTCCGTGAGGGCACGATCGACATCTTCGGCGGTCCGGCTTCCTGAGGCGCAGAGAGCAGATCGAGGACTAACCCATGGGAATCCGTAAGTACAAGCCGACGACGCCCGGACGCCGCGGCTCCAGCGTCGCCGACTTCGTCGAGATCACGCGCTCGCAGCCGGAGAAGTCTCTGGTCCGTCCGCTGTCCAAGACGGGTGGGCGCAACAACTCCGGTCGCATCACCACCCGGCACAAGGGCGGTGGCCACAAGCGTGCCTACCGCGTGATCGACTTCCGTCGCCACGACAAGGACGGCGTGCCCGCCAAGGTCGCGCACATCGAGTACGACCCGAACCGCACGGCTCGGATCGCGCTCCTGCACTACGCGGACGGCACGAAGCGCTACATCCTCGCGCCGAACAAGCTGTCGCAGGGCGACGTCGTCGAGGCCGGTGCCGGCGCCGACATCAAGCCCGGCAACAACCTGCCGCTGCGCAACATCCCGACCGGTACGGTCATCCACGCCGTCGAGCTCCGGCCCGGTGGCGGCGCGAAGATCGCCCGTTCGGCCGGTGCGTCCGTGCAGCTCGTCGCAAAGGACGGCCCGTACGCCCAGCTGCGTATGCCGTCCGGCGAGATCCGCAACGTCGACCTGCGCTGCCGCGCGACGGTCGGCGAGGTGGGCAACGCCGAGCAGTCGAACATCAACTGGGGCAAGGCCGGCCGCATGCGGTGGAAGGGCGTCCGCCCGACCGTCCGTGGCGTGGTCATGAACCCGGTCGACCACCCGCACGGTGGTGGTGAGGGCAAGACCTCCGGTGGTCGCCACCCGGTCAGCCCGTGGGGCCAGCCCGAGGGCCGGACCCGCCGCCCGAACAAGCCGAGCGACAAGCTGATCGTCCGCCGTCGCCGCACTGGCAAGAAGCGCTGAAAAGGAGCCTGACAGATGCCTCGTAGCCTGAAGAAGGGCCCCTTCGTCGACGACCACCTGCAGAAGAAGGTGGACGCTCAGAACGAGAAGGGGACCAAGAACGTCATCAAGACCTGGTCCCGTCGGTCGGTCATCACGCCCGACTTCCTCGGCCACACCTTCGCCGTGCACGACGGCCGGAAGCACACTCCGGTCTTCGTCACCGAGGCGATGGTCGGCCACAAGCTCGGCGAGTTCGCTCCCACGCGAACCTTCCGCGGCCACGTGAAGGACGACAAGAAGGGTCGCCGCCGCTGACTCCGGTCAGCCAGGTGGAGACCCCGACGGTCTGAGAAAAGGAAGCAGGACAGCAATGGAAGCCAAGGCGCAGGCGCGGTTCGTCCGTGTCACGCCCCAGAAGGCCCGGCGCGTCGTGGACCTCATCCGTGGCAAGCAGGCCGCCGAGGCCGTCGCGGTGCTGAAGTTCGCGCCGCAGGCAGCGAGCGAGCCCATCCGCAAGGTTGTGGAGAGCGCCGTCGCGAACGCCCGGGTGAAGGCCGACCGCGCCAGCGAGCGCTTCGACGAGACGGAACTCTTCGTCTCGGCGGCGTTCGTCGACGAGGGGCCGACGCTCAAGCGGTTCCGTCCGCGGGCGCAGGGGCGTGCGAGCCAGATCCTCAAGCGCACCAGCCACATCACCGTGGTCGTCGCACCGCGTGAGCAGAAGGAAGGGGCCCGATAGTGGGGCAGAAGGTTCACCCGCACGGGTACCGCCTCGGCATCACCACCGACCACCGGTCGCGCTGGTTCGCCGACAGCACCAAGCCTGGTCAGCGGTACCGCGACTACGTTCGCGAGGACGTGGCGATCCGCAAGCTCATGAGCACCGGTCTCGAGCGGGCCGGCATCTCCAAGGTCGAGGTCGAGCGCACCCGCGACCGCGTCCGCGTGGACATCCACACGGCGCGTCCGGGCATCGTCATCGGTCGCCGGGGTGCCGAGGCCGACCGCATCCGCGGCGAGCTCGAGAAGCTCACGGGCAAGCAGGTCCAGCTCAACATCCTCGAGGTCAAGAACGCGGAGATCGACGCGCAGCTGGTCGCGCAGGGCATCGCCGAGCAGCTCGCGAGCCGCGTCTCGTTCCGCCGCGCCATGCGCAAGGGCATCCAGTCCGCGCAGCGCGCCGGCGCCAAGGGGATCCGCGTGCAGGTCTCGGGTCGTCTCGGCGGCGCCGAGATGAGCCGGTCGGAGTTCTACCGCGAGGGTCGTGTGCCGCTGCACACGCTGCGCGCGTACATCGACTACGGCTTCTTCGAGGCCCGCACCACCTTCGGCCGCATCGGCGTGAAGGTGTGGATCTACAAGGGCGACATCACCGAGAAGGAGTTCGCCGCGCAGCAGGCCACCGCCGCGCCCCGTCAGGGTCGTGGCCGTGGTGGCGAGCGTGGGGAGCGCCGCGGTGGCCCTCGTCGCCCCGAGCGTCAGGCCCAGCCGGCCGCCGAGTCCGCCCCCGCGTCCGACGCGGCCCAGGCACCGGCGGAGCAGGCTGCGGCCCCCGAGTCCGGAACGGAGGCCTGAGTCATGCTGATCCCCCGCAGGCTCAAGCACCGCAAGCAGCACCACCCGAAGCGCTCCGGCGCGGCGAAGGGTGGCACCACGATCGCCTTCGGCGACTACGGCATCCAGGCTCTCGAGCCCGCCTACGTCACCAACCGGCAGATCGAGGCTGCTCGTATCGCGATGACCCGCCACATCAAGCGTGGCGGCAAGGTCTGGATCAACATCTACCCGGACCGTCCCCTGACCAAGAAGCCCGCCGAGACCCGCATGGGTTCCGGCAAGGGCTCGCCCGAGTGGTGGGTCGCCAACGTCAAGCCGGGCCGGATCGTCTTCGAGCTGGCCGGTGTCGAGGAGGAGCTGGCTCGTGAGGCCATGCGCCGCGCGATCCACAAGCTCCCGATGAAGTGCCGTTTCGTGGTGCGCGAGGGTGGTGCGAACTGATGGCAGTCGGAACCAAGGGCATGGCCCCCGCTGACCTGGACGGCTTCGACGACGAGAAGCTCGTCGCCGAGCTGAAGAAGGCCAAGGAGGAGCTCTTCAACCTCCGTTTCCAGTCGGCCACCGGCCAGCTGGAGTCCCACGGTCGGATCAAGGCCGTCAAGCGCGACATCGCGCGGATCTACACGGTCCTGCACGAGCGCGAGCTCGGTATCCGCACGGCCCCGAGCGTGAGTGAGTGAGGCATCGATGAGCGAGAACACCAACGCGGTGGCCGCCGACGCCACTGAGCGCAGCACGCGCAAGGTGCGTCGTGGTTACGTCGTCAGCGACAAGATGGAGAAGACCATCGTCGTCGAGGTCGAGGACCGCAAGAAGCACCCCCTGTACGGCAAGGTCCTGCGCACCACCACCAAGGTGAAGGCGCACGACGAGCAGAACTCCGCCGGTATCGGCGACCTGGTCGAGATCATGGAGACCCGTCCGCTGTCCGCGACCAAGCGGTGGCGCCTGACGGAGATCCTCGAGAAGGCCAAGTGATCCAGAAGGTCTTCTGACCTTCGGCCGGGGCGGGCCGTGACACACGTATGCGGCCCGCCCCGACCACCACAGCAACTATCCGTTCGGCAAGGCTCGCCCGGGACGTCCTGGGACGAGAACCAGCTCGACGACAGGAGATCAATCGATGATCCAGCAGGAGTCGCGACTGCGGGTCGCCGACAACACGGGTGCCAAGGAGATTCTCTGCATCCGTGTTCTCGGTGGATCCGGCCGTCGCTACGCCGGTATCGGCGACACGATCGTCGCCACCGTCAAGGACGCGATCCCCGGCGGCAACGTGAAGAAGGGCGACGTGGTCAAGGCCGTCGTCGTCCGGACCGCCAAGGAGCGCCGTCGTCCCGACGGTTCCTACATCAAGTTCGACGAGAACGCCGCCGTGATCCTCAAGAACGACGGGGAGCCCCGTGGTACTCGCATCTTCGGCCCGGTCGGGCGCGAGCTGCGCGACAAGCGGTTCATGAAGATCGTCTCGCTGGCGCCGGAGGTGCTCTGACCATGGCGAAGATCAAGAAGGGCGACCAGGTGATCGTCATCGCCGGTCGCGACAAGGGCAAGACGGGCCGCGTGCTCGAGGTCCTCAAGGACTCCGACCGCATCGTGGTCGAGGGCGTGCAGCGTGTCACCAAGCACGTCAAGGCCGGCCAGACGGCTCGCGGCACCCGCACGGGTGGCATCGAGACCGTCGAGGCGCCGATCCACGTCTCGAACGTGATGGTCGTCGACCCGGAGACCAAGAAGGGCACGCGCGTCGGGTTCCGTACCGAGCAGGTCGAGCGCGACGGCCGTACCCGCACCGTTCGCGTGCGCGTCGCCAAGCGTTCCGGGAAGGACATCTGATGACCGAGACCACTCTCGAGGCCCCGGCCAACCCGCGCCTCAAGCAGAAGTACCGCGAGGACATCGTCGCGGCGCTGCTCGAGGAGTTCGGCCACCAGAACATCCAGCAGGTCGCCGGTCTCACCAAGATCGTCGTCAACATGGGTGTCGGTGACGCCGCGAAGGACTCCAAGCTCATCGAGGGCGCGATCCGCGACCTCACGGCGATCACGGGGCAGAAGCCCCAGGTGACCCGGGCCAAGAAGTCGATCGCGCAGTTCAAGCTGCGCGAGGGCATGCCGATCGGCGCGCACGTCACGCTGCGCGGCGACCGCATGTGGGAGTTCCTCGACCGCCTGCTGTCGATCGCGCTGCCGCGTATCCGCGACTTCCGCGGCCTGAGCCCGAAGCAGTTCGACGGGCACGGCAACTACACCTTCGGTCTCACGGAGCAGTCGATGTTCCACGAGATCGACCAGGACAAGATCGACCGCGTCCGCGGCATGGACATCACGGTCGTGACCACGGCGACGACCGATGACGAGGGCCGCTCCCTGCTGCGCCGTCTCGGCTTCCCCTTCAAGGAGAACTGACATGGCGAAGAAGGCCCTGATCAACAAGGCGAACGCCAAGCCGAAGTTCGCCGTCCGCGCCTACACCCGGTGCCAGCGCTGCGGCCGTCCGCACTCGGTCTACCGCAAGTTCGGCCTGTGCCGGATCTGCGTGCGGGAGATGGCCCACCGCGGCGAGCTCCCCGGCGTCACCAAGAGCAGCTGGTAAAACCACTACGCCGAAGGTCCGGGCGGTGCGAAGGCACCCCTGGATACCCCGGCGAGGAAGGGCTGGAGCCCAATGACCATGACAGACCCCATCGCAGACATGCTCACGCGTCTGCGTAACGCGAACTCGGCGCACCACGAGTCGGTCACCATGCCGCACTCGAAGCTGAAGTCGAACATCGCGGAGATCCTGCAGGCGCAGGGTTACATCACCGGTTGGAACGTCGAGGACGCGAAGGTGGGCAAGTCCCTCACCCTCACCCTCAAGTACGGTCCGAGCCGCGAGCGCGCCCTCACCGGCGTTCGCCGCGTGTCGAAGCCCGGTCTGCGCGTGTACGCGAAGTCCACCAACCTGCCCCAGGTCCTCGGCGGCCTCGGCGTGGCGATCCTGTCCACGTCCTCTGGCCTGCTGACGGACCGTCAGGCACAGGCCAAGGGCGTCGGCGGCGAAGTCCTCGCCTACGTCTGGTAATCCGGAAAGGAGAGATCGCCATGTCTCGAATCGGCAAGCTTCCCGTTCCGGTCCCCGCCGGCGTGGACGTCACCATCAGCGGTGCGCTCGTGACCGTCAAGGGCCCCAAGGGGACCCTGGAGCACACGGTGCCCACCCCCATCACGGTCGCTCAGGACGACGGCACCCTCGTGGTGTCGCGCCCGGACGACGAGCGGCAGTCCCGTGCGCTGCACGGCCTGACCCGCACCCTCCTGGCCAACATCGTCACCGGTGTGACCCAGGGCTATGAGAAGAAGCTCGAGATCGTCGGTACCGGTTACCGCGTGGCCGCCAAGGGTCAGAGCCTGGAGTTCGCTCTCGGCTTCTCGCACCCGGTCACCGTCGCCGCTCCGGAGGGCATCACCTTCGCGGTGGAGAGCCCGACGAAGTTCTCGGTCGCGGGCATCGACAAGCAGCAGGTCGGCGAGGTCGCAGCGAACATCCGCAAGATCCGCAAGCCCGAGCCCTACAAGGGCAAGGGCGTGCGCTACGCCGGCGAGGTCGTCCGCCGCAAGGTCGGAAAGGCTGGTAAGTGATGGCTCTCAAGGTTCTGGGCAAGGGCAAGGCCGTCGCTCGTCAGCGCCGTCACCTGCGCCTGCGCAAGAAGATCAAGGGCACCGCGTCGCGTCCGCGCCTCGTCGTGACCCGTTCGTCGCGCCACATGGTGGCGCAGGTCGTGGACGACACGGTCGGCAAGACCGTCGCCTCCGCCTCGACTCTCGAGGCGGACCTGCGTGCCCTCGACGGCGACAAGACGGCGAAGGCACGCAAGGTCGGCGAGCTCGTCGCCGCGCGTGCCAAGGCCGCCGGCGTCGAGACCGTGGTCTTCGACCGCGGTGGCAACAAGTACCACGGTCGGGTGGCTGCGGTCGCCGACGGCGCCCGGGAAGCGGGGCTGGAGCTGTGATGGCCGACGTCCGCGAGTTCGCACGGAAGATGAGGATCCTCTGATGGCTGCAGGGCAGCGCACCGGCGCCCCCCAGGGCGCCAACGAGTCCAACAAGAACGACGGCCGCCGTGGCGGCGGCCGTCGCGACGACCGCCGTGGCGGCGGTCGTGGCGACGCGGCCGACAAGAACGCCTTCGTCGAGCGCGTGGTGACGATCAACCGCGTCTCGAAGGTCGTCAAGGGCGGTCGCCGCTTCAGCTTCACCGCGCTGGTCGTGGTGGGCGACGGCGACGGCACCGTCGGTGTCGGCTACGGCAAGGCCAAGGAGGTGCCCGCGGCGATCGCCAAGGGTGTCGAGGAGGCGAAGAAGAGCTTCTTCCGCGTCCCGCGCATCCAGGGCACCATCCCGCACCCCGTCACGGGTGAGGAGGCCGCCGGCGTCGTGTTCCTGCGTCCGGCCTCGCCGGGTACCGGTGTGATCGCCGGTGGTCCGGTGCGCGCCGTGCTGGAGTGCGCCGGCATCCACGACGTGCTGAGCAAGTCGCTCGGCTCGTCGAACTCGATCAACATCGTGCACGCCACCGTCGCGGCCCTCAAGGGCCTCGAGGAGCCGGCCGCCGTGGCCGCCCGCCGTGGTCTGCCGCTCGAGGACGTGGCCCCGGCCGCGCTCCTGCGTGCGCAGGCTGCCGGGCTCGCGGACAAGGCCGCCAAGGCTGACGAGAAGGTGGGTGCGTGATGCCTCGCCTGAAGGTCACCCAGGTCAAGTCCGCCATCGGCGGCAAGCAGAACCAGCGTGACACGCTGCGGACCCTCGGCCTCAAGCGGATCGGCGACACCGCCGTGAAGGAGGACCGTCCGGAGATCCGTGGCATGGTCACCACGGTGGCGCACCTCGTCACCGTCGAGGAGGTCGAGTGATCATGGCCGACAACACCGAGAAGTCGCAGCCGCTCAAGGTGCACCACCTTCGTCCGGCCGACGGCGCCAAGACCGCCCGCACCCGTGTGGGTCGTGGTGAGGCGTCGAAGGGCAAGACGGCAGGTCGCGGTACCAAGGGTACGAAGGCTCGCTACCAGGTTCCCGAGCGCTTCGAGGGTGGGCAGATGCCTCTGCACATGCGCCTCCCGAAGCTGCGCGGGTTCAAGAACCCGTTCCGCGTCGAGTACCAGGTCGTCAACCTGGACAAGCTCGCCGCGCTGTACCCCGAGGGTGGCTCCGTCACCGTCGAGGGCCTCGTCGCCAAGGGCGCGGTCCGCAAGGGCCAGCCGGTGAAGGTGCTCGGCACGGGCGAGATCACCGTCAAGCTGGACGTCACGGTCGACCGCGTCTCCGGCTCCGCCAAGGACAAGATCCTGGCGGCCGGCGGCACGGTCTCCGAGGACTGACATCCGCATCAGGGCCGGCGGCGCACACGCGCTGCCGGCCCTGTGTGCTCCCGGCGTGCTCCGGCAGGTCAGGCCCCCGCGACGGCGTGTGGTCTGGCTCACTGGTCCGGGGCACGTAGAATCCGTCACGGTCCGCGCCGCGCCTCCGGAGTTCCGGCGGTCGGCGAGCCCGGGGCACCCGGCCGGACCGACGACCGAGTCGGCGTGACGGCGGCGTGACCCACGGGTCGCGGTGCCGGGAGCTCGCGCCACACCTCGCCGGTCCCCGGCGACACGACAACCCGCCGCGGCGGGCCAGGAGGATAGGTGCTCAGCGCATTCGGCCGGGCTTTCCGGACACCGGACCTGCGGCGCAAGCTGCTGTTCACGATCGCGATCATGGCGCTCTTCCGGGTGGGGTCGCTCGTGCCCTCGCCCGGTGTCGACTACGGCAACGTGCAGCAGTGCGTGGCCGACCTCGAGGGCAGCACGTCGCTGCTGGGGCTCGTCAACGTGTTCAGCGGCGGGGCGCTCCTGCAGCTGTCGATCTTCGCGCTCGGCATCATGCCGTACATCACCGCGAGCATCATCGTGCAGCTGCTCCGCGTGGTCATCCCGCGCTTCGAGGCCCTGCACAAGGAGGGCCAGTCGGGGCAGTCCAAGCTCACGCAGTACACGCGCTACCTGACGATCGCCCTCGCGATCCTGCAGTCGACCACGATCATCACGACCGCTCGCACGGGGATGCTGTTCCCGGGCTGCAACGTCGACGTCATCGCGGACGACAGCTTCGTGACCGCCACGCTGATGGTCATCACGATGACGGCCGGCACGGGCCTGGTCATGTGGCTGGGCGAGATGATCACGGAGCGCGGCGTCGGCAACGGCATGTCGCTCCTCATCTTCACGTCGATCGCGGCGAGCTTCCCGTCCGCCCTGTGGTCGATCGCGGGCGGCGCCAACGGCCCGCTGAACTTCATCGTGATGATCGCGGTCATCGTGCTCGTCGTCGGGCTGGTCGTCTTCGTCGAGCAGTCGCAGCGCCGCATCCCGGTGCAGTACGCGAAGCGCATGGTGGGCCGCCGCATGTACGGCGGCACCAGCACGTACATCCCGATCAAGATCAACATGGCCGGCGTCATCCCGGTCATCTTCGCGGCGTCGATCCTCGCGATCCCCGGCCTGATCGCCCAGTTCGGCGACCAGACCGCGGACTGGGTGGTGTGGATCTCCAACAACCTGGTCCAGCAGTCCGACCCGCTGTACATCGTGCTGTACGTGCTGATGGTCATCTTCTTCGCGTTCTTCTACACGTCGATCACGTTCAACCCGGACGAGGTCGCGGACAACATGAAGAAGTACGGCGGGTTCATCCCGGGCATCCGTGCGGGCCGGCCCACCGCCGAGTACCTCGACTACGTGATCACACGCATCACGTCCGCGGGCTCGATCTACCTGGCGATCGTGGCGCTCATCCCCACGATCGTGCTCGTGGTCCTGGGGGTGACCACGAACATCCCGTTCGGTGGTACCTCGATCCTCATCATCGTCGGTGTCGGCCTCGAGACCGTGAAGCAGATCGACTCCCAGCTCCAGCAGCGTCATTACGAAGGGTTCCTCCGTTGACCGAGACGAACGAAGGCGGCACCACGGGTGCCACGCCGACCACCCGCCGCGAGCTCCACGGCGCCCGCAGCGCCGAGGCGCGGGTGACGCGCCTGGTGATCATGGGGCCGCAGGGCGCCGGCAAGGGCACGCAGGCCGCCCGCCTCGCCGAGCTGTTCGACATCCCCGCGATCTCGACGGGCGACATCTTCCGCGCCAACATCAAGGGCGGCACGGAGCTCGGCAGGCTCGCGCAGGAGTACAGCGCCAAGGGCGAGCTCGTGCCCGACGAGGTCACGGACCAGATGGTGCGCTCGCGCCTCGGCGAGGACGACGCGAGGTCCGGCTTCCTGCTCGACGGCTACCCGCGCAACGCGCACCAGGTCGAGGCGCTCGACGCCATCCTGGCCGACCTCGGCTGGGAGCTGGACGGCGTCATCGAGCTCACCGCCGCGCGCGAGGAGCTGCTCGCGCGGATCGCCAAGCGCGCCGAGATCGAGGGCCGCGAGGACGACACCCCGGACGCGATCGCCCGCCGGCTCGACATCTACGACGAGCAGACGGCGCCCCTGACCGCGGCGTACGCCGAGCGAGGCCTGCTGGCGCAGGTGGACGGCATCGGCGAGGTCTCCGAGGTCACCGAGCGCGTGGTCCAGGCGCTGGCCGCCGAGCTGGGCTGAGGTTCGTCGACATGATCTTCGGGTCGCGCGAGCGCGTCGAGCTCAAGACGCTCGACCAGGTGCGCGTCATGCGGCGCGCCGGGCTGGTCGTCGCGTCGGCGCTGGACGCCGTCCGCACGGCCGCGCGGCCCGGCATGACGACGGCGGACCTCGACGAGGTCGCCGCACGGACCATCGCCGCCGCCGGGGCGAAGCCCTCGTTCCTCGGCTACATGGGCTACCCGGCGACGATCTGCGTCTCCGTGGGTGACGAGGTCATCCACGGCATCCCCGGGGCGCGCGTGCTGGAGGTCGGGGACGTCGTGTCCGTGGACTGCGGCGCGATCGTGGACGGCTGGCACGGCGACTCGGCATTGAGCCTCGTGCTCGGCCCGGACGGCGCGCTCGACGTCGACGCACCCTCGGACGGTGCGGACGGTGCGGACGGTGCGGACAGGGCCGACCTCGACCTGGTCCGCGCCACGCGGACCGCGATGTGGGCCGGGATCGCCGCCCTCGCCGGCGGCAAGCGGCTGAACGACGTCGGGACGGCGGTGGAGGCCGCCGTCGAGCTGGCGGGCGGTGCCACCGACGTGGAGTACGGCATCGTCGAGGACTACGTCGGGCACGGCATCGGCACCGCGATGCACCAGCCGCCGGACGTCGTGAACTTCCGCACCTCGGATCGCGGGCCGCGGCTCCGCCCGGGCATGTGCCTCGCGGTGGAGCCGATGGTCACGCGGGGGAGCGGCGACACCCGGGTGCTGGAGGACGACTGGACGGTCGTGACCCAGGACGGCGCGCGCGCCGCGCACTGGGAGCACACGGTGGCGCTCCTCGAGGACGGCATCAGCGTGCTGACCGCCCCCGACGGCGGGCGGGCGGGGCTCGCCCCGTTCGAGGTCGAGCCCGTGACCCTCGACGTGTGACCAACGACCACCTGGGCGCCGGTTCGCAGCTGCTGGTCTCATGGAGTACGATGATCCGTCGGGTGTAGTCCGTTCGGCAGTTCCTCGATGCAGCCGCTCGACAGTGGCGCTTGCAGATCAGCACCGCACCGGCCTGAGCGCCGGTCGGTGCGGCCGAGGATGAGCAGGCGGCACGCACGACATCCGAGCACACGTCATGTCGATGGCGGGCGCCCGGGGCCAGACGAGAGTTAGCGGAGGACATGGCAAAGAAGGACGGCGTCATCGAGATCGAGGGCAGCGTGGTCGAGGCCCTGCCGAACGCGATGTTCCGTGTGGAGCTCGCGAACGGCCACAAGGTCCTCGCGCACATCTCGGGCAAGATGCGTCAGCACTACATCCGGATCCTCCCGGAGGACCGTGTCGTGGTCGAGCTCAGCCCGTACGACCTGTCCCGCGGTCGGATCGTCTACCGCTACAAGTAACCCCCATCCCATCGAGCGCCGTCGGGGCGCCGGCACCTGCCGGCGTGCGTACGGCGGCGGAGGAACACTGATGAAGGTCAAGCCGAGCGTCAAGAAGATCTGCGACAAGTGCAAGGTGATCCGCCGGCACGGTCGCGTCATGGTGATCTGCGAGAACCTGCGCCACAAGCAGCGCCAGGGCTGATCGCAGCCACCTGCTGACGGCACACGCTCGCCGTCGGACACAGCGCACCACCACGAACCTCGACCCCCCGCTTTCGGAGCGAAGCTCCCGCGGGAAGTCGAGGGGAACCTCCGGTCCAGGGGCCGGGGCCCGCGGTACTCGCGGGAGGGCGGTGCGGCAGACCTCTGGAAGAAGTACAGGAGCCGGAAGGCACATGGCACGTCTGATCGGCGTCGACCTCCCCCGCGACAAGCGGCTCGAGGTTGCGCTCACCTACATCTACGGCGTCGGCCGTACCCGCGCCCAGCAGACGCTGGCCGCTACCGGGATCAACCCGGACCTGCGCGTCAAGGACCTCGGCGACGACCAGCTGGTCGCCCTCCGCGACCACCTCGAGTCGAACTTCCAGCTCGAGGGTGACCTCCGCCGCGAGGTCGCCGCCGACATCCGCCGCAAGGTGGAGATCGGCACCTACCAGGGCCTGCGTCACCGCCGCGGCCTTCCGGTGCGCGGTCAGCGCACCAAGACCAACGCGCGCACCCGCAAGGGTCCGAAGCGCACCGTGGCGGGCAAGAAGAAGGCCCGCTGACGCCAGCAGTCCGGCACGCAGGCGCACCTCGCTGACGCCAGCACCGGTCCGACGACCTCAGACCAGGAGAGAACGAGCACATGCCTCCCAAGACCCGCGCCACGGCCGGGCGCAAGCCGCGCCGCAAGGACAAGAAGAACGTCCCGCTCGGCCAGGCGCACATCAAGAGCACCTTCAACAACACGATCGTCTCGATCACCGACCCCTCGGGCGCCGTGATCTCGTGGGCGTCCGCCGGCCACGTCGGCTTCAAGGGCTCCCGCAAGTCCACGCCGTACGCCGCGCAGCTCGCTGCCGAGTCGGCTGCCCGCCGCGCCCAGGAGCACGGTGTCAAGAAGGTCGACGTCTTCGTCAAGGGCCCGGGTTCCGGTCGTGAGACCGCGATCCGCTCCCTGCAGGCGACCGGCCTCGAGGTCGGTTCGATCCAGGACGTGACCCCCCAGGCGCACAACGGCTGCCGTCCCCCGAAGCGCCGCCGCGTCTGACCCTTCCGACGTCGTCGGGCCCGGGCCGAGAGATCGGCCCGGCCCGACGACGCCGCAGGCTGCCCGGGCGGGTGGACCGAGTCCCGCCCCGGGGCCGCGAGCTCTCTCGCGGATCCGTGATGCGTCATATGGCGGACGCACACTGAAAGGACCTGACCGTGCTCATCGCACAGCGCCCCTCCCTGACCGAAGAGGTCATCTCGGAGTACCGCTCGCGCTTTTCCATCGAGCCGCTCGAGCCTGGCTTCGGCTACACGCTCGGCAACTCGCTGCGCCGCACCCTGCTGTCGTCCATCCCGGGCGCGGCCGTCACCTCCATCCGCATCGACGGAGTGCTCCACGAGTTCTCCACCGTGCCGGGTGTGAAGGAGGACGTCACCGAGATCATCCTCAACATCAAGAACCTCGTCGTCTCCTCCGAGAACGACGAGCCCGTCGTGATGTACCTGCGCAAGACGGGTGCGGGCGTGGTCACCGCCGCGGACATCGTGCCGCCGGCGGGCGTCGAGGTGCACAACCCGGACCTGCACGTCGCCACGCTCAACGACAAGGGCAAGCTCGAGATCGAGCTCACCGTCGAGCGCGGTCGTGGCTACGTGTCGGCGGCGCAGAACAAGAACGACGAGGCCGAGATCGGCCGCATCCCCGTCGACTCGATCTACTCGCCGGTCCTCAAGGTCACCTACAAGGTCGAGGCCACCCGTGTCGAGCAGCGCACGGACTTCGACAAGCTGATCGTCGACGTCGAGTCGAAGGCCGCGATCGCTCCCCGCGACGCGCTCGCCTCGGCCGGCAAGACGCTCGTCGAGCTGTTCGGTCTCGCCCGCGAGCTGAACGTCGAGGCCGAGGGCATCGAGATCGGCCCGTCGCCGACGGACTCCGCGCTGGCCGCGGACCTGGCGCTGCCGATCGAGGAGCTCAACCTCACGATCCGGTCGTACAACTGCCTCAAGCGCGAGGGCATCCACCAGGTGGGTGAGCTGGTCGCGCGCAGCGAGGCCGATCTGCTCGACATCCGCAACTTCGGTGCGAAGTCCATCAACGAGGTCAAGGAGAAGCTCGCCGAGCTGGGCCTCTCGCTGAAGGACTCGCCGCTCGACTTCGACCCGTCCAGCGCCGCGTACTTCAGCGGTGGGGACGACGAGGCCACGTACACCGACGAGCAGTCGTACTGACGTCTCCGCGCCCGCAGCAGCCCGCTCGACCTGACCGGGCCGCGCGGTGCGGAACCACCCTCAAGGAGAACCAGAAATGCCTACCCCCACCAAGGGTCCGCGGCTCGGTGGCAGCCCGGCTCACGAGCGACTGATCCTCGCGAACCTGTCGACCTCGCTCTTCGAGCACGGCCGCATCACCACCACCGAGACGAAGGCGAAGCGCCTGCGCCCCCTGGCCGAGCGCCTGATCACCTTCGCCAAGCGCGGTGACCTGCACGCCCGTCGCCGGGTGCTGACCGTCGTCCGCGACAAGTCCGTGGTGCACACGCTGTTCACCGAGATCGCCCCGGCCATGGCCGAGCGCAACGGTGGCTACACGCGCATCACCAAGATCGGCAACCGCAAGGGCGACAACGCGCCCATGGCGGTCATCGAGCTCGTCACCGAGCCCGTGAGCCCGAAGCAGGCCGTCGTCAAGGAGGCCACGAAGGCCGCCGAGAAGGCTGCCAAGGTCGAGGACGAGGCCGCCGTCGAGGCGACCGAGGAGACCACCGAGGCCCCCGCCGCGGAGGCGGCCGAGGCTCCGGCCGAGGCGCCCGCCGAGGAGAAGTCCGAGGGCTCCAAGGAGGCCTGACCTCCCGCAGCTCCTGCTCACGACGCAGCCCCGCGCCACCCGAGGTGGCGCGGGGCTGCGTCGTCCCCGGGGGCGGTGCATGGCACGGTGGGTGCATGGCTGCTCGCACCGTCCCCGTCGTGCTCGTCCACGGGTCCCGGACGTCGTCCACGATGTGGCGCCGGCAGCTGGCCGCGCTGGATGCGGCCGGGGTCCCCGCCCGCGCCGTCGACCTGCCCGGCCACGGCGGGCGCCGCGACGAGGCGTTCACGCTGGACGCCGCCCTCACGACGATCCGTGAGGCCGTCGACGCGGTCGGCGGCCCTGCCCTGGTGGCCGGGCTGTCCCTGGGCGGGTACCTGGCCGTCGAGCACCGCGCGCGCTTCCCCGAGGAGAGTGCGGGGCTCGTCGCGGCCTCGTGCAGCACCCCGACGTCGTCCGGGGTGCGCCCGGCCTGGCTGCGGCTCGCCCGGTGGATCGAGGGCTGGCCCGATCAGGGGGCGCGGCTCAACGGCGCCTTCGTGCGCGCCGCGCTCGACGCCGAGAGCGCGCGGGACATGGGGGCGGGCGGCTTCGCGCTGCAGGTGATGAGCCAGGTGCTGCGCGAGCTGGAGCTCACCGACACGCTCGGCGCGCTGGCCGCGGGGCGCAGTCCCGTGTGGGTCGTCAACGGCCGGTACGACCACTTCCGCACCCGGGAGCGCGCGTTCGTCGCCGCGGCCGCGGCAGGAGGGGTGCCGGTGCGGCTCGTCGTCGTGCCGCACGCCCGGCACCTCGTGAGCCTGGACGCGCCCGTCGCGTTCACGCGGGTGCTCCTCGAGGCCGCCGCCGTGGCCGCCCGGTCCGGGGCCGGGTCAGGCGGGCAGCAGGTCCCAGGCGCGCGCGCCGCCGACGAGGGCGGCGGTGTTCGGCACGACGACGACGTCGTCGCCCAGGCGGTCGAGCGCGGCCGGGGTGATGCGGCGGGAGTTGCCGCCGCCCAGGTAGAGCCGGTCCCAGCGGAAGACCGGCCGTAGCCCGTCGACCATGGCGACCACCCGCCGCGACCACAAGCCGTCGCCGAGGCGCCGCCGCTCCGGCTCGCCGATGTACTGGTCGTAGGTGGCGCCGCGACGCACGGGCGCGTGCGACCACTCGAGGTGCGGGGCGAGGCGGCCGCCGTCGAAGAGCGCCGACCCGAGACCCGTGCCGAGCGTGAGCACCAGCTCGAGGCCGGAGCCGGCGACGACGCCCGCGCCGTGCGCCTCCGCGTCGTTGAGCACCATCGCCGGCACCCCGAGCCGCCGGGCGAGCGCGCCGCGGACGTCGAAGCTCTCCCACGCCGCCACCAGCTCCGGCAGCACCCGCGAGCGGGGGCCGGACCGGGTGATGTAGTGCGGGGTGTGCACCACGACGCCGTGGCGGATCATGCCCGGCATCCCGAGCGTCGCGCGGTGCGCCGGGGGCAGCCGGTCGGCGATCCCCGCCACGGTGTCCAGCAGCAGCTGCGGGGGCAGCGGGTACGGGGTGGGCACCCGCACGGGGGCCGCGTGCGCGGTGCCCGCGGAGTCCAGCACGGCGGCCTTGATGCCTCCGCCGCCGCAGTCGACGGCGAGGGTCAGCACGTCGGCGCGCACGGGCGCCGGGGTGGCGACCTGGTCGCCGGGCCGGGGTTCGGGGGTGTGCGCCGTGGCGCCTGCGTGGACCATCAGGAGACATCATCCGGCCACAATGGGGCGGTGAGCACGCCGACACCCCCCGCCACGACCCCGGGACCGCCCGCCGACACCCTCCGGGTGCGCCTCGACCTCGCCTACGACGGCACCCGGTTCGCCGGCTGGGCCACCCAGCCCCGGCTGCGCACCGTGCAGGGGGTGCTCGAGGACGCCCTGGCCACCGTGCTGCGCACGGGACCGCTCGGCCTGCCCCGCCCGCGGCTGACGGTCGCCGGCCGCACCGACGCGGGCGTGCACGCGCGGGGACAGGTCGCGCACGTCGACGTCCCGCGCGAGCGGTGGGACGTGCTGCCCGGTCGCTCCGACCGGGAGCCGGGCGTCGCCCTCGCCGACCGTCTGGCGGGGGTGCTGCCGCCCGACGTGGTCGTGCACCGGGCCGCCGAGGCGCCCGCAGGGTTCGACGCCCGGTTCTCCGCGCTGCACCGCCGCTACGCCTACCGCGTGGCCGACCGCCCCGCGCTGCGCGACCCGCTGCGCCGCGACTGGGTGCTGTGGCACCGGCGGCCGCTCGACGTCGAGGCGATGCACCGCGCGATGCAGCCGCTGGTCGGGCTGCACGACTTCGCGGCCTTCTGCAAGCCGCGGGAGGGAGCCACGACGATCCGCGAGCTCACGCACCTCGCGTGGGACCGGCCGGACGCCGGGCCGGACGCCGGGCTCGCCGTCGCCACCGTGCAGGCGGACGCGTTCTGCCACTCGATGGTGCGCGCGCTGGTCGGGATGTCGTTGGCGGTGGGGGAGGGGCGCCGGGACGCCGACGCGCCCGCGGCGGTCCTGGCGGGGCGGTCGCGGTCGGCCGCCGCGGGCGTCGTCGCGGCGCGCGGGCTCGTCCTCGAGCACGTGGCCTACCCGGACGACGACGCGCTGGCCGCGAGGGCCGATCGGGTCCGCGCCCGGCGGGACCCGGGCGAGGTGGACTGACAGGAGGTCTGCCGGCTCAGGGCTCCTCGACCCAGTGCACGGCGGCCTCCTCGGCGCTGGCGCCCGCGCCGTCGATGCCGGCGTCCTCGCCGTAGACGTCGTTGTCCCGGCCGCCGCCCTCCTCGTTCGGGTCGGCGTCGCGGTCTTCCGCGAGGCGGCCCGCACGGGTGGTGTCCGGCCGGTCCAGGGGGTCCTGCTCCCACACGTCCGGCTGCTCCTCCGCCAACCGCCGGTCGAGGGGCTCGCCGGCGGACTCCTCCCAGGCGGTCTCGCCCCAGTGGTTGGACCGGGACCGCTCCAGCGGCGAGTAGCCCTCGTCGAGGACGTCGTCGAGGTCCGGGTCGAGGAGGGTGTCCTCCTGGGGAAGCTGGTCCTCGTCCCCCTCCGCGCCGGTGAGCGGGTCGGGGGAGGTGCCGGGTGTCTCCTGGGTCATGTCACTACGGTGCACCCGGAGCGGCGCGGCTGCAACGAGGTGGCCGGGGCCCGTCCCGGAGGCCCGTGGCAGGGGTGTGACGAAGAGTGACCACGGTCGCTTTGACCCTTCGCGTCGCTCGCCGGTAGACTGGCGAGTCGTTGTGCTTTGTCTCCGGCGTCCCGCGTCGTCAGCGCGCCCACTCGCACCGACGACGCCACGGCCAGGACGCCACCCTGGAGCACCCGCGCACAACACCTGACTCATCGGGCGCCGCTTCTCGCCCGACGACACCGAACACGAAAAGGTGACGCAACCGTGCGTACGTACACCCCCAAGCCCGGCGACGTCCAGCGCGACTGGATCGTCGTCGACGCGACCGACGTCGTCCTCGGCCGCCTGGCGAGCCAGGTCGCCACCCTCCTGCGCGGGAAGCACAAGCCGACCTTCGCCCCGCACGTCGACGGCGGTGACTTCGTCATCGTCATCAACGCGGACAAGGTCGCCCTGAGCGGCAACAAGCGGGAGACCAAGCTGGCCTACCGCCACTCCGGCTACCCGGGCGGTCTGCGCTCCGTGGCCTACGGCGAGCTCCTCGAGAAGAACCCCGAGCGGGCCGTGGAGAAGGCCGTTCGCGGCATGATCCCGAAGACCACCCTCGGTCGTGAGCAGCTGGGCAAGCTGAAGGTCTACCGTGGCGCGGAGCACCCGCACGCGGCACAGCAGCCCAAGCCGTTCGAGATCACCCAGGTTTCGCAGCAGGCCTGAGCCGCTGCCGGATGCAAAGCGAAGGATTCACAGTGGCCGAGACCACCGTCGACACCGAGCTGGACGAGAACACGCCCAGCACCTACACCTCTGAGTCCGCCGCGCCCGTCGCGGACGGCGGCCAGTCCATCACCGCTCCCGGGGCGGCCGTCGGCCGCCGCAAGGAGGCCGTGGCGCGCGTGCGCCTCGTCCCCGGCACCGGGCAGTGGAAGATCAACGGGCGCACCCTCGAGGACTACTTCCCGAACAAGGTGCACCAGCAGCTCGTGAACTCGCCCCTGAAGCTGGTCGAGGTCGAGGGTCGCTTCGACGTCATCGTCCGCATCACCGGTGGTGGCCCCTCGGGCCAGGCCGGTGCTGTGCGCCTGGGCATCGCCCGCGCGCTCAACGGGATCGACTCCGAGGCGAACCGCGCCGCGCTGAAGAAGGCCGGCTACCTCACGCGTGACCCGCGTGCGGTCGAGTCCAAGAAGGCCGGACTCAAGAAGGCGCGCAAGGCGCCGCAGTACTCGAAGCGCTGATCGAGCGCTCCTGTCGACAGGAGCGTCAGCGCCACGGACGGCCCCGTCGGAACTCTCCGGCGGGGCCGTCCGCACGTCCGGCTACGATCGGTGCGGCGCCCGAGGGGGCGTCCGTGGGGTGCCAGTGCGGAGCTTCCGCCGGGCCCGGAGGAGGAGACATCGTGCGACTGTTCGGCACGGACGGGGTCCGTGGCCTGGCCAACCGGGACGTCACGGCAGACCTGGCCCTGGGGCTCGGGAGCGCTGCGGCGCACGTGCTCGGCACCTCCGGCGACTTCGCCGGGCACCGCCCGCGGGCGGTCGTCGGGCGTGACCCGCGGGCGTCGGGCGAGTTCCTGTCCGCAGCGGTCGGCGCGGGCCTGGCCAGCTCCGGGGTGGACGTGGTCAACCTCGGCGTGCTGCCCACCCCGGCGCTCGCCCACCTCGTCGGGGCCATGGACATGGATCTCGGCGTCATGATCTCGGCGTCCCACAACGCGATGCCCGACAACGGCATCAAGTTCTTCGCGCGCGGCGGCTACAAGCTGGCCGACCACGTGGAGGACGAGATCGAGGCGCGGCTCGGGCAGGACTGGGAGCGCCCCGTCGGCGCGGACGTCGGGCGCATGCGCTCGGACACCGGCATCGCCGCGCAGCAGTACGTGGAGCACCTCGTGGCGAGCATCGGCACGTCCCCCGACGTGCGGCCCCTGGAGGGCCTGCGAATCGCGGTCGACGCGGCCAACGGCGCGGCGAGCCAGGTGGGGCCGGAGGCCCTGCGCGAGGCCGGCGCCGACGTCGTCGTCATCAACGCCAGCCCCGACGGCCGCAACATCAACGAGAAGGCCGGCTCCACCCACCCGGAGCAGCTGCAGGCCGTGGTCGTGGCCGCCGAGGCCGACTTCGGCGTGGCGTTCGACGGCGACGCGGACCGCTGCCTCGCGGTCGACCACGGCGGCGTCCTCGTGGACGGCGACCAGATCCTCGGCATCCTCGCCCGCGCGCTCCAGGACGAGGGCCGGCTCCCGTCGGACACGCTGGTCGTGACGGTGATGAGCAACCTGGGGCTGCTGCTCGCCATGCGGGAGGCGGGCATCGCGACCGTCCAGACGGGCGTCGGCGACCGGTACGTGCTCGAGGAGATGCGCGCGCACGGGTACGGGCTCGGGGGCGAGCAGTCCGGCCACATCATCCTGGCCGACCACGCCACCACCGGCGACGGCGTCCTCACGGCGCTGCACCTCGCCGCCCGCGTGAAGTCGACCGGGCGGCGCCTGGCCGACCTCGCCGGCGACGTGCCGCGCCTGCCGCAGACCCTCGTCAACGTCAAGGGCGTGGACAAGGCGCGCGCGGGCGACGACGAGGGCGTGCGCGTGGCCGTCGAGAGCGCGGAGGCGCGGCTCGGCGACACGGGCCGCGTGCTGCTGCGCCCGTCCGGCACCGAGCCGCTGGTGCGGGTCATGGTCGAGGCGGCCACCCAGGCGCAGGCCGACAGCGTGGCGGACACCCTCGCCGCGGTCGTGCGCGACCGGCTGGCGCTGTGACCGACGGCGTGGACGACGCCCTCCGCGCCGCCGTCGTCGACCTGCTGGACCGGACCGACGCCGCCGCGGACGGGCCGGGCACGGGCCTCCTGTCGATCGTGCAGGCTGGGATGCCGGTGCTGCGCGCCCCGGCCGCCCCCTACACGGGTCAGCTCGGCGACGCCCTGCCGCGCCTCCTCGACGCGATGCGGCGCACGATGCACGCGGCGCCGGGAGTCGGCCTGGCGGCGCCGCAGGTCGGCATCGGGCTGGCGATCGCGGTCGTCGAGGACGCCGGCGCCGGGCCCGACGACCCGCGCGAGCGGACGCCCCTGCCGTTCCGGGTCCTGATCGACCCGCGGTACGAGCCGCTGCCCGGGCCGGGCGGCGAGCCGGAGCGCGTGGAGTTCCACGAGGGCTGCCTGTCGGTGAGCGGCTGGCAGGCGGTGGTGGCGCGGCCCCGGCGGGTGCGGCTGACCGGGCGCGACGAGCACGGCGCGCCGATCGACGAGGTCCTCGCCGGCTGGCCGGCCCGCATCGTGCAGCACGAGACGGACCACCTGGCGGGGGAGCTGTACCTGGACCACGCGCGGCTGCGCACGCTCACCTCGAACGAGAACCTCCTGCGCTACGGCCAGGTCGCGGACCCGGGGTTCGTGGACCTCGGGTGAACATTCGGCACTCAGGGTGGAACCGGGGGAATTCCCCATGCAGCCGGTGCCCTGGTTCTGCCTAGGCTGGTGCCATGACGCCGCCCGGCGTCGAGCGACCGCCGGAGCCCCGCCTCCCGGCCGACGAACCGAGGGACCGACCTGGTGAACCTGTCGACGATGCTGGCACAGCTGGAGGGCTGGATCCTCGACCTGGGCGCGTCTCTGTGGATCTACCCCGCCATGTACGTCTTCGCGACGATCGACGGGTTCTTCCCCCCGATCCCCAGCGAGTCCGTGGTCATCACCCTCACCGTGCTCGCGCACTCGCAGGGAGAGCCGTGGTTGCCGGGGATCCTCGCCCTCGCGATCGCCGGGGCCTGGACGGGCGACCAGATCGCCTACCAGATCGGCCGCTCCGTCGGCACGGAGCGCTTCGCCTTCCTGCGCTCCGCGCGCGGCCGCAAGTCCGTCGCGTGGGCGCGGCACGCCCTCGACCACCGCGGGGCGTCGTTCATCCTCGCGGCCCGGTACGTGCCGATCGGCCGCGTCGCGGTCAACATGACCGCCGGCGCGGTGGGCTACCCGCGGCGCCGCTTCATGACCTACTCCGCGATCGGCGCGGTCACCTGGGGCATCTACTCGATGCTCATCGGGCTCGCGGCGGCGTCGTGGCTCGGTCACAACACGCTGCTCGCCATGGTGGTCGGGGTGGCGGCAGGCATCCTGCTCGGCGTCCTCGTGGACCAGGTGGTGCAGCGCATCGCCGGGCCGGCGAAGGCGGAGCCCGTGCCCGCCGACGAGGCGGACGAGGACGAGGCCGACACCGAGCCGACGAGCCGGGCGGCCTGAGCCGCCGGAGCACCGGTTCCCCGCGTCAGAGCTTGCGCAGGCGCACCCGCTGGACGGAGTGGTCCGACCCCTTCGTGAGCACGAGCGTCGCCCGGCCGCGCGTGGGCAGCACGTTGTGCTCCAGGTTGGGCGCGTTGATGGACTCCCAGATCGACAGCGCCCGTTCCGTCGCCTCGGCGTCGGACAGGTCGGCGTAGCGCCGGAAGTACGACTCGGGCCTGCTGAACGCCGTCCGGCGCAGCTGCAGGAAGCGCTCCACGTACCACTGGCGGACGTTGCGCGTGCGCGCGTCGACGTAGATCGAGAAGTCGAAGAAGTCGCTCACCGCCACCGTCGACTCGTCGATCGCGGACGGCCGCGCCGGCTGGAGCACGTTGAGGCCCTCGACGATGAGGACGTCGGGCTTGCGGACCACGACCTCGTCGCCCGGCACGATGTCGTACGTGACGTGCGAGTAGACGGGCGCCCGCACCTCGGCCTGCCCGGCCTTCACCCGGGACAGGAACCGGATCAGGGCGCGCCGGTCGTACGACTCCGGGAAGCCCTTGCGGTCCATGATCCCGCGGCGCTGCAGCTCCGCGTTCGGGTACAGGAAGCCGTCGGTGGTGATCAGCTCGACGTGCGGGGTGTCCGGCCAGCGGGCCATCATCTCGCGCAGGATGCGCGCCGTCGTCGACTTGCCGACCGCGACCGAGCCCGCGACCCCGATGACGTACGGGGTGCGCGGCGGGTCCTCGTGCAGGAACGTCGACGTGGCGCGGTGCAGGCCGGCGCTGGCGGCCACGTACAGGTTGAGCAGGCGGGACAGCGGGCGGAAGACGGCGTCCACCTCGGCGAGGTCGATCGGGTCGCCCAGGCCGCGCAGCCGCTCGACGTCGGCGTCCGTCAGGGGCAGGGGCGTCGACGCCGACAGGCGGCTCCACGCGGCCCGGTCGAGGTCGACGTACGGGGACGCCGGAGCGAGCCGGGTGAGGTGCTCGCCGAGAGGCAGCGGTGCGGGCGCGCCGGCGCCGGCCGACGCCGGGCTGACGGGGCCGGGCGGCGCTGCGCCGGGTACGGGTTCAGGGGACTGCGGTGCCACCTGCACGATTCTGCCCGAGTCCCCGGTTCGTCCCGCAACTCGGTGCCGGGGAGCGGACGCCTCGTCGGTACACTCGCGGCCATGTGCGGCATCGTCGGATACACCGGCCCGGGGCGTTCCGAGAACGCCGCGGGAGCGTCAGCGACCCCCAGCGGGCGCCCCCTCGACGTGGCCCTGGAGGGGCTGCGGCGCCTGGAGTACCGGGGGTACGACTCCGCCGGGGTGGCGCTGGTCTCCCCGGACCAGGAGCGGGTCCGCTCGGCCAAGAAGTCGGGCAAGCTGGGCAACCTCGTCGACGAGATCGCGGCACACCCCCTGCCCGCGGCCACCGCCGCCATCGGGCACACGCGGTGGGCGACGCACGGCGGCCCGACCGACGTCAACGCCCACCCGCACCTGGCGGACGACGGCCGGCTGGCCGTGATCCACAACGGCATCGTCGAGAACTTCGCCGTGCTGCGGGCCGAGCTGCTCGCGGCCGGCGCCACCTTCGACTCCGAGACCGACACCGAGGTCGCCGCCCAGCTGCTCGCCGCGGAGTACCGCGCCGCCGGCGACCTCACCGCCGCGATGGCGGCCACCGCGCGCCGCCTCGACGGCACCTTCACGCTCCTGGCCGTGCACGCCGACGCCCCGGACGTCGTCGTCGGCGCGCGGCACGACTCGCCGCTCGTCGTGGGCCTGGGGGAGGGCGAGAACTTCCTCGGCTCCGACGTCGCCGCGTTCGTGGCGCACACGAAGGAGGCGCTGGAGCTCGGCCAGGACCAGGTCGTGACCATCCGGCCGACGTCGGTCGCGGTCACCGACTTCGCCGGCGCACCGGCCGAGGGCAAGCGGTTCACGGTCGACTGGGACGCGGCCGCCGCCGAGAAGGGCGGCTTCCCGTCCTTCATGGACAAGGAGATCCACGACCAGCCGCAGGCCATCGCCGACACGCTGCTCGGCCGCTCCGACGCCCAGGGCCGGCTGGTGCTCGACGACCTGCGCATCGACGAGTCGGTGCTGCGGGCCGTCGACAAGATCATCGTGATCGCGTGCGGCACCGCCGCGTACGCGGGGCACGTCGCGAAGTACGCCATCGAGCACTGGTGCCGCATCCCCGTCGAGATCGAGCTGGCGCACGAGTTCCGCTACCGCGACCCGATCGTCGACGCGAAGACGCTGGTGGTCGCGATCTCGCAGTCCGGCGAGACCATGGACACCCTCATGGCCGTGCGGCACGCGCGGGAGCAGGGCGCCACCGTGCTGTCGATCGTCAACACGAACGGCTCGACCATCCCGCGCGAGTCCGACGCCGTCCTGTACACGCACGCCGGCCCGGAGATCGCCGTCGCGTCCACCAAGGCGTTCCTGTCGCAGATCACCGCCGCCTACCTGCTCGGCCTCTACCTGGCGCAGCTGCGCGGCAACAAGTTCCCCGACGAGATCGCCGTCCTGCTGGACGAGCTGCGCGACATGCCCCGCAAGGTGCAGACGGTGCTCGAGCGCAGCGAGTACGTGCGCGCCACGGCCCGCTCGATGTCGGCCGCGGACAAGGTCCTGTTCCTCGGCCGGCACGTGGGCTACCCGGTGGCGCTCGAGGGCGCGCTCAAGCTCAAGGAGCTCGCGTACATCCACGCGGAGGGCTTCGCGGCGGGCGAGCTCAAGCACGGCCCGATCGCGCTGATCGACGAGGGCCAGCCCGTGTTCGTCGTCGTGCCGTCCCCGCGCGGGCGGGCCCAGCTGCACTCGAAGATCGTGTCCAACATCCAGGAGATCCGGGCCCGCGGCGCCCGCACCCTGGTGATCGCGGAGGACGGCGACGACGAGGTGCGCCGGTACGCGGACGAGATCTTCTGGATCCCGCAGGCGCCGTCGCTGCTGCAGCCGCTCCTCGCGGTCGTGCCGCTGCAGGTCTTCGCCATGGCGCTCGCCGGGGCCAAGGGGCTCGACGTCGACCAGCCGCGCAACCTCGCGAAGTCCGTCACGGTCGAGTGAGGCGCCGGCCCCGGAGCCCCGCGGGACCCTAGGGTGGGGGCGTGGAGCTGAGGGCGCTGGGCGACGAGCTGGAGATCATCTCGCGCGTGTACGAGCGGCGCTTCGGCGTCCCGCGCACCGACGACTGGCTGGTGCTCAAGCTGCACGAGGAGGTCGGCGAGCTGACCCAGGCCTACCTCGCCCGCTCGGGCAGGTCGCGCGACCGGGGCGAGGGCGCCGGCGAGGTGGACGCCGCCTTCCGCGCCGAGCTCGCCGACGTGCTCGCGCAGCTGCTGCTCGTGGCGCGCCGGTTCGACGTCGACCTCGAGGCGGAGCTGGAGCGCAAGTGGTTCCGCTGGCGGCACCTGGTGGAGCCGGAGGACGAGGCCGGGGTGCGGTCGCCGGGCTGAGCGGACCGCCTACGCGCGTGCGTCCGCGTCGAGGGCGACCGACCCGACGTCGCGCACGAGGCCGGCGTCGCGGACCAGCACCCGGGTCCGCCGACGCACCTAGGCTGTGCCCATGATCATCGGCGTGGGCATCGACGTGGTGGACGTCGCCCGGTTCATGGCGACCGTCGAGCGGGTGCCGCGCCTGCGGGAGAAGCTTTTCACCGAGGCCGAGCGCGACCTGCCGGCGTCGTCCCTCGCGGCCCGGTTCGCCGCGAAGGAGGCCATCGCCAAGGCGCTCGGCGCCCCCGGCGACCTGCACTGGCACGACGCGACCGTGCACCGCGTCGTCGGCGGGCCGCCGGAGGTCGAGCTGCGCGGCACCGTGCAGGCGCGCGCCGACGAGCTCGGCGTGAAGGCCTGGCACCTGTCCATCTCCCACGACGCGGGCATCGCGTCCGCCATGGTGGTGGCCGAGGGCTGAACGGCTCTCAGGCTCCGGACCGCCACCAGTCGACCGCGACCGGGAGCGCAGTGAGCACGCTCACGTGGCCGTCACGCGGGCGCAGCCACAGCTCCGCGGCGGGCAGCCCCTCGACCAGCAGGTCGGCGTGGTGCCGGGGCACCACTCGGTCGGCACCGCCCTGCACGACCAGGGTCGGCGGTGTGACGTCGCCGAGCGCCACGCCCCACGGCCGCACGAACGCGAGGTCGTCGTCGACCTGCCCACCCGGCCAGTCCTGACCGGACCGGGAGGCGTCGGCGCCGAGCGACGCCCACGTCCCCGCGAGGGTCGCGTAGTCCTCGGCGGTGAAGCTCGACTCGTCGAACTCCGCGGTCTCGGCGTGCCGCTCCCGGGCGGCGGAGCCGTCGAGGGCCGAGCGCAGGCCGCCGTCGTCGGCCATGCCGGCGAACCAGAGGTCGTCGCGGTCGCGGCCGGGGTACGGCGCGACGCCCGCGAGGGTGACCGCGGCGGACACGACGTCGGGCCGGAGCGCGGCCAGTGCCAGGGCGTGCGGACCACCGCCCGAGGCGCCGACGGCGAGGCACCGGGCCACACCGAGGGCGTCGAGGGCGTGGGCCACGTCCGACGCGGCCTCCGCCACGGTGCGCCCGGGACGGCGGGTGGACCCGCCGTACCCGGCGCGGGCCGGGGAGACCACCCGCAGGCCGCGCGCCCGGACGGACTCGACGACCGGCGCCAGCAGTTCGCCCGACTGCGGCGAGCCGTGGTGCCAGATGACGGCGTCGGCGGACGGCGGGCCGGCGTCGTGCACGACCAGCCGCCGACCGTCGGGCAGGTCGATCTCGTGCCGCGAGCCCACCGCTCAGTCCTGCAGGGCGGGGATGACCTGCCGCTGGAAGAGCTCGATCTGGTCGCGGTCCGCGGCGGCGTTCGGGAAGTACGTGATGGCGTAGGTCATGCCGCGGGCCTGCAGGTCGGAGAGCGCCTCGACGACCTGCTCGGGCGTGCCGACGAGCGGGCTGTTGCGCCAGTTCGCGATCTCCTGCTCGCCCTTCTCACCGGGCGCGTGCTTGCGGAAGTGCGACTCGATCCACGCGAACCGGTCGTCCACCTCGGCCTGGTTCTCGCCGATGACCACGTTGTAGTCGGACGACCGCGTGATCGCGCCGAAGTCGCGGCCGAGGTCGCGGCAGTGCTGCTCGAGGACCTGCGACTTGTGCGTGAACGTCTCCGGGTCGCCCGCGAAGTTCGTGTACTGCGCGAAGCGCGCGGCGATGCGCAGCGTCTTCTTCTCGCCGCCGCCGGCGACCCACAGCGGGATGCTCGGCACCTCGGCGCCGCCGTCGCCCACGGCGAGCCGCTGCAGCGGCTGGGGGTAGCACAGGGCGCCGTCCACCTGGTACGTCTCGCCGTCGAACGTGCCGGACGAGCCGGTGCGCCACATCTGCGTGATGATCTGCAGGCCCTCGTCCAGCGCACGCAGCCGCTCGCCCGCGCGGGGGAAGCCGTAGCCGTACGCGCGCCACTCGTGCTCGTACCAGCCGGCACCGATGCCCAGCTGCGCGCGGCCGCCGGAGATCGCGTCGACCGTCGAGGCGACCTTCGCCAAGTAGGCCGGGTTGCGGTACGACATGCACGTGCACATCTGGCCCAGCTTCACGCGCTGGGACGCGGCCGCGAACGCCGCCATCAGCGTCCACGCCTCGTGCGTCGCCTCGGTGCTCGGCACCGGGACCGTGTGGAAGTGGTCGTACACCCAGACGCTGTCCCAGGCCCACGGGCCGCCCGGGATCGGCTCCCCGGCCGCGGCGTTGTCGGCGTAGTGCAGCAGGGACAGCATCGTCTCCCAGTGCTGCTCCGGCGGGACGTCGGTGAGCGAGTGGCGCCAGCCCTGCGGGATGAAGAGTCCGAATCGCATGGGCCCGAGCCTATGCCTCCACCTGGGGCGATGCTGCGGGACGCGGCGCGGCGCGGCAGGATGCCGACATGGTCTCCGCCTGGAACGCGTCCGCCGTCCGCGCCGCCGAGGAGCCGTTGCTCGCCGCGGGCGTGCCGCTGATGGAGCGGGCGTCGTTCGCGCTCGCGAACCACGTGGTGCGGGACGTCGCGGCGCGCCGGGGCGCGGTGCGCGGTGCCCGCGTCGTGCTGCTGGTGGGCGCGGGGAACAACGGCGGCGACGCCCTGTACGCGGGGGCTGTGCTGGCGCGGCGCGGGCTGTCCGTCACGGCGATGCTGGCCGCCGAGCGGTTCCACCCGGAGGGGCGCGCCGCGCTGGAGCGCGCCGGCGGGCGCGTCGTCGAGCTGTTCGCGGCGCCCGGGGAGCCGGCCGCGTCGGTCGACGCCGCCGCGCGCGCCGACGTCGTCCTGGACGGCCTCGTCGGCATCGGCGCCCGCGGTCCGCTGCGGGGCCTCGCCGCCGACCTCGTCACAGCCCTCGCGCCCACAACGCAGCGGGGGCCGTGGGTGGTGGCGGTCGACGTGCCGTCCGGCGTCGGGGTGGACGACGGCGCGGTGCCCGGGCCGGTGCCGGCGGCGGACCGCACGGTGACGTTCGGCGCCGCCAAGCCGGGGCTCCTGCTGCCACCGGCCGCCGCGCTGGCCGGGGAGGTGAGCGTCGTCGACATCGGCCTGGACCTCGACGGGCCGGCCGCCGTGCGGCGCCTGGAACCCGCCGACGTCGCCCGGTCGTGGCCCGTGCCCGGGCCCGCCGACCACAAGTACACGCGGGGCGTGGTCGGCGTCGTCGCCGGCACCGCGACGTACCCCGGCGCGGCGGTCCTCACGACCACCGCCGCGGCGCGCGCGGGCGCCGGGATGGTGCGCTACCGCGGCTCGGGCGAGGTCGGCGGGCGCGTGCTCGCCGCCCGGCCGGAGGTCGTCACGCCGCCTGGGCGGGTGCAGTCGTGGGTGGTCGGACCCGGGATCCCCGGCGGGCCGGAGGCGGCCCGTGCGGGGGAGGACACGGGCCTGGACGACGGGCAGCACGAGCGCGGCCGCGCAGGGCTCGCCGCCGCCGCGGGCCGCCTCGCGGGGACGGCCGGCGGGCCGGTGCCCGCCGTCGTCGACGCGGGCGGCCTCGGCCTGCTGGACGACGTCGTGCCCCCGTGGTTCGTGCTCACCCCGCACGCCGGCGAGCTGACCGCCCTGCTGCGCTCGCGCGGCGAGGACGTGCGCCGCCCGGACGTGGAGGCGGAGCCGCTGCGATGGGCGCGCCGCGCGCACGAGCTCACCGGCGCGACCGTGCTGCTCAAGGGCGGCGTGACGGTCGTCGTCGGGCCGGGCGTGGCCTACGCGCAGGCCGACGGGCCGGGGTGGCTGGCCACGGCCGGCGCCGGCGACGTGCTGGCCGGCGTGCTGGGCGCGATGCTCGCCGCCCGGTCGCGCGACGTCGTCGAGCACCCGGCGCTCGCGGCCGAGGTGGCCGCCGCCGCCGCCCTCGTGCACGGCCGCGCGGCGCACCGCGCCAACCCGGGCGGCCCTGTGGCCGCCCTCGACGTCGCCGAGGCGGTGCCCCGTGAGGTCGCCGCGCTGCTGCGCGACCGGTGAGACCCCGACGAGAGGACGCCCCATGACCACCGCCCGCGGCGCCGACGGCTCGGCGGGCGACGCCGACTACGCCACGATCGGCGACGGATACGCCCGGTACCGGCGGCCGGAGCCCGCGTTCGAGGCGGCGGTCGCCGCGGCGCTCGGCGACGCGCGCACCGTGCTGAACGTCGGCGCGGGAGCCGGGTCGTACGAGCCGCGGGACCGCGACGTCACCGCCGTCGAGCCGTCGGCCACGATGCGCGCGCAGCGGCCCACGACCCTCCCGCCCGCGGTGGACGCGACCGCCGAGGCGCTGCCGTTCCCCGACGGCGCGTTCGACGCCGCCATGACGACGTTCTCCGTGCACCAGTGGTCCGACCTCGAGGGCGGGCTGCGCGAGCTGCGGCGGGTCGCGGCGGGGCCGGTGGTCGTCATGACGTGCGACCCCGCGCTCCTGGACCGGTTCTGGCTGCAGGACTACGCGCCCGAGGTGATCGCGACGGAGGCGGGTCGTTACCCGGGCATCGACCGGGTCGCCGCGGGGCTCGGGGGCGACGTCGAGGTGGTGTCGCTGCCGATCCCGCTCGGGTGCGTCGACCGGTTCGGCGAGGCGTACTACGGCCGCCCCGAGGGGCTGCTCGACCCCGGGGCGCGCCGCGCGAACTCGGCGTGGAGCTTCGTCGCCCCCGAGGTGCAGGACCGGTTCGTGGACCGGCTCGGCGCGGACCTCGCCTCCGGGGAGTGGGACCGCCGGCACGGGCACCTGCGCACGCAGGAGGCGTTCGACGGCTCGCTGGTGCTGGTCGTGGGCAGGCCGCCCGAAAACGGCTGACCGCCGACGGTCCGCGCCGGTACGGTCGGCCCGTGACGACGACCCCGCCCGTGCGGATCCTGCGCTCCGACGACCCGGAGGCCACGCGCCTGCTCGACGCCGGGGCGATTGTCCAGGGCGAGTCGTGGGGCGCGCGGCTGACGGTCACGCCGGCCGTGCTCGCGACCTGCCGTGCCGCCGTCGACGCCGCGCGGACGGCGGGCTGGGAGGTCCGCCCGCTCGCCCCGCAGGAGGCGGCAACGCTCGTCGAGCTCGACGCCGGCGCAGCGGCCGACTACCCGCGCACCGCGGCGACGTCGCACGACGTGCCCGACGCCGCACGTCTCGAGGCCGCCCTGGGGGCCGGCGAGCGCTGGGCGTTCGGGGCGTTCGCCGTCGACGGTCGGCTGGACGCCGCGACCGTGCTGTACCCGGAGGCGGACCGGGTCGACATCGACCTCACCGTCACTCGCGCCCCGGCGCGCCGCCGCGGCCTGGCGACCGCGGTCAAGGGGGCGGCGGTGCTCGCCCTTGCCGAGGCCGGGCACATGCGCTTCGGCACCGGCGGCGCCGGTGACAACGTCGGGTCGCGGCGCGCGAACGAGGCGCTGGGGTACGTGGTCACGGAGCGCTGGCTGCACCTCGTCGCGCCGTGACGTGAACTACCTCGGCGGGACTCGAACTACCTCGGCGGGGACCTGGACTACCTCGGCAGCGCCTTCTCGAGGACCTCGACGAGCTCGGGGGCGTCGGGCACGGTCTGCGGGGAGAACCGGTGCACCTCGCCATCGGGGAGCACGAGGAACTTCTCGAAGTTCCACCGCACGCGGCCGTCGTGGCCGCTGTCGTCGGCCGTCTTCTTCAGCTCCGCGTACAGCGGGTGGGTGTGCCGCCCGTTGACCCGGATCTTGGACACCACGGGGAACGTCACCCCGTAGGTGGTGGAGCAGAACTCGGCGATCTTCTCGTCGCTGGACAGCTCCTGCAGGAACTGGTTGGAGGGGAAGCCGATCACCGTGAACCCGCGGTCGGCGTAGTCCTTCTGCAGCTGCTCCAGCGCCTCGTACTGCGGGGTGAGTCCGCACCGCGAGGCGACGTTGACCACCAGCACGACGTCGTCGCGGTGCTCCGCGAGCGTCGTCGTCGTGCCGTCCATGCGCTCGAACGGGATGTCGTAGAGGCTCATGCGCCCATCATGCCGCGCGCGACAATGGGCTCGTGTCCGAAGGCCCGCGCAAGCACCGCCCGCCCCTGCCGGTGCGCGGCGGGCTCAACCCCACCCGGCTGGTGCTGCCGCACGACGCGGCGAGCACGGCCCGGTACGCGACGGCCGTCCGGTACCTGCTGGAGCGTTTCCCGCACGACGCCGACCGCCTGCGCGAGAAGCTCGCCGCGGGCGAGGTGGTGACGGGCGCGGGCGTCGTCGTGGACGAGGCCACCCCGTACGAGCCGCGCGGCTTCCTCTACCTGTACCGCGACCCGCCAGCCGACGAGCCGGAGGTGCCCGCGCTCGACGAGCTGGAGGTGCTGCACCGCGACGACGACCTCCTCGTGGTCGACAAGCCGCACCTCGTCGCCACGATGCCGCGCGGGCGGTGGGTGACCCGCACCGTGCTCGTGCACCTGCGCGCCACCCTCGACCTGCCCGAGCTGGTGCCCGCGCACCGGCTGGACCGGCCCACCGCGGGCGTGCTCGTCCTCACCGTCCGGCCGGAGGTGCGCGGCGCCTACCAGACGGCGTTCCAGGACCGCGCGGTGCGGAAGGTCTACGAGGCGGTGGCGCCGCTGCCCGCCGCGGGGTCGGAGCTGGAGCCGCAGCCGGCCGGGTGCGGCACGACGACCGTCCGCTCGCGCATCGTCAAGCACCGGGGCGTGGTGCGCGCGCAGGAGGAGCCGGGGGAGCCGAACGCCGAGTCGCGCGTCACGCTCGTCGCGCGCGACGACGCCCGAGGCCTCGGGCTCTACCGGCTCGAGCCGCGCACCGGCAAGACGCACCAGCTGCGCCTGCACATGGCGTCCCTCGGCCTGCCCCTGCTGCACGACACGTTCTGGCCCGAGCTGCGCGAGGACGCGCCCGACGACCCGGACCGACCGCTGCAGCTGCTCGCCCGCTCGCTCGCGTTCGTCGACCCGCTCAGCGGGGAGCACCGCGAGTTCCGCTCCCGGCGCCGCCTCGCCGCATGGCCCGGCGGCGACGGCGGGGAGGCGGGCGCGCGGTGAGAGAATCGGTGACCGTGAGCACCGACCCGAGCGCCGCGGTCCCCCCGTTCCCCGGCGAGCTCCTCGCGCGCGCCGTCGTCGACCTGTCCGCCGTGCGCGACAACGTGCGCGCCCTCGCCGGGCACGCGCCGGGCGCGGCCGTCATGGCGGTGGTCAAGGCCGACGGCTACGGGCACGGCATGCTGCCGGTGGCGCGGGCGGCGCTCGCGGGCGGCGCGACGTGGCTCGGCACGGCGGTGCCCGCCGAGGCGCTCGCGCTGCGCGCCGGCGGCGTCACCCCCGGCGACGCGCGGGTGCTCACCTGGCTCGCCACGCCCGGCGCGCCGTTCGACCGGCTGGTCGCCGCGGGCGTGGACGTCGGCGTCGCCGCCCCCTGGGCGCTCGACGAGGTGGCCGCGGGGGCGCGGGCCGCCGGCGAGACCGCCCGGGTGCACCTCAAGGTGGACACGGGCCTCGGGCGCAGCGGCATCGTGCCCGCCGACCTGCCGGACGTCGTGCGCCGCGCGGCCGCGCTCGAGGCCGAGGGCGTGCTGCGGGTGGTCGGCGTGATGTCGCACCTGGCGTGCGCGGACGAGCCCGGGCACCCGTCGATCGCGCGGCAGGCGGAGGCGTTCGACGCCGCGGTCCGCACCGCGGAGGACGCGGGCCTGCGGATCGAGGTGCGGCACCTCGCGAACTCGGCGGCCGTGCTCACGGACCCGCGCCTGCACTACGACCTGGTGCGCCCCGGCATCGCCGTCTACGGGCACTCGCCGGTGCCCCAGCTCGGCGCCCCCGGCGACTACGGGCTGCGGGGCGCGATGACGCTCCAGGCGCGCCTCGCCACGGTCAAGGACGTGCCGGCCGGCCACGGCGTCTCCTACGGGCACCACTACACGACGACGCAGGACACGCGGCTCGGCGTGGTGCCGCTGGGCTACGCCGACGGCATCCAGCGGCACGCGTCGGGCGGCGAGCTCGGCGTGGGCGGCCCGGTGGGCGTCGGCTCGGGCCGCGTCCTGCGCGTCGCCGGCCGGGTGTGCATGGACCAGTTCGTGCTCGACCTCGGCCCGGGCGCGACCGAGCGGGCGGGGGACGTCGTGACGCTGTTCGGCGCGTCCGACGGCGTGGAGCGCGGAGCCGTCGTGCCGAACGCGGAGGACTGGGCGCGCGCGGCCGGCACCATCAGCTACGAGATCGTCACGGGCATCGGGGCGCGCGCGCCGCGCGTCTACGCGGGCCTCGACGCGGGCCTCGATGCAGGCCTCGATGCAGGCCTCGATGCAGGCCTCGATGCAGGCCTCGATGCAGGCCTCGATGCAGGGCCCGACACGCAGATCGACACACGGAAGGAAGTGCAGCGGTGAGCGACGTCGTCGTGCGGACGGAGACGGACCTGCCGGACGCGGAGGCCACCCGAGCGCTGGGGGCGGCCCTCGCCGGGGTGCTCCGCGCGGGCGACCTGGTGATCCTCACGGGGGACCTGGGCGCGGGGAAGACGACGCTGACGCAGGGCCTCGGCGCGGCACTGGGGGTGCGCGGCCAGGTGGCGTCGCCCACGTTCATCGTCGCGCGCGAGCACCCGCCCCTGCCGCGGGAGCACGGGGCCCGCGGGCCCGCCCTGGTGCACGTGGACGCCTACCGCCTCGGCAACCTGGGCGAGCTCGACGCCCTCGACCTGGACTCGTCGCTCGACGAGTCGGTGACCGTCGTCGAGTGGGGGCGCGGGCTCGCCGAGGCGCTCACCGACGACCGTCTGGAGATCGACCTCGAGCGACCGCGCGGCCAGGCCGCCGACGCCACCGGTGTCGAGGGCGACGAGGACGCGGACCCCGGCGCGGGCACCCGGCACGCCACGCTGCGCGGCGTCGGCGCCCGCTGGGCCGGCGTCGACCTGGCCGCCCTCACCTCGACGTGACCCGGGCGCGGAATCGTGCGTGCTGACGTGATCCTCATACGGCCCACATGAGGATCGAGTCAGCACGCACGATGCGGCCCCCGGCGGCGGCGCGGGAAACGTAGGCTGGGGCCGTGGCAGTTCTCGCATTGGACACCTCCGCAGCCGTCGCCGTCGCCCTGGTCGACGAGACCGGCGCCCGGCTCGCCTCCCGCTCGGCCGACGAGCGTCGCCGGCACGCCGAGTCGCTCGCCCCCCTCGTGGCCGCGGTGCTCGACGACGCCGGCCTCGACCGCTCGGACCTCACCGCCGTGGTGGCGGGCACCGGCCCCGCGCCGTTCACCGGCCTGCGCGTCGGGCTCGTCACGGCGCGCACGCTCGCCCTGAGCCTCGGGATCGACGTGCTCGGCGTGCCGAGCATCGACGCGGTCGCCGTGCAGGCGGTCGCCGACCTCGGGCTGACGCCGGGCGACGAGGTGCTCGTCGCGACCGACGCGCGCCGCAAGGAGGTCTACTGGGCGCACTACCGCGTCGTCGCGCACGAGGGCCCGCACGCGGTGCCCGTCGTCGAGACGCTGGCCGGCCCGGGCGTGGACCGGGCCGCCGACCTCGCGGCCCGGCTCGCGGACCCGCCCGCCGACGCCCGGCTGGTCGTCGTGGGGGAGGGCGCCGCGCTCTACCCCGAGCACCTGCCCGCCGACGAGGACGCGCCGCTCGTGCCCGACGCCGCCGTCCTGGCCCGCCTCGCCCTCGCCCGGCGCGCGGCGGGCGACGAGCTGCCCACCGAGCCGCTGTACCTGCGCCGCCCCGACGTGCAGGAGCCCGCGCCCGCGCGGCTCGTGCCGGCCACCGGGAACCCGGCATGACCACCGACCGGCCCGCCGAGGAGCGGCCCGCGACGGGGGCGTCGGGACTGCCGCGCACCGTGCAGCAGGTGTACGCGCCGGCGTGCCGCCTGCGGCCGCTGAGCAGCGCGGACTTCGACCGGGTCCTGGAGCTCGAGCGCGTGCTCTTCGGCGCCGGGGCGTGGACGTACGGCATGCTCACCGACGAGCTCGCCGCGCTCGGCCGGTGGTACGTGGTCGCCGAGCCCACCGGGCCGGACGCCGTGGCGGTGTACGGCGCGGGCGCCAAGCCCGTCGTCGGGTACGCGGGCCTGTGGTTCGACGGCGACGTCGCGCAGGTCATGACGATCGGCGTGGACCCGCACTACCAGCGGCACGGCGTGGGCCGGGCGCTGCTGGAGGCGCTGGTCGACCGGTCGCGCCGGCTGCGGGCGAGCGCCCTGCTGCTCGAGGTGCGGGTGGACAACGAGCCCGCGCTCGCCCTGTACGAGCGGTTCGGGTTCGAGCGGATCGGGCTGCGCAGGCGCTACTACCAGCCGGAGGACAAGGACGCGTTCACGATGCGGCTCGACCTCGCGGCAGCCCCGGTGGGGGACGTCGCGTGAGCGGCGACGTCGCGCCGCGTTCGCGGGTGCTGGTGTCCGTCGCCGAGCTCGCGGCGGACCTGCGGCTGAGCGCCGGGCCGGACCCGGCGGAGGGCGCGCCCCTGCTGCTCGACGTGCGGTGGGCGCTCGGGATGACCGACGGCCGTGAGCGCTACCTCACCGGCCACCTGCCCGACGCCGTGTACGTGGACCTGGAGAGCGAGCTGGCGGCGGAGCCGTCGCCGGCCGAGGGGCGCCACCCGCTGCCGTCGGCGTCGTCGTTCCAGCGCAGCGCGCGCGCCTGGGGCGTGCGCCAGGGGTCGCGCGTCGTCGTCTACGACACGGTGGGCGGCACGTCCGCGGCGCGGGCCTGGTGGCTGCTGCGCTACTTCGGGGTGCGCGACGTGCGCATCCTCGACGGCGGCCTGCCCGCCTGGGTGCGTGCGGGCTACGCGGTCGAGGTGGGCGACGTCGTGCACCGGCCGGGCGACCTCGTCGTCCGCCCGGGGCACCTGCCGGTGGTCGACGCGGACGACGCGGCCGAGCTGGCGGAGACGGGCACGCTGCTGGACGCGCGCGCCGCGGAGCGCTACCTGGGCGAGTCGGAGCCCGTGGACCCGCGGGCCGGGCACGTGCCCGGCGCCGTCAGCGCGCCGACCGCGGAGAACCTCCGCGACGACGGCACGTTCCTCGACGACGAGGAGCTCGCCGGGCGGTTCGCGGACCTGGGGCTGAGCGCGTCGGGGCCGGACGAGGCGGACGCCGACACGCTGACCGTGGGCGTGTACTGCGGGTCCGGCGTGACGGCCTCGCACGAGGTCGCGGCGCTCGCCTGCGTGGGCATCCCGGCCGCGCTGTACCCGGGCTCGTGGTCGCAGTGGTCGAACGACCCGACCCGATCGGTCGCTACCGGCGCGAAGCCTTAGCAGGCTCCGCGGGTGGTCGCGGTCACGTCGTCTCGAAGCCCCACTCCCGGTCGGTGACCATGCGCGCGACGGCGAGGCCGACGGCCAGCGCGACGACGCCGAGAGCGGCCGAGACCCCGTAGGGCAGCGCCTGGGCGACGTCCCCGTCGCTGAGGTACGAGATCGCCTGGTAGGCCGGGACTCCCGGCACCATGATCGTCACCGCGGGCACGTACACCGTGATGCGCGGGATGTTGATCCGAGGCGCCGCGAACGCGGCCAGCAACCCGATGGCGAAGGCGGCGACGGCGGCGGCGATCTGGGGCGGCCAGCCCAAGTTGCCGGCGGCGAAGATGCGCCCCACGTTGGGGACCGCGGCGATGCCGGCCGCCACCAGGGCCATGCGCCACGGGGAGTTGAACATCAGCGCGAACCCGAGGACGCCGAGGAAGGACGCGACGAGCTGGGCCAGGGCGAGCGGTCCCGACTCCGCGGCGGGGGCAGGGGAGCCGCCCGGGCCGAGGCCCGCCACGACCGACACCGTCCAGACCGCGAACGCCGCGGACACGAAGATCATCAGGCCCCAGGTGAGCCGGGCGAGGCCGGCCGAGAAATCCAGGCGTGCCAGGTCCAGGGCCGCGGTCACCAGGGGGAACCCGGGGACCAGGAACAGCGCCGCCGCGACGTACCCGGCCTGGTGCGTCGTCGCGGTCAGCCCGAGGACGTCCAGGACCCCCACGATCCCGAGGTAGGACACGCTCGCGAGGGCCCCGGCGAGCATCGTCACCCCGAACTGGTTGACACCCCGGTGCAGCATCCCGCGTCGCAGGCCCTGGCCCAGCGCGGCTCCGACGAAGGCACCGAGCATCTCGACGGGGCCGCCGTGGTTGAGGAACGCGAACGCCGCACACGCGAGCGCCGCCCACAGGGCGTTCAGGGCGGGCGGGTAGAGCGCGCCGCGCGCGGCGATGCCGTCGACCTCGGCGTCGACCTGCTCGACCGTGACCGGGGCCTGCGCCTCGAGCCGCTGCGTGAGGAGCTCGAGCCGTGCGAGACGGTCGGTGTTCACGCCGACGGTGCGCACCTCGGTCACCTCGGTGCGGAAGGAGGCGCCCCGGTGGGACGTGGTGGTGATCTCGGTCAACGTGACGTGCGCGTGGTGACGCTCGATGCCCAGCGCGTGCGCCACGCGCGCCATCGACGCCTTGACGCGGTACGACCCGGTGCCTGCGGACAGGCTGAGCCGCCCGACCCTGAGCGTGGCTCCGGAGCGGCGGATGAGCTCCAGCTCGTCGTCGTCCGGGCGTGCGGGCACCCGCCCATGATGACCCGGCGGCCCACGGTCGGCACGCGCACGCGCAGACGACGAACGGGCGCCCGGTCCGCCTCCCGGTCGGAAGGGGCCGGACGCCCGCCGATGCCGGCTCGGGTCGACGACCCTGCCGGAAGGTCGGTCAGAGGACCTGGGCGACCTCGTCGAAGGACAGACGCGGGCCGCGCGGGTAGGGCGAGCCCTCACCCTCGGCGTGGCCGACGTTGATGACGAGGAACGACTTCCAGCCGGACTCGCCGAAGAACTCGGCGTCGACGCCGGCGAAGTCCATGCCGTTCATCGGGCCGGCGGCGAGGCCGGCGGCGCGCAGGCCGACGATGAGGTAGCCGGCCTGGATGAGCGCGTTGTTGCGGGCCATCTGCTCGCGGACGTCCGCGGCCGGGTCCAGCTGGTCCTTGATGCCGGGGTAGGCGGGGAACAGCGTGTCCAGGTGCTGGTGGAACGCGGGGTCGGCGGCGAGCACCAGGGAGACCGGGGCGGCCTCGACCTTGGGCTTGTTGCCGTCACCCATGTGGGTCACGAGGCGCTGCTTCGCCTCGGGGGAGCGCACGACGAGGACGCGCAGCGGCAGCGTGTTCATCGCGGTCGGCCCGAACTTGGCGAGGTCCCAGGCGGACGTGAGCTGCTCGTCGGTGACGGGCTCGTCGGTCCACAGGGAGGTGGTGCGGGCGGCGCGGAACAGGAGGTCCGCCACGTCGTCGCCGACGGCGAGGGGCGTGGTCGGGTGCGTCAGGGTCTCGGTCATGGTTGCCTCAACCGATTGATGCAGACGCATGATTCCGTGTGGAGCCGTGATGTGCCCCACAGTGCCGCCACCAGGGACGACGCCCCCTTACTGCGGGTCGGAGCGGGCTCAGAGGGCCGTGAGCGGCTCGAAGTCGTAGCCGTCGGCGCGCGCGAGGTACAGCCGCTGCTCGGCGTGGTTGCCGTGGAAGCGGACGAGCCCGCGCGGCCCCTCGTACGCGAGCCCGTCGACGGAGCGGTCGGTCGCGGCGACGGCGGCGCTGCCCGCGTGCTCCACGATCGACCGCAGCGCGAGGATCCCCTCGTAGCAGGCCTCGGCCGCCGCGCCCACCGCCGGCGCGTGCAGCCCGTGGTGCGCGGTGTACCGGCCCACGAGGTCGAGGGCCTCGCCCGTCGCGAGGCTGCGGAACCAGCCGCCCGCGGAGTACAGGTTCGCGGTGGCGGCCGCCCCGCTGCCCATGAGCATGTTCTCCTCCATGAGCGTGCTGAGGCGCACCACCCGCTCGTGCAGCCCGCGGCGGGCGAACATCCGGTTGAACCGCACCCCGTTCTGCCCGACCATCAGCAGCAGCACGCCCTCGGCCCCCGAGCGCTCGATCTCGTCGAGCGTGGCCGCGAGCTGCGCGGCGCTCGCCCCCTGCTCCGGGAGGAACCGCACGCCCGCGAACCCGGCGCCGAGCTCGGCGAGCTGCGGCGCCAGCGCCGCGTAGGTGCCGCGGGGCCAGGCGTAGTCGTCCCCGACGACGAACCACCGGCGCGCCCCCACGTCCGACCGCAGGCGCCCGATCGCGGGGAAGAGCTGGGCCGACGGCACCTCGCCCGTGACGTACAGGCCCGGCCGGGTCTCGGCGCCCTCGTACGCCGCCGGGTACACGTACGGGACGCGGCGCTGCACCAGCGGCACGACGGCGTGCCGCACCGCCGACGTGTGCCACCCGGTGAGCCCGTGCAGCCGCCCGGTGTCCAGCGCGGCGCCGAGCCTGCGGCGCAGCTGCGGCAGCGGCTGCCCGGCGTCGAGCAGCTCGGCGCGCACGGGGCGCCCGAGGATGCCGCCCGTGGCGTTGAGCTCCGCGACCGCGAGCTCCGTGACGGCCTGGCACGAGGGGCCGTAGATCCCTCCCGGCCCCTGGAAGTGCAGCAGGACGCCGACGACGAAGTCCGACATGACGTCCCGTCCGCGCGAGGGACCCGTTCGCGGGCCCCGGCCTGTGATGGCCGGTAGTGTACGAGCACCACGGAAGGCGGGTCAGCATGCGGACGGCAGCACGCGCGGGGAGCACCACGACGGACCCGGGCGCGGCCGTGCCCACCGACCTCCGCGCCGACCTCCCGGCCACCCCCGCTGCCGACCTGCGCGAGTCCGTGCTTGCGGGCCGCCGCTCCGCGCGCCGCGCCGCCGAGGTCGTGGCGCACGCCGGCTGCACCGTCGACGAGTGGCTGGTCCTGGACGCGCTCGGCCGCCGGCCGGGGGCAACGATGTCCGAGCTCCGCGCGGCCACCGTCACCGACAAGGCCACGCTCGGGCGCCGCGTCGACGCCCTCGTCACGCGGGCGCTCGTCTACCGCGAGGTGGACGCCTTCGACCGGCGCGTGATCCGGGTCCACCTGTCGTCCCGCGGGCGGGACGTGCTCTCAGGCCTGGACGCGCGGCTGGCGCAGCCAGAGCAGGCCGACGACCCACGCCACCAGTAGCACCCCGGCGAGCACCAGCCCGTACGGCTCGAGGCTGACGGACGCGCCGGGCACGTGGGAGAGCGCCGGCACGTGCTCGGCCGCCACCTGCACCAGCGTGACCCCGCCGATGCCGACCGCGGCCGCCGCCGACACCCCGGTCACCAGCACGTCGTAGCGCAGGCGGCCCCGGCCCGCGGCGCCGGTTCCCGCCTGCGCGTACGCGCGGCGCGCGGCGGAGCCCTGCACGGAGTCGAGCAGCGACATCCCGGCGGCGAACAGGACGGCCAGCGGCAGGGGCGCGTACCAGGGCACCTGCCCGAGCGCGGCCGACGCGGTCATCGCGAGCAGCCCGATCTCCGTGGCCGTGTCGAAGCCCAGCCCGAAGACGAGCCCCACGCCGTACATCCGGCCCGGCCGGTCGGTCGCCCACGAGAAGCGGCGCAGCGCCCACGAGACCGGGCCGCCGGCCTGGTGGTGGTCGTGCGGGTCGTGACCGGCGTCGCCGCCCGCGGCCCGCAGGGCGCGGCGCAGCATCAGCACGTTCACCACGGCGATGGTCAGGAGGAACGTGCCGGACACGACCGGCCCCCACACGCCGGTGAACCGGCGCCACGGCGAGGACTCGTCCTCCAGCGCGGGCGCGAGGGCCTGCACGCCGACGGCGAGCAGCAGCGCGGCCCCCACGACCACCGTCGAGTGCCCGAGCGAGAACCACAGGCCCACGCCGCGGGCGTCGCGCCCCTCCCGCACGAGCCGCCGCGTCGTGTTGTCGATCGTGGCGATGTGGTCGGCGTCGAACGCGTGCCGCAGGCCGAGGCCGTACGCGGTGAGCGCCATGACGAGGGTGACGGCGCCGGCGCCCCCGTCGAGCACGAGGGTGGCGGCGAGGCCGCCGATCCCCACGACGTGCAGGGCGGCGACGACGAGGACGGTGCGGGTCATGCGATCTCCTGACGGGGAACGGCCGGTACCGGGTCAGACCGGTGCAGCGGGCTGAGATGAGCGGAGGACCCGAGCCAGCGGGTCAGGGTGCCGCCGCGCTCCAGGCGCAGCGTGACGGCGCCGTCGGCGCCGGCCGGGAGCGGGCGGGCCTCGTCCGCCGGGTCGAGCGGGTCGTCGCCGGGGTCGTCGCCCCCGCGCAGCTCGGTGAGCGTGTCGATCACGCGCCGCCCGCCGAGCACGCCGGGCACGGGCCGGTCGCCGGCCGCGGTGACCTCCTCGACGAGCAGCGGCCCGTCGTCGTCGTGCGCGGCGCTGCGGAGCACCACGCGGCCGCCGCGCTCACCGTCACGGCCCAGGACCACCGTCTCGCGCAGCGTCAGCCGCGCGCCGGCGCCGAGCGCGGCGACGGTCGAGCGGGTGACGTCGGCCCCCGTGGACACGACGAACGGCAGCCCGTGCCAGGTGAGCCGGCTCCCGGCGCCGAGGCGGACCTCGACGTCCCAGCGGCACGGGACGCCGTCGCCGTCGTAGGCGACCGTGCCGCCGACGTCCGTGAGGGTGAGCGCGCAGCCGTCGCCGACGTGCACGCGGACGGCCACGTGGTCGCCGCCGAGCAGCACGGCGCCGGTCGCGACCAGCGCCACCTCGGCGTGCGTGCCGCCGCGCGCGACGGTCCGCACGGCGAGCAGGTCGTCCCGCGAGCGCACGCGCACCGGCGCGCCGGGCACGGCGCCGCGGTCGACCTCGACGAGCGTGAGCCGCACGTCAGTGCGTGTGGGCGTGCTCATGCGCGTGCTCGTGAGGCGCGTCGCCGTCGCCGTGGCTGTGCAGGACGCCCTCCCCGCCCTCGTCGGCGTGGAAGTGCGGCGCCATCGGGCCCGGGTCCTGGGCCACGTGCACGCCGTCGCGGAACCGGTCCAGGACGCCGAGCAGCCAGGCCCGCAGCGCCGCGACCGACGCCGGGTCGGTGCGCGACAGCGCGACCACGTCGCGGCCCTCCCGGGCGGCCGACGCGTCGGCGACCATCCGCTCGACGTCCACGCCGACGTACGGCGCGAGGTCCGTCTTGTTCACGACGAGGAGGTCGGCGCGGCCGATGCCGGGCCCGCCCTTGCGGGCGACGTCGCCGCCGCCGGCGACGTCGAGCACGAAGATCTGCGCGTCGACGAGGGCGGGGGAGAACGTCGCGGTGAGGTTGTCCCCGCCGGACTCGATGATCACCAGGTCGAGCGGGGAGAAGTCGCGCTCGAGGTCCTCGGCGGCGAGCAGGTTCGCGGTGACGTCGTCGCGGATGGCCGTGTGCGGGCAGGCGCCCGTCTCGACGGCGCGGATGCGCTCGGGGTCCAGCACGCCGGCGGAGCGCAGGAAGCGCGCGTCCTCGTCGGTGTAGATGTCGTTGGTGATGACGCCGATCGCGAGCTCGTCGGCCAGCGCGCGGCACACGGTGGCGATGAGCGACGACTTGCCGACGCCGACGGGGCCGGCGACGCCGAGGCGCAGGGCGCGGGCGGGGTGCACGGGGTAAGTGGTCTCAGGCACGGAACAACCTCTGGGTCGTGAGGGCGTGGGCCTCGGCCCAGCCCTCGGTCAACGGGGCTCCGGAGGCCGGGACGTCCTCCGGGGTGGCGCACGCCGCCACGCGGAGCACGTGCTCCTCCGCGGCGGCGCACGCGTCGAGGACCCACCGCGCCGGGGCGAGGGGGTCCAGCGGCTCGAGCTTCAGCAGGGCCGACGCCGCCGTCTGGGCGTCGTCGTAGACGGTGAGGCGCACCACGTCCTCGGGCGTCAGGCCGGCCGCGGCCGCGACGGCGCCGAGGACGACGGCCCGCGGCAGGGTGCCGGACCGCTGCGCAGGGCCGTGCCGGGCCGGCTGCGCTGCCTCGTAGGTCACGAGGGCGCGCACCGCGACGCTCTGCGGCCACAGCGCGCGGGCGACGCGCAGGTAGCCGCGGCCGAGCAGGCGCGACGCCTCGCGCAGCGCGGGCGACGGCGTGCGGGCGGCCCAGGCGCGCACGACGCCGTCGAGCCGGCCGGCGGTGTCCGGGTCCCCCGGCGCGGCGTCGGCGAGCAGCCGCGCGGCGACGACGGCGGTGCCGGCCTCGACGAGGCCGACCGTCGTCGCCCGCCCGACCATCCACGCCGGCACGTCGGCCGGCGGCATGCCGCCCCGCAGGGCGGGCTCGAGGCTCGCGGAGTGGGCGTGCCCGCCGCCGGGCAGGCGCGCGTCGGCGAGCAGCAGCGCCACCGACAGGGGGTGGGGCGCCGCTCGCGTCGGCGGGGGAGTCGTCGTCGGGTCGTGGGGCACGGGCGCTCAGAACATCGAGTAGAGCTGGGCGAGCGGCAGCCGGACCGCGGGCGCGGGCTCCACGAGGTCGCCGTCCACCCGGATCTCGAACGTGTCGGGACGGATGTCGATGTCCGGCAGCGCGTCGTTGTTCCGCATGTCGGCCTTGGTCAGCCCGCGCGTGGACGCCACGGGGGCGAGGTCCCGGCGCAGGCCGAGGCGGCCCGCCAGGCCGTCCTCGATCGCCGCCGGCGCGACGAACGCCACCGAGGTGTCGGCGCCGATCGCGTCGCCGAAGGCCGGCCGCTGGAGCACGGGCTGCGGGGTGGGGATGGACGCGTTCGGGTCGCCGAGCGCCGCCCACGCGATGACGCCGCCCTTGATCACGACCTCCGGTCGGAACCCGAAGAACCGCGGGTCCCACAGCACGAGGTCGGCCATCTTGCCCGGCTCCACCGAGCCGATGTGCGCGTCCACGCCGTGCGCGACCGCGGGGTTGATCGTGTACTTCGCGACGTACCGGCGGGCGCGCTCGTTGTCGGCCGGCTCGGCGGACGACAGGGGGCCGCGGCGGTGCTTCATCACGTGCGCCACCTGCCAGGTGCGGATGATCACCTCGCCGATGCGGCCCATCGCCTGCGCGTCGGACGACGTGATGGAGATGGCGCCCATGTCGTGCAGCACGTCCTCCGCGGCGATCGTCGTGGCTCGGATGCGCGACTCCGCGAACGCGAGGTCCTCCGGGACGGCCGGGTTGAGGTGGTGGCAGACCATGAGCATGTCGAGGTGCTCGGCCACGGTGTTCACCGTGTGGGGGAGCGTCGGGTTGGTCGAGCCGGGCAGCACGTGCGGCAGGCTCGCGATGGTGAGGATGTCGGGGGCGTGCCCGCCCCCCGCGCCCTCCACGTGGTAGGCGTGGATGCCGCGCCCGTCGATCGCGTCGATCGTGGACTGCACGAAGCCGGCCTCGTTGAGGGAGTCGGAGTGCAGCGCGACCTGCAGGCCCCAGTCGTCGGCCGCCCGCAGCGCGGCGTCGAGGGCCGCGGGCGTGGAGCCCCAGTCCTCGTGCACCTTGTAGCCCGCCGCCCCGGCGAGCGCCTGCTCCTCGAGGGACGCGGCGCTCACGGTGTTCCCCTTGCCCAGCAGCAGCACGTTGAGGGGCAGGTGGTCGAGGGCGCGCAGCACGGACCGCAGGTGCCAGGCGCCCGGCGTCACCGTGGTGGCCTTCGACCCCTCGGACGGGCCGGTGCCGCCCCCGGCGACCGTCGTGATGCCGGTGGCGAGCGCCTCGTGCAGCGCGGACGGCGACAGCAGGTGCACGTGCGGGTCGAAGCCGCCGGCCGTGAGGATCCGGCCCTCGCCCGAGATCACGTCCGTGGACGGTCCGATGACGAGGTCGGGGTGCACGCCGTCGGCGACGTCGGGGTTGCCCGCGCGCCCGACGGCGACGATGCGCCCGTCGCGCAGCCCGACGTCGGCCCGCACCACGCCCCACCAGTCGAGGACGACGGCGCCCGTGATCACGGTGTCGGGCGCGCCCTCGGCGCGGGTCCGCGTGGACTGCGCCATCGACTCCCGGATCGACTTGCCGCCGCCGAAGACGGCCTCCTCGCCGCCGACGCACCGGTCCTCGGTGACCTCGATCCACAGGTCGGTGTCCCCGAGGCGCACCTGGTCGCCGACGGTGGGCCCGTACAGGGCCGCGTAGCGCTCGCGGTCGATCCAGACCATCAGTCCTCCTGCTCCGTGTCCTGCTGGGTCCGGACGGCGCCGAGCGCGCCGCCGTCGTCCTTGCCGCGCTGGATGCCCGGCACGCGGCGCGCCCCGCGGACGGTCACGAGGTCGACCTCCCGGCTCACCCCGGGCTCGAACCGCTGCGACGTGCCGGAAGGCACGTCGAGCCGGAACCCGTGGGCGGCGGCGCGGTCGAACCGCAGCGCGGCGTTCGCGTCGGGCAGGTGCACGTGCGAGCCCACCTGGATCGGGCGGTCCCCGGTGTTCTCGACGACGAGCCGCAGCCGCTCGTGCGGGGGCCGCGCGTTGAGCTCGATGCGGCCGGGGGCGACGCGGACGGCGCCGGGGCCGGTGGACGCGTGTGCGGACACGGTGCCCTCCTGTCAGGTCGGGGTCGTGGTCGGATCAGGGGATCGGGTGGTGCAGGGTGACGAGCTTGCGCCCGTCCGGGAACGTGGCCTCGACCTGGACGTCGGTGAGCAGCTCCGGCACGCCGTCCATCACCTGCTCGCGGGTCAGCACCTCGCGGCCGGTCTGCATGAGCGTCGCGACGTCGGCGCCCTCCCGCGCGCGCTCGATCACCCAGCAGGCGAGCAGCGCGACGGACTCCGGGTGGTTGAGCCGCACGCCGCGCTCGAGGCGGTCGCGCGCCACCATGCCCGCGACGGCGAGCAACAGCTTCTCGGTGTCGGCCGGGGTCAGGTGCACGGGTTCTCCTCGGGTCGGTGGATCACGGCGCCGTCGGTCACAGCGCCATCGCCTCGCGCGCGCCGGCGACGGCGGAAACGCCGCCGCCCGTACCCCGGTGCGTCACGCGGCCCGAGGCGAGCACGGCGTACTCGGCCGCGTGCTCGACGGCGTAGCCGATGTGCTGCTCGACCAGCAGCGCGGAGAGCCCGCCGATGGACGTCAGCGTCGTGATCGCCGCGTAGATCTCGCTCACGACGTTCGGCTGGATGCCCTCGGCCGGCTCGTCGAGCACGAGCAGGCGCGGGCCGGTGACGAGAGCGCGGGCGATGGCCAGCTGCTGGCGCTGCCCCCCGGACAGCAGGCCCGCCTGGCGGCCGAGCAGCTCGCGCAGCGCGGGGAAGAGGTCGAGCGCCTCGTCCGTCCGCCGGCGCCCGGCGGCTCCGTGGGCGTCCGCGACCACCTGCAGGTTCTCCCGCGCGGTGAGCTGGCCGAAGGACTGCTGGCCCTGCGGCACGTACGCGATCCCGGCGCGGACCCGGCGGTGCGTCGGCCACCGGGTGACGTCCTCGCCCGCGAGCCGCACCGTGCCGCCGCGCGCCGGCAGCAGGCCCAGCACGGCCTTGAGGAGCGTCGTCTTGCCCGCGCCGTTGTGGCCGAGGACGGCGGTCAGCGCGCCGTCGGCCACGGCGAGGTCGACGTCGTGCACCACGACCGTGCGGCCGTACCCCGTGCTCACGCCGCTCAGCTCGAGCATCATGCGTCCGCTCCCGTCGTCCCGAGCATCATGCGCCCGCCTCCGTCGTCCCGAGCATCATGCGCCCGCCTCCGTCGTCTCGCTGGTGGCCGTGCCGGCCGGGGTGCCGAGGTAGACCTCGACGACGGCCGGGTCCTGCTGCACCTCGGCGACCGTCCCCTCGGCCAGGACGCGGCCCTGGTGCATGACGGTCACCGAGTCGGCGTAGGAGCGCAGGAACTCCATGTCGTGCTCGACGACCACGACGACGCGCTGCGAGCCGACCCGGCGCAGGAGCTCGCCGGTCTCCTCGCGCTCCGCCTGGGTCATGCCCGCGACGGGCTCGTCGAGCAGCAGCAGGTGCGCGTCCTGCACCAGCAGCATCCCGATCTCGAGCCACTGCTTCTGGCCGTGTGCCAGGACTCCCGCCGGGACGTCGCGCAGGGCCGCCAGGCCGACGGTCTCCATCGCCTGCTCGACGGCCTCGGGCGTGGCCCGGCGCCGGCGCAGCAGCGTGGCGGGACCCCGGCGGGCGCCCGCGGCGATGTCGAGGTTCTGCAGCACGGTGAGCTCCTCGAACACGCTCGCCGTCTGGAACGTGCGGCCCACCCGGGCGCGCGCGACCTTGTGGGTGGCGCGGCCCAGCAGCTCGGTGCCGCCGAACCGGGCCGATCCGGCCGCCGCGCGCACCAGGCCGGTCACCGCGTCGATGAGCGTCGTCTTGCCGGCGCCGTTGGGGCCGATGAGGAACCGCAGGTCGCCCTGCGTGACGGTGAGGTCGACGTCGCGCACGGCGACGAAGCCGCCGAACTCGACCCGCAGCCCGCGCACCTCGAGGTAGTCGTGCCGGAACCGGGCGGTGTCGTCGCCCAGCAGCGCGTCGGCCGCGGCCAGGTCGATCTCGGGGGTGGTCATGCTCGGCTCCCTTCCGGGACGAGGTCGGCGGCGGGGACGGCGTCGTCGGGGGCGTCCTCCCCGGGGCTGTCCTTTCGCGCCGGGCGGCGGCGGCGGCGCAGCGTGGTCACGACCGACGCCAGGCCGCCGGGCAGGAACGCCACGACGAGGACGAACAGGGCGGCCTGCAGGTAGATCCAGCCGGACGGGAACTGCTCGGACATCGTGGTCTGCGCCCAGCTCACGGCGACCGACCCGAGGACGGGGCCGAGCAGGGTGGCGCGACCGCCGATCGCGACCCCGACGAGGAAGCCGATGGACGGCACCACCCCGACGTCGGCGGGGGAGACGATGCCGACGATCGGCACGAAGAGCGCGCCGCCGACGGCGGCCATCACGGCCGCCACCACGTAGACGACGGTCTTGACGACGGCCGGGTCGTAGCCGAGGAACCGCACGCGGTCCTCCTGGTCGCGCACCGCGACCAGGACCTCGCCGAACCGGGAGGTCATGAGCTGCCGGGCGACGGCGACCATGACGAGCAGCACCCCGGCGGCGATCAGGTACAGCATCCGCTGGTTGACGGGGTCGGCGAGGTCGTAGCCGAAGAACGACCGGAACCCGTTCAGCCCGTTGGTGCCGCCCGTCGTCTGCTGCTGGCCGACGAGCAGGATGGCGAACGCGGCCGCGAGCGCCTGCGACAGGATCGCGAAGTACGCCCCGCGCACCCGCCGCGTGAAGACGGCGAAGCCCAGCACCCCGGCGAGCGCCGCCGGCAGCAGCACGATCAGCGCCACCGCCGCCACGGGCGAGCGCAGCGGCTCCCACCAGCCCGGCAGCTCGCCGGTGCCGTACAGCATCATGAAGTCGGGCACGCCGCCGGGGCCGGCGTCGGCCAGCTTGAGGTGCATCGCCATGAGGTAGGCGCCCAGGCCGAAGTACACGCCCTGGCCGAGGGTGAGCAGGCCGCCGCGCCCCCAGGCCAGGCCGATCCCGACGGCGACCATGGCCAGGCAGAGGAACTTGCCCAGCAGGCCGAGGCGGAACGGGCTCAGCAGGACGGGGGCGACGGCGAGCAGCACGACGGCGGCCAGGCCGAACCCGGCCAGGGCGCGGGCGCGCCCCGGCCGGGTCAGCGCGGACAGCCGCCCGGCGACGGAGGTGGTGAGGGTGCTCGTGCTGTTCGTCATGCCAGGCTCCTCGTCCGGACCGAGACCAGGCCCTGGGGTCGTACCTGCAGGAACGCGACGATGACGACGAAGACGAGCACCTTCGCGACGGACGCCGTGGTGGAGTACTCGAAGAAGGCCTGCAGCATGCCGAGCGCGGTGGCCGCGATGACGGTCCCCTTGATCTGCCCGATGCCGCCGGCGACGACCACGAGGAACGCGTCGACGATGTAGCTGGTGCCGAGGGTCGGGCCGATCGAGCCCAGCAGGGTGAGCGCGACGCCCGCGATCCCGGCGAGGCCGGAGCCGATGAAGAACGTCAGGCGGTCCGTGGCCCGCGACGAGATCCCCGACGCCTCGGCGAGGTCGCGGTGCTGCACGACGGCCCGGATGCGGCGTCCGAACGGGGTGGCCCGCATGACGAGGGCCAGCGCGACCACGCACACGACGGCCAGCGCGAGGATGAACAGCCGGGTCTTCGGCAGCGCGAGGCCGCCGACCGTGACCGCGCCCGACAGCCAGCCGGGCGCGGCCACGTCCACGTTGGGGGCGCCGAACACGTCGCGCGCCACCTGCTGCAGCAGCAGCGCGACGCCCCAGGTGACGAGCAGCGTGTCGAGCGGCCGCCGGTACATGCGGTGGATGAGCGTCGCCTCGAGCAGGAGCCCGAGCGCGCCGCCGACGACGAAGCCGAGCGGCAGCGACACGAGCAGGCTCGCGCCGGGGTCGTCGACGAGCCCCTGGATCACGAACGCCGTGTAGGCGCCCGCCATCATGAACTCGCCGTGGGCCATGTTGATCACGCCCATCTGACCGAAGGTCAGGGCGAGGCCCAGGGCCGCGAGCAGCAGCACGGAGCCGAGGCTCAGGCCCGCGAAGAGCTGGGAGAGGAGGGTGTCCATGTCAGTCGCCCGTCAGGACAGGCCCTCGGCCCAGTCGTAGCCGTCGAGGAACGGGTCGGGCTCGATCGGCTCCTCGGAGCTCCACTCGGTGTGGATCAGGCCGTCGTCGCCGATCTTGCCCACGAGGGCGGTCTTGGAGACGTGGTGGTTCTCGCCGTCGACGACGACCGTGCCCTCCGGGGCGTCGAACGTGACGCCGTCCGCGGCCTCCTGGACGTCCGCGACGTCGAAGGAGTCGGCCTTCTCGACCATCGCCTTCCACAGGTACAGGGACGTGTACGCCGCCTCCATCGGGTCGGAGGTCACGCGGTCGTCGCCGTACTCGGCCTTGAACGCCTTGACGAAGGCGTCGTTCTCGGGGCTGTCGACGGTCTCGTAGTAGTTCCAGGCGGTGAGCTGGCCCTCGACGTTGTCCACGCCGATGCCGCCCACCTCCTCCTCGGCGATCGACACGGACAGGACGGGCATGTCGTCCGGCCCGAGGCCCGCGTTCTTGTACTCCTTGAAGAACGCCACGTTGGAGTCGCCGTTGAGCGTGTTGAACACGGCGTCGGCGTCGGCGGCCTTCACCTTGTTGACGATGGTGGAGAAGTCGGTGTGGCCGAGCGGCGCGTACTCCTCGCCGACGACCTCCATGCCGTTCGCCTTCGCGTAGGCGTTGATGATCTTGTTCGCGGTGCGGGGGAAGACGTAGTCCGAGCCGACCAGGAAGAGCGACTTCGCGCCCTGCTCCTTGAGGTAGTCGAGGGCCGGCACGATCTGCTGGTTGGTCGTCGCGCCGGTGTAGAAGATGTTGGGCGACGCCTCGAGGCCCTCGTACTGCACGGGGTAGAACAGCAGCGAGTCGTTCCCCTCGAAGACGGGCAGCATCGCCTTGCGGGACGCCGACGTCCAGCCGCCGAACACGGCGGCGACGCAGTCGCTGGTGATGAGCTTGGTGGCCTTCTCCGCGAAGACGGTGGGCTCGGACTGGCCGTCCTCGGAGACGATGTCGAGCTTCTTGCCCAGCACGCCGCCGCCCGAGTTGATCTCGTCGGCCGCGAGCTGCAGCGAGTCGTGCACGGTCTGCTCGGAGATCGCCATCGTGCCCGACAGGGAGTTGAGGAAGCCGATCTTCACGCTGTCGCCCGACGTGTCGACGCAGCCCAAGGCCGCGGAGGCGGAGGCGTCGCCGCCCGCCGCGTCGACGCGGGCCCCGCACGCGGAGAGGGCCGCGACGGCGAGGACGGCGAGCGAGGCGACGACAGGTCGGGCGGTGCCGGTGCGCGTGGTGCCCGTGCTGCTTCGAGGACGCATGGTGCTCCGTTCGTGGCCGTGGCCCGAGGGCCCGATGAGGTGCGGACGAAACCGGGGCCCGAGAGGAGCCGACTAGGTTCAGATGAACCCAAGTACGGCGACGTGTCGTCGCGGTGAGTTCGGTGTCACCATCGTGTTACGGCTGGTCGGGGCGGTGCGGAGGCCGTCCCCGTGGACGCCTGGCGGGCCCGGCCGTCGCTCGGTGCGATCATGGAGCCATGGCACGCGCGCACGGGGATGGCGATCCCCTCGTCCTCGGGATCGAGACCTCCTGCGACGAGACGGGGGTCGCGCTCGTCCGCGGCGACGAGCTCCTGGTGGACGCCGTCGCCAGCTCGATGGACGAGCACGCCCGCTACGGCGGGATCATCCCGGAGGTCGCGAGCCGCGCCCACCTCGAGGCGATGGTCCCCACGATCTCCCGCGCGCTCGGCGAGGCCGACGTCGACCTGTCGGAGGTGGACGCGATCGCCGTCACCGCGGGCCCGGGGCTCGTCGGGCCGCTGACGATCGGCGCCTCCGCCGCGAAGGCGCTCGCGATCGGGCTGAACAAGCCGCTGTACGGCGTCAACCACATCATCGGGCACGCCGCGGTCAACCAGCTCGTCGACGGGCCGTTCGACGGCCGCACGATGGCGCTCGTGGTCTCGGGCGGGCACAGCACGCTCATGCTGGTCGACGACGTCGCGACCGACGTCACGGAGCTCGGCTCCACCCTCGACGACGCGGCGGGGGAGGCGTTCGACAAGGTCGGCCGCCTGCTCGGCCTGCCGTACCCGGGCGGCCCGCACGTGGACCGGCTCGCGCGCGAGGGCGACCCGGAGGCCATCCGCTTCCCCCGCGGGCTCACCGCGGCCAAGGACCAGGCGAAGCACGCGTACGACTTCTCGTTCTCGGGGCTCAAGACGGCCGTCGCCCGCTGGATCGAGGCCTGCGTCGACGCCGGGCGCGAGGTGCCGGCGGCCGACGTCGCGGCGTCGTTCGCCGCGGCGGTCGCCGACGTGCTCACCGCCAAGACCATCGCCGCGTGCCGCCGGCACGACGTCGACACGCTCGTCGTGGGCGGGGGGTTCTCCGCCAACAGCCAGCTGCGCGACCTGGCGGCGAAGCGCTGCGCGGAGGCGGGCATCGACCTGCGCATCCCGCCCATCCGCTACTGCACCGACAACGGCGCGATGATCGCCGCGCTGGGCTCCGCCGTCGTGCGCGCCGGGGCGGCGCCGTCGAGCTTCGACTTCCCGGTCGACTCGTCGATGCCGATGACGACCATCACCGTCTGAGGCCTGCGGAAAAAGGCCTCGGCGCCGCCGGCACGCGTCGGTAGCGTCGCGACCGTGAACCCCGCGCCGTCGACGATCTACCAGCACCCGCTCGCCTACCTCGTGGGCCTGGAGGGCGTCGCCCTGATGCGCGCCTTCGCCGGCGAGCACGACCGGGCCTTCGTCGAGGCGCGGCTGGCCGACGTCCGGGCGCTGCTCGACGCCGCCGACCGGCTCGGCGAGGGCCGCGACGTGCCGCCGATCACCACGCAGGACGGGTACCGGCACTGGGCGCCCCGCTACGACGGCGGGCCGAACGGCTTCTGGGGCATGGAGGAGCCGCTCGTCCGGCCGCTGATGGAGCGCGCCGAGCCGGTGGTCGTCATCGACGCGGCGTGCGGCACCGGCCGGCACACGGAGTGGCTCGTCGAGCAGGGGCACGAGGTGCTCGCGTTCGACACCTCGCCGGACATGCTCGCGGTCGCCCGCGCCAAGGTGCCCGGCGCCCGGTTCGCCGAGGCCGACCTGCACGACCTGCCGGTGCCCGACGACTCCGCCGACCTGGTGGTCGTCACGCTCGCGCTCAGCCACGTGCGGGACCTCGGGCCCGTGTTCGCCGAGGTCGCCCGCGTCCTGCGCCCGGGCGGTCGCCTCGTCGTCTCCGACACGCGGGGGTACTACGTCGGCTCGCCGCTCTACCCGCTCGTCGAGGGGGCGGACGGCGAGTTCGGGTACATCCCCAACTGGTGGCACGCGACGAGCGAGTACCTGGAGGCGGCCCTGCCCGTCGGCCTGGTGCCGCGGCACTGCCGCGAGCACACCGCCGGTCGCGCGCCCGACCCCGCCGGCGACGGCCTCCCGGGCTTCGACCCCGCCGCGGACCGGGAGGTCGAGGACCCCACCCGGCCCCCGAACATCTGGGAGATGATGCCGTGGGTCGAGGCGGCCGCCGGCGCGGCCTACGCCGGTGCGCCCGTGCTGATCGTGTGGGACTTCGAGAAGGAGTAGTCAGCGCGCCGCGGGCAGCGGCCGGCCCGCGTGCAGCTCGGCGACGAGCGACGCGACCACGGCCTCCAGGGCGTCCTGCCCGCCGCCGTGCGCCCGGGCCACCTCGCGCTGCCGCTGGTACGACGCGCCGCGGCGCACGATCTCGCGCACGCCGTCGAGCTCGGCGGCGCAGCCCAGGCGCTCCGCGACGGGCTCGAGCGTCGTGAGCAGGCGGGGAAGGGCGTCGGTGACGAGCTCCTCCTCGCCGTCCCGGTCGAGGATGATGATCGCGTCGGTGCCGTACCTGGCCGCGCGCCACTTGTTCTCGTGCACGAACCAGGCCGGCATCGTCGGTAGCGCCAGGCCCTCGTCGAGCAGGCCGGACAGGTGCTCCACCAGGCAGTGCACGAGGGCGCCGAGCGCGGCGAGCTCGAAGGTGTTCGACGTGCCGTCGCAGATGCGCACCTCGACGGTGCCGAAGTGCGGGGCGGGCCGCACGTCCCAGCGCACCTCGGTGAAGTCGTCGATGACGCCGGTGTGCAGCATGTCGGCGACGTACCGCTCCAGCTCCGACCAGGCCCCGAACTGGTACGGCAGGCCCGCCGTCGGCAGCTGCTGGAAGATCATGGTCCGCATCGACGCGTAGCCGGTGTCGTCCCCGCCGAAGAACGGCGACGACGCCGAGAGCACCTGCAGGCACGGCAGGTACACCAGCAGTGAGTTGACGATGGGCAGCACCTTGGCGCGGTCCTCGATGCCCACGTGGGCGTGCACGCCGTAGACGATCTGCTGGCGCCCGACGACCTGCGCCCGGTCGACGACGGTGGCGTACCGCTTCTTGTCGGTCACCTTCTGCTGGGACCAGTGCGCGAACGGGTGCGTGCCGGCGCCCATGAGGTCCACCCGCATCGGGCCCGTCGCGTCGTGGATCGCGGCGATCCCGCGCTCGAGGTCGGAGATGGCCTCGGGCACGGTGCGGCGCACGTCGCTGATCACCTCGACGGTGTTGCGCAGGAACTCCGGTTTGACGAAGCGGTGCCGCACGTCGTCCGCGACCGCCTCGATGACCGCGGGCGCCACCTGCCGCAGGTTGCCGGAGTCGGCGTCGACCAGCGCGAGCTCCCACTCGAGGCCGACGCTCGACCGGTCGGAGGCGGCGAATTCCAGCACCATGCGGGCCATGCTTCCACGTCGTTCGTCGGTCGAGCCTGTCGAGACCGGGTTTCGACAGGCTCGACCAGCGGGCTGGGTCGACGGGCTCAGCCGGCGAGGCGCTCGACGACGATCACGTGCTGCCCCCCGCCGACGCGCGTGAGCACGAGGGTGGCCTCCGCGTCGCCCTTCGGCGCGAGCTGCGAGCGCAGCTGCTCCGGCGTGACGGCGGTGCCGCGCTTCTTGATCGTCAGCCGCCCGACGCCGCGCTCGCGCAGGTACGCCTTCAACCGCTTGAGGTTGAACGGCATGACGTCGAGCACGCGGTACCCGGTGGCGACCGGCGCGATGCCCGGCGCCGGGGCCGGCGCCTGCTGGTCGGTCGTGACGTACGCGATGGTGCGGTCGAGCAGCCGCCCGCCGAGCTCCGCCGCGGCGTGCGCCACGAGCCCCGCCCGGATGACCGCGCCGTCCGGCTCGTACAGGTAGGAGCCGACCGGCCCCACGTCGGGGACGAGGTCGGCGTCGCCGTCCGTGCGCAGCGTGCGCGACGACGTGACGCCGCCGCGCGTGGTGAGCACGAGGGCGGACCGCCCGGGTCCGTCGGCCGCCAGCGGCCCGAACCACAGGCCGGCCTCCACGACGTCGCCGTCCACCGAGACCCACTGGGTCTCCGCGTCCTCGGGCAGCCCCTGGTGCGGGATGCCGGGCCCCACCTTGATGCCCAGCGCCGGGACCTGGTCGCGCAGCGCCCAGACGGCGTCCAGCGGGGGAGCGTAGGCGGCGGGGTCGAAGACGCGGCGTCCGCCGCGCGTGCGCCGTGCCGGGTCGGCGTAGACGCCGTCCACGCCCTCGGCCGCGAGGTCGAGCGCGAGCCCGTCGGCGTGCCGCACCTCGGCCTCGGGGAAGTGGCGCAGGTTCACCGTGGCCAGGGCGGCGGTGATCTCGTCGACGTCGGTGGCGAGCACGCGCAGCCCCACGCCCGCGAACGCGAGGGCGTCCGCGCCGATCCCGCTGGTCAGGTCGGCGACCTTCGTGACGCCGGCGGCGAGGTAGCGCCGGGCGTGCAGCGCGGCGACCACGAGCCGCGTGGCCTGCTCCACGCCGTCGGGCGTGAACAGCATCCCGTCCGCGAAGTCGCCGAGCTTGGCGTGCGCCTTGGCCCGCAGCCGCGACTGCGTGAGCGCCGCCGCGGCGAGGTCGGGGTCGACGCCCTCGGCGCGCAGCCGGCTGGCGAGCGCCATGGCCTGCTTCTCGTCGTACGGCGGGAGCGAGTTGAGCAGCGCCCACCCGTCCGGGCTCAGCAGCTTGCTCACGGAGGCGGCGTCCATCGGGCCATCGTCTCAGGCGTCGGGAGGCCCGGAGCGCGACGCCGTGGGCGAACAGAGGAGGGACTGCTGGCACTCGACTTGTCAGAGTGCTAACGCCTGCCTAGATTTGTCGTCAGCGACCGCAGGCTGTTACCGGCTCCCGCGACGACGGCCAGCCCTCGGACGCGACCTGGTCAATCAGCAAGTCCATCCACGCATCGCGAATCAAGGAGGTCCGACGTGTCGGTCCCCATCAAGCCGCTCGAGGACCGGATCGTCGTCAAGGCCATCGAGGCCGAGACCACGACCGCTTCCGGCCTGGTCATCCCGGACACCGCCAAGGAGAAGCCCCAGGAGGGCGAGGTCCTGGCCGTGGGCGAGGGTCGCTTCGACGACAAGGGCAACCGTGTCCCCGTCGACGTGAAGGTCGGTGACAAGGTCATCTACAGCAAGTACGGCGGCACCGAGGTCAAGTACGCCGGCGAGGACTACCTGGTCCTGTCCGCCCGCGACATCCTCGCGGTCGTCGTCGCCTGACGACGTCCGAACAGCAGAAGGCCTCGCACCGTCGTCGGTGCGAGGCCTTCGTGCGTGTCAGCCGGTCTTGCGGGCGCCGCCGGCGAGGATCGCGGACCGCTCGTCCTCGCTGAGGCCGCCCCACACCCCGTAGGGCTCGCGCACCCGGAGCGACTGCTCCCGGCACTGCATCATCACGGGGCAGGCACGGCAGATCGCCTTGGCCGCCTCCGCCCGTCGTCGACGGGTCGACCCGCGCTCACCCTCGGGGTGGAAGAACAGCGTGTCGTCCGCGTCGCGGCACGAACCCTGGTACTGCCATTCCCACAGCTCCATCACCGGGCCGGGGAGCCTCGAGATCTCCGTCATGGCGAACAACCTACAAGTTGTGCAGAAGTTGTTCAAGGTGCGAGTTTGTGACCGGGTTCGATGGTTCAGTGTTCAACTTTACGAGTCTGGATGAACGGGTTCAGTCGCGGGTTGACCGGCTTTGACCTGCGTCTGGGGCATCGATCGCGGCGCGCCCGGCGGCGCAGTGGCGACCCGGGGGTCCTCTCGGCAGAATCAACGCCATGACCTCATCCCGGCCCGCCCCTCACGGGGGCGGGTCTCGCGCGTCGAGCCCGGGCCTCGCCGTCGCCGCGGTCGCCAGGCGCCTGGGTGTGGCCCCGGCGACCCTGCGCACCTGGGACCGCCGCTATGACCTCGGCCCGTCCGCCCGCACCGCGGGATCGCACCGTCGCTACACGCCCGAGGACGTGGCGCGCCTGCTCGTCATGCGCCGGCTCACGCTGGAGGGCGTGGCGCCGGTCGACGCCGCCAAGGCCGCGCTCGCCGCCGGCGTCGAGGAGCTCGAGGAGGCCGCGGAGCGGGGGGTCGCCCCGACGCCCGAGGACTCCGACGAGGACCCGAACCCCGAGGAAGGACGGCGGACGGGGTCCGCGCCCGACGGCGACGCCCCGCGGCCGGGGAGGGCCCACCTGCGCGCGCTGCCCGGCGGCGGCGAGGGCGCGCCCGCGGGCTCCAGCGCCCGGTCCGGCGGGAACGCCTCCGGCCGGGTCTCCGACGTCGTCGACGCCGCGCTGGCGTACGACCAGAACGCCTGCGACGAGCTGCTGGCCCTCCCCGCGCAGGGCGACCCCGCCGCCTGGTGGACCGAGATCGCCGAGCCCGCCTGGCAGCGCGTCGCCCAGCGGACCGTGCTCGCGGGGCCCGGGGCGGCGCCGGAGGTCGTGCTCGCGACCGCCGCGCTGCGCGCCCTGCGCGACTTCACCGAGGCGTTCGAGCGCGCGATGGTGGCCGGGGGCGCTCCGCCGGCCAACCACCCGAGCCGGATGCGCAAGATCGTGCTCATCTTCGCGGCGCCCGACGAGGTCGTGCCGCTGTCGGCGCACGCCCTGGCCGCCGCGCTGACCGCCAAGGGCGCGACGGCGCGGATCGTCACGGGCCCCGCGAGCACGCACCGCTCGCTCGAGCTGGTGACGATGGTGCGGCCGGCCGCCCTCGTGCTCGCCACGGCGCAGCGCCGCCCCGACCTCGACCTCATCCACGCGGTGCACGACGGCTTCGCGGAGCTACCGGTCATCGTCAGCCTGCGCCGCGACGACGCCGCGAGCGAGCTACCGCTGGCCCCGACCGTGCAGCGGGTGCGGTCGTTCACCGCGATGCTGCACGAGGCCCTCGCCGTGGTGACGTGAGCCGGTGACGTGAACAGGCGGCGTGAGCAGGGACGTGAGGTCCGCCACGAGGGGCCGCCGGAGGGCCTCGCGGCCGGAATAAGGCCGCGGCCCAGAACGTAGACTCCTGTCATGACGGACTCGACCTCGCCCGCGCACGACCCGTTCGGATTCCTCGGCCTCACCTACGACGACGTCCTGCTGCTGCCGGGCTACTCGGACCTGGCCCCCTCGGACATCGACACCACCTCGCGCCTCACCCGCGAGATCTCGCTGCGCGTGCCGCTGGTCTCGGCCGCGATGGACACGGTCACCGAGTCGCGGATGGCGATCGCGATGGCGCGCCAGGGCGGCATCGGCGTGCTGCACCGCAACCTCTCGATCGAGGACCAGGCGTACCAGGTGGACCTGGTCAAGCGGACGCAGACCGGCATCATCTCCAACCCGGTGACGATCGGCGCGGACGTCACCCTCGAGGAGCTCGACAAGCGAGCGGGGGAGTACCGCATCTCCGGGTTCCCGGTGGTCGACGCGGGCGGCCGGCTGACCGGCATCGTCACCAACCGCGACCTGCGCTTCACGCCCGTGGCCGAGTGGGCCACGACCAAGGTCTCCGAGGTCATGACGCCGGCCCCGCTCATCACCGGCCCGGCCGGCATCTCGCGCGAGGACGCCACGATGCTGCTGCGCAAGCACAAGCTCGAGCGCCTCCCGCTGGTCGACGACGAGGGCCGCCTGGCGGGCCTCATCACCGTCAAGGACTTCGTCAAGTCCGAGCAGTTCCCGAACGCCTCGAAGGACGGCCAGGGCCGCCTGCTCGTCGGCGCGGCCATCGGCTACTTCGGCGACGCCTGGGAGCGCGCGACCACGCTGGTCGACGCCGGCGTCGACGTGCTCGTCGCGGACACCGCGCACGGCAACGTCCGGATGCTCGTCGAGATGGTCCGCAAGCTCAAGACGGACCCCGCGACCCGCCACGTGCAGGTGATCGGCGGCAACGTCGCGACGAAGGAGGGCGCGCAGTCCTTCGTCGACGCGGGCGCGGACGGCATCAAGGTCGGCGTCGGCCCGGGCTCGATCTGCACGACCCGTATCGTGACCGGCGTCGGCGTGCCGCAGATCACCGCCGTGTACGAGGCGTCGCTGGCCGCGCGCGAGGCCGGGATCCCGGTCATCGCCGACGGCGGCATGCGCCACTCGGGCGAGATCGGCAAGGCGATCGTCGCGGGCGCGGAGGCCGTCATGCTCGGCTCGATGCTGGCGGGCACCGAGGAGGCGCCCGGCGACACGATCCTCGTGCACGGCAAGCAGTACAAGGCGTACCGCGGCATGGGCTCCATGGGCGCCATGTCGTCGCGCGGCAAGAAGTCCTACTCCAAGGACCGCTACTTCCAGGCCGAGGTGACCAGCGACGACATGATCGTGCCGGAGGGCGTGGAGGGGCAGGTGCCGTACAAGGGCACGCTCAACGCCGTGGCCCACCAGCTCGTGGGCGGCCTGCACCAGTCGATGTTCTACGTCGGCGCGCGCACCATCCCGGAGCTCCAGGCCAAGGGCCGCTTCGTGCGCATCACGTCCGCGTCGCTCAAGGAGAGCCACCCGCACGACGTGCAGGTGACGGCCGAGGCGCCGAACTACTCCGGCTTCTGACGGGTCGTCGGTCGAGCCTGTCGAGACCCGGGTCTCGACAGGCTCGACCGACGAGGCTCGAGAGGCGGGTCAGCTCGCCATGACCCGCGCGTGCAGCGCCTGCACGGCGTAGCGGGCCGACCAGAACGCGCCGTGCTGCCAGGCGGAGACCTCGGACATCCAGTCGCCCGCGAAGTACACCCGGCCCGCGCCCTGCTGCAGCAGCTTGAAGCCCGACGACTCGGTGTTCGGGTACGCCCACGCGCCCTCGATGTACGGCACCTTGTGCCAGGCGATCGAGAACGACGACTCCAGCTCGGTGCGGTACTTCTCGCCGTGGATCTTCACGCCCTGCTCGACGGCGCGCCGCTCGCGCTGGCGGGGCGTCATGTCGGCGTAGGTGCGCGCGTTCGTGCCGGTGTTGTAGTAGCCGACCATGAGGCCCTTGCGCTCCCCGTACCCGTACGACGGGTACCAGATGTGCGCCAGGTCCATGTCGGTCTCGGTGATGCCGCCGAAGATGCGGTGGTCGTCCTCCCACCACCGGGACTTGTACTGCAGGCCGATCTTGCCCGCGGGGGAGCCCACCGAGAACTCGCCGAGCGCCGCGTCGACCGCGGAGCCCCAGTTCGTCTCCCACCGGCGCATCAGCCCGGCCGGCGCGGCGACGATCGCGAAGTCCGCCTCGATCTGGCGCGGCCGGCCGTGCCCCGGCGTGTAGGTCACCCGGACCCCGCGGCTCGTGTTCTCCACCGCCGTGACCGGCGAGCCGAAGTGCACGTTCTGCCGGCCGATGGCGCGCACGAAGTACTGGTAGGTCGTGTCCATGCCGCCCTTGGGCTGGAACATGAGCATCGACTGCTCCCAGTTGATCTCGAAGGGGAAGTACTGCCCCACCTTCGAGGCCAGCACCTCCGAGACCGTGCCGGGGCCGGGCAGCGGCGTGCCGTGCTCGTTCCAGGCGGAGGGGTAGGTCGCGAACCCGCGGTTGTCCGCGCCGGCGTAGGTGCCGTCGGCCTGGAGCGAGCCCCAGCTGCGCAGGAAGGAGCGCAGGTTCTCCTTGTCCTCCGCCGTGAGCTTCTGGTCCAGGGCGCCTTGGTCGGTGGCGTAGCTCAGCAGCTCGGAGGTGTAGCCGAAGACGTCCGCCTTGGCGGTGCGGTACCGCACGGGGTTGCCGGGCGTGGCGCCCGACCTCTCGTTGTACAGGTACGCGTCGGCGTTCGCGTTCGTGAAGACCTCGTACGGCACGCCCAGCTCGCGCAGGTAGTCCATCGTGACCATCCACTGCGCGATGCGCCCGGCTCCGGCGTTCATGTAGATGCCGTCGTCGAAGCGCGCGGTCTGGGTGACGCCGTCGATGTCGGTCTCGGAGTCGCCGCCGCGGATCGTCAGGGTGCGGCCGCCGGGCCGGTGCCGCGCCTCGAGCACCGTGACGTGGTACCCCGCCTTCTGCAGCTCGTACGCGGAGGCGAGCCCCGCGGGCCCGGCGCCCACGACGACCACCTTCTTGGCCGAGCGGCCCGTGAGCGTGAAGTCGCTGCCCCGCGGGGGCGTCCAGGCGGCCGCGGTCGGCTGGGCCGCCGCGGTCGGGGCGAGGCCCATCGCGCCCATCGTCGCGAACATGACGCCCGCGCTCGAGCCGACGCCGACGGCCTGGAGGAAGCCGCGGCGGGAGAAACCGGACCGGGGCCCGTCGGTGACCGTGTCATTCACCATCTGGCACTACCTCTCGTGTCGAAAGGTCTGACGGACGGACGCGACGCGGCCCTGGATGCCGGGCGCCGCCGTCAGCACCGCGGCTGACGGTAGGGGCGCCGCGTCACGGGCCGGGGTCGACGGCGTTACCGGTCCGTCGCCCCAGGTCACGGACGTGTTTCCGGCACGACGGGGTCGTTCGGCCGACGGCCCGTGCCGGGCCGCAGGGCCCCGCGCGTCTTCCGTGGTGGACGGTCCTTGACGACGGCCGGCGGATCGAGCAGGGTGATGCAACGTTAGATCGTCGTGGGGAGTCGAGGGTGACGCAGAACGACATGACCCGCCGCGGGTTCCTCCGCCTGGGAGCGCTGACCGCGGCCGGCGCGGGCGTCGCCACCCTGGCGGGGTGCAGCCCGTTCGGCACGGGAGCCAGCGCGGACCCGGGGGCGCTCCGCGTCGCGTGGTACGGCGGCGACCCGGTCCACCAGGCCATGCGTCAGGCGCTCGAGCAGTACGGCTCGACGGCGTCCGCGGTGCGGACCAGCACGCAGCACGCGCCCTTCGCCGACTACTGGGACAAGATCGCCACCCAGACCGCGGCGCGCAACGCTCCCGACGTCATGCGGATGTCGGTCGACTACTTCAGCGCCTACGCCGACCGCGGCGCCCTGCTCGACCTGGGGCCCGCCGTCGCCGACGGCGTCGTGGACGTCAGCGAGATGCGCGACGGCCCCCGGCAGAGCGGCATCCTCGACGGCACCCGCTACGGCGTGGGGCAGAGCTCGATCGTCAACGCCGGGTTCCTCGACCGCGAGGCCGCGGAAGCGGCCGGCGCGTCCGCGCCGCCCGACGGCTGGACCTGGGACGACCTGGCGGACTGGGCCGCCGGGGTGGCCTCCGACAGCGGGGGCCGCGTCCACGGCACCAGCGACCAGGGGGGCCACTTCGAGCTCTTCATCCCGTACGTGCGCCAGCTCGGCACCAACCCGTTCAGCGACGACGGCAGCGACCTGCTCGTCACCGCCGACGCGCTGGAGTCCTGGTGGACCTACTGGGCCGACCTCCGCGCGGCCGGGGGCACGCCCACCGCGGCGCAGACGGCCGGGGTGACCGGGTTCGAGAACTACGCCGTGGTGGCCGGCCAGTCGGTCCTCGACTTCGGCTGGGTGCAGCAGATCACCTTCCTGCAGCCGCTCATGGACTCCGAGCTCGAGCTCGTCCTGCCGCCCGCGACCCACGGCGGGGACCCGGGCTACTACGTCAACAGCGCCGACATGTGGTCCGTCGCGTCGACCACCTCCGCGCCCGAGGCGGCCACCGAGCTCATCGACTTCCTCGTCAACGACGAGCGGGCGGTCCGGGCCCTGGGGGTCACGCTCGGCGTGCCGACGTCCGACCGCGCCGTCGCGCAGCTCGACCTGGAGGCCGGCTCGCCCGCGGCCAGGGCGGTCGCGTTCGTGGACGAGGTCGGCCCGCACGTCGGGGACCCGCCGCCGCCGTGGCCGCGGGCCTTCACGGAGCTGAGCCAGCTGTTCACGAAGACGGCGCAGGACATCGCGTTCGGCTCGGCGTCCCCCGCCCAGGGCACGGAGGCGTTCCTCGAGCAGGCGGCGCGCGCGATGAGCCTGTCCTAGTCACCGGCCACAGAGAGGTCACCCACCATGTCTGCACTCGCGGAGCTGCGCACGCTCCGCCGGCCCGGAGGCCGGCACGAGCGCACCCGGTCGGCGCGGAAGGAGGAACGCGCCGCCTATCTCTTCCTGCTGCCCTGGATCCTCGGTTTCCTGGTCATCACCGCGATCCCGATGCTCGCCTCGCTCGCCCTGTCGTTCACCGACTACAACCTGCTGCAGGCGCCCAGCTGGGTGGGCCTGGAGAACATCACGCGGATGTTCCACGACGCGCGGCTGCACCACTCGCTGTGGGTCACGTTCGTGTACGTCGCCGTCTCCGTGCCGCTGCAGCTCGCCGTCGCGCTCGGCCTCGCCGTGGCGCTGGACAAGGGGCTGCGCGGGCTCGCGTTCTACCGCTCCGTCTACTACCTGCCGTCGCTGCTCGGCGGGTCCGCCGCCGTGGCGATCCTGTGGCGGCAGATGTTCGGGGCGGACGGCCTGGTGAACCAGGTCCTGCAGGCGGTCGGCTGGGCGAACCCGCCGGCCTGGGTCTCCGACCCGTCGACGGCCCTGGGCAGCCTCATCGTCCTGAACGTGTGGACCTTCGGGGCGCCCATGGTGATCTTCCTGGCCGGGCTGCGCCAGGTCCCACGCATGTACTACGAGGCCAGCGCCGTCGACGGCGCGACGCGATGGCGCCAGTTCCGCTCCATCACGGTGCCGCTGCTGTCGCCGATCATCTTCTTCAACCTGGTGCTGCAGATCATCCACGCCTTCCAGGCGTTCACCCAGGCGTTCATCGTCTCCGGCGGCAGCGGCGGTCCGTCCGACTCGACGATGTTCTTCACGCTGTACCTGTACCAGGTCGGCTTCGGCAACTTCCAGATGGGCTACGCCTCCGCGCTCGCGTGGCTCCTGGTGCTCGTCGTCGCCGTCTTCACCGGCATCAACTTCTACCTCTCCAAGTATTGGGTCTTCTACGATGACTGACACGCAGCTGCGCCCCGCCCAGGCAGACGCGGGGCGGGGGAGCGAGAGGCCGCAGGCCTCGGTCCGCACGGCCGACGGGTCGTCCCGCCTGCGACGGTTCGGACGCCATCTCGCGCTCGCGGCGCTGGGGATCGTCATGATCTACCCGCTGCTGTGGATGATCGCGAGCTCCCTGCGCACGGACGACGACATCTTCACGAGCATCGGGCTCTGGGTGCCGCACCCTGACTGGGGCAACTACGCCGAGGGTTGGAACGGCCTGGAGTCCCCGTTCGGCAACTACCTCGTCAACTCCGCGATCATCGCCGTGCTGTGCATCCTCGGGAACCTCGTCGCCGCGACGATGGCCGCCTACGCGTTCGCGCGGCTCCGGTTCCGGTTCAAGCGCACCATGTTCGCCGTCATGCTCCTGACGATCATGCTGCCCATCCACGTCGTGATCGTGCCGCAGTACATCCTGTTCTCGAACCTCGGGTGGCTGAACACCTTCGTCCCGCTCGTGCTCCCGAAGTTCCTCGCGACCGACGCGTTCTTCGTCTTCCTCATGGTGCAGTTCATGCGCGGCATCCCGCGCGAGCTGGACGAGGCGGCGCGGCTCGACGGCTGCGGGTACCTGCGGACCTTCGGGCAGATCATCCTGCCGCTCACGGTCCCGGCGCTGGCGACCACCGCGATCTTCACGTTCATCTGGACCTGGAACGACTTCTTCAGCCAGCTGATCTACCTCACCGAGCCCGTCACCTACTCGGTGCCCGTGGCGCTGCGGTCGTTCATGGACGCGACGTCGGGGACGTCGTGGGGCCCGCTGTTCGCCATGTCCGTCGTGACCCTCGTCCCCGTCTTCCTCGCGTTCCTCCTCGGGCAGCGGTTCCTGGTGCGCGGCATCGCCACGACCGGCGGCAAGTGAAGCCGACGCGCACGCTCCCGCATCCCCGCGCCACCACGAAAGGCAGCCCCATGACCCCCGACCGACGCCCCGACCTCGTCATCGTCCTCACGGACCAGCACCGCGCCGACGTCTCCCGCCGGGAGGGCTTCCCGCTCGACACGACGCCGTTCACCGACGAGCTCGCCCGACGCGGGGTGTGGTTCGACCGGGCGTACACCACCTCGCCGCTGTGCTGCCCCGCGCGGACCAGCCTGCTCACCGGACGGTGGCCGTCGGCGCACCGCGTGGTGCAGAACCCCGCGCAGGACCAGGCCGTGTTCCACACGGACCTGTTCGGGACGGCGCGGGCGGCCGGGTACGCCACCGCGCACGTCGGGAAGAACCACACCTACCTGGGGGAGCAGGACGTCGACCACTTCGTCGACTACATGCACCAGGGCCGCGTCGGGGGGAGCACGGACCCGGACGAGGCCGCGTTCGAGGAGTGGCTCGACGGCCTGAACTTCCACAACGCCGACGAGCCGGCGCCCTTCCCCGTCGAGCTGCAGAACCCCTACCGCATCGTCTCCGACACGATCGCGTGGGCGGACTCCGTGCCCGACGACCAGCCGCTCCTCGCCGTGGTGTCGTTCCCGGAGCCGCACAACCCGTACCAGGCGCCCGAGCCGTACTACTCGATGTTCCCGCCCGAGGACCTCCCGCCGCTGGTCGCCGGCAAGGAGAGCCTCGACGACCTGCCCTTCGCGTGGCGCTACCTGCACGGGATCGGCGAGGCCGCGTTCGCCGACTACGACGACGTGGTGGACCGTGCGCGCTCGAACTACCTCGGCATGCTGCGGCTCGTCGACGACCAGGTGCGCCGCCTGCACGAGCACCTCGGGCGCACCCGCGGGGCCGCCGGCCGGCGGCCGCAGGTCATGGCGCTGACCGCGGACCACGGGGACTTCGTGGGCGAGTACGGGCTGCTCCGCAAGGGGGCCGAGATCTCCGACATCCTCGCCCGGGTGCCCCTCGTCGTGGCCGGCGACGACGTCCGCCCTCCCCGCGCGCCGGAGGACCAGGGGGCGCGGGGCGCGCACACCGCGCACGTCTCGATCGCGGACCTGCTGCCGACGCTGTGCGAGGCGATGGGCGCCGCCACCCCGCCCGGGGTGCAGGGCCGCAGCCTGTGGCAGCTCCTCACCGGCGCCGACTTCCCGCACGAGGAGTTCGCGAGCGCCTACGTCGAGCAGGGCATGGGCGGCCTGCCCTACGGGCCGGAGGACGTGACGGACGACCGGCGGCCGGGCCTCTTCCACGACCGCCCCGGCGGCGAGGCGCGGTTCGACGAGCTGAACGCCGTCACGCAGAGCGGCCGGCGGCGCAAGGTCCGGTCGGGGGACTGGACCCTGTACGCGGACGTCACCGGCGGCTTCCGCTTGTACGACGTCGGCACGGACCCGCTCGAGCTGCAGGACCGGTGGGCCGACCCCGCGCTCGCCGCGGTCCGGGAGTCGCTGCTGCGGGCGCTCGCGGTCTGGCAGATGCGGGCCGAGGACCCGCTGCCCGTGGTGCCGCGCGGCTACCCGGTGAAGGCCGACCCCCACGGGTACGTCGCCCCGTACGCCTGACCCGCCGCCGGCCAGGCGGTCGACGTCGGGGGGCGGCCGTCGGCGCTCGCGGCGCGCTCGGCGTTGACGCGCTCGGCCCAGGTGCGGTGGGCGCCGGCCTGGGCCGTGTGCAGCGCGTCGAGCGCGGTGCCGCGCAGGTGCGGGTGCCGCACGAGCTGGGCGTCGAGCACGTCGAGCGTCGCGAGCACGTCGACGTCCGCGCTGTGCAGGTCCCCGTCGCCCTCGATCCCGTACAGGGCGCACAGGTCGCCGAGGCGTCGCTTGCCCTCGCGGGCGCCGTCGAGCCAGCGGTCGAGGACGAGGGGGTCGAGCACCGGCGCGACGGGCCGGCCGAGCCGGTCCGGGACCGTCGGCAGGCCGTGCCGGGCGAGCTCGACGTCCAGGAGCGTGAGGTCGAACGACGCGTTGTAGGCGACGACGGGCGCGCCGTGGCGCACGTGCGCGACGAGCGTCGCGGCGATCTCCTCGAGGGCGGGCGCGGCCTCGAGGCCGCGCGCGCGGGCGTCGGCGGTCGTGATGCCGTGGATGGCGGTGGCCTCGGCGGGGATCTCGACGCCCGGGTCGAGGAGCCAGGTGTGCACGGTGCGCGAGCCGTCCGGGCCGCGCAGCACGAGCGCCGCGGTGACGATGCGGTCGGCCTCGACGTCCAGGCCGGTCGTCTCCGTGTCGAAGCCGAGCAGGGGCCCGCGGGACCAGCCCACGTCGGGCGAGATGGCGGCCGGTGCCGCCCCTCGGGCGTCGTGCTCCGCGTCCGTCGTCATGCCGCCGTCCTCCTGGTGCCTGCCGGGGCCGGGCCCCGTCCTGGCACCGGACTGTGCCACCGGCCACCGACAGCACGCGCCGGTAGGCTGTCCGGGTGAGCAACGAGATCGAGATCGGACGCGGAAAGCGTGGCCGCCGCGCATACTCCTTCGACGACATCGCGATCGTGCCCTCGCGGCGCACGCGCGACCCGAAGGACGTCTCCGTGGAGTGGCAGATCGACGCCTACCACTTCGACCTGCCGATCATGTCGGCGCCGATGGACTCCGTGATGAGCCCCGCCACCGCGGTGGCGCTCGGGAACCACGGCGGACTCGGCGTCCTCGACCTCGAGGGGCTGTGGACGCGGTACGAGTCGCCGGAGGCCCTGCTGGCCGAGATCCGCGACCTGCCCGCCGAGCGCGCGACGCAGCGCATGCAGGAGATCTACGCCGAGCCGATCAAGCCCGAGCTGATCACGCAGCGACTCAAGGAGGTCCGCGCCGCCGGCGTGACCGTCGCGGGCGCGCTCTCCCCGCAGCGCACGCAGGAGCACTACCAGACGGTGGTCGACGCCGGCGTCGACCTGTTCGTCATCCGCGGCACCACCGTGTCCGCCGAGCACGTCTCCGGCAACGCCGAGCCCCTCAACCTCAAGCGGTTCATCTACGAGCTCGACGTACCCGTCGTGGTCGGCGGCGCGTCCACCTACACGGCCGCGCTGCACCTGATGCGCACCGGCGCGGCCGGCGTCCTCGTCGGCTTCGGCGGCGGCGCGGCCCACACGACGCGCGTGGGCCTCGGCATCCACGCGCCGATGGCCACGGCCGTGTCCGACGTCGCCGCGGCCCGTCGGGACTACCTCGACGAGTCGGGCGGCCGGTACGTGCACGTCATCGCCGACGGCGGCGTCGGCCGCTCCGGCGACATCGTCAAGGCGGTCGCGTGCGGTGCCGACGCCGTCATGCTGGGCGCCGCGCTCGCCCGGGCGTCCGAGGCCCCCGGCGAGGGCTGGCACTGGGGCCCGGAGGCCCACCACCACGCCCTCCCGCGCGGCGAGCGGGTCGAGGTCGGCACCGCGGGCACGCTCGAGCAGGTCCTCTTCGGGCCGAGCGGCACGGCCGACGGCACCCTGAACCTCGTGGGCGCGCTGCGCCGCGCCATGGCCACCACCGGGTACTCCGACCTCAAGGAGTTCCAGCGGGTCGAGGTCGTCGTCTCCCCGTACCAGCCGCGGTGAGCGCCGACGTCGCGACCGGGGGCGCGCTCGGCCTCGCCTTCCGGGAGATCGGCGACGACGACGTCGAGCAGGTCGTCGCGCTGTGGGAGGCCTGCGGCCTGACCCGGCCGTGGAACGACCCGCGCCTCGACATCGCCGACGCGCGTCGCACCCCGACGTCGACGGTCCTGGTCGCCTGCGAGGGCGAGACCGTGGTCGCCTCCGCGATGGCCGCCTACGACGGTCACCGCGGCTGGCTCTACTACGTCGCGGTGGACCCGGCCCAGCAGGGCACGGGCCTCGGGCGTGCAGCCGTCGACGCCGGCGAGGAGTGGCTCCGCGCGGCAGGTGCCCGCAAGGTGCAGCTCATGGTCCGGAGCACGAACCCGCAGGTCGTGAGCTTCTACGACCGGCTCGGGTACGCCGACCAGGAGACCGTGGTCCTCGGGAAGTGGTTCGGCGCCTCGCGCTGAGAGCGAAAGGCCGGGCGAACCGGGGACGACGGTTGCCGCGGTGTCGCCCGGTCCGACTAGGGTGGCGGCCATGTCCACCGCGCACGAGGGCGATGGCGCTCTCGAGGAACTCCTCGACCCCGAGCTGCCCGCCGCCACCTATGTCCTGGAGCCCGACGTCGTGGAGCCGCTCACGCGGCGGATCGTCACGTCACACGCCGTCGGGACGCACCGCTCGACCCTTCCGTTCACCGGCGCCCCGCTGGCCGCCTTCCCGCTGTCCTCGCCGGACGACGTGGCGGCCGCCGTCGGCCGCGCGCGTGCCGCGCAGGGGGACTGGGCCCGCACCACGGTGCGGGAGCGCACGGCTGTGCTCGACCGCCTCGGCGCGCTGGTGCTGGAGCGGCAGTCGGAGATCCTCGACCTGATCCAGATGGAGTCGGGCAAGGCGCGCCGCAGCGCGTTCGAGGAGGTCGCCGACGTCGCGATCGCGTGCCGGCACTACGCCGTCCGCGGGCCGGGATACCTGGGTGCGCGCCGGGTGCCCGGCATGCTGCCCGTCCTCACCGGGGTGCGCGTGCACCGCCGGCCGGTGGGCGTCGTGGGCGCGGTCACGCCGTGGAACTACCCGCTGTCGCTGGTGCTCTCCGAGGCCGTGCCGGCGCTGCTGGCGGGGAACGCCGTGGTGCTCAAGCCGGACCCGCAGACCACCCTGTCGGCGCTCTGGGTCGCGGAGGTGCTCCTGGACGCCGGGCTGCCGGAGGACCTGTTCCTCGTCGTCGCCGGCGGCGGCGACGTCGGCGCCGCGCTCGTGGACCAGGTGGACCACATCGCGTTCACGGGCTCGACGGCGACCGGCCGCAAGGTCGCGGCACGCGCCGGCGAGCGGCTCATCGGCACGACGCTCGAGCTGGGCGGCAAGAACCCCCTGTACGTCGCGGCCGACGCCGACCTGGACTCCGCGGTGCCCGGGGTGGTGCGGGCCTGCTTCTCCAACTCCGGCCAGCTGTGCATGTCGATCGAGCGGCTGGTGCTGCACGAGCGGATCGCCGACGCCTTCCTGGACCGGTTCGCCCAGGCCGTCCGCGAACTGACGCTCGGCACTGGTCTCGACTACACGGCGGACGTCGGCTCCCTGGTCTCCGCGGGGCAGCTCGAGCGCGTCACCCGGCACGTCGACGACGCGCTCGCCAAGGGCGCCCGGGCGCTCGTCGGCGGCGTGCACCGCTCCGACGTCGGGCCGTTCTTCTACGCCCCGACCGTGCTCGACAACGTCCCCGAGGACGCGCTGTGCTCCCGCGAGGAGACGTTCGGGCCCGTGGTCGCGGTGACGCGCGTGGCGTCCGACGACGACGCGGTGCGGGTCATGAACGACACCGAGTTCGGCCTCAACGCGAGCATCTGGTCCACCGACGTCGCCCGGGCCCGGCGCCTGGCGGCGCGCGTGGAGTCCGGCACCGTGGTGATCAACGACGGGTACGCCTCCGCGTGGGGCTCCGCCGCCGCGCCGATGGGCGGGTTCAAGGCCTCCGGGCAGGGCCGCCGGCACGGGCGCGAGGGCGTCGAGGCGGTCACCGAGGTCCAGACCGTCGCCGTCCAGCGCGGCGCGCGGCTCGGCGCCTCCCTCGACACCCTGTACGCGCTCGGCGGCGAGACGCCGAGCCGCGTGCTCACGGTCGCGCTGGGCGCGATGCGTCGGCTGCGCCTGCCGTAGGCCCGTCCGAGGGCTGGGGGCGGCGCAGGAAGGAACTCAGCGCGGCCCGCGCGGCGGGCTCGTCGAGGAGGCGTGCGAAGAGGGCTCCCTCGTCCTCGATGCGGGCCAGGACGGCGTCCTGGCCGCCGGCCCGCAGCAGCCGCTTCGTCGTCACGACCGACGCGGCGGGCTTCGCGGCCAGGCGCGCCGCCTGCGCCTGCGCGTAGCCGAGGACCTCCGTGTCCGGCAGCACCTGGTTGACCAGGCCGGCGTCCGCCGCCGCGGCGGCGCTGAACGGGTCCCCGAGCAGCAGGGCAGCCGCGGCGCGCTGGTGCCCGACGACCTGCGGCAGCAGCAGGCTGGACCCCGCCTCGGGGACCAGGCCGAGGTCCACGAACGGGAACAGGAGCGTCGCACCCTCGCCGGCGTACACGAGGTCGCAGTGCAGCAGCATCGTCGCGCCGATGCCGACGGCCGGCCCGCGCACCGCCGCGACGAGCGGCTTGGGGAACCGCACGAGCGTCCGGAGGAAGCGGTACACCGGGGCGTCGGGTCCCGTCTGCGGATGGTCGAGGAAGTCGCCGATGTCGTTGCCCGCGCAGAACACCGTGCCGTGGCCCTGGATCACCACGGCCCGCACGTCCGCGTCGGCCTCCGCGGCGTCGAGCGCGTCCGCCAGGGCGGCGTACATCGCGGCGGTGAGCGCGTTCTTCTTGGCGGGTCGGTCCAGGGTCACCGTGGCGACACCGCCGGTGACGTCCGTGCGGACTGCTGCGTCGGTCATGACCGGACGATAGCGGGCGGACGCGAGAGCGCGTCAGAGCTCGCGCGCCGCCGCGCGCCACGACGCGGGCACCTCGCGCACGTGCCACCACACCCAGCGCCGCGGCGTGGCGCTGGCGGCCGAGACGCCCACGCCCTGCGCGTCCAGGCCGGCGCGGGCGCAGCTGAACAGGGCGCGGCGCAGGTGGTAGTCCTGCGTGACGACGACGGCGGTGCGCGCCCCGGTGAGCTCGGCCGTGCGGCGGCAGGACGCCGTCGTGTCGAGGCCCTCGCGGTCCAGCGTCAGCGCCTCCTCGGGCACGCCGCGCCCGAGGATCCAGTCCCGCATGGACGCGGGCTCGTCGTAGGGCGTGCCGTCCGGGCGCGGCTGTCCGTCGCCGCTGAGCACCACGCGGCCGGCCGCCCCGGCGCGGTACAGCTCGGCCGCGGCGTCCAGCCGGCGCTGCAGGTACGGCGACGGGGTGCCGTCGGGACGCAGCCCGGCGCCGAGCACGAGGATCGCGTCCACCGGCTCGACGGCCTCGACGGACGGGCGCACGCGCGCCTGGCCGGTGAGCTGCACCCATGCGACCGGGACGGCGACGGCCAGGGCGAGCGCCCCGAGGGCCGTCGCGGTCACGGCCAGGGCGTGCCGGCGGGTGCGGCGCGGCCCGCGCGCCGAGGGGTTGCCGGCCGGGCCGTCGGCCGGAGTCGTCGGGGTCACGCCCGCAACCTAGCGGCCGGCGGTCAGCGCGGCGCGCTCGGCGCGCAGGTTGGCGGCGGCCGGCCCGGCCCAGCGGCCCGCCGCGGCGGACGAGCGGAACAGGTGCGGCAGCCCGGCCAGCTGGTCCAGGACGGCGGCGCGGCCGGTGCGGAACGCGGCGTCGGGCACGTGCCCGTACTCGGCCCGCACCTGGGCGGCGTACCGGGCGTACCGGCCCGGCTCGGCGCCGAGGACCGCGAGGTCGGCGTCGCTGACCAGCGCCCCGGAGCCGTCGCCCGGATCGGGGTCGTGCGCCGTCGTGACGAGCACGAGCCGGGCGACCTCGGCCACGTCGTCGGCCGTCAGCAGGCCGTCCCGGCCTGCGGGCCGGGCCAGCCCGACGGCCGGCCCGAGCAGCCCCGCCACGAGCGCCGCGGAGCGCTCCTCGTCCCGCCCCGCCTCGCCGTCGTGCACGGCGTCGTGGAACCACAGCGCGACGGCGGCGTGCCACGGCGAGCCGTCGGCGCCGTCCGCGACGAGCAGGTCCAGGGCGTCGAGGGCGTCGGCCAGGTGCAGCCGGGAGTGGTAGACGCGGTGCGGCTCGCGCCAGCGGTCCACGAGGTCGCGCCCGGCCGCGCCGACGGCGGCCTCCGAGCCGCCGCGGTCGTCGGGGACCCACAGCGCCTCCCACCGCACGCGCAGCGCGTCGCGCGACGCGCGCCGCCGCTCCCGGCCGGGCACGCGCAGGCCCGAGCCGGCGAGGCGGCGCGAGAGCTCGCCGCCCGTGACCGGCACGGCCCCGGCGGCGACCAGCGCGTCGTGGCTCTCGGCGGGCACGTCGTAGTGGTCGAGGTCGAAGGCGCGATCGCCCACCCCCTGGGCGCGGGCGAACGAGCGCAGCTCGTGCAGCGAGGAGTCGGAGACCAGGTGGGACCAGAGCCGGCCGTGCGCCGCCCAGGCCGGCGGGTCGAGGAGGAGCGTCATCGGCCCGCCCGGCGGTAGGTGAGCGCCCCCGGTACGTCACCGCGGTCGCCGAGGTCCTCGCCCCGCGCGAAGGCGCCCCAGACGGCGCGCACCCGGCGGGCGCTGCGCTGCAGGTCGTCCCAGGGGGCGCCGTCCGTGAGGGCGGCGGTCGCCCAGGCCTTCGCGTCGCCGAACAGCAGGGGGAGGTCCACCGTGTGCGCGGCGCCCCAGGGGTTGCCCGGCGCCGCCCACGTCACGACGTACCGGTGCGCCGAGCCCCCGGCGGCCGCGTGGCGGGCGGCGAGGCGGCGTGCGGGCCGGCCGTAGACCTTCGCGGTGACGAGGGAGACCAGCGCCCGCCGCGCCCACGGGCCGACGACGGGCAGCCCGACGAGCCGGCGCACGGCCGGCAGGCGGCGGACGAAGAGCCGCGCCTCCTCGGCGGTGCTCCCGACGAGCAGCGCGACGCGCGGCGCGACGGCGTCCCACGCGGCCTCGATCTCGTCCTCGGGCGGCAGCGGGTCGTGGCCGTACTGCGTGCCGAACGGCATCGCGGCGCGCAGGCCGTACGCCCGCGCCATCTGGGCGACCCGCTCCTCGGCGGCCACCACGTCGTCGACCGGCGTCCGGGCGGAGACCCCCGCGGCGGCGCGCGCCATGGCGTCGTTCATGCGGGCCCGCCCGCGGGAGATGCCGAGCGGCGCGCTCTGCACGATCGCGCGGGAGAACAGGTCGGGCGCCTCCGGCACGGCCATGAGGTGCGCCACGGCGTCACCCCCGGCCGACTGGCCGAACACCGTCACCCGCGCCGGGTCCCCGCCGAACGCCGCGATGTTGCGCCGCACCCAGCGCAGCGCCTCGAGCTGGTCGAGCAGCCCGAGGTTCGCGGGCCGCTCCGGGCCGTCGCCGAGGTAGCCGAACAGCCCCAGCCGGTACGTGACCGTGACGACCACCACCCGCTGCTCCGCGACCAGCGGCCGCGGGTCCATGATCGGCACGTCGCCGGCGCCGGTGATGTACGAGCCGCCGTGGATCCACACCATGACCGGCAGCCGGTCGTCGGGGCGCGCATCGGCGGGCATCGTCACCGACAGGTTCTGGCAGTGCTCGTCCACGGGGACGTCGCCGGCGGCGGAACCCAGCACCTCGTCGAGGAACGGCACGGGCGCCTGCGGGCAGGCGGGGGACCAGGAGGTCGCGTCGAGGAGCTCGGTCCGGTCCTCGACCGGGGCGGGTCGCGCGAAGCGGTCGGCGCGCGCGTACGGGATGCCGGTCGCGCGGCGGACGTCGCCGTCCGCCCAGCCTCGGACCGGCCCGCAGGGTGGCGTGAAGGTGAGCATCGACGTCGAGGCTAGCCCCGGGAGGCCGGTTCGCCCTGCGGGGCCGTCGGCCGGCCGACGAGCGCGCGGCGCACCTCGCCGACGATCGCCGACATGGCCGCCTCGGCGGCGTCGGGGTCGCCGTCGGCCACGGCCCGCGCGACGGCCTCGTGCTGGTCGAGCGCCTCGGGCACGGGGGAGGCGGGCATCAGCCCGAGGTGCGTGCGCCCGGACAGCACCTCGGCGACGACGTCGGCCAGCGGGCCGAACATCTCGTTGCCGCTGGAGCGCAGCAGCAGCTCGTGCATCCGGACGTCGAGGGCGAGGAACTCCGTGAGGTCGCCGGCCTCGCCCAGCGTGCGCATGCGCCGGGCGAGGTCCACGAGCTCGCCCCGCACCTGCGGGGTGGCGTTCCGGGCGGCGCCCGCGGCGGCCAGGGGCTCGACGGCGTGCCGCAGCTCGGTGAGGCTGCGGAGCTGCGCGTCGCGGCCCGGGCCCTGCAGCCGCCACCGGATGACGCGCGGGTCGAGCACGTTCCACTCGTCCATGCCGAGGACCACGAGGCCGACCCGGCGGCGCGAACGCACCATCCCGAGGCCCTCGAGCATGCGCATCACCTCGCGCGCGACGGTCCGGGAGACCCCGTGCCGGCTGCCGATCCCGTCGAGGGTCAGGGGGGTGCCCGGGGCGACGTCCCCGCTGGTGATCGCCCGCCCGAGCGAGTCGAGCACGGCGGCGTGCAGGGACGGTGACGGCATGGGCCGAGCCTATCGGCGCGGGGGGAGGCCCACCAGCGATTGGTGTGACCAGTCTTGTCAAAGGTGCTACCAATGATGCATGCTCGGACGGCGCGGCGACGCAGCAGTCGTCGCGGGACCCGCCACGGTGCGGGTCGCCGATCGAACAGGGAAGTCGACATGGACACTGTCGTCACGAACGAGCACGTGGTCGTCATGGGCGTCGCCGGCTCGGGCAAGACCACCGTCGCCGGGCTCCTCGCCGACCGTCTCGGCGTCGACGTCGCCGAGGCCGACGAGTTCCACCCCGCCGCCAACATCGAGAAGATGTCGGCCGGCACCCCCCTCACCGACGCCGACCGGGCTCCCTGGCTCGCCGCGATCCGCGACTGGCTGAGCACGGAGACCGACGCCGGGAGGCCCGCCGTCGTGACCTGCTCGGCGCTGAAGCGGGCCTACCGGGACGTCCTGCGCGGCGCGCGCGGCCGCGTCCGCTTCGTCCACCTCGACGGCAGCCCGGAGCTGCTCGCCGACCGGATGGCGCACCGCAGCGGGCACTTCATGCCGACCACCCTGCTGCCCTCCCAGCTCGCCACGCTCGAGCCGCTCGAACCGGACGAGGACGGGATCACGGTGGACGTCGCCGCGCCCCCGCAGGACGTCATCGACACCGTCACCGCCTGGCTCGCCGCGCGCGCCTGAGACCCCCGCCGCACCCCGCGGCACCGTTCGCCCATCCCGCACGACCGTCGACGAGGACTTCGCCATGCCCACAGACGACTGGACCCAGACCCTCACGGCCGGGCCGCTGCTCGCCATCGCCGCCGGCGCGGTCGCCCTGCTGCTCTTCCTCATCATCAAGGTGCGCCTGCACGCGTTCCTCGCGCTCGTGCTGGTCAGCCTGCTCACCGCGGTCGCCGCGGGGCTGCCCCGCAGCGGCATCCTGGACGTGCTGCTCGACGGCTTCGGGTCGACCCTCGCGTCCGTCGCCCTGCTCGTCGGGCTGGGCGCGATGCTCGGCCGGCTGATCGAGACCAGCGGCGGCGCCAAGGTGATGACCGACGTGCTCATCGCCCGGTTCGGGGAGAAGCGGGCCCCGCTGGCGCTCGGCGTCGCGTCCCTGATCTTCGGCTTCCCGATCTTCTTCGACGCCGGCCTCGTCGTCATGCTGCCGATCGTGTTCGCCGTGGCGCACCGCCTCGGCGGGTCGCTGCTGCTGTACGGCCTGCCTGTGGCGGGCGCGTTCTCGGTGATGCACATCTACGTGCCGCCGCACCCCGGCCCCGTCGCGGCGTCCGAGTTCCTCGGCGCCAACGTGGGCCTGGTCCTGCTCCTCGGCCTGGTCGTCGCGATCCCCACCTGGTACGTGACCGCCTACCTCTTCGGCAGGTTCGCCGGCCGCCGGTTCGAGCTCCCCGTGCCCGCGATCCTGGGCCGCGCGGACGCCGTCCAGACCGCGAACCCGCCGCGCTTCGGCACCGTCGTCGGCATCCTGCTGCTCCCGCTCGTGCTGATCTTCGCCAACACGGGGCTGGAGACCGCGGTGTCCGCCGGCTGGGTGGACGGCGACAGCCCGGTCGTGGGCTGGGCGGGCACGATCGGCTCGACGCCGGTCGCGCTGCTGATCACCGTGCTCGTGGCGGCGTGGGCGCTCGGCCGTCGCCGCGGCGTCGAGGGCACCGTGCTGGAGCAGACGCTCGACTCCGCGCTGGGGCCCGTCTGCTCCGTCATCCTCATCACGGGCGCCGGCGGCATGTTCGGCGGCGTGCTGCGCGCGTCCGGCATCGGCGACGCGCTCGCGGACGTGCTGAGCGACCTCGGGCTGCCGGTCATCGTGGCGGGCTTCGTCATCGCCGCCGTGCTCCGGGTGGCGCAGGGCTCCGCGACGGTGGCCCTGACCACCGCGGCCGGGCTCATCTCCCCGGCCGTCGCGGCCGGGGACTTCACCCCGACGGCGACCGCGACGATCGTCCTCGCCGTCGCCGCCGGGTCCGTGGTGCTCAGCCACGTCAACGACTCGGGCTTCTGGCTGGTGGGCCGGTTCTTCGGCATGGACGTGAAGACCACGCTGCGCACGTGGACCGTCATGGAGACCGGCATCGGCGTCATGGGCTTCGCGATCGCGTGCCTGGTGTTCGCGCTCGCCTGACGGCGACGGCCCCGGCGGCCCCGACGCCCGTCCTCAGCCCGCGGTGACGGCCGAGGACGGGTGCCGGCCGTCGACGGCCTCCACGCACTGCCGCGCGATCGCCAGCTCCTCCATGGTGGGGATCACCATGACCAGCGTGGACGTCCAGTCGGGGGAGATGATGCGCTCGTCGTGCCGCGACGCGGTGTTGCGGTCCGGGTCGACGGCGATGCCCATGCCCTCCAGGCCCTCGCAGACGGCGGCCCGCACGGCGGCGTCGTTCTCGCCGACGCCCGCGGTGAACGCGACCACGTCCACGCGCCCGAGCAGCGCCGCGTACGCGCCCACGTACTTCTTCAGCCGGTGCACGTACACGTCGAAGGCGAGGGCCGCGGCCTCGTCGCCGCCGTCGATGAGGCGGCGCAGCTCGCGGAAGTCGTTCACGCCGGACAGCCCCAGCATCCCCGAGCGCTTGTTGAGCAGCGTGTCGAGCTCGTCGATGCTCATCCCCGCGTTGCGGGCGAGGTGGAAGACGACCGCCGGGTCGACGTCGCCCGACCGCGTGCCCATGACGAGGCCCTCCAGCGGCGTCAGCCCCATGGAGGTGTCGATCGGCACGCCGCCGCGCACCGCCGACGCGGACGCCCCGTTGCCCAGGTGCAGCACGATGGTGTGCAGGTCCTGCACGCGCCGGCCGAGCACGCGCGCCACCTTGCCCGCCACGTACTGGTGGCTGGTGCCGTGGAAGCCGTACCGGCGCACGTCGTAGGTCGCGGCCACCTCGCGGTCGATGGCGTACGTGTACGCCTCGGCGGGCAGCCCCTGGAAGAACGCGGTGTCGAAGACGGCGACGTGCGGCACGTGGGGCAGCAGCTCGCGCGCCACCCGGATGCCCTGCACGTTGGCCGGGTTGTGCAGCGGCGCGAGCGGCACCAGCGCGTCGATCCGCGCCACGACGTCGTCGTCCACCACGACCGGGCCCGAGAACTCCGCCCCGCCGTGCACCACCCGGTGCCCGACGGCGTAGATCCCGGCGTCCTCGAGGTGCGGGCCGATCTCGGCGAACATGCCCAGCGCGAGCCGCAGCGCCTCGCCGTGGTCCGGCACCTCGAGCTCGCGGCGGGTCTTGTTGCCCGCGAACGTGTGCGTGACGATGCCCGTGCCGCCGGCCTCGCCGATCCGCTCGACCGTGCCCGCCGCGATCGCCTCGCCGCCCACCGGGTTGACCAGCTGGTACTTCAGCGACGACGAGCCCGAGTTGAGCACCAGCACGGACCCGTGCGCCCCGTACGCGCTGTACGGGGTGGGCCGCTCGGCCTCGGGGACGATGCTCATGCGGAGCCCTCCTTCGCGTCGGTCGGCGCCGGCGCCAGCGCCTGGGCCTGGATCGCCGTGATGGCCACGGTGTTGACGATGTCGGCCACGAGCGCGCCGCGCGACAGGTCGTTCACCGGCTTGTTCAGCCCCTGCAGCACGGGGCCGACGGCCACCGCGCCGGCGGAGCGCTGCACCGCCTTGTAGGTGTTGTTGCCCGTGTTGAGGTCGGGGAAGACGAAGACGGTCGCCCGGCCCGCCACCGACGACTCCGGCAGCTTGGACGCCGCGACGGACGCGTCGACGGCGGCGTCGTACTGGATCGGGCCCTCCACGGACAGGTCGGGGCGGCGCTCGTGGACGAGCTGGGTGGCGGTGCGCACCTTGTCGACGTCCGCGCCCGAGCCGGAGGTGCCCGTGGAGTACGACAGCATCGCGACCCGCGGGTCGACGCCGAACTGCGCGGCCGTGGCCGACGACGAGACGGCGATGTCCGCGAGCTCCTCCGCGGTCGGGTCCGGGATGACCGCGCAGTCGCCGTACACCAGCACCCGGTCCTGCAGGCACATGAGGAAGACGGACGAGACCACGGAGACGCCGGGCTGGGTCTTGACGATCTCGAACGACGGCCGGATGGTGTGCGCCGTCGTGTGCGCGGCGCCGGAGACCATCCCGTCGGCGAGGCCGAGGTGCACCATCATCGTGCCGAAGTACGACACGTCGGTGACGATCTCCCGCCCTCGCTCCACCGTCATGCCCTTGTGGGCGCGGAGCCTGGCGTACTCCGTCGCGAAGAGCTCGACGTGCTCCGGGTCGGTGGGGGAGAGCACCGTGGCCGCGGCGATGTCGAGGCCGAGCTCCGCGGCCCGCGCCCGGATCGTCGTCTCGTCGCCCAGGATCACGAGGTCCGCGATGCCGCGCGCCAGCACGGTGGAGGCCGCGCGCAGGATGCGGTCGTCCTCGCCCTCGGGCAGCACGACGCGCCGCCGGTCGGCGCGGGCCCGCTCGATGAGCTCGTACTCGAACATCAGCGGCGTGACGACGGGCGTGCGCGGCAGGTCCAGGCGGGCCAGCAGCGCCGCGCCGTCCACGTGCTGCTCGAACAGCGCCCGCGCGACGTCGATCTTGCGGGTCGAGGTGACGGTGACGTACCCGTGCGTCTCGGCCGCGCGCCGGGCCGCCTGGTAGGTGCCGAGCGCGGTGGCGACCACCGGCACGCGCGGGCCGAGCGCCGACAGCAGCTGCGCGATCGTGCCCCGCGGCACGTACCCGCCGGTGAGCACGATGCCCGCCAGCGACGGGAACGTGACGGCGGCGTGCGCGGACAGCAGCCCCAGCAGCACGTCCGACCGGTCGCCCGGCAGGATGACGACCGCGCCGTCGGACAGGTGGTCGAGCACGTGCTCGAACGACATGGCGCCGACGATGACGTCCAGCGCCTCGCGGCCCAGCAGGTCCGGGTCGCCGAGCATGAGCGTGCCCTCGACCGCCTCGGCGAGCCGGCCCACCGTGGGGGCGTGCAGGAACGGTTCCTCGGGCACGGTCCACACCGGCAGGTCGAGGTCGCCGAGCAGCGCCGTCGCGCCCGCGGCGAGCACCGACGGGCCGCACCGGTTCACCACGACGCCCACCGGCTGCGCGTGGTTGGCGCGCAGCTCCGAGACGCTGAGGCGCGTCAGGGCGCGCACCTCCTCGGTCGACCGCTCGCGGCCCGAGGTGACGAGCAGCACCGGCGCGCCGAGGTTTGCCGCGACCCGGGCGTTGAACGCCAGCTCCGTGGCGCCCGTGACGTCCGTGTAGTCCGTGCCGACCACCACGACGGCGTCGCACCGCTCCGCCACCGCGTGGTAGCGGTCCAGGATGCTGGACAGCGCGGCCTCCGGGTCGGCGTGCACGTCGTCGTAGGTGACGCCGACCGCGTCCTCGTAGGCGAGGTCCACGCCGTCGTGCTGCAGCAGCATCTCCAGGACGTGGTCGCGCGGGGCGTCGCCCCCCGCGTCCGACGCCGGCGGCGACGGCACGCGGGAGACGGCCCGGAACACCCCGACGCGGGACACCTGCCGGACCAGCAGGTCCAGCACGCCCAGCGCGACCGTCGACTTGCCGGTCTCGCCCTCGGGGGAGGCGATGTAGATGGAGCGGGACGTACCGGTCACTCGTTGTCGCCACCCGTCGCCGCCGCCGCGTCGTACTCCGGGCCGCCGGTGGCGGTGCCCGTGTCGCCGGCGTCCGGCCACACCCACTCGCGCACCTCGGGGAGGTCCTCCCCGTGCTCGCGGGTGTACTGCCGGGCGGTGAGGCGGGCGTCGACCATCTCCTGGCGCAGGCCCGCGTAGGTGGAGCGCAGGGACGGCACCCGGTCGATGACGTCGATCACCAGGTGGAAGCGGTCGATGTCGTTGAGCATCGCCATGTCGAAGGGCGTCGTCGTGGTGCCCTCCTCCTTGTACCCCCGCACGTGGATGTTGGCGTGGTTGGTGCGCCGGTACGTGAGGCGGTGGATGAGCCAGGGGTACCCGTGGTAGTTGAAGATCACCGGCTTGTCGGCCGTGAACAGCGTGTCGAAGTCCTTGTCCGACAGGCCGTGCGGGTGCTCCTTCTCGTCCTGCAGGCGCATGAGGTCGACGACGTTCACCACCCGGACCTTGAGGCCGGGGATGCGGTGGCGCAGGATGTCCGCCGCCGCGAGCACCTCGAGCGTCGGCACGTCGCCCGCCGCGCCGAGCACGACGTCGGGGGACTGGCCCTCGACCTCGGTGCCCGCCCACTCCCAGATGCCCAGGCCGCGGGTGCAGTGCGCGATCGCCTGCTCCATCGTGAGGAACTGCGGCGCCGGCTGCTTGCCCGCCACCACGACGTTCACGTACTGCCGGCTGCGCAGGCAGTGGTCGTAGGTGGACAGCAGCGTGTTCGCGTCCGGCGGCAGGTACACCCGGACGATCTCGGCCTTCTTGTTCACGACGTGGTCGATGAAGCCCGGGTCCTGGTGGCTGAAGCCGTTGTGGTCCTGGCGCCACACGTGGCTCGACAGCAGGTAGTTGAGGCTCGCGACCGGCCGCCGCCACGGGATGTGGTTGGTGACCTTGAGCCACTTCGCGTGCTGGTTGAACATCGAGTCGACGATGTGGATGAAGGCCTCGTAGCTGGTGAACAGGCCGTGCCGCCCGGTGAGCAGGTAGCCCTCGAGCCAGCCCTGGCACTGGTGCTCCGACAGCTGCTCCATCACCCGGCCGGCGCGGACCAGGTGCTCGTCGACCTCCGGCGAGAAGTACTCGGCGTTCCACTGCTTGCCCGTCACGTCGAACGTGGCCTGCAGGCGGTTGGACGCCGTCTCGTCCGGACCGAAGATCCGGAAGTTGTCCGGGTTGCGGCGGATCACCTCGGTGAGGAACTGGCCCAGCACGCGCGGCGCCTCCACCGCGCCGGCCCCGGGGGCGGGGACGTCGACCGCGAAGTCGCGGAAGTCGGGCAGCCGCAGGTCGCGCAGCAGCACGCCGCCGTTCGCGTGCGGGTTCGCGCTCATACGCAGCTCGCCCGCGGGGGCCAGCTCGCGGATGTCGTCGAGGATGCGGCCGTCGTCGTCGAACAGCTCGTCGGCCGCGTACGACCTCAGCCACTCCTCCAGCACCTGGAGGTGCTCGGGCGTGTCCCGCGCGCTGGCGAGCGGGACCTGGTGCGCCCGCCACGAACCCACCGTCTTCTTGCCGTCGATGTACTCGGGCCCGGTCCAGCCCTTCGGCGTGCGGAACACGATCATCGGCCACGCCGGCCGGGGCATGTCCTCGCCCTCGACGGCGGCGCGCGCCTTGATCGCGGCGATCTCGTCGAGCACCTCGTCCAGCACCGCGGCGAAGCGGCGGTGGATCGACTCGTGCGACTCGTCGGAGCCGTCGGCGACCTCGAACCAGTGCGGCGTGTGCCCGTACCCGACCATGAGCGACTCGAGCTCGTCGCGACCGATGCGGTCGAGGATCGTCGGGTTGGCGATCTTGTACCCGTTGAGGTGCAGGATCGGCAGCACGACGCCGTCCTGCGCAGGGTTGAGCAGCTTGTTCGAGTGCCAGCTGGTGGCGAGCGGGCCGGTCTCCGCCTCGCCGTCGCCCACGACCGCCGCCACCAGCAGGTCCGGGTTGTCGAACACCGCGCCGTACGCGTGCGACAGGGCGTACCCCAGCTCGCCGCCCTCGTGGATGGACCCGGGGGTCTCGGGGGCGACGTGGCTCGGGATGCCGCCCGGGAAGGAGAACTGGCGGAAGAGCCGGCGGACGCCGTCGGCGTCCTCGGTGATGTCCGAGTAGAGCTCGGAGTACGTGCCGTCCAGGTAGGTGCTCGCGACGAGGCCCGGGCCGCCGTGACCGGGGCCGGCGACGTACACCGTGGACTGCTCGCGCTCCTTGATCGCCCGGTTGAGGTGCGCGTACAGGAAGTTCAGGCCGGGCGTCGTGCCCCAGTGGCCCAGCAGGCGGGGCTTGACGTGGTCGCGGGTCAGCGGCTCGCGCATCAGCGGGTTGTCGAGCAGGTAGATCTGCCCCACGGACAGGTAGTTCGCCGCCCGCCACCACCGGTCGATCCGGTCGATCGACTCGGCCGAGAGCTCGGTACCGCCGCCGGCGCGCCAAGGCGTGGGGGTGGCGGACGGGGTGGTCGTGGTGCTCATCACACGCTCCAGGGGCTCGGGGAAGTCCGGCGCCTTCATTCCACCGCACCCCGGACCCGAACGCAGCACGACCCGCGAGGTCAGGAGCGTGACGTCGATCTGGCGGACCGTCAGGTGCCGCCGCCGCACCGATTCCGTCGGCGGGCGCCGCGCGGATTACGGTGGAGCCGTGCCCAGCCCCCAGCCCGCCCGCAGGTCGTTCTGGGCGGTGGCCCTCCAGCCCCGCATGATCGGGATCCTGCTCCTCTTCCTGCTCGCCGCCGCCGTGTGCGGACGGCTCGGGGTGTGGCAGCTCGACCGCGCCTACCAGCGGGCGGAGCTCGCCGCCCAGCAGGAGGCGGCGGAGCAGGCGGCGCAGGGTCCCGAGGCGCTGGGCGACCTGCTGCCCCCGCAGTCGTCGTTCCCCGGGGAGCTCGTGGGCACCGAGGCGTGGGTGACCGGCACGTACGAGCCCGAGGGGCAGATGCTCGTCGCGGGCCGCTCCCTCGGCGGGCGCACCGGCTACCTCGTGCTGACGCCGCTGCGGGTCACCGACGACGGCACGGGCGGCGCGTCGTGGGCGTCGCTGTCCGGGCCGCCCGTCGTCCCCGTGGTCCGCGGCTGGGTGGATTCGGCCACCCCCGATGCGACCGCGCTCGACGTGCCCGCCGGCGAGGTGCGCGTCACCGGGTGGCTGCAGGCCTCGGAGTCGATGCAGGAGGGCGGCGCGCCCCTGCCCGACAACCCGGACGGGCCGCCGCTGACCGACTCCATCTCCACCGGGGCGCTGGTCAACTCCTGGGGCGGGCCCATCTACTCCGGCTACGTGGTGCTCACGACCGCCGACCCGGCGCAGGCCACCACCGCCGAGGGCGGTCCCGCCCTGCTGCCGCGGCCCGTGCTCGAGGGAAGCGACGGCGTCAACCTGCAGAACCTGTTCTACGCGCTGCAGTGGTGGGTCTTCGGGCTGTTCGCCGTGCTGCTGTGGGTGCGCCTGGTGCGCGACGAGGCCGCCGGCACGCGCCGCGGCCGCACGCACCGGGACGGGACCGACGACCCGGTGGGCACCGGCATCGCCGGACTGCCGGGCTGACTGACCCCCCCTCCGCGGACCCTGTCGGCGCCGGCTGCGAGGCTGTCCTCATGGCGGGCATCGACCTCAAGCGCGAGCTGCGCGACCAGTACGGTGCGACGACGTCGCCCGCTCTCGTGACGGTGCCGCCCCGCCCGTTCCTCATGGTCGACGGCGAGGGCGACCCGAACACCGCGCCCGCCTACCGCGAGGCGGTCGAGACGCTCTACCCGCTCGCGTACGCGTTGCGGGCGGCGATCAAGCGGGCCACCGGCGACGCCTACACGGTGATGCCGCTCGAGGGGCTGTGGTGGGCGGCGGACATGAGCCGGTTCAGCGTGGACGCCCGGGACGAGTGGCGCTGGACGATGATGATCAGCCTGCCGGACGCCGTCGAGCAGGTGGACGCCCCGGACGTGCTGGCGCGCGCGGTCGCGCAGAAGCGGCCACCGGCCGGCGGGCTCGTGCGGCTGGAGCGCTTCGGGGACGGCGACGCCGCACAGGTGCTGCACGTCGGCCCGTTCGCCACGGAGGGCCCGACCGTCGCCGCGCTGCACGCGTTCATCCGCGAGCAGGGTCGAGGGCTGGCGGGCACGCACCACGAGATCTACCTCTCCGACGCTCGCCGGGCCGACCCTTCGACGTGGCGCACGATCGTCCGCCAGCCCGTCGCCGCGACGTAGTCCGCATCCCCGTGAGGTAGTTCGACGGCCGTCGAGGTAGTCCAGAAGTCGGCGAGGTAGTCCAGAAGTCGGCGAGGTAGTCGAGATTTCGGCGAGGTAGTTCGACCTGCGACGAGATGGTGGACTACCTCGCGGGAGATCGAACTACCTCGCCGATCTCCGAACTACCTCGTCGTCGTGCGAACTACCTCGCGGGGGATCGGACTACCTCGCGGTCACTCGTGCTGCCAGCTGTGCCAGAGGCGGGCGTAGTCGCCGCCGGCGGCGACGAGCTCGTCGTGCGGGCCGATCTCGGTGATGCGCCCGCCGTCGACGACGGCCACGCGGTCGGCGTCGTGCGCGGTGTGCAGGCGGTGCGCGATGGCGACCACGGTGCGGCCGGTGAGCACGGCGTTGAGCGACCGCTCGAGGTGGCGCGCGGCCCGCGGGTCGAGCAGCGAGGTCGCCTCGTCGAGGACGAGCGTGTGCGGGTCGAGCAGCACCAGCCGGGCGAGCGCGATCTGCTGCGCCTGGGCGGGCGTGAGCGTGTGCCCGCCCGAGCCGACAGCCGTCTCGAGGCCGTCGGGCAGCGTGGCGGCCCACCCGGCGGCGTCGACCGCGCCCAGCGCGCCCCACAGCGCCTCGTCGGTGGCCGACGTGTCAGCCAGCCGCAGGTTCTCCGCCAGCGACCCGACGAACACGTGGTGCTCCTGGGTGACCAGCGCGACGTGGTGACGCAGGTCCTCCAGCGGCAGCTCGACGAGCGGTACGTCGCCCACGGTGACCGACCCGCCGGTGGGCGGGTGGATGCCGGCGAGCATGCGGCCCAGGGTCGACTTGCCCGCGCCGGACGGCCCGACGACGGCCAGCCGTTCGCCCGGGGCGAGGTCGAGGTCGATGCCGTGCAGCACGTCGTGACCCTCGCGGTACGCGTACCGCACGGACCGGGCCCGCACGTCCTCCGACGTCGGCACCGCCGTGCCCGCGGTGCGGTCCGGGCCGACGAGGCCCACGCCGACGACGCGCGCCAGCGCGACGGCCGCGACCTGCAGCTCGTCCAGCCAGAACACGAGGTCGAAGACCGGGCCGCCCATCTGGTGCCCGTACATCGCGATCGTCGCGACCGTGCCCACCGTGGTGACGTCCTGCGAGACGAGCCAGCCGCCCCACAGGATGACGACGATCGGCGCGATGGCGACCGCGGCGTCGAGCGCCGGGATGAGCCGCAGCCGCAGGCCGAGGGTGTACGACTCGGCGTCGAACGCTTCGCGCAGGTCGCGGTCGATCCGCCGGCGGACACGCCCCCCGAGGTGCAGGGCGTCCGTGGTCCGGGCGCCCTCCACGGCCTCGGTGATGGAGCCGTTGATCGTGGCGTACGCGGCGGACTCGCGCAGGTAGCCCGGCGTGGCCCGCTTGAGGTACCAGCGGGTGGCCACGGCGATCAGCGGGGCGCCGGTGAGCAGGCCGAGCGCCACCAGCGGGCTCGCCAGGAACGACGCGACCAGGGTCAGCACGATCGTCACGACGCACACGAGCACGCGCGGCACGCCGAAGCGGACGGCGTGCTGCAGCTTGTTGACGTCGTTCGTGGTGCGCGCGACGAGGTCGCCGGTGCCGGCCTTCTCCACGGTCGACAGCGGCAGCCGCGTGACGGCGTCCATGAACTCCTCGCGCAGGTCCGCGAAGACCCGCTCGCCGAACACCATGGACAGCCGCTGCGCGTACCGCGTGACGACGGCCTGCGCGACGACGGCGCCGACGAGGACCATCGCGAGCGTGTCCACGGCGGCGAGGGTGGTGCCCGCGGCGACCTCGTCGATGATGCGGCCCAGCACGAACGGCCCGGTCAGGCCGGCCAGCGCGGCAAGGGTGTGCAGCACGGCGACGCCGCCGAGCTGGCCGCGGTGGCGCCGGAACAGGCGTCCCACCGTGCGGTTGACCTCGACGCGGTCGGCGATCGGGAGCAGGTGGGGGTTCACGGTGCCGGACGACGGGGTCGCGGCGGCGGGGGCGCTCATCGCGCGGCTCCTTCCAGGTCGGTGTCGTCGACGGCCTCGTCCGCCTCGTCCTCGGCCATGCTGCGGCCGACGACGGCGCGGTACGCGGCGCCGTGGGCGTCGCGGCGGGCGAGCAGCTCGGCGTGCGTGCCGCTCGCGGTGACGGTGGCGTCGCCGTCGAGCAGCACCACCTCGTCCACGTGGTCGAGGACGAGCGGGCTGGCCGTGACGACCAGCGTGGTGCGGCCGCGGCGGACCTCGCTCACGCGCTCCGCGATCCGCGCCTCCGTGTGGGCGTCCACCGCGCTGGTGGGCTCCACGAGCACGAGGATCTCCGGCTCCGTGAGCAGGGCGCGAGCCAGCGCGACGCGCTGCCGCTGGCCGCCCGACAGCGAGCGGCCCTTCTCGGGCAGCTCGCCGGCGAGGCCGCCGGGCACGCTGTCGAGCACGTCGTGCGCGTCGGCCGTGACCATCGCGGCCAGCAGGTCGGCCTCGGTGGCGCGGCCGCGGGCGTCGAGCGCCTCGCCGAGCACGCCGGAGAACAGGTGCGGGGTCGCCTCGGAGACCACGACGCGGTGGCGCAGGGCCGCCTTGTCGAGGTCGGCGAGCAGCACGCCCCCGAGCCGGACCGGGGTGCCGGCCTCGGCCTCGTCGTCGAGCCGGCCCAGCCGGGTCGCGACCCGCGCCGAGGCGTCGGGGTCCGCACTGACCAGGCCGACCACGCGCCCGGGCCGCAGCACGAGGCCGCTGGCCTCGTCCGCGAGCTCGGCGCCGGCGGGCGGGGCGTCGGCCGGCGCGCCCGCGGACGGCGTGGCCTCCGTGACCCGCAGCACGTCGAGGATCTTGCGCGACGAGATCACCGCGCGGATGACCATCTGCAGCATCTGCGTGGCCATCTGCACCGGCCAGGCGAGGAACGCGGCGTAGCCGTAGAACGTCACGAGCTGGCCGCTGGTGATCTCGCCCCGCACGGCCGCGCGGGCGCCCAGCCACAGCACGAGCGCGGCGAGCAGCCCGGGCAGCAGCACCTGCAGCCCGTCGAGCACCGACTGCAGCACGGCGACGCGCACGCCCTGGTGGCGCACCTCCTGCGACTGGCGCGCGTAGCGGGCGGCGAACTCGTCCTCGCCGCCGATGCCGCGCAGGATGCGCAGGCCGGAGACGGTGTCCGCGCCGAGCGACGTGAGCCGGCCGGTGGACTCGCGCTGCGTCGTCTGCCGGGACTGCAGCGGTTTGACCAGGAGGCCGAGCACGAGCGCGACGGCCGGGATGCCGAGCGCCAGGACCAGGCCGAGCTGCACGTGCTGGGTCAGCATGATCACCACGACGACGACGTACGCGAGCACGCCGCCGGTGAAGCGGCCGGCCATGGAGAACATGTCGCCCACGCGCAGCGCGTCGTTCGCGACGGCGGAGACGACCTCGCCGGTGGGCAGCTTGCGGGTGATCGCGTGCCCCGCCCGCGAGGCCTTGTACCCGACGAGCTGCGAGAACGACAGGGACGCGCGCACCCAGTTCTCGACGTCCCAGATGTGGTTGAAGATGCCCGCGACGACGATCACGGCGGCGGCGGCGAGCATCGCCGCGCACCAGGCGAACAGCGGGCCGCCGAAGCCCTGCGACAGCCCCTCGTCGATGGCGCGGCCGATGAGCAGCGGCGCCGCGGCCGACGCGAGCATCGCCACCACGCCCGCCACCAGGGACTTCGCCAGCACGTCGCGCTGCCGCCACGCCTGCCAGGTCAGGATCCGGGCGGGTGACGTCAGGGGAGGGTTGCCCACGTCGGGCAGAGGGAGGGGACGCACGGTCGTCAAGCCTACGAACGCCCGCCGACACGAGGCCACGGAATAACAGCACCGTTTCGCGCCTACCATGCTGGGGTGAGCACGCCCCAGCAGACCCCCGCCGCCAGCCCGGCCCAGGCCGAGACCGCCATCCGCAAGGCCCGCGGCGCCCTGAAGCGCTACCGGTTCATGGCGATCCTCACCGGCTGCATGCTGCTGGTCCTGTGCGTCGAGCTGATCTTCAAGTACGTGGTCCCGGTCGAGGTCGTCGTCGACTACCTGGGCTGGGTGCCCTTCGCGCACGGCTGGATCTACGTGGTCTACCTCGTCACGGTGCTCGACCTGTGGTCCAAGATGCGCTGGGGCTTCGGCCGCCTGGCCACGATGGTCTTCGCGGGTGTCGTGCCCGTGATGTCGTTCGTCCTCGAGAAGCGCGTGCACGCCGACGCCGACGCCAAGCTCGGCGCGCTCGCGGAGCGGTACGCGGCGTGACGGCCCTCGCCCCCCTCGTCGCCCCCGGGCCCGAGCTCGACGCCGCGCGGCTCGCCCGGTACGCCCGGCACCTGCCGCTGCCGGGGGTCGGCCCCGAGGGGCAGCGCCGGCTGGCGGCCGCGCGCGTGCTGGTCGTGGGCGCGGGCGGGCTCGGCAGCCCGGCCCTGCAGTACCTCGCCGCCGCCGGCGTCGGCACGCTCGGCGTCGTGGACGACGACGTCGTGGACCTGTCCAACCTCCAGCGCCAGGTGGTGCACGGCACCGCCGACCTCGGTCGCCCCAAGGTCGAGTCCGCCCGGGACCGGCTCGCGGACCTCGCGCCCGAGGTGCGCGTCGAGACCCACGCCGTGCGGCTGACGCCCGAGAACGTCCTCCAGATCCTGCGCGGGTACGACCTGGTGCTCGACGGCGCGGACAACTTCCCGACGCGCTACCTCGTCTCCGACGCGGCCGAGGTGCTCGGGGTGCCCGTCGTGTGGGGTGCGATCCACCAGTTCGACGGCCAGGTCAGCGTCTTCTGGGGCGCGCCGCGGCTCGCCACGCCGTCCGACGACGGCGACCGGGAGCGCGGTGCCACGTACCGCGACGTGTTCCCCGTGCCCCCGCCGCCCGGCACCGTGCCCGACTGCGCCACCGGCGGCGTGCTCGGCGCCCTGTGCGGCACCGTCGGCTCGGTCATGGCCACCGAGGCGGTCAAGCTGATCACCGGGGCCGGCACGACGCTGCTCGGCCGCATCGCCGTGTACGACGCCCTCGAGCTCTCGTGGCGTCAGCTCGCCGTCCGCCCGGACCCCACGCGCGAGCCCGTCGCCGCCCTGCTGGCGGACGACGCCGCCTACGCCGCGTTCTGCGGCCTGCCCGCGCCGACGAGCGGCGCCGCCGACGCGGGCATGGGCCCGGCCAGCGTGACCGCGCGCGAGGCGGCCGCGCTGCTCGCGGGCGACGCACCCGTCGCGCTCGTCGACGTCCGCGAGGACTGGGAGGCGCAGGCGCTGCCCGTCGCCGGGTCGCGCCTCGTGCCCAGCGGCGCGTTCCTCGGGCCCGACGGCGCCGCCGCGGTCCGGGCCGAGCTGCCCGCCGACCGCCCCGTGCTGCTGGTCTGCGCGGCCGGCGCACGCTCGGCCCGCGTGGCCGACGTCGCGCGCGCCGCCGGCGTCGACGCCCGCTCCGTCGAGGGCGGCGCACCCGCCCTGCTCCTCGCCGCGAGGTAGTCCAGATCTCGCCGAGGTAGTGGTCCAGACCACTACCTCGCGGGGATCCGAACTACCTCGGCGGGATCCGAACTACCTCGCGGGGCCGGGCCCTCGTCAGGGTGCGAGGTCAGGGTGCGAGGTCAGAGGGCGAGGTCGAGGCGGCCGTCGGGGGAGGAGCTGGCCAGCGCGCCCTCGCGGCGGGGGATGCGTCCGGCCCCGGCGGCGAGGCGCCCGGACTGCACGGCGAGCCGCATCGCGTGCGCCATCCGCACCGGGTCGGCGGCGCGCGTCACGGCGGTCGCGAGCAGCACGCCGTCGCAGCCGAGCTCCATCGCGAGCGCGGCGTCCGACGCCGTCCCCACGCCCGCGTCGAGGATCACCGGCACCCGCGCGGCGGCCGCGATCGCCTCGATGTTGCGCGGGTTGAGCACGCCCAGCCCGGTGCCGATGGGCGCGCCGAGCGGCATGACGGCGGCGCACCCGACGTCCTCGAGGCGGCGGGCCAGGATCGGGTCGTCGTTGGTGTACGGCAGCACCACGAACCCGTCGCGCACCAGCCGGTCCGCCGCCTCGACGAGGCCGAGCGGGTCGGGCAGCAGGGTCACGTCGTCGGCGATCACCTCGAGCTTGACCCAGTCGGTGCCGCACGCCTCGCGCGCGAGCTGCGCGGTGAGCACGGCCTCCTCGACCGAGAAGCAGCCGGCCGTGTTGGGCAGGGCGCGGATGCCGAGCCGCTCCAGCAGGCCCCAGATGCCGCCGTCCTCGACGCCCGTCCCGCCGGGCCGCACCGCGACGCGGCGCATCGCCACCGTGGTGAGCCGGGTGCCGGACGCGACCAGCGCGTCCTCGAGCGTCATGAGGTTCGACGCGCCGCCCGTGCCCATGACGAGCCGTGAGCCGACCTCGGTGCCGGCGACGACGAGGGGGTCGTCGTGCGTGACGGTGGTGGTGCCGGTCATGCTTCCTCCTCAGCCGCCCTGGACGGCGGTGACGATCTCGACCCGGTCGCCGGGCGCGATCCGGGTGCCGGCCCACAGGCCGCGGGGGACGACGGCGTCGTTGACGGCGACGGCGATGCCCTGCACCGACCCGTCGGCCACGAACGCGGGGACGAGGGCGGCGACGACGCCCTCGACGCCGTCGCCGTGCGGCCCGTCGAGCGGGTAGGCCTCGCCGTTCACGAGGGCGGTGGGGGCGGTGGGGGCAGCGGTCATCGGGCGGCTCCTTCGGGGAGGCGGGCGGCGGGGGCGGGCGCGAAGCGCCGCGGGTCGGCAGCGGTCACCGCGGGGTCGGGGGCGGGCGCTCCGGTCAACGCGGCGACGACCGCGTCCGCGGTGAGCGGCGCGAGCAGCACGCCGTTGCGCCCGTGCCCGACGGCGGCCAGCAGCCCGGGGGCGGCGGTGGCGCCGACCAGCGGCAGGTTGTCGGGGGTGGCGGGCCGGGCCCGCGGGGTGACCTCGAGGAGGGCGGCCTCGTCGAGGCCGGGCACGAGGGCGCGCGCGTCGCGCAGGAGGGCGAACACGCCGCCGGCCTCGGCCCGTCGGTCGTCCGGGCGCTCCTCGCTGGTGGCGCCGACGACGACCTCGCGGTGCCCGGGCCCGCTGCCGGGGCCGGCCCCGGTGCCCGGGTCCCGCGGAACGACGTACACCGGGCGGCCCTGCACCGTGCCCCGCACCACGTGCGCGAGGGCGAGTGCCGGGCCGGCGTCCAGCCGCAGGGTGATCCCCTTGACGGGCCGCACCGGGACGCGCACCCCGGGCACGCCGGCGAGCAGCGCGGACGGGTCGCCCGTGCCCGTCGCGAGCACCACCGCGCCCGCGGGGTGCCGCGTCCCCGCGTCGTCGTGCACCGCGACGACCCGGCCCGTGACGTCGCGCTCCAGGCGCACGGCGGCGCGGGGGACCAGGGAGCCGCCGAGCGCGGCGCGCAGCGCGGCGTGCGCCCCGCGCGGGTCGACGGCGAGGTCGTCCTCCAGCAGCGCCGCCCCCGCGAGGCGCGGGCCCAGGTACGGCTCGCGGCGGCGCGCGTCGGCCACCGGGAGCTCGGCGGAGGCGAGGCCCCACCCGCGGTGCAGCGCGAGCACGCGGCGCAGCAGGGCGAGGTCGTCGGCGTCGTACGCGACGGCGAGGGAGCCGGCGCGCAGCAGCGGCACGTCGTGGCCCGCCGCCGCGGCGAGGTCGGCGGCGAAGGCCGGCCAGCGGGCGGCGGACGCGAGGTTGAGCCGGGTGAGCTCCCGCTCGCCGAAGTCGGCCTCCGCGACGGCCGCGAGCATCCCCGCGGCCGCGCGGGTGGCGCCGTCGCCGGGGGCCGGGTCGAGCACGGTCACCGACAGGCCGGCGCTCGCGGCGCGCCACGCGACGGCGAGGCCGACGATCCCGCCGCCGACCACGACGACGTCGGCGGGGCGGGTGTCGCGGACCGTACGGTCGGACGTGGGCATCTGCGCTCCCTTCGCTGGCATGACCCAGATCAGGTTCGACGGTCGGCGGCTCGCGCCCTCTCAGCCCCGAGCGGGGCTCCCGTGCCCGGCCACTGTAACGCGGGCGGTGGTTACGCTGGCCGGCGTGACCACGACCGACGCCGCCGTCGCCCCCGAGGCGGCGCGCGCCCGCCTCGCCGCCGCCCGCCTGTACCTGTGCACCGGCGCCCGCGAGGAGCGCGGCGACCTGGAGGACTTCCTGCACGCGGCGCTCACGGGCGGGGTGGACGTCGTCCAGCTGCGCGACAAGACCCTGGACGTCGCGCGCGAGCTCGAGCTGCAGGAGGTCGTGGCCCGCGTGGCCGCCGAGCACGGCGCGCTGTGGGCCGTGAACGACCGGGCGGACGTCGCCGGGCTGACGGGGGCGCCCGCCGTGCACATGGGGCAGCGGGACCTGCCCGTGCCCGCCGTGCGCTCGCTGCTCGGCCCCGGCCCGGTGCTGGGCCGCTCGACGCACTCCGCCGCGCAGGCCGCCGACGCCGAGGCCGACCCCGACGTCGACTACTTCTGCGTGGGCCCGCTGTGGGCCACCCCCACCAAGCCGGGGCGGTCGGCCGTCGGGCTCGACCTGCTCCGCGAGGTCGCCGCGACCCGCCCCGCCACCCCGTGGTTCGCCATCGGCGGCGTCGACGCCGAGCGGCTGGGCGCGGTGCTCGACGCCGGTGCCTCGCGCGTCGTCGTCGTGCGGGCGATCACGCAGGCGCCGGACCCGGAGCGCGCCGCGCGCGAGCTGCGGGAGCGGCTCGGCTGACCGCGCCGAGCCGGACGGGGTGTTCTCCCCATCCCGGGCGGTACCGCCCGGGGGTGTCGTGTGCCACAGTGGGCCGGCCCTGCTCCGGACGCCCGGGGCGCCCACGCCCCGAGCCCAGGAGACGCCCATGTCCGCACGCCCCCGCACCGCCGCGCTGCTGCTGGCCGGAGCGCTCCTCGTCCTGTCCGGCTGCACGGGAGGCGACGCCGACGCCCCGGGCGGGGCGGCGACCGGGTCGTCCGATGGGGTGCAGGACGCCGCAGGCCCGGGGACGGCGACGGTGGCCGACCAGGTGATGGCCGAGCAGACGATCGCCACCCCGCACGGCGGCGGGGACGCCTGGGGCGGCGAGGTCACGGTGACCCTGCGGTCGGTGGAGGTCGCCGGCGGGACGACGACGGTCCGCTGGGCGCTGCGCTGGGACGACGACGAGGCGCCCGCCGACGCCGGCGCGAGCTACTACGACCTGGGCGTCGAGCCCAGCACCACGGTCACCGATCGCGAGGGGCTCAAGGCGTACAAACCGTTCTGCACCGAGGGCGCGTGGCAGGAGGACACCGACGAGCCGGTGAAGGCGAGCCTCGCGCAGCAGCGGTGCCGGGCGTCGATGCTCGTGTCCCCGCTCGAGAACATCACCTTCACGTTCCCCAACCACGGCACGATCGAGGTCTCCGCCGTGCTGCCCGCCCCGGAGGGCGAGCCCGCGTCGGTCGACGTCCTCCCCGGGGAGGGGCTGCCGCTGTTCACCGGCGCGACGGTGACCTACGCCGACGGCGGCGCCGAGTGACCGCCCGCGCCGCGGCCGCCGTCGCGCTGGCGGCGGGCCTCGTGGTGGGGCTCGGCGGCACGGCGCCCGGGGTGACCGCCGACCCGGAGCGGGTGCGGGAGGCCCAGGAGGCCCTCGGCGAGGAACAGGCCAGGGTCGAGGGGGCGGACGTGACCGCCGCGATGGCGGCCGACGCGACGTTCGACCTCCGCGCCGCCGACGGGACGTTCCCGCTGCGCCCGGAGGACTCCACGGTCGTGCTCGAGCGGCAGCGCGAGGAGAAGGACGACACGGTGGTCACGCTCACCTCCGACCTGCTGTTCGAGTTCGGCGAGGCCGCGCTGACGCCCGCGGCGGAGGAGGCCGTCGCGGCGCTCGCGGCCGACGTGCCGCAGGACGCGACCGTGCACGTCGACGGGTACACCGACTCCGTCGGCTCGGACGCGTTCAACCGCCGGCTGTCGAGGCAGCGGGCGGCCGCGGTCGCGGACGTGCTCGGCGGGGAGCGACCGGACCTGACGCTGAAGGTCGAGGGTCACGGCGAGGCCGACCCGGTCGCCGAGAACGAGGTGTCCGGCGAGGACAACCCCGCCGGGCGGGCGCTGAACCGGCGCGTCGAGGTGACCTACCCGACGCGGTGACGGGGCAGAATGGCCGGTGGCGCGCGGCTAGGATGACCCGGTGACGTCTCCCGCCACCGACTCCCTCCGCCCTGTCCTGGTCGTCGACTTCGGCGCCCAGTACGCCCAGCTCATCGCGCGCCGCGTGCGCGAGGCGAGCGTCTACTCCGAGATCGTGCCGCACACGGCCACCGTGGAGCAGATGCTGGCCAAGGACCCGGCGGCGATCATCCTGTCGGGCGGGCCGTCGTCGGTGTACGCCGCGGGCGCGCCGTTCGTCGACCCGGCCCTGTTCGAGGCCGGGGTGCCGGTGCTCGGCATCTGCTACGGCTTCCAGGCGATGGCGCAGGCGCTGGGCGGCACGGTCGCCCAGACGGGCCAGCGCGAGTACGGCGGCACCGAGGTCGAGGTCGGCGAGGCCGGCGTGCTGCTCTCGGGCACCCCGGACCACCAGACCACCTGGATGAGCCACGGCGACTCCGTGCACGCCGCGCCCGAGGGCTTCGAGGTGCTCGCCACGTCGTCCGGCTCGCCCGTCGCCGCGTTCGAGGACACCGGCCGCCGCCTGTACGGCGTGCAGTGGCACCCCGAGGTCAAGCACTCCGCCCACGGCCAGGCCGTGCTCGAGCGCTTCCTGTACGAGGGCGCCGGGCTGAAGCCCGACTGGACGCCCGGCAACGTCATCGCCGACCAGGTCGCCGCGATCCGCGCGCAGGTCGGCGACGCCCGCGTCATCTGCGCGCTCTCCGGCGGCGTCGACTCGGCCGTGGCCGCGGCGCTCGTCCAGGAGGCCGTGGGCGACCAGCTCACCTGCGTGCACGTGGACCACGGCCTCATGCGCGAGGGCGAGGTCGAGCAGATCGAGGACGACTTCGTGGCCTCGACCGGCGTGCGCCTCATCGTCCGCGACGAGAAGGAGCGGTTCCTCTCCGCGCTCGCCGGGGTGAGCGACCCGGAGACGAAGCGCAAGATCATCGGCCGCGAGTTCATCCGCGTCTTCGAGGACACGCAGCGCGACATCGTGGCCGAGGCGGGCGCGCACGGCGAGGAGGTCCGGTTCCTCGTGCAGGGCACGCTGTACCCGGACGTCGTGGAGTCGGGGGGCGGCGAGGGCGCCGCCAACATCAAGAGCCACCACAACGTGGGCGGGCTCCCCGACGACCTGCAGTTCGAGCTGGTCGAGCCCCTGCGCACGCTGTTCAAGGACGAGGTCCGCGCGGTGGGCCGCGAGCTCGGCGTGCCGGAGGAGATCGTCGCGCGCCAGCCGTTCCCCGGGCCGGGCCTGGGCATCCGGATCGTCGGCGAGGTGACGGCCGAGCGCCTGGAGACGCTGCGCAAGGCGGACGCCATCGCGCGCGAGGAGCTCACAAAGGCGGGTCTGGACGGCGAGATCTGGCAGTGCCCGGTGGTGCTGCTGGCCGACGTGCGCAGCGTCGGCGTGCAGGGCGACGGCCGCACCTACGGCCACCCGATCGTGCTGCGTCCCGTGTCCTCCGAGGACGCCATGACGGCGGACTGGACGCGCCTGCCCTACGACGTGCTGTCCGTCATCTCGACCCGCATCACCAACGAGGTGAGCGAGGTCAACCGCGTGGTGCTCGACGTGACGAGCAAGCCGCCGGGCACCATCGAGTGGGAGTGACGTCCTGCGGCCCCGCCCCCGGAAGGGGAGCGGGGCCGCGGCCGTTCCGGGTCAGGAGATCGCGAACGAGCTCGCCCGGTTGTCGAGCGAGCCGAGCCGGCCGGTGCGGTCGATCCACCCCGTGCTCGCCCCGTTCTTCGACGAGCCGTCGAACAGCTTCACGTCGCAGTGGTTGTACGTCCGGACCGAGGTCACCTTGTTGGACATCGCGCCGAGGACCGAGCCGCCCTCGTTGTCGGACGTCGTCGCGGTGCACCCGACGCTGTACTTCGGGTTGAAGATCACGACCTGCCGCCCCGAGTAGTTCGCGCCGTCGTAGAGACGGGCCACGACGAGCCCCTTGCCGACCGCGTAGTCCTTGCAGCCGAAGGTGCCGTCGATGACGGCGCAGTACAGCGTGCTCGAGGCCGCCGTCGCTCGGACGTCCTGCACGGTGACCGGCCGGTCGCTCGTCACCTGCTGGACCTGGACGGGCGCGCCGCCGTCGTCGGGTGCTGCCGTGGCGGCGGGTGCGGTCAGGCCCAGCGCCGCGATCGCCGCGAGCCCTCCGACCACGGCGGCGAGCCGTGCGCGAGTGGTGCGGGTGCGTGTCGTGATGGTCATCGTCGCTCCTCACGTCTGCCGGCGATCCCCTTGTCGCCGGTCACGTGAGACGAGGCGCGCGGCTCCCCGGGTGATACGTCGAGGCATCGATCTGCGCGTGACCAGGGGCGCGGGAGACGCGCGGCGGCGGGCTCATCGGGCGAGCTCGGCGGCCCGTCCGTACGCGGCGTCGACGTCGGCGAGCACGCGCGGCCACGACGTCGCGAGCTCGGCCGAGCGGTTGTGCGCGATCATCGCGTCGAGCACTGCGGGGTCGTCGGCGAGGCGGACGAGGGCGTCCGCCATCGCGGCGTCGTCGTCCACGAGCAGGGCGTCGCGGCCGTCGACGAGCCGCTCGGCCACGCCCGACTGCGACCGGCTGACCACGGCGAGGCCCGCGGCCTGCGCCTCGAGGGCGGCGATGCCGAAGGCGTCCTGCACGGCGGGGGCGACGAACACGTCGGCCCGCACGTACAGGCGCTTGAGCTCCGTCGGGGTCAGCCGCCCGACCAGGCGGACCGTGTCGGCGAGGCCGTGCTCGCGCACCCAGCGGCGGGCCTCGACGAGCTGCGGTCCGTCGCCGCCGATCGTCGCGACGACCCGGCCCGGCGCCCGCTCGACCGCCGCCGCGATCGCCTCGAGCATGGGCAGCACGCGCTTGCGCGGGGCGAACCGGGTCGCGGACACCACGTGCACCTCGCGACCCTCCGCCCGCTCCCCGCGCTCCACGCGCGGCAGCCGCCACGCCTCGACGTCGATGCCGTTGCCCAGCACGGACACCCGCTCCGCGGCCGCGTCCGGGCCGAGCCGCCGCCCGACCACGCGGCGCAGCGGGGCCGCCGTCAGCTCGCTCACCGCGGACCACTGCACGGGCCATGCGGCCCAGCGGGTCACGCGGTCGAGCCCGGCGAACGCGCGCTCCCCGCCGCCCCACACCGAGTGCACCGTGAGGAGGGCGGGCAGGCCCTCGCGGGCGACCGGGCGGAGCGCGAGCTCGACGGTGGGGGCGAGGACGCCCATGTGCAGGTGCACGACGTCGGGCCGGAGGCCTGCGTCGGTGAGCTCCCGGAGCCGTGCGACGACGTGCCGCGTGGAGCGCGGGTGGACGGGGTAGCCGCCCGGCACGCGCGCGGCGATCCGGTGCACCACGACGCCGTCGTCGTCCGTCGCGGTCGTGATCCCGTGCGCGCCCGGCGCGGCGGGAGTCGTCGTGACGACCTCGACCTCGTGCCCCGCGTCCGCCTGCCGCCGCGCGAGCCGGGCCACCTGGGTCTCGATGCCACCGAGCAGCGGGAGGTAGGAGTCGGAGACGTGGACGATGCGCACCGGGTCATCCTGCCATCGCGACGACCTGCGGGTTCGCCGCGCCGGAGCAGGGACTCGGCGCTACGGTGCGAGGAGCGGTATCCGAACGCACGCGTCACGATCGACTCCCGAGGCACGGCCTCCCCAGCGAAGAGGTGCGACATGTCGAGCACGGTCACCGTCCATCCGGCCAAGGGCGTCCGCGGTATCGGCCTGGTCAGCGTCATCGCGGGGATCGTCATGATCCTTGCCGGGCTGGGGGTGTGGGTCGTGGTGTCCCAGACGCTCTCCGCCGAGGAGATCACCGTGTCCGACGACGCCTCGATGTTCGCCGGGCAGCACGTCGCGGGCCCGTTCACCGCCTACGCCCAGGCGGAGGTGATCGACATGCACGCCACCGAGATGGCCGACGGGAAGACCTACGCCCAGCTCGACCAGGACGACCCCGTCCGCGACAGCGTCATGGACGCGTCGTTCCTGCGCGCGTCGCTGTTCACCTCGGTCGTGGCGTTCGGCGTGTGCGCCCTGGTCATCGGCCTCGGCATCATGTTCATCCTGCTCGGGAGCGCCCTGCGCAAGCTGGCCGGCGGGCCGCAGGTCGTGGTCGACACGCCGGGGCTCAGCTCGGGCGGCGACCTGTCGCACGGGGAGCACCTCGCCGAGCCCGTCGAGCCGGCGCGCCCGGCCCCGACGACTCCCGCCCCGCCGCCCGAGCGGCCGAGCACCCGCACGCCTCCGGAGGCTCCGCCCGTGGCGGGCGGCCCGACGGGTGGCACCGCCACCCAGCGTCCGGCGACCCCGCCCGAGACCCCGCCCGCCGGCGGCACGAGCTCTCCGCCCGCCTGAGCGCCAAGTCACGACGACGCGGCGGTGACTCCCTGGGAGGGGGTCACCGCCGCGTCGTCGTGCGGGAGCGGGTCAGCGAGCGCTCGGGGTGCGGCGCCGGCGGCGGATCGCGCTGACCACCGAGCCGACGACGAGCAGCGCGCCCGCCGCGGCCAGCAGCACGATGGCGGCCAGCTCGACGTCGATCTGCGCGCCCGCGCCGTTGGCCACGAGCCCGACGCCGAACGCGGCGACGAGGAAGCCCCACACGATCGTGCTGGCTCGCGGGCCGGTGCTCCTGTCCTGGCGCACGTCCTCCGGCAACGGCGCGGCCGGGGGCACGTCAGCCACCGGGGCAGGAGCCGACAGGTCGGGGGCGGGCAGGTCGGGCGCGGGCAGGTCTTGTGCCGGCAGGTCGTACGCGGGCAGGTCCTGCGCCGGGGCGTCGGGCTGGTCGAAGACGGACAGCGGGTCGTCGGGCCGGGCCACGGGGAACGCCCGGGTGTCGTCCGGGGTGGGCAGGGCCTGGGTCTCCTCCGGAGCCGGGAGCGCCTGGGTCTCGTCCGCCGCGGGCAGGGCCTGTGTGGCGTCGACGTCCGGGGTTTCGGCCCGGGCGTCGGGCTCGCCCGGGACGGGCGTGGTGGGCTTGTCGTCGCTCATCGGGACTCCTCGATGGTCAGGTCGCCGGCGCGGACGTCGACGTCGAGCAGCAGGCGGGCGCCGTCCGAGTCGCGCACCTCGTCGGTGCTGAACCGCGCCGGGCCGTTGGTGTAGGTGTTGACGGAGCGGTCGCTGCCGTCGGCGCGCCAGGTGACGTTCCCGGCGATGACCTCGACGTCGGCCTGGACGGCCTCGTCGGCGGGGATCCGCACCTGCGTGCTGCCCGCGGTCATGGAGATCGGCACGACGACGGGGTCGCCGGGCGTCACGCCGGACAGGTCCAGCTCCGTGAGGTCGACGACGGCGCTGCCGAAGCGCACGCGCACTCCGTCCTCCGCCTCCGGGACCGACGTCGGGGTGAGGGTGCCGTCGCTGACGACGGCTGCGGCGCTCATGTCCTGCGGGTCGTCGTCCCAGAAGTCCCAGGCGTCGCGCCCGCCGGCGAACGGCCAGGTGATGACCCCGGCGATCAGCGCGAGGACGGCGAGGGCCGTCAGCCCGCCGCCGCGACGGCCGCGCAGGCCGGTCACGACGAGCCCGAGCCCGAGGACGACGATCGACGCGCCGAGCCAGGTGGGGCCGAGCGGGACGCCGAGGTCGCCCACGCGGTCGGCGACGAGGAGGAACGCGCCGCCGAGCAGCACCAGACCGACGACGATGCCCACGGTGACCGCACCCGGCCCGCGGCGCACGGGCCGCGGGGACGCTGGGCGCCCTGGTGGCGCGACGCGCGCACCGGGGCCGCCGGGGAGCAGGGAGCGGCGCGGGGGCGGCGGCCCAGGAGGCCGACGTCGCGTCGGGCGCGGCGGGCGTGGCCAGGTACGGGGCCGGGGGCGCGGGGGTGAAGGAGTCCGTCGGCGTGGGGCCGTGCGTCGCGCCCGGGGCGGGCGTGGCGGGGGTGGCGGGGGTGGCGGGGTACGGCGTCGCCGGGTACGGCGGCGCGGGCGGCACGGTCGGGCCGCCGGACCGCGGCTTGCGGTCGCGGATCAGCTTGACGATCAGCCAGACGATCCCGACCCAGACGGCCACCCACAGGACGGCGCGGACCCACTCGACCCCGAAGCCCCACCAGCCGAGTCCGTCGTCCAACGCGAAGCCGACGATCAGCGCGACGACGGCGCCGAGCAGGGCGACGTCGAAGTCCCCGCGGAACGCCTGCTGCAGGTGGATGCGGCCGTCCCGCTCGGGGAGCAGCGCCCACGCGATCGCGTAGACGACGATGCCGGCGCCCGTGAGGAAGAAGCTGAGGATGAGCAGACCCCGGACGAGCAGCGGGTCGAGGCCGAACCGCTCGGCGATCCCGCCCGCGACGCCGCCGACCCACCGGTTGTCGGACCGCGCGACGCCCATGCGGCGGATGGAGTCGAAGAAGCCGTCGCCGGTGCGGCGGGGCGGGACGGGGCCGCCCGCGGCGGGGGCGCCGCCGGTGCCGGGCTGCGACCCGGGCGGCTGGGGAGGTCATCGGTGCTCATGGCTCCATCCTGACGACGGCGGCAGCCCCGCGGCATCGGGTGCTGCCCTGACGCGACCCTGAATCACCGGGCCCGGCCACCCTGAAACCTCGGGATCCCGCGCCCGGGGGCGCCCCTGACGTGCCAGGATCGGGAGCGTGAGCACCGACCGTCCCCCGCGCCTCCCGCTGCGCCGGCCCCCGCAGGGCCGGATGCTCGGCGGCGTCGCCGCGGGCCTCGCCGCCCACCTGGGCCTGCCGGTCCTGGTGGTGCGCCTCGCCTTCCTGCTGTTGACCTTCGCGGGCGGCGCGGGCGCGGTGGCGTACGTCTTCTGGTGGGTGACCGTGCCCGCGGGCGACCCGCGGCTGGCGGCGGACGCCAGGCCGACGGGGCTGCAGCGGCTCGCGCCGCGGCTGCGGCTGCAGGGGCCGGTCGCGGCCCTGCCCGTGCGGGACGTCCTCATCGGGGCGGCCCTCATCGCGGGCGCGTTCGTCCTCGTCGCGGTCCGGGCGGGCTGGGACGTCGGGGCGTCGTGGGTGCTGCCCGCGCTGGTCGCCGTCGGCGGCCTCGCGCTCGCGTGGAGCCAGCTCGACGCCGCGCAGCGCGGCCGCCTCGCCGACGGCGGCCCCGGCACGCGCCGCTCGACCCTCGTGCTGCGCCTCGTGGGCGGCGTCGTCCTCGTCATGGTCGGCGTGCTCCTGCTCATCGGCCAGGACGCCCCGGTGCCCGTGCTGCTGCAGGCCGGCGCGGCGTCCCTCGCGGTGCTGGCGGGGGCCGCGCTCATGCTGGCGCCCTGGTGGCTGCGCCTCGTGCGCGAGCTGGGCGACGAGCGTGCCGCCCGCGCCCGGGAGGCCGAGCGCGCCGACATCGCCGCCCACCTGCACGACTCCGTGCTGCAGACCCTCGCCCTCATCCGCTCCCGCGCCGACGACCCGGAGGCCGTGGCGCGCATGGCCCGCGCCCAGGAGCGCGAGCTGCGCGAGTGGCTGTACACCGACCGCACCGCCCCGGGCACGTCCCTCGCGGCCGAGCTGCGGGCGCTCGTGGCCGAGGTCGAGGACGGCCGCGCGGTCGAGGTGGAGACCGTCATGGTGGGCGACTGCGTCCCCACCGAGGAGACGTCGGCGCTGCTGCAGGCGTCGCGCGAGGCGCTGGTGAACGCCGTCGTGCACGGCCGACCGCCCGTGACCGTGTACCTGGAGGTGACGGACTCTGCGGTCGAGATGTTCGTCCGCGACCGCGGCGACGGCTTCGACATGGACGACATCGCAGCCGACCGGTTCGGCGTGCGGGAGTCCATCCTCGGGCGCGTGCACCGCCGCGGCGGCACCGCCGACGTGACGAGCCGCGCCGGCTGGGGCACCGAGGTGCGCCTGCGGATGCCGCGCGACGGCCAGACCCCGTCGGGAGAGCCGGCGGTCGACATCGACGAAGGAGCACGCACGTGACCTCGACGCCCGACGCCCCCGCGCAGCCCACCGGACCCGTCCCGGTGGTCCTCGTCGACGACCACCACATGTTCCGCACCGGCGTGCGGGCCAGCCTGGACGGGCGGGTCGACGTGGTGGGGGAGGCCGCGGACGTCGACCAGGCCGTGGCCGTCGTGCACGAGCACCGCCCGCCGGTGGTGCTGCTCGACGTGCACCTGCCCGGCGGCAACGGCGGGGGCGGGGCCGAGGTCGTGCGCAGGTGCGCGGACCTGCTGGGGGAGACGCGGTTCCTGGCCCTGTCCGTGTCCGACGCGGCGGAGGACGTCGTGGCCGTCATCCGCGCCGGGGCGCGGGGGTACGTCACCAAGAACATCTCGGCGTCCGACCTGTCCGGGGCCGTCGTGCGGGTGGCAGGCGGCGACGCCGTGTTCTCGCCCCGCCTGGCGGGCTTCGTGCTCGACGCGTTCGGCACCGCGGCGGGCGACGTCGCCGTCGCGGACGACGAGCTGGACCGCCTGTCCAAGCGCGAGCAGGAGGTGATGCGGCTGATCGCGCGGGGGTACTCCTACCGCGAGGTGGCGAGCGAGCTGTTCATCTCCATCAAGACGGTCGAGACCCACGTGTCGGCCGTGCTGCGCAAGCTGCAGCTCTCCAGCCGCTACGAGCTCACGCGGTGGGCCGCGGCGCGCCGCCTGCTCTGACGGGCGCCGCGGCGGCCCAGCGGTCGACGACGACGTCCACGAGCTCGGCGGGCGCCTCCTCGTCGGCGACGAGCAGCGGCGCGGTCGTGACGTCGCCGCCCGCGCGGGCGGCCAGGTCGGCGAAGAAGCCGGGGGCCAGCAGGTAGGACGCGACGACGACGCGACGCCCCGGCGACCCCGCGCGGACGGCGTCGACGACCTCGTGCACGCGCGGGGTCGCGTTGGCGATGTACCCGACGCGCACGGGGCGCCCGAGCCGGTCGGCCAGGTGGCCCGCGGTGGTCTCGCAGTCTGCGACGGCGCGTGCGTCGCTCGACCCGGCGGCGGCCAGGACCACGGTGTCGTCGCCGGTCAGGCCGGCCTCGTCGAGGCGCCGCACCAGCAGGTCCACCAGCCGGTCGTCGGGCCCGAGCGCCCCGCCCAGCGTCACGTGGTCGCCGGCCGCCGCGGCGGCGTCCACGTCCTCGCGCAGGTCGACGTGCACGTGGTAGCCCGCCGACAGCAGCAGCGGCACGACGACGGTCGAGCGGACGGCGGGGTCGTCGCGCAGCCCGGCCAGGCACGTCGGCACGTCCGGCTGCTGCACGTCGACGAAGCCCGCGTGCACGGGGGCGTGGTCGAGGCGGGCGGCCACCGCGTCGACGAGCGTCGCGACGGCCCCTGCGCCCGTCGCCGACGCGGTGCCGTGCGAGATCGCGAGCAGGGCGGGTGTCACGGGTGACTCGGGTGACTCGGGTGACTCGGTCATGCCCGCGACGCTACGCGCCGCGTCGTCCGCCGGGGTTGCCGCGGCGTGAACCCGTGTCACGACGACCTCACCGCGGGCGGCGCCGCCGGGTGAGCCCTGTCGTGGTCGGCGCCGAGCCCCGGTACCTGGTCTGACACGTGCGCCGGCAGCCCGTCGACCCATGCGGGGCTGCGCCGCACCACGTCGCCCACGACGGTCACCGCGGGCGCCCGCACCCCCACGGCGCGCGCCTTCGCGGCGATGTCCGCGAGCGTGCCGACCGTGGTGCGCTGCCGCGCGCCGTACCCGTCCTCGACGACGGCCACGGGCGTGGCCGCCGGGCGGCCCGCCTCGACCAGGGCGCGGGCGGTGTCGGCGAGCCGGGTCACGCCCATGAGCAGCACGAGCGTGTGCTCGGTGCCGCCGGGCACGCGGCCCACGTCGTCGTGCCCGGTGAGCACGCTGAACCCGCGGGCCAGCCCGCGATGGGTGACGGGGATGCCGGCCGCGGCAGGGACGGAGACGGCGGAGGTGACGCCGGGCACCACCTCGACCTCGAGGCCGGCGGCGCGGCAGGCGTCCAGCTCCTCGCCGCCGCGCCCGAACACGTACGGGTCGCCGCCCTTGAGGCGCACCACGTCGCGCCCGGCGAGCGCGTGCCGCACGAGCAGCGCGGAGATCTCGTCCTGCGGCACGGGGTGGTGGCCGGACGTCTTCCCGACGTCGACCACCTCGACGTCCTCGCCCAGCCCGGCGAGCAGCGCCCGCGGGGCGAGGCGGTCGACGACGACGACGTGCGCCTCGGCGAGCAGCCGCCGCCCGCGCACCGTGATGAGCCCGGCGGCCCCGGGCCCGCCGCCGACGAGCGCGACCCGGCCCTGCCGCGGCGCCTCGTCGCTCGACGGCTCGGCAGGGCGCACCGCCCGCAGGGGCAGGCTGCCGTCGTCGAGCCCGGCCGCGACGGCGTCCCGCACGCGCACGGCGCGGCGCGGGTCGCGGCCGGCGGTGACGGCGACGGTGAGGTCGCCCGCGGGGCGGCCGGCGGCATCGGCGACGGGCGTGCGCGCCACGGCCGGCACCCACGCGCTGCCGAGGCCGGCGTCACCGGCCGTGACGCAGAAGGTGCGCAGCAGCTCGGCGTCGCCGGCCACGCGGGCGTCGACGTCGGGATCGCCGGTCGCGGTGTGCACGAGCCAGGCGCCGTCCAGGTCGCCGTCGCAGTACCCGCGGGTGACGCGCTCGATCGTCCCCTCGGTCACGAGCGTCGCGAGCTCGGGCACGACGTCGGGCGCGATCACCCGCACGCGGGCGCCTGCCGTGAGCAGGCCGCGCACGCGCCGCAGCGCCACGGGGCCGCCGCCCACCACGATGACGAGGCGGCCGGCGACCCGCAGGCCCAAGGGGTATGTCTCGTGCACGGGAGCCACCTTTCCCCTCATGCGTGCAGGCCGCACTCGGACTTGTCCAGGCCCGCCCAGCGCCCGGCGCGGGCGTCCTGACCGGCCTCGACGCGCTGCGTGCAGGGCTCGCAGCCCACCGACGGGTACCCGTCGCTGAGCAGCGGGTTCACCACGACGCCGTGCCGCTCGGCGTACTCCTCGACGTCCGCGTCGGTCCAGGCCGCGAGGGGGTTGATCTTCACGACGCCGTTGCGCTCGTCCCAGGCGACCAGGGGTGCGTTCGCCCGCGCCGCCGTCTCGCCGCGGCGGACGCCGGTCGCCCATGCCTCGTAGCCCTGCAGGGCCTGCCGCATGGGTGCCACCTTACGCATCGCGCAGCAGGCCTCGGGGTCCCGGTCGTGCAGGCGCGGGCCGTGCGCGGCGTCCTGCTCCGCGACCGTCAGCTCCGGGCGGACGTCGACGACGTCCACGTCCATCTCGATCTCGACCGCGCCGCGCGTGCCGAGGGTCTCCGCGAAGTGGTAGCCGGTGTCGCCGAACAGGACGTCGACGAACGGCAGCTGCCGGGACACCAGGTGCGCCAGGACGAGGTCCTGCATCGACGACGCGACGGCGAGGAACGGGCCGAACTCGCGGACCGCCCACGCCACGACCTCCTCGGCCGTGGCCTCGGGGCGGTCGCCGTCGGCGTGCAGCTGGGCCTGGCCGCGCTCGACGACGTGCCGCAGCTCCTCGGGGGAGCGGCGGTGCCGGGCCGCGCGGGCGCGGTGCCGGGCCGTGCGCGACTCCTCGCGCGCCGCCGCCCGCGCCCGCACCTGGGCGAGCCGGTCGTGGCCCGACCGGGAGGCGAGCGGGGTCACCGGGGCGGAGAGCTCGACCGCCGTCATCGCAAGGCCTCCTCGTCGGCCCGGTGCGCCCACTGCGCGAACGTCTCCTCGCCCTCGTGGTCGGCGTCGTAGCGGCGCACGACGCGCTCCACGTAGTCGCCGACCTCCGCGGCCGGGACCTTGAGGCCGCGGACCGTGCGGCCGAGCTCGCCGGCGTCGCGCCCCCGGCCGACGAGGCCGCCGCCGAGGTGCACCTGGAAGCCCGGCACCTGCTCGCCGTCGACGGTGATGATCTGGCCCTTGAGCCCGATGTCCGCCGTCTGGATCCGGGCGCACGAGTTGGGGCAGCCGTTGACGTTGAGCTCGATGGGGCGCCCGATGCGCGAGGTGACGTCCCCGAGCCGCTCCTCGAGCTCACCGATCACGCGGGCAGCCGTGTCCTTGGTGTCGACGATCGCGAGCTTGCAGTACTCGATGCCCGTGCAGGCGATCGTCGAGCGGCGGAACAGGCTCGGGCGGGCGGTGAGGCCGAGCGGCTCCAGACCGTCGAGCAGCTCGTCGACGCGGCCGGCGGGGACGCCGAGGATCACGACCTTCTGGTGCGCGGTGAGCCGGGCCGACTCCGCGCCGACGCGCTCGATGAGGTCGGCCAGCCCGGTGAGCGTGTTGCCGCCGACCCGCCCGACGACGGGCGCCGCGCCGACGTAGAACCGGCCGTCCTTCTGCTCGTGCACGCCCACGTGGTCGCCGGGGCGCGTGGCCGGGGCGGGCGGCGGGCCGTCGGGCAGCGGGTGGCCGAGGTACTCCGACTCCAGCACCTCGCGGAACTTCTCGGTGCCCCAGTCGGCCAGCAGGAACTTCAGGCGGGCCTTGTTGCGCAGCCGCCGGTAGCCGTAGTCGCGGAAGATCCGGATGACGCCGTGCCAGACGTCGGGCGCCTGGTCCTCGGTGACGAAGACGCCGAGTCGCTCGCCGAGGCGGGGCGCGGTGGACAGGCCGCCGCCGACCCACAGGTCGTAGCCCGGCCCCAGCTCGGGGTGGACCACGCCGACCAGCGAGATGTCGTTGATCTCGTGCACCACGTCGAGGCTGGGGTGGCCCGTGATCGCGGTCTTGAACTTGCGGGGCAGGTTCGCGAGCTCCGGGTCGCCGATGTACCGCCGCTTGATCTCGAGGATCACGGGCGTCGGGTCGATGATCTCGTCCGCCGCGATGCCCGCCACCGGGCTGCCGAGGAAGGCGCGCGGGGAGTCGCCGCAGGCGGTGGTCGTCTCCAGGCCGACGGTGTCGAGGCGGCGCCAGATCTCGGGCACGCTCTCGATCTCGATCCAGTGGTACTGGATGTTCTGCCGGTCGGTGATGTCGGCGGAGCCCCGTCCGAAGTCGGCCGAGATGCCGCCGAGCACCCGCAGCGCCTCGGGGGAGAGCGCCTGGCCGTCGGTGCGGACCCGCAGCATGAAGTAGCGGTCCTCGAGCTCGTGCGGCTCGAGGGTCGCGGTGCGCCCGCCGTCGATCCCGGGCTTGCGCTGCGTGTACAGGCCCCACCAGCGGAACCGGCCGTGCAGGTCGTCGTCGGCGATGGAGTCGAAGCCCTCGCGGGCGTAGACCGACTCGATGCGCTCGCGGACGCCGAGCGGTGCCGCCTCCTGCTTGAACTCCTCGTTGTGGTTGAGAGGAGCGGTGCCGTCCACCTTCCACTGACCGTTCGGCCGCGTGGCGCGCGGCGGGCGGACGCGGGCGGGGGATGCGTTCTCGCTGGTGGGGGACGTGGCGTGAGCGGAGGTCTGCGTCGTCATCTGGGGGGAGTCCCTCGGGTCCTCGGGGGCGGGACGCGCGACGACGAGCGACTCAGCGGGGGTGGGCCGAGGACCGACGGCGCGCGCCGGTGCTCAGAGCCGCGAGTCCGCGGCGGGGCTGAGGTAGGGCGCGATCAGCGACAGCAGCACAGACAGCTGCGCATGCTGCGACGCACGCACGCCGGCATCTCGTGACGGTGCGTCACGAGGAGGCGGTGCGTGGCCGTGGTCATGGGGACGACCGTAACGGGTGGGGGCGTCATCGTGCGAGAGCGGGTCCACATGCTGGGACCACATTCTGGGACGCGCGCCCGGTGTGACGTGCGACGGGTTGCGGACACGGGTGTCAGATCCCTGACCGCGCGCGGATAGGCTGGCCGCATGGAGTTCCTCTACAACGTCTTCGTCGCGCTCCACTTCGTCGGCTGGGCGATCGTCCTCGGCGGGTACATCGCGTCGATCAAGAGCCCCGGCCTCTACCGCGGGGTCTTCCACGGCGCGGCGACGGCGCTCGTCTCGGGCATCGTCATGATGGGACTGCTGGAGTCCGGCGCCGTCGACCTCGGCTACGAGGTGGACCGGACGAAGCTCACCGTGAAGCTGCTCGTCGCGCTGATCATCGCGATCCTCGCGTTCGTCGCCAAGCGCCAGGGCGCCAAGGGGGACAACGGCACCGGGGCGGTGTCGCCGGGCCTCAAGCACTCGATCGGCGCGCTGACGCTGGTCAACATCCTCGTCGCCGTCTTCTGGTGATCCGTTGAGCCTCCTCGCGGAGGTGCTCGTCGGGCTGGCGATCGCCGTCGGCCTCGTGGGCATCGTGGTGCAGGTGCTCCCCGGCAACGTGCTCGTGCTGGGGAGCATCCTCGTGTGGGCGTGGGTCACCGGCGGGACCGCCGCCTGGGTGTGCTTCGCCGTGGCGGCGCTGGCGATCGCGCTCGCGGAGACCGGCCAGTGGCTCCTCGCGGGCCGGCACATGCGCCGCGCCGAGGTGCCGTGGGGCACGCTCGCGATCGCCGGCGTCGCGGGGATCGTCGGGTTCTTCGTGGTGCCCGTTGTCGGGCTCTTCCTCTTCTTCGCCGCCGCGGTGTTCCTCGTCGAGCTGGCGCGCCGGCGCGACGCGGCCCTCGCCTGGGCGGCCACGCGCGCGGCTCTCAAGGCCACGCTCATCACGATCGGCGTCCAGCTCGCCGGCGGTCTCGTCGCGACCGTGGCGTGGGTCGTCGGGCTGGCAGTCACTTGATCCGGGCGGGCGTCAGCAGCGCGGGGCGCCGGGACGGCAGACGTCACCCCAGCCCGTGCGTTGCGGCCACCGCTCGTCCGGGTCGACCGCGCGGGTCGGGGCCGAGGTGGCGGCGTCGACGACGGTGAGCGTGCCGACGCCGGCCGCCGCGCCGAGCACCAGCGCGAGGGCGATCCGGGCGACCTGCACCCCCCGCACCCCGGGTGGGGTCGTGACAGGCGCGGGGTGCAGGTCCGGGGGACGGTCGTCGGCCCAGACGTCGAACACGAGCGGAGCGCTCACAGTCGTCTCCTGTGTTCCCTCCCCCCGACGACCGTGCCCCCGCCGTCACCTTCGGCGCATCAGGTGATCTCCTTGCCTGCGGAGTCGGGGGCGTCGGCGTCGTCGGCGCCGGGCGTCATCCGGGCGCCGAGCTCGGCCCGCGACCGGATGCCGAGCTTGGCGTAGGCCCGCGAGAGGTGCGCCTCGACCGTCTTGGGGCTGATCGCGAGCGCGCCCGCCACGTCGCGGTTCGTGTGACCGCGGGCCGTGAGGAGGCAGACGCGCCGCTCCATCGCCGTGAGCGCCTCGCCGTCCCGGGGTCCCGACGACCGGTCGACCTCTGCCTGCGCCACCTCCCGCCACACGGTGCACCCCACGGCGTCCAGCTCGGCCGCCGCACGACGGGCCGCCTCCGCCGCGAGGGCGCGGTGCCGGGCGCGACGCTCCAGGCGGGCACGCGCGATCAGCGCGCGGCCGCGCTCGTGCCCGTGGCCGGGCCGGTCGAAGCAGGTGAGCGCGTCGTCGAAGAGCCCGCGCGCTCCCGCGACGTCGCCCAGGGACGCCTCGACCTCGGCACGCCCCAGGGCGAGCACGCCGCGCAACCAGGTCTCGCCAGGCCGGGCGGCGACGGGCTCGTAGCCGTCGAGGACGGCGGACGCCTCCGCGGCGCGGTCCGTCGAGACGAGCGCCTCCACGAGGTCGGGCAGGAAGCCGGCGAACCCCGGGTGGCGGTGCCCGGCGGAGACCAGCAGCCGTTCGAGCGGCTGCAGCAGCTCGGTCACGGCCGCCGTGTCGCCCTCCGCGAGCAGGCGCGACGCGAGCGCGGCCGCGGGCAGCGCGCTCACGTGCGGGGCCCCGAGGGTGGTGAACCCCTCGACCGCCTGCCGCGCCGCCTTGGCCGTCCCGTCGCCCGTCCCGCTGCCTTGCCCGGTCCACGCGAGGAGATGGGCCGCCGCGCTCTGGGCCATGAGGGTGAGGACGGGCCCGTCGACCTGGCGCGCCCGCTCGGCGAGACTCTCCGCGGCTTCGCGAGCCGTCCCGAGCCGGCCGACGCGGATCGCGGCTCGCGCGGTGTAGTACTGGACGAACCAGAGGTCGGTCTCCTGGCCGCGCTCGCGGCAGCGTCGACCGGCCGTGAGCAGGAGGGGCAGTGCGTCCCCCGGGCGCCCGGTGAAGAGCATGGCGGCCGCGACGTTCACCGTGGGCCAGCGGATCGCCGGGACGGCCCGTCCCGGCTGCTCGAGGCGCAGGGCACGGCGCGCCCCGCGCTCGTCGAGACCGCGCCCCGTGAGCTGGTCCAGCACGACCTGCGCCGCGACCAGCTCGGCCAGCACGCCGTCGTCCGGCACGCCGTCGTCCGGCGTCGTGGGTGCAGGGCGCGCGAGGCGGAGCTGCGCGCGGGCGAGCTCGATCTGCCCGGAGTTGAGCAGGCTGGTGCCGAGGTCGCCGACCAGGGACGCGTGCAGGGTGCTGTCGTCCACGGTGAGGTCCACGGCGGAGCGGAGCGCGGACACCGAGCCCGCGAGGTCTCCCAGTCGGAACCGGGCCTGCCCGACGGTGCCGAGCGCGCGGGCGCGGTCGACCGGGTCGGAGAGGTCGGGCAGCGCCTCGGAGGCGAGATCGGCCGCGCGGCCGTACGCGTCGACGCAGAGCTGGTCCTCCGCCGTGAGCAGCCGGCGTCGCGGCGAGCTCGCACCCAGACCGAGGGCGAGCTCGCCCAGCTCGGCCGCCACCGACGTGGCGCCGCGCCCCCGCGCGGCGCTCGCCGCGGCGTCCAGGGCGTCGAGGACGGCGGGCTCGGGGCCCGCCGCGGCGTGTGCGAGGTGGCGGGCCCTGGCCTCGCCGTCGACGACGACCGCGGCGAGCCGGCGATGGCGCTCCCGGCGCAGTCCCGGACGGGCCTCGTCGATGATCCCCAGCGCGAACAGGGGATGCACGAACCGCACCCGCCCGTCGACGATGCGCACGACGCCGGCGTCCTCGGCCGGCGTCAGGTGCTCGAGCCCGCCGTGGATCGTGGCGAGCAGGTCGACCCGCGTGTCGGCCAGGCACGCGGCGGTCAGCAGGACGTCGCGGCTCGGCCGAGGCAGCTCCGACAGCCGCTCGGCGACCAGCGCGCGCAGGCTCGCGGGCAGGCTGCCGGGCCCGTGCTCCTGCCAGTGCGCCGCCAGCTGCACCGCGAAGAGAGGGTTCCCGCCGGACGCCGTGACGAGCCGTCCCATCGTGGCGGGGCCGAGGGACGAGCCTGCGACCGTCTGCGCGACGTCGATCACGTCGGCCGGCGGCAGCGGCGCGAGCAGGAGGTGTGTGAGGCGCCGCGGGTCCGCCGGCTCGACGGCAGGGACGGGCCGGTGGTCGGCCGCGCCGGCGGGGTCGTCCGACGTGCGAGCGCTCGTCAGGACGGCCAGCCTGCCGGACACGCGGCGGCAGGCGAACGCGAGCGTGCGCCGGCTCGACGGGTCGAGCCACTGCAGGTCGTCGACCGCGACGAGCACCGGACCCCGTGCCGCCGCGTCGTCGAGCAGCCTGCTCGCGGCCGCGGCGACGAGCTGTGGCCCGCCGTCGGGCCCGGAGGACTCCGTGCCGAGCGCCGCCCCGAGGGCGTGCTGCTGCGGTCGCGGGAGGTGCGGCACCTCGTCCGCCAGGGGCGCCAGGAGCTCGCCGAGGCCGGAGTACTCGAGCTGCACCTCGCCGGGCGTGGGCCGGCCGGAGAGCACGAGCAGGCCACGCTCGCGTGCCCGGTCCAGGGCCGCGAGCCACACGGTCGTCTTGCCGATGCCGGGCGGCCCGGTCAGCGCCAGGGCCGCGGGCCCCTCCTCCGCAGCGCCGAGCAGGTCGTCGACGGCGGCGAACGCCTCGGACCGCCCCACGACGGGGTGGGTGGCCATCAGCCGATGGTCCCACCGCGCCGGTCCCGCGGGCTGCGGAACTGACGCGATTCACCCGCGGCCGGCGGCGGGTGAATCGCGCGGGTCGGAGTCAGAACGGCGGCCGGGGGCAGCCGGGCCGTCGGAGTCGTCGTCTCGATCGTCGGGTGGTTCGTCGGGTGGTTCGTGGCCGTGGGGCAGGGTGCGGTGGCGGGTGGTCTCGACGGGTTCGGGTGCGGTGGTGTGGGTGCGGCCGGTGGGGGAGGTCCATTCGAGGGTGCCGCCCCAGCCGGTGGCGGTGTCCCGGTCGGCCTGTCTGACGTGTCCGATCTGTGTGACCTGCCAGCGGGTCTGGTGTTTGAGCAGGTGGTGGTGTCGGCACAGGGCGGCGAGGTTGTCGGTGCTGGTGGTGCCGCCGGATGCCCAGGGGGTGGTGTGGTCGAGGTCGGCGGTCCGGGCGGGGTGGGTGCAGCCGGGGAAGCGGCAGGTGGTGTCGCGGGTGGTGACGAGGGCTTTGAGGTCGGCGGGCACGGTGTAGGTGGTGCGTCCCACGGACAGGACGGTGCCGGTCTCGGGGTGGGTGAGGATGCGTCGCAGGGACGGGGCGAGGGCGGTCAGCGTGCGGGCCGTGGTCGGGTCGACGGGCACGTGCCCGTCCATGGTGGCCGGGGCGTCCGTGATGCCGAGCAGGGTCAGGACCGGGACGGTCACGGTGACCTGGGGGCGGATCGAGCGGGCCAGGGTCGCCAGGGCGGACTGTTCGTGCAGCAGGCGCTGCGCTGGATCCGGCGCGGCATCCGGGGCAACGCTCGTCGTCGGGTCCGGTGTGGTGGTGTCGTTCGGGGTGGTGTGGTCGAGGGTGCCGTCGTCCAGGAGCAGCGCGGCAAGGGTGTCGGCGCGGGCCTGGGGCAGGGTGCGTCGGTCTTGCGGGGAGGTGAGGTGTCGGGCGGTGCGGGTGAGGCGGTCGTAGGCGGCGTGCGCGAGGGGTGCGGGCGGGTGGGCGGTGAGCCCGGCCATGCCGTCGCGGCCCTCGTCGGGCCAGGCGGCCCGGTGCGTGGCGGCCTCGGTGTGGCGGACGGCGGCGGGGGTGGGGTGGGCGTCCTCGCGGGCGCGGCGTGCCCGGGCGCCGACCTGGGCCGGGGTGCAGGTGATGGTCGTGCCGTCGGGGGACGGCATGACGGTGGTCAGGACGGCCGTCTCGACGCGGGCGGCCTCGTGCGGGGTGAGGTCGGCCAGGTGCCGGGACAGGGCGGTGGCGTGCGCCCAGGACAGTCGTCCCTGGTGCAGGGCGGTCAGGGTGGCGGGTGCCCTGGTGGTGAGGGTGGTGGCGTGCTCGGCCAGAGTCTCGGTGGCGTGCTCGCCGAGGTGCAGGACGGTCGCGAGCTCGGCGGTCACGGCCCGGCGGGCGAGGTCCAGGCGGCGGGCACCGGGTGCGGACCGGGCGACGGGGTCGGTGTCGTCGACCAGGTCGGTCTCGAGCGCCTCGGCCAGCCGCACGGCGTGCGCGACCAGCTCCGCGCGGCGGGCGTGCAGTGCGGCGACGCGGGCCTCGACCTCGGCGATCTCGTCCAGGGTGGCGTCCAGGTCCGCCAGGCTCGGTGCCGTGACGGCTGGGCGCGTGCCGGCCGTGTCCGGGCCGTCGTCTGTCCGCGCCTGCTGCCGGGCCTCGGCATCCAACAGCTCGCGGATCGACGGCGCCCACGTACGTGGCAGCCCGGCCAGCCTGGCCGCCTCGGCAGGCGCCGGTCCGGCGTCCCTCGACCTGCCCGCGGTCGTGCCGGCGTCGGTGCCGGTGACCGGGTCGGGGAGCGTCGTCGTCATGCCCCGAGCCTAGCGACGTTCGAACATCTGTTCTAGGCCTTCGGGTCGATCTGTGGACAAGTCGGCGACGGGTCGTCAGGCCGCGACGGATCGCGGCGCGTACATGATCACGGCGACGCCGGCGAGGCAGATCAGCGCGCCGACGACGTCCCAGCGGTCCGGCCGGAAGCCGTCGACGACCATGCCCCAGACCAGCGACCCGGCCACGAAGACGCCGCCGTACGCGGCGAGGATGCGGCCGAAGTGCGCGTCGGGCTGCAGGCTCGCGAAGAACCCGTAGACGCCGAGGGCGATGATGCCGGCGCCGATCCAGACCCAGCCGCGGTGCTCGCGCACCCCCTGCCACACCAGCCATGCGCCGCCGATCTCAAAGACGGCGGCGGCGAGGAACAGCAGGATCGAGCGCAGCACGGTCATGCGCCGAGTCTCCCGGCGTGCGGGGCGTCCGGTGAGCCGCGCGTCAGGCGGAGGGCGCCTCCGAGACGTACAGGGTGTTGCCGTCGGGGTCGCGGAACGAGAACATCGGCGGCGCCGTGTCCCAGAGCAGGAGGTCGCCGACGTCGGCGCCGGCGTCCGTGAGCGCCGCGTGGGTGGCGGACGCGTCGGGCGTCACGAGCCGGATCCCGGTGTCGACGCCGGCCGGCAGCGCGTCCCCGGCGGGGACCAGGGCGAGCGAGGTGGCGGCGTCCGGCGGCGCGAGCTCGATCCAGCGGAACCCGGGCTGCAGCTCGGCGTCGAACCGGGCCTGGAGCCCGAGCGTCGTGCCGTAGAAGTCGAGCGCCGCGTCCTGGTCCCGCACGGGGATCGCGACGGTGTGCACGCCGGTGAATCGGGCGGTGGTCGGTGTCGGCATGGTCGCTCCTCGGTCCGGCGGCGCCCGCCCCGGGACGGCTCCCGGCGTCGGGCAGGTCGAGGGGTCGACCTCGAGGAGCGCGGGAACTCATCGGCGGCGCCGCGGCTTAGGGTGTGGCGACGTCGGACGCACGAGGGTGGAGGAGCGATGACGGTGCAGGACGGCCAGGGCGTGGACGGGCGGCGCGGCGACCGGTGGGCGGTGCGGGTCGCGACGATCGACGAGCTGGACCCCCGGACCGCGTACGCGGCGTGGCGTCTGCGGCAGGACGTGTTCGTCGTCGAGCAGGCGTGCGCCTACCCCGACCTGGACGGCCGGGACGCCGAGACCGCGACGCGCCACGTCGTGCTGCTCGACGGCGCCGACGACGACCGCGTGGTCGCGACGGCCCGTGTGCTCGACGACGGCGACGTGCAGCGCATCGGCCGCGTCGTGTGCCATCCCGACGTGCGGGGCACGGGCGCGTCCGGCGTGCTCATGCGGGCCGCCCTGGAGGCCGCGACCGCCGCGGCGCCGACGGCCGACGTCGTCCTCGGCGCGCAGTCCCCGCTGACGGGCTGGTACGGGCGGTTCGGGTTCGCGCCCGACGGGCCGGAGTACCTCGAGGACGACATCCCGCACACCCCGATGCGGCTGCGTCGCTGACCGCGACCCTGGCGCGTCCCCTGGACCTGCCCGTCCGGGTCGGGTCAGGATGCCTCGTGGATACCTACCGGCTCTACGAGGCCGCCATGCAGGTGGTCCCCCTGCTGCTGATCGCCCTCTTCCTCGACAACCGCCGCCCGCTCGACGCCGCGGCCACGACGCACCGTGGCCGTACGTGGCAGAGGTTTCAGGAACGGGTCATCGCGGGCCTGAGCGTCGTCGCCTTCTTCATCGCGATGTTCGTCCTGGCGGGGGTGCTGCCGCAGGGTGCGCTGACCGACGGGGTCGTGATCGCGGCCCTGGCGGGGGCGCTCGGGCTCCTGGTCGGGATGATCTGGACCCGGTTCGCCGGTGACGACAGGGAGACTGCGCCGGGCCCCGGCCCCGAGTGACGCCGGTGTCGGCCACGGAGCCTAGGCTTGGTCCACGATGACCTCCCTGTTCGACAGCCTGTCCCTGCCCGGGTTCGACCACGCCGCGAAGGACGACGCGGCCCGCCTGCCGTCCACCGCCCCGCGCTGGGACGACGACGCCGCCGACCCCGCGTCCGGCGCGCCCGCGTGGGTGCGCGACGCCGCGTCGGACGCGCACGACGCGCCGCGCGACGGCGACGGGGGTCGGCCGCGGGCGGGCGGGGCGTTCTCGCACCTGGACCCGGACGCGCTGCTCGAGGGCCTGAACCCGCAGCAGCGGGCCGCCGTCGAGCACCACGGCTCGCCGCTGCTGATCGTCGCGGGCGCCGGGTCGGGCAAGACGCGCGTGCTCACGCACCGCATCGCGCACCTCCTGGCCACGGGCCGGGCGCGGGCGGGCGAGATCCTCGCGATCACGTTCACCAACAAGGCTGCCGCGGAGATGCGGGAGCGGGTCGAGCACCTGGTGGGCCCGGCGGGCGGCCGGATGTGGGTCTCGACGTTCCACTCGGCGTGCGTGCGGATCCTGCGCAAGGAGGCCAAGACCCTCGGCCTGCGCTCCAGCTTCTCGATCTACGACGCGGCGGACTCGCAGCGCCTCATCACGCTGGTGACCCGCGAGCTCGACCTGGACGCCAAGAAGTTCCCGGCGCGCTCGCTGGCGCACAAGATCAGCGACCTCAAGAACGAGCTGATCGACCCGGAGGCGTACGCGCAGAGCTCCGGCGCCGACACGACCGAGGAGGGCTGGCGCGAGCGCGCCGCCCGGGCCGCGACGTCGGGCTCCCTGCCGGCGCAGGCGCCCGAGTTCGACACGGTGCTGGCCGACGTCTACCGGCGATACCAGCAGCGGCTCGCGCAGGCGAACGCGCTCGACTTCGACGACATCATCATGACCACGGTGAACCTGCTGCAGGCGTTCCCGAACGTCGCGGAGCACTACCGCCGCCGGTTCCGGCACATCCTGGTCGACGAGTACCAGGACACCAACCACGCGCAGTACATGCTGGTGCGCGAGCTGGCCGGCGCGACGGCCGACGGCCCCGGCGTCGACGGTCTCGTCCCGGCCGAGCTGACGGTCGTGGGCGACGCCGACCAGTCGATCTACGCGTTCCGCGGCGCCACGATCCGCAACATCGTGGAGTTCGAGGAGGACTACCCGGACGCGACGACCATCCTGCTGGAGCAGAACTACCGCTCCACGCAGACCATCCTCACGGCCGCCAACGCGGTGATCTCCCGCAACCCGGACCGCAAGCCCAAGCGACTGTGGACCGACGCCGGCGCGGGGGAGAAGATCGTCGGCTACGTGGCGGACGACGAGCACGGCGAGGCGCGGTTCGTCGCGGAGGAGATCGACCGGCTCGGCGACGCCGACGGCGTGCGCCCCGGCGACGTCGCGGTGTTCTACCGCACCAACGCGCAGTCCCGCGCGCTGGAGGAGGTGCTCATCCGCGTCGGCCTGCCGTACAAGGTGGTGGGCGGCACCCGCTTCTACGAGCGCCGCGAGGTCAAGGACGCCGTCGCCTACCTGCGCGCCCTGGCCAACCCGGACGACGACGTCAACCTGCGCCGCGTGCTCAACGTGCCCAAGCGCGGGCTGGGGGACAAGGCCGAGTCGATGGTGGCCGGGTTCGCGGACCGGGAGCGCATCTCGTTCGGCGGGGCGCTCGAGCGGGCCGACGAGATCCCCGGCCTCACCACCCGCACGTCCAAGCCGCTGCTCGCGTTCCGCGACATGATGCGCGACCTGCGCGCCCTCGTGGAGGACGGCGAGCCGCCCGCCACGATCCTCGGCGCCGTCCTCGACCGCACCGGGTACCTGGCGGAGCTGCGCGCCTCCGACGACCCGCAGGACGCGTCGCGGGTGGAGAACCTCGCCGAGCTGCACGCCGTCGCGGCGGAGTTCACCGAGCTCGACCCCGAGGGCGACCTGGCGGACTTCCTGGAGCGGGTGTCGCTCGTGGCGGACGCCGACCAGATCCCCGACGAGGACGTGGCCGACGGTGAGGCCGAGCAGGAGCCGAAGGAGGACCAGGGCGTCGTCACGCTGATGACCCTGCACACGGCCAAGGGCCTGGAGTTCCCGGTCGTGTTCCTCACGGGCCTGGAGGACGGCACGTTCCCGCACATGCGGTCGCTGCACGACGACTCCGAGCTGGCGGAGGAGCGGCGGCTCGCGTACGTCGGGATCACGCGCGCCCGCCAGCGGCTGTACATCAGCAGGTCGGCGGTGCGGTCCGCGTGGGGGATGGCGAACGAGTTCCCGCCCAGCCGATTCCTCGAGGAGGTCCCCGACGAGCTGTGGGACTGGCGGCGGCGCGAGTCGTCCACCCAGTACCTGCGCCGCGGCGGGTCGGCCTGGGGCGGGTCCGGGAGGGACCGCCGCGGCGGCGGCACCTGGTCGCCCGAGCGCCGGTCGTCGGGCGGCACGGGGTCGACGCCGGAGCGGCGCTCGCCGTCGGCGGGCGTCGGCGGCCGGCTCGGCACGCCCAAGGACGGCGCGACGACCGCGGGCGCGACGGGGGCGAAGTTCGGCTCGGCCACGCCGCGCAAGGACACGGACGTCCCCTCGCTCGACGTGGGCGACAAGGTGACGCACGACGCGTACGGGCTGGGCACCGTCGTGTCGCTCGAGGGCAGCGGCCCCAACTCCGTCGCGCGGATCGACTTCGGCGCGGACGGCACCAAGCGCCTGCTGCTGCGGTACTCGCCCGTCACGAAGCTCTGAGGGTCGCCGGGCGGACGCCGGCCCGCGCTGGCATCGTGACGGTGTGCTGCTCGACGCGAGGACGCTGCGCGGGCTCGCCGACGGGACGGTCGACCACACGTACCGCCGGTGGTCCGTGGTGCGGGTGCGCCCGGGGTCGACGATGCGCACGCGCGTGGGCGTCGTCGAGGTGACGGCCGTGGACGCGGTCCCCCTGGCGGCCGTCGACGACGCCGACGCCCGCCTCGCCGGGTTCCGCTCCGGGGAGGCCGCGCGGGCGTGGATCGAGAAGCGGGGCGAGGGCGACCTGTACCGCGTGGGCCTGCGGCTCGCGGGCCCGGACCCGCGCGTCGCGCTGCGCGCGGAGGACGACCTGGACGCGGCGGCCGTCGACGCGATCGGCGCGCGGCTGGCGCGGATGGACCGCGCGGCGCCCGAGCCGTGGACCCGCGCGTACCTGGAGCTCGTCGCGGCACGGCCCGCCGTCGTCGCGCGGACCCTCGCCGAGGGGCTGGGGACGGAGCGCGACGCGTTCAAGGTCCGGGTGCGGCGCCTGAAGGAGCTGGGGCTCACGGAGAGCCTCGACGTCGGCTACCGCCTGTCGCCGCGCGGTCGCGCGTACCTGGCGGCGACGGATCAGACCTCGAACCGGTAGCCCGCGCCCGGGTGCGTGATCAGGTGGCGCGGTGCGCCGGGGTCGTCCTCGAGCTTGCGCCGCAGCTGCGCCGTGTACACGCGCAGGTAGTTCGTCTCCGTGTCGTACCCGGGGCCCCAGACGTCCTGCAGCAGCTGCTTGCGCCCCACCATCCGGCCGCGGTGGCGCACCAGCACCTCGAGCAGCGACCACTCCGTGGGGGTGAGGCGCACCTCGGCGCCGTCGCGCTCGACGACGCGGCGGGCGAGGTCGATGCGCAGCCGTCCGGCCGTGACGACCGGGTCGGACGACGCGTCGACGGGCTGCGCCCGGCGGACGGCGGCGCGCAGCCGGGCCAGCAGCTCGTTCATCGCGAACGGCTTGGTCACGTAGTCGTCGGCGCCCGCGTCGAGGGCGTCCACCTTGTCCTCCCCGAGCTGGCGCGCGGACAGCACCACGATCGGCACCGCCGACCAGCCGCGGATGCCCGCGATGACCTCGAGGCCGGAGACGTCGGGCAGCCCGAGGTCGAGCACGACGACGTCGGGGTGCGCGGCCGACGCGGCGTCGAGGGCGGCCGTCCCGGTGCCGGCCACGGTCACGTCCCAGCCGTGCGCGCGCAGGTTGATCGCGAGGGCGCGGGCCAGGCCGGCGTCGTCGTCGACGACCAGCACGCGGTTCCCGGCGCCGGCGCTCATCGGGCGGCCCCCGGCGTCGGGGCGGTGGGCGCGGTGACGACCGGCGCGGTCACGATCATCGTCAGGCCGCCGCCGGGGGTGTCCTCGGCGGTGACGGTCGCGCCGACGGCGCGGGCGAGGCCGTCGGCCACGGCGAGCCCGAGGCCCAGGCCGGTGCCGGCGTCGTCGAGGCGCTGGAACGGCTGGAACATGGTCCCCTTCCGGTCGTCCGGGACCCCCGGCCCGGCGTCGACCACCCGGACCTCCACGTCGTCGGGCGTGCTGGACGCCGCGACGCGCACCCGCGCGCCGCCCGGCGAGTGTCGCACGGCGTTCGAGACCAGGTTCGCCACGACCCGCTCCAGCAGTCCGCCGTCGGTGCGCACGAGGGGGAGGTCCTCGGGCACGTCCAGCTCGAGGTGCCCCAGCCACGGCTCGACCGCGACGAGCACGACCTCCTCCAACGACGTGGGGCGCAGCACGGGGCGCACCGAGCCGGTCTGCAGGCGGGACAGGTCGAGGAGGTTGTCGATGAGCCGCTCGAGCCGCCGCGTGGACTCCTGGATGGTCGCCGTGAGCGCGTCGGTGTCGTCGCGGTCCAGCTCGACGTCGGGGGAGGCGAGGCCGTCCACGGCGGTGCGGATGGCGGTGAGCGGGGTGCGCAGGTCGTGCGAGACGGCGGCCAGGAGGGCGGTGCGGGTGGCCTCGGCGTGCTCGAGCTCCCGGGCCGCGGCCGCCTGCTCGCGCAGCCGGTGGTGCTCCAGGACGATCGCGGCCTGGCTGCCGAACGCCTCGACGGCCTGCCGGTCGCTCGCGGGCAGGGCACGCCCGACGAGGACGAGGCGGTGCGTGTCGTCCACCCGCACCTCGGTGGTCTCGGCGGGGTGGGCGCCGGCGGCGGCCGACCGTCCGGCGTGGGCGACGGACGACCAGGCGGAGCGCTCGTCCGCGCGCGCCTCGAGCTGCACGTCGTCGAGCCCGAACGTGAGGGCGAGGCGCTGCACGATCGCCTGCGCAGTGTCCTCGCCCGAGAGCACCGACCGCGACAGCGCGGCGAGCGTGGACGCCTCCGCGCGGGCGCGGTACGCCTGCACGGTGCGGCGGGCGGCGAGGTCCACGACGGACGCGACCGCCGCCGCCACCAGCACGAACACGGCCAGGGCGAGCACGTTCTCCGGGTCGGCGACCGTGAGCATCCCCGTGGGCGGCGTGAAGAACCAGTTGAGGCACACGAACGACACGACGGCCGCGGCGACCGCCGGCCACAGGCCGCCGACGAGGGCCACGGCCACGACGCCGGCGAGGAACAGCATCATCTCCGTGGTCAGGGCGACCGCGTGCCGGCCGAGCAGCAGGAACAGGCCGGTGAGCAGTGCCGGCACCACGGGCACGGCCAGCCAGCCCGCGACCCGCCGGGCGCGGGACAGCGGCGACCGGGACCGGAGCCGCACCCCGGACCGGGCCTCCGCGTGCGCGACCAGGTGCACGTCCGTGCTGCCCGACAGGCGCGCGATCTCGCTGCTGGACGACCCGAGCAGGGCCTGGCGCCAGCGCGAGTGGCGCGACACCCCGACCACGATCATGGTCGCGTTCACGCCGTGCGCGAAGTCGACCACGGCGGACGGGACGTCCTCGCCGACCACCGTGTGGAACGTGCCGTCGAGCGCCTCGACCAGGGCGCGCTGCCCGGCGATCGCGGCCGGCGGCGCGGACGGCAGCCCGTCGGTGGCCAGCACGTGCACGGCCAGCAGCTCGGCGCCCGCGGCCCGCTGGGCGATGCGGGCGCCGCGGCGCAGCAGGGTCTCGCTCTCCGCCCCGCCGGTGACGGCGACGACGATCCGTTCCCGCGCGGGCCACCGGCTGCCGATGCCGTGGTCGGCGCGGTAGCGCGTGAGCGCGTCGTCGACGCGGTCCGCGAGCCACAGGAGCGCCAGCTCGCGCAGCGCGGTGAGGTTGCCCTCGCGGAAGTACTGCCGCAGCGACGCGTCGACCTGCTCGGGCCGGTACACGTTCCCGTGCGCCAGCCGGCGCCGCAGCTGCTGCGGCGACAGGTCGACGAGCTGGATCTGGTCGGCGTCGCGCACCACCTGGTCCGGCACGGTCTCCCGCTGACGCACCCCCGTGACGGCCTCGACGTCGTCCGTGAGGGACGCGAGGTGCTGCACGTTGACCGTCGTGACAACGTCGATCCCGGCGTCGAGCAGGTCGTGCACGTCCTGCCAGCGCTGGGCGTGCCGCGAGCCGGGGGCGTTGGTGTGCGCCAGCTCGTCGACGAGCGCCACCTCGGGGGCGCGCCGCAGCACGGCGTCGACGTCGAGCTCGGTGAGGGTGGTGCCCCGGTAGGTGACGTCCTTGCGGGGGACGACCTCGAGGTCGCCGACCTTGGCGGCGGTCCCGGCGCGGCCGTGGGTCTCGACGAGCCCGACGACGACGTCGGTGCCGCGCAGGCGACGGCGCTCCGCCTCGTCGAGCATCGCGAACGTCTTGCCGACGCCGGGCGCGGCGCCGAGGTAGACCGTGAGCCTGCCCCGGCGCGGGGCATGCGCGGGACCCTCCGCGCGCGTCGGGTCCGGCGTCGTCATAGCGGCATTGTGCGTCACGACAGCCGGACGAGGGCCTGGTTGAGGGCGAGGACGTCGACGCCGGGGTCGCCGAGGACGCCGAGGGTGCGGCCGCGGGTGTGCTCGGCCACGAGCTCGCGCACGCGGGCGGGGTCCAGGCCGCGGGCCGCCGCGACGCGCTCGACCTGGATCGCCGCGTACGCGGGGGAGACGTCGGGGTCGAGCCCCGAGCCGGAGGCCGTGACGGCGTCCGCGGGCACGTCGGCCGGGTCGACGCCCTCGGTCGCGGCGACCTGCGCGCGGCGGTCGTCGATCGCGGCCACGAGGTCGGGGCTCTCCGGGCCGAGGTTGGAGCCGCCCGACGCGAGCGTGTCGTAGCCGTCTCCGGCCGCCGACGGGCGGGGGTGGAACCACTCGTCGCCGGTGAACTGCTGCCCCACGAGCGCGGAGCCGACGGCCTCGGAGCGGTCGCGGGTGTGGCTGCCGTCGGCGCGCACCAGCGAGCCGTCGGCCTGCCAGCCGAACAGGGCCTGGCCGGCGCCGGTGACGGCGAGCGGATAGGCGACCCCGAGCAGCAGGGTGAACGCGAGCAGCAAGCGCAGCCCGGCGAGCGACGAACGGACGAGATTCACGGTGTTCCTCCAGCGTTCCGGCGTCAGAGGCCGGGGATCAGGGAGACGACGAGGTCGATGAGCTTGATGCCGACGAACGGGGCGACGAGCCCGCCGGCGCCGTATACCCACAGGTTCCGGCGCAGCAGCGCGGACGCGGACGAGGGCCGGTAGCGCACCCCGCGGAGCGCGAGCGGCACGAGCAGCAGGATGATCAGGGCGTTGAAGACGACGGCCGAGACGATCGCGGACTGCGGCGAGCCGAGGCGCATGACGTCGAGCACGGCCAGGCCGGGGAACAGGCCCGAGAACATCGCCGGCAGGATCGCGAAGTACTTCGCGACGTCGTTGGCCACCGAGAACGTGGTGAGCGCCCCGCGGGTGATGAGCAGCTGCTTGCCGATCTGCACGATCTCGATGAGCTTGGTGGGGTCGGAGTCGAGGTCCACCATGTTCCCCGCCTCCTTGGCCGCGGAGGTGCCGGACGCCATCGCGACGCCCACGTCCGACTGCGCGAGGGCCGGGGCGTCGTTCGTGCCGTCGCCCGCCATCGCGACGAGCCGCCCGCCCTCCTGCTCGCGCCGGATGAGCGCCAGCTTGTCCTCGGGCGTGGCCTCCGCGAGGACCTCGTCGACCCCCGCCTCGTCGCCGATGGCGCGGGCGGTGACAGCGTTGTCGCCGGTCACCATCACGGTGCGGATGCCCATGGCGCGCAGCTCGTCGAACCGCTCGCGGATGCCCTGCTTGACGACGTCCTTCAGCTGCACGACGCCCAGCACCCGGGCCGGGCCGTCGCCCACCTGCTCCGCGACCACCAGCGGCGTGCCGCCCGAGCGGGACACGACGTCCACGTGGTCCGCGAGCCGCGCGGCCTGCGCGTCGGTGAGGCGGGCCCCGGTGCTGTGCGCCCAGCGCTGCACGGCGGACGCGGCGCCCTTGCGGATCCTCCGCTGGTCGAGCGGGTCGAGACCCGCCGGCAGGTCGACGCCCGACATGCGGGTCTGCGCGGTGAACGGCACCAGCTCCGCGCCGTCCGGCAGCGCGTGGCCGTCGCCGCCCGTCCCGTACCGCTCGTCGACCAGCTCGACGATGCTGCGCCCCTCGGGGGTCTCGTCCGCGAGCGAGGCGAGCCGCGCCGCGGCCGCCAGCTCCGGCCCGGCGACGCCGTCGACCGGCAGCACCGCCGTCGCCCGCCGGTTGCCGTAGGTGATGGTGCCGGTCTTGTCGAGCAGCAGCACGTCCACGTCCCCGGCGGCCTCGACCGCCCGCCCGGACATGGCGAGCACGTTGCGCTGCACCAGCCGGTCCATGCCCGCGATCCCGATGGCGGACAGCAGGGCGCCGATCGTCGTGGGGATGAGGCACACGAGCAGCGCCACGAGCACGAGCACGTCCTGGCGGGAGCCGGAGTAGACCGCGAACGGCTGCAGCGTGGCCACCGCCAGCACGAACACCGCGGTCAGCGACGTGAGCAGCAGGTTGAGCGCCACCTCGTTCGGGGTGCGCCGGCGCTCGCTGCCCTCGACGAGCGCGATCATGCGGTCGACGAACGTGTGCCCCGGCGGGGTGGTGATGCGCACGACCACCTGGTCGGACAGCACCACCGTGCCGCCGGTGACGGCGCAGCGGTCGCCGCCGGACTCGCGGATCACCGGCGCGGACTCGCCGGTGATCGCGGACTCGTCCACGGACGCCACGCCCGCGATCACGTCCCCGTCGCCGGGGATCGTCCCGCCGGCGGCCACGACGACGACGTCGCCCACGGACAGGTCGGCCGACGGGACCTCGACGGTCGGCAGGGCCGCGAGGCCGGTGTTCGTGGCGAGCGTGTCCTGCGGCGCGAGCACCTTGCGGGCGGTCGTCTGCTGCTGGGTGGCCCGCAGGCTCGACGCCTGCGCCCGACCGCGCGCCTCCGCGATCGCCTCGGCGAGGGTCGCGAACAGCACGGTCGCCCACAGCCAGGCGGTGACGACCCATGCGAAGACGCTGGGGTGCGCGACGGCGAGGACGGTCGTGAGGGCGGCCCCCACCTCGACGACGAGCAGCACGGGCGTGCGCCACAGGGCGCGCGGGTCCATGCCGCGCACGGCGCCGGGCAGCGCGGCCCGCACCTGCGCCCCGGTGAGGGCGCGGCCGGGGCGGACGCGGCGGGGCGGCTGCGGGTCGTCGGCCATGGGGGCGTCGACGGGCTGGACGGTGGTGCTGGTCATGACAGGGACTCCGCGACGGGACCGAGGGACAGGACAGGGACGAAGGTGAGGCCGACGACGACGAGCGCGACGGTCGCGACCAGGCCCACGAAGAGGGGCTGGTGGGTGGGCAGCGTGCCGGCCGACGCCGGGACCGTGCGCTGGGACGCGAGCCGCCCCGCGAGCGCGAGGACCAGGGCGATGGGCACGAACCGCCCGGCGAGCATCGCCAGGCCGAGCGCCGTGTCGTAGAACGGCGTGCCGGACGTGAGGCCGGCGAACGCCGACCCGTTGTTGTTGCCGGCCGACGCGAACGCGTACAGCACCTCGGACAGCCCGTGGGGGCCGGGCTCCTGGACGCCCGCGAGGCCGGGTTGCACGGACACGGCCAGGGCCGTGCCGACCAGCACGATCGCCGGGGTCGTGAGCACGTACAGCGCGACCAGGGTCATCTCGCCGCGGCCGATCTTCTTGCCGAGGTACTCGGGCGTGCGGCCCACCATGAGGCCGGCGACGAACACCGCGACGATCGCGAGGACGAGCATCCCGTACAGGCCGGAGCCCACCCCGCCGGGCGCGATCTCGCCCAGGAGCATGGTGAACAGGACGACGCCGCCGCCGGGCGCGGTGAACGAGTCGTGCATGGCGTTGACGGCGCCGGTGGACGTGCCCGTGGTCGCGGCCCCGAACAGGGCGCTCCCGGCCAGGCCGAACCGCGTCTCCTTGCCCTCGGTGGCCGCGCCGGCGAGCTGCGGGGCGGTGCCGGTGCCGGCGAGCTCGGCCCACGTGGTCAGGGCGATCGCGACGAGCAGCAGCCCGACCATGGCGCCGAGGATCGCCCAGCCCTGCCGGCGGTCGCCGACCATGATGCCGAAGGCGCGGGGGAGCGCGGTCGGGATCAGCAGGAGGAGGAAGATCTCGAGCAGGTTCGTCCAGGGGTTCGGGTTCTCCAGCGGGTGCGCCGAGTTCGCGTTGAAGAACCCGCCGCCGTTGGTGCCGAGCTCCTTGATGGCCTCCTGGGACGCGACCGGCCCGCCCAGCAGGTGCTGCGTGCCGCCGTCGAGGGTGGTGACGGCGGTGTGCGGGTCGAGGTTCTGGATCACGCCGTTCGCGATCAGCACGAGGGCGGCCACCACGGAGATCGGCAGCAGCACCCGCACGACGGACCGGGTCAGGTCCGTCCAGAAGTTCCCGATCCGGGCGTCCGTGCCGGAGCGGGCGAAGCCGCGCACCAGGGCGATCGCGGCGGACATGCCGACGGCCGCGGAGACGAAGTTCTGCACGGCGAAGCCGGCCATCTGCAGCAGATGCCCCGCGGCCGCCTCGCCGGAGTACCACTGCCAGTTGGTGTTGGTCGTGAAGCTCACGGCGGTGTTCCAGGCGCCGGCCGGGTCGAGGCCCGTGAAGCCGAGGTTCCAGGGCAGGTGCGCCTGCAGCCGCCCGAGCGCGTAGAGGAATAGCACGGAGGCGAGGGAGAAGCCGAGCACGGACACCAGGTAGGTGCGCCAGTGCTGCTGCGCGTCGGGGTCCACACGCACGGTGCGGTACCAGCCGCGCTCGAACCGGGTGTGCCGCGGCGAGGAGTAGACGCGCGCCAGGTACGCGCCCAGCGGGGCGTGCGCCGCGGCCAGCATCGCCAGCAGCAGGAGGAGCTGGCCGACGGCGGCCAGGACGGTGGTGGTGGTGACGGGCATCGCGGGTCAACCCTCCCGGCCGTCGCGCAGCATCGCGACGAGGAGGTAGCCGAGGGTCGCCACCATCAGCCCGAGGAAGACGAGGTCGAGGAGGGTCACGCGGACCTCCGACGGGTGGCGAGGGCCACCGCGGCGAAGAACGCCACGGTGAGCACGACGTAGACGAGATCGCTCATGCGTCCCGGTCTAGTCCCCGGTGACCAGGGCTGACGGGGGCCTTGACGCCTTCTTGACGGGCCCGCCGGGAACGTTGACGGCCCGCTGACGACGGTCGTCGTCAGCGGGCCGGGCGCGGGTGCCGCGGGAGGTCAGGCGGCCCGCGCCGCCCGCTCGGCCGCGACCCGCACGGCCGCGACGTCGGTGTTTGCGGCGCTCGCGGCGTCGGCCAGCACGCGGCAGCCGGGGCAGTCCGCGCGCAGCACGCCGAGCAGCAGGTGCCCGCCGTCGATCCCCCTGTCCTTGAGGCGCACGGCCTCGCGCAGGGCGAGCTCGAGGGACTTCTTGGCGTCGTCGGTGAACGGGACGTGCTTGCCCCGCCGTGGCCCGCGGGCGCCGGCGCGGTCGAGCGCCCCCGCGCCGAACACCTCGTCCGTGCGCCGGCGGATCTCGTCGAGGTCGACGCCGACGGCGGCCAGGGCGCCGGCGTCGAGCGGCTCGCCGGCCGCGATGGTGCGCCGGGCGCGGGCGACGACGTCGTCGGGGTCGAGGCCGGCGGCGCGCAGGGCGTCCGCGGCCGGGCCGGGGGCGCCGACGAGCGCGGCCAGCAGGTGCCGCGTGTCGATCGTGGCCGAGCGGGTCTCGCGCGCGACCTGCTGGGCCTCGACGACCGCCGCCCGTGCTTCCTTGGTGAACTTCTCGAACATCAGATCCTCCTGCCGTGCTTCTTGTGGACCGCCTGCCTGCTCACGCCGAGGGAGTCCGCGACCTCCTGCCACGACCAGCCGAGGTCGCGGGCCCGCTCCACCTGGAGCGTCTCGAGGCGGTCCGCCAGGTCGCGCAGGGCGCGCACGGCCCGCAGGCCCTCGCCGGGGTCGTCGCCGGCGGCCGCGCCGACGAGCGTCTGTTCCGTCATGCCGTCAACCATGGTTGACGACTCCTCGATTGTCAACCCGGGTTGACGCGAGGACTCTGGCCGCCACGGTGTGGGATCGGTCACGGTGAGCGGGCGTTCTCCGGGGGGACGTCGCCGCCGCGGTGCGGGTCGGACTACCCTGTCCGGGGATGTCTTGATGTCGAGACATCCGTTCGTGCCGGCCTCTGCCGACCCAGGGGCACCACCGATGGAAGGACGCAGCAGGGTGGACCTGTTCGAATACCAGGCTCGCGACATCTTCGAGAAGCACGGCGTGCCCGTGCTCGGCGGCGTCGTCGCGACGACGCCCGAAGAGGCTCGCGCAGGTGCAGAGAAGCTCGGCGGCGGGACCGTCGTCGTCAAGGCCCAGGTGAAGACCGGTGGCCGCGGCAAGGCCGGCGGCGTCAAGCTGGCCCACTCGCCGGCCGAGGCCGAGGAGAAGGCCACCGAGATCCTCGGGATGGACATCAAGGGCCACACGGTCCACCGCGTGATGATCGCGCAGGGCGCCAAGATCGCCGAGGAGTTCTACTTCTCCGTCCTGCTGGACCGCGCGAACCGCAACTACCTCGCCATGTGCTCCGTCGAGGGCGGCATGGAGATCGAGCAGCTCGCCGTCGAGCGCCCGGAGGCGCTCGCCCGCGTCGCCGTCGACCCGATCGTCGGCATCGACGAGGCCAAGGCCCGCGAGATCGTCGACGCGGCGAACTTCGCCGAGGAGCTCAAGGCCCCCGTCGCGGACGTCATCCGGAAGCTCTGGACCGTCTTCACGGCCGAGGACGCCACCCTGGTCGAGGTGAACCCGCTGGTCCGCACCGAGGACGGCGCGATCGTCGCCCTCGACGGCAAGGTCACCCTGGACGAGAACGCCTCCGAGGTCCGCCACCCGGACCACGAGGCGCTCGAGGACAAGGCCGCGGCCGACCCGCTGGAGGCCAAGGCCAAGGAGAACGGCCTCAACTACGTCAAGCTCGACGGCGAGGTCGGCATCATCGGCAACGGCGCGGGCCTCGTGATGAGCACGCTCGACGTCGTCGCCTACGCCGGCGCGGAGCACGGCGGCGTCAAGCCCGCCAACTTCCTCGACATCGGCGGTGGCGCGAACGCCACGGTGATGGCGAACGGCCTCGACGTCATCCTCAACGACCCGCAGGTCAAGAGCGTGTTCGTCAACGTCTTCGGCGGCATCACCGCCTGCGACGAGGTCGCGAAGGGCATCGTCGGCGCGCTGGAGATCCTCGGCGACGAGGCCACCAAGCCGCTGGTCGTGCGCCTCGACGGCAACAACGTGGAGCTCGGCCGCGCGATCCTGCGCGAGGCGAACCACCCGCTCGTCACCCTGGCCGAGACCATGGACGGCGGCGCCGCCAAGGCAGCCGAGCTGGCCCACCTCTGACCGCGCGCGACGACTTCGAAAGCTGACGAGAACACCATGTCGATCTACCTGAACTCCGACTCGAAGATCATCGTCCAGGGCATCACCGGCGGGATGGGTGCCAAGCACACCGCCCTGATGCTCGACTCCGGCGCGCAGATCGTGGGCGGCGTCAACGCCCGCAAGGCCGGCACCACGGTGACCCACAAGGACCACGAGGGCAACGACGTCACCCTCCCCGTCTTCGGCACCGTCAAGGAGGCCATGGCGGAGACCGGCGCGAACGTGTCGGTCCTGTTCGTGCCCCCGGCGTTCACCAAGGACGCCGCCATCGAGGCCGTCGACGCCGAGATGCCGCTCATCGTCGTCATCACCGAGGGCGTCCCGGTGCAGGACTCGGCGGAGGTCTTCGCCTACCTGCAGGGCAAGAAGACCCGCATGATCGGGCCGAACTGCCCGGGCGTCATCACGCCGGGCGAGTCGCTCGCCGGCATCACGCCGCACACCATCACCGGGAAGGGCCCGATCGGCCTCGTGTCGAAGTCGGGCACCCTGACCTACCAGATGATGTACGAGCTGAAGGACCTCGGGTTCTCCACCGCCATCGGCATCGGCGGCGACCCGGTCATCGGCACCACGCACATCGACGCGCTCGAGGCCTTCGAGAACGACCCGGAGACCAAGGCGATCGTCATGATCGGCGAGATCGGCGGCGACGCCGAGGAGCGTGCCGCGGCCTACATCGCCGAGCACGTGACCAAGCCGGTCGTGGGCTACGTCGCGGGCTTCACCGCCCCCGAGGGCAAGACGATGGGCCACGCCGGCGCCATCGTCTCCGGCTCCGCCGGCACCGCGCAGGCCAAGAAGGAGGCCCTCGAGGCCGTGGGCGTCAAGGTCGGCAAGACGCCGTCCGAGACGGCCGAGCTCATGCGGGAGATCCTGCAGGCGCTCTGACACATCCGTCGGTTCGCCGGTCGAGCCTGTCGAAACCCGCCGCGGTTTCGACAGGCTCGACCGGCGTCGTCGTGTCTGCGGGGCACCGCTGCCGCGCCGGGTGACGATGGGCGCGTGAGTGCACCGCCCGGAACCCGCCCCACCCGTACCGCCCGGACCGTCGAGGGTGACGCGCCCGGGCGTGGCCTCGGGCGCGGCAGCGAGCGGTTCGCCGCCGCGACCTCGGGCGCGTTCGCGGCCGTGCAGGGCGTCGTCCTGTCCGGCGCGGTGGTGGTGCTGCTGGCCGTGGTCGGCGCGCTCGGCGGGTCGCCGGACTCCGCGTGGACCGGTGCCGTCGGCACCGCCACGGCGCTCTGGCTGCTGGGCCACGGTGTGCCGATGGCCGCCGGCGCGGGGGTGATCACGCTCGTGCCGCTCGGGATCGCCGTGCTCGCCGTCTTCACCACCTACGTGTCCGTCAAGCGCTCGACGCTGCCCACGCTCGCCGCCTGGGTGGGCGCGGCCGCGACCTACGCCGTCGTGACCTGCGCGCTGGCGGCGGCCACGGCCGGGGTGGCGGGCGGCGACGGGCTCGCCGCCGCGGGCCCGCGGCTCGCGCTGGCGGCGCTCGGCGGGCTCGTCGTGGGCGGCGCGGGCGCGGCCCTCGGCATCCTGGTGCCGCCGGACCGGCCGGCCGTCGTGACACCGGGCGGGCTGCTCGACCGGGCCGTCCCCGACGTCGTGCGGCTCGGGATGCAGGCGGGCACCGTCGCCCTCGTCGCGCTCGCGGGCCTCGGTGGCGCGCTCACCCTGGTGTGGGTGGTGGCCGGGCGGGCGACGTCGGAGGACGTGGTCACGGGCCTCGACCCCGGGTGGATCGGCGGCGTCGTCTTCGCGGTCGCGCAGCTCGCGCTGCTGCCCAACCTCGTGCTCTGGGCGACCTCCTGGATGGCCGGCACGGGGTTCGCCGTCGGGCAGGGCACCGAGTTCGCGCCCGGCGGGACCACCACCGGCCCGCTGCCGGCGGTGCCCCTGCTGGGCGCGCTGCCGGGCCCGGACTGGTCGGGCACCACGGCGACGGTGGCCGGGCCGCTGGCGGTCGTGGCCTGCGGGCTGCTCGCCGGCTGGTTCGCGTGGCGCCGGCTGGACCCCGACCGCGTGCGGTGGCCCGACCTCGCCCAGGTGCTCGGGGGCGTGGTGCTCCTGGCGGGCGTCGTCACGGGACTGCTGCAGTGGTGGGCCGGGGGAGCGGTCGGCGCCGGCCGCCTGGCGCAGGTCGGCGCGGACCCCCTGCTGACCGGCGTCGTCGTGGCCGTCGAGGTCGGCGTGGGCGCGGCGGCCGCGCTCGCGTGGGCGTACCTGGAGGTCGGTGAGCGACTCCGGCGCGGCTAGCGCCCGAGTAGGGTGTCCGTCGTGCAGACCCCGTCCGGCCACCCCGTCGCGTCCACGTCCTCCCAGGGGACGGCCCAGGCCCGGCTCGTCGTGCTGGCCTCCGGCGGGGGCTCCAACCTCGCGGCGCTGCTCGCGGCGCACGACGACCCCGCGTACGGCGCCCGCGTCGTCGGCGTCGTCTCGGACAAGCCCGACGCGGGGGCGCTCGACCTGGCCCGCGACGCCGGCGTCGCGTCCGTCGTGGTCGCCCCCCGGGACTTCGACGACCGCCCGGCGTGGAACGTCGGGATCGCCGAGGCCGTCGCCGTCTTCCGGCCGGACTACGTGGTGCTCGCCGGGTTCATGCGCATCCTGGCGGAGACGTTCGTCGAGCGGTTCGCGGGCCGCGTCGTCAACACCCACCCCGCGCTGCTGCCGTCGTTCCCGGGCGCGCACGGCGTGCGCGACGCCCTCGCGTACGGCGTGAAGGTCACCGGCTGCACCGTGCACGTCGTGGACGCCGGCGTCGACACCGGGCCGATCCTCGCGCAGGCCACCGTGCCCGTGCTCGACGGCGACGACGAGACCGCGCTGCACGAGCGGATCAAGGTCGCCGAGCGCGCTCTGGTCGTCGAGACCGTCGGCCGCGTCGCGCGCGAGGGGCTGCGCGTCGACGGCCGCACGGCCGTCATCGGCTGACGCGAGGCTCAGCCCTTCGCTGACTCCTGCGCCGACCGGTCCGCGTCGCCGCGGGGGTCGTCGCGCGGCGCGACGGCCGTCAGCACCTGATACACCTCTCGGGCGTCACGACCCGTGTCGTCGCCGGCGTCGCGCGCCGCGGCCACGCTGCGGTCCGACCAGCGGTTGAGGAGATCCGAGAGCTCGTGCACGAGCTCTTTCCCCTCGTCGCGGGTGAGCAGCATCGTGGTGAGCATGAAGGTCCGGCCGGCGTCCCGCGTCGACTCGTGGTCGCCGTGCGCGAACACCTCCGAGAGCCACTCGATCGTCGGGCGCAGGATGAGCTCGGCGGCGCCCCCGGCGCTGGGCTTCACGTTGTAGCTCGTCGCGACGTTGGTCCACACGCGGTCGCGCTTGTCGCGCGCGTGCTCGGGCGCCTCGGTGATCATCCCGGCCTTGGCGAGCACCCTGAGGTGGAAGCTCACCGAGTTGGCGGGCTGCCCGATCGCCTCGGCCAGGTCTGCCGCGCGCGCGTGCCCGACGACCGCGAGCTGCATGAGGATCCGCTGCCGGACGGGGTTCGCGATGGCGCGGAGCGCTTCCGGTTCGGTGATGTCCATCGTCTCCAGCACGCCTGCGAGCCTAGCAAGGTCCCGCAACACCACATGCGCAATGACTATTGCGCAACCGAAGTTGCGGGACTAGCGTCGTCCCCATGACCCGGACCACGGCGGCCGCCGAGCCGCTCCCCGTGAGCGAGACCCTCCCTGTCGACACCACGACCGTGCCGGTGCCCCTGCGCCGCAACCGGCCGTACATGCTGCTCATGTCCGGGCTCACCACCCAGTCGCTGGGCGGCAGCGTCACGAAGTTCGCCGTCCCCCTGCTGGCGCTGCAGCTCACGGGCTCGCCGACCGCTGCGGGCGTGGTGGCCGCGGTGGGGCAGACCGGCGCACTGCTCGCCGCGCTGCCTGCCGGCGTCGTCGCCGACCGCACGGACCGGCGCCGCCTCGTGGTCGTCGCCGCGAGCGTCGCGGCCCTGCTGTGGGCGACGGTCGTCGTCGCGGGGGTCCTCGGCGGGCTGACCGCGTGGCACCTCGCCGCGGTGCTGTTCGGGGCGGCGGTCGCCACCGCGTTCCTCGACCCGGCCATCAGCGGCGCGTTCCGCGCCGTCGTCCCGCAGCCGCAGCTCCCGACCGCCTACGCCGCCGCGCAGGGGCGGGACGCCGTCGCGGGCATGCTCGGCGGCCCGCTGGGCGGCGCGCTCTACGGCATCGCGCACGTGCTCCCGATGGTCGGGGCGGTCGTGGGGGAGGCCGTCACCGCGGTGTGCGCCTTCCTGGTGCGGCAGCCCCTCAACGGCGACGTCTCCACACAGCGCGCGACCCGGCCGCTGGTCGCGCTGAGGCAGGGGCTCCGGTTCGTCTGGTCGATCCCGCTGTTCCGCGCGTGCTTGGGGCTGTTCGTCGTGGTCAACGTCGCGCTGAGCGGCATGATGATCGGCATCAACCTGGAGCTCGCGCGCACGGGGACCCGGCCCGTGCTCATCGGCGTCTTCAGCACGGCCGCGACGGGCTCTCTGCTCCTCGGCGCGGTGCTCGCGCCGGCGCTCGTCAAGCGGTTGCGGCTCGGCGTCGTCACCGTGCTCGCGCTCGGGCTGCTCGTCGCCGCGTTCGTGGTGATGGCCCTGGTGCAGACGTACCTCGGCTACGTCATCCTCATCGCCGTGGGCGTTCTCCTGGTCCCGACGGTGAACTCGGCGATGGCCGGCTACATGGCGGCGATCACGCCGGGGGAGATGCAGGGCCGGCTCGCCTCGGTGGGCGGGCTCAGCGGGGTGGCGGCGGCTCCGCTGGCTCCGCTGGTCGGTGGCACGCTGCTCGACGTCGGCGGCATCGGGGTCGTGCTGTGGACCCTCGTGGCGCTGCTCGCGGCGACCGTCGTCGGGCTCGCCCTGGTACGGCCGCTGTGGCGGGTGGGAACGCCGGACACCTGGGCCGACGACGCCCTCCCGATGCCCGCCGAGTAGCTCGCTCTCACGAGTTGTCAGGGCCAGGACGCGCGATACCTCGCCCTGGCCCTGACAGCTCGCGGGCGTGGGCGGGTCAGACGGCGGACCAGCCGCCGTCGGAGGCGAGGACGGCGCCGTTGAGGTTCACCGCGTCGCGCGACAGCAGGAACGTGATCGACGCGGCGAGGTGCTCGGCCGTCGCGACGCCGGGGAGGTTGCTCATGTACTTCCCGATCCGCGGGGCTCCGAACTCGGCCTGGCCGGGGCGCAGGCCGGTCGCGACGCCGCCCGGGGCGACGGCGTTCACGGTGACACCGGTGCCCGCGTACATCACCGCGGAGGACTTGGTCAGCCCGATCACCGCGTGCTTGGACGCCGTGTAGGCGGCGCCGGCCGCGGAGCCGCGCAGGGCGGCCTCGGAGGCGATGTTGACGATCCGGCCGTCCTTCGCCGCGAGCATCCCGGGCACGACGGCGCGCATGAGGCGCATGGTCCCGTCCAGGTTGACGCGCAGCACGCGCTCCCAGACGGCGTCGGTCATCTCGTGCACCGCGCTCATGTCGTCCATGATCCCGGCGACGTTCGCCAGCGCGTCGACCCGGCCGCCCGCCGCGCGGACGATCGCCTCGACCGACGCGGCCGACGTGATGTCGCCCGCGACGGCGACGACCTCGGCGCCCGGCAGGGACGCTGCGAGCTCGTCCAGCTTCTCCTTCGCGAGGTCGACGGCGACCACGCGGCCGCCCTCGCGGGCCACGCGGGAGGCCACGGCCCGGCCGATGCCGGAGGCGGCGCCGGTGACGATCACGGTCTGGCCCGCGAACCGGCCCGGGGTGATCCGCTCGGCCCACGGCTGCGCGACGGGTGCGTCGTCGTCCGCGCCGTCGGGCTCGTCGTCGGGCGCCTGCTCCCGGTACGCCGTGACCAGGCCGTCGACCATCTCCGCCGGGAACTGGCCGTTCGACAGGCTGACGAGCTGCTCGAGCGGGAGGTTGCGCGCGGGCGCGAGCGCCTCGGCCGACGCGCCGGCCTGCTCGAGGATGCCGGCGAGGATGCGACCTCCGACGGGGTGGTCGAGCCATGCGCCGACGGACGAGGATGCGGACAGGGCCATGCTGATCTCCTTGGTGAGGGGCTCACAAACAACCGGACAATGATGTCCGGTTGGTACCCTAGCGCGGTGCCCACCACCCGGAACAACCCCGGCCCCGCGGCCGCCGCCCGCAACCGTGCGGCCCTCCTGGAGGCGGCGCACGCCGTCTTCGCTGAGTCCGGCACCGCCGCCCCGCTGAGCTCCGTCGCACGGCGCGCCGGCGTCGGGCAGGGCAGCCTCTACCGACACTTCCCGGACCGGCTCTCCCTCGTCGCCGCCGTCGTGGAGGAGAACGTCGACGCCCTCGAGGCCGCGGCGGCGGACGACGGCACGACCCTGGCCGAACTGCTCGGTGCCACCACGCGGCACGCGGTCGAGTCCGTGGCCGTCGTGGACCTGCTCGTCGTCGACAGGCCCGGCCGGATGCTGGAGCTGCGCGAGCGGGTGGAGGCGGCGCTCGCCGCGCACCTCGGCGACGCCCTGGACGCGGGCGACGTGCCGCCCGGGACGACGGTCGCCGACGTCATGCTGGGCGTCGAGCTGGTGGCCGGCGCACTCACCCGCAGACCCGCGCCCGAGCGCGTGCCCGCCGCCGTGCACGCCTGGCGGCTGCTCGGGATGCGGGTCGCGCTGCCGTGACTCCGCCGGGCGGCATTCGATAGACTCGGCCGCGGCCGTGACTGGCGAGGGTGGGTCACCACCGGGGAGCGGCCGCCCGGTCCGCACGACCGGCCGCCATGCGCGCCGCCCGCCTGGGTGCGAGGGTCTTTCCGCGAGAACCCCGCACCGAGGAGACGACACATGTCCTCAGCACCGTCCGCCCCCGACGTCCAGCTCGCCGACGACGCCCAGCGCGCCGTCAAGCGCGCGCTGCTCAGCGTCTACGACAAGACCGGCCTGACCGAGCTCGCCACGGCCCTGCACGCCGCCGGCGTCGAGCTCGTCTCGACCGGCTCCACCGCCGCGAGGATCGCCGACGCCGGCGTCCCCGTGACCCGCGTCGAGGAGCTCACCGGCTTCCCCGAGTGCCTCGAGGGGCGCGTCAAGACGCTGCACCCGCGCGTGCACGCCGGGATCCTGGCGGACACCCGCAAGGCCGACCACCTCGCCCAGCTCGCCGACCTCGGCATCGAGACGTTCGAGCTCGTGGTCGTGAACCTGTACCCGTTCGCCGCCACCGTGGCGTCCGGGGCCGGGCCCGACGAGGTCGTCGAGCAGATCGACATCGGCGGGCCGTCGATGGTCCGCGCCGCGGCGAAGAACCACCCGAGCGTCGCCGTCGTCGTCGACCCGGCGCGGTACGACGACGTCACCGCGGCCGTGCAGGGCGGCGGCTTCACGTTCGCGCAGCGTAAGCGCCTCGCGGCCGCCGCGTTCGCGCACACCGCGCAGTACGACGTCGCGGTCTCCTCCTGGTTCGCGAGCGCGTACGCGCCCGACGAGGTCGCGCTCGAGTCCCACATGCCCGACGTCGCGGGCGCCACGTTCGAGCGCGCGGCCGTGCTGCGCTACGGCGAGAACCCGCACCAGCGCGCGGCGCTCTTCGCGCGGTCCGACGGCTCCTCCGGCCTCGCCCAGGCCGCCCAGCTGCACGGCAAGGCGATGAGCTACAACAACTACGTCGACGCCGACGCCGCCTGGCGCGCCGCACACGACCACACCGAGCCGGCCGTCGCGGTGATCAAGCACGCCAACCCGTGCGGCATCGCCGTCGGGGAGGACGTCGCGCAGGCGCACGCCCGTGCGCACGCCACCGACCCGGTCTCCGCGTACGGCGGCGTCATCGCCGCGAACCGCGTGATCACGAAGGCCGCGGCCGAGAGCATCGCGCCGATCTTCACCGAGGTCGTCGTCGCCCCGGGCTTCGAGCCCGAGGCGCTGGAGATCCTGCAGAAGAAGAAGAACGTGCGCCTGCTCGTGGTGGACACCCCGCCGCGGGCCGTGGCCGAGAACCGGCCGATCTCCGGCGGCATGCTCGTGCAGGAGGTCGACCGCTTCCAGGCCGAGGGAGACGACCCCACGTCCTGGACGCTCGCCGCCGGCGACGCCGCGGACGAGGCCACGCTCGCCGACCTCGCCTTCGCGTGGAAGGCCGTGCGGGCCGCGAAGTCCAACGCGATCCTGCTCGCCGCGGACGGCGCCGCCGTCGGCATCGGCATGGGCCAGGTCAACCGCGTCGACTCCTGCCGCCTCTCCGTCGAGCGTGCCAACACGCTCGCGGACGGCGAGTCCGGCCCGGTCGAGCGGGCGCGCGGCGCCGTCGCGGCGTCCGACGCGTTCTTCCCGTTCGCCGACGGCCTGCAGGTGCTGCTCGACGCCGGCGTGCGCGCCGTCGTCCAGCCCGGCGGGTCCATCCGCGACGCCGAGGTCATCGAGGCCGCCCAGGCCGCGGGCGTCACGATGTACCTCACCGGGACGCGCCACTTCGCGCACTGAGCGGGTCCGCACCGCTGGTCGAGCCTGTCGAGACCCGAGGTGGTCTCGACAGGCTCGACCGGCGACAGGCTCGACCCGGCGTCGTGTCAGGGGGCGACGGCGGTCTTCAGCCGGACGGCGGGGTCGGTGGCGCGGGCGAGGTCGAGGCGCAGCGGCTCGGCGCGGCTCATGAGGCGCCGCACGCCCCCGACGTCGCGCGGGGAGTCGACCAGGAGCACGGCGCGCACGGTGGCGACGCCGTCGTGCGTGGCGGTTCCCGGGTCGAGGTAGAGCGCCGCCCAGGGGCCCTTCCCGGGGGTGCCGCGCAGCACCACGGGGGAGGCGCCGGGCCCTGCGATGGCGGGCAGGCCCAGCAGCGCGAGGTCGTGGCCGAGCTGCTGGGAGAACACGTAGGGCGCGTGCGCCGCGCCGCCCTCGACGCCGAGCATCGCGCGCACGGTGGCGTCCGGGTCGTGCAGCGCGGCCGACCAGTGCCCGCCGGGCACGGTGCCGAAGACGGGGTGGGCGCGCGACGCGACGTCGCCCACCGCCCAGACGCCCGGGTGGCCCGGCACGCGCCCGTCGGCGTCCACCACGAGCGCACCCCGCGGGTCCAGCGGCAGGGTGCCGGCGAGCCAGGCCGACGCCGGGCGGGCGCCCACCGCCGTGAGCACGAGGTCCGCGGGCAGGTGCTCGCCGTCGGCCAGGCGCACGCCGGCCTCCTCGACGGCGGCCACGGCCGCGCCGGTGCGCAGGCGCACCCCCGCGTCGGCGTACCAGCCCGAGAGGTGCGCGCCGACCTCCCGGCCGAGCTGCCGCGACAGCGGGGCGTCGGCGGCCTCCAGCACGGTGACGTCGACCCCTGCGCCCGCCGCCACGCCCGCCAGCTCGGCGCCGATCCAGCCCGCGCCCACGATCACCAGGCGCAGCCCGGGGCGCAGCGCGGACCGCAGGCGGTGGGCGTCGGCGGCGGTGTGCAGCAGGGACGACGCGGCGAAGCCCGTCGGCACCACGGGCACCGATCCCACCGCGAGCACGACGGCGTCCGCCTCGACCCGACCGCGGCCCGTCGTGACGGCCACGCCGTCCGGGCGCAGGTCCAGGTGCTCGGCGGGCTCCGCCAGGCGCACGTCGTCGGCCAGGGCCAGGACATCGACGCCGAGATCGTCGCTCAGCCACACGGGCTCCGGGCGGGTCAGCAGCTCCTTGGACAGCGGCGGCCGGTCGTACGGGGGCACGCCCTCCGCGCCGAGCAGCGTGACCCGCCCGTCGAAACCGTGCGCGCGCAGCGCGGCGACCGTCTGCGCCCCCGCGAGGCCCGCGCCCACGACGACGACGGACCGGGGGAGCGGCGAGGTGACGGAGGTCGGGCGGGGCGTGGCGGCGGAGGCGGCATCGGGCACGGTGCTCACGCTAACCCTGCGGCGGTAGGCTCGGCTGCCGTGGAACCCCGTGCCCTGCCCGACCCTCCCGGAGGGCGTGAGCCCGCGCCCTCGTGGCACTCCGTCGAGGCCGAGCCCGACGGGCCGCCGCGCTCCGCCCCCGGTCCGGAACGGGCCATCGTCACCATGCTGGCGGGGATCGTCCTCGCCGTCGTGCTGGGCGTGCTGGTCGACGCCCGCATCGGGACCGGGACGATCGCGCTCACGCTGGCCGTCGCCGGCACCTGGCGCGCCACGTCGGCCACCGGCCCGGTCGGGCTCGTCGTGCGAAGCCGCGGCTTCGACGTGGTCCTGTGCTGGTCCGCGGCGGTCGTCATCGGGGTGCTGGCGCTCACCGCGCCCGGCCTGAGCTGAGGCTCCGCGGCGGAGCGGCGGAGAGGCCGCGGCAGACCGGGCGGACGCGACGAGGGCCGGCACCCCGCGGGTGCCGGCCCTCGTGCGTGAGCGACGGTGACGTCAGGCGCGCGGTGCGTCGCCCTTCGGCTCGCCGGGCTCGCCCGCGTCGTGGGGCTCGGTCGCCGTCGCCGGCGTCTCGTCCCCGGCCTCGGCGGCAGGGGCCTCCGAGAGGGCACCGTCGTCGACGACGTCGTGCTCCGCGCGGGCAACCCGGGTGTCACCGGCCGCGCCGGCACCGAAGGTGTCGCCGGCGCCGAGGGTGTCGCCGGCCGCCGAGCCGACCTCGGCCTGGACGAACGCGGGCACCGGTGCGAACGCCCGGTAGAACAGGGCGGCGAGCGCCGCGCCCAGCAGCGGCCCGACGACGAACAGCCACAGCTGGCCCCAGGTCCAGCCACCGGCGAGCACCGCCGAGGCGAACGACCGCGCCGGGTTGAGGGACGCGTTCGTGACCGGCCAGGCGACGATGATCAGCGCGCCGAGCGCCAGGCCGATGACGGCCGGGGCGAACGTGATCGTGGAGCGCTTGCTCGTCACCGCGAGGATGACGCCGACGAAGACGGCCGTGACGACCACCTCGACGAGCAGCGCGGACCACAGCGAGAACTCGGCCGGGGCTCCGGACTGCGCGGTGAGCGCCGCCAGCGGGGAGTGACTGCCGAAGCCGTTGGCGGTGCCGGCGAAGACGCCGGCCTTGTCCTCCGCACCCACGAGCGACGGGTAGCCGCTCGGGATGATGGAGAACATCACGGCGGCCGCGGCGGTGCCGCCGACCAGCTGGGCGAGCCAGTACGGGACGAGGTCGCGCCAGGTCGCGCGGCCCGCGAGCGTGAGCCCGAGGGTGACCGCGGGGTTGAAGTGCCCGCCCGACACCCCGCCGACAGCGGCGATCGCCGCCATCACGAGGATGCCGCCCGCGAGGGCGACGGGCAGGATCTGGCCGTTGTTGGCCGCGTTGAACGTCGCGGTGCCCACGATCCCGAGCACGAGCACGAACGTGCCGAACGCCTCGGCGGCGAGGCGGGCGAACAGGCCGTGCGCGGGGATGTCGGGCGCCGCATCGACGTCGACCGCAGCCGTACCGCTCCTTGCGGTGATGTCCTGGGACATGAGGGTCCTTCTCTGCTCGGGAGACGGGCGTCTCGGTGTGCCCCTCCGGGAGGAAGGGCTGGTCGTGCGTGACCGGCCTCGCGGCCGGCTGCGCGGGCATGCTTCCACCGCGGTCTGAACGGTTGCTGAGCGCGGGCCGACGGTGGCGCTTTTCGCACCGTACCGCGCGTCGCCGCAGGTCGCGCTCTGCCACGACGGCGGCGCGCCGGTCGGGAGCCCGTGCCGACACCCCGTGGGGTGGCGGTCGACCGCGGCGCCCGGCTGCGCCAGAGTAGGGGCATGACCACACCAGTGAACGTCACCGTCACCGGGGCGGCGGGCCAGATCGGGTACGCGCTGCTCTTCCGGATCGCGTCGGGCGCGATGCTCGGCCCCGACACCCCCGTGCGGCTGCGGCTGCTGGAGATCCCGCAGGCGGTGAAGGCCGCCGAGGGCACCGCGATGGAGCTCGACGACTGCGCGTTCCCGCTGCTCGACGGGATCGACATCCACGACGACCCGGTGCAGGGCTTCGCCGGCACCAACGTCGCCCTGCTGGTGGGGGCGCGCCCGCGCGGCCCCGGCATGGAGCGCGCCGACCTGCTGGAGGCCAACGGCGGCATCTTCGGGCCGCAGGGCCGGGCGATCAACGCCGGCGCGGCCGACGACGTGCGCGTGCTGGTGGTGGGCAACCCGGCCAACACGAACGCGCTCATCGCCGCGTCGAACGCGCCCGACGTGCCGAAGGACCGGTTCACGGCCATGACGCGCCTCGACCACAACCGTGCGCTGTCGCAGCTGGCGCGCCGGGCCGACGTCCCCGTCTCGCAGGTGCGCCGCGTCACGATCTGGGGCAACCACTCGGCGAGCCAGTACCCGGACGTCTTCCAGGCGGACGTGGCCGGCACGCCGGGCGCCACGTACGCGCACGACGACAAGCTCTGGCTCGAGGACGACTTCATCCCGACCGTGGCCAAGCGGGGCGCGGCGATCATCGAGGCGCGCGGGGCGTCGTCCGCGGCGTCCGCGGCGAACGCGGCGATCGACCACACCCGCGACTGGGTGCTCGGCACGCCCGAGGGCGACTGGACCAGCGCAGGGCTGTGGTCGACCGGCCAGTACGGCGTGCCCGAGGGCCTCGTGTCGTCGTTCCCGGTGACGTCGTCGGGCGGTGCGTGGGAGGTCGTCGAGGGGCTGGAGCTCGACGAGTTCTCCCAGGCCCGCATCTCGGCCAGCGTGGCGGAGCTCTCGGAGGAGCGCGACGCGGTGCGCGCGCTGGGCCTGATCTGACCGTGCGGTGACCGTGAACTGACCGAGCCCGGACGACGATGCCCCGACGAATAATCAGGGGCGTCGCGTCGGTGGGCCCACATAGGCTTCTCGGGCCATGATCGACGCCCCTGCCGCCCGCGCGGACCACGACCAGACCACCGCGACCACCTCGACGACCGACCCGGCCCGTCGCCTCGACTGGCGACGCCTCCGCGGCCCGGTCGCGGCGGTCGCGATGGTCGCGCTCACCCTCGGCGCGGTCGGTGCGGCCCTCGGCACCGTCGTGGCGGGCCGCCTCGCGGAGGACCCGACGACCGGGCTGCTCATGCTCCTCGCGGTCTGCGTGGTCGGCGCCGCCCTGTTCGACGCGGCCGGGCAGGTCGTGTGGGCGGGCGTCGTCGACCGGGCCGAGGGCCGCCTGCGCGGCGACCTGCTCACGGCGGCGTTGCACCAGCCGCTCGCCACGCTCACCGAGCAGGCCGTGGGCGAGGTGCTCGACCGCGTCGACGACGACACGCACGCCGTCGGCACGCTCGTGCGGCGCCAGCTCTGGGGCGCCGGCCGCACCGTCGTGAGCGTCGTGCCGATGTGGGTCGTGGCCGGCCTCACCTGGTGGCCGGCATGGCTCCTGTTCCCCGCGCTCGGGGTGCTGGCCGGCTTCCTGGTGCGGCCGATGCTCGGCGAGATCGCGCGCCGCAAGGTGATCGAGGAGGCCGCCTGGACCGACCACGCGGCGGCGTTCGAGGAGTCGGTCGCCGCCCGCGACGACCTGCGTACCAGCCTCGGCCAGCCGTTCGCGATCCGCCGCCTGGCGCAGCGCTCGGCCGACGTGCACCGCAAGTTCGCCGCCGTCGTGACGGTCGAGTCGACGATGCTGCGCCGGGCCGGGCTGGTGCTCGCCGCGCTGCTCGCCGGCGTCGCGGTGACCGGGGCCGCGCTGGCCTCGAACGGCTCGCTGCCCGTCCAGGACCTCGTCACGCTGTTCCTCGTCACCGCGATGTTCGTGGGCCAGGTGGACAACCTCATCCACCACCTGCCCGACATCCAGGAGGGCCTGGGCGCGATCACCCGGATCCGGCAGATGCTGTACGTCGTGCCGGAGCCCGAGGGCGGGCGGGACCTGCCCGAGGGGCCCGTCGGCATCGAGCTGCGCGACCTGCACTTCTCCTACGCCGAGGGCACCTTCGCGCTGCAGGGCGTGAACCTGCGCGTGCCCGCGGGGCAGACCGTCGCGCTCGTCGGGCGCACCGGGTCGGGCAAGTCGACGCTCGCGTCGCTGCTGTCGCGCGCGGTCGAGCCGGAGCCGGGCACGGTCTTGCTGGGCGGCGTCGACGTGCGCGACCTCGACCTGCAGAAGCTGCGCGCCGCGGTGGGCGTCGTGACGCAGCGCACCGAGATCCTCGCGGGCACCCTGGCGGAGAATGTCGCACTGTTCGCCGACGTGTCCCGCGAGGACGTGGAGGCCGCGGTGCGCGAGCTGCGCCTGGACGCGTGGGTGTCGGGCCTGCCGGACGGGCTGGACACGCTGCTCGGCCCGGGCGGCACCTCGCTGTCGGCAGGGGAGGAGCAGCTCGTCGCCTTCGCACGCCTGCTGGTGCGCGACGTCCAGGTCGTCGTGCTCGACGAGGCGACGGCGCGGATGGACCCCCTCACCGAGGCGCGGGTCGTGGCCGCGTCCGAGCGGCTGCTCGCCGGCCGCACGGGCGTGCTCGTCGCGCACCGCCTCACGACGATCGAGCGCGCCGACCTGCTGGCGGCCCTCGACCACGGCCGGGTCGTGCAGCAGGGGCCCCGCGCGCAGCTCGCGCGCGAGGACGGTCCCTACCGCGACCTGCTCCTGGCGAGCGCGGAGACGTCGGGCGTCGAGCCTGTCGCCCCGCTGGTCGAGCCTGTCGAGACCCAGGTCTCGACAAGCTCGACCACCGACGGCCCGGCCGTCGGCGGCCGGCGCCGCCTCGGAGCGCCGCCGGAGCTGGAGGATCCGGGCGAGGGCCCGAGCCTCGCGCGGGGCGTGCTGCACGCGCTGTTCGTGCGGCCCGCGTGGGGCGTGCTCGGCGCGGGGCTGTTCCTCGTGGCGAGCCTCGTCTCCGCGCAGGGCGCGCTCACCGGGTTCCTGTGGGGCCAGGCGGTCGAGGGCCTTGCCGACGGCTTCCCGACGGCCCTCTTGGTGACGTTCGTCGTGCTGCTCGTCGTCGCGCCGCTGGCCCTCGCGTGGGCGCTGTACGTCTACCCGCGCTGGTGGGTGGAGGTGCTGCTGCGCGTGCGGATGGCGGTCATGACCGGCCAGACGCGCCAGCAGCGGCTCCGGGCCACCCCGCCGGGCGAGGTCGTGGCGCGGGCGATGGACTCCGACCGGTTCGTCCGCTACTCGGACCGCTGGGTCGACTTCGTCAACGGCCTCGTGATCGCGGGCGTGACGGCGCTGCTCAGCAGGTCGTGGCTGGCCGGCGGGGTGCTCCTTGCCGTCATGGTCGTCTCGGCGGCCGCGTCGGCGATCGGCCGGCCGATCGCCGGGCGCTCGGCCACCAAGTCGTCCGCGGCGCGCGCCCGGTTCGGCCGCGCGCTCGTCTCGGCCCTCGACTCCGCCCGCACCGTCAAGCTCGCCGCCCGCACGCCGCAGGTGCACGCGCACCTGCGGCACGTGGACGGGGGCCGCGTGCGGGCCGCGATCTTCGAGCACCGCATCCAGGCGGCCCTGGACGGCGTGCCGATGATCATGGTGCAGCTCGGCGTGGTCGCCGCCTGGGCGGGGCTCCTCACGGGCACCTGGGGCCTGGCCACCGCGCTGCTCGTGGCCAACGCCGTGAACGGCTTCGGCTGGTTCGGCGTCGTCGCGGGGGCGGTCGTGACGGAGGCGCCGGGCACGCGGTCGTGGCAGCGTGCCACCGGCCGGTTCGCGGCCGGCGCGGACCTCATGGACCTCCCGTCCGGCGTGGACCTCGTGACCGGCGAGGCGCCCCGGCCGGCGCCGGGACCGCGGCGGTCCCTGGAGCGGCTGCACCTCGAGGGCGTCACTGCCGTGCACGACGACGGCACCATCGGCGTCTCCGGCGTCGACCTGGAGGTGCGGCGGGGCGAGCTCGTCTTGCTGCTCGGGCAGGTCGGCTCCGGCAAGTCGAGCCTGCTGTCCGCGCTGAGCGGCCTCATGGAGCACACGGGGCGCATCCGGTGGAACGACCAGGACGTCGCCGACGCCCAGGTCTTCCTGCGCCCCGGGCAGGTGGCGCACGTCGCGCAGGTGCCGCGCGTGCTGTCCGGCACGTTCACCGAGAACGTGCGCCTGGACCACGTGCGGGACGTCGACGGCCCGGTCGCGGCGGCGCGCCTCGGCCAGGACGTCGCGGAGGCCGGCGGCCCCGACGCGCTCGTCGGGCACCGCGGGGTGCGGCTGTCCGGCGGCCAGGTGCAGCGGCTCGCGCTCGCGCGGGCGCTGGCGACGGACGCCGAGCTGCTGCTCGCCGACGACGTCTCGAGCGCCCTGGACGCCACCACGGAGATCGAGCTGTGGGCTTCGCTGCGCGAGCGCGGCACCACCGTCGTCGGGGCGACGTCGAAGCGCGCGGCCCTGTCCCGCGCCGACCGCGTCGTCGTCCTCGCCGACGGCGAGGTCGCGGAGGTCGGCCCGTGGCGCGAGCTCGCGCCGCGCTGGGGGCACCTGGCCGGCTGAGCCCACCTCGCGAGGACAGACGGTAAGGAGTAACTTACCGTTCGTGGTGACTTACCAAGATGCGCTCGACGCCCTCGGTGACCCCACCCGGCGTGCCGTCGTCGAGCGACTGTCCCGCGGCCCGGCCTCCGTCGCCGAGGTGGCCGCGGACCTGCCCGTGAGCCGCCCGGCCGTGTCGCAGCACCTCAAGGTGCTGCACGCGGCCGGGCTCGTCGCGTTCGAGACCGTCGGCACCCGCAACCTGTACCGCCTCGAGGCGGGCGGGTTCGAGGCGCTGCGCGGCTGGCTCGACGGCTTCTGGACCGACGTGCTCGGAGCGTTCGCCGGGCACGCGGACCGCACGGGCGGCAGCGAGAGCACTGACCAAGGAGAGTCGTGATGTCCGAGAACGCGGAAGTCCTGCGCAAGTCCGTCGTCGTGCGGCACGACCCCGGGGTCGCCTTCGAGGTCTTCACCGACCGCCTGGGGGAGTGGTGGCCGCTGGCCACGCACTCCGTGGGCGGCGACCGGTCCGGCGGCGTGGTCCTCGAGCCCGGCGTGGGCGGCCGGCTCGTGGAGACGCTCGCCGACGGGTCCCCCGCAGTCTGGGGCGTCGTCACTGCCTGGGAACCGCCGCGGCGCGTCGCGTTCACGTGGCACCCGGGCACGCCGGAGGCGGAGGCGACCCGGGTCGAGGTGACCTTCCGCCCGGTCGAGGGCGGCACGGAGGTCGAGCTCGTCCATGCAGGCTGGGCACGACGGCACGACGGCGCCCGGGCGCGCACCGCGTACGACGCCGGGTGGGGGATCGTGCTGGGCCGGTTCGTCGCCGTCGCGGCATGACCCGCTTCTGTTCGCGCCTCGAACTAAAGGTCGGTGCGTCGTGGACGCGCTCGCCGCGCATGCCCACACGGTCGGTCCACCTGCCACGGCGCCATGAGAGTGGCGCGATTCCTCATGATTGCTCGAAGCCGCAGTGAGTGCCGCGGCGGTCCGGGTCCCGTGATCCGATCGTTACCACTCTCGTCCGTCCAGGCTTTGACTTCGGGAGTCGAACGCAGCAAGGTGTACGGCGGACCTGTTCGGTCGCCGGGGGCTCCCGGCGGACCGAGCACCGGCGGCGACGGTCGGCGCCGGAGGACCCTCGAGGACGAGAAGGAGCGCGAGGATGCGACTCGCCAAGACGATGGGCGCGGTGGCCGCCGGTGCGGCGCTGACGCTGGGACTCGCCGCGTGCGGCGGCTCCGGTGCCGGCGGTAGCGGCGGCGGCGGCGGTGGCGGCGCCGCCGGGAACGGCGACGACGACATCAAGGTCGGCGTCGCGATGCCGACGCAGACGTACGAGCGCTGGATCCAGGACGGCAACAACATCAAGAAGGGCCTGGAGAAGCTCGGCTACGAGGCGGACCTGCAGTTCGCCAACGACGACATCCCGACCCAGACGCAGCAGATCGACTCGATGATCACCGAGGGCGTCGACGTCCTCGTCATCGCCTCGATCGACGGCACCGCCCTGTCGAGCCAGCTCGAGGCCGCGGCCGCCGCGAACATTCCGGTGATCGCCTATGACCGGCTCATCCGCGACAGTGAGAACGTCGACTTCTACGTCACGTTCGACAACTACGAGGTCGGCGTCCAGCAGGGCACCGCACTGCTGCGCGGCCTCGGGCTGGTCGACGAGAAGGGCGAGAAGACGGGCGAGAAGGGCCCGTTCAACATCGAGCTGTTCGCCGGGTCGCCCGACGACAACAACGCCACGTTCTTCTGGGACGGCGCGATGGACACGCTCAAGCCGTTCCTCGACGACGGCACGCTGAAGGTCCCGTCGGGGCAGACGAAGTTCGACCAGGCCGCCACGCAGCGCTGGGAGCAGGAGACCGCGCAGAAGCGCATGGAGAACCTGCTCACCTCGACGTACAACGGCGGCGAGAAGCTGGACGGCGTCCTTGCCCCGGCCGACCCGCTGTCGCGCGGCATCATCACCGCGCTCAAGGGCGCCGGCATGGGCCCGACCCTGTCGGACGGCCTGCCGGTCGTCACCGGGCAGGACGCCGAGATCGCGTCGGTCAAGCTCATCGAGGACGACGTCCAGTCCTCGACGATCTTCAAGGACACCCGCAAGCTCGCCGACGAGGCGGTCAAGGCCGCTCAGGCCTTCGCCGAGGGCAACGAGCCGGAGGCGAACGACACCGAGACGTACGACAACGGCGTGAAGGTCGTGCCGTCGTACCTGCTCGACTTCGACACCATCTTCAAGGACGACATCCAGTCGAAGCTCGTCGACACGGACTACTACACCGCGGACGAGATCAAGAAGGGTCAGACCGACTGACCTGATCCTCCGGGACGGGGCCGCCCACGAGGGGCGGCCCCGTCCCGGGCCGCGCGTGCAGCTCGCGCGGCCCGCACCCACTCAGAAGGGACGAGGGCGCATGAACGCTCCCCACGTCATGGTTCAGGCATCGGAGGGGGCCGCGCGATGAGCACCATCCTCGAGATGCGTTCCATCATCAAGGAGTTCCCCGGGGTCAAGGCGCTCGACGGCGTCGACCTCGACGTCCGCCGGGGCGAGATCCACGCCATCTGCGGCGAGAACGGCGCCGGCAAGTCGACGCTGATGAAGGTGCTGTCGGGCGTCTATCCGCACGGCAGCTACGACGGCGAGATCGTCTACGACGGCGAGACCGCCACGTTCGGGTCGATCAACGACTCCGAGAAGCGCGGCATCGTCATCATCCACCAGGAGCTCGCGCTGGTGCCGTACCTGTCGGCGGCCGAGAACATCTTCCTCGGCAACGAGCAGCGGGGTCGCTCCGGGCTCATCGACTGGAACAAGGTCAACACCGAGGCCGCGAAGCTCATGGCGCGCGTCGGCCTCGACGAGAACCCCGTCACGCCGGTGAACCAGCTCGGCGTCGGCAAGCAGCAGCTCATCGAGATCGCCAAGGCGCTCTCGAAGGAGGTGCGCCTGCTGATCCTGGACGAGCCGACCGCCGCCCTGAACGACGACGACTCGGAGCACCTGCTCGACCTCCTGCGCCACCTCAAGGGCCAGGGGATCACCTCGATCATCATCTCCCACAAGCTCAACGAGATCGAGGAGATCGCCGACCGCACCACGATCATCCGGGACGGCCGCACGATCGAGACCCTCGACATGAGCGAGGCCGGCTCCACCCAGGACCGGATCATCCGCGGCATGGTGGGGCGCGACCTCGAGCACCGCTTCCCGGAGCGCTCGACCGTGGTCGGCGACGAGGTGCTGCGCGTCGAGGACTGGACCGTCTACCACCCCACCCAGATCGGGCGGAAGATCGTGGACGGCGCCTCGTTCAACGTCCGTGCCGGCGAGGTCGTCGGCATCGCCGGCCTCATGGGCGCCGGGCGCACCGAGCTGGCCATGAGCATCTTCGGCCGCTCCTACGGGCGCAGCATCTCCGGCCGCCTGTACAAGGACGGCAAGGAGATCCAGGCGCGGACGGTCGCCGAGGCGATCGAGCACCACATCGCCTACGCCACCGAGGACCGCAAGGTCTACGGGCTCAACCTCATCGACGACATCCGGCAGAACATCTCGTCCGCCGGGCTCGGCAAGCTCGCGCCGCGCGGCTGGGTCAACGACAACGAGGAGATCCGGGTCGCCGAGGAGTACCGCGGCAGCCTGAACATCAAGGCGCCCGACGTCATGTCCGTCGTCGGCCAGCTCTCGGGCGGCAACCAGCAGAAGGTTGTGCTGTCCAAGTGGCTGTACACCGACCCGGACGTCCTCATCCTCGACGAGCCCACCCGCGGCATCGACGTCGGGGCCAAGTTCGAGATCTACACGATCATCAACAAGATGGTCGCCGCCGGGAAGGCGGTCGTCGTGATCTCCTCCGAGCTGCCCGAGCTGCTCGGCACCTGCGACCGCATCTACACGCTGGCCTTCGGCCGCATCACGGGTGAGCTCCCCGTCGCCGACGCGACGCAGGAGCGGCTCATGGAGCTCATGACCCTCGAGCGCGACCAGCCCCTGCCCACGAAGGAAAACGCCTCATGAACGCCATCGCCTCGGCCCGGGACATGCTGACCCGGAACCTGCGGCAGAGCGGGATCCTGGTCGCGTTCGTCGTGATCGTCGCGATCTTCGCGCTGCTGAACCCGATGTTCCTGTCGCCGACGAACCTCACGAACATCGTCCTGCAGTACACCTACATCCTGATCCTGGCGATCGGCATGGTGATGATCATCGTCGCCGGGCAGATCGACCTGTCGGTGGGATCGGTGGTCGCCCTCACGGGGGCGGTCTCTGCCGTCGTCGTCATCAAGCAGGGGCTGCCCTGGTGGATGGGCGTGCTCGCCGCCCTCGTCGTCGGCCTCCTGGTCGGGGCGTGGCAGGGCTTCTGGGTCGCCTACGTCGGTATCCCCGGCTTCATCGTCACCCTCGCCGGCATGCTGCTGTTCCGCGGCCTCACGTACGTGGTGCTCGACAACATCTCCCTGTCGCCGTTCGGCACGCCGTACTCCGACATCGCCAACGGCTTCCTCAACGGCCTGCTCGGCGGCTACGGCGTGGACGTCTTCACGCTCGTGATCTTCGCGATCGGGGTCGTCGGCTACGGGGTCGCGCAGTGGCGCGGCCGGCAGAGCAAGATCGCCTACCAGCAGTCGGTCGAGTCGATGCCTCTGTTCGTCACGAAGCTCGTGGTGATCGCGGCCGTGGTGATGTGGTTCGCCTACCAGCTCGGTACCTACCGGGGCCTGCCGGTGGTGCTCATCATCCTGGCGGTCCTGACCATCGCGTACACGCTCGTCACGCAGAAGTCGGTGTTCGGCCGGCACGTCTACGCCGTCGGCGGCAACCGGCACGCCGCCGAGCTGTCGGGCGTCAAGGTCCGGAAGGTCAACTTCTGGATCTTCGTGAACATGGGCTTCCTCGCCGCGATCGCGGGCGTCGTGTACTCGTCCCGCATGAACGCGGCTCAGCCCGCGGCGGGCAACATGTTCGAGCTCGACGCCATCGCGGCCTGCTTCATCGGCGGCGCCTCGACCTCGGGCGGCGTCGGCCGCGTGGGTGGCGCGATCATCGGTGGCCTCATCATGGCGGTCATCTCGAACGGCATGCAGCTCATGGGCGTCTCGACGTCCGTGCAGCCCATCGTCAAGGGTCTCGTGCTGCTGCTGGCCGTGGCCTTCGACATCTACAACCGGCGCCGCGCGGCCGCGCTGCGCTGACCGGCACGTCCGCGGTCACGACCACGACGCGCGGGACGGCGGACCACCGCCGTCCCGCGCGTCGTCGCACCATAGAATCCCCGGCGTGAGAGGACGGCTGCCGATGGTGGGTTCCCAGTCCTCGTTGCGTGAGGCCAACCGGGCCCGCGTCGTCGACGCCGTGAAACGGCACGGTGGCCTCACGCAGGTCGAGCTGTCGGGTGCGACGGGGCTCTCCCCGGCCACGGTGTCGACCATCGTCAAGGAGCTCGTCGCCGCCGAGCTCGTCGAGGTGCGCAACACCGTGCGCTCGGGCCGGCGCGCGCAGCTCGTCACTCTGGCGCACCGGGTGGGGCTGGTCGCCGGGGTGCTGGTCGGCACCCGCCAGCTCACGGTGGCCGTCGCGGACGTGTCGCACGAGATCCTCGCCGAGCAGGTGCTGCCGCTGCCGGCGGAGCACCGCGCGGACACGAGCCTCGACCGCGCCGCGCTGCTCGTCGTCGACCTGCTGGAGCGGGTGGGCGCCGAGCTGCCCGAGGTGCTCGGCATCGGCCTCGGGCTGCCCGCTCCCGTCGATTCCTCGTCAGGCCAGGTCACCGTGCGGGGGATCCTGCGGGGCTGGGACGGCGTGCCGGTGGCGCAGGTGCTGTCCAAGCGCCTGGCCCGGCCCGTGTTCGTCGACAACGACGCCAACCTGGGCGCGCTCGCCGAGAGCACGGTGGGCGCGGCGCGGGACGTGCACGACGCGCTGTACGTGCGCGCAGGGCACGGCGTGGGGGCGGGCCTCGTCCTGGCGGGCCGTGTGCATCGCGGGGTCGCGGGCACGGCAGGCGAGATCGGCCACATCCAGGTGGACCCGTCGGGCAACATCTGCTCGTGCGGCAGCCGAGGCTGCCTCGACACCGTGGTCGGGGACCGGGCCCTGCTCGAGCCGCTGCGCACCAGTCACGGGAGTCTCACCCTGAACGACGTGGTCCGGCTGGCCCTCGACGACGACCCCGGCTGCCGTGAGATCGTGGCGGACGCGGGGGCGGTGGTCGGCGGCGTGGTGGCCGGCGTGGCGACGTCGATGAACCCGGAGCTGGTGGTGGTCGGTGGCGCCTTGGCGACGACGGGGGAGGTGTTCCTCGGTCCGTTGCGTGAGGCGCTGCGCCGGCGCACGCTGCTGCACCAGGTCACACCTCTCGAGGTGGTCCCGGCGGCGCTCGGCGCGCGCGCCGAGCTCGAGGGAGCCCTTGCCCTGGCCTTGCAGCACACCGACCTGCTCGACCAGTCTGACGACGGCTCGCTCGCCCGGCCGACGGTCATGGCGCGAGCAGAGCCCGTGCCGGCGCAGGAACGGAAGGAGAACCGGTGAGGGGACGGACGCCGCTGCTCGCACTGCGGCAGGTGAGCAGGTACTTCGGGGCGGTCGAGGCGCTGGTGGACGTCGACCTCGAGGTGCATGCGCACGAGGTCGTCGCCCTCGTCGGTGACAACGGCGCCGGAAAGTCGACGGTCGCCAAGGTCGTGGCCGGCGTGCTGACCCCGAGCTCGGGAGCGGTGGAGATCGACGGTGAGCCGGTGACGATCGCGTCTCCGTCGGCGGCGAACCAGCTGGGCGTGGCGAGCGTGTTCCAGGACCTGGCCGTGTGCGAGAACCTCGATGTCACCGCGAACGTCTTCCTGGGGCAGGAGCTGCGCGGCCGGACCGGCCTGCTGCAGGACGGCCGCATGGAGACCGAGACGCGGGAGCTGCTGGAGCACCTCACGGTGCGCATCCCGTCGGTACGCACGCCGTTGCGCAGCTTGTCCGCCGGACAACGTCAGGCCGTGGCGATCGCACGGACCCTCATCGGGCAACCGCGCATCGTGGTGCTCGACGAGCCGACCGCGGCGCTCTCGGTGGCGCAGACCGCAGAGGTGCTGACGCACATCCAGCGGCTCCGGGACCTCGGCCTGGGTGTGATCCTCATCAGTCACAACCTCAACGACGTGCGTGCCGTCTCCGACCGCATCGAGGTGCTGCGGCACGGGCGCAACAACGGAACTTTCGCGGCGTCCGCCGCGCACGAGGAGATCCTCGCGGCGATCACAGGCGCCTCGTGATCGCACGACGGCGCGCCCGTCGGGTGAAAGGTCACGAGCGTGACACAGGTTGCGTTCGGAAGTTGACGACAAGAAATCCGCAGGTCTAGCGTCGCCGGTGCGTTGCTTACCGGGTTGTCACTGCTGACGACCCGACGCTCGAGGGAGAGTCGATGTCAGAGAACCATGCCGTGCTCGAGATGCGGTCGATCACCAAGGAGTTCCCGGGCGTCCGGGCCCTGGACGACGTCTCGCTCGAGGTGCGCTCCGGCGAGATCCACGCGATCTGCGGGGAGAACGGCGCCGGCAAGTCGACGCTCATGAAGGTGCTCTCGGGCGTGTACCCGTACGGCTCCTACTCCGGCGACATCCACTATCAGGGCGAGGTCGTCGAGTTCAAGGACATCCGGTCGAGCGAGCAGGCCGGGATCGTGATCATCCACCAGGAGCTCGCGCTCATCCCCGAGCTGTCGATCACGGAGAACATCTTCCTCGGCAACGAGGTGCGCGGCCGGGTGGGCATCGACTGGGAGACCGCGCGCCAGCGGTCCACCGAGCTGCTCGCCCGCGTGGGCCTGCGCGCCTCGCCGGACACGCTCGTCAAGAACATCGGCGTCGGGCAGCAGCAGCTGGTCGAGATCGCCCGGGCGCTGGCGAAGGACGTGCGGCTGCTCATCCTCGACGAGCCGACCGCCGCCCTCAACGAGGACGACTCGGAGCACCTGCTGGACCTGCTGCGCGGGCTGCGCTCCAGGGGTCTGACCTGCATCATGATCTCCCACAAGCTCAACGAGATCGAGGAGATCGCCGACTCGATCACCATCATCCGCGACGGCAGGACGGTCGAGACGCTCGACGTCCGTGCCGGCGGCATCGACGAGGACCGCATCATCCGCGGCATGGTGGGCCGCTCCCTCGCGTCGCGGTTCCCGGACCACACGCCCCGGGTCGGGGAGACGTTCTTCGAGGTGGACGGCTGGACCGTGGAGCACCCGGAGGTGCCCGGCCGGCTCGTGTGCAAGCAGTCCGCCTTCCACGTGCGCCGCGGGGAGATCGTCGGCTTCGCGGGGATCATGGGCGCCGGGCGCACCGAGCTCGCGCGGTCGATCTTCGGACGCAGCTACGGCCGCTACCTGGGGGGCACGCTCCGGATGGACGGCAAGGAGATCGTCGTCCCCGACGTGCTCTCCGCGATCCGCCACCGCATCGCCTACGTCTCCGAGGACCGCAAGACCCTCGGGCTCAACCTGCTCGACACGATCCAGCAGACGGTGGTCTCGGCGAACCTGCCGAAGGTGTCGAGCGGCCCCGTCATCGACCACGACCGGGCCTACCTCGCGGCCGAGGAGTACCGGAAGTCGCTGGGGATCAAGTCGCCCAGCGTGCGCGACGGCGTCGCCACGCTGTCCGGCGGCAACCAGCAGAAGGCGCTCCTGGCGAAGTGGATGTTCACCGAGCCGGAGCTGCTCATCCTCGACGAGCCGACCCGCGGCATCGACGTCGGCGCGAAGTACGAGATCTACGGCCTCGTGCAGCGCCTCGCCGACCAGGGCAAGGGGGTCGTCGTCATCTCCTCCGAGCTCCCGGAGCTCCTCGGGCTGTGCGACCGGATCTACACCGTCTTCGAAGGGCGGGTGACCGGCGTCGTCGACCAGGCGGACGCCACCCAGGAAGAGCTCATGCGCCTGATGACCGGCGCGCCGACGCCGGCGCGCTGACCCGACCGACCCCACACGAAGGAACACGACGATGTCGTCACTCAAGCAGCTGTTCGGCGGGGGGATCCGGCAGTACGGCATGGTGCTCGCCCTGCTCGCGCTCCTCGCCTACTTCCAGATCGCCACGGGCGGGCTGGTCCTCACCGCGTCCAACGCGCAGAACATCATCATCGGGAACTCCTACATCCTGATCCTCGCGATCGGGATGGTCCTGGTGATCATCGCCGGCCACATCGACCTGTCGGTCGGCTCGGTGGCCGCCGTGACGGGCATCATCGTGGCCATCGCGCTCCGCGACTGGGGCATCCCCTGGTGGGCCGGCATCCTGCTCGGCCTGGCGGTCGGGGTGGTGATCGGTGCCTGGCAGGGGTTCTGGGTGGCCTACGTCGGCATCCCCGGCTTCATCACCACGCTCGCGGGCATGATGCTGTTCCGCGGTCTCAACCAGCGCATCGGCCACTCGTCCACGGTGCCGGTGCCCGAGGAGCTCCAGCGGATCGGCGCGGGCTACCTCTGGGAGTGGGGGCCGAACACCGGCCTCAACAACTCCACGCTGCTGCTCGGCGTGCTCGCGCTCGTCGCGGTGGTCTGGTCCGAGCTCCGCCGCCGGGCCCGCGCCGCGCGCCTCGAGGTCGAGCAACCGCCGCTCTGGGTCGCCCTGGTGCGCGTCGTGGTCGTGGGCGGCGTGATCGCCTACCTCACCTACCTGTTCGGCAGCGGGCGCTACGGCACCTCGTTCCCGATCGCCGGCCTCGTGCTCGTCGCGCTCGTCATCCTGTACAACTTCGTCGCGTCGCGGACCATCGGTGGCCGGCACGTGTACGCCGTGGGCGGCAACCGGGCCGCCGCCGCGCTGTCGGGGATCAACATCCGGCACGTCAACTTCTTCGTGATGATGAACATGTCGGTCCTCGCGGCCGTCGCGGGGATGGTCTTCGTCGGCCGCGCCACCGCGTCCGGGCCCTCCGACGGCAACATGTGGGAGCTCGACGCCATCGCCGCCGTCTTCATCGGCGGGGCCGCGGTCTCCGGCGGCGTCGGCACCGTGGTCGGGTCCGTCATCGGTGGCCTCGTCATGGCCGTGCTGAACAACGGGCTCCAGCTCATGGGCGTCGGCTCCGACACGACGCAGATCATCAAGGGTCTCGTGCTGCTGGTCGCCGTGGCGTTCGACGTGCACAGCAAGGTCACCGGCCGGCCCTCGATCATCGGGCTCGTCTTCCCGTGGCTGGGGAAGGGGAAGAAGGGCACCGGCGGCACGCCCGGCGCCGACGACGTCCAGCCGGAGGTCCCCGTCTCGGACGGCGCGACCTCCCGCGGCTGACCTCCGGCCGCACCACACAGATCCGTCCACGAACTGGCACCCGACGGCGGGTGTCGTGAAGAGAAAGTGGGACCCCATGAAGACCAAGTTCGCGACAGGGCTCGTGGCCCTGGCCGCGGCCGGCGCCCTGGCGCTGACCGGGTGCTCGTCCTCGGACCGCGGTGGCCCCTCCTCCGAGGAGAGCGGCGGCGCGTCCGCGGCCGCGGGCTTCGAGGACGGCGCCAAGATCGGCGTCGCGCTGCCGCAGAAGACGTCGGAGAACTGGGTGCTCGCCGAGAACCTGTTCAACGACGGGCTCACCGAGGCCGGCTACGACCCGATCGTGCAGTTCGCCAACGGCGGCGTCTCGGAGCAGCAGAACCAGATCCAGGCCATGATCGAGCAGGGCGTCAAGGTGCTCGTCGTGGGCGCCATCGACGGCTCGCAGCTCGGCAGCCAGCTCAAGGCGGCCAAGGACGCGGGCATCCCCGTCATCGCGTACGACCGGCTGCTGCAGAACACGGACGCCGTCGACGTCTACGAGGCGTTCGACAACTTCCACGTCGGCGAGCTCCAGGGCCAGTCCCTGCTCGAGGGCCTCGCGGACCGCAAGGGCGAGGGCCCGTACAACATCGAGCTCATCTCGGGGTCGCCCGACGACGCGAACTCCAAGCCGTTCTTCGAGGGCGCCATGAGCGTGCTCCAGCCGAAGATCGACGACAAGACGCTCGTGGTGAAGTCGGGGCAGACCAGCCAGCAGCAGACCGCGACCCAGGGCTGGGAGGCGGAGAACGCCCAGAACCGCATGGACACCATCCTGTCCGGCAGCTACAAGGACGCGGAGCTCGACGGCGTCCTGTCGCCCAACGACACGCTCGCGCGCGCGGCGCTCACCTCCGCCAAGCAGGCGGGCAAGGACGTCCCGGTCCTCACCGGCCAGGACTCCGAGGTCGAGTCCGTGAAGTCGATCATGCAGGGGGTGCAGTACTCCACGATCTACAAGGACACCCGCAAGCTCGTCCAGGCCACGATCGACGCCGTCGGCTCGTACAAGGCCGGCGAGGACCCTGAGGTCAACGACACCGAGTCGTACGACAACGGGGTCAAGGTGGTCCCGGCCAACCTGCTCGAGCCGGTCATCGTGACCGAGGAGAACGCGGCTGAGGTCTACAAGGGCGACCCGAACCTGGAGGACCTGACCATGTGACGGCCTGAGCCGCCACCACCTGCAGCACCGTCAGAGCCCGCGACACCACGGCCCAGCCGCCGTCGGTGTCGCGGGCTCTGTGCCTGCGCCACGCGGGCGTCGCGGCGGGACGACGGGCTGACGCTCTGTTTCGACGACCGTGGAAGACCCTGGTCGAGGAGTCGGTGGCCCGACCCGAGTCAGCGGAAGACGACCGTGCGGTGGCCGTCGAGCAGCACCCGGTGCTCGGCGTGCCACCGCACGGCGCGCGCCAGGGTGCGCCGCTCGACGTCCTCGCCGAGCGCGACGAGGTCGGCGACGGCGCGCGAGTGGTCCACGCGCTCGACGTCCTGCTCGATGATCGGGCCCTCGTCGAGGTCGCCCGTGACGTAGTGCGACGTCGCGCCGATGAGCTTGACGCCGCGGTCGTGGGCCTGGGCGTAGGGGCGCGCGCCCTTGAAGCTGGGCAGGAACGAGTGGTGGATGTTGATCACCTTGCCCTGCAGGTCGCGGCAGAGCTCGTCCGACAGGATCTGCATGTACCGGGCGAGCACCACGAGCTCGACGTCGAGCTCCGCGACCAGTTCCCGCAGCCGGGCCTCGGCCTGGCCCTTCGTGTCCCGGGTGACGGGCACGTGGTGGAACGGCTTGCCGTAGAACGCGGCCATGTCGGCCAGGTCCGGGTGGTTGCCGACGACGCCGACGACCTCGACCGGCATGTCCTGGTAGCGCTCGCGGTAGAGCAGGTCGACCAGGCAGTGCGGTGCCTTGCTGACCAGCACCAGCGTGCGCAGCCGCCTCCCGACGGCGTCCAGCTCCCAGGTCATCCCGAACCGCTCCGTGACGGATGCGAGCGCGGCCGCCAGCTCGTCGCGGCCGGCCTCGGCCTCGACCTGGACGCGCATGAAGAACAGCCCCGACGCCGGGTCCCCGAACTGCTGCGACTCGGTGATGTTGCCGCCGAGGTCGGCGAGCACGCCCGCGACGGCGTGCACGATCCCGGGCCGGTCGGGGCAGGAGAGCGTCAGAACCCATTCGGTCGTCACCCGCCCATTGTGGCCGACGGCTCCCGGCGTGCGACGACACGTCCGCCGTCCGTCTGCCACGATGGCCCCATGAGCAAGGCACCCGGCACCGACGCCCAGGAAGTCGAGCAGGAGAACGGCGACGACACGTTGCGGATCGAGCTCGTCGACGACGCGCACGCGGGCGAGCTGCTGACCCTGCGACGGGCGGCGTTCGTCAGCGAGGCGCAGCTCTACGACGACCCGCACATCCCGCCGCTGACGCAGACGCTGCACGAGCTGCGCGACGACATGGCGCGGGACGACGTCGTGACCGTCGGCGCGTGGGAGGGGCACCGCCTCGTCGGGTCGCTGCGGCTGGAGATCGAGGGCGCACGCGCGACGATCGGCCGCCTGGCCGTGGCCCCCGACCAGCAGGCCCGGGGTATCGGGACGTCGCTGATGTTCGCCATCCTCCAGTTCCTGCCGTCCGAGGTGACGGAGGTCTGGGCGTTCACGGGCAAGGACTCCAAGCGCAACCTCGCCATGTACACCAAGCACGGCTACGAGGAGCAGTACGACCGGGCCGCGGGCAAGCTCACGCTCACCTACCTGCGACGGGTGCTCAACGAGGTCGACGCGAGGAACGCAGCCGAGGAGCCATGACCGACGCCGGCGGGCGGGCGGCCGCGCGCCCCCGGTCGCGGCGCCCCTCCATGGCCGACGTGGCAGCCGTCGCGGGCGTGTCCCACCAGACGGTCTCCCGGGTGCTCAACGAGCACCCCAGCGTGCGCGGCGAGACGCGGGAGCGCGTGCTCGACGCCATCGCGGAGCTGGGCTACCGGCGCAACAGCGCCGCCCGGGCGCTGGCCACGGCGCGGTCGACGACCCTCGGTGTGGTCACCACGGGGTCGGCGCTCTTCGGGCCCACCAGCACGCTCATCGCGATCGAGGGCGCGGCGCGCGACCACGGCTACTACGTCTCGGTCGCGACGCTGCAGCGGTACGACGCCGAGGCGATGCACGAGGCCCTGGAGCACTTCATGGACCAGGGCGTCGAGGCGATCGTCGTCATCGCGCCGCAGGACGACGTCGCCGCCGCGGTGGAGTCCTTCCGGGCGCCCGTCCCGGTGCTGGTGGTCGCGGCGCTCGAGCGGCTCCCGCGCGACGTGGGCACCACGGCCGCGGCCGGCTCGACGACGCTGTCCCTCGCCGTCGACCAGCGGGCCGGGGCGCGCGCGGCGACCGAGCACCTGCTCGACCTCGGCCACCGCGACGTGCTGCACGTCGCCGGCCCGCAGGACTGGTTCGACGCCCGCGAGCGCGCCGCCGGCTGGCGGGAGGCCCTCGAGGCGCGAGGGATCGCGCCGAGCCGGCCGCGGTACTGCACGTGGTCGGCCGGGGACGGGTACGCCGCCGGCCGCGACCTGGCGGAGGCCGTCGCGGCGCAGGAGGGCCCGACCGCCGTGTTCGCCGGGAACGACCAGCTGGCGCTCGGCATGCTGCGGGCGTTCTGGGAGCGCGGGCTCTCGGTGCCGGACGACGTGTCCGTCGTGGGCTTCGACGACGTCGCCGGCGCCGCCTACTTCGTGCCGCCGCTGACCACCGTGCGGCAGCCGTTCGGGGTGCTGGGGGAGCGCAGCGTGGCGATGGTGGTCGCGGCGCTCGCCGGCGGCCGCGTGCCGACGGAACGCATCGCGCCGGAGCTGGTGCTGCGCTCGAGCACCGGGCCGCCCGCGCGCTGACGCGCAGGTTGGGCCGGCATGCATGTGAGCGCTAACATCAAGGCCGACATCCGGGGTCGTGCGCCGGGTGGAGGCCGCCGACGCCGCACGCGACGACGGAACTCGACGACGCCCGGGCGGGCGAGGACGGAGCAACGATGGCGCAGCAGGGCGCGCAGCCTGACGACGTGGACCACGTCCGGGCCGCGATCACCGCGGGGGAGGCGACGCTCGGGATCGAGCTCGGCTCCACCAACATCAAGGCGTGCCTCGTCGGGCCGGACCACGCCCCGATCGCGAGCGGCTCGCACGCGTGGGAGAACGAGCTCGCGGACGGTGTCTGGACCTACTCGCTGGACGCCGTGCACGCCGGGCTCCAGGGCGCCTACGCCGCGCTGGTCGCCGACGTCGAGCGGCGCTACGGCGTGCGCCCCACCACGTACGCGGCGCTGGGCGTCTCGGCGATGATGCACGGCTACCTGCCGTTCGACGCCGACGGCGGGCTGCTCGTGCCGTTCCGCACGTGGCGCAACACCAGCACGGGGCCTGCGGCCGCCGAGCTGTCCGAGCTCTTCGGGTACAACGTCCCGCTGCGGTGGTCGATCGCCCACCTGTACCAGGCGATCCTCGACGACGAGCCGCACGTGCCGCAGATCGCGTCGTTCACCACCCTCGCGGGCTACGTGCACCACGCCCTGACCGGCCGGCACGTGCTCGGCGTCGGCGACGCGTCGGGCATGTTCCCGGTCGACCCGGCCACGCGCGACTACGACGCGCGGATGCTCGAGCAGTTCCGGCACCTCGTGGCGGCGAAGCGCCCCGGCCTGCACGTCGAGGGCCTGCTGCCGCAGGTGCTCACCGCGGGCGAGGACGCCGGGCGGCTCACCCCGGAGGGCGCGGCGCTGCTCGACCCGTCGGGCGCCCTGCAGGCGGGCGTGCTGCTCTGCGCGCCCGAGGGCGACGCGGGCACCGGCATGGTCGCGACCGGCTCGGTGGCGCCCCGCACCGGGAACATCAGCGCGGGCACGTCGATCTTCGCGATGGTCGTGCTCGAGCAGCCGCTCGCCAGCGTGCACCACGAGCTGGACCTGGTCACCACCCCCGCCGGCGACCTCGTGGCGATGGTGCACTGCAACAACGGCGCCAGCGAGCTCGACGCGTGGGCCGGGGTCTTCGGCCAGTTCGCGGCCGCGCTCGGGCAGCCGGTCGAGCCGGACGCCGTCTTCGGCGCGCTCTTCCGCGCCGCCCTCGACGGGGCGCCGGACGGCGGCGGCCTCCTCGCCTACAACTACCTCGCCGGGGAGCCCATCACGGGCCTCGACGAGGGGCGCCCGCTCGTGGTCCGCACCCCCGACAGCCGCCTGACGCTGGCGAACTTCGCGCGCACGCAGCTCTACGGCGTGTTCGGCACGCTCGCGCTCGGCATGCGCGTGCTGCACGGCGAGGGCGTCGCGATCGACACGATGTTCGCGCACGGCGGCCTGTTCCGGACCGCCGGCGTGGCCCAGCGCCTGCTGGCCGGCGCGATCGACGCCCCGGTCGCCGTCGGGCAGACCGCGGGGGAGGGCGGGGCCTGGGGCATCGCCGTCCTCGCGGCGTACGCCCGCGCCCGGGCCGAGGCGGGCTCCGGCGCGCCCGCCCTCGACGCCTACCTGACCGAGCAGGTCTTCGCCGACGTCGTCCTGGACGTCGCCGAGCCCGACGCCGCCGACGTCGCCGGCTTCGCCGCCTACCTGGAGCGGTACGCCGCCGGCCTCGCCGTCGAGCGAGCCGCCACCGCCGCCCTCTGACGCCCCACCCCGCACTGGAGAAGCACATGAGCACCCTCACCGAGGTCCCCGCGCACCTGCGCGAGGCCGTCGACATCGCCAAGGAGAAGGTCGCGGCCCTGCACGCCGAGCTGCCCCGCTGGGAGCTCGTCGTGTGGACCGCCGGCAACGTGTCCGAGCGGGTCGTGAACCCCGACGGCGACGACCTGCTCGTCATCAAGCCGTCCGGCGTCTCGTACGACGACATCACGCCCGCGTCCATGGTCGTGTGCGACCTGGACGGGAACCTCGTCGAGGGCGACCGCTCGCCGTCGTCCGACACCGCCGCGCACGCCTACGTGTACTCCCACATGCCCGAGGTCGGCGGGGTCGTGCACACGCACTCCACCTACGCCACGGCCTGGGCCGCGCGGGCCGAGGAGATCCCCTGCGTGCTCACGATGATGGCCGACGAGTTCGGCGGGCCGATCCCTGTCGGGCCGTTCGCGATCATCGGCGACGACTCGATCGGCCGCGGCATCGTCGAGACCCTCAGCGGGTCGCGCAGCCCCGCCGTGCTCATGCGCAACCACGGCCCGTTCACCATCGGCAAGGACGCGCGTGCCGCGGTCAAGGCCGCCGTGATGTGCGAGGAGGTGGCCCGCACGGTGCACGTGTCGCGCCAGCTCGGCGAGCCGCTCCCGATCGCGCAGGAGCACGTGGACTCGCTCTACGCGCGCTACCAGAACGTGTACGGCCAGCACTGAGCCCGGTCCAGGTTTCGACAGGCTCAACCACCGAAGGAGACACCCCATGAGCAAGCCGTACGCCGACCGCGAGGTCTGGTTCTTCACCGGCAGCCAGGACCTGTACGGGCCCGAGACGCTGGAGCAGGTCGCCGAGCAGTCGCAGGAGGTCGCCCGCGCACTGGACGCGTCGTCGGACGTGCCCGCGACCGTCGTCTGGAAGCCCGTGCTCAAGGACGCGGACTCGATCCGCCGCGCGATGCTCGACGCCAACGCGGACGACAAGGTGCTCGGCGTCATCACCTGGATGCACACCTTCAGCCCCGCGAAGATGTGGATCTCCGGGCTGGACCAGCTACGCAAGCCGCTGCTGCACCTGCACACGCAGGCGAACGTCGAGCTCCCCTGGTCGGAGATCGACATGGACTTCATGAACCTCAACCAGGCCGCGCACGGCGACCGCGAGTACGCGTACCTGGCCACGCGGCTGGGCGTCGCCCGCACGACCGTCGTCGGGCACGCGTCGAACCCGGCCGTGACCCGCCGCGTGGGCACCTGGGTGCGCGGCGCCGCCGGCTGGGCGGCCACGCACGAGCTGAAGCTGGTCCGCTTCGGCGACAACATGCGCAACGTCGCGGTCACCGAGGGCGACAAGACCGAGGCCGAGCTGCGCTTCGGCGTCTCCGTGAACACGTGGGGCGTCAACGACCTCGTGGAGGCCGTCGACGCCGTGGACGAGGCCGCGGTCGACGCGCTCGTCGCGGAGTACGAGGAGCTCTACGACGTCGTCGGCGAGCTCCGCAAGGGCGGCGAGCGGCACGAGTCGCTGCGCTACGCGGCCCGTCAGGAGATCGCCATGGAGGCGTTCCTCACCGAGCGCGGCGCGAAGGCGTTCACCACGAACTTCGAGGACCTCGGCGCCCTGCGCCAGCTCCCGGGCATCGCCGTGCAGCGACTCATGGGCAAGGGCTACGGGTTCGGCGCCGAGGGCGACTGGAAGACCGCCGTCCTCGTGCGCGCGGCGAAGGTCATGGGTGAGGGGCTGCCGGGCGGCGCCTCCCTCATGGAGGACTACACCTACGACCTCACCCCGGGCTCCGAGCTCATCCTCGGCGCGCACATGCTCGAGGTCTGCCCGTCCCTCACGACGTCGAAGCCGCGGGTGGAGATCCACCCCCTGGGCATCGGCGGCAAGGAGGACCCGGTCCGCATGGTGTTCGACGCCGACGCGACCGAGGGCGCCGTCGTCGTGTCGCTGGCCGACATGCGCGACCGCTTCCGCCTCACCGCGAACGTGGTGGACGTCGTCCCGCCGACGCAGGACCTCCCGAACCTGCCCGTGGCCCGTGCCGTCTGGGCCCCGCGCCCGGACTTCACCACCTCGGCCGAGGCCTGGCTCACCGCCGGCGGGGCGCACCACACGGTGATGTCCACCGCGGCCGGCGTCGATGCGTTCGAGGTGTTCGCGAACATCGCGCGCACCGAGCTGCTCGTCATCGACGAGTCGACCACGCGCCGGGGCTTCGCCGACCAGGTGCGCTGGAACCAGGTGTACTACCGCCTTGCCCAGGGTCTGTGACCTGCTGAGCCGCTCCAGGTAGTTCGCTCCGGTCGGGAGCGTGCGGGGCCGTCGTCCGAGAGGACGGCGGCCCCTGCCGCGTCCCCGGCCGCCCTCGGGCCGCGACGCGTTACGGAATCGTGATGGGTGAGGTCCCCGGCGGGTGATGTGTCGTCGGTCACACCTCGGCTATGTTAACGCTCACAAGCTTGCTTGGCGGGAGGGTCGACGGCGACCCGAGGCCGGCGCCACGCCGGCCGTCCGGAGTCTCGAGGAGGAGAACATGGGCAAGAACTTCCGACGCGCGGGCGCGGCGCTGCTCGCGACCCTGACGGCCACGGCCCTCGTGGCGTGCAGCTCCGAGCAGACGCCGAGCGACGGCGGCTCGGACGCCGCGACCGGTGGAGACGCGGCCGCCGAGACGATCAGCCTCGGCTTCTCCCAGGTCGGCGCCGAGTCCGGCTGGCGAGCCGCCAACACCAAGTCCATCCAGGACACGCTCACGGCCGACAACGGCTTCGACCTCAAGTTCTCCGACGCCCAGCAGAAGCAGGAAAACCAGATCCAGGCGATCCGCTCCTACATCCAGCAGGGCGTGGACGTCATCGCCTTCAGCCCCGTGGTCGAGACCGGCTGGGACGCCGTCCTCGAGGAGGCCAAGGCTGCCGAGATCCCGGTGATCCTCACCGACCGCGCCGTCGACAGCGAGGACGACACCCTGTACGAGTCGTTCATCGGTTCGGACTTCGTGCTCGAGGGGAAGACGGCCGGCGAGTGGGCCGTGGACCAGTACGACGGCGAGGGCTACAAGGTCGTCGAGCTGCAGGGCACCACCGGCTCCGCCCCGATGATCGACCGCCAGCAGGGCTTCGCCGACGCGATCGCCGGGTCCGACATGGAGATCATCGACTCCCAGACGGGCAACTTCACGCGCACCGAGGGCAAGCAGGTCATGGAGGGCTTCCTGCAGAAGTACGACGACATCGACCTCGTCTTCGCGCACAACGACGACATGGGCCTGGGCGCCATCGAGGCCATCGAGGCCGCGGGCAAGGTGCCCGGCGAGGACATCAAGATCATCACGATCGACGCGGTCAAGGACGGCATGCAGGCCCTGGCCGACGGCAAGATCAACTTCATCGTCGAGTGCAACCCCCTGCTCGGCCCGGACCTGGCGGACATCGCCAAGAAGGTCGTCGCGGGCGAGGAGGTCCAGAAGCGGATCGTCGTCAAGGACGAGTCGTTCGACCAGGAAGCCGCCAAGGAGGCGCTGCCGGACCGCGAGTACTGACGCGTCCCGACCCGTCCGGACCCGCCGGCGGTCCGCCCCGACCGGGGGCGGGCCGCCGGCGATCCTGCCGCTCCCACGGAGGTCAACGATGACGAGCACTCCCGCCGGCTCGGTCGGCACCGAGCCGGAACCCGCGCAGGGCCCGGGGCGTACCGACCGCGCCCCGGTCGTCGAGATGACCGGGATCTCGGTCGAGTTCCCCGGCGTGAAGGCGCTGGACGGCGTCGACCTGCGCCTCTACCCCGGGGAGGTGCACGCCCTCATGGGCGAGAACGGGGCGGGCAAGTCCACCCTGATCAAGGCGCTGACCGGCGTGTACGGGATCGACGACGGCGAGATCCGCGTGGGCGGCACGCCGCTGGAGTTCTCCTGGCCCGGCGCGGCGCAGGCCGCGGGCATCGCCACGGTCTACCAGGAGGTCAACCTCTGCGCGAACCTCACGGTCGCGGAGAACATCATGCTCGGCAACGAGCCGCGGCGGCTGGGCGCGATCGACTGGCGCGCCACCCGCCGTCTGGCCGCCGGGCACCTGGCCACGATGGGGCTGGACATCGACCCCGCGTCCTCGCTCGGCGCGCACTCCATCGCCGTGCAGCAGCTGGTGGCGATCAGCCGGGCGATGGTCGTCGACGCCAAGGTGCTGATCCTCGACGAGCCCACCTCCAGCCTCGACGCCGACGAGGTGGAGCGCCTCTTCGCCGTCGTGCGCCGGCTGCGCGACCAGGGCGTGGCGATCCTGTTCGTCTCGCACTTCATCGAGCAGGTCTACGAGATCTCGGACCGGATGACGGTGCTGCGCAACGGCGCCCGCGTCGGCGAGTACCCGACCGCCGAGATCACCCGGGGAGAGCTCGTCTCGCGGATGATCGGCCGCACGATGGAGGTCCTCGAGGACCTCCAGGTGCGCACCGACCGCGCCGCCGACCCCACCGAGGGCACGCCCTTCCTGCAGGCGGTCGGGCTGGGGCGGCGCGGCTCCGTCCAGCCGTTCGACCTCGACGTCTACCCGGGCGAGGTGGTCGGCCTCGCCGGGCTGCTCGGCTCCGGCCGCACCGAGGTCGCCCGCCTGCTCGCCGGGGCCGACCGCTCCGACGCGGGCGGCGTGCGGGTCAAGGGCGCGCCCGTCCGGCTGCGCACGCCCCGGGCCGCCATCGACCTGGACATCGCGTTCTCCTCGGAGGACCGGAAGCTGGAGGGCGTCGTCGGGGACCTCACCGTCCGCGAGAACATCGTGCTGGGCCTGCAGGCCGAGCGCGGCTGGCTGCGGCGGCTCCCCGGCCGGCAGGTCGACGAGATCGTGGACCGCTACGTCGCGGCGCTGAACGTGCGTCCCGCCGACCCGGACGCCCTGCTGCGCAACCTCTCCGGGGGCAACCAGCAGAAGGTGCTCCTCGCGCGATGGCTCGCCACCGCCCCGGAGCTGCTGATCCTCGACGAGCCGACGCGCGGCATCGACGTCGGCGCCAAGGCCGAGATCCAGCGGCTCGTGGCGGACCTGGCCTCCCGCGGCATGTCGGTCGTCTTCATCTCCGCCGAGCTGGAGGAGGTGCTCCGGCTCAGCCACCGCATCGCCGTCATGCGGGACCGGCAGAAGGTCGCCGAGCTGACCAACTCCGACGACGTGGGCGTGGACGACATCGTCGAGCTCATCGCGAGCGGCGGGGACCGCTGATGTCCGCCACGGCCCCCGCCCCCGCGCGCCCCGCCTCCGGCTGGTTCGGCGCCGTCGTGCGGCACCGCCTGTTCTGGCCGGTGACCGCCCTCGTCGCCCTGCTCGTCGTCAACACGGTCTCGCGACCGAGCTTCCTGTCCGTGTCCGTGCTCGACGGTCACCTGTACGGGTCGCCGGTCGACATCCTGCGCAACTGCGCGCCGCTGATGCTCGTGGCGCTCGGCATGACGCTGGTGATCGCCACGCGGGGCATCGACCTGTCGGTGGGCGCGGTCGTGGCGATCGCCGGGGCGGTGGCGCTGAGCTTCGTCGCGACGTCGCCCGACCCGGGCGCGCTCTCGACGGTGCTCGTCGCCGTCGGGCTCGCGCTCGGCCTGTCGCTCGTGCTCGGCGTGTGGAACGGGTTCCTCGTGGCCGTCGTCGGGGTGCAGCCCATCATCGCGACGCTCATCCTCATGACCGCCGGCCGGGGCATCGCCATGCTCATCACCCAGGGGCAGATCACCACGGTGACCAGCGCGCCGTTCAAGACCCTGGGCGCGGGCTTCTGGCTGGGGCTGCCGGTGGCGACCCTGATCGCCTTCGGGGTGTTCGGGCTCGTCGCGCTCCTGACCCGGCGCACCGCGCTCGGGATGCTCGTCGAGGCCGTGGGGATCAACCCGTCCGCGAGCCGGCTGGCGGGCGTGCGGGCCCGCACGATCGTCTGGACGGTGTTCGCGCTGTCCGGCCTGTTCTCCGGGCTGGCTGGCCTCATCCTGGCGTCGAACGTCATGGCGGCCGACGCCAACAACGCCGGGCTGTTCATCGAGCTCGACGCGATCCTCGCGGTGGTGATCGGCGGGACGTCGCTCGCCGGCGGCAAGTTCTCGCTGTCGGGGACCTTCGTCGGCGTCCTCATCATCGCCACCCTCAGCCTCACGGTGGTCAACCTCGGCATCTCCCCGCTGGTGACGCCGCTGTTCAAGGCGCTCGTCGTGGTCGCGGTGACGCTCGTGCAGTCGCCCGTCGTCCGCCGCAGGCTGGCGGCGCGGCCACGCCGCCGGCCCGCGCCCGGCGCTCCGACGGGCCCCTCCTCCGGCTCCTCGACCTCGAAGGCGGTGGCCTGATGGCGGACGTCGCCCGGAGCGCGCGGCTCGACCGGCGCTACCTGCCCGTGGTCGGCACCTTCGTGGTGCTCGCGCTCCTCGTCGTGCTGGGTGGCGTGCGGTACGACAACTTCCTGTCGGTCGGCGTGATGGCGAACCTGTTCATCAACAACGCGTTCCTCATCGTGCTCGCCGTCGGCATGACGTTCGTGATCCTCACCGGCGGCATCGACCTGTCGGTCGGCGCGGTGCTGGCGCTGTCCAGCGTGACCGCCGCCTACCTGATGCAGGCCGGCGTCCCGGCGGGCGTCGTGATCCCGCTGGTCGTGGTCGTCGGCTCGGTGATCGGGCTGCTGGTCGGCGTCATGGTGCACGTCTTCGAGATCCAGCCGTTCATCGCGACGCTCGCGGCGATGTTCTTCGCCCGCGGGCTGTGCTTCGTCGTCGCGCCCGAGTCGATCCCGATCAAGGACGAGACGTTCGTGGCGCTGGCGTCCTGGGACACCTGGGCGGGCGGGCAGTGGCGGATCACGTCGAGCGTCGTGATCGCGCTGGTCGTCGTGGCGGCGGCGTTCTACCTGCTGCACTACACGCAGTTCGGGCGCACCGTGTACGCCATCGGCGGGGGAGAGCAGTCGGCCCGACTCATGGGCCTGCCCGTGGCCCGCACCAAGGTGCTCGTGTACGTCATCAGCGGCACCTGCGCCGGCCTCGGTGGCCTGCTCTTCGCGATGTTCTCGCGGTCGGGCTACTCGCTGTCCGGCGTGGCGATGGAGCTGGACGCCATCGCGGCGGTCGTCATCGGCGGCACGCTCCTCACGGGCGGCACCGGCTTCGTGCTCGGCTCCGTGCTGGGCGTGCTGGTGCTCGGCCTGATCCAGACGATCATCACGTTCGAGGGCACCCTCAGCTCCTGGTGGACCAAGATCGTCATCGGGGCGCTGCTGCTCGTGTTCGTGGTGCTCCAGCGGCTTCTCACCCTGCGCCGCACCTGAGGGCGTTGTCGGTGCGGCTGCCCGCGCTCGAGTCGTACGTGGCTCGACGTGTTCCTCGCCGCGCTCGCGATCTCCACGGCGATCCCGATCGTCATCTTCCTGATCTTCCAGCGCACGTTCCTCCGGGGCGCCGGGCTCGGGGGAGCGGTGAAGGGGTGACCGGTTCACCCGGGGTGTCGTTGACGCAGGGTCCGTCCGAATGCTGATATATGGCCTGATCAGCGACACTCCGGAGGAAAAGTGACACAGCCCGACACGACCGCCGACTCTCCCGTCGGCGGCCGGCCCACCGTGCGCTACCGCGGGCGGCACCTGCCGATGGTCGCGGTCGTCGTCGCCGCGTTCATCGCGACCGCCCTGGCGTACAGCGGCATGGTCCTGTTCGGGCTCGAGGTCGCGCACATGTCCCCGGCCGAGGCCTACGCCCTCGCCGGCTTCCTCGAGGTCAGCCTCGTCGCGGTCGCACTCATGGCGCGCAACGCCGCGCTCGAGGGCCGCCCCTACGGCGTGCTGCTGACCCTGACGTGGATCCTCTCCGGCACGTCCGGCATGTTCGCGGCGCTGCACGAGATCGCCGTCCCCGACGCGAGCACGCCCTACATGGTCGCGTTCCGGTTCGTGCCCCCGCTGGTCGCCGCGCTCATGTGGCACCTCGCGCTGGTGGGCGAGCGGCACCTCGTCACGGGGCACACCCTCGACGAGCGCCGGCGCGAGCACCGGGTGCACCAGTACGTCACCGCCCTCGAGCTGTGGCGCGACGCGCGGCTCGACTCCGCGGGGACGCGGCAGGGCGCGCGCAAGGTGCGGGCGGCCCACCAGCGCCAGCGCGCCGCACGGGACGGCGCCCTGAAGCTGTTGACCGTCGAGGACTTCGAGCGGCGCATGCAGGTCTGGGTCGAGCGGCTCGAGGCCGCCGAGCGGCACGGCAACCGCCTCGACCTCATCGGCGCCAGCTCCGTCGAGCGCGGCGTGAGCCGCGGCCGGGCCGTCGGGCCCGGGCGGGCGGTCCCGGCGCTCGCGGCCGAGCCCGCCGTCGTGGCGACGCCGGCGACGACGACGACCGAGCTTGCCGAGCCTGCCGTGCCTGCGGAGCCGGACGTGACCCCGGCGACGGACGAGCAGCCCGCCGTGACCGCCTCGTTCGAGGACGAGTTCCAGGCGGCGCTGACCGGCGGCACGCCGGTCGTGCGGTCGGCCGAGCACGAGCCGGAGCGCGCGCCCGCGCCCGTGGGCCTGGTGGACGACGCGTCCGAGGACCGGGCGGACGAGGCCTCGACGGCCGAGGCGGCGGTGGTGGCCGCGGCCGAGGCCGGGCTGCCCGGCACGCGCGAGCCGCTCCCGGAGACGGGGCACACGCGCCGCGTCGAGGTGTTCGACCTGCTCCGGCAGGCGGACCCGGCCCTCGGCGGGGCGCTCGCCCAGCGGTCGGCGTTCCTCACCTCGCACGGCGATTCTCCCGAGGCGTCTGCCGAGGTCGCGACCGTGTCCGCACCGGAGCCGGAGGCGGCCCCGGAGCCGGCCGCCGACGTCGCCCTCGACGTCGCGCCCCCCGATGTCGCAGCCCCCGACGACCAGCCGACGTCGGACCGCGACCGGTGGATCGTCGAGCTGGCCGGTGACGGGCTGAACCAGCGCGAGATCGCGCAGCGCGTCGACGTGTCGCGGGCGACGGTGAGCCGCGTGATGCGCCGGTACGCCACGGCCTGAGCCTCAGCGCAGCCACAGGAACACCGCAGCGCCGAACAGGCGGTGGTGCTCGGGATCGCGGCGGATTCCGAGCACCACGCCTGTTCGGCGCCGGAGGCGGGTGCGTCAGGCGCGGGCGAACGACCCGGCGAACGCGGTCCACGACTCGGGGGCGAGGCGCACGCGGGTCGTGCCGCTCTCGGCCGGGGTCACGGCCGATGTCACGTCGACGGCGGACCAGCAGGCCCGGGCGACCTTCGCGGCGTGCTCCGGTCCCTCGACGGCGGGCTCGTGGTCCGCCACCATCTGCCAGCCCTCGGCGAGCCCGAGCGTGGCGCCGACGTGCGCGAGCTCCACCTCGACGACCGTGTCGGACCGGTTGGTGAGGAACAGCCCGAGCGAGCCGTCGTCGTCCACCGTCGCGGCCGCGGTGACCTGCGGCGCGGCGCCGTGCCGCGCGGTGTCGTACGTCGGCGCGTCGACGCGGACGTCGAGCGCGGTGCCGCGGGCCAGGCGCGACGTCGTCGCGAACGGGTGGAAGGTGGGCTGGCGCCACGCCTCGCCGCCGGGGGTGGTCATGATCGGCGCGATGACGTTGACGAGCTGCGCGAGGCAGGCCACGGGCACGCGGTCGGCGTGGTTGAGCAGCGTGACCATGAGGTCGCCGACCACCACGGCGTCGAGGCCGGAGTAGACGTCCTCGATGATGCGCGGTGCGTCGCGCTGGATCGGGAGGTTCTCCTCGCCGGGGAAGCGGGTCTCGAGGTACCAGACGTTCCACTCGTCGAAGCTGATGGTGATCTTCTTGTCGCTGCGCCGCTCGGCGCCGACGGCGTCGGCCGAGGCGACGACGCGGTCGATGAAGCGGTCCATCGCGGTGCCGGAGGCGAGGAAGGACGCGCGGTCGCCGCCGACCTCCTCGTAGTAGGCGTGCATGGAGATGTGGTCGACCAGGTCGTACGTGTACGACAGGACCGTGCGCTCCCACTCGCCGAACGTGGGCATCTGCATGGACGACGAGCCGCAGACGATCAGCGAGATCGACGGGTCGACGAGCTTCATCGCCTTGCCGGCCTCGGCGGCGAGCTTGCCGTACTCGTGGGCGTCCTTGTGCCCGATCTGCCACGGGCCGTCCATCTCGTTGCCGAGGCACCAGAGCGTCACGCCGTAGGGCTTCTCGCGGCCGTTGGCGATGCGCAGGTCGGCCCAGCGGGTGCCGGCCTCGCCGTTGCAGTACTCGACCAGGGCGGCCGCGGCCGCGACGCCGCGGGTGCCGAGGTTGACGGCCATCATCGGCTCGACGCCCTCGCGCTCGGCCCACTGGAGGAACTCGTCGGTGCCCACCAGGTTGGGCTCGACGGTGCGCCACGCGAGGTCGAGGAACGGCTTGCGCTGCTCGACGGGGCCGACGGCGTCCTCCCACACGTAGTTGGAGACGAAGTTGCCGCCGGGGTAGCGCACCATCGGCACGCCCAGCTCGTGGACGAGGTCCGCGACGTCCCGGCGGAAGCCGTGCTCGTCGGCGGTGGCGTGGCCCGGCTCGTAGATGCCGGTGTACACCGCGCGGCCGAGGTGCTCGACGAACGAGCCGAACAGGCGCCGGTCGACGGCGCCGCGACGGAAGTCGGGGTGCAGCGTGACCCGGGCGTGGGAGGCGGCCGGGGGGCGGGGACTGGTCTGGGGAGCCGTCATGGGTCTCACGTTCCTCGTCGAAGCGGGCGTTGGCGAAGCCACCGTGTACAACGATGTAGAGTCAACCACGGTCGCCGCGCGCGGCACCAATCGGTCCAGGAGGGTCTGGGCCTACGACTCGAGGAGGAATCGGCATGCGCAGGAGCTTGCGACGCGCCGTGGCCGCGACGGTCGCCGGCCTGGCCGGCCTGTCGCTCGCGGCGTGCGCGCCGGGCGGCGACGGCGGAGGGGCGGCCAACACGAGCTGCACCAACGAGATCACCAAGCCCGACGCCACCCGCGTCACGATGTGGGCCTGGTACCCCGCCGTGGAGCAGATGGTCGACGAGTTCAACGCCCAGCACGACGACGTCCAGATCTGCTGGACGAACGCCGGGCAGGGCGCGGACGAGTACGGCAAGTTCTCCACCGCCCTGGAGGCGGGCACCGGGGCGCCGGACGTCATCCAGCTCGAGTCCGAGATCCTGCCCACCTACACGATCCTCGACGGGCTCGAGGACCTCGCTCCCTACGGCGCCGGCGACCTGGAGGACCAGTTCCCGGCGGGCGCCTGGTCGGACGTCTCCGACGGCGACGCGGTGCACGCGATCCCGGTGGACGGCGGCCCCGTGGGCATGCTGTACCGGGCCGACATCTTCGAGAAGTACGGCGTCGAGCCGCCCACCACCTGGGACGAGTTCGCCCAGGCCGCGCAGGACCTGCGCGACGCCGGCTACGACGGCTACATCACCAACTACGCGACCAACGGCGGCGCCTTCAACTACGCCCTGTTCGCGCAGGCCGGCTGGGCGCCGTTCGACTACGACTCCTCGCGGCCCGCCGAGATCGGCATCGACGTGGACACCCCGGAGGCCCGGCACGTCCTGTCCTACTGGGAGGACCTCATCGACCGCGGCCTGGTGTCCAGCGACGACGCGTTCACCAGCGACTACAACACGTCGCTGGTGGACGGGACGTACGCCGTCTACATCGCCGCGGCGTGGGGCCCGGGCTACCTCGAGGGCCTGTCGGACGCCGACTCCGGCGCCGAGTGGAAGGCCGCGCCGCTGCCGCAGTGGGACCCGGCGGACCCGGTGCAGGTCAACCAGGGCGGCTCGGCGCTCGCCGTCACCTCCCAGGCCACCGACCCCGAGGCCGCCGCCACCGTCGCGATGGAGCTGTTCGACGACGAGGAGACGTGGAAGATCGGCGTCGAGGACGCCGGCCTGTTCCCGCTCTGGAACCTCGCGCTCGACGCGGACTGGTTCGTGGACCGCCGGTACCCGTTCTTCGGCGGGCAGCAGGTGAACCGGGACGTGTTCCTCGACGCCGCCGCCCAGTACCCGGGCTTCACGTTCAGCCCGTTCCAGGTCTACGCGTACGACCGCCAGACCATGGCCCTCTACGACATGGTCGAGGGGCCCGCCACCGCCGCCGACGCGCTGTCGACCATCCAGGACAGCCTGGTGCGCTACGCCGAGCAGCAGGGGTTCACGGTCCGATGACGCGCACCCGATCGACCACCCGAGCGACCATCCGAGCGACCCAGGGGGGAGCATCCCGATGACCACGACGACGAGCGCGGCGCCCGCCGCCCCGCCGCAGGGCACCCGCACCGCCGCGCGGCGCCGCGGGCAGAGCCTGCTGGACACGAAGCGACAGTGGTGGGGGTGGCTCTTCCTGGCCCCGTTCACGGTCGTGTTCGTGCTGTTCCTCCTGGTGCCGCTGGCCTACGCCTTCTGGCTCAGCCTGCACACCAAGGGCATCGCGACCGGCGGCGAGAGCGTCTTCACCGGGGTCGCGAACTACGTGCGCGTGTTCACCGACGCCGACTTCCTGTCCGGGATGGCGCGGGTGGGCAAGTTCGTGCTCGTCATGGTGCCGATCCAGATCGGCCTCGCGGTGGCGATCGCGCTGGTGCTCGACACGCTCGCCACCCGGCTGTCCAAGGCCTCGCGGCTGCTGGTCTTCGTGCCCTACGCCATCCCCGCCGTCATCGGCGCGCTCATGTGGGGCTTCCTGTACAGCCCGCGGTTCGGCCCGGCCACCGACATCTTCGGCCTGGTCGGGCTGGACGCCCCCGACTTCCTCAGCCGCGACCTGATCTTCGGCTCGCTGGTCAACATCGTGACCTGGCAGTGGGTGGGCTACTACATGATCATCGTCTACGCGGCGCTGCGGGCGATCGACCCGTCGGTGTTCGAGGCGGCCCGGCTCGACGGCGCCGGCGACCGGCAGATCGCGTTCCGGATCAAGATCCCCATGATCGCGTCGTCGATGGTGATGATCGTCGTCTTCGCCCTCATCGGCACGCTGCAGTTCTTCACCGAGCCGACCGTGCTGCGCTCGGTCGCGCAGGGCGCGATCCCCACCACCTACACCCCGAACATGTACGCGTACTCGATGGCGTTCTCCTACAGCCAGTTCAACTACGCCTCCACGATCGCGTTCGCGCTGGGGATCCTCGTGTTCATCGGGTCGTACATCTTCCTGTACGCCACCCGCAAGCAGAGCGGACTGAAGTGATGACGACGCAGCACCTCTCGCGCCGGCCGCGACAGCGCCGGATCGGCTCGCACCTGTTCCTGCTCCTCGCGGTCGTGTACTTCATCGTGCCGCTGTGGTGGCTCGTGGTCGGCTCGACCAAGACAAACAGCGGGCTGTTCGTGGGCTCCGGCGGCGCCCTGTGGTTCAACGACGAGTTCGCGCTGTGGGACAACGTCACGCAGCTCTTCACGTACCAGGGCGGGATCTACTGGACGTGGATGCGCAACTCGTTCGTGTACGCGATCGTCGGGGGCGTCGGGTCCACGGTGCTGGCCGTGCTGGCGGGGTACGCCCTGGCCAAGTACCGGTTCCGCGGGCGCAACCTGTACTTCTCGATGCTCCTGGGCTCCGTGATGGTGCCGCTCACGGCGCTGACCATCCCGACCTTCGTGCTGCTCAGCCAGCTCGGCATGATCAACACGATGTGGGCGGTCATCCTGCCGTCCCTGCTCAGCCCGATCGGCGTCTACCTGGTGCGCGTGTACGCCGTCGACGCCATCCCGGACGAGATGCTCGACGCCGGCCGGGTCGACGGGGCGGGGGAGCTGCGCCTGTTCTTCCGCGTCGCGCTGCCGCTGCTGCGTCCCGCCTTCGTCACGGTCCTGCTGCTCACCACCGTCGCGACCTGGAACAACTTCTTCCTCCCGCTGGCCGTGCTGCGCGACCCGCAGCTGCTGCCCGTCACGGTGGGGATCAACCAGTGGCAGGCGCTGTCGAACGCGGGCGCCGGCGGGGAGCAGGTCTGGAACCTCATCACCACGGGCGCGCTCGTGTCGATCCTGCCGCTCGTCGCGGCGTTCCTCGGCCTGCAGAAGTATTGGCAGGGCGGCCTGTCCCTCGGGTCGATCAAGTGACCGTCGGCGGCGGGCGCCGAGGGCCGTCCCGTGCGGCCGGTGCCCTACTCTGTGGAGGGCGATCGGGGAGGTGAGCGGCATGCGCGTGACCATGCACGACGTGGCTCAGCGTGCGGGCGTGTCGATCAAGACGGTGTCGAACGTCGTCAACGGGTACCCGCACATCCGGCCCGAGACGCGCGAGCGCGTCGAGGAGGCCATCGAGCACCTCGGGTACCGCCTCAACACCACGGCCCGCAACCTGCGCACGCAGCGCACGGACATGATCACGCTGGCCGTGCCGGAGCTGCGGCTGCCGTACTTCGCCGAGCTCGCGGACTCCGTGATCCGCTCGGCGGAGGAGCAGGGCCTCACCGTGCTCATCGAGCAGACCGGGTCCGTGCGGGAGCGCGAGGCCGAGCTGCTCGACGGCCGACGCCGGCACCTCACCGACGGCGTGATCTTCTCGCCCCTGGCCCTCGGGCAGGACGACGTCGCGCTGTTCTCCGTCGACTTCCCGCTCGTGGTGCTCGGCGAGCGGGTCTTCGACGCCCCGGCCGACCACGTCACGATGAACAACGTGGCCGCGGCGCGCGCCGCGACCCTGCACCTCGCGTCCCTGGGCCGCCGCCGGATCGCCGTGGTCGGCGCGCACGAGGGCGAGCGCGTCGGCTCGGCGGCGCTGCGCACCGAGGGCTACCGCCAGGGCCTCGCGGCCGCGGGGCTCCCGTACGACCCGGCGCTCGTGGGCGAGGCGGGACTGTGGCACCGGTCGACGGGCTCCGAGGCGATGGGCCGGTTGCTCGACTCCGGCGTCGAGATCGACGCCGTCTTCGCGCTCAACGACGCCATGGCGCTGGGCGCGCTGCACGCGCTGCATGCCCGCCGCGTCGACGTGCCGGGCGAGGTCGCCCTGGTCGGCTTCGACGACGTGGACGACGTGCGCTACTCGGTGCCCACCATCAGCTCCGTCGACCCGGGGCGCGAGCAGATCGCGCGCACGGCGGTGGACCTGCTCGTCGAGCGGATCGCGGGCGGCGCCGACCGCCCGTTCCGTCGCGTGACGCCGGACTCGCGCGTCGTGGGCCGCGAGTCCACCGGCGACGCGCGGGAGGGCGAGGAGAAGGTGGTCGCCGTCCAGCCCGGCGGCAACGAGGAGATCGTGGTCGCCCCCGCCCTCAGCGCTGCGGGCTGAGCTCCCGCGGTTCCGGCATGTCCCGCAGGCCGCGCAGCGGCCCGCGGGCGGCGCTCAGGCTGGCCGCGCAGTGCACGGCCGCCATGAGCAGGAGCGTCTCGCGGACGCCCAGCACCTCGCCCAGCGCGCCGGCGGCGAGGCCGGCGAGCGGCATGGTGCCGAAGTTGACGAACTGGCTCGTCGTGATGACCCGCCCCATGAGCGGCTGCGGCACGTACCGCTGCCGCCACGCCCCCCGCAGCACGTTCCCCGCCACGACCGCGACGCCCACGAGGAACAGGCCCGCGACGGTCCAGGCCACCTGCGCGCCGCCGCCGCCGAGGCCCACGAGGAGCGCGGGCGGGCCGGCCGCCACCATGAGCAGCACGGTGGCGCGGGCGCTGCCGAGGCGCCGGCTGAGGCGGGTCGCCACCGTGGCGCCGAGCAGCCCGCCGCAGCTGCCGATCATCATGACGATCCCGAGGGCGGAGGGACCGAGGCCGACCGTGTCCACGAGGAAGAGGACCAGCAGCGCGCCGTACCCGGTGAGACCGAAGTTGGAGATGCCGCCCACGACCACGAACCAGCGCAGGTAGCGGTCCGACGCCACGAACGCGACGCCCTCGCGGATGCGGACGAGCAGGGGCGCGGTCGGCGGGCGCTCCGGCCTGCGGGCGGGCCGGACGCGCCACAGGCAGGCGGCCGAGACGACGAAGCTCGCCGCGTCGAGCGCGAGGCCGGCCGCGGCGCCGAGCACCTGCGCCATCGCGCCGCCCAGGCCGGGGCCGGCGACCTGCATGGCCGACTCGGTGCCGAGCAGCCGGGCGTTGGCGGCCTCGAGCTGGTGGGCGGGCACGACCTGGGGGAGGAAGACCGCGTACGCGGTGCGGAAGAAGACCGAGGTGACGCCGGTGGCCAGCGCCACCGCGACCAGGTGCGGGAGCGTCAGAGCGTCGAGGGCGGCCGTCACGGGCACGCTGCCGATCGCGGCCGCGGCGACCAGGTCCGCGACGATCATGACGGCCCGGGCCGGCAGCCGGTCGATCCACGCGCCCGCGGGCGGCCCGACGACGAGCCACGGCAGCCAGGCCGCCGCGGTGAGCACGCCGACCACGGCCGCGCCGGCGTCCAGCTCGAGCACGGCGACCAGCGGGAGCAGCACCGACGTGGTCGCGTTGCCCAGCACGCTGACGCCCTCGCCGAACCAGAGGCGGCGGAAGCCCGCGCTGCGGCGTAGGGGGACGTCCTCGGTCCCGTCGGTGCCGGGACCGCCGGCCGGGTTCGTGGTGGCGGTCATGGCTGGGCGGGGAAGCCTCGGCCGAAGACGAGCACGGGCTCGCGCTCGACGTCGTCGTCCGGCCGCGTGCGCTCCCGCTCCGCCCAGCGCACGAGGACGGCGGTCATCTCCGCGCCGAGCTCGGTGAGCTCGGCGGGGGAGAGGTGCATCCAGGACTCGGTCGCGAACGCGGCCGCGTCCCACTCGGGCACCGACTCGGCGTCCGCCTGCCACGCGCGGACCTTGTCGAACTGGCGCTGGAGCTGCAGGGCCTCGGCCGCCTGCGCGGCCGCGACCGCGGCGGTGTCGTCCGCGAACTCCTGGCGCGACCAGCGCAGCCGCGGCGCGACCAGCCGCCACCAGCGCTCCCGGCGGTCGCGGGCGAGCTCGGGGGCCTCGGCCACCAGGCCGGCCTCGTGCAGCACCTTGAGGTGGTGGCTGGCGCTGCCGACGGCCTGGCCGGTGCGGCGGGCGAGCTCGGACGCGGTGGAGGGGCCGTCGACGCGGAGCGCGTCCATGAGGCGTGCGCGGTTCGGGTGGGCCAGGGCGGCGAGCGCCTTGGCCTCGGTGACGGTGCGCGCGGGGCGCGGGGCCGGGCCGTCCGGCGAGGTGGGTGGCTGGGTCATGTTCGCCACCGTAGACCCACAAGAACAGTTGTACAAGGATTCTTGTGGAAGTGGGGTGGGTGCAAGGTCTCTCGAAGTAGTCCGACGCGGGGACTCGGACCACCTCGGCGGGGCAGGTCCGGCTCGCGGCCGGCACGGGGCCGGGGAGAGCGGATCGGCTAGGATCGCGAGGGTCGCGACTGGCGTACAGGTGGATCACCACCGGGGAGCGACGCGCTGTGGAGACGACGGGTCGTTCGCCTGGGCCCGGTCGCTCGATTGACATGATGGTCCGGCATCCCGACGAGGCGGCCGGGCCGGTCCGACCGCCGTCCGACACAGCTGGAGAACGCCTGATGAGCACTCCCGACCCCACGTTCAACGCGCCCCTGGCCGAGCTCGACCCCGAGATCGCGGCCGTCCTCGACGGGGAACTGGCCCGCCAGCGCGACACCCTCGAGATGATCGCGAGCGAGAACTTCGTCCCCCGCGCGGTGCTGCAGGCGCAGGGCTCCGTCCTGACGAACAAGTACGCCGAGGGCTACCCGGGCCGCCGCTACTACGGCGGCTGCGAGCAGGTCGACATCGCGGAGAACCTCGCGATCGCCCGCGCCAAGGACCTGTTCGGTGCCGAGGCCGCCAACGTGCAGCCGCACTCCGGCGCCCAGGCCAACGCCTCCGTGCTGCACGCCCTCATCAACGCGGGCGACAAGATCCTCGGCCTCGAGCTGGCCCACGGCGGCCACCTCACGCACGGCATGAAGATCAACTTCTCCGGCAAGCTCTACGACGTGGGCGCGTACGGCGTGGACCCGCAGTCGTACCGCATCGAGATGGACGAGGTGCGCAAGCGCGCCCTCGAGCACCGCCCCGACGTCATCATCGCGGGCTGGTCCGCCTACCCCCGCCACCTCGACTTCGCCGCGTTCCGCGAGGTCGCGGACGAGGTCGGCGCCAAGCTGTGGGTGGACATGGCGCACTTCGCGGGCCTCGTGGCCGCCGGCCTGCACCCGTCCCCGGTGCCGCACGCCGACGTCGTGTCCTCCACCGTGCACAAGACCATCGGCGGCCCGCGCTCCGGCTTCATCCTGAGCAAGGAGGAGTACGCCAAGAAGATCAACTCGGCCGTGTTCCCGGGCCAGCAGGGCGGCCCGCTCATGCACGTGATCGCGGCCAAGGCCGTGGCGTTCAAGGTCGCGGGCACCGACGAGTTCAAGGACCGTCAGGAGCGCACGCTGCGCGGTGCGCAGATCATCGCGGAGCGGCTCTCCCAGGCCGACGTCGCCGAGCAGGGTGTCTCCGTCCTCACCGGCGGCACCGACGTGCACCTCGTGCTCGTGGACCTGCGCCACTCCTCGCTCGACGGCCAGCAGGCGGAGGACCTCCTGCACGACGCCGGCATCACCGTGAACCGCAACGCCGTGCCGTTCGACCCGCGCCCGCCCCGCGTCACCTCGGGCCTGCGCATCGGCACGCCGGCGCTCGCCACCCGCGGGTTCGGCGACGCCGAGTTCACCGAGGTCGCGGACATCATCGCGGTCGCCCTCCGCGACGGTGCGGCGGCCGACGTCGACGCCCTCGCGGCCCGCGTCGCGACGCTCACCGCCGACTTCCCGCTCTACCCGGGGCTGCAGCAGTGACGGCCCGGATGCTGCCGGGCAGGCCGGTCGCGGACGCGGTCTTCGCGGACATCGCCCCGCGGATCGACGCGCTCGTCGCCGCAGGGCACCGGCCGGGGCTCGGCACGATCCTCGTCGGGGACGACTCCGCGAGCGCCGGCTACATCCGGATGAAGATGGACAAGGCGACGGAGCTGGGCTTCACCTCGCCGCACATCCACCTGGGACAGGACGCCACCCAGGCGGACGTCCTGGCGGCGGTGCAGGAGATGAACGACGCGAAGGACGTCGACTCCGTCCTCATCCAGCACCCGACCCCGCCCCAGATCGACTTCGACGCCGCGCTGCTGGCGCTCGACCCGGACAAGGACGTCGACGGCCTGCACCCGGTGAACATGGGGCGCCTCGCGCTCGGCATGCCGGGACCGGTGCCGGCCACCCCGGCCGGGATCGAGACGCTGCTGGCGCACTACGAGATCCCGGTCGCCGGGCGCGAGGTGTGCATCCTCGGGCGCGGCACGACGCTCGGGCGCCCCCTGGCGCTGCTGCTCTCGCAGAAGCGCCCGACGGCGAACGCGGCCGTCACCGTGGTCCACACCGGGGTGCCCGACTGGCCGGAGTACACGAAGCGTGCCGACATCGTCATCGCGGCCGCCGGCGTCCCGGGCATCCTGCAGCCGGAGCACCTGACGCCGGGCGTCACCGTGATCGGCGGCGGTGTCCGCTACGAGGGGCGCAAGCTCCTGCCGGACGTGGACGAGTCCTGCGAAGAGGTTGCCGGCGCGATCACGCCGCGGGTCGGCGGCGTCGGGCCGACCACCATCGCGATGCTGTTCCGCAGCGCGGTCGAGGCCGCCGAGCGCACCACGCCGAGATAGAGAAGTCGGCTCGCGAGATAGAGAGGGCACGGACCGCACCTGGGCGGTCCGTGCCCTCTCTATCTCGCGAGCCGACTTCTCTCTCTCGGCGCATGATGTGCCCATGATCGCGAAGAGCCAGCGTGGGTGGTCGGGCGAGCCGGGCGAGCTGCTGCGGGTGGGCGAGGGATTCCGCCTCGCGGACGTCGACCCGGACTCCACGCCCGGGTACGGCGGGAAGAAGAAGGACGGCGCGGCCGACCTCCTCGCGGGCGAGCGGGAGCTCGACGAGCTCCAGGAGCGCCTCTACGCCCAGAGCCGCGAGGACCCGTCGGCGCCGGCCGTGCTGCTCGTGCTCCAGGCGATGGACTCCGCGGGCAAGGGCGGCATCGTGCGCCACGTCATCGGCGCCACCGACCCGCAGGGCGTCCACCTGGTCGCGTTCAAGAAGCCCACGCCCGAGGAGCTGGAGCACGACTTCCTGTGGCGCGTCGAGAAGGAGGTCCCCGCGGCCGGCTACATCGGCGTCTTCGACCGCTCGCACTACGAGGACGTGCTCATCGGGCGGGTGCGCGAGCTCGCCCCGCCGGAGGAGATCGAGCGCCGGTACGACGCGATCAACGCGTTCGAGGAGGCGGTGACGGCGCGGGGCGTGCGCCTCGTCAAGGTGATGCTGCACATCTCGCCCGAGGAACAGAAGACGCGGCTCGGCGAGCGGCTCGAGCGCCCCGACAAGCACTGGAAGTACAACCCGGGCGACGTCGACGAGCGGCTGCTGTGGCCCCGGTACATGGAGGCGTTCCAGACCGTCTTCGAGCGCACCTCCACCGAGCACGCGCCCTGGCACGTCGTGCCCGCGAACGCCAAGTGGTACGCGCGCCTGGCGGTGCAGGCGCTGCTGCTGGACGCCCTGGAGGAGATCGACCCGCAGTGGCCCACCGCCACCTTCGACGTCGAGCGGGAGAAGGCGCGCCTGGCGGCGTCGTGACTCAGCCCGCGGGCGCGGCGCTCTCCTGCGCGTCGTCGGGCAGGTTGGCGTCGATCGGCTCGCGGTCGGTCTTGGTCCAGGTGCGCCGCCCCAGCAGCTCACGGACCAGCGCGACCGTGACGACCGGCCACAGCACCCACGTGTAGAGCATGTAGGGCAACAGGCCGAACACCGCGCGCAGCAGCGGGCGGCGGCCCGGCTCGTTCGTCATGAGCAGCGACAGGAAGCTCGGCACCAGGGCGATCGTCGCGAAGAACACCAGCGACGGCCACCACCCGGAGTAGAACGGCACGTCGCCGAACAGCCAGAAGGCCAGCGACAGCACCAGCCCGAGCCCCATGAGGAGCTGCAGCAGGGGCATGAGCAGGTAGGCGACGTGGTCGAGCCGCGCCCCGACGGAGACCGGGGTCCGCAGCGCCCCGGGCAGCAGGCTGAACGCCTGCCAGTTGCCCTGCGCCCAGCGCACGCGCTGCTTGAACAGGCGCCGCAGGCTCGTCACGCCCTGCTGGTCGACCGTGGTCAGCACCGTCTGCCGCCCGCGCCAGCCTGCGCGGACGAGGCGCACGCCGATGTCCTGGTCCTCGGTGAGCCGGTCGCGCCACGGGCCGCGGCCGACCCCCGGCGGCAGCTTCTCGGTGACGACGACGTCGTCCAGTGCCGCGAGCCGCACGTACTGGCCGTTGCCGCCCATGTTCGCCGTGCCCCACGCGGACCGCCCGAGCTGGTACACGTATGCCATGACGCCGAACTCCACGTCCTGGCCCCAGGTGAGGTAGTGCCGGCGGTTGTAGATGCGCACCAGCGCCTGCACGCCGCCCACCCGCTCGTCGGTGAACGTGCCCGCCAGCGCGTGCGGGGCGTCCGGGGGGATGCGGCCGTCCGCGTCGACGACGCCCACGATCACCCGCGTGGTCGGCCAGTCGGCGTACCGGCCGGAGAGCACCTGCTCGTGGACGAACTCCCACGCGTCGTCGAGGCCCGCCGACTTGCCCACCCGGGCGTTCGGCAGCTCGCGGCGCAGCACCTGCAGCTTGGGCACCTGGGCGCGCAGGCCGGCGAGCACCTCTCGCGTGCCGTCGTCCGACCCGTCGTCGATGACGACGATCGCCTTGTGCGTCGCCTCGACGGCGACGAGTCGGCTCACGCTGTCGGCGATCGTCACCTCCTCGTTCAGCGCGGGGACGACGAAGACCCAGAGGTAGTCGCCCTCGTGCGCCGCCTCGACGTCCCGGCGCTGGCGGCGGCGCTCGAACCACGCGCGCACCACCAGCAGCAGGATCACGAGCACCGTGATCAGCGTCAGGACGAGCAGGAACCACATGAGCACCTGCACCGCCGGCGGCATGCCGCGGTACGGGTCCCACCAGGGCGCGCTCGCGGCCGCCGCGGCCGCTGCACTCATCTGCCGGCCTGCTGGAGATCGGGCTCGGGGCGGATCATGACGCCCGCGATGTCCGGCGGGACCTGGTCGTCGGTCGCGAGGCCACGCTCGTGCACGGGGCCTTCGACCACGACGCCGCCCGCGATGGCGTCGGTCCGGTGGAACCCGGCCCACTCGAGCACCTGGGATCGGACGAACCCGGGACCGGTCGTATGCGGGACGGGGGTGTCGAAGATCAGGTGCTCGAGCGCCGCGATCACGCGCGCAGACGCCCGGCCGTCGCCGTACGGGTTGACCTGCTGGGCGAACTCGTGGTGCTCGTCCGGCTCGTCGAGCAGGCGCGACGCCGAGGCGACGATGCGGTCGGGGTCGGTGCCGACCAGCTCCAGAGTGCCCGCCTCGACGCCCTCGCCGCGCTCCGTCGTCGTGCGCGCGACGAGCACCGGGACGTCCAGGGTCGGGGCCTCCTCCTGGATGCCGCCGGAGTCCGTGACGACGAGGTACGACCGGGCGAGCAGGCGGGCGAAGGGGAGGTACGCCATCGGCTCGGTGAGCGTCACGCCCGGCACGTCGGCCAGCTCGTCGTGCATCGTGCGCGCCACGGCGGGGTTCGGGTGCACCGGGATGACGAAGCGCACGTCCGGGTAGGCGTCGGCAAGGCGGTGCACGGCCTGGGCGACGTGGGCGATGCCCTCCCCCCAGTTCTCGCGGCGGTGGGCCGTGACGGTCACCACGCGCGACGTGGTGTCGTCCTCGAGCCAGCCGAGCTCGGGCGCGCCGTACGGGGCCTCCTGGGCGGCGGCCCAAAGGAGCGCGTCGATGCCGGTGTTCCCGGTGACGAAGGTGCGTCCGATGTCGACGCCCTCCCGCACCAGGTTCTGCACGTTGGTGCGGGTCGGGGCGAGGTGGAACGAGGCGATGCGGCTGATGAGCTGGCGGTTGAGCTCCTCGGGGAACGGAGAGAGCGTCGTGCCCGTCCGCAGCCCGGCCTCCACGTGGATGACGGGGATGCGCAGGTGGAACGCCGCCACGGCGGCCGCCGACGCGCTCGACGTGTCCCCGTGCACGAGGCATGCCGCCGGGTAGTGGTCCAGCTGTCCGCGGATGCTGGCCGGCGCGGGTCCGTATCGGCCCGACATGAAGTCCTCGATGCCCTGTACGACGCCGCTCACGAGCTCGTTCAGGGTGATGCCGGGGTGGCCGACCCCGAGATCGGCGTGGATGCGGCAGCCCGCGGCGTCGAGCACGTCCCGGACCAGTTCCGAGTGCTGGCCGGTGGAGACGACGACGGGGCGCAGGCGGGGGTGGTGCTGCAGCCTCTGGATGACCGGGACGAGCTTGATCGCCTCGGGTCGGGTGCCCACGACGATGAGGATCTCGGGGTTCACTGGAAGTGCCATGGCGTCTACCTTCGTCGAGCGAGCAGCGGGTGCGGCGCACCCGCACCGATGACTTCCGGTTCGTCGCCCGGTCGGACAGAGGGCGCACCGGCCGCGAGGGACGGTGCCCGTCGGAGGGGAGGGCGGCCATGGTGACCGCACGCACGCACCTGTGGTTCGGCAACAACCGCGCGCACGAGGCGGCGAGCTTCTACGCCGAGCACATCCCGGGATCGTCGGTGGAGTCGGTGCTCGTGTCACCCGAGGGGGTGCCGGGGGCCGAGGCCGGCGAACCTTTCGTCGTCGAGTTCACGGTAGCGGGGCTTCCTGTGACCGGCCTGAACGCCGGCCCCGAGTTCCAGCTGAACGAGGCCTTCAGCTTCTACCTGCGGGTCGACTCGCAGGAGGAGGTGGACCGGTACTGGGAGGTGCTCACCTCCGACGGCGGCGAGCCCGGGCCCTGCGGCTGGTGCAAGGACAAGTTCGGCATCTCGTGGCAGGTGATCCCGACGCAGCTCGAGGAGCTGTGCGGCGACTACACGACCGACGCCAACCTGCGCGCGATGAACGCCATGCTGCAGATGGGCAAGATCGACGTCGCCGGGCTGGAGGCCGCCTCCCGCGGGGAGTGACGACGGCTCGTCGCCCGGGTTCGGGCGGTGTCGCCGGCGTGTGATGGGATGTGCGGCGTGCTGACCGTCGCCACCGCCAACGTCAACGGCATCCGTGCCGCCTTCCGCCGCTCCATGGACGGCTGGATCGCCGCCCGCACGCCGGACGTGCTGCTGCTGCAGGAGGTGCGCGCCCCCGACGAGCTGGTGCGCGAGTACCTCGACGGCTGGCACGTGGCGCACCTGCCCAGCGAGATCAAGGGCCGCGCGGGCGTGGCCGTCGCGTCGCGGCTGCCGCTGCGCGCGGTCCGGGCCGGGCTGGCCGGCCACGGCCCCGCGGGGGAGCCGGAGCCGCCGGTCGACACGGGCCGCTGGATCGAGGCCGACGTCGAGCTCCCGGACGGCGGCCTGCTCACGGCCGTCTCCGCGTACCTGCACTCCGGCTCCGCCGGCGCGGGCCAGGAGCACACGATGGTGGCCAAGTACGCCCACCTGGACAAGGTCACGGCGCGCCTCACCGAGCTCGCCGCGGCCGGTCACCCCGCGCTCGTGGCGGGCGACCTCAACATCGCCCACCAGAACGCGGACATCGCGAACTGGAAGGGCAACCTCAAGAGCGCGGGCTTCCTGCCCGCCGAGCGGGCCTACGTCGACCGCTGGCTCGGCGAGCTCGGCTGGGCCGACCTCGGGCGCGTGCACGGCGGCGACGGCCCCGGGCCGTACACGTGGTGGTCGTGGCGCGGGCAGTCGTACGTCAACGACCGCGGCTGGCGCATCGACTACCAACTCGCGAACCCGGCGCTCGCGCCGCGGGCGGTCAAGGTCGAGGTCGACCGCGCGCCGACCTACGACGAGCGGTGGAGCGACCACGCGCCCGTCGTCGCCACGTACGACCTCTGAGACCCGTCGGTCGTTCGGCGGTCGAGCCTGTCGAAACCACCCGCTGGTCGAGCTTGTCGAAGCCAGGCGTGGTGTCGACAAGCTCAACCACCGCGGTGGCGGTGATCAGCCCCTGCCGCGGGGGAACATCGCCCGCTGCACGGCGTCGTGCACGTCGGTGTTGAGCTGCGGCCCGGACAGCCGCTCCGCGCCCGGCCCCTGCGCCGTGATCGGGGTGGCCTCGCCCGTGTGCCCGCCGGTGGTCCAGTCGACCGTGAACTCGAGGTCCGTGCCGGGCACCGGGAAGGGCCCGTCCTCGGCGGTCGCGCCCGCGCCGGACTCGTCCTCGGGGTCGACGTTCTCGATCGCGAGCCCGCCCGTGGCGTGGTCGCCGACCACGAGCACGAGGGTGTCCCGGTGCTTCTCCTGGAAGTCCAGGGCGAGCGCGACGGTCTCGTCCAGCGACCGCCCGGCCTCGATGGTGCGGGTGGCGTTGCTCCGGTGGGCGAACTCGTCGATCGCCTCCTCCTCGACGAACAGGAAGAACCCGTCGCGGTCGCGCCGGAGCACGTCGAGCGCGCTGGCGGCCATGTCGACCAACGGCACCTCGGGGGAGTAGACGTCGCCCTCGCCCTCGTTCGCCTGCTGGAACATCTCCTCGTTCGCGAACAGGCCGAGCAGCCGGCGTCCGTCGGCGTCGGCGAGCCCTTCCGCGTCGCTCACGTACTCGTACCCGAGCTCCTGCGCGCGCTCGACGAGGTTGCCCTCGGTGCCCTTGCTCTCCTCCTCGGGGTCCTCGGCGGGGTTGTCCGGCCAGGCCCCGGCGTCGCCCTCGGGGTACCACCAGTCCTCGCCGCCGCCCAGCAGCACGTCGGGCCGGGACTCCTCGAGGTACTGCCGGGCGATCTCGCTCTGGTCGTAGCGGTCGGGGACGTGCGCCCCGAAGGCGGCCGGGCTCGCGTCGGTGATCTGCGCCGTCGACACGAGGCCGGTGGCCTTGCCCGCCCGCGCGGCGTCCTCCAGGAGCGTCGGCACGGGGTTGCCGTCCGCGTCGACGCCGACGGCGCCGTTGTACGTCCGCACCCCGCTGGCGAAGGCCGTGGCCCCGGCGGCGGAGTCGGTGACGGCGTCCTCCGGGTCGGCGGAGTCGGTGGCCGTCCAGCCGGCCTCGTCCAGGGAGTCCATGACGAGCCGGCCGTCCTTGCCCTCGGTCGCGAGCCGGACGAGCTCGCGCGCCGCGAGGCCCATGCCGTCGCCCTGGAGCAGGATGACGTTCCGGGCGCGGTCCTTCCCGTGCCGCCCGCCGTGGTGCGCGCCCTGCTGGTCTGCGCGCTGGTCGGCCTGACTCGCCTGGCTCCCGGTCGGGGCCCCGGCGCGGTCGTGGCCGGCGGTCGCGCCGACCACCGTCCCCGCGGCCACCAGGGCGGTGAGCGTCGCCGCGCCGGCGCGGCGGATCGTGGTGGGTGCTGGCATCGCTCCTCCTCGAACGATCGGGCCGGCGGCGTCGTCGCCGCCGGCCCTCGCACCGTAGGCAGGGGCCCGCCCGCCGGCATCTGGGGCCGCGCGAGGAGGAGGGGCGGTGGAGGCCGCCCCGGGTCAGGCGGTGCGGCCCGCCGCGGCCGACGGCGGCGCGAGCAGGAAGCCGGGGGAGCGCAGCCCCGCCGCGTCGAACGCGCCCTGCACGGCCGCGGCGACGGCGTCGACGTCGTCGCCGCGCACCAGCGCGATCGCGGAGCCGCCGAAGCCGCCGCCCGTCATGCGGGCGCCGAGCGCGCCGGCGCCGAGCGCGGCGTCGACGACCAGGTCCAGCTCGCGGGCCGAGACCTCGTAGTCGTCCCGCAGGGAGACGTGGGACGCGACCATCAGCGGCCCGACCTCGGCCGGCCGGCCGACGGCGACGAGGTCGCGGAACTCCACGGTGCGGGCGATCTCCGTGACCACGTGCCGCACGCGGCGGCGCAGCACGTCCTCCGGGTCGTGCGGCTCGAGCGCGGCGAGCGTCTCGTCCAGGCGGTCCGGGTCCACGTCGCGCAGGGTCTCCACCCCGAGCAGCGACGCCGCGCGCTCGCAGGTGGCGCGCCGCTCGGCGTACTGGCCGTCCACGTGGGAGTGCTCGGCGCGGGTGTCGACGACGAGCAGGGTGAGGCCGGCGGACGCCAGGTCGAACGGCACGGGCGTGCCGGACTCGAGCGCCGACAGGCCGGGGCGGGAGTCGACCAGCAGGGCGTGGCCCGCGGTGCAGCGCAGCGAGGCGGCCTGGTCCATGCCGCCCGTCGGGGCGCCGGCGATCTCGTTCTCCGCCCGGACGCACGCGGTGACGAGCACGGCCCGGCCCGCGTCGTCCCCGGCCAGCCCGAGGCCGAAGACCTCGTCCAGGGCGACGGCGAAGGGGCTCTCCAGAGCGGCCGACGAGGACAGGCCGGCCCCGAACGGCACGCAGGAGTCGACGACGGCGTCGAAGCCGCGCACCGGGTGCCCGGCCTGGCCGAGCGCCCACGCCACGCCGGCGACGTACGCGCCCCACCCGGTCACGGCGCCGGGGGCGACGTCGGCCAGGCGGGCGGACCAGACCTCGCCCGGGGCCTGCGCGGACCCGAGGCGGATCACGTCGTCGTCCCGCCGGCGCAGCGCCACGTAGGTGCGGTGGGGCAGCGCGGTCGGCAGCGCCAGGCCGCCGTTGTAGTCGGTGTGCTCGCCGATGAGGTTGACGCGACCGGGTGCGGACCAGACCCCGTCCGGGCCGGCGCCGTCGCCCGCGAAGGTCGCGGCGAACAGGTCGCGCACGCGCCGCGCGCCCTCGTCGTCGGTCCAGGACTCGAGCCACTCGGGCGTGCTCATGGCGGGACAGCTCCTTCGCGGGCGGGACAGGCGGGTGCGGGCGCCGGTGAGGCGCCCGGGCGAGGGTATCGCGCAGGTCGGAGGTCGCGGGGCGGCGTCCGTCGCCCGGGCGGCCGGCTCAGCCCGTGACGGGGCTGAGGTTCAGCCGCATCCCGGCCAGGCCGCGCGAGCGGCCGGCGAGCGCGCGGGCGACGTCGCGCAGCACACGGGCCCCGGCGGAGTCGGGGTCGGCGAGGACGACCGGGGTGCCGTCGTCGCCCGCGGCGCGGACCGCGACGTCGAGCGGGACCTGGCCGAGCAGGGGGACCGCCGTGCCGAGCGTGGCGCCCAGCCGGTCCGCGACGCGCTGCCCGCCGCCCGAGCCGAACACCTCGAGCCGCGACCCGTCCGGCTGCTCGAGCCACGACATGTTCTCCACCACGCCCACCACGCCCTGCGAGGTCTGCGTGGCGATGGACCCGGCGCGCTCCGCGACCTCGGCCGCGGCGGCCTGCGGGGTCGTGACGACGAGGATCTCGCTGCCCGGCAGCAGCTGCGCCACCGAGATGGCGATGTCGCCGGTGCCGGGCGGCAGGTCGAGCAGCAGCACGTCGAGGTCGCCCCAGAACACGTCCGCGAGGAACTGCTCGAGCGCGCGGTGCAGCATGGGTCCGCGCCACACGACCGGCTGCCCCTCGGGCACGAACATCCCGATCGACACGACCTTCACGCCGTGCTCGATCGGGGGCAGCAGCATGGAGTCCACGCGCGTGGGCTGGCGGTCCACGCCGAGCATGCGGGGGATGGAGAAGCCGTAGATGTCGGCGTCGACCACGCCCACGCGCAGCCCGTCCGCCGCCATCGCCGCGGCGAGGTTCGCCGTCACGCTCGACTTGCCGACCCCGCCCTTGCCGGACGCGATCGCGTACACCTTGGTGAGCGAGCCGGGCTGGGAGAACGGGATGACCGGGTCGCCCGCGCCGCCGCGCAGCTGCGAGCGCAGCGCCTGCCGCTGCTCCGGCGTCATGACGCCCAGCTGCACGTCCACGCCGGTCACGTCGTCGAGCGACCCGACCGCCGCCGTGACGTCCCGCACCAGCGTCGACTTCATCGGGCAGCCGGCCACCGTGAGGTCCACGCCGACCGTCACGCGGCCGCCGTCGTGCACGTCGACCGAGCGCACCATGCCGAGGTCCGTGATGGGCCGCCGGATCTCGGGGTCGACCACCGACTCCAGGGCGGTGCGCACGCGGTCGCTCAGGGGTGGGCGGGCGTCGGGGGAGCCGGAGGTCATGACTCGATCCTAGGTCCGGCGCGCGGTGGCGCTCGTGCGTCGTCGGTCACGACCGGCCAGCTCCGCGCTCACGCGGCGGGCCAGCAGCCCGACGTCGACCGGGCCGTCCGTGTCCTGCCGCACCACCGGCCCCAGGGCGAGCGGGGCGCCGTGCGCCGACCAGGCGGCCCACTCGGCGGACACGTCGCGGTCGTCGGCGTGCACCGGGTGCCGGTCCGCCCGCGCCTCGTAGCGCCGGCGCGCGACGTCCGGCGGCACGTCGCACCAGACCTCGACGACGGCGTCCGCGCCGGCGGTCGCCAGCCCGCGCAGGGCGTGGTCGAGGTCGCGGGGCCGGAACCACCAGGACTCGACGACGACCCGCGGGAGCGGCGCCGCGGCCAGCCGCCAGACCGTCTCCGCCGCGGCGGCCCCGACCCGGGCGGACGTGCGCGGGTCGACCGCGTCGGCCAGGGCCTCCTTGACGGCGTCCTTGCTCAGGCACGGCGCGTCCAGGCGCTCCGCGAGCGCGGCGGCCAGCGTCGTCTTGCCCGACCCGGGCAGCCCGTTCACGAGCACCACCTGCCGTGCCACACGCCCTCCTCCGGGCCGTCGTCGGACGTTCTCGCGCCGTCGTCGGGACGTCCTCGGTCCCGTCGACCGCAGCGTAGCGGCCGAGGGCCGTCAGGACGGCTGGTCCCGTCCGCGCCCGGGCTCCTTGTCCTCGAGCTCCTCGAGGAGGTTGCGGATCTCCGAGCGGACGAAGTCGCGCGTCGCGACCTCGCCGAGCGCGATCCGCAGGGCCGCCATCTCCCGGGCCAGGTACTCCGTGTCCGCGAGGTTGCGCTCCGCGCGCTGCCGGTCCTGCTCGGCCGTGACGCGGTCGCGGTCGTCCTGCCGGTTCTGCGCGAGCAGGATGAGCGGCGCGGCGTAGCTCGCCTGCAGCGACAGCATCAGCGTCAGCGCCGTGAAGCCGTTCGACGCCGAGTCGAACCGCAGTGACTCCGGCCCCCACGCGTTCCACACGAGCCACAGCGCGCAGAACACCGTGAGGTAGATGAGGAACCGCGGGGTGCCGAGGAAGCGGGCGATGGCCTCCGTGGCCTTGCCCACCGCGTCCTGGTCCATCTGCGGCCGGGGGATGAAGGTGCGCCGGGACTCCTTCGGCTGGTCGAGACGATCAGCCACGCGGCACCTCCTCCAGGTTCTCGTCGATGTGCTCGCGCCAGTCGTCCGGGAGGATGTGGTCGAGCACGTCGTCCACGGAGACCGCGCCCAGCAGCCGCTTCTCGGAGTCGAGCACGGGCAGGGCGAGCAGGTCGTAGGCCGCCAGGAGGCGCGTCACCCGGCCCACCGGGGCGTCGGGGGTGAGCCACTCCGTGTCCGTGTCCAGCACCGACCCCACCGACGCGTGCGGGGGCTCGCGCAGCAGCCGCTGGAAGTGCGCGACCCCCAGGAACCGGCCCGTGGGCGTCTCCAGCGGCGGGCGCACGACGAACACCATCGACGCCAGCGCCGGCGGCAGGTCCTGCTTGCGGATCTGCGCCAGGGCGGTCGCGATGGACGTCTCGGGCCCGAGGATCACCGGCTCGGTGGTCATGAGGCCGCCCGCCGTGTCCTCGTCGTAGGTCAGCAGGCGGCGCACGTCCTTCGCCTCCTCCGGCTCCATCAGCTCCAGGAGGCGGGCGGCCTGCTCGTCCGGCAGCTCGTGCAGCAGGTCGGCGGCGTCGTCCGGCTGCATGGCCTCGAGCACGTCGGCGGCGCGGCCCGAGTCCAGCCGGGACACGATCGAGACCTGGTCGTCCTCCGGCAGCTCCTCGAGCACGTCGGCCAGGCGCTCGTCGTCGAGGGCGCTCGCCACCTCCAGGCGGCGGGTGTCCCCGAGCTCGTGCAGCACGTCGGCGAGGTCGGCGGGGCGCAGGTCCTCGTACGCCTCGAGCAGTTTGGCCGCGCCCTGCTCCTGCGTGGACCCCGCCAGCCCGGTGACGGCGTCGACCGGCACCACCAGCGTCTCGCCGCGCCGGCGCAGCGACAGCCCCTTGCTGGGCCGCCTGCGGCGCACGAAGAGCTGGTCCACCAGCCAGTCGCCCGTGCGCTGGCGCGTGATCGACAGGTCCTCGACCGTCGCCTCGCCCGTGCCGTCCGTGAGCCGCACCGTGCGGTCCAGCAGCTCGCCCAGCACCAGGGACTCCATGGCCCGCTGCTCGAACCGGCGCATGTTGAGCAGGCCCGTGGAGATCACCTGGCCGGCGTCGATCGCGGTGACCCGCGTCAGCGGGAGGAAGACGCGGCGCCGGCCGGGGACCTCGACGACCAGCCCGACGGCACGCGGTGCGCCCTTGGCGCGGATCAGGACGACGGCGTCGCGCACGCGCCCCACCTCGTCACCGATCGGGTCGAAGACCTGGGTGCCGGCGAGGCGTGCCATGAAGACCCTGGTTGCCGCGCTCACGCGGTCAGCCTACGCGGGGCGGCCCCGTCGGTCCTGGTAGCGGGCGTGCGGCGCGCGCGGCGTGGTGGTGTCGGCGCCACGACTGGGCCAGACTGGGCGAATGACCTTCAGCCGCCCGAACGCCGTGCCCCGCGTCCCGACCCTGCCGGCCGGGGACGAGGTCGCCGCGTACGACACCTACCTCGAGGCCCAGCAGGCCGTCGACTACCTGTCGGACCACAAGTTCCCCGTGGAGCACGTGACCATCGTCGGGACGGACCTGCGGATGGTCGAGCGGGTCACCGGGCGGCTCACGTACGGCCGGGTGGCGCTCGCGGGCGCGCTCTCGGGCGCCTGGTTCGGGTTCTTCGTGGGGCTGCTGCTGAGCCTGTTCGGCGGCGCGACGGCGGGCGGCGTGCTGCTGGTCGCCATCGGGCTGGGCGCCGGATTCGGGCTGCTGTTCTCCGTGCTGTCGTACGCGCTGACCGGCGGGCGTCGTGACTTCACGTCGTCGTCGCAGATCGTCGCGTCCACGTACGCCATCCTCTGCGGTACCGAGCAGGCGAGCGACGCCCGCTCCATGCTGCTCGAGTCCCCGGGCGGGCTGGGCAAGGCGCGGCGCGGCTCCACGACCGTCACCCCGGTGGCCGGCGCTCCCGTCGTCACGACGCCCGTCGCCCCGGCGGCGCCCGCCGCGCCCCGCACCCCCGACCCGCGCTGGACGACGCCCTCCGGCGCCCCGCGGTACGGCGCCATGCGCCCCGCCGACGAGCAGGCGCCGCAGACCGCCGAGCCCCGCAGCCCTGAGCCCCAGAGCTCCGTGCCCCAGAGCTCCGATCCCCAGACCCCCGAGCCCCAGAACCCCGGACCGGAGGCGGAGAACCCCGAGCGTCAGACGGGGGCACGACGACCCCTACCGCCCGCCCCAGCCCTGAGCCTGCTGAGATCGGTCATCCGGTTCGAGTTCGGTCGAGATCCGGACCGATCTTGAACCGGATGACCGAACTCACGGCGGAGGTGGCAGCAGGGGGTTGACCCGGAAGGTCCGCTGGAGGTCCTCGGGGAACCGTGCGGCGATCCGTTCGACGATCCGCGTCACCCGTTGTCCGCCGGTGGCGAGCACGCGGACGGGGTCGTGCCCGGCTTCCCGGATGGCCTCGTACCGCGCCTTCTCGCGCAGCAGCTCCGTGGCCCCGTCGTGGGCGTCCCCGAGCGCGCCGTCGCGGTACTTCATCCGACCGTCGAACTCGGCCAGCACGGACCACTCCGGCCAGCCGAGGTCGCAGTGGAAGCGCCCTCGCGGGGTGTCGACCGGGACCTGGGTGGCCGGCCGAGGCAGTCCTGCGCGGAGGCAGACGTAGCGGAGCCAGGTCTCCCAGGCCGAGTCGGCGCCGGGTTCGGCGTGATCCAGCACCCAGGTCGCCCGAGCCCGGCCCTTGCGGGTGGCCATGGAGGCGAGGACGGCCCGCGCTCGCTCGACGTCCATGCCCGCACGTCGCGCGGAGTCGGCGACGACGAGCGACTCCAACGGGTGCATGGCGAGCGCGCAGTCGACGACGGTCCGGGCGATCGTCGTGACGGGCAGCCCGTCGTGCGTCGTGCGCTGGTCGTCGGGGAGGGGCACGACGTGCCGGGCCACGTCGCGCGAGGCGTGCCCGGAGGCGCGGTAGCCCTGGATGACGTGCGTCCGCGTGGGGGTGCGCCACAGCGTGAGGCCCCAGCACAGGGCGGCGGTCTCGTGGCTGAGCGTGTGCGGGGCGTGCAGCAGGCGGTGGACGGCCGCGGCGACATCGCGTGCTCGCACGCGTGCGGCCGCATAGCCTCGCGTTTCGCTCGGCGGGACGCGGTAGACGCCGTACCGCAGGCGCTCCACCTCCCCCCGCGCGAGCGCGCGGCTCAGCCCGGGGCGGTACAGCTCGCCGGACAGCAGGACCTCACCGGGATCGGGCATGGCGGCGAGCCTGGCACCCAGGCCGGCGCCGTTGCCTTCCACGAGCCGAACCTGTGGACGGCCGATCCCTGGGGGCAGCCTCCACAGGCGGGGCTGAGCTCGGTCATCCGGTTCGAGGTCGGTCGAGATGCTGACCGATCGCGAACCAGATGACCGAGCTCAGACTGTGTCAGCCGCGCAGGCGCGCCATCCAGGCCTCGACGTCCTCGGGGCGGCGGGGGAGGGCGGCGGACAGGTTCTCGTTGCCGTCGGCGGTCACGAGCACGTCGTCCTCGATGCGCACGCCCATGCCGCGGTACTCCTCGGGCACGGCGAGGTCGTCGGCCTTGAAGTACAGCCCCGGCTCGATGGTGAACACCATGCCGGGCTCGAGCACGCCGTCCAGGTAGAGCTCGCGCCGCGCCTGCGCGCAGTCGTGCACGTCGAGGCCGAGGTGGTGGCTGGTGCCGTGCACCATCCAGCGACGGTGCTGCTGGCCCTCGGGGGACAGCGAGACCTCCGCGGTGACGCCGTCGGGCAGCAGGCCCCACTCCTCCAGGCGGGCGGCGATGACCTCCATCGCGGCCGCGTGGATGTCGCGGAACTTCGTGCCCGGCTTCGCGACGGCGAAGGCGGCGTCGGCGGCGTCGAGCACGGCGGTGTAGACGCGGCGCTGCACGTCGGTGAACTCGCCGTCCACCGGCAGCGTGCGCGTGACGTCGGCGGTGTACAGGGAGTCGACCTCGACGCCGGCGTCCAGCAGCACGAGCTCGCCGGAGCGGACCACGCCGTCGTTGGTGATCCAGTGCAGCGTGGTGGCGTGCTCGCCGGCGGCGGCGATCGTCTCGTAGCCCACGGTGTTGCCCTCGAGGCGGGCGTGCGCGTCGAACGTCGTCTCGATGACGCGCTCCCCGCGGCGGTGCGCGACGGCCTTCGGCAGCGCCGGCACGACCTGCTCGAAGCCCTCGATCGTGCGGGCCACGGCCTCGCGCAGGTGCTCGAGCTCGAGCGCGTCCTTGACCAGGCGCAGCTCGGAGGTGGCCTCGACGAGCTGCTCGTCCTCGGCCTCCGCCTCGACGCCGGCCTCCTCGCGGATCGCCTCGACGAGCGCCTCGATGCCCTCGTCGGCGCCGCTCACGACCAGCACGCGGACGCCGTCCGCGCCGACGTCCTTGGCGAGCGCGTCGCGCAGCTCGTCGACGTGGCGGGCCTCGACCCCGGTGAGCGTGGTGACGTCGTCGAGCGACGGGCGGGCGCCCACCCAGAACTCGCCGTAGCGGGAGTCGGCGTAGAACTCCTCGGTGTCGCGCGCCGCGAGGGGGCGGACGTACAGGACGGCGTGGTGATGGGTGCCGATGCCGTTCGAGTCGGGGTCGCCCTCGCCGTCACCCACGGGGTGCAGCACGAGCACGGCGTCCGGCTCCTGGTCGGTGCCCAGCCCGGTGAGGTGCGCGAACGCGGAGTGCGGGCGGAACCGGTAGTCGGTGTCGTTGGAGCGCACCTTGAGCGGACCGGCCGGGATCACGAGCCGCGCACCCGGGAAGCGGGCGGACAGCTTCGCGCGCCGCTCGGCGGTGTGCGGCACGGCCTCGCCCGGCTCGACCCCGAGGTCGGCCCGCGGGCCCCACTGCGAGGTGATGAACGACTTGAACGCCTCCGAGACGGGGCGCTGGGAACGGTTGCTGCCACGGTCCTCGGTGCTGGGCGCGGACTCGTCGACGGGGGTGGTGTCGGTCATGCTCCCCAGTGTCCCACCCGCTGGCGGGGCGGCCGTCGCCGGAGCGGACGCGCTCGTCAGGCTCGCGCGAAGTCGTGCAGGGCGCGCGAGAGGACCCGGTTGAAGGCGTCGGGGGCGTCGGAGTTGACGTCGTGACCGGCGTCCGGGACGACGACCAGCGCGCCGCGGTCCGCGGCGGCCACGTGCCGCGACTCCTCGAGCCGCATCCGGTCACGGGCCCCGTTGACGAACCACACGGGCACGCGCAGCGCGCGGGTGCTGGCCACGGAGGAACGGCCGGCGAGGTGGGTGAGCGCGTCGGTGACGATGTCCCAGCCGGGGCGGGGCGACGCGACGTCGCCGAGCAGCGCCGCCACCTCCATGCCGCCGGCGGGCGACCGGCCGCCGTTGAGCGCGGATCGCCAGGCGAGGGAGGCGTCGCGCAGGCCCCGGCGCACCGCCGTCGTGCCGGTCACGGCGAGGTGCGCGACGTCGCGGAACAGCGCGACGGGCTTGCCCTTCGGGTCGGAGGTGCAGCCCGCGGCGATCACGCCGGCGAGCCGCGAGAGGCCGGCGGAGGCGGGCGTGGCGTGCCGCGCCGCCCAGGCGAGCGACGTGTACCCGCCCAGGGACAGCCCCACGACGACGACCGGGGTCCCGGCGCCGAACGACGCGGCCGCCTCGTCGAGCACCTCGAAGGCGCGGGGCATGGAGAACCGCTCGCGGTGCCGGGCGCCGTGGGCGGGGAGGTCGACCGCGACCGCGTCGTGCCCGGCGTCGCGCACGTGGTCCAGCTGGCGCTCCCAGATCGCGGACGACGTGCGCATGCCGTGCACGAAGACGACCCCGGTGCGCCCGGGCTCGGCGGCACGGGTGCTGAGGGCGGGCGGAGTGGCGACGTCGGTGCTGCGAAGTTCCATCGCGTCGATCGTCTCGTGCCGGTCGGGGCGTGCCGGGGGCGCGAGCGGCGGGGGCGGTGGAGAGGTTGTGTCGTCGCCTTCACGCGCGCGGGCGGGCCGGGAACGACCGGGAGTGGCCGACGTCGCACCGCCGGACGCGCCGGACCGGGGGTGCCGGCGCGTCCCGCTCCCTAGAATCGGTGTCCGTGACGCATCGGCCCGGGATCGACCTCCACACGCACTCGCGGGCCTCCGACGGCACGGACTCCCCACGGGACGTGCTGCGGGCGGCGGCCGCCGCCGGTCTGGGCGTCGTCGCGCTGACGGACCACGACACCGCCGCGGGCTGGGCCGAGGCCGCCGACGCCGTCGCCGCGACGGGGGTGGCCCTGGTGCGGGGCACCGAGATCTCGACGCGCGTCACCACGGAGGGCGGCAGCATCAGCGTGCACCTGCTATCCTACCTGCACGACCCGGACGACGCCGTGCTGCGCGCCGAGTGCGACCGCACGCGCGACGACCGGCTCACCCGCGCCCGGCGGATGACGGAACGGTTGGCCGAGGACTTCCCCGTGACCTGGGACGACGTCGTCGCGCAGACGGGCGACGGCGCCACGGTGGGGCGGCCCCACCTGGCGGACGCACTGGTCGCGGCGGGCGTCGTCGCGTCGCGGGACGAGGCGTTCGCGACGGTGCTGCACCCCGGCGCCCGCTACTACGTGCCGCACTACGCGCCGGACACGGACGTGGCCGTGCGGGCGGTGCTGGGCGCCGGCGGCGTGCCGGTGATGGCGCACCCCGGCGCGGGGGCCCGCGGCCGCACGGTGAGCGCGCAGACCATCGCGGACCTCGCCGTCGTCGGGCTCGCCGGGCTCGAGGTGGACCACCGGGACCACGACGACGCCACCCGTGACCGGCTGCGCGGCCTGACGGCCGAGCTCGGGCTGCTCGCCACGGGGTCCAGCGACTACCACGGCACCGGGAAGCTCAACCGTATCGGGGAGAACCTCACCGCTCCCGAGGTGCTCGCACGGATCGAGGAACGAGGTCGGCTGGACGTGGTCCGCCCGTGAGCGCGGTGCTGGACACCGCGCTGTTCACCGAGGTGTTCGTCACCCTGTTCGTCATCATGGACCCGCCCGGCACCGTGCCGGTCTTCCTCGGCCTCACGTCGGCGATGGGGGCGAAGCAGCGCAACCGGGCCGCGCGCCAGGCGATCCTCGTCGCGTTCGGCGTGATCGTCGTCTTCGCGCTGTTCGGGCAGCAGGTGCTGCACTACATGGGGATCTCGCTGCCGGCCCTGCAGGCGTCCGGCGGCCTGCTCCTGCTGCTGGTCGCGATGGAGCTGCTGACCGGCAAGATGGAGGAGCCGGCGCCGTCGGGCAACAAGGGCGTGAACGTGGCGCTCGTCCCCCTGGGCACGCCGCTGCTCGCCGGGCCGGGCGCGATCGTCGCGACGATGGTGTTCGTGCAGCAGACCCGCGTGTCGGACGACGCCGCGGCGCCCCAGTTCGTCGCCATCGCGGTGGCGATCGTGCTGGTGCACGTGAGCCTGTACCTGGCGATGCGGTTCGCGAACGTCATCCATCGCGTGCTCAAGGACTCGGGCGTCACGCTGGTGACGCGGATCGCGGGCCTCCTGCTGGCCGCCATCGCGGTGCAGCAGATCGCGACGGCGGTCACCGAGTTCGTCAAGATGGCGCAGTAGCGGCGCCCCGGCCCGACGGCGGCGTCCGAGGTTCACGGTTAAACATGGGATGTTAGGGTCTTTCGGTGCCCGAGCCCTCCGCGTCCCCGATCTCCCCGCCCCGCAAGGTGTCCGAGCTCGTCGTCGAGCACCTGACGGACCTGGTCGAGCGGGGGGAGTGGCCCGTCGGGTCGCGCATCCCCGCCGAGCCGGAGCTCGTCGCCCAGCTGGGCGTCGGGCGCAACACCGTCCGCGAGGCGGTGCGCGCCCTCGAGCACGCGGGCATCCTCGAGCCGCGCCGCGGCGACGGCACCTACGTGCGCGCCGCGAGCGGGCTCGACGCCGCGATCGGGCGCCGGGCGCGCACCTCCGACGCGCTGCAGGTGCTCGACGTGCGCTCCGTCCTCGAGCGTGGCGCCGCCCGCGTCGCCGCCGACCGGCACGACGACGCCGCCGTCGCCGCGCTGCGCACCGCGCTGGACGCCCAGGAGGCCGCCGCGCGCGACGGCGACGAGCAGTCCTTCCGCGACGCCGACATCGCCTTCCACGCCGAGCTGGTCCGGGCGGCCGGGAACACGCTCCTCGCCGAGCTGTACGAGGGGATCGACCACGTGCTCGTCCGCACCCTCGCCACCGACGCGCACGGGCGCCACCACCGCGACGTGCCCGGCCACCGCGAGGTCGTCGAGGCCGTCGCCGCCGGGGACGCCGACGCGGCCGAGCGGGCCGTCGAGGCCACCATGGCCGCCGTGCGCGCGCACCTCGTCGACCGCGGCGCCGCGCCCGAGGCCGCCCCCGGGGCCCGCGTGGCGCCGACGACGGGGGTGGGCGCGTGAGCCTCCGCCGTCCGCTGGGGGCGGGCGCCTTCCTCGCCATCGTCCTCGCCGCGCTCAACCTGCGGCCCGGCGTGGTCGCCGTCTCGCCGCTGCTGGGCGAGATCCTCGCCGAGGAGGGCCTCAGCTCCACCGCGGGCGGCGTCCTCACGACGCTCCCCGTGCTCTGCTTCGGCCTCCTCGCCCCCGTGGCGCCCGCGCTGGCCCGCCGCGTCGGGCTGGAGCGGGCGCTGTTCGGCAGCCTCGCGCTCCTGTGCGTCGGCTTCGCCGTGCGTCTGGTGCCCGGCGTCGCGCCCCTGCTGCTGGGCACGCTCGCCGTGGGCTGCGCGATCGGGCTGGGGAACGTGCTGCTGCCCGCGCTGATCAAGCGCGACTTCGCCGACCGGGTCGGGCTCATGACCGGGCTGTACTCGATGGCCCTGTCGGGCGGCGCGGCGCTCGCCGCCGGGCTCACGGTGCCCCTCGCCACGGCGACGGGGATGGACTGGCGCGCCACGCTGGCCTCCTGGGGGCTGCTGGCCGTGCTCGGCGCGGCCGTCTGGGCACCCCGCGCGCTGCGCGCCGGGGGCCGGACCGCGCCGCTGCGTCCGACGGGGGCCACGCCGGCCGACGCCGTCCGGTCGGTGTGGCGCAGCCCGCTGGCCTGGGCGGTCACCGTGCTCATGGGCACCCAGTCGCTGTCGTTCTACGCGGTGAACGCCTGGCTGCCGGAGATCTTCGTCGCCGCGGGCCGGAGCGTCGCGGTGGGCGGCTGGCTGCTGGCGCTGACCAACCTGCTGGGCATCGTCGGCTCGTTCGTCACGCCGGTGCTCGCGGGCCGGATGCGGCGCCAGCGCGGGATCGGCGTCGTCATCGTCGCGCTCATCACGGCGGGCCTCGTGGGCCTGATCCTCGCGCCGGACGCCGCGGTGCTCTGGGTGGTGCTGCTCGGCCTGGGGCAGGGCGGCGGCATCAGCCTGGCGCTCACGCTCATGGCGCTGCGCACCGAGAACGCCGCCCGCACGTCGGAGCTGTCCGGCATGGCCCAGAGCGCGGGCTACGTGCTGGCGGCGTGCGGCCCGATCGGGCTGGGCGTCGCGCACGACGCGACCGGTTCGTGGACCCTGCCGCTGACGCTGCTCGTCGTGGCGTCGCTCGTGCACGGCGTGGCCGCCTGGTTCGCCGGGCGGGACGAGATCGTGCGCTGAGCGGAGGGTTCGGGAGTCCCCAGGGCCCTCAGAGGCCGACCGGCTCCAGCGTGACCCGCACGGTGGCGCCGGGCTCGATGCCCTCGGCCTGGCGCACCGACTTCTTCAGCGGCAGCACGTAGCCCTTCTGCTCATCGCTGGGGAAGACGGACGTGGACCAGGTGGTGGCACCGATCGTCACGGTCACCTTGATCGAGCCGAAGCCCCGCGGGGGCAGCGGCAGCTCGGCGAGCGTGTCGGACTCGTCGGGCGGCACGGTCACGAACCACCACGAGTCGCTGCGCACCTGCCACTGCCACAGCGGGGCCGAGAACGTCAGACGCATGCTCCGGACGGTACGTCGTGCCTCGGACAGCAGAACGGCGGTCGAGCCTGTCGAGACCCAGGTGGCGGGTCCCGACAGGCTCGACCGCCGGCTTCTCGGCGGGTCAGCCCTCCGACGGCGCCTGCGGGGCGGTCGAGCCGCCCTCGACGGGACGACCGCCGCGGGTGCGGCGACGGTTGCGGTTGCGGCGGCGCGCCTGCTCGCCGTCGCGCTGCTCGCCGGCGCCCGACGACGCGGCGCCGGGCCGCTCGCCCTGCGCGGAGCCGTGCGAGCCCTGGCCGGAGCGCGAGCCGCCGCGGCCGCCGCGGGGGGCGGCGCCGTCACGACGACCGCCGTCCCGACGACCGCTGTCACGCCCGCCGTCGCGCGGACCGGCGGAGGAGCTGGTCCGCTTGCCGGTCTCGCCGAGGTCCTCGAGCTCCTCGGCCTCCAGGCCGCCGAGCTGCTGCTTGCTCTTCGGCAGCCGGCCCTTGGTGCCCTCGGGGATGGCGAGGTCGGAGTACAGGTGCGGTGAGCTGGAGTACGTCTCGACGGGCTCGGGGAACCCGAGGTTCAGCGTGCGGTCGATGAGCTGCCAGCGGGGGATGTCGTCCCAGTCGACGAACGTCACGGCGGTGCCCTGCTTGCCGGCGCGGCCGGTGCGGCCGATGCGGTGCAGGTAGGTGCGCTCGTCCTCGGGGCACTGGTAGTTCACGACGTGCGTGACGTCGTCGACGTCGATGCCGCGCGCGGCGACGTCGGTGGCGACGAGGACGTCGATGTGGCCGTGCCGGAACGCGCGCAGCGCCTGCTCGCGGGCGCCCTGACCGAGGTCGCCGTGGATGGCGCCGGCGGCGAACCCGCGGTCGCGGAGCTCGTCGGAGACCTTCGCGGCCGTGCGCTTGGTGCGGGCGAACACGATGGTGCGGCCGCGGCCCTCGGCCTGCAGCAGGCGGGCGAGCACCTCGACCTTGTCGAGCGCGTGGGCGCGGTAGACCACCTGGCGGGTGTTCTTCACGGTGGCGCCGTCGTCGTCGGGCTCGGCGGCGCGGATGTGCGTCGGCTGCGACATGTAGCGGCGGGCCATCGAGACGACCGGGCCGGGCATGGTCGCGCTGAACAGCATGGTGTGCCGCACGGCGGGGGTGCGCGCCAGGATCTTCTCGACGTCGGGCAGGAAGCCGAGGTCGAGCATCTCGTCGGCCTCGTCCAGCACGACGGTCGCGGCGCGGGTGAGGTTGAGGTGGCCCTGGTTGAGCAGGTCGACCATGCGGCCCGGCGTGCCCACGACGACCTCGACGCCGCTGTTCAGCATCTCGATCTGCGGCTCGTAGGCGCGCCCGCCGTAGATCTGGGCGATGCGCACGGTGCGGCCCTTGGAGGCCTTGGTCAGGTCGTTCGCGACCTGGACCGCGAGCTCGCGCGTGGGCGCGACGACGAGCGCCTGCGGCTTGCCGGGGGCGGGCAGCTCGTCGAAGCCGGGCTCGCCCGGCGCGACGACGCGGTGCAGCAGCGGGACGCCGAAGCCGAGGGTCTTGCCCGTGCCGGTCTTGGCCTGGCCGATGATGTCGTGCCCCTGGAGCGCCACCGGCAGCGTCATCGCCTGGATGGGGAAGGGGTGGGTGATGCCGGCCTCGCGCAGGGCCTCGACGATCTCGGGGCGCACCCCGAAGTCCGCGAAGGACACGTCCTGCGCCTGGATGGCGGCGGGGGAGGAGTAGTCGGGCTCGCCGGCGGGGCCGGCGGGGGTTGCCGCGGTGGCGGCGGGTTCGGTCGTGGTCACGGGTACCTTCGTCTGCTCGTCGGCGCGCGCGAACCGAGGGGCTCCCGAACGGGCCGGGTCCGTCGACGGGCCGCACCGTTCAGGTCACACTCGTCGGGTCGCAAGGAGCGCCGAGGTGGTCGGCAGCCGATCGTGGAAGAACGTCGCTCAGGCCTCGCGGGGGAGCCCCGCAGGCCGCTGCGGTCGAGTCAGTGCGTGACGACCGGGCAACCGAAGTACGTCCCCCATGGTACGCGACCGGTACCCGGGACGGGTGTGACACGTCGGGGCGCCCCTATCCTGGGCGCGTGAGCCAGCAGCAGAACGTCCCTGACGCCGCCCTGACGACGCTGGTCGGGCTGGCCGCCTACACGGAGCTGGCGGCCTTCGGCCTGCTGGCGAGCCGCTCAGTGGACGCCCCGGACCTCTCGACCCGGCAGACGCTCGCCGCGGCCGCGGGCGAGGCCCTCGGCCGCCAGGAGCGCCTGCTCGGCCTGGTGTCGCGAGAGACGACGGCCGCCGCGGTGGCCGCCTCGATGGCGCCTTTCGACGGTGCCCTGGCCGACTTCGACGCCCGCACGGCGCCGTCGAGCTGGGCGGAGGGCCTGCTCAAGAGCGCCGTCGGGCTGGGCGTCGCGCAGGACCTGTGCCGCGAGCTGGCGGCGGGCCTGCCCGGGGGCGGCGAGGCCTACCGGGGCGCGGTGGGCGAGCCCCGGACCGACGACCCCGCGACGGTCGTGCTGGCCGGGGCCGCGGCCGCGGACGGCGTGCTCGCCGCCCGCCTGGCCCTGTGGGGCCGACGCGTCGTGGGCGAGGCGCTCGGCCTGGTGCCGGTGCTGCTGGCGGCCCACCCGCCGTTGGCCGGTCTGGCGGCCGCTGCCCGGGACGCGGCCCCCGACGGGGGCGCGTCCGTGCAGGCGTGGCTCGTCTCGCGGCTCACCGCCGAGCACACGCGCCGCATGGACCGGATCGGCCTCGCGGCCTGACCGGCGCGCGGGCGTCAGAGGGCGCCGAAGCCGACCTTCCGCTGCTCCTCGGCGCCGAGCTCGACGTACCCGATGGTTGCGGTGGGCACCAGGAGGGTGCGCCCTCGCGCGTCGGTGAGCTCGAGGACGCCGCCGTCGGCGATCGCCTCGCGGACGGCCGTGGTCACGGCCTCCGCGGTGTCGTCGGTCTCGACGACCAGCTCGCGAGCCAGGTTCTGCACACCGATCGTGATCTCCACGTTGTCTCCTTCGCGAGCCGCGCCGGCCGTGCCGGCGCGCGTCTGTCGGCCATCTGTCGTTCCCGGTCACCCGGACGTCCCGGTCGATCCTAGTCACGGAGAGGCCGGTGCACGGGCCCGGGAGGCCTTTGTCAGCGGAGGGTGAAACTGCGCGCGCCGTGGACGGTCCCGGCGGCGTGGACGGGGCTGTCGGTGGGGCTGTCGGTGGGGCTGTCGGTGGGGCTGTCGGTGGGGCATGGTCGAATCGGTCCCGTGACGTCAGCGACATCCACCGCCCCGCGCCTCGTGCCGCCGGCGCCCGCCGACGTCGCCGCCTCCGAGATCGCGCTCGACGCCACGCAGGAGGCGGCCGTCGCGGCCGGCCTCGAGGGCCCGGCGACGCTGGTGGTCGGCGCCCCCGGGACCGGGCGCACGACGGTCGCGACGGCGGTCGCGGTCCGGGCGCTCGGGCTCCGGGACGGCGGGTCCGACGGCAGGCCCGAGGGCGACGGCGGCGACCACGGCGGAGCGGGCGTCGACCCGTCGCGCGTGCTGGTGCTCGCGGCGTCGCGCCGCTCGGCGGCGAGTCTGCGCGACCGTGTCACGGCACGGGCGGGCCGGACGGTCGGCGCGCCGATGGTGCGCACGGCGGCCTCGGCGGCGTTCGCGATCCTGCGCACGCGGACGGCGGCGCACGGCGACGCGGCGCCCACGCTCGTCTCCGGACCGGAGCAGGACCTCGTGCTCGCGGAGCTGCTGGAGGGGCACCTGTCGGGCGAGGGCACCGACCTCGACCTGCCGGCCGGGCTGCCCGCCGAGTCGTTGGGGCTGCGCGGGCTGCGCCAGGAGCTGCGCGACCTGCTGATGCGTGCCGCGGAGCGCGGGCTCGGGCCGGTGGACCTCGACGAGCTGGGGCGCCGGCACGACCGGCCGGAGTGGGTGCTCGCGGCGCAGCTTTACGAGGAGTACCTGGACGTGACGACGCTGCGGCTCGCCACCCCGGACGCGGGCCCGCGGTACGACCCGGCCGGGGTGATCGATGAGGCGGCACACGCGCTCGCGGCGTGGGACGACGAGCTGCCGGACGTCCCGCGCCCCACCTGGGACCTGGTGGTGGTCGACGACTACCAGGAGGCCACGGTCGCCACCGCGCGCCTGCTGCACGTCCTGCACGACGCCGGCGCCCGCCTCGTGCTGCTCGCCGACCCCGACTCCGCGGTGCAGGGGTTCCGCGGCGCCTCCCCGGGCCTCGTGGGCCGCGCCGCCGCCCCGGTGCGCGCCGGCGTCCTGGGGGCGTTCGACGCGCGCACGGTCGTGCTGGGCACGGCGTGGCGCCAGCCCGCGGAGCTGCGCGCCGTGACGCGCGCGGTCACGTCGCGCGTCGCGACCGTCTCGGGTGCGCTGCACCGCGGCGCCGGCGCGCGGCCGGAGGAGGACGCCGAGGCGGGCGGTACCTCCGAGGACCTCGACCGTGCCGACGTCGCCGACACCGCCGACGTCGCCGACACCGCCGACACCGCCGACACCGCCGACACCGCCGACGTCGACGGTGTCGAGGACGTCGAGGACGTCGAGGCACCGGGGGGCGTCCAGGTCGCCGTGCTCGCCGGCCCGGCGCAGGAGGCCGCGTACGTGGCGCGCGAGCTGCGGGCGGAGCACCTGCTGCACCGCACGCCGTGGGAGCGGATGGCGGTGGTGGCGCGCAGCGGCGACCGGCTCGCGTCGCTGCGCCGCGACCTCGTCGCGGCGTCGGTCCCCGTGGCGCTGCTGGGCTCCGACCTGCCCCTGCGCGACGAGCCGGCGGCGTCGCCCCTGCTCGCGGCGCTGCGCGTGTGCGCTGCGGGAGGCGGGGTCGAGCGGCTGCTCGCGGACGAGCTGGGGGAGCCCGGGCCGGGAGTGGACTCGACCCTCGACGCCGAGACCGCGACCCTGCTGCTCACGTCGCCCGTCGGCGGGCTCGACGCGGTGGCGCTGCGCCGGCTGCGACGGGCCCTGCGGGCGGAGGAGCTCGCGGGCGGCGGAGGCCGGTCGTCGGACGCGCTGCTCGTCGAGGTGCTGGACGACCCGGCGCGCGCGGAGACGCTTGCCGCCCCGGTGCGTCGCGGGCCGGTGGCCGTCGCGCGCGTGCTCGCCGCCGGGCGGGCGGCGGCCGCCGAGCCGGGCGCCACCGCGCAGACCGTGCTGTGGGCCGTGTGGGCGGCGACCGGGCTCGCCGCCCGGTGGCGCGACGCCGCGCTGGCGGGCGGGCCCGCGGGGGCGCGCGCCGACCGCGACCTGGACGCCGTCCTCGCGCTGTTCCGGGCGGCGGAGACCTACGTGGACCGGATGCCCGGCGCCCCGGTGGCGGCGTTCGTCGACTACCTGGCGTCGCAGGACCTTCCGGCGGACTCGCTCGCGGCGTCCGCGGTCGGTGCGCACGCCGTCGAGGCGCTGACGCCGGCCGGCGCGGCGGGCCGCGAGTGGGACGTCGTCGTCGTGGTCGGCGTGCAGGACGGGGTGTGGCCCGACCTGCGGCTGCGCGACTCGTTGCTGGGCTCGCAGGCGCTGGTCGAGCTGCTCGCGGGGCGTTCCGAGAACGCGCACGGGATGGGCCCGGAGGCCCGCCGCCAGGTGCTGGCCGACGAGCTGCGCGCGTTCGCGGTCGCGACGTCGCGGTCGCGGCGCCGGTTGGTCGTGACGGCGGTCGAGGACGCCGAGGACGCGCCGTCGGTGTTCCTCGACCTGGTGTCGCCGCCGGACGCCCCCGACGCCCCCGCCGGCGGCGAGGGCCCCGACCCGAGGCGCGTGACCGTCGGCCCGCCGCTCGACCTGCGCGGCGTGGTCGCCGAGGCGCGCGCGACGCTGGTCCGCGCCGCCCGCGACGGCGTCCCCGACGGCGCACTCGAGGACGCGCCGGACGGCGCTGCCGACGGGCCCGCGGCGGTCGCGGCCGCCCTGCTCGCCGACCTGGCCGACGCGGGGATCGCGGAGGCCGACCCGCGCACCTGGTACGGCGTCGCCGCGACGTCCGTGGACGCGCCGCTCTGGGGCCCGCAGGACGTCGTGACGGTCTCGCCGTCGAAGGTGGAGACCGTGAGCACGTGCGCGCTGAAGTGGGCGTTCGAGGCGGCCGGCGCCACCGCGCCCGATGCCACCCACCAGTCGCTCGGCACGCTGGTGCACGAGATCGCCGAGACGCTGCCGAAGGCGTCGTTGACCGACCTGCGCGCCGAGCTCGACCGCCGCTGGCCCGAGCTCGCCCTGCCCGAGGGGTGGCCCGCGCGGCAGCTGCGCCGGCGCGCGGAGCAGATGGTGGAGCGGCTCGCCGCCTACTACGCCGACGCGGGCGAGCCGCTGCTGGTGGAGCCGGAGTTCGAGCTCACCGTGGGACGGGCCCGGCTGCGGGGCAAGATCGACCGGGTCGAGGACGCGGGGGACGAGGGCGTGACGGTCGCCGACCTCAAGACCGGCCGCAGCGCGCCGGCCCGGGCGAAGGCGACCGAGCACCCGCAGCTCGGGGCGTACCAGCTCGCGGTGGCCGAGGGCGCGCTCGACCTGCCGCCCGGCACGCCCAGCGCGGGCGCGCGGCTCGTGTACGTCGGCACGCCCACGGTGGCGCCCACCCTGCGCAGCCAGCCCGCCCTGGCGGTCGAGCAGGACGGGTCGAGCTGGGCCCGCGCGCTGGTGGAGAGCGCCGCCGACACGATGGCCGCCGCCCGCTTCACCGCGCACGAGAACGACCTGTGCCCCATGTGCCCCGTGCGTCGGTCGTGCCCCGTGCAGCTCGAGGGAAGGAACGTGATCGGATGACCGGCGACCCCACCCCCGGGGCGGCGCCCGACCCCGAGCACGGCCGACCGGAGGGGCCCGCGGACGACGCGTGGGCGGCCCTCGGCGAGCCCGGCCGCGAGGCGGAGCTCGGGTTCCCGGAGCTCGCGGGCCTCGGCGGGGTCGGCGCGGCGTCGCCCGACGGGGTGCTCTTCGACGACGCGCTCCTGGCCGGCGCCCCCGCGCGCCCCGACGAGCGCCCCGCGGCGCCGGCCGTGTCCGCCCGCGAGATCGCCGACCTCCTCGGGCGTCCGGCGCCCACCGACGAGCAGGTGGCGGTCATCGAGGCGCCGCTGGAGCCCGTGCTCGTCGTCGCCGGCGCCGGGTCGGGCAAGACGGAGACGATGGCGGCCCGTGTGGTGTGGCTCATCGCGAACGACCTGGTCGCGCCCGAGGAGGTGCTCGGGCTGACCTTCACCCGCAAGGCGGCGGCCGAGCTGACGCAGCGGGTCCAGTCCCGCCTGGCGCAGCTCGCCCGCGCGCAGGGCCGCGCGACGTCGGGCCTCGACCTGCTCGCGCGGCCCACGGTCGCGACCTACAACGCGTACGCCGCGTCGCTGGTCGCCGACCACGGGCTGCGCCTCGGCATCGAGCCGGGCTCCCGGCTGCTGGGCGAGGCCAACCAGTGGCAGCTTGCGGCGCAGGTCGTGGAGTCGTGGGCCGACGACCTCGGCACCGACCGCGCGGTGAGCACCGTCGTCGGGGCGGTGCTCGCGCTGTCGGGCGCGCTGGGCGAGCACCTGCTGCCCGTGGACGACGCCCGCGAGGCGCTCGCCGACGTCGTCGCCCGCCTCGACGCCGTCCCGCTGGGGCCGCGGCAGAAGAAGCGGACCAAGGAGATCCAGGGCCTCGTCGACTCCGTGGCCGAGCGGACCCGGCTCCTGGACCTCGTCGCCGAGTACCGCCGGCGCAAGCGGGTCGTCGACGCGCTGGACTTCGGCGACCAGATCGCCTTCGCCGCCGAGCTGGCCCGCTCGGTGCCGGCGGTCGGCGCCACCGAGCGGTCCCGGTACCCCGTCGTGCTGCTGGACGAGTACCAGGACACCTCGTTCGCGCAGGTGGAGCTCCTCGCCGGGCTCTTCGGCGGCGGCCACGCCGTGACCTCGGTGGGCGACCCGCACCAGTCGATCTACGGCTGGCGCGGCGCGTCGGCGTCCGGGCTCGCGCGGTTCCCCGAGCGGTTCCGCACCCGCGGCGGCGCGCCGGCGACGGTGCGGTACCTCAGCACGTCGTGGCGCAACGACGCGGTGGTCCTGGCGGCCGCGAACGTCGCCGCCGGGCCGCTGCGCGAGCGGGCACGCCTGGTCGGCACGGGCGTCGACGTGCCGCCGCTGGACCTGCGCCCCGGCGCGGGTACGGGCGCCGTGCGCGCGCACGTGGCCGCCACCAGCGAGGAGGAGGCCGAGGCGGCCGCGGAGTTCGTCGCGGCACGCTGGCGCCGCGCGACCCGGCGCGACGGCTCCGACCGGGTGACGGCGGCGGTGCTGTGCCGGGCGAGGTCGCAGTTCGCGGCGGTCGAGGTGGCGCTGCGGCGCCGCGGGCTGCCCGTGGAGGTCGTCGGCCTGGGCGGTCTGCTGTCCACGCCGGAGGTGGTGGACGTCGTCGCGCTGCTGGAGGCCGTGCACGACCCGTCGCGCGGCGACTCGCTGCTGCGCCTGCTCACGGGGCCGCGGGCCAACCTCGGGGCCGCCGACCTGCACGCACTCGGCTCGTGGGCGTCGGACCTCGCGCGCGCCGACGGCGCCCGGCCCGGCAGCCCCGCCGGCGGGCCGGGCGGGCCGGACGACGACGCACCCGTGGTGATCGAGGGCGACGTCGTGGACCACCGCTCGATCGTCGACGCCCTGGACGACCTGCCCGCGCCCGGCCGGCCGGCGCGCGACGGCCGTGTGCTGTCCGCGGCCGGGCACGGCCGGCTGACGGCGCTGGCCCGCCTGCTGCGCGAGCTGCGCGGACTCACCTACCTGTCGCTGCCCGAGCTGGTGGTCGCCGCCGAGCGTGCGCTGGGGCTCGACGTCGAGGTGGCGACCGCGCAGGTCCTCGCCGACACGCTTGCTCCGGGCGCGCATGGGGCCCCCCTCGGGGCCGCCGCGGCGGGGGTGTCCCTGCGCGGCCGGGAGCACCTCGACGCGTTCCGCGACGTCGCCGCGAGCTTCGCGCAGTCGGCGGACGTCGCGACCCTGGGCGCGTTCCTCGCGTGGCTCGGCGTCGCGGGGGACCAGGAGCGCGGCCTCGACATGCCGGTGCGCGAGCCCGACCCGGACGCCGTGCAGGTCATCACCGCGCACGCCGCCAAGGGTCTGGAGTGGGACGTCGTGGCGGTGCCCGGGCTGGTGGACGGCATCTTCCCGAGCCAGGCGGAGTCGTCGCAGGGGCGGCTGGACGGCGGCTGGCTCACGGACGTCTCGTCGCTGCCGTACCACCTGCGCGGCGACGCGGCGGACCTGCCGGTCTTCACCTGGGCGGACGCCGCGGACACCAAGGACCTCGCCGCGCGCCGGGACCAGTTCCGCGCGGACTGCGGTGCGCACCGCCTCGCCGAGGAGCGCCGGCTCGCGTACGTCGCGTTCACCCGGGCCCGGCGCGAGCTGTTCCTCACCGCGCACTGGTGGGGCACGGGCAGCACGCCGCGGCGGGTCTCGCCGTTCCTCGCGGAGCTGGTCGACGCCGGGGTGGTGGACGCGGGTGGCTGGGCCGACCAGCCCGACCCCGCGACGGGCAACCCCCGCGACGCGGTGGAGCACGCCGCCCCGTGGCCCGCGCCCGACGCGACGCCCCCGGAGAACGGGGCGACCGACGCGGACCCCTCCGACCCGGCGAGCGCCGGGCCGACCCCGCGCGACGTGCTGCGCGCGACGGCGGCGAGCGTCGACGCGGCGCGCGCCGCGGGGGAGGGCGCCACGACGGGCGTGCTGCGCGACGCCGCCGGCCGCGACCTCGTCCTGCTGGCCCGGACGTTGCTGACGGAGCGGGGGGAGCGCGCGTCGCGCGAGGTCGAGATGCCCGCGCACGTCTCGGCGTCCGGCCTGGTGCGGCTGGCCGACGACCGGGCGGGGTTCGCCCTCCAGCTGCGGCGCCCGGTGCCGCAGCAGCCCACCGTGCACGCCCGCCGCGGCACCCGCTTCCACGAGTGGGTGGAGCGGTTCTTCACGTCGTCGTCGCTGGTCGACGTCGACGACCTGCCGGGGGCGGAGGACGGGGAGATCGCGCCCGACGTCGACCTGGAGACCCTGCGGCAGCGGTTCCTCGACTCGCCGTGGGCGGCCCGTGCGCCGCTGGCCGTCGAGGTGGACGTGGAGACTCCCGTCGCCGGGGTGATGCTGCGTAGCCGGATCGACGCCGTCTTCGCCGACCCGGAGGCGCCGACCGCCGCGGACGGCGAGCCGCCGGCCGTCGTCGTCGTGGACTGGAAGACCGGCCACGAGCCCCGCGACGCCGCCGCCCGCGCCGCGCGCGAGGTGCAGCTCGCCGTGTACCGGCTGGCGTGGTCCCGGTACACGGGGCTGCCCCTCGAGCGCGTGTCGGCGGCCTTCGTCTACGTGGTCAGCGGCACGACCGTGCGCCCGCGCCGCCTGCTCGACGAGGCCGAGCTGGAGGCCCTGGTGCGCGGGGAGTGACGACCCGCCGTCACCACCGGTAGTCCAGGAACTTCCCGTCGAAGGTCACGACCACGCGGTCGCCGTCGGGGTGCGGCCGCCGGGCGATGTCGACCTGGAAGTTGATCGCGGACATGATGCCGTCGCCGAACTCCTCGTGGATGAGCTCTTTGAGCGCCGGCCCGTACACGCTGAGCGCCTCGTGGAAGCGGTAGATCGTGGGGTCGGTCGCCACGGCCTCGTCGCGCACGCGGTACGGCTGCAGGCGCAGCGCCTCGGCGACGTCCTCGCCCAGCCCCAGCACCTCGCACGCCGCGGCCGCCTGGTCGGCGCTCATCGGGTGGTGGCCGAGCAGCGCCGCTGTCGTCCACACGACGGGGGTGCCGAGCGTGTCGGCGATCTCCTGCCAGGTGAGGCCGGAGCGGATGCGGGCCGTGACCACCTGCTCGGCGGCGGCGGCCTTGGTCATCATGGGGTCCACGGGTGTCCTTCGGTGGGTGGGACGGGGTGCGGGGGGCGCGGCCGGTCAGCCGACCGGCGTGGCGACGCGGTCCTCGACGGCGGGCTCGACCGGCGTGGGACGACGGCGCTCCGGGCGGGTGCGGTAGTGCGTGAGGTACAGCGGCAGGCCGACGAACGTCAGGCCGCCGACGAGGTTGCCGAGCACGGTGGGGAGCTCGTTCCACATCAGGTAGTCCATGACGGTGAAGTCGCCGCCGAGCAGCAGGCCGGACGGGAACAGGAACATGTTCACCACGGAGTGCTCGAAGCCCATGTAGAAGAAGAGGAACACCGGCATCCACATCACGACGGCCTTGCTGATCGTGTCCTTCGACATGAGGAACGCGACCACGCCCGTGGAGACCATCCAGTTGCAGAGCACGCCGCGCACGAACAGCGTGAGCATGCCGGCGGCGCCGTGGTCGGCGTAACCGACCGTGCGGCCCTCGCCGATCACGCCGATGGCCTGCCCGATCTCGTTGGGCGGCGTGGAGAAGCCGTAGGTGAACGTGATCGCCATGAGCACCGCCACCGTGAACGCGCCGGCGAAGTTGCCGCAGAACACCAGGCCCCAGTTGCGCCACATGCCGGCCCAGGTGGCGCCGGGCCGGCGGGCGATGACGGCGAACGGCACCAGCGTGAACACGCCCGTGAGCAGGTCGAAGCCCATCAGGTACAGCATGATGAAGCCGATCGGGAAGAACACCGCGCCCAGCAGCGGGTTCCCGGTGTTCGTGGAGATGGTCACCGCCATCGCGGCGGCCAGCGCGAGGATGGCGCCACCCATGAACGAGCGGATGAGGGTGTCCCGGGTGGACATGAACAGCTTCTTCTCGCCGGTGGCGATCATCTGCGAGACGAAGTCCTGCGGCATCACGTACGACATGGCGACCCTTCGGCGGGAGTGACGGCGGTCCGTGCTGCCGCCGAGTCTCACGGGCGCCGGTTCGCTCCGCGTTGAGCGCAGGTTGAGGCCGTGTTTCGGGATACCAATTCAGGTAAGACCTGGGTTACAGGCGCCTCGCAGGCGGCGCTCAGCCGTCGAGAGAGCCGTGCGGAGCAGACGAGGGAGAGCCGGCCCCGCCGTCAGGCGGGCGCGTCCTCGCGGGTCGCCTCGTCGAGGTCGGCCAGCATCGCCTCGGCGTCGGCGACGACGTCGGGCAGGCCGCGGCGGACGCCGTGCAGCAGCCAGCGCGCCAGCGCCAGCTCGCCGACGAGCAGCGCACGGTCGACGAGCCGTGCGTCGTGCAGCTCGGTGCGACGCAGCTGGTAGGCCTCCATGATCGAGTCCACGGCGTCGGGCGGCGCGGCGACGAGCAGCCAGGCGAGGTCGTCCGCCGGGTCGGCCACGCGGGCGTCGGACCAGCCGCTGACCGCGGTGACCCGGCCGCCGGTGACGAGCATCTGCTCGGTGGCGAGGTCGCCGTGCACGACGACCGGCTGGAACCGCCACAGCGCCACGTCCTCGAGCGCGGCCTCCCAGCGCCGCAGCAGCGTCGGCGGCACGAGCCCGGTCGTGGCGGCCTCGTCGAGCTCGACGAGGCGGCGCTCGCGGTACTCGGCGGCCGTGTACGACGGCAGCCCGCACGACTCCACGACGGAGGCGGGGAGCTCGTGCACGGCGGCGAGGGTGCGCCCGAGGTCGGCGGCGAGGCCAGGGCCGGGGCGCAGCGCCTCGAGGTCGAGGGCCGTGCCGGTCACGTGCCGGTGCACGACGGCGCGCCCGCCCTCGGGCAGCAGCGCGAAACCGGCCACCTGGGGCACGGTGAAGGGCAGCACCCCGGCGTCGACGTACAGGTGCAGCGCCTCGAGCAGCTCGGTCTCCGCCTCGAGGGCGGCGCCGGCCATCGTGGTGCGGGGCGCGCGCACGAGCCAGTCCACGCCGTCGTCCGCCGTGACGACCGCGACGTCGTAGTCGCCCGGCAGCTCCTCGGGGCGGACCGAGCGGGCGTCCAGGCCCGGGACGGCGGCCGTCGCGAGGGCGGCGAGAGCGAGCGGACTGCGTGGCACCCGCCCACCGTAGACGTGCCGGGGCCCGCCCGGGAGCACCGCGGCGCGCGTGTCCGCCGCCGTCGTCCCCCGGCGCCCCGCCGCGGGTACGGTCGAGGCGTGACGGCACCCTTCCCCCTCCCCGACCTCACGTTCACCCACGCCACCCACGACCGGGCCGCCGAGCGCCGCGTCGAGCCGGGCCTGGTGCCGCGGCTGCTGGTCGACCCCGCGACCCGGGTGCTCCTGGTGCTGCGCGGCCGGGTGGCGGTCGACGCCGCGGGCGACCCGCTGCTGGTCGACCCCGCGGCGGTCGCCGGGCTCCCGGCCGAGCCGGACGGTCCCGACGGGCACGCGGCCGGGCACCGGTGGCTGTTCCTCGGCGAGGAGGGCGGCGCCGGGCTGCTCGGCCTCGTGCTCCCCGACGAGGCGGACGCCGACGCGGTCGGCATCGAGGGCGTGTCCCCGTCGTCCACGGGCGCGCGGCTCGTGCGGGAGCACGCCTGGGCGGGCCTGCGCGAGGTCGGCGGCCGCCGCGGCGACGCGCTCGCCGCGGAGGCGGTCGCCCTCGCCGCGTGGCACGCCTCGCACGAGCGCTGCCCGCGGTGCGGCGAGCCGACCGTCGTCGAGCAGGCGGGCTGGGTGCGCCGCTGCCCGGCGCAGGACGTGGAGATCTACCCGCGCACGGACCCGGCGGTGATCATGGCCGTCGTCGACGACGACGACCGGCTGCTGCTGGGACACGCCGCGCACTGGCCGGAGGGCCGGTTCTCGACGCTCGCCGGCTACGTGGAGCCGGGGGAGGGGCTCGAGCATGCCGTGCGCCGCGAGGTCGCCGAGGAGTCGTCGGTCGTGATCGGGGACGGGCCGGGCGACGTCGTGTACCGCGGGAGCCAGCCGTGGCCGTTCCCGGCGTCGCTCATGCTCGGCTTCCGGGCGCGGGCGGTCGCCACCGACATCGAGGTGGACGGCGTCGAGGTGACCACCGCGCGGTGGTTCACCCGCGACGACCTGGCCGCGGGCGTGCGGGCCGGGGAGATCGGCCTGCCCGGGCGGCCGTCGATCGCGCGCGCCCTCGTCGAGGAGTGGTTCGGGGCGGAGCTGCCCGGCTGAACCTCAGGAGGAGAGGCGCGCCCACACGTCGTTCAGCGACGGGTTCGTCGCGGCGGACCCGTCGGGGAAGACGACGGTCGGGACGGTGCGGTTGCCGCCGTTGACCTGCTCGACGAACTCCGCCGTCTCCGGCTGGTCCTCGATGTCGACCACCGTGTACGCGATGCCCTCGGAGTCGAGCTGGGTGCGCAGCCGGCGGCAGTAGCCGCACCACGCGGTCGAGTACATCGTGACCGTGCCCTGCTCGGGGAGCTGCGGCGTGACGGCGGTCATGGGTCCTCCTGGGGACGACGGGAGCGAGGTGTCGGCGACGGCTGCGAGAATCGCAGACGATGTCGACCACCACCAACTTCCCGACCGCCCCGCTTCATCCCGACGCGATCCTCGACGCGCTCGACCCCGAGCAGCGGGAGGTGGCGCTCGCCCTGACCGGGCCGGTGTGCGTGCTCGCGGGCGCGGGCACGGGCAAGACGCGCGCGATCACGCACCGCATCGCCTACGGGGTGCGGTCCGGCACGTACAAGCCGACGTCGGTGCTCGCGGTGACCTTCACGGCCCGCGCGGCGGGGGAGATGCGCACCCGGCTGCGCGAGCTCGGGGTGGCCGGCGTCCAGGCGCGCACGTTCCACGCGGCCGCGCTGCGCCAGCTCGGATACTTCTGGCCGCGGGTCGTGGGCGGCGCCCCGCCCCGGATCCTGGAGCACAAGGCACCCGCGGTCGCGGAGGCCGCCCGCAGGGTGGGGGTGAGCGTCGACCGCGTCGCGGTGCGCGACCTGTCCTCCGAGGTGGAGTGGGCCAAGGTCTCGCTCGTCACCGCCGAGGACTACGTGCGTGCCGCGGCCGCCGACGACCGCCCCGCGCCGTCGGGCTACGACCACCAGACGGTCGCGCGCCTGATCACGGCCTATGAGGACGTCAAGACCGAGCGCGGCGTGATCGACTTCGAGGACGTCCTGCTCATGCTCGCGGACATGCTGGGCTCCCACCGCCAGGTGGCCGACGAGGTGCGCTCCCAGTACCGGCACTTCGTCGTCGACGAGTACCAGGACGTCTCGCCGCTGCAGCAGTTCCTGCTCGACCAGTGGCTGGGCGGTCGCAAGGAGCTGTGCGTGGTCGGCGACCCGTCGCAGACCATCTACTCGTTCACGGGCGCGACGCCGCACTACCTGCTCGACTTCACACGCACGTACGCGGACGCGCAGGTGGTGCGCCTGGTGCGCGACTACCGGTCCACGCCGCAGGTCGTGCACCTCGCCAACCAGGTGCTGCGCCGCGGCCGCGTGCCGGGCGCGCTCGAGCTCGTGGCGCAGCGGCCGGCGGGCCCGCCCGTGAGCTTCACCACCTACGACGACGACGACGCGGAGGCCGCCGGCATCGCCGCCCGGGCGGGCCGCCTCGTCGCCTCGGGGGTGCGGCCCAGCGAGATCGCGGTGCTCTACCGCACCAACGCCCAGTCGGCGGCGTTCGAGTCGGCGCTCGCGGACGCCGGCCTCAGCTACCTGGTGCGCGGCGGCGAGCGGTTCTTCCAGCGCAAGGAGGTGCGCGACGCGATCGTGCTCCTGCGCGGCGCCGCCCGGTCCGCCGACCCGGACCAGCCCATGCCCGAGCAGGTGCGCGACGTGCTGACCTCGGCCGGCTGGTCCGAGCAGCCGCCCGCGGCGCGGGGTGCCGCGCGGGAGCGCTGGGAGGCGATGCAGGCGCTCGTCGGGCTGGCCGACGACGTCGCCGCCGCGGCCCCGGCGGACACGCCGGCCACGACGGCCACGCTCGTCGCCGAGCTGGAGGAGCGCGCGTCGGCGCAGCACGCCCCGACCGTCGAGGGCGTCACGCTGGCGTCGCTGCACGCGGCCAAGGGCCTGGAGTGGGACGCCGTCTTCCTCGCGGGTGTGAGCGAGGGGCTGATGCCGATCTCGTTGGCGGAGACGGACGAGGGCGTCGCGGAGGAGCGCCGGCTCCTCTACGTGGGGGTCACGCGGGCCCGGGAACACCTGGAGCTGTCGTTCGCCCGCTCCCGCAACCCCGGCGGCCGGGCCTCGCGCAAGCGCACGCGGTTCCTCGACGGGCTGTGGCCGGACGACCCGGCCGACCGTCGGGGTCGCTCCCGCGGTGCGGCGCGCGGACAGGCCCGCCAGCAGCTCACGGGGGACCACGACGTCGCCCTGTTCGACGCCCTGCGCGAGTGGCGGCTGTCGGTGGCGCGCGAGACGGACAAGCCGGCGTTCACCGTCCTGGGTGACGCGACCCTGGCCGCCATCGCGGAGCTCAAGCCGACCTCGGTCGCGCAGCTGGCGCGGGTGAACGGCGTCGGGCCGGCGAAGATCGACCGGTACGGGGAGACGATCCTGGCGATCGTGGCCGGCTCGGTCGACTGATCCCAGGGTGCGATCGTACGGCTGACGGGGTCGGCCGTGGCCCCTGGGGGTGCCCCGGGAAACTCGTCAAAAAAAATCCGGAAAAAGATATGGCGGTCCCGATGAGTCCGTCTATGCTCGGAGAGTCCCAAGACGGAGTGGCGTCTGCCGAGAGGCGGAGCGTCCGAGAGCAGTGAGGAGGTGGGTGCAAACGATGGACACGATGACTCAGGTCGTGATGGCGAACGCGTCTGTTGGCGCGCCCGGGTACACGTCTGCCCGTGGCGAGCTCAGCGCAGTCGTCCCGTTCCGTGCGCGGAAGCACGGAGCAGGCAACGCCGATCTCCACATCGCACCCGACTCCGCCCCCTGGAGCCATCCGGTCTAAGCACCGGACCAGGCCGCGGAGTCCTACCGGGACCCGCGGCTTTCGTCTTTCCGCCCAGGGAAGAAGACCTCACCAGGTCGCACGAACCGGCCCCCTGACTCCAGGGGGCCACCCGCAGGTCCTGAACACCGACGTTCATACACACCCAGGACCTGACGGAGGAACTCGTGCGTCTCGCACAGTTGTTGGACGAGCGGCTGCTCGACACGACCCCCCAGGGCGGATCCGGCCCCTGGACCCCGCATCAACCCCTCACCCAGAGCCCGGCCGAGGTGGCCGAGCTCGACCGACAGTTCGCGGCGCTCCTGCCCTGCCGTACGGGCGACCCCGAGCTGTGGTTCGCCGAGCACACCGCCCAGGTCGAAGAGGCCAAGGCGCTGTGCCGCTCCTGCCCGCTGCAGGCCGGCTGCCTCTCCGGCGCTCTCGAGCGCCAGGAGCCGTGGGGCGTGTGGGGTGGTGAGGTCTTCGTCGACGGCAAGGTCGTCGCCCGCAAGCGCGGTCGCGGCCGGCCCCGGAAGTCGGAGACCGTCGCAGCATGATCGCGCAGCGCGCCCGGGACATCCCCGGCGCCGCTGCACCGACGGGCCTCCGGCGAGACCCGGGGGAGCACGACCGCACCGTGTGCGGAGCGTGCCCCTCTGTCTCGCCGGGGGCCCGTCGTCACGCCCGGACCGGCCTCCGGTCCGGGGACGGCAGCCCGGTGCAGCCGCAGCGCGGGTGCGGCGCGAGCTCGCGCACCCGGGGCACGGCCTCGGGGAGCGCCACCTCCAGCAGGCGGCCCACGGCCGCGGGCACCGCGCCGTCGATCAGCGCGAGCACCTGCCCGGCCCCCAGCGCGGCCGCCGTCGCGGCGAGCGTGGTCTCGTGCGCGACGTCGGCGGCGGGCAGGCGGGCGAGGTCCGCGACGACGTGCGGCCAGCGCCGGTCGGCGTCGTCCGCGTGGCGGTCGGCGCACCCGACGCACGCCGACCGACCGGGCAGCACGAGCGGGCCGAGGACGACGTCTGCCTCGCGCACCACGACGGGCAGGTGCGGGACGTCCGCGCCCAGCAGCCGCTCGTAGCGTTCCGGCCGGGCGGCGTGCGACTCCACGACCACGACGGCGTCGGGCAGCCGTGGGCCCCGCAGCTCGGTGCTCACGCGCAGCCGTGGGTGGCGCGCTCCCAGCAGCTCGGCGGCCGCCCGCTCCCGCGGGCGCCCGAGGTCCGCCGGCTCGAACCCGCCGAGCCCGAGGTCGCCGACCTGCACCGGGTCCCGGTCGTCGAGCACGAGGGCGCCGACGCCGGCGGTCGCCAGGTGCTCGGCCAGCGCCACGCCCAGCCGGCCGAGTCCGTGCAGCCCGACCGTGCACGCGGCGCGGCGCGAGATCGTCGCCTCGCCGGCGCCGTCCGGGCGCAGGGCGCCCAGCACGGCGACGTCCGGCGACCAGTCCGCGGCGTCGGCGTCGCCGGCCGGCGGGGCCGGGCGCACCAGGAACCCGCCGTCGGCCAGGGCGCGCAGGATCTGCGACCGGCGCGCGGGGCTGACGCCCCAGTGCCGGGCGCCGCGCTCCAGGGACCGGTGCCGGCGGGCGCCGGCGTCGCGCAACCAGCCGGCCTCGTGCTCGGCGAGCCCCGACAGGACCATGCTCCACCGGGGGTCCGTCCCGAGCTGGACCTCGCCGTCGCCGTGGTCGAGCACGGGCGTCGCGGGGCGGAGCGTGAGGAGGGTGCCGGCCCCCGGGGCCGGGCTGTCGGCGTCTGCCATGCGGTCACCCTGGCACGCGCCGGGGTGACCCCTGCGGCGTCGTCCACAGGTGCCGTGGGCAGCGAGTTCGTGTGTTCTGCCGCACAATGTGGGCGATTCCCGGTACCGTCGTACCGTGGCCCACGACACCATGACGTCGGTGGAGGTCCGGCGCAGCCGTCGGCGGACCGCCACGGTGAGCGCGTACCGCGACGGAGAGCGGACCGTCGTGGCTATTCCTGCGCGCTTCTCCCGCGCCCAGGAGCGCGAGTGGGTGGCGAAGATGCTCGCGCGGCTCGAGGACAAGGAACGCCGCCGCCGCCCCTCCGACGCGCAGCTCGTGCAGCGTGCGCACGACCTCTCCGAGCGCTACCTCGAGGGGCGGGCGCGGCCGTCGAGCGTCTCGTGGTCTCCCCACCAGGGCCGGCGATGGGGCTCGTGCACCCTCGTCGACGGCTCGATCAGGATCTCCACGCGGGTGCAGGGCATGCCGGAATGGGTGCTCGACTACGTGCTGCTGCACGAGCTGGCGCACCTGCTGCACGCCGGCCACGGGCCCGCCTTCTGGCAGCTGCTCGAGGGTTACCCGCGCACCGAGCGGGCGCGCGGATTCCTCGAGGGGGTCTCGTTCGTCCAGGACGAGGGCGGCGCGACGCCGGCCCCCGCGGACGACGACGAGCCGGCGGCCGCGGGAGCCTGAGGCGCGTCACTCCTTCGGGTCGTCGCCCTCCGCGGCGTCGAAGATCTGCGCGAGCGCGGCGTCGACGTCGGACTGCTCGTCCGCCTGCGCGGCCCGCCGGGCGAAGTAGCCGGCGGGGTCGTCGAGGTCCGCCGTGCCGGGCAGCAGGTCGGGGTGGTCCCACACGGCGTCCCGGGCCTGCGGCCCGCCCTCGGCGAGGACGTGCGCGAAGAGCGCGGCGGCGTCGCGGGACCGGCGGGGCCGCAGCTCCAGGCCGACCAGCGTGGCGAAGGTGTGCTCGGCGGGCCCGCCGGCCGCGCGCCGGCGCCGGATCATCTCGCGCAGGGGGTAGGTGTGCGGGAGGTGGGGGAGCGCGGCGGTGGCCGCGACCTCGGTCACCCAGCCCTCGACGAGAGCGAGGGCGTTCTCCAGCCGGAGCAGGGTCGCCTCCTGCTCGGGCGTGTGCTGCAGGCCGAAGACGCCGCCGGTGAGCGCCCCGCGGAGGGCCTCCGGGTCGCTGGGGTCGATGTCGCGCACCTGCTGCTCGAGCACGTCGAGGTCGATCGTGATGCCGCGCGCGTACTGCTCGACGAGCCCGTGCAGGTGGCCCGCGAGCCACGGCACGTGCGTGAACAGCCGGGCGTGCGCGGCCTCGCGGAGCGCGAGGAACAGCCGCACCTCGTCCAGCGGGGCGTCCAGACCGTCGGCGAACGCGGCCACGTTGGTGGGCAGCAGCACGGTGGCGGGCTCCGCCAGGAGCGGGACGCCGACGTCGGTGGCGCCGAAGACCTCGCGGGAGAGCGTGCCCGCGGCCTGGCCCACCTGCATGCCGAACACCGCGGAACCGAGGCGACGCATCATCTGGGCGGGATCGAGGCCGCCGCCCAGCGCGCCGGCGGGCAGGCCCGCCAGCCCGGGCATCCCGAGGGCGTCGGCGTCCCCGAGCTCCTCGGGGAGCTGGTCGCGCAGCACGGTCGCGAGGGCGTCCGCCACGGACGACGCGACCGGCGCGACGAGGCGGTGCCACGCCGGGAGGGTGGCCTCGACCCACTCCGACCGGCTCCAGGCGTGGGTGCGCCCGCCCGCGGGCGGCAGGTCGGTCACGGCGTCGAGCCACAGCTCGGCCACCCCGAGGGCGTCGGTCGCGGACCGCGCCTGGCCGCCGGTCAGCGAGGGGTCGCCCTCCGCGACCGCCACCTGGCGCGCGATGTCGTGCGCCACGTCCGTGTTCACCGGTCCGTCGCCGGAGGCGGACAGCAGCCGCTGCACCTGGGCGAGGACGTGCTGCATCGTCGCCGGGTCGGGGGTGCCCGCCCCGGGCATCCCGGCGAGCGCCGCGGGGTCGATGCCCTGCGCGCGCATCTGGGCGAGTACCTCGTCGGTGCGGTCGCCGAAGAAGCCCTCCAGCATCGAGCGCAGCATGCGCTCGCGCTCCTCGGCACCCTCGGGGTCGTCGGGAAGGTTGCTCATGCGGGGTCTCCTCGGCTGCGGTGGAGGTACGTCGGGGCGGCGGCGGCCGTCGGTCGACCGGATCACCGTAACCATCCACGACGCCCGCCCGGGTGATCAGGTTCCGCGGGTTCGCTCTGGGCGCAGATCTCCCGGAACAACCTGAGCGGTGCGCGGCCCGTGACCTGACGCGATGTCCAGGAACGTCGGAGATGATGGGCCGGTGACCTTCGACCGCGACATCCTCGCGCCCGACGACCCCTCGGCGCCCGAGGGGGACGTCGTGCCCGCGCCGCGCGCGTCCCGCCGTAGCGTGACGCTGGGCGTCTCCCTGCTGGTGACGGCCCTGCTCGCCGCCGTCCTCCTCGTGCTCCCCACGCCGTACGCGATCCGCGCGCCGGGACCCACCGAGGACACGCTCGGCCTGCAGGGCGTCGACGTGGCCGCCTCCGGCGAGGGGTCGAGCGGCGGCAAGAGCGCCACGGCCCAGCCCGTCGTCGAGATCGACGGCGCGAAGACCTACGACGTCAGCGGCGAGCTGCGGCTGACGACGGTCTCCGTCTACGGGGGACCCGGCGGCGACGTCCTGCTCGGCGACGTGCTGTGGGGCTGGGGCTCGCGCGAGCGCTCGGTGCAGCCCGTCGAGGCGATCTTCCCGGAGCAGACCACCCAGGAGCAGCAGCAGCAGGTGGGCGAGGCCCAGATGGCCGGCTCCGAGTCCTCCGCGACGGTGGCGGCGCTGACGGAGCTCGGCTACGAGGTGCCCGCGACGCTGACGATCGCGGGCGCCGCCCCCGGCTCGGGGGCCGACGGCGTGGTGCAGGCCGGCGACGTCGTGCGCAGCCTCGACGGCGACGACGTCACGACCCACCAGGACCTGCTGGCCGACCTCGACGAGGTGACGCCGGGCGACGACGTCGTCCTCGGCGTCGAGCGCGACGGGGAGCCGAAGGACCTCACGGTGACGACGGCCGAGGGTGACGGGCGCGCGGCCCTGGGCGTGTACCTCGACCCGACGTACGACTACCCGGTCGACGTGACGATCCGGCCGGGGGACATCGGCGGGCCCAGCGCCGGGACCATGTTCGCGCTCGCGATCATCACGAAGATGACGCCGGAGGACGAGCTCGACGGCGCGCACGTCGCCGGGACGGGCACGATGAGCGTCGACGGCGAGGTCGGCCCGATCGGCGGCATCCAGCAGAAGCTCTTCGGCGCGCGCGACGACGGCGCGGACTGGTTCCTGGCGCCCGCGGACAACTGCGACGAGGTCGTGGGGCACGTCCCCGACGGCCTGCGCGTGGTCCGCGTGGCCACGCTCGACGACGCGCGGACCGCGGTCGAGGCGATCGGCGCAGGGGACGGCGAGGACCTGCCCGTCTGCTCGTGACGGGTTCGTGAAGGCTCCGTCACCCACGTGGGGTCGAAGCGTGGGAACCTGAGGGATGACAGGGACGTTGCACCAGACGTCCGTCCGTCCCGAGCACGAGTGAGGTGCCCGCACCGTGTCCTTCGCTGCCCCACCCCGTCGACGTCCCGGCGGCCCGCCCGCCAAGCGCCGACGAAGCCCCCTGGCGATCACGCTGGTGGTCATCGCCGTGATCGTCGTCGCGCTGCTGCTGCTCGCGCAGTTCTGGACCGAGGTCATGTGGTTCGACGCGGTCGGCTTCGGCAACGTGATCTGGACGGAGTGGATCTCCCGCGGCCTCCTGTTCGTCGCGGGCTTCCTGCTGATGGGCGGCGCGGTCTTCTCGTCGTTCGCGGTCGCCTACCGGGTGCGCCCGGTCTACGCGCCGTCGACGCCTGAGCAGGCCACGCTCGACCAGTACCGCGAGGCGATCGAGCCCCTGCGCAAGGTCGTGACGATCGCCGGTCCGGTGGTCGTCGGGTTCTTCGCCGGGGTGGCCGCGTCCGCGCAGTGGCGGAACGTGCTCCTCGCCCTGAACCCGGCCTCGTTCGGGGAGGACGACCCGCAGTTCGGCATCGACCTCGGGTTCTACGTGTTCACGCTGCCCGCGGTGCGGTTCGTCGTGAGCTTCCTGATGGCGGTCGTGATCATCGCCGGCATCGCAGCCCTGGTGACGCACTACCTGTACGGCGGGCTGCGTCTCGGCCCGGTGCCCGCGGGCACCCCGCGCACCACCCGCGCCTCCCGCGTGCACCTCGCGGTGATCGGCGCCGTGCTCATGGTGCTGATCGCGGCCAACTACTGGCTGGACCGGTACTCCCTGCTCACGTCGGCGAACGCGAAGTACGACGGCGCGTCCTACTCCGACGTGCACGCCGTCATCCCGTCGAAGGAGATCCTCACGGGCGTCGCGGTGCTCGTGGCGCTCCTGTTCGTGGTGGCCGCCGTGCGCGGCACGTGGCGCCTGCCCGCGATCGGCGTCGGCCTCATGGTCGTGTCCGCGATCGCGATCGGCGGGATCTACCCGGCCGTCGTGCAGCGCTTCCAGGTGCAGCCGAACGCCCAGGAGCTCGAGGCCGACTACATCCAGCGGAACATCGACGCGACGCACTCGGCCTACGGGCTGGACGGCATCGAGACCCAGCCGTACGACGCCACGACCGAGGCGGAGCAGGGCGCGCTGCGCGAGGACGCGGAGACCACCGCGTCCGTGCGGCTGCTCGACCCGCAGATCGTCAGCCCGTCGTTCCGCCAGCTGCAGCAGAACAAGCAGTACTACAACTTCGCGGACAACCTGTCCGTGGACCGTTACGACATCGACGGCGAGTCCCGCGACACGGTGATCGCGGTGCGCGAGCTGAACCTCGGCGGCCTGGGCGACGGCCAGCGCAACTGGGTCAACGACCACACCGTGTTCACGCACGGGTACGGCGTGGTGGCCGCGTACGGCAACCAGCCCGGTCCCGACGGGCAGCCCGCGTTCTTCGAGGGCGGCATCCCCACCCAGGGCGCGCTCACGGACAAGGGGTACGAGCCCCGCATCTACTTCAGCCCGTCGACCACCGACTACTCCATCGTCGGCGCGCCGGAGGACACGGAGCCCTGGGAGCTCGACTACCAGGCGGACGACGAGCAGGGCGGCCAGCAGGTCAACACCACGTTCCCCACCCAGGACGTGTCGGCGGGCCCGGACATCGGCTCGTTCGGGAGCAAGCTGCTGTACGCGCTGAAGTTCGGGGCGCAGGAGATCCTGTTCTCCGACCGCGTGACGGGCGAGTCGCAGATCCTCTACGACCGTGACCCGATGACCCGCGTGCAGAAGGTCGCGCCCTGGCTGACCCTCGACCAGGGCATGTACCCGGCCATCGTCGATGGCCGCGTCAAGTGGATCGTCGACGGGTACACGACGTCGGACGCCTACCCGTACTCGACCAGCCAGCCGATGCAGGAGGCGACGACGGACTCCCTGACCCTCGCGGCCCAGGGCGTGCCCGTGGAGATGCCGCAGGAGGTCAACTACATCCGCAACTCGGTGAAGGCGACCGTGGACGCGTACGACGGGTCGGTGACCCTGTACGCCTGGGACACCCAGGACCCGGTGCTGAAGGCCTGGTCGGACGTCTTCCCGACCTCGGTGGAGCCGATGTCGGAGATCTCCGGTGACCTGATGAGCCACATCCGCTACCCCGAGGACATGTTCAAGGTGCAGCGCACCCTGCTGACGCAGTACCACGTGGACGACGCCGGGCAGTTCTTCTCCGGGCAGGACTTCTGGGCGAACCCGGCCGACCCGGTGGCGAGCGGCAACGCCGCCTCGGCGAAGCAGCCGCCGTACTACCTGTCCCTGCAGATGCCCGGCCAGGATGCCTCGGCGTTCTCGTTGACGAGCACCTTCATCCCGGGCGGCAACACCGACCGGGAGATCCTCACGGGATACCTGGCCGCCGACGGCGACGCGGGATCGACGGAGGGTCAGGTGGCCGACGGGTACGGCAAGCTCAGGTTGCTGGAGCTGCCCCGTGACTCCACGGTGCCCGGCCCGGGGCAGGTGCAGAACAACTTCGACTCGAACCCGACGATCTCGGAGCAGCTCAACATCCTGGAGCGCGGCTCGTCGAACGTCGTGCGCGGCAACCAGCTGACCCTGCCCGTGGGCGGCGGCCTGCTGTACGTGCAGCCGGTGTACATCCAGTCCGCCGGGAGCACGGCGTACCCGCTGCTGCGGCGGGTCCTGGTCGCCTTCGGTGACCAGACCGGGTACGCGGAGACGCTCGACGAGGCGCTCGACCAGGTGTTCGGCGGCGACTCCGGCGCGAACGCCGGCGACGCCGAGGGCGAGGCCGAGACCGACGTGCCGACCGCGCCCGTGGAGGGCGGCGACGCGACGGACCCGTCCACCGAGCCGTCCACGGAGCCGTCGACCGAGCCGTCGACGGAGCCGAGCGGCGGCACCACGCCGTCGGGCGACCCGCAGTCGCGTCTGAACTCCGCCCTCCAGGAGGCGAACGACGCGCTCGCGGACAGCGACCAGGCGCTGCAGGACGGCGACTTCACCGCCTACGGCGAGGCGCAGGACCGCCTGCAGCAGGCGATCGAGGATGCCGTGGCGGCGGAGAACGAGATCGAGTCCGCCGGGTGATCGGCTGACGGGCAGGAGCAATGGCGCGGGGTCGTCGGTCCGTCGGACCGGCGGCCCCGCGTCGTTCTGCGACGGCCCGGGGGGAGGGTGTCGACAAGGCCCCGATGTGACCTGGGTCCCATCTGCCCGATCTGATTTGGCACGCGCCCGACCATGCCGTAATGTTCAGGGAGTCGACGCGGGGTGGAGCAGTTCGGTAGCTCGCTGGGCTCATAACCCAGAGGTCGCAGGTTCAAATCCTGCCCCCGCTACCACGGGATGTCGGACGACATCCGCAAAGGTCCGGACCTACGAAAGTAGGTCCGGACCTTTTGCTTTGCCCGGACGCGGCCGTGCCGCGGGATCTTCTGGGCCCAGGTCCGGATGCGACCGACCGCCGATGCGTCCACGGTGGGAGATGACCGCGTGGAGCCGACGCGCGGAACTCGCGGAGCACGTGACGGGGGAGGACTCGATGCCGCGACGAGACGCAGGCCCGAGCGTCAAGGACAAGGAGCTCTACGAGGAGCTGCGCGACGAGGGCAGCAGCAAGGAGAAGGCGGCCCGCATCGCCAACGCCGCGGCCGCGCGAGGGCGCGGCGCCGTCGGGGCCAAGGGCGGTGAGGCCGGGTCGTACGACGACTGGACGGTGGCACAGCTGCGCAAGCGCGCCGCGGAGCTCGGCGTCGAGGGCCGGTCGTCGATGCGCAAGGGCGAGCTGATCCACGCCCTGCGCTCCCGCTGACTCCCGCTCGGCTCCCGCGGGCCGTGCCTGCGCCGTCCGACGGGCGCATGATGGAAGGACCCGAGGGTTCGACGACGGGCACGCGACGGAGGCGGCGATGAGGGCGACGGTGGGCGACAGGATCGTGGTGGCGTCCGGGGTGGTCGGCGGGGCGGTGCGTGACGGCGTCGTGATCTCGTGCCCGCACGAGGACGGCTCCCCGCCGTTCCAGGTGCGCTGGTCGGACACGGGCGAGGAGACCCTGGTCTTCCCGGGGGCCGACACGCTGGTGCAGCACGGCGGGGGTGACCTCGAGCGCGCGCGGGCGCCGCGGCCGCAGCCGGCGCGGGCGCTCTCGTGGGACGTCCGGGTGTCGCTCGTGGAGGCGGCCGGGAGCACGACCGCGGAGGCGATGCTCACCCCGGGCCCGGACGTCGGGTCGCTGCGCGCGGTGGGGCACGCGCGCAAGGACCCGGGGGACACCGAGATCCCCGTGATCGGCGACGAGGTCGCGGCCGCGCGAGCGCTGCGCAGGCTCGCGGACGCCCTGCTCGAGCAGGCGGAGCAGGACATCTCGAACCAGACCGGGCACCGCGCGCACGTGCACCCCTGACGGGACGTCCGGCGGCGGAGGGCGACGACCGGGCCGCGGTCCGGCTGTGACCACCGCCATGCCGCGAGAGGCCGTGGGCGGCATAGGCTCACCACGTCGAGTCCCGCCGCAGTCCACACCTCCGGAAGGCCCCACCCGTGCGCACCTCCCGCCCCTTCGTCGCGGTCGCCCTCGCCTCCGCCGCCTCGCTCGCGATCGCCGGGTGCTCGTCGTCCGACGACGGCGACGACGGCGGCGCCACGCCCGCCGCGTCCGGCACCGCGGACTGCACGCCCGAGGCGATGCAGACCCTCACCGACGGCACGCTGACCGTCGGCGCGAGCGACCCGTTCGAGCCCTGGTACGTGGGCGAGCCGAGCAGCGGGGAGGGCTTCGAGTCGGCGCTCGTGTACGCCGTCGCGGACGAGCTGGGCTACGCGAAGGACGACGTCGAGTGGACGTCGGTCACCTTCGAGCAGATCATCAGCCCGGCCGTGAAGCCGTTCGACGTCGCCGCCTACCAGACGACGATCACCGACGAGCGCAAGGGCGCCGTCGACTTCTCCAGCCCGTACCTCACCAGCCGGCAGGGCGTCATCGTGCCGGACGAGGGCGAGTTCTCCGAGGCCGAGAGCCTCGCCGACCTCAAGGGCGCGAAGATCGGCGTCACCGCGTCCCAGACGTCCCTCGCCGTCGCCGAGTCGGCGTGGGGCGACGACGTCGAGGTCACGCCGTTCAACGCCGCGGGCGACGGGATGACCGCGCTGAGCTCCGGCACGATCGACGCCATGGTGATGGACGTCGACCAGGGAGTGGCCGCCTCGACCGTCTACTTCCCGGACACCCACGTGATCGGCACCCTGCCGCCCGTCGGCGAGCCGGAGCAGCTCGGTCTGGTGCTCGACAAGGGGTCGTCGCTGACGGCGTGCGTCTCGGCCGCGGTCGACACCCTCGAGGAGAACGGCACCCTCGACGAGCTGCGCACGACCTGGCTCAAGTCGGACGACGTCCCCGAGCTGTCCTGAGCGCTCGCCGATGAGGGTTGACGGGGACTCGACAGGCTCGACCGCCGAGGAGCGCTGGCAGCCGTCCGAGCGGGCGCGCGCCCGGACGGCGTACCGGCGCACCCAGCACCGCCGGGCCCTGCTCGTGGCGGGCGTCGCGACCGCCCTCGTGGTCGCCGCCGTCGTGTACGTCGTGACGACGGCGCCCGGCTGGGAGCGGGCGCGCGAGGCGTTCTTCTCGCCCGAGCGGGCGTGGGAGGTGCTCCCCGAGGTCGCGGCGGGGCTCTGGCTGAACCTGCGGGTGTGGGTCGTGGCGAGCGTCGCGGCCCTCGTCGTCGGGCTGCTGCTGGCCGTCGTGCGGACGTCGCGCGTGCCGGCGCTCTTCCCTCTGCGGATCCTCGCCGTCGGGTACGTGGACGTGTTCCGGGGCGTGCCGCTGCTGCTCGTGCTGCTGCTCGTGGGCTTCGGCCTGCCGGCGCTGCGGCTGCCGTGGCTGCCGGTGAGCGCCGCCTTCCTCGGCGGGCTGTCGATCGTGGTCTGCTACACCGCCTACCTCGCGGAGATCTTCCGGGCCGGCATCGAGTCGGTGCACCCGTCGCAGGTGGCGGCCGCGCGGTCGCTCGGGCTGACCCGCGGGCAGGCGGTGCGGCGGGTCGTGCTGCCGCAGGCGGTGCGGAACGTCGCCGCGCCCGTGGCGAGCATGCTCGTGTCGCTGCAGAAGGACTCCGGCCTCATCTCGATCCTGGGCGCCGTCGACGCGATCCGCGCCGCCCAGATCGCCACGACGGGCGACTACAACTTCACGCCCTACGTGGTCGCGGGCCTGCTTTTCATCGCGATCTCGATCCCGCTGACCCGCCTCGTGGACGCGTGGTCCGCGCGGCAGGGGTGGCGGGGCGAGCTGCGCGGGGTCGCCGGCGCGGGGGTGGTGCGATGAGCTCGCCGCTCCTGGCGTTGCGCGGGGTGCGCAAGGCGTTCGGCACCGGGGCCGCGCGCAAGGTCGTGCTCGACGGCGTCGACCTCGACGTGGCCGAGGGGTCGTGCGTCGTGGTGGTCGGGTCGTCCGGCTCCGGCAAGTCGACGCTGCTGCGGGTGGTCGACCTCCTCGAGGAGGTCGACGACGGCCAGGTGCTGCTCGACGGCGAGGACGTCGCCGACCCGTGGGTGGACGCCGACGCCGTGCGCGCCCGGCTCGCGATGGTCTTCCAGCAGTACAACCTGTTCCCGCACCTGCGGGTGCTCGACAACGTGACCCTCGCGCCGCGGGTGGTGCACCGCGTGCCGCGCCAGGAGGCCGAGGCGGCCGCGCTGGCGATGCTCGAGCGCGTCGGGCTCGCCGACAAGGCGCAGGCCTACCCCGACCAGCTCTCCGGCGGCCAGCAGCAGCGCGCGGCGATCGCGCGTGCGCTGGTGAACGGGCCCGAGCTGCTGCTGCTCGACGAGGTGACGTCCGCGCTCGACCCGGAGCTGGTGGGCGAGGTGCTCGACCTGCTGTTGTCCCTGCGCAGCGACGGTGTGGCCGGGCGACCGACGACGATGCTCGTCGTGACGCACGAGATGGGCTTCGCCCGCGAGGTCGCCGACGAGGTCGTCTTCCTGCACGCCGGCCGCGTGCACGAGCGCGGCACGCCCGCCCAGGTGCTCGGCGACCCGCAGCAGGAGCGGACGCGGGCGTTCCTGCGGCGCCTGCGCTAAGACGTCAGGGACCGGAACGGGTCGCCGTCGCGCCCGCCCGGTCGACCAGCACCGCGAGCTGTTCGCGCGAGCCGAGGCCCAGCTTCGCCATCGCGCGCCCGAGGTGCGCCTTGACCGTCGACTCGGAGAGGAAGAGCTGCCCGCCGATCTCCCGGTTCGACAGGCCGTGCGGCAGGTACGACGCGATCTCCTGCTCCCGCGAGGTGAGGGCGGCGAGCTCGCGCCGGGCGTCCGCGCGGCGCGTGTCGAGGCGGCGGCTGCCGCTCAGATGACGGATGACGGCGCCGGCCGACGCCTGGTCGAGGGCGCCGGCCCCCGCGGCGACGTCGCGCACGTGGCGGGCGATGTGCTCGGGGTCGTCGTCCTTGCTGAGGAAGCCCTGCGCGCCCGCGTCGAGCGCGGCGACCACGGTCTCGTCGGTGCCGAACGACGTCAGGGCGATGACCGCGGGAGGCTCGGGTCGGCGGCGCAGCTCGCGGATGGCTTCGAGCCCGCCGGTCCGGCGCATGTGCAGGTCCATGAGCACGACGTCGGGCCGCCGCTCCGCGACGACCGGCACCACCTCGTCGCCGTCGGAGGCCTCGCCGACGACGTCGATGCCTTGCGCGGTCAGCACCGTGGTCAGGAGCCGCCGCACCATCGGGTCGTCGTCGACGACGAGGACACGCGTCACGCTCCCGGATGGTAGCCCGGGGCTCGCGCGTTCGCCGGGGGACGTCCTCGGTCAGCTGTCGCGCGAGTCCCACGGCAGGTGGGCGCGGACCACGAACGCGCCGTCCTCGCGGCCGGCGAACAGCGTGCCTCCCACCGCGTCGGCCCGCTCCTGCATGCCGAGCAGCCCGGTCCCGGTGCCCGGCAGGAGCGGCTCCCGGGGGCTGTCCCCGGCCGCAACATGCCCCGGCACGGGGTTGCGGACCTCGACGTCGACGCCTCGCGACGGCGAGCCGTCGACCCGGACGTCGACGGGCGCGCCCCGCGCGTGCTTGTGGGCGTTGGTCACGGCCTCCTGCACCACGCGGAAGGTGGCGCGCACCAGGGTCGGCGCGGCGTCCTGCCCGCCTGTCACGGTCACCGTGGACGTCAGCCGCGGATCGTCGTCGGCCATCCGGTCGAGCAGGGGGTGCAGGTCGTCGAGCGTCGCCCCGGGGAACCCGGTCACGGTCTCGCCGGAGCGCAGCGTGGTGACCAACGAGCGCAGCTCGGCGATCGCGCGCTGAGCCGTGACCCGCATCTCCCGCGCGACGCGACGGGCCTGCGGGTCGGCTGCGCTCGTGACCTCGAGCGCCGACGCCTGCAGTGAGATCTCCGCCATGTGGCGGGCCACCGTGTCGTGCACCTCGCGCGCGATGAGCCGCCGCTCGTCCTGCTGCGCCACCTGGTCGCGCAGCACGGCCGTCGCGGCGGACTGCGCGCGCCGCTCCTCCTGCGCCCGGACGGCGGAGACCCGCGCGCGGCGCACGAGGCCGGCGGCGGTCGACAACGCCAGGAGGGCGAGGCCCACGACGACGTACGCGGCGGCGGTCGGGTCGGTGGACAGCACGCGCGTCTGCTCGTCGATCGTCACCAGGATCTGGGCCTCGTGGTCGCGCAGGGCGTCGCGGACGAGTGCCGCCCCGGTCGCGGCCGTCGTCGCGCCGACGGCCGCCAGGCACGTCCGCACGGCCCCGGTGGCGAGGACCCACGGCAGCGCGAGGAGCGCCGCCGACGAGTCGAGGGGGAGCAGCACCGAGCACGCCGACGCGCCCAGGCAGAGCGCGAGCGGGCGGCTCCGCCGGAGCACGAGCAGGCCGGCCAGGGCGAGCCCGACGATCGCGGTCACCGCGTACAGGGCGGGAATCCAGACGTTCGTGGGCGGGGCGGCGCGCGAGGCGAAGGCGACCGCCACGAGCGAGCTCGCGGCCGAGGCGGCGACGGCGACCGTCGTGCCGGCGACCGACGCCCAGCGCGGGACGCCGGCGCCGGCGGGGTCCGCGGTCTCCCGGCCCTCCGCCGGGACCGTCGCTCGAGCGAACATGCGACGACACTACGGCGGCCCGTGCGCCCGCGCGCCCGCCGACCGGGCATCGCAGGTGGCGACGGAACGACCCGAACGGGCACCCGGGTCTGCCCGGTCGGGCGATGTGCCGGTCATCGGCCGAGGCGCACCGTGGTGGACGGCAGAGCGTCCGGAACCGGATCACGGCGACGGACACATCATTCACCGCACCGTTCACCGCACCGAGGAGCACCCGTGGCCCAGACCCTTCCGCCCAGCCAGAACGCCCCTGTCCCGCCCACGCCGGACGTCCCCGTCCAGCCCGTCCCGCCCGTCCAGCCCGTCCCGGGCGCCCCTGTCCCACCGACGTCGCGCCGAGGCAACGCCATGGCGATCACCGGGTTCGTCATCGCGGCCGTGGCGCTGGTCCTGTGCTTCCTCCCGATCATCAACAACTTCGCGTTCTTCCTGGCCCTGGTCGGCCTCGTCTTCGGGATCATCGGCCTCGTCCGGACCCGCAAGGGAGCGCCGCGCAAGGGTCTGGCGGTCGCGTCGATCATCCTCGCCATCGTCTCCGGTGGTGGGGTCCTGGCCTCTCAGGCGGTGTACGGCGCGATGGCCGACTCCGTCTCGGAGTCTTTCGACGAGACGTCCGCTGATCTGGACAAGATGAGCGGCGACGCTACCGAGCAGGTCCTCGCCGACGACGTCTCCGTAGAGATCGGGGACTACGAGGCGACGGAGGACGAGTACGGCATGGCGACGACCTCGCTCCCGGTGACGCTGACCAACACCTCGGACGAGACGCAGTCCTACGACGTGACGATCGAGGCGGTCGACGACGACGGCAGCCGCATCGCCGACGACGTGGCCTACGCCTCCGACCTCCGGGCGGGTCAGTCCGAGACCGTCGACGTGTTCCAGTACGTCGAGGACAACGACCTGGACGCCATGAAGAACGCCAGCTTCGAGGTCGTCGAGGCGAGCGCCTACTGAGCCACCGGGACTCGACGGGGAGCGGCGGCGTGAACACCAGCGTCGCCACGCCGCACGCGCTCTCCCGGCCGACGTCATCTCAGGACGGCCCGGCGCGAGCACGCACTCTCTGAACCAGCACCATGCGACGAGCAGGCGCACGACAAGGAGCAGATGATGACGTTTTCCACGCAAGAGCCGGTGTCCGCGCCCGACGCCCCGACCAAGCCGACGCGCAAGCGTGCCTGGATGCTCCCGACTGCAGCGGCTGTCGCGGGCCTTGCCGTCGGAGGTGCGATCGGCGGCTCGGGCGGCGACGCGGAGCCGAGCCCGACGGTGACGGTGACGGCCCAGGCCGAGGAGCTTCAGCGGCAGGTCGATGACCTCACGGCGGAGCGGGACAGCCTCGCCGAGTCGCTCGACGAGGCGACGCAGAGCCCGGCGGCGGACGCCGCGAACGCCGCGCCGGCCGTCGACGAGGAGCCTGCGGGCGAGGCGGCTGAGTCCGCTGAGGAAACGGGCGACGACACCGAGAACTCTGACGGGATGACCGCAGGCCAGGAGAACGCCGTCGGGAGTGCCGAGAGCTATCTGGCCTACACGTCCTTCTCCAAGAAAGGGCTGATCGACCAGCTGAAGTTCGAGGGGTTTGACGCGGCCGACGCCAAGTTCGCTGTCCAGCACGTCGACGTGGACTGGTCCGAGCAGGCGGCGAAGAAGGCCCAGGAGTACCTGGACACGAGCTCGTTCAGCAGGAGCGGTCTGATCGACCAGCTGAAGTTCGAGGGCTTCACCACGGAGCAGGCCACGCACGGTGTCGACGCGGCAGGCCTGTGACGGGTCACCGCTGACCTGCCCCGGGCAGAGTGCGCCGTGCGGCTGAGGCCCACGGCGCACTAGCCTCGTCCGTGCAGTGCTTCCGGACGTCGGTGGCGCGTCACCTGGTGGAGGTCAGTGATGCAGGGCACGACGATCGGGTTCGTCGGGACGGGGCCGATGGGGGCACCGATGGCGCGCAATCTTCTCGCAGCGGGGTTCGACGTCGCGCTGTGGAACCGCACGACGTCGCGCGCGGAGGACGTCGCGCGGGACGAGGCGCACGCGACGGTCGCGGCGACCCCCGCCGACGTCGCGCGGCCCGTCGTCGTGGTCATGCTCCCGGACCTGCCGCAGGTGCGCGACGTCGTCGAGCGGCCGGACGGCCTGCTCGCCGGGTGGCGCGCGGCGGGAGTGGCCGACCCGGTGCTCGTGGTGATGAGCACGGTGAGCCCGGTGGCGGTCACGGCGTGGGCGCAGGAGCTCGCGGCGGACGGTGTGCGCCTCGTCGACGCGCCGGTGAGCGGCGGGGTCGAGGGGGCCGTCGCGGGCAGCCTGAGCATCATGGCCGGCGGCGCGGACGCCGACCTCTCCACGGTCCGGCCGGTGCTCGACGCGATGGGCGCCACGGTGCGTCACCTGGGGCCGGTGGGCGCGGGCTCGCTGACCAAGACGTGCAACCAGATCGTCGTGGGCGGCACGCTCAACGCCCTCGCGGAGGCGGTCGCCGTCGCGGAGGCCGGCGGCCTCGACCTGGCCACGGTGCTCGAGGTGCTCGGCGCCGGGCTGGCGGGCTCCCGGCTGCTCGCCGACAAGTCCCGCCGCTACCTCACGGGCGACTACGACCACGGCGGCGCGTGCCGCACCCAGCTCAAGGACCTCGAGTTCGGCATCGCCGCCGGGCAGGCCTTCGGCGTCGACACCGCCCTGACCGAGGTGGCACGCGACCGGTACCAGCGGATGGTCGACCGCGGCGACGCGGAGCTCGACCACAGCGCCGTGATCCGCGTCGTCGTCTGAGGTCCCGGCAGGCTCGACCTGCGGGCCGCGGTATCAGTCGCGCCGGGCGCGCCCTCCCAGAAACGTGGAGGGACGACCATGAAGCGACTGGTGCTGTGCTGCGACGGGACGTGGAACCACGCGGTGAACTCGCAGGTGTCCAACATCGAGAAGCTCGCGCGGTCCGTGCTGCGCTCCGGGGGGAGCGCGGACCCGGACGTCGAGCAGATCGTCGGCTACGTGGCGGGCGTCGGCGCCCGCGGTTACCTCGTGGACACGCTGCTGGGCGGCGCGTTCGGGTACGGGTTCACGCGCAACGTGGTGGACGGCTACCGGTTCCTGGCGATGAACTACGAGCCGGGCGACGAGGTCTACGTGCTCGGTTACTCGCGCGGCGCGTACACCGCGCGCAGCGTCGTGGGGATGCTCTCGCAGGTGGGCCTGCTGACCACGGAGGCGCAGGACGCGGGGCTGCTCTGCGAGGCGGAGCGCGTCTACCGCCTCAAACCGCCGACGCCGCGCCGCGTCGCGCGGGCGGAGCGCACGGCGGCCCGCACGCGGCCCGGGTCGTGGCGGCGCCGGCGGGCAGAAGCGGTGCTGCGGCTGGGCGACGAGGTCCGGGCGGAGAAGGAGCGGTTCCGGGCCGAGCACGGGATCAAGGTGCCGGTCCGCTTCCTGGGGGTCTTCGACACCGTCGGCGCGCTGGGCGTGCCCGGGCCGTCGCGGCGCAAGAACCGCTTCCACGACGTCTCCCTCGCGCCCGCCGTGCAGACCGCCCGGCAGGCGCTCGCGATCGACGAGCGCCGGCTCACGTTCGCGCCGTGCCTGTGGACGGTGCCCGACGGCGACCCGCCCGACCGCGTGCAGCAGGTGTGGTTCCCCGGCACGCACGGCGACGTCGGCGGCGGGGGAGCGCGCTGCGGCCTGTCGGACCTCGCGCTGCAGTGGATGGCCGCCGAGATGCGCGCTGTGGGCGTGCAGTTCGACGAGCACCGGCTCGCGCGCCAGCTCACCCCGCGCGCGGCCCTCGTCCTGGACCAGGCGCCGCCGTGGCCCTTCCGGATCCTCAACGTGGTCACCCGCGTGCGGCCGCGCTACGCGACGGTCGACGGCCGCCTCGTCTTCCGCCGGGGCCTGCGGGTGCTCGCGCTGCCGGCGGCGCCGTCGTCCGCGCCACCGTCCCCGGCGGAGCTGACGACCGGCGCCTCGCCGCACGGCGTCCCCGCGGAGGTCGTGGGGGCGTGGCGCGACGGCGTGCGACTCGCGGACACAGTGCTGCGGCACGTGCTGCGCGACGGCTACGCCGCCCTCGCCCCCAACCTCGGCTGGTGGATCACCGAGGCCGGGGGCGTGGAGCGCGTCCCCGTCGAGCAGGTGGACGCCGCCCGCGGCGACCTGCGGCCGTTCGTCGTCCCCGGGGACGACGTCATCGGGCCGGTGCGAAGTCCTCGAGCGCTGCCGGCGGCTCGGTGAGGTCGGGGTCCTTCGCGAGGTAGGCCTTCGTCTCGCGCACGATGAGCCCGGACAGCAGGAGGAGCCCGACGAGGTTCGGCAGCGCCATCAGACCGTTGAGGACGTCGGCGACGCCCCACACGAGGTCCAGCTCCCAGACGGCGCCGACGAGGCACACGAGCGTGAAGACTGCCCGGTACGGCAGGGAGACCTTGATCCCGAAGAGCGAGGTGGCGCACCGCTCGCCGTAGTAGGCCCAGCCGATCACCGTCGAGAGCGCGAAGAAGACGACGGCGATCGCGACCACCGCGGCGCCGAACTGGCCGAGCGGGCCGGACGACATCGCGGTCGAGGTCATCGCCGCGCCCTCCTCGCCCGAGGTCCACGCGCCGGACGTGATGATGACGAGGCCCGTGAACGACACCACGATGATCGTGTCGATGAAGGTCTGCGTCATCGACACGAGGCCCTGCCGCACCGGGTGGTGCGTCTTCGCCGCGGCGGCGACGATCGCGGCCGAGCCCAGCCCGGACTCGTTGGAGAACAGGCCGCGGGCGACGCCGTACTGCAGCGCCAGAGCGACGGAGGACCCGACGAAGCCGCCCGTGGCGGCCGTGCCCGTGAACGCGTCCGTGAAGACGAGGGCGAGGGCCTCGGGGATCGCCGTGACGTTCGCGCCGAGCACCAGGAGGCCGGCCACGAGGTAGAAGACGATCATCGTCGGCACGAAGGACGCCGTGACCGCGCCGATCCGCTTGATGCCGCCGAGCAGCACGACGCCCACGAACAGGACGATGACGATGCCGGTCGCGAGCGGCGGGACGCCGAACGTGTCGTCGAGGGACTGCGCGATCGTGTTGGTCTGCGTCATGTTGCCGATCCCGAACGCGGCCAGCGCGGCGAAGATCGCGAACGCGACGGCGAGGATCTTGCCCAGCGGGCCGCGGATGCCCCGCTTGAGGTACTCCTGCGGACCGCCGCGCTGCTCGCCCTTCTCGTCCACCACCCGGAACTTGGACCCGAGGAACGCCTCGGAGTACTTGGACGCCATGCCCAGCAGGCCGGTGACCCACATCCAGAACAGGGCGCCGGGGCCGCCGATGCCGATCGCGGTGGCGACGCCGGCGATGTTGCCCACGCCGACGGTGGCGGCCAGCGCGGTGGTCAGCGCCTGATAGTGGGAGATGTCGCCCTCGCCCCCGGAGGAGTCCTCCTTGCGCTGCAGCAGCCCGAGCCTGAGCGCGGGGCCGAGCTTGCGGAACTGCAGGCCCTTGAGCCGCACCGTGAGGTACAGGCCGGTGCCCAGCAGCAGCGGGATCAGGAGGAAGGGGCCCCACACGAAGGAGCTGGCTGCGGCGATGAAGTCAGCGAAAGAACTCACGCCGCGCACCGTAACCCGGCGGGGGCGTCACCCGCCGCCCGGTCCCGGAGCGTGTCGCGGGACGGCGTCGAGCCTCAGTCGTCGTACGCGTCCTTGACGACGAGCACGGGCACGGGGGCGTCGAGCAGCACGCGCTGCGTCGTCGTCCCGATGAGGAACGTGCCGGCGTTGGACCGCTTGCGCGACCCCAGCACGACGAGGGTCGCGCCCGCGGACTCCGCGGTGTCGAGGATCGCGTCCGCCGGCTCCGTGCCGGAGACGCGCCGGACGACGGGCCGGACCTCGACGCCGGCAGGGGTCTCCGCGAGCAGGCCGTCGAGGGGGTCGCCGTCGACCGGGTCGTCCGACCGGGCGAGGTGCACCACCTGCAGGGGGAGTCCCCGCCGGGCCGCCTCCGCGATCGCGGTCCGGACGGCCGCCTCACCGTGGGGCGACGGGTTGTAGGCCACGAGCACCGTCATGGGCACACTCTCGCACATCGCGGGAACCCCACGCCGGTCCGGGCCGTTGACCCCACCAGCCGACGAAGGAGCAGCACGCCATGCAGTGTCCGCACGACCAGTCCGTCCTCGTGATGACCGAGCGCAAGGGGGTCGAGATCGACTACTGCCCGCAGTGCCGCGGGGTGTGGCTCGACCGGGGCGAGCTCGACAAGATCATCGACCGTTCGATGGAGGCGGAGATCGCCGCGGAGGCCGGCAGCGTGCGGCCCGCCGAGCCCGCCGCCTTCCCCGCGGGAGCCCCCGCGTATCCGGAGCGGGCGCGCTACGACGACCGTCGCCGTGACGACCGGGGGTACGACCCGCGCTACGACGACCGGCGCCGCGACGACCGCGGGTACGACCCGCGTCGCGACGAGTACCGCCGCAAGAAGAAGAAGGAGTCCTTCCTGGGCGACCTCTTCGACTTCTGAGCCCGAACCCGCGCCTCGCGGCCTCGGGCGGTGTGCCCGCCTCAGGCCGCGAGCTGCTCGCGCACCTGTCGCTTGGCGCGCGTGAGCATCCCCGCCATGCCGTTGAGCCGCAGCGGGCTGACGGCGCGGGTGAGGCCGATCATGAGCGGGAAGTCGTCCGGCACGTCGAGCACCTGCTGGGCCGACAGGCCCGACAGCCCCTGGGCGAGGATCGACGCGAAGCCCCGCGTGGTGGGCGCCTCCTCGGGCGCGGTCGCGTAGAAGTGCACGACCTCGCCGTCGACCTCCGCGAAGGCGCGCACGGGCGACTGGCACTCCTCGACGCGCTCCAGCAGGCCGGGCGCGGTCTCGTACCGCTCCGGCAGCCCGGGCAGCTCGCGGGAGAACTCGAGCAGGAGCTGCAGCCGATCGCGCTCGGGCAGGGCGAGGAACTCCTCGCGGATCTCGGACAGCGACTCGGGCAGGGTGGCGGCGTCGGTCATGGGTCCAGTCTCTCGTACAGGGGGAGACGTCGGTCGAGCCTGTCGCGACCACGTGTCAGGGCTGACAGGGTCTCGGCAGGCTCGACCGACGGGGTGCGGGGCGAGGTCAGGCGGCGGCCTTCTGCTTGAGGCCCGCCGGGACCTCGCCGGGCTCGGCGCCCGCGACGATCGGCACGCGGACGGCGTTGCCCCACTCGGTCCAGGAGCCGTCGTAGTTGCGGACGTCGTCGATGCCGAGCAGGTAGCGCAACGCGAACCAGGTGTGGCTGGAGCGCTCGCCGATGCGGCAGTAGGTGATCACGGAGTCGCCCGCGGTGAGGCCGAGGCCGCCCTCCTGGTAGATGGCCTCCAGCGCGGCACGCGGCTTGTAGGTGCCGTCCTCGGCGACCGCGGTGGCCCAGGGCACGTTGCGGGCCGACGGGATGTGACCGCCGCGCAGCACACCCTCCTCCGGGTAGTCCGGGATGTGCAGGCGCTCGCCCGAGAACTCCTGCGGGGAGCGGATGTCCACGAGCGGGCCGTTGCCCAGGTGGGCCAGCACGTCCTCCTTGAAGGCGCGGAACGTCTCGTCGTCGCGCTCCACGACGGGGTACTCGCCACGGGCGGGGGAGGGCACGTCGGTGGTGAGCTCGCGGCCCTCGGCGACCCACAGGTTGCGGCCGCCGTCGAGCAGGCGGACGTCCTCGTGGCCGAACAGGGTGAAGACCCACGCGGTGTACGCGGCCCACCAGTTGTTCTTGTCGCCGTACAGCACGATGGTCGTGTCGCGCGAGATGCCGCGGCTCGCGAGCAGGTCGGCGAAGCCGGCGCCGTCGAGGTAGTCGCGCTCGACCGGCTGCAGCAGGTCGGTGTGCCAGTCGATCTTCACCGAGCCGGGGATGTGCCCCGTCTCGTACAGCAGCACGTCCTCGTCGGACTCCACGACCACCAGGCCCGGGGTGTCGAGGTTCTCGGCGAGCCACGACGTCGTCACGAGGCGCTCGGGGTGCGCGTACTCGGCGAGGCGCGGCGTCGGGTCGGTGGGTGCAGGCATGGTTCCTCCATCTGTGCGGCGTCCGGACGCCGGCCGGTGCAGTGGGTCGTGGCCACTCGGTTCCTTGGACACTCTAGGAACAGGCGGACCTGCAGGGACAGTCCGTGTCCACCATATGGGACCACGATGCGAGACGGCTGTCATCTCCCGGAAATGCCCGCGATACGGAAATGTGATTCCGAAATCCTTGAAGCGCCGGTCACCGGCTGCTAGCGTCGCGAATGCCAACGGCGGGCCCGGGCCGAGCTGAGGTCGATGTCGACGTCAGCGCGGTGATCGACGAGATCGATCCGACACCGGCAGCTATCTACCAGGCGGCATGAAGGACAACTCGCCTGCAGCGTCCCGCCGAGCACCCGGTCTCCGCACCGGGCCCCGGTGAGGCCCCGACGGACCCGTGGCACGCCCGGGGGGTCGCTGCCCGAACCGTGGAGACTCACCATGGACCGCAATGCCGTGATCAGCACCCGTTCGACCAGCGCGGCCGACGCCCCGGCCGTCCATCCGGCCGCAGCACACCTCGAGAAGGCCGTCACCCTCGCCGTCGACAGCGTCGCGAACGCCGGCGGCCCCTTCGGCGCCGTGATCGTCACCCGCGACGGCCGCGTCGTCGAGGGGAACAACCGCGTCACCCAGGACAACGACCCCACCGCGCACGCGGAGGTCACCGCCATCCGGCGGGCCTGCGCCGAGCTCGGCACGTTCGACCTGTCGGGCGCCGTCCTGTACTCGAGCTGCGAGCCGTGCCCCATGTGCCTCGCCTCCGCCCTGTGGGCGCGCGTCGACGCCGTCTACTTCGCCGCCGACCGCCACGACGCCGCGGCGGCCGGGTTCGACGACGCCGAGTTCTACGACTTCTTCGCCGGCCGGCTCGGGGACCAGCCCGGGACCGGGGCCACCGGTGGGGGGATGACCGTGCGCCACGAGCGCACCCGAAGTGCCGTCGCGCCGTTCGACGCGTGGCGTGTCCTCGAGACCCGCATCGACTACTGACGACCACCGGGCCCGAAAGGACACAAGGACGTGACCATCCTGGGAACGCGGCGGGACACCGCCGAGAACGACGAGACACCCACCACCGGCACCCGGCGCGGCGCGCTGGACCGGCTGTTCAAGATCACCGAGCGCGGCTCGACCACCGGGCGCGAGGTCCGCGGCGGTCTGGTGACCTTCTTCGCGATGGCGTACATCGTCATCCTCAACCCGCTCATCCTCGGCGGTACCAGCGCCGAGAACGCGCCCACCGACGTCGTGGGCGGCTGGCTCGCGACGGCCCAGGTCGGGGCCGTCACCGGACTCGCCGCGGGCGTGCTGACCATCCTGTTCGGCCTCGTCGCGAACCTCCCGTTCGCGCTCGCCGCCGGGCTGGGGATCAACTCGTTCCTCGCCGTCGCCGTGGTCGGCGACGTCACCTGGCCCGAGGCCATGGGCCTCGTGCTCATCAACGGCCTGCTCATCGTGCTGCTCGCCGTCACGGGCGCGCGGTCGGCGATCTTCAACGCCGTCCCGCGCCAGCTCAAGGCCGCCATCACCGTGGGCATCGGCCTGTTCATCGCCTTCATCGGCTTCGTCGACGCCGGCTTCGTCACCCCCACCGACGGCGGCCCGCCGGTGCAGCTCGGCGACGGCGGGTCGATCACCACCGTGCCGACGCTCGTCTTCGTGGTCGGCCTGATCACGATGGGCGTGCTCGTGGCCCGCAAGGTCAAGGGCGGCCTGCTCATCGGGCTGGTGGCGACGACGGTCGTGGCGATCGTCGTGGAGGCCGTGCTCCAGCTCGGGCCGGCGGGCGACGACAACCCCGGCGGCTGGCACCTGTCCGTGCCCGCGCTGCCGGACTCGCTGGTCTCCGTGCCGGACCTGTCCCTGCTGGGCCAGTTCAGCTTCGGCGCCTTCGACCGGATCGGGGCGCTCGCGGCGACGATGCTCGTGTTCACGCTGTTCTTCACGAACTTCTTCGACGCGATGGGCACGATGACGGGCCTGGCCAAGCAGGGCGGGCTCGCCGACGCCGACGGGAACTTCCCGCGGATCAAGTCGGCGCTCGTCGTCGAGGGCGTGGGCGCGGTCGTCGGCGGGGCGACCTCCTCGTCGTCGAACACCGTGTTCGTGGACTCCGCCGCCGGGGTCGGCGAGGGCGCGCGCACCGGCCTGGCGTCGGTCGTGACGGGCGGCCTGTTCCTGGTCGCCATGTTCCTCACGCCGCTCACCGCGGTCGTGCCCATCGAGGTCGCCAGCGGCGCCCTCGTCGTGGTCGGGGCGATGATGATGAGGGAGATCAAGGAGATCGACCTGGGCGACTTCTCGGTCGCCCTGCCGGTGTTCCTCACGGTCGTGACCATGCCGCTGACGTACTCCATCGCCAACGGCATCGGGATCGGCTTCATCACGTGGGTGCTGCTGCGGTTCGCCTGCGGACGGGCGCGCGAGGTGCACCCGCTGCTGTGGGTGGTCGCGGCGGGCTTCCTCGTGTACTTCGTGCGCGGCCCGCTCTCGGCGGCGCTCGGCGCCTGACGGACGACAGCGGTCGGGCCTGTCGAGGCCCCGTGGTCTCGACAGGCTCGACCGACAGGACGGGAAGGACCCTGATGCTCACCCTGGTCGACCAGCTGGCCGAGTGGCTCGTGCCCGGCGGGCCGCCGTTCGCCGTGGCGACGGTGGTGGGCGCGTCCGGCTCCGTGCCGCGCCCCGTGGGCACGGCGATGGCCGTGCGCGCCGACGGCGCCGTCGTCGGCAGCCTGTCCGGCGGCTGCGTGGAGGGGGCCGTGCACGCGGCCGCCCTCGACGCGATCGCCGTCGGCGAGTGCCACCGCGAGTCCTTCGGCTACTCCGACGACGACGCGTTCGCCGTCGGCCTGACCTGCGGCGGCAGCCTCGAGGTGCACGTGCAGCCGGTGCGGCCGGGCGACGCCGACGACCCCGCCGCGGTCGCGCTCGCCGGCCTGGCCGCCGGGGGCGCCCCGGCCGCGCTCGTCCGCCGCCTCGACACCGCCCGCCCCACCGCGGTCGTCCTCGACGCCGGAGCGCCGGACGGCTCGGCGGACGCGCTGCGCGACCTGGTGGACGACGCCGCGCTGCCGGCGGCCGCGGCCCAGGTCGACGCCGTCCTGCGCGCCGGCGGGGCCGCGACCGTGCACGCCGCGCCGGGGGTGGCGGACGGCGCGTGCGACCCGGGCGACCCGGAGGAGCCGGTCACGCTGCTGGTCGAGACCCGGCTGGCACCGCCGCGGTGCGTCGTCGTGGGCGCGAACGACTTCGCGGGCGCACTGATCCGCACGGTGCGGCTGCTGGGGTACCGCGTGACGCTCGTCGACGCCCGCGAGGTCTTCGCCGCCCCGCGCCGGTTCCCGCAGGCCGACGAGGTGGTGGTCGACTGGCCCGACCGGTACCTGGCGGCCGAGGCCGCCGCCGGGCGGCTCGACGGCCGCACCGCCGTCGCCGTCCTCACCCACGACGCGAAGTTCGACGTCCCGACGCTGCGGCTCGCCCTCGGCCTCCCGCTCGCGTACGTGGGGGCGATGGGCTCGCGCCGCTCGCACGCCCAGCGACTCCAGGCGCTGCGCGACGAGGGCGTCGGCCCGGAGGCCCTCGCCCGGCTGCGCTCGCCGATCGGCCTCGACCTCGGCGCCGTGACGCCGGAGGAGGTCGCCGTCTCCGTGGTGGCCGAGCTGGTCGCCGTGCGGTACGGCCGGACCTCGGCCGTGCCGCTCAGCCGCACGGACGGGCCGCTGCACGCCCCGCCCCCGACCCGTCCCGCACGACCCGAGGAGTGTTCCCGGTGGACATGAACACCGTCACGGACCTGGTCCCCACCGCCGACCCCGCCGACTGGCGCGAGGGCGACGCGTGGCTGGCCGGCGGCACCGTCCTGTTCTCGTACGGCAGCCAGACGCTGCGCCGCCTGCTCGACGTCACGAGCGCCGGCTGGCCGGCGCTCACCGTCACCGACGAGGGCCTCGAGATCGCCGCGACCTGTACCGTCGCCGAGCTGTACGCGTTCCCGGACGCCCCGGCGTCCGGGCCCGTCCGGGACGCCTGGCCCGCCCTGGACCTGGTGCGCCCGTGCTGCGACGCGTTCGTCGCGTCGTTCAAGATCTGGAACACCTCGACCGTCGGCGGCAACGTCGCCACGTCGCTGCCCGCGGGGCCGATGACGTCGCTCACCGCGGCGCTCGACGGCGTCGCGGAGGTGTGGGGCCCGGGCGGCGCGCGGCGCACCGAGCCCGTGGCCGCGCTGGTCACCGGCGACCGGCGCAACACCCTCGCCCCCGGCGAGCTGCTGCGCTCGATCCGGCTCCCGGCCCGCGCCCTGCGCGCCCGCACCACGTTCCGGCGGCTCTCGCTGTCGAACCTCGGCCGCTCCGGGGCACTGCTGGTCGGAAGGCTCGACGGGCCCGAGGACGGCGGCGAGCTCGTCGTGACGGTGACGGCCTCGACCCGCCGGCCCGTGCAGCTGCGGTTCGCCGCCGGCGCGCACCCCGACGCCGCGGGCCTGGCGTCGGCGATCGACGCCGCGATCCCCGACGACCTGTACCACGACGACATCCACGGGCTGCCCGCGTGGCGTCGCGACATGACGTACCGGCTCGCGGAGGAGATCCGCCGCGAGCTGCTCGACAGCACCCGCACGACCGACGGAGGCCGGCGATGACCGACGCGACCACCAGCCCCACCGAGGGCACGACCCGCACCGCCGCCGCCGCACCGGTGCTGCGCGTGGACGGCCGCGACGTGGACGCCCTGCCGCGCGCCGGCCAGTGCCTGCGCACGTTCCTGCGCGAGCAGGGGGCGCCGGGCGTGAAGAAGGGCTGCGACGGCGGCGACTGCGGCGCGTGCACGGTGCACGTCGACGGCGTCCCCGTGCACAGCTGCGTGTACCCCGCGCGGCGGGCGGCCGGGCGCGAGGTGACGACCGTCGCGGGCCTCGCCGCGACGGCCGACGCACCGACCGCGGACGGGCTGCACCCCGTGCAGCAGCAGTTCGTCGACGCCCAGGGCTTCCAGTGCGGCTTCTGCACCGCGGGCATGATCATGACCGCCGCGACCTTCGACGACGCGCAGCGCGCGAACCTGCCGCGCAGCCTCAAGGGCAACCTGTGCCGCTGCACCGGTTACCGCGCGATCGCGGACGCGGTGCTCGGCGGCGACGGCACGGACGGCGACGCCTGCGGCCGCGCCCACCCGGCCGGCGCGGCGCCGTGCGACGCGGCGCACGACGGCTGGACCGCGGCGCACGCCCGCGGCGACGCCCCGACGGCGCCGGGGGAGGCCGCCTTCGGGCGCAGCGAGCCCGCGCCCGCGAGCCTCGGCGTCGTCACCGGGCAGGTGCGCTACACCCTCGACGTCGACCCGGCGGCCTACCCCGGGCTGCTGCACCTCAAGCTCGCCCGCTCGCCGCACGCGCACGCGCGGGTCGTCGCGATCGACGCCACCGCGGCGCTCGCGGTGCCGGGCGTGCGGGCCGTGCTCACGCACGAGGACGCCCCCGCCGCGCGGTTCAGCACGGCCCAGCACGAGCTGTGGACCGACGACCCCGACGACACGCGGATCCTCGACGACGTGGTCCGGCACGTCGGGCAACGGGTGGCCGCCGTCGTCGCCGACTCGGTGGCCGCCGCGGAGGAGGGCGTGCGCCGGCTGCACGTCGAGTACGAGGTGCTGCCCGCCCTCGTCGACCCCGAGCAGGCGACGGCGCCCGGCGCGCCGCTGGTCCACCCCGAGCTGGACGCGGTCCAGGCGCGCGTGTCGCGCCCGGGGGCGAACGTCGTCGCCGAGGTGCACAGCGAGCTGGGCGACGTCGAGGCGGGCCTCGCGGAGGCGGACGTCGTGCACGAGGCGACCTACCGCACGCAGCGCGTGCAGAACGCGGCGCTCGAGACGCACGCCGCCATCGCGTCGTTCGACGACGAGGGGCGGCTCGTGGTGCGCTCGTCGACCCAGGTGCCGTTCCTCGCCCGCCGCCACCTGGCGCGGGTGCTGGACCTGCCCATGGATCGCGTGCGGGTGCTGTGCGAGCGCGTCGGCGGCGGGTTCGGCGGCAAGCAGGAGGTGCTCGTCGAGGACGTCGCGGGCCTCGCGGCGCTGCGGCTCGGCCGCCCGGTGCAGCTCGAGCTCACGCGCACCGACACGTTCGTGGCCACGACGACGCGCCACCCCTTCCGCATCCGCGTGCGCGCGGGGGCGCGGCGCGACGGCACCCTGACGGCGCTGCACCTCGACGTGCTGAGCAACACGGGCGCGTACGGCAACCACGGCCCCGGCGTGATGTTCCACGGCTGCGGCGAGTCGATCGCCGTCTACACCTGCGCGAACAAGAAGGTGGACGCGCACTGCGTCTACACGCACACGCTCCCGTCGGGGGCGTTCCGCGGGTACGGGCTGAGCCAGATGATCTTCGCGGTCGAGTCCGCGATGGACGAGCTGGCCCGGCAGCTCGGCCTCGACCCGCTCGAGCTGCGCCGGCGCAACGTGGTGCGCGAGGGCGACCACATGCTGTCGCTCAACCCCGAGCCGGAGGAGGACGTGCTGTACGGCAGTTACGGCCTCGATCAGTGCATCGAGCTGGCCGACGACGCGCTGGCGCGCGGCCGCGCCCGGGACGTCGCGGCGTACGGCGCCGACCCGCGCGACCCGGCCGTGCCGTGGCTCGGCGACGAGTGGGGTGTCGGCGAGGGGACGGCCCTGTCGATGATCGACACCGTGCCGCCGCGCGGGCACCTGTCGCACGCCCGCGCCCGGCTGCGCCCGGACGGGGTGGTCGAGGCGGAGGTGGGCACCGCCGAGTTCGGCAACGGCACCACGACCGTGCACGCCCAGCTCGTGGCCAGTGCCCTGGGGCAGCGGGCGGCGGACGTCGTGGTGCGGCAGTCCGACACCGACCTGGTGGAGCACGACACGGGCGCGTTCGGCTCGACGGGCACCGTGGTGGCGGGCAAGGCGTCGCTCGCGGCGGCGACCGAGCTCGCGACGCAGGTGCTGGCCGTGGCGGCGACGGCGGCCGGGGTCGGCGTGGACCAGTGCCGGCTCGTGCCCGGTGCGGTCGAGTGCGCGGGCCGCACCCTCCCGCTGTCGGAGGTGGCGCGGCACGCCGCGGCCTCCGGCGTGCGCCTGGTGGCCGAGGGGCGCTGGGGCGGCACCCCGCGGTCGGTGGCGTTCAACGTGCACGGCTTCCGCGTGGCCGTGCACCGCGGCACCGGCGAGATCCGCATCCTGCAGAGCGTGCAGGCCGCGGACGCGGGGGAGGTCGTCAACCCGCGCCAGTGTCGCGGCCAGGTGGAGGGCGGGATCGCCCAGGCGCTCGGCGCCGCGCTGTACGAGGACGTCGTCGTCGACGACGCCGGTCGGGTCACGACCGACATCTTCCGGCAGTACCACCTGCCCACGTTCGCCGACGTGCCGCGCAGCGAGGTCTACTTCGCGCGGACCACGGACTCGACCGGGCCGATGGGCGCGAAGTCGATGAGCGAGAGCCCGTTCAACCCCGTCGCCCCGGCGCTCGCCAACGCCCTGCGCGCCGCGACCGGGGTGCGGTTCACCGAGCTCCCGCTCGCGCGGGACAAGGTCTACCTGGGCATCAAGGCAGCGGCGTCGTGACGTCCCCCGTCGGTTGAGCTCGTCGAGACCAGGTCTCGACAGGCTCGACCGGCGATCCGGGACTCAGGTGAGCAGGTCGAGGTCGGCCTCGGTGTCGACGTCGCGCCCGTCGCCCGGGTGCGTGACGACGTCGATCAGGTCGGCGTGGGCACGCAGGAACGCCCGCGCCCCGGCGTCGCCCTCGGCGCTCGCGGCCGCGGGACCGGCGAGCCCGGCCGCCAGCACCAGCGGGTGCGACCAGCGGGGTCGCCCGTCGTCCGCCGCGTCGGCCCAGCGGGAGGCCGTGACCCGGCCGGGCCGGTGCGCCGCGAGCAGCCGGGCGACGTCGTCCGGCGTCACGCCGGGCTGGTCGACGTGCGCGACGACGACGCGCGCCGGAGCCCCGCCCCCGGGCCCGCCGCCGGCGTCGAGCGCCGCCGCGACGCCGGCCCGCAGCGAGGACGCCATGCCGGTCTCCCAGGAGTCGTTGACGACGACCCGCACCCCCGGGACGTCGAGCGACGCCTGGGCGCGGACCCGGTCGGCCCGGGCGCCGAGGACGACGACGACCGTGTCGCACCCGCCGTCGAGCAGGACCGTCACGACGTGCTCGACGAGCGGGCGGCCACCATGCCCACCCTGCCACCCGTGGGGGAGCAGCGCCTTGGGGCCGCGCCCCAGCCGCGTGCCCGCCCCGGCGGCGAGCAGGACCGCGGTGGTCCGTCCCGTCACGACGCCTCGTCGCGGCGCGCGTCGTAGCGCTGCTGTGCCGCGCTGACCTCGTCGACCGCGCCCTCGAGCACGTCGATCAGCCCCACGAGCCGGTCGGCGACGCGGCGGCCCAGGTCGGTGAGGGAGTACTCGACGTGCGGCGGGATGGTGGTGCGGACCTCGCGCGAGACGATGCCGTCCCGCTCGAGCGCCTGCAGCGTCTGGGCGAGCATCTTCTCGCTCACGCCGTCGATCCGGCGGCGCAGCGCGTTGAAGCGCACGACGCCGTCGCGCAGCCCCGCCACCGTCAGGACTCCCCAGCGCCCCGTGACTGCCTCGAGGGCCTGGCGCGACGTGCAGCCGCGCGAGAAGACGTCGGCGATCATCGCGTCGGTCGGGCCGGCCTCGGCCTGGTCGAGGGCGCCGGTGGGGGAGTCGAGGGTCACCGGCCCAGGATACGGCGCGATCCACCCGATGGCACTGTGATGAAGAACGCACGGCGATACCGTTGGCACTTTCGAAAAGTAAGCGCATGCTGTCCGGGTGGCCCTTCGAGGGCCCGGAGCCTGAGCCCGACCCACCACCCGTCTCATCAGGGGAGCATCACCATGACCATCGCCGTCACCGGAACCAGCGGCCAGCTCGGCCGGCTCGTCGTCGAGTCCCTGCTCGCCCGCGGCGCGGCGCCCGCCGACGTCGTGGCGCTCGCCCGCAGCACCGACAAGGTCGCCGACCTCGCCCAGCGCGGCGTCGTCGTCCGCGAGGCCGACTACGACCGCCCGGAGACCCTCGCTCCCGCGCTCGACGGCGTCGACGTGCTGGTGCTCGTCTCCGGCTCCGCCGTCGGTCAGCGCGTGCGCCAGCACGGTGCCGTGATCGACGCGGCGAAGGGCGGCGGCGTCGGGCGCGTGGTCTACACGAGCGCCCCGCACGCCGACACGTCCCCGCTGGTCCTCGCGCCCGAGCACAAGGCCACCGAGGAGCTGCTCGTCGCGTCCGGCCTGTCCACGACGGTGCTGCGCAACGGCTGGTACACGGAGAACTACGTCGGCGACGTGCAGCAGGCGCGCGAGACGGGCGAGATCGCGCACAGCACCGGCGACGGCCGTGTGGCCAGCGCCAGCCGCGCCGACTACGCCGAGGCGGCCGCCGCCGTCGCGCTCGACGCGCACCGCGACGGGGGCCACGACGGCGCCGTCTACGAGCTGTCCGGCGACGTCGCGTGGGACTTCGACGAGCTCGCCGCCGCCGCGTCCGACGTCCTCGGCCGGCCCGTGACGTACCGGAGCCTCACCCCCGAGGAGCACCGCGAGCAGCTGCTCGCCGCGGGCCTCGACGAGGGCACCGCCGGGTTCGTCGTCGCCCTCGACGGCAACACGCGCGACGGCCTGCTCGCCGAGACGTCCGGCGACCTCGCCCGCCTGGTCGGCCGCCCCACGACGCCGCTGGCCGAGGGCCTGCGCCGCGCGCTGGACGCGTGATGCAGGGCGTGGTGCAGGACCGTCTCGCCGACGACACGCGCATGGACGCGGTCACGCTGCACGTGCGCGACCTCGACCTCATGACGCGCTACTACCGCGACGCCCTCACGCTCACCGAGCTCGCCGTTCCCGAGGGGCTCGAGCTCCCCGCCGGGGCGCGGCGCGCGGAGACCAGGGTGCTGGGCCGCGGGACGAGGCCCCTCGTCGTCCTGCACCGCACGCGCGACCTGCCCGCGCCCGGCCGCGGCGAGGCGGGCCTGTTCCACACGGCCGTGCTGTTCGACGACGAGCCCGGGCTGGCGCACGCGCTCGCGTCCGTCGCGACGACGGCGCCGAGCACGTTCGTCGGCAGCGCGGACCACCTCGTGTCCCAGGCGTTCTACTTCACCGACCCCGAGGGCAACGGCGTCGAGCTGTACGCCGACCGCCCGCGCGACCAGTGGGCGTGGGACGGCGCGCACGTGCGCATGGACACGGTCTACCTCGACCCGAACGCCTTCCTCGGCGACCACCTCACGGACGCGGCGCGGGACGCGCTCGCCACGACGGACCCCGACTCCCGGGCCGCCGCGACGAGCGCGGCGGGCGCCGGGGCCGTCGTCGGGCACGTGCACCTGCAGGTGGGCGACGTGCGCGCCGCCCGCGGCTTCTACGTGGACACCCTCGGTTTCGTCGAGACGGCGAGCGTGCCGGGCGCGCTGTTCGTCTCCGCCGGGGGCTACCACCACCACATGGCGATGAACACGTGGAACAGCCGGGGCGCCGGCCCCCGCGCGTCGACCCTCGGGCTCGGCACGGTGGCCATCACGGTGCCCGGCGCCGCCGACGTCGGGTCGCTGCGGGAGCGTCTGGCGGCGGCCGGAGTCGCCGTGCGCGACGACGGCGCGGCCCTGCGCTTCGAGGACCCCTGGCGCAACGCCGTCGAGGTGCGCGCCGCGGCCTGAGCGCGCGAGGCTCGCAGCCTGGACACGCCGAGGTCCGGTCGGCGGGCCTCCCTACACTCGCTCGGTGCGTCGTGTGCTGAGCCGTTGGGTGGATCCGTTCGTCGTCGTCCTCGTGGCCGTGATGGTGCTGGGCCTCGTAGTGCCCGTCGCGCCCGGCGTGCAGCGGGTGGTGGACGTCGCGGCGGACGTCGCCGTCACGGTGCTCTTCCTCGTCTACGGCATGCGGCTGTCCACCCGCGAGGTCTGGGCCGGCCTGCGCAACTGGCGGCTGCAGGGCGGCATTCTCGCCTCGACGTACGTGGTGTTCCCGCTGCTCGGGCTGCTCGTCGCATGGGCGGTCACGCCGCTCGTCGGGGGGCCGCTCGCCGCCGGGCTGCTCTACCTGTCGCTGCTGCCGTCCACCGTGCAGTCGTCGGTGGCGTTCACCTCGGTGGCCCGCGGGAACGTCGCCGGCGCCATCTGCGGGGCCACCGTGTCCAACGTGCTGGGCATGGTGCTGACGCCCCTGCTCGTGCTGTGGCTCATGAGCGGCTCCGGACCCGCCGGCGACGACACGGCCGGCCACGGGCTGGACGGCCTGCAGACCGTGCTGCTGCAGCTGCTGCTGCCGTTCGTGGTGGGCCAGCTGCTGCAGCCGCTGGCGGGGAGGTGGATCCGCGCGCGCCGGTGGCTCACGCTCGGCGTCGACCGCGGCACCATCCTGATCGTGGTCTTCTCGGCCGTCGCGGCGGCCAGCTCCGCGGGCGTGTGGGGCGGCATCTCCGCCTGGACGATCGTCGCGCTGCTGGCCGTGAGCGGTGTGTGGCTCGCGGTCATGCTCGGCCTCACGTGGTGGGGCGGCGCCGCGCTGCGGCTGCCCGTCGAGGACCGCATCGCCCTCCTCATGTGCGGGTCCAAGAAGTCGCTCGCCACCGGCCTGCCCATGGCGAGCGTGCTGTTCCCGGTCGCCGTCGCGGGCGTGATCGCCGTGCCGGTGATCATCTTCCACCAGCTCCAGCTCGTCGTCTGCGCCGTGCTGGCGCGCCGCCTCGCGCTCCGCGACTGAGCCGCGCCGGCCGCGCTGCGAGCATCACGTCCCGTGCCTAGCGTCGCCGGCATGGCGAAGCAGCACGACGACGCGTCGGGGGAGCGGTGGTCGCACGACGTGACCGAGCACTCCGACGCGCTGGACCTCGAGGACGACGTCTTCACCTGGGACGACCCGGCCCGCATCGCGGCGTCGCTGAAGCGGTCGGCCGAGGCGAGCGACCGGCGCAAGGGCACGCCCTACCAGTCGGCCATGTCGATGCTGACGTTCTACGTCAACCGGGCCGGGGCGAACCTCCCCGCCGCGCAGCGCGACGTGCTCGAGCGGGCGAAGGACGAGCTCCGCACGGCGTTCGGGCGGGACTGACGCCGCCGCCGTCGACGGCGGCGGCCGCCGCGCCGCCTAGGTGTAGTTCCTAGGGACGGAGGCGGTCCCAGCGCTCGGGCAGGGTGACGGCCGCCCACCCGGGGTCGGGCAGCCACGCGTCCCAGTCGGCGTCGAAGGGCCAGGACGCGTCCGTCGCCCGGTCCATCAGCCGTGCACCGACCTGCTGCACGTGGGCTGCCTGGGCCGCGGACACCGACCCGCGCTCGACCATCCACTCCAGCTCGTCCTGGTCCTTGTACCGCACGGACCACGGGCCCTCGACCGGGTCCCCCGTGCCCACGACGTCGAGCGCCCAGTCCTGGGTGTCGAAGCCGATCCGCGACCGACGCCATGGCGACTCGAGGTTCCCGTACCAGGCGTCCGTCCACCGGCTGCCGTCGTGCCACCGCCACACGGACCAGCGCTCGCCGCGCCGGTGCACGCGCACGACGGTGTCGCCCGTCCACACGCGCTCGTCGTGGGCGCCGTCCCAGTCCGCCGGGAGGGCGACGCGACCGCGAGGCCCCCCGCGCCGACCCGACCGGGTCCGCATCCCGGACCCCGGGCGGGTGGCGACGACCACGAGGTCGGCGTCGTCGAGCACCACCGTGCCCGCGACGGCGAAGCCGACGGCCACACCGTGCCGGCCCCCGAAGTCGCGCACGCTCCGGAGCGCCACCGGGTCACCGCGCCGGAACGGGGCGGGCTCGTCCTGGTGCGGCAGGGGGACCTCGTCGTCGACCATCGGCACAGGCTACGGTCGTCCGCCGCCGGCAGGACGAACCGACGGGCGCGGCCTCGACGCGGGCCCGGACGCGCGCCCTACACTGGCACGCACGCACCGGACGACGACGTCGGGAGGTCGGGGTGGAACGGACGGCCGCCTCGCTGGCGCGCGCAGGGGGCTCGCACGGAGGCGGGGCACGTCGTGACCCGCGCACGGTGCGCGCCGCGTACGAGCAGTTCCTCGGCACGGGCGAACCGCCCGGCGGCATCGACCCCGTCGTGGCCGACTCCTGGCGCCGGTCGCTGCGCAACGGCGTCGACCCGGACACCCCGCACCCGCAGGTCTCCCTCGCGGACGACGACCTCGCCGCCTACCGTGCGACGCACCCCCTGGCCGCCGTGATGCCCGTGGTGCGGGAGCTGGTCGTCGACGGCGCGGCCGACGACGGGCTCGTGGTCGCCGTCTCCGACGAGGTCGGCAGGCTGCTCTGGGTCGAGGGGAACCACCGGCTGCGCGGCACGGTGGACCGCGTCGGGTTCGTCGAGGGCGCGGTGTGGCGCGAGGAGAGCGTGGGCACCAACGCGCCCGGCACCGCGCTCGCCACCCGCAGCGCGGTCCAGGTGATCGGCGCCGAGCACTTCTCGCGCCCGGTGCAGGAGCTCAGCTGCGCCGCCGCCCCCGTCCGCGACCCCGCCACCGGCCGGGTGCTCGGCGTCCTCGACGTCACCGGGCGACGGGCCGCGGCGACCCACGTCGTGCTGTCGCTGGTGCGGGCCACCGTCGCGACCGTCGAGCGGGAGCTCGCGACCCGCGCCGCCGCTCTCGCACCGCCGGGGATCGCCGCGCCGGCGGCCGTCGACCTGCGCATCCTCGGACGACCGGCGCTGCGGGGGCGCGACGGCGACCGGCCGCTGTCGCTCCGCCACGCGGAGATCCTGCTGCTGCTCGCCGAGCGTCCGCGCGGTCTGGGCGCCGACGAGCTCGCCGTGCTGCTGCACCCCGGCGAGCTGTCCGACGTCACCGTGCGGGCCGAGGTGTCCCGCCTGCGGCACGTGGTGGGGCCGCTGCTCGCCGGGTCCCGCCCGTACCGGCTCGCCCGGCCGCTGCGCACCGACGCGGACGCCGTGCGCGCCGCCCTCGCCCTGGGCGACGTGCGCGCCGCCGTCGCCGCCTACGCGCCGCTGCTGCCGCGGTCGGCCGCGCCGGGCGTCGAGCGGCTCCGCGCGGAGCTGTCCGCCGAGGTGCGCGCGGCCGTCCTGGCGTCTGGCGACGCCGACGCCCTCGACGCGTGGGTGCGCGGCCCCGACGGGGCCGAGGACCACGCCGCGTGGACCCGGCTGCTCGTCGCCGCGCCCGCCGGCAGCCCGCAGGCCCTGCGCGCCCGGGCCCGGGTCACGCTGCTCGACACCGAGCTGTCCTGACGGCTGTCCTGGCGTCTGCGGGGCGGCAGCTCAGCAGCTCGCGAGCGCGTCCTCGACGTCGTCGCCGGGGCAGACCCGCCGACTCCAGCCCCCGGTGCCGTAGGTGTCGGCCGTGGTGTCGTGGTAGATCTCCAGGCCGCCTCCGCCGACGCGGTAGTACGCGTACGTCGGGTCGCCCTCCGTGGTCGGCGTCATGACCGAGAACTCGGCCCCGGACTCCCACCCGGCGTCGAGGCACTCCCGCGCATCGTCGGGGATGCCTCCGCCCTGCGCGCCGTGCTCGACCTGCCCGCACGACGCGAGCCTCTCGCGCAGCGCGAACCGCGCGTGGGTCAGGCCGGTCGGCGTGAGGAGGAAGAGCCCGGCCACCACCGCCGCGACCGCTCCGCCGCCGACGAGCAACCGCCTCGTGCTGCCCACGAGCGCCTCCCGTCCTGTCCGGCCCCACGCCGGCCCACGCCGTGATCCTGCGGACCGGGCGGGCGGTAGTCCAGCACTTCCACGTTCTCGGGAGGGACTGCAACGGGACTGCAACCTTCGGCGGCCTACGGTCGCGTCATCGCGGCGCGACGAGGCGCCGCAGGGACGCGAGGAGGCAGCATGACCGTCTACGCAGCGCCGGGCCAGCCCGGGGCGATCGCCGAGTACCGCTCCCGGTACGACCACTGGATCGGCGGGGAGTACGTGCCGCCGTCGAGCGGCCAGTACTTCGAGAACCCCAGCCCGGTGACCGGGCAGACGTTCACCGAGGTGGCGCGCGGCAACGCGGACGACATCGAGGCCGCGCTCGACGCCGCGCACGGCGCGGCGCCCGCCTGGGGCCGCACGTCGGTGACCGAGCGGGCGAACGTCCTCAACAAGATCGCCGACCGCATGGAGGCGAACCTCGAGAAGATCGCAGTCGCCGAGTCGTGGGAGAACGGCAAGCCGGTGCGCGAGACGCTCGCCGCCGACATCCCGCTCGCCATCGACCACTTCCGCTACTTCGCCGGCGCCATCCGCGCCCAGGAGGGGTCGATCTCCGAGATCGACGAGGACACGATCGCGTACCACTTCCACGAGCCGCTCGGCGTCGTCGGGCAGATCATCCCGTGGAACTTCCCGATCCTCATGGCCACGTGGAAGCTGGCCCCGGCGCTCGCGGCGGGGAACGCCGTCGTGCTCAAGCCGGCCGAGCAGACGCCGGCGTCGATCCTGTTCCTCATCGACATCATCGGCGACCTGCTGCCGCCCGGAGTGCTCAACATCGTCAACGGGTTCGGTGTCGAGGCGGGCAAACCGCTCGCGTCGAGCTCGCGCATCCGCAAGATCGCGTTCACTGGCGAGACGACGACCGGCCGGCTGATCATGCAGTACGCGTCGCAGAACATCATCCCGGTGACGCTCGAGCTGGGCGGCAAGAGCCCGAACATCTTCTTCTCGGACGTGGCGTCGGCGCGGGACGACTACTACGACAAGGCCCTCGAGGGGTTCACGATGTTCGCCCTCAACCAGGGGGAGGTGTGCACGTGCCCGTCGCGCGCGCTCATCCAGGCCGACATCTACGACCAGTTCCTCGGCGACGCCCTGGAGCGCACGAAGGCCGTCACGCAGGGCAACCCGCTGGACACCGAGACGATGATCGGCGCGCAGGCGAGCAACGACCAGCTCGAGAAGATCCTCAGCTACATCGACATCGGCAAGGCGGAGGGGGCGAAGGTCCTCACCGGCGGCGGCCGCGCGGAGATGGAGGGGGACCTCGCGGGCGGGTACTACGTGACGCCCACGGTCTTCGAGGGCAAGAACTCCATGCGGATCTTCCAGGAGGAGATCTTCGGGCCGGTGGTGTCCGTGACGGAGTTCGCCGACTTCGACGACGCCATGAAGATCGCCAACGACACGCTCTACGGGCTCGGCGCGGGCGTCTGGTCCCGGCAGGGCGAGACGGCGTACCGGGCGGGCCGCACCATCGAGGCGGGCCGCGTGTGGACCAACTGCTACCACGCGTACCCGGCGGCCGCGGCGTTCGGCGGGTACAAGGGCTCCGGCGTCGGGCGCGAGAACCACAAGATGATGCTCGACCACTACCAGCAGACCAAGAACCTCCTGGTCAGCTACTCGGGCCAGAAGCTCGGGTTCTTCTAGGCCACGGGACCCGACATGACCGACGACGCGATCTCCCGCGTCGCCGTGACGGACGCCGCGGCCGGGCTCCTCGCCCGGCTGCGGCGTCAGCACGGCGACCTGATGTTCCACCAGTCCGGCGGGTGCTGCGACGGGTCCAGCCCGATGTGCTACCCCGACGGCGACTTCCTGCTCGGGGATGCCGACGTGCACCTGGGCGACCTCGCCGTGACCGACGGGCCGGCCGACGAGCCCGGCGCGACCGGGGAGACCTTCACGGTGCCGGTCTGGATGAGCCGCTCCCAGTTCGAGTACTGGAAGCACACGCACCTCACGATCGACGTGGTGCCCGGACGCGGCGCCGGGTTCAGCGTCGAGGCGCCCGAGGGGGTGCGGTTCCTCATCCGGTCGCGGCTGCTGACCGACGCCGAGTGGGCGGCGGCGCGCTGAGCGCCCGCGCCGTCACCAGCCGGCGAACCGGCCCACCGCGACGAACCCGGCGAGGAGGAGCAGGAGCACGTTGACCCACAGCTGCCCGAGCTCCCGCCGGCGCACCTGCACCGAGATGGCGAGCACCTGCAGCACCACCAGGCACGACGCCGCGACCGGGGTGAGCACGGGCACGGTCCCGGTGGCCCACGGCAGGATCAGGCCGAGCGCGCCCGCGATCTCCGCGAGGCCGATGAACCGCACCGTGACGCCGGGGAAGTCCTCCACCCATCCCATGCCGGATCGCAGTCGTTCACGGTTGCGCGTGAGCTTCACGAAGCCCACCGCCAGGTAGAGCAGGGCCAGCAGCCCTGTGGCGACCCACAGTCCGATGTCCATCCGGTGCCTCCTCGCGGCGCAGCTCGACGGCGGACGGCGGCGGTGCCGAGGGCGGAGCGGCGACGCCGTCGTGCCTGGTGGGGAACCTAGCGTGCCGAAGGCGCGACCGGAACGACCACGCCCGTGGTGTCGGAGGGTCCGCGCCCGATATGTTCTGCGGGTGACCCGAGAGACCCTCCCCTCCCTGTCGGCCCTCCCCGCGTGGCTCGTGCCGTCCGTGTACCTGAACTGGTCGGCCGACTGGCTGACGGAGTCCGTCGCGATCGCCACCCGCGCGCCGGAGCACCGGCTGCCCGGCGGGCCGGACGGGCCGCAGCGGGGCGACGTGGTCGTGACGGTGCTCGGCGACGCGGGCGTCGTCGCCGCCGTGGAGCTCATGGGCTCCAGCGACGGGGAGAGCTGGGTGAGCGACGACCTGTTCGGCCCCGACCGCCCGATCGTGTGGGCCGACCTGTTCGAGGGCGCCGACACCTACACCGGCTCGTCGGGCTGGCTGCCGCCGGACCACGCGCGGCTCGTGCTCGACGGGGTCGCGGAGCAGTTCCGCGGCGGCCCGGTGCACACGCTCGACCCGGGGGACTGCGGCGCCGGCGCCACCGCGCCCGACGTGCACGCCCTGCGCATTCTCGGCCACCGCGCCGTGACCGGCTGGTCGATGCGGCGCGAGGAGCGGTGCGCCACCTGCGAGCGGTTCGTCGACGTGCACCGCATGCGGGCCCACGACGACGGCGCCGTCCGGCTCGGCACCACCACGGCGGGCGGCCGCACCCTGGAGCAGCTGGTGCGCGACGTGCACCTGATGTGCGAGCAGTGCCACGACCTGATGCACGCGCACACCGTCGCGTCGCAGCGGGCGCGGATGCGCCCGCAGTGCCCCGGCTGCGGCGCGCGCGGCAAGACCAAGCGCATCGTGTGGGGCATGACGTTCCAGGACGACGTGATGAACGCCGAGCCCGACGTCGTCTACGGCGGCTTCGAGGTGCCCGTGCCGACGCCGGAGTGGTACTGCACGGAGTGCCACGCCAACTTCGCGAGCAGCGTCATCGCGTCGCGCGCGCTGTCGCCGGCCGAGAACGGCGGCGGCGGAGCGGTGGCGATCACCGGGTCGCTGTCCGTGGTCCCCGACCTGCCCGAGGACGAGCCGGCGGCCTGACGCCCGGGCCGCGGCCGGGACGTCGGCGGGACGAGGCCCCCTGGGACGTCAGGCCGCGGCCGTCGCGGCGGTGCGCCGCCGCCGGCGCACGAGACCGTGCTCGGCGGGCGGCACGTACGGCGCGAGCAGCAGCGGCATGCCGGCCTCCAGCGGGGTGCGGTCCGCCTTGCGGCCGTTGCAGCGCTCGCAGGCCGCGACGAGGTTCAGCCACGACGAGTCGCCGCCGCGCGAGCGGGGGATCACGTGGTCGACCGTCTCGGCGGGGCCGCCGCAGTACGCGCAGGCGCCGTCGCGACGCTTGACGCCGTCCTTGGTGACGGCGGGGCGCCCGGCGCCGCGGTACCGCCAGCGCATCGCCACGTACCGGACCAGGCGCAGCACGCGGGGGAGCGGGTACGGGCCGAACTGGTGCCCCTCGACCGCCTCCTCGACCACCGCCACCTCGCGGACCAGCATCGTGATGGCGTGCTTGACCGACACACGGTGCAGGGGCTCGTAGCCCGCGTTGAGCACCAGGACGTCGGCCACGGCTCCGCTCCCTCCTCGGCATGCGTGACGAGCGTGTGAATCGGGTCACAGCATGCTGCCGAGGTGAAAGTATGCCGCGGAGGCGCGGAAGTCCAGGGCATACGGCCCGATGAGTCCGGTCCGCGCGCGCCGTCCACCCTCCGTCGACGACACCTGACGGAGGTCCCCATGAGGCTCAGCGTCAACATCTTCACCTCGCTCGACGGGGTCGTGCAGGGTCCCGGAGGGCCCGAGGAGGACACACGCGGCGGGTTCGCCGAGGGCGGCTGGTTCGTCCCGTTCACCACGGATCCCCTGTTCGGCGAGGTCGTGGAGGAGTGGTTCGACGAGGTCGACGCCTTCCTGCTCGGCCGCACCACGTACGACATCTTCCACGCGTCCTGGGGGCAGGTGACCGACCCGGACGACGCCCTCGCCGCCCGCATCGATGCAGGTCCGCGGTACGTGGTGTCCGCGACCCTGGGCGAGCCCGCCTGGGCCGGGACCACGGTGATCGACCCGGCCGACCTCGACGACCGGGTGCGGGCGCTCAAGGACGGCCCGGCCGGCGAGCTGCAGGTGCACGGCAGCGCACGGCTCGCCAGCACCCTGCACGACCTCGGCCTGGTGGACGTCTACCGGATCTTCGTCGCGCCGGTCGTGGTCGGATCCGGCGCACGGCTCTTCGACGACGGCGCCTCGCCCTCCGGGTTCGCCGTCGCCCGCTCGCAGGTCGGCGACGGCGGGCTGGTGTACCTGGAGCTCGAGCCGCGGGAGCTCCGGCACGGCACCGCCGACGTCGTGGACGGCCGGCAGTCCGTGCGGACGGTGGAGTGACCGGGCGCCCGCAGCGTCACCCCAGGCCCATCGCGCGGGCGATCTCCTCCTCGGAGACGGACTCCGGAACGACCACCGCGTCCTTGAGCGCGACCTTGCTGCGGAGCAGGTGGTCGAGGTTGACGTCGAACGAGTCGACGTCGGGATGCAGCGCCATCGGGTGGTAGACGTGCACAGGCTTGGTCTGACCGATCCGGTAGACCCGGTCGGTCGCCTGCGCCTCCTTGGCGGGATTCCAGTGCCGCTCCAGGTGGATGGCGTGGTTCGCGCCCACGACCGTGAGGCCGACGCCGACCGCGAGCGGTGACATCACGATGACGGCGAACCCGTCGCGCGCCTCGAACTCCCGGATCTTGCGCAGTCGCGTGTCGCCGCGGCCGGTCGCCGGGGTGTCTCCGTTGACGACATCGACGGGGACCCCGTAGAGCGCACGCAGCCAGAGGGCGAGCGTGCGCTGCATGGCCTTGGACGAGCAGAAGACGATCGCCTTCTCGGCGCGGCCCCGGATCCCGTCGAGGATCTCCCGGACCGCGACATCCGTACGGGCGGAGTCCCCGGCCGCGGTCGGGTCGCTCATCTCGACCTCGGGCGTCAGCAGCCCCGGGTGCAGGCTCACCTGCGCCAGACGCTGGAGCGTGCCGAGCATGGCTCCCTTGGTCCCGGCCTTCGCCCGGTAGCGGGCGATCACGTCGTCATAGGCCGCGACCTGGGCCGGCGGCATGACCCGGCCGTGCTGGCCCGCGTGCACGTGCTTCGGGGGCAGCTCAGTGAGGTGGTCCTCCTTGATACGACGGAGCATGTAGGGGCCGACGGCGGACCGGAGCCGCTGCCCGAGGTCCGCGTGGGCGTCGCCGCTCGCCGCGCTCATCGGGGTCTCCCACGCCTCGCGGAACTGCGACCACGAACCGAGCAGCCCAGGTTGCGCGGTGTCCAGCAGCGACCAGAAGTCCTTGAGGGAGTTCTCGACGGGGGTTCCGGTGGCGAGAAGCTTGAACCGCGCGCGGAGGGCTTTGGCGGCGCGGGTGCGCAGGATGTCCGGGTTCTTGAGGTTCTGCGCCTCGTCGAAGACGGCGACACCCCAGTCCACCTGTGAGAGGGAGACCTGGTAGCGGGCGACGGTCTCGTACGTGGTCAGGACGAGCGTCCCGGGCCGGTCGAGTCGCGCGTCGCCCCAGGCCTCGCCCACGCGGAGCAGCATGAGGTCGGCAAGGACGTCCGACCGCACCATGCCGGAGGCGTCGAGGTGCTCCTCGCTCACGGCGCTCTCGCGTCCGCGGCCGGTGCGGTAGTGGCTGAGTCCGTCGCCGTGGAGCACGACGACGTCGTCGAAGGGGCCGTGCCTGGAGCCGAAGGTCTCCTGGATCTCGTCGAGCCAGTTCTCCAGCAGAGCGACCGGCATGACGGCGAGCGTGGGACGCGTGGCAATGCCGGTCTCTCGACCGGTCCGCACGATCTCGCCGAGCGCAGCGAGCGTCATGAACGTCTTGCCGAGGCCCATGTCGTCGGCGAGCAGCCCGCCTCGCACGCGTGCCGGGTCGTCGTCCGGGCCCTCGAACGACGCCTGCATGAGCCGTGTCATCCAGTCGATGCCCTCGATCTGGTGCGGGAACGGTCGACGGCCGAGGCTCGTGTAGTCGACCGGTCCCCGCAGGGTCGCCGCCTCGGCCGCAGCCCGCAGCCGGTCGGCGAGCGTCGTCGCATCGTCGAGCACCCAGCCGACCCGCACCTGCGGTCCAGCCTCGGGGTCGTCGTCGACGGGCGGCGACGAGGTGTCCACGCCGAGGTCGGCGAGCCTGCGTCGCGACGCCTCGAGAGCCTCGTCGACCCGGCTGTGGTCCGAGATGTCGACCACGTCCTGACCGAGGGTCAACAGGTCCTCCGCGCGCTCCCACGCGTCGGCGACCGCCTGCTCGATCTCCTGCTGCTCCCCGGTCGTCTGCGGGCGCTCGGCCAGCACCTCCGGGGCCGTGACCCCGTGGTCCGGGTTGATCCAGTCCGTCCCGGACTTCGCGGCCTCGGCATAGGACACGGGGGCGAGCCGACCCAGCCCGGCGACGAGCCACATGAAGGTGAGCTCGATGTCGACGAGCTCCGGGTCGAAGAACGCGCCCGGGGCCTCGTAGAACGTGGGGACCTGCTCCTTGGGGATCCGCGGACGGCGCCGCACCTCGCGCACACCCTCGAGCTGCTGACGGTCGAGCAGCACGAGCTGCTTGTCGACACGAAGGACGCCACCGTTGGCGTCCTCCTCGTCGGGCAGCTGGTGCCAGCGCGTGTCCAGGGCACGGGGGTCGCCGTCGAGGTCGAGATGGGGCGCGACGAGCAGCGATCCGTCGTCCTGGGGCTCGACCCGCAGGCCGACCTTGGACGGCGCGATGGTGGTGAACCCATCCAGATGTCCAAGGTCGAGCGCGAAGTGCTCGTCGCGGATGTCGGCGTCGCTGGAGGCCGCCATCCGCTGGGCCGCCTGGAGCTCGGCGACGAGGCGCGCGTTGCGTGCTTCGCTGCGGGCCTGTGGTGCGAGCGCCTGGTGCGTTTGGACCGCGCGGACGGTGCGCAGGGCGGCGGGCGACAGCCGATACGCCCGCGCGTAAGGGGCCATCCCGAGCAGCACGGTGGCGCCTTCCCGGCGGAACGGCTCCTCGTAGCGGTCGGTACGCAGGGCGAGCCCGACCGTGAAGTCGGGTCGGGAGGTCACGGAGCGGACGGTGACGTCGAACGCGCCGGTGAACCGGGGCGGGAGCCTCAACAGGCCGGCCTCGTCGCGCGGCAGACGAGCAATCTCGTCGGCCGTGAGTTCGAAGCCGTCGTCCACAGCACGTGCCCGGCCGTCGTCTGCCAGGGACTCGAGCACGAGGAACTGCTCCTGGGCGCTGCGCTGCCCGCGGCCCGCGAGCAGCTCGGCGAAGGTCTCCGCCGTCGTCGTGAACCGCGTGGCGTCGCCGTGCTCGACGGTGAAGAGCGGCATCGGCGCAGCAGGGTCGTCCGGCAGCATGGGGGTTCGTCGGAGCAGGTCGCGGAATTTCATCGGCTCCACCAGCGTCGGGAACGGGCAGGTGTGTGTGGCGCCGTCGTGCCACGGCGTCGTTGCACGACGTAGGCAAGGTCCTGGCGGGTGACAAGCGCCGATTCGTCGAGCGATACGCCGCCGTCCCGCAGGAAGTCCAGCGCATGCCAGAGCCAGGCACTGCCATGGTGCGACCAGGCTCCGAACGCGCTCTCGCCGTGCCGCTGCTGGTGGCGGTACGGCACTGTCTTCGTCAGGTCGTCACGGGTGAACGAGCGATGGAGCGGGTCGGTGAGGACGGGCTCCGGCTCGCCGAGATAGACGTGCAGCTTGAAGTTGTGCGAGCCCTCCACGAGGTGGAAGTCGCCGCAGTCGACGAAAACGATCGCGGTGTCACGCCTGGGGTCCGCAAAGCGCGGGACGTCGTAGAGTCCGAGATTCGTGACGCGCCGGACTGTGGCGCGAACGTCCTCGCCCAGGATGAGCCGTGTTGACCGCACCAGGCCGGACTCGTAGAGCCCCATGAGAAAGCGCTGGCGCTGGGGGAACATGCGCTGGAGGTCCACGTTCCCGTTCTCAATGCCGAAAAGCTCGACGGCAGCGAGGAACGTCCGCAGGTCGGCCCCCGACATCCAGCGGACCGCGCGCGCACGGAGATCGTCGGGGACGTGCGCCCACCACTCGCGCCAGGTCGGGTTCTGCTCGTGGCGCGGGTCGCCGCCGACCTCGACCACCGCCTCGACCCAGGATGCGCTCGGCATCCGACCGTCGGGCTTGTCGAGCAGCGCGGTCAGGACGGCGATCCCGAACCGGCGGTCGTCCTCGTCGCGGCGCAGCGTGGTGGCTCGTGCGGTGGCGTCGGCGAGGAACGCGTGACCGTCCGTGGTGTGGTCGGCCGCATGGATCTGCGCCAGGTAATAGGAGTTGCGCAGCACTCGCGCATAGCGCCCCTGGTCGTTGCCGCAGAGCGCGCGAGCCTCCGGCTGGTTCTCGGGCGTCGTGCCGGTGGCGACCAGCTCGCCTGCGAGGACCTGCGGCCCGTCGACGCGAGTGACGTACCGACCGGAGGCACGGATGACCTCGACGAGGTCCTGGTGCTCCCGGTGGCGGGTGCCGCCGACCGCGCGGTCGACCGCCGAGGTCACGGCCGCGAAGAGGCCTTCGTGCCAGTCGTCCAGCAGGTCGTAGTGCGTCAGCAGGAGTGCGGCGAGCGTGATGACGGTCTGCCGTGAGGGGGGACCCGCGGTGACGGCGTCGACGAGCGGGGGAGTCATCGACCGTTGGGCCAGGCGCGGTTCTTCCGACCAGAGCACCACCACGGCGCGCGCGAAATGTCGGTCGGTCGACCGCGCGACGATCTCCTCGGACCGCCGGGACTCGAGGAGCGTGCGTGCCTCGCCGAGCACTGCCTCGAACCGGGTGCCGGTTCCCGCCCGCCGCGAGACCTCGGCGGCACCCTCCGCCGCGGTGCGCCAGGCGTCGGCCAGGTCCGGCGGCCAGGGCGCCGCGGTCAGCTCGGGGGGCGGGAGGACCAGGGTCACTTCGTGCCCTCGGCGGCGTCGGCGGTCAGGTCGCCGTCGGACTCCTCGACGATCGTGGCGAGCTCGTCGGCCGTCGGGCCCTTCACGGTGAACCTGAGGTCGATGCGACGGTTCGCGGCTCGCTGCTCGTCGGTGGCCTGCTTGTCCTCCACGGGTCGGGAGTCCGCGTACCCCGAGACGGAGAAGATGGGCTCGCCGTCAGAGCGTGCGAGCGTGTCGAGCTGTTGTGCGCTCGGCATGTCGGCGTCCCAGAGTCGCCACAGGGAGATCGCCCGGAACGTGGACAGCCCCCAGTTACCGGTCCCTTCGAGACCTTGGTACTTCTCACTGTCGGTATGGCCCTCGACGAAGACGGTGTCGAGCGCCTTGTACCGGTCGTCGGCACGGACGGCGGCGGAGACGACCTCGCCGATGGTGAGGGCGACGTGCCGGTGGGCCGAGCTGATCTCGTAGGACCCTGAAGCGAAGCCGAGGGCCGAGGTCGGGATGTGCAGGACGGAGCTGTCATCGCTCACCTCGACCGCGATGCCGCGCTCGCGGAGGTCGTCACGGATCTCCTCGACGATCTGCGAACGTACCTCCTCGCGGTCCCGCAGGGTCGCGATCTGGCTGGTCAGGCTCTCCTTCTGCGCTGCGAAAGCGGCGGCGTCGGAGCGAGCCTGCTCTTGCTCGGCAGCGAGCTCCTGCTGCTTGTTGGTCAGCGACACGACGAGCAGGACGACGGCGAGCAGGAAGATCAGCAGGAGCGCCGACATGAGGTCGGAGAACGAGATCCAGTGCGACGTGTCCTCGGCGCTGCTCTGGCGCGCGCGTCGGGCAGGCGCTCTCATGCGGCCACCTGACGGGTCTCGTCACCGCCGCCGGGCGAGGGGACCTGCAGCTGCTCGATGTCCTCGACGGCGGCCGAGAGTGCACGAGCGGCGTCCAGCATCGTCGAGGTGTACGCGAGGGTCTGTTCGTTCCATGCGTTCATGCGCGAGTCGGTCTGCTCCTTGACCGCGCCGGAATAGTCGACGAACCAGGCAGTGAGCGAGGTGCGGAAGCCGTCGACCTCGGTCGCGAGCTTGTCGAGCACCTCGGCCTGGTGGGCCCGCAGGGCGTCGAGGAACGACTGCTGCTGCGCACGCACGGCCTCGAAGGAGGCGCCCTGCTGCTCCTGCATGCCGGCCATGCCGTCGCGCAGGGCACCCGAGGCTTCCTCGAGCACGGACGATGCGGCGGCCGTGGAGGTCGTCAGGCTCTCCAGACGTTCGGTCAGGGCAGTGATCATCTCGGTAGCGCCGGCGTGCTTGGCGTTGATCTCCTCGAACGACTCGACGCTGTCCGCGAGCACGTCACGGAACGCCGTGCTCGTCCGCTCGAAGGTCTCGGCTGTGGTGCGGAGGTTCTCCGCCGACGGAGCCAGCTGCTCCGAGACGGCGTCGAGACGCGCGGTCGCCTCGTCGAGTCGTTCGACGACGCGAGGCAGATGCTCCTCGAGCAGCTCGACCTGGCGCTGGGTGGCGGAGCGCATCTCCTCCATGCGTTCGGCGTGCTCGTCGGCCTGCTGCGCCATCCGGGAGCCGAGGTAGTCGAGCGTGGTCGACATGGTCGACGAGGCGTCGTCGAGCCGATCGGCCAGCGTGATGCCGATCTGCTCGAAGCGCCCCGCGAACTTCTCGACCAGGCCCTCGAAGATGTCCGACGACTGCTGCGCCGCCATCGTCGCGATGCGTTCCATCTCGGGCGCGATCGTGCTGGTGATCGCCTCCTCGACCGAGCGCTGCATGTGGTCGACGGACTCGCGAAGGTCGCCGGCGAGCGACCCCACCGTCTCCTGGAGCTTGGCGCCGATCTGCTCACCCAGGACGGCCAGATGCTTCTCGCTCTCCTCGGAGCTGTTCATGATGCTGACCAGCGAGGCCTCGGAGGTCTGCTTGTCGAAGAGCCGGTCGAGCTGCGCCTGGAGCGCCTGGATCGAGCCCTCGACCTTGTGTCCGGCGCTCTTTTCCACTCCCTGGACGATCAGGCTGGCGACGACCCCGAAGACCGAGGTGATGAAGGCGGTCGAGGCTCCGCTGATCAGGGTGCGGACGCCGTCGGTCAGCTGATCGGCGTTGCCGGCGAGGTCGACGCCGGCGAGTCCCGCCGTGAGGCCCAGGAACGTGCCGAGCACACCGAGGACGGTCAGGACCGACGAGCGGTTGCTGATGACCCGATCGTGCAGAAGCTCCGGCGCGAGGGTGTCGGACCGGAAGTAGTGGTCGGCGTCCAGGTGTTCAACAGCGCGCCGTCGCGACCGTTGACCAGGGTCTCGTTGTACTCGTGCCAGAGGTGCGCGACCTCGACGTTGCCGTCCTGGGCTCGCCGGAGCATCAGTGTGCGGTAGTCGGACGTTGCCGGATGGGGGACGTCGGCGACGACGGCGCGGACGCCTTCGATCCGTAGGCGGGCCAGCCGGTGAGCGTTGCGGATCTTGACGAGCGTCCAGAGGCCCATCCCGACGATGGCGGCGCAGACGGCGAAGGTGATGAAGGTGGTCATTCGAGGTCTTTCAGAAGGGGCGTCGCGGGAGGGGGGCGCGGGAATCGTGACACGTCGGAGGCGGGCGCGATCGGGTCCGACCGGGTGAAATCGGGCGATCTCGGCTTTGGGCCGGGTGATCTCGGCAACAGCGGACCGCGGCTTGCGACGAAACCGGCGGGAACGTCTGGCGCGGTCGTGCGCGTGCCGTGAAGTGCCCGCGTCCAGCAGCCGTTGACGCGACTGCTCAGAAGCGGGGGAGTCGCAGCAGGTTGTCGCTCTCGGTCCCGTTGGCGAGGGTGGTGATGTAGCGGGTACCGCGCGGGCTGGTGCGCGCGACGACGTCGGTCTGCTCGTGGGTAACCGGGTGCAGGGCCCGGTAGCGGGTGCCGCGCACGATGTCGGTGTGCACGGCCTCGCGGCTCGAGACCCGGAGCGGGCCGGTAGTTAGGTCGGACACGGCGACAGCCTCGATGTGCTCGTTGTGCGTGCCGGGCTCGGCGACGTGGACGGAGTGGATGAACGGCATGGTCGGCTCCTCGTGGACGTGCTCGTGCTTGTCGGTGTGGTGGTGAGCGGCGGGCGCGCAGGGCGTGGACCCGGCGCGCCCGCCGCCGGCGGGTGTCAGCCCTTCGCGCGGAAGAAGACGGGGTCGGCGAACCAGCCCGCCGTCAGCGTCCAGGTCCCCGGGGCCCCGGCGGGGACGGCGACGCACACGTTCCCCTTGGCGGAGCCGCCCTCGTACAGCTCGTCGACGTCGGTGAGGTCGTCAGGGATGACGCCGCACGAGTCGGAGTAGGTGACGCTGTCGTCGCCGACGAACTCGACCGTGAGGTCGACCCACGGCGTGCCGGTCTCGCCGCCCGTGTAGGTCGCCTCGACCGGGACGATCCAGTACTCCATGCCGTCGGTGGGCGCCTCGTTGAACTGGTTCTCGGCGTGGATGTCCGTCCACGCCTCGTGGGGCTTGCCGAGGTCGATGGTCCAGTCGTCGTTGTTGACGGTGTCCGCGAACGTGAAGGGGGTGTCGCGGGTGCCCTCCTCGGCCGCGGCCGGCTCGGGGTCGGCGGCGGTGGTGTCCTCTTCCGTGGTCGCCTGGTCCGCGACGTCCGCATCCGGCTCGGCCAGAGCATCCTCGCCGGTGAGGGCGGGAGTGTCGTCGAGAGCGTCGGAGACGTCGTCGAGCACCGAGCTGTAGAACGCCTGCGACGCCAGGACGCCGACGCCCGCGAGCACGGCCAGGACGATGCCCGCGACCGCCATGCCCTGCCGGGGCGCACCACGGCGGGCCTTCACCAGCCCGACGATCGCCAGCACCAGGCCGACGATCGCGAGCACGAACGCCCCGTTGTTGACGATCGGGATCAGGGACAGCAGCAGCGCGACCAGGGCCACGACGAATCCGGCCACGGCGAGCCCGTTGCCCCGCCCCAGGGGCGGCGTGCCGGGGACCGGAGGAACGGGGTACGGCTCGTACGTCGGGCCGTTCGGAGTGGTGGACATGAGAGCTCCTTCTGTGGTGTGGGGTGAGTGGTGAGGGGGCGGCTCGTACGGGGTCACTGCTTGTCCCACGTGCCGCAGCGGTTGGTCTCGAAGTCCTGGCCGTCGCTCAGTCCGACCGTGGGGCGGCCCCCGGTGACGATGTCGTTCTGGACGATCGCGCCCTGGTTGGTGCCGGACCGGTAGATCGCCCAGTAGCAGTCACCGGAGACGGGCTCGGTGGTGCGGTAGGTGCCGGCCTCGATGTCGGTGCCGACGGTCCAGACGCCCTCGTCGATGCGACTGCTCTCGATCTTCTTCTCGGTCCTGCTCACGGCCTTCTCGCGGTCGGCGACGTCCTGCTCGCGCTCGTCCAGCCCGGACTCGCGCTCGTCCAGCCCGGCCTGCTGGGTCGCCGCCTCCGTCTTGGCGTCGTCCATCCGCCTCTCCGCCGTCTCGGCGCGTGCGAGGGCGCCGTCGAGCTCCGTGCGCGTCGCGTCGAGCTCGGCGGCGGTGTCGGCGGCCTGCGTCTGCGCGGTCCGGGCGTCGCGGTCGCGGTCGGCGGCGACGACGGTCGCGCCCGCTGCGAACACGGCCAGGAGCGCCCCTGCCGTGCTGAGCGCGATCGGCGTGCGGTGCTCACGCACCCATCGGGACGACGTCCGGGGTCGAGCATCGGCGCCGCTCACGTCTGGTCTCCCGTCGGATCCACCGTCAGGAGCAGGTCGAGCCCGGTGTCGGGGTGGTAGCCCCACGACGTGGTGATGCCGTCCCAGGAGTCGGTCTGCCTGCCGTCGAGCGCCCGGGTCGAGTACATGAGCTCCGTGACGCGGGACGGCGTCTCGAGCGCGCTGAGGACACAGTCGACGGTCGTGTAGCTCGTGCCGGTGAGGTCGTCGTCGCCCTGGACGTCGAGCGCCAGGGTGGTGCTGTCGTCGACGAGCTCCATTCCGTCGCTGGGCCCGCAGCTGTCGTAGGCGGCCTCGAAGGCTGCCGCACCGGGCCCGGTGTCGGTCGCGTCGCCGGAGGGTGCCGGACCTCCGAGTGACAGTGCGAGCGCTACGACGGACGCTCCCACCACCATCCCGCCGAGAGCCGCGGCGACGACCGTCCCGGGGCGGTATCGCCTGTCGTCCCGCGTCGGGTCGTCGTGCGGCGGGCCCTGCGGCGGAGGCGGAGCGGTGGCCACGCGGCCGTCGACCGGTGCGTCCTCGTTCATCGTCGGCTCCTCGCGTCGATGTGCGTCGGGTGGGTTGTTCCGACCCGTCTGGCAGGAGCATCGACTCGGGAGACAGGCGCTGTCAGGGAAGCGGGTGATAAAGCCTCTTATCGCGCCGTCGAGACCTTGCCGGCGCGGGTCGTGCGCCTACCCTTGGCGCGACGAGAGGAGGCGCGATGGACTCGACACCGCTGCGACCGGCACGGACGGCCGAGGCCGTGCTGCACGACCTGACGTTGTCCCTGTCGGACATCGCGCTCACGGCCGGCGTGCAGCGACCGGTGGTGTCCATGTGGCGTACGCGCCACGCTGCCGGCCCGAGCCCGTTCCCTGCCCCCGTCGTGGACGGCGCGGGCTCGCCGCGCTTCCGCGCGTCGGAGGTCGTCGCATGGGTGGAGCGCACCGGGCTGGGGAAGAACCCCCACTTCGCCGCCGACGTCGCGGTACGTGGCGTGCTCGACGCCCGTCCGGGGAGCGGCCGCCCCACCGACGGTCTCCTCGCGCTGCTGTGCCTGCGCGCGTACGCGTCGGTGGCGCTCGCGGACCTCGCCCCCGACGACGTGCTCGACCTGGCCGACGAGCTCGACCCCGACGACGAGTTCCTCTACCGGGAGGTGGCGGCGCTCGGGGCCGACCTCCCGGCCGTGTGCGAGCTCGCGGACCTCATGGCGTCCGCCGCATACTCGCCGGGCCGCGCCGCGGAGGCCGTGCTCGCGGACCGCTACCGCGCCGGCCGTGCGGACCTCACCCGGTCGGCGCTCGCGCCGGCGGCGCTCGACCTGGTCGCGCGGGTGGTGGAGGCGGTGGCGCCGGCGGACGTCGTGGCGAGCCCGGCGCCCGGGTGCGGCGACCTGCTGCATGCGGTCCTCGCCACGCCCGACGCCGTCGACGTCCCGACCGCACTGGTGCCGCCGGGGGAGGGGCGCAGGCTCGCGCGACGCCGCCTGGTCGCGCACGGTTGGGACGTCCGGACGCTGGAGGGCGGCGACCTGCCGACCGAGGCGGTCGTCGTCCGCCAGGTGCCGGAGGTCGGCGTCGGCGACGTGTCGGACGAGGAGGCGCTGGCCCGGGTCGACGAGGTCGTCCTGTCGCTGGGGCCCGGTCAGCGGGCCGTGGTGATCGGTCCCGCGAGCGCGCTGGTCGACGCGGCCTCGAGCCCGGCGGTGGAGTCGGCGCGGTCGGCGCTGCTGCGCACGCACCGCCTGCGCACGGCGGTGCTGCTGCCGCCGGGGCTCGTCGTCGACCGTTCGCGGCAGCGCCTCGCGCTGTGGGTGCTCGGCGATGCGCACGCCGACGTCGCGATCGGGGACCGGTGGACGATGGTCGCGGACCTCTCGGACGCCACCGTGAACGGCCCGGCCTTCGACAGGGGGGTGCTCGACGACCTGCTCACCGACGTCGTCGCCTCCCTCGACAGCGCGGACTCCGTGCGCGCGCACGCCTTCCGGTTCGCCCGCTTCGTCAGGCTCCCGGAGGTGCTCGCGCGCGGCGGCTCGTTGATCGAGTCGGGACGAGGCCTGGCGCAGGTGCCGCGCGACGACCGCGGTGCGGCGGCGGTGCGCGTCCGCGAGCTCGCGGAGCTGCTCGACGGCGAGGACCGGCGCCCGCTCGACGTCACCGTGCGTCGGGGCGCTGCCCGGCCGTTGCACGAGGCCCTGCTGGGCACCCTTGCCGACGACGGGAGGGTGCGCAGACTGCCCGGAGTCCGCCTCGCGGAGTCGATGGTCGTGCCGGCGCCGGGGAGGGATCCGGCACTGACCCGCGTGCTGGGCCCGGACGAGCTGCTCGGTGCCGTCCCGTGGGGCACGCGGGCCGTCGACCGGATGCGCCTGGCCGCCGAGCACCCCGGTGCGCGGCTCACCGAGCCGGGCGACGTCGTCGTCACGACCACGCCCCGTCCCGCGGCCGAGGTGGACCGTGACGGCTTCTCCGCCGTCGTGTACCCGGCGTGGGTCCTGCGCGTCGTCGACCCCGACGGTGGCGGGGACTGCCCTCGCGTCCTGTCCGATGTCGTGGCCCGCGAGATCGCAGCCCAGCCCTCGGGTGCCAAGCGGTGGCGGTCATGGCGGGTGCGGATGCTGCCGGCGGACCAGGCGGGCGACGTCGAACGGGCGCTCCGCGCCGTCGCCGACCGTGCCGCTGCCGCGCGCCGCGAGCTCGACCGTCTGGAGGCGCTCGCCGGGGCGCTGGTCGACGGCGTCGCGAGCGGCGTCGTGCAGATCGTCCCTGGCGAGGTCGACGACGGCGTCAGTGCCGCAGGACAAGATGAGGCCACCGAATGAGGAAGGACAACCGAGTGCCCCCGAGGACCAAGGCGGCCATGCCGTCGGTCGCCACGGCGACCACCATGAAGGATCTGAAGGACACGCTCTGGAAGGCCGCGGACAAGCTGCGCGGCTCGATGGACGCGAGCCAGTACAAGGACGTGATCCTGGGGCTGGTGTTCCTGAAGTACGTGTCGGACGCGTTCGAGGAGCGCCGGGAGGCGATCCTCGCGGAGTGCGTGGCCGACGGGCTCAGCGAGGACGACGCGGCGCCGCTGCTGGAGGACGTCGACGAGTACCGACGCGCCGGCGCGTTCTGGGTGCCGGAGCGGTCGCGGTGGGGCTACCTGGCCCGCAACGCCAAGGGCCGCGTCGCGACGATCGACGAGCCGGAGGCGTCGGTCGGCCAGCTCGTGGATGATGCGATGGCGCACCTCATGGGGGCGAACCCGCCGCTGGCGGGCACGCTGCCGACGATCTTCAACTCGATCAGCGTGGACCAGCGCCGCCTGGGCGAGCTGGTGGACCTGTTCTCCTCGGCCCGGTTCACGGGCGTGATGGCCGACGGCACCAAGGTGTCCAAGGCACGCGACGTGCTGGGCGAGGTGTACGAGTACTTCCTGGAGAAGTTCGCCCGCGCCGAGGGCAAGCGCGGCGGCGAGTTCTTCACGCCGCCCAGCGTGGTGCGCGTGCTCGTCGAGGTGCTCGAGCCGTACCGCGGGCGCGTGTACGACCCGGCGTGCGGGTCCGGCGGCATGTTCGTGCAGGCGGAGAAGTTCCTCGAGCGCCACGGCGCCGACCCGCAGGCCATCAGCGTGTACGGGCAGGAGCTCAACCAGCGCACCTGGCAGCTGGCGCGCATGAACCTCGCGATCCACGGCCTGTCCGGGCAGCTCGGTCCACGCTGGGGCGACACGTTCGCGCGAGACCTGCACCCGGACGTGCCAATGGACTACGTGATGTCGAACCCGCCGTTCAACATCAAGGACTGGGCGCGCAGCACCGACGACACCCGCTGGAAGTACGGCGTGCCGCCCGCGGGGAACGCGAACTACGCGTGGATCCAGCACATCCTGTCCAAGCTGGCGCCCACCGGCTCCGCGGGCGTGGTCATGGCGAACGGGTCGATGTCGTCGAACTCCGGGGGAGAGGGTGACATCCGCGCCCAGCTCGTCGAGGCCGACCTCGTGAGCTGCATGGTCGCGCTGCCCACCCAGCTCTTCCGCTCGACCGGCATCCCCGTCTGCGTGTGGTTCTTCGCGAAGGACAAGGGCGCGCGCGCCGGCGAGGTGCTGTTCATCGACGCCCGCAATCTCGGGCACATGGTCGACCGTGCCGAGCGCGCGCTCTCCGACGACGACATCGCCCGGATCGCCGGGACGTACCACGCGTGGCGGGGGACTGCCTCGGCCGTAGAGCAGGGGCTCGATTACGACGACGTCGCGGGGTTCTGCAAGACCGTGGCGCTCGCGGACATGAAGGACGCCGGATATGCCCTGACGCCCGGTCGGTACGTCGGCGCCGCCGAGGCCGAGAACGACGGCGAGCCGGTGGAGGCGAAGATCGCTCGGCTGACCAAGGAACTGTTCGAGCAGTTCGACGAGTCGGCGCGGCTGGAAAAGGTCGTGCGCGAGCAGCTGGAGCGGGTCCGTGGGTGAGTGGCGTGAGACTACCTGGGGTGCCGTTGGGAACCTCAACTATGGGCGGGCGCTACCAACGGTTGAACGCGGGGAATCCGGGGCGGTTGAGGTATTTGGCACCGTGGGGCCGATTGGCTTCACGGACAGAAAGGCTCTAGGTGCTGGCCCGAAGCTCATCATCGGACGCAAGGGTGCATATCGAGGGGTCACGCTGGCGCGCGGACCATTCTGGGTAATCGACACTGCGTACTGGTTGGACCTCGATGCCACCGTAGACCCGTTTTGGGCTTACTATTCGCTAAAGCATGCCGATATCAACTCGCTTGGGTCGGGATCTGCAATTCCGTCGACAACTCGCGAAGACTTTTACGCTCTGAACGTCTCGCTTCCCAATCTAGGTGAGCAGCGAGCGATCGCCGAGGTCTTGGGCGCCCTCGACGACAAGATCGCGGCCAACACCCGCCTCGCCGCCACCGCCGACGAGCTGGCGCGACTGTGCTTCCGCCGAATGGTCAACGACTCGAACCGGCGCGAGCCGTTGAGCCAGACGGCACGGTTCGTCAACGGGAGGAACTTCACCAAGGGGGCTACAGGGACTGGTCGTGTGGTGATCCGGATCGCGGAGCTGAACTCAGGGCTGACGGGGTCGACGGTACGCAACGAGGTCGACGCGTGCGACGACAATGTGGCTCGGCCGGGCGATCTCTTGTTCGCCTGGTCAGGATCGCTGACCTTGAGTCGCTGGTTTCGCGACGAGGGCGTGGTGAATCAGCACATCTTCAAGGTGATCCCGAACAGCGGCTATCCGACGTGGCTGATCCATCAGCTCATCCTGGACAAGCTTGAGCAGTTCCGTGCCATCGCGGCCGACAAGGCGACGACGATGGGGCACATCCAGCGCCGCCATCTCGACGAACTGGTTACTGTGCCGTCGAAGGACTCCATCGCCGCCGAGGACGCGGGGATGGCGGCACTCTGGGAGCGGGCCCTACTGGCCGAACGGGAGAACCTCTCCCTGGCGGCGATTCGCGACACGCTCCTCCCGCAGTTGATGTCGGGCAGCGTTCGCATGCGCGAGGCCCAGGAGGTCGTGGATGCCCTATGAGCTGGCCGGCCGGCTGGTTGTCGGTGTCGCGTCGAGCGCGCTGTTCGACCTGACGGAGTCGGACGCCGTCTTCCGGGCGCAGGGAGAGGAGGCGTACCGGCTCCATCAGGAGGCGCACATCGACGACACCCTGAAGCCGGGGGTCGCGTTCCCGTTCCTCCAGCGGCTCCTCGCACTGAACAACCTGCGGGCGGATGACCCGCTCGTCGAGGTCATCGTGCTGTCGAAGAACGACCCGTCGACGGGGCTGCGGGTGATGCGATCGATCGCAACCCACAGCTTGGACATCACGCGGTCCGTCTTCACGCAGGGCAAGGCGCCGTACGACTACATCCCGGCGTTGGACATGTCGCTGTTCCTGTCCAGAGACCCGGCCGACGTCCGTGCGGCGGTCGACTTGGACCTCCCCGCGGGACAGGTGCTCAGCTCGTCCGCGGCGACGGAGGACGACGGACACGAGCTGCGCATCGCTTTCGACTTCGACGGGGTCCTCGCGGCGGACGATTCGGAGCGCGTCTACCAGGGTGGTGGGATCGAGAAGTTCCGGGAGTACGAGCGGCAGCATCAGGCGATCCCGCTGAATCCTGGACCGCTCAGCGGATTCCTCCGGGACGTCAACCGCATCCAGACGGTCGAGTCACAGGTGTGCGACGCAGACCCGACCTACCAGCCTAGGCTCCGGGTCTCGATCGTCACGGCCCGGAATGCACCGGCCCATGAGCGGGCGGTGCGGACGCTCCAGCAGTGGGGCGTGACCGTCAACGATGCGTTCTTCCTCGGCGGCATCGACAAGGGGCGGATCCTCGAGGTCATGCGTCCGCACATCTTCTTCGACGACCAGGAATCACACCTGCTGTCGACGGCGGCGTTCGCGCCGAGCGTGCATGTGCCGTACGGGGTGACAAACCAGGCCGCCGACGTCAGTTGAGCCGCTTCGCCCGGGCGGTCGGCGCGCCGAGGTCCGCCGACCGCCTGCATCAAGCGAGACGTGAAACGAGACCGGTAAGGCTCGTTGTCGGCGACTATTGCCCGCCTGCACATGAAGACCAGCCCGTGCCCGACAGGGTCGGTCAGAGGGGCTGGCCGTGATAGCCGCTACCTTATCGAGGCGGACTGACCGCATGCCGAGCTGGATCTCAGCGGCTGGCGCACGGGTTCACGCGGCCTCCGCGGAGCTCGCAACCTCATCTGCCCGGCCGACGAGCGTCGCGGGAAGGTCGCGGTACGGCTCGAGGTCTGGAGCGCGGTGCACGGCATCGGCGACCGCGTTCGCGGTCGTCCCGACGAGGGCGCGCGCGTCGTCCACCCGCATCCCCCACGACTCGGCCTCGTGCACCAGGTCGCCACCGGCGATGAGGTCCAGTCTGTTCTTGCCGGCGATCGCCATGCCGGAATGACGGTAGGCGGCGGACACGAGGAACACCGGAGCGGTGTCGTACAGGGGCGCCACACCGTACGACGCCTCCTGGTCGATCGTGAACGAGTAGTTCTTCGCGTGCGCGTCACCGTTGCCGATGACGACATTGAAGGTCACCTGGCGCAGCAGGTCGCGGAGGAGTTCGCTCGGGTCGACCGCCTCGGCAGCTGCCTGGCGGGCGACAGTCGCCAGCCGGCCCGGCCCCGTTCCCGAGCCTTCGTACTTGTCCACGGCGGCGAGCCCGAGGGCCTGGGCGAGGTCCTCCTGGTGGAGCCGCCTCCCGTCGGCCCGGTCGAACCTCTCCACGACGATGGCCTCGCGCCCGCCCAGGGTGACGAGCTCCGACCGCGCTGCGGGAATACCCGCCGCGCGTGCGAGCCCGAGCGTCCAGTGCTCGAGCTGCACCAGGTGCGGAACGCCGGTCGCACCCCAGGGCTCGGGCTTGATCAGGTGGGTCGACATCGCGCCGTCAGCCGGCCAGGCCCACCCCGTCGACGTGCGGTGCAGCAGGACCTTGGCCTGGATCCCGCCCAGCGACGCGGTGACCGCGAGTCCGTCCGGCGGCTCGAGGGTCGGCAGGTCGGCCACGATCCGCGCGACCTCGGCGTCGTCGAGCGGACGGAGGTGCCCGTCGGTCGGCTCCGCGCCCTCGGGAAGGAGCTGGACTGCTCCGGCGCACTCGGCACCGACGCGCGACAGGAGGCCGAACGTGTCGCCCGCACGCACGTGGTGCTCGCGCTCCAGGGCGGCACGGGCAGCGCCCTCGGGGAGCAGGTTGTCCAGGAACCGTTCGAGCTCGGGGCCCTCGACGCGACGCTCGGTGAGCGGGAGGGACAGCGACAGCGGCCGGCTGCCCTCGCCCCACCGCCCGAGGGCGCTCGTCGCGAAGCGGAGCCGGAGGCGTCCGTTGCGCAGGCGGCGGACCTCGCCGAGCTTCTCGCCCCGGAGGAACATCGTGAGTGCGGCGACCACGGTCATCCCCGCCCCTCGTCGCGGGGCTCGACGGTGATCCGGGCACCGCGGGGCACCAGGACGATCTCGTAGCCGCATGCGCTCGCCAGCTCGATGACGGTGCCGCTCGCGACGGACGCGCCACGTTCGAGGCGGGAGACCGTCGGTCGCGACGTCCCGGCAGCCTCGGCCAGCTCGTCCTGACTCAGGAGCGCACGTTCCCGCGCGCGCTTGATCGCGGTCCCCAGGGCAGGGCCTGTGCGGGCGCGGAACCACGGCAGGGCGCTCATATCTGATTCATATCAGGTCACGCGTCGCGATGCATCATTTTTGACGCATTGGCTGCTCGGGCCCGGGATGAATCACATCTGACACAGGCGCGGACCGACTGATGCGGCCGTGGCGCAGGTAGAGCGATGCGGCCGCGACTATGCAGCCTGGAGAACCGACGACCTGATAAGGGTGATTACCGGCCGAAACTGCTGCTTCGGTCCGCTGGTTCGGCCACGATGGGTGCCGAGGACGACAGCCACGACCACCCGACCAGCACGGAGGACCAATGCGACCGCACGAGGCCGACTGGGAGCAGCTCGCGCTCGACCACCTGGCCGAGCCGCTCGGCTGGCAGCCCCTGCGCGGGCAGCAGATCGTTCCCGGCGCGCTGTCCGACATCGGGCACCCGGGCTACACGGCGCTCGGCGAGCAGCCGCAGCGCGAGGCGTGGTCCGAGCTCGCGATCCCGTCGCGGATGCGCGCGGCCGTCCGCCGGCTCAACCCCGACGTGCCGCGCGAGTACCTGGAGCAGGCGCTCGCGGAGATCCTCCGGCCGAGCTCGCAGGACGCGATCACCGAGAACAAGCGGATCCATGACGTCCTCGTGCAGGGGTACCGGATCGCGTACGTCGAGGACGGGCGTGAGCAGACCGCGACGGTGCGCCTCGTCTCGGCGCACGAGCACGAGAACGAGTGGCTCGCCGTCAACCAAGTCACGGTGGTCGACGGAGACGTCGAGCGACGCTTCGACGTCGTCCTCTACCTCAACGGGATGCCCGTGGTGATCGTCGAGCTGAAGAACGCGGGCTCGCCGCATGCCGACGTCGCCGCCGCGCACGCGCAGCTCACCACCTACGTGCGCGAGCTGCCGATGGCGTTCCGCTTCTGCGTGCTCACCGTCATCAGCGACGGGGTCGTCGCCAAGTACGGCACCCCGTTCACCCCGCTCAACCACTACGCGCCGTGGAACGTGGACGACGACGGTCGGGTGGTCGGCCCCGACGGACGCCCGGAGGGCGACCGGCCGTTGCACCTGGTGCACGACGACGGCCTGCTCGGCGAGGTGGCGGCGCGCACGCCCCTGGAGGTCACCCTCGACGGCCTGTTCAACCCGGAACGCTTCGGTCAGCTGCTGCGGGGCTTCGTCGCCTTCGACGCGGACGAGGACGGGCTGCACAAGCGGGTCGCCAAGCCGCACCAGTACTTCGCCGTCACCAAGGCGGTCGCCGCGACCGCCGAGGCGGTCCGCGGGGACGGCCGGGCCGGCGTCGTGTGGCACACGCAGGGCTCCGGGAAGTCGATGGAGATGGAGCTGTACGCCGCGGCGATCGGGCGGCATCCCGCGCTCGAGAACCCCACGATCGTCGTTATCACCGACCGCACGGACCTGGACGACCAGCTCTTCCAGACGTTCGCCCGCTCCCAGCTGCTCGCCGAGCAGCCGCGCCAGGTCACGCGTCGCAGCGAGCTGCGCAGCGAGCTCGCGAACCGTGCCACCGGCGGTATCTACTTCACGACGCTGCAGAAGTTCGGGCTCACCGCCGAGGAGAAGCGCGCGGGCCGCAAGCACCCCGTGCTCTCCGAGCGGCGCAACGTCGTCCTCGTCGTCGACGAGGCGCACCGCAGCCACTACGACGACCTCGACGGCTACGCGTGGCACCTCAAGAACGCGCTGCCGAACGCGACCCTGATCGCGTTCACCGGGACGCCGGTCACCGGCGAGCGGGACACGGAGGCCGTGTTCGGCGACGTCATCGACGTCTACGACCTCACGCGCGCGGTCGCCGACGGCGCGACGGTCCCGGTCTACTTCGAGTCGCGACTCGTCAAGGTCGGGTTCCCCGACGACGTCGACCCGGGCACGATCGACACCGCCGCAGACGAGGCGACCGTCGGCCTCGACGACGCCGAACGCGCCCGCATCGAGAAGTCGGTGGCCGTCGTCAACGCCGTCTACGGAGCCCCCGCCCGTCTGAAGACCCTGGCGGACGACCTGGTGTCGCACTGGGAGCAGCGCAGGGACGCGGTCGCCGAGCTCGTGCGCCCGGCGACCGCGACCGGAGCGCGAGTCGCGGCTGTCGGTGCCCCCGGCAAGGCGCTCGTCGTCGCCGGCACCCGGGAGATCTGCGCCCGGCTCTACGAGCAGATCGTGGCGCTGCGGCCCGAGTGGCACTCGGACGACGTCACCCGCGGCCGGGTCAAGGTCGTGTACTCCGGCGACGCCGGGGACCAGCCGCCGATCGCCGACCACGTGCGTCGCGACGGCGAGAACACCCTGATCAAGAACCGGCTCAAGGACCCCGACGACGAGCTCGAGATCGTCATCGTCAAGGACATGCTCCTGACCGGGTTCGACGCCCCGCCGCTCCACACCCTGTACCTCGACCGACCGCTCCGCGGCGCACTGCTCATGCAGACCCTGGCGCGCGTGAACCGGACGTTCCGCGGCAAGGACGCCGGTCTGCTGGTCGCCTACGCTCCCGTCGCGGAGAACCTCGCGGCGGCGCTCGCGCAGTACACGGTGCGGGACCAGGCGGAGAAGCCCGTCGGGACACCGCTCGCGGAGGTCGCCGCCGCCACGCGCGAGCTCGTCCTGGCGCTGCGAGAGCTGGTCGAGCCCACCGGCTGGCGCGCGAGGCTTCGTGAGGCGGGTTCCGGCGGCCGCGCCTACATCGGTGTGGTGCTCGATGTCGTGAGCTGGCTCCGCAGCCCGCGCACGCCGCAGAACCGTGTGCCCGCCGATTCCGACGCGGAGCCTGTCGGTGACACCTTCCGCCGTCGAGCACAGGCGCTCTCGCGTGCCTGGTCGGCGTCGGGTCGGCACGACTCGCTCGTCGACCTCGCGGACGAGGCCCGCTTCTACGAGGAGGTACGGGTCTGGATGGGCAAGCTCGACGCCGAGGAGCGGCAGGCCAGCGGTCAGCCCATCCCAGAGGACGTCCAGCGCCTGCTCAACCAGCTCACCGCGACGTCCGTCGACGCGCGTGACGTCGTGGACGTCTATGGTGCGGCGGGGCTGGAGAGCCCGCGCCTCGACCAGCTCGACGCCGACTTCCTCGCGAAGGCGAAGGACGCGCCGCACCCGCAGATCACCATCGAGGCGCTGCGTGCCCTCGTGACGGCGGAGGCACGCGCCGCGACCGCGGGGAACCTGGTGCGACGTCAGGCGTTCTCCCAGCGCCTCTCGCAGCTCATGCTCAAGTACACCAACGCCAACCTCACGTCGGCCGAGGTGATCGCCGCTCTCGTCGAGATGGCGCACGATGTCGTCGCGGAGTCGAAGCGCGGAGAACGGTTCGACCCGCCGCTCGGACACGACGAGCTGGCGCTCTACGACGCGCTCGCGCAGAACGAGGCCGCCGCGCTGCTGCAGGGCGATGCCACCCTGGCGGAGATCGCGCGGAAGCTGATCGCCGTCCTGCGGCGGGACGTCAAGACCGACTGGACGGTGCGCGACGACGTCCGGGCCAAGCTCCGCTCGTCGATCAAGCGCCTGCTCATCGTCCACAAGTACCCGCCGGACCAGCAGCCCGAGGCCATCCGTCTCGTCATGGCGCAGATGGAGGCCATGGCCCCGAGGTGCGCGGCATGAGCCAGGAGTCTCCCGAGGGGGGGCGCGTCGCCGGTTCAACCTCCCGACGGGGAGCCGGAGCGGTGCAATCCGGACCCACGCCTGTTTCACGAGTCGCAGGCTCTCCGCAACGTGCAGCCGCGGATCCAGGCCGCCGTCGCCGAGGGCGCATTCCTCGCCGTCCAGGAGGCCAAGGGCGCCGGCGAGAGCGACACGATGCAGGCCGCCATCCTCGCGGCGTACGCCCGTGCGTGGGACAACCTGCGCGTGGTCATCGAGCGCCGGGTCGAGGACGACGTGATCTAGATCGCGTGTCGCCTCGAAGGCAAGGTCGACACTCGGGTTCGGGATCCACACGCGCGACGCGCTGCCGGCAGCGACGGCGGACGAGAGCGGTGGAGAGGCGACCCGGTCCGGCCTCGGAATTCGCCCCTTCCGCCGGGCGCGACCGACCTACCCTCGAAGGATGCGGGTGCTGTTCGCGACGACGGGCGGTCAGGGGCACTTTCTGCCGATGGTGCCGCTCGCTCACGCGGTCGCCGAGGCCGGCCACGACGTGCGGATCGCGGCGCCCGCCTCCTTCGCGAAGCACGTCGCGCCGACCGGTCTGCGCCACGAGCCGTTCGGCGATGCTGACCCCGCGGCGCTGGGGGCCGTCTTCGGCGCGCTGCCGGGTCTGTCCCCGCAGGAGGCGAACGCGCGGGTGATGACCGAAGTGTTCGGCCGTCTCGACCCGGTCGCGGCGCTGCCTGCGGTCGCCTCGCTCGTCGACCGGTGGCGGCCGGACCTGGTGGTCCGTGAGCCCGCGGAGGTGGCCTCCCTCGTCGCCGCGGAGGCCGCCGGGGTCCCGCACGCGCAGGTGGCGATCGGGCTGCGGTCCCTGCTCGCGGCCTTCGTCGACGAGCTGACCGGTCCGCTGGCCGCCCTCGCGGCCGGGGCGGGCATCGACCACGACCTCGCCGCCGCGGCCGCGGCGGAGCCCGTCTTCACCAGCGTGCCGTCCTCGTTCGACGACGACCACGACGACGTCCCGCCGGTGCGCTACCGGATCCCGATGTCCGGCGCGCCGGCGCCGCCGCTGCCCGCGTGGGGCGACCCCGACGCGCCGCTCGTCTACGTCTCCTTCGGCACGGTCGCCGCCGCGCAGGGGTTCGACGGCGCCTACGCCGCCGCCGTCGAGGCCATGGCCGAGGTGGACGTGCGCGCCCTCGTGACGGTCGGCGCCCACGGCGACCCGGAGGCCTGGGCCCCGTGGCCGCGCAACGTGCACGTGGAGCGCTGGTGGCCGCAGGAGGCGGTGATGCGGGACGCGGCGGCGATGGTCGGGCACGGCGGGTTCGGCACCACCACCATGGCGCTCGGTGCGGGCGTCCCGCAGGTGGTCGTCCCGTTGTTCGCCTCCGACCAGTGGATCAACGCCCGCCGGGTCGCCGAGCTGCAGGCGGGGATCGCCCTCGAGGCCGGGCCGGGGCTCGCCGACCGGCTCCGTCCGGCGCTGCACGCCGTCCTCCACGACGCGCGCTACCGGGCCGCCGCACGGGGCTTTGCCGACGAGATGGGCGCGCTGCCGCCGCCGTCGGCGGTCGTGGGGCGGTTGACGGCGCTGGCCCGGTGACCGGAGGGCGGCGTCGGCGGTCGTCACGCGTCGTCGAGCGCCAGCGGCCGCACCTGCCCGCCGGCGGCGACGAAGAACCCGCGCAGGCGGACGCCACGGCCGTCGGCCTCGGCGCGGAGGCCGCGGTTCCAGGCGCGGTCGTCGGCGGTGACGGTGGCGTCGCCGGGGCGCTCGAGCACGAGGACCGCGCAGCCGCCGGGCGCCTCGTCCTCGACGACGCTGCGCAGCACGGTGCCCAGCCCGGCGAGGGCGGCCGGGTCGGGGCGGGCGGGCACGTCGTCGACGGGAAGGGCGAGGCCGAGGAGCCGGTCCTCGGCGTCGAGCCAGGTGACGGTGAGCGTGCGCCGTCGTGGGTGGGTGCCGCCCGCGAGGAAGGTGGCGAGCTCCAGCAGCTCGGCGTCGTCGGCGACCTGGTCGCCCGGGCGGAACGGGGTGAGTGAGGTGTTCATGCGTCGTCACCCTGCCGCAGCGACGACCCGGCCCGCCGACGTTATCCACAGCCCCCGAGAACCCGGCGCCGAGCATGCGGTTGCGCTCGTTCCGAGACGTGAGAACGAGCGCAACCGCATGCTCGGCAGGTCCGAGGTCAGCCGGCGAGGTACCGGGCGTACGCGCCGGTGGTGAGGAACGGCGGGAAGTCCTCCCCGAGCGCGACCTCGCGGAACAGGGACACGGCGTCGTCGAAGCGGTCGCCGGAGGACCGGGGGAGCCCGCGGAGCACGTCGCGCAGCACGGCCTCGCAGCGCACCCGGGTGATCGGCAGGCCGTCCTCCGTCGTCGTGCCCGAGGCCACCCACTGCCACACCTGCGACCGGGAGATCTCGGCCGTGGCGGCGTCCTCCATGAGGTGGTCGATCGCTGCCGCACCCACGCCCCGCAGCCACGACTCGACGTACCGCACGCCCACCGACACGTTCGTGCGCAGCCCCGCCGCGGTGACCGTCGCGCCGGAGCGCCGGGCCGACGCGACGTCGAGCAGGTCCGCCTGGCCCACCTCGACGTCGTCCCGCAGCCGGTCCACCTGGTGGTCCCGGTCGCCGAGCACCTCGTCGAAGGCGCCGCGCGCCACCTCGACCAGGTCGGGGTGCGCCACCCAGGTGCCGTCGAAGCCGTCGTGGGCCTCGCGGGTCTTGTCGGCCCACACCTGCTCGACGGCGCGCTCGGTCACCTCGGGGGAACGGCGGTCGGGGACGAAGGCGCTCATCCCGCCGATGGCGTGCGCCCCGCGCTTGTGGCACGTGGCGACGAGCAGCTCGGCGTACGCCCGCATGAACGGCGCCGTCATCGTCACCTGGCCCCGGTCGGGCAGCACGTACGACGACCCCCGCGTGCGGAAGCACTTGATGACGCTGAACAGGTAGTCCCACCGCCCCGCGTTGAGCCCGGCGCAGTGGTCGCGCAGCTCGTAGAGGATCTCCTCCATCTCGAACGCGGCCGGCAGCGTCTCGATGAGCACCGTGGCGCGGACGGTGCCGCGCGGGATGCCGAGCGCGTCCTGCGCCGCCTCGAAGACCTCGTTCCACAGCCGCGCCTCGCGGTAGCCCTCCAGCTTCGGCAGGTAGAAGTACGGGCCCCGCCCGCGGGAGACCAGCTCCTGCGCGTTGTGGAACAGGTACAGGCCGAAGTCGACCAGCGTGCCCGACGCCGGCTGCGTCGACCCGTCCGGGCCGGTGTAGGCCAGGTGGGACTCGAACAGGTGCCAGCCGCGCGGCCGGAAGACGATCGTCGGCAGCTCGGTGAGGTCGGTGGAGCGCAGCGCGTACCGCTTGCCCGCCGCGCCGGTGAAGGTGAGCGTGCCGCGGATCGCGTCGTGCAGGGCGAGCTGGCCCTCCACCACGTTGCGCCACGTCGGCGACTGCGCGTCCTCGGCGTCGGCCAGCCAGCACCGTGCCCCCGAGTTCAGCGCGTTGATCGTCATCTTCGGGTCCGTCGGGCCCGTGATCTCGACGCGGCGGTCGCTCAGCCCCGGCGCCCCCGCCGCGCCGGCGACCCGCCAGGACGGGTCGTCGCGCACCGGCCGGGTGGCCGGGTGGAAGTCCGGGTCGTCGCCGTCCGCGATGCGCCGCATGCGGCGCTGCCGCTCGAGGAGCAGGGCGGTGCGGTCGTCGGCGAACCGGTCGTGCAGCATCGCCAGGAACGCTAGCGCCTCCGGGGTGAGGATCTCCTCGTCGCGCGGCCCGAGCGGGGCGGTGACCGTGACGTGACCCTCCGCGAGCGACGTCCCGCCCCAGACGAACGGGTCGGTCGCGGTGTCGGCGAGGGGCGTCGCCGTGGACGGGCTGGTGGTCGGGGGAGCGAGCGTGGTCATGACGTGCCTCCGGTCGGTGCGGGCGGGGCGGGGGGACGGGCTAGAACTGGGCGGACTCGGTGGAGCCGGCGAGCGCGAGGGTGGCGGCGTCGGGGTTGAGCGCCGTCGACACGCGGTCGAAGTAGCCGGTGCCGACCTCGCGCTGGTGCTTCGTGGCGGTGTAGCCGCGGTCCTCGGCGGCGAGCTCGGCCTCCTGGAGCCGCACGTACGCGGACATCTGCTCGCGGGCGTACCCGTGCGCGAGGTCGAACATCGAGTAGTTGAGGGCGTGGAAGCCGGCCAGGGTGATGAACTGGAACGTGAAGCCCATCGCGCCGAGCTCGCGCTGGAACTTCGCGATGGTGTCGTCGTCCAGGTGCTTCTTCCAGTTGAACGACGGCGAGCAGTTGTAGCTCAGCATCTGGTCGGGGAAGTCCGCCTTGACCGCCTCGGCGAACGTGCGCGCGACCTCGAGGTCGGGGGTGCCGGTCTCCATCCAGATCAGGTCGGCGTACGGCGCGTACGCCTTGGCCCGGGCGATGCACGGCTCGATGCCGTTGCTGACCTCGTAGAAGCCCTCGCCCGTGCGTCCGCCGGTGAGGAACCGGCGGTCGCGCTCGTCGACGTCGGACGTGAGCAGGGTGGCGGCCTCGGCGTCGGTGCGGGCGATCACCACCGACGGCACGTCGGCGACGTCGGCCGCGAGGCGCGCCGCGTTGAGCGTGCGCACGTGCTGCTGCATCGGGACGAGCACCTTGCCGCCGAGGTGGCCGCACTTCTTCTCGCTGGCGAGCTGGTCCTCCCAGTGCACGCCCGCGGCGCCCGACGCGATCATCGACCGCATCAGCTCGTAGGCGTTGAGCGGGCCGCCGAACCCGGCCTCGGCGTCGGCCACGATCGGGGCGAGCCAGTCGCGCGTCGCCGCGCCGTTCTCGGACACGTCGATCTGGTCCGCGCGCAGCAGCGCGTTGTTGATGCGGCGCACCACGGCCGGCACCGAGTTCGCCGGGTAGAGCGACTGGTCGGGGTAGGTCTGGCCCGCGAGGTTCGCGTCGCCCGCGACCTGCCAGCCCGAGAGGTAGATGGCCTGGAGGCCGGCCTTGACCTGCTGCACGGCCTGGTTGCCGGTCAGCGCGCCGAGCGCGTTGACGAAGTCCTCGTCGTGCAGCTGCCGCCACAGGCGCTCGGCGCCGCGCCGGGCCAGGGTGTGCTCCTCGCCCACGGAGCCCCGCAGCGCGACGACGTCCTCGGCGGAGAAGGTGCGCTCGACGCCCGCCCAGCGGGGGTCGGTCGCCCACTGCTCGGCCAGGTCGGCGGCGGTCTGCGTCTGGTCGCCGGTGGAGCCGGTGGTGCGGGGCTCGAGGATCGCGGTCATGTCGTGCCTCTCTCGTCTCTCGTCGTGGGGCGACCACGGGGGCCGCCGTCGTCCTTGACCACGACCCTGGCCCGGCGCAGCACCCCTCGGCCAGGAATCCGGAGCAGAAGTTCTGGACTTCTTCTCCTGGACGGAAGGTGTGGCACGTGTCACCCTCGAGCATGGCGATCTCGACCGACCCGCGGCCCGGTACCCGGGACGACGCGGCGCTGCCCATCGATCAGGAGGCCGACGCGCTCACGATCGGCCGCCGCATCCGGCACCTGCGCACCCGCCGCGGCATGACCCTGGAGCAGCTCGGAGAGGCCATCGGACGTGCGCCGTCGCAGGTCTCGATGCTGGAGAACGGCAAGCGCGAGCCCACGATCGCGCGCCTGCAGGCGGTGGCGCGCGCTCTCGGCGCGAGCGTCGAGGACCTGCTCTCCGCGGAGGCGCCGTCGCACCGCGACGCGCTCGAGATCGAGCTGGAGCGGGTGCAAAGGGGCTCGCTCTTCTCCGCGCTCGGCGTGCGGCCCGTGAAGGTGGGCAAGTCCCTGCCGACGGACGCGCTCGAGGCGATCGTCGGGCTGCAGCGCGAGCTGGAGCGTCTGCACTCCGAGCGCGCGCTCACCCCGGAGGAGGCGCGCCGGGCCAACACCGAGCTGCGCGCCGACATGCGCGCGCAGGACAACTACTTCCCCGACCTGGAGATCGTCGCGCGCGACCTGCTCGACGACGTGGGGCACGGCCGCGGCCCGCTGCCGCAGCGAGCGGCGGGGGAGCTGGCCGCGCACCTCGGCTTCTCGATCCACTACGAGCCGGACCTGCCGCAGTCCACCCGTGCCGTCATCGACCAGCGGCACCGCCGCGTCTACCTGCCCAGCAACGGGATCCGCGGCAGGTCCGACGCGCGGTCGGCCGTGCTGCAGGCGCTCGCCTCGCACGTGCTGGAGCACGCCGAGCCGCGCGACTACCGGGAGTTCCTGCGCCAGCGCGTCGAGGCCAACTACCTGTGCGCCGCGCTGCTCGTGCCCGAGCGCGAGGCGGTGAAGCAGCTGCGCGAGGCCAAGGACGCGCGGACGATCTCGCTGGAGGACCTGCGCGACGCGTTCGCCGTGTCGTACGAGACGGTGGCCCACCGGTTCACGAACCTGGCCACCCGGCACCTCGGCATCAAGGTGCACTTCATGAAGGTCCACGAGTCGGGGTCCATCCACAAGGCGTACGAGAACGACGGCGTCCGGTTCCCGTCCGACCCGCTGGGCACCGTCGAGGGGCAGCACGTGTGCCGGCACTGGACCGCGCGCCAGGTGTTCGGCGTCACCGACCGGCTCAGCCCGTACTACCAGTACACCGACACCCCGACGGGCACCTACTGGTGCACGTCGCGCGTGACGGACACGGCCGACGGCCGGTTCTCGGTGAGCGTCGGCGTGCCGTACGCGCAGGTCAAGTGGTTCCTGGGGCGCGAGACCACGGCCCGCAGCACGTCCCGGTGCCCCGACGAGAGCTGCTGCCGCCGCCCGGACGAGCCGCTCGCGCGGCGCTGGGACGGGCACGCGTTCCCCAGCGCCCGCCCGCACGCGTCGATGCTGGCGGCGATGCCGTCGGGTGCGTTCCCGGGCGTCGACACCACCGAGGTGTACGAGTTCCTCGAGCGGCACGCCCCGGCCGACGGCTGACCGCGCGTCAGTCGTGCCAGGCGCCCACCCAGTGGTCCCAGCGCGGCCCGTCGTCGAGCCCGGCGCCGTCGCCCGCCCGGGCGCGCAGGCCGGCCAGGACGAGCCCGAGGTAGCGCAGGTGCAGGGCGTCCGCCTCGGCGCGGGCGAACGGCAGCGACGGCCGCAGGTGGAGCAGGAGCTGCATCACGTCGGCGGTGGTGAACCCGGCGGGCAGCACGCCGGACGCGCGGTCGTGCGCGACCAGGCGGTCGAGGGCGGCGTGCAGGTCGTCCGTGGCGGCCGCGAGGTCGGCCGGTAGCGGTCCGGTCGCGCCGGTCGGTCGCAGGATCGGCCCCGTGGCGCCCGTGATCTGCCGCGCGAGGAACGTACCCACCCCGCCGTCGCCGGCGTTCCCCGGCGCCGCCGCCTCCACCTCGTCGGCGACCTCGGCCGCGAGCCGGGCCGCCTCGCGGACGCCGTGCACGCGCAGTGCCTCGACCAGCGCGTCCTTGGTGGGGTAGCGGCGGTAGACCGAGCCGACGCCGACGCCGGCGTGCCGGGCGACGTCGGCCATCGAGGCGCCGTGGCCCTGGGCGGAGAACACCTCGCGGGCGGCGGCGAGCACCGCGGTGTCGTTGGCGCGCGCCTCTCGCTTCCGGCCGGGCAGCGGACGGTCGGCGGGATCGGCGGGGGAGGGCATGGGCACACGGTAGCCCGCGGCCCGATGCTATGGTGAATCGGAACGAGCATTCCGTTCCGTTTCGACTCGGCCCGCGCGACGAGGCGCAGCCACCCCTCACCACACAGAGAGCGAGCACTCCCGTGCCTCCGACCAGCCCGGCGCCCGACGGCGTCCCCGGCCCGCCGACCGACGCCACCGTCGTGCGCCACCCGGGCCGCATGACCTTCGCGCTGAGCGCCGCTGTCCTCGCGTTCTCGCTGATGCAGACGCTCGTCGTGCCGGCGCTGCCGACGCTCGGCCGCGAGCTCGGCGCCACCGCGCAGGGCACCGGGTGGATCCTCACCGCCTTCCTGCTCGCCGGCGCCGTGCTGGCGCCGGTGGTCGGCAACCTCGGTGACCGCTTCGGCCACCGCCGCGTGCTGCTCGGCACGATCCTCGTGTTCGCCGCCGCCACCCTCGCGGCGGCCGCCGCCCCGAACCTCGGCGTGCTGCTCGCGGCGCGCGTCGTCCAGGGCGTGAGCACCGCGACGTTCCCGCTCGCCCTCGCGATCGCCCGGTCCACGCTGTCCGGCCCCCGCCTCGCCGCCGCCTTCGGCTGGATCCCCGGCATGATCGGCCTCGGCGCGGGCACGGCGCTCGTGGTCGGCGGCGTCGTCGTCGACGCCCTGTCGTGGCGCTGGCTGTTCGTGCTGGGCGCCGTCCTGATCCTCCTCTCCGCCGGCCTCGTCGCCGCCTGGGTGCCGCGGGGCGGCGCGCCGGCGGTGCAGCGACGCACCGACTGGGCCGGGATCGCCCTGATCGCCGGCGCGCTCGTGGGCGTGCTGCTCGCGGTCTCCCAGGGCGGCACCTGGGGCTGGGGCTCGCCCCGGACGCTCGGCGTGGGCGCCGCGGGCCTGGTGCTGCTCGTCCTCCTGGTGGTCGTCGAGCTGCGCACCGCGGCGCCGGTCGTCGACGTGCGGACGTTCCGCCACGGCCCGATCGTGCTCGTCAGCCTCCTGACCGTCGCCGTCGGGTTCGTGCCCTACGTGTGCTACGTCGCCCTGCCGCTGCTCATGCAGGCGCCTGCGAGCACGGGCTACGGGCACGGGCTGAGCGTGACCGGCTCGGGCCTCGCCATGCTGCCGAGCGCCGTCCTCGTGTTCCTGGGCGGGCGGCTGACCCCGGTGCTGGTGCGGCGCATCGGCCCCGGACTCACCGGAGCGGCGGCCGCCGCGGTCATGGCCGTGGGGGCCGTCGGGATCGCCCTGTGGCCCGCCACGCCGTGGGCCGTCGTCGTCGCGTTCGCGGTGCTCGGCCTCGGCAACGGCATCGGCTATGCGATCTGCGCCCAGCTCGTCGTCACGTGGTCGCCGCCCACGGAGACCGGCGCGGCGACCGGCCTGAACAGCGTGGTCCGCACCGTGGGCTCGGCGGCCGCGGCGCCCGTGGTGACGGCCCTGCTCGCCGCGACCACGACGGATCCCGCGGGTGCGTTCTCCGCCGCGTTCTGGGTGGCGACGGCGGTGAGCGTCGTCGGCGTGCTGGTCGCGCTGACGCTCGTGGCGCGCTCGCGCCGGACGGCGGCCTGACCCGCGCGCTCAGGGTTCCCCCAGGGTCGAACCGGGGGCACACCCCATGGTCGCGGGCGTGCCCGGCGCCGGAGGGTGGGAGGCATGATCGACGCGATCGCCTCCCTGTGGGCCCAGCTGGAGAGCACGCTGTTCGCGCTCGTCTCCTCCGCCTGGGCGTTCCCGGCGCTCTTCGTGTCCACGGCCGCCGACGGCTTCTTCCCGCCGGTGCCCGGCGAGACGGTGATCATGATGCTGGCGGTGGGCGCCGAGACGGGGCAGGGGGTCAACCTTGCGCTCGTCGTGCTCGTGGCGGCGCTGGGCGCGTGGTGCGGCGACCAGGTGGCCTACGCGCTCGGGCGACGGCTCGGCACGTCCCGGGTGCCGTTCCTGCGCGGGCCGCGCGGTCAGCGCGCCGTGGCCTGGGCGGCCCGCTCGTTCCAGCGGCGCGGCGCGTCGGTCGTGCTCGGGGCGCGGTTCGTACCGGTGGGGCGCATGGCGGTCAACGTCACCGCGGGCGCCGTCGGGTTCTCCCGCCGCCGCTTCATGGCGCTGTCGGCCGTGGCGTCCCTCGCGTGGGCGGGCTGGTCCGTGCTCCTCGGGGTGGTGGCGGCGCAGTCGCTCGGCGACCGGCCGCTGCTGGCGGTCGCGGTCGGGATCGTCGTCGGCACCGTCCTGGGCTTCGTCGTCGACCGGGTCCTGACGGCCTGGGGCGCCCGGGCCGCCGCGACCCGGGCGAGCCTCGCCGACGCCGCGGCACGCGCCGACGTCCGGGAGCCCGCGCTCGCGTGCGCCGGCGGGCCGGGCCTGCCGGCGCGGGCCGCCGACGCCGCGGGCGCCCTCAGTGGTCCCGGCGGTCCTTCTCGTCCCCGATGAAGTCCGCGACGGCGTCGTCGACGCCGTCGAGGTTCATGTCGGGGGTGCGCGCCCGGCGCGAGTCCCAGCGCAGCGTCACCGCGCCGAGCACGGCGGCGATGACCGACCCCAGGAGGATCGCCGCCTTGGCTCCCTCGGTGTGCTCGGACGCGTGGCCGAACGACAGCTCGGACACGAGCAGCGCCACGGTGAACCCGATGCCGGCGAGGAAGCCGACCGGCAGGAGGTCGCGGACGCCGATGCCCTGCGCGAGCCGCAGGGGCGTGAAGCGCGTGACCAGCGCCGTCGTGCCGAGCACGCCGATGAGCTTGCCGACCACGAGGCCCACCGTGATGGCCGGTACCACCGGCTGTCCCAGGATCTCGGCCACGCCGCCGCCGTCGACGAGGTTCACGCCCGCCGCGAAGAACGCGAAGACCGGGAGCGCGACGCCCTGCGACCACGGCCGGACGGCGGACTCGTAGCGGTGGGTGCGGGGCTCGGCCTCGCCGTGGGCCGGGCGCGCGGCGACGGTGAAGCCCATGAGCACCCCGGCGACGGTCGCGTGCACGCCCGACGAGTGCATGAACGCCCACGCCACCACGAACAGCGGGACCAGCAGCCACCAGCGCGGGGCGCGCGAGCGTACGTACCAGCCGAAGACGGCGATCGTCACGAGCGAGGCCGCGAGGTAGCCGAAGCTGAGGTGCTCGGTGTAGAAGATCGCGATCACGATGATCGCCAGGAGGTCGTCGACCACGGCGAGGGTCAGCAGGAAGGTCCGGACCGCGATCGGCAGCCCCTTGCCGAAGACGGCGAGGACGCCGAGCGCGAACGCGATGTCCGTGGCGGTCGGGATCGCCCAGCCGCCCAGCGCGCCGGGCTCGCCGAGCGCGACCACGACGACCGCGTAGATGATGGCGGGGACCGCCATGCCACCCACGGCGGCGAGCATCGGCACGCCCGCCTCCTTCGGGCTGCGGAGGCTGCCGGCGACGAACTCGTGCTTGAGCTCGACGCCGACGACGAAGAAGAAGATCGCGAGCAGGCCGTCGGCGGCCCACTCTGCGACGGTGAGGTCCAGGTGGACCGGGACCGGGCCGATGGCGTCGATGCCGACCATCGCCTCGGAGAGGGAGAAGTACCAGTCGCGCCACGGCGCGTTCGCACAGATCAGCGCGAGGACGGCTGCCGCGATGAGGAGCGCGCCCCCGGTGGTCTCACGGGAGGCGAAGCGGCGCAGCCGGGCGCCGACGGACGGGGTGGTGGTCTCGGAGCTCAGGGCGTTCTCCTGTCGGGTCGTGGGTCGATCGTCTCCCGGCGTTGCAGCCGGTGCCACCGACCAGACTTCCCGGCTCACCGCGGGCCAGCCTAACGGCCGGCGGGAGGTGGGGCGGTCGGCGGGTGGGTCGTGGCGGTCCGTCAGGTCGCGTCGCGGGCCATCGCGACCAGCCGCGCCAGGGTGTTCCAGTTCCGGCCCGTGGTCCAGGTGCCCGCGGCGCGGTCGATCGCGGCGGAGGTGAGCCGCGAGCGGCCGATGCCGTCGACGTAGTCCACGTAGAGCACGCCGCCGGCCACCACGAACCGTTCGGGGCGCCCCTCCGCGAGCCGAGCGACGCCCTCGGCGTCGACGGGGTCGGGGCCGAGGTGCACCTGCACGTGGGACGGATGGTCCGCGGTGGCGTCGGGGAAGGGGTCGGCGTCGAGGATCTCGGCGGCCCGACCCGCCGTCAGCGCGACGGCGCGCACGTCGCCGCCGAGGTGCGTCGCGAGGGCCGCCGCGACGCGGTCGGCGACCGCGTCGTCGCCCGGGGACCCCGTGGCGACGAGGTTGCCGCTGTTGGCGTACGTGCGGGCGTCGGCGAGGCCCGCGGCGGCGGCCGACTCGCGCAGGTCGGCGGCGCCCACCCGCCGCGAACGGCCCAGGTTCACGCCGCGCAGGAGGACGACGTAGGCGGTGCGGGCGGGGGCGGAGGACGGCATGGGTCCATCGTGCTCGCGGCGCCGGCGTGCGTCGCGGCGGGGTCGGGCGTGTGAACGGCGGGTGACAAGTTCCCGACCCGCCGCGGCAGGGGTGGTGGCGAGAATCACAGCGTCGTAGTTTGGCGCCAGGGACGGTGTCCAGCCGTCCTCCGGGAGGCCAGCCGATGGGGTTCACGCTCCGTGCGGGAGGGCCGGCACCGGCCCCGCGCCGTACGGCGCCCACGGCCGGTCGCCTGCCCACCACCAGATCGCCCCTGCCCGGTCCGGACCGTCCAGGTCCGGCCGCCGGGTCCGGGGGCGGCGACGGCGCCGAGGCGCCGGAGGGAGCTCGCCGTGGCCCGCAAAGCACCCGTTCCTGAGCAGGACACCGCCGACGCCGACGGCACCGCCCGTCGCACGTTCGTCGTCGACACGTCCGTGCTGTTGTCCGATCCCCGCGCGATCCACCGGTTCGCCGAGCACGACGTCGTCCTGCCGGTCGTCGTCGTCACCGAGCTGGAGGCCAAACGGCACCACGCCGAGCTCGGCTACTTCGCCCGCAGCGCGCTGCGGATGCTCGACGAGCTGCGCATCAAGCACGGCCGCCTCGACGCCCCGATCCCCGTCGGCGACTCCGGCGGCACGCTGCGTGTGGAGCTCAACCACACGGACCCGCAGGTGCTGCCCGCGGGCTTCCGGCTGGGCGACAACGACACGCGGATCCTGTCGGTCGCGGCGAACCTCGCGGCGGAGGGCCGCGACGTCACCGTGGTCTCCAAGGACCTGCCGATGCGGGTCAAGGCCTCGGCCGTGGGCCTGCGCGCGGAGGAGTACCGCCACGAGCTCGCCGTCGACTCCGGCTGGACCGGGATGCGTGAGGTCGACGTCGCCGACGAGCAGGTGGCGACGCTGTACGAGGGGAGCGAGGTCGAGCTGGCGGCCCTCGACCCGGAGGTGGTGGAGGCGGCGTCCCCGCTGCTGTGCCACACCGGCCTGGTGATCCACTCGCCCGGCGGCTCCGCGCTCGGCCGGGTGACCGCCGACAAGACGATCCGCCTGGTGCGGGGCGACCAGGACGTGTTCGGCGTGCACGGGCGCTCCGCGGAGCAGCGCATCGCGATCGACCTGCTGCTGGACCCCGACGTCGGGATCCTGTCGCTCGGCGGTCGCGCCGGTACGGGCAAGTCGGCGCTCGCCCTGTGCGCCGGGCTGGAGGCGGTGCTCGAGCGGCGGCAGCACCGCAAGATCCTCGTGTTCCGGCCGCTGTACGCCGTGGGCGGTCAGGAGCTGGGCTACCTGCCCGGGTCCGAGTCCGAGAAGATGAACCCCTGGGCCCAGGCCGTGTACGACACGCTCGGGGCGCTGGTCTCCCCGGAGGTCCTCGACGAGGTGATCGACCGGGAGATGCTCGAGGTGCTGCCCCTCACGCACATCCGCGGGCGCTCGCTGCACGACGCGTTCGTGATCGTCGACGAGGCCCAGTCCCTCGAGCGCAACGTGCTCCTCACGGTGCTCTCGCGTATCGGGCAGCAGTCGCGCGTGGTGCTCACCCACGACGTCGCGCAGCGCGACAACCTGCGGGTGGGCCGACACGACGGCGTCGCGGCCGTGATCGAGGCGATGAAGGGGCACCCGCTGTTCGCGCACGTGACCCTGACCCGCTCGGAGCGGTCGCCCGTCGCAGCCCTCGTCACCGAGATGCTGGAGTCGCTGGAGATCTGATCGCGGCCGCCGGCCGGACCCGGTGGTCGAGCCGGACCCGGTGGTCGAGCCTGACCCGGTGGTCGAGCCTGTCGAGACCGGTGTCGACAGGCTCAACCACCGGGTCGGCGCGGGTGCACCAGGACGACGGCGAGCACGCCGAGCGCGGCGCCGAGCACGGTGTCGAGCGCGCGGGAGGCGGCGATGCCCGCGGGGTCGACGGCGCCGCCGAGCGACGTCATGAGCAGCGCCATCGGCGTGATCGTGAGCATCGCGAGGCCGTAGTGGCGCCCCACGACGACCTCCGTGACGACCTGCAGCACGACCACGACGACGCAGGTGGCGGCGAACGACAGGTGGGCGGCGAGCAGCGGCCAGGCGAGAAGCGCGCCGAGCACGGTGCCGCCGCCGCGCTGCAGGGCGCGGACCACGGCGTGGTGGGTGGTGGCTCCCTGCAGGGTCGCGGTGGCCCCCAGCTGCGCCCAGGCCGGATGGCTGAGCCCGGAGGCGAGCGTCACCGCGCCGCTGACGACGCCGGCCACCAGGACGCGGACGCCGGCGAGGCGCCAGCCGCTCGTCGCCCAGGTCGCGCGGGCGTCGTCGCGCAGGCGTCGCCGCGCCGGCAGGGCGTCGGCAGGGGTCGACGGGCGGGTGATCGTCCCCTCGGGCGCGGTCGGGCCGAGGGCCGCGGCGACCGCGGCCAGCTCGGCGGCGAGGACGCGCGCCGTGTCGCGGGTGCGCCGGTGCGACAGGTCGTCGGCGAGGACCTCGCGGGCCCGGGCGACGGCGGCCGCGGCGGTCCTCGCGGCATTCGTCGCGGCGTCCGGCACGGCGTCGGGGTCGGTGTCGAGCGACCTCCGCACCGCGTCGGCTGCCCGGCGCACGGCCAGGCGGGCCGGGGCGCTCGGGCGCACGAGATAGCCGCTCATCCCGACGGCCCAGGCGATCATGGCCCCGAGCGCGAACGCCGTGCCGCGCTCCGCGACGTCGGACCAGGCCAGCGGCCCGACCATGCCGCCCGCGGCGGCGAAGACGACGATGGTCGCCCCCGGGGGACCGGTCCGCACCAGCGCGCAGAGCGCCGTCGCGACCCCGGCGATCAGCGCCACCACCGTGAGGACGACGAGCGAGGGCATCCCGGCGGCGGCCAACGACGCGGTGAGCACGAAGGCGACCGTGAAGCCGACCGCGACGCCGGCCAGCAGCGCGGCGCGGCGCCGGTAGGGCTCGTACCGGCCGTACAGGATCGTGAGCGCCCCGAGGGAGGCGAACCCGGCCAGGTCGGTGCGGCCGGCCGCGGCGCTGAGGGCCAGCACGACCGCCGCCGTAGCGCCGACGCGCAGCGCCGCGGCGAGCGTGGCGTCGGCGGGGTTGACGCGCAGCGCGGCGCGCAGGTGGCCGGGGTCGAGCACGTCGCGCGCGCTGGTCAGGACGGGGGAGGGCACGGACGTCGTCGCGGAGGGTGTCGCGGGGGAGGGAGGCATTGCGGCCATGATAGTTCACAGGTAAATCATCATGGAAGTAGTACGGGTGTGACCTCTATCCTGGTCGCCGTGGACTACATCGAGCGCGTGCGCGCGCAGTGGGCCGAGCTGCTGCCCGAGGTCGACACGTCGCCGGCCGAGGTGGGCGCGCGGGTGCGCCGGATCGCGGCGCTGCTGGAGGGCGAGCTGTCCGACGATCTCGCCGGCCGCGAGGTCACTCGGGCCGAGCTCGACGTCCTGACGGCGCTGCGCCGGTCGGGGCGGCCGCTGCGCGCGGGGGAGATCACCACGATGACGGGCTCGCCCGGCGCGTCGATCACCAAGCGGCTCGACCGGCTGGGGCGCGCCGGGCTGGTGGAGCGCACGGTGCACGAGCGCGACAAGCGCGGGGTCCTGGTGGCGCTCACCGCGCGGGGCGAGGAGCTCGTGGACGAGCTGTTCCCGCGGCAGGTGGAGCACGAGCGAACCGCGCTGGCGGACCTGTCGGAGCCGGAGCGGGCCGAGCTCGGCCGACTGCTCGCGGTCGTGCTGCGGCGGCTGGACCCGCGCGACTACTAGTGCTGTGCGAGGAGGCGCCGCACGTCAGGTGGAACCCCCCAGCCCCGCGCCCCGAGGGGCGCCTCCTCGCGTACGCCGACAGTAGCAGGTGAGGTTAGCCTTACCAACCCCTATCGAGCGGTGGTTGAGCCCGTCGAAACCACGCACCGGGTTTCGACAGGCTCAACCAGCGAGAACGTCAGCCCTGCGGGGGCTTCGTCATCTTCAGCACGTCGAGGGCGGAGTCGAGCTGCTGCTCCGTGACCTCGCCGCGCTCCACGAAGCCGAGGTCGATCACGGCCTCGCGCACCGTGAGGCCCTGCTTGACCGAGTGCTTCGCGACCTTCGCGGCGGCCTCGTAGCCGATCACCCGGTTGAGCGGGGTGACGATCGAGGGCGACGACTCGGCGTAGGCGCGGGCCCGGTCCACGTTGGCGGTGATGCCGGACACCGTCTTGTCGGCCAGCACGCGCGACGCGTTGGCGAGCAGGCGGATCGACTCGAGGACGCCCTGCGCGATGACCGGGATCTGCACGTTGAGCTCGAACGAGCCGCTGGCGCCGGCCCACGCGACCGTGGCGTCGTTGCCGACCACGCGCGCGGCGACCATGAGCACGGCCTCCGGGATCACCGGGTTGACCTTGCCCGGCATGATCGAGCTGCCCGGCTGCAGGTCGGGGATCGCGATCTCGCCCAGGCCGGTGTTCGGGCCGGAGCCCATCCAGCGCAGGTCGTTGCAGATCTTGGTGAGCGACACCGCGATGGTGCGCAGCGCGCCCGAGAGCTCGACGAGGCCGTCGCGCGCCGACTGCGCCTCGAAGTGGTCGCGCGCCTCCGTCAGCGGCAGGCCCGAGTCCTCGCGCAGCAGCTCGATGACGCGCTGCGGGAAGCCGGCCGGGGTGTTGATGCCGGTGCCGACGGCGGTGCCGCCCAGCGGGACCTCGGCCGCGCGGGGCAGCGCCGTCTCGACCCGCTCGATGCCGTAGCGGATCGCCGCGGCGTAGCCGCCGAACTCCTGGCCCAGGGTCACGGGGGTGGCGTCCATGAGGTGCGTGCGGCCCGACTTCACGACCGTCGCGAACTCCTCGGACTTCGCGGCCAGCGCGTCGGCCAGGTGCCCGAGCGCGGGCACGAGGTCGTGGAGGGCCCCGGCCGTGGCGGCCACGTGCACCGAGGTGGGGAACACGTCGTTGGAGGACTGCGAGGCGTTGACGTGGTCGTTCGGGTGCACGTCCTTGCCGAGCGAGCGCGTGGCCAGCGTGGCGAGCACCTCGTTGGTGTTCATGTTCGACGACGTGCCGGAGCCGGTCTGGAAGACGTCGACCGGGAAGTGCGCGTCGTGGGCCCCGGAGGCGACCTCGTCGGCGGCGGCGGCGATCGCGTCGGCGACGTCCTGGTCGAGCACGCCGAGCTCGGCGTTCGCGCGGGCGGCGGCCTTCTTGATGCGCGCCAGGGCCTCGATGTGCCCGCGCTCGAGCGTGGTGCCGGAGATGGGGAAGTTCTCCACGGCCCGCTGAGTCTGCGCGCGGTAGAGCGCGTGCGCCGGGACGCGCACCTCACCCATCGTGTCGTGCTCGATGCGGTACTCGGTCTCGCCCGCGCCGGACGCGCCGGGGACGACGGTGTCGGAAGTCATGCCTCTATCGTGCCGCACCCCGGCGGGCGGTCCGTCGTGAGGCGGGTCACGTCCGTGTCGGTGCGGCACGCCACGATGGTGCGGTGACGTTCACCCACGTGGTCCTCTATCGCGCGATGAACCTGGGGCACCGCGGCAGCCCCGTGCGCGAGGTCCTCGAGCGCGCCCTGCTTGACGGCGGCGCACGCGCCGTGCGGCCGTTCCAGACGAACGGCACCGTGCTGCTCGACGCGGGGGACCACGACGGCGTCGCCGTGGCCCGGGCCGCCGCGCCGCTGCTCGCCGAGGGATGCGGCTACGCCGGGGCGGCCCTGGTGCGCCCGCTCGCCGACGTCGCCGCCGCGATCGACGGCGATCCGTTCGCGCTCACCCGCGACGAGCGCACCTACCGCGAGACGGTGACGTTCGTCGACGGCGGGGAGCCGCTGCCCGTGGACCTGCCGTGGACGGACGCGCGCGACCTGCTCGACCTCGTCGCGGCGCGCCCGGGCGTCGTGCTCGGGGTGGCGCGGGGCGGGCCGGGCGCCGGGGGCGACCCGAACTCCGCCGTCGAGCGGTTCACCGGCGGCGTCGCCACCACGCGCACCCTCGGGACCGTGCAGCGCCTGCTGGCTGCCGCCGCGCGGGCCTGACGAGTCGTCGGTCGAGCCTGTCGAGACCACGAACCGGGTTTCGACGAGCTCAACCGCCGGGTCAGTCGACCGGCTGCTCGCCGATCTCGCCGTCGACCGCGACGAGGCGCGCGCTGCCGTCGTCCAGGTCGTAGACGACGCCCACGACGGCCAGGCGGCCGGCGTCGACGGCCGCGGCGATCGCGGCCGAGTAGCCGCGCAGCAGGGCGACGGTGTGCTTGACGTGCGCCGTGCGCAGCACGTCGGGGTCGATCGGGTCCGTGAGCCCGTGCCGGCTCGTGAGCTCCGCCACGGACGGGATGACCTTGTCGACCACGGCGCGCACGAAGCCCGGGGGCTGCTCGCCCGTGCTGAGCGTGTGGGCCGTGGCCGCGACGGCGCCGCACGAGTCGTGCCCCAGCACGACCACCAGGGGCGTGCCCAGCACCTCGGTCCCGTACTCGATGGAGCCGAGCACGGTGGTGTCGACGACGTGCCCCGCCGTCCGCACCACGAAGACGTCGCCCAGGCCCTGGTCGAAGACGATCTCGGCCGCGACGCGGGAGTCCGAGCACCCGAAGATCACGGTGTGCGGGTGCTGGGAGCCGCGCAGCTCGCGGCGGCGCACGGCGTCCTGGTCGGGGTGCTCCGGCGCATCCTGCACGAACCGGGCATTACCGGCGCGCAGCCGCGCCCAGGCCTCAGTGGGGGTGGTGCTCATGCGTGTGCCTCCTGGTCGTCGACGGAATCGAGCTCGCGCTCCCACGGCGGGTTGGCGCCTGCCCGCGAGACCGTCACAGCGGCCACGGCGGCGCAGCGCTCGAGCAGGCTCGCGGTGACCGCGGTCGGGACGGCGTGGAGCGCCGCACGCCGGTCGGCACCCAGCAGGCCCGCGGACCACAGGCCGTCCAGGAGAGCGCCCATGAACGAGTCGCCCGCGCCGACCGTGTCGACCACGTCCACCCGCGGGGCCTTGACCGTCACCTCGCCGGCGGCCGTGACCGCCGTCGCGCCCTCGCCGCCGAACGTCACCACGACGACCGCCGGGCCGGACCGCTGCCAGGCACGGGCGGCGTCGAGCGGTTCAACGCCCGGGGCGAGCCAGGCCAGGTCCTCGTCGCTCACCTTCACCACGTCGGACAGCGCCACGATCTCCTCGACGCGCGGGCGCACCGAGGCGGCGTCCCCCATGATCGCGGGTCGGGCGTTCGGGTCGTAGGTGACGGTCGCGGTGCCGCGCGCCGCCGTCAGCAGGCGGTGCACCTCCGCGTCGCCGGGCGCGAGCATCGCCGCGATGGAGCCGGTGTGCACGGCCAGCGTGTCGCCGTCGACGGCCGCGCCGTCGGGCACCTGCCAGTCGAGGTCGAACTCGTAGGTGGCGGCGCCCGTGTCGTCGAGGGTGGCCTGCGCGACGCTCGTGCGCGCGGCGCCGTCGCTGCCCGGCGCGAGCTGCACGCGCGACTCGCCGAGCCACGCCCGGACGTCGTCGCCGCGCTCGTCGGGGCCGATCCAGGTGGCCAGCCGCACGTCGCGGCCGAGGCGGCCGAGGGTCAGCGCGACGTTCGCCAGGCTGCCGCCCGGGTGCTCCTCGCTCGTCCCGTCGGGGCGGTGCACGACGTCGACCAGCGCCTCGCCGACCGCGAGGACGTGCGCGCTCACGCGTCGTCCTCCTCGGTCTCGGCGACGGCGTCGTCGGAGGCGGCGGTGGCGCCCGCCTGCGCGGCCGCGAGCCGCTGCCGCGCGCCGTCGAGCCACTGCTGGCAGCGCGCCGCCAGGGCCTCGCCCCGCTCCCAGAGCGCGAGCGACGCCTCCAGCGGCTCGCTCCCCGCCTCGAGGCGGGCGACGACCTGGACCAGCTCGTCGCGCGCCTGCTCGTAGGTCAGCCCGGAGACGTCGGCGGGCAGGTCGGAGGACGCGCCGGGCGGTGCGGTCGGGGCGTCGGTGTTCGGCTCGGTCACGGGGACAGTCAACAACACCCGCCCGACAGGGTGCCGTCCGTTCCGCCCGTCGGGCGGAATTGCCTTGCGGGGCAGCGGCCGGTCGGGCAGCGTGCGCGGCATGGGTCATCTGGAGGTGGCGCACGTCGAGCACGTGCTGCCGGACGGTCGCACGCTGCTGGACGACGTCTCGTTTCGCGTCCCCGAGGGCAGCGCGACCGCCCTCGTCGGCCCCAACGGCTCCGGGAAGACCACCCTGCTGCGCCTCCTGTCGGGCGAGCTCGCACCGCAGGCCGGCGCCGTCACGGTGACCGGTGGGCTCGGCGTCATGCCGCAGTTCGTCGGATCGGTGCGCGACGCGAGCACCGTGCGCGACCTGCTCGTGTCCGTCGCCCCGCCGCGGGTCAGGGACGCCGCGCGGGCCGTCGACGCCGCCGAGCTCGCGATCATGGAGGTGGACGACGAGCCCGCGCAGATGGCGTACGCGCAGGCGCTCGCCGACTGGGCCGAGGCGCAGGGGTACGAGGCGGAGACGCTGTGGGACGTGTGCACCGTCGCCGCGCTCGGCATCCCGTACGAGCAGGCGCGGTGGCGCGAGGTGCGCACCCTGTCCGGCGGGGAGCAGAAGCGGCTCGTCCTGGAGGCGCTGCTGCGCGGCCCCGACGAGGTGCTGCTGCTCGACGAGCCGGACAACTACCTCGACGTGCCGGGCAAGCGCTGGCTCGAGGGGCAGCTGCGGGCCACCCGCAAGACCGTGCTGTTCGTCTCCCACGACCGCGAGCTGCTGGCGCGCGGCGCCGACCGCATCGTCTCTCTCGAGCCCGCGCCGTCGGGCGCCGACGCCTGGGTGCACGGCGGCGGGTTCGCCACGTTCCACGAGGCGCGGCGCGAGCGGTTCGCGCGGTTCGAGGAGCTGCGCCGGCGCTGGGACGAGAAGCACGCCCAGCTCGTGCGGCTCGTGCGCGAGCTGCGCCAGGCCGCGGCCAACAGCGACGCGCTGGCGTCGCGGTACCGGGCCGCGCAGACGCGGCTGAGCAAGTTCGAGGAGGCCGGGCCCCCGCCCGAGCCGCCGCGCGAGCAGGACATCCGCATGCGGCTGCGCGGCGGCCGCACCGGCGTGCGCGCCGTGACGTGCGAGCGGCTGGGGCTCACGGGGCTGATGCAGCCGTTCGACCTCGAGGTGTTCTACGGCGAGCGCGTCGCCGTCCTCGGCTCCAACGGGTCGGGCAAGTCGCACTTCCTGCGGCTGCTCGGCGGCGGCGACGTCGCGCACACCGGCGAGTGGCGCCTCGGCGCGCGCGTCGTGCCGGGCGTCTTCGCGCAGACGCACGCGCACCCGGAGCTGTTCGGCCGCACCCTCACCCAGGTGCTCTGGGAGGACCACGCGCGCGACCGCGGCGCGGCGATGTCCGTGCTGCGTCGCTACGAGCTGACCGTCGCCGCCGACCGCGAGTTCGACCGGCTCTCCGGCGGCCAGCAGGCGCGGTTCCAGATCCTGCTGCTCGAGCTCGCGGGCTGCACCGCCCTGCTGCTCGACGAGCCCACGGACAACCTCGACCTCGCCAGCGCCGAGGCGCTCCAGGAGGGCCTCGAGGCCTTCGACGGCACCGTGCTGGCCGTCACGCACGACCGCTGGTTCGCGCGCTCGTTCGACCGGTTCCTCGTGTTCGGCGAGGACGGCACCGTGCGCGAGACCGCCGAGCCCGTCTGGGACGAGGGGCGGGTCGCCCGCGCCCGGTGACGCTGGTCGAGCCTGTCGAGACCCGGCACCGGGTTTCGACAGGCTCAACCATCGGTCGTCCCACGTCGCAAGGCCGGGCAGGGCCGAGCTCGCCGCGGCGTTCGACCGGCTGGCGGCCCGGTTCAGCCGAGCGGCGCGGGTGCGGACGTCGCAGTGACGGCGGCGTCCAGGGCGCCCTCGGCGACGCGCACGTGCACCGCGTCGCCGGGGGTGACGTCGCGCGCCGCGCGCACCACGTGCCCGTCGCCGCGCTGCACGACGGCGTAGCCGCGGGCGAGCGTCGACTCGGGGGAGAGGGCCCGCACCTGGGCGCCCAGGCGGCCGATCTCGCCGGCCGCGCGCAGGAGGGCGGCGTCGAGCAGGTGCCGGGCGTGCCGCACATGCTGGGCGACCTCGCGCTCGCGGGCGTCGACCGTGGTCTGCGGCCGCGCGAGCACCGGCCGCGACCGCAGGGCGTCCAGGCCGTGCTGTTCGCGCTCGACCCGGGCCCCCACCGCGGCGCGCATCCGTCGTCGCGCCTGGTCGAGGCGGAGACGCTCCTCGGCGACGTCGGGCACGATCTGCTTCGCGGCGTCCGTCGGCGTCGACGCGCGGTGGTCCGCGACGAGGTCGAGCAGCGGGGCGTCGGTCTCGTGGCCGATGGCGCTGACCAGCGGCGTCGTGCAGGCCGCCGCCGCGCGCACGAGGGCCTCGTTGCTGAAGGGGAGCAGGTCCTCGACCGCACCGCCGCCGCGCGCCACGACGATCACCTCGACCTCGGGCCGCGCGTCGAGGTCGGCGATCGCGGCGCTCACCTCGCGGACGGCGTCGACGCCCTGCACCGCGACCTCGCGGATCTCGAACCGCACCTGGGGCCAGCGGGCGCGCGCGTTGACGACGACGTCGTGCTCGGCCTTGGACTCCCGCCCGCAGACGAGGCCGACGACGGCGGGCAGGAACGGCAGCGGCCGCTTGCGGTCGAGGTCGAACAGGCCCTCGGCGGCGAGCACCCGGCGGAGCTGGTCGATGCGGGCCAGGAGCTCGCCCACGCCGACCTGCCGGATCGCGGTGGCACGCATCGACAGGCGGCCGTTCTTCATCCAGAACTCCGGCTTGGCCTGCACGACGACGTGGTCGCCCACCTCGGGCTTGTGGTGCAGGCCGTCGTAGATCTTGGTGAGCACGTGCACCGGGAGCGAGGCCTCGGCGTCCGTGTCGCGCAGCGTCACGAACTGCAGCCCCGACCGCCCGCGGTACGTGTGCTCCACGACCTGGCCCTCGACCCAGACCGTCGACATCTTCGCGACGTAGTCCCGGATCTTCGCCGACAGCAGGCGCACCGGCCAGGGGCGTTCGGGGGTCGTCTCGCGAGCGAGCTCGGGCAGGGGCTGCGGCTGGGCTTGCGGCTGGGACACGTCCGACACGCGGTCCAGCATGCCGCACGCCCCCGACGGGCCCGTCAGCAGCCCGTCACAGGACGTCCACACCCGCGCACCTAGACTGGCGGCGTGACTGCGACCGCCACGGCTCCCACCAGCCCGACGACCACCAAGCGCGTGCTCCTCGCCGCGCCGCGCGGCTACTGCGCGGGGGTCGACCGCGCCGTCGTGGCGGTGGAGAAGGCGCTCGACACGTACGGCGCGCCGGTGTACGTGCGCAAGGAGATCGTGCACAACAAGCACGTCGTGGAGACGCTGCGCGACCGCGGCGCGATCTTCGTCAACGAGACCGACGAGGTGCCCGAAGGCGCCCGGCTGGTGTTCTCCGCGCACGGCGTCTCGCCCGCGGTGCGCGAGTCGGCGGCGGCCCGCAGCCTCGACACCATCGACGCCACCTGCCCCCTCGTGACCAAGGTGCACAAGGAGGCCGTGCGGTTCTCCAAGGACGACTACGACATCCTCCTCATCGGCCACACCGGGCACGAGGAGGTGGAGGGCACGGCGGGCGAGGCCCCCGACCACGTGCAGGTCGTGAACTCCCCGGACGAGGTCGACCAGGTGCAGGTCCGCGACCCGCAGAAGGTGGTCTGGATCTCGCAGACCACCCTCTCCGTGGACGAGACGATGGAGACCGTGCGACGCCTGCGCGACCGGTTCCCGGAGATGCAGGACCCGCCCAGCGACGACATCTGCTACGCCACGCAGAACCGCCAGGTCGCGGTGAAGAAGCTGGCGCCGGAGTGCGACGTCGTGATCGTGGTGGGCTCCGCGAACTCGTCGAACTCGGTGCGGCTGGTCGAGGTGGCGCTGCAGGCCGGCGCCCGCAGCGCGTACCGGGTGGACCGCGCGGCCGAGATCGAGGACGCCTGGCTCGAGGGCGCCACGACGGCCGGCGTCACCTCCGGCGCATCCGTGCCGGAGATCCTCGTGCAGGACGTCATCGCCCACCTCGACGCGCACGGCTTCGGCGCCGTCGAGGAGGTGCGCACCGCCACCGAGGACCTGATGTTCTCCCTGCCGCGCGAGCTGGCACGTGGCCTCAAGGCCGTGGGCCAGGAGGAGAAGCGCCCCCGCCGCGGCGCGCGCACCGCGCTGCCCGTCGAGCCGGCCTGACCGCCGCCGGTCGAGCTTGACCGTCGCTGGTCGAGCGTGTCGAGGCGTCGTCGGTCGAGCGTGTCGAGATGTCGTCGGTCGAGCGTGTCGAGACCCGGGTTTCGACAGGCTCAACCAGCGGGTGGTTTCGACGGGCTCAACCAGCGGGTGGTTTCGACGGGCTCAACCAGCGGGTGGTTTCGACGGGCTCAACCAGCGGGTGGTTTCGACGGGCTCAACCGGCGGGTGGTTTCGACAGGCTCAGCCGGCGGCGGACTCGTCCTTCTCGTCCGACCCGGACGCGCGCTCGAGGTCGCGCTGCGCGGCGTCCACGAGCGACTCGACGGAGTGGTCCCGGTCGCCGCCGGCGGCGACGGTGCCGAGATCGACGATCAGCCCCTCCTCGACGGCGAGGAGCTCCGGCTTGGTGACGGCGCGCGTGGTGTCCTCGACCGCCTTGAGGGGCTCGATGGCCTGCCCGGCGTCCACGACCTTGAGCTCGACCATCCGGCGGGCCTGCGGCAGCACGCGCGTCTCGAGGGACCCGACGAACGCGTTGTAGTGCTTGGTCGCCGTCGTCATGGACTGCCCGAGCCGGGTGATGCTCTTGGTCATCGTGACGATGCGGGCGTACAGCTCCTTGCCCGTCTGGAGCACCCGCTGGGCGTCCTCGGCGATCGCGTCCTGCTGCCAGGCGTAGGCCACGGTGCGCAGCATGGCGACGAGCGTCATCGGGGTGGCGACGAGCACGCGCTTGCGGATGGCGGTCTCGAGGAGGTCGGGCTGGCGCTCGACGGCGGCGGCGAGGATCGGCTCGGCCGGCACGAACAGCACGACGAACTCGGGCGCCGCGTCGAACTGCGACCAGTAGGCCTTGCCCGCGAGCACGTCCACGTGCTTGGCGAGGTCCTTGGCGTGGGCGTCCAGCTCCCTGTCGCCGTCGGCCGGGCTCTGTGCCTGCTGGGACCGGAGGTAGGCGCTGAGCGGCACCTTCGCATCCACGACGATGTTCTTGCCGCCGGCGAGGCTGACCACCAGGTCGGGGATGAGCGTCTCGCCCTCCGCCGTGGTGCGGTGCACCTGGACCTCGAAGTCGACGTGGTCCACCATCCCGGCGGCCTCGACCACGCGCTTCAGCTGGAGCTCGCCCCACACCCCGCGGGTCTGGTTGGAGCGCAGGGCCGAGACCAGGTCGCTCGTGCCGACGCGCAGCTGCGAGTTGACCGTCTCGAGCTGCCGCAGCTGCTCCGTCAGGGCCGTGTGCCCCTGGAGGCGCGCCTGCTCGGCGGTGTCGACCCGGGCGCTGACCTTGTCGAGGGTCTTGCCCATCGGGTCGAGGAGGGCGCGGATGGCCTGCTCCCGCTGGGCGAGCGTCTCCTCGTTCTTCTGGGTGCTGCGCTGCAGCCGCTCGTCCGCGAGGTCGAGGAACTGCTTCTGGTTCGCCGCGAGCGCGTCGCTGGCCAGCGCGCGGAACCGCTGGGCCGCGGCCTCCTGGTCGTCCTTGGCCTCGGCGAGCTGCCGCTCCAGGTCCGCCTTGACCTGCCCCATCAGGCGGTCGGCGTTCTCGCGGACCTCGGTCACCCGGCGGTCCGCCTCGTCGCGGGCCCGGTCGAGGTCGCGCTCGGCCAGCTCGCGCTGCTCCGCCAGCCGGCGCTCGGTCTCGTCGCCCACCTGGCCGAGGCGGCTGCGCAGCTCCGCTGCGTCGCGGCGCGCGGACTCGAGCTCGCCGTGCTCGCGCAGGCGCTCCATCTCCTGCGACCGCCCGGCTCGCGCCGCACGGTTCGCGTGTCCCAGCCACCCCACCAGCGCCCCGACCGCGAGGGCGCCGAGCGTGAGGAGCAGGGCCGTGGTCGTCGTCATGGGGCACACGGTGTCACGGGGCACCGACACGTCCCAGCCCCCACGCGACGAGCGTGCTGACTTGATCCTCAAACGGCCGGAATGAGGATCACGTCAGCACGCTCGATGCACACGGGGGGCCGCTGCGCCGCGCTGACCTGGGCGTGCGGCAGCGGGCGGGCTGTCCGGCCGCGGGCGCCGGCACTACGGTTGACCCGTGAGCGACCAGAGCGGGCCGCCGCCCGCCGCCCCCGTACCCGTCCCGCCCGACCTCGGGGCCGCCCTGAGCCTGCGCGGCCTGTGGAAGCGGTTCGGCCAGAAGATCGCCGTCGCCGGCGTGGACCTCGACGTCCCGACCGGGTCGTTCTTCGGCCTCGTCGGGCCCAACGGCGCGGGCAAGACGACCTCCCTGTCGATGGCGACGGGCCTGCTGCGGCCCGACTTCGGCGCGGTGCACGTGCACGGCACCGACCTGTGGGCGCACCCCGAGCGGGCCAAGGCGACGCTCGGGGTGCTGCCCGACGGCGTGCGGCTCTTCGACCGGCTGACCGGGGCGCAGCTGCTCACGTACGCCGGGCTCCTGCGCGGGCTGGACCGGGACACGGTCGCCGAGCGCACCGAGGACCTGCTGCGGGCGATGGACCTCGCGGGCGACCGCGACACGTTCGTCGTCGACTACTCCGCCGGCATGACCAAGAAGATCGGCCTCGCGTCGGCGATGATCCACGCCCCGCGGGTGCTCGTGCTCGACGAGCCGTTCGAGGCCGTCGACCCGGTCAGCGCGGCGACCATCCGCGACATCCTGCACGCCTACGTCGACGACGGCGGCACGGTGGTGGTGTCGAGCCACGTGATGGACCTCGTGCAGCGGATGTGCTCGCACGTGGCGATCATCGCCGGCGGCCACGTGCTCGCCGGCGGGACGGTCGCCGAGGTGCGCGGGGAGCAGAGCCTGGAGGACCGCTTCGTGGACCTCGTGGGCGGCCGTCGGGAGTCGGAGGGACTGGCGTGGTTGCGCAGCTCGTCCGCCTCAAGCTGACCCTGCTCGCCAACACGTTCCGGCGGAGCGTGTGGCAGACGATCGGGCTCGTCGTCGGGTCCCTCTACGGGCTGTTCGTGCTGGTGCTCGCCGTGGCCGGCGCCGTCGCGGGCGGGACGGCGGACGCGGCCGTGACCGGCCAGGTGATCACCGTGGTCGGGGCGCTGGTCGTCCTCGCGTGGTGGGTGGTCCCGGTGTTCGCGTTCGGCGTGGACGCCACCCTCGACCCGCGCCGCTTCGTGACCTTCGCGATGCCGCGCCGCACGCTGCTCGCGGGCCTCGCGCTGGGCGGCCTCGTCTCCGTGCCCGCGGCGGTCACGACGCTGGCCGCGCTGGGCGTGTCCTTCGCCTGGTGGCGCGAGCCCGCCGCGCTCGCCGCGGCCCTCGTCGGGGGCGTGCTCGCCACGGCGCTGTGCGTCGTCGGCTCGCGCGCGACGACGACGGCGCTCGCGCCCCTGCTCGACTCGCGGCGCTACCGCGAGGTGCTGACGATCGTGGCCGTGGTCCCGCTCCTGCTGGTCGGCCCCGCGTTCGGCTGGCTCGCCGACGGCGTCGAGGTCACCGTGGGCGGCTCCGGCGCGGACGCGCTGGGGGCCGCGGTCGCGCCGCTCGCGCAGGTGGCCGGCTGGACGCCGCTCGGGGCGCCGTGGGCCCTCGCCTCGGCGGTGCACGACGGCGCCTGGGGGCTGCTGGCGGCGCGACTGGCGATCTCCCTGGGCACGCTCGCGCTCGCCTGGGCGGTCTGGGACCGCACGCTCGCGCGCGAGCTCGTGACCCCGCGCGGCGGCTCGGCGGCGGCGGAGGCGAAGGGGCTCGGCTGGTTCGGCCGGCTGCCGGCCACGCCCACCGGGGCGGTGGCGGCGCGCACCGCCACGTACTGGCTGCGCGACCCCCGCTACGCGGCGTCGATCGCAATGGTGCCGCTGCTGCCGCTGGTGCTGCTCGCCGTCGGGGTCTCGAACGGCGAGGGCGGCGCCTTCCTGCTGGTCATGGGCCCGCTGGCGGCCTGGCTGCTGGGCTTCGGCATCTCGAACGACGTCGGCTACGACAACACGGCGTTCGCCCTGCACGTGGCGACCGGCACGCCGGGCCGCGCGGATCGGTGGGGGCGCGCGCTGCCCGTGCTGGCGGGCGGGCTGCCGCTGTGCCTGGCGTTCGCGCTGGTCGGCTGCGCCGTCGCACAGCGGTGGGACGCACTGCCCGCGATGCTCGGCCTCACCGCCGGCACGCTGGGCGCGTCCGTGGGGATCTCCAGCGCGGTGTCCGCGCGCCTGGTCTACCCGGTGCCGAAGCCGGGTGAGAGCCCGTTCAAGTCCCCGCAGGGCGCGACGATGGCGACGATGCTCGCCCAGATGGCGACGATGGGGATCATCCTCGGCGTGAGCCTGCCCACGCTCGCGCTCGCGCTGCCCGCGATCCTGCTGCCGCAGGCGGCGCTCGGATGGGCTGCGCTCGGCGTCGGGCTGGTCACGGGCGTGCTCGTGCTGGTGCTCGGCGTGCGCTGGGGCGCGCGGACCTACGACCGCCGGCTGCCCGAGCTGCTGCAACGGGTCATGGCCTTCGGGTGACGCACCGGCAGCCCTCCTCGACGCTTCATGAGGCCTCGGTCATGGGCTGACCAAGAAGACTTTGCGACAATGGGGCCGTGACCTCCGTGAACCCCGAGCACCTTTCCCTGCCCGCGCACTGGACGGCGGAGACGCCCGACCTGGCCGACCTGCCCCGCCTCGGCGAGCTGCGGGGAGCGGCCGCGGCGCCGTTCACCGGGTCGTCGGTCGTGAACCAGGACGCGCTCGCCGCGGAGGTGGCCGGTCCGATGTCGTGGACGCGCCGCCAGGTCGTGGTGCGCGACACGGGCGGCGTCGTGCGGGCGTGGGCCACGGCGCACGACCGCGCGGCCGGGCGCGTCGTCGTCGGGGTCGACGTCGACCGCGAGACACCCGAGGCGGACGCGCTCGCCGCCGGGGGATACGCGTGGGCGGCGCGGCAGGGCCGCGAGCTGGCCGCCCAGCGCGGGCTGGACCGCACCCAGCTCGACTCCGGCGCGTACGCCGGCGACGAGACGCAGCTCCGCTGGCTGGCCGCCGCGGGCTACGCCCGGGCGCGCTCCTGGCTGCAGATGTCGCGGCCCGTGGTGCCCGAGGAGGCGCTGCGCGGCGTGCTGCCCGACCCGCGGCCGGGCGTGACCGTGCGCCGGGTCGCGACGCACGACGACGGCCTGCCCGTGGCCGAAGACCTGCAGACGGTGCACCGCGTGCTCGAGAGCGCCTTCGAGGACCACTTCAACTCCTACCGCGAGAGCTTCGGCGAGTTCCTGGTGCGGCTGCGCGCCGACCCGGGCCACCGTTGGGACCACTGGTGGCTGGCGCTCGTGAGCGACCCGGAGCGTCCCGACGCCCAGCCGGAGCCGATGGGCGCGCTCGTCGGCGCCGTCCTGCCCTCGGGCGCCTCGGGCAAGGAGGGCAGCTATGTCGAGTACCTGGGCGCCGACCGGCGGGCCCGGGGCCGCGGGGTGGCGACGGCGCTGCTGTTCGCCGTGATCCGCGACGCGGCCGCGCGCGGGCGCGACCGCGTGGGCCTCGAGGTCGACGCCGACAGCCCGACCGGCGCCGCCGCGCTGTACGAGAGCTGGGGCTGGCGCACCTCGTACGTCACGGAGTCCTGGCACCAGGACGTCGACGTCTGAGTCCGGTGTGGGTGTCGCGGCCTACGGTCGCCCCATGACCAGGTTCGGGCCGGACGACGAGCTGCGGCGCGCGCGGTTCGTCGAGGCCGACATGACGGGCGCCTCCTTCCGCCTCGTCCAGCTGGACGGCGTGCGGTTCGACCAGAGCTTCCTGCCCGGGGCCGTGATGCGCGGCGTCGACCTCACGGACGCCGACATCGACGGCGAGATCACGGGTCTGCGGGTCAACGGGGTCGAGGTCGCGCCGCTGGTCGAGGCGGAGCTGAACCGCCGGTACCCGGGCCGCGAGCAGGCCCGTTCGGCGGACCTCGCCGAGCAGCGGGCGTCGCTGGACGCTGCGCTCCGGGCCTGGGACGCCCACCTCGAGCGCGTGTCCGCGATGGCCGCCGGCACCGTCGACGTCTCCGTCGACGGCGAGTGGTCGACGGCGCAGACGCTCCGGCACCTGGTGTTCGCCATGGACGGCTGGGTGCGCTACGGCCTGCGGGGGATCGACGACGCCTTCTGGTATGCGGGGCTGCCGTTCACCGAGTACGAGCCGGAGGTCGCGCGCCTCGGCGTCGACCTGGCGGCGGCCCCGTCGTGGGAGGAGACCCGCGCGGCCCACGCCGACCGCATCGCCCAGGTGCGCGCTCTCTACGACGACCTCTCCGGCGCCGACGTCTCCGGCGACGCGCCGCGGCTCCCGCCCTGGGCGCCGGAAGGCACCACCCGCGCGGTGCACCAGTCGCTCGGCGTCGTCGCCCGGGAGCACTGGGCGCACCTGCAGTTCGTCGTGCGCGACCTGGCGACGCTCGAGGACCGCGGCCGGGAAGCCCGGTAGGGGCCGGCACGTAGACTCTCCCGACGTGGCACTCACCATCGGCATCGTCGGCCTGCCCAACGTCGGCAAGTCCACGCTCTTCAACGCACTGACCCGCAACCAGGTGCTCGCGGCGAACTACCCGTTCGCGACGATCGAGCCCAACGTCGGGGTGGTCCCGCTGCCGGACCCTCGGCTCGACACGCTCGCGGAGCTCTTCTCCTCGGAGAAGACGCTGCCCGCCACGGTGTCGTTCGTCGACATCGCGGGCATCGTCAAGGGCGCGTCCGAGGGGGAGGGGCTCGGCAACAAGTTCCTCGCGAACATCCGCGAGGCGGACGCGATCTGCCAGGTCACCCGCGTGTTCGACGACGGCGACGTCGTCCGCGTCGAGGGGTCGGTGGACGCCGAGGGCGACATCGAGACCATCTCCACCGAGCTGATCCTCGCCGACCTCCAGACGCTGGAGAAGGCGCTGCCGCGGATGGAGAAGGAGGTCAAGATCAAGCGGGGCGACGCCGCGCTGTTCGCCGCCGCCACCACCGCGCAGAAGATCCTCGAGTCGGGCACGACGCTCTTCCAGGGTGCGAAGGCCGAGGGCCTGGACCTCGCCGACATCGCGTCGCTGCAGCTGCTGACGGCCAAGCCGTTCATCTACGTCTTCAACACCGACGACGCCGGCCTCGCCGACCAGGGGATGCAGCAGCGCCTGCGCGACCTCGTCGCCCCCGCCGACGCCGTCTTCCTCGACGCGAAGTTCGAGTCCGAGCTCGTCGAGCTCGACGCGGACGACGCCCGCGAGATGCTCGCCGACTCCGGCCAGGAGGAGGCGGGCCTCGACCAGCTCGCCCGCGTCGGCTTCCACACCCTCGGCCTGCAGACCTACCTCACGGCCGGCCCCAAGGAGTCCCGCGCCTGGACGATCCGCAAGGGCTGGACCGCCCCGCAGGCCGCCGGCGTCATCCACACCGACTTCGAGCGCGGCTTCATCAAGGCCGAGGTCATCTCCTTCGACGACCTCGTCGAGGCCGGCTCCGTCCAGGCGGCCCGCTCCGCCGGCAAGGCGCGCGTCGAGGGCAAGGACTACGTCATGCAGGACGGCGACGTCGTGGAGTTCCGGTTTAACGTGTAGCGTTATTGACGCATCGCGTTATAGGGTGCGTCCCGTGATCCGATCCTTCGCCGACCGCGACACCGAGCGCGTGTGGCGTCGTGAACCGGCGAAACGGCTTGATTCACGAATCCACAGGGCGGCGAATCGAAAGCTACATCTGCTGGACGCGGCGACGGATTTGGGTGCCCTCCGCGTGCCGCCCGGCAATCACCTGGAAGCGCTCAAGGGTGACCGGTCCGGTCAGCACAGCATCCGCATCAACAAGCAGTGGCGAATCTGCTTTCGCTGGACGGACGCCGGTGCTGAAGCCGTCGAGATCACGGACTACCACTGAGGAGGGATGATGTCCGACAAGCTCTACCCGCCGATCCACCCGGGTGAGGTCCTGAAGGAGGACTTCCTCGAGGGTTTCGGCGTCACGCAGAACAAGCTCGCGGTGTCGATCGGCGTGCCGCCCCGTCGCATCAACGAGATCGTGCACGGCAAGCGTGCCATCACTGCCGACACTGCCCTGCGGCTGGGGCGCTACTTCGGGGTGGACCCGCAGTTCTGGCTCAACCTGCAGACGCGGTACGAGCTGGAGCTGGCCCAGGATCGCGTCGCCGAGCAGGTCGCTGCGATCACGCCGCTGCGGGTGGCGTGACCGACTGGCGGAGCGATCGGGTCCAGAGCGCGATCGAAGGGCGGAATCCCACCGTCCTCGCAGAGCTGGAGGCGTCGTACGCCGTGATCGGTGATGTCCAGTTCCTGCCGGGATACTCGTTGGCGCTGACGAAGGCTCCTGGGGTCGATCGGCTGTCCGATCTTCCGCGGTCGGAGCGTGTCTCGTACCTCGCCGACGTCGATCTGCTCGCAACGGCGGTCGAGACGGTCTGTCAGCGGTTCGACCCGGCGTACCGCCGGATCAACGTCGAGATCCTGGGCAACACGGATGCGTTCTTGCACTGCCACCTCTGGCCGCGCTACGAGTGGGAACCGGCTGGCATCCTCGGCAAGCCGGTCTGGCTGTATCCGGGGGAGCGCTGGCGGGATCCGGCGACGGCACTCGGTCCGGCGCACGACTCGCTGCGCGCGGCGATCACGGCAGAGGTGCATCGGCTGCGGAACGCGGTGGAGTTCCGCTCCGACGTCTGATCGAAAGGTCAGGGACATTCGATACGAAGGCCCTGCCCCCCGGGGGCGGGGCTTCGGCGTCTCCTGGGCCTCACGCACGTCCACATGGCGGTGGAGGTGGGCGGTGGCGCCGGGGGGAGGCTCAGCGTTTGTCGTCCGACGGCGGCGGGAGCTGCGGGTAGTCCTCGACGGGGTAGATGCCGATGGCGAACCCGTGCACCAGGTCGCCTCGGCGGGGAAGGGTGTCGAACTCCGCCACGAGTGCTGCCATCCGCTGCCAGAACTCCTGCTTCTGCCCCTCGTCGATCCGGGCGTGCCGGATGAAGCCCCAGAGGGTTCCGTCGGCGTACGCCGGCCCTGACTCCTGGGCGGCGACCTGGAGGTCGTTGAAGTCCAGCGGGCGGCCCCCCTCGCCATCCGGCCCTGTTCCGTCCGCGCCCTCGAGCGAGACGTGGAACATCCGTGCGGTCCGGCCGTAGTAGGCCTCGTCGACGGCGCGGACCCGGCGCGTCCGGACCACCCGCAGGAGCCCCGCGTCGGTGAGCACCTTGACGTGGTGGGCGACGGTGCTCTTCGGCCGGTCCACCGCGCTGCTGAGCTCGGTGACGCTCGCGGCCCGTTCGTGGAGCAGGCCGAGGATCGTGGTGCGGAGCGGGTGGCCGAGCGCCCGGACCTGGGCCGCGGTGGTCAGGACCGTCCGCTCGTCGAGCGGGTAGTCGGGGGTGTTGCCGTCCATGGTCAACCATACTAGCGTTGTCGAACGTTCGAGAGTTTTGGATCATTGAATCGAGGGGCCATGGCCGAGATCGTCCTGTTCCACCACTCCCAGGGGCTCACTCCCGGAGTCCGCGCGTTCGCCGACGGGCTGACCGCCGCCGGGCACACCGTCCACGTCCCCGACCTGTTCGAGGGCCGCACGTTCGGCGACGTCGAGACCGGCGTCGCGCACGCCCAGGAGATCGGGTTCGACACGATCCTCGACCGGGGCGCCGCCGCCGTACAGTCGCTCCCCGCGCAGGTCGTCTACGCCGGCTTCTCGATGGGCGTCATGCCGGCGCAGAAGCTCGCCCAGAACCGGGTGGGGGCCGTCGGGGCGCTCTTCATGGACGCGTGCCTTCCCGTCGCGGAATTCGGCACCTGGCCGGACGGCGTACCCGTCCAGATCCACGGCGGCGTCGACGACGAGTGGTTCGCCGAGGACCTGGCGTCGGCCCGTGAGCTGGCGGACACGACGTCGACGGCCGAGCTCTTCCTCTACTCCGGCACGGGGCACCTGTTCGCGGACTCGTCGCTGCTCAGCTTCGACCCCGCCGCGGCAGGACTCCTGCGTGAGCGCGCGCTGGCGTTCCTCGGCGCGCTCTCATGAGAGTCGACGTGCAGTGCAGGCCGCACGGACATGCTTGCCCACCGTGCTGCGCACCTGGCGTGTCGCGGTGACTGCACAATGCTGTCCGCGCGGATCCGGTGGAGGCGGAACGCGACTTCGACCTGCCTTCGAGGTTCAACGGCCAGGGTGATGGTGGAGATTCGCTTCAACGTCTGGGCCGGGTCCAGATCTGGCCGATCTGCCAGATCTGCCCTGAGAGGCCGGCCCGCGCAAGGGGGCCGGCCTTTCCGCGTCTCATCCCTCGGCGGGCTCCCAGCCGAGGTCGGCCGCCGCCGGTGTCCCACGCATGGACGGAGCCGCACGCGTCGTCCTCCGCGGCCGATGTGCCGGTCGAGCAGGCGACCAGCCCGAGGACGAGGACCGGGACCAGCACGAGCGCCTTCGGCGACATCCTCGGCCCGTGCCAGCGCGCGGCGACGTGCCGTCTCACGCGACCACCTCGGGCCTCAGCCGAGCTCTTGGGCGAGCCCGACGAGGATGCCCTCAGGCCCGCGCACGTAGCAGAGCCGGTACACGTCCTCGTAACGGACGACGTCCGTGCTGACGAGCTCGGCGCCATGCTCCCGCAGGCGCTCGAGGGCCGCGTCGAGGTCGTCCACCGCGAACATGACGCGCAGGTAGCCGAGGGCGTTCACCGGGGCGTTCCGATGGTCGGCGACGACCTCGGGCTCGAGGAACCGCGACAGCTCGACCGCCCCGTGCCCGTCCGGCGTGCGCATCATCGCGATCTCGACGCGCTGATGCCCGAGGCCGGTGACGCGCCCTGCCCACTCTCCCTCCACGACGGTCTGCCCCTCGAGCTCGAGCCCGAGAGCGCGGAAGAACTCGATCGTCGCGGCGAGATCCTCGACGACGATGCCGACGTTGTCCATCCTCACGGTCATGAGGTCATCGTAGGGAGATCAAGGCTCCGCGGCGGGCCGCCCTCGAACAAGCTCGGCCGGTCGGATACTGGTCGGCATGACCCTGTACGAGGACGTCGGGGGCTTCGACGTGCTGCTGGCCGTCTGCCGGCGGTGGAACGCGCTGTGCCTGGCGGACCCGGTGGCGGCGCACCCGTTCTCGCACGGCACCCTGCACCCGCAGCACGACGAGCGTCTCGCCGCGTACCTGGCGGAGGCGCTCGGCGGCCCGCACCTGTACACGGGCGGGTACGGGGACGAGTCGACGGCGCAGCGCATGCACGCGGGCAACGGGGAGCACGTGGAGCTCGACGAGGTGTGCGTCCGGCTCTTCCGTCGGGCGCTGGACGACGTGGGCGTCCCGACCGCGGCGGCCGCGCAGGTCGGGGACTACTTCGAGCGGTCGCCGGTGGCGATGCGTGCCTTCGGCCGCAGCCGCGACGCGGTGCCGTCAGGGCTTCCCCTCCCGCCGGCGTGACGTCGGCGATCCCTCGTCGACCGAGCGGTCGGACCAACTGGTCGGACTAAGCGGTCAGGGTGTGCGGATAGGCCGGCTCGCGACCCTGAAAGCTCAGGATGCTCGGGTTGTTGACCGCTCCGTCGCGGATCTCGATCGCGCGCGAGATGGTGGGGCTCGTCGCCCACGACGACGGTCCCTCCATGACCGTGCGCAGGAACGGCAGGATCGCCTCGCTGATCTCCCAGGTGGCCGAGCCCCACAGGTACGAGGGGCTGTGGTCGACGGCGTAGTAGCCCACCCCGCGGCCGACGGTGAACATCGGGTCGTCGAACGTGGTGGGCCTCGCCCACTCGAAACCCATCCCCTCGTCGCACGAGACGTCGATGATCAGGCTCCCCGGGGTGAACGCCTCCAGGTCCTCGGTCCGCAGGTAGGTCAACGGCGCGGCGACGTCCTGGAGCGTGCAGTTGACCACGATGTCGTGCGACGCCAGGAACTCCGGCAGCAGGGTGTCGCCGTCCTTCGTGAGGACCGTGGAGAGGTGGGTCGGTCCGTCGCCGGTGTGGAGCTGGGTGATGTGCGCGCCGTGGATCGGCGAGCCGACCGCGGCGACGCCGCGTTGCGTGAGGACCTCGACGTCGTGGATCCCGAGCGCGGTGAGCGCGGTCACCGCTCCTCGCGCCGTCGCGCCGAAGCCGATGACGACCGCGCTGAGCCGCGGGCCGTAGTCTCCGGTCGAGCCGACGAGGCTCAGCGCGTGCAGGACGGAGGCGTAGCCGGCCAGCTCGTTGTTCTTGTGGAACACGTGCAGGCCGAAATGGCCGCGGCGGGTCCAGTGGTTCATCGCCTCGAAGGCGATCAGCGTGAGCCGACGGTCGATCGCCGTCTGCGTCATCCGGGCATCCTGCACGCAGTGCGGCCACCCCCACAGGACACGGCCCTCGGGGATCGCCGCCACGTCGACCGCCTGCGGCTTGGGCAGGAGCAGGACGTCGGCGGACTCGATCACCTCGGAGCGCTCCGCGACCCGGCCCACGCGCGACTCGACGTAGCCGGGCTCCAGCTGGAAGTCGGCGGCGTAGCCACGCTCGACGACGATCCTCGCGCGCACGTCCAGGTCGATCCGGTCCAGGTGGTGCGGGTGGATCGGCAGCCGACGCTCGTTCTCCATCGAGGATCCGGCGAGCAGCCCGAGGGTGAGCAGGTCGCTGCCCGGCGCGGCGCCGTGCGACGGCATGGTGGGGACGGCAGAGGGAGGTGTGGTGGCGCCGGACATCCGGACTCCCATCATCGGGGAACCGGGGTTAGCTCCTGCCTCGAGTGTAGGCCGCACGCCGTCGGGGCAGCGCCGGGCGGGGACTAGCATCGCGCCGTGCCGACGATCGTGCTGACCACCGAGATCCCGTCGTCCCCGGAGGCCTGCTTCGCGGCGAGCCTCTCCGTGGACGCCCACACGGCGTCGATGAGGCGGTCGGGGGAGCGGGCGGTCGGCGGCGTGACCACCGGGGTCATGGGCCTCGGCGACACCGTCACGTGGCGGGCCCGGCACTTCGGGGTGCCGTTCCGGATGACGTCGCGCATCAGCGCCCACGACGCGCCGGGCCGCTTCGTCGACGAGCAGGTCGCCGGCCCGTTCCGCCGCTGGTGGCACGAGCACCGGTTCGAGCCCGCGCCCGGAGGCACGCTCATGACGGACACGGTGGAGTACGCGTCGCCGGCCGGGCCGCTGGGCCGGCTGGTGGACCGGGTCGTCCTGACCCGCTACATGACGCGGCTGCTGAGCACCCGCAACCGGTGGCTCGTCGAGGCCTTGTCGCCGCGCGACTGACCCGCGACCGACCCGCGCCGCGCCGCGCGCCGCGAACGTGCGGCACGCCACAGCCCGCAGGTGCGGCGCCACCCCTACCCCGTATCGGTGCAGGTCAGCGGTTTCGCCGGGCAACGGGGCGAGGGCGCCTCGGGCGCCAGTCGCACCGCCTCGGGCCGCTACGGGCAGGCAGCGTTCAGACACGCTGCTTACCCTGGGGCGGATGTTGCTCCAGGCCCCCTCTGCGCCCGCGCGCGCCCTCGACGGCCCGCGCCTCGGCGCCCACGGCGGGCCTCGGGACCGCGCCGACCAGCTCGACGAACCGCTCGCCCGGCTGACCTCCGCGCCCGTGCTCCTGGCGGGCCTGGTCGTCGTGACGCTCCTCGCGGCGGGTCCCTTCCAGGGGATGGACGAGGCGGCCCACGGGTTCTGGGCCCGCCGGCTGACCCCGGGTCTGCAGCCGTTCATCCAGCACGTGCTGGACCCGATCGCGGGGCAGGCGGTCTGTCTCCCGGTCCTCGCCGCGGTCGCGGTGACGTTGTCGTGGCGGAACCGCACCTGGCGTCCCCTGTGGTGCGCGGCCATGGCGGAGCTGGCGTTCTACGGGGGCGTCGGCCTGCTCAAGGTCGTGCTGGCCCGCCCGGCGCCGACCACCGACGACGCGGACCTCTTCGACGGCGGGCTGCAGGCGCTCGGCTGGAGCGGGATCAGCTTTCCCTCGGGGCACGCCTCGGAGGCCGTGCTGATCTACGGCACCGCGGTGTACCTGGTGGGGCGGTGGACGATGGCGTCCGCGCGCACGATGCGCATCCTGCGGGTCGGCGTGGGGGTGATCGCGCTCAACGCCGTCGCGGTGTCCTACTACCTGGGCTGGCACTGGATCTCGGACCTCGTGGGCGGCCTGCTCGTGGGCGGCCTGCTGCTGCGCCTGCTCGTCGAGGCGGACCGCCGGGGCTGGCACCTGCGGCCGCGGCGCGCGGTCGTCGCCCGACACCTCTGATCCACCGTCTCCTACCCGTCGTGCGGCGGCCGACGGCCTTGCGCCTCCCGCACGGGTCTGGGAGCGTCGTCCGGATGAGCGGTCCCGCGCCTGTGTCTCCGACTCGCGGTCGGCACGCGGCTGCGTTCGTGGGCGGTCTACTCGTGGGCAACAGCGCGCCGCACCTGGCGTCGGCAGCAACAGGGCGCGAGCACCTGACACCCCTTGCGGCCACGGGTCGTCCCCGCTCGTGAACCTCGTGTGGGGTGTCGCCAACCTGGCGGGCGGGCTGGCGCTCGTCCGCGCGGCGACGGGGCCGGGGCGTACCTGGGACCGGCGGTTGGTGGCGTTCGAGGCAGGCGTCGTGACGTTTGCCGCCTGGATGGCCTCCAGCGAGGGGATCGCGTCGGTCAACTCCGCGCCCCGGCAGCGCCCGGAAGGCTAGGCGAGCTGCACGGAGCTGCACGGGGTGCCCGTCCGGGTCCTCGACGAAGGTGACGCGCAGCAGCCCGTCCCGGAACGAGCGTGACGGTCGGTCCCGTCTGCCGCGACGGAGAGGGCCGAGGAAGCCCAGCAGCGCGGGGGCGCCCGGCAGCAGGCCGGTCAGCGCCTGCACCGTCTGGATCGTCCCGGCGGTCATGGTGGGGAGGGAGGGGGCCGGACGGTTGTCCGTGACACCCGTTCGCCGCGCGGACCGGACCGGGCGAGGATGGTCGGCATGGCGGAGTGGACGGTCGTGCAGGTCACGGACCCGGCCGACCTCGTCGCGGCGTCGCACCTGTTCGACGGCCCGGTCCCGCCCGACGGCGCCGCGGACGTGCTGGCCCGGCCCGGTCACGTCGTGCTGCTGGCGCGCTCGCCGGACGGGCGCGACGTCGGCTTCGTGTCCGGCGTCGAGATGCGGCACGCGGACAAGGACGCCGAGATGTTCCTGTACGAGCTGGGCGTCGACGAGGGCTGGCGGCGCCGCGGCGTGGCGTCCGCGCTGCTCGCGGCGCTGCGCGACCTCGCCCTGGCGCGCGGCTGCCGCGGGATGTGGACGGGCACCGAGGCGGACAACGACGCGGCCCTCGCGACCTACCGCGCGGCGGGTGCCGAGATCGACGCCGGCTCCGTCTTCGTCGTCTGGGACGACCTCGAGGGGGCGGCGGGCGAGGCCGGGGACTGAGCGCGAGGGTCAGTCCCAGGCGCCGCGGTCGCCCGCGACGAGCACCTCGAGCATCGGCTCGTGCGGTGCGAACAGCGGATCCGGCAGCGCGTCGAGGGCGAACCAGCCCAGGGCGCGGGTCTCGTCGCCGTCGGCCGTGAGCTCGCCGGCCACGACCCCCGCCACCAGCACCGTGACGACCGACTGGACCACGTCGCCGTTCGGGTAGGTGTGCAGCTGCGGCCCCGAGAACACCCCGAGCAGGTCGTGCGGCTCCACCACGAGCCCGGTCTCCTCGCGGGTCTCGCGGACCGCGGCCTGCGACACCGTCTCGCCGAGCTCCAGCGCGCCGCCGGGCAGGCCCCACGGGCCGCCGGGCTCGCCGCGCTGCTGCAGCAGCACGCGGGGGACGCCGTCGTCGTCGCGCTCGAGGACGGCGCAGCAGGCGGCGGGCAGGAGGATCGGGGCCTGCCCGACCAGGGCACGCAGCCGACCGACGTAGTCCGTCGCGGGATCGCTCACGGGTATTGACCCTAGCGGCCGCGCCCCGGCGCCGGCCGCCGGACGGACGCCCTGCGGAACGGCCGGCAAGCGCATGACCGGGAAGCGCTCCCTGGTGAAAACCGTTGCCCGCCGCCACGGGGCTCTGGAAGGCTGGCCGCCGTGAACGCACCCTCCGCGGACCTGGACGCCGCGCGGCTCCTGGCCGCCTACGACGACCAGCTCCGCACCGACGCCGAGACGCCGAGCGCCGTCGACGTCACCCGGCTGGGGCCGCTGCGGCTCGTGACGTTCTCCGGCGGTCGCGGCTTCGTCACCTACCAGGACCTGGGCGGCGCGGACGCCGCCACGATCCGCGGCCTCGTCGCCTCCGCCCTCGCGCACTTCCGCGACGACGCGCAGATCACGAGGGCCGAGTGGAAGACGCGCGGCCACGACGTCGCGCCGGGGCTGCACGGGGCGCTCGTGGACCACGGGTTCGTGCCCGAGGAGCCCGAGTCGATCATGATCGGCGAGACGCGGGGCCTGGTCGCGGACGTCCCGCTGCCGGACGGCGTGACGCTGCGCCGCGTGACCGCGGAGGCGGACGTGCGGGCGATGTCGGCGATGGCCGACGAGGTCTTCGGCGACGACCCCGCCACCTCCGGGCACGCCGACGCGATCCTGCGGCGCCAGGAGCGGGACCCCGAGATGGAGCTGTGGGTGGCCGAGGCGGACGGGCAGGTGATCTCCGCGGGCCGGCTCGAGCCGGTGCCGGGCACCGAGTTCGCCGGCCTCTGGGGCGGGTCGACCCGGCCGGAATGGCGCGGCCGCGGTATCTACCGCGCACTGACCGCCGCCCGCGCGCGCTCCGCGCTCGACCGCGGCAAGACCTACCTGCACAGCGACTCCACGGAGTTCTCCCGGCCCATCCTGGAGCGCTCCGGCCTGATCAAGGTGTCGACCACGACGCCGTACGAGTGGCGTCGCTGAGGAGCGTCCCGTGGGCCTCGACGACGACCCGTTCGACCACCGGGTGACGAAGGACGGCCGGGTGCTCGTCAGCCGCGGAGGTCGCCTGGTCGTCACCGTCTCGGGGGCCCGCGCGGAGCGCCTGGCCGCGCTGCTCGGGCAGGACCCGGCGACCGACCAGGAGCTGCTGGCCCGCGCGACCGGGAACTACCGGCGCGGCAACGAGAAGCGCGGGCACCGGCCGTGACTCCGGCGCCCCCGGCCCGCCTGCTCGCGCGCCGCGCCACCGCGCACCGCGGGCTGCTGCTGCTCGTCGCTCTCCTGGTCGCCACGGTCTCCGCCGCCCTCGGCACCACGGTCGGCACCGTGCGCGCCGCCGAGGTGCGGATCGTCCACGACGGGCTGACGCGCGGCGGCGACGCCGGCGTCCTCGAGGTGACGACGCGCCTCGCCCCGGAGGCGGACGCCGCCGCGCAGGACGACGCGCTGCGCGGCGACGTCGGCGCGCTCTTCGCCGGGGCCCCGTACGACCTGGCCCGCGCGGAGGTGCCGGACGACGACTCGGACGACCCGTTCGTCCGGTGGACGCTCACGCCGGACGTCGCGGCGACGAGCACCGGCGACCTGCGGGTGCTCGCGACCGGGGCCGACGTGCTCCTGGAGACGGTGCTCGCCGACGACGCCGTCGCGGTGCGGGGGGCCACCGTGACGGGCGACCTGGGGGAGCGGGCGGCCGACGCCGCCGCCGCGATCGGCGCCGCGGCGGCGGTCGCCCTCGTCCCGATGCTGGTGCTCGTGCTGGCGGGGGTGGTCGCCGTCGCGCAGGTCGCCCGCCTGCTCGCCGCCACCCGGGAGGGCGAGGTGCGGCTGCTGGTCTCGCGCGGCGCGTCGCCCGCGCAGCTGACCGTCGCCGCGGCCGCGGAGGCGGGGGTGGTGATCGTGGGCGGCGCGGTCGTCGGGGCGGGCGCCGCGGCCGCGGCGCTCGCCGCCCGCGGCACGCCCGCCGGCCCGCTGACGACCACGCTGACGACCGCGCTGCTGCCCTCGGCGGCGGCGACGGCGGCCGTCGCGCTGCTCGTGCTGGTGGTGGTCGCGGGCGTGCAGGCCCGCGCCGCGGCCGCGCTGCGGCTCGCGGACTCCTCGGGCCGTGCACGGCAGGCCGCGGCGTGGGGCACGGTGGTGCTCCTCCTCGTCGCCGCGGCGGTGACGTCGTGGCTGCTGCGGCGCTACGGCTCGCCGCTCGTGCTCACGCCGGACGGCGGCCAGACCGACCCGGCGGCGGCCGCGGCTCCCGCGCTCGTCCTCGCGGCGGCGGCGGTCGTGGCGGTGGCGCTGCTCGGGCCGCTGTCCCGCGCCTGGGCGACGCTCGCCGCCCGGCGGCCGGGCACGGGGGTGCTCGCCGCGCGCCAGGTGGCACGACGGCTCACGGTCACCGCGGTCCCGGTGGTGCTCGTCGTGGTCGCCGCGGGAAGCGTCGTGCTCGCCGCCGCGTACGCGGGGACGGGCCAGCGGCTGCGGGACGGTGCCGCGACCGTGGCCGCGGGCAGCGACGTGCGCGTCGTCGCCGGCGACGACGGCCCCGGCCCGGTGGCGCGGTACGAGGCGCTGCGGGGCGCCGCCGACGCCGCGCCGGTGCGGGCGTCGGAGGGCGCGGTGGACGACGTGCCGGTGTCCGTGGCCGGCGTCCCCGCCGCGCGGATCGCGCCGGTGGCGCTCGGGCCGGCGGGCACCGACGTCGCGGCGATCGCCTCGGCGCTGCAGATCCCCGCCCCGGCCGCCGAGTCCCCCCGGCTCCCGGCGGGCACGGAGGGGCTCGACCTGCGCGTCTCCGGGCGGTACTTCGTGGTCGACGAGAGCGCCGACGACGCCGGACCGCTGGGCGCCCCGTCCTCCTGGGCGGCGCTGCGGGAGGCGGCCGCGTCGTCGTCGGCCGGGGCGGAGACGCTCCGTGCGCTCGAGGGCTCGACGGTGCGGCTCACGCTCTGGCTCGCCGACCCCGACGGCCAGCTGCTGGCCCTCGACGCCGGGACGCTGGACGTGGACCTCGACGGCGAGGGCGACGAGGCGCACCCGATCGGCCCGGGCGAGGGGACGGCCCGGCTCGCGGCGGACGTGCCCCCCGCCCCGGACGCCGCCGACGGCACGCCGGGGGAGTGGACGGTCGTCGCGCTCGACGCGGGGCTGCCGGGGCCGGGCGGCTACCTCACGTCGCTGCAGCTCTCGGTGGACGCGCTGACCGCCGTGACAGGGACCGGCGCGACCTCCGCCGTGGACGTCGACCGGGCGTCCTGGGAGCCCGCCGACGAGGCCCCCGAGGTCGCCGCCGCCTTCGCCGCCCGCCGGGGCACGGGGCTGAGCCTCGCCGCGCAGGCCGGGTCCGGCGGGACGCCCAGGCCGTTCCGCGTCGTCGCGGCGGGCGGGGCCGAGGCGGTGCCCGCCGTCCTCTCCCGCGAGCTGGCCGACCTCCTCGACGTGACGGAGGGCGAGCGGACGGAGCTCCCGCTGGACGGGGGCGACCGGCTGCACGTGCAGGTGGCGGACGTCGTCGACGTGGTCCCGGGCGCGCTCCACCCCGCCGCCGCGCTCGTCGGGCTCGCCGGGCTGCAGGCGGCGTCCCTGCGCCTCGACACGGCCGTCCCCGGTGCCGACGAGATGTGGGTCCGCGCGCTCCCGGGGGCCGGGGCGGCCGACCTCGACCGGCTGGCGTCGGCCGCCGGCGAGGCGGCCGGGGCCGACGGCACGCAGGTCACGACCGCGGGCGGCGGCGGCCGCTCGGACGCCGCCGGGCCCGTGCGGCAGGCCTTCACCGTCGCCGCCCTGTCCGCCGTGCTGCTCGCCCTCGTGGGCGTGGGCGCCGTGAGCGTCGCCACCGTGCGGGGTCGGCGCGGCGAGGTCGCGGTGCTGCGCGCCGTCGGGATGCCGCCGCGGGCGCAGGGCGGCGGGCGCGCCCTGGAGCTCGCCGTCGTCACCGGGGCCGCGCTCGTCGTGGGCGTCCTGGCCGGGGCGTGGCTGGCGGCCGCGACGGTGCCGGGCCTGGCGGCCGCGACGATCACGGGGTTCGCGGTCGTGCCGCGCGCCGTCACCGCGCTGGCGCCGTGGGCGGCCCTCGTACCCGGCCTCCTGCTGGTCGGCGGCCTGGCGGTCGTCGCGCTCGCCGTGCGGGCCGGCGTCGCCGCGCAGGCCCGCGAGGGCTCGTACCGTGAGGAGGTCCGGTGATGCTGTGGCTGCTGCTGCGCCGCCACCTGCGCACCGCGTGGGGCACCGCGCTCGTCCTGGGGCTGGTGACCGTGCTCGCGGCCGGGGCGGCGACCGCCGCCGCGCGGGCGATCGGCGAGATGCGCTCGACGCAGGTCACGTACGCCACCGAGCAGCTGTCGCCGCTGCGCCGGGACGTCGTCTCCCGCGCCGGCGCCGTGCCCGGCGGCCAGGCGTCGGTCGGCGGCGTCCCGGTGATCGAGCCCGACGCGCGGACCGAGGTCCCGCCGGAGCCGGCCTGGGACGAGTTCCTCGACGGCATGGCACAGGTGCGCGACGGCCTGCCGCAGCCGCTGCGCGGCGTGCTCGGCGAGCCGTCGTTCAGCGTGTCCTCCCGGGTCATGACGACGGAGCAGGTGCCGGGCTCGGGCGTCCAGGTGCCGCAGGTCGTGCTGCGCGCGTCGCCGCGGCTCGCCGAGGACGTGCGCCTCGTCGAGGGGGAGTGGCCCACGGCCACCCCGGTGCGCTCCGGCTACTCCGGCCCGGAGGGCGACGAACCCGTCCAGGTGGTCGTGTCCCGGGCCGCCGCCGACACGCTCGGGTGGACGCTGGGCGGCACCTACGCCGTCGACGAGTGGAGGTTCCCCCCGCTGCGCGTGGTCGGGCTCACCGAGGCCACCGACCCCGGCGCCGAGACCTGGCACCACCAGCCCTTCGGCCGCGCGGCGCAGCTGGAGACCACCCCGAACGGCGCCACCGTCGCGACCGCCGCCGTGTACGTCGACCCCGCGATGATCGGCGCGCTCGCGTTCCGGGGCGCCCAGACGGTCCTGTGGTACCCCGTGTCGGTGGAGGGCATCCGGTCCGACGACGTCGCGACCCTGGCCGCGCAGGTGCGCGGCCTGACGCACGACACGCTCGAGGTCGTGCCGGGCGACCCCGCGGTGCTCCAGGCGCGCACCTCCCTCTCGGAGGTGCTCGACCGGCTGCTGCGCGAGCGGGTGACGACCGACGCCGTCCTCGCGGTGCTCGTCGTCGGCCCGCTGGGGGCGCTCGGCGCCGTCACGGTGCTGGCCGCGCGGCTGGTCGTCGAGCGGCGCCGCTCGGCGCTCGCGGTGCTGCTCGCGCGGGGCGCGACCGGGGCGTGGCTGCGGCTGCTCACCGCGGCGGAGGGCTTCGTGGTGAGCGTGCCGGCGGCCGTCGTCGGGGTCCTGCTCGGCCTGCTGGCGTGGCCGGGCGCCGTGACGGGCACCCAGGTGCTGCTCGCCGCCGCGGCGGCCCTCGCGCCCGCCGTCGCGGCCGCCGCCGTGACGGTGCCGCGCTCGCTGCGCACGGAGCGCCGCGACCTCACGACGGGCGCCGGGGGCCGGTGGCGCCGGACGGCGGAGCTGTCGGTCGTCGGTCTCGCGGCCCTCGCGGTCGCGCTCCTCGCGCGCCGGGGCGTGGTCGCCGGCACCGGCACCGGCGGCGTCGACCCGCTGCTGGCCGCGACCCCGCTGCTCGTCGCCGCGGCCGCGGCGCTCGTCGCGGTCCGGGTGATCCCGCTGGTCGCGCGCGGGCTCGAGCGGCTGCTGTCCCGCCGCCGCGACCTCGTGCCGTTCCTGGGTGCCGCGCGGGCCACCCGGGCGCCGGCAGGCGGGGTCGTGCCCGCGCTCGCCCTGGTGCTCGCGGTCTCCGTCGGGGCGTCGTCGGCGGTGGTGCTGTCCACGGTCGACGCGGGCGTCGACCGGCAGGCCCGGGTGCAGCTCGGCGCCGACCTGCGCGTCTCCGGTCCCGCGCTGGACGCGGACGCCGTGGAGGCGGCGCGGGGCGTGGCCGGCGTCGCCGAGGTGGCGAGGGTGGCGCTGCTGCCCGAGGTGGGTCGGCTGACCTGGCCCGACGGGCGCAGCCGCACCGTGCAGGTGCAGGCCGTCGACGCGGCCGCGCTGGGCCGCGTGCAGGCGGGCGTCCCGGACGCCCCGCACGGCGTCGCGGCGCTCGCCCGGTCCGGCCAGGACGGCGCGCTGCCGCTCCTGGCGCTGACCGTGCCGGACGTCGCGGCGGGGACCGAGGGTCTCGTGCTGGACCTCCGGGACGAGCGGGCGGACGTGACGGTGCCGGCTGCGGCGGCGCAGGTGCCGGGCGTGAGCGACGCGCCGTCGACCGTGCTCCTGGACACCGGCGTCCTCGCCGGGGCGCTCGACATGACGACGGAGGCGCGCACCGCCCTGGTCGCGCTGGACGAAGGCGCGGACCCGGACCGGGTCGCGGCGGCCCTGCGGGAGGCGCTGCCGGGCGCCACGGTGGACGACCGGCGGACGGTCACGAGCGCGCTGCTCGACGCGCCCGCGTCGCGCGGGATCGCCACGGCCGCGGCGGTGTCCGTCGCGCTGGCGGGGGTGCTGGTGGCGCTGACGGTCGCGCTGACCCTCGTCCTGGCCGCCCCGGACCGCGAGCGCCTGCTCCTGGTCCTGCGCTCGATGGGGCTGCGACGGCGCGAGTCGCGCGGGCTGGTGGCCTGGGAGGTGGCGCCGTGGGCCCTGGGCGCGCTGGTGGTGGGCGCGCTGGTCGGCGCGGGCGTGCCCGCGCTGCTGCGTGCCGGCGTGGACCTGACGTCGCTGACCGGCGGCGGCCCGCAGCCCGCCCTGACGGTGGACCCGCTGCTGGTGGTGGCGGGCGTGGCCGGGTTCGTCGTGACGGTGGCCGCCGGCGCGGGCCTGGCCGCCGTCGCCGGCCGACGGGGCGCCACCACGGAGCGGTGGCGGGAGCAGGCGGAATGAGGACGGACGACAGGGTGGTGAGGACATGGTGGTGACCCAGGAGGAGGCCCCGCGGCCGACGGCCGGCGCCTCCGGGCGGGAGGGCGAGGAGATCCGCTGCCGCGGGCTGGTGCGCATCTTCGCGACCGACGGGATCGAGGTGCAGGCGCTGCAGGGGCTGGACCTCACGGTGGCGCGCGGGGAGCTGGTGGCCGTCGTCGGCGCGTCCGGATCGGGCAAGTCGACGCTGCTGAACATCCTGTCCGGCATGGACCTGCCCACGGCGGGGGCGGCCCGGGTGGCGGGCACCGACCTGCTGGCGATGACGCGCCGCGACCGCGTGGCGTACCAGCGTTCCACCGTCGGGTTCGTCTGGCAGCAGACCGGGCGCAACCTGCTGCCCTACCTCACGGCGGCCGAGAACGTCCGGGTGCCGCTCGAGATCTCGCGTGCGGGCACGCGGGCGCAGCGCGCGGCGCGCGTGACGGAGCTGCTCGAGATGCTCGACGTGGGGCACGTCGCCGACCGGGTCCCCGGCCGGATGTCCGGGGGCCAGCAGCAGCGGGTCGCGATCGCGGTGGCCGTGGCCGGCTCGCCCCGCGTGCTGCTGGCGGACGAGCCCACCGGCGAGCTCGACGAGGCGACGAGCGTCGAGGTGCTCGAGTCGCTGCGCGCGGTGAACGCCGCGACCGGGGTGACGACGCTCATCGTCACGCACGACCCGGCCGTCTCGGAGCACGTCGCGCGGACGGTGCAGATCCGGGACGGCCGGACCTCCACGGAGGTGCTGCGGCGCACGGAGGTGGACGAGCACGGCGCGCAGCGGCACGTCGCGGAGGAGTTCGCCGTGCTGGACCGGGTGGGTCGCCTCCAGCTCCCGCAGGACTTCGTGAGCGCGCTGGATCTGCGCGACCGCGTGCGGCTCGCGCTGGAGGAGGACCACGTCGAGGTCCGGCCGGACGGGCGCCGGGACCGGGCGGGGGAGGGACGATGAGCGCCACGACGACGGCGGTGCTGCGCGCGACGGGCCTGTCGCGGGTCTACGGCAGCGGCGCGGGGGAGGTGCGCGCGCTCGAGGACGTGTCGGTCGAGGTGGGCGCGGGCGAGCTCGTCGTGGTGGTGGGCCCGTCGGGGTCCGGGAAGTCGACGCTGCTGCACCTGCTCGGCGGCCTCGACCGGCCGACGTCGGGCACGGTGCACCTCGGGGCCGACCCCGCGGCGGACGGCGGGCCGGCCGCGGTGGAGCGCGAGCTCGGCGGGCTCCGGGAGGACGAGCTGCACGCGGTGCGCCGCCGGGAGATCGGCTTCGTGTTCCAGTCGTTCGGCCTGGTGCCCGTGCTGTCCGCGGCGGAGAACGTCGAGGTGCCCCTGCGGCTGGCGCGCGTGCCCGCCGGCGAGCGCGCCGGCCGGGTCGCGGAGGCCCTCGACGCGGTGGGGCTGGCGGAGCACGCCGAGCAGCGGCCGTACGAGCTCTCGGGCGGGCAGCAGCAGCGGGTGGGCGTCGCCCGTGCCCTGGTGGCGCGGCCGCGCGTGCTGCTGGCGGACGAGCCGACCGGCCAGCTCGACTCCGGCACGGCGGCGCGCGTGATGGTGCTGCTGCGCGACCTCGTGCACACTCGCGGGGTGGCCGCCGTCGTCGCGACCCACGACCCGGACCTGGTGGACATGGCGGACCGCGTGCTCGTGGTCCGCGACGGGCGGCTGGTGACGGTCTGACGGTGCCGGGGACCGGTCACCGTTCGGATCCCGGAGGTTGCGGTCAGATACCGGATTGGTCACGGTTCCGGGCGCAAACCGGACCAAGGGTATGACCGGGGGCGATCACGTGACTAGGCTCACCCGCGCACAGTGCAGTGCGCGGGCACACGCGCCTGCACCTCACCGAGGGGTGACCCCCGCCGGTGAGCGACCCAACTCAGGAGGACACGTGACACCTCGACGACGACTTGCAGGCATCGGGGCCTTCACCCTCGCCTCGGCCCTGCTGCTGTCTGCGTGCGGTGGCGGTTCCGGGGACGACAACACCGGCGCCACGGGCGACGGCGGCTCGACGACCGGCATCGTGACCGTCAGCAACGGCGAGCCGCAGAACCCGCTCATCCCCACCATGACCAACGAGACCTACGGGTCCAAGGTCATCAACAACCTCTTCGCCGGCCTCGTGTACTACGACGCCGACGGCGCCGTGCACAACGAGATGGCCGAGTCCATCGACACGGACGACCAGCAGACCTACACGATCACGATCAAGGACGGCTGGAAGTTCACCGACGGCACCCCCGTCACGGCCGAGAGCTTCGTGAAGGCCTGGAACTACGGCGCCCAGCTGTCGAACGCCCAGAACCTGTCGTACTTCTTCGAGCCCATCGAGGGCTTCTCGTACGACAAGGACTCGGAGCTCACCGGCCTCAAGGTCGTCTCCGACACCGAGTTCACGGTGAAGCTGACGCAGCCGGAGTCCGACTTCCAGACCCGCCTCGGCTACGCCGCGTTCATGCCGCTGCCCGAGTCGTTCTTCGACGACCCGGAGGCCTTCGGCGAGACGCCGGTCGGCAACGGCCCGTACCAGCTGGACACGTGGGAGCACAACCAGCAGATCTCCCTGCGCCCCAACGCGGACTACCAGGGTGAGCGCAAGGTGCAGAACGGCGGCATCGACCTGCTCGCCTACACCGAGGAGGACACGGCGTACAACGACCTCCTCTCGGGCAACCTGGACATCGTCACCAACGTCCCGTCGTCGGCCTTCGCCACGTTCGAGGACGACCTGGGCGACCGCGCGGTCAACCAGGCGTCGGCCGTCATCCAGGTCGTCAACGTGCCGGAGTACCTGCCGGAGTACAGCGGCGAGGCCGGTCACCTGCGTCGCAAGGCCATCTCGATGGCCATCGACCGCGACCAGATCACCAAGACGATCTACAACGGCTCCCGGACGCCGGCGACCGACTTCACCTCGCCGGTCATCGACGGCTGGTCGGACGACATCCCGGGCAACGAGGTCCTGTCCTACAACCCGGACGAGGCCAAGAAGCTCTGGGCCCAGGCCGAGGACATCAAGGCGTGGGGCGACAAGCCCATCACGATCGCCTCGAACGCCGACTCCGACCACCAGACCTGGGTGGACGCGGTCTGCAACAACGTCCGCAGCGTGCTCGGCGTCGACTGCGAGTTCGCGCCGTTCCCCACGTTCGACGAGTTCCTCGACGCGCGTGACAAGGAGACCCTCAAGGGCCTCTTCCGTGGCGGCTGGCAGGCCGACTACCCGGCCATGAGCAACTTCCTCGGGCCGATCTACGGCACGGGCGCTGGCTCGAACGACGGCGGCTACTCGAGCAAGGCCTTCGACGCCAAGCTCAAGGAGGCCAACGGGGCCGACACGCCGGAGAAGGCGATCGAGCTCTACAAGGAGGCCCAGACGATCCTCTTCGAGGACATGCCGGGCATCCCGCTCTGGTACCAGAACGTCACCGCCGGCTACGGCGAGGACGTCGACAACGTGGTGTTCGGCTGGGACAGCGACCCGCTGCTGTACCAGGTCACCAAGTCTGAGTGATCCTCGGGCAGTCCTGGTCGACCGGCCCGGGGAGGGCGGGGCTCACGCCCGATCCGTCCACCCTGGGCCGGTCGTCCGATTCGGAGGCTGCTGACCGCGTCCTGTAGCGTCGCGGTCGGCCACCCGACTGTGAGGGGGGCGGGGCGTGCCGACGACGCACGCTCCGCCCCCGCCCCTGTCCGGGCAACGACGGCCGGACAACGACCCGTAGCCCGGGGTACCCCCCGGAGCGAACGAGGAGAAAAACGCATGCTCTGGTATCTCGGACGCAGGCTCCTTCAGGTGATCCCTGTGTTCCTGGGGGCGACCCTCCTGCTCTATGCGCTGGTGTTCCTGCGGCCCGGTGACCCCGTGGCCGGCCTGGGCGGGGAGCGCGGGCTCCCCGAGGCCGTGCAGGAACAGATCCGTCAGCAGTACAACCTGGACGAGCCCTTCATTGTCCAGTACCTGCTCTTCCTCAAGGGCGTCTTCACGCTCGACTTCGGCGTCGACTTCCGCGGCCGCGACATCATGGACGTGATCGCGCAGGCGCTGCCCGTCACCTTCCAGCTCGCGGTCATGGCGCTCGTCATCGAGGCCGTCTTCGGCATCGGCTTCGGCCTCATCGCCGGGATGCGCAAGGGCGGGATCTTCGACGGCACCGTGCTGGTGATCAGCCTTCTGGTCATCTCGGTGCCGACGTTCGTCATCGGCTTCGTGCTGCAGTTCGTCATGGGCGTCAAGCTCGGCTGGTTCCCCGTGACGGTCGGACGAGATCCGAACTTCTACAGCCTGTTGCTCCCCGCGATCGTGCTCGCCGCGACGTCGTTCGCCTACGTGCTACGGCTGACGCGCACGTCGGTCGCGGAGAACCTGAGCGCCGACTACGTGCGCACCGCCCGGGCCAAGGGCCTGCGGCGCACGCAGGTCACCGGCCGCCACGTGCTGCGCAACTCGCTGATCCCCGTCGTCACGTTCCTCGGCGCCGACCTGGGCAACCTCATGGGTGGCGCGATCGTGACGGAGGGCATCTTCAACATCCAAGGCGTCGGGGGGACGCTCTACCAGTCGATCATCCGTGGCGAGAACATCACCGTGGTCTCGCTCACGACCGTGCTGGTCATCGTCTACATCCTGGCGAACCTGCTCGTCGACCTCCTCTACGCCGCCCTCGACCCGAGGATCCGCTATGCCTGAGAACCGTTTCGAGACCGTGCCCGGCGGGCGCCGACCGCGCCCGGGGCAGGAGCACTTCGCCGCGGACGTCGACGAGGGCGGCCTCGGTGCCGTCGACGCGGTCAAGTCCGACGCCGCGCCGTCGAGCCTGTGGCGCGACGCGTGGCGCGAGATGCGCCGCCGCCCGATGTTCTGGGTCGCGGCCGCGATCATCCTGCTGGTGGTGACGGTCTCCGCCTTCCCCGGCTGGTTCACGGACATCCACCCGCGCTTCGAGTGCGAGCTGCCCAAGTCGCTCGCCGGGCCCGAGCCGGGGCACCCGTTCGGCTTCGACCGGCAGGGCTGTGACATCTACGCCCGCACCATCTACGGCGCGCGCGCGTCCGTCCTGGTGGGTGTCATGTCGACGGTGATGGTCGTCATCTTCGGGACGCTCATGGGCGCGATCGCCGGCTACTACGGCGGCTGGTCCGACGTGATCCTGTCGCGCATCACGGACATCTTCTTCGCCATCCCGCTGGTGCTCGCCGCCATCGTGATCATGTCGATCACCGTCAACCGCACGAGCTTCACCGTGGCCCTGGTGCTCGCGGCGTTCGGCTGGACCTCCATCGCCCGCATCACGCGCGGCACCGTGCTGTCCGTGAAGAACAACGAGTTCGTCACCGCGGCCCGCTCGCTCGGCATGGGGCGCGGCCAGATCCTGATGAAGCACGTGCTGCCCAACTCGGCCGCGCCGATCATCGTGTACGCCACGGTGGCGCTGGGCACGTTCATCGTCGCCGAGGCCACGCTGAGCTTCCTCGGCATCGGCCTGCCGCCGAGCACGGTCTCGTGGGGCGGTGACATCGCGCAGGCGCAGGCGTCCATCCGCCAGGCCCCCGAGATCCTCTTCTACCCGGCCGGCGGCCTGGCCCTCACGGTGCTCGGCTTCCTCATGATGGGCGACGTCGTGCGCGACGCCCTCGACCCGAAGGCACGGAAGCGATGACGACACAGTTCCCAGTGACGAACGGCAACCTGCCCGAGGGCGGGAACGACGGGACGACCTACGAGGCCGGGACCGACAAGCCGCTGCTCGCGATCCGCGACCTCGAGGTCTCCTTCACGACCGGCGAGGGCGTCGTGCACGCGGTGCGCGGCGCCGACATCACGGTGTACCCGGGCCAGTCGGTCGCGATCGTCGGCGAGTCCGGCTCCGGCAAGTCGACCACGGCGCACGCCGTGATCGACCTGCTGCCGGGCACCGGCAAGGTCACGGGCGGCAGCATCATGTTCGACGGCCGCGAGCTCGTCGGGCTGCCCCGCGCGGAGATCGAGGCGATGCGCGGCAAGGACATCGGCCTCGTCCCGCAGGACCCGATGTCCAACCTCAACCCGGTGTGGCGCATCGGCGCCCAGATCGAGGAGGCCCTCAAGGCCAACGGCTTCGAGGGCGGCAAGCGCGAGCGCAAGGACCGCGTCACGGGCCTGCTCCAGGAGGCGGGCCTGCCCGACGCCGAGCGCCGGGCACGCCAGTTCCCGCACGAGTTCTCGGGCGGCATGCGGCAGCGGTCGCTCATCGCGATCGGCCTCGCCTCGCGGCCGAAGCTCCTCATCGCGGACGAGCCCACCTCGGCCCTCGACGTGACCGTGCAGCGCCAGATCCTCGACCACCTCGAGGTGCTGACGCAGGAGCTCGGCACGGCCGTCCTGTTCATCACCCACGACCTGGGCCTGGCCGCCGAGCGCGCCGAGCACCTCGTCGTGATGTTCAAGGGCCGCGTCGTGGAGTCGGGCCCGGCCCGGCAGATCCTCGCGAACCCGCAGCACCCGTACACCCGTCGCCTCGTCGCCTCGGCGCCGTCGCTCGCGTCCCGCCGCATCCAGGTGGCGCACGAGCACGGCGCGGAGTCCGACGAGCTGCTGGCGCCCGACCTGGACGCGACGCGGCCCCGCGCCGGCGCCGCGGACAAGGCGCCGGGCGACATCGTGGTGGCGCGCAACCTCACCAAGGTGTTCAGCATCCGCGGCGGCCGGCCGGGGGCGTCGACGGAGTTCAAGGCCGTCGACGACGTGAGCTTCGCGCTCAAGCGCGGGCACACGCTCGCGATCGTGGGCGAGTCGGGCTCCGGCAAGTCCACGGCGGCCAACATGGTGCTGGGCCTGCTCGACGCCACCTCCGGCGTCGTCGAGTTCGACGGCACGGACATCGCGAAGCTCTCCACCAAGGAGGCGTTCGCGTTCCGACGGCGCATCCAGCCGGTGTTCCAGAACCCGTACGGCTCGCTCGACCCGACCTACTCGATCTACCGGTCGATCGAGGAGCCGCTGGCGCTCCACAAGGTCGGCGGCCGGAAGGCGCGCGAGAAGCGGGTGCGCGAGCTCCTCGACATGGTGTCGCTGCCCCAGTCGGCGATGCGTCGCTTCCCGAACGAGCTCTCCGGCGGCCAGCGCCAGCGCATCGCCATCGCGCGGGCGCTCGCGCTCCAGCCCGAGGTGATCGTGCTCGACGAGGCCGTCTCGGCCCTCGACGTGCTCGTCCAGGCGCAGATCCTCGAGCTCCTCGGGAACCTGCAGGACGAGCTCGGGCTGTCGTACCTGTTCATCACGCACGACCTCGCGGTGGTCCGCCAGATCGCCGACCAGGTCGTCGTGATGCAGAACGGCAAGGTGGTCGAGCAGGCCACCACCGACGAGGTGTTCGACCGCCCGCGCGAGCAGTACACGCGCGACCTGCTGGCCGCCATCCCGGGCGCCGGCCTGGAGGACGCCGCGATCGCGGGCTGACCTCCCGGGTCCCACGACGAGGGCCGGCGGACGACACGCGTCGTCCGTCGGCCCTCGTCGTGCCGCAGGTTCCGTTTGCCGACCCCGGGTCATGGGGTGAGGGTGAAGCACATGGCACGGGCGTCCACGCTGGCCCGCGGGGTCTTCTATCCGGCGGCAGGGATCATCCTGGTCTTCGTGCTGCTCGCGGTGTTCGCCACCGACGCGACGACCGCCGTGATGAACACGCTGCAGGGCGAGGTCATCGGCGCGTTCGGCTGGTACTACGTGCTGATCGTCGCGGGGTTCGTGATCTTCGCGATCTGGATGGGCCTGAGCCGGTTCGGCGACATCGTGCTGGGGCCGGACGACGATCCGCCCGACTTCAAGCTCCCGGTGTGGTTCTCCATGCTGTTCGCCACCGGGATGGGCATCGGCCTGGTCTACTACGGGGTCTCGGAGCCGCTGTCCCACTTCGTGGAGCCGAAGCCGGGCGTCACCGGCGACGACGCCACCCTCGCCCAGGCGGCGATCAGCCAGACGTACGTGCACTGGGGCATCCACGCGTGGGCGATCTACGTGGTGGCCGGCCTGGCGCTGGCGTACGCGATCCACCGCAAGGGCCGCCCGGTGTCGATCCGGTGGGCGCTCGAGCCGATCCTCGGCGACCGGGTCAAGGGCTGGCTGGGCAACGTGATCGACGTCGTGGCGATCATCGGCACGGTGTTCGGCGTCGCCACCTCCCTCGGGCTCGGGGTGCTGCAGGTGGCCCACGGGCTGGGCTACCTCGACGTCGTCGAGCCCAGCATCGCGCTCGAGATCGGCCTGATCGCGGTGATCACCGCCATCGCCGCGATGTCCGTGGCGTCGGGCCTGTCCAAGGGCATCAAGTGGCTGTCGAACGGCAACATGGTGCTGGCGGGCGTGGTGCTGACCGTCGTGCTGGTGCTCGGCCCCACCCTCTTCCTCCTGCGCAGCTGGGTGCAGTCCTTCGGCTACTACCTCGCGAACGTGGTCCAGATGACGTTCGACACGCTCGCGTTCCGGGGCGACGAGGGCCTGGCCTGGGAGTCGAGCTGGACGATCTTCTACTGGGGCTGGTGGATCTCCTGGGCGCCCTTCGTGGGGGTGTTCATCGCCCGCATCTCCCGGGGGCGCACCGTCCGGGAGTTCGTGCTCGGCACCCTGGCCGTGCCGATGGTGGTCACCACCATCTGGTTCAGCGTGTTCGGCGGGGCGGGGCTGCACCAGGAGATGACGCAGCCCGGCAGCATGCTGGACCCGGCCACGGGCGAGGTGAACACCGACACCGCGATGTTCCAGCTGTTCGCCTCGCTGCCCGGCTCCGGCACGTGGCTCGCCGTCGCGGGCATCGTGCTCGTGGTCGTCTTCTTCGTCACGTCGTCGGACTCCGGCTCGTTCGTCGTCGACATGCTGGCCAACGGGGGAGACCCGAACCCGCCGCTGTGGAGCCGGCTGTTCTGGGCCGTGCTCGAGGGGCTCGTCGCGGCGGCGCTGCTGCTGGCGGGCGGGCTGCAGGCGCTCCAGACGGCGGCGATCCTCATCGCCCTGCCGTTCTCCGTGGTGCTCATCGGCATGGCCGTGTCGATCGTCAAGGAGCTCAGTGCCGAGCACCGGGAGATCGTGCGCGCCGAACGCCGGGCGGCGCGGCAGCAGCTCACGGAGCACGTCACCGAGAAGGTGGCCACCACGCTCGCCGGACGGTGGGAGAACGTGCTGCCGTCGGCGCCGGGATCGCTGCGGCTCAAGGTCCCGCGCCGCCGGCGCGCGAGCGACGAGGGGGACGGTCCGCAGGGCGGAACCGGGGGCGGGTAAGATGGACGGCGGCCCGGGTCTCGGGCCGCCCTCCCTCCAGGAAATGAGAACCCTCGATGTCTGTGCGCTCCGACCTGCGCAACGTGGCGATCGTCGCCCACGTCGACCACGGCAAGACGACCCTCGTGGACGCCATGCTGCGCCAGGCAGGCGCCTTCTCCGCCCACCAGCACGTGGACGACCGCGTGATGGACTCCGGCGACCTGGAGCGGGAGAAGGGCATCACGATCCTGGCGAAGAACACCGCGGTCCGGTACGCCGGCCCGTCGGCCGCCGAGGCCGGTGAGCCGGACGGCATCACCATCAACGTGATCGACACCCCGGGCCACGCCGACTTCGGCGGCGAGGTCGAGCGCGGCCTGTCGATGGTCGACGGCGTCGTGCTGCTCGTCGACGCGTCCGAGGGCCCGCTCCCGCAGACCCGCTTCGTGCTGCGCAAGGCGCTCGCCGCGAAGCTTCCGGTCATCGTCGTCGTGAACAAGGTCGACCGCCCCGACGCCCGCATCACCGAGGTCGTGGGCGAGACCACCGACCTGCTGCTCGGCCTCGCGAGCGACCTGTCCGACGAGGTCCCCGACCTCGACCTGGACGCGATCCTCGACGTGCCGGTCGTCTACGCCTCGGCGAAGGCGGGCCGCGCCTCGATCGACCAGCCGGCCGACGGCGGGCTGCCCGCGAACGAGGACCTCGAGCCGCTGTTCGGCACGATCCTCGAGAAGATCCCCGCCCCGACGTACGAGCCCGACATGCCGCTGCAGGCGCACGTCACCAACCTCGACGCGTCGCCGTTCCTCGGGCGCCTCGCGCTGCTGCGCATCTTCAACGGCACCCTGCACAAGGGCCAGACGGTCGCCTGGGCGCGGCACGACGGCACCCTGACCAGCGTGCGGATCACCGAGCTCCTCGAGACGAAGGCGCTCGACCGCGTGCCCACCGAGTCCGCCGGCCCCGGCGAGATCGTGGCCGTCGCGGGCATCGCGGACATCATGATCGGCGAGACGCTCACCGACGCCGAGGACCCGCGCCCGCTGCCGCTCATCACGGTGGACGACCCGGCGATCTCGATGACCGTCGGCATCAACACCTCGCCGCTGGCCGGCAAGGGCGGCAAGGGCCACAAGGTCACCGCGCGCCAGGTCAAGGACCGCCTCGACTCGGAGCTGATCGGCAACGTGTCGCTCAAGGTGCTCCCGACCGAGCGCCCGGACGCGTGGGAGGTCCAGGGCCGTGGCGAGCTCGCGCTGGCCATCCTGGTCGAGCAGATGCGCCGCGAGGGCTTCGAGCTCACGGTCGGCAAGCCGCAGGTCGTCACGAAGCAGGTCGACGGCAAGCGGCACGAGCCGATGGAGCGCATGACCATCGACGTCCCGGAGGAGTACCTCGGCGCCGTCACGCAGCTCCTCGCCCAGCGCAAGGGCCGCATGGAGACGATGAGCAACCACGGCACCGGCTGGGTCCGCATGGAGTTCATGGTCCCGGCCCGCGGCCTCATCGGCTTCCGCACCCAGTTCCTCACCGAGACGCGCGGCACCGGCATCGCGGCCTCGATCTCGGAGGGCTTCGAGCCGTGGCACGGCCCCATCGAGTCGCGCAACACCGGCTCGCTCGTGGCCGACCGGGCCGGCAAGGTGACGCCGTTCGCCATGATCAACCTGCAGGAGCGCGGCTCGTTCTTCGTCGACCCCACGCAGGAGGTCTACGAGGGCATGATCGTCGGCGAGAACTCCCGCAACGAGGACATGGACGTCAACATCACCAAGGAGAAGAAGCTGACGAACATGCGGTCCTCGACCGCCGACAACTTCGAGAACCTCATCCCGCCGCGCCACCTGACGCTCGAGGAGTCGCTCGAGTTCGCGCGCGAGGACGAGTGCGTCGAGGTGACGCCGGAGGTCGTGCGCATCCGCAAGGTCGAGCTCGCCGCCACGGCGCGGGCCCGGGCGACGGCGCGGGCCAAGCGCTCCTGAGGCAGGCGCCGTGAACGGCGTCCTGACGGGCGTGCCCGGGCCGGCGGGGCCGCTCCTGGCCGTGCACGCGCACCCGGACGACGAGACGCTCGCGACGGGCGCGCTGGTCGCGTCGTGGGCGGCCGCCGGCCGGCCGGTGACGGTCGTGACGTGCTCCCGCGGGGAGCGCGGCGAGGTCATCGACACGTCGTCGCACCCGACGGGGCTCGCGCGCCTCGAGGGCGACGGCCCGGCGCTGGCCGCGCACCGCGAGACGGAGCTGGCCGCCGCTCTCGCGGCGCTCGGCGGCGGTCCCGGCGTCGTCGGGCGGGTGTTCCTCGACACGGTCGCGGACCTGGTCCCGGACGTCGCCGGGGGCGCGGCCGGGACGACCGTCGCGGCCGCCGGCGCGCGGTACGAGGACTCGGGGATGGCGTGGGTCGCCCCGGGGATCGCCGGGCCGGCCGACGACGCGCCGGCGACGGCGTTCGCGCGGGTGCCGCTCGACGACGCCGCCGCGCGGCTGGCGGCCCTGGTGCGCGCGCACCGGCCCGCCGTCGTCGCGACCTACGAGCCGCGGGGCGGCTACGGGCACCCCGACCACGTCCGCACGCACGAGGTCGTCGTGCGGGCCCTGGCCCTCGCGGCGGACCCCGGCGCCCGGGTGCCCGGAGGGCCGTGGCGGGAGGCGGAGCTCTGGCAGGCCGTGACCCCGTCCGACGCGCTCCGGGCGGGCCGCAGGGCCCTGGCCGCCGACGCGGACGCCGTCGGGCTCGCCCGACGTGCCGGGCTGGCGTTCCCGGACCCCGACGAGCCCCTGCCCCCGCTCGCCGGGCACGACGCGGACCTCGCGGACGGCGAGGTGCGGGAGGTCGAGGTCGCCCCCGTGCTCGACCGGGTGCTCGCGGCGATGCGGGCGCACGCCACGCAGGTGCAGCACGCCACCGGCACGGGCGGCACGGGGCTCGCGGACCGCCCGGCGCTGCTCGGCTGGTACGCGCTGAGCAACGGGGTGCTCGCCCCGGTCCTCGCGCAGGAGTCGTACCTCGTCCCGACGCCGGTAGGCTCGGCGCGATGACCACGCCCGAGCACGCGACGACACCCCCGGCGGCGCCCGCCCCGGCCCGCGCCGGTCGCTGGTGGAGGTCCGCCGCCCGCACCGTGCTCGCGCTGGTCCTCGGGGCCGTCGTCGGGGTGCTCGGCACCGTGGCGCACCGCACCCAGTGGCACGACCTGCCCGTCGGCATCGTGCTGGCGCTGGCGATCACGCTGTCGACGGCCGTGCTCTGCCGGGCGTGGGCGGGCCTCGGCCCGCTGCTCGCCGCCGGCGCCGGTTGGATCGTGGCCGTGCAGGTGCTGTCGGTGGCCGGGCCGGGCGGCGACGTGCTCGTCCCGGCGCAGGCGGTGGGCCTGGTCTGGACGTACGGCGGGCTGGCGATGTTCCTGGTCGCGGCGTTCCTGCCGCGCTCCTGGTTCAGCGACCGACGGGACTGATCACGGGGCTGGTCCAGGCGGGTGTGAGCGTCCCGTGCGCACCGCCCGGCCGCCCGTGACGAACCTGTGCGGACTCCCGTCCGAAATGGCAGTTTCACCCGGAATGGGACAAGGTCGGGCAGGGTCTCCCGAGTAGGATCCTCCACGCGGGCCCGCCCCGCGTCATCTGTCCTCCCCGGGGCGTTCGTCCCCGCACCTGCACCCACGACGGAGCATGCATGGGTCACCCGACCGAGCGCGACCCGGAGAGCACCGGGTCCGCACCCGCCGAGCCCGCGCGCCCCGAGTCCGGACCCGCGTCCGGAGCCGAGAGCGAGACCACCGCGACGAGCCCGACGGACCCGAGCACGCCCCCGGAGGCACCGGCCGAGCAGGTTCCGGCCGAGCCGGTTCCGGCCGAGCCGGTTCCGGCCGAGCCGGTTCCGGCCGAGCAGGCTCCTGCCGCGGCGGCTCCCGCATGGCCGGACGCGGCGGACGAGGTGCCGTACGAGCCGCAGGTCCGGCTGTACGAGCAGCGCGTGATCGCCACGGTCCCCGCGCCGACGGGGCCGCCGACGCAGGCGATGCCCGCCGTGCAGGCCACGGCGCCGGTCGCCCCGCCCGTCGCCGCGGTGTTCGCCGCGCCGCCGACGGCCGCCCCCGTCACCCCCGGTGGCCCCTCCGGCCCGGCCGAGCCGCCGGCGGCGGGGTCGCCGCTCGACGGTCTGGCCGGCGACGGCGCGCCCAGCCGCGCGCCGAAGGTGGCGCTGTGGGCCGGCGTCGGGCTCGTCGTGGTCGCGGGCCTCTACGTGGGCGCGCAGTGGGTCGTGGCCGGCTCGGTGCCGAAGGGCACGACGGTCGCGGGCGTGGACGTCGGCGGGATGGACGCCGACGCGGCCGTCGCCGCGCTCGACGACGGCCTGGCGTCGCGCGTGGCCGAGCCGATCACGGTGCAGGCCGGCGAGGCGTCGAGCACGATCGACCCGGCCGACGCGGGCCTGGCGTTCGACGCCGAGGCGACGGTCGACGGCCTCACCGGGTTCTCGCTGAGCCCGGCGCACCTGTGGGAGCACCTGGTCGGCGGCGACGAGGTGCCGCCCGAGGTGGACGTCGACCGCACGACGCTGACCGAGACGATCTCCGGCCTGGAGGAGTCCCTGCAGGTCGAGGCCGTGGACGGCACGGTCGGCTTCAGCCGTGGCGAAGCCGTCGCCACGGACGCCAAGGCGGGGTCCCAGGTGGTCGTCGACGACGCGGTGGACGCGGTGGCGGACGCCTGGCTCGTGACCTCGGGTCCCGTGGACCTGCCGACCGAGGCCGTGGAGCCCGCCGTCACCCAGGCCGCGACGGACGCGGGCCTGACCGAGGCGCAGCAGGTGGTGAGCGCGCCGGTGGACGTCGAGGTCGGGGACCAGACGGCCGAGCTGGGGCCGAAGGTGCTCGCCAAGGCGACGTCCTTCAAGAATGTCGACGGCACGCTCGAGCCGCAGTTCGACGGCGAGAAGCTCGTCTCCGCGGTGGTGGACCGCACCGACGACCTGCTCACCGAGCCGGACGACGCGCACTTCGTCTTCGAGGGCGGCAAGCCCGTGGTCGAGGGCGGCGAGCAGGGCACGACGCTGGACCCGGACGACACGGCCGCGGCCGTCGGCAAGGCGTCGCTCGGCGACGAGCGCACGACGCAGCTTGAGCTGACCGAGCGGGACCCGGAGCGCACCAAGGAGGCGCTCGAGGGCATGGGCGTCAAGGAGGTCGTGTCGCAGTTCTCGACCCCGCTGACGAGCGACACGGTGCGGACCAGGAACCTCGTCCGCGGCGCCGAGCTGGTCACCGGCACGCTCGTCGCGCCGGGCGAGACGTTCTCGCTGCTCGACACCCTGTCGCCCATCACCGTCGAGAACGGGTACGTCTCGTCCGGCGTGATCAGCAACGGAGCGCACACGGACGCCATCGGCGGCGGCCTGTCCCAGATGGCCACGACCACGTACAACGCCGGGTACTTCGCGGGGTTCGACGACGCCGGGCACCAGCCGCACAGCTACTGGTTCGACCGCTACCCGGCGGGCCGCGAGGCCACCATCTACGTGGGCGCGATCGACATGAAGTTCACCAACGACACCCCGTACGGCGCGGTCATGCAGTCGTGGGTCTCGGGCGGCGAGGTGCACGTCGCGATCTGGTCCACCCCGTACTACGACGTCAAGACGTCGGCGAGCGGAAAATCGAACGTGGTGCCGGCCACGACGGTGCACAGCACGGGCGCGTCGTGCGAGGCCTACCCGGGCGGGAGCGACGGGTTCAGCATCACGAACTACCGCCAGGTCTTCCACGACGGCGAGCAGGTCAAGGACGAGTCGAAGACCTGGACGTACAAGCCGGACAACGGCGTCGTCTGCGACCAGCCCAAGGCCGACCGGGACGACGAGCGCGAGGCCCCGGACGACACGAAGGCGGACGGCGACGGCACGTCCGACGGCGACGACAAGGCCAAGGAGAACTGATGCTCGGACGCTCGGAACGCGAGTCCCCGGCCCACGCGGCGCAGGCGGCGCACGACGCGGGGTGGTCGGGCGTCGCGCCGGGGTCGGCGGTGGCCACGGCCGTCGCGGACGAGTCGCTCGAGCTGCTGGACCTCGGCACGACGTCCGACACGCTCGCCACGGTGGCGACCATCGACGACCTCGCGGCGGTGGTGCACCTGGGGCACCCGGAGCAGCCGTCGCCGGCGCTCGAGGAGGCGCTCCTGGCGGGCGACCCGTCCCTCATCGTGACCGCGGCGGTCCCCGTCGCGCCGCAGTGGGTGTGGGCGGCGCCGGCGGGCGCGTCCGGCGGCCAGGTCGTCATCGACGAGGCGGGCATGCGGGACTGCCAGGACCTCCTGCGGGGCATGGGCGTGAGCCCCCGCCTGGTGCCGACGCGCACGTCCGTCGACGAGCGGGTGGCGCTGGCCGGGGACACGGGCTCGATCGTCGTCGAGCGGACGCGGGTGCCCGCGGGCTGGGCCGAGGTGCCCGGCAGCGGGCGCCTCGCCGGGCGTCCCCCGGTCTGGTACGGGCTGCTGGAGTCGCGCGCCGCGTGGCCGCGCTTCGACGAGCCCGCGCAGGTGTGGCTCGCCGTCGGCCCGTCCGACGACCACCGCGGCTCGCTGCAGCACACGCTGGCGGTGCTCTCGGCCGCGGGCGTGGACCTGCAGCACCTGCGCAGCCACCCGTCGACCCGGGGGCCGCACGTGTTCTTCACCTCGTTCCGCTGCCCGACGGTCGACGTGCTGGACGGGCTGGTCGCCGAGCTCGACGGCCGCGGCGTGGCGCACCGCACGCTCGCGGTGCTCCCCGGTGCCGGCTTCGTGCCCGGGCCGGCGCCGCTGGCCCCCCGGTGGGCCGAGGTGTGAGGGCGCGCGCATGAGGGTCGCGTACCTCGGCCCGGAGGGCACGTTCACGCACGAGGCCGTGCGCCGCTGGGCCGGCGGCGCGGACGTGACCCAGGAGCCCCTGGCGACCGTCCGCGAGGTGCACGACGCCGTCGCGTCCGGCGCCGCCGACCGCGGCGTGGTCGCCGTCGAGAGCTCCGTCGAGGGGTACGTCGTGCCGTCGCTCGACGCGCTGGTGGGCAGCCCCGACGTGGTGGCGGTCGACGAGGTGGTGCTCGACGTGTCGTTCGACGCGTTCGTCCGCCCCGGTCACGCCGACCCGGCCGGTCTCCGGGAGGCGACGGCGCACCCGCACGGCCTGGCGCAGTGCACCCGGTTCGTCGCCGAGCGCGGCCTGCTGCCCGTGCCCGCGTCGTCCAACGCGGCGGCGTGCCGCGACCTCGCCGACCACCAGGTCGCGTTCGGTCCCCGGCTGTGCGGCGAGCTGTACGGGCTGGAGACCCTCGCCACGGGGGTGGAGGACTTCGCCGGCGCCCGCACGCGGTTCGTCGTGCTGTGCCGCCGGGATGCCGCCGCGGGCGCGTGGGCGCCGGTCCGGGCCGCCGGCACGGACCCCTGGCGCACGATGGTCGCCGTGACCCCGGTCGTGACGGGGCCGGGCGTGCTGGCGCGCGTCACCGCGGAGTTCGCGGAGCGCGGCGTGAACATGTCGAGCCTGGTCGAGCGGCCGCTCAAGGTGCGCGAGAGCCAGTACGTGTTCGTCGTGACGCTCGACGGCGCCCCGTGGGACCCCCAGGTGCGCGACCTGTTCGCGGCGCTGCTCGGCGCGGGCGACTCGCTCAAGGTGCTCGGGTCGTTCCCCGTCGCGCCGGACCGCCTGGGGCTCGACGGCGTGCTGCCCGACCACGTGCCCACGGGCAGCGTGCTGGGCGGCGACGGCGCCGCGGCGCTGGAGCGGGGCCTGCTGTGGTGACCGGGTCCCGCGGCGTCGGGCGGGTCGGGGTCGTCGGCCTCGGGCTCGTCGGGGGTTCGCTGGCCAGGCTGCTCGCCGCGCGCGGCGTGGACGTCGTCGCGACGGACGCCGACCCGGGCACCCGCACCGACGCCCGGGCGGTGGGCCTGCGGGTCGCCGACGACCTGGCCGGCCTGTGCGCCGCCGCGCCCGACCTGGTCGTCCTCGCCGTCCCGCTGCGGGCCGTCCGCGCGACCGCCGCGGAGCTCGCCCCGCTCCTGCGCGACGACGACGGCCGCGCGACCGTGACCGACGTCAGCAGCGTCAAGGGCCCGGTGCGCGCCGCGGTGCGCACGGCCGGCCTCGGCGACCGGTACGTGGGGGCGCACCCCATGGCGGGCACCGAGCAGAGCGGCTTCGCCGCGTCCGACGCCGGGCTGCTCGACGGCGCCCCGTGGGCCGTCACCGTGGCCGAGCGGGGCGACGCGGCGCCGGGCGAGCCGGCGCGCCTGGCGCACGTGCTGCGCCTCGTCACCGGCCCGCTCGCGGGCACGGCGGCGGTCGTGACCGACGACCGGCACGACGAGGCGGCGGCCCTGATCAGCCACGTGCCGCACGTGCTGGCCACCCAGCTCCTCAACGCCGTCGCGGGCGCCCCGGTGCGCGACCTGGCGCTGGGCCTCGCGGCCGGCAGCTTCCGCGACGGCACCCGCGTCGCGCTCACCGACCCCGCCCGCACCGAGGCGATGGTCACGGAGAACGCCGCGTGGGTGGCCCCCGCGCTGCGCAAGGCGGTGCGCGACCTCGAGGTCGTGATCGGCGCGCTGGAGACCAACGGCTCCCTGCACGACGTCTTCCACGCGGCCGACGACGTGCGCGCGGAGCGCGCCGGCCGGCCACGCGCGGCCGGTGCCGAGGAGCAGCTGCCCCTGCCGGGCGGCGGCGCCGACGGCTGGACCGCGGGGGTCGTCGACGCCCTCGTCGCGCGCGGCGAGGGTGGGGCGGTCGTCGTGGGCGTGGACGACGGCGCCGTCCGGGTCCGCGCACCGCGCTGAGGCGGGCGCCCGTCAGCCGTCGGCGGGCCGCCCGCGGCGCGGGCGGCGCGGCGGGACCGGCTTGACCGCCTCGACGTCCTCGGCCGCCACCGCCACCTCGGGCGGGCCGGGGGAGCGGTCGGGGCGCACGCGGACCCCGTCCGCGCCGGTGGCCGTGAGGATCCCCACGACGTCCGTCCACCGGGCCCCGCTGGCGGCGGCCTCGGCGGCGGACAGCCGGCGCCGGACGGCGACGCGGGTGCCCACGGGCACTCGCGCCCAGGCAGGTGGGACGGCAGGTGGGACGGCTGACGACGGAGGCACCACGTCAGCGATACTAGAGTTGGCCGCGCGGGCACTGCCCGCTCTGCCAGCTCTGCCAGCCCTGGTAGCACCGAAGAGACACCGAGTACCGCAGCCCCGCCCCGTGCGGGCGGCGCCCTCGTCACCTGGAAGGTAGCCCGCAGTGACCTACGTGATCGCTCAGCCGTGCGTCGACGTCAAGGACAAGGCGTGCATCGAGGAGTGTCCCGTGGACTGCATCTACGAAGGCTCGCGGTCCCTGTACATCCACCCGGACGAGTGCGTGGACTGCGGCGCGTGCGAGCCCGTGTGCCCGGTCGAGGCCATCTACTACGAGGACGACGTCCCCGAGCAGTGGAAGGACTACTACCGGGCGAACGTCGAGTTCTTCGACGACCTCGGCTCGCCCGGCGGCGCCGCGAAGATGGGTGTCATCGAGAAGGACGACCCGATGATCTCCGCCCTGCCGCCCCAGGCCTGATGGGGTTCGCGGACCTCGGCTCCCTGCCCTACCCCTGGGACACCCTGGGCGAGGTGCGGGCCACGGCGCGCGCCCACCCGGGCGGCGTCGTGGACCTGTCGATCGGCACGCCGGTCGACCCGACGCCCGCGGTGGTGCGCGACGCGCTCGCCGCGGCGTCGGACGCCCACGGGTACCCCCTCACGCACGGCACGCCTGCGCTGCGGGAGGCCGTCGCGGGCTGGTTCGCCCGGCGCCGCGGCGTGCCCGACCTCGACCCGGAGGCCGTGCTGCCCACCGTCGGCTCCAAGGAGCTCGTCGGCCTGCTCCCGTCGCTGCTGCGCCTGGGGCCGGGGGACGTGGTCGTGCACCCGGCGACCGCCTACCCGACGTACGACGTCGGCGCGCGGCTGGCCGGCGCGACGCCGCTCGCCACGGACGACGTGGGCGCCTGGGCGGGGCGGGGCGACGTCCGCATGGTCTGGGTCAACTCGCCCGGCAACCCGACGGGCGAGGTCGCCGACGTCGCGCACCTACGCCGCGTCGTGGCGGCCGCGCGCGAGATCGGCGCCGTCGTCGTGGGCGACGAGTGCTACGCCGAGCTGCCGTGGGCGCCGGAGTGGGTGGGCGACGACGGGGTCTCCCGGGTGCCCAGCCTGCTCGACCCGCGGGTCACCGGCGGCAGCCACGAGGGGCTGCTCGTGGCGTACTCGCTGTCCAAGCAGTCCAACGTGGCCGGGTACCGCGCCGCGTTCGTCGCGGGCGACCCGGCCCTGGTGGCCGGCCTGCTCGCCACCCGCAAGCACCTCGGCATGATCGTGCCCGCCCCGGTCCAGGCGGCGATGACCGCGGCCCTGGGCGACGACGCGCACGTGGCCGCGCAGCGCGAGGTCTACCGTCGCCGGCGCGCCGCGCTGCGCGGCGCGCTCGACGCCGCGGGGTTCGTGGTCGACGGCTCCGAGGCAGGGCTGTACCTGTGGGCGCGGCCCGCGGCGGGCTCCGCGGAGCCGAGGCCGCCCGCCGGGGCGTCGTCGCGCGAGCTCGCCGCGTGGTTCGCCCGCCGGGGGATCCTCGTGGGGCCGGGGGAGTTCTACGGTGCGGCGGGGGAGCGGCACGTGCGCGTCGCGCTCACCGCGCCGGACGATTCCGTGGCCGAGGCTGTGTCCCGCATCACATCTACGTGACTGCGCGATGAGCAGGGGATTGGATCGCCTTGGTGTTCGGGGGTAGGTTCGACCGCAGGCCGCGGTAGCCCTGGAGGACTCACGCGACCGGCGTGCCCCGGGCCGCCCCCGTCCCAGTGTCACGAGTCACGCGCTCTCCGGTCCCGTCGTCGGGACCCGGCGGGCCCGTCACGGAAGGAAGTCATGACCTCCACCACGCCTGCCGCCGGCAGCACGCCCGCCGCGGTCGAGCTCGTCGTCGACGGCACCGCCCGGCAGCTGCCGGTCGTCCCCGCCACGGAGGGCAACGACGGCATCGTCGTGTCGTCCCTGCTCAAGGACACCGGGATGGTCACCGTCGACCCCGGGTTCACGAACACCGCGTCGTGCGAGTCCGAGATCACCTACATCGACGGCGACCAGGGCATCCTGCGCTACCGCGGATACCCCATCGAGCAGCTGGCCGACTCGTCCACCTTCCTCGAGGTGGCGTACCTGCTCATCCACGGCGAGCTGCCGTCGCCCTCCGAGCTCTCCGGGTTCGAGGAGCGCGTCAACCGGCACACCCTGGTGCCCGAGGGCTTCCGCGCCTTCCTGTCGTCGTTCCCGCGCGGCGGCCACCCGATGTCGATCCTGGCCTCCGCGGTGAACGCCCTGGCGACCTACTACCCGGAGTCGCTGGACCCGCACGACCCGGAGGCGGTCGAGCTCGCCACCGTGCTGATCCTCGCGAAGATCCGCACCATCACCTCGTACCTGCACCGCGCCACGCGCGACGAGCCGCTCATGTACCCGGACTACGCCCGCGGCTACGTGGACGACTTCCTGCGCATGACGTTCTCGCGGCCGTACGAGCAGTGGGAGTCCGACCCGGTGCTCGTGTCCGCCATGGACAAGCTCCTCATCCTGCACGCCGACCACGAGCAGAACTGCTCCACGTCCACCGTGCGCATCGTGGGCTCGTCGAACGCGAACCTGTACGCGTCGGTCGCCGCCGGTATCAACGCGCTGTCCGGCCCGTCGCACGGCGGCGCCAACGAGGCCGTGCTCACCATGCTGGAGAGCATCCGCAGCGGCGACGACTCGGTCGAGACCTTCATGAAGAAGGTCAAGAACAAGGAGGCCGGCGTCCGCCTCATGGGCTTCGGGCACCGCGTCTACAAGAGCTACGACCCGCGCGCCGCGATCGTGAAGAAGCACGCCGACGCCGTGCTCGACCAGCTCGGCGCCAAGGACGAGCTGCTCGACATCGCCCGCGGTCTCGAGGAGATCGCCCTGTCGGACGACTACTTCGTCGAGCGCAAGCTCTACCCGAACGTGGACTTCTACACCGGTCTCATCTACAAGGCCATGGGCTTCTCCCCGGCCATGTTCACGCCGCTGTTCGCCCTCGGCCGCATGCCCGGCTGGATCGCCCAGTGGCGCGAGATGATGAGCGACCCGCAGACCAAGATCGGCCGCCCGCGGCAGGTCTACACGGGCCCCACCGAGCGCGACTACGTGGCGCTCGAGCGGCGCTGACCGGAGCGCCGCCCCACCGCTGGACCGCCGACGCCGACCGCCGGCCCGCGGCCAGGACTCACGACAGGACGATCGTGACCTGGCCGTCGGGCAGGCGGTCGGCGTCGTCGTCCACGACGGACCACGTGCCCTCCCCGCGCGACCACGCCTGCGCGCCCGCCCGGACCTCCTCGGCGCCCGTCACCGACGCGGTCGCCACCGCCCAGTGGGCGACGGCCCAGGTCGCGAGGTCGCCGTCGAGCGGCACGGCCGTCGCGTCGACGGCGACGGCGTTCTCGTCGCCGTCCGTCGCCGGGCGCAGGGCGTCCGCGCGCAGCCCCAGGTCGCGGGCCGCGCGCTCGGCGAGGACGTCGCGGGCCTCGCCGCCCGCCGGTGCGTCGTCGTCGGCGGTCGGCGGCAGCGTGCAGGTGATCGCGCCCGGGGAGTGGCCGGTGAGGGCGGACGCCCAGGCCCGGGACCGCGCCTCGTGCTGGGCGTACGCCTCGGGGAACGCCGAGCGCTGCACCGCCTGCGCGGCCACCGTGACCTCGAGGTCCTCGTAGCCGCGCACCTCGACCAGCCCGTCGTAGAACGCGCCGGTGGAGTACACGGGGTTCATGATCTCCTCGGGCGTGCCCCAGCCCTGCGACGGCCGCTGCTGGAACAGGCCGAGCGAGTCCCGGTCGCCGTAGTCGATGTTGACCAGGCGCGACTCCTGCAGCGCCGTGGCGATCGCGATCGTCGCCGCGCGGCCGGGCAGCCCGCGCTGCACGGACGTCCCGACGAGCAGCGCAGCGTTCTCCGCCTGCACCGGCGAGAGGTACCAGGACGTGCCCGCGAGCTCGGCGGCGCAGCGCTCCGGCCGGGGAGCCTCGGTGCGGTCGAGGAACCACACGACGCCGGCCGTCGCGCCGACGGCGACGACGAGCACGGCGGCGACCGTCGCGCCCGCCGCCGCCCGTGCTCGTCGTCGGCGCCGACGTCCGGTCACGGTCAGTTCGCGTGCAGTGCGGCGTTGAGCTCGATGCCGACGCCGCCCCGCTCCAGCACCTCGACCGTGCCGGTGCGCGAGTTGCGGCGGAACAGCAGGTTGTCCCGACCCGCGAGGTCGCGGGCCTTGACGACCAGCGGGTCGCCGTCCGCGCCCATCTCGCCGAGGACGGTGACCTTGGTGCCCGCGGTGAGGTAGAGCCCCGCCTCGACCACGCAGTCGTCGCCGAGCGGGATGCCGAGGCCGGCGTTCGCGCCGAGCAGGGACCGCTCGCCCACGCTGATGATCTCCGTGCCGCCCCCGGACAGGGTTCCCATGATCGACGCGCCGCCGCCGACGTCGGACCCGTCGCCCACGACGACGCCGGCGGAGATGCGGCCCTCGACCATCGACGCGCCGAGCGTGCCGGCGTTGAAGTTCACGAAGCCCTCGTGCATGACCGTGGTGCCCGACGCGAGGTGCGCGCCGAGGCGCACGCGGTCCGCGTCCGCGACGCGCACGCCCGACGGCACGACGTAGTCGACCATGCGGGGGAACTTGTCGATCCCGTAGACCGTGACGGCGCGGCCGGTGTCGGCGCGCAGGCGCAGGCGGGTGGCCTCGAAGCCCTCCACCGCGCAGGGGCCGTGCGACGTCCACACGACGTTGGTCAGCACGCCGAACAGGCCGTCGAGGTTGAGCCCGTGCGGCTGCACGAGCCGGTGGGAGAGCAGGTGCAGGCGCAGGTACGCGTCGGCGGTGTCCGCCGGGGCGGCGTCGAGGTCGACGACGGTGCGCACGACGACGACGTCCACGCGGCGCGCGTCGTCCCGCTCGGTGAGGGCGTCGAGCTCGGCCGGGATGTCGACGTCGGACTCGGGCGGGGCGCCGAGGACGGGCGCGGGGTACCAGACGTCGAGCGTCGTGCCGTCGTCGGCGACCGTGGCGAGACCGAGGCCCCAGGCGGGGCGGGAGGAAGCAGGCGTCGTCATGCGGCCCAGCCTAGTCGGCGGGTCTGCCACGATGGTGCGCGTGACCACGGACCGTTCCGCCCCGCCCGCCGCCGGCGCCGCCCCCGACCTCGACGCGCTCCTCGACCCCGCGACGATCGCGTCGTCGGACCTCGTGGACCTCCTCGCCGCGGTGTGCGACGTGCCGTCGGTCTCCGGCGACGAGGCCGCGCTCGCCGACGCCGTGGAGCGGGTGCTGCGCGCGCAGCCGCACCTGGAGGTGCTGCGCGACGGCGACGCCCTGGTCGCGCGCACCCGCCTGGGCCGGGACCGGCGCGTGGTGGTCGCGGGCCACCTCGACACGGTGCCGCTGACCGACCCCCCGAACCTGCCCACGCGGCTCGAGACCGCCCCGGACGGCACCGTCGAGATGTGGGGCCGCGGCACCGTGGACATGAAGGGCGGCGTGGCGATCATGCTCGCGCTCGCCGTCGAGCTGGGGCGGCCGGGCCGCGAGCCTGTCCACGACCTCACGTACGTCTTCTACGACCATGAGGAGGTCGAGGCGTCCCTCAGCGGGCTCGGCCGGCTGGTGGACCATCACCCCGAGGCGCTCGCGGGCGACTTCGCGATCCTCGGCGAGTCCAGCAACAACGGCATCGAGGGCGGCTGCAACGGGACGCTCCGCGTCGAGGTGCGCACCCACGGCGTCACGGCGCACTCGGCCCGCGCCTGGACGGGCGTGAACGCGGTTCACGCGGCCGCGCCGGTGCTCGCGCGCCTCGCCGCGTACGAGGCGCGCGAGGTCGAGGTCGACGGCCTGGTGTACCGCGAGAGCCTGGGGGCCGTCGGCATCCAGGGCGGCATCGCCGGCAACGTCGTGCCCGACGCCTGCACCGTGACCGTCAACTACCGCTTCGCCCCGTCGCAGGGCGTCGAGGAGGCGGAGGCGCACGTGCGCCGGCTGTTCGAGGGCTTCGAGGTCGTGGTCACGGACGCCGCGCCCGGGGCGCGGCCCGGCCTCGACGACCCGCTCGTGGCGGACTTCGCCGCCGCCGTCCTCGGCGCCACGGGGACCGAGCCGCGGCCCAAGTACGGCTGGACGGACGTCGCGCGGTTCGCGCAGCTCGGCGTCCCCGCGGTGAACTTCGGGCCGGGCGACCCGGTGCTGGCCCACAAGGACGACGAGCGGCTGCCGGTGGCCCGGCTCGCGGTGGGCCGCGACGCGCTGCGCTCCTGGCTGCTGGGAGCCTAGGCTCAAGGCATGACGCGAGCGACGACCACACCCGGCTCGGGCACCGGCCGGGGCGACGACGGGGTGCCGCAGAAGGGGCGCGGCTACCGCAAGGGCCCCGTGCTGCTGCGGGGCACGCAGATCCCTGCCCAGACCACCGACCAGCGGCTGCTGTCGGGCGGCGGCGACGCCGACTGGGTGCACGCCGACCCGTGGCGCGTCATGCGGATCCAGTCGGAGTTCGTCGAGGGCTTCGGCGCCCTCGCCGAGGTCGGGGCGGCGGTGTCCGTGTTCGGTTCCGCACGCACCAAGCCCGACCACCCGGACTACGCGCAGGCCGTGGAGGTCGGCCGGCTCCTCGCCGACGAGGGGTACGCCGTGATGACGGGCGGCGGGCCCGGGATCATGGAGGCCGCCAACGCGGGCGCCCACAAGGCGGGCGGCACGTCGATCGGGCTCGGCATCGAGCTGCCGTTCGAGCAGGGCATGAACGAGTACGTGAACCTCGGCGTGAACTTCCGCTACTTCTTCGCCCGCAAGACGATGTTCGTCAAGTACGCGCAGGGCTTCATCGTGCTGCCGGGCGGCTTCGGCACCTTCGACGAGCTGTTCGAGGCGCTCACGCTCGTGCAGACGCACAAGGTCACGGAGTTCCCGATCGTCCTGATCGGCACCGACTACTGGGGCGGGCTGCTCGACTGGGTGGGCGGGGCCGTCGCGGACCGCGGCATGATCAGCCGCGCCGACCTCGACCTGCTGCACCTCACCGACTCGCCCGCCGAGGCCGTCGAGTTCGTGGTCGAGCGCGGCCGGGCCCTGGCGGCCTCCGAGCGCGAGGCCCGCGAGGAGCTCCAGGAGGACCAGCAGGACGCGGCGCGCGCCTCGGCCGACGGGTCGTGAGCGACCCGGACGGCACGCCCCACGGCGTTCCCCCGGCGGGCACCCCGCTGGTGCTGCGGGGCCGCGAGGTCGGCCGGGGCCCGGACGGCGCGCTCCGGCCGGCGGTGATGGCGATCGTCAACCGGACCACCGACTCGTTCTACGCGCCGGCCAGGCTGTCCGACGACGGGGCCGCGCTCGAGGCCGCGCACCGGGCGTGGGCCGACGGCGCGCAGATCCTGGACGTCGGCGGCGTGCGGGCCGGCGTCGGCCCCGAGGTCGACGAGGCGGAGGAGATCGCGCGCGTGGTCCCGTTCCTCGCGCGCGTGCGCGAGGAGCTGCCCGACCTGCTCGTGTCCGTCGACACATGGCGCTCCGGCGTCGCCCGCGAGGCCGTCGCCGCGGGGGCCGACCTCGTCAACGACACCTGGGCCGGGCACGACCCGGCGCTCGTCGAGGTGGCCGGCGCGGCGGGCGTCGGGGTCGTCTGCTCCCACACGGGCGGGGCCGTGCCCCGTACCGACCCGTACCGCGTCGAGTACCCGCCGCGCCTCGACGGCGGCCCGCGTGCCGACCCCCGCGACGGCGTCGTGGACGACGTCGTCGCGACGCTGCGGTCGGCCGCCGCGCGGGCGGTCGCGTGCGGCGTGCCGCCGCGCTCCGTCCTCGTGGACCCGACGCACGACTTCGGCAAGAACACGTGGCACTCGCTCCACCTCCTGCGCCGCACGGAGGCGCTCGCCGGGCTGGGGTACCCGCTGCTCATGGCGCTCAGCCGCAAGGACTTCGTCGGCGAGACGCTGGGGCTCGGCCCGGACGACCGCCTGGAGGGCACCCTCGCCGCCACCGCGCTGGCCGCATGGCTGGGGGCGAGCGTCTTCCGCGCCCATGACGTGGCCGCCACCCGGCGCGTGCTCGACCTGGTCGCGGCCGTCCGCGACGAGGCGCCGCCACGGGCCGTCGCGCGTGGGCTGGCCTGACGGTCGAGGGTCTCGCCTGTCGGCCGCTGACGTCCGGGGTGTGGAAGTCAGGGGCAGGTTCTGAACTAGAATGGTGAGGCGCGCCTCGACCCGCCCCCGCCGACCGGCGGGCGCCACGGGGGTCGAGGTGGGGCCGAGGAACCGGACAACGGAATGGAGAGCCACAGATGGCTGCGATGAAGCCGCGGACGGGCGACGGGCCGCTGGAGGTCACCAAAGAAGGACGCGGCATCGTCATGCGGGTCCCGCTCGAGGGGGGCGGCCGTCTGGTCGTGGAGCTGAACGCCACCGAGGCGACCGAGCTGGGCGAGGCACTCCAGGCCGTCGTCGGCTGACGACGCGAGGGCAGCACACAGCCGTGACGAGCGCGGGGCGGAGCGACCGCCCCGCGCTCCTCGCGTCTCAGCGACGCACGGCGAGCAGCAGCCCGTCCCCGGTGGGGACGAGCGCGGACACCACCCGCTCGTCGGCCCGCAGCGACCGGCCCACCTCGCGCACCACGGTGGTCACCTCGTCCCGTCGGGCCGGGTCCGGGACACGGCCCCCGTGCAGCGCACCGTCGACGGCGAGCACCCCGCCGGGCCGCAGCAGCCGAAGCCCGGCCTCGACGTACTCGGGGTAGCCGTGCGGGTCGGCCCCGACCAGCACCAGGTCGTACGCGCGGTCCGTGAGGCGCGGCAGGACGTCGGCGGGGCGCCCCGGGATCGCCCGGGTCCGGGCCGGCGGGATCCCGGCCTCGGCGAACGCCCGCTTCGCCGCACGCTGGTGCTCCAGCTCCGCGTCGATCGTCGTGAGCACGCCGTCGGCCGGCATGCCGCGCAGCATCCACAGCGCGGCGACGCCCGTGCCGGTGCCGACCTCCACCACGGCCCGGGCGCCGAGCGACGCGGCCACGACCTGCAGCAGCGCGCCGGTCCCGGGGGAGGCGGCCTGGCAGCCCAGCTCGGCCGCCCGTTCGCGGGCGCGCAGCAGCACGTCGTCCTCGGGGACGAAGGACTCGCTGTAGGCCCAGGCGGCGGTGCGACCGCTGCGGGCGTCGACGTCGGTGCTGATGGCGCTCCTCCACGGCGGGTCGCCGGCGGGCGGCCGGCGCGGGGTGATGCTGCGGTGATCGTACGCGGGAACGTCGCGGCGTGCCCGGACGTTGCCGTGGGACGATGGTGACGATGACGACCGACCCCGTAACCCTGCCGGACGCGCCCGCGGCCCCCGCCGAGGCGCCCGTCGGCGCGCCCGACGCCGCCGCCTGGACGCCCCCGAGCTGGGACTCGATCGTGCGGGAGCACTCGGCGCGCGTCTACCGGCTGGCGTACCGGCTGAGCGGCAACCGCCAGGATGCCGAGGACCTCACGCAGGAGACGTTCCTGCGGGTGTTCCGCTCGCTGTCCAGCTACACCCCGGGCACCTTCGAGGGCTGGCTGCACCGGATCACGACCAACCTCTTCCTCGACCAGGTCCGCCGCCGCAAGCGCATCCGCATGGAGGCGATGGGCGACGACGCGGCCCGCGTGGCCGCGCCGGAGGACCACGGGCGGCCCGAGCGCGGGTTCGAGCACGCCAACCTCGACAACGACGTGCAGGCGGCGCTGGACGCGCTGCGCCCCGAGTACCGGGCCGCCGTCGTCCTGTGCGACATCGAGGGCCTGAGCTACGAGGAGATCGCCGTCACGCTGGGGATCAAGCTCGGCACGGTCCGCTCCCGCATCCACCGGGCCCGCGCGCAGCTCCGCGACGCGCTGGAGCACCGCCGCGCGGAGGTGACGCGGGACGCGAGCGGCGGGGCCGCGTCGTGACGGGGTACGTCGGGGGCGGCCACCTCGGGCCGTGGGTGAGCGACCTCGCCGACGGCCAGCTCGACGCCGCGTCCACCGAGCGGGCGCTCGTGCACGTCGCGGGCTGCGCCCGGTGCGCCGCGGAGCTCGACGCCGCCCGGTCCGCGCACCGCGCCCTGGCGGCCGCGTGCGACGTGGCCCCGGACCCGGCGCTCACGGACCGGCTGCTCGCGCTCTCGGCGTCGATCCCGTCCACGACGGGCGACCCGCTGCGCGACCGCGGGCGTGCCACGGGCTGGGAGCGGCCCTCCGCCTGGGAGCCGGCACTCTCCGGCGACCTCGGGGCGCGCCGGCGGACCCGCACCCGCCGCCTCGTCGCCGTGGGCGCCGGCGGCGTCGGCGTGCTCGGCGTGACCCTGTTCGTGCTGGGCCAGGTCCCGGTGGTGAGCCCGGACCCGTCGAGGGTGGCCGCGCTGACCCTGCTGGCCGGCGCCGAGCAGGGGGACGTCGACGCGGCGTCCGCGCGGGCCGCCACGGCGGAGTCGCTCGCCTGGCTGTCCGAGCACGGCTATGCCGCCCCGGCCGCCCTCCCGGACGGCTACGAGGTCGCCGCGCTGCGGACCGACGGGTGCACGGGCACCGACGGGTCGGGCACCGACTCGGTGGAGCTCGACCTGTCCGGCCCGGACGGGTCCGCGGTGGTGTGCCTGCGGCAGGGCCGCCTCGCGGACGCGGCGGCCGCCGCGCCCGCCGGCGAGGGCACGCTCCTGGTGCGCGACCACGACCTGCGCGTGCTCTCGAGCGACCCGTGGCACGTGGCGTGGCAGGCGGGCGACACGGCCCTCGACGCGACCTCCGACGTACCGGCCGAGACCCTCGCCGAGATCGTCGCGGCGTTCCCCGGCTCGGCCGAGGGCGACGACTCCGGCGTGCTGCACGAGATCTCCCGCGGCTGGACCACCATGACAGGAGCGCTCTGGCACCGATGACCGACCCGTCCCGCCCCGACGACGACCTGTTCGCGCCGCCCGAGCCGCCGGCGCGCGCCCCCGAGCCGTCCGTCGCGCCCGAGCCCGAGCCCGAGCCGTTCGCGCCGGCGTCGGCCGCGTCGGTGTTCCCCGCCACGCTGTCCGCTCCCGCGGGGTCACAGCCGGGGCCGCACTCCGGGTCGCCGACGTCCGACGTGCCGCCGGCGACCGACGCACCCCTGCGGCCGGCGCGTCGGCGGCGCCCGGGCATCGCGGCGGTCGCGGCGCTCGCGCTGGTGGCGGGCGTGGTCGGCGGCTTCGCGGGGGACCGGGTCTCCGACGCGCTCGACGACGGCCGGCCCGACGACGCGGCGCTCCCGACGCCCGGACCGGTCGCGAGCCAGGGGTCGACGACGGGAGCCTCGTCGGGCACGGCCCGCCCGGACGGGTCCGTGGCGACGCTCGCCGCCGACGTGCTGCCGAGCGTCGTGTCGATCCAGGTCACGGGCGCCGACGGCGTCTCGACGGGCTCGGGGTTCGTGCTGCGCGAGGACGGCTACATCCTCACGAACAACCACGTGGTCGCCCCCGCCGCGGGCTCGGGCGGCGCCGCCCTCGTGACGTTCGCGGACGGCCGCGAGCGGACGGCGGAGGTGGTCGGGCGCACCGCGGACTACGACCTCGCGGTCGTCAAGGTGGACGAGGACGGCCTCGCACCCCTCGCGCTCGGCGACTCCGACGCCGTGGTGGTGGGCGACCCGGTGCTGGCCGTGGGTGCGCCCCTGGGACTCGACTCCACCGTGACGACCGGCATCGTGAGCGCGCTGCACCGCCCGGTCCAGGCAGGGGACGAGACCGGGGGCGGCGCCGCGACGGCGTTCATCGACGCCATCCAGACGGACGCCGCGATCAACCCCGGGAACTCCGGCGGGCCGCTGATCGACGCCGACGGCCGCGTGGTCGGGATCAACTCGGCGATCGCCCAGCCGCCGGGCGCGATGTCCGCCACCGGCAGCATCGGCCTCGGCTTCGCGATCCCCGCCTCCCAGGCACGGCACACGGCCGAGCAGCTCATCGAGTCGGGGCACGCCACGTACCCGGTGATCGGGGCTCTGCTCGACGTGTCGTACGACGGCGAGGGCGTCAAGGTCTCCGCCGGCGCGCAGCAGGGGCAGGCCGCTGTCACGCCCGACGGCCCCGCCGACCGTGCGGGCATCCGCCCCGGCGACGTGATCCTCTCGATCGACGGCCGGCCGGTCACGATGAGCGACGCGCTCATCGTGGCGATCCGGGCCCGTCAGCCGGGGGACGCCGTGACGCTCCGCGTGCGCTCCGACGGTGACGAGCGGGACGTGCGGGTCGTGCTGCAGGAACGGGAGAGCGAATGACCGGCACCGTCCGCTCACCGGGCCGCGTCCGGGCCGTGGCCCGCGACCGCTAGGCTGCTCCCGTGTTCGACATCAACGGCGGTGAGCTCATCATCATCGTGGTGCTCGCCGTCCTGCTCATCGGGCCCGAGCGCCTCCCCGGGTACGCCGCCCAGCTGGCCTCGCTCGTGAAGCGCGGCAAGCGCCTGCTCCAGGACACCAAGGCGCGCGTGGACACCGAGCTCGGGCCGGAGTTCAAGGACGTGGACTGGTCCAAGCTCGACCCGCGCCAGTACGACCCGCGCCGCATCGTGCGCGAGGCGCTGATGGACGACGACGACGAGGCGCCGGCCCCGGCGCGGGCCGCGGCCACGGCCGCCGCCGGCGGGGCCGCCGGGTCCGCGGGGACGGCCTCGCCCGCCGAGCCGCGCGTCACGGCGCCCGCCCCGTTCGACGACGAGGCCACCTGACGCGTCCCCCGTCGGCGCGGCCGGGCACGGTCCCGGACGCGGTTTCCGAGGGGGCCCGGCGACCTGCCACAATGGACGCCATGCCCGACGTCGCCACCTCACCGTCCCCGGAGCGCGGAGCGTCCGCGCCGGAGCTCGCCCGCATCTTCTCCGGCATGCAGCCGACCGACGGGTCGCTGCACCTCGGGAACTACCTGGGCGCGCTCGCCCAGTGGGTGGCGCTCCAGGACGACCACGAGGCGCTGTACTGCGTCGTCGACCTGCACGCCCTGACGGTGAACCCGGACCCGGCGGCGCTGCGCGAGCGCACCCGCCGCACGGCCGCCCAGTACCTCGCGGGCGGGATCGACCCCGAGCGGTCGGTGCTGTTCGTCCAGTCGCACGTGGCGGAGCACGCGGAGCTGGCGTGGCTGCTCAGCTGCCAGACCGGCTTCGGCGAGGCCGGGCGGATGACCCAGTTCAAGGACAAGTCGGCCAAGCAGGGGTCCGAGGGCACCACGGTGGGCCTCTTCACGTACCCCGTGCTCATGGCGGCGGACATCCTGCTCTACGACACCGCCCTCGTGCCGGTCGGCGAGGACCAGCGCCAGCACCTGGAGCTCACCCGGGACCTCGCGACCCGGCTCAACACGCGCTTCGGCGAGGGCACCGCCGTCGTCCCCGAGGCGCACATCGTCAAGGCCGTGGCGAAGATCCAGGACCTGCAGGAGCCCACCGCCAAGATGAGCAAGTCCAACGCGGGCGGCAAGGGCGTCGTCTGGCTGCTCGAGGACCCGAAGAAGGCCGTCAAGGCCATCAAGTCCGCCGTCACCGACGCGGACGAGTCGTACGGCGTCCGCTACGACCCCGCGGCCAAGCCGGGCGTCTCCAACCTGCTCACGATCTTCTCGGCCGTCACCGGCCGCGGCGTCGACGAGATCGCCGCCGAGTACGACGGGCGCGGCTACGGCTACCTCAAGGTGGACCTGGCCGACGCGGTCGTCGCGTTCCTCGAGCCGTTCCAGGCGCGGGCGCAGACCTACCTGTCGGACCCGGCGCAGCTCGACAAGGTGCTGGCCGACGGCGCCCAGCGCGCGCGGGACATCGCCCGCCCGGTGCTCGACCGCGTCTACGAACGCTTCGGGCTGCTGCCGCGAGGCGCCCGGTGAACCTCCCCGACCGCGGGCCCGCCCAGGTGCGGATCGGCGTCGCCATCGCGGTGCCCGAGCCCTACGCCGCGGCGCTCCAGGCCGCCCGGGGACGCCACGGCGACCCCCTGGCGGACGCGATCCCGCCGCACATCACCGTGATCGGCCCGACCGTCGTGGACGAGTCCGTGCTCGACGCGGTGGTGGAGCACCTCGAGAAGGTCGCGGCGGAGACGCCCCCGTTCCGCGTCCACCTGCGCGGCGCGGGCACGTTCCGCCCGATCTCGCCGGTGGTGTTCGTGGCCCTCGCCGAGGGCATCGCCGAGTGCGAGCAGCTGGAGACCGCCGCCCGGTCGGGCGTGCTCGCCCAGGACCTGCGGTTCAACTACCACCCGCACGTGACCGTCGCGCACGAGGTCTCCGAGGCGGACCTGGACCGCGCGTTCGTCGAGATGGCCGACTTCGACGGCGTGTTCGAGGTGGACCGTCTCTGGCAGTACGAGCACGGCGACGACGGCGTGTGGCGCCCGCAGCGCTCGTTCCGGCTCGCGGGGGAGCGGACCGCTCCCTGAGGGGTCCCGCTGTGTAGGGTCGTCGTCGTGGACGACCGGCTCGCGCGTGTCAGGGATCGGTCCCTGACCGTCTACGACTGGTTCAAGAGCCTGCGGGCGGTCCGGTCCTGGTACTGGTACATCGACCGCCGCGGTGCCCTCCTGTGCGGCGGCATCGCCTACACCGCGATCTTCTCGCTCTTCGCCGGGCTGACGATCGCCTTCACCGTCTTCTCCAGGACGCTCGCGAGCCGGCCCGAGCTGCAGGACGCCGTGTTCGAGCAGATCAACACGTGGCTGCCCGGGCTGATCAAGACCCCGGAGAACGAGAACGGCGTCGTCGCGCCCAGCGACCTCCTGCTGAGCTCGGCACTGACGTGGACCAGCGTGATCGCCGCCGTCGTGTTCCTCTGGACGGCGATCGGCTTCATGCGGGCGCTGCGGATCTCGGTGCGGTCGATGTTCGACCAGCCCGTCGTCGGGGTCAGCCCGGTGCTGTCGAAGGTCTGGGAGCTCCTGGGCTTCGCGATCCTGGGCGCGATGATCGTGGCGTCGGCCGCCGCGAGCATCGTCTCCCAGACCATCAGCCGGCAGGTCCAGGACCTGTTCGGCGGGTCGGTCCTGATCGCGCAGATCACCGCGCTCGGCACCGCCGCGGTGGGCGTCGCACTCGACGCGCTGCTGGTCTACCTCATCATCCGGGTCGTGGCCCGGGTACGCCCGCGCCGCCGGCGCGACGTGCTCATCGCCTGCGTCGCGGCCGGGCTGGTCTCGGGCGTGCTGCGCTGGGCGGGGACGTCCGTCGTCGCCGCCGGCGCGGAGCGCAACGCGCTGCTGGCCGCGTTCGCCGGCCTGGTGACGGTGCTGGTGCTGGTGAACTTCGTGGCCCGGGTGCTGCTGCTCGTCTGCGCGTGGATGTACGACCCACCGCGGCTGGACGAGATCGCGTACGCGGAGGCGGAGGTCGCCGCCATGCGGGACGCGGCCGAGATCGAGCGCGTCGTGCGCCGGGGCCAGGGCTCCGGAAAGCCGTGGAGCCCCGTCGTACGCGGGGTACGACGGGGCTCCTGGGCGCTGCGGGAGTCGAGCGTCCGCAGGGTGGGGCGAGGGGTCAGAACGCGCGGGTGATCATCGCGCGCTTGACCTCCTGGATCGCCTTGGTGACCTCGATGCCGCGGGGGCAGGCCTCGGTGCAGTTGAAGGTCGTGCGGCAGCGCCACACGCCCTCCTTGTCGTTGAGGATCTCCAGGCGCTGCGTGCCGCCCTCGTCCCGGCTGTCGAAGATGAACCGGTGCGCGTTGACGATCGCGGCCGGGCCGAAGTACTGCCCGTCGGTCCAGAACACGGGGCACGACGACGTGCACGCGGCGCACAGGATGCACTTGGTGGTGTCGTCGAAGCGGGCGCGGTCCTCGGCGGACTGGAGGCGCTCACGGGTCGGCTCGTTCCCCGAGGTGATGAGGAACGGCATGATCTCGCGGTAGGAGGCGAAGAACGGCTCCATGTCGACCACGAGGTCCTTGACGACCGGCAGGCCCTTGATCGGCTCGACCGTGATCGGCTTGTCCGGGTTGATGTCCTTGAGGAGCGTCTTGCAGGCGAGCCGGTTGCGGCCGTTGATGCGCATCGCGTCCGAGCCGCACACGCCGTGGGCGCAGGACCGGCGGAACGTCAGGCTCCCGTCCTGCTCCCACTTGATCTTGTGCAGGGCGTCGAGCACGCGGTCCGTGCCGTGCACCTGGACGGTGAAGTCGTCCCAGGTCGACTCCTCGCCGTGCTCCGACTCGGGGTTGTACCGCCGGATGCGGAGCGTGACCTCGAAGCTGGGGACGGCACCGGCCTTCGGCTCGGTGGCGGGGTTCTCGAGAACAGCAGTCATCAGTACTTCCGCTCCATCGGCTCGTAGCGCGTCTGGGTGACGGGCTTGGACCCGAGGACGACCTTGTAGTCCCCGAAGTCCTCGACGTGGTCGAAGTAGCCCGCGACGTGCCCGTCGGCGGCGTCGGAGGCCGACGTCGGACGGCGGTACGCCATCGTGTGCAGCATGTAGTTCGCGTCGTCGCGGGCCGGGAAGTCCTCGCGGTAGTGACCGCCGCGCGACTCCTTGCGGTTGATCGCGGCGACGACGGTCACCTCGGCGATGTCCAGCAGGAACCCGAGCTCGATCGCCTCGAGCAGGTCCGTGTTGAACAGCTTGCCCTTGTCCTGGACGGAGACGTTCCGGTACCGCTTCTGCAGGTCGCGGATCTCCGCCAGCGCCTCGTTCAGCGAGTCGCCGGTGCGGAAGACCTGGGCGTTCGCGTCCATGGTCTCCTGCAGCGCCTTGCGGACCTCGGCCACGCGCTCGCCGTCCGGTCGGTCGCGCATCTCGGCGAGCTGCGCCTCGACGCGGGCGGTCGGGTTCTCGGCGATGTCCTTGTGCTGCGCCACCGTCTTCGCGTACGCGGCGGCGGAACGGCCGGCGCGCTTGCCGAAGACGTTGATGTCGAGCAGCGAGTTGGTGCCGAGGCGGTTGGAGCCGTGCACGGACACGCACGCGACCTCGCCCGCGGCGTAGAGGCCCTTGACGACGTTGTGGCTGTCGCGGAGCACCTCGCCCAGGATGTTGGTCGGCACGCCGCCCATCGCGTAGTGCGCCGTGGGGTACACGGGCACGGGCTCGGTGTAGGGCTCGATGCCGAGGTAGGTGCGCGCGAACTCGGTGATGTCCGGGAGCTTCGCGTCGATGTGCGCGGGCTCGAGGTGCGTCAGGTCGAGCAGCACGTAGTCCTTGTTGGGACCGGCGCCGCGCCCCTCGCGCACCTCGTTGGCCATCGACCGGGCGACGATGTCGCGCGGCGCGAGGTCCTTGATGGTGGGGGCGTAGCGCTCCATGAACCGCTCGCCCTCGGAGTTGCGCAGGATGCCGCCCTCGCCGCGGGCCGCCTCCGACAGGAGGATGCCGAGGCCGGCGAGGCCCGTCGGGTGGAACTGGAAGAACTCCATGTCCTCCAGCGGCAGGCCGCGACGGTAGGCCAGCGCCATGCCGTCGCCCGTGAGGGTGTGCGCGTTCGACGTCGTCTTGAAGATCTTGCCGGCGCCGCCGGTGGCGAAGATGATCGCCTTCGCCTGGAAGACGTGGATCTCGCCGCTGGCCAGGTCGTAGGCCACGACGCCGGTCGCGTTGACCTCGGCGCCGTCCTCGATCTGCTCGGTGGTGAGGTCGTGGTCCGTCAGCAGGTCCAGCACGTAGAACTCGTTGTAGAACTCGACGTTCTGCTTCACGCAGTTCTGGTAGAGCGTCTGCAGGATCATGTGACCGGTGCGGTCGGCGGCGTAGCAGGCGCGGCGCACCGCGGCCTGGCCGTGCTCGCGGGTGTGCCCGCCGAACCGGCGCTGGTCGATCCGGCCCTCGGGCGTGCGGTTGAACGGCAGGCCCATCTTCTCCAGGTCGAGGACCGAGTCGATGGCCTCCTTGGCGAGGATCTCCGCCGCGTCCTGGTCGACCAGGTAGTCACCGCCCTTGACGGTGTCGAACGTGTGCCACTCCCAGTTGTCCTCCTCGACGTTCGCGAGGGCCGCGGCCATGCCGCCCTGGGCGGCGCCGGTGTGGGAGCGGGTGGGGTAGAGCTTCGAGATGACGGCGGTGCGGGCCTCGCCGGAGGCCTCGAGCGCCGCGCGCATGCCGGCGCCGCCTGCGCCGACGATGACGACGTCGTACTGATGGGTCTGCATCGGGGGAGCCAGTCCTTAGTTCGCGGAACAGATCGACGGCAGGAGGTTCGCCGGCGCGTCCGGCGGGCACGGGTTGAACGTGAAGATCACGAGCGTGCCGAGGACGACCACGATCACGGTCGCCAGGTACAGCAGCGCCTTGAGCACGCCGCGCGTGGTGTCGCGCTGGGCGTAGTCGTTGATGATGGTGCGCACGCCGTTGGAGCCGTGGAACATCGCGAGCCACAGCATCAGCAGGTCCCAGACCTGCCAGAACGGGCTGGACCACTTGCCGCCGACGAAGGCGAAGTCGATCGCGTGCACGCCGTCGCCCACCATGAGGTTGACGAACAGGTGCCCGAAGACGAGGACGAGCAGCACGACGCCGGACGCCCGCATGAACACCCAGCTGTACAGCTCGTAGTTGCCGCGCGTGGTCTTGCGGCGGGCGTACGGCGAGCGCGGTGCGTCGATCGCGGACGGGGTCTGGGTCTGAGCCATCAGTGCCCACCTCCGAAGACGTTCATCAGGTGCCGCGGCAGGAACCCGGCCATGGTCACGACGAACAGGCCGACGACGACCCAGAGCATGGTCTTCTGGTACTTCGGACCCTTGGCCCAGAAGTCGACCAGGATCACGCGGACGCCGTTGAACGCGTGGAAGACGATCGCGGCGACGAGGCCGGCCTCCCCGAGCCCCATGATCGGCGTCTGGTACGTCCCGATGACCGCGTTGTAGGCCTCTGGCGAGACCCGGACCAGCGCGGTGTCCAGGATGTGCACGAGCAGGAAGAAGAAGATGAGCACGCCGGTCACGCGATGCGCGACCCATGACCACATGCCTTCACGGCCGCGGTAGAGCGTGCCAGCAGGTGCTGTAGGCACGGGGGGAGCCTCCGTTGGCGGATTCTGTGGGGATTCCGTTCACGGTCACTGTAGTGACATCCGGTCGTCTCACGGCACACGAGTCCCGGCAAACCGGGACGCTTCGGTGCCATTCGTGACCTATTCCACAGGGTTGACGTCGCCGACGGCCCGGGCGTCAGCACGCCTATGCTGCGGACATGAGCACTGCGGCGCCCCCTTCCCGACCACCGGTCCCCGGGTTCTACGCCGTGGTCCCCGCCGGCGGGGCCGGCACCCGCCTCTGGCCGCTCTCGCGCGCGGGCGCGCCCAAGTTCCTGCACGACCTCACCGGCGCCGGGCGCACCCTGCTGCAGGGCACCGTCGACCGGCTCCGTCCCCTGACCGGTCCGGACGGGGTCGTCCTCGTCACCGGGGAGCCGCACGTGGCGGCCGCCCGGGACCAGCTGCCCGAGCTCGGCGACGACGCCGTGCTGGCCGAGCCGTCCCCGCGCGACTCCATGGCGGCCATCGGCCTCGCGGCCGCGGTGCTCGAGCAGCGGCACGGCGACGTGGTGGTCGGGTCGTTCGCGGCGGACCAGGTGGTGTCGGGCGCCGCGTCGTTCGACGCCGCCGTGCGGGAGGCCGTCGAGGCCGCCCGCGCGGGCTACGTCGCGACGATCGGGATCGCCGCCTCGCGCCCGTCCGTGGCGTTCGGGTACGTGCGCAGCGGCGACCCCCTGGGCGTCGAGGGCGCGCCGAGCGCGCTGCACGCGCGCGGGTTCACCGAGAAGCCGGACGCCGCGACGGCCCGCGAGTACGTGGCCACGGGCGAGTACCGCTGGAACGCGGGCATCTTCGTCGCGCGCAGCTCGGTGCTGCTGGGGCACCTCGCCCGGCTGCGGCCCGCGCTGCACGACGGCCTGCGGACGATCGCCCGGGCCTGGGACACCCCGCGTCGCGCGCAGGTGCTCGCCGAGGTCTGGCCCGGGCTGGAGAAGATCGCGATCGACCACGCCGTCGCCGAGCCCGTGGCGGCGGAGGGCGGGGTCGCCGTCGTCCCCGGCACGTTCGGCTGGGACGACGTCGGGGACTTCAACTCGCTCGCCGCGCTCCTGCCGTCGGACGACGACGGCGGCTCCAAGGTGCTCGGCGACCCGGGGGACGTGGTCCGCGTGCAGTCGGCCGGGTCGGTCGTGGTGCCCGGCGGCGACCGGGTCGTCGCGCTGCTCGGCATCGACGACGTCGTCGTGGTGGACACCCCGGACGCCCTGCTGGTGACCACCCGCGCGCGCGCCCAGCAGGTCAAGGACATGGTCGACGCGATGCGCGTGCACGGCCGCGAGGACGTCCTGTGAGCCGCGTGGACGCCGGCGCCCGGCTCGACGAGGTCGTCGCGGCGCTGGAGGCCGAGCTGGTCACGATCCGCCGCGACGTGCACGCGCACCCCGAGCTGGGCCGGCAGGAGGTGCGCACCACCGCGCTGGTGGCCGACCGGCTGCGCGCCGCCGGCCTCGAGCCGCGGCTGCTCGAGGGCACGGGCCTGGTGTGCGACGTCGGCCCGGAGCGGTCGCCGGACGGGCTCGGCCGGGTGGCCCTGCGCGCCGACATCGACGCGCTGCCGCTCGACGACTCCTGCGGGCTGCCGTTCCGCTCGGTGGTGCCGGGCGTCGCGCACGCCTGCGGCCACGACGTGCACGCCACCGTGGTGCTGGGCGCCGGCCTGGCGCTCGCGGCCCTGCACGACGAGGGCCTGCTCGAGCGCGGCGTGCGCCTCGTCTTCCAGCCGGCCGAGGAGATCATGCCCGGCGGCGCGCACGACGTCGTGGCGCAGGGCGCGCTCGACGGCGTCGACCGCATCGCGGCCGTGCACTGCGAGCCGAAGCTCGACGTCGGCCAGGTGGGCACGCGGATCGGCCCGATCACGTCGGCGTCCGACTCGGTGACGGTGACGCTCTCGTCCGCCGGCGGCCACACCTCGCGCCCGCACCTCACGGGCGACGTGGTCTACGCGCTGGGCCAGGTCATCACCCAGGTCCCGGCGGTGCTGGGCCGGCGGCTCGACCCGCGCTCCGGCGTGAACCTCACGTGGGGCGCCGTGCACGCGGGCAACGTGCACAACGCCATCCCGTCCACGGGCACGGTCAGCGGCACGCTGCGCTGCCTCGACGTGCGGGCGTGGGAGCGGGCGGGCCAGGTGCTGCACGACGCCGTGGAGCAGGTCGTGGCGCCGTACGAGGTGGACGTCTCCGTGCGGCACGCGCGCGGCGTCCCTCCGGTGGACAACGACGCGGCGGTCACGGGCGCCCTGGAGGCGGCCGGCGAGGCCGTGCTCGGCCCCGACGGCGTGGTGCTCACGGAGCAGTCGCTGGGCGGCGAGGACTTCGCCTGGTACCTCACCAAGGTGCCGGGGGCGATGGCGCGACTGGGCACGGGCACGCCGGGGGAGCGGCGCTACGACATCCACCAGGGCGACCTCGTCGTCGACGAACGGGCGATCGCCGTCGGCGCCCGGCTGCTGGGACGTTTCGCGTTGCAGCCCTGAGCCGCCGGAAAGTGTCCGGCGCGTTCCCGCTCGATACCGCTTCGGTAACGACTCCTGCGGGTTTGTCGCTGACGGTTCTCCGGCCCGTCGGTGGTGACTAGGCTCACCACGGTGACGGGCCGGACGATCCTGGCCCGACGAACGATCGACAGGAGCGACAGGTGAAGAGAGCGATCCAGCTCACTGCCCTCGCCGGCGTCGCCGCGCTCGCGCTGGCGGCCTGTGCCGAGGCCCCGGAGGAGTCCGGCGACGGCGAGAGCTCGGCTGCGGCCAGCGACTTCAAGCCGTGCATCGTGTCGGACCAGGGCGGGTTCGACGACAAGAGCTTCAACCAGCTCAGCTTCGAGGGTGCGCAGCAGGCCGCCGAGGGTCTGGGCGCCAAGCTCGTCTCCGTGCAGTCGCAGTCCGAGAGCGACTTCAAGCCCAACCTCGAGTCGCTCGTCGGGCAGAACTGCAACGCCATCGTGTCGGTGGGCTTCGCGCTCTCTGCCGCGACCATCGAGTCGGCGACGGCCAACCCGGAGACCGAGTACATCATCGTCGACGACGCCGCGGACGCGGACTTCGACGGCAAGGCGGACGCCGAGAACATCAAGCCGCTGCTGTACGACACGGCGCAGGCGGCGTTCCTCGCCGGCTACCTGTCCGCCGGGTACTCCGAGGCGGGCAAGGTCGGCACCTTCGGCGGCCAGCCCTTCCCGACCGTCACCATCTTCATGGACGGCTTCAAGCAGGGCGTCGAGTACTACAACGAGACCAAGGGCACCAAGGTCGAGGTCGTCGGCTTCTCCGGCGGCGAGGACGGCTCGTTCACGGGCGGCTTCGAGGCCAACGAGACCGCGAAGACGACCGCGCAGAACATCATCGACCAGGGCGTCGACGTGCTGCTGCCGGTCGGCGGCCCGATCTACCAGTCGGCGATCGCGGCGATCCAGGACTCGGGCAAGGACATCGCCCTCATCGGCGTGGACGCGGACTTCTACGAGACCGACCCGTCCACGCAGGACTACGTGCTCACGTCGATCCTCAAGAAGATGGACGTCTCCACGAACGACGCGGTGACGGCCGCCGGCAACGGCGACTTCGACGCGACGCCGTACGTGGGCACCCTCGAGAACGAGGGCGTGGGCCTCGCCCCGCTGCACAACTTCGAGGACAAGGTCGACCCCGCCCTGATGGACGAGGTCACGGCCCTCCAGGAGAAGATCATCTCCGGTGAGGTCACGGTCAAGTCCTACCTCGCCGGCCAGGAGTGACCGCGGCGACGGCACACCGGTGACGCTCGTGCGCGGGCCCGCGGGGAACACCCCCGGGGGCCCGCGCACGATCTGTGCGGCGGCGACGCCGCCGCGGTGAGACGCTGGCGACGGTGCGTCGGTCCGGTCCCTGACCTGGACCTGTGGGCCCTGCCGGCTCCGACGGTACCGACGGCACTGACGTCCCCGCGATCGAGGGAAGGCGGAGCATGAGGCTCGAGCTGCGCGGCATCACGAAGCGCTTCGGCGCTCTCGTGGCGAACGACCACATCGACCTGGTGGTGGAACCGGGCGAGATCCATTGCTTGCTGGGCGAGAACGGCGCCGGCAAGTCCACCCTGATGAACGTGCTCTACGGCCTCTACCAGGCCGACGAGGGCCAGATCCTGCTGGACGACGAGGTCCAGACGTTCGAGGGGCCCGGCGACGCGATGGTCGCGGGCATCGGCATGGTGCACCAGCACTTCATGCTCGTCCCGGTGTTCACCGTCGCGGAGAACGTCATGCTCGGGCACGAGTCCACCCGCTCGGCGGGGGTGCTCGACCTGGACAGCGCCCGCACGAAGGTCGCGGAGATCTCCGCCCGTTTCGGCTTCCAGGTGGACCCCGACGCGCTGGTCGAGGACCTCCCCGTCGGGGTGCAGCAGCGGGTCGAGATCATCAAGGCGCTCTCGCGGGACGCGGACGTGCTGGTCTTCGACGAGCCGACCGCCGTGCTCACGCCCCAGGAGACCGACGAGCTGATGGCGATCATGCGCCAGCTGCGCGACGAGGGCGCCGCGATCGTGTTCATCACGCACAAGCTGCGCGAGGTGCGCGCCGTCGCCGACCGCATCACGGTGGTCCGGCACGGCAAGATCGTCGGCGAGGCCAGCCCCACCGCGACCGACGGCGAGCTCGCCTCCCTCATGGTGGGCCGCGCCGTCGAGCTGACGGTGCGCAAGGACGCCCCCCGCACGACGGACAACGAGCTCGTCGTCACCGACCTGCGGGTCACGGGTGCCGACGGCCAGGTCCTGGTGGACGACGTGAGCTTCACCGTCCGCGGCGGCGAGGTCCTGGTGGTGGCCGGGGTCCAGGGCAACGGGCAGACGGAGCTCACCGAGGCGCTCGTGGGCCTGCAGGACACGGTGACGGGCAGCGTGCGGCTCGACGGCACGGAGCTCGTGGGCCGGTCGGTGCGCCGGATCCTGGACGCGGGCGTGGGCTTCGTCCCGGAGGACCGCAACGAGGACGGGCTGGTCGGGGAGTTCACGATCGCCGAGAACCTCGTGCTCGACCGGACCGACGGGCCGCCGTTCGTGCGGCGCGGCACGCTGCAGCTCGCGGCGCGCGACGCGTTCGCCCGCGAGAAGGTCGCCGAGTTCGACGTGCGCACGCAGGGCATCGAGACGCGGGTGGGCCGCCTCTCGGGCGGCAACCAGCAGAAGGTGGTCCTCGCGCGCGAGCTGTCGCGCGAGCTGCGCCTGCTGGTCGCGGCCCAGCCGACCCGAGGCGTGGACGTCGGGTCGATCGAGTTCATCCACAAGCGGGTCGTCGAGACCCGCGACGCGGGCATCCCGGTGCTGGTCGTGTCGACCGAGCTCGACGAGGCGGTCGCCCTCGCCGACCGGATCATGGTCATGTACCGCGGGCGCGTCGTCGGCATCGTCCCGGCGCACACCCCGCGCGACGTGCTCGGCCTCATGATGGCCGGCATCCCGCCCGAGGACGCCTCCGGGACGGACCCCGAGAACGAAGGAGACGCGGCGTGAGCGGCGAGACGCCCCGCCCCGACGGCGCGGAGCCGGAGGGCACGGAGCCGGCGAGCACGGGGCCGACCAGCACGGGGCCGGCGAGGGCAGAGCCCGACGGCGTCGTCCCCGACGTCGATACCGGCTCGCCCCTGGCCGAGGCGCTCGAGACGGTCGACCCGGCCGCGGAGCCGGGCCTGGCGGAGGAGCTCGAGCAGGAGGTCGCCCGCGAGCAGGCGGCGGCCGTCGAGGAGTCCGGCCAGCGCTGGCGGGACGCCGTGCGCCGGGCGACGTCCGGCGGCTGGGCCGTGGCCCTCGGTGCGATCGTCCTCGCCGTCGTCGCGGGCTCGATCCTCATCGTCGTGACGAACGAGCAGGTGCTCGCGGCCGCGCCGTACTTCTTCTCGCGGCCGTCCGACACGTTCGCCGCGATCGGGCAGGCGGTGGGCGGCGCGTACTCCGCCCTGTTCCAGGGCGCGGTCTACAACTTCGGCGCGGACTCGTTCGCGCAGGGCATCCGGCCGCTCACGCAGACGCTCACGAACGCCACGCCGCTCATCGCGGCCGGCCTCGGCGTCGCGCTCGCGTTCCGCGCCGGCCTGTTCAACATCGGTGGCCAGGGCCAGATGCTCGTCGCCGCGACGGCCGCGGGCTGGATCGGCTTCGGCGTCACCGGGCTGCCGTTCCCGTGGCACATGCTGCTGTGCCTGGTGGCGGGCGTCGCCGCCGGTGGTCTCTGGGCCGGGATCGCGGGCCTGCTCAAGGCCCGCACGGGGGCCCACGAGGTGATCGTCACGATCATGCTCAACTACGTGGCGTTCTACCTGCTGTCCTACTTCCTCGCGACGCCCGGGCTCATGCAGGCCCCCGGCTCGGCGAACCCGAAGACCCCGCCGATGCAGGACAGCGCGGTGCTGCCGCCCCTGCTCGGCGACGGCTACAACCTCCACTGGGGCTTCGTGCTGTCGCTCCTCGCCGTCGTCGGCGTGTGGTGGCTGCTCAACCGGTCGAGCGCGGGCTTCGCGTTCCGCGCGGTGGGGGAGAACCCGAAGGCCGCGCGCGTCGCCGGCATCGACGTCTCCCGCACCACGGTGCTCGTCATGCTCATCGCCGGTGGCCTGGTCGGGCTCGCCGGCGTGCAGCAGGTGCTGGGCACCGTGACCACCGGCTTCGGCTCCGACATCGACGCGGGCATCGGCTTCGACGCGATCACCGTGGCGCTGCTCGGCGGCTCGTCGCCGTGGGGCGTGCTGGGCGCCGGCATCCTGTTCGGCGGCTTCAAGGCCGGCGGCTCGGCGATGCAGGCCGCGCAGGGCATCCCCATCGAGATCGTGCTCGTCGTGCAGTCGCTGATCGTGCTGTTCATCGCGGCGCCGCCGCTGGTGCGGGCGATCTTCCGGCTGCCGCAGCCGGAGCGGACGCCCCGACGACGCGACCGACGGCCCGCGCGCCGCCGGGCCGCGACCACGCCCGGCACCGAGGAGGGACAGGCATGACCGCCACCACCGTCGACGCGGCGGGGACCGCCGCGTCGAAGCCCGCCCCGCGCACCGCCGCGACCGTGTCGTGGAAGGCCGCCATCGGCCTCGGCGTGGTCCTCGCCCTGTACGCGCTGCTGCTGCTCCTGGCCCCGCACGAGGGCTCGGCGCGGTTCGCGCTCTCCACGAGCACCGACTTCGTCGTGCTGTCCACCATCGTCGTGCCGGCGATGGCCACCGCGTGGGTGTGCGGCGCCGTCGGGCTGCTCGTGCTCGTCCTCGCCGTGGTGCGCACCCGTGCCGGGCGGGCGGTGCCCGTGTGGGCGATCGCGCTCTTCGCGGCCGCGCTGCTGGTGGGCTTCCTCGCCTGGGCCGCCGCGGGCAGCCCGCGCGACCTGTCCGTCGTCGGCCTCCTCGGCGGCGCGGTCGGGCTCGCGGTCCCGCTCGTCTACGGCGCGCTCGGCGGTGTGATCGGGGAGCGCGCCGGCGTGGTGAACATCGCCATCGAGGGGCAGCTGCTCGCGGGGGCGTTCGTCGCCGCGATCGTGGGCTCGCTGACGGACAGCCCGTGGGCCGGCCTCGTGGCGGCCGTGATCGCGAGCGCGCTGGTGGCGCTCGTCCTGGGCCTGTTCACCATCACCTACCGGGTCAACCAGGTGATCGTCGGCGTCGTGCTCAACGTGCTGGTGATCGGCCTGACGAGCTTCTTCTACTCCGAGGTGCTGGTCCCCAACGCCGAGACGCTCAACTCGACGGTGCGGTTCGAGCGCCTGCCGATCCCGCTGCTCGAGCGCATCCCGATCATCGGGCCGGTGCTGTTCAACCAGACGATCGTCGTGTACCTGATGTTCCTCGCGGTCCCGGCCGTGTGGTTCGCGCTGTTCCGTACCCGCTGGGGCCTGCGCGTGCGGGCCGTGGGCGAGCACCCCAAGGCCGCGGACACGGTGGGCATCGACGTGCTGCGGACGCGGTACCGGGCGGTCCTCATCGGCGGGGCCGTCGTCGGGTTCGGCGGCGCGTTCTACACCGTGGTGTCGATCAACCAGTTCGGCCGGGAGATGACCGCCGGCGCCGGCTTCATCGCGCTCGCCGCCGTGATCTTCGGCAAGTGGGATCCCCTGCGTGCCGCCCTGGCGGGCCTGCTGTTCGGCTTCGCGACCAACCTGCAGAACGTGCTGTCGGTCGTGGGGTCGCCGGTGCCGAGCCAGTTCATGCTCATGCTCCCGTACCTCGTGACGCTGCTGGCCGTGGCCGGTCTGGTCGGCCGCTCCCGGGCGCCTGCCGCGTCCGGGACGCCCTACACCAAGGAGTAGCGATGCCCGACGACGTGCCCGACGAGACGCGCGACGAGACGACCGGCGCGGGCGTCGACTGGGACGCGCTCCGGGCGGCGGCGCGCGACGTCGTCGGCCGGGCGTACGCGCCGTACTCCGGCTTCCCGGTGGGCGCCGCGGCGCTCGTCGACGACGGCCGGGTGGTGGTGGGCTGCAACGTGGAGAACGCCGCCTACGGGGTGACGCTCTGCGCGGAGTGCTCGCTGGTGTCCGCGCTGGTCACCGGGGGCGGCGGCCGCCTGGTCGCGTTCACGTGCGTGGACGGCGCCGGCGCGACCCTCATGCCGTGCGGCCGGTGCCGCCAGCTGCTCTGGGAGCACGGCGGCCCGGCCCTCCTCGTCGAGTCCGTGCGGGGCGTCGTGCCGATGACCGAGGTGCTGCCGGACGCGTTCGACGCGCACGACCTCGACCGTCCCCACCCCAGGAGCGGAGCATGAGCACCGAGTCGTCCCGGCGCGAGCCGTTCGACGCCGTCGACGTCATCCGGACCAAGCGGGACGGGCAGCCCCTGGAGGCGGCGCAGATCGACTGGGTGGTGGACGCCTACACCCGGGGCGCCGTCGCCGAGGAGCAGATGTCGGCCCTCGCGATGGCGATCCTGCTGCGGGGCATGACGCGGCCCGAGGTGGCGCGCTGGACCGGCGCGATGATCGCGTCCGGCGAGCGGATGGACTTCTCCGGCCTGTCGCGGCCCACCGCGGACAAGCACTCGACCGGCGGCGTGGGGGACAAGATCACGCTGCCGCTCGCGCCGCTCGTCGCGTCGTTCGGGGTGGCGGTGCCGCAGCTGTCGGGCCGCGGGCTCGGCCACACCGGCGGCACCCTCGACAAGCTGGAGGCGATCCCGGGCTGGCGCGCGTCGCTCGGCAACGACGAGCTGATGGACCAGCTCGAGGACGTGGGCGCCGTGATCTGCGCCGCGGGCGCCGGCCTCGCCCCCGCGGACAAGAAGCTCTACGCGCTCCGGGACGTGACCGGCACGGTCGAGTCCGTGCCGCTCATCGCGAGCTCGATCATGAGCAAGAAGATCGCGGAGGGCACGGGCGCGCTCGTGCTCGACGTGAAGGTGGGCTCCGGAGCGTTCATGAAGGACCTCGACGCCGCGCGCGAGCTCGCCCGCACGATGGTCGACCTCGGCACCGACGCGGGGGTGCGCACCGTCGCGCTGCTCACGGACATGCAGGTGCCGCTGGGCCGCACCGCGGGCAACGCGCTCGAGGTCCGGGAGTCGGTGGAGGTGCTCGACGGCGGCGGCCCGGCCGACGTCGTCGACCTCACCGTAGCGCTCGCCGTCGAGATGCTCGCCGGCGCGGGTCGGCCGGTGCCGGAGGCCGAGGTGCGGGCGGCGCTGGCCGACGGCCGTGCGAAGGAGGTCTGGCGCCGGATGATCGCCGCCCAGGGCGGCGACCCGGACGCGGAGCTGCCCCGGGCCCGGGAGCGGCAGGACGTCGTCGCCGACCGCTCCGGGGTCGTCACGCGTCTGGACGCGTACGCGGTGGGCATCGCCGCCTGGCGGCTCGGCGCCGGCCGCTCCCGCCGGGAGGACCCGGTCCAGGCCGGGGCCGGCGTCGAGATCCACGCCCGCCCCGGCGAGCGCGTCGAGGCGGGCCAGCCGGTGCTCACCCTGCACACCGACACCCCCGAGCGGTTCGACCGCGCCCGCGCCGCCCTCGACGGGGCGTGGTCGGTCGACGGCGACGACGGCGACGGGGGCGCCGCGGGCGCTGCCGGCGTCGCGGCCCCGGCGCTGGTGCTCGACCGGATCGGCTGAGCGGGCCGCGCGATGGGTGCGGGGACGCGGGCCCCGGGACGGCTCCGGGCGACCTCGCTCCTCGCCGCGGTGGGAGCGTTCTCGGGGCTCCCGCCGGCGGCGCCGCCCGCCGGTCGGTTCGCCCGCCCGGACGTCCCCGGCGACCTCGCGCCCGCGCTCGACGCGCTCCCGCGGCCCGCGCGGGCGTGGGTGCTCGACCCGCTCGGCCGGGACGCGCCGCCGCCCGCCCCCGGCCGGCCCCGGACCCTCGCCCTCCCGGCCGCCGAGGGCGTGCTCGCTCCGGCCCGGCAGGTCGACGAGCGCACCTGCGGGGCCGCCGTGCCGAGCATGCTGAGCCTCGCGGGCGACCCGCGCCGCGCGCTCGAGCTGGCCCGGTGGCCGACCGGGGCCGCCGCGGCGTTCGCCGGGCTGCAGCGACGCTGGCACGCGCGCACGACCCACGGGCCGGGCGGGCTGTCGTCCCGGCTGCCGTCGTGGCCCGCCGCGCTGGGCACCCCGCCGTGGGGCGCGGCGCGCGCGGCCCGGTACGGGCGGGTGCGCTACACCCACCGGCTGGTGGACGGCCGCGGCGCGCGCGGCGTCCTGGCGGCGGCCGTGGGAGCGGCGGCCGCGGGCGTGCCCGTGCCGCTCTACACCGGCGGCGACCTCGCCCGCGGGGTCGCGACGGCCGTACCCCGGCACGTCGTGCTGCTGACCGCCGCCCGGGGCGGGCTCGCCACCCTGTACGAGCCGTCGTCGGGCCGCCTGCACGCCGTGCCCGTGGCGACGCTGACCGCTGACGACGGCGGCGAGTCCCGCGTCCTCGGGCCCGCGCTCGGCGGGTGGCCGCACGTCGTGTGGGCGCTGCTGCCGCGCGACGCGCGCGGCTGACCGGCTCGCCCGACCCGGCCGCCGGCCCGGCCGCCAAGCCCGGCCGCGCACCTGACCCTCCGCTCCTCTGGCGCGCCGCGGGACCCCGGGCCACGATGGGGAACGCACCGTGGTCGAGCGAAGGAGAAGGCGCCATGAGCACCGTCCCGGACGACGCCTGGCGGGACGCCGGGCTGCAGGGTCCCGACGACACGACCAGCCTGGTCGAGGAGGCGGACGCCCCCGACGACGCGGCCCCGGAGCCCGCCGCGGCCGAGGAGTACCGGCCCCGGCACGCGCGCCCCGACCTGGACGGCGAGGCCGCCGAGGCGGACGTCGTGGAGCAGAGCCAGGAGGTCCCGGGGCCTGACGACCCCGAGGCCGTCGACGACGCCTGACGGCCGGTAGGTTGACCCCATGACGCAAGCCCTCGTCGACCTGATCCCGTCCCTGCCCAAGGTCCTCCTGCACGACCACCTCGACGGTGGCCTGCGACCCCAGACCGTGCTCGAGCTCGCCGCCGAGGTGGGGCACGAGCTGCCGGCCTCCGACGCCGACGCGCTCGGCGCCTGGTTCGTCGAGGCCGCCGACTCGGGGTCGCTGGTGCGGTACCTCGAGACGTTCGACCACACGATCGCGGTCATGCAGACGGCCGACGCGCTGGCCCGCGTCGCGCGCGAGGCCGTGCTCGACCTGGCCGCGGACGGCGTCGTGTACGCCGAGCAGCGCTGGGCGCCGGAGCAGCACCTCGCCGGCGGGCTCACCCTTCCCGAGACGGTGGAGGCCGTGCAGGCGGGCATCGACGAGGGCATCCGCGAGGCCGCCGCCCGCGGGCAGATCATCCGGGTGGGGCAGCTGGTGACGGCCATGCGGCACACCGACCGCTGGCAGGAGATCGCCGAGCTCGCCGTCGCCCACCGCGACCGCGGCGTCGTCGGCTTCGACATCGCGGGCCCCGAGGACGGGTTCCCGCCCTCGCGGCACGTGGAGATCTGGCGCTACCTCGCCGAGCAGGACTTCCCGACGACGATCCACGCGGGCGAGGCCGCCGGCCCCGCCTCGATCGCCGAGGCCGTGCACCTGGGGCAGGCGGACCGGATCGGCCACGGCGTGCGGATCGTGGAGGACATCACCGTCCACGAGGGCTTCGACGACAACGGCGAGCGCCGCGCCGAGCTGGGCACCCTGGCGCACTGGGTGCGCGACCACCAGATCGCGCTCGAGGTGTGCCCGGTCTCCAACCTGCAGACCGGCGCCACGACGGCGACGACCGTCGCCGACCACCCCATCACCCGACTCAAGGAGCTGGACTTCGCGGTCACGCTCAACACGGACAACCGCCTCATGTCCCGCACCTCCATGTCGAACGAGATGACCCGGCTCGTCACCGAGGCGGGCTGGACGATCGACGACCTCGCGGACGTCACGCTGACGGCCGCGTGGAGCACGTTCATGCACCACGACGAGCGCCGTGCCCTCGTCGACGAGGTCATCCTGCCGGGGTACCAGCGCGTCGAGGGGGCGCAGCGATGAACGACGCGCCCCGGGCGACGCCTGCCGGTCTGCCCGCCGACCCGACCGCCCTCGCGGGGTACGTGGACCACACGCTCCTCAAGCCGGAGGCGACGACGGCCGACGTCACCGCGCTGGTCGAGGAGGGCGTGGCCCTCGGCGTGTTCTCCGTGTGCATCTCGCCCACGTTCGTCGCGCACGCGGCGCGCGTGGCCGCGGGCCGCCTCGCGGTGGCGACCGTGTGCGGCTTCCCCTCGGGCAAGCACGTCAGCGCGGTCAAGGCGGCCGAGGCCGCCCGTGCGGTGGCGGACGGCGCCGACGAGGTAGACATGGTGATCGACGTCGGTGCCGCCAAGGAGGGCGCGTTCGACGCCGTCCGGGCCGACATCGCGGCCGTGCGCGCCGCTGTCCCGGCCGAGTACGTGCTCAAGGTGATCATCGAGGCCGCGGCCCTCACCGACGACGAGATCGTCGCCGTCTGCCGGGCGGCGCAGGACGCCGGCGCCGACTTCGTGAAGACGTCCACCGGGTTCCACCCCGCGGGCGGCGCGTCCGTGCACGCCGTGGTGCTCATGGCCGACACCGTGGGCGGGGCGCTGGGGGTCAAGGCCTCCGGCGCGATCCGGAGCCTGGACGACGCGCTCGCGATGATCGGCGCCGGTGCCACGCGCCTCGGGCTCTCGGGGACCGCGGGCGTGCTCGCGGGCTTCGCCGGGGGCGCACCCGCCGCCGGCGAAGGCGGCTACTGACCGCCGCGAGCCTGCCCGGGCCGCTCGTCGAGGTCCGCGACGCCACGCGCACGCACGGCACGGTGCAGGTCCTCGGACCGACCTCGCTGGCGCTCGGCCCCGGCGAGGCGGCCGCCGTCGTCGGGCCGAACGGCAGCGGGAAGTCGACCCTGCTGCGCCTGGTCGCGGGCAAGGACGAACCGACGTCGGGCGACGTGCGCGTGCTCGGGCTGCCCGCCGGGCAGGCGCGGCTGCGGCGCCGCGAGGACGTCGCGGTCCTGCTGGGCGGCCTGTCCGCGTACCCGGACCTGACCGTCGCCGAGCACCTGCGCCTCGTCGCGTCTGCCTGGGCGGGCCGGCACCCCGGCCCCGGCGTCGACGAGGCGCTCGAGGCGGCCGAGCTCGGGCGGGTGCGCGACCAGCTCCCCGGCGAGCTCTCGTCGGGCGAGGGCCAGATGTTCGCCCTCGCGACCACGCTCTACCGGCCCGCCCGCCTCGTCCTGCTCGACGAGCCCGAGCAGCGCCTCGACGCCCGGTGGCGGGCCGTGGCCCGCCGGCTCGTCGCGGGGGCGCTGGACGCCGGCCGCGCGCTGCTCGTCGCGACGCACGACCCGGACCTGCGCGCCGACCTCGCCCGCCGCGGGCGGGAGGTCGAGCTCGCGGCGCCGGGGCCCCGGTGACGGCCCCGTGAGCGCACCCGCCGGGCACGTCGACGACGGCCGTCGCGTGCCGTACCGCCGCTGGCGTCGCTGGGTGGGCTCGCTGCGGCGCCGCGCGCTGGTCGTGCGGGCGGCCGAGTCCGGCGGCGACCCGCACGACCGGGTGTACCTCGGGTACGGGGTGGTGCTCCTCGCGCTCGTCTACGGGCCGATCCTCTGGTCCGCCCTCGCCCAGGCGTCCGCGGCGCTGCCCCTGCCGGCGGACCCGGAGCGGCGCGCGGCGGCGCTGGTCGCCGGGGCCGCCCTCGCCCTCGGCGTCGCGTGCCTCGCCGGGCTCGCCGCCGCCCGCGCGGGTGGCCCGCTGTGGACGAGCCCGGCGGAGTCCACGTTCGCGCTGTCCGGTCAGTTCCGGCCGCGCGACGTGCTGCGGCGGCGTGCCGTGCTCCTGGTCGTCGGCGCCGCGGCGGTCGGCGCCTTCGCGGCCACCGCCGCGACGCAGGGGATCGCGCCGGCGCCGGAGGGCGGCGCGCCCGCCGCCCTCGTGACGGCGGCCGTGGGCGCGGCGGCGCTCGCCCAGGTGCCGCTGGCGGTCGGCGTCGCCGCGCAGACCTCCCGGCGGCGCGGGACGGCCCGCGGGGTCGCCGGCCTCCTGCTCGCCGTCGGCCTGCTGGAGCTGCTCGCCCTGGCGACGGACGCCGGGGCGCAGGCCGTGGTCTTCGCGTGCGCCGAGCCGGTGCTCGGCGCCCCGGGCGGGTCGTGCGTGCTCCCGACCCCGGTGCTGGTCGCGACGACGCTGCTCGTGGCAGTGGTGGGGGCGGCGTCCGTCCGCCTCGTCGTGCGGGTGCTCCCGGACGAGCTCGACGTCGCCCGCGCGGCCGCGGGCCAGGCGCGCACCGTGACGGCCGGGCGCGGCCTGGTCGGCGGGGAGTCCGGCGCGCTCGCGGACGTGCTCGGCCCCCGGACGTACGCGGGCCGCGGGGCGCGCCTCCCGCGGTGGGTCCTACGGCGCGCGCCGCTGGTGGCGCGCGACCTGCTGGGGCTGCGACGGCGGCCGGCGGCGCTCGTCGCGTCGCTGGCGGCGGGGCTGGCGGGGGCGCTGCTCGTGGGGGCCGGTGCGGAGGGCGGCCCCGCGCTGGTGACGGTGGCCGGTGCGGCGGCGCTCTACGGCGCGGCGCGGACGTGGGCCGACGGCCTGCACGCCTTCGCCGGGCAGCCCCAGCCGGGGGCGCTCCTGCCGGGGTCGGCGGGCCGCGCCGTCGCCGGGCACGCGGTGGTGCCCGCGGTCCTGGCGCTCGTCGTCGTGGCGGTGGCGGCGGCCGTCGGGGGAGCGGGCGGAGCCGTCACCGCGCTCCTCGTGGCGGTCACGGTCCTCGCGGTCCGCGCCTGGGTGGCGGGCGCCACGGCGGCGCCGCCCGGCCTCTTCACGCCGATGGCGACGCCGAACGGCGACATGGCGATGCTCGTGGTCGGCGCGTGGTACCTGCGCGGCTGGCTCGTGGTCCTCGCCGTGGCGTGGCTGCTGGACCGGGCAGGACCGGGCGCCGGACCGGCCGCGGCGACGGTGACCCTGGCGCTCGCCGCCGGGCTCGCCGCGGCCGCGGTGCGGCGGTTCGAGCGCGCCTGACACCTCGCCCGACACCGGCGGGCCCGGCCCGGTGAGCGACGTCACACGCGTCGGCCGCTCCGCGGGAAGTTAGGCTCGCCTCACCATGTCTGACACACAGCCTGAGACTCCCGCCGGCCCGCCGGCCCGCAAGCGCATCCCTCGGCACGCGACCGTCTCGGCCGTGCGTCGCCTCACCCCGCACCTGGTGCGGGTCACGATCGCGGGCCCCGAGCTCGCCGAGCTCGACCCCACCGGCCACACCGACAGCTACGTCAAGCTCGTGCTCGGCGAGCTGGCCGACGGCCGCCCCCTGCTGCGCGCGTACACGGTGCGCGCGGCGCGGCACACGACGCAGGGCCCGGAGTGGGACCTCGACCTGGTGGTGCACGGCGACGAGGGCGTCGGCGGGCCCTGGGCCACGCGCGTCGCGCCCGGGGAGGCCGTCACCTTCATGGGTCCCGGCGGAGGGTACGCGCCCGCGCCCCAGGCCCCGTGGCACCTGCTCGTGGGCGACGACTCGGCGCTGCCCGCGATCGCCGCGGCCCTCGAGGCGCTGCCGGCCGGCGCGGTCGCGCACGCCGTCGTCGAGGTGCCCGGCCCCGAGGACGAGCTGCCCCTGGAGACGGCGGCGGACCTCACCCTCACCTGGGTGCACCGCGGGCACGGCGGCGACGCCGGCGCGCTGGCCGCCACGGTGCGCGCCGCGCACGCCGCGGGGTCGTTCCCCGCGGGCGCGCCGGACGTGTTCCTGCACGGCGAGGCGGGCTGCGTGCGCGACCTGCGCCGCTGGGTGCGGGCCGAGCTCGAGGTGCCGCGCGAGCTGCTCTCGGCGTCGGGCTACTGGCGCCGGGGCAGCGACGACGAGGACTGGCGCGCGCGCAAGCGCGACTGGAACGCCGCCGTCGACCAGGACGACGCCGCGCTGGCCGGCTGACGCGGGAGCGTCACCGGCACCACGCCGTCACAGGCCCAGGGCCGCCCGCAGGTCCGCCTTGATCCGGTCGAGCTTGCGGTGCGCGGCGACGCGCATCCGGCCGACGTCGATCGCGGACGCGTCCGGCTCGACCGGCTCCACCACCTCGAGGTAGCACTTCACCTTCGGCTCGGTGCCGCTGGGGCGCACGACGACGCGGGTGTCGTCCGCCCCCAGCAGCACGATGCCGTCCGTGGGCGGGAGCCCGTCGATGCCGTCGGACAGGTCGAGCACCTGGGCCACGCCCGCTCCCGCGAGGGTGCGCGGCGGCGACGTGCGCAGCCGCGCCATCGTGTCGGGGATGCGGTCCAGGTCGTCGAAGCGGACGGAGAGCTGGTCGGTGACGAACAGGCCGTTCTCGCGGGCGACGTCGTCGAGGGCGTCGACCAGCGTGCGGCCCTCGGCCTTGAACCGGGCGGCGAGCAGCGCGACGAGGACCGCGGTGCTGATGCCGTCCTTGTCGCGCACGTGCGCGGGGTCGACGCAGTACCCCAGTGCCTCCTCGTAGCCGAACACCAGGCCCGGGGTGCGCGCGATCCACTTGAACCCGGTGAGGGTGGTCGCGTGCCCGACGCCGTACCGGACGGCGATGGACGACAGCAGGCGCGACGACACGACCGAGCAGGCCACGACCGGCCCCCCGGTGCCGTCGGGCGCGGGGACCTCGCCCCGGGCGATGCGCCGCACCGCCTCCCGCCCGAGCAGAGCGCCCACCTCGTCGCCGTGCAGCATCCGCCAGCCCTGGGAGCGGGCCGTCTCCGCGCCCTGGTGCGTGCCGACCGACGGGTCGTAGACGGCGACCGCGCAGCGGTCGGCGTCGGGGTCGTTCGCGATGACCAGGTCGGCGTGGGCCTCCGCGAGCGCGACCGCCATGTCGATCGCGCCGGGTTCCTCGGGGTTCGGGAACCGGACGGTGGGGAACGCGGGGTCGGGGTCGAGCTGCTCCTCCACCGGGGTGACGTGCGTGAAGCCGGCGTCGGCGAGCGCCCGCGCGAGCACGCGGCCCCCGACGCCGTGCAGGGAGGTCGTGACGACGCGTAGCGCGGCCCGCTCCTGCGGCCCGGTGGAGGTGCCCGCGCGGCCGGCGAGGTCGTGCACGGACGCCAGGTAGGCGTCGACCACGTCGCGCCCGAGGACGGTCCAGCCGGACTCCACCCGCGGGACGCCCGACGCGGGGCCCGCGTCCGCGATGCGCTCGGCGATGAGGGCGTCGTGGGGCGGGACGATCTGCGCGCCCTGCCCGGCGTCGGCCACGACGCGCCCGCCCAGGTACACCTTGTAGCCGTTGTCCCGGGCGGGGTTGTGGCTCGCGGTGACCATGACGCCCGCGTCGGCGTGCAGGTGGCGCACGGCGAACGCGAGCACCGGGGTGGGCAGCGCGGACGGCAGCAGCAGGACCTCCGCGCCGGCGGCGGTGAGCACCGCGGCGGTGTCCGTCGCGAAGGTGGAGGACCGGTCGCGGGCGTCGTACCCGACCACGACGCGCGGTGCCACGCCCGGCCTGAGGGCCGACGCGAGGTAGGCGCCGAGGCCGGCGGCCGCCGTCGTGACCACGGCGCGGTTCATCCGGTTCGGACCGGGCGCCATCGCGCCGCGCAGGCCCGCCGTGCCGAACTGGAGCGTGCCGGCGAACCGGTCGCGCAGCAGCGCCACGGCGCGGTCGCGCGTGCTCGCCCGCGGGGACGTCGCCTGCTGGGCGAGCCGCGAGAGCTCGGCCTTGTCGTCGTCGTCGACGTCGTAGCGGATCCAGCGCTCCACCCGGTCCAGCAACGCGGTCAGGTCGGTCGCCGTCGCGGCCGGCTCGAAGGCCGGGTCGTCGGTGTCCAGGCTCATGGCGGATCCCCTCGGTTCGCTGGGAGACGGCGTCACAGGGTCGTGACGATGCGGGCGAGAAGCTCGCTGATGCGCGGGCCGGCGGCCTGGCCGGCCTCCAGCACCTCCTCGTGCGAGAGCGGCTGCGGGCTGATGCCCGCGGCGAGGTTCGTCACGAGGGAGATGCCGAGCACCTCCATGCCGGCGTGCCGGGCGGCGATGGCCTCCAGCGTGGTCGACATGCCCACGAGGTCCGCGCCCATGAGGCCGGCCATCTTCACCTCGGCCGGGGTCTCGTAGTGCGGGCCGTGGAACTGCGCGTAGACGCCCTCGGGCAGCTCGGGGTCGACGGACCGGGCGACCTCGCGCAGCCGCGGCGAGTACAGGTCGGTGAGGTCGACGAACGTCGCGCCCTCGAGGGGGGACGTGCCGGTGAGGTTGATGTGGTCGCGGAGGAGCACGGGCTGGCCCGGGCGCCACGCGATGTGCAGGCCGCCGCAGCCGTTGGTGAGGACGACGGTCTCGCAGCCGGTCGCGGCGGCGGTGCGCACCCCGTGGGCCACGCGGCGCACGCCCTTGCCCTCGTACAGGTGGGTGCGGCTGCCGATCACGAGCGCGTGCCGCACCGAGCCGTCGGGGCGCTCCACGCGGATCGAGCGGGTCGTCGACCCGTGCCCCGCGACGGAGGGACGGGCGAAGCCGGGGATCTCGTGCGTCGGGATCTCGGCCACCGTGTCGCCGATCAGCTCGGCGGCGCCGCCCCAGCCGGAGCCCAGCACCAGCGCGAGGTCGTGGCCGGGCACCCCCGTGGCCTCGGCGATGTGGGCGGCCGCGGCACGCGCGACGTCGAACGGGTCGGTGGTCGGGTCGTCGAGGTCCCCGACGCTGCGGCTCGTGGTGCTCATGGTCCCGAGGGTAGTCCGGGCCGGGGCACGTCGCCGCGCCGGCGCAGGCGGCCCCCGGCCTGACACAATGGCCCCGTGCCCACCGTGAACACCCCCTCGCAGGACACTGCCCCCGACACCCCGGCCTCCGCGATCGCCGCCACCCCCGGCGTCCCGGAGACCGACCCCCGCTCCCCGCACGTGGTCGTCGTCGGCGGCGGCCCGGGCGGCTACGAGGCCGCCCTCGTGGCCCGCCGGCTCGGTGCCCGCGTCACCGTGGTGGAGCGGCAGGGCCTCGGCGGCGCCGCCGTGCTCACGGACGTGGTGCCCTCCAAGACGCTCATCGCGACCGCCGAGTGGTTCACCACCGCGGAGCAGGGCCCGGAGCTCGGGGTCCGCGGCGAGGCCCCGGCGGGGGAGCGTCGCGACCTGGTCGACCTCAAGGCGGTCAACGCCCGCGTCCTCGCCCTCGCCGACGCGCAGTCGCGGGACATCCACGCGCGCCTGGAGCGCGAGGGCGTGGACATCGTCGCCGGCGCCGGCCGCCTCGACGGGCCGTCCCGCGTCGTGGTGGAGGACGCCTCGGGGGCGACGACGGCGCTCGACGCGGACACCGTGCTGCTCGCCGTCGGCGCCACCCCGCGCACGCTGCCCACCGCCGTGCCGGACGGCGAGCGGATCCTCACGTGGACCCAGCTCTACCGGCTCACCGAGCTGCCGGAGCGACTGATCGTCGTGGGCTCCGGCGTGACCGGCGCCGAGTTCGCCGGCGCCTACCAGGCGCTGGGCTCCCAGGTCGTGCTGGTCTCCTCGCGCGACCGCGTGCTGCCCGGCGAGGACATGGACGCGGCGGAGCTGCTCGAGGGCGTCTTCCGCTCCCGTGGCATGACCGTCATGTCCCGCTCCCGCGCCGCCTCGGCGGAGCGCACCGCCGACGGCGTCGCCGTCACCCTGGCGGACGGGCGCGTCGTCGAGGGGTCGCACGTGCTCATCGCGGTCGGCGCCGTGCCGTCCACCGAGGGCCTGGGGCTCGAGGAGGCCGGCGTGCGCCTCGCGGAGAGCGGGCACGTCGAGGTCGACCGCGTGTCGCGCACCTCGGTGCCCGGCGTGTACGCCGCCGGCGACTGCACCGGCGTCCTGCCGCTGGCCTCCGTCGCCGCCATGCAGGGGCGCATCGCGATGTCGCACGCCCTCGGCGACGCCGTCGCGCCGCTCAAGCTGGGGCGCGTGGCCGCCAACATCTTCACCGCGCCCGAGATCGCGACCGTCGGCTACAGCGAGGAGAAGCTGCGGGCGACCGGGTACCGGTACGTCACGACCACCCTGCCCCTGGCGCGCAACCCGCGCGCCAAGATGCTGGGCATGCGCGACGGCTTCGTGAAGCTCTTCGCCCACCCCGACGCGGGCGTCGTGCTCGGCGGCGTCGTCGTGGCGCCCCGCGCCAGCGAGCTGATCTTCCCGATCACCCTCGCCGTGGCGCACCGGCTCACGGTGGACGACGTCGCGGACTCGTTCACCGTCTACCCGTCGCTGTCCGGTTCCGTCGCCGAGGCCGCCCGCGTGCTGCACGGGCAGTCGGGGCAGAGCGCCACCGACTGACGTCCGTCGGGGCCGGTCGCGTCAGCGGCCGGCGTCGAGCCGCGCGCGCAGCTCGGGCCAGGCCGCGGCGAACGCGGGCAGCAGCGGCAGGGTCGGCACGTCATCGACCGCGACCCACCGCACCTCGAGGCTCTCCGGGTCCGCCGCGGTCGGCTCGACGGTGGCGCCGGGGACGACGTCCGCGAGGACGGTCGTGTAGGCCCAGGGGCCGTGGTCGAGCACGTGCGTGCCGAGCACGTGCACCGTGCGCGGCTCGACCGCCGCCTCCTCGAGGCTCTCCCGCAGCGCTCCGTCCACCGGCGACTCGCCGGGCGCCAGAGCGCCGCCGGGAACGCCCCACGTGCCGCCCTGGTCCGACCACGGGGCCCGGTGCTGCAGCACGACGTCCGTCGCGCGCCCGGTCGCACCCGCGCGCCGGGCGAGCAGCAGGCCCGCCGCCCCGTACAGGCCCCAGTGCCGGTGGTCGCCGCACGCCACCCAGCCGTCCCCGGGGTGCCGGTGGAGCGTCTCACGCGGGGGAATCGGGCTGGGCACGCCGCCAGGCTACAGGCGACGATGGTCGGGTGAGCGATGAGTTCCACGGCCCCACGTCGTCTGCCCGATCCATGGAGGACGACCAGGTGACCACCGTGAGCGACGGGCCGTCCGAGCCGCTGCTCGAACAGCCGCCGGACGACGGCATGCCCGGCTGGAAGCGCAACGTCGCGATCTTCCTCACGGGCCAGACGGTCTCCCTGCTCGGGTCGATGCTCGTGCAGTTCGCCGTCATGTGGCACCTCACGATCGTCACGCAGTCCGGTTCCGTGCTCATGCTGAGCATCGTGTTCGGCATGCTGCCGCAGGCGTTCGTGTCGATCTTCGGCGGGGTCTGGGCCGACCGGCACTCCCGCAAGCTGCTCATCATCGGCGCGGACAGCGCCATCGCGACCATCACCCTGGCGCTCGCGCTCCTCATGCTCTCGGGCGTCGACGACCTGTGGCTGATCTACGTGGCGCTCGCGGTGCGCTCCACGTTCGCCGGGATCCAGACGCCCGCGGTGAACGCGCTGGTGCCGCAGATCGTGCCGGCGCCGCAGCTCATCCGCATCAACGGGATCAACCAGTCGATCCAGTCGGGGATGATGCTGCTCGCCCCCGTGCTCGCCGCGGCGATCTACGCGAGCTTCGACATCGTGGCCGTGTTCCTCGTGGACGTCGTCACCGCCGTCCTCGGCGTCGGCATGCTGCTGCTCGTGACCGTGCCCCGCCTGGTGCGCCGCGACGACCCGGGAGCCGAGGAGGCCGCCGAGGCGCCACCGGCGCGGCCGACCTACTTCGGCGACCTTGCCGCCGGCGTCCGGTACGTCCGCGGGCACGGCCCGGTGAAGTGGCTCATGACGATCTTCGCCGTCACGATGGTGCTCATCGGCGCGCCGTCCTACCTCACGCCGCTCATGGTGACCCGCACCTTCGGTGACGAGGTCTGGAAGCTCACCACCAACGAGGTGTTCTGGGCGGCGGGCATGCTCGCCGGCGGGCTCGCGATGGCGCTGGTCGGTACCCGGGTGACGAACCGGGTGGCGCTCATCGTGGGCACCACCTTCGGGGCGGGGGTGTTCACGGTGGGGCTGGGCCTGTCGACGAACATGTGGCTGTTCTTCACGCTGGGGCTGTTCGTCGGGGTCTCGTTCACCCTGATGTCCGCGCCGAGCATGGCGATCCTGCAGGAGACCGTCGAGCCCGAGATGCAGGGGCGAGTCTTCGGGTTCGTCGGCATCGTCATGACCGTCGCCATGCCGCTGAGCATGGTGGTCTTCGGCCCGCTCGCCGACCGCGTCTCCGTGCAGGTCCTGCTCGTCGTCGCCGGCACCCTGCTCGCCGCCTTCGTCGCGGCAGTACTCTCCGTACCCTCCGCCCGGCGGTCGCTCGCCGCCATCGCCCGACCGGCGAAGGCCGCCGAGCCCACCCCGGAATCCGCGAGGTAGTTCGAGGACAGCCGAGGTAGTTCGAGGACCTACCGGCGGCGAACTACCTCGCCGTGCTCGGAACTACCTCGCGGGGTTTCGAACTACCTCGCGGGATGCGGACTACCTCGCGGGATGCGGACTACCTCGCGAGGATGCGTCAGTCGACGATCTCGCAGATGGCGGCGCCAGCGGTGACGCTCGCGCCCGGGGCCGCCGACAGGGACCGCACCGTGCCCGCGCGGTGGGCCAGGAGCGGCTGCTCCATCTTCATGGCCTCGAGCACGACCACGAGGTCGCCCTCCGCGACCTGCGCCCCGTCCTCGACGGCGACCTTGACGATGGTGCCCTGCATGGGCGAGGCGAGGGTGTTCCCGCTCGCCGCGGAGGACGTGCGCGACGCGCCCCGGCGGGCGGGCCGGCGGGCAGCGCTCGCGCGGCGGGCGCGGCCCGCGGCGACGCCGAGCCCGGCGGGGAGCACGACCTCGAGGCGGCGGCCGCCGACCTCGACGACGACTCGCTCGGCGAGCTCCTCCGGGTCGTCCTCGGTGTCCGGCGCGGGGGCGGACGCAGCGGGCGCGAGGGCGCTGAGCTCGCCGGCGAAGTCGGTCTCGATCCAGCGGGTGTGGACGCGGAAGGCGTCCCCGCCGGACGGGACGAAGTCCTCCGCCTCCATGACCGCGCGGTGGAACGGCACGACCGTGGGGATGCCGGCCACCTCGAGCTCGCGCAGGGCGCGGCGGGCGCGCTGCGCCGCCTGCTCGCGCGTGGCGCCGGTGACGATCAGCTTGGCGATCATCGAGTCGAACGCGCCCGAGATCGTGTCGCCCTCGACGACGCCCGTGTCGACGCGGACGCCGGGGCCGGTGGGCCAGCGCAGCGTGGTGACCGTGCCGGGGGAGGGCAGGAAGCCCGCGGCCGGGTCCTCGCCGTTGATGCGGAACTCGAAGGAGTGCCCGCGCGCGGTCGTGGTGTCGTAGCCGAGGGGCTCGCCGGCGGCGATGCGCAGCTGCTCGCGCACCAGGTCGATGCCCGTGACCTCCTCGGTGACCGGGTGCTCCACCTGCAGGCGGGTGTTCACCTCGAGGAAGGACAGGGTGCCGTCGGTGCCGACCAAGAACTCGCAGGTGCCGGCGCCCACGTAGCCGGCCTCGCGCAGGATGGCCCGCGACGCGCGGTCGAGCTCGGCCTCCTGCTCGGGGGTGAGGTACGGCGCGGGCGCCTCCTCGACCAGCTTCTGGTGGCGGCGCTGCAGCGAGCAGTCGCGGGTCGAGACCACCACGACGTTCCCGTGCGTGTCGGCGAGGCACTGCGTCTCGACGTGCCGGGGACGGTCGAGATAGCGCTCCACGAAGCACTCGCCGCGGCCGAACGCGGCGACGGCCTCGCGCACGGCGGACTCGTACAGCTCGTCGATCTCGTCGGCGCTGCGGGCCACCTTCAGGCCGCGGCCGCCGCCGCCGAACGCCGCCTTGATCGCGATCGGCAGCCCGTGCTCGGCGGCGAACGCGTGCACCTCGTCCGCGCCCTGGACCGGGTCGGCGGTGCCGGGCACCAGCGGGGCGCCCGCGGCGTGCGCGATGTGCCGCGCGCTCACCTTGTCGCCGAGGGACTCGATCGCGGCGGGCGGCGGGCCGATCCACACGAGCCCGGCGTCGAGCACCGCCTGCGCGAACTGCGCGTTCTCCGACAGGAAGCCGTAGCCGGGGTGCACCGCGTCCGCGCCGGAGCGGCGCGCGACGTCGAGCAGCTTGTCGACGTCGAGGTAGGTGTCGGCGGCGCGCTGGCCCTGCAGCGCGAACGCCTCGTCGGAGAGCCGGACGTGCAGCGCGTCCCGGTCGGGGTCGGCGTAGACGGCGACGGACGCGATCCCGGCGTCGGTGCAGGCACGGGCGATGCGGACGGCGATCTCACCGCGGTTCGCGACGAGGACCTTGCTGATGGTGGGCACGGCTCACGGTAACGCGTGCTCCGCCGTCCTCCGGCACGCTCGGGGCGTGCGTGCCGAAGTCTGTGCCCGGTACCAACGCCGCTCGGGGCCGTTTGTCGAGATCCCACATGGACCCGTGCGGATAGGGGTGCCTGACAGGCTCCCCGTTGGTGGTTTCGACAGGCCCGGCAGCCTCAGCGCGCGTCGCGCAATCCCCGCCACGGGATCTCGAGCTCGCCGAGCAGCTCGCGCAGCAGCGGCAGGCTGAGCCCGACGACGCCGTGGTGGTCCCCCTCGATGCGCTCCACGTACGGGCCGCCGAGCCCGTCGATCGTGAACGCGCCGGCCACGTGCAGCGGCTCGCCGGTCGCGAGGTAGGCGTCGATCTCGTCGTCGTCCACGTCGGCGAAGTGGACGGTGGTCGCCGACGACGCGCCGAGCGTGGCGCCGGTGCCGCCGTCCTCGTCGTCGCGCAGGTCGACCACCCAGTGGCCGGTGTGCAGGACGGCGGCCCGACCGCGCATCGCCTGCCAGCGGCGGCGGGCGTCGGCGGCGTCGACGGGCTTGCCCACGACCTCCCCGTCGAGCTCGAGCATGGAGTCGCAGCCCAGCACGAGGGCGGACACCTCGTCCTCCACCTGCCGGCTCACGGCCTCGGCCTTGGCCTGGGCCAGCACGAGGACCGCGTCCGCGGGGTCGAGCGGGCCCTCGGCGCGCGCCCGGGCTGCGTCGAGCACCGCGGGCTCGTCGACGTCGGAGACGACCACCTGCGGCGTGACGCCGGCGGCGGCGAGCGTGGCGAGGCGGGCGGGGGACTGCGAGGCGAGGACCAGGGTGACGGGCGCGGTGAGAGGCACGCTGCGCACCCTAGCCACTCAGCCGGTGTGCAGCAGCAGGGTCGCCACGAGCAGCACGACCGGCGACGCCACCGTGGTGACCAGGATCGTGTCGCGTGCGAGCAGCTCGCCCGTACGGAACCGGGCGGCGTAGTTGTACACGTTCTGCGCGACGGGCAGCGCCGCGAGCGTCACCGCCGTCGCGACCTGCGCGTCGTCGAGGCCGAACGCGTACCGCGCCAGCACGAACGCGAGCGCCGGCATGACGACCGCCTTGAGCGCCGACGCCACCACCACCGACGTGCGGCCGCCCGGCTGCTGGAACGGGCGCGAGCCGTGCAGGGACATGCCGAAGGCGAGCAGGATCATCGGCACGGCAGCGCCGCCGAGGATCTCGAGCGGGGCGAGCACCGGCGCGGGGACGTGCCAGCCGGTCACCGAGACGACCGCGCCCGCGAGCGAACCCAGGATGATCGGGTTGCGCACCGGCTGGGCGAGCACGAACCGCACCGACACCCGGCCCGTGGTCTGCGCGTCGAGCACGAGGAGCGTGACCGGCGCCAGGATCAGCAGCTGGAGCAGGATGACGGGCACCACGGCGGCCGGGTCGCCGAGCACGTAGACCGCCACCGGCAGGCCGATGTTGTTGGCGTTGACGTACCCCGCCGACACGGCGCCGATCGTCGCCTCCGTGCCGGGGCGGCGCAGCCACAGCAGGTTGACGACGACGAACGCCGCCGCCATCGCCACGGCCGCGAGGGCCTGGACGAGCAGCGGGGCCTGGAACAGCTCCCCGATGTCCGCGTCGGCGATCACCGTGAACAGCAGGGCGGGGCTCGCGACGAAGAACCCGATGCGGTTCAGCGCGGTCCGGGCGTCGGGCCCGCCGAGGCGCAGGCGCGCCGCGACGTAGCCGACGGCGATGACGACGCCGATGATCGCGAAGCCGGTGAGGATCCCTTGCATGCGGGTGCGTGGCCGGGCGCGCCGTCAGGCGTCGCGCAGCGCGGCCTGCAGCACGTCGAGGCCGACGGAGCCGAGGCTCAGCGCCCTGGCGTGGAACGCGCGCAGGTCGAACTCCTCGCCCTGCGCCCGCGCCCCCGCGCGGGCGTCCTCGCGCGCCTGCTCCCAGAGGCGCTGGCCCACCTTGTACGACGGGGCCTGGCCGGGCCAGCCCAGATAGCGGTTGAGCTCGAACCGCACGAACGACTCGGGCATGTTGACGTTCGCCTTCAGGAACGGCCACGCCTTCTCCGCGTCCCAGACGCCGCCGCCCCACGTCGCGGGCGCCTGCTTGCCCAGGTGCACGCCGATGTCGAGCACCACGCGGGCGGCGCGCATCCGCTGGGCGTCGAGCATGCCGAAGCGGTCGCCCGGGTCGTCGAGGTGGCCGAGGTCGGCCATCAGTCGCTCGGCGTACAGGGCCCAGCCCTCGCCGTGCCCGGAGACCCAGCACATCAGGCGGCGCCACGAGTTGAGGGTGTCGCGCGCGACGACGGCGGCCGCGCACTGCAGGTGGTGGCCCGGCACGCCCTCGTGGTAGACGGTCGTCTTCTCGCGCCAGGTGTTGAACTCCGTGACGTCGGCGGGCACGGACCACCACATGCGGCCGGGCCGGGAGAAGTCGTCGCTCGGGGGCGTGTAGTAGATGCCGCCGGTCTGGGTGGGGGCGATGCGGCACTCGATGGTGCGCACCGGGCCCTCGATGTCGAAGTGCGTCCCGGCGAGGTCGTCGATCGCGGCATCGGCGGTCTCCTGCATCCAGCGGCGCAGCGCGTCGGTGCCGTGCAGGGTGCGGGCGGGGTCGGCGTCGAGGGCGGCGACGGCGTCCTCGACGCTCGCGCCCGGGCCGGCGATCTGCCGGGCCACGGACTCCTGCTCGGCGACGATGCGGGCCAGCTCGTCCAGGCCCCACTCGTACGTCTCGTCGAGGTCGACCTCGGCGCCGAGGAACTCGCGCGAGAAGCGCGCGTAGCGGTCGCGGCCGACGGCGTCCCGCTCGGGCGCCCGCGGCGCGAGGTCGCGCTCGAGGAAGTCGGCCAGGCGGGCGTAGGCGGCGCGGGCGGCGTCGGCCCCGCGCTCGAGCTCCGCCCGCACGAGGCTGCACGCCGACGAGTCGTCGAGCACCGCCGCGGCGTCCTCGCCGCGCACGAGGCCGCGGAAGAACGAGTCGGCCCCGGCGAGCTCGCGGGACTGCGAGACGCCCTCGTGCACCTGGCGGATCGCGGCGACCTGCCCGCGGCGGGCCGCCTCCGTCAGCGAGGCGACGTAGCCGTCGATCGCGTCCGGGACGGCGTTGAGGCGGGCGGCGACGTTCTCCCACGCCTCGACGGACCCGGTCGGCATGAGGTCGAAGACGTCGCGCAGCTGCTGCACGGGCGACTCGATGTTGTTGAGGGCGGCCAACGGCTCGCCCGCGTCGTGCAGCTCGAGCTGCAGCCCGACGCGCTCGCGCATGGCGGCCAGCGTGACCCGGTCGACGGCGTCGAGGGGGCCGCCGGCGCGCTCCGCCGCGTCCAGGTCGCGCAGCACCGCGCGGTCCGCGTCGGCGCGGGCCTCGTGCCCCGCGGGGGAGAGGTCCGTCATGCGGTGGTCGTGACCCGGCAGCCCGATCGACGTGGCGAGCAGGGGGTCGAGCTCGGCGAAGCGCGCGACGTACGCGTCGGCGACGGCGTCGACCGCGGAGGGGGTGCGGGGCGTGGGCTGGGTGCTCGAGGTCACACGCCGCAGCCTAGGGCGTGCCCGCGCCCGGATCCCGTCCATTCCGCGGCGGCCCTGTCGACCCGCGCCAGATGATCGTGTTGAGGACGCCCTCGGGCGGCGGCGGCTCGGGCTCGTCGCGCAGCGTCGCGACCATCCGGGCCATGGCGACCCGGCCGAGGCGGCGGTGGTCGACCTGGACGGTCGTGAGGGTGGGCTCGAGGTAGGCGCCGAGGAGGCTGTTGTCCCAGCCGGTCACGCTGAGGTCGCCGGGGATCGTCCACCCGCGCTCGCGGGCGCCCTGCACCACGCCGGCGGCGACCGGGTCGCTGGCCGCGACGACGGCCGTCGGGTGGTCGTCCTCCGCCAGGGCGCGGACCGCGGCCAGCCCGGAGGCGGGCGACCAGTCGCCCTCGTGCACCAGCGCCGGGCCCAGCCCGAGCCGCTCGATGGTCGCGACGAAGACGTCGCGGCGGCCGCGCGCGGACGCGAAGTCGAGGGCGCCCGTCACGTGCAGGAACCGTCGGTGGCCGAGGTCGGCCAGGTGCTCGACGATCTCGGCGACGGGCGACCCGTCGGCGAGCTCGCCCACGCCGCGGAAGCGGTCGTCGTAGTCGGCCGACGCGACGATCGCGGCGCGCGCGGGCACCGAGTGCTCGGACGCGGGCGGCAGCGGCGCGAGGGCGAGGACGCCCTCGACCTGGCCGGAGTCCGCGAGCTCGAGCACGCGGTCGAAGCGCTCCGAGGCCGTGCCCTCCACGCTGAACGCCTCGATCGTGTAGCCGTGCTCGTGGGCGACCTCCATCACGCCGCCGAGGATCTGGGGCGGGCCGTAGGTCGCGACGGCGGGGAGCAGCACCGCGACCCGGCCGCTGAGCCGCGTGCGCATGGACCGGGCGGTGAGGTTGGGGCGGTAGTCGAGCTCGGCGACGGCGCGGCTGACCCGTTCGACCGTCTCGGGCCGCATGCGGGGGTCGTTCCGCAGGTAGCGCGAGACGGTCTGGTGGGAGACCCCGGCCGCCCTGGCGACCTCCCAGATCGTCGCGCGCCGGTCCCGCCTCGCTCGCTGCTCCGTCATGCCACGTCCTTGCTGGTCTCCGCGCCGCCCTCGGTGCGACGCCCGGCCATTCTGGCACGCCCGCCCGCGCGTCGACCGGGACGAGGTGGTTGCGGTGTGATCGATCACCTTCTACGGTGACGCCGGAAGTGATCGATCACTTGTGCACCGGCGCACCCCGCGGGACGACGCGGTTCCCGATGCCCGCTCGACGACGAGAGGACCGACCCATGGCACCACCCCCACCCCTCCGGCAGCGGGGGGACGGATGACCGCGCTCGAGGAGGCCCGGACGCGACGCGGCGCCGGGCCCGAGGACGCGACCCCGACCGGCGACGGGCCGCCCCTGGCGCGCCCGCCTCTCCCGTGGTGGCGCCGGATGGCCCGCGACCGCGCCGTGCTGCTGCTGGCGCTGCCCGCGATGGTCGTCATCATCGTGTTCCAGTACCTGGCGCTCGGCGGCAACGTCATCGCGTTCCAGGACTACCAGCCGTACCTCGGCATCGGGCGCAGCCTGTGGGTGGGGCTCGAGAACTTCTCGATCCTGTTCAACGGGGACCCGGAGTTCCTCAACGCGCTGCGCAACACGCTGATCATCACCCTGCTGCAGACGGTCATCGTCTTCCCGGCGCCGATCGTGCTGGCGCTTTTGCTGCACAGCCTGGTCTCGAACCGGGTGCGGCAGTGGGTGCAGTCGGTGCTGTACCTGCCGCACTTCCTGTCCTGGGTGATCGTGGTCGCGGTCTTCCAGCAGGTGCTCGGCGGGGCCGGCCTGATCAACAACTTCCTGCGCGCGCACGGCTGGCAGCCGATCGACGTCATCGGCAACTCCGACGCGTTCTACGGCCTCATCACGTCGCAGGTCATCTGGAAGGACACCGGCTGGGCGACGATCCTCTTCCTCGCGGTGCTCGCCGGCATCGACAAGTCGCTGTACGAGGCCTCGGCCGTCGACGGCGCCACCCGTTGGCGCCAGACCTGGCACATCACGCTGCCGGGCATGCGGCCGATCATCATCATGCTGCTCATCCTCAAGCTCGGGGACTCCCTCAGCGTCGGCTTCGAGCAGCTCCTCCTCCAGCAGGACGCGGTGGGGCTGGGCGTGTCCCAGGTGCTGGACACCTACGTCTACAACCAGGGCGTCGTCGGCGGGTACTGGGGTGTCGCCGCCGCCGTCGGCCTCGTCAAGGGCGTGATCGGCCTGGTGCTGGTGCTCGTCGCGAACAAGGTCGCCCACATGTTCGGCGAGGAAGGGGTCTATCGCGCATGACCATCACCCGAGAGCCCGCAGCCCGCGGCCCTGTCGCCCCGGCGCCGGTCAAGCGCCGGCGCGCCGTCGTCGACGGGGTGGCCATGCCCGGCCCCGTCGAGCGCACCGCCAAGGGCATCATCCTGACCGTCGCGTGCGCGCTGGTGATCCTGCCGTTCGTCGGCATCGTCTCCACCAGCCTCGCGACGCCCGAGCAGGTGACGGAGGCGGGCGGCTTCGTCCTCCTGCCCACCGGGATCGACCTCAGCGCGTACCGCATGATCTTCGCCGGGGGCGTCGTCACGCAGGCGCTGTGGGTCAGCGTCTTCGTCACCGTCGTCGGCACCGCGATCAGCCTCGCCCTCACCACCACCCTGGGCTGGGCGCTCAGCCGCCGCGGCGCTTTCGGCGTCCGGGGGATGCTGCTGCTGGTGCTGGTCAGCCTGCTCTTCAACCCGGGCATGATCCCCAGCTACCTGGTGGTGCAGCGGCTCGGGCTCCTGGACAGCCTGTGGGCGCTGATCATCCCGACGTCGGTGTCGGCCTTCAACGTGGTCGTCGTGCGGGCGTTCTTCGTGCAGCTCCCGCACGAGATCATCGACAGCGCCCGCATCGACGGGGCCACCGAATGGCAGCTCTTCCGCCGCATCGGCCTGCCGCTGTCGAAGCCCGTGCTCGCCGTGGTCGGGCTGTTCTACGGCGTCGGCTACTGGAACGCCTTCTTCAGCGCGCTGCTCTACCTGTCCGACTCGAGCAAGTGGCCGTTGCAGCTCGTGCTGCGCACCTACGTCGTCGACGGGTCCCAGCTCGGCTCGCAGGACCTGGGCATCGACGCCGCGTCCCTGCCTCCCCAGACCTCCCTGCAGATGGCGATCCTCGTGGTCTCCGTCGTGCCGGTGCTGCTGGTCTACCCGTTCCTGCAGCGCCACTTCGCCAAGGGGATGCTTACCGGCGCCGTCAAGGGCTGACCGTGCCGGCCGTGCCCACAGGGACCTGTTCCACCACCTCGAAACACCATCACTCTCGACCTCACTCGACGAGGAGTTGCCATGTCTGAGATCCGAACCATCGGCCAGCAGCCGTCCCGGCGGAACGTGCTGTTCGGTGGCCTGGGGGTGGGCGCGTTCGCCCTCCTCTCGGCCGCCGGCTGCAGCAACGAGGGGCGCGGCGGCGTCACCGTCTCCGCCGCCAAGAACTCGTCCGTGCTGCCGAAGTACATCCCGTACACCGGCGTCCCCATGGACATCAAGGGCGCCGACGGCGTGCCCGACACGATGCTCAAGTACCCGGCGAGCCCGAAGAAGGCGACCAGCGGCCAGCCGGGCGACGGCGAGGACGTCGGCGTCTTCGTGATGACGAACACGCCCACGCCGCCCAAGCTCGAGAAGAACGCGTACTGGCAGGAGCTCAACGAGCGGCTCGGGTTCGGCCTGTCGGTCGCGCTCACGCCGAGCGGCGACTACTCCGACCGCTTCCAGACGACGGTCGCGGGCGACCAGCTCCCCGACATCTTCGCGATGTTCTCCGGGGACATCCCCGGCCTGCCGAGCCTCCTCGAGGAGCGCGCCACCGACCTCACCGAGTACCTCGCGGGCGACGCGGTGGCGAAGTACCCGTTCCTGGCGAACATCCCGACCGAGAGCTGGGAGTCGTGTGTCTTCAACGGGAAGGTCTTCGCGGTGCCGGTGCCGCGCGGCCCGGCGCAGAGCGGCGTGATGTACGCGCGGCAGGACTATTTCGAGTCCGAGGGCATCGACCCGCAGGTCGCCTCCTTCGAGGAGTTCTACGACCTGTGCAAGGACCTCACCGGCGGCAACACCTGGGCGCTCGGCCGCGTCCCGCTGGGGTACATCCGCCAGATGTACGAGATCCCGAACGGCTGGTCGGAGGAGGGCGGCACGCTCACCAGCGCCAACCTGCACGAGCGGCAGCAGGACGCCCTCGAGGCGGCGCGCCGCCTGGTCGCGGACGGCCTCGTCCACCCGGACGGCGTCACGGCGACGCAGCCGCAGCGCAAGACCTGGCTGGTGAACGGCACGGTCCGCTTCCTCGACGACACGTTCAGCGCCTGGCCGGACTTCTCCAACTACCCGCTCGGGGAGGGCTTCCAGCTCGCCGTGGTGCCGCCGCCGCTCGCGGAGGGCGGCGGCACCGCGGGCATCCACCTGGGACCGCAGGTCCAGAACATCACGTCGATCAGCGCGAAGTCGGCGGACCGGGTCGAGGCGCTGCTCGACGTGATCAACTACCTCGCCGCGCCGTTCGGCACCGAGGAGCACATGTTCAAGACGTACGGCATCGAGGGCGTGCACTACGAGCTGGACGGCACCGACCCGGTGCCGACCGAGAAGGGGCGCACCGAGGTGCAGCTCGGGCTCAAGTACGTGGTCGAGGGGCCGTGGGTGAACTTCCAGGCCGGCGACCCGAGCGTGGCGCAGGCCGAGCACGACGCCCAGGCCGCCGTCGTGCCCACGGCGGTGAAGAACCCCGTGTCGGGCCTGTTCAGCGACACGGCCAGCCGCAAGGGCGGCCAGATCGGCGAGAAGCTGGGGGCGGTGGAGACGGACATCCTCGCCGGGCGACAGAAGGTCACCGCCTGGCAGCCCGCCGCCGAGGCCTGGGCCAAGGGCGGCGGCGACAAGATCCGCGACGAGTTCGAGAAGGCGCTCGCCGACCGGAAGAAGACGCAGGGCTGACGGGGGAACCGGCCGGGGGACTGGAGCTGCCCCCGGCCCGGGGGTGACGCGCGAGGGGCGCGGGCGGTCGCGAGACGCCCGCGCCCCTCGTCGTGGTGAGCCGCTAGCCTCGACCCTCGTGCACGAGGACGTGAAGAACACCACCGCCGCCGCCGACGCCACGCCGGACCACGCCCGGGCAGGAGGGCGCGACCGGCCGCTGCGCGTCGTGGTCGCGCCCGACTCGTTCAAGGGCAGCGCCACCGCGACGCAGGTGGCCCACGCGCTCGCCGCCGGCGCCCGGGCCGCCCTGGGCGACGACGCGCACGTCCGCGCGGTGCCGTTCGCCGACGGCGGCGAGGGGACGCTCGACGCGATCCTCGGGGCGTGGGGCCAGGCCCCGCGCTCCTGCCCCACGACCGACGCCCTCGGCCGCCCGACGACGGCCCGGTTCGGCGTGTCGCCCGACGGTCGCACCCTCGCGGTGGAGGCCGCGGAGGCCTACGGCCTGCCGAAGGTCGCGGACGTGCCGCTGCAGCCGCTCGCCGCGACGAGCCACGGGGTCGGCACGGTGGTGCTCGCGGCGCTGGACGCCGCGCCCGACGCCGAGGAGGTCGTGCTCTTCGTGGGCGGCTCGGCGACCACCGACGGCGGCGCGGGCCTGCTCGCAGCGCTCGGCGCGGGGCTGGTCGACGCGGCGGGCACGCCGGTGCCGCCGGGCGGCGGTGGCCTGCGCGCCCTGGCGGGGGTCGACCTGACCGGGCTCGACGCCCGCGCCCGCGCGCTGCGGTGGCGCATCGCCTGCGACGTCGACAACCCGTTGCTCGGCCCGCGCGGGGCGGCCGCCGTCTTCGCGCCGCAGAAGGGCGCGACGCCGCAGGACGTCGCCGCGCTCGAGGAGGGCCTCGCGCACCTGGCCGACGCGCTCTCCGGGGCGACCGGTCACGACGCGCGCGACCTGCCGGGCGCGGGCGCGTCCGGGGGGCTGCCGGTCGGGCTGTCCGCCGCGCTGGGCGCCGAGCTGGTGCCCGGCGGCGAGCTCGTCGCCGAGGCGGTGGGGCTGCCCGCCGCGCTGGCGGACGCCGACCTCGTGCTCACCGGCGAGGGGCGGCTCGACGAGCAGTCGCTGCACGGCAAGGTCGTCGACACCGTGGTGCGGCTCGTGGGGGGCCGCGCGGCGGTCGTCGTGGTGGCGGGGGGAGTGGAGCTCACGCCCACCCAGGCGGCCGACGCCGGGATCGCGGCCGCGTTCTCGATCGCGCCGGGCCCCCGCTCGCTCGCGGAGCTCTCCCGGGACGCGGTGACCGAGCTGGAGCGCACGGCCGCGCACGCCTGCCGGCTGTTCGCCGCGGGGCGCGCCGCGCGCTGACCCGGTCGCCCGGAGGCGCCGGCCGCGAGGACGGGCTCAGCGGCCCCGGGCGCGCTTGCGCACGGCGTCGGCCCAGTCGCGGTGGTAGCGGACCACGACCGACTCGGTGCCGGGCGCCCACCAGACGGCCACCGGGTCGCCGTCGCGCGGCGGCAGCGACTCGTCGTCGCGCAGCATGAGCGAGAAGGACCGCATGTCCGTGCCGTCGTCGGTCGGGTAGGACACGACGCCGCTGACCAGCAGGCCCGAGCTGGTGCCGCGCTCGCGCACCGTGACCGAGCCGGTCGTGGAGCGCGGGCCGGCGGCGAAGGCCTCGGCGTCGCGCCCCTCGGCGGTCCGTCGCTGGTCGTCGCGGTAGCGCACCAGAGCGGCCACGGCGGTGACCATGAGCCCCGCGAGCATGCCCATGAACAGCCAGAGCTCGAGCTCCCCGGACGGGTCGTCGATGGTGCGTCGCAGCACGTAGAGGGCCGCCGTGACCACCAGGGCGGGGGCCCACAGCCAGCGCCGCAGCCACCCGGGCCGCGGCGGGGCGGGGAGCTCGTCGAGCGGGGCCTCCACGCCGTCGGCGCTGTCCACCTGCTGCCAGGCGACGCTCACGAGTGCAGGCTCCAGCGCCACGCGTCGGCGTGGTGGCGACCCCAGCGGCCGCCGAAGCTCTTCGCGGTGACGCCGGCACCGTTGCCGCGCACCGTGCGGGCGTGGTTGGTCCACTCGTCGACCGGCGCCTCGTCGTCCGGCAGCCCTGTCGCGGAGGCCACGGCGGCGAGCCCGGCGACCAGCGCGGCGACCTCGACGTCGTCGGGCCGGCCGCGCACCACCCGCACCGAGGCGCTCATCGCGCGCCTCCCTGCGGGTCGTCGCCGTCCTCGTCGTCCAGTCGGTCCGCCTGGTCGTCCGCCTGGTCGTCCACCTGGTCGTCCAGCTCGTCGTCGAGGTCGTCGTCGCCGAACTCCACGGCGGCGCCGCGCGACGTGGCCCACTCGGCCACCTCGTACCCGCCGTCGAAGAGCCGCTGCGCGACGTCGCCGCCGGCCTCGTCGAGCAGCTCCACGACCCCGTCCAGGGTGCCCGGCGCCCCCGGCGCGGGGTCGGCCACGACGAACCCGAGGTAGAACACCTCGGCCGGCACCGCGCCCTCGGGGGCGTCGTGCGCGTGCTCCGGCTCCTCGCCGTCGCCCTCCCACACCGAGCTCGTGAGGTCGGGGTGCATGCCCAGGCCGTCGTGCAGCGCGTCGAAGACGGCGGCGTTGAGCTGGCCCACCCTGTTCTCCAGCGCGAGCACCCGCGGGTCCTCGTCGGCCTCGGCCGCACCGAACTCGGCGCGCACCCCGACCGCGGTCTGCACGTACTCGTGCAGCGCGGCCGCGAGCGCGTCGACGGCGCTGTGCATCGGCTCCGGGTCGACCGACCCCAGCGGGGCCGGTCCGTGCGTGGCGTCCTCGTGGCTCATGCGTTCATTCTCCCCGGTCTCGGTGGTCTCGACACGCGCGCCCGGCGCCGGCGGTCGCCGCGCGGGGTCGCAGGAGGTGTCACAGGGGGATGTTGCCGTGCTTCTTGGGCGGCAGGCTCGCGCGCTTGGTGCGCAGGGCACGCAGCGCGCGCACCACCTGCACGCGCGTCTCCGAGGGGCGGATGACGGCGTCCACGTAGCCGCGCTCGGCGGCGTCCCACGGGTTGACGATCGCGTCCTCGTACTCCGCGACGAGCCGCGCGCGCTCCGCCTCGACGTCGCCCCCGGTCTCCGCGACCTCCTTGAGCGCCGACCGCTGCAGGATGTTCACCGCGCCGGACGCGCCCATCACCGCGACCTGCGCCGTCGGCCAGGCGAGGTTGACGTCGGCGCCCAGCTGCTTGGAGCCCATGACGATGTACGCGCCGCCGTACGCCTTGCGCGTGATGACCGTGACGAGCGGGACGGTCGCCTCGGCGTACGCGTAGATGAGCTTGGCGCCGCGGCGGATGATGCCCTGGTGCTCCTGGCCGACGCCGGGCAGGAAGCCCGGCACGTCGACGAAGGTGAGCACGGGCAGGTTGAACGCGTCGCAGGTGCGCACGAACCGGGCGGCCTTCTCGGCGGCGTCGATGTCGAGCGTGCCCGCCATGGACAGCGGCTGGTTGGCGATGATGCCCACCGACTGGCCCTCCACGTGGCCGAAGCCGATCAGCACGTTCTGCGCGAAGAGCGGCTGCACCTCGAGGAACGAGTCGGGGTCGAGGACCGTCTCGACCACCGCGCGCATGTCGTAGGGCTGGTTGTCGCTGTCGGGGACGATGACGTCGAGCGCCTCGTCGTCGGGCGTGACCTCCAGCGGCGTCTCGTCCTCGGGCGGGAACGACGGGGCGTCGCCGAGGTTGTTCTGCGGCAGGTAGCCCACGAGGTGGCGGGCGTAGTCGATCGCGTCGTCCTCGTCCGCGCCCAGGTAGTGCGCCACGCCCGACGTCGCGTTGTGGGTGCGGCCGCCACCCAGGGTCTCGAAGTCGACGTCCTCGCCGGTGACGGTGCGGATCACGTCCGGGCCGGTGATGAACATGTTCGACGTGCCGTCGGCCATGACGATGAAGTCGGTGAGGGCGGGCGAGTAGACCGCGCCGCCCGCGCTGGGACCGAGGATGAGCGAGATCTGCGGGACCACGCCCGAGGCCGCGACGTTGCGGCGGAACATCTCCGCGAACTGGGTGAGCGCGGCCACGCCCTCCTGGATGCGCGCGCCGCCGCCGTCGGAGATCCCGATGATCGGCACGCCGGTGCGCAGCGCGAGGTCCTGCACCTTGGCGATCTTCTGGCCGTGCACCTCGCCGAGCGAGCCGCCGAAGACGGTGAAGTCCTGGCTGAACACGCACACCTGGCGCCCGTCGATCGTGCCGTGGCCGGTCACCACGCCGTCGCCCGCGACGCGGCGCTTGTCGAGGCCGAAGTTGCGGCTGCGGTGCATGGCCAGGGCATCGAGCTCGACGAAGCTGCCCTCGTCCAGCAGCGCCTCGATGCGCTCGCGCGCGGTCTTCTTGCCGCGGGGGTGCTGCCGCGCCTTGGCCTTCTCCTCGGCGTCGGCGACGGCCTCGGCCCGCCGGCGGTCCAGGTCGGCGAGCTTGGCGGCCGTGCCGGGTCGTGCCGCGGCGGGCTCCTGGGCAGCGTCCTGGGCGGTGGTGGCGTCGTTCACCCGACCGACCCTAGTTGGTGGGTTGCCACGCATCGATGCGCGACAGGCTGCGACCCGCCCGGATTGTTTGGAGGGACCCCACAAACGGGCCGCCGTGCGGGACCATCGAGGGGTGACCCGCGACCCGCTGGACGTCCCCGCCCTGCGCCGCGACCTGCTCGCGCCGCACGGCCCCCTCGCGCGCCTCGACGTCGTCGAGGTCTCCCCGTCGACCAACACCGAGCTGTCCGACGCCGTCCGCGCGGACCCCGCCGCGTGGCCGGCGCCCGCCGCGCTCGTCGCCGAGCACCAGGCCGCCGGCCGCGGCCGCGCGGGGCGGGCGTGGCAGACCCCGCCGCGGGCCGCGCTCACCGTCTCCGTGCTGCTGCGCCCGCGGCTGGCGCCCCCGCAGCTCGGCTGGCTGCCCCTGCTCGCCGGGCTCGCGGTGGTGCGGGCGCTCGGCGCCGCGGGGGTGGAGGGCGCGGCGCTGAAATGGCCCAACGACGTGCTCCTGCCCGCCCCGGACGACGCGCCCGGCCTGGGCCGGTTCCGCAAGGTGGCGGGGGTGCTGGCGGAGGTCGTGCCGCAGGCCGCGGGGCCCGCCGTCGTCGTCGGGGTCGGGCTGAACGTCGACCAGACGGCGGCGGAGCTGCCCGTCCCGACGGCGACGTCGGTGGCGCTCGCGGGCGCGGACGTCGACCGGGGCACGCTGCTCGGCGGGCTGGCGCGTGAGCTCGTCACCGCCGTCGCCACCCTCGAGGCGGCGGGCGGCGACGCCGCGGCGGCCGGGCTGGACGCCGGGTACGCCGCGGTGTCGGCCACGCTCGGTACGCCGGTGCGGGCGGAGCTCGCCGGCGGGGACGAGGCGGTGGAGGGCGAGGCGGTCCGGGTCGCGGCGGACGGGTCGCTCGTCCTCGCCACGGCCGCGGGCGAGCGCACCGTGACGGCCGGCGACGTGCACCACCTGCGGACGGCCTGACCGTGCTCGACGCCGTGCCCGACGCTCAGCACGGGTAGCGGCTATCGGCCGGCGAGCTCGGCGACCGCGGGAGCGAGCCCGTCGGCCTCCCAGCGGGTGCTCAGCCCGCGCTGGCTACAGTGGGGGCGTGACGAGCGACACCACCACGGGACCGGACCTGCCGACGGACGACGACGCCCGGAGGTCCGGGGACACCGCCGCCCGGCTGGACGAGGAGATCCTCGGCGGCCCGCGGAAGTTCACGCTCTCGGACCTGGTGGAGGGCACCGGCCTGTCGCAGGAGTTCATCGAGAACTACTGGCGGTGGCTCGGCCTGCCCGTGACGCACCCCACGGAGGTGGGGTTCACGGACGCCGACATGCAGGCTCTGCGCGAGATCGGCGAGCTCGTGGACGCCGAGCAGCTGGACGAGCAGGCGCAGATGACGCTCATCCGCTCGCTCGGGCACACCACCGACCGCCTGGCGCTGTGGCAGGTCGAGGCGTTCGTCGAGCACCTGAGCCGCCGCGGGGGCCTGGACGACGTCAGCGCGCGCCTCGCCGCCATCGACCGCCTGCCCGACCTCACCGAGCGGCTGTCCCGCCAGCTCGAGCACGCGTGGCGGCGCCAGCTCGCCGCGCTCACCGGGCGGCTGGCCACCGAGTTCGGCGGCGCCCGCCGCGGCACGCAGGAGGCGCACGACGACGAGCTCCCGCTGCCCCGCGCCGTGGGGTTCGCGGACATCGTGTCGTTCACCAAGCGCACGGCGGGCCTCGGGTCGCAGGAGCTGTCGGAGTTCGTGCAGCTCTTCGAGTCCCGGGCCCGCGACGTCATCACGGAGGCCGGCGGGCGCGTGGTCAAGACCATCGGCGACGCGGTCCTGTTCGTCGCCGACGACGTGACGACGGGCGCGGAGGTGGCGCTGGGCCTGGCCGCCCCGCACGCCACGGAGACGGAGATCCCGGTGCGGGTCGGGTTCGTGTGGGGGCGGGTGCTGTCGCGGTTCGGCGACGTCTTCGGCTCCGACGTGAACCTCGCCTCCCGGATCACCGAGCTCGCCGAGCCCGCCACCGTGCTGGTGGACCCGCACACGGCGTCGCTGCTCGCGTCGTCGTCGCGCTACGCGCTGACGGCGCAGCCCGCGCGGGAGGCGCAGGGCATCGGCGAGATCACGCCGGTGCGGCTGCAGCGCGCGTACACCGGCGCCTGACGCCCCTCAGTCCCGGCCCGCGGTGACCACGTCCGGGTCCCGCGGGTCCGGGTCGGGGTCGATGAGCGACGGTCGGTTGTTCTGCACGGACCCGACGGCGTCGCCCACCGGCCGCGTGGCCATCGGGACCTGCGGACCCGTGACGATGCCCATCGCCTGCTCCGCGCCGACGGCCGGGTCGAGCCACGCGTCCCACGACGCCCGGGGGAGGATCACGGGCATGCGGTCGTGGATGCGCTCGAGGTCGGGCGACGCCGCCGTGGTGATGACGGTCGCGGAGACCAGCCACCGGTCGGGGTCGTCGTCGGCTTTCGTCCGGTCGCGCCAGAACTCGTAGAGGCCCGCGAGCGCCGCGACGCCGCCGTCGTCCGGGTGCAGCCAGTACGGCTGCTTCGGCACCTTGCCCGCGCGCCCGCGCGCGGGCGCCGCCGGCTGCTCGAGCTTGCGCCACTCGTAGTAGCCGTCCGCGGGCAGCAGGCAGCGCCGCACCGCGAGGGGCTTGGCGAAGGCCGACTTGTCGAGCAGCGTCTCGGTGCGCGCGTTGATCATGCGCGCGCCCACGGACGGGTCCTTCGCCCACGACGGGACGAGGCCCCAGCGGGCCAGCCGCAGCGAGCGGGTGATCTCCCCGGTGCTGCCGCCCTCGAGGCGCTTCGGCCGCTCGACGACGATGCGGACGGGGTCGGTGGGGGCGACGTTCCACGACGGGGACAGGAGGCGCGCGTCCTCCGCGATCTCGGCGACGGCGAGGTCGTCGGCGATGTCCTGGGCGTCGCGGAAGGACGCGTAGCGGCCGCACATGGGTCCATCGTGACGCATCCCACCGACAGCCACGGGGCGGGCCGGGGGATTGCCCCTGCACCGGGTCGTAACGATTCGATAGGATGGCGGGCATGCCCGACGCCTCCGCGAGACTTCCGCGCGCCCGCTCTCCGTTCCGTTGGGTCATCATGCTCGGAGCGCTCGCCGCGCTGCCGGCGTTCACCGTCGACATGTACCTGCCGTCGCTGCCCGAGGTGGCGGACGACCTCGGCTCCACCGCCTCGCTCGCGCAGCTCTCGGTGTCCGTGATGCTCATCGGCGGCGCCCTCGGCCAGCTCACCATCGGGCCGCTGTCCGACCGGTTCGGGCGCCGGGCGCCGCTCATGTGGGGCCTCGGGCTGCACGTCGTGACGTCGCTGCTGTGCGCGGTCGCGCCGACCATGACGATCCTCATCGCGCTGCGGCTCATGCAGGGGTTCTTCAACGCCGCCTGCGGCGTCGCCTCCATGGCGGTCGTGCGCGACCGGTTCGTCGGCGCGGAGGCCGCACGCATCCTGTCGCGCCTCATGCTCGTCATCGGCGTGGCGCCGATGCTGGCGCCGACCTTCGGCTCCGCGGTCGCGGCCGCGGCCGGCTGGCGCTGGGTGTTCGGCTTCCTCGCCCTCGCGGGCGTCGCGATGGCGGTCGTCGTGTGGCGGTTCATGCCCGAGACGCTCCCGGCCGCGCGGCGGCAGACCGGCGGTGCGCGCACCGTCTTCGCCGGCTACCGCACCCTCGTCAAGGACAAGCAGTTCATGGCGCTCGCGGTCATCCCCGGCCTCGGGCAGGCCGTGCTCATGAGCTACGTCGTCGGGTCGCCGTTCATCTTCCAGGAGGGCTACGGGCTGAGCCACGGGCAGTTCTCCGTGCTGTTCGCCGTCAACGGCCTCGGGCTGGTGCTGTCCGCGCAGGTGAACGCGGCGCTGGTGCGCCGCGTCGCGCCGATCCGCCTCCTGCGTGCCGCGCTCGCGATCCAGGGCGTCGTCGCGGTCGGCCTGCTGGTCGTCGCGCTCACGGGGGCGGGCGGGCTCCTCGGGCTGCTCGCGATGCTGTGGCTCGTGCTCGCCTTCCAGGGCCTGATCCCCGCGAACGCGTCGGCCATCGCGCTGTCCCGGCACGGCGAGCGTGCCGGGACGGCGGCGGCCGTCATCGGCGCCGTGCAGTCGGGCGTCGCGGGCCTGGTGTCGCCGCTGGTCGGCGTCCTCGGCGGCGACGCCGTCGCGATGTCGTGGGTGATGCTCGGCGCCCTGGCCTGCGCGCTGGCGGTGCTGGCGTTCGCCACCCCCGCCTTCCGGCGCGACGGCTGGGTCAAGCTGGCCTGACGGCTCAGGCGAAGCCGAACAGCGGCCCGAAGGTCAGGACCACCAGCGCGGCCCAGACCGCGTAGACCGGCAGGAAGCGCGTCTGCCAGCGGGTCAGGGCGCCGAACGGCCGCCGGTCGCGCAGGAACCCGAGCAGGAGCCGGCCCGACCGGGCGAGGTGCACCAGCAGCAGGAGGTTCAGGCCCAGCGCCGCCGCCTTGTTGGCGCTGAACCCGAACTCCGCGATCCGGGTGAGCATCGCCGTCAGCGCGACGGCGTCCACGGCGAGCGCCGCGACCACGAGCAGCAGCTGCAGCCCGTCGAACCACCCGGGGCGGGCGAGCGGGTCGCGCGCGGAGACCGAGTAGAGCAGCAGGCACAGCACCAGCACGAGGATCGCGTCCATGAGGATGAGCAGGTCCCGGTCGGCGGCCGTGAGGTCGCCCGCGCCGAGCAGCACGACCAGCGTCACCAGCAGCATCACGGTGGTCAGCGGCGTGAAGACCCGGGTCAGGACCGGCGCGATGTTCTCCACGACGTCCTGCTTCGCCTCCACCAGCCATGCGCCCACGACCACCGCGCCGGGCACGGCGAACGGCATGATCCAGTTCCCCATCGCGTCCTCGATGTCCACCCCGACCAGCGAGAGGGTGGCGCCCGTGAGGCCGAGCAGCACGCCGCCCCCGAGGGCCAGCAGGGTGACGTACACGACCAGCTCACCGGTGAACCGCGCGAAGTCCATCCGCGCGTCCTCGGCCCGCCACCGGCCACCCACGTAGGTCACCCCCACCAGGGCCCACAGCACGACGGGCGCATGCAGCGCGGCGAGCAGCACCGTGGACCCGGTCTCCACGTACGGGTAGACGTTGAGCACCACGGCGAGCAGCGCGTACGGCACCAGCAGCGCGGCCACGACCCGCCACGCGACGCGGCGCTTCCACACGAAGTAGCCCGCGAGGAACGGGGCGGTCAGCAGCGGGAGGTTGCGCAGCAGCACCGAGTCGGCGTCGAACGCCGCGAGCCCGACCTTCGCCGCGATCCCGGCGCCGACAGCGAGCGCGAGGACGACGGCGAGCTCGCGCCACGCGGGCGCCGCGTCCTGCGCGGGGCCGTCCGGGACGAGCACGAGCTGCTTCCAGAGCCGGTCGGAGTGCTCGCGGGCGAACTCGCGGGAGACGGCGTCGAGGTTGCCCATGCGCCGGACGGCCACCAGGAACGCCTCGTCGTCGTCGAGCCCGGTGGCGGCGAGGTCGGTCACCTGCCCGCGCAGGTGGTCCTCCATCTCGTCCACGTCGGCGGCGGAGATGGCACGGCGCCGCTGCACGTACGAGCGCCACTGGTCGATCTGCGCCTCGAGCCGCGCGTGCTCGTCCTGGTGCTCGTGCTCGTCCTGGTGCGCGCTCTCGTGCGCTGACCCGGGCATCAGGCCCACCCCTCGGCCGCGGCGGGGCGGACGACGGGCGTCTGCGCGGCCTGCCACACCTGCTGCAGCACGTCCGCGACGACGGTCCACTGCTGCTGGCGCTCCGCGAGCGCGTCGCGGCCGGCGGACGTCAGCGCGTAGTGCTTGCGGCGCCGGCCCACCTCGGACGTGCCCCACGACGCGACGACCAGCCCGAGGCGCTCGAGCCGGTGCAGCAGGGGGTAGAGCATCCCGTCGGTCCACTGCATGCGGCCGCCGGAGAGGTCGTTCACGCGCTTGAGGATCGCGTAGCCGTAGGACTCGCCGTCGGCGAGGATCCCGAGGACCAGCGGGGTCGCGGAGGCCGCGACCAGGTCTTTGTCGATGTGCACGACCCGTCCCATGTCTAGATCTGCTAGGGGTGTCGAACCTAGCAGATCTAGGCATGACCCGGGAGAGGGCCGGACGGGCGGTCTGCGCCCAGGGGGCACGCGATCGTCATCCAGCGGACGGCCAGGGTTCACCCGGGGTTGGGCCCGCCGTCGCGGCGCGTCGGTGGGATCGGGCGCATGAGACGATCACTGATCCTCCGCGCCGTCGCGGCCGGGACCGCCGCCGCGGTCGTGCTCACCACCGCGGGCGCCGCCGTCGCCGGCGGCCGTGCCGACGACCGGGACGGCCACGAGGGCCGGGACGGCCGCGGTGGCGGGCACGGTTCCGGCACGACCCACCTCGTCCCCACCCTCGAGGGCCGCGCGACGCTGTCCGCGGACTTCCTGGCCGACGGCCCGCCGTCGGGCGCCGCCGCGTCCGCCGCGAACGGCCGCCAGGGCCCGTGGGACGGGCAGGTGATCCCCGGCTTCTCCGCGATGATCGACAACGGGGACGGGACGTTCTGGGCGCAGCCGGACAACGGCTTCGGCAGCCAGGGCAACTCCGCCGACTTCCTGCTGCGCAGCTACCTCGTGCGGCCCGACTGGGACACCGGCCGCCAGGGGAGGGGGTCGGGCGAGATCGAGGTGCTCGACCACGTCTCGTACAACGACGCGAACGGCGTGCTCGACGTCGACATCGTCCAGGAGGACACGGACGAGCGGCTGCTCACCGGGGCGGACTTCGACATCGAGTCCGTGGCGCGCGCCGACGACGGCACGCTGTGGGTGGGCGAGGAGTTCGGGCCGTTCCTGCTGCACTTCGACGCCGAGGGCACGCTGCTGGAGAAGCCGTACCCGCTGCCCGGCGGGCTGCGGTCTCCCCAGAACCCGTACCTGGCCGACGGCGAGACGCCGACGGTCCGTGCCAGCCGGGGCTTCGAGGCGATGGCCCGCTCCGGCCGGTACCTGTACCCCGTGCTCGAGGGCGCCCTCGTCGGCGACACGGACCAGCGCCGCCGCGTGATCCACGAGTTCGACACCCGTCGCGGCCAGTACACGGGCCGCACCTGGGACTACCAGGCCGACCAGGAGGCGAACGTCCTCGGCGACGCCTTCGCCGTCGGGAAGGACTCGTTCTGGATCGTGGAGCGGGACGACTTCGAGGGCCCGGCGTCCGTCACGAAGCGCATCTACGAGATCGACCTGAGCGAGACGGACCGCGAGGGCTCCGGTCGTGGTGGCTTCCTGCGCAAGGAGCTCGTGCTCGACGCCCTGCGCGTGGAGAACCCTGACGGCATCGACGCGGGGGAGGGCTACGGCCTCGGCGAGACCTACGCCCTGCCGGTGCAGTCGTTCGAGACGGTGCTGCGCCTGCGCGACGGGCGGATCCTCATCGGCAACGACAACAACTACCCGGGCAACGCCGCGCGGAACCCCGGGACGCCGGACGACACGGAGATGGTCGTCGTCGACCTGGAGAAGACGCGGACGCGGGACGACGGCGTGACCGTCGTCGGGCACCGCGGTGCGTCCGGTGACCGGCCCGAGCACACCCTCGCCTCCTACGAGCAGGCGATCGCGCAGTGCGCGGACTACATCGAGCCCGACGTCGTGTCGACGAAGGACGGCGTGCTCGTCGCCCGGCACGAGAACGAGATCAGCGGCACGACGGACGTCGCGGACCACCCCGAGCTCGCCGACCGCCGCACCACGAAGACGGTGGACGGCCGCGCGGTGACCGGCTGGTTCACCGAGGACCTCACGCTCGCGGAGCTGCGCACGCTGCGCGCCGTCGAGCGGCTGCCCGAGGTGCGCCCTGGCAACACCGCCTTCGACGGGCTCTACCAGGTGCCGACCCTCGACGAGGTCCTGGACCTGGCGCGGCACTCCGAGACCTGCGACGGCAGGCCCGTCGGGGTGGCCCCCGAGACCAAGCACCCCACGTACTTCGACTCGGTCGGGCTGTCCCTCGAGGAGCCGCTGGTCGCCGAGCTCGAGGCGAACGGCCTGGGCTCGCGGCGGGCACCCGTCGTCGTGCAGTCGTTCGAGACCACGAACCTGCGCGAGCTCGACCGGCTGACCGACGTGCGCCTCGCCCTCAACGTCTCGCCCAGCGGCGCCCCGTACGACCTGGTCGCCGCCGGCGACCCGCGCACCTACGCCGACCTCGTCACCCCGCGCGGGCTGCGTGACGTCGCCCGGTACGCCGACATCGCGAGCCTGGAGAAGAACGTGGTCGTCCCGCGCACCGGGGCCGGCACGCTCGGGGAGCCCAGCGGGGTGGTCCGCGACGCGCACCGCGCCGGCCTCGACGTGTACGCCTGGACGTTCCGCGCCGAGAACCAGTTCCTGCCGGCCGAGCACCGCTCCTCGGCGGACCCGAACGCGCACGGCGACCTGGCGGGGGAGCTCGACGTCTTCCTCGACGCCGGCGTGGACGGCGTCTTCTCCGACCAGCCCGGCCTCGCCGTCGCGGCGATCGCCGCGCGCGACTGACGGACGGGACCGGCGGACGGGTGCTGACGGGTCGGGTGCCGACGAGGCCGACCCGACGGGTCGCGCGAGGGGTGAACCTGCCGGTGCGCAGGGGCACCCCTCGCGCGAACGTGCTGCTCAGCGCCTAGGCTCGCGCTGTGCGGACCCCGCCCCGGCATACGGCAGCCCTCGCCTCGCACCGCGTCGTCCGCTCGATCGCCCTCGTCGTCACCGCGGTGGTGGCGTTCGCGGCGGCGGCCTCGGTCGCGACGTTCGTCGACCTGCGCAACCAGATCGGCGTCTCCGACGTGGACGACCTCCTCGGCGAGAGCGGCCGCCCGCCGGCCGTCGCGACCGAGAAGGACCCGAGCGACCCCTTCGCCGGCAAGGACCTGAACATCCTGGTGATGGGCACCGACTTCCGCGACGAGGCCAACGCGGAGATCGCGGGGGCGGGCGACGAGTTCCACTCCGACACCACGCTGCTGGTGCACGTCTCGGGCGACCGCAGCCGCATCGAGGCCGTGTCGATCCCGCGCGACTCGCTCGTCGACATCCCGTCGTGCAAGCTGCCCGGCGGCGGGCAGACGGCGCCGCAGTCGGGCGCCATGTTCAACACCGCCTTCGCGCTCGGCGGCGGCGCCGACAAGGACGTCACCGGCGCGGCCGCGTGCACCATCCGCACGGTCGAGAAGCTCACCGGCGTGCGGGTCACCGACCACGTCGTGGTCCAGATGACCGGGGTGATCGGCGTGGTCGACGCGATCGGGGGCGTCACCATGTGCCTGCCCGAGCCGGTCAAGGGCGTGCGCGTGGACCTCGACCTGCCGAAGGGCGAGCAGAAGCTCGACGGGTACACCGCGATCAACTTCCTGCGCGCCCGCAAGGGCGAGGGCATGGGCCTGGAGGTGGGCAGCGACCTCAAGCGGATCGAGCGGCAGCAGGCGTTCTTCGACGCCACGATGCGCGAGATCCTGTCGCAGAACGTCATCACCGACTCGCCCCGGCTCTACCGCATGGTGCGGGAGATCCTCGGCTCGATCTCGACCGACCCCGACCTCGCGAGCCCGACGGCGCTCGCCGGGCTCGCGTGGAGCATCCGCGACCTCGACCCGGCGCGGATCGTGTTCACCGCCGTGCCCGTGGCCACCGCGCCGAGCGACCCCAACCGCGTGGTGTGGACCTCGGGCGCCGACGAGATCTGGGCCCGGATCCGCGCCGACAAGGCGCCGCCCGGCACCGCGCCGGCCGACCCGAAGGGCGACGGGACCCAGGGCACGTCGTCCCCGACGCCCTCGTCGAGCGGTGCGAAGGCCGTCGACGACGAGGTCGCGTCGCCCGGCGCCGACGGGGCCAAGGGCGACACGTCGTCGTCCCCGAAGCGCTCGTCGGGCCCGTCGCCCAGCCCGTCGCTGCTCCCCGGCGTCTGCGCCTGACGACGCCGGTCAGGACTGGGGCAGCGCGCCGCGCGCCTCGGCCCGGAGGGCACCGGTGACGCGGTCGAGGACGGCCGAGCGCAGCTTCCACTGCTGGAGGTAGATCGGGACGTCGACGACGGCGTCGTCGGCGAGGGGGCGCACCTCGCCGGTCTCGAGGGCGTCTCCGAGGAGCGGGAACCGGGCGCCCGCCCCGGGCAGCGGGCCCCACATGCCCCACCCGAGGCCGCGCCGCACGGCGTCGAGGAACTCCGACGTGCTCGGCACGTGGTGACGGGGCGGGCTCGGCACCGCCGTGCCCATGCCCGTGCCCGTGGCGGCGGCGCGCTCGCGCAGCCAGGCGTCCTGCAGGTCGTCGGCGCGGTTGAAGACGACCATCGGGGCGCGGTCGAGCGCGTCCGTCGTGGGGCCGTCGGGGAACCACCGCTCGAGCACCGCCGGGGTGGCCACGGGGCGGTAGCGCGTGATCCCGAGGAACGCGGAGGTGCAGCCCTGCACGGGCTCGCGCTGCGAGGTGATCGCGGCCATGACGACGCCCGCCGGCAGCAGGTCCACCGTGCGGTCCTGGTCCTCGCGGTAGAGGTCGAAGCAGACGCCGTCCACCCGGGCCAGGGCGGGCATCACCCAGGTCGCGAGCGAGTCGCCGTTGACGGCGAGGGGGACGGTCACGGGCCGTGGCGGGTCGTCGGTCCCGGCGTCGTCGGCGTCCCGGGGCCCGAGCGCGCGGCTCGCCTCCGCGCCGAGCAGCTCGACCTGGCGCGCGAGGCGCAGCAGCGTGCGCCCGGGATCGGTGGGGGCGACGGGGCGGGTGCGCCGCACCAGCACCGAGCCGGCCGCGTTCTCGAGCGCCCGCACCCGCTGGCTCACGGCCGACGGCGTGACGTGCAGGACGTGCGCGGCCGCCTCGAAGGAGCCCTCCGTGATGACGGCGGCGAGCGCCTCGAGCTGCCGGGAGTCCCACCTCATGACCGTGTCCTCATGCCGACGACCCTAGATGAAGATCTGCTTCGTCAGATGAAGAAACAGTAGATGGACTTCATCTCCGGCCGCGCCTAGCGTCGAGGGGTGCTCACCCTCCTCGCCGGCCTCGGTTTCGGCCTGTCCCTCATCGTCGCCATCGGCGCGCAGAACGCCTTCGTGCTGCGCCAGGGCGTGCGACGCGAGCACGTGGGCGTCGTCGTCGCGGTCTGCGCGGCCTCGGACGCCGTGCTGTACGCCGCGGGGACGGCGGGCCTGGGGGCGCTCGTGACGCGCCACCCGGGGGTGGTCGAGGTCGCGCGGTGGGCGGGCGCCGCCGTCGTGCTCGGCTACGGGGCGCTCGCGGCGCGCCGGGCGTGGCGCGGCGACGAGCCGGGCCTGGAGGCCGCGGAGTCCGGGGCCGTCGCGGACGCTGGTCGGCGCCTGCGCCCCGTGCTGCTCACGACCCTCGCGCTCACCTGGCTCAACCCGCACGTGTACCTCGACACGATCGTGCTGCAGGGCTCCCTCGCCGCCTCGCACGGCGACCTGCGCTGGGCGTTCACGGCGGGGGCGATCGTCTCGAGCGTGCTGTGGTTCGTCGGCCTCGGGTACGGCGCGCGGCTGCTCGCCCCGGTGCTCTCACGACCCGGCGCGTGGCGCGTCGTCGACGGCGTGGTCGCCGCGATCATGCTGGTCGTCGCCGTGAGCCTGGTGCTGCCCGCGCTGACGCCGAGGTAGTTCGATCCTCGCCGAGGTAGTGGTCCAGACCACCACCTCGGCGAGGATCGAACTACCTCGCCAGGCGGTGGAGGCGGTCGACCGCGTCGCGCAGCACGTCCTCGCGCTTGACGAACGTGAACCGCACGCGTGAGGCGAGCGCCTCGGCCGTCGCCGTGCCCGGGCGGCAGAACGCGGACACCGGCACCCCGACGACGCCCGCCAGCTCGGGCAGGCGGCGGCACAGCTCGTGACCGTCCGGGAGGCCGAGCCGGTCGAGGAGGTGCGCGCCGTCGGCGATGACGAAGTACGTGCCCTGGGGCACGACGACGTCGAAGCCCGCGGCGGTCAGCCCCTCGCACAGCAGGTCGCGGCGGGACGCGAGCGACGCCGCGAGGGCGCGCGGCGTCTCGTCGTCGGCCAGCGCCAGGGCGATGGCGGGCTGGAACGGAGCGCCCGACGTGTAGGTGAGGAACTGCTTCACCGTGCGCACGGCGGTGACGAGCTCGGCCGGGCCGTGCACCCAGCCGACCTTCCAGCCCGTGAGGCTGAACGTCTTGCCGCTGGAGGAGACGGTGAGCGTGCGCTCGGCCATGCCGGGCAGCGTCGCGATCGGCACGTGCACGGCGTCGTCGAACACGAGGTGCTCGTACACCTCGTCGGTGAGGACGATCGCGTCGGCCGCGCGCGCGACGGCCGCGACCTGCTCCAGCTCGGCCCGGGTCAGCACCGTGCCCGTGGGGTTGTGCGGGGTGTTGAGCACGATCATGCGCGTGCGCGGGCCGACCGCGGCGCGCAGGGCGGCCGCGTCGAGCCGGAAGCCCTCGGCCGTGAGCGGCACCGGCACGTGCGTGGCCCCGGCCATGGCGATGCTCGCGGCGTGGGAGTCGTAGTAGGGCTCGAGCGTGACCACCTCGTCCCCCGGGCCGGCGAGGGCGAGGATCGACGCGGCCAGCGCCTCCGTGGCGCCCGTGGTGACCGTGACCTCCGTGTCGGGGTCGACGACGAGGCCGTAGCGGCGGCGCTGGTGGTCGGCGATCGCGCGACGCAGCTCGGGCACCCCGTCGCCGGGGGAGTACTGGTTGCGGCCCGCGTCGATGGCGTCCTTGGCGGCCTCGCGGACGTACGCCGGGCCGTCGACGTCGGGGAAGCCCTGTCCCAGGTTGATCGCGCCCGTGCGCGCGGCGAGGGCCGTCATCTCCGCGAAGATCGTCTGCGCGACGGCGCCGTCGGCGCCGAGCAGACCCGTCGCGCGGGCGACGTCGTTCCAGCGGCCGGGCGGGGGAGAGGTCGGCATGGGCCGACCCTAGCCCGGGGCGTGGCGGGGTGCCGTCGTCCGTCCGGCCGGGCCCCGCGCGGGCGTGTGCCGTTCACGATGTGAGACAGAGGGAGCCGGGCGATCGCGGCCGGACGAGGGGAGTCGCACCTGGTCACACCGGTTCCTGCGGCCGCGTCCGGCCCCACCGGACGGCGTTGTCCACAGGGCGGCGCCGGGCGGTTGCCCGGGTCCCCTACCCTGGAGCCGCTTTCGCCGCCGATGAGGGGCTCCGACGAGAGGGAGATCAGTGTCGATCGACACGCTGGCGCCGACCGGCGCCGCCGCGATCCTCGAGCACGAGGTCCGCGAGCTGGTGCGCCGCCGCGCCCTCGACCCGGTCCGGGACCGCGCAGGGCTGGAACGCCTCGTCGCCGAGGCCTCCGCCGACTACGCGGACCGTGCGACCCGGGGCGTGGTGCCCGCCCTCGCCGACCCGCAGGGCGCCGCGCGCGCCGTCGTCGACGCCCTCGGCGGGCTCGGCCCGCTGCAGCGGTACCTCGACGACCCCGAGGTCGAGGAGATCTGGATCAACGAGCCCGCCAAGGTGTTCGTCGCCCGGCGCGGCGTGCCCGAGCTCACCACGACGATCCTCACCGCCGCGCAGGTGCGCGACCTCGTGGAGCGGATGCTCAAGGCCTCCGGGCGCCGCCTGGACCTCAGCAGCCCGTTCGTCGACGCCTCGCTGCCCGGGGGCGAACGGCTGCACGTCGTGATCCCCGACGTCACCCGCGACCACATGGCCGTGAACATCCGCAAGCACCTGGTCCGCGCGGACCATCTCGACCACCTCGTGCGGCTCGGCTCCCTGACGCCCCACGCGGCGGCCTTCCTCGACGCGGCCGTGCGCGCCGGGCTGAACGTGCTCGTCTCCGGCGCGACGCAGGCGGGCAAGACGACCATGCTCAACGCCCTCGTCGGCTCGATCCCCGCCGGCCAGCGCGTGATCTCCTGCGAGGAGGTCTTCGAGGTGCGGTTCGCGGCCCGCGACCACGTGGCGATGCAGTGCCGCCAGCCCAGCCTCGAGGGCACGGGCGAGATCCCGCTGCGTCGCCTCGTCAAGGAGGCGCTGCGGATGCGGCCCGACCGCATCGTCATCGGCGAGGTGCGGGAGGCCGAGAGCTTCGACATGCTCGTGGCGCTCAACGCCGGCATCCCGGGGATGTGCACCGTGCACGCCAACTCCGCCCGCGAGGCGGTCACCAAGATGTGCACGCTGCCGCTGCTCGCGGGCGAGAACGTGTCGGACCGGTTCGTCGTGCCGACCGTGGCGTCGGCGATCGACCTGGTGGTGCACCTCGACGTGGCCCCGGACGGGGCGCGGCAGGTGCGCGAGGTCGTCGCGGTGACGGGGCGCGTCGAGGGCGACCGGGTCGAGACCGCCGGGCTCTTCCACCGGACCACCGCCGACCAGGGCGCCGAGCTGGTGCGCGGCGACGGTTTCCCGCCTGGCGAGGAGCGCTTCGCGCGCATCGGCGTCGACGTCACGGCGCTGCTGGCCGGGGGTCGCTGATGGGCGTCGTGGTCGGGCTGCTCCTCGGTGCGGGGCTGGTGTGCGTGTGGCTGTCCTTCTGGGAGCCCGCGGCGCGCTCGCGGCGGCGCGCGGGCCGGGTCGCCGCCGTGCAGGACCTGCTCGTGCAGGCCGGCGCGCCGTCGGTGACCCCGGCCGCGCTGTGGTGGCTCAGCGCCGTGGCGGGGGTCGTGGTCCTCCTGGCGGGGCTGGCGCTGACGCGCTCGCCCGCGATCGCCGCGTGCTTCGCGCTCATGGCCGCGGTCGCGCCCGAGGCGCTCGTCCGGGCGCGGGCCCGGCGCCGTCGGCGGGACCTGCGGGACGTCTGGCCCGAGGTGGTGGATCACCTCGCGTCCGGCGTGCGGGCCGGCCTGTCCCTGCCCGAGGCCGTGGCCCAGCTGGGCGAGCGCGGCCCGGCCGAGCTGCGCGAGCCCTTCGCCCGGTTCGCCGCCGACTACCGCGCCACGGGCCGCTTCGGGGAGTGCCTCGACCTGCTGAAGGCGCGGCTCGCCGACCCGGTCGCCGACCGCATCGTCGAGGCGCTGCGCCTCACGCGCGAGGTCGGCGGCACCGACCTGGGCAGGCTGCTGCGCACGCTGTCGTCCTTCCTGCGCGAGGACGTGCGCACCCGCGGGGAGCTCGAGGCGCGGCAGTCGTGGACGGTGAACGGCGCCCGGCTCGCTGCCGCCGGGCCGTGGGTCGTGCTGGCGTTCCTCGCCACGCGACCGGAGACGGCGCAGGCCTACAACTCGGCGGCGGGCGTCGCCGTGCTGGCCGCGGGCGCCGTCACCTCGGTGGTGGCGTACTGGCTCATGCGCCGCATCGGCCGCTTGCCCGAGGAGGGGCGGGTGCTGCGGTGATCGACCAGTGGTTCTCCGTGACCGGCGCCCTCGTGGGGCTGCTCGGCGGCCTCGGCGTCCTGCTCGTGGTCTCCCGGCTCCGCGCGCGCCGTACGACGCTCGACCAGCGGCTCGCCCCGGCGCTGCGCCCGCGTGACGCCACGTCCGGCCTGCTGCGGGAGCAGCCCGCGCACGCGCCGTTCCCCGTCCTCGAGCGACTGCTCGCCCCGTGGGTCGCGGACGCCGCGCACTGGTTCGAGCGGCTCGGCTCCTCGCGCGCCGACGTGCGCCGCCGCCTCGACCGCGCGGGATGGTCGGAGAGCGTCGAGGCGTTCCGCACCCGGCAGGTGGTCTCCGCGGCGCTGGGCCTGGCCGCCGGGCTCGTGCTCGCGCTGCTGCTCGCCGCGACGCGCGGGTCGTCCCCGGTGCCGCTCGCGGCGCTCGTCCTGCTGTGCGGCGGCACCGGCTTCGTCCTGTGCGACCAGTGGCTGAGCCGGGCGGTGGCGCGCCGCGAGGAACGGATGCTCGCGGAGTTCCCGACGATCGCGGAGCTGCTCGCCCTGGCAGTCACCGCCGGCGAGGGCCCCGTGCCCGCGCTCGAGCGCGTGGCCACGACGGCGCGCGGGGAGCTCTCCGGCGAGATCTCCTCGATGCTCGCGGACGTGCGCGCCGGCGCGCCGATCGCGTCCGCACTGACCGCGATGGCGGACCGCACCGGCCTGCCGTCGCTCACCCGCTTCGCCGAGGGGGTCGCCGTCGCGCTGGAGCGCGGCACCCCGCTCGCCGACGTGCTCCGCGCGCAGGCGCAGGACGTCCGCGAGTCCGGCCGGCGCGCCCTCATGGAGGCCGGCGGCAAGAAGGAGGTCGCCATGCTCGTGCCGGTGGTCTTCCTCATCCTGCCGATCACCGTCGTCTTCGCCGTCTTCCCGTCCCTCGCCACCCTCCGGATCGGGTTGTGACCGTGCACCCCGACCGCCGACCACGCCGCCACCTCGCGGCGCCACCGAAAGGACCGACCATGCACCACGACGAGACCGAGCCCCGGCCGCACGACCGGCTCGCGGACGACCGGCCCGCCGCGGACGACCCGGAGCGCGGGGACGTGCCGGGCTGGGTGCTCGTGACGCTGATGACCGCCGGACTGGTCGTCGCGCTCTGGGCGATCGCCGGGCCGCTGCTGGAGGACGCGTTCACCCAGGCGATCTCGAGCGTCACGGGCCGCTGACGTGGCGGTCGGCCGGCTGCACCACCTGGTGGTCGACTGCCCCGACCCGCACGCCCTGGCGGCGTTCTGGTCGGCGGTCCTCGGGCAGGAGATCACCTACGCCGACGACGACTTCGTCGTGGTCGCGCGCAGCGACCGGCACTCCGGCCTCGCGTTCCAGCGCGCTCCCGACCACCGGGCGCCGGACCGGGGCGACCCCGAGCGACCGCAGCAGATGCACCTGGACGTGATGGTCGACGACGTGGCCGTAGCCCACGACCGCGTGCTCGCGCTCGGCGCGCGCCGGCTCACCTCCGCCGGGCCCGGAGCGGGCGAGGGCGACGTGTACGCCGACCCGGCGGGCCACCCGTTCTGCCTGGTCCCGCGCCCGGGGTGGGCGCCGCCGGTCGAGGACGAGCGCCCGTGAGCCCTGGAGCCGCCGACCCCTCGCCGACCGTCGGCGACGGGGAGGCCGGGTCCGCCGTCGCGGAGTTCGTCATGGTCGCGGCCCTCGTGCTCGCGCTCTTCCTCGGGGTGGTGCAGGTGGCGCTGGCGATGCATGTGCGGGCGCTGTCGATCGACGCCGCCGCCGAGGGCGCCCGCGTGGCGGCGCGGGCCGACGCGGACCTCGCGAGCGGCGCCACCCGCACCCGCGAGCTGCTCGCCGCGGCGCTCGGGAGCCGGTACGCCGACGACGTGTCCGTGCGCAGGACCGCGCGGGACGGGCTCGACGTCGTCGAGGTGACGGTGCAGGTGCCGCTCCCGGTGGTGGGGCTGCTCGGGCCGTCGGGCGTCCTCACGCTCCAAGGGCACGCGCTGGAGGAGTCGTGAGCGCGCCCGTGGGCCAGGCGCCCGTGCACCGCGCCGAGAACCCCGACCGCCCGGACCCGGAGGCCGGCGCCGCCCTCGTGGAGTTCCTCGGCACCGCGGTGCTGCTGCTGGTGCCGCTGGTGTACCTCGTGCTGACGGTCGCGCAGGTGCAGGCGGGGGCGTTCGCGGTCGAGGGTGCGGCGCGCGAGGCCGGGCGGGCGATGGTCACGGCGGACTCGTCGGAGGCGGGTGCGGAGCGCGCCCGAGCAGCCGCCGGGATCGCGTTCTCGGACCAGGGCTTCGAGGTCGACGACGGCTCCGTGTCGCTGGAGTGCTCGGCCGACCCGTGCCTGACGCCGGGCGCCACGGTCGGCGTGCGGACCCGCCTGACGGTGCCGCTGCCGTTCGTTCCGGCGGGCCTGCGCGGCTGGGTGCCGCTCGAGATCCCGGTCACCGCGACGCACGTCGCGACGGTCGACGAGTACGGGCAGGCGCGGCCGTGACCGGGCGTGCCGTCCGCGCCGTCCGCGACGGAGCGGGCGAGGACGGGCGGATCATGCTGCTCACGGCGGGCGTGGTGGCGCTCGCGCTGATGATCGTCGGCATGGTCGCGTCCGCCACCGCGGTGCACCTCGACCGCAAGCACCTGTACGACCTCGCCGACGCGCTCGCGGCGGACGCCGCCGACGCCGTGCCGCCGGAGCGGTTCTACGTGGGCGGCGCCCGCGCGTCGGAGGGGGAGGCGGTGCTCACCCTCACCGGTGCCGACGTCGAGGCGTCGGTGCGCGACTACCTCGCGGCGCACCCCGGCGAGGCGGAGGGGCTGGACGGGCTGCGGGTCGTGGAGGCGTCGTCGCCGGACGGGCGGACGGCGCGGGTGGGCCTCGCGGCGACGTCGCACCCGGCGCTGCTGACCTGGTTCACCGACGCCTTGGGCGGCGGGTTCACCGTCGCGGCGACGTCGTCGGCGCGCGCCGGCTGAGCGGTCTCGGGTGCGCGGCGGCTCACGCGATCGCGGGCAGGCGGGCGAACAGCCCCGGGTAGTCGACGACGAACCCGTCCTGGTCCACGGTGATCTCGCGGTGGAACTCGCTGCCGCGGGACTCGTAGACGTAGCGGTCCCGCGACAGCCGGGTGTAGCGCTGCGGGTCGGGCGTGACCGGGTACCACGAGGCTGACGGCGGGGCCGACGTCGACCCGTCGACGTACGCCGTGACGAGGTCGGCCGCCGCCTCGACCTCGAGGCCGAGGCGCCGGACCGGCAGGGTGTTGGTGAACGGGCTGAACGACAGGTCGACGTCCACCGCGTCGGCCAGGTCGGGCCGCGCCGCGCCGTCGACGTGCCAGAGACCGTCGGCGTCCCGGCCGACGTCGACCTCCCGGCCGGTGGACGACCGCAGCCGCAGCGCCCGGAACACCCAGTCGGGGCCGAGCTCCATCGCGTACTCCAGCCGCTCGGGCCCGAGGTCGACGACGGACCGGGCGCGCACCAGGCCGTCGCGCAGGACCACGTCGAGGTGCTCGACGCTGCCGGTCCCGAGCCCGCGCCACCGGTACGTGGTCACGGCGCACCACCCCCAGTCCTCCCATGTCCAGCATCGGCCCGGAGCCGTCGCCTCGCCCGGGTAGATTCGCCGGCATGACCGACGACGCCCGCCCCGACGACCAGCTGCCCGTCGACCTGGACCAGATGTTCGACCTCGCCCGCGCGGGCGCCGACCTGCTGCTGGAGTTCGTCGACGCGGGCGTCCCGGCCGACCACGCCGACGCCGCCGGGAACACGCTGCTCATGCTCGCGGCGTACCACGGGCACGCCGCGCTGGTGCGTGGTCTCGCCGAGCGCGGCGCGGACGCCGACCGGGCCAACGCCCGGGGCCAGACGCCGCTGGCCGGCGCCGTCTTCAAGGGCTCGGACGACGTGATCGAGGCGCTGCTGGCCGCCGGCGCCGACCCCGACGCGGGCACGCCGAGCGCACGGGACACGGCGCAGATGTTCGGCCGCGCCTTGCCCGAGGCTCGGCCCGGGTCTCCCGCCGGGTCCTGAGCGGCCTGGGGCCGGCGGTGCTCCCACGGCGGGTAACCTTGAGGATCGTGGCCACCATCGACTTCCCCGCAGAGATCAAGGCGCTGCGCGCCACCCTCGAGACCATCGAGGCCGTGAGCGACCCCGCGGTGCTGCAGGCGAAGATCGACGACCTCACCCAGCAGGCGTCCGCCCCCGACCTGTGGGACGACCCCGAGCAGGGGCAGAAGGTCGCCTCCGCCCTGTCGACGACGCAGAACGAGCTGCAGCGCGTCGAGCGGCTCGCCCGCCGCATCGACGACGTCGAGACGCTCGTCGAGCTGGGGCACGAGATGGAGGACGAGGACTCGCTGACGGAGGCGGAGGGCGAGATCGCCACGATCCGCAAGGACCTCGACGCGCTCGAGGTCCGCACCCTCCTCGCCGGCGAGTACGACGCCCGCGATGCCGTCGTGACGATCCGCGCGGGCGCCGGCGGCGTCGACGCCGCGGACTTCGCCGAGATGCTCATGCGCATGTACCTGCGCTGGGCGGAGCGGCACGGCTACCCGACCAAGGTCATGGACACCTCGTACGCGGAGGAGGCCGGCCTCAAGTCGGCGACGTTCGAGGTGAACGCGCCGTACGCCTTCGGGAACCTGTCCGTCGAGGCCGGCACGCACCGCCTCGTGCGCATCTCGCCCTTCGACAACCAGGGCCGCCGCCAGACGTCGTTCGCCGCCGTCGAGGTCGTGCCGCTCATCGAGCAGACGGACTCCATCGAGATCCCCGAGTCCGAGCTCAAGATCGACGTGTTCCGCTCCTCGGGCCCGGGCGGGCAGTCCGTGAACACCACGGACTCCGCCGTGCGCATGACGCACCTGCCCACCGGCACCGTCGTGTCGATGCAGAACGAGAAGTCGCAGATCCAGAACCGCGCCGCCGCCCTGCGCGTCATGCAGTCGCGCCTGCTGCTGATCCGTCAGCAGGAGGAGGCCGCGAAGAAGAAGGAGCTCGCCGGCGACATCAAGGCGAGCTGGGGCGACCAGATGCGCTCCTACGTGCTGCAGCCGTACCAGATGGTCAAGGACCTGCGCACCGAGCACGAGTCCGGCAACACGCAGGCCGTGTTCGACGGAGCCATCGACGACTTCATCGAGGCCGGCATCCGCTGGCGCCGCTCCGGCGGCGCCGACGCCGCCTGACGCCCTCCTCGCCCCAGGTCCGGTCGCAGGTCCGGACCCGCGCCTCACCGGCGTGTCCTTCCTGTGCCCCTCCCCGCCGGGTGCGACTCTCGGAAATCGGGCGGCCCCGCCCAGGCGTGACCTGAACCGGTGCCGCACGGTCGACCTGGCAGGGGAGAGGCACGACGTGATCCGGTTCGAGAACGTCTCGAAGGTCTACGCCCGAGGGGCGCGGCCTGCGCTCGACGACGTCTCCGTGGACGTCTCGCGGGGGGAGTTCGTCTTCCTCGTCGGCGCGTCGGGCTCGGGCAAGAGCACCTTCCTGCGGCTGGTGCTGCGCGAGGAACGACCGACGGGCGGCAGCGTCTACGTCGCGGGTCGTGACCTGTCGCGGCTCTCGAGCTGGAAGGTGCCGTCCCTGCGCCGCAGCATCGGGGTGGTCTTCCAGGACTTCCGGCTGCTGCCGAACAAGACGGTGCACGAGAACGTCGCGTTCGCCCTGCAGGTGATCGGCAAGCCGCGGCACACGATCCGCACCACGGTGCCCGAGGTGCTGGAGATGGTGGGCCTGGACGGCAAGGAGAAGCGGCTGCCGCACGAGCTCTCCGGCGGCGAGCAGCAGCGCGTGGCGATCGCGCGGGCCTTCGTGAACCGGCCGCAGATCCTCCTGGCCGACGAGCCCACGGGCAACCTCGACCCGACGACCTCGCTGGGGATCATGCGCCTGCTCGACCGGATCAACCGCACCGGCACGACGGTCGTGATGGCGACGCACGACGACGAGATCGTCAACGAGATGCGCAAGCGCGTCGTCGAGCTGTCCACCGGCTCGGTGGTGCGCGACGAGGTCGACGCCGTGTACGGCGAGCGCGAGTCGATCCTGCCCCTGGTGGGCCAGACGCCGGTGCTCGACGCCCCCGGCCGCGGCGCGCGGGCCGTGCAGCGCGTGCAGGTCACGCCCGAGCCCGCCGACCTCGAGGCGGAGCGCGCCGCGGAGGCCGCGGCCGCGCGGGCGCAGGTCGAGGACCCGCCCGACCCGGGAGCGGCTCCCGAGCCGGACCCGGTGCCCGCGGCGGCCCCCGCCCCGGTGCCCGAGAGCGGTGCACCCTCCTCGGCCGACGAGGTGGTGCAGCAGGTGCTGCGCGAGCACGAGCGCGTGCGCGCGGGACGGGAGGCCTGAGGCGTGCGGCTCCAGTTCGTCCTCACCGAGGTCCTGGGCGGCCTGCGGCGCAACCTGTCCATGGTGATCTCGGTCGTCCTCGTGACGTTCGTGTCCCTGACGTTCGTCGGCGCGGCGGCCCTGCTGCAGACCCAGGTCACCAAGCTCAAGGGGGACTGGTACGACCTCGTCGAGGTCTCGGTCTTCCTTTGCCCGACGGGCTCCACCGCGCCGACCTGCGCCGACGGCGAGGCCACACCCGAGCAGGTGGACGCGCTGAAGGAGGTCATCGACTCCGAGCTGTCGGACGTCGTCGCGACCACCTACTACGAGAGCAAGGCGGACGCCTTCGAGGCGTTCACCGACATGTACCCGGACGGGTACCAGGGCACCCAGCTCACCGAGGACGACATGCAGGCGTCGTTCCGGCTCAAGCTCGTCGACCCCGAGCAGTACCAGGTGGTGGACGACGTGCTCGAGGGACGCTCCGGCGTCGAGGTGGTCGAGGACCAGCGCGAGGTGTTCGAGCCGCTCTTCCTCGCGCTCAACCGCGCGTCCCTGCTGGCCGCCGGGCTGGCCGGCGTGATGCTCCTGGCCGCGGTGCTCCTCATCACGACGACCATCCGCCTGTCCGCGGTCTCGCGGCGCCGTGAGACCGGCATCATGCGGCTGGTGGGCGCGTCGAACCTGTTCGTGCAGCTGCCGTTCATGCTCGAGGGCGCGATCGCGGCGCTCGTCGGGGCGCTGCTGGCCGTGGGCGGGCTCTGGCTCGCCGTGCAGTACCTGGTCACGGACTGGTTGCAGGACTCCGTCGACTGGGTGGCGTACGTGGACGTGGGAGACGTCCTGCTCATCGCGCCGCTGCTGATCGGCATCGCCGTGCTCCTGGCGGTGGTGTCGTCCGTGGTGACGCTCAACCGGTACACGAGGGTGTGAGATCGCAGATGACGACGACGGGCGGCGCCGGGCGACGCGTGCTGGGCGGCCTGGTGGCCGCGGTGCTGGTGCTGGGCGGGGCGACGACGTCCGCGACGGTGTCGGCGAGCGTGTCCGCGCGCACGGCGGCCGCGGACGACATCGACGACCAGCGGGCCGCCGCCGAGGCCAAGCAGCGCGCGAAGGAGCGCGAGCGCGACGGCCTCCAGGAGGAGCTCGAAGACACCAACGCCAAGTTCCGCCAGGCCGTGCTCGACCTCAACGAGGTCGAGGGGCGGCTGCCGGTGGCCGAGGCCGAGCTCGCCGCGGCGCAGGCGGCGCTCGAGGAGGCGCGGCGCAAGGCCGCGATCCTCGCGCAGCGCCTCTCGGACGCCGAGGCGGAGGAGGCCTCCGTCTCCGACCAGATCGACGCCGGCAAGGGAAAGGTCGAGGCGGCGCGCGCGGACGTCGTGCAGATGGCGCGGCAGGCGTACCGCAACGGCGACGACACCAGCACGATCGGCATCGTCACCGGCGCCCAGTCGACGGAGGACTTCCTCGACGAGTTCGCCGTGTCGTCGTCGGCCGCGCGCAGCCAGGCGCGCACCCTCACCGACCTGCAGGACGCCGAGGCGGTGGCGCGCAACCAGCAGGCGCGCCTCGACGCGATCCGCTCGGCCATCGCCGACCTCAAGCGCGAGGCCGACGCCAACGTGGTCGCGGCCGAGAAGGCGCAGCGCGAGGCCGCGGACCGCAAGGCCGAGGTGGAGCGCCTGATCTCCAAGCAGCGCAAGCTCAAGGCGTCGATCGAGGCACAGAAGGCGAACGCCCTCACCGAGCTCAAGGCCAACGAGCAGGCGCAGCAGAGCCTCGAGTCGCAGCTCAAGGAGATCATCAAGAAGCAGAAGGCCCGCGACGCCCGCCTCGAGGAGCAGCGCCGCAAGGCCGAGGAGGAGGCGCGCCGCAAGGCGGCCGCCGAGCGCAAGAGCAACAGCGGTGGCGGCGGCTCCAGCGACGGCGGCGGGTCGAGCAGCGGCGGTGGCGGGTCGGGCAGCGGCGGCGGCGGCGGTGGCTCGTCCACGTCGGGGTCGTTCCTCGGCTGGCCGACGAACTACCACGTCGTGACGAGCTCCTACGGGATGCGGTTCCACCCGATCCTGCACTACTCGCGGCTGCACGCCGGCACGGACATCCGCACCTACTGCGGCACGCCGATCTACGCGGCGCAGAGCGGGTACGTCGAGCAGGCCTACTTCGGCAGCGGGCCCGGCAACAACGTGCTGATCAACCACGGCACGTACCGGGGCAACAACGTCATGACGCGCTACCTGCACCTGACGTACGACACGGTGGGCGTGGGCCAGTACGTGAACAAGGGGCAGATCATCGGCTACTCGGGCTCCACGGGGACCGCGGAGGCGTGCCACCTGCACTTCGAGGTGTACGTCAACGGCAGCACCACCGACCCGATGGGCGGCTGGCTGAACTGACCGGCCCGTCCGCCGACCGCGGAAAAGTCCTGGCCACGGCCCGGCGCTCCCGTATCCTGAGTGGTCGCACGTCAGTGGTCGCACGTCCGCGATCCCGGGAGGAGGAGACCATGTCCAGAGCCAAGGGTGGCGCCAAGAAGAAGCAGGGCGACCCGCGCACGATCGTGGCGAACAACAAGAAGGCCCGCCACGACTACGTGATCGAGGACGTCGTCGAGGCCGGGATCGTCCTGTCCGGCACCGAGGTCAAGGCGCTGCGCATGGGGCGCGCGTCGCTGCTCGACGGGTACGCCGCGATCGACCACGGCGAGGCGTGGCTCGAGAACGTGCACATCCCCGAGTACTTCCAGGGCACCTGGAACAACCACTCGCCGCGGCGCAAGCGCAAGCTGCTGCTGCACCGCGAGGAGATCGACCGGCTCGGCGTCAAGTCGCGGGAAAAGGGGCACACCCTGATCCCGCTGAGCCTGTACTTCCTGGACGGCCGCGCCAAGGTCGAGATCGCCCTGGCGCGCGGCAAGAAGGAGTACGACAAGCGGCAGACGCTGCGCGAGCAGCAGGACATGCGCGAGGCGCAGCGGGCCATCCGGCACCAGGAGCTCCTCGGCTGAGCGGACATGCTGAGCGGAAATAACGGCGCGGCCGCGGCGGTTGATCCCCTAGACTGGAGGACGTCGGCGCGCGAGCGCCGGCGGTTGAAAAATCCATAGGGGCTGATCGGTTTCGACGGTGGTCGTACTTCGAGGAGAAGCGGGCCGAGGATGCAGGCTCATCTCGTGAACGCTTGCCTGCAAACCTATAGGTGCCGATAACAAGCGCACCGACTTCGCCCTCGCCGCCTGAGCGAGCTCCGAAGTCCGTGAGCCCGGGATCGCTCTCGACCCGGTAGCTCACGTCATCTAGAGAGCCACTGCTCGCCGCCCTCGTCACCGGGGCGGCGGGGACACCCAGGTGACTGGGCCCGTCCGCACCTTGTCTGCGTGAGTGCGGGGGCCGAGAAAATCACAGCAGACTGCGCCCGGAGAAGTCCTCGAAAGGCGCCACCGGACCCGGGTTCGATTCCCGGCAGCTCCACCCCTACGACGAAGGCCCCGCCGGCCACCAGCCGGCGGGGCCTTCGTCGTGCCCGCGCGACGCCGCCGGGCGGGGAGTGGCCCATCCCACGCCCTCGAGGTGCCCGGGGCACACGTCCTACGGGGGTACGGTTGAAAGATGAACGACTCGCCGCGAGGGCGACGGGTCCCAGACATGCATCCGTCGCAGAGAGAGGCACCGCCGTGCGCGCCGTCGTGTTCGAGAAGTTCCAGACCTTCCCCGAGCTGAAGGAGGTCGAGCGACCGACGCCGGGGCCGGGCGAGGTGCTGCTCAAGGTCGCGGGCTCGGGCGCGTGCCACTCCGACGTGAGCATCTACCGCGAGTTCACCGAGGGTGCGCCGGGGGCGCAGAACCCGCCCTTCGTGCTCGGGCACGAGGTGTCGGGCTGGGTCGAGGAGCTCGGCACGGGTGTCGACGGCGTGCAGGTGGGAGACGCGTACCTGGTCTACGGGCCCATCGGCTGCGGCCGCTGCGCGGCGTGCTCCCGCGGGCAGGACACCTACTGCGAGAACGTGGCGAGCATGCCCTACCTCGCGACGGGAATCGGGCGCGACGGCGGCATGGCCGAGTACGTGCGCGTGCCGGTGCGCAACCTCGTGCCGCTCGGGGACGCCGACCCCGTGGACGCGGCCCCCCTGAGCGACGCGGGCCTCACGCCGTACCACGCGATCAAGCTGGCGCTGCCGAACCTGGCGGGCGGCGGGAAGTTCGCGCTCGTCATCGGGCTGGGCGGCCTCGGCCAGGTCGCCGTGCAGATCCTCACCGCCCTCACGGGCGCCACCGTCATCGCGACGGACACCAAGCCCGAGGCGATGGAGCGCGCCGCCGCGAACGGCGCCGTGACGGTCCCCGCCGGTGACGGCCAGGTCGAGGCGATCCGCGCGATCACGGGCGGCCGCGGGGTCGACGCCGCGTTCGACTTCGTGGGCGCCACCCCGACGATCCGCACGGCCCAGGCGTCGATGGCCCGCCAGGGCCGGCTCACCGTGGTCGGGATCGGGGGCGGGGCCGCCGAGTGGTCGTTCTTCGCCAACCCCTACGAGGCCACGATCACGAACACCTACTGGGGCACCATCGAGGACCTGCACGAGGTCGTCGCCATGTACCGCGCCGGGCAGATCACGCCGCAGGTCCAGCGCTACCCGCTCGACCGTGCCCTGGACGCCTACCGCGACCTGGAGTCCGGGAAGGTGGCCGGTCGCGCCGTCGTCGTGCCGCACGAGGCCTGACGCGCGCGACCTTCACTAGGGTGGCGGGATGCGCGCCGCCGACGTCGTCCCCGCACCCGTGTCGTCGCAGGTCGTGGGGGAGGACCTCGCCCTGCCGGACGGCGCCCGCGTCGCCGCCGACCCCGCCCTGCGTGCCGCCGCGCGCTGGTGGCGGCGGGCGAGCGAGGACGCGTTCGGCGTCGACCTCGTGCCCGCGGGCCCGGGCGACACCGCGGACGTGACGTTCGACGTCGACCCGGCCGTCGCTGCGGGCGGCTACCGGGTCGACGTCGGGGACGGCGGCGGGCGGGCCCGCGTGCGGGTGACCGCCGCCGACGCCGCCGGCGCGCACGCCGCCGCCCAGACCCTGCGCCAGCTCGCGGGCCAGCAGGCCTTCCGCCGCGCGGGGAGCGCGCCGCTCGCGCTGCCCGCCGTCGTGGTCGAGGACGCGCCCCGGTGCGGCTGGCGCGGCGTGCTGCTCGACGTCGCCCGCCACTTCCTGCCCAAGGCTGACGTGCTGCGGTTCGTGGACCTCGCGGCCGCGCACCACCTGAACGTGCTGCAGCTCCACCTCACCGACGACCAGGGGTGGCGGATGGAGGTCCGGCGGTACCCGCGGCTCACCGAGGTCGGGTCGTGGCGGCGCGAGTCCGGCGTCGGCACGTGGCGCGCCGGGCGGTACGACGGCCGCCCGCACGGCGGGTTCTACACGCGGGCCGACCTCGAGGAGATCGTCGCCTACGCGCGCGAGCGCGGTGTGACCGTCGTGCCGGAGATCGGCTCCCCGGGTCACGTGCAGGCCCTGCTGACCGCGTACCCGGAGCTGGCCGCGCGCCCCGGCGCGCACGAGGTGCGCACGACGTGGGGCATCAGCGAGGACGTGATCGACCCGTCGCCGGCCGCCGTCGACTTCTTCGCGGGCGTGCTGGACGAGGTGTGCGAGGTCTTCGACTCGCCCTTCGTCGCCCTGGGCGGGGACGAGGTGCCCACCACGGCCTGGCGGGAGCGGCCGGACGTGGTGGCGCGCGCCGCCGGGCTCGGCCTGGTCGGGCCCGACGGCGAGGGGGACGTCGCCCGCCTGCACGGGTGGTTCCTCGCCCGGCTCGCCGAGCACCTGCGGTCGCGGGGCCGCCGGGCGGTGGTGTGGGACGAGGCGTTCGGCCCGGACCTGCCGCGCGACGTCGTCGTCACGTGCTGGCGCGGGCACGCCGTGGCCGCCGACGCGCTCGCCGCCGGGCACGACGTGGTGATGGCCCCCGAGCAGGAGGTGTACCTCGACCACCGCGCGGGCGACGGCCCCCACGAGCCCGTGCCCGTCGGCTTCGTGCGCACGGTCGAGGACGTGCGCGCGTTCGAGCCGCTGCCCGCCGCGCTGCTGGCGGCGCGGCCGGAGCTGGCGGGGGACCTGCCCGGCACGGTGCTGGGCGCGCAGGCGCAGGTGTGGAGCGAGCACCTCGACTCGGCCCGCCGCGTCGACTACGCGGCCTTCCCGCGCCTCGTCGCGTTCGCGGAGGCGGTGTGGAACCCCGGCGCCACCGGGTTCGGCGACCGGCTGCGCGCGCACCTGGCGCGCCTGGACGCCGCGGGCGTCGAGTACCGCCCGCTCGACGGGCCCCGGCCCTGGCAGCGACGGCCCGGCGTGGCGGGCTACCCGCGCGACCTGGAGACCGAGCGCGCCGCGGCCGGCTGGGCCGGGATGGGCGGCTGGGTCGAGGGCCGCGACGGCGCCGAGCCCGGCACGTAGCGTCGGGATCCGGTCCTCGGGCCTGACGACGCGGGGCGTCAGCGGCCCGCGGGCACCGGCTCGGGGGTCTCGTCCGGCGCGGTGGGCGCCGAGGGGGACGGCGCGCCGGGCCCGTCCGGTCCGTCGCCGTCGGACCCGCCCGGTGCCCCGCCCTCGGCGTCGGCCGCCGGCCGGGTCCGGCGTTGCGCCCAGCGGTAGCCGAGGTAGCCGAGCGCGGCGACGGCGATCCAGGGCAGCAGGACGCCGAGCACGAGGACGACCGTCTGCACGGTGGTCACCAGGCCGCCCCACCCGGACGACAGCCCGCCGAGGAAGCCGCCGCGCGACTGGGCGGCGGCCACGGGCTCGGGGACGATCTCGACGTCGAGGGTCGACATCGTGACCTGGTCCGAGAGGCGCTGGCGCTGCGCGGTGAGCGCGTCCAGGTCGGCCTGGCGCTCGGAGAGCTCCTGCTCGACCTGCAGCAGGTCCTCCGTGCTCCCGGCCGCCTTCATGAGGTCGCGCAGCCGGTCGGTGGAGGTCGTCAGGGCGGCGATCCGCGCGTCGAGGTCCTGGCCCTCGCCGGTGACGTCCACGCTCTGCACGTCGACGTCCTCGACCGTGCCGAGCTTGCCCAGCGCCTCGACGGCCCCGGTCATCCGGTCGGACGGGAGGCGCACGGTCATCGAGGCCGAGCCGGCGGAGTCGTCCGTCGCGGCGGTCTCGGTGCGCCGCTCCACGCGCCCGCCCGCCTCCTCGACGAGCCGGGCGAGCCGGCTCGCGGCGGCCGCGGGGTCGTCGGCGACGACGGTCGCGCTGCCCGTGGTCACGATCTCGCGCTCCGCGGCCGCGCCCGGGGTCTGGCCGTCGGCGAGCGCCTCGCCCGCGCCGGCCTCGCCCGCTCCGGCCTCGCCCGCGGCGTCGAGCGCCGCGCCCGCGTCCCCTTCGACGGCGGACGACGCACCGCCCGCGTCGCCCCCGCCCGACGAGCAGCCCGCGACGGCGAGGAGGAGGGCCGTCGCGAGCGCCGCGACGAGGGGTGCGCGGCGGGCCCGGTCGGGGCGCGGGGTGGCAGGCATGGCTCCGAGCGTAGGGCGGCGGGGCGTCGTCGCTGGTGGCGATCGCGGGATCGTGACCGGACCGTGCCGCGACCGTGACCTGGCGCGCCCGCGCGGTCCGCGCGCGGTCGTCACGATCCGATAACGCGCGGCGTCGAGGGGCGGCAGCGGATTGACAGCCAGCTAGTTAAGACGCTGTACTAACAAACATGTCCACGCCGACGACGCGCACCGCACGACGAGGTCTGGGTGCCGGCCTGCGAGCCACCTCCAAGGTGCTCCCCGAGCACGCCCGGGCGCACAACCGCTCCCTCGTGCTCCAGCACCTGTTCCACGAGGGGCCGACCTCCCGGGCCGACCTGGCCCGCGCCACGTCGCTGACCCGGGTGACGATCTCGGACCTGGTGAACGTCCTCCTCGGGGAGGGGCTGGTCGAGGAGCTCGGCGTGCAGCCCGGCCGCCGCGTCGGCAAGCCCGCGATCCTCGTCGGGATGCGCACGGACGCCTACCAGATCGTGGCCGTCGACCTCTCGGACGACGCCGTCATGCGCGGCGCCGTCATGACCCTCACCGGCGAGGCCGTCGTGCGCCGGTCGCTGCCGGTGTCCGGGCACGTGGGCGACGAGCTGGTGGACCTCCTCGCGCGCTTCGCGCGCACCCTGATCTCCGCGGCCACGCGCCCCGTCATCGGCGTCGGCGTCGGGTCGCCCGGCGTGGTCGACGACGCCGGGCGCGTCGTCGAGGCGCCCAACCGCCAGTGGGTCGACCTGCCGCTGGCCGCGATCCTCACCGACCGGCTCGCCCTGCCCGTGCACGTCGCCAACGACGCGAACTCCGCGGCGCTCGGCGAGTACACGTACGGCGGGGCCGACGGCTCGATGCTCGTGCTCACCGTCGGGCTGGGCGTCGGCGCCGGCGTCATGGTCGACGGCGCGCGGGTGCGCGGCGCGGCCGACGCCGCGGGCGAGCTCGGGCACGTCACGGTCGTCGACGACGGCGAGCTCTGCGCCTGCGGCCGCCGCGGCTGCCTCGAGACCGTGCTCGGCGTCCCGGCGCTGCGCCGGGCCGTCGCCGGGCTGGACCCGGCCGCCGCCGACGAGGCGCTGGCCGGCGTCGGCCGCACCCTCGGCACCGCGCTCGCGCCCGTCGTGGGCGCCCTGAACCTGGCCGAGGTGCTGCTCAGCGGCCCGGCCGACCTGCTCGACGGCGCGCTGCGCACCGCCGCCCTGCAGTCCCTGACCGACCGCACGATGCCGGCCACCGCCGCCGGCCTGCGGCTGCGGATGGCCACGCTCGACGAGGACGTCGTCCTCGCCGGGGCGGCCGTCCTGGTGCTGGCCGCCCAGCTCGGGGTCTCGTGACCCCCTGACGGACGACCCGCACCCCCAGCAGCGCCGTCCCTGGCGCCGCGCTGCTCAGATCGACCCTGGACAGATCGAGAGGAATCCCCAGTGAAGAGGACCCGTGTCGTCGCCACCGGCGTGGCGACGAGCCTGACCCTGGCGCTCGCGCTCGCCGCGTGCGCGCCTGCCGACGAGGAGGGGAGCGGCGACACCGGCGGCACCCCCGAGGCCGGCGACATCACCCTGTGGCTCGCCGGCGCGGACACGAGCGACGACCTGCGCACCTACCTCGTCGACACGTTCGAGGAGGAGAACCCCGGGTCGACGCTGACGATCGAGGAGCAGGACTGGACCGACCTGGTCACCAAGCTCACGACCGCGCTGCCGGACGCCGCGAACACGCCCGACGTCGTCGAGATCGGCAACACGCAGGCGCCGACGTTCACCTACGCGGGCGCCTTCCGCGAGATCTCGCCCGAGCTGTACGAGGAGCTGGGCGGCGACAAGCTGCTGCAGTCCTTCGTCGAGGCCGGGTCGATCGACGACACGAAGTACGCGCTGCCCTACTACTACGGCTCGCGCTACATGTTCTACCGCAAGGACATCTGGACGAAGGCCGGCCTCGAGGTCCCGAAGACGCTGGAGGAGTTCGGCGACTCGGTCAAGAAGCTGCAGAGCAAGAAGCAGTCGGGCTTCGCCATCGGCGGCCAGGACTGGCGCAACGGCATCTCCTGGGTCTTCGCGAACGGCGGCGAGCTCGCCGTCAAGGACGGCGACCAGTGGACCTCCACGCTGTCCGACCCGAACACGGTCAAGGGCCTCGAGCAGTGGCAGGACGTGTTCGAGGGCGCCTCGAACCTCCCGCCGACCGCGAAGGACGAGGCGTACTGGGACTTCCTCAACGACGGCACGGACGGCGAGGCCCCCGACGGCGCGACGATCATGGCGCCGGGCTGGGCCCGCTGGTCCCTCGGCGACATGACGAAGAACGACAAGGGCGAGGAGGTCCGCGACGGGATGGCGGACGACTCGACGTTCGACATCTTCGCCCTGCCGGGCGTCGACGGTGGCGTCGCCCCGGTGTTCGCCGGCGGCTCGAACATGGCTGTCTCGGCCAAGTCGCAGCACCCGGAGCTCGCGGACAACCTGCTGCGGATCATCTACTCGGACGAGTACCAGACGATGCTCGCGAAGGCGGGTCTCGGCCCGGCCAACGCCGACTTCGACAAGCTCATGACGGTGGACGAGGACGGCAACCCGAACAAGTTCGGCGAGGTCACCGTCGAGACCGCCCAGGCCTCCCAGCTGACCCCGGCCGCGCCGGGCTGGGCCGCCGTCGAGGGCGCCCTGGTCTACGAGGAGCTGTTCCAGAAGATCGCCGAGGGTGGTGACGTGACGGCCATCGCGAAGGAGTACGACGCGAAGCTCACGCCGATGCTCAACGGCCAGGCGGGCTGACCCTCCTCGGCTCCCCGCCACGACGGGCGGGGCGGTGCCCGACGAACCGGTGCCGCTCCGCCCGTCACCCACGACCCCCGGGAAGGAGGACCGCATGACCACCGCGACGCCCGCGTCCGCCATCGCGATCCGCCGTCGGCGCACGCCGGCCACCCCCTACCTCCTGCTGCTCCCCGCCGTGCTGATCCTGCTGGTCGGCCTCGGGTACCCCGTGTACTGGCAGGTCGTGACCTCGCTGCAGCAGTACGGCATGATGCAGCAGTTCGGCGCGCCCCCGACGTTCGCGGGGCTGGACAACTACGCGCGCATCTTCACCGACGACCGCCTGTGGGCCGTCGTCGGGCGGTCCATCGTCTTCTGCCTGGTGAACGCCTTCCTCACCGTGGCGATCGGCCTCGGCCTGGCGCTGCTCATGAAGGCCGTGCACGCCGGCGTGCGCATCACCATGCAGGTGGTGCTGCTGCTGGCCTGGGCCACGCCGCTGGTGGCCGCCGTGACCGTGTTCCGGTGGCTCTTCGACTACCGCTCGGGCGTCGTCAACTGGCTGCTCGTGCAGATCGGGCTCGACCAGTACCAGGGGTACGCGTGGCTCGCGCAGCCGCTGACGTTCTTCCTGGTCGCGACCCTGGTCATCGTGTGGATGTCGGTGCCGTTCGTGGCCATGTCCCTGTACGCCGGCCTGACCCAGGTCTCCGAGGAGGTCCTCGAGGCCGCGCGGCTCGACGGCGCCAGCCCGCGCCAGATCCTGCGCCACATCCTGCTGCCGCTGGTGCGCCCGGTGCTCGCCATCGTGCTGCTGCTGCAGATCATCTGGGACCTGCGCGTCTTCGCGCAGATCCGGCTGCTGCAGGACGGCGGCGCCCCGGTGTCCGAGACCAACCTGCTGGGCAACTTCATCTACGAGCTCGGCATCGGCAGCCAGGACTTCTCCGGCGCCGCCGCCGTCTCGATCTTCGTCCTGCTGCTCACGGTGCTGCTCGCCGCGCCGTACGTGCGCAGCCTCATGAAGGAGGACGCCGCATGAGCGCCGCGACCGAGACCGTCCGGCCGCCCGCCGCGGTCGCGTCCCGCGAGATCAGGCCGCCCGCCCGCCGCCCGCGCCCGCGCGTCGGCAAGATCCTGCTGGGCGTGCTGGGGATCGCGCTGTCCCTGGTGTGGGTGTTCCCCGTCTACTGGATGCTGCTGTCGGCCGTGACGCCGAACGCGCGCCTGAAGGCGAGCACCCCGAGCTTCCTGCCCACGCACTTCACGCTCGCCAACTTCACCAGCGTCATCAGCGACTCCGGCTTCGGCGGGGCGCTGCGGATGAGCCTGATGATCACGGGCGTCACGATCGTCCTCGTGCTGGCGTTCGCGTTCCTCGCGGCGCTGGCCATCAGCCGCTGGCGCTTCCGCGGCCGGACGAGCTTCGTGCTGGCGGTGCTCTTCATCCAGATGCTGCCGGCCGAGGGGCTGTTCATCGCGCAGTACAAGATGCTTTCCTCGGTGGGGGAGAGCGCGCCCGTGCTCGGCCTCAACTCGGTGCTCGGCATCTCGGTGCTGTACACCGCCATGCTGGTGCCGTTCACGATCTGGATGCTGCGCGGCTTCGTCGCGGGCATCCCCGCGGAGCTCGAGGAGGCGGCGATGGTCGACGGGCTCTCGCGCACGAAGGCGTTCCTGCGGATCACGTTCCCGCTGCTCGCGCCCGGCCTCGTCGCGTCCGGGGTGTACGCGTTCCTCCAGGCGTGGAACGAGTTCACGACGGCGCTGGTGATCCTGCCCGCCGAGGACCGGCAGACACTGCCGATCTGGCTGCGCAGCTTCCTGTCCGCGTCCGCGAACCGCGGCATCGACTGGGCGGAGGTCATGGCGGCCTCGACGCTCATCGCGGTGCCGGTGATCGTCTTCTTCCTCTTCGTGCAGGGCCGGATGACGTCCGGCCTGGTCTCCGGGGCGGTGAAGGGCTGACGTGGACGACGGCACACCCCTGACCGAGGAGGCCGTGACCGGCCCGACCGTCGGTCTCGACATCGGCGGGACCAAGACGCTCGCCGTGCTGCTCGACGCCGACGGCACCACGGTGGCGCAGGCCCGGCTGGCCACGGAGCGCGGCCCGCGCGGCGTCGTGGCGGGCGCCGCCCGCGCCGCGCGCGGCGTCGCGCGCCAGGCCGGCATCGACCTCGCCGACGTGGTCGGCATCGGCGTGGGCATGCCGGGCCTCGTCGACCCGGAGGCCGGCACCGTCCGGCACGCCGTCAACGTCGGCGTGGACGGCGAGCCGCTCGCGCTCGCCGCGCTGTTGGGCGACGCGCTCGGGGGGATCCCCGTGGGCCTGGAGAACGACCTCAACGTCGCCGCGCTCGGCGCCGCGCACCTCGAGGCCACCGCGACCGGGACGCCCCGGTCGCAGGTCGACCTCGCGTTCCTCGCGCTCGGCACCGGGCTGGCGGCGGGCCTCGTCCTCGACGGCGAGCTGCGACGCGGCTTCGGCGGCGCGGCCGGGGAGATCGGGCACGTCCCCGTGGACCCCGCCGGCCCCGAGTGCCCCTGCGGCCAGCGCGGCTGCCTCGAGCTCTACGCGTCCGGCACCGCCGTGGACCGGCTGTGGCCGGCCCGCACGGGCCGACCCGCGCCCGTCGAGCTCTTCGAGGCGGCCGGGCGCGGCGTGCCCGCGGCCCTCGAGGCCCGCGACACGTACGCCTCGGCGGTCGCCGCGGCGGTGCGCATGCTCGTCCTCACCGTCGACGTGCGGCACGTCGTGCTGGGCGGCGGCGTGGCCCAGCTCGGCGAGCCGCTGCTCGACGCCGTGCGCGCCGCCCTCGTGCGCGAGTCCGCCTCGTCCGGCTTCCTCGGCTCCCTGCACCTCGCGGACCGCGTGCGGCTCGCCCCGGGCCGCGTGCCCGTCGGCGCGGTCGGCGCGGCGGTCGTGGGCCGGTCGGTCGCGGGCCGCGCCCCCATGAACCCGCTGAACGGGGTGGCGTCGTGACCGGGCGCCAGGCGTCCCGGTCGAATTCCCTGTCGACGACCCGGCCCGTGGCCGTGGTGCTGGCCGGGTCGGTGGCGCTCGCCCTGGCCGGGTGCGCCGCGCTGGGAAACGAGCCGGAGGACACCGGACCGGACACCGACCTGACGCTGTGGCTCGTCGGCACGGACACCACGCCCGATCTGCGCGAGTACCTGGTGCAGACCTTCGAGGACGAGCACCCCGGCGCCACGCTCACCATCGAGCAGCAGGAGTGGGGCGACCTCGTCGACACCCTCACCGAGGCGCTGGCCGACCCGGCCACGACCCCGGACGTCGTCGAGATCGGCAACACGCAGTCGCCCACGTTCACCACGTCGGGCGCGTTCCGCGAGATCTCGCCGGAGCTGTACGAGGAGCTGGGCGGCGACGACCTGCTGCCGTCGTTCGTCGAGGCGGGCTCGGTGGACGGCCGCCACTACGCGCTGCCGTACTACTTCGGCTCGCGCTACGTCTTCTACCGCAAGGACGTGTGGCGCGAGGCCGGCCTCGAGAAGCCGAGCACGCTGGCGGAGTTCGGCGAGGCGGTGAAGAGCCTCACCGACGACGTCCACGCCGGGCTCGCGATGGGCGGCCAGGACTGGCGCAACGGCATCTCCTGGGTGTTCGCCACGGGCGGCGAGCTCGCGGTGAAGGAGGGCGACCGCTGGGTCTCGACCCTCGCGGACCCGAAGACGGTCGAGGGCCTCGAGATGTGGCAGGACGTGTACGAGAACGCGTCGTACCTGCCGTCCACGGAGAAGGACGTCTCCTACTGGGACTTCCTCAACGACGGCGTGGAGGACGCGCCGCCGGCCGCGGCCACGATCATGGCGCCCGCGTGGGCGCGGTGGTCGATCGGCGACCTCGAGCGCAACGACGAGGGCGAGGAGGTGCGCGACGGGATGAAGGACTCCTCGACGTTCGACATCTTCCCGCTCCCGGGGGTGGACGGCGGCCTGGCCCCCGTCTTCGCCGGCGGGTCGAACATCGCGGTCTCGGCCACGTCGCCGAGCCCCGAGCTGGCCGAGGACGTGCTCCGCGTCGTCTTCTCGGACGAGTTCCAGTCGAGGCTCGCCGAGAGCGGGCTAGGCCCGGCGGACGCCGACGCGCAGGAGCTGATGAAGGGCGACAAGTTCGGGCGCACCCTGGTGCGCACGGCGGCCGCGTCGAAGCTCACCCCGGCGGCGCCCGGCTGGGCGTCGATCGAGGACGCGGGCGTGTACGAGGACCTGTTCGGCCGGATCGCCGGCGGCGGCGACGTCGCGACGCTGGCCCAGGAGTTCGACGCGCGCCTCACGCCGATGCTCAACGCGCCCCCGGCCGATCCTGAGGAATGATCGGGCCGGAACGACCGGGCCGCACGCGTGCCGCCCGACGACTGCACGCCGGGACGACGCGCTCGATCCCGGAACCGAGAGACTGGAGCCCCGCATGGAAGTCGTGATCGCCCCCGCCGAGGAGCTGGCCGTGCTCGCGGCCGACGCGATCGAGGCGCTGCTGCGCCGCAACCCCGCGACGGTGCTGGGGCTGGCGACCGGGTCGAGCCCGCTGCGGGTCTACGACGAGCTGGCGCGGCGCCACGAGCAGGACGGTCTGTCCTTCGAGCGGGCCCGCGGCTTCATGCTCGACGAGTACGTGGGCCTGCCCGCCGACCACCCGCAGCGCTACCGCAACGTCATCGAGACGGAGATCGCCTCCCGCGTCGCGTGGCCGGCCGGCCAGGTGCACGGCCCGGACGGGCTGGCCGAGGACCTCCCCGTCGCCTGCGCCGCCTACGAGCAGGCGATCACCGACGCCGGCGGGGTGGACCTGCAGATCCTGGGGATCGGCACGGACGGGCACATCGCGTTCAACGAGCCGGGCTCGTCGCTGGCGTCGCGCACCCGGATCAAGACCCTCACCCGGCAGACGCGCGTGGACAACGCGCGGTTCTTCGACGACGACGTGGAGCAGGTGCCCACCCACTGCCTCACGCAGGGGCTGGGCACGATCATGGACGCGCGCCACCTCGTGCTGCTGGCCACGGGCCGGGGCAAGGCCGAGGCCGTGCACCAGCTCGTGGAGGGCCCGATCTCCGCGATGTGGCCGGGCACGGTGATGCAGATGCACCCCCACGCCACGGTGCTGGTGGACGACGCGGCGGCCTCGCGGCTGCAGCTCGGCGACTACTACCGCCAGACGTTCGCGTCCAAGCCCGACTGGCAGGGCCTGTGATCCGTGCCCGGATCCGCGGCTCGGGGGCGGGCGTGGACGGGGACCGTCGGAGGGGCCGTCGTAGACTTCCCCGCATGAGCGATCCCCTCTCCACCCCGCCGGCCGACCCCTCGCAGGACACCGGGGCCGGCACCAGCGTGCTGGAGCGTCCGGACACCCGCGAGCAGGCGGCGGAGCCGGGCGACCACGAGCGCTTCGCGCACTATGTGCGCAAGGAGAAGATCATGGAGTCCGCCCTGTCGGGCAAGCCCGTGATCGCGCTGTGCGGCAAGGTGTGGGTGCCCGGCCGCGACCCGGCGAAGTTCCCGGTCTGCCCGGTCTGCAAGGAGATCTACGACGGCCTCCGCGACCCGCAGGACGGCGAGGGCGGCGAGGGCGACTCCGGCAAGTGAGCGCGCAGCCGCTGAACGAGCCCGAGTCCACCCCCGATCTCTTCGAGGCCGCGGCGGAGCCGGCCAAGCCGCTCCCGCAGTCGCCGTCGTCGTCCGCGGCGTCCCACCTCAGCCCGGCGTTCCCGCGCCGCGCGCCGTGGGGCACGGCGTCGAACCTGCGTGCCTGGCAGGCCGAGGCGCTCGAGCTGTACCGGCAGCGCAACCCCCGCGACTTCCTCGCGGTCGCGACGCCCGGCGCCGGCAAGACGACGTTCGCGCTGCGCGTGGCCACCGAGCTCCTCGAGGCCGGGATCGTGCGCCGCGTGACCGTCGTCGCGCCCACGGAGCACCTCAAGCACCAGTGGGCGGACGCCGCCGCGCGCGTCGGTATCCGGATCGACCCGTCGTTCAAGAACAGCCAGGGCCGGCACGGCTCGCACTACGACGGCGTCGCGCTGACGTACGCGCAGGTCGCGGCCAAGCCCGCGCTGCACCGCGCCCGCACGGACGCCGCGCGCACGCTCGTCATCCTCGACGAGGTGCACCACGGCGGCGACGCCCTGAGCTGGGGCGAGGCCGTCCGCGAGGCGTTCGAGGACGCCAGCCGGCGCCTCGCGCTGACGGGCACGCCGTTCCGGTCGGACACCGCGCCGATCCCGTTCGTCACCTACGAGGAGGACCGGGAGGGCATCCGCCGGTCCAAGGCCGACTACACGTACGGCTACGGCGACGCGCTGCGGGACCACGTCGTGCGGCCGGTGCTGTTCATGACCTACTCGGGCAGCATGCGCTGGCGCACCAAGGCCGGCGACGAGGTCAGCGCCCGCCTCGGCGAGGCGATGACCAAGGACATGCACGCCCAGGCCTGGCGCACCGCGCTGGACCCGAACGGCGAGTGGATCCCGTCGGTCCTCGCGGGCGCGGACAAGCGGCTCACCGAGATGCGCCGCGTCGTCCCCGACGCCGGTGGCCTGGTGATCGCGACCGACCAGACGGACGCCCGGGCGTACGCCGGCCACCTCGCGCGGCTCACCGGGCAGAGCCCGACGGTGGTGCTCAGCGACGACGACGGCGCGAGCGCGCGCATCGACGAGTTCGCCCAGAGCGACTCGCGGTGGATGGTCGCGGTGCGCATGGTCTCGGAGGGCGTGGACGTGCCGCGGCTCGCCGTCGGCGTGTACGCGACGAGCACCTCCACCCCGCTGTTCTTCGCGCAGGCGGTGGGCCGCTTCGTGCGCGCCCGCAAGCGCGGCGAGACGGCGTCCGTCTTCCTGCCGAGCGTGCCGCTGCTGCTCGAGCTGGCCAACGGCATGGAGCTCGAGCGCGACCACGCGCTCGACCGGCCGAAGACGGCCGAGGAGCAGGGCATCGAGTACGACCCGGAGGCGGCGCTCCTCGCGGCGGCGAACAAGGAGGAGAAGGCGTCCGGGGAGCTCCTCGGCTCCTTCGAGGCGCTCGAGGCCCAGGCGTCGTTCGACCGCGTCCTGTTCGACGGCGGCGAGTTCGGCACGGGCGCCGACGTCGGCTCCGCCGAGGAGCTGGACTTCCTCGGGCTCCCGGGGCTGCTCGAGGCGGACCAGGTGACGACGCTGCTGCGGCAGCGGCAGGCGCAGCAGGTGCGCGGGCGGGGCGGCGCCACGGCGTCCGAGGCCGCGCTCGAGCAGTCGGAGGCGGAGCACCGGCGGGCCGCCGACCTGCGCAAGGAGCTCTCCAAGCTGGTGTCCGCGTGGGCGCGCAAGAGCAGCACGCCGCACGGCTCGGTGCACAACGAGCTGCGCCGCCGCTGCGGCGGGCCCGAGGTGCCGCTGGCGACCGCCGACCAGCTCACCGCGCGCGTCGAGATGGTGCGCGGCTGGTTCGTCGGCAAGCGGTAGGGCCCCGGGGGAGCAGGCCTCAGACCAGCGGGAGCTCGACGGTGGGGATCGCCGGGTCGCCGGCCGAGAGCCGGCGCCCGCCGCGCGGCAGCTCCGCGCGGGCCTGCAGGTGGTGCTCGGCCGCGTTCTGGACGCCGTAGGAGCCCACCCAGCGGGAGTCGACGGCGCCGTCCACCACGAGCGGGACCAGCAGACCGCGCAGGTCGGAGCGCTCGCTGCCGCCCTCGCCGTCGTCGGGCGCGTCGCGGTCCGGGACGGTCGAGGCGCCGTCCTCGGGGCTCCAGGCCACGACGAGGTCGTCGGGGCCGGTGACGAGCACCTCCTCGACGGCGCGCCCGTCGGGGCCGAACCGCCGGGCGGCGCCCTTGCGCCCGCCCTGGCTGGTCTTGTGCGCGGACGCCTTCGCGACCGGCTGCAGCACGCCCGCGGCGTCCGCGCGGGCGACCAGCTTGTAGACCATGCCGCACGTCGGCGCGCCCGAGCCCGTGACCAGCGACGTCCCCACGCCGTACACGTCCACCGGCATGGCGGCGAGCCCGGCGATGGCGTGCTCGTCGAGGTCGGACGTCACGACGATCTTGGTGCCGGTCGCGCCGAGGTCGTCGAGCTGGCGGCGCACCTCGACGGCCAGGACGCCGAGGTCGCCCGAGTCGAGCCGCACGGCCCCGAGCGACGTGCCGGCCGCGGCGATCGCGTTCTCGACGCCGCGCCGCACGTCGTAGGTGTCGACCAGGAGCGTGGTGCCGGCGCCCAGCGACGCGACCTGGGAGTCGAACGCCGAGCGCTCGTCGTCGTGCAGCAGCGTGAACGCGTGCGCCGCGGTGCCGATGGTGTCGAGCCCGTACCGCATGCCCGCCTCGAGGTTCGAGGTGCCCGTGAACCCGCCGACGACCGCCGCCCGCGCCGCCGCGACGGCGGCCTGCTCGTGCGCGCGCCGCGAGCCCATCTCCAGCACGGGCCGGTCCACGGCCGCGCTGGTCATGCGGGACGCCGCGGAGGCGATCGCCGAGTCGTAGTTGAGGATCGACAGGATCAGCGTCTCGAGCAGCACGGCCTCGGCGAACGTGCCCTCGACCTGCAGCACCGGCGATCCGGGGAAGAAGATCTCGCCCTCGGCGTACCCCTGGACGCTGCCGGTGAAGCGGTAGCCGCGCAGGAAGTCGAGGGTGCGGTCGTCGACGACGCCGGCGCGCTCGAGGTAGGCCAGCTCCGCGTCGCCGAAGCGGAAGTGGGCGAGCGCCTCCAGGATGCGGCCGGTGCCCGCGAGGACGCCGTAGCGCCGCCCGGCGGGCAGCCGCCGCGTGAACACCTCGAAGACGCAGTGCCGGTGCGCGGTGCCGTCGGCGAGCGCCGCCTGCAGCATCGTCAGCTCGTAGCGGTCCGTGAGGAGCGCGACCGACGGACGGATGGTGGGGAGCGGGGCGGCAGGCACGGCATACGGCGGCGGGGCGACGCTGCCCCGGGGCTCGTCGGTCATGGGGACACGGTAGGGCCCGTCCGGTCATCCGGCAGGGTGACGCCCGCCTGGCGGACGGTCGACGCCCACCGGCCGCCTGTGCCTAGGCTGGGCGGGTGAACGGGCAGACGACGACGCGCGCGACGGCGGTCGCGGCGACCGGGGTGGAGCGCGAGGCGGAGACCGAGGCGGTCGCGGCCGTCGCCGACCCGTGGATCACGATCGTGTGGAACGACCCGGTCAACCTCATGTCGTACGTGAGCTACGTCTTCGAGAGCTATTTCGGCTACCCGCCGTCGAAGGCGCAGAAGCTGATGATGCAGGTGCACCACGACGGCCGCGCGGTGGTGTCGACCGGCCCCCGCGAGCGCATGGAGGTGGACGTGCAGGCGATGCACGGGTTCGGGCTGTGGGCCACGCTGCGGCAGTCGGGCGCGTCCGACGGCAGCGCGGACGGGGGAGCGGCGTGACGCCGTTCCGGTCCGCGCCGGCGGGCTACGTCGCCCGGTGGGACGACGTCGAGCGGGAGGTGCTCGCGCGCGTGGCGCGGGACGTCGCGGAGCTGGTGCGCGCCGAGTCCGGGCTGGAGCCCGGGATCGAGGTGGGCGACGGCGTCGCGTTCACGGGCGTGGCGCGGGTGCCGCAGGACCCGGCGGTGCAGCGGCTGCTGCCTGACGCGCACGACGACGACGCCGACGTCGCCACCGAGTTCCGGCACCTCACCCAGACCGACCTGGCGGCGGGGAAGGTCGCGCGGCTCGTCGCGTTCGCGGACCAGATCGACTCCCGGGACGAGCTCCCGGACGACCCGCGGGCGGGGGCGGAGATCGTGGTGCCGCGCGAGGGGGCGCAGGAGTTCGCCGGTGCGCTGACGGACCTGCGGCTCGTCCTCGCCGAGCGCCTGGGCCTCGTGGACGACGCCGACGTGGAGACGCTGCACGACGACGTCCTGGCGGGGCTCGACGACGACGACAGCGACGACGACAGCGACGACGACAGCGACGACGACGAGGAGCTCGACGACGGCGACGAGCTCGCCGGGTGGGAGCGCGTCGGGCTGACGGGCGCGGAGCGGCGGTACTGGGGCGGCGTGTTCGTCGCGGCGGGCTTCGCGCAGGAGTCGCTGGTCGACGAGATGCTCGCGGACCTGCGGGCCGGGCGTCCCACGGCGTAGCCGCAGGTCCGGCGCCCGCTGTGGCGGGCGCCACGCCGTGTCGCCGCTCACTCCGCACGGTCGGGGCCGCCCGTCGCGACTAGGCTTCCTCGCGTGAACGACGCCCCCATCGGGATCTTCGACAGCGGCGTCGGCGGGTTGACCGTCGCGCGCTCCATCCTCGACCAGCTGCCCCACGAGCAGGTGCTCTACCTGGGCGACACGGCCAACAGCCCGTACGGGCCCAAGCCGCTCGCCGCCGTGCGCGCCATGGCGCTCGCCGTGATGGACCGCCTGGTCGACGAGGGCGTGAAGATGCTCGTCATCGCCTGCAACTCCGCCACGGCGGTGGCGCTGCCCGACGCACGCGAGCGGTACACGGTGCGGCGCGGCATCCCGGTGGTCGAGGTGATCCGGCCGGCGGCGCGCCGCGCGGTGCTCGCGTCCAAGACCGGCCGCATCGGGGTGATCGGCACCAAGGCCACCGTCGACTCGCGCGCCTACGACGACGCCTTCCACGTGACCCCCGGCCTGGAGATCACCACGCAGGCGTGCCCCGACTTCGTCCCGCTCGTGGAGCGCGGGCAGACGTCCGGCCCCGAGGTGCTCGAGGTGGCGCACCGGTACCTCGACCCGGTGAAGGCCGCCGGCGTCGACACGCTCGTGCTCGGCTGCACGCACTACCCGCTGCTGGCGGGCGCGGTCTCGTACGTCATGGGCGAGGGCGTCACCCTCGTCTCCAGTGCCGAGGAGACCGCGAAGGACGTGTACCGGAACCTCGTGCAGCACGACCTGGAGCGGTCCGTCGACGCGCCCCCGCCCGTGCACCGGTTCCTGGCCACGGGGACGCCGGAGCCGTTCGAGCAGCTCGCGCGGCGCTTCCTGGGGCCGGAGGTGGACCTGGTGGAGGCCGCATGAGGCTCGTCACCGTCGGCGTCGCCGGCTCGTTCCCGGGCCCGGGTTCGCCCGCGTCCACGTACCTGCTGCAGGTGCCGGCCGCCCTGGCCGCGGCGTCCGGCCTCACGGGCGACGACGCGCGGGACTGGAACGTGGTGCTCGACCTCGGCAACGGGGGGCTCGGCGCGCTGCAGCGGCACGTCGACCCGCTCGACCTGGACGCCGTCGGCCTGTCCCACCTGCACCCGGACCACTGCGCGGACCTGTCCGGGCTGTACGTGTACCTGCGCTACCACCCGGAGCGGGGCGGCGTGGTCACCGGCGCCGGGCGGCGGCTGCCCGTGCTGGGCCCGAGCGCCACGGCCGAGCGCGCGGCCGCCATGTACGGGCTGGGCCCGGGGGAGTCGATGGACGGGGAGTACGACGTCCGCCCCTGGCAGCCCGGCACCGCCGTGCGCGTGGGGCCGTTCGAGCTGGAGCCGTTCGCCGTCTACCACCCGGTGGAGGCGTACGGCATCCGGGTCACGGGCCCGTCGAGCGTGCGGCCCGGCGAGCGGGCCACGCTGGTCTACTCGGGCGACACGGACGCGTGCGACGGGCTGGTCGAGGGCGCCCGCGGCGCGGACCTGTTCCTCGCCGAGGCGGCGTTCCAGGAGGGGCGCGACGACGGCGTCGTGCGCGGCATCCACCTCACCGGCCGCCGCGCCGGCGAGGCCGCGGCGAGCGCGGGGGTGGGCAGCCTGCTGCTCACGCACCTGCCGGTCTGGAACTCCCCGGAGGTGGCTCTGGCCGAGGCGCGGTCCGCCTACGACGGGCCCGTCGCGGTCGCGGAGGCCGGCGGGGTGCACGAGCTGTGAGCGGTAGCCTCGGCACCGTGAACGACGCCTCCTCCACCACCCCCGCGGCCCCGACGACCCTGCCCGCCTGGCCCGCGGTCGTCTGCGACCTCGTGTGCGTGCTCGTGTTCACCGTGGTGGGCACCGTGAACCACGAGACGGCGGGCGACGTCGGTCACGTCGCGATGGTGGGCCTGCCGGTCCTCGTCGGCCTGGCCGTGGGCTGGCTCGCCACCCGCGCCTGGCGCGCGCCCGCGCAGGTCTGGCCCACCGGCGTGGCCGTCTGGTTCGCCACCGTGGCCCTCGGCCTGGCGCTGCGCCCGGTGCTTGGCGTCGGCGGCGTGGAGCCCTCGTTCGCGATCGTCACGGCCGTGTTCCTCGGCGTGACGATGCTCGGGTGGCGCGCGCTCGCGTCGCTCGCCGCCCGCCGTCGCGCCTGACGGGCGGGCGACGAGCCGCCGTCAGAGGGCGGCGGCGATCTCGGGGGCGAGGGCACGGAAGGCCTTGCCCCGGTGGCTGATCGCGTTCTTCTCCGCCGGCTCGAGCTCGGACGACGTCCGCGTCCCGGGCGTCCCGTCGGGGCCCGCGGCCTGCTCGACGGGCACGTGGATCGGGTCGTAGCCGAAGCCGTTGTCCCCGCGCGGCGCGCGCACGAGCGTGCCGGGCATCTCGCCGAGGCACACCTCCTCGCGGCCGTCGGGGGTCACGAGCGCGGCCGCGCACACGAACGCCGCCCCGCGGTGCTCGTCGCGGACGTCGGCCAGCTGGCCCAGCAGCAGCTCGAGGTTCGCCTCGTCGTCGCCGTGCCGCCCGGACCAGCGGGCGGAGAAGATGCCGGGCGCGCCGCCCATGACGTCCACGCTCAGGCCGGAGTCGTCCGCGACGGCGGGCAGCCCCGTCGCCGCGGCGAGGGCGCGCGCCTTGATGAGCGCGTTCTCGACGAACGACACGCCGTCCTCGACCGGCTCGGGGGCGCCGAGGTCGCCCGCCGTCACCACGGCGTCGTCGGGCAGCGCGTCGAGGCCCGGCTGCTCGCGCAGGATGGCGCGCAGCTCGACGAGCTTCTTGCGGTTGTGCGTGGCCAGCACGAGGCGGGCGCCGGCGGGGACCGTGCCGGGGGTCGGGGCCGTCATCGTCAGAGCTCCTGCGCGAGCGCGGCCCGCTGCTTCTCGGTGAGCTCGACCGTGCCGGCGAGGGCGAGGTCGAGCAGCGCGTCGAGCTCCGCGCGGTCGAACGGGGCGTGCTCCGCGGTGCCCTGGACCTCGACGAACGTGCCCGAGCCCGTCGTCACGACGTTCATGTCCGTCTCGGCGCGCACGTCCTCCACGTAGGGCAGGTCGAGCATGGGCGTGCCGTCGATGATGCCGACGCTCACCGCCGCGACCGAGTCGGTGAGCACCTGCTTGCCACCGGTGACGTGGCCGTGCCGGGCGCCCCACGCGACGGCGTCGGCGAGCGCGACGTACGCGCCCGTGATCGCCGCGGTGCGGGTGCCGCCGTCGGCCTGCAGCACGTCGCAGTCGAGCACGATCGTGTTCTCGCCGAGGGCCGAGACGTCGACGACGGCGCGCAGCGCGCGGCCGATGAGGCGGGAGATCTCGTGGGTGCGGCCGCCGATCTTGCCCTTGACCGACTCGCGCTGGCTGCGCTCGTTGGTCGCGCGGGGGAGCATCGCGTACTCCGCGGTGACCCAGCCCTCGCCGGAGCCCTTCTTCCAGCGCGGCACGCCCGCCGTGAACGACGCCGTGCACAGGACGCGCGTCCGGCCGAACTCCACCAGCACCGAGCCCTCGGCGTTCTCGGTCCAGCCGCGCGTGATCGTGACGGGGCGGAGCTGGTCGGGCGTGCGGCCGTCGGCGCGCACGACCGCGTCGGGAGAAGTGGGGGAAGTCATGCCGCCACCCTAGACGTTCGCCCGCACCTAGGATCGACGGGTGCACCTCACCGCCACGGACCTCGCGTTCGCGTACCCCGGCCGCCCGGTGCTCGACGGCGTGAGCCTGCGGGTGTCGAACGGCACCCGGCTCGGCGTCGTGGGGGAGAACGGGTCCGGCAAGTCGACCCTGCTCCACCTGCTGGCCGGCGACCTGCCCCCCGCGCGCGGCGAGGTCCGCAGGCGGGGGAGCGTCGCGCTGGTCGAGCAGGAGCTCCCCACGACCCCCGCGGAGACGGTCGGCGACCTCGTGCAGGGCACGCTCGCCGGCCTGCGCGCGCTGTCCGCCGAGATCGAGGCGGAGGCCGCGGGGTTCGATCATGAGTCGGGCGACCTGCGCCGGCTGTCCGGGCTGCTGGCCCGGGCCGAGCACCTCGCCGCGTGGGACGCCGACCGGCGGGTCGACGTCGCGCTCACCCGCCTGGGCGCGGAGCGGGACCCGCGCCGGCGCCTCGAGACCCTCTCCGTCGGGCAGCGCTACCGCGTGCGCCTCGCGTGCCGGCTCGCCGAGCGCGCCGACCTGCTGCTCCTCGACGAGCCCACGAACCACCTCGACGACTCGGCGATCGAGTTCCTCACGGGCGAGCTCGTGGCCTGGCGCGGCGGCGTGGTCGTCGTGACGCACGACCGCGAGCTGCTCGACGACGTCGCCACCGGCATCCTCGACCTCGACCCGTCGATGGACGGCCGGCCCGTGCTGTACGGGCAGCCCGGGTACCTCGCGTACCGGTTCGCGAAGAACCAGGCCCTGCACCGGTGGCGCCAGCGTTACCGGGCCGAGCAGGAGCGCGCCCGCGTGCTCGCCGAGCGGCTGGACACCTCCTACGAGGGGCTGTCCGACGAGTGGCGCCCGGAGAAGGGCTCGCAGAAGCACCGGCGGGCCACCCGGGCGCGCATCCACGTGAAGGCCGCGGACCGGCTCGTGCAGAAGCTCGAGGCGGAGGCCGTGGAGGTGCCCGTCCCGCCGGCGCGGCTCTCCTTCCCCGACCTGCCCGCGATGTCGCCCGGCTGGGACCCCGGCGACCCGCTCGTCGAGGTGCGCTCGCCGCGGGTCGTGGCCGACGACGGCGGGGTGCGGCTCGACCTGCCGGGCACGCGCGTCGCGGTGCCGCCGTCCGGGCGGCTGCTCGTCGTCGGGCCCAACGGCGCGGGCAAGTCGACCCTGCTGGCGGCGCTCGCGGGCCGCGTGCCGCTGGCGCGCGGGACGCGGACGGTGACGGCGGGCGCGCGGCTGGGCGTCGTGACGCAGGAGACGGCGCTCGCGCCCGACCGCGCCCCCGTTCCGGGCGACCGGGACGCCCCTGACGGCGGCCCGAGGTCCGGGTTCGACGCGTACGCGACGGAGGCGCTGGAGCTGCTGGAGCGCGGCGAGCTGGACCCGGAGCACGTGGTGCCCGTGGCCGCGCTCGGCCTGCTCGGCGACGAGGACCTGGAGCGTCCGCTGGCGGAGCTCTCCGCCGGTCAGCGGCGCCGGTTCGAGCTGGCGCGGGCTCTGCTCCACGCGCCCCACCTGCTGCTGCTCGACGAGCCCACGAACCACCTGTCGGTGGACCTCGTGGACGAGCTGACCCGGGCGCTGGTCGCCACCCCGGCCGCCGTCGTCGTCGCGACCCACGACCGCCGCATGCGCGCCGACCTCGCCGACTGGCCGGTGCTCGACCTCAGCTGAGGCGTCCCACCCAGGCCATCGCCTGCTTCACGATGGTGCCCTGGCCGTGGATCATCTCCGCCTGCACGGTGTCGCTGCAGGCCTCCTCCGGCGTGAGCCACGCCAGGTCGAGCGCGTCCTGCTGAGGGCGGCAGTCGCCGGTGACCGGCACGACGTACGCCAGGGACACCGCGTGCTGTCGCGGGTCGTGGTAGGCCGTGATGCCGGGGGTGGGGAAGTACTCGGCCACGGTGAACGGCTGCGGCGACGCCGGGACCTGCGGCAGCGCGACCGGGCCGAGGTCCTTCTCGATGTGGCGCAGCAGCGCGTCGCGCACCCGCTCGTGGAAGAGCACGCGGCCGGACACGAGCGCGCGGGTCATGGTGCCGAGCGGCGTGACGCGCAGCAGCAGCCCGACGGCGACGACGTCGCCCGAGTCGTCCACGCGCACCGGCACCGCGTCGACGTAGACGAGCGGGAGCTGCGCCCGGACGGCCGCGAGGTCCTCCGGGGTGAGCCAGCCCGCAGGCTGCGGCTCGTCGCGGTAGAACTCGTCGTCGGGGGGGAATTCGGCCGTGTCCGTCACAGGTCGTTTCTACCAGCCCGTGCCCCGCGGGAGCGCGCCGGGAATACTGGGGCCGGTCCCGGTGCTGTGCCGAGGAGATCCCCCACGGAAGGACACCCATGGCCACCGTCGAGCTCACCGACGACACGTTCGAGAAGACCGTCACCGACAACGACATCGTGCTGGTCGACTTCTGGGCCGAGTGGTGCGGCCCGTGCAAGCAGTTCGCGCCCGTCTTCGAGGCCTCGTCCGAGGAGAACGCGGACGTCGTGCACGCGAAGATCGACACCGAGGCCCACCAGGGCGTCGCCGCCGCCGCGGGCGTGAGCGCCATCCCGACGCTCATGGTGTTCCGCGAGGGCGTGCTGGTCTTCAACCAGGCCGGTGCGCTGCCCGCCCCCGCGCTCAAGCAGGTCGTCGACGCCGTCAAGGACCTCGACATGGACGACGTGCGCGCCCAGATCGCCGCCGCGAACAACGGTGCGCCGCAGGCCTGATCGCCGCACCGCCAGCACCACGCACGACGCCCGTCCCGGCTTCCCGGGGCGGGCGTCGTCGATTGCCGGTGCGCGAGGCGGGACTCGAACCCGCACGTCCGAAGACACTGGTTCCTAAGACCAGCGTGTCTGCCATTCCACCACTCGCGCGCCGGGCCAGTGTAGGCAGTCGGCGTCAGTCGAGGCCGAGGGTCTTGCGCAGGCGCGCGACGTGCCCGGTCGCCTTGACGTTGTACTGCGCGACGGCCACCTTGCCGTCCGGGTCGACGACGACGGTGGAGCGGATGACGCCCACGTACGTCTTGCCGTAGTTCTTCTTCTCGCCCCAGGCTCCCCAGGCCTCGAGCGCGGAGTGCTCGGTGTCGCCGGCGAGGGAGAACGTCAGGGCGTCGCGCTCGGCGAACCGGGCGAGCTTGTCCACGTCGTCGGGCGAGACGCCGACGACGGCGTACCCGGCGCCCTGGAGCGACGCGAGGGAGTCGCGGAAGTCGCAGGCCTCGGTGGTGCAGCCGGGCGTCATCGCGGCGGGGTAGAAGTACACGACGACGCCCCGGAGGCCCGGCGCCGCCAGCGCGGCGGCCAGGGAGAACGTGCCGGTGATGGTGCCGGTGCCCGACGCGTCCGGCAGGACGGCGGGCAGCTCGAGGGCGGGGGCGGCGTCGCCGACGGCGAGACGGGTCACGGGTGCTCCTGGGTCGAGGTGGCGGTCGCGCGGCGACCGGTCGGTCACGGGGGCACCGGGCCGGCGTGCGGCGGCGCCCCGGCGTCGAGCGTAGACGCCCGTGTCGTCTAGCGTTGACCCGTGACCGACGCCGTGCCCAGCACCACGCCCCTGCCCATCCGCATGCTGCACGACCGCCTGCTGGTGCAGCCGGAGGTGGACTCGTCCGAGCGGCAGTCGACGGCGGGGCTCGTCATCCCCGCCACCGCGACGGGGCCCAAGCGGCTCGCGTGGGCCGTGGTGGTGGCGAAGGGCGAGCACGTGCGCCAGGTGGCCGTGGGCGACCGCGTGCTCTACGACCCGGAGGAGCGCGCCGAGGTGGACCTCGGCGGCACGGACTACGTGCTGCTGCGGGAGCGCGACGTGCACGGCGTCACCGAGACCGAGGCCGAGGGCGGCGCGACCGGCCTGTACCTCTGACGTCGCTCCTGAAGGCCCGGCCCGCCGTCGCTACGGTGGGCCCATGACCGGCGACGACGCCCGCCCCGCGGACCCCCTCGACCTGCTCGCGCTCGAGGACGAGCTGAGCCCCGCGGAGCGCGAGACGCGCGACCGGGTGCGGGCGCTGGTCGACGAGCACGTCCGCCCGCACGTCGCGCGCTGGTTCGCCGACGCGGTGTTCCCCCTCGACCTCGTGCCACGCCTGGCGGAGGCGGGCCTGCTGGGCATGCACCTGCCCGGGCACGGCTGCGCGGGGCGCTCGGCGGTCGAGTACGGCCTCGCGATGGCGGAGCTGGAGGCGGGCGACTCCGGGATCCGCACGTTCGTCTCGGTGCAGGGGTCGCTGGCGATGACCGCGATCGCGAAGCACGGCTCGGCCGAGCAGCAGGAGCGCTGGCTCCCGGGCATGGCCGCCGGGGAGCTGCTCGGCTGCTTCGCCCTCACCGAGCCCGCCGCCGGCTCCGACCCGGCGGCGATGCAGACCACCGCGACCCGCACCGGGGACGGGTGGGTGCTCTCCGGGCGCAAGCGCTGGATCGGGCTCGCGTCGGTGGCGGACGTCGCGGTGGTCTGGGCGCGGGCCGTCGCTCCTGAGCACGACGACGACGCCGCCGCCGACGGCGGGCGCGCGCCGCGGGTGCGCGGGTTCCTCGTCCCGACGACGACGCCGGGCTTCGCCGCGAGGCCCATCGAGCCGAAGCTGTCGCTGCGGGCGTCCGTGCAGTGCGACGTGACCCTCGACGACGTGCGCCTCCCCGCGGACGCTCTACTGCCGGAGCACCCCGGGCTGGCCGGGCCGTTCGCCTGTCTCGACGAGGCGCGGTACGGCATCGCCTGGGGCGCGGCGGGCGCCGCGCGCGACAGCCTGGACGCCGCCCTGCGGCACGCGGGGGAGCGGGTCCAGTTCGGCCGGCCGATCGCCGCGTTCCAGCTCACGCAGGCGAAGCTCGTGGACATGGCGCTCGAGGTGTCCCGCGCGCAGCTGCTCGCGCTGCGGCTGGGCCGGCTCAAGGACGCCGGCCGGCTGGAGGCGCACATGATCTCGGCCGGCAAGCTCGCGAACGTGCGGTCGGCGATCGAGGTCGCCCGGACCGCACGCACGGTGCTCGGCGGCGACGGGATCACGCTGGAGCACTCGCCGATGCGGCACGCGGCGAACCTCGAGTCGGTGCGCACGTACGAGGGCACCGACGAGGTGCACACGCTGATCCTCGGGCGGCACCTCACGGGCCACCAGGCCTTCCGGTGACCGTCGGGACGCCGGCCGGCGGCGTTCCGGCGCGGCTGTCGCGGAGGTCACAGCGCTGACCGGGCAGGACGGTTTCCCGGCAGGTGCGGACGGCTGGTAATGTTTCACCCCGCCAGCGCCATTAGCTCAATTGGCAGAGCAGCTGACTCTTAATCAGCGGGTTCGGGGTTCGAGTCCCTGATGGCGCACCAGCACGAGGTCCTCGCACCGCGGGGACCTCGTCGCGTGAGGACCTCCTCCGGTGCGAACCGTGGGCGACCTCTGGCCATGCGCCATTAGCTCAATTGGCAGAGCAGCTGACTCTTAATCAGCGGGTTCGGGGTTCGAGTCCCTGATGGCGCACCACCCAGCCCCGTCCGGCATCGCCGGGCGGGGCTTCGTCGTGCCGTCCCACGATCTGGGACGCCACGTCCAGTGGCCGTCCAGTGTTCTCCCTGCCGTCCCTCGCGGGCACCGCAGCGTTCACCCGGTGTCGCCAGCGTGTGGTCCCGGGTGAGCCCGGGCTGCCTGCGGGAGCGCCCTTCCCTTCATCGACGACAGGAAGGACGGCACGCTGATGCGGCCGAAACCCTCAGGACGCCTGCGCGCGTCGACCGTCGCCGCGTGCGTCGTGGCGGCGTCGCTGGCGATCCCTACCGCCGGCCTCGCGCCGGCGGCGGCGCAGCCCTCGACCCCGCCCGCGAGCCCGTCGCCCGCGACGGACGCGACGGACGCCTCGGACGACGGCCGGTTCCCGGGCTTCCCCGGCTGGACCGACCAGGGCCCCGACACGACGGCCGGCACGGAGTCCGGCACGAAGGGCGACACGAAGCCGGGCAGGCCAGGCAAGCCCGGCAGGCCCGGCTCCGCGCCCACGCTCGCGCCCGCGGACGGCGCCCACCTCACGGGCAGCGTGACGTTCGCGGCCGCCCCGACGACGGGGGGCGACCCGGTCGGGCGGATCACGGTGGACGGCGCCGACCTGCCCGGCCTCGCGACGACGGCGGGCACCTCCGCCCTCACGTTCGACGTCGGCAGCAACTCCGCCGACGCGCGGTTCGGCAACTTCCTGGTGGTCAACGGCCACCGGGTCGACCAGGAGCGCACCTGGGTGTCGGAGCGGGTCGAGGTGCCCGTGCCGAACGAGTGGCTCGTGCAGGGCACCAACACCGTCGAGATCCACGCGGGCGGGCTGGACTCGTCCTGCGGCATGAACTTCGACGACTTCGTGCTCTCCGAGCTGCAGCTCGAGCTCCTGGGCGAGACCGCCGGCGACGCCGGGAACTCGTTCGGGTACTCGATGGGCGACGGCTCCTGCGGCAGCAACACCTCCTACGTCAAGGAGGCGACCGTCACGTTCGAGGTCGAGAGCGTCCCGGGCGCCACGACCGGCCTGGCCGCCGACGTCGACACCACCGCGCTCGCCAACGGCGCGCACTCGGTCGTCGCCACCACGCGCTCCGGCGCCACGGCCACGCACACGGTGCGGGTCAACAACGCGCCCGCGGGGGCGCCCGTCGTGACCCCGGAGGACGGGACGCTGACCCGCGGCACGCAGACGGTGACCGCGGCCGCGCCCGCGGACGGCGACGGTGGCACCGCGTCGCTCACCGTCGACGGCGAGCCCGCCGCCGGTCCGGCGACGCTCGGCGACGGCGTGTCGGTGTTCTCGTTCGACGTCGGTACCAACTCGATCGAGACGCGCTACCAGAACCACCTGCTCGTCAACGGCACGCGGCTCGACCTCCGCGGGGAGGGTGGGCGCGACCTCGTCTCCGAGCGGGTCGAGGTGGGCGTGCCGAACCGCCTGCTGCACCCCGGGGAGAACTCGATCGCGCTGGTCGCGGGCGACGTCTCCTCGTCGTGCGGGGCCAACCTCGACGACTTCTCCGCCTCGGGCCTGGCGCTGAGCGTGGCCGACGGCACCGTCACGCCCCCGGCGGACCTGCAGGCGGCGTACGCGATGGGCGACGGCAGCTGCGGCTCCAGCAGCACCGCGCTGCCGGAGGTGGAGCTCACCTGGACCCTCGACGCGGCCGGTGAGACCTCGTTCCCGGCACTGGGCCACGGCGAGGCCACGGTGTCGTTCGTCGTCGGTTCCAACTCGCTCGACGGGTCGGCGAGCAACGCCCTGCGGATCAACGGCGTCGAGCGCCGGATCGACCAGACGATCGTCGGCGGACGCGGGGTGATCACGTTCCCGGACGAGTGGCTCCTGCCCGGCTGGAACCAGGTCGACATCGTGACCGGCACGTTCGAGAACGACTGCAACCTGGACGACTTCACGGTCTCCGACGTCGTGCTCACCCCGGCGGCCGGCACTGCGCAGCAGCAGAACGCCGCCGCGTCGTACGCGCTGGGCGACGGCACCTGCGGCTCGAACCTCAACTCGTTCCGGCAGGTCGACCTGCACTTCCTCGTCGACGCCCCCGCACGCGGCCTGCGCGCCGACGTCGACACCGCCGACCTCGAGGACGGCGAGCACGAGCTCGCGGCCGTCTCGGCCACCGGCCAGGCCGCCACCCGGGTCCTGGAGACGGACAACACGGCGCCGCGGGTCGCGGCGTCCACGCCCGCCGACGGCGCGCGGATCACCGGCGCCGTGCCCCTCGCGGTGGAGCTCGCCGACGCGCACGGCGTGGTCGGCGACCCGGCGGTGACGCTCGACGGCGAGGCCGTCGAGCTCGGCGACGACGTCGGCCCCGGCCTCACCGCCGGCCGGCACACCCTCGAGGTGGCGACCGCCGACTCGCTCGGCAACACGGCCACGCGGGAGATCGCCTTCACCAGCGCCGGCGTCCCCGACGCCCCGGCCGACCTCGCGCCCGCCACCGGGACGACGGACGTCGAGGACCCGGTGACGCTGTCGGCGCGGGTGGCCGGGCCCGACGGCGGCAAGGTCACCGCGACGTTCGCGCAGGCCGACGTGCTGCTCCCCGGCGAGGTGCGCCAGGGCACGGCCGACGCCGTGCCCACCGAGCTGGACCCGCGCGGCACGACGAAGGTCTCCGCGAAGGGGCTGGCCGCCGGCGACGGGAAGGAGCTGGCCGCGCCAGAGGCCGACGCCGTGTCGTTCCAGCGCTTCGACGTCCGCGTGCGGTCCCGCGAGGAGCACCCGGTGGTGCGCTGGAGCGGCACCGCCGACCCGGCGCGCGAGATCTCCCTGCTGGTCTGGGACGTCCGCGCGAAGGCGTGGGACCCGCTCGCGTCGTCGCGCGGCGCGGCCGAGGGCGACACCGTCCTGGTCGCGACCGCGGGCCCCGGGCACCGGGACCGCGGCGTCGTGCACGTCATGGTGGCCGCCACGGACCCGTTCGCGGACGACCTCGACGCGGGCGGGGAGGGCTTCGCCGACCCGGCGGACTACGACTTCTCCATCGCGCACATGACGGACACGCAGTACCTGTCCGAGGGCGCCGTCGAGCAGGAGACCGCCGAGGAGCGGGCCGTCTGGGAGTCCGCGTACGCCGGGGTGGTCGACTGGATCGCCGAGAACGCCGACGAGCGCAAGATCGCGTTCGTCTCGCACACCGGCGACCTCATCGAGAACAACATCCGCGAGCCCCGGGACGACGCCATGAAGGAGGAGGTGACCGGCGAGTTCGAGGTGTCCTCGCGGCAGCAGGCGAAGATCGACGGCATCCCCAACTCCGCCGTGGCCGGCAACCACGACAACTGGTCGGGGGCCGCGGGCGGGCAGGAGAAGTACAACGAGTACTTCGGCCCCGACCGGTACGAGGCCGCGGCCGAGTCCTGGGAGAACGCCGAGTACGGCTCCTGGCGCGACGGCGACAACTCCAACCACTACGTGCTGTTCTCCGCGGGCGGGCTCGACTTCGTCGCGGTCGGCATGGGCTACGGCGTCACCCGCGAGGAGGCCGAGTGGGCGGACGGGATCTTCGAGCGGTACCCCGACCGCAACGGCATCCTCATGACGCACGCGTACCTCGCGGCCAGCACGCAGAAGGACGGCCGCAACGCGGGCTTCGCCACGCCGGACGGCTCGCCGCTGTACACGTACGTGGTCGAGCCGAACGACAACGTGTTCCTCGTGCTCGCCGGCCACGTGCACGGCGTCACGACGAACGTGAAGCCGAAGGTCGGGCAGATCGCCGACGGCGTCGTGGAGCTGCTCGCGGACTACCAGGCGTTCACCGTGCCGGCCGGGCGCGTGGGCCTGGGCACGATCGGCGGCTACGACCCGGCCGAGCGGCTGCGGTTCGGGGCCTCGTACTTCCGCCTGCTGCAGTTCGACGTCGACCGCGCCGAGATGAGCGTGGACACCTACTCGCCGTTCCTCGACGACTTCGGGGCCGACGAGTGGGACCCGGACGCCCGGTACGACTCCACCGCCGACACCATGGTGCTGCCGGTGGACCTCACCTCGCGCACGACGTCGTTCAGCACGGACTCGCTGGCCGTGTACGCGCCCACCCGCGTCATCGGCACGCGGGCGGTGACCTCCGGCGAGGTCGCGTCCGTGCGGTGGGACCACCTGCGGCGGGACACGCAGTACGCGTGGGTCGTCACGGCCAGCACGCGCGGCGGTGGCGTCACCGCCGCCGACCCGGCGCTCTTCACCACCCGCGCCGGGCGGCCGTGGCCGAAGGGCACCGAGACGGTGCCCGGGTCCCAGGTCCCCGGGGGGCACCGGTCGTGACACGCACACCCACCAGGACGGCGTCGCGTCGCGGCGCCGTCCTGGCGTCCCTCGCCGCGCTCGGCACCGGCGTCGTCGGCCTCCTCGGCGTCGCGACGGCCGTGCCCGCCGCCGCCCACGACGCCACCACCGACGCGTACGCGCAGGTCACCGCGGCCGGCGGCGCGGACGTGCACGTGGAGCTGGACCTCGAGTACGACCTGCTCATGAAGTCCGCCTGGCTCACGGCCGAGGCCTACGACGCCCGCGGTGACAAGGCGCAGGACGCGCAGCTCGCGGAGCACGCCGACGAGGTCGCGGCCTACGTCATCGAACGGTTCCAGGTGGCCGCCGGCGACGACCTCTGCACGCCGGCGCTCGCGGCCGACCCGACCGCGGGCGACCGCGGCGGCACGCCGTACGCGACCGTCGCGCTCGACTACGCCTGCCCCGGCGGCCCGGACTCGGCGCACACGCTGTTCAGCGCGCTCTTCCCCGACACGGAGTCCTTCGTGCACTCCACGGAGACGATGGTCACGTACGACCTCGACGAGGAGGAGGGGTCGGCCGTCCTCACGCCGGCGGACCCGACGGTCACGACCGGCGAGCACCGCACCTGGCACCGGCTGGGCGAGTTCTTCGTGCTGGGGGCCGAGCACCTGCTGCTCGGCCCCGACCACGTGCTCTTCCTGCTGGCGCTGATCGTCGGCTCGCGCCGGCTGCGCGACGTCGTGCTGGTGGCGACGTCGTTCACGGTGGCGCACTCGGTGACCTTCCTCCTGGCGGCGACGGGCGCCGTGAGCGCGCCCGGGGCCGTGGTGGAGCCGGTCATCGCGCTCTCGATCGCGGCCGTCGCCGCGGGGCACCTCTGGACGGCGCGGCCGGGCGCGGCGCTCGCGCTCGACGTCGTGGCCGAGCCGCGCCGGTCGTGGTTCGACCTGTCGCGGGCGGACGTGGCGCGCCTCGCGGTCGTGTTCGCCTTCGGCCTGGTGCACGGGCTCGGGTTCGCCGGCGCGCTGGGGCTCGACGAGCCGTGGTCGTGGGGGCTGCTCGGGTCGCTGCTCGTCTTCAACGTCGGCATCGAGGTGGTGCAGCTCGGGATCATCGCGGTGGTGTTCCCCCTGCTCGTGCTGCTGCGGCGCCGTGCGCCGGGCGCGGCGCGGTGGGTCACCGCGGTCGTCGCCGCGGGCGTCGCTGCGGTCGGGCTGTTCTGGTTCGTGCAGCGGGTGCTGGGGCTGGGCTGACGGGGTTGACCCGTCCCGAGGGGCGACCCCGGCGCGCGCCGGGCCGCGACGGGGCGGAGGATGAGGCGATGATCTCCACCGAGCTCGCGGCCCGGCTGCGCGACGCGGGGCTGGTCTGGCGCCCCGCCGACGGCGACCGGTTCCGCATCGACGCGCCCGAGCTGTCCGCGGACGTCTTCACGGTCAGCACGATGACGATCCAGGCCCACGAGTTCCCCACCGGCACCATCCTGGGGTTCAACGGCACGACGGAGTGGGCGCTCGACTCCGTCGCGATCGAGGACGCTCTCTGGCTGCCGCGCGAGGACCAGCTGCGCGACCTGCTGCGCACCACGTTCGTCGGCCTCCGGCGCACGGGGGAGGGGTACGAGGTCGACGTCGAACTGCTCGGCGAGCGGCGGAGCTTCGCCGACGCGGAGCCGGCCGGGGCGTACGGCGCGGCGCTGCTCGCCCTCGTGCAGCTCAGCGGCTGACGGTCCGAGGGGGACCCGCGGCGCCGCTTACCCTTGGACCCGTGCCCGATCCCGTGACCTCCGAGCAGAACCCTGACGCCGTCGACCCGCTGTACCGCCGACAGCCCGTCAGCTTCGTGCGGCGCAGCGCACGCCTCACGGCCGCGCAGCACAAGGCGTGGGACACCCGCCGCGACCGCTACCTGGTGGACGTGCCCCGCGACCTGACCGTGACGTCCGTCGAGCCCTCCTGGCGGTTCGACCCCGCGCAGGCCTTCGGCCGCACGGCGCCGCTCGTGGTGGAGATCGGGTCGGGGCAGGGCGAGGCGATCGTGTCCGCCGCGGCCGGGCACCCCGAGCGCGACCACCTGGCCGTCGAGGTGTACACCCCCGGCCTGGCGCAGACCATCGTGCGGGCCGGGCACGCCGGGGCCGACCCCGGCGTCGCCGGGGGAGCCCCCGGCAACGAGCTCGACAACCTGCGGCTGGTGCAGGCGGACGCGGCGGAGCTGCTGGCCACGGCGCTGCCGGAGGCGTCGGTGGACGAGCTGTGGGTCTTCTTCCCCGACCCGTGGCACAAGTCGCGCCACCAGAAGCGGCGCCTCGTCACCCCGGCGTTCGCCGAGCTCGCCGCGCGGGTGCTGCGGCCCGGCGGCGTGTGGCGGCTCGCGACGGACTGGCTGCACTACGCCGACCAGATGATCGACGTCCTCGAGGCCAGCGACGACTTCCGCAACGCGCACGGGCGCGGGGTTCGCGCCCCGCGGTTCGAGGGCCGCGTGCTGACGAGCTTCGAGAAGAAGGGGTCCGCCGCCGGGCGGGTCGTGACGGACCTGGAGTACGTGCGCGCCTGAGCCCGTCGGTCGCTGACCTGGGGACGCGCCCGGAGAGTGGCTTGCGCCACACCCTCCGCCTCTAGCAGGGTGGCCTCGCGAAACGTTATCGACCGGGGCAGCGTGGCCCCGGCGCCCGCATGAGCCAACGGAGGCATCATGAGTGACCTGTCCACCGCGGAGTCACCACCGGGGGAGACCGAGTACCAGAGGGTGCAGCGGTCGGACGAGTTCCAGGGGCTGCGACGCGCCTTCCGGAACTTCGTCTTCCCCATGACGGCGCTGTTCCTCGTCTGGTACTTCGTCTACGTCCTGCTCGCCAACTACGCCCACGACTTCATGAGCACCCGGCTGGGCGACAGCAACATCACGGTCGGCCTGCTGTTCGGGCTCGGCCAGTTCGTCTCCACGTTCGTCATCACGATGCTCTACGCCCGCTGGGCGAACCGGAAGTTCGACGCGCGGGCCGACGCGCTGCGCCGTGAGATCGAGGAGGGCGAGCTGTGAGCGAGACCGGCACCGACATCGGCAACCCTTGGGTGAACATCGGCATCTTCGCCGCGTTCGTCCTCGTGACCCTCGTCATCGTCTTCCGCGCCTCGCGGCAGAACAAGTCCGCCGCCGACTTCTACGCCGGCGGGCGCAACTTCACCGGGCCGCAGAACGGCACCGCGATCGCGGGCGACTACCTGTCCGCCGCGTCCTTCCTCGGCATCTGCGGTGCCATCGCGCTCAACGGCTACGACGGCTTCCTCTACTCGATCGGGTTCCTCGTCGCCTGGCTCGTGGCGCTGCTCCTCGTGGCGGAGCTGCTGCGCAACACCGGCAAGTTCACGATGGCCGACGTGCTCTCCTTCCGGCTGCGCCAGCGCCCGGTGCGGATGGCGGCCGCCCTCGCGACCCTGCTCGTGGTCTTCTTCTACCTGCTCGCCCAGATGGCGGGGGCGGGCGGCCTCGTCGCGCTGCTCCTCGGCGTCGACAGCAGGGCCGGGCAGAGCCTCGTCATCGCCGTCGTCGGCGCGCTGATGATCCTCTACGTCCTGGTGGGGGGCATGAAGGGCACCACCTGGGTGCAGATCATCAAGGCGGTGCTGCTCATCGTGGGGGCGGCCATCATGACCGTCTGGGTGCTGGCCCAGTTCGGATTCAACCTCTCCGACCTGCTCGGCGGTGCCGTCGAGGCCGCCGGGCCCGGCGGGGAGTCGCTGCTCGAGCCGGGCAAGCAGTACGGCGCGGACGCCACCTCGAAGCTGAGCTTCCTGTCCCTGGCGCTGGCCCTCGTGCTCGGCACGGCGGGCCTGCCGCACGTGCTCATGCGCTTCTATACCGTGCCCACGGCCAAGGAGGCCCGGCGCTCGGTGGTCTGGGCGATCTGGCTGATCGGCATCTTCTACCTGTTCACCCTGGTGCTCGGCTACGGGGCCGGGGCCCTCGTGGGGCCGGAGGCGATCGAGAACGCGCCGGGCGGCGTGAACTCGGCCGCGCCGCTGCTCGCGTTCGCCCTGGGCGGCGAGATCCTGCTCGGCCTGATCTCGGCCGTCGCGTTCGCCACGATCCTCGCGGTCGTGGCCGGCCTGACCATCACCGCGGCGGCGAGCTTCTCGCACGACATCTACGCCAACGTCATCAAGAAGGGCGAGGTCAAGCCCGACTCCGAGGTGCGGATCGCGCGCTGGACCGTGGTCGTGATCGGGATCATCGCCATCGTGGGCGGCATCTTCGCCCAGAACCAGAACGTCGCGTTCCTCGTGGCGCTCGCGTTCGCGGTGGCCGCGTCCGCCAACCTGCCGACGATCCTGTTCTCGCTGTTCTGGAAGCGGTTCAACACGTCGGGCGCGCTGTGGAGCATCTACGGCGGGCTCGTCTCGTGCATCGTGCTCATCGTGCTCTCGCCCACCGTGTCGGGCGACGAGAAGGCGATGTTCCCGGGCGCGGACTTCGCGGTCTTCCCCCTGACGAACCCGGGCCTCGTGTCGATCCCGCTGGGCTTCGTGCTCGGCGTCGTCGGCACGTTCCTGTCCAAGGAGAAGCCGCACCCGGAGAAGTTCGCCGAGATGGAGGTCCGGTCGCTCACCGGTGCCGGCGCCGAGAAGGCGGTCGCCAAGCACTAGTACGCGAGATAGAGAGGCTCCTCGCCGAGATAGAGAGGGCGGGCCGTGGCACACACGGTCCGCCCTCTCTATCTCGGCGAGGAGCCTCTCTATCTCGCGGGAAGTCAGCCCGCCGAGGTCGACAGCGAGCCGTCGGAGCTGAACACCAGGCCGAGGGTGATCTCGCCCTTCTGCAGCGCCGCCTTGGTCAGCGGGCCGCCGGCGTCCAGCGACCGGAACTCGGAGAACGTCAGGCCGTAGGTGTCCTCGAGGCCCGGCTGGCAGAACGGGCGCTCCGTGCACTCCGGCCCGGCGCCGAGCACGAGGCCGCCGCAGGCGGCGGACAGGTCGCTCAGCGTGGTGAGGTCGTGCTCGGCGGCGAACGCCGTCGTGACGGCGAACGCGTTCTGGTCCTGCGCCGGCGACGGGGTGCCGAACGCCAGGCCGGCCTGCTTGCCGAGGTCGGTCAGCGCGCTCACGGTCGAGTCCAGGTCGCCGCTCGCGAGCGGCTCGGCGTCCGCACCGTTGAGGTCCTTGTTGAGGAACTCGGTGAGGGTGCCCGTGTACTCGGGCACCATCTGCACCTGGTCGCCCTTCAGCAGGGCGGGCAGGTACGTCTCGCGGTTGCCGATCGTGGTGACCGAGGCGTCGTAGCCCGCGCTCTGGAGCACGTCCGCGTAGATGTTGCCGAGCGTGGCACTCTCGGCGAAGTCGGCCGCGCCGATCGCGACCGTCACGCCTTCGCCCGCCGAGGTGTCGTCGGAGGCGAGGCCGGCGTCCTCGACGAACTGCGCGGCGACGTCCTCGGACGTCTTGCGGTCGATGTCGACCGCCTTGTTGAGGCTGATCAGGGTGTCCGTGTCGAGCGCCGCGGACACGGTGTCGAGCAGCGGGATCAGGTCGGGCGCCTGGGAGGCGAGGTCGGCGTTGACCGCAGGGATGATGTTGTCGACGGTCTGCAGCTTCTTGTCGTCCTCGAGGACCACGAGCTCGTCGCCGGGGACGGCCTCGCAGGTCGCGGCGGCGTCGCCCGAGGCGGAGGCGGACGACGATCCGCCGCCCCCTCCCGAGCCCGGCTCGCCGCAGGCGGCGAGCAGGCCGGTCGCACCGACGACGGCGGCAAGGGCGGCCGTCGTGCGTCGCAGGGTGGTCGTGCGGTGGGAGGTCATCGTGCGCTCCGTCCGTGGGTGGGGCCGGCGGTGGTCGGGCCGGTACCGGGTGAGAAGAGAAGGGGGGACCGCCCCATTCGACCGCGAGGGTCCCGGCGGGGCAACCGGTTTGTCCGATCTCTCGGGCGGGACCCGCTCACCGCCGGGCGGCGGCGCGCAGCGGTGCGGGGGTCACGAGGCGTTGCACGACGGCGAACACGCCGTCGAGCACGAGGGCCAGGAGCGCGACGAGGACGCCGCCGGCGAGCACCTGCCCGTACCGCTGCGTGCCCATGCCGAGCGCGATGATCTGCCCGAGGCCGCCGCCGCCCGCGAGCGCGGCGAGCGGGACGGTGGCGCTGACCTGCACGACGGCGGTGCGCACGCCCGCGGCCACGAGGGCCGTGGCCAGGGGGAGCTCCACGCGGGTGAGGACCTGGTGGCCGGGCATCCCGAGGCCGATCGCGGCGTCGCGCGCCGAGGGGTCCGCCCCGCGCACGCCCTCGTACGTGTTGACGAGCAGCACCGGGAGGGCGAAGACGGCGGCGGCCACCACCGTGGCGCCGTCGCCGAACAGCCCAGCGGTCGCCAGCAGCAGGATGATGCCGAGGGTGGGGACGGCGCGGCTGGCGTTGGTGAGCCACACGGTCACGCCGCCGCCGCGCCGGCCGTGGCCGAGCCACGCCCCGACCGGCAGGCCGATCACCATGGCGATGAGCACCGCCGAGGCGGTGAGCACCAGGTGCTCCCGGCCCAGCTCGAGGATGCCCCCGGGGCCGGTCCAGCTCAGGGGGTCGTTGAGGTAGGCGACGGCCTGCTCCACGACCCCCGTGGAGTCGGCGCTCGCGGCCGGGGCGCTCATGCGGACCTCCCGCGCAGCCACGGCGTGAGCGCCCGTCCGGCGGCCCACAGCACGAGGTCGAGGACGAGGGCGAGCAGGACGCAGGCGATCGTCGCCGTCATGATCTCCGCGCGGTAGAAGTTGTTGCGGAAGCCCTGGAACATCAGCTGGCCCAGCCCGCCGTAGCCGACCACGACCCCCACCGTGACCAGCGCGACCGTCGTGACGGTGGCCAGCCGGAGCCCGGCCATGATGCTCGGCAGCGCGTTCGGCAGCCGCACCCGCGCCAGCACCTGCAGGGGCCCGTGCCCCACGCCCCGGGCGGCGTCGACCGCGGCCGGGTCGACGCCGTCGAGGCCGGTGATCGTGTTCCGCAGGATGACGAGCAGCGCGTACAGCACGAGGCCGAGGAGCACGGGCTGGCGGCCGATCCCCATGATCGGCGCGAGGATCGCGAAGAGCGCCAGCGACGGGATCGTGTACACGATCGCGGCCGTGCCCAGCAGCGGGGCGGCGAGCCAGCGGACCCGCGACGCGAGCAGTCCGAGCGGGACGGCGACCAGCGCGGCGATGGCGACCGCCTCGATCGTGAGCAGCGCGTGCTCGGTGGTCCGCGCCCACAGGACGTCGGCGTTCGCCGTCACGTACGACCAGGAGAACCACGGGTTGTCCGCAGCGGTGCTGACGGTGCTGAGCATGGGCCCGACGGTAGCGGGCGCCTCCGACGCGCGGGCGGGTGCCGCACCGGCGCGCCGCGGGCCGGCGTGTCGGAGCGGCTGGATAGCCTCGCAGCCATGTCCGCCGCGCCGCCCGTCGCCCCGTCCACCTCGAGGCCCGCCCGGTTGTCCACCGGCATCGAGCTCGACGCCGTCCGCAAGGCCTACCCGGACGGCACCGTCGCGGTCGAGGGCCTGAGCCTCACCGTGGAGCCCGGCGAGGTGCTCGCGCTCGTCGGGCCGTCGGGCTGCGGCAAGTCGACCACCCTGCGGATGATCAACCGCCTCGTCGAGCTCAGCTCGGGTCGCGTGCTGGTCGACGGCGAGGACGTCACGCACGTGGACGCGGTGGCGCTGCGCCGCCGCACGGGCTACGTGATCCAGGACGTCGGCCTGCTGCCGCACCGCACGGTGGCCGCCAACGTCGCCACCGTGCCCCGGCTGCTCGGCTGGGACGCGAAGCGCGTGCGCGACCGGGCGGCCGAGGTGCTCGACCTCGTCGGCCTGCCCGCGGAGCAGTACGGCCGCCGGTACCCGCACCAGCTCTCGGGCGGGGAGCGGCAGCGCGTCGGGGTGGCCCGGGCGCTCGCCACCGACCCGCCGGTGCTGCTCATGGACGAGCCGTTCGGCGCCGTCGACCCCGAGCGCCGGCGGGACCTGCAGAACCAGGTCGCGCGGATCCTGGCGGAGGTGGGGTCGACGGTCGTGCTGGTCACGCACGACGTCGACGAGGCCGTGCGCCTCGGCGACCGCGTGGCCGTGCTCTCGCGCGGGGGGCACCTCGAGCAGGTCGCCTCGCCCCTGACCGTCCTCGCGCACCCCGCGACCGACCGCGTGCGCGACTTCGTCGGCGCCGGCGCGCACCAGCGCATGCTGGCGCTCGCCGAGGTGCGGCGCGACGACCTGGAGGACGCGGACCTCGTCGTGCAGCCCGCGCCGGCCCCGGTGCCGCTCGGCGCCACCCTGGCCGAGGCCTTCGAGGCCGTCGCCGCGCTGCCGACGTCGTCCCAGGGGCGGGTGCCCGTGACCGACGACGCGGGGAGCGTCGTCGGGTCGCTCACCGCGGCCGGGATCCTGGGCGGGCTGCGGCGTGCCGCCGACGCCGCGGCCCCTGCGGAGGGCACGGCGGGCGACGGCCACTAGGCTCGGCGCGTGACTTCCACCCGCATCGGCCTCGCCACCTGCTCCGCCCTGCCCCGCCTGGACAGCGACGACCGTCCGCTGCTCGCCGCGCTCACCGAGCGGGGCGTGGTGGCCGAGGCCGTCGTGTGGGACGACCCGGACGTGGACTGGTCGGTCTACGACCTCGTCGTCGTCCGCTCCACCTGGGACTACTCGCCGCGCCGCGACGACTTCCTCGCGTGGGCGCAGGGGGTGCCGCGCCTGGAGAACAAGGCCGACGTGCTGCGCTGGAACACCGACAAGGGCTACCTGCGCATCCTCGAGGAGGCGGGCGTGCCCGTCATCCCGACGATCTGGCTCGACCCCGACCTGCACCTGTCGAAGCGCGCCGTGCACACGCGCATGCCGGCGTTCGGCGACTTCGTGGTCAAGCCCGTGGTCAGCGCGGGCGCGCAGGACACGGGCCGCTACCAGCCGGTGTCCGCGCAGTCCCGGGCGCTCGCGATCAAGCACGCGGTGGACCTGCTCGACGGCGGCCGCGCGGTGATGATCCAGCCGTACGTGACGTCGGTGGACACGACGGGGGAGATGGGCCTCGTCTTCGTGGACGGCGAGCTGCGGCACGCGGTGCGCAAGCACGCGCTGCTCACCGGGCCGGCGGAGGCCAGCGACGAGCTCTTCGCCGCGGAGCGGATGGAGCCCGCGACGGCCACCCCCGAGCAGGTGGACGTGGCCAAGAAGGCGCTCGCGATCGCCCGCGAGCAGGTCGGGGGAGAGCGGCCGTTCCTCTACGCCCGCGTCGACCTGGTGACCCGCGACGACGGCACCCCGATGGTGATCGAGCTCGAGCTCACCGAGCCGTCGCTGTGGATGCAGCACTCCGGGACGGCGGCCACGCTGGACGCGTTCGCGGACGCGATCGTCGCGCGGGCCTGACCCGGTCCAGAGCCGACGGGGGCGTCATCCCGCGTCCTCCAGCGGCCTGTCGCGCTCCGCGCGGCCGAGGCGCAGCAGGTCCGGGACGGCCAGCATGAGGACGCCGAGGACGACGACGAGCGCCAGGCTCGCGCCGAGCGCCGTGCGGGGGACCCCGACGTGCTCGGCGACGGCGCCGATCGCCAGGGTGGCGGCGGGCATGACGCCGATGGCGAGCTCCTGCAGCCCCAGCGCGCGCCCGTGCACCGCGGGCTCGGTGGTCAGGAGCAGCAGCGTGGTCTGGAGCACGCCGAAGGCGGCGCCGGACAGCCCGATGACCCCCATCAGCACGAAGGCCGCGGCGGGCGTCGTGACGAGGGAGAACGCGGCCCAGGCCAGCCCCCACACCGTGGTGCCGAGGACGAACAGGGCGCCCTTGAGGCGGAAGTCGCCGAGCATGGCGATGACGAGCGACCCGACCAGGCCGCCGATGCCGGCGCAGGTGAGCAGCGCGCCGAGGCCGGCGGCGTCGAGCCCGAACGACTCGGCGGCGAAGACGGGCATGAACGACTGGTAGACGGGCCAGAGGAAGACGTTCGCGGCGAGGGTGACGAGCAGGACCGCGACGGCGAGCCGGTTGCCGGCCACGGCGCGGAACCCGCCCGCGACCATGGCGAGCACGGACGTCGTCGGGTGGTCGGCGGCAACCGCGCGCGTGCGTACGCGGCGCAGCGGCAGCAGCAGGACGAGCGAGAGCGCGTACCAGGCGGTCGAGACCCAGAGCGCTGCCGGAGCGCCGATCGCCGCGATCATCGCGCCGCCCAGGGCGGGCCCGATCACCTGGGTCGAGTGGAGCGCCATCGAGCTGAGCGCGTTCGCGTTGGAGAGGTTCTCCCGGCCCACGAGGTCGAGCACGAGGGACATCCGGGCCGGCTGGGAGGGCGACTGGGCGATGCCGATGGCGAAGCCCGCCACGACGAGCGCCCAGTACGGCAGCAGGCCGGCGGTGGCGAGTGCCGCGACGACGGCGACGGCGCCGGCCGCCCACGAGCAGGCCACGACCAGCAGGCGGACCCGGTCGTACCGGTCGGCGAGGGCCCCCGCGACGGGGCCGAGGAGCAGGGGAGCCAGGCGAGCCGCGGTGAACACCGCCACGAGGAGCTCGGAGTGCGTCAGCTCGAACGCGAGCCAGCCGAGCACCAGGGTCTGCGTCCAGACGCCGCCGAAGAAGAACAGGTTCGACGTCCACAGGAGCTGGAAGGGGCGGTTGCCCCGCAGGCAGGAGAACGCCGCGGCGAGGCCGGTCGGTCGGGCGAGGGCGGCCTGCGGTGCCACGGCGGGAACGTCTCCTTCGGTCACGGGCCGCGTCCGCGGCCGGTGGCGATGGTATACCGAATAGGGGAGACGCGGCCGTCCTGGCGGCCGTGGCAGGCGGGCGCCGACCCGACAGAGCGCGAGGCCCCCGCGGCGTCCGGACGGACGTTGCGGGGGCCTCGCGGGTGGGGTGGCTAACCGGGCTTGAACCGGCGACCTCCTGGACCACAACCAGGCGCTCTACCGACTGAGCTATAGCCACCATGGTCCGCGTACCGAAGCACCGGACCGTCGAAAAGTGTACATGCTCCGAGAGGCGGTTCAGGCCTCGGTCCGGCGCCGGGTGACCGACGTCTCCTTGACGCGCTCGGCGACGGCGCGCGCGGTCTTCGAGTCCGGGCCCGGCTGCGGGACGAGGAGGGCCTCGCGGTAGTAGCGCAGCTCGTCGATGCTCTCCAGGATGTCGGCGAGCGCCCGGTGGCCGCCCTCCTTCTTGGGGGAGGCGAAGTACACGCGCGGGTACCAGCGCCGGGCGAGCTCCTTGATCGAGGACACGTCCACGATCCGGTAGTGCAGATGGCCCACCAGCTCGGGCATGTCCCGGTCGAGGAACATCTTGTCGGTGCCCACGGAGTTGCCGGCGAGCGGAGCCTTGCCCGGGTCGGGCACCCACTCGCGGACGTAGTCGAGCACCGCCTGCTCGGCCTCCTCGAGCGTCATGCCCGCGGGCATCTCCTCGATGAGGCCGGACGACGTGTGCATGTCGCGGACGAAGTCGTTCATCTGCTCGAGCGCGGCGGCGGGCGGGGCGATGACGACGTCCACCCCCTCGCCGAGCACGTTGAGCTCGGAGTCGGTGACCACGGCGGCGACCTCGACGAGCGCGTCGGCGCGCAGGTTCAGGCCGGTCATCTCGCAGTCGATCCACACGATGCGTTCGTTCGGGTTCGCGGGGCTCACGGGGTCAGCCTACGGTCCGCGTGCCCGGGAGCCTGCTCGGGGTCGTGCCGGGGTTCCTGCCCGAGCACCTGTCCGAGCACCTGCCCGAGCACCTGCCCGCGGACGTGACGAGGGCCCCGGCGCTCCGGACGGTTCGGTGCGAACGGTCCGGGCCCCGGGGCCCTCGTGGTGGCGTCGTCGGCGGGTCGATACCCGGCCGGCGCCCGCTCGGCGGGTGTCATGCGGTCAGCCAGTCGAACAGCCACCGGGCGATGCTGGTGCGCTGTCGTCGGGCGTGCGGCTGCCGGCGCAGCGTGCGCTGCTGCTCCTGCAGTCGGTGGATGGTGCGTCGGCGCTCGGCGTCCTCGAGACGCTCGCGCTGGATGGCCTGCACGAGAAGCAGGTTCTCCGGGGGAAACATGGTGATGGTGTCCTTCGTGACGTGGGGTCGTCGGTCCGGGCCAGGGACCACCCGTGCGACCGGCGTCTGGCCGGCCGCGCGTCACCGCGGTGCATGGACGAGTCTGCCGGGCGGCGTTCGTCCGGCGCACGGCTTTTTCCCAGGTGGGACCGCCGGGACTGCCGTCCCGCGCCGATCCTTCCGCGGCGAGCCGGCCCGATACGATGGCCCCGCGCCTCCGTAGCTCAATGGATAGAGCAACGGCCTTCTAATCCGTCGGTTGCAGGTTCGAGTCCTGTCGGGGGCACCGACTGCCCTCGTCAAGGGCGGGGCATCGCGGCCGCGTCGGCGTGGTCGACCAGCTCGCGGCCCTCGCGCCGGATCCGCTCGCTGCCCCAGAGGCCGAGCGGGGCGAGCGCGTCGTTGAGCGCGTGGCCGTGCTCGGTCAGGGTGTACTCGACGCGCGGGGGGACCTCGGCGTAGACGGTCCGGACCACGAGCTCGTCGGCCTCCATCTCGCGCAGGTGCTGCGTGAGCATCTTCTCGCTCACGCCCGGCAGGCCGCGGCGCAGCTCCGCGAAGCGGCGCACGCCGTGCTCGTCGAGCTCCCAGAGGATCAGGCCCTTCCACTTGCCGCTCACGACGTCGAGCGCGGCGTCGATGCCGCAGACGTAGGGGCCGCGCCGGGTGCTCGTCGCCATCGTGCTCCTCGCCTCCGGGTACTTACCTGAAGGTGAGTACCCCAGTAAATGGTGCGTACTTCACGGCGTCGCCGTACCCCCTCAGCATGGAGGTGTCCCGTTCGACGGACAAGCCCCGACGCGCAGAAGGAGACACGCATGACGCAGCATCCCGCACCGGTCACCGTGATCGGACTCGGGCCGATGGGCCAGGCGATGGTCCGCAGCCTGCTCGACGGCGGCCATCCCGTGACCGTCTGGAACCGGACCCCGTCCCGGGCCGACGGCGTGGTGGCGGACGGTGCGCTCCTCGCGCCGACGCCCCGGGAAGCGCTGGAGGCGGCCGAGCTGGTCGTGCTCAGCCTCACCGACTACGCGGCGATGGACGCGATCCTCGACGGCGCGACCGACGTGCTCGCCGGGCGCACCCTCGTCAACCTCAGCTCGGACACGCCGGAGCGCACGCGTGAGGCGTCCGCGTGGGCCGCGGAGCACGGGGCTCGCTTCCTCGCCGGCGGTGTGATGAGCCCCGCGCCGACGGTCGGCACGGACGATGCCTACGTCTACTACTCCGGGCCGCAGGAGATCCTCGACCGGCACCGCAGCACGCTGAGGCTGATCGGCGCACCGCGGTACGTGGGCGCGGACCCCGGGACGGCCCAGCTGATGTACCAGGCGCAGCTCGACGTGTTCCTCACCTCCCTGTCGGCGCTCATGCACGCCACCGCGCTGGTGGGCAGTGCCGGTGTCCCGGCGCGCGACTTCCTGCCCGAGGCGCTGGCCACCCTGACGGGCATCCCGGCGATGCTCGAGGCAGGGGAGAGCTCGGGCGAGCAGATCGACGCGGGGCGGCACCCGGGCGACCTGTCGGCCGTCACCATGATGGGCGCGACGGCCGACCACGTCGTGGCCGCGAGCGAGGCGGCAGGCATCGACACGGTCCTGCCCCGGGCCGTGCAGGCGCACTATCGCCGGGCGATCGACGACGGGCACGGCGGCGACACCTGGACGCGCATCATCGACGGCATCCGGGACCCGCGATGAGCGGCGGGTCGCGGCCGGAGCCGCAGGCCGTCGCCCTGCTCGGGCTGGGCGATATGGGCCGCGTGCTGGCCTCCACGCTGCTGGACGGCGGCCACGCCGTCACCGTCTGGAACCGCTCGCCCGGTCGGGACACCGGGCTGGTCGAGCGCGGCGCCCGCCGGGCGGCCGACTCCGGGGACGCCGTCCGCGCGGCGCCGACCGTCGTCGTCTGCCTCGACGACCACGCGTCGGTGCACGAGACGCTCGACCCGCTCGCCGAGCAGCTGCGCGGCCGCGTCGTGGTCAACCTGACCACGACCACGCCGAACCAGGCCCGCGAGCTCGCCTCGTGGGCGTCCGACCACGGGCTGCGGTACATCGACGGCGCGATCATGGCCGCCCCGCCGATGATCGGGGCGCCGGGCGCCGCGATCCTGTACAGCGGCGACGAGGGCGTGTTCCGCGAGACCCGCGGCGTGCTGGACGTGTGGGCGACGGGCACGTTCGAGGGCACCGACCCCGGCCGCGCGTCGCTGCTGGACCTCGCCATGCTCTCCGGCATGTACACGATGTTCGCGGGGTTCCTGCACGGGGCCGCGATGGTGGGCGTCGACGGGGTGGACGCGGCCTCGTTCGCCCGCCGGGCGGCGCCCTTCCTCGCCGCGATGACCGAGTTCTTCGCGCTCGACGCCGAGGTGATCGACGGCGGCGACTACTCCGGGCCCGTGCAGAGCCTCGACTGGTCCGACCTGGGCCACCTGGTGCGGGCCAGCGAGGAGCAGGGCGTGGACCCCGCGCCGATCGCGATGGTGGTGGAGCTGCGTCGCCGTCAGGTCGACGCGGGGCACGGCGCGGAGGACTTCGCGCGCATCTACGAGAGCCTCCGCCGCCGCTGATACCCCGAGCCGGCCGGTGGGCCGATCGCGTGCCGCGCGGGGATCGACCTCCCGCGCGGCGCGCGCGTTTGGCACGGAACGCCCCAGCGGGAAGGATGTGCCCGTGACACCTTCCCTGGAAACCCGCGCCTCGCGCCGCGCCGCGAGCAGGAAAGACGCGGGGGCGAGCGAGGAGATCGGCGTCACCGTCCACGACGTGGCCCGCGACCTGCGTCGCGACGTCGCCGCCGTGGAGCTCCCGCTGCCGATCGACGGGGCGGAGGAGGCCGCGGCCTCGAGGGACCGGCTCCTCGCCCAGCTCGACGAGCACCTCCTGCCGCGGCTCAAGGAGCTGTCGTCGCCCGCCGTCGTCGTGGTCGCCGGGTCGACCGGTGCGGGCAAGTCCACCCTGTACAACTCGCTGCTCGGCGAGGCCGTGTCCGAGGCCGGGGTGCTGCGCCCCACGACGCGCGAGCCCGTGCTCGCCCACCACCCCGCGGACGCCGACGTCATGTCGCCCGGCCCGGTGACCGACCTGTCGCGCGTCGTGCAGCACGAGGGCGTGCCGCGCGGCACGGCGCTGCTCGACGCCCCCGACCTCGACTCGTTCGTGCAGAAGAACCGGTCGACGGCGCAGCAGCTGCTCGAGGCCGCCGACCTGTGGCTGTTCGTCACGACGGCCTCCCGGTACGGCGACGCCCTGCCGTGGCAGGCGCTCTCCCGGGCGACGGAGCGCGGGGCGTCGGTGGCGATGGTCCTCAACCGGGTGCCGAAGGAGACGCTGACCACCGTGCGCGGCGACCTGCTGCAGCGGTTGCGCGAGCACGGGATGACCGACGTGCCGCTGTTCGTGGTCCCCGACGTCGGTCCGCACGAGGGCCTGCTCGACCCGTCCGTCGTGCAGCCGGTGCGGCGCTGGCTCTCGATGCTGGCCGGGCCGGACCGGTCCCGTGCGGTCGTCGTGCGGACCCTCAAGGGCGCCCTGGGAGCGCTGCCCGGCTGGGTCACGTCCCTGGCCGACGCCCTCGACGCCCAGCAGGACGCGACCCACACGCTGCGCCGCCGGGTCGAGGAGGAGGTCCCCGCGGCGGAGCGGCTGGCGCGCGAGGCGGTCGCCGCCGGGGTCGTCGCCGGGGCGTCCGTCGAGGCGAGGTGGCGCGAGCTGTCCGGCACCGCGGGGGTCGACCGGGTGAAGGTCCGCGGCGACCGGGCGCGCAGCACCCGGCGCGCCGGCCGCGCGCGCGAGGTCGCGCTCGACGGGCTGCGGGCCGACGTCGTCGACGCCGCGGCACGCACTCTCGCCGCGTCGGGGGCCCGGGTGGAGGAGCGGCTGCGCGCCGTGCTCGCCGGTCCGGGCGCGCCCGCCGGGGGCGAGGCCGTGGCGCCCGACGGAGCGGCGCGCACGGCGGCCCGCGAGGCGGACGTGCCCGGGCGCGTGACGGCGTGGGCCGAGGGGGCCGACACGCTCGTCACCGACCTCGCTGCCTCCTCCTCCGGCGGGTCGGCCTCGACGACGGCGCGCGTCGAGTCCGCGGTCAAGGCCTTCGGGCCGCGCGGGCTCGCCACCTTGCTGCTGGCGTCGGCGGCGGGCAGCGACGAGGCCGCCCGGCTGCTCGCCCGCGTCCTCGGCGACGCGGCGGACGCGCTGGTCGGCACGCTGCGCGACGACCTCGGCGACCGCGCGGCCGCCGTCGTCGACGCCGAGGTGCAGGCCGTGCTGGACGACCTCGGTCCGTCCGAACCCGCCGACGACGCGGCCGCGGGGCTGCGCGTGCGACTCGCCGAGCTCAGGAGGCTGACATGACCGAGAGCCCGACCCACGACGCGACGCTGCGCGCCCGCACCGAGGACCTCGCCGAGGCGCTCGAGATCGCCGGCCCGCGCCTCGACGACGCGACGTCCCGGCGCGTGACGGCCGCCGTCGACGGGGTGCGCCAGCGGCTCTCGCTGGGCGTCGACCACACCGTGGTGGCCTTCGCCGGTGGCACGGGCTCGGGCAAGTCGAGCCTGTTCAACAAGGTGTCGCGGCTGAGCTTCGCGGACGTCGGGGTGAAGCGCCCCACGACGGCGCGCGTCACGGCCTGCTCCTGGTCGGACGACGCGGAGGCACTGCTCGACTGGGTGGGCGTCGACCGCGAGCGCCGCATCACCCAGGGCGGCGAGCTCGACGGCGTGGACGAGGAGAAGCTGGCCGGGCTGGTGCTCCTCGACCTGCCCGACCACGACTCCGTCGAGCCCGCGCACCGCGAGGTCGTGGACCGCGTGCTGCCGCTCGTGGACCTGCTCGTGTGGGTGGTGGACCCGCAGAAGTACGCGGACGACGCGCTGCACTCCGGCTACCTGCGCGACTCCGTGGGCTCCGAGTCGTCGATGGTGGTGCTGCTCAACCAGGTCGATACCGTGCCGGACTCGCAGCGGGAGAACCTGCTCCAGGACCTGGCCCGCCTGCTCGAGGACGACGGGCTGACCGGCGTGTACGTGCAGGGCGTCTCCGCCCGGACCGGCGAGGGGATCGACCGGGTGCGCGTGCTCCTCGAGGAGGCCTGCGCGCGCCGGTCGGTCGCGGCCGGGCGCGCGGCGGCCGAGCTCGACGTGGCGGCCCGCCTGCTCCTGGCGCAGACGCCCGCGGAGGTGCCGTGGCAGATGGGTCCGGCCGTCGAGCGCGAGCTCGACGCGCTCGTCGCCGCGACCGGGCTGGCCGCGGTCGCGACGCAGGTGGGCAACGCGGTGCGCAACGGCTACGGGCGCCCGGAGGTGCCGCCGCCGGACCGGGACGCCGTCGCGCTCTCGCGCGCCCGGTGGCTCACCCGTGCCGGTGCGTCGCTCCGGCCGGGCTGGCAGCGGTCGCTCGCGTCGTCCGTCGCGGGGGCGGACCAGCTGCGCACGTCCGTGGCCGGTGCGCTGCGCGGCGTCGCGCTCGACACCCGCGGCCCGACGTCGGGGCGGGTGCTGCGCCGCACGGCGTGGGTGCTGGGCGCGGTCGCCGTCGTCGCGGCGGTCGTGGGGGTGCTCGCGCTCACGGGCGTGCTGGGCCTCGGGACCCCGTGGCCGGCCGTGCTGCTCGGCCTGGCGGGCGTCGCGGCCGTGGCCGCGCTGGCGGTGGCCCTCGCGGGCACCGCGGCGCGGCGAGGGCTGGCGCGCAAGCGGGAGCACGCCGTCGCGGCCGCCGGCCGCGCCGCCCTCGAGCGGGTGCTCGCGGAGGGGCTGGGGGAGCCGACGCAGAAGCTGCTGGTGGAGCACCGCCGCGTGCGCGAGCTCGCGCAGGCAGCGACCGAGGTGCCGACGTCGCAGCCGCTCACCGGGTCCCTGAGGCTGCCCACAGGCCACGAGCTGGCGCCGTCCTCCACAGATGCGCCGAAGGCGGGGGCCCACCGGGCGTCGCGCGACTGATCCTGGGGGCACCGCCGGCGCCCGTCGGCGGCGAGCCCAGGAGGAGCGCATGAACGAGGTCAGCATCACGGTCAACGGGTTCGTCGGGACGAAGCCCACGCTGAACCGGTCGCCGAGCGGCGTCGAGTGGACCACCTTCCGGGTGGCGAGCACGCGGCGCGTGCGCGACCAGCGCAGCGGGGAGTGGTCCGACGGCCAGACCCTCTGGTTCACCGTGAAGTCCTTCCGCACCGGAGCGCGGAACGTGGCCGAGTCCCTCGGGCAGGGGGACCCGGTGGTGGTGGTCGGCCGCTTGTCCACCGAGGAGTGGGTGGACAAGGAGGGCAAGGACCGCTGGCAGCTCGTGATCGACGCGAACGCCGTCGGCCCCGACGTCACGCGCGGGCTGGCGCGGTTCACGCGCGTGGTGGACCGGTCCGACGCGGACCCGGCTCCCGGCCAGGGCCCGGAGGGCAGCGACCCGTGGGCCACGGCCGCGGACGGCCGGGCGCCGGACGACGACGCCGCGGCGGAGCCGGCGGACGCGGACGAGCCCGTCCCGGTCGGCGTGTGAGCGCCGGGGTCGCGTAGGCTGGTGGACCGGCCGCCATGCCGGTCCTCCAGCGTGTCCGCTGGAGTCTCGAATCCTTCGAACCGAGTCTTCGGACTCTCCGCGCGATCGAACGGTGGAAGCAGAGCCAGTGGCTGAGTTCATCTACTCCATGTACAAGGCGCGCAAGGCGCACGGCGACAAGGTCATCCTCGACGACGTGTCGCTGAACTTCTATCCCGGCGCCAAGATCGGCGTCGTCGGCCCCAACGGCGCCGGGAAGTCCACGATCCTCAAGATCATGGCCGGCCTCGACCAGCCGTCGAACGGTGACGCGCGCCTCTCCCCGGGCTACACGGTCGGCATCCTGCTGCAGGAGCCGCCGCTCAACGAGGAGAAGACGGTGCTCGGCAACGTCGAGGAGGCGGTCGGCCCCATCAAGGCGAAGATCGACCGCTTCAACGAGATCTCCGCCCTGATGGCGGAGCCGGACGCCGACTTCGACACGCTGCTCGCCGAGATGGGCACGCTGCAGGAGGAGATCGACGCCGCCGACGCCTGGGACCTCGACTCCCAGCTCGAGCAGGCGATGGACGCGCTGCGCTGCCCGCCGCCGGACGCCGACGTCACGGTGCTCTCGGGCGGTGAGCGCCGTCGCGTCGCGCTGTGCAAGCTGCTCCTCGAGAAGCCCGACCTGCTGCTCCTCGACGAGCCCACCAACCACCTCGACGCCGAGTCCGTGCTGTGGCTCGAGCAGCACCTGGCCTCCTACCCGGGCGCCGTCCTGGCGGTCACCCACGACCGGTACTTCCTCGACCACGTGGCCGAGTGGATCTGCGAGGTCGACCGCGGCCGCCTGTACCCCTACGAGGGCAACTACTCCACCTACCTGGAGAAGAAGCAGGCCCGCCTCGAGGTGCAGGGCAAGAAGGACGCGAAGCTCGCCAAGCGCCTCAAGGACGAGCTGGACTGGGTGCGCTCCAACGCCAAGGGCCGCCAGACCAAGTCCAAGGCCCGCCTGGCCCGCTACGAGGAGATGGCGGCCGAGGCGGAGCGGACGCGCAAGCTCGACTTCGAGGAGATCCAGATCCCGGCCGGCCCGCGCCTGGGCAGCGTGGTCCTGGAGGCGGCGAACCTGCAGAAGGGCTTCGACGGGCGCCAGCTCATCGACGGCCTGAGCTTCACGCTGCCCCGCAACGGCATCGTCGGCGTCATCGGCCCGAACGGCGTCGGCAAGACCACGCTGTTCAAGACGATCGTGGGCCTGGAGCCGCTCGACGGCGGCGACCTCAAGGTCGGCGACACCGTCAAGATCTCCTACGTCGACCAGTCGCGCGGCGGCATCGACCCGAAGAAGACGCTGTGGGAGGTCGTGTCCGACGGGCTCGACTTCATCAAGGTCGGCAACGTGGAGATCCCGTCGCGTGCCTACGTCGCGTCGTTCGGCTTCAAGGGCCCGGACCAGCAGAAGCCCGCGGGCGTGCTGTCCGGCGGCGAGCGCAACCGCCTGAACCTGGCGCTCACGCTCAAGCAGGGCGGCAACCTGCTGCTGCTCGACGAGCCGACCAACGACCTGGACGTCGAGACGCTCGGCTCGCTGGAGAACGCGCTGCTCGAGTTCCCCGGCTGCGCCGTCGTGGTCTCCCACGACCGGTGGTTCCTCGACCGCGTCGCGACGCACATCCTCGCCTACGAGGGCACGGAGGACGACCCGGCCAACTGGTACTGGTTCGAGGGCAACTTCGCCTCCTACGAGGAGAACAAGGTCGAGCGCCTGGGTGCGGACGCGGCGCGCCCGCACCGCGTCACCTACCGCAAGCTCACGCGCGACTGACCCGCGTACCACGACGCCCCCGACACCCTCGAGGTGCCGGGGGCGTCGTTCGTCGTGGCGCTTCAGTCGGGGGCCTCGTAGCGCGCGGCGAGGGCGGCAGCGCGCTCGCGGAGGGCGGCGCGCAACGACGGCGGGGTCAGCGCCTCCGCGTCCGTGCCGAGCTGCCACAGCGCCCACTCGGCGTGACGTGAGTCCTGGAACGTCGCCTCCAGCCGCAGCCAGCCGTGGTCGTCGGGTTCCTCGGAGTGGAGGGCCAGCGCGGTGCCCGCCAGCTCGTCGCGCCGCGCCGGGCTCAACCGGAGCCGCACGCCGACCTGCTCGCCGCCGGCCCTGAACCGTGCGCTGCGTTCCCGCCAGACCTGGCCCAGGTCGACCTTGTCGGGACGCCGGGACGGCTCGGGCAGCATCTCGGCGGCCAGGATCCGGGACAGCCGGTAGGTGCGGTCCGCGCCGGACGTCGTGGCCAGCAGATAGCCCTTGTCGCGCACGGTGACCAGGCCGATCGGGTCCACCGTGCGCCATCTCGGGCCCTGGCCCGCCGCCGCGTAGTGGAGGCGGAGCCGGTGCCCGGCGAGCACCGCGCGCCGGACCTCGGTCATGACGGCGCCGGGCACCTCCTCGGTGACGTAGCGGCGTGAGAGCAGGTCGGTCTCCGGGTCGACGAGGAAGCGCTGAGCGACGTCGACCGCGGTGTCGCGGTGGTTCTGGGGCAGGGCGTCGACCACCTTGCGCGTCGCCGAGGCGAGCGCCGAGCCGAGGCCGAACACCTGGCTGCCCCCCTTCGACCCGGCGGTCAGCAGGGCCAGTGCCTCGTCGTGGTTCAGCCCGGTCAGCTCGGTCCGGAAACCGGGCAGCAGCGCGAAGCCGCCGTGCCGGCCGCGCTCGGAGTAGACCGGGACGCCGGCGGCCGAGAGCGCCTCGATGTCGCGCAGCACGGTGCGGGTGGACACCTCCAGCTCGTGGGCCAGCGTGGCCGCGGAGAGCCGCCCGCGCTGGCGCAGCAGCAGGACGAGCGAGACCAGCCGATCGGCGCGCATGGCACGAACCTATCGACATACATGACACAAGGTGTCGTGATGAGTGGGCAGGCTCGGCTCCACGACGTCACGACCGGCGGCCATCGAGCCGTCGGGCGGACGTGCCCCACGAGACGGATGGAGCTGATGTGGCGACGGAACGAACGGCGGTCAACCCGGTGACGTGGTCGGTGGAGAGGGGGTTCAACCAGGGCGAGGTCGTCTCCGGGCACGGCCGGACCCTGTACATCTCGGGCCAGACGGCCATGAGTGCCGACGGTGGACCCCGGCACGACGGCGACATGGCGGCACAGCTGGCGCTGAGCCTCGACAACGTCGAGGCGGTGCTCGGCGCGGCCGGCATGACCCTCGCCGACCTGGTCCGGGTCAACGTCTACACCACCGACGTCGACCTGCTCTTTCGGCACTACGGGGTGCTGGCGGCGCGGCTCGGCGCCGCCAGGGCGGCGCCGGCCACCACGATGCTCGAAGTGGCACGGCTGGCGATCCCCGGCCAGATGATCGAGCTCGAAGGCACCGCCGTCGCGTGAGACGACCGCTCCACCCCACCGCTGCTCGTGCCGGTCGCGCCGGCACGAGCGGCGGGCGGGCAGCAATTTGACTGGGGCGGCCCGCCCTGGCCGGTGATACTCCCCGGATGAGCGCCACGAGCCCCACCCGGACCCGCCCCGTCTGGCCCGAGCTGCCCGTGCCCGTGCGGTCCGCGATCGAGGCGCGCCTCGGCGCGACCGTCATGGGCTGGACCAGCCACGACGGCGGCTACTCGCAGGGTCTCGCCTCCACGCTGCGCACCGGCGGCGGCGCGGTGTTCGTCAAGGCGATCGGGCCCGAGCACCCGTTCACGGTCGGGCTGTACCGCGAGGAGGCGCGGCGCGCGGCGCTGCTGCCCGACGGTGTCCCGACGCCGCGGATCCTGTGGTCCACGGAGATCCCGGCGCCGGGCGACACGGGTCGGGACGCGTGGGTCGCGCTCGCGTTCGAGACGCTCGACTCGCGCAACCCGCGCACGCCGTGGGACGACGACGAGCTGCAGGTCGTTCTCGACCTCGCGGTCGCGGTGGGGGAGCACCCGGTGCCCGCCGGCACCCTGCCCGGCTTCGAGACCGAGTTCCCGACCGGCCGGATGCAGCGGCTGGCCGCCGAGCTCCCCGCCGGGCTCGCTGCCTACGACCCGTGGCTCGCGGCACAGCTGGACCGGCTGGCCGAGACCGAGCGCGACGAACCGGTCGCCGTCGCCGGGACGTCGCTGGTGCACGGCGACCTGCGCGGAGACAACGCGCTGCTGCTCGAGGCGCCCGACCGCGGCCCCGGTGGCACGCGGGCCCTGGCCGTCGACTGGCCGAACGCTGCCCGGGGCGCGGCCTTCTGCAACCTGGTGGGCATGCTGCCAGCGGTCGAGGTCGAGGGCGGGCCGCCCCCGGAGGAGGCGCTGCGCCGCCGCCCGTTGCCGCCGGGCACGGACGACGACGCGGTGACGGCCTACCTCGTGGCGATGGCGGGGTACTTCGTGCACTCGTCGCTCCAGCCGCCGCCCCCGGGCATCCCGCACGTGCGGGCGTTCCAGCGCGCCCAGGGCGACGCGTGCGTCGCGTGGCTGCGCCGCCGGCTCGGGTCCTGACGGTCGGCCGCTCCAGAAGGGCGCCGTCCGTCAGGTCGTGAGCCGGGCGGCGAGCGGCACGACGAGGGAGCGGGGGAGCAGGCGCCCCAGGCCCGCGCCGAACCGGTTGAGCGCCCCCGGCACGACGCTCGACGGCGTGCGACGGGCGTCGAGCGCCCGGATCGCGGCGGCGACCACCTCGGGGGCGGACTGCAGGCTCGCCGAGGCCGCGAGCGGCGACTCCGCGACGTCGAAGAACTCCGTGCGCGTCGGGCCCGGGCACAGGGCGGTGACCCGCACGCCCGTGCGGCGCAGCTCGTGGGCGAGCGCCTGGGTGAAGCTCAGCACGAACGCCTTCGTGGCGCCGTACACGGCCATGGTCGGGATGGGCTGGAACGCGGCCATGCTCGACACGTTCAGGACGAACCCGCGGCCCGACGCCGTGATCGGGCCGAGCAGCGCGCGCGTGAGCGCCACGACCGCGCCGACGTTGAGCCGGACCTCGCGGTCCAGGCGTGTGGCGTCGGCGTCGGCGAACCCGCCCGACGTGGCGAAGCCGGCGTTGTTCACGAGCGAGTCGACCGCGAGGGACCGTGCGTCGAGGAACTCGGTCAGGGTGGCGACGGCGTCGTCCTGCGCGAGGTCGAGCGGCAGGACGTGCGCGCGGACGCCGTACCCGTCCTCGAGCTCCTGGGCGAGCGCGGCGAGCCGGTCGGCCCGGCGCGCCACGAGGACCAGGTCGGAGCCGCGCGCGGCGAGCACCTGCGCGAACTCGGCGCCGAGGCCCGAGCTCGCGCCGGTGACGACCGTGGTGGTCCCGTGCAGGTCGAGGGGCATGGGGGAGTTCCTTTCGACAGGGTAGGCAGCGACCCCCACAGTCTCGTGGACGACGCCTCACGGTAGATGTTCGGTAGGTGTTCGGTGTCGGCGCGCCCGCGGACGGGTCGGGACGGCGGCGGACCTGCGCCGGCCCTGCGCCGGACCTGCGCCGATCGTCCGACCTGGGCACACTGAGCACATGACGGACCCGGACGCCACGCCCTCCCCGACCTCCGGGGGCGGCGCGGACGACCGGCGTCAGGAGGGGACGGCCGCGGCAGCGCCGGCGGCCGCCCTCGTGGAGTCCCTCGACCTGCTGCGCGCCCGGCTCGGCGCGATGCGGCTGCCCCTGGAGACGCCGGGGGTCCCCGCCGCGCGCACGGACCTGCGCCAGGCGGTGGACCAGCTCGACGACTACCTGCTGCCGCGGCTGCGCTCGGAGCGGGCGCCGCTGCTGGTCGTCGTGGGCGGGTCCACGGGGGCGGGCAAGTCGACCCTGGTCAACTCGCTGCTGGGGGAGCCCGTCTCCGCACCCGGCGTGCTGCGCCCCACCACCCGGGCGCCCGTGCTGGTGCACCACCCGCTCGACGCCCGCTGGTTCACGACCGACCGCGTGCTGCCCGGCCTGGCCCGGGTCACGTCGTCGGGCACCGCCCCCGACGGCCGGGCCGCCGGGGCGGACGGCGCCACCGGCCGGGCGCCGGCGGAGGGGGCGGCCGCGCTGCGGCTGGTCGCGAGCGAGGCCCTGCCGCAGGGGCTCGCGCTGCTGGACGCGCCCGACATCGACTCCGTGGAGACCGCCAACCGCGAGCTGGCCGGGCAGCTGCTCGGCGCGGCGGACCTGTGGCTCTTCGTCACGACGGCAGCCCGCTACGCCGACGCGGTGCCGTGGGACCTGCTCGGCCAGGCGGCGCGCCGGCGCGCGCAGGTCGCCATCGTGCTGGACCGCGTGGACCCGGGCGCGGAGGTGGTGGCCGACGACCTGCGCCGCATGACCGTCGAGCACGGGCTGGGCGACGCCCGCGTGTTCGTGCTCGGCGAGGCCGCCGAGCAGGGGCCGGGCGCGCTGGTCGACGGGCTGCTGCCGGAGGCCGCGGTCGCGGAGGTCGCGACGTGGCTGTCGGGGCTCGGCGGCGACCCCGAGGCGCGGGCGCGGGTCATCGCCGCCACGCGGGACGGCGTCGTGGACGACCTCGTGCGCCGCGCGGTGGCGCTCGCCGAGACCGCGGACGGTCAGGAGGTGGCCGACGCGCGGCTGCGCGACGCGGTGCGGCGGTACCACGCCGAGGCGCTGGCGCAGGTCGAGGCCGCGACGTCCGACGGCGCGCTGCTGCGCGGCGAGGTGCTGGCCCGCTGGCAGGACTTCGTCGGCACGGGGGAGTTCTTCCGGGCCGTCGAGGTCGGGGTGGGTCGGGCGCGCGACGCCGTGGTGCGGTTCTTCCGCGGCCGGCCGAAGGAGGCCCCACAGGTGGAGCAGGCCATCGCGCACGGCCTGGAGTCGGTGATCCTGGACGCGGCCGAGCAGGCGGCCGAGCGCACCTACGCGGCCTGGCGGGGCGACGGCGCGGGGGCCGCCCTGCTGGACGGTCTGGACCTGGCCAGGGTGCCGGCGGCGTTGCGCACCGAGGTGGCGGAACAGATCCGGGGCTGGCAGGAGGACGTGCTGTCGCTGGTGCGCGAGCAGGGCGAGTCGCGGCGCGGCACCGCGCGTGCGGTCTCGTTCGGGGTCAACGCGCTGGGCGTCAGCCTCATGGTGATCGTCTTCGCGTCGACCGCGGGGCTCACAGGCGCGGAGATCGGCATCGCCGGCGGCACGGCCGTGGTGGCCCAGAAGCTGCTGGAGGCGGTCTTCGGCGACGAGGCCGTGCGCCGGCTCGCCGCCCAGGCGAAGGAACGGCTCAACGGCCGCCTCGACGCGGTGCTCCGCGGCCAGGCCGCGCGGTACACCGCGCAGCTCGACGCGCTCGGCACGCAGGACACGGGCGCGGAAGGCGTGCGCGACGCCGCGCACCGCGTGGCCGGGGCGGCCCGCGCCGAGCGCGCCGCCCGGTCGGTGCCCGACGAGGGCGCCACCCGCCCCTGGAGCGGGGGGCTGCTGCGGGGCGCCGGGCGGCTCCGCCCGCCGGACGGCCCCGACCGCGGGGCGCCCGCCGAGGAGCCCGCGCGCCGGGAGGACGACGCCGGCCGCCGCGGCTGGTGGTCGCGCTGGCGGTCCCGCGACCGCGGCGAGGAGGGCGCCCAGTGAGCCGTATCGACCTCGCGGACCGCACCGCGGCGCTGGAGACCGCGGTCGTGACGGCGAACGGCCGCCTCGACCGCGGGCTGCTCGACGCGGCGCGCGCTGTCGTGACGCGGGCGCGCGAGCGCGGCGGGCTGTCCGCGGAGCACACGGTCGTGGCGCTCGCGGGCGCGACGGGGTCCGGCAAGTCCAGCGTGCTCAACGCCGTCGCGGACGACGAGATCGCGACCGTCGGCGTGCGGCGGCCCACCACGTCCCACGCCGTCGCGGCCGTGTGGGGCGAAGGCGCGGGCCCGCTGCTGGACTGGCTCGAGGTGAAGCGGCGCCAGGAGATGCCGACGCCGGCCGACGACGAGGCCGAGGCGCGGTCCCCGCGGCGGGGCCTCGGCCGGCTGCGCGGGAGGCGCGCGCCCGCGGGCATCTCGACCGGCCTCGTGCTGCTCGACCTGCCCGACCACGACTCGGTGGTGGTCGAGCACCGGGTGCGGGCGGAGCGGCTGGTCGAGCGGGCGGACCTGCTGGTGTGGGTCGTGGACCCGCAGAAGTACGCCGACGCCGCGCTGCACGAGCGGTACCTGCGCCCGCTGGCCGGCCGGTCGGAGGTGGTCGTGGTGGTGCTCAACCAGGCCGACCGGCTCTCGGACGCGGAGACCGACGCCATGCTGGCCGACCTGCGCCGCCTGGTCGCCGCCGACGGGCTGGACGGCTCCCGCGTCCTGGCGGTGTCGGCCGCGACGGGGCAGGGGACGGACCAGCTCAAGGGGTTGCTCGCCGACGCCGCGGCGCGGCGCGAGGCGGCGACCGCGCGCCTGGCCGCGGACGCCCGGGCCGCGGCGCAGCGCATCGCGGACGCGTGCGGGACCAGCTCCGCCCCGCGGACGGGGGAGCGCGCCGCGGGCACGCTCGTGGACGCCCTCGAGGACGCGGCGGGCGTGCCCACGGTCGCGCAGGCCGTGGCGTCGGCCCACCGCCGCGACGCCCACCTCGCCACGGGGTGGCCGGTCACCCGCTGGGTGTCCCGGCTCCGGCGCGACCCGCTGCGCCGGCTCGGGCTGCGCCGCGGGCCCGACGGCGGCGTGGCCGACCGGGGGACGTCCGGGCGGGAGGGCTCCGACCGTCCGGACCTGGTGCGCAGCTCCCTGCCCACCACGCGGCCGGCGGTGCGCGCCGCGGCGGCCTCGGCGGTGCGCCGGTACGTCGACGAGGTCACCGACGGCGCCCCCGACCCGTGGGTGCTGGTCGCCCGGGCGCGCGCGCAGGACGCGATCGACCGGCTGCCCGGCGACCTCGACCAGGCGGTCGTCGGCACGCAGCTCGAGGCCGCGCGGCGACCCCGCTGGTGGGCGGTCGTCGGGACGGTGCAGTGGCTGCTGCTCGCCGCGGCGGTCGTGGGCCTGCTGTGGCTGGCCGCGGCCGCGGTCGTGGAGTACTTCCGGCTGCCGTCGCTGATCCTGCCCGTGCTCACGGTGGATCTCACGGGCGCCGGCGGCGGCGTCCTCGAGGTCCCGTGGCCGACGCTGCTGGCGCTCGGCGGGCTCGTGCTGGGCCTCCTGCTCGCGCTGGTCGCCCGCGGCGCGGCCGCCTGGGGCGCCCGGCGTCGCGCCGTCCGCGTGCGCCGACGGCTGCGCGAGGCCGTCGCGGCCGTCGCCGACCGCCTGGTGCGCGTGCCGGTGGGCGACGAGCTGAGCGCGCTCGCACGCTGCCGCGCCGCGGCCGCGATCGCCGCCGGCTGACGGGTCGGTGCCGGGTCGATTCGGGGTCGATTCGGGGTCGATTCCGGAGCAGGTGCGGCGGCGTGCGACGATGCGAGCCATGACCCGTCTGCACGTCCCCGTCCCCCTGCGCTGGTCCGACCTCGACGCGTACCAGCACGTCAACAACGTCGCGATGCTCCGCCTCCTGGAGGATGCGCGGATCACGGCGTTCTGGCGGCACCCGGAGGCCGTGGACGGCGAGGAGTGGCCCACCGCCATCCTCGACACCGGCCCGCACGCGACGTCGCACACGCTGGTCGCGGGGCAGCAGATCGAGTACCTGCGGCCGCTCGGCTTCTCCCGGACGCCCGTGCGCGTGGAGATGTGGATCGGCTCCATCGGCGGCGCGAGCCTGGAGGTCTGCTACGAGGTGCACGACGGCGTGCCGGGCGGGGTCGACCGCACCGGTCCCGCCTCGGGCGGCAAGGCGTACGTCAAGGCGGTGACCACGATCGTCGTCGTCGACGCCGCGACCGGGGCCCCGCGCCGCATCGCCGACGACGAGCGCGCCGCCTGGGAGGAGTTCGTCGAGGAGCCCGTGGCCTTCCGCCGCCGCGGCTGACGACACGCCGTCGCGCGCGGTCAGCCCAGCAGGTCCAGCACCGCCCGCTCGGCGGCCGAGCGGGACCGGGTCGTGCCGATGGTCTCGCCGTGCTCCCACAGGTCGAACAGGCGGGGGTCGATGTACGACGACCGCGCGACGGCCGGGGTGTTGCCGAGCTCGTCCGCGACGTCGCGCACGATCGCGGTGACCACCCGGCGTCGTGCCCGGTGCGAGGCAGGCGGAGCGCCGGCGTCGGCGAGCGCGCGGGCGGTCAGCACCGTGGCGTGCCAGGTGCGGAAGTCCTTGGGCGTCGCGTCCTCGCCCAGGCGGTCCCGCACGTCCGCCTGCACGTCGGTGCTCGTGACGTCGTGGTAGCGGACCCGGCGGTCGTGGTCGTCCTCGCGCCAGGCGAGCAGGTCGGTGCCGCCGCGCCGTCGCTTCAGCGTCGTGACGAGCCGGGCCACGACCGGGTCCTCGACCAGGACGTCGCGCCGCTGCCCGGACTTGGACGGGTAGCGGAAGTGCACGCTGCCGTCGCGCCGCACGGTGGCGTGCTCCTTGCGGATCGTCGCGAGCCCGTAGCTGCCGTGGCGCTTCGCGTAGACCTCGCCGCCGGCCCGGAAGTACGCCTCGTCGAGCAGCCGGAACGCCAGCGCGAGCACCGTGCGCGGGCCGAGCCCGGGTGCGGCCAGGTCGCGTGTCACCCTGGCCCGGGCTGCGGGGAGGCGTCGCCCGACGTCGAGCACGTGGTCGTGCTTGCGCCGCGCCCGCCGCGCCTGCCACTCCTCGTGGTAGAGGTACTGGCCGCGCCCGGCGTCGTCCCGGCCGAACGCCTGCAGGTGGCCGTCCGCGTACCGGCAGATCCACACGTCGGACCAGGCGGGCGGGACGGCGAGGCGCGTGCAACGGGCGACCTCGGCCTCGTCGTCGAGGGGCACGCCCGCGACGTCGAGGAAGACCCAGCCGTCGCCCTTCGGGCGGCGGGAGTAGCCGGGGGAGGACGCGGAGACGCGGCGCAGGCGCACGCGCACAGTCTGCGGCGGGCGCGCCGGCCCCGCGCGGTGTGGTCCTCGCCGTCAGCCGGGGAGGCGGAGCATGCCCTCCTGCGCGATGCTCGCCACCAGCCGGCCCTCCCGGTCGTACACGCGGGCCAGGCCGAGGCCGCGCCCGCCCTGCGCGCCCGGGGACTCCTGCACGTACAGCAGCCAGTCGTCGGCGCGGGCGTCGCGGTGGAACCACATGGCGTGGTCGAGGCTCGCCATCGGCACGGTGCCGCCGACCTCCGTCCACGACTTCCCGGCCTGCCGCAGCACCGGCTCGAGCATGACCTGGTCGCAGGCGAAGGCCAGCAGCGCCCGGTGCAGCAGGCGGTCGTCCGACTCGATCGCGTGCCGTGCGCGGACCCACACCTGCTGGGTGGGCTTCGGGTCGGGGTCAGGGCCGAGGTACAGCGAGCCGCCCACGTGCCGCAGGTCGAACGCCGACTCGTGCGACCAGAACTTCGCGGCCGGGTGGTCGATGCCGTGGAGCACGTCGATCGCGGAGGGGACCTCCTCGGGCGGCGGCACGTCGCCGGGCGCCGGCTCGGAGGCCTCGTAGCCCGGCTGGTCCACCTGGAACGACACGGTGAGCGACAGGATCGGCTTGTTGTGCTGGATGGCGTGCGAACGCCGGGCGCTGAACGACCGCCCGTCGCGCAGCCGCTCCACGGCGAAGTCGATCGGCGTGTCCAGGGTGCCCTCGCGCAGGAAGTACGCGTGCAGCGAGTGCGGCAGGCGGTCGTCGTCGACCGTGCGGCCGCACGCGAGGAGCGCCTGCGCCAGCACCTGACCGCCGTACACGCGCCGGGCGGGGCCGGGCACGGAGTCGCCGCGCCACAGGTCGTCCTCCCCGCGCGGGCCCCAGCCGTCGACCTCGCGCAGGTCGAGCGTCGACAGGAGGCGGTCCAGGGCGTCGGGGATGCCCGCCGAGGCGGGGGCGGTGGTGGACGTCTCGCTCACGCGCACTCCAGGGTCACTCGTCGGGTCGAGCCCGGGGACGGTCGTGGGGTCACTCGTCGAACGTGTTGATCATGCTGAAGGCGGCCCGCTCCAGGTAGTCCCACAGCTGGGACTCGTGGATCGGCGCCAGGTCCAGCGAGTCGACGGCGGCACGCATGTGGTGCAGCCAGCGGTCGCGGGCGTCGGGGTTGACCTTGAACGGCGCGTGCCGCATGCGCAGCCGCGGGTGCCCGCGCTGCTGGCTGTACGTCGTGGGGCCGCCCCAGTACTGCTCGAGGAAGAGCGTGAGCCGCACCTTCGCGGGGCCGAGGTCCTCCTCGGGGTACATCGGGCGCAGCACCTCGTCGGTGGCGACGCCCTCGTAGAACACGTCGACCAGGCGTTCGAAGGTCGCGTGCCCGCCGACGGCGTCGTAGAACGACTCGGGGGGAGGCACGGGTGAAGTCTGGTCCGTCACCGGGCCATCTTCCCAGACACCGGGCACGCTGCTGCCCCCGCTCGTGCGCCCGGGGGGTTACCCTGGTCACGGACCTGCAACGACGCACTCCACGGGAGGCCCCTATGACCATCGCGGCGCACAAGGCGGACGACATCCTCGCGGCGCTCGGCGGTAGCCGGAACGTCGTCGAGCTCGAGCCCTGCATCACCCGCCTGAGGGTCGAGGTGAGCGACCCTGCCCTGGTGGACGAGCCGGGCCTCAAGGCGTCGGGCGCGTTCGGCGTGGTGCGCTCGGGTCGCGTGGTGCAGGTCATCGTGGGCCCGGAGGCCGACGACCTGGCCGCGCAGATGGACCCGCTGCTCGTCTCCTGACCGCCCGGGGGCCCGGACCGGTCAGCCCTCGGGGTCGGCCGCCCGCTCGAGGAGGGTGGTGCCCTGCAGCACGCCCGCCGTGCGCAGCTCCGCCTGGGCGAGGCGCCGCATCTCGCGCGAGACACCCCATTGCTCGCCGGGCCGGGTCTGCGCGTGCAGCGTGAACGTCATCGAGAAGTCCGTCACGGCGTCGACCCCGCGCACGGACGGCGCCTCGAGCAGCAACGGGGACAGCTCCGGGTCGGCCTGCACGGCGTCCGCCGCGCGGCCGAGGGCGGTCCGCACCACGTCGACGTCGGAGTCCAGCGGCACGAGGATCTCCGCGACCGCGCGCGACCACTGCTGGCTGAAGTTGCCCGCCCGCAGGATCTCGCCGTTGCGCACGTACCAGAGCGTGCCGTCGAAGGCCCGGACCTGGGTGACGCGCAGCTGCACCTCCTCGACCGTGCCGATCGCCCCGGACCCGAGGTCCACCACGTCGCCCACGCCGAACTGGTCCTCGACCAGCAGGAGGACGCCGGAGATGAAGTCCTTCACCAGGCTCTGGGCGCCGAAGCCGAGCGCGACGCCGACCACGCCGGCGGAGGCCACGAGCGGGGCGACGTTGACCTGGAACTGCTGCAGGATCATCAGCGCCATGATCGTGCCGACCGCGATGTTGGCGGTCGAGCGCAGCACCGACCCGACGGTCCGGGCCCGCTGCGCGCGCCGCTGGCTGGCCAGCGGGTTCGCCATCGCGAGCGCGTCCTCCATGAACGGCGTGCGGCTCAGGTAGCGGCGCCACGCCCCGGCGGGCGCCGAGGGGTCCTTCGGCGGCTCGGTGGTCTTCGTGCCCGCGCCCGTGGCGATGCGCTCGGTCACGTGCCCGATCACGCGCCGCAGCAGCGCGAGGACGATGCCGCCGATCGCCAGGATGATCAGGATCTGCAGCGGCCAGCCGGTGAACCAGTCCCAGAAGGCGTTGCCGGCCTCGGCGGCGGCCTCGACGCCCTGCTCCACCACGCCACCGGTGCTCGTCGGCGTGGGTGAGGGTGCCGGGTCCGGCGTCGTCGACGTCGCGGCCGAGGCATGGGCAGCGGTCCGGAGCGCGGAGATCACGGGGGTCACCCGACCCACGGTAACGAGAGCGGGCGTCTCGACGAAACGCCGCGCGGCCCGGTCCCGCGCCGCGTGGGTGGACTGCCTGGTGGGGCGCGGGATGGCAGGATCGTCCCCGTGAGCAAGGATCAGCCGACCACCCCGGACGACACGGACGAGACGCCCGACGACGTGAGCGCCGATGCGCCCGAGGCGGTGGCCGACACTCCGACGCACCCGTCGCCCGGTCCCTCGACCGATCCCTCGACCCAGCCCCGGGCCGACGAGCCGGCCGACGTGCCGAGCGACGAGCTGCGTGAGCTCGCCGAGCTGCACGGGGTGCTCACCGAGCACCACGGCTTCGGCGGCGAGGTCGTGACCGCCCCCGCGTCCACGCTGGTCGCCCTCCTCCGCGCGCTGGGCGTGCCGGCGGACTCCGCGGCGCAGGTCACCCACAGCCTCCAGCGGGTGCGCGACGACGAGTGGCGGGCCGTGCTGCCCCCGACGGTCGTCGTGCGCGAGGGTGCCGACGCGCAGGTGCCGGTGCACGTGACCGACGGCGCGGCCGTGCACGTGTGGCTCGAGCTGGACGGCGCCGAGCCCGCCGCGCGCGAGCACGCCGTGCGCCGCCGCCAGGACCTCGAGCAGCTGGACGTCCTGGTCGAGCCGCGCACGGTCGACGGGCGCCGCGTCGGGCGCGCGACCTTCGCCCTCCCGGCCGACCTCCCGCTGGGCTGGCACTCGCTGCACGCGCTCACGGAGGGCCACGAGTCGCGCGCCACGGTCGTCGTCACGCCGCGCCGGCTCGAGCTGCCGGCGGGGCTGGAGGACGACCAGTGGTGGGGCTTCCTCGTCCAGCTGTACTCGGTGCGCTCGCGCACGTCGTGGGGCATCGGCGACCTCGCCGACCTCGCCGACCTGGCGTGGCTGACCGCGCACCGCGGCGGCGCGGACTTCGTCGGCGTGAACCCCCTGTCGGCCACCGAGCCGGTGACGCCGCTGACCCCGTCGCCGTACCTGCCGACCAGCCGGCGCTTCCTCAGCCCGCTGTACGTGCGGGTGGAGGACATCCCGGAGACGGCGTACCTCTCCGCCGCCGACCGCTCCCTCGTGGAGTGGGCGGCCGACCCGGTGCGCGACCTCGTGGCCGACCCGGGCGCGCTGGACCGCGACGCGGTGTGGGAGGCCAAGAAGGCGGCCCTCGAGGTGGTGTTCACCGCGCCGCGGCGCGCCGCGCGCGAGGCCGCGTACCAGGAGTTCGTCGCCGAGGAGGGCGTGGGCCTGCGCGACTTCGCGACGTGGTGCGCGATCGTCGAGCACCTCGGGTCCCGCCCGCGGCCGGACGAGCTGGGCGACCCGGCCTCACCCGCCGTCGCCGCGCTGCGCGAGCAGCTCGCCGAGCGGGTCGAGTTCTACGTCTGGCTGCAGTGGGTGGCCGACGAGCAGAAGCAGACGGCGCAGCGCGTGGCGCGCGAGGCCGGGATGCGGATCGGCATCATGCACGACCTCGCGGTCGGCGCCCACCCCGAGGGCGCCGACGCGTGGGCGCACCGGGACGTGCTGGCCCGCGACGTCTCCGTCGGGGCGCCCCCGGACATGTACAACCAGCGCGGGCAGTCGTGGTCGCAGCCGCCGTGGAACCCGCGTGCGCTCGACCGCGCCGGCTACGCGCCGTACCGCGACATGCTGCGCACCGTGCTGCGGCACGCGGGCGCGCTGCGCGTCGACCACGTGCTCGGCCTCTTCCGGCAGTGGTGGGTGCCCGCCGGCGCGGAGCCGTCCGCCGGTGCCTACGTGCGGTCCGACCACGAGGCGCTGGTCGGGATCCTCTGCCTGGAGGCGCGGCGCGCGGGCGCCGTCGTCGTGGGGGAGGACCTCGGCGTCTTCGAGCCGTGGGTGCGCGACGAGCTCGCCGACCGCGGCGTCCTCGGCACCTCCGTGCTGTGGTTCGAGAAGGAGGACGGGCGGCCGCTGGAGCCGGAGAAGTACCGGCGCGCGTCGCTCGCGACCGTCGGCACGCACGACATGCCGCCCGCGGCCGGCTACCTCGCCGGCGAGCACGTGGACCTGCGCGAGCGCCTCGGGCTGCTCGCCGACGACGCCCAGGAGCTGCGCAGCGAGGCCCGCGCCGAGCGGGACGCCGCCGTGCTGGCCCTCGCGATGCGGGGGCTTGTCTCCGACCACCCGTCGGAGCGGGAGATCGTCGAGGGGCTGCACCGGTACCTGCGCAAGACGCCGGCCGCTCTCGTGGGCGTGCAGCTCACCGACGGCGTCGGCGAGCGGCGCACGCAGAACCAGCCGGGCACCGACCAGGAGTACCCCAACTGGAAGGTGCCGCTGGCCGACGGGTCGGGGAACGTCGTGCTGGTGGACGACCTCTTCGAGAACGCGCGCCTGCGCTCCCTGGTCCAGGCGGTGCGCACCGCGCGCTGACGACTCCGGCGGTCGAACCTGTCGAAACTGGTCGGTGGTTGAGCCTGTCGAAACCTGACGAGGGTTTCGACAGGCTCAACCAGCGGGATCAGGCGTCGGCGGCCTGCGCCGCGAGCGCACGCTCCGTGCCCGCGAGCTGCTCGACGACCATGCGGCGCAGGGCCGCCGGGGCGTCGGCGTGGGCGTCCAGCCAGCCGCGGACGGCGTCGCGCAGCTCGACGGACGCGAGCGGCGCCGGGTAGAGCCCCTCGATGAGCTCCTCGGCGATGTGGTAGCTGCGCGTGGTCCAGATCGGCAGCAGCGCGTCCACGTAGCGGGCGGCGAACGGCTCCAGCACGGCCGGGTCGGTCACGTGCACGAAGCCGGCGGCCGTCGCACGGATGATCGCGTTGGGCACGTCGGAGCGGTCGACGACGGAGGCGAAGGCGGCCTCCTTGCCCTCGACGGACGGCGAGGCGGCACGCGCCCGGGCGGCCGCCTGCCGGCCGGTGGCCGTGTCGTCCTGGCCGAGGGCGTCGTCGATCTCCGCGGTCTCGGCCGCGCCCAGCTGCACGAGGCTCTCGAGCAGCTCCCACCGCAGGTCGGTGTCCACCGTGAGGCCGTCGAGGGCGACAGACCCGTCGAGCAGGCCGCGCAGCGGGGTCACGTGGTCGGGCGTGGACGCCAGCGCCGCGAAGAACTTCACGAGCTGCAGCTGCAGGTCGGAGCCCGCGGACGCCTCCTGCGCGAGGGCCCACAGGCGGTCGCCGATGCGTGCGAGCGTCGCCGCCCGGCGCTCCGGGGCCACGTACGACCGCGCGGCCAGGCCGAGCTGGTTCAGGGTGGTGCGGACGGTGGTCGACTCCGTCTCCGCGGCGATGTTGCCGAGGACGAGGTCGACGTACGCCGAGGCGGGGGTCTCGCCGTCGCGGACGGCGTCCCACACGGACCCCCAGACGAGGGACCGGGCCAGCGGGTCGGTGATGCGCGACAGGTGCTCGACGGCGGCGGCGAGCGAGGCGTCGTCGAGGCGGATCTTCGCGTACGCGAGGTCCTCGTCGTTGAGCAGCACGAGGTCGGGGCGCTCGCGACCGACGAGGTCCGGCACCTCCGTGCGCTCGCCGTCGACGTCGATGACGACCTGGTGCGTGCGCACCAGCGCGCCCTCCACGAGGTCGTAGCACCCGATGCCGAGGCGGTGCGGGCGGATGGTCGGGTAGTCGGCGGCCGCCGACTGCAGGACGGCGAAGCCGCTGATGCGACCCTCGTCGTCGAGCTCGATCTCGGGGCGCAGCGTGTTCACGCCCGCCGTCTCGAGCCACGCCTCCGACCACGCGGCCAGGTCGCGGCCGCTGGTGGCCTCGAGCTCGACCAGGAGGTCGCGCAGCTCCGTGTTGGACCAGGCGTGCTTGCGGAAGTACGCGGACACCCCGCCGAGGAACTCGTCCCGGCCGACCCACGCGGCGAGCTGCTTGAGCACGGAGGCGCCCTTGGCGTACGTGATGCCGTCGAAGTTGACCTGCACGTCCTCGAGGTCGCGGATCTCCGCGACGATCGGGTGCGTGGAGGGCAGCTGGTCCTGCCGGTAGGCCCACGTCTTCTCCATCGCGGAGAACGTGGTCCAGGCCGCCTCCCACTCGGTGGCCTCGGCGGTGGCGAGCGTGGACGCGTACTCCGCGAACGACTCGTTGAGCCACAGGTCGTTCCACCACTTCATGGTGACGAGGTCGCCGAACCACATGTGGGCCAGCTCGTGCAGGATCGTCACGACCCGGCGCTCGCGGATGGCGTCCGTGACCTGGGAGCGGAACACGTAGGACTCGGTGAAGGTGACGCAGCCCGGGTTCTCCATCGCGCCCATGTTGTACTCGGGCACGAACAGCTGGTCGTACTTGTCGAACGGGTACGGCACGCCGAACGTGGACTCGTAGAAGACGAAGCCCTTACGGGTGGTCTCCATGATGTAGTCGGCGTCGAGGTGCTCGGCCAGGGACGTGCGGCAGAACACGCCGAGCGGGATGGTGCGGCCGTCGGACGACGTGAGCTCGCCGCGCTGCACCGCGTACGGGCCGGCGACGAGGGCGACGAGGTAGGACGAGATGCGCGGCGTCGCCCCGAAGGTCCACGTCGCGGCCTGGACGTCGGCGTCCGTCGCGTGCGTGGCGGGGGTCGGCTCCGGCGTCGGCTGGTTGGACACGACGTGCCACGCCGCGGGCGCCGTGACGGTCACCTGGAACGGCGCCTTGAGGTCGGGCTGCTCGAAGGTGGCGAAGACGCGGCGGGCGTCCGGCACCTCGAACTGCGTGTACAGGTAGACCTCGCCGTCGACGGGGTCCACGAAACGGTGCAGGCCCTCGCCGGTGTTCGTGTAGCCGCAGTCGGCGACGACGCGCAGCTCGTTCTGCGCGGCGAGGTCGGTCAGCGCGATGCGCGAGTCGGCGAACACCTCCGCAGGGTCCAGCGCGCGGCCGTTGAGCACGATCTCGCGCACGGACGGGGCCACGAGGTCGACGAACGTGCCCGCGCCGGGGGTGGCCGAGAACCGGATGACGGTGGTGGACGCGAACGTGGTCGGTCCGGTGGTCAGGTCGAGGTCGATGGCGTACGACTCGACGTCGGTGACGACGTCGGCGCGCTCGATCGCCTCGACGCGGGTCAGGTTCTCTCCGGGCACGGGTTCTCCCTCGTCTCAAGGTGGTGCCGCGCGTGATGGGCGCGCAGGCTCGCGCACGATGATGCCACCTCGGGCCCCGGTCGACGCACGGCTTTCCCCCGGTCGCGCGGGGTGCGGACGGCGGTCAGGGCGGGGCGCCGCGTAGCGGGGCGCGGGGACGGGTTCGACCGCCGAGACCCGATCGTGACATCCTGCCCGGTGCGTCGTCGGGGCGAGGGTGCCCCGCACACCGCCCGACGGCGCCCGAGAGCCACTGGAGGGAGTCCAGATGTCCGGCACCGTTCCGCCGCCCCCGCCGGGGCACGACGGCAGGCCGCCGTCCGTGCCGCCGGCGTCGCCGGCCACCGGCGTCCGCCGCGTCGCGTCCGCGTACCGACGACCGACGTCCGCCGACACCGCGGCCGAGGTCCCGCTGCAGCAGATCACCGCTCCGTCCGCCGCGGCCGTGCCGCAGCCCACGGCGCCGCAGGCGTCGACGCCGGGCGCGGGCGCGCCCACCGTGCACGCCCCGGTGCCCCCGCCGCCGGACGCGGCGCCCGCGCGGCCGGCGCCGGTGCACCAGCCGACCCAGCAGATCCCGCCGGCCGCGCCGTACGCGCCGCAGCCCGGGCAGTACCCGCCCGCGTACGCCGCCGCGGCCACCCAGGTCCAGCAGCCCGTTCCCGCGCAGCCCGCCTCTGCGCAGCCCGTCTACGCGCAGCCCGCCCCGCCGGCCCCCGGTGGGGCTACCCGCCGGCCGCGGCCGTGGGCGCGCCCCCGCCGCCGCCCCGGGCTCCGGGTCGTCGGCGCCGGCTCTCCGGCGGCTGGATCGCGTTCATCGCGGTCGACGTGGTGCTGGTCGTCGCCATGGTGGTGTTCGCGGTGCAGATGTTCACCGCGCCGTCGCCCGGCGGCGCGCAGGCCGGCGCCGACACGGCGGCCTCGCCGACTCCGTCGGCCTCTGCCTCCGCCTCCGCGGAGGCGCCGATGCAGGGCGAGCCTCTGGCGCACTTCGCGGCGCCGTCGACGAACATCACCTGCTCGATCTACGCCGACGGCGCGTCCTGCGGGATCGCCGAGCTCAACCAGCAGCCCGCCCCGACGGAGGGCTGCGACGGCACCACGGGCTACGTCGTGACCGTCGACGCCGACGGGAAGGTGGCGCAGCCGTGCGTCCCCGCGAAGGACCAGCCGAAGGCCGCCGGCGGCGACGTCGACGTCCTCGACTACGGCGACTCGATCACCGAGGGCGACTTCACCTGCCGCAGCGAGGACACGGGCATGTCGTGCACCCACGACCCGTCGGGCAACGGCTTCTCCCTCGCCCGCGCGGGCATCGGCACCAGCTGAGGGCCTGAGCAGGACCCCTCCGAGCGCGAGAGCCGCCGGCCACGATCGTGGCCGGCGGCTCTCGTCGTCATCGGGCGGTCACCAGATGCGGACGCGCTCCTCGGGGGCGAGCCAGAGCTCGTCGTCGGGGCCCACGCCGTAGGTGGTGTGGAACTCGTCGATGTTGCGGATCACGCCGTTGCAGCGGAACTCGTTGGGGGAGTGCGGGTCGGTGGCGATGCGCCGCACCATCTCCTCGTCGCGGCCCTTGGACTGCCACACCTGCGCCCACCCGAGGAAGACCCGCTCGAGCCCGGTGAGCCCGTCGACCTCGGGGGCGTCGTCGAGCGACGTGCCGAGCGCGATCCGGTAGGCCTTGATGGCGATGGACAGCCCGCCGAGGTCGCCGATGTTCTCGCCGATCGTGAGGGCGCCGTTGACGTGCGGGCCGTCGTCGGGCAGCTGGGCGGGGCGGAACTGGTCGTACTGCGCGATGAGCGCGGTGGTCCGCTTCTCGAACTCGCTGCGGTCGGTCTCGGTCCACCAGTCCTCGAGGCGGCCGTCGCCGTCGTACTTGGAGCCCTGGTCGTCGAAGCCGTGCCCGATCTCGTGCCCGATGACGCCGCCGATGCCGCCGTAGTTCACGGCGTCGTCGGCGTCGGGGTCGAAGAACGGGGGCTGCAGGATCGCGGCGGGGAAGACGATCTCGTTCATGCCGGGGTTGTAGTAGGCGTTGACCGTCTGCGGCGTCATGAACCACTCGTCGCGGTCGATCGGCCGGCCGATCTTGCCGAGCTCGTGGTCCTGCTCGAAGGCGTGCGCGCGGCGGACGTTGCCGACCAGGTCGGCGGCGTCGACCTCGAGGGCGGCGTAGTCGCGCCACTTCACGGGGTAGCCGACCTTGGGCGTGAACCGCTCGAGCTTGGCGAGCGCCTTGAGCTTGGTCTCGGGCGTCATCCAGTCGAGCGCCTCGATGGACTCGCGGTAGGCGGCCACGAGGTTCGCGACCAGCGTGTCCATCCGCTCCTTGTGCTCCGGCGGGAAGTGGCGGGCCACGTACTGCTCGCCGACGGCCTCGCCGAGCGCCCGCTCGACCAGCGCGACGCCGCGCTTCCACCGGTCGCGCACCTCCTGGGCGCCCGAGAGCGTGCGGCCGTAGAAGTCGAAGTTGGCCTCGACCGTGGCGTCGTCGAGGTACGCGGCGCGGGCGGTGAGCAGGTGGTACGCGGCCCACAGCTTCCAGTCGGCGAGCGGCTCGGACTGCCAGAGCTCGGCGAAGCCGGTGGCGAACGACGGCTCGCGCACGACGAGGGAGTCCAGCGACCCGGCGGGGGCGCCGAGCGCCGCCGCCCAGGCGCGCCAGTCGAACCCGGGCGCCTGCTCGACGAGGTCGGCGAGCGTCATCGGGTTGTAGGTGAGGTCGGCGTCGCGGTCCCGCACCACGTCCCAGTGGTGCGCGGCGAGCTTCGTCTCGAGGGCGAGCACGCGGGCCGCGGCGTCCTCCGGGTCGGCGCCCCAGGCCGAGTCGGCCGAGACACCGGCGAGGCGGAGCATGCGCGCCAGGTGCGGCGCGTACTTCTCGCGGACCGGCGCGTACTGCTCCTCGCGGTAGTACGCCTCGTCGGGCAGGCCGAGCCCGCCCTGCACGAGGTACGTCACGTACGTCTCGGGGTCCTTGGCGTCGTTGTCCACGTAGAACGCGACGGCGCCGCCCCCGCCGGTGCGCTGCAGCGCGCCGAGCACGTCGACGAGCTCGGCGGTCGAGGCCGCGCCCGCGACCTGCGCGAGCTCGGCCGCCACCGGCTCGGTGCCGAGCTGCTGCACCCGGTCGGTGTCGAGGAAGCTCGCGTACAGTGCCCCGATCTTGGCGGGCGTCGACGCGGGGTCGAGGTCCTCGGTGGCCGCGAGGTCCGTGATGATGGCGCGGACCCGCTCCTCGGAGAGGTCGTGCAGCGCGCGGAACGCGCCGTCCATGGCGCGGTCCGCGGGGATCTCGTGCTGGGCGAGCCAGCGCCCGTTGACGTGGCGGTACAGGTCGTCCTGCGGGCGGACGGCCTGGTCGAGGGCGGAGAGGTCGATACCGGACCGCAGCCCGGTCGCGTCGGCAGTCATGGCGTCACCCTACGGCGCGACGCCCACGCGCGGGGCGCCCCCGGAGGTAGGGGAGAATGTGCCGCATGCGTCTGCACATCGCCGCCGATCACGCCGGATACGAGCTCAAGACCCACCTCGTGGACCACCTGCGCGCCGCGGGCCACGACGTCGTCGACCACGGGGCGCACGAGTACGACCCCCAGGACGACTACCCGGCCTTCTGCATCGCCGCCGGCGAGGCCGTCGTCGCGGAGCCCGGCTCGCTCGGCGTCGTCATCGGGGGCTCGGGCAACGGGGAGCAGATCGCGGCCAACAAGGTGGTCGGCGTGCGCTCGGTGCTCGCCTGGTCCCTGGAGACGGCCCGGCTCGGTCGCCAGCACAACGACGCCAACGTCATCGCCGTGGGCGGCCGCATGCACTCCGTCGAGGAGGCGACGTCGTTCGTCGAGGCCTTCGTCGCCGAGCCGTTCAGCGGCGACGCCCGCCACCAGCGCCGCATCGACAAGCTGGCCGCGTACGAGGCGTCGCACGACGTCTCGGCCATCGCCTGACGTGCCCGAGGGGCACACCGTCCACCGCCTCGCGCGGGCCCTCGAGGCGCTGTTCGCCGGGCGGCCGCTCGCCGCGTCCAGCCCGCAGGGCCGGTTCGCCGGCGGTGCCGCGCTGCTCGACGGCGCCGTCCTCGTCGCCTGCGAGGCGTGGGGCAAGCAGCTGTTCTGCGGCTTCGCCGCCGATCCTGCCGCCGACCCCGCCGATGACCCTGCCGACGGCCGCGCCGACCTGCGCTGGCTGCGCGTGCACCTGGGGCTGTACGGGGCGTGGACGTTCGCGGGGGATGGTCCCGACGTCGTGCACGCCATCGGCGCGCCGCGTCGTCGCGTGGGAGAGCGCGAGACCGTCCCCGCCGGCCCCGCGCCCACCGCGGACGGCGGCTGGGAGGCGCCGGAGCCGCGCGGCGCGGTCCGCCTGCGGCTGCTCGCCGACCACGCGGTCGCGGACCTCACCGGCCCGACGGCGTGCGAGGTGCTCACACCGGCCGAGAATGCCGCCGTCGAGGCGCGCCTGGGTCCTGACCCGATCCGTTCCGACGGCGACCGGGACGTGTTCGTCGACAGGGTGCGGCGCTCGCGGGTGACCGTGGGCCAGCAGCTCATGGACCAGGCGGTGATCGCCGGCGTCGGCAACATCTACCGAGCGGAGGCGCTGTTCCGCGCCGGCCTGGACCCGCTGCGCCCGGGCCGCGACGTGCCGGCCGCGACCCTCGCCGCGATCTGGGACGACCTCGTCGTCCTCATGCGCGACGGCGCCGACCGCGGCGCGATCGTCACCACCTGCCCCGAGCACCGGGTGCCCGACGGCGGCGGGGGCGACCCTCGTCGCGTCACCCGGCAGAACACCGACGGCGACGTGGACGCCGTCCCGCGCGACGCGTCGTTCTACGTCTACCACCGTGCCGGGCTGGGATGCCGCGTGTGCGGGTCGCCGGTGCTCACCAAGGAGCTCGCCGGGCGCAACCTCTTCTGGTGCGGGGTCTGCCAGGGCTGACGAGGGACCTGTCGGACGCACCGCGGCCCCGGTCGGCGCGAGGGGCGCCGGCCGGGGCCGCGGTCAGGTGGTCCGGCCCTCAGCAGCCCAGCCGGTCGAGCGTCAGATCGGCCCGGACCGTGCCCCCGGACCGGATCGACGCGCGCATGGTGCCGATCGAGTACCCGTCCTTGGATGCGGCCACGTCGAACGCGCGGTGCGCCTTCTTGTCGAACCAGCGGGACCAGGAGCCGGCCGCCGGCGTGGTGAACGTCCACCGGTCGCCGGCCGACGTGAGCTGCACCGTGGCGCCCTGCAGCGGGGCGGTCGCGGCGCTGCACGACGCGCCGGACACGACGCCGGCGAGCTTGCCCCAGGACTTCGGGGGGTCGACGGTCATCGCGAACGCGACCGGCGCCTGCGGGTACGGCGTGCTCTCCTGCACGGCGACGGTGCCCGTGTACGCGCCGGGCTGGTCGACCGCGGGCGTCACGGCGACCGCGACCTCGACGGACTCGCCGACGGCGAGCTCGGCGGAGGTGGTGTCGGTCGACAGCCAGGCCACGTCGGTCGAGCCCTCCGCGCAGTCGTCGAACCCGGGCAGCACCTCGGCCGCGGGGTCCGGGATGTAGTTCTGCACGGAGCCGCCGACCTTGTAGAAGCCGCAGGCGGCGCCGCCGCGGTACCGCGACGTGCCGGCGTTGGGCATCCGCTCCCAGGTGTCTGCGCCGGGGTCGTACGCGAACGCCGCGTTGGTGATTGTCCCCGCCTGCACGCCGCCGACCACCAGCAGGCGGTCGTTCGCGACGGCGGACGCGGCGCCCCACGCGTCGACGGGGGCGTCGGCGCGGCGGCTCCACTCGTCGGTCCCGGGGTCGTACTGGTACGTCCGCTCCGTCGACGCGCCGTTGTTGCCGCCCGAGCACACGACCGTCCAGTCGATCGCCCCGCAGCCCGCGAATGCCACGCCCTGGGGGTAGTCCGCCACGGCGGACCAGGCGTCGGCGCCCACGTCGTAGGTGAGCACCTCGGAGGACATCGGCGCGCAGCTCGACGTGGAGCACCCGCCGATCACGTACAGCTCGCCGTTCACGACGGCCGCGCCGGCCGCGCTACGGGCCGCGGGCATCGACGTGGCCTGCTCCCAGGCGTTCTTCGCGGCGTCGTAGATCCACGTCTCGGCGGCGACGCCGTCCGGCCCCCAGCCGCCGGTGGCGACGATCCGGCCGTCGACGACGGCCGCGGTCATGGCGTTGCGGGCCGCGGGGAGCGGGGCGACCTCGCGCCAGGCGAGGGTCGCGGGGTCATAGGCCCACACGGCCGCCGTCGGGCCCGCGCCGTCCGAGCCGCCGATCGAGTAGATCGTGCCGTCGAGGCGGACCACCGCGTTGTCCATGATGGCGGTCGGGTAGTCCGCGACCGGCGTCCACGGCTCGGCCGCGGGGCCGGCCGCGGGCTCCGCGGCGGACGCCGCCCGGGCGTCCTTCGCCGACCCGTGCGCGCCCAGCGTCACCGGACCGTCGAGCTCGCGCAGCGGCGCGCCCTTCGCGTCGGCGACGGCGCCGCCGGCCAGCTTGGACCCGTCCGCCCGCAGCAGCGTGAAGTCGCCGTCCCGCTCGCCGAACCGCAGGTCGACGGGCGCGGTCCCGGTGTTGGTGACGTTGATCGTCGCGATGGCGGCGGCCCCGCCGAGCGTGAGCCGCGGCGTCGTGCCCGTGGCGGTGACGTCGATCCGGCCGGCCGGGAGCGCGACGTCGGCCACGGCGACCGTGTCCGGCGCGGCGGTGACCGTCGTCGACGCCGTGGAGTACCGGGTGGCCGCGGCCTCGACCGCGACGTCGCCGGCGTCGGGCGCGAAGAACCAGTAGAACCCGTCGCCGGTCGCGTCGTCGTCCTCGGTGGCGGCGGCACGGACCTCGATGTCGCCCGCGGTGACGGTCGCGCCGGGCACGCCCGAGCCGGTGTTTGCGTCGGTCACCTGTCCGAGCACGAGCGCCCCCGGGTCGGGGACGCACGCGACCTCGTCGCCGGAGGTGTTGGCCCAGGAGACGGCGTTCCACAGGACCTGCTTCGAGTCCGCCGACCAGTCGGCCGGGTACCGGGCGCTCATCGACATCAGCACGTGGCGGTTGTTCGGCCGCTGCTGCAGGCCGATGCCGGCTCCGCGTGGCGCCGAGCCTTCGGTGCCCGCGGTGGCGACGACCTCGCGGCCCTCGCCGGTCCAGCCGGTGAACCACGCCGTGCGCCCGGAGGGGCGCTCGTGGCGCACCCGGTCGCCGACGGCGAGCCCGTCGAGGACAGGGTGGGTGGCGGAGACCTCGTAGTAGGTTCCGGTGCCGCTGCCGTTGCTGCGCTGCACGGCGGTGGGCACGCCGGTCATCGCCGAGAGGGTCGCGATGCCGTTCCACGTGCCGAACGCGTAATCGAGGAAGACGACGCCGGTGCCGTTCGCGTCGCTGTCGGCCAGGAAGGCGTCGAACTGCGCCCGGGTGGGGGCGCTGGAGTTGTACCCCCACAGGACGACGTCGTAGCCGCGCACCTGGTCCAGCTCGTCGGGGGTGAAGAGGTCGACCGTCAGGCCCTCGGCCGCGAAGAGCTTCGCGATCTCGCTGCCCGGGTCGAAGGTGACGGCCGCGACGCGCGGCTGCACCTGGTGGTAGCCCGGCGCGGTGCAGGGCAGCGTGTCCACCGGGACGTCGACGTCGAGGGAGACCGTGTCGCCGGCCGCGGCGTCCGTCATGTCCACCGTCCGCGCTACGGTCTCGTAGCCGGGGTAGGCGGCCGCGACCCGCAGGTCGTACTCGGCGCCGACCGGCAGCGAGAGGGTGTAGGTGCCGTCCTTCGGGTCGGTGTGCACGGTCCCGAGCGGCGTCCCGTCGACGGCGACCGTCGCGTACAGCGGCCAGCCGTGGCCGGAGCCGTCGGTCACGGTGCCGGTCACCTCCGCCCGCGGGGTCGGCGTGAGCGCCACCTTCCGGCTGGTCGTGGCGTCCTCGGTGACATCCGCGGTCGCGGCGGCGTCGTCGTAGCCGAACGCGCGGACGGCGACGTCGTAGGTGCCGACGGGGAGGGTCAGGGAGCCGTGCCCCGCGGCGTCGAGCGTCACGTCGCGGTCGGTGTCCGGCCCGGTGAGGTGGACCTCGGCGCCCGTGACGGCGTCGCCGGTCGCGGTGTCGGTGACGTCGATCGCCAGCGTGCCGATCGGGCCGCGGTCGCCCGCCTGCACGAGGGCGAGGGCGTCGAGGCGGCCCTCGCCGTAGACGTTGTTGTCGTCGGCGGTGCCGCCGCACTGGAGGTCCTCGGCGTCGACCGCGGTCTCGTCGAGCATGGCCCGGGTGGTCAGCAGGTCGCCCACCAGGCTCGGCTGGGCCGACCACAGCAGCGCGATCGCGCCGGAGACGTGCGGGGCGGCCATGGACGTGCCGTCCAGCACCCCGTAGGAGCCGCCGGGCACGGACGAGCGGACCGCGACGCCGGGCGCGGAGATGTCGGGCTTGACGCCGCCGTCCTGCCCGGAGCCGCGCGACGAGAACGACGCGATGGTGCCGGTCGAGTCGTAGGCACCCACGGAGTAGTTGATGATCCGGGACCCGGGCGAGCCGGCGGAGCTGCAACTCGGTCCGATGTTGCCGTTGGACCACACGGCGAAGATCCCGGAGGCGGCCCACGCCTCCTGGACGTCCTCCATGAACGGGTCGACGGAGGCCGTCTGGGTGCCCCAGGAGTTGTTGATGATCTGCGGCCGCCTCGCCGGGTCGGCGCCCGTGCCGTCGGTCTTCGTCGGGGCGAGCATCCACTGGGCTGCCTCGACGAGATCGACGTCCGAGCAGGTGTCGCAGCCGTTGGCCGTGATCCACGTGGCTCCGGGGGCGACGCCGATCTCGTGGTCCGCGTCCGAGCCGACCATGGTGCCCATCGTGTGGGTGCCGTGCCCGTTCACGTCGCAGGGTGCGCCGTCGCACCGCCCGCTCGTGTCGAGCCAGTTGTAGTCGTGGGTGAAGGTGCCGTCGCCGTTGTTGCCGCGGTACTTGCCGACCAGGGCGGGGTGGTCGTACTGGACGCCCGAGTCGATGCTGGCGACGGTGACGCCCTTGCCGTCGACCCCGGATGCCCAGACGTCGTCGGCGTGGATCTGCGTCAGGCCCCACTCGACGGCGGTGGTCGCGGCGTCGCGGGCCGCCTCGGGGGTGGCGGGCTCGACCTGGTCGTACGTGCGCGACGGCCACAGCGCGTCGACGGACGCCAGCCCGGCGAGCGTCGAGGCCAGCTCGGTGGACCCGTCGGAGACGTAGACGGCGTTGGTCGCCCAGAACGTCTCGTAGTCGGCGTCCGCGGCGTCGAGCGTGGCGAGCACGCCCTTCTGGCTCTCGCGCGCGTTCTCGCGCAGCGCGTCGACGACGGCGGCGCCGCGCGCGTCCCAGTCGGCGGTGCCCGCCGCGGCGTCCAGCCCGGCGGTGGGGGTGTCGCCCAAGCGGACCCAGAAGTCGGCCGTGCCGTGCGCGTCGAGCGCGCGGGACACGCCGGGCCGGATCTTGTCGCCGACATCGGCGGTAGAGGTGCCGGTCGAGGACCCGGTCGCGGTCCCGGTCGAGGTCGCGCTCGACGTCGCGGGTGCCACCGCGGGGACGGCCGCGGCGGGCAGCGCGAGACCTGTCAGCGCCGCCGCCGCGACGAGGGCGGGCACGGTGCGGGCGGCGCCGCGGCGTCGTGCGCCGGGTGGGGCCGACCGTCGGGCCGAGAACCTGGACCAGGGGGACGACATGGGACCTCCACGGGACGACTGCGCGGAGCGGGACCGCTCCGCGCTCACCCTCGCCGCCTCCCGACGACCGTTGCCATGGGGAATTTCCCCCACAGGGGGTGACGAGTACCCGCCATGTCGGTTTCTCGCCGCCCGTGAGGGCGGCCCATGGTGCCTCGGGCCGGTCAGGATCGTCGACGATGGACACGACATCGACGGGAGGGGCGCGGGTGACCGGGGGTTCGGGAGCGGCGAGGACGCCGGGCGGACCGCGGGCGCCGTTCGTCGGCCGCGAGCGGGAGGCCGCGGCGCTCGTCGACGCGTTGACCCGCCGGCCGGCCCTCGTCGTCGTGGCGGGGGAGTCCGGGATCGGCAAGTCGCGGCTGGTCCGCGAGGGGGTGGCGTCCCCCGAGCTGTGCCGGCACGTCGTCACCGGGTCGTGCCGCTGGGCGCGGGTCCCCGTCCCGCTGGGGCCGGTGGTCGAGGGCCTGCGGCACCAGCGGGCGGCGCTCGCCGGGCTCCGGTTGCCGGCCGTCACCGGTGCGCTGCGGCCCTGGCTGCCGGAGCTGGCCGACGTCCTGCCCGACGACGGCGTCGCCCCCCACGACCCGGATGCCGTCCGGCACCGGCTGCTGCGCGCTGCCCGCGAGGTGCTCGCGGCGCTCGGCGACGTGGTGCTGGTCCTCGAGGACGTCGACCGTGCGGACGTCCTCACGCTCGAGCTGCTCGCGTACCTCGTCTCCGACCCGCCGTCGGGCCTGGGGATCGTCCTGACGTTCCGCGACGACGCGCCGCACGCGCCCCTGACGGGCGCGGTCGCGCAGGCGCGCGGACTGCACCGCGTCACCGTCCGCCTGGGCGCGCTGTCCGTGGACGGGACCCGCCGCCTGGTGACCGCCATGACGGGGGCGGAGCTGATCGCGGACGACGTCGCCCTCCGGCTGCACGAGCGGACCGGCGGCGTGCCGCTGGTCGTGGAGGAGCTGGTGGGCGCGCTCACCGAGCGGGGCCTCCTCGTCGGCGAGGAGGGGGCGCTGTCGCTGCGCGCCGGCCCGCAGTCCGTCCCGGACGGCGTGCGCGACGCGGTGCTCGCACGGGTGCAGGGACTCCCGGCGGCGGCGCGGAGGGTCGTCGACGTCGCGGCCGTGCTGCACCGCCCGTCCTCGGTCGAGGTCCTCGCCGCGTGCGCCGGCACCACCACCGACGCCGCGCTGGAGCCGCTCGAGGAGGCCCTGCGGGCCGGTGTTCTCGTCGAGCACGGCGGCGACCTGGGCTTCCGGCACCCGCTGGCCGCCGAGGCCGTGCACGAGGCGATCCCGCGATGGCGCCGGGAACCCCTGCACGCCCGGGCGGCGGAGATCCTCGGGCGGCGCGGGGCGGAGCCCGCCCGGGTGGCGCGCCACCGGTGGCACGCGGGCGAGCGGGAGGCCTGGGCGGCCGCGACGGAGCGCGCGGCCGACGACGCGGCGGCGCGGGGCGACGACGCGGAGGCGGCGCGGCTGCTCGCCGACCTGCTTCGGCACGGGGACCTCGCGGACGGGCGGCGGGTGGCGCTCGCGGTCCGGCTCGGCCGCGCGGCCGTCGCCGCGATCCACACCGTCCCCGACGTGCTCGACCTGCTCGAGCCGGCGACGGCGCTCGCCGCCGGCACCGATCGCGGCGAGCTCCACCTCGCGATCGCGCTGCTGCGGACCCAGGTGGAACGCGACCCCGCGGCGCGGCAGCAGCACTTCGAGCGAGCGGTCGACGACCTGGGGGAGCGGCCCGACCTGCGGGCGCGCGCCATGGTGGCTCTGGGGGACCCGACGTATCCGGACCGTCGCCCCGAGGAGCCGCGGCGGTGGTTGCACGGGTCGCTCGACGTCCTGCCGGCGGTGCCGGGCGCCCGCGACCGGGTGTTCCTGCGGGGCAAGGCGGCGATGGTGCTGGTGACGATGGGCGACCCGGTCTGGCGCGGGCTCGTGGACGAGATGCTACGCGCCACGGGCGGGGTCGCCGCAGGGCGTCGGGAGGCGAGCGGCTTCGAGTCGGTCGCGGCCGACGCCGCGTTCAGCGGGCACCACGAGGCGGCGCGGCGCCTCCTCGCCGCGGTTCCCGCGGCGACGGCGGCGACGGACGCGGGGACCGGCCTGCGCGTGCGTCGGACGGCGGCGCTGCTCGACTTCTGCACCGGTCGCTGGGATGGGCTCGACGAGCGCCTGGTCGAGCTCGCGCGGAATGCCGGGGCGTACCCGTCGGTCCGGGTGGTCACGGACGCGCTCCGCGGCGGCCTCGCGCTCTCGCGCGGCGACCTCGTGCGCGCGGAGCGCCTGCTCGAGCGGGCGGTCGGGGTCCGGGAGGCCGTCGATCTGCGCCCCCTGGCCGTGACGTCGCTGCTGCGGCTGCTCGTGGCGCGGGGGCGGCACGACGCCGCGTTCGCCCTGGGGCGGCGCGTGCTCGACGAGGCCCGCGGGGCGGGGCTCTGGGCGCCGGTCGTGCGGGTGCTGCCGTCCTGGGTCGAGGCGGCGACGTCGCCCCGCGAGGTCGAGGAGGCGTCCGACGTCGTCGACCGGCTCGCCCTCGACGTCGCCGGCCTGGACGTGCCGCTCGAGACGGCGGCGCAGCGGCACGCGACGGGGCTTCGCGAGCGCGCGGAGCGCGAGTGGGACAGCGCGGCGGTGACGCTGCTGGGCGCCGCGTCCGCCTACGACGACCACGGCTGCGTCCACGAGGCCGCCCTGGCCCGCGAGGCCGCCGCGGGGTGCCTCCTGGAGAGCGGCGACCCCCAGGCGTCGGCGTTGCTGACCGAGCCGCTCGCGGTCTTCCGCGTCCTCGGGGCGACGTGGGACGAGGGGCGTGCGGCGCGGACGGCGCGGGTTGCGGGCCTCGCCGCCCCGGCGCGGCACCGCGGCGGTCGGCGGGGCTACGGGGACGCGCTGTCGCCCCGCGAGCGCGAGGTGGCCGTCCTCGCGGCCGCGGGGCGCACGGACCGGGAGATCGCGCGGGAGCTGCACCTGTCGCCCCGCACGGTGGAGAAGCACCTCGCGGCCGCGCGGCGCAAGCTCGGCGCCGCGACGCGGTCGGGGCTCGCGCACCTCCTCGGGCCGGGCTGACCGCGGCGTCCCGACCCGCGTCAGAACACCCAGCCGCAGGCCGGCGCGACGGGCCAGCCGAACGCCGCGCTCGCGTGCGCCAGCGCGCCCGGCGAGCGCTCGGCGACGAGCCCCGCGCGGGCGAGCGCGGCGAGGGACGTCCCGCCCAGGTACGCGGCCCCCAGCTCCCGCACGTCGAGCTCCAGGTCCGGCTCCGCCGCGGTCCGCTCGCACGTCGCCTCCCCGAACGCGGACGCCCGGACGCGCCACGACCCGGCGTTGTCGGACAGCCGGGAGTCGGCGACGCCGAGGACGACGTCGACGTCCGCCTGGTAGCGGCGGCCCGCGAGGGCGGCGGGGACGTCCACGATGCGCACCCACACGTTGTCCGCGACCCTGGGTGCCGCCCCGCGCGGGTCGACCAGCAGGCTCGTGACCGCGTCGTCGACGGGGAGCAGGAACGGCTCGGTGGAGCTCATGAGGTCGACGTCCAGCAGCACGCCCCACAGGGCGCGCGCGGCCGCGGCGTCGAGCGCCACGACCTCGCCCGCGTGCACCGTGCCGCGCGGCCCGGTCACCTGCCAGTCCAGGGTGCGCCGGAAGGTGGCGTACCCGCGCGGCTCGCCGTCGCGCTCCACGACGACGATCCGCAGCGACTCCCGGCCGCCCGTGCGGAACGCCTTCGGGTCCGACCAGTAGCTCGCCCACAGCTCCTCGGACTCCCGGGTGGCCCAGCCCGGGCGGTTGATGCCCGCCGGTCCCGTCGGGAGGCCGGGCGCCCGGTGCAGGCGCGCGACGAGCTCGCCGTGGCGCGCGCGGTCCGCGTGATCGATGCGCACTGTGTGCTCGTCCGCCCCGGCGACGTCGCGCAGGGCGGCCCCGCGCGGCACGGACACACGCAGGTCGTCGGCCGCCTTCCCGTACCCGAACCGGCCGTAGATGGCGGTCTCCGCGGCGAACAGCGCCGACAGCGCCTCGCCGCGCTCGCGGCAGCGCGCGAGGTGCTGGTCGATCATCGCGGTGAGCAGCCCCCGGCGGCGGTGCTGCGGGTGCACGCCCACCCAGGTCAGGCCTGCGGTAGGCAGCGTGGCGCCCGGCACCGGGAAGCGGGAGAAGGGGTACGAGGCATGCAGCGCGGCCAGGCCGGCCGCGGGCGCGCCCACCGGGCCGTCGTCCTCGACGCCCACCGTCCGCTCCCAGGTGAGGGGCAGGGCCGTCGCGTCGAGCTCGTCGACGGAGTGCGGGTCGGGGAAGGCCCAGGTGTCGAGGTCGAGCAGGGCGCGGCGGTCGTCTGCGGTGAGCTGCCGGAAGCGGTAGCCGGCGGGCAGGGCGGAGCGGGCGCGATCGGAGGTCACCGCCTGATCGTGGCCCGGCCTCGCGCCCGGTGCCAGCGCATATCCGCGTCGGCGGGTGGTCGTAGGGTCGCCGTGTGCCCCCGCCTGCCGCCGAGCCCCTGGACGCCCCCGACGAGTACGCGGCGGCGGTGCTCGCCCTGGTGCGTCGGATCCCGTCCGGTCGCGCCATGACGTACGGGCTCGTCGCCGAGATCGTCGGCGAGCGGCTGGGCCGCGGCGGCCCGCGGCAGGTCGGCAACGTCATGGCCGGGTCGGGCGACCGCTACGCCCACCTCGTACCCGAGGGGGCCGCGGTGGTCGGGCCGGTGCAGGACAACCACCCGGTGCCGTGGTGGCGGGTGGTCAACGCGTCCGGCGCCCCGCCCGCCCGGCACGTCACGGCCGCGCTCGACGCCCTGCGCGCCGAGGGCTGCCCGCTGACCCGCGACGGCCGGCGCGTGGACCTGCGCCGCGCCGTCTGGTTCCCCGTGGAGGACTGAGGTCGACCGAGTCCGAACGAGGTCGACCGGCGCTCAGGCCTTCGTGGGCGCGACCCGCGCCGCCCACGACCCGGCGGTGGCGCGCACGCGGGCGCCGAGCGGGGTGCCCCCGTCGGCGTCGCGACGCGCGGCCTGGGACGCGGCGAGCACGGTGAGCATCGAGGACGGGTCGCCCTGCAGCAGCAGGGTGGTCAGGGCCGTGCCGTCCCAGCGGGCCAGGTCGCGGGCGACCTTCTCCGCGGGTCCCACCAGGGCGATCTCCTCGACCAGCTCGGTGGGGACGGCCCGCGCGGCGTCCTCCTTGCGCCCCGCCAGGTAGAGCGCCTGCACCTCGTCGAGCTCGCTCGCGTAGCCGAGCCGGTCCAGCGAGGCCTTGTGGAAGTTCGCCTCCTTGGACCCCATGCCGCCCGCGTACAGGGCGATGTGCGGGCGGATGACGTCCGCGGCGGCCTCGACGTCGTCGCGCACCACGACGGGCACGGTCGCGAGGACCTCGAACCGCGACGACGGCGTGCGCTCCTCGGCGCGCTGCGCGAACCCGGACGCGAGCAGCTCGCGGTGCTCGGCGTCGGCCCGCGGCGCGTAGAAGCCCGCCATCCAGCCGTCGGCGATCTCGGCCGCGAGGGCGACGTTCTTCGGGCCCTGCGCGGCGAGCACGATCGGGATGTCGGCGCGGCGCGGGTGCACGGTCGGCTTGAGCGCCTTGCCGAGCCCGGTGGCGCCGGGCGCGTCGGCGGGGAGGGGGAGGCGGAAGAACTCGCCGTCCGCCGACACCGGGCGCTCGCGGGCGAAGACCTGGCGCACGACGTCGACGTACTCGCGCGTGCGCGCCAGGGGGCGGCGGTACGGCTGGCCGTACCAGCCCTCCACGACCTGCGGCCCCGAGGCCCCGAGGCCCAGCACGAACCGGCCCCCCGAGAGGTGGTCGAGCGTGATCGCCTGCATGGCGGTGGCGGTCGGGGTGCGGGCCGCCATCTGCGCGATGCCGGTGCCGAGCCGCAGCCTCCGGGTGCGCGACCCCCACCAGGCGAGCGGGGTGAACGCGTCCGAGCCGTACGCCTCCGCCGTCCAGACCGAGTCCAGGCCCAGCGCCTCCGCAGCGACCAGCGCGGGGACGATGCCCTTCGGGGGCTTGCGGGACCAGTAGCCGGTCTGGATGCCGATGCGCAGGGTGCTCATGGGTGCGGGGTGCTCCTCGTTGAGATGAACCGTCGAGACGTTCCCGGTACCGGGAGTATGGGGTAACGCCCGTCACACCCTAGCCGACCCGCCGGGGTGCGGGCGGCCGTCGCCCCGCTACGTTCGGACCATGGTCACGGTCGACGCCGCCGCCCGCGCCGCTGCGGCACTGCCCGAGGTCTCCGAGACGACGACGTACGGGAACCGCGCCTGGGCGGCGGCCGGTCGCCTGTTCGCGTGGGAGCGGCCGTTCAGCAAGGCCGACCTGCGCCGCTTCGGGGACGGTCCGGTCCCCGGCGGGCCGATCCTCGCCGTCTTCGTGGACGACCTCGGCGAGAAGGAGGCCGTGCTCGCCGCGCGACCCGAGGAGACGTTCACGATCCCGCACCTCGACGGTGTCCCGGTCGTGCTGGTCCGGCTCGAGGCCGCGGGGGAGGCCGCGGTGCGTGAGCTGCTCGTGGACGCCTGGCTCGCCCGGGCGCCGCGCCGGGTCGCGCGGGCGCACCCCGAGCTGCTCGGCTGACCTGTTCGGCGGAGCCGTTCGGACGAGCCGTCCGGAGGGGCGGGTGTCAGCCGTCGGCGCCGGCGCGCGACCGGTCCGCGACCGTGTGGAGCAGCGCGGCGGCGGTGGCGGCGTCGTCGATCGTCACGACGAACGACCGCCCGCCGGTGCGCTCCACCAGCAGCGCCTCGCCCGCGCGCAGCACCACGCCGACCCGGCCGCCCCGGCCGATGCGCCAGCCCCACCCGCCGAACTCCGCGAACGGCCGGGCCTGGACCACCGAGGCGCCGAGCACCTCGTCGGCGGGCACGTGCGTGCCCGGCCAGCCGAGCACCGAGCGCACCGTGAGCCCCGAGTCGTCGACCCGCACGGTGAACGCGAACATGGCCGCGAACAGGCCGGCCAGCAGCACCGGGAGCACGAGCATCGCCCACGTCTCGAGCGCGACCGCGAGCACCGCGGTCACGAGGATCGCGACCATGCCGACCGCGAGGCCCGGGCCGCCGGTCGCGCGCCGCAGCCACACGGCGCGCTCACCGGCGCGCACCGGGGTGCGCGGCGCGTCGTCCGCGAGCGGCCCGGCTGCGGGGAGCGGCGGGTCCGCCGGCACGAGCAGCGCCACGATCGCGGCCGGGACGAGCGGGGCCACCAGCACGACGGCGATCGCCCAGCCGGGAAGGGCCACCTGCGAGGCGTCCGCGAGCCCGCGTTGCGGCGCCAGCGTCGTGAGCAGCATGCCGGCGACGAACCCGCCCGACCAGACGCTCCCCGCCACGGCGAACCGCCGGGTGGACGCGGCCGTGCCGGCCACGCTGCCGATCACGACGAAGACGGCGATCAGCCCGATGCCGAGGGCGGCGAACACCAGGACGAACGGGCCCGGCGCCGAGAACCCGTCCGGGGCGCCGCCGCCGCTCCAGTGCGACGCGACCGGGTCCGGGAGGTCGTCGAGCCAGGACCAGGCGACCGCGGCGGCCGCGAGCGTCAGCGCGCCCCCGACGGCGGTCGCCCAGCCCATGGCCCGGCGGGCGCGGGCGCGCCAGGCCTCCGGTGCGGGATCCGTGGTCGGACGCCGGTCGGTGGTCATCGGTGCATCGCCTCCTTGACGAGGGTGGTGGTGGTCTCGGCGGACAGGCCCGCCCGGCGCGCGGCGGCGACCAGGTCGGCCAGCGCCCGCTCCACGAGGCTCAGGTCCTCGCCGGCGGCGGTCACGACGGCGCCCCGGCCGCGGCGGAGCTCGATGAGCCCGTCGTCACGGAGCGCCTGGTACGCCTTGAGCACCGTGTGGACGTTGAGGTCGAGCGACGCGGCCAGCACGCGCGCGGCGGGCAGGCGCTCGCCCGCCGCCAGCTCGCCCCGCGCGACCGCGAGGCGCACCTGACCGACGAGCTGGGCGTACAGCGGCTCGTCGCCGCCGGGGTCGATCCTCCAGAGCATGGCGTCATGCTAGTTGTTCTACGAGAACTAGAACAAGTTCGTTCCGGCGCGCCCTCGGCCGGGACGGCGACGGCCCGCACGCCGCCGCCGAGGGCGGGGCGGGCGGGCCGTGGGCGGACGGTCCGGGGGCCGGCTCAGATCACGTACTCGAGCAGCTCGGACGCGTCCTCCACGTGCTGGCCGTGGTCCGGCCGGTGGCCGGGCGACCGCACGTGGGCGGGCACGCCGACCGCGACCATCCCGGTGGGGACGTCGTGCACGACGACGGCGTTCGCCCCGATCTGCGCGTCGTCGCCGATCCACAGCGGGCCGAGGATCTTCGCCCCCGCGCCCACCATCACCCGGTCGCCCAGGGTCGGGTGCCGCTTGCCCCGGGTCATCGAGCGCCCGCCCAGCGTGGAACCGTGGAACAGGACGCAGTCGTTGCCGACGACGGCGGTCTGGCCGATCACCACGCCCATGCCGTGGTCGATGAAGAGCCGCCGGCCGATCCGCGCCCCCGGGTGGATCTCGATCCCGGTGACCCACCGCGCGGCCTGCGACACCAGGCGTGCCGGCAGGCGCAGCCCCGGGCGGTGCCACATGCGGTGGCTCACCCGGTGGGCCCACACGGCGTGCACGCCCGGGTAGCCGAGCGCGACCTCGAACCGGGAGCGTGCCGCCGGGTCGTGGGCGTGCGCCGCCTCGAGGTCCTCCGCGAGGATCTCGATCAGGTGCCGCAGGCCCGGGCGGTGCCCGTCCGGCATCGGGTGGTCGACGTCGCCGTCGATGCCGTCACGGGCGTCGGCGTGCGCGGTGCGGTGGCTCGACACGTCAGTCCAGCAGGTCCGAGTACAGGATCGTCGACAGGTACCGCTCACCGAAGTCGGGGATGACGACGACGATCAGCTTGCCGGCGTTCTCGGGCCGCTTCGCGACCTCCAGCGCCCCCGCGATCGCGGCGCCCGAGGAGATCCCGACCAGCAGGCCCTCCTCCTTCGCCGCGCGACGGGCGAGCTCGACGGAGGTCTCGGCGTCGACGTCGAGCACCTCGTCGTAGACGGAGGTGTCGAGGATCTCGGGCACGAAGTTCGCGCCGAGGCCCTGGATCTTGTGCGGGCCGGGGAGCCCCGTTGAGGATCGGCGACTCGGCGGGCTCGACCGCGACGATCCGCACGCCGGTCTTGCGCTCCTTGAGCACCTGGCCGACGCCCGTGATCGTGCCGCCCGTGCCGATGCCGGCGACGACAACGTCGACCTCGCCGTCGGTGTCGGCCCAGATCTCCTCCGCGGTGGTCTCGCGGTGGATCTTCGGGTTGGCCTCGTTCGCGAACTGGCGGGCGAGGATCGCGCCCGGTCGCTCCGCGGCGATCTGCTCGGCCGCGGCGACCGCGCCCTTCATGCCGTCCGCGCCGGGCGTGAGCACCAGCTCGGCGCCGTAGGCGCGGAGCAGGGCGCGGCGCTCCTTCGACATCGTCTCCGGCATCGTGAGGACGACCTTGTAGCCGCGCGCGGCGCCGACCCAGGCGAGGGCGATGCCGGTGTTGCCGGACGTGCCCTCGACGATCGTGCCGCCGGGCTGCAGCGCGCCCGAGGCCTCGGCGGCGTCGATGATCGAGACGCCGATGCGGTCCTTCACGGAGTTGGCCGGGTTGTAGAACTCGAGCTTCGCGACGACCGTCGCGTCGAGGCCGGCGGTGAGGCGGTTGAGCCGGACGAGCGGGGTGCGGCCGATGAGCTTCGTCGCGTCGTCGTAGATGCGTGCCATGGTGATCCTTCTCGAGGGGAGAGCGTGCGGGCGAAGGTGGTGCGGTGGCCGTCGCGTGCGGTCGAGGAGCCCCCTGACGGGAGCGCGCGGGCGTCGGCAGGTCGGTGCGAGCGCCGCACGGTCGTCGGGACCCGTCAGCCGACGGGTCGGACGTGGCGTGGACGCTCTATCGACAGCATCGCGGCGTCGTCGCCGCGGCGCACGTCAGGGTGCGGGGCGTCGACGCCGGCACCGTCCCGTGCGAGGACGAGGGGGCGACGCGGGGGTCGACGATCGTCATGCCCGGCCCTCCCTCTTGGTGCTGCGGTCTGTCGCTGAGTGCGGCGCCGAGCCTAACCAGGTAGCGACCGATCGACAAGGAGCATCTCACCGATCGACATCGTCGATGGGAGCGGAGGCACGAGTGTGCGCACGGCAGCGCCGAGGCGCGAGACAGGAGGGGAAGGGTGGAGCGAGGATCAGGAGGGGAGCGGGCGACGGGAATCGAACCCGCGTAGCCAGTTTGGAAGACTGGGGCTCTACCATTGAGCTACGCCCGCACGACCGCCCCGGGACATCGCCGCGGGGTGGGAACGCGGGGCTCACCCTAGCAAAGGTGCTCCGGCTCCCGGACCGTCGTCCGCGCACGTCGTGGCGGTTCCCGAGGGTGGCCGCACTACACTGACCGAGGCCCCACGGCAGTCGCCGCGGGCCGCGGGGTGTGGCGCAGCTTGGTAGCGCATCTGCTTTGGGAGCAGAGGGTCGCAGGTTCGAATCCTGTCACCCCGACGACGTGCCGACGACGAGGTACGGACGAGCGCGAGGAGAACCTCATGACCACCCCGGACCCCGAGACGCCGGGCACGCCCGAGCAGGGCGGCCCGTCCACGCCCCCGGTGACGCCCGGCCCCAGCAGCCCGCCCCCGGCCAGGCGTACCCGTCCGCGACCGGTCAGGCGTACCCCCAGCCGTACCCCGGTCAGCCCGGGGCCGGTCAGCCGTACCCCGCGCCGCCGGGGCAGTACGCGCCGGCCTACGGCCAGAAGCCCGAGAACCCGGGCACGACGCTCGGCATCGTGGGCCTGGTGCTCGGCTTCCTCGGCCCGCTGTCGATCGTCGGCCTCGTCCTGTCGATCGTCGGCCTGGTGAAGTCGCGCAAGGTCGGCCAGCCGAACGGCGTCGCGATCGCCGGCATCATCGTGAGCGCGCTGGTGCTCCTCGGCACGATCGTCCTGGGCGTGATCCTCGGTGTCGCCGCCGGCCACTTCATCGAGGTCTGCAACGAGCTCGGGTCCGGCGAGCACGTCCAGGGCAACGTCACCTACACCTGCCCCTGACGTGCCGCGCGGCGGTCGGTGCCGGGGCGACGAGGGCGGCGGACCGGCGGCTCCGACCGTGGCGTAGGATGGACGGGTTGCCCGTACGTCCGTCGTACGGCCCCGCACCCCGCGCCGCAGCAACCAGGCCGGCTCGCGCCGGTGAGACGCGCGCGCACGCACCCGAACCGTTGGAGACCATCGAAGTGAAGAGCGCCGTCGAGACCCTGGATCCCACCAAGGTCAAGCTGACCGTCGAGGTGGAGTACGACGAGCTCAAGCCGAGCATCGAGCACGCGTACAAGCACATCGCCGAGCAGGTGAACATCCCGGGGTTCCGCAAGGGCAAGGTTCCCCCGCGCATCATCGACCAGCGGGTCGGCTGGGGTGCTGTCGTCGAGCACGCGGTGAACGACGCTCTCTCGGGCTTCTACCGCGACGCCGTGACGTCGGAGTCGCTGCGCCCGCTGGGCCAGCCCGAGGTCGAGGTCACCGAGATCCCCGCCAAGGCCGGCGAGGGCCAGCTGGCGTTCACCGCCGAGGTCGAGGTCCGCCCGGAGATCACCCTCCCCGAGCTGTCCGACATCGACATCACGGTGGAGACCACCGAGGTGTCCGACGAGGACGTCACCGAGCGCCTGGACGCGCTGCGCGAGCGCTTCGGCACCCTCGTGGGCGTCGACCGCCCGGCGGCCGAGGGCGACTACGTCGTCATCGACCTCAGGGCCGTCATCGGCGACGAGGAGATCGACTCGGTCTCCGGCGTCTCCTACCAGATCGGCGCCGGCAACATGCTGGACGGCCTGGACGAGGCCCTCACCGGCCTGTCGACGGACGAGACCACGACCTTCGCCACGAAGCTCGCCGGCGGCGAGCACGAGGGCGAGGAGGCGCAGGTCACCGTCACGGCCACCGCCGTCAAGGAGCGCGACCTGCCGACGCCGGACGACGACTTCGCGCAGCTTGCCTCCGAGTTCGACACGCTCGAGGAGCTGACGGCGGACCTGCGCGAGCAGGTTGCGTCGATCAAGACGTCGAACCAGGCCGTCGCCGCGCGCGACCTGCTGCTCGAGAAGCTGCTGGAGGCCGTCGAGGTGCCGGTGCCGTCGGGCGCCGTCGAGGCCGAGGTGCACCGTCACCTGGAGTCGGAGAACCGGCTCGAGGACGACGAGCACCGCGCCGAGGTGACCGTGGACGCCACCAAGGCCCTCCAGAACCAGATCCTGCTCGACACGCTGGCCGAGAAGCTCGAGGTCCAGGTCGGCCAGGGCGAGCTCGTCGAGTACCTGGTCCAGGCCTCGCAGCAGTACGGCATGGACCCGAACCAGTTCATCTCGTCCCTCGACCAGGGTGGCCAGATCCCCGCCATGGTCGGTGAGGTCGCCCGCTCGAAGGCGCTCGCCGTCGCCCTGCGCGACATCGAGGTCAAGGACTCCGAGGGCAACGTCGTCGACCTGACCGAGTTCATCGGTTCCGAGGAGGACGACGCCGCGAACGCCGAGGCCGAGGGCGCGACCGAGGTCGTCGAGCCCGCCGAGGAGTCCGAGGAGTCCTCGGAGGAGACGGCCAAGGCCTGACCTACCCGGACACCGACGGCCCGCATCGTCCTCACGGACGGTGCGGGCCGTCGTCGTCCCCGCCGGGCGTGGCGCCCCCGGCGTCGCGAGGAGCGCCGGGGCATGACACGCCTGCACCCCCCGCACCAGTGCGGTATACCGATCTGTATAGTCGGGCGCATGACCGAGCAGACCGCCCTCACGCCGGCCGCGCGCAGGATCCTGGACGCGGCCTCCCGCCTCTTCTACGCCCGCGGGCTGCACGCCGTCGGCGTCGACACCATCGCCGCCGAGGCGGGCGTCACCAAGAAGACGCTGTACGACCGGTTCGGCTCGAAGGAGGCGCTGGAGGTCGCCTACCTCCGCGCACGCGACGTGCGGTGGGAGGAGCACCTGCGCGCCGCCCTGGCCGCGCACCCCGAGGCCGGGATCGACCGGGTGCTCGTCCTCTTCGACGCCGTCGAGGGCTGGACGGCGGCCGAGGGCGGGCGGGGCTGCGCCGCGATCAACGCGCTGGCGGAGGTCGACGACCCGGCGCACCCCGTCGCCGCCGAGGTCGCGCGCCAGAAGGAGTGGGTGCGCCGCCTGGTGTCCCACGAGTGCCGGGAGGCGGGGCTCGCCCGGCCGGGCGAGCTCGCGGACGCGCTCGTGCTCCTCTACGACGGCGCCCTCGCGGCGTCGGGGACCGGCGTCCCGGGCGAACCGTTCGGCACCGCGCGCCGCGCAGCAGCGACGCTGTGCCGCGCAGCCGGGCGCTGACCGCCGCGCCGGCCACCGCGCCGGCCACCGCGCCGGCCACCGCGCAGACCGCCGCCCGACCCCGCACCCGTGTGCGCCCGCAGCGAAAAGGCCCTCCGCCGGGACGTTTCGCGTGGCTGCCGCACGTTAGGGTCGATCGACGGCGATGACGAAGGAGACGGACGTGAACGACTTGCTGCGGATGGACGGTGCGACGCCGGTGGCGCGCGCCGATGGCCCGGGCCTCGGCCTCAACGACTCCATCTACAACCGGCTCCTCAAGGAGCGCATCATCTGGCTCGGCTCGGAGGTGCGCGACGAGAACGCGAACGCCATCTGCGCCCAGATGATGCTGCTGGCCGCGGAGGACCCGGACAAGGACATCTGGCTGTACATCAACAGCCCCGGCGGATCCATCACGGCCGGCATGGCGATCTACGACACGATGCAGTACATCCAGCCCGACGTCGCGACCATCGCGATGGGTATGGCGGCGTCGATGGGGCAGTTCCTGCTGTCCTCGGGCGCCAAGGGCAAGCGCTACATCACCCCGCACGCGCGCGTGCTGATGCACCAGCCCTCCGGCGGCGTCGGCGGCACCGCGACCGACGTGCGGATCGGCGCGCAGCTGATCATGCACATGAAGAAGGTGCTCGCCGAGCTGACGTCGGAGCAGACCGGCAAGCCGCTCGAGCAGATCCTCAAGGACAACGACCGCGACAGCTGGTTCACCGCGGACGAGGCCCTCGAGTACGGCTTCGTCGATCACGTGGTCACCAACGCCTCCTCGGTCTCGGGCGGCGGCGGCACGGCGGCGTCCTGAGCGGACGCGCCCCGATCGCCCCGTCCCGCGAGGACACCACCGACCTTCACTTGAGGAGACAACCGTGAGCCACTCCGAGGAGTACCAGTTCGCCCTCCGGGCGCAGAGCCTGGCCGGCGCCGCGGGCCGCCCCGGTGGCGTCGCGCTGCCGCACGGCGCCCCGTCGTCGCGGTACGTGCTGCCGCAGTTCGAGGAGCGCACCGCGTACGGGTTCAAGCGCCAGGACCCCTACACGAAGCTGTTCGAGGACCGCATCATCTTCATGGGTGTCCAGGTCGACGACGCGTCGGCGGACGACATCATGGCGCAGCTGCTGGTCCTGGAGAGCCAGGACCCCGACCGCGACATCATGATCTACATCAACAGCCCGGGCGGGTCGTTCACGGCCATGACGGCGCTGTACGACACGATGCAGTTCATCAAGCCGCAGATCCAGACCGTGTGCCTGGGCCAGGCGGCGTCCGCCGCCGCCGTGCTGCTGGCCGCCGGCCAGCCCGGCAAGCGCCTCGCCCTGCCGAACGCGCGCGTGCTGATCCACCAGCCCGCGATGGAGGGCGGCGGCTACGCGCAGGCCTCGGACATCGAGATCCACGCCAACGAGCTCATCCGCATGCGCGAGTGGCTCGAGGAGACGCTGGCGTCGCACACCGGCAAGACCGTGGACCAGATCCGCGAGGACATCGAGCGCGACAAGATCCTCACCGCCGCGCAGGCGAAGGACTACGGCCTGGTGGACCAGGTGCTCGAGAGCCGCAAGCCGGCCGCCCTCGCGGCGCGCTGACCTGCACGGTCACGGGGCCCGCGGTCCTCTCGCGGAGAGGATCGCGGGCCCGTGACACGACGCACCGGGGTACTCGGCTGACAACGGCGCCCCCGTGGTGTGGAATGGACGCAGGATCAGCACTCAGGACATGGAGGCTCCCGGTGGCTCGGATCGGTGACGGCGCAGACCTGCTCAAGTGCTCGTTCTGCGGGAAGTCGCAGAAACAGGTCAAGAAGCTGATCGCAGGCCCCGGCGTGTACATCTGCGACGAGTGCATCGACCTCTGCAACGAGATCATCGAGGAGGAGCTCGGCGAGGCCGCGGAGCTGGGGCTCACGGAGCTGCCGAAGCCCCGGGAGATCTTCGACTTCCTCGAGCAGTACGTCATCGGTCAGGAGCCGGCCAAGCGGGCGCTGGCCGTGGCGGTCTACAACCACTACAAGCGGGTGCAGGCGGGCGAGGCCGCGCGCGACGGCGACGACGCCGTCGAGATCGCGAAGTCGAACATCCTGCTCATCGGCCCCACCGGCACCGGCAAGACGTACCTGGCGCAGACCCTGGCGAAGATGCTGAACGTCCCGTTCGCCATCGCGGACGCCACGGCGCTCACGGAGGCCGGGTACGTGGGCGAGGACGTCGAGAACATCCTGCTCAAGCTCATCCAGGCCGCCGACTACGACGTCAAGAAGGCCGAGACGGGGATCATCTACATCGACGAGGTCGACAAGGTGGCCCGGAAGGCGGAGAACCCGTCGATCACGCGCGACGTGTCCGGCGAGGGCGTGCAGCAGGCACTCCTGAAGATCATCGAGGGCACGACGGCGTCGGTGCCCCCGCAGGGCGGGCGCAAGCACCCGCACCAGGAGTTCATCCAGATCGACACCACGAACGTGCTGTTCATCGTCGCGGGCGCGTTCGCCGGCCTCGACGACATCGTGGCCTCCCGCGCGCGCAAGCGCGGCATCGGCTTCAGTGCCCCCATGGAGAGCACGGTCGACGACGACCTGTTCGCCGAGGTCCGGCCCGAGGACCTGCAGAAGTACGGACTGATCCCCGAGTTCATCGGCCGCCTGCCCGTCATCGCGTCCGTGTCGCCCCTGGACCGTGAGGCGCTGGTGCGGATCCTCACGGAGCCCCGTAACGCGCTCGTCAAGCAGTTCCAGCGCATGTTCGAGATCGACGGCGTCGAGCTCGAGTTCGACCAGGAGGCGGTCGAGGCGATCGCCGAGCAGGCCCTGCTGCGCGGCACCGGGGCGCGCGGCCTGCGCGCCATCATGGAGGAGGTCCTCCAGCAGGTGATGTTCGACGTGCCGAGCCGCGACGACGTGGAGCGGGTGGTCGTCTCGCGCGAGGTCGTGCTGGAGAACGTCAACCCGACGCTCGTGCCGCGCACGTCGCCCGTGCGCCGCCGCCCCCCGCGGGAGAAGTCGGCCTGACCCGCCCGGCCGGGCCCCGCCGGGTACGCGGCCGCAGAGCCGTCAGGAGCGCGGCGCCGCGTACAGGGCGTCGACCTCGTCCGCGAAGTCGCGCAGCACGAGGTCCCGCTTCACCTTGAGCGACGGCGTGAGGTACTCGTTCGCCTCCGTGAAGTCGCTCTCGAGCACGCGGAACTTGCGGATCGACTCGGCGCGCGACACGGCCGTGTTCGCCTCCTCGACCGCGGCGTCCAGCGCCGCGAGCACGCGCGGGTCGGTCCGCGCCGCACCCGCCGACATCGGCGACATCCCCTGGGTGGCCAGCCAGCCGGGCAGCATCTCCGCGTCCAGCGTGACGAGGGCGCCGATGAACGGTCGGCCGTCGCCGACCACCACGACCTGCGAGACCAGGGGGTGGGCACGCACCCGGTCCTCCAGCGGCGCGGGGGCCACGTTCTTGCCGCCCGCGGTCACGATGATCTCCTTGGTGCGTCCCGTGATGCGCAGGTGCCCGTGGTCCAGCGCTCCGACGTCGCCCGTGCGGAACCACCCGTCCACCACGGCGCGGGAGGTGAGGTCCGGGCGGCCGCGGTAGCCACGGAACAGGTGGGGCCCGGCGACGAGCACCGACCCGTCGTCGTCCACCCGCACCGACGTGCCCGGGAACGGCGGGCCGACCGTGCCGATGCGCAGGTCGGAGGGCAGGTTCACCGCGGTCGGCGCCGTGGTCTCGGTGAGGCCGTACCCCTCGAGCACCGTCAGCCCCGCGCCGCGGAAGAAGTGGCCCAGGCGGTCGCCGAGCGGCGCGCCGCCCGAGATCGCGTACCGCAGGGAGCCGCCCATCGCGGCCCGCAGCTGCGCGAGCACCAGCCGGTCGGCCAGGGCGTGGCGCACCCGCAGGCCCGCCGGGACGCCGCCGTCGTCGAGGGCGCGCGAGTACTGGCCGGAGACGCGGGCGGCCCAGGCGAACACCCGCCGCCGCGCGGGCGAGCCCGCGCGCTGCTCGGCGGAGTTGTAGACCTTCTCGAACACGCGCGGGACGGCCAGCAGGAACGTGGGGCGGAAGGTCCGCAGGTCGTCGGTGAGCGTCTTGACGTCCGGGAGGTGGCCGAGGACGGAGCTGCTGCCGATGACGGCGACCTGGATGAGCCGGGCGAAGACGTGCGCGAGGGGCAGGAACAGGACCGTCCGCGCGCCGTCGGCCTCCAGGAGCTCGGGGAGGGCCAGGCGGGCGTTCATCGTCAGGTGCGCGAAGTTGCCGTGGGTGAGCTCGGCGCCCTTGGGGCGCCCGGTCGACCCGGAGGTGTACACGATCGTCGCGAGGTCGTCGCGGCCCACGGCGTCCCGGCGGGCGGCGACGTCGCGCGCGGGCACGGAGGCCGCGGCCTCGCGCAGGGCGTCGACGGCGCCCGTCGAGATCACCAGGACGTCCTCGAGGTCGGGCAGGTCGTCGCGCACCTGGCGGACGGCGTCGGCGTGGGCCGGCGTCTCCACCACGACGAGGCGCGCGCCGGAGTCCGCGAGGATCCAGCGCACCTGGTCGGGGGAGGAGGTCTCGTAGACCGGGACGACGACGGCGCCGGCGGCCCACGCCGCGAAGTCGAGCAGCGTCCACTCGTAGCGCGTGCGGGACATGACGGCGACGCGGTCGCCCGGCTCGATCCCGCGGGCGACGAGCCCGCGCGCCACGGTCAGGACGTCGGCCTGGAACTCCCCGGCGCTGACCGGCACCCAGGACCCGTCGGTCGCCGCGCGGCGCTCGATCAGCGGCCGGTCGCCGGCCCGGGCCACCCGGTCCGCCAGCAGCGTGCTGATGCTGGTGCCCTCGGGCACGTCCACGAGGCTCGGCGTCGTCGCGACCGTCATCTGCTCTCTCTCCGTGCGGTCGGCGCCGCCGCGGGCGCCGCACCGTGCTCCAGGTCGGTGGGTGTCGTGGCCCGTGTCCAGGCCGATCAGGGACCCTACACGCTCGTCGGCGACCGGGCTCACCGTGGCGGAGGTCGCACGCCCGCTCCGGCCCGACCCGTCCGAACGCGCTCGGACGCCGTCGCGGGCTCGTAGGATCGACCCATGCCCGACATCTCTGACGAGACCACGTCCGCGCCGGTCGGCCGCCCCGCGGCGGGAGCGATGCCGCAGGAGATCCTCGACCTGCGCGCGAGCATCGACAACATCGACGCCGCCCTGGTGCACCTGCTGGCCGAACGGTTCAAGATGACCCGGCGCGTGGGCGAGCTCAAGGCGGTGGGCGGTCTCCCGCCGGCCGACCCGTCGCGCGACCGGCAGCAGGTGGACCGGCTCAAGGACCTCGCCGCGGGCGCGGGCCTCGACCCGGAGTTCACGGAGCAGTTCCGCAACTTCATCGTCTCCGAGGTGATCCGGCACCACGAGCGCATCGCCGAGGAGCACGCCGCGGGGCTGCTCAAGGGCGAGCTGCCGCCCCTGGACACCTACGCTTGAAGGGGTGAGATCTGACCCTGCGCGCGGGGGCGCGCGCCGGGTCGTGATCGCCCGGCCGACGCGGTGGCGCCGAGCCCGGATCCGTCGCACGCTGGATGCCACAGCCGACGACGGACACCAGGGGGACCACGGATGAAGATCGACTGGCTCAAGCCCCTCGTCGGCCGCCCCGGACCGTTCGCGACCGTCTACCTGGACGCGACGCCCTCGGCCGAGGCGGGCGACAGGGACGTCGCGAACCGGTGGCGGGCGGTGCGGCGATCTCTCGAGCGGCAGTCCGCGCCCGCGGGGGTGCTCGACGCGCTCGAGGCGGCGGTGCTGCGGCCCACGCGGGCCACGGGCGCGCACGGCAGGGTGCTCATCGCGGAGGACGGCGGGGTCGCCGTGGACCGCGTGCTGCGCAACCCGCCCGCTGTCGCGACGGGCGTCTGGCTGCCCGTGCCGGCGCTGCTGCAGGCGGCGCTCGCCGCCGACGAGGCGGTGGACGCGCTGTGCGTCGCCGTCGACCGCAGCGGCGCCGACTTCTGGCCCTGCGACGCCGGCGGGCGGGCGAGCGGCGCCCGCGAGACCTTCGCGGCCCCGCACGACGAGGTGAGCAAGACCTCCAGCCCCGGCACGAAGCGGGCCACGATCGAGTCGCGCGCCGAGGACTCGTGGGACCGCAACGCCGAGGCCGTCGCGGCCGAGATCGGCCGCCGCGTGGCCGAGGCCCGGCCGGAGGTCGTGCTGCTCACCGGAGACGTCCGCGCCGTGAAGCGGGTGCGCGCCGAGCTCGGGCAGGAGGCCGGGCGGCGCACCGTGGAGGTCACGGGCGGCGGCCGCGGCCAGGGCGTGCGGGCCGGCGACTTCGCGTCGAGCGTCGAGGACGCCCTCGACTCCTATCGCGAGCGGCGCCGCGAGGTGGTGCTCGCCGAGTACCGGCAGGACCAGGGCCGGGAGGAGGGTTCCGTGTCGTCGGTCGACGACGTGGTGTCCGTCCTCGCGCGCGGTCAGGTGAAGGCGCTGGTGCTGGCCGAGGAGATCGCGCTGGACGCGACGTCCGCCCTCGCCGCCTCCGGCGACGGGGCCGGGGGAGCGGGCGGGGTGAACGGTCTGCTGGGCGGCCGCACGCTGTGGATCGGGCCGGACCCGATGCACATCGCCACGTCGCGGGCCGACCTGACGGACCTCGGCCTCGAGGACGGGCTCGAGGAGCTCCCCGCGACGTCGGCCCTGCTCCGCGCGGCGATCGCCCAGGACGCGGTGCTGACCTTCGCGCCCGAAGGGTCCGTCGACCTGGTGGACGGCGTCGGCGCCACCCTGCGGTGGCACGACGACGGGACGCCGAAGGAGGTCGCCGCGACGATGAGCGGCGACGGCGACCGGTTCCGTTCGCCGAGATAGAGAGGCTCCTCGCCGAGATAGAGAGAGGGGACGGACCGTAGCCGGCTACGGTCCGTCCCCTCTCTCTATCTCGGCGAGGAGCCTCTCTATCTCGGCGCTGGTCAGGCCTTCGGCTTGCGGGCCGGCGGCTCGCCCAGCTCGGAGGCCGTGACGACGATGCCGCCCTGGACGTCCGGGTTGCCCTGGCCCTCGGCGGCCTCGACGACGTCGAGGGTGCCGGTGGCGCGGCCGGCGCCGCGCACGTCGTCCAGCGCGGACCGCACGCCGTCGAGCAGCGCGGCCGGCACGGCCATGGAGGCGCCGAGGATCGGCGTGCGCATCGAGACCTTGGCCTCCGACTTGATCTTGCGCAGCGCGGCGAGGGCGTGGCCCGCGGCCGTGAGCTGCACGGGGTCGGCGTCGCCGGCGGCCGCGCGCAGCGGCGCGGGCGCGGGCCAGGCCGCGTGGTGCACGGAGCCGGTGCGCCACCAGGACCAGACCTCCTCGGTGGCGAAGGGCAGGAACGGCGCGAGAAGCCGCAGCAGGGTGTCGACCGCGACGGCGAGCGCAGTCCGGGCGGACTCGGTCTCGGCCGTCACCTCGGTGGCGGCGGCGCCCGCGCCGTACGCGCGGTCCTTGACCAGCTCGAGGTAGTCGTCGCAGAACGTCCAGAAGAAGGTCTCGGTGACCTCGAGCGCGCGGGTGTGGTCGTAGGCCTCGAACGCCGCGGTGGCCTGCTCCACGACCTTCGCCAGCCCGGAGAGCATCGCCCGGTCCAGCGGCACCGTGACCCGGGCCGGGTCGAGCACGATCTCGCCGGCGCCGGTCTCGGCGTCCACCCCGAAGGTCAGCGCGAACTTGGAGGCGTTGAGCACCTTGATCGCGAGGCGGCGGCCGATCTTCATCTGGCCGACCTCGAACGCGGCGTCGGTGCCGAGGCGGGCCGCCGCCGCCCAGTAGCGGACCGCGTCGGCGCCGTGCTCCTCGAGCAGGCCCATCGGCGTGACGACGTTGCCCTTGGACTTGGACATCTTCTTGCGGTCCGGGTCGAGGATCCAGCCGCTGATGGCCGCGTGCTTCCAGGGCAGGACGCCGCACTCGAGGTGGGAGCGCACCACCGAGGAGAAGAGCCAGGTGCGGATGATGTCCTGGCCCTGCGGGCGCAGGTCCATCGGGTAGACGCGCGAGAAGAGGTCCGCGTCCCGCTCCCAGCCGGAGACGATGAGCGGCGACAGGGACGACGTCGCCCAGGTGTCCATGACGTCGGCGTCGCCGACGAAGCCGCCGGGCTCGCCGCGCTGGGAGTCGTCGTAGCCGGCCGGGGCCTGCGACGTCGGGTCGACGGGCAGCTCGGCCTCCGACGGCACGATCGGGTGCTCGTGGTCCACGTCGCCCGACGCGGTCACCGGGTACCAGAGCGGCACGGCCACGCCGAAGAAGCGCTGGCGGGAGATGAGCCAGTCGCCGTTGAGGCCGTTGACCCAGTTCTCGTAGCGCACGCGCATGAAGTCGGGGTGGAAGTCGAGCTCCTTGCCGCGCGCGAGCAGCTCGGCCTTGAGGTCCCGTGCCTCCCAGTCGCGCCCGCCGTTGCGGATGTACCACTGGCGGGAGGTGACGATCTCGAGGGGCTTGTCGCCCTTCTCGAAGAAGTTCGTCATGCGCTGGGTGGCGGTGGGCTCACCGTCGAGGTCGCCCGAGGCGCGCAGCGCGTCGACGACGGCGGTGCGGGCGGAGAACGCGGTCTTGCCCGCGAGCTCCTCGGCGTACAGCGCCTCGCCCGGGCCGCCGGTGATCCAGGCCGGGGTCTCCCGGCTCAGGCGGCCGTCGCGCTGGATGACCGAGCGCGTGGCGAGCTGCAGCTCGCGCCACCACTGGACGTCGGTGAGGTCGCCGAAGGTGCAGCACATCGCGATGCCCGCACCCTTGTCCATGGAGGCGGCCGGGTGCGCGAGCACCGGCACCTCGAGGCCGAACAGGGGAGACGTCACGGTGGTGCCGAACAGGCCCTGGTACCGCTCGTCGTCGGGGTGTGCGATGAGCGCGACCACGGCCGGGATCAGCTCGGGCCGCGTGGTCTCGATGTAGACCGGCTCCGCGCCGTCGGGCCGGTGGAACGCGACCCGGTGGTAGAAGCCCGGGTACTCGCGGGCCTCGAGTTCCGCCTGCGCGACGGCCGTCTGGAACGTGACGTCCCACAGGCCCGGCGCCTCGGCCTGGTAGGCCTCGCCGCGGGCGAGGTTGCGCAGGAAGGCGCGCTGTGACGCCGCGCGGGAGGTGGCGTCGATGGTCTGGTAGTTCTGGGCCCAGTCGACCGACAGGCCGAGGCGGCGCCACAGCTCCTCGAACTGGCGCTCGTCGTCGGCGGTGAGGCGCTCGCACAGCTCGATGAAGTTGCGGCGGCTGACCGGCACCTGGTCGCCGGGCTTGACGTTCTTGCCGTCGGTGCCCTGGTGCGGCGGCTCGAACCCCTCGACGTAGGGCAGCGAGGGGTCGCAGCGCACGCCGTAGTAGTTCTGCACGCGGCGCTCGGTGGGCAGGCCGTTGTCGTCCCAGCCCATCGGGTAGAACACCTTCTTGCCGCGCATGCGCCAGAAGCGCGCGACAGTGTCGGTGTGGGTGTAGCTGAACACGTGCCCCACGTGCAGGGAGCCCGAGACCGTGGGCGGGGGCGTGTCGATCGAGTAGACCTGCTCGCGCGTGGCCGTGCGGTCGAACGCGTACGTGCCCTCGGCGGACCAGCGCTCGTCGAACCGCTGCTCCAGCCCGTCGAGGCTGACCTTGTCCGGTACCTCCCGGACCACCGCGCGCACGACGTCGCCGGCTACCTGAGCAGCGCTGCTGCCGGTCGCGGGGGGCGCTGCGGGGGTCTGCGCGGGCGCGGTCGGCGCCTCGTGGGTCGGGAAGTCGCTCATGGTCGGCCATTCTCCCAGATCTGCGGGGCGCTTCCGCTCATCGATATCTCACTTGATGGATGCCCGTGTCACAGTATGGACAGGCACTCTGGAGGGCGTCGGAACCGTCGTAGGGTGACGGCCGACGTCCTCGGACGCCATCCCTCGAAATCGTCCGGTCGCATCGCTGCGCTGGTGGCCGACGAGCCGGCGAACGCGCTCGACGTGTCGGTGCAGGCGCGCGTGCTCGAGGTGTTCGCCGAGCTGCAGGCCCGGCTGGGGTTCGCGTGCCTCTTCGTCTCGCACAACCTGCCCGTCGTGGAGCGGGTGAGCGACCGGGTGGCCGTCATGCAGGCGGGCCGCATCGTCGAGAGCGGCCCGACGGCGCGCGTGCTGGGCGACCCGGAGGAGGAGTACACCCGCCGGCTCGTCGGCGCGGCGCCCGTCGCGGACCCGCAGCTGCAGGAGCGTCGTCGGCGCGAGCGCGCGAGGGCCTGACCCCTGTCGAGGCGTGAGTTCTCTGACTAGAGTCAGAGATATGGGAACAGCAGGGAAGGGCGCCGCCGACGACGTCGCCGGGCCGGTGGACGTCGTGCGGCGGTTCAACCGCAGCTACACGCAGCGCGTGGGCGCGCTCGAGGACTCGTTCCTGGGCACGGGGATGCCGCTCGGGACGGCCCGGCTGCTGTTCGAGATCGGCACCGAGCCCGGCACCACGCGCGACCTGCGCGCGCGCCTCGGCCTGGACTCGGGGTACCTGAGCCGGTTGCTGCGGCGGCTGGAGTCGGACGGCCTCGCCGTGGTCGTGCCGGACGACGACGACCGCCGCCGGCGCCGCGTCGACCTCACGGCCGCCGGTCGCCGCGCCTGGGCGGACCTCGAGCGCCGGTCGGTGGACCGCGCGCGCGACCTCGTCGCGCCCCTCACGCCGCGCCAGCGCGCCCGCCTGGCGGCGGCGCTCGCCGAGGCCGACCTCCTGGTCCGCGCGGCCACCGTCACGCTCGAGCGCGTGGACCCGACGTCAGATCTCGCGCGGACGGCCGTGGCGGCGTACGTGCAAGAGCTCGACGAACGGTTCCCCGGGGGGTTCGACCCGGGCCCCGCCGCGACGACGGCCGACCCCGACGCGGCGGGCCTCGCCACGCCGTCGGGAGCGTTCGTCGTCGCGACGAGCGACGGCGAGCCCGTCGCGTGCGGCGGCGTCCGGTCGCTGGGTGCCGGCGTGGGGGAGATCAAGCGGATGTGGGTGCACCCGGGCTGGCGCGGCGCCGGCCTGGGCTCGCGGCTGCTGCGCCACCTGGAGGGGGTCAGCCGCGACCTCGGGCACCACGAGGTGCGGCTCGACACGAACGGGTCGCTGACCGAGGCGGTCGCGATGTACGAGCGCGCCGGCTACCGCCGCGTCGCGCGGTACAACGACAACCCGTACGCCGAGCACTTCTTCGCCAAGCGCCTGGGCTGACCGGCCCGGGTCGGTACCACGTACCCCGTCCGCCGACGGGGATAGGGTCGGGACCATGGCTGCGAACCCCGACCTGACCATCGGCTATGCCGCGATGCTCGAGCAGTTCCACCCCACCGAGGTCGTCGACTACTCGGCGTACGCGGAGGAGCACGGCTTCTCCGGCGTCATGGCCGCCGACCACTTCCAGCCGTGGGTGCCCCAGCAGGGCGAGGCGGCCTTCGTGTGGAACGTGCTGACGGCGCTCGGCGAGCGCACGCGCGGCGACCTCGGCCCGGGCGTCACCGCGCCGACGTTCCGCTGGCACCCCGCGATGGTGGCGCAGGCCTCGGCCACGCTCGCCGCCATGTACCCCGGCCGGCACTGGCTCGGGCTCGGGTCGGGCGAGGCGCTCAACGAGCACGTCGTGGCCGGCTACTGGCCGGAGGCCCCGGAGCGGATCAACCGCATGTTCGAGGCCATCGACATCATCAAGAAGCTCTTCGCGTCGGGCATCGACGGCAAGGACGTCAAGCACTCGGGGCAGTACTACAAGATGGAGTCCACGCGGCTGTGGACCATGCCCGAGGTGCCGCCGGAGATCCTCGTCGCCACGGCCGGGCCGATCACCGCCAAGCGGGCCGGCAAGCACGCCGACGGCCTCATCACCGTCGGGGCGCCGCTGGAGAAGATCGAGATGCTGTTCGGCAAGTTCGACGACGGCGTGCGCGAGTCGGGCCGCGACCCCGAGGGGATGCCGAAGGTGCTGCAGGTGCACATGTCCTGGGCGCCGACCGACGAGGAGGCCATGGCCAACGCGATGACGGAGTGGCCCAACGGCGGCATGAAGTTCCCCAAGGCCGACATCCGCTCGCCGCACGACTTCGCGCAGATGGCGAAGCTGGTGCGCCCGGAGGACTTCGAGGGCCGCATGGTGATCTCCTCCGACCCGGACGAGCACCGCGCCGCCATCCAGAAGTACGTCGACCTCGGCTTCGACCGCATCTACCTGCACAACGTGGGGCGCAACCAGAAGGAGTGGATCGAGGTCTTCGGCCGCGATGTGCTCCCGAAGCTCGGCCGGTGACCGCTCCCCGGCTGGTCGCCTGGGCGCCCGAGGGCGTGCCCGAGGTGCGACCCGGCGACGACCTCGCGCGCCTCGTCGGCGACGCGCTCGCGGCCGACGGCGCGGCCTCGGGCGACCCGGTCGCCGAGGGCGACGTCGTCGTCGTGACGTCGAAGATCGTCTCGAAGGCCGAGGGGCGCGTGGTGCACGCGGACGACCGCGAGCAGGCGATCACCGACGAGACCGTGCGGGTGGTCGCGACGCGCGAGCGGCCGGGCGGGTTGTCCCCGCTGCGCATCGTCGAGAACCGGCTCGGCCTGGTGATGGCCGCGGCAGGCGTCGACGCGTCGAACACGCCCGAGGGCACGGTGCTGCTGCTGCCGGAGGACCCGGACGCGTCGGCCCGCGCGCTGCGGGCCGCCCTGCGCGAGCGGTTCGGGCTGGACCGGCTCGGGGTCGTCGTCACCGACACCGCGGGCCGGCCGTGGCGCGACGGGCTCACCGACATCGCGATCGGCGCGGCAGGGGTCGACGTCGTGGACGACCTGCGCGGCGGCGTGGACGCGCACGGTCGCCCGCTCGCCGTGACCGTCACGGCCGTGGCCGACGAGGTCGCCGCCGCCTCCGAGCTGGTGCGCGGCAAGGCCGACGGCCGCCCGGTGGCCGTCGTGCGCGGGGTCGCCCGGCACGTGCGCGCGGGGGAGGGGCCCGACGCCGACGGGCCCGGCGCCCGCACGCTGGTGCGCCCCAGCGCCGACGACCTCTTCCGCGAGGGCAGCGCCGAGGCCTATGCTCGCGGGCTCGCCGCCGGACGCGCCGGCTCGCCGAGGTAGTCCAGGTGTCCGCGAGGTAGTTCGAGACTTCGCGAGGTAGTTCGGGGGATTCCGCTCGCGGCGGAGGTGCGTGGTCGCCTACGGTGCCGGCATGCCTGCGCCCGAGACACCCACCGGCCTGCCCGCCGACTGGATCGAGCACCGCCGCCCCGACGACCGCGAGGCGCTCGGCTGGCTCCGCCCCGTCGGCGACGACTGGGTGGCTGTGTCACTGCTCGGGAGGGACGTCAGCGGGCCGCTCGACTGGACCGCCGCGGAGGAGGCGCTCGAGGAGGCCGGCCTGACGTGGATGGCGGACGTCTGGATGCTCGAGCGGGACGGCGACGAGCCGCTGCGGGTGCGGCTCGTCGAGGTCACGCCCGGCCGGGTGGTCGTGCAGACCGACGACTTCGGCGCGATCGACGTGGCCGTCGAGCGGTTCGCGCTGCCGTGGCCGGCGCCGGCCGCGCTGCGACCGCGGCGCGACGGCGACCCCGACGGCCGGGTGCTGTTCGCCCGCTGAGCGCTCGGCCGTCAGCCGGCGTCCGTGGTGCCCTCGTACAGTCCGACGCTGTTGCCGTCCGGGTCCTCGAGCACGGCCCACCAGCTGGTCGGGCTGATCTCGGACTTGGCCATGACCACCGTGCCGCCCAGCTCGGTCGCCTTGGCGAGGGCGTCGTCGATCGAGTCCACCTCGACGTAGCTGCGCGGCTGGACGAAGCCCTCGCTGCGCGGCGCGAGCCCGCCGCCGCTGATCTGGTTGGGCGCGCGCCACATGGGATAGCCCTCGAAACCGGGAGGCTCCGCGATCTGCCAGCCGAACAGGCCGGAGTAGAACCCCTTGGCACGGTCGGTGTCCGTGACGGGGATGTCGATGTGCGTGATGTCGCCGTGAGCCATCGTCGTGCTCCTTGCCGTGGGCGGGGCAGCGGGCGTCGTTCCGGTCCTCACGCTAGGCGCGCCGCGGCGCACCCGCCCGGCGTGTCGAGGGGTGCCGGCGCGGCCGGTCGGCGGGTGTCTGCCAGCCTGCTCCCATGACAGCCTCCGCGACCATCGACCTCTCCACGACCCACGGGCGACGTGCCGCCGAGCGACTGCGCACCGAAGAGGTCGTGTGGCTGACCACCGTCGACCCGGCGGGGACGCCGCAGCCCACGCCCGTGTGGTTCCTCTGGGAGCCGGGGGGCGCGGCGGGCGGCGGCGAGCTCCTGATCGTCTCCCGGCCGGGGACGGCGAAGCTGCGCAACGTGCGCCGCGCGCCGCGGGTGGCGCTGCACTTCGGCACCGACGCGGTCGGCGACGACGTCGTCGTCCTCCTCGGCCGGGCGGACGTCGACGACGTGGGCCTCGCCCCCGACCAGGTCGCGGCGTTCGACCGCAAGTACGCGGCGGCGATCCGCCGGCTCGGGACGACGCCCGAGGAGTTCCACGCCCAGTACGCGGTGCTGCTGCGCGCGGTCCCCGAGCGGCTGCGCGGCTGGTAGGCGCAGCGCCGGGGCGTGCCCCGGCCTTCCCGAGGCAGGCGGGTGCCGGAGGCAAGGATGTGCGGCGCGTCGCGTGGTAGACGGCGTCGCAGGTCGTGATACTCGGTCTCGGCGTTCGATGACGAGCGCCTGCGGACATACAAGGGAGTTGTCTCATGCACCACGCACGTCACAGCCACCGCACCGCCCGGCCGAGCAGGCGCGCCGGCGCCGCGCTCTCCGCCCTCGCCGTCGCCACCGCCGCGATCGTCGCGGCGGCCGCCCCCGCCGGGGCGGCGCCCGACCCGCAGCAGTACGTGGCGCTCGGCGACTCGTACTCGGCCGGGTCCGGCATCCTGCCGGCGGACCTGGAGGCCCCGCTCGCCTGCCTGCGCTCCACCCTCAACTACCCGCACTTCGTCGCCGACCGCCTGGACGTGGACCTGGTCGACGTCACGTGCGGAGCCGCGCAGACCTCCCACCTCGCCGAGTCCCAGCACCCCGGCGTCGCGCCGCAGCTCGACGCGCTGTCCGAGGACACCGACCTGGTCACCCTCACGATCGGCGGCAACGACAACAGCACCTTCATCGGGGCCCTGCTGGCCTGCGGCTCGGTCGGAGCCCTCAGCGCGGGCCACGGCAATCCGTGCGAGAAGACGTACGGCGACCGGTTCACGAGCCAGGTGGAGGAGTCCACGTACCCGGCCGTCCGGCAGGCGCTCGCGGACATCCGGGCGCGGGCCCCGCACGCCGAGGTCGTGATCCTCGGCTACCCCTGGATCCTGCCCGCCGAGAAGGGCTGCTTCGCGAAGCTGCCCGTCGCGGCAGGGGACGTGCCCTACCTGCGCGACCTGCAGGCCACCCTGAACGGCGTCATCGAGCGCGCGGCCCACGAGACGGGCACGACGTACGTCGACCTCGCGGAGCGCAGCGAGGGTCACGACGCCTGCGCCCCCGCGCGGGAGCGCTGGGTGGAGCCCCTGCTGTTCGGCACCAACGTGGTGCCCGTGCACCCCAACGCGCGGGGCGAGAGCGCGATGGCGGACGCGGCGCTGGCCGCGCTCGGTCGCTGAGGAACCGGGTCACTCCGCGGGCGGCGCGACCGGGGTGGGCGTGCCGCCCGTGATCCGCACCAGCTCGTCGAACGACGTCGGGAAGACCGTCTTCGCGTGCCCCGCGGCGGCCCACACGACGTCGTGGTCGCGCAGGTCGACGTCGACGAGCGTGCGCACCGGGGCCGGGTGTCCCACGGGGGCGACGCCGCCGATCACCTGACCGGTGGCGTCGCGGACGGTCTCCTTGCCGGCCCGGGCGAGCCGCCCGCCGAGGCGCGCGCCCAGGAAGTCGGTGTCGACGCGGTGGCCGCCGCTGGTCATGACCAGGACCGCCTCGTCGTCGAGCGTGAAGACCAGCGAGTTCGCGATGGCCGCGACGGGCACGCCGAGGGCCTCGGCGGCGCGGGCGGCCGTGGTGGCGTGGTCGTCGAGCCAGCGGATCTCGCCGTCGGCGCCGGCCGCGTCGAGCGCCGCACGGACGCGCTCGACGGCGGGGTGCGAGGGTGCGCGGTCCGGAGCGCTCGTCACCGTGCCGGCCGCGGGAGCCGCGGCGAGCGCCGGGACCGCGACCGCGGCGGGGAGCTCGTCGGCCGGGGGCACGTCGTCGCCGGAGAGCCAGCGCAGCCACACGGCGCGCGGGTCGCCCTCCAGCACGAGCGCCCGCACCAGCAGGGTCAGCGGGATGGCGAGGATCGCGCCGAGCGGCCCGATGACGAAGGTCCAGAAGACCACGGACACGAAGCTCAGCGTGAGGCTCAGGCTCACCGCGTCGGAGACGAACTTCGGCTGCACCAGCACCTGGAGCACGACGTTCACCACGCAGTAGACCGCCCCGACCGCCAGGGCCAGCGGCCAGCCGCCCACGACGAACGCCATGATGACCGGCGGGATGAGGCCGAGCACGAAGCCGATGTTGGGGATGAAGTTGGTGACGAACGCGAGGATCGCCCACACGACCGGCGCGGGGACGCCGAGCAGTGCCAGCGCGAAGCCGTCGACGACGGCGACGACCGCGCCGAACGACGCGTTCACCACGAAATAGCGCCGCACCCCCGAGCTGAACCGGGTGGCCCGCGCGATCTGCGCGCCGTGCGAGGCCCCGAACACGCGGGAGGCGGTCGCGTACCGGGCGGCGTCGGCGGCCATGAAGATCGCGTACGCCAGGACGAAGAAGAGCGCGGTCGCGATCGACAGGACCATGCTGCTCACGCTCCCCGCCACGGCGAGCACGCGGGACGGCTCCAGGAACGAGGTCGCGGCGTCGGCGATCTGGGCGTCGAGGCCGAGGGCGGACAGCTGTGCCGCGACGTCGTCGACCGACTGCTGCAGCTCGCCGAGGTACTCGCGCACGAGGCCGGCGAACTGGAAGCCGGCGAACACGAGCATCGCGAGCAGCGCCGCCAGGATGAGGTACGCGACCACGATGACGGCCGTCGTCGCCAGCCACCGCGGCCAGCCCCGGGCCTCGAGCGGGCGCCGCACCGGGTGGCAGATGATGACGATCACCGCGGCGAGGAACACCGGCGACAGGACGTCCGACGCCCAGTACATCCCCGCGAGGACCAGCACGGCGGCGCCGAGGGACAGCAGGGTGCGGGTCGCGGGGTTGAGGCCGCCGTGGTCGGTGGTCGGGGTGCCGGGTGCGGGCGCCGGGGTGGAGATCACCCCGCGACCCTAGCGACCGCACCCGCGGCGTGCGTCATGACGCGCAGCCGGTCAGATCCAGCGCTTCCCGCGGAACACCGCGAACAGCGCCACGCTGACGCCGAGCATGGCGACGAGCGCCGCCGGGTAGCCCCACGACCAGTGCGTCTCGGGCATGACGTCGAAGTTCATGCCGTAGACCGTGCCGACCAGAGTGGGGGCGAACAGGATGGCCGCCCAGCCGGAGATCTTCTTGACCTCCTCGCCCTGGCGGATGCTCACCTCGGTGAGGTGCGTCATCTCCTCGTTCTGCCGCTGGGCCACGAGCGTCGCGTTGACGGTGAGGATGTCCCGCAGGGCGGCGCGGAACGACTCGACCCGGTCGGCGACCTCGGTGAGGTGGTCGGCGACGTCGCGCAGGTAGGCCTGCATCTCCTCGGTGACGCCGTACTTCTCGGCGCCCTTGGCGAGCGACAGGCACACGCGCTGCAGCGGCCGCACCGCGCGCTGGAACTCGACCACCTCGCGGGACAGCTCGTAGATCCGGCGCGACACCGCCGCGTCGCCGCCGAAGACCTCGGACTCGATCTCGTCGATGTCGCCGTCGAGGCCGGCGACGACGGGCGCGTAGTCGTCGACGACGCGGTCCACGATCGCGTAGAGCACGGACTCGGGGCCCCGGGCCAGCATGGCCGGGTGCGCCTCGAGGTGGGTACGCACGGCCGCGAGGTCCGGGCAGGCGCCGTGCCGGACGGTGACGACGAAGTCCGGGCCGACGAACACGTGCAGCTCGGAGAACTCGACCTCCTCGGTCGCGTCGACGTACCGCGCCGCGTGCAGGACGACGAACAGGGTGTCGCCGTACCGCTCGATCTTGGGTCGCTGGTGCGCCACGATCGCGTCCTCGACGGCGAGGGGGTGCAGGTCGAACTCGCGCGCGAGCGACGCGAGCTCGTTCTCGTCGGGGCGCTCCAGGCCGATCCAGGCCATGCCGCCGGGGTGCGAGCGCAGCTCGCGGAAGGTGTCGGCGAGCCGGGTGAAGCCGGCGATGCGGCGGCCGTCCGCGTCGTACAGGGCGGACTCGACGATCGACGAGCGGCCGGGCAGGCCGCGGCGGGCCGTGGGGTCGCCGTCCGGGCGGTCCGCGTCGTGGCGGGAGCGCCCGAGGCGGCCGCCGGTACCGCTCGCCGGGTCGAGCCGACGGGGGCGCAGCGCGCCGAGGAGCGGGCGGCCACGCAGGGTGCGGGGGGTGGACGTGCGGGCAGGCGTGACGGACATGAGGGACTCCGAGGGCGTGCAGGGGCGACGGGCTGCGTGCGTCGGTCCCGCGACTGCGGCGCGGCGCCCTGGGGCGCTCGAGAAGGAGTCGGCGCGGGGGAGCGGTGCTCGCGCGCGCCGTGACCGCCCGCGGACGCGGGCGGGAGCCGTCAGTCGCGGCTCGGACTACTGGGAGGCTCGCTACGGGTCATGTGCGTGCACCTCCCTCGTGGTCTGCGGCGGTCGCCGCTGCTGCTCAGGCCGTCGGCCAGCATATCCGGGCGCGCGGGGGAGGGCCACGCCGTCGCGCCCGTTCGCGGGGTGATCTCCGCGACGCCGGGCGGCCGGGTCAGCGGCGCGGGTCGACGACGACCATCCCGGCGCGCGGCGCGTCGTGCAGCCCGGGCAGCAGGACGGCCCCCTCCTCGAGGTCGACGACGCGGTCGACGAGGTCGCCGGGCCGCAGCGTGCCGGCGGCGACGCGCGCGAGCATCTCCGGGTAGTCGGCGGCGGCCATGCCGTGGCTGCCGAGCACCTCGAGCTCCCAGGCGATCACCCGGGACATCGGGACGCGCGGGTGGCCGTCCACCGGCGGCAGGAGCCCGACCTGCACGTGCCGCCCGTGCCGCCGCAGGCTGCCGATCGCGTCGGCGCAGGTGCGCTCGCTGCCGACGGCGTCGATGCTCACGTGGCAGCCGCCGGTGAGGTCCTGCACGACGGCCGCCACCTCGACGCCCTCGTCGGCCCGGACCGTGTGGGCGGCGCCCGCCCGGCGGGCGGCCTCGAGCGCGCCGTCGTGCCGGTCGACGGCGACCACGCGCGCGCCGAGCGCGGCGGCGACCATCACCGCGCTCAGGCCCACGCCGCCCGCGCCGACGACGACCACCCACTCCTCGGCCCGGACCCGGGCGCGGGCGGCGACCGCGCGGTACGCCGTCGCGAAGCGGCACCCGAGGCTCGCGGCGGTGGCGTCGTCCACGGCGTCGGGCAGGGCGACGAGGTTGGCGTCGGCGGCGTGCAGCACGACGAGCTCCGCGAACGACCCGGCGTGCGTGAACCCCGGCTGGGTCTGGTCGGGGCAGACCTGCGACTGCCCGGCGCGGCACCACCCGCAGCGCCCGCAGCCGCAGACGAACGGCGCCGTCACGCGGTCGCCGACGCGCCAGCCCTCGACGTCCTCGCCCACGGCGGCGACGACGCCGGCGAGCTCGTGGCCGGGCACGTGGGGGAGGACGGTGATGTCGGTGTCGTGGCCCGCCCAGGCGTGCCAGTCGCTGAGGCACAGCCCGCTGGCATGCACGCGCACGACCACGCCGCCGCGCGGGGCGGAGGGCTCGGGGACCTCGCGGACCGACACCTGGCCGCCGAACCGGTCGAACGTCATGGCGCGCACGGGGACGATCCAACCACGCTGAGCCGAGCCGAGCCGAGCCGGGCCGAGCCGGGCTGACCACCAGGTGGGCACCGTGGCGGTGCCGTCGCGCGGCGGCATAATGTATAAATCCGATAGAAGTACTAGGGAATTCCGTCGGGATCTAGCCGGAGGAATTGCGGCCCGCCTACGGTCTTGCGCATGTCGAGGACGGTGGGCCGCCGAGCGGGAGGGGGTGCTGGTGTGTCGGATTCTGCCAAGACCGAGGACTTCCGGCGGCGGAATTCTGTCGGGTCATTGACGGAAAAATCCGCGGTTCGTAGCGTCGCCGCCATGTCGACGACGACAGGGGTGCACGCGCTGGTGCGGCGCACCCACGAGGAGCGGGTGCTCGCCGCGTTGCGCACCGGTGGCGCGCTGAGCCGCGGTGAGCTCGCGAAGCGGGTGGGCCTGTCCCGCACCACGCTGTCCGAGATCACGGCGAGGCTGCTGCAGCGCGGAGCGGTCGTGGTGGTGGACACCGACGCCGCCACCCGTGTCGGCAGCGGGCGGCCCGCCGAGCGGCTCGCGCTGGACCCGGGCGCGGGCCAGTACCTGGGCGTCGACTTCGGGCACCGGCGGGTCCACGTCGCCGTCGCCGACGCGTCGCACGAGATCATCGCGTCCGGCGTGCAGCCGTACGACGACGAACCCTGGCCGTCCCGGCTGGAGCAGGCGTTCGCCCTCGTCGACCGCCTCGTCGAGGAGCACGGGCTGCACTTCGGCGCGCTGCAGGCGGTCGGGATCGGGGTGCCCGGGCCGCACCCCGGCGGCGTCCCGGGGGGCGCCCGGGTGGCCTGGAACCGGCACGCGACGCCCGACGGCGTCGAGGAGGCCTTCGCGCAGCGGTTCGGCACCGCCGTCGTGATCGACAACAACACCCGGCTCGCCGCGCTCGCGGAGGCCGTGTCCCGCCCGGACGGGCCGAGCGACCTGCTCTACGTGCGCCTGTCCGACGGCGTCGGCGGCGGGCTGGTCGTGGCGGGGCGGCTGGTCCGTGGCGCCCGCGGTTTCTCCGGCGAGCTCGGCCACGTCACCGCCGACCCGGTCGGCGCGCCGTGCCGGTGCGGCAAGCGCGGGTGCCTGGAGACGGTCGCGTCCGTCCCGGCGATCCTGGCGTCCTGCCGTGACCGCGGTGCGGCGGTGCACGACCTCGGCGACCTCGCGGCCGCCGTCGACAAGGGCGACCCCGTGGTCGACGCCGTGCTGCGGCAGGCCGGCACGGCGCTGGGGCGGGTCCTCGGCGCCGCGGCGATGGTGCTGGACCCGGTGGACGTCGTCGTCGGCGGCGAGGTGGCGCACCTCGCGCCCGTCCTCGTCGAGCAGGCCGCCGCCACCCTGCGCTACGAGCTGTCCTCCGTGCCGACGGACACCTCGCACGTCGTGAGCGCGAGCCGCCTCGGCGACCGCGGCGGGGCGCTCGGCGCGCTCGCCGCCCTCTTCCACCGCTCGCCCGTGCTCGCCGGTTACCCGGAGCCCGAGGCGGCCGACCGCCCCCTGCCGAGAAGGAGCGCGCTGTGACCGCCTCGAGCACCGACCTGACCCGCGGCGGGCCTCCCGCGGGCGCCCCCGAACCCGCGTCGCCCGCGCCCTCGGGCGCTGGCCGGCCACGCCGGAGGATGTCGCGCCGCGCGACGCTGCGGCTCCTGAACGCCGTCTCGATCGTGGGAGGCATCGGCGTCTGGTGGCTGCTCGCCCTGGGCGGCTTCCAGTTCCCGACGCCGCCCGAGGTGGCGAGCAAGGCGGCAGAGCTCTGGGCGAACGGCACCCTGCCCGAGGACGTGCTGGCCAGCCTCGGGCGCGTGCTGACCGGCTTCCTGCTCGGCTCGCTCGTGGCGGTCCCCGTCGGCTTCCTCATGGGCTGGTACACGGTGGCGCGCGGGCTGCTCGAGCCGTGGATCCAGTTCTTCCGGACCATCCCGCCCCTGGCGCTGCTGCCCCTGGTGCTCGTGCTCATGGGGATCGGCGAGCTGCCGAAGATCTTCGTCATCTTCCTCGCGGCGTTCCTCGCCTGCGTGATCTCCACCTACCAGGGCGTGGTCGGCGTCGACCGCACCCTCATCAACGCCGCCCGGGTGCTCGGGGCGAAGGACGGCACGATCTTCCTCAAGGTCGTGGTGCCGGCCTCCACCCCGTTCATCCTCGTCGGCATGCGGGTGGGCCTCGGGTCCGCCTGGGCGACGCTCGTCGCCGCCGAGCTGCTGGCCGCGCAGGCCGGGCTCGGGTACCGGATGCAGCAGGCGCAGCTCTACTACGACATCGCGACGATCTTCGTCGGCATCGTCGTCATCGGCATCCTCGGCCTCGTGATGGACCGCCTGCTGCTGCTCGCCGAGACCAAGCTCACCGGATGGCAGGAGCGACGATGACCACCACGACCCCCACCGCCCCCGGCGCGGCGCCCGCCGCGACCGCGAAGATCTCCGTCCGCGACGTCCGCAAGACGTTCGCGCTGCGGAACGAGGAGTTCGTCGCGCTCGACGGGGTGTCGCTCGACATCGCGGACAACGAGTTCGTCACCGTCGTCGGCCCGTCGGGCTGCGGCAAGTCGACGCTGATGAACATCCTCGCCGGGCTCGAGGAGCCGACGTCGGGCCACGCGCTCGTCGACGGCGCCGAGGTCTTCGGCCCCGGGCCCGAGCGCGGCGTCATCTTCCAGCAGTACGCGCTGTTCCCCTGGCTCACGGTGCGCAAGAACATCGAGTTCGGCCTCAAGGTCGCCGGCCTGGGCCGGGCGGAGCGGCGCGAGCGCGCCGACCACTTCATCCGGCTCGTCGGGCTCGAGCAGTTCGCCGACGCCCTGCCGAAGATGCTCTCCGGCGGGATGAAGCAGCGCTGCGCGATCGCCCGCGCCTACGCGGTCGACCCGTCGATCCTGCTCATGGACGAGCCCTTCGGGGCGCTCGACGCGCTCACCCGCGTGAACCTCCAGGAGCAGCTCCTGGACACCTGGAGCCGGGAGAAGCGCACCGTCATGTTCATCACGCACGACGTCGACGAGGCGGTCTTCCTCGCCCGCCGCGTCGTGGTGATGGCCGCGCGCCCCGGCCGCATCTACGACGTCGTCGACGTCGACCTGCCGTACCCGCGCACCGAGGAGGTGCGCCTCAGCCCCGAGTTCGCCGCGCTGCGCAACCGGGTCTGGCACTCCGTCTACCACCAGGCGCCGGCCCCGGCCGGGCGCTGACCGCGCACCCACCCACCGCGAAGGATCGATCCCTCATGCGACTCACCCGTACCTCACGCCGCGCGGCCGCGCTGTCGGCCGTCCTCACCGCCACGCTCCTCACGAGCGCGGCCTGCTCGGGCGGCGACGCCGCGGGCGGGGACGCCGACGACGACACCGTCGAGGTGAACTTCGGCTACATCGCGGACTTCAACGGCACCAGCCTGCTCGCCGTCGCCGAGGACCAGGGCATGTGGAAGGAGCACGGCGTCGACGTGAAGACGACGTCGTTCACCAACGGACCGTTGCAGATCCAGGCCCTCGGCACCGGCGACCTCGACTTCGGCTACATCGGGCCCGGCGCGTTCTGGCTGCCGGCGTCCGGCCAGGCCAAGGTCGTCGCGATGAACACCCTCGGCCAGGCCGACCGCGTGGTCGCCCAGCCGGGCATCGACTCGATCGAGGAGCTCAAGGGCAAGAAGGTCGCCGTCCCCGAGGGCACGTCCGGCGACATGATCCTCACCCTGGCCCTCCAGGACGCGGGGATGACCAAGGACGACGTCGAGATCGTGCCGATGGAGCCGGCGGCGATCGTCGCGGCGCTCTCGGCGGGCAAGGTCGACGGCGCCGGGTTCTGGTACCCCGCGCTCGCGACGGTGAAGAAGCAGGTGCCGGACCTGGTGGAGCTCGCGAAGAACAGCGACTTCGACGACACGGTGGCGTTCCCGACGGCGTTCGTCGCGGGCAACGACGTCGTGGCGGACGAGCAGGAGAAGGTCGACCGCGCGCTGGCCGTGCTCCGCGAGGCCATCGACTACCGCGCCGAGCACCTCGACGAGACGATCGAGCTCACGGCCGAGTTCAACGACCTCCCCGTGGAGGACGTCGCGTCCGACGCCGAGAACGTCCAGGTGCTGAGCCTGGACGAGATCGACGGGTACACGAAGGACGGGACCTTCGACACCTGGCTGTCGGGGATGGAGGACTACTTCGTCCAGGCCGGCCAGCTGCCCGAGGCGGTGGACCCGAGCGAGTTCTACACGGGCGACCAGTTCCTGAAGGCGGGGGAGTGACGCCCGTGGCCGACGCGAACCACGCGCCCCGCCCCGCCGGGACCGACGGCGACGCGGGACCGACGAACGTCCTGTTCCTCATGACCGATCAGCACCGGGCGGACACGCTCGGGGCGTACGGGAACGCGCTGGCGCGGACCCCGGTGCTCGACGCGCTCGCCGCGGGCGGCACGCGGTTCGACCGGTGGTACACGCCGACGGCGATCTGCACGCCGTCACGGGCCAGCCTGCTCACCGGGCAGGCGCCGTTCCGGCACCGGGTGCTGGCGAACCACGAGCGCAACGTGGGCTACCTGGAGGACCTGGCGCCCGGGACGTTCACGTTCGTCGAGGCGCTGCGGGGCGCCGGGTACAACACGGGGCTGCTGGGCAAGTGGCACGCGGGCACGGTGCGCGGCGCCGGGGAGTTCGGCTTCGACGGGCCGGACCTGCCGGGGTCGGCGTGGCACAACCCGGTCGACGCGCCCGACTACCTGGAGTACCTCGCCGAGCGCGGGCTGCCGCCGTACGAGATCAGCGACCGGGTGCGCGGCACGCTCCCCAACGGCGGGCCGGGGAACCTGCTGGCGGCGCGGCTGCACCAGCCGCTGGAGGCGACGTTCGAGCACTACCTGGCGACGCGCACGATCGAGATGCTGGAGCGGTACGCGGACGACTTCCGGTCCGGGGCGCGGCCCTTCTTCGTGCAGCTGAACTTCTTCGGGCCGCACCTGCCGTACATCCTCCCCGACGAGTACTTCGACCTCGTCGACCCGGCGGACGTCGAGCTGCCGCGCTCGATCGCGGAGACGTTCGCGGGCAAACCGCCGGTGCAGGCGAACTACAGCGCGCACTGGACGTTCGACACCATGCCGATCGAGACCACGCGCAAGCTCATCGCCGTGTACTGGGGCTACGTCGCGATGATCGACCACGAGATCGGGCGCGTCATGGACGCGCTGGAGCGCCTCGGGCTGGTCGGCTCGACCGCCGTGTTCTTCACCAGCGACCACGGGGAGTTCACGGGCTCGCACCGGCTGCACGACAAGGGCCCGGCGATGTACGAGGACATCTACCGCACCGCGGGGCTGCTGTGCGTGCCGGGCGGGCCCGCGGGCCAGGTGCGCACCGAGTTCGTCAGCCTGCTGGACTGCACGGCCACCATCCTGGACCTGGCCGGGATCGACCCCGCGCCCGCGGTGGACTCGCGCAGCCTGCTCCCGCTCGCGCGGGGCGAGCACCCGGACGGGCAGGCGGGCTGGGCCGAGGACATCGTCTGCGAGTTCCACGGCCACCACTTCCCGTACCCGCAGCGGATGCTGCGCACCGCCCGGCACAAGCTCGTGGTCAACCCGGACTCCACGAACGAGCTGTACGACCTGCACACCGACCCGGACGAGCTCTCCAACGTCTACGCCCACCCCGAGATGTCCGAGGTCCGCCGGGCCATGATGCGGCGCCTGTACCAGGTGCTGCGCGACCGCGGCGACAACTTCTACCACTGGATGACGACCATGTACGACGTGGGCGAGGTGGACCACGACCCCACCCAGTCCGGCCTGGACGAGACCACCTACGCGGGCGAGGAGGCGACGGCATGACGCGCCCCAACGTCGTCCTGGTCCTCACCGACGACCACGCGGCGCACGCGATCGGAGCGTACGGGTCGGTCGTGAACACGACGCCGCGGATCGACGAGATCGCCGGCCTCGGGCGCCGGCTCGACCGGTGCTTCGCGACGAACTCGCTGTGCTCGCCGAGCCGCGCCTCGATCCTCACGGGCACGTACTCGCACGTCAACGGCGTGACCACGCTGTCGACGCCGCTCGACGCGAGCCAGCCGACGTTCGTCTCCCAGCTGCGCGCGGCGGGCTACCGCACGGCCGTCGTGGGCAAGTGGCACATGGGCGACGGGGAGGGGCACGACCCGCAGGGCTTCGACTACTGGGACGTGCTCATCGACCAGGGGGAGTACCACGACCCGACGTTCCTGTCGGCGGGCGGGCTGCGCACCGAGCCGGGGTACGCCACGGACGTCATCACCGACCTCGCGCTGCGCTGGGTCGAGTCGCTGGACGGCGACGACCCGTGGTGCGTGCTGATCTGGCACAAGGCCCCGCACCGCCCGTGGCAGCCCGACGCGAAGCACGCCGACCTGTACGCCGACCCGATCCCCGTGCCGGCGACGTTCACCGACGACTACGCCACGCGCACGTCGTCGGCGCGGCGGGCGGCGATGCGGGTCGCGGAGCACCTGACGGAGACCGACCTCAAGGCGGACCCGCCGGCCGGGCTGTCCTACGACGAGCTCGCGCTGTGGAAGTACCAGCGGTACATGGAGGACTACCTGCGCTGCGTGGCGTCGGTGGACGACAACGTGGGCCGCGTGACGGACTGGCTGCGGGAGCGCGGCGAGTTCGACGACACGCTGCTCATGTACTCCTCGGACCAGGGGTTCTTCCTCGGCGACCACGGATGGTTCGACAAGCGGTTCATGTACGAGGAGTCGATCCGCATGCCGTTCGTCCTGTCGTACCCGCGGCACCTGCCCGCGGGCGGCGGCTTCGACGGCATCGTGACGAACGTCGACCTCGCCCGCACGCTGCTCGACGCCGTCGGCGTCGACGCGCACCCGCGGATGCAGGGGCGCTCGTTCTGGGGCGACCTGGGCGGCGTCCGGTCCGCCGGCGAGGACCCGGGGCCCGCGCCCCGCGGCTTCTACTACCGGTACTGGGAGCACGACGACGGGAACCACCGGGCGCCCGCGCACTACGGGTACCGGGACGAGCGGTACAAGCTCGTCTACTACTACAACGACGGGCTCGGGCTCGCGGGCACCGGGTCGTCGACCTACCCGGGGGAGTGGGAGCTCTTCGACCTGGAGCTCGACCCGGACGAGCTGCGCAACGTGGCCGACGACCCGGCGTACGCCGAGGTGCGGGCCCGGCTCGAGGTCGACCTCTGGCACGCCCAGGCCGCGGTGGACGACGCCCCGCACCCGAGCCAGCCCGTCCCCGCGGGGCTCACGGGCACCGATCGCACGACCGACCGCACGACCGAGGGAACAGGAGCGAGGGCATGAAGCGACGCGAGTTCATGGGAGCGGCGGCAGCGGGGGCGCTGTCGGCGGTGGCGCTGGGCGGGCAGGCGGCCTCGGCGGCTCCGGCACCCGCGCCGTCCCCGGCGGGCGGCGGCGGGCACGGCGGCCCGTTCCCGCCGGCCTGGCCCGACCCGGAGCCGTACGGCGCGGCCGACGGCCGCTCCGAGCTGTGGCTGCGCGACGACAACTCGTTCGTGCTCGACCTCGAGCTGCGGCCGCAGGACGCCGACCTGGGCCGGGTCTGGATCCGGGACACGTACGTCAACCGGTTCGAGGTGGACGGCCGCTCGGTCTACGTGGCGACCGGCACCACCCGCGCCGCGGGCCGGCCCGCCGCCGGGCCGTGGAACGACGGTCTGTACCTCTGGACGGCGCCCGCGCTGGAGGGCCCGTGGACGCTCGTCGACACGACGGGCCTGCGCCCCGACCACACGAGGGGCAAGGTCTGGTCGCCGGAGTTCGTGGGCGAGAACGCCCTCGGTCGGACCGTCGTCGCGCCCTGGCAGGAGTACTGGACCGACGACGGCCAGTTCGGCAAGCGCGGCAACGTGTGGGCGCCCGAGGTGCACCGCTTCCGCGACACCTGGTACATCGTCGCGTGCATGGGCGACCACTCGACGAAGGTCGGGTCGTTCCTGCTCGTGAGCGAGGGCGGGCTCGAGGGCCCGTACCGGCTCGCCGAGGGCAACGTGGAGAAGCCGTTCGGCGAGTCCTTCATCGGCGGGCCGGCGTTCATCGAGCCCGGCGCCTACCACCACATCGACGGCAGCATGTTCACCGAGGACGACGCCGCCTGGCTGGTGCTGCACAACGACCTGTACGCGCGGTTCACCGACGACATGGAGGACATCACCACGCCCACGGACCTCCCCGAGTTCGCCCAGACGCCGTACGCGCCCGAGCCCTATCTCGAGGGCGCGTACGTGCAGAAGTACCGGGGCCGCTACTACCTCGTGCACGCGGCGTGGGCGTGGCGCACCGGCACGGACGACGACCCCGCCTGGTCGTACCTGGCGGGCACGGGGACGCGGGACCAGTACGACGCGATCGTCGCCGTGGCCGACCGGTTCGAGGGGCCGTACTCCGAGCGGTACACGGCCGGGGTCGGGGCCGGGCACAACAACATGTTCGTGGACGAGCACGGGGACGTCTGGGCGACCTTCTTCCGCAACCCGGCCCACGGGTACTGGGCCGACCCGTCGCGCGTCGCCGACGGCGCGGTCGCGGGCGTCGTGCGCCTGGAGTGGACGGGCCCGCACACCCGCCGGCTGAACGTCGCCCGGCCGGACCGCTGACGAGGGTGCGCACGGGGGCGCGCGGGCGGCGGGTCACGATTGGGCCACGGGGCCCGCGCGCCGCTAGCGTGCGCGCGTGACCCAGACCCGGTCGCGGGCGACGTCGCTCGCGTGCTCCCTGCTCCTGCTCGTCCTGGCCGCGCTCGCCGTCTGGTCGGTCCTGCCGCCGTCCCCGGCGACGGCCGACGCGCCCGCGGACGAGTTCAGCGCCGGGCGCGCCTTCGCCACCGTCGAGGCGATCGGCACCGAGGTGCACCCGCACGGCACGGAGGCGGCCGCGGACGTGCGCGACCGCATCGTGGCCGACCTCGAGGGCCTGGGCCTCGACCCCGAGGTCACCGACGGCGTCGGCATGTCCGGGCGCCTGGGCGACCAGTCACGGGTGGCCGGGGTGCGCAACGTCGTCGCGACGATCCCCGGGACGGCGTCGACCGGCCCGGTGTTCCTGATGGCGCACTACGACTCCGCCGAGGTGTCGCACGGCGCCAACGACGACGGCGCCGGCGTCGCGACGCTGCTGGAGACGGCCCGCGCGCTCGCCGAGGGCGAGCCGCTGCGCAACGACGTCGTGCTCGTGTTCACCGACGCGGAGGAGGCGTGCCTCTGCGGGGCGGAGGCGTTCGCGCACGCGGACCCGCGCGCGGCGAACGGCGGCGTCGTGGTCAACGTGGAGGCGCGCGGATCGTCGGGCCCGGCGATCATGTTCGAGACGTCCGACGGCAACTCCGCCCTCGTCGACGCCTACGCGACGGTGCCGTACCCCGTGGGCAGCTCCCTCGCCGTCGAGGTGTACCGCATCCTGCCGAACGACACGGACTTCTCGCCGTTCCTCGACGACCCCGACGGGCGCTTCACCGGCCTCAACTCGGCGTACATCGACGGGTCGGCCACGTACCACGCGCCGCAGGACACCCCCGAGCGGATGTCCCTGGCGAGCCTGCAGCACCACGGCTCGAACGCCCTCGCGCTGGTGCGCGAGCTCGGGGACGCCGACGCCGCGGCGCTCGCGCGGCCGTCGGCGTTCGACGCCACCTACTTCCCGCTCCCCGGGGGCGTGCTCGCCCGCTACCCCGGCTGGCTCGTGTGGCCGCTCGCCGTGGCGGCGCTGCTCGCCGTGGCTGCGCTCGCGGTCGTCCTGGTGCGTCGCGGGGAGGTGCGCGGCGAGCGGACGTCGGCGGGCCGGCTCGCGATCGGGTTCGCGTCCGCGCTGGTGCCGCTGGTCGGGGCCGTCGTCGGCTCGATCGCGCTGTGGTGGGTGATGGTCGCGGTGCGGCCCGGCTACGACGAGCTGATCGACCCCTGGCGCCCCTGGGGCTTCCGCGTGGCGCTGCTCGGCATCGTCGCGGGCGTCCTGACCGCCTGGTTCGTCGCCCTGCGGCGGCAGATCGGCGGCCCGGCGCTCACGGTGGGGGCGCTCGGCTGGCTCGCCGTCCTCGGCGTGGTGCTCGCCGCGCTCACCCCGGGCGGCTCCTACCTGGCGGCCCTGCCGGCGCTGGCGGGGGCGGCGGCCGGGCTGGTGGCGCTCACGGTCCGCGGGGTCGTGGGGCGCCGGGTGGCCGTCACCCTGGGCGCGGCGGTGGGCGTCGTGGTGATCGTGCCGGTGGTGCTGCTCTTCTTCCCGGCGCTCGGCCTCGAGACGGGCGCCGCCCCGGCGGTCGTGGCGGCCCTGCTCGGCCTCGCCCTCGTGCCCGTGCTCGCGGAGCTCCTGCCGCGCGGCCGGCGCACCGCGTTCGGGCTGGTCGGCGCGTGCGGCGCGGTCGCGGTCGTGGCGCTGGTCGTGGGCTTCGTCGTCGACCCGTTCGACGCCGAGCACCCCGAGCCCACGCGGCTCGCGTACGCGCTGGACGCCGACACCGGGACGGCGCACTGGGTGTCCGACGAGGCGACGCCCAGCGACTGGACCGCGCAGTACGTGGACACCGAGACGGACATGTCCGAGCAGTTCCCGATGTTCGCCGACGAGGTGCACGCGGGCGACGCGGAGGCCGCCGACCTGCCCGCGCCCGTCGTGGACGTGGTCGACGCCGTCCCCGCCGGCGACGCGCGCGTCCTGACCCTGCGGGTGCGCCCCGGCGCGGGCGCGCCGATCGGCACCGCGGGCGCCCTGCGCTACGTGCAGCTCAACGCCGCCGGGGTCGAGTCCGCGACCGTGGCCGGGCGGGAGGTGCCCGTGGACGGCGGGGCGCTCGACACCCGCTTCTACGCCCCGGGCGCGGACGGGTTCGCCGTCGAGGTCACCGTGCCGGCGGGCCAGCCGCTCGACCTGCGGGTGGTCGCCGCCGGCGGCGGGCTGGAGGACCTGCCCGGGTTCGTCGCGCGGCCCGCCGACGTCGGCGCCGCCGGCTCGCACTCGTCCGAGCTGGTGCTCGTCGGCACGTCGGTCACGCTCTGACGGGGCCCGTCCCGGGCCGCCCGACCGCCTCGGCCAGCCGCAGCGGCGCCTGGATGCAGTAGGAGTCGGTGAGCAGCTCGGCCATCTCGTCCCAGTCGGTGCGGCCGTCGAGCAGCACGCCCACGACGTTGCCGCCCCAGCCGGCCCGGAAGTACGGCTCGCCGAGGTGCTCGAACGCCCGCACCTCCTCCGGGTCGGCCCGGAAGGTGACGCGGATCCGCTGGTCCTCGCCGCCGAAGACGTGCGCGACGGTGGCCCGCCGCACCCGCCAGCGCACGCCCGTCCAGGCGTCCTCCTCGGCGCACTCGGGGAAGCCGAGCAGGCCTCGGAGGCGCTCGACGAGCTCTTGCGGGACGTCGGGGCGGTCGGGCACACGACGAATGTGCCACGGCCGTCCGACACCGGTCCGTGCGGGGCGGGGCTCAGCCGAGGCGGGCGCTGACCACCAGCTCCTCACCGACGTCGAGGCGCACGTCGGTGAGGCGGACCCCGGGCGGCAGCGCGGCGGCCAGGTCGACGCGCCGGTGCGCGGCGGCCTCGACGCGGCCGCGCACGGCGCCGAGCATGGCGGCGACCAGCGGGTTGCCGCTGGAGATCCGCACGTCGCCGACGCTGAGCACCATGGCCGCGTCGACCGACGCCGACGCCGTCGCGGACACGCCCGCCGAGAGGAAGCCCTTGCGGATCTTCGCCTCGATCCGCAGGCCGGCCGCGCGCGGGCCGTGCGAGTCGACCTGCACGTCCAGGTCGCTGAGGGTGATCCCCTGCGACTGCAGCGACACGGCGAGCAGGCCGTGCACGGTCGCGACCAGGCCGGCGCGGGAGACCGCCACCCGGGCCTGGCCGCTCACGGGGTGCGCGTCGTCGGGCTCGACGGGCTCGAACCCGACCTGGCCGTCCGAGCCCTCCACCCACGCGAACCGGAGCCCCTCGGCCTCGGCCGTGACGTCCACGGGCAGGTCGACGGCGGTGAGCGGGTGGGCGTCGACGCGCAGCCGCCGCACCGTGCCCTCCTCGCGCGCCGTCACGGAGGCGGGCGCCCACGAGACGCCGGGGGCCTTCTGCTGGGCGCCGAACGCCACGCCCGTGAGGTCGAGGGCGAGCGAGGTGACGGCCGCGCCGTCGAGCTCCGCCGTGACGTCGGCCCGGTCGAGCCCGGTCGCCCCGGGCCCGGCGGTCCGCGCGGCGAGGGCGCGCAGGCGGGCGGCGAGGTCGTCGCCCGAGGTGGGACGCGGGGCTGGGCCGAGCGGCAGGAGCTGCGCAGAGGTCATGCGCGCGAGCCTATCGGGCGGTCCGGGCGGCCCGGATCGACGACTCGTCAGGGCCGAGGCGCCGGCGCGAGGGCGGCGCCGTGCCGCTCGGGCCCCGGGCGTCGGAGGCCCGCGACCGCGACGCTCGTCGTGGCGGCGAGGAACACGAGCTGCATCAGGGTCCGGGGGAGCAGGTGGTCCCACCAGGGCAGGTCGGTGCCGGTGAGCGCGAGGTGGACGTTGGCGGGGAACATGGCCACCACCAGCAGCGAGAGGCCCGCCGCGGCGTACGGCGCCCACCGCGCCGACGCCATCGCGAGCGCGCCGGCGATCTCGAGCACGCCGGTCACGGTGACGAGCAGCCCGGGCGCCGGGAGCGCGTCGGGCACCATCGCGACGAGCTCGGCGCGCATGCCGACGAAGTGGGCGACGCCCGTGAGCATGAACATGGCCGCGATCCCGGCGCGGAGGGCGACGGTCGGGCGGGCGGGCGCCGGCCGGCGTCGGCCCGCGGCGAGGACGGCGGCGGTGACGAGGACGAGGGCGATCAAGGGTTCCACAACGGCTCCGATCTAGTCAGTGACAAGTTCATCGTCCCACGCGAACTTGACGGTGACAAGATAGGGGTCTCGGGGGTCAGCCGAAGTGCTGTCGCAGCATCGGGCCCGCCACGTCGGTCGCCGAGCCGCCGTCGTGCGGCATCGCCCCGGCGTTCCAGAGCGTCGCGAAGCCGTGGGCGAACGACCAGGCCGAGCGCGCCGCGAGCAGGTCGCCGCCGGGCCGGGCCGACGGCGGGAGCGCCGCGACGCCCGACAGCAGCGCGTCCCAGGCCGCCTGCTGCGCGGCGCGCAGCGCGGTGTCGTCGGCGTCGAGCAGGTCGGGCCGGAACATCACGGCGAAGTCCGCGCGCCGGGAGGTCGCGACCTCGACGTACGCGAGCCCCAGGCCGACCATGTCGTCGGCGGGGGCGTCGGCCAGCCGATCCGCCAGTGCGCGGAAGCCTTCCGCCGCCAGCGCGGTCATGAGCCCGCGCTTGTCCCCGAAGTGGTGGGTCGGAGCGGCGTGCGACACGCCTGCGCGGCGGGCCAGGTCGCGCAGGCTCACCCCGGCGGGCCCCTGCTCGTCGATCGTGGCCCGCGCGGCGTCCAGCAGCGCACCCCGCAGGTGGCCGTGGTGGTACGGGCGGGCCGGGCTGTCGGTGCTCACGGACCCATCCTGCCCCGTGCGCGTCCCCGGCTACCGACTCAGGTGGGCGGTGTCGGCCAGGGCGGCCAGGGTGCGGTTGCGCCAGCGGTCGTCGTGCACGAGGTGCGTGATCGCGCCCGGCGACGTGGCGAACGTGGCGAACCCGACGGCCTCGACGGGGAGGCGCAGCCAGGTCGTGACGACGAACGTGTGGGCGGACCCGTGCGTCACGACCACGTGGTCGTGCGCCTCGTCGGCCATCAGCTCGCCGACGCAGCCGCCCACCCGGGAGGCGACCTCGCGCCGCGACTCCGCCCCGGGCACCGGGCCGCGGTGATCGAGGCGGTCGTCGTCGGGGGCGGTGACGTGCCGCGCGGCCAGCCAGGCGTTCGGGCGCCCCTCCGCGACGCCGAAGCTGATCTCGCGCAGTCGCGGGTCGCGCGTCACGCCGGCGCCGAGCGCCTCGCCCACCACGTCCGCGGTCTCGGCGGCGCGGGCGAGGTCGGAGGTCGTGACCCGCACGGGGCGGCTCGCGTCCTCGCGCCGGGCGAGCCGGCGGTGGAGCTCGGCCGCGACGCGGTGCGCGTCCGCGCGGCCCCGGTCGGTGAGCCGGGAGTCGTACCACCCGCCGACGAGGTCGCGGGCGGTGTGCTCGGCGTGGGGGTGCGCGACGACGAACAGGTGGCGGGTCATGGCCGCCATCCTGCCCGTCGTCCACCGCGCTCCGCGCGGGTCAGCGCCCGAGGCCGAGCAGGTCGCCGTCGATCGAGGCGGCCGCGAGCTGCCCCGCGGCCATGGCCGCGGTCACCGAGCTCATCGGCATCGGGAAGTCGGCCGTGTGCGCGAGGTCGCCGGCCGCGAGGACGCCGGGCAGGCTGGTGCGCGCCATGGCGTCGACGGCCACGCAGCCCGACTCCCGCAGCTCCAGACCGAGCTGGTCGGCGAACGGCGCGGCCTGGTGCATCGTCGGCGCGACCATGATCCCGCCGAGCGTCTCCGGGTCGCCGTCGCCGAGCACCGCCCGGGCGCCCGGGCGGCCGTCGGCCAGGTCCGCGGGCTCGAGGCGCTGCACCCTCTCGGGCCGAACCGCCACGCCTTGGGCGTCCAGGGCCGCGCGGACCTGCGGGTCGACGTCCGCGCCGTCGGCCAGGACGACGATCCGGCTCGCGATCCGCGCCATGAGGCCCGCCACGCGCGGGGCGTGCGGGCCGGCGCCGAGGATCGCCACCGGCGTGCCGGTGAACTCGTGGCCGTGGCAGTACGGGCAGTGCGCCGCGACGGTGCCGAACAGCGGGGACAGCCCGGGCGTCGCGGGGAGCTCGTCGCGCACGCCGGTGGCGAGCAGCAGGCGCCGGGCGGTGAGGTCGCCGTCGTCGGTCCGCACGACGAACCCGTCGGACGGCGAGCCGGGGTCGAGCGGCGCGACCTCGTGCGCCGCCGCGCGGCGCAGCTCCACGGTGTCGTACGCGGCCAGGGTGCGGTGCGCCGCGGCACGGAAGTCCGCGGGGGCGGCGCCGTCGAAGCCGAGCACGTTGTGCATCGCGTCGGTCGGGTCGTTCCGGTAGGTGCCGGAGTCGAGCACGACGACGTCGCGGTGGGTGCGGCCGAGCATCAGCGCGGCCGACAGGCCGGCCGGGCCGGCGCCGACGATGATCGCGTCAAGCATGGGGGTCTCCTCACAGGGGTTGCGGTCCGCACCCAGGGTGTGACTTCATGTCGACATGAAGTCAAGCGGGGTGGTGGAACGGACCTGGAGCGTGGGCGAGCTCGCCGAGCGGTTCGGCCTGGAGACGCACGTGCTGCGCTACTGGGAGGACGTCGGGCTCCTGGCGCCGGCGCGCGACGGGGCCGGCCGCCGCCGCTACGGGTCGGACGACGTGGTGCGCGTCGCGACGATCCTCAGCTCCAAGGTGGCGGGCATGAGCCTCGAGCAGATCCAGGTGCTGCTCGACGCCGGGGGCCACGAGACCGGCGCCGCCGAGCGGCACCGCGTGCTCGCGGCCCACCTCGCGGAGCTGGACCGCCGGCAGGCGGAGATCGAGCGCTCCCGGCACATGACGGAGCACGCGCTGTCGTGCCGCGCGCACGACATCGCGACGTGCCCGCGGTTCCGCGAGCACGTGCAGGACCTCGTCGACGGCACCCGCACCTGGCGCGATGTGCACCCCGCGCGGCTCGTGCCGGCCGGCTCCGGGGCCGGCTCCGAGGAGGCACGGTCGTGACTGCCCGGGCCACGCCGCGTGAGCTCGGCGTCGTCGTCGGCGACCTGCCCACGGGCGCGGCGAACGCGCTCACCGACGTCCCGGGCGTGCGCGTCGGCCACACGACGATGCACGAGGGCGCGCGCCTGCACACGGGGGTCACCGCCGTCGTCCCCGACGCGCTGGGCGCCGGGCCGGGGCAGCGGCGCTCGCTGCCGTGCGGGCTGTTCGTCGGCAACGGCTTCGGCAAGCTCGTGGGCGCGACGCAGCTCGAGCAGCTCGGGGAGCTCGAGACGCCGGTCGTCCTCACCGCGACCCTGTCGGCCTTCCGCGCCGCCGACGCGCTCGTGACGCACGTGCTGGCGCAGCCGGGGCACGAGGAGGTGCGGACGCTCAACCCGGTGGTCGGGGAGACCAACGACGGGTTCCTCTCGGACATCCGCGCCCGGCCGATCACCGAGGCGCACGTGCTCGCCGCACTCGACGGCGCGGCGTCGGGCCCCGTGGCGCAGGGGTGCGTCGGCGCCGGGGCGGGCACCTCCGCGCTGGGCTACAAGGGCGGCATCGGCACGTCGTCGCGTCGGGTCGAGGTGGCGGGCGAGACGCGCACCGTCGGCGCGCTGGTGCAGTCGAACTTCTCCGGCACGCTCACCGTGCGGGGCGTGCCGCTGCCCGCGGCCGAGCTGCTCGCCGACCTCGCCGAACCCGGCGGCACCGGCGAGGGCGAGGCGACCGACGGCAACTCGTGCATGATCGTCGTCGCCACGGACGTCCCGCTCGACGCGCGCCGGCTGGAGCGCGTGGCGCGGCGGGCGGTGTTCGCGATGGCGCGCGTGGGCTCCGACTTCGCCCAGGGCAGCGGCGACTACGCGATCGCGTTCACGACGGCAGACCCGGGCGCCGGCCTCGTGCCCGACGGCGCGCTCGACCCCCTGTTCCGGGCGGTCATGGACGCGGTGGAGGAGGCGCTGCTGGCGTCGGTCTTCACCGCCACGACGACGGTCGGGCACCGCGGCACCCGGCACGGGCTGCCCGTCGACCGGGCGCTCGAACGCCTGCGTGCGGCGGGTTGGTCACCGGAGGCGACGGGCGGCGGCGACGGCGCCGAGCCCGACCCCGCACCCGTGTGACAAACGCACCGCGCGGAGGGCCGTCGCGCTCTCGGCAGGCGCCACTGGTGAGCCCTCGACGCCGAGCGCCGGGGCGTCAGCCCGACTTCGCCGCCTTCGCGGCGGCCTTCTGCGCCTTCTTGAACGCCCGCACCTCGACGAGCGACTCCGCGCTCGTGACGTCCGCGATCGAGCGGCGCGAGCCCTCGTCGCCGTAGTGCCCGGCGGCCTCCTGCCACCCGGTTGGCCGGATGCCCCGCTGCTTGCCGAGCAGGGCGAGGAAGATCTTGGCCTTCTGCTCCCCGAACCCCGGCAGGGCGCGCAGCCGGGAGAGCACCTCCGCGCCCGTGGCCGGGCCCTCCGCGCCGGGCGTGGTCCAGATCTTCGCGACGTCGCCGTCGTAGTCGTCCACGACCGCGCGGGCGAGGGCCTGCACGCGTCCCGCCATCGACCGTCCGTACCGGTGGATCGCGGGGGGCGTGGTCGCCAGCGTCACGAACTCGTCCGGGTCCGCGTCCGCCACCGCGTGCGGGTCGATGCTGCCCAGCCGCTCGCGGATCTTGCGCGGCCCCGCGAACGCGTGCTCCATCGGGTACTGCTGGTCGAGCAGCATGCCGACCAGGAGGGCGAACATGTCGTCGCTCAGCAGCGTGTCGGTCTCGGGGTCGCCGGTGATCCAGAGCTGTGCGGTCATAACGTCATTGTGCCTCGCCGCCACCGGCGCCTTCCTGCGCGAGCGTCGTACGTCGTCGTCATCCCGGACCGGGAAGGCGACGGACTGCGACGCTCGGGCGCGCCGAGCCGCCCTGGTCGGCGCCGACGCGGGAGGAGCCGATAGCCTCGCCGCATGCGTCGTCGTCAGCACCTCACTGCCGGTGCCCTCGCGGGTCTGCTGGGCGCGGCCGGGGTCGTGCACCTGGCCCGCCCCGAGGTCTTCGAGGGGCTGATCCCTCGTGCCCTCGGATCGTCCCGGGCGTGGGTCTACGGGAGCGGCGTCGCCGAGCTCGCGTGCGCCGCGGCGGTCGCCGTGCCGAGCACGCGCCGCGCGGGCGGCCTGGCCGCGGCGGGGCTGTTCGTGGCGGTGTTCCCCGGCAACGTGAAGATGGCCCTCGACTCGCACCCCGGTGCGCGGTCCTGGGCGCGGAACCCCGCTATCGCGTGGGGGCGCCTGCCCCTGCAGGTGCCCCTCGTCGCGTGGGCCTGGCGGGTCGCGCGGTCGGGCTGACCCGGCCGCCGGTCCGGGAAGCGCCGTCCGCGCGCCCCGGGACAGGTCCCGGTCCCTAGACTCGGGCGATGAGTCTTCTTGCTGCAGAGCACGCGCTCCAGGCCGCCCAGCGCGCCGGCGACGTCCACGCGCTGGAGGCGCTGCTGCATCCCCGTTGCGTCGGCGCCGGACCCGACGGGTCCGTGTTCTCCAAGGACGACGACCTGGAGAGCTACCGCTCGGGTCTGCTGCAGATCACCCGCCTGGAGGAGGAGTCGCTGGACGTCCAGGAGGACGCCATGAGCGGAGTGACCAGGCTGGTCGCGGCGGTGGATGCGATCCAGGGCGGCACCGCGGTGTCCGCGCGGTTGATCTACACGCGCCTCTGGGTGCGTGCCGAGGAGGGGTGGCAGGTTCTGGCGGCCACGCTCGCACCGGCCGCTGAGCCGGCCTGACCCGACCCCGGCGAGCCGACGCGTGGAGAGCGCCGGTGGCTCAGGCGCCGCGGGACGCCCGGCGCAGCCGGCCGACGAGGAACTGGTCGATGCCCACCAGCTTCGACGCGGCGCCGACGAACCCGCTGAGCAGCCCGCGCGCCTCCTCGGCGTCGACGACGCGCAGCCCGTCGACGCGGTAGTCCACGCCCTTGCGGGTGAGCGTGAACGACCCCGCGGCGCGTACGTTGCGGCACCAGTCGACGTCGGGCCCCCAGGGCAGCGGGGTGAGGACCAGGATGTCGCGCTGCGCGGCGATCTCCACCGGGGCGCCGGGGCGGGCGACCGGGGCGATCGGGGCGCGCGCCGCGAAGGCGACCACCGGGTTGCGGTACTCGCGCCCGCTCTTGCGCCCGACGTGGTGCAGGGTGGCCCACGGCGGCACGCGGGAGGACACCTTCAGGGCGTAGGGGTTGAAGCGTCGGGTGGCCTTGACGGCGGCGGCAGGCATCGGCATGCCGACCATCCTGCTGCGCCCGGAGCCGCCCCGCTGGTTGGATGGGGCGATCGGAGGGCGGTTCGACGACGAGGGGGCACGCATGAGGATCAGGGACCCGCGGGACTGGAACAGGCCGCTCGACGCGGTGGTTGCGCACGACATGACCACGGACGACGACACCGGCACGGGGACCACGGGCACCGACGCGACCGCCACGATCGACCGCGTCCTCGACGGCACGAGGACGTGGGCCGTCGTCGGGCTGTCCACGAACACCGAGCGCGCCGCGTACGGCGTCGGGCGCACCCTGCAGCGCGTGGGGAAGCGGGTCGTGCCCGTGCACCCGAGCGCCGAGGCCGTGCACGGCGAGCAGGGCTACGCGTCCCTCGCGGAGATCCCGTTCCCGGTCGACGTCGTCGACGTGTTCGTCCGGTCTGAGCTCGCGGGCGCCGTCGCCGACGAGGCGATCGCCATCGGCGCCAGGGCAGTGTGGTTCCAGCTCGGCGTGATCGACGAGGACGCCGCCGCGCGCGTGCGTGCCGCCGGCCTCGACATGGTCATGGACCGCTGCCCGGCGATCGAGCTGGGGCGCCGGTAGCGGCTCAGCCCCGCGGGGCGAACGTCAGCACCGGGCGGCCGGTGCGCGGGTGCGTGAGCACCTCGGTGCGGACGCCGTAGACGGGGTCGAGCACGTCGGGCACGAGGACGTCGCGCACGTCGCCGGCGGCCACGACGCGCCCGTCGGACAGCAGCACGACGTGGTCGCAGTGCTGGGCGGCGAGCTGCAGGTCGTGCAGGGCGGCGAGCACGGTGACGCCGCGGCCGGCGAGGTCGCGCAGCACGCGCAGCGCATCCAGCTGGGCGGCGATGTCGAGGTGGTTGGTGGGCTCGTCCAGCAGGATCAGCGCGGGCTCCTGCGCCAGGGCGCGCGCCATGTGCACCCGCTGGCGCTCCCCGCCGGAGAGGGTCGTCACCTCACGGTCGGCGAGGTCCGCCACGCCGACGGTCGCGAGCGCCCGGCGGGCGGCCGCGCGGTCGTCGTGCGAGTCCCCGGCGAGCAGCGAGCGGTGCGGGATGCGGCCGAGCAGCACGGCGTCGAGCACGGTGACCGGGAGGTCGGTCGACGCCTCCTGCTCGACGAACGCGAGCGTGCGCGCGCGGCGGCGGCGCGGCAGGGCGAGCAGGTCCGTCCCGGCGAACACCACGCGGGCAGGGCCGGTCGTGCCGGCCGGGCGGGCCGGGCCCGTGGACGGCGGCTGCACCCCCGCGAGCACGCGCAGCAGGGTCGACTTGCCCGAGCCGTTGGGGCCCAGCAGGCCGCTCACGGCGCCGGCAGGCGCGGTGACGTCGACCCCGTCGAGGATCAGGCGTCCCTGCGCCGACCACGAGATGCGGGCGGCGTCGAGGCCGTCGCCGCCGGCCGGGTCCGAGGCCTGGCTGGTGGTCTCGACAGCCTCGACCGGCGCGGGGGCGCGCTCGACCGACGGGTGCGCCGTCATGCGATCCTCCGTCCGCGCCAGAGCAGGAGGGCGAACACGGGCGCGCCGATCGCCGCGGTGACGATGCCGACGGGCACCTCGCGGGGCGCGAAGACGGTGCGGGCCAGGGTGTCCGCCCAGACGAGGAACGACGCGCCGCACAGCGCGGACAGCGGCAGCAGCAGCCGGTGCCGGGCCCCCGTGAGGAGCCGCACCGCGTGCGGCAGGATCAGGCCGACGAAGCCGATCGAGCCGGACTGGGAGACCAGGGCGCCGGTGAGCAGCGCGACGCCCACGAGCAGCAGCCAGCGCACGCGCGCCACGGGGACGCCGAGCGCGGCGGCCGCCGTGTCGCCGAACGTGAAGGCGTCGAGGATCGAGCCGGTCGAGGCGAGCAGGGTGCCGAGCACGAGGACGGCCACGCCGGTGATCGCGACGGACGTCCAGGTCGCCCCGGCGACCGACCCCATCAGCCACGAGAGGATCTCGCGGTACGAGTCGCCGGTGGCCGACCAGAAGATGACGAAGCTGGTCGCGGCGGCCGCGAGCTGGCTCACGGCGAGGCCGGCCAGCACCGTGCGGGTGGGCGTGATCGTGCCGATCGCGCCGGCGAGCCCGAGCGCGGCCGCGAGGGCCGCGACCGCGCCGCCGAACGCCGCGACCGGCAGCAGCACGGTGAGCTCGGCGACGAGCACGAGCACCGCGCCGAGCGACGCCCCCGACGACAGGCCCAGCAGGTAGGGGTCGGCCAGCGGGTTGCGCGTGAGGGACTGCATGACGACCCCGCAGACCGCGAGGCCGGCGCCGACGGCGGCCGCGGTGAGCACGCGCGGCAGCCGCAGCTCCCACACCATGCCGTCGGGCAGCGCGTCGAGGGGGGCGAGGCCGAGCGCGCCGCCGAGGCCGACGTGCGTCGCGATCGAGCGCCACACGTCCGCGACGGACAGGTCGGCCGGGCCGATCGTCACGGTCACGAGGACGGTCGCGACGAGCACGACCACCGACGCGGGCAGCCACCAGGCCGCGCCGCGGCGGGCGGTGGTCCCGTCAGGCTCGACCGACGGGTGCGGCTCGACCGACGGGTGCGGCCCGGCCGACGGGTGCGACTCGACCGCCGTGGTCATCGGTCGAGCCCTTCCAGGTCGTCGAGCTGCGCGGCGAGGGAGACGACGGCGTCGACGTTGCGCACGCCGGCCTCCGACGCGGGGAACGGCACGGTGAGGTAGCGGCCCTCGCGCACGGCCGTCATGCGGGCGGTGGCGGGGTTGGACTCGAGCCGCTCGATCTTCTGCTCCGCGCTGTTCCAGGTGGCGTCGACCAGCACGATGACGTCCGGGTCGGCCTCGATGGCCTGCTCCCAGGAGAACGACGTCCAGGTGTCGTGCACGTCGCCCGCGACGTTCTCCAGGCCGACGGCGTCCAGGATCATCTGCGGCGCGCCGATGCCGGCGCCGACGTACGGGATGTCGTCGCCGGAGGAGTACCAGAGGGCGGTGAGCCCGCGGTCGTCGGGCGCGACCGAGGCGAGGGTGTCGCGCTGGTCGGCGACGAGGTCGGCCGCGGCGTCCGAGGCGTCGAAGATCTCGCCCACCTCGGCGATCTCCGCGAAGACGTCGTCGAACGTCAGCGGGTCGGGCATGGACGCGGGCGCCTTGCAGGCGGCGGGGGAGACGTACGTCGCGACGCCGAGCTTCGCCAGGGTGCCGCGGTCGCCCGCGCCGTCGGCGGTGAGGTTGGACTCCCAGCCCGCGTACACGAGGTCGGGCTCCAGCCCGAGGACGGCCTCGGCGCCGGGCACCTGCTCGGCCATGGGCTCGGCGACGGCGGGCGCGTCGGCGGCGGCGTCGGCCAGCGAGTCGGGCACCGGGCCGTCGAGGAACGCCGAGCCGACGATGCGGTCGCCGAGGCCGAGGGCGAGCAGCATCTCGGTGGTGCTCGACTTGATCGTCACGACGCGCTGCGGCGCGGCGTCGAGGGTCGTCTCGACGCCGCAGTTGTCGAGCGTCAGGGGATAGGACGTGCCCGAGGCGTCCGCCCCTCCCGACGCGGCGGGGGAGGCCGCGGCGTCGGCCTCGGAGCCCTGCGCGCAGCCCGCGAGGGCGGCAAGGGACAGGGCGGTCAGGACGGCGAGGGGCACGGTGATGGGGGTGCGGCGGGGCACGCGGGGGCTCCAGGGGTGTCGCGGGGCAGGGGCGTCGAAGGTCCAGGACGGCGCGCCATCTCGCGCCGGTGGAACCGCGGCCCACAGTCCGGGTCGCGCCGACGGGCCAGAGTCGTGCCCGTGATCCGTGTCGAGCCTAGTACGCACCGCCGGCGTGTGGTTGCCTGGCCCGCGTGACCGCCCCGACCGGAACCACCCCCGCCGCCGGCGTCCGCACCGTGGTCGACCTGCGCAACGCCGCGGAGGTCGGGCCCCTCGGGCTGCCGGCGTCCGTGACGCGGCACGCGTGCCCGGTCGAGGACCCCGACGACGAGGAGTTCATGCGGGCCTGGGGCCCGCACCTCGACACCCCGCGCTACTACCCGACGGTGCTCGAGACCTGACCGCACCTCGTCGCCGCCGTCTTCCGCGCCTTCTCCGCGGCGCCCGCGGGCGCCGTCGTCTACCACTGCGCCGGCGGGCGCGACCGGACCGGCATGGTCACCGCCCTCCTGCTGACGCTGGCCGACGTGCCCCGGCGCGCGATCGTCGAGGACTACCTGCTGGCCGTGCGCGCGAACAACGCGCGCGCCGCCGTCGAGCCCGGGTGGGACGAGCCGCACCGGGGGCCCGAGGAGCTCGCGGCCTGGTGCGACGACGTCGCCGGCGCGCTCGAGGCGTTCCTCGACGGCGTGGACGTCCCGGGCTTCCTGCGCGCGCACGGCCTGACGGACCCAGAGCTCGACCGGGTCCGCCGCCGCCTGCTCGACTGACCGTGCGGACCGCGTCCGCGGCCCCGGCTCAGGCCCGGGTCGCGCGCACCAGCAGGTACTCCCACGTCATCGTGCCGTCCCGCAGGTGCCGGTCGCCGAGGTCGGCGAGCGCCTCGTCGAGCTCGGCCGCGCGGGCGGCGTCGTCCCCGAGGTTCCGGTAGGTCGCGATCGTCGGGCCGTAGGTCGCCTTGAAGAAGTCGCGGAACTCGACGCCGTCGGCGAACCGGTCGACGACGAGGCCGCGCACCTCGGACCGGAGGTCCGTGACGCGGTCACCGAGGAGCAGCCGCACATGCTCGTCCACGCCCCACAGCGGCGGCGGGAGCGCGCCGGGCGGCGGCGGGGGAGCGTACGGCTTCAGGGTCGCGAACATCTCGCCGATGAAGCCGGTCGGCGTCCACGCGACGTTCCCGATCAGGCCGCCGGGGCGGGTGACACGGACCAGCTCGTCGGCGGCGAGGCCGTGGAACGGCGCGAACATCACGCCCACGCATGACAGGACGGCGTCGAACGCGCCGTCGTCGTACGGCAGCGCGTGCGCGTCCGCGGTCTCCCAGCGCAGGACGGCGCCGCGCTCCTCGGCGCGGCGGCGCCCGACGTCGAGCAGCTCGGGCGACAGGTCGGCGGCGACGACGTCCGCGCCGGCGAGCGCCGCCGGGATCGCCGCGTTGCCGGAGCCGGCCCCGACGTCGAGCACCCGGTCGCCCGGGCCGACGCCGCAGGCGTCCACGAGGACGGCGCCCAGCGCGGGGATGACCTGGTCCGCGACCGCCGGGTAGTCGCCCGACTCCCAGAGGGCGCGGTGCTTGGTGCGGACCGCGTCGAGCAGCTCGACGGGGACGGTCCCGGGTTCGGTGACGCTCATGAGGGCTCCTTCGCTCCTGCGGTCGTGCTGACCCCTCCAAGATCCGCGCGGACGGGCGCGCGATCCAGTGCCGGATCTGGACCGGGCGAAGTCCTGGATCTGTACTGGCGGGTCGCCGTGCGGCGGGCGTTCACTGGACCCATGGCCGGATACGGCGAGTTCTGCCCCGTCGCCAAGGCGATGGAGGTGCTCGACGAACGCTGGACGCTGCTCGTCGTGCGCGAGCTGCTGCTGGGCAGCACCCGGTTCAACGACCTGCGGCGCGGGAACCCGAGGATGTCGCCCACGCTGCTGTCGAAGCGGCTACGCAGCCTGGAGCGGGCGGGCGTCGTCCGGCGCACCGGCGAGGAGGGGCACGTCCGCTACCTCCTCACCCCGGCGGGCGAGGAGCTGCGCCCCGTGGTCGAGGCGCTCGGGGCGTGGGGCACGCGGTGGGTCGGCACGCTGGGCGAGGCGGACCTCGACCCGCACCTGCTGCTGTGGGACATGCGGCGCACGATCGACGTCGCCACCTGGCCGCGGGAACGCACCGCCGTGGCGTTCGTGCTCACCGACGTGACCCCGCGGGTGTCGCGCTGGTGGATCGTCGTGCGGGACGGCCAGGTCGAGGTGTGCGACGACGACCCGGGGTTCGTGGCGTCGGTGGTCGTGACGACGCCGCTGCGCACCCTCACGCGGCTGTGGCGCGGGGACGTGTCGTGGGTCGGGGCCCTGCGCTCCGGCGACGTCGCGCTCGACGGGCCCGAGGACGTGCGGCGCGAGGTGCCCTGGTGGCTGGGGCAGTCGACCTTCGCGCAGGTGCCCCGGCCGGAGCTCGCCCCGGCGGAGGGATGACGCCGGACTTCTTACGGGCTCGCAACGATTCCGCCGTCCGGGCGCGCCGGGTGGGACGCTGAGGGCATGGACAGCACGGTGACCCGGGATCCCGCGTCGGAGGTGCCGGCCCCGCCACGGCGGCGGGACGGTTGGTGGGCGGCGCTCGCGGGCGTCGTCGCGACGGGCGCGGGGCTGGCGGTCGCGGAGCTGGTCGCGGCCTTCGTCGACCCGGCGTCCAGCCCCGTGGTGGTGGTCGGCGGCACCGTGGTCGACGGCGTGCCCGGCTGGCTCAAGGACCTCGCCGTCTCCTGGTTCGGCACCGCGGACAAGGCCGTGCTGCTCGCCACGATGGCCGTGGTCGCCCTCGCGGGCGCCGCGCTCGCCGGGTTCCTCGAGCGTCGTCGCCCGCCGTGGGGCGTCGCACTGATCCTGGCCGTGGGGGTCGTCGCGGCGTTCCTCGCCGCGGGGCGCCCCGGCGCGAACGTCGTCTGGGCGGTGCCCAGCCTGGTCGGGGTCGCCGTCGCCGGCGGCCTGCTCCGGGCGCTGCTGCGCCTCGTCGGCGGGCCCGCCGCGGACGAGCGTCCGGGCGCCGAGCCGGGGGACGTCGTGGACCGCCGCCGCTTCCTGCAGTGGACCGGCCTCACGGTCGCCGGCGCCGTGGTCGCGCTCGGGGTCTCGCGCGCGGTCTCGGCCGGCGGGCGGGCGGTGCAGGCCGTCCGGGAGTCGATCCGCCTGCCCCGCCCCGCGACGACCGCGCCCGCGGTGCCCGCCGGGGCGGACCTCGGCGTCGAGGGCGCCGCGCCGTACGTCACGCCGAACCCGGAGTTCTACCGCATCGACACCGCCCTGATCGTGCCGCAGGTGGACCCGGTGGACTGGAGCCTGACCGTCACCGGGCTCGTGGACGAGCCGTTCACCATCACCTGGGACGACCTGCTGGCCCTGCCGCTGGAGGAGCACCACGTCACGCTGGCGTGCGTGTCCAACGAGGTGGGCGGCGACCTCATCGGCAACGCGCTGTGGCTCGGCTACCCCGTGCGCGAGCTCCTCGCGCGGGCGAAGCCGCAGTCCGGCGCCGACATGGTGCTGTCGCGCAGCACGGACGGGTTCACGGCGGGCACGCCGCTGGAGGTGCTGCAGGAGGACGACCGTCAGTGCCTCCTCGCGATCGGGATGAACGGCGAGCCCCTGCCCGCCGAGCACGGCTTCCCGGCCCGGCTCGTCGTGCCCGGGCTGTACGGGTACGTGTCGGCCACCAAGTGGGTCACGGAGCTCAAGGTGACCAGGTTCGCCGACGAGCAGGGCTACTGGACGCCGCGGGGCTGGTCGGCGCTCGGCCCGATCAAGCTGTCCTCGCGCATCGACGTGCCGCGCCCGGGCGACGACCTGCCCGCCGGGACGGTGACGCTCGCCGGGGTCGCGTGGGCGCAGCACACCGGGGTCTCCGGCGTCGAGGTGCGGGTGGACGACGGCGACTGGGTCGCGGCCGAGCTCGCCGAGACGGTCGAGCCGGACACGTGGCGCCAGTGGCGCCACGACTGGGACGCCACCCCCGGCGACCACATGGTCGCCGTGCGCGCGACCGACGCCGACGGCGAGGTGCAGGTCGAGGCGCAGGCCCCGCCCGCGCCCGACGGCTCCACCGGCTGGCACACCATCGAGCTGACGATCGCCTGACGCGACGACCATCGCGCGGGATCCGGGGCACGGTTCAGGGCGTCAGCGGGGCGAGGTCCCACCGGGACAGGTCGGCGTCGACCTCAGCGCGGTGCAGCGAGTCGAACCGGTCGCTGGTCGGCTCGACCGACTCGATGCGGTCGTCGCGGAAGCCGCGCACCCCGCCGCCGGGCCGGGCCCAGGCCACGAGGTACCAGTGGCCGTCACCGCGCAGCAGGCGCAGCGGCTCCACCTCCCGGTCCGTCCCCCGGTACCGCAGGCGCACCACCCGTCTGCCGGCGATCGCGCCCGGGAGCAGGTCGAGCCCTCTCGGCGGGCCCGGGTCGGGGAGGCCGGCCCGCGCGGCGCCCGCGGGCGCGACGGCGTCCACCGGGACGACGCCCCCGGACACCGCCGCCCGCACCGGTTCCGGCGCGCCGGCGAGGATGCGGTCCCGCGCCCGCCGGGCCGCGCCCGCGAGCGGCGACCCGGCGAGCAGGTCGAGGGCCACCGCCGCGGCGAGCGCCTCGTCGGCGCGGAGGTGGAGCGGCGGCAGCGAGTAGTCCGGGAGGATCGAGTACCCGCCGGCGCGGCCGTCCGTCCCGTACACCGGCACGCCGGCCGCGCGCAGCGCCGCGAGGTCCCGCTCCGTCGTCCGGAGCGACACGCCCAGCTCCGCGGCCAGCCGCGCGGCGGGCACCGGCCGCGGGGCCCGGGCGCGCAGGTGGTCGACGACGGCGTGCAGACGCTCGGACCGCTTCACCCGCCCCAGGCTGCCAGCTGCCGGCGACATCAGGCCGACGGGACGTCGTCCGCGGCGACGGGCCTCCCCGCCGTCACGGACCAGACCCGGCGCGCCCGCCCGTCGGGAGCGAGGTCGAGCAGGTCGATGCCCCCGACGTGCAGGCCCGCGCCGTCGTCGTCGGCGCTCCACACGGAGACGGCGTGGCCCGGCCCCGACCGCGCCAGGACGGTGGCGTAGCGCAGCGCGGCGCGCCCCGTGCGGAAGGCGCCGACGAACGCCGCCAGGCCGTCGGGGCCGCGGACCGCGTCGCCGTCGGCGGCGAACGCGGGGTTGCCGAAGCGGACGCCGAAGTCCTCGGTGACGAGGGACGGGGCCAGGTCGAGCTCGCCGCTCCAGAGGCGGCCCCATCCGTCGAGCAGGTCGGTCACGGTCAGTGGTGTCAGTGGCGTCGTGGTCGTCATGGGGCCACCGTGGCGCGGCCGCGCGACAACGGTGTGGCGGGGTTTCCGCACCTCGGCCGTCCCGTCGTCAGACGCGCGCGGACACCGCGAGGCGCGCGCCGACGAGGACGAGCACGCCGCCGGTGACGCGGTCCACCCACCGCACGGCGCTGGAGCGCCGCAGCCGCGGGCCGGCCCATCCGGCTCCGAGCACGACGACCGACAGCCACGCGGTGCCCAGCACGCAGTGCACGAGCGCCAGCAGCAGGCCCATGAGCATCGGGTTCACGCCGTCGGGCACGAACTGGGGGATGACGGCGACGTAGAACACGCCGACCTTGGGGTTCATGAGGTTGGTGCTCAGCCCCAGGGCGAAGTCGCGCCCGCGGCCGCCGACCGGCAGCGGGACGTCCACGTCGTCGGACGCGTCGCGCGGGGCGTGGAACGACCGCCAGAGCATCGACGCCCCCATCCACACCATGTACGCGGCGCCGGCGAGCGTGAGCACCCGGTACGCGGTCTGGCTGGCGGCGAGCAGGGCGGCCGCGCCGCCCGCGGCCGCCGCGCCCCACACGAGCGTGCCGACCTGGATCCCGAGCAGCGCCGCGAACCCGTGCGAGCGCGAGCGGGTCACCGTGCTGCGCAGCACGAGCGCGGTGTCGAGGCCGGGGACGAGGGTGAGGAGCCCCGCGACGAGGGCGAAGGCGAGCAGCGCCTCGTGGATGGTCACGGCGTCACGATACGAGGCGCCGCAGGTCGTCCCGGACGCCGCGCAGCGTCCACAGCCCGTACGCGGCGAGGACGGGCTTGAGGAGCAGCCACTCGCCCCACCGGTGGTCGTCGCCGCGCGTCAGCCTGCCGGCCAGGTCGGGACGCTGACGCAGGACGTACGCCCGGGCCTTCAGCGCGTGCGCCGGCTGCGACACGACCGTGATCCGGTCGGCGTCCTCGACCAGCGGCAGCACGCGGGCGACGTTCTCCCACGTCGTGCGGCTCTCCTCCTCGAGCACCACCGGCCCGTCGTAGCCCAGGACGTCGACGGCGTGGTCGGCCAGGACCCGCGCCTCGGAGCGGGCCGACGTCGTCGGGCCGCCGCTGAGGACCAGCCGGGTGAGTGCCGCGGGGTCGAGGGACCGCAGCGCCGCGCGCGCCCGCCACCGGTTGACGACGTTCGCCCGGGGGCCTCGGTTGCGGAACCCCAGCACGACGACGGCCTGGGTCGGCCCGGTGGCGTCGCCCACGAGGGTGCGCGACCAGCGGCGGTTCAGCCACTCGCTCCACGCCAGCGCGGCGGCGAGCCCGGTGAGCCCGGTGAGGGCGACGAGCGGTCCGCGGCGCATGCCACGGACCCTAGCCCGCGACGCCGGCGGCGGGAATTCCCGGGACGGCGAGGGGAGCGCGGTGCCACCATCGCGCCATGTCCACTCCTGCCGTCCTGGTCCGCCGCGCTGGGGGAGGCCCTCGTGGTGCTCGTCGGCGACCCGCGGTACTACTCGCGCTTCGGCTTCGTCCCCGGCGCGTCGCTGGGCGTCGAGCCGGACGACCCGGCGCTGGCGAGCGTCGTCCAGGCCCGGCCGCTCGCCGCGTACGCGGCCTCCGTGCGGGGGCGGTTCACGGGCCCGGCCGCGTTCGACGAGCTGAGCTCCCGGGCCGCGGACGCGTCCGCGTGACCGTCGCGGCGACGTCGCGATGACATCACGCTTGCGCGCCTGGCTACCATGGACGCACAGGCGTCGACCCGGACATCACCGGCGAGCCTCCGGAAGAACGGAGCGGACCCCGCTCTCAGTAGAACCGGACGGGTAGGCCCGTCACAGCCGTGAACGAGCGGCGGTCGCCGGCACCATCGGCGTCCGCAAGCGGGGTGGTACCGCGGTGCCCTCGTCCTTCGGGGCGGGGGAGTCGTCCTCGCACGGGCAGCAGCACGATCGCTGTCCACCGTCGGCCCGTACCACCGCCCGCACAGGAGCCCACCCATGGCCTATCCCCAGCACCGCTCGTCCGACCCGCAGCCCGGCGCCGCGTTCGGCATCGCCGGAGTGCCCGCCTCGCCGGACCTGCCCGCCATCGAGCGCGAGGTGCTGGACTTCTGGGCGGACGACGACACGTTCCGCGCCTCCGTCGCGAAGAATCCCGCGGGTGAGAACGGCAGCAACGAGTTCGTCTTCTACGACGGTCCCCCGTTCGCCAACGGCCTGCCGCACTACGGCCACCTGCTCACCGGCTACGCGAAGGACGTCGTGCCGCGCTACCAGACGATGCGTGGCAAGCACGTCGAGCGACGGTTCGGCTGGGACACGCACGGCCTGCCCGCCGAGCTCGAGGCCATGAGCCAGCTCGGCATCAAGACCAAGGACGAGATCCTCGAGCTGGGCATCGAGAAGTTCAACGCCGCCTGCCGCGCGTCGGTGCTCAGGTACACGTCGGAGTGGCGCGACTACGTCACCCGCCAGGCGCGCTGGGTCGACTTCGACCATGACTACAAGACGCTCAACGTCACCTACATGGAGTCGGTGCTGTGGGGCTTCAAGAAGCTTTATGACGCCGGCCTCGTGTACGAGGACTTCCGCGTGCTGCCCTACTGCTGGAACGACCAGACGCCGCTGAGCAACCACGAGCTGCGCATGGACGACGACGTCTACCAGACCCGCCAGGACCCGGCCGTGACGGTCGGGTTCGACGTCGCGACGGTGCCGGCCGGCCAGGACGTGGTGCGCCCCGGCGACAAGCTCCTCGTGTGGACCACCACGCCGTGGACGCTGCCCTCCAACCTGCTCGTCATGGTCGGGGAGGACATCGAGTACGCCGTCGTGGAGTCGTCGTTCACCGGTACGCCCCAGCGGTACGTGCTCGCCGGGGCGCGGGTGGACGCGTACGCCCGCGAGCTGACCGACGAGGGCGCCGACGCGCCCCGCGTCGTCGGGCGTCTCTCGGGACGCGACCTGCTCCAGACCACCTACACCCCGCCGTTCTCGTACTACGAGGGCCGCGAGCGCGCGCACCGCGTGGTGGAGGCCGACTTCGTCACGACGACGGACGGCACCGGCCTGGTGCACAGCGCCGGCGCGTTCGGCGAGGACGACAAGGTCGTCTGCGACCGCGAGGGCGTCGCCTCGGTGATGCCGGTGGGCGCGGACGGGAAGTTCACGCACCCCGTCGACGAGTACGCGGGCCTGCAGGTCTTCGACGCCAACCTGCCGATCATCGACCACCTCAAGGCGCGCACCCGCGGGGAGGCGGAGGCCGGATCCGCCACCGCGGGCACGGTGCTGCTGCGGCGCGAGTCGTACGCCCACTCGTACCCGCACTGCTGGCGCTGCCGGCAACCGCTGATGTACATGGGCGTCTCGTCGTGGTTCGTCGAGGTCACGAAGTTCAAGGACCGCATGGTCGAGCTCAACCAGGAGATCTCCTGGACGCCGGAGCACATCAAGGACGGCCAGTTCGGCAAGTGGCTCGCGAACGCGCGCGACTGGTCGCTGAGCCGCAACCGGTTCTGGGGCTCCCCGGTGCCGGTGTGGAAGAGCGACGACCCCGCGCACCCGCGCCTCGACGTCTACGGGTCGCTGGAGGAGATCGAGCGCGACTTCGGCCGCCTGCCGCTGGGCCCCGACGGCGAGCCGGACCTGCACCGGCCGTTCGTCGACGAGCTCACCCGCCCCAACCCCGACGACCCGACCGGGAAGTCCACGATGCGCCGCGTCGAGGACGTCATGGACGTGTGGATGGACTCCGGCTCCATGCCGTACGCGCAGGTGCACTACCCGTTCGAGAACGCGGACTGGTTCGAGCACCACTACCCGGGCGACTTCATCGTCGAGTACATCGGCCAGACGCGCGGCTGGTTCTACCTGCTGCACGTGCTCGCCACCGCGCTCTTCGACCGGCCCGCGTTCCGCACCGCCGTCTCGCACGGCATCGTGCTGGGCTCCGACGGCCGCAAGATGAGCAAGTCGCTGCGCAACTACCCGGACGTCTCCGAGGTCTTCGACCGCGACGGCTCCGACGCGATGCGCTGGTTCCTCATGGCCAGCCCGATCCTGCGCGGCGGCAACCTCGTCGTCACCGAGGACGGCATCCGCGACTCCGTGCGCCAGGTGCTGCTGCCGCTGTGGAGCACCTACTACTTCTTCACCCTGTACGCGAACAGCGCGGCTGACGGCGCCGGCTACACGGCGACGCCGGTGACGGCCGACCGCGCCGCCGGGCTGCCCGCCCTCGACCGCTACCTGCTGGCGCGCACGCACGACCTCGTGGCCACGGTGACCGGGCAGCTCGACGCCTACGACATCTCCGGCGCCTGCGAGTCCGTGCGCGAGCACCTCGACGTCCTCACCAACTGGTACGTGCGCACGCAGCGGATGAGGTTCTGGGGCGAGGACGCCGACGCCTTCGACACGCTGTACACGGCGCTCGAGGCGCTCACCCGCGTCATGGCGCCGCTCGCGCCGCTGCTGACCGAGGAGGTCTGGCGCGGGCTCACCGGCGGTCGCTCGGTGCACCTCACCGACTGGCCCACGCTGGTCGAGCCTGTCGAAACCGGGGTGGTCTCGACAGGCTCGACCGACGGTGGGCTCCTGCGCGACGACGAGCTCGTCGCCGCGATGGACGAGGTGCGCGCCGTCGTGTCCAGCGCCCTCGCGCTGCGCAAGGCCCACCAGCTGCGCGTGCGCCAGCCGCTGGCCCGCCTCACCGTCGCCGTGCCCGACCCGGCGGCGCTCGCCGACTACGTGGGCCTGCTGACGTCGGAGCTGAACGTCAAGGCCGTCGACCTCGTCGAGGCCGACGCCGACGCGTCCGAGCGGTTCGGGATCACCGAGCGCCTCGCGGTCAACGCCCGCGCGGCCGGGCCGCGGCTGGGCCGCGGCGTGCAGGCAGTCATCAAGGCCGCCAAGTCGGGGGCCTGGCGGCGCGACGACGACGGCACGGTGGTCGTGACCACCGACGCCGGCGACGAGCCCCTGCTCGAGCCCGAGTACGAGCTGACGACGGTCGTGGCGGAGGGCGCCGGCGGCGAGGTCGCCGCGAGCGTGCTGCCGGGCGGCGGGTTCGTCGTCCTCGACCTCGGGCTGGACGACGCGCTGCGCGCCGAGGGCTACGCCCGCGACGTCATCCGCGACGTGCAGGACGCCCGCAAGGCCGCCGGCCTCGAGGTGAGCGACCGCATCGCGCTGGAGCTCGACGTCCCGGCGGAGCACGTCGCGGTCGTCGAGGCGCACCGGGAGCTCATCGCGCGCGAGACGCTCGCCCTCGACCTGGCCGTGGCCGCCGGCGACGGCGAGCGCGCGGTGCGGGTCGCCAAGCGCTGACCCGCGTCTCGAGCGTCTCCGTCGGTCAGGATTCCGGGGGTGAATCCTGACCGACAGAGACGCTCGGGCCTGGGCGGCCGCGGGGCAGCCGACTACGCTGATGCTTCCCGGCGGGTCGGCGCCGGTCCTCGCGAGGAGTCCGCCATGGGCAGCACGCACGCGACACCCGCCCCCGAGTCCCGCCCGCCCTTCGTCCCGCCGCGCTGGTTCGTCCGGTCGGCGTGGGCGGTGCAGCGGGCCGGCTACCGGGTCAGCGGCGGGCGGTGGCCGCTGCGCCGGCCCACACCCGGCGGCAAGTTCGGCATGCTGCGCCTGCGCGTGGTCGGGCGTCGCAGCGGCGAGGAGCGCGCGGTCATCCTCGGTTACGTCGAGGACGACGGCCGGTACGTCACCCTGGCGATGAACGGCTGGGGCGACCCGCCGCCGGCGTGGTGGCTCAACCTGCGCGCGCACCCGGACGCCGAGGTGGACACGGTCGACGGTCCGCTACGCGTCCACGGGACGGCGGCGCAGGGGAGCGAGCGCGAGCGGCTGTGGGCGCTCGTCGGCCGCCACCAGGGCTGGGGCGAGATCGACCGGTTCGCCGCGCACCGCGCCGGCGAGACCCCGGTCGTGGTGCTCGCGCCGCGCTGACGGCGGTCGCCGCAGCGAGGGGACGACGGGCGCGCAGCGCCTATCCTTCGGGGGTGACCCCCGACGCTGAGAACAAGCCCTCGTCCGATGCGCGCACGGCCCGTGCGGCGGAGCGTCAGGCCGCCCGCGCGGCGGCGGAGGACGCCGTCGCGGTCGAGCTGTTGCGCGAGGTCTACGCGGAGATCATGTCCCGGGCGCCGGAGCACGACATCGACCCGACGCTCGACCGCGTGCAGCGGGTGCTCGAGTTGCTCGGCGACCCGCAGCACGCGTTCCGCGCGATCCACCTCACGGGCACGAACGGCAAGTCCTCCACGGCGCGCATGACCGAGCGCCTCGTGCGCGAGCACGGCCTGCGCACCGGCCTGTTCACCTCGCCCCACCTCACCAGCGTCACCGAGCGCATCCAGGTGGACGGCGAGCCGCTGAGCGCCGCCCGGTTCGTCGAGGTGTGGGAGGACGTCGCCCCGTACGTCGGCGTCGTCGACCGCGAGTCGCAGGAGGCGGGCGGCCCGCGGCTGAGCTTCTTCGAGGTCCTCACCGTGATGGCGATCGCGGCGTTCGCGGACGCGCCGGTCGACGTGGCGGTGGTCGAGGTGGGCATGGGCGGCCGGTGGGACTCCACCAACGTCGTCGACGGCGAGGTCGCCGTGCTCACCCCGGTGGGCATCGACCACGAGCGCTGGCTGGGCTCCACGCTCGCCGAGATCGCCACGGAGAAGTCCGGGATCATCAAGGAGCACGCCACGGTGGTGAGCGCCGAGCAGCAGGTCGTGGTGGACGAGATCGTCCGCGAGCGCGCCGCCGAGGTGTCCGCGCACCTGCTGCGCGAGGGCGTGGAGCTCGAGGTCGCCGGGCGGCGGGTGGCCGTGGGCGGCCAGCTCGTCGACCTGCGCACGCCGGCCGGCCTGTACACCGAGGTGCTGGTGCCGCTGCACGGCGTGCACCAGGCGCACAACGCGCTGCTCGCCCTCGCCGCCGTGGAGGCGCTGCTCGGCGGACGCGCGCTGGACGGCGGCGTGGTGGAGACGGCGTTCGCCGACGTCGTCGTGCCGGGCCGCCTCGAGGTGGTGCGCTCCAGCCCGACCGTGCTGGTGGACGCCGCGCACAACCCGCACGGCGCCGAGGCCCTCGTCGAGGCGATCGAGGAGGAGTTCGACCTGCCGCGGCTGGTCGGCGTCGTCGCGGTGATGGCGGACAAGGACGTGGAGGGCCTCCTGGCGACGCTCGAGCCCGCGCTCACGGAGATCGTCCTCACGCGGAACTCGTCGGACCGCTCCGCCGACCCGGAGGACCTGGCCGAGGTGGCGCGGGACGTCTTCGGCGAGGACCGGGTGCGCACCGCCGCGCGCCTCGACGAGGCGCTGCAGGTCGCGGCCGACCTCGCCGAGAGCGGCGACCAGGTGGGCGTCGGCACCGGCCGCGGGGTGCTCGTCACGGGCTCGGTCATCACCGTGGCGGACGCGCGGATCCTGCTCGGCAAGGGCTGACCGGGGCGCTCGAACGATCACCCGCCCGTCACCCCCTCGGGCGCTGCGTGGCCTGCGCGCGGGGTGTTGGATGGGGGCAGGCCGCCCGGCGGTGCGCGGCGGTGACGCGAGGAGGCACGACATGAAGAAGCTGCTCGACGATCCCGCGGACGCGGTGACCGACTCGCTCACGGGTTTCGGTCTGGCGCACGCCGACCTGGTGGAGGTGCACACGGAGCCCGTCTACGTGTCCCGCGCAGGCGGCCCGGTCCCGGGCAAGGTGGGCCTCGTCAGCGGCGGCGGGGCCGGGCACGAGCCCCTGCATGCCGGCTTCGTGGGCGACGGGATGCTCGACGCGGCGGTGCCCGGCGCGGTGTTCACGTCGCCGACGCCGGACCAGATCGTCCCCGCGGTCCTCGGCGCCGACTCGGGCGCCGGCGTCGTCGCGATCGTGAAGAACTACACGGGCGACGTGCTCAACTTCGAGACCGCGGTGGAGCTCGTCGAGGCCGAGGGGTCGCAGGTCGCGACCATCCTCGTGAACGACGACGTCGCCGTGGAGGACTCCCTGTACACGGCGGGCCGGCGCGGCGTGGCCGGCACGGTCTGCGTGGAGAAGATCGCGGGCGCGGCGGCGGCGCGCGGCGACGACCTCGGCGCGGTCACGGAGGTGGCCGGACGCGTGGTCGCGAACGTGCGGAGCATGGGCGTGGCGCTCACCGCCTGCACCGTGCCGCACGTGGGCAAGCCGTCGTTCGACCTGCCCGACGACGAGGTCGAGATCGGCATCGGCATCCACGGCGAGCCCGGCCGCCGCCGCGTGCCGTTCACCGGCGTCACCGAGATCACGCGGAGCCTGCTCGACCCGGTCGCCGATGACCTGGGGCTCGACGGCGGCGACGACGTGCTGCTGTTCGTCAACGGGATGGGCGGCACGCCGCTGTCGGAGCTCTACGTCGTCTATGGTCGAGCGCGCGGGCTTCTCGAGGAGCGCGGTGTCACCGTCTCCCGGTCGCTCGTGGGCAACTACGTGACGTCGCTGGAGATGCAGGGGGCGTCGATCACGCTGCTGCGGCTGGACGACGAGCTGCGGGAGCTGTGGGACGCGCCGGTGCGCACGGCGGCGTTGCACTGGTGACGGGCGCCGTGGAGCGCCCCGAGGCGAGGAGGCGTGCGGGCATGGGTCTCGACGTGGCTTGGGCGGAGCGTTGGATGCGGCGCACCGCCGACGTCGTGGCAGGGGCGAGGGACGAGCTCACCGAGCTCGACCGGCAGATCGGGGACGGCGACCACGGGGAGAACCTGTACCGCGGGTTCCAGGCCGTGGTCGCGAAGCTCGACGAGCCGGGTGCCCCGGAGCGCACGGAGGTGGGTGACGTGCTCATGCTCGTCGCCACGACCCTCATGTCGAAGGTCGGGGGAGCGTCCGGCCCGCTGTACGGGACGGCGTTCCTGCGGGCGGCGAAGCGCTCCGCCCGGGCGACGGTCGACGAGTCGGGCGTCGTCGTCCTGCTCGACGCCGCGCTCGAGGGCGTGACGTCCCGCGGCAAGGCCCACGTGGGGGAGAAGACGATGGTCGACGCCCTCGCGCCGGCGGTGGACGCGGCCACGGTCGCGGCCGACGCCGGGCAGGACCCGGTCGCCGTGCTGCGCGCCGCCGCCGACGCGGCCGACGCCGGCGCGACCGGCACGATCCCGCTCGTGGCGACCAAGGGGCGCGCGTCCTACCTGGGCGAGCGGAGCGCCGGCCACGAGGACCCGGGCGCCCGGTCGACGGCGCTGCTCCTGCGGGCGGCCCTGGACGCCGCGCTGGACGGCGCGTCGGACGGTTCGCGGGACGGCGGAGGGCCGGGGGCGGACCCGGAGTGAGCGTCGGGCTGCTGCTGGTCTCCCACTCGGTGCGCCTCGCCGAGGGGGCGGCCGAGCTGGCCCGCGAGATGGCGCCGGACGTCGTCCTGGCGTGCGGCGCCGGGGACGCCGACGGCGGCCTGGGGACGTCGCTGGAGGTCGTGCAGGAGGCTCTCGCCCGCGCGCTCGGCGACAGCGCCGACGGCGTCGTGGTGCTGGCCGACCTGGGCTCCGCCGTCCTGACCGTCGAGACGGTGCTCGAGCTCGACGACGACCTCGCCGGCCGAGTGCGTCTGGCCGACGCGCCGTTCGTGGAGGGGGCGGTCGCGGCGGCCGTCGCCGCCCAGCAGGGCGCGGCCGTGGACGCGGTGCTCGCGGCCGCGGAGGGGGCCGGCGGGCCGGCCGCGGCGGGCGCGGCTCCAGCGGGCGGGGTGGCGGGCGGCGCCCCGCAGCCGGAGGTCGTCGCGCCCGCGGCGGACGCCGACGCGGTGACGGCGCGGGTCGTGATCCGCAACCCGCTGGGCCTGCACGCGCGCCCGGCGGCCGTGGTCGCGCGAGCGGCGGCGGCGTTCGGCGGCCCGGTGACGCTCCAGGGCGTGGACGCCACGAGCGTGCTGCAGCTCATGGCGCTCGGGACGGCGACGGGCACGGAGGTCGAGGTGGCCGCCCGAGGCGCCGACGCGCAGGAGGCGGTCGCGACCGTCGTCGGGCTGATCGAAGGCGGCTTCGGCGAGGTGTGAGCACGCTCACACGAAATTGCACTTGGTGCAAAATTGCAGCGGGTGCATCATTGTCCGGTGACTCCTTCACCCGCCTCCGGCGACCTCGGACTGCGTGAGCGCAAGAAGCGCGCGCGCACGGACGCGATCGTCGACGCCGCGCAGCGCCTCGTGCTCGAGCGCGGGCTCGACGCGGTCACGGTGGAGGAGATCGCCGAGGCGGCCCAGATCTCGCCCCGCACGTTCTTCAACTACTTCGAGTCGAAGGACGACGCGGTGCTCGGGCAGGGCTCGTTCGAGCTGAGCGCCGAGACCCGCGAGGCGTTCGCGGCCGGCGGGCCCCACGGACGCCTGGTGGCGGACCTCGAGGTGCTCGTCCGGGCGCTGCTCGGCGCCTTCGCCGGGACCGGCCAGCACAGCGCCGAGCAGGTGCTGGAGATCCTGCAGCTCGAGCCGCGCCTGCTCGGCCGGCACTTCGCCTGGTTCGAGCGGCACAAGACCCAGGTCGTCGCCCTGTTCGAGCGGCGGCACGAGACCGCCCCGCTGCCGGCCGACCCCGAGACGTGCGCCATGGTCGTCTTCGTCCTCACGCGAGCGGCGATGGACGACTGGGGTCGCACCGGCCACGAGGGCGACGTCGGCGACCACGTGCCGCGCGTCGTCGGTCAGCTCGCCGCGATCCTCACGTCCTGACCGCCGGGTGCCCCCGGGCACCCGCGGACGTCGTCCCCCCGAAGCCCCAGCCCCCGTCACTACCCGGCGCCCCGCGCGCCGCCGAACCGAGGTGTCCCATGAGCCACGCCGCTCCTGCCGCGCCGGACAAGCCGCTCGTCGTCCTGACGCAGCGCACCGTCTGGCTGATCTTCGGCGCCCTGATGGCGTCGATGTTCCTGTCCTCGCTCGACCAGACGATCGTCGGCACCGCGATGCCCACGATCGTCGGCGAGCTCAACGGCGTCGAGCACCAGGGGTGGGTCATCACGGCCTACATCCTGGCCGTCGCCATCGGCATGCCGCTGTACGGCAAGTTCGGTGACCTGTACGGGCGCCGCTGGCCGTTCCTCGTCGCGATCGGCCTGTTCACGCTCGCGTCCGCGGGCGCCGGGTTCGCGCAGAACATGCCCGAGCTCGTCGTCTGGCGCGCCGTGCAGGGCCTCGGCGGCGGCGGGCTGATGATCCTGTCGCAGTCGATCATCGCCGACATCGTGCCCGCCTCCGAGCGCGGCAAGTACATGGGCCCCCTGGGCGCCCTCTTCGGCATCTCCGCCGTCCTCGGCCCCCTGCTGGGCGGCTGGCTCACCGAGGGCCCCGGCTGGCGCTGGACCTTCTGGCTGAACATCCCGATCGGCATCGCGGCGTTCGCCATCGCGTGGGTGGCGCTCAAGCTCCCGTCGCACCGCTCGTCGCGCCCCGTCGACTGGGCCGGCATCGTCACCATGGCGGTCGCCACCACCGGCATCGTGCTGGTCACCAGCTGGGAGTCGCTCTCCTCGGGCGGCTACGACTGGAGCAACTGGCGCCTTTCCGGGCTCGTCGTCCTGACCCTGCTGGCCGTGGCGGCGTTCATCGTGGCCGAGACGCGCGTGGCGGAGCCGCTCATCCCGCTGCGGCTGTTCAAGAACCGGACCTTCACCATCACCACGCTCATCGGCCTGGTGCTCGGCATGGGCATGTTCTCGGCGATGGCGATGATCCCGACGTTCCTGCAGATGTCCACGGGCGCCGGCGTGACCGAGTCCGGCTGGCTGATGCTGCCGATGATGGCCGGCATGATGCTGACCTCCATCGTCTCGGGCATCGCCATCTCGAAGACCGGGCGCTACAAGATGTACCCGGTGGCGGGCCTCCTGATCGTCGGGCTCTCGATGGTCTGGCTGACCACCCTGTCGGGCGACATGTCGATGTGGGTGTTCGGCGCGATGATCTTCACGCTCGGCGCCGGCATGGGCCTCGTGATGCAGACCATCGTGCTCGCCGTGCAGAACGCGGTGGACCCGCACGAGCTCGGCACCGCGACCAGCGCGAACAACTTCTTCCGTGAGATCGGCGCGGCCGTGGGCTCCGCCCTGTTCACGACGATCTTCACGACGCGGCTCACGGACAACCTGCGCGACGTGTTCGCGGGGGTCCCCGGAGGGACCGGCGGGGCGTCCGAGTCGGGGCTCACCCCGGCGCAGGTGCAGCAGATGCCGGAGCCGTTCAAGTCCGGCGTGATCGACGCCTACGCCGACTCCCTGGCGCCGTCGTTCTGGTACCTCGTGCCGCTCGTCGCCGTGGGCCTGGTGCTCGCGATCTTCCTGCCCGTGATCAAGCTCTCCGACGTCGCCGGCATGGTGGCGCGCGGTGAGGCGGTCGCCGACCCCGCGAAGGCCGTCGCGGCCGACGGCGTGGTCGTGGACGAGGTCGGAGTCGCGGCCCACGGGGCGCCCGAGGGCGTCGCGGCGGGCGTGGGTTCCGACGACGACGGTCCCGGCACCCGCGAGCGCGCGGATATCGTGGGTTCGTGAGCAAGGACGACCGTCCCCGCCCGGGGGACCGCATCAAGCCCCGCAAGCCCGCCAAGGTGCAGTTCACGTCGATGATGCTGCAGCTGGAGGCGTTCGTGGTGCTGTTCGCCGGCGTCGCCCTCTTCGGGCTGCGGAACACCGGCTACGAGCGCGGGCCCCTCGTCATCGAGTCCCCGGTCGCCCTCTGGACCGTCATCGGCGTGCTGTTCGTGGTGCTGCTGGTGATGTCCCGGATGGTCGGGACCTCGATGGGGTACTACGCGGGGACGGCCGTGCAGGTCCCGGTGCTGGCGATGGGGCTGCTGCTGCCGATGATGTTCCTCGTCGGCGTGGTGTTCGTCGCCATGTGGGTGGTCTCGCTGCGCCTCGGCGGCCGGATCGACCGCGAGCGCGCCGCCTACGACGCGGAGCACCCGGAGACGGCCCCCAACCTCTGACCGGAACTACCTTCCAGCACGGGATCTGTCGCGTCATCCGACCGGATGACGCGACAGATCCCGTGCTCGTTGGTCAGGCAGGGCCGATTCGGGGAGCGGAGCTCCGGGGCGCCATCCGGCGCGGTGCAGCCGGCGAGCGACATCGTCGCCGAGCCGCCCCGGAACCTGGAGCTCCGCGGACGTGGTGCGTTGGACGACGACGTCCCCGTCTGCGACGAGCGCGTTCTGGCGCGCACGGTCGGCGTAGATCGCCGAAGGCGCGGAGTGCACGCTCGCCCCGTCCACCTCGAGGAGGAACCAGCGGCCGTCCGGCAGCAGCCACACGAGGTCGCCGCGGCCGAGGAACCGCCCGTCGGGGGCGAACAGGTCGCGCTGGAGGTCGTCGGGCTCGGCGTCGGCGTCGATGCACTCCAGTCGCGCCCATGTCTCCAGCGGCGACTCCGCCCGGCCGTCGACGAGCCGCCACCAGGGATGCGTGCGGTCGACACCGCGTCGGCCGCGGGCGAGGTCGTGGGCGACCTCCACCTCCGCCCTCGAGATCCGCCGAGCATGGACGGCGTTGTCCAGGACGGCCACGGCATGCCGCCGGTCGAGTGTCGGCACGGCCTGTGCCAGGGCGTACAGCACGGTGGCCACTTGTCGTCCGGCGCGGTGCTCGGTCGACAGCCCCGGCTCGTACTGCCGGACCAGGACGCCGTCGCGTGAGAGGCGGGCCGACCCTCCAGGCAGCATCACCTCGGACGTGATGTCCACGGGCAGGCCCTGGACCTCGTGCAGAGCCAGTGCCGACTGGCCCACGGCCATCGCGTTCGGGCCGAACGCCAGCAGTCCGAGCCAGGCCTTGCGCCGGCGGCGGTGGTCGAAGAGGTCGTCGAGCTCGCGGTCGTCGACCGGGACGGGGTCGGTGTCGTAGACGCCGTTGCTCAGGCGAACCCAGCGCCCTTGGCGAACCATGCGCGTGAGCCGATCGGCCGACATCCCCGCCGCCTCGCACTGGCCGGTCGTGACGAGGTACTCCTGTCGCGCGGCGAGGGTGAGGAGGTCGGCGGGCGGCGGCGTGAGGGGTCGCATGCGAGTACGCGACCACGAGGGTTGAGCCTTCCGGCGACGACGAACGGCCCTCCTGTGGACAACGTCACGATCGCCAGGCCTGGGGGCAGCATCGGGCGGCGCGGCGACCTGACCCTCCAGCACGCGATCTGTCGCGGGAAGCCGAACCTTGGCGCGACAGATCGCGTGCTCGAAGGGGGTGGGGGAGACCGGGGGGAGGTCTGCGCAGGGCACGGGTCGCGCGCGGATAGGCTTTCCGGCATGACCGACGTCGCAGACAACGTGCCCGCCGAGCCCGCCTCGCTCGACCAGACCGACGCCGTCGAGCGCACGCTCGTGCTCGTCAAGCCCGACGGCGTCCGCCGGGGCCTGTCCGGCGAGGTGCTGCGGCGCATCGAGGCGAAGGGGTACACGCTCGCCGCGGTGGAGCTCAAGCAGGCGACGCCCGAGCTCCTGGCCGCGCACTACGCCGAGCACGAGGGCAAGCCGTTCTACCAGCCGCTCGTCGACTTCATGCTCTCCGGCCCGACGCTCGCCGTCGTCGCCGTGGGGCAGGGCGTCATCCCCGGGTTCCGCTCCCTGGCGGGCGCGACCGACCCGACGGCGGCGGCCCCCGGCACCATCCGCGGCGACCTCGGCCGCGACTGGGGCCTGAAGGTGCAGCAGAACCTCGTGCACGGCTCCGACTCGCCGGAGTCCGCCGCGCGCGAGATCGGCCTCTGGTTCCCGAACCTCTGACCCACCCCCCCCGGAGCATCGAGCGTGCTGACTTGCTCCTCAAACGCGCGGTTTGAGGAGCAAGCCAGCACGCTCGATCCGTTCCCGGGACGTGCGGGACCGGCGGAGTTCCGCGGATCCGCGCCGTCCGGCGGTTAGGCTCGCCGGGTGCACCTCAAGACGCTCACGCTCCGAGGCTTCAAGTCGTTCGCCTCGGCGACGACGCTGAGCCTCGAGCCGGGCATCACCTGCGTGGTCGGCCCGAACGGCTCGGGCAAGTCCAACGTGGTCGACGCCCTCGCGTGGGTGATGGGTGAGCAGGGCGTCAAGTCGCTGCGCGGCGGCAAGATGGAGGACGTCATCTTCGCCGGCACCGCCGGCCGTCCGCCGCTCGGGCGGGCCGAGGTGTCCCTCACGATCGACAACACCGACGGCGCGCTGCCGATCGAGTACACCGAGGTGACGATCTCCCGCACGCTGTTCCGCAGCGGCGGCTCGGAGTACGCGATCAACGGCAGCTCGTGCCGCCTGCTCGACATCCAGGAGCTGCTGAGCGACTCGGGCATCGGGCGCGAGATGCACGTCGTGGTGGGGCAGGGCCAGCTCGACGCCGTCCTGCGCGCCACCCCCGACGACCGGCGCGGCTTCATCGAGGAGGCCGCGGGCGTCCTCAAGCACCGCAAGCGCAAGGAGAAGGCGCTCCGCAAGCTCGACGCGATGCAGGGCAACCTCGCCCGCCTCACGGATCTCACGGCGGAGCTGCGCCGCCAGCTCGGCCCCCTCGGGCGGCAGGCCGAGGCCGCCCGCCGGGCGCGCACCGTCCAGGCGGACCTGCGCGACGCGAGGTCGCGCCTCCTGGCGGACGACCTGGCCCAGCTCACGGCGCAGATGGCGCAGGAGCGCGCCGACGAGGCCGCCCTGCGCGAGCGGCAGCAGGCCGCGGAGCAGGGGCTGGAGCGGTCGCGGGAGCACCTGGCCCGGCTGGAGGTCGCGGCCTCCGGGGCGGTGGCGGACGCGGGCCGCGCCGCCGACGCCTTCCACGCGCTCGGCGCGCTGCGCGAGCGGCTGCGCGGGCTCGCGACGCTGGCCGACGAGCGCGTGCGGCTGCTCGGCGCGGCGGAGCCCGAGCACCGGGGCCAGGACCCGGCGGACCTCGAGGCGCAGGCGGAGCGCGCCCGGGCCACGGAGGCCGAGCTGACCCGCGAGGTCGAGCTCGCCCGCGCCGCGCTCGAGAGCGCGGTGGCCGCGCGCACCGACGCCGAGAAGGCCGCGGACGCCGCGGAGCGCGAGCTCGCGACCCTGCACCGCGGCGCCGCCGACCGGCGCGAGGGGCTCGCCAGGCTCTCGGGCCAGGTGGCGGCCCGGCGCAGCCGCGTGGAGGCGGGCGACGCCGAGCTGGAGCGCGTGCGCGAGGTGGTGGCCGAGGCGGAGCGCCGGGCCGAGGAGGCGGCGCGCGAGTTCGGCGCGCTGGAGGTCCAGGTCGTCGGCGCCGAGGAGGGCGAGGAGGACCTCGACGCCCGGCACGAGGAGGCGACGGCGGCCGTGGCCGAGGCGGAGGCCGCCGTGCGCGACCTCGAGGCGCGCGCGGCGGAGGCCGAGCGCGACCGGGCCACGTGGAGCGCGCGCGTGGAGGCCCTCGAGCTCAGCCTCGACCGCAAGGACGGCGCGGGCGCCCTCCTCGCCGACGACGCGGCGGGCGTCCTGGGCTCGGTCGCGGCGCTCCTCGGGGTCGAGGCGGGCTACGAGGACGCGGTGACGGCCGCGCTCGGCCCGGTCGCGGACGCGGTGGCGGTGCGCGACGTCGACGCGGCGGTGGACGCGCTGCGCCGGCTGCGCGACGACGACGCGGGCCGCGCGGGGCTCGTCGTGGGCGGCGGCACGGCCGACGACGGGGGCGGGCTCGTCGAGGTCGACCTCCCCGACGGCGCGCGCCGGGCGACGGACGTCGTGACGGTGGCGGGCCCGGCGGCGGCGCCGCTGCGCGCGCTGCTGCGCGACGTCGTCGTGGTGGACGACCTGGCGCAGGCGCGCGCCCTCGTGCGCGACGCCCCGCAGGTGGTGGCCGTGACCCGCGTCGGCGACCTGCTGGGTGCGTCGCGGGCGTGGGGCGGCTCGGCGGCCGCGCCGAGCGTGCTGCACCTGACGGCCGCCCTCGACGAGGCGAAGGAGGGGCTCGACGACGCGTCGGCGCGCGGCGAGCGGTGCCGGTTCGAGCTGGTCGGGGCGCGCGAGCGCCTCGAGGCGGGGCAGGCGACGCACGACGAGACGCTGGCGCGCCTGCACGAGTCGGACGCGGCGCTGGCCGCGGTCGCGGAGCAGCTCGGCACGCTGGGCGCGGCGCACCGCTCCGCCCTCGCGGAGGCCGAGCGGCACCGGGCCACGCTCGCGCAGGCGACCGGGCGCCGGGAGGCGGACGAGGCCGAGCTCGCCGAGCTGGCCAAGCGTCTGGAGGTCGCCGAGGCCGAGCCCACGCAGTCGGAGGAGCAGGTGGGCGCGGCACAGGCCGGCCGGGAGGCGGCGCAGGCGGCGGCCACCGAGGCACGCGGCGCGGAGACCGAGGCGCGGCTCGAGCTGCGGACCAGCGAGGAGCGGGCGCGCGCGGTCGCGGGCCGCGCCCAGGGCCTCGCGCGCGCGGCGGCGCAGGAGCGTGCCGCGCGCGAGAAGGCGGAGCGGCGCGCCGTGCAGCGCGCCGCCGAGGCGCGCACTGCCGCCTCCGTGCGCGACGACGCGGGCGCGGCGCTCGCCGTTCTCGCCCGGTCGATCGAGCGGGCGCAGGCGGAGCGTGCGGCCGCGGACGAGCAGCGTGCCGCGCGCCAGCAGGAGCTCGAGGCGGTCCGCGCCGACGCCGACCGGCTCGCGGGTGAGCTGCGCGACCTCACCGACGTCGCGCACCGCGACGAGGTGGCGCGGGCCCAGCAGGTGGCGCGGCTCGAGCAGCTGCGGGTGCGGGCGGTCGAGGAGGTGGGCAGCGACCCCGACGTCCTCGTCGAGGAGTTCGGCCCGCACCGCATGATTCCGCTGGTTGAGCCTGTCGAAGCCAGCACGAGCGATGACGACGGGGTTTCGACCGGCTCAACCAGCGAGGTCCCGTACGTGCGGGCCGAGCAGGAGAAGCGGCTGGCGACCGCCGAGCGCGCCCTCGCGCGGATCGGGGCGGTCAACCCGCTCGCGCTGGAGGAGTTCGCGGCCCTCGAGGAGCGGCACCAGTTCCTCACGGAGCAGTTCGCCGACCTCAAGAAGTCCCGGCAGGACCTGCTGCACATCGTCGAGGAGATCGACGAGCGGGTCCAGCAGGTCTTCGCGGAGGCGTTCCGCGACACCGCGGAGCAGTTCGAGCGGGTCTTCGGCCGGCTCTTCCCGGGCGGCGAGGGGCGCCTGGTCCTCACCGACCCGGCCGACCTGCTCACGACGGGCATCGAGGTCGAGGCGCGGCCGGCGGGCAAGAAGGTCAAGCGGCTGTCCCTGCTGTCCGGCGGGGAGCGGTCGCTCACGGCGGTCGCGTTCCTCGTGTCGATCTTCAAGGCCCGCCCCAGCCCCTTCTACGTGATGGACGAGGTCGAGGCCGCCCTGGACGACGTCAACCTGGGCCGGCTGCTCCAGATCTTCCGCGAGCTGCAGGAGGACTCCCAGCTGATCGTCATCACCCACCAGAAGCGCACGATGGAGGTCGCGGACGCGCTGTACGGCGTGACGATGCGCGGCGACGGTGTGACCACCGTCATCTCCCAGCGGATGCGCGAGACCGCCGACGCGCTGGGAGAATAACGCCATGCTCACGTTCGTCCTCTGGGTCCTCGGGTCCCTCGTTCTCGCCGCGGTGGTGTTCCTCGTGGCCAACGTCATGGAGCGTCGTGAGGGTCAGGACGAGGACGCCCCCGGGCTGCGTCGCTTCCTGCGCGACTTCCGGTCCGGCCTCAGCCGCCGGCGGGCCGCGGCCCCGGCCCCCGTCGAGACCGGCATGGACGAGTTCTTCGCCGCGACGATCGAGGACGCCCCCGGGTACGTGGACCCGGAGGAGCTCACCGACGCCCTGCACCGCGCCCGCCTGCAGGCGCGCAGCACCTGGCACGTGGGGACCGTCCGCAAGCCGGAGTGAGCGGCGCGGCCGGCGCCCGATGACGCGCCGCCCGACGACCCTCGCCGGGCGGCGCGGTCGCGCGGTTCTGGGAGACTGTGCGCGTGACTGATCTCCTCTGGCTCTGGATCCTTCTCGGTGTCGTCGTCGTGGTCGGCGGCGGCGCCGCCCTGCTCGTCCCGCGGTCGCGGCGACGCCGCGGCGAGGGCGCGACGACGGTCGCCCCGCCCGTCGAGGGTGGGCGCGCGGCCGAGCCCGGGACAGCGCCGGAAGCGGCGGGCGGGCCCGCCTCCGAGCCTGCGACGGCGGAGCCGGCGGCGCCCGCGCTGGAGACCCCCGAGCCGGTGGCGGGCCGCATGGTGCGCCTGCGCGACCGGCTCGCGCGGTCCGGCTCGCCGTTCGGCGCGCGCCTGCTCAGCGTGCTCTCCCGCGACCACCTCACCGAGGACGACTGGGACGAGCTCGAGGAGACGCTGCTGCTCGCCGACATCGGCGCCGGCCCCGCCGAGGAGCTGCTCGACGCCCTGCGCACCCGCGTGCGCGTGCTCGGCGTGCGCGACCCGAAGACGGTGCGCGACCTGCTGCGCGAGGAGCTGCTCAAGGTCGTCGACCCGTCGCTGGACCGCGAGGTCGCCACCACCGGACCGGTCGGCGCGGACGGCACGCGACTGCCCGCGGTCGTGCTGGTCGTGGGGGTCAACGGCACGGGCAAGACGACGACGGTCGGCAAGCTCGCGCGCGTCCTGGTCGCCGAGGACCGCACCGTCGTGCTCGGGGCCGCCGACACCTTCCGCGCCGCCGCGGCCGACCAGCTCCAGACGTGGGGCGCCCGCGTGGGGGTCGAGACCGTCCGCGCCGACCGCGACGGGGCCGACCCCGCCGCCGTCGCCTTCGACGCCGTGAAGCGGGGGAGCGCGGACGGCACGGACGTCGTCCTCGTCGACACCGCCGGCCGCCTGCAGAACAAGGCGGGGCTCATGGACGAGCTCGGCAAGATCACGCGCGTCATCACGCGCGAGGCCCCGCTCGCCGAGGTGCTGCTCGTGCTGGACGCCACCACGGGCCAGAACGGCCTCAACCAGGCCCGCGTGTTCGGCGAGGTCGCGGGCGTCACGGGCATCGTGCTGACCAAGCTCGACGGCACCGCCCGCGGCGGCATCGTCGTCGCCGTGCAGCGCGAGCTGGGCGTCCCGGTGAAGCTCGTGGGGCTGGGGGAGGGGCCGGACGACCTGGCGCCGTTCGACCCCGAGCAGTTCGTCGACGGCCTGCTCGGCTGAGCACGCCCGCCGAGCCGTGACCCGGATCACGGCTTGGTCACAGGATCGCGCTCCGTCCCGCGTGCCGAGACGCGGCAACAGAACGTTTACATCGGGGACGACCTTGTCACCGCCGCGTAACGCAACCAGTGCGCGGGGGAAACGGGCCGTCGAGACGGTGGACCCCGACCAGCCGCCCGGGCTGGCGAGGGGAGATCACCATGGAATGGGACACCGGGGCCGCTGCGTGGATGCTGACATCGGCATCGCTCGTGCTCCTCATGACGCCCGGCCTGGCGCTGTTCTACGGCGGCATGGTGCGCGGCAAGTCGGTACTGAACATGATGATGATGTCGTTCGGCGCCATCGGCGTCGTCGGCGTGATCTACGTGCTGTGGGGCTGGTCGATGTCCTACGGCTCGGACGTCGGCGGGGTCGTCGGTAACCCGTTCGAGCAGTTCGGGCTGAGCGGGACCCTCTTCGACGACGCGGGCGCCGCGGTCGTGAGCCCGCTGGGCAACTACCCGCAGGTCATCGACGTGGCGTTCCAGGTCACGTTCGCGATCATCACCGTCGCCCTCATCTCCGGCGCGATCGCCGACCGCGTCAAGTTCGGCACCTGGATGGTCTTCGCCGGTGTCTGGGCCACCTTCGTCTACTTCCCGATGGCCCACATGGTCTGGGGCGGCGGCCTGCTCTCCGCCGACGGCCCGTTCGGGAGCATCGCGGCGCCGATCGACTTCGCCGGCGGCACCGTGGTGCACATCAACGCCGGTGCGGCGGCCCTCGTGCTGGCGATCGTGGTCGGCAAGCGCAAGGGCTTCGGCACCGAGCCGATGCGCCCGCACAACCTCACGATGGTCATGCTCGGCGCGGCCCTGCTGTGGTTCGGCTGGTTCGGGTTCAACGCCGGCTCGGCGTTCGGGGCCAACGAGACCGCGGGCCTGGCCTGGGTCAACACGACGTCCGCCACCGCGGCCGCGATGCTCGCCTGGCTCGTCACCGAGAAGATCCGGGACGGCAGCGCCACCTCGCTCGGCGGCGCGTCCGGCGTCGTGGCGGGTCTCGTCGCGATCACCCCGGCCGCCGGCGCGGTGAGCCCGGTCGGTGCGCTCGTCCTCGGGGCCGTGGCCGGCGTGCTCTCCGCTCTCGCCGTGGGCCTCAAGTACAAGCTGGGCTTCGACGACTCGCTCGACGTCGTGGGCGTCCACCTCGTCGCCGGCCTGTGGGGCACCGTCTCCATCGGCTTTCTCGCCACCGAGACGGGCCTGTTCTACGGCGGCGGCGCGGCGCAGCTGGCCGTCCAGGTGATCATCGCCGTGATCGCGGTCGTCTTCTCCCTCGTGATGACGACGATCATCGCCCTGATCCTCAAGGCCACCATGGGCTGGCGGATCAGCGAGGAGGCCGAGGTCGGCGGCATCGACCTGGCCGTGCACAGCGAGTCGGCGTACGAGACGATCCAGCAGGGTTCGGTCGCAAAGGAGATCCGCGCATGAAGCTCGTCACCGGAGTCATCCAGCCCCACCGCCTGGACGACGTGAAGTCCGCGCTCGAGGCCGCCGGCATCCGCGGCATGACGGTCAGCGAGGCCAGCGGCTACGGCCGCCAGAAGGGCCACACCGAGGTGTACCGCGGCGCGGAGTACACGGTGGACCTGGTCCCGAAGGTGCGCGTGGAGGTGCTCGTCGCGGACGAGGACGCGCCCACCGTCGTGGACGTCGTCGTCAAGGCCGCCCAGACCGGGCGGATCGGCGACGGCAAGGTGTGGACGACGGCGCTCGACGACGTGGTGCGCGTGCGCACCGGCGAGCACGGCGACGCGGCTCTCTGACCGTGCCGGACGACCTGCCTGACGGCCTGTCGGACGCCGCGCCGGTCGAGGTCGGGCCCCGCACCCCGGACACCGGGGTGCGGGGCCCGCGCGTCACGGTCGGCGCCCTGCGCGCGGACCTGCTCGCCACCGCCGACGGGCTCACGGGTCCCGGGCGGTCGGGCGTCGCGCGCCGGACCGCCCTGCAACAGCTCGTCACCGACCGGGTCACGCCGCTGTTCGAGGCGGCCACGGCCGACGTCGACCCGGCGGGCATCGCGCTGGCCGCGGTCGGCAGCCTGGGCCGGGGCGAGCTCGGCCCGCTGTCCGACCTCGACCTCGTGCTCGTGCACGACGGCCGCACCCACAAGCCCGACGAGCTCGCCCGCGTCGCCGACGCCCTGTGGTACCCGCTGTGGGACTCGGGCGTCGACATCGACCACGCGGTGCGCTCCCTGAGCCAGACCCGCCGGCTCGCCTCCACCGACCTCCCGGCCGCCGTCGGCTGGCTCGACGTGCGCCCGATCGCGGGCGACGCCGTCGTCGTGCACCGGGCGGCCTCCGCGATCCTCACCGACTGGCGCTCGGCGTCCCGCCGCCGCCTGCCGGAGCTGCTGCACAGCGCCCGCGACCGCGCCGAGCGCGCGGGCGAGCTCGCCTACCTCATCGAGCCGGACCTCAAGGAGTCGCGCGGCGGCATCCGCGACGCGGTGCTCCTGTCGGCGCTGGCGGCCACCTGGCTCACCGACCGACCGCACGGGCGGGTCGACCGGGCGTACGCGCACCTGCTGGACGTGCGCGACACGGTGCACGTCGTGACGCGGCGCCGGTCCACCCGGCTGCTGCTGGCCGACCTCGACGAGGTCGCCGAGCGGTGCGGCCACGACGACCCCGACGAGCTGCTCGCCAGCCTTGCCGAGGCCGGCCGCGAGATCTCCTACGCGCTGGACTCGACCGTGCGCCGGGCCCGTCAGGCCCTGCAGCGCCCCGCGGTGCGTCGCCCCGTCGTCGTCCGCGGCCGGCGGTCCGCTCCGCGGCTGCGCTCGGTGGGCGACGGGCTCGTGGAGCACGACGGCGAGCTGGTGCTGGCCGTGGGTGCGCAGCCGGCGGAGGACCCGCTGCTCTCCCTCCGGGCGGCGGCCACCGCGGCGCGCACGGGGCTCGTCCTCTCGCCCGTGACCGTGCACTCGTTGGCGCAGTGCCCGCCGCCGCCCGAGCCGTGGCCGGCGCACGCGCGCACGGCCCTGCTGACGGTGCTCGGCGCGGGCCCGGCCCAGGTGCCGGTCTGGGAGGCGCTCGACCTCGCGGGCGTCGTCACCACCTGGATCCCGGAGTGGGCCGGGGTGCGCAACCGCCCCCAGCGGGCGGCCGTCCACCGGCACACGGTGGACCGGCACCTCGTGGAGACCGCGGCCCGCGCCGCGAAGGTGCGGCGGCAGGTCGCCGCCGAGGCGGGCGTCGCGCCCGCGCCGTCCGAGCTGCTGCTGCTCTCCGCGCTCCTGCACGACATCGGCAAGCGGCGCGGCGCGATCAGCACCGACCACTCCGTCGAGGGGGCGCGGCTCGCGCCGGGGGTCGTGCGGCGCGCGGGGTTCGGGGACGCGGTCGCGCACGACGTCGAGGTGGTGGTGCGCCACCACCTCACGCTCTCGCGGCTGGCGACGACGGCCGACCTCGAGGACCCGGCCACGGTGGCGGAGCTGCTCGACGCGCTCGAGCACCGCGCCGACCTGCTCGAGACGGTGCGCGCGCTCACCGAGGCGGACGCGTCGTCGCTGGGGCCCGCGGGCTGGACCGCGTGGCGCGCGAGCCTGGTGGACGACCTCACCGGGCGGGCCCGCCGAGCGCTCGCCGGCGACCGGTAGGGTAGGTAGCCGCACCCATCGAGACTTCCCTTAAGGACCTGCCTGGTGTTCAACTCCCTGTCGGACCGGCTCACCGCGACGTTCAAGAACCTCCGCGGGCGGGGCCGGCTCTCCGAGGCGGACATCGACGCGACCGTGCGCGAGATCCGCCGGGCGCTGCTCGACGCCGACGTGGCGGTCCCCGTCGTGCGCGAGTTCACCGCCGCGGTGCGCGAGCGCGCGCTGTCCGCCGAGGTGTCGGGCGCGCTGAACCCGGCGCAGCAGGTCGTCAAGATCGTCAACGACGAGCTCGTCGCGATCCTCGGCGGCCAGACCCGCCCGTTGCAGTTCGCCAAGACGCCGCCGACGGTCATCATGCTCGCCGGCCTCCAGGGCGCCGGCAAGACCACGCTGGCCGGGAAGCTCGCGCTGGCGCTCAAGGAGCAGGGGCACACGCCGCTGCTGGTCGCGGCCGACCTCCAGCGCCCGAACGCCGTCACCCAGCTGTCCGTCGTCGCCGAGCGCGCGGGCGTGCCCGTGTTCGCCCCGCACCCGGGCAACCAGGGCGCCGAGACCGAGGCCGTCATCGGCGACCCCGTGGGCGTGGCCCGCGACGGCGTCGCGGAGGCGAAGACCAAGCAGCACGACGTCGTCATCGTCGACACCGCCGGCCGCCTCGGCGTCGACCACGTCCTCATGCAACAGGCCGCGGACATCCGCGACGCCGTGCAGCCGGACGAGGTCCTGTTCGTCATCGACGCGATGATCGGTCAGGACGCCGTCGCCACGGCGAAGGCGTTCGAGGAGGGCGTCGACTTCACCGGCGTCGTGCTGTCGAAGCTGGACGGCGACGCCCGCGGTGGTGCCGCGCTGTCGGTGGCCACGATCACCGGCCGGCCGATCATGTTCGCCTCCACGGGCGAGAAGCTCACCGACTTCGAGGTCTTCCACCCCGACCGCATGGCCTCGCGCATCCTCGACATGGGTGACGTGCTCACCCTCATCGAGCAGGCCGAGAAGGCGTTCGACGCCGACGAGGCCGCCAAGATGGCGGCCAAGGTGGAGAAGGGCGAAGACTTCACCCTCTCCGACTTCCTGGTGCAGATGCAGCAGATGAAGAAGCTCGGCTCGATGAAGAAGATGCTCGGGATGATGCCGGGCATGGGGCAGATGCGCGAGCAGCTCGAGAACTTCGACGAGCGCGAGGTCGACCGCGTCCAGGCACTCATCCAGTCGATGACGCCGGCCGAGCGCGACAACCCCAAGCTCATCAACGGGTCGCGCAGGGCGCGCATCGCCCGCGGCTCGGGCCAGACGACGACGGCGGTCAACCAGCTCCTCGAGCGGTTCACGCAGGCGCAGAAGATGATGCGCCAGATGAGCAAGGGCGGCGGCATGCCTGGCATGCCCGGCGGCGTCCCCGGGATGCCCGGCATGCCGGGCGGCGGCAAGAAGTCGCGCGGCAAGCAGGCCCCGGTCCAGAAGAAGAAGGGCAAGTCCGGCAACCCCGCCAAGCGGGCCCAGCAGGAGCGCGAGGCGATGCAGCGCGCCCTGGGTGGCGGCCCCGCGGCGAAGCCGTCGGCCCCCGGCTCGGCCTTCGGCATGGGCGGCGGCGCGGAGCCGGACGAGCAGGACCTGTCGAAGCTCCAGCTGCCGGACGGCTTCGACAAGCTGCTCGGCGGCCGCTGACCCGAGGCCGGTCGGCAGCGCCCGGCCGGCCCCCGACTCGGTAGCCTTCGACCATGTCAGCCCCGCACGTCCCGCTGCACGTCACCGGCCACGTCCTGCTCGGGCAGGACCGCGACGTCGGCGAGATGTGGGTGCGCGACGGACGCGTCAGCCTGACGCGGCCCTCGCCGCAGGGCAGCGCCACCCGCGAGCTCGACGGCTGGGTGCTGCCCGGCCTCGTCGACGTGCACTGCCACGTGGGCCTCGGCCCCGGGGGGCCGGTCGACCAGGAGACGGCGGAGGCCCAGGCGCTCGCCGACCGCGACTCCGGCGTCCTGCTGATCCGCGACGCCGGCTCGCCCGTCGACACCTCGTGGGTGCAGGACCGACCGGACCTGCCGCGCCTGGTGCGCGCCGGCCGGCACCTGGCCCGGCCCAGGCGCTACCTGCGCGACTTCGGCCTGGAGCTCGACGACGTCGCGCAGCTCCCGGCGGCCGTGGGTGCGCAGGCGCGCGGGGCGGACGGCTGGGTCAAGCTGGTCGGCGACTGGATCGACCGTGACCTCGGCGACCTGCGGCCGCTGTGGCCGCGCGACGTCCTCGCCGAGGCGGTGGCGGCCGCGCACGCCGAGGCGGCGCGCGTCACGGTGCACGCGTTCTCCGAGGAGGTCGTCGCTGATCTCCTCGCCGCCGGGGTGGACGGCATCGAGCACGGCACCGGCGTCGTGGGCGCGCTGCTGGACGAGGTCGCGGCCCGCCGCATCCCGGTGACGCCCACGCTGCTCCAGGTGGCCCGGTTCGAGGAGATCGCCCGGCAGGCCGAGGACCGGTACCCGGTGTACGCGGCGCGCATGCGGCGCATGCATGCCCGCCGCCACGAGCACGTCCGCGACCTGCACGAGGCCGGCGTCCCCCTGCTCGTCGGCACCGACGCGGGCGGGACCCTCGCGCACGGGCGGGTCGTCGACGAGTGCGCCGAGCTGGTCGCGGCGGGCATCCCCGCGGCCGACGTCGTGGCGATGGCGACCTGGCGGGCCCGCGAGCTGCTCGGCTTCGGCGCGCTCGTCGAGGGCTCGAGCGCGGACCTCGTGGTGTACCCCGCCGACCCGCGCGAGGACATCGAGGTGCTGCGCCACCCGACCGCCGTCGTGCTGCGGGGCCAGGTCGTGCGCGGCTGAGCCGCCGGCCTCCCGCGAGGCCCGCGCGCGGTGTTGGAGCCTGCCGCCGGGGTCTGGCACAATGGGCGGGTACTCGGTGTGCCCAGGCCCCTCTCACCTGTGCAGACCGTGTCCTGACCTCATGCGCCGCCAGGACCCCACCCGGCAGCGCGCAAGGTCGCCCCACCAGAACCAGGAGACACCACCCAAGTGGCCGTCAAGATTCGTCTGAAGCGTCTCGGCAAGATCCGGGCCCCGTACTACCGCGTCGTCGTGGCGGACTCGCGCTCCAAGCGCGATGGTCGCGTCATCGAGGAGATCGGGAAGTACCACCCGACCGAGGAGCCGTCGTTCATCGAGATCAAGTCCGAGCGGGCGCAGTACTGGCTCGGCGTCGGCGCGCAGCCGACCGAGCAGGTCGCCGCGCTGCTCAAGATCACCGGCGACTGGCAGAAGTTCAAGGGCCTCCCGGGTGCCGAGGGCACCCTGAGGACCAAGGCCGCGAAGGCCGACAGCGCCGCCGCGATCGAGGCCGTCGCCGCCGAGGCCGAGAAGGCCAAGGCGAAGGCTGCCGAGAAGAAGTCCGAGCAGCCGGCGGCCGAGGCCACCGAGGCTGAGGCCGAGGCCTGATGCTCGCCGAGGCCCTCGAGCACCTGGTGCGCGGCATCGTGGACCACCCGGACGACGTCCAGGTGGCCTCGCGGACGCAGCGCCGGGGCGACCTGCTCGAGGTGCGGGTGCACCCCGAAGACCTCGGCCGCGTGATCGGCCGGGGCGGACGGACGGCGAAGGCTCTGCGCACCGTCGTCGGCGCGCTCGCGACGGACGGCCCCGTGCGGGTCGACGTCGTGGACGTCGACCGGCGCTGACGCCCGCCGCACCCGCTGCCGCAGCGTCGACGAGGCCCGGTCCCCACAGGTCATCACGACCGGGGGGCCGGGCCTCGTCGTCTGCGGCAGTGCATGCTGGGACCGGTGGTGGGTCCCTCGAGAGAGATCGAGACGGGAGAGACATGCAGCTGGTGGTGGCACGCGTCGGGCGTGCGCACGGGCTCCGCGGCGAGGTCGGTCTCGACCTGCGCACCGACAACCCCGAGGACCGGCTGGCGGTCGGCCTCACCCTGGCGACCGATCCGCCGTCCGCGGGGCCGCTGACCGTGACCGGCGCGCGCGTGCACCAGGGCCGCTGGCTCCTGTCGTTCGCGGGGGTCGCGGACCGCACGGCCGCCGAGGCGCTGCGCGGCGTCGAGATCGTCGTCGAGGCGGACGACTCGGACGAGGACGACGCCTGGTACCCGCACGAGCTGCAGGGTCTGCGCGCCGAGCTCGAGGACGGCGTCGTCGTGGGCGAGGTCGTCGGGCTCGAGCACCTGCCGGCGCACGACGCGCTCGTCGTGCGCGAGCCGGGCGGGGAGCGCACCCTCGTCCCGTTCGTCCGTGCGATCGTGCCCGTGGTCGACGTGCCCGGAGGGCGGGTCGTCCTGACGCCGCCCGGGGGACTGCTCGCCCGCGACGCCGAGGCCGTCGTCGTCGACCGACCCGCGCAGGACGGGCCCGCCGAGACCGCGGACGAGGCCTGACGTGCGCGTCGACGTCCTGTCGATCTTCCCCGACTACCTCGCCGCCCTCGACCTCTCCCTGGTCGGCAAGGCGCGCAGGGCCGGGCTGCTCGACCTGCGGGTGCACGACCTGCGGGACTGGACCACCGACCGGCACCGCACCGTGGACGACACCCCGTTCGGCGGGGGAGCGGGCATGGTCATGCGGCCCGACGTGTGGGGGCGTGCCCTCGACGACGTGCTGCCGGCGGACGGCGGCGGGCACCTGGTGATCCCGACACCGTCCGGCGAGGTCTTCACGCAGCGGCACGCGGAGGCGCTGGCGCTCGAGGAGCAGGTGGTCATCGCGTGCGGCCGCTACGAGGGCATCGACGCGCGGGTCGCCGATCGTGCCCGCGCTGCCGGCCACCGGGTGAGCGAGCTGTCCATCGGCGACTACGTGCTCAACGGCGGCGAGGTCGCGGCGCTCGTGATGATCGAGGCGTTCGGGCGCCTGCTGCCGGGGGTCGTCGGCAACCCGCACTCGCTGGTCGAGGAGTCGCACGGAGCGGCCGGCCTCCTGGAGTACCCCGTGTACACCAAGCCGCCCTCCTGGGAGGACCTGGAGGTGCCGGAGATCCTGCTGTCCGGGCACCACGCGCGGATCGAGCGCTGGCGGCGGGACCTGGCGCTGGAGCGCACCGCGGCGCGTCGACCGGACATGGTGGCCGCGCTCGACGTGGCCTCGCTCGACAAGGCAGACCTCGCCGTGCTCGCCGATCTCGGCTGGCAGGTGCAGGACGGGCGGCTGCGGTCGACGACGGCGGAGCCCCCGACGGAGCTCCCGGCGGGGGCCGCGGCGGAACCTGTGGCAGAATAGGGTGCTGGTGTGTTTCGCCGACCCGGCCTCTGCCACAGGGGAGGTCACGGCGGGTTGCTGGTCAGCCCGTCCGGTCGAGGAGTCGACGCACCACCCGAAACGTCAGACACCGCGCGCCGCGGGCGCGCCACGATCTTGTTCCTGACCTGTGGCAGGGCGGAGAGAGAATCATGCACACGCTCGACTCCGTCGACGCAGCCTCGCTGCGCTCCGACGTCCCGGACTTCCGCGCCGGCGACACCGTCAAGGTCAACGTCAAGGTCGTCGAGGGCAACCGCTCTCGCGTCCAGGCGTTCCAGGGCATCGTCATCGCGCGCCAGGGCGGCGGCGTCCGCGAGACGTTCACCGTCCGCAAGATCAGCTTCGGCGTCGGCGTGGAGCGGACGTTCCCCCTGCACGCCCCGACCATCGACTCGGTCGAGGTCGTCTCGCGCGGCGTCGTCCGCCGCGCCAAGCTGTACTACCTGCGCAACCTGCGCGGCAAGAAGGCGAAGATCCGCGAGAAGCGCGAGACGCCCACCGCCAAGTGAGGCACCGCGACGTGGCGCCACGCACCACGTCGCGCTGACGCGCACCGCGCCCCGGACGGGCGGTCCTGCCACGGCAGGGCCGCCCGTCCGTCGTGCTCACGGGGGAGGGCGCGCGGTTTCGCCGTGGACGGTGGCGAGTGAAAGAGTGAGGGCGTGGCAGACTCCGATCCCGTGACCGACCGGCCCAGTGCGCACGAGCCCCGACCCCACCGCCACGCCGACGAGGGCGCGGGCGCCGGGCCCGAGGGCTTCGACGCGGTGGTCGGCTCCGGGAACGCCGCCTCTGCGCCGACGCCGAGCCGCGGGCTCGGGGTCCTGCGGGAGACGGCGATCATCGTGGTGAGCGCACTGGTCCTGTCGTGGCTGATCAAGACGTTCCTCGTGCAGGCGTTCTACATCCCCAGCGGGTCGATGGAGGACACCCTGGAGATCGGGGACCGCGTCATGGTCTCGCGCATGGTGCCGGACGTGTTCGACGTGCACCGCGGCGACATCGTGGTGTTCAAGGACCCGGGCGGCTGGCTGCCCCCGTACGAGCCGCCGGAGCGCACGCCGGTCGGGCAGGCCGTGACGAACGTCCTGACCTTCGTGGGCCTGCTCCCGCAGGAGACCGGCGACCACCTCATCAAGCGCGTCGTCGGCACGCCGGGCGACCACGTGACCTGCTGCGACGACCAGGGCCGCGTGAGCATCAACGGCGAGCCGATCGACGAGGAGTCGTACATCAGGCCGGGCTCCGTGCCGAGCCAGGACCCGTTCGACACGGTCGTGCCCGAGGGCATGCTGTTCGTCATGGGGGACAACCGCCAGAACTCGCAGGACTCGCGCTACAACACCAGCAAGCCGGGCGGCGGGTTCGTCCCGATCGACAACGTGGTCGGGTCCGCGTTCGCCACCGTCTGGCCGCTGGGCGACGCCACCCTGCTGCGCAACCCCGGTGACGTCTTCGCGAAGGTGCCGGAGCCGTGACCTCGCTCGTCGAGCAGGACTCGGGGCAGCCGGCCCGCGTGACGCCCGAGCCGGAGACGGTCCGCCGTCCGACGCCACCGCGGCGCCGCGCCGCGAGCGGGGCGAAGCAGCGCAAGAGCCCGACGCTGCGCCAGGAGAGGGCGCTGCTCACCGGCGGCGCCCGCCTGGTGGCCGGCATGGACGAGGTGGGCCGCGGGGCGCTCGCCGGTCCGGTGAGCGTCGGCGTCGTGGTCGTGGACGCCGCCACCCGCACCGCGCCCCAGGGGCTGACCGACTCGAAGCTCCTCACCCCGGCGGCTCGCGTCGCGATGGTGCCCCAGCTGCAGCGGTGGGGCGTCGCGTGGGCGGTCGGTCACGCGGGCCCCGCGGAGATCGACGCGCACGGCATCGTGGCCGCGCTGCGTCTCGCCGGTCGCCGGGCCCTCGCCCAGGTGCGCCGCACCTGCGGCGACGTGGACGTGGTGCTGCTCGACGGCTCGCACGACTGGCTGAGCCGCGGCGAGGTCGACTTGTTCGAGGCGGCGGCCCTCGACCCCGTGCTCGGTCCCGACGTGCCCCAGCCCGCGGTCCGCACCCTCGTGAAGGCGGACCTGCAGTGCTCCTCCGTCGCCGCCGCGAGCGTGCTCGCCAAGGTGGAACGCGACGGGCTCCTCGTGCGGCTCGCGCGCCAGTACCCGGCGTTCGCCTGGGACCAGAACAAGGGCTACTCGGCGCCGGCGCACCTGGACGCGCTGCGCCGGCACGGGCCGACGCCGCAGCACCGACGCTCGTGGAACCTGCGAGCGCTCGCCGACGAGGGCCCGGCGGGGGACGGCGGCGCGCCCACGGCCGCCACCCTCGACCCCGGCCTGGTCGATGGGATGATGACCACGTGAGCGCCGAAGACCTCGAGAACTACGAGACCGAGATGGAGCTCGCGCTCTACCGCGAGTACCGAGACGTGGTGGGGCTGTTCTCGTACGTCGTCGAGACGGAGCGGCGGTTCTACCTCGCCAACCAGGTGGACCTCCAGGTGCGCTCCGCGGCCGGGGAGGTCTACTTCGAGCTCCGCCTGGCCGACGCCTGGGTGTGGGACGTCTACCGCTCGGCACGGTTCGTGAAGTCCGTGCGCGTCGTGACGTTCAAGGACGTCAACGTGGAGGAGCTGGCGAAGGCCGAGCTCGCGCTGTAGCCACGCCGTCGCGCGGCGTGACGCCGCCCTGACGCTGCCCCCAGGTCGCGCCCGTCCACAGCTCGCCGACACCGCCACCGCGGCCGCCCCGCCAGGGGCGAGGCTTCCCGCGGAGGTGGTTCGATGCGGGCGAAGGACGCCGTCGGGCGGTACGGGGAACGGGTGGCCGCGCGCCACGTGGAGGCGAGCGGCCTCGAGGTGCTGGAGCGCAACTGGCGCGGGGCCGGCGGGGAGCTGGACCTCGTCGCCCTCGACGGGGCCGTGCTCGTCGCGATCGAGGTGAAGACGCGCCGGGGCACCGCGTTCGGGCACCCCGCGGAGGCGGTCACGGCCGCGAAGCTCGCCCGCATCCGGCGGCTCACCGGGCAGTGGCTCGCCGAGCATCCCGCCGTGCGCTGCCGCGAGGTGCGGGTGGACGTCGTGGCCGTGGTGCTCCCGCGGTCCGGTGCCGCCGAGGTCGAGCACCTGGTGGGGGTGCTCTGATGGGGCTCGGGACGACGGCGGCGGTCGCGCTGACCGGGCTCACCGGGCACGTGGTGGAGGTGCAGGCCCAGCTCGCGGCGTCCGTCCCCGGGTTCACCCTGGTCGGGCTGCCCGACGCGGCGCTGCACGAGTCGCGCGAGCGGGTGCGGGCCGCCGTGCTCTCCACGGGCATCAAGTGGCCCCACCGGAAGATCACGGTCAACCTCTCACCTGCGTCGCTGCGGAAGTCGGGGTCGTCGTTCGACGTCGCGATCGCGGTCGCCGTCCTCGCCGGGGACCGCGTGGTGCCCGCCGCCGGTCTGGAGCGCGTCGTGCACCTGGCCGAGCTCGGCCTGGACGGCCGGCTCCAGCCGGTGCGGGGCGTGCTACCGGCGGTCGCCGCGGCCGTCGAGGCGGGCTGCGCCGACGTCGTGGTGGCGGTCGCCGACGCGGACGAGGCGCGCCTGGTGCCGGGGGCGCGGGTGCACGCGGCCGCGACGTTGGCGGAGGTGGTGCTGCTGCACGGTGGCGAGCTCGCGGACGTGCCGGTGCTCGACCCCGTGCGCCCCGCCCGGCAGGCCGTGGCGCGTCGCGAGCCCGGTGACCTGGCCGAGGTGGTCGGCCAGGCGCAGGCGCGGGTGGCGCTGGAGATCGCGGCCGCGGGCGGGCACCACCTGATGCTCGTGGGGCCGCCGGGGGCCGGGAAGACCATGCTGGCCGCGCGGCTGCCGGGCATCCTCCCCGACCTCACCCCCGCGGAGGCGGTCGAGGTGACCTCGGTGCACTCGGTGGCCGGCACGTTCGACCCGGGGAACGGCCTGCTGACGAGGCCGCCCTTCGAGGACCCGCACCACACCGCCACCCCGGCGGCCATCGTCGGGGGCGGCAGCGGTCTGGCCAGGCCCGGCGCCGTCTCCCGGGCGCACCGGGGCGTGCTGCTGCTCGACGAGGCGCCCGAGTTCCCCTCCCGTGTGCTGGAGACCCTGCGGCAGCCGCTCGAGCAGGGGGAGCTGGTGCTGCACCGCTCCGGCGGAGCCGCTCGCTACCCCGCGAGGTTCCAGCTGGTGCTGGCGGCGAACCCCTGCCCGTGCGGGATGGCGTCGGTCAACAAGGGGCTCGACTGTGCCTGTACCCCCACCGCGAAGCGCCGGTACTTCGGCCGGCTCTCCGGCCCTCTGCTCGACCGGGTGGACCTCCAGGTGGACGTGCTGCCGGTGACCCGCGCCGAGCGCACGGCGCGGGCGTCGGGGGAGTCGTCGGACGCCGTGGCCCGCCGCGTCGCGGTGGCGCGCGCGGCGGCGCGCGCTCGGCTGGCCGGCACACCGTGGTCGACGAACGCCGAGGTGCCGGGGCGATGGCTGCGTGAGCGGTCGGGCGGCGGGGACGTCCTCGGGCCGATCGAACGGATGGTCGACCGCGGGGTGCTGAGCCTGCGCGGCGCCGACCGGGTGCTGCGGATCGCCTGGACTGTCGCCGACCTGGGCGGGCGGGACGCCCCGACGGCCGACGACGTCTCCACGGCCGTGACGATGCGCACCAGGGGCCACCATGGCTGAACCGACCGTGGTCGCGCTCCCGGGGGCGGGGGCCGTGTCCTTCGACGTCGCGGACCCCGTGCTCGCCCGCGCGGCCTGGAGCAGGCTCGTGGAGCCCGGCGACGTGGTCGCGGGCACCCTCGTGTCCCACCTCGGGCCGGCCGAGGCCCTCGCCTGGCTCGTCGACGCGGTCCGGGACCCGGCGAGGGCCCTGCGCGGGTCGGCGCTGGAGCCGCTCGGCACCGAGGTCGCGGGCGACCGGCTGATGGAGGCGGTCGCCCGGTGGGCGCCACGCCTGGACCGTCTGGACCCCCGGCGCGAGCTGCGCGTGCTCGACCGGTTCGGGGGCGTGCTGCTCGTCCCCGACGACCCGCGCTGGCCGGCGCGCCTCTCCGACCTCGGGCCGGAGGAGCCGTTCGCCCTCTGGGTCCGTGGCGAGCCCGACCTGGCGGCGCTCGCGGAGCGGTCCGTCGCGCTGGTCGGCGCCCGCGCCTCCAGCGCCTACGGGGAGCACGTGGCGGCCGACATGGCCGCGGGCCTGGCCGACCGGGGCTTCACGGTGGTGTCGGGCGGCGCGTACGGCGTCGACGCGGCGGCCCATCGGGGCGCCGTCGCCGGCGGTGCGCCCACCGTCGCGGTGCTCGCCGGGGGCGTCGACCGCTTCTACCCGCCGGGCAACCAGGACCTGCTGCGCCGCCTGGCCGACGGCGCGGGCGCGGTGGTGAGCGAGGTGCCGCCGGGTTCGGCACCCTTCAGGCAGCGGTTCCTCGCACGCAACCGGCTCATCGCCGCGGCGTCGTGCGCGACGGTCGTGGTGGAGGCCGCGTGGCGGTCGGGTGCCCTGTCCACGGCGCGGCACGCGGCCCGCCTGCTGCGCCCGCTGGGAGCCGTGCCGGGGCCCGTGACGTCGGCGACGTCGACCGGGTGCCACCTGCTCCTGCGCGACGGGGCCGCAGTGTGCGTGACCGACGCCGCCGAGGTGGCGGAGCTCGCGGGTCCGTTCGACGCCGCGGCCGCGCCCCCGCCGGTCGACCCGGGGTCGGTGGTCTCGGCGGGCCGTGGCGGCGCGCGCGCACCCCGCGGGGGCCGTCCGGCCGAGGTGGACGCCCTCGGCGAGCGTCCGCGGCAGGTGTGGGACGCGCTGCCCGCGCGGGCCTCCGCCGCGCTGGACTCCCTCGCCCGGGCAGCGGGGCTCTCGGCCGCGGAGACGCTGGCCGGGCTCGGGTCGCTGGAGCAGGCCGGGCTCGTCGGGCAGGCGGGCGGCAGGTGGAGCCGGGGGACGGGGCGGCCGGTGCGGCCGAGGAGCCGTCCGTCGGGCGCGTGACCGACCCGGGCCGCCTGCACCGGCGCGCACCCGAGTCCCGTGCACCCGAGTCCCGCGCGCCCGGTGGTGTGGGACCGGCGACGAGCTCGACACGCGCGCCGCCCTCACGGGTCGTCCGGTGCCCGAGGGGCACACTGACCTGGATGGACACCGATCCGGACCTGCCGCCGCTGCCGGCGCCGCTCGACGAGGCGCTCACACGTTTCGACGAGTATCTGGCCGTGCAACGGGGGCACTCGGATCACACGCGCCGTGCCTATCGGGCCGACGTCGGGTCGCTGCTGCGGTACGCCGTGCGGCACGGGGCCGAGGGGCTCTCGGGGGTCGACGTCGGCGTGCTGCGCGGGTGGCTCGCCACGCAGACGGAACGGGGCTTGGCCCGTGCGACCATCGCGCGGCGCGGCGCGGCCGCGCGCACGTTCCTGCGCTGGGCCTACCGGGTGGGACTGATCTCGGCCGACCCCACCGCGCGTCTCGCGAGCCCGAAGGTGCCCCGCACACTCCCCACCGTGCTGAGCGCGGACGCGGCGTCGGCGCTGCTCGACACCGCCCGCGAGGCGGCGCACTCGGCAGAGCCCGACGACCGGCCGGTCGCGCTGCGCGCGTGGGCCGCCGCGGAGCTCCTGTACGGGAGCGGTATCCGCGTCGGCGAGCTGGTCCAGGTGGACGTGCCGGCGGTCGACCTCACGGAGCGCCTCGTGCGCGTGCTCGGCAAGGGGGGCAAGGAGCGGGTCGTACCGTTCGGGGTCCCGGCGGCCCGCGCGGTCGCCGAGTGGTTGGCCCACGGGCGCCCCGCCCTGGTGCGGCCGTCGTCGGGCGCGGCCCTCCTGCTCGGCGCACGCGGCGGGAGGTGGGGGCAGCGCCAGGTGCGTGACGCCGTGCACGCGCTGGCGGCGCAGGCCGGCGTCGAGGACGTCGCGCCCCACGCGCTACGGCACTCCGCGGCCACGCACCTGCTCCAGGGCGGCTCCGACCTGCGCTCGGTGCAGGAGGTGCTCGGTCACTCCGACCTCGGCACCACGCAGCGCTACACGCACGTGGACGACGAGCGCCTGCGAAAGGTGTTCGTGCAGGCGTTCCCCCGCGCCTGAGACCCTGCCCGTGCGACCGTGCCGTGCACCGGGCCGGTCGTCGGGCCGGTCGTCGGGCCGGTCGTCGGGCAGGTCACGGGTGCGGGACAGCTGGCCGGGGGCCGGCGGTCAGGGGCCTCCCGGAAGCAGCACGATCGGTGCCGCCGCCCCGAGCAGCGCGAGCGGGTCGAGGTAGACGTCGCCGCGCAGGACGCCCCAGTGCAGGCAGCCCGCAGGGGCGCAGTGGCCCGGCGTGCCGGCGAGGGCGCCCACGACGTCGCCCGGGCCCACGGCGTCGCCACGACCGACGGCCGCGGTCACGGGTTCGAAGGTGGAGCGCAGCCCGTCGGCGTGCGTGACCACGACGACGGGCTTGCCTGCGACCTGGCCGGCGAACGAGACGGTCCCGGCGGCGGGCGACCGGACCTGCTCTCCTGGACCGCTGGCAAGGTCGACGCCGCGATGGCCGGCCAGCCAGTTCTCGGCAGGCGGGTCGAACGGGTGCACGACGTCGCCCGGGACGGGGCGCTGCCATCCGTCGGCCGGCGCCTGGACCGACGGGTCGAGAGCCGCGTCACCGTCGGCCGCCAGGGCGGGGGCGAGCCCGCCGAGGCCCGCCCCGACGGCGAGCATGCCGGCGAGCAGCATCGCGAGCGCCGTCGCGAGGACCCTCGTGCACGCACCGGCGCGACCACGTGCGGAAGCTCGCGGAGCCGGCGGGAGGGCGGCCGGGGGCGATGTCGAGTCGGTCATGGCGTCATGCTCGCGGTGTGCGCGGCGCGAGTACGTCCCGCTTCGCAGGCCTGTGGACGCGAGCTCCCTGGGGGCAGCGTCCGGGCGGCCAGGACGGTGCACGCGGCGTCGCGACCGGTGCCCGCGAGGGCGGCCCACCGGGCGTCTTTCGGTGGTGCCGAGCGCCCCCGCCGCGTCGGGTAGACTTGGTGCCGCGATCGGCTTGTGCCTCGCTCCCCACTCTTCCCGGTGGAATCCCACGGTCGTCCTCGACGTGCCGCGGGCCCGACGGGCGGGGGAGCGGCCGCGAGCAGGTCGACATCGCGCGTCACGTACGCGCCCCGCGTCCCGGTCCGCCGGCCCGCAGGGCGTGGCCGCGTCGGCAGCGGTCCGAGCCCGGGCGACCGGGAGCGGTGCCGACCCGGCGTGACGCCAGGGGTGCCGGGCCAGATGCCCGTCACCGACGAACCGAGTACCGCGACCGCACGCCTGCCCACGCTGCAGGCCGGTCGCCCGACGCGCGTGCAGCCCGGAGGATCCGGCGCACGCGGCGAAAGGACGTGTCATGGCCGTCGTGACCATGCGCCAGCTCCTCGAGAGCGGTGTCCACTTCGGACACCAGACCCGCCGTTGGAACCCGAAGATGAAGCGGTTCATCTTCACCGAGCGCAACGGCATCTACATCGTCGACCTCCAGCAGTCGCTGTCGTACATCGACCGCGCCTACGAGTTCGTCAAGGAGACCGTCGCCCACGGCGGCAGCATCCTCTTCGTCGGTACCAAGAAGCAGGCGCAGGAGCCCGTGGCCGAGCAGGCCGCCCGCGTCGGCATGCCGTACGTGAACCACCGCTGGCTCGGTGGCATGCTCACCAACTTCACCACCGTGCACAAGCGTCTCCAGCGCCTCAAGGAGCTCGAGGAGATCGACTTCGACGACGTCGCCGGCTCCGCGCTGACGAAGAAGGAGCTCCTCGTCCTGCGCCGCGAGAAGGACAAGCTCGCCCGCACGCTGGGCGGCATCCGCGACATGGCCAAGACGCCGTCCGCGGTCTGGATCGTCGACACGAACAAGGAGCACCTGGCCGTCAACGAGGCGCGCAAGCTGGGCATCCCGGTCGTCGCGATCCTCGACACCAACTGCGACCCCGACGACGTCGACTACGCGATCCCGGGCAACGACGACGCGATCCGCTCCGTCACGCTGCTCACCCGCGTGATCGCGGACGCCGCCGCCGAGGGCCTGCTGCAGCGCCACTCCGGCAAGAAGGGCGAGGCCGCGGAGACCACCGAGGCCGAGCCGCTGGCCGAGTGGGAGCGCGAGCTCCTGGCCGGTGCCGAGGCTGCGCAGGCCGAGGCCCCCGCCGCCGAGGAGGCCCCGGCCGCCGAGGCCGCCGCCGAGGAGACCCCCGCCGCCGAGGTCGCGACCGAGGAGGCCCCGGCCGCCGAGGAGACGCCGGCCGCCGAGGCCGAGCAGGGCGCCGAGAAGTCCGAGTGAGGCCCCGCGGGCCGGTCGCCGTCGTGTGACCGGCCCGCGGACCACCGCACGTCCCCTTCCGCCCGGCACCCCGACCGGGGCCGGGCGGATCTCGAACCAGCACGGAGGACATCCATGGCGAACTACACCGCCGCTGACATCAAGGCGCTGCGCGAGCGCACCGGGGCCGGCATGCTCGACGTCAAGAAGGCGCTCGACGAGGCCGACGGCAACGCCGAGCAGGCCATCGAGATCATCCGCAAGAAGGGCCTGGCGCGTGCCGCCAAGCGCGAGGGCAACGCGACCACCGAGGGCCTCGTGGCCGTCAAGGTCGAGGACTCCGCCGCCGGCCAGGTCGCCACGATGATCGAGCTGGACGCCGAGACGGACTTCGTCGTCAAGAACGAGCAGTTCATCGCGCTGGCCGACACGGTCCTCGAGGCCGCCGCCGCCGCGGGGGCCACGGACGCCGAGTCCGCGCTCGCCGCCCCGGCCGCCGAGGGCACCGTGGGCGACACCATCGCCGCCCAGGGCGCCACGATGGGCGAGAAGGTCGTGCTGCGCCGCGTGGCCCGTCTCGAGGCCCCGAAGGTGACGACCTACCTGCACAAGACGGCCAAGGACCTGCCGCCGTCGATCGGCGTGCTCGTCGCCACGGACGACGCGGCCGAGCCGGTCGCCAAGGACGTCGCGCAGCACATCGCGGCCCTGGCGCCGCGGTTCCTGTCCCGCGAGGACGTCCCGACGGACGTCGTCGAGAAGGAGCGCGAGATCGCCCGCGAGGTCTCGATCGCCGAGGGCAAGCCCGAGGCCGCCCTGCCGAAGATCGTCGAGGGTCGCCTGAACGGCTTCTTCAAGGACGCCGTGCTCGTGGACCAGCCGCTGGCGAAGGACACGAAGACGACGGTCGCCAAGCACGTCGCCACCACCGGCGGCTCCCTGCTGGGCTTCGTCCGCTTCCGCGTCGGCAGCTGACACCGCCTGCGTCCAGGCCCGACCGCACCGTGCGCGGTGCGGTCGGGCCTGTCGCATACCCACCCGCACCCGGCTGACGGGGCGGGAACCGCCGTCCGGTGCCAGGATGCGCGGAGGGTGACCACAGAACCACCGGGTGGAGCACGCCCGACCTCGCCCGTGACGCCGAGCGTGGCGGCCGCGGGACATGCCCAGGGCATGCGGAACAGACCGAGAGAGCGACGGTGACGCACGTGACCGAGACCAACCAGACCGAGCCGACCATCACCGCGGACGAGCCCGTGCCCGCCCGCCGGGTGCTCCTCAAGCTCTCCGGCGAGACCTTCGGCGGCGGCAACGTGGGCCTCGCGACCGACGTCGTGCGGCGCATCGCCCAGGAGATCGGCGACGCGGTGCGCCAGGGCGTGCAGGTGGCGATCGTCTCCGGCGGCGGCAACTTCTTCCGGGGCGCCGAGCTCTCGCGCGCCGGCCTGGACCGCGCCCGGGCGGACTACATGGGCATGCTCGGCACCGTGATGAACTGCCTCGCCCTGCAGGACTTCCTGGAGCAGGACGGCGTGAAGACACGTGTCCAGACCGCGATCACCATGGGCCAGGTGGCGGAGCCGTACATCCCGCTGCGCGCGATCCGGCACCTGGAGAAGGGCCGCGTCGTGATCTTCGGCGCCGGCGCCGGCATGCCGTACTTCTCCACGGACACGGTCTCGGTCCAGCGCGCGCTGGAGACGCACTGCGACGAGGTCCTCATGGGCAAGAACGGCGTGGACGCGGTCTACTCGGCCGACCCGCGCACGGACCCCGACGCGCAGCGGCTCGAGCACCTGACCTACACGGACGCGCTGGTGCGCGGCCTGAACGTCATGGACGCCACCGCCCTGTCCCTGTGCCGTGACAACGACGTGCGCATGCGCGTGTTCGGGCTCGAGGAGCCGGGTAACGTGACCCGCGCGCTGCTGGGCGAGAAGATTGGCACGCTGGTCACCACCCACTGAGGCGGTGGTCCCCGCGGCCGAGCACGACACCACGAGCACGACGAGCATCACGACGAGAATGGAGCACCGGTGATCGACGACACCCTCCTCGAGGCCGAGGAGAAGATGGACAGGGCGATCGAGGTCGCCAAGGAGGAGTTCGCGGGGATCCGGACGGGCCGCGCCAACTCGGGCATGTTCTCGAAGATCACCGTGGACTACTACGGCGCCCCGACGCCGCTGCAGCAGCTCGCGTCGTTCAACATCCCGGACGCGCGCACGGTGCTCATCTCCCCGTTCGACAAGGGCTCGATGACGACGATCGAGAAGGCGCTGCGCGAGTCGGACCTGGGCGTCAACCCGTCCAACGACGGCAACTCGATCCGCATCGTGATGCCCGCCCTCACCGAGGAGCGGCGCCGCGACTACGTGAAGATGGCCAAGACGAAGGCGGAGGACGCCCGCATCTCCGTGCGCAACGTCCGCCGCAAGGCCAAGGAGGAGCTGGACCGCATCGTCAAGGACGGCGAGGCCGGCGAGGACGAGGTGGCCCGGGCCGAGAAGGAGCTGGAGTCGCTGACGAAGAAGCACGTCGAGGCGGTCGACCAGCTCCTCGCCGGCAAGGAGAGCGAGCTGCTCGAGGTCTGATGGTGACCCATCCCCTCGAACCGGGCGAGGACGCGTCCCCGCTCGATCCGTCCACCGGCGGGGCGGTCGGCCCGAGCGCGTCACGCGCCGGCCGCAACCTGCCCGTGGCGATCACCGTCGGCGTGCTCCTGCTCGTCGGCGTGGCCGCGTCCCTCTGGTTCCGGCCGGAGCCGTTCGTGGCGGTCGCGGCGGTCGCCGTGGGCGCCGCGCTCTGGGAGCTGCGGCAGGCCTTCGCGCGGCGTGACATCCACCTCCCGATGCTGCCGCTCCTCGTCGGCGGGGCGGGGATGGTGGTCTCGGCCTACACGTCGGGCCCGGAGGCGCTGCTGGTCGCGTACGTCCTGACCGTCGGCGCCGTCGTCGTGTGGCGGGTGCTGGACGGCCCGGGCCCGCAGGCCCTGCGGGACTCCGCGGCCGCGGTGTTCGCGGCCACGTACGTGCCGTTCCTCGCCGGGTTCGTGCTCCTGCTGCTCGCGCAGCCGGACGGCGAGCTGCGGGTGGCCCTGTTCGTCCTGCTCGCGGTGGCGAACGACACCGGCGGCTACGTCGCCGGGGTGACGATGGGGCGCCACCCGCTGGCCCCCACCGTGAGCCCGAAGAAGACCTGGGAGGGCCTGGCCGGCTCGGTCGTGCTCGCGACGGCCGTGGGCGTCGCGGGCGCCGTGCTCGCCCTCGACGCCAGCCCGCTGCTCGGCGTGGTGCTCGGCGTGCTCACCGCGATCACGGCCACCGTGGGCGACCTCGCCGAGTCGCTCATCAAGCGGGACCTAGAATTGAAGGACATGGGTTCGCTGCTCCCGGGTCACGGGGGCGTGCTGGACCGCCTCGACTCGCTGGTCGTCACCGCCCCGTTCGTGTACCTCGTGCTCACCATGGCGCCGTCGACCGCCCTGTAAGGAATCGCCATGCCTGCCACCCCCGCCCGTCCCGCGACGTCCGGCGCCGACCTCGGGATCCCCGCGGTCCGCCCGGGCGACGAGACCGCGCCCATGCCGCTGCAGATGGCGCCCCGTCGCCGCGGCAAGCCGCCGAAGCACTTCGCGGACCTCACGCCGGCCGAGCGGGTGGCCTCGATGGAGGCCATGGGGGAGAAGCCGTTCCGGGCCAAGCAGCTCGCGACGCACTACTTCCAGCACTACACCTCGGACCCCGAGGAGATGACGGACCTGCCGGCGGCGACCCGCGAGGCCATGGCGACGACCATGTTCCCGCAGCTCATCCGCCCGACCCGGCGGCTGGAGGCGGACGGCGGCACCACGGTCAAGACGCTGTGGCACCTGTTCGACGACGCGCGCGTCGAGTCGGTGCTGATGCGCTACCCGCAGCGCACCACCCTGTGCGTGTCGTCCCAGGCGGGCTGCGGCATGGCCTGCCCGTTCTGCGCGACCGGCCAGCTGGGCCTCACGCGCAACCTGTCGACGGCCGAGATCCTCGAGCAGGTGCGGGCCGCGAACCGGTCGCTCGCCGCGGGCGAGATCCCCGGCGGCCCGACGCGGCTGAACAACCTGGTGTTCATGGGCATGGGCGAACCGCTGGCGAACCCGCGCGCCGTGATCGAGACGGTCAAGGCGCTGGTGGCCCCGCAGCCCGAGGGCTTCGGCATGTCGGCGCGCAACATCACCGTGTCCACGGTGGGCCTGGTGCCGGCGATGTTGAAGCTCGCCGACCTGGGCATCCCCGTGACGCTCGCCCTGAGCCTGCACGCACCCGACGACGACCTGCGCAGCGAGCTCGTGCCGATCAACACCCGGTGGAGCGTCGACGAGGCGATCGACGCCGCCCGGCACTACTACGAGGTCACGGGCCGGCGCGTGTCGATCGAGTACGCGCTCATCAAGGACATGAACGACCACGGCTGGCGCGCCGACCTGCTGGGGGAGAAGCTCAACGCCCGCGGGCGCGGCTGGGTGCACGTGAACCCCATCCCGCTCAACCCCACGCCCGGGTCGATCTGGACCGCGAGCGACCGTGCCGTCGAGGAAGAGTTTGTGGCACGCTTGCGCGGGCACGGCATCCCCACCACGATCCGTGACACCCGCGGGAGCGACATCGACGGCGCCTGCGGGCAGCTGGCGGCCGAGGAGGACGAGTGAGCGCACTGTTCAGCACGGTGTCCGCGATGCGCAGCGGGTACGAGCGGGAGGAGGTCGAGGAGTTCTTCGACCACGCCCGGCAGGCCTACGAGGGCCGCACCGCGCAGCCGTTGTCGCACGCCGACATCCAGGTGTCGACGTTCGACCTGGTGCGCGGGGGCTACGACACCCACGAGGTCGACGCGGCGCTGGACCGGCTGGAGGCGGCGTTCATCGCGCGCCAGCGGGCCGAGTACGTCGCGGCCCACGGGCAGGAGGCCTGGATGGCCGCGCTGGCCGACCGTGCCCGCTCCATGTACGGACGTCTGGGGCGGCCCGACGGTGAGAAGTTCGCCCCCGCCGAGCGCGGCGCGCAGGGCTACGACACGGACGACGTGGACGCGCTGTGCGACCGCCTCGTCGCGTACTTCGACCGGCAGGAGCCGCTGACGTCCGCCGAGATCCGCTCGGCAACCTTCGGCCGCGCCAAGGGCTCGGACGGGTACGCCGAGGCGCCCGTGGACCGGTTCTTCGCCCGTGCGATCGAGGTGCTGCTCGGGGTCGAATGACCCTCCGGGCGCGCGAGCGCACGGGTCCACGCGGGGCCGCCGACGACACGTCGGCGGCCCCGCGTCGTCTACCGCGCTGCGCCATTCACCGCCACGCCGGCCGCCGCCTCCGACACGAGGGCGGCGTGCTCCGTGCGCATGAGGAACTCGCGGATGGTGTCGCGGCTGCGCGTGAGGCACGCGAGGCGGTCCTCGATGCCGCCCAGCTCGGCGGCCAGGAGCTCCGCGACGGTGCGGGGGCACGTCGGGTGGTCCTCGGCGGCCGTCTCCTCCATGTCGAGCAGCACCTTGACGAGCCGGGTCGGGATCCCCGCGCGCACCATGCTCGCCACGCGGGACACCCGTTCCACGTCGGCCTCGGTGTAGGTGCGGTAGCCGTTCGCTGCGCGCTCCGCCGTCAGCAGCTCCTGCTGCTCGTAGTAGCGCACCAGGCGCGGCACCACGCCCGTGCGCCGGGCGACCTCGCCGATCTTCATCGCACCGCTCCCGTCTCGCGGCCGGCTATGACGTGGGCCACGCTTGACATTGACATCAATGTCAAACTCTAGCGTCGACGGTATGACGACAGAAGCCTCCACGAAGGCGCTCCCGTGGCCGTCCCTGCTGGTGCTCGGCTCCGCCACGTTCACGATGGTCACGGCCGAGATGCTGCCCACCGCCGTGCTGCCCCAGATGAGCGCGGGGCTCGGGGTGGACGAGTCCCGCACGGGCCTGCTCGTCTCCGTCTGGGCCGCCGTCGTGGTGGTCGCCAGCTTCCCGCTGGTGCGCCTCGTGGCCCGGCGGGACCGCAGGTCCGTGATCGCCGTCGCGCTCGTCGTCCTGGCCGCCTCCGCGGCGGCGACCGCGCTCGCGCCGACCTACGCTGTCGCGGTCGGCGCGCGGCTCGCGGGGGCCGCCGCGGTCGGCCTGCTGTGGGCCACCGCCAACGCGCACGTCGCCGAGCTGGTGCCCGACCGCCTGCTGGCCCGCGCCATCGCCGTCGTGCTCGGCGGGGCCACGCTCGGGATGGTGCTCGGGACCCCGCTCGCCAGCCTCGTGGCCCGCGCCGTCGGCTGGCGGGCGGCGTTCGGCGGGCTCGCCGCGCTCACCCTGGTGGTGGCCGTCCTCGTGCGTGCCGTCGTCGCACGGGCCGCGGCCGCGGACGTCCGGCAGGGCGAGCCGGGAGGCGAGGGCGGCCCCGCCGCACCGCCCGCCGGGCCGGGGCCCATGATCGCGGTCACGGCGGTCGTCGGGGTGCTGCTCGTGGGGCACTACGGCGCCTACACCTACGTGACGCGGATCGTCGAGGCCCCGGCGGCCGCGCTGCCCGGCGGGGTGAGCGCGCTGCTCCTGGTGTTCGGCCTCTCGTCCGCGCTGGGCGTGGTGCTCGCCGGCCGGTTCGGCGCACGCACCGCGCCCGCCCTCGCGGTGAGCGCGGCCGGCACGGCGCTCGCGCTGCTCGGGCTCCTGGTGGTCGACGTGCACCCGGCGCTCGGCGCGGCCGTCGTCGTGCTCTGGGGCGTGGCCTCCGGCGCGCTGCCGCCCCTGGCCCAGACCCTGATCCTGCGCCTCGGCGGACCCGCGCGGCGGTCCACGGCGGCCGCGCTCATCCCCGTCGTCTTCAACGGCGGGATCGCGGTCGGGGCGGCGCTCGCGTCCCTCGTCGTGGCGCGCGGGGGAGTCGCGTCGCTGCCGGTCCCCGCGGCCGTCGTGGTGGCGGTGACCGCGGTCGCGCTCGCCGCCGGGGTCTGAGCGCCGCCGGCCGGGATCAGCAGGCGGGCGCGACCGCCGCGCCGGTGCCGGTGTTCAGGTAGGCGTCCGACACCCAGTTCCCGGCCCCGACCCGGTACCAGAGGTTGGTCGTGCCGCGGCTGCCGGTGACCCACTGCCCGCGCTTCGCGCACAGCAGCGGGACCCGGGCGGTGTTCGCGGCCAGCCCGGCGCGGGCCTTCGTCGTGCTGGGTCCGCTACGGACGTTGAGGGTGCGGCCGTCGGTCACGACGATCCCGGTGCGGGCGGATCCCTGCCACAGGTAGGTCACGTCGATCCAGGCGTTCTGCCGCAGGCCCAGGCCGTCCCAGTAGGTGCCGTCCGCCAGGTCGATGCCCGCCGGGTTGGTGACCTTGCGGCCGAACAGGTCCTTGCCGCCGTGATACCCCAGCCGGTACGCGGCCGACGCCTGGGGCGTGCCCTTCGGCAGGTCCCGGGCGGCGTGCCGGGTGGCGCTCCAGTAGTCGTCGGTCGTGTTCCACGGGCCGACGTCCCACACCGGCGCGTACTCGCAGCGGGTGGTGCCCGCCCGGCAGACCCGGACGCTGTAGGCGCCGGAGCCCTTCGCGGAGAGCGCCCGGCGCGAGGGGAGGGCGACGAAGTGGTCGCGCTTGGTGATCTTGTGCCCGTTGGCGGTGTGCTTGCCCACCAGTCCCTCGCGGGTCGCGTAGATCCGGTGCGTCTCGCCGTCACCGTCGGCGGCGGCCGGCGACGCCACGCCCACGACCGCACCGGTCACGAGTGCGACGAGCCCGGCGAGAGCGGCCACGGGTCGCTTTCCGACTATCGCGCGATAAGTACGCATGTGTGCGAACGTAACCGGCCTCACACAGGGGCGCGACCGGGCGGGAGTGCGCGCCGAGACGAAGTCAAGCACCGACGCGGGTGAATTCCGGTGATCTCCGCGGCGCGCCGCCCGCGCGGCGGCGCCTGGGATGATGGACGCCATGCCCGCCACGACCCCCCGCACCGTCACCCTCCTCGGCTCCACCGGCTCCATCGGCACGCAGGCGATCGACGTCGTCCTGGCGCATCCCGGGCGGTTCCGGGTGGAGGCGCTGAGCGCGGGCGGGTCGGACGTCGGCCTGCTCGCGGAGCAGGCCGCGACGCTCGGGGTCCGGGCGGTCGCGGTGGCCGACGCCTCGCGCGCCGACGACCTGCGGGCGGCGCTGGACGCCCGGCCCGGCCCGGCGGCGGCGGACGTCGAGGTGCTCGGCGGCCCCGACGCGGCCACCGAGCTCGCCGGGCGCGGCAGCGACGTCGTGCTCAACGGCATCACCGGGTCCGTCGGCCTGCGACCCACGCTCGCGGCGCTCGCGGGCGGCTCCACGCTCGCGCTCGCGAACAAGGAGTCGCTCGTGGTGGGCGGCTCGCTGGTCAAGGCCGCGGCGGCCCCCGGGCAGATCGTGCCCGTGGACTCCGAGCACTCGGCGATCGCGCAGGCGCTGCGCGGCGGGGCGCGCGACGAGGTGCGGCGCCTCGTGCTCACGGCGTCGGGCGGGCCCTTCCGAGGGCGGAGCCGCGACGACATCAAGAAAGTCACCGCCGACGAGGCGCTCACCCATCCCACCTGGTCGATGGGCCCCGTCGTCACCGTGAACTCCGCCTCGCTCATGAACAAGGGGCTGGAGCTCATCGAGGCGCACCTGCTCTTCGACGTCCCGGTCGACGACATCACCGTGGTGGTGCACCCGCAGTCGGTGGTGCACAGCATGGTCGAGTTCCGCGACGGGTCGACGATCGCGCAGGCCTCCCCGCCGGACATGCGCCTGCCCATCGCGCTCGGCCTGTCGTGGCCCGAGCGGCTCGACGTCGTCTCGCCGCCGTGCGACTGGACGCGCGCCGCGTCGTGGACGTTCGAGCCCCTCGACGAGGCCACGTTCCCCGCCGTCGGCCTCGCCCGGTCCGCGGCCGCGGCGTCGGCCACCCACCCCGCGGTGTACAACGCGGCGAACGAGCAGGGCGTGGCCGCGTTCCTCGCCGGGCGGATCGGCTTCCTCGACATCGTCGAGACGGTGGAGCGGGTGCTCGCGGAGCACGAGGGCGTGGCCGCCGCCGACGTCACGCTGGACGCGGTCGAGGGCGCCGAGCGCTGGGCGCGCGCACGCGCCGACGAGATCCTCGCGCGCTCCTGACGAACCCTCCACGGGCGCCCGCCGTCGGCCGTGCGGCGGGAGGTCCCCGGTGACCTAGGCTCGACGACGTGGACGTTCTCTCCTGGGTGGTCGGCATCGCCGTGATGGTGGTGGGCCTCGCCGTCTCCATCGGCCTGCACGAGGTGGGTCACATGGTGCCCGCCAAGAAGTTCGGCGTGCGGGTGAGCCAGTACATGGTGGGCTTCGGGCCGACGCTCTGGTCGCGGGTCAAGGGCGAGACCGAGTACGGCGTCAAGGCGATCCCGCTGGGCGGCTACGTGCGGATGGTCGGCATGATGCCGCCCGCGCCGGAGGGCACGCCCCGGCGAGGGGGGTTCTTCGGGCAGGTCATCGCCGACGCGCGCGACCAGTCCGTGAGCGAGATCCTCCCCGGCGAGGAGCGCCGCGCCTTCTACCACCTGTCCACGCCGAAGAAGCTCGTCGTCATGCTCGGCGGGCCGGTGATGAACCTCCTCATCGCGATCGTGCTGACCTTCGTCGTGCTCGTGGGGATCGGCCAGGCGACCGTCACCACCACCGTCGGCTCCGTGACGGCGTGCACCCCGACGTCCACGACGACCGAGGGCGCGCCCGTGTGCGGCGCGGGCGACCCGGCGTCGCCCGCCGCCGAGGCGGGCCTGCAGCCGGGCGACGAGATCGTGGAGTGGGACGGCGCCGCCGCGACGTCGTGGGAGCAGCTGTCCGGCGCGATCGCCGACGCCCCCGACCAGGAGGTCCCGGTGGTCGTGGAGCGCGACGGCGCCGAGGTGCCGCTGACCGTCACGACGGCGGACCGGCAGGTCCCCGTCGTGGACGCGGAGGGCAACGCGACCGTGGGCGCGGACGGCGAGCCCGTGACCGAGACGGCCGGGTTCCTGGGCGTGACCCCCACCCAGGAGTACCAGCCGATGCCGGTGTCCACGGTGCCGGAGGCGGTGTGGCAGCAGGTCTCGGGCACGGCGGGCATGATCGTCACGCTGCCGGTGCGGGTCGGCGACGCCGCGGTGCAGGCGTTCACGAACGAGCCGCGGTCGCAGGACTCCGTCGTCTCCGTCGTCGGAGTGGGTCGCATGGCGGTGGACGTCGTCGCGGCGGACGCCCCGGTCGTCACCACCCTGCAGTACCTGCTGAGCATCCTCGCCGCGCTCAACGTGGCACTGTTCGTCTTCAACCTCATCCCGCTGCTGCCGCTGGACGGCGGGCACGTCGTGAACGCCCTGTACGAGGGCGCGAAGCGCAGCGTGGCGCGCCTGCGGGGCCTGCCGCGGCCGGGCCCGGCGGACGTCGCGCGGATGATGCCGGTGGCCTACGTGATGTTCGTGGTGCTGGTCGGTACCGGCGCGATCCTCATCGTCGCCGACCTCGTGGACCCCGTCCGCCTCATGTGACGGCTTGTCGTCCAGTAGGGTCCGGAGCGGCACCGTGCCGCTGCGGCCGCGCCGTGCCGTCGAACGGCTGGGAGCAAGGATGGGGACCGATGACACGGCACAGCCGCCACACACGCATCCTGGAGCTCGCCGCGGAACGGGGCGAGGTCACGGTGGACGAGCTCGTCACCGAGCTGGACACGTCGCCCGCCACGGTGCGGCGCGACCTGGTCGAGCTGGCCAACCAGCAGCTCGTGACCCGCACGCGCGGCGGCGCGCGCACCACCGCCGTGGCCTACGACCTGCCCCTGCGGTACAAGACGGCGCGCCGCGCCGAGGAGAAGCGCCGGATCGCCGCGCACGCGGTGTCGCTGCTGCGGCCGGGTGACGTCGTCGGCCTCAACGGCGGCACCACGACCACGATGGTGGCCGAAGGGATCGCCACGGACCCCGACCTGCAGGGGCTGCGCGACGGCGAGCGCCTCACCGTGGTGACGAACGCGGTGAACATCGCGCACGACCTCACCGTCCGGTCGCACGTGCGGATCATCGTGACCGGCGGCACGGCGCGGACGCGCTCCTACGAGCTCGTCGGCCCGCTCGCCGTGCACACGCTCTCCCAGGTCACGATCGACGTGGCCTTCCTCGGGGTGGACGCGCTCGACGCCGAGCACGGGGGGATGGCCTTCCACGAGGGCGAGGCGGAGATCAGCCGGCTGATGAGCAGGGCGGCGCGCCGGACGGTCGTCGTCGCCGACTCGACCAAGCTCGGCGAGCGCGCCCTGGCGCCGTTCGTCGACGCCGGGGCGATCGGCCTCGTCGTCACGACGACGGAGGCCGACCCGGAGCAGGTCGCCGCGCTCCGGGCCGCGGGCATCGAGGTGGCCGTCGTCTGACGCCCGCCGTCAGTCGGCCGTGCCCCCGAGCAGCCGCAGCAGGCGCGCCACCTCGTCGGCGACGGCGTCGCGCGCCGGCCCGACGTACCTGCGCGGGTCGACCAGGTGCGGGTCCGCGTCGAGGCGGTCGCGCACCGCGCGGGTGAACACGCCGTTGAGGTGCGTGGAGACGTTGATCTTGGTCATCCCGGCGCGCACGGCGCGCACCAGCTCGTCGTCGGGCACCCCCGAGGACCCGTGCAGCACGAGCGGGACGTCGACGGCCTCGCGCAGCCGCGCGATCAGCTCGAGGTCGAGCGCGGCCGTCCGGGTCGTCATCGCGTGGGAGGACCCGACGGCGACGGCGAGCGAGTCCACGCCGGTGGCGGCGACGAACGCGGCGGCCTCGCCCGGGTCGGTGCGCACCCCGGGGGCGTGCACCCCGTCCTTGCCGCCGACCTCGCCGAGCTCCGCCTCCACGACGACGCCCTCGGCGTGCGCGGCGCGCACGACCTCGGCGGTGGACGCGACGTTCTCGTCGTAGGACAGGGCGGAGCCGTCGTACATGACCGACGAGAACCCGAGGCCGATCGCCTCCGCCACCAGGGCGCGGTCGTCCGCGTGGTCGAGGTGGACCGCCACGAGGGCCGTCGTGTCCCGGGCGAGGGCGAGGCACGCCGCGCCCACCGGCGCGAGCGACCCGTGGTAACGGACCGCGTTCTGGCTCACCTGCAGCACGACACCCGCGCCGACGCGCTCGGCTGCGGCGACGAACGCCTCGGCGTGCTCGAGCTGGACGACGTTGAACGCGCCGACGCCCCGGCGGGCGTCGCGGGCGGGGGCGAGCAGGGCGTCGGTGGTGACGAGGGGCACGGGGTCTCGATTCTCGGGTGGAGGTCGGGGGTCGGGGGAGGCATGACGACGATCGTCGCCGGGAGGGTCAGCCCGGCGGGGCCAGGCGCTCGCGCAGCGTCGCGACGTCCGCCGGGTCGACGTCGCCCGCGACCGGGCGCAGCACGGCGGCGGCGGACGTCGCGACGGCGAGCGCGAGGCACTCGGACCAGGGGTCCCGGAGGCTGACCGCGAGCGCAGCGGTCGCGGCGTCCCCGGCACCGGTCGGGTTGCCGGCGAGCGGAGGCCCGAGGAGCCGGGCCCGGCCGACGACGCGCGGCCCCTCGGCGCCGGGGCCGTACGCGGTCATCCCGGCGGCCCCGTCGGTGACGACCACGTCCCGGGCGCCGAGTGACTGCAGCAGGGCGACGGCGCCCGCCGGGTCGTCCAGCCCGGTCGCGGCCGCGAGCTCGGCGCGGTTGGGCTTGAGCAGGTCGGCGCCGGCCTGCGCGGCCCAGCACAGGGCGGCGCCGGACGTGTCGACGACGACCCGGGCGCCGCCGCGGCGGGCCGCGGCGACCAGGTCCACGAACCGGTCCCGCGTGGTGCCCGGGGGCAGGGAGCCCGAGACCGTGACGACGTCGTCGGGGCCGGCAGCCCCGGTCACCGCGGCGACGAGGGCCGACCACTCCGCGGCGTCCAGCGCGGGGCCGGACTCGTTGAGGACCGTGGGGTGCGCGCCGTCGTCGGGCACGACGGTCACGCTCTGCCGGGTGTGCCCGGCGACCGGGACCAGGACCGCGTCCTGCCCGCCGTCGGCCAGGTCGTCCCGGAACGCCGCACCGAGTGGGCCGCCCGCGGTGCTCACGGCGACGGAGTCGTGGCCGAGAGCACGCACGACGCGGGCGACGTTCACGCCCTTGCCGCCGGCGCGCCCCGTCGCGGTCCGCACGCGGAGCGACTCGCCGGGCACCAGCCGGGCCACCCCGTAGGTGACGTCCCAGGCAGGGTTGGGGGTCACCGCGACCACGCGGGTCACGGCCGGGCCTCCGGGGCCGCGGACCACGCCAACAGCTCCGCGCCGCGCACGCCGGCCTCGGCGCCGAGCTGCGCGGGAACCACCTGCGGCAACGGGTGGTACGTGAGGCGCCGACCCACGACGGCGCGCAGCGGGTCGAAGAGGTCGTCCCCTGCGCGGACGAGGCCGCCGCCGACCACGACGAGGGGCAGCGCCAGCACGCGGACGAGGTCAGCGACGATTCCGCCGAGCCGCTCGACGCCGTGGTCCCAGACCTGACGCGCGACCTCGTCACCCGCCTTCGCGCGCCGGAGCACCTCGGCCGACCCGCGGACGTCGGTGACGCTCGCCCCGGTGCGCTCGCGGTAGTGCCGGGCGATGCCCGCGGCCGAGGCGTCGGTCTCCGGGCAGCCACGCCCGCCGCAGGCGCAGGGAGCGCCGCGCTGCGGCCCGCCGTGCCCGACCTCGCCCGCGTACCCGCCGCCCGCGTAATGCTGGCCGCGCAGCACCAGGGCGGCGGCGATCCCCGTGCCGACGGACAGGTACGCGTGGTCCGCGGCGCCGCGCGACGCGCCCGACCGCCACTCGGCGAGGGCGCCCGCGCGCACGTCGTGCCCGAAACCGACCGGCAGGCCGGTCGCGCTCGCGACGAGGTCGCGCACCGGGAGGTCGGTCCAGCCGAGGTTCTCCGCCTGGAGCACCAACCCCCGGGCGTCGTCCACGGCGCCGGGGACGGCGAGCCCGACGGCCACGACCTCGCCGTCGCCGGGTGCGGCCGCGCGCAGGTCGGCGACCACGTCGAGGACCGACCGGACGGCCGCGTCGGGGCCCTTGTCGGCGCGCGTGGGGACGGTGCGGCGCTCGCGGACGCCGTCGCGGCCTGCCAGCACCGCCTTGATGTCCGTGCCCCCGACGTCGAGCGCGACGACGAGCGGCTCGCGTGCCGCCCCGGTCATGGCGCGACGGGTCCCAGGACGACCGACCGCGTGAGGTTGCGGGGGGCGTCGGGGTCGAGGCCCTGGTGCGCCGCGTTCGCGACGGCGAGTCGCTGCAGCCGCACCAGGGCGACCTGCGGGTCCTCGTCCAGGCGCACGACCAGCGCGCCGGTCCGGGCGACGTCCTCGGCCAGGCCCGGGACCTCGTCGCCGAGCAGGAACACGACGCTGTCGGCGTCCGCGACGGAGATCGGCCCGTGGCGATAGTCCATCGACGGGTAGGACTCCGCCCAGGCGAGCGAGGCCTCCCGCATCTTCAGTGCGGCCTCGTTCGCGATCCCGACCGCGGGCCCCCGCCCCAGGAAGACGTACTGCCGGCGGCCGACCCACTCGGCCGGCAGCGGCTCGGCGACCGCGGGCTCGGCCGCGTCGGCGAGAGCCTCGAGGTCGTCTCCCAGCCCTGCGCGCAGGAGACCGAGGGCGGAGGTGGCGAAACGCGTCTGCACCACGGAGGCCTCGTCCGCGAAGTCGAGGACGACGGCGTGGTCCGCCTCCGTGACGGCGGGGGAGCCGGGGTCCCCGGCGATCACGAGCGTCGGCTGCGTGCCGCGCACGCGGTCCAGCAGCTCGCGGACCTCCGTCGTCGTGCCCGAGCGAGTGACGGCGACGACCAGGTCGTACTGCCGTCCGTACGGGAACTCGCTCCCGGCGAACGCGTCGGTCTCGCCGAGGCCGAGCCCCTCACGACGCGCCGCGTAGGCCTGGGCGACGAACCACGAGGTGCCGCACCCGACGACGGCGACGCGCGCGCCGGCGGACGGCAGCAGCTCGGCCTGTTCGCGGGCGACGGCCGCCACCCGGCGCCAGATGTGCGGCTGGCTCGCGATCTCCGCGTCGACGTGGAATCCGGTCATGTCTGTGATCCTCCCCGAGAGTGCGTGAACATGATCAAGTCTGCCATGAACCGCGCACGAATGGTCGCCGACCTCGTGCGTGATGCCAGGTCCCGCCCCAGCGGGTGCCGGGGAAGCGGATGGCCTTCGTGCGCAGCGGATGCGGCGATCCGGTGCGTGTCCGGCCTCCGGGTGCGGCACTCGGCCCGGGACGCGCGATACTGGCACCGTGACTGCAGTGAACCTCGGCATGCCGACCCCGCCCGCGCCCACGCTGGCCCCGCGCCGCAAGTCCCGCAAGATCCAGGTGGGCAAGGTGGCCGTCGGCGGAGACGCGCCGATCAGCATCCAGTCCATGACGACGACCCCGACCACCGACATCAACGCGACGCTCCAGCAGATCGCCGAGCTGACGGCCGCGGGCTGCGACATCGTGCGCGTCGCGGTGCCGACCATCGACGACGCGGACGCGCTGCCCGCGATCGCGAAGAAGTCGCAGATCCCGGTCATCGCCGACATCCACTTCCAGCCCAAGTACGTGTTCGCCGCGATCGACGCCGGCTGCGCGGCCGTGCGCGTCAACCCCGGCAACATCCGCAAGTTCGACGACCAGGTCAAGGAGATCGCGAAGGCGGCCTCCGACGCCGGGGTCTCGCTGCGGATCGGCGTCAACGCCGGGTCGCTCGACAAGCGCCTGCTCGAGAAGTACGGCAAGCCGACCGCCGAGGCGCTCGTCGAGTCGGCCGTGTGGGAGGCGAGCCTCTTCGAGGAGCACGGCTTCCACGACTTCAAGATCTCCGTCAAGCACAACGACCCGGTGGTCATGGTGCGCGCCTACGAGCTGCTCGCCCAGCGCGGCGACTGGCCGCTGCACCTCGGCGTCACCGAGGCGGGGCCGTCGTTCCAGGGCACCATCAAGTCGGCCACGGCGTTCGGGGCCCTGCTGAGCCAGGGCATCGGCGACACGATCCGCGTCTCCCTGTCCGCGCCTCCGGTCGAGGAGGTCAAGGTCGGCACGCAGATCCTGCAGGCCCTCAACCTGCGCCCCCGCAAGCTCGAGATCGTCTCCTGCCCGTCGTGCGGCCGCGCCCAGGTGGACGTCTACACGCTGGCGGAGAAGGTCACCGCGGGCCTGGAGGGCATGACGGTCCCGCTGCGCGTCGCGGTCATGGGCTGCGTCGTCAACGGTCCGGGCGAGGCACGCGAGGCGGACCTCGGCGTCGCGTCCGGCAACGGCAAGGGCCAGATCTTCGTCAAGGGCGAGGTCATCAAGACCGTCCCCGAGGCGATGATCGTCGAGACCCTCATCGAGGAGGCCATGCGCATCGCGGAGACGATGCCGGCCCCCGAGAACGACGCGCAGGCCGGCACCCCCGTGGTCTCGGTCGGCTGACGGCGCCGCATCCGGGCACGATGAGGGTGGGGCCCACGGCGAAGGGGGCGTGATGGGCGGCTGGCGACCGGCGGTGCGGGCGCGCGGCGAGTCCGCGCGCGGCCTGGACGCGCGGCGGCCCCGAGCTCGCGTGCTCGGCCAGGAGGACGTCGACGAGGCGCGCGCCCTGTGCGCCCTGGACCCGGTGACGTCGGTGCTCGCCGCCGCGCGGCTCGAGGTCGTGGCCCGGGCAGGGTTCGCCGCCGCGGGCGGGCAGGCGTGGGGCTTCCCCGCGGCGGGGCCGCTCGTCGCGGTCTGCTGGTCGGGGGCCAACCTCGTCCCCGTCCTCGCGCCGGACCTGGCGGGGCGCGACGCCGACGACGCGGTCGCCGCCTTCGCCGCGATGGCGCGGGCGCAGGGCCGGCGGTCGTCGTCGATCGTGGGCGACCGGGCGGCGGCGCTGGCGCTGTGGGACCTGCTCGCCCCCCGCTGGCCGCCGGCCCGGGAGGTGCGCGCCGACCAGCCGTCGCTCGCCATCGCGCGCGATCCCGACGTGGAGCCGGACCTGCTCGTGCGCCGCTCCACCCTCGACGAGGTGGGAGTGGTGCTGCCCGCGTGCGTGCGGATGTTCGCCGAGGAGGTCGGGTACGCGCCGGCGGCGTCGCCCGGGAGCGCGTACGCGCTGCGCGTGCGCTCGCTCGTCGCCGAGGGCCGGTCCTTCGTGCGGACGGAGCAGCCCGCCCCCGACGCCGGCCCGCGCGCCGATCCGCTCGTGACGTTCAAGGCGGAGCTCGGGGCCGTGGCCGGCGGGGTCGCGCAGGTGCAGGGCGTGTGGGTGGACCCGCTGCGCCGCGGCCGCGGCCTGGCGGCGCCCGGGATGGCGGCCGTCGTGGTCGCGACGCGGCGCGACGTGGCGCCGGTCGTGTCCCTGTACGTCAACGCGTTCAACGCGCCGGCCCTGGCCACGTACCGCCGCGTCGGCTTCGAGCAGGTCGGGACCTTCACGACCGTCCTCTTCTGAGGCGCGGCGGGGCGACGACGGGTCGTCCGCCGCGAGGGGGGGCGGTCGCGCCCCCGCCCCGCTCGCCAGGTCCCGCGCAGGCCGATGATCGGTCGTGATCGTTTGGGCCAGAAATAAGTCATCGACGGTCTTGACACCGCTGTGGTGCGGCTCCAGAATGGCGAAACTGCTTTCACAACGGAGATGAAAGCTGTTTTGGAAATGGGGTTCGACGATGTCCGCCATCGACGTGAAGCTCGTCGCTCAGTGCCTGGCGAGCGTGCGGGACCGAGGGCTGGCGACCATCTCGGACCTGGTCGAGCACACCGGCCTGTCACGTCCCACGGTCACCGCGGCGCTCACCGCGCTGATGGAGTCCGGGCTCGCCGTCGAGCTCCCGGCCCGGGCCTCCACGGGTCGACCTGCGCGCGCCTTCTCGCCGGTCGCTGGTGCGCCGGTGGTCGTGGGCATCGACCTGACCCGCAGCACCGTCCGCATCGTGGTCGCCGACCGCACCGGGCGGGTGCTCGGCCACCAGGTCTCCGAGATCGCGCCGCCGACCACCGGCCAGGCCTCGCTCGCACCGGTCCGAGCCCTCCTGCGGCAGACCCTCGAGCGGGTCGGCCATCGGCCGTCCGACGTCGCGGCGATCGGCGTCGCCGTCGCCGGGCTGATCGACGAGGAGGGCATCCTGATCTCCGCCCCCCAGACCACCGCCTGGAACGGCGCGAACCTCTCCGCGATGTTCACCGAGTACCTCGGGGCGCCGGTCGTGGTGGACAACGACCTGTCCCTCGCTGCCGAGGCCGAGTCCCGCGGCGGCGCGCTCGCCGACGCCGAGACGGGCGTGTACGCGCTCACCTGGCACCACGTGTCCGCACGGGTCACGGCGGACGGCCACGTGCTCCGCGGACGCCGCGGTCGCGCCGGGGAGGTCGGCCTGCTCCGCGCGTTCAGCGACGTGGAGGTGCCGGCCGGCACGCTGCTCGAGGCGGCCCCGAAGGTGGGCGCCCAGCTGCGCCGGCTGCGCGACGACCCCGCCGACCTGTCCGGGCTCGCGGCGCTGGAGGCGCTCAGCGCGGCGATGGCGCCGGCGCTGGCGGCCCTGCTGCTCACGGTGGACCCGGACGTGATCGTCCTCGGCGGCGAGCTCGGCGAGTACGCCGACCTCGTGGCCGGACCCCTCGCCGACGGCATCCGCACCGCGGTGACCGGCATCGAGACCGGCCAGCGGCTCATCCGCGGCGGCGAGCTGGGCGCGGACGCCGCGGTCCTCGGGGCCCTCGGCCTGGCCTTCACCCAGCACTCCACCCGTATCTACGGGGTGCCGGACGTCCCGGCACCCGTCGTCACCATCGATCCGGAGAACGACCTGATGACTACCGGCACCGCCCCCGAGACGAACCCGTTCCGAGCAGCCGTGATCGGCGTCGGCGCCCGAGCCGGCGTCGCGCTGCACGTGAAGGAGGCCGGCGGGAGCATCGTCGCGACGGTCGACCCCGACGAGCGAACCCGAGCCCGCGCGGAGCGCCTGTTCGGGGACGTCCCGATGTTCTCGTCGGTCAAGGAGCTCCTGGCGTCCGGTATCGAGGTCGACGGAGCGTTCGTGACCACGCCGGACTTCACCCACGCGGACGTGGCCGTCGAGCTGCTCGAAGCCGGTGTCGCCACCTACATCGAGAAGCCCCTCGCCATCTCGATCGAGGACGCCGACCGGATCCTCGAGGCCGGTCACCGCACCGGGGCCAAGGTCTACGTCGGCCACAACATGAGGCACATGCAGGTCGTCCGGATGATGAAGGACATCGTCGACCGGGGCGAGATCGGCGAGGTCAAGGCGATCTGGTGCCGGCACTTCGTGGGGCACGGCGGCGACTACTACTTCAAGGACTGGCACGCCGAGCGCGACAAGGCGATGAGCCTGCTGCTGCAGAAGGGCGCGCACGACATCGACGTCATGCACTGGATCGCCGGGACGGCCACCCGCTCGGTCGTCGGCGTCGGCGACCTCGCGGTCTACGACAAGGTCGAGTCCCGTCGGGACAACTCCGACCGCCGCATGGGGGACTGGTTCTCCATGCAGAACTGGCCGCCCGCGGCGCAGCAGGACCTCAACCCCGTCATCGACGTCGAGGACATCTCGATGATCATGATGCGTACCGACTCCGGCGTGCTGATGAGCTACCAGCAGTGCCACTTCACCCCGGACTACTGGCGCAACTACACGGTGATCGGCACCGAGGGGCGCATCGAGAACTTCGACGACGACGCCGGCGGCGAGATCCGGGTGTGGAACGCCCGCAGCGACTACCTCGAGAAGGGGCACGTGCGCTACCCGATCGAGGACGGCGGCGATGGCGGGCACGGCGGCGCCGACCCGCTCACGGTCGCCGAGTTCGTCGAGTTCGTGCGGCGCGGCACCCCGACCGACACGAGCCCGGTCGCGGCGCGCGACGCGGTCGCCGCGGGCATCGGCGGCGCGCTGTCGATCCGCGCGGACTCCACGCCCTTCGAGATCCCCCAGCTGCCCGCCGAGCTGCTCGACTACTACGCGGCGCACCAGCCCTCCCGGCGCTGATGTTCCGGTACGCGCTGCGGCGCATCCTCATGATGATCCCGACGCTCGTCGGGTCGACGTTCCTGGTCTACCTGCTGGTGTTCCTCATCCCGGGGGACCCGGTCACCCGGCTGGCGGGTGGCGAGAAGCGGCTCTCGGACTCGACGATCTCGGCCATCCGGGACCAGTACAACCTCGACGACCCGTTCGTCGTCCAGTACGCGAAGTACCTGTGGGGCGTGCTGCACGGCGACTTCGGGCACGACTTCAACGGGAACTCCGTCTCCGCGCTGATCGCGACCGCCCTGCCGTACACCGTGGTGCTGGCGCTGTCGGCATTCGTGCTCAAGCTCGCCATCGGCGTGTGCCTCGGCGTCTGGGCGGGGCTGCGGCAGGGGAGGTTGCCGGACAAGTTCAACCTGTTCTTCACGATCTTCTTCCTCGCGGTGCCCGGCTTCATCATCGCGTACTTCTCCCAGTACGTGTTCGGCATCAAGCTGCACTGGTTACCGATCTCAGGGGTGCAGGCGGGGTTCCCGCTCGCGTTCGTCATGCCGGCGCTCGTGCTCGCGCTCGAGACCGCGTCCCCGCTCGCGCGGCTGAGCCGGACCAGCCTCGTCGACACGATGCGGTCGGACTACATCGTCACCGCGACGGCGAAGGGGCTTGCCCCGCGCCGGATCATGTGGGTCCACGCGCTGCGCAACGCGTTCATGCCGGTCGTGACGTACCTCGGGCTGAGCATGGCGGCGCTGCTGGGCGGCTCGGTGCTCATCGAGACGATCTTCAACCTGCCCGGCCTCGGCGGCACGCTCGCCCGGGCGATCGACACCCAGAACGGTCCGGTCGTCGTCGGCGTCTCCGTGTTCCTGCTGCTCTTCTATCTGGTCGCGGCCCTCGTCGTCGACCTGCTCTACCCGATCATCGACCCGAGGGTGCGCCATGCCTGAGTCCACCATCGCGATGCCTGCGGCGAGGGCACGCCGAGGCCGTCCGAGAAGCGGCCTGCGCGCCCTGTGGAAGAGCCCGTGGTTCGACCTCGCGGCCCTCATCATCGTCGTCGTCACCCTCATGGCGCTGTTCCCGTCCCTGTTCACGCAGATCGACCCGCGCGACTGCGACCTGTCGATGTCCAGGCTGGGGCCGGAGCCCGGCCACGTCATGGGCTTCGACATCCAGGGCTGCGACTACTGGTCGAACATCGTCTACGGCGCGCGCACCTCGCTCGAGGTCGGCGTCTACACCGCGGCGATCTCGTTCCTGATCGCCCTCGTCGCCGGTTCGCTCGCCGGCTACTTCGGCGGCGTCGTGGACTCGGTCATCTCCTGGACCTCGAACGTGATCCTGGGCATCCCGGTCGGCATCGCCAGCCTGGTGATCCTGTACCAGTTCCGCTCCCGCACGGTGTGGACGATCGTCCTGGTCCTCGTGCTGTTCAGCTGGGCCGCCACCATGCGCTACATGCGCAGCTCGGTCATGCAGGTCAAGAACCTGGAGTACATCCAGGCGGCCCGTGGTCTGGGTGTCGGCCCGTGGCGCATCCTCGGCTCGCACGTGATCCCCAACGCGGTCACGCCGCTGATCGTCATGACCACCCTCTCCGTCGGCGCGGGCATGGCCGCCGAGGCGGGCTTCTCCATCCTCGGCGTCGGGCTCAAGCTGCCCGCGTTCTCCTGGGGCATCCAGATCGCGCTCGCGAGCCAGGACGGCAACTGGCAGATCGCGCCGCTCCTGATGTTCTTCCCCGCGCTGATGCTCGGGCTCACCACGCTCGCCTTCGTCGTGCTCGGCGAGAGCCTGCGCGACGCCCTCGACCCGAAGGCCCGCCGATGACCGCCCTCCTGGACGTCCAGAACCTCTCCCTCGAGTTCCGCTCGCCCGGGAACCCGCCGATCGCCGCGCTGCAGGACGTGAGCTTCACGCTCGACCGGGGAGAGACGCTCGCCGTCCTCGGCGAGTCGGGGTCCGGCAAGAGCATCACCGCCAAGGCGATCATGGGCATCCTGCCCAAGCCGGCGTCGCGCATCACCGGCGGCCGGATCATGTTCGACGGCGACGACCTGCTCTCCCTTCCCGCACCGCGGCTGCGCCGGGTGCAGGGTGCCCGCATCGCGATGGTGTTCCAGGACGCGCTGAGCGCCCTCAACCCGGTGCAGACGGTGTCGACCCAGATCGCCGAGCTCTATCGCGTGCACCGCGGGATGGCGAAGAAACAGGCGCACGCGGCCGCGGTGGAGATGATGCGCGTGGTGCGGATCCCCGACGCAGCGCACCGCGCCGACGACTACCCGTTCCAGTTCTCCGGCGGGATGCGGCAGCGCATCATGATCGCGATGGCGCTGGCGCTGGACCCCGACGTCCTGATCGCGGACGAGCCGACCACCGCCCTGGACGCGACCGTCCAGGCCCAGATCCTGGAGCTGCTGGGCGAGATCACCGAGCGCCGCCGGATGGCGCTGCTGATGATCACCCACGACCTGGGCGTCGCCGGGCAGCTCGCGGACCGCGCGCTGGTGATGTACGCCGGGCGGGTCGCCGAGTCCGGCCCGATCGGGAGCATGTTCGACAGCCCCGCGCACCCGTACACCCAGGGCCTGCTGGGCTCGATCCCGAGCGCCGCGCACCGCGGCGGCGACCTGCCGACGATCCAGGGGCTGCCGCCCGACATCGCGCGGCGTCCGCCCGGCTGCAGCTTCAACCCGCGCTGCGGGTACGCCACCGAGGAGTGCCGCACGGTGCTGCCGGTCCTCGATCCGTTCGCGCCGGACCGGGCCGCCGCCTGCCACCACAAGGAGGAGGTGATCGCCGGTGCCGCTGTTGGAGCTTGAGTCGGTGCGCCGCTTCTACAAGCAGAAGCACACGATGTTCTCGCGCGGGGCGCACGGGCAGGTCCGGGCCGTCGACGGCGTGGACTTCACGGTCGCCGAGGGCGAGACCGTGGGCCTGGTGGGGGAGTCGGGGTGCGGGAAGTCCACGCTCGCGCGCATCATCTGCGGCCTGGAGGCGCCCAGTGAGGGCACCGTCCGCTGGAACGGCGCCGACGTCGCCGCGATGTCGCACGCCGACCGCAAGACGCTGCTGCACCGGGAGGTGCAGATGGTGTTCCAGGACCCGCACGCCTCGCTGGACCCGCGGCGGTCGGTCGGTCAGTCGATCGCGGAGGGTGTCACGACCCACCGGCTGCTGCCGGCGTCGGGGGTCGACGCGCGGGTGGGCGAGCTGCTCACCCAGGTCGGGCTGAACCCCGAGCACGCGCACCGGTACCCGCACGAGTTCTCCGGCGGGCAGCTGCAGCGGATCGGCATCGCGCGGGCGCTGGCCGTCGAGCCGAAGCTGCTGGTGTGCGACGAGCCGGTCTCGGCCCTCGACATCTCGGTGCGCGCGCAGGTGCTCAACCTGCTCAACCGGCTGAAGCGCGAGCTGGGGCTGTCGATCGTCTTCATCGCGCACGACCTCGACGTCGTCCAGCACATGTCCGACCGGATCGTGACGATGTACCTCGGCAAGGTCGTCGAGCAGGGCGGCTGCGACGACGTGTACGCCGCCACCGCGCACCCTTACACCCGCGCGCTGCTCTCGGCGATCCCGCGCAAGCTCGCGCCGGGCGAGCACCTCGAGCGGGTGGTGCTCGAGGGCGACCCGCCGTCCCCGATCGACCCGCCGCCGGGCTGCCCGTTCCACACCCGCTGCTACGCGGCGGTCGAGCGGTGCGCCACCGACGTACCCGACCTCGCGCCCGTCCCGGGCGCGCGGCCCGCGCACCGCGCCTCCTGCCACCTCGCCGAGCAGATCACCCGCTCGCGCGTCGGCATGGTCTCCACCGTGTCCACCCTTCCCTCCCCCCTCACCCTGTCCGAAAGGAACCACTGATGAACCGAAGGAGCACCCGCATCGCGGTCGGCATCGTCGCCGCCGCTGCATGCGCAGCGACCCTGTCCGGCTGTCTCGGCGATCCCGCCGAGTCCGCCGACGGGACGACGTCCATCGTCGCCGTCAACGACGGCGAGATCGGCCGCATCACCGGCGCCCAGAACCCCGGCAGCCAGATCGCCATGGCGCTGTGCGAGCCGCTGACGGGCATCGACGAGGACGGTGCGGTCTTCATGCGCGGTGCCGAGTCGCTCGAGAGCGACGACCAGGTCACCTGGACGGTGAAGGTGGCCGCCGGCCACACCTTCTCGGACGGCACTCCGATCACCGCGAAGACGTACGTCGACACGTTCAACTTCGTCGGCGCCGGGGCGAACGCGATGCCGTCGAACTACGCGTACGGGCCGATCAAGGGCTACGACGAGCTCAACCCTGCCCAGGGCAAGGCGAAGGCGACGAAGCTCTCCGGCATCACGCTCGTCGACGACAGCACGTTCACGATCGAGATGAAGTCGCCCAACAACGACGTGCCGTTCATCCTGTCGCAGCTCGCCTTCTGCCCGATGCCCCAGAGCGCGTTCGCCGACCCGGTCGCGTACGACAAGAAGCCGGTCGGCAACGGCGTCTACACGCTGGAGAAGCTCGACCCGCAGGTCGAGGCGGTGCTGACGAAGGACCCGAAGTACCAGGGCTGGGTGCCCGACGGTGCGGCCGACCAGATCACCTTCCGCGTCTACACCGACACCAACACGGCCTACCAGGACGTGGTCGCGGGCAACGCCGACGTGCTGCGCAGCCTGCCGCCGGGGCTCATCGCGCAGGGGCGCAACGCGTTGGGAGAGGACGGGCTCACCGCCATCGACCGCAACACGCTGGAGACGTACTTCACCTGGCCGACGTACCTCGACAAGAAGTACCCGCTCGAGGTCCGCCAGGCGTTCTCGATGATCGTCGACCGGGCGACCATCTCGAAGGACCTGTTCAAGGACGCGACCGTCCCGGCCGGGTCGCTGATGCCGAACTCGGTGTCGGCGTACCGGGAGGACGCCTGCGGGCAGTACTGCACGTTCGACCCGGAGGCCGCCAAGGACCTCGTCGCGAAGTCGGGCTTCACCGGGACCATCCCGCTGAGCTACTCCGCGGACAGCACCACGGACGCGGCGACCGCCCTCGCCGTCTCGAACTCCGCCAAGGAGATCGGCCTGTCCGTCGAGCCCAAGCCGGTGCCCGCCGCAGCCCTGTCGGAGACGATCAACTCCTACGAGCTGGACGGCCCCGTGATCCAGCTGTGGGGCTCGTCGTTCCCCGCGGCGTCCGAGTGGATCGCCTCGGTGTACGTCGACGCGAACTACCGCCTGAAGTACACCGATCCCGAGGGGCAGGCCGCCGTCGACGCCGCGCTCGCCGCGCCGAACCAGGAGGACGCCGACGTCCTCTGGAAGAAGGCGGAGGACCGCATCCTCGCCGACCAGGTGATCCAGCCGCTGTACCAGCAGGTGATGTACGTCGCGCACACGGAGTGCATGACCCCGCACGCTGCGGGCGGCGACATGCAGATCTACCGCACCGAGGTCACCTGCTCCTGAGCAAGCGATCCGGGAGGGGCGGACGGGCGTCGCCCGCCCGCCCCCTCCCGGCGGTGTGACGCCCCCGCGAGTTGCCGCCGGGGTTCCGAATCGTGAGACAGTTCCCGCGGTGACGGTGCGCGCGACGACGCGTGCGGCCGGGGGACGACAGGTGTCAAGGAGAGCTGAGTGAAGGCGCTGTTCAAGCCGGGCCCGGGGCCGGGCCTGGAGCTCGTGGACCGGCCGGAGCCGGAGGCCGGGATCGGCGACGTGAAGATCCGCGTGCTGCGCACCGGCATCTGCGGCACCGACCTGCACATCGACCGCTGGGACGACTGGGCCGCCTCGACGATCAAGGCGCCGTTGGTGCCGGGCCACGAGTTCGTCGGCGAGGTCGTCGAGGTCGGCGAGCTGGTGCACGACGTCGCGGTGGGCGACCTCGTGTCCGGTGAGGGGCACGTCGTGTGCGGCACGTGCCGCAACTGCCGCGCCGGGCGCCGGCAGATGTGCATCCGCACCGAGGGCCTCGGCCTGCACCGCGACGGGGCGTTCGCCGAGTACGTGGTGCTGCCCGCGACCAACGTGTGGGTGCACCACGCCGCGGTCGACCTGGACGTCGCGGCGATCTTCGACCCGCTCGGCAACGCGGTGCACACCGCGCTGGCGTTCCCGGTGATCGGCGAGGACGTGCTCGTCTCGGGCTGCGGGCCGATCGGCCTCATGGCGATCGCCGTCGCCCGGCACGCGGGCGCGCACCTGGTGGTGGGCACGGACGTGAGCCCGGCCCGGCTGGAGATGGCGCGCGCCATGGGCGCCGACGCGGCCCTCGACGTGCGCACGGCGCGGGTCGCGGAGGCCCAGCGCGAGCTCGGGCTGCGCGAGGGCTTCGACGTCGGATTCGAGATGAGCGGCGCGCCGAGCGCGCTGCCCGAGATGATCGCGAACATGAACCACGGCGGCCGGATCGCGATGCTCGGCCTCCCGTCGGAGCCGATCGCCGTCGACTGGGGCACCGTGGTGACGCACATGCTCACGCTCAAGGGCATCTACGGCCGCGAGATGTTCGAGACGTGGCAGGCGATGGACGCCATGCTGCGCACCAGCGGGACGCTGCGCGCGGCGATCGCGTCGGTCGTGACGGACCGGCTCCCCGCGAGCCGGTGGCGCGAGGGCTTCGAGGCCGCGGCCTCGGCGCACGGCGGCAAGGTGGTCCTCGACTGGACGGGCTGGACGGACGGCGGCCCGCACGACGGGGTGGCCGCGGGAACGGAGGCATAGCGATGTACGGGACGTTCCGGGAGCACGTGGCGGGGGAGCTCGCCGAGATCGAGCGCGCGGGCCTGACGAAGCACGAGCGCGGCATCGCCGGGCCGCAGGGCGCGCTCATCCGCGCCGACGGCGCCGAGCTGCTCAACTTCTGCGCGAACAACTACCTGGGCCTCGCCGACGACCCGCGCATCGTCACGGCGGCGCGCGACGCCCTCGACACCTGGGGCTACGGGCTGGCGAGCGTGCGCTTCATCTGCGGTACGCAGGACCAGCACCGCGCCCTCGAGCAGCGGCTGGCGGGCTTCCTCGAGACGGACGACTCGATCCTGTTCTCGTCCTGCTTCGACGCGAACGGCGGCGTCTTCGAGACGCTGTTCGGCGCCGGGGACGCGATCGTCTCCGACGCGCTCAACCACGCCTCGCTCATCGACGGGATCCGGCTGTCGAAGGCGTCGCGGTTCCGGTACCGCAACCGCGACATGGCCGACCTCGAGGACCAGCTGCGCGCGGCGCGCGACGGCGGCGCCCGCCACGTCGTGATCGTCACCGACGGCGTCTTCTCGATGGACGGCTACCTCGCCCCGCTGCGCGAGATCTGCGACCTGGCGGACCGCTTCTCCGCCCTGGTGCTCGTCGACGACTCGCACGCCGTGGGCTTCATGGGCGCCCACGGGCGGGGCACGCCCGAGCTGTGCGGCGTCGCCGACCGGGTCGACATCCTCACGGGCACGTTCGGCAAGGCGCTCGGCGGCGCGTCGGGCGGCTACGTCGCGGCGCACCAGGAGATCGTCGACCTGCTGCGCCAGCGGGCCCGGCCGTACCTCTTCTCGAACACGCTCGCGCCGACGATCGTGGCCGGCACGCTCACCGCCCTCGACCTCGTGGAGCGCGCGGGCGACCTGCGCGAGCGCCTGGTCGCGAACGCGGAGCTGTTCCGGCGCCTCATGACCGAGGCCGGCTTCGACCTGCTGCCGGGCGAGCACCCGATCGTGCCCGTGATGTTCGGCGACGCCGTCCTCGCGGCGCGGGTGGCCGCGGCGATGGGGGAGCGCGGCGTGTACGTCACCGCGTTCAGCTTCCCCGTGGTGCCGCGCGGCGAGGCCCGCATCCGGGTGCAGCTCTCCGCCGCGCACACGCCCGAGCAGGTCCGGGCGTGCGTGGACGCCTTCGTGGCGTCGCGGGAGGCGGTCGCGAGCGCCTGACAGGCGCGGAACCGGCTACTTGAGCAGCTTCGACATCCGCCGGTCGGCGAGCACCTGGCCGCCGGTCTGGCAGGTCGCGCAGTACTGCAGCGACCGGTCGGCGAAGCTGACCTCGCGCACGACGTCCCCGCACACCGGGCACGCCTCGCCCGTGCGGCCGTGCACCCGCATGCCCGCACGCTTGGCGTCCTTGAGCTCCTTGGCGGGCTTGCCCGTCGACGCCGCGACGGCGTCGTGCAGGGTGGCGACGACGGCCTCGTGCAGGGCGGCGACCTCGGCCTCGGTGAACGACCGGGTCAGCTTGAACGGCGACGTGCGCGCCACGTGCAGGATCTCGTCGGAGTACGCGTTGCCGATGCCGGCGATCGCGTGCTGGTCGCGCAGCAGGCCCTTGACCTGCTGGTTCTTCCCCCGCAGGAGCTCGGCCAGGGCCTCGACCGTGAAGCCCGGCGACAGCGGGTCGACCCCCAGCGTGGCGACCTGCTCCACCTCCTGCGGGTCGCGCACCACGTGCACCGCCAGGCGCTTGCGGGTGCCGGCCTCGGTGAGGTCGAAGCCGGAGCCGTCGTCGAGCCGCACGCGCAGCGCCAGCGCGGCCCCTCGCGACGAGCCGCCCATGCGCGGGCGGACCGGGGTCGTCGGCGCCTGGTCCGACCAGCGCACCCACCCGCCGCGGGAGAGGTGGAACAGCAGGTGCAGGCCCGGGGACTCGGCGCCGTCGTCACCCCGCTCCCCGGCCCCCGACAGCCGCACGTCCACCCACTTGCCGTGGCGGGCCACGCCGCGGACCTCGCGCCCGACGAGGGCGGTCACGGGCGGGTCGAACGTCTTGAGCGCGGCGATCGCCGCGACGTCGGCGGCGACCACCCGGTGTCCCGACGCGCGCGCGTCGAGGAACTCCGCCAGTGCCTGCACCTCGGGAAGCTCGGGCATGCCGCCATGGTGCCAGCAGGGCACGACGCCGACCAGGCGTGCGACCAGGCGTGCGGCCGGTGCGGCCGGGCGTGCGGGCGGGGGAGGGGCCCGGCGCCGCTAGGCTGGCCCCCATGTCGATCGTGTCCGCCCGTCAGCCCCAGGGCGACCTGCTCCGCCTGTCCCAGCTCTTCGTCCGCACGCTGCGTGAGGACCCGGCCGACGCCGAGGTCGCGAGCCACCGGCTGCTCGTCCGCGCCGGCTACATCCGCCGCGCGGCCCCCGGCGTCTACTCCTGGCTGCCGCTCGGCCTGCGCGTCCTCGCGAAGGTCGAGGCCGTGGTGCGCGAGGAGATGGCGTCGATCGGCGCGCAGGAGGTGCACTTCCCGGCGCTCCTGCCCCGCGAGCCCTACGAGGCCACGGGTCGCTGGACCGAGTACGGCCCGAACATCTTCCGCCTGCAGGACCGCAAGGGCTCCGACTACCTCCTGGCGCCCACGCACGAGGAGATGTTCACCCTCCTGGTGAAGGACCTGTACTCCTCGTACAAGGACCTGCCCCTGGCGCTGTACCAGATCCAGACGAAGTACCGCGACGAGGCGCGGCCCCGCGCGGGTCTCATCCGCGGGCGCGAGTTCATCATGAAGGACTCGTACTCCTTCGACGTGGACGACGCCGGCCTCGACGCCAGCTACGCGAAGCACCGCGCGGCCTACCAGCGGATCTTCGACCGGTTCGGCTTCGAGTACGTGATCGTCTCGGCGCACGCCGGCGCGATGGGTGGCTCCAAGTCGGAGGAGTTCCTCGCCAAGTCGCCGATCGGCGAGGACACGTACGTCGAGTGCCGCGCCTGCGGCTACGCGGCGAACGTCGAGGCCGCGCGGGCGCCCGTGCCGGACCCGATCCCCTTCGAGGGGACGGCCGAGGCGCACGCCGAGGACACGCCGGGCACGCCCACGATCGAGTCGCTCGTGGACCACCTCAACGAGCGCTTCCCGCGCGACGACCGGCCCTGGCAGGCCGGGGACACGCTGAAGAACGTCCTCTTCCGGCTGGACCACCCCGACGGCACCTCCGACGCCGTCGCGATCGGCGTCCCCGGCGACCGCGAGGTGGACGTCAAGCGGATGGAGGCGGCCTTCTACCCGGCCGAGTTCACGCCGTTCGGCGAGGAGGACTTCGCCGCACACCCGGAGCTGGTCAAGGGCTACATCGGCCCCGGCGCGCTGGGCGAGGAGTCCCCCTCGAAGGTGCGCTACCTGCTCGACCCGCGCGTGGTCGAGGGCACCCGCTGGGTCACCGGCGCGAACCGGCCCGGTCAGCACGTGCTCGACCTCGTCGCCGGCCGCGACTTCGGCGCCGACGGCACCATCGAGGTGGCCGAGGTCTTCCCCGGCGACCCGTGCCCGAACGGCGACGGGATCCTCGAGACGGCCCGCGGCATCGAGATGGGGCACGTGTTCCAGCTCGGCCGGAAGTTCGCGGAGGCGCTCGACCTCAAGGTGCTGGACGAGAACGGCAAGGCCGTCACCGTCACCATGGGGTCCTACGGCGTGGGCGTCACGCGCGCCGTCGCCGCGATCGCCGAGGACAACCACGACGAGAAGGGCCTCGCCTGGCCGGTCCAGGTGGCCCCGGCGCACGTGCACGTCGTCGCGACGGGCAAGGGCGCGGAGGTCTTCGATGCCGCCGAGAAGCTCGCCACGTCGCTCGTCGAGGCCGGGGTCGAGGTCATCTACGACGACCGCCCGAAGGTGTCGCCGGGCGTGAAGTTCGCCGACGCCGAGCTGTTCGGCGTGCCGCTCATCGTCGTGGTCGGCCGGGGCCTGGCGGACGGCGTCGTGGAGGTGCGCCCGCGCGCCGGCGCGTCCGAGCAGGTGCCGGTGGCCGACGCGGCGCGCGTCGTGACCGAGCGCGTGGCGGACCTGCTGGCCGGCTGACTCTTGGGGCCCGGCTCGACGTCGGCGACGTCGGCCCGGCTAGCTGTGATGTCCAGGGACGTTGTCCCGTTCGGATCCGGTGAGCCTGTCTGACAGACGAAGGCCTCCGGTTGTGAAGTGGAGCTGTCGAGGAACCACTTCCACCCACCGGAGGCCTTCGTGTCCCACGCTAACGCCCTGCTGACTCCGAAGACGCGGCTGCGTCTGGCGCTGCTGATCGTCGAGTCGGGCTGGACCCACGCCGCCGCGGCGAAGATGTTCATGGTCTCGCCGCGCACTGCGAAGAAATGGGCCGATCGATACCGGGCCGAGGGCACGGCCGGCATGGCCGACCGCAGCTCGCGCCCGCACCACAGCCCGACCCGCACTCCGCAGCCGGTCGTCAAGGCGATCGTGCGACTGCGTTGGCGCCACCGGCTCGGCCCGGTTCAGATCGCTGGCCGGCTCGGCATCCCGGCCGCGACCGTGCATGCCGTCCTCGTGCGCTGCCGGATCAACCGGCTCTGGCGCATCGACCGGGTCACCGGAGAACCGTTGCGCCGCTACGAGCACGATCACCCCGGATCGTTGATCCATGTGGACGTGACCAAGTTCGGCAACATCCCCGACGGCGGCGGGTGGCGGTATGTCGGCAAGTCGCAGGGCGACCGCAACCGTGCCGCGACCGTGACCGAACGCCGCAAGGGTCGCGTGCGGGGACCGCTGGTCGGCACCGCATTCGTGCACACCGTGATCGACGACCACTCCCGTGTCGCCTACGCCGAGATCCACGCCGACGAGAAGGCCCCGACCGCGATCGGCGTCCTGCAACGCGCCCAGACCTGGTTCGCCGATCACGGCATCACCATCGAGCGAGTCCTGTCCGACAACGGCGCCGCCTACAAGTCCCACGCCTGGGCCCACGCATGCACGGACCTCGGAATCGTGCACAAGCGCACCCGCCCCTACCGCCCGCAGACGAACGGCAAGATCGAGCGATTCCACCGGACCCTGGCTGACGGATGGGCCTACGCCCGCTTCTACGACTCAACCAGCCAGCGCAACGCTGCCCTGCCCGGATGGCTCCACTTCTACAATCACCATCGAGCCCACTCCGCCATCGGCGGCCAGCCACCGATCACCCGGCTGACCAACCTCCCTGGACATCACAGCTAGCCCTTCGCGGCGTCGTCCTCGGCCTGCTCCGGCAGGCCGGGGAACGGCACCGGGTCGGCGCCCCAGTCGTCGAGCGTGACGGCCGCGTCGACGAGCAGGTCGACGAGCACCCCGCGGGTGCCGGCCGTCGTCGTGCCGACGAGGGTGGCGTAGTCGGTGGCGAGGTCGTTCTCGAGGTCGACCACCAGGGCTTCGTCCTGCACGTCGGCCGCCCGCGGCACCGCGTAGGCCGCGCGCCGCGGGTCCTGCGCGGTGGCCTGCGTGCCCGCGACCGCGGCCCACGCGTCGGCGCGCTCGGCGTGCTCCGCGACGCGCACCAGCAGCTTCTCGCGCTCGTCGCCCTCGCCGAGCGCCGCCCGCAGCTGCAGGGCGTACCGGGTCGCGTCCTCGGACACCACCAGCGTGCTCAGGTCGTGCGCGGAGAGCCCCTCGGGGACGACGCCGTCGCGGTCCTGCCCGTCGGCGCCGTCGGCGCCGTCCTGCCCGGCGTCCTCGGTGCGCGACCCCGACGGGGAGGGCGACGCCTTTTCGGCCGCGCGCCCGGTCCCGGTCGGCGCCGGGACCTCGGGGTCGACGACGTCGGGCCCGGCGACGTCCGCCAGGGCGGCGAGGCGCTCGGCCGACACGGTCTGGGCCGCGCCCACCGACGCGAGCAGCCGCGCGAGCGGCCCGTCGGTGGTGGTGCCCGCCGCGGTGCGCGAGCGCGCCGCGGCGTCGTCGAGAGCCAGGACCACGTCGGCCGGCGAGGCCATGTCCCAGGCGGAGGACTGCGTGCTCGTCGGCTCGTCGGTCACGAGCCCGGAGTCGTACTCGCCGCCCAGCGCCTCCGCCTGCGCGCGCGACGACGCGGCGATGCGGGTGAGCTCCGTGACGAGCCGCTCCCGCCTGGCCGGGACCTGCTCGAGGGCGGCCTCCGCGCCGTCGGCCACGAGCAGGGCGTCGGACACCGCGGTCCGGCGCACCACCTCGAGGGAGTCGGGCACGGGCTCGGCCGCGGGAGGCGCCTCCAGCCGCACGCCGCACCCCGCGAGCAGCCCGGCGGCGAGCACCGCCCCTGCAACGGCGGTCCGGCGGCGGCGTCGCGCCAGGGGCGCGGCCGCGGTGGTCCGGGCGGGAGCGGGGTGCAGTTCCATCGTGGCCGATGATGCCACGCGGGCGCCGCCGCCGGTGTGACGTTCGCCCGGCGGTGCAGGACGCCGTGCGGCGCGAGCCGGGCCGGTCGTTCGTTACGCTTGACGCTGCACACACAACGACACACCGGCCGCGGGACGTCCCGGCGCGGGGAGCACACGGCAGTTCAACGACGTGACCCACGGGAGGCAGCGATGGCAGCGCAGCACGGCCGCACGACGGCGGCCGGGTCCAAGGCCGAGGCGGTGCGGCGGGTCGTCGCCCCGGCGGTCGACGCGGCGGGCCTGTTCCTGGAGGACGTGGTCGTGACGCAGGCCGGCAAGAAGTCGGTCGTGCGCATCACGGTGGACCTGCCCGAGGACCAGGTGGGCAGCCTCGACTCCGACACGCTCGGCGACGCCTCGCGCGCGATCTCCGCGGCGCTCGACGCCGACGACGTCGTGCCCGGCGCGTACACGCTCGAGACCTCGACCCCCGGCACGTCCCGGCCGCTGACGGAGCTGCGCCACTTCCGGCGCGCCCGCGGCCGCCTCGTGACGCTGCAGCTGCGCGACGGCGGGACGGCGGCCGGCCGGCTGGTCGACGTCGACCTCACGGACGCCCGAGAGGCCGACGGGGCCGACGGGGCCGAGCTCGTGCTCGAGGGCGGCGCGCGGCTGCCCATGGCCGACGTGCGCAAGGGGAAGATCGAGGTCGAGCTCAAGCGTCTCGACGAGGACCACACGGACGCGGGCGACGCCCGGGACGACACCACGGGCACCGCCCGTCACGAGGAGGGCTGACCATGGACATCGACATGAGCACGCTTCGGCTGCTGGAGCGGGAGCGGGACATCAGCCTTGACGTCCTCGTCGCGGCCATCGAGCAGGCGCTGCTGTCGGCCTACCACCGCACGCCGGACGCCTACCAGCACGCCCGCGTCGAGGTGGACCGCAAGTCCGGCCACGTCGCCGTGTGGGCCCGCGAGGAGATCCGCACGCCCGACCCCGAGGACCCGGAGGCGCGGCCCACGATCGAGCTCGGGCCCGAGTTCGACCACACGCCCGCCGACTTCGGCCGCATCGCCACTGCCACCGCCCGCCAGGTCATCGTGCAGCGCCTGCGCGACGCCGAGGACGACCAGGTGCTCGGCATGTTCCGCGGCAAGGAGGGCGAGGTCCTCGCGGGCGTCATCCAGCAGGGCCGCGACCCGCGCGTCGTGCTCGTGGACGTGGGCGGCACGGAGGCCGTGCTGCCCCCGCACGAGCAGGTGCCCACCGAGGACTACGTGCACGGCGAGCGGCTGCGCGCGTACGTCGTCGAGGTCTCCCGCGGGATGAAGGGCGCCCAGGTCGTGCTGAGCCGCACCCACCCTGGCCTCGTGCGCAAGCTCTTTGAGCTGGAGGTCCCGGAGATCGCCGACGGCGCCGTCGAGATCACCGCGATCGCCCGCGAGGCGGGGCACCGCTCCAAGGTCGCGGTCCGCTCCAAGGTGGCCGGCCTGAACGCCAAGGGCGCCTGCATCGGCCCGATGGGAGCGCGTGTGCGCGCCGTCATGGCGGAGCTGCACGGCGAGAAGATCGACATCGTCGACCACAGCGACGACCCTGCCCGGTTCGTGGCCAACGCGCTCTCGCCCGCCCGTGTGAGCTCGGTCACGGTGGTCGACGCGGACGCGAAGGCGGCCCGGGCGGTCGTGCCCGACTACCAGCTCTCCCTCGCGATCGGCAAGGAGGGGCAGAACGCCCGCCTCGCCGCGAAGCTGACGGGGTGGCGGATCGACATCCGTTCCGACGAGGCGGCCCCGGCCGACGGCGGCGCGACGGGTGACGACGCAGGTGGCGCCGCGGTGTCCCGCGGCGCCGTGGGCTGAGGCCGGTCACGGCACGTGGGTCGTCGCGCTAGACTGTCGGGGACCGGGCCACGCGCCCAGCCCTCGACCTCCCCACGTACCGCGCCGGAAAGCGCCGGACCGGTACGGACGTGCGTCGGGTGCAGGGGGCGTGACCAGCGGTCCGCTCTCCTGCGGTTGGTGCTCGAGCCGTCGGGACGCGAGGAACGTCTCGCGGTCGACGTGCGAGGGTGTCTGCCGGGGCGTGGCGCCTGGATCCATCCGACGCCAGCCTGCCTGGCGCTCGCCGAGCGTCGTCGGGCCGTGCCGCGCGCGTTGCGCGTCACGGGACCGGTCGACCTGACGGACGTCCGGGAACACCTGGAGCAGCAGGACCGTTGAGTCCCTCCGGCCCGCGCCGCCGCCCGGCGGACGGGCCATCGCGACCGAGCGTTGCTCGGCCGCACACACACCATGTCGACAAGGAAGCGGGTCAGAAGCCGATGGGCACCCGATGAGTTCCGTGCGATGAGTACTCAGCACTAACGACGGCCTCCCTGTCCCGCAGGAGGGCCGAGACAGGAGAGACGTGCCGAAGATCCGCGTTCACGAGCTGGCAAAGCAGCTCGGAGTGGAGAGCAAGACCCTGCTGGCCGACCTGAAGACGTCGGGTGAGTTCGTCCGGTCGGCGTCCTCGACGCTCGAGGCACCGGTCGAGCGCATGATGCGCGACAAGTACAAGGACGCGGCTCCCGCGTCCTCGGGGGCGAGGTCTGCCGAGCCCAGGGCTGCGGCGCCGCGCGCCGAGCAGAAGGCCGCTCCGGCGAAGCCCGCTCCCAAGCCGGCCCCGAAGGCCACCCCTGCTCCCGTGGCAGAGGCGCCCGCCGCTCCGGCGGCAGAGGCAGCCCCGGCCGCGCCCGCCGAGCAGGCGCCCGCGCAGCCGGCGGCCTCGCGCCCCGGCGCTCCGACCCCCGGTCCGCGCCCTGCGGCCCCCAAGCCGGCCCCGGCCGCACGCGAGCAGCGTGACGGCCGTGACGGCCGTGACGGCCGTGACGGCCGTGACGGCAAGGGCGGTCGTTCCCCGCGTCCTGGCAACAACCCGTTCGCGTCCAGCCAGGGCATGCCGCGCCAGGGTCAGCGCTCCGGCGCCGGCTCCGGCGGTGCGCCGCGCCCGGGCAACAACCCGTTCGCGTCCAGCCAGGGCATGCCCCGCCCGGGGCAGCGCCCCGAGCGCGGCGGCGACGCCGCCGCGACCGAGCGCACGGGCGAGCGTCCCGGCGGTCCCCGTCCCGGCGGTCCCCGTCCGGGCGGTCCCCGCCCCGCGGCGCCGCGTCCGGGCGGTCCGCGCCCGAACCCGGGCATGATGCCCGGCAAGACCTCGATGCCGCGTCCCGGTGAGCGGCCGGCACCTGCCGGCGGCGGCCGTGGCGGCCGTGGCGGTGGCCCCGGTGGTGGCCCCGGCGGCGGCGGTGGTTTCCGCCCCGGTGGCGGCGGCGGCTTCGGCGGCCGTCCCGGCGGGCGCGGTGGCGCCGGCCGTGGCGCCACGCAGGGTGCGTTCGGTCGTGCGGGCGGTCGTCCCGTCCGCGGCCGCAAGTCGAAGCGGGCGAAGCGCCAGGAGTTCGAGCAGATGCAGGCGCCGTCGCTCGGCGGCGTGCAGGTCCCTCGCGGCAACGGCACGACCGTCGTCCGTCTGCGTCACGGCTCGTCCCTGAACGACTTCGCGGACAAGATCGACGCGAACCCCGCCAGCCTGGTGACGGTGCTGTTCCACCTCGGTGAGATGGCCACCGCCACGCAGTCGCTCGACGAGGACACGTTCGGCACGCTCGCGACGGAGCTCGGCTACGTCATCGAGATGGTGTCGGCCGAGGAGGAGGACCGGGAGCTGCTCGGGGCCTTCGACATCGACCTCGAGGCCGAGCAGGCCGAGGAGTCGGACGAGGACCTCATGCCGCGTCCGCCGGTGGTCACCGTCATGGGTCACGTCGACCACGGCAAGACGCGTCTTCTCGACGCGATCCGCCAGACCGACGTCGTCTCCGGCGAGGCCGGCGGCATCACCCAGCACATCGGTGCCTACCAGGTGCGCCGCGAGCACGAGGGCGTCGACCGCCCGATCACCTTCATCGACACCCCGGGTCACGAGGCGTTCACCGCCATGCGTGCCCGTGGTGCCCAGGTGACGGACATCGCGATCCTCGTGGTCGCCGCCGACGACGGCGTCATGCCGCAGACGGTGGAGGCGCTCAACCACGCCCAGGCGGCGAACGTGCCGATCGTGGTCGCGGTGAACAAGGTGGACAAGGAGGGGGCCAACCCCGACAAGATCCGCCAGCAGCTCACCGAGTACAACCTGGTGGCCGAGGAGTACGGCGGCGAGACGATGTTCGTCGACGTCTCCGCCAAGCAGAACCAGGGCATCGAGCAGCTGCTCGAGGCCGTGCTGCTCACGGCCGACGCGTCGCTCGACCTGCGGGCGAACCCGGACAAGGACGCGCGCGGTGTGGCCATCGAGGCCAACCTCGACAAGGGCCGCGGCGCCGTCGCGACCGTCCTCGTCCAGTCGGGCACCCTGCGCGTCGGCGACGCGATCGTCGCGGGCACGGCCCACGGCCGCGTCCGTGCGATGTTCGACGAGCACGGCGAGTCGCTGAAGGAGGCAGGCCCGGCGCGTCCGGTCCTCGTCCTGGGCCTCGCCTCGGTGCCGAGCGCCGGCGACACCTTCCTGGTGGCGCCGGACGAGCGCACCGCCCGTCAGATCGCCGAGAAGCGCGAGGCTGCCGAGCGTGCCGCCCTCCTGGCCAAGCGCCGCAAGCGCATCAGCCTGGAGGACTTCACCAAGGCGCTCGAGCAGGGCAAGGTCGAGACCCTCAACCTGGTCCTCAAGGGCGACGTCTCCGGTGCCGTCGAGGCGCTGGAGGACGCGCTGCTCAAGATCGACGTCGGCGACGAGGTCGAGCTGCGCGTCATCCACCGCGGTGTCGGTGCGATCACGCAGAACGACGTCAACCTGGCCACGGTCGACAACGCGATCATCATCGGCTTCAACGTGAAGTTCGGTGAGCGTGTCGAGGACCTCGCGGACCGCGAGGGCGTCGAGGTCAAGTTCTACTCGGTCATCTACCAGGCGATCGACGACGTCGAGGCGGCCCTCAAGGGCATGCTCAAGCCGGAGTACGAGGAGGCCCAGCTGGGCACGGCGGAAATCCGCCAGGTCTTCCGCTCCTCGAAGTTCGGCAACATCGCGGGCTCGATCATCCGGTCGGGCACCATCCGCCGCAACACCAAGGCGCGCGTCCTGCGCAACGGCAAGATCGTCGGGGACGACCTCACGATCGAGTCGCTGCGCCGCGAGAAGGACGACGTCACCGAGGTCCGCGAGGGCTTCGAGTGCGGTATCGGTCTCGGGTCGTTCAACGACGTCACCGAGGGTGACATCATCGAGACCTTCGAGATGCGCGAGAAGCCGCGCGCCTGACGGTCGCGCTGCTAGGTACAGCCTGACGGCGCCCCGCCCCGCCCCGCTCGAGACGAGCAGGGGGCGGGGCGGGGCGCCGTCGGCGTGAGAGAGGGAGACGCAATGCCTGGTCAGAAGGGCGACAGGCCCGAGAACCCGCGCGCCCGCAAGCTGGCGGACCGCATCAAGGAGATCGTCGCGCAGATGCTCGACACCCGGATCAAGGACCCGCGCCTCGGGTTCGTGACCGTCACCGACGTGCGCGTGACGGGGGACCTGCAGAACGCCTCGGTGTTCTACACGGTGCTCGGCACCGACGAGGAGCGGGCGGGCACCGCGGCGGCGCTGGAGAGCGCCAAGGGCGTGATCCGTTCGGAGGTCGGCAAGCAGACGGGCGTGCGGCTCACACCGACCCTCGAGTTCTTCCTGGACTCGATGCCGGAGAACGCCGCGCACCTGGACGCCGCGCTCATCGAGGCGCGGCGCCGCGACGCCGAGCTCGCCGCGCTGCGCGAGGGCAAGGGCTTCGCCGGCGAGGCGGACCCGTACCGCAAGCCGGGCGAGGACGACGCCGGCGAGGTCTGACCCGCTCCCGTCGCCGTCGCGGGCCTGGGCCAGGATGGGGTCATGACCGATCCCGATCCTGACCTCGCCCGCGACGTCGACCGGGCCTGTCGGCTCACCGGCACCTTCACGCTGCGCAGCGGCCGGCAGGCCACCGAGTACTTCGACAAGTACCTGTTCGAGACGGACCCGGCGCTGCTCGCCCGGGTGGCGCGTCAGATGGCGCCGCTCGTCCCGCCCGGCACGGAGCAGCTCGGCGGCCTCGAGCTCGGCGGCATCCCGATCGTGACGGTGCTCAGCTCGGTCACGGCCCTCCCGGCGCTGTTCGTGCGCAAGGAGGCCAAGCGCTACGGCACGGCGAAGCTGGTGGAGGGGCCGCCCGTCGCCGGGCGGAGGGTCACCCTGGTCGAGGACGTCATCACCACGGGCGGCGCCGTCCGTGATGCGACCCTCGCGCTGCGTGCCGAGGGTGCCGTCGTCGAGACGGTGCTGTGCGCGATCGACCGCAGTCCGGCCGACGTCGCGCCGCTGGCCGACCTGGGCCTCGAGGTACGGGCCGTGCTCATCAGGGCACAGCTCGACGCCGTGCGGGCCCGACCCGCGACCACCACCCGGTCCACGACCACGCGATCCATGACGACGGAGACCCGATGACCGTTCCGGCACACCCCGCGCCGCACCGCCGCCCTACCGCGCCCGACGGGTTCCTGGTGGTCGACAAGCCCTCGGGCTGGACCAGCCACGACGTCGTCGGGCGCTGCCGCCGCCTGGCGGGCACGCGCAAGGTGGGGCACGCCGGCACGCTCGACCCCATGGCGACGGGCGTGCTCGTCGTCGGGGTGGGCCGGGCCACCCGGCTCCTGACGTACGTGGTCGGCGCCGACAAGGCGTACGACGCGACGATCCGGCTCGGCGTGGTGACCACGACCGACGACGCGGAGGGCGAGGTCGTCGCCTCGGCCGGCGTCGGCGGGGGCGTGCCGGGCGAGGACCTCGCGCGCGAGGTCGCGGTGCTCACCGGGGACATCCGGCAGGTGCCCACCACGGTCAGCGCGATCAAGGTGGACGGGAAGCGGGCCTACGCGCGCGCCCGGGCGGGGGAGGACGTCGTCCTCGAGGCGCGCCCCGTCACGGTGAGCCGCTTCGACGTGCTCGCGACGCGGGCCGGGACGACGGCGGGGGGCGTCGCCGTGCTCGACGTCGACGTGTCGGTCGTCGTCTCCTCGGGGACGTACGTCCGCGCGCTCGCGCGCGACCTGGGCGCCGCGCTCGGCACGGGCGGCCACCTCACGGCCCTGCGGCGCACCCGGGTGGGCGGCTACGACCTGGCGGGGGCTCGCACGCTCGAGCAGCTGGAGGCGCAGGCCGACGCCGACGGCGTGCTCGCCACGCTGCCGCTCGCCGACGCGGCCCGCGCGACGTTCCCCGTGCGCGACCTCACCGAGGACGAGGCCCGTGCGCTCGGGTACGGGCAGTGGGTGCCCGAGAGCGGGGAGCGCGGCACCGTCGCGGCGATCGGGCCGGACGGCGCGCTCGTCGCGCTGCTGGAGGACACCCGGCGCCGGGGCGAGGCGCTGGCGAAGCCCGTGCTCGTCCTCGCGCCCGCGGGCGGCTGACCTCGCCGCCTCAGGCCTGCAGGGCGGGCTCGCGGTGCCGAGCACCGCGCTCCAGGGCCTCGTCGCGCGCGGCGTCCTCGTCGGGCTCGGCGCCGCCGGCGGTCCGCAGGTGTCCCACGAGCGACAGGACCACGCCGGCGCCGGCCCAGAGGCCGAGGGCCAGCCACGCGGCGCCCGCGTCGGCGGCCGGGACGTAGGACAGGTCGCGCAGGAGGGTGGCGCCCGCCCCGGGCGGGAACCACTGGCCGATCGCGCCCCAGTGCCAGGGCAGGAACTCGGGCGGCACGGTGGCTCCGGAGATCGGGTTGGCCACGAGCATCATCGTCACCGCGCCCAAGGCGATCCCCGCGCGGCCGAGCACGGCGACGAGGCCCGTGATCGGCGCTGCGACGGCGGCCAGCGCGAGCGCGGCGGCCGCCGCGTTCGTCCACCAGTCGCCCTGCAGCGCCCCGAACCACGACTGCAGCACGGCGACGAGGACGAGGCCGCCCACGGCCGAGTAGACCGCCACGGCGAGGACGCGGCGCAGCGCGCCGACGACCAGGAGCGAGATGGCGACGCCGCCGGCGAGCCCGCCGAGCAGGAGCGGGAACATGGCCGCCGTCAGGCCGGTGCCGCGCGGGTCGTCGGGGGACAGGGGGGCCGACGTCGGTCACCGTCACGGTGGGCGGGGCGGCCGCGGCGCCCTGGCCCGAGTCCTGGCCGGCGGCCTGCGTCTGCTGGGCGAGCCCGGCCTGCAGCTGAGCGGCGACCGAAGTGAGGAGCTGGTTCGTGGCAGAGCTCGCGGCCGAGGCGGTCAGCACCTCGGGCGACGTGCCGAGGACGATCGCGCCGGAGGCGTCGCGGGCCTCGACCGCGGTGACGGCGGCGTCCCGGTCGGCGACCGGCAGGAGGTCGACGGCGCCCGGCTGCGCCTCGTCGAGGGTCGCCCCCAGCCCGGCGACGGCCTGGGGCGGCCCCGCGACGGCGACGGGGAGGTCCCTCGGCTCGGCGGTGACGGCGGGCCAGGAGAAGGCGAGCACCAGGACGCCGACGACGGCGGAGACGCCGAGCGCCAGAGCGACGACCCGGCCCCAGGGCGTGTGCGGGACAGGGCGCGGCGGGCCGGCCGGTGCGGGAGCGGGGGCGTCGGTGGTCGACGACATGGCGGTCTCCGGGTGAGAGGGACGCCCTCCGTGCGTGGTTGCGCACCCGGCCCGCCGCGGGGCTGCCTATCCCGGTGATGCTGGGCCTCGGCCAGGGCTTCCTCATGCAGCGTGCCCTGCTCGACGACTTCGACCCGAGCGGTACCTCCGGGCCGCCGCGGCGATGCTCCCCGGGTGAGGCGGTCCGCGCGGCCGGCGTCGGTCTATCCTTGACGGTCGGCACCCGGCGCGGGTGCCGACCAGCCGGCCATCGACGAGACGGAGCGCGACCCGTGCAGGTGTTCACGGACCTGGACCAGGTCCCCGACGGGTTCGGCCCGTCGGTCGTCACGATCGGCAACTTCGACGGCGTGCACCGCGGCCACCAGGCCGTGCTGCGGCGCCTCGTCGGGCTCGCCCGCGCCGACGACCGCCTCGCGGTGGCGCTGACCTTCGACCCGCACCCCGCCCGGGTGCACCGCCCCGAGACGGCGCCCGAGCTGCTGACCGGGCTGCGCGACCGCCTCGACCTGCTCGGGCGCACCGGCCTGGACGCCGTCCTCGTGGTCCCGTACACGCTCGACCTCGCCGCGCAGACGCCGGAGGAGTTCGTCACCCGGTACCTCGTGGAGGGGCTGGGGGCGCGCAGCGTGGTCGTGGGGCACGACGTGCGGTTCGGCAAGGGGAACGCGGGCACGCTCGCCACGATGGTCGAGCTCGGCGGCACGCACGGCTTCGAGGTCGTGGCCGTGGACGACGTCGGCGAGTGCGCGCCGGGCGCCGGCGGCGCGCGCGAGCGCTGGTCGTCGTCGGCGGCCCGGGCCCTGCTGGCGGAGGGGGACGTCGCGCAGGCGGCGGACGTGCTCGGACGGCCCCACCGGGTGCGCGGCACCGTGGTGCACGGCGACGCCCGCGGCCGCGAGCTGGGCTTCCCGACGGCGAACCTCGGGCACGCGGAGGGCATGGTGCCGGCGGACGGCGTCTACGCCGGGCGGCTCCTGCGCCCGCAGCTCGCCGAGGCCGACCCGCGCGACCCCGACGCCGACCTTCCCGCCGCGATCTCGGTGGGCACCAACCCCACGTTCGACGGCGTGGAGCGCCGCGTCGAGGCGTACGTGCTCGACCGCGACGACCTGGACCTGTACGGCGAGACGGTGGTGCTGGAGCTCGTCGAGCGCCTCCGCCCGACCCTCCGCTTCGACGGCATCGAGCCGCTGGTGGCGCAGATGCACGCCGACGTCGACCGCGCGCGCGACCTCCTGCGCTGACCTTCTGCGCTGACCACCGGCGGGCCGCCGGCCGCGCCACCGGGTGAAACCGCGCGCGGGCGGTCACGGGACCCGAGGCCGCCGCTCCTTCCTGACGTGACGGACCGGGCGGTGCCCGGCCCGTGGGCCGCGGGGGACCTGCGGCCCGGTCACGGCGTGTGCACCGCACTCCCTGTTCCACTGCGGTGCCGCGTCGCAGCGCGCGGTCCCGGGTCGTCCGGCTGGGCGGCCCGGGACGTGCCTCGCGCGCCGGACCGAGCGTGCCCGGCGCCCGCCCACTCCCGAGAGGGGCAGAGCCATGGCGGCTCAGCACACCATCGAGCAGGAGGCGCCCGAGCCCGGACCCGACGTCCACTCGGACCCCGTCGGCCGCACCGTGCGCAGCGTGCGGCACGGCGGTCAGGTCGTGCCGCGCCCGCGCCCTCGACCCCGGCCCGACAAGGACCCGGGGTCGTCGCCCGCGCCGCTGCTCCACGAGACGGAGCTCGCCGTCCTGCGCGACATCGTCGAGGAGCGGTTCGACGCGACCACGTCGTTCGACTACCTCTTCCGCGACCTGCGCGGCCGGTTCCCGGCGGCGCACCTGCCGGTCGCCGACGGGGCCGAGCCGCCGGCGGGACCGATCGCCAACCCGACCGTCGACGCGGTCGTCGAGGCGCTGAAGAAGCTCGGGGCCGCGATGATCGAGCCCGCTGGCCCGCCCGACCCGGCGCTCGACTCCACGGTCCCCGCGATCTACACGTACTGGGGCCAGTTCATCGACCACGACATCACCCTGAACACCAACGGGCCGGACACGCGGCCGCAGGACGGCGAGCGCCCGCGGCCGGGCGACCTCGTCCTGGGCGACATCGTCGCCGACCCGTTCACGGCGTTCCCGCCGGAGGCGGTGGTCCGGAGCCTGCACAACGGCCGGCACCCCTTCCTCAACCTGGACAGCCTGTACGGCAGCGGGCCGCGGTTCCCGGGCGAGCCGGGCCGGCGGACCACGCGCAGCGAGGCCGCCTACGCGACGACCGACCCGGCCAAGCTCGCGCTGGGCCGGGTGGCGACGACCCCGGTGCCGGGGTTCGTGCTCGTGCCCCCGGGGGAGGACCCGCAGCGCGACCTGCCGCGGTTCTCGGCCGCCGAGGTCGCGGCGCTCCCCGTGCCGGAGGAGGACCGCCCGGCGCCCGGGTCGGCGAAGATCCCCGACGGGCGCAACGACGAGAACCTCGTCGTGGCCCAGCTCCACCTGGGCGTCATCCGGTTCCACAACGCCGTCGTGGACCGGGTGCGCCAGATCGAGCCGTGGCTCACGGTCGACGACCGGGCGGTCTTCGACCGTGCCCAGCAGCTCACGCAGCACCACTACCAGTGGCTCGTCGTCAACGACTACCTCCGCACGCTCACGAAGCCGGGGGTGCTCGACGAGGTGCTGGTCGAGCCGTCGCTGCTGTTCCGGCCCCGGCGCAAGGCCGCCATGCCGCTCGAGTTCGCGGTCGCCGCGTTCCGGTTCGGGCACTCCATGATCCGCAACGGCTACGACTTCAACCTCAACTTCGGCAAGGTCGTGCCGCCGGCCGGGCCGCCCCGCGCCGCCTTCGCGAGCCTCGTGCAGCTCTTCGAGTTCACCGGCGGCGGAGGCCTCGTCCCGAGCGGTGCCCCGCCCGGGGAGGTGCTGCCGTCGAACTGGCCGATCGACTGGGCGCGGTTCGTCGACAAGGGCGACCCCGACCGCCGGCGCTCCGCGGCGAAGATCGACCCGTTCCTGGCCAACGGCCTGTCGACCATGCTCAAGGAGGGCAACGACGCGGGGCTCGACCCCGGCGTCAGCGCCCTGCTCAAGCAGCTCGCGCAGCGCAACCTGCTGCGGGGGTACTGGCTCTCCCTGCCCACCGGCGAGGAGGTGGCCCGGGCCCTGCACGTCCCCGCCCTGACCGCGGAACAGCTCACGCGCGGCGCCACGCAGGACGTCAAGGACGCCCTGGCGGAGCTCGGCGGCACCCCGCTCTGGTACTACGTGCTCAAGGAGGCCGAGGTGCAGGGGAACGGCAACTTCCTCGGCGACGTCGGCAGCCGGATCCTGTGCGAGACCTTCGTCTACCTCCTGCGGGCGGACCCCGGGTCCTACCTGAGCCAGGAGTGGACCCCGGCGCAGGGCGTGCGGGTGGACGGCGGGAAGATGATCACGACGATCAGCGACCTGCTGCGGTTCGCGGGCGTCCTGTCCGTCGACGACGGCACGACGTTCCGCCAGGTCGACGGGCACCCGGCAGGGCAGGACGGCGACTGACCCCGCCGCCCGGTGCGCCCCCGATGTGTCGTGGCCCACGTCGCGCCGCCCGCCGGACTCCGGCGGGCGGCGCGCTGGTAGCATGGTGAGGCCGTCTGAACGGCCGCGGATCCAGAGCGCCCCGGTGAACGAGTCCCGGAGCACCGCGCAACGACACACCGAAGGAGAGCCATGCCGCTCGACGCTGCCACCAAGCAGTCCATCATCACCGAGTACGCGACCCACGAGGGCGACACCGGCTCGCCCGAGGTGCAGATCGCTCTGCTGACCCAGCGGATCAACGACCTGAACGAGCACCTCAAGGAGCACAAGCACGACCACCACTCGCGTCGTGGCCTGCTCCTCCTCGTCGGCCAGCGCCGCCGCCTGCAGGGCTACCTGCAGAAGGTCGACATCGAGCGCTACCGCAGCCTCATCGCGCGGCTCGGCCTGCGCCGCTGACACCGCCCGCCAGCCCGGTCACCTCTCGCAGGGGCCGGGCTGGTCTGGTGTGATGTCACCATGACTGAACGGTGACGGGCTCTCGCTCGTCACACCACACCGCGCCGCCGGATTCTCGTCCGGTCCTCGGTAGTGGCCCCCCGAACCGTCCGGCCCACGGGCCGGGCACGGCTCCGTGGGCCTCGATCGAAGACCGCCGAGCCGCGGCGGCGCCCTCGAGATCAAGGAGGGCACCCGTGGAGGGTCCCGAGATCCAGTTCGCCGAGGCCGTCATCGACAACGGCCGCTTCGGCACCCGCACCGTCCGCTTCGAGACGGGCCGCCTCGCCCGCCAGGCCGCCGGCTCCGTCGCCGCGTACCTGGACGGCGAGACGATGCTGCTGTCGGCCACGACGGCCGGCAAGCACCCCAAGGAGCAGTTCGACTTCTTCCCGCTGACGGTGGACGTCGAGGAGCGCATGTACGCCGCGGGCCGCATCCCCGGCTCGTTCTTCCGCCGCGAGGGCCGTCCCTCGACGGAGGCGATCCTCGCCTGCCGCCTCATCGACCGCCCGCTGCGCCCCCTGTTCGTCAAGGGCCTGCGCAACGAGGTCCAGGTCGTCATCGACGTCCTGTCCATCCACCCCGACGACGCCTACGACGTGCTGGCGATCAACGCCGCGTCGGCGTCCACGCAGATCTCCGGCCTGCCGTTCTCCGGCCCGGTCGCCGGCGTGCGCGTCGCGCTGATCGACGGCCAGTGGGTCGCGTTCCCGAAGTACTCGGACCTCGAGCGCGCCGTGTTCAACATGGTCGTGGCCGGCCGTGTCGTCGGTGACGACGTCGCGATCGCGATGATCGAGGCCGAGGCGACGGACGACGCCTGGAAGCTCATCAAGAGCGAGGGCGTCGCCGCGCCGACCGAGGAGGTCGTCGCCCAGGGCATCGAGGCGTCGAAGCCGTTCCTCAAGGCCCTCTGCGAGGCGCAGGCCTCGCTCGCCGCCCAGGCGGCCAAGGAGGTCAAGCAGTACCCGGTCTTCCTGGACTACCAGGACGACGCGTTCGCCGCCGTCGAGGACGAGGTCGCCACGACCCTGCGCGACGCGCTCGCGATCGCGGACAAGCAGGACCGCGAGAACCGCCTGGACGAGCTCAAGGAGGGCCTGCTCGGCGCGCTCGGCGAGCGCTTCGAGGGCCGCGAGAAGGAGCTGTCGGCCGCGTACCGCGCGCTGCAGAAGAAGCTCATCCGCCAGCGCGTCCTCACCGACGGCGTGCGCATCGACGGTCGTGGGCTCGCGGACATCCGCACCCTGTCGGCCGAGGTCGAGGTCATCCCGCGCGTGCACGGCTCCGCCCTGTTCGAGCGCGGCGAGACCCAGATCATGGGCGTCACCACGCTGAACATGCTGCGCATGGAGCAGCAGATCGACTCGCTCGGGCCGGTCACGCGCAAGCGCTACATGCACAACTACAACTTCCCGCCGTTCTCCACGGGCGAGACGGGCCGCGTCGGCAGCCCGAAGCGCCGCGAGATCGGTCACGGCGCGCTGGCCGAGCGGGCGCTCGTGCCCGTGCTGCCGAGCCGCGAGGACTTCCCCTACGCGATCCGCCAGGTGTCCGAGGCCCTCGGCTCCAACGGCTCGACCTCGATGGGCTCGGTCTGCGCCTCGACGCTGTCGCTGCTCAACGCGGGCGTCCCGCTGAAGGCTCCGGTCGCCGGCATCGCGATGGGCCTCATCTCCGACACCGTCGACGGTGAGACCCGCTACGCCGCCCTGACCGACATCCTGGGCGCCGAGGACGCGTTCGGCGACATGGACTTCAAGGTCGCCGGCACCAGCGAGTTCGTCACGGCCATCCAGCTCGACACCAAGCTCGACGGCATCCCGGCGTCGGTCCTGGCCGGCGCGCTGACCCAGGCCCGCGACGCGCGCCTGACCATCCTCGAGGTGCTCGCCGAGGCGATCGACGTGCCCGACGAGATGTCCCCGAACGCCCCGCGCGTCATCTCCGTGAAGGTGCCGGTCGACAAGATCGGCGAGGTCATCGGGCCCAAGGGCAAGATGATCAACCAGATCCAGGAGGAGACGGGCGCGGACATCTCCATCGAGGACGACGGCACCGTCTACATCGGCGCCACCGACGGCCCCTCGGCCGAGGCCGCCCGCGCGGCGATCAACGCGATCGCCAACCCGCACGTCCCCGAGGTGGGCGAGCGCTTCGTCGGCACCGTCGTCAAGACGACGTCGTTCGGCGCGTTCATCTCCCTCTCGCCGGGCAAGGACGGTCTGCTGCACATCAGCCAGATCCGCAAGCTCGTGGGCGGCAAGCGCGTCGAGAACGTCGACGACGTGCTGTCCGTGGGCCAGAAGGTCCAGGTCGAGATCGGTGAGATCGACCCGCGCGGCAAGCTCTCGCTGGTCGCGGTCACCGAGGACGACAAGGCCGACGAGGCCGACGCGCCCGCCGCCGACGCCGCGGCGTCGGACCAGGTGGAGGCCTGACGCTCCGATGACCTGGCACCTCCCGCTCGTCCCCACGGGCGAGCCCGGTGCCGACCTGACCGCCGGGCAGGACGGTGCGACGATCCGTCGCACCGTCCTGCCCGGCGGTGTTCGTGTGCTCACCGAGCAGATGCCGGGCCTGCGCTCGGCGACGGTGGGCGCCTGGGTCGGCGTGGGCTCGCGCGACGAGACCGACGGTCACTTCGGCTCCACCCACTTCCTCGAGCACCTGCTGTTCAAGGGCACCGGCCGGCGCACGGCGATGGACATCGCCGAGGCGTTCGACGCCGTCGGCGGCGAGGCCAACGCCGCCACCGGCAAGGAGCACACCTGCTACTACGCCCGCGTGCTCGACGCCGACCTGCCGATGGCGGTCGACGTCATCGCCGACATGGTCACCTCCGCCCGCCTCGACGAGGGCGAGCTCGAGACCGAGCGCGGCGTCATCCTCGAAGAGCTCGCGATGAACGACGACGACCCGGGCGACGTCGTGCACGAGGAGTTCTCCGCCGCCGTGCTGGGCACGCACCCGCTCGGCCGGCCGATCGGCGGCACGCCGGACACGATCCGCGCCGTGCCCCGCGGCGCCGTCTGGGAGCACTACCGCTGGCACTACCGGCCCGAGACCCTCGTGGTGTCCGCGGCCGGCGGCGTCGACCACGACGCGCTCGTCGCGCAGGTGACGGACGCCCTCGCCGCGGGCGGCTGGGACCTCCCCGCGGGCGCGGTGCCGCGGGACCGCCGTGCCACCGCGGCCGACGCCGCGGGCGTCCCCGTCGACGGCGTCGAGCTGACCGTCCGCCGCCAGGTGGAGCAGGCCAACGTCATCATCGGGTCCACCGGGCTCGCCGCCACGGACGACCGCCGCTTCACCCTGTCGGTGCTCAACGCCGTCCTGGGCGGCGGCATGTCGTCGCGCCTGTTCCAGGAGGTGCGCGAGCGCCGCGGCCTGGCGTACACCACGTACTCCTTCGCCTCCGGGCACGGCGGGCTCGGCACGTTCGGGCTCTACGCGGGCTGCTCGCCCGCGAAGGTCGACCAGGTCACCGAGCTGCTGGTGGCCGAGCTGGAGCGCATGGCGGGCGAGAACATCACCGACGCCGAGCTGACGCGCAGCATCGGCCAGCTCTCGGGCGGGCTCGTGCTGGGCCTCGAGGACTCGGGGTCGCGCATGAGCCGCCTCGGCAAGGCCGAGCTGGTCTACGGCGAGCTGCTCAGCCTGGAGGAGTCGCTCGAGCGGGTCCGCGCGGTCACGGCCGACGACGTGCGCGAGCTCGCCGCCGACCTGGCGTCGCGCCCGCGGTCGCTGGTCCGCGTCGGGCCGTTCGGCGACTGACCTCCCGCTGGTCGAGCCTGCCGGGACCCGCGGACCGGGGTCTCGGCAGGCTCGACCAAGGCCGACGAACTACCAGATCGGAGACCAGATCTCTATGAGCAAGACACTCAAGGTGGCCGTGCTCGGCGCGGCGGGGCGCATGGGCGCCACGGTGTGCCGGGCCGTCGAGGACGCGCCGGACCTCGAGCTGGTCGCGCGCCTCGACGCCGGCGACACGGTGGACGCGGCCGCGCTGGCGGGCGCGGACGTCGCCGTCGACTTCACCGTCCCGGCGGCCACGGAGGCGAACGTGCACGCGGTGCTGGACGCCGGTGCGCACGCCGTGGTCGGCACCACGGGCTGGGACGACGCGTCCCGCGGCCGGGTCGCGGAGCACCTGGCGAGCGTCAACGCCGGGCGGCAGGACGGCCAGGGCGTCCTCATCGCGCCGAACTTCGGCCTGTCCGCCGTGCTCGCGATGACGTTCGCGGCCAAGGCGGCGCGGTACTTCGAGTCGGCCGAGGTGATCGAGCTGCACCACCCCGACAAGGTGGACGCCCCGTCGGGGACCGCGCGGCACACCGCCGCCGCGATCGCGCGGGCGCGGGCCGACGCCGGGCTGGCGGCGATGCCGGACGCCACCGAGTCCGGCCTCGAGGCGCGCGGTGCCGACGTCGACGGGGTGCGCGTGCACGCCGTGCGGCTGCGCGGCCTGGTGGCGCACGAGGAGGTCCTGTTCGGGAACGTCGGCGAGCAGCTGGTGATCCGGCAGGACTCGTTCGACCGGGTGTCGTTCATGCCGGGCGTGCTGCTCGCGGTGCGCGAGGTCGTCTCCCGGCCGGGCCTGACGGTGGGGCTCGAGAACGTGCTGGACCTGTCGTGACCGACGCGCCGCGCCGGCGGCTGCCGCGCGGGCTCGCGGGGGCGCTCGCCGTCACCGCGCTGCTCGCGCTGTACGTCTGGGCGATCGCCGGGCGCGGGATCGCGATGATCCGCGACGGCGCGCCGGTGCTGGTCGCGATCGGCGTGGCCGTGCTGGTCATCCCGCTGCTCGTCATCGCGCTGATCGTCCGGGAGTTCCGCCTCGCCACGCGCGTGCAGCAGATGGCCGACACGCTCGCGGCCACGGGCGACCTGCCGGTGGACGACCTGCCGCGGTCGCCCGGCGGGCGCATCGACCGGTCGGCGGCCGACGCGGCCTTCGAGGAGCGTCGCGCCGCGGTGGAGCAGGACCCGGACGACTGGAAGACCTGGTACCACCTCGCCTTCGCCTACGACGCGGCGGGCGACCGCCGGCGGGCCCGCGAGACGCTGCGGAAGGCCTCGTCGATGTTCAGGCCCGGCGCGTCGTCCTGAGCGGCGGGGTGTCGAGCGGGACCGGCGTGAGCTGCGTCCAGCAGTAGAGGGCGTGCCGCACCTGCCGCGCCCGGTCCGCGAGCTCGCCGAGCGCTACCAGGGCGGGGACGAGCCGGTCCGGCGCGGCGACCCCCGGCGCCGCCGACCAGGTCAGCGCCACCGCGGCCAGCCGCTCGGGGGCCGTGGCGGCGAGCGCGCGGCAGAGCTCCTCCGAGACGGCCACCACCCACGGGCCCTCGTCCGTGCCGTCGACGAGCGCGCCGTGCCGCGGGTGCGACGTCACCTCGGCGTAGGGGCGGGCGCAGAGCACCTCCGCGAGCCGGCCCAGCATCACGAACGGCTCGACCGCCGGCAGGCGCACCGTATCGAAGAGCGGCTGGCCGGAGCCGCGCGCGAGCACGGACGGACCGTCCTCCTGGTGGACCACGGTCGCGGCGACCGCGTCGGTGGGCGCCGCGAAGTAGTCCGTCACGATCGGTGCCGCGTGGTGGGTCCGCGTTGCCCCCGGGTGGTCCATGGGGACACGGTGACACCGCGGTGCTACGGGCGCGTCACGGCGTCGTGACGGGCCGGGAACGGTTCGCCCGGAGCGCGCGGTGCCCTGAGATTCGTTGCGTTCGCCCCGCGGCGCTACGACGCGTGGCGCGGGAACGCCTGCCGGGCGACGAGCACCGCGACGAGCGCGACGGCGACGATCGCGGCGCCGGTGAGCGCGAGGACGCCGGGCCCGGGGCCCGCCACGACGACGGCCCCGACGGCGGCGCCGAGCCCGATGCCGAAGTTCGAGGTCGCGTTGACGAAGGCGCCCGCCACGTCGGGCGTCGCGCCCTGGGTGCGCAGCGCCGCGGCCTGGAACGTGGCGGGGATCGCGCCGAAGGCCGCGAGCCACACGCCGGCCGCGACGAGCACCCCGGCGGTGCCCGGCAGCGCCACCGCCACCGCGACCAGCGCGAGGGCTATCGCCGCCATCGCGGCGATCGTCAGGGCGCGCGGGCTGCGGTCGAGGTACCGGGCCGCGCCCCACAGGCCGATCAGTCCCAGCGCGCCGAACACCAGCAGCGCGGGGCCGACGGCGGCCTCCGACAGCCCGGCGGCCAGCAGCAGCACCGAGATGTAGGTGTAGACGGTGTACTGCCCGCCGAACAGGACGGTGTTGGTGCCGACGACGAGGCCCAGCCGGGCGCGGCCCCGGCGGGCGGCCTCGGCGTCGCGCGGGCCGGCCTGCTCCACGGCGACCGACGGCAGCAGGCGTGCCACGAGCAGCGCGGTGACCGCGCAGACGGCGGCGAGGACGCCGAACGACCAGCGCCACCCCACCGCGGCGCCGAGCGACGTCGACAGCGGCACCCCGAGCACGAACCCGAGCGTGCCGCCGGCCGTCACGAGGGTGAGCGCGCGCCCGGTGTACAGGGGGCTGACGAGCCGCGCGGCGTACGCGATCGACACGGAGAAGAACACCGCGTGCCCGAGCCCGCCCAGCACGCGGGCGCCCGCCACCACCGCGTACGAGGGGGCCACCGCGACGATCAGGTTGCTGGCCGCATAGGTCGCGAGCGTCGCGAGCAGCAGCGGCTTGCGGGCCACCGACCGGGTGGCGACGGTGAGGGGCACCGCGCAGGCGGCCACCACGAACGCGTACACCGTGACCAGCAGCCCCGCCGTCGACTCCGTGACGCCGACGCCGCGCGCGACCTGCGGCAGCAGGCCCACCGGCAGCACCTCGGTGGTGATGGCGACGAAGTTGGCGACGCCGAGCACCGCGATCCCCGCCGCGGCGTCCCGGACGGTGCGCGTGGGCGCGCGGGCGGGGTCGGGGGCCGGGTCGGCGGGGTGGGTCACCGCCTCATCCTGCCATCGGAGCCCCGAGGGAGAGCGGCGCGCCCGTGGGGTGGTCGCCGGCCTCGAGGCGGCCGTCCACCAGCCGCGCGACGGCGTCCACCGGCCCGAGGGTGGACTCGTCGTGCGTGACCAGCACCGTCGCGGCGCCGCACTCGCGGGCGAGAGAGGTGACGAGCCCGACGACGGCGAGGCCGCGCTCGTGGTCGAGCGCCGAGGTGGGCTCGTCGACGAGCAGGACGTCGGGGCGCGTGGCGAGCGCCCGCGCGATCGCGACGCGCTGGCGCTGCCCGCCGGACAGGGCCGCGGGCCGCCGGTGCGCCTGGTCGGCGAGGCCCACGGCGTCGAGCAGCTCGAGGGCGCGGGCCCGCAGGCTCGCGGGCCGGCGGCCCCGCAGGTGCGCGAGCAGCTCGACCTGCTCGACGGCCGTGAGGGACGCCAGCAGCTGCGGCTGCTGGAACACGATCCCGACGTGCTCGCGCCGCACCCGGGTGGCCTCGGCGACGCCGGTCGTGGGGGAGAGCACCGGGGCGTCCGGGCCGGAGCCGATCGTCACGGTGCCCGACGTCGGGCGGGTGAGGCCGCCGGCCACGGCCAGCAGGCTGGACTTGCCGGACCCGGACGGCCCGACGAGCGCGGTCGTCGTGCCGGCGGGGACGGTGAGCGAGACGTCGTCGACCGCGGTGAGCGTCGAGGCGCCGTCGGGGTAGACGAGGGTGATGCGGTCGAGGTGCAGGTCCATCGGGGGCTCCAGGGTGGTGCGGGGTGTGCGGCAGGGTGTGCGGAGGGGACGGGGTCAGCGGGCGGCGAGCGCGGCGTGCGGGTCCACGCGCGTGATGCGCGCGACGGCGAGGGCGGCGCCGGCGACGCCGAGCACGACGAGCAGCGCCGCGGGGAGCACGGTGGTCGCGGCGGAGACCACGACGGGCACGGCCCCGGACAGCAGCGCCGCCGACCCGGCGGCGAGCAGGGCGCCCAGGGCCACCCCGCCGACGAGCACGACCAGGGCCTGGCCGATCGCGTCCCGCAGCAGGTAGCCGGTCGACGCGCCCAGGGCCTTGAGGACCGCGACGTCGCCGCTGCGCCCGACGGTCCACACGGTGAAGAACGCGCCCACCACGAGGGCGGAGATCGCGAGCAGGAAGGCCTGCATGGTGGTCAGCGAGCCGTTCTCCGCGGCGAAGGAGCCGACGGCCGACCGCGCGTCGCGCGGGGTGAGCACGGTGCTGCCGGTCGCGGCCGCCGCGGCCGCGACGGCGTCCTCGTCGAGGTCGTCGGTGAGCGCGACGGCGGTCGCGACGGCGTCCTCGCCGGGGGCGCCGACCGCCTGCCAGTCGTCGAGCGTCGTCCAGACGACGGGCGTGTGCGCGTAGGAGGCGTCGGAGGCCACGACGTCCGCCACCCGCAGGTCCTGCGATGCGACGACGAGGGTGTCCCCGGCCCGCGCGCCGAGGTCGTCGGCCGCGCCGGCGGACAGCACGACCTGGCCCGCGGCGACGTCGGCGCCGGCCGGCACGAGGCCGGAGCCGGGCGGCACGCCCAGCACGGTCACCGACGTGCCGCCGGCGGCGCCGTCGAGCGTCGCGCGGGTCGTGGCGATCCCGAGGGGCACGGCGTCGGCGACGCCGTCCCGCGCGGTCCAGGCGGCGACGTCGTCGCCGTCCACCTGGGAGGCGCTGAAGTCGACCGTGGCGCCGTCGGGCACGGAGAGCGCGAGGTGGTCGACGGGCAGGTCCGTGACCGCGGACGTCGACTCCCGCGCGAGCCCCGCGGTGAGGGACGCGAGGAACGTCACGAGGAACGTGACGAGCACGACGACGACGGACACGAGGGCGAACCGGCCACGGGCGTGGCGCAGGTCGCGCAGGGCGACGAACACGAGGACCTCCAGGAGACTCGGACGAGTACCCCTCGAGGCTCTCGCCGGGGCGCGTCCGCCGGATCGGGCCCCGGGCGGGTCCGTCGCGGCCGCGAGGCGGAGGCACGGCTCCACCTTTCGGCCGATGCGCGGCGCCCGGCCGTGGCTACGGTGAAGCCATGCCTGCCGCACCCGCCCCCGCGACCGGTGGGACGGCCGACCGCGGGGAGCACTCCCGCCCCGAGCACTCCCACCCGGTGCTCGCCACGACGCGGGTGCTCCAGGTGGGCCTCGACGTGCTCGTGGTGGGCCTCGTGCTGTTCGCGGTCGGCCAGGTGCTGGCGACCGGGGGCTCGCGCGGCGGCCCGCTGGTCGTCGTGCTGCTCGGGGCGGCGACGCTCGCCGTGTACGCGCTCGGCCGCGCCCGCGTGCGCGTGGCGGCGCGCCCCATCGACGAGCCGCGCGGCGCGTGGTGGCCCGGCGGGGCGTGGATGCTCGGCCTCGGAGTCCTCTGGCTGGCGCTGGCGGCGGTGGCGCCCGGCGCCCTGTGGGTCGCGTTCCCGCTCATGCTGCTGCAGATGCACGTGCTCGGACCGCACGGCGGGGTGGTGGCGGTGGCGCTCACGGCGGTCGTCGCGATCGCCGCCTGGGCGTGGTGGTCCGGGGCCCTCGTCGTCGGGGGCGTGCTCGGCCCGCTGCTGGGCGGGTGCGTCGCGGTCGGCGTCGTGCTGGGGCTCGAGGCGCTCGTGCGCGAGACGCAGGAGCGCCAGCGCATGCTCGCTGAGCTGCAGGCCGTGCGGGAGCACCTGGCGGACGCCGAGCGGGCCCGCGCGGTCGCGGGCGAGCGCGAGCGGCTCGCCCGCGAGATCCACGACACCCTCGCGCAGGGGTACTCGGCGATCGAGCTGCTGCTGCGCGCCGCCCGCGACCGGGTGGGCGTGGACGACGACGCCGCCCGCGCCGGCGTCGACCGGGCGCGGGACGTCGCCCGGGAGAACCTCGGCGAGGCCCGGCGGTTCGTGCGCGACCTCGCCCCCGCCGACCTGTCGGGCGCCGGGGGGACGGCGCTCGCGGCCGCGCTGCGCCGGGTCGCCGACCGTGCCGCGGACCGCGGCGGCCCTGCCGTCACCGTCACGGTCACCGGCACGCCGCGCCCCGTCGGCACCCCGGTCGAGGCCGCCCTGCTGCGCGTGGCCCAGTCCGCGCTGGCGAACGTCGCCCAGCATGCGCGGGCGGTCACCGCGGCCGTGACCCTCAGCTACCTGGACGACGCCGTCGCGCTCGACGTCGTGGACGACGGCGTGGGTTTCGACCCCGAGCTCGCGGAGACCCTGGGGGCGTCGCCGGGCGGCGGCGGGTTCGGGCTGGTCGCGATGCGGTCGCGGGCGCGCGAGCTGGGCGGCACGCTGAGCGTCGAGTCCGCGCCCGGCCGGGGGACGGCGCTCGCGGTGGAGCTGCCGGCCGCGCCGGACGCGAGGGCCGGGGAGGGGGCGCCGTGATCGACGTCGTGCTGACCGACGACCACCCGGTCGTACGCGCCGGGCTGCGCGCCGTCCTGGACGCCCAGCCGGACGTGCGCGTGGTCGCCGAGCTCGGCCGGGCCGAGGACCTGGTGGCGCGCGTGCGCCGCGGGGAGCCGGCCGACGTCCTCCTCCTCGACCTGCGCTTCGGCGACGGCCGGACCGGCGGCGTCGAGGCGACGCGCGAGGTCGTCGCGCTGGGCGGGCCGCCCGTGCTCATCCTCACCACGTACGACTCCGACGCGGACATCCTCGCCGCCGTCGAGGCGGGTGCCACCGGGTACCTCCTCAAGGACGCGCCGACGGACGAGCTCGTGGCCGCGGTCCGCGCGGCGGCGAGGGGGCAGGCCGTGCTCGGGCCGGCCGTGCAGCGCCGGCTGCTGGGCCGCATGCGCGCGCCCGGGGTGGCGCCGACGCTCCGCGAGATCGAGGTGCTGCGGCTGGTCGCCGCGGGGCGCAGCAACGACGAGATCGCGCGCGAGCTGTTCCTCACCCGCGCCACCGTGAAGTCGCACCTGGCGCACGTCTACGACAAGCTCGGCGTCGCCTCGCGCACCGCCGCCGTCGCGGAGGCCCGCCGCCGCGGCATCCTCGGCTGAGAGCGTCGGGCGGGAGACCTCAGAGGGTGCGGCCGTGGCCGAACCGGAACAGCGGGTCGGCGGTGTCGAAGGGGACGTCCTCCCGGGAGGCCTCCACGGCGGACATGGAGCGCGGCAGGTCGAACGGGAGCCGGCCCTCGGGCGGCACGACGCCGGTGAGCGCGTCGAGCAGCGCGGGCGTGGACGCGCCGAAGTCCACCACGAGGGAGCCGCGGTCGCCGAGCGCGTCGAGCACCGGCGCGAGGATCGCGGGCCGGTCGAGGTAGACGTCCACGACGGTCGGCACCTGGGCGGCGACCTCGGCCACGCGGGTCACCACGTCGGCGGGGAAGTCGAGCGACCCGGCGTGGAAGAAGCCCTCGAAGCCCGGCCCGCGGTCCTCGTACGGCGCCTTGAGGCGCAGCAGCGCGACGTCGGCCTCGGCGGGCGTCGCGACGAGGACGGCGCCGCCGAGGTCGTCGGGGGCCGCGGCGTCGGCCGCACCCTCGACGTAGACGCGCAGCCCGCGCGCGAGCGGCAGCGCGGCGGCTCCAGCGGCGGCGGACGCGAGCACGGTCACGGACCGCGACTGCGCCCGACGGCCCGCGGCCACCAGCTCCGGGTTCCCGACGACGGTCGCCGCGGCGTCGGCGTCGACGAACCGGGCGTCGTCGAACAGGCCGAGCACGAACTTCTCGGTCAGCAGGCGCGCCACCGACACGTCGATCCGCTTCTCCGCGACGCGCCCGGACCGCACCAGCTCGACGACGAGCTCGGGGCACGCCTCCCCGCCCAGCTGGTCGGCGCCCGCGGCGAGGATCCGCTCGACGCGCTCGATCGGGGCCAGGTGCTCGACGCCCCAGGCGCGGGCGGGGAACGGGCGGCCCATGATGTCGGCGTCGGTGACCAGGCCCCAGTCGGTGCAGACGATCCCGTCGAAGCCGAGCTCCTCGCGCAGCAGGCGGGTGAGGATCTGGCGGTTGAACCCGAACCCGACCGGCTCGACGCTCTCCGGGCCGTCGCCCAGGCTGGCCTCGAGGCCCACCGGCATCCCGTAGTACGGCATCATCTGGCGGGTCCCGGCGGCGAGCAGGGCCTTGAACGGCTCGAGGTGCGCGGCGAACCGGCCGCCCGGGTAAACCTGCTCGCGCCCGTACGCGAAGTGCGGGTCCTCGCCGTCGGCCTGGGGGCCGCCGCCCGGGAAGTGCTTCGTCATCGTCGACACCGAGCCGGCGCCGAAGGTGCCGGGCAGGCCGGCCTCGCGGGCGACCTCGCCGGTGGCCTGGAAGCCGTGCACGTACGCGGCCCCCATCCGGCCGGTGAGCTCGCCGTCCTCGCCGAACGTGCCGTTGGCACGTGCCCAGCGCGGCTCCGTCGCGAGGTCCACCTGCGGGTGCAGCGCGGTGCGGATCCCGACGGCGAGGTACTCCCGGCGGGCGGCGTCGGCGTGCTCCTCCACGAGGCGCTCGTCGCGGGTCGCGGCGAGGCCCAGGGTCTCGGGCCACTGGGAGAACGGCCCGGAGAGCATCGCTGTCCCGGGGTTGTCGGTGAACGCGTGCCGCGGGTCGGTGGACACCGTGACCGGGATGCCGAGCCGCGTGGACGCCGCGAGCTCCTGGAGCCGGTTGTGCCACTGCGCGAGCTCGCGGGCGGTGGGCGGGGCCATGAGCACGTTGACGTGCGTCATGCCCCGCTCGACCACCAGGTCGGTGGTGCCGGGCACACCCATGGCGGACGGGCCCTCGGACAGCGTGCCGCCCTCGCCCACCTCGATCATGGTGTGGAAGAGCTGGCCGGCCTTCTCCTCGAGCGTCATCCGCCCGAGCAGGTCGGCGACGCGCTCAGGGACGGGGCGCGACGCGTCCCGGTACGGGGCGTCGGCGGGCACGGCGGGCGTCTCGGGTGCGTCGGTCATCAGCGGGCTCCTCGGATGAACATGGTGGCCACGGCGCCGACGGCGACGATGACCGCGGAGATGGCGAACATCGCGGTGTAGTTGCCGCCCCCGCCGATGGCGAGGAAGGCGGGCGCGAGGGCGGGCGCCACCGACTGCGGCAGGGCGTTGGCGATGTTGAACACGCCCATGTTCTTGGCGGCCTCGGTCTCGGCGTTCGGCAGCACGTCCGTCACCAGGGCCAGGTCGACGGCGAAGTACGCGCCGAGCCCGGCGCCGAACAGGGATGCGCCGACGTAGAGCATCGACGGGTCCTGCGCGACGGCGAAGACGGCCAGCCCGGCGCCGGCGAGGAGGGTGGCGACGACCACGAACACCTTGCGGCGCCCGGTGCGGTCGGAGAGCGCGCCGCCGACGGTCGAGGCGATGACGAGCACCACGGCCTGCACGATCATGAGGCGCAGCTGCCAGCTCAGGGCGGTCGCGCTGTCGAAGCCGAACCGGTCGCCCAGGAAGTACAGCTGGTAGGTGTTGTACAGCGCGAAGCCGAACAGCATGAGGAAGCGGCCGGCGAACGCCCACGCGAAGTCGGGGTGCCGGCGCGGCGAGACCCAGAAGCCCCGGAGGAAGCCGCCGAGGCTGAACGCGCCGACGTCGGCCCTCGCCAGGTGCCGGTCCTTCAGGACGGCGACGAGTGCGAGGACGCCCACGAGCGCGAGGGCGGTCGGGACGAGGAAGATCCAGATCTGGTCCGTGCCCGCGGCGGTGAACCCGAAGGCGAGCCCGATGCCGACCAGCGGGGCGAGCTGCTGCGCCATGCCGAGCAGGCCCGACACCCGGGCGCGCTGCTGCTCGGCGACCTGGTCCGGCAGGAGCGCCTGGAGCGCGGCCTGGGTGCCGTTGAACGCCATCTGCGCGACGGCCCAACCGAGCACGACCACGCCGATCGTGGGGGCGAAGGCGATGAGCAGCAGGCCGACGCTGCCGAGCAGCACGCCCCACAGCAGCCAGGGGCGGCGCATGCCGAGGCGCGACGTCGTGCGGTCGGAGAGGGCGCCGGCGAGCGGGTTGGCGACGAAGGCGAAGAACGCGCCGACCCCGGTGACGAGCGCGAGGTTGGACGCGCGGTCGTCCGGGGTGGAGAGGGCGTCGACCTTGAGGGCCAGCGTGCTGACGACCGGCGTGAGGAGCGCGATGTACAGCGTGAAGTACGCGAGGACGTAGGCGACCACGACCCCCGTGCTCGCGGCACGGGCGACAGGGGCGGGGGTGCCGCCGGGGGCGCGGGGCGGCGCCACCGGGGGAACGGCCGGGGACGCGGGGGACTGGTCGGCCGCTGTCGGGGCCTGCACGTCTGCCATGGACGACTCCTGTGTCTCTGCCGGGCCCGCCGTCGGACCCGCGCTGACCAAAACCTACCGGGTGGTCGGTGATGGACCTTACCGCACGGTAGGTATTGCTGCCAAGGGCCCTGCTGAGGCGGTTGCGGGCGGCGAAGGAGGGAGAATGGCGGGCGTGAGCGAGACGACGATCGAGGACGGCGCGCCGGCGCGGCGCGGCTATGCCAAGGGCCGGGCGAAGCGCGAGGAGATCCTGCAGGCGGCGATCGTCGCGTTCGGGGAGGTCGGCTACCACGGGGCGTCGCTGCGCGAGATCGCGGCGCGCGTCGGTATCTCGCACCCCGGGCTGCTGCACCACTTCCCGACCAAGGCGGCACTGCTGGAGGCGGTGCTGGAGCACCGCGACGCCGTGGACTTCGCCGACGTCGACACGGACCTGCAGCAGGGTCGCACGCTGTTCGAGGCCCTCGTGCGGCTCGTGCAGCGCAACGCGCTGCGGCGCCCGGTCGTCGAGGTCTTCAGCGGGCTCGCCGCCGAGGCGACGTCCACGGACCACCCGGCCCACGACTACTTCGCGCGCCGGTACGCGAGCACGGTCGAGCGCGTCACCGCCGAGCTGGAGCGCCTGGCGGCCGACGGGCGCCTGCGCGCCGGCGTCGACCCCGGCACGGCGGCGCGCACGGTCACGGCGCTCATGGACGGCCTGCAGGTGCAGTGGCTGTACTCGCTCGAACGCCCGCGCGCCGAGCGCGTCGACATGGCGGCCGACCTCCGGGCGTACCTCGGCCTGATCCTGCTCGACCCGATCTCCGGCTGAGCCTGCCGACACCGGGTTCGTTGGTCGAGCCTGTCGACACCGGGTGCGTTGGTTGAGCCTGTCGACACCCAGGTCCGTGCCGATCCGGGTGTCGACAGGCTCGACCAGCGGTGGGTCAGGCGTTCGCGGCCTCGACGAGCTGCGCGAGGGTCGACCGGTCGAACCCGGCGAGGCCGAAGTCGGCGATCACCGCGAGCGGCATGTCGGTGGCCATGGCGAGCATCGACGGGTCGATCGGCGAGGCGTCGAGCGCGGGCCGGATCATCGGGCCCGCGACGGGGTGCGCCAGGGCCTCGCCGAGCGTCGACAGCTCGTGCAGGGGGAGCGTGACGTCCTCGCCGGCGACGTCGACCGTCAGCTCGGCGCGCAGGTCGCGCGACGACGCGCCGACGCCGAGGCGGAACTCGCCGCCCTCGAGCACCCAGCGGCGCAGCACCGGGTGCCAGTACGACAGGTCGCGGGCGTCGAGGTCCAGCGTCACGACCTGCGACTCGCCGGGCTCGAGGCGCACCTTGGCGAACGCCTTGAGCTCGCGCTCCGGGCGCTGGACCTGGGCCTGCGGGTCCCCGACGTACAGCTGGACGACCTCGGCCCCCGCGACCTCACCGGTGTTGGTCACGCGCACCGTGACGCGCACCCGCGCGTCCGTGCCCGCTCCGGAGACCTGCGCCGACGCGTCGTCGTAGGCGAAGGTCGAGTACGACAGGCCGTGGCCGAACGGGTAGGCGACCTCCGCCCGGCGGGCGTCGTACCAGCGGTAGCCGACCAGCACCCCCTCGCCGTAGCGCACGTGCCCGAGCTCGCCCGGGAAGTTCCCGAACGCGGGGGTGTCCTCGAGCCGCAGCGGCAGCGTCTCGGTGAGCTTGCCGGACGGCGTGACCGCGCCCGTGAGGACGTCGACCACGGCGGACCCGCCCGCCTGGCCGCCCAGCCAGCCGGTGAGCAGCGCGGGGGCGGCGTCCTGCCAGGGCGACACGGAGATCGCGGAGCCGCCGGCGAGGACCACGACGACGCGCGGGTTCGCCGCGGCGACCGCCCGCAGCAGCGCCACCTGGTCGGCGGGCAGGTCGAGGTGCTCGCGGTCGTACCCCTCGGACTCGTAGGCCGCGGGCAGGCCGAGGAACAGCAGGACGGTGCCCGCCCCGCGCGCGGTCTCGACGGCCTCGGCGACGAGGGCCTCGAGGGGGCGGTCGTCGTCGGGGCCCTCGTCGAGGGTGTACCCGGCGGCGAACGGCACGTCCGCACCCGCGGCGGCCCGCAGCGCGGTGAGGGCGTCGTCGAGCCGGGTCGGGTTGACCTGCGACGAGCCGGCGCCCTGGTAGCGCGGGGTGCGGGCGAGCTCGCCGATCACGGCGACCTCCGCCGGCGCGGCGAGGGGCAGGAGCGGGGCATCGCCGGTCGGGCCCTCGACGGGGTCGTTCCTCAGAAGGACGGTGCCGGCGGCGGCGGCCTCGCGGGCCAGCGCGTGGTGGGCGTCGACGTCGAACGACCCGGGGTCGCCCGCCGCCGGGAGCGAGCGCGCCACGAGGTGCAGCACGCGCCGCGCGGCGGCGTCCACCAGGGCCTCGTCGAGGGTGCCGGCGCGCACGGCGGCGACGACCTCGGCGTCGGTCCGACCGCCGGAGGACGGCATCTCCAGGTCGAGGCCGGCCGCGACACCGGCGACCCGGTCGCGCACGGCGCCCCAGTCGGAGACGACGAGGCCCTCGAAGCCCCACTCGTCACGCAGCACGGTCGTCAGCAGCCAGTCGTGCTGGGAGGCGTAGACCCCGTTGACCTTGTTGTATGAGCACATGACGGTCCACGGCTGCGCCCGCGTCACGACCCGCTCGAACGCCGGCAGGTAGATCTCGCGCAGCGTGCGCTCGTCGACGTCGGCCGACACGCGCATGCGGTCCGCCTCCTGGTTGTTGGCGGCGAAGTGCTTGAGCGACGTGCCCACGCCGAGCGCCTGGATGCCGTCGACCAGCGCCGTGGCCAGGTCGCCCGCGACCACCGGGTCCTCGGAGAAGTACTCGAAGTTGCGGCCGCACAGGGGCGAGCGCTTGATGTTCACGCCGGGGCCGAGGAGGACGGCGACGTCGTTCGCGCGCGTCTCGCGGCCGAGCGCCTCGCCGACGCGCCGCAGGAGGTCGGTGTCCCAGCTGGACCCGAGCGCGGCGGCCGTCGGAAAGCAGGTGGCCGGGACGCTGTTGCCGAGGCCGAGGTGGTCCGCGGTCTCGTCCTGCTTGCGCAGGCCGTGCGGCCCGTCGGTGACCATGACGGACGGGACGACGGTCGCGCCGTCGCGCTCGACCGGCTGGGTGTGCCAGAAGTCGAGGCCGGACAGCAGCGACGCCTTCTCCTCGAGGGAGAGCGACGCGAGCACCCGCTCGACGTCGAACGCCGGGGCGGGGTGCTCGGTGGTGCCGTCCGCGGTGGCGGCGGGCAGGGTCTGGTCGAGGGTCACGGGGGCGCTCCAGGGGTCGGCGACGGTGCAACCCGAGCAGCGTAGCAAGAAACCTACCGTGCGGTAGGGAAATCAGCGGCGCGCGTGACGACGGAGGACGTCGAGGGGGAGCGGTGCGGGTCAGATGCCGGCGGACCAGCGCCGCTCGACGACGTCCCGCACGCCGGTCGCCAGCGTGCGCTCGGTGCCGTCCGGGCCGAGCCCTGCCGACGACAGGAACCGTTCGCGTGCCGCGTCGTCGTCGAGCACCCACGTGACGACCTGCTCGGCGCCGTCCGTGCGCAGCCGGTCGACCGCGGCCGAGAGCAGGCGGGAGCCGTGACCGCCCCGCTGGTGCCGCGGCTCGACCTCGAGCGCGACCAGCTGGCCCGGGGCGACGGCGGCGAAGCCGACCACCTCCGGCCCGTCGAGGGCGACGAGGACGGCGAAGCCCGGGCCCGGCGGCGCGGAGATCGCCCGCGCCCAGCGCTCGCGCATGGTGTCCGTGTCGAGCTGGTCGACGACGCCGTCGCCCAGTGCGGTCTCGTGCGTCGACCGCCAGGCGGAGACCTGGACGCGGGTGACCGCGTCCTCGTCGCCGGGGACGGCCGGGCGGACCGAGACGTCGGCCGTCTCGCGGAAGAGTGCCATCCGGCCACCCTAGTGAGTGCGCGGGCCCGCCGGACGCAGGGTGGCGCTAGCCCCAGCCGAGCGCGCGCAGCCCCGCCGCGGTGGCGGCGGCGAGCACGACCACCAGGATGAACGGCGCGCGCAGCGCGAGCGCGACCGCGGCGACGGCCAGCGCGGGCACACGCGCGTCGACGACGAGCGACTGGCCGTCCGCGAAGGTCTGCACCACGACGAGCGAGACGAGCAGGGCCACGGTGACGAGCGTCGACGTGCGCTGCACCCGGTCGGTCGCGAGCCAGTGCTCGGGGATCAGGTGGCCGGCGAGCTTGAGGGCGAAGCTGAGCAGGGACGCGACGAGCACGGTGACCCACAGCACGGTGGTGGTCATGCGGCCGCACCCCCGGGACGCGGCGTCGCGACGAGCCCGACGACGATCGCCACTGCGGCGGCCGCGAGCACGGGCACGCCCGCGGGGACCACGGGGATCAGGGCCGCCGTGACGGCCACGGCGAGCGCGGCGACGACCTGGGCCCGGCGCGCGGCGAGGCGCGGCCACACGAGCGCGAGGAACGCGGCCCCGGCGGCGGCGTCCAGCCCCCACGCGCGGGGGTCGCCGAGCGCGTCGCCCGCGAGAGCGCCGAGCAGCGTGAACGCGTTCCAGAGCACGAAGACGCCGATCCCCGTGGCCCAGAACCCAGCCCGGGTGGCGGCGGGCTCCCGCTGGCCCACGGCCACCGCCGTCGACTCGTCGATCGTGAGCTGGGCGGCGGCCAGCCGGCGCCAGCCCCGCACGTCGAGCAGGGGGGCGACGACGGCGCCGTACAGGGCGTTGCGCACGCCCAGCAGGGTGGACGTGGCGACGGCCGCCACGGGGGACCCGCCCGCGGCGACGACGCCGATGAGGGCGAACTGCGACCCGCCGGAGAAGAGCAGCAGGCTCAGCGCCATGGTCTGCGGCACGCTCACGCCCGCCACGACCGACAGCGCCCCGAACGAGATCCCGTACAGGCCGGTGGCGAGCGCCACGCTCGCCCCCTGGCGGACGGCGGACCGCACCGCCGGGTCCCGCCCCTCTTCACGTGTCACGCCGGTAGTTGACCACGGCCCGCCGGGACGCGGGAAACGGGTCCCGGAGGACGGGCCGCACGGGCCGGGGGTGCAGTGTGCTCAGAGGGCCACGTACACGGTCTCCAGGTACTCCTCGAGCCCCGCCTCGCCGCCCTCGCGCCCCAGCCCGGACTGCTTGACCCCGCCGAACGGCGCGCTCGCGTCCGACACCATGCCGCGGTTGATCCCGATCATCCCGGCGTCGATCTCGGAGCCGACCCGCAGCGCACGGTCCAGGGAGGTCGTGTACGCGTAGGCGGCGAGACCGTACTCGGTGTCGTTGGCGAGGGCGAACGCCTCGTCGTCGTCGGCGAACGCCACGACGGGCGCCACGGGCCCGAAGATCTCCTCGCGCACGACCCGCGCGTCCGCTCCGACGCCGGAGAGCACGGTCGGCTCGAAGAACGTGCCGGGTCCGTCGAGCCGTCGGCCCCCGGTGAGCACCTGCGCGCCGTGGTCGGACGCGTCGTCCACGAGCTCGGCCACCTTGGCGACGGCCTTCGCGTCGATGAGGGGCCCGACGTCGACGCCGTCGTGGTCGCCCGGGCCCACGCGCAGGGCGGCGAAGCGGTCGGCGAGGCGCTGCGCGAACGTCCGCGCCACGGAGTCGTGCACGAGGAAGCGGTTGGCCGCGACGCACGACTGCCCGGCGTTGCGCAGCTTGGCGACGACGGCGCCCTCGACGGCGGCGTCGAGGTCGGCGTCCCCGAAGACGACGAACGGCGCGTTGCCGCCCAGCTCCATCGACGTGCGCAGCACCTGGTCGGCGGACTGCTTGAGCAGGGTGCGGCCCACGGCCGTGGAGCCGGTGAAGGAGAGCTTGCGCAGCCGGTCGTCGCCGAGCAGGGGCGCCACCAGGTCGGAGGAGGACGCCGTCGGCACGACGTTCACGACGGAGCGCGGCAGCCCGCGGTCGGCCAGCTCGGAGCGGATCACCTCGGCCACCAGCATGGTGGTCAGCGGCGTCAGGTGGGCCGGCTTGACGACGACCGTGCAGCCGGCGGCGAGCGCGGGCCCGATCTTGCGGGTCGCCATCGCGATGGGGAAGTTCCAGGGGGTGACGAGCAGCGCCGGCCCGACGGGCCGCCGGTGCACGAGCTGCCGGTTCGCCCCGGCGGGCGCGGTGCGGACCAGCCCGTCCGCGCGGACCGCCTGCTCGGCGTACCAACGCAGGAAGTCGGCGCCGTACGCCACCTCGGCACGCGCCTCGGGCAGTGGCTTGCCGCACTCGGCCGTGATGAGGGAGGCGAACGCGTCGCTGCGCGCGACGATCCGCTCGTACACGGCGCGGAGCACCTCGGAGCGCTCGCGGGGGGCGACGGCGCGCCACGCGGCCGCGGCGTCCGCGGCAGACGCGAGCGCCCGTCGGCCGTCCTCGGGGGACGCGTCGGCGACGTCGAACAGGACCTCGCCGGTCGCCGGGTCGGTGACCTCGAAGGTCCGGCCGCCGGAGGCCGCGGTCCACTGGCCGTCGGCGAGCATGCCGGTCGGCAGGTGTGCCACCAGCGCGGGGGACAGCGAGCTCATGCACCCGAGTATGCACAGCGCGCGGTCCGCTCGACACGGGAAGCGCTCGCACGTCGTCCCGGGGCGCTCCCTAGGATCGTCGGATGGACGAGGCACGGGCCGGGGGCTGGGTGACGCTGCTGCTCCTCAACGGGCTGCCGGGCGTCGGCAAGTCGAGCGTCGCGGCGGCGCTCGCGGCGGGGCGGCCGGGGACGCTCGTGCTCGACGTCGACCTGGTCCGCGCCCTGATCTCGGGCGACCCGGCCGCCACCGCGGAGCCGGCGCGCCGCCTCGCCCTGGACATGGCGCGCTCGCACCTGCGCGCGGGCGCCGACGTCGTCGTGCCGCAGCTGGTGGCGCGCCCCGACCAGGTGGCCCGGTTCGAGCGGGCCGCGGCCGACGGGGGAGCGCGCTTCGCGCACGCGCTCCTGGAGGCCGAGCCGGCGACGGTCGCACGGCGGGTGGCGGACGACGGCGCGGCGCACCGCCGCGGCCTCGACGCGGACGCGGTCGCCGCCTACGCGGCCGGTCTGCGGGGCGTGGCGCGCCTGCCCGGGGTGACCCGCGTCGACGCCGACGCGGGCGACGCGTCCGCCGTCGCCCGGCGCGTGCGCGCGCTGCTCGCCGGGTGAGCCCGTCCGTCCCGGGCGGTCGCGCCCGGTACGGTTGACCTCATGACGCTCGCCCCCACCGCCGCGCGCCCGTTCGGCGCAGTCCTCACCGCGATGGCCACGCCCATGACGCCGTCGGGCGACCTGGACCTCGACGCGGCGGTGCGCGTGGCGAAGCGCCTGGTGGACGAGGGCAACGACGGGCTCGTGCTGTCGGGTACCACCGGCGAGTCGCCGGCGACGCACACCCCCGAGAAGGCCGACCTCGTGGCCGCCGTCGTGGCCGCCGTGGGCGACCGCGCGTTCGTCCTCGCGGGCGCCGGCTCGAACGACACGGTGCACGCGGTCCGCATGGCCGAGCAGGCGGCGGAGGCCGGCGCGCACGGGCTGCTCGTCGTCTCGCCCTACTACTCGCGTCCCTCCCAGGAGGGCCTCTACCGGCACTTCGCCACGGTGGCGGACGCCACCGACCTGCCCGTCATGCTGTACGACGTCCCCGGCCGCACCTGCGTGCGGATCGCCGCGTCGACGTACCAGCGCATCGCGACGCACCCGAAGGTCGTCGCCACCAAGGACGCCACCGGCGACGTGGCGTCCGCCGCCCGCCTGCGCGCCGAGACCGGGCTCGCCTGGTACTCGGGCGACGACAGCCTGCTGCTGCCCTTCCTGTCCGTCGGCGGCGCCGGCATCGTCTCCGTCTCCGCACACGTCGTGGGCGGGGCGTTCGCCGAGGTCGTGCGCCGCTGGGACGCGGGCGACACGGCCGGCGCCCTCGAGGCGTTCCTGCCCACCGTGCCCGTGATCGAGGCGATGAACGGCGCCGGCGCGCAGGCCGTCATGGTCAAGGCCGCGCTCGAGGCGCTCGGCGTCCTCGACAACCGCGAGCTGCGGCTCCCGAACGTGGCCGCCTCCGAGGACGACGTCGCGCTGGTGCGCGACGCCCTCGCCACGGCGGGCTACCTGAACGACGGCGTCCGCGCGGGCGCCACCACACTTCCGTAAGACCGATCGGCCTGGAGGCCCCGTGAGCCACCCTCACCCCGAACTTCCCCTGCCCCCGCCCTGCCGTCGAAGGGGCTGCGCATCGTGGCCCTCGGCGGCCTGGGCGAGGTGGGTCGCAACATGGCCGTCCTCGAGTACGAGGGGCGCCTGCTGGTCATCGACTGCGGCGTCCTCTTCCCCGAGGACCACCAGCCCGGCGTGGACCTGATCCTGCCGGACTTCGAGTACATCAAGGACCGTCTCGACGACATCGAGGCGATCGTCCTCACCCACGGGCACGAGGACCACATCGGCGCCGTGCCCTACCTGCTGCGGCTGCGCCGGGACATCCCGCTCGTCGGCTCGCGGCTCACCCTCGCGTTCGTCGAGGCCAAGCTCAAGGAGCACCGCATCCGGCCGGTGCTGCGCGTCGTGGCGGAGGACCAGACCGAGCGGTTCGGCCCCTTCGACTGCGAGTTCGTGGCCGTCAACCACTCGATCCCGGACGCGCTCGCCGTCGCCGTCACGACCGGCGCCGGCACGGTGCTGCACACCGGCGACTTCAAGATGGACCAGCTGCCGCTCGACGGCCGGATCACCGACCTGCGCGCGTTCGCCCGGCTGGGGGAGAAGGGCGTCGACCTGTTCATGGTCGACTCCACCAACGCCGAGGTGCCCGGGTTCGTCACCAACGAGGTCGAGATCGGCCCGGCGCTGGACGCCGCGTTCGCGCAGGCGGAGAAGCGGATCGTCGTCGCGTCGTTCTCCTCGCACGTGCACCGCGTGCAGCAGGTGCTCAACGCCGCGCACGCGCACGGCCGCAAGGTCGCGCTCGTCGGCCGCTCGATGGTGCGCAACATGGGCATCGCCTCCGAGCTGGGCTACCTCGACGTCCCGCCGGGGGTCCTCGTCGAGCTCAGGCAGGCCGCGAGCCTGCCCGACGACCGCATCGTCTACATGTCCACCGGGTCCCAGGGCGAGCCGATGGCCGCCCTCAGCCGGATGGCGAACGGCGACCACAAGGTCCAGGTCGGGCACGGCGACACGGTGATCCTCGCCTCGTCGCTCATCCCGGGCAACGAGAACTCCGTGTTCCGGGTCATCAACGGGCTCACCCGCCTCGGCGCGCGCGTCGTGCACTCCGGCAACGCCAAGGTGCACGTCTCCGGGCACGCCAGCGCCGGCGAGCTCCTGTACTGCTACAACGTGCTCAAGCCGCGCAACGTCATGCCGGTGCACGGCGAGGTCCGCCACCTCGTGGCCAACGGGGCGCTCGCCGTCCGTACGGGCGTGCCCGCCGACCGCGTCGTGCTCGCCGAGGACGGCGTCGTCGTCGACCTCGTGGACGGCAAGGCGTCCGTCGTGGGCGCGGTGCCGTGCGGCTACGTCTTCGTCGACGGCTCGACCGTCGGCGCCGTGACGGAGAACGAGCTCAAGGACCGCCGGACGCTCGCGGAGGAGGGCTTCGTCTCGGTCTTCGCCGTCGTCGACACCGCCACGGGCAAGGTGCTCGCGGGCCCGCAGATCCTGGCGCGCGGCATGGCCGAGGACGCGGCGGTCTTCGAGGAGGTCCAGCCGGACGTCGTCGCCGCGCTCGAGACCGCCATCGCGGGGGGCGCCACCGACACCTACCAGCTGCAGCAGGTGATGCGCCGCGTCATCGGCCAGTGGGTGAACCGGCGCCTGCGCCGTCGCCCGATGATCGTGCCGGTGGTCGTGGAGGCCTGACGGCTCCGCGCACCGGGCGAGGCTCCGGGCGGCGTGGCCGCGCCACTATGCTGGCGCGGCCACGCCGCCCGTCTGCGTTCCCGGAGGTCTCGATGACGCACCCCGACCCGTTCGCCCCGCCGTCCGGCGCCGTCCCGCCCGCGACGACGCCCCCGGTCGAGCGGCCCGCACCGCCGCCGGCGGCGGAGCCGCGGTACGGCGCGTACGCGCCGCCGGGGAGCCCGCTCGCCCCGCCCGTCGCGGGCGTGCCGGGCACGACGGCGCCGACAGCGCCGGCGGTGCGGACGGTGCCGACCGGGCTCGCGACGGCGACGATCGCCATGGCCGCGGTCTGGACGGTGCTGCAGCTCGCCCTCCTGGCGACGTCCCTCGGGGCGGTCGCGCCCGACGACGGGGCGCTCGCGTCGGGCGGGTCCTCGGCGGCGGTCCGGACGGCCTACGACGTGCTCGGCTCGGTCACCGTCCCCGTCCAGGTCGCCACGTTCGTCGTCGCGTGCCTGTGGCTCCAGCAGTGCCGCGCGACGGCCACGGCCCTGTCGCCGTCGGTCCGTCAGGTCCGCCGGCCCGTGTGGGTCTGGCTGGGCTGGGTGGTCCCCGTCGTGTCCCTGTGGTTCCCGTTCCAGGTGGTGCGCGACGTGCGTGCGGCCGCCGTGGGCACGCCGGCATCGACGGCATCGACGGCGTCGACGGCATCGAGAGGGCTCGGCGGGTGGTGGGCCTGCTGGCTCGTGGGCCTGTGGGCGTCGAACCAGGCGGCCTTCGCGTCGTCGGGCCTGGGGTTCGGCGACCCCGCGGCCGTCCCGGCGTTCGAGGGCCTCGCGGCGGTCGCGGCCGTGGCGGGCGTCGTGCTCTGGGTCGGGCTGGTGCGCGAGATCACCGGGGCGCTGCGGGCACGGCTCGCGCCGGGCGCCTGAGCGGGCCGGCGCGCCACGTAACCTGCCAGGCATGACTTCCTCCGCGACGCCCCTGGCGCGCCCGCCGCGCGCCGAGCTGCACCTGCACCTGGAAGGGACCCTCGAGCCCGAGCTGGCGTTCGCCCTCGCCGAGCGGAACCGGGTGCGGCTGCCCTTCGCGGACCCGCAGGCGCTGCGCGCGGCGTACGACTTCACCGACCTGCAGTCGTTCCTCGACCTCTACCACGCGACGTCGCAGGTGCTGCGCACGGCCGAGGACTTCGCGGACCTGACGGTCGCGTACATGCGCCGCGCGGCGGCCGGCGGCGTGCGGCACGCGGAGCTCATGGTCGACCTGCAGACCCACCTCGCGCGCGGGGTCCCCCTCCAGGAGGTCGTGACGGGCGTCGCCCGCGGCCTGTCCGACGGCGAGGCGGAGCTCGGCGTCTCGGGCCTGATGATCGCCGCCTTCCTGCGGCACCGCCCCGCCGCGGAGGCGGACGAGCTCCTCGACGACCTGCTGGCCCTGGGCGCGCCGGTCGCGGGCGTCGGCCTCGCCTCCACCGAGGTCGGGTTCCCGGCCGCCCCGTTCGCGCCCGCGTTCGCCAAGGCCGCGGCGCACGGGCTGCGCCGCACGGCCCACGCCGCCGAGGAGGGCCCGGCATGGCACGTCACGGAGGTGCTGGACGTGCTGGGCGTCGAGCGCGTGGACCACGGCATCCGCGCGATGGAGGACGCCGACGTCGTCGCCCGGCTCGTGCGGGACCGGGTGCCGCTCACGGTGTGCCCGGTCTCCAACGTCCGCCTGCGCGCGGTGTCGTCCCTCGACGCGCACCCGTTGCCGGCCATGCTCGAGGCGGGCCTGAACGTGTCCCTGAACTCCGACGACCCGTCGTACTTCGGCGGCTACGTCGACGAGGTCGACGACGCCGTGACCGCCGCGTTCGGCCTGACGCGCGACCAGCGCGCCGACCTCGCCGCCGCGTCGTTCCGGGGGTCCTTCCTGCCGCCCGCGCAGGTCGCGACGCACGTGGCGGCCGTGGAGGAGTGGCGCGCCGGGGCCTGATCCGGCTCCGCCCTCCGGACGCGGGGCGACCGTCCGCGAGGCGGTCAGCGCGCGAGCAGCGCGGGCCCGACGGCGCCCGTCGCGGCGTCGTACCGCGCGGCGCGCGCGGCCTCGTCGCCCGGCAGCAGCCCGGCCAGCTCGAGCGAGACGAGGCCGTGCACCAGGCCCCACAGCCCGATCGCGACGGGCTCCACCTGCGCCGGCGGGGCGCCGAGCACGCGGGCCACGGCGTCGCGGAGGACGCGGAACGTGGGCTGGTCGACGGCGGGCGGCGCGTCGGCGCCCGGCCGGACGGCGCGGTCGAACATCGCCCGGTAGAAGTGCGGGTCGGCGAGCGCGCTGCGGCGGTACGCGACCCCCAGCGCGCGCAGGTCGCCCGCGGGGTCGTCCGTGGCCGGCACGGCGGCGAGGTGGACGGCGAAGCGCCGGAACCCCTCGGCGCTCACGGCGGCGAGGAGCTCCTCGCGCGAGCCGAAGAGCGCGTACACCGCCGACGCGCTGGTCCCCGCGGTCGCCGCGACGCCGCGCACGGTGACGGCCTGCTCCCCGCCCGCGGACAGCGCCTCGGACGTGACCTCCAGCAGGCGGGTGCGCAGGGCGTCGTCGTGGAGTCGAGGTCGCGGCATGCGCCGAGCGTAGACCCCTTGACGTGGGTTTGCGAACGATGTTCTATAACAGTGTTCGCAAACGTTCCGGCTCCCGGAGGTCCCCGTGCTCGAGCTCACCGACGCCGCCCGCATCACCGCGGGCGTCGTGCTGCTGACGGTCGTCGCCATCGAGTCCGGCGGGTACTTCCTCGTCACCGTGGTCACCGGCAAGGTCGCCGCGACACCCTTCCAGACCTCGTTCTTCCGCGCCGGCCACGCGCACGCCGGCGTGCTCGTGATCCTGGGCCTGCTCTGCGTCCTCCTGGCCGAGGCCACGGACCTCGCCGGTGCCTGGCTCTGGCTCGCAGCGACCGGCGTGCTGGTGGCCGCGATCCTCATGCCGGCAGGGTTCTTCCTGTCCGCCATGGGCGCGGGCCGGACCTCGCCGAACCGCGCCGTCCTGCTCCTGCCCGCCGGGGCCGCCGTGCTCGCGGCGGGCGTCGTGACGCTGGCCGTCGGCCTGCTCGTCGCGGGCTGACCCGGCAACACGCGCCCGGGACCTGCGGCGTCGTGACCCGCCCCCCGGGTACCGTGGGAGCATCATGGCGACCCGGACACCCGCCCGCAGGATCACCGGGACTCCGCGGGGTACGGCGAGAACGGGGCGGACCGCATCCGTGGCCGCTCCGACCAAGCGTGCGCCCGCACGCACCTCGTCGTCCCGTGCCTCGACCTCCGCCCGATCGGGCAAGGGATCTGGCAAGGGTTCCGGCAAGGGGAGCGGGCGCCGGGCGCCCGCTCGCCGGCCGGCGAGGTCGGGCCCGTCGTGGCCCGTGCGGGCCGTGCGCGGCCTGTACCTCGGCGTCGCGCACGGGGTCGGCAGCCTGACCCGCAGCATCACCAAGGGAGCAAGAGACCTGGAACCCGAGCACCGCCGAGACGGCGTCGCCTTCTTTCTCGTCGCCCTCGCGCTGGTCGTGGCCGCGCGCGAGTGGTGGGGGATCTCCGGCACCTTCGGCACCGTCGTGCACGCCGTCGTCGCCGGGACCGTCGGCCTGGCCGGCGTCGCGGTCCCCGTGCTGCTGCTGTGGCTCGGGTTCCGCGTCATGCGGCACCCCGAACGGGCCCAGGCCAACTCCCGCGTCGCCATCGGACTCACCTTCATCGTGCTGTCCGTGTGCGCCCTCGTCGCGATCGCCGAGGGCACGCCCGCGCCCAGCGACGGCTTCGCCGCGCTGCAGGACGCCGGCGGCATCATCGGCTACCTCGCCGCCACCCCCGTGGTGACCGGCCTGACCCAGTGGGTGGCCGTCCCGCTGTTCCTGCTGCTCGGGTTCTTCGGGCTCCTCGTGGTCACGGCCACGCCGGTGCACCGCATCCCCGAGCGCGTGCGCGGGCTCTACGACCGGCTGACCGGGAACCACCGCCCCGACGAGGCCGCGGCCGACGACGGGCTCGCCCTCGCCGAGGGCGTCTCGCGGCACGACGGCACGGACCCGGCGCCGCGCACGAAGCGCACGCGCAAGACGAAGGCCCAGCGCGCGGCCGAGGCGGCCGAGGCCGCCGGCCTCGAGGAGTACGTCGGCGACGAGGCGTTCGAGAAGGCGGCGACGCTGGAGAAGGAGGCCGCCGCCGCCCGGACCGGGGGCACGCCGAAGGCCGGCAAGGCCGCCGCGACGCAGCGCGTCGGCGCGGCCGCCGCGACGGCGCCCGTCGACGCCGTGCCGGAGCCGCCGGCCGACCCGAAGACGCCCGCCGGCGACCTGCCCCCGATGGGGCGCGCCGAGCAGCCGATGCTGGACGGCGACATCGTCTACCTGCTGCCGAGCGAGGAGTCCCTGGGCAAGGGCGCGCCGCACAAGACGCGCTCGGCGGCGAACGACCGGGTGGTCGAGTCGCTCACCAAGGTCTTCGAGGACTTCGGCGTCGACGCCCAGGTCACGGGCTTCACCCGCGGCCCCACGGTCACGCGCTACGAGGTCGAGGTGGGCGCGAAGACCAAGGTCGAGCGCATCACCTCGCTGTCCAACAACATCGCGTACGCGGTGGCCAGCGCGGACGTGCGGATCCTGTCGCCGATCCCGGGCAAGTCGGCGATCGGCATCGAGATCCCGAACTCCGACCGCGAGACGGTCGTGCTCGGCGACGTGCTGCGCTCGTCGGCGGCCCGCCGCACCGAGCACCCCATGGTCATGGGCGTGGGCAAGGACGTCGAGGGCGGCTACGTCGTCGCGAACCTCGCGAAGATGCCGCACATCCTCGTGGCGGGTGCGACCGGCGCCGGCAAGTCGAGCTTCATCAACTCGCTCATCACCTCGATCCTCATGCGGGCCACGCCGGAGCAGGTGCGGCTGGTCCTCGTCGACCCCAAGCGCGTCGAGCTGACCATCTACGAGGGCATCCCGCACCTCATCACGCCCATCATCACCAGCCCCAAGAAGGCCGCGGAGGCCCTCGACTGGGTGGTGCGCGAGATGGACGCCCGCTACGACGACCTGGCGACGTTCGGGTACAAGCACGTCGACGACTTCAACACCGCCGTCCGGGCGGGCAAGGTGAAGCCGCTGCCGGGCTCCGAGCGCAAGATCGCGCCGTACCCGTACCTGCTGGTCGTGGTCGACGAGCTCGCGGACCTCATGATGGTCGCCCCGCGCGACGTCGAGGCATCGATCCAGCGCATCACGCAGCTCGCCCGCGCGGCCGGCATCCACCTGGTGCTCGCCACGCAGCGGCCGTCGGTCGACGTCGTCACGGGCCTCATCAAGGCGAACGTGCCCTCCCGCCTCGCCTTCGCGACGTCGTCGCTCGCGGACTCCCGCGTGGTCCTCGACCAGCCCGGCGCCGAGAAGCTGATCGGGCAGGGCGACGCGCTCTTCCTGCCCATGGGCGCGGCGAAGCCGATGCGCGTGCAGGGCGCCTGGGTCACGGAGTCCGAGGTGCACAGCGTCGTCGAGCACGTGAAGGCGCAGCTCAAGCCCGTCTACCGCGAGGACGTCACCGCGCCGGCCGCGGCCAAGAAGCAGGTGGACGAGGACATCGGCGACGACCTCGACCTGCTGCTGCAGGCGACCGAGCTCGTGGTGACCACGCAGTTCGGGTCCACGTCGATGCTGCAGCGCAAGCTCCGCGTCGGCTTCGCGAAGGCGGGCCGCCTCATGGACCTGCTGGAGTCGCGCGAGATCGTCGGGCCGTCGGAGGGGTCGAAGGCGCGCGAGGTGCTGGTCGCCCCGGACGAGCTGCCCTCGGCGCTGGCGCTGATCCGCGGCGAGACGCCGCAGGCGTACGACCAGGACGCGGACGACGGCGCCTCGTCGGGCGCCGCCCCGGCGGACGCCTACGCCGACGGCACGGACGGGCACGCACCGCCGGTGGCGACGGACTACCACGACGACGCCGACACCGACCCGGAGCACGGCTGGCGCTGACCCGTCGGGCGCCGCGGTCGACCGTCGGCCGTCAGTCCCGCGGGAGCACCCGCGGGGGCGGGCCCGTGGTGGTCGGCGGCCTCTCCCGCTCGGGCGCGGCGCCGCCCACGGCCTCGCGCACGTGCTCTTCGCGGGCCGCGAGCTCGGCCCCGGAGAGCGACGTGCTCCCCGGGTCGCCGAGGACGTCGGGCAGCGCGTGCACCTCGTGCCCGGCGCCGATGTCCACCGAGGTCCCGGTCCAGCGCACGCCCGTCACGCGGGTCGGGTCGTCCGGCGCGTCCTGCGTGAACGTGGCGGAGAGCAGCACGCCGTTGCTGGTGCGGGCGTCGCAGCAGTCGGCGCTCTGGTTGGACAGCAGGTTGCCCAGCCCGTACGCGACCCACATCCCGTGGCCGTCCGGCCCCTTGCCCACGCGGTCGATCCGCTGCGGCACGTGCGCGTGGTGCCCGATGACGAGGTCGACCGCCCGCGACCGGGCGAGGCGCTTCACGACGTCCTCCTGCTGGTCCGTGAGCACCTCGGTGTACTCGACCCCGGCGTGCAGGCTGACCACCACGATGTCGGCCCCGTCCTCGCGGGCGGCCCGCGCCTGGTCCACCAGGCGGCCGGCGTCGATGAGGTCGACCGCCCACGGGGCGTCCGCCGGCATCGGCAGGCCGTTGAGCCCGTAGGTGGCGGAGAGGTGGGCGACGGTGATGCCGCGCCCCTCGCGCTCGAGCACGTACCGCTGCGGCTCGTCCTGCTCGGCCTCGCTGCGTGCCGTCCCCGCGTGCCCCATCCCCGCGGCCTCCAGGCGGCGGATGGTGGCCCGCACGCCGTCGTACCCGCGGTCGACCGCGTGGTTGGACGCGGTGGAGCAGCCGTCCCAGCCCTGCTCTGCCAGGTCCCGCACGAGCCCGGGCGGGGCGGCGAACAGGGGATAGCCGCCCGGTGGTGTGCCCTTCGGCGCCACCGGCACCTCGAGGTGGCACAGCGCGAGGTCGGCGCCCTGCACCCAGGCGTCGAGGCCCGCGAGCAGCGGCGTGAAGTCGGCGTCGTCGGGCCCGCCCGCGGAGGTGACGACCGGTGAGTGGGGGAGGAGGTCCCCGCCCGCGAGCAGGGTGAACACCGCCGGCAGGGGGGTCGGGCTCGGCGACGGGCTGGGCTCTCCGGGGCCGGACGGGGCGCCGGTGCCGGCGGGGGCGCCGGCCTCCGGTGCCGGGGGCGGTGCCGCCCGGTCGAGCGAGCCGCCGAGGGCGAGGGTCGCTGCCACCCCGACGACGGCGCCGGACAGCGCCGCGAGGACGGCGAGGCGTCGTCGTCGCGCTGGCCGTCCGTCGTCGGACGCGTGGCGGGGCACGGCAGGAGAGTACTGCGCCGGGGCCCGTGCGCGGCAGGTCGCCGCGCACGCAGGCCGCCGATGCGTGCCGGTCACGTGCCGGCCCGGCGGCGTCCGGGAGCGGGCGGCGCCCCGATAGGGTGGCCCGGTGGTCAATGAAGCGCCCTCGCCCTGGAACGTCGCCAACGCGGTGACCCTCGTGCGCATCGCGCTCGTGCCGGTGTTCGCCTGGACCTTGCTGATGGACGGGGGCGACTCCGTGACCTGGCGGCTCGTCGCCACCGGCGTCTTCGTGGTGGCCGCCATCAGCGACCGCGTGGACGGCTACCTCGCGCGGTCGCGCAACCTGGTCACCGACGTCGGCAAGATCCTCGACCCGATCGCGGACAAGGCGCTCGTCGGTGCCGCCCTCATCCTGCTCTGCTGGCCGCTGGGGGAGCTGCCCTGGTGGGTGCCCACGATCATCCTCGTCCGCGAGCTGGGCGTCACCGCGCTGCGCATGGTCGTGCTGCGGTACGCCGTCATGCCGGCCTCGCGCGGCGGCAAGCTGAAGACGGTGCTGCAGGCCGTGGCGATCACGCTCTTCCTCCTGCCCCTGGCGGCCCTGCCCGAGGCGGTGCACGTCGTGGCGTGGGTCGTGCTCTGGCTGGCGATCGTCGTGACCGTCGTGACGGGCGTCGACTACTTCGTGCAGGGGTGGCGGCTCCTCGCCGCGGGCCGGCGCGAGGCCGGGCCGCGTCCGGCGCCATGACCGGCGGCACCGGCGGCGCGGCCGGCCGGGGCGGCCCTCCGGCCGCGGAGCTGCTCGCGCCGGCGGTGCTCGACGCCGCCCGCGCGCGCGGCTGGACGCTGGCCGCCGCGGAGTCCCTGACCGGCGGACTCGTGGTCGCGACGCTCGTCGACGTGCCGGGGGCGTCCGCCGTGGTCCGCGGCGGGGTCGTCGCGTACGCGACGGACGTCAAGGCATCGGCCCTGGGGGTCGACGAGGACCTGCTCGCGGAGCGCGGGCCGGTGGACCCGGACGTCGCGCGCCAGATGGCGGTGGGCGTCCGGCGCGTCGTCGCCGCCGACGTCGGCCTCGCGACGACCGGCGTGGCCGGCCCCGACCCGCAGGACGGACATCCGCCGGGCGAGGTCTACGTCGCCGTCAGCACGCCGGCCGGCGACGCGGTGCGGCGGCTGGACCTGGCGGGCGACCGAGGCGCCGTGCGCGCGGCCGCCGTCCGTGCGGTGCTGGCGCTCGCGCTCGAGCGGACCGGGGCCGCGGCGCCCCGCGAGGGGACGGCGCGCCCGGGGCGTCCCGGGCCGCGCGCGCCTGTGAAGGACGCGTGACGAGGCTGTCGGAGGTCGTGACCGCGGGAACAAGCACCCGGGTGCGCGCGTTGCGGCAGGTGTGATCAGTGACAGGGCACGAAGCCGTCTCGATACGCGCCACGCCAAGCCGGGCGGGCCGGGCGCGCGGTACGGTAGTGCCACCCCTGGAGCCAGGGGAACGACAGGACGGACGAGGAAACCGGTCATGACCGGTCCTGAGCCGGGACGATCGGCCACGGAGAGGGGGCGCGAGATGGTCGTACTGCGACGTGAGATCGGCGACGTGCTGCGTGACGCGCGGCAGCGCCAGGGGCGCACCCTGCGTGAGGTGTCGTCCGCTGCGAGAGTCTCGCTCGGGTACCTGAGCGAGGTGGAGCGTGGGCAGAAGGAGGCGTCGTCGGAGCTGCTGGCCTCGATCTGCGACGCGCTCGACGTGCCGATGTCCCTCGTGCTGCGTGAGGTGAGCGACCGCATCGCGGTGGCGGAGGGCCTGCACATCCCCGACACGATCCCGGCGGACGTCTTCGCCGGCATGCTCAGCAAGGGCTGCGAGACGCGCGACGCCGACGCCGACCAGGCGGTCCGCGGAGACCTCGCGCCGGTGGGCTGACCCGACCGGGTCGCCCCGAGCAGCACAAGGATCCGGTCCCGCGAGCTCAGCTCGGGGGGCCGGATCCTTTGCTCTGTCCGCGCCTGTCCTGCACGTGCCGTGCCCGGTCAGGGCCCCGCCTGGCAGGTGGGGCACCAGTAGATCGCGCGCTCGCCGCCGTCGGGGCGTGCCCCCGGCCCGGCGGTGCTGCCGAGCGCGACGGGCGTGCGGCAGCGACGGCACGGCGCCCGGTGCCGGCCGTGCACCGCGAGCTCGACGGCACCCAGCCCGGCACGGCGGCCGACCTCGACGCTGCGCGTCATGAGCCGTCGTGCGGTGCCGAGCAGCGCGCGGCGGGCGTCGTCGCCCAGCGCGCCCGCGGGGGTCCACGGCCAACGGCGCGTGGCGAACAGCGACTCCGCGGTCCAGATCGTGCCGAGGCCCGCCACCGTCCGCTGGTCGAGCAGGGCGACGCAGAGCGGGCGACCGGGAGCCGCGGCGACCCGGCCGGCGGCCTCGTCGAGGCGGTCCGGGAAGTCGTCGGCCAGCACGTCGGGCCCGAGGTGGCCCAGCAGCCGGGGCTCGTCGCGGGTGCGCAGCACGTCGAGCATGCCGAGCTGGAGGCCGACGCACGTCCACGACGCGGTGGCCAGCACGGCGCGGACGGCGGGCGAACGGCCGGCGGCCTCGCGCGTGCCCGTGCGGTACACCCGCCACGAGCCGTCCATGCGCAGGTGCGTGTGCAGCGTGCGACCGTCGTCGAGGCGCAGCAGGAGGTGCTTGCCGTACGCCACCGACGTGCGCACGGTGGCGCCCACGAGGTCGACGCCCGCCGCGGACGGCCAGCGCAGCTCTGCGCGGACCAGCGGCGAGCCGCCGAGCGCGACGCCCAGCCGCTCAGCCGTCAGGCGCAGCACGTCTCCCTCGGGCACGGTCGCCGCCTACGCCGGGCGCAGCCCGCGCGGGGTCACGCCGAAGCCGGAGTCGAGCAGCGCCGCCGCGGCGGGGGTGCGGTCCCGGGCCGCGGAGAGCGCCGGCACCCCGTCGACCCGCTGCACCGTGACGCGGCCGAGCCGCCCCGCGCGGGTGTCCGCCGTGAGCAGCCGCGCCGCCGCGGCGAGGCGCGCGCCGTCGCCGGCGTCGCCCCGGCCGAACGACAGCACGGTGCGACCGCCTCGCTCGACGAAGAGCACCAGCTCGCCGTCCACGAGGACGACGACGGCCCCGGCCTTGCGGCCCGGGCGGTGGGCGCCCGCGCCGTCGTCGGCCGAGCCTCCGCCCGCCGGCGTGCGGGGCCACGCGACCGCCGCGCCGTAGGGGTTGGCCGGGTCGGTCGCGGCGAGCAGCACGGCGCCGGGATCGGCCCGCGTCCCCTCCGCGCCCTCGACGAGCGCGTCGAGGGCGCGCGCGCGGTCGGCGGCGTCGGTGCGCAGCTGGTCGACCGCGCCGGGCAGCGCGAACTGGGAGCCGCCGAGCCCCTCGACGAAGTAGCCCCGCCGCGCGGCGCCCCGCTCCTCGAGCCCGCGGAGCACGCGGTAGACGTCCCGGAACCGTGACGTCACGCCCTCCGCCGGGGCAGCGGCGCGGGTCAGCACGCCGTGCCGCTCCAGGAGCACCTGGGTGAGCGCGTGCGCGCGGACGGTGGGGTCCTGCTCCACCGCGGGCAGCGCCGACCACCGCCCCCCGCCGGTGCGGGGCACCGCGGCGGCGGACGTCGGCCGCGCCAGCCCGAACCGGGACGCCCGCACCGGGCGTGCCCGGCCCGGGGCGGCAGGCGCGCGGTGGGCGCCGCCGCCGCGCCGCGTCGAGCCGCCCAGCGCCTCGCGCAGCGGCCCGAGGCGGTCGTTCGTGACCCAGCCCGCCCAGGCGAGGTCCCACAGCGCCTCGAGCGTCGTGGTCTGGCTCGCGTCGGCGAGCTCGGCCAGCCGGGGCAGGAAGAACCCGCCGGAGCCCGTGAGCAGGTCGAGCACCGCCCGGTGCAGGTCGCTGTCGAGCGGGCCGCTCTCGGCCACGGGGTCCGGGTCGCGCAGGGTCAGCGGCGCGCCGTCCGCCAGGTGCAGGCTGACCATGCCGTCCCCGCCGCCGGAGCCCGGCAGCCGGCCGTGGCCGCACCACAGCACCTCGCCGGCGGTGGTGAGCTCGTCGAGGACGGCGGGGGAGTAGTCCGCCACGCGGGCGGGGAGCACGAGCGTCTCGAGCGCCGACGCCGGCACCGCCGCGCCGGAGAGCTGCTCGACCGCGCGCAGCACGCCGTCGGGGCCGCGCAGGGTGCCGCCGCTGCCGCCCGTGCCGCCCACGCGCAGCCCGATGCCCTGCCAGCGCGGGAGGAAGACGCCCAGGGCCTCCGGCTCCACCGGCTCGACCTCGGCCCGCAGCGCGGCGAGCGACCGGCGCCGCAGGGTGCGCAGCACCTCGGGGTCGCACCACTCGTCGCCCGTGCCGCCCAGCGACGAGGGGAGCAGGGCGCCGCGGACCACGGTCCCGCGAGCCTCCAGGCGGGCCAGCACCTGCGCCACGACCGCGATCCCGAGCCCGAACCGGCGCGCGACGTCGGCCGCGGCGAACGGTCCGTGCGTGCGTGCGTGCCGGCGCACCAGGTCGCCCAGCGGGTCGGCGACGGGCTCCGTGAACGTCTCCGGCACGCCGACCGGCAGGGCGACGCCGAGGGCGTCCCGCAGCCGGCCGGCGTCCTCCACGACGGCCCACTGCTCGGCGTCGTCGCCCTGCAGCCCCCCGAGCCGCACCCGGATCACCCGCCGGGAGGCCTCGAGGTCGGCGAGCCAGGCGTCGACCTGGTCACGGACGTCCTCGCGCGCCCGGGCCCGCAGCGCCGAGGCGGGGTGCGGGCCGGTGCGTCGCAGGACGTCCCACAGCCCCTCGGCGTCGCGGGCGTGGCGCTCCGCGGCGAGGGCCTGCAGCTCGGCCTGGGTCCGCTCGACCGCGCCCGGGTCGAGCAGGTCGGCCAGCGCGGTCGCGCCCTGCTCGCCCAGCAGCTCGGACAGCAGGTCGGGGTCCAGGGAGAGGGCCGCCGCGCGCCGCTCGGCGAGCGGGGCGTCGCCGTCGTAGAGGAACTGCGCGGTGTACCCGAACAGGAGCGCCTGGGCGAAGGGTGACGGCGACGGCGTCGTGACCTCGACGAGGCGCACGCGGCCCGCCTGCAGGTCGCCCATGAGCTCGGTGAGCGCGGCGACGTCGAAGTCGTCGCGCAGGCACTCGCGCGCCGCCTCGAGCATGATCGGGAAGTCCGGGAACTGCGACGCCACCTGCAGCAGCTGCGACGCCCGCTGGCGCTGCTGCCACAGGGGCTGGCGCCGGTCGGGACGGCGGCGCGGCAGCAGCAGCGCTCGGGCGGCGGCCTCGCGGAAGCGGGCCGCGAACATCACCGAGCCGCCCAGCTCGTCGCGCACCGCGCCGAGTACCTCGTCGGGGTCGACGAGCAGGTCCTCCGCGGTCACGGCCGGCCCGTCGCCGCTGTCGCGCGCGCCGTCCCCGGCCGCGCCGTCCCCGCCGAGGTCCCACCCCGGGCCGCCGAGGTCCCAGCCCGCGTCGCCGGCGTCCGGCAGGCGCAGCACGATCCCGTCGTCGGCGTGCATCGCGGCCACGTCCGTGCCGTAGCGCGCCCGCAGGCGCGCCGCCACGACCAGCGCCCACGGTGCGTGCACCGGCGCGCCGAACGGGGAGTGGATCACCACGCGCCAGTCGCCCAGCTCGTCGCGGAAGCGCTCCACGACCACCGTCCGGTCGTCGGGGAGCCGGCCGGTCGCGCGGCGTTGCTCGCCGAGGTACGACGCGAGGTTGTCCGCCGCCCAGGCGTCGAGGCCCGCGTCCCGCAGGCCGGCACGGCCCCGCCCGGTCCCGCGTGCCTCGTCGTCGGCCAGGAGCGCGTCGGTCTCGCGGACGAACGCGCCGACGGCGCGGCCGAGCTCCGCCGGGCGGCCGGGGGAGTCGCCCTTCCAGAACGGCAGCCGTCCGGGGAGGCCGGGGGCCGGGGTCACGAGCACCCGGTCGGGGGTGATCTCCTCGATGCGCCACGTGGAGGAGCCGAGGGTGAACGTGTCGCCGACCCGCGACTCGTAGACCATCTCCTCGTCCAGCTCGCCCACGCGCTTGCCGCCCCGGGGCCGCGCGGCTGCGCCGGCGCCGTCGTCGGCGGGCGAGCCCGAGGCGGGCGGCTCGGTGGCCAGGTAGACGCCGTACAGCCCGCGGTCCGGGATGGTGCCGCCGCTGGTGGCGGCGAGCCGCAGCGCGCCGGGCCGGCCCGAGAGGAGTCCGGTGGCGCGGTCCCAGACGATCCGCGCGCGCAGCTCCGCGAAGTCCTCGCTCGGGTAGCGCCCGGCGAGCATGTCCAGCACGGCGCGCCAGGTCCCGTCGCCGAGCGCGCGGAACGGGTGCGCGCGGCGGAACGTGGCGAGGAGGTCGTCGGCCGGCCAGTCGTCGGTGGCGAGCGCCGCCACCACCTGCTGCGCGAGCACGTCGAGCGGGTTCGCCGGCACGTGCAGGTGCTCGATCTCGCCCGCGCGCATCCGCTGCGCCACCACGGTGGCGGGCACGAGGTCGCCGCGGAACGTCGGGAAGACGACGCCGTGCGAGACCGCGCCCACCTGGTGCCCGGCGCGGCCGATGCGCTGCAGCCCGCTCGCCACCGAGGGCGGCGCCCCGACCTGCACCACCAGGTCGACGGCGCCCATGTCGATGCCGAGCTCGAGCGACGACGTGGCGACCACGGCCGGCAGGCGACCCGCCTTGAGGTCGGACTCGGTGCGGGTGCGCTCCACGCGGCTCATCGAGCCGTGGTGGGCGCGCGCGAGCACCTCCGCCCCGCCGGCGTCCGCGGGCGGCAGGCCGACGGACGCGCCGGACTGCGCCTGGGCCTGCGCGGGCCACTGCGTGCCCGGCTCGGGGAGCTCGACGCCGGAGCGCTCCGCCCAGATCTCGTTCACCCGCGCGGTGAGCCGCTCGGCGCCGCGGCGGGAGTTGGTGAACACCAGCGTCGAGCGGTGCCCGGCGACCAGGTCCACCACCCGCTCCTCCACGTGCGGCCACACCGACGCGCGCCGCAGGGGCGCCGTCGCGTCGCCGGTGAGGTCCAGCTCCTCGTCGCCGAGCCCGCCGCCGGGCCGGGAGCCCTCCGGCGCGGTGGCCGCCGGGCCGGGCGCGGTCGGGTCCGGCACGCCCTGGGCGGAGTCCAGGTCGGCCAGGTCGGGCACGGGGACGACCACCTGGATGTCCCACTTCTTGGTGGCCTCGGGCTGCACGACGACGGTCTCGCGCCCGCCCTCGGCCGGCGCGCGATGGCCGCCCAGGAACGCGGCGACCGTCTCCACCGGACGGACGGTGGCGGACAGCCCGATCCGCTGCGCCGGCCGGTCGAGCAGCTCGTCGAGGCGCTCCAGGCTCAGCGCGAGGTGCGCGCCGCGCTTGGTGCCGGCCACCGCGTGGATCTCGTCCAGGACGACCGTCTGCACGCCCGCGAGCCCGGCGCGGGCCTGGGAGGTGAGCACCAGGAACAGCGACTCCGGGGTGGTGACCAGCACGTCCGGCGGCCGGGTGGCGAAGGCCCGCCGCTCGGAGGTCGGGGTGTCGCCGGTGCGGGCGCCGACCGTCACCTCCTCGACGGTCAGGCCGTCGCGGGCGGCGGCCTGCCGGATGCCGGCGAGCGGCGAGCGGAGGTTGCGCTGGACGTCGGCGGCCAGCGCCTTCAGGGGCGACACGTACAGCACGCGGCAGCGGCGCGCCCGCTCGGGCGGCGGCTCGGTGGTGAGGCGGTCGATGGCCCAGAGGAAGGCGGCGAGCGTCTTGCCGGAGCCGGTCGGCGCGACGACGAGCGCGTGCCGGTCGGAGCTGATGGCCTCCCAGGCGCCCGCCTGGGCCGCCGTCGGCGCGGCGAAGGCGCCGGCGAACCACGAGCGCGTGGCGGGGCCGAACCGGGCGAGCACGTCGGCGGGCGCCGGGCCGCCGTCGGGCGCGCCGGCGGTGCCGGGGCCGACGGGGGGCAGGGAGGCGACCACCCCGTCATCCTGGCAGCCTCCACCGACAGCCCGCAGGGGAACCCGACCACCCGGCAGGGCGTGCGAGGCTGGGCGGGTGCGTTATCGCGAGTTCACCGAGCTGGTCGACGAGGTCTTCGGGGCCGCCTACGGGCGCGCCCTCGTGCGCGAGCAGGTGCTGCCGCGCCTCGACGGGCGCACGCCCGCGGAGGCCCTCGAGGCGGGCGTGGAGCCGCGCGACGTCTGGCACGCGCTCTGCGACGCGCTCGACGTGCCCGAGCCGGAGCGCTGGGGCCGCGACGACCGCCGGCAGGCGCCCCCCGCCCGCTGAGCCGCCCGCGCCGACGCCGGCCGGTCGGGGCATCATGGCGCCATGCGCCGCGACCGCCCCCCGCTCGTGACGGTGGCCGACGTCCGCGCGGCGCTGTGGTCGCTCCTGTCGACCGCCGCCGGGCTCGGGATCGCGATCGGGCTCGTCGACGGCGTGCGGGTCGCCACGAGCTGGTCCGTCGTCCTGGCCGCGCTCGTGGTCGGTGTCGGCGACGCGCTCCTGCGGGCCCCGCTGCGACGGCTGGCCCGGGCCGGGGGCGCGGTCGGCGCCCTCCTGCTCGGGCTGGGCGCGCAGGTGCTGGTCGTCTGGGCGGCGCTGTCGTTCCTGCCGGGCGTCACGAGCGACTCGTGGCCCGACGTCCTCGCCGTGCTGCTCGTCGCCGCGGTGGTGATGGCGTGCGGGCACTGGGTGGTCGGTGCGCGGGACAACGCGTACGTCGTCGGCGACCTGCTGCGGCGGTCCCGGCGGCTGGCCGGCGTCCCGCGCCGTGCGCCGCAGGGCGCCACCGCCCCGGGGGCCGGCGAGGGCGCGGGCGGTGCCGACGACCGCCCGCCGGGCGTGCTCGTCGTCATGCTCGACGGCGTCGCCCGCCCGACGCTCGAGCACGCGCTGGAGGCGGGGCTGGCCCCCACCCTCGAGCGCTGGCTCGGGTCGGGCAGCCACCGGCTGGAGTCGTGGTGGGCGCGCGTGCCGTGCACCACCCCGGCCAGCACGCTCGGGCTGCTGCACGGCACGACCGCCGCGGTGCCCGCGTTCCGCTGGTGGTCGCGTCGGCTCGGCCGCCTGGTCGTGACGAACCGCCCCGCGGACGCCGCCGAGGTCGAACGGGGGGCGTCGGACGGCCGTGGCCTGCTGGCCGACGGCGGGGTGGCCGTCTCGACGATGTTCTCCGGTGACGCCCCGACCAGCCTGCTCGTGATGAGCCGCGCGGCCGAGGGCCTCGGCCCGGGGCCGCTGTTCGTCCGCTTCTTCTCCAGCCCGTTCGTGCTGGTGCGGGCCCTGGCCGGCACGGTCGGCGAGGCGCTGAAGGAGGTGTACCAGGGCTGGCAGCAGGTGGTGCGCGGCGTGCGCCCGCGGGTGCGCCGGCGGGGCTGGTACCCGGTGCTGCGGGCGGTGACCAACGTGCTGCTGCGCGACCTCAACACCGCGCTCGTGGCCGAGCAGCTCGTGCGCGGGGCGCCGGTGGTGTGCGTGGACCTCGTGGACTACGACGAGATCGCGCACCACGCGGGCCCGCTGCGCCCGGAGGCCCTGCGGGCGCTCGAGGGGCTCGACCGCGTCGTCGGGCTGTGGGAGGAGATCGCCCGCGGGGCGCCGCGCGCCTACCAGGTGGTGGTCGTGTCCGACCACGGCCAGTCGCTCGGCGCCACCTTCGAGCAGGCGGTCGGGCGGTCCTTCGGCGACGAGGTGCGCCGGCTCGTGGGGCTCGGGGCGGACCCGGGGCCACGGGGGCGTGCCGACCGGTCGTCGTCCGAGGGCGAGGCGTGGGGCCCGGCGAACACCGCGCTCCACGCCCTGCGCCGGGAGCCGGACGACGCCGGGCGGCTCTTCGTGGGCCCGGACCGGGCCGGCGAGGGGCCGGCGCCCGAGGCCCCCTCGGAGGTCCCCGAGGTCGCCGTGATCGGCTCGGGGAACCTCGGCATGGTCTGGTTCTGCCGCGAGCCGCGCCGGGTCCGGGCGGGCGAGATGGACGCGCGGTGGCCGGCCCTGGTGCCGGGCCTGGTGGCGTGCCCCGCGGTCGGCGTCGTGGTCGTGCACGACGACGACGGACCGGTCGCGCACGGGCCGGGCGGCACGCACCACCTGGGGAACGGCAGGGTGACCGGGCGGGACCCGCTGGCGGGGTACGGCTCCCGGGCACGCGCCGACCTGGAGCGTGTCGCGGGCCTGGAGGACGCGGGGGACCTCGTGGTCGTCTCCGCGGTCGGGCCGCTGGGGCGCGTGCACGCGCTCGAGGGGCTGGTGGGCTCGCACGGTGGGCTCGGCGGGGCGCAGAACGAGGCGCTCCTGCTGCACCCGGCGGGCCTCGTCGTCCCGGACGCCGAGCGCGAGGACGTGGACGGGACGCGCCTGCTCGTGGGCGCCGAGGCGGTGCACCGGCGGCTCGTCGCCTGGCTCGCCGAGCTCGGCCTGCGGGAGGACGCATGAGCGGGGCCGGGGTCGCCGAGCGGGGTGGTGGGCGGGAGGGCGCGGCGGAGGGGGCGTCGGTCCGGGTCACGTGGCTCGGGCACTCGACCGTCGTGCTGGACCTCGCGGGGCCCGACGGCCGCACCACCCGCCTGGTGACCGACCCGCTGCTGCGGCGGCACGCGGGGGTGCTGCGCCGGCGGGGGGGCCGGCCGGAGGAGGTGGCGTGGCGTGGCGCCGACGCCGCGCTGCTGTCGCACCTGCACCACGACCACGCCGAGCTCGGCTCCCTGCGGCTGCTCGGCGACGTGCCGGTGCTCACCGCGGGCGCCAACGCCCGCTGGCTGCGCGGCAAGGGACTGCGCGGGGTGGGCCTGGAGCCGCCGGCCGCGGCGCCCGGCCACGACGGCGCGGGCGCGCACGGCGTCGCGCACGGCGTCGCGCAGGGGAGGGCGGACGGCGGGTCGGACGCGGCGTGGCACGGGGTGGCGGGTGTCCGGGTGCGCCTGACCACCGCGGTGCACGGCGACCGCCCGATGCCGCACCGGCCGAACGCGGCGACCGGGCATCTGGTGCGGCTGCCGGCCGCGGGCTCCGGGCGCGGAGCGACGGTGTGGGCGGTCGGCGACACGGAGCACTACCCGGGCATCGGCCGGGTGCGGGAGCTGGCCGGCGGGCGCGTCGACGTGGCGCTGGTGCCCGTCTCGGGCTGGGGGCCGCGGCTCTCCGGCGGCCACCTGGGTCCGATGGGGGCGGCCGAGGTGTGCGCCGAGGTGCGGCCGCGGGTGGCGATCCCGGTGCACTGGGGCACGCTGCACGTGCCGGGCGGGCGGAACCTGCCGCGGGGGTGGATGGACCATGCCGGAGCGGCGTTCGCGGCGGCTGCGCGCCGGGTGGCGCCAGGGGTGCGGGTGGTCGTCCTGGAGCCCGGCACGTCGTGGGCCGACACGCCGGGGGGCGACGACGGCGTCGAACACACGTTCGGGTAGAGTCTGCCCCCAGGAGGTCCTCGAACGTCGTTGTCCACACTCGCGACGGATCGCCCCGACCGTGTCGGTGGCGGCCCGTACGGTCGGCAACAACATGAGCACGCAGCCACGAACGCCGGCGCGCAGCCGCCGCGCCCAGAACGCAAAGGTGACCGACATGCCCGCAACGGCAGACCGCGAGAAGGCACTCGAGGCCGCGCTCGCCCAGATCGACCGCAGCTTCGGCAAGGGCTCGGTCATGCGCCTCGGCGACGAGGGACGCGCGCCCGTCGAGGTCATCCCCACGGGCTCCATCGCGCTCGACATCGCGCTCGGCATCGGCGGTCTCCCGCGCGGCCGCGTCGTCGAGATCTACGGCCCGGAGTCCTCCGGCAAGACGACGGTCGCGCTGCACGCCGTGGCCAGCGCCCAGCGGGCCGGCGGCATCGCGGCGTTCGTGGACGCCGAGCACGCGCTCGACCCGGAGTACGCCAAGAAGCTCGGCGTCGACACCGACGCCCTGCTGGTCTCGCAGCCGGACACCGGCGAGCAGGCCCTGGAGATCACGGACATGCTGATCCGCTCCGGCGCGCTGGACATCATCGTCATCGACTCCGTCGCGGCGCTGGTGCCGAAGGCCGAGATCGAGGGCGAGATGGGTGACAGCCACGTGGGCCTGCAGGCCCGGCTGATGTCGCAGGCCCTGCGCAAGATCACGGGTGCGCTGAGCTCGTCGGGCACCACGGCGATCTTCATCAACCAGCTCCGCGAGAAGATCGGCGTCTTCTTCGGCTCCCCGGAAACCACCACCGGTGGCAAGGCGCTGAAGTTCTACGCCTCGGTGCGCATGGACATCCGCCGCATCGAGACCCTCAAGGAGGGCACGGACGCGGTGGGCAACCGCACCCGCGTGAAGGTCGTCAAGAACAAGATGGCGCCGCCGTTCAAGCAGGCGGAGTTCGACATCCTGTACGGCGTGGGCATCTCCCGCGAGGGCGGGCTCATCGACATGGGCGTCGAGCACGGGTTCGTGCGCAAGTCCGGGTCGTGGTTCACCTACGAGGGTGACCAGCTCGGCCAGGGCAAGGAGAACGCCCGCGCCTTCCTGCGCGACAACCCCGACCTGGCGAACGAGATCGAGAAGCGGGTCAAGGAGAAGCTGGGCGTCGGGGCGAAGCTGGACGCCCCTGCCGAGGAGGCGGCCGCGCCGGTGGACGGCGCCGCGGGCTCCGCGACCGGCCTGGCGGTCGACCCGGCGCCGGTCAAGGCCGGCGCCAAGGGCAAGAAGGCGCCGTTCTGATCGGCGGCGCTGCTCTGATCCGCGTCGCTCTGAGCGACGTCGCTGCGGGAGTGGTCGCGTGACGACGGATACTTCTCCGGGCGGTCGCGGCGTGGGGAAGCGTCGCGGCCGCCGGCAGGGCTCGCGCCCGCACGGATCGGATGACGGGTCGGAGGGCGGCGGCGCGCGCACGCGGCGACCTCGCCCCACCGTGGCCGAGCGCCTCGAGGCGGGCGAGCTGACGGCCGAGGACGCCTCGGAGAAGGCGCGCGAGGCGCTGCTGCGGATCCTCACTGCCGCGCCGAAGAGCCGCGCGGAGCTGGAGCAGTCGCTCGCCCGCAAGGGGTACCCGGAGGCGGTCGTGACGCCGGTGCTCGACCGTTTCGACGAGGTCGGGCTGGTCGACGACACCTCGTACGCGGAGATGCTCGTCCGGACCCGGCACGCCGAGCGGGGCCTGTCCCGTCGTGCGATCGCGATGGAATTGCGTCGGCGGGGGATCGACGAGGACACCGCCGGCGACGCCCTCGAGCAGATCGACGGTGACGACGAGCGCGAGGCCGCCATGGCCCTGGCGCGCAAGCACGTCGCGCGGACCCGCGGTCTGGAGCGGGACGTGCGCCTGCGTCGCGCCGTCGGGTCGCTCGGGCGCAAGGGCTACCCGCCCGGGATCTCGTTCGGCGCGGTGCGCGACGCCCTCGCCGAGGAGGGCGCGGACGACCTCGACGAGGACTTCCCCGGCGCCGAGGACTGACGTGACGCCGCGCGGGCCGTCGAGCAGCGCGGACTCGGGTCGTCCTTCCCGGGGCGTGAACGAGCCGGAGCACTGTGCAGGCCCCCGGACGCCGCGGCGTCCGGGGGCCTGGTTGCACGGAGGCCGAGGAGCTCCCGCGCCCACCGTGGAGGCGGTCAGGTGGCGCTGGGGTCCCCGGTCGCGGCGATGGCGTTCCCCGGACCGCCTGGCTTGCCGGCGGCGACGGTCGGGTTGCCGATGCCTGGACCTGCGGCGGTGGTGCCGGACGTCCGCCCGCTGAGGTATCGCGACAGCCACCGTGCGACGGCAGTCAGGGCCCAGTTGATGACGATGAATATCAGCGCCGCGACGGTCAGCGTCTGCAGGTTGTTGCTGTTGCCGTTGCCGAAGATCTGCGCGGCGCGCAGCAGCTCGTTGTACGTGATGATCTGGCCGAGCGCGGTGTCCTTGAGGACGACGACCAGCTGGGACACCAGGGCCGGCAACATCGCGATGAGGGCCTGCGGCAGCTGGATGGAGCGGAGCGTCTGCCCGCCCGTGAGGCCGATCGCGAGGCCGGCCTCGGACTGGCCCCGGGGCAGGTTGCCGACCCCGGACCGCACGAGCTCGGCGATGACGGACCCGTTGTAGAGGACGAGGGCGATGACCACCGCCAGGAAGGCGGGGTCGTCGCTGATGCGGTTGAAGCCGAACAGCAACCAGAAGAAGACCATCATCAGCAGCACGGGGACCGCCCGGAAGAACTCCACGACGACGCCGCTGACCCAGCGCACGGTCCGCGACCGGGCGAGCCGGCCGGAGCCGAAGACGAGGCCGAAGAGCACCGCCCCGACGACGGCGAACCCAGCGGCGCGCAGGGTGTTCTGCAGCCCGGGGATGAAGTAGTCCTGCCAGGCGCTCGAGGTGAAGATCGGGCTCCACAGGTCGGCGGCGAACTGGCCCTTGCGAGCGAGCGCGACCACGACCAGCGCTGCGACCCCGAGCACGACCAGGGCGCCCACGACGTTCCCGACGGCGATGCGTCGGCGGGCCCGCGGTCCGGGGGCGTCGAAGAGGACGGACTGCTGGCTCATCGGCGCACCGCCAGACGGTTGGAGAGGTAAGTGGTGAGCAGGCCGATGGGGATCACGAGGACCACGAAGCCGAGCGCGAAGATGAAGAAGATCGCGTAGATGAAGTTGGCGTTGCTCTCGATCATCTCCCGCATGAGCGTGGAGACCTCGGTCGAGACGCTGACGGCCACCACGACCGTGGAGTTCTTCAGGAGTGCGATGAGCGTGTTCCCCAGCGGGGCGATCGCCCCGCGGAACGCCTGCGGGAGGATGATGATCCGGGCCGCGGGGAGGAACGACAGGCCGATCGCGCGGGCCGCCTCGGCCTGGCCGAGGGGCACGGTGTTGACGCCGGAGCGGATCGCCTCGCACACGAACGCCGCGTGGTACACGGTCAGGCCGATCACGCCGAAGCGGAAGAAGTTCTGCGCGAAGTCGTCGGACAGGCTGACCTGCAGCTGCGTCCAGACGGCGAGGAACAGGAACGTCATGATGACGGTCAGCGGCGTGTTCCGCAGGATGTTCACGTAGGCGGTGCCGGCCCACTGCAGGCTCGCGACGGGCGAGATCCGCATGAGCGCGAGGACGGTGCCGAGGATCAGCGAGAAGATCGCGGCCCAGAACGTCAGCTGGATGTTGACCCAGAACGCGCTGGCGATCGGGTACTCGGCGAAGAGAGCCCCGAACTGCGACAGGAAGTCACCCACGGTGTGTCAGCCTCCCGGAGGGTGGTGCGGCGGTGCCGCGGTGGACAAGCGGGGGGAGCGGCGCGGGGCGCCGCTCCCCCCGGGGTCGGTGGTCGGTGTCAGGCGCAGGCGTCGGGCGTCGGCGGGTTGAGGTCGGCGTTCGGCGTGTAGCCGGTGCCCTCCGTGTTCGCCGCCACGGCCTTCTCCCACGAGCCGTCGTCGATCATCGACGTGATGGCAGAGTTGATGTCCTCGCAGGTGTCGTTGTCCTGGGGGAGGCCCACGCCGTAGTTCTCCTCGGAGAACGGGTTCCCGACCACCTTGACCTTGCCCTTGTTGGCGGGCTGCGCCGCGAGGCCGGCCAGGATGATGTCGTCCGTCGTGACCGCGTCGACCTGGCCCGCGGTGAGCGCGGTGACGCACTCGGCGTAGCCGGGGCGCTCCACGAGCTGCACGCCTGTGGCGTACTCGTCCTTGATGCGCTGCGCCGACGTGGAGCCGGTCACCGAGCACAGGTTCTTGCCCTCGAGGTCGTCGGGGCCCGTGATGTCGGTGTTGTCCTCGGCGACGAGCAGGTCCTGGCCGGCGATGAAGTACGGGCCGGCGAACGCGACCTGCTCCTTGCGCTCGTCGGTGATGGAGTACGTCGCGAAGATCATGTCGACCTGGCCGGTCTGCAGCATCGTCTCGCGGTTGGCCGACGGCGCCTCGACCCACTCGATCTGGTCCTCGGAGTAGCCGAGCTTCTCCGCGACGTAGCGGGCGACGTCGGTGTCGAAGCCCGTGTACTCGCTGCCGTCCTGGTAGCCGAGGCCCGGCTGGTCGAACTTGATGCCGATCTTGATGGAGTCGCCGCCACCGGTACCACCGGTCGCCTCGTCGTCGCCGCCGCCGACGTCGCCGCCTCCGCAGGCGGCGAGCGTGAGCGCGGTCAGTGCGGCGAGCGTGGCAACACCTGCGTGTCGTGTGCGCATCGTTCTTACCCTTCGTGAGTGGTCGCCCGCGCGGCCCGGGGACTGCGGTGTCGGAGTCCGGGCCGCACAGCCGGCGGGGGTTCCCGCCATGTCCGTGGGGTCTGTCGGGGTCGGGTGGGGTCAGTGGCTGAGGATCTTGGACAGGAAGTCCTTCGCCCGGTCGCTCGTGGGCGCGGTGAAGAACTCCTCGGGCGTGGCCTCCTCGACGATCTGGCCGTCCGACATGAAGACGACGCGGTTCGCGGCCTTGCGGGCGAAGCCCATCTCGTGGGTCACGACGATCATCGTCATGCCCTCCTTGGCGAGGGCGACCATGACGTCGAGCACCTCGTTGATCATCTCCGGGTCGAGCGCGGACGTCGGCTCGTCGAAGAGCATCACCTTGGGCTGCATGGCCAGCGCGCGAGCGATCGCGACCCGCTGCTGCTGCCCGCCCGACAGCTGGGCGGGCATCTTGCCGGCCTGGTTCTTCACCCCGACGCGGTCGAGCAGGGCGAGCGCCCGCTCCTTCGCGGCCCCCGAGCGCTCCCTGCGGACCTTCACCGGCCCGAGCGTGACGTTCTCGAGGATCGTCTTGTGGGCGAAGAGGTTGAACGCCTGGAACACCATCCCGACGTCGGCGCGCAGCTTCGCGAGCGCCCGACCCTCCTCCGGGAGGGGCTGGCCGTCGATGCGGATCTCGCCGGAGTCGATGGTCTCGAGGCGGTTGATCGCCCGGCACAGGGTGGACTTGCCGGACCCCGACGGGCCGATGACGACGAGCACCTCGCCCTTGCGCACCGTCAGGTCGATGTCCTTCAGCACGTGCAGCTCGCCGAAGTGCTTGTTGACGTCCTTGAGCTCGACGAGCGGGGGGCCGAGGGGCGTCGACGTCCCCGCCGGCTCGGTCGTCGTGGTCGCTTCGCCGTGATCCATCCCTCGAACCTATCCACTCGGTGTTTCCGCGACCAGCACCGGCAGTCCGGTTCCCGCAACGGTTCAGTAACAGTGCGCCCGCGCCTGGTGGTGGCGCGTGGCGGACGACGACGTCGGCGATCTCCGAGGTGGGGGTCGCCTCGTCGGGGCCCAGCCGTGCGGCACCGTACCCTAGGGACGATGTCCAGTACCACGCAGAGCCCCGCCGCGCCGGTCCCCACCACGGACACGGCGCCCGGCCGACGCACCTATCTCGTGCGCACCCTGGGCTGCCAGATGAACGTGCACGACTCCGAGCACATGTCCGGGATGCTCGAGCAGGCCGGCTACACGCGCGCCACCGCCGAGGACGAGGCGGCGAGCCGCGCGGACGTCGTCGTCATCAACACGTGCGCGGTGCGCGAGAACGCCGCGACGCGGCTGTACGGGAACCTGGGGCAGCTCGCGGGCCTCAAGGCCGACCGGCCGGGGATGCAGATCGCCGTCGGGGGCTGCCTGGCGCAGAAGGACCGCGGGGAGATCGTCTCGAAGGCGCCGTGGGTGGACGTCGTCTTCGGCACGCACAACCTCGACGCCCTGCCGGTCCTGCTGGAGCGGGCGCGGCACAACGCCGAGGCCCAGGTGGAGATCGCCGAGTCGCTGCAGGTCTTCCCCTCGACGCTCCCGACGCGCCGCGAGTCCGTCTACGCGGGCTGGGTGTCGATCTCGGTGGGCTGCAACAACACGTGCACCTTCTGCATCGTGCCGCACCTGCGCGGCAAGGAGCGGGACCGCCGGCCGGGCGAGGTCCTCGCCGAGGTCGAGGCGCTCGTCGCCGCCGGCGCGGTCGAGGTCACGCTGCTGGGCCAGAACGTGAACAGCTACGGCGTCGAGTTCGGCGACCGCGGCGCGTTCGCGAAGCTGCTGCGCGCCTGCGGCGCGATCGAGGGCCTGGAGCGGGTGCGTTTCACGTCCCCCCACCCGGCGGCGTTCACGGACGACGTCATCGCGGCCATGGCGGAGACGCCGAACGTCATGCCGAGCCTCCACATGCCGCTGCAGTCCGGGTCGGACCGGGTGCTGCGCGCGATGCGCCGGTCGTACCGGTCCGCGAAGTTCCTCGGCATCCTCGACCGCGTCCGGGCCGCCATGCCGGACGCCGCGATCACCACCGACATCATCGTCGGCTTCCCGGGCGAGACGGAGGAGGACTTCCTCGACACCATGCGCGTGGTCGAGGCCTCCCGGTTCAGCTCGGCGTTCATGTTCCAGTACTCGCCGCGCCCCGGCACGCCCGCCGCGACGATGGACGAGCAGCTGCCGAAGGAGGTCGTGCAGGAGCGGTTCGAGCGCCTGATGGCCCTCCAGGAGCGGATCGCCGGCGAGGAGGCCGCCCGCCAGGTCGGCCGCAGCCTCGACGTGCTCGTCTCGGAGGGGGCCGGGAAGAAGGACGGCGCCACCCACCGCCTGTCCGGCCGTGCGCCCGACAACCGGCTCGTGCACGTGGCCCTGCCCGCCGACGTCGCGACCGGGGCCGACCGGTTCGTGGGGGCGCCGGTGACGCTCGACGACCCGCGCCTCGCCGGCGGCGAGGCGCTCGACCCGCGCCTGCCGCGCCCGGGCGACGTCGTGACGGTGGAGGTCACGCGCTCGGCCCCGCACTTCCTCGTCGCCGACTCGGTGCTCGACGGCGGCGCCTACGCCGTCCGCCGCACCCGGTCGGGCGACGCGTGGGCGCAGCGGGAGACGGCGCGCCTCGGCGGCGGGGAGGACGAGCACTCCCACGGCGGCGCCCCGTCCGGCGGCGGCCCCGTGGTGCTCGGGATGCCTGCCCTGCGAGGCTGACCGGGCCCGCCCGGCGGGTCGGCCGCGTCGTCTCGGCCGCGTCGTCCGGTCGGGGTGGTCTCAGCCGTGGTCGTCGGGGTCCGGCCCCGGCGTCATGGCGCCCACGGTGCTGAAGAACTGCGACGACGTGACGAGACCGCACGACACGGTGGCGGCGAGCTGCTCGTCCGTGGCGCCGTGCTCGAAGTCGACCGACACCTCCGCGTAGAGCGCGAGGCCGTCGCCCTCGGGGCGGGCGTAGACCTTGGGCCAGACGCGTTCGCGGTTCCAGTCGTTGACGGCCTGCAGCACCGCCAGACGGGCATGGTCCGGCACCGCGCCCGCCCACCGGCCGCGCACCTGGAGGATCTCCTCGTGGTCGCCGAGCAGGAGGAACCAGAACCGGTTGCCGTCCCACGTGCCGGTCACGTCGCCGTCGTCGTCCGTGCGGAACCGGTAGCCGCGGCGCGAGAGGTCGTCGGCGACGCGGCGGCTCGACAAGGGCCGCAGGGACGCCCTCGCGGAGCGCGTCGGGCGCACGGGTGCCCGCTCCGCCCGCGCCGCGGCGACCCGGGTCCCGGCGTCCTGCACCGCCCGGCCGACCGCCCCGGCCGCGCGGCGGGCGCCCTTCAGCGCGCGGCGGGCGGCGCCCCCCGCGCGGTCCTCCCGCGTCACGACGCGTCCCGCAGCGGGTCGCGGAACGTGGTGTCGAGGTGCTCGAAGAACATCGACCCCGTGCTGAGGCCGCACTGCAGCAGCTGGTCGAGCTGCGCCTCGCCGACCACGCTGCCCACGTCCACCGTGACCTCGGCGCAGACGACGACGGAGCCGTCGTCGCGCACCCGCACGTACGTCTTGGGCCAGATGCGCTCGGCGTTCCACTCGTTGCAGAGCTCGAGGATGTCCCCGAGCCGCTCGATGGTGAGGTCGCGGTGCCACTGCCCGCGGACCTGCAGCACCTCGGCGCGCTCGCCGAGGACGAGGAAGTAGAACAACCAGCCGTGCCACAGGCCGCCGACGTCGCCGTCGGAGTCGACGAAGTAGGAGAAACCGGACCGTTCGAGCCAGTCGGTGACGCGGTCGCGCGACAGGGGCGACAGCGCGTCCTGCGAGCCGCCGACCTCGTCGGTCAGCAGCCCCTCGATCCGGTCGTGGAGCTCGTCGTCGCGCAGGTCGTCGACGAGCCCGTCCTCCCGGCCGACGGTGGTCGGCCGGATCCTGCTTGCCCGGCGTGAACCGAAGAACCTCACCCGTCCACGCTACACGCCGCCGCCCGGGCGGCGGCGGGACCCGCCACGGGGCGGGCGGCGCGGCGCGAGCGCCGGGGTCCCCGGCTGTGGCGAGGAACGGGCGAGGAGGGGCGCGGGTAGGTTGGTCGGGTGCCAGCCCGTGCCGTCGTCCTGCCCGCAACGCCCCTGCTCGTCCCCGGTGCCGGCGGCGGGGCCGACCGGCTCGGGGAGGTCCGTCGCGTCGTGGACGACGCGCTCGACCGGCTGCTGCGCGGCCGCCGGCCCGGTGACGGTGGTGACGGACCTCTCGTCGTGCTCGCCCCGGTCCCGCGTGGCGCGGCAGGTCGCACGGCGCGTCTGCGGCCGTCGCTCGCCGGTGCGGGGGTCCGGGACCGCTGGGTCCCGGCCGTCGCGGCCTGGCCGGTCCCGGACGACCCCGCGGCGCACGTGCCCGCGTCGGTGGCGCTCGTCGCCCTGCGTGCGGCGCTCGACCGGGCCGTCACGGACCGCTCCGCCCTGGACCGCTCCGCCCTGGACCGCTCCGCCCTGGACCGCGCCGCCCTGGAACGGGCCGCCCTGGAACGTGGCGTCGACGACCTCGTGGAACACCCCGGACGGCCCGACGTCCTCGTGGTCGAGGTGGCCCGGGGTGAGGCGGTGGCCGCGGACGGCGCCGCCGCCCTCCGCGACGCGCGCGGGATCGTCGTGGCGGGCGGCGTCGCCCCCGGTACCCCGGGCGCGACGGCCGAGGGGCGGCCGGACCTGGGCCAGGACCCGGACCAGGACCCGGGCCAGGACCTGGGCCAGGACCCGGACCTGGACCCGGCGGTGGCGGCCGCGCTGGACGGCGTCGCCGCGCCGGGCTCGTGGACCTGGAGGGTGACGGCCGTCCCCGGCGGGCACGAGCACCTGCCGGGCGCCTACGTCGTCGCCACCGGGGTCGCCGGACCCTGACACCGGACCCGGACCCGGACCCGGACGCAGGAACGGGCCGACCGGTGCGACGGCCGGGGTCGGCCGCCCGGCCCGTCAGGACACGAGCGACGCCGCCAGGGCGTCGGCTTCCTCGCCCCGGCCGAGCCCGCGCAGGGTGGCGACGAGCTCGTCCGCCACCGCCGCCCACGCGTCGCGCGCGCCGACCGCCGCGAGCCCCTCGAGGGCCGCCCGCAGCGGGTCCACCGCCGCGGCGGCGTCGCCGCCCGCCCGGCGGGCGCTCCCGGCCAGCCAGAACGCGTGCGCGGCGTCGAGGGGCTCCCCGGCCCGGCCGAACTCCTCGGCCACCGTCTCGGCGTCCGCCGCCGCCTCGGCGTACCGCCCGGCGGTCGCCGCGAGCCGCGCCAGGACGTCGCGCAGCTGCCGTGCCTCGGCGGCGACCTGCGCGGCCCGGCGGCCGGCCAGCTCCTCGGCGAGGGCGGGCGTGGGCGCCTCGGGGACGCCGGCCGGCAGGCCGAGGTCGTCGAGGGTCCGCTCGACGGCGGCCCGCGCGGGGGCGAGGTCGCCGACGCGCGCCCCGACCGCCGCGGCGGCGCGCACGACGGGGCCGACGTGCACGGGGTCGGTCCCCGCCGCCCGGAGCAGGCTCGTGGCGCGGGCGAAGGCGGGCGCGGCGCCCTCGTCGTCGCCGAGCGTGGCGGCGACCTGCGCGGCCTCGGCCAGCGCGAAACCGGCGTCCTCGAGCCGGCCGGCCTCCTCGGCGAGGCGTGCGGCCTCGAGGTAGGCCCCCGACGCCTCGACGGGGTCGGGGGACCCCTCGGCGCGCGCCAGGGCGGCGGCGACAGGGTCGGCCGCCGGCCCGGCGGCGAGGTCGACGTCGACGCCGGCGGGGGACTGCGCGTCCACGCCCGCGGGGGCCGACGGGGCGGTCGTCGCCGCAGCCGCGGCCGGGTCGTCGCGGGCGCCGGCGGCCCGCTCGGCCGCGGCCAGGACGCTCAGCTCCACGGGCAGGCGACGGGACCGCCGCTGCCACGCGGCGTCGAGCAGACGCTCGTGCCTGTCGGTGCCGTTGCGCGCGTCGAAGGCGCGGGCGATCGGCGCGACCTCGGCGCGGGCCCAGTCGTCGAGGTCGGCGACCGTGACGGCGGGCACGCCCTCGAGCGCGACCGGCGCGTCGGCGACCGTCTCGCGCAGGACCCCGGCGGCGACGGCCACGTGGGTGAGCACGGCGAGGCGCTCGCCCGGCGAGTCGGAGACGGTGAGGTGCTCCGGGCGGGCGTGCAGCAGTCGCAGCGCGCGCTCGGGGTGGCCGGCCCGGGCGAGGAACTCCACGTGGCGCGCGGTGGCGACCTCCTTCGACACCGCGGCCTCGAGGTGGCCCATGGCGCTGCGGTGGGCCGCGGCGGCGCCGTCGGCGTCGCCGAGGTCGAGGAGGAGCAGCTCGAGCAGGGACTCCATCCCGGCGGGCTCGTCGCCGCAGGTGGCGCCCGCGGCGACGGCGGCGCGGACGACGTCTGCGGCCTCCCGGGTGCGGCCCGTCTCCGCGAGGTACTCGGCCTGCCCGCTGGGCGTGCAGGCGGCGCAGTCGGAGAAGTCGTCGCGGGGCGTCGTGACCCAGGTGCGGTACGCCGCCTCCGTGCCGGGGGCGCCCTGCGAGCGCAGCCAGGCGAACCGCTCGCCGGCCACCGCGCTCGTCCCGTTCCCGGCGAGCGCGTACCGGCGCTCCATGTCGTCCAGCGTCGCGTCGATCTGGGCGGTCGGGACGGAGGGGAACCGGGCGAGCAGCCCGACCATCCACTTGAACGACCAGAACAGCGAGTGGGTGTCGCTGCCGTCGAACAGCTCGGGCCGCTCGTCCCACCAGCGCAGCATCTGCGTGAACGGCAGGAACGCCTTCTCCGCCTCCGGGGTGGACGTGTAGGAGTCGACCAGCGCGAACAGGGCGTACGCGCGGGCCTCGTCCGGGCCCTCCGCCGTGATGCGGGCGGCCTCCTGCTCCGCGGCGGCGCTGCGCGCGACGCCGTACGGCATGCTCATGATCGCCGAGACGGCGTGGTTCGCCTCGTCCAGGGTGCGGGTCATCGGGCGTCGTCCTCGGTCTCGGTGCGGGCGCCGTCGTGCGGCGGGGTGGGCAGCGCGCGCTCGAGGAGCGTGCGCAGGGCGTCGTCGAGCAGGCCGGCCTCGGCGCCCGCCAGCGGCCGCCCGGAGGCGAGCAGCGCGGTGACGTAGAGCGACCTGGCGCCCGCGGCGCGGACGGGCGCGTCCCCGGCGGCGAGCAGGGCGCGGACCGTCGGGTTGGCGTCGTTCAGCACCAGCCGACGGGCGCGCGCCGGGCCGGTGAGGCCGGCCAGCACCGCGCCCCACACGTCGGTCGGCCCGTCGACGGGGGCCGCCGCCTCGCGTGCCTGGCGGGCGTGCTCGCCGTCGCGGTCGGTGAGCAGCATGGCCGGCACCTCGACGGGCTCGAAGACGCGCAGCTCGACGTCGCAGTCCTGGTCCCCGAGGTCGTCGCGCAGCGCGGCGAGGGCGTCGGTCACCTCGAGCTCGCGCAGGGGCTCGACCTCGGCGAGCACCGCCTCGAGGTCGCCCGGCGCCACCGGGGCGAGTCGCCACGCGGGCCGCCGCCGCGCGACGCGTGCCAGCAGGTCGGCGTCGTAGACGTAGCCCGCGTTGAGGACGGGCAGGCCCTGCGCGGCCGCCACCGCCGCCACCCGGCGGTACTCCTCGACGCTGGTGGTCCACAGCACGCGCGGCGGCGCGGCCCCGTCCGCGGGCTCGGCGAGGTCCGTCAGCGTGCGCGTGCCGAGCGTCGTCTCGAACGGCAGCACCCGCGCGGCGAGGTCGAGCATCGCGTCGTCCTGCACGGCGAGGGCGCGCACCGCGAGGTGGTGCGTCGACAGGAAGGCGTGGGAGAGGGGCGACGGCTCGGCGAGCGTCTCGAGGGTCCAGGCGCGGACGCGCTCCCCGAGCGCCTCGCGGGCGGCGAGCAGGATCTCGTCCTCGAACAGGCCCTCGCGGGACGCCGTGGGGCGCAGCGCCGTGGCGTCGACGACGCAGCGGACGAAGAAGGCCCAGTCCGGCAGGAGGCCCTCGACGCCGGTCCCGAGCAACATGCGCTTCAGGGAGACGCGGTGGTGGGCCGTCGTCGTCGGGGCGACGGCCGCCGGGAGGACGAACGCGACCCCGGTCAGGCCGGCGACGGGCAGGTCGAGGTCGATGTGCGCCAGCGGCGTGAACCCGAGCGTGCGCTCGCAGTACGCCGCCAGCGCGCGGTCACGCTCGCCGTCGTCCGGGGAGGCGCGGCGCCAGGGCAGCTCGTCCCCGCTGAGCCGGCGGCGCGCCGTGCCGCCGTCCTCCAGACGCACCTCCACGGACACGTCCACGGGCAGCAGCCCCCCGAAGTCGGCGGCGAGCGTGGCCACGGTCTCGGGCTCGAGCCAGTGCTCGGCGTCCCGCAGCGGGCGCAGCCGCACGACGCTCCCCGGTCCGGCGGGCGCCGCCGGGTCGTCGGGGCCGAGCTCGGTCAGCTCGTACCGGCCGTCCGCGTAGCCGCGCCAGCGCACCGGCGGCGCCTGCGGGTCGCGGGCCGAGCGGGAGACCAGGTCGATCTCGTCGGCCACCATGAACGCCGAGAGCAGGCCGATGCCGAACTGCCCGAGGAACTCCTCGCGCCCGCCGCCGAAGCCGGTGCCGAGCGCGCCCGCGAGCGGGTCCTGCGGGTCGGCGTCGCGCTTCGAGCTGCGGCCGATGGTGGCGAGCAGGTCGCGTGCCTCGTGGGTCGTGAGGCCGACCCCCGTGTCGTGCACCTCGAGGCCGCCGTCGTCCAGCGGCCGCAGCAGCACCCGGGCGGGGGCCTCCGGGTCGAGGGCGCGGCGTGCGGTGATGGCGTCGACACCGTTCTGCAGCAGCTCGCGCAGGTAGACCCGCGGGCTGGAGTAGAGGTGGCGGCTGAGGAGCTCGACGAGCCCGCGCAGGTCGACCTGGAAGGCGTCCGTGCCGCTGCTCACCGCGGGTCGCCCGCGGTCGCCCCGAGGCCGGGACCCGCCCCGCCCTCGGGGTCGGGGTACCGCTCGTCCAGCATCTCGAAGAAGGACAGCCCCGTGGCCAGGCCGCAGTCGACGATGCGCTCGAGCTGCTCGTCGTTCGCGCCGCTGCGCAGGTCCGTGGCGACCTCGGCGTACACGACCACCCCGGACCCGTCGTCCTCCGGCCGGGCGAAGGCCTTGGGCCAGATGCGCTCCACGTTCCAGGCGTTGAGCAGCGACGTCAGGGCCTCCAGCTCCTCGACCGGGAGGGTCCGGCTCCACCGGCCGCGGATCTGCAGGATCGCCTGCGGCTCGCCGACGAGCAGGAAGTAGAAGGTGTTGTCGTCCCACACGCCGCCGAGGTCGCCGTCGTCGTCGATGCCGAAGAACCACTCGCGACGCGTCATCAGCGCCTCGAGACGGGCGCGCGTCAGCGTGGTGGGGGCGGCGGGCGCCGCGTCGTTCGGCTTGGTGAAGAAGGCCATGGGTCCTCGTCCTCGTGCGGGGCCCGGGCGCACACGTCGTCGCGCCGAGCAGCGGTGGGTGGCGAAGGACACCCTAACCACGCCGTCCGACAGCCGGGCGTGACGGCCCGGCGGCCCCCGACGGCCGGTGTCCGCGGCGGGCTAGGGTCGTCGCGTGAGCGCAGCGTCCACCGCCCCAGGCCCCGTGATCGTCGCCGTGGTCGGCCCCACGGCCACCGGCAAGTCGGACCTCGCCCTCGACCTCGCGGAGGCCCTGGCGCCCGGCGAGGTGGTGAACGCCGACGCGTTCCAGCTCTACCGCGGCATGGACGTGGGGACGGCGAAGGTGCCGGTCGCCGAGCGCCGCGGGATCCCGCACCACCAGCTCGACGTGCTGGACCCGCGGGAGGACGCCTCGGTGGCCCGCTACCAGGCCGCGGCGCGCGCCGACCTCGACGGCATCGCCGGCCGCGGGGCCCGCGCGGTCGTGGTGGGGGGCTCCGGCCTCTACGTGCGCGCGCTCCTCGACCACATGGACTTCCCCGGCACGGACCCCGAGGCGCGGGCCCGCCTCGAGGACCGCGCCGAGCGCGAGGGGCGGCGTGCACTGCACGACGAGCTCGCCCGGCTGGACCCCGACGCCGCGGCGTCGATCGGGCCGCACAACACGCGCCGGATCGTGCGCGCGCTCGAGGTGATCGAGCTGACCGGCCGCCCCTACACGGCCAACCTGCCCCGCCAGGAGCACGTGCGCCCGGCGGTGCAGATCGGGCTGGACTGCGACCGCGAGGTCCTCGACGCCCGCGTCGCCCACCGGGTCGAGCGGATGTGGGACGAGGGGCTGATCGAGGAGGTCCGTGCGCTCGCGTCGCCGGAGCAGGGCGGGGCGGGGACCGGGCTCGGCACGACGGCCGCCCGCGCCGTCGGCTACGCCGAGCTGCTCGCGTGCTGGCGCGGCGAGCTCACCCTCGACGGCGCGCGCGACGCGATCGTCGCGAACACCCGCCGCCTGGCCCGCAAGCAGATGGGCTGGTTCGGCCGCGACCCGCGCGTGACGTGGCTCGACGCCGGGTCGCCCACGCTGCTCGACGAGGCGCTCGCGGTGGTGCGCGCCGCCGACTCCGGGGCCCTGCCCGCGCCCGGGACCGGCCTCGTGCGCCGTAGTCTGGGCTCATGACGCTGCGCTTCACCAAGGGTCACGGCACCCAGAACGACTTCGTGCTGGTCGCCGACACCCGCGGGGACCTCGACCTGACCCCCGAGCAGGTGCGGCGCCTGGCCGACCGGCGCGCGGGGATCGGCGGCGACGGGGTCATCCGGCTCGCCCCGACGGCGGCCGTCGCCCGCGCGGGCGAGGAGATCGCCGACCGCGTCCTTGCGGAGGAGCCCGGCGCGATCTGGTTCATGGACTACCGCAACGCGGACGGCTCCGTGGCGCAGATGTGCGGCAACGGCGTGCGCGTCTTCACGGCGTTCGCCGAGCAGCTCGGCCTCGCCGACCTCGACGACGGGCAGGAGCTCGCGCTCGGCACGCGCGCCGGCGTGCGGCGCGTGCGCAAGGAGCCCGGCGGCTGGTACGCCGTCGACATGGGTGCCTGGTCGCTCCCCGGCGGGGAGGAGGCCGCCGCCCGCGGCGCCGACGCGGCGGTCCTGGTGGCCGGCTGGGACGCCCCGCGTCCGGCGCTGAGCGTCGACATGGGCAACCCGCACACGGTGGTCGCGCTCGCGCGGGCCTCCGAGCTCGCCGAGGCCGACCTGACCCGCGCCCCGGAGGTCGACCCGGTGCCGCCGGAGGGCACCAACGTCGAGCTCGTCGTGCCGCTCGCGGAGACGACGGACGACGAGGGCCGCACGGTCGGGCACGTGCGCATGCGCGTCCACGAGCGCGGCGTGGGCGAGACCCAGTCGTGCGGCACGGGTGCGTGCGCCGCGGCGCTCGCGGTCCGCACCTGGTTCGCGGCCGGCGCGGAGGGCCCCGTGCCCGACGTGTGGGAGGTCGAGGTGCCCGGCGGCCTGGTCCGCGTCCGGCTGCTCGAGGGCGGGAACGTCGAGCTCGCCGGCCCCGCGGAGCTCGTGTTCAGCGGCGAGACCGAGGTCTGACCGGGGCAGGCGGCGGGTCGTCAGCCGACGCGCAGCACGCGGAAGCCCTTCGACGACGCCGCCCGTTCGACGTCGCGACCCAGGTCGGCCTCGATCCAGCGGGCCAGCGAGTCGGACCCGAGGTTCTTCTGCACGACCAGCCATGCCGCGGCGTCCGGCGCGAGGCGGGGGAGCCAGGTCCGCAGCAGGCCGTGCAGCACGGACTTGCCCACGCGGATGGGCGGGTTCGACCAGATCGCGGCGAACCGCACGTCGTCCGGCACGTCCTCGGGGCGCACCGCCCGGAGGTTGTCGAGGCCGAGGCGGCCCGCCGTCGTGCGCAGCAGGTCGAGGGCGCGCTCGTTGACGTCCACGGCCCACACGGTCGCCCCGGGCGAGCCGAGCGCCATGGTGAGGGCCACCGGCCCCCAGCCGCAGCCGAGGTCGAGCAGGTCGCCGGCCGCCGGCGGCTCCGGCACCTCGCGCAGCAGCACCCGCGTCCCCTTGTCGATCCCGCCCGGGGAGAACACCCCGGAGGCGACGTCGACCTCCACGTCCTGGCCGGCGAGGTGTACGACGGCGCGCCGGCGGTCGGCGGCCGAGGCCGGCTGGGCCGTGAAGTAGTGGTCGGGCTGCTCGGTCACGCGCCGATCCTAGGTCGCCGCACCCGGGCGGGGGAAAAACTCTCCACCGGGACGATCTGGCGTGGGACCCTTGTTGTAGCCATGTGGCGGCCGGACCGCCGATCCCGACCCGAGAGGCACACCTTGACCCACAGCCCGACCAACCCCGACACCCCGCAGGCCCAGGAGCCGTCCGCCGGGGCCGGCGGCCCCGAGACCTCGGCGGACGCGCGCCGCGAGGCCGAGCGTGACGCCCAGGCGATCGCGCAGGACGTCGTGGCGCGAGTGCTCGCGCGGGCCGGTACGGCGCGGTCGGAGGGTGCCACGGTGCACACGACGCACGACGGCGAGCAGCTCGACCTCGAGGAGCGCATCTCGCTGCGCCGCGTCGCCGGGCTCTCCACCGAGCTGGAGGACGTCACCGAGGTCGAGTACCGCCAGCTGCGCCTGGAGCGCGTGGTGCTCGTCGGCCTGTTCTCCGGCGGCGAGGCCGCGGCCCGCGACGCCGAGGTGTCGCTGCGCGAGCTCGCCGCCCTCGCCGAGACCGCCGGCTCGCAGGTGCTCGACGGCCTGCTCCAGCGCCGCCAGAAGCCCGACCCGGGCACCTACCTCGGTTCCGGCAAGGCGGCCGAGCTGGCGGAGGTCGTCGCGTCCGTCGGCGCGGACACCGTCGTGGCCGACACCGAGCTGGCGCCCTCCCAGCGGCGTGCGCTGGAGGACATCGTCAAGGTGAAGGTGGTGGACCGCACCGCGCTGATCCTCGACATCTTCGCCCAGCACGCCAAGTCCCGGGAGGGCAAGGCGCAGGTCGAGCTGGCGCAGCTCGAGTACCTCCTGCCGCGCCTGCGCGGCTGGGGCGACTCGATGTCCCGCCAGGCCGGCGGGCAGGTGGGCGGTCAGGGCGCCGGCATGGGCTCCCGCGGCCCCGGCGAGACCAAGATCGAGCTGGACCGCCGCCGCATCCGCAACCGCATGGCGAAGCTGCGGCGGGAGATCGCCGCGATGGCTCCGTCGCGCGAGACGAAGCGCCTCGAGCGCAAGCGGCACGCGGTGCCCAACGTGGCGATCGCGGGCTACACCAACGCCGGCAAGTCCTCGCTCCTCAACGCGCTGACCGACGCCGGCGTGCTGGTGGAGAACGCGCTGTTCGCCACCCTCGACCCGACGGTGCGCCGCGCGCGCACCGAGGACGGTCGGCCCTTCACGCTGACCGACACCGTCGGCTTCGTGCGGCACCTGCCGCACCAGCTCGTGGAGGCGTTCCGCTCCACGCTGGAGGAGGTGGGCGACTCGGCGCTGCTGCTGCACGTCGTCGACGTCTCCCACCCCGACCCGGAGGGCCAGATCGCCGCGGTGCGCGAGGTGCTCGCCGAGATCCCCGGTATCGCCGACGTGCGCGAGGTCGTCGTGCTCAACAAGGCCGACGTCGCCGACCCGGCGGTGGTCGGCCGCGTGCAGCGCCGCGAGCGGCACAGCGTCGTCGTGTCCGCCCACTCGGGCGAGGGCATGGCCGAGCTGCGCGAGCTCGTCGCGGCCGAGCTGCCCCAGCCGCAGGTCGAGATCGACCTCGTCGTGCCGTACTCGCGCGGCGACCTCGTGCACCGCGCGCACGAGGTCGGCGGGTCCGTGCAGGAGGAGCACCTCGCCGAGGGCACCCGCCTGCGCGGCCGGGTGGACGAGGGCCTCGCCGCCGAGCTGCGCCACGTCGCCGTCACCGCCTGACCCCGACGGCGGAGCGGCGCCCACGGGCTGTGGGCGCCGCGGCCGGAGGTCGGCGGACCGCCCTAGGATCGACGGGTGACCTCCGCCGACACCCCCGACGCCCAGACGCTCCTCGACCTGGCGGTGGGGGCCCTCGGCGGAGGCCGCCGCGACGGCCAGCACCAGATGGCGACGGCGGTCGCCGAGGCCGTCGACGAGGGGCGGCACCTCCTCGTGCAGGCCGGCACCGGGACGGGCAAGTCGCTGGCCTACCTCGTGCCGGCCGTGCGGCACTCGGTGGTCGACGGCAAGCGGGTGCTCGTCTCGACAGCGACCCTGGCGCTGCAGCGGCAGGTCGTCACGCGAGACCTCCCGCTCGTGGCCGAGGCGGTGGGACCGCGGCTGCCGCGGGTGCCGAAGGTGGCGCTGCTCAAGGGCTGGCACAACTATCTGTGCCGGCACAAGGTGACCGGCGGCTACCCGGTGGAGGGCGCCACCCTCTTCGACCTCCCGGCCGACCCCGGGCCGGGTGAGGGGGCGGGCGCCGAGCAGCACCCGGCGCCCCCCGCGCCCCGCGCCAAGGGCGCTCGCGCCGACGACGCCACGACCCTCGCCGACCACGTGCGGCGCCTGCACGCGTGGGCCGACGAGACCGACACCGGCGACCGGGACGACCTCGTGCCCGGCGTCCCCGACCGGGCGTGGCGCCAGGTGTCCGTCACTGCCCTGGAGTGCCTGGGCAACCGCTGCCCGCTGCTGGCCGAGTGCTTCCCGGAGCACGCGCGTGCCGCGGCGCGGGAGGCCGACGTCGTCGTGACCAACCACGCGATGCTCGGGATCGCCGTCTCCGGGAACCCCGGCGTCCTGCCGGAGCACGACGCCGTCGTCGTCGACGAGGCGCACGAGCTCGCGGAGCGCGTGACGGCGGCCGCCACCGTCGACATGTCCCTCACGGTGGTGGAGCACGCGGCACGCCTCGCGCGCCGACACGGGGGCACCGAGACGGAGTCGCTGGACGCGGCGTCGCAGCGGCTCGGGTCCCTCCTCGCCACCGCGCCGGCGGAACGCTTCCCGCTCGGGCTGCCGGACGAGCTGCGCGCGGCCGTCGGGGCGGTGCGCGACGCGGCGCGCGAGCTGCTCACCCGCCTCAAGCCGCAGGGCGAGGCGAAGGGGCAGGGCGCGCCCGACGCCGGGATGAAGATGGCGCAGTCCGCCGTGCTCCAGCTCTTCGAGGTCGCCGAGCGGATGGCGGCCGAGGACACGACGTCCGACGTGCTGTGGTGCTCGCGCCCGCCCGAGAACGCGCCCTGGGCGGGCGACGGCATCACCCGGCTGCACGCGGCGCCCCTCGCGGTCGCGGGCCTGATCCGCACGCACCTGCTCGGCGAGGCGACGGGCGTGTTCACGTCCGCGACGCTCACCCTGGGCGGCACGTTCGACCCGGTCGCGCGCTCGCTCGGCCTCGCCGGCTCCGGCGGGACGGACGAGACGGCGGACTGGAGCGGCCTGGACGTCGGCAGCCCGTTCGACTACCCGCGCCAGGGGATCCTGTACGTCGCCCGCCACCTGCCCGCGCCGGGGCGCGAGCCGACGACGGACGCCCAGCTCGACGAGATCGCCGGCCTGATCGAGGCCGCGGGAGGACGCACGCTGGGGCTGTTCTCGTCGCGGCGCGCGGCCCTCGCGGCGGCCGAGGCCATGCGCGAGCGGCTCGACGTGCCGGTGCTGTGCCAGGGGGACGACCAGCTGCCCACGCTGGTGCGCGCCTTTGCGGACGACCCGGCCACCTGCCTCTTCGGCACCTTGTCGCTGTGGCAGGGCGTCGACGTGCCCGGGCCGAGCTGCCAGCTCGTGCTCGTGGACCGCATCCCGTTCCCGCGCCCGGACGACCCGGTGAAGGCGGCCCGCGCGCGGTCCGTCGAGCAGGCGGGCGGCAACGGGTTCATGCAGGTCTCGGCCACGCACGCGGCGCTGCTGCTCGCGCAGGGGGCCGGCCGCCTGGTTCGCACGTCCGAGGACCGCGGCGTGGTCGCGGTCCTCGACCCGCGTCTCGCGACGGCTCGGTACGGGTCGTTCCTCACCCGGTCGATGCCGGACTTCTGGCCGACCACGGACGGCGAGCTCGTCCGTGCTGCGCTGCGGCGGCTCGACACCTAGCCTGGGGCCGTGGACGGCACACGCAGTACGACCAAGCTCGCGATCGTCGGCGCCGGCGCGGTGGGGTCCACCCTCGCGTACGCCGCCCTGGCCCGGGGGGCGGCCCGCTCCGTGGCGCTCATGGACGTCAACCGCGCCAAGGTGGAGGCGGAGGTCCTCGACCTGCGGCACGGCGGCATGTTCATCCCGCAGGCGGAGATCGAGGGGTCCGACGACATCGAGGTGTGCCGGGGCGCGGACGTCGTGGCGGTGACCGCGGGCGCGAAGCAGAAGCCCGGCCAGAGCCGGCTGGACCTCGCCGAGGCGACCGTCGGGCTCACGCGCACGATCCTGCCGCGCCTGCTCGAGGTGGCCCCCGACGCCGTCTACCTCATGGTCACCAACCCCGTGGACGTCGTCACGTACGCCGCCCAGGAGATCAGCGGCCTACCCCGCGAGCGGGTCTTCGGGAGCGGGACGGTGCTCGACTCCTCGCGGCTGCGCGACGCCGTCGCCCGGCACTGCGGGGTCGCCGTCGGGAACGTGCACGCGAATATCGCGGGCGAGCACGGGGACTCGGAGATCGTGCTGTGGAGCTCCGCCTCCATCGCCGGCGTGCCGCTGCTCGACTGGCGTCCGTTCCGGGGGCGCCCGCCTCTCGACGAGCCGGCCCGGCACCGGATCGCCACCGACGTGGTGGAGTCGGCCTACCGGGTGATCGCCGGCAAGGGGGCGACCAACTACGCGGTGGGGCTGGCCGCGACCCGCATCATCGAGGCGGTCCTCAACGACGAGCACCGCGTGATGAACGTGTCGTCACGGCTCGACGGCTTCTACGGGATCGACGACGTGTGCCTGTCCGTGCCGTCCCTGGTGGACCGGCGCGGGGTCGCGGAGACGATCGACACCCCGCTGTCCGACGACGAGCTGGCCGGCCTGCGCGCCTCGGCCGAGAACATGCGGTCGGTGCAGCGCCGGCTCGGCCTCTGAACCCGCAGGGTCGCCCTGCCGGCCGGCTCAGAGGCTGCGGAGCACGGCCACGACCCGGCCCAGCACCTGGGCCTCGTCACCGGGGATGGGGGAGTAGGCGGCGTTCTGCGGCATCAGCCAGGTGTGGCCGTCGGCCTGCTTGAAGGTCTTCACCGTGGCCTCGTCGTCGATCATCGCGGCCACCACCTCGCCGTTCTCGGCGACGGGCTGGCTGCGCACCACGACCCAGTCGCCGTCGCAGATCGCCGCGTCGACCATGGAGTCACCGGCGACCTTGAGCAGGAACAGGGCGCCGTCGCCCACGATCTGACGGGGGAGCGGGAACACGTCCTCCACCACCTGCTCGGCGAGGATCGGCCCGCCGGCGGCGATCCGGCCCACGAGCGGGACGTACGAGGGGGCCTGCGCCGGCTGGGCGTCCGACCCGGCGACCGACCCGGCGACGAGTCCCTGCGGGAGCGCGGCGGCGGACCCGGTGTCGCCGTCGGCCGTCGGGGCCGAGGGGTCGACCACCTCGATCGCGCGGGGACGGTTGGGGTCGCGCCGCAGGTAGCCCTTGCGCTCCAGGGTCGTGAGCTGGTGCTTGACGGAGGAGGGGCTCGCGAGGCCCACGGCCTCGCCGATCTCGCGCATGGTCGGGGGATACCCGCGCGCCTCGACGGAGCTGCGGATCGTCTCGAGCACACGCCGCTGGCGCGGCGTGAGCCGGTCGGCCGAGGGGGCGAGCTCGCTCACGGACGCGAGCGCGGTCCCGGTGCCGCCGGCCACGTCCTCCGGGGTGTCGCTCGGCGCCGTCCACGGCGCCGGAGCCGCCGGGGCCTGGTCCCGTCCGCTGGTCATCGCGTTCTCCGTCCTGCAGGGGCGCGGCCCGCGGGCGGGCCGATGAAATCCGACAAACCTTCCATCGCGCTGCTGGTCACTCTAGGACAGTTCCGCCCCGACATCAAACATCTGTTCGATCAGACCTCGACCGTGTCGTCGCGACGTGGTACACCTAGTACAGCAGTTCGACGTACAGGTGTTCGACGAACGGATGTTCGACGAAGGCGCCGCCCGCGGGGCGGCGCGGCGACGTGGACCGGAGGCAGGACGATGCAGAACCCGCGCAGCACCACCGACGCACCGGGCTTCCTCGGCCTCGGGGGGCTCCGGCTCACCCGGCGGGGCAGGGTCGTGATCGCCCTGCTCGCTCTGGTGGTCCTCGTCGGTGCCGGCCTGATCGGGCAGCGCGCGGTGGCGGAGTCGCCCGGGTCCGGCGTCGAGGTCCGGCTGCACACGGTCGCCCCCGGGGAGACCCTTTGGCAGTACGCGCAGTCGGTGCGCGACTCGGGTGACGACCTGCGGGACGTGGTCGCGGAGCTGCGCGACCTCAACGGCCTCGCGACGGCAGAGCTCCGGACGGGGCAGGTCGTGCTCCTGCCGCTCGACTGATCGGCCACGGGTCCGCCGCCGCGCTGCTTCCGTCGTGGTGTCCGCCGCGAGCCGGCGCCGGTGGCAGGATGGACCTGCTTGCGCCTGGAGTCGCCCGCCGCTTACCTTGTCGGGCAGCCGGGCGCCGGTCCGGAGCCGAGCGCAGGAGACCAGCGATGCACTGCCCGTTCTGCCGCCATGCGGACTCGCGAGTCATCGACTCGCGCACCTCCGACGACGGTTCGTCCATCCGCCGACGGCGGCAGTGCCCGGCGTGCCAGCGCCGCTTCACCACGATCGAGACCGCCAGTCTGTCGGTCGCCAAGCGCTCCGGCGTCACCGAGCCGTTCAGCCGCGACAAGGTCGTGGCGGGGGTGCGCAAGGCGTGCCAGGGCCGGCCCGTGAGCTCCGACGACCTGGCCCTGCTGGCGCAGAAGGTGGAGGAGACGCTCCGCGCGTCGGGCCGCCCGGAGGTCGAGGCGAACGAGGTCGGGCTCGCGATCCTGGGGCCGCTGCGCGAGCTGGACGAGGTCGCCTACCTGAGGTTCGCCAGCGTCTACCAGTCGTTCGAGTCGCTGGAGGACTTCGAGAGCGCGATCGTCTCGCTCCGCGCCGAGCGGGAGGCCCGGGACGACGGCGAGTCGTCGGCGGACGACTGTGGCTCGTCCGACCGCGACGGTGCGACGTCGGGGGCGACGGTCGCGGGGCGCGACACGGCCCGCTGAGGGATCCCCGCCCGGTCCGGGCGAAATGCCCTGGCGTCTCCCAAGGTGCCAGGGCATGCTGGACCGCACCAGGTGCTGCGCGGTCCGCCGTGCGAGCACGCCCACCCCGACGGACCACGAGGTGACCGTGATGACGACGGACGACTCCAAGGCGGCGAAGCCCTCCGAGGACACGAAGGCGCGCTTCCGGGAGGCGCTGGAGCGGAAGAACGCCGCCAGCCACCCGACCGCCGGCAAGGACGGCAACACCGGCCAGGTGCACGGTTCCGAGACCGCCGGGCCGGTGCAGAAGATGTTCCGGCGCAAGTCCGGCTGAGCCGCTCGGCCGCACGCCGGCCGCACGTGCGAAGGGCCTCCCCGGGGAACCGGGGAGGCCCTTCGTGCGTGGGGGGGCCGGAATCAGCCGGCCGCGGGCCCGGGCGGGAACTCGGGCCGCTCGAAGGCGTCCCGGATGCGCAGGCGGATCGTGGAGTCCATCGCCTGCAGCTTCGCCGAGGCGCCGCGCTGCGTGACGTCGGAGATGTCGGTGACCACGTAGCCGACCTCGCCGCGGGTGGCGAGCATCTGCGCCTCGATGTTGGCGCCGTGGTCGGCGAACACCTGGTTCACCCGCGCGAGGACGCCGGGGACGTTGCGGTGCAGCAGCATGATGCGGCCGACGCCGGTGTGCGCGAGCTGGAGGTTCGGGAGGTTCACGGACAGGGTCGTCGACCCGGTCAGCACGAAGTCCCGCACCTTCTTGGACACGAACTCGCCGATGGCCTCCTGGGCCTCCTCGGTCGAGCCGCCGACGTGCGGCGTGAGGATGACGTTCGGCAGCCCGCGCAGGGGAGAGGTGAACTCGTCGCCGCGCTTCTTGGGCTCCGTCGGGAAGACGTCGACGGCCGCGCCGCCCAGGTGGCCCGACAGGATGTGCTCACGGAGCGCCTCCACGTCGACCACGAACCCGCGGGACAGGTTGAGGAAGATCGCGCCGGGCTTCATCCCGGCGAACAGCTCCGCCCCGAAGAGGCCGGCGTTGCCGGGCCGCCCGTCCACGTGGATCGTCACGGCGTCGGAGACGGCGAGGAGCTCCTCGACGGTCTCGACGCGGTGCGCGTTCCCGAGGGACAGCTTCTCGGCCGTGTCGTAGAACACGACCCGCATGCCCAGGTTCTCCGCGAGCACCGAGAGCTGGGAGCCGATGTTGCCGTAGCCGATGATGCCGAGGGTGCGGCCGCGCACCTCGTGCGCGCCGTCGGCGGTCTTGTCCCAGACGCCGTCGTGCAGCGCCTTGTCGCGCACGGTGAGGCGGCGGGTGAGGGAGATGATCTCCGCGACCGCCAGCTCCACCACGGAGCGCGTGTTGGAGTACGGCGCGTTGAAGACCGCGACACCGTGGGCCGCGGCGGCCTCGAGGTCGATCTGGTTGGTGCCGATGGAGAAGGTGCCCACGGCCTGCAGGCTCGGGACGCTCTCCAGGACCTTCCGCGTCACGGTGGTCTTGGACCGGATACCGAGGATCTGGAAGTCCGCGAGGGACTCGATCAGCTCGGCCTCGTCGAGCGCGCCGGAGCGCGTGACGACCTCGATCCCCGCGTCACGGAGATTCTGGGCGGCGACAGGGTGGACGTTCTCGAGCAACAGGGCACGCAGCACGTGCCCATGGTGCGCCGTGCGGGGCCGTGCCCACAAACCCGTCTCACGCCACGGCGAGCTCCACGATCCCGGCGGGGAGCTGCTGCTCGTGCACCACGACGAGTCGCTGGGTGGGCCGGGTCATCGCGACGTACAGGTCCGAGGCGCCCCCGGGCCCGCCGGTGACCGCCTCGGGCTCGACCAGGACGACCGCGTCGAACTCCAGGCCCTTGGTCCCGCGCGGGTCGAGCACGACGACCTGCGCGTCCTCCGGGCGCTGCGCGAGCAGCCGGGACGCCTCCTCCGGTCCCAGCGCGCCGGGCAGCGCCGACTCCACGGCCTCGCGCAGCGCGCGCACCTGGTCGGCGGCCGCGACCACCGCGACCCGGCCCGCGCCGTCGGAGCCGACGAACTCGGCCGCGAGCGAGAGCACGTGGTCCACGACCTCCCGCACGAGCACGGGCCGTGCGGGGCCGGACGGGGTGACGCGGCTGAGCTCGAGCGCGCCGACCACCTCGCGGGCCGCCGTCAGCGGCGAGGTGGGCAGCCCCGCGGCCGCCGCCATGCGCTGCGCGGCGTCGGCGACCTCGGCCGGCGTGCGGTAGCTGACGGTGAGCTCCTCGAGGCGCCACGAGTCGCCCAGGACGGGGCCGAGCGCGCCGGCCCACGACCGGGCGCCCGCCGCCGACGACGTCTGCGCGACGTCGCCGACGATCGTCATCGAGCGGGTGGGGACGCGGCGCACGAGCATCCGCCACGCCATCGGGGAGAGCTCCTGGGCCTCGTCGACGACGACGTGGCCGTACGTCCAGGTGCGGTCCTCCGCGGCGCGCTCGGCGGTGGTCAGGCGCGGGCCCGTGGACTCGAAGCGGGACGCCAGCGTCTCGGCGTCGACGAGCCCGCCGCCCGCGCCCGTGGACTCGAGGACCGAGCGGGCGTACTCGAGCTCGGCGGCGCGCTCGGACGCCCGGGCCCGCGCCTCGGCGCGCGCGATGGAGTCGTCCTCGCCGAGCAGCTCCGCGGCCTCGTCGAGCAGGGGGACGTCGGCCTCGGTCCACGGGGTGCCCGGGTCCCGCCGCACGGCGGCCCGCTCGCGGTCGGACAGCTCGGGGGCCGCCTCGGCGAGGCGGTGCGGCTTCGCGAAGAGGTCGGCGACGAGCTTCTCGGGCGTGATCGGGAACCACGCGAGGTTGAGGGCCACGCGCACGTCGCGATGCGAGCGCAGGTCCTCGGTGACCATCGCGACGTCCTCGGGCGCGAGCTCGGTGTCCGCCGCCGCGCGGTACTGGTCCACGAGCCGCGCCAGCATGTCGCGCACGAACGTCGCCCGCGCCTCGTTGTGGGGCTTGTGGGTGCGCCGGGCGCGGGCGATGGCGTCGCGCACGTCCCGGCGCCGCACCGCGAGGTCGTACCCCTCGAGCCGGAAGCGCACGTCGCGGGCGGGGACGCGCTCGCGGGCGCGGACGGCGCGGTGCACGACGTCGCGCCACACCAGGCGTCCCTTGATCTCCGTGGCCTCCGGGCCGTCGACCTCGGTGGCGCGGACGCCGGGCAGCAGCTCGCCCACCGTCGTCGCCACGACGCCCGTCTCGCCGAGCGAGGGAAGCACCTGGTCGATGTACCGCAGGAACGCGCGGCTCGGGCCGACGAGCAGCACGCCGCTGCGCTCCAGCACGCGCCGGTGTGCGTACAGGAGGTAGGCCGCGCGGTGCAGCGCGACGGCGGTCTTGCCGGTGCCGGGCCCGCCCTGGACCACGAGCGCGCCGGGCAGGTCGGAGCGGATGATGCGGTCCTGCTCGGCCTGGATCGTCGCGACGATGTCGGTCATCCGGCCGGTGCGACGCGCGGCGAGCGACGCCAGCAACGCGCCTTCGCCCGACAGCGTGGAGGCGGCGAGGGTGCCGTCCGTGCCGTCGCCCTCTCCGTCGACGGACTGCAGCGCGTCGAGGTCGAGCACCTCGTCCTCGAGGCCGGTCACGGCGCGCCCGCTGGTGACGAGGTGCCGGCGGCGTCGCACCCCCGCGGGGTGCAGGGCCGTGGCCCGGTAGAACGGGGTGGCGGCCGGCGCTCGCCAGTCGGTCAGCAGGGACCGGTGCTCGTCGTCCGCGAGACCGAGGCGCCCGACGTACCGAGTGTCGCCGTCGTCGAGGTCGAGGCGGCCGAACGCGAGCCGGTCCTCGACGGCGTCGAGCTGCGCGACGCGGTCCTCGTACAGGGTGGCGAACGCGTCGCGCTCGCTCCGGTTCTGCGGCGATCCGGAGGGCCCGGACCGGCGGACCTCCACCAGGCGGTCGCGCGTCGCGCGCCGCAGCTCGTCCAGTCGGGCGTAGAGGCCGTCGACGACCCCTTGCTCGCGGGCCAGCTCGTCGTGCCTGCCTGCCACGCATCCTCCCCAGCGTCCTTCGCGCCGCGCGCGGTCGGCGGCGCGGCCACGGTGCGGCGGACCATCATTGCAGATGCCGCGGGCGCCCGGGTGCGCCGTCCGGGCGCCGAGCGGCGACGCGCCGGGCCGGGGGCACCGCCCGGGCGGGCACGTGCGGGCTAGGATCTGGCCCATGAGCAGCGGCGACGTCCTGCGAGCCGGGTCCGAGGGGCCGGCCGAGGACGCGACGGCCACCGTGCTTCTCGTCGAGGACGACGACGGGGACGCGCTGCTCGTCACGGAGCTGCTCGAGGACGCCGAGGTGTCGATCGTCCTGAGGCGTGCCCGGTCCGTCGCGGAGGCGGTGGACGCGCTCGCCCGCCCCGGCGGCGCGCCGGGCGTCGACTGCGTGCTGCTGGATCTCGGGCTGCCCGACGCCGTCGGGCTCACGGCCGTGGAACGGCTCCGCGAGGTGGCCGAGCGGGTGCACGACGTGCCCGCCCTCGTGGTGCTCACCGGCCTCACGGGCGGCGACCAGGGGCTGCGTGCCGTGGCGGCGGGCGCCGACGACTACCTGGTCAAGGGCGAGACGGACTCGGGGCTCCTCGGAAGGTCGCTGCGCTACGCGCTGCAGCGCCGCCGGTCCGCCGCCCAGCAGCGGGCCCTCTACCGCAGCGCCGTGCGCGCGGAGGAGACCGCGCGGCTGGAGCGTGCGCTGCTGCCCAAGCCCCTCGTGGGCGACGAGAAGGTCTCCGTGATGGTCGGCTACCTGCCGGGCGGCGGCGGGCTGCTCGGCGGCGACTTCTTCGACACGGTGGAGACGCCCGACGGCACGGTCCTGTCCGTGGTGGGCGACGTCGCCGGTCACGGCCCGGACGAGGCCGCCCTCGGAGCCACGCTGCGCACGGCGTGGCGCACGCTGGTGCTGACCGGGACCGAGCCCGAGCGGATCCTCGAGCACCTGGAGCGCGTGCTCCTGACGGAACGGTCGCGGCCCGAGGTGTTCGTGACCCTGTGCCAGGTGGTCGTGACGCCCGACCGCTCCGGCGCCGACGTGTACCTGGCTGGCCATCTGCCGCCGCTGCTCATCACCGGCCCGGTGGGCGACCTGCGGTGCGAGGCGCTGCCGCCGACGGGGCGCGGCCGTGCGCTGGGCGTCCCTGTGGAGGGCGGGTGGGAGCCGCGGCGGATCGACCTCGACGGGCCCTTCGCGCTGATGCTCTACACGGACGGGCTCGTCGAGGCGGAGGTGGACCTCGGTGCGGCGCGGACGGACGACCCGGAGCTCGACGGGCTGGGCCGCGACGCCCTCGGCCTCGCCGCCCTGCACGGCGAGCGGCCCGCCCGGGTCGGCCTGCTGCGGCAGCGGGTGCCCCGGCTCGGGCAGTCCGGGCTGCACGAGCTCGTGCGCGACGACCTGGGACGGCACGGCGTCGTCGGCGTCGTGGAACGGGTGCTGCGGCGCGTCCGCGCGCTGCACGGCGGGCCGTTCACGGACGACGCGGCCCTCCTGGTCGTCGGCTGGACCGGGCGCGACACCCCGTACCTGGGGGAGCGCTCCTCGACCCTGGCGGACTCGGCCGAGTGGGCCAGGCCGTGAGGCGCGAGCGCCCGCTGCACGACGTCGTCCTGCGGCTCCTCCTCGTCGTCGGGGCGGTGCTGCTGCTGGCGCTCGCCGTGGCGCTCGTCGCGATCCAGCGCTCGCTCGTGCTGCTTCGGGTGGGGGTCGGGGACGAGGCCATGGACGCGGCGCACGCCTGGAACCTCACCCTGCTGGTCGTGGTGATCGTGCTGGTGCTGCTCGTGGTCGTCATGGGGCTCTTCATGTGGCGGGCCCTGCAGCGCGGGGTGACGCGGCCGCTGGCGCGGCTCGCCGACTCGGTGCGCGCGGCGAGCACGGGCGAGCACGAGCACGAGATCCGGGTCGAGGGCACGGGGGAGGTCGCGGCGCTCGCGGCCGACGTCGAGCACATGCGCCGCGAGCTGGTGCAGCAGGTCGCCGAGGTGAGCGCGTCGCACGGCGAGACGGCGCGTGCGCACGCCCGGCTCGCGGAGCAGGCACGCGAGCTGGCGCGCTCCAACCAGGAGCTGGAGCGCTCCAACCGGGACCTGGAGCAGTTCGCCTACGTCGCGTCGCACGACCTGCAGGAGCCGCTGCGCAAGGTCGCGAGCTTCACCCAGCTGCTGCAGAAGCGCTACGGCGAGCAGCTCGACGACCGGGCGGACCAGTACATCGCGTTCGCGGTCGACGGCGCGCGCCGCATGCAGCGGCTCATCCAGGACCTGCTGAGCTTCTCGCGGGTCGGCCGCTCGGGCAGCGAGCCGGAGGACGTCGACCTCGAGCAGGTCCTCGAGCAGGTGCGGCACGACCAGGGCGACCGGATCGCCGAGGCGGGCGCCGAGGTCACCCACGACCCGCTCCCGGTGGTGCGCGGGGAGCGGCCCCTCCTCGCGATGCTGCTGACCAACGTCGTGGGCAACGCGGTGAAGTTCCGTGACCCGGCACGGCCGGCGCGGGTGCACCTGTCGGCGCGTCGCCTGCCGGCCCCCGAGGCGGGGTGGGAGATCTCGTGCACGGACAACGGGATCGGCATCGACCCGCAGTACGCCGAGCGGGTCTTCGTCATCTTCCAGCGGCTGCACCCCAAGGACGTGTACACCGGCACGGGTATCGGGCTCGCGCTGGTCAAGCGGGTGGTCGAGCACCACGGCGGGAGCGTCTGGCTCGAGCCGACGGACGGCGGCGGGACCACCGTGCGATGGACCCTGCCCGACCGCGACGAGGCGACCGGCGGCGTCGTCGGTTAGGCTCGAGGTCGTCGCTGACCTGCGACGACGCACGAGCGGTACGCCCCGACCGGGGCCCCGACGACGCCGAGGAGCGTGCATGGCGGACCAGCAGACGGGCATCGAGGTCCTCCTCGTCGAGGACGACCCGGGCGACGTGCTGATGACGCGCGAGGCGTTCGAGGAGCACAAGGTCGTCAACCGGCTCTCCGTGGTCGCGGACGGCGTGAGCGCGATGGCGTACCTGCGCAAGGAGGGCGAGCACGCCGAGGCGTCGACGCCGGACCTGATCCTGCTGGACCTCAACCTGCCGCGGATGGACGGCCGCGAGGTGCTGGCGGCGGTCAAGGCGGACGAGCGGCTCAAGCACATCCCGGTGGTCGTGCTGACGACGTCGGAGGCCGAGGAGGACGTCCTGCGGTCGTACTCGCTGCACGCGAACGCGTACGTGACGAAGCCGGTCGACTTCGACAGGTTCATCCAGGTGGTCCGGCAGATCGACGATTTCTTCGTCACGGTGGTGCGCCTGCCGCGCCACTGACGCCCGGGCCCGGCGGTCGGGAAGGATCCGGGCGCCGGTGAGGTTGTGACTCCTGCGGGCGCGAGCCCGTCGGCGAGAGCCGGGCAGGCGAGAGCCGGGCGCAGGAGCGCCGGGCACCCCGAGGAGGAGAACCGTTGCTGGACCCGCAGAGCATCTACGAGGTCGACGAGGCCGCCGTCGCGCGCGTCCTGCCCCGCGGTGGGGACGACGCGCCGTCGACCGGCGACGGACCCGTGCTGCTGCACGCGCTGGACGGGTTCGTCGACGCCGGGTCCGCGGGCGAGATCGCCGTGGAGCACGTCACGGAGGAGCTGGCCACCACGCGCCTCGTGACCTTCGACGTCGACCGCCTGCTCGACTACCGGTCCAAGCGGGTCGCGATGACGTTCGACGCCGACCGCTGGTCGTCCTACGACGAGCCGTTCCTCGCGATCGACCACGTGGCGGACCGTGAGGGCTCGGGGTTCCTGCTGCTGCACGGGTCCGAGCCCGACCTCCAGTGGGAGCGCGTGGTCGCGGCCGTCAAGGGCCTCGTCGAGCGGTTCGACGTCTCGCTGACGGTGGGCTTCCACGGGATCCCGATGGGCGTGCCGCACACGCGGCCGCTGTCCCTCACGGCGCACGGCACGCGGCCGGGCCTGGTCGAGGACTACACGTCGTTCTTCGGCACCGTGCGCGTGCCGGGGTCGCTGGCCGCACTGCTGGAGTACCGCCTCGGGGAGGCCGGGCACGACGCGATCGGGTTCACCGTGCACGTGCCGCACTACCTGGCGCAGTCCCGCTACACGCCCGCCGCGGTGGTGGCGCTGCGCCACGTCGAGCGCGCCACGGGCCTCGACCTCGCGACCGGGCTGCTCTCCGAGGCGGCGGCGGACGCGACGATCGAGGTCGAGAAGCAGGTGGGGGAGTCCACCGAGGTCAAGGCCGTCGTGAAGGCGCTCGAGGAGCAGTACGACGCGTTCACGCGATCGGTGGGCCGCCCCAGCCTCCTGGCGGAGCAGGCGCCGCTCCCGACAGCCGAAGAGCTCGGCGCCGAGTTCGAGCGGTTCCTGGCCCAGCGGGACGACGACTGACCGTCCGGGACGGCCGTCCGGGATGGCCGTCTCGCGGCATCCGCGGCATATCCGTGGCGCACCGGTGTGGTCCGTGCCACACTGACCGCGTTGCAGAGGCGTCCCCACGCAGGAAGCGGCGGCGGCCTGTGCAGCGACGGGTGGCCGCCCGGCCTGCCCGTGACCGTTGTGACGGAAGGTCGAAGGATCAGCATGGCGCAAGGTTCTGTGAAGTGGTTCAACGCCGAGAAGGGCTTCGGCTTCATCGCGCAGGACGACGGCGGCGCGGACGTCTTCGTGCACTACTCCGCGATCCAGTCGCAGGGGTACCGCAGCCTGGAAGAGGCTCAGCGGGTCGAGTTCGAGATCACCCAGGGGCCCAAGGGCCCGCAGGCGGAGCAGGTCGTCCCGCTCTGACGCTCGGCTCACCCGACGACGGCCGCGTCCCCCCGGGGCGCGGCCGTCGTCGTGCGCGGCCGTCGTCGTGCGCGGCCGTCGTCGTGCGCGGGCGTCGCCCGCCGGGCGGGCGGCGCCGGCAGAGGGCTCAGGTGTGGCTCAGGTCCCCGCGAAGCGCGCCAGCTCGTCGCCGACGAGGAGCCGGGTCGGGACGGGCAGGCTGCGCAGGTCCCGGGCGAGCGCGGCGTCGTCGAGGTCTACCTGCGCGCCGCCGGCGGCCTCCTCGGCGTCCGTGGCCCCCTCGCCCCGGTCCGGCAGGGCCCGCACCGCGACGAGCACCACGTTGCCGTAGCGACGGCCCTTCAGGACGGCGTGCTCGGCGATCACCCCGATCCGCCCGTCGCGGACGGCACCGTCCCCGAACGCGGCGGCGAGGGTGGCGACCTCCCGTCGCGCGAGGTGCAGCGGCGGCCGGTCCGCGCAGTTGGCGAGGAGCACGCCGCCGGGCCGGAGCGCGCGGTGCGCCGCGGCCGCGAAGTCGGCGTCCGCGAGGTGGTCGGGCGTGCGGTCGCCGGCGAACACGTCCCGGACCACGACGTCGAACGACTCCGGGGCAAGGGACGCGAGGGCGTGGCCCGCGTCGTCCGCCCGCAGCCGCAGCAGGGGGGAGCGCGGGAGGGCGAACCAGCTCCGCACGAGCTCGAGCAGGCGGGCGTCGACGTCGACACCGAGCTGGCGCGAGCCCGGTCGTTCGTGCTCGACGTGCCGTGGCAGCGCGCACCCGGCGGCACCCAGGTGCAGCACGCGCAGCGGCCCTGCGGGCAGCACGGCCAGCACGGCGGCCATCTGCTGCATGTACTCGAAGGCGAGAAACCCGGGGTCCGCGAGGTCCAGGGCCGAGCTCGGCACGCCGTTGACGTGCAGCGTCACCCGGTCGGGGTGGTCGGGGTCGCGTTCGACGCGCGCGGTCCCCGTGTCGATCGGCACCTCGCCGTCGGGGAGTGTCGGTGCGTCGGGGGATGCTGGGGTGCGTCGACCGGACCGGCGGTCGGGGCGCGAGCCGCCTCGGGAGGTGCGGGGCATAGGACCAGTCTCCCCGGTCCGCGGCGGTGGTCGCGTCGGGGGCCGGCGGTTGACAGGAATCGAACAGGTGTTCGACACTGGACGGGCGCGGGGTAGGCCGCGGAGCACGGGAGGTGCAGGATGTCGGCTCGCACGAGATCTGCCAGGACGGGTGGTCATGGCTCCACCGGCGCGGGCGTGCTGCCCCCGAGCCCCGAGGTGACCCGGTTGCTGGACCGGTCGGACGCGGAGCTCGCGGCCGCCGCGACCGCGGCCGACCCTGCCGACCGTTTCGTGCACGCCCACCTGGCCGCGCTCCGGTCGGCGGCCGCGGTCGTCGCGCTGCGCGGGCGCCCGTCGGCACGGACGCGGGCGCGCTCGGTGTGGGACATGCTGGCGCTCGTGGAACCGGACCTCGCCGCCTGGTCAGGGTACTTCGCGTCCGGCGCGCGGGTGCGTGCGGCCGTCGAGGCGGGCCTGGAGCCCGAGGTCGACGCCCGCCGCGCCGCGGAGCTGGTCGCGTGCGCCGAGGACTTCCGGGACGAGGTGGGCCTGCTGGTCGACCCGCGCGCAGGGTTCGCCCGCCCGCTCGTCGTGGCGCCGGCGGCGTCATGAGCCGAGGCCCGCGGGCCACCGGCGCGTTCCGCGACTGGGGCTCGGACGAGTCGGGCACCTCCGTGCTCCACGTCGACATGGATGCCTTCTTCGCGTCCTGCGAGCTCGTGCGCCGACCTGAGCTGCGCGGGCGCCCGGTGATCGTGGGCGGCCGGGAGCGCGGGGTCGTGCTCGCGGCGACCTACGAGGCCCGGGCGTTCGGCGTCCGCTCGGCGATGTCGATGGCGGCGGCGCTGCGCCTGTGCCCGCAGGCGGTCGTGGTGCCGCCCGACCATCACCTGTACCACGACGTGTCCGAGTCGGTCATGGAGATCCTCTCCGCGGTGACGCCGCTGGTGGAGCGGATCTCGGTCGACGAGGCGTTCCTCGACGTGAGCGGCGCGCGCCGTCGGCTCGGCTCCCCGACGACGATCGGGGCGCTGCTGCGCGAGCAGGTCCACGCCGAGCACGGGATCACGTGCTCGGTCGGCGTCGCGCGGAACAAGTTCGTGGCCAAGCTCGCCTCGACGCACGCGAAGCCGGACGGAATGCTGCTCGTGCCGGCGGACGCCACGGTGCCGTTCCTGCGCACCCTGCCGGTCGGGGCCCTCTGGGGCGTGGGGGAGAAGACGGAGGCCGCGCTCGCGCGGTGGGGCATCACCACGGTGGCCGAGCTCGCCGACACCGACGTGCCGACGCTCCAGGCGGCGGTGGGCTCCGTGTCCGGTGCGCACCTGTACGACCTGGCGTGGGGCCGGGACCCGCGGCCCGTCGTCCCGGGGCGCGAGGAGCGGAGCGTCGGTGCCGAGACGACGTTCGAGCGCGACCTGTACGACCTGCGAGCGGTGGAGCAGCGGGTGCTGGAGCTCGCCGACCGGGTCGCCGCGCGGATGCGTCACCAGGGGGTCGTCGCCCGCACGGTGGCGATCAAGGTGCGGACCAGCGACTTCCGCACGCTGACCAGGTCGCGCACGCTCGCGGGGCCGACCGACGTGGCGCGCGAGATCTATCTCGTGGCGCGCGACCTGCTGGCGGCGGCGGACCTGCGCGGGCTGCCGGTCCGCCTGGTCGGGGTGCGGGGCGAGAACCTGCAGGTCAGGACCGGTCTTGCCGAGCAGGTGACGCTGGAGGAGTCGATGGATCCGCGCCAGGAGGCGCGTCGCGAGGCCGAGCTGGCGCTCGACGCGGTCCGCGAACGGTTCGGGAGATCGGCGATCAACCTGGGTGCGGACTCGGGGCGCCGTCCAGGTTCACCCCCGCCGACTACCATGGCGGGCGGCGCAGGCATATCCTGAGTCCGTAACCGTTCCACCGCGAGACCCGGGGGGACTCGATGCCACTGTCCGAGTACGAGCAGCGAGTGCTGGAGCAGATGGAGCGCGCGCTGAGCAGCGACGACCCCCGTCTGGCCAACACGCTGCAGCAGGCGCGCCGCCGGTCGCCCCTGCGTTATGTCCTGGCCGGCGTCGGAGTCGTCGCGGGGCTGCTGCTGCTCGTGGTCGGTGCCGCGACGTCGCAGGCATGGGTCGGCGTGGTGGGGTTCGTCCTCATGTTCGCCGGCGTGGCCTACGCCTTCGCCGCCCCTCGCAAGTCTGGTCCCACCGGTGTCGTCCGCCCGGACGGCACGGTCGACCCGACCGCCAACCCTGACCGGTCCCGCCCTGGTGGGGCCAGCACGCGCCCTCCCGCCGCTGCGGCGGCGAAGAAGGAAGGCTTCCTGGCCCGGCTCGAGGAGCGCTGGGAGCGGCGACGCGACCAGGGCCGCTGAGAGCTCACGCACCACGCACGACCGCGCGCGCCACGTCCGACGTGGCGCGCGCGACCTTTCTGTTCGAACCTTCGCTCTAGCCCGCGCGGTGCCCGTCAGCGCGCCCCGAGGCTCTCGCCGAGCCCCGCCGTCACCGCTCCGGTGAGCCGTTCCAGCTCCCCGGGCTCGGGGACGCGGGGCTCGCGTGCGTACCGGCTCGACTCGGCGGCCCCCGCCAGCGTCGTCAGGTCCTCGACCACCTCCGCGGGCAAGTCGTGCCCGGTCCGGGTGGTCACGGCCGAGGCGATGGCCTCCGGGGCACGGCGGAGCGTCGTGGCGGGAGGCAGCCGCACCCCCTCCGACGCCAGGGCGGCGAGCACCTGCTGCCACGCGAGCTCGGGGTCCAGCTCCTGCGCCGCCCTGCGGCGGCGCGCCAGCAGCAGCACGAGCCCGCCGGCGAGGACGACGACGAGGGTGCCGCACGTGATCCACACCCACGCGGGCAGCCCGGTGTCGACGACGGGGGTCACCGACACCGACGTGGAGGCGGTGGGCGAGGGGTCGTCGGTCGGGGTGCTGCCCGCGGTGGGCCGCCGGCCGCGGAGCTCGTCCGCGGTCGGGACCGCCGCGGCGCCGCCCTGGGCCTGCGGCATCGTGTACACGGGCGCACTCCCGGTCTGCTGCGCCGGCGTGGGCTCGAACCGCACCCAACCCGTGCCGGCGAAGTAGATCTCCGGCCACGCGTGCGAGTCCTGCCCGGTGATCTGCCAGCTGGTGTCCCCGGTGCGGTCGCCGGGGAGGTATCCGACGGCGAGCCGGGCGGGGATGTCGAGGGACCGCGCCATCACGACCATCGTCGTCGCGAACTGGATGCAGTACCCGGTGCGGTGCTGCAGGAAGTCCCAGACGGGGTCGCCCGTGCCGCCGCGGGGGATGGTGGTGGAGTACGTGAAGCGGGTCGGGTCGCGCAACCAGCGCTGCAGTGCGACGGCCTGGTCGTAGGCGGTGTCGGCGTCGTCCACCACGTCCCGCGCGGCCTGCTCGACGTCGTCGGCGTGTGCGGTCTCGGGGAGCTGCGTGTACACCGCGTCGAGGTCGGCCGCGGGCGCGTCGCGGAGCGAGTCCGGGTCGAGGTCTCGCTCGTGGACGGTCAAGGTGTAGGAGTCGCCGGCGCTCGTCAGGCCGCCCACGACCTCGTCGCGGGCGGGGTCGTAGCCCCACTGGCCGGCGCTCCCGCCCGTCGCCACCTGCCGCGGGTCGATGGTGAGGGGCAGCTTGTCGTCCCGCAGCTCGCCGACGTCCACGGCGACGGTGCGGACGCCGCTCGCGGACGGCGGGTCCTCGGGCCACAGGACGTCCCCGGCGGCGAACTCCCGCCCGCCGCGCTCCTCGCCGCGCTGCCAGCGGCGCCCGTCGAAGGCGGTGGCCGTGTAGCTGCGCAGGGGGCCGGCGTCGGTGTCGGTCCCGGTGTCGTAGGAGAGGACGACCGACCCCGAGCGCTCCGTGAGGCTGCGCAGGATGTCGAGGTCCTCGGAGAGCCGGATCGTGTCGCCGGTCGTGGTGAACGCCCGGTACCAGCCGGCGGGCCCGCCGGGCAGGGCGCTCGAGGCGCTCCCGACCAGGCCGGCGGCGATCGCGAGGACGGCGGCCGCCGCCGTCGTGGCGACCGCGCGGGAGCGCTCGGCCCGCCGGACCGGCGCCGGGCTGCGCTCCTGCCGTCGGGCCCGCGCGACGAGCGGGCCGTCGAGGGTGAGCAGGAGCAGCAGGGCGGTGACCGTCACCACGAACACGCCCCACGGCACCCGTCCGGTGAGCACCAGCGGCGGCGCCCACAGCGCCAGGAGCGGGAGGCCGACGGCGGCGGGGCGGCGCAGCGCGCCGGCGAGGACGTCGGCGAGGAGGAGGACGAGGAGGGTGCCGCCCACGGCGAGCAGGCCGATGGGGACGCTGCCGCTCACGGGAGCCACCTCGGAGCGCGCGATCTCGCCGGCCTCGCCGAGGCGGGCCACGACCCGTGAGACGTGCTCGGGCGTCACGACGAGCGTCGGGTCGGCGGTCGGCCCGCCGAACCGTGCGAGCACGAACCACGCGGCGACGACGCCCCCGAGGACGGTGGGCCAGGCCGATCCCGTCTCCCGGGCGGTCCGGCTCCGGGCGCGCGCCCGCCGCTCGATCGTCACGCGGGCGACGACCGTCGTCGCGCTCACGAGGACGATGCCGACGAGACCGGCCCGCGTCCAGCCGCCCGGCACCACGATGCTGGTGAGGGACAGCATGGACGCGGCGACGGCCACCGCGACGAGGACACCGGACGCGATCGTGCGGGCGGTCGGGCCCGCGTGGGCGGGGATCACGCGGCCCCCTCGGCGAGCAGGGCCCAGGCGCGGTCGGGCGGCGTCCCGGGCCGGCAGGTCGCGACCCGCCAGCCCGCCGCCCGGAGCTCGGCCACGGTGCGCTCCCCGCGGCCTGCCGCGTCGGCGTCCCGTGCGCCGGGGGCGTCGGCCGCGACGACGAGCGCCCAGCAGGTGCCCTCGACGCCCAGCTCGGCGATCTCCCGCAGGGTGGCGTCGGTCTGCGGGCCCAGCACCGCCACCGTGACCTCGTCCTGGGTGCGCGTCGTGCGCAGCGAACGGACGGTCTGGAGGGTGGCCCGCTCCGCGTCCGCGACCCCCCGGTGCCCGTGCAGGTCGACCGTCGAGTCGAGGACGACGCCGCGACCGGTGCGGACGCCCGCGGCGAAGGGCACGGGGGCGGGCCCGGCGCCGGTGGGCACGAGCCGTGCCGGGTGCCCGGCGTCGAGGAACGAGACGGCGATCGACGCCGCGAGCTCCACCGCGACCTCGCCCTCCGCGTGCGACTGCACGCCGCGCGAGGTGGGCCAGACCCCGGTGCGGGGGTCCGGCGGTGACGGCAGGAGGGAGCGGTCGAGCAGCACGGTCACGGGGCGGACGCCCGCGCTCTCGTCCGCGCGGACCATGAGGCGGCCCTGGCGCGCGGAGCCTGCCCAGTGCACCCGGCGCGGGTCGTCGCCCGCGACGTACTCGCGCAGCACCGAGTCGTCCGTCGACGCGAGCCGGGCGCCGGTGGCCGCCCGGTCGACCTCGCCGAGCACCCGGGTGCGCGTGGGGAGCTCGACGGCGCGCGGCCACACGGCGACGCGGGTCGCCGCCCCGAGGGGCTGTGTCGTGCGGACCAGCCCGAAGGCGTCGGTGCGAGTGGTGAGCAGCGGGCCGAGCGCCCAGCGCCCGCGCCGCGACGGGGTGAGCGCATAGGAGACGGCGATGCGGTCGGCGTGAGCGGTGACGCGCGCGCGGATGCCGTGCGGACCGGCCAGCTCGTGCGCGGCCTGCTCGGACAGGCGCAGGCGCGCGAGCCGTTCGTAGGCCGCGCCGGTGCGGGCCCGGGCGCCGACGACGAGTCGGACGGCGGCGGTCTGGTCGCGCACCACCGGGTTCGGGGTGAGGTCGCGCGTCACGACGAGCGCCCCGCGGCCGGCGTCGAGGCGCTGCACCCCCATGAGGGCCCACGCGAGGAGGACGGCGAGGACGGCGGCGGCGCCGAGGCCGACGACGTCGGGCAGCTCGAGCAGCGCCCCGGCCGTGACGAGCGCCGCCCCCGCCAGCAGGAGCGCGAGCCCGCGGCGCGTGGGACGGACCCGGGCGATGCGGCGCAGGGTCGGGTGCGTGGCGTCCCCGTGCCCGGGGCTCGGCGTCGCGCGCCGGTCCCCGTCCTCGGCCCGGCCCGCGACGGGACGGTCGGCGGCGGCCTCGCCCGCCGTGCCGCTCATGGCAGGCTCCCCTGTCAGCCGCGCGCGGGCCGCGCGAACGACCCGGCGGGCAGGGGAGCCGGCGAGACGCGGCCACCCGGTACGGGGGTGCGCTGGACGATCTCCTCGATCACGCCCTCGGCCGTCACCCCGCCGAGCCGCGACTCGGTGTTGAGGATGAGCCGGTGCGCGAGGACGGGGACCGCGAGCGTCTGGACGTCGTCCGGCAGCACGTGCTCGCGGCCCGACATCGCGGCGGAGGCCTTGGCGGCGCGCAGGAGCTGGAGCGACGCGCGCGGTGACGCACCGAGCCGCAGGCCGTCGTGCCCGCGGGTCGCGCCGACGAGGTCGAGCACGTACTGCTTGACGGCCGGCGCGGCGTAGACCGCCCGGACGAGCCGGGCGTAGCGGACCATGTCGTCGCCGGTCGCGACGGGCGACAGGTGGGCGAGCGGGTCCGCGGTCTCCTGCCGGTCGAGCATCTGCAGCTCGGCCTCGGTGTCGGGGTACCCGACCGTCAGGCGTGCCATGAAGCGGTCGCGCTGGGCCTCGGGCAGCGGATACGTGCCCTCCATCTCGACCGGGTTCTGCGTCGCGACGACGAGGAACGGCCGCGGGAGCGAGTGGGTGGTGCCGTCGATCGTGGTCTGGCCCTCCTCCATGCACTCGAGCAGAGCGGACTGCGTCTTGGGGGAGGCGCGGTTGATCTCGTCGCCGATCACGACGTTGTTGAACACGGGCCCGGGGCGGAACTCGAAGTCGTGGGTGGCCGTGCGGAAGATGTTCACCCCGGTGAGGTCGCTCGGCAGGAGGTCGGGCGTGAACTGGATGCGCCCCACGCGGCAGTCGATGCTGCGGGCGAGGGCCTTGGCGAGGGTGGTCTTGCCGACACCGGGGACGTCCTCGATCAGCAGATGACCTTCTGCGAGCAGGACGGCGACGGTCACCTCCGCGAGCCCGTGGCGTCCCGAGACGACCGAGTCGACCGCTCCCCGCACGCGCGCGGTGGCGGCGACGAGCTCGTCGAGCGTCCCGATCTCCTCCGTCTCCGTGCGTGCGTCGGCGAGCGTGGGGGAGACGGGTTCTGGGTGCACGGGTGACCTCCGGTTCACGTGCTCGTGACGGTTCTCGCAGCCTAGTGGAATCCCGGCCCGACGTGACGACGATCACCCGCTCCACATCGCTCCACGGCGCGCGTCCCCGCCCCGTGGCCGCGCCCTCGCGGACCGCCGGGGGCGGCTCCGGGGCGACCTGGTACCCCGAGCCCGCGCCGGGTGGGACGAGTGCCCCGCCCGGCGCTCCACCGCGCTCCGTTGCACCTGACCTGCGAGGACGTCCGTCGGGCGGGTGAGATGGGGAGAACTGCCCACCTTTTGCCGCGCCCGGTGGAGGAAAGTGGAGTAGCGTGGAGCATGCGGGAGCGCGAGGGGAGGTGCGAGCCGTGGCGGGTCTGGACGACACGTTTCCGGGGGCCGGGCTGCTGCTGGGCACCTACACCCCCAAGCTCGACGAGAAGGGCCGGCTCATCCTCCCCGCGAAGTTCCGTGCCCGACTCGCTCCCGGCCTCGTCATGACGAGGGGGCAGGAGCGCTGCCTCTTCCTCCTCCCCATGGACGAGTTCGGCCGCATGTACGAGCAGGTCCGGCAGGCGCCCGTGACCAGCCGGCAGGCACGCGACTACCTGCGCGTGTTCCTGTCGGGTGCGGGCGACGAGCTGCCGGACAAGCAGGGTCGGGTCGTCATCCCGTCCGCCCTGCGCACGTACGCCGGTCTCGACCGGGACGTCGCCGTGATCGGCGCCGGCACCCGCGTCGAGGTGTGGGACCGGACCACCTGGGAGACCTACCTGGCCGAGCAGGAGTCGTCGTACTCCGAGACGTCCGAGCAGATCTTCCCCGACCTGCAGTTCTGAGCACCGACGTCCACCGCACGCACAACCGCACAGCAGCACCGGCGCCACCCACGGCGCCGTACGGGCCCCGCACGACGAGGCCTCCTCCCGCGAGGGTCTGGCGCACTTCCCCGGCGCCAGAACGACGCGGAGGGAGACCTGGCCGGGCGGGGCCCCGAGCACCAGGACGGCACGCACGACACGCACGATCTGCGAGAGGAGGGCCACCGATGAGCACACCGGACGACGCGCGACCCACGGGCGACCGCCACCTGCCCGTGCTGCTGCAGCGGTGCGTCGACCTCCTCGCGCCGGCGCTCGCGGAGCCGGGCAGCGTGCTGGTCGACTGCACGCTCGGCATGGGCGGGCACACCGAGGCCGTGCTGGAGCAGGTGCCGACGGCCCGCGTGGTGGGCATCGACCGCGACACCCAGGCGCTGCGGCTCGCCGCCCGGCGGCTCGCACGCTTCGGCGAGCGGTTCACGCCGGTGCACGCCGTGTACGACGAGATCGGTGACGTGGTCGCGGACCTCGGGCTGGACGGCGTCCAGGGCGTCCTCATGGACCTGGGGGTGTCCTCGCTCCAGCTCGACGAGGCCGGCCGCGGGTTCGCCTACGCGCAGGACGCCCCGCTCGACATGCGGATGGACCAGACGAGCGGCGACACCGCCGCCGACGTGCTGAACACCTACGACGAGCGCGCCCTGACCAGGGTGCTGCGCGAGTACGGCGAGGAGCGGTTCGCGCCGCGCATCGCGCGGGCGATCGTGCGCCGTCGCGACGAGAGCCCGTGGGAGCGGACCGGCGAGCTGGCCGACCTCGTGCGCGCGTCCATCCCCGCGGCAGCGCGGCGCACGGGCGGCAACCCGTCCAAGCGGACGTTCCAGGCGCTGCGGATCGAGGTGAACGGCGAGCTCGAGGTGCTCGAGCGCGCGGTCCCGGCCGCGATCGAGGCCCTGGCCACCGACGGCCGGATCGTCGTCGAGGCCTACCAGTCGCTGGAGGACCGCATCGTCAAGCGGGCCCTGGCCCGGGGCACGACGTCGAGCGCCCCGGCCGGCCTGCCCGTCGAGCCCGAGACGCACAAGCCCTATCTCGAGGCCCTGACGCGGGGCGCCGAGGAGGCCGACGAGGCCGAGCTCGAGCGCAACCCGCGGGCCGCGTCGGTCCGCCTGCGCGCCGCCCGCCGCGTCCGCCCGACCCCCGACCACCTGCGCACGACCACCGCGCGCACGACCAAGGAGGACCGCCGATGAGCGCTCTGCGTGCCACCGCCGCCCCCCGGACCCGGCCCGCCGGCCCGGGGCGCCGCGCGCCGCTGACCCCGCTGCCGGGCGGCGCGGGCGACCGGGGGCGTCGCCTCGACGCCGTCCGGGCCCCGCTGCAGGCGACGTCGGGCGTGCCGTTCCTCGTGCTGTGCGCGGTCGTCCTCGCCGTGGCGCTCCTGGCGGCCCTGCTCCTCAACACGTCGATGGCGCGCGGGTCGTACGAGTCCGCGCGGCTGCAGGCGGAGGTCGGCCGGGTGGCCCAGGACGTCCAGACCAGCCAGGAGGAGCTGCGGGCGGCCGAGGCGTCCCTGGCCGAGCGGGCCACGAAGCTGGGCATGGTCCCGGCCGAGGACCCGACGATGATCAGCGTCGAGAAGCGCGCGAAGGTCGGGATCGGCGAGAGCGACGCGAAGGGCGACCAGGGGACGCCGTGAGCGCGCGGCGGACGCCTCCGGGCGCGAGCGGCAGCACCGGCGGCCGGGGCGGGTCGGCGGGCGGTGGCGCGACACGCCAGGGCGCCCCGCGTCCGACGCGGGGCGGCGCACCGCAGACTCGGGGGGTGAGCACCTCCCGACCCGCGTCCGGCGGCGCCGGGCGCAGCACGTCGTCGGGCCGCGGCTCCTCGGCGCGCGGCGCGACCAGCCGCGCCACGACCAGCCGGACCACGAGCAGCCGGACCACGACCAGCCGGACCACCAGCAGCACGACGAGCCGGACGACGCCGCGTTCCGCAGGACGGGCGTCGGGCCGGACGACCGCGCCGAGGTCCGGGTCGGGGACCGCCGTCCGCGCGACGGGCCGGGGCGCGGCCGGCTCCGGCTCCCCGCCCCGGCCGCGCACCGGACGGGCGGGCGGCCGGCGCCCGGGCGACCCGGGACGCCGGCAGCGCTGGATCATGGTCGTCGCCGCGCTCGTCCTGACGGTGTTCGTCGGTCGGCTGGTGCAGGTGCAGATCTTCCAGGGCCCGGCACTGGCGGCCAAGGCGCAGCAGGAGCGGACCACGCAGTCGGTGGAGGTCGCGCACCGGGGCGACATCGTCGACGCGAACGGCCGCGTCCTGGCGACGTCGGTGGACCGGTACACGGTCGCGGCCGACACGCTGGCGATCCAGAGCTTCCAGGGCGGGCAGCGCGTGGACGCGGCCACCGGCAAGGCGGTGCAGGACGGGGCGCTCGGCATCGCGCAGCTCCTGGCGCCGATCCTCGACGAGCAGCCCGCAGAGCTCGCGGCCAAGCTCAACGGCGACGACCGGTACGTGATCCTCGCCCGCAACGTGGTGCCCGAGGTGCAGCGGGCGATCGCCAAGCTGGACCTGCAGGCGTACATCCGCACCGAGCTCACGTCGCGCCGCACCTACCCGTCGGGGGTGGTCGCGGGCACGCTGGTCGGGTACGTCGACCAGGACCAGGTGGGCCAGGGCGGGCTCGAGCGCGCCTACGAGGACGTGCTGGCCGGCACGGACGGCAAGGTCACGTTCGAGCGCGGGCGCGACGGGGTGGCGATCCCTAACTCCGAGCAGGACGCCACGCCGGCGGTGCCGGGCAGCGACGTCGAGCTGACGATCGACGCCGACATCCAGTGGAAGGCGGAAGAGCTGCTGGACGACGCGGTGTCGAAGTCGGGGTCCGCGTACGGCATGGCGGTCGTCCAGGACGTGCGGGACGGCACGGTGCTCGCGGTGGCGGACTCCGGCGACGTCGACCCGAACGACCGGTCGACCTCGGCGGTGGCGAACGGGTCGCGGGCCGTGAAGGACGTCTTCGAGCCCGGCTCGACGGGCAAGGTGATCACCATGGCGGCCGCCCTCGAGGAGGGCTACTGGTCGCCGGACAGCCAGTTCACCGTGCCGTACCGGTACACCACGCCCAACGGCGAGACGTTCAAGGACTCGCACGAGCACGACGTGCAGCACCTGACCCTCGCGGGCGTGCTGGCGCACTCGTCGAACACCGGCACGGTGCAGATCGGCGAGAAGATCCCCCAGCAGGTCCGCTACGACTACCTCGGGAAGTTCGGCTTCGGGCAGCCCACCGGGCTCGGGCTGCCCGGCGAGTCGGCCGGCATCCTGCCGTCGAGGACGAGCTTCGCGAACGACGCCCGCACCCCGTACACGATCCTGTTCGGTCAGGGCGTGGCCGTGAACGCCATGCAGGCCACGCAGGTGTTCTCGACGGTCGCGAACGGGGGCGTCCGGGTGGAGCCGAGCCTCGTGGCGGGCACGCGCGACGCCGACGGCGCCTTCACGCCGTCCGAGGCGCCCCGGAAGACGCGCGTGGTGTCGGAGAAGACGGCGGACTCGCTCATGCGGATGATGGAGTCGGTCACGGGGGAGGAGGGGACGGCCGCCAACGCGCGCGTCCCCGGCTACCGCGTGGCGGGCAAGACGGGCACCGCCCAGATGTGGCTGCCCGGCGGCGGCACCACCTACATGGCCTCGTTCATCGGCGTCGCGCCGGCGGAGGACCCGCGCTACACGGTGTCCGTGTTCCTGCGCAGCCCGCAGTCGTCCATCTACGGCGGCGTGGTCGCGGCGCCGGTGTTCAGCGACCTCATGGGGTACACGCTGCAGAAGAGGGACGTGCCGCCGAGCACCAGGCCGTCCGACCCGTACGAGCTCACCTGGTGAGCCCGTGGTGAGCCCGTCGTGAGCCCGTCCCGGGCACCCCGCGAGGCCCCCGCCGGCCCGGCCCGCGGGGCGCTCACGGCCGCCGTGACGGTGGTCATGCCGGGCACGTCCGGTGCCGGGCCGGCAGCCCGCAGACGGTAGGTTCTTCTCCGTGACATCCCCGCTTCCCCGTATCCGGCCCGCGGGCACGACGCCCCGGCGGGTGCGGGACCTCGCCCTGACCTTCGGGCTGGAGGTGACGACGCCGGAGGGCCCCGACGACAGGGCCCGGCCGCAGGTCCCCGCCGACGTCGTCGTCACCTCGGTCGCGTCCGACAACCGTGTGGTCGCCGACGGCGACCTGTTCGTCGCCCTCCCGGGGGCGCACGCGCACGGCGCCCGGTTCGCCGCCGACGCCGTGGCGCGCGGCGCCCGCGCGGTGCTCACCGACGCGGCCGGCGCCGCGACGCTCGCCGCCGGTCCCGGCCGTCTCGACCCCGCGGTCCCCGTGCTGGTGGCCGCCGAGCCGCGCGCCGCCCTCGGGCCGGTCGCGGCGTGGGTCTACGGCGAGCCCGCCGAGCACCTCATGACGTTCGGCGTCACCGGGACCAACGGCAAGACCACGACCACCTACCAGGTCGACCACCTGCTGCGCGCCCTGGGCTGGACGGGCGGGCTGATCGGCACCGTCGAGATGCGCGCCGGCGACCAGGTGCTGCCGAGCCGGCTGACCACCCCCGAGGCGGCGGACCTGCAGGCACTGCTCGCGGCGATGTGCGAGGCCGAGGTGCGCACGCTCGCGATGGAGGTCTCGTCGCACTCGCTGTCGATGCACCGCGTGGACGGGATCGAGTTCGGCGTCGTCGGCTTCACCAACCTCAGCCAGGACCACCTGGACTTCCACGGCGACCTGCAGTCGTACTTCGACGCCAAGGCGCTCCTGTTCACGCCCGAGCACGCGCGGCGCGGCGTCGTCGTGGTCGACGACGTGTGGGGCGAGCGGATGGCGGCGGCCGCCCAGGTGCCGGTCGCGACGCTGCGCACGCGTGCCGCGCACGACGACGAGCCCGGCGGCGGGACCGCCGCGGACTGGACCGTGACGGACGTCGCGCCGCACGGCACGGGCTCCGCCTTCACCCTCACGCACGCCGACGGGCGGTCCCTGCGCACCTCCACCTCGCTGCCGGGGGCGTTCAACGTGGCGAACGCGGCGCTCGCCGTCGCGATGGTGCTCGAGGGCGGGGCGCACGTCGAGGACGTCGCCGAGGCGCTCGCCGCGGCGGACGGGCTCTCGGCCGTCGTGCCGGGCCGCATGGAGGTCGTCGGCGCGGGCGGGGACGGGCACCCGCGCGTCGTCGTGGACTTCGCCCACAACACGGAGGCCCTTGAGCTCGCGCTCGCGGCGCTGCGCCCGACGACGACGGGTCGGCTGGTCGTCGTCTTCGGCGCGACCGGCGACCGGGACAAGGGCAAGCGGCCCGCCATGGGCGCGGCCGCCGTCGCCGGCGCCGACGTCGTGGTCGTGACCGACGACGACCCGCACGGCGAGGACCCGGCCGCGGTGCGCGCGGCGGTGCTCGACGGCGCGCGGGCGGCCCGCGACGTGGCGCACGAGGCCGGGCGCGACGTCGTCGTGACCGAGGTCGCGCCGCGCGCGGACGCGATCGCGGCCGCCGTGCTCGACGCCGCCCGGGGCGACACGGTCCTGGTGGCCGGCCGCGGGCACGAGACCATCCAGGAGGTCGCGGGCGTGGACATCGAGCTCGACGACCGGGACGAGGCCCGCCGCGCGCTGCAGCGGCGGCAGGAGAGGACGACCGCATGATCGCGCTGACCGCCGCCGACGTCGCCGAGGCGACCGGGGGACGGCTGCACGCCGCTGCCGACACGCCCGTGACCGGGCCCGTCGTCGTGGACTCCCGCCGCGTCGAGGCCGGCGCGCTGTTCGTCGCGCTGCCCGGCGAGCGGGTCGACGGGCACGACTTCGCCCGGGGCGCGGTCGACGCGGGCGCGGCGCTGGTGCTGGCCGCGCGCGAGCTCGACGGCGTGCCGACGGTCGTGGTCGACGACGTGCAGGCCGCGCTGGGCGAGCTCGCCCGCGTCGTCCTGGCCCGGGTGCGGGAGCGGGGCGACCTGCGCGTCGTCGCCGTGACCGGCTCGGTCGGCAAGACGACCACCAAGGACCTGCTCGGGCAGCTCCTGGTGGACCTCCTGCCGGAGGGCGTCGCGCCCGCCGACGGCCTGGTGGTGCCCGCCGGCTCGTTCAACAACGAGGTCGGGCTGCCGCTCACCGTGCTGCGCGTCACCGAGGCCACGCGGTTCCTCGTGCTGGAGATGGGCGCGGACGGCCCCGGCAACATCGCCTACCTCACGCGGATCGCGCCGCCCGACGTCGGCGTCGTGCTCGCCGTGGGCGTCGCCCACGTGGGCAAGTTCGGGTCGGTCGACGCGATCGCGCGCACCAAGGCCGAGATGGTCTCCGGCGTGGTGCCGGGCGGCACGGTCGTGCTCAACGCCGACGACCAGCGGGTCGCCGCGATGGTGTCGCTCGCGACGCCCGAGCACACCGTGACCCGGTTCGGCACCATCTCGTCGGCCGACGTGCGCGCCGCGGACGTGGAGGTCGAACCGTCCGGGCGGGCGACGTTCTCCCTGGTCCTCTCCGGCGAGGCGCCCACGCCGGAGGCGACGACCGTCGCGCTGCGCCTGGTCGGCGCCCACCACGTGAGCAACGCCCTCGCGGCGGCCGCCGTCGTCCTCGCCCTCGGCGGCACGACCGCCGACGTGGCCGCCGGGCTGTCCCGCGCGACGCCCGTGAGCCCGCACCGGATGGCCGTGACCGAGCGGCCCGACGGGATCACCGTGGTCGACGACGCGTACAACGCGAACCCCGACTCCATGCGCGCCGCGCTGCGGGCGCTCGCCGTGATGGCCGGCCGCACGCGCCGGTCGGTCGCCGTGCTGGGCGAGATGCTCGAGCTCGGTGACGGCTCGCGCGCGGCGCACGACGCGATCGGCCGCCTCGTGGTGCGATTGAACGTCAAGCTCCTCGTCGTCGTCGGCGACGGGGCGTACCACATCCACGAGGGGGCCCTGCAGGAGGGTTCCTGGGGAGAGGAGTCGGTCTTCGTGCCTGACATCGACGCCGCGCGCGCGGTGCTCGCCGAGGCGCTCGAGCCGGGCGACGTCGTCCTGGTGAAGTCCTCCCTCGGCTCCGGGCTGTGGGAGCTCGGCGACGAGCTCGCCGCCGGCGGGCCGGCTGTCGGCGACCCCGCGACGGAGGTCGCCCCGTGATCGCGATCCTGGTCTCGGCCGGCGTCTCCGGGCTCGTCGCGCTCTTCGGGACGCCGCTGTTCATCCGGTTCCTGATCCACCGGAACTACGGCCAGTTCGTGCGCCAGGACGGGCCGACGGCGCACTTCACCAAGCGCGGCACGCCGACGATGGGCGGGGTCGTCATCATCGCGGCGGCCCTGGTCGGCGTCGCGGTGTCCATGCTGGTCGCGGGACGGCCGCCGAGCGCGTCGGCGCTGCTGTGCCTCTACCTCATGACCGGCCTGGGCGTGGTCGGCTTCCTCGACGACTTCACCAAGATCCGCAAGCAGCGGTCGCTGGGGCTCACGCCGAAGGCGAAGATCATCGGCCAGGGATTCGTCGGGATCAGCTTCGCGGTCCTCGCGCTGCAGTTCCCCAACGCCAACGCCCGGACGCCCGCGTCCACGCGGATCTCGTTCCTGCGCGACACCAACCTCGACCTGGCGTTCGCCGGCGTGACGGTGGGGCTCATCCTCTTCGTGATCTGGGCGAACTTCCTCATCACCGCCTGGTCCAACGCGGTGAACCTCACGGACGGCCTGGACGGCCTGGCGACCGGCGTGTCGATCATCGTCTTCGGGGCGTACGTGCTGGTCTGCATCTGGCAGCTCAACCAGTCGTGCCAGCGGATCGCCGCGGCCGGGCCGCGATGCTACGAGGTGCGCGACCCGCAGGACCTCGCCATCGTCGCCGCCGCCATCGCGGGCGCCTGCATCGGCTTCCTGTGGTGGAACGCCAGCCCCGCGAGGATCTTCATGGGCGACACCGGCTCCCTCGCCCTCGGCGGCGCGCTGGCCGGCATCTCGATCCTGTCCCGCACGGAGATCCTCGCCGCCCTCATCGGCGGGCTGTTCGTCATCATCGTCATGTCGGACGTCATCCAGATCGGCTTCTTCAAGATGACCGGCAGACGGGTGTTCAAGATGGCGCCGCTGCACCACCACTTCGAGCTGTCCGGGTGGGGCGAGGTCACGATCGTCATCCGGTTCTGGCTCATCGCCGGCCTGTTCGCCGCGCTCGGCATGGGCGTCTTCTACGCCGAGTGGGTGGCCACGTGACCGTGACCCTGCCGGACGGCGCGTGCGTCGTCGTGGCGGGGCTCGGCGTGAGCGGCCGCGCCGTCGTCGAGGCGCTCGCGGGCCGGGCCGCCTCGCTCGTGACCGTGGACGGGCGTGCCGAGGACGCGGACGTGCGCGACGCGGACGACCCCGGCGTGGCCGAGCGGGTCGTCGCGGGGGCCGACCTCGTCGTCGCCTCCCCGGGCTGGGCCCCGAGCACGCCGCTGCTGACCGCCGCCCGCGCCGCGGGCGTCCCGGTCTGGAGCGAGGTCGAGCTCGCCTGGCGGCTGCGGGTCGACCGCGCCCCCGGGGCGGACGGCGCCCGGCGCGGCCCCGCGCCGTGGCTCGCCGTCACGGGGACCAACGGCAAGACGACGACGGTCGAGATGCTCGCGTCGATCCTCGCCGCGGCGGGCCTGCGCACCTCGGCGGTCGGCAACGTCGGCACCCCGGTCGTGCAGGCCGCCGGCGACCCGGCGCTCGACGTCCTCGCGGTGGAGCTGTCCAGCTTCCAGCTGCACCACACCCTCTCGACGTCGTTCGAGGCGGCGGCCGTGCTCAACGTGGCGGCCGACCACCTGGACTGGCACGGCTCGCTGGAGGCCTACGCGGCCGACAAGGGCCGCATCTTCGCCCGGGCGCAGGTGGCCTGCGTGTACAACGCGGCCGACCCGCGCACCGAGCAGCTCGTCCGCGAGGCCGACGTGGCGGACGGCGCCGCGGCGGTCGGGTTCACGCTGGGCGCCCCCGGCCCGGGGCAGCTCGGCCTCGTGGAGGACGTGCTCGTCGACCGGGCGTTCCACGCGGCACCGGAGGCGCGCGACCGGCAGCGGACGGCCGCCGAGCTGGGCACGCTCGCCGACCTGGCGCACCTCGCGCCGCGCGGGTCGTCCGACGCCGACGCCGACACCGCCGCCGCCGTGCCGGCGCACGTCGTCGCGAACGCCCTCGCGGCCGCCGCGCTCGCCCGCGCCCACGGCGTCCCCGCGGCCGCCGTCCGGGACGGCCTGCGGGCCTACCGGCCCGGCGCGCACCGGATCGCGCGGGTGCGCGAGCTCGACGGCGTCGCGTGGGTGGACGACTCCAAGGCGACGAACGCCCACGCCGCGGCGGCGTCGCTCGCCGGGTTCCCGGCCGGCAGCGTCGTCTGGCTGGCGGGCGGCCTCGCCAAGGGCGCGTCGTTCGACGAGCTCGTCGCCGACCGCGCCGACCGGCTGCGCGCCGCCGTGGTGATCGGCGTCGACCCGGAGCCGGTCCGCGGTGCGCTGGCCCGACACGCCCCCGAGATCCCCGTCGTCGTGGTCGATCCCGGCGACACTGGGTCGGTGATGCGTCGCGCGGTCGCGGCGGCACGGGACCTGGCCGAGCCGGGCGACACCGTGCTGCTGGCTCCCGCCGGCGCATCGATGGACCAGTTCGCCTCCTACGCGCAGCGGGGGGAGGCGTTCGCCACGGCCGTGGCGGAGCTGTAGGCGGCGCGCAGCCGCCGGGACGCGAGCGAGGGGTGTCGGGATGGCGGTGACGACGGGTACCCGGCGCAGCCCCCGGGGATCCTCGGGCCGCCCGTCGAAGGGCTCCGGGAAGACGTCCGCGAAGGCGTCGTCCGCGGGGGCGGCGAAGAGCACCCGGCGGGGCACCGCCGAGCGCCCGTGGCTCGGGCAGTGGAACTCCACGGTCACGAGCTACTACCTGCTGGTCGGGGCCACCGGGCTGCTGCTCGTCATCGGCCTCGTCATGGTGCTGTCCAGCTCGACCGTGACGTCGATCGCCGCGGGGGACTCGCCCTTCGCCGCGTTCCTGGTGCAGGCGCGGTTCGCCCTCATCGGGCTGCCCCTCATGCTGATCGCCGCGCGGCTGCCCGTGCGCTGGTACAAGCGCCTGGCCTGGCCCGCGATGCTCGTCGCGCTCGGCATGCTGGTGGCCGTGCCGTTCGTCGGCAAGCTGGTCAACGGCAACCGGAACTGGCTGGTGCTCGGCCCGATCCAGTTCCAGCCGTCGGAGCTGGCCAAGCTGGCGCTCGCCGTCTGGCTGGGCGCGGTGCTCGGCCGCAAGCAGCACCTGCTCGGCAGCTGGGTGCAGGCGCTGGTCCCGGCGGCCGTCGGCCTCGCCGCGGTGCTCGGCCTCGTCATGGCCGGGCACGACCTGGGCACGGCACTGATCCTCGCGCTCCTGGGCCTCGGCGCGTACTGGGTCTCCGGGGCGCCGGCCTCGATGCTGGGGCTGGGCGCGGTGAGCGCCGCGCTGTTCGTCGGGTGGACGTCCATCGTCAACCAGGGCAGCTCGGACCGCCTCACCCGCATCCTCGCCACCTACGGCACCTGTACCGACGAGCAGGGGGAGTGCTACCAGTCGATCCACGGCATGTACGGGCTCGGCACGGGCGGGCTCTTCGGCGTCGGGCTCGGCGCCAGCCGCGAGAAGTGGAAGTACCTGCCGGAGGCGCACAACGACTTCATCTACTCCGTGATCGGCGAGGAGCTCGGGCTGTTCGGCACTCTGTTGGTGCTCGCGCTGTTCGTCGTCCTCGGCGTCGCGATGGCTCGGGTCGTGCGCCGCCACCCGGACCCGTTCGTGAAGATCACCACGGCCGCGATCGGCTGCTGGGTGGTCGGCCAGGCGTTCATCAACATCGGCGTGGTGATCGGCGTCCTGCCGGTGATCGGCGTCCCGCTGCCGCTCGTGTCGGCGGGCGGGTCCGCCCTGGTCACCACGATGCTGGCCCTGGGGGTCGTGATCAGCTTCGCCCGCACCGAGCCGGGCGCCGCGGAGGCCCTCGCGGCCCGGCGGAGCGTGGTGCGGAGGTCGGTGGCGGTGCTCGGGCGCCGGCGCACCGCACGCTCCGGGGAGGGTCGCGCGGGCCGATAGGGTCCTCGTGTGAAGAGCTCTGCAGTCACGTCCGTCGTCCTCGCCGGGGGCGGCACCGCCGGCCACGTCAACCCCCTCCTCGCCGTCGCGGACGAGCTCCGCGCCCGCGAGCCGGAGGCCAAGATCCTCGCTCTCGGCACCACCTCGGGCCTGGAGGCCGACCTCGTCCCGGAGCGCGGATACCGGCTGTGGCCGGTGCCGCGCGTGCCGCTCCCGCGGCGTCCGAGCGTCGACCTCCTGCGGCTGCCCGGCCGGCTGAGCGCCGCCGTGAAGGCGGCCGAGGCGGCGATCGACGAGATCGACGCCCAGGCCGTGGTCGGCTTCGGCGGCTACGTCTCCACCCCCGCGTACCTCGCCGCGCGCCGCCGCGGCGTCCCCGTGGTGATCCACGAGCAGAACGCCCGCGCCGGCCTGGCCAACAAGCTCGGCGCCCGCTGGGCCGCGCGCGTGGGCGCGACCTTCCCCGGCACCCCGCTGCCGGGCGCCCAGGTGGTGGGGCTGCCGCTGCGCGCGGAGATCGCGGACCTCGTCACCCGGCGCGAGGCGGACCCGGTCGGCGCGCGCGTGCAGGCCGCCGACACGCTGGGGCTGGACCCGACGCTGCCGACCCTCGTCGTCACCGGCGGCTCGTCGGGCGCGGCGTCGGTCAACGCGGCGCTCGCCGGCGCCGTGGACGCCCTCCTGGGTGCGGGCGTCCAGGTGCTGCACCTCACCGGCAAGGGCAAGGACGGCCCGGTGCGCACGGCCGTCGAGGCCGCGACCGCCGCGGGCGGGCACGAGGCCGCCCGGTACCAGGTGCGCGAGTACCTGTCGGAGATGCAGCTCGCCCTCGCCGTGGCCGACCTGGTCGTCGCCCGGTCCGGGGCGGGCACGGTGTGCGAGCTCGCCGCGCTCGGCGTGCCGGCCGTGTACGTCCCGCTGCCCGTCGGGAACGGGGAGCAGCGGCTCAACGCCGCGCCCCTCGTGGAGGCGGGCGGCGGCCTGCTCGTCGACGACGACGACCTCACCTCCGCGTGGGTCGCCGAGCACGTCCCCGCCCTGGTCGCCGACGGGGCCCGCCTCGACGCGATGGCGTCCGCGGCGCGGACCACCGGCGTGCGCGACGGCGCCGCACGCGTGGCGGACCTCGTCGCGGAGGCCGTCGCCCAGGCGGGGACGGACCGCGCATGACCGCCGCGACCGGACCGGCCACGCCGCCCCCGGCGCTGCCCGTCGAGGAGCTCGGGCGGGTGCACCTGGTCGGCGTGGGCGGCGCCGGGGTGTCTGTCGTGGCCCGCCTGCTCGCCGCGCGTGGCGCCGACGTCCAGGGCTCCGACGCGGTCGCCGGCCCTGCCCTCGAGGCGCTGCGCGCCGACGGCGTGCGGGTCTGGGTCGGGCACGACGCGACGCACGTCGTCGGCCCGGACGGCACGCGGCTCGTCGACACCGTCGTCGTCTCGTCCGCCGTGCGGGAGAGCAACCCCGAGCTGGCGGCCGCGCGCGCGGCCGGGATCCGCGTGGTGCACCGCTCGCAGGCGCTCGCGTCGCTGATGCTGGACCGCCGGTCCGTGGCGGTCGCCGGGGCGCACGGCAAGACGACCACGTCGGCCATGGTGGCGACCGTGCTGCGCGCCTGCGGCGTGGACGCGTCGTTCGCGATCGGCGGCACGGTGCGGGTGCGCGACGCCGACGGCCGCGAGAGCGCCGTGCCCGGCGGCCACCTCGGCTCCTCGGACGTGCTCGTCGCCGAGGCCGACGAGTCCGACGGCTCGTTCCTCAACTACGCGCCCACGGTCGCCGTCGTGACCAACGTCGAGCCGGACCACCTCGACCACTACGGCTCGCAAGCGGCGTTCGAGCGGGCGTTCGTGGAGTTCGCGGGGCGGATCGTGCCGGGCGGCACCCTCGTCGTGTGCGCCGACGACGCCGGGTCGGCGGAGCTCGCGGCGCGGCACCGGGCCTCCGGGGGGTCCGTCGTCACCTACGGCGAGGCCGACGGCGCCGACGTGCGGGTGCGCGAGGTCGAGGTCGGCGCGGGCACCGTGTCCGCGGTCGTGTCCGGCGGCCCCCTGGGCGACGCGCCGCAGGAGCTGAGCCTCGCCGTGCCCGGCGCGCACAACGCGCTCAACGCCACCGCGGCCGTCGTGACGGCGGTGCTGCTCGGGGCGGAGCCCGGCGCGGCGGTCGAGGGCGCGGCCACGTTCGTCGGCACGGGCCGCCGCTTCGAGCCCAAGGGCGAGGCCGACGGCGTGCGGGTGTTCGACAGCTACGACCACCATCCCACCGAGGTGGAGGCGCTCCTGCGCGCGGCCCGACCGGTGGCCGGGGACGGCCGCATCGTGATCCTCTTCCAGCCGCACCTGTACTCGCGCACGCGCATCTTCGCCGACCGGTTCGCCGCGGCGCTCGCGCTCGCGGACGAGGTGGTCGTCACGGGCGTCTACCGGGCGCGCGAGGACGTGGACCCGACGGTCGGCCCGCAGACGATCACCGACCTGCTCGAGCGGACGGGGTCGGGCGGGGGAGTGCGCGCGGTCGACGACCGGCTCGAGGCGGCGCACGCGGCCGCGGCGCTCGCGCGCCCGGGCGACCTCGTGCTCACCGTCGGCGCGGGCGACGTGACCGAGCTCGGTCCGGTGATCCTCGCGGACCTGGCGGCCCGCGGCCACGGCGTGGCGTCGCCCCCGGCGGTACCGGGCGAGGAGACCATGGGCTGATGCGACCGCCAGCCCGCCCGCGCCCGACGCCCCGGAAGGGGTCGTCAGGGCCGACGACGGGCGCGAGCCCCACGACGACGCCGGCGGCACCGCGGTCCACGGGGGCGCGGTCGCCGGCGGAGCGGGGGAGCGCCGGGTCCCCGGCGTCTCGGAAGCGCCCGTCGGGCGTCGCCACCGTCTCGACCGGTACCCCGGCGGCCCGCGACCGCTCGTCGGCCGGGCCGCGGTCGGCGGCGACGGCGGTCGTCCCCGCCGGCCAGGAGGTGCCGCCCCGCGTGTCGACCGCGATGGCGGACCGGATCGCCGAGCGCACGGCCATGCGCCGGCACCGGGCCTGGCGCCGGGTCGTGGCCTGGGTGCTGTCGCTGGCACTCGTCGTGGGCGTCGCCGTGGCGGCTCTCTGGTCGCCGGTGCTGGCCCTGGAGAAGGCGGACGTGACCGTCTCCGGCGCGGACGCGTACATCGACGAGGGCGCCGTCCGCGAGATCGTGGAGGCCCCGGACGGCACGCCGCTGCCCCGGCTGGACACGGTGTCGCTGCGCGAGCAGGTGCTCGGGCTGCGCGGGGTCAAGGACGTGCGGATCGCGCGCGTGTGGCCCCACGGTCTGTCGGTGGAGCTGGCCCCGCGCGTCCCGGTGGCGGCGGTGCCGGACGGCGACCGGCTGGCGCTGCTGGACTCCGCGGGCGTGCGCGTCGCCACGCGCGACGCGGCGCCGAAGGGGCTCCCGCAGGTGGACGTGCCGCTCGACGACGCGCTGGCGCTCCAGGCGGCGCTGCACGTCCTCGCCGCCCTGCCCGCGAGGCTCGCGGCGCAGGTGGAGCACGTGAGCGCGGACACCCAGGACGCCGTGGAGACCGAGCTCGAGGACGGGACCACGGTCCGGTGGGGCGGCAGCTCGGACCTGCCCCTGAAGGTCGAGGCGGTGCGCACGCTGCGCAAGGTCGACCCCGACGCGCGCACCGTCGACGTGTCGTCCCCCGAGCTCCCGGTGACCCGTTGACCGGGGCAGCCCGGCGCACGAGCGCAAGCACCCGGGCGCGCGCGACACGCCGAGAGACGTCCGGCGTCGCGCCCGACGCGGCGCCTACCGTCGATCGCAGCAGCAACCTGACATAACTCTAACCCTCAAGTCGAACCTTAAGGTTAGCCCCGGCGGGTCGACGAGGGGAACGAGGACCGGACGTCGGGACAAGGAACGACCCGAGAGGCAACGACGTGGCAACTCCGCAGAACTACCTGGCAGTGATCAAGGTGGTCGGTATCGGCGGTGGCGGCGTGAACGCCGTGAACCGCATGATCGAGGTCGGGCTCAAGGGTGTCGAGTTCATCGCCATCAACACCGACGCGCAGGCGCTGCTGATGTCGGACGCCGACGTCAAGCTCGACGTCGGTCGCGAGCTCACCCGTGGCCTGGGCGCCGGCGCCGACCCCGAGGTCGGCAAGAAGGCGGCCGAGGACCACGCCGAGGAGATCGAGGACGTCCTGCGCGGCGCCGACATGGTCTTCGTGACCGCGGGCGAGGGCGGCGGCACCGGCACCGGCGGCGCACCCGTGGTGGCGCGCATCGCGCGCTCGCTGGGGGCGCTCACCGTGGGCGTCGTGACCCGGCCGTTCACCTTCGAGGGGCGACGGCGCTCGGTCCAGGCCGAGCAGGGGATCGACGCCCTCCGCGAGGAGGTCGACACCCTCATCGTCATCCCCAACGACCGGCTCCTGTCGATGTCCGACAAGAGCGTCTCGGCGATCGCGGCGTTCCACTCGGCCGACCAGGTGCTCCACTCCGGCGTGCAGGGGATCACGGACCTCATCACCACCCCGGGCCTGATCAACCTGGACTTCGCGGACGTGAAGTCCGTGATGCAGGGGGCGGGCTCCGCACTCATGGGCATCGGCTCCGCCCGGGGCGAGGACCGCGCCGTCCAGGCGGCCGAGCTCGCGATCTCCTCCCCGCTGCTCGAGGCCTCGATCGACGGCGCGCACGGCGTCCTGCTGTCGATCCAGGGCGGTAGCGACATCGGCCTCTTCGAGGTGCACGAGGCCGCGCGCCTGGTCCAGGAGGCCGCGCACTCCGAGGCGAACATCATCTTCGGCACCGTCATCGACGACGCGCTCGGCGACGAGGTGCGGGTCACCGTCATCGCCGCCGGGTTCGACGGCGGCGTCCCGCAGGCGCGCAAGGACGGCCGGGGCCTCGGCCAGATCGCGGGCGCCTCGGCGAAGCCGGCGGCCGGTGCCGACGGCGGACCCGCCTCGACGCCCGTGCCGCAGCCCGGCGGCCCGTCGGTCCCGGCGCGGCCGGCGCAGCCCGTCACCGCGTCGGTGCCCGCCGCGGCCGCCCAGCCCCGGCCGATCCCGGCCGAGCCGGACGACGTGCCGGTGAGCCTCGACGCGCCCCCGGCCCCGCCGACCGGTGCGCGCCCGGCGGAGCCCCGGCGCCCGTTCACGGTGGTCGAGGACGCCGAGGGCGAGGGGGTCACGGTGGAGCGCCCGGTCGAGGTGCCGCGGCTGTTCGACGAGCCGCGCCGTCCCGCCGAGGAGCTCGACGTGCCCGACTTCCTCAAGTGAGCGCGGAGTGAGCGGAGCGGTCGGCTGGGCCCAGGAGGCGCTGTTGCCGGACCAGTTCGGTGCGGGGCTGCTGCGGGTGGACCTCGGGGAGGGCGTCGTGGCCGGCTTCACCACGCGCCACGGCGGGGTGTCGCCCGCCCCGTGGTCCTCCCTCGACCTGGGCACGTCCACCGGCGACGACCCGGTGCGGGTGCGGGAGAACCGCGCCCGCCTGGGGTCGTGGGTCGGCGCCCCGGTGGCGTTCGCCGCGCAGGTGCACGGCGACCGAGTGCTGGATCTGGGCGCTCCCGAGCTCGCGGAGTGGTCGTCGGCCGAGCCGCCGTCGGCGGCCGGCGAGGCCGACGCGATGGTGACCGCGGAGACGGGCCTCGGGCTCGGGGTGCTCGTCGCCGACTGCGTGCCCGTGATCCTGGCCGACCCGGCGGCCCGCGTCGTCGCCGTCGCGCACGCCGGGCGCAAGGGGGTCGCGGCGGGCGTCGTGCACCGCGCGCTCGACGCGATGGTCGCGCGCGGCGCGCGGCTCGAGGACGTCCGGGCCGCCGTCGGCCCGGCGGTCTGCGGCGCCTGCTACGAGGTGCCCGACGAGATGCGGGCGGAGGTGAGCGCCGTCGTCCCCGAGACGTGGGCGACGACCGCCGCGGGCACGCCCGCCCTCGACCTGCCGGCCGGCGTCCTCGCCCAGCTGGCGTCCCGTGGCGTGGCCGCCACCCGGGTGGACCGCTGCACGCTCACCGACGCCGACCTCTACTCCCACCGTCACGCGACCGCCCAGGGGACGACGACGGGGCGGCAGGCCGGGGTCGTGGTCCTGGCCTGAGGTACCGGCCACGAGCCGCCACCGGGCCCGTGCAGCATGGACACGCCCGCGGGCACGACACACCGGCGTGTCGTGCGTCGATGCCGGTGCGCGCGTGGTTACCGTCGTGACACCGTCCGGGACGGAGGGCGGGACGTGGCGACGAACGGAGCAAGGCGATGGGCGGAGCGCTTCGCAAGACGATGCTGTACCTGGGGCTCGCCGACGACCAGGGTGAGTCGGAGGAGTACCTCGACGAGTACGAGGAGCTGGAGGCACCGGTGCGTGACCGTGACGAGTACCAGGCGCAGGTCACCCCGCTGCACCGCGGCGGGGCGAGCGAGTCCGTCGTCGGCGCCGACCTGCGGCGCATCACGACGATCCACCCGCGCTCGTACAACGACGCCCGCACCATCGGCGAGGCGTTCCGCGGCGGCACGCCGGTGATCATGAACCTGTCGGACATGGACGACGCCGACGCCAAGCGGCTCGTGGACTTCTCGGCCGGGCTGATCTTCGGTCTGCGCGGCTCGATCGAGCGCGTGACGAACAAGGTCTTCCTGCTCTCGCCGGAGCACGTCGAGATCGCGGGTGAGGAGCCCCCGCCGGAGAAGGCGCCTGGTCGCGGGGCCTTCTACAACCAGAGCTGATCGCGCGGAGCCGGTCGTGAGCCGGCCACGTCGAGGGTCCGTCCGACCGGGCCGGGGCACGCCTGCCCCGGCCCGTCGTCGTGCTCGGGTAGGTTCGACCCCGTGAGCGCCGTCTTTACCCTCATCAGCTTCCTGCTCTGGCTCTTCCTGCTGTGCCTCGTCGTGCGGCTGGTCTTCGACTGGGTGCAGTTCTTCGCCCGTGACTGGCGTCCCCGAGGCATCCTGCTGGTCCTCGCGGAGGCCGTGTACACCGTCACCGACCCGCCGCTGCGCACGCTGCGGCGGGTGATCCCGCCCCTCACCCTCGGTCAGGTGCGCCTCGACCTGGCGTTCCTGATCCTGTTCCTCGGCACGTCGATCCTCGCCCAGCTGTTCGGTGCGCTCGGGAGATGACGTACGCCACTGCACCGACGTGTGAAGACGTCGTGTGGGCGGGACGACCCGGCCTCCTCGGACAGGTCGCCCGCCAACGCGTCCGCTACCGTGGTCATCCAGACGGCCCGGGACCCGGGTCTCCGACGACCCTGCAAGAGCGATGAGGTGAGACGATGGCGCTGCTGACGGCAGAGGACATCCTGAACAAGAAGTTCGCCGCGACCAAGTTCCGCGAGGGCTACGACGTCGAGGAGGTCGACGACTTCCTCGACGAGGTCGTGCGGACCCTCACGGCGGTGCAGGAGGAGAACGACGACCTGCGCTCGAAGCTCACCGCCGCGGAGCACCGCGTCGGCGAGCTGAGCCGCTCGGACGCGGCACAGCAGTCGCAGCCGACGCCCACCCCGGCGCCCGCGCCGGCACCGACGCCCGCGCCCGCGGCGTCCAAGCAGCAGCCCGCGGAGCCGGAGTCGGCAACGGGGATGCTGCAGCTGGCCCAGAAGCTGCACGACGACTACGTGCGCTCCGGCCAGGAGGAGGGCGACCGCCTCATCTCCGAGGCGAAGTCGGAGGGCTCCCGTATCGTGCGCGAGGCCGAGGAGACCAGCCACCGCACGCTCTCGCAGCTCGAGCAGGAGCGCTCGCTCCTCGAGCGCAAGATCGACGAGCTGCGGCTCTTCGAGCGCGACTACCGCACGCGCCTCAAGAGCTTCCTGCAGAACCTGCTGGGCGACCTCGACGCCCGCGGCTCGGCGCTCCCGCCGCAGCAGCGGCAGAACGCCGCGGCCGGCCGCGGCTCGGAGCTCTGAGCGGGGGGCCGTCACCCCGCGCACCGCGCTCCTTCGTCCCCCTCGTCCCGAGCGGCCCGTACGCCTCATGCGCCTTCACCGCGCGTGCTGTTGTGCGGGCCGCTCGGCGCACTTACGCTTCGGTGACTCGTCGTCGACGCACCAAAGAAAGGGCACCGATGGCCAAGCTCTCGACCACCACCCGTGCATCCCTGCGCGAGAACTTCCCGCACCTCGCGCGGGACGTGAAGTCGTTCCCGGTCCGTGACGGCGAGGAGCCCTGGACCCTGCACGAGGTCGAGGAGCTCGCGGCGTTCCTGCTCGAGGACAAGGAGCGGCTCGAGCGCGAGCTCGCGGCCGCCGACCAGGAGCTGTCCGACCTGCTGCGCAACTCGGGCGACGGCGCCGGCGACGACCAGGCGGACTACGGCTCGAGCGCCCTCGAGCGCGAGCAGGAGCTCACGTTGGTCAACAACATGCGGGACCTGCTCGCCCAGACCGCGCACGCCGTCGACCGCATCCGCAAGGGCACGTACGCCACCTGCGAGATCACCGGTCTGCCGATCGGCAAGGCGCGCCTGCAGGCGTTCCCGCGGGCGACGCTCTCCGTCGAGGCGAAGGCGCGCGAGGAGCGGCGCTGAGCCGGTCCCGGCTCGCACCACGTCCGCCTAGACTGGCCGACGATGTCGACCACGCCCGCCGGCTCCGCCCCGGCCCCTGAGCCCGCGCCGCACGACGGCGCCCCCGAGTCGCCCGGGTCGGGCGCGCCCGCCGACGGCGTCCCCCGGGTCGCCGACGAGGGCGCACCCGTGGCGACCGAGGCGGACGACGCACCCGTCTCCGAGGCACGCCGTCGGCGGCTGGTGACCTGGACGTTCGTGCTCGCGGCCCTCGTGCTGCTGGTGGACCAGCTCACCAAGTGGTGGGCGGAGTCCGCGCTCGTGCTCGGCGGCGAGCCGAAGCCGCTGGTCGGCGAGCTGCTGCAGCTGCGGCTCATCTACAACGACGGCGCGGCCCTGTCGATCGCCTCGGGCATGACCTGGATCCTCACCATCGTGGTCTGCGTCGTGGTGGTCGTGATCCTGCGCGCGATCCGGCGGATCGGGTCGGTCGGCTGGGCCGTCGCGCTGGGGCTGCTGCTCGGTGGCGCGATGGGCAACCTGGGCGACCGCTTCTTCCGCGAGCCCGGCTTCGCCCGCGGCCACGTGGTCGACTTCATCGACTACGGCGTCTTCATCGGCAACGTCGCGGACATCGCCATCGTCGCCGCGGCGGTGCTCATCGTCATCCTGTCGTTCCGGGGCATCGGCCTCGACGGTCGCCGGCACGTGGAGGGCGGCACGGGCGACGACACACGTGACCACAAGGGCACCCGCGCCGACGCCGGCACGGGCGACGAGCCGGCCGAGGGTCGCTGACCGTGTCGACCCGGACCCTGCCCGTGCCCGACGGGCTCGCGGGGGAGCGCGTCGACGCCGCGCTCGCGCGCATGCTCGGGTTCTCGCGCACCCAGGCCGCGGAGCTCGCGGCGTCGGGCGCGGTGCTCCTCGACGGGCGGGAGGTCGGCAAGTCCGACCGCGTGGTCGCCGGGGGCTGGCTCGAGGTGACGATCCCCGAGGCGCGGCCCGCGACCCCGGCGGTCGTCGCGGAGCCGGTGCCCGGCATGGCGATCGCCTACGAGGACGAGGACGTCGTCGTCGTGGACAAGCCCGTCGGGGTCGCGGCGCACCCGTCGCCGGGCTGGACCGGCCCCACGGTGGTCGGGGCGCTGGCCGCGGCCGGCTACCGGATCGCCACGTCGGGCGCGGCCGAGCGGCAGGGGATCGTGCACCGGCTCGACGTCGGCACCTCGGGCCTCATGGCGGTGGCCAAGAGCGAGGCCGCGTACAGCGGGCTCAAGCGGGCGTTCAAGGAGCGCACGGTCGAGAAGGTGTACCACGCGCTCGCCCAGGGCCACCCCGAGCCCACCACCGGCACGATCGACGCCCCGATCGGCCGCCACCCGACCGCCGACTACCGGTTCGCCGTCGTGGCCGACGGCAAGCACTCGGTGACCCACTACGAGGTGCTCGAGATGCTGCCGGCGGCCTCGCTCGTCGAGGTGCACCTCGAGACCGGCCGCACCCACCAGATCCGGGTGCACTTCCAGGCCGTGCGGCACCCGCTGGTGGGCGACCTCACGTACGGGGCCGACCCGGTGCTCGCGTCGAAGGTCGGGCTGGAGCGGCAGTGGCTGCACGCCGTGCGGCTCGGGTTCGAGCACCCGCTGACGGGGCGCTGGGTGGAGGTGACCAGCGAGTACCCGGACGACCTGGCGCACGCGCTCGAGGTCGTCCGCGGGGCCTACCGGTAGGGACCGCCCGTGCGCGACCTGCCGCTGTGGGCGGACGTCCTCCTGGGGCTGGCCGCCGCCCTGCTGGCCCTCTGGACGGTCCTCCTCGTCGGCATGCTCGTCGTGCGGCGGCGCACCGGCCGCGGGTCCATGCGCGGCGCGGTGCGGCTGCTGCCCGACGTCCTGGGCCTCGTGCGCCGGCTCGTGGCGGACCGGACGCTCACGCGACGGGTGCGCGCGCTGGTCGTCGTGCTGCTGTGCTACCTGGCGATGCCGTTCGACGTCGTGCCCGACGTGATCCCGGTGCTGGGCTGGGCCGACGACGTCGTCGTGGTGGCGCTGGTGCTGCGGGCGGTGGTGCGCAGCGCCGGGCCGGACGTGGTGCGGCGGCACTGGCCGGGCACGGAGGACGGCCTGCGCGTCCTGCGGCTCCTCGTGCGGTGGTGAGCCGGTCCTGAGCCGGCTGTGAGATGCCCCTCGGCGCGTGCGCGCGGGAGCGTCGGTGGGGCCTTCTAGACTCGTCGTCATGCCGGCTGAGACTGACGACTTCGTCCATCTCCACGTCCACACCGAGTACTCGATGCTCGACGGCGCGGCGCGGATGAACGACTTGTTCAGCGAGGTGCAGCGCCTCGGCCAGAAGGCCATCGCCATCACCGACCACGGGTACCTGTTCGGCGCGTTCGACTTCTGGAGCACGGCGCAGAAGTACGGGGTCAAGCCGATCATCGGCGTCGAGGCCTACGTCACGCCCGGCACGAGCCGGCGCGACCGCACCAAGGTGCTGTGGGGCGAGCAGCACCAGCGGCGCGACGACGTCTCCGCGGGCGGCGCGTACACCCACATGACCCTCTGGGCGCGCGACAACGAGGGCATGCACAACCTCTTCCGCGCGTCGTCCCTGGCGTCCCTGGACGGCCAGATGGGCAAGTGGCCGCGCATGGACCGCGAGCTGCTCGAGACGTACGGCAAGGGCCTCATGGGCACGTCGGGCTGCCCGTCGGGCGAGGTCCAGACCCGCCTGCGGCTCGGCCAGTGGGACGAAGCGGTGCGCGCGGCGGGCGAGCTGCAGGACATCCTCGGCAAGGAGAACTTCTTCGTCGAGCTGATGGACCACGGGATCGACATCGAGTCCCGCACGTACAAGGACCTGCTGCGCCTGGCCAAGACCATCGACGCCCCGCTGGTGGCGACGAACGACCTGCACTACACCAAGCAGGAGGACGCGCACTCGCACGAGGTGCTCCTCGCGGTGAACTCCGGGTCGACGCTCGACGAGCCGACCTACGACCAGGGCGGCAGCCGGTTCGCGTTCAGCGGGGACAGCTTCTACGTCCGCTCGGGCGCCGAGATGCGCCGCCTCTTCTCCGAGGTGCCGGAGGCGATCGAGAGCACGCTGCTCATCGCCGAGCGCTGCGAGGTGTCGTTCGACACCAAGGCGAACTACATGCCCCGGTTCCCCGTCCCCGAGGGCGAGGACGAGGTCAGCTGGTTCGTCAAGGAGGTCGAGGAGGGCCTGCGCCGCCGCTACCCCGAGGGCATCGGGGACGACGTGCGCAAGCAGGCGAACTACGAGGTCGAGGTCATCATCCAGATGGGCTTCCCGGGGTACTTCCTCGTGGTCGCCGACTTCATCAACTGGGCCAAGGAGCAGGGCATCCGCGTCGGCCCGGGCCGTGGCTCCGCGGCCGGCTCGATGGTGTCCTACGTCATGGGCATCACGGAGCTCGACCCGCTCAAGCACGGCCTGATCTTCGAGCGCTTCCTCAACCCGGAGCGCGTGTCCATGCCCGACGTCGACGTGGACTTCGACGAGCGCCGGCGCTCCGAGGTGATCCGGTACGTCACCGAGAAGTACGGCGACGACCGCGTCGCCATGATCGTCACCTACGGCTCCATCAAGGCGAAGCAGGCCCTCAAGGACGGCTCGCGCGTGCTCGGCTTCCCCTTCGCCATGGGGGAGAAGCTCACCAAGGCGATGCCGCCGGCCGTCATGGGCAAGGACATCCCGCTGTCCGGGATCTTCGACCCGAAGCACGAGCGGTACGCCGAGGCGTCGGAGTTCCGCGCGGTGCACGACGCCGACCCGGAGGCGCAGCGCGTGGTCGAGACCGCGCGCGGCATCGAGGGACTGAAGCGGCAGTGGGGCGTGCACGCGGCGGGTGTCATCATGTCCAGCCACCCGCTGATCGACATCATCCCGATCATGCGGCGCCCGCAGGACGGCGCGGTCATCACGCAGTTCGACTACCCGACGTCCGAGGGCCTCGGCCTCATCAAGATGGACTTCCTCGGGCTGCGCAACCTCACGATCCTGGACGACGCGCTCGAGAACATCGTCATGAACGGCAAGGAGCCGGTGGCGATCGAGACGGTGGAGCTCGACGACAAGGCCACCTACGACCTGCTGGCCCGCGGCGACACGCTGGGCGTGTTCCAGCTCGACGGCGGGGCGATGCGCTCGCTGCTGCGCCAGATGCGCCCCGACAACTTCGAGGACGTCTCCGCCGTCATCGCCCTGTACCGGCCGGGTCCGATGGGCATGAACTCGCACATCAACTACGCGCTGCGCAAGAACGGGCTGCAGCAGATCGAGCCGATCCACCCGGAGCTGGCGGAGCCGCTGTCCGAGGTGCTCGGCGAGACCTACGGCCTCATCGTCTACCAGGAGCAGGTGCAGCGCGCCGCCCAGATCCTCGCCGGGTACTCGCTCGGCCAGGCCGACCTGCTGCGCCGCGCGATGGGCAAGAAGAAGAAGGAGATCCTCGACAAGGAGTTCGTGCCGTTCGAGGCCGGCATGAAGGAGCGCGGCTACTCCAAGCCCGCGATCCAGGCGGTCTGGGACACCCTGGTCCCGTTCGCCGGCTACGCCTTCAACAAGGCCCACTCGGCCGGGTACGGCGTCGTCTCCTACTGGACGGCGTACCTCAAGGCGAACTACCCCACCGAGTACATGGCCGGTCTCCTGCAGAGCGTGCGGGACGACAAGGACAAGATGGCGCTCTACCTGGGCGAGTGCCGTCGCATGCACATCACCGTGCTGCCGCCGGACGTGAACGACTCCGCGGCCAAGTTCACCGCCGTCGGCGCCGACATCCGGTTCGGCCTCACCGCGGTGCGCAACGTCGGCGCGAACGTGGTGGCCGCCATCATCGCCGCGCGCGAGGAGAAGGGCGCCTTCACGTCCTTCACCGACTTCCTCGACAAGGTGCCGGCCGTGGTGTGCAACAAGCGCACCATCGAGTCGCTCATCAAGGCCGGCGCCTTCGACTCGCTCGGGCACCCGCGCCGCGCGCTGCTCGTGGTCCACGAGCAGGCCGTGGACTCGGTGATCTCCGTGAAGCGCAAGGAGGCCGAGGGCCAGTTCGACCTGTTCGCGGGCTTCGGCGGGGCCGATGAGGACGCGGCGATGACGTTCGCCGTCGACGTGCCCGACCTGCCGGACTGGGACAAGAAGCAGCGCCTCGCGTTCGAGCGGGAGATGCTGGGGCTGTACGTGTCCGACCACCCCCTGTCGGGGCTGGAGCACGTGCTGGCCCGGGCGGCGGACACGTCGATCGCCGCCCTGATGGTCGACGAGGGGCGCGCGGACGGCTCGACCGTCACGGTGGCCGGCCTGCTCACCAGCGTGCAGCGCAAGATGAGCAAGAACGGCAACCCGTGGGCCGCCGTCACCGTCGAGGACCTCGAGGGCGCCGTCGAGGTGATGTTCTTCGGCGAGACGTACCTGGCGTACTCGACGATCCTCGCGGAGGACCAGGTGGTGACGCTGCGGGGCCGGGTCCGCCGCCGCGACGACCAGATGCAGCTGCAGGCCATGGAGGTGTCGCTGCCCGACACGTCCGCCGTGGCCGACGCGCCCGTCCTCGTGACCGTGCCGCACACCCGGTGCGTCGAGCCGGTGATGGTGCGGCTGCGGGAGGTGCTCTCCACCCACCCCGGGTCGGCGGAGGTGCACGTGAGCGTCGTGGAGCCGGGCAAGCGCACCGTGGTGCGCGCGGCCGACACGCTGCGGGTCGAGAAGTCGCCGGCGCTGTTCGGCGACCTCAAGGCGCTGCTCGGCCCGAGCTGCCTGTCATGACCGGGCCCGCCGCCCCCGGGAGGGCCGACGCGTCCTGGGACGACGGCTCCGCGGACCGCCGCTTCCGCGTGGTGCCCGCGGCGTACGTCTACCTGCGCCGCGAGGGACAGGTGCTGCTCCAGCTGCGCCAGGGCACCGGGTTCATGGACGGCCACTGGGCCGCCGCGGCGGCCGGGCACGTCGAGGCGGGGGAGTCCGTCCAGGCCGCCGCCGTGCGCGAGGCCCGCGAGGAGCTCGGCGTCGTCGTCGACCCGGCCGACCTCGTCCCGGTCACGACGATGCACCGCGGGCAGCCCGGCGGCCCGGCGCTCGAGCAGCGGGTCGACTTCTTCTTCACCGCCGCCCGCTGGTCGGGCAGCCCCGAGATCCGGGAGCCGGGCAAGGTCGCCGAGCTGCGGTGGTTCCCGTTCGTCGCGCTGCCCGACCCGGTGGTGCCGCACGAGCTGGTGGTGCTGCGCGCCCTGCACGACGAGGGCCGGCACGGCACCCGGGTGCCGCCGGTGCTGGCCGACGGGTTCTGACGCGCGGACCTCGAGGGCCGTGCTCGAATACTGTGCTCGGGCTCAGCTCGCGGTCAGTGGTAGTGGCCGTGCGCCGCGTGCGGGTCGTACGGCGCGGCGGCGGGCCGCGACCACTGCGGCACCGGGCGGCCCCTGTCCTTCCACCAGGTGGCGGTCGGGTGCTGCGGCCACCCGGCGGGGGAGTCCTCCCACTCCTCCTGGCGCCCGTACACCGTCATGTCGAGCAGCTGCGCCTGCGCCATGATCGCCTCGACGCCGCGGTGGACGGTCTCGTGGGTGAGGAACACCCGGTCGCCGTCCCGCAGGTAGCAGGAGATCAGGCCCCGGTCGTCGCTGAGCCCGCCGCCGACGGCGTCGTCGGCCACGCCCCGCATCGAGTACCACGGCACGGTGTAGCCCATGAACGCGACGTACGGCGCGACCTCCTCCCACGGGCCCTCGCAGAAGACGGCGAACGAGACGCCCCGGTGGTGCAGGTACGCGGCGTCCTGCACGCTCCAGATGCTGGCGGTGCAGCCCTCGCACTGGCCCTCGACCGGCTGGCCGGCGTGCCACATGTGCTTGTACGCGACCAGCTGGTCGCGGCCCTCGAAGACGTCCAGCAGCGGTGTGGGCCCGTGCGGCCCGACGAGCACGGCGCCGGCGTCGACCTCGGTCATCGGCAGGCGCCGGCGGGCGGCCGCGATGGCGTCCCCCTCGCGGGTGTGGGCCTTCTCGCGGACGAGGAGCGCCTCCCGCTCGCGCAGCCAGGTCGCGCGGTCGACGGCGGCGGGCACGGGAGCGCCCGGGGCGGGGGCGGTGGCGGTCACGGCGGGCTCCTCGGTCGGGACGGTCCGGTCGTCGGTGAGACCCGGCCGCGGCCCTGGACTCATCGGCGACGGCCGTAGGCTCGTGCACGTGTTCCGCCTCAACCCCGAGCAGCTCGTGTTCGTCACCGAGCGCCACCTCGCCACCCTGACCACGCTGCGCGCCGACGGGAGCCCGCACGTCGTGCCGGTGGCGTTCACGTGGGACGCCTCGGCCGGGGTGGCGCGCGCGGTCGCGCCGTCGTCGTCGGTCAAGGTGCGGAACGCCCGCCGCACGTCCGCCGACGGCTCGGCGCCGCGGGCGGCGCTCTGCCAGGTCGACGGCGGCCGCTGGATCACGCTCGAGGGCGTCATCGAGGTCGACGAGGACGCCGCGGAGGTCGCGGACGTCGTCGTCCGCAACACTCGGCGCTACGGCCCGCTGGTGCCCGAGCCCGAGGCCGTCGTGCTCCGGCTGCGGGTGGACCGGGTCATGGCCTCGACCTACATGGCCTGACCCGCGGTCAGGCGACGACGGCGGACTCGTCGCCCTCCGGCAGGGCCACGGTCACGCGGTCCCCGCGCACGAGCTGCCGCCCGCGCCGCGTCTCCGGCTCCTCGTTGACCCTGACCTCGCCGTCCGCCACCAGGTCGCGGGCGTGCGTGCCCGACTCGGCCAGGCCGGCGAGCTTGAGGAACTGACCCAGCCGGATCACGTCGTCGCGGATGGGGACCTCGTTCGGGGCGCTCATGGGACCCATTGTCCCCTCTCGCACGGGCACGACGGCGGGCGGCGCGTCGGGCTACTCGGGCTACTCGGGCGGCTCAGGCGGCCAGGTCGACGGCGACCCCCCGGCCGGCGGCGCGGGCCCGGTCGAGGAGGACGGCGCCGAGCGCCACGTCGAGGACGCCCAGCCCGACCGAGTCGAAGAGCGTGATCTCGTCCGGGGACCGCCGGCCCGGCTCCCGGGAGGTGACGACGTCCCCGAGCTCGAGGCGGCACGCGTCGGGTCCGATGGCGCCCTCGGCGATGGCGAGGAGCGCGTCGCCGGACTCGTGCAGCGCCGTCGCCACGGAGTCGACGACCACGCGCGAGCGGGACATGGCCGCGCCGTCCACCTCCCGGTGGTCGGGGCGGGGCGGGGCACCGACGACGTTCACGTGCTGCCCCGGCGCGAACCACGCCCCCCGGACGAGGGGGTCGCGCGAGGGCGTCAGCGTGCAGACGACGTCGGCGGGGCGGACGGCCGCCTCGGGGGAGCCGACCGCCACGACGGTCACGTCGGGCCGGTGCTCGGCGACCTGCGCGGCGAAGGCCGCGACCCGTGCGGCGGTGCGGGACCAGACGAGCACGCGCTCGAGGGGGCGGACCTCGGCCAGCGCCCGCACGTGCTCCAGGGCGAGCGCCCCCGCTCCCACGAGCCCGAGCACGCGGGCGTCCTCGCGTGCCAGCCACCGCGTCGCGACGGCGCTCGCGGCGGCGGTGCGCAGCCGGGTGGGGACGGCGCCGTCGAGCACCGCGGCGGGCGCGCCGGTCGTGGAGTCGACGAGCACGAGCACGGAGCGCTGGGGGGGCAGGCCGCGGTCGCGGTTGGCCGGCACGTCCGCGAGCAGCTTCGACCCGGCGAGGCCGGCCCGCGCCGAGACGGCGGTCATCGGGAGGAAGTGCGCGGCGGGCTCCAACGCGGCGACCGTGAGCGGGGCCTGGGCGGCGGTCTTGTCGGCGAGGTCGGCGAAGGTCTGCTCGACGACGTCGACCACCTCCCGCGGCGTGACCAGCCCGGTGAGCTCGGAACGGGTGAGGACGAGGGGCACGGGCGCTCCAGGGAAGTCGGAGGAGGGGCGGGCGGAGGGGGCGACGGACGGGGCGTCGGTCGTCGCGGCGGCGCTCATGCCGTGCGCCCGAGCCGGACGAAGGGCGTCGTCAGGCCGGCCGGCGGGCGGCTGTGGGCGACAAGGCCGGCGACGGCCAGCAGCGCGAGGACGTACGGCAGCATGACGAGCAGGGCGAACGGCACGTCCACGCCCAGCGCGGGCAGCGTGAACTGCAGCGCCTGCGCGAGCCCGAACACCAGCGCGGCGACGGCGACGCCGACGGGCCGCCAGCTCCCGGCGATGACGGCCACGACCGCGAGGTAGCCGACGCCGGCCGTCATGTTGTCGGTGAAGGTGTGCACCTCCGCGAGGGCGAGCTGCGTGCCCGCGAGCCCGGAGAGCACCCCGACGACGAGCACGGCGAGGAACCGGATGCGCAGCACCGGGACGCCCGAGCGGTCGGCGCTCGCGGCGTCCTCGCCGACCGCGCTCAGGGCGATGCCCCACGTCGTCCGGCGGGAGGTGAGGAGCCCGAGGGCCGCGACCACCGCCAGCAGCACGTACGCGAGCCCGGTCTGCTGGAACAGCGCCGGCCCGAGCACGGGGAGGTCGGCGAGCAGGGGCACCGGGAGCCGCTCGAACCCGGGGACGACCGTCCCCCGCTCGAGGAGCAGCCGCGCGCCGAAGGTCGTGCCCGCGAGGGCGAGCGCGTTCGCGGCGATGCCGGCGACGATCTGGTTCGCGCGCAGGACGACGCTCAGGAGCGCCTGCAGGAGCCCGGCCAGGAGGCCGGCCGCCGCGCCGCAGGCGACGCCGACCAGGGCGGACCCCGAGGTGGTGGCGCCGACGACGGACGCGAACGCGCCGGTGAGCATCATGCCCTCGACGCTCATGGTCAGGACGCCGGAGCGCTCGCCCACGAGCTCGCCGCTCGCGGCGACGAGCACGGGGACGGCCAGCGCGACGCCGGCGGCGAGGAGGTCGGTCAGGGTGTCGATCACGGGGTCGCCTCCGGTCGGGGGAGCGGTGGGGTCGGGCGGCGTCGGGCGGGGACGGCGGGCCGGGCCCGCGCCGGGCGGACCGCCCAGACCGCGGTGCCTGCGACGCCGAGGATGACGAGGCTCTCGGCGACCTGCGTGAGCGAGGCCGGGACCCCGGCGGCGAGCTGCAGGTTGATCCCCCCGGACACGAGGAAGCCGAGCGCGGTCGCGACGCCGACGGCGGCGGCGAGCGACCCGCGCGCGAGGAGGCCCACGACGAGGCCGGAGAAGCCGTACCCCGACGAGAGGCCGTCGTCGAGGACGTGCGGGGCGGAGGCGACGAGGACGCCGCCGGCGACGCCCGCGGCGGCCCCCGCGGTGGTCAGCGCCGAGAAGCGGAGGCGGTCGACCCTCAGCCCGAGCCGGTGCGCAGCGGGCCGCGACAGCCCGACGGCCGCCAGCCGGACGCCGGTGCCGGTGCGGTGCAGCACCAGGGCCGCGACGCCGGCCACGAGGAGGGCGAGGACCGGGGCGACGGTGGCGGGGGAGCCGGGCAGACCGAGGAGCGGCAGGTGCGCCGCCTCCACGAGCGGCGCGGACTGCGGGAGCGTCTCGGAGCTGGTGACCGGCTGCCGCAGGAGGGCCTCCTCGTGCACGGCGAGGACGAGGACGGCGGCGCCGACGAAGTTGAGCAGCAGCGTCGTGATGACCTCGCTCACCCCCCGCCGCACGGCGAGCCAGGCCGCGGTCGCGGCCCATCCCGCGCCGCCGGCGGCGGCCGCGAGCAGGACGAGGGGCAGCGCGACGGCGGGGGGCGTCGTCGGCGGGAGGCCGGTGCCGACCGCGGTGGCGGCGACGGCCCCCACGCAGATCTGACCCTCGCCGCCCACGTTGACCAGGCCCGCGCGGTGCGCGACCAGGAAGCCGGTGGCGACCAGGAGCAGCACCGCGGCGGTGTTCACCGCCGACCCGATCGCGTACGGGGTGCCGACCATCCCGTCCCAGAGCGCCGCGGCGGCCTCGGCGGGCGGCGCTCCGGCGAGGGCGGCCAGCCAGGCGCTGACGGCCAGGGCGCCCATCACCGCGGCGAGCGGGACGAGGACCGGCCTCAGGTCCCGCAGCCGGGCCGCCGGGCCGCGCCGGGGCTCGGCGGGCGCCGTGCTCTCCCGCGGGGGCCGCCTCGGACCCGGAGGAGCGGGCGCGGCGGCCGGCGCAGCGTCGGCGTCGGTCGAGGGCGTGGTCACGGTACGTGCGGGGGAGGTCATGCGGCTGCTCCCGTCATGAGGTGCGCGACCCGGTCGCGCGCGTCGGGTGCGTCGGTGGGCACGGGGCCGCTCAGGCGGCCCCGGTAGGCGACGTGCACGCGGTCGCACGTCGCGAGGAGCTCGGAGAGCTCGCTCGAGACCACCAGCACGGCGACGCCGGAGGCGGCGGCGTCCCGCAGGCGGGTGACGACGTCGTCGACGGCGCCGAGGTCGAGCCCGCGCGTCGGCTGGGCGGCCACGACGCAGCGGAGGGGGTCCAGGCTGAGCTCGCGGGCGAGCACGGCCTTCTGCTGGTTGCCGCCCGAGAGCGACGCGAGGGGCGCGTCGAGGTCGGCGGCCCGGACGTCGAACCGCGCGGCGAGGTCGCGCGCGTCGTCCCGCATGGCGCGGCGGTCGAGCAGGCCGAGCCGCCGGTAGGAGCCGAGCCGCCCGAGCAGGAGGTTCGTCGTGACGCTGAGCGCCGGGACGACGGCCTCGTGGTGCCGGTCCTCCGGGACGACGCCGAGGCCGAGCTCCGTGCGCCGGCCCGGGGTCGCGCGGGTGATGTCGTCCGCGCCGAGCAGCACCTGCCCGGCGGCGGGCACGCGGGACCCCGAGAGCGCGGCGACGAGCTCGCTCTGCCCGTTGCCCTCGACGCCCGCGATCCCGACGACCTCGCCGGGCCGGAGGACGAGGTCGACCCCGTCCACGCGGCGCGCGCCGTCGGCGTCCTCCACCACCAGCCCCCGGACGTCGAGGACGGCAGGAGCGCCCTCGCCGGCGGGCTCGGGCGCCGTGCGCGCCCGGCGCGGGCCGGGCGGCCTCCCGGGGTGTGAGCCCGCGGGGCCGGCGTCGACGCTCGCAGCGAGCACCGGGTCGAGCAGGCGGACGTCGCGGCCGACCATCAGCGCGACGAGGTCCGCCGCACCGAGCGGCGCGGCGCCGTCGGACGGTGCCGTGCCAGCCGTGGCGGTCGCGATGCGCCCGCTGCCGACGACCCGGCCCCCGCGCAGCACCGTCGCACGGTCGCCGACCCGCATCACCTCCGCCAGCTTGTGGGTGATGAGCACGACGGCGGTCCCCGCCTCGGCGACGCGCCGGCACGTCGCGAGGAGGCGCTCGACGTCGTCCGGCCCGAGCACGCCCGTGGGCTCGTCGAGCAGCAGCAGGCGCGGCCGGTCGAGCAGGGCGCGGACGATCTCGACCTGCTGGCGGGCGCCGACGCTGAGGGACCCCTTGACCGCCGTCGGGTCCACGCGCAGGCCCAGGTCCTCCTCGATCTCGGCGAGCCGTGCCGCGAGGCCCTCCCGGTCGGGGCGGAGCCGCCGCCCGCGCCCGAGCAGGAGGTTCTCCTGGACCGTGAGCGTCGGCACGAGCGAGAAGTGCTGGTGGACCATCCCGACGCCGAGCCGGAGCGCCTCGGCGGGGGAGGAGGGCGCGAAGGGCGCGCCGGCGAGCAGCACCTGGCCGCGGGTGGGCGGCAGGGTGCCGAAGACGACGTTGCACAGCGTCGACTTGCCGGCGCCGTTCTCCCCGAGCACGCAGTGCACCTCGCCCGCGGCGACGGTGAGGTCGACTCCGTCGAGCGCGGCGTGCGCGCCGAACAGTCGGGTGACGCCGCGGAGCTCGAGCGCGGGGGCGTCGGCCGGTGGCGGTGGGGGCACGTGACCTCCTCGGTCGGTCGGGTGGCGGGGTGGGCGGACGATCGTCAGTACGGGCTGACGTCGCCGCTCGCGACGGCGTCGGTGATCTTCTCGAGCGCGGCCGCGACCTCGGGGTCGTCGTCGCACAGCACGAACTCGGTGCCGCCGAGGTCCGACGTCAGGCCGAAGGGCACCTGGGCCGCCTCCCACGTGCCGTCCAGGACGGACTGCACCGCGTGCTCGACCTCCGTGCCGATGTCGGTGCGGACGTACCCGGCGTAGGGCGCGGCGCACTCGCCGGGGATGGGCCCGCCGATCATGGCGGCGTCGGCGTCGGTCGCCGCCTGCTCGATGCCCTGCTTGCCGAGGTTGACGATCTGGCCCACGACGTCGACCCCGACGCCGAAGTTCGCCGCGGCCGCCTGCTTCGCCTTCGCCGGGTCGTTGAAGTCGCCGAGGAACTGCGGCGTCACCACCGTGGTGCCGGGCACCGCGGCCTCGGCCCCGTTGGCGAAGGCGGCGGACGCGTTGACGATGGCGGGCAGCTCGACCCCGCCGATGAACCCGATCTTCCCGGTGCTCGAGGACAGGGCGGCGACGGCGCCCGACAGGTACTCCGCCTCGGCCTGCTGCGGGTCGTAGTAGGCGAGGTTGTCGAGCGGCTCGGCGTCCGCGGGGCCGCCGATCTCGACGAAGGTGACGTCGGGGAACTGGGGCGCGACCTTGCGCAGGTCGGCGTCGGTCTGCCCGCCCACGGAGATCACGAGGTCCGAGCCCCCGGCGAGCCGCACCAGCGTCTGCTCGTAGTCGGCCGCCGCGACCTCCTCGACGAACGACAGGTCGACCTCGTCGCCCAGGTCCTCCTCGACGCGCTGGTAGCCGAGGTACGCGGACTGCATGAACCCGGTGTCCGAGGTCGACCCGGGGAGGAACACGCCGACGGCCAGCGGGTCGTCGGAGGCCGGGTCGCTCCCGGAGGCGGCGGTCGTGCCGCACGCCGTGAGGGCGAGGAGCCCGGCCGCGCCGAGCGCGGCGGCCAGGCTCCGTCGGGTGGGCGTGCCGGGGCGGAGCCCGGGACGGACGGCGGGATGGGTGGGGCGGTGTCCGGTGCCGGGGCGGGGGCTGCGCATGACGTCCTCCAGAGAGTTAGCGGTATACCACTACAGGAGGAGTCTCGGGACGCCGTGTTTCCACGGGGTCACCCGGCCGTAAATCGTGCGTGACCGTCGGCGGGAGACGGCGAGCGTCGGGAGGGGGCGGTCGGGCTGTCGGGCGTCAGCCCGCTCGCCGGGCGCGGTTGCGCGACCGGGTCGCCGCCACGGGGTCGATCGGGCCCGAGGCCCAGGTCTCGGCGAGCGCGAGGCTCGGCTCGCGCCCCGAGGTCACGTGCCGCTGCGCGAGGGCGGCGACCGTCTCCTCGTCGTGGGCCTCGATCGCCGCCAGCATGGCGGCGTGCTCCTCGCACTGCTCGCGCGTGTCCCGGCGCTTCGTCAGGTGGAAGAGCCAGCGGACGCGGGCGTCGAGCGGGGCGAGCATCGACCGCAGCAGCGGGTTGCCGCAGGCCTGCACGACGACGGCGTGGAAGCCGGCGTTCGCGGCGGCCGTGGCGGCGTCGTCGTGCGCGTCGAGTGCGCGGCGCGCCGCCTGCACCGCGGCCGCCATCGCGTCGAGGTCGGCGGTGGTGCGGCGCAGGGCGGCGAGGCGGAAGGCGAGCACCTCGACGCTCTCCCGGACCTCGAAGAGCTGCTCGACGTCGTCCCGGGTGAAGGGCGCGACCAGCGCCCCCTGGCGCGGGACCAGGACCACGAGCCCCTCGCCCTCGAGCTGCTGCAGCGCCTCGCGGAGCGGCACGCGCGAGACGCCGAGCTCGGCGGCGATGTCCCGCTCGACCAGCCGCTGCCCCGGGTGGAGGTCCAGGCCGATGATGCGCGCCTTGAGGGCCTCGTAGGCGGTCTGGCGCAGCGAGCGGCGGTCGTCGGAGGGCGCCGGGGTCGTGGTCACCCACCGATCCTAGGGAGCGGGGCGCCGCGGCGCGCCGTCCTGCCCGCCGTCCTGCACTCAGGCCCGTCCAGCCCCCGGTCGGGGCGCGGGGGCGCGGGCGGGCCCGACCTAGACTGGTGGGGTGATCCGACGCATCGACCTTCGCGGGCAGGACCTGACCCGCACCGAGCTGCTCGGGGTGCTGCCGCGCCCCGAGATCGGGGTGGACCAGGCCGTGGACGCCGTCGCCCCGATCCTCGCCGACGTCCGTACCCGGGGCGCCGCCGCGCTGCGCGACCTGGCGGAGCGTCTCGACGGGGTGCGTCCGGAGCATCTGCGGGTCCCCGCGGCGGCGCTCGACGACGCGCTCGCCGGGCTCGACCCGGCGGTCCGCGCAGGCCTCGAGGAGGCCATCCGCCGCGTGCGGCGGGTGCACGCCGACCAGGTGCCCACCGAGCACACGACCGAGCTGGCTCCCGGCGCGCTCGTGCGCCAGCGCTGGGTCCCGGTGCAGCGGGTCGGTCTCTACGCGCCGGGCGGCCTCGCCGTGTACCCGTCGTCCGTGATCATGAACGTGGTCGCCGCGCAGGAGGCCGGCGTGCCGGGCCTCGCCGTCGCGTCGCCGCCGCAGAAGGACAGCGGCGGCCTGCCGCACCCGACCATCCTCGCCGCGTGCGCGCTGCTCGGCGTCGACGAGGTGTACGGGGTCGGCGGCGCCCAGGCGGTGGCGATGTTCGCGTACGGCGCGGCCGCCACCGAGCCGCAGGACGGCCCCGTGCTGTGCGAGCCGGTGGACGTCGTGACCGGGCCGGGCAACGTGTACGTCGCGGCGGCGAAGCGCCTGGTGCGCGGCGTGGTCGGCATCGACGCGGAGGCCGGGCCCACCGAGATCGCCGTGCTGGCCGACGCCACCGCCGACCCGGGGCACGTCGCCCTCGACCTCATCAGCCAGGCCGAGCACGACCCGATGGCGGCCTCGGTGCTCGTCACCCCGTCCGTGGAGCTGGCCGGCGCCGTCGAGGCCCGGCTCAGCGACCTGGTCGGCTCGACCAAGCACTCCGCACGCGTCATGCAGGCGCTCGGCGGCCCGCAGTCGGCGGTCGTGCTCGTGGACGACCTGGAGCACGGGCTCGCGGTGGTGGACGCCTACGGCGCCGAGCACCTCGAGATCCAGGCCGACGGCGCCGCCGGGCTCGCGGAGCGCGTGCGCTCGGCGGGGGCGATCTTCGTCGGTCCCTGGTCGCCGGTCTCCCTCGGCGACTACATGGCGGGCAGCAACCACGTGCTCCCCACCGGCGGGTCGGCCCACTTCTCCAGCGGCCTGGGGGTGCACGCCTACCTCAAGTCCGTCCAGGTGATCGAGTACACCCGCGACGCGCTCGAGGAGCTGGGCGACCGGATCGTCGCGGTCGCGAACGACGAGGACCTGCCCGCGCACGGCGAGGCCGTGCGCGGCCGGTTCCTCTGATCCGCGAGATCTGAGCGCCCCGGGCGCCGTCCTCAGGGTGCTCGGCAGGCGCTGGTAATAGTGTGCCAAGCGGCTCGGACCCGACCGCCGGTCGCGTCGGGGGCGCATGCGAGCATGGACCCATGCCCGCCCCGCCACCCCGCATCGACCCCGTCGTGCTGGGCGGCATCGTCGGGAACGCTGCCTTCCGGCGAGCCCAGGGCTACCAGCGCGCGGGGATGGTCTCGACGTGGCGCTGGGACGCCGACGCCCTCGTCCTGACCGCGCGCGTCGCGGGCAGCGGGCCGCAGCCGTACGCCTGCCGCGTGTGGTTCGTGCTCGGCGACGACGGCCGGTACGCGTACGACACCTCCACGTGCACCTGCCCGGTCCGCGCCGACTGCAAGCACGTCGCGGCCGCGCTGCTGCACGTCGGGGCCCAGGCCGAGGCGGCCGAGGCCGGCGGGCCCGGCGAGGCCGACGAGCGGCCCGCGGGCTGGCGCGGCCTGCTCGCCGCGGTGACCGGCGGAGGCGCCGAGGCACGGGGCGCGGGGGAGAGCGCCGCGGCCGGCCCCCGCGCGGGCGGCGTCCTGCCGGTCGCCCTGCGCTTCCGCCTCGACGAGCCGTTCGGCGACCTGCCGCCGCAGCTGTCGGTGCGCCCGGTGGTGCGTGGCCGGTCCGGCTGGAAGGTCGCGCCGGAGGCGAGCTGGGAGGCACTGGCCACCGGGCTCTACGCGTTCGCGGACGTGCGCGCGACCCCCGCGCCCGAGGTACGCCGCTGGTTCGCCGACCTGGGGTCCGCCCTCGGTGACGGCGGCGGGTACGGCCGCAGCCGGCAGGTCTGGCGCCCGCTCGCCGCCGGTGGCCGCGGGCTGTGGGCGCTGCTCGCCGAGGCGGCCGACCTGGAGATCCCGCTCGTCGCCCACGGGTCGCGCGACGAGGTGCGCCTGGCCGCCGCGGCCGAGGCGCGGCTCGTGGTGGGGGCGACCTCCGACGGCCTGCGCCTCGACCCCGTCCTGGCGTTCGACGGCGAGGACGCGGCGGCGGGCGCGGCGCTCGGCAGCGTCGGCGACACCGGGCTGTACGCCGTCGAGGCCGAGGGCGCCCGGACCGTGCTGCGGCTGGGGCCGACGGCGCGGCGCCTGGGCGACGCGGCCCGCGAGCTGGTGGCCGTGGGCCGGGTGGACGTGCCGTCCGGCGACGCCGACGAGCTGTTCGCCGACCACCTGCCCGTCCTGCGGCGGGCGGTCCGGGTCGTCACCGACGGCTCCGTCGACCTGCCCGAGCTTCCGCGACCCGTCCTCGTGGCCGAGGTCGTCTTCGCGTCGCCCGAGCACGCGCACCTCGGGTGGTCCTTCGAGTACGCGCCGCCCGGTGCGGCGCGGCGCCGCGTCCCGCTCGACGGCGTGGCCTCCGACCCGCTGCGCGACGGCGACGCCGAGGCGGAGATCCGCGCCAAGGCGCAGGCGACGGTGCGCGGGGTCGCGGGGTTCGAGCGGTTCGACCTCGCCGCGCGGACCGAGCTCCAGGGCCTGGACGCCCTCGACCTCGCGCACGGCGTGCTGCCGGTGCTCGCCTCCGCGGGCGACGTGCGGGTCGAGGCCACCGACGTGCCGGACTACCTGCACCTCGACGCCGCGCCGCGCGTCGTCGTCTCGGGGGCGCCGTCCGGCGACTCCGACTGGCTCGACCTCGGCGTCTCCGTGACGGTGGGCGGCAAGGAGCTCCCGTTCACGCGCCTGTTCACCGCCCTCGCGCGCGGCGACAAGCGGCTCCTGCTCGTCGACGGGTCGTGGCTGCGCCTCGACCAGCCGGTGCTCGGGCGGCTGCGCGACCTCATCGCGGAGGCGTCCGCCCTGAGCGACCGGCCCGGGCGTGCCCGGGTCAGCCGCTACGACGCCCACCTGTGGGGCGAGCTCGAGGACGTCGCCGACGTCGTGGAGGCCGCCGAGGCGTGGCGGCGGTCGCTCGCCGGGCTGCGCGCGCTCGCGGCGGGGGAGCGACCGGCCGGGCTCGACACGCCCGTCGCCGTGCCGCAGGGCGTGCGGGCCGAGCTGCGGCCGTACCAGCGGCAGGCGTTCGAGTGGCTCGCCTTCCTGTGGCGGCACGGGCTGGGCGGGATCCTGGCGGACGACATGGGCCTCGGCAAGACGGTCGAGACCCTCACGTTCCTGGCGCACGCGCGGTCCGCCGAGCCGGGCGGTCCGCCGTTCGTCGTCGTCGCGCCCGCCTCGGTGGTCGGGAACTGGGTGGACGAGGCGACCCGGTTCACGCCCGGCCTGCGGGTGGTCGCGATGCCGGCGACGGCGCGGACGCTCCGCACGGGCGTGGCGGAGCTGGCGGCGGACGCCGACGTGCTGGTCACGTCGTACGCCGTCTTCCGGCTGGACTTCGACGCGTTCGACGCTCTCGAGTGGGGCGGGCTGATCCTCGACGAGGCGCAGGTGACGAAGAACCCGCGCACCCGGGCGCACGAGACCGCGCGGCTGCTCCGCGCCCCGTTCAAGCTCGCGGTCACGGGCACCCCGTTCGAGAACAACCTCCTGGAGCTCTGGGCGATGCTGGCGATCGTCGCTCCGGGGCTCTACCCGTCCGTGCACCGCTTCCGCGCGGACACGGCCCGGCTCGTCGACGCCGCGGCCACCGACGACGACCCGCAGGTGGTCGCGGCCGGGAACCGGGCGCTCGCGCGGCTCAAGCGGCGCATCCGCCCGCTCGTCCTGCGGCGCACCAAGGAGCAGGTCGCGCCCGAGCTGCCCGAGCGCCAGGAGCGCGTGCTGCGGGTACCGCTCACCCCCGACCACCGCAAGGTGTACGACACGCACCTGCAGCGCGAGCGCCAGCGGCTCCTCGGCCTCCTGGAGGACTTCGAGGCCAACCGGGTCGCGATCTTCCGCTCCCTGACCACACTGCGCCGGCTGGCCCTCGACGCCTCCCTGGTCGACGACGCGTACGCGCACATGGGCTCGGCGAAGCTGGAGGTGGTGATCGACGAGCTCGTCGAGATCGCCGCGGAGGGGCACCGCGCCCTCGTCTTCTCCCAGTTCACGTCGTTCCTGCGCCGGGTCGAGGCCCGCTGCGCGGACGCGGGGCTGCCGGTGGGGTACCTGGACGGCGCCACCCGGCGCCGCGCGGAGGTCATCCGCGGCTGGAAGGACGGGGACGCCCCGGTCTTCCTCGTCAGCCTCAAGGCGGGCGGCGTGGGACTGAACCTCACCGAGGCCGACTACGTCTACCTGCTCGACCCGTGGTGGAACCCCGCCGCGGAGGCGCAGGCCGTCGACCGGACGCACCGGATCGGGCAGACCCGGAACGTCGTGGTCACCCGGCTCGTCGCCCAGGACACGATCGAGGAGAAGGTCATGGCGCTCGCGCGGCGCAAGGCGGCGCTCTTCGACGCCGTGCTCGACGACGCGGCGGGCACGTTCGCGCGCGCGCTCGCCGCCGACGACATCCGCGGCCTGCTGGAGGCGTAGGAAAGCCCTCGGGGCCGGCGGACGAACCACCGGCCCCGAGGGCTTTCACGTCGAGCTGCGACAGCTCAGCGGGCGCGTGTCACGACGCCCGGGTCACTCCGCGGCCGCGGTGTCCTTCTCCCAGCCCACGTTCTCCACCGGCTGCAGGCCGAAGAGGTCGAGGCCGGTGTAGGTCTCCGGCGTGAGGTTGGCGAGGCCGTCCTTGGCCATGGAGATCCACGGGCCGTTGTACAGCGGCAGGATGCCCCAGGTCTCGCCGATGATCTCGGACTCGAGCTTCATGCCGGCCGCGGTCTGCTCCTCGGCCGTGGGCAGCGACGACACCTGGTCGGCGATCTTCTTGTCGATCGCCTTGGTGCCCGTCGCGGACAGGTTCAGGCCGCTGTCCGAGCAGTACAGCTGGCACATGTACGCCACGCCGTACGGGTCGCTCGACGAGAAACCGAGGATGACGAGGTCCCAGTCCTTCGTGGAGAGCACGGTCGAGAAGTCGCTCGCGGGGCGCTTGTCGATCTCGAGGGAGAACCCGATCTCGGCCAGCTGCTGCTGCAGCACCTTGGCGCGGGCCTCGGTGATCGGCTCGTCGCCGAAGATGGGCATCCGGCCCTCGAGCTTCTTGCCGTCCTTCTCGCGGACGTCGCCGTTCAGCGTCCAGCCGGCCTCGTCGAGGGTCTTGTTGGCGGCGTCGACGTCGAACTTGTAGCCGGCCTCGGCCAGCGCGTCGACGTAGCCCTCCTGGAACGGGAACAGGTTCAGCGAGCCGGCGTCGGGCTCGGTGTAGTTGAGGCCGTTCCAGACGACCTCCTTGATCTGGTCGCGGTTGACGGCCTTGAAGATGGCCTCGCGGACCTTGAGGTCCTTGAACTGCGGGTACTCCGCGTTGAGCTCGAGGAGGTTCGTCGACGTGCGCTGGGCGCGGTAGGTCGTGACGCCCTCGACGTCGGCGAGCTGCTCCAGGTTGTCGGCCGTGAGGCCGTCGACGTAGTCGATCTCGCCATTCTGGAACGCGTTGACCGCGGCGGTCGGCTCGAGGACGCGGAACGTCACCTTGTCGAGCATCGGGGCGTCGCCCCACCACTTCTCGTTCGGCACGAACGAGACGACGCCGCCGTTGAGGTCGAAGTCGTCGATCTTGTACGGGCCGGCGCCCCAGTCGGCGTGCGCGTCCTCGATGTAGCCCTCGTTGAACACCTTGGCGGAGTCGACCGCAGGGTTCATGATGTGCCAGAAGAGGCCGTCGGTCCACGGGAACTCGGACTTGAACGTGACGACCGCCTGGCGCTCGTCCTCGCCCTGCTTCACCGACTCGATCTGCGAGTAGCCGTCCGTCGAGCTCGGGACGTAGCCCTCCTCGGTCGACCGGTTGGCCTTCCAGAGCTGCTCGTACGACTTCCAGGTGATGGGGCTGCCGTCGTTCCAGACCGCCTCCGGGTTGATCGTGTAGGTGACGACGGTCTTGCCGTCCACGACCTCGGTGGTCCAGTCGGAGAGGTAGGCGGGGTTGGCGGTGGCCTCACCCTCCGGGGACATCAGGATCGGCTGCGGGTTGTACCACTCCCAGATGCGGGCGGTGTCGACCGAGCCGTCGGAGTGGTTGGGGTTCATCTGCGGGGTGATCTCCGTGAGGTTGAAGGTCACCTCGCCACCCTGCTCGAGGTTCTCCCGGGGCTGCGGGTTGTAGTCCGCGCCCTGGATGGTCTGTGCCTCGGCGGACGGCGTGTCGCCCCCCTCCCCGCTGCTGCCGCTGCACGCGGCCAGGGTCAGGGCGAGCGCGCCGGCCAGGGCGACGCTGCCTGCCAGTCGGTTCTGCAGCCTCATGGTTGCTCCTTTCGCGCCTCGTGGGCGCTGACTTGATGCTGACTTCTCGGTAGGGGTGAAGAGCGGACGGCTGGGCCCGGGCCTCAGCGGTGGTGGCAGGCGTTCACGTGGATGCCGGTGCGACCGCCGAGGGACGGGACCTTCGTCTCGCAGGCGATCCGCTTGCCCTCGTCGAGGGTCTGGTAGAGCGGGCACCGGGAGACGAAGGCGCAGCCCACGATCGTGTCCGTCGGGCTCGGGAGGTCGCCGGTGAGCACGATGTGCTCCCGGGTGCGCTCCTTGACCGGGTCGGGGACGGGGATCGCGGACAGCAGCGCGCGGGTGTACGGGTGCTGCGGGTCGTCGAACACCGCGTCGACGTCGCCGTGCTCGACGAAGCTGCCGAGGTACATGACGGCCACGCGGTCGGCGATGTGCCGCACCACCGACAGGTCGTGCGCGACGAAGAGGTACGACAGCCCCAGACGCACCTTGAGCTCGTCGAGCAGGTTGATGACGCCCGCCTGGACCGACACGTCGAGCGCCGACACGGGCTCGTCCAGCACCACGAGCCGCGGGTTGGTGGCCAGGGCGCGCGCGATGCCGATGCGCTGCCGCTGGCCGCCGGAGAAGGCCGCGGGGAAACGGTCGCTGTGGGCGGGGTCGAGCCCGACGAGGTCCATCAGCTCGTCGACCCGCGGGCCGACCTCGGCGTGCGGCGTGCGCGCGGTGCGCAGGGGCTCGGCGATGACGTCGAAGACGGTCATGCGCGGGTCGAGCGAGCCGACCGGGTCCTGGAAGACGATCTGGACGTCGCGGCGCAGCTCCCGCTCGGCGCGGCCGCCGGTGATGTCGGCGACGCTGGTGCCCGAGATCCGGATGTCGCCGTTCGCCTGCGGGGCGAAGTCCATGATCTGCAGGAGGGTCGTCGTCTTGCCCGACCCCGACTCGCCGACGATCGCCATCGTCTCGCCCTCGCGGACGTCGAAGCTCACGCCCTTGACGGCGTGCACCTCGCCGATCTTGCGCTTGCGGAACGCGCCCTTGGTGAGGGGGAACGACTTCGAGAGGTTCTCGACCTCGAGCGTGGGCCGGCGCTGGTCGCGCGGGACCGCCTCGAGCGTCGAGGTGGGGATCTCCGGGACCGGGTAGACGGGCCGCCCGTCGATGCGGCCCGCGCGGATCTCCTCCGCGCGGATGCACGCGGCGCGGTGGTCGGCGTGCCCGCCCACGGTGACGAGCTCGGGCTCGGCGGCCCGGCAGGCGTCGGTGACGATCGGGCACCGGGCCGCGAACGGGCAGGCGTCCGGCAGGTCGACCAGCAGGGGCGGGCTGCCCTTGATCGGGACCAGCGGCTGCTTCTCGGCCTTGTCCACGCGGGGGATCGCGCCGAGCAGGCCGATCGAGTACGGCATGCGCGTGTCCGCGAACAGCGTCTCGACCGGCGCCTGCTCGATCGGCCGGCCCGCGTACATCACGACGACGTCGTCGGCGATGTTCGCGACGACCCCCATGTCGTGGGTGATCATCATGACCGCGGCGCCGGTCTCGCGCTGGGCGGTCTTGATGAGGTCGAGGATCTGCGCCTGGATCGTGACGTCGAGGGCCGTGGTCGGCTCGTCGGCGATGATGAGCTTCGGGTTGTTCGCCATCGCGATCGCGATGACCACGCGCTGGCGCATGCCGCCCGAGAACTCGTGCGGGAACGACTTCACGCGCTCCTGGGGCCGGGGGATCCCGACCAGCGTGAGCAGCTCGACGGCGCGGTCCCACGCGGCCCGGCGCGACATCCGCGGGTTGTGGACGGTGAGCGCCTCGACGATCTGGTCGCCCACGGTGAACACGGGCGTCAGCGACGTGAGCGGGTCCTGGAAGATCATCGCGATGCCGTTGCCGCGGATCTTGGACATCGCCGCGTCGCTCTTGCCGAGCAGCTCCTCGCCCTCGAACGTCACGGAGCCGCCCACGCGGGCGTTCTCGTCGAGCAGGCCCATGACGGCGAGCGAGGTGACCGACTTGCCGGAGCCGGACTCGCCGACGATGCCGAGGGTGCGCCCCGGCTCCAGGTCGAACGAGACGCCGCGGACGGCGTCGACCCGGCCCGCCTCGGACGGGAAGCTGACGGTGAGGTCGCGGACGGAGAGAACGGGGGTGGTCATGCGCGGCCTCCCGCTGCGGAGGTGGGATCGAGGGCGTCGCGCAGGCCGTCGGCCACGAGCGCCATGGAGACGGTCAGCAGGGTCAGCGCGGCGGCGGGGAAGTAGAACATCCACGGCGCGCTGGAGATGCTCGAGGCACCGATGCCGATGAGGGACCCGAGCGAGACGTCGGGCAGCTTGACGCCGAAGCCGAGGAACGACAGGCCCGTCTCGGCCATGACGGCGCCGACGACGCCCAGCGTGAAGTTGATGACGAGCAGCGACCCGATGTTGGGGATCAGGTGGCGGAGCACGATCCGGATGCCGGGGACGCCCATGTAGCGCGCGGCGTGGACGAACTCCCGCTCGCGCAGCGACAGGGAGAGCGTCCAGATCGTGCGGGCCTGGAAGAACCAGCTGACGAGGATGAGGACGAGGGCGATGACCTTCCAGTCGCCGCCGGAGTCGTTGGACATCATCGCGAGCAGCAGGAACGTGGGCGCCACCATCAGGAAGTGGATGATGAACAGCGAGACCCGTTCGATGCGGCCGCCGAAGTACGCGGCCGCGGTGCCGATGACCGCGGAGAGGATCGTCGTCCCCGTGGCGACGATGACCGCGATGAGCAGCGAGCGCTGCAGCCCCACCACGACCATGGCGTAGAGGTCGTTGCCCGCGTTGTTGGTGCCGAACCAGTGCTCGGGGCTCGGCGGGTCGGACAGCGCGAGGAAGTCGAGCTCCACGTGGTCGTACTTCTCGAACAGGGAGCCGAACAGGGCGAACAGCACCAGCAGCACGAAGATGACCACGCCACCGACGGCGGGACGGTTACGGGCGAACCGGCGGCTGTACAGCCGCCACTTCGAGAGCCGCTTGCGCTCGCCGGGCGCCGCGACGGGGGGAACGGGCTCGGCCTCGGCGAGAGGGTCGACCATGGAGGGATCGTTGGCCATGTCAGCTCACCCGCACTCGGGGGTCGAGGACGACGACCGCGACGTCCGCGAGGATCGCGCCGATCGCGGTCATGACCGCGCCGAACGCCGCGACCGCGACCACGCCGTTGATGTCGTTCTTGGAGATCGTCTCGATGAAGTACTGCCCCATGCCCTTCCAGGCGAAGATCGACTCGGTCAGCACGGCGCCGGTGAAGATGCCGGGGATCGAGAAGGCGACCTGGGTGGTGACGGGGATGAGGGACGTGCGCAGCGCGTGCTTGCGGATCGCCTGCTGCTTGGTCAGGCCCTTGGCCCGCGCCATGCGCACGTAGTCGGACTTGATGTTGTCGAGCAGCAGGGAGCGCTGCAGGAAGTGGTACTGCGCGTAGCCGACGATGACCAGCGCGAGCGTGGGCAGCGTCAGGTGCTGGATCGTGTCGATCAGGGTGGGGAAGAACCCGCTCACCCCGGGACTCGACGACCCGGTGACGTAGAAGACCGTGGTGCCGACGGCGCCGTTGAAGGCGATCGCGAGCAGCACCAGCCCGAGCGCGGCCACGACGATCGGGATGTTCATCGTGATGATCGAGGTGCCCTGGGCCACGCGGTCGCCCACGCGGTACTGCCGCGACGCGCTGTAGACGCCCAGCGCGATGCCGATCAGCGTCAGGAGGATCGTCGCGCCGAGCATGAGCTCCGCCGAGACCCACATGCGGTAGGAGACCTGCTCGTTGACCGACTGCCCGGTGGGGCTCACCCCCCAGTCCCAGTGGAAGAGGATCCCGCTGAACCAGGTCCACCATCGCTCGAGGAGCGGGGTGCCCTCGTCGAGGTTGCGGGGCTCGAGCAGGTTCACGATCTGCTGCTCGCTCAACGGGGGGCGTCGGCCGACGTAGTTGCTGCGCGGGTCGAGGTAGGCCCAGGCGAGGAAGTACGTCAGGTTCGTGACAGCCACGACCATGAGCAACCAGCCAGCGGTGCGGCGGAGCAGATATCGGGACAAGGGTGTGGGGGCTTTCTGGAGAACGAGTGCGGTCCGGCGAGGCTATAGCCCGCCGGACGTGGCGCTCGCCACATCTTGCTCCCGGGCGACGATCGTTACCTATTCGTGCTCGGGGCGAACAATCCCTGCAACACCCGGTTCACAGACGGCGCACCCGGTGCTGCTCACCCCGTCAGTTCACCGGTCAGCGCGCTCCGTCAGCGCACCCCCAGGACGAAGGGATGGACGGCGGCGGCCCCGGCCTGGCGCAGCAGGCGGGCGGCGACGGTGAGCGTCCAGCCCGACTCGGTCCAGTCGTCCACCAGCAGCACCGTGCGTCCGGGCAGCCCTCGCGCGGCGGCGTCGTTCAGCTCGAGCCGCAGCCGTCGGGCCACGCCGGCGAGCCGCATCGCCGAGTTCACGTCGTGGCGCGCCGGCTCCTCCGCGCCGGCGGCCGGCCCGACCGCGCCGATGAGGGGCACGCCGAGGTAGGCGGCGAGGCCCGAGGCCAGGTGGTAGGTCAGCTGCGGGCGGGAGGCCGACCGCACCGCCACGACCCCCTCGACCAGCGTGCGCCGCGCACCCGCCGCGCCCTGGTCCGCGCCGGTGCCGTCCCCGGTGCCGTCCCCGGCGCCGTCCCCGGCGTCGTCGGCGGCCGCACGGATCGCGTCCCAGTCGTCGAGGACGCGCGCGGCGGCGTGCCGCAGGGGCACGGGCACCTCGCCGTCGGGGGCGCCGGGGGCGAACAGGTCGCGCAGCGGCCCGGACCAGCCCAGGCCGTCGAGCCGCGCGACGGCGCGGCCCGTCTCCGCCCGCTCGTCGGGCGCGATCTTGCCCTTGAGGTCGAGCCCCAGCGCGGCGAGCCCGGACGGCCACATCGCGCGGGCGCCGACCTCGACGCCCGGCCGGTCCATGTCGGCGCGCGCCGCCGCGACGGCCTCGGCGTCCGGGACGGCGGGCAGCGAGACGCCGCCGCAGCGGTCGCAGCGCCCGCAGGTCCAGCCGGTGGGCAGCTCCGGGTCGTCGAGCTGGGAGCGCAGGTAGGCCATCCGGCACCCGGTCGTCGCCACGTAGTCGACCATCGCCTGCTGCTCCGCCGCCCGGGTCTCCTCGACGCGGGCGTACCGCTCGGCGTCGTAGGCCCACGGCGTCCCCGTGGCGACCCAGCCCCCCTGGACGCGGCGCACCGCGCCGTCGACGTCGAGCACCTTGAGCATCGTCTCCAGGCGCGAGCGCTTGAGGTCCACCTGGGTCTCCAGCGCGGCCGTGGACCGCGCGCCGTCGGCCGCCGACAGTGCGTCGAGGGTGGTGCGGACCTGCGGCTCGGCCGGGAACGCCTGGGACCCGAACCAGTCCCAGATCGCCCGGTCCTCGTGCCCGGGCAGCAGCACCACGACGGCGTCGTCGACGCCGCGGCCCGCGCGGCCCACCTGCTGGTAGTAGGCGATGGGCGACGAGGGCGCGCCGAGGTGCACGACGAACCCGAGGTCGGGCTTGTCGAAGCCCATGCCGAGCGCCGACGTGGCGACGAGCGCCTTGACCCGGTTCTCCTTGAGGTCCTCCTCGAGCTGCTCGCGCTGCGTCGGGTCGGTGCGGCCGGTGTAGGCGGCGACCGCCAGCCCCGCGCCCCGCAGCTGTTCCGCGACCTGCTCGGCGGCGGAGACCGTCAGGCAGTACACGATCCCGGACCCCTCGACGTCCTGGAGGGCCTCGACGAGCCAGGCGACGCGGGTGGGCTGGTCGGGCAGCTCGAGCACGGCCAGGTGCAGCGACTCGCGGTCGAGCCCGCCGCGCAGCACGAGCACCTCGTCGGTCCGGCCCTCCGCGGACGCGGGGTCGGCGGTCTGCTCGCCGTGCACGCCCAGCTGCTCGGCGACGTCGGCCGTCACGCGCGTGTTGGCCGTGGCTGTCGTGGCGAGCACGGGGATGCCCGGCGGCAGGTCGGTCAGCAGGGTGCGGATGCGGCGGTAGTCCGGGCGGAAGTCGTGCCCCCAGTCGGAGATGCAGTGCGCCTCGTCGATCACCACGAGGCCCGCGTCCGCCGCGAGCCGGGGGAGCACCTCGTCGCGGAAGGCCGGGTTGTTGAGCCGCTCGGGGGAGCACAGCAGCACGTCCACCTCGCCCGCGGCGATCGCCGCGTGCACCTGGTCCCACTCGGTGACGTTCGAGGAGTTGATCGTCACCGCCCGGATCCCCGCCCGCGCGGCAGCCGCGATCTGGTCCCGCATGAGCGCCAGGAGCGGCGAGACGATGACCGTCGGGCCCGCGCCGCGGGAGCGCAGGAGGGCCGTCGCGACGAAGTAGACGGCGGACTTGCCCCACCCGGTGCGCTGCACCACGAGCGCCCTCCGGCGGAACGCGACCAGCGCCTCGATGGCACGCCACTGGTCCTCGCGCAGCGTCGCGTCCTCGCGCCCGACGAGGGCACGCAGCGACTCCTCGGCCTGCTCCCGCAGCGTGCCGCCGCCCTCGCCGGCGCTGTCGAGCAGGCCGCGCAGCATCGCGAGCTTCGCGCGCTTGGCAGCGTCCGTCCCCGTCCCCGTCCCCGCGGCCGCCGACGCCTGCTCGGGCCGCGGTGTCGCGGCCGGTGCCGTGCCCGGCGCCGCGGCGGCGTCCGGCCGGGGCTCCGGGTCGGGCTCGGGCGCCAGGTCGTCCGGCGGCGGGGCGTCCTCGTCCGTCGGGTCGAAGACGAGGTCGGCGTACGGGTCGTCGGGGTGGCTCACGCTCTCGATCGTAGGGGGCGCCGCCGACGCCGCCGGCGTCCCTCCACAGGCCAGGCGCCGGCCCGGCCGGGACGGGCCGTCAGCGCACGTACTCGCGCAGGAGCGCGAAGGCCGACGCGACCACCACCAGCACGTCGGACGCGGCGGCGACGATCTCGTTGGTCCCCGCGAACGTCTCGTTGACGCCGTAGAACCCGACCGTCGTGGACAGCACGAACGCGAGCAGCGTCAGGCCGCCGAACCCGATGCCGCCGATCAGCGGCAGCCAGTGTCGCCACAGCAGCAGGAGCACGGCGAGGACGAGGCCGGCCACGGCGTTGAGGAGGAAGAGCGGGCCGACGACGGCGATCGTGTCGTACCCGTCGAGGTACAGCAGGACGTGGACCACCGCAGAGACGAGCGCGGCGACGGCGGCGACCAGGCGCCACCCACGCGCGACCGGCGGCCGGGCCGAGGACGTGACCTGCGGCTTGGGTGGCACGGCGCCCTGCGACGAGTCCATGATGTTGATGCTCCCACTCCTCGGGCGCGCCGTCATCGGATCGGCACGACACGCCCGAGGTGCCGTCCGTCCGCCCGACCCCCGGAGACCACCGTGAGCAGCATCCCGAGCCCGACCGTCGCGACGCCCCCGACCGCCGCGCCCCTGGAACCCGGGTGCGGGACGGGCCACGACTGCGCGTGCGGGCCCAGCCGGCGCCAGGTCCTCCGCGGGTCCGGCGCGCTGGCGGGGGTCGTCGCCGGATCCGGGGTGCTGGCCGCCTGCTCGGACCCGGCGCCCAGCCCGGAGGAGGCCGCGGAGGCCGCGAGCTCCGCCGGGGCCGGGACGGTCGTCGTGGCGCTCGCGGACGTGCCCGTGGGCGGCGCCGTCGCCGCGAAGGTGGAGGGCCAGGACGTGCTGGTCACCCAGCCGACCGAGGGGGAGGTGCACGCGTTCAGCGCGATCTGCACCCACGCCGGGTGCACCGTCGCGCCGGGCGACGGGGAGCTGCTGTGCCCGTGCCACCAGTCGCGGTACGCGCTGACGGACGCCGCGGTGCTCGGCGGCCCGGCCCCCGAGCCCCTCCCGGCGATCCAGGTCGAGGTCTCGGGGGGCGACGTCGTCCTCGCGTGACGGTCAGCTCCGCATGTCCAGCACGACGCGGCCGTCGATCCTGCCCTGCTCCATCTCCTCGAAGATCGCGTTGATGTCGCCGAGCGGTCGCACGGTGTAGGTCGGGTCGATCTTCCCGCGGGCGAAGAACTCCAGGGCCTCCGCCATGTCCTTGCGCGTCCCGACGATCGAGCCGCGCACGGTGAGGCCGAACAGGACCGTGGTGAAGATGTCCAGCGGGAACTTCTCCGGGGGCAGGCCCACGAGGGCGACCGTGCCGCCCCGGCGCAGCGCGCCCACGGCCTGGGGGAAGGCGTGCGCGTTCACCGCAGTGACGAGGGCGCCGTGCACGCCGCCGCCCGTCTGCTCCTGGATCTCGGCGGCGGCGTCGGCGGACGTCGCCGCGTTGACCGTCACCTCGGCGCCGTGCGTGCGCGCGAACTCCAGCTTCGCGTCGTCGACGTCGACCGCGGCCACGCGGCGGCCCATGGCGACCGCGTACTGGACGGCGATGTGACCGAGCCCGCCGATGCCGGAGACCAGCACCCACTCGCCCGGCTTCGTGTCCGTGACCTTGAGGCCCTTGTAGACGGTGACGCCGGCGCAGAGGATCGGCCCGACGGCGGCGAGGTCCACGCCCTCGGGCACGACCGGGGCGTAGCGTGCGTCGACGAGCATGTACTGGCCGAAGGAGCCGTCGACCGAGTAACCGCCGTTCTTCTGGTCCGGGCAGAGCGTCTCCCAGCCGGTCTCGCAGTACTCGCACTCGCCGCAGGCGCTCCACAGCCAGGCGTTGCCGACGGTGTCGCCCACCGCCACGCGCGTCACCTGGTCGCCGACGGCGACGACGTGGCCGACGCCCTCGTGGCCGGGGACGAAGGGCGGGGTCGGCTTGACCGGCCAGTCGCCGTGGGCGGCGTGCAGGTCGGTGTGGCACACGCCGGTGTAGTCGACCTTCACGAGGGCCTCGTGCGGGCCCGGGGCGGGGACCTCGCGGTCCTCGACGGTCAGGGGTTCGGTGAACGAGCGGACGACGGCGGCCTGCATGGTGCTCATCTGCTTCTCCCATCACGGGCCGCCGGCTGCACGGCCCACACGGCGGAACTGCTGATGTCTCGACGGTAGGCACGGCGCGGTCCGCACGCACTCCTCGGGCCTTGTGAAGATGATCACAAGGCCTGGAAAGTCGCGGCTCATGACGGGCGAAGTCCTTCACGAGGCGGGGCGCGCGCGTCCCTCCCGAGCGGACGCGGCACCGGGCCGCCGGACCGGGGAGGTCGCGGTGCCGAAGGGCGGACGACGCCGCCGGGCCCCCGGCGGTTCCGTAGACTGGCGCCGTGACCACCCCACTGTCCGCCCCCGCGCCCGCGGGCGGCCTGGACGGCGCGCGGCTGCCGCTGCGCCCCGAGCTCGCCGACGAGGCGCCCTACGGCGCCCCGCAGCTCGACGTGCCCGTCCGCCTCAACGTCAACGAGAACCCGTACGCGCCGTCGGAGGCCGTCGTCGCGACGATCGCCGCCCATGTCGCGGACGCGGCGCGCGGGCTCAACCGCTACCCGGACCGCGACTTCGCGGCGCTGCGGGGAGACCTGGCCGACTACCTGGAGCTCGAGTCCGGGGTGCGGGTCGGGCCCGAGCAGGTCTGGGCCGCGAACGGATCGAACGAGGTGATGCTGCACCTCCTGCAGGCCTTCGGCGGCCCGGGCCGCACCGCGCTCTCGTTCGCGCCGACCTACTCCATGTACCCCGAGTACGCCCGCGACACCCACACCCGGTGGGTCACCGGGCGCCGGGAGAGCGACTTCACGCTCGACGTCGACCACGCGGTCGCGACGATCGAGGAGGTCCGGCCCTCCGTGATCCTGCTGGCCAGCCCGAACAACCCGACCGGGACGGCGCTGCCGCTCGCGACGGTGGAGGCGGTCCTCGGGGCGGCGGCGCGGGTCGAGGTGCCCGACGCCCCGGTGCACCACGGGCGCCGCGCCGGCGCCGTCGTCGTGGTCGACGAGGCCTACGCCGAGTTCCGTCGCCCCGGCACCCCCTCGGCCCTCGACCTGCTCGGGGCCCACCCGCACCTGGCCGTGTCCCGCACGATGTCCAAGGCGTTCGCCGCCGCCGGCCTCCGGCTCGGCTACCTCGCGGCGTCGTCCGCGCTCGTCGACGCGCTGCGCGTCGTGCGGCTGCCCTACCACCTGTCGGCCGTCACGCAGGCGGCCGCCCGGGGCGCCCTGGCGCACCACGACGAGCTGCGTGCGCAGGTGCGTGAGCTGCGCGGCGAGCGGGACTCCCTCGTGGCGTGGTTGCGGGCGCAGAGCGTGGGCGGACGCCCCCTGCAGGTGGCGGACTCCGACGCGAACTTCGTGCTCTTCGGCACCTTCGGCGACCGGCACGCCGTCTGGCAGGGGCTGCTCGACCGCGGCGTCCTCATCCGCGAGACCGGGCCCGACGGCTGGCTGCGGGTGTCGGTGGGCACCCCTGCCGAGAACGTCGCGTTCCGCACCGCGTTCACCGAGGTCGTCAGCGGCGCAGCGGCGGCGCCGTCCGAGAAGGAGGACTGATGCAGCACCGCACCGCCCGCGTGGAGCGCACGACGAGCGAGTCGAGCGTCGTCGTCGAGCTGGACCTCGACGGCACGGGGCGCACGGAGATCTCGACGACCGTGCCGTTCTACGACCACATGCTCACGGCGCTCGGCAAGCACTCCCTGATCGACCTCACGGTGCGCGCCACCGGCGACACCCACATCGACGCGCACCACACCGTCGAGGACGTCGCCATCGTCATCGGGGAGGCGCTGCGCGAGGCGCTCGGCGACAAGCGTGGCATCGCCCGCTTCGGCGACGCCACCGTGCCGCTGGACGAGGCCCTCGCGCTCGCGGTGGTCGACGTCTCGGGCCGCCCGTACCTGGTGCACTCCGGCGAGCCGGAGGGGCAGGAGTACCACCTCATCGGCGGGCACTTCACCGGCTCCCTCACCCGCCACGTGCTCGAGTCGGTCGCCCACCACGCCGGCATCTGCCTGCACGTGCGCGTCCTCGCCGGGCGCGACCCCCACCACATCGTCGAAGCCCAGTTCAAGGCGCTGGCCCGTGCGCTGCGCGCCGCCGTCGCCCCCGACCCCCGGGTCGAGGGCGTCCCGTCCACGAAGGGTGCGCTGTAGCCGCATGTCCACCGATCCCGAACAGCACCCGGACCTGCCCGACGAGCTGCCCGAGGGTTTCGAGGTCCCGGACGACCTGTCCGGCCTCGACGGCGGTCGCAAGGACCCCGAGCTGGCGGTCCTCCTCACCCAGATCGCGGGGGCCGAGCCCCTGGCGGCGGCCTGTGCGCTGGCCGAGCTCGACGTCGACGCCGCGCCCACCCCCGTGGGCGCGCTCGCGGTCCTGCGCGACACAAGCGGCGACGCACCCGCGCACGCCGCCGCGGCGATCTCGAAGCTCGTGGCCGGCGTGCCGCTGGTCCTCGTCACGCGCTGGGGCGAGCAGCTCACGTGCGTCCGCTACGCGGACGGCGAGGTCGACGGCGAGCTGCCGCCCGGGCTGGTGCTCGGCGGGGCGCCGGAGGCGCTCGAGGACCTCGTCACGGGGCAGCTCACCGTGGCCGACCTGCCCGGCGTCGTGGCGTCCGGCAGCATCGGCCGGTTCAAGGCGATGCGGATGCTCACCGGCGCCGCGCGCAAGGCCCGCAAGAAGCAGCGGTAGGGGGACGGATGCCGGACACGCCTCGCGAGGCCGACCAGACGGGCCTCGCCGCCGCCCAGGAGGCGGCCGGCGTCCCGCCGCTGCTGCCGCACGGCGGCGCGTCGGCCGAGCTGAACCCCACGACCACGGCGGAGCGTCCGGGCGGGCGCCACCGGGTGGTCGTGCTCGACTACGGCTTCGGCAACGTCCGCTCGGCCGTGCGCGCGCTCGAGCGCGTCGGCGCCGACGTCGAGCTCACGGCGGACCTCACGCGCGCCGCCGAGGCCGACGGCCTGGTGGTGCCCGGGGTCGGTGCGTTCGCCGCCTGCATGGCCGGGCTGCGCGCCGTCCGCGGCGACCAGGTGATCGACCGGCGCCTCGCCGGGGGACGCCCGGTGCTCGGCATCTGCGTCGGCATGCAGGTCATGTTCGACGCCGGGGTGGAGCACGGCGATCGTGCCGAGGGCCTGGGGGAGTGGCCGGGCGTGGTCGAGCGCCTCGACGCGCCGGTGGTGCCGCACATGGGCTGGTCGCCCGTGGAGGTGCCCGACGGCTCCCGGCTGTTCGCCGGGGTGGAGCACGAACGGTTCTACTTCGTGCACTCGTACGCCGCGCAGGAGTTCACGCAGGGGCACGACGGCGACGCCGACCCCCGGTACACGCCGCCCCTGGTCACGTGGGCGCGGCACGGGGCCCCGGGCTCGGAGGCCCGGTTCGTCGCCGCCGTCGAGAGCGGGCCGCTGTCCGCCACGCAGTTCCACCCCGAGAAGTCCGGCGACGCGGGCGCCGTCCTGCTCGAGAACTGGGTCCGCTCGCTCTGACCGGCCCCGCCGCCTGGCCCGGCCCCCACGCACATACCGCACCGCACCGACCAGCCTGGAGAGACACCCATGACCGACCGCCTCGTGCTGCTGCCCGCCGTCGACGTCGCCGACGGCCAGGCCGTCCGCCTCGTGCAGGGGGAGGCCGGCTCCGAGACGTCCTACGGCGACCCGCTGGCCGCCGCCCGCGACTGGCAGGCCGGCGGCGCCGAGTGGATCCATCTCGTGGACCTCGACGCGGCCTTCGGGCGCGGCTCGAACGCCGAGCTGCTCGCGCAGGTCGTGGCCGCGCTGGACGTGCAGGTGGAGCTGTCGGGCGGGATCCGCGACGACGCGTCGCTCGAGCGCGCCCTCGGCACCGGCGCGCGCCGCGTCAACATCGGCACGGCCGCCCTGGAGGACCCGGAGTGGACCGCCCGCGTCATCGCGGAGCACGGCGACGCCGTCGCGGTGGGCCTCGACGTGCGCGGCACGACGCTCGCCGCGCGCGGCTGGACGAAGGAGGGCGGCGACCTCTGGGAGGTGCTCGCCCGCCTGGACGACGCCGGCTGCGCCCGGTACGTCGTCACCGACGTGACGAAGGACGGCACGCTGCGCGGCCCGAACGTCGACCTGCTGCGCGAGGTCGCGTCGCGCACGCCCGCCAAGGTGGTCGCGTCGGGCGGGATCTCCTCGCTCGCCGACCTCGAGGCGCTGCGGGCGCTGGTGCCGGCCGGCGTCGAGGGAGCCGTCGTCGGCAAGGCGCTGTACGCCGGCGCCTTCACGCTGCCCGAGGCGCTCGACGTGGCAGGCCGGCCGTGACCGGGGCCGACGACGCCGCGGCAGCCGGCGGCGAGGACCGCGCCCTGCCGGGGCACCTGCGCTCGATCCAGCCCACGTCGCAGTTCGCCGGGGACGACGGCACGGCGGACCCGGAGCTCGCCGGGCTGCTGCGCGCGCACGCCGACGGGGCGGGGAACCTGCAGGACGTGGTCCGGCGCCTCGCGGCGACCCGCGTGCTCGTCCCCGTGCTGGCCGAGCTCGCGGTGGCGGACGTGGTCGAGCACGAGGGCCCCTCGGGCACGCAGGAGCTGCACGTCGACAAGGAGGCCGCCGCCGGGGTGGTCGCCATCGAGGCGCCGGACGGCCGTCGCGCGCTGCCCGTGTTCACCTCGGTCGAGGCGATGCGCGCCTGGCGCGAGGACGCGCGCCCCGTCCCGGTCGAGGCGGCCCGCGCCGCACTGTCGGCGGTGAGCGAGGACTGGTCGCTGGTCGTCGTCGACCCCGCCGGGCCGGCCACCGCGCTCGTGCCCCGTCCCGCGGTCTGGGCGCTCGCCCAGGGCCTCGAGTGGCGGCCCGCGCTGGTCCCGTCGGGCCCGGACGGCGACGTCGTGGTCGACCCGGAGGTCGCCGCCGCCGTCGCGGACGCGGCCGCCCCGGTCCAGTACGTGGTGCGCGCGCACGCCGAGCGGGGGAGGCGGGCCGAGATCGCGGTGGTGCTGGCGCTGGACCCGGGCCTCGACCGCGCCGGCCTGGACCGCGTGCTCGGCCAGGTCAACGCCCGTCTCGGCGCCTCGACGGTGATCTCCGCGCGCGTGGACTCCCTCGAGCTGCGGGTCGGCGCGGCGCGCTGAGCCGGCAGCCGGCGGGCCGTCAGTCGGAGGGCCGCGCGGACGGCTCCTGCGACGCCCCATCGGACGTCTGATCGGACGCCTGCTCGCACGGCGGCATGGCCCGGAACCCGTCGGCGTCGTCCAGGACCCGCTCCAGGGTGGAGACGGGCACCAGCAGCGAGCGGTCGTCGGACGTCTTCGCGTACACCACGCCGATGACCCGGCCGTCGGCGTCGAGGGCCGCGGACCCCGACGAGCCGGGCTCGACCGGCGCGTCGGTGAGCAGCACCTCGCCCAGGTTCTCGTGCAGCGGGTCGGTGGTAGGGCCGATCACCTCGCCCGCAGTCACCGTGAGGCGGCCGCCCTCCGGGTAGCCGACCACGGTCACCTGGTCGCCCGACCGGGGGTCGGCGCGCGCGAGCGTGGGATGGCTCGGCAGCGCGTCGGTCGTGCGCACCAGCGCGAGGTCGGCCAGCGACGCGCTGCCCGCCGCGGAGACGGCGAGGTCACGCCCGTCGTAGGTGCTGACCTCCAGGGAGTCGGAGTCGGCCACGACGTGCCGGTTGGTGACGAGCGTGTGCTCGTCGACGGCGAAACCGGACCCGGTGGACAGCCCGTCGCAGCCGACGTTGCGGATGCGCACGGCCATGCGCTGCACGGCGTCGAAGCCGTCGGGCGACAGGCCGTCGGCGCTGCTCGGGTCGAGGGACGGCGCCGGGGTGGTCGCCACGCGGGTGGGCACGACGTCGCTCGGCACCGGACCGGGCAGCGCCGGGAGCACCCCGCAGCCGGCGAGGGACGCGACGAGGAGGAGGGCGGCCGCCGGGCGCACCGTCCGCGCGGCCCGGGGCCTGTCCGCTCGGGTCACTGCCCGAGCTCCTGCTGCAGCTGGTCGTCGGCCTTCGACGCCTGCTTGCAGAGCTTCCGGACGTCGGAGGCGAACCGGTCGAGGTCCTTCGCGTCGTACGACCCGCGGTCCTCGAGGTAGGCGATGAGCTGAGACTGCGCGTCCACGCAGTCGCCCAGTGCCGTGGTCACGACCCCCGCGGCCTCGCTCACGCGCGTCTGGTAGTCCAGGTACTGCTGCGAGGCGACGTTCTCGTCGCCGAGCTGCGCCTTCTCGTTGGCGAGGTCCGTGATGCGGGCGGTCGCGGTGGCGAGCTGCTCGCGCGCGGCGACCAGCTCGGCGTCCGTCGCCAGGAGCTCCGCGTCGAGGGTCGCGACCTGGTCCGCGTACCCCCGCGCCTCGTCCTCCCACGCGGCGCTGTGCTCCTGCCACCGCGTCGTCGTCAGCCACAGGTACACGCCGACGCCGAGGGCGCCGGCGAGCAGCACGGCCAGCACGACCACCGCCGCCCTGCGGTCGCGTCGCGGTGCGGGGGCGCCGACGCCCGTGGGCGAGGTCGCGTGCTCCGGCCGCGGGGGCGGCGTCCAGGCGGACGGCTCGGACATGTCAGACGACGGAGCCGGTGAACTTCTCGCCGGGGCCCTCGCCAGGGGCGTCCGGGACCACCGACGCCTCGCGGAACGCGAGCTGGAGCGACTTCAGGCCGTCGCGCAGGGACCGCGCGTGCTGGTTGCCGATGTCCGGGGCGCTGGCGGTGACGAGCGCCGCGAGCGCGGTGATGAGCTTGCGGGCCTCGTCGAGGTCCAGGTGCCCCTGCGCGTCGGCGTCCTCGGCCAGGCCGCACTTCACGGCGGCGGCGCTCATGAGGTGCACGGCCGACGCCGTGATGACCTCGACGGCGGCGACGTCGGCGATGTCGCGCGTCGCGGTGTCTTCGGTGGTCGACGCCGTGGTCGCCGTGGGAGGTGTCGGGGCGTCGGTGGAGGGGGCCGCGTCGGGCGTGGTGCTCATGGGTCCATCTTCGCATCGGGACGGCCGAGGCCGGGCCCCGTGCGGGACCCGGCCTCGGCGTGCGTGCGGAGGTGCGGGCGTCAGCCCGCCGCGACCTCGGAGCGCAGCTTGGCCCCGAGCTCGGCGTCCACGTTGGTCCAGTACTGGAAGAACCGCTCGCGGATGGCGTCGATCGTGATGCCCTGGCCCTGACCGGTGAGCGTCTCGAGGAAGCGCGCCTTGGCGGCGTCGTCGAAGACCTCCCGGTACAGCGTGCCGGCCTGGCCGAAGTCGTCGTCCTCGGCGTGCAGGGAGTAGGCCGAGCGGATCAGCTCGCCGTCGGTCTCCCACGCCGCCTCGACCCCGAGCGTCGGGTCGGCCGTCGGGCCGCCCTCGGAGCCGAAGGAGTTCGGCGTGTACACGCGGTGCTCCGGGCCGTTGAACTGGTACTGCATGGCGCCCTCGTGCATGTAGTTCGCGACGGGGGCGGCGTGCGGCTGGTTCACCGGGAGCTGGTTGAAGTTGGCGCCGATGCGGTGGCGGTGCGCGTCGTTGTAGGCGAACACGCGCGCCATGAGCATCTTGTCCGGCGAGATGCCGGTGCCCGGCACCTGGTTGCCCGGCGAGAACGCCGCCTGCTCGATCTCCGCGAAGAAGTTCCGCGGGTTCCGGTTCAGCGTGAACGTGCCGACCTTGATCAGCGGGTAGTCCGCGTGCGGCCAGACCTTCGTCATGTCGAACGGGTTGAACCGGTAGGTCTTCGCGTCCTCGTACGGCATGACCTGCACCTTGACGTCCCACGAGGGGTGCTCGCCGCGCTCGATGGCGTCGTAGAGGTCGCGGCGGTAGTAGTCCGCGTCCTCGCCGGCGATGCGCTCGGCGTCGGCGGCCGACAGGTGCTCCACGCCCTGGTGCGAGATGAAGTGGTACTGCACCCAGAACCGCTCGCCCTCGGCGTTGATCCACTGGTAGGTGTGCGAGCCGTACCCGTTGAGGTGGCGCCACGACTTCGACAGCCCACGGTCGCCCATGAGGTAGGTGACCTGGTGGGCCGACTCGGGGGAGTGGGTCCAGAAGTCCCACTGCATGTCGGCGTCGCGCAGGCCGGAGGCGCCGAGACGCTTCTGCGAGTGGATGAAGTCCGGGAACTTCATGGCGTCGCGCAGGAAGAACACGGGCGTGTTGTTCCCGACGATGTCGAGGTTGCCCTCGGTGGTGTAGAAGCGCAGCGAGAAGCCGCGCACGTCGCGCCACGTGTCGGGGGAGCCCTGCTCGCCCGCGACCGAGGAGAAGCGCAGGAGCGTCTCGCTCTTGGAGCCCTTCTGGAAGGCGGCCGCGCGGGTGTAGCGCGAGACGTCCTCCGTGACGACGAACTCGCCGAAGGCGCCGCCGCCCTTGGCGTGCGGGTTGCGCTCGGGCACGCGCTCGCGGTTGAAGGAGGCGAGCTTCTCGACCAGGTAGCGGTCGTGCAGGACGGTGGGTCCGTCCGCGCCCACGGTCAGCGAGTGTGCGTCGCTCGCGACCGGGGTGCCGGTCTGGGTCGTCGTGAACGGCGTCGTCATATGACGTCCTTTCTCAGGGGGTTCCGGTATCAGGGGGTCGTGCCGGGGGCTCCGGCTGCCGGGACGGGGTCGGCGGCGCAGCCGGGGCACAGACCCCAGAAGGTGACCTCGGCGAGGTCGACGGCGAACCCGTGGGACGCGCCGGGCGTCAGGCACGGCGCGTGGCCCACGGTGCAGTCGACGTCGGCCACGGCCCCGCACGAGCGGCACACCACGTGGTGGTGGTTGTCGCCGGTGCGACGCTCGTAGCGCGCGGGGTGGCCGGCCGGCTCCATGCGACGCAGGAGGCCGGCGGTCGTCAGCGCGTGCAGGCAGTCGTAGACGGCCTGCACCGACACGGAGCCGAGGTCGGCGCGCACGGCCTGCACGACGTCGTCGGCGGTGGCGTGCTGGTGCTCGTCGAGCGCGCGCAGGACGGCGAGCCGGGTGCCGGTGACGCGCAGGCCGCGGTCCCGCAGCAGCGCGTCGTCCCTCGTCACCGTGGTCATGTCGGCGACCCTGCCACACATGCTGGAACGATTCCAGTAAAGGCTGCGGTGCGGTCGGCGGGAGACGCTCGCCACACCGTTCCCGGACCCTGCCGGGTCGGGCCTCGACCGTGCTAATGTTGACCGCTGACCGACCTGGGTCCGTCTGTACGCCGCTCCACCGAGCGTCGTCGTCGGGCTCGGGTGCATCAAGTGGATCCCATCCCACCCGAGCACCGACCGAGCGCCCCCGGGCGTCGACAGGAGCCGGGTCCCGGTCGGACGCTCCTCGTGGGCGTCCGCCTCGGTCGTCGGAGCGTTCGCGCCCCGGCGTCGGTAGATGGCCTCCACCTGTGCTCAGGTCGGGGGCCTTTCCCGTCCCTGACGGTCTACCGACGAGTTCCTAGGAGCATCACCATCAGCGAGCCTCGCATCAACGATCGGATCCGCGTCCCCGAGGTCCGACTCATCGGCCCGGGCGGGGAGCAGGTCGGCGTGGTCGCCACGGGAGTCGCCCTGAAGCTTGCCCAGGACGCCGACCTCGACCTCGTCGAGGTGGCCCCGGACGCCCGTCCGCCCGTCGCCAAGCTCATGGACTTCGGCAAGTTCAAGTACGAGTCGGACATGAAGGCGCGCGAGGCGCGGCGCAACCAGGCGAACACGGTCCTCAAGGAGATCCGGTTCCGCCTGAAGATCGACCCGCACGACTACGGCACCAAGAAGGGCCACGTCGTCCGCTTCCTCGAGGCGGGGGACAAGGTCAAGGTCATGATCATGTTCCGCGGTCGCGAGCAGTCGCGCCCCGAGATGGGCGTGCGTCTGCTGCAGCGGCTCGCGGAGGACGTCGCGGAGCTCGGCTTCGTCGAGTCCATGCCGAAGCAGGACGGCCGCAACATGACCATGGTGCTCGGCCCGGTGAAGAAGAAGGCCGACGCCAAGGTCGAGCAGCGCAAGCGGTCCAGCGAGATCAACGCGCAGCGCAAGACCAAGTCGGAGGTCAAGGCCGAGGCCCGCGCCCAGTCCGAGCCCGCCACGGAGGCCGACGAGGTCCCCGAGGACTCGGTGGCCGAGGCCCCGGTGACGGAGGCCCCGGTGACGGAGGCCCCGGTGACGGAGGCCCCGGTCGCGGAGGCCCCGGTCGCGGAGGCCCCGGTCGCGGAGGCCCCGAAGGCAGCGCCGGCACCGCGCGCGGAGGCGGCACCCGCCAAGCGCGCGACGTCGAAGCCGGCCGCGGCGCCGAGGTCTGCGGCCCCGTCCGCGGCGCCCAAGCCCGCGACGCAGGCCCGGCCTGCTGCGGCGCCCAAGCCTGCGACGGCTACGCCGGCAACGCCCAAGCCCGCCGCCGCGACGCCGAAGCCCGGCGTCCCGCGTCCGTCGGCACCGCGGCCGAAGCCCACCCCCCGCGCGGGGCGCTGAGGCAGCACCGCACACCGACCATCTGGCACCGGGTCGCTCGTCGACCCCGGTCCGCACCACGTCCCCGCCACCCGGCGGGTGACCGACACGAGGAGAGACGGCAGTCATGCCGAAGAACAAGACGCACTCCGGCGCCAAGAAGCGTTTCCGGGTCACCGGCAGCGGCAAGATCATGCGCGAGCAGACGAACGCTCGCCACTACCTCGAGCACAAGTCGAGCCGCCGCACCCGCCGTCTGGCCCAGGACCAGGTGGTCTCGGCCGCCGACGTCAAGACCATCAAGAAGCTGCTCGGCAAGTGAGCCCTCGGCGGCCTCCCCGTTCACGGTGATCGACCGATGAGCACGGCCGCCGGGTCCACTTCCGGTCCCGACACTGCAAGGAGCATCACGTGGCACGCGTGAAGCGGGCGGTCAACGCCCACAAGAAGCGCCGTACGACCCTCGAGCGCGCCAGCGGCTACCGCGGCCAGCGTTCGCGCCTGTACCGGAAGGCGAAGGAGCAGGTCACCCACTCCCTCGTCTACTCGTACCGCGACCGCAAGGCGAAGAAGGGCGACTTCCGCAAGCTGTGGATCCAGCGCATCAACGCTGCGTCCCGCGCGCAGGGGCTGACCTACAACCGCCTCATCCAGGGCCTCAAGGCCGCGGGTGTGGAGGTCGACCGTCGCATGCTCGCCGAGCTCGCGGTCAACGACGTGGCGGCGTTCAACGCGCTCGTCCAGGTCGCCAAGGACGCGCTGCCGGCCGACGTCAACGCGCCGAAGGCCGCCTGAGCCACCCTGCTCAGCACCCGGACGCCCGGACACCCCTGACCTGCCGATGCCACACCCGTTCCCCGGCATCCCCGACGTGACGCTCGCCAACCCGCGAGCGGACCGGGTCAAGCAGGTCAGGGCGCTGTCCGGGCGTCCTGCACGTTCCCGGCACGGGCAGTTCCTCGTCGAGGGACCCCAGGGCGTGCGCGAGGCCGTGCGGCACGCGCCCGCCGACGTCCGGGACGTCTACCTCGCGCCCGACGCTGCCGAGCGCTACGACGAGATCGTCGCCGGCGCGCAGGACGCCGGGTTGCGCGTCCACGTGGGCACCCGGGAGGTGCTCGACGCGATGAGCCCCGACGCCCAGGGCGTGCTGGCCGTCGTCCGGCGGACGCCGGTCGAGCCCCTCGAGACCATCCGGTCCCTGGCCACGACCGCGGGCCGCCCGCTCCTGGTCGCCGTGCTCGCGAACGTCCGCGACCCCGGAAACGCCGGCACCGTGATCCGTGCCTCGGACGCCGCAGGCGCCGACCTGGTGGTCCTGGCCGGCGAGACCGTCGACGTGCACAACCCCAAGGTCGTGCGGTCCACCGCCGGCTCGCTCTTCCACCTGCCGGTGGTCACGGGACTCGCCCTGACCGACGCCGTCGACGCGCTCCGCGCCTCCGGCTGCACGGTCCTCGCCGCCGACGGCGCCGGTGATCACGACCTCGACGACCTGCTCGACGTCGCCGGCGCCGCGCCGAGCGACGGCCGGCCCGACCTCGCCGGCTCCACGGCCTGGGTCTTCGGGAACGAGGCGTGGGGCCTGCCCGAGGCCGACCGCGCGCTCGCCGACGCCGTGGTGCGCGTCCCCATCCGCGGCCGCGCCGAGTCGCTCAACCTGGCCACCGCCGCGACGGTCTGCCTCTACGCCAGCAGCCGCGCGCAGCGTTGACGTGTGACGCGGCGCCGGCCTCGCCGCGTCGCCGGGCCGTGGCACGATGCCCGGATGCGTCTGTTCACGGCCGTGTACCCCTCCGTCGATGCTGCCGCGCACCTGGAGCTCGCCCTCGCGGGGGTGGGCGGGCCGTCCCTCGCCGACCCTGGTCGCGGGCTGCGGTGGGTGCCGCCCGAGCAGCGGCACGTGACGCTCGTCTTCCACGGCGAGGTGCCCGACGGCGCCGTGCCGGGCTACGTGGACGCGCTGCACGACACCCTGCGCGACGTCCCGCCGTTCCGGCTGGCGCTGTCCGGCAGCGGGTCGTTCGGCGGCCGCACCCTCTGGGTGGGCGTCACCGGCGCGATCGAGGAGCTCCGGCGCGCGGCCGGGTTCGCGCAGGACGTCGCCGTCGGCGCGGCGGGACTGCCGGCCTCCGACCGTGCCTCGGGGCGCCCGCACCTCACGGTCGCCCGCGCGACGCTGCGGGCCGCGGAGGGGCGTCGGCAGGTGGCCGGCGCGCGCGGCGGGACGCGCCGCCCGCGGGGTCGGGAGCAGGAGGCGTCGCCCCTGGTGCCGTGGGCGCAGGCCCTCGCCGTCTACCGTGGCCCGACGTTCGAGGTCGACGCTGTGCACGTGGTCGCCTCCCGGCTCGGGGAGGGACGCTCGGGCGGCCCGCTGCACGAGGACGTCGCGGTCGTTCCCCTGGAGGGCCGCGACGAGGCGGGCGGGCCCGTGCCATCATGGGAGGCGTGACACGCCGCGACCACCGATTTACCGGGCCCGCCACGGGCCCGGTCCCGGCCGTCCCCGCGCGCTGACCGCGCGCGGCACCGCGGACGCCGACCTGACAGGCCCGGGCGGGCACATAAACTGACCCGGCCGCCACACCCCTCGCAGGGCCCCTCTCAGGAAGGCACGCATGTCCACGCCCGCACCCACCCCAGACCACGGCCCCGACCCGCTCGACGTCGGTGCCCTCGACGCCGCCGTCGAGGACGCGCTCGCCGCGGTCGCCGCCGCGAGCGACCTCGACACGCTCAAGGTCGTCCGCAGCGCGCACACCGGGGACAAGAGCCCGCTCGCGCTCGCGAACCGCGCCATCGGCGCCCTGCCCGGCCCTGACAAGTCCGCCGCCGGCAAGAACGTCGGTCCGCGCCGCGGCCGTGTCAACCAGGCGATCGCGGCGCGCCAGGCCGAGCTCGAGGTGGAGCGGGACGAGCGGGTGCTCGTCGAGGAGACCGTCGACGTCACGCTGCCCACCGACCGTGACCCCGTCGGCGCCCGCCACCCCATCGAGCTGGTGCAGGAGCGCATCGCCGACTTCTTCGTCGGGCTCGGCTGGGAGATCGCGGACGGGCCCGAGGTCGAGGCGGAGTGGTTCAACTTCGACGCCCTGAACTTCGAGCCCGACCACCCGGCGCGGCAGATGCAGGACACGTTCTACGTGGAGGGTGTGGACGGCGCCGCGGGCACGACCGACGGGTCGGACGGCACGGCGGGCGGCAAGCCGTCCAACCTCGTGCTGCGCACGCACACGTCGCCGGTGCAGTCACGCTCCCTGCTGGAGCGAGGCGTGCCGCTGTACGTGGCCTGCCCGGGGAAGGTCTTCCGCACGGACGCGCTCGACCAGACGCACACCCCGGTCTTCCACCAGGTCGAGGGCATCGCGATCGACAAGGGCCTCACGATGGCGAACCTCGTCGGGACGCTCGACGCCTTCGCGCGCGCCATGTTCGGGCCCGAGGCCCGCACGCGGCTGCGCCCCAACTTCTTCCCGTTCACCGAGCCGAGCGCCGAGATGGACCTCTGGTTCCCGCAGAAGAAGGGCGGGGCCGGCTGGATCGAGTGGGGCGGCTGCGGCATGGTCAACCCGAACGTGCTGCGGGCCGCCGGGGTGGACCCCGAGGAGTACCAGGGCTTCGCCTTCGGGATGGGCATCGAGCGCACGCTCATGCTGCGCAGCTCGATCGCGGACATGCACGACATCGTGGAGGGCGACGTGCGCTTCTCCACCCAGTTCGGGACGGAGATCTGATGCCTCGCATCGTCACTGACTGGCTCGGCGAGCACGTCGAGCTGCCGGCCGACCTCACCGCGGAGCAGCTCGCGGAGGCGCTGGTGAAGGTCGGCCTGGAGGAGGAGGAGATCCACCCGGCCGCCGTCACCGGCCCGCTCGTCGTGGGCCGCGTGCTCGAGCAGACCCCCGAGCCGCAGAAGAACGGCAAGACCATCAACTGGTGCCTGGTCGACGTCGGCCCGGAGCACAACGCCACGCAGATCAAGGGCGTCGACGACGCCGACGTCCCCGCCGGCGGCGCGCGCGGCGTGGTCTGCGGCGCGCACAACTTCGGCGTGGGCGACTTCGTCGTCGTGTCGCTGCCCGGCACCGTGCTGCCCGGCGGGTTCGCCATCGCGGCGCGCAAGACGTACGGGCACGTCTCCGACGGCATGATCTGCTCGGTGCGCGAGCTCGGGATCGGGGACGACCACGACGGCATCCTCGTGCTCACGCGCGCCGGGTTCGACGCCGCCGACCTCACCCCCGGGCAGGACGCGGTCGCGCTGCTCGGTCTCGGCGACGAGGTGCTCGAGATCAACGTGACCCCCGACCGCGGCTACGCGTTCAGCTACCGCGGCGTGGCGCGCGAGTACGCCCACTCCACGGGCGCGCGCTTCACCGACCCCGGGCTGGCGGCGAACCTCGCCACGCCCCCGCCGGCCCCCACGGCCGACGGGTTCGCGGTCGAGGTCGACGACGCGGCGCCCGTCCACGGCCAGGTCGGCTGCGACCGGTTCGTCACGCGCGTCGTGCGGGGCATCGACCCCGCGGCGCCGACCCCGCCGTGGATGAAGCGCCGCCTCGAGGGCTCGGGGATGCGCGCCATCTCGCTGGCCGTCGACGTCACCAACTACGTGATGCTCGACCTCGGGCAGCCGCTGCACGCCTACGACCTCGCGCAGGTCGCGGCGCCGATCGTCGTGCGGCGCGCGGCGCCCGGGGAGCGCCTGACGACGCTCGACGACGTCGACCGCGCCCTGGACGCGGAGGACCTGCTCATCACCGACTCGCCCGCGGGCGAGCGCGGCTCGCGGGTGCTGGGGCTGGCCGGCGTCATGGGCGGCGAGTCCTCCGAGGTCAGCGCCTCGACGACCGACGTGCTGGTCGAGGCGGCCCACTTCGACCCGATCACCGTGGCCCGCACGGCGCGCCGGCACCGGCTGCCGTCCGAGGCCGCCAAGCGGTTCGAGCGCGGCGTCGACCCGCGCCTGCCCGCCGTGGCGGCCCAGCGCGTGGTCGACCTCCTGGTCGAGCTGGGGGGCGGCACCGCCGACCCGGCCGTGAGCGACCTGGACACCACCGCGGCGCCCTCGTCCGTGCGCCTCGACGTCACGCTGCCGACCCGGCTGGTGGGCGTCGAGTACGACCGGGCGACCGTGGTCGCGATCCTCGAGCAGATCGGCTGCACGGTGACGGACGCCGTCGCCGGGACCGCCGTGGACGCCGTCCGTGTGACGCCGCCGTCGTGGCGCCCCGACCTCACCGAGCCGGCGGCCCTGGTCGAGGAGGTCGTGCGGATCGCGGGCTACGACCAGATCCCGTCCGTGCTCCCGGCCGCCTCCGGCGGTCGCGGCCTCACCACCGAGCAGCGCGCGCGCCGCTCCGTGGCGCGCGCCCTCGCGGAGGCCGGGCTCGTCGAGGTCCTGTCCTACCCGTTCGTCGGCGAGGCGGACCTGGACACGCTCGGGCTGCCCGACGACGACGTGCGGCGGGTGACCCTGCGGCTGGCGAACCCCCTCGCGGACGACCGGCCGCTGATGCGCGCCGACCTCCTGTCGACCCTCCTCGAGGTCGCGCGACGCAACGTCTCGCGCGGGCTGCCCGACGTGGCCGTCTTCGAGACCGGGCAGGTCACGCGGCCGACGCCGGGCACCCCGCCGCCGCCGCAGCTGCCGGTCGGCGTCCGGCCGTCCGACGAGGACCTCGAGGCCCTCGTCGCGGCCGTTCCGGCGCAGCCGCGCCTCGTCGCCGGCGTCCTGACCGGCCGGGCCCGGCCGGCGGGCTGGTGGGGCGACGGTCGCGCGGCCGACTGGTCCGACGCGGTCGCGGCCGCCCGGCTCGTCGCCGCACGCGCCGGGGCCACCGTCGCGGTCCGGGCCGACCACGACACGATGCCGTGGCACCCCGGGCGCTGCGCGGCGGTCACGCTCGCCGACGGCACCGTCGTGGGGCACGCGGGCGAGCTGCACCCCAAGGTGGTCGAGGCGCTCGACCTGCCCGCCCGCGCGGCGGCGTTCGAGCTCGACCTGTCCGCGCTGATCGCGGCCGCCGCGGACGAGCCCTTCGCGGCCCACCCGGTGTCGGCGTTCCCCGCGGCGAAGGAGGACTTCGCGTTCGTCGTCGACGCGGCCGTCCCCGCGGCGGACGTGCACGCCGCCGTCGTGGCGGGCGCCGGTTCCCTGCTGGAGGACGCGCGGCTCTTCGACGTCTTCACCGGCGAGCAGGTGGGCGAGGGGAAGAAGTCGCTCGCCTACTCGGTGCGCCTGCGCGCCGCCGACCGCACCCTCACCGCCGACGACGTGCGCGCCGTCCGCGAGGGCGTCGTCGCGGCGGCCGCGGAGCGCGTGGGGGCCGTGCTGCGTGGCTGAGCCCGGCGTGCCCCCGGCCCGGACCGCCCTCGTCACGGGGGCGAGCCGGGGCATCGGCCGCGAGGTCGCGCTCGGGCTCGCCCGGGCCGGCCTGGATGTGGCGCTCGTCGCGCGGGACGCGGAGCGGCTGGCCGAGGTCGCGCGCGAGGTGCGCGGCCTCGGCCGGGCCGCCGTCGCGCTCCCGGCGGACGTCACGGACGGCGCCGCGGTCGAGGCCGCGGTCCGGACGGCCGAGGCGCCGTCGGCGGACGGTGGGCTCGGGTCCGTGGACCTGCTGGTCAACAACGCCGGCCGCATCGACGCCGAGGTGCCGCTGTGGGAGGCCGACCCGGACGAGTGGTGGTCGGTGCTGCAGACCAATGTGCGCGGGCCGTTCCTGCTCGCCCGGCACGTGGTGCCCGGCATGCTGGCGCGCGGCGGCGGCCGGGTCGTCGACCTCAACAGCGGCGCCGGGTCGCACGACAACGCCGAGGCGTCGGCCTACAACGCGAGCAAGACGGCGCTGATGCGGCTCGGGGCCGGGCTGCACGACGCCGGCCACACCCGCGGCCTGCGGGTGCTCGAGGTCGCTCCCGGGGTGGTGCGCACCGACATGACCGGGGCCATGCGGGCGCACGTCGGGCGCACCGAGTGGACGCCCGTCGAGCGGACGGTCGACCTGGTGTCCGCGTTCGCGCGGGGCGAGCTGGACGCGTGCTCGGGATGGTTCGTGCGTGCCTCGCACGACACCCCGGAGTCCCTGGCGCGGCTCGCCGGCGAGGCGTCGGCGCCCGCCGCGCGCCGGCTGCGGGTGCAGCCGGCGGCGGGCGACGACCCGCTGGCCGAGGTGCTCACGGGTCGTTGAGGGTCGCGGGGCCGAGCGTCAGCGGCGCTCGTCGCGCCAGCGCACCCACCGCTCGACGAGCGACAGGTCGTAGTCCGGCCCGCTGGCGCCGATCGTGAACAGCGTGGCGCCGGCGTCGAGCAGCTTGCTGCCGACCTCCTCGGGCGGGGCGCCTACGCCGACCGACCGCTCCACCAGCGCCGCGGTGTCGCGCCCGACGGCCTCGCCGTGCTCGTCGAGGATCGCGGACTTGCGGGTCAGGGTGTCGACGTCGCCGAACGAGTGCCACACGTCGGCGTGCTCGGCCACGAGGCGCAGCGTCTTCTTCTCGCCCCCGCCGCCGATGAGGATCGGGATCTCGCGGGTCGGGGCGGGATTGCCGGCCGCGAGGCGCCGCTTGATGCGCGGGAGCGCCTCGCCGAGGTCGGCGATGCGGGAGCCCGCGGTGCCGAACTCGTAGCCGAACTGCTCGTAGTCCTTGGCGAACCAGCCGGCGCCGATGCCGAGGATCAGCCGGCCCTCGCTGATGTGGTCGACGGTGCGCGCCATGTCGGCGAGGAGGTCGGCGTTGCGGTACGAGTTGCAGGTGACGAGCGCGCCGAGCTGCACGCGCTCGGTCTGCTCGGCCCAGGCGCCGAGCATCGTCCAGCACTCGAAGTGCTTGCCGTCGGGGTCGCCGGTGAGCGGGTAGAAGTGGTCCCAGTTGAAGATCACGTCGACCCCGGCGTCCTCGGCGCGCAGGACGGCGTCGCGCATCTGCCGGTAGTCGGCGTGCTGCGGCTGGAGCTGGACGCCGATGCGGATCGGACGGGGTGTGGTGGAGGTCATGGGACGAGCATAGGGACCCTGGTCACCTGTGCTCCGGTGACGTCCGGGTGGCGACCGCGAACACGCGGCGGAAGGCGAGCGGGGTGCCGAAGGCCCGGCGCGGGTAGGCCGCGCGCAGCGCCGCGCCGAACTCGGCGTCGAACCGCGCGCGCAGGGCGGTGCCGTGCGCGGCGTCGTGGGCGTCGAGGGCGTGCAGCACCGGCTGGGCGCCGGTGGCGGAGATCCATCGCAGCACCGGGTCGTCGCCGTCGAGCACGTGCGTATAGGTGGTCTCCCACGTGTCGACCGTCCAGCCGGGCGCCGCGAGGAGCTCGAGGTACTCGGCCGGGTCGCCGACGGCGCGCCGCTCCACCGGCCCGACCGCGGCGGCGTACGGCTCGCGACCGGCGACCTCGCGCAGCAGCCGGTGGCTCGGGGCGTCGTGGTTGCCCGGGACGGAGAACGCGAACGTCTGGCGGGCCGTGCCGGCGAGCGCAGGCAGCAGGTCGCGGTGGCCGGGCACCCACTGCAGGGTGGCGTTGCTGATCACCAGGTCGGCCTCGGGCGCGGGGCCGCGGCCGGCGACGTGGTCGCGCACGTCGGCGAGCTCGTACCGCCCGCCGGGGTCGGCGGCCCGGGCGCGCTCGATCATCGCGGGCGAGGCGTCGAGGCCGACGAACGAGGCGCCCGGCCACCGCTCCCGCAGCACCGGGGTGAGGTGCCCGGGGCCGCACCCGAGGTCCACGACGCTCGACGGCTCGCGCAGCACCCGGGCGACCAGCTCGCCGAACGGCCTCGACCGCTCGTCGGTGTAGCGCAGGTAGGCGGTGGGGGACCAGTCGGCCACGACAATTCCTCTCGACGTCAAGTTTCTTGATGTCGAGAGAGTAGCGTGCGGCCCCCGCCGGCACCAGGCTGTCCCCATGGACGGCTCCCCGCCCCCGCCCGGTCGGGGCGACGCGACCCCCGCCACCGTCGTGCCCTACCTCGCCGTCCGCGGCGCGGCCGAGGCGATCGACTACTACCGCCGGGCCTTCGGCGCGCAGGAGCGCACCCGGATCGAGGAGGGCGGCGTCGTCGGTCACGCCGAGCTCGGCATCGGGGGCGCGACGGTCTACCTCGCCGACGAGTGGGAGTCGATGCAGGTGCTGGCCCCCACCACGCTCGGCGGCTGGTCGGTCTCGCTCTCGATCGAGGTGGAGGACGCCGACGCGTTCGTCGCGCACCTCGTCGACTCCGGCGCGCGGCTGGAGCGAGGGGTCGACGACGGGCCCGAAGAGGGTTGGCGCAGCGCGTGGGTCGTCGACCCTTACGGGCACCGCTGGCACGTCTCGAGCCCGACGGCGGGCTGACGTCGGGCCGGCCTCCGGCTCAGGGGACCAGCAGCACCTTGCCGGTGGTGGCGCGCCCCTCCAGGGCGCGGTGGGCCTGCTCGGCGTCGGCGAGGGGGAACGTCGCGCCCACGCGGACGTCGAGGTCGCCCGCCGCGGCGGCGCCGAGCACCTCCCCGGCCCGCCACTCGAGCTCGCCGCGGGTGAGCGTGTAGTGGGCCAGCGTCGGGCGGGTCAGGTAGAGCGAGCCGCCGGAGTTGAGCCGCTGCGGGTCGAACGGCGGCACCTGCCCCGACGCGCCGCCGAACAGCACGAGCGTGCCGCGCGGACGCAGCGACGCGAGGGAGGCCTCGAACGTCGCGCGGCCCACGCCGTCGTACACCACGTGCACGCCCCTGCCGTCGGTGAGGTCGCGCACGACGGCGGGCAGCCGGGTCGCGACGTCGTCCATCGCGGCGTAGTCGACGGTGTGCGCCGCGCCCGCCGACGACGACAGGGCGGCCTTCTCCGGCGACGAGACCGTCGTGATCACGCGCCCGCCGCGCGCCGTGGCGAGCTGGGTCGCGAGCAGGCCGACGCCCCCGGCCCCGGCGGTGAGCAGGACGTCGTGCCCCGGGCCGACCTCGAACGTCGACGCGACGAGGTAGTGCGCCGTCATGCCCTGCAGCGGCAGCGCCGCCGCGGTCACGAGGTCGAGCCCCGCGGGGACGCGGACGGCGTTCGAGGCGGGGACGGCGGCGAGCTCGGCGTACGAGCCGGGCGCCTCGTTCCAGGCCACCCGGTCGCCGACGGCGAAGCCCCCGACGCCGTCGCCGAGCGCCTCGACCGTGCCCGCGCCCTCGACGCCGACGACGTGGGGGTAGGCCATCGCGTACACGCCGGCCCGCCGGTAGGTGTCGATGAAGTTGACGCCCGCCGCCGCGACGCGGACGAGGAGCTCGCCCGGGCCCGGCACGGGGTCCGGCTGCTCGGCGTAGGTCAGGACCTCGGGACCGCCCGCCGCGCGGGCCACCACTGCATGCATGCGTCCGAGACTACGCACCGGTCGCGCTCGCCCGGGCCGGTCAGGACATCCGCTCGCCGGCCCGCACGGGCGCGGCCAGCCGGTTGCCCGCCGGCGCGAGCGGGCAGGTCCACGCCGGGTCGTAGCGGCAGGACGGGTGGTAGGCGAAGTTGAGGTCGACGACGACGCGGCCGTCGCCGCCGCCCAGGTCGGCGCCCTTGGCGGTGTCGAGCACGTAGCGGCCGCCGCCGTACGTCTCGGCCCCGGCGGTGGCGTCGCGCAGCGGCACGAACAGGCCGCCGCCGTACTGGGACAGCCACCAGGCGTCGAGGGTGCCGAGGCCGGGGAGCTCGAGCACGCCCACCCGCTCCATCGTCGTGGTGCCGTCCGCGCCGGTGTCGATCTCCAGCCGGGCCGACTCCGCCGGCAGCAGCCGGGCCTCGATCCGCAGGGCCGGGTCGTACGGCCAGACGGGCAGGCCCGAGCCGTGCAGCGGGTCGTCAGCGGCGAGCGGGCTCTGCGGGTGGGTGCGGAACAGCGCGTCGCGGCCCTCTCGCCACCTCGCGTGCCCGCTCGCCGGGTCGGGCGCGGCGCGGACCGCCGCGTACAGCTCGGCGACGCGGCGGCGCCAGTCCGCGAGCTCGACGACGGTGGCCGGAGTCACGCCGCGACCTCCAGCTCGGCGAGCAGGAAGCCGTCCCCGTCGGCGTGCCGCCACACGGCGTGCCGCACGAGCCGCAGCCCGGCCGTCCCGGCCTGGTCGGCGAGCAGCCCGGGCGTCGCGAACCGGTCGTGATGGACGGGGAAGTCGCGCCGCGGGCGGGCGGGCCGGCCGAAGCCGGTGAACGTCGCCGTGACGGCGCGGCCGCCGGGCCGCAGCACGCGGGCCCACTCGGCCAGCACCCGCTCGGGGTCGGGCACGAGGTGCAGCGCCGTGACGCAGGTGACGAGGTCGACGGAGCGGGACTCGACGGGCAGCGCCGCCGCGTCGGCCCGGACGAACATCGCCCCGGGGAGCGCGCGACGGGCGGCATCGAGCATCGCGGGGGAGAGGTCGACGCCGGTGGTCCGCAGCGGGCCCGGCGACGCCGCGGCCAGCGCGCGCAGCACCAGGCCGGTCCCGGTGGCGACGTCGAGGACGTCCCGGACGCCGTCGAGGTCGCAGAAGGCGGCGACCTCCTCGGCCAGGTCGCGGTGCATGCGGCTCTCGTCGTAGGTCGCGGCGCGGGCGTCGTACGCCGCGCCGACCGCGGCCCGGACGTCGGTGGTCGAGGTCGGGGTGTCGGTCACGCTGCCGACCCTATGCTGCGGCTGTGACTCCAGACACCCCTGCCCCGTTCGCGATCCGTCCCGCGGCCGACGACGACTGGCCCCGTCTGTGGCCGATCGTCGAGACGGTGGTCCGCGAGGGCGAGACGTACGCGTACCCCCTCGACCTCACGAGCGACCAGGCGCGCGACGTGTGGATGGAGCGGCCGCCGGGCGCGACCGTCGTGGCGGTGGGTGCGGACGGCGCCGTGCTCGGCACGGCCAAGATGGGTCCGAACCGACCCGGCCGCGGCGACCACGTGGGGACGGCGTCGTTCATGGTGTCGCCCGCGGCGCGCGGGCTCGGGGTGGGGCGCGCGCTCGGCGAGCACGCCGTCGCCTGGCACCGGGAGCAGGGGTTCCGCGGGATCCAGTTCAACGCGGTGGTGGAGTCGAACGAGGTCGCTGTGCGTCTGTGGCGGTCGCTCGGCTTCGAGGTCGTGGGCACGGTGCCGGGCGCGTTCCGCAGCCCGTCCCACGGGTACGTGGGGCTGCACGTCATGTACCTCCCGCTCACGGGCTGAGACCTCGTGGGGGCTCGATGACGCGCTCTGCATAGGTATGTATAGTGCTGCATATGGTCAGCACTGAGCCGCAGCTCCGCGTGGCGGTGGCGGGCGCGTCCGGATACGCCGGGGGAGAGTTCCTCCGGCTGGCGGCGCGCCATCCCCACCTCGAGATCGGCACCCTCACGGCGCACTCGAACGCCGGGTCGCGCCTCGGCGCGCTCCAGCCGCACCTGCGCTCGCTCGCCGACCGCGTGCTGGAGCCGACGACGCCCGGGGCGCTCGCGGGCCACGACGTCGTCGTCCTCGGGCTCCCGCACGGGGCGTCCGGCGAGATCGCCGCGCAGCTGCCCGACGACGTGCTCGTGCTCGACCTCGGCGCCGACCACCGCCTCGCCTCCGCCGCGGACTGGGAGCAGTTCTACGGCTCGGCGCACGCCGGCACCTGGCCCTACGGGCTGCCGGAGCTGATCCACGCGGACGGCACGGGACAGGTCATGGGCACCCAGCGCGACCACCTCGCGGGAGCCCGCCGGATCGCCGTGCCCGGCTGCAACGTCACCGCCGTCACCCTCGGCCTCCAGCCGGGCGTCGCGGCGGGCCTGGTGAGCCCGGTCGACGTCGTCGCCGTCCTCGCCAACGGCTACTCGGGCGCCGGCAAGTCGCTCAGGCCGCACCTGCTGGCGGCCGAGGGCCTGGGCTCCGCGGTCCCCTACGCCGTGGGCGGCACCCACCGGCACATCCCCGAGATCGCGCAGAACCTGCGGGCCGCGGGCGCCCCGGAGGTCTCGATCAGCTTCACGCCGACCCTCGTGCCGATGTCCCGCGGGATCCTCGCCACGGCGACCGCGCGCCTCGCGCCGGGCCACGAGGGCGCGTCCGCCCACGAGGTGCGCGAGGTGTGGGAGCGCGCGTACGCCGCCGAGCCCTTCGTCGAGCTGCTGCCCGAGGGCGAGTGGCCGACGACGGCGGCCACGCTCGGCGCCAACACGGCGCTCGTGCAGGTCGCCCTCGACGCCGCCGCCGGCCGCGTCGTGGCCGTCACCGCCATCGACAACCTGGTCAAGGGCACCGCCGGCCAGGCGGTCCAGGCCATGAACCTCGCCCTCGGCCTGCCGGAGACGGCCGGCCTCGTCACCGAAGGAGTCGCACCATGAACCCACCCCACGGTTTCACTCGCTGCGCTCGCGACACCGCGGGGGCCCCGGCATGAGCATCACCGCACCGGCAGGCTTCCGGGCCGCCGGCGTCGTCGCCGGCCTCAAGTCGACGGGGGCGCGCGACGTCGCGCTCGTCGTCAACGACGGCCCCCGACGCGCGGCCGCGGCGGTGCTCACGACCAACCGCGTGCAGGCCGCGCCCGTCGTCTGGACCCGGCAGGCGGTCTCCGACGGCGCCGCGCGCGCCGTCGTCCTGAACTCCGGCGGCGCCAACGCCTGCACCGGCCCCGAGGGGTTCGCCGACACCCACCGCACGGCGGAGCACGTCGCCGCGGTGCTGTCGGCCGGGGCCGCGACGCCGCAGGACGAGGTCGGCGCGGGCGACGTGCTCGTGTGCAGCACGGGCCTCATCGGCCTCCGCCTCGACATGGACGCGCTGCTCGGCGGCGTGGACGCCGCGGCGGCCGCGCTCGCGACCGATGGCGGCGACGCCGCGGCCGACGCGATCCGCACCACCGACACGGTCTCCAAGCAGGCCCTCGCCCAGCGCGCCGGCTGGAGCGTGGGCGGGATGGCGAAGGGCGCGGGCATGCTCGCGCCCGGCCTCGCGACGATGCTCAGCGTGCTCACGACGGACGCCGTGGTCGACCCGGCGACGGCCGACGCGGCCCTGCGCGCCGCCACCCGGACCACGTTCGACCGGGTCGACTCCGACGGCTGCATGTCCACCAACGACACCGTGATCCTCCTCGCGAGCGGCGCCTCCGGCGTCGAGGTGGGGCTGGAGGAGCTGTCCTCCGCGGTCACCGAGGTCACCGCGTCGCTCGCGCGCCAGCTCGTCGCCGACGCCGAGGGCGCGAGCCACGACATCGCGGTCACCGTGCGGAGCGCGACCACGGAGGACGCCGCGCTGGCGTGCGCCCGGGCCGTCACGCGCTCCAACCTGTTCAAGGCCGCCGTCTTCGGCAACGACCCGAACTGGGGCCGCGTGCTCGCGGCCGTCGGCACCGTGCCGCCCGACGTCGCCCCGTACGACCCGCTGACGCTCGACGTCTCCATCAACGGCGTGCAGGTCTGCCGGGCGGGCGGCGTCGGCGAGCCGCGCGAGCTCGTCGACCTCGCCTCGGAGCGCGAGGTGCACGTGGAGGTCGACCTGCACGCGGGCGACGCGCAGGTGACGGTCTGGACCAACGACCTCACGCACGACTACGTCCACGAGAACAGCGCGTACAGCTCATGAGCAGCGACGTGGTGAACGGGCTGCTGCCCGAGCAGAAGGCAGAGGTGCTCCTGGAGGCGCTGCCGTGGCTCCAGGAGTTCGCCGGTGCGCTCGTCGTGGTCAAGTACGGCGGCAACGCGATGATCGACGACCGGCTCAAGGCCGCGTTCGCCCAGGACATGGTCTTCCTGCGCCAGGTCGGGCTGCGGCCCGTCGTGGTGCACGGCGGCGGCCCCCAGATCAACGCGATGCTGGAGCGCCTCGACATCCACAGCGAGTTCCGCGGCGGCCTGCGCGTGACCACGCCGGAGGCGATGGAGGTCGTGCGGATGGTGCTCACCGGCCAGGTGTCCCGCGAGCTCGTCGGCCTCATCAACGCGCACGGCCCGCACGCCGTCGGCATGTCGGGCGAGGACGCCGGCCTGTTCCGCGCGGCCCGCCGGCACGCGGTCGTCGACGGCGAGCCGGTGGACGTCGGCCTCGTGGGCGACGTCGTGCAGGTGGACGCCGGTGCCGTGCAGGACCTGCTCGACGCCGGCCGCATCCCCGTGGTCTCGACGGTCGCGCCCGACATCGACGACCCGACCCAGGTGCTCAACATCAACGCGGACACGGCGGCCTCGGCGCTCGCCGTGGCGCTCGGCGCGAGCAAGCTGATCATGCTCACCGACGTCGAGGGGTTGTACACCTCCTGGCCCGACAAGGACTCGCTCGTCGAGGAGATCGCGGCTCCCGACCTGGCGACCCTGCTGCCGAGCCTGACGGCGGGCATGGTGCCGAAGATGGAGGCCTGCCTGCGGGCGGTGCAGGGCGGCGTGCCGCGCGCCACCGTCATCGACGGCCGGCAGCCGCACTCCGTGCTGCTGGAGGTCTTCACCACCCGCGGCAACGGCACGATGGTCGTGCCGGGTCCCGCGGCCCCGACGACGAAGGAGGCGCACGCATGAGCGGCACCGCAGCCCAGCACCTGGAGGCCGTGACCGGCGGTGCCCTGGCCGACGCCTCGAACGCGGCGTGGACCGATCGCTACACCGACGCGGTGATGGACACCTTCGGGCCGCCCCAGCGGGTGCTGGTGCGCGGGGAGGGCGCCTACGTGTGGGACGCGGACGGGCGTCGGTACCTCGACCTGCTCGCCGGGATCGCCGTGAACGCCCTCGGCCACGCGCACCCCACCCTCACGGCCGCGATCAGCGCGCAGCTCGGCACCCTCGGCCACGTGTCGAACTTCTTCGCCACGCCCACGCAGATCGGGCTCGCGGAACGGCTCCTGCACCTCGCGGGCGCGCCCGACGGGTCGCGCGTCTTCTTCACCAACTCCGGCACGGAGGCGGTGGAGGCGGCGTTCAAGATGGCGCGCCGCAACCGTGGCGACGACGGGTCTCGCACCCGCGTGCTGGCCCTGGAGGGCGGCTTCCACGGCCGCTCGATGGGCGCGCTCTCCCTCACGGCCAAGGCCGCCTACCGCGAGCCGTTCGAGCCGCTGCCCGGCGGCGTCGAGCACGTCCCGTTCGGCGACACCGCCGCGCTCGAGGAGGCGTTCTCGCCCGAGGCCGTGGCGGCGCGCGGCGGCGTCGCGGCGCTCGTCCTCGAGCCGCTGCAGGGGGAGGCCGGCGTCCGGCCGCTGCCCCCCGGCTACCTGGCGCACGCGCGCCGGCTGACCGCCGAGGCGGACGCGATGCTCGTGCTCGACGAGGTCCAGACCGGCGTCGGGCGCACCGGCTCGTGGTTCGCGTTCCAGCAGCCCGAGGTCGGCGGCGGCGTGCTCCCCGACGTCGTCACCGTGGCCAAGGGCCTCGGCGGCGGCTTCCCCGTGGGCGCGGCGATCGCCTTCGGCGAGCGGGCCGCCACCCTGCTCGGCCGCGGGCAGCACGGCACGACCTTCGGCGGCAACCCCGTGGCCGCGGCCGCGGGCCTCGCCACGCTGGGCGTCATCGAGCGCGACGGCCTGCTCGAGAACGTCCGCCGCGTCGGCGAGGTGCTGCGCACCGAGATCGAGGCCGCCGGCAACCCGCTCGTGGCGGGCGTGCGCGGGCGGGGCCTCCTGCTCGCCGTGCAGCTCACCCGGCCGGTCGCGGCCGACGTCGCCGCGGCGGCGCTCGACGCCGGGTTCGTCGTGAACGCCGTGGCCTCCGACGCGATCCGCCTGGCCCCGCCGCTGATCCTCACCGCGGATCAGGCGCGCGACGCCGCCCGGTTCTTCGCTGCGGTCACCGTCCCAGCCCCCGACGCCTCCGAGCCCGTTGAAAGAGAGCCCTGATGCCCCGCCACTTCGTCCGCGACGACGACCTCACCCCGGACGAGCAGCGCGAGGTGCTCGAGCTCGGCATGGCCTTCCGGGAGGACCGGTTCGTGCGCGCGCCGCTCGCCGGCCCCCAGGGCGTCGCGGTCCTCTTCGACAAGCCGACGCTGCGCACCCAGGTCTCGTTCTCCACCGGGATCGCCGAGCTCGGCGGGTTCCCCGTGATCGTGGACGGACGCCTGGCCCAGGTGGGCGTGCGCGAGTCGGTCGCCGACGTCACCCGCGTGCTGGACCGCCAGGTGTCGGCGATCGTCTGGCGCACCTTCGGGCAGGACCGGATCGACGAGATGGCCGCCGTCTCCCGGGTGCCGGTGGTCAACGCGCTCACCGACGGCTTCCACCCGTGCCAGATCCTGGCCGACCTCCTCACGGTCGCGCAGCACCGCGGCGGGATCGGCGCGCTCGCCGGCCAGCGGCTCGCCTACGTGGGCGACGCCGCCAACAACATGGGCGCGTCGTACCTGCTCGGCGGCGTGACCGCCGGCCTGCACGTCGCCGTCGCCGGGCCGGAGGGGTACCTCCCGCCGGCCGACGTCGTGGCCCGCGCCCGGGAGATCGCCGCCACGACGGGCGGCTCGGTGACCGTGACGACCGACGCGCGCGCCGCCGTCGCGGGGGCCGACGTCGTCGCCGCGGACACCTGGGTGTCCATGGGGGACGAGGACGAGGCGGCCGAGCGGCTCGCCGACCTCGACGCCTACCGCGTGGACGAGGCGCTGATGTCCGCCGCGCTCGACGACGCGATCTTCCTGCACTGTCTGCCCGCCTACCGCGGCAAGGAGGTCACCGCCGCGGTGATCGACGGCCCCGCGTCGGCGGTCTGGGACGAGGCGGAGAACCGGCTGCACGCGCAGAAGGCGCTCCTGACCTGGCTGCTGGAGCACCGGTGAGCGCCACGGACGGCGCCTCGGTCGCCGCGGGGCCGACGACGAAGGCCGCGCGCCACGCGCGGATCGTCGAGATCGTGCGGCGCACGGCGATCCACTCGCAGGCCGAGCTGGCCCGCGAGCTCGCCGACGCGGGCGTCAGCGTCACGCAGGGCACGCTGTCGCGCGACCTCATCGAGCTGCGCGCCGAGAAGGTGCGCAACGCCTCCGGCTCGCTCGTCTACGCCGTGCCCGGCGAGGGCGGCGACCGCAGCGTCCAGGCCGCCGGGGTGGGGGAGCACGACGTCGAGTACGTCGCCGCCCGCCTCGCGCGCCTGTGCAACGACCTGCTCGTCTCCGCCGAGGCCTCGGCCAACCTCGTGGTGCTGCGCACGCCGCCCGGCGCGGCGAACTACCTGGCGTCCGCGATCGACCACTCGGTCCTCCCGGGCGTCCTCGGCTCCATCGCGGGCGACGACACGATCCTCGTGATCGCCCGGGACCCGCTCGGCGGCGACGAGCTCGCCCGCCGCTTCCTCGAGCTCACCCAACCCTGAGCCGACACGACCCCGAGGGTCGTGCCCGCCGGGCGCACCCTGCCAGACTTGACCTGAACCCCCACGCTAGAAAGAGAACTGAGATGACTGATCGCGTCGTGCTCGCCTACTCCGGCGGCCTGGACACCTCCGTGGCCATCGGCTGGATCGCCGAGGCCACCGGGGCCGAGGTCGTCGCCGTGGCCGTCGACGTCGGCCAGGGCGGCGAGGACATGAACGTCGTGCGCAAGCGCGCCCTCGACTGCGGCGCCGTCGAGGCGTACATCGCGGACGCGCGCGACGAGTTCGCCGCCGAGTACTGCATGCCCGCCCTGCGGGCCAACGGCATGTACCTGGACCGCTACCCGCTCGTGTCGGCCATCTCGCGCCCGGTGATCGTCAAGCACATGGTGCGCGCGGCCCGCCAGTTCGGCGCGTCCACGGTGGCGCACGGCTGCACCGGCAAGGGCAACGACCAGGTGCGCTTCGAGGTCGCGACGACGTCGCTCGCCCCCGACCTCAAGACGATCGCCCCGGTGCGCGACCTCGCCCTCACCCGCGAGAAGGCCATCGAGTACGCGGAGCGTCACGACCTGCCGATCGCGACGACGAAGAAGAACCCGTTCTCGATCGACCAGAACGTGTGGGGCCGCGCGGTGGAGACCGGCTTCCTCGAGGACATCTGGAACGAGCCCACCAAGGACGTCTACTCCTACACCGACGACCCGACGTTCCCCCCGGTCGCCGACGAGGTCGTCATCACGTTCGACCAGGGCGTGCCCGTCGCCCTGGACGGCGTGGCGGTCACCCCGCTGCAGGCCATCCAGGAGATGAACCGTCGCGCCGGCGCCCAGGGCGTGGGCCGCATCGACATCGTCGAGGACCGCCTGGTGGGCATCAAGTCCCGCGAGATCTACGAGGCGCCGGGCGCCGTGGCGCTCATCGCCGCGCACCAGGAGCTGGAGAACGTCACGCTCGAGCGCGAGCAGGCCCGCTTCAAGCGGACCGTCGAGCAGCGCTGGACCGAGCTCGTCTACGAGGGCATGTGGTTCTCCCCGCTCAAGAAGAACCTCGACACGTTCATCGACGAGACGCAGAAGTACGTCTCCGGCGACATCCGCATGGTGCTGCACGGCGGGCGGGCCACCGTGACGGGCCGCCGCTCGGAGTCCAGCCTGTACGACTTCAACCTCGCCACGTACGACGAGGGCGACTCGTTCGACCAGTCGCACGCCAAGGGCTTCATCGAGATCTACGGCCTGGCGGCCAAGCAGGCCGCCGCCCGCGACGAGAAGTTCGGCAACGGCGTGGACTTCGGCACCGGGGAGTTCTGATGGGCTCGGAGATCACGCCGTCCGGCGGCGCGGGGTCCGACGGCACGGTGACGTCGCCGTCGGACAACGTGTCGCTGTGGGGCGGCCGGTTCTCCGGCGGCCCGTCGCCGGAGCTGCAGGCACTCTCCCAGTCGACCCACTTCGACTGGGTGCTCGCGCCCTACGACATCCGTGGGTCCCGGGCGCACGCCCGGGTGCTGCACGCCGCCGGCCTGCTGACCGACGACGAGCTGTCAGGGATGCTCGACGCGCTGGACGTCCTGCTCGCCGACGTCGAGTCGGGGGCCTTCCTGCCGGTGCTCGGGGACGAGGACGTGCACACCGCGCTCGAGCGCGGCCTCATCGAGCGCGCGGGCGCGGACCTCGGTGGCAAGCTGCGCGCGGGCCGCTCCCGCAACGACCAGATCGCCACGCTCGTACGCCTGTACCTGCGCGACCAGGCGCGGACGGTCGTCCGCCAGGTGCTCGACGTCGTGGACGCGCTCATCGTCCAGGCGCAGGCCGCCGGCGACGCCGTCATGCCGGGCCGTACGCACCTGCAGCACGCCCAGCCGGTGCTCCTCGCGCACCAGCTGCTGGCGCACGCCTGGCCGCTGCTGCGCGACGTCGACCGGCTCCTGGACTGGGACGTGCGCGCCGCGCGCTCGCCCTATGGCTCGGGGGCGCTCGCGGGCTCGTCGCTGGGGCTCGACCCCGCGGCGGTCGCGGCGGAGCTCGGCTTCGACGGCCCGGTGGAGAACTCGATCGACGGCACCGCGGCGCGCGACGTCGTCGCGGAGTTCGCGTTCGTCGCCGCGATGGTCGGCATCGACCTGTCCCGGCTGTCGGAGGAGATCATCCTCTGGAACACGAAGGAGTTCGGCTTCGTGCGGCTGGACGACTCCTGGTCGACCGGGTCGAGCATCATGCCGCAGAAGAAGAACCCGGACATCGCCGAGCTCGCGCGCGGCAAGGCCGGCCGGCTGGTGGGCGACCTCACGGGGCTGCTGACCACGCTCAAGGGCCTGCCGCTCGCGTACAACCGGGACCTGCAGGAGGACAAGGAGCCGGTCTTCGACCAGGTCTCCACGCTCACCGTGCTGCTGCCCGCGTTCGCGGGGATGGTGCGGACGCTCACCTTCGACACGGGCCGGATGGCCGAGCTCGCGCCCCAGGGGTTCTCGCTGGCCACCGACATCGCCGAGTGGCTGGTGCGCCAGGGCGTCCCGTTCCGGGTCGCGCACGAGGTAGCGGGCGCCAGCGTCCGGGCCTGCGAGCAGCGCGGCATCGAGCTGTGGGACCTGTCGGACGCGGACCTCGCGGCGATCTCGGAGCACCTGACCCCGGGCGTCCGCGAGGTGCTGAGCGTCGGGGGCTCGGTGGCGTCGCGCGACGGCGTCGGCGGCACCGCGCCGGCACGGGTCGCGGAGCAGCTCGAGGGGGCCAAGGAGCGGTCCGCGGAGTTCCGCATCTGGGCCGACAGCTGAGCGGTCCCGCGTCGTCGTCGGCCGCGCGCCCTGCCAGGGGCGCGCGGCCGTCGGCGTTGGCGGGTCGCGGGCGCACGAGGCGTCGAGGACGATCGGCTCGGGCGAGCCGCAGGAAGGTGAGGGCGTGACGACGAGCGAGGACGTGCTGGACCTGCTGGCTGCCCGCGTGCGCGCGGCGCCGGCGCGGCTCCCGGGCGCCGGCGCGCCCGAGCCGTGGCGCCGCACGCGGCTCGTGTGCGTCGACGGGCCGGCGGGTTCGGGCAAGACGACGCTCGCCACGCAGCTCGCCGTGCGGTTCGCGTGCCAGGTCGTGCACCTGGACGACCTCTACGAGGGCTGGGAGGCGGGGCCCGCCGGCGGCGCACGGCGGCTGGGGGAGTGGGTCCTGGACCCGCTCGCCGCCGGGCGCGACGGCAGGTACCGCCGGTACGACTGGGTGCTCGGGGAGTACGCCGAGCCCCACGACGTCGAGCCCGGTCCCGTGCTCGTCGTCGAGGGCTGCGGCGCCGCCGCCCGCCAGGTCGACGGCCGGGCCGCGCTGCGGGTCTGGGTCGAGGCCGACGACGCGGTCCGCCTCGCGCGCGGGCTCGAGCGCGACGGGTCCGACGCGCTCGACCACTGGCTGCGCTGGATGGCCGACGAGCGCGACCACTACGCGCGCGAGCGCACGCGGGAGCGTGCGGACGTCCGGATCGACGGCGTCGGCCGGGTGCTCGACGGGGCCGCCGGTACGGCCGCGGCGGGCGTGCGGTGACGAGGACGGAGGCGCCCGGAGAGGTGCCCGGAGAGGCGCCCGGTGAGGTGCCGGGCCGCGCGTGGTTCGGTCGCGACGTGCACGTCGTGGCGCGGGACCTGCTGGGCGCGCTGGTCACGCGCCGCACCTCCGAGGGCACGGTGACCGTGCGCCTCACCGAGGTCGAGGCCTACGCCGGGGCGGAGGACCCGGGCTCGCACGCCTTCCGGGGTGAGACCGCCCGGAACCGCACGATGTTCGGCGGGCCGGGCCACGTGTACGTGTATCGGCACCTGGGCCTGCACCACTGCATGAACGTCGTGTGCAGCCCGCGCGGCACGGCGTCTGCGGTGCTGCTGCGCGCCGGTGAGGTGGTCGAGGGCGTCGACCTCGCCCGCGCGCGCCGCGCCGCGGCCGGCGTGACCCGCTCGGACGTGGACCTGGCCCGCGGACCGGCGCGGCTCACCGTCGCCCTCGGGATCGGTCTGGCGGACGACGGTGAGGACGTCACCGACCCTGCCGGGGCGCTGGTCCTGCGCGTGGGGACGAAGGCCGCCGGCGAGGTCGCGACCGGGCCGCGCGTCGGGGTGAGCGGCGACGGCGGCCGCGCGGACCTGTTCCCCTGGCGTGCCTGGCTCGCCGGCGAGCCCACCGTGTCGCCGTACCGGGCCGCGATATCCCGGCGCCGTCCGCGGTAGCGGTCGGGCACACTAGGAGGGCGACCCGGCCGGGTCGCGATCCCCTTGCACGAGGAGCACACGGTGACCGACGTTCTCGACGAGCTGCACTGGCGAGGCCTGGTGGCGCAGTCCACCGACGAGGCCGCGCTGCGTTCTGCGCTGGCCGAGGGACCCGTCACCTATTACGCGGGCTTCGACCCGACGGCGCAGAGCCTGCACGTCGGCCACATGGTGCAGCTGCTCAACATGCGCCGGCTGCAGCTCGCGGGGCACCGGCCGCTCGCGCTCGTCGGCGGGGCCACCGGCCTCATCGGCGACCCGCGCCCGACCACGGAGCGCTCGATGCAGTCGCGGGACGTCGTCGCGGGCTGGGTGGACCGCATCCGCGCCCAGATCGAACCGTTCCTGGACTTCGAGGGCCCCGCGGCGGCGCGCATGGTCAACAACCTCGACTGGACCGGGTCCATGTCGGCGATCGACTTCCTGCGCGACGTCGGCAAGCACTTCCGCGTGGGCACCATGCTGTCGAAGGACATCGTGGCGAGGCGCCTGCGGTCGGACGAGGGCATCAGCTACACGGAGTTCAGCTACCAGGTGCTGCAGGGCATGGACTTCCGTGAGCTCTACGAGCGCCACGGGTGCACGCTGCAGCTCGGGGGCAACGACCAGTGGGGCAACCTGCTGTCCGGCGTCGAGCTGATCCGCAAGACCGACGGCACGGCCGTGCACGCCCTGACCTCGCCGCTCATCACCAAGGCCGACGGCACCAAGATGGGCAAGTCCGAGGGCGGGGCGCTGTGGCTCGACCCCGAGCTGACGAGCCCGTACGCCTTCTACCAGTTCTGGCTCAACACGGCCGACGCGGACGTCGTGAAGTACCTCAAGGTGTTCACCTTCCGCAGCCGCGAGGAGATCGACGCGCTCGGGGTCGAGGTCACCGACCGGCCGTTCGCCCGGGAGGCGCAGCGCGCCCTCGCGGGCGACCTGACGACCCTGGTGCACGGGCAGGGGGCGACCGACGCGGTGATCGCGGCGAGTCAGGCGCTGTTCGGGCGGGGCGAGCTGCGCGGTCTCGACGCCGGGACGCTCGGGGCGGCGGTGGCGGAGCTGCCCCGGACCACGGCGAAGGCGGGCGACCTCGTGGTGGACGCCCTCGTGGGCTCCGGCCTCGTGGCGTCGAAGGCCGCCGCGCGCCGGGCGATCGGCGAGGGCGGGGCCTACGTCAACAACACGAAGGTGGAGTCCGAGGACGCCGCCCTCAGCCCCGAGGACCTGCTGCACGGCCGGTACGCGGTCCTGCGCCGCGGCAAGCGGACTCTGGCGGTCGCGGTCGCCGAGTAGCCGACCGCCTGCGCCGGCGAGGGCCCCGGGGGAGCGTGAGCTCCCGCCGGGGCCCTCGTGCGTGCGGGAGGCGTCCCGCGTCGAGGTATCTCCGCAGGTCAGCGCGCGATTTGGCACCTCGGCCGGAGTGTGTGTAATGTTCTGGTCGTTCGCCCGACAGGGAGAACGGACACCGAGGAGACAGCCGAGAGGCTGGGTACCGGTGGCCGGCCCGGAGCGAACACCCCGAATCCTTCTTCACGAGGACGCCGAGTGCGCCCTCGTTCGGGAACGGGACGTTCGAACCTTCGCTTTCAGGCTTCGGCCGGAACTTGACGGGGCAGGACGAACCGAGTAAGTTTGAGGGGTTGCCCCGGCGGGGTCAGGATCGAAAAGGTCCTGGTCTTGTGGGTGTGCGTCGGTTGTTTGAGAACTCAACAGTGTGTTTGATAGTCAATGCCAATTATTTGGAACCTTTGTTGGTTTCTTTGGATCGGACTGAGCAGTTCAGCTTGGTCTGGCCAGTATCGTTGAATGCTGCGGGCTCTTTTGGGGTTCGTGGTGTTTTCTCTTCTTTTACGGAGAGTTTGATCCTGGCTCAGGACGAACGCTGGCGGCGTGCTTAACACATGCAAGTCGAACGGTGATGTCCCAGCTTGCTGGGACGGATCAGTGGCGAACGGGTGAGTAACACGTGAGCAACCTGCCCTCCACTTCGGGATAAGCCTTGGAAACGAGGTCTAATACCGGATATGAGCCTGCATCGCATGGTGTGGGTTGGAAAGTTTTTCGGTGGGGGATGGGCTCGCGGCCTATCAGCTTGTTGGTGGGGTGATGGCCTACCAAGGCGTCGACGGGTAGCCGGCCTGAGAGGGCGACCGGCCACACTGGGACTGAGACACGGCCCAGACTCCTACGGGAGGCAGCAGTGGGGAATATTGCACAATGGGCGAAAGCCTGATGCAGCGACGCCGCGTGAGGGATGACGGCCTTCGGGTTGTAAACCTCTTTCAGCAGGGAAGAAGCGCAAGTGACGGTACCTGCAGAAGAAGCGCCGGCTAACTACGTGCCAGCAGCCGCGGTAATACGTAGGGCGCAAGCGTTGTCCGGAATTATTGGGCGTAAAGAGCTCGTAGGCGGTCTGTCGCGTCTGGTGTGAAATCCCGAGGCTCAACCTCGGGCTTGCATCGGGTACGGGCAGACTAGAGTGCGGTAGGGGAGACTGGAATTCCTGGTGTAGCGGTGGAATGCGCAGATATCAGGAGGAACACCGATGGCGAAGGCAGGTCTCTGGGCCGCAACTGACGCTGAGGAGCGAAAGCATGGGGAGCGAACAGGATTAGATACCCTGGTAGTCCATGCCGTAAACGTTGGGCACTAGGTGTGGGGCTCATTCCACGAGTTCCGTGCCGCAGCTAACGCATTAAGTGCCCCGCCTGGGGAGTACGGCCGCAAGGCTAAAACTCAAAGGAATTGACGGGGGCCCGCACAAGCGGCGGAGCATGCGGATTAATTCGATGCAACGCGAAGAACCTTACCAAGGCTTGACATGTACGAGAAAGCCCCCGAGATGGGGTTCTCTTTGGACACTCGTACACAGGTGGTGCATGGTTGTCGTCAGCTCGTGTCGTGAGATGTTGGGTTAAGTCCCGCAACGAGCGCAACCCTCGTCCTATGTTGCCAGCGGGTTATGCCGGGGACTCATGGGAGACTGCCGGGGTCAACTCGGAGGAAGGTGGGGATGACGTCAAATCATCATGCCCCTTATGTCTTGGGCTTCACGCATGCTACAATGGCCGGTACAGAGGGCTGCGATACCGTAAGGTGGAGCGAATCCCAAAAAGCCGGTCTCAGTTCGGATTGGGGTCTGCAACTCGACCCCATGAAGTCGGAGTCGCTAGTAATCGCAGATCAGCAACGCTGCGGTGAATACGTTCCCGGGCCTTGTACACACCGCCCGTCAAGTCACGAAAGTTGGTAACACCCGAAGCTCATGGCCCAACCGGTTTTCCGGGGGGAGTGGTCGAAGGTGGGACTGGCGATTGGGACTAAGTCGTAACAAGGTAGCCGTACCGGAAGGTGCGGCTGGATCACCTCCTTTCTAAGGAGCATCTGAGGCCCCGTTGGGGGTCAGCAGGCCACTTGAGGCGCCGTTCGAGCGTCTGGTGGTTGCTCATGGGTGGAACATTGACTAGCAGGATCGGTTCGGTTCATGCCGGCTGGTGAGTACACGCGTTCGGGGTCTTGCTCCGGGTGTGGCGGAAAGCTGGTGGGTGGGGGCGGGGTCTGGTCCGCAAGCACACTGTTGGGTCCTGAGGCAATCGGCGTCCCTTCCTGGTGGTCGGCACGGGTTTCGTGCTGGCTGGTGGGTGGGCGATGGTGAGGGTCTTGTTGGATCTGCATGGTTACGGGTCGTGGGCCTGGTGTGAACCGCTTCGGTGGGTCTCCTTCGGGGGGCTGGTGCCGGGGTAGGCGTGCCGGTGGGTTCACGGGTTCGTCCGTTGCTTGAGAACTGCACAGTGGACGCGAGCATCCCAGATGTTCAGTACTGGTCTGGTCGGCGCGTGGTGGTGGTCTTCGGACTGGTTGCCGCGTTGTTGGTCGGGCTGGTTTTCTGATCTCTGTGAAATATTGTAGTGTGTCGAAGTTTTTAAGGGCACAGGGTGGATGCCTTGGCACTAGGAGCCGAAGAAGGACGTTGTAGCCTGCGATAAGCCTCGGGGAGTTGGCAAACAAGCTGTGATCCGAGGATGTCCGAATGGGGGAACCCGGCTGGGGTCATGCTCAGTCACCTGCATCTGAATACATAGGGTGTAGGGGGGAACGTCGGGAAGTGAAACATCTCAGTACCGACAGGAAGAGATATTCCGTGAGTAGTGGCGAGCGAAAGCGGATGAGGCCAAACCGTGTGTGTGTCAAGCTGTCAGGCGTTGCACATGCGGGGTTGTGGGACCTTCTGGAGGAGTCTGACAACTCTTCAGCCAGTAAGAAAGCCGTGTCATAGTCGAACCGCATTGAAAGGCGGACCGTAGAGGGTGTGAGTCCCGTAGGCGAAATGTCGCGGCCTGGTAGAGGGGATCCCAAGTAGCACGGGGCCCGAGAAATCTCGTGTGAATCTGGCAAGACCACTTGCTAAGCCTAAATACTACCTAGTGACCGATAGCGGACAAGTACCGTGAGGGAAAGGTGAAAAGTACCCCGGGAGGGGAGTGAAATAGTACCTGAAACCGTGTGCCTACAATCCGTCGGAGCCTCCTTAGCAGGGGTGACGGCGTGCCTTTTGAAGAATGAGCCTGCGAGTTAGTGCTCGGTGGCGAGGTTAACCCGTGTGGGGAAGCCGTAGCGAAAGCGAGTCCGAATAGGGCGATTCAGTCGCCGGGTCTAGACCCGAAGCGAAGTGATCTAGCCATGGGCAGGTTGAAGCGCCGGTAAGACGGCGTGGAGGACCGAACCCACTTAGGTTGAAAACTGAGGGGATGACCTGTGGTTAGGGGTGAAAGGCCAATCAAACTTCGTGATAGCTGGTTCTCCCCGAAATGCATTTAGGTGCAGCGTCACGTGTTCCTTGCCGGAGGTAGAGCTACTGGATGGCCGATGGGCCCTACCAGGTTACTGACGTCAGCCAAACTCCGAATGCCGGTAAGACATAGCGTGGCAGTGAGACTGCGGGGGATAAGCTTCGTAGTCGAGAGGGAAACAGCCCAGATCATCGGCTAAGGCCCCTAAGCGTGTGCTCAGTGGGAAAGGATGTGGAGTTGCACAGACAACCAGGAGGTTGGCTTAGAAGCAGCCACCCTTGAAAGAGTGCGTAATAGCTCACTGGTCAAGTGATTCCGCGCCGACAATGTAGCGGGGCTCAAGTACACCGCCGAAGCCGTGGCACTCACACGTTAGCCCAGCATCGACTTGATCGATGTTCAGGTGTGTGGGTGGGTAGGGGAGCGTCGTGTGGGCAGTGAAGCTGCAGGGTGACCTAGTGGTGGAGCCCACACGAGTGAGAATGCAGGCATGAGTAGCGAATGACGGGTGAGAAACCCGTCCGCCGAATGACCAAGGGTTCCAGGGCCAGGTTAATCCGCCCTGGGTAAGTCGGGACCTAAGGCGAGGCCGACAGGCGTAGTCGATGGACAAGGAGTTGATATTCTCCTACCGGCGAAGAACCGCCCATACCGAGCCCGGTGATGCTAACCGCCCCAAACCTGTCACCGTTGCCTTCGGGCGACACCGGCAGGCGCGGCGTGGGACCCGAACCGGTAGTAGGTAAGCGTGTTAACAGGGGTGACGCAGGAAGGTAGCCCGGCGTGGCGATGGTAGTCCACGTCCAAGGTTGTAGCCCGCTCTGTAGGCAAATCCGCAGAGCACCAAGGGTGAGAACTGATAGTGACCGCGTATGCGGGAAACGGGTGATCCTCAGCTGCCAAGAAAAGCCTCGACGCGAGGTTCTAGCCGCCCGTACCCCAAACCGACTCAGGTGGTCAGGTAGAGAATACCAAGGCGATCGAGCGAATCGTGGTTAAGGAACTCGGCAAAATGCCCCCGTAACTTCGGGAGAAGGGGGGCCTGAACTGTGAACACCCTAGCGGTGGTAAGCGGGGAGGGCCGCAGAGACCAGGGAGAAGCGACTGTTTACTAAAAACACAGGTCCGTGCTAAGTCGCAAGACGATGTATACGGACTGACGCCTGCCCGGTGCTGGAAGGTTAAGAGGACGGGTCAACTTCGGTGAAGCCCAGAATTTAAGCCCCAGTAAACGGCGGTGGTAACTATAACCATCCTAAGGTAGCGAAATTCCTTGTCGGGTAAGTTCCGACCTGCACGAATGGCGTAACGACTTCTCCGCTGTCTCAACCGCGAGCTCGGCGAAATTGCACTACGAGTAAAGATGCTCGTTACGCGCAGCAGGACGGAAAGACCCCGGGACCTTTACTATAGCTTGGTATTGGTGTTCGGTGCGGCTTGTGTAGGATAGGTGGGAGACTATGATTCCCGGCCGCCAGGTCGGGAGGAGTCATCGTTGAAATACCACTCTGGCCGCATCGACCATCTAACCTCGGTCCGTGATCCGGATCAGGGACAGTGCCTGGTGGGTAGTTTAACTGGGGCGGTTGCCTCCCAAAATGTAACGGAGGCGCTCAAAGGTTCCCTCAGCCTGGTTGGCAATCAGGTGTCGAGTGCAAGTGCACAAGGGAGCTTGACTGTGAGACCGACAGGTCGAGCAGGGACGAAAGTCGGAACTAGTGATCCGGCGGTGGCTTGTGGAAGCGCCGTCGCTCAACGGATAAAAGGTACCCCGGGGATAACAGGCTGATCTTGCCCAAGAGTCCATATCGACGGCATGGTTTGGCACCTCGATGTCGGCTCGTCGCATCCTGGGGCTGGAGTAGGTCCCAAGGGTTGGGCTGTTCGCCCATTAAAGCGGTACGCGAGCTGGGTTTAGAACGTCGTGAGACAGTTCGGTCCCTATCCGCTGCGCGCGCAGGAAACTTGAGAAGGGCTGTCCCTAGTACGAGAGGACCGGGACGGACGAACCTCTGGTGTGCCAGTTGTTCCGCCAGGAGCACGGCTGGTTAGCTACGTTCGGAAGGGATAACCGCTGAAAGCATCTAAGCGGGAAGCCTGCTTCAAGATGAGGTTTCCATCCCCCTCGGGGGTGAAGGCACCCAGCTAGACCACTGGGTAGATAGGCCGGATGTGGAAGACAGGACGAAAGACTGTCGGAGCTGACCGGTACTAATAAGCCGACAACTTCACACACCCACCAAACACTGTTTGGTCAATAACATGCTACGCGTCCACTGTGCGGTTCCCGAGAAACGGGCACCAACCCCCACCACCACCAGGTGGAACGGGGTTTGACCCTGACAACTCGATAAAGTTACGGCGGTCATAGCGTTGGGGAAACGCCCGGTCCCATTCCGAACCCGGAAGCTTAGCCCTTCAGCGCCGATGGTACTGCCCTCGAGAGGGGGTGGGAGAGTAGGACGCCGCCGGACACCCATTCACGAAAGGCCCACCCCCGCACGCCGGGGGTGGGCCTTTCGCATACCCAGATTCAGGCCGGACCCTGATCAGGACGCTGTCGGGCGGTAGGGGGCGGTCGGGCGGTGACGTGGGCCGTGCCGTTCGCCGGCGTGACGCGGGCCCTCGACGTTGAGGCGTCCGCATGGCCTGTCGCGTGATCCGCTTGGCGGGGCGTGATCCTGGGCCTTGTTCCAGTGCGTCCTCTCACACGGAGTGAGGGGGCCTGGACAGTCCTCGGCTGGCGCTGGCGTGGGAGAATACGGGCTGTGTCGGCGTCGGAAGGAACACCGTGAACGAATCACCGCGGGACGAGAACAAGGGCGGTGCAGGCGGTCGAGCATCGTCCTCCCGTGGCGGAAGTGCGCGCTCGGGCGGGCATGACGGCGGACGTACGGGGAGGTCGTCGAGTGCGGGCCGCGATCGCGGGTCGGACCGGGGCTCGGGCGACGAGCGCCGGCGTCCTGACCAGTCGCGAGGCGGCTACGGTACCGACTCCGGACGCCCACGTGCGGAGCGGGGCGGGCGACCTGCCGGCGGCGACGACCGCGGCGGGCGTTCCGGCGACCGTCGGCACGGCGAGGAGCGCCAGGACCGGCGCGGCGGCCCGACCGGAGACCGCGGAGCGGACCGGCGTGGCTCGGACGCGCGCGGTGCGAGGCCGTCGACGGGCCGGCCCGATCGTCGGTACGGCGAGGAGCGCCAGGACCGGCGCGGTAGCTCGACCGGAGACCGTGGAGCTGACCGACGCGGGTTCGGCGCGCGGACGGAGAGGCCTACGACCTCTCGGCCCGACCGTCGCGACGAGCGCTCCACGAGCCGCGGGGACGACCGTCCCGCGCGCGGCGGTGCGCGGCGGTACGACGGGCGTCCCGACGACCGGGAGCGCACCGGTGGCCGTCGTGACGACCGGGAACGAACCAGCGGTTCGCGCGACGGCCGGGGATATTCGGGCGATCGCCGTGACTCGCGTGACTCGCGTGACTCGCGTGACTCGCGTGACTCGCGTGACTCGCGTGGAGGCGGACCGCGCCAGGGCTATCGTGCCGACGGCGCGCGCAGCGGCGGCGGAGATCGAGGCCGCGCCGGCGCCCCCGCCCGCGGAGGCTCCGGCCCGTCCCGCTCGGGTGGCCCGGCACGTTCCGGTGGTGCGGGTCGCCCCGCACGCCTGGCGACGGGCGCCGAGCGGCGCCCGCGGGTCGTCGAGCCGGAGATCGACGAGGACGTGACCATGGGGCAGCTGGGGCGTGAGGTCCGCGGCCGGCTGCGTGGTCTGACGAAGGAGAACGCGGAGAAGATCGGCCTGCACCTGGTGATGGCGGGCCGCCTCCTCGACGCCGACCCCGAGCGGGCGTACGAGCACACCCAGGCGGCGGTGCGTCGCGGCGGCCGGGTCGACGTGGTGCGCGAGGCCGCGGGAATCGCGGCGTACCGCACCGGCCGGTTCGCCGAGGCGCTGCGCGAGCTGCGCACGGTGCGACGTCTGAACGGCTCCTCGGAGCACCTGCCGGTCATGGCGGACGCGGAGCGCGGCCTCGGGCGTCCTGAGCGTGCGCTCGCCCTCGCCGCGAGCGAGGAGGCGCGCACGCTGGACGCGGAGGGGCGCACCGAGCTGGCGATCGTCGCGAGCGGGGCACGGTCCGATCTCGGCGAGCACGACGCGGCCCTCGCGGTGCTCGACCGCATCCCGGCCACCGAGCGTCGGGGCGACCTCGGCGTGCGCGTGCTCCAGGCCCGCGCCGCCGCGCTCGAGGCCGCAGGGCGCGTCGAGGAGGCCGCCGAGCTCCTCGCCGGCGTGGACCCGGCCGCGCTCGAGCGGGCCTCGGGCGTTTCTGCGGACGAGGACGACGTCGTGGTGTTCGACATGTACGACGAGGCTGCGGAAGACGAGGCTGCGGACGACCTGACATCCGAGGGCGGGACGACGGAGTCCGAGGAGGTCCCCGAGGCCGACCCGGAGGCACCGGAGGGGGAGGCGAGCGCGCCGGACGAGGGGCGCGCATGACGGCGACGCTGGGGCGCAGCGACGTCCCGCTCGCGGAGGCGCACGACCTCGCGCTCGTCGACCTCGACGGCGTGGCGTACCGCGGGCACCTTCCGATCGGGCACGCCGCGGAGAGCCTGGCCGGGGCGCGGTCGGCGGGCCTGCGGCTGGTGTTCGTGACGAACAACGCGTCGCGCGAGCCGGAGGAGGTGGCCGGTCAGCTCACCGGCCTGGACATCCCGACGCGGGCCGACGAGGTGCTGACGGCCGCCCAGGCGTGCGCCGCGCTGCTCCGCACGCGGCTCGCGCCCGGTGCCCGCGTCCTCGTGATCGGCGGTGCCGGGCTGCGGACGGCCGTCACGGCGGCCGGCCTGACGGTCGTCGGCTCGGCGGACGACGCCCCGGACGCCGTGGCGCAGGGCTATGCCCCGGGTCTGGCGTGGGAGGACCTCGCCGAGGCCGCCTACGCCGTGGCGGGCGGCGCGTGGCACGTCGCGAGCAACCTCGACCTGTCGTTGCCGACGGCGCGCGGGTTCGCCCCGGGGAACGGGGCGCTTGTGGGTGCGGTCGTGGCCGCGACGGGGGTCAGCCCGGACAGCGCCGGCAAGCCGTCGCCGGCCATGTACCGGATGGCCGTCGAGCGGGCGGGCGCGGAGCGCCCCCTCGTGATCGGCGACCGGCTCGACACCGACCTCGCGGGCGCCCGCTCCGACGGGTACCCCGGGCTGCACGTGCTGACCGGCGTGTCCTCGGCCCGCGACGCGGTGCTGGCCGAGCCGGGGCTCCGGCCCGACTACCTCGGCGGCGACCTGCGGGCGCTCCTGGAGGCGCACCCGCGTCCGGAGCGTTCCGCGGAGGGCTGGTGGACGTGCGAGGGCCGCGCCGCGCGCGTCGTGGACGGGGCTCTCGAGCTGGACCGGTCGGGGCCGCACGGGATCGATGTGGTGCGTGCCGCCTGCGCGGCCGCGTGGGACGCCGCTGACGCGGGCAGACCGGTCGACCCGGCGACGGTCCCGGAGCTGCGGGCCTGACCCGGTCGGCCGCAGGGGCCAGGTCCGTCGCCGTGCGACGGGTCCGTGACGGACCTGGTCGCGGGCTGTGCGTCGTGCGCGACACCTCGGCGCCAGCGGGTAGCGTGGTCCCGGACCTCGGACGGCGGCGTCGTTCCCGGAGCAGCAGCCGCCCTCGGCCCGGCGGTCCGCGCGCACCCGGCTCGGGTGCCGGCGACGAGACCACGACCGCGAGCGGCAGGGAGGGACCATGACGCAGGACTCGGCGACGCCCGGAGCCGCCGGCCCCGGCGGCACGCCCGCAGCGGACCCGTCGCCGGACGAGGCGCCCGCGCCCGGTGCGCTCGACCGCCTGGACGGCCTCGACGACCTGCCCGTCGGGGAGCACGTCGAGCGGTTCACGCACGTCCACGACGTGCTGCGCGCCCGCCTCGACGGGCGGGAGGAGCAGGGCGACACCGGCCCGGACGCGGGACCGGCGCGGTGACGCCGGAGGCGCGCACGGACTCGGAGCTCGTCCGCCGCGGCCTGGCCCGCTCCCGGCGCCAGGCCGTCGAACTGATCGGGGCGGGCCGGGTACGGCTGGGCGACCGCCTGGTCACGAAGGCGTCCACCGTCGTGCCGGAGGGCGCGGCGATGACCGTCCTCGCGGACCCGCACGACCCGGGGTACGCGTCGCGGGCGGGCGGCAAGCTGGCCGGGGCGCTCGACGCGCTCGAGGCGGACCCGGAGGGCCGCGACCTGCTGCGGTCCGTGGACGGCGGCTGGTGCCTGGACGTCGGGGCGTCGACGGGCGGCTTCACCGACGTGCTCCTGCGGCGGGGGGCGCGGCACGTGGTCGCGCTCGACGTCGGGCACGACCAGCTGGTCCCCGCGCTGCGCGCCGACCCCCGCGTGACGGTGGTCGAGGGGTTCAACCTGCGCGACCTCACCCCCGCGGACCTCGAGCGTGCCCCTGACGTCGTCGTGGGCGACCTGTCGTTCATCTCGCTGACGCTGGTGCTCGGGCCGCTGGCCTCGGTGCTCGGGCCGGGCTCCCAGGCACTCCTGCTGGTCAAGCCCCAGTTCGAGGTCGGGCGGGATCGTCTGGGCAGCGGCGGCGTGGTCCGCGACCCCGGCCTGCACGCCGAGGCCGTGCGCACCGTCGTGCGCGCGGCGGCCGACCACGGCCTCGCGACCCACGCCGTCGTGCCGAGCCCGCTCCCCGGGCCCAGCGGCAACCGCGAGTACTTCTGCTGGCTCCGCCCGGCGCGAGGCGGCCCGCCCGACGACGGCGCGACCGGGACCGCGCTCGAGGCCGCGCTCTCCGCGGCGGTCGGCTGGAGTCCGGGGGAGCCCGACTCGCCGCCGTCCGTCCCGCCCGTCCTGCCCGTCTTCTCGATCGGAGGAGCACCGTGAGCCGTCGAGTCCTCATCGTCACCCACGGGGGTCGCCCGGAGGCCGTGGCGGCCCTGTCCGAGGCCGTGCGAGAGCTCACCGAGGCCGGGTTCGAGGTCGCGCTGCACGACGACGACCTGGCCGAGTCCTTCGGCGACCACATGGCCGCCGCCCGTGCGCGGGAGGGGGTCACGGAGTCCGAGGCCGTCATGGTGCTCGGCGGCGACGGCACGATCCTGCGGGCCGCCGAGCTGACGCACGGCACCGGGGTGCCGCTGCTGGGCGTCAACCTCGGCCATGTCGGCTTCCTCGCCGAGAGCGAGCGCGACGACCTGCGCCATGCCGTGCGCCGGCTCGCCGCCCGCGACTACGAGGTCGAGGAGCGAGCGGTCGTGGACATCGCCGTGCACCTGCCCGGCGAGGACACGCCGCGGACCGGGTGGGCGCTCAACGAGGCCACGGTGGAGAAGGCCAGCCGGGAGCGCATGGTCGAGGTGGGCATCGCCGTCGACGGCCGCCCGCTGTCGTCCTTCGGCTGCGACGGCGTGGTGATGTCCACGGCGACCGGCTCGACGGCGCACGCGTTCTCGGCGGGCGGGCCCGTGATGTGGCCCGAGGTCGACGGCGTGCTCCTGGTGCCGCTGTCCGCGCACGCGCTGTTCGCGCGGCCGCTGGTGATCGGCCCGCGGTCCACCTACACCGTGAAGGTGCTCGAGCGCAGCCCGGTCCCGGCGGTGCTGACCTGCGACGGCCGACGACGCATCGACCTGCCCGTCGGGTCGTGGGTCGAGGTGCGCAGCGGTGCGCTGCCGCTCCGGTTCGCGCGCCTCTCGCACGCGCCGTTCACCGACCGGCTGGTGTCGAAGTTCTCGCTGCCGGTGGTCGGCTGGCGGGAGCTGGCGGCGAAGCGGCCCGACCACCGGGCGCCGGATCGAGCGGACCAGGCCGAGCAGGACGGGCCCTCGGACGGGTCCGCGCACGAGAAGGAGGCGTGAGGTGCTCGAGGAGATCGCGATCGAGAACCTGGGCGTGATCCGCGCCGCCCGGGTGTCGCTGGCCGACGGCCTGACCGTCATCACAGGCGAGACGGGCGCGGGCAAGACCATGGTGCTCACCGGGCTGGGGCTGCTCATGGGCGGCAAGGCGGACGCCGCCGCCGTGCGCCCCGGGGCCGACGGCGCCGTCGTCGAGGGCCGGCTGCGGGTCGCCGCCCACCCCGCCGTCTCGGCGCGGGTCGACGAGGCCGGTGGCGAGGTGGACGACGACGGGACGGTCGTCGTGCTGCGGACGGTCGCGGCGGCGGGCCGCTCCCGCGCCCACCTCGGTGGCCGCGGCGTGCCCCAGGCCGTGCTGGCGGAGATCGCCGACGAGCTCGTGACGGTGCACGGCCAGGCCGACCAGCTGCGCCTGCGCACGGCGGCGAAGCAGCGCGAGGCCCTGGACGCCTTCGCCGGTCCGGACCACCAGGACGGGCTGGACGCGTACCGCGCGGCGTGGACGGAGCGGGCCGGGCTGCTGGCCGAGATCGCGGACCTCACCGCGCGGGGCGCCGAGCGCGCCCGCGAGGCGGAGCTGCTGCGCCTGGGCCTCGCCGAGGTCGAGCGGGTGGACCCGCGGCCGGGGGAGGACGCCGAGCTCACGACGCTGGTCGGGCGGCTCGGCAACTCCGAGCAGCTGCGGGTCGCCGCGCAGCAGGCGCACGACGCCGTCGCGGGCGACGACGTGGAGACCGAGGGCAGCGCGGTCGCGGCCGTCGAGCGGGCGCGGCGCGCGCTCGAGGCGGCCGCGCACGACGACCCGGCGCTCGGCGGCCAGGCGACCCGGCTCGCGGAGGCCGGCTACCTGCTGGGGGACGTCGCGACCGAGCTGTCGGCGTACGTCGACGACCTGCAGGCCGACCCCGCGGGCCTCGAGACCGCGCACGCCCGGCTCGCGGAGCTCAACGCGCTCACGCGCAGCTACGGGGAGACGGTCGACGACGTGCTGCGCTGGGCGAGCGACGCCGGGCTGCGCCTCCTCGACCTGGACGACGGCGGCGAGCGGCTCGCGTCGATGCGCGAGCGCACGACCGAGCTGGACGCCGAGCTGACCGCCGCGGGGGAGCGGCTCACGGCGGGGCGCCGATCCGCGGCCGAGGCCCTGTCCGAGGCGGTGACGCAGGAGCTGTCCGGCCTCGCGATGAAGGGCGCCCGGCTGGTGGTCGACGTCGTGGCCGCCGACGAGCCGGGCCCCTGGGGCGCCGACCAGGTGTCGTTCCTGCTCGAGCCGCACCCCGGCGCGCCGGCCCGGCCGCTCGGCAAGGGCGCGTCCGGTGGCGAGCTGTCGCGCGTGATGCTGGCCGTCGAGGTCGCGCTGGCGACCGCGCGGCTCGAGTCGGCGGGCGGGGACGGCCGCCCTGCCGTCCCGCTGCCGACCTTCGTCTTCGACGAGGTCGACGCCGGCGTGGGCGGTCGCGCCGCCGTCGAGGTGGGCCGCCGGCTCGCGACGCTCGCCCGCAGCACACAGGTGGTCGTCGTGACGCACCTGGCCCAGGTGGCGGCGTTCGCCGACACCCATCTCGTGGTGACGAAATCCACGTCCGGCGGCGACGACGCACGCGAGGACGACGGCGGGGTCACCGTGACCGGCGTGCGCGCGGTCGCGGACGACGACCGGGTGCGCGAGCTCGCACGCATGCTCTCCGGGCAGGAGGAGTCCGCGACCGCGCGCCAGCACGCGGTCGAGCTCCTGGAGTCCTCCACCGTGGGACGATAGGGGCGATGAGAATGATCCTGCGCAAGTCCGAGCGCGCCCCCGACGCCGGCGACGACGGCCCCGACGTGACGGGGCCCGCCCGGGTCGGGACGCGGACCAAGGACCTGACCAAGCGGCTGCGTCCCGGCGACGTGGCCGTCATCGACCACGTCGACATCGACCGGGTCGCGGCCGACGCCCTCGTGGCCGTCGCGCCCGCCGCGGTGCTCAACGCCGCGCGCTCGACGTCGGGCCGCTACCCGAACGCGGGTCCGGGCATCCTGATCGAGGCGGGGATCACGCTGGTCGACGACCTGGGGCCCGCGGTGATGTCGCTGCCCGAGGGCGCCGTCGTGCGCATCGACGGCGGCGCCGTCCGCGTCGACGGCACCACCGTGGCCGAGGGGGTCCGGCAGACGCCGGACACGGTCGAGGTCGACATGGCTGCGGCGCGCGAGGGCCTCTCCGCGGAGATCGAGAACTTCGCCGAGAACACCATGACCTACCTGCGGCGCGAGCGGGACCTCCTGCTCGACGGCGTCGGCGTGCCGGACGTGCGGACGACGTTCGACGGCCGGCACGTGCTCATCGTCGTGCGCGGCTACCACTACCGCGAGGACCTGGCGATGCTGCGGTCCTACATCACCGAGAACCGGCCGGTGCTGGTCGGGGTGGACGGCGGCGCGGACGCGATCATCGACGCCGGCTGGCGGCCGGACATGATCGTCGGCGACATGGACTCGGTGTCCGACCGGGCGCTGTCGTCCGGCGCGGAGATCGTGGTGCACGCCTACCGCGACGGCAACGCGCCGGGGCTCGACCGCGTGGAGGCGCTCGGCGTCGAGCCGGTGGTCTTCCCGGCGACGGGCACCAGCGAGGACATCGCCATGCTGCTCGCCGACGACAAGGGCGCCGAGCTGATCGTCGCGGTCGGGACGCACGCGACGCTCGTCGAGTTCCTCGACAAGGGGCGCGCCGGCATGGCGAGCACCTTCCTCACGCGCCTGCGGGTGGGCGGCAAGCTCGTGGACGCCAAGGGCGTGTCGCGGCTGTACCGCACCCGGATCTCCAACCTGCAGCTCACGCTGCTGTCGCTGGCGGGCGTCGCCGCCGTCGTCGCCGCGCTGTGGTCGACCGCCGCGGGGCAGACGATCTTCGGGATCGTCGGTGCCCGGATCGACGACCTCGTCTCGTGGGTGGGTAGCCTCTTCGGCGGGTGACGTCCCTCCGTACCCCGCCTGGCGCCCGCCCCACCCGACCCGACAGAAGGAACCTCTGCCGACCGTGATCGACTTCAGGTACCACCTCGTCTCGCTGATCTCCGTGTTCCTCGCCCTCGCGGTGGGCATCATCCTCGGTGCCGGCCCGCTGCAGGGCGCGATCGGCGACCAGCTCACCGACCAGGTCGACGCGCTGCGCACGGAGCGCAACACCCTGCGCGAGGAGCTCGGCGAGGCGCAGACCACCGCCGAGGAGCAGCGCCGGTTCATCGACAGCGCCGGCGACCAGCTCGTGGCCGGATCGCTCGCGGGCAAGCGCGTCGCGGTCGTCGAGGTCGACGAGGTGAACGACGCGACGCGGCAGGCGGTGCTCGACCAGCTCGACGCGTCGGACGGGACGGTCGTCGCGCAGGAGCGCCTGGCGGGTTCGTGGACCTCGGCCGACGAGCTGACCATGCGGGAGACGGTGGCGGACGGCCTGCGCGAGAAGCTGCCGGACGACGCCATCGACGGCGTGATCGACGGCGAGTCCGGCACGGCCGAGCTGCTCGCCGCGTCGCTCACCGTGGCCCTGACGGACGCCGCCCCCGGGCAGTCGGACTCGTTCAGCGACGCCGCGCTCGAGCAGCAGCACCTGCTGGAGCAGGTGGGCCTCGTGGAGCAGGTGGCGGAGCCGAACGCCCCGGCGGACGCGATCCTGCTGCTCTCGGGCGGCGGCACGGCGGAGGACGACGACACGCAGACGCAGGACGCCGACCCGGAGCAGACCGGGATGGGCGCGCTCTCGGCGCTGGCGGGGACGTCCGCGCAGATCGCGGGGACGTCGGTCGTGGCCGGCCCGACGACGCAGGACGGCGACCTGGTCGCCACGGTCCGCGCGGACGACGACCTCGCCGACCTCGTGAGCACCGTGAGCGGCGTGGAGCAGACCGCGGGGCAGATCGTGGTGCCGCTCGCGATCGCGGCCCAGGAGGCCGGCACCGTCGACCAGTACGGCTTCGAGGACGGCGCGACCGTGCTGCCGCCGGTGGTCGAGCAGGGCGCGCCGCAGGGGAACGGCTGATGGCCGGCGGGATCGGGGCGCTGCTGCGCGGCGCCGTGGTGGCCGCGGCCGGCACGACGCTCGTGCGCCGCGCGCTGGAGACCGACCCGCCCGGGGGGGCCGCGCGGTGGACCCGCACGAACCACCGGGGCGAGCCGGTGAGCATGCTCGAGGGGCCGTCCGTCGCCGCGGGGCTCGTCGCCGGGACGCTCGCCGCCGGCGGCGGCCGCGAGCGGGCCGGCGCGGCGGTGGCCACCGCCGGCGCGGCGGCGTTCGGGCTCGTGGACGACCTCGCCGAGGACACCAGCACCCGCGTCAAGGGGCTGCGAGGCCACCTGGGGGCGCTCGCCGAGGGGCGCCTCACGACCGGCGGCCTCAAGGTGCTCGGTATCGGCGCGACGGCGCTGGCCGGCGCCGCGATCGGCACCCGGCGGCGCGGTGGGGCGGCCGGGCACCTGGTAGACGTCGCGGTGAACGGCGCCCTGGTGGCCGGCACGGCCAACCTCCTCAACCTCCTCGACCTGCGCCCGGGCCGCGCGCTGAAGGCGTCCGCGGCGCTGAGCCTGCCCGTCGCGTGCGGCGGCGCGGGCTCGGCGACCGGCGTCGTCCTCGGGGCCGCGGCCGTCGCGGCTCCCGGCGACCTCGCCGAGCGCGACATGCTGGGCGACGGCGGGGCGAACGCGCTGGGCGCGCTCGTCGGCGCGCAGTGGGCGTTCGGCGCCCCGCGCGCGGTGCGGCTCGCCGCGCTGGCGTCCGTCGTCGGGCTGACCCTCGCCTCCGAGCGCGTGAGCTTCTCGGCCTTCGTCGACCGCACCCCGTGGCTGCGCCGCGCGGACCGGTGGGGACGCCGGGAGGACGCGGCGGCACAGGGCGCGATGGCACAGGATGCTCCGACGGGGGAGTGACGGCATGACGTCGCGCCCGGGCGGGCTGCGGGCCGCGACCCAGACGCTCGCGGGGGCCGCCGCCATGATCACCGTGGTCACGGTGGCGAGCCGGCTGGTCGGGTTCGCCCGGTCGCTGGTGCAGTCGAACGCGGTGGGCACCGAGGGGATCGGCGCCGCCTACCAGGCCGCCAACCTCCTGCCCAACGTGCTCTTCGAGGTGGCCGCCGGCGGGGCGCTCGCGGGATCCGTGGTGCCGTTGCTCGCCGGCCCGATCGTGCGGCGGGCGGGGACCGAGGTCTCGCGGATCGCGTCGGCGATGCTCGGGTGGACGCTGGCCGTCCTCGTCCCGGTCGGGGCGCTGCTCGCGATCCTCGCCCACCCGATCTCCCTCGTGCTGTGGCCCCAGGACCCCGAACTGGTCGACGTCACCGCGACCTTCGTGCGCGTGTTCGCGCTCCAGGTCCCGCTCTACGGGATCGCGGTCGTGCTGGGCGGCGTGCTCCAGGCGCACAAGCGTTTCTTCTGGCAGGCCTTCTCGCCGCTGCTGTCGAGCCTGACGGTCATCGCCGTGTTCCTCGTGTTCGCGCATCTCGCCGACGGGGACCAGAAGGACGTGGCCGCGTTGTCCGGCGAGGCGATCGCGTGGCTCGGCTGGGGCACCACGGCAGGGGTCGCGGTCCTCGCGCTGCCGCTCGTCTCCCCGGTGCTGCGCGCCGGCGTACGACTGCGGCCGACGCTGCGCTTCCCCGGCGGGGAGGGCGCGCGCGCCCGGAACCTCGCCTTCGCCGGCGTCGGCGCGCTCGTGGCCCAGCAGCTGTCCGTGCTCGCCATGCTCGGCGCGTCGTCACGGTTCGGCCCGGAGTCCACGTTCACGACCTACTGGTTCGCGCAGCAGGTGTACCTCCTGCCGTACGCGGTGCTCGCGTTCCCGCTCGCGACGAGCACGTTCCCCCGCCTGGCGGAGCACGTGGCGCACGCCCGGCACGACGCCTTCCGGGGGCTCCTCGCGACGACGACGCGGATGCTTCTCGTGGTCGCCGGCGTGGGTGTCGCCGCCCTGGTGGCGGCGTCGGCAGCGGTCGAGGTGGTGTTCACCGGGATCGCGACCGGATCCGTCGCCGGGCTCGGGGGCGCGGTCGCCTGGATGGCCCCGGGGATCTTCGGCTTCTCGCTGATCCTGCACCTGTCCCGCGCGCTGTACACGATCGACCGGCAGCGCGCGGCGGTGGCCGTGACGGTGACGGGCTGGGCGGTGGTCGCGGTCGCGGCGTTCGCGCTGCCCGCGCTGACCGGGGCCCGTGACCAGCCCGGGGTCCTCGCTCTGCTGGGCCTGGCCACGTCGATCGGCATGACCGTCGCCGGGGCAGGTCTCCTGGTCGCGACCTGGCGCCTTGCCGGGAGCGACGCCGTCCGCGGCGTGCCACGCACCGTGGCGGTGCTCGTCGCGCTGACCGCCCTGGGTGCCTGGGCGGGCTCGCTGGTGTCCCGGGCGCTGCTGCCACCGGACGGGGGGATCCCGGCCGCGCTGGGTGTCGGCGTCCTCGCCGCGCTCGTCGCCGGCGTCGTCGTGGTCGGCGGCTCCCTGCTCGTCGACCGGTCGGCCGTCATGGGGATCGTCCGGCGCCGCGCCAGGTCCGCGGAGTGACCTGACGCACCGCGCGGCCCGCGTGCCGCTGCCGGAGCCGCTGTTAGGATGGAGTTCCGTGGCCGACACCGCGAACAGACTCCAGCCCCGCTCCTCCAGCCGTACAGGTGCGACGCACCAGACACGACACATCTTCGTGACGGGGGGTGTGGCGTCGTCGCTCGGCAAGGGCCTCACCGCCTCCTCGCTCGGGCGCCTCCTGCGCTCTCGGGGCCTGCGGGTCACGATGCAGAAGCTCGACCCGTACCTCAACGTGGACCCGGGCACGATGAACCCCTTCCAGCACGGCGAGGTCTTCGTCACCGAGGACGGCGCCGAGACCGACCTCGACATCGGGCACTACGAGCGGTTCCTCGACATCGAGCTGCCGGCCTCCTCGAACGTCACCACCGGCCAGGTCTACTCCCGCGTGATCGCCAAGGAGCGCCGCGGCGAGTACCTCGGCGACACGGTGCAGGTCATCCCGCACATCACGGACGAGATCAAGTCCCGCATGCGCGACCAGGCGGGCGCCGACGTCGACGTCATCATCACCGAGATCGGCGGCACGGTCGGCGACATCGAGTCCCAGCCGTTCCTCGAGGCCGCCCGCCAGGTGCGGCACGAGCTCGGCCGCGACGACTGCTTCTTCCTGCACGTCTCCCTGGTGCCGTACATCGGCCCGTCGGGCGAGCTGAAGACCAAGCCCACCCAGCACTCGGTGGCGGCGCTGCGCTCCATCGGCATCCAGCCCGACGCGATCGTGCTGCGCTCCGACCGCGTGGTGCCGGACGGCATCAAGCGCAAGATCGCGCTCATGTGCGACGTCGACAACGAGGCCGTCATCAACTGCGCCGACGCGCCGTCGATCTACGACATCCCGCGGGTCATCCACTCCGAGGGCCTCGACGCGTACGTCGTGCGGCGCCTCGACCTGCCGTTCCACGACGTCGACTGGGACGGCTGGAACCGCCTGCTCGAGCGCGTGCACGAGCCGGAGCACAACGTCGAGATCGCGCTCGTCGGCAAGTACATCGACCTGCCCGACGCGTACCTGTCGGTGACCGAGGCGCTGCGCGCCGGCGGCTTCGACAACGACACCAAGGTCGGGATCCGCTGGGTGGCCGCGGACGACTGCCAGACGCCGGCGGGCGCGCAGGAGGCGCTGGAGGGCGTCGACGCGGTGCTGGTGCCCGGCGGGTTCGGCGTGCGCGGCATCGACGGCAAGATCGGCGCCCTGCGCTGGGCGCGCGAGAACCTGGTGCCGACGCTCGGCATCTGCCTCGGGCTGCAGTCGATGGTCATCGAGTACGCGCGCAACGTGCTCGGCCTCGAGGACGCCTCGTCCACGGAGTTCGACCCGAACAGCACCCACCCGGTGATCGCCACCATGGCGGAGCAGCTCGCGATCGTGGGCGGCGACGGCGACCTGGGCGGCACCATGCGGCTCGGCGCCTACGAGGCGCACCTGGGCTCCGGCTCCGTGGTCGCGAAGGCGTACGGCAGCGAGCGGGTCTCCGAGCGCCACCGTCACCGGTACGAGGTCAACAACGCCTACCGGGCGCAGCTCGAGGACGAGGGCCTCGTGTTCTCCGGCACGTCGCCCGACTCGAAGCTCGTCGAGTTCGTCGAGCTGCCGGCCGACGTGCACCCGTACTACGTGAGCACCCAGGCCCACCCCGAGTTCAAGTCGCGCCCGACGCGGTCCCACCCCCTCTTCTCGGGGCTGGTCGCGGCGGCGCTCGTGCGCCAGGGCGGCCAGGCGTGACGGTGCCGCCCGCCGCGGCGGGGGGCGCCTCGTCGGTCGCCGACGAGGCCGCCCCGCGCCCGGTCGTGCGCAGCGAGGTGCTGCATCGCGGCCGGATCGTGGACCTGGTGCGCGACGACGTCGACCTCGGCGACGCGGGCACGGTGACCCGGGAGTACGTCGTGCACCCCGGGGCGGTCGCGATCGTCGCGCTGGACGACGCCGACCGGGTGCTGCTGCTGCGCCAGTACCGCCACCCCGTGCGGGCGCAGCTCTGGGAGGTCCCCGCGGGCCTGCTCGACGTCGACGGCGAGCCGCCCGTCGAGGCCGCCGCGCGCGAGCTCGCCGAGGAGGCGGACGCGACCGCGCAGCAGTGGCACGTCCTGGCCGACTTCGCGTCGTCGCCGGGCAGCAGCGACGAGGCCGTGCGCATCTTCCTGGCCCGCGGCCTCGGCGACGTTCCGGCCGGCTCCCGCCACACCCGCACGGCCGAGGAGGCCGGCATCGAGGTGCGCTGGGTGCCCCTCGACGAGGCGGTGGCGCGGGTGCTCGACGGCAGCCTGCACAACCCGTCCGCCGTGGTGGGCGTCCTCGCCGCCGCGGCGAGCCGGGCGGGGGGCTGGGCGTCCCTGCGGCCGGCGGACGCGCCTTGGCCCTCCCGGCGCGGGGCCTGAGGGCCGGTAGGCTCCACAGGCGTGCGTGACGCCACCGACCGAGCCGCCGGTCCCGACGACGCCCCGGCGGCGTCGGGGAGCCCTGCGGTGCGCGTGCTGGGCCCCGTCCGGGTCCTCGGGCCCGACGGCGCCGGCCGGTCGCCCCGCGGGGCGCGGTCGGCGGCGCTGGTCGTGCTCCTCGCCCTCGCGGGCGACCACGGGATGTCCTCGACGACGCTCGTCGACCGGCTCTGGCAGGAGGACCTCCCCGCCGACCCGCGGGCCGCGCTGCAGAACCTCGTCTCGCGCCTGCGTGCCGTGTCCGGGCGCCGCGTCGTGCGCGCGACCGAGACCGGGTACGCCCTGGGCGTCGCCTCGGACCTGGCCGTGGTGCGCGACGCGCTGACGGCCGCCCGCCGGGAGATCGTCTCGGGGGACCCGGCGGTCGCCGCGGCCGTCGCGGGGCGGGCGCTGGGCCTGTGGTCCGGGACGCCCGGCACCGACCTCGAGGGCGGCGAGTTCGCCGCCGTGGCGCGCGAGCTGGCGACGGTCGCGGAGCGCTGGCGCGACGAGCTGCGGGTGGTGCGCCGGGACGCGGCGGAGGCCGCGGGGGAGCATGCCGTGGTCGCCGAGCTCGCCGGGGCGGACGTCGCCGCCGACCCCACGGACGAGGACGCGGCCCGCGCGCTCATGGGTGCGCTCGGGGGTCTCGGCCGGCCCGCGGAGGCGCTCCGCGTGTTCACGCGCCTGCGGTCGGTGTTGGTGCGCGAGCTGGGGAGCGAGCCCGGCCCGGCGACGGCCGCGCTGTACGACCGCCTCGCCGCCGCCGTCGCGCAGCACGGGGCCGAGCCCGGGCCGGGCGCACCGCCGGGTGCGGGCCCGTCCGGGTCGGCGGCCGGCGTCGCCGCCGGGGAACCGCCTGCCCTGGGGGTCGGCACCGCCCGCGGGCTGCGGACCTACCCGACGCCCCTGCTCGGCCGCGAGGACGACGTCGCCGCTGTGCTGGAGGCGCTCGGCGCGGCTCGCCTGGTGACGGTCCTGGGCCCGGGCGGCCTGGGGAAGACCCGGCTCGCGCAGGAGGTCGCCCGACGGGCCGTGGCGCGCAATGCGCTGGTGGTCGTGGTCGAGCTGGTCGGCGTGCGCGCCGACGACGACGTCGTGCTGGCGCTCGCGGACGCCCTCGGCCTCGCGCCCGGGGCCGGCTCGCTACGTCTGGCCGAGCGGCTCCAGGCCGGCGACCTGGCGACCCAGGTCGCGGCCCGGCTGCGCGACGCCGACGCCCTCGTGGTGCTCGACAACTGCGAGCACGTGGTGGAGGGCGCGGCCCGGTGGGCCGCGACGCTGCTCGACGCGTCCCCGGGGCTGCAGGTGCTGGCCACGAGCCGCACTCCGCTCCTGCTCGAGGGCGAGGTCACGTACGCGCCGGAGCCGCTCGGCTCCGACCTGGCGGAGGCCGACGGCGGCCCCGCGGTGCGCCTGTTCGTCGAGCGGGCCCGCGCCGTGCGCCCCGACGCCCTCCTCGAGCCGGGGGCGGTGGCCCGGCTCTGCGAGCGCCTGGACGGGCTGCCGCTGGCGATCGAGCTCGCGGCCGCGCGCGTCCGCACCCTGAGCGTCGCGGAGGTGGACGCCAGGCTCGACGAGCGGTTCGCCCTGCTGCGGGTGCGCGACCGCTCCGTCCCGGACCGGCACCGCACGCTGGAGGCGGTGCTGGACTGGAGCTGGAACCTGCTCACGGCCGGCCAGCAGGCGCTGTGGCGGCGCGCCGCCGTCCTGCCGGACGGCTTCTCGGCCGAGGCTGCACGGGCCCTGGTGCCCGACGCGTCCGGGTGGCAGGTGGACGACGACGTCGCCGCGCTCGTGCTGCAGTCGCTGGTGCGGGTCGAGGAGGCCGACGGGGCGACCCGCTACCGCATGGTCGAGACCGTGCGGGAGTTCGGGCTGCTGCGGCTCGCCGCCTCCCGGGAGGAGGCGGCGACGGAGGACGCCGTGCTCGGGTGGTCGACCACGGTCGCGCGCCGGTGCGCCTCGCGCCTGCTGACGCCCGGGCAGCGCGAGGCGGTGGCCGAGCTCGCCCGCGAGCAGGAGAACCTCCTGTTCGCGGTGCGCCGCGCGGTGGACCGGGGGAGGCCGGACGCCGTCGTGCACGGCTTCGTCGCGCTGCTCGGCAGCTGGACCTCGCGGGGAGCCGAGGAACGCGTCGTCGGGCTCGCCCCCGTCGTGCTCGACTCGCTCGCCGGCTGGCCGGTCCCGGAGGAGCACGCGGACGCCACCGCGATCGCCCTCGTGGTGATCGCCGGGGCCTCCGTCTTCGGGGCGCCCGAGCGGGCGGCGCGGCCGCTGGCACGCCTGCGCCGGCTGCTGCGCACCAGCCGGTCCGTGGGGACGCGCACCCGCGACCTGGCCGGCCTGGTCCTGGCCCGGTCGCCGGAGGAGGTCGCCGACGTCCTCGCACGGCTGCAGCGCTCGGACGACGGGTACACGTCGCTGCTGGCGCACATGTTCGAGGCGCAGCAGCGCGAGAACGACGGCGAGCTGACGCGCGCCGTGGAGCTCGCCGGGACGGCCCACGAGGTCGCCCGCCGGCTGGAGGACCCCGCGGCCACCGCGATGACGGCGATGGTGGTGGCCTCCTTCATGGCGGAGCAGGGCGACGCCTCCGCGGCCGCGGGCTGGGTCACCGCGGCGCGCGACGGGCTGCTGGCGATCGGCGCCGACGAGATGCAGCGTCAGGTCCAGTGGATCGAGCTCAGCGCGGCGCTGACGCTGGAGGACCTGCCGGCGGCCGAGGCGACGGTCGCGAGCATGGCCGAGGCGCTCGAGGGGACCCGGGGCGCGCAGGCGACGGAGACCGTCGCGGTGCTCGAGCTCGGGCGGGGCGAGGTGGCGTGGCTGCGCGGGGACCGTGACGCGGCGCTGGCCCACTTCTCGCGGTCGGTGACGGCCTTCGGCGCGGGACAGCCCCCGGGGGACGCCGCCCCGTGGTTCCTCATGGCGGCGTCGGCCACGCTGGTGCGGCGGGTCCAGGCGGGCGCGGAGGACGACGACGGCCTCGTGCGGCGGATCGTCGAGGTGGGGCGCCGGGTGCGTGGCGGGGGCCGCGGGTTCGTCGACCGACCGGTGCTCGCGACGTCGTCGGTCGGCGTCGCGTACTGGGCCTGCCTCGGGGACGGGCGCTCGGGGCGGCCGGACCCCGACCGCGTGGCCGCGGGTGCGGAGCTGCTGGCGCTCGCAGGTCGGCTCGGCGCGCGCCAGGACCTGCCCGCCCTCCGGACGCGTCGTCTGCGGGACTCCGTGGTGGACGCCCTCGGCGATGCCGGCGCCGACGTGGTGCGAGCGGCCGAGGAGCGGGCCGCCGCGCTGGGCCGCGGCGACCTGGTGCCGCGCGCGGAAGAGCTCCTGGTCCGCCTCGCGGGCGAGGCGGGCCAGGAGCTCGGGCCCGGCGCTGCTCAGGCCTTCTTCATGTAGCTCCGCACGGCGAGCGGGGCGAAGATCGCCACGACGACGGCGCAGCTGAACAGCGCGATCCCGACCTGGCCCGTCACGGAGCCGGTGCTCGCCAGGTCGCGCACGGCGGTGATCAGGTGCGACACCGGGTTGACGTTGACGAAGCCCTGCAGCCAGCCGGGCATGGTGTCCACGGGGACGAAGGCGTTCGACAGGAACGTCAGCGGGAAGAGCACCAGGAACGAGATGCCCTGCACGGACGACGCGGACCGGGCCACGACGCCGAGGAAGGCGAAGATCCAGCTCAGCGACCAGGCGCACACGACGACGAGGAGGCCGGCGAGCAGGACGCCGCCCACGCCGCCGCCCGGCCGCCAGCCCATGATGAGGCCCATGACGATCGTGAGCGTCGTGGCGATGAGGTAGCGCACGGTGTCCGCGAGGAGGGCGCCCGCGAGCGGGGCGATGCGGGCGATGGGCAGGGACCGGAACCGGTCGAACACGCCCTTGTCCATGTCCTCGCGCAGCTGCGTGCCGGTGACGGCGGACGTCGTGATGACGGTCTGCACGAGGATGCCGGGGATGTTGATCGGCAGGTAGCTCGCCACGTCGCCGGCGATCGCGCCGCCGAAGATGTACGTGAACATCAGCGTGAAGATGATCGGCTGCACGGTGACGTCGATGAGCTGCTCGGGCGTCCGGCGGATCTTGATCAGGCCGCGGCGAGCCATGGCGAGCGAGTCGGCGACGCCCTGGCGGAGGGTGACGCGGTTGCGCAGGGTGCGTGCGGCGCCCGGGACGATGCGCCCGCCGGGCGCGACGGGCGCCGCGGGGGCGGTGGTCAGCGTGGTCATGCGGAGATCTCCTCGAGCTCGGGGGAGCCGGCCGCGGCTCGGTCGGTCGTGGCTCGGTCGGTCGTGGCCTGGTCGGTCGCGTCGTGGCCGGTCAGGGTCAGGAACACCTCGTCGAGGGTCGGCTTGTCCATCGACAGCCCGTCGAGGTCGACGCCGGCGCCGCGCAGACGGACCAGGAGGTCCGTGACGCGGGCCGGGTCGGCGACGGGCACGGTGAGCCGGCGCGCCTCGGGGGACGGGGTGGCGGCGACGCCGAGCACGTCCTGCACGGCCTCGAGCGCGGCCGGCAGGTGCTCGGGCTGCAACAGGGTGAGCTGCAGGGACTGCTGCCCCACGGACGACTTGAGCTCGTCGCCGGTGCCCTCCGCGACGACCTGCCCGCGGTCGATGACCGCGATGCGGTCGGCGAGCTGGTCGGCCTCGTCGAGGTACTGCGTGGTGAGCAGCACGGTGGAGCCCGTCTCGACCAGGCGGCGGATGGTCTCCCACATCTGCGCGCGGGTGCGCGGGTCGAGTCCCGTGGTGGGCTCGTCCAGGAAGAGCAGCGGCGGCTGGGCGATGAGGCTGGCCGCGAGGTCGAGGCGCCGGCGCATGCCGCCGGAGAAGTTCTTCAGCGGGCGCGCGGCGGCGTCGGTGAGGTGGAACTCCTCGAGCAGGTCACGGGTGCGGCGCGTCGCGGCGGCGCCCTTGAGGCCGTTGAGGCGGCAGAACAGCAAGAGGTTCTCGGTGGCGCTGAGCGTCTCGTCGACGGACGCGTACTGGCCCGTCACGCCGATGAGCTGCCGCACGACGAACGGCTCGCGCGCCACGTCGTGGCCGAACACGGAGGCGCGGCCGGCGTCGGGACGCAGGAGGGTCGCCAGCATGCGGATCGTGGTGGTCTTCCCGGCCCCGTTCGGGCCGAGCACCCCGTAGACCGTGCCGGTGGCGACCCGGAGGTCGACCCCGTCCACGGCGCGGTTGTCGCCGAAGATCTTGACGAGGCCCTCGGCCTCGATCGCGGTGGTGGTCATGGCTCCACCCTGCGCGGCGGCGCTCGCAGCCGGCTGTCACGGCGCTGTCACGGCCTCGCGCGGCGCCGTCACGCGGCGAGGGCGTGGCTACGTCGCCGGTCCCGATCCCGATCCCGATCCTGGTCCTGAGCGGTCGTGCGCGGCGGCGCGGAAGCGCGCCTTCTTCTCGCGGTTCCCGCACGTGTTCATGTCGCACCAGCGGCGGGTGCGGCTCCGGCTGGTGTCGAAGAAGGCCGCCCGGCAGGTCGGCGACGCGCACAGGGCCAGCCTCCCGTCCCGTTCGCCGGCGACGATGCTGATCGCGTCGGCGGCGATCACGCCCAGGGCGTCCGTCACGGCCGAGGTCGACCCGAGGCGCCAGTGCCGGGCGCCCTCGGCCGTCAGGACCGCCGCGGCCCGGCCCTGCGTGCTGCAGTCGTTGATGACCCGGACGGCGGGCTCGGGGAGGGGTTCGCGTCGCGCGGCCGCCGTCGCGGCGGCGTGGATCGACTCCCGCAGCTCTCGCGCGCGGTCGAGCTGGCCGGGGGTGCAGGACTCGACGGCGAGACCGCTCACCGCCAGCCAGTCGACGAGCCGGCCGGGCGTGGGGATGCGTTCCACCGCGTCGCCCTGACGCTCCGTCAGGGTCGCCGTGAAGCTGGTCGCCAGCACCCTGCCGAGACGGAAGTCGGGGAACGAGGTGGGCATGGAACCACCATAGCCGGTTGCGTGCCGGCGTCGAGGCTGGTAGAACCGTTGGTGCCGGTTCCAACCGATCACAGGTCGTCCCCCCACCCCGGCAGGAGCTCCTCATGAACCCCCGGTCGACCGACGTGCAGCCGTTCGAGGCCCACGCGCCCGAGTCCGAGCTCGAGGAGCTGCGCGCGCGGCTGGCCGCCGCGCGGCTGCCGGAGGCCGAGACCCTCCACCGTGCCGCGTCCGGCCGCCGACGATGGGACCAGGGTGTCCCGCTCGCCGACCTCGTGGCCGTCGTCGACCACTGGCGCACCGGGTACGACTGGCGCTCGTTCGAGACGCGCCTGAACGAGATCGGCCAGTTCCGCACGACCGTCGACGGCCTGGGGATCCACTTCCTGCACCGCCGCTCGCCCCGCGCGGACGCCACCCCTCTGCTCCTGACGCACGGTTGGCCGGACAGCGTCGTGCGGTTCGTCGACGTCGTCGACGAGCTGGCGGACCCGGCGGACGCCGACGCCCCGGCGTTCCACGTCGTGGTCCCGTCGCTGCCGGGCTTCGGCTACAGCGACAGGCCGGCGACCACCGGGTGGGGGACCGAGAGGATCGCGGCCGCCTGGGTGGAGCTGATGGGACGGCTCGGCTACCGCACGTTCGTGGCCCACGGCGGCGACTGGGGCGGCAACATCACCACGGTGCTCGGCGGCAGGTTCCCGGAGCACGTCCTCGGCATCCACACGACCTTCGCGGAGGGTCCTCCGGGCCTGCCGACGGACGGGCTGACGGCGGTCGAGCGACGGTGGGCCGAGGAGACCCGCGACTTCTGGCGCCTCCGCGCGGCGTACGCGAAGCAGCAGGCGACCCGGCCGCAGACCATCGGGTACTCGCTCGTGGACTCGCCGGTCGGGCTCCTGGCCTGGATCCTCGACAAGTTCGCGGAGTGGTCGGACACCGAGGACAGCCCGTTCGAGCGGATCCCTGTGGACAAGGTCCTCGACGACGTCACGCTGTACTGGCTGACGCGGACCGGCGCGTCGGCGGCCCGGCTCTACGCCGAGAGCCACGACTCCCTCGACCCCGACCTCCGCGTCGACGTGCCGGCGGCGCTCACCATGTATCCCCGCGACGTCGAGAAGTGCCCGCGCCCGTGGGCGCAGGAGCGCTACCGACGGATCGTCCGGTGGCGCACGCCCGAGGCCGGTGGGCACTTCCCTTCGCTGGAGGTGCCCGAGCACTTCGTCACCGACGTGCAGGAGGGCCTCGCGGCGGTGCTCGCCGCCCGCGCGTCCTAGACGAGGTCCCAGGGCAGGGCGGCCACCCGCTGCCGGATCGCGCCGACGTGCGCCGTCGCGTCGGGCAGGTCGCTCCCGTCGACGGACGCGACGGCCACGATCCCGATCGAGTTCACCAGGAACGCGCCGGCGAACCCGCCCAGACCGTCGAGGTGGACCGGGCGGCGCCGGCCCGGCGTCGTCTCCTCGACGAGTGCGAGGCCGGTGCCGCGCAGGTGCGGGGCGGCGGGCCAGACGATGCTCCCGTCCGGCTCGACGAACCCGACGTTCGCGATCGTCGACTCGGCCACGGCGCCGTCCGGTCCGGTGAGCAGGGCGTCGTCGTAGCCGTCCCGGCGGACGCGGCGGGCCCACTCGGCCTGCGCGAAGCCCCCGAGGTGCTTGAGGTGCGCGAACGGGCGCAGGTACGGGACGGCGCGCAGCCGTTGCGGGACGGACGGCGGGCGGCGGGGATCGCCGACCTGGACGGCGACGTGGTCCGGGTCGCGCAGCACGACGCGCACCGACGCGTCCTCCTGCCCGTCGAGTGCGTGCCGCACGAGCCCGCGGACCCGCTCGTCGTCGAGCGGGCGGTCGAAGATCTCCCGGTGGGCGGCGACGAGGCGTCGCAGGTGGTGCTCCAGGCCCTGCACGCCGCCGCCGCGGACCTGCATGGCGGTGAAGTGCCCGTCGGTGGCCGCGACCTGCTCGGCCGTCGCGGGGCGGCCGTCGACCTCGATACGCACGCCAGCACCGTAGCGCGGAGGGCTCAGGCGCGGGTGCGCAGCCGCAGCACGGCGTTCGCCGTTGCCCAGGTGAGGCAGCCGGCACCCACCAGGTGGAAGCCGACGAGGAGCTCGGGGAGGCCCGTGAAGTACTGCACGTAGCCGATGAGGCCCTGCGCCAGCGTCACCGCGAGCAGCAGCCACGCCGCCTTCCGGGCCGTCTGGACCCGCGGACCGGAGGCCGTGCGGTGCAGCAGGACCAGCAGCACCACGAGCGTGATCGTGAACAGCCAGACGGTGCCGGAGTGGGCGCGGGTGACGGTCAGCGGGTCGAGGGCCAGCCGGTAGCCGACCTCGGTGTCCCCGGAGTGCGGGCCGGAGCCGGTGACGAGCACGCCGAGCGTGACGACGGGGATCAGCAGCAGCCCGAGGAGGGCGCCCACGGTGGCGACGCCGCGCCCCGCGACCCGCTCGGGGGGCGCGTCGCCCTCGCCGTGCCGGTGCAGGAGGTAGGCGCTGAACCACACGAGCGCGGCGGAGACGCCGAAGTGCAGCGAGACCCAGCCCGGGCTCAGGTGCAGCAGCACCACGACGCCCCCGATGACCGCCTGCGCGATCACGCCCGCCAGCGGCACGACGCCGAGGGCCCGGTACGACCAGGGCCGCCTCCGGTCGGTCACGACGAGCAGGAGGACCAGCAGCCCGACGATACCGAGCACGAACGCCACGGTGCGGTTGCCGAACTCGATGTACGGGTGGATGGTCGACGCCTGGTGGAACGCGGGCGTGAACTGCCCAGGCTCGCAGTTCGGCCAGGTGGAGCAGCCGAGCCCGGAGTCCGTGAGGCGCACGGCGCCGCCCGAGCCGATGATGAGGATCTGGCCGATGACGTTCGCCAGCAGCGCGCCGCGGGTCCAGGAACGGAACCGGGCGAGGCGGTCGGGAGATCCGGCGCGGTCGGACGTGGCGCCCGACCCTGCCTCGGAGGCAGGGCGCACGGCAGGGCTCGGCGAGGTCACGGGTCCACGCTATCGCTCTGGCACGGGCGCCCCGGGCGCCTCCGAGGCCTCCGCGGTGTGACCTTGACCCGGGTGGGGTGCCGGCCCCGTGCCGGCCCTGTGCCGGTCACTGCCAGCGGAAGAAGCGTGCCGCGGCCCAGGCGAGCAGCGCCGTCCACGCGGCGAGGACGGCCACCGCGACGGCGGGGACGCCGGTGCCGAGCAGCGCGCCGCGCATCGCCTCGCCGAGGGCCCCGGACGGCAGGAACGTCGCGAGCTGCTCGAGCGGCCCGGGCAGCTGCTCCGGCGGCACCAGCAGGCCGCCCCCGACGACGAGGAGCACCAGCACGAGGTTGGCGAGCGCGAGCACGCCCTCGGCGCGGAGCGTCCCGGCCAGCAGGAGGGCCAGGGCGGTGAAGCACGCCGTGCCCAGCAGCCCGATGCCGATCGCCGGGAGGATCCCGCCGGCCGCGGGCTGCCAGCCCAGCGCGAGCGCGACCGCGCCGATGACGACGACCTGCACCACCTCGACCGCCAGGACGCCCAGCAGCTTGCCGGCGAGCAGCCCGCCGCGCCCGAGCGGCGTCGTCGCGAGGAGCCGCAGCACGCCGTTGCGACGGTCGAAGGCCGTCGCGATCGCCTGGGAGGTGAACGCCGTGGAGACGCAGGCGAGCGCCAGGACGCCCGGTGTGACGAAGTCGATGCGGGCGAGGCCGCCGGTGTCGATCTCGACGACGCCGGTGCGCGTCAGGCCGAGGAGCACGAGGACGGGCAGCACGATGGTGACGAGCAGCTGCTCGCCGTTGCGCAGCACGGCCCGGGTCTCGAACCCGGCCTGGGCCAGCACCCGGCGCCAGGCCGGCGCGGCGAGCGCGGTCGGGGCGGGGGCGCCCGTGGTGGTGGTCATCGCAGGTGCCGTCCCGTCAGGTCGAGGAAGACGTCCTCCAGCGTGCGGCGGCCCACCGTGAGGCGGCTCGCGAGGACGTCGTGGTCGGCGAGCCACGCGGTGAGCGAGGCGAGCGCGCGCGGCCCGGCGGGGCCCGTGACGACGTACGAGCCGGGCTGCGGCTCGGTCACGGTCCACGTCGCGGGCCCGGTCGCCGCGGGGCCGCCGGGGGTGCCGCCGAGCGCGTCGTCGAGGGTGCCGCCCAGCGCGGCGGCGACGGCGGCGAGCTCGAGGCCGGGCACGGTGTCGAACCGCACGGTGCGGTCGTCCTGCGCGTCGGGGGAGAGCAGCTCGGGGACGCTGCCGGTCGCGATGACCCGGCCGTGGTCGACGACGTGCACGCGGTCGGCGAGGTCCTCCGCCTCGTCCATGAGGTGCGTCGTGAGGACGACGGCCGTGCCCTCGTCCCGGAGCTCGCGCACCAGGTCCCACACCGCGTGCCGGCTCTGGGGGTCCATGCCGGCGCTCGGCTCGTCGAGGAACACGACCTCGGGTCGCCCGACGACGGCGGCCGCCAGGGAGAGCCGCTGGCGCTGGCCGCCGGAGAGCCGGCGGACGGTCGTCCGGGCGAAGGAGCCGATGCCGAGGCGCTCGCCGAGCTCGTCCACGTCCCGCGGCGCCGCGTACATCGCGGCGACGTGGTGCAGCACCTCGCCCGCGCGGGCGCCGGTGGGCAGGCCGCCGTCCTGCAGCATCACGCCGACGCGGGGGCGCAGGGCGCGGGCGTCCGCGACCGGGTCGAGGCCGAGCACGCGCACGGTACCGCCGTCGGGGGTGCGCAGCCCCTCGCAGCACTCGACGGTGGTGGTCTTGCCGGCACCGTTCGGCCCGAGCACGGCGGTCACCGCGCCGGCGTCGGCGACGAGGTCCAGCCCTGCGACCACGTCCCTCCCGCCGTAGCGTTTGACGAGGCCCTGGACGTGGACGGCGGCTCCGGCGCCGTCGGCGCGGGGGTCCTCGGCAGGGCGGGCGGACGACGTGGCGCCGTCCGCGCCCGATGGCGCGATCGAGGTGGGCACCGGAAGATTCTACGGAGTCGCCCGGACGGGCGGCCCCGCGCCAGGCCCGACCGGAGGAGCAGCACGACCATGACCTTCTACACGTTCACCCCGCCGCAGGACGTCGCCGCCCTGGCCCGGCGCCTGTGGTACTGGCCGGTGATCCGCGGTGTGCTGGCGGTGCTGTTCGGTCTGCTGGCGATCTTCTGGCCGGACAAGACGCCGACCGCGCTCGTCCAGATCTTCGGGGTGTTCGTGCTGATCGACGGCGTGGTGAGCCTCGTCGACGGGCTGCGCCGTCGGGGGTCCTCGGCGGGCTCGGTGAACACCGGTATCGGCATCGTCGCCCTTGTCTTCGGCGCTCTGCTCCTGCTCATGCCGAAGGTGTTCCTAGGGATCGGCCTGATCCTCGTGGCCATCTGGGCGCTGATCGTCGGCCTGCTCCAGCTGTTCGTCGTCCCGGCGATGCGGCGTCGCGGCGGGGCGTCGTGGGTCTGGAACCTGCTCGCGGGCCTGCTGCTGATCGCGCTCGCGGTGGTGTGCTTCGCCAACCCCGCCGACGCGATCGTGGGCCTGTCCATCGTGATCGGCGTGTTCGCGGTGATCATCGGCATCGTGATGATCGCGCTGGGGATCAAGCTGCGCCAGCTCGGCCAGCAGGGCCCCGGCGGGGGACCGGGCGAGGTGATCGAGGGGCGCATCGTCTCCGAGTGACGTTCGCGACATCCTGGCCCTGACGCGCCCCCGGTGAGGCATGCCTTGCTTGACATCCTGGATTACGCAACAAGGATGTTCTCTATATCGACGACGTCGCCGGGGTGAGGTCCGCCCCCGGTGCTCCACGACTCGCACGGGGGTGAGCGCATGCCGACCAGCACGGCCGACCGCACACCTGCACGCGTCGACCCGCACACCTTCGACGGCGGCCCCGACGCCGACGGCACCACGCGCCGCCGCGTCCTGGAGCTCGTCGCCGGCGAGGGCCCGGTGACCGCCGCCGAGCTGGCCGACCGGCTCGGCCTCACCTCCGCGGCCGTGCGCCGCCACCTGGCCTGCCTCGAGGAGGACGGCACGATCGCCGTGCACGAGGCCGGCCCGTCCTCCGGCCGCCGCGGGCGCCCCGCCCGCCGGTACGTCGTCAGCGCACGCGGGCAGTCCGACCTCGCAGGCGGCTACTCGGAGCTCGCGGCACAGGTCATGCGCTACCTGCGTGAGACCGGCGGTTCCGACGCCGTCGCGCGCTTCGCGGCCGACCGGTACGACGCGGTCGTCGCGCGGTACGCCCCGCGGCTCACGGCCACGGACCCCGAGGAGCGTGCGAGCCAGCTGGCCGCCCTGCTCTCGGCCGACGGCTACGCGGCGTCCGTGCGCCCGGTGGCCGGCCCGCGCCTGTCGACGGTCCAGCTGTGCCAGGGCCACTGCCCGGTGCAGCACGTCGCCGAGGAGTTCGGCGAGCTGTGCGAGGCGGAGGCCCGCGCCTTCTCCGAGCTGCTGGGCACCCACGTGCAACGCCTGGCCACGATCGCGGGCGGCGCGCACGCCTGCGTCACGAACGTCCCGACGATCTCCACCCAGAACCTCCCCACCCCGGCCCCCCGCACCCGCGGCACGCAGGAAGGAACACGATGAGCGCTCCCACCCAGGACGCCGCCCAGGCGGCACCGGAGCAGGTCACCGACAAGCGGTCCGACGACGAGATCATCGCCTCGATCGGCGCGTACCAGTTCGGCTGGCGCGACAGCGACGCCGCCGGCGAGGCCGCGCAGCGCGGCCTGAACGAGGACGTCGTCAAGAACATCTCGGCGCTCAAGAAGGAGCCCGAGTGGATGCGCAAGGCGCGCCTCAAGGCGCTGCGCCTGTTCGACAAGAAGCCCATGCCGAACTGGGGCGCCGACCTCACCGGCATCGACTTCGACCGGATCAAGTACTTCGTGCGCTCCACGGAGAAGCAGGCCGCCAGCTGGGAGGACCTGCCCGAGGACATCCGCGCCACCTACGACAAGCTCGGCATCCCGGAGGCGGAGAAGCAGCGCCTCGTCGCGGGTGTCGCCGCGCAGTACGAGTCGGAGGTCGTCTACCACCAGATCCGTGAGGACCTGGAGGCGCAGGGCGTCATCTTCGTGGACACCGACACGGGCCTGCGCGAGTACCCGGAGCTGTTCCAGGAGTACTTCGGCACCGTCATCCCGTCCGGCGACAACAAGTTCGCCGCGCTGAACTCGGCCGTGTGGTCGGGCGGCTCGTTCGTCTACGTGCCGCCGGGCGTGCACGTGGAGATCCCGCTGCAGGCCTACTTCCGCATCAACACGGAGAACATGGGCCAGTTCGAGCGGACGCTGATCATCGCGGACGAGGGCTCGTACGTGCACTACGTCGAGGGCTGCACCGCCCCGATCTACTCGAGCGACTCGCTGCACTCCGCGGTCGTCGAGATCGTGGTGAAGAAGAACGCCCGCGTGCGGTACACGACCATCCAGAACTGGTCGAACAACGTGTACAACCTGGTGACCAAGCGGGCCACGGCCGCCGAGGGAGCCACCATGGAGTGGGTCGACGGCAACATCGGCTCCAAGGTGACGATGAAGTACCCGGCGATCTACCTGCTGGGCGAGCACGCCCGCGGCGAGACGCTGTCCATCGCCTTCGCCGGCGAGGGCCAGCACCAGGACGCCGGCTGCAAGATGGTGCACGCCGCGCCCCGCACGTCGTCGTCGATCGTGTCGAAGTCCGTCGCACGCGGCGGTGGCCGCACCTCCTACCGCGGCCTGGTCCAGGTCCTGGAGGGCGCCAAGCACTCCGCGTCGACCGTGCTGTGCGACGCGCTGCTCGTCGACCAGATCTCCCGGTCCGACACCTACCCGTACGTCGACGTCCGCGAGGACGACGTGTCCATGGGGCACGAGGCGACGGTCTCGCGGGTGAGCGAGGACCAGCTGTTCTACCTCATGTCCCGAGGCATGGAGGAGACCGAGGCCATGGCCATGATCGTGCGCGGGTTCGTCGAGCCCATCGCGCGCGAGCTGCCCATGGAGTACGCGCTCGAGCTCAACCGCCTCATCGAGCTGCAGATGGAAGGGTCCGTCGGCTAAATGACTGCGCAGACCATGACTACCGATCACTCCCGCGCCGTGGCCGACGGCGCCCACTCCCACGGGGTCGTCCCCGCGGGGTCGCGCGCCGAGCGCAAGACGTCGTTCGACCTGGCCGACATCCCCGTGCCCACCGGGCGCGAGGAGGAGTGGCGGTTCTCTCCCGTCGCACGCCTCCAGCCGCTGTTCGGCGAGGACCTCGGCGCCGGCGGCGTCCTGACGACCGTCGTCGAGGCCCCCGAGGTCAAGGTCGAGATCGTCGGCAAGGGCGACCCGCGCCTGGGCACCGCCGGCAAGCCGGGCGACCGCACGGCCGTCACGGCGTGGAACGCGGCGTCCGAGGCGACCGTCGTCACCCTCCCGGCCGAGGCCGTCGCGACCGACGTGACCTCCGTCCGGGTCGAGGGCGTGACCAAGGACCCGACGGCGCACCACCTGCTGGTGCACGCCGAGCACCACGCCGAGGGCGTCGTCGTCATCGACCACCGCGGTGACGCCGTCCTCAACCAGACGGTCGAGGTCGTCGTCGACGAGGGCGCGCACCTCACGCTGGTCACGGTGCAGGACTGGGCCGACGGCGCGGTGCACGCGTCGAGCCACCGCGCCCGCATCGGCCGCGACGCCAAGCTCAAGCACGTCGTCGTGACCTTCGGCGGCGACGTCGTGCGGATCACGCCGGACGCGACGTTCACGGGCGAGGGCGGCGAGGTCGAGATGGTCGGGCTGTACTTCGCCGACGCGGACCAGCACCAGGAGCACCGCCTCTTCGTGGACCACGCCGTGCCGCGCTGCAAGTCGCGCGTCACCTACAAGGGCGCCCTGCAGGGCGCCGGCGCGCACGTGGTGTGGGTCGGCGACGTGCTCATCCAGGCCGAGGCCGAGGGCACCGACACCTACGAGCTCAACCGCAACCTGGTCCTCACCGACGGCGCCCGCGCCGACTCGGTGCCGAACCTGGAGATCGAGACCGGCGAGATCGAGGGCGCGGGGCACGCCTCCGCCACCGGCCGCTTCGACGACGAGCAGCTCTTCTACCTCATGGCGCGCGGCATCCCCGAGGTCGACGCCCGTCGCCTCGTGGTGCGCGGCTTCTTCGCCGAGCTGATCGACCAGATCGGCGTCGCGTCGGTCGAGGAGCGCCTGCTCGCCTCGATCGAGGCGGAGCTCGAGAAGTCGATGAGCGTCATCTCCGGCGTCGCGGCGCCCGCCCCGGCGGAGTGACCCCGCGATGACCTCCCAGCTGGCCTGCATGGCCGACGACCTCGCCCCCGAGGAAGCCATGCTCGTGGAGCTCGACCGCGCGGACGGGGCCCCGGTCCCGGTCGCCGTCGTGCGCGACGCCGACGGCGACTGGCACGCCCTGTCCGACATCTGCTCCCACGGACAGGTCTCCCTGTCCGACGGGGAGGTCGAGGGCTGCCTGGTCGAGTGCTGGCTCCACGGGTCGCAGTTCGACCTGCGCACCGGCAAGCCCGTGCAGCTCCCCGCGACGCAGCCCGTGCCGGTCTACCCGGTGACGGTGGACGGCGACCGCGTCCTCGTGGACGTCGACGAGCCCCTCGCGGTCGCGTCCTGACCGCCTCGACAACTCAGACTCTTCGCAACACAGACCTGGAGACACGAAGCATGCCCACCCTGGAGATCCGCGACCTGCACGTCAGCGTCGAGACCAAGGAAGGCGCCAAGCCGATCCTGCGCGGCGTCGACCTGACCATCAAGTCGGGCGAGACCCACGCCATCATGGGGCCGAACGGCTCCGGCAAGTCCACCCTCGCCTCGGCCCTCGCCGGCCACCCGAAGTACACGGTGACCTCGGGGACCGCGACGCTCGACGGCGAGGACCTCCTCGCGATGACCGTCGACGAGCGTGCCCGCGCCGGCCTGTTCCTCGCCATGCAGTACCCGGTCGAGGTGCCGGGCGTGTCGGTGGCGAACTTCCTGCGCACCGCCAAGACCGCGATCGACGGCGAGGCGCCCGCCCTGCGCACGTGGGGCAAGGAGGTCAAGGGTGCGATGGAGAACCTCCGCATCGACTCGACCTTCGCCGAGCGCTCCGTCAACGAGGGCTTCTCGGGCGGCGAGAAGAAGCGCCACGAGATCCTGCAGATGGAGCTCTTCAAGCCCCACTTCGCGATCCTCGACGAGACCGACTCGGGCCTCGACGTCGACGCGCTGCGCGTCGTGTCGGAGGGCGTGAACCGCGCCAAGTCGAACACCGACGTCGGCGTGCTGCTCATCACGCACTACACGCGCATCCTGCGCTACATCAAGCCGGACTTCGTGCACGTCTTCGTCGACGGCAAGATCGCCGAGGAGGGCGGCCCCGAGCTCGCGGAGCAGCTCGAGGAGAACGGCTACGACAAGTACGTCGGCACCGGCGCGACGATGGCCTGACCCTCGCGGTCAGCAGTCGTCACCAGGAGGAGCACCATGACCACCACCGACACCGTGCGCCCCGCCGGGACGCCGGGGTCCCACGACCCCGGCACCCTCGGCGCGGCGGAGCTCGCCGCCGTGCGGGCGGACTTCCCGCTGCTCGGGCGCACGGTGCGGGGCGGTCAGCCGCTCGTCTACCTGGACTCGGCCGCGACCTCGCAGAAGCCGAACGTGGTGCTCGAGGCCGAGGTCGACTTCTACGAGCAGCGCAACGCCGCCGTGCACCGCGGGGCGCACCAGCTCGCCGAGGAGGCGACCGAGGCGTTCGAGGACGCCCGGGCTGCCGTGGCGGGCTTCGTGGGCGCCGACACGGACGAGATCGTCTGGACCCCGGGCGCGACGGCGGCGCTCAACCTCGTGGCCTACGCGTTCTCGAACGCGACCGCCGGGCGCGGGGGAGCGGCCGCCGAGCGGTTCCGGCTGGCGCCGGGCGACGAGATCGTCGTCACGGAGGCCGAGCACCACGCGAACCTCGTGCCCTGGCAGGAGCTGTGCGCCCGCACGGGCGCCGTGCTGCGGTGGTTCGGCGTCGACGACGAGGGGCGCATCGACCTCGCGGACGCCGACCGGGTGATCACCGACCGCACCCGCGTGGTGGCGTTCGGGCACGTGTCCAACGTGACCGGCGCCGTCGCCCCGGTGGCCGAGCTGGTCGCGGCGGCGCGCCGCGTCGGGGCGCTCACGGTGCTGGACGCGTGCCAGTCCGTGCCGCACCTGCCGGTGGACCTGCACGCCCTCGGCGTGGATCTCGCCGCCTTCAGCGCGCACAAGATGCTCGGCCCCACCGGCGTCGGGGCGCTGTACGGGCGGCGCGAGCTGCTCGAGGCCATGCCGCCCGTCACCACGGGCGGGTCCATGGTCGAGGTCGTGACCATGGCCGAGACGACCTACGCCCCGCCCCCGCAGCGGTTCGAGGCCGGCACGCAGATGGTCGCCCAGGCCGTGGGCATGGGCGTGGCGGCGCAGTGGCTGGACGAGCTGGGCATGGACCGGGTGGCGCGGCACGAGCGCGACCTCGCGGCCGAGCTGGTGCGCATCGGGGAGATCCCGGGCGTGCGGATCGTCGGCCCCGCGGACGCGCGCGACCGGCTCGCGGTCGTGTCGTTCGTCGTCGACGGCGTGCACGCGCACGACGTCGGGCAGGTGCTGGACGACCGGGGGATCGCCGTGCGGGTGGGCCACCACTGCGCACAGCCGCTGCACCGCCGGTTCGGGGTGGCCGCGACGGCACGCGCGTCCGCGTCCGTGTACACCACGGCCGAGGAGATCGCGGCGTTCCGGGAAGCATTGGCGGGCGTGCGCGCGTTCTTCGGTGTGGACTGACAGGACCGGACCGACTCAGGACGAGGCAGGACCGGGCAGGGTAGGACGACGTAGAAGGCAGGCACGTGAGCTCGCTCGAGCAGATGTACCAGCAGGTGATCCTGGACCACGCGAAGCGCCCGCACGGCCGGGGGCTCGTGGAGGCGCCTGGCGACCACCGGTCGGGGGAGTCGCACCAGGTCAACCCGACCTGCGGCGACGAGATCACGCTGCGCGTGGACGTCGACGGGACGACGGTGGCCGGGGTGTCCTGGGACGGACAGGGCTGCTCGATCTCGCAGGCCTCGGCCTCGGTGATGACGGAGCTCGTCACCGGGCACGACCTCGCGGACGTCGCCCGCCTGGACGCCGTGTTCCACGACCTCATGTCGTCGCGCGGCAAGGGCCTGGACGACGAGGACTCGCTGGACGCCCTCGGGGACGCGAGCGCCTTCACGGGGGTCTCGCAGTACCCCGCCCGCATCAAGTGCGCGCTGCTCGGCTGGGCGGCGCTCAAGGACTCGCTGGCGCGCAGCGGCGCGCTGGCAGGATGACGTACCGGACCACCGGACACCGGAGGAGACGATGACCGAGAACACCACCGACGCGGGCGCCCGCCCCGTCGAGGCGCCCGCCGCGGCACCGACGCCCACCACGGCCGCCGACGTCGAGGAGGCCATGCGCGACGTCATCGACCCCGAGCTGGGCATCAACGTCGTCGACCTGGGCCTCGTCTACGGCATCCAGGTGGACCAGAACAACATGGCGACCATCGACATGACGCTCACGTCCGCGGCCTGCCCGCTGACCGACGTCATCGAGGACCAGTCCGGCCAGGCCCTGGAGGGGCTGGTCGACGGGTTCCGCGTCAACTGGGTCTGGATGCCGCCGTGGGGCCCGGAGAAGATCACCGACGAGGGCCGCGAGCAGCTGCGGATGCTGGGCTTCAACGTCTGACGAGGCGTCTGCGCGCGTCGGACACGCGCCGGCCCCGTCCCTCTGGGGCGGGGCCTTCGACGTCTGGTCGGTGGTGCCATCCATACGCCACACGCGCGGCGGGCGGGGTGCTGGCCAGCGGGGCCATGTGGGTGGAGGGTGGCGGCATGACCGAACCGACCGCGCCCGTCAGCGCCCTGCCCGCCGGCCCCAACCCGTACTTCCTGGACGACGGGACCGGCGACAAGCTGGTCCTGTTCGACCAGCTCTTCACGCTGCTGACGACGTCGCCGCAGACCGGCGGCGAGTTCGACGCGTTCCTCACCGAGGGCCGGCCGGGCCAGGCGGTGCCGCCGCACTTCCACGCGAAGACGCACGAGACGTTCTTCGTGCTCGAGGGCGCGATCCGGCTCTGGATGGACGACCGGCAGGGGCGCCGCGAGACCCGGATCCTCGAGGCCGGCGCGTTCGGGTACGTGCCACGCGACACGATCCACTCCTACCGGATCGAGCGCACCGGCAAGGTCTTCGGCGTCACCTCCGGCGGGTTCAGCGACTACTTCCGCGCCGTGGCGCGCCCGACCGACAAGCCCGGCATCCCGGAGCCGGCGGAGTTCCACATCCCGTCGTTCGAGGAGATGGCCCGCCAGGGCGCGCAGCACGACGTGAACTTCGTCGCCGGCTACGAGCTGTTCGACTGACGATGGCGGTCAGGGCCACCGCTGGCGTCCTGCGGGACGTCGTCTACGCCGAGCGGCCGGGCTACCGGCCCCTGTCCCTCGACCTGCACCTGCCCGCGGCCGCCGCCGCGTCCGGGCCGGCGCCGCCCGTCGTCGTGCTCGTCCACGGCGGGGGATGGCGGCAGGGCAGCCGCCGCACCTTCGTGCCGGGGCGCACCGAGGCGGAGACCTTCGGCCGCCTCACGGCGCGAGGCTGGGCGGTCGCGGCGGTCGACTACCGGCTCAGCGGCGAGGCCACGTTCCCGGCCCCGCTCGACGACGTCCGCGACGCCCTGCGCTGGGTGCGCGACGTCGGCGGCCCGGAGCACGGGCTCGACGCGGCCCGCACCGCGCTGTGGGGCGAGTCCGCGGGTGGGCATCTCGCCGCGCTCGCCGCGCTGGCGGGTGACCCGGCCGTGCGCGCCGTCGTCGACTGGTACGGCCCGAGCGATCTCACCGTGCTGCCGCAGGAGCCGGAACCCGGCGGCGGCCCCACCCGCGAGGAAGCGCTCCTCGGTGGTCCCGTCGCTGCCGCTCCCGCGGCCGCCCGCGCGGCGAGCCCCGCCCATCAGGTGCGCGCCGGAGCCCCGCCGTTGCTGCTCGCGCACGGCACTGCCGACTCGTTCGTCCCGTACGGGCAGAGCGAGCTCTTCGCGGAGAGGCTGCGGGCGGCGGGCGTGCCGGTCGAGCTGCAGACCGTGCCCGGTGCCGAGCACCTGTGGCGCGGCGTGGACGACCTGGACACCGTCTTCGCCCCCGCCCTCGACTTCCTCGACCGCCATGCGCGCTGACCCGGTCCGCCCAGCGTGGCGCTCTCCGACGTGCCCCGGCGGCTGTCCCGTGCGCGGGGCGGACCCAGGAGCCGTCACATGATCTCTCCCACACCGCAGCAGTTCGCCTGGCAGGAGCTGGGCGTCGGGGCCTTCTTCCACGTGGGCGTCAACACGTTCCACGCCCAGGAGTGGAGCGACGGGACGCTCCCCGCGGCGTCGTTCGACCCGTCGGAGCTCGACGCCGCCCAGTGGGTCGCGGTGGCGAGGTCGGCCGGCGCCCGGTACGTCGTGGTCACGGCCAAGCACCACGACGGGTTCTGCCTGTGGCCGACCCGGACGACCGGCTACTCCGTGGCCTCCTCGCCCTGGAGGGACGGCCGCGGCGACGTGGTCGGCGAGCTCGCCCAGGCGTGCCGCGACGCCGGTCTCGGGTTCGGCGTCTACCTGTCCCCGTGGGACCGGCACGCGCCCGAGTACGAGGACCCCGCGACCTACACGACGCTCTACGCCGAGCAGCTGCGGGAGCTCTGCACCTGGTACGGCCCGCTCGTCGAGCTGTGGTTCGACGGCGCCGGGTCGGAGGGCTACTCCTACGACTGGGCCGCGATCATGGCGGTCGCCCACCAGCACCAGCCCGACGCGATGGTGTTCACCATGGGCGACCCGACCATCCGGTGGGTCGGCAACGAGGACGGGCTCGCGTCCGACCCCGTCGAGTACGTGGTGGACCACACGCAGATGAGCAACTACACCGTGGTCACCTCCGAGTTCGCCGAGGCGCTGTACCTGCCGCCGGAGTGCGACGTGTCGATCCGGCGGGGGTGGTTCTGGAGCCCGGACGACGAGCCCAAGTCGCTCGAGCACCTGCTGGCCATCTACTACCGGTCGGTGGGTCTCGGGGCGAACCTGCTGCTCAACCTGCCGCCCGACGACCGGGGGCTGATCCCCGACGAGGACGCCGCGCGTGCGCGCGAGCTCGGGGCGGAGGTGGCGCGGAGGTTCGGGGCCCCGGCCGCGGCCGCAGAGCCCTCGGGGCCGCCCGCCGGCGGCGAGGGGGCGGCGACCTGGACGGCCCGCTTCGACGGGCCGGTCGCCCTCGACCACGTCCGGCTGCGCGAGGACCTCACGCGCGGCCAGCGCGTGGTGCGGCACACCGTCCGCGCCGGGGACCGGGTGCTCGCGTCGGGCGGGACCGTGGGCGCCGGGAGGATCCACCTGGTCGAGCCGGTGACGACGCAGGAGCTGACGGTCGAGCTGGTCGGGGACGGCGCACGGCTGTCGGTCGTCGAGGCCTTCAGCACCGGTGTCCGCCGGATGCCGCAGGTCCCCGCGGGATACCTGGCGCCGACCGACCGCCCGGACTCGTGACGGGTACGCAGGTCAGCGAGCTGATGTCGTGTTCGACGTCTGACGGCCGGGCCGGACGCGCTGTTCGAGAGGTAGGTCCCCGCGGCCCCGTCACGTCGGGCCAGGGAATGCCCGGAGCACGCCGACCACGGTGGACCAGCGGCCGCTGCGGCGGACGATCAGCAGGTCCGCCCGGGCGCCGGGGACGAGCGACCCGCGGTCGATGAGCCCGGCGGCGCGCGCGGGCCCCGAGCTCACGAGCGCCACGGCACCGGGCAGGTCGGTCAGCCCCTCACGGACGAGGACGTCGACCGCGGCGAGCATGGACGAGGGCACGTAGTCGGACGCGAGCGCGTCCACCAGGCCGAGGGCGACGAGCTCGCGGGCCGAGACGTTGGCGGTGTGCGACGCACCTCGGACGGCGTTCGGCGCGCCGGCCACGACGTGCAGCCCGTGCGCCCGGGCGGCGCGTGCGGCCTCGAGCGTCGTCGGGAACTCCGCGACGGCGCCGCCGCGCGCGGCCAGCGCCTCGACGTCGGCCCGCGTCTCCGGGTCGTGGCCGGCGAGCCGGACCCGGCCCGCGGTGGCGAGGTCCCGCAGGCGGCCGAGCGCCTCGGCCGCGACGTCCGCGCGGTCCTCGCGCTCGGCCCGCCAGGCCGCCACGTGGCGTCGCGCGTCGCGCGGCACCATGCCCTCGCGCTCGACGAGGTAGCGCTCCATGGTCGCCGGGTCGGCGTACTGCCCGATGCCGGGGGTGTGGTCCTCGTGGGAGACCAGCGGCGGCACGTCGCCGGCGTCGCCGACCAGGGCGGCCTCGAGGTCGGCCAGCCCGGTGCGGCAGCGGACGTCGAGGCGGTGCAGCACGCGCGCGCCCGCCGAGGCGGCGGCCGGGTCGCGCAGCTCCGCCAGCACCGGCCCGGGCCCGGGGTCGCCGGCCACGAGGCCGACCGGGGTGCGCTCCCCGAACGGCACGCCGTGGAACGCCGTGAGGACCCCGTGCGCGGCGAGCCGGTCCGTGGCCGTCCGCACCGCCAGGTCGAGGGGCAGGTCCGCACCGGGCCGGGGACGTCGCTCGTGCGCGAGCACGTCCGTGTGGACGTCGACGAGCGCGGGCAGGCACCACGCGCCGCCGCCGTCGAGGTCCGCGCGGAAGCCGCGGGGGCGCCCGCCCACCTCGGCGACGCGGCCCTCGTGCACGACGACCCGGGCGTCGTCCACGACCCGGTCGGGCAGGACGGCGCGGACGCCGGCGAGCGTCCACTCGGCAGGCGGGGCGCCGACCGGCCAGGGGGCGTCGGGCGCGGGGCGGAGCGTGGTGAGCACGGGGGCATGTTGTCCGGACGACCTGGCGAGACGGTTAACGAGGCTTCATCCGTCGTTCACCTTCCCGGGGGCGGCGCGTCGTCGCGCCCTCCCAGACTCCTGGTCGGCGCCGGACCTCGGCGCCCACGCGGAGAGCCATCACCGGAGACGACATGAAGACCACCAGGACCACCCTCGCCGCCGTCGCGCTCGCCGGCGTCGCGGCCCTCGCGCTGTCCGGCTGTGGGTCGCTCGGCACGGCGTCCGCCGGCGGGGGGACCACCGACCAAGGCTTCCCGGAGGTGCTGCGCCTCGGTGCCATCCCGGCGGAGAACTCGACGAACCTCGCCGAGGGGTACGAGCCCATCATCGCGATGCTCGAGGACGAGACGGGCGCGAAGGTCGAGGTCAGCCAGGCGTCCGACTACGCCGGCGTCATCGAGGGGCTCATCGCCGACAAGGTCGACCTGGCCTTCCTCGGGTCGTTCGGGTACGTCCTCGCGACGCACAACGACGCCGCCGTCACGCCGCTGGCGTCGGTCATCGCGGAGAAGGGCGCCGAGCCCGGCTACTACTCCCTCGGCATCACCCAGGGGGACAACGACGCCGTGGACGGGCTCGAGGACTTCGCCGGCAAGACGGTCTGCTTCGTGGACCCGGGGTCGACCTCGGGCTTCCTCTACCCGACCGCCGGCCTCATCGACGCGGGCGTCATCGCCTCGGGCACGGAGAAGGACGTCGCCGCCGGGGTCGAGCCCGTGTACGCGGGCGGCCACGACGCGTCCGCGCTGGCCGTCGCGTCGGGCGACTGCGAGGTCGGCTTCGCCATGCAGTCGATGGTCGAGGACACGCTCCCCGCCGCCGGAGACGTCGCGAAGGGCGACCTCAAGGAGGTCTGGAAGTCCGAGACGATCTCCGGCTCGCTCTTCGTCGGCAACGACGCGCTGGGCACCGAGGTGAACGACAAGCTCACGACGCTGCTGACCGAGAAGGCCAACGGCGACTACCTGCGCGAGCACGGCTACTGCGACGGCGACTGCCTGCTGACGGACGAGGACGCGTGGGGCTTCGTGCCCGCCGCGGACGCGGACTACGACGGCACGCGCGAGGTCTGTGCGATCACCAAGTCCGACAAGTGCGAGGAGGGCTGACCGTGCCGGACATCGACGAGCCCCTGGTGCGGGTCCGCGGCCTCCGCAAGGAGTTCGACGGGACCACGGCCCTCGCCGGGGTGGACCTGGACGTGGCGCAGGGCGAGCTCGTCGTCCTGCTGGGGTTGTCCGGCTCCGGCAAGTCGACGCTGCTGCGCTGCCTCAACGGCCTGCACCGCCCGAGCGGCGGCGAGGTGACGGTGGCCGGCACGCGCGTGGACCGCGCGTCGTCGCGCGAGCTGCGGCACCTGCGCACCGAGGTCGGCTTCGTGTTCCAGCAGTTCAACCTCGTGGGCCGCCTCACGTGCCTGGAGAACGTGCTCGTCGGGGGCCTGGGCCGCGTGCGCGGCCCGCGCTACGGCGTCTCCACCTACTCGCGTCGGATGCGCGCGGAGGCGATGGCGCACATCGAGCGCGTGGGGCTCGCCGACCAGGCCTACCAGCGCGCCGACACGCTGTCGGGCGGCCAGCAGCAGCGCGTCGCGCTCGCGCGCACGCTGATGCAGCGGCCCCAGCTCGTGCTCGCGGACGAGCCGGTCGCGTCGCTCGACCCGGAGAACGCCGGCACCGTGATGGACCTGCTCGTGCGCGTCTGCGCCGAGGAGGGGCTGACGGTGCTGTGCACGCTGCACCAGGTGGACCTCGCCCTCGGCTGGGCGGACCGGCTCGTCGGCCTGCGGCAGGGCGAGAAGGTGCTGGACCGGCCGGCGGCCGGCCTCACCAAGGACGAGGCGATGGCGATCTACCGCCGCGTGGCGCCGTCGACCGTGGCCGCATCGTCGGTGGCGGCATGACGGCGGCCCCCGTGGCACCCGCCCCCGGCACCACGGCGCCGCGCCGCCCCGGCGAGGGTGACGCCGGCGGCGCCGACCGCGGCCCCGACCCGCTCCGCCCGCCGGTGGACCGCCGCCTGCGGACCATCCGCTGGCTGGCCGGCGGCGCCGTCCTGCTGACCCTCGCCGCGTCGTCGGCCATCGGGCTCGACCTGCCGACGCTCGTCGCGGGCAGTGGGGACGTGGCGAACCTGCTCGGGCGGATGGTGCCTCCCGAGCTGTCCGACCCCGCCCGCGTCGCGACGCTCGCCGTCGACACGGTGCTCATGGCGTTCCTCGGCACGGTGCTCGCGACGGTGCTGTCCGTGCCGCTGGCCTTCCTCGCGGCCCGCACCACGACGCCGCACCCCGCGGTGGCCGCCGTCGCCCGCGGCGTCATCACCTTCTGCCGGGCGGTGCCCGACCTCGTGTTCGCGGTCCTGTTCGTGCGGGCGCTCGGGCTCGGCGTCCTGCCGGGCGTGCTCGCCCTCGCGCTGCACTCCGTGGGCATGCTCGGCAAGCTGTTCGCCGACGCGATCGAGAGCGCCGACCCCGGGCCGCGCGAGGCCGTGCGCAGCGTGGGCGTGGGCCGGGTGCGCGAGCTGCTCAACGGCGTCGTCCCGCAGGTCGTGCCCGCCTGGGTGTCCGCGTTCGTGTACCGCGTCGACATCAACCTGCGCACGTCCGTGGTGCTCGGCTTCGTCGGCGCCGGCGGCATCGGGTTCGCCCTCCAGGACGCGTTGCGGGGCCTGGTCTACCCGAAGGCCATGGGGATCGTGCTGGTGATCCTCGTGCTCGTCGCGGGCATGGAGCTGCTGTCGGTCGCGATCCGCCGCACGCTGCTCGCGCCGACGAACCCCCGGTACGGCCGCGACCGCGCGGTCCGGTTCGCCGTCGGGGGAGCCGCTGCGGTGCTGCTCGTCGTGTCGTTCGTCCGGCTCGGGATCGACCCCCTGACGCTCGTGACCTCCGTGCCGGACCTGCTCGCCGTGGCCGGGCGGACGGTCCCGCCCGACCTCACCACGCTCGGGCCCGCGCTGTGGGAGGCGCTGCTCCAGACGCTCGCGATCGGGCTGTCCGCGACCGGCATCGGCGTGCTGCTGTCGCTGCCGCTGGGCCTGCTGGCGGCCCGCAACGTGGCGCCGCACCCGCTAGTCTACGGCGCCGCGCGGACGGTGATCCTCGTCGTGCGCGCCGTCCCCGAGCTCATCCTCGCCGTCGTCTTCGTCGCCGCCGTGGGGCTCGGGCCGGTCGCGGGGGCCGTCGCGCTCGGCATCGGGTCGATCGGCTTCCTCGGCAAGCTCGTCGCCGACGCCGTCGAGGAGCTCCCGGCGGGCCCGTCCGAGGCCGTCCGCTCCGTGGGCGGTGGCTGGTGGAAGGTCCTGTTCGCCGCCGTGCTGCCGCAGGGGATGCCGTCGATCGTCGGGTCGGGCCTGTATCTCCTGGACGTCAACATCCGCACCTCGACCATCCTCGGGATCGTCGGCGCGGGCGGCGTCGGCTTCCTGCTCTTCGAGGCGGTCCGCACCCTCCACTTCCAGGTGGCGGGCGGGATCGTGCTCCTCGTCTTCGTCGTCGTCCTGCTCATCGAGAGGCTCTCCGGATGGATCCGCGCTCAGCTGTCCTGACCACCGTCGCGCTGTGGGAGGGGGGAGACGCCGTCCGGCTCGTCGACGTCCCGCTCCCCGCGCTCGGTCCCGGCGAGGTGCTCGTCCGTGTGCTCCTCGCCACCGTGTGCGGCAGCGACCGGCACACCGTCTCCGGGCGCCGCGCGTCGCCGTCGCCGTCCGTGCTGGGGCACGAGGCCGTGGGGGAGGTCGTCGAGGTCGGACCCGGCGGCGCCGTGGGCGACGACGGCGGCGCGCTCGTCGCGGGCGACCGGGTCGTGTGGGGCGTCACGGTGGCCTGCGGGGGGTGCGACCGGTGCCGGGCCGGGCGCACGGCGAAGTGCCGGTCGGTCCGCAAGGTGGGCCACGAGGCGTTCGACTCGGCGTGGCCGTTGTCCGGCACGTATGCGCGGCACCTGGTGCTGCCCGCCGGCGCGACGATCGCCCGCGTGCCCGTGACCGTGCCGGACGCGCTCGCCGCCCCCGCCGGGTGCGCCACCGCGACCGTCATGGCCACGGTCGAGGCGGCGGGCCCGCTGTCCGGCCGCCGCGTGCTCGTCAGCGGTGCCGGGATGCTCGGGGTGGCCGCCGTCGTGGCCGCGGTGGACGCGGGGGCGGCGACCGTCGTCGTCACCGACCCGGACGCCGACCGGCGCGCCGTCGCCGCGCGCTTCGGCGCCTCCGCGGCCGTCGGTACCCACGAGCCGGTCGGGCCCGTGGACGTCGCGATCGAGCTCTCCGGCGCGAGCACGGCGGTGGCCCGCAGCCTCGACGCGCTCGACGTCGGCGGGCGCCTCGTCCTCGCCGGGTCCGTCGCGCCCGCGCCCGCCGTGCCGCTCGACCCGGAGCGGGTGGTGCGGGGCTGGCTCACCGTGACCGGCGTGCACAACTACGAGCCCCGCCATCTGCGGGCCGCCCTCGGCCTGCTGGAGCGGACGCGGGACTCCGTGCCGTGGGCCGAGCTCGTCACGCCCGCCGCGCCGCTCGCCGACGTGGGCGCCCTCCTCACCGGGCCGGCCGGCACCGCGCCGCGGGCGGCGGTGGTCCCGTGACCGGCCCCGCGCCCGCGGCACGCTCAGCCGTCCCGGCCGTGCCCGAGCTCCAGCACGACGCGCACCGCGTCGGCGCGCACCCACCGCTCGGTGGACAGCAGCGGACGCCCGTCGGCGCCGTCGCGCGCGAGGCTCGCCATGAGCCACGCGGGGTCGCCCGGCCGGCAGCCCAGGCCGTCGCTCGCCTCCTCGGGGGCGGGCTCCATGCTCGCCCGTGCCCACGCGCGCTCGGGCCGCGCCCCGGCGGTCTGCCGCAGGATCGCGTCCAGCGACTCCTCGAGCCGCAGCGCGGCGGGCAGCTCGGGCACCAGGCCGGCGGTCAGCCACTCGACCCCCCACGCGGCCGGCATCTCGTCGATGTACGACCGGCGGACCAGCCGGAACCCGGGGGTGCCGGGAGCGGTCTCCAGCGCCGCGGCGACGTCCGGCGGCAGCGGGACGGCGTCGCAGGCGAGCACGACCGTCCTGGGCGAGGCGCCCGCCTCCCGCAGGGTCCGGCTCCACGACGGCGCCCGGCCGGGCGCGACCAGGTAGTCGACGCGCCGGCGGGTGAAGGTACCGAGGCCCTGGATGCGGCTCACCAGCATCCGGCGCTCCAGCTCGCCCAGCGCGGCCCGCGCCGCGGCGCGCCCCACGCCGAAGCGCTGCCCGACCTCCGCCTCGGAAGCCACCCGCGTGCCGGACGGCAGGCCCGCGAGCTCGTCGGCGAGCACGCGCACGATCTGCGCCGACGACCTCGCCGGCGGGGTCTGACTGATCACGCACGGACCGTACCCGGCCCAGGTGGCCGCGCGGTGAACGACCTCGTCCACGACCGCTCCCCGGGAGGGACCCGATGACCCCGTCCGCACCGTCCGCACCGTCCGCACCGTCCGCACCGTCCGCACCGTCCGCACCGTCCGCACCGTCCGCCACCTCGGCCCCGTCGGCGGCGACCGGCCGTCACGTCGTCGTCGTGGGCGCGGGGGTGGTCGGCCTGGGCGTCGCCGCGGAGGCCCTCCGGCGCGGCTACCGGGTGACCGTGGTCGAGCAGGCGTCGGGGGTGGTCGGGTCGTCGGTGCAGAACTTCGGGCACGTGTGCGTCACGGCTCAGGCCGGCGCCGCCCGCGACTACGCGCTCGCCGCCCGCGAGCGGTGGCTCGGTCTCGGTTCCGCGGCCGGGTTCGACGTCGCGCCGGTGGGCGCGCACGTCGTCGCGCGCACCGACGCCGAGCAGCGGCTGCTCGCCGAGCTCGCCGCCGAGCGCGGACCGGACGAGGTGCGCCTCCTCGACGCCGCCGAGGCCCGGGCCGCGGTCCCGGTGCGCCCGGACCCGGTGGTCGGGGGAGCGCACCTGCCGCTCGATCTCCTCGTCGACCCCCGCGCGGCGGCCCCCGCCCTCGCCCGCTGGCTCGAGGCCAGGGGCGTCGACGTCCGCTGGCGGACGGCCGCGCGCGCCGTGGCCCCCGGCCGGGTCGAGACGACCCGCGGCACGATCGAGGCCGACGTCGTGGTGGTCGCCGCCCACCACGACGTCGACCGGCTGCTGCCCGACGTGGCCGAGGGCGCGGGGTTGCGCCGCTGCCGCCTGCACATGCTGCGCGTGCGTCCCACCGGACCGCTCGTCGGCCTGACGACGCCGCTGCTCACCGGCTGGTCGACCGTCCGGTACGCGGCGCTGTCCGCGCTCCCCTCGGCCCCGGCCGTCGCGGCCGAGCTCGCGGCCGCGGACCCGTCCGGTGCGGCCTGGGACGTCAACCTCATGGCGACCCCGCAGGGCGGCAGCCTGATCCTCGGGGACACGCACCTGCGCGCCGCCGACGCTCCCGTGTTCCAGGACGAGGAGGCCTTCGACCTGCTCCTGCGCCTCGGGCGCGACCTGCTGGGGCGCGACGACCTGTGCGTCGTCGAGCGCTGGCAGGGCACCTACGCCACGGCCCCGGGGCGCGAGTTCCTCGTCGCCGAGCCCGCGCCGGGGGTGCACGTCGCCGTCGTCACCACCGGCATCGGCATGACCACCGGGCTCGGCCTCGCCGCCGACGTCCTCGACCGCGCCGGGGTCGCCGCGTGAGCGGCCCGGCCCGACCCGACACCCACCCCCGCTCGCCCGACCGGAAGGACCCCCTGTGATCGACCTCGCCGCCCTGGACATCGCCGGCACCACCGTGGAGGAGGGCGGCGCCGTCTACCGGGCGCTGCACGACGCGGTCCGCCGGCACGGCAGCACCGCCGACGTCGCCGACGTGGCCCGGTGGATGGGCGCCGACAAGCGCACCGCCATCCGGTCCCTGCTGGGGCTCGGTGGAGACCCGACCGCCGTCGAGCCCGCGTTCGCCGACTTCGAGCGGCTGCTGCGCGAGGCCTACGACGCGACCCCGCCCACCGCGATGCCCGGCGTCCTCGACGCGTTCGCGGCGCTGCGCGACCAGGGCGCCCGGATCGCGCTGACCACCGGGTTCTCCGCGGACGTCACCGGGCTGCTGCTCGAGCGGCTGGGCTGGACCGACGGCGTGGTGGACGCCGTGATCACCACCGACGACGTGCCCGCCGGCCGCCCCGCGCCGTACATGGTGCACCGGGCGATGGAGCGCACGGGGGTCACGAGCGTGCGCCGGGTGCTGACCGTCGGCGACACCGTGCTCGACCTCGAGGCGGGGACGAACGCCGGCGCCGGCCTCGTGGTCGGCGTGCTCAGCGGGGAGTGCCGCGCGCCGTGCTCGCGGCGGCGCCGCACACGCACGTCGTCGACAGCGTCGCCGACCTGCCGTCCCTGCTCGTGGCCCGGCACGCGAGGGAGGCCGTCACGACGTCATAGGTGACGCACAGGACCAGGCCGACGACGCCGAACACCGGGCGCGCCGCCGCGGTTTGAGGGCGCGCAGCCGGGCGACCCGGCGGCGGCGCACGGTGCCGTGCTCGGAACCCGTGCCGGGGTCCTCGGGTGTCTCGGGCGGGGCGTCGGGGCTCGTCCCCGACGGCCGCGCGGTGTCAGACGACCGTGAGCGTTGCAGCAACACCCTCGACTCCCTGGACTCGTGGCCACCCGGCAGGCGGCCTGTGGTCCGGAGGCTAGGGAGCGCCCCTGGGACGGGTGTGGCTATGGGCCTGCTGTGAGTCGGCACCGGCGGCAACGCCGTTGACCGTGTCGCGGCGCCGTGGATATCGTCGGCACCATGCGCAGCGCACTGGTCACGACGACGCCGGACACCTCCGGCGCCGACTGACCGCTGCACGCACCCCGTCCAGGCCTCGGAGCTCGCTCCGGGGCCTTCGTCGTACCCGGGCGGCTCCCTCCCGAAGGAGCACCGACATGAGCACCGCCCCCGACTCTCCTGCCCCCGACCCGTCGACCCCCGCCGCGCTCGACCACCGCGACCTCGCGGCCGCGATGGGGATCTTCACCACCAGCCCGCTCGTCGGGCCGGGGCTGCCGTTGTGGCAGCCGGCCGGCGCCGTCGTGCGCCGCGAGCTCGAGCGGCTCGCGGAGGACGTCGCGCTCGCGGGTGGCTGCGAGCCGGTCTACACCCCCGTGCTGGGCAAGCGGTCCCTGTTCGAGCGCTCGGGCCACTGGGGCAAGTTCGCTGCCGACATGTTCCCGGCGCTCGACGACGGCGGCGACGACCCTCTGGTCCTGCGGCCCGCCAACTGCCCGCACCACGCCCAGCTCTACGCGGCCGAGCCGCGCAGCCACCGCGACCTACCGGTGCGGTACCACGAGCTCGGGGCGATGTTCCGTGCGGAGCGGTCGGGCGTCCTGAGCGGGCTGTCCCGGGTGCGGCAGATCAACCTCGACGACACCCACGTCTTCTGCCGCCCGGACCAGGTCGCCGACGAGGTGCGCGCCGCGCTCGACGCCGTCATCGACGTGCTCGGGGTGCTCGGCCTCGAGCTCCACCACGTCCGGCTCTCGCGCCGCGACGGCTCCGGGCGGTGGCTGGGCGGCCCCGAGCGGTGGGCGGAGGCGGAGGAGCGGCTGCGCGCGGCGCTCGGCACCTCGGGCCTGCCCTGGGCGGACGGTCCGGGGGAGGCGGCGTTCTACGGGCCGAAGCTCGACGTGCAGGTGCGCGACGCGCGCGGGCACGAGGAGACCCTGGCGACCGTGCAGCTCGACCTCAACCAGCCCGAGCGGTTCGACCTGGGCTACACCGCCGCGGACGGCTCGCGGCAGCGAGTCGTGATGATCCACCGCGGCACCGTCGGGTCGATGGAGCGGATGGTGGCGTTCCTGCTCGAGCAGCACGCCGGCCGACTGCCGGTCTGGCTGGCCCCGGTGCAGGTGTGCCTCCTGCCGGTCGGCGGCGCGGAGGTGGAGGGCGTCGCACGGGCACTGCGCCGCCGGGGCGCGCGGGTACGCGTCGAGGCGGACGGGTCGCTCGGCAACCGGGTCCGCCTCGCCCGCGGGCGGCGGGACGCGCTCCTGGCGGTGCGAGGCCCCCGCGAGGCGGCCGCGGGCGTGCTCGCGGTCACCGACCCCGCGACCGGCGAGCGCGCGGACCTGTCGGCGGACGCGCTCGGGCGTCGCGTGGCCGAGGCGTCCGCGGTCCGGGAGGCGCGGGCCCGGCTCGGCGACGGGCGGTGACGACGCACGCCCCGGAGCAGGTCGGGGCATGCGTTCCCGCGCGGCCGCGCCGTGCGGCGCGTACGGTACGAGCGAGGCGGGGCCGGGAGGGGAGGACCGTTGTCCGACGACCGATTCCGGGCGCTCGTGCTCGAGGACGACCACGACGCGGCGGAGTTCCTCCGCATCGCGCTCGACCGCTACGGCGGGATGCGCGTGGACCTGGCCACGGATGCCGAGGGGGCGCTGCGCGCGCTGCGCCGGTCGACCTACGACGTCCTCGTGAGCGACATCCAGCTCCCAGGGCGTTCCGGCCTGGAGATCCTGCCGGAGGTACGGGTGATCGACCCGACGCTGCCGGTCATGATCGTCACCGCGTTCCCGACGGTGAACCATGCGGTCGCCGCGCTGCGCGAGGCCGCCGACGACTTCCTGGTCAAGCCCGTGACCGCCTCGCAGGTCGTGGACCGGGCCACGGAGCTGGCGCAGCGCGCGCGGCGCGAGCGGGACTCGTCCCGGCACCGGGTGCTCGCGGTCGGGGCCCACCCGGACGACGTCGAGATCGGCGTCGGAGCCACTCTCGCCGCGCACGCGGCGGCGGGCGACGAGCTCGTGATCCTCACGATGTCGGGCGGCGCGGTCGGCGGGCGGGCCGCGGTGCGCCACGACGAGGCGATGGCGGCCGCAGCGGTCGTCGGGGCGCGCCTGGTACACCTCGACTTCCCCGACACCCGGCTCGACCCGGCGGACGGGCTCATCGGCGCGATCGAGGACGTCGTCGAGGACGTCGTGCCCGACCGGATCTACACGCACAGCGCGCGCGACCGGCACCAGGACCACCGGGCTGTGAACGAGGCCGTGCAGGTCGCGGCACGCCAGGTCCCGAGCCTGTGGTGCTTCCAGAGCCCGTCGGCGACGGTCGACTTCACGCCGAACCGGTTCGTCGCCGTCGACGGGTTCGTCGAGACGAAGCTCCGGATGCTCGCGGCGTACGTGTCGCAGGCGCACCGGGAGTACATGCAGCCCGACGCGGTCCGCGCCGCGGCCCGCTACTGGGCGCGGTTCAGCCCCGCCCGCGAGGTGGAGCCGCTCGAGACCGTGCGGGCCAGCGAGACCGTGGCGACCGCGCGGGCGGTGCGCCCCCTCGTCGCCGTCGACGGTCAGGAGGCAGGTGAGCACGGGAGCGGACCTTGATGCCCGGCCGGCTGCGACGGCGGGCCGACGACGCCTACCGGCGAGCGCTCGACGCCTGGTTCGCCGACCGCGCCGTGGGCCTGCGCCAGGTCCCCGTGACGATCTCTTTCGTGGTGGTCGTCGTCTTCGTCATGTGGGGCCCGGCGAGCGTGGACCGGTGGTGGGCGCCGGAGCCCAGGACCCCGGTCTACCTCGTGGTGTCGACCGGGCTGGTGGTGGCGGTCCAGCTGCTGGGCAGCCTCGGGCGCTGGGACCGCTGGCCGCGGGCGTGGCAGTACGTGCTGTCGCTGGTGCAGATCCTCGCGATCGGGATGATGGGGGCCGGATCCGGGTACAGCCTCTCCGCCCTCGACGTCCTGATCGTCATGCCGGTGGTCAGCCTCGCGCTGCAGCCGGGGGTCTGGGGGGTGGTGGTCGGGCTCGGTGGGGCCGCCGCGGTGCTGCTCGCCCCGTTGATCTGGCCTGACGACGTGCCGGGTCGCGTGCCGCCGGGGGTACACGCGTTCGTGGGTCTCCTCATCCTCGGCTTCGTCTCGGTGGGGGCGCACGGGATCGTCAGCGTCTCCCGGCGGCAGGCCCGGCAGCTCGAACGCGCCCGAGACGAGCTCGCCGTCGGCGCGCGCCGGCTCCGCGACTCGCGGGACACCTTGCGCGGCATCCTCGACGCCGCGACGGAGCAGGGCTTCGTCGCGGCGGACTTCGCGGGCAGGATCGTCTCCGTCAACCCGGGTGGCGAGCGGATCGTCGGGCGGCCGGAGCACGAGCTCGTGGGGACGGACGTGTCGGGGCTCGTCGCCGAGGACGCCCTGGCCGCGAGGCTGGCGGAGCCCGGCGCTCCGCACGAGGCGGACGCGGCGAACCGGGTGGTGCTCGGCCGCGCCGTCGAGGGCGGCACGCAGGTGGAGGAGTGGGAGGTCGCGCTCCCCGACGGCGCGCGTCGGCACGTCGAGCTCACCGTGACCGAGCGGCCCGCCCTGGCGGGGCGCGCGCCCGAGCTCCCGGCGGGCTATCTCCTGGTGCTCACGGACGTCACCGCGCGGCACGACGAGGAGCGCACCCAGGACGAGTTCATCGGCCTCGTGAGCCACGAGCTCCGCACCCCGCTCGCGTCGATCCTCGGGTACCTCGACCTGCTCCGGCTGGGGGGCGGCCGGCTCGACACCGAGCAGCAGGAGTACCTGGCCGTCGTCGAGCGCAACGCGCGGCGGCTGCGCTCGATGGTCGACGACCTGCTCACGAGCGCGCAGATCGTGTCGGGGTCGTACACGCTGGCGGCCGAGGACGTGGACCTGGTCCGCGTGGTGCGGGAGGCGGTCGCCAGCCAGCTCCCGGCGGCCGAGGCCGCGGGGGTCGAGGTCGTGGTGGAGGGCGACCCGACGGTGCCGCTCGTCTCGGACGGCGCCCGGGTGGGGCAGGTGGTCGACAACCTGCTGAGCAACGCCGTGAAGTACAGCCACCGGGGCGGGCGGGTGTGGGTCGCCGTCACCGCCGGGTCGACGCCCGAGGGGTCGCGGCTGGCGCGCCTGCGGGTCACGGACGAGGGGGCCGGGATCTCCGCCGACGAGCTCGGGAAGGTCACCCAGCGCTTCTACCGCACCCGGGCGACCCGGCGTCTCCGCGTGCGGGGGGTGGGCCTCGGCCTCTCCCTCGTGGACCAGATCGTGCACGACCACGGCGGGCTGCTGACGATCCGCAGCGAGCCGGGGCAGGGCACCGAGGTGGACGTCACGCTGCCGGACCTCGACGTGACGGGCGCGGCGTCGCACCCGTGACCGCTCAGGAGGAGCCGGCGCCCCACGCCGACTCCAGTGCCTCCCAGTGGGTGTCGGACAGGTGCGAGAGCGGCGTGACGTTGACGTCCGTGACCCCGTGCGTGGCTGCGGCCCCGAGCGTCTCCACCATGAGCTCGGGAGAGATCACCTCGGGCGGGTCGGCGTCCGCCGACCCCGCCCACAGGCCGACCGACATCGTGAGACGCGACATGTCGAAGCCCGCCTCCTCGAGGTCGGCGGTCAGCCCCTCGACCTCCGCGGGCGAGTGGTCCCGCGGGCCGACGTACGCCCAGACGACGAGCCGGTCGGCGGCCCCCAGGAGGATTTCGTAGTCGTGCCCGCTCGACGGCGCCCCCGCGGCCGGGTCGTCCCAGTCGACGCGGACGTCCATCGCGAGCTCGATCTGCGTGCCCTCGCCGCCCCGCACGCCGTCGAGCGCCGTGCGCATCCGTGTGAGCAGGTCCGCGATCACCTCCGAGCGCCAGGCGCCGAGCTCGCGCGCGGACTCGTCGATCTCGCCGTCGGCGTCGCGCGGCCAGTCGTCGGCGCCCGTCATCGCGCGGTACAGGTCGAGGTCGTCGGCGCCGAAGCTGTACTGGTCGAGGAAGAGCTCCGTGACGGCGATGCGGCTCGGGTCGTAGCGCTCGCCGAGGGCGGCGACGTACTCGACGAGCCGGTCGCCGACGTCCCCGTGGGCGAGCTCGGAGGCCGACGCCTGGTAGGGCGACCGGCGCCCGTCGGCGGAGACGCCCGCCACGGCGGGGTCCGCCTTGATCCACTCGGGCACGTACGCGTCGACGATGAGACCGACCTGCCGGGTGGTGCCGTCCGCGGACTCGTGCAGGGCGCGGGCCGCGCGAGAGAGGTGGTCGGTGCCGGGCTCGGCCGCGACGTCGGGGTGCGCCGGCCAGTCGAACGCCGTGAACTCGACCCGGCCCGCGTTGAGCTCGACGCCGTTCGCAGCCGCGGCGTCGAGGTGCCGGTCGACCGCCGCCCAGTCCGTGCCCGGGTCGGTGACGACGCCGAAGTCGACGCTGACGGAGCGCTCCTCGTCCGGGACGACCGTGGGACGCATCGTGGGCGGGACCTCTTCCCAGGGGCGCGCGACGAGCACTGTCGCGCCGACCGTGGCGCCGAGCGCGAGCGCGACCGTCAGGATCCAGGGCCATCGTCGTCGACGAGGCCGCGCACCGACACCGTCCCGCTGCGGTCCAGCTTGTTCCATCGGTTCTCCGCGTTCCCGAGCTCGAGCCGGGCGGCGTCGAGCACGACGAAGGTCATCATCGTCGCGTAGACCGGCCACAGGGGCACGGTCCACAGCTGTCGGAGGTCGCCGGGGGCCCGGTCGAGGAGCACCGCCAGGAGCAGCAGCACGAACGAGAGCGGCAGGCCGACGAACAGGATCCAGCCCCACCAGGACGTCGGCACCCAGGCGCCCCCGTCGACGACCAGCAGGGTCGCGAGCACCACCATGGCCAGCACCTGGGCGAACGGCGCGACGACCTGCGCCGCCGTGTTGTAGACGAGGTAGGGGCCGAACGCGCCGTACCGGGGGTTGCCGATCATCGACCGGTGCAGCGCCGTCACCTGCAGCAGCCCGCGCGCCCACCGGACCCGCTGGCGCCACAGCCCCCGGACCGTCGACGGGGACTCCGCGTACACGAGCGCGTCCGGGGCGAAGGTGACCCGGTATCCCGCGCGGTGCACGCGCCAGGTCAGCTCCATGTCCTCGCCGAGCGTGTCGGTGTGCAACGGGCCGACGTCCTCGAGGACGTCGCGCCGGAACGCGCCGATGTTGCCCGACACGACGGGCAGGCAGCCCAGCACGTCCAGCGCGCGGCGCATGAGTCCGGTCCCGACGTGGCTGATCAGCGACAGGAGCCGGGTGAGCACGCGGTCGAGGTTCACCGGGCGGTCGTTGCCGCAGACGGCGCCGACCCGGTCGTCGCGGAAGCCGCGCAGCAGCCGCGTGACGGTGTCGGGTCGGAACAGGCCGTCGGCGTCGACGAGCACGAGGACGTCGCCCCGCGCCGCGGCGATGCCGGTGTTGAGCGCGGCGCCCTTGCCGGCGTTGTCCTGCCGCAGCGCCCGCACCTGCGGGTGCTCGGCGGCCAGCTCCTGCATCCGGACGAACGTGTCGTCCGAGGAGCCGTCGTCGACGCACACCACCTCCAGGGCGGGATGCTCGCTACGCAGGACCGAACGCACGCAGTTCTCGATCACCACCGCCTCGTCGAAGGCGGGCACGACGACGCTCACCAGGGGCGCCTCGGCGAACTGCGGGCCGCAGCCGGCGGGGCCGGGGTCGTCGCGGCGCCGCCGGGCCTCGAAGACGAGCGAGGCGGGGACGAACGCGAGCCGGAGCACGCCGACGACCAGGAGCGACGTGCCGAGGACGAGGACGAACGCGTCGAGGACGGAGCTCACGGCTCAGCCCGGCCAGCGGCCGAGGACGGCGTCCAGCAGCTCGGGCGCCCCGGCGGACACGGCCCCGAACCGGGCGTTGACCTCGAGCAGCACCGGCGTGCCGTCGGCGAGCCGGCGAACGTCCATGTCGAGCGGGCCGACGAGGTCGAGCGCCTCCGCGGCCCGCGCGGCCAGCTCCGCGACGTCGGGCACGGCGCCGTCCGGGAGCCGCACGACGGTGGTGGCGTTGCCGACCCGGCCCTCCTTGCGGCCGGTCTTCTCGAGCACAACGACGATGCACCGCCCGTCCGTGGGCGACCGGTAGACCTGGGGGCTGTACTCGACGCCCGGCGCGAAGGCCTGCACCACCCAGGACGCGTCGAGCCCGGTCCAGACCGGGTCGTTGGCGTCCTCCACGACGTGCACGCCGCGGCCCCCGCGCGCGACGCGGGGCTTGACGACGACGGGACCGTCGCCCCACGCGAGGGCCTCGGCCGCGGAGGCCAGGGCGCCGGCGGGGGCGTGCCGGGGCACCGCGACCCCGAGGCGGTCCAGCGCCCACATGGTCAGGAGCTTGTCGTCGGCGACGGCGGTCGGCCCGGGCGCGGAGAGGACGACCGCGTCCCCGAGCCCGGCGGCGCGCGCGAGCACCGCGAGCCGGGGCAGCTCGTCGGAGACGGTCGGCACGAGGAGGCGGGGGCGGTGCCGTGCCAGCAGCTCGAGCGTCGCCGCCTCGTAGGCGGGGTCGACGGCGGCAGGGACGTGCTCGACCGCGGCGAAGCCGGGGTCCGGGACGGGGGAGAGGTCCACGCCCACGACGTGCCGGCGGCCGGCATCGGGCCGGCGGGCGAGCTGCGCGCCGAGGGTCCGTCCCGCCGGTCCGGCCGCCCCGGTCACGAGGATCGTGTGCAGGTCCGGCGGGTCGCCCATGATCGGATCGTAGGGTCCGGCCTGCCGGGATGCACCGGGAAGCGTTCAGAAGGTGCGCGCGGACGGGGCGTCGCGGTGGGCCGCGCGGGAAATGACGGGCGCGCGGGCGGGAGCGCTCTCTAGGGTGGCGCCCATGGCGGCGCAGATGATCGGTACGGTGCTCGCGCTCGGCGGGGGCGGCTTCTCGATGTCCGACGACGGGTCCTCGGCCCTCGACGACCACCTCCTGGACCTCACCGGCACGGAGAACCCGCGGGTGTGCTTCGTCCCGACCGCGAGCGGCGACGACCTCGGGTACGCGCGGCGGTTCGAGGACGCGTTCGCGGGGCGCGCCCGGACCTCGGTGCTGTCGCTGTTCTGCCGCGAGCCGTGGGGGTACACCGACCCGCAGATGCTGCTGGAGCAGGACGTCGTGTACGTCGGCGGGGGCTCGACGGCGAACCTGCTCGTCGTCTGGCGGCGGCACGGACTGCCGGACCTGCTGGCGAGGGCCGCGGCGCAGGGCACCGTCCTGGCGGGCATCAGCGCGGGCATGAACTGCTGGTTCGACGCCTCGTCGACGGACTCGTTCGGGCCGCTCGCGCCGCTCGACGACGGGCTCGGGCTCCTGCCGGGCAGCGCCTGCCCGCACTACCTGGGCGAGGCCGCCCGGAGGGACGCCTACCGGGGCTGGGTGGCCTCCGGGGCGCTGCCCGGCGGGTACGCCGTCGACGACCACGCGGCCCTGCGGTTCGTGGACGGTGTGCCCGTCGAGGCCGTGTGCGAGCGCCCGGGGCGCCCGGTGCTGCGGGTCGAGCGGGACGGCGGGACCGCGGTCGAGACCGCGTTCGACGTCCGCCGGCTCCCGGGTTCCTGACCCCACCGGGGCGTCACGACCCGTAGTCGACCGGCGTCTCGACGGACTGCCAGTGCCACGGCTCCGGCAGGCGGCCGTCCGGTTCCGCCCAGTCGGGGTGCGTCCAGCCGAACTTCTCGGCGTGCGCCGTCAGCCAGGCGTACGTGGCGCTGTCGAAGCCGGCAGGCCCGACGCTGATGTCGACGGCGGTGCCGAGGCCGTGGTTGGAGCACCCGGGCGGCGCCGCGAGGGGGTTCGGGTGCTCGGGGTCGTACACCGCGACCTGCTGGGCGTGGCTGCGGTAGGCGGAGTTGACCGTGAGGTGCTCGCCGAACTCGGCACGGTAGGCGTCGTCGAGCGCGACGAGCCCGTCGAGGAGGTCGGCGCGGACGGAGTAGCCGGGCGCCCAGGGAAGTGCCGCGAGCTCGTCGTCGGCGAGCCGCCCCGTCACGGGGAACCACACCTGGTCCGGCTCGGGGCACAGGACGGCGTCCTGCGCGGTCATGAGGTCGGTCGTGGCGGAGTCCAGCGCGTCGCGTCGCGCGCCCAGGGCCGCGGTGGCCGCCTCCACTTCGGGCGCGTCGGCCCCGTCGAGCCGGTCGTCCGTGGTCCGGGCCAGCGCGTCCTCGGCGTCGTCCAGCGCGGCGCTCGCGGCGGACCGGACCGCGTCGCCGGCCGCCGTGCCGTCGGCGTCGAGGCCGTCGACCGCGGCGAGCACCTGCTCGGCCCGGGACGTCGTGGGGTCGAGGTCGTCGCGCGCCTCGGACACCTCGGTGCGGGCGAGCTCCAGGCGCGACCTCTGCACCGCTGCGGCGTCCTGCTCGAGCTGCCGGCGCGCGTCGTCGGCGTCGCCGGGGCGCCGCTCGAGCAGTGGCGTCGCCGCCAGCACGGCCTCGGCCCGGTCGATCGACGCGGCCAGGGCGGGCCGGACCGCGTCGTCGGCGACCCGGTCCGCGGAGTCGTCGAGCGTCTCCTGCGCGGCCGCGACCTGCGTGGTCAGCGCGCCCGACTCCTGGCGCAGCACCCAGGCGAGGCCGCCGCCCGCGGCCGCGAGCAGCACGAGCACCACGACCGGCACGACGACCGCCGCGCGGGGACGCCGGCGGCGCGGCGCGGTCGCGTCGTCGTCGCGCACGTGCCGCAGCAGCCCGTCGACCCGCAGGGTCCGGGGCGCGACCAGGGCGAGGAGCATCCCGCCCGCCGCCGCGCCGGCGGCGTACCAGGCGAGGTCGGCGGGCACGAACGTCGTGCCGAGCACGAACCGCGCGACGGGCACGCGCTCCACCACCGCGGCGGGGACGCCGGTGAGCTGCGCCGCCTCGACCGCCGCGCACAGGGCGAGGCCGACCGCCGCGGCGACGACGGGTCGCGTGCGCGCACGGACCAGGGCGATGAGCAGGACGACCAGCGTGGCGTACAGCGCGTCGCCCACCGGGCCCCCGACCGCGGGGGGCAGCAGCATCCGGCCGGCGAGGCCGGCGAGGAGCACGACGACGGCGAGGAGCGCCGTCGTCGGGCGGGGGGCGTGGGTCACGCGCGAACTGTACCGACCGGAGGTGTGACGTAAGTCGTCGTGCGACGACGCCCGGCGCACTAGACTCGCCGAGGCCCCCCACCGATCTCTCGAAGGACACCCCTGCCTTGATCACCGCCCACGGCGTCGAGCTGCGCTTCGGCGCCCGGACCCTGCTGCACGAGGCGACGTTCCGCATCGCCCCGGGCGACCGCATCGGCCTCGTCGGCCGCAACGGCGCGGGCAAGACGACGCTCACGAAGACGCTCGCGGGGGAGACCCTGCCCGCGGCGGGGCAGATCACCCGGGGCACCGACATCGGCTACCTGCCGCAGGACCCGCGCACCGGCGACCTCGACGTCGTCGCGATGGACCGCGTGCTCAGCGCCCGGGGCCTCGACCACGTCGTGGCGCAGATGCGCGAGACCGAGGGCCTGATGGCCTCGGCCGACCCGGACACGCAGGCCGCGGCGCTGGAGCGGTACCCGAAGCTCGAGGCGCGGTTCCTCGCGGCGGGCGGCTACTCGGCCGAGTCCGAGGCGCACCGCATCACCAGCAACCTCGGCCTGGACGACCGGGTGCTCGGGCAGCCGCTGCACACCCTCTCGGGTGGTCAGCGCCGGCGGGTCGAGCTGGCCCGGATCCTGTTCTCCGGCGTGGACACGCTGCTGCTGGACGAGCCCACCAACCACCTCGACGCCGACTCGATCCTCTGGCTCCGCGACTACCTCAAGACCTACAGCGGCGGCTTCGTCGTGATCAGCCACGACGTCGAGCTCCTGCGCGCCACGGTGAACAAGGTGTTCCACCTGGACGCCAACCGCGGCGAGCTCGACCAGTACAACCTCGGCTGGGACGCCTACATCGAGCAGCGCGAGCAGGACGAGCGCCGCCGCCGCCGCGAGCGCGCCAACGCCGAGAAGAAGGCCGGCGCGCTGCTGGCGCAGGCCGACAAGATGCGCGCCAAGGCCACCAAGGCCACGGCGGCGCAGAACATGATGAAGCGCGCCGAGCGCATGCTCGCGGGCGTGGAGGGAGAGCGTCGCGCGGACAAGGTGGCGCACCTGCGCTTCCCGAAGCCCGCCGCGTGCGGCCGCACGCCGCTCACCGCCGAGGAGCTGTCCAAGAGCTACGGCTCGCAGGAGGTCTTCGCCGGCGTGGACCTCGCGATCGACCGCGGCTCGAGGGTGGTCGTGCTCGGCTTCAACGGCGCAGGCAAGACGACGCTGCTGCGCATCCTCGCGGGCGTGGAGGCGTCGGACACCGGCCGGGTCGTGCCCGGGCACGGGCTCAAGATCGGCTACTACGCCCAGGAGCACGACACCCTGGACATGGACGTCACCGTGGTCGAGAACCTGCGGCACTCCGCCCCCGACCTCACGGACACGCAGGTGCGCTCGGTGCTGGGGTCGTTCCTCTTCTCGGGGGACGACGCCGACAAGCCCACGAAGGTGCTCTCGGGCGGGGAGAAGACGCGGCTCGCGCTCGCCACGCTCGTCGTGTCCAGCGCGAACGTGCTCCTGCTGGACGAGCCGACGAACAACCTCGACCCGGCCTCGCGCGCGGAGATCCTCGGTGCGCTCAACACCTACGAGGGCGCCGTCGTGATGGTCACCCACGACGACGGCGCCGTCGAGGCGCTCCAGCCGGACCGCGTGCTGCTGCTGCCGGACGGCGACGAGGACCTGTGGTCCGCGGACTACGCGGAGCTGGTGTCCCTCGCCTGAGGCCCGCGGGCCTGCTCGGCGGTGTCCTGCTCGGCGGCGTCGAGCAGGGCGTCCTCGTAGTCCTCGTCCACCTTCCGCCGGCGCGGGCGGACGGGACGCACCGCGCTCCCGGCGCTCCCTGACCCGTCCGGGTCGGGGCCGTCGTACGCGGCGAGGAGGTCGCCGGCCGTGACGCGCACGGGACGGGTCTCGCGGCGCCACAGCATCACGTAGCCGCCCAGCGCGCCCAGCGCGAAGATGCACCACTGCACCGTGTAGCTGAGGTGCGAGCCGGGGTCGGTGTCGGGCTGCTCCAGCGCCCCCGGGGTCGTGGCGGCCGCCGGGTCCTCGCTGCGCAGCTGCCCGTAGCCGCCGACCGTCTCGCCCTCGGCCCAGGCCGCGCCGTCCGGCCCGGCGGCGAGCACCTGATCCGTGTTGATGGCCTGGACCTGGTGCGCGGGGGTCCCGCGGTCGGACGTCGGCTCGTCGGGTCGCATCGTCATCGTCACCTCGACCGGGCCGCTCGGGGGGTCGGGGACGGACGACGGGCTGCTCGCGTCCTGGCCGAGCGGCACGAAGCCCCGGTCGACGACGATGACGAACGGCTGACCGTCGGCCCCGGTGGTCTCGAACGGCACCAGCACGTGGAAGCCGGGCTCGCCGCCGACGGGCCGGTTGCGCAGCAGCACGGTGTCCTCGGGCCGGTACGTGCCGGTGGCCACCGCGGGGCGCCACTCGTCGCCCGGGTCGAGGTCCGCGCCCGCCTCGGGCAGCAGCTGGTCGAGGGACGCGGGCGCGCTCGCGTAGTTGTCCTTCACCAGGTCGATCTGGGCCTCGCGCCAGGTGTACCGGTGCCACTGCCAGACGGCGGCGAGGATGCACAGCGCGGCCAGCAGCACGGCGCCGAGGCCGAGGACGATCCACTGCCGGAGGGTGCGCGGGGCGGCGGGGGCCGGGGGCGCAGGAGTCGTGGTCACGCGCGGTCGAGCTCCGTGACGGGGACGGTCTGCTTCCAGAACGAGCGGGCCCCGAGGAACTGCTCGAGGTGCTCGCGGTGGTCGTCGCACGCCAGCCAGACCTTGCGGCGTTCGGGCGTGTGCAGCCGCGGGTTGTTCCACAGCAGCCCCCACGCGGCCTCCGCGCGGCAGCCCTTGGCGGAGCAGACGAGCTCTCCCGCCACCGGGTCGGCGCCCGTCCCGAGCACGTCCATCAGCGATCTTCTCCACGGGTCTCGTCGGTCGGGTGGTCGGTCGTGCCGGGCATGTCCTCGGGCGTGTCCTCGGGCGTGTCCTCGGGCGGGTCCGGCGCGTCGTCCCGGTGCTCGACGACGCGGTGGCCGCCGGCGTCGTAGGACTCGGGCCGGGCGGGGTCGGGCGCGGGGAGCGCCGCCGGGGGGACCTCGGGGACGGCGGTCATCGGCGAGGTGTCGTAGGACACGCGGTCGCGCCCGGCGTTGGCGAACAGCACCGCGGAGTACGGCAGCACGACGGCCGCGACCACGAGGGTCCAGCGCACCCAGCCGACGTCCACGACGATGGCGCCGAGGAAGCAGACGATCCGGATGCCCATCTGCACGAGGTAGCGCCGGGTGCGGCGCGCCTGGTCCTCCTCCAGCGGCTCCGGGGCGCTGGTGATGGAGGGGACCTCGGCACCGTGGCCCGCCGGCTGGCGGCGGTTCCCGGAGGGGCGCGGACCGGGCGAGGTCGCGCGGGCGTTGCTCACCCGGCCAGTCTACGGCGGCACCCAGGGGGCCAGGACCGGCCCCCGCGGGCCCCGAGTTGTAGGGATCCGACAAACCGCCGCGACGACGTGTGACGCGCCGCGACCCTGCACGGCCGCCCCGTCGGGGTAGCGTCACCTGGGCGTCGGCCGCCGCCCGGCCGTCGCGCGAAAGACCCGCACGACAGCCGCACCGCAGCCGGCACGACCGCCAGCACGACACGCAGACGACCCTGATCGCGACCGCCGAGGAGACCCCGTGACCGACGCCCCCGCCTCTCAGCCCACCGCGGAGACCGCCGCCGGTGCCGCCCCCACGGGCCGGGTCGTCGTCGTCACCGGCGCCGCCCGCGGCATCGGTCGCACGATCGCCGAGCGCTTCGTCGCGGCCGGGGACACGGTCGCCACGCTCTACCGCGGCGGCGACCTGCCCGCCGGGGTGCACGGCTTCGTCGCCGACGTCACCGACAGCACGGCCGTCGACGCCGCGTTCGCGAGCATCGAGTCGGAGCTCGGCCCGGTCGTGGTGCTCGTGGCCAACGCGGGCGTCACGCGCGACCAGCTCCTCATGCGCATGAGCGACGAGGAGTTCGAGACCGTGCTGGACGTGAACCTCACCGGCACGTTCCGCTGCGTCCGCCGCGCGTCCAAGGGCATGATCCGCGCCCGCAAGGGCCGCATCGTCCTCGTCGGCTCGGTCGTGGGCCTGTACGGCGGGCCCGGGCAGGTCAACTACTCGTCGTCCAAGGCCGCCCTCGTCGGCATGGCCCGGTCGATCACCCGCGAGCTCGGCGGCCGCGGCATCACCGCGAACGTCGTCGCTCCGGGCTTCGTCGAGACGGACATGACGGCAGCCCTGCCCGAGGCGACCCAGAAGCAGTACAAGGCCAGCATCCCCGCAGGCCGGTTCGCCGCGACCGAGGAGGTGGCCGGCGTCGTCGAGTTCCTCGCCTCGGACGCCGCGGCCTACGTCTCCGGCGCCGTCATCCCCGTCGACGGCGGCCTCGGCATGGGGCACTGACGGGTCGCCGACCCCACCCTCGCTACGCTCAACCTCAGCACAACCGGAAGGTCATCATGGCTCTGCTCGACGGCAAGAAGCTCCTCATCACCGGCGTCCTCACGGACAGCTCGATCGCGTTCCACGCGGCCCGCCTCGCCCAGGAGGAGGGCGCCGAGGTCGTCCTGACCTCCTTCGGCCGCCAGATGAAGCTGACGCAGGCCTTCGCCAAGCGTCTGCCGGTCGCGGCGCCCGTGGTCGAGCTCGACGTGACGAGCGAGGAGGACCTCGCGGCCCTCCCGGCGCGGGTGAAGGAGCACGTGGACGGCATCGACGGCGTGGTGCACTCCATCGGCTTCGCCCCGCAGTCCGTGATGGGCGGCAACTTCCTGTCCGCCGAGTGGGGCGACGTCGCGACGGCGCTGCAGGTGTCCACCTACTCGTACAAGTCGCTCATCGAGGCGGCCCGCCCGCTGATGTCGGGCGGCGCCTACGTGGGGCTCACCTTCGACGCGACGTTCGCCTGGCCCGTCTACGACTGGATGGGCGTGGCGAAGGCCGGCCTGGAGTCGGCCAACCGGTACCTGGCGCGGGACCTCGGGCCGCACGGCATCCGGTGTAACCTCGTCTCCGCCGGGCCGATCCGCACCACGGCCGCGAAGTCCATCCCGGGGTTCGCGACCATGGAGGACGCCTGGCCGCAGCGGGCCCCGCTCGGGTGGGACCAGACGACGGCGGAGCCGGCTGCGCGCGCCGTCGTGGCGCTGCTCTCGGACTGGTTCCCCGCCACGACCGGTGAGATCGTCCACGTCGACGGTGGTGTGCACGCGATGGGTCAGTGACGGGTCCGACGCCCGGAGCGACCCCCGGAACGACCTGTGAGACGGAGCCCATGAGAGCGGTAACGCAGGCCGAGGGCGAGGCGCCGACCTGGCGGCTGGTGCTGCTGCGCCACGCCAAGGCGGAGCCCGGCAAGGGCGTGCTGCCCGACGACCGGCGTCCGCTGGCGCTGAACGGGCGCAAGCAGGCCGGCCGCGTCGGGATGGCGCTCACGGCCGCCGGCCTGCTGCCGCAGGTCGCGCTCGTGTCCTCCGCCGTGCGCACCCGGCAGACGTGGGACCTGGCCTCCGCCCACCTGGAGGGCTCCTCCGGGACCGCCCTCGAGGTGCGCGACGAGCTCTACGAGGCGAGCGTGCGCGACGTCCTCGGCCTCCTGCGGGGGGTCGAGGCGTCGACGCGCACCGTGCTCGTCATCGGGCACGAGCCGACGATGGCCGCGACGGCGGCCTACCTCGCCGCCGACGGCTCCGAGCCCGCGGCGCTCGCCCAGGTGCGCGTCGGCGTGCCGACGGCCACGTACTCCGTGCTGGAGTCGGCCGAGCACCCCTGGGCCGACTGGGGCCGCGGCTCCGCCCGGCTCGTGCACGTCGGCCGCCCGTCCTGATCGACGGCCGTCCCGTGGGTCTTCCGGGCGCGCCTGCGCCCGGTCAGGACCCGCCGAGCACGTCGCCGACGGTCGTGACGTCGACGAGCGGCGCGTAGAGCCGCATCGCGTCCAGGGCCCGCGCGTGGTCCTCGGGGCTCGCCCCCGCGCACGCGTCCGCCGCGACCCGCACCCGCCGGCCGGCGTCCGCGGCGGCGAGCACGGTGGACAGCACGCAGCAGTCGGTGGAGACCCCGGCCACCACCAGCTCCGCGGCGTGCCCGGTCGCCGCGTCCAGATCCGGTCCCCACTTGCCGAACGTCGTGGCGGTCACGACCGGGGCCTCCGCCGGGTCCAGGCCGTCGGCGAACGCGTACAGCGGGTCGTCGGCGGGCACGAGGGCGAACGGCCATTGCGCGAAGTACTCCCGCCACGCCCCCTCCGGCGTCGCGGGGGCCACGTAGCGCGTCCACGCGGTGCGGCCGGCGAAGGCTGGCAGCAGCCGCCGCACGCCGTCGGCCGCGGCCCCGAAGCCGGGCGACGCCCACGGGCTGTCCGGCCGCGCGAAGACCGCCTGCATGTCCACGACGACCAGCGCGGCGCCGCCCGCCGGGCGGCTCATGCGGCCTCCTGGCGGCGCACGGCCCGGGCGGACAGGACGAACGTGCCGAGCAGCCCGAGCGCGAGCGCCACGAGCACGCCGAGGTTGGCGCCCGCCCACTGTCCGTCCCGCCCGCCGAGGCCCAGCGGCCCCAGCAGGTAGCCCTGCCACGACAGCCACCCGGCGTACGTGTTGGTCACGAGGCCCCAGCCGATCGCGGTGCCCGCCACGACGAGACCGACGGCCGACCAGCGCACGCTGCCGTACCGGCCGCGCCGGTCGCCCAGCTCGGCGTCCGCGTAGTCCCGGCGGCGCAGCGCGATGTCGGCGAGCAGCACCCCGCACCACGCCGCGATCGGGACGCCGAGCGTGATGAGGAAGCCCTGGAACGGGCCGAAGAAGTCGTCGGCGACGAAGACGACGTAGACGGCGCCGAGCACCATGAGGACGCCGTCGATCGCCGCGGCCACCCAGCGCGGGGCGGGCAGCCCCAGCGACAGGAGCGCGAGGCCCGAGGAGTAGATGTCGAGCGCGGCGCCCCCGATCAGCCCGGCGAGCGCGACGACGATGAACGGGACGAGGAACCAGTCGGGGAGCAGTACCGCCAGCGCGCCGATCGGGTCGGCGCCGATGGCGTCCGCGAGGGCGGGGTCGGAGCCGGCGAGCAGCATCCCGGCGACCAGGAGCAGCACGGGCGGCAACGAGGCGCCGAACGTCGTCCAGCCGACGACGCCGGGCCCGGACGCGGTGCGCGGCAGGTAGCGGGAGTAGTCGGCCGCCATGTTCACCCAGCCGAGGCCGAAGCCGGTCATCATGAAGACCAGGCCGCCGATCACCTGCGGCGCCTGCCCGGGCGGGATCGCCGCGACCGTCGCCCAGTCGACGTGGCCCGCGACGAGCACCACGTACACCACCGTGAGCACGGCCGTCAGCACGGTGATGACCTGCTGCAGCCGCATCACCAGCTGGAACCCGAAGATCCCGGCGGTCACCACGACCAGCGCCACCACGGCCAGCGTGACGACCTGGGTCACGGTGCCGCCGCCCCAGCCGAGGGTGTCGAGCACCGTGGCGGTGGCGAGGGTCGCGAGGGCGACCAGCACGGTCTCCCAGCCCACGGTGAGGATCCACGACAGGAGCGACGGCAGCCGGTTGCCGTCGACGCCGAACGCGGCCCGGCTCAGCACCATGGTCGGCGCCGAGCCGCGCCGCCCCGCGAGGGAGATGAACCCGCAGCACAGGAACGACGCGACGATGCCGACCAGGCCCACCACCACGGCCTGCCAGAAGGAGACGCCGAACGCGAGCAGGTACGCGCCGTAGCCGAGGCCCAGCACGGACACGTTGGCCGCGAACCACGGCCAGAACAGGTCGCGCGGGCGCCCGTGCCGCTCGGACTCGTCGATGGTGTTGAGCGCGTTCGTCTCGACCGTCGTCGCCATGGGTCCGATCCTGGCCCTGCCGGGCGCGCGGCGCTACGGGTGCGGGGTGGCGGGTGCCCGGCCGGCGGCGGCGTCCACCTCGTCGATGACGTCGAGGACGGAGTCGAGCCGGGGGCCGTCCACGCTGAACGGCGCCTGCGCGCGCACGAGCGGCTTGGCCGCGAACGCGATGCCGATGCCGGCCGCGTCGATCATGTCGAGGTCGTTCGCGCCGTCGCCGACGGCGACGGTGTCGACCATCTCGAGGCCGCACTCGCGCGCCCAGCGGCGCAGGGTGGCGGCCTTGTCGGCGCGGTCGACGACGGGGCCGACGGTGCGGCCGGTGAGGACGCCGTCGGCGACCTCGAGGTGGTTGGCGCGCCAGCGCCCGATGCCGAGCGCGGTGGCGAGCGGGGCGAGGATCTCGGCGAAGCCGCCCGAGACGAGGCCGAACTCCCAGCCCCTCCGGTGCACCTCGCTGACGAGGTCGGCCGCGCCCGGCGTGAGGACGACGGCCTCGCGCACGGCCGTGAGCGCCTCGACCGGCACCCCGCGGAGCGTGGCGACGCGCTCGCGCAGCGAGCCGGCGAAGTCGAGCTCGCCGCGCATGGCGCGCTCGGTCACCTCGGCGACCTGTGCGCGCGTGCCGGCGTGGTCGGCGAGGAGCTCGATCACCTCGGCGGTGATGAAGGTCGAGTCGACGTCGGTCACGACGAGGCGCCGCCGGCCCTCGTCGTCGGGGACGGTGACGGGTGCGGTGCGGGGAGCGGGATCAAGCAACGACGGAGCCCTTCGGGACGACGGTGATCCCCGACTCCGAGACGGTGAACCCGCGGGCCCGGTCCTCCTCGTGGTCGACGCCGACCCGAGCCCGTTCGGTCACCACCACGTTCTTGTCGAGGATGGCGCGGTGGACCTGGGCGTGCCGCTCCACCTGGACGTCGTCCATCACGACGGCGTCGGTCACGGTGGCCCAGGAGTGCAGGTGCGCGCCCGGGGACAGGATGGACCCTGCGACGGTCGCCCCGGAGATCAGCACACCAGGCGAGACGATCGAGTCGGCGGCGTGCCCGAGGCGGCCGGGGCCGGCGTGCACGAACTTCGCCGGCGGCAGGCCCGTGTACCCCGTGAGCAGCGGCCAGTCCTGGTTGTACAGGTTGAACACGGGCTGCACGGCGATGAGGTCGGTGTTCGCCTCGAAGTAGGCGTCGATCGTGCCGACGTCGCGCCAGTAGTCCCGGTCGCGGTCCGTGGAGCCGGGGATGTCGTTGCGGATGAAGTCGTACACGCCGGCGGTGCCCTGGGCCACGAACGCGGGGATGATGTCGCCGCCCATGTCGTGCCGCGAGTCCGGGTCGGCCGAGTCCTTGGTGACCGCCTCGACGAGGGCGTCGGCGTCGAACACGTAGTTGCCCATCGAGGCCAGCACCTCGGTGGGGGAGTCGGGCAGCCCCACCGGGCTCTCCGGCTTCTCCAGGAAATCGATGATCCGCGTCGGGTCCTCGCGGTCGACCTCGATGACCCCGAACTGGTCCGCCATCGCGATCGGCTGGCGGATGGCCGCCACCGTGGCGCGGGCCCCGGACTGGACGTGCGACTCGACCATCTGGGAGAAGTCCATCCGGTACACGTGGTCCGCGCCGACGACCACGACGATGTCGGGCCGCTCGTCCTCGATGATGTTGAGGCACTGGTAGATCGCGTCCGCCGAGCCGAGGTACCAGTGCTTGCCCACCCGCTGCTGCGCGGGCACCGACGACACGTAGTTGCCGAGCAGCGAGGACATGCGCCATGTCTTGGAGATGTGCCGGTCCAGCGAGTGCGACTTGTACTGGGTGAGCACGATGACGTGCAGGTAGTGCGAGTTGATGACGTTGGAGAGCGCGAAGTCGACGAGCCGGTAGATGCCCCCGAAGGGGACGGCCGGCTTGGCGCGGTGCGCGGTGAGCGGCATGAGGCGCTTGCCCTCGCCCCCGGCGAGGACGATCGCGAGGACGCGGGGCTGGGTCGACGCCATGCCCCCGACCCTAGGGGGTCGTGGGCCGCCGCGCCCGCGACCCGCCCCACGAGTTCCCGGCCGGTCCGGGCAGGGGCGCGAGCCTCGGTCCGCGACCGGCTCGCGTCGCCGCTAGGTTGGCCGCGTGAGCACGCCCCAGAGCCCCGAGCAGGGCTTCCCGACCGGCCCCGCCCCGACGAGAGTCGACCTCCTGACCCGCGAGTACCCGCCGCACGTCTACGGGGGCGCCGGAGTGCACGTGGCGGAGCTGGCCGCCGTGCTGCGGCGGCACCTCGACGTGCGGGTGCGCTGCTTCGACGGGCCGCGCCCGGCGGACGAGGCCGAGGCGGGAGTGACCGGGTACGACGCGCCCGCCGAGCTCGCGGGCGCCAACCCGGCGCTGGGCACGTTCGGCGTGGACCTGGCGATGGCGCAGGACGTGGCGGGCGCGGACGTGCTGCACTCCCACACCTGGTACGCCAACCTGGCCGGGCACGTCGGCGGGCTGCTGCACGGCGTGCCGCACGTCGTGACGGCGCACTCCCTGGAGCCCCTGCGCCCGTGGAAGGCGGAGCAGCTCGGCGGCGGGTACGCGCTGTCGTCGTGGGCGGAACGCACCGCCTACCTGGGCGCGGCGGGCGTGATCGCGGTCTCGGCGGGCATGCGCGCGGACATCCTGCGCGTCTACCCGGAGCTGGACCCGGCGCGGGTGCACGTCGTGCACAACGGGATCGACCTCGCCGGCTGGCGGCGCCCCGCCGACGGCGACCCGGAGGCCGAGCGGGTGGTGCGCGACCTCGGCATCGACCCGGAGCGCCCGGCCGTCGTCTTCGTGGGGCGGATCACGCGGCAGAAGGGCCTGCCCTACCTCCTGCGTGCCGCGGCGCGGCTCCCGCGCGAGGTGCAGGTCGTGCTCTGCGCGGGCGCCCCCGACACGGCCGAGCTGCTCGCCGAGGTGCGGGGCCTGGTCACCGACCTGCGCCGCGCCCGTGGCGGGACCGGCGAGGCGGGCCCGGGCGGCACCGGTGCCGAGGCGGGCGTCGTCTGGATCGAGCAGATGCTGCCGCGCCCCGACCTGATCGCGGTGCTCGCGGCGAGCACCGTCTTCGTGTGCCCCTCGGTGTACGAGCCGCTCGGCATCGTCAACCTGGAGGCGATGGCCGTCGGCCTGCCCGTGGTGGGCACGGCGACCGGCGGCATCCCCGAGGTGGTCGACGACGGCGTCACCGGGGCGCTGGTGCCGATCGAGCAGGCCGACGACGGCACGGGCACGCCCCTGGACCCCGAGCGGTTCGTGACGGACCTGGCGGCCGCGCTCCAGCGGGTGCTCGACGACCCCGCACGAGCGGCGGCGATGGGCGCGGCGGGCCGCCGCCGGGCCGAGGAGCTGTTCTCCTGGGAGGCCGTGGGGGAGCGCACCCTCGAGGTGTACCGGGGCGTCGCCGCCGGCTGAGCGCGCCGGGTCGGGCCACAGGTGTCGGCCAGGGCGTCGGCCGGGGCGTCGGCCGGGGCGTCAGTCGACCGCGCCGTAGGTCGCCGCGCTCAGCGCGCGCCGGGCGGTGCGCTCGACCTCGCGCAGCGCGGTGGCCCGCTGGTCCGACTGCCAGACGTTGACGGCGCCGCCCTCGTCGACGGTCGCGAGGTCGACGATCGCCAGCAGGCGCGTCGCGAGCTGCAGCACCCGCGCCCGCCGCCCGTCGAGGCGGGGGACGGGCCAGCCGTCGGTGGTGCCGCCGCGGAGCCGCTCGATCGCGTCGGCGGCGTCGTCGCGCCAGCGGGCCACGTCGAGGGCGTCGAGGGCGTCGGTCGCGGTGACGAGGCACGTGCGCAGCTCGCGCTCGGCGTCGGCCAGGGAACCGAGCGTGCCCGCGACGAGCGTGGACCACGCCGGCACCGGTTGCACCTGCCACGCGACGAGGTGCCCGGGCTCGAGCGCGCTGCCGAACGCGGTGACCGCGGGCACGGCGGCCCACGAGCCCGCCCCCGTGGTCACCATCACGCACTCGCCGGCTTCGGCGGCCTCGGTGCTCACGGCCGCCGGCACGCCGGCGAGGTCGCCCGGGGCTGGCAGCAGGGCGCACACCTCGCGCGGACCCTCGAGCCACCGGGTGACGAGGTCGCGCAGACCGGCGTCGTCCGCCCCGGGGAGCCCGACGACGCCGTGCGGCTCGTCGTCGCCCTGCACGCTGCGCACCACGATGCCGGGCGCGGCACCGGCCGTCTGCAGCCAGAGCGCGAGCACGACGCTGCGCGGCAGAGTGTTCGGGTCGGTCTCCACGGGGCTCACAGTAGACGTCCGGGAAGCGCGTCCGCAGGGCGAGGCGATCGTCCGGACGGAGAGCGGCGCTCGGGTAGGGTCGGGCCTCATGAGCGCGGTTCTCGACCTGCAGGGCGTCACCGTACGACGCGGCACCACCACCATCCTCGACGGCGTGGACTGGCAGGTGAACGAGGGCGAGCGCTGGGTGGTCCTGGGCCCCAACGGGGCCGGCAAGACCACGATGCTGCAGATCCTCGCCGCGCGGTCGCACCCGACCGCCGGGTCGGCCGAGCTCCTGGGGGAGCGGCTGGGCCGGGTGGACGTCTTCGAGCTGCGCCCGCGGATCGGCTTCGCCTCCGCCGCGCTCGCGGACCGCATCCCGGGGCACGAGACCGTGCGCGACGTCGTGCTGACGGCCGCCTACGGGGTCACCGGCCGCTGGCAGGAGACCTACGAGGAGTTCGACGAGCAGCGCGCCAAGGACCTGCTCGCGGCGTTCGATGTCGCGGACCTGTCGGACCGCTACTACGGCACCCTGTCCGAGGGCGAGCGCAAGCGGGTCCAGATCGCCCGTGCCCTCATGACCGACCCCGAGATCCTGCTGCTCGACGAGCCCGCGGCGGGCCTCGACCTCGCCGGGCGCGAGGAGCTCGTCGCGGCGCTCTCCGAGCTCGCGGCCGACCCGGCGTCGCCCGTCCTGGTGCTCGTGACGCACCACGTCGAGGAGATCCCGCCGGGCTTCACGCACCTGATGCTCATGCGCCGCGGCGGCATCCAGGCCGCCGGCCCGATCCACGAGGTGCTCACCGCGGACAACCTCTCCCAGGCCTTCGGGACGCCGCTGATGGTGGCCCACGGCGGCGGTCGCTGGCTCGCGCGCGCCGCGCGACCCGCGGGTCGCTGACCGTTCCCTGGCCCGGGGAAATCTTGGTAAAGTCTGTGCAAAACCCTGTGGCCGCGGCATTCCGGTCCCGGCGCAGGGCGTGGCGGAGGTGACCATGGATTCCTGGCTGTGGTGGGTCGGTGCGGCGCTGGTGCTCGCAGCGATCGAGATGCTCTCGCTGGACCTCGTCTTCATCATGCTGGCCGGGGGCGCCGTCGCCGGCGCGGTGACCGCCGCCGCGGGCGGGCCTGTGTGGCTCCAGTTCGTGGTCGCGTGCGTGGCCGCGCTGCTGCTCATCCTCGTGCTGCGCCCGTGGCTGCTGCAGCACCTCAAGCAGCGGGTGCCGCTCATGGAGACGAACGTCGCGGCCCACGTGGGGCGCCCGGCCCAGGCGCTCACCGAGATCACCGAGTCCGGCGGGCGCGTGAAGCTGGCGGGCGAGGTCTGGAGCGCGCGGCTGGTCGACGACGGCGTGCCGAACTCGACGGTGCGGGTGCCGGCGGGCGCCGAGCTGCGCGTCGTGCGCATCGAGGGCGCGACGGCGGTGGTCGAGCCCGTCCCGTCGTCGCACTCCCAACCCGAGCACACCGTCTGACCCGCGTTCGCGCGGCGCACCACCCTGCCGGCCCGCCGGCAGTCCTGTTGACGTCGACAGAAAGGGACCCACGTGTCCGACCCCAATGCCGGCACCATCGTGCTGTGGATCGTGATTCTCGCGCTCGTGATCTTCGTGGTCGTGGCGCTGTTCAAGATGGTGCGGGTGGTGCCGCAGGCGACGGCGCTCATCATCGAGCGCCTGGGCCGCTACCGGCACACGTTCGAGCCGGGGCTGCACTGGCTCGTGCCGTTCATCGACCGCGTGCGCGCCGGCGTCGACCTGCGCGAGCAGGTCGTCTCGTTCGCGCCGCAGCCGGTGATCACGAGCGACAACCTCGTGGTGAGCATCGACACGGTCATCTACTTCCAGGTGACCGAGCCCAAGTCGGCCGTCTACGAGATCGCCAACTACATCACCGGTATCGAGCAGCTCACCGTCACCACGCTGCGTAACGTCGTCGGCTCGATGGACCTCGAGCAGACGCTCACCAGCCGTGACCAGATCAACGGCCAGCTGCGCGGCGTCCTCGACGAGGCGACCGGGCGCTGGGGCGTGCGCGTCAACCGTGTCGAGCTGAAGTCCATCGAGCCGCCCGCCAGCGTGCAGGGCGCGATGGAGCAGCAGATGCGAGCGGAGCGCGACCGGCGTGCCACCATCCTCACGGCGGAGGGCGTGAAGCAGTCGCAGATCCTGACGGCCGAGGGTGAGAAGCAGTCCCAGATCCTCCGCGCAGAGGGCAACGCCCAGTCCGCGATCCTCACGGCCGAGGGTGAGGCGCGCGCGATCCTGCAGGTCTTCGACGCGATCCACCAGGGCGACGCCGACCCGAAGCTGCTCGCGTACCAGTACCTGCAGATGCTGCCGCAGATCGCCAACGGCACCGCGTCCAAGCTGTGGGTCGTGCCGACCGAGTTCACGGCGGCGCTCGGCTCGATCGCCCAGGGCTTCGGCGGCGTGCCGGGCACACCCGGCATCCCGACGTCGCCGTCGGAGGACGAGGGCGAGCGTGGCCCCCGGCAGCGGACGGCCTTCCCGGAGTCGGCGCTCACCGACCCGGGCGAAGCGCTCGCCGAGGCCCGTCGCCAGGCCGAGGCGGCCACGGCGGACGCGACGAGCGCGGGCACGCGGTCGGGTGCTCCGTTCGACCCGAACGCGACGCGTGGTCAGCGCCCCGCGGACGGCCCCACGGCCCCGCCGTCGCCGGGCGCGCAGCCGCGCACGCTCGGCGGCGAGCCGGACGAGCCGCAGCCGTAGGCAGCAGCCGAGTCGCCCCGGTCGAGAGGGCCGTCACCCGAAGGGTGGCGGCCCTCTCGTCGCGTCCGGGCCCCCGCGGGTCACGACGTCCGTTGCGGAGTGAGTGCTCACTCATTTATGGTGTCCCGCGTGAGTCCTGACCTGAAGCCGGGCGGTCGCGCCGCCCCGATGGCGCCGGACGACCGCCGTGCGGCGATCGCCGCGGCAGTGATGCCCCTGGTGGGGGAGTTCGGCGTCGACGTGACCACCCGCGAGCTCGCGGACGCCGCCGGCGTGGCCGAGGGCACGCTGTTCCGCGCCTTCGGCGACAAGTACTCGCTGATCGGCGCGGTGGCCGTCGAGGGCCTGCACCGCGCCTCGGGGCCCGTGGAGACCCGCGCCGAGCTGGCGGCGATCGACCGGGAGGCTCCGCTCGAGGAACGGCTCGAGCGCGTCATCGAGCTCGGCCGGCGGCGCATGAGCGACGTCATGCGCTGGATGGGCGTGCTCCGGGCGCTGCACCACCGCACCGGCGCCCGCGACCAGGTCGAGCCCGAGCACGTGCAGGAGTTCCGGGCACAGCTGGCGGAGCAGCGAGAGCGGCAGCGCGAGGCCACCGTGGCGGGCCTGATCGGGGTGCTGCAGCCCGACGAGCACCGCCTCCGGGTGCCCGTCGAGGTCGCGGTGGCCCTCATCGAGGCGAGCATCGCCGGCACGCACGCCCGCGTGGACCACCTCCTGCCCGCGCCCTCGCCCCGCGTCGTCGCCGATGCGCTCGTGCACGGCATCGCGCAGGATCGAGGGGAGCAGGAGCAGGAAAAGGGCGAGACCCCGAGCCCGCAGTGACCGAGAATCCCCCCGGGGCCTCGCCCCGCACCTCCCACCCCCAGGAGCCCTGATGCTCGTCTCCCTGGCGCGGACCTATCTGCGCCCCTACGCCGGCGCCGTCGGCCTGCTGCTGGTGCTCCAGCTGCTCGCGACGCTCGCCTCCCTCTACCTGCCGTCGCTCAACGCGGACATCGTCGACCAGGGCGTGACGCAGGGCGACACCGCCTACATCATGCGCGTGGGCGGCTGGATGCTCGTCGTGAGCCTCGTCCAGGTCCTCTGCGCCGTCGGCGCCGTCTTCCTCGGCGCGCGGGCCGCCACGGCGCTGGGCCGCGACGTGCGTCGCGACCTGTTCGACTCCGTGCAGGGCTTCTCCGCGCGCGAGCTCGGGCAGTTCGGCGCCCCGTCGCTCATCACCCGCACGACCAACGACGTGCAGCAGGTGATGATGGTCGTGCTGATGACCTTCACCATCATGGTCATGGCGCCGATCATGCTGGTCGGCGGCGTCATCATGGCGCTGCAGGAGGACGTCGAGCTGTCCACGCTGCTGTTGATCGTCGTGCCCGTGCTGGGCGTCGCCATGGGCCTGCTGATGTGGCGGATGGTGCCGTACTTCAGGGCGATGCAGAAGCGGATCGACGCGATCAACGGCGTGCTGCGCGAGCAGATCACCGGCCTGCGCGTCGTGCGCGCCTTCGTCCGCGAGCGCCGGGAGCTGGAGCGGTTCGGCGCCACGAACGAGGCGCTGTACGACACGTCGTTGAACGCGGGCAAGCTCATGGCGCTGGCCTTCCCGATGGTCATGCTGATCATGAACGCGTCGAGCGTCGCGGTGCTGTGGTTCGGCGCGCAGCGGATCGACAACGGCCAGATGGAGGTGGGCGCGCTCATGGCCTTCCTCAGCTACATCATGTACATCCTCATGGCCGTCATGATGTCGACGATGATGGTGATGATGGTGCCGCGCGCCTCGGTGGCGGCGGGCCGCATCAGCGAGGTGCTCGGCACCGAGACCTCGGTCACCGAGCCGGCCGCCCCGGTCGGCCTCACGTCCCTGGCGGACGGCGAGGGGCCCCGCGGCGAGGTGCGGTTCGAGGGCGTCGAGTTCCGGTACCCGGGCGCGGACGAGCCGGTGCTGCACGACCTGACGTTCACGGCGTCGCCGGGCCGGGTGACCGCGATCATCGGCTCTACCGGCGCCGGCAAGACGACGCTGCTCAACCTGGTGCCGCGGCTCTTCGACGTGACCGGGGGCCGGGTGCTCGTGGACGGCGTCGACGTGCGCGACCTGTCCACCGGCGACCTGGGCTCGCTGCTCGGTCTGGTGCCGCAGAAGGCGTTCCTGTTCAGCGGCACCGTCGCCGACAACCTGCGCTACGGCAAGGCGGACGCGACCGAGGACGAGATGTGGGCCGCGCTCGAGATCGCGCAGGCGCGCGACTTCGTCGAGGCGCTCCCCGAGGGGCTCGAGGCGCCGGTGGCCCAGGGGGGCTCCACGTTCTCGGGCGGTCAGCGGCAGCGGCTCGCGATCGCGCGCGCCGTGGTGCGCCGGCCGTGGGTCTACCTGTTCGACGACTCGTTCTCGGCGCTCGACTACAGCACGGACGCGCGGCTGCGCGCGGCCCTGCGGCCGCGCACGCGGGACGCGACCGTCGTCGTGGTCGCCCAGCGGGTGGCGACCATCCGCGACGCGGACCAGATCCTCGTGCTGGACCACGGGCGCATCGTCGGGCGGGGCACGCACGTCGAGCTGCTCGCGGACAACGAGACCTACCAGGAGATCGTCTCCTCCCAGATGTCCCTCGAGGAGGCGGCATGAGCACCGAACGCAAGGCGCCCGCAGCGGGCGCGCGGGCCGGCGGCGGTCCCCGCGGCGGCGGCCCGATGGGCATGGGCGGTGCCCCGGGCGCGAAGGCGATGGACTTCACCGGGTCGCTCAAGCGGTTCGCGGGGGTGATGCGGCCCGAGCGGGCGCGCGTCGTCCTGCTCACCCTGTGCGGCATCGTCTCGGTGGCGCTCACCGTCGCGGGCCCGAAGATCCTCGGCGACGCGACCAACGTCATCTTCGCGGGCGTGGTCGGCAAGGGCCTGACACTGGCCGGTGTCCCGGCCGGGACCACCGGTGAGGAGGCCGCGGCCACGCTGCGCGCCTCCGGGGACAGCGCCCAGGCCGGCCTGATCTCCTCCCTGCCCGACGTGGTGGCGGGCCAGGGCGTGGACTTCACGCGGCTCGGCGAGATCCTCATGTGGGTGCTGGCCATCTACCTGGGCGCGTTCCTCTTCGGGTGGCTGCAGGCGCGGATCATGACGATCGCGGTGCAGAACACGATGCGGCGCCTGCGCGACGAGGTGGAGGCGAAGCTCCACCGCATCCCGCTGAGCTACGTGGACAAGCAGGCCAAGGGCGAGATCCTCTCGCGCGTCACCAACGACATCGACAACGTCGCGCAGACGACGACGCAGACGCTCGCGCAGCTCGTGACGTCCGTGCTCACGGTGATCGGCGTGCTCGGGATGATGTTCTGGATCTCGTGGGTGCTCGCGCTCGTCGCGCTCGTCACCGTGCCGCTGTCCGTCATCCTCACGATGCAGATCGCCAAGCGCTCCCAGCCGCAGTTCGTGGCGCAGTGGGCGGCCACCGGCCGGCTCAACGCGCACGTCGAGGAGATGTTCACCGGGCACTCGGTGGTCAAGGTCTACGGGCGCCAGGACGCGGCCGCTGCGAAGTTCGGCGCCGAGAACGACGCGCTGTACGACGCGTCCCGGAAGTCGCAGTTCATCTCCGGGACGATGCAGCCGACGATGGGCTTCCTCGCGAACCTCAACTACGTGGTGGTCGCGGTCGTCGGCGGGCTGCGGGTGGCCTCCGGCCAGCTGTCGCTGGGCGACGTGCAGGCGTTCATCCAGTACTCGCGCCAGTTCACGCAGCCGCTCACGCAGATCGCGTCGATGATGAACCTGCTCCAGTCGGGCGTCGCGTCGGCCGAGCGGGTGTTCGAGCTCCTCGACGCCCCCGAGCAGGACCCGGACCCGGCGGACCCGCGCCGCCTGGACCGCGTGCGCGGACGGGTCGCGTTCGAGGACGTGTCGTTCTCCTACGACCCCGAGACGCCGCTGATCGAGCACCTCGACCTCGTCGCGGAGCCGGGCCAGACGATCGCGATCGTCGGGCCCACGGGCGCCGGCAAGACGACGCTCGTCAACCTGCTCATGCGGTTCTACGAGGTGAACGAGGGCCGGATCACGCTGGACGGCGTGGACACCCGCGCGATGACGCGGGACGACCTGCGCTCGCGGATCGGCATGGTGCTCCAGGACACCTGGCTGTTCAAGGGGACCATCGAGGAGAACCTGCGGTACGGGGTGCGCGACGACGCCACGGTGGGCGAGGAGGCGTTCCTCGCCGCCACCGAGGCCACCCACGTGGACCCGTTCGTGCGCACTCTGCCCGACGGGTACGCGACCGTGCTGGACGACGAGGCGACGTCGCTGTCCGCGGGCGAGAAGCAGCTGCTGACCATCGCCCGCGCGTTCCTCGCCGACCCGGAGATCCTCGTGCTCGACGAGGCGACGAGCTCGGTCGACACCCGCACCGAGGTGCTGGTGCAGCAGGCGATGAACGCGCTGCGGGCGAACCGCACGTCGTTCGTCATCGCGCACCGCCTCTCCACGATCCGCGACGCCGACGCGATCGTGGTGATGGAGCACGGGCAGATCGTGGAGCAGGGCGACCACGACACGCTGCTCGCCACCGGGGGCGCCTATGCGCGGCTGTACGAGTCGCAGTTCAGCGCCCCGGCGGTGGACGAGGAGGACGTGGTGGTCGGCCCGGCCGGGGCCTGACGCTCGATTCGTGTCCCTGCGGTCAGGGGAGCACGAGCAGCCGCGCGGGCGGCGCCTCGGGCCGCTGCCAGTCGAACCGGGCCTCGCCGACGACGCGCCACCCGCGGTGCACGTAGACGGCGTGCGCGACGCCCTCGCGGTCGTCGACGTCGAGCACCGGGGTGCGGCCCTGGTCGTGCAGGTGCGCCACGGCGACGTCGAGCAGCGCGCCGCCGACGCCGCGGCCCTGCGCCGCCGGGCCGACGAAGAGCACCGACACGCAGCCCAGCTCGGCGACCGGCCGGCCGGCCCCGGCGGACCAGATGGCCCCGTACCGGTCGTCGGGCACGGTCGTCACGCTGACGTGCCCGACGACGTCGCCGTCGACCTCCGCGACCCAGGCGCGCTCCTCGTCGGGGCGCACGAGGAACTCCTCGACGGGGAAGGGCAACGGCCACCGGTGCGGGTAGCCGGAGGCCGGCTGCTGGGCCGCGAGGATCTCCGCGAGCGCGGGCAGGTCGGCGGGCGCGCGGTCGCGCAGGACGACGGCGGGCGCGGGCGCGGGGGTGTCGTGTCGTGCGTCACGTCCTGGGTCACGTCCTGGGTCACCGGACGATCCTGGCACGGCGTCCCGACGCCCACCGGCCGTCGCCGCCTGCCTCTTGACCGACGCCCCGCCGCCCGCCGCCCGCCGCCCGCCGCCCGCCGCCCGCCGCCCGCCGCCCGCCGCCCGCCGCCCGTCACGCCGAGACGCTCAGCGTGGCGCCGACCGTCGCCGGGTCGGCGAGGGCGTCGGCGTGCGCGCCCGCGAGCTGCGCCCGGGAGACCTGCAGGCCGCGCCGGGTGTCGTCGGTCGTGACACGGGCGGGCGCCTCCGGCCCGTCGACCGGGTCGGTGTCGGTGAGGAGACCGGCCGCACGATCGTCCAGTCGAGGCCGCTCGCCCGCACTGCCTCCTCCTGCCGGCCGGAGTCGGCGAACTGTCGGCCGATGACGAACCGGAACACGAGCTTCCACGTGAGGTCCAGATGTCGCCACGAGTCCCCGAGGCCGTAGGTGGTCTGCACGACCAGGCGGCGCACGCCGGTCTCGCGCATGGCCCCGATCACGACCGCGGTGCCGCGGGAGCGCACGTCCAGCGCGGTGCCGGCGCGGCGCAGCCACTGGACCGCGAGCGGGTTGTCGGAGATGCCGAGCGTGACGACGACGGCGTCGTGCCCCGCGACGGCCTTGGCGACGGCGTCGGGGTCCAGTGCGTCGCCGTCGACCGGGCGCACGACGCCCGGCCCGGGGACCGGCGCGTCGAACGCGCTGCTCGCCGTCCGCCCGAACGCCGTCACCGTGTGCCCGTCGGCCGCGAGCCGACGCGTCACCGCGAGGCCGCTGCCCCGGGTCGCTCCTACCACCAGGACGTCGATCTGCCTCCGTCTCGAGCAGGTCCCCGGGCGGTCCCTGCGTCTGTATCCAGGCTGTCGGGGATCGGGCGGACGAACAATGAGAAACCATCCGGACCTCTTGACCGATCGTCCGACCGGGGCGCACGATGACGGCATGGCCGACGACGTGACCCTGCTTCCGGTCCCCGGTGCGGGGCTCCCGCAGGAGGACCCGTGGGCGGACCTGCTGGGGCACCTGGAGATGGTCGCGGTCTTCTGCTCGACGGGCAGGTTCACGGAGCCCTGGGGCATCGCGCTGCCCCCGCTCCCGGGCACCACGATGTTCCACCTCCTGCTGACGGGCCGGGCCGTGGTCGACGTCGAGGGGCAGCGGCACGACCTCGGCCCCGGCGACCTGGTGCTGGTGCCGCACGGCACCGGGCACCGCATCACCGGGGCGGCCGACGACCCGGCCACGGGGCTGTGGGAGATCGACCGGACCGTCGTCGCCGACCGGTACGAGCAGCTGCGCATCGACGGGGCGGCAGGCCGGCCGCCCTCGTCTGCGGGGCGGTGGGGTTCACGGACCCCGGCGCGGGGCGCCTGCTGGCCAGCCTCCCGCCGGTGCTGCGGGCGCCGGAGGTCGAGGGCGACGGCGGCTGGCTGCGTGCCGTCGTCGAGGCGATCGACCACGAGGTGCGCCGCCCCCGGCCCGGCACCGACGTCGTGACCGCGCGGCTGGCCGACGTCCTGCTCGTGCACGTGGTGCGCGGCTGGCTGGAGGCCGAGGAGCCTGCGTCGGGCTGGATCGCGGCCCTGCGCGACCCGGCGCTCGGCCCGGTGCTCCGCGCCGTGCACGCGGCGCCGGGCGCCCCCTGGACGCTGGGGTCGCTCGCCGCCGTGGCGCGCCTGTCCCGGTCGTCGTTCGCCGAGCGGTTCGCGGGCACGGTGGGCGAGCCGCCGATGACCTACGTGACGGGGTGCCGGATGGACGCCGCCGCGCGGCTCCTGCGCGAGCCCGGGGCGAGCGTCGCGAGCGTGGCGCGCCGGGTCGGCTACGACTCCGGGCCCGGCTTCCACCGCGCCTTCGTCCGGCGGTACGGCACGACGCCCGGCGCGTGGCGCGCGTCCGAGCCGCCGCGCACCCTCGAGGACGTGCTCGGGCGCTGAGGCGACGGGGAGAATGCCCCGGTGAGCACCACCGATCCCGGCAGCGCCCCCGGGTCACCGACGCCAGCCGCGTGACCCGGGTCACCGACCCCGCCGACCCCCGCCTGCACGACTACACCGACCTCAAGGACGTGAAGCTCCGCTCCGTCCGGGAGCCCGCCGAGGGGCTCTACATGGCGGAGTCGTCGTCGGTGATCCGGCGTGCGCTCGAGGCCGGGCACCGGCCCCGGTCGTTCCTCATGGGCGACAAGTGGCTCGACTCCATGGCCGACGTGCTCGCCGCGCACCCCGACGCGCCCGTCTTCGTCGGCTCCGACGACGTGGTGCGCCAGATCACCGGCTTCCACCTGCACCGCGGGGCGCTCGCGGCCATGCACCGGCCGTCCTTGCCGAGCGTGCACGACCTGGTGGCCGGCGCGCGCGGCGGGCAGGGCGCGCGACGCGTCGCGGTGCTGGAGGACATCGTCGACCACACCAACGTCGGCGCGATCTTCCGCTCCGCCGCGGCGCTCGGCGTCGACGCCGTGCTCGTCTCGCCGCGCTGCGCGGACCCGCTCTACCGCCGGTCGGTGCGCGTCTCCATGGGCACCGTCTTCCAGGTGCCGTGGACGCGGCTGGAGTCCTGGCCGGGCGGGCTGCACGCGCTGCAGGACGACGGCTTCACCGTCGCCGCCCTTGCGCTGGCCGACGACGCCGTGTCGCTCGACGACGTCGTCGCCGACCCGCCCGAGCGCCTGGCGATGGTGCTCGGCACCGAGGGCGACGGGCTCTCGCGCGGGGCGGTCGAGACGGCGGACGTCGTCGTGACCATCCCGATGGCCGGGGAGTGGACTCGCTCAACGTCGCCGCCGCGTCGGCCGTGGCGTTCTGGGCGACGCGCTAGATGTGATGTCCAGGGACGTTGTCCCGTTCGGATCCGGTGAGCCTGTCTGACAGACGAAGGCCTCCGGTTGTGAAGTGGAGCTGTCGAGGAACCACTTCCACCCACCGGAGGCCTTCGTGTCCCACGCTAACGCCCTGCTGACTCCGAAGACGCGGCTGCGTCTGGCGCTGCTGATCGTCGAGTCGGGCTGGACCCACGCCGCCGCGGCGAAGATGTTCATGGTCTCGCCGCGCACTGCGAAGAAATGGGCCGATCGATACCGGGCCGAGGGCACGGCCGGCATGGCCGACCGCAGCTCGCGCCCGCACCACAGCCCGACCCGCACTCCGCAGCCGGTCGTCAAGGCGATCGTGCGACTGCGTTGGCGCCACCGGCTCGGCCCGGTTCAGATCGCTGGCCGGCTCGGCATCCCGGCCGCGACCGTGCATGCCGTCCTCGTGCGCTGCCGGATCAACCGGCTCTGGCGCATCGACCGGGTCACCGGAGAACCGTTGCGCCGCTACGAGCACGATCACCCCGGATCGTTGATCCATGTGGACGTGACCAAGTTCGGCAACATCCCCGACGGCGGCGGGTGGCGGTATGTCGGCAAGTCGCAGGGCGACCGCAACCGTGCCGCGACCGTGACCGAACGCCGCAAGGGTCGCGTGCGGGGACCGCTGGTCGGCACCGCATTCGTGCACACCGTGATCGACGACCACTCCCGTGTCGCCTACGCCGAGATCCACGCCGACGAGAAGGCCCCGACCGCGATCGGCGTCCTGCAACGCGCCCAGACCTGGTTCGCCGATCACGGCATCACCATCGAGCGAGTCCTGTCCGACAACGGCGCCGCCTACAAGTCCCACGCCTGGGCCCACGCATGCACGGACCTCGGAATCGTGCACAAGCGCACCCGCCCCTACCGCCCGCAGACGAACGGCAAGATCGAGCGATTCCACCGGACCCTGGCTGACGGATGGGCCTACGCCCGCTTCTACGACTCAACCAGCCAGCGCAACGCTGCCCTGCCCGGATGGCTCCACTTCTACAATCACCATCGAGCCCACTCCGCCATCGGCGGCCAGCCACCGATCACCCGGCTGACCAACCTCCCTGGACATCACATCTAGGTGTACCCGGCCATGACGTTGGTTACAGCCGGCTGATCGGCGGGAGCCCGTTGAGTGCTTGGTGGCGACGTCGGGTGTTGTAGTACTCGAGCCAGGGTGCCAGGGCTGCGGCGCGTTCGGTGTTCGAGGTGAAGACCTGCCGGTAGGCCCATTCGGTGGCCAGGGTGCGGTTGAGTCTCTCGACCTTGCCGTTCTGCCATGGGCAGTGCGGCTTGATGAACTTCTGCCGGATGCCGTGTGCGGCGCACAGGTCGCGTAGCGACCAGCGGTACGCCCAGGCGTTGTCGGTCATGAGGCGTTCGATCCGGGTGATGCCGTGGGCGGCGAAGTAGGCGATCGCGCGGTCCAGGAACGCCGCGCAGGTGGTGCCCTTCTCGTCGGGCAGGATCTCGGAGTAGGCCAGGCGGGAGTGGTCGTCCACGAGCGAGTGCACGTAGTCATACCCGGTCCCGTGCTCGCGGTCCCGGTTGTCCCCCAGGCCGCGGCCGTGGGCGCGCCACCCGCCGCCGTCGGGGATGCGGCCGAGCTTCTTGACGTCCATGTGCACCAGCTCGCCCGGCCGGTCGCGCTCATACCGAATCGCGGTCGTCTTCGAGGCCCGCAGTCGTTCACCGGTCATCGGGTCCAGCACAGCCAGGTGCGGCATGTCGTGACGGGTCAGGATCCGCGAGACGGTCCGGGCCGGCAGGCCGAGCTCGGCCGCGATCCAGTCCCGACCGCGCCGCTCGGCCCGGCGCATCGCCACGACCTTGGCCTCGACCTGGCGCGGGGTCTTGGTCGGGCAGCGGTGCGGGCGCGAGGACCGGTCAGCCAGCCCGGCCTCACCCTCGGTGACGAACCGGTCCAGCCAGTACCGCACGCACTTGCGAGAGACACCCATCGCCGCGGCGATATGGGCCTGCTTCCAACCCTCCCGGCGACGCTCGACGATCAACATCCTGCCGCGAACGGTCAGACGGGCATTAGCGTGGGACACGAGGACCTCCGGGTTGTGAAGACTTCGACATCTCCACTAAGCCCGGAGGTCCTCCCTTCGACAACCGGAACTGGCACCAACCTCCTGGCCGGGTACATCGAGGGCGTGTCTCCCAAAGATGGACACTCATCGCCCCGTTGTCTGTTCTCCGGTGTCGAGAAAGGTCCGGATGTCGTCGTAGCCATCGACGGCACGCATGTCTACGTCCGATGGATCAAGTTCGGCTCGGGTAGCGAGCGACTCCGCCAGGGCCAGTGCATCGTCTCCGAGACGACCGAAGCGTCGAGCAGCATGCCCCAGGCAGAGGGTAGCCAGTCCCAGGAGAGGGCTTCCTGGAGTCGCGCGCGTGCCGGCGCTCACGCACAACTGCTCGATGAAAACTGCATCGTCGTCGTTCAGTGCGCACCCGACGAGGAGGTCCGTGGCGTCTGCGAGTGCTGACGGGTCGAGTAGGGCTCGCTCAAGCGCCTCCATCACGAACTCGTGGGGCGAAGTGGGAGGGTTGCGGAAGCCCCGACTTGGCTGCACCTCGCGAGACTATCGTTGAGGAGTCGGACGTTGGGAGGTCCGGAGCCAGACGATGATCGCGGCGAGGACGGCGCCGGCGCGGTAGGTCACGGCGTGCTTGTCGTAGCGGGTGGCCAGGCCGCGCCACTGCTTGAGCAGGTTGAAGGATCGCTCGACGACATTGCGTCGCTTGTAGGTCTCACGGTCGAGCTTCGGCGGGCGACCGCCCGTGGAGCCGCGGCGTTTGCGGTTGGCCAGCTGGTCGGACGGTTCGGGGATCACGGCCGTGATCCCACGCCGGCGCAGCATGGCCCGGTTGCCGCGTGAGGAGTACGCCTTGTCGCCGAGCACCGCCTCCGGCGTCGACCGGGGCCGACCAGCACCCAGTCGGGGCACCCAGATGTCCGCCAGCACCATCTCCAGCGCGCGCCCGTCGTGCGACTGCCCAGGAGTGACCACGACCGCCAGCGGACGACCGCGCCCGTCGACGGCGTGGTGGATCTTGCTCGTCAGCCCGCCGCGAGACCGGCCAATACCGTGATCTGCAGGCTCACTGTGGATGACGCCTGCGCGGTGATTCCTGTAATTCGACCTCGCCCCCTGTGTCCCGCTCCGGACGGGTCGTGTTCGTCGCGTGCTGATGGGCCCGGTTGATCGTCGAGTCCACCGATACCGTCCACTCGATCTCACCCGCCGCGTCAGCCTCGGCCATCAGCTGGGCCAGGACCCGGTCCCAGGTGCCGTCCTCGGCGAACCTCTTGTGCCGCTTCCACACCGTCTGCCACGGCCCGAAAGCCTCCCGCGGCAGGTCCCGCCACGGGATCCCGGTCCGGTACCGGTAAGCGATGCCCTCCACCACGGCGCGGTGATCACCGAACGGGCGGCCCACCTTGCCCGCGTTCGACGGCAGCAACGGCTCGATCCGCTCCCACTGCTCATTGGTCAAGACCCGGAAACGACTCACGGCCGCGAGTCTGCCGCTCAACTCACCTCAGAGTTGGGAGACACGCCCTAGCCGATCGGGGCAGTCACCAGGGGCAGGATCGTCGCCGGTGGGAAGTCCGGCCACGGGTCATGGGGTCGGGCCTCCGGGGCGAAGAGATGCCTGTCGACGAACTGTTGGGTCTGTCGCAGCACGCGGGTCGCCGTTCGGCTCCCGACGGCCCCGGACTCGACCGCGGCGGCGAGGTCGTCGAGGTCCAGGATCTCGTACCGTCGCCCCCGCGGCGGCACGAGGATGTCGACGTACAGGTCGTGGACGATCAGGCCGCCGTCCGGGACCTCCTCGAGCTCGATCAGGTCGACGTACCAGCCGCCGGCGAGCGCGCCGCCGAAGGTGACGGGGCAGGTCAGCTGGACCCCCTCGTCGGGAAGGAGGTAGCACCGGTCGACGGTGCCACCTCCTTCGATCCGATACTCGGGCAGCACGTTCACGTCGTACGCGAGCACGTTCCCCTGACGGATCCCGTCGCACCACTGGCCGGTCCGGTGCAGCACCTCCACCGGCTCGAAGTCGTTGTGCATGGTCGAGAGCCTAGGGGTCGCCCCCGCGTCGCCCGCGCGGTCCCGTGCCCCGCTCAGCCCTGCAGCGCCTCGCGCGCGTCGTCGAGGAACGTGTCGAGCACGCCGTCGCCGAGCTTGACGGGTGCCGCGCCCCACCGGTTGTCCGGCGGGTCGACGATCACCTGCGCGGCCGCCTCGGCGGACGCCTGCGCCTCGGCGAGCCGCGCGTCCCGGGTGCCCGCGTCGCCGTCGATGTCGGCCTGGGCGGCGTCGAGCGTCGCGAGGAGCGCGTCGCCCCACAGGTCCGTCGCGTCCAGCCAGGGCGCGGCGTCGGCGACGAACGCGGGGTCGACGTCGGCCGACCGCAGCGTCTCGGGGACGTCCGCGATCAGGGCCGCCCGCTCCCGCAGCCCGTCGACGGCCGCCTGCCGGTCGCCGGACCCCCAGCGCTCCCAGAAGGCGTCCACGTCGGCGGCGAGCTCCGGCGCCTGCGGCTGCCACGGGTCGCCGAAGCTCGGCGCCAGGTGGTTGAGGTCGCCGAAGGCGAGGAGCGACTCCACCGCGTCCCGGTCGTCGTGGGCCAGGTAGCGCATCGCCTCGGTCCAGCTGCGGTCGCGGTCGTACCCGCGGTCGTTCCACGCGAAGTCGAGCATGCCGAACACGGCCACCTTGCTCGCCGCCGCCTGGTTCATCGGGTTCGACACCAGGCCCGCCAGGTGGTCGGACAGCCCCGGCTCGCGCTTGTCGTACGGGGCGAGCAGCAGCCGCCCGCTCGTCTGCCCGTAGTCGTTGACCGGGTAGTTGTCCCACAGGAACGTCGGGCCGCCGAAGACGGTGTCCGCCTCGATCGCCTGGTCGACGGAGATCGACTGGGGCACGACGTCGTTGCCGGTCCACATGACGACGACGTCGGGCTCCATCTCCCGCAGCGCGGCCTTGTACGGCGACTCGGTGGTGTTGTAGTACTCCGTCGGCACCATCTGCAGCGGCTGGGCGCCGTCGTGGGTCTCGATCCACCCCTGCTGCACCCGGGTGAGGAAGTCCGCCTGCGCCGTGCCCGCGTTGGCCGGGGACGGCTCGCCGTAGGCCTCCCGGTCGGCGTCGCAGGCCCAGGCGGAGTAGTCGATGTCGTCGAGCGGGATGCTGAAGGCCCGCACGCCGACGTCGTACAGCGCCTGGAACTTGCGCTCCAGGGCGGCCAGGTCGTCGCCGCTGGAGTAGCAGACGCTGTTGCCCGGCGAGAGCGCGAAGGTGAAGCGCACGTGGTTGGCGGTGGCGGTCTCGACGAGCTCCGCGAGCTCGGCGAGCTTGTCCGCCGGGTAGTCCTCGCGCCACTTCTCCCGGTGGTACGGGTCGTCCTTCGGCGCGTACACGTAGGTGTTCGCCTTGACGTCGCCGTAGAAGGCCAGCTGGTCGAGCCGCTCGGCGTGCGTCCACGGCTCGCCGTAGAAGCCCTCGATCGTGCCGCGCAGCGGCATCGCCGGGAAGTCGCGCACGGTGGCGCCCGCGACGCGCGTGCCGCCCCGGCCGTCGACCAGCAGCTGCTCCAGCGTCTGGACCGCGTAGAACTGCCCGGCGGCGTCGGCGCCGGCGAGCACGACGGTGCCGCGCCCGCGGTGGCCGTCGACCTTCACGGCGTACGCCTCGTCGTGGTCGGGCACCGTGACGCGCCCCAGCGCGTCGTCGACGTCGGCGCGCGCGGCGTCGCCCAGCAGCACGCGGACCGTCCCGCGCTGACGGTCGCCGTGCCCGGTGCGGTGTCCGGTGCGCTCGTCCGCGTCGCGGACCACGGCGCGGACCCCGTGCTCGTGCAGCGCCACCTCGAGCGCGCCGCGCGCCGCCGCGTCGGTGTCGTCGCCGACCACGACGTCGACGGACCGGGAGAGGCGGAGGTCGTGGTCGGAGCGCCGCATCTCCTGCGGCGCGGGGCTGACGGTGGGAAGGTCGTCCCGGGCGGTGGGCGACGCGGCCGCGGTGGCGGTCGCGCCGGTGGCGAGGAGCGTCGCGACCGTGAGCGTCCCGGCGGCGAGTCGTCGTCTGACGGTGGTCATGGAAACCTCCATTGGTCTAGACCAGTTTGACCACCCTGACCGGGGTCGGTGCTCCTGTCAACAGGAGCGAAGGGTGCTCGATCCGGCGCGTCCTGGTGACCCGCGTCACAAGGAATAACGCAACAGGGGGATGACGAAACCTGGAGACGAAGGTTAGCCTCACCTACGTGAGTCAGACCTTGGTTCCCTCGGCGCCCCCCGTGGTCGATCCCCGCGCCGGCGTGGCGCTGGCCGGTCGCGACCTGCGCCTCTCCTACGACCGCCGCACCGTCGTCGACGGCGCGGAGATCGAGCTGCGGCCGGGCGCCGTGACGGCGCTGCTCGGCCCGAACGGGTCCGGCAAGTCCACGCTGCTCCGCTCGCTCGCGAGGCTGCACCGCCCGGACGCGGGCACGGTCACGTTCGCGGACGACGACGGGGCGGGCGCCACGGACGCCCTCGCGCTGCATCCCAAGGACTTCGCCCGCCGCGTCACGCTGCTCTCGCAGAGCCACCCGACGCCCAGCGGGGTGACCGTGCGCGACGTCGTCGCCTACGGCCGGCACCCGTACCGCGGGCGCTTCCGCTCCGCCGACACCGACGGCCCGCGGGCGATCGCGCACGCCATGGACGTCACCGGCGTCGCCGAGATGGGCGAGCGCGGCGTGGACGAGCTCTCGGGCGGCGAGCTCCAGCGCGTGTGGCTCGCGACCTGCCTCGCGCAGGACACCGGGGTGCTGCTGCTCGACGAGCCCACCACCTACCTCGACCTGCGCTACCAGGTGGAGCTGCTCGACCTGGTGCGCGACCTCGCCGCCGAGCACGGCGTCGCGGTCGGCGTCGTGCTGCACGACCTCAACCAGGCCGCCGCCGTCGCCGACCACGTCGTGGTGCTGCACCGGGGCGAGGTGCGGGCCTCGGGCCCCGCCGCCCAGGTGCTCACCAGCGAGCTGCTCACCGACGTCTACGGCATCCGCGTCGACGTGACGACCCACCCCGAGACGGGCCGCACCCGCTGCGAGGCCGTCGGCCGGCACGACGCCCGCGCCTGACGACCCCGCCGGACCGCACTCCACCACCCACCCGACGCGCCTCCCGACCGCACCGCCGGTGCGCGTCGCCGGCCCGTCGCGCCCGATCCCGCGGCGCACCGACCCCGCACCGACCCCGCACCGACTCGAAGGACACCGAGACCCCATGCGCATTCCCACCCGACCTCTGCTCGCCGGCGTCACCGCCGCCGTCGCCGCCCTGGCCCTCGCGGCGTGCGGCACCACCGAGGACGCCGAGGCGGAGGCGGCCCCCGAGTCGTCCGCCGCGAGCGGCCCGGTCACCTACACCGACGAGCGCGGCGAGCACACCCTCGACGCCCCGGCGACCGACGTCGTCTCGCTGGAGTGGGGCCTCACCGAGAACCTCGTGGCGCTCGGGGTGGAGCCTGCCGGGCAGGCGGACGTCGAGGGCTACAACACCTGGGACACCGTCGCGCCGATCGACGCGGGCACGCCGGACGTCGGGACGCGCGGCGAGCCCAGCCTCGACGCGATCTCGGCCCTCGAGCCCGACCTGGTGGTCACCACCACCGACCTGCCCGAGAACGTCATCGCGCAGATCGAGGAGGTCGCGCCCGTGCTGGCGCTGCGCGGCTCCGACGGCGCGGACCCGCTCGGCTACATGCGCGAGACCGTCACGACCCTCGGCGAGGTCACGGGCACGCAGGACGCGGCCACCCAGGCGCTGGCGGACTTCGACGCCAAGGTCGACGAGGGCACGTCCGCCCTCGAGGACGCGGGGCTCGGCGGCGCCGAGTTCGCCATGGCGGACGGCTGGATCGCCAACGGCACCGTGTCGGTCCGCATGTACACGCCGGGGTCGTTCTTCGGCGCGCTCGGCGAGGCGGTCGGTCTCAAGGACGCATGGACCGAGGGCGGCGACCCCGACTACGGCCTCGCGCAGACCGACGTCGAGGGCCTGACGAAGCTCGGCGACGTCCAGTTCGTGTACGCCGCCAACGACTCCGAGGCGGACCCGTTCGCCGACGGGCTCAAGGACAACAAGGTCTGGGAGCAGCTGCCGTTCGTCACCGCGGGCGACGTCCACCGCATCCCCGACGGCATCTGGATGTTCGGCGGGCCCCTCTCGGGCGCGGCGTACATCGACGCGCTCGTCGACGCGCTCGCCTGATCGGCGCGCGGGCACGGTGAGCAGCGGATCGGGCGCCGGGACGGGGACGGTGGACGGCGGGGAGATCTCGACGGCGACGACGGTCGGTCGGCCGGGCGGTGGGGCACCGGCGCGCCGCACCGCGCCGGTGCGCGTCGTCGCGGCCTTCGCGATCGCGCTGGTCGCCGTGCTCCTCCTGGCCGCCGTGCACCTCACGCAGGGGACCGCCGACGTCGGGGCGCTCGACGTGCTGCGCGCCGCCGTCGGCGCCGACACCGACGGCACCGTCGCGGTGCTGGTCTCGTCCCGCCTCCCGCGGCTGCTGGCCGGCCTGCTCGTGGGGGTCGCGCTCGGCGTGGCCGGCGCGGTGCTCCAGTCGGTGGCGCGCAACCCGCTCGCCTCGCCCGACACGCTCGCGGTCAACGCGGGCGCCTACGTCACGGTGGTCGCGGCGGCCGCCCTCGGGCTGTCGGTGCCGTTCTACCTGCAGGGCGGGCTCGCGTTCGTCGGCGGGCTGGCGGCCGCCGCGCTGGTGCTCGCGCTCGCCCGCGGCGGCGCCGACGGGCCCACCCGCCTGGTGCTGGCCGGCTCGGCGATCATGCTCGCCCTGCACTCCCTCACGATGGTGCTGCTCGTCCTCTTCGAGCAGGAGACCACCGGCCTGTTCGCGTGGGGCAGCGGCAGCATCGTGCAGTCCGGCACCCGCACGGTGAGCCTCGCGGCGCCGGTCGTCGCCGTCGGCGTCGTGGGCGCCCTCCTGCTCGCGCGGCGGCTCGACCTCCTCGGCCTCGGGGACGACGCCGCGCGCGTGCTCGGCATCGACGTGCGCCGCACCCGCGTGCTGGCGGTGGTCGCCGCCGTCCTGCTCGCCGCGATCGCCGTGACGGTCGCCGGGCCGATCGGCTTCGTGGGCCTCGCGGCCCCCGTCATCGCCCGCCTCGTCGGGCGGCGCGTTCCCGGGCTCGGGCGGCACGTGCTGCTCCTGCCCTTCTCCGCGCTCGTGGGCGTGGTCGTGGTGCTCGGCTCCGACGTGCTGCTGAGGGCGATCCTGCCGGGGCAGGCGTCCGTCGTGGTGCCGACGGGCGTCGTCACGACCGTCCTCGGCGCTGGCATCCTCGTGTGGATGGCCCGCCGGCTGCGCGACGCGGGCGCCGGCGCGCGCGGCGCCCGGGGAGCCCTCGGCCGCCCCCGCTCGCGCGCGCGGGTCGTCACCGTCCTCGTGGTGCTCGGCGTCGCGCTCGTCGCGGCCGTGGTCGCGGGCCTGCTGCTGGGCGACCGGGTCGTGCTGCTGGGCGACGTCTCGAACTGGGCCCAGGGCGTCGCGGGGCGGCAGGTGAGCTTCGTGCTCGACCAGCGCGTGCCGCGCGTGCTCGCCGCCGTGCTCGCGGGCGCCGCGCTGGCGCTCGCGGGCACGATCGTGCAGGCCGTGTGCCGCAACCCGCTCGCCGAGCCCAGCCTGCTCGGCGTGACGTCCGGCGCGGGGCTCGGCGCGGTGCTGATGATCCTGCTCGTGCCCGGGGTCGGGATCTGGCCGATGTCCGCCGCGGCGGGCGGCTGCGCGCTCGCCGTCTTCGCGCTCGTGTACCTGCTGTCCGCCCGCGGCGGCCTCGGCTCCGAGCGCCTGGTGCTGGTCGGCATCGGCGCGCAGGCGGGCACGACGGCGCTCATCACCCTCGTCGTCCTCGTCATCGCGCCGTGGGACGTCAACCTCGCGCTCACCTGGCTGTCTGGCTCGACGTACGGGCGCACCCTGGAACAGCTCCTGCCCGTCGCCCTGGCGCTGCTGGTCATGGTGCCGCTCGCGGCGACGTACCGCCGCGAGCTCGACGTGCTGGCGCTCGACGAGGACACGCCCCGCGTGCTCGGCCTCGCCGTCGACCGCTCGCGGCTGGTGCTCCTCGGCGCCGCCGCGCTGACGACGGCCGCCGCGGTGTGCGCCGTCGGCGTCATCGGGTTCGTCGGCCTCGTCGCACCGCACGCCGCCCGCGCGCTCGTCGGCGCCCGGCACGCGCGCGTGCTGCCGGTGGCGATCCTCATCGGCGCCGTCCTGGTGTCGGTCGCCGACACCCTCGGCCGGGTCGTCATCGCGCCGGGGCAGATCCCGGCCGGGCTCGGCACCGCGCTCCTGGGCGCGCCCTACTTCGTCTACCTGCTCTGGCGGACGCGCGGGCGCGCGACCGCCTGACAGCGCGGCGGACGTCCCCCGACGTGGTGCTTCGCCTTTCGAGCGGGCGCGCGCCGCGAGACGATGGCCGGGTGAGCGAGCCCGCGGCCGGCCCTGTGGTGGTCGGGTACGACGCGTCGGAACCTGCCGACGTCGCCCTCGCGTGGGCGGCGCGGGAGGCCCGCACGTGGGGCGTGCCGCTGCGCGTGGTGTACGTGCGCGACGCCCACGACACGGGCGTCGCGGCGCGACCCCACGGGGACGACCTGGGGGCGCGGGGCGACGGCGGAGCCTGGCCCGTCGTGGAGGAGGCCGCCGCTCGCGCGCGCGACGTCGCCCCCGGCGTGGAGACCGAGACGTACGTGGAGTACGCCTCGCCCGCCTCGGCGCTCGTCGGGGTGTCGCGGGACGCCGGCGCGCTCGTGCTCGGCGCGACGCGGCACGGCGGGCTGTACGAGGCGACCCGGGGCACGGTGGTGCTGCAGGTCACCGCGCACGCGCACTGCCCGGTGGTCGTGGTGCCGGCCGAGGGCGTGCGGCCGGACCTCCCCTCCGACGCCCCCGTCGTGGTGGGGTACGACGGCTCGGAGCCGGCCGGCCTGGCGCTGGACGCCGCCGCCGACTCCGCCTGGGAGCTCGGGCGGACGCTCCGCGTCGTCGTCGTGTGGCGCCCAGGTGTGGTCGAGTGGGTCACCTCGCGCGGCCCCACCGAGCACGAGGCCCACGACCTCACCGAGGCCGACGCCGGCCCGGTGCTGGAGCGTGCGGTCGGCAGGGTGGAGGACAGGCTGCGGGACCGCGGCGCGTCGCCGGGGGCCCTCGAGGTGGTCGGGCAGACGCGCGAGGGACAGGTGGTGCGCACGCTGCACCGCGAGGCGGAAGGGGCCGAGCGCCTGCTGCTGGGCACCCGGGGGCGAGGCGGCTTCGCGTCCCTGCTGCTGGGCTCCGCGACGCACACCCTGGTGCGGACGGCGGCCTGCCCGGTCGTGGTGGTGCGCGTGCCCGGCGCCGACGACGTCTGAGCGTGTGACGACGGTCACCCGGGCTTGCGGACCCCCGGCGAGGTGAGGTTAGGCTTACCACCGTGACCGAGACAGTCGAGGCGACCCAGCGCGCCGACCAGGCCCCCGCCCAGCCGTACCGCATGTTCGACGTCACCGTCTCCCGGGTCACCCGGCTGTGCCCGTCGTTCATCCGGGTCACCTTCACGGGCGACGACCTCGACCAGTTCGCCGACAACGGCCGCGACCAGCGGATCAAGTTCCTGCTGCCGGCGCCGTGCGGCGGCTGGGAGTACCTGGACCGGCAGAACCCCGACTGGTTCACCTCCTGGCGGGCGCTGCCCGAGGAGCGCCGCAACCCGCTGCGCACGTACACCGTCCGGGCCGTGCGCCAGGACCTGCGCGAGGTGGACGTCGACATCGTGCTGCACGGCGACACCGGGCCCGCGTCCCGCTGGGCCAACGGCGCGAAGCCGGGCGCCCCGCTCGTCATCATGGGCCCCAACTCCGCGTACACCGACGGACCGCACGGCGGGCTCGAGTTCAACCCGCCCGCCCGCAGCCACGCGCTGCTGCTCGCCGGCGACGAGACCGCCGTCCCCGCGATCGCCGCGATCTGCGAGTCGCTGCCCGAGGACGCCGTCGGCGAGGTCTTCCTCGAGGTGCCGCACCGCGAGGACCGCTGGACGCTCGCCGCGCCCGCCGGCGTGCGGATCTCCTGGCTGCCGCGCGAGGACCGCGAGCACGGCGAGGTCCTGGTGCCCGCCGTGCAGGCCGCCGCCGACCGGCTGCTCGCCATGGGCGTGCGTCCGTCGTCGGACGCGCCCGTGGCTCCGGAGCTGCTGGCCGCCGAGGCGGACGCCCCGGCGCTCACCGCGGCCGGCCTGGACCTCGACGGCGAGCTGCCCGACGTCGACATCGACGCGGACATCCTCTGGGAGGTCCCCGTCGACGCGACCGGCAAGCCGCTCGCCCAGGACACCGTGCTGTACGCCTGGCTCGCCGGCGAGGCAGGCTCGATCAAGACCCTGCGCCGCTACCTCGTCTCCGAGAAGGGCGTGGACCGCAAGGCCGTCGCCTTCATGGGCTACTGGCGCCGCGGCCGCGCGGAGTGCTGACGACCCGGCGCTGACCGACGCCCCGCCCCCGACCGCAGAGGCCGGGCGGCGGGGCGTCGTGCGTCAGCCGCGGGCCACGCCGAGGTCGTCGACCACCTCGACGCGCGGCATCGCGCACAGCAGCTCGCCCGGCATGAGCAGCTTGGACCGGCGCAGGCCGGAGCCCATCAGCGCCAGCGCCCCGGGCTCGGCGAACCGGGCGTCCACGAGCACGCGCCAGCCGCCGGGCAGGCCCACCGGGGTGATGCCGCCGTACTCCATCCCGGACTCCGCCGTCGCCCGGTCGGTGGGCAGGAACGACGCCTTGCGGGCGTCGAGCAGCTTGCGCACCCGGGTGTTCACGTCGGCGAACGTCGTGGCCGTGACGACGCACGCGGCGACCCGCTCGACGTCGCCCCGGCGGCCCGCCACGACCACGCAGTTCGCGGACGCCTCGGGCGGCAGGCCGTGCACGTCGTTCAGCGTGGCGGTGTCCGCGTGGTCCGGGTCGATCTCGGCCACCGCGACCTGCCCGCGCACCCGGGCGTCGTCGCCGGCCCAGGACTCCAGGGCGGCCAGCACGGGGGCGGCGAGCAGGTCCGGGTGCTCCAGCGCGGGCGCCCAGGGGAGGTCGCCGAGGATCGGGAGCCCGGCCGTCGTGCCGCTCATCGCCGGTAGGTCGCCGTGAGCGTGGCGCGCGCGAGGACGTGGAAGTAGACGTTGAAGGCGACGTGGACCGGGCTGTTCTCCTCGGACAGGCCCAGCGACGGCACGTCGAGGGCGTGCACCGCGAAGACGTAACGGTGCGGGTGGTCGCCGGGCGGCGGGCCGGCGCCCTCGAAGCCGAGGCGCCCGCCGTCGCTCGGCACGTGGAACGCCCCGGCGGGGAGCGCGGCCCCGCCCGTGGCCCCCGCGCCGCGGTCCAGGGACGTCACGTCGGCGGGCAGGTCGACGGCGGTCCAGTGCCAGTACCCCGACGGCGTCGGCGCGTCCGGGTCGAAGCAGGTCACCACGTACGACCGCGTGCCCTCCGGCGCGCCGGACCACGTGAGGTGCGGCGACACGTCCGCGCCGTCGACGCTGAAGTCGACGGCGAGGGGCTCGCCCTCGGCGACGTCCATGCTCTTGAGCGTGAACGTGGCGGGGACGGGGAGCAGCGAGTACGGGTCGGGGGGAAGCGGGCGTTCGAAGTCCATGTGGGTCATGCTGCCCGACCGGTGGCGGTGCTGGCCAGGACGCGACGCGGGCGTGCCATGGTACGGTGCTCGCGCAAACCGACCAGACGGTACGCCCGCTCGGGCGGCGCGAGGAGGCGATGGTGCTCAGGTTCGCAGGCAGGGTCGCGCTCGTGACCGGCGGCTCCCGGGGGATCGGCCTGGCCGTGGCGCGTCGGCTCGTCGACGAGGGCGCCGCCGTCGTCCTCACCGGGCGCAGGCAGGACGCGCTCGACGAGGCGGTCGCCGCCCTCGGGCCCGAGCACGCCTCGGGCGTCGCGGGCAAGGTGGACGACCCGGAGCACCGGGCCGCCGTCCTCGCCCACGTCGCCGAGAAGCACGGGCGCCTGGACCACCTGGTGAACAACGCCGGCATCAACCCTGCCTGGGGCCCGGCGCTCGAGGTGGACCCCGGCGTGGCGCGCAAGATCCTCGAGGTGAACGTCGTGGCGGCGCTCGAGTGGACGCGGGACACGGTCGCCGCGGGGCTGAGCCGCTCGATCGTGAACGTGTCGTCCATCTCGGGGACGTCGTCCAGCCCGAACATCGCCTTCTACGGCGCGTCCAAGGCGGCCCTGATCAACCTCACGCAGCAGCTCGCCCAGGAGCTGGCGCCGGCGCTCCGCGTGAACGCCGTGGCCCCGGCCGTCGTGCGGACGCGCTTCTCCCGGGCGCTCTACGAGGGCCACGAGGACGAGGCGGTCGCGCGCTACCCGCTGGCCCGCCTCGGCGAGCCGGACGACGTGGCCGGGCCGGTCGCCTTCCTGCTCTCCGACGACGCGGCGTGGGTGACGGGCCAGACGCTCCGGATCGACGGCGGCGCGAGCATCGCGCCGGTGGGGTGAAGGATGGGAGCCATGAAGAGCACCCACGTCGCCGACCGGGTCACCGCGGCCGCCCTGGACCTGTTCGCCACGCAGGGGTACGCCACCACGAGCGTGCAGCAGATCGTCGAGGCCGCGGGCGTCACCAAGGGCGCGATGTACCACTACTTCCAGTCCAAGGACGACCTGCTGTTCGCCATCTACGACCGGATGCTGTCGCTGCAGAAGGCCCACCTCGACGAGATCGTCGCCGCGGGCGGGCCGGTGCAGGACGTCGTGCGGGCCGTGTGCGTGGACGTCGTCGAGACGTCGATCGACTTCCTGCCGGAGGGCACCGTCTTCTTCCGCAGCATGCACATGCTCGCCGAGCCGCGGCTCAAGGAGGTCACCCAGCGGCGGCGCGAGTACCACGACGAGTTCGCGGCCCTGCTGCGGCGCGGCCAGGACGAGGGCGTCTTCCGTACGGACGTGCCCCGGTCGCTGCTCGTCGCGCACTTCTTCAGCGACGTGCACTACCTGTCGCACTGGTACTCGCCCGCGGGGCCCGAGACCAAGACCGAGGTGGCCCAGCAGCTCACGGAGCTGTTCCTGCGTGGGATCCGCACCTCCACCACCTGACCGACGCCGCCCCGGGTGCTCCGCGGGCGGGACCCCGACGAGACGAGAGCGACGATGACGACGCTGCCCCGCCCGACCCCCGACCCCGTCGAGACCCCGGCGCCGGCGACCGACACCCCGGCGACGATGCGCGCCTGGCGCGTCGTGCGCCACGGGGAACCGTCCGAGGTGCTCGAGCTCGCGGACGTCCCCGTCCCGGAGCCCGGTCCCGGCGAGGTGCTCGTGCGGGTGCGGGCGGTCGCGGTGAACTTCCCCGACGCGCTGCTGGCCCGCGGCCGGTACCAGGTGCAGCCGGAGCTCCCGTTCGTCCCGGGGATCGAGCTGTCCGGCGACGTGGCCGCGCTGGGGCCGGGTGTCTCCGCCAGGAGGGTCGCGGTGGGCGACCGCGTGGTCGGCTCGACGATCGGCGTGCTGTCGCAGTACGCCACCGTGCCGGTCGAGTCCGTGCGGCTCGCCCCGGAGACGCTCGACGACGCGCAGGCGGCGGCGCTGACCATCGCCTACCAGACCGCCTGGTTCGGCCTGCACCGGCGGGCCGGCCTGCGGGCGGGGGAGACCCTGCTCGTGCACGCCGCCGCGGGCGGGGTCGGGACGGCCGCCTGCCAGCTCGGTGCCGCCGCGGGCGCGCGCGTGATCGGCGTCGTCGGCAGCGAGGCCAAGGCCGACGTGGCCCGGGCGGCGGGCGCGGAGCGCGTGATCGTGCGCGGAGCCGACAGGGCCGACGGGGCCGACCTCGCCGCGCAGGTCAAGGAGCTGACCGCGGGCGCGGGGGCGGACGTCGTCTTCGACCCGGTCGGCGGCACCTCGTTCGAGCAGTCCACGCGCTGCGTCGCCTTCGAGGGACGGATCGTGGTCGTGGGCTTCGCCAGCGGCGAGATCCCGCCGGTGCGTGCGAACCATGCGCTGGTGAAGAACTACTCGGTCCTCGGGCTGCACTGGGCGCTCTACCAGCAGCGGCGTCCCGACCTCGTCGACGACGCGCACGCGCGGCTCACCGAGCTCGCCGCCGCGGGCCGCGTGCGGCCCGTCGTCGAGGGCGTCGTGGAGTTCGGCGACGCGCCCGCCGCGGTGCAGCGCCTCGCGGACGGCCGGACCACCGGCCGGCTCGTGGTCCGCGTCGCGTCCCCGGGGGAGGGCGCGTGACCGGGCGCCTGGACGGGCGGGTCGCGGTCGTCACCGGCGGAGCCCGCGGGCTCGGGGAGTCGTACGTCCGCGCCCTGCACGCCGAGGGGGCGCGGGTGGTCGTCGCCGACCTGCTCGAGGCCGAGGGGGAGGCGCTCGCCGCCGAGCTCGGTGACCGGGCCCGGTTCGAGCGGCTCGACGTCACCGACGAGGAGGCCTGGGCGCGCGTCGTGGCCGCGACGATGAAGGCCTGGGGCGCGCTCGACGTGCTCGTGAACAACGCCGGGATCGCGAACGCCGGGCCCCTCGAGCACTACACCCGGGCCAAGTGGGACGCGGTGATCGCGGTGAACCTCACCGGCACCTTCCTCGGGTGCCAGGCGGTGGTGCCGACCATGCGCGCCGCCGGGCGCGGGTCCATCGTCAACATCTCGTCGGTCGAGGGGCTCTTCGGCAGCGAGGGCCTGCACGGCTACGTCGCGGCCAAGTTCGGCGTGCGCGGCCTGACCAAGTCCGTCGCCGTCGAGCTGGGGCGCGCGGGGATCCGCGCGAACTCCGTGCACCCGGGGTGGGTGGACACGGCCATGACCGGCCGGATCGACCCGAGCCGCCTGCCGATCCCGCTCGGGCGCGGCGGGCGGACCGACGACCTCGCCGGCGCGGTCGTCTTCCTCGCGAGCGACGACTCCGCCTACATGACGGGCGCCGAGATCGTCGTCGACGGCGGCATGACCGCCGGCGTCGGCCACCGCTGACTGCACGAACCCGTGCGTGGCGTGCGGAGCAGGTTGCCCGACCCGTGCGTCAGGGGTGCCGCTCGGGCGCCGCCTGGACCCAGGACGCGATCCGGGCGGCCACGGCACCGGGGCTCAGGGTGGTGGTGTCGATCGCGGGCAGGCCGAGGCCCCGGCATGCCTCGGCATCCCGCAAGGCGTCGGGGACGTCGACGGCATCGCCTCGTGGCGCGAGCCGTCTCCGCCGCTCGTCGTCGCCACAGTCCAGGAGCAACCACGCGTCCAAGGGCCAGCCCGAGAGCTGGTCGGGAGTCGCCACGCCGAGCAGGACGCTCGGGATCGGCTCGATGGCCTGCAGCGCGGAACGGACGAGGTTCTCGTACGCGCTCCAGGTATGAGGTGCCGTGCTGATCGTCGTTCCTGCGAGCTCGGACGCCGGCGTCGCGAGAGCGTCCCAGTCGATGACCGCGTGGCTCGGAAGCAGACTCTTGAGGACGGGCACGACGGCCGACTTCCCCGACCCAGGGGCACCCAGCACGTAGAAGTTCATCCGGAGCACGGTAGGACCTCGCGGCGGTCGGATCGACCGAAATTGCAGACGCGCTCGTGTCCTCCAGGTCAGGTTCTCCGGCACGAAGGTCGTCGACGACGCAGTCGGATCGGAGGTGAGCTGGTCGTGCTGCAGGAGGCCGTGGGTGCTCCATATAGCCTGGTTCATCGTGATTCCGGACCGTACGCCGCGCCTGGACGCGGAAGAGATGCTCGCCGAGGTGAATCGCCGCACCGGTGCCGGGTTGCAGCTGACAGGTCTGGCGGATCACGGTGAGGTGGGGGCGGCGTACGTTCGATGGCCCGACCGCCGAGCCGGAGTGCTGACCAGGACGGGGGCAACGGTCGAGGAGGTCGAGCGCACCGGTCGACTGCTCACCAGGGCTGCCGCAGCAGGCGTTCCCGTCCCGGCGTACCAGGCGATCGTCGATCTCGGTACAGCACGAGCACTTATCCAGGGGCGGCTCAGGGGCGCAGCGCCGGCGCAGGTCGACAACGACCTGGTGCGGCATCTGCTCGACCTGGTCGAGACGTTCGCCGGACTCGGCGATCATGCCGACGACCTTGAGCTGTACCTGTCGTCCAGCGGGCCCGGCTTCTGCCTCCACGAGACCTTGATGTCCCACGACGACCGCAGCCGACGGTTGTTGGCACGGGTCCGCGAGATCGGTCTCGACGGTTCCTGCGAGCGCGGCGACGACCTGGTGCATCTCGACTTTCATCCGGGAAACGTTCTGGTGCAGGACGGTCGGGTCACCGGCCTGGTCGACTGGGACGGAGCGGCCCGAGGGGATCGCCGATTCGCTCTGACGACCTTGTCCTTCGACCTGAGTCACAGGCTGCGCACCCGAACCGGCTGCCACGGACTCGACCGGGCAGGACTTGGCGAGGTGCTGGATCGGATGGCCGGCGCGCCGCAGCAGCCGCTCCGTCGGTGGTGGGCACACATGAGCTTGCGTCAGGTGGACTGGTCGATTCGTCATGCGCACGGCGCGGCCGTGGTCGACTGGTACCAGACGATCGCTGAGCGCGGCCTGGACCGCCTCGACGCTGGACGGTCCATCAGGTGCGAGGACCTGGTCGACTAAGGCCTCGACCGCGGGCCGTGACCTGACGCCCACCCCTGCCATGGTGCACGGACGCGGGTTCGCGAGACCCGGGTGTGATCCCGAAAGCCGACCCCTGCTCGGCATCGCCGTGCAACATTCTCCAGAATGACATACCGGCCAGTCGGTTTTTCGGCTATCGTGGGCGCACCCGACACGAAGAGGTGCCGATGTCCCGCTCGTCGATCCCCCCGGCGGCCGCCGCGCGACCGGACGTGAGGTCCGGCCCGCCCGCGGCCGAGGACCGGGCCGCGGCCCCGGTCCCGCGGCTCGAGGTGGAGTCCCTGACCGTCACGTTCGGCGGCCTCACCGCGCTCGACGGCGTCGGCCTCACGGTGGGCGAGGGCGAGGTCGTCGCCCTCATCGGGCCCAACGGGGCCGGCAAGACGACCGTCTTCAACGTGGTCTGCGGCCTGGTGCGGCCCCGGAGCGGAACCGTGCGGATCGATGGCCGGCCGGCGCCGTCGTCGACGTCGCGGCTCCTCGAGCGCGGCGTGGCGCGGACGCTGCAGGGCCTCGGGCTGTTCGACGGGATGACGGTCCTGGAGAACGTCCAGGTCCCCGCCGCCGGGCGAGGTCGGGGCGGGGACGACGTCGCCGCGGCCCGGGCCGCGCTGGAGCGGCTCGGGCTGCTCGACGTCGCGCACGTCGCCGTGGACGCGCTGTCCTACCCCGAGCGCAAGCGGGTCGCCCTCGCCCGGGCGCTCGTGACGCGGCCCCGCCTGCTGCTGCTCGACGAGCCGGCGGGCGGGCTGGGCCCCGAGGACATCCGCGAGCTGGCCGGCCTCGTGCGCGGCGTGGTCGGTGACGGCCGCTCGGTGCTCCTCGTCGAGCACCACGTCGACTTCGTCATGGAGGTCGCGGACCGCGTCGTGGTGCTCGACTTCGGGCGGGTGGTCGCGTGCGGCACGCCCGACGAGGTCCGGGCCGACCCCGCGGTCGAGGCGGCCTACCTCGGGCTGGAGGCGGCCCGATGACGGCGGCGCTGGCCGTCGACGGGCTCGTCGTCGGCTACGCGGGGGCGCCGGTCGTGGACCGGCTGACGCTCGAGGTCGCGCCCGGGGCCGTGGTGGCGCTCCTCGGGGCCAACGGGGCGGGCAAGACGACGGTGCTGCGCGCCCTGTCCGGGCTGCTCACGCCCCGCGCGGGGCGGGTGCTGCTCGACGGCGACGACCTCGGCGCGGTGAGCGTCGAGGACCGGTCCCGGCGCGGGCTCGCCCAGGTGCCGGAGGGGCGGAGCGTCGTCGCGGAGCTCACGGTCGAGGAGAACCTCCAGCTCGGCGCGCTGTGGCGGTGCGCCGGGCGCGCGGAGCGCCGCGTGGCCGTCGACGAGATGTACGGCCTGTTCGAGCCGCTCGCCCGCCGCCGCGCGAGCGCGGGGCACCAGCTCTCCGGCGGCGAGCGCCAGATGCTCGCCCTCGCCCGCGCCCTGATCTCCCGTCCGCGCGTGCTCCTGCTCGACGAGCCCTCGCTCGGCCTCGCACCCCGCGTCGTGGCGCAGCTCTTCGCCGTCCTGAGGTCCGCGGCCGACGCCACCGGGCTCACCGTGCTGCTCGCCGAGCAGAACGTCACCAGCGCGCTGTCGATCGCGGACCGCGGCGTCGTGCTCGGCCTCGGGCAGGTCGTCGCCGACGCGCCGGCGGCCGACCTCGCCGCCGACCCCGCCCTCCGTCACGCCTACCTGGGCTTCTGAGAGGTATCCATGGACCGGCTCGTCCTGCTCGTCTCCACCGGCGTCGCGCGCGGCCTCGTCATCGCGCTCTTCGCCCTGTCGCTCGTCATCATCTGGCGCGCCGCCCGGATCGTGAACTTCGCGCAGGCGGCCATGGCCGTCGTGGCCGTGTACGTCGCGTTCGCCGTCCAGCAGGCCACCGGGTCGTACGTGCTCGCGCTCCTGGCGGCCCTCGTGACCGGGGCCCTGCTCGGCGTCGCGGTCGAGCGCGGCCTGATGCGGCACGTGGCCGGGCGCACCCCGCTGCCCGGGATGATCGTCGCGATCGGGCTGGTCATGGTGCTGCAGTCGACCCTGGGCATCCTGGTCGGACCGCAGCACCGGCCCATGGCGCCGGTGCTCTCCCAGTCGCCGCTGTACGTCGGCAGCGTCCCGGTGCTCTCCCGCTACGACCTGTTCGTGCTCGTCGTGGCGCTCGTGGTGGTCGTCGGGCTCGGCCTGCTGTTCAACCGGTCCACGCTCGGCCTCCAGCTGCGGGCCTCCGCCGTCGCGCCCGAGGTGTCACGCCTGCTGGGGGTCCGCGTCCCGCGGATGGTGACCATCGGCTGGATGCTCTCGTCCGCGGTGGCGTCGCTCGCGGTGCTGCTCCTGGTGCCGACCGAGCTCGGGCTCAACGCCCACTCCGGCGACGTGCTCTTCGTGCACGCGTTCACCGTCGCGGTGCTGGGCGGCCTCGACTCGCCCGCCGGGGCGCTCGTGGGCGGGCTCGTCGTGGGCGTGCTCGTCAGCCTCGTCACCGGCTACGCCTCCGCGGGGCTGGCGCCCCTCGCGGTCCTCGCCCTGCTCACCGTCGTGCTGCTGGTGCGCCCCGGCGGCATCTTCGCCACGAGGGAGGCCCGGACCGCATGACCCCGACCCGCACCCGGACGATCGTCCTGCGCGCCCTGCTGCTCACGGTGCTCGCCCTCGCCGCGACGTTCGCCCTGGACCCGTTCCGCAACTACCAGCTCGCCGTCGTCGCGGCCACGTTCTGCGCGACGGCGGGGCTGACGCTGCTCGTCGGCCTCACCGGCCAGCTCTCGCTCGGGCACGCCGTCCTCATGGCCGCCGGCGGGTACGGGTACGCCCTCGCGAGCGCGCCCGCCGCCGACGCCGGGCTCGGCGGACCCGCCCGGTTCGCCCTCGGCATCCTCGGGGCGCTGGCCCTCTCGGGCGCCGTCGGCGGTCTGCTCGGGCTCGCCGGCGCGCGCCTGCGCGGCCCCTACCTCGCGGGCCTGACGCTCGCCCTCGTCATCGCGCTGCCCGCCCTCGCGACGCAGGTCCCCGGGCTGGGCAAGGACCAGGGGCTGAGCGTCCCGTTCGAGGGGGTGCCCGCGCCGCTCGCGGGCCTGATGGTCGTGGAGCAGTGGCACGCCTGGATCGCGGTCCTGGTCGCCGCGGTCGTCGTCACCCCGCTCGTCGTCCTGCGCTCCGGCCGGCCCGGGCTGCGCATGCGCGCCGTGCACGGCGACGAGGTCGCGGCCCGGCTCGCCGGCGTCTCGCCGGCCCGCGTCAAGGTCGGCGCCTTCCTCGTGAGCTCCGTGGCGGCCGGGCTCGGCGGGGCCGTGCTGGCCGTCGTGACGCAGAACGTCAGCCCCGGCCGCTACTCGCTCGCGTTCTCCCTGCTGCTCCTGGTGGCCGTCGTCGTCGGCGGCCTCGGCAGCATCGGGGGAGCGGCGGCCGGGGCCGCGCTGGTCGTGCTGCTGCCGTGGCTCGTCGACACCGCCGTGTCGGGGCTGCCCGCCGACCTCGCGCAGCGGCTGTCCGGCAATCTCGCCGTCGCCGTCTTCGGCGCGCTCCTCGTCGCCGTCACCCTCGCCTGGCCGGGCGGCCTCGCGGCGGCCACCGCCGGCCCGCGCGCCCGCCTCGCCCGCCGCCTGACCCGCACGCCCGCGCCCGCCCTCCCCCGCCGTCCGACACCCGACCCGACCCGCAACCGATCACAGAGAGGTGACTCCGATGCGGAATCACACCCCCACGCCCACCCCCTCGCCCGCCGTGCGGGCCGCCGCCGCGGCCTCCGCCGTCGTCGTCGGCCTGACCCTCACGGCGTGCAGCAGCCCGGCCGCCGCGACCCCCGGCATCGACGACGCGACGGTCACGGTCGGCACGCACCAGCCCCTGACCGGCCCGGCGGCCGCCGGGTTCTCGTCCATCTCGGCGGCGACGTCGGCGTACTTCGACTACGTCAACGAGAACGGCGGGATCAACGGCCGCACCATCGACTACGTGGTGAAGGACGACGGCTACAACCCGGCCACCACCCAGACCGTGGTGCGCGAGCTCGTCCAGGAGGACGACGTCTTCGCCGTGCTGGGCGGGCTGGGCACGCCCACCCACTCCTCGGTGCTGGACTATCTCGACCAGAACGGGGTGCCGGACCTGTTCGTGTCCTCGGGCAGCACGTCCTGGAACCAGCCCGAGGAGTACCCGAGCACGTTCGGGTTCAACGCGGACTACGTCGTGGAGGGGGCTGCGCTCGCGCAGTACGCCGCCGACGAGCAGCCCGGGGCCGTCGTGTGCGTGCTGGGCCAAGACGACGACTTCGGCGAGACCTTCCTCCAGGGGGTGGAGCTCGCGCTCGGCCCGGACGGCGTGACCAGCGCCCAGACGTACTCGACGTCGAACGAGGACGTGACGGCGCAGATCGGCGCGATGAAGGAGGCCGGCTGCGAGATCAACCTGCTGGCCACCATCAACGGGTTCACGGCGATGGCGCTCGGCACCGCCGCGCAGATGGACTGGTTCCCGAAGTGGTACGCGTCGTCGTCCGGCGGTGACTACCCGACGCTCGTCGGGTTCCTGGGCGAGGACGTCGGCCCGCAGCTCCTCGAGGGCTTCGTGAGCGCCAACTACCTGCCCAACAGCCCCGGCGGGGACTGGTACGAGCTGTTCCAGCAGATCAACGACGAGTACAACGACGGCGCCGCGTTCGACGGCAACACGGTCTACGGCATGAGTCTCGGCTACGTCTTCGCGGAGGCGCTCGCGAAGGCGGGGCAGGACCCGACGCGCGAGTCGCTGGTCGAGGCGGTGGAGTCCGGCGAGCTGGTCGGCAACGGCATCCTGCCACTGACCTTCGGCGCCGACGACCACGCCGCGTACGACGGGGTCGGCATCGCGGTCGTCCAGGACGGGGTGCAGGACTTCGTCGGCGCCACCTACCGCGTGGACAGCGAGTCCGTCTCGGCGGTGGACGCCGAGCCGGTGCCGCTCGAGAACGACGGCATCCCCGCCCCGTAGAGCGCGGCGAGATAGAGAGGCGAACCCGGCGAGATAGAGAGGGCACGGACCACAGGCTCTGTGGTCCGTGCCCTCTCTATCTCGCCAGGTTCGCCTCTCTATCTCGCCGGAGAGGACGCGAACCGGTCCTGGAGCGTGCGCTTGAGGATCTTGCCGCTCGGGCCGATCGGGAGCTGGTCCACCACGTGCACGACCCGCGGGTACTTGAACGCCGCGACGCGGTCGCGCACGTACTCACGGAGGATCTCGGCGTCGACGGTGCGCCCGTCGGCGGCCACGACGGCGGCGTGGATCTCCTGCCCGTGCACCGCGTCGTCGAGCCCGAAGACGGCGGCCAGGGCGACGTCGGGGTGGCCGACCAGGACCGACTCGACCTCCGTCGGATACACGTTGTAGCCGTTGCGGATGATCATGTCCTTCTTGCGGTCGACGATCGTGATGATCCCCTCGGCGTCGACGGTGCCGAGGTCCCCGGTGCGGAACCAGCCGTCGGCCACGACCGCCGCGGAGGCGTCCGGGCGCCCGAGGTAGCCCTTCATGAGGTTGTGGCCGCGCACCACGATCTCGCCGAGCGCGCCGGGCTCGGCCAGCAGCTCCACCCGCGGCTCGACGAGCGGGTCGGCGACGGCCACGTCCACGCCCCACATCGACCGGCCCACGGTGCCCGGGCGGATCGGCTCGCCGAGCACGTTGAACGACACCGACGGCGATGTCTCGGTGAGCCCGTACCCCTCGTGCACCTCCGCGCCGTAGGCGTCCGAGAAGGCCTCGAGCACCGCCGTCGGCAGGGCCGCGCCGCCGGAGACGGCGTACCGCAGGGGCGGGCGCGCCGCGGTGCGCCCCGCCGCTTCGATCATGCCGACGAACATCGTCGGCACGGCGGTGAACACGGTGGCGCCGTGGGCCACGAGGAGCTCGAGCGCGGCGTCGGGGTCGAACTGGGGCAGCAGCACCACGGACGCGCCGACCCGGAAGGCCATGTTCATCACGGCCATCTGGCCGAACGCGTGGAACAGCGGCAGCCCGCCGAACACGACGTCGTCCGGCGTGAGGTCGAAGGAGTCGATGAGGGAGCAGTGCACCTGCTCGACGGCGGCGAGGTGCGACCCGACGGCGCCCTTCGGGGTGCCGGTGGTGCCGCTCGTGTACAGGATCGTCGCCGCGTCGGTCGGGTGCACCGGGGTGTGGCGCGCCACGGGGACGGCGGCCGCGGCCTCGTCCTCGAGCCGGGGCAGGTCGGGCCCGCCGGCGGCGACCGGCGGCGCGAGCACGGTGACCAGGGGCACGCCCGCGGCCTGTGCCGCGGGCAGCGCCTCGGCGAGCAGCGGGGCGGCGACCACGACCAGGTCGGCGCCGCTGTCGCGCAGCACGAACTCGATCTCCCGGGCCTTGAACAGCAGGTGCACCGGCACGACGACGGCGCCGAGGGCCTGCGCGGCGTAGAACGCCCGCGGGAAGTCGGGGACGTTGGGCACGATCAGCGCGACGCGGTCGCCGCGTCCGATGCCGCGGGCCGCCATCGCGCCCGCGTAGGCGCGGGTCTGGTCCCACAGGTCGCCGTACCGGGTGGTGCTGCCCATGAAGTGCAGGGCGGGGCGGCCGGGGGAGCGCGTGGCCGTCTCGGCCAGGATGCTGGCCAGGGACAGGGTCCCGAAGCCGAGGCCGTCGACGGCCTCGTCGGGGGTGTGGGTCATGTCAGGTCCTCTCCTCGTCGTCGATGGTGGACTCGTGTTCGTGCGCCCTGGGCCGGGGCCTCAGGGACGGAGCTCGGCCTTGCCGAGCGCGCTCAGGTGCACCTCGTCGGGGCCGTCGGCGAGGCGCAGCGCCCGCGCGCCGGCGAACATCTCGGCCAGGGGCTGGTCGCCGGAGAGCCCGGCCGCGCCGAACAGCTGCATGACGTGGTCGAGGATCCTCTGGACGGCCCGGGGGACGGCGATCTTGATGGCCTGGATCTCCGTCATGGCCTGCTTGTTGCCGACGGTGTCCATGAGCCAGGCCGTCTTGAGCACGAGCAGCCGCAGGGCCTCGATCTCGATCCGCGCGTCGGCGACCCACGCGCGGACCACGCCCTGCTCGGCGAGCGGACGGCCGAACGCCACGCGCCCGCGCGCCCGGTCCCCGGCCAGCGCCAGGGCGCGCTCGGCCGTGCCGAGGGCCCGCATGCAGTGGTGGATCCGCCCGGGACCGAGGCGGGCCTGGGCGATGGCGAACCCCTCGCCCTCGCCGCCCAGCAGCGCGGAGGCGGGGACGCGGACGTCGTCGAAGACGATCTCCGCGTGCCCGCCGTGGTCGCGGTCGTCGTAGCCGAAGACCGTGAGGGGACGCACGACCGTCACGCCGGGGGTGTCGCGGGGGACCAGCACCATGGACTGCTGCCGGTGCCGGGGCGCCTCGGGGTCGGTCTTGCCCATGACGATCAGCAGCGCGGCGTCGGGGTTCATCGCGCCCGTGGACCACCACTTGCGCCCGGTGACCACCAGGTGGTCGCCGTCGCGGCGGACCCGGGTGCCGATCTGCGTGGCGTCCGACGACGCGACGTCGGGCTCGGTCATGCAGAACGCGGAGCGGATCCGCGCGTCGAGCAGCGGCTCGAGCCAGCGCTCGCGCTGCTCGGGGGTGCCGAAGTGGGCCAGCAGCTCCATGTTGCCGGTGTCGGGCGCCGCACAGTTGAGGGCGACCGGCGCGAGGCGCGGGCTCCAGCCGGTGAGCTCGGCCAGCGGCGCGTACTGCAGGTTCGTCAGGCCGGCACCGTACGGACCGGTCGGCCCGCCGGCGGGGAGGAAGAGGTTCCACAGGCCCTGGTCGCGGGCGGCCGCCTGCAGCTCGCGGACGACGGGGCGGAACGACCACTCCCCGGGCGTCCCGGCGAGCTGGGCGTCGAGCACGGGCTCGGCGGGCAGCACGCGCTCGTGCAGGAAGGCCCGCACCTGCGCGGTGAGGTCGGCGGTGCGCGCGTCGGGGGCGAAGTCCATGTCAGGCCACCGTCCCGGTCGTCGCCCCGCTCGTGTGGGCCAGGCCGTCGGCCGCGAGCGGGGCGACGAGCTCCCCGATGCGGTCGAAGCCGTCCCCCACCGTGTCGCCCGCGCGGTAGCGGTAGTGGATCCCCTCGAGGATCACCGCGAGCTTGTACGCCGCGAAGGCGCGGTACCAGCCGAGCCCGGGCAGGGACGCGCCGGACCGCTCCGCGTACGCGTCGACGACCTCGTCGAACCCGGGGTACCCCGCGCCGGGGACGACGGCGCTGGTGGCGCCGTGCCCGTCCGTGACGGCGTTGATGTCCCAGTAGAGGCCGAGCATGCCCAGGTCGACGAGCGGGTCGCCGAGGGTGGCCATCTCCCAGTCGAGGACGGCCGCGACGCGCGGGGCGTCCGGCGGGCCGGCCACGATCGCGTTGTCGAGGCGGTAGTCGCCGTGCACGATCGCGCCGCGACCGTCCCGCCCGGTGGGCAGGCGGGTGGCGAGCGCGTCCTGCAGGGCGTCGAGGGCGGGCATCTCGCGGGAGCGGGAGGCGTCGTACTGGCGCCGCCACGTGGCGAGCTGGCGTTCCAGGTAGCCGGCCGGCCGGCCGAAGTCGGCGAGCCCCACCGCGGCGGGGTCGACGGCGTGCAGGTCCGCGAGGGTCGTGGCGAGCTCGAGGCCGAGCGTGTGCAGCCCGCCCGCGGTGTAGCCCGCGTTCTGCTCGGGCCGGGCGAGCACCTCGCCCGCGACGTGCTCCATGACGAAGAAGACGGTGCCCGTCACGTGGCCGTCCGCGGTGTCGTCGACGAGGTCGACGGTGCGCGGCACGGGGACGGGGGCGTCGGCGAGCGCCGAGATCACCCGGTGCTCGCGGGCCATGTCGTGCGCGCTGGACAGCACGTGCCCGAGCGGCGGTCGCCGCAGGACGAGGGGGCGGCGTGCGCCGTCGACCCGGTAGGTGAGGTTGCTCCGGCCCCCCGCGACGACCCGGGCGGTCAGCGCGCCGTCCCGCTCGTCGAGCAGGTCGGGGTGGGCGCCGCTCAGCCAGCGGGTGAGTCCGGCAAGGTCCAGGCCGGGCACGTCGGTCATCGTCGACCTGCTTTCCGTCGTCGCGTCGTCAGGACCTGGTGAGCATACCGCGCGGTCGGTATGTTGGCGACCATGGTCGTCCCCGGGTCCCGGTCGCGCGGCCGGCGCGCGTCAGTCGGTGCCGGCCGGGTCCACGAGCCGGCCGGTGACGGCGGTGCGCAGGTCGTCGGGCAGCGGCACCGGGCGCCGCGTCGTCGCGTCGACGAAGACGTGCGTGAACCGGCCGAGCGCGATCGGCTCGCCGGCGTGCTCGCCGTCGCCGTCGCCCGCCCGCAGGATGTGCAGGTCCCACGTGAGGCTGGTGCGCCCGAGCCGCTCGACCCCGATCGCGACCTCGAGCTCCTCGGGATAGGAGGCCGGCGCGCGGAACTCGCACGACGACGCGACGCACAGCCCGATGACGTCTCCGGCCGGGTCCAGCCCGCCGTGGGCGATCATCCAGGCGTTGACGGCCGTGTCCATCGCCGCGTAGTAGACGGTGTTGTTGACGTGGCCGTACTGGTCGTTGTCGTTCCAGCGCAGGGGGAACGGGTGGCGGGCGCGGGGCATCGGTTCTCCTTCGGGGCGTCAGGCGACGCGCAGCAGGTGGCGGAAGGCCGTGCGCGCGGCGTCGGGGCTCGGCTCCTCGCCGGCGATGAGGTCGGCGTAGGTGAACGACTCCGAGACGCGGACGAGCAGGTAGGCGAGCGTCGGCGGGTCGATGGCGCCGTCGAACGGGTCGTCGCCGAGGTGCGTGCGCACCAGCCACTCGGCGGTGGCCGTGTAGCGGTGCTGGATCGGGCTCGCCTTGGTGGTGAGCAGGCGCAGGGCGCGGGCCGGCTCGCGCCGCAGGAACTCGCGGAAGTACCCGGCGGAGATGAGGTCGCCCGCGAAGCGCGTCAGCAGGGCCGCGACGCGCTCGGCGCCCTCGAGGTCGGCCGTGGCGCGGTCGGCCTGGCCGAGCGTGGGCACGGCGAGCGACCACAGCACCTCGGACAGCAGCGCGTCGCGGTTGCCGACCCAGCGGAACACCGAGGTGCGGTCCACGCCGAGCGCCGCGGCGAGGCTGCTCATGTCGATGCGCCCGCCGGCGACGAAGGTCTCGCGGGCGAGGTCGAACGCCCGGCGCGCGTCGGGGTGGGTGGTGCCGGCGAGGCGGGCGGACAGCCGGGTCGGTGCGGCGCGCAGCCCGACCGAGCTGATCGGGGAGCCGATCGTGGCGTCGACCGCCGGGCTGGTCGGCGAGCTGGTCGGCGGCTCCGGCGAGGACATGTCCGCAGCCTAGCGCCGGACCGTCAGGATGGTGCAACATATTCCAGAATGATGCACACTGACCCTGGAACGCGCACCGTGGCGCAGTGCCGGTGCGGGATCGACGACGATCGGAGCAGACCATGACCACCACGTCCGTCTCGACGACGGCCGCCCCGACGGCCGAGACCTGGGCGGCGTCGGCCCTCGACGCCGACTTCTACGGCTTCCAGAGCCTGCTGACGCCGCTCGAGCAGGAGAAGGCCGTCGCGGTCCGCGAGTTCATGGAGCGCGAGGTGCGCCCGATCGCGGACGACTACTGGGAGCGGTCGGACTGCCCGGTGCACCTGTTCAAGCCGTTCGCGGCGCTCGGCACGGTGGGCGCCGCCTGGTCGGAGACCGCCGGCTTCGCCAGCTCCGCGGTGTTCCGCGGCTGGATCGGGATGGAGCTGGCCCGGGTCGACTCCTCGTTCTGCACCTTCATCGGGGTCTCCAGCGGCCTGGCGATGAGCTCGATCGGCCTCGGCGGGTCGCCCGAGCAGCGCGAGCAGTGGCTGCCCCCGATGGCGCGCGGCGACCTCATCGGCGCCTTCGGCCTCACCGAGCCGCTCGCGGGCTCCGACACCGCCAAGGGGCTGCGCACCACCGCCACCCGGCACGGCGACACCTGGGTGCTGCACGGTGCCAAGCGCTGGATCGGCAACGCGACGTTCGCCGACGTCGTCGTGATCTGGGCCAAGGACACGGCCGACGACCAGGTCAAGGGCTTCCTCGTCCGCCAGGGCGCGCCGGGCTTCACCGCCACGAAGATCGAGCGCAAGCAGTCGCTGCGCATCGTGCAGAACGCGGACATCGTGCTCGACGGCGTCGAGGTCGCCGAGGCGGACCGACTGCAGGGGATCGACAGCTTCCAGGACGTCGCGAAGGTGCTGCGGGTGACGCGCGACGGGGTCGCGTGGCAGTCGCTGGGCACCATGATCGGCGCCTACGAGGCCGCCGTCGCCTACACCAAGCAGCGCGAGCAGTTCGGGCACCCGATCGCCAGCTACCAGCTGGTCCAGGACAAGCTCGCCACAGCGCTCGCCAACGTCACCGCGAGCTTCGCCGTCTGCGTCCGCGTGTCCCAGATGCAGGACGAGGGCACGCAGCGCGACGCGCACGCGGCGATGGCCAAGTCGTTCGTCACGACCCGGATGCGCGAGACGGTCGCGCTGTGCCGCGAGTCGCTCGGCGGCAACGGCATCCAGCTCGACCACGGGGTCGCCCGCTACTTCGCCGACGCGGAGGCCGTGTACACGTTCGAGGGCACCCGCGACATGAACAACCTCATCGTCGGGCGCGAGATCACCGGCCACGCCGCGTTCGTCTGACCGGCGTCTGAGTGGCGCGCACCGGGACGAGCAGACCGACCAGACCGACTGTCGAAGGAGACATGATGACCGAGGCGTACATCGTCGCCACCGCGCGCTCGCCGATCGGCCGCGCGTACAAGGGCTCGCTGGCCGGCGCGCGCGCCGACGACCTCGCCGCCCGGATGGTCCGGGCGGCCGTCGAGAAGGTCCCCGGGCTGGACCCGGCCCGCATCGACGACCTCATGCTGGGCTGTGGCCTGCCCGGCGGCATTCAGGGGATGAACATGGCCCGGGTGGTGGCCGTGCTGGCCGGCTGGGACACCGTGCCGGGCACCACGGTGACGCGCTACTGCTCGTCCAGCCTCCAGACGACCCGGATGGCATTCCACGCCATCAAGGCGGGGGAGGGGGACGTGTTCGTCTCCGCCGGCGTCGAGTCGGTCAGCGGCATGGCGGTCGGCTCCAGCGACGACATCCCCGGCGTCGACCTCACCAACCCGCGCTTCGCGCAGGCGCTCGAGCGGACGGCGAAGCGCGCCGTCGGGGACGCCCCGGGCTGGACGGACCCCCGTGCCGAGGGGCTGCTGCCCGACGCGTACATCGCCATGGGGCAGACGGCGGAGAACGTCGCCGCCATGCGGGGCATCACGCGCGCCGACCAGGACGAGTTCGCGGCGCGCAGCCAGCAGCGGGCCGCCGCGGCGATCGCCGACGGGTTCTGGGCGCGGGACATCACGCCCGTGACGCTCGACGACGGCACGGTCGTCGCGGCGGACGACGGGCCCCGCCCGGGGACGACGGTCGAGAGGCTCGCGACGCTGGAGCCGGTGTTCCGCCCCGACGGCACCGTGACGGCAGGCAACGCCTGCCCGCTCAACGACGGCGCGGCGGCCGTCGTCGTGGTCTCCGAGCGGGTGGTCGAGGAGCTGGGGCTGCAGCCGCTCGCCCGCATCGTGTCGACCGGGGTCACCGGCCTCTCGCCGGAGATCATGGGGCTCGGGCCCGTGGAGGCGAGCCGACAGGCGTTGGCCAGGGCAGGGCTGAGCGTCGACGACATGGACCTGGTGGAGATCAACGAGGCGTTCGCCGCCCAGGTGATCCCGTCGGCCCTGGAGCTCGGCGTCGACGAGGACCGGCTCAACGTCCACGGCGGTGCGATCGCCGTCGGGCACCCGTTCGGCATGACCGGCGCGCGCATCACCTCCACGCTCATCAACGGGCTGGAGGTGACCGGGGGCCGCTACGGCCTGGAGACCATGTGCGTCGGCGGCGGGCAGGGGATGGCGATGGTGCTGGAGCGCGTCGGCCGGCCGTGACGTCCGGGGACGGGGCAGCTCACCCGACGAGCGACTGCGTGCCCAGCACGACGGCGAGCGCGAGGCGGTCGGCGTCCTCGGAGCCCGGCTCGGCGCTGTAGACCATGATCCGCAGGTCGTCGCCCGCGACGACCAGCGTGTCGCAGTCGACGGCGATGCGGCCGACCGACGGGTGCTCGACGACCTTGTGCCGTGACGGGTCCTCGCGCCGGACGATCGGCGCCGACTCCCAGAGCTCGACGAACCGCGGGCTCCGGGCGCCCAGCTCGTCGACGAGGCGCTGCACGCGGGGGTCCGAGGGGTACCGCGCCGTCGTCAGGCGCAGGTCGCCGACCAGCCCGGCGACCAGGTCCGCGTGCTCCTCGGCGGTGTGCACGACGCGCGAGGCCGGGCCGACCAGGTGGCGCCAGAGCGCGTTGCGTTCGATCCCGCGCCACGCCGTGGTCGCGCCGAGGAGGGCGTCGTACGGGGTGTTGGCGACGACCAGGGTCCACGTCGCGTCGTAGACCGCGACCGGGTTGCCCGCCAGCCGGTCGAGCAGCCGCTGCACGCTCGGCGGGATCCGCGACGGGACCGCCCCGGCGTCGGGCACCGGCAGCCCGCCGAGGCGGAACAGGAGCTCCCGCTCGGGGTCCGAGAGCCGCAGCGCCCGGGCGAGCGCCTCGGTGACCTGGGCCGACGGGGAGGTCGCCCGGCCCTGCTCGAGGCGCGTGAGGTAGTCCATGGAGATGCCCGCGAGATCCGCGAGCTCCTCCCGGCGCAGCCCCTTCGCCCGGCGCCGGCTGCCGACCGTGACACCGGCCGCCTCGGGCGCGACGCGCTCGCGCCACCGTCGCACCGCCGGACCGAGCTCGTTGATCCGCTCGTGGGACACCATCCTCCGAGTGTGCGGCCCGGACGACGCGCTGTCCTGGCCCTGGCAGTCCTACGACAGGGCGACGACTGCCTGGGCCGGGCCGACGGGGCGATGCTCGAACCATGACGACCACACTCATCACCGGTGCCACCCAGGGTCTCGGCAGGGAGACCGCCCGACAGCTCGCGGCCGCTGGCCACACGGTCTGGGTCGCGGCCCGCGACGAGGCCCGCGGCCGTGCCACGGCCGAGGAGCTCGGGGCGCGCTTCGTCCTCCTCGACGTGCTCGACGACGCCTCCGTCGCGGCGGCCGCCGCCCTCGTCGAGGCCGAGGGCGGGCTCGACGTGCTGGTCAACAACGCGGGGATCGAGCCCCGCCTGGCCGGCAACGCCGTCCCGACGCCCGCGGACGAGTCGGCCGACGACGTCCGGCGGACCCTCGAGACCAACGTGCTCGGCGTCGTGCGCGTGACGCACGCGTTCCTGCCGCTGCTGCGGCGCTCGGCGTCCCCGGTGATCGTCAACCTGTCCAGCGGCCTCGGGTCGCTGGCCGGCCTCGGCGACCCGGACGGCCCCACGCACTTCTACCCGGGCCTGAGCTATCCGACGTCGAAGGCCGCGGTGAACGCGCTGACGATCCAGTACGCGAAGGCCTTCCCGGCGTTCCGTGTCAACGCCGTCGAGCCGGGGTTCACGAGGACGGGCCTCAACGGCCGGACCGGGACGCAGACCGTCGCGGAGGGGGCCGAGATCGTCGTCCGGATGGCGCAGGTCGGCCCCGACGGGCCGACCGGCACCTTCGTCTCCCGGCACGGCGAGCTGTCCTGGTGACCGGCCGTGGGCCCGGCGCGGTCAGCCTGCCGGGACGTACAGGGCGAGGGTCTGCGCGACGAGCGCCGGCTTGTCGACGCCCTCGATCTCGACCGTCACCGTGGAGGCCAGCCGCACGCCCTGCGCGACCGTCTCGGCGCCGGTGAGCTCCGTCGTCGCGCGCACGCGGGCGCCGGCGGGCACGGGGTGGAGGAACCGCACCTTGTCCAGGCCGTAGTTCATCGCCATGGCGACGCCGTCCACCTCGACCAGCGACGAGGCCAGCCGGGGGAGCAGGGACAGGGTGAGGAACCCGTGGGCGATCGTCGTGCCGAACGGTCCCGACGCGGCGCGCGCGGGGTCGACGTGGATCCACTGGTGGTCCTCGGTGGCGTCGGCGAACGCGTCGATGCGCCCCTGCTCCACCGTGAACCACGCGCCGGTGGCCCGCTGCCCGACGGCGTCCGCCAGCGCGGCGGGCGAGGCGACCCGGACCGTGGACGGCGCCTCGGGCGTCCCGTTCGTCCCGGGGGCTGCGGCGCTCATGCCTTCGGCCCGCCCGCCACGTAGAGCACCTGGCCCGAGACGAACGACGCCTCCTCGGAGGCGAAGAACGCCACGGCGGCGGCGATGTCCTCGGGGCGCCCGGCGCGGCCGACCGGCACGTCCTTCGCGGCGGCCGCGAGGAAGTCGTCCAGGGAGACGCCCACCCGCTCGGCGGTCGCGGCGATCATGTCCGTGGCGATGACGCCGGGTGCCACGGCGTTGGCGGTGACGCCGAACTTGCCCAGCTCGATCGCGAGGGTCTTGGTGAAGCCCTGCATGCCCGCCTTCGCGGCGGAGTAGTTCGCCTGGCCGCGGTTGCCGAGCGCGGACGTGCTGGACAGGTTGACGATGCGGCCCCACCCGGCCGCGACCATGTGCGACTGGACCGCCCGGGACATCACGAACGCGCCGCGCAGGTGCACGCGCAGCACCGCGTCCCAGTCGTCCTCGGACATCTTGAACAGCAGGTTGTCGCGCAGGATCCCGGCGTTGTTGACCAGGATGGTGGGGGCGCCGAGCTCGTCGGTCACGCGGGCGACGGCGGCCTCGACCGCCGCGGCGTCGGCGACGTCCACGCCGAGCCCGATCGCGCGCCCGCCGCCCGCGACGATGCCGGCGGCGGTGTCGGCCGCCTGCTCCTCGAGGAGGTCGAGGACGGCGACGGCGTGGCCGTCGGCGGACAGGCGGCGGGCGGTCGCGGCGCCGATGCCGCGGGCTCCTCCCGTGACGATCGCGGTGCGGGGCTGGGGTGCCTGCTCGGTCATGCGGGGTCCTCTCCTCGATGGGACGACGGTGCGGACGCGACGACGGGGGCGCAGGTCCGGGCATGGCGCGCGACGGTGCGCGGCGGGACGCCGGTGGGCGGCACGGGCACGACCTCCTCGTCGTCGGTGCTGGCGCCCCCAGTGTGGACCGCGGGGCGCCGGGATCGACATACCGACTGCGCGGTATGTCGAGTGCAGCGTACAGGAAGCGCGCCGCGCGAGGGCGCCTGCACCCGGCCTGCGGGTCGCGCTGCGGGTCGGGCCGGGCGGCCGACCTGCGCGGTTGACAGGCGCCGTCGGCGCGACGTCTACTGACAGTGTTCGAACAAGCGTTCGAATCCGACGCCGGACGTCGCGCGTCGTGCAGGTCTGGTCGTCCGGGTGCTCGCGCGCCGGGCCCGGGAGGAGGTCGCGTGACGGTCGTCGCCCCTCCGCGTAGTACCGCGGCACCTGCCCCCGCACCCGGCCCGGCACCTGGCTCCGTCCCCGTCCCGGGCCGGGCCGCCGCCGCCCGGGCGGCGCTGCGGGCGGCGGAGCAGCGCACCGGGCGGGGGAGCCCGGAGCCCGACGGCCGGCTGCTGCCGGTGCACCCCGGGCTGGCCGCGCTCCTGCCCGGGGGCGGGCTGGCCGCCGGCACGGTGCTCGCCGTGCGGGGCTCGACGACGCTCCTGCTCGCCCTGCTGGCGGAGGCGTCGCGGTCCGGCGCGTGGGTCGCGCTCGTCGGTGCGCCCGCGGTCGGGATGCTCGCGGCCGCGGACGCGGGGATCGCGCTCGGCCGGACGGTGCTCGTGCCCGCCCCCGGCCCGGACGCGCCGGCCGCGGTGGCCGCGCTGCTCGACGGGATGGACGTGGTGGTCGTCGGGCCGGGCGCCACGCTGCTGGACGCCGACCGCCGTCGCCTGGCCGCGCGCGCCCGGGAGCGGGGCGCGGTGCTGGTGGCGCAGGCCGCGTGGCAGGGCGCGCACGTGACCCTCGACGCGCGGGGCGGCACCTGGTCCGGCGTCGACCACGGGGCGGGCTGGCTGCGCCGCCGGACCCTGCGCGTGCGTCGCGCGGGTCGCGGCGCCGCCGCGCGGCCGGTCGACATCGAGGTGGACGTACCGCTGCGGGTCGAGCGCGTCGTCGGGGGCGACCCCGTCGCGGCGGGCGCCGTCGCCGGCACGCGCACCGACGGGGACGTCGCCCGGCGCGCCGGGGACCGGGCGGCGGGCCCCCGCCTGCGGGTGGCGTGATGGCGGGCGACGCACCGGACGGCACGGGGTCGGGCGGCGGGGCGCGGACGTCCGCGCTGTGGGTCCCGGACTGGCCGGTGGTGGCGGCGCTGACGGCCGCCGGCCTGGACGCGCACGTCCCGGCCGCGGTGCTCGGCGCCCGCTCGGGCGGCGGGACGGGCGCGGGGCACAGCGTCGTGGCCGTCTCGGCCGTCGCCCGCGCCCAGGGGGTGCGGCGGGGGATGCGGCGCCGGCAGGCGCAGGAGCGCTGCCCCGAGGTGGCGTTGCTGCCGGCCGACGACGCCCGCGACGCGCGCGAGTTCGAGCCGGTGGCGCTCGCCGCCGAGACGGTGGTCGCGGGCCTGGAGGTGGCGCGCCCGGGCCTGCTCCTGCTGCCGGCCGGCGGGGCGGCGCGCTACCACGGCTCGGAGCTCGCGCTGGCACAGGCCCTGGTGGGGGCCGTCGCCGCGCGCACCGGGCACGAGAGCCAGGTGGGCGTGGCCGACGGGCTGCTCGCGGCGGTGCTCGCCGCCCGCGAGGACGCCGTCGTGCCCGCGGGCGGGTCCGCGGCGTTCCTCGCCGACCGCCCCGTGGGGGAGCTGGTGCACGCCGTCTGCGACCCGACCGGGGTGGCCGCCGTGCGCGAGGCGGCGGGGCTGTGGTGGCGGCTCGGCCTGCGCACCCTCGGCGACCTGGCGCGCCTGCCCGCCGCGAGCGTGCAGGCCCGCTTCGGCGACCTGGGCGTGTGGGCCCAGCGACTGGCCCGCGGGGAGGACCTGCGCCCGCCCGCCCGCCGCCGGGTCGAGGAGGACCTCGCCGTCGCGGAGGAGCTCGACCCGCCCGCGCTGCGGGTCGACGTCGCGACCTTCGCCGCGCGCCGCCTGGCCACCGCGTTGCACGACCTGCTCGCCTCCCGCGGCCTGGCCTGCGGGCGGCTGCGCATCACCGCGCGCACGACGGCGGGCGGGGACCTCGGCGGGGACGACGTCGGCGGCGACGGGGAAGGCGCGGTGCTGGAGCGCGTGTGGCGCACGGACGACGCGGCCGCGGGCGGGATGAGCGCGGCGCGGATCACGGACCGGGTGCGCTGGCAGCTCGAGGGGTGGCTCACCGCGGCGTCCGCCCGGCGCGGGGGAGAGGCGGACCCCGTCGTCGCGCCGATCGCGCACCTCGCGCTGGCGGCCGAGGACGTCGTCCCGGCGACGACGCACCAGCCCGGCCTGTGGGGGGCGGACGCCGGCGAGGGCGAGCGCGCCCGGCGTGCGCTCGGGCGGGTGCAGGGCCTGCTCGGCGGGCACGCCGTGCTCACGGTGGAGCTGCAGGGCGGCCGCGGTCCCCGCGACCGGGTGCGGCTCGTCCCCTTCGGCACGGAGGGCGACGCCGGTCGTGACCCCGACCAGCCCTGGCCGGGCGCCCTGCCGAGCCCCGCGCCCGCGGGCCTGCCGGACGAGCCGGTGCCCGCCCGGCTGCTCGACGCGACGGGGCGCGACGTCGTCGTGGACGCCCGGCTCGCGATGAGCGGCGAGCCCGCCGCCGTCGAGCGCCCGGGCGATCGGGGCGGGGCGCGGGACGTGGCGGCGGTGACGGGCTGGGCGGGGCCGTGGCCGCTCGCCGAGCGCTGGGGGTCCGCCGGCGGCGGGGCCCGCCGCGTCTACCTGCAGGCGGTGCTCGACGACGGCCGGGCGCTGCTGCTGGCGCAGTCCGGCGGCACCTGGCAGGTGGAGGCGTTCTATGACTGAGGCGGAGGTGCAGCGGAGGGTGGGGGCCGAGGTACGAGGCGCGCGCCGGGAGCGGAACCGCAGCCTCGGTCGTCAGGAGAGCCATGACTGAGGCGGAGCGGGGCAGCGGCTACGCCGAGCTGCACGCCCACTCGGCGTTCAGCTTCCTCGACGGCGCGTCGCACCCCGAGGAGCTGGCGGCCGAGGGCGCCCGGCTCGGGCTCGACGCGCTGGCGCTGACCGACCACGACGGGCTGTACGGGGTGGTGCGCTTCGCGGAGGCCGCCCGGAAGGTGGGGCTGCCCACCGTCTTCGGTGCCGAGCTGCACCTGCCGGCCCCGCTGACGCCCGGGGCGGCGCCGGGCACCGCCGGGAGCCGGCCGGTGCTCGACCCGCCGACCGGCGTCCCCGACCCGCGGGCCACCCACCTGCTGGTCCTGGCGCGGGGCGACCAGGGCTACCGGAACCTGTCCCGGGCGATCGCGACCGCGCACCTGGAGGCGGGGGTCAAGGGCAAGGCCCGGTACGACCTCGAGGGGCTGGGCGGCGAGGCGGGTGGCGAGTGGCTCGTGCTCACGGGGTGCCGCAAGGGCGCCGTCCGGCGCGCTCTCACCGCACCGGGCGGCGGCGTCGGGGCCGCGCGGCACGAGCTCGACCTGTTGACCGCCACCTTCGGCCGCGACAACGTGGCCGTCGAGATCACCGCCACCGGCGACCCGCGGGACGCCGACCTGCACGCGGCGCTCGCCGGCCTGGCCCGCGAGGCCCGGCTGCCGCTCGTCGCGACGACGGACGCGCACTACGCCCGCCCGCGCGACGCCGACCTGGCGGGGGCGCTGGCCGCGGTGCGGGCGCGGTCCTCCCTGGACGGCCTGGACGGCTGGCTGCCCGGCGCCCCGACTGCGCACCTGCGCTCGGCCGCCGAGATGCGCGTGCTGCACCGGCGGCACCCGCAGGCCGTCGCCACGGCGGCCGCGCTCGCGGCGGAGTGCGCCTTCGACCTGCGCCTGGTGGCGCCGAACCTGCCGCCCTATTCCGTTCCTGACGGGCACGACGAGGCGACCTGGCTGCGCGAGCTGGTGCGGCGGGGCGCCACCGACCGGTACGGGCCGCGCCCCGCCCCCGGCGTCCCCGGCAACGAGCGTGCCTGGGCGCAGATCGACCACGAGCTGCGCGTCATCGAGCAGCTGACCTTCCCCGGCTACTTCCTCGTCGTCTACGACCTCGTGGAGTTCTGCCGGCGGGAGGGCATCCTGTGCCAGGGCCGCGGGAGCGCCGCCAACTCGGCGGTCTGCTACGCGCTGGGCATCACCGCCGTCGACGCCGTGAAGCACGGCCTGCTGTTCGAGCGCTTCCTCGCGCCGGAGCGGGACGGCCCGCCGGACATCGACATCGACATCGAGTCGGGGCGCCGCGAGGAGGTCATCCAGCACGTCTACGCGACGTTCGGGCGCACGCACGCGGCGCAGGTGGCGAACGTCATCTCCTACCGTCCGCGCTCGGCCGTGCGCGACGCCGCCCGCGCCCTCGGGTACGACGTCGGGCAGCAGGACGCCTGGAGCAAGTCCATCGAGCGCTGGGGGTCGCTGCGCGGCCCGGACCCCGTCAGCCCGGCGGCCGACGCCGCGGTCCGGGCCGCGCGGGCGGAGGCCGGCTCCCCGGGCACCGGGGGCGCACCGGGGGAGCCGCCGAACCGGACCGCCGCCAAGGACGCGCGGACCGACGCGCTGTGGGGCCCCGCCGCGCGCGGCGCCGGACGCGTCGTCGACCCGGTCGCGACGGACGCGGGCGAGGTCCGGCGCGCCGACGACGCGCACGACGTCGTGCCCGGACGGCGCCCGCCGTCGGCCGAGGAGGAGGGGCAGATCCCCGGCCCGGTGCTCGACCTGGCCGACCGCATGCTGCGCCTGCCGCGCCACCTGGGCATCCACTCCGGCGGGATGGTCATGTGCGACCGCCCGGTGATCGAGGTGTGCCCTGTGGAGTGGGCCCGCATGGAGGGGCGCACGGTGCTGCAGTGGGACAAGGAGGACTGCGCGGACGCGGGGCTGGTGAAGTTCGACCTGCTCGGCCTGGGCATGCTCACCGCCATCCGGTACGCGTTCGACTCGATCGCCGAGCAGACGGGGGAGCGGCTGACGCTGCACGGCCTGCCCGACGACGACCCGGCGGTGTACGACCTGCTGTGCGCCGCCGACACGGTCGGCGTGTTCCAGGTGGAGTCGCGCGCCCAGATGGCGACGCTCCCGCGGCTGCAGCCGCGGCAGTTCTACGACATCGTCATCGAGGTCGCGCTCATCCGGCCGGGGCCCATCCAGGGCGGGTCCGTGCACCCGTACATCGAGCGGGCGCGCGGCCGGGAGCCCGTGACCTTCCTGCACCCGCTGCTGGAGAGCTCGCTGGCCAAGACCAAGGGCGTGCCGCTGTTCCAGGAGCAGCTCATGCAGATGGCGATCGACGTCGCGGGCTTCAGCGCCAAGGAGTCCGACCAGCTCCGCCGGGCGATGGGCTCCAAGCGGTCGGTCGAACGGATGGAGGAGCTGCGCGGCCGGCTCCTGGAAGGGATGCGCGAGAAGGGGGTCGACGACGCGGGCGTGCGCGAGGAGATCTACGACAAGCTCAAGGCGTTCGCCGACTTCGGCTTCCCCGAGTCGCACGCCTACTCGTTCGCCTACCTCGTGTACGCCAGCTCGTGGCTCAAGGTGCACCACCCGGCCGCGTTCTACGCGGGCCTGCTGGCCGCGCAGCCGATGGGGTTCTACTCGCCGCAGTCGCTGGCCGCCGACGCGCGCCGCCACGGCGTGCAGGTGCTGCGCCCGGACGTCAACGCCTCGCGGGCGCTCGCGGGCGTGGAGCGGCTGGCAGAGGCCGGGGCGGAAGCCCCCGCCCCCCCGGACGCGGGCTTCGGGCCGGCCCCGGACCCGGCGCTCGCGGTGCGGCTCGGGCTGTCCGCGGTGCGCGGCATCGGGGACGACCTCGCCGAGCGGATGGTCGCCGAGCGGGAGGAGGGCGGCCCGTTCCGCGACCTGCGCGACCTGGCCCGCCGGGTGGGGCTCAGCACCGCCCGGCTCGAGGGGCTCGCGACCGCGGGCGCCACGGAGGGCCTCGGCGCCGGACGGCGGGAGGCGCTGTGGGCGGCGGGCGCCCTCGGGCAGGAGGGACCGGGCACCCTGCCGGGCGTGTCCGTCGGGGTGGACGCCCCGACCCTGCCCGGCATGACGCCGGTCGAGGTGGACGTCGCGGACGCCTGGGCCACCGGGATCACCCCGGGCTCGACGTCGCCGCTGGAGCACGTGCGCGAGGGCCTGGAGCGGGCGGGGGTGCTCACCGTCGCCGGGGTGTGCGCCACCGAGCCCGGCCGGCGGGTGGCGGTCGGCGGCGTCGTGACGCACCGGCAGCGCCCGGGCACGGCGGGCGGCGTGACGTTCCTGTCGCTCGAGGACGAGACGGGGCTGCTCAACGTCATCTGTTCCGCCGGGCTGTGGCGGCGCTTCGCCGTCGTCGCGCGCGGGGCCCCCGCGATGGTGGTCCGCGGCCGGGTGGAGAGCGCCGACGGCGCGGTCAACCTGCTCGCGGAGCACCTCGCGCCGCTGCGGCTGCCCGTCGCGACCCGGTCCCGGGACTTCCGGTGAGGCCCACGTCCTGCGCGGAACCGCACCCTCGGAGCCGCCTGGGCGTCCGTGGGGAGTTCACCCCGCCGTCGGCCTCCGGCTGCACCCCGTCCACCCGGGGATCACCGCCGTCTCCCAGGCTCGGCCCATGCGCACCCGTCGAGCCGTCGCCGCCGTCGCCGCCGTCGTCGTCAGCGCCGCCCTCGCGGCCGCGGGCGCCGCCCCCGCCGTCGCCACGGGGCAGGGGCGTGGGCATGGACAGGAGCACGGCCACGGCAACACGCGGACGTTCGATCTCCAGGCGCACCGGGGCGGGGTCGCGATGACCGTCGAGAACACGCTGCCCGCCTTCGCGAACGCCCTCGAGCTCGGGGTGAGCACCCTCGAGCTGGACGTTCAGATCACCGCCGACGGGTACGCGGTGGTGACCCACGACCGTGACCTCAGCCCCGCCAAGTGCGTCGACACCGCACCCGCGACCCCCGGCGACCCGGAGTACCCGTACGTGCCCGGGCGCACGTACATCAAGGACCTCACGCTCGCGCAGGTCCGTACGATCGACTGCGGCTCGTTGCGGCAGCCGCAGTTCCCGGACCAGGAGCTGCACCCCGGCGAGCGCATCCCGTTGCTGTCCGAGGTCTTCGACCTCGTGAACCGCTACCGGGCGCGGCAGGTCACCCTGAACGTCGAGACCAAGGTCGAGGCGGGGGCGCCCGACCAGACGGCGCCGCGCGAGCAGTTCGTGCAGGTCGTGGCGCGCGAGGTGCGCCGCGCGCGGCTCACCGACCAGGTGACGATCCAGAGCTTCGACTGGGGCTCTCTCATGCGGATGCGCGAGGTCGCGCCGCGCCTGCCGGTGGTGGCGCTCACCAACGGCCAGCAGTTCCTGCAGCAGGGCCAGGCGGGGGCCTCGCCGTGGCTCGGAGGGCTCGACATCGACGACTTCGAGGGCTCGCTCCAGCAGCGGTTCGTCGCCGCGGCCGCGTCCTTCGGGGCGGACGCCGTCTCGCCCGTGCACGGGGACCCGCAGGGCGGAGGCGTCGGCGACCCGGGCTACGTGCCCTTCACCACGGCCGAGCTGGTGTCCGCCGCGCACGACGCCGGCATGGCGGTGGTGCCGTGGACCGTCGACGACCCGGCGACGATCCGCTCGCTCCTGGACCTGGGGGTCGACGGTCTCATCACGGACGCCCCCGACGTGCTGCGCCGCATCATGGCCGAACGTCACCTGAAGCTGCCGAAGCCGTACCGCGAGCCGGGGCACCGGCCGACGGACGCTGCCACCGCGGGCTGACCTACGCTCTCGGCGCGCGGTGCGGTGGATCAGCCCGCGGCGCTCGCCGCGTCGCCGGAGCCCGCGCCGGCCGCGCGGCGGGCGCGCCGGCCGCGGGCGACCTCGGTCCCGAGGGCGTCGAGCGGCTGGGCGAACGGGTCGGCGAAGCGGGAGAGCCACAGCCGCACGACGTCCAGGCCGGCGCCGTCGACGGCGTAGAGCCGGCGCGTGCCCTCGGCGCGGACGGTGACGAGGCGCGCGTCCCGCAGCACCTTCAGATGCTGGGAGACCGCGGGCTGGGAGATGCGCGCCTCGGCCCGCAGCGCCTCGACGAGCGCGCCGGCGGGCCGCTCGACGCCGTCCGCCAGCAGCTCGAGCAGGCGCCGCCGGACGGGGTCGCCGAGGGCCTCGAACACCCCCCGCCGCGCGGCGGCGCCGGGCATCAGGCCTCCGGCGCCGTCGTGTAGAACGCGACGGTGCGCCCGGCCGCGGCGCGGGCGGCGTCCGGGTCGTCGCCGTCGGCGATCGCGGCGTCCGCCCAGCCCGTGGCGGCGAGACGGGAGAAGGCGACGCCGTCGGGGGAGAGGGACCACGCCTCGGCCACCTGCGGGTCGAGCGGGGCGGCGGGGTCGGTGACGTGCAGGCCCAGGCCCATGAGGGCGAGGTCCCAGCCGACGCCCGTGGCGCCGGGGCCGTACTGGTCCCACAGCTCCTGCGGCACGGAGGCCTCGTGCACGAGCTCCAGCACGGTGCCGCCCTCGGCCTCCGACAACGACACCGCGAGCCACGAGACCGACCCCCCGAACTCCCAGGTGACCGCGAAGTCCCCCGGGGCGTCGCAGCGCTCGACCGTGCCGCCCGCGTTGCCCTCGAGCTGGTACCGCCCGCCGACGGTGAGGTCGCCGGTGACGGGCAGGAACCAGCGGGGGATGCGCTCGGGCGAGGTGAGCGCGTCCCAGAGGTCGGCGAGGTCGGTGGCGTACGCGCGCCGCGCGACGGCGATCTTCGTGGGCGCGCCGTCCCGTTCGCCCGTGCGGATCTCCCGCGTCACCAGCCCTGCGGTGGCGACCGGGTCGATGGTGATGGTCATGTCCGCTCCTCCGGATAGATAAGCCAGTACTTATATAGAAGCACGGACGAGTGCTGAGGGGAAGACCCGGAGAGCCGGTGGGGGCGGGGCGTCCCCTCGGGTCCTCAGTCGAGGGGCACGACGACGCACACGACGAACGTCCCGCGCCCGCGCCGCAGGAGGTAGCGGCACCGCTCGCTCGCGCTCTCCGCGGCGAGCTCGTCGCGGTAGGACCATCGGACGTCGACCCAGAGCAGCCCCCAGCCGACCTCCTCGACCGTGCCCAGGTCGGGCACCACCGCGACCGCGTCGCCGGCCCGGGCCGGCCGCTGCCGCGACAGGTCGAGCACCTCCTCGGGGGAGCCGAGCAGCACCGAGCGCTCCTGGCCCACGACGAGGACGGGAAGGTCGTAGCGGTCCGTGACGGCCTCGAGGTCCTCCGCGCCGAGCACGAGGCCGAGGTCGGCGAGGAAGGACGCCAGGGCCTCGTCGTCGTACGTGCCGGCGGCCGGTGTCCCCATCCGTTCACGGTAGCGCTGTGGCATCATCACCGCTCATGAGCCCCCGTCGCGCGCGGAGCCTCGCGCCCGCCGCCGTCGTCGCCCTGCTGGCCCTGAGCGCGTGCGCGGGCCTGACCGGGAACGCCTCCCCGTCGCACTCCTCCCAGGCGCCCACCTCCTCGGACGGGCCCGCCTCCCCCGAGGAGATCGCCGCCGCAGCGGACCGGTGGGGCTCCGCCCCGCAGTACGTGCTGACGACGTCGGCCGCCGGGTTCGAGGCCGTTCCGCTCGCGGCGGGCGTCTACGGCGCGGACGGATTCTCGCTGGTCTTCGGCGCACCGACCGGAGGCGCGTTCCTGCTCACCGCCGTCGGAGGCGCGATGAGCGCGGACGACTGCGCGGACGGAGCGGTGACGGACGTCTCCGGCGGGGGACTCGACGGGTCCGTGACGTGCACGCCGGAGGACGGCGCGTTCCGCAGGACGGCGGGGGACGCCGAGGAGTACGTCGTCGTGCGCGACGACGTCCTGGTGCGCGTCTCGGGGAGTGCCGCCGACCACGACGCCCTCCGCGAGGCCGCCGGGAACGTCCGGGTCCCGACGCACGACGAGCTCGCCGCCCTGGTCGAGGGCACGCCCTCGGACCCGGGAGGCATGGGAGGCATGGGAGGCATGGGAGGCACGGAGCGGGGCGACCTGCCCCCGGGTGACGGGGCGCCGGACAACAGCGTGGGCGCCGGCGGCTGAGGGCGCGCGCCGCCGAGACCGCTGTGGGTACCGGGGCCTAGCGTGGCGGGCATGACCTCCGGGCTCCGGATCGAGGCGGCCGACGCAGACCGGTTCGACGATGTCGCGACGATGCTCAACCCGCGCGGTCGCGCGGAGGCCTGCTGGTGCCTGCACTGGCGCCAGCCGAAGGGCTTGCCGGTCGGCGGCCGGGGCGAGCACCTCCGAGAACTGGCGGGGCAGGACCCTCGTCCCGGGCTCCTCGCCTACCTCGACGACGAGGAGGAGCGCGCCGGCACGGCCACCGTGGTCGGGTGGGTGGGCCTCGCCCCGAGGTCCGCGGCGCCGTCGCTCCAGCGCACGCGCGTGCTCCCGAGGGGCGACCCGGACGAGTGGCCGACGACGTGGGCCGTGATGTGCTTCGTCGTGCGGCCGGGGTACCGCCGCCGCGGGATCGCCCGCGCGCTGCTGGCGGCGGCGGTGGACTACGCCCGGGACCACGGGGCACGGGTCGTCGAGGGCTTCCCGGTCGAGCCGGAGCCAGGCCGTCGCGTCCCGGTGAGCGCGGCGTTCGTCGGCACGGTGGACCTGTTCGAGTCGGTCGGGTTCGCGCGGGTCGGGGACACCGCGGCGACGAGCGGACGGCTGCCGAGGTGGGTGCTGCGCCGCGACCTCGCAGAGGCGTGAGGCCGCGGCGGGCAGCACGTCGTGCCCCGGCTCACCAGGCCTGGGAGTAGACGTCGGCGAACAGCTCGTCCGGGTCCACGTCCAGGCCGCGGGCGGCGAACCAGGTGCACACGTTGCGGCAGTCGCGGTGCAGCAGGTCGGCGCCGAACGGGTTCGCCACGAGGTCCACGACCTGGGGCAGGTCGATGATCACGAGGCGTCCGCCGTCCTCGGCGCCGTCCACGAGGATGTTGTAGGGCGAGAGGTCCCCGTGCGCCCAGCCGAGCCGAGCGACGACGCTCATGCCGTGGCGCAGCTGGTCGAACCAGTTGGCGAGCTGCTCCGGGTCGGGGCGCATGCGGGCGAGCCGGGGCGCCGCCTCGACGGCACCGTCGGCGGACTCCTGCCCGACGAACTCCAGGAGGATCTCGGTGCCGTCGATCTGGACCGGGTAGGGCACGGGCGCGCCCGCGTCCCACAGCTTCGCGAGGGCGAGGAACTCCGCGTCCGCCCACTGGGTGGCGGCCACGGCCTTGCCCCACGAGGACTTGCGGTCCTCGATCGCGCGCTGGTCGCGGGTGCGGCGCACGCGCCTGCCGTCGGTGTACTCGCCGTCGCGGTGGAACTGGCGGTGGTCGCGGCCGCGGTACCGCTTGGCGGCGAGCAGGCTGCGGCGGCCGGGGTCGTCGGGCACGGCGCGCTCGACGAGGAAGACGTCCGCCTCCTTGCCGGTCTTGAGGACGCCCAGCTCGGTGTCGAGGGCAGCGTCCGCGGTGACGACCCAGTCGGGTCGGGGCTCGGGGCCGCGCTGGCCCTTGGTGACGGACGTCCAGGTCGACCACCGCTGGTCGGGCCCGGGCTCCATGGGAACGTCGAGGTCGGTGGACGTCCCGAAGGGGGAGGGGGAGGGGGAGAGCGGGAGGGAGAAGGCGGAAGAGGAAGAGGTAGGGGTGTGCTGGTGCACGCGAGGCTCCTGGTCAGGTCGAGGAGCTCGAGCACGGCCCCTCAGGATCGGGTGGTGACCGCTCGCCGGAGAGGTTCCGGGAGGGCGCGCATGACGACGTCGTCCATCGATCTGCCCTCCTTCGCGTGCGGGCCCGCGCCGATCGCGTGCCGCCTGCGGGGAGCATGCCAGCCCGGCGCAGCGCGGTGCACCCCTTTTTCCGGGCGTCTTTCGGCTGTCTTTCGGCCCGGCCCCGACCGGGCCTCGCGCGGTCCGTAGGGTGCGGGGATGGGGTTCGTGCCGGTCGTCGACGGGTCCGGCGGCGTCGAGGAGGTCCTGGTCCGCACCAGCCGGCGCCTGCGCACCACGAGCACCCTCGTGCTCGCGCCGCCGGCGAGGGGCGCCGACGGCGCGCGGGCGGCGCTCCTCGTGGATCCTGGCTGGGAGCCCGACGAGCTCGTCGCGATCGCCGACGAGGTGCACGCCCGGGGCGCGCGGGTCGTCGCGGGGTTCTCGACCCACGCCCACCACGACCACCTCCTGTGGCACCCGGGCCTCGGCACCGACGTGCCGCGGTGGGCGACGCCGCCGGCCGCTGCCGTGGCGCGACGGTACCGGGCACGGCTGCTCGCGGAGGCCGCGGCCGACGCCGAGCGGTACGGCGGCGCGGGGCACGCGCCCGAGGCGCTGGAGCTGATGGGGCGCGTCGCGCCGATCCCGGCGGAGGAGCGCGGCGTCCCCGACCCGGACGGTCTGCTGCCGGCCTCGGAGGTCGTGCAGCACGACGGGCATGCGCCCGGGCACGCCGCGGTCTGGCTGCCGCGCAGCCGCGTGCTGGTCGCGGGCGACATGCTGAGCGACGTCGAGCTCCCGCTGCCGTGCGACGAGACCACCGGCGACGAGAACACCCGCGGCGGAGCGCGCCGTGACGTCGCGGGATACCTGGCAGGGCTGGACCGCCTCGCGCCGTATGTCGCGCGCTGTGCGGTCCTGGTGCCGGGGCACGGTGCGCCCACGTCGGCCGCGAGGGAGCGCCTCGATGCCGACCGTCGTTACCTCGAGGCCGTGCTGGGCGGGCGCCCGGCCGACGACCCGCGCCTGTCCCTGCCCGGGGCGGCCGCGGAGGACCGGCGGCTGCGAGCCGCCGTCGGGGGATAGGGCGCTCAGGAACCGAGCGCGCCTGCCCAGGCGGTGACCTGCTCCCACACGGGCTGGGTGTCGTAACCCATCTGCTGGAGCCCCGCCCAGACCATGCCCACGACGGCGTACAGGCTGACCGGCGTCATGACCACCCACTCCCGCCACGACCCGGCGTCGCCGAGGATCGGCAGGGACAGGTTGCCGCCGTCGCGCCACACGTCGTCGAACGGCAGTACCCGGTACCGGCGGACCCAGTACGGCGAGCGGAACTTCAACGGCCACAGCAGGGGGACGCCGGCGGTGGTGAGCAGGTCGCCGATCACGTGCACCGCGCAGCCGAGCGCCACGCAGAACGGCATCCAGTTCCACTCCTCGGGCGCGAAGACGGCCACGCAGGCGGCGAGGAGCAGCGACAGCGTCCAGGTCCACCACCGTCGCCCGCCGGTGACCTTCCACGCCCGCAGGGCGAAGGCGATGAGCAGCACCGCCATGATGCCGGGGCCGACGAGCACCTCGCCGAAGGCTTCCGTGCGGATCGAGACCATGCCCATCACCCACGCGATCGCGGTGAAGACGGCGATGCCGAGGAACGAGTGGGTGCCGTTGCGGTGGCCGCCCGAGACGGTCGCGACGAGCTTGGTGACCCCCTCGGAGACCGGCGGCAGCGAGTGCGCGATGGTGCCGCTGTGGTGGTCGGCGTCCGGCAGCAGGGCCGCGCCGGCGCAGACGAGGGCTCCCGTCATCACCCCGACGTCGGAGACCGGGTGCCAGCCGAGCGCGAACGGTGCCGTGGACGTGACCGCGACCCAGGCGGCCGCTCCCGACGCGGCGTGGTGCCCACCCATCATGACCTGCGGCGCTCCTGTTCTGGGTCGGCGCGTGCTCGACCTGTTCGGCGGGGTCGTCCCGTTCCTCACCCTTGACCGGTTGGTCCGGGCCGGGCGAGACGCTACACGTCGCCTCCGACACCCGCGTCCGGCGTTCGGACCTGCGGGGACGCGTCGATGGGGGCGTCAGCTACGAGGGGGTCCGACGACGGGTCCGACCACGGCGGCCGGTGCGCCGCTCCGGCCCGCCGAGCGTCGGCCGAGGGGGAGCGCGGTTTGCGAGATCCCGTCCCGCCCGTGCTATGTTTTTCCCCGCACCGAGACGGCGCCGAGGCGCTGTCGAGGTCCACTCGTCCGGGTGGCGGAATGGCAGACGCGCTAGCTTGAGGTGCTAGTGCCCTTTATCGGGCGTGGGGGTTCAAGTCCCCCTCCGGACACTCGTTGAGACAGCGACGACCAAGACCCTCCGGTCCACAACGGAGGGTCTTTTTCGTGCCCGGGGGTGAACTCGCGCGGCGACCGGCACCCGGCCTGGTCGCGGGCGGGGGGTGGTGCCAGTCTGGAACGGTCACGACGCGGTCGTGGCCTCGCGGGACGCGTCCACCGTAGCCCCGCCCGACCCGGGTGCGAGCGAGGAGGCCGCGGGATGGCCGGTGAGGCGCCGAGCGCGACGACGGTGGCCCACGCGGGCTCGGGCGCTGTGCTCCTGACGCTCGCGTCAGGACAGTTCCTCATGACCCTCGACAGCTCCGTGATGAACGTCTCGATCGCGCAGGTCGCGGAGGACCTCGGCACCACGGTCACGGGGGTGCAGACGGCGATCACGCTGTACACGCTGGTGATGGCCACGATGATGATCACCGGCGGCAAGATCGGCTCGATGATCGGGCGGCGCCGCGCGTTCGGCCTCGGCCTGGTCATCTATGGAGTCGGCTCGCTGACCACGGCGCTCGCGCCCGACCTCGTGGTCCTCGTGCTCGGTTGGTCGGTCCTCGAAGGGCTGGGCGCCGCCCTGATCATGCCGGCGATCGTCGCCCTGGTCGCCGCCAACGTCCCCGCGCAGGGGCGGGCGCGGGCCTACGGCCTGATCGCCGCGGCAGGGGCGGTCGCCGTGGCGGCAGGCCCGCTGATCGGCGGCGCGGTCACGACGCTGTGGACGTGGCGCCTGGTGTTCGTGGGCGAGGTCGGTGTGGTGCTCGTGATCCTCGCTCTGTCCCGCCGCATCCACGATTCTCCGGTCGGCCCACGGTCCCGGCTCGACGTGGTGGGCGCGTGCCTCTCCGCAGTCGGCCTGGGTCTGGTCGTGCTGGGCGTGCTGCGCGCGGCGGAGTGGGGCTGGATCCGGGCCGTGCCCGGCGCGCCGGCCATCCTCGGCCTGTCTCCGACGCTCTGGATGGCGCTGGCAGGTCTGCTCGTGCTGCGACTGTTCGTCGGGTGGGAGCGGCACGTCGTGGACCGGGGCGCCGAGCCGCTCGTCGACGTCGCGATGCTGCACGACGCGCGGCTGCGCGGCGGCCTGACGATGTTCTTCTTCCAGTTCCTGCTGCAGGCCGGCCTGTTCTTCACCATCCCGCTGTACCTGTCGGTGGTGCTGGGGCTCAGCGCCTTCGCCACGGGCGTGCGACTCCTGCCGCTCTCCGTGGCTCTGCTCGTCACCGCGCTCGGCGTGCCGCGCCTCGCGCCGCGGGCTTCCCCGCGGCGGGTGGTGACCTGGGGCCTGGTGGGGATCCTCGCGGGGATCGTGTCCCTGGTCGGAGCGTTGGAGGTGGGCGCGGGCGCGGAGGTCGTCACGGTGCCGCTGCTCCTGGCCGGGCTCGGCGTGGGGGCGCTGGCGTCCCAGCTCGGCGCGGTCACGGTGTCGGCGGTGCCCGACGAACGCAGCGGTGAGGTGGGCGGGCTGCAGAACACCGCGACCAACCTCGGGGCGTCCCTCGGCACCGCGCTGGCCGGGTCGGTGCTGATCGGCGCGCTGACCGCGAGCTTCGTCGCCGGGATCGCGGACGACGAGCGCGTCATGGCGGCGGTGAGCGAAGAGGCCCAGGTCGCGATGGCTGCGGGGATCCCGTTCGTCTCGGACGAGGACCTCGCGGGAGTGCTGGCCACGACCGATCTGAGCGACGATGCGGCGCAGGTCGTCGTCGAGCAGAACACCGCGGCCCGCCTCGCCGGGCTCCGAGCCAGTCTCGCGGTGCTCGCCATCGTCGCCGCGGTCGCGGTCTTCCTCACGCGCCTGCTGCCGACGGCGCAGCCCGGGTCCCGGCGCGACGGCGGCTGAGCCGCGCCCGGCGTCGCCTCGCTCGACAGTTCCGGGGCGGGGGGACCTCCGAGGAGAGCGTCGGCGGCAGCCTCACGGTGACGTCGCCGTCCTTGCGGTGCGTGCGCCGAGACCCGGCCGGCACGCGGTGGTCGTCCGCGGGTGGTCGTCCGCGGTCGGGTGTCGCGCACCGTGCCCGGGCCGGCATCGCGACGTTCACCCCGCCAGGCCCTGCGGGAGGGAGGTGCGGAACGGCGACGCCCGGGCCGTCCTCCCTCGTCCGGCGGCGTGGTGCGGCAGACTGGGCGGACGATCGCGAGAGGGGTGCACGGGTGGCGAAGCGCGCGAACGAGAACGTCCCGGCGTGGCTGCGGACCTCGGCCGGCTGGTCGTGGCGGCTCATCGCCCTGACCGCGGCGGTGGCGCTCGTGTTCTGGGCGACGGTGCAGGTCCAGCTCGTCTTCGTCGCCGTGTTCCTCGGTCTCGTGTTCGCGTCGGTGCTCAACCCCGTCGCGGACTTCTACGCCAAGGTGATGCCCCGCGCGCTGGCCACCGGGCTCGCGATCCTCAGCGCGTTCCTCGTCCTCGGCGGCCTGATCACGTACGTCGTCGCCTCCGTGGCGGGCCAGTGGGAGCAGCTCGCCGGGCAGTTCGACACCGGTGTGCAGCAGATCCTCGAGTACCTCGAGAGCGGCCCGTTCGGGCTGTCCGTGACGGTCGACCAGATCAACGAGTGGATCAACCAGGGGCGCCAGTGGGTGGCGGACAACGCCGACTCGCTGGTGAGCCAGGCCGCGCAGAGCGCCGGGTCGGTGTTCGAGGGCTTCGCCGTCTTCGCCCTCTCCATCTTCTGCACCGTCTTCTTCGTCGCGTCGGGCGGCAAGATGTGGCGGTGGTTCCTGGGCCAGATCCCGGGAGAGCACCGCACGCGGTGGCAGGCCGCGGCGGGAGCCGGCTGGTACAGCTTCTCCGGGTACGCCCGCGGCACCGTGATCATCGCCTTCACCGACGGCGTCCTGGCCTTCATCCTGCTGACCATCCTCGGCGTGCCGCTCGCCGCGCCCCTGGCCGTGCTGGTGTTCATCGGCGCCTTCATCCCCCTGATCGGTGCGCCGCTGGCGATGATCATCGCGGCCGTCGTGGCGCTCGCGGCCAACGGGATCGTCACGGCCCTCATCGTCACGATCGGCATCGCGCTCATCGGCCAGCTCGAGGGGCACGTGCTCCAGCCGCTCATCATGGGCAAGCAGGTCGCGCTGCACCCGCTCGTGATCGGCATCGGCGTCACGGCGGGCACCGTCCTGGCCGGGATCCTGGGCGCGATCATCGCCGTCCCGCTCATGGCCGTCGCGTGGACCGTCTTCTCGACCCTCCGCGGCGACCGGCCGCACCCCGAGCTGGAGGAGTCCGCCGGCCTCGGCGAGGGGCCGCTCGCCGTCGCCCCGGTCGTCCGCCCGCCCGACGCCGACCCTGCGCCGGGCGACCGTGGGGCCGCCGGAGCCCCCGAGGAGACGCCCGACAAATAGCGTGAAGCCGTCGGTGCCCCGTGCCACCATGCCCGGATGGAGCCGTTCGTCCTCGCCACCGACCGCGTCCGCCTGTCCGTCCCGACGCCCGCCGACGTCGACCGGATCGCCGAGATCTGCGCCGACCCCGCCATCGCGCGGTGGACCACGGTGCCCTCGCCGTACACGCGGGAGGACGCGGACGGGTTCGTGGAGCGGTTCGTCGCGGACGGCTGGGCCCAGGAGAAGGACTTCACCTGGGCGGTGCGCGCGCCCGGGGACGCCGACGGTCCCGTGCAGGGCATGGTCGGCATCTCCCACGAGGGAGCTCCCGGCGTCCAGGCGTCCGGTGAGCTGGGCTTCTGGTGCGCCCCCGACGCCCGCGGCCGCGGTCTGATCACCGAGGCGTCACGCCTCGTCGTCGACTGGGCGGTCGACCCGGAGGGCCTGGGGCTCGGCGTCGTGCGCTGGCGTGCCAACGTCGGCAACTGGGCGTCGCGCCGCGTCGCGTGGAAGCTCGGGTTCCGGTACGAGGGCCTGCTCCGCCGGTTCGGCGCCCAGCGCGGCGTGCTGCAGGACTCGTGGGTGGCCTCCTACGTGCCCGGCGAGCCGCGCGAGCCGAGCGAGCCGTGGCCGGCCGAGGCCGGCGCCACCCCTGCGGCCTGACGGTCGCGAGGGGCGATCTCGGGTTGCCGAGGGGGACGGCGGCGTGGCATCGTCGTCGGCGTCCCCGCGGCCTCCGCCGCGCGTGAGAGGGGACGGCCCCAGGACGAGAGGCACAGACCGAGCGATGACGGGCATCCGGACCGCCTGAGCGCGTCGACCCCGAGGCTCCCCGCCGGCCCTGCCGGCGAGCAGGAGCGGCGTCGACGCACCCGTCGTCCGCCGTCCCCCCGCTGTCCTGGAGCGCCACCGTGCCTGTCACCCATCCCTCCGTCGTCCTGCACGACGTCACCTTCTCCTGGCCCGACGGGGCCACGCCGATCGCCGGCGTGTCCGGCGCGTTCTCCCGCGGCCGCACCGGCCTCGTGGGGCTCAACGGCGCCGGGAAGTCCACGCTGCTGCGCCTCGTCGCGGGCCGCCTGCGCCCGACCTCGGGACGGATCAGCGTCTCCGGCGTCGCCGACTACCTGCCGCAGCGCCTCACCCTCGACACCCGGGCCACGGTCGCCGACCTGCTGGGCGTCCGCGCCGTGGTCGACGCCGTGCGCGCGATCACGGGCGGCGACGTGCGGCCCGAGCTGTTCGACGTCGTCGGCGACGGCTGGGACACCGAGGAGCGCGCGCTCGCCGAGCTGGCGGGCGCCGGCCTCCCCGCGTCCGACGGCGTGCTCGACCGTCCGGTGGGCACCCTGTCCGGCGGCGAGGCGATGCTCGTCGCCGTCACCGGCGTACGGCTGCGGGGCGCCGACGTCGCCCTGCTCGACGAGCCGACGAACAACCTGGACGGCTCGGCCCGCGAGCGGCTGCACGAGATCGTGCGCACCTGGCGCGGCGCGCTCGTCGTCGTCTCCCACGACCGCGCCCTGCTCGAGCTCGTCGACGAGACGGCCGAGCTGCGCACGGGCGGGCTGACGACGTTCGGCGGCACGTACGCCCAGTACGAGGAACACCTCGCCACGCAGCAGGAGGCGGCGCGCGCCGGCCTGCGCGACGCCGAGCAGACGCTGCGCCGGGAGAAGCGGCAGCGCATCGAGGCGGAGGAGCGTATCGCGCACTCCGAGCGCCAGGGCCGCAAGGACGCCGCGAACAGCCGCTACGTCAAGGCCGTGGTCAACGACCGGCGCAACTCCGCCCAGAAGGCGCAGGGGGCGCGGCGCGGGTCGGCGGCCGACAAGGAGTCCGCGGCGCGGGCGGCGGTCGAGGCGGCCGAACGCTTCGTCCGCGACGACGACCGCATCGTCGTCGACCTGCCGGACCCGGACGTGCCCGCCGCCCGGCGCCTCGCCGTCCTGCGCGGCACGGACGGCCGCGAGGTCGTGCTCGCCGGGCCCGAGCGCGTGGCCCTCACCGGGCCCAACGGCGTGGGCAAGACGACGCTGCTGGAGCAGCTCACGGGCGCGGTCCCGGACGGGCGGCCCGGCGACGTCGGGACCGGCGCCCGCGCCGAGGCGCTCACCGACCGCGTCGGCTACCTGCCCCAGCGGCTCGACGTGCTGGACGACGACCACACGGTGCTCGACGCCGTCCGCGCCGGGGCGCCGCACGTCGCCCCCGGGGAGCTGCGCAACCGCCTGGCGCGCTTCCTCGTGCGTGGCGACCAGACCGGTCGCCCGGTCGCCACCCTGTCGGGCGGGGAACGGTTCCGCGTCACCCTGGCGCGGCTGCTGCTGTCCGACCCGCCCGCCCAGCTGCTGGTGCTCGACGAGCCCACCAACAACCTGGACATCGCCAGCACCGACCAGCTGGTGCAGGCGCTGTCTGCGTACCGCGGCGGGCTGCTGGTCGTGAGCCACGACCGGGCGTTCCTCGACCGGCTCGGGCTGGACGCCGAGCTGGCGCTGGCCCCCGACGGCACGCTCACCGAGCTGCGGTCGTAGCCGCCGGTACGGTGTGCGGGTGACGTCTCAGCCGATCGCCCCTCGCCCGACCACGCCCTCGACCCAGCCCACGGCCGAGCAGGAGGTCGTGGACATCTGTCGCGACCTGCTGCGGATCGACACGTCCAACTACGGCAACGGCGAGGGCCCGGGGGAGCGGCGCGCGGCGGAGCACGTGGCCGGCCTGCTCACCGAGGTGGGGCTCGACGTGGAGCTGTTCGAGTCGGAGCCGGGGCGCACGTCGGTCGTGACGCGCCTCGCGGGCACCGACCCGACGCGGCCCGCGCTGGTGCTGCACGGGCACACGGACGTGGTGCCCGCCGCGGCGGACGACTGGTCGGTCGACCCGTTCGGCGGCGAGGAGATCGACGGGCTCCTGTGGGGGCGCGGCGCGGTCGACATGAAGGACATGGACGCGATGATCCTGTCCGTCGTGCGGCAGATGGTCCGCGAGGGCCGCCGCCCGTCGCGCGACGTCGTCGTCGCCTTCTTCGCCGACGAGGAGGCCGGCGGCGTGCGCGGCGCCCAGTGGGCGGTGCGGCACCGGCCGGAGCTCTTCGAGGGCGCCACGGAGGCGATCAGCGAGGTGGGCGGCTTCTCGGTGGAGGTCGGCGGGCGGCGCGCGTACCTGCTGCAGACGGCGGAGAAGGGCCTCGCGTGGCTGCGCCTCGTCGCCGACGGGCGCGCCGGCCACGGCTCCCAGGTGAACGCGGAGAACGCCGTCACCGAGCTCGCGGCGGCGGTCGCGCGGATCGGGCAGCACCGCTGGCCGTACACGCTCACCCCGACGGTGGAGAAGCTGCTGCGCGGGGTGTCCGACCTCACGGGCCTGCCCTTCGAGGGCGAGGACCCGGGCGCGGTGGACGCGCTCGTGGCGGCGCTGGGCCCCGCGGCGAAGTTCGTCGGGGCCACGGTGCGGCACACGTCCAACCCGACGCAGCTCGACGCCGGCTACAAGACGAACGTCATCCCCGGGCGGGCGGAGGCCACGGTGGACGTCCGGCTGCTGCCGGGCCACGAGGAGGAGGGCATGGCGACGCTGCGCGAGCTGGCCGGCCCCGCCGTGCGCGTGGAGCCGATCCACCAGGACACCGCCCTCGAGGTGCCGTTCTCGGGCGACCTCGTCGACTCGATGGTCGCGTCCCTCCTGGCGGAGGACCCGGGCGCGACGGTGCTGCCCTATACGCTCTCGGGCGGCACGGACAACAAGTCGCTGTCGCGGCTGGGCATCACCGGCTACGGGTTCGCGCCCCTGCGCCTGCCCGCCGACCTCGACTTCTCCGGCATGTTCCACGGCGTCGACGAGCGGGTGCCCACCGACTCGCTGCGCTTCGGCACGCGCGTGCTCGACCGGCTGCTGCGCGACTGCTGACCCGGCCGCCGCGTTCAGGCGGCGGCGAGCCGGTCGAGCAGCCGGCGGGTCTGCCCTACGTAGCCCCCGCCGAACAGCACGGCGTGCACCGCGAGCGGGTACAGTTGGTGCAGGCCGGTCCGCTCGCGCCACCCGGGCGCGAGCGGGCTCACCGCCTCGTAGCCGGCCACGATCTCGTCGAGGTGCGGCACGCCGAACAGCGCGAGCATCGCCAGGTCGGCCTCGCGGTGACCGCCGTGCGCCGCCGGGTCGATCAGCACCGCCTCGCCGGCTCCCGCCGGCCCGGGGGCCCACAGCACGTTCCCCGACCACAGGTCGCCGTGCAGCCGCGCGGGGCGCTCGCGGGCCGCGGCACCGGCGAGCACCCCGAGCCGCCCGCACACGCGCTCGACCGCGGCGGCGTCCTGTGCGGTGAGGACGCCGCGCTCGCGCCCCTGCGCGACGACGGGGCGCAGCCGGGCGTGGGCGTAGAACGCCGGCCAGTCGCCCCAGGTCCCGGCAGCCATCGGCAGCGGGTCGTCGAGCGGGCCGAACCACCCCCGGTCCGCGCCCGGCGGCAGCACGCCGAACCCGTCCGCGCCCGCACCGTGCAGGACGGCCAGGCGGCGGCCGAGGTCGCGCGCGGCGCTCGGCGTCGGCCCTGCCGCGGAGACGCGCTCGAGGTCCAGGTGCCCCGCGCCGACGTCCAGCACCTGGGCGACCCGTGGGCCCCCGGGCACGACGAGCCAGCGCAGCCCGGCGGCCTCGGTGTCGAAGAAGCCGGGTGGTGCGTCCTGGCGCGACTTGCGGAACGCGGCGACCATGCGTGTCCCTCGGCCGGTGCGGGCCGGGGTCAGAACGTGGGCGTGACCTTGATGATCTTGCGGCGCAACCACACCCGGCGTTCGCCGCCCATGTACAGACGGGTGCGCGCGAGCTCCCACCGGCCGTACTCGGCCTCGTCGGTGAGCATCTTGCGCGCGTCCGGGACGCTGGTGTCCCGGCCGATCGTCAGCATGCGGTACTCGTACTGTCCGTGCTTGCGCCAGGCGGACGTCGCGCCGGAGCGCTCGCCTGCCTGCGTCGTCGACGAGATCGAAGCCATCCGCCGTCCTCCCGAAGTGTCGCGGGCGGTTTTCGTCTGCCCATTGTGCCCCTCGGGGCGCTACCGTCAGAGCATGACCGCAGACCCGCGTGCCGCGCTGGACCGCTTCGTCGCCGCGCTCGAGGCGCACTATCACGCGGTGTCGACCCGCCGGGGGGACGACGACCCTGCGGTCGACGACGCCTACGAGGTGCTGGCCGACGCGTTCGAGGTCTACGAGGACGCCCTCGCCCAGGTCTACTCCGAGGTGACGCCGTTCTTCCTGGACGACGGCGACGACGATGACGACGATGACGACGACCGCGACGACGAGGGTGACGACGACCTCGACGCGGAGCTCGACACCGACCTCGACTCGGATCTCTCGGGTCCCGGTCTCGCGGACCTCGGGGCCGAGGGCACGGCCGACGCCGAGTCGCCCGGCCAGGCCTACCAGCGCTCGGGGTAGCCGATCGCGGGCGCGGACACGTCGTCGAGCGCGGCGTGCACCTCGCCCGGCAGGTCGAGGTCGACGACCGCGAGCGAGGCCCGCAGCTGTGCCGGCGTGCGCGCGCCGACGATCGCGCTGGCGACGGGGTCGCGGGCGAGGAGCCAGGCGAGCGCCACCTCGAGGGGTGCCCGGCCGAGGCCGTCGGCCGCGGTGGCCACCGCCTCCACGACCGAGGACGCGGCGGCGTCCAGGTACGGGTCGACGAAGGCCGCCAGGTGCGCCGACGCCGCGCGCGAGTCCGCGGGGATGGCCCGCCGGTACTTGCCGGTGAGCACGCCCCGGCCGAGGGGGGACCAGGCGAGCAGACCGAGCCCCAGGGCGTCCGCCGCGGGGACGACGTCGCGCTCGGCGCCGCGCTGGAGCAGGGAGTACTCGAGCTCCAGCGCGCTGAGGCCGGTGCCGTCGGCCTCCAGGAGCGTCGCCGCGCGCGCCGACGCCCAGCCCGGGTGGTTCGAGAGCCCGACGTAGCGCGCCCGGCCGGACGACACGGCGAGGCGCAGCGCGGACACCGTCTCGGCCAGCGGCGTCGCCGGGTCGGGGCACGCGACGAGGAACAGGTCGACGTGGTCGGTGCCCAGGCGGGCCAGCGAGGCGTCCAGGTCGGCGAGCAGGCCCGCCCGGGAGGCGTCGACCCGGGCGCCGGACCGGCCGGCGCGCACGCCGCCCTTGGTGCACAGCACCAGCTCGTCGCGGTCGACCTTCCCGTCCAGGAGGGAGCCGATGAGACGTTCGGCGTCGCCGTCGCCGTACGTGGCGGCGGTGTCCACGAGGCTCCCGCCCGCGTCGACGAAGTCGCGCAGCTGCTCCGCGGCATCGAGGTCGTCGGTGTCCCGCCCCCAGGTCATGGTTCCCAGGCCGAGCTCGGACACGCGCAGGCCCGTGCGGCCCACCTGACGACGCTCCATGGCGGGTCAGGCTACCGGGAAACCCTGCAGGTCCGGGTAGTGTGACCGCCCGTGAATGCCTGGGAAGCGATCCTGCTCGGCCTGGTCCAGGGCCTGACCGAGTTCCTGCCGATCTCGTCGAGCGCGCACCTGCGCATCGTCGGCGAGCTGCTCGGCGGGACCGACCCCGGGGCCGCGTTCACCGCGATCACCCAGATCGGCACCGAGGCGGCCGTGCTCCTGTACTACCGCCGCACGATCCGGGACATCTGCGTCGCCTGGTGGCGCTCGCTCGTGGGCACCCACGGCCGCGACTGGCGCTCCCGCATGGGCGCCCACGACGACCAGGCGCGCATGGCCTGGTACATCGCCCTCGGCTCCATCCCCATCGGGGTGCTCGGCCTGCTCTTCCAGGACGCGATCGAGACGTACCTGCGCAACCTCTGGATCACCGTGACGACGCTCGTCGTCTTCGGCCTGCTGCTGGGCTGGGCCGACAAGGTGGGCCGCCGCACCCGCAAGCTGGACGAGCTGAACCCGAAGCGTGCCGTCGGCTTCGGCCTCGCGCAGGCGCTGGCGCTGATCCCGGGCGTGTCCCGCTCGGGCGGCACCATCACGGCGGGGCTGTTCATGGGCTTCACGCGCAAGGCCGCCGCCGACTACTCGTTCCTGCTCGCGATCCCCGCCGTCCTGCTCTCGGGCTTCTACCAGCTCGCCAAGTCGGTCGGCGAGGACCCCGCACCCGGCTCGCCCGGGGCCGGCGCGACGCTCATCGCGACCCTCGTGGCGTTCGTCGTCGGATACATCGTGATCATCGGGTTCCTCAAGCTGATCACCACCCACTCGTTCATGCCGTTCGTCTGGTACCGCCTGGGCCTCGCCGCCGTGGTCGTCGTGCTGCTCCTCACCGGGGCCCTCACGGCGAACGGCGGGATCGTCGTCTGACGGTGACGAGACGGTGGGACCGGACCGGGCGGGACGGCCGGTAGCCTGGGCGCGTGCGTTCCTGGCCCGCCCCGCAGATCCCTGAGCTCCCCGCACCGGCCGACGGCCGTCGCACGCCCGTCCGGGTGCACGACAGCACCACCGGACGGCTCGTGGACCCGGCCCCGGGGGACACCGCCCGCTACTACGTCTGTGGCATCACGCCCTACGACGCGACCCACCTGGGGCACGCGAACACCTACCTGGCGTTCGACCTGCTGCACCGGGCGTGGCGCGACGCCGGCAAGGACGTGACGTTCGTCTCGAACGTGACCGACGTCGACGACCCGCTGCTGGAGCGCGCCACCGCCACCGGCGTCGACTGGCAGGACCTGGCCGCCGACCAGGTGGCGCTCTTCCGCGAGGACATGACCGCGCTCGGCATGGTCCCGCCCGCGACCTGGACCGGCGCCGTCGAGTCCGTCCCCGCCGTCGTCGCCGCCGTCGAGCGCCTGCTGGCCGAGGGCGCGGCCTACCGCGTCCCGGTCGAGCCCGGCGCCGGCGGCGACGACCCCGGCCTGGGCGACGTGTACGCGGACCTGTCCGCCGACCCCGACTTCGGCCAGGTCGCCCGGCTCGACCCGCAGGCGATGGCGACCCTGTTCGCCGAGCGCGGCGGGGACCCGCGGCGCGAGGGCAAGAAGGACCCGCTCGACCCGCTGCTGTGGCGGCGCGAGCGCGCCGGCGAGCCCGCCTGGGACGGCGCGTCCCTCGGCACCGGCCGTCCGGGCTGGCACATCGAGTGCGCGGTCATCGCGCGCGACGGCCTCGGGCTGCCGTTCGACCTGCAGGGCGGGGGAGCGGACCTGCTGTTCCCGCACCACGAGATGTCCACGTCCCACGACCGCCTCCTGGGCGGCGGCGGGGCGCGCGTGCACGTGCACGCCGGGCTGGTCGCCTACCAGGGCGAGAAGATGAGCAAGTCGCGCGGCAACCTCGTGTTCGTCTCCGCGCTGCGCCGCGCCGGGGTGGACCCGATGGCGATCCGGCTGGCCCTGCTGGGCCACCACTACCGCACCGAGTGGGAGTGGACCGACGCGGACCTCGAGGCCGGCGTCGCCCGGCTCGAGCGGTGGCGTGCCGCCGTGTCCGGCAACGGCGCCCCCGACGCGACCGCCGCCCTCGCCGTGCTGCGTGCCGCGCTCGCGGACGACCTCGACGGCCCGGCGGCGCTGGCCGCCGTCGACGCCTGGGCCGACCGGTCTCTCGAACCAGGCCGGGACACGAGCGCCGACCACGAGGGCGCCCCGGGGGTGCTGGCCCGCGCGGTGAACGCCTTGCTCGGCGTCCGCCTGTAGCAGCCCGTAGCGGTCAGCAGCGGTCAGCAGCGGTCAGCAGCGGTCAGGCTGGCGGAGGTCCTTGCACTGCGGCCGCTGCGCCCACGGTGTGGAGTTGCGCTGGTACGGCGTCGTCGCGTCGCGTACGTGCCCGCAGCGACGATCGCGCGGCCCCGCGCCAGGCGACCGCTCGCCGGTAGCGCGCTCGTCGTGTGAGGTCGGCGACGTCGGCAGGACCTAGCCGCGGTCGCCCTTGTCGCCGCCCTTGTCCCCGCCCTTGTCGCCGCCGACGTCGCGACGGCGCAGGTAGCGCTCGAACTCGCGCGCGATCGCCTCGCCGCTCGCCTCGGGCAGGTCCGCGGTGTCCTTGGCCTCCTCGAGCTGCTGCACGTACTCCGCGATCTCGGCGTCGTCCGACGCCAGCTCGTCGACACCGTGCTGCCAGGCCTCGGCGTCCTCGGGGAGGTCGCCCATGGGCACCGCCGCCGCGAGGAGCTCCTCCACGCGGGTGAGGATCGCGAGCGTGGCCTTGGGCGACGGCGGGTTGGCGACGTAGTGGGGCACGGCCGCCCACAGCGACACGGACTGGAAGCCGCGGCGGTCGGCCTCGTGCTGCAGCACGCCGACGATGCCGGTGGGCCCCTCGTACGTGCTGGGCTCGACGTCGAGCACGGCCTGCAGCCCCTCGCTCTCGGTGGTGGCCGACATGGGGATCGGGCGGGTGTGCGGCACGTCCGCCAGGAGCGCGCCGAGCGTCACCACGGTGCGGACGTCGAGCTCCTCGGCCAGGTCCAGCAGCTCCGTGCAGTACGTCCGCCACCGGAACGACGGCTCGATGCCGTGCACCAGAACCACCGTGCGGTCGGGCAGCTCCGCGACCGACACCGTGGTCGTCGGCCAGGTGAGCGTGCGCTCCCCGTCGGGCCCGGTCTCCATCACGGGCCGGTTCACCTGGAAGTCGTGGTACAGCTCCGGGTCGAGCTCGCGCACCTGGCGGCCGTCCCACACGTGGTCGAGGTGGGCGAGCGCCGACGTGGCCGCGCTCCCGGCGTCGTTCCAGCCTTCGAACGCGGCGATCATCACGGTCTGCCGTGCGGCGTGGCGCCCGGTGGTCTCCGGCTCGGTCGTCATCCGACCAGCGTATACAGCGCGTGCCCGATCTCACGGACGGTACCCGGCCGGTGCGGGCCGGCCGGTCCGTACCATGGACGGGTGCCCGAGACCCTCGCCCCCACCCCGCAGACCCCCACGCCGACCCTGCCCGCGGCCGTGCTGTGGGACATGGACGGCACCCTCGTGGACACCGAGCCGTACTGGATCGCGGCCGAGCAGGAGCTGGTCGCGGAGCACGGGGGCACCTGGAGCCACGAGCAGGCGCTGCAGCTGGTCGGGAACGCGCTGACCGTCTCGGCCACGATCCTGCGCGACCAGGGCGGCGTGGACCTGCCGGTCGACGCCATCGTCGAGCGCCTGCTCGGGCGTGTCGTCGAGCAGGTCCGCGAGCAGGTGCCGTGGCAGCCCGGCGCGCGGGAGCTCCTCGGGGCGCTCGCGGACGCCGGCGTGCCGTGCGCGCTCGTGACGATGAGCTACACGGCGCTGGCCGAGGAGGTCGTCTCGCGCGGTCCCGCCGGGGCATTCGTCACGCTGGTCACGGGCGACCAGGTCTCGCGCGGCAAGCCGGACCCCGAGCCCTACCTGATGGCCGCCGCCCGGCTCGGCGTCGACGCCGGCGCCTGCGTGGCCATCGAGGACTCGCCGACCGGCATCGCCTCCGCCCGCGCCGCCGGGATCTCGACGCTCGGCGTGGAGGCCGTCGTCCCGGTGCCGCGCCTGGACGGCCTCAGCCGTGCCGCGTCCCTGGAGTCGGTGGACGTCGCGACGATCGCGCGCATCGGCGCCGGCGAGGTCGTCGACCTCACCCGCTGACGGGACCCTCGGACGCGTCGTCCACCCCGAGCCGCTGCCGCAGGGCGCCGACCGGGACGACCGGCGGCGTGCCGCCGAACTCCGGGCACACCGCCTGGTGGGCGCACCACCCGCACAGCCGGCTGCGGCGGGGGCGCCACTCGCCGGTCCGGGCCGCGTCCTGGATCGCCGACCACAGCGCCCGCACCTTGGTCTCCGTGGCCTCGAGCTCATGCTCGGTGGGCTGGGCGCGCAGCACCTGGCCGTCGCCGAGATACAGCAGCTGCAGCATGCGCGGCAGCACGCCCCGCTCCCGCCAGAGCACGAGCCCGTAGAAGCGCATCTGGAACAGGGCCGAGCCCTCGAAGCCCGGGCCGGGGGCGCGGCCGGTCTTGTAGTCCACGACCCGCAGCGCGCCGTCGGGCGCGACGTCGAGCCGGTCGACGATCCCGCGCAGCAGCGGCCCGCCGTCGAGCGCCGTCTCCACACGCAGCTCCCGCGCCTCGGGCTGCAGCCGGTTCGGGTCCTCGAGCGCGAAGTACGCGGCGACGAGCCGGCGGGCGCGTGCGAGCCACTGGTCGGGGGTGCTGCCCGCGGCGTCCCCGCCCTCGTCGAACAGCGTGGCGTACCGCGGCTCGGCCTCGACCAGGCGGTCCCACTCCAGCGGCAGCAGCGCGGCCGCCGCGTCGGGGGTGCGCTCGCCGGGCGGGGCGTCGTAGAGGCGCTCGAGGACCGCGTGCACCAGCGTGCCGCGCGCGGCGGCCGACGCCGGCGGCTCGGGCAGGCGGTCCACCACGCGGAACCGGAACAGCAGCGGGCAGCGCATGAAGTCACCCGCCCGCGACGGCGACAGGGCCGGCGGCCGGACGGCGGCGGCGCCCGAGGGAGCGTCGGCCGCGGCGGTCGTCGTCATGCGCGCCACCGTACGCGCGGCCGGGGACACGCCCGGGGCCGGATAGCCTGACCGGGTGACCTCTCGCACCCGGGGCTGGGTGGTCGGCCGCATCGCGGGCGCCCCCGTCCTCGTCACTCCGTCGTGGTTCCTCGGCGCCGTCGTCCTCACTCTCGTGTTCGCGCCCACCGTCAGCCGGTTCGCCCCGCAGATGGAGCCGACCGGCGTCCTGGTCGTCGCGTTCGCGTTCGTGCTGCTGCTGTTCGCGTCCGTCTTCCTGCACGAGGTGGCGCACGCGCTCGTGGCGCGGGCCCGCGGGCACCGCGTCACCGAGCTGGCCGTGACGCTCTGGGGCGGCCACACCGCCTACACGGGCGCGGGCGCCCGCCCGCTCGACGGCGCCCTGGTGGCGGTCGTCGGCCCGCTGACGAACCTCGCCCTCGCGGGGGCGTTCTGGGTCGCCTACCAGCTGCAGCCCGCGACGACGGTGCCGTCCATGCTGCTGTTCGCCGGCGCGTTCTCGAACGCGTTCGTCGGCATCTTCAACCTGCTGCCGGGCCTGCCGCTGGACGGCGGCCAGGTCCTCGAGTCGATCGTCTGGGGCGCGACCGGGTCCCGCTCCCGCGGCACGCTCGCCGCCGGCTGGGTGGGCAGGGTCGTCGCGGTCGGTGTGGTGGCGTGGGCCCTGGTGTGGCCGGTGCTGGAGGGCCGGTCGCCGTCCTGGGTGACCGTGATGTGGGCGGCTCTCATCGGCGCCTTCCTCTGGTCCGGCGCGGGCGACGCGATCAAGGGGGCCGCGGCCCGCGCGCGGGTCGCGCAGCTGTCGGCGCGCGGCCTGGCGGTACCGGTCGTCGTCGTCCCGGTGACGACCTCCGTGTCCGGGGTCTCCGACGCCGCGGCCGCGGGTGCCGGCGCCGTCGTGGCCGTCGTCGGGCCCGCCGGCGAGCCCGTCGGCTGGGTGGACCCGGGCGCGGTCGCGAACGTGCCCGCCGACCGGGCGGCCACGACGCCGGTCGAGGCCGTCGTCGTGCCGTTCCCGCCGGGCTCGGCCGTGACCGCCGACCTCGAGGGCGACGCCCTGCTCGACCGGCTGGCCCGCGGGTCCTCGGGGGCGCGCGTGGTGCCGGTCGTCGACGGCGGCCGGCTGACCGGGGTGCTGGACGTCGCGCGGGTCGCGGCCGCGCTCCGTCGATAACGCTCCGTCGATAACGCTCCGTCGACAGCGCTCGGTCGGCAGCGCTCCGTCGACAGCGTGGCCGGTAGACTCGCTCGTCGTGACTTCCGCCGACCACGCCGCGCCCGAGAACCCCCCGACCGACGCGTCGGTCCCCGCACCGGCCGGCACGGCCACCGGCGCCGACCTGCGCCGCGGCCCGCTGCGCGAGGGCGACCGGGTGCAGCTGACCGACCCCAAGGGTCGCCTGCACACCATCACGCTCAAGCCCGGCGGCACGTTCCACACGCACAAGGGCTACTTCCGGCACGAGGACCTCATCGGCCACCCCGAGGGGTGGGTCGTGACCAACACCGCCGGCATCGAGTACCTGGCGCTGCGGCCCCTGCTGAGCGACTACGTGCTGTCCATGCCGCGCGGCGCCGCCGTCGTCTACCCGAAGGACGCCGGCCAGATCGTGCAGATGGCCGACATCTTCCCCGGCGCGCGCGTCGTGGAGGCCGGCGTCGGCTCCGGCGCGCTGACGATGTCCCTGCTGCGCGCCGTCGGCGACGCGGGCGAGCTGCACTCGATCGAGCGGCGCGAGGACTTCGCCGCGATCGCGCGCGGCAACGTCGAGTCCTTCTTCGGTGCCGAGCACCCGGCGTGGCGCCTCTCCGTGGGCGACCTGGCCGACGTCTTGCCCACGATCGCCGAGCCCGGCACCGTCGACCGCGTCGTGCTCGACATGCTCGCACCGTGGGAGAACGTGGACCCTGTGGCCCGCGCGCTCGTCCCCGGCGGCGTCCTGATCTGCTACGTCGCGACGGCCACGCAGCTGTCCCGGACCGCCGAGGACCTGCGCGCCGACGGGCGGTTCGCGGAGCCCCAGGCGTGGGAGTCGATGGTCCGTGGCTGGCACCTGGAGGGGCTGGCGGTGCGCCCGCAGCACCGCATGATCGGCCACACCGGGTTCCTGATCACGGCGCGGCGTCTCGCGGACGGCGTGACGCCCCCCGAGCGCACCCGCCGCCCCGCCAAGGGGTCGTACCCCGCGCCCGACGCCGACTGGTCGGAGGAGGAGCTGGGGGAGCGCGCCGTGTCGGACAAGAAGATCCGCCGGGTGCGCCGCGACCTCGGGGTCGCGCCCGACGACGCGCAGGGCTGACGCCGCGGCGCCTGGTCGCGGACAGGTCGCGGACGGGTCGCAGCCTGGTCGCGGAGAGGTCGCAGCCAGTCGCAGCCAGGTCACCGGGAGGTCTCGGTCGTGTGAACCTCGCGACCGCTCCGTGAAATGAACCCCCGGACGCCCGTGTTGATGTCTAGGGTGCTGTACTCCAGGGGCACCTTCCCGTCCGGGGAGGCGGCCACCCGGCCCGCACGAGAGGGGATGCGATGACCGACAACCCTGTCCGCCCGGAGCCTCGACCCGAGCAGCCCGCGCTGCCCACGGGACCGAGCCACGACGCGCAGCTCGCCCTCCTCGCCGCGAAGAACGAGCGGCTCGCCGAGGCGCTCCGCGCCGCCCGCGACCAGATCGTCGAGCTCAAGGGTCAGATCGACGAGCTCGCGAAGCCCCCGGGCACGTACGCGACGTTCCTCGCCGCGCACGAGGACGGCACCGTCGACATCTCGTCGGCGGGGCGCAAGATGCACGTGCAGGCCAGCCCGGGGCTCGACGTCCAGGGCCTGCGCCCCGGCCAGGAGGTCAAGCTCAACGAGGCCATGACGGTGGTCGAGGCCGGCGGGTACGAGCGCACCGGCGAGCTGGTGACGGTCAAGGAGGTGCTCGACGCCGAGCGGGTGCTCGTGGTCGGGCGCGCCGACGAGGAGCGCGTGGTCCGCCTCGCCGGGTCCGTGGCCGACGCCGCGCTGCGCGTCGGGGACGCGCTCACGGTCGACGTGCGCAGCGGGTTCGTCTACGAGGTGGTCCCCAAGTCCGAGGTCGAGGAGCTCGTCCTCGAGGAGGTCCCGGACATCGCGTACGAGGACATCGGCGGGCTCGGTCCGCAGATCGAGCAGATCCGCGACGCCGTCGAGCTGCCGTTCTCCCACCCGGACCTGTTCCGCGAGCACGGGCTGCGCCCGCCCAAGGGCGTGCTGCTGTACGGCCCGCCCGGGTGCGGCAAGACGCTCATCGCCAAGGCGGTGGCGAGCTCGCTCGCGGGGATGGTCGCGAACGCCCGCGGCGGGGACCCGACCGCGAAGAGCTACTTCCTCAACGTCAAGGGCCCCGAGCTGCTCAACAAGTACGTGGGCGAGACGGAGCGGCACATCCGGCTGATCTTCGCCCGGGCCCGCGAGAAGGCGACGCAGGGCGCACCCGTCGTGGTGTTCTTCGACGAGATGGAGTCGCTGTTCCGCACCCGCGGCACGGGGCTCTCCTCGGACGTCGAGACGACGATCGTGCCGCAGCTGCTCGCCGAGATCGACGGCGTCGAGCGGCTCGACAACGTCATCGTCATCGGCGCCTCCAACCGCGAGGACATGATCGACCCCGCGATCCTGCGGCCCGGCCGCCTGGACGTGAAGATCAAGATCGAGCGGCCGGACGCCGAGGGCGCCACCGAGATCTTCGGCAAGTACCTCACCCCGGAGCTGCCGATCCACCCCGACGACCTGGCGGAGCACGGGGGCAGCGAGTCCGACGCGATCACCGCGATGATCGGCAGCGTCGTGGAGCGCATGTACTCCGAGGACGAGGAGAACCAGTTCCTCGAGGTCACCTACGCGTCCGGCGACAAGGAGACCTTGTACTTCAAGGACTTCAACTCCGGCGCGATGATCCAGAACGTCGTCGACCGGGCCAAGAAGTCGGCGATCAAGGACCTCCTGGCGACCGGGCAGCGCGGCATCCGGGTGGAGCACCTGCTGTCGGCGTGCGTCGACGAGTTCAAGGAGAACGAGGACCTGCCCAACACGACCAACCCCGACGACTGGGCACGGATCAGCGGCAAGAAGGGCGAGCGGATCGTCTTCATCCGCACGATCGTCCAGAAGAAGGGCGGGGACGGCGCGCCCCGCACCATCGACACCGTGACGAGCACGGGCCAGTACCTGTAGCCGTCGCCCGCCGCGCACGAGACCTTGCCGCGCAGACCGAGGCGCCCGTCCCACCCTCGACCCACCGGGCCGAGATCGGGACGGGTGCCTCGTTCTCGTCCGGCGCGCCCTAGGGTGGTGACGTGAGCGTTCGTCGCGTGATGGGGATCGAGACCGAGTACGGCGTGCTGGCACCGGGACGGCCGATGGCCAACCCGATGCTCATGAGCTCCCAGGTGGTCATGACGTACCGCGCCCTCGTGGCGCGGGCGGGCGGTCGCCCGCCCGCCCGCTGGGACTACGACGACGAGGACCCGCTGCAGGACGCCCGCGGGTTCCACCTGCAGCGCGCGTCGGCCCACCCCTCGCTGCTCACCGACGACCCGTCCCGCCCCGCGCCGTCCGGACCGGCGGGCGCGGGGGACACGCCGGCGTCGGCCCAGGTCGCCTCCGCGGCCGGCACGCCCGGTGCCTCGGCGCGCGGCCGGTCCGCGGGTCGCGCGGCGGCGCGGCAGCAACCGGAGGAGGTCGAGCGGCCCGCCGCCGAGGACTACGACGACCCGAGCGCGGCGAACTGCATCCTCACCAACGGCGCCCGCCTCTACGTGGACCACGCGCACCCCGAGTACTCCTCGCCGGAGGTCACCGGGCCGCGCGACGGGGTGCTGTGGGACGTCGCGGGGGAGCAGGTGATGCTCGCGTCGGTGCGCTCGCTCGCCGAGACGCCCGGCGGCGAGGTGGTGCTCTACAAGAACAACGTCGACGGCAAGGGCGCCAGCTACGGGACGCACGAGAACTATTTGGTCGACCGGGAGCTGCCCTTCGGCACGCTCGTCGACCTGCTGACGCCGTTCCTCGTCACCCGCCAGGTGTTCACCGGCTCGGGCCGGGTGGGCCTCGGGCCGACGGGCGCCGAGCCGGGCTTCCAGCTCTCCCAGCGCGCCGACTACATCGAGGCCGAGGTGGGGCTGGAGACCACCCTGCGCCGGCCCATCGTCAACACGCGCGACGAGCCGCACGCCGACCGCACGCGCTGGCGGCGGCTGCACCTCATCATCGGCGACGCCAACCTGTTCGAGGTCGCCACCTACCTCAAGCTCGGCACCACCTCCCTGGTGCTGTGGGTGCTGGAGCACCTGGACGAGCTGGCCGAGGCCGGCGTGCCCGCCCGGGCGGAGCTCGCGGCGCTGCGGCTGGCCGACCCGGTGGCCGACGTGCAGCGGGTCTCGCGCGACCTGGACCTGTCGGCGCGCCTGGAGCTCGCCGACGGCAGCCGTCGCACGGCCCTGGAGATCCAGGAGGCGTACGTCGACGTCGCGACCCGGTCGCTCGCGGCGCTCGCGGGCACGTCGGGCACGCCCGACCTGACCGACGACGAGACGACGGACGTGCTGGACCGGTGGCGGTCGGTGCTGACCCGCCTCGCCGCCGACCCGGCGTCGTGCGCCCGCGAGGTCGAGTGGGTCGCGAAGCGGAGGCTCCTGGAGGGCATGCGGTCGCGCGACGGCCTGGCCTGGGACCACCCGCGGCTGCACGCGCTCGACCTGCAGTGGACGGACGTGCGCCCGGAGCGGGGGATCTACCACCGCCTCGTGGCGTCCGGCGCGGTCGAGCGCCTGGTGGACGACGGGCGGGTCGCGGACGCGGTGCACCACGCGCCGGCCGACACCCGGGCGTGGTTCCGCGGCGAGGTGATGGCGCGCTACGCCGACCAGGTCTCCGCCGCGAGCTGGGACTCCGTCATCTTCGACGTCCCCGGCGCGGCCGCCCTCCAGCGCGTGCCGATGCTCGACCCCTCGCGGGGGACGCGGCAGCACATCGGCGCGCTCCTGGACGCGAGCCCGGACGCGGCGGCCCTGCTCAAGGGGCTCCGGGGCGACGGCTGACCTCCGCCTGACGTCGTCGGGTGGAGTCGTTCAGCCCTGGGCGCAACCGGCGTGGACGTCGCCGCGCAGTGTCGGCCGCAACGCATAGGCTGGCGACGCGAGACTCTCCCCGGGCCTCCCTCACCGGGAGACCCGCAGCAGCGAAGGAGGCGGACCATGGCCGGTCAGGAACGGATCAACCCGCAGCACGAGGACCGCACGCCCGACGACGACGCGGACACCCCGGCCCCGGCCGCCGCGCCCCAGGCGTCCGAGCGGGACGCCGAGGTGGACGCCCTCCTCGAGGAGATCGACGAGGTCCTGGAGACGAACGCCGAGTCGTTCGTGCGCGGCTTCGTGCAGAAGGGCGGTCAGTGATCGCCCATGACCAGCGCTGACACCTCGGGACGCCTGCCGGACGCGTTCCTGCGCCCCGGCTCGTCCTCGTTCGTGGACTTCCTCGCGGCGCACGCGCCGGACCTCCTGCCGGGGCAGCGGCTGTCGTCCGGGGGCGCGAGCGCCTCCGGCGACGGCCTCGCGCCGCACGCGACGACCATCGTCGCGCTGACCTTCGGGACCGACGACGGCGGCCGCGGCGTGCTCATGGCCGGCGACCGGCGCGCCACCGCGGGCAACCTCATCGCGAGCCGGGAGATGGAGAAGGTCTTCGCCGCCGACGCGTACTCCGTGGTCGGCATCGCCGGATCGGCGGGCGTCGCGGTCGAGATCGTCCGGCTCTTCCAGCTCGAGCTGGAGCACTACGAGAAGATCGAGGGCTCGCTGCTGTCCCTCGACGGCAAGGCCAACCGGCTGTCGACGATGATCCGCGGCAACCTGCCGCTGGCCCTGCAGGGGCTCGCGGTGGTGCCGCTCTTCGCCGGCTACGACCTCGACCGTGGCTACGGGCGGCTGTTCAGCTACGACGTCACCGGCGGCCGCTACGAGGAGCACGACCACCACACCGTGGGGTCGGGCTCGGTGTTCGCCCGCGGGGCCCTGAAGAAGCTGTGGCGGCCCGGGCTCGACGCCGACGCGGCGGTCGGTGTCGCGGTCGAGGCGCTGTACGACGCGGCCGACGACGACAGCGCGACCGGCGGGCCCGACCCGGTGCGCCAGATCTGGCCCGTCGTGACCGTGGTGACCGCCGACGGCGTGCACCGGGTGGGCGACGACGAGCTGGCGACCGCGGTCGAGCGGATCGTGGCGGACCGGGGGGCGGCCCACCGCGCCGCCCACGGCGACCGGCCCGCGGGCCGCGGGACGCAGGGAGGTGCGCACGCATGACGATGCCGTTCTACGTCTCGCCCGAGCAGCTGATGAAGGACCGGGCGGACTTCGCCCGCAAGGGCATCGCCCGCGGCCGGTCCGTCGTCGTGCTGGCCTACGACGGCGGGATCGCGTTCGCCACGGAGAACCCGTCGCGCGCGCTGCACAAGATCTCGGAGATCTACGACCGCATCGCGTTCGCCGCGGTCGGCAAGTACAACGAGTTCGAGAACCTGCGCGTCGCGGGCGTGCGCTACGCGGACCTGCGCGGGTACTCCTACGACCGCACCGACGTCACCGCGCGGGGCCTCGCCAACGCGTACGCGCAGACGCTCGGCACGGTGTTCACCACGGAGTCGAAGCCGCTCGAGGTGGAGCTGGTCGTCGCGGAGGTGGGGGAGACCCCGGCCGCGGACCAGATCTACCGGCTGTCCTATGACGGGTCGGTGGCCGACGAGCACGGGCACGTCGTCATGGGCGGACAGGCCGAGCAGCTGGGCGCGCGCGTGACCGACGCCTGGCACGAGGGCATGTCCCTCGCCGAGGTGCTCGCCCTCGCGGTGCGCACCCTCGGCGCGGTGGGGTCCGACGGCTCCGTCGCCGCGGAGGGCGAGGAGCGCACGATCGCGCCCACGGGGCTCGAGGTGGCGGTGCTGGAGCGCGCGGGCCGGCGGCGGGCGTTCCGCCGGCTGCAGGGCACGGCGCTGGCCGGGCTGCTCGAGCAGCCGGGCGACTGAGACCGGGGCGAGCAGGGCCGAGCGGAGGGAGACGTCGTGGACCGCAGGATCTTCGGTCTGGAGACCGAGTACGGAGTGACGTGCGCGGCGGACGACGGGCGCGGCCTGTCCGCGGACGAGGTGGCGCGCTACCTGTTCCGCAAGGTCGTCGCCTGGGGGAGGTCGTCGAACGTCTTCCTGCGCAACGGGTCGCGGCTCTACCTGGACGTCGGGTCGCACCCCGAGTACGCCACGGCGGAGTGCGACGACGTGCGCCAGCTCGTGGCATACGACCGGGGCGGCGAGCGGATCCTCGAGGGCCTGGTCGCCGACGCTCAGCAGCGCCTGGAGCACGAGGGCCTGTCGGGCAAGGTGCACCTGTTCAAGAACAACACTGACTCGGCGGGCAACTCCTACGGCTGCCACGAGAACTACCTCGTGCGCCGCCAGGGCGACTTCTCGCGGCTGTCCGAGGTGCTGGTGCCGTTCCTCATCACGCGCCAGGTGCTCACCGGGGCCGGCAAGGTGCTCGCGACGCCGCGCGGCGCGGTCTTCTGCCTGTCGCAGCGCGCCGACCACATCTGGGAGGCGGTCTCGAGCGCCACCACGCGGTCCCGGCCGATCATCAACACGCGCGACGAGCCGCACGCCGACGCGGAGAGCTACCGCCGGCTGCACGTCATCGTGGGCGACTCGTCGATGGCCGAGCCGACGACGATGCTCAAGGTCGGCGCCACCGACCTCGTGCTGCGCCTCGTCGAGGCGGGCGTGCCGATGCGCGACCTCACGCTGGAGAACCCGATCCGCGCGATCCGCGAGATCAGCCACGACCGCACCGGCCTGCACCCGGTGCAGCTCGCGAACGGGCGCACCGCGACGGCCGTCGACATCCAGTGGGAGTACTTCCACCGGGTGCGCGAGCACGTCGACGGGCACGCGGGCGCGACGCCCGTCGTCAAGCAGGTGCTGGACCTGTGGGAGCGCGGGCTGCGCGCCCTCGAGTCGCGCGACCTGTCCCTCGTGGACCGCGAGCTCGACTGGGTCATCAAGCTGAAGCTCATCGAGCGGTACCAGGCGAAGCACGACCTCCCGCTCGACGACCCGCGCATCGCCCGCCTCGACCTGGCGTACCACGACATCTCGCGCACGGAGGGGCTGTACAACCTGCTCGCCGCGCGGGGCATGGTGGAGCGGGTGGTGACCGACCTCGAGGTCTTCGAGTCGACGGCGGTGCCCCCGCCCACGACGCGGGCCAAGCTCCGCGGCGACTTCGTGCGCGCCGCCCAGGAGGCGCGGCGCGACTACACCGTGGACTGGGTGCACCTGAAGCTCAACGACCAGGCGCAGCGGACCGTGCTCTGCAAGGACCCGTTCCGCAGCGTGGACGAGCGCGTGGATCGGCTGATCGAGTCGATGTAGGGGGGCATGGGCCGCTCGGTGCCCGCTCGCTGCCGCCGTGACCCACCGATTCCTTCGCGCGGACGCGTTCACGGGCGCCAGGGCGCCCTCCACTTCGGGAGGGATACGTCCGCGCGAAGGATTCGGCGGGACACGCCGGCCCTGTCGGTCCCCGTTGGGTGGCTCGACAGATGACCGGATACATCGTCCGGTGAGGGTGCGTGGCAAACTGTCGCGGTGCTCCGCCGTCTGACGCTCCTGCTGGTATTGCTGCTCGGTGGCACCCTCGTGCTCGGCGGGTGCAGCACGTCGCTGCTGGACGACGCGCCGACGTCGGCCGCGTCCGGGGAGCCCGTGCAGGTGTCGGGCGCGGTCGGGGAGCCGCCCGCCCTCACGTACGACCAGCCCTACGACGTCACGAGCCCGGGCGCGCGCACCGTGTGGCCGGGGACGGGCGACCCCGTGGTCGACGGGGAACCCGTGCTCCTGAACATGTACGCGGAGGACGGGCGCGACGGCACGGTCATCTCCAGCACGTACATCGACGCGCCGGCCTGGTACACCATGTCGCCGGAGTCGCTGGGCTCGAACCTGTACGACACGCTGCGCGGACGGCAGGTCGGGGCCCGCATGCTGCTGACCGAGGAGGACGACGGCGTGCCGGTGATCCTCGTCGTCGACGTGCTGCCGACGCACGCGTCGGGCACCGACGTGCGCGCGGCCAAGGGGCTGCCCACGGTCGAGCGCGGCGACGACGGCTCCCCGGAGGTCTCCGTGCCCGCGAAGGCCGACCCCCCGGAGGACCTGCAGGTGCAGCCGCTGGTGCGCGGCACGGGGCCGCAGGTGCAGGTCGGTCAGGTGGTGACCATGCGCTTCACGGCCGTGCGGTGGAGCGACGGCAAGCAGTTCGACACGACCTGGTCCGAGGGCACGCGCCCGCAGTCCGCGACGATCGGGATCGGGCAGCTCGTCGACGGGCTCGACCAGGGCCTCGTGGAGCAGACCGTCGGGTCGCAGGTGCTGCTCGTGGTGCCGCCGGAGCTCGGCTACGGTGGCACCAGCAGCGACCTCGCGGACGAGACCCTGGTCTACGTGGTGGACATCCTCGACGCCCACTTCCAGGTCACCGACGACGAGTCGACCGGCGGGGGCCAGGGCGACGACGGCGGCGCGCCCGGTGAAAAGTCCGGTGAGAAGGCCGGCGGCGGCTCCGCCGGCAGCGACGACAGCAAGGAAGGGTGAGTCCCGCATGTCCGTGGCCGTCCGCGTGATCCCGTGCCTCGACGTCGACGACGGACGGGTCGTCAAGGGCGTGAACTTCACCCACCTGCGCGACGCGGGCGACCCCGTCGAGCTGGCCGCGCGCTACGACCGCGAGGGCGCCGACGAGGTGACGTTCCTCGACGTGTCCGCCTCCTCGGGCGACCGCGCCACGATGATCGACGTGGTGCGCCGCACCGCCGACCAGGTGTTCGTCCCCCTCACGGTGGGCGGCGGCGTGCGCTCGACGGACGACGTCGACCGCCTGCTGCGCGCCGGGGCGGACAAGGTGGGCGTCAACACCGCGGCCATCGCGCGGCCGGAGCTCGTCGCCGAGATCGCCGCCCGCTTCGGGCGCCAGGTGCTCACCCTCTCGGTCGACGCCCGCCGGGTCACGGGGGAGACGGTCACGCCGTCGGGCTACGAGGTGACGACCCACGGCGGCCGCCGGGGCACCGGGATCGACGCCGTCGAGTGGGCCGCGCGGGCCGCGCACCTGGGCGCCGGGGAGATCCTGCTCAACTCCATGGACGCCGACGGCACCACGTCCGGGTTCGACCTCGAGATGCTCGCCGCGGTGCGCGAGCGCGTGGACGTGCCCCTCGTCGCGTCCGGGGGCGCGGGCGTCCCGGAGCACTTCGTCGCCGCGGCGCGGGCGGGCGCGGACGCGCTCCTCGCCGCGAGCGTGTTCCACTTCGGCACGCTGACGGTCGGCCAGGTCAAGGAGGCGCTCGACGCGGCGGGCGTCGTGGTGCGGCGGTGACCGCCGCGTCGGCCCGGCGTCGCCGCGACGTCCCGTGAGCGGCAGTCCCGCCGCGCCCCCGGGCCTGACCCTGGCGGGCTCGCGGCTGCGCCGCTCGGCGACCCTCGTGTGGCGGGGCATGCGCTCCGAGCCCCGCCTGTACGTGCTGGCGGTGGTCGCGTCCGCGCTCTTCGGCGCCGCCACCGTGGCCGTGAGCCGCGCGGTCGGCTGGGCCACCGACGCCGTCGTCGTCCCGGCGATCGCGGGCGGCCCGGCCGCGCAGGACCGGATCTGGGTCGCGGGCCTCGTGCTCGCCGCCGTTGCGCTCACCCTCTCCCTCGGCGTGGCCGGCCGCCGCATCTGGGCGGGGTTCGGCTTCGCCGCGATCCAGGCCCACCACCGGCGCGGGCTGACCCGCCAGTACCTGCGGCTGCCCGTGTCCTGGCACCGGGCCCACCCGGCCGGTCGGCTGCTGTCCGCGGCGAGCGCCGACGTCGAGGCCGCGACGGGCGTGTTCAACCCGCTGCCCTTCGCCCTGGGCGTCGTCGTGATGATCGGCGTGGCCGCCGCGATGCTGCTCGCGATCGACGTGTGGCTGGCGGCGGCGGCCCTGCTGGTCGTGCCGGCCGCGATCGCGGCCAACCTGGTGTTCCAGCGCGCCATGTCGCCCGCCGTGACGCGCGCGCAGCAGCTGCGCGCCGAGGTGGCCGACGTGGCGCACGAGTCGTTCGAGGGCACGCTGCTGGTCAAGTCCCTGGGCACCGCCGACCGCGAGGAGCGCAGGTTCGCCGAGCGCACCGACGCGCTGCGGGCGGCCAACGTGCGCGTCGGCACCGTGCGGGCGTTCTTCGACCCGGTCATCGAGCTGCTGCCGTCCCTCGGCACGCTCCTGGTGCTCGGCGTGGGCGCGTGGCGGGCGTCGTCGGGTGCGGTGGACACGGGGGACGTCGTGACGGCCGCGTACCTGCTGACGGTCATGGCGGTGCCGGTGCGCGCGTTCGGCTGGGTGCTCGGCGAGCTGCCGCGCGCGCTCGTCGGCTACGACCGCATCGCGACGGTCCTCGACGCGCCCGCGACCCTCGTCCCCGGGGACGCCCCCCTGCCGCGCGCCGCCGGCGGCCTCGCCGTGCGGCTCGAGGGCATCGGCGTGGACGTCCCCGCGGCCGGGACGACCGCCACCCTGCTGGACGGCGTCGACCTCGACGTCGCGCCCGGCGCCACCGTGGCCGTCGTCGGCCGCACGGGCGCGGGCAAGACCACCCTGGTGTCGCTCCTGGCGCGCCTCAGCGACCCGAGCCGCGGCCGGGTGCTGCTCGACGGCGCGGACGTGCGCGACCTCGCCGCGGGCGAGATCCCGGCGCAGGTCGCGCTCGTCACCCAGCAGACCTTCGTCTTCGAGGACACGGTGCGGGCCAACGTCACCCTGGCCGATCCCGGCCAGGACGGGGCCCCCGACGACGCCGCGGTCTGGGACGCTCTGCGCGTCGCCCGGGTGGACGACGTCGTGCGGGACCTGGCCGGCGGGCTCGACGCCCCGCTCGGCGAGCGCGGCGCCAACCTGTCCGGCGGGCAGCGGCAGCGCCTGGCGATCGCCCGCGCCCTGGTGCGCCGGCCCCGGCTGCTCGTGCTGGACGACGCCACGTCCGCGGTCGACCCCCGGGTCGAGTCGGAGATCCTCGGCGCCCTGCAGGCCGCCGGGTCCGCCGGGCGGGACGGCGCGGGCGCCACGACCGTCGTGATGGTGGCCTACCGCATGTCGTCCGTGGCGCTCGCCGACGTCGTCGTGCACGTCGAGGGCGGGCGGGTCGTCGACGTCGGCACCCACGCGGAGCTGCTGGCCCGCGACACCGGCTACCGCGCCCTCGCCACCGCCTACGAGCAGGAGACCGCCCGCCGGGCGCGCGAGCTCGCGGACGAGCGGGCCGCGGGCGAGGAGCCGCCGACGGGGGAGGAGGCGTCGTGAGCACGTCCCGCATCGCCGCCGCCAGCGAGCTCGGGGTGCTCGCCACGCTGCGCCGCGGCGTGCAGATCTCCCCGCAGATCGTGGACGGCCTGTGGCTCACCCTGGCGCTCGCGGTGCTCGCCGCGGCGGGGCGGGTCGTGGTGCCGGTGGCCGTGCAGCGCACGATCGACGACGGCATCCTCGCCGACGGCGGCCCGGACGTCGGGCGGGTGGCGCTCCTCACGGGGCTCGCCGCGGGAGCGGTGGTCGTGGCCGGGCTGTGCTCAGCCGTGGTGAACGTGCGGCTGTTCCGCGGCACGGAGGCGGGCCTCGCGGCGCTGCGCGTGCAGGCGTTCCGGCACGTGCACGACCTGTCCACCCTCGCGCAGGGCACGGAGCGGCGCGGTTCCCTGGTCTCCCGGGTCACGTCGGACGTCGACACGATCTCGCTGTTCGTGCAGTGGGGCGGCATCCAGCTGCTCGTCTCCACGCTGCAGGTGCTGGTGGCCACGGCCCTCATGGCCGTGTACTCGTGGCAGCTGACGCTCGTGGTGTGGGCGTGCTTCGTGCCGCTCTTCCTCGTGCTGCGCGGCGCGCAGGGCACGGTCAACCGGGCGTACGCCGCGGTGCGCCAGGCCGTCGGCGCGATGCTGGGCGCCATCTCGGAGGCCGTCGTGGGCGCGGAGACGGTGCGCGCCTACGGCGCCGCCGGGCGCACCGGCAGGCGCGTCGACGCGGCCGTCGAGGAGACCCGCGCCACGCAGGCGCGCGCCCAGCTCCTCGTGGCGTCGGTGTTCTCGAGCGGCGTGCTCGTCGCCAACCTGGTGCTGGCCGTCGTGGTCGTGGTGGGCACGCTGCTCGGCGTGGGCGGCGGCCTCACCGCGGGGCAGCTGGTCGCGTTCCTGTTCCTCGTCCAGCTCTTCACCGGGCCCGTGCAGCAGGCCACCGAGATCCTCAACGAGCTCCAGAACGCGGTGGCCGGCTGGCGGCGCGTCCTCGCCGTGCTCGAGACACCCGTCGACGTGGCGGAGGCCGACGACGCGGTGCCCAGCCCGCGCGGCCCCGCGGCGGTGACCCTGCGGGGCGTCCGTTTCGCGTACCCGGGCGGGCCCGAGGTGCTGCACGGGCTGGACCTGGAGCTGCCCGCGCGCCGCAAGATCGCGGTCGTCGGGCGGACGGGGTCCGGCAAGACCACGGTCGCCAAGCTCGTCACCCGGCTCATGGACCCCACCGGAGGGCAGGTGCTGCTCGACGGCACGGACCTGCGTCGCCTGACCCTCGGCTCGCTCCGGGAGAGGGTCGTCCTCGTGCCGCAGGAGGGGTTCCTCTTCGACGGCACGGTCGCGCAGAACGTCGCCTACGGGCTGCGGGACGACGGCGCCGACGGCGCGGCAGACCGGGTCGCCGAGGCGGTCGCCGCGCTCGGGCTGGCCGACTGGGTGGCGGGCCTGCCGCAGGGCCTGGACACGCCCGTCGGGCAGCGCGGCGAGGCCCTGAGCGCGGGGGAGCGGCAGCTGGTCGCCATCGCGCGCGCCTACCTCGCCGCCCCCGACCTCCTGGTGCTGGACGAGGCGACCTCGGCCGTCGACCCGGCCGCGGAGGTGCGCATCGCCCGCGCGCTGGACTCCCTCACGTCGGGCCGGTCCACCCTGACCATCGCGCACCGGCTGTCGACGGCGGAGGCGAGCGACCTCGTGGTCGTCGTCGACGACGGGCGCGTGGTGGAGGTCGGCGGGCACGCCGAGCTGGTCGAGCGCGGCGGCGTGTACGCCGGGATGCACGCGAGCTGGGTGGCACAGACGCGCTGAGCGCGCCGGCGGCCGGCCGCTGCACCCGGCACGGGTCCACCACCCTGTCCGGCACTGTGTCCGACCGGACCCGGGCCCGCGCCCGCCGGGCCCCGCCGACGTGTCAAGATGCTCGGGTGCAGACGCCCACCCTCCCCGCTTCGCCCCTCGACCCCGCGATCGCGGCACGGCTCACGCGGGACCCGCACGGCCTCGTCGCCGCCGTCGTGCAGCAGCACGACTCGGGCGAGGTGCTCATGCTCGGCTGGATGGACGACGAGGCGCTGCACCGCACGCTGACCGAGGGCCGCGTGACGTTCTGGAGCCGGTCGCGCCAGGAGTACTGGCGCAAGGGCGACACCTCCGGGCACGTGCAGCTCGTCCGGTCCGTCGCGCTCGACTGCGACGGCGACGCCCTGCTCGTGCGCGTGCACCAGGTGGGCGCCGCCTGCCACACCGGCACCCGCACCTGCTTCGAGGCGGGTGGCGACCTCGGGGCCGTCGTCGGCCCCGACGCGCCCGCCACGACCACCTCGACCTCGGGCCCGACCTCGACCCGCCTCGACGACCCCCAGGAGGACCGGTGACCACCCCCGCCGTCACGCCCCCGACACCGCCCCGGCAATGCCGGCGGCGACCCCGCGCCCGCCCGCGGTCGCGGGCCCCTCGGCGGAGGACCTGGCGTGGGGCGCGACGTGGCCGGGCCTCGGCACGTTCCGCGCGCTGGCCGCCGACCGTCGGGTGATCCCCGTGGTGCGGCGGGTCCTGGCGGACGACGTCACGCCGGTCGGCCTGTACCGCACGCTGGCGCAGGACCGCCCGGGCACGTTCGTGCTGGAGTCCGCGGAGTCGTCCGGCGGCTGGTCGCGCTGGTCGTTCGTCGGCGTCGACTCGCGTGCGACCCTGACGGCGGACGGGGGCCGGGCCGTGTGGCACGGCGACGTCCCGGCCGGCATCCCGACCGAGGGCGACGTCGTCGACGTGCTCGGCGCGGCGCTCGAGGCCCTGCGCACGCCGCCCATCGAGGGGCTGCCGCCCCTGACCGGCGGCCTGACGGGGGCGCTCGGGTGGGACGTCGTGCGGCACTGGGAGCCCACGCTTCCGGCGAACGCGCCCGACGAGCTCGGTGTGCCCGAGGTCGCCCTGAGCCTCGCGACCGACCTCGTCGCGGTGGACCACCACACCGGCAGCGCGTGGCTCATCGCCAACGCGATCAACGGCGACGGCACCGACGAGCGGGTGGACGAGGCGCACGCCGACGCCGTGGCCCGGCTCGACGCCATGCAGGCGCGCCTCGCCGTGCCTGCCCCGGCCGTGCCCACCGTGCTGCGCGGGCACGACGAGGTGACGGAGCCCGCGCTCGAGTTCCGCTCCAGCCGCGACGAGTTCGAGGCGGCCGTGCGCACCGGCCAGGAGGCGATCCGCGGGGGCGAGGTGTTCCAGGTGGTGCTGTCCCAGCGCCTCGGCCTGGACTGCCCGGCCGCGCCGCTCGACGTCTACCGGGCCCTGCGCACCATCAACCCGAGCCCGTACATGTACTACTTCCGGCTCACCGGGCCGGACGGCCGCGAGTTCTCCGTCGTCGGCTCCAGCCCGGAGACGCTGGTGAAGGTGACCGACGGCCACGTCACGACGTACCCGATCGCGGGCTCGCGCCCGCGCGGAGAGACCGTCGAGGAGGACGTGGCGTTCGGCGAGGAGCTGCTCGCCGACCCGAAGGAGCGCGCCGAGCACCTCATGCTCGTCGACCTGTCGCGCAACGACCTCGTCAAGGTGTGCGAGCCGACCTCGGTCGAGGTGGTCGAGTTCATGGCCACCCGCCGGTTCAGCCACATCATGCACCTGTGCTCCACCGTGGTCGGGCGACTGCGGGCGGGCGCGACGGCGCTCGACACCCTGCGCGCCACGTTCCCCGCGGGCACCCTGTCCGGGGCGCCCAAGCCGCGGGCCATCGCCCTCATCGACGAGCTCGAGCCGGCGTCGCGCGGGATCTACGGCGGCACCGTGGGCTACTTCGACTTCGGCGGCAACATGGACATGGCCATCGCGATCCGCACCGCGTGCATCCGCGACGGGCGGGCATGGGTGCAGGCCGGCGGCGGCATCGTCGCCGACTCGGTGCCCGCGCTGGAGTACGAGGAGTCGCGCAACAAGGCGGCCGCGGCGGTGCGCGCCGTGCAGCTCGCCGCCCGGTTCCGGGCGCTGTGAGCGGGCGCGCGGTCGCGCAGGACGGACGGTCAGGACGGATGGACGACGCAGCACGCACGACGGACGGCGACGGGACGGCCGGGGGGCCCGCGGCGACGCCGGGACGGGGCCCGCTGCGGGCGCGCTCGCGCGCGGTGTGGGCGGTGGTCGTCGTCGGCGGGCTCACGCTCGCGACGGCGTCGCCCACCTGGCTGAGCACGACCGTGTCGACGGCGCTCGAGCCCACGGTCGACGTCGCCGTGACGGGCACGAGCGCTGCCCCGGCGGTCGGCGCGGCGGCGCTCGTGGTCGTGGCCGGGGGGGTGGCGCTGGCCATCGCCGGGCGGGTGGCGCGCTGGGTCGCGCTGGTCGTCGTGGCGCTCGCCGGCGTCCTCGCGGCCGCCTCCGCCGTCGCGGTGCTGCTCGACCCGGTGCCCGCCGCGACCTCGGGCGCGTCCGACGCCGCGGGCGTGACCGACCTCACGTCGCCCGTCGCGGTGGCCGTCTGGCCGTGGCTGACGGCGGCGCTCGGCGTGGCGGCGGTCGTCGTCGCGGTCCTCGCGGCCCTCGGCGCCCCCGCCTGGGGCGGCACGTCCGGACGGCACGAGCGCGCGCACGCCGCGCCGCCGTCGGACGGCGGCACTGCTGCACCGGACCCCGGCCCGGCGACCGGCGGTGCGGGCGAGGACCCCGACGCTCCTGGTCAGCACGACCCGCACGACGCCTGGGACGCGCTCTCCCGGGGCACGGACCCGTCCGCGGACCGCTAGGCTGGACCGCGCACCACGTCACGAAAGGGCATCACATTCCAATGACCGACAACCGCAACGCCGAGGTCGCCTACCTGCCCCCGGCCGTCCCGCCCACGAACCACGGCCACACGACCGCCGCGTGGACGGCGATGATCGGCATCATGCTGGGCGTTCTCGTCGGCGCCGTGGGGATGCTGCCCGACGTCCCGGACGCGGTGGTCTGGATCGGCGCCGTGATCGTCGCCGCCGCGCTCGTGCTCGGCCTCGTGCTGCGGAACATGGGCTTCGGCCAGGCGAAGCCGGGCGTGGCCCCGCGCCGGGCGCCCTCCGGCCACTGATCGCCACTCCGGAACGCACCGACGGCGCGCACCCACCCACCGCGGGGGGTGCGCGCCGTCGGCGTCTCCGGAGACGCGCCCGGGGCCCGTCGTCTCACGCTCGGAGACGTGTCGGGACCGCCCCGCGGACGGGCCTACGATGGCAGGCAGACGTCGTCCGGCGTCGCGGGGACGGGGGAGGCAGACCATGACGGTCCTGGAGGACATCGTCGCGGGGGTCCGCGAGGACCTCGCCGTGCGTCAGGCGCGGACTTCGCTCGACGAGCTGAAGGAGCGCGCGGCCCGGGTGCCGGGCGCGCTGGAGTGCTCCCGGCGCCTGCTCTCGGAGGACCGCGTCGCCGTGATCGCCGAGGTCAAGCGGTCGAGCCCCAGCAAGGGCGACCTCGCGCCGATCTCCGACCCGGCCGCGCTGGCCGAGGAGTACGCACGCGGCGGCGCGAGCGTCATCTCGGTGCTCACGGAGCAGCGCCGGTTCGGCGGCAGCCTCGCCGACCTGGACGCCGTGCGGGCGCGGGTCGACGTGCCGGTGCTGCGCAAGGACTTCGTCGTCACGCCCTACCAGGTCTGGGAGGCGCGGGCGCACGGGGCGGACGTGGTGCTGCTCATCGTCGCCGCCCTCGAGCAGACCGTGCTGACGTCGTTGATCGAGCGGGTGCACTCGCTCGGCATGACGGCGCTGGTCGAGGCCCACACGGACGACGAGGTGCGCCGCGCGCTGGACGCCGGCGCCCGGGTCGTCGGCGTCAACGCGCGCAACCTCAAGACGCTGGAGGTCGACCGGTCCACCTTCGCCCGGCTCGCCCCCCTCATCCCCGACGACGTCGTGCGCGTCGCCGAGTCGGGTGTCCGGGGCCCGCACGACGTGCTCGACTACGCCCGTTCCGGGGCGCACGCCGTGCTCGTCGGCGAGGCCCTCGTCACCGACGGCACGCCGCGCCGCTCCGTCGCGGACCTGGTCGCGGCGGGCCAGCACCCGGCCCTGTGGTCGGTCCGGCCGGCGGCCCAGCCGTAACCGCTGTCCGGGCGGCCCGCGGCGGGCCGTCCCGAGGACGACAGGACGCCGCACCACCGAGGTCCCGCCGGCCGGTACCCTCGGACGACTCATCATGGACATCCACCCGGCAGACCCGCCGAACCGAGACGGAGGACCCGTGCCCGACCAGCCCGTACGGGACGCGCTGACCGAGAACCTGGCGCACCAGGTGCTCGGGCGCCTCGCGGACGTCGAGGGCCCGTACTTCGGGCAGTTCGGCGGCCGCTTCGTGCCCGAGGCCCTCATCGCGGCGCTCGACGAGCTCGAGACCGAGTACCGCAAGGCGCTGGGCGACCCCGCCTTCACGGACGAGCTGGCGCGGCTGCACCGCGACTACACCGGCCGCCCGTCGCCGCTGACGGAGGTGCCCCGCTTCGCGGAGCACGCGGGCGGGCAGCGGGTGTTCCTCAAGCGCGAGGACCTCAACCACACGGGGTCGCACAAGATCAACAACGTGCTGGGCCAGGCGCTCCTGGTCAAGCGCATGGGCAAGACGCGCGTCATCGCCGAGACGGGCGCCGGCCAGCACGGCGTCGCGACCGCCACGGCCGCCGCCCTGCTGGACCTCGAGTGCGTCGTCTACATGGGCGAGGAGGACACGCAGCGCCAGGCGCTCAACGTGGCCCGGATGCGCCTGCTCGGCGCCGAGGTGATCCCGGTGAGGATCGGCTCGCGCACCCTCAAGGACGCCATCAACGAGGCGCTCCGCGACTGGGTGGCGAACGTCGAGTCGACCCACTACCTGCTCGGCACCGTCACCGGGCCGCACCCGTTCCCCGAGATGGTGCGCGAGTTCCACCGCATCATCGGCGAGGAGGCGCGGGCCCAGATCCTCGAGCGCACCGGCCGCCTGCCCGACGCCGTCGCGGCATGCGTCGGCGGGGGCTCCAACGCGCTGGGCATCTTCAACGCCTTCCTCGACGACGAGGGCGTGGCCCTCTACGGGTTCGAGGCCGGGGGAGAGGGCGTCGAGACCGGACGGCACGCCGCGCGATTCTCCGGCGGCGCGCCGGGCGTGCTGCACGGTGCGCGGTCCTACCTGCTGCAGGACGACGACGGGCAGACGCTGCCCAGCCACTCCGTCTCGGCAGGCCTGGACTACCCGAGCGTCGGCCCGGCGCACTCGTGGCTGCACGACCTCGGCCGCGCCACCTACGAGCCCGTGACCGACGACGAGGCCATGGAGGCGTTCCGCCTGCTGTGCCGCACCGAGGGGATCATCCCGGCGATCGAGTCGGCGCACGCCCTCGCGGGCGCGCTGCGCGTCGGCCGTGCCGCGGCCGAGGCGGGGCGCACGGACCAGGTGGTCCTGGTGAACCTCTCCGGGCGCGGGGACAAGGACGTGGCCACCGCCGCGCGGTGGTTCGGCCTCCTGGACGAGCAGGCCGACGCCCCGCAGTCCTCGGAGGGCGACCAGTGAGCACCGCGACCCACTCCTCGCCCACGGGCATGTCGACCACGGCCGCGCGGCTGGACGCGCTGCGCGCCGAGGGCCGTGCCGCGCTCGTCGGGTACCTGCCGGTCGGCTACCCGGACGTCGAGCGCTCCGTCGAGGCCGTCCTCGCGATGGTCGACGCCGGCGTGGACGTCGTCGAGATCGGCGTGCCCTACACCGACCCCGTCATGGACGGTCCGGTGATCCAGCGGGCCGCCGAGGCGGCACTGGCCGGGGGCGCGCGGGTCCGCGACGTGCTGCGCGTCGTCGAGGCCGTCGCCGACCGCTCCGGCGGCCGTGTGCCCGCCCTCGTGATGACGTACTGGAACCCTGTCCTGCGGTACGGCGTGGACGCGTTCGCGCGCGACCTCGCCGGGGCGGGCGCCGCCGGCCTCATCACCCCCGACCTCATCCCCGACGAGGGGGCCGACTGGATCGCGGCGTCCGACGCCCACGGGCTCGACCGGGTGTTCCTGGTCGCCCCGAGCTCCACGCCCGAGCGGCTGGCCCTCACGGCCCGCGCGTCGCGCGGCTTCGTGTACGCGGCCTCGACGATGGGCGTCACCGGCGCCCGTGCGCAGGTGGGCGAGCGCGCCGAGCAGCTGGTCGCCGACACGCGAGCAGCCGGCGCCGAGCATGTCTGCGTGGGCCTCGGCGTCTCGACGGGCGACCAGGCCGCCGAGGTCGGCCGGTTCGCCGACGGCGTCATCGTCGGCTCGGCCCTCGTACGGCCCCTGCTCGCCGACCGGCCGTGGCCGGAGCGGCTCGACGCCCTGCGGTCGACGGTCGCGGAGCTCGCCGGCGGCGTCCGCCGTTCCCGCCGGACCACCCCGGAGGAGATCTCGTGACCGGGACGATCCTGACCACCGTGCAGGCCGCGATCCCCAGCCCGTCGCAGCACACGTGGTACCTCGGCCCCGTGCCGCTGCGTGCCTATGCGCTCGCGATCCTCGCCGGCATCGCCGCCGCGATCTGGATCACGACCAAACGCTGGGTGGCCCGCGGCGGCGTGGCGGACGACGTCCTCGACATCGCGTTCTGGGCGGTACCGTTCGGCATCGTCGGCGGCCGCCTCTACCACGTGATCAGCACCCCCGAGCCGTACTGGGGCGAGGGCGGGGACCCCGTGCGCGCCCTCTACGTCTGGGAAGGCGGCCTGGGCATCTGGGGCGCGGTGGCGCTCGGCGCCGTCGGCGCCTGGATCGGCTGCCGCCGCAAGGGCGTGCGCCTGAGCTCGTTCGCCGACGCCCTCGCGCCCGGCCTCCTCGTGGCCCAGGCGATCGGCCGGCTCGGCAACTGGTTCAACCAGGAGCTCTTCGGCGCGCCCACCACCCTGCCCTGGGGCCTGGAGGTCTCCCCGGAGGTCATCCAGCAGCTCAACGCGCAGACGGGCACGTCGTTCGCGGCGGGCACGCTGTTCCACCCGACGTTCCTGTACGAGCTGCTGTGGAACCTCGGCGCCGCCGCGGTTCTGGTCTGGCTCGACCGCCGGTACAGGCTCGGTCATGGGCGGGTATTCTGGGCCTACGTCGCGCTCTACACTCTCGGCAGGGTGTGGATCGAGATGCTCCGCATCGACACCGCCGAGCACGTGCTCGGGCTGCGTCTGAACGTGTGGACGTCGATCGTCGTGGGCCTCGGTGCCCTCGTCGCCTTCTACGTCATCGGTCGGCGCTACCCGGAGCGTGAGGACGGGGTCGAGCTGCCCGGCCGCACGCGCGCCGTACCGGCCGGGACGGACGACGACCAGCACGACACCGAGCTTGACACCACGAGCACCGCGCACGCCGGGGCCGCCGCAGGCGCCCCCGGCCGGGACGACGGCCGCGACAGCGGCACCGACCCGAACCGTGCGGACGCGGACGTCGCCGGGCCCGACCCGGGGCCGGCCGACCGCGCCTGAGGGGGTTCCGACCGGGGCAGACCCGGGCGGACCACCTGATGTTTCCGACGGGCCGACGACGTCCCGACCACCCATGAGCATGACGCGCCCGCGTGCGGGCGTGCAGGAGGACGGTGTTGATGACCACGCCGCAGCATCGAGTCGCGCGGCCCTCGGCCCAGGGCCTCTACGACCCCGCGGCCGAGCACGACGCGTGCGGTGTCGCGTTCGTCGCGACCCTGCGAGGGACGCCCGGCCGCGACATCGTGGATGCGGGCCTGACGGCCCTGCTGAACCTCGACCACCGCGGAGCGGTGGGCGCCGAGGAGAACAGCGGAGACGGGGCCGGGATCCTCACGCAGATCCCGGACGCCTTCGTCCGCGACGTGGTGGCCGCCGAGCTGCCGCCCGCCGGGCACTACGCGATCGGGATGGCGTTCCTGCCGCAGGACGTCGCGGGGGCCGACGCGCTCGCGCGCCGCTTCGAGGCGATCGCCGCGGAGGAGAAGCTCGACGTCCTCGCGTGGCGCGACGTGCCCGTGACGGCCGACCTGGTCGGCCCGACGGCGCGCGCGTCCATGCCCCTGTTCCGGCAGGTCGTCGTCGCGGACCCGTCGCGCGAGCTGTCGGGCCTCGAGCTCGACCGCCGCACGTACCGCCTGCGCAAGCGGGCGCAGCACGAGCTGGACCTGTTCCTCGCGTCGCTGTCGAGCCGCACCCTGACGTACAAGGGCATGCTCACCACGGCACAGCTCGAGCCGTTCTTCCCCGACCTGTCCGACCCGCGGTACGCCTCGGAGATCGCGCTGGTCCACTCGCGCTTCTCGACGAACACGTTCCCGTCGTGGCCGCTGGCGCAGCCGTTCCGCCTCGTGGCGCACAACGGCGAGATCAACACCGTGCGCGGCAACCGCAACTGGATGGCCGCCCGCGAGGGCACCCTGGCGAGCGAGGAGCTCGGCGACCTCGCCCCGCTCCTGCCGGTGTGCACCGAGGGTTCCAGCGACTCCGCGAGCCTCGACGAGGTGCTCGAGCTGCTGCACCTGGGCGGGCGCTCCCTGCCCCACGCGGTGCTGATGATGCTGCCCGAGGCGTGGGAGAACCACGCCGAGATGGACCCCGCCCGCCGGGCGTTCTACCAGTACCACGCCAACCTCATCGAGCCGTGGGACGGGCCCGCCTGCCTCACGTTCACCGACGGCACGCTGATCGGCGCCGTCCTCGACCGCAACGGGCTGCGCCCCGGTCGCTACTGGGTCACCGAGGACGGGCTGGTCGTGCTGGCCTCGGAGGCCGGCGTCCTGGACCTCGACCCCGCGACGATCGTGCGCAAGGGCCGCCTCGAGCCGGGCCGGATGTTCCTGGTCGACACCGCCCAGGGCCGGATCGTGGAGGACGACGAGCTCAAGTCGCAGCTCGCCGCCCAGCGCCCGTACGCCCGCTGGATCGAGGAGAACTCGATCTCGCTCGAGTCGCTGCCCGAGCGCGAGCACGTGGCGCACAGCCCGGCCTCCGTGCAGCGGCGCCAGCGCGCCTTCGGCTACACGTCGGAGGAGCTCAAGATCATCCTGACGCCGATGGCGAACCAGGGGGCCGAGCCCCTCGGCGCGATGGGCTCGGACACGCCGGTGGCCGTGCTCTCCAGCCGGCCGCGGCTGCTGTTCGACTACTTCACGCAGATGTTCGCGCAGGTGACGAACCCGCCGCTGGACGCCATCCGCGAGGAGCTCGTCACCTCGATCGGCGGCGCCATCGGCCCCGAGCCGAACCTGCTGTCGGACGACGCGGGCCACGCGCGCAAGCTCGTGCTGCCGTTCCCGGTGCTCGACAACGACGAGCTGGCGAAGATCGTCCGCATCGACCGCGACGAGCGGCTCGAGGGCGAGTTCCGGGCGCACATGGTGCGCGGCCTGTACGAGGTCTCGGGCGGCGGCCGTGCGCTGCAGGCGCGCCTGGAGGAGATCTTCGCGGAGGTCGACGCCGAGATCGAGGCCGGGGCCACGCACATCGTGCTGTCGGACCGCGACTCGGACTCCGAGCTCGCCCCGATCCCGTCCCTGCTGCTCACCAGCGCCGTGCACCACCACCTGCTGCGCCGGCACACCCGCACGCAGATCTCGCTGGTCGTCGAGGCCGGCGACGTGCGCGAGGTGCACCACGTGGCGCTCCTCGTCGGCTACGGCGCGGCGGCCATCAACCCGTACCTCGCCATGGAGACGGTCGAGGACCTCGCGCTGCGCGGCTACCTCGACGTCAGCCCCGAGAAGTCCGTCGCGAACCTCATCAAGGCGCTCGGCAAGGGCGTGCTCAAGGTGATGAGCAAGATGGGCATCTCGACGATCATGTCGTACCGCGGTGCGCAGATCTTCGAGGCCGTCGGGCTCTCGCACGAGCTGGTCGACGACTACTTCACCGGGACGACGAGCCGGCTCGCGGGCATCGGCCTCGACGTCATCGCGGCCGAGGTCGCGGCGCGGCACGCGGAGGCGTACCCGGCGTCGGGCAACCACAAGCCGCACCAGCGGCTCACGAGCGGCGGCGAGTACCAGTGGCGCCGGGACGGCGAGGAGCACCTCTTCGACCCCGAGACCGTCTTCCGCCTGCAGCACGCGACCCGCACGGGCCGGATGGACATCTTCCGGCAGTACACGCGCCGCGTGGACGAGCAGTCCCGCCGCCTGATGACGCTGCGCGGCCTGCTGCGCTTCACGCCCGACCGTGAGCCGGTGCCGATCGACGAGGTCGAGCCGGTCAGCGAGATCGTCAAGCGGTTCAACACCGGCGCGATGTCCTACGGGTCCATCTCGGCGGAGGCGCACGAGACGCTGGCGATCGCCATGAACCGCCTCGGCGGCCGGTCGAACACCGGCGAGGGCGGCGAGGACCCGGAGCGCCTGTACGACCCCGAGCGCCGCTCGCGGGTCAAGCAGATCGCGTCCGGCCGCTTCGGCGTGACGAGCGAGTACCTCACCAACGCGGACGACATCCAGATCAAGCTCGCCCAGGGCGCCAAGCCTGGCGAGGGCGGTCAGCTGCCCGGCCCCAAGGTCTACCCGTGGGTCGCGCGGACCCGGCACTCGACCCCCGGCGTCGGCCTGATCTCGCCGCCGCCGCACCACGACATCTACTCGATCGAGGACCTGGCGCAGCTCATCCACGACGCCAAGAACGCCAACCCGTCGGCACGCGTGCACGTCAAGCTCGTCTCCGAGTTCGGCGTGGGCACCGTGGCCACGGGCGTCTCCAAGGCGCACGCGGACGTCGTCCTCATCTCGGGCCACGACGGCGGCACGGGCGCGAGCCCGCTGACGTCGCTCAAGCACGCGGGCACACCGTGGGAGATCGGCCTGGCCGAGACCCAGCAGACCCTCGTGCTCAACAACCTGCGCGACCGGATCGTCGTGCAGGTCGACGGCCAGATGAAGACCGGTCGCGACGTCGTGGTGGCCGCGCTGCTGGGCGCCGAGGAGTTCGGCTTCGCGACGGCGCCGATGGTGGTCTCGGGCTGCGTCATGATGCGCGTGTGCCACCTGGACACCTGCCCGGTGGGCGTCGCGACGCAGAACCCCGAGCTGCGGCGCCGGTTCACGGGCAAGCCGGAGTTCGTCGTGAACTTCTTCGAGTTCATCGCGCAGGAGGTGCGTGAGCACCTGGCGTCGCTCGGCTTCCGGTCGGTCGAGGAGGCCGTCGGGCACGTCGACGCGCTCGACACCCGCAAGGCGGTCGACCACTGGAAGGCGCAGGGGCTGAACCTGGCCCCGGTGCTGGCCGCGACCGAGCCCGCCCCGGGCTCGACGCTGCACCAGGTGACGACCCAGGACCACGGCCTGGCCAAGGCGCTCGACAACCAGCTCATCGAGAAGGCGCGCCCCGCGCTCGAGGACGCGCTCCCCGTGCGGATCGAGCTGCCGGTGCGCAACGTCAACCGCACGGTCGGCACGATGCTCGGCCACGAGGTGACCAAGCGGTACCGCGCCGCGGGCCTGCCGGACGACACGATCGACGTGACCCTGACGGGGTCCGCCGGCCAGTCGCTCGGCGCGTTCCTGCCCCGCGGCGTCACGCTGCGGCTGTACGGCGACGCCAACGACTACGTCGGCAAGGGGCTGTCGGGCGGACGGATCGTCGTGCGCCCCGACCGCTCGGCGGTGCTCGAGGGCGCCGCGAACGTGGTGGCGGGCAACGTCATCGGCTACGGCGCGACGTCGGGCGAGGTGCTGCTGCGCGGCCGGGTGGGCGAGCGCTTCGGCGTGCGCAACTCCGGCGCGACCCTGGTCGTGGAGGGCGTGGGTGACCACGGCTGCGAGTACATGACCGGCGGCACGGTGCTGGTCCTCGGCCCCACGGGCCGCAACTTCGGCGCCGGCATGTCCGGCGGTGTCGCGTACGTGCTGAACCTGCGCGACGCCGCGATGAACACCCAGGCCGTGGCGAGCGGCGAGCTCCAGGTGGGCCCGCTGGACGACGAGGACTGGGACCGCGTGCGCGGCCTGCTGGAGCAGCACCAGGAGGAGACCGGCTCGCCCGTCGCGGCCGAGCTCCTCGAGGAGGACGGGGCCCGGGCGCGCTTCTCGCGCGTCGTGCCGGCCGGCTGGGCGCGCGTGCGCGCTGCGCTGGCCGACGCCGAGGCCGCCGGGAAGACGCTGGGCGAGGGCGACGACTTCGACCCGGCGATGTGGGAGCAGATCATGGAGGTGGCGCGTGGCTGACCCCCGCGGATTCCTGAAGGTGCGGGAGCGCGAGCTCCCGCCGAACCGCCCGGTCGAGGTGCGGCTGCGTGACTGGAAGGACACGCACGCGCACCGCGAGGACGGGCAGCCGTTCCTCAAGGAGCAGGCGGGCCGCTGCATGGACTGCGGCATCCCGTTCTGCCACCAGGGCTGCCCGCTGGGCAACCTCATCCCGGAGTGGAACGACCTGGTGTGGCGCGACCAGTGGGCCGACGCCATCGAGCGGCTGCACGCGACCAACAACTTCCCGGAGTTCACCGGTCGCGTCTGCCCGGCGCCCTGCGAGACGAGCTGCGTGCTGGGCATCAACCAGCCCGCGGTGACGATCAAGAACGTCGAGGTCTCGATCATCGACGAGGCGTTCGCCCGCGGCCTCGTGACGCCGCAGGTGCCGCAGCGACTCACGGGGTCCACCGTGGCCGTCGTGGGCTCCGGCCCCGCGGGCCTGGCGGCCGCCCAGCAGCTGACCCGGGCCGGCCACACCGTCGTCGTGTACGAGCGCGACGACGCGATCGGCGGCCTGCTGCGCTACGGCATCCCCGACTTCAAGCTGGAGAAGCTCCACATCGAGCGTCGGCTCGAGCAGATGGAGGCCGAGGGCACCCGCTTCCGCGCGGGCGTCGCCATCGGCCGCGACATCACGTGGGACGCGCTGCGCCGCCGGTTCGACGCCGTCGTGGTGGCCACCGGTGCCACGGTGCCCCGCGACCTGGGCCTGCCCGGCCGGGACCTGGCGGGCATCCACTTCGCGATGGACTTCCTGACCCCGGCGAACAAGGCGGCGGCGGGCAGCCCCGTCGAGGGAGCCCCGTCGGCCGAGGGCAAGCACGTCGTCATCATCGGCGGCGGCGACACCGGGTCGGACTGCCTCGGCACGTCCCTGCGGCAGGGCGCGGCGAGCGTGACCACGCTGGCGATCGGCCGGAAGCCGTCGCTCGAGCGCCCGGCGAGCCAGCCGTGGCCGACGGACCCGATCCTGTTCGAGGTCTCGTCGTCGCACGAGGAGGGCGGGGAGCGCAGCTACCTGGCCTCGACGGTAGAGTTCGTGGGGGACGCGGACGGCAACGTCCGCGCCTTGCGGATCGCCGAGACGGAATACCTGCCCGACGGCCGCCGGGTGCCCCAGCAGGGCACCGAGCGCGAGATCCCCGCGGACCTGGTCCTGATCGCCATGGGGTTCACCGGTCCGGAGACCGACGAGCTGGTGACGCAGACCGGCACCGAGCTCACCACCCGTGGGCTCGTCCGGCGCGGCGACGACTACGCCACCAGCCTGCCCGGCGTCTATGCGACGGGCGACGCGGGCCGGGGGCAGTCGCTCATCGTGTGGGCGATCGCCGAGGGCCGTGCGACCGCGGCCGCGGTCGACGCCTACCTGCAGGGCAGCAGCGAGCTGCCCGCGCCGGTGGGACCGCGGACGGTCGCGCTGCGAGGATAAGCACGACAAGGATGAAGCAGTACCCGGGCGCCCTACCGGCGCCCGGTGCCGGCCCCGGCTCGCGTCGGGGCCGATCGACGACGAGGCTGGAGACATGCGCAGAGCGAAGATCGTGTGCACCATCGGACCCGCGACCGCGTCCCCGACCAAGCTCCGTGAGCTGGTCGACGCGGGCATGGACGTGGCCCGGATCAACCGGAGCCACGGGGAGCAGGCGGAGCACGAGGCCGTGTACCACGGTGTACGGGCGGCGGCGAAGGAGTCCGGCCGTAACGTCGCTGTCCTCGTCGACCTCCAGGGCCCCAAGATCCGGCTCGGCCGGTTCGCGGGCGACGTGAAGCACCACCTGAACGAGGGCGACACCTTCACGATCACCACGGAGGACGTGGAGGGCACCAAGGAGCTCGTCTCGACGACCCACAAGGGTCTGGCGGGCGACGCCCGCGTCGGCGACCCGCTCCTCATCGACGACGGCAAGGTGCGCGTGCGCGTCATCGCCGTCGAGGGCCCGCGCGTCGTCACGACCGTCGAGGTCGCCGGCCCGGTCTCGAACAACAAGGGCATCAACCTCCCCGGCGTCGCGGTCTCCGTGCCGGCGCTGTCGGAGAAGGACACCGACGACCTGCGCTGGGCGCTGCGCATGGGCGCGGACATCATCGCGCTGTCGTTCGTGCGGTCCGCCAAGGACTACGACGACGTCGCCGCGATCATGGCGGAGGAGGGCCGCACGGTCCCCGTCGTCGCCAAGATCGAGAAGCCGCAGGCCGTGGAGAACCTGGAGGAGGTCGTCGCGGCCTTCGACGGCTTCATGGTGGCCCGGGGCGACCTCGCCGTGGAGATGCCGCTGGAGCAGGTGCCGCTGGTGCAGAAGCGCATCGTGGAGCTCGCCCGCCGCAACGCGAAGCCCGTGATCGTCGCCACGCAGGTGCTGGAGTCGATGACCACCAGCCCGACGCCGACGCGCGCCGAGGCCTCCGACTGCGCCAACGCGGTGCTCGACGGCGCGGACGCGGTCATGCTCTCGGGCGAGACGAGCGTCGGCGACTACCCGATCATCACGGTCCAGACGATGGCCCGGATCATCGAGGCCACGGAGGAGATGGGCCGCGAGCGCATCGCGCCGCTGGGTTCCACCCCGCACACCCGCGGCGGCATCATCACCCGCGCCGCGGCGGAGATCGGCGACTCGCTCGGCGTCAAGTACCTGGTGACGTTCACGCAGTCCGGCGACTCGGCGAAGCGCATGTCCCGCCTGCGCTCCGGCATCCCGCTGCTCGCGTTCACGCCGGAGGAGAGCGTGCGCAGCGTGCTCGCGCTCACCTGGGGCACCTCGAGCTACCAGGTGCCGAAGGTCGACAGCGTCGACGCGATGGTCGGCCAGGTCGACTCCACCCTGCGCGCCAACGGGCTCGCGGAGCCCGGCGACCGCGTCGTGATCGTCTCGGGTGCCCCGGTGGGCGTGCCCGGCACGACGAACTCGATCCTCGTGCACCAGGTCGGCAGCCACAGCGACGTGTGACCGCGGTCGGCCGGGTCCTCGGGACCCGGCCGCGCGCGATGTCCGTGACGAAGGGCCCCGTACCGCTCCGGCGGTGCGGGGCCCTTCGTCGTGCCCGGGCCGGGCGTCCGCCCGGGGGACGTTTCGTCCGTGTGCCGCCGGCCGGCCCTCCACGTTGCGGTCGTGTGAAGCGTCCAGGATCTGGACCCCGACCCGCGCAGGCGCCACGGCCGTCGTGACCGGTTCGTGACCTGCGCCGTCGCCGCTCCGTGGGCCGCGGCGCCCCGCCGGGAGCCGATGAACAGCACGTGAAAAGTTCATCCTTGACCTGCGCCTTCGCCTGTGCCACGCATAGCGTCGGAGTCAGCACTTACCGGTGCTCGACAGGCCGCGGGGGGAGCAGGACCCGCTCCGCGGCACCGACCCGGACCGCCTGGTCCGGCGAGCATGACGGTCGCCAGGGGGCAGCGCCCCCGGGTCCCTCCGCGGGGGCCGCGCGACGGTCTGGACGGCCCCGAGGGGGCCCATCGCGAGACCCGACGACGCGTCGCCCGCACCGTCGTGTGCGAGCGACCCTGGCGGAAGGTGCCCGATGTTCATCTTCATCCTGCAGGTCCGGCACATGCTCGACGAGCACGCGGAGTTCTACCTCTTCGCGGCCTTCTCTGCCACGGTGTGGGCGATCTGGCTGCTCAAGGTGGTGCTGTCCCGCCGCTACGAGACCTTCACCGGCGAGTTCACCGGCACGGCGAGCGTGATCGTCCCCGTGGTCGACGAGCCCGAGGACCTCTTCCGCGACGTCCTGCGCCGCATCGTCGCCCAGGGCCCGCACGAGACGATCGTGGTCATCAACGGGGCCCGCAACGAGGCGCTGGAGCGGATCTGCGACGACCTCGCGCCGGCCGTGCGGTGGCTGCACACGCCGATCCCCGGCAAGCGCAACGCCGTGAAGGTCGGGACGGAGGCGTCGACGGGGGAGATCACGGTGCTGGTCGACTCCGACACGATCTGGACCGACGGCACGCTGGTCGAGCTGCTCCGCCCGTTCGCCGAGGAGAGCGTCGGGGGCGTCACCACCCGGCAGCGGATCCTGGAGCCGGAGCGCAGCTGGATCACGCGCTGGGCGGACTGGCTCGAGAACTCGCGCGGGCTGTACTCGATGCCCGCCCAGTCCGTGGTCGGCCAGGTCGGGTGCCTGCCCGGTCGCACCATCGCCTTCCGGCGGAACATCCTGGTGCGGGTCATGGAGAAGTTCATGACCGAGAAGTTCCTGGGCGTGTTCCTGGAGGTCTCCGACGACCGGACGCTGACGAACCTGACCCTCAAGGAGGGCTACCGCACCGTCTACCAGTTCTCGTCCCTGGTCTACACGGACGCTCCGCTGCAGGTGCGGAAGCTCTACAAGCAGCAGCTGCGCTGGGCGCGCGGCAGCCAGTACAACACCCTGCGGATGCTGCCGTGGATGCTGATGCACGCCCCGGTGCTGGCGGTCTTCTTCGTCGTGGACATCCTGCTGCCGTTCATGCTCCTCGGCACGATCGTCGGCTGGGTCTACCGGGCGGCGAGCGGCACGGGGGTGAACCTCTACCAGGCGATCCTGCAGGAGGCGGTGGGCAACAGCGGCTGGATCCTCGTCATCGGGCTGATGGTCGTCTCGTCCGTGCTGTCGATGGCCTTCCGGCAGCTCCGGCACCTCCGGGAGAAGCCGTCGGACTTCTTCCGCCTGCCGGTGTTCATCATCGTCTCGTCCCTCTTCCTCATGCCGGTGCGCTTCCTCGGTTTCGTGCGGATGGCGCACGTGGCGGGGTGGGGGACTCGCGCGGGCGCCTACGACCGCACGACCGACCAGCTCATGGCCGAGCTCGACGACCTGCAGGACGCGACCGCCCCGGTCGACGTGGTCGACCGGGGCGGGCAGCCCGCCGGAGGCGAGGTCGCGGGCCAGGTCGCGGGCCAGGCTGCCGGCCAGGCTGCCGGCCAGGCTGCCGGCCAGGCTGCGGGCCAGGTCGCGGACGACGCGGCGGGGCGCTCGCTCGCCGACGAGGTGTTCGGGCCACGACCTGCGGGGGAGCCGTCCGCCGCGCCCGCGTCGGAACCGGTGGCGGGCACCGCGGTGGAACTCCGGGCCGAAGCCCCCGCGCCCACGACCCGCCGGCGCGCCACGACGGTCCGCACGCGCAACCCCCTCGTCCTCGTCCCGTACGGCATCGCCGTCGTGATCCTCGGTCTGGAGGCGCTCCTGTATGTCTGACAAGATCACGTCCGTCCTGCGCGCCACGTCGTGGCGGGCGCGCGTCGCCGCCGGCGTGCTGGTCCTCGCGCTCCTCGCCGTGTCGGCCTTCGTGTGGGCCACCCCGCGGATCGACGTCGGCGACGACGCGCCGTCGGCCGAGGACCTGCAGGCCCGCGTCGACGCCCTGGAACAGGACCTGGCCTCCGCCGAGGAACAGGCCGAGAGATACCGCATCGAGGCCAAGGCCGCCGGCGAGCGCGAGCAGGGCATGGTCTCCGGCCAGGAGAAGGCCGCGGCGGAGCGGGCGGAGGCCGAGGCGAAGCGACTGGCCAGGAAGAAGGCCGCCGACAAGGCCGCCGCCGCGAAGCTGGTCGAGGCGCAGTCGCGGGCGGGCAGGGCGGAGGCGCGGGCCGCCGAGGCCGCCGCGGCCGGCGGCTCCGGGAGCGACTCGTGGTCCGCGAGCAGGGCGGGCGGCGGCACGGGCGACGACAGCGACGGCGGCGGCAGCGGGGGCGGCGGTGACGGCGCGGCCCTGCGGGGCGCGTGGAGCCGGGTCGGCGAGGCCGAGGCGGCCGCGGGGGAGGCCTGGGGCTCGGCCGACCAGGCGTGGGCGCGCGTCGGGGACGCCGAGGCGACCGCGGCGGACCGCACTGCGCAGCTCGCCGAGGCGCGCGCCCGGGAGAAGAAGCTGCAGCAGTCGCTGCAGGGCGCCGGGAGCGGCGGGGAGGAGACGCCGGAGGCGGTCTCCGCACCCACCAAGAAGCAGATCCTCCGCGCCGCGGCCGGCGACGCGCGGTGGTGGGGCATGTACACCACCCAGTCGCCGTGGAACTGGGCGGAGTTCGACAACGTGCAGCAGAAGGTCGGCACCGACCTCGACGCCACCGTCTCGGGCTACTTCCAGGGCTGGGACACCGACTTCCGTCCTGAGGGGGTCGAGCGGTCCTGGCGGCACGGCGAGCTGCCCGTGCTCACGTGGGAGAGCCGCCCGATGGCGGCGGCCAACGACCAGGTGTCGGAGCCCGACTACACGTCCGAGGTCGTCCTCTCCGGCCGCTACGACGACTACCTGGCGAAGTACGCCCGGGACATCACCCGGACGGGGCTTCCCCTGGTGATCCGCCTCAACCACGAGATGAACGGCGACTGGTACCCGTGGTCCGACGGGGTCAACACGAACCAGCGGGGCGACTACGTCAAGGTCTGGCGCCACGTGCACGACATCTTCGAGAAGGCCGGCGCCAACGACCTCGTCATCTGGCTGTGGGCGCCGAACCGCGTGGACAACCTCGCGCCCGACCGTGCGTCGACGGAGTTCCTGCGTACCCAGTACCCCGGCGACGAGTACGTCGACTGGGCCGGCATGTCCGCCTACTGGCGGCCGCCGTTCCGCGAGGACGACGTGCCGACCTTCAGCAGCACCTTCGGCGCGACGCTCGCGGACCTGCGCGACGTCGCGGCGGGCAAGCCGCTGTTCCTGGCCGAGATCGGGGCGAGCGAGATCGGCGGGCAGAAGTCCCGCTGGATCGACCACCTCGCCTGGGCGCTGACCGCGCCGGAGAACGACGACATCGTCGGGTTCTCGTGGTTCAACCTCGCGGTGACCTCCCAGGTGTCCGGCCAGACCGTCACGAACGACTGGCGGATCGACTCGCGCGCGTCGACGTCCTCGGCGTTCGCGGAGCACATGGCGGGGGTCGGCTGGACGGCGCTGCCCCGGCCCTGACCGGGCGGGACAGCCGCGACCGGTCCGCCGCCGGACGCACCGGGCACATCACCAGGCAGCACGCCACCAGGCAGCAACCAGGCAGTACGGACCGGAGGAGCGAACATGACCACCAGCACCGTGTCCCGCCGTGCGGGACAGAGGTCCACACGCCCGGCGGCCGGCGGGCCCGCCGGCCGACGTACCGCGCCGCGGGTCGGCGTCGTAGGCACCGGGTACCTCGGCGCCACGCACGCCGCCGCGATGGCCGAGCTCGGGTTCGAGGTCATGGGCGTGGACGTCGACCCGGCGAAGGTCGACGCGCTCGCCGCGGGCAAGGTCCCGTTCTTCGAGCCGGGCCTGCCCGAGCTGCTGCAGCGGCACACGGAGTCGGGGCGCCTGCGGTTCACGACCGACCTCGCCGAGGCCGCGGCCTGGGCGGACGTGCACTTCGTGTGCGTCGGCACGCCCCAGCGCGCGACCAGCCACGCGGCGGACCTCTCGTACGTCGAGGCGGCGGTGACCGGCATCGCCCGGCACCTGGACCACGACGCGCTCGTCGTCGGCAAGTCCACCGTGCCGGTGGGCACGGCGGCGCGGCTCCGCGAGATGCTGGGGACGCTGGTGCCGGCGGACCGTCGCGTCGAGCTGGTGTGGAACCCGGAGTTCCTGCGCGAGGGCAAGGCGGTCCACGACACGCTGCACCCCGACCGCATCGTGCTCGGCGGCGTGAGCGAGGAGGCCGAGGCGACGCTGCGCCTGCTGTACTCGCGGCCCATCGCCGAGGGGGCGCCCGTGATCGTCGCGGACCTGCCGACGGCGGAGCTGGTCAAGGTCAGCGCCAACGCGTTCCTCGCGACCAAGATCTCCTTCATCAACGCCGTCGCGGCGGTCTGCGACGCGGCGGGCGCGGACGTCACGGTCCTGGCCGACGCGCTCGGGCACGACGGGCGGATCGGCCGGCAGTTCCTGGACGCCGGGCTCGGCTTCGGCGGCGGATGCCTGCCCAAGGACATCCGGGCCCTCATGCACCGGGCGCGCGAGCTGGGGGCGCATCGTGCCGCGTCCCTGATGCAGGAGGTCGACGAGATCAACATGGCGCAGCGCGGCCGCGTCGTCGCGATGGCGGTCGACGCCTGCGGCGGGTCGGTGCTCAACCGCCGCGTCGGGGTGCTCGGCGCGGCGTTCAAGCCCGGGACGGACGACGTCCGGGACTCGCCGGCCCTCAACGTGGCCGCGGCCCTGCACCTGCAGGGCGCGCAGGTGACGGTCTACGACCCCGAGGCGGGGGACACCGGGAGGCGGACCTTCCCGACCCTCGCCTTCGCCACGTCGACCGAGGAGGCCGTGGAGAACACCGACGTCGTTCTCGTGCTGACCGAGTGGGACGCCTTCGCCGACGCGGACCCGGGCCCGCTCGCGCACCTGACGTCGACGCCGCGCGTGATCGACGGCCGCGGCCGGCTCGACCTCGAGCGGTGGCGGACGGCCGGCTGGGAGGCGAACGGGCTCGGCCGGTCTGCCGCCTGAGGGGTGGCAGGGTGCCCCGGGTGGGATTCGAACCCACACTGGATCGGGTTTGAGCCGATTGCCTCTGCCGGTTGGGCTACCGGGGCGCGGGGCTTATCGAACCACACGTGCAGGTCGGGGGCCGAACCGCGGCGTCCGGTCACCGGCCGCGCGTCGACCAGGCCGCCGACCAGGCGTCGCACGTGTCACACCGGGCACGGGACGCGGCGCCCCGCCGTGGCCACTAGGATGAACGGGTGACCGACGAGAAGCCCAACGACGCGAAGCCCGAGGCGACGGTGCCGCTCGACCTGCCGCCCATGATCGACCAGGAGCCGGAGGCTCCCAAGGCGCCGGAGCGACCTGCGCGCCGTGCCATCGTCGTCGAGGACGAGGCCCTCATCCGGATGGACGTCGTCGAGACGCTCCGTGAGGCCGGCTTCGACGTCGTCGGCGAGGCGGGCGACGGCGAGACGGCGGTCCGTCTCGCGACGGAGCTCAAGCCGGACGTCGTGGTGATGGACGTCAAGATGCCCGAGCTGGACGGCATCTCGGCGGCCGAGCGGATCGGCAAGGCGCACGCCGCCCCGGTCGTCCTGCTCACCGCGTTCTCCCAGACGGAGCTCGTCGAGCGGGCGCGGGACGCGGGCGCGATGGCGTACGTCGTCAAGCCGTTCACCCCGGCGGACCTGCTCCCGGCCGTCGAGATCGCGATCTCGCGCTACCAGCAGATCGGGGCGCTCGAGGCGGAGGTCGCCGACCTCACCGAGCGCTTCGAGACCCGCAAGCGCGTGGACCGCGCGAAGGGCCTGCTCATGACCAAGATGGGCCTGAGCGAGCCGGAGTCCTTCCGCTGGATCCAGAAGACGTCGATGGACCGTCGCCTCACGATGCGTGAGGTCGCGGACGCCGTCATCGAGCAGGTCGGCGGGGCCTGACCCGCACATCGGTGGCCCGGCCCCAGGACTCGTCCTGCGGCCGGGCCACCGGCATTGTGCGACAACTCTGCGGCGGCTATGGTCGCCTGGGTGTCGTAACCGATCTGTGATATTCATGCTTCAACGATCGTGAGCCCGGGATCCTCCCGGGCCGGGCCCGTGAGGACAGGTGGGAGGGTTCCCACCGGACCGGGGCCGGGGTTCACGGTCTTCGTCGAGGAGGTGCCGATGCGTGCAACGGTCGAGGTCCGACCGGTCGAGCAGGACGACATGGTCGGCGTCGCGCAGCTCGCGGAGCGCGCGGTCGAGGAGTCGCCGGCGGCCGTGCAGGGGTCGCCCGTCGACGCGTCGCGCCTGCTCGAGCACCTGAGCGTCCTGCTGGGCGCCGGCGGCCAGGTCCTCGTCGCGACCAACGAGGGCGAGGTCTGCGGCTTCGCGGTGCTGCGCGTCATCGACCCGCTGCTGTTCGCGACCACGACGAGCCTCTACGTCGACGCGGTCTTCGTCTCCCCGGCCGCGCGTCGCCGCGGCGTGGGGCACGCGCTCCTCGCGGCGGCCGCCGCCGTGGCGGGGGAGCGCGGCGCGGAGAACGTCTACTGCGCGCCGGCGCCCGGCGCACGGGGCATGCACCGGTTCCTCGCCCGGCTGGGCTTCGCGCCGACCTCCGGCCACCGCGTGGTGGCCACGGCGACGCTGCAGCGCCGCCTCGCCCAGGAGAGCCCCCGCTCGTCCCGCACCGCCGTGCGCGTCGGGCGCCGCGAGGCGACCCGGGCGGCGATCGAGGACCTCGTCGCCCGGCGCCGCCGGGCGCGCGCCGCGGGCCTGCCGACCGGCCCCGTCGACCTGCGCGCCTTCCAGGCGGAGCGGGACGCCGCGCTGCGGGCCGCGGCCGAGCGTGCTGTCGACCGTCCCGGCGACGCCCCCACCGGCGACGGATTCACCGCCCTCGGCGTGGTGCCGCGCCCGGACGCCACGAGCGAGTCCGTCCCCTCCTGATTGATGCCAGGCGCACCCGGCGCCGCTCCGGTCGCTCAGCGACCGTCGAGGATCATGCAGGTCAGCCGCGCGGTGCACACGCGCCGCCCCTCGTCGTCGGTGACGACGATCTCGTAGGAGGCCGTCGTCCGGCCCAGGTGGAGCGCCCGTGCCTCCCCGTGCACCGTCCCCGACCGCACCCCTCGGTGGTGGGTCGCGTTGAGCTCCAGGCCCACGGCGCCGCGTCCCGGCCCGGCGTGCTGCTGCGCCGCGACGGACGCCAGGGTCTCCGCGAGGGACGCCGTCGCCCCGCCGTGCAGCAGCCCCGCGGGCTGGGTGTTGCCCGCGACGGGCATGACGCCGGTGGTGAGGTCCGCGGCCACGCCGGTGAGCGCGATGCCCAGCCGCTCGAGGAGAGTGCCGCGGCCGGCCGCCGACCACTGCTCCAGGGTGCCGGGGAACGTCGAGGCGTCGTCAGGTGTGTCGGCCATGGGCGATAGGTTGGCACCCGTGACGACCTCTGCGCGAACCGAGGGGCGCCCGCGCCTCCTGCTGATCGACGGCCACTCCATGGCGTACCGCGCGTTCTTCGCGCTGCCCGACACCCTGGTGACGTCCAGCGGCCAGGTGACGAACGCCGTCTACGGCTTCACGTCGATGCTGACGAACCTGCTGCGCGACGAGCAGCCCACCCACGCCGCCGTGGCGTTCGACGCCGGTCGCGTGACGTTCCGCACCGAGCGCTTCCCCGAGTACAAGGGCAACCGCGACGCGACGCCCGAGGTGTTCCGCGGCCAGGTCCCGCTCATCAAGGAGGTCCTCGAGGCGCTCCGGATCCCGTCGCTGCAGCGCGAGGGGATCGAGGCCGACGACATCCTGGCCACCCTCGCCCGCGAGGGCGCCGAGGCCGGGCTGGACGTCCTCGTCTGCTCCGGCGACCGCGACTCGCTGCAGCTGGTCACGGAGCACGTGACCGTGCTGTACCCCAAGCGCGGGGTCTCCGAGCTCGCGCGCATGACGCCGGAGGCCGTCGTCGAGAAGTACGGCGTGCCCCCGCAGCAGTACCCGGACCTCGCGGCCCTGGTGGGGGAGACGAGCGACAACCTGCCCGGTGTCGCCGGGGTCGGCCCCAAGACGGCGGCCAAGTGGGTCACCACCTACGGGGGGCTCGAGCCGCTGCTGGAGCACGTCGACGAGCTCAAGGGCAAGGCTGCCGCCAACCTGCGCGACGCGGTCGACCAGGTGCGGCTCAACCGGGAGCTCAACGCGCTCCTCGACCACCTGGAGCTCCCGCTCGCCGTGGAGGAGCTGGCGCTGGCCGGCTTCGACCGGGAGGCCGTGCACCGGGTCTCGGACACGCTGCAGTTCGGCACCCTCCGCGACCGGCTGCTCGCCGCGGACCCGGCGGCCGAGCCCGTCGAGGTCGCGGCGGTGTCCGGCGTCCAGGTGGAGCTCGCGTCGATCGAGACGGGCGGGCTCGGCGCCTGGCTCGCGGACCGGGCGGGGCGCCCCCTGGGGGTGGAGGTCACGGGGACCGCCACGCCGGGGGCCGGCGACGCCTGGGAGGTCGCGGTCGCCGACGGAGGGGCGGACGACGAGGGGTCGGCCGCGGTCGTGGACCTCGCCGACGCCGCGCCGGAGGACGAGCGGGCGCTGGCCGCCTGGCTCGCGGACCCCGAGGCGCCGAAGGTCGTGCACGGCGCCAAGTCGGCGTGGCACGAGCTCGCGGGCCGCGGCCTCGAGCTGCGGGGCGTGGCCTTCGACACCGAGCTCGCCGCCTACCTCTGCTACCCCGACCAGCGCGGGTACGACCTCGCGGACCTCACCGTGCGGCTGCTCGGGCGGGAGCTGTCGGCGGGGGAGTCCGCCGGCGCCGCCGGGCAGGGCGCCCTGGACCTCGCGCTCGATGGCGGGGACGACGACCCGCGGGCGCGGCAGGCGGCGGTCCGGGCCGCAGCCGTGGTCGACCTGGCGCAGGCCCTGACGGGCCAGCTCGACGACCGCGGGGCCGCCGGCCTGCTCGCCGACCTCGAGCTGCCGCTCACCGCGGTCCTGGGGCGGATGGAGGCCACGGGCATCGCGGCCGACGTCGAGTACCTGACGGAGCTCGAGAAGCAGTTCGCCGCGATGGTGGCCGACGCCGCCGCCGACGCCTACGACGTGATCGGGCGGCAGGTGAACCTCGGCAGCCCGAAGCAGCTGCAGGAGGTGCTCTTCGACCAGCTCGGGATGCCCAAGACCAAGAAGATCAAGACGGGCTACACGACCGACGCCGCGTCCCTGCAGGACCTCTACGTCAAGACGGAGCACCCGTTCCTCGAGCACCTGCTGGCGCACCGGGACGCGACCCGCCTGCGCTCCACGGTCGAGGGGCTGCTGAAGTCGGTGGCGCCGGACGGCCGGATCCACACGACCTTCCAGCAGACGATCGCCGCCACGGGCCGGCTGAGCTCCACGGACCCGAACCTCCAGAACATCCCGATCCGCACCGAGGAGGGCCGGCGCATCCGGCGCGCCTTCCGGGTGGGCGAGGGCTACGAGACGCTGCTCACCGCCGACTACAGCCAGATCGAGATGCGCATCATGGCGCACCTGTCCGGCGACGAGGGCCTCATCGAGGCGTTCCGGTCCGGCGAGGACCTGCACCGGTACGTGGGCTCGCGGGTCTTCGAGGTGGCGCCCGAGGACGTCACCGCCGAGATGCGCTCGAAGATCAAGGCCATGAGCTACGGCCTCGCCTACGGGCTGAGCGCCTTCGGCCTGTCGCAGCAGCTCACCATCCCCACCAGCGAGGCGCAGTCGCTGATGGACGACTACTTCACCCGGTTCGGCGGCGTGCGCGACTACCTCACCGGGGTGGTGGAGGAGGCGCGCGCCACGGGGTACACCGCGACGATCCTGGGCCGGCGCCGCTACCTGCCCGATCTCACGAGCGACAACCGCCAGCGCCGTCAGATGGCCGAGCGCATGGCGCTCAACGCGCCGATCCAGGGCAGCGCCGCCGACATCATCAAGGTCGCGATGCTCGGCGTGCAGCGCGAGCTGGACGAGCGCGGCCTCGCCTCGCGTCTGCTCCTGCAGGTGCACGACGAGCTCGTGGTCGAGGTGGCCCCCGGCGAGCGCGAGGCTGCGGAGGACGTGCTGCGCTCGCAGATGGGGTCCGCGGCCTCGCTCGACGTGCCGCTCGACGTCTCGGTGGGCGCCGGACCGACCTGGCACGACGCCGGGCACTGAGGGGCACCGACGGTGCCGCTGCTCAGTCCTTGGTCGTGACGAACACTGCCGTGCCGGGCAGGACGGCGCCCCGCTCGGGGCTCCAGCCACCCCAGGTCGAGGTGTTCCACGCCGGCCACTCGGGCTCGACGACGTCGCGCACGCGCAGCCCGGCGGCGGCGACGTCCCGCACGTGGTCGCCGACCGTGCGGTGGTACTCGGCGTAGAGCACCCCGCCGCGGTCGTCGACCTCGACGTAGGGCCGGCGGTCGAAGTAGGAGCGGTGGGTGGTGAGGCCGTGGGTGCTGGGGTCGTCCGGGAACGCCCACCGCACCGGGTGGGTCACGGAGAACACCCACCGCCCGCCGGGCCGGAGCACCCGCGCCGCCTCGGCGTGCACCCGCCCGGCGTCCGCGACGAAGGGGATCGCCCCGAACGACGTGAACACGACGTCCGCGGAGGCCGACGCGAACGGCAGGCTCCGGGCGTCCGCCTGGACCAGCGGGACGGCGACGCCGGTCGCGACGTTGAGCCGCGCCGCGCCGGCGAGCATCTGCGCCGACACGTCGGTGGCGACGACGCGCGCGCCCCGGGTGCTCAGCCAGCGCGAGCAGTGCGCGGCGCCCGCGCCGACCTCGACGACCCGTGCCCCGTCGACGTCGCCGAGCAGCCCGGCCTCCGCCTCGGTGAGCCCCTCGGGGCCCCAGCGGAAGCCGGCGTCGCCCAGGAACTCGCCGTGCTCGGCGAGGTAGTCGTCGGCGTTCTCGTCCCACCAGCCGCGCGCGGCCGCGCTGCCCGCGGCGTCGGGCACGTCCTCGTAGCCCGCGTGCGAGATCGGCCGCGGGGCGGGAGACTGGTGGCTCACCCGGTCATCGTGGCACGGGCTCCGGTCGGGCAGGCGGCGGCATCGCCGTCGGCATGGTCGGCGCGTTGACCCAGCAGGGCGCCATCGATAGGATGTTCGGCGGTGCAGTGCGCCCGAGGACGTCCTGGGGTTCGAATCGCCGTCGTGCGGATCGATCGTCGTGGCGACGCCCGGTGCTTGTACCGCAGACCCTGTCCGCACTACGTCCTGTCCGCATCGGAGCAACTACTCAATGACCATCTCCACCACGAAGTCCGCCCCGCAGGTTGCCGTCAACGACATCGGCACCGAAGAGGACTTCCTTGCCGCCGTCGACGCCACCATCAAGTACTTCAACGATGGTGACATCGTCGAAGGCACGATCGTCAAGGTCGACCGCGACGAGGTCCTCCTCGACATCGGTTACAAGACCGAGGGCGTGATCCCCTCCCGCGAGCTGTCGATCAAGCACGACGTCGACCCCGGCGAGGTCGTCGCCGTCGGCGACGCCGTCGAGGCGCTCGTCCTCCAGAAGGAGGACAAGGAGGGTCGTCTGATCCTGTCCAAGAAGCGCGCGCAGTACGAGCGCGCCTGGGGCACGATCGAGAAGATCAAGGAGGAGGACGGCGTCGTCACCGGCACCGTCATCGAGGTCGTCAAGGGCGGCCTCATCCTCGACATCGGTCTGCGCGGCTTCCTCCCCGCCTCCCTCGTGGAGATGCGTCGCGTCCGCGACCTCGCGCCGTACGTCGGCAAGGAGATCGAGGCCAAGATCATCGAGCTCGACAAGAACCGCAACAACGTGGTCCTGTCGCGCCGTGCCTGGCTCGAGCAGACCCAGTCCGAGGTCCGCTCCACCTTCCTGCAGACCCTGCAGAAGGGCCAGGTGCGCCCGGGTGTCGTGTCCTCGATCGTCAACTTCGGTGCGTTCGTGGACCTCGGCGGCGTCGACGGTCTGGTGCACGTCTCGGAGCTGTCCTGGAAGCACATCGACCACCCGTCCGAGGTCGTCGAGGTGGGCCAGGAGGTCACCGTCGAGGTGCTCGACGTCGACTTCGACCGCGAGCGTGTCTCCCTGTCGCTGAAGGCGACGCAGGAGGACCCGTGGCAGACCTTCGCCCGCACGCACGCCATCGGCCAGGTCGTGCCCGGCAAGGTCACGAAGCTGGTGCCGTTCGGTGCGTTCGTCCGCGTGGAGGACGGCATCGAGGGTCTCGTGCACATCTCGGAGCTGGCCGTGCGCCACGTCGAGCTGCCCGAGCAGGTCGTCAGCGTCGGTGCCGAGGTCTTCGTCAAGGTCATCGACATCGACCTCGAGCGTCGCCGCATCTCGCTGTCGCTCAAGCAGGCCAACGAGAGCATGGACCCGGAGTCCGAGGACTTCGACCCCGCGCTCTACGGCATGGCTGCGGAGTACGACGAGAACGGCGAGTACAAGTACCCCGAGGGCTTCGACCCGGAGACCAACGAGTGGCTCGAGGGCTTCGAGACGCAGCGTGAGGCCTGGGAGGCGGAGTACGCCAAGGCACACACCCGCTGGGAGGCGCACCGCGAGCAGGTCCGTGCGGCCATCGCGGCGGACGCCGACGCGGCCGTGAACGACGCGGTCCCCGGCGGCGGCTCCTCGAGCAGCAGCAGCAGCTCGTCGTCGTCGTCCTCGTCCTCCTCCTACTCGTCGGCCCCGCCGGCGCAGGAGGCCGCGGGCACGCTCGCCTCGGACGAGGCGCTCGCCGCGCTTCGCGAGAAGCTCACCGGCAACTGACCCGGCCGGGTCGCGCGCGACCCACCGGTGCCCACGGCGGCCCGTCACCCCTCGGGGTGGCGGGCCGCCGTCGTGCGTGCGGGGGAGCGCGGCGGTACCGCCCCCGCCGGACCCGGCGAGGGCAGGGTCGCCGCCCCGTCTCGATGTCGCCGGAGTGGGGCGCCGGAGTGGTTGGCCGCCCGGGGGCGCGGGCTGCTACTCGGTCGCCGGGGCCCCGGTGTCGGCGAACTGCGTGGCGTAGAGCTCGGCGTACAGGCCGCCGGCGGCGAGGAGCTCGGGATGCGTGCCGACCTCGACGACGCGGCCGTCGGCCAGCACGACGATGGCGTCCGCGGCGCGGACCGTCGACAGCCGGTGGGCGATGACGAGCGACGTGCGGCCGGCCAGCGCCTGGTCGAGGGCCGCCTGCACGGCGGCCTCGGACTCGGAGTCGAGGTGCGCCGTGGCCTCGTCGAGCACCACGACGTCCGGCGCCCGGAGCAGGAGCCGGGCGATCGCGAGCCGCTGGCGCTCCCCGCCGGAGAGACGGTAGCCGCGGTCGCCGACGACGGTGTCGACCCCCTCCGGGAGCCGGGCGACGAGGTCCCAGATCCTCGCCTGCCGCAGGGCCCGTTCGAGGTCCTCGTCGGAGGCGTCGGGGCGGGCGAACCGCAGGTTGGCCGCGACGGTGTCGTGGAAGAGGTGCGCCTCCTGGGACACCACGCCGACGGTGCCGCGCAGCGACGCTGCCGTGACGTCGCGCAGGTCCGTGCCGGCGATGCGCACCGCCCCCGACGTCGGGTCGTACATGCGCGACACGAGCTGCGACACGGTGGTCTTCCCAGCGCCCGACGGCCCCACGAGCGCGACCATGGCGCCCGCAGGCACGCTGAAGGAGACGTCGTGCAGGGTGTCGTCCGTGGGGTCCGAACGTAGGGCCGCGACGGACTCGAGCGAGGCGAGCGAGATCTCCTCGGCGGTCGGGTAGCGGAACGTGACCCGGTCCAGCTCCACGGACGCGCCGCGGCCCGCCACGGCCTCGCGCAGGTCGACGGCGCCCGGCTTCTCGGCGATGGCCGGCTCGAGGTCGAGCACCTCGAGCACCCGCTCGAAGCTCACCAGCGCGGTCATGACGTCCACCTGCACGTTCGACATGGCGGACAGCGGGCCGTACAGGCGCCCGAGGTAGGCGGTGAGCGCCACGACGGTGCCCACCGTGAGCTCGCCGGCGATCGCCTGCAGCCCGCCGAGCCCGTAGACCAGGGCGATGGCGACGGAGGCCAGCGTCGTGAGACCCACGCGGAACCAGGTGCCGAGCAGCGCGGTGCGCACCCCCAGGTCGCGGAGGCTGCGCACCTGGTCCGCGTACCGCGCGCTCTCCAGGTCGGGGTCGCCGAACACCTTCACGAGGTGCGCGCCCGCGACGTTGAAGCGTTCGTTCATCATTTGACCGGCGTCGGCGTTCAGGTCGTAGCCGGTGCGCGCCAGCGTCGCGAGCCGGCGCCCGAACCAGCGCGCGGGGAACACGAACGCGGGCAGGAGGACCAGGGAGACGAGCGTGAGCTGCCAGGACATGACGAACATGGCGGCGAGGGTGAAGGCGATCGTCAGGCCGTTGGACACCACGGTCTGCAGGGTGGAGGTGAACGCCTGCTGCGCGCCGAGGACGTCGCCGTTGAGGCGCTGCACCAGGGCACCGGTGCGCGCCCGCGCGAAGAACGCGAGCGGCATCCGCTGCACGTGGTCGAAGACCGCCGTGCGCAGGTCCAGGATGAGCCCCTCGCCGACCCGCGACGACAGCCAGCGCTCGGCCACCGCCAGAGCCGCGGAGGCGAGCGCGATCGCGACGGCCGCCGCGGCCATCGAGAGGACCAGGGAACGGTCGCCGTGCGCGATGCCGTCGTCGATGAGCCGCCGGAACAGCAGCGGGGTCACGGCGCCGGCGCCCGCGCTGAGCACGAGGAGCGCCACGAAGCCGGTGAGCTGCGCCCGGTACGGCCGGGCGAAAGCGAGGATCCGCCTGAGCGTCGAGCCCGACAGGCGTCGGTCCTTGACCGACGAGTCCTTCAGGTACGAGCGCATCATGCCGCCGCCCGCCATGCCACCTCCCCCTCGCGCTGCGGCCGGGTGCCGTGGGCGCTCATGGCGGGAAGCCTACGCCGGGGGCAGGATGGGCCCATGCTCCGTATCGGCCTCACGGGCGGCATCGCCGCCGGCAAGTCCGTCGTCGCGCGCCGCCTCGCCGAGCTGGGCGCCGTCGTGGTGGACCACGACGTCCTGGCCCGGGAGGTGGTGGCTCCCGGCACGGTCGGGCTCGAGGAGGTCGTCGAGGCCTTCGGCGAGGGCGTGCTCGCGGCCGACGGGTCGCTCGACCGCCCGGCGCTCGGGCGGGTGGTCTTCGACGCCCCGGACGCACGGGCGCGCCTGGAGGGGATCCTGCACCCGGAGATCCGGCGGGTCGCCGCGGAGCGCGAGGCCCTCGCGGGGGCGGCCGACGACCGGGCCGTCGTCGTGCACGACATCCCGCTCCTGGTCGAGACCGGGCAGGCCGACCACTTCCACCTGCTCGTCGTGGTGCACGCCCCGGCCGAGCAGCGGGTGGCCAGGCTGGTCGAGGGCCGCGGGCTGGACGAGGCCGCGGCGCGCGCCCGCGTCGGGGCGCAGGCCACCGACGAGGAGCGGGCCGCCGTCGCGGACGTGACCCTGGACGGCACGGGCTCCGAGGGCGGGCTCCGGGAGCAGGTCGACGCGTTGTGGCAGCGCCTGCGGAGCGAGGTCGAGCAGGAGTCCGACGCCGAGGCGTCGCAGACCTGAGCCGCGCTCTGGACGGCGCCATGGACCGGCTCGGCCGGCCGGGTGTCGGCGGCGCGCCGTACCGTGGTGGGCATGCGACCTGTGACCGACCTGCAGCGTGCGGTGGCCCCCTTCGAGGTGGTGTCCGAGTACGTGCCCGCGGGTGACCAGCCGACCGCGATCGCGGACCTCGCCGCCCGCGTGCAGGCGGGGGAGAAGGACGTGGTGCTGCTCGGCGCCACCGGTACCGGCAAGAGCGCGACGACGGCGTGGCTGATCGAGAAGCTGCAACGGCCGACGCTCGTCATGGCGCCGAACAAGACGCTCGCCGCCCAGCTCGCCACCGAGTTCCGGGAGCTGCTGCCGAACAACGCCGTCGAGTACTTCGTCTCGTACTACGACTACTACCAGCCCGAGGCGTACATCGCGCAGACGGACACCTACATCGAGAAGGACTCGTCGATCAACGACGAGGTGGAGCGGCTGCGGCACTCGGCGACGTCGTCGCTGCTCACGCGGCGCGACACGATCGTCGTCGCCTCCGTGTCGTGCATCTACGGCCTCGGCACGCCGCAGGAGTACGTCGACCGGATGGTCCGGCTCGACGTCGGCGACCTGGTGGACCGCGACGACATGCTGCGGCGCTTCGTGCAGATGCAGTACAGCCGGAACGACACGGCGTTCACGCGCGGCACGTTCCGAGTGCGCGGTGACACGGTCGAGATCATCCCGGTGTACGAGGAGCTCGCCGTGCGCATCGAGATGTTCGGCGACGAGATCGAGTCGATCCAGACGCTGCACCCGCTCACGGGCGAGGTGATCCGGTCCGAGCAGAGCGTCTACCTGTTCCCGGCCACGCACTACGTCGCGGGTCCGGAGCGCATGGAGCGGGCGATCGGCGGGATCGAGGCGGAGCTGGCGGACCGGCTCGCGGAGCTCGAGCAGCAGAACAAGCTGCTCGAGGCGCAGCGGCTGCGCATGCGCACCACCTACGACATCGAGATGATGCGCCAGATCGGCACGTGCAGCGGCATCGAGAACTACTCGCGGCACATCGACGGGCGCGAGCAGGGCTCGCCCCCGAACACGCTGCTCGACTACTTCCCCGAGGACTTCCTGCTCGTCATCGACGAGTCGCACCAGACCGTGCCGCAGATCGGCGCGATGTTCGAGGGCGACATGTCCCGCAAGCGGTCGCTGGTCGAGCACGGCTTCCGGCTGCCGAGCGCGATGGACAACCGGCCGCTGCGCTGGGAGGAGTTCGTCGAGCGGATCGGACAGACGGTGTATCTGTCCGCCACCCCGGGCGACTACGAGCTGTCGATGTCCGACGGCGTGGTGGAGCAGGTCATCCGCCCCACCGGCCTCGTGGACCCCGAGGTCGTCGTCAAGCCCACCACCGGGCAGATCGACGACCTGCTGCACGAGATCCGCGAGCGCGTCGACCGCGACGAGCGCGTCCTCGTCACGACGCTCACCAAGAAGATGGCCGAGGACCTCACCGACTACTTCCTCGAGAAGGACGTGCGGGTGCGGTACCTGCACTCGGAGGTCGACACCCTGCGGCGTGTCGAGCTGCTGCGGGAGCTGCGGCTCGGGGAGTACGACGTCCTGGTCGGCATCAACCTCCTGCGCGAGGGCCTCGACCTGCCCGAGGTGTCCCTGGTCGCGATCCTGGACGCGGACAAGGAGGGCTTCCTGCGCTCCGAGCGGTCGCTCATCCAGACCATCGGTCGCGCGGCGCGCAACGTCACGGGCCAGGTGCACATGTATGCCGACAAGATCACGCCGGCCATGCGGTACGCGCTGGACGAGACCGACCGGCGGCGCGCCAAGCAGGTCGCCTACAACACCGAGCACGGCGTCGACCCGCAGCCGCTGCGCAAGAAGATCGCCGACGTGACGGACATGCTGGCCCGCGAGGACATCGACACGCAGGAGCTGCTCTCGGGCGGGTACCGCAAGGCGCCGGCGTCCGGGCAGGGCCGCGGTCGTGCGCCCGTGCCGGGCTCGCCAAAGGAGGGCGCGGTCTCGGGGAACCGGCTGGCCGGCGCCGCCGCGGGCGAGCTCGCCGAGCTCATCCAGGAGCTGAGCGACCAGATGCATGCCGCCGCGGCCGAGCTGCAGTTCGAGGTCGCGGCGCGGCTGCGCGACGAGATCGGCGGCCTGAAGAAGGAGCTGCGGCAGATGCAGGCGGCCACGGCCTGAGGCGGCGGGCCCCCGGTCCCGCGCGTCGTCGCGCCGCCCTGATCAGCGGTTCCGCGTCCTGGCGCGCGCGGAGGCCCGGGCCAGGGTCTCATGTAGGGTATGCGGGTTGGAGGGGAGTACCCCGCCCACGATGAGGTCGTCATCACGTCCGGCACCGTTGTCGGTCCGGCCTCGTCGGCCCGGACGCCAGGCCATCGGCCGGTCCGGGTGGGGAAGACCTCCGGTGCTCAGTGCTACGTACCGGAGGTTTGCCCGTGATCGTGCCCGTGTGGGTCTGGATCGTCACCGTCGCCGTCATCCTGGCGATGCTCGCCGTCGACTACCTCGGCCATGTGCGGACACCGCACGCCCCGACGCTGCGCGAGTCGGCCACCTGGTCGCTGGCGTACGTCGCCGTGGCGGTCGTGTTCGGCGTGATCGTGTGGATCGTGTGGGGCGGGACGTACGGCGGCGAGTACTTCGCCGGATACATCACCGAGAAGTCGTTGAGCGTCGACAACCTCTTCGTGTTCGTCCTCATCATGACGAGCTTCCGGGTGCCACGGGAGTACCAGCAGCGCGTGCTGCTCATCGGCATCACGATCGCGCTCGTGCTGCGCACCGTCTTCATCATCGCCGGTGCCGCGATCATCGCGAACTTCGCGTGGGTGTTCTACATCTTCGGCGCGTTCCTCATCTGGACGGCGATCGCCCAGGCCCGCTCGGGCACCGGCCACGACGACGAGTGGAGCGAGAACGGCGTGCTGCGGCTGACGCGCCGCCTGTTCCCCACGACCGACTCCTACGTCGGCGACAAGATGACGACGAAGATCGACGGCAAGCGGTACATCACGCCGATGCTCATCGTCATGGTCGCGATCGGCAGCGCCGACCTGCTGTTCGCGGTCGACTCGATCCCCGCGATCTTCGGGCTCACCCAGGAGACCTACCTGGTGTTCGCGGCGAACGCGTTCTCGCTGCTGGGCCTGCGCCAGCTCTACTTCCTCGTGGACGGCCTGCTGGACCGGCTCGTCTACCTCAACTACGGGCTCGCGGCGATCCTCGGCTTCATCGGCATCAAGCTGGTCATCCACGCCCTGCACACCAACGAGCTGCCGTTCATCAACGGCGGGGAGCACATCGAGGCCATCCCCGAGATCTCGACCACCCTGTCGCTCGCGTTCATCGTGGTGGTGCTCGCCGTCACGACGATCGCCTCCCTGGCCCGTGACCGGCGCGACCGCCGCGTCGGCGCCGGCGCGACCTCGTCCTCCGAAGGAGATGCATGATCCACGAGCTGCCGTTCTGGTTCGAGGCGGCGTCGCTCGCGGCGCTGATCCTGCTGCTGGCCGTCGACCTCGTGATCGTCGGCCGCCGGCCGCACGTGCCCAGCATGAAGGAGAGCGGCATCTGGGTCGCCTTCTACGTGGGCCTGGCCCTCGTGTTCGGCCTGGTCATGCTCGCGGTCGGGGGCACGGCGCCCGCCGGCGAGTTCTACGCGGGCTGGCTCACCGAGTACTCGCTGAGCGTCGACAACCTGTTCGTCTTCGTCATCATCATGTCGCGCTTCGCGGTGCCCAAGCAGCACCAGCAGATGGTGCTGATGGTGGGCATCATCATCGCGCTCGTGCTGCGCGGCGCGTTCATCCTGGCGGGCGCGGCCATCCTCGAGCAGTTCGTGTGGGTGTTCTACCTGTTCGGTGCCTTCCTCATCTACACCGCGGTCAAGCTGGTCGCGGGGGACGACGAGGACGAGTACAAGGAGAACGTAGCGATCCGGATGCTGCGGCGAGTGCTGCCGCTGAGCGAGAAGTACGACGGCGCCAAGGTGCGCACGGTCGTGGACGGCAAGCGGCTGTTCACCCCGATGCTCGTCGTCTTCGTCGCGATCGGGTCGACCGACCTGCTGTTCGCGCTCGACTCGATCCCCGCGATCTTCGGGCTGACGAAGGACCCGTTCATCGTCTTCACCGCGAACATCTTCGCCCTGATGGGCCTGCGCCAGCTCTACTTCCTCCTGGGCGGCCTCCTGGAGCGCCTCGTGTACCTGCCGATCGCGCTCGCGGTCATCCTCGGGTTCATCGGGGTCAAGCTCATCCTCGAGGCGCTGCACACCAACGAGCTGCCGTTCATCAACGGCGGCGAGCACGTCGCGTGGGCGCCGGAGATCCCGATCTGGGCGTCGCTGACGGTGATCCTCGGCTCGATCGCCGTCGCCACGGTCGCGAGCCTCGCCAAGACGCGCCGGACGGCCGCGGTGGCGGCGGCGGAGGACGCCGCGACGTCGGGCGGGGCGACGGAGGCGGACGCGACGCGCGAGGACGCGACCGGTCACTGACCGCACCCGTGCCGGCCGCGGGGCGACACCGGCACGACCACGGCACGACCACGGCGCGACGAGGGCCCGGACGGCGCACCGTCCGGGCCCTCGTCGTGTGCGTCGCCGGTGGCGCCGTGGCCCGGCCGCGCGACGTCAGGCGGCGAAGCCGCCGATGACGGGGACGAACTCGCGCGCCGCGCGGTGCGCGACCAGGCCCTCCCGGCGCATCGGGTCGGCGCCGAGCAGCTCGAGGGCGGCCGTGGCGTCCTCGGCCTCGACGAGGAGGAGCGCGCCCCCGGGCTCGCCGTCCGGGGTGGCGGGCAGCGGGCCGGACACGCGCAGCTCGCCCCGCGCGTGGAGGTCGCGCAGGAACTCGCGGTGCTCGGGCCGGACCTCGGCGAGGCGGTCGGGGTCGGTGACGTAGACGTACGTGACGGCGAAGACGGACATGGCGGTATCCAAGCACCCGGACGCCCCGCGGGCGGGGAGCGTCCGGCGCGCCGGCGAGAGGCCGGCGGGCGGGCCTCGGTGTGACCGGTCCCGCACCCTCGGGGGCATAGAACGCCTGTACGAGTGTCGGTGCGCCGACGTAGGATGCCCGGGTGAGCAACCGCCTCGTCATCTCCGGCGCCCGCGAGCACAACCTCCGTAACGTCGAGCTCGACCTCCCGCGTGACGAGCTGATCGTCTTCACCGGTCTGTCCGGCTCGGGCAAGTCCTCGCTGGCGTTCGACACGATCTTCGCCGAGGGTCAGCGCCGCTACGTGGAGTCGCTCTCCGCGTACGCCCGCCAGTTCCTGGGGCAGATGGACAAGCCCGACGTCGACTTCATCGAGGGCCTGTCGCCCGCCGTGTCGATCGACCAGAAGTCGACCAACCGCAACCCGCGGTCGACCGTCGGCACGATCACGGAGGTCTACGACTACCTGCGCCTGCTGTTCGCGCGCGCGGGGACGCAGCACTGCCCGGTGTGCGGGGAGCCGGTGCGCTCGCAGACGCCGCAGCAGATCGTGGACAAGCTGCTGGAGCTCCCGGAAGGCACCCGCTACCAGGTGCTCGCGCCGGTCGTGCGCGGCCGCAAGGGCGAGTACGCGGACCTGTTCGCCGAGCTCCAGACGCAGGGCTTCGCCCGGGCGCGGGTGGACGGCGAGGTCGTGCAGCTGACCAGCCCGCCCACGCTGGAGAAGAAGCTCAAGCACGACATCGAGGTCGTGGTGGACCGGCTCGTCTCGCGCGACGGCGTGCAGCGGCGCCTCACCGACTCCGTCGAGACCGCCCTGCGCCTCGCCGGCGGCCTCGTCATGGTCGAGCTCGTCGACGCCGACATCGACGACCTGGGCCGGGTGCGCAAGTTCTCCGAGAAGCGCGCGTGCCCCAACGACCACCCGCTCGCCCTCGACGAGATCGAGCCGCGGACGTTCTCCTTCAACGCCCCGTACGGCGCGTGCCCGGAGTGCACGGGCATCGGCTTCCGGCTGGAGGTCGACGCCGACCTCGTCGTGCCGGACGAGGAGAAGACGCTGCGCGAGGGCGCCGTCGTGCCGTGGGCGCTGACGTCCTCGGAGTACTTCGAGCGCGTGCTCACCGCCCTCGCGGAGGAGATGAGCTTCTCCATGGACGTGCCGTGGCGCGCGCTGCCGCAGCGTGCCCGCGACGCGATCCTGTACGGCCGCAACCATCAGGTGCACGTGCGCTACAAGAACCGGTGGGGCCGTGAGCGGCAGTACTCGACCGGGTTCGAGGGCGCGGTGACGTTCCTGGAGCGCCGCCACCGGGAGACCGAGTCCGACTGGTCGAAGGAGAAGTACGAGGCCTACATGCGCGAGGTCCCGTGCCCGGTCTGCTCCGGCGCGCGCCTCAAGCCGGAGGTCCTCGCGGTCACGGTCGGCGGGAAGTCGATCTGGGACGTGTGCCGCCTGCCGATCGACGAGGCGAAGCACTTCCTCGACGGCCTCGAGCTGGGCGAGCGCGAGCGTGCCATCGCGGTCGAGGTGCTCAAGGAGATCCACGCGCGGCTCGGCTTCCTCGTCGACGTCGGCCTGCACTACCTGTCGCTCGAGCGCCCTGCGGGCACCCTGTCGGGCGGCGAGGCGCAGCGCATCCGGCTCGCGACGCAGATCGGCTCCGGCCTGGTGGGCGTGCTCTACGTGCTCGACGAGCCGTCGATCGGCCTGCACCAGCGCGACAACCGTCGCCTGATCGAGACGCTCACGCGGCTGCGGGACCTCGGCAACACCCTGATCGTCGTCGAGCACGACGAGGACACCATCCGCGCGGCGGACTGGATCGTCGACGTCGGCCCCGGCGCGGGCGAGCACGGCGGGCGCGTCGTGCACTCGGGCGACTACGCCGGCCTGCTGGAGGCCGAGGGGTCGATGACGGGCGCCTACCTCTCCGGGCGCCGGAGCATCGCCCTGCCGGCCCAGCGACGTGCGACGGAGCCGGGCCGTGAGGTGACGGTCGTCGGGGCGCGCGAGAACAACCTGCGGGGGATCGACGTCTCCTTCCCGCTCGGCGTGCTCACCGCGGTCACGGGGGTCTCGGGCTCGGGCAAGTCGACGCTGGTGAACTCGATCCTGCACACCGTGCTCGCGAACGAGCTCAACGGGGCACGGCAGGTGGCCGGCCGGCATACCCGCGTCACGGGCATGGACCAGCTCGACAAGGTGGTGCACGTCGACCAGGGGCCGATCGGGCGCACGCCGCGCTCGAACCCGGCCACGTACACCGGCGTCTGGGACCGGATCCGCAAGATCTTCGCCGAGACCGAGGAGGCGAAGGTCCGCGGCTACGGGCCCGGCCGCTTCTCGTTCAACGTCAAGGGCGGGCGCTGCGAGGCGTGCGCGGGCGACGGCACGCTCAAGATCGAGATGAACTTCCTCCCGGACGTGTACGTGCCGTGCGAGGTGTGCCACGGCGCGCGGTACAACCGCGAGACGCTCGAGGTGCACTTCAAGGGCAAGACGGTCGCGGACGTGCTGGACATGCCGATCGAGGAGGCCGCGGAGTTCTTCGCCGCGTTCCCGGCAATCTCGCGCTACCTCACCACCCTGTCCGAGGTGGGGCTGGGGTACGTGCGCCTCGGGCAGCCGGCGCCGACCCTGTCGGGCGGCGAGGCGCAGCGCGTGAAGCTGGCGAGCGAGCTGCAGAAGCGCTCGACGGGGCGGACCATCTACGTGCTGGACGAGCCGACCACCGGCCTGCACTTCGAGGACATCCGCAAGCTCCTCGGCGTCCTGCAGTCCCTGGTCGAGAAGGGCAACACCGTGCTCGTGATCGAGCACAACCTCGACGTCATCAAGAGCGCCGACTGGGTCGTCGACATGGGCCCCGAGGGCGGCTCCGGCGGCGGCACGGTCGTGGCGGAGGGGACGCCGGAGGACGTCGCGCGGGTCGACGCGAGCCACACGGGCCGCTTCCTGGCGCCGATCTTCGACGAGCACCCCGCCGTGCCGACGGCGGCCCGACCGCGGGCACGCAGCGCCGCCGCGACGTCGGCGTCGTCCGCGCCCAGGACACGTGGATCGGCGAAGGGGACCGCGTCGAAGGGCACCGCGTCGAAGAGCGCGAAGGGCACGGCGTCGAAGGGCACGTCGAAGGAAGGCTCGACCGGGAAGGCCGAGCGCAAGCCGGCGACGAAGCGGTCCGGAAAGCGCAGCGCCGCCTGACGCCCTAGCGTGTGGCCATGGGTGCGCACCACAACTACGCCGTCACCGTCGCCTGGCCCGACCCGGACACGGGCGGCGGTGGTGCCGCGGGGACGACGTCGTACACGTCGTACTCGCGGGACCACCAGGTGCGCCTGACCGGCAAGCCGCCGCTGCCCGGCAGCGCCGACCCCGCCTTCCGGGGGGACCCGACCCGGTACAACCCGGAGGAGCTGTTCGTCGTCAGCCTCGCGCAGTGCCACATGCTGTGGTTCCTGCATCTCGCGGCGGAGCGCGGGCTCGTGGTGCGGGAGTACGTCGACGACACGACGGGCACGATGCGGGTGGAGTCCCGCGGCGAGGGCCAGTTCACCGACGTCACCCTGCGGCCCCGGGTCACGGTGGACCCGGGGGAGCACGCGACGGACGACGCCGTGGCCGAGCTGCACCACCGCGCGCACGCGCTGTGCTTCATCTCGAGGTCGGTGAACTTCTCGGTGCTGATCGAGCCGGCCCCGGTGCGGTTGTCGACGCCCGCCCTCTGACCGTGCTGTTGCCGGGAGGGTGAAGGTCGGTACCAGTCCGGTTACAGGTGCGCGTCACATATTGACGTGCGGTCCACCGGTGAATACTTTCCATCCATCCCTCCAAGGATGGGAGAAAGTTCCGTGAGCGATGTGGACGTCTGGACCCTGTGCGGCCACGCTCACGCGATCCCACCCTCGGGGGTGTCACGCACCCCGTACCGCGGCCGACCCGGCCACGGCTCGGGGCGCCGCCACGGCCTCGGGAGCAACGACGCTCCCGGGGGACGGTCCGCTGCCGCGCGAGACGAGGAGGTCTGGCGAAGGGTCCACGGCGCGGGACACGGCGTCACCGGCTGACGGGTCGCTGACCGGCGCACCCTGACACGAAGGGCACCAACGACGATGACCAGGAACATCACCTCCCACTCCAGCAGCTCCGCCCCCGACCCCTCCCGCCGGACCGTCCTCCGGGCCGTGATGTACACGGCCGCGGCGGTCCCCTTCGGCCTTCCGCTCGCCGCGTGCGCCACCGGCGGCGGCGGCGAGACGGGCGCGACGAGCGCGGCGCCCACGGGCGACGCGGACCCGAAGAACCCGTTCGGCATGGCCGAGAACACCACCGTGGACGCCGTGATCTTCGACGGCGGCTACGGCGTCGACTACGTCGAGTTCGCGGGCGAGGTCTTCGCGGGCCTGCACGCGGGCTCCACGGTGAAGGTCTCGCCCTCCACGCAGATCGCCACCGAGCTTCAGCCCCGGTTCGTGGGCGGCAACCCGCCGGACCTCATCGACAACTCCGGCGCCCAGTCGATCGGCTTCAACACCATCCTGGACCAGCTCGAGGACCTCACGGACGTCATCGACGCCCCGAACGTCGAGGGCACGACCATTCGCGACACCCTCTACGAGGGCGTGCTCGCACCAGGCACCTACGGGGACAAGTTCGCCGCCCTCAACTACGTGCTCACCGTCTACGGCGTCTGGTACTCGGGGTCGCTCTTCGAGGACAACGGCTGGCAGCCGCCCGCCACCTGGGAGGAGGCGAAGGCCCTCGGCGCCGAGGCGAAGAAGGCCGGCAAGTACCTCTTCTTGTGGGGCACCGAGGCCGCGACCTACTACCAGACCCTGGCGATCGAGTCGGCGATCAAGGAGGGCGGGGACGAGGTGCGCCTCGCGCTCGAGAACCTCGAGCCCGGCTCGTGGTCGAACGACGCCGTGCAGGCGACCTTCGCGATCATGAAGGAGATCATCGACCTCGGGTACTTCAAGCCCGGCGGCTCGGGCACGCAGTTCACCGCCGCCCAGGCGCAGTGGAGCAACAAGATGGAGGCGCTGCTCTACCCGTCGGGGTCGTGGATCGAGAACGAGATGAAGGACCAGACCGCGCCGGACTTCCAGATGATGGGCGTCCCCAGCTTCTCGGTCACGTCGGGCGCCCAGATGGCACCCACCGCGCTCCACTCGACGGCCGGCGAGCCCTTCATCGTCCCGACGGACGCGAAGAGCGTGGCGGGCGGCAAGGAGCTGCTGCGGGTCATGCTCTCGAAGGAGTCCGCGACGAACTTCTCCAAGACGAAGCTCGCCCCCACGATCGTCAAGGACATCGTCCCCGCCGACGGGTTCGGGTCGACGGCGCTCGTGTCCCAGACGGACATGCTCAGCGCCGCCGGGAGCGACATCTACACCTTCAACTTCGTCAACACCTACGGCATGAACCAGGAGCAGCTGCCGATCTGGAACTCGTTCCTGGACGGCAAGAAGTCGGTCGCCGACCTGACGAAGGAGCTGCAGGCGATCAGCGACCGTATCCGCGAGGACGACACGATCGACAAGATCGAGGTGTCATGACGGCCATCCCGGGACGGGCGCTGCCCGCTTCGGAGGGGACGCTTGCGGGGCCCGGCGACGGGCCCCGCAAGCGGCGGGTCGGCAAGGCGTCCTTCGACAGCGTCAGCTTCTTCGTGGTGTTCCTCGGCCTGCCGCTGGCGCTCTTCCTGATCTTCGTGATCTGGCCGTTCGTCCAGGCCGCGTTCTACGCGATGACCGACTGGTCCGGCTTCTCGGCGGAGTTCAACTTCGTCGGGCTCGACAACTTCGTGGCCCTGCTGACCGACCCGCGCTTCGTCAACGCGGTCGGCAACAGCGTGATGTTCGGTATCTTCATCCCGCTCATCACCATCGGGATCGCGCTGACGTTCGCGATCCTCATCACCGTCGGCGGCTCGGCGAAGGGCCAGATCCGGGGGGTCCGCGGCTCCGGGTTCTACCGCGTGGTCTCCCTGTTCCCCTACGTGATCCCGGCGATCGCCGTCGGCATCATGTGGCGCCTGATCCTCGACCCGAGCAACGGCCTCGTCAACGGGGTGCTGACGGCCCTGGGGCTCGACCGCTTCCAGTCCTTCGCGTGGCTGGGCAACGTGAGCACGGCGATGCCGGTCACGATGCTCGTCGTGGTGTGGGGCTTCGTGGGCTTCTACATGCTCCTGTTCATCGCGGCGATCAAGGGCGTGCCGGCCGAGATCTACGAGGCGGCACGGATCGACGGCGCGGGGCGGATGCGCACGTCGTGGTCGATCACGCTCCCGCTGATCCGGGACAACGTGCAGACGGCATACATCTACCTCGGGATCACCGCGCTCGACCTGTTCGTGTACGTGCAGGCGCTCAACCCGCAGGGCGGGCCCGACAACAGCACGCTGGTGATGTCCCAGCAGCTCTTCCGGACCGCCTTCACGGAGGGCAAGTTCGGCTACGCGAGCGCCATGGGCGTGGCGATGGCGATCGTCACACTGGTCTTCGCCGCGCTGGTCTTCACCGTGAACCGACTGACCGGGGGCAAGGGCGAGGGAGGGCGACGATGACCACCGTGACGAAGACGCCGGCGGCGGCGGGGAGCGCGGGCGACGCGCGCGACGCGCGGCGCGGCCGGGGCGACCGCACGGTGGCGGGGATGTCCCACACCGTCCTCGGGATCTGGTGCGTGCTGGTGATCGCGCCGATGGTGTGGGTGGTCATCGGCTCGTTCAAGACCAGCTCGGAGATCTTCGGGTCGCCGTTCTCGCTGCCCGCCGAGTGGAGCTGGACGAACTACAGCACGGCGTGGACCGACGCCGAGATCGGCCGGGCGTTCGCCAACACGATCATCGTGGTGGGGAGCGCGCTGGTGCTGGTCATGCTGCTCGGGTCGATGTGCGCGTACGTCCTCGCGCGCTTCGAGTTCCGGGGGAGACGGGCGATCTACTACCTGATGCTCGCCGGGCTGACCTTCCCGGTGTTCCTCGCGATCGTCCCGCTGTTCTTCGTGCTGGACAACATCGGCCTGCTCGGGTCCCTGCCGGGGCTGATCGTCACGTACGTGGCGTTCGCCCTGCCGTTCACGGTGTTCTTCCTGTACGCCTTCTTCCGCGGGCTGCCGGACGACATCGCGGAGGCCGCCGCGATCGACGGCGCCGGGAACTGGCGCACGTTCTTCCAGGTCATGCTCCCGATGGCGACACCGGGCATGGCGTCGGTGGCGATCTTCAACTTCCTCGGCCTGTGGAACCAGTTCATCCTGCCCGTCGCCCTGAACCCCAACTCGGAGAACTGGGTGCTCTCCCAGCGGCTGGCGGCGTTCGTGTCGTCCGCGGGCTACGCGGTCGACTTCGGCGCGATGTTCGCCGCCGTGGTGATCACGATCGTCCCGGTGCTCATCGCCTACCTGATCTTCCAGCGGCAGCTCCAGGGCTCGGTGTCGGCAGGCACGATGAAGTAGCCGTCGGAGGCGTCGGTGGCCTGACCTAGGCTGACGGCATGGCCGACCCAGCGACCTACCGCCCGAAGCCGGGGGAGATCCCCACGTCGCCCGGCGTCTACCGGTTCCGCGACGTGCACGGCCGCGTCATCTACGTGGGCAAGGCGAAGAACCTCCGGGCGCGGCTGTCGAGCTACTTCCAGGACGTCGCGCACCTGCACCACCGCACGCAGACGATGGTCACGACCGCGGCGTCGGTCGAGTGGACGGTGGTGGGCACCGAGGTCGAGGCCCTGGCGCTGGAGTACTCGTGGATCAAGGAGTACGACCCGCGCTTCAACGTGAAGTACCGCGACGACAAGTCGTACCCGTACCTCGCGGTGACGATGGCGGAGGAGGTGCCGCGCGCCCAGGTGATGCGCGGCGCCAAGCGCCCGGGCACGCGGTACTTCGGGCCGTACGGGCACGCGTGGGCGATCCGCGAGACGCTCGACCTGCTGCTGCGCGTCTTCCCGGTCCGCACCTGCTCCGCCGGCGTCTACCGGCGGGCGCAGCAGACCGGCCGGCCGTGCCTGCTGGGGTACATCGACAAGTGCTCGGCGCCGTGCGTCGGTCGCATCGGCGTGGACGACCACAAGCAGCTGGCGCAGGACTTCTGCGACTTCATGGCGGGGGACACCCAGCGCTTCGAGCGGCGGCTCACCGCGCGCATGAACGAGGCCGCCGCGTCGATGGAGTACGAGCAGGCGGCCCGGCTGCGCGACGACATCCAGGCGCTGCGCCGCGCCACCGAGAAGAACGCGGTGGTGCTGCCGGACGCGACCGACGCCGACGTCTTCGCCCTGGCGGGGGACGAGCTCGAGGCCGCGGTGCAGGTGTTCCACGTGCGCGGCGGCCGCATCCGCGGGCAGCGCGGCTGGATCGTGGAGAAGGTCGAGGACGTCACCGACGCGGAGCTGGTCGAGCACCTGCTGCAGCAGGTCTACGGCGCGGTGGAGGACGCGCGGGCCGCCGCCGACGAGGTGGTGGAGGACGCCCACGTGCGGGCCGAGGCCCGGCGGGAGGCGCGCTCCGCCCTCCCGCGGGAGGTCCTGGTGCCCGTGCTCCCGCCGGACCCGGAGCAGATGACGGCGTGGCTCACGGGGCTGCGGGGCGCCCGCGTGGAGCTGCGGGTGCCGCAGCGCGGGGACAAGCGCGACCTGGCGGGCACCGTGAAGGCCAACGCGGAGCACGCCCTGAACCTGCACCGCACGCGGCGCGCGGGGGACCTCACCACCCGCAGCCAGGCGCTGCGCGAGATCCAGGAGGCGCTCGGGCTGGAGTCCGCGCCGCTGCGGATCGAGTGCTACGACATCTCGCACACCCAGGGCACGTACCAGTCCGCGTCGATGGTCGTCTTCGAGGACGGGCTGGCGCGCAAGAGCGAGTACCGCACGTTCTCGGTGCGGGGGCCCGAGGGCGACGGGGCGCGGGACGACACCGCCGCCATGCACGAGGTGATCACGCGACGGTTCCGCCGCTACCTGTCGGACCGGCTGGCGGCGGGCGACGTGGAGCTCGACGACGGCGACGAGCGGGAGCCGGGCGGCGACGTCCGGGGGGTCGCCCGCCCGCGGTCGGGCGAGGTCTCCGCCGAGGAGCCGGGGGAGCGCAAGCGGTTCGCGTACCCGCCCAACCTCGTGGTCGTCGACGGCGGCCCGCCCCAGGTCGCGGCGGCCCAGCGCGCCCTTGACGAGCTCGGCGTCACCGACGTCGCCCTGTGCGGCCTGGCGAAGCGGCTCGAGGAGGTCTGGCTGCCCGGCGAGGACTACCCGGTGATCCTGCAGCGCTCGTCGGAGGGCCTGTACCTGCTCCAGCGCGTGCGGGACGAGGCGCACCGGTTCGCCATCACCCAGCACCGCAGGCGGCGCAGCAAGGGCATGACCGCGTCGGCTCTCGACGACGTGCCGGGGCTCGGGCCCGCGCGGCGCAAGGCCCTCCTGGCCACGTTCGGCTCCGTGAAGCGGCTGCGCGCGGCGAGCGTCGACGAGATCGCCGCGGTGCGCGGCATGGGGCGGCGGACCGCCGAGGCGGTCGTCGCGGCGCTCGGCGGGGACGCGGGCGCCGGGTCGGCCGAGGACGGCCGTGCGGCCCCCGTCGGGGCGTCCGCGGACGACGGGAGCCGCGCGCCGGGCGGCCAGGACGGGTCGGGCGCTGGCATGCTGGGCGCATGAGCGAGCCGTCGCCCACCACCGTCCCGCAGGGCATCCCCGAGATCGAGGCCACGACGCACGCGCCGGAGCAGTCGGAGCCGGAGGTGCTGATCATCACCGGCATGTCCGGAGCTGGCCGGTCGCGTGCCGCCGGCGTGCTGGAGGACCTCGACTGGTTCGTGGTCGACAACCTCCCGCCGCTGATGATGGTGCCCCTCGTGGACCTCATGACCCGCTCCGGGTCCTCGGTGGAGCGCCTCGCCGTGGTCGTGGACGTGCGCGGGCGGGAGTACTTCGCCGAGCTCACCCGGGCGCTGCAGCACCTGCGCGACGCCGGGGTGAACTACCGGATCCTGTTCCTGAACGCGCGGGACGAGACGCTGGTGCGCCGGTACGAGAGCGTGCGGCGCCCGCACCCGCTGCAGGGCGAGGGTCGCATCCTGGACGGCATCGGCGAGGAGCGTCGCCGGCTCGCCTCGATCGAGGAGCGTGCCGACGTGGTCATCGACACGTCGGAGCTGTCCGTGCACGACCTGGCGCGGGAGGTGCGCGCGGCCGTCGCGGACGGCGCTCCCGAGGCGCTGCGCGTGAACGTCCTGGCGTTCGGGTTCAAGTACGGCATCCCGCTGGACGCCGACCACGTGGTGGACGTGCGCTTCCTGGCGAACCCGTACTGGATCACCGAGCTGCGGCACCTCACGGGCCGCGACGCGCCCGTGCGGGAGTACGTGCTGGACCGCCCCGGCGCGCGCGAGTTCGTGGACCGGTACGTGGCGGCGCTCGAGCCCGTGCTCGCGGGCTACCTGGCCGAGGAGAAGCGGTACGTGACGATCGCCGTCGGGTGCACGGGGGGCAAGCACCGCTCTGTCGCGATCGCGGGGGAGATCGCCCAGCGGCTGCGCGACGCCGGCCAGCGGGTCACCCTCACGGCGCGCGACCTGGGGAAGGAGTGACGACGCCGGCCACGAGCCTCGGCGCGCCCGCGGTGGCGGCGCTGGGCGGCGGTCACGGGCTGTTCGCGAGCCTGTCCGCGCTGCGGCTGATGTCGGACCGGCTCACCGCCGTCGTCACCGTCGCCGACGACGGCGGCTCGTCGGGACGGCTCCGCGACGAGCTGGACGTGCTGCCGCCCGGCGACCTGCGCATGGCGCTCGCGGCCCTGTGCGACGACTCGGAGTGGGGCCGCACCTGGAGCGATCTCCTGCAGCACCGGTTCGTGTCCGGCGGCAGCCTGGACAAGCACGCGATGGGCAACCTCATGATCGTCGCGCTGTGGGAGCTGCTGGGCGACACCGTGAGCGGCCTGGACTGGGTGGGTCGCCTCCTCGGGGCGCGCGGGCGCGTGCTGCCGATGGCGTCCGTCCCGCTCGTCGTGGAGGCGGACGTCCGCCGCGATCACGGTGGCGGGACGTCGATCGAGACCGTCGTCGGGCAGAGCGAGGTCGCGCTGACCGAGGGCCGGATCGAGCAGCTCCGGCTGGTGCCCGCCGACCCGCCGGCGTGTCCCGAGGCCGTCGAGGCCGTGCGCGCGGCGGACTGGGTCGTCCTCGGGCCGGGCTCCTGGTACTCGTCGGTCCTGGTGCACCTCATGGTGCCCGAGCTGGCGCAGGCGCTGCACGAGACGGACGCGCGTGTGTGCGTCACGCTCAACCTCGCGGCCGAGCGGGGCGAGACGCAGGGGCTGACCGCGACCGACCACCTCGAGGCGCTGCACCGGCACGCCCCCGGGTTGACCGTGGACGCGGTGCTCGCGGACCCGTCGGCCGTGGAGGACGTGGACGGGCTCGCCGACGCCGCCAAGGCCATGGGCGCGCGGCTGCTCATGCGCCAGGTGCGGCGGGGCGACGGCACGGCCCGGCACGACCCGCTGCGCCTCGCCGCGGCGTACCGCGACGTGTTCGAGGGCGTGTACGGCGACGTCTGACCGCGGGCGCCGGGCGGCGCGGACGGGCTTGTCGCCCGCGCCGAGGGTGCTTGCCGCCCGTGGCAGGATGACGCCATGGCGCTGACGGCAGAGGTGAAGGACGAGCTCGCGCGGATCAAGGTGACGCGGACGTCGTGCCGCAAGGCCGAGGTCTCGGCGACGCTGCGGTTCTCCGGCGGACTGCACATCATCTCCGGGCGCGTGGTGATCGAGGCGGAGCTGGACGACGAGGCGGCCGCGGCACGGTTGCGGCAGTCGATCACCGAGCTGTACGGGCACACGAGCGACCTCATCGTGGTGCAGGCGGGCGGCCTGCGGAAGAACAACCGGTACGTGGTGCGCGTCGTGCGCGACGGCGAGTCCCTCGCCCGCCAGACCGGGCTGCTGGACTCCCGGGGTCGGCCCGTGCGCGGGCTGGCGCCCGAGGTCGTCTCGGCGGGCGTCGTGGAGGCGGAGGCCGTGTGGCGCGGGGCCTTCCTCGCGCACGGCTCGCTCACCGAGCCGGGCCGTTCGATGGCGCTCGAGGTGACGTGCCCCGGGCCGGAGGCGGCCCTCGCGCTGGTCGGGGCCGCCCGCCGGCTGGGGGTGCAGGCGAAGTCGCGCGAGGTGCGCGGGGTGGACCGGGTGGTGGTCCGCGACGGCGAGGCGATCGGCGAGATCCTGCGCCGGATGGGTGCCGTCCGCACGCGCGAGGTGTGGGAGGAGCGTCGCGCCCGGCGCGAGGTGCGGGGCACGGCGAACCGGCTCGCGAACTTCGACGACGCGAACCTGCGGCGCTCGGCGCGGGCCGCGGTGGCGGCGGGCGCCCGCGTGCAGCGCGCGTTCGAGATCCTGGCCGAGGACGTGCCCGAGCATCTGCGGCAGGCGGGGGAGCTGCGCCTGGCGCACAAGGAGGCGTCGCTCGAGGAGCTGGGCCAGCTCGCCGACCCTCCGCTGTCCAAGGACGCCGTCGCCGGGCGGATCAGGCGGCTGCTGTCGACGGCCGACAAGCGCGCGCTCGAGGTCGGGATCCCGGACACCGAGGCGGGCCTGAGCCCGGACCTGCTGGACCTCTGACGGCTCGTCGGAGAGGGTCCGGCGGCCCGCGGTCCATATGGTCAGACCACATGTCTCACGGGGCCGCACAGGGTCGGCGGCACCGCCGGTTCGGGTATAGGCTCTTGGCGTCAGGTGACGACGACGTGACCCAAGGCTGACCGCCCGGAGGAAGACGTCGGGGGTCCCAGGGTCGCGACGCGTTCATCAGCGTGCCCGTGGTGGCGCGCGGAAGTCGGCATCAATTGTGTGCGCCGGGTCTCATCCGGCGCGCCCTGAGGAGGGCAATCGTGACCATCCGCGTCGGGATCAACGGCTTCGGTCGGATCGGACGGAACTTCTACCGCGCTCTCGTGGAGTCGGGTGCGGACATCGAGGTCGTCGGCGTCAACGACCTGACCGACAACAAGACTCTGGCCCACCTGCTCAAGTACGACACGGTGCTCGGCCGCTTCCCCAAGTCCGTCGACCACGACGACGAGAACATCATCGTCGACGGCGTGAAGATCCGTGCGCTCGCCGAGCGCGACCCGGCCAACCTGCCCTGGGGCGAGCTGGGCGCGGACGTCGTCATCGAGTCCACCGGCTTCTTCACCGACGCCACCAAGGCGAAGGCGCACATCGACGCCGGCGCCAAGAAGGTCATCATCTCCGCCCCGGCGAAGAACGAGGACGCGACCTTCGTGATGGGTGTGAACAACGACCAGTACGACCCGGCCGCGCACCACATCATCTCGAACGCGTCCTGCACGACGAACTGCCTCGCGCCGCTCGCCAAGGCCCTCAACGACTCGATCGGTATCGAGCGTGGCCTGATGACGACGATCCACGCGTACACGGGCGACCAGAACCTGCAGGACGGCCCGCACAAGGACCTCCGCCGCGCCCGCGCCGCCGCGCAGAACATCGTGCCGACCACGACCGGTGCCGCCAAGGCGGTCGCCCTGGTGCTCCCGGAGCTCAAGGGCAAGCTGGACGGCTACGCCCTGCGCGTGCCGGTCATCACCGGCTCGGCCACGGACCTCACGTTCGAGGCCCCGCGCGAGGTGACGGTCGACGAGGTCAACGCCGCGGTCAAGGCCGCCGCGGAGGGCCCGCTCAAGGGCACCCTCGAGTACGTCGAGGACGAGATCGTGTCGTCGGACATCGTCACCAACCCGCACACGAGCATCTTCGACTCGAAGCTCACCAAGGTGATCGGCAACCAGGTCAAGGTCGTCTCCTGGTACGACAACGAGTGGGGCTACTCCAACTCGCTCGTCGCGCTGACGGTGCACGTCGGCGAGAAGCTCTGACGACTCCGGCGCCCGACACCGCTCGAGCGTGAGTCACGACGTCCGCGTGCGCGCCGCACCCCGGCAGCGCACGCGGACGTCGTCATGTACGGAACAGAACACCCTCGCCCGGCGCGTGCGGCCATGCGACGCGCACCGGGCCCTCACGGACAGGTGGGCCTCATGAAGACCATCGATTCCCTGGGCGAGCTGCGCGGCAAGCGCGTCCTCGTCCGCTCGGACTTCAACGTGCCGCTCGACGGCACCACGATCACGGACGACGGCCGCATCAAGGCAGCGCTGCCCACGCTGCGCCGTCTGCTGGACGCCGGCGCCCGCGTCGTCGTGACGGCCCACCTCGGCCGTCCCAAGGGCGAGCCGAACCCGGCCTACTCCCTCGCGCCGGTCGCGGCACGCCTCGGCGAGCTGCTGGGCCAGGACGTCGCCCTCGCGGCCGACCTGACGGGCCCGTCCGCGCAGGAGACGGTCGCCGACCTCGCCGACGGCCAGGTGGCGCTGCTGGAGAACGTGCGCTTCGACGCCCGCGAGACCTCGAAGGTCGACGCCGAGCGCGAGGAGCTGGCCGGCGAGCTGGCCGCGCTGGCGGACGCCTTCGTGTCCGACGGCTTCGGCGTGGTGCACCGCAAGCAGGCGTCGGTGTACGACGTCGCGAAGGTGCTCCCGGCCGCCGCCGGCGACCTGGTGCTCAAAGAGGTCGAGTCCCTCTCGCGCGCCACGACCGACCCGGCGCGTCCCTACGCGGTCGTCCTTGGCGGCTCGAAGGTCTCCGACAAGCTCGGGGTCATCGAGAACCTGCTCACGAAGGCCGACCGCCTGCTCATCGGCGGCGGCATGGTCTTCACGTTCCTCGCCGCGCAGGGCCACTCGGTGGGCTCGTCGCTGCTCGAGGCCGACCAGGTCGACACCGTGAAGGGCTACCTCGCGCAGGCGGCGGAGTCGGGCGTCGAGATCGTGCTGCCCACCGACATCGTCGCCGCCGACTCGTTCGCCGCGGACGCCCCGCACCGCACGGTGCCCGCGGACGCGATCCCGGACGGCACCATGGGCCTCGACATCGGCCCGGACTCGGGCGCGCTGTTCGCCGCCCGGCTGGCGGACGCGAAGACCGTCGTGTGGAACGGGCCCATGGGCGTGTTCGAGTTCGACGCCTTCGCCGCGGGCACGCGTGCCGTGGCGCAGGGCATCGTCGACGCGACCGCCGCGGGCGCGTTCTCGATCGTCGGCGGCGGCGACTCGGCCGCGGCCGTGCGCGTCCTCGGCTTCGACGAGGCCGGGTTCAGCCACATCTCCACCGGCGGCGGCGCCAGCCTGGAGCTGCTCGAGGGCAAGGAGCTCCCCGGGCTCGCCGTCCTCGCCGCCTGACCTGTCCGTCCCCCGCACGAGAGAACGAGGAGCCCATCGTGGCCACCACCCGCACGCCCCTGATGGCGGGCAACTGGAAGATGAACCTGGACCACACCGAGGCGATCGCCGCGGTGCAGAAGCTCGCGTGGACGCTCAAGGACGCGAAGCACGACTACGAGGCCGTGGAGGTCGCCGTCCTGGCGCCGTTCACGGATCTGCGGTCGGTGCAGACGCTCGTGGACGCCGACAAGCTCGAGGTGCGCTACGGCGCCCAGGACCTGTCGACGCACGCGTCGGGCGCCTACACCGGCGAGGTCTCGGGCCCCATGCTGGCCCGCCTGGGCGCCACGTACGTGGCCGTGGGCCACTCGGAGCGCCGCGAGTACCACGCGGAGGACGACGCGCTCGTCAACGCGAAGGTGCGCGCCGCCTTCGAGCACGGCCTTGTCCCGATCCTGTGCGTCGGGGAGGGGCTGGACGTCCGCAAGGCGGGCGACCAGGTCACCTACACGCTCGCGCAGGTCGACGCCGCGCTCGCCGACGTGACCGCGGAGCAGGCCGCGCAGGTCGTCATCGCCTACGAGCCGGTGTGGGCCATCGGCACGGGCGAGGTCGCGACCCCCGAGGACGCGCAGGAGGTCTGCGGCGCGATCCGTGGCCGGCTCGCGGAGCTCTACGACGCCGAGCTCGCCGCAGGCGTGCGGGTGCTCTACGGCGGCTCGGTGAAGTCGGGCAACGTCGCGCAGATCATGGCGCAGCCGGACGTCGACGGCGCCCTCGTGGGCGGGGCGAGCCTCGACCCGGTCGAGTTCGCCAAGATCGCGCGCTACCAGTCGCACGTCGCCTGACGCGACGCCGACGACAGCGGGCGCGAGCCCGCACCAAGGACGCCTCCCGGGATCGTCACACGGTGGAAACACCGGTGTTCGCCTCGGGAGGCGTCCGTCACTTAGTCTTGACCCGGCCGGGACGACGTCCCGGTGCCGAGCCCGTCCCGCGGGGCGGACGACGAACGAGGACAGCCGAGGACATCGTGGACGCGTTGCAGATCATCCTTCAGGTTCTTCTGGTCATCACCAGCGGGTTCCTGACCCTGCTCATCCTGATGCACAAGGGCAAGGGCGGCGGGTTGTCCGACATGTTCGGCGGAGGCATCTCGAGCGCCGCCGGGAGCTCCGGCGTCGCCGAGCGCAACCTCAACCGGATCACGGTGAGCTTCGCGCTCGTCTGGTTCGTCGTGATCGTGCTGCTGGGCCTCATCACGAAGGTGAGCTGAGCCGGCACGACGCGACCGTCGCCGGCCCCCGGGCCGGCGCGGGGGCACGCGGGGCGGCCCTGTCCGTCCCGATGGTTCACGAAGATCGTCCGTGGGTAGACGCCCACTGAGTCGAAGGTGAGGACGACAGGACGTGGCTACAGCTGGTCATGCGATCCGGGGCTCGCGCGTGGGCGCGGGTCCCTTGGGAGAAACCGAGCGCGGCGAGGCGGCACCCCGGGTGCGGGTGTCGTACTGGTGCGCCAACGGGCACGAGACGACGCCGAGCTTCTCGGCGAACGAGGACGTGCAGCCGCCGGAGTTCTGGGACTGTCCGCGCTGCGGGTTCCCCGCCGGCCTGGACGCCGCGAACCCGCCGTCACCGTCGCGCAACGAGCCGTACAAGACGCACCTCGCGTACGTGAAGGAGCGGCGGTCCGAGGAGGACGGCGCGGCCCTGCTGGAGGAGGCGCTCGCGACGCTGCGGGCACGTCGCACGGGCCTGCGCCGGGCGAGCTGACACACCCGGGCGATCCCGTGGGGCAGTCCTTGAGGAGCCGCGACGTCCACCTGTCGAGACGGGGGCGCCGGGCGTAGTCTGTCGCCATGTTCGAGGAAGGACAGCTCTACGCCCCCGTCACCGAGGACGAGAACGGCGTCACGGTGCACCTCGCTGACGACCACCCCGGCGCGAACGACCCCGAGTACCGGCGGCGGCGGGAGGTCATCGCCGGTCCGGCGCTGCGCTGGAAGCCGGGAGACCCGGTGCCCCGGGTGGAGTACACGGACGGGGAGAACGCGATCTGGCGCACGGTGTGCGCGGAGCTGGCGCCCAAGCACGAGCGGCTGGCCGTCCGCGGGTTCTTGGAGGGCAAGGAGGCCCTCGGCCTGCCCACCGACCGTGTGCCCCAGCTGGACGAGGTCAGCGCTGGGCTGGAGCGGCTGAGCGACTTCCGGCTGCACCCCGCCGCCGGGCTGGTGCCGCTGGACCAGTTCTACGGCTCGCTCGCCGACGGCGTGTTCCACTCCACGCAGTACCTGCGGCACGGCTCGCAGCCGCTGTACACGCCGGAGCCCGACATCATCCACGAGGTGGTGGGCCACGGGAACCTGCTGGCGAACCCGGCGATCGCCGACGTGAAGCGGCGGGCCGGCGAGGCCGCGCGGCGGTGCGAGACCGCGGAGGGCCTGCAGTTCGTCGCCGACGTCTTCTGGTTCACCATCGAGTTCGGCGTCATGTACGAGGACGGCGAGCTGCGCTGCTACGGCGCCGGGCTCCTCTCCTCGTACGGAGAGATCGAGGAGTTCCGCGGCGCCACGATCCTGCCGCTGGACTTCTACTCCATGGGCACCGTGGAGTACGACATCTCGCACTACCAGCCGACGCTGTTCGCGTGCGACGGCATGAACGAGCTCACCGAGCGCGTGGGGGAGTTCTTCGCCGAGTTCGACGACGACACCCCCGGCCGGCTCCTCGCCGCTCGGCACCGCTCAGCGAGTTGACGCCGCGCCGGGCCACAGGAGCGGAGCTCGCGGGGACTGCGCCCGTCGTCGACGGCCTGCAGAACGCGCGCCTCGTCGTGACCCCTCTCACCGCGGCGCTCGTCGAGCTGGACCACGAGGCCTATACGGCGAGCCCCGACGTGATCCGTTTGCACAGCGCGGGTCGGTGGCGGGCGGAGGGGTTCACCCTCGGAGAGGACCTGGAGCTCGTCGCCGCGCACGCGAAGGACCACGAGAGCGGGCGGGCGTTCACCTTCGCTCTGCTGGACCCGCGACGGAGCAGGGCGGTGGGCTGTCTGTACGTCAGGCCGCTCGACGGCCCGCTCCCTGGGGCCGCTGGCGATCGGGGCGGGTCGGCGCCGTCGGCGATGGTGACGTTCTGGGTTCGCCAGGACGAGCAGACGACCGGCCTGGTGGACGAGGTGGTGCGGGCCGTGCAGGACTGGCTGCGTACCGCATGGCCGCTCGCGGCCCACGTCTTCCGCGTCCTGCCCGCGGAGGTGGCGTCGTGTGCGGCGCTCGACCGGTTGGGGCTGGAGCGGGTGCAGATCGGTCCCCGGTACGAGGACCGGCCGTACCGCTGGTACCTGTCGACGGACGGCCCCATCCTCGCATGAGGAGGGGGCCGTCCGGCATCGCGGTCAGGCGAGGGGCGCCGCGGCCGCGGCGTCCAGCAGCCACAGCGTGCGCGCGGTGCCGCGCGCCCCGGCGGCAGGGACCTCCGCCACGGGGCCGCCGGCCAGCGCGGCGGCGGCCTGCGCGGCCTTCTCCGCGCCGGCGGCCACGACCCACACCTCACGGGCGCGCCCGATGGCGTCGAACGTGAGGGAGACGCGCTCCGGCGGCGGCTTCGGGGAGCCGTGCACGCCGACGGTGGCACCGCGCGCGCCGAGCCCGTCGTGGCCGGGGAACAGCGAGGCGACGTGGCCGTCCGGTCCCATGCCGAGCAGCAGGACGTCGAACTCCGGCACCGCGACCGCTGCGCCGGCGAAGCGGGCAAGCTCGGCCGCGTATGCGTCGGCGGCCTGCTCGGGCGTCTCGACGGTGCGGCCGCCCGCGACGGCGCCACGCGCGGGCATCGCGTGGACGTGGTCGGCCGGGAGGCCCGACGCGTCGACCAGCGCGTCCACGAGGGCGGCGCGTGCCTGCGTCTCGTTACGGTCGGGGTCGCCGTCGGGCAGGAAGCGCTCGTCGCCCCACCACAGGTGGACCCCCGACCAGTCGACCGCCGCGCGCAGGGGGCTCGCGGCCACCGCGGCGAGGGTCTTGATGCCGACGGTTCCGCCCGTGAGCACGGCGTGCACCGGCGTGCGGACGGACTGCGCGTCGAGCAGCAGGGTCAGGAGGCGCGCCGCGGCGGCCTCGGCGAGCACCGCCGGGTCCGGGTGGACGACGACGAGCGGCGCGGCACCCGGCGTGGCACCCGTCGCGGCGGCGTCGCTCACGCGTCCGCCTTCACGGTCTCGACGCGGGACACGCCCTTGGTGAGGACCTCGCCGTACAGCTCGTCGGGGTCGAGCCGCCGCAGCTCCTCGATGAGCGCCTCGCTCAGCGCCCGGATCGGGAGCGCCATGCGCCGCTCCGGCTTCTCCGGCTGGGTGATCGACACGACCCGGCCGTCGGGCCGGTCGAGCACGATCGGACCGCTCTTGCGCTCGAGGGTGACGCGGGTGATCGCGTCGTCGCTGTTCGTGCGCACCACGGTGGCGGGGCAGCGCAGGCGCTGGCCGAGCCACGCCGCCAGCAGGTCGAGCGACGTGTGCTCGTCCTGACCCTCGACCCTGACCGCGGTCACGCGCTCGTACGGGGGCTGCTCCACGGCGGCGGCGATCAGGCCGCGCCACAGCGTGACGCGCGCCCAGGCCAGGTCGGTGTCGCCGGGCCGGAAGGAGCCCGCCAGCCGGTGGAGCATCGCCACCGGGTCGGGCGCCGTCGTGGTGTCCGTGATGCGGCGCTGCGCCATCGCGCCGATCGGGGTGCTGGCGGGGTCGTCGGGGCCGCCCGTCGGCCACCAGACGACGATCGGGGCGTCCGGGAGCAGGAGCGGCATGACGAGCGTGTCGGTGTGCTCGCGCATCGGCGTGGCGGCGCGCAGGACGACGACCTCCGAGGCGCCTGCGTCGCCGCCCACCCGGATCTCGGCGTCGAGCCGGGGCGTGGTCGGGTCGCGCTGCGCCAGGGGCGCGACGACGATGACGCGGCAGGGGTGCTCGTGACTGGCCTGGTTGGCCGCCCGCACCGACTCCTCGATGTCGGCCTCGTCGGCGACGACGACGAGCGTCAGGACCCGGCCGAGCGCGACCGCGCCCCCCTCGTCGCGCAGGTTGTCGAGCCGCTTGCCGACCGCGTTGGTGGTCGTGTCCGGCATGTCGATGATCATCGGGGAACTCCTCGGTGAGCGCGGCTCGCCGCGGCGCGGGCGGCGTCGTACGGGGTCGCGACCGGCGGGTGGACCGGTGGCACGGCGGGGTGCACGAGCAGGCTCACGGCCGCCGCCACGACCGGCCGTCGCGGGCCATCATCGCGTCCGCGGACGGCGGGCCCCAGGTGCCGGACGGGTACGGCTCCGGCTTCCCCTTGCCGGCCCAGTACTCGGTGATCGGGTCGAGGATCTTCCAGGACAGCTCGACCTCCTCGCGGGTGGGGAAGAGGGGCGGGTCGCCGAGCAGCACGTCGAGGATCAGGCGCTCGTAGGCCTCGGGGGAGGACTCCGTGAAGGAGTGCCCGTACCCGAAGTCCATCGTCACGTCGCGCACCTCCATGGCGGTGCCCGGCACCTTGGCGCCGAACCGGAGCGTGACGCCCTCGTCGGGCTGCACCCGGATGACCAGGGCGTTGCTGCCCAGGTCGGAGGTGAGCGAGGACTCGAACGGCAGGTGCGGCGCCGTCTTGAAGACGACCGCGACCTCGGTGACCCGGCGTCCCAGGCGCTTGCCCGTGCGCAGGTAGAACGGCACGCCCGCCCAGCGGCGGTTGTCGATGTCGAGCCGCACGGCGGCGAAGGTCTCCGTGGTGGAGTCCGGGTTGAAGCCCTCCTCCTCGAGGAACCCGGCGACCTTCTCGCCGCCCTGCCACGCGCCGGCGTACTGGCCGCGGGCCGTGTGCCGGCCGAGGTCCCGTGGGAGGCGTACAGAGGACAGCGCCTTGATCTTCTCGGCGCGGAGGGCCTCGGCGTCGAAGTTCACCGGCTCCTCCATGGCGACGAGCGCCAGGAGCTGCAGCAGGTGGTTCTGGATGACGTCGCGGGCGGCGCCGATCCCGTCGTAGTAGCTCGCGCGCCCGCCGATGCCGATGTCCTCGGCCATCGTGATCTGCACGTGGTCCACGTAGTTGTTGTTCCACAGCGGCTCGAACATCTGGTTCGCGAACCGCAGGGCGAGGAGGTTCTGGACCGTCTCCTTGCCCAGGTAGTGGTCGATCCGGAACACGGACTCGGGGTCGAAGACCTCCGAGACCACCGAGTCGAGGGCGCGCGCGCTCTCGAGGTCGTGGCCGAACGGCTTCTCGATGACGACCCGGCGCCAGGCGTCCTCGGACGACTTCGACAGGCCGGACTCCGACAGCTGCCGGCACACGACCGGGAACGCGCTCGGGGGCACGGACAGGTAGAAGGCGTGGTTGCCCCCCGTGCCGCGCTCGGCGTCGAGCGTCTCGACGGTCTGGCGCAGCCGCTCGAACGCGTCCTCGTCGTCGAACGAGCCCTGCACGAAGCGGATGCCCTCGGCGAGCTGCCGCCAGGTGGCCTCGCGGAACGGGGTGCGGGCGTGCTGCTTGACGGCGTCGTGCACGACCTGCGCGAAGTCCTGGTCCTCCCAGTCGCGCCGGGCGAAGCCCGTGAGCGCGAAGCCGGGCGGCAGCAGACCGCGGTTCGCCAGGTCGTACACGGCAGGCATGAGCTTCTTGCGCGACAGGTCGCCCGTGACCCCGAAGATCACCAGGCCGCAGGGGCCGGCGATGCGGGGGAGCCGCAGGTCGAGGGGGTCGCGCAGCGGGTTGTGCTCGGCGGTGATCTTGGCCGGTCTCACGTGGTGGGCACCGTTCTTCGTCGTGCGGGCGGGAGGTGGTGCGGTCCGGTGCGCGACGGCGCCCCGGTGAGGGCGGTCAGCCGGCGGCCTGGGCCTTCAGGCCCGCGGACGCGGTGTCCAGGAGCTCGGTCCAGGAGTCCTCGAACTTGCGGACGCCGTCGGTCTCGAGGTGGTCCGTGACCTCGGCGAGCGAGACGCCGAGCGACTCGATCGTCTCGATGGTGCGGCGGGCCGACCCCGCGGTGCCGCGCACCGTGTCGCCGGTGACGACGCCGTGGTCGGCGAACGCCTGCAGCGTCGGCTCCGGCATCGTGTTCACGACGCCGTCGGTGACCAGCTCGGCGACGTAGAGGGTGTCGGAGTACTCGGGGTTCTTCACACCGGTCGAGGCCCAGAGCGGCCGCTGCGGGTGGGCGCCCGAGGCGGCGAGGGAGCGCCACTCGTCCGTGGCGAGGAACTGCTCGTACGCCTCGAACGCGAGGCGGGCGTTGGCCACGGCGGCCTGCCCGCGCAGATCGAGCGCCTCCGGGGTGCCGATCTTCTCGAGCGCGGCGTCCACGGACGAGTCGACGCGGGAGACGAAGAACGACGCGACCGACCCGATCGGGCCGAGGTCGATGCCGTCGGCGCGGGCCTGCTCGAGGCCGATCGCGAACGCCTGCATGACGGACCGGTAGCGCTCGATCGAGAAGATCAGGGTGACGTTGACGCTGATGCCCTGGGCGAGGGTCCGGGAGATGGCGTCGAGGCCCGGCACGGTCGCGGGGATCTTGATGAACACGTTCGGCCGGTCGACGGTGCGCCACAGCCGCTCCGCGACGACCACCGTCTTGTCGGCGTCGTACGCGAGGCGCGGGTCCACCTCGATGGACACCCGCCCGTCCACGCCGTCCGTGGCGTCGTAGACGGGCCGCAGCAGGTCGGCCGCGGCGCGCACGTCGTCGGTGGTGATGGCCTCCACGGCCGCGTCGACGTCGGAGCCGGCGAGCTCGGCCAGCTGCGCGTCGTAGGCGTCGCCGCTGGAGAGGGCCTTGGCGAAGATCGTCGGGTTGGTGGTCACGCCGACGACCCCCCGCTCGGCGACGAGGGCCGCCAGGTTGCCGCTGCGCAGGCGCTCGCGCGACAGGTCGTCGAGCCAGATGGACACCCCGGCGCCGGTCAGGTCGGTGATCGGTGCGGGGACGGTGCTCTGCGTCATCGGACGTCCTTCCAAGTCGGAGGCCTCGAGGAGGGGCCGGGTGGGGCGCCGGTGGCCGACGCCCCACCCTGGGAATCTACGAGTGCTCAGGCGGCGTCGCCAGCGCCGCGCACGGCGGCGAGCGACTCCCGGGCGGCGGCCGCGACGGCCTCCGCCGTGATCCCGAACTCCCGGTACAGCGTCTGGTAGTCCGCCGACGCGCCGTAGTGCTCGAGCGAGACGCTGCGGCCGGCGTCGCCGACGATGTCGCGCCAGCCCTGCGCGACGCCCGCCTCGACGGACACCCGGGCCTTCACCGCGGCCGGCAGCACCGACTCGCGATAGTCCGCGTCCTGCTTGTCGAACCACTCGCGGCTCGGCATGGAGACGACGCGGGCGGCGACGCCCTCCGCGGCGAGCTGCTCGCGCGCCTGCACGGCGAGCTGCACCTCGGAGCCGGTGCCCACGAGGATGACGTCCGGCGCGCCGGTCTCGTCGTTCGTGGCGTCCAGGAGCGTGTACGCGCCCTGGAGCGTGCCCTCGGCGCCGGCGAAGCCGTCGGTGCCGCGCGGGTAGGTGGGGACGTTCTGCCGGGTCAGCACGAGGCCGGCCGGGTTCGACGTGTTCTCGATGATGCCGCGCCAGGCCCACGCGGTCTCGTTCGCGTCCGCGGGGCGCACGATGTCGAGGTTCGGGATGGCGCGCAGCGCGGCCAGGTGCTCGACCGGCTGGTGGGTCGGGCCGTCCTCGCCGAGGCCGATGGAGTCGTGCGTCCACACGAAGGTGGTCGGGATCTCCATAAGCGCGGCCAGGCGGACGGAGGCCCGCATGTAGTCCGCGAACTGCAGGAAGGTACCGCCGTAGGGGCGGGTGAGGCCGTGCAGCACGATGCCGTTGAGGATCGAGCCCATGCCGTGCTCGCGGATGCCGAAGTGCAGCGTGCGGCCGTACTCGTGGCCGGGGAACTTCTTCGTCGCGTGCTCGACGGGGATGAACGAGGGCTGCCCGTCCATCGTGGTGTTGTTCGAGCCGGCGAGGTCGGCGGAGCCGCCCCAGAGCTCGGGGAGCACGTCGGCGAGGGCGGTCAGCACCTTGCCGGACGCGGCGCGGGTCGCGACGCCCTTCTCGGAGGCCTCGAACGTGGGCAGCGAGTCGGTCCAGTCCGCGGGCAGCTCGCGCGCGGTGAGGCGCTCCAGGAGCGCGGCGGCCTCGGGGGCAGCGGTCTTCCACGCCTCGAACGACCGGTCCCAGGCCGCCCGCTCGGTGGCCTGGTGCTCGGCCACGGCGCGCGTGTACGACAGCACGTCGTCGTCGATGTGGAAGGACGCCTCGGGGTCGAGGCCGAGGGCGGTCTTGAGCCCGGCGACCTCGTCGGCACCCATGGCCGAGCCGTGGATCCCGCCGGTGTTCTGCTTGGTCGGCGAGGGCCAGCCGATGATGGTGCGCAGCGCGATGAACGACGGCCGGTCGGTCTCGGCCTTCGCGGCGTCGAGCGCCGCGGCGAGCGCGTCCACGTCCTCCGCGTAGCCCGTGCCGCCCTGCGTCCAGTCGACCGCCTGCGTGTGCCAGCCGTAGGCGGCGTAGCGGGCGAGCGTGTCCTCGGTGAACGAGATGTCGGTGTCGTCCTCGATCGAGATCTTGTTCTGGTCCCAGATCACGACGAGGTTGCCGAGCTTCTGCGTGCCCGCGAGCGACGAGGCCTCGGAGGTGACGCCCTCCTGGAGGTCGCCGTCCGACGCGATGACGTAGATGTGGTGGTCGAACGGGGACTCGCCGGGGGCGGCGTCCGGGTCGAGCAGGCCGCGCTCGCGGCGGGCCGCCATCGCCATGCCGACGGACGACGCGAGCCCCTGGCCGAGGGGCCCGGTGGTGATCTCGACGCCCGGCGTGTGGTGGACCTCGGGGTGGCCGGGGGTCTGGGAGCCCCACGTGCGCAGCGCCTCGAGGTCGCCCATCTCCATGCCGTAGCCGGCGAGGAACAGCTGCAGGTACAGCGTGAGGGACGAGTGCCCCGCGGAGAGGACGAACCGGTCACGACCCACCCAGTGCGGGTCGCTCGGGTCGTGCCGCATCGTCTTCTGGAACAGGAGGTACGCGGCGGGCGCGAGGGAGATCGCGGTGCCGGGGTGGCCGTTGCCGACCTTCTCGACGGCGTCGGCGGCCAGCGCCTTGATGGTCTTCACCGCGCGGTCGTCGAGCGAGCTCCACTCGAGCGGGGCGACGACGGGGTCGAACGCGTTCACAGATGTGCCTCTTTCCTGCCCGGAGCGAGCCCCGGGTGATTGCTGCTGCTCTGCCGGTACGGGGCGCCGGCGCGCCGGACGCCGCAACGGGGTCCTCGACGCGACGGCGGGGCACGGTGGCGAGGGGCCGACCGGGGGACGGGCGGCCCGCTGTTCACCGTTGTGCAGCACCACGATAGCGCCGAGCATTCCCGGCGCGCCCGTCCCGACCGCGTTCGTCCCATCAGGTGGGCGCGCCGTCGCGGCGGCCGGACACTCGGCCGGACACTCGGCCGCACATTGTCCGGGGAGGGGGCGCGGTGACGGGTATTTCTCACAGCCGCGTGCCGATCGCCCGGGCCGCCGCGCCGGTGACCTCGGCGTACGATGAGGCGGCGACCTACCCCGTCGCCCGAGCGCCCCGGACCCCCAGCCGAGAACGGACCAGCACGCGCGTGAGCACCACGAGCACCACGACGTCCCACCCGTCGACGCCGACCCGCGCAGCCGTGCGGGCCGAGCGGGAGCGTGCCGATGCCGACCGGCCGGAGCGCCGCGGTCCGACCGCGGCGCCGGGCAAGGGATGGCGGGACCGGGTCGGCGCGTACGTCGCGCTGACGAAACCGCGCATCATCGAGCTGCTCCTGGTCACCACGCTGCCGACGATGATCCTCGCCCAGGGCGGGCTCCCCGACCTGTGGCTGGTGGTCCTCACGCTCGTCGGAGGCACGCTGGCCGCGGCGTCGGCCAACGTCTTCAACTGCTACCTGGACCGCGACATCGACCAGGTGATGAACCGCACCAAGCGGCGCCCGCTGGCCACCGGTGAGATCACCCCGCGGGCCGCGCTCGTGTTCGCCACGGCGCTCGGCGTCGTCTCGCTGCTCTGGTTCGCGCTGCTGGTCAACGTCGCCTCCGCCTGGCTGACCTTCGCCGCGATCGCGATCTACGTGGTCGGCTACACGATGATCCTCAAGCGGCGCACGCCGCAGAACATCGTGTGGGGCGGCATCGCCGGCTGCATGCCCGTCTTCATCGGCTGGGCCGCTGTCACCGGCTCGCTCAGCTGGGCCGCCGTCGCGCTGTTCGGCGTGATCTTCTTCTGGACGCCGCCGCACTACTGGCCGCTGTCGGTGAAGTTCAAGAAGGACTACGCCAACGCCGGCGTCCCGATGCTCCCGGTGGTCGCGACGGACCGTCGCGTCGCGATCGAGATGGTCGCGCACACGGTCGCGATGATCGTCTGCTCGCTGGCGCTCGTGCCGCTCGCCGGGATGTCGTGGTTCTACACCGTCGTCGCGGTCGCCTCGGGCGGCTGGTTCCTGTGGCTCGTCATCTCCATGCTGCGCCGCGCCGACCACCCCGAGCGGGGCAAGCTCGGCGCGATGAAGGTCTTCCACGGCTCGATCACGTACCTCACGGTGCTGTTCATCGCGGTCGCGGTCGACGTCTTCCTGCCCTTCTGAGCCCGCCCCCCGCGGCGCCGCGCCGGTCCGTCGCGACCGCGAGGCATGATGGGCCGGTGCCCGACACGTCGCCCGCCCCGACCCTCTCGCCCGCGCTGACGGCCGCGCTGCAGGACTATCTGGCGCACCTCGGCGTCGAGCGCGGGCTGTCGGCCAACACCGTGTCGGCCTACCGGCGCGACCTCGGTCGGTACGCCCGTCACCTGGAGGCGTCCGGGCGCTCGGGCCTGGACGCCGTGGGGGAGCGCGACGTCGAGGACTACGTGCTGGTGCTGCGCCAGGGCACGGACGGCGGGGCGCCCTTGTCGCCGTCGTCCACCGCCCGCGCCCTCGCCGCCGTGCGCGGCTGGCACCGCTTCGCGCACGCCGAGGGCGTGACCCGCGCGGACCCCGCGTCGCAGGTGCACGCCCCGAGCACGCTGCGCCGCCTGCCCCACGCGCTCTCGATCGACGAGGTGGCCCGCCTGCTCGACGCGGCGGGCTCGGGCGACGGCGCGGTCCCGCTGCGCGACCGCGCGCTGCTGGAGCTGCTCTACTCCACGGGCGGGCGCATCAGCGAGGTGGTCGGCCTCGACGTCGACGACGTCGACGGGCTGGTCGCCACCGACCCGGGCGACGACGGGGCGCAGGCCGCCGGGTCGGTGCGCCTGCGCGGCAAGGGGGACAAGGAGCGGGTGGTGCCGGTGGGGTCCTACGCGCGCACGGCGATCGACGCCTACCTGGTCCGGGCCCGGTCGCCGCTCGCGTCGGCCGGACGCGGCACCCCGGCCCTGTTCCTCAACACCCGCGGCGCGCGCCTGTCGCGGCAGTCCGCCTGGTCGGTGCTGCAGGCGGCGGCGGAGCGCGCCGGGCTCACGCAGCACGTGTCGCCGCACACGCTGCGGCACTCGTTCGCGACCCACCTGCTGGCGGGCGGCGCCGACGTGCGGGTGGTGCAGGAGCTGCTGGGGCACGCGTCCGTGACGACCACGCAGATCTACACGATGGTGACCCGCGAGGCCCTGCGCGAGGTGTACGCCGCGGCGCACCCGCGGGCGCTCGATCACACGGCGAGGGGGATGGGCGGCGCGCCCGGCGTGCCGCCCGGACCCCGACAGGTGCTGGGGTAGCGTGACGCAGGTGAGCGAGGGACTCGGGAGCGACACCATGACGCAGACGACCACGAGCGACGCCTCACCGGCCGCGGCCCCCGCGACCAGCCCCGCCCCGGGCAGTCCGGCGGGCGGGACCGAGGCACCGCGAACCGACGTCGTCGGGCGACCGCTGCCCGACTTCCGCGACCCGGCGCCGCTGGCCTCCCACGGGCCGGCGCGCATCGTCGCGATGTGCAACCAGAAGGGCGGCGTCGGCAAGACCACGACGACCATCAACCTGGGCGCCGCGCTGGCCGAGTACGGCCGGCGCGTGCTGCTGGTCGACTTCGACCCGCAGGGCGCCGCGTCGGTCGGGGTGGGCGTCAGCCCGCACGAGCTCGACCTGAGCGTCTACAACCTGCTCATGGAGCGCGACGTCACCTACACCGACGTGCTCCAGCCCACGAACATCGACGGTCTCGACGTGCTGCCGGCGAACATCGACCTGTCCGCGGCTGAGGTGCAGCTCGTCGGCGAGGTGGCGCGCGAGTCCGTGCTCGCCCGGGCGCTGCGCCCGGCGCTGGACGAGTACGACGTGATCCTCGTCGACTGCCAGCCGTCGCTCGGCCTGCTGACCGTCAACGCGCTCACGGCCGCGCACGGCGTGCTCATCCCGCTCGAGTGCGAGTTCTTCGCGCTGCGCGGTGTCGCGCTGCTCGTGGAGACGATCGAGAAGGTGCGCGACCGGCTCAACCCGGCGCTCGAGATCGACGGCATCCTGCCCACCATGTACGACTCGCGCACGCTGCACTCGCGCGAGGTGGTGGCCCGCGTGCACGAGGCCTTCGGCGACACGCTGCTGCACACCGTCATCGGTCGCACCGTGAAGTTCCCGGACGCGTCCGTCGCCGCCGAGCCGATCACCAACTACGCGCCGACGCACGCCGGGGCCGCCGCGTACCGGCAGCTCGCGCGGGAGCTCGTCGCCCGTGGTGACGCTGCCTGACGTCGCCGCGGAGCCTGCCGCCGGCGGCGTCGCGCCCGACGCGCCGACGGGCGCCGCGGGCGGGCGCCCCGGGTTCGAGGTGCACCTCGACAACTTCACGGGACCGTTCGACCTGCTGCTGTCGCTGATCGCGAAGCACGAGCTCGACGTCACCGAGGTGGCGCTCGCGGCCGTGACCGACGAGTTCGTCGCGCACATCCGTGCCGCCGAGGAGGAGGCCCGCGCCGCCACGGCGCGCGGCGAGGAGCACCCGTCGTGGGACCTCGGCACCGCGAGCGAGTTCCTGGTCGTCGCGGCCACCCTGCTGGACCTCAAGGCCGCGCGGCTGCTGCCCGGCGTCGTCGAGGAGGACGCCGAGGACCTGGAGCTGCTCGAGGCCCGCGACCTGCTCTTCGCCCGGCTGCTGCAGTACCGCGCGTACAAGCAGATCTCCCGGATCCTGGCGGAGCGCCTGGAGACGGAGGGGCGCCGCGTGCCGCGGTCCGTGCCGCTCGAGCCGCACCTCACGGCGCTGCTGCCCGAGCTCGTCTGGACGCTGGACGGTGCGCGCCTGGCGGAGCTGGCGGCCAAGGCCCTCGAGCCGAAGCTCCCGCCCGTCGTCGGCCTCGAGCACCTGCACGCCCCGACCGTGAGCGTGCGCGAGCAGGCGGGGGTGGTGGCGCGGCGGCTGCGGCGCGAGCACGTCGCGACGTTCCGCGCGTTGGTCGCGGGGGAGGAGCGGCTGGTCGCGGTAGCTCGCTTCCTCGCCCTGCTGGAGCTGTTCCGGTCCGGCCGCGTCGCGTTCGAGCAGGCGGCCGCGCTGGGGGAGCTCACCGTGCGCTGGACGGCCGGGGACGGCGGGGACGACGCCGGCGTGCTCGACGACGGGTCGCTCGCGGCCGGGTTCGAGGAGTTCGACGGGTCCGCCACCGACGGCGAGGGCGGGACGGACGTGAGGGAGATCGTGGCATGACGCAGGAGACGGACGTGACCGAGCCGGGGACGGCCGAGCCGGGGACGGCCGAGCCCGAGACGGCCGAGCCCGAGACGACCGAGCAGGCCCCGGAGGTGCCGGAGCTCGAGGTGGACGTCGACGACCTGCCCGGAGGGCTGGCCGCGGCGCTGGAGGCCGTGCTCATGGTCACGGAGGCCCCGGTGCCGGTCGAGCGCCTGGCGTCCGGCGTGGCGCGGCCCGTGCCGGAGGTGTCCGCCGTTCTCGAGGAGCTGGCGGCGGAGTATCGGGGCGAGACGGGCGCCCGGCCGCGCGGCTTCGAGCTGCGCGAGGGCGCCGACGGCTGGCGCGTGTACTCGGCCCGGGCGCAGGCGGACGTCGTGGGGGCCTTCGTGCTCGAGGGCCAGTCGTCCCGGCTCAGCCAGGCCGCGCTCGAGACGCTCGCGGTGATCGCCTACCGGCAGCCGGTGACCCGGGGCCAGGTGTCGGCGGTGCGCGGGGTCAGCGTGGACGGGGTGGTGCGCACCCTGCTCGCGCGCGGGCTGATCGCCGAGACCGGCCAGGACCCGATGACCGGGGCGGTGCTGTTCGGCACCACCGGCGAGTTCCTCGACCGGATGGGCTGGACGTCGCTCGACGCGCTGCCGCCGCTCGCTCCGCACCTCCCGGACGTCGAGGAGGCGATCGGCCTGGACCCGTCCTCGGCCCTGCTGCGCGGCCGGGCGGAGGACGGGTCCCTCGGTCCGACGGAGTGACCGTGGCGCGCCCGTGCGGAGCGACGGGACGGACCGACCTCAGGCGACGGTGGCGTCGACCGTGACCTCGACGTTCCCGCGGGTGGCGTTCGAGTAGGGGCACACCTGGTGCGCGGCCCGGACGAGCGTGTCGGCGGTGGCCTGGTCGACGCCGCTCATCTCGGCGTGCAGCGCGACGGCGAGGCCGAAGCCGCCCTCGTCGGTCGGCAGGAGCGAGACCTCGGCGACGACCGCGGAGTCCCCGACGGCGGCCTTCTCGCGCCGCGCGACGAGCTTGAGCGCGGAGTGGAAGCACGCGGCGTACCCGGCGGCGAAGAGCTGCTCCGGGTTGGTGGCGCCGCCCGCGCCGCCCATCTCCTTCGGGATCGCGAGGTCGACGTCGAGGACGCCGTCGTCGGTCCGGGAGCGCCCGTCCCGTCCCTCGCCGGTGGCCGTGGCGACAGCGGTGTAGATCGCGCTCATGGTGCATCCTCCTATGTAGGGGTACTAGTTCGTCTACTAGACCACGCGGCGATCGTCGCCGCAAGCAGCGGCCTGTCGGCCGCGCGGACGTGAGAGGTTGGGACGATGGGAACCAGGACGGCGGCCGCCGCGACGCCCGATCCCGCGACGGCCGGGCGCGGCCAGGTGCGCGAGCGGATCCTCGACGCGGGGAGCCGGCTGTTCTACGCGGACGGGATCCGCGCCGTGAGCGCGGACAAGGTGATCGCTGCGGCGGGTGTGTCGAAGGTCACCTTCTACCGGCACTTCCGGACCAAGGACGACCTCGTCGTCGCCTATCTCGAGGCGATCGCCGACGCCGAGCGCGTGCAGCTCGCGCGGCTCCGGGTTGAGCATGCCGGGGACCCCGGCGGCACGCTCGCGGCGCTGGCCGAGGTGCTCGGCACCGTGGCGCGCAGCCCGCAGTTCCGCGGCTGCGCGTTCGTCAACGCCGGGGCGGAGTACGCGGACCCGGCGCACCCCGTGCGGCGCGCCGTGGCGGCCCATCGCGCCTGGTACGCGGGCTTCTTCGGCGACGTCGCCCAGGATGCGGGGGCCGACGACCCGCGGGCGGCCGCGGCGGAGCTGATGATGCTGCGCGACGGGGCGATGGTGTGCGGCGACGTCGAGGACGCGACCGCCGTCGCACCTCGCCTCGCCTCCGCGTTCGCGGCCGTCCTGGCCGCCCACCGGGACGCCGCCGGCGGGCCGGGCGCCCCGTCGTCGGGCGCGCCCCGCCCGACCTGAGAGAATCGGGCACCATGAGCACCGAACGCCGCGGCGGGAGCCGCCGCACCAGCCGTCCGCAGGGCCCCGCCGCACAGCGGTCGCAGCGCCCGCGCGGCGCCGCCACCCGTCGTCCCGCACCGCGGTCCGCCGAGCCGGACCACGACGTGCACGTCGCCGACGGCGTCCGGCTGCAGAAGGTGCTGGCCCAGGCGGGCCTCGGCTCGCGCCGCAAGTGCGAGGAGCTGATCGCCGAGGGGCACGTCGAGGTGGACGGCGTCCTCGTCACCGAGCTCGGCGTCCGCGTCGACCCTGCCACCGCCGTCGTGCACGTGGACGGGATGCGGGTCCAGCTCGACGCGACGAAGGTGACGATCGCCCTCAACAAGCCGCTCGGCGTCGTGTCGACGATGAGCGACCCGGACGGCCGCCCGACGCTCACCGACCTCGTCAAGGACCGCTCCGAGCGTCTGTTCCACGTGGGCCGCCTCGACGCCGACAGCGAGGGCCTGATGATCCTCACCAACGACGGGGAGCTCGCGAACCGGCTCGCGCACCCGCGCTACGAGATCCGCAAGACCTACCTCGTCACCGTGACGGGCGGCGAGTTCTACCCGCGCCACGCCAAGCAGCTGACCGACGGCGTCGAGCTCGAGGACGGGCTCGCCCGTGCCGACAAGGTGCGCGTGGTCGATGCGGTGCCGGGAACCACGATGCTCGAGGTCGTGCTGCACGAGGGCCGCAACCGCATCGTGCGCCGGATGCTCGAGGCCGTGGGCTTCCCCGTGACCCGGCTGGTGCGCACCCGGATCGGCCCGATCGCCCTGGGCGACCTGCGGGTGGGGCGCTCGCGGGTGCTCGGGCGCACCGAGCTCGGCACGCTCATGCGCGACGTCGACATGTGACGTCCCCGTCGGGCACTCGCCCCGAACCTGTCCCTCCGAGTCCAGCAGCAACCGCGCGGCCACGCCGCGCGTCAACAGAAGGTGAGCTCACACGTGGTCGTTATCGCCGTCGACGGTCCCTCCGGGTCCGGCAAGTCCAGCGTCTCGAAGGCGGTGGCGGCCCGGCTGGGGCTCGCCTACCTCGACACGGGCGCGATGTACCGGGCCGCGACGCTGTGGTGCGTCGACGGCGGCACGGACCTCGCCGACCAGGCGGCGGTGGCGGACGCCGTGCGCGCCATGCCGCTGGAGATGGGCGTCGACCCGGCCGCGCCCTCGGTGCTCCTGGACGGCCGCGACGTGGCCGAGGCCATCCGCACCACCGAGGTGTCCACCGCGGTGTCGCAGGTCGCGACCAACCTGGAGGTCCGCGCGGAGCTGCGCCGCCGGCAGCGCGCCGTCATCGAGGCGGAGGACGCGCCCGGCGGCTTCTCCGGCGGCAAGGGCGTCGTCGCCGAGGGCCGCGACATCACGACCGTCGTCGCCCCCGACGCGGACGCCCGCGTGCTGCTCACCGCGAGCGAGGAGGCGCGGCTGCGCCGGCGCTCGCTCGAGGTGCACGGCGCCGCCGACGCGTCGGCCGTCGAGGCGACGCGCGACCAGGTGCTGCGCCGCGACCGTGACGACTCGACGGTGAGCCAGTTCCAGGTGGCGGCCGACGGCGTCGTCACCGTCGACTCCTCCGACCTCGACTTCGAGCAGACGATCGACGCCGTCCTGTCGGTCGTCGCCCAGGTCACCGCCTGACCGGGCCCGGGCAGGGCTGACCCCGCCCGGTGCGGGCCGCCCGACCCCCGTCGCACCGCGGTGACGGGGGTCTCGTTCGTGACACGCCGTTCGTCCTGGGAGAATGGTCGCCATGACCTCTCCCGCCGACGGCTCCGTGCCCGCTGCCGAGCCCACCGACGACCACACCGCCGAGCCCGCGCCCGAGGCCGCCGCGGCTCCCGCGGAGGAGCCGACCCTCGACGCCGTCGCGGAGGTCCTCGAGTCCGACGGCGACGACGAGGCGCGCGAGCGCGCGCTGCGCGCCGGCCTGGAGGACTTCGAGCTCGACGAGGCCGACCGCGCGCTGCTGGACGACGAGTGGGACGACGAGGGCTTCGGGCACGGCGAGGCCCCGCTGCCCGTGCTCGCGGTCGTCGGCCGCCCGAACGTAGGCAAGTCGACCCTGGTCAACCGCATCCTCGGCCGCCGCGAGGCCGTCGTCGAGGACACCCCGGGCGTCACGCGTGACCGCGTGAGCTACCCCGGCGAGTGGTCCGGGCGCGAGTTCACCCTGGTGGACACCGGCGGGTGGGAGGTCGACGTCGCGGGCATCGAGTCGAAGGTCGCCGAGCAGGCGGAGGTCGCGGTCGAGCTGGCCGACGCCGTGGTCTTCGTGGTGGACGCGACCGTGGGCGCCACGTCCACGGACGAGCGCGTGGTCGAGCTGCTGCGGCGCTCGGGCAAGCCCGTGGTCCTCGCCGCCAACAAGGTGGACGGGCCCTCCGGCGAGGCCGACGCCGCGTACCTGTGGGCGCTCGGCCTGGGGGAGCCGCACCCGGTCTCCGCGCTGCACGGGCGCGGCACGGGCGACCTGCTCGACGCGGCGATGAAGGTGCTGCCCGAGGTGTCCGAGCACGGCGAGCTGCGGCCCGCCGGCCCGCGCCGCGTCGCGCTGGTCGGTCGCCCGAACGTCGGCAAGTCGTCGCTGCTGAACAAGATCGCCGGGGCCGAGCGCGTCGTCGTCGACGAGACCGCGGGCACCACCCGCGACCCGGTCGACGAGCTCGTGACGATCAAGGGCGTGCCCTACTGGTTCGTCGACACGGCGGGCATCCGCCGCCGCGTGCACCAGACGCGCGGCGCCGACTTCTACGCCTCCCTGCGCACGCAGGCCGCCATCGAGAAGGCCGAGGTGGCGGTGGTGCTCGTCGACGCCTCGGAGCCCATGACGGAGCAGGACACCCGCGTCATCTCGCAGACGGTCGACGCCGGGCGCGCCCTCGTCATCGCGTACAACAAGTGGGACCTCATGGACGAGGATCGCCGCCCGTACCTCGAGCGCGAGATCGAGAAGGACCTGGTCCAGGTGCAGTGGGCGCCGCGGGTCAACGTCTCGGCCCGCACGGGCTGGCACACCGACCGGCTGACGCACGCCCTCGAGACGTCGCTGGAGTCGTGGGACATGCGTATCCCCACGGGCCGCCTCAACGCCTTCCTCGGCGAGCTCGTGGCCGCGCACCCGCACCCGCTGCGCGGCGGCAAGCAGCCGCGCATCCTGTTCGGCACGCAGGCGTCCACGCGGCCGCCGCGGTTCGTCATCTTCGCCACGGGGTTCATCGAGGCCGGGTACCGCCGGTTCATCGAGCGCCGCCTGCGCGAGACCTTCGGCTTCGAGGGCTCGCCCATCGAGATCAGCGTGCGGGTGCGGGAGAAGCGCCGCCGATGAGCCGCCGATGAGGCGCCGATGAGCGCCGGTCCGCTCGCCTCCAGGGGTCGCCTGCTGCGCCTGGGCGCGGCGCGCGACACCTCCGCCGTCCGCCACCTGGTGACGTTCCTCGTGGTCACGGTGGCGACGGTGCTGGTGACGCGGTTCCTCCTCGCGGCCTCGGGGTACCCGCAGGTCGGCGGCGGCGGGCTGCACGTCGCGCACGTGCTCTGGGGCGGGCTCGGCATGGCGCTCGCCGTGGTCGTGCTGCTGTCGTGGGTCGGCCCGGCGCCGCGGTCGCTGGGCGCCGTGCTCGGCGGGCTCGGCTTCGGCCTGTTCGTCGACGAGATCGGCAAGTTCGTCACCTCCGACAACGACTACTTCTACGCGCCGACGGCGGCCCTCATCTACGCGGTCGTCGTGGCGCTCGTGCTGCTGGTCGAGGCGTTGCACGGGCGGCGGGCGCGCCACCCGGCGGAGTTACTCGCCGTGGCGACGGACCGCGCAGTTGCCGGCGTCGCGGGCGGGTTCACCGACGCCGAACGCGAGGAGGCGCGGACCCTCGTGGCGCGCGGGCGCGGCGAGCCGGGCGCGGACGAGGTGGCGGCGCTGGTGGAGGCCGTGCCCCGCGACGACGTGGCCGTGCCCGACCCCGTCCGCGCCCTGGTGCGACGGGCGTCCGCGTGGTTCGGGGAGGCGATGGAGCGCCGATGGGCCGCCACGCTCGTGATCCTCGCCGTGCTGACCACCGCTGCCGGGTCGGCGGTGGTCGGGGTGCGCGTGCTGGTCGGGGCGGTCGACGTGCCGGCCTGGGTCGGCGCCGGCATCCTCGTGGCCGTCGCCGCGACGGTGGCCTGCGTGGTGCGGGGGATCCTCGTGGGGTCGGCCGACCACCGCGCGGGCGCGGTGTGGGTGCGCCGCGGCGTGCTCGTCAGCCTGCTCGTCACGCAGCTCCTCGCGTTCCGGGCCGTGCAGTGGGTGGCCGTCGCCGGGCTGGTCGCGGACCTGCTGGTGCTCGCTGCGCTCGGCGTCGCCCTCGGGCGGGACGACGAGCGGCGCACCACCCGGCCGGCCCGGACACAGAGCCGCTGACCGCCGTCGCGGGCCCGGCCCGGACGGCCTAGTGTCGGAGCGGTGATCACCCGCGACGAGCTGGACCGGCGCTCCGGTGCCGCCGACGACGGCGAGGACCGGCGCCTCCCGCTGCTGACGCTCGCCGAGTTCTTCGACGACAACGACGACGAGGAGTCGCTCGCCCCGAACCAGTGGGGCGACGGGCGTCCGCCGCTCGCCGAGATCCGGCGCCGCCTCGAGCGCCTGGCCGCCCAGGAGGGCGTCGCCTGGGTGCGGGTCGAGCTGCACGAGGAGTCCGTGGAGGACGACGGGGACTGGATCGCCGCCGAGGCCGTCGCCGTGTGCGCGACGCTCGTCCCCGAGGAGGTCGAGGAGCTCGTCGGCGCGGACGAGCTGCAGGCCGACGGCGTGGTCGCGGGGTACGTGTACCCCGACGACTGGTTCACCGACGTGCCGGACGTGCCCGTCGGCCACCGTGTGCTGTCCCTCGTCTGGGACTGACCCCGCGACGGCGCCGCGGGCCGGTGGGTGACGTGCACCACGCGGGCTTGCCATGGCCGCGTGCGGCGTGGCACGGTCGGCGATGACGAGCGAAATGCTCGCGTGCTCTGGGGTCGGTGAAATTCCGAGCCGGCGGTAACAGTCCGCGACCCGGTCACATCCTGTGACCGGTTGACCAGGTGGAACTCCTGGACCGACGGTCAAAGTCCGGATGGGAAGCGCACGCGACGGCTCCCCGTCCGGTCCGTACCCGGCCCCGCGTGGGCCGGCGCCGCCCACCGTGGAGGCACGCGACCGGTCGGTGCGAGCACGTCCGACCCAGCCTTCCTGCACCCCCGGGTCCGCGACCGGACGACAGGGGCAGGAAGATGACGCAGCCCGCCGGAACCCCGGCGACGGGTGCCACCAGGGTCGAGCGCGCCGCGATGCAGCGCGCGCTGGCGCTCGCCGCCCAGGTCCCCGCCCGCGGACCCAACCCGCGCGTGGGGTGCGTCCTCCTGGACGCCGACGGCGCGACGATCGCCGAGGGCTTCCACCGCGGGGCGGGCACGCCCCACGCGGAGGTCGAAGCGCTGCGGCGCGCCGTCGAGTCGCGCGGCCCGGGCGCCGCGCGGGGCGCGACCGCCGTCGTCACCCTCGAGCCCTGCAACCACCACGGCCGCACCGGCCCGTGCGTCGACGCCCTGCTGGAGGCGGGCGTGGCGCGCGTCGTGCACGCCCAGCACGACCCGAACCCGGCCGCGTCGGGCGGCGCTGCCCGCCTGCGTGCCAGCGGCGTCGACGTCCTCGGCGGCGTGCTGGCCGACGAGGCCCGCGCGCTCAACGCGACGTGGACCCGCGCGCTCGAGCTCGGCCGCCCGGTGGTGACGTGGAAGCTCGCGAGCACCCTCGACGGCCGGGCCGCGGCCGCGGACGGCACCTCGCGCTGGATCACCGGGCGCGCCGCCCGGCACGACGTGCACCGCCTGCGCGCCGGGGTGGACGCCGTCGTGATCGGCACCGGCACCGCCCTCGCCGACGACCCCGACCTCACCGTGCGGCACGCGCCCCTGACGGGCCAGCAGCCGGAGCGGGTCGTCGTCGGCCTGCGCGACCTGCCCGCGTCGTCCCGCCTGGCGCGGGCCGCGGCCGCCGGCGAGTCGGTCGCGCACCTGCGCACGCACGACCCGCACGAGGTGCTGGACCTGCTCTGGTACCGCGAGCACCGGCACGTGCTGCTCGAGGGCGGCCCCGCCCTCGCCGCCGCCTTCTGGCGCGCCGGCCTCGTCGACGACGTCGTGGCGTACGTCGCGCCGGTGCTGCTCGGGGTCGGGGCGTCCGCCGTGGCGGACCTCGGGATCGGCACCATCGCCGACGCCGCGCGCCTCGACCTCCTCGACGTCGTGGTCCTGCAGCGGGACCCGGCCGACCCCACCGACACCCCCACCGTGCGGCTCACCCTGCGGCCGCGGAAGGAGAGCTGAGCCATGTTCACCGGCATCGTGGAGGAGCTCGGCACCGTCGTGGCCGTGCGCGAGCACGCCGACGGGGCCCGCCTGACCGTCGCGGCGGACGCGGTGCTGGACGGCACCCGGCTGGGCGACTCGATCGCCGTCGACGGCTGCTGCCTCACCGTCGCGTCGATCGGGGACGACGGGGGCCGCCCGGCCTGGACCGCCGACCTCATGGCGGAGACGCTCGAGCGCACCAGTCTCGGGGCGCGGATCCCCGGCGACCGCGTGAACCTCGAGCGGGCGCTCGCGGCCGGCGGGCGGCTCGGCGGGCACGTCGTGCAGGGGCACGTCGACGGCGTCGGCACGGTGCTCTCGCGTACGGCGGGCACGCAATGGGAGGTCGTCGAGATCGCCCTGCCGGCCGATCTCGCGCGGTACGTCGTGGCGCAGGGCTCGACCGCGGTCGACGGCGTGAGCCTCACCGTGGTGCAGGCCGGGGGCGCGTCGTTCACGGTGAGCCTCATCCCGGAGACGCGGGCGCGCACGACGCTCGGCCGGCGTGCCGTGGGGGAGCAGGTCAACCTCGAGGTCGACGTGCTGAGCAAGTACGTGGAGCGTCACCTCGCGCACGGGCTCCTCGCGGCGGGGGCGGCGCGATGACCGCGCGGACGGTCCCGCCGACGAGCGCCGCGGCGGGCACGAGCACTGGGACGGGCACGGGCGCGGTGGTCGAGCGCGTCGCGCGAGCGATCGCCGACGTCGCCGCGGGGCGGCCCGTCGTCGTCGCCGACGACGCCGACCGCGAGAACGAGGGCGACCTGATCCTCGCCGCCGACGCCGCTACCCCCGAGCTGATGGGGTTCCTCGTGCGGCACACGAGCGGCCTGGTGTGCGTGGGCGTGGCGGGCGAGACGCTCGACCGCCTCGGCCTGCCGCTCATGGTCGAGGCCAACCAGGACGCCTACCGCACCGCGTACACCGTGACGGTGGACGCCGCCCACGGCGTGACGACGGGCATCTCCGGCGCCGACCGGGCCCGCACCGCGCGGCTGCTCGCCGACCCGGCGACCGCGCCCACCGACCTCACCCGGCCCGGGCACGTGCTGCCCCTGCGCGCGCGGCCCGGCGGGGTGCTGGAGCGGCGCGGGCACACCGAGTCCGCGGTCGACCTCGCGCGCCTCGCCGGCCGCGGGGAAGCCGGCGTCCTCGCCGAGCTCGTGCACGACGACGGCACGATGATGCGCCTGCCCGCACTGCGGGAGTTCGCCGCCGAGCACGGGCTCGCCCTGATCAGCGTGGCCGACCTCGTCGCCTACCGGCGTGCCACCGAGGTGCTCGTCGAGCGGGTCGCCGTGACGACCCTGCCCACGCGGCACGGCGAGCTCACCGCCGTCGCGTACCGGGACGCCCGCACCAGGGACGAGCACGTGGCGCTCGTCGCCGGGGCCCTGGACGCCCTCGGCGACCCCGCCGCCGGCCCCGTGCTGACGCGCGTGCACTCCGAGTGCCTCACGGGCGACGCGTTCGGCAGCCTGCGCTGCGACTGCGGCCCCCAGCTCGACGAGTCCCTGCGTCGGGTCGTCGCTGCGGGCCGCGGCGTCGTGGTGTACCTGCGCGGGCACGAGGGTCGGGGGATCGGCCTGGCGGCCAAGCTCGCCGCGTACGCGTTGCAGGACGCCGGCCGCGACACCGTGGACGCCAACCTCGACCAGGGGCTGCCCGCCGACGCCCGCGACTACACGCCCGCCGCCCACGTGCTGCGCGACCTCGGCGTCGCGCAGGTGCGGCTGCTCACCAACAACCCGGCCAAGGTGGACGGCCTGGCCGGCGGGGGAGTGGACGTCGTCGCGCGGCTCCCGCTCGCCCTGCCCGCGCACCCCCGCACGCTCGGCTACCTGCGCACCAAGCGCGACCGCATGGGCCACGACCTGCCGCACCTGGGCGGCGCACCACGCCCCACCGACCCGACGACCGATGTCGAGCCGGACCACGACGACCACCGCGACGACCACCACGACGGAGGAACGATGACGCACCACTCGCTGACCGCTACCGCAGGGGCCGCGCGATGAGCGGCGCAGGGGCGCCGTCGACCGCGCCTGTCGACTGCTCGGACCTGCGCGTCGCCGTCGTCGCCGCGAGCTGGCACCAGGCCGTCATGGACGGGCTGCTCGACGGCGCGCTGCGAGCCTGCGCCGACCAAGGCGTCACCGCGCCGCGGGTGGTGCGCGTGCCCGGGTCGTTCGAGCTGCCCGTCGCCGCGCAGGCGCTCGCGGCCGCCGGGTACGACGCCGTCGTCGCGCTGGGGGTCGTCATCCGGGGCGGCACCCCGCACTTCGACTACGTGTGCGCCGCCGCGACCGACGGGCTGAACCGCGTCGCCCTCGACCACGCCGTCCCCGTCGGCTTCGGCCTCCTGACATGCGACGACGAGCAGCAGGCCCTCGACCGCGCCGGGCTGGCCGGCTCGCACGAGGACAAGGGCTACGAGGCCGTGGCCGCCGCGCTCGCCACGGCGCGTGTGCTCGGGGAGATCCGCGCGGACGGTGCCGACGCGGCCCTCGCCGATGCAGGAGCAGTGTCCGACCTGGGGTAGTATTTCGGTCGGCCCTTCGGGGTGACACTCGTGTCACATGAAGGGCCGACGGGCTGTGGCGCAGCTTGGTAGCGCACCTGACTGGGGGTCAGGGGGTCGCAGGTTCAAATCCTGTCAGCCCGACCGTCGAACGAGAGGCTCGGACCGCACGGCGGTCCGAGCCTCTCCTCGTTCGAGGACGTGCCCGCGCGGTCGACTCGTCGGTGGCGAGCCCTACGGTTCGGCGAATGGGGCCCGCACCGACCCACACCGATGACCCAGCTTGCTGAAGCGATGGCCGCATCGAGCTCCTGGCGAGGCGTGCTGCGCCGTCTCGGCCTCCTGGGGACCTTGGCAGGGGCGATGCGGTCGGTACGCGCACATGCTGATCGGCTCGGCGTCGAGTACGGCCACCTCACAGGGCAGCCCGTTGGACCGAGGACGGACATCGGGAGGCCGTCGCGGCCGCGAGCAGCTGGGCCGACGTGGCCCGCGCGCTCGGGATGCGTGGCGGTTCGAGCTGTTGCGTCCGTGAAGGGACACGCGGCGCAGCTCGGGCTCGGCACGGGTCGACGTGGTGCCGCGCAGCGACGACGTCATGGGACTTCGAGCCACCAGCGACGCGGTCGCCCTTTGCTCATGCAGCGTCTTCCCGCCGCGTCTCGGGCGCCGGCAGATGAACGCCCCGGACCGAGGCACGGACCTCGCGCCGCGCCCCGGCGACGATGACCTGCCTCACCGGGGAGACACCCGCCCAGGCGCGGGGTGATCGTGTGAATGCCTGGCGCCGATCAGGTCGCGCGTCCTCCGAGGGTGTTCGAGACGGTGAGCGGCGCTGCCGTGGCGGAGGTCAGGCCATCGGACGACACGCCCGGCGCGAGCTCCCGAACCGTCAGGCCGCCCGGGCCGACGTCGACGACGGCCCGGTCGGTGATGATCCGATCGACGACGCCGAGCCCGGTGAGCGGCAGGGTGCACTCCTCGACGATCTTGGGGCTGCCGTCGCGAGCGACGTGGTCCATGACCACGACGACGCGCCGCGCCCCGGCGACGAGATCCATGGCGCCGCCCATGCCCTTGACCATGCTGCCGGGCACCTGCCAGTTCGCCAGGTCGCCCCGGGCGGACACCTGAAGGGCGCCGAGGATCGCGACGTCGACGTGCCCGCCGCGGATCATCGTGAAGGACGTGACGGCGTCGAAGCAGCTGGCGCCGGGCAGGGCGGTCACGGTCTGCTTGCCCGCGTTGATCAGGTCGGCGTCCTCGTCCCCGTCGTACGGGTACGGGCCGATGCCCAGCAGGCCGTTCTCGCTCTGGAGCGTGACCCGCACGCCCTCGGGCACGTGGTTGGCGACGAGCGTCGGGATGCCGATGCCGAGGTTGACGTAGTCGCCGTCGCGCAGCTCTGCTGCAGCGAGAGCCGCCATCTCGTTCCTGGTCCAGGTCATCGTGTTCCTCCTCGGGTCTCGACAAGCTCGACCGGCGGGCTCTCGACGCGCTCGACCGGCGGGCTCTCGACAGGCTCGGCCGGCGTCCGGACGGTGCGCTTCTCGATCGGTCGCTCGTGGGCCGTCGTCACGACCGTCGTGACGAACACGCTCGGCGTCATGACGTCGTCCGGGTCGAGGTAGCCGTCCCGGTCGGGGTCGAGGAGGTGCTCGACCTCCGCGAGGGTGACGGGCGCCGCCGTCGCGACGACCGGGTTGAAGTTCCGCGCGGTGAGCCGGTAGCGCAGGTTGCCTGCCGCGTCGCCCGTGTGCGCGTGCACGAGGGCGAGGTCGGCGCGGATCGCGCGCTCGAGCAGGTAGGTGCGTCCGTCGAGCTCGATGGTGGGCTTGCCCTCCGCGACGGGCGTGCCCACGCCGGTCGGGGTGTAGAACGCGGGGATGCCCGCGCCGCCGGCGCGGAGGCGTTCGGCGAGCGTGCCCTGCGGGACGAGCTCGACGTCGAGCTCGCCGTCCAGGAATCGTCGCGCGAACAGCTTGTTCTCGCCCACGTAGGAGGCGAGCACGCGGGCGACCTGGTCGTTCTCCAGCAGCACCCCGAGGCCGACGCCGTCGACCCCGAGGTTGTTGGAGACGACGGTCAGGTCGCGCACGCCGGAGTCGCGGACGGCGTCGATCAGGTCGTACGGCACCCCGCACAGGCCGAACCCGCCCACGGCGATGGTCATGCCGTCGTGCAGCACCCCCTCGAGGGCCGCGCGGGCGTCGGGGGCGAGGGCCGTCATGGGACGGCTCCTTCCGTGAGGCGGGCCCGACGTCGGTCGCGGTCACGCGCACGCGGGACGGCGGGCAGGTCGGCGAGGTCGGGACCCGGGACGACGCGGTTCTCCACGGCCCCGATGCCCTCGACCTCGAGCCGCACGACGTTCCCGGGCACGAGGGGCGGCGGGTCCTGGACACCGGTGCGGCCCCACAGCTCGGCCAGGCAGCCGCCGTTGCCGCAGGTGCCGGAGCCGAGCACGTCGCCCGGGCGCACCCAGGTGCCGCGCGAGGCGTACGCGATCATCTCCTCGAACGTCCACGCGGCGTTGGACAGCAGGTCGTGCCCGATGCGGCGGCCGTCGACGAACGCCTGGAGGCCGAGGGCGAGGTACCCGTCGTCGTCCCGGTACTCCTCGAGCTCGTCGGCGGTGACGACCCACGGGCCGAGCGTCGCGGCGGAGTCCTTGCCCTTGGCGGGCCCGAGGTTCACCTTCATCTCCCGGCCCTGCAGGTCGCGCGCGGACCAGTCGTTGAAGACGGTGTAGCCGAAGACGTGGTCGCGCGCCGCCGCGGGGGAGAGGTTCGTGCCGGCGGCCCCGACCACGACGGCGACCTCGAGCTCGAAGTCGAGCATCCGGCTCCCGGGCGGCACCGGGACGTCGTCGTGGGCGCCGATCAGCGAGTGCGGGTTGGTGAAGTAGAACGTCGGGGCGTCGTACCACTCGGGCGCGACGCCGTCGTCGCCGGACACGGCTCGGGCCACACCCTCGACGTGCTCCTCGAACGCGACGAAGTCCCGCACCGACGGCGGCTGCAGCGGCGGCAGCAGCCGGACGTCGGCTGCGGGAACGAGTGCCGACGAACGCCTCGCCCACGCGGCCGCCTCCTGCGCCGCGTCGGGCCCCGCCGCGGCCAGGTCGAGCACGGTGGTGTCACCGCGCAGGTCGTACAGCCGCTCCTCGCCCGAGTCGCCGACGACCAGCGAATCCTTCGTGACGCCGTCCAGGGCGTACCTCGCGAACCTCATGGCCGCTCCGTCACGAGGGTCGAGACGCGGCGCATCAGCCCGGGCACGTCGGCCTCGGCCGGCGGGGTGTGGTCGAGCATCCACCGTCCGATCTGCACGGACGCGTCGACGACCTCGCGGGCCCGCGCGCAGCGTCGGGCCGCGTACCGGTCGAGGAGGCCGTCGTCGACCTGTGCGGCGCCGAGCAGGAGCTCTGCGAGCACGACGGCGTCCTCGAACCCCTGCGCCGCGCCCTGCGCGATGGTGGGCGGGCAGGAGTGCGCGGCGTCGCCGGCGAGCACCACGCGGCCGCGGTGCCAGGGGCCGTCGACCACGTGCGACTCGAACCGCGCGTAGTTGACGGGGGTGTCGTCGGTGAGGCTCGCGCGGACGTCGTCCCACGGCCCGCCGTAGGCGCCGGAGAGCTCCCGGAAGACGGCGATCTGCTCGGCCTGGTCCAGCTCGGACCGGTCCTGGACGTCCTCGACGAGGTAGGCGTACATCGTGTCCTCGCCGGTGGGGCAGTAGCCGGCGATGTAGCAGCGGCCGCCGTAGGTGAGGTCGGTGCGCACGACGTCGGCCGGGCGAGGCACGTACACCCGCCAGATGCCCATGCCCGTGCTCACGGGCTCGGCATCGATCCCGAGCTCGCGGCGCGTCCACGAGTGGATGCCGTCGGCGCCGACCACCAGGTCGTACCGGCCGTCGGCGCCGTCGGAGAAGGTCACGTCGACGCCGGCGTCGTCCTGCCGCAGGGCGGTGGGGGAGACGCCGAAGCGGACCTTCGCGCCGACCTCGGCGGCGCGGTCCAGCAGCACCCGCGCGAGCACGGGGCGCGGCATCCCCAGCGTCGCGGGCAGGTCGGGGCCGCCGGTGCGCACGTCGGGGATCTCCGCGACGACGGTGCCCGCGGGGTCGGGGGCGCGGATGCCGAGGGCGTCGAAGGCGTAGCCGGCGGCGCTCACCGGCTCCCAGACGCCGAGGTCGCGCAGCACGCGCAGGGCGTTGCCCTGCAGGGTGATGCCGGAGCCGACTGCGGGGACGTCGGGCCGGGACTCCACGATCTCGACCTGCACGCCGGCCTCGGCGAGCAGGATCGCGGTGGCACAGCCGGCGGCGCCGCCGCCGACGATCAGGACGGTACGGACTGCGGGCATCGTCGCCTCACTTCCAGTGGTTCGGGGGGCTACTTCAGGGCGATCGGGTTCAGCGGCGCGCCGACGGCGCCGGTGACGGGCAGCGGCGCCGCGACCAGCAGGAACTCGTAGGCGCCGTCGTGCACGCAGTCTGCCGCGAGCTCCTCGAGCGCCCACATCTCGCCCAGGAACAGGCCCATGTTCGGGATGACGACCTGGTGCAGCGGCTGGAACGCGACGTCGAACTCGTTGGGCCGCACTTCGAAGCCCCACGTGTCGGTGGCGACGGCAGCCACGTCGCGGTCGTGCAGCCAGTCCGCCGTCGTGAAGGACAGACCGGGCGCGGGCCCGCCCGCGTACTCGCCCCACCCGTCGCGCAGCGCGCGCCCGTACTGCCCGGTGCGCACCACGAGGATGTCGCCGGGCCCGACCTCGGACGACGCGCCCTGGGCGGCGATCGTCGCCTCCAGGTGCTCGGGCGTGACGGCGAAGCCGTCGGGCAGCTCGCCGCCGGTGCCGGCGACGTCGTCGCCCAGCGCGCGCCCGACGTCGAGCAGGACGCCGCGCCCGACGAGGTCGGCGGCGACCGTCTCGATGCCGGTGACGCCGTCGCCGAGCGACGTCACGACCTCGCCGGCCCGCCGGCCGTTCCAGGCGCGACCGTGGTCGAAGATGTGCCCGAGCCCGTCCCACTGCGTGGAGCACTGCAGCGGCATCGCCACCACGTCGTCCGCGCCGCCCAGCCCGTGCGGGAAGCCCTGGATCCCGGCCTCGGCGTCCGTGCCGGTGTCGAGCATGGTGTGCACCGGGTTGGTGCGACGACGCCAGCCTTTCTGCGGTCCGTCCATGTCGAACCGCTGCGCGAGGGAGAAGCTCCGCCCGCGGCGCACCAGGCCGGCGGCGCGTCGGCGGTGGGCGTCGGTGAGCAGGTTGAGGGTGCCCCTGACGTCGTCCTCGCCCCACCGGCCCCAGTTGGAGACGCGCTTCGCGGTGGCCGCGATCGCGCCCTCGGGGTCGGTGCGGTCGAGCTCGGCCGGGTCGAGGCCCGGGTGCACGGCCGTCACTTCGTCCACCCGCCCAGGCGCTCGGCCACCCAGTCGGCGATGACATCGGTGGCGACGGACCCGTTGTCGACGCTCGAGTGCGCGGTGCCGCCGGTGCGGTCCGTGAACACGACGAGCTCGCGGTCCGGCGACGACGTGAGCTGGTCGTACGTGCGGTGCGCGTACTCCAGCGGGATCTGCTTGTCGTGCTCGCCGTGGGTGACGAGGAAGGGGACGGCGACGCGGTCGAGCACGCCGTCGAGGTGCATGCGCTCGGCGACCTCGAAGAACTCGTCGAGGTCCTTGGTGCCGAACACCCACTGCACGTGGTCCCAGTAGTGCGGCACGGGTCGCTCGCCCTCGCGGGCCCGCCGGGCCTGCTGCACCGCGCGCCAGTCGTGGTTGGCGCCCCACGCGACGCCGAGGGCGAGCCGCGGCTCGAACGCGACCGCCCGCGGGGCGTAGTACCCGCCGAGCGACACGCCCAGGATTCCGATGCGCGCGGCGTCGACGTCGTCGCGCGCCGCGAGGTGCTCGTAGACCGCGGACGCCCACTGCTCGGACTCGGGGACGGCGTGCAGGTCGTGAAGGCGCAGCGCCTCGCCGGTGCCCGGCTGGTCGAGGCAGAGGCTGGCGACGCCGCGGGCGGCGAGCTTCGCAGCGGGCCCGGTGCGGTAGAGCATCTCCTTGGTGCTGTCGAGGCCGTTGACCTGGATCAGCAGCGGCGCTGGGCCCTCGCGGCGGGTGCCGTCGGGGTTGCGGGCACGGGTGAGGATGCCGGACAGGTGCGCGCCCGCGTACGGGACCTCGACCCGCTCGGCGTCCTCGCGCGCCAGCGTCGTGCCGCGCGCGAACGTGTCGAGGAACTTCGCGTACAGCGCGACGCGCGGCGCGTGCCCGGCGGGCTGCATCCGCTCGCCGGTGAGGAAGTAGGTGGCCGCCCGGCCGAGCTTCTCGCCCGCCGAGAGCAGGCGGCCCGCGGCCTCGTCCTGCGCGGCCAGCTCGACGAGCGTGTCGCCCTGCCGCTCCCAGGCGGCCATGAACTCGCTCGTGCCGGCGTCCTCGCCGCGGGCCGCGGCGTCGAGCAGGGGGCGGCAGACCGTGTCGACCTCGCCGATCTTCGCGCCCATCTCCATGGCGAGGTTGACCGACAGGTTCCACACGTAGTTGCCGGGGAAGTACTGGAACATGCGCCGCCCCCTCAGCCCTGGCCGTGCCGGGCGTAGGGGTTGATCAGCGCGTCCTCGGTGCCGGGCAGGATCCCCTCCTCGGTCGCCGACGGCTTGCCCTCGTCCGGCGGGAACGACTCCGTCATCGACATCGGCATGGCCGAGTTGCGGTAGATGCTGTTGGAGCCGAGCGACGGCTTCCAGGTGTTCGCCTGCCAGTCCGGCACGTAGTTGCGGTAGCCGCCGGTGTTGAGCTCCACCCGCATGCCGCCGGGCTCGCGGAAGTACAGGAACGACTGCTCGCCGATGCCGTGGATGCTCGGCCCGTACTCGATCTGCGCGCCGTGCTCCATGAGCACGTCGGCGGCGACGAGCAGCTCCTGCACGGAGTCGGTCCAGAACGCGACGTGGTTGACGCGGCCGGGTCGCTGCGACGAGTCGAGCACCACGCCCAGGTCGTGCGACTTCTCGTTGGTGGTCAGCACGCTGAACACGGTGACCTCGGCGTGGTCGAGCTCCGTGAAAGCCATCGTGCGGAAGCCGAGCACCTCGGAGTACCAGGCGGCGAAGCCCTTGACGTCGGACGCCGCGATGGTCACGTGGTCGAGGAAGCGCGGCGCGGCGGCGTGCGAGCTGCGCCGCTCCGGCCGGTCCGGGAACACCGACGCGAGCTCGGTGGGCGCCTGGTGCTGCGGCACGTCCCAGTACAGCTCCATCGTGTGGCCGTAGGGGCCGGTGAACCGGAACGACCGGCCGTGGCCCTGGCGCTTGTCGTGCCACGTGCCCTCGACGCCCTTGGCCTGCACGCGCGCCGCGGCCTCCTCGAGGGCGTCCGCACTCGTCGTGCGCCAGGCCATGGTCACCAACGCCGGTTCGTCGCCGGGAGAGACGATCAAGCTGTACGGGTAGTAGTCGCCCCAGCAGCGCAGGTAGGTCGTGCCGTCGTCGTCGGTCTGCACCGGGCGGAGCCCGAACTGCTTCTCGAAGAAGGCAGCCGTGGCCGCGACGTCCGGGGAGGCGATCTCCAGGTGGGCGAGGTGTGCCAGCAGGTTCGTCATCGAACGTTCCTCTCGGGTCGGTCATCATCGGCCCGCGCGGCGTTGCACCTGAGGAGTTGCGCTACGCCGCGCGGCCTGAGACGACCTTCCACCGCGGGACGGGCATCAGGGAAGAAGGAGATGTGGATACGGAGTATCGGCCACAGTGATGTGCATGAGTCGAGGGCAGGGTTCGCGGGTCAGTCGAGCAGGTCCGCGATCGACTTCACGCCGCCGTGCGCGGTCATGCCCCCGTCGACCGGGATCTCGGCACCGCTCAGGTATGACGAGCCGTCGCCGACGAGGAAAGCCACGAGCGCGGCGACCTCGTCGACGGTCCCGGTGCGGCCCAGCGGTGTCTCGGCGACGTTCGCGTCTCGGAACGAGGGGGCGGCGGACGCGGTCATGGGGGTGTCGATGTACCCAGGGTGGACGGTGTTGACGCGAATTCCATGGGGGCCCAACTCGAGTGCCGCCACCTTGGACAGCCCTCGCAGCGCCCACTTGCTCGTCGTGTAGGCGACCGGGACATGGCCCGTGAGTGCGGCCACCGACCCGACGTTGACGATCGACGACCCTGCAGGCATGAGCGGGGTGCAGTGCTGGATGCCGAGCAGCGGCCCGATGACGTTGACGCGGTAGACCCGCTGCATGTCGTCGGGATCGACCTCGCCGAGCCGGGCACGCCAGGTGATGCCGGCGTTGTTCACGAGCGCATCGATACGTCCCCACCGCTCGCGCAGACCGGCCACGAGGGCGGACCACCCGGCCGGCTCGGTCACGTCGAGGCGCTCGTATCGCGCGTCGCCGAGATCTTCGGCGGGTTGCTCGGCGAGGTCGACGGCGAGCACGTGCGCCCCGGCCGATGCCAGGGCCCGCGCTTCGGCCGCCCCCTGGCCGCGGGCCGCGCCGGTCACGACCGCCACCTTCTCGTGGAGGCCGTCCGATGCGGCGTCGCGTCGTGTCATGGTGACACGCTCGGCCCCGTCGGCGGACCTGGCAAGGCATGATGTGCCGATGGTGCCCATCAATCGCATGGATGCGCGTCCCCTGGACGCTGCCGGGTCCGCGCCGATGTCGTCGCGGCTGGTGAACCTCGACCTCAACCTTCTGGTCGCTCTCGATTCCCTGCTGCAGACCCGCAGCGTGACGAAGGCCGCGGCGCAGATGGGGCTCAGCCAGCCGGCTCTCTCGGCGTCGCTGGCGAAGCTGCGGCGCCACTTCGACGACCCGCTGCTCAGCCGCCGCGGCAACGAGTACTTCCTCAGTCCGCTGGCACTGCAGCTGCGTGAGCGCACCCGGACCGTGCTGGCGGGCGTGGAGCGTGTGTTCGCCGCGGAGCCGGTCTTTGACCCGGCGTCCTCGACCCGCGAGGTACGGATCATCGCGAGCGACTACAGCGTCGTCGTCCTGGGCCCTGCGATCGCCACGCTCCTGGCACGCGAGGCGCCCGGCATGCGACTGCAGTTCGTCGCGAACACCCCGAGCCTCATCGACGAGGCCGAACGCGTCCTGATCGGTGCCGATCTCATCTTGATGCCGCACGGCTTCCTCACCGACCTGCGGCACGCCGACCTGCACGACGACCGGTGGGTCTGCATCGTGGCGGAGTCCCATCCCGAGGTCGGTGACGAGCTCACCGAGGAGCAGCTGCGCACCCTGCCGTGGGTGATGACGTTCCACAGCCCCACGGCGTCGACCCCGGCGGCGCGCCATCTTCGGATGGTGGGGATCGAGCCGCACGTGGAGGTCGTGACGGAACAGTTCCTCACCGTTCCGGCGCTCGTGGCCGGGACGCGTCGGGTGGCTCTCCTGCAGGAGCGGGTCGTGAGCCTCCTCCCGCACGGGTTCGCGGTGCGGTCGGTGCCCTCGCCGATCGATCTCGGTGCTCTGATGGAGGCGATGTGGTGGCACCCGGTCAACGACCACGACCCTGAGCACGAGTTCCTGCGGGGCGTCGTGCAGCGGGCGGCCGCGTCGGTGGTGGCGGGGAACGGGACGGCCGCATAGGTGATCCCGGGTCCGGTCAGCCCAGGTCGATCTCGGCGAGGTCACGTTCGATCTGGGCACGGGAGTCCAGCAGCAGGGGCAGGAGCAACCCGTGGAGCCGCTCCGAGAACTTGTCGGCGCGTGTCGAGACCGACACGGCGCCCACTGCTGCGTCCCAGCGGTCGTGGATCGCCGTTCCGACGGCTGCCACCCCACGCTCCGTCTCCTCGACGTTGAGGGCGAACCCGTGCTTGCGGACCGCGGCGACATCCGACAGGAGCTTGGTCGTCTCGAGGTCGGACAGCCCGGACGCAGGCCCCGTGCCGAAGAGGGTGCGTACCTCGTCGTCGGGTAGCTCCGCCAGGAGCGCCTTGCCTCCTGAGGCCTCGTTCGCGGGCATCACGACGCCGTCGCGGTCGTGCGTGGCGTCCACCGTTCTCGCGCGCACCGTGACGAGGAACCGCACGTTGCGGTCCACACGGATCATGAGGTTGGCGGACTCTCGGCTGCGCCGGGAGAGCACCTCCAGGTGCGGCTGACACAGGCGCCGGAAGTTGTTGGTCCAGGCGAGCCGGGCCGGTCCGGCGTCCAGGGACGGGCCCGGGAGGTAGACATGGGACTCGTCCTGCACCGCGAACCCTCGGAAGACGAGGGTCTGCAGCAGGCGGTGAGTGCTCGAGCGGGAGATGCCGAGCTGCTGGGCCGCGTCGGCGATCCGCAGACTCCCGTAGTCCCGCAGCATCTGCAGCAGCCTCAGCCCGCGGTCGAGCGACTCCACCGCCGTCGGCGGCCGTTCGGGCAACGGCGGATGGCTACGGGCGTTCCTCACAGCGGATTCCTCACAGAGGAACGTTATCGCCCGGAACGGCCGGCGTGCGTACGGTCCCCGGCATGGTTCACAACGTGGTGTTCCCGACGGAACGAGCACTGGTCGTCGGCGGCGGCATCGGAGGCCTCGCCACAGCGATGTCGCTGAAAAGGTCAGGGCTCCCCGTGCGGGTGGTCGAACAGGCGCCGGAATTCGGCGAGATCGGGGCGGGCCTGCAGCTCGGCCCCAACGCCACCAGGATTCTCGATTCCTGGGGGCTCATGGACAAGGTCAGGAAGGTAGGGGTCGAGCCTGCGCGTCTCGTCCTGCGGGATGCCGTGAACGGGCAGGAGCTGGCCGCGCTGGACCTGCAGGGGGACTTCCTCGAGCGGTACGGGTCGCCCTACGTGGTGATCCATCGCACCGATCTGCACGCCATCCTCCTGGAGGCGTGCCGGGAAGCCGGGGTCGAGCTGTCGACCGGCACGAGGATCTCGTCCGTGGTCCAGCACGACCGCGGCACCGTCGCGGAGTCGGACGACGGGCGAACGTTCCCTGCCGACGTCACCTTCGGGGCGGACGGCCTCCGGTCGGCGCTGCGCGACGAGCTGGTCGGAGACTCCGTGGTGCCCTCGGGGTTCGTGGCGTACCGGGGCACGGTTCCCATCGACCAGGTGCCCGAGGAGCAGGACCTCGACGACGTCGTGTGCTGGGTCGCGCCGAACGCCCACGTGGTGCAGTACCGGCTGCGCGCGGGCAGCGTCCTGAACGTCGTCGCGACCTTCCGCTCGCCCGGCTACGACCGTGGCGAGGCGGAGTACGGCACGCCCGAGGAGCTGGAGGCGGTGTTCGCCGCCTGCCACCCGCGTGTCCGTGAAGCGGTGTCGCACGTCGGCACCCAGCGACGCTGGCCGCTGTTCGACCGCGAGCCGGCCGACGTCTGGGGCGAGGGCCGCGTCGTGCTGACCGGTGACGCGGCGCACCCGATGCTGCAGTACCTCGCGCAGGGCTGCTGCCAGGCGCTGGAGGACGCCCAGACCCTGGAGGTTCTGCTGGCGGACCGTGCGGCCGGACCGGTCGACTGGCCGCAGGTCGTGCGCCGGTTCACGGAGGCTCGCGCCCCCCGGACCACGGAGGTGCAACGACGCGCCCGCTTCTTCGGCGAGATCTGCCACGCCGCCGGCGCGACCCGGCTGCTGCGCAACGCGCTCCTCGCCCACGCCGATGACCTGAGCGAGTACACCGACTGGCTCTACGAGGGGACGGTGGCCGACCGCGTCGCCCCCTCTCGTCCGCTGTCGCTCACCTGAGCGCCGGCGCGCACGCGACAACCGATCAACACCCGATCAGCACCCGATCAACGGAGATCAACCATGCGACTTGCAGTACTGGACGACCGGATCCCGGTCGTCGTGACCGACGACGAGATGTACGACGTCCTCGACGTCCTGGGGGTGCCGGCGGGAGGCTCCGGCGGCCCGTGGGCCTCCTGGCTCGACGCCGGGAACGGCCTCGACCAGCTGCGCGACCTGGACCTGGCCGGCAGCCCGCGCCATCGCCGTGACGACGCCCGACTGACGGCGCCGCTGTCGCGTCCCGGAAAGATCGTGGCGGCGCCCGTCAACTACCTCGACCACAAGGTCGAGATGTCCGAGCAGAAGACGATCGCCGAGTACGGCGTCTTCCTCAAGGCGCCCGGCTCGGTGATCGGCCCCGGCCAGGATGTCGAGCTGCCCTACACCGACCAGCGCACCGACCAGGAAGGTGAGCTGGCCGTGGTGATCGGCCGCCGCGCACGCCACGTCGCGGCCGAGGACGCGCTGGGCCATGTGTTCGCGTACACCTGCGGGCTCGACATCACGGTCCGCTCGACCGAGGACCGATCGACGCGCAAGTCGTTCGACACGTTCGCCCCGCTCGGGCCGTGGCTCGTCACTGCGGACGAGGTCGGCGACCCCGGAGACCTGGACCTGCGCTGCTCGGTCGCCGGGGAGCTGCGGCAGAGCACGAGCACCTCCGAGCTCATCTACTCCGTTCCCGAGCTGATCGCCTACGCGAGCTCGGTCATGACGCTCCAGCCCGGTGACGTGATCCTCACCGGGACGCCGGCCGGCGTCGGGCCGATCCACGACGGCGACCGGGTACGCGTCGAGATCGAGCGGATCGGCGCGCTCGAGGTCGGTGTCACCGCGACGAACGTCGTCCCCTACCGGTCGCGGCCCCAGGGTCGCGTCGGCTCGCTGGCGGGATGAGGGCGGTGGCGATGAACCTCAAGGAACGGGTCGAGTCCGCGCCCATGAGCCGGACGCAGTACGCCGTCATCTCGCTCTGCGTGGCGATGAACATGCTCGACGGGTTCGACGTGCTCGCGCTCGCCTTCAGCAGCTCCCACATCGCCGACGAGTGGCAGCTCAGCGGCGGCCAGCTCGGCGTGCTGCTCAGCAGCGCTCTCCTGGGCATGGCCGTCGGGTCCGCCTTCGTGTCGCAGGTTGCGGACGTGATCGGACGGCGTGCCACCATCCTGGCCTGCGGCGTGGTCATCGCCGTCGGCATGGGCCTGTCCGCGGCGGCCACCGGCTACGAGATGCTGCTCGTGGTCCGCGTGCTGACCGGCCTGGCGATCGGGACGCTCCAGGCCTGCCTCAACGTGCTGGTCTCGGAGTACTCCTCGGCCAAGCACCGTCCGACCGCCATCAGCTTCTACACCGCTGGTCAGCCGATCGGTGGCACGCTGGGTGGGATCCTCGCGGGCGTGCTCCTCGCGGCTCTCGGCTGGCGGTCGGTGTTCGCTGTCGGCGCCGTCGCCACGGCGGTGCTGATGATCGTCGTGTGGCGGGTCCTTCCCGAGTCGATCGACTATCTCGTCAGCAGGCGCCCGCGAGGTGCCCTGGAGCGCCTGAACCGGATCCTGACCCGGATCGGACAGCCGCCGGAGGCCGCGCTTCCGCCCGCCGAACCGGCCCGCACCGCAGCCGCCCGCTGGCGTGACGTCCTCGCCGGCCGCGCCGGCCTGGTGACGGCATCCCTCGGGATCGCCTTCTTCATGCTCATGGCCGGCTTCTACTTCGCGAACTCGTGGACCCCGCAGCTGGTGGTCCTGAACGGGTTCGCGGCGAGCGACGGCGTCCAGGCCGGCGTCATGTTCAGCGTCGGTGGCATCGTCGGCTCGCTCGGCTTCGGACCGGTGGCCTCTCGGCTCGGCGTCCGTCCCACGCTGATCGTGTGCTTCGTGCTCGCCGGTGCCGCGTTCGCGGGATACGCGACATCGATGAGTTCGCTGGTCACCGCGTTCGTCCTCGCGGCAGCCCTCGGCGCGATGACGAGCGCGGCGATGGCCGGCATGTTCTCCATCGGGCCGGTCTACTTCAGTGCCGCCGCCAGGGCGACCGGCGTCGGCCTCATCATCGGGCTCGGCCGCGTCGGCGCGATCGTCTCGCCGATCGTTGCGGGACGGCTCCTCGACACCGGGTGGGAGCCCGGCCAGCTCTACTACCTGTTCGTCATCCCCATGCTCGTCGGCGCCGCGGCGATCGCCCTGTTGAGGCGTCGCCCCGTCGTCCCCGAGCCCGCCACCCGTCCATCGGCATCAACGCCGGCCGCTGCCGTCGCGCACGCCGCACCTCAGAGCGAAGGAGGAAGCGCATGACCACCCAGAGCCAGATCGCGTCCCACGCCCAGCCCGGAGACCCCGGGCAGCCCGAGCCGAGCCCGGAGCTCGACCGCTTGTACGCCGACTTCGCACGCAACAGCATGGCGCCCTTGTGGACGCAGACCAACGACCTGATGCCGCTGTCGCCGAAGCCCTCGGCGGTCCCGTTCGTGTGGCAGTGGGCCGAGCTCCTCGACATCGCCCGCCGCGCGGGCGACCTCGTCCCGGTCGGCCGCGGTGGCGAGCGACGTGCGATCGGGCTGGCGAACCCCGGACTCGCCCCGACGGCCTATGCCACCCCGACCCTCTGGTGCGCCATCCAGTGGCTCGGACCCTTCGAGACGGCCCCGGAGCACCGGCACGCGCAGAACGCGTTCCGGTTCGTCGTCGAGGGCGAGGGGGTGTGGACGGTGGTCAACGGCGACCCGGTGCGCATGAGCCGGGGCGACCTGCTTCTCACCCCTGGCTGGAACTTCCACGGGCATCACAACGACACCGACAAGCCGATGGCCTGGATCGACGGCCTCGACGTGCCGTTCGTGCACGACGTCGACCTCGGCTTCTTCGAGTTCGGCTCCGAGCGGGTCACGGACGAGGCCTCACCGCGCATCTCGAGATCCGAGCGGCTGTGGGCACACCCCGGCCTCACGCCGCTGTCCGCCCAGGACCCGCAGGTGTCCACGCCGATCGGTGCCTACCGCTGGGAGCACACCGACGCCGCCCTGCGGGAGCAGCTCGCGCTGGAGGACGAGGGCCATCCGGCGACCGTGGAACAGGGGCACGCGGCCATCAAGTACACGAACCCCACCAACGGGGGAGACGTGCTGCCGACGATGCGGTGCGAGTTCCATCGGCTCCGCGCCGGTGCCCGCACGGCGATCCGGCGCGAGGTCGGGTCCTCGGTCTGGCAGGTGTTCGAGGGTGGCGGAACCGTGGTGCTCGACGGCGAGCGTCGGGACCTGGTGAAGGGCGACCTGTTCGTGCTGCCGTCGTGGACGGCGTGGTCGCTGGAGGCGGAGAGCGAGTTCGACCTCTTCCGGTTCTCGGACGCGCCGATCGTCGAGCGACTCCACTTCCAGCGCGCCTACCTTCCGGAATCGGGACGACTCGTCCCTGGAAGCCGCGGGTGACCTGATGGTCGCGAGGACCGATCTGGTCACCGATCCTCAGATTCTCGAGGATCTGCTCCTGGCGCGTCGGGGCACGGCCTTCTTCTCACGCACATTGCGGGAGCTCAGAGACGCCGAGCTTTCAGGAGCCTCTCGTGTCCCCGGCTGGAGCAGAGCCCACGTCGTGGCACACGTGGGCTATCACGCGCGTGCGCTCGCACGGATCGTCGAGGGCGTGCGCACGGGGCGATCGCTCCCCATGGATGACTCCGATCAAGAGCGGGACGAGGAGGTCGAGCTCGGATCGACGCTGCCCGGCGTGGCGCTGCGGAACCTGCACTCCCACGCCGCCGTGCACCTCAACGTCGAGTGGCGGGACCTCGAGGCGGAACGGTGGTCCCACCTGATCGCGCTGGACGGCGGACATGTCGTCCCCGTGAGCGAGACTCCCCGGCTGCGGGCTCGAGAGGTCTGGCTCGGAGCTGTCGATCTCGGTGCGGGCGCCAGCATGGACGACCTCCCCGACGGTGTGATGGATCGCGCCGCCGCCGTCTCCTGACGAGCGGCAGAGGTTGTCGACCCGTGCTCGCACGCACGACGAGGGACGGTTCGAGCACCAGCGAGCGGTGACGGTGCTCGGGCCGTCCCTGTGCTTCGTCGAGCACGAGCTCGGCGCCTGCACGCCCCATGTCCGCACCCGGCTGAGCTGAGCATGACGGTGCGCGCGTTCCAGGCAGCATTGGTCGTCCTGATCCGCTCCATCCGCGCGATGAATAGCTGCACGTCCCGTGGTGCGTAGCCAAACCGTGACATCCGAACGTTTCAGAATTCCTTGCCCCGTGGTGCGAACGCCCTCTAGCCTCACCGCTTGAAGCGCTTCAAAGGCGGCGCGACGACTTCAAGGAGGAAGTGATGATCACTGCGACACAGCGGCGAGCGACGGCTGTCGCCGCTTCGATGGCGGCCCTGGCGCTGACCTTGTCGGCATGCTCGTCGGGCAACGGGTCCGGCGACGAGGGCTCCGGCGCCACCGGCAGCTTCGACTACCTCTCGCTCGCGGAGAACACCGCGGTCAAGGACACGCTGACCGCCCTGAGCACGGACCTGTGCACCCAGCAGGAGTCGGACTCCCCGCTGAAGGTGACCACCCAGCCGCAGGCCAGCTTCGACCAGCAGCTCCAGCTCCTGGCCGGGCAGGGGGCCTTGCCCTCGGTGTTCGCCACGGGCAACTCGCCCGAGGTCATCAAGGACATCCACGAGTCCGGCCAGCTCGTCGACATCGACGCCGAGCTTGAGGCGCTCGGAAAGTCCGACGCCATCATCCCCGCGGCGCGCTCGACGATCGAGGCGCTGTACGACGGCGAGGTCTACGTCCTGCCCTCCGAGTTCAACGTCGAGGGCATCTGGTACAACAAGACGCTCTTCCAGGAGAACGGGATCCAGATCCCCGAGACCTGGGACGAGCTTGTCGCCGCGTCCGCAACCCTGGAGAAGGCCGGCGTCACGCCGATGGCGGCCGCGGGCAAGGACGGCTGGCCGCTGACCCGGCTCGTCGGCAACTACATCTACCGCGCGCTCGGTCCCGACGCCCTGGAGAAGGTTGCCGAGGGGGAGGCAAAGCTCACTGACCCGCAGTATGTCGACGCCGCGGCCCAGGTAGCCGCCCTCGGCAAGGCCGGCGCCTTCGGCACGTCGGTCGGGTCGATTGACTACACCACGGCGATGAACCAGTTCCTCACCGGCAAGGCCGGCATGTACTACATGGGCAGCTGGGCGCTGGCGAACTTCAACGACGAGTCCCAGAACACGGTCGGAGCCGAGAACATCGGCTTCGTCCCGTTCCCGAACGTTGACGGCGGAGCCGGGGACTCGTCCCAGCTCGCTGCGAACATCGGCGTCCCGCTGGCCATGTCGAAGGATCGCTTCGACGACGGCGCGAAGGACTGGCTCGGATGCATCGCCGACGGGTTCGGTCCTCAGTCCCTGACCGGCCAGGGCGTGGTCACCGGGTTCAAGGCGGAGACCGACGCCGACGTCCCGCCCCTGACGACGACGGTTCTCGACCAGATCGACAAGGCCGACACGACAGTCCTGTGGTTCGAGGCCCTCTTCAACCCGAAGGCCACCACGACCGCTACCTCGAACGCCCAGCTCCTGGTCACCGGGCAGATGAGCCCTGAGGACTACATGGCCGCAGTCCAGGCCGACCTCGGCTGACCTCATCCACACGTGGGGGGTGCCTGCGGCGCGGGCACCCCCCGCAGCGTCGAAAGTAGAGAGAGTCCCATGCGACACGTCCTTGGCGACCGGCGCGCGATCGCGTTGCTGCTCGGCCCAGCGCTCCTGGTCTACACGCTCGTGATGCTCGTCCCGGTGGTGTGGTCCCTTGGCTACACGTTCTACGAGGGCAACGCGATCACCGGGTTCGAGCCCGTGGGGCTGGACAACTTCGCCCGGCTCGTCGACGACCCGAGCGTGCGCGAAGCCCTGTGGTTCACGGTGCGTTTTGCCGTCGTGCTGACCGTCGTGCAGGTGGTCGTCGGCTACCTGCTCGCCCTGCTGTACGTCTTCATCCTGCGCCGGGCCTCCGGCATCGTGCGCACCCTGGTCTTCTTCCCCGTGGTCCTGCCGACCGTCGCCGTCGCGCTGATGTTCCAGCAGCTGTTCGAGTCCGCGCCGCGGACCGGCCCCGTGAACGCGCTGCTCGAGGCAGTCGGGATCGGCGGTGTGGACTGGTTCGCCTCCGGCAGCACCGCGTTCTGGGTGATCATCGCCATGGAGACATGGCGGTCGATGGGCTTCTACGCCGTCCTGCTCTACGCGGGGCTGGTCGACATCCCCGAGGAGACCTTGGAGTCTGCCCGTCTCGACGGAGCTTCCGGCCCGCGGCTGGTGCGCCACATCGTCCTGCCCCTGTCGCTCCCGGTGCTGTTGTCGTCCGTGATCTTCTCCATCAACGGCACGCTCAAGGTCTTCGACTCCGTGCTGGCCCTCACCAACGGCGGCCCCGGCAACCAGACGACCCCGCTGACGCTGTACATGTACCAGACCTCGTTCAGCTACGGGGAGTACGGGTTCGGCAGCTCAATCGCGCTCCTGCTCACAGCGCTCTGCCTCATGGTGACCCTCTTCATCTTCCGTTCGAGCCGCCGCGACCTGACGAAGGCCTGACCATGTCCCAGACACTGATTTCTCCTGCCCCTGGCGTGACGCCCACCGCAACTCGCCCGATTCGGCGCAGGCGTCCTGCCCGCGCCGTATGGCGGTCGATCTGGACCGGGGTGATCGTCGCCGTGGTCCTGGTGATCGTGGTCTACCCCCTGATCTGGCTCGTCCTCGGCTCGCTCAAGACCCAGTCGGAGTTCCTCAACAACCCGACGTTCTCCCTGCCGGAGAACTGGACCAATGTCGACAACTACATCACCGCCGTGACCGACGGGAACCTCGGCACCTACGCGCGCAACAGCGTCCTGGCAGTGGTCCCGTCCCTCGCCCTGACGATCCTGTTCGGCGTGGCGGCGGGGTTCGCCCTCGAGGTCATGGTCTGGAAGGGTCGCGCCACCACTCTGCTGCTCTTCCTCGCGGGCATCATGGTGCCCGGACAGATGATCCTGTTGCCGCTGTTCACCATGTACTTCGAGGTGGGGTTGACCGGCTCGCTGTGGCCGCTGATCATCACCTACACCGCCATCGGCCTGCCGCTGACAGTCTTCATGATGGCCACCTTCTTCCGCGGTGTGCCCCGGGAGATCTTCGAGGCAGCGACGCTCGACGGGGCGAACGTCTTCCGGATGTTCTTCTCCCTGGGCCTGCCCCTGGTGCGCAACGCGATCTTCACCGTCGCGCTGGTGCAGTTCTTCTTCATCTGGAACGACCTGCTCATCGCGCTCACGTTCACCAACCGCGACGAGCTGCGGACGATCCAGGTCGGCCTGCTGAACTTCCGCGGCCAGTTCGGACAGGTCGACTACGGGCCCACGTTCGCGGCGATCTGCCTCAACGTGTTCGCGACCCTCGCGATCTACCTCTTCCTCAACCAGCGGGTCATGAAGGGCCTGACAGCCGGGTCGGTGAAGGGGTGACCTCGCACGTCGGCGTCTCCGTCCGTGGCACGGTCGGGTGGAACTGAAGCCGGTCCTCGCCGGGAGAGGTCGGCCCCCGTGCATCGGGCGGAGACCGGCGAACACGAACGGTGCCGGTGGTCAGAAGCGGATCCTCCGGAGGTAGTCGTAGCCGACGTCCGCCGTCTGGAGGTACGTCACGTCCGGGGTGTCGTTCTCGACGATGTACTCCTCCACCTGGTGGGCGCGGAAGAACCGCTCGAAGTCGATGAAGCCCGTGCCGAGGTCGGCGTGGCTCGTCTCCTCGGGGCCGGTCGTGTGCCGGTCCTTGACGTGGTACTGCCGCACCTGGAGCGGCGACCTGCGGATGGTGCGGATGGCGAACCGCTGGGCGGCGTCGTTGGAGAGCCCCAGGTTCACGCCGGCGGTCACGACCCAGTAGATGTCTACCTCGAGGTGCACGTACCGGCGGTCGAGCCGCGACATCAGCACGTCCCAGGGGGTGATGCCGCCGCCGAGGTCGGTGGTGAACTCGTGGGCGTGGTTGTGATAGCCGTACGCGAGGCCGTACTGCCGTGCGACGCGGGCCTCGGTGTTCATCTGCTCGGCCCACAGCGTCCAGTCGGACAGGGACTCGGAGCTCAGGAACGGCACCACGACGTAGCGCTGGCCGAGCGTGACGGCGTTCTGGAACTTCTCGTGCATGGCCGCCCGGGACTCGGAGATGCCGTCGTGCGACGACGAGGCTCGCAGGCCGATGTCGTCGTAGAAGGCGCGGAGCTCCCTGGCGGTCCTGCCGAAGTAGCCGAGCGCCTGCTCCACCCGCGGGTAGCCCGTCCGGGCGACGGCGGTGAGCGTCTCGTCGTAGTCGCCGGGCCCCCACGGCTCCCCGAGGCCCTCGCGCACCGTCCACAGCTGGAGACTGATGCGCCCGGGCGGGACCCGGCGGCGGCCCTGGGGCGGCCACCCGTTCTGGTGCTGTCCGGCTGCCGCGGTCCCCGCGGCCGTCCCCGTCAGCGCGAGCCCGGCCGCGCCGGTGAGGGCACCCCGCAGCACCGTGCGTCGGGACGGGCCGCCGGGCGCGGGCGCGTCCCGGGTGTCGAGCGAACGGTGCAACGCTTCGTGGCCGTCGTAGCCGTAGCACATGATTCGACTCCTCTTCGTTGAGGCATCTGAAAGAAGGTGGCCGGCACGGCAGGGCACCCGTGCTGCCGTTGCTCGGCGGGCGGGGTGCGCGCTCCCGCCGCTGCGTCGCGACGAGCAGTGCTGCGCACGGTGCGCCTTGGTCGAGTCACGAGGACGAGTCGATCATGCCGCGCGCGGGTTCCGGTCGCGACCCCTCGGCGCCGGGGTCGCGACCGGTCGACGCTACATGCGCTCGGGCGCGGCGATGCCGAGCAGGTCCAGCCCCGTCGCGAGGGTGCGGCCGGTGAGGTCGCACAGCGCGACCCGGTTGGCGCGCACGGCGCCGTCGGCCTTCAGGACGGGGCAGGCGTCGTAGAACCGGGTGAACGCGGTCGCGAGGTCGTACAGGTAACGGAGCCGGCGTCGTCGTGGCGGCGTCCGTCAGCCGGTGGACCGCGCCCCGCGGTCGGGAGCGGCCATGTCGCCCGTAGCGGGCACGCCGTCGGCGAGCGCGTAGTGCAGGAACACGACGCCGACCGGGCTGGACGCGGGCGGCTCCAGGAGCGTGAGGTTCGTCGGCACCTCGCCGCCGTCGAACACCTTCTTGCCCTGGCCGAGCACGATCGGGTGCAGCCAGAGGTCGAGGCGGTCGAAGAGCTTCTCCCGCAGGAGGGTCTGCACCAGGTCGAGGCTCCCGACGACGCGGACGTGCTCGTGCCGGTCACGGACCTCGCGCACGGCCGCGGGCAGGTCCGGCCCGAGCTGGCTGGACCGGGCCCAGGAGAGGTCGGGGTTCCCGCGGGAGGCGACGTACTTCGGGAGGCGGTTGAAGAGGGCGCCGAACTCGTCGTCCTGCTGCGGCCAGTAGGCGGCGAAGATGTCGTAGGTCCGCCGCCCGAGCAGGAGTGCGTCCGTCCCCACGGCGTAGGCGGCGGCGATCTGCGCCCCCGCGACCTCGTCGAGCAGGGGTGCCTGCCAGCCGCCGAAGGTGAACCCCGCTGCCGGGTCCTCCTCCGGGCCGCCGGGCGCCTGCGCGACGAGGTCGAGGGTCGCGAAGAGCTCGAGATGGATGAGTCCCATGGTTCCTCCCGGGGAGCGGTCGCTCCGGTCGTCAGGGGAGACCGCCCGCCCGGGCCGGACTCATCGCGCGGCTCAGACCTTGGGGGCGACCGGGTTGTCCACCGCCGGCCCGTCGATGACGGGACCGTGCCCGGTGAACCTGATCCGGGACAGCCAGACGAGCCGGCCCGGGTCCTCGTTGACGTGGTCGGGCTGCCAGGCGTGGTAGACGTACCACCACTGCGGGCCGACCTTGATCGGCATGCCGTGCCCCGACCCGGCAGCCACGTCGTTGCTGGCCAGGATCGGCCCGTCGCCCTCCTTGGTCCACGGTCCGGTGATCGACGGCGCGCTCGCCCAGCACACGCCGTAGCTGTCGTTCCAGAACTCGCCGGTCGAGTAGAAGCAGTAGTAGCGACCCTGGTGGATCACCACCGAGGCGCCCTCGATCGTGTAGGTCTCGTAGGGCTGGTCCATCCCGAACAGCCGCTGCGGCTCACCGACGAGCTCGAGGCCGTCGTCGGAGAGGCGCTGCAGGTAGATGTACGACGGGAGGTCGTCGTGGTTGCCGTCGTTCTTCCACAGCAGCCAGAGCGACCCGTCGGCGTCCCGGAACGGCGAGGCGTCGATGCTCCCGCCCTCGTCCGACTGGTCGATCAGCGGCGCGGTGCGGTCGTCGACGAACGGCCCCGTCGGCGAGTCGGAGACCGCCACCGAGACCGCCTGCTGGTCGAGGTCTGCCCGCCAGGCGGTGTAGTACGACAGGTAGCGGCCGCCCACCGCGATCACCTCGGGAGCCCAGTGCCGGCCGGGCCGGCACCAGGCGGCGATCTGCGGCATGCCGTTCCCGACGGGGCTCCAGTCGACCAGGTCGGGCGAGGTCAGCACCGGCATCGCGCCGGCCACGCCGTTGGTCGCGTAGAGGTAGAACGCGCCGTCGGCGGCCAGGACGGCCGGGTCCGGGTTGTTGGTCGGCACCACGGGGTTGCGGTATCCGCGCGCCGCGGCGGCGGCGCCAGGGGCCGCGCCCAGCGCTGCGGCGGCGACCCCCAGCCCGCCGACCGCTGTCAGAACTGCGCGCCGGGTGTGGGTCTCGGTCCTCGGGGAGTGATGCAACGTTGCGTCTCCTGTTCGGTCATGGGCGGGCGTCGTCGTCCGCCGTCGGCGCGATCGAAGGTACAGCGTTGACTCAGTGGCGACCAGGGGACACGCGCCGACGCGCCGACCTGCACCGCCGGAAAGAAACCTTCCACTGTCAGGTTTCTGATGTACGCTCGCGGCACGCTTCCGGCGCTCCGCGACACACTTCTGCACAGCGGTCGACGGAAGTCCGGACCATCGACCACGCCAAAGGAGCTTCAGATGTCCACCACATCCGTGCAGCTGTACTCGCTGCGGGATGCCGTCGCCGCCGACCTCGACGCCGCCGTCGCCCGCGTCCGCGAGATCGGGTACGAGCAGGTCGAGCCGTACGCGTTCGTCGAGCGCGTCGCCGACTTCGAGCGCGCCCTCGCCGCGACCGGCCTCGCCGCGCCGTCCGGCCACGCCGCCGTCATCGACGCCCGTGACCCCGACGTCGTCTTCGACGCCGCCGCCCGCCTGGGCATCGGCATCGTCATCGACCCGTTCGTCCCGACCGAGCGCTGGCAGACCGCCGACGACGCGAAGAAGCTCGCGGAGCGCGTCAACGAGCTGACGGTCCGCGCGGCCGGCCACGGGCTGCGCTTCGGCTACCACAACCACCAGTGGGAGTTCACCAACAAGGTCGACGGCCGGCCGGTCTTCGAGATCTTCGCCGAGCACCTGGCCCCCGAGGCCGTGCTCGAGGTGGACACCTTCTGGGCGACCGTCGGCGGCGCCGACGCGCCGGCCGTGCTCAAGACGCTCGGGGACCAGGTCGTCGCGATCCACGTCAAGGACGGCGACGTGTCGGGCGACATCGCCACCGTGCTGCCGTCCAGCGAGAGCGCGCTCGACGTGCCTCCCGCCCTCAAGGCGGCGTACGAGAACCAGAAGCCCGCCGGGCAGGGCGACGTCGACGTGGCGGCGATCCTCGCCGCGGCGCCGCAGGCCATCCGCGTGGTCGAGTTCGACTCCTACGCCGGCGACGTCTTCGAGGGCATCGCCGAGTCCCTCGCCTGGCTGAAGGAGAACGACCGGTGAGCCGCGTGGGCGTCGGCATCATCGGGGCCGGGAACATCTCGACCCAGTACCTCGAGAACCTCACGACGTTCGCTGACGTCGAGGTGCTCATGGTCGCCGACGTGCGCCTCGACCGGGCCCAGGCCCAGGCCGAGGCGTACGGGGTGGCGTCGGCGGGGACTGTCGACGAGCTCCTCGCGCGCGACGACATCGAGATCGTCCTCAACCTGACGATCCCCGCCGTCCACGCCGAGGTCGGGCACCAGATCGTCGCGGCCGGCAAGCACGTGTGGAGCGAGAAGCCGATCGCGACCGACCACGCGTCGGCCGCCGAGCTGCTGGCCGCGGCCGAGGCGAAGGGCCTGCGCGTCGCGTGCGCGCCCGACACCGTGCTCGGCGCCGGCATCCAGACGGCGCTGCGGGCGATCGCGCGCGGCGACATCGGCGAGCCGCTCTCGGCCACGACGATGTTCCACGTGCCCGGCCCCGAGGCGTGGCACCCGGACCCCGACTTCCTGTACGCGACGGGCGCGGGCCCCCTGTTCGACATGGGGCCCTACTACGTCACCACGCTCGTGCACGCGCTGGGCGCGGCGTCCCGCGTCCAGGCCGTGTCGTCGAAGTCGCTCGAGAAGCGGACCATCGCGTCCGGCCCGCGCGCCGGCGCGACGTTCCCGGTCGAGGTGCCGACCCACCACGCGGCGCTCATCGAGTTCCGCGGCGGCCAGTCGGCGCAGTCGACGTTCTCGTTCCAGCACGCCCTGCCGCGCGCGGGATTCGTCGAGATCAACGGCACGCTCGGCACGATCTCGCTCCCGGACCCGAACACCTTCGACGGCGACTCCACCCTGTGGCGGTACGGGCAGGACGAGCCCGAGACGATCCCGGCGACCGGCTCCACCCGGGGCCGCGGCACGGGCGTCGTCGAGCTGGCGCGCGCGATCCGCGCGGGTCGGCCCGAGCGCGCCTCGGGCGCCGTCGCGCTGCACGTGCTCGACGTGCTGCTCGCGGTCCGCGACGCGGCGGAGTCGCGGACGGCGGTCGACGTGGCCTCCGTCGTCGACGCGCCGCCGCCGCTGCCGGAGGACTTCGACCCGGCGGCGTCGACCCTCTGACCCCACGCGGGTCTCCTTCCAGCACGCGATCCCTCACGCCGTCGACCTCGATGGCGCGAGGGATCGCGTGCTGGAAGGCCAGGTCCGGGCTCGGGTCCCGGGTCAGTCTCCGGTGGCCCCAGGCGTCGCGGGCGGCGGGACCAGCCGCTCCAGCAGCTCCAGCACGCGCGCGCCGTCCACGGCGCCGGGGTCGAGGAGCCACTGCACCTGGATGCCGTCGGACGCCGCGATCGCGAGCGCGGCGAGGTCCTCGGCGTCGATGCCGGGGTCGATCCTGCCCGTCGCCTGGTCGGCGCGGACGCGCTCGGCGACCTCGCCGCGGACGCGGGCGAACCGCGCCCGGAAGAACTCGCGCGTGACGGGGTGGCTCTCCTGCACCGCGTCGCCGGCGAGGGTCGTGTAGAGCTGCACGAGCCCCGGGACCTCCCGGTTCAGCTCCGCGCTCGCGCGCATGCCCCCGACCGCCGACTTTCGCGGCCCGCCCGTGCCCCCGCGCTGCACCTCGTGCTCGTGGTACACCGCCACGAGCAGGTCGTCGCGGGTGGGGAAGTAGTGCCGCAGGGCGGCGTGCGAGATCCCCAGGGCGTCGGCGATCGAACGGAGCGACGACGCGTCCACGCCCTGGTCGGCGACCATCCGGATCACCTGGTCGAGGATCTGCGCGCGCCGGGCGGTGCCCTTCGCGTAGCCGCGCCGCGGAGCCGCCTCGTCGTCCTGAGCGTCGTGCGGTGGGGTCACGCGACCCAACCTATCGACATCCGGCGCGCGGGCGGCCGGCGCATGCCGAATCGACGCGCCGTCGGTACCCTCCCCTGCCGGGGAGGGTACCGACGGCACCCCGCAGGTCCCTCAGCGCAGCGCGACGGCGGTGCGGAACGGGGTGTCCTCGACCCCGGAGAGGCCCTGCAGCCGGTCGTACCGGGCCGTGCGCATCGCGACGTGGTCGTCGTCGTCGGTGCCCGCGACGCCGTCCGGGCCGACCGCGTAGAAGTGCAGCAGGTTCCCCGTGTTCATCACGCTCGTCGGGTCGTCGTGGTCGTCGGTGTGGAAGCTCCCGAGGAAGTGACCGGCTTCGTGGGCCGCCACGTTGCCGAGCGACTGCCCGACCGCCTGGACGCGGTCGCTGTCGGCCGTGAGGAACGGGTTCAGCGAGATCGGGTGGTCGCCGGCCATGAGCTCCGGCATCACGATCGCGGTCTCCTCCCGGGCGAAGTTCCCCGGGTCGACCGACTCGGACAGGCCCAGCGCGGGCATGATGCCGGCCTCCGCCACGGTGCCGCCGACGATGACCCGGCTGACGCCGGGCTCGCCGAACAGGTCGGGGTCCTCCAGGTCGTTCGTCACCCGCACCTGCGAGCCGGGGATCTCGTCGTGGAGCATCTCCCGGACGTGCCGCGTCGTCGCCTCGATGACGGCGCGCTCGTCGGAGGCCTCGAGCCCCCACCGCGGCAGGAAGTCGCGCATCGGGCTGATGTCCCGCACGCCGGGCTCCAGGGCGCCGGCCCCGAAGATGCGGTTGTCGAACGACGGGCCGCTGAAGTCGAGCAGGACGGTCTGGACCTGCTCACCCCGCACCGAGGGTGCGCGGTGCGCGCCCAGGGTGAGGGAGTAGTCGCCCGCGCCGTCGCTCACCGACACGAGGTAGAGCCCGGTGCGGTCGACGACGTGGTGCGCGGTGGCGTTGCCGCCGCGGGCCAGGGGCGAGTCGTCCGGGTAGATGAGCCCCGTGTCGGCCGACGACCGCTGCACGAGGTCCCCGTCGAGCTCGTGCACGGCGACCTGCCGGGCCGAGCCGGTGACGGTGGCCCCCAGCACGTCGCCCTGGCGCAGCGGGACGGCGTACACGTCCGTGTCGGCCGCGCCCCGTGCGTGCAGGGTGACGTCGAGCTCGTAGGGTCCCTCGGTGACGACGGCCGGGCCCGAGGACGGGTCGAACGGGTCGTCGGGGTAGTGGTTGCCCACCGCCACGTAGTAGGTGCCGCGCTCCTCGATCCGCTGGGAGAGGTGCACGGAGCCCTCGCCGGTCATGTCCTGGGTGCCGACCAGGAGGTCCCCCTCGGCGTCGTACAGCAGCGCGTTCGCCACCAGCTCGTCGTCGGGGGCGATGTCGACCGTGAGGGTCTCGCCCTTCGCTGCGTCGACGCGGTAGAAGTCGTAGTCGCCGGTCGCCGTGCCTTCCGAGCCGTGGGGCCCGTCGCCGACGACGCCGGTGGTCGAGACGCCGCGGCGGTCCGCGCCGAGGCCGAGGTCGCGCGCCAGCGGGATGGCGCCGTCGTCCTCCTCGTTCGGGGCGACGGCCTGCGTGCTGACGGGCTCGGTGTCCAGGTCGCCGTCCACCTGCAGCTCCCAGCCGCCGATCGACCGCGGCGCGGGGAGGCGCTGGGCGCCGTCGCCCTTCTCGACGCCGTCGCCCGCGTCCTTCTCCTGGACGCGGGGGACGTCGTCGGCGGCGCGGAGGCCCGGTGCGTCCTTGCTCGGGGCGTCGTGCTGCATCCGCTCGCGCATCGCCGCGCCGTCGATGCCGCCGGTCGCGTCGGGGTGGCCGTCGTCGGACGGGCCGGCGACCTGCGTGGCAGGCGGCGCGAGGCCCGAGGCCGTACGGGTCTCCGTGGCGCTCGCCGCGGTGGCGGCCAGCGCGAGGGGTGCGGCGAGCGCCGCGGCGCTCGCCAGGTACGCCGCCCGGCGCGGGGTCGGGGTGGGGGACTCCGGTCTGTTCCTGTGATCAACCATGTGATCGAACGTACAAGCGCCGCGCGCGGAGCGCAGGGGCTCGCGCTGCGCTCCGCGCGGGTCGGGCGTACAACCGGAGGATGGCTTCGACGGGGAGCGACGCGACGACGCTGCGCACGATCACGACCGACGTCCCGGCCCGGCTGGACCGCCTGCCGTGGGCGCGCTGGCACTGGGTGATCGTCATCGGCCTGGGCACGGTGTGGATCCTCGACGGCCTCGAGGTGACGATCGTCGGCAACCTGTCCGACGCTCTCAAGGGCGAGACCGGCCTCGGCCTGACCAGCGCGGACATCGGCCTGGCGGGCGCCGTCTACGTGACGGGATCGTGCCTCGGGGCGCTGGTCTTCGGCCAGCTCACGGACCGGTTCGGTCGCAAGAGGCTGTTCATCATCACGCTGCTGGTGTACCTCACGGGGACGGTGCTGACGGCGTTCTCGATGAACCCGCTGTACTACTTCGCGATGCGGTTCGTCACCGGCCTCGGGATCGGCGGCGAGTACGCGGCCGTGAACTCCGCCATCGACGAGCTCATCCCGGCGAGGTATCGCGGCCGGATCGACATCGCGATCAACGGCTCGTACTGGGTCGGGGCGGCCGGCGGCGCGCTGCTGACCATCCCGCTGCTCAACCCCGAGCTGATCCCCGCGTGGCTGGGCTGGCGGCTCTGCTTCGCGCTCGGCGCCGTCCTGGGCCTGTGCGTGCTGTTCGTCCGGCGCAACGTGCCCGAGAGCCCCCGGTGGCTGTTCATCCACGGCCGGGAGAAGGACAGCGAGCGGATCGTGGCCGGCATCGAGGAGCGCGTGTCCGCGCAGGACGGCGTGGAGCTCCCCGAGCCCGAGGGCACCCTGACGGTGAAGCAGCGGCACACCGTGAGCCTGGCGCGGATCGCCCGGACCGTGTTCGCCGACTACCCGCGGCGCACCGTGCTGTGTCTCGCGCTGTTCGTCGGGCAGGCCTTCCTCTACAACGCGTTCTTCTTCACGTTCGGCGACACCCTGCAGACGTTCCTCGGGGTCGGCCAGACCGGCGCGTACATCGCGCTCTTCGCGGTCAGCAACTTCCTCGGGGCGCTCGCGCTCGGGCCGCTGTTCGACAAGGTCGGTCGGGTGCGGATGATCTCCGGCACGTACATCGTCTCGGGCGTGCTGCTCGCGGTCGCGGGCCTCGTGCTCGGCGGGCTCACCGCCTGGACGCTCACGTTCTTCGGGATGGCGATCTTCTTCGTCGCGTCCGCGGGCGCCAGCTCCGCGTACCTCACCGCGAGCGAGGTCTTCCCGATGGAGACGCGCGCGCTGTGCATCGCGTTCTTCTACGCGATCGGCACGGCCGTCGGCGGCATCACCGGGCCGTTGCTGTTCGGCCGGCTGATCGAGTCGGCAAGCGCGACGGGCGACATCTCCGGGATCGCCGTCGGCTACTACATCGGCGCCGCGCTCATGGTCGGCGGGGGCGTGGTGGCGATGTTCCTCGGCGTCGGCGCCGAGCGGCGGTCGCTGGAGGACGTCGCGACACCGCTGTCCGCGCAGGACGCCGAGCAGGCCGTGGAGGAATGACCGGTCGGGCCGCGCGTCGCTGACCGGCCGATGGGGCGATCAATACCCCCTGGGGTATTCTCGTCCTATGATCGACAGCCAGACCGCACCGGAAGTCGTCGCCTCGCCCGCGCGCCGGCGGATCGTCGTCGTCGGGGGAGTGGCCGGCGGCATGAGCTTCGCCGCCCGCGCCCGGCGTCTCGACGAGACCGCCGAGATCGTCGTGCTCGAGCGCGGCGCCCACGTCTCGTTCGCAAACTGCGGCCTCCCGTACCACGTGGGCGGCGAGATCCCCGACGCGGACAGGCTCCTCGTGCAGACCCCGGAGTCCTTGCGCGCGGCCCTCGCCCTCGACGTCCGCACCGGCCACGACGTGACCGCGCTGGACACCGACCGGCGCGTCGTCACCGCGACCACCGCCGACGGCGTCGTCGAGCTGCCGTACGACGCCCTCGTGCTGTCGCCGGGCGCGCGCGCCGTGCGCCCGGCGATCGACGGGCTCGACTCCCTGCGGGTGCGCACCCTGCGCACCGTCGACGACGCCCGGACGCTGCGGGCGCGCGTGCAGGCCGGGGCGCGCCGTGCCGTCGTGCTCGGGGCCGGGTTCATCGGCGTCGAGGCCGCCGAGGCGCTCGCGGCCGCAGGCCTCGCGGTGACCCTCGTCGAGCTCGGCCCGCACGTGCTCCCGGCGCTGGAGGACGAGGTCGCGCACCCCGTCACCCAGGAGCTGCGCCGCCTCGGCGTGTCCGTGCGGTCGGGGGTCGCCGCCGGGGCCGTCGAGTCCCGGCCCGACGAGGACGTCGTCGTGCTGGACGACGGCACCCGGGTGCCGGCCGACGTCGTGGTGCTGTCCGTCGGCGTGCGACCGGACACCGAGACGTTCGAGGCCGCCGGGCTGGAGTGCGAGCGCGGCGCGATCGTCGTCGACGAGCACGGCCGCACCTCCGCCCCCGGCGTGTGGGCGGTCGGCGACGCGGTGGTGCAGACTGACGCCGTCACGGGCCTCCGGCGTCCGGTGGCCCTGGCCGGCCCCGCCAACCGTGCGGGTCGCCTGGTCGCCGACGACGTCGTCCGGCCGGGCACCGCACGCCCCGTGCCGGCGCCGCTGGGCACGGCGATCGTGCGGGTCGGCGAGCTGACCGCGGCCACGACCGGGGCCGGCCGGTCCGCGCTGACGGCGGCCGGGCTCGCCTTCCGCACCCTGCACCTGCACCCGAACCAGCACGCCGGGTACTTCCCGGGCGCGAGCCAGGTGCACCTCGTGCTGCACGTGCGCCCGGGCGACGGGCTGGTGCTCGGCGCGCAGGCCGTCGGGCGCGACGGCGTCGACAAGCGCATCGACGTCCTCGCCACGGCGCTCCGTGCCGGGATGACCGTGGGGGACCTCGTCGACCTGGACCTCGCGTACGCCCCGCCGTACGGGCAGGCCAAGGACGCGGTGAACCTCGCCGGGATGGTCGGCTCCAACGTCCTCGACGGCACCCTGCGGCTCTGGTACGCGCAGGACGTGGACGCCGTCCTCGCGGACTCGCTGGTGCTCGACGTGCGCAGCGCGCAGGAGGTGGCGACCGGCCACCTGCCCGGCGCCCTGCTCGTGCCGCACACCGAGCTGCGCGGGCGCCTCGACGAGGTCCGGGAGGCCGCCGCCGGACGACCGGTGCGCGTCATGTGCGCGTCGGGCGTCCGGTCGGCGATCGCCCACCGGGTGCTCGCGCAGGCGGGGTTCGACTCCGCCTCGCTGTCCGGCGGCGCGCTCACCCTGCGCGCCGTGCTCGGCGACCGCGCCGAGGACCTCCTCGTGGTGCCCGTCCACGCCTGACCCTGACGACCGCTCGCCCGACCCGGAGGACTCCGATGCTCACCACCGACACCGACGCCCAGCGCCGCATTGCCAACCGCCTGCGCCGTGCCCGCGGCCAGCTGAACGCCGTCATCGAGGCCGTCGAGGAGGGCCGCTCCTGCCGCGACGTCGTCACCCAGCTCTCCGCCGTCTCGGCAGCGCTGGACCGCGCCGGCTTCGCCGTGATCTCGACCGCGATGAAGGAGTGCCTCGCCGACCCGGACGGCGGCTCCGGCGAGGACGGCCTCACCACCGAGGAGCTGGAGAAGCTCTTCCTCACGCTGGCCTGAGCGGCCCCCGGCTCGAGACACCGACCGAAACCACCGAAGGAGATTCCCACGTGTGTTACCCCGTCACCTGCACGACCTGCGGCAAGACGACCTGGAAGGGTTGCGGCCAGCACGTCGACGACGTCCGCCGCTCCGTCCCGGCGGGGCAGTGGTGCCTCGGCCATGACGACGAGCCGGCCTCGGTCGACCGTCCGGCGGGCGGCGGGTTCCTGGCGCGTCTCTTCGGTCGCTGACCTGGGCGGGCAGAACCCGCCGCGCGCCGATGTCGAGAACCCGGGGGCGGCTCCGTCCCAGGGGCGAGAGGCGGTGACAGGCACCGCCCGCGACGACAGGATGGACCCATGGCCAAGTACCTGCTGCTGAAGCACTACCGCGGTATCCCCGAGCCCGTGCCCGGCACCGACGTGCCGATGGACCGCTGGACGCCGGACGAGGTGACCGAGCACATGGCGTTCATGGGCCGGATGATCGACGACCTCAAGGAGCGCGGCGAGTTCGTCGACGCGCAGGCGCTCTCGCCGCGGGGCGCGTTCGTCCGGTACGACGGCGCCGGGAAGGCGCCCGTCACGGACGGCCCGTTCGCCGAGACGAAGGACCTCATCGCCGGGTGGATGGCGATCGACGTCGAGTCGCAGGAGCGGGCCTACGAGGCCGCGGCCCACCTCTCGTCGGCGCCGGGCCCGGGCGGCCGCGCGCTGCACGAGTGGATCGAGGTCCGCCCGTTCCTCACCGACAACAGCGAGGTCACGGGGTGAACGGGTCTCTCCGGGACGAGGCGCTGAGAGACCTGGGCCCCCAGGTCCTCGGCGTCCTCGTCCGTCGGGGGGCGGACTTCGCGAGCGCGGAGGACGCCGTCCAGGAGGCGCTCCTGGAGGCGGTGCGCCGGTGGGACGTCGCGGGCGACGACGGCACCGGCGTGCCTGCCGACCCGAAGGGGTGGCTGGTCACCGTCGCGTGGCGCAAGTTCGTGGACGCCCGGCGCTCCGCGTCCTCCCGCGCCCAGCGCGAGATCCGGGTGACCCTCGAGCCGCCGGCGGGCCCCACCGAGCAGGCCGACGACACGCTGCTGCTGCTCAGCCGCTGCTGCCACCCGGCGCTCACGCCGGCGTCGTCGGTCGCACTGACGCTGCGGGCCGTGGGCGGGCTGACGACGGCCCAGATCGCCCGGGCGTTCCTCGTGCCGGAGGCGACCATGGCGCAGCGCATCTCGCGCGCCAAGCGGACGGTCACGGGGGAGCGGTTCGAGCAGCCGGGGGACGTGCACGCCGTGCTGCGCGTGCTCTACCTGATCTTCAACGAGGGCTTCACCGGCAGGTCGGGCGCGGACGACGGCGTCGACCTCGCGGCGGAGGGGGTCCGCCTGGCCCGGCAGCTGGTCGCGGCGGTGCCCGACGACGCCGAGGCCGCCGGCCTCCTCGCGCTCATGCTGCTGCACCACGCCCGCCGCGACGCCCGGACGTCGCCGACGGGGGAGCCGGTGCCGCTCGACCGGCAGGACCGGTCCCGCTGGGACACGGCGACGGTCGCGGAGGGGGTGGCCCTGCTGCAGGGGGCGCTCGCGCGCGACCGGCTCGGGCCGTACCAGGCGCAGGCCGCGATCGCCGCGCTGCACGACGACGCCGCGACCGCGGAGGAGACCGACTGGTCCCAGATCCTCGAGTGGTACGACGAGCTGGCCCGCCTCGAGCCCCGCAACCCGGTGGTGGCCCTCAACCGCGCGGTCGCCGTCGGGCACGTCGACGGGCCGCTGGCAGGGCTGCGGCTCGTGGAGGCGCTCGACGCCGACCTGCCGCGCCGCCACGCGGCTGCCGCCTACCTGCACGAGCAGGCGGGCAACCTGGCCGACGCGGCCCGGCTGTACGCCGCCGCGGCCGACGCCGCCACCAGCACCGCGGAGCGCACCCACCTGACCAAGCAGGCCGGGCGCGTGCGGCAGGCGCAGGGCTAGCCGCGGGGCCCGCACCACCGGGGCGCAGGCCTCGCCGCCCTCGCCGGCCTGGTCAGCGGCCGGGCGGGCCGGGAGGGGTCAGCCGCACTCGTCGCAGATGCCGGTGGCGGGCAGCACGGTGTAGCAGGTGGGGCAGATCGCGACCACGGGCTCCGGCGCCGCGGGCTTGCGCACCGTGGCGCTCGCGGCCTTGCGGCGCGGGGCGGCCTTGCGGACGGCGGGGGCGGGCGTCGCCGGCGCCAGCGGCGCGATGACGTCGAACCCGTGCTTGCGCAGGATCGCGGCGTCGTCGCACTTGGCGTCCACGAGGTCCTCGGCGCGGGCCGGGCTGCCGGTCGCGAACTTGTGCGCCACCCCGAGCACCGCCTTCGAGTCGTACGCGCGGTCCTCGTGGACGAACGTGTGGCCCGGGGTCCGGGTGAAGCCGTAGACGCCGACGAAGGCGTCGGCGCCGCGGTCGTCGTACCTCGATCGCCCGGAGGAGGTGCTGGCGCGTCACGCTCGAGAAGGTAGCCACGGCCTCAGGCTAGTCGTGTCCGGGGGCGCTCCGGACCTTCGGGGGCCGACTGTGGCGAGCGCCGCACGCGCCGGGCCTCCGGAAGGCGCGCGTCGGGCGGCGTCACGGCCGCGCGAGCAGGTCGGCGAGCGCGTCGTCGAGGGTCGGGTGCCGGAAGGCGAACCCGGCGTCGGCGAGCACCCGGGACGTGGCGTGCCGGCCGGTGAGCGCGAGCGCGGGGTCCGTGCGCAGCGCGACGGCGCCCAGGCGCAGCAGGGGCGCGGGCGTCGGGAGGGCGAGCCGTCGTCCCCGGGCGCGGCGCAGCGCGGCCATGAGGTCGCGGTTGCGCACCGGGTGCGGCGCCGCGGCGACGACGGGCCGTCCGGGAGGCGCACCCCGGGCGCGAGCCCGAGCGCGGCGCGCGCGACGCGGAGCCAGTCGTCGACGTGGATCCAGCTGAACCACTGGTCGCCGGGGCCGACGGGCCCGCCGAGCCCGAGCCGGGCGAGGAGCAGGAGGCGGTCCAGGGCCGGGGTCGCGGCGTCGAGCACGATCGAGGTGCGCAGCACCACGAGGTGCCGGGCGCGCGCGCCGCGGACGGACTCCTCCCACGGCCGGGCGACGCCCGTCATCTGCGGGAGACCGTCGTCGGGCAGCGGGCTCGACTCGGTGACGCGGCGCTCGCCCGCGTCGGACCAGATCGCCGTGGTGGAGGCCTGGAGCCAGCGGGACACCGGATGCCCGAGCCGGGCGGACGCCGCGACCAGCGCGGTCGTCGCGTCGACCCGCGACCGCCGCAGCTCCTCGACGTTGCGGGGCGTCGGGCGGCAGTCCACCAGCCGGCCCGCGAGGTTGACCACGCCGACGTCGCCCTCGGTGGCGGCCAGCTCGTCGGCCCAGGGGCCGACGGTGCGGGCGTCCCAGGCGACCTCGCGGACGTCCCGCCCCGCGCCCCGCCCTGCGCCGCGCGCAGAGCAAGGTGACGTCGAGAACGTCCGCTGCTGTGCTGGCGGCCATGGTGATGATCGGCGCGGTCACGATGACGATCAAGGTGCCCGCGGAGCGGGTGAGGACCACGACCTCGTGCCCGCGCCCGACGAGGTCCGCGCACAGGGCGCGGCCGAGGGAGCCGGAACCGCCGGCGACCACGATCTTCATGCGGGGAGTCTGACAGCCGTGCCGACATCCTCCGTGGCGACGCTCGCGCACCTCTCGCACCGGTACGACGACGCGGCCGAGGACGCGCTGCACGACGTCGACCTCGAGGTGCGCGAGGGCGAGACCGTCGCCTTCGTCGGCCCGTCCGGCTCCGGCAAGTCCACCCTGCTCAACCTCGTGCTCGGGTTCGTACGGCCCACGTCCGGTCGCATCCTGCTGGACGGCGCGGACATGGCGGGCCTCGACCTGCGCACCGTGCGGCGGTCGGTGTCGGTGGTGCCGCAGGAATCGGTGCTGTTCGAGGGCACGATCCGCGAGAACGTGGCGTACGGGCTGGACGAGGACGCGGCGACCGACGACCGGGTGCGCGCCGCCCTGCGCGACGCGAACGCGCTCGAGTTCGTCGACGCCCAGCCCGACGGCTGGGACACCGTCGTGGGGCAGCGGGGCGCCCGGCTGTCCGGCGGCCAGCGCCAGCGCCTGGCGATCGCCCGGGCGCTGGTGCGCGACCCGCGCATCCTGTTCCTCGACGAGGCCACCAGCGCGCTCGACCCGGAGGCCGAGGCCACCGTCCGCGACGCCCTCGACCGGCTGATGCGCGACCGCACCACGCTGGTCGTCGCGCACCGCCTGTCCACCGTGCGCGCCGCGGACCGCATCGTCGTGCTCGAGCGCGGCCGCGTGGTGGAGGTCGGCAGCCACGACGAGCTGATGCGCCGCGGCGCCCGGTACCCGCGCTGCACGCGGCGCAGGCGGGGGCGGCGTAGTGCCCCGCGTGGTGCCCCGCGGGGTGGTCTCTGCGGCGGCCGGGTCAGGCGGCGGTGCGCAGCGCGGGGAGCGCGGCGACGACGTCGTCGAGCTCGTGCAGGGCCGCCTCGCCGGAGCTGAGCACCACCACGAACTCGGTGACGCCCACGGCCGCGTACCGCTCGACCAGCGCGGGCAGGTCCGCCACGGGATGCTCGCGCAGCCGCAGCTGGACCGTGCGCCGGATCGTCGCCGGGTCGCGGCCGACGTCCTCGCAGTGTCGCTCCAGCACGTCGCCGAGCGCCGCGAGCTGCTCGGGCGTGCTGGACGTGTCGTTCCACGCGTCGGCGTACTGCGCGACCAGCCGCAGGGTGCGGCGCGGCCCCGACCCGCCCACCCAGACCGGCGGGTGCGGGCGCTGCACGGGCTTGGGCTCGGCGACGGCGTCGACGAGCCGGTAGTGCTGCCCCTCGAACGTGGTGCGCGGCGCGGTCCGGGGCGCCGTGGGGACCTGAAGGGACCCCCCGAGCCGGTCCATGCGGGACCGCACGTTGCCGAGGTCGAGCCCGTACATGGCATGCTCGTGCTCGTTCCAGCCGGCGCCGATGCCGAGCTCGAGCCGGCCGCCCGACAGGTGGTCGACGGTCGTGGCGAGCTTGGCCAGCATCACCGGGTGGCGGTAGGTGTTGCCCGACACCATGCAGCCGAGCCGCACGCGCGTCGTGGCCACTGCCATCGCCGCCTGCATGGCCCACGCGTCGAAGATCGGGCGGGCGTCGTCCGCGCCGAGGGAGGCCAGATGATCCATCACCCACACGTGGTCGAACCCCTCCTCGTCGGCGGTGCGCCACACGTGCCGGAACGTCCCGACGGGGGCGTCCTGCGTCAGCTTGATCCCGAACCGCAGCGTCATGGGCCCATCCTGGCGGGCTGCGGCCGGTCCGGCGAGCCCCTCGCCGGGCCGGGGGCGCGCGCATGGTGACCATCCACGACGTCGCCCGGCACGTCGGCGTCTCCGCGGCCACCGTCTCCAACTACCTCAACCGCCCGGAGAAGGTGGCGCCCGCGACGTCCGCGCGGATCCGCGCCGCGGTCGAGCAGCTGGGCTTCGTGCCGAGCCTGTCCGCCCGGCAGCTGCGCTGGCAGCGCTCCGGGATCGTCGGGGTGTCCGTGATCAACGCGTCCAACCCGTTCTTCGCCGACGTCGTGACCGCCGTCGAGCGCGTCGTGGCGCGGGCGGGGCTCACGCTCGTCACGGGCAGCACCCACGAGTCGTCGGAGCAGCAGGAGCGGCTCGTCGCGCTCTTCGAGCAGCTGCGCTTCGACGGCATGGTCGTGGCGCCCTCGGACGCGCAGATGGCCGCCCTCGTGGCGCGCAAGGAGCGGGGCAACCCGGTGGTCGTGGTGGACCAACAGGACCCGGCCCGCCGCCTGTCGACGGTGTCCCTGCGGCACCGGGAGGGCGGTCGCCTCGCCGCGCAGCACCTGGTGGACGGCGGCCGCCGCCGGCTGCTCGCGGCCACCGGCCGGGCCCGGGTGCAGCAGGTGCGGCACCGGCTCGAGGGGATGCAGGAGGTGGTCGACGCGACGCCCGGCGCCCGGCTGGACGTGGTGCACTCGGACGACCTCGGCCTCGCCGAGGGGGCCGAGATCGGCCTCCGGATCGCCGCCGCGGCCCCGGGCGATCGCCCCGACGCCGTGCTGGCGGGCAACGACATGCACGCCCTCGGGCTGGTGCGCGCGCTGCTCGACGGCGGGGTGCGGGTGCCCGAGGACGTCGCGCTCGTGGGGTACGACGACATCCCGTTCGCGACGACGGGCGCCGTCCCGCTGACGACGGTGCGTCAGCCCGCCGCAGCCATCGGGACCACGGCCGCCGAGATCCTGCTGCGCGAGATCGCCGACCCCTCCGCCGCGCGCGAGGAGGTGCTCTTCGACCCGGAGCTGGTGGTGCGGCAGAGCAGCTGAGCCGGTCAGCCGACCGCCGGGTCGCCCTCGAGCAGGGTCAGGTACGGGGCGACGGCGGGGAACACCCACAGGAACAGCGCGGCCACCACCGCCCCGACGAGCACGAGCGACTGCAGCACGCGCCAGAACACGTTGCCCGGCAGGTGCCGGAAGATCCATGCGTACATCGGTCGTCTCCTCTCGCGGAACGTCTCAGCGGGTCGTTCAGCGGACCTGGTCGGGGGTGCCGTCGGCCCGGTCCATCCAGCCGACGAACGTGGCGTAGGTGATCCAGCGGTGGTCGTTGCCGTACTCGCCGAGCGTGAGCGAGTGGCAGGTCGTGAGCGTCAGCAGCCGCTCCGTCGGCTTCTGGTCCGGATGGTGCGGCACCGGGGCGACGACGTCCACCTGGTCGGGGGTCACGATCTCGTGCCCCGTCACCTCGTAGACGTACCAGGTGCTGGCCGTCTCGACGATGATCTGGTCGCCCTCGTCGAGCTTGTCGACGTGCCGGAACGAGTTGCCGTGCGTGCGGCGGTGCCCGGCGAGGGCGAAGTTGCCCACGTCGCCCACCTGCTGGGACGCCTCGTAGTGCCCCGCGGCGGCCTGGTCCAGCACGTCCATCCCGGTGCCCTCCTCGATGGGCATCGCGTTGTTCGTCAGCCCGTACCAGGCCGGCACGATGAGCGTGCCGATCGTCTCGCCGTACCCGACCGGGTCCGGGACGGGCGGGGCGTCCGTGCGCAGCTCCGCCGGCTCCGGGTTGGCCGGCGGGAGGGTGGCGCGGAACTCCGTGAGCACCTTGTCCGCCTGGGCCGTGGCCTCGACGGACGTCCACCACAGCTGCCACACCACGAAGAGAGCCAGCACCACCCCGAGGGTGATGAGCAGCTCGCCGACACCGCCCACCACGGCGCTGCCGACGCCGTGGCGTCGGGGGCGGGCGTGGGTGGGACGGTTCACGTGCGCGATGCTACGTGGTCGGGGCGGCCGCCGGGGACCTGTCGCGCGCGGCGACGGTCTGGCAGCCTGGAGCGGTGACCAGCGACGACGGGGTGACGCGTCGGGCGGCGCGGCTGCGCTCGCGGTGGGACCGCGAGGCCCCGGGATACGACCGCGCGTTCGCGGCGGCCGAGCGCCGGATGTTCCCCGACGTGCGCCGACGGCTGTGCGCCCGGGCGGAGGGGCGCACCCTCGAGGTCGCCGTCGGCACCGGCCTCAACCTCGAGCACTACCCACGCGCGGTCCTCGGCGGGCGGTACACCGGCGTCGAGTGGAGCCCGGGCATGCTCGACCTCGCGCGCCGCCGGGCGGCACGGCTGGGCCCGGGCACCGACGTCGACCTGCGCCTCGGCGACGCGCAGGCGCTCGACCTGCCCGACGACGCGTTCGACACCGTGGTGTGCACCTTCTCGCTGTGCGCGATCCCGGACGACCGCGCCGCCCTCGACGAGATGACGCGGGTGCTGCGGCCGGGCGGGCTGCTGCTGCTCGCCGACCACGTGGGGTCGAGCGTCTGGCCGCTGTACGCCCTGCAGGCGCTCGCGGACCTGGTGAGCGTGCCCCTGGCGGGGGAGCACTTCCGACGGCGCCCGCTGCGCGGGGTGCGAGAGCGCGGCCTCGTGGTCGAGGAGCACGAGCGGACCCGCGCGGGCGTCATCGAGCACCTCGCGGCACGGCTCCCGGTCAGCGACTGACGACGAGCGTCGTCTCCCCGCGCGGCTCCGTCTCGGCGACCTCGACGCGGGTCACGAGCGCGCCGGCCGGGCCCTCCCGCAGGAACGCGAGCATCGCGTCGACGGACTCCGCCGACCCCTCGACCTCGGCCTCGACCGTCCCGTCGGGCAGGTTGCGTACCACGCCGCCGACGCCGAGCCGCGCGGCGGCGTCCACGGTGGCCCAGCGGAACCCCACGCCCTGGACGCGGCCGTGCACGCGCACCCGTCGTCGTACCGTCCCGGACATCGGACCTCCCGCCGGCTCGCTCCCGCGGCGCCCGGGGGCGCCCGTCGTGTCAGTCGAACATGTCGCCGATGTCGCCGATGTCGTCGAGGATCCCGCCCAGCACCATCCCGCCCAGCACGGCGCCGAAGACGTCCGAGCCGCCGCGGCCGACCTGGCGGCGTCGCGGGTCGCCCTGCCAGCCGCCGTCGTACCCGCCGTTGTAGCCGCCGTCCCAGCGCTGCCCGTGCCCGGAGCGCGCGATGTCGCGGTGGGCGAGCGTGGCGGCCTCCGCGGCCAGCGCCGCGCCCCGCCGCGCCGCCGCGACCCCGCGCTCGGGGTCCTGGGCGGCACGCGCCTCCGCGACCTCCCGCTCGGCCTCGGCCAGGCGCGTGCGGGCGTCCGGGCCGACGGGGGCGCGGTAGTCGTCGACGACGGACCGCGCCGACGCGAGCTGCCGCTCGGCGTCGTCGAGCGCCGGGCCGAGCCGGGAGGCGGCCCGGCGGGCGCGCTCGTCCTGCTCCGTCCGCTCGGCCACCGCGTCGTCCAGCGCCGTGTTGGCCTCCCGTACCCGGGTGAGGGCGCCGACCGGGTCGCCCGGCCGGCCCGGGGGCGGCAGCTCGGCGAGCGCGTCCTCGAGCGCGGTGACGGCGCCGTCGATCCGCCCGGCGCGCTGGGACCCCGGCAGGGCGCGGGCCTGGGCGAGCTCGGCGCGGGACTCCGCGACGATGGCGCCGAGGGCGGACTCGGCGCGCAGGGCCTCCGCCTCGTAGTCGTCGACGGCGCGCAGCAGGCCCTCGGCACGCCGCACCGCCTCCTCCGCCGCGCGGGCGGCGGCGCCGGCCTCGGCCACCTGCTGCGTCGTGAGCCGCTTGCGGGCCGCGGCCGCGCTGCGCCCGGCGAACTCGAGCAGCCGCTCCGCCTGCTCGGGGTTGTCGGCCACCGGCAGCAGCGCCTGCTCGGCGTACTGGCCGCGCAGCCGCTCGAGGTCGGCGCGCGCGCCGGGGATGCTCTCGCGCACGCGGGCGAGCTCCTTGTCCACGCGGGCGACGACGTCGGGCGTCGCGCGGACGGTCTGCCGCAGGCTCGCGAGGCCCGAGTCGAGCTCGTCCAGCGAGGCGCCGGCCGAGCGGCACAGGTCGACGATGCGCGCCGACCACTCGTGCCGCTGCTGGTCGGTGTCCGGGACGTGGTCGTGCAGGAGCTGGTTGAGGTGGAACGCCTCGCCGAGCCGCTCGCGCGCCCGCCGCAGCGTCGGCGCGAGGTCGCGCGTCTCGCGCTCGCCGAGCTCCGCCACGGCGAAGGCGAGCTCGTCCTCGGCGAGCCGCGCGCGCTCGTCGGCGCGCACGAGCGCGGAGCCGGCCTCGACGCCCATGCGCTCGAGCTCCGCCTCGCGGTCCCGCGCCCGCGTGCCCGCGGCACGCCGGCGGCGGACCGCCCAGACGGCCACGGCCGTCACCAGCACGACCACCACGACGACGCCCGTGACGATCCCGACGATCTGCCCCGCATCCATGGTGGGCATCGTAGGCGGCGCCGCCGCCGTCCGGGGACGCGACGGCGGCGCGGCCGGGCGCGAGGCCGGACCGCGCCGCCGCGGTGCTCCGGTGGTGTCGGTCCGGCGTCAGTCCCGCCGGCGCGCGACGCGCAGCGTCACGAGCACGGCCGCGCCCGCGAGCACGACGACGCCGCCGGCGATGCCGAGCACGACGGCGAGCTCGGACGCCCCGCCGTCGCTCGCCCCGTCGCTCGACCCGGCGCTCGTTCCCGTGCTGGTCCCGGCGCCGGTGCTCGCGCCCGTCCCGCCGTCCGCCGCGGCGGACGCGCCGCAGGGCGTCGCGCCGCCGGTGGGCGGGGCGCTCGTCGCGGCGCCCTCGGGCGGGTCGTAGGTGAACGTGAACTCGCCGCTGGTCGGGTGGCCGTCGGCGGACACGATGCGCCAGTCGACGGTGTACTCGCCCGCCGCGCCCATGCTCACCGGCACGGACACCGTGCGGTCCTGCGAGGTGGGGCATCCCGTCGCACGGTCGGTGCCGTCCGGGTCCGTCACGGTGACGACCGTGCTGGAGCCGTCGGCCGACAGGTTGAGCACCACGTCGTCGAACGTGACGTCCACCGTCTCCGGCGCCTTCGTGACGGTCGAGCCCGTCGCGGGCGCCGTGCCGACGACGACGTTGTGCGCGCTCGCCGGTGCCGCCGCGCCGACGGCGCCGACCAGGGCGAGGCCGAGCGTGCCCACCGCGGCGAGGGCCGCGACGGCCGACCTCCGAGCCCCCGACCGTCGAGCCGCCCACCGCCGAGCGAGGGCCGGCCGGGCCCTCACCGCTGCTCCGTCCGGGCGCGCGTGCGGACGAGGGCCGCGACGCCCGTCGCCGCGCCCACCAGGCCGAGCCCGAGGCCGGCCGCCCCGAGCGCGAGGGGCAGGGTGCTGTCGGAGTCGCCGCCGGCGCTCCCGTCGTCGCCCGCGGCCTGCGCAGCGCCGGACGCCGTGCCGGACGTCGTGCCGTGCGCGTCGTCGCCCGCGGCCGGGACGACCTGCAGCACGGGCGCGGGGTGCTCGGGCTCCGCGTCGCCGGTGGTCTCGTCGTCCCACGCGACGACCTCGCCGTCGGAGTAGGTCTGCGTCGCCGGGAGGGAGATGGCGTCGACCCCGTCGGGCACGGCGCCCGCGGACACCGTGAAGCGGAGGAACTCCCCGGGGGCGATGGCGGCGTCGGGGCCGTCGGCGGTCCACTCGACGCTCGCGGGAGCCTCGGTGACCTTCGTGCCGTGCACCTCGACGGGCTCGTCGAGCGGGGCCTGGGTGACCTTCGCGGTCCAGCCGGGCACGGGCTCGACGGACACGCTGGTGAACGGGGAGTCCTGCGGGAGGTCGACCTTCACGGCGGTGGTGGACGCGTCGGCGGACTCGTTGGGGACCTTGAAGGTCAGGGTGGCGTATGCGCCGGCCTCTGCCGAGTCCGGTGTCACGGTGACGTGCGCGGACGCGGCGCCCGCGCCCAGCACGAGGGCGGGCACGGCGAGGGCCGCGGCCCCCGCGAGGCGGCGCGCGCGGGGGAGGGAGGAACGGGTGGTCGTGGGCATGGGTGTCTGCTCCGTGGGTCTGACGGTCGGGGACGACGAGGGGCCCGCCCCCGTCCGACGTCGGACCGGGGCAGGTTCAGGCGGCGCGCACGAGGGCGGCCTGGAGCAGCGGGGGCCCGCGCACCGGCGGGCGTCGGACGGCGTCCCCGGGCCGGGGACGCCAGGTGCGGCCGGTGACGACGGCGGCCCGGCGGGGCACCGGCAGCGCGGGCGGGCCCTGCACGAGCACCGCCACGTGCCGCAGGTGGGTCAGGACGTTCTGTGCCGCCCGGTCGCCCGCCGCGAGCAGCAGGGCCGTGACGAGGACGGCCGCGGCGTGCGCGGCGAGCATCCAGGTCGCTGCACCGCCCCCGTCCGCGTGGTGCAGGTGCGCGGCCGTGCCGGTCGCGGGCGGCAGGGAGCCGGGCCCCAGGTCGTGCCCGGCGTGGCCCGCGTGGCCCGCGAGTCCCACGGCACCGGTCCCGGCCGGACCGGCCGTCCGGGTCGTGCCGAGGAGCTCCAGGGCGGAGTGCTGCACCAGCTGCAGCGCGACCATGGCGGGCAGCAGGCGGCGGAGGGTGAGCCGGCGGCGTGCGGTCCACACCGCGAGCGGGGCGGTGAGGGCCATGACGACGAGCCAGGCGAGGGGTGCCCCGGGGAGCGTGCCGCCGGCCAGGAGGTGGGCGGCGGCCGCGATGCTGAGCGTCGTACCGGCGACGAGGAGCTCGCGCGCACGACGGAGGACCACGGGCACCGGGTCACCCTATCGCGCGCCCTCCGGCGGCCCCCTCCCGCCCGCGTCCCCGTTCCCGTCCCGCCGCCGCCCCCGTCGCGACGCGCGCGCCGGACCCGCCCGGCGTCGTCGTCCGCGCTGGGCTAGCGTGGCGCGACGACACGGGGTGCGACCCGACGTCGCCGGCCACGGTCGGCGTCGGGCCGCTGAGATCACACCCGTCGAACCTGATCTAGCTCGCACTAGCGAAGGGATGTCGACATGAGTGCGCGCGCACCTCACGACAGCTCCGCCGGCAGCGCCGGCACCTCTGCCCGCTCCTCTGCCCGCTCCTCGTGGTCGGCCGCCGTCCCCAGCCGGCCCCGCGTGCTCGCGGTCGCGGGCTCCGACCCGTCCGGCGGTGCCGGGATCCAGGCCGACCTGAAGTCGGTCGCCGCGGCCGGCGGGTACGGGATGGCCGCGCTCACCGCGCTCACGGCGCAGAACACGCACGGTGTGCGGGACGTGCACGTGCCGCCGCCCGCGTTCCTCGCCGCCCAGCTCGACGCGGTGGCCGACGACGTGGCGATCGACGCGGTGAAGATCGGCATGCTCGCCTCGGCGCCCGTCGCCGAGGCGGTGGGCGCCTGGCTCGACGGCCTGCCGCGGGGGGCGACCACCGTGCGGCCGGCGGTCGTGCTGGACCCGGTGATGGTGGCCACCAGCGGCGACCGGCTCCTCGACCCGGCGGCGGAGCGCGCCGTGCGGGACATGCTCGGGCAGGTCGACGTCGTGACCCCGAACCTGCCCGAGCTCGCCGTCCTGGCCGGGGAGCCGGTCGCCCCCGGCTGGCCGGCCGCCCTCGAGCAGGCGCGCCGCCTCGCCGCCCGGCACGGGGTGCTCGTCGTGGCCAAGGGCGGGCACCTCGCGGGCGGGGGCGCCCCGGACGCGCTCGTCGGCCCGGACGGGGTGCTCGTCGAGCTCGCCGGGGAGCGCGTGCCCACCCGCGCGACGCACGGCACCGGCTGCTCGCTGTCCAGCGGGCTCGCGGCGCGGTTCGTCCGGACCGGCGACTGGGCCGAGGCGCTGCGCGGCACGAAGGCGTGGCTGACGGCGGCCATCCGGGCGGGGGAGGCGCTCGCGGTGGGCGGCGGGCACGGCCCGGTGGACCACCTGGCGGGCAGTACGCCGCCGGGCGCGTCGCGGCCGGCGGGGCCCACGCCCGGGGACGACCGCGCGGGCGACGAGCTCGTCGCCCGGTGGTGGGACGACGTGGCGGGCGTGCGCGGCGCGATCGACGACCTGTCGTTCGTGCGCGCGCTCGGCGACGGCTCGCTGGGTGCCGGGCACTTCCGCGCCTACCTGGAGCAGGACGCGATCTACCTGCGCGAGTACGCGCGCTGCCTCGCCCGCGCCAGCGAGCTCGCGCCGACCCGGGCGGAGCAGGCGTTCTGGGCGGGCGGCGCGCACGGCGCGCTCGTGACCGAGCTGGACCTGCACACGCGGTGGCTGGGCGGGGAGCCGCAGGACGTGCCCGCCAGCCCGACGACCGCGGCCTACCTGGAGCACCTGCGTGCGGCCGGCGACGACTACGCGACGCTGGTGGCCGCCGTCCTGCCCTGCTACTGGATCTATCAGGACGTGGGGGAGCGCCTCGCCGCCCGGGACCACGCGGACCACCCGTACTCGGCGTGGCTGGGCACGTACGCGGACGACGCCTTCGCGCAGGCCACGGCGCAGGCCGTCGCGATCCTGCGCCGGGTCGCCGGGGCCGCCCCGCCGACCACGCGGGCCCGGATGGCGCGGGCGTTCCAGGAGGCCTGCGAGCACGAGCTGGCGTTCTTCGACCAGACCGGCGCCGCGGACGACGCCCCGGGGCGCCGCGGCGCGGGGGCCGTCGTCGGCTGAGCCCGGGCCGTTCCGGCGGGATGCCGCGGCGCCCCGCCGGGGGTAAGCGGTGTCCCGCCGACGCGACGTGCCGGGTGACCGGGGCAAGGATGTCGGGGGCGAGTGACAGAATAGGTGTGATGCCCGACACGACGCGCACTTCGCGCAGCAGCAGCCGAGGCGCCAGCAGCGCCGATCCCTCCGACAGTCCCAGGAGGAGCTCCGCCTCCTCCGCACCGCGCCGCCCCGCCGCGACCGGCACCCCGCCGGGCCGGTCCTCCGGGCCGCCCGGCCCGCCCGCGCCCGCGGGGTCCGAGCTCTCCACGCTCGCCTCCGTGCGCCGGCTGTACCCCTACGTCAAGCCGGCGGTGCCGCGGCTCGTGGGCGGCCTGTTCTCCGCGCTGGGCGCCAGCCTCGCCGCGCTCGCGATCCCGCGCGTCCTGCAGGCCTTGGTGGAGGGGCCGCTCGCGGACGGCGCTGCGGCCCACGACCTGGGCGCTCTCGTGGTGCCGCTGGTCGCGGTCCTCCTGCTGGGCGTCGCCGAGGCCGGCCTCGTCCTGCTGCGCCGCAACCTCGTGATGTACCCGGGCACGCGGATCGAGGCAGTGATGCGGATGGCGCTGTTCCGCCACCTGCAGGACCTGCCCGTCGCGTTCCACGACCGGTGGCCGGGCGGCCAGCTCCTCAGCCGCGTCATGGGCGACCTCGGGCTGCTGCGCCGCTGGCTGGTGTTCGGCCTGCTGCAGCTCGTCGTGAGCGTCGTGACGATCGTGGTCGGCGTCGCGATCCTGCTCAGCACCGCGGGCTGGCTCGGCCTCGTGTACCTCGCCGGTGCCATCCCCGTGACGGTGATCGCCTTCCGCTTCTCGCGCCGCTACCGCGTGATCGCACGCCTCTCGCAGGACCAGTCGGGCGACCTCGCCACCACCGTCGAGGAGTCCGTGCACGGGATCCGCGTGCTCAAGGCGTTCGGCCGGGGGCGCGACGCCCTCGACTCGTTCACCGACCAGGCCGAGGAGCTCCGCCAGACCGAGATCCGCAAGGCGGGCAACCAAGCCACGGTCACGACGTCGCTCCAGCTCATCCCGGAGATCACGCTCGCCGTCTGCCTCGTGCTCGGGTCGGTGCTGGCCGCCCAGGGGCAGGTCACGCTCGGCAGCCTCGTCGCCTTCTTCCTCACGGCCGCCGTGATCAACGGCCCCGTGGTCGACCTCGGCATGACACTGTCGATGACGCTCAACGCCCGCACCGCCGTAGACCGCTTCTTCGAGGTCATGGAGACCCCGAACCCGCTCGCCGACCCGGCCGACCCGGTGCAGGCGGGGGCGCCCCGCGGCCACGTGGAGCTGCGTGACGTGAGCTTCCGCTACGAGGACTCCGCGCACCCCGTGCTCGAGCACGTCGACCTCGAGCTGCCCGTCGGCACCACCACCGCGCTCGTGGGGCTCACCGGCTCGGGCAAGTCCACCCTGGCGATGGTCGTGCCGCGCATCTTCGACGTCACCGGCGGCGCCATGCTGCTCGACGGCGTCGACGTGCGCAGCATGCGCCGCAACGACGTGCGCCGGGCCGTCGCGGTCGCCTTCGAGGACCCCACGCTGTTCTCCGCGTCGGTGCGGGACAACGTGCTCCTGGGCGTCCCGGAGGCCGGCCCCGACGCCGTGCCCGAGGCCGAGCGGGAGCGCCGCCTCCACGAGGCCGTCGAGGTGGCGCAGGCGGGGTTCGTCGCCGACCTGCCCGACGGTGTCGAGACGAAGATCGGCGAGGAGGGGCTGTCCCTGTCCGGCGGGCAGCGGCAGCGCCTGGCGCTGGCCCGGGCGATCGCCGCCCGGCCCGCCGTGCTGGTGCTCGACGACCCCCTGTCGGCGCTCGACGTCGCCACCGAGGAGGCCGTGACCAGCCGCCTGCGCGACGTCCTCGCCGGCACCACCAGCCTCGTCATCGCGCACCGTCCGTCCACCGTGGCGCTCGCGGACCGCGTCGCGGTGCTGCAGGACGGGCGCATCACGGCCGTCGGCACGCACAGCGACCTGCTGGCCACCGACGCCCACTACCGGCACGTCATCTCCAGCCTCGAGCAGGACTGGGAGGAGAGCCCCGAGCACTCCGAGCAGAGAGATCTCGAGCAGCGAGAGTCCGAGCAGGCCCAGACCCAGGAGGTCCAGCGGTGAGCCGCCCCAGCACGCCCGCACCCGGTCCCGCGTCACCCGACCCCGCGGCGGAGCCCCTGCCCGAGCCCTTGGCCGAGCCCCTGCCCGAGGAACGTCGTCGCCCCACGGACGCGGACGCGGACGACGCCACCCGACTCGACAAGGAGACGTCGCGCGCCGTCCGGTCCCGCTCGATGCTCCTGCTGGGAGAGATGCTCCGGCCGCGCCGGGGTGCGCTCGGCGTCGCGGGCCTCCTGGTCGTGCTCTCCACCCTCGGCCAGGTGGCAGGCCCGTGGCTGGTGTCCGTCGCGATCGACTCCGCCGTCCCGGACCTCATGGACGGGGACGTCGGCACCCTCGTGCTGGTCGGCTCGGCCTACCTGGTCGCCGCCGTGGTCGGCGGCGTGTGCGCCGGCGCGTACGTGCGGCAGGCCGCCCGCATCGCCCAGGGGGTGCTGCTCGACCTGCGCCGCCGGGTGTTCCGGCACACCCAGCTGCTCTCCCTGGAGTTCCACGAGTCGTACACGTCGGGGCGCATCATCAGCCGCCAGACGTCCGACCTCGAGGCACTGCGCGAGCTGCTCGACGGCGGCCTCACCGGGGTCGTCTCGTCCCTGATGCTCATGATCTTCACCGGGGTGGGGCTGTTCCTGCTCGACTGGCAGTCGGGCCTGGTGCTCGCCGCCGCCCTGATCCCGGCCTGGCTGCTCACGCGCTGGTTCCAGAAGCACTCCCAGCTGTTCTACCGCCAGCAGCGCACCACCTCCGCGCGGCTCATCGTGAAGTTCGTCGAGACGATGACGGGCATGCGGGCGGTGCAGGCGTTCCGCCGCGAGTCCACCACGGAGGCGGAGTACGGGAGCCTGAACGAGCAGTACCGCGACGCGAACCTCAGGACGATGGGCCTCAACGGCCGCTACCAGCCCGGGCTGGTCCTCATCGGCAACATCGCGGTCGCGGCGGCGCTGGGAGTCGGCGGGTGGCGCGTGGTGCAGGGCTCGCTCGACGTCGGCGTGCTCGTCGCCACCCTGCTGTACGTGAAGCGGTTCTTCCAGCCCATCCAGCAGCTGGGCAACTTCTACAACTCCTTCCAGTCCGCCACGGCGGCGCTGGAGAAGGTGTCGGGCCTGCTGTCCGAGGAGCCCACGGTCGTCGAGCCGCGCCGTCCCGTCGCGCTCCCGCACGCGCGCGGCGCCCTGCGGCTGGCGGACGTCACCTTCCGCTACGGCGACGGGCCCGTCGTGCTGCCCGACCTGGACCTCACCGTCCCGGCGGGGCAGACCGTCGCGCTGGTCGGCACGACGGGTGCGGGCAAGTCCACGCTCGCCAAGCTCGTCACGCGGTTCTACGACGCGAGCGAGGGCCGGGTGGAGCTCGACGGGGTGGATGTGCGCGACCTGACGACCACCGACCTGCGCAGGGCCGTCGTCATGGTGACCCAGGAGGCGTACCTGTTCAGCGGGTCGGTGCGGGAGAACATCGCCCTCGGGCGCCCGGGCGCCCCGCAGGCGGACATCGAGGCCGCGGCCCGGGCGGTCGGGGCGCACGAGTTCATCATGGACATGCCCGACGGGTACGACACCGACGTGAACAAGCGCGGCGGGCGGGTGTCGTCCGGCCAGCGGCAGCTGCTGTCGTTCGCGCGGGCCTTCCTCGCCGACCCGGCGGTGCTCGTGCTCGACGAAGCCACGAGCTCGCTCGACATCCCGGGCGAGCGGCTCGTGCAGCACGGCCTGCAGACCCTGCTGTCCGACCGGACGGCGATCATCATCGCCCACCGCCTGTCCACCGTCGCGATCGCGGACCGCGTGCTCGTCATGGAGCACGGCCGCGTCATCGAGGACGGCACACCGGACGAGCTCGCGGCCGGGGACGGGCACTACGCTGCCCTCAACGCCGCCTGGCAGGACTCGCTGGTCTGACGGCGACGCAGCGCGGCTCCGCCGGGACCTGGTCTCACCGGTCCTGGCGGGGCCGCGCTGCGTTCCTTCAGTCCTTCAGTCCTTCCGTCCGCGACTGCCGTGCCCGCGGTCGCGCTGAGGTGCCCAGCCGTCGTCGCCGGAGAGGTAGGCGCTCGCCGTGTGGGCGCGGGCCTCCTCACGGGACAGCTGTGGGCGCTCAGGGTTCGGCTGCCCGCCGTGGGCGGCGCCGGGGCCCACGTTGCGGTACTCGGCGTTGCTGCCCTCGTACCAGTCGAAGCCGGACATCGTCGTCCACGGGTCGTCGCCCTTGACGTGCGCGCCGAGCCACGAGTCGCGCACGACCACTCGAGGGTCGGTGTCGGGGTTGCTGCTCGGGTGCCACGGGCGGCCCAGGAAGTAGGACCCGTCGTCTGCGGTGGTGACGAACCTGCACCCGGTCGCGAGGAATCCGTGGGAGAACGCGCTCGAGGTGCTCGGCGCGAACACGTAACCGTCGGGGTCGCTGTCGCGCCAGAGCGCCTTGATCGTCGAGTCCTCGATGACGGCGGTCGCGCGGCCGAAGATGAAGTCGACGTCACCCTCGACGTAGGAGCGTGTCACGTACACGCGCGAGGGCACGTCCGCCGCCGGGGTGTCGAGGTAGAGGGTGTCCTGGTTGCCGAGGAACCGGACCTGGTCGAAGACGACCCGGTCGGCGCGGGTCTTGACGGCCACGGCCTGGTGGCCGGAGAGCTCCGGGTGCGCCGCCTCGTCGAAGGCGTTCTCGAAGGTCACGGCGGAGGCGCTGAAGCCAGCTCCGGAGATCGTCACCGTCGCGCTGCCGGTGGTGCCCCACGTGCTGCCGTCCGGCTTCACGGTCCCGGCAGCGCGGTCGTCGGTGATGATCACGTCCTCCGGGTCGCCCGTGGACCCGAGGAACGCGAGGTTGGTCCGGTCCGCGCCGACATCGACGCGGCCGTGGTAGGTGCCGGGGCGAATGACGATCTCGACACGCTCCGTGGAGCCGGCGGGGGCCAGGTCGACGGCCTCTTGGATCGTGGCGGCGTCGCCCGACCCGTCGGTGGCCACCACGATGCGGGCGCACCCGGCAGGCCGGGGACGCCGTGCGGTCGCCGCCGACGCCGCCGGGGCGCCGGCCAGGACCGCCCCGAGGGCGACCGCCCCGGGAAGTGCGAGGACGGCCCGGCGCGGCATGGCCGAGGTCCTGCGGGGGCGCGATGCGGGGACGGGACTCTTCTGTGCTGCGGGCAACGTTGCCTCCTGGGGTCGGTGGGTCAGCGCTGACCCGGTCGGTCCTCGGCGATGAGAAACCGGTTGCTGGGCATCGTGGCACGCGCGGACGACGGGTGGCAATCCCGGGACGGTCGGTGCGCCGGGCTCAGGTGCCGGGCTCAAACGCGGGGCGCGAGGCCGAGGTCGGCGTCCGCGGCGACCTGACCCATGGCGCGGGCGGCAGCGAAGCGCTCGACGAGCGAGGCGGCGACGTCGGGGTCCCGTTGCGCCTCGGCGACGAGTGCGCGGAACAGCGGGGCGACCTCGTCGCTCGCGAGGAGATCGACGGAGCCGTAGATCTGCCGCTTGACGTCCGCCACCACGTCTCCCGTGTCGGGGGAGTCGGACGCCTCGACGCGACGGCCCCGGAGCTCCTGCTGGCGCTCCGGACCGGCACCCGCGGTCCTCGCCGCGCACCGGTCGCGCCGCGACGTCCGGGTGTCCCCCGGCCGCCCCCGATCCGGCGGGCTCCCCGGGCCGTTCCGGCAGTCATGTTGCGCGCGGGAGTCGGGGCCGACGACGTCGAGCCGTCGTGGTTCCTCGCCCTTCGCGTGCCGCCCGAGCTGGCCTGGCCTGCTGTCGTCGCGATGATCGTGCTCGGCCTCGCCCTGCTCGTCAGCGGCCTCGCGGTGGGGTGGAAGTACCTGCGGCAGGCCCGCCGCGGGTGAGGCCGCCGCCGTCGGAGAGCCGGACGGGGTCGACGATCGTCTCCAGCTCGCGGCGTACCCACCAGTCGCCGGAGCGGTGGCGCTCGGCGGGCGTCGTGTACCGGTAGCGGAACAGTCGCATCCGCACCCAGCGCGGCGGGGCGCCGTCGAACGGGTCCTCCCGCAGCAGGCGCAGCACGGCCGGGTCCGCCTCCAGCAGCCGCTCGCACAGCCGCGCGATCCAGGGCCCCGAGGCGCCCAGCGGAACGAACCACAGCACCCAGTCGAGGCGCAGGTGGTAGGGGGCCACCTGCGGCGGCCGTCGCCGCACGTCGCCCGGCTTGCCGCGGAACCCGTACTCGCGCCAGTCGTCCGGGCCCGGACGGTCGGCCAGCGTGCCCTCCACGATCACCTCGTCCCGGTGGCGGGTGACGCTGCCGAACGCCCCGTAGGCGTTGACCAGGCGCAGCGGCTCGAAGCTCGCGTTCATCCGCTGGTGCCGCGAGGCGAGGTTGAGCGCGGGCCGCACCGACAGCGCCGCGAGGACGAGGGCGACGAGCGTCGCCGCCACGAGGTACCCGAGGGGCACGGAGGGCGGCGCGGGAGGGAGCACGGCGCCGGCGCTCGCGGCCGCGCCAGGGGCGAGCCCGCCGAGCAGGGCGTGCCACACGCCGTCGGAGACCATGGCGGCGCCGACCACGATGGCGGCCCAGTTGAGCCACGCGAAGTTGCCGGTGAGCACCAGCCACCCCTGGGTGAGCACGACCACGCCGCCGGCGACGCTCGGGAACGGCTGCGGCAGCCACAGCAGCCACGGCACGAGCAGCTGGCTCACGTGGTTGCCCACGACCTCGGTGCGGTGCCACCAGCGCGGCAGGTGGTGCGCGTGCCAGCTGAACGGTCCGGGCATGGGCTGCGTCTCGTGGTGGTAGTCGAGGGCGGTGAGGTCGCGCCACGCCGGGTCCCCGCGCCACTTGATGAGCCCGGCGCCCAGCTCCAGCCGGAACAGCAACCAGCGGGCGGCCAGCACCAGGAGGAACGGCACGGGGACGGCGGGGGAGCCGAACCACGCCGCGAGGAACGCGAGCTCGCACAACAGCGTCTCCCAGCCGAAGGCGTAGAAGCGCTGGCCCACGGAGACGATCGACAGGTAGGCCGCCCACAGCGCGAGGAGGACGAGCGTCGGGACCCACCACGGCCCGGCCTGCGGCAGCCCGACGACGAGGGCCGCGCCGCCCGCGGCCCCGAGGCCCGCCACGACGACCAGGAGCCGGTCGGAGTAGCGCGCGTGGAAGAGGGACGGCGCGTCCCGGAACCGGACGCGCGCGGTGAACCGCGGCACGGGCAGCAGACCCCGCTCCCCGAGCAGCGGCCGGAACTGCCCGAGCGCCTGGACGAACGCCAGGCACAGCAGCGCGCCGACGCCGCGCTGCAGCACCTCGCGGGCGACGTCGTAGTCGGTGGTGGCCCACCACCCGTCGAGCCATCCCGCGAGCCATGGCGGCAGCCCGGCGGGCAGCTGCGGAGGCACGCCACCACGCTAGTCGCGCGCGGCCTCGCCCGCTTCGACGAGCCGCTCGACGAGGGCGTGCGCCGCCGGGGTGGGCGCGCCCACGGTGAGGGCGAGGACCTGCCGGGTCGCGCCGGGCAGGTGCTGGACGACGACGTCGGGGTTGCGGTGCGCCCGCAGCGCCAGCGACGGCAGCAGGCTCACCCCGGCGCCCGACGCGACCAGGGCCTGCACGGCCACGTAGTCGTCGGTCTCGAACGCGATGCGGGGCACGAAGCCGGCGGTCGCGCACCGGGCCACGAGGTCGGCGCGGCACCGCTCGCAGCCCGCGATCCACGCCGCGTCGCGCAGGTCGGCCAGTGGCGGCGGGGCGTCGCCGGCCGTCGCCCCGTCGGCCGCGCGACGCACGAGGGCGACGGGCTCCTCGTGCACCACCGTGGACTCGAAGCGGGACAGGTCCATGGCGGGCCGGGCGTGCGGGGAGTCCGTGTGCCGGAAGACGAGGGCGACGTCGACGTCCCCTGCCTGCAGGGCGGCGACCGCCTCGGGCGGCTCCGCCTCGACCAGCCCGACGCCCAGGCCGGGATGCGCGGCCCGCAGGCCGGCGACGGCGGTCGGGACGAGGGTCGCCAGCGCGGACGGGAACGCGGCCAGCCGGGCCCGCCCGGCGCGCAGCCCGGCGAGCGCGTCGAGCTCGCGGCGCGCGCCCTCGACCCGGCCGAGGATCTCCTCGGCCCGTGCCGCCAGCAGCCGGCCCGCCTCGGTGAGCCGGACGCCGCGGCCCGCCCGCTGCAGCAGGGGGATCCCGGCCTCCGCCTCGAGGCGGGCCAGGTGGTGGCTCACCGACGGCTGGGCGTAGTGCAGCTCGCGCGCCGCGGCGGTCACCGAGCCGGTGCGGGCGACGGCGGCCAGCACGCGCAGGCGGGTGAGGTCCAGGTGGGGCGGGGGAACGGGTTCGACGGACACGACGCCAGCCTACGGCCACGCATCGATGCCTTCGATGGGGAGCAGTCGGAACAGGCATTAGACCTATCAGTCGCCGCGCGGCGATCCTGGGGTGATGACGACCTCGCCCCCCGCGACCGCCGTGCCGGAGCCCCCGACGATGCGCGACGTGCTTGCCGCGGCCCGCCGGATCGACGGGCTCGTCGTGCGCACCCCCGCGCTGCGCCACCCGGAGCTCGACCGCGCCGCCGCCGCGGCCGGTGCCGACGGGGCGACCCTCGTCGTCAAGCACGAGAACCTGCAGCACACCGGTGCCTTCAAGGTGCGCGGGGCGCTCAACCTCCTGCTCGGGTTCGACGACCAGGAGCGTCGGCGGGGGATCGTCGCCTACTCCACGGGCAACCACGCCCAGGCGCTCGCGCACGCCGCACGACGCACGGGTACCGGCTGCACGATCGTCATGCCGCGCCACCCGAACCCGCTGAAGGAGCGTGCGGTCCGCGACCTGGGTGCCGACGTCGTCCTGCACGGCGACACGTTCGACGACGCCCGCGCCCGAGCCGGCGAGCTGGCCGCCGCGGGCGGGGCGAGGCTCGTGGGCGCCGCCAACGAGCCGGTGCTCGTCGCCGGGGTGGCCACCGCCACCCTGGAGCTGCTGGAGCAGGCGCCCGACCTCGACGTCCTCGTGGTGCCGGTGGGCGGCGGCTCCGGCGCCGCGGCGGCCTGTCTCGTGGCCGCGGCGCTGGCCCCCGGGCTGCGCGTCGTGGCCGTGCAGGCGGCCGCCTCCCCGGCGGCCCACGACTCGTGGCGGGCCGGCGAGCTGCGCACCGCCGCCAACACCACGCGGGCCGAGGGCCTCGCCGTCGGGTGCGGCTTCGCGCTCACGCAGGCGGTGCTGCGCGAGCGCCTCGCCGACTTCCTGCTGGTGGACGACGACGCGATCGCCGCCGCGCAGCGGGCGTACCTCACGGGCGCGCGCACGGTCGCCGAGGGCGCCGGCGCCGCGGCGCTGGCCGCCGTCCTCACCCGTCCCGCGGCGTTCGCGGGGCGCCGGGTGGGCGTCGTCTGCTCCGGCGGCAACGCCAGCGAGGACGAGCTCCGCCGCGCGCTCGGGGTCTGAGCGCCGGCCCCTGCCGGAGGATGCCGGAGGGGTCCCGACGCACGCTCGCCGGGTGGGGGAGCGCTGCCCGGGGATACGCTTCCGGGCATGGCCCGCTACTACGACGTGCACCCGGTCGACCCGCAGCCCCGGGCGGTCACGCAGGTGGTCGCGATGCTCGACGAGGGCGCCCTGATCGCGTACCCGACCGACTCCGGCTACGCGCTGGGGTGCCGGGTCGGCCAGCACGACGGCACCGAGCGCATCCGCCAGATCCGCCACCTCGACGCGCGTCACCACTTCACCCTGGTGTGCGCCGACTTCGCGCAGCTCGGCCAGCTCGTGCGCCTCGACAACAACGCCTTCCGCGCCATCAAGGCCGCGACCCCGGGCCCGTACACGTTCATCCTCCCGGCGACCGCCGAGGTGCCGCGCCGGCTGGCGCACCCCAAGAAGAAGACGATCGGCGTCCGGATCCCCGACTCCCGGGTGGTGCAGGCCCTGCTGCGCGAGCTCGGGGAGCCGCTGCTGTCGTCCACGCTCATCCTGCCGGGCCAGGACCAGCCGCTCACGGACGGGTGGCAGGTCAAGGAGGAGCTCGACCACGTGGTCGACGCGGTCGTGGACGGCGGCGAGGTGCTCGCCGAGCCCACCACCGTCGTCGACTGGTCGGAGGGCTACCCCGAGGTCGTCCGCGCGGGAGCTGGCGACCCGTCGCGGTTCGAGTAGGCCGCGGACTCCCCGCCCGGGGCTCCCGCGCCCCGGCTAGGGTGCTGCCCATGAGCGACCGCGGACTTGCCCTGGCCCGAGAGAAGATGTCGGCGGAGGGCGTCGCCCCCGCCGCGATCGAGACCTTCACCCGCTTCTACCACCTGCTCGAGTCCGGCGAGACGGGCCTCGTGCGCGAGGCCGACGTCGAGCCCCTCACCGGGCTGCCGCGGCACGCCGACCTCGACGTCTCGGACGCCGACGCCCAGGCCGCCCTCGCGCGGACGGCGATCATCAAGCTCAACGGCGGCCTCGGCACCTCGATGGGCATGGACAAGGCGAAGTCGCTGCTCACGGTGCGCGACGACGCGCCCGGGGGCGACGGCGGCGGGGGCACGGCGCTGAGCTTCCTCGACGTCATCGTGCGGCAGGTGCGGGCGGCCCGTGCCGCCACCGGCGCGCGGATCCCGCTGGTGCTGATGAACTCGTTCCGCACCCGCGACGACACGCTCGCCGCGCTCGCGCCGTACGACGACCTCGCCGTCGGCGGGCTACCCGTGGACTTCCTGCAGAACCGCGAGCCCAAGCTCCGTGCCGACACGCTCGAGCCGGTCGAGTGGTCCGCCGACCCGTCGCTCGAGTGGTGCCCGCCGGGGCACGGCGACCTGTACCCGGCCCTGCACGCCTCCGGCGTCGTGCGCGCGCTCCTCGACGCCGGCTTCCGGTACGCGAGCGTCTCCAACTCCGACAACCTCGGCGCGGCGCCCGACGGCGCCATCGCGGCCTGGTTCGCGGCCTCGGGCGCCCCCTACGCCGCGGAGATGTGCCGCAAGTCGCCGGCGGACGTCAAGGGCGGGCAGCTCGTGGTGCGCAGGAGCGACGGGCGCATCGTGCAGCGCGAGACGGCGCAGACCCACCCGGACGACGTCGACGTGTCGCTCGACCCGACGGTGCACCCGTACTTCCACACGAACAACCTCTGGTTCGACCTGGAGGCCCTGGCGGCCGAGCTCGACCGCACCGGCGGCGTGCTCGAGCTGCCGCTGATCCGCAACGAGAAGACGGTGGACCCCACGGACGCGTCGTCCCCGGCCGTCGTGCAGATCGAGTCGGCGATGGGCGCCGCCGTGGCGGTGTTCGAGGGGGCGACGGCGATCGAGGTCGGGCGCGAGCGGTTCCTGCCCGTGAAGACGACCGGCGACCTGCTGCTCATGCGCTCGGACGTGTACGAGCTCACCGACGACTACCGGCTGGTCGCGCAGGTCGAGGCCCCGCTCGTGTCGCTGTCGAAGACCTACAAGACGATCTCGGCGTTCGACGAGCGGTTCGCCGCCGGGGCGCCGTCCCTGCGCGAGGCGTCCTCGTTGACGGTCGAGGGGGACTGGACCTTCGGCGGGCGGGTGCGCGCCGAGGGCGAGGCCGCCCTGCCCGACGCGGGCGAGCCCGCCACCGTGCCCGACGACGCCACGGTCACCGCGGACGGCGTCACGTCGAGATAGAGAGGCAGGCCCGCGAGATAGAGAGGCGCCGTCCCGTCGCGCCACGGGACGGCGCCTCACTATCTCGCGGGCCTGCCTCTCTATCTCGGCGGCGGGAGGTCGACGACGCGGTCGGCGCCATGGACGGGCACCAGGGCGCCCGCCGAGGCGGCGGCGAGGTCGTCGCGCAGCCGGGGGAGCGCGCCGGGCGGCACGAGCAGGGCCAGGCGCGCCACGGCGGCGTAGGTCGGCTCCTCCAGCACCGCGCCGTGCGTCGTCGCCCAGTCGCGCAGCAGGTGGTCGACCCGCCCGGCGTCGGCGTGCGGTACGTCGACGGTGACCTCGGTCAGCGTCTCGCGTCGCAGGAGGAGCCGCCGGGACGCGGCGACGTCCAGCGCCTCGGCGACGGCGCCGGAGTAGGCCCGCACGAGGCCGCCCGCCCCGAGCAGGACGCCGCCGAAGTAGCGGGTCACCACCGCGACGACGTCGGTCAGCCCGCGGCGGCGCAGCACCTCGAGCATCGGCACGCCCGCGGTGCCGGACGGCTCGCCGTCGTCGGAGGAGCGTTGCTGGTCGGCGTGCGTGCCGACGACGAGGGCCACGCAGTGGTGCCGGGCGTCCCAGAGCTCCTTGCGGAGGCGGGCGACGACGGCGTCCGCCTCCTCGACGCTCCGGGCGGGGGCCAGGTGTGCCAGGAACCGCGACTTCTTGATCACGAGCTCGTGGTCGACGGGCGTCGCGAGCGTCCCCGGGAGCGGCGCGGGGTCGGGACTGTCGGGGCGACTCACGCGGACGAGGCTACGCGTCCGCCGACACGCCGAGCGCTTGGGCGCGAAAAAGTGTGCCAAGCGCCAGAATCGACCCATGACCTCCACGCCCGGCGCGACGCCAGACCCGGCCTCTGACCTCGACGGTCCCGCGGATCCCGCCGCGCCGAACGTCGCCCGCTACCCGCGTCCCACGGTCACGCTGGAGGAGGCGGAGTGGGTGTGGCGCGAGCTGTCGGTGGAGGCGCTGCGGCCGGGAGGGAAGCCCGAGGTGGTGCGCCTCGCGGTCATCGCCGGACTGACCCGGGCGACGGGCGCGCGGTACGGGGACCTGCTCCGCGTGCGGGCGGAGGACCTGGACCTCGGCCCCGAGTCGGAGGCGGCGAGCCCCAGGGGCCGCGTCGGGGGCACGCGGGAGCCGGGGGAGGGGAGGGTCGTGCTGCGGCACGGCAAGCATCGGACGGTCCGCGAGCACCGGCTCCCGCCCGAAGTGGTGCTGCTGCTGCGGCACTGGATGGTGGTGCGCACGGAGCTCGCGGCGGAGCTGGAGGGCTCCGTGCCCCGGGCGCTGCTGCTCACGGTGCACCACACCCACGACCACGGCACGACGGTGTCGAGCGGGCTGCCCATCACGCGGCAGGGGCTGGTGCTGTCGTGGCGGCGCTTCGTGCACCGGACGAACGCGCGCTACGGGGCGGTGCGGGCGCCGCTGCCGACGCGGTTCGAGCAGGTGCGGAGGGCATGGGTGGAGGCGGGGACCCCGGACCTCGGTCGGGACGTCGTCGCCCCCGAGGGATCGGGAGCGACGGAAGGCGTGGACGAGTCGCCGATCTCCTCATAGAAAATAGTGTGCCAAGCGCCCAGAACAACCACGGGTACGCACAGCGGACACCTCACCGTCCAGCACGGACCGGAGGGGCCCACGTCGCGGTGACGTGGGCCCCCTTCGGAGGTGCCGGCCCCGAACGCGGGCCGACATCCGGTTCGTCAGCCGGTGGCGATCCCCAGCAGGGGCGAGCCGGGGGAGTGCGACGGCAGCTCGTGGAACCCGTAGCGGTCGTAGAAGGTGCGGGCGCGCGTGTTGTTCGGGTCCATCCCGAGGTGCACGCCGGGCACCCCGCGCTCGGCGAGGGCCGCGCGCAGCGTTTCCATCAGCTTCCGTCCCATGCCCTGCCCCTGGTTCTCGGGGAGCAGGTCGATGTGCAGGTGCGCGGGGTACCCGTCGAGCTCGTCGTCCGTCAGGCCGCGGACCATCCGGCCGGGGTCCTTGCCGGCGGCGACCAGCGCGGGCTCGGCGAACCTGGGCTCGCGGCCCGTCGGCGACGCGCCGGCCTCGGGGTACCGCTCGGCGAAGCCCGGGCCCCAGGTCCGCTCCCACCACGAGACGAAGTCGCGGGTGTCGGCCACGCCGATCACGTACCCCGTCAGGCGGCCGTCGGCGACCCGCAGGACGTCGTCCGCGGGGTCGGCCTCGGCCTCTGCGCCGAGCTCGGAGTCGGGGCGGACGACGACGAACGCGAGCTCCGGCGCGTACTCGACGTACGGGAGGGCGAACACCTCGGGCATGAGGAGGTCGTCGGAGTAGAGGCCGCGGGCGTCGGCCCCGCCCGCGGCGGTGCGGACGCAGACCTCGGCGACGGCGGCGCGGTCGGAGGCACGGTAGGTACGGATCACGAGGTCATCATGCCGGAGGGGCGCCGCGCGTCGACACCGCGGGGCACCCCTCCGACCTGCCCGGTCGTCACCCGGGCACGAGCCTCGCCGGGCTACTTCTTCTTCGTGGTCCGCGACCGGGTGGCGGCGCCGGCCTGGCGCGCGGCGCCCTTCTCGGTGGTGGCGCCCGCCGTCGACAGTTCGCCGCCGGCGCTCTCGAGGTGGGCACGGACGAACCAGTGGAACAGCTCGAGGTCGTGCAGGTGGCCGATGAGGAGGTCGTTCGTGACGTCGTCCAGCTTCTCGGTGTCCTTCGCGGCCTTGCGGTGCGAGGTGATGACGCCCTGGTAGACCTCGTCGAGAGCGCCCAGGTGCTCGATCGCCGACGCCCGCCGCAGCGCGTAGTCGTCCCAGGTCCGGGCCGCGACCAGCGCTCCGGGGGTCCCCACGGGGGAGACGCCGAGCGTCGCGATCCGCTCCGCGATCGCGTCGGTCATGGCACGCACGGCGTCGACCTGCGGGTCCAGCATCTCGTGCACCGCGATGAAGTGCGGGCCGACGACGTTCCAGTGCACGTGCTTGAGGGTGAGGTGCAGGTCGGTCAGCGCATCGAGCCGCCCCTGCAGGATGGCGGCGGTCTTGGCCCCCTGCGCGGGAGTGAGCGAGGGAACCGTGTATCGCGGGTTGCTGCTGTCGGCCATCGGGTCGTCTCCGTCCTCGTCGTGTCGGCGCGCGGACCGTGCCGGTCAGCGCGCCTCGCCATCGTCGCGCCGCGCGACCGTCCACGCGAGTGCGGCCAGTGCCGCGACCCCGACGGCGACGAGCCCGGTGACCGGCCGGCCGGCCGACGCCCACGCCGCGCCGCCGATCGCGAGGGACACGGCGACGACCATCCCGTCGCGGACGGCCGTGCGCCCGAGGGCGGCGAGCTCCACCCGGTCGGCGGCGCCGACGCGGCTCGCCCACCAGCCGAGCCGGCTCACGACGTACCCCAGGGGCGCGAGCCACAGCACCGCCGGGTCGAAGGGGGCCTCGGTGGAGCCGAGCAGCAGGAGCGCGGCGACCACGAGCGCGATGTGCGCGGGCGCGGGGCCCGGCCGGGCCGCGCCCCAGCCGGCCACCAGCAGGGCGAGTATCACGTCGAACTCGACCACCAGGGTGGTGCGCGCGGCCGTCCCGAGGACCAGCGCGAGCACGGCGGCGACGAAGGCGGCGCGCAGCACCCAGCCCGGGAGCCCCCGCCCGAGCCCGACTCCCACCGCCGGCAGCGGGCGCCCTGTCTCGTATCGCGACCGCCACCACGCGCGCAGCCGCGAGCGCACCGTCGCGATCATCGGACACCTGCCCCGCCGTGGTGGCGCTCGGCGGCGCGGACCAGCGCCTCGAGCCGGAGCGCCGCCCCCTGGCGGGCCTCGCCCGCCCAGCGCACCACCGGGACGCCCTCGGCGGCCATGCGGTGCAGGCGGCCGTCGCGCTCGGCCCGGGTGACCCGCCACGCGAGGCGCATGTGCTCCTCGCGCGCGCCGCGCACGTCGGGCAGCGTGTCGACGAGGACGACCGGGTGGCCGGTCGCCCGCCAGGCGCGCACGAGGTCGACCGGTTCGTCGTCGAGCACGGTGCTGAACAGGTACACGATCGCGTCGGCCGGGACCTGGGGCGCGCGCAGCCGGCGCGCCGGGGCGCCGGCCGGGCTGCTCAGGGCGAGGGCGTGCAGCACGCGTCGCAGGTGCCGGCGGCCGGCGGCCGGGGTCAGGGGACGCCGCCGCCGGCCGAGGTCGTCGACGCCGACCCGGTCCCCGGCGGCGACGAGCGCGGCCGCCACTGACGCGGCCGCGTGCCGCGCCAGGTCGAGGGACGTGGGCTCGTCCACGCGCTGCGGTCCGGTGCCGCGCCACGTGCGGAGGTCGGGGCCGACGTCGTCACGCGAGTCGACGACGAGGACCGCCGTCGCCTCCGCGGTGGCGTAGGTGCGGCGCACGTAGAGGGTGGCGAGGTCGGGCGACCGGCGGGCGGTGGTGCGCCAGTCGATCCGGCGCAGCCGGTCGCCGGGGGCGAAGGGGTGCACGTCGCGCAGCTCGTCCCCGTCGCCGAGCCGCCGCGAGGTGTGCGGTCCGGTGAGGCCGCGCAGCCGCCGCGGAACCGGCACCCGCCCGAGGGGCATGGCCGTGGGCAGCACGAGGCGGTCGGGGGCGGTGGCTGACAGGGGGTCCTCGGCCGACGTCCCGCCGGCGCCGTAGCCGCGCGCGTCGACGTGGAAGGTCCGCTGCGGGCCGGTGCGCACCGTGCTCAGCGTCAGCGGCAGCGCGCGCGCCTCGGCGGCGACCACGACGCCGGTGGAGCGGTGGCCCGGTGCCGCGACCCGGGCGACGACGAGCTCGGCGCCGGGCGGCGGGTCCAGCCGCAGGGTCGCGGTCAGCCTGCCGGGGTCGACGGAGTCCGTCGTCGGCTCGATCGCGACCGTCGTCCCCTGCTCGGGCGCACCGGACCGCCATGCCCCGGGCCGCCCGGCCCACAGCGCGCCGAGCAGCGGCGCGACGCCGAGCAGGGCGACGTCGGCCCGCCCGACGAGCAGTCCCAGGCCCAGCACGAGGACGCCCGCGCCGACTCCGGCGGCCGCCTGCGGGGTGCGCCGCCACGTCCGGTCGGTCATGGGCCGGTCACCCTTCCCGGCCCACCGTGGCGGGGCCGGGCACGGACCCGAGCAGCCCCGTGACGACGTCCTCCGCCCGGACCGCGGACGCCCACGCGGTGGGCGTGAGGGTCAGCCGGTGCGCCAGGACCGGCACCGCGACGCGCTTGACGTCCTCGGGCAGCACGTAGTCGCGCCCGCCGAGCACGGCGACCGCGCGGGCGAGGAGCAGCAGGTTCTGCGAGCCGCGCGGCGACGCCCCGACCTCGAGCGCGCCGTGCGTGCGGGTGGCCGCGGCGAGGTCGACGCAGTACCCCGCCACGTCGGCGTCCACCTCGGTGGTCTCGACGCCCGCCTGCATGGCGAGCACCGTGGCCGCGTCGACGACGGGGCGCACGGGCGCCGCCTCCTGACGCCGGGCCACGCGCCGCAGCAGCACGTCCTGCTCCTGGGACCGGTCGGGGTAGCCGACGGCGAGGCGCACCATGAACCGGTCCAGCTGCGCCTCCGGGAGGGGGTAGGTGCCCTCGTACTCGACGGGGTTGGACGTGGCCATGACGTGGAACGGACGAGGCAGCGGGCGGCTCGCGCCGTCGACCGAGACCTGCCGCTCGGCCATGGCCTCGAGCAGCGCGGACTGCGTCTTCGGCGGGGTGCGGTTGATCTCGTCGGCGAGAAAGAGGCCGGTGAACACCGGGCCGGGCCGGAAGACGAACTCGCGCGACGCGGGGTCGTACACCGACGACCCGGTGATGTCGCTGGGCAGCAGGTCGGGCGTGCACTGCAGGCGGGCGAAGTCGAGGCCGAGTGCGGACGCCAGGGAGCGAGCGGCGAGGGGCTTGCCGAGCCCGGGCACGTCCTCGAACAGCACGTGCCCGCCGGCGAGCACCGTGGCGAGCGCGAGCTCGAGGGTGTCGCGCATGCCGACGACGGCAGTGCCGACCTCCGCCAGGACGCGCCGGCCGAGGGATGCCACCTCGGCGACGGGCAGCGGGTGGTCGGTGGGCTCGGCGGCGGGGTGCTCGACGGTCATGGGCGGGGCCTTCCTCCGGGGACGGGGGCGATGGTGGGCGACGTGCCCGCGGCGGGCGGGGAGCCGGGGGCGTCGGGTCGAGGGCCTCGACGGCGTCGAGCCATCGGTGCACCTCGGCCCGGCCCACCTGGCGGCGCGCGGTGAGCCCGTCGACGACGTCGGCCCCGAGCAGCGGCGCCGCGGCCTCGGGGCCGCCCGGGGCCGCGAGGTCCACGCCGTGGCGCGCGAGCCGCGCGGACGCGAGGGCGCGCACCCGGCGCAGCACGCGGTCTCCCACCGCACCGCTGCGGGTGAACGTGGCCCAGCCCAGCTCGCTGACGTCGTTGCGCGCGCCCTCGCGCCGGTCCTGCGGGGGTCGGGCCAGGGCGCCTCGTCGCCGTCGTCGAGCCGCCGCCACAGCACGGTGGCCGTGGCGACCACCACGACGAGCAGCGCCGCGTGCAGGACGTCGACGGCCCCGGTGAGCGCGAGGAGCGCACCCGCAGCGAGCGCCGGCAGGACGACGGTGAGGGCGGCGCGCGGCAGCCGGGCGCGGGTCATGGGTGTCCGTCCGCGGTGCCGGGGACGGGACCGGGCACTGAACCAGGCTCTGCACCCTGCTCTGCACCGGGCGCACGACGGGGCGACGGGGCGAGCGTGTGGGCGATGCGGGTGAGGGCGGCGCGGGCGGCGTCGACGTCGTCGGGCGCGACGGGGCGCTCGGTGAAGCGGGCGCGCTGGTACAGGCGGCGGAGGGTGTCGACGTCGAGGGTGGGGACGGTGCGCCCGTCGCGCCGCTGGGCGGTGAGGAGGTGCGCGGTGAACTCGGTGGCGGTCTGCGCGGGGTCGCGCGCGGTGCCGTGCCGGGCGGCGGCGTCCTCGAGGGCGACCCAGGCGGCGACGACGGCGTCGTGCGGGGTGCGGGCGGTGTCGACGCGGGCGAGGGCGGCGGCCACGGCGTCCTGGAGCGCGGGCAGGGGAGGTCGGTCAGGGTGCCCGCGGCAGCGGTGCCGGGGAGAGGTCGTCGCCGTCGTCGTCCTCGTCGGGGACGGCGAGCGCGCGCAGGACGCGGCGGGCGAGGAGCACGAGGAGGACGATCACGAGGACGGCGCCGGCCACGCTGAGGGCGACGACGATCCAGGTGACGACGTCGGAGGAGGTCTCTGGCTGGTCGCCGGGCACGATCTGGCCGGGCCGCTGCGGCAGTGCGGGGTCGCTGTCGGGTTCCGGGACGACGGCGCGGGGCACCTGGACGCGCCACGGCGTGGCCGTGGCGGCTCCGAGGACGACGAGGGCAGCGAGCGCCGCGGCCACGAGGGGCGCGGCGGCTCGGCGTGACCGCGGCGGTGGGGCTGCCATGCGCTGACGCTATCGGGTCAGGCGGTCGTCGTGGTGTCCCCCTGGGCCAGGCGGGTGGCGTGCACGCCGGCGACGGCGGCGGCGACGAAGGAGGCGGGGTCGCCGTCGAGGTTGCGTCCCATGGTGGACAGCCGGGCGGGGGAGCCGCGGAGGGCGTCGAGCAGGGGTGCGTCGGCGGGGACGTCGACGAGGCGGTGGCCGGCGGTGGTGGCGGCGAGGGTGGCCGCCTGGTCGTGCACCTGGCGGGTGAGCTCGGCGCCCCACGCGTGCAGGGCCTCGAGCTCGGGGGTGGGGGCCGGGACGGGGACGTCGGCGGCCGCGAGCGCCACGCGGCCGTAGGCGGTGAGGCTGTGGTGGGAGACGCCGCGGTGCCGGTCGCGGGGGTCGGCGCCGGAGACGCGCAGGGAGGCGACGGGGCGGCCGCCCAGGGTGGCGACGGCGTTGACGGCTTCTCCGGCGGCGACGCCGGAGAAGCCCCACCGGGTGCCGGTGCCGAGGTTGCCGGGCCCCTGGGCGACGACGACGAGGTCGGCGTCGGCGACGTGGCCGGCGGCCAGCAGGCCGGTGTGCACGGTGACGGCCTCGAGGTCGCCCCCGAAGGCCTGGCCGACGGTGACGGTGGCGGCGAGCCAGCCGGTCTCGCGGAGGGTGGCGACGGTGCGGGAGAACGCGGCGGGCAGGGCGCCGCCGTCGGTCATGACGTAGGCGATGCGGGGGTGGGGGCGGCCGGCGAGGTCGGCGGCGTGGCGGGCGCCGGCGACGACGGCGGGCAGGGCGGAGTGCAGGTCGGCGACGACGACGGGGAGGCCGGCGAGGTCGTCGGCGTCCCGGAGGGTGTCGTGGTGGTCGGACTCCTGCTCGTCGACGCCCAGCACCATGGCCTGCAGCGGGGTGTAGCGGGCCTTGACGAGGTGGCCGGGGCCGGGCGGCGGGTCGTCGGGCAGTCGGGTGGCGGTGTCTCCGGCGGGGCCGACGACGAGGGCGTACCCGCCGGTGCCGAGGCCGCGGGCGAGGGCGGAGACGTTGAGCAGCAGCCGGTCGTCGACGTCGGGGTCCCCGACGAGGGCGGTGTACGCGAGGCCGCGGACCTCGCCGGGGGCGGTGGTGAGGCCGCGGGCGGGCAGCGGGGTGTCGAGGCGGACGCTGACCTCGCGCGCCCCGGTCCAGGTGTTGCCGCGGGCGGTCACGGTGCCGGTGCGCCAGGTGACGTGCCCGGCGGGGACGTCACGGGGGCGGCGGGCTGCGGGGGTTCGGCGCTGTCGTCACCCGTCCGAGGCTACCGGCGACTACCGTGGTCCCGATGCCTGCGAACCCTGTCGACCCGGCCGCCGGCGCGCGCGTCGACCCTGCCGTCGACCCTGCGCCGTCGTCGCGGGGCACCCCGCCCGCCGAGCGCCTGCTGAACCTCGTGATCGCCCTCGTGAACACGAGCGCGTCGATGACGAAGCAGCAGGTGCGCGGGGGCGTGGCCGGGTACGGCGACGCGCCGTCGACGGAGGCGTTCGAGCGGATGTTCGAGCGCGACAAGGACACGCTGCGGGCGCTGGGCATCCCGATCGTCACGGTGGACGCGGGCGGGCACAGCGACGAGGTCGGGTACCGGATCGACAACGACGCGTACGCGCTGGGGGCGGTGGACCTGACCCCGGCGGAGCTGGGCGTGGTCGCCCTGGCGGCGCAGCTGTGGTCGGACAAGACGCTGCGCACGGACATGTCGCGCGCGATGACGAAGCTGCGCGCCGCCGGGGCGGGGAGGCCGCGGCGGACGCCGTGGCGGGCCTGGCCCCGCGCGTGCGGGCGGCGGGCGACGCGTACGTGCCGCTGCTGGAGGCGGTCTCGGAGCGGCGCGACGTGTCGTTCCGGTACCGGGCGGCGAGCACGGGGCAGGAGCTGACGCGCCACGTGGAGCCGTGGCGGATCGCGGCCCGCGGCAGCGGCTGGTACCTGGTGGGCTTCGACCGGGCGCGGGGGCGGCGCGGGTGTTCCGCCTGTCCCGGATCGCCGGGCGGGTGCGCGTCGGGGCGCGGGCGGGGGCGTTCGACGTGCCCGAGGCCGTGGACGTGGACGCGATGCTGGGCGAGCGGGTCGGGGTGCTGCAGCGGGCGCGGCTGGCGGTGGTCCCGGAGCGGGCGCAGGCGCTGCGGGCGCGCGCCCTGCCGGCGGACGACGCGGCGCGCACGGACGGGCCGGGCGACGGGCACGGAGACGGGCACGGAGACGCTCGCGGAGACGGTCGTGACCTGGTGGAGGTGGAGTTCCGCAGCCTGTCGGCGTTCGCGGACGAGGTCGCCGGGTACGGGGCGGCGGTCGTCGTGCTCGGCCCGGCGCAGCTGCGCGCGGACGTGCTGCGCCGCCTGGGGGCGGCGGCGACGCTCGACGCCCCCCGCGAGCCCGAGGACGGGCCTGACGGCACGGCCGATGGCGCGACCGACAGCACGACGAACGGCACGGGGGAGGACAGCGATGGCTGAGCGGGCCGACGACCGGCTGGTGCGGCTGCTGGGGCTCGTCGCGTTCCTCGACGGTGCGGGCCCGGTGCGGGTGGAGGAGCTCGCGGACCGCTTCGGGGTGACGCCGCGGCAGGTGCGCGAGGACGTCGACGCGCTGTGGGTGTCCGGCACCCCCGGGTACATGCCCGACGACCTCATCGACTTCGACGCGTTCTCGTTGGAGGACGGTGTCGTGTCCATGACGCAGGCGCGCGGCATGACCCGCCCGCTGCGGCTCGGCACCCGGGAGGCGGTGGCGCTGGTCGCGGCGCTGCGGGCGATGCACGCCTCCCCGGCCGTGCAGGCCGACCGGGGGCGGGCCGCCGTCGTCGCGTCCGCCCTGGACAAGCTGACCGCCGCGACGGGCGAGGCCGCGGGCGCGGTGGACGTGCAGCTCGCCGGGGACGGCGACCCGCAGGTGGTCGCCGCCGTCACGACCGCCCTGGCCGAGGGGCGCCGCCTGCACCTGCGGTACGTGAACGCGGCGGACATCACGACCGAGCGCGACGTGGACCCGCTGCGCCTGCTGACCCAGGACGGCGCGATGTACCTCGTGGGCTGGTGCCTGCGCGTGGACGGGCGACGCACGTTCCGGGTGGACCGCATCCTCGCGGCCCGGGTGCTGGACGACCCGGTGGCCGAGCACGACGTCGCCGTGGCGGGCGACCTCGGCGCGGACGTGTGGGCGTCCGTCGCGCACCGGGGGGCGCCGGCGGCCACCCTGCGGCTCGCGTCCGCCGCCCGGTGGGTCGCCGAGGAGGTGCCCGCCGAGTCGGTGCTCGACCTGCCCGACGGCACCGTCGAGGTGCGGCTGCGGGTGACGAACCCGGCGTGGCTGCGGCGCCTGCTGCTGGCGAACGCGCCCGACGTCGTGGCGGTGGACCCGCCCGACGTCGGGCACGAGGTCGCGCAGGCCGCGCGCACGGCCCTCGACGCGTACGCCGTCACCGGCCCCGGCGCGGGGCGTGACACACCCCGTGACACGGGCCCCGACGCCGGCACCGTAGGCTGACCGGCATGTGGGGCTGGATCTGGGCCGGGCTGGTGGTGGGCACGCTCGTGGGCGCGTTCTTCCTGGGCCGCCACCTGTGGCGAGTCGGGGTGCGCACCCTGCGGGAGGCGTCCCGCGCCGGCGAGGCGCTCGGCTCCGCGGGGGACCGGGTGTCCGCCGCGGTGGCCGAGGCGGAGGCGCACCGCGTCGACACGTCGCCGACCCTCTTCGACGACCCCACGGCGCTGCGGGAGCGGGTGGCGCAGCAGCGCCGCCGCCGCGCCGCGCGCGCGACCGAGCGCCGTGCACGTCAGGCGGCCACGTGGCAGCGGTGGGACGCCGAGAGCTGGCTCTCCCGCCGCACCGCCGAGAAGGCCGGCCGGGCGCAGGCACGTGCGCACGGGCGCGGTCCACGCGCGGCCGATCTGTGACGCGCGACACCAGCACTCCCAGGACCCACTAGGGTTGACCCCGACGGACCCGCCCTCCGGGCGGACGAGAACGAGGAGCCATTCTCATGGGCATGCTCAAGCCCTGGCACATCATCGTGCTGGTGGTCGTGATCCTGCTGCTGTTCGGGGCGCGCAGGCTCCCTGACCTGGCGCGCAGCGTCGGCCAGTCGCTGAAGATCTTCAAGAAGGAGGTCAAGGACCTCACGGACGACGGCAAGCTCAACGACTCGAACGAGCCGCCGGCCGACGACACGACGGCACAGACGCCGTCGACCCCCGCTGCCGGGACCACGCCGTCGACGCATGCGCCGCCGGGCGGGACCGGTGACGGCAAGGACCAGATCCCGGGTCTCATCGACCCGAAGCAGCCGCGGGCGTAGTCGGTGCCCGGAGACTCCCGGGACCCCGAGGGGCGCATGCCCCTGCGCGAGCACCTGCTGGAGCTGCGCAAGCGGCTCTTCCTCGCCGCGTGCGGCCTCGTCGTGGGTGGAATCGCCGGCTGGGTCCTGTACGAACCACTGCTCGCCGCGCTGCAGGCGCCCCTCGAGGTCGCCGCGCAGGAGCAGGGCAAGACGATCGCGCTCAACTTCACGGGCATGGCGTCCGCGCTCGACATGAAGATCAAGGTCGCGCTGTTCCTCGGTGTCATCGTGTCGTGCCCGTGGTGGCTGTTCCAGCTGTGGTCGTTCGTGACCCCGGGCCTGACCCGCAAGGAGAAGGGCTACGCGTACGGGTTCCTCGGCGCGGCCGTGCCGCTGTTCCTGGGCGGCGCCGCCCTCGCGTGGTGGGTGCTGCCGCACGCCGTGGACATTCTCGCGGGCTTCGTGCCCGACGGCGCGGTGAACTTCACCGACGCGCAGGGGTACCTCAGCTTCGTGATGCGCCTGGTCCTGGCGTTCGGCATCGCGTTCGTCTCGCCCGTGCTGCTGGTGGGGCTGAACGTGGCCGGGCTGCTGCGGCACGAGGCCCTCGCCCGGGGGTGGCGGTGGGCGGTGCTGGTCGCCTTCGTGTTCGCGGCCGTGATGACGCCGACCCCCGACGCCCTGACGATGATCTTCGTGGCCCTGCCGATCTGCGTGCTGTACTTCGGCGCCCTCGGCCTGTGCGTCCTGCACGACCGGCGCGTCGACAAGCGCAGGGTCGCCCCCGCTGCCTGAGCCGCGCCCGTACCGCCTGGGTGTCGTCGTCAACCCCACGGCAGGCAAGGGGCGTGCCGCGCAGGCCGGCACCGGCGTCCTCGCCGGGCTGCGCCGGGCCGGGCACGACGTCGTCGACCTGTCCGGCCCGGACGCCGACGCGGCGCTCGCGCGGGCCCGTGCCGCCGTCGACGGCACCGGCGCGGCGGGGCCCACGGGGTCGGCCGGACGTGTCGACGCCCTCGTCGTGGTGGGCGGCGACGGCATGGTGCACCTCGGCGCGCAGGCCGTCGCCGGGACGGCCGTCCCGCTCGGCATCGTCCCCGTCGGCACGGGCAACGACTTCGCGGCCACCCTCGGCCTGCCCGTGCGCGACCCGGCGGCCGCCGGGTCCGCGCTGTGCCGCGCCCTCGACGCCGGCCCGGCCGGGCGGCGTGCCGTCGACGCCGCGTTCGTCACCGGCCCCGGGATCGCGCCCGGCACCCGCTGGGTGGCGGGCGCCGTGTCCGCCGGGCTGGACGCCGCCGTGAACGCCCGCGCCAACCTGCTGCGCCACCCCCGCGGCAGCGCCCGGTACACCGTGGCCGCCGCACTCGAACTGCTGCGCTACCGGCCCTGGTCGTACCGGCTCACCTTCGACGGCGTCGTCGAGGCCGACGACGGTTGCGATGACAGAGCAGCCGACCGGGCAGGCGACCGAGCGGACCGCGCCCGGCGGGGCAGGCGCGACGACCGGCTGCACCTGCGACCCGGGCCCGCGGGCACGGCGACCTGGACGGGGCGCGCGGCGCTCGTCACCGCAGCGAACGGGCCGCAGATCGGCGGCGGCATCCGCGTGGCCCCGGCGGCGTCCCTCGACGACGGGCTGCTCGACGTGCTGGTGGCCACCGACCTGTCCCGGCCCGGCGCCCTCCTGGTCTTCCCGAGCATGTTCACCGGCGGGCACGTGCGGCGCCGCAAGGTGCACGTCGTGCGGGCGCGCGCCGTGACGATCGAGCCCGGCCCCGACGCGTGGGCGGCCGGCGAGCGCCCGCTGCCCGTGACGCACGCCGACGGCGAGCGCCTCGGGCCGCTGCCGCTGCGGGTCGAGGCCCGAGCCCGCGCGCTGCAGGTGCTGGTCGAGCCCCGCTGAGTTCCCCGCTGAGCACCCCGCCGGTCCGACGAGGGCGGGGTGCGTGGCGGCCGGGCGTCGTGCCCGGCGCCTAGGCTGGCGGCATGACCGCCCACCCTCGCCCCGACACCGGCACCGACGCGCCCAGCCCTGCCGAGCGCTACGCCGCGTCGCGGGCGCGCGCCACCCGCGACCGCGCCGACGCCGAGGGCGAGCTGCGCCTCTTCCGGCAGGTCGTCGGGTTCGAGCTCGACCCGTTCCAGGTGGACGCCTGCGTGGCCCTCGAGGAGGGGCGCGGCGTGCTCGTGGCGGCGCCGACGGGCGCGGGCAAGACCGTGGTGGGGGAGTTCGCCGTGCACCTCGCCCTCGCCCAGGGCGGCAAGGCGTTCTACACGACGCCGATCAAGGCGCTCAGCAACCAGAAGTACACCGACCTCGTCGCCCGGCACGGGGTCGCGAACGTGGGCCTGCTCACCGGCGACACGTCGATCAACGCGGGCGCCCCCGTCGTGGTGATGACCACCGAGGTGCTGCGCAACATGCTGTACGCGGGGTCGTCCGCGCTGGACGGGCTGGCGTACGTCGTGATGGACGAGGTGCACTACCTCGCGGACCGGTTCCGCGGCCCGGTGTGGGAGGAGGTCATCATCCACCTGCCCGACCACGTGCAGCTGGTCTCCCTGTCGGCGACGGTGTCGAACGCGGAGGAGTTCGGCGACTGGCTCGCCACCGTCCGGGGCGACACGGCCGTGGTGGTCAGCGAGCGCCGGCCGGTGCCCCTGTGGCAGCACGTGGTGGTGTCCGCGCCGGAGCCGCGCGGGGTGCCTCGGCTCATGGACCTGTACGCGGGGCACGTGGACCCGACGGACCCGGGCACGAACCCGCCGATCAACCCGGACCTGCAGGCGATGTTCCGCGTCTCGGCGCGGGCGGAGGGCAGGCACGGGCACAAGGGCCGCGGCGACCGCGGCTACCGGGGCCGTGGGGGCCACCGGCCGGGCGGGGCGTCGCCCGTGCAGCACCGGCGCACGCCGCCCCGGTTCGCCGTGGTCGACTCCCTCGACGCGGACGCGCTGCTGCCGGCGATCTACTTCATCTTCTCCCGTGCGGGGTGCGACGGGGCGGTGCAGCAGTGCCTGCGGGCGGGGCTGCGGCTGACCGACGCCGCGGAGGAGGCGGAGATCCGGCAGGTGGTGGAGGAGCGCACGGCCACGATCCCGACCGAGGACCTGGACGTCCTCGGGTACTGGGAGTGGGCCAACGCCCTGTCGCGCGGCGTGGCCGCGCACCACGCGGGGATGCTGCCGGTGTTCAAGGAGACCGTGGAGGAGCTGTTCTCCCGGGGGCTGGTGAAGGTGGTCTTCGCGACCGAGACGCTGGCGCTCGGCATCAACATGCCGGCCCGGTCGGTGGTGCTGGAGAAGCTCGTGAAGTGGGACGGCACCGCGCACCAGCCGGTCACGCCGGGGGAGTACACGCAGCTCACCGGCCGCGCGGGCCGCCGGGGCATCGACGTCGAGGGGCACGCGGTGGTGGTCGACCACACGGGGCTCGACCCGGTGGCGCTGGCGGGCCTCGCGTCCAAGCGGCTGTACCCGCTGCGCTCCAGCTTCCGCCCCACCTACAACATGGCGGTCAACCTCGTGGGCCAGGTGGGCCGCGAGCGGGCGCGGGACGTGCTCGAGACGAGCTTCGCGCAGTTCCAGGCCGACCGCGGCGTGGTGGGCCTGGCGAAGCAGGCGCAGGCGCACGCCGAGGCCATGGAGGGGTACGCGCAGGCGATGGCCTGCGACCAGGGCGACTTCGCGGACTACATGGAGCTGCGGGTGGCCATCAAGGACCGGGAGAAGGAGCTCTCGCGGGCGGCGACGGGGGCCCGGCGCGCGGACGCGGTCGAGTCGTTCGAGAAGCTCCGCCGCGGGGACGTCGTCGAGGTGCCGTCGGGACGGCGCCGCGGCTACGTCGTCGTGCTGGACCCTGGCCGCGACGACCGCACCTTCGACGGCCCGCGGCCCACCGTCCTCACGCAGGAGAAGCAGGTCAAGAAGCTCACCCTCGCGGACGCGCCGGACGGGGTGGAGGTGGTCGCCACGGTCCGGATCCCGAAGTCGTTCAACCAGCGCCGGCCCGACCAGCGGCGCGACCTGGCGTCGAGCATGCGCAACGCGCTCGGCGCGTTCGCCGGCGACGGCGGCACGGGTCGAGCGCCGGGCCGGCGCGGCGGCCGGGCCGGGTCCGCGGGCGGCCGGGCCGGGCGGCGCGGGGACGCGGCGTCCGACGCCGAGCTGCAGCGGCTGCGCTCCGCGCTGCGGGCCCACCCCTGCCACGGCTGCCCGGACCGGGACGAGCACGCGCGGTGGGCGGAGCGCTGGGAGCGGCTGCGCCGCGAGCACGAGCAGCTGGTGCGGCGCGTCGAGGGGCGCACGGGCACGATCGCGCGCACGTTCGACCGCACCTGCGACGTGCTGACCCGGCTGGGCTACCTGGCTCCGCCGGCCAGCGGGTCGGGCGACAAGAGCGGGTCGGCCGACGCGGCCGACACGGCTGGCGCGGGCGCGGACGGGGGCCTGGGCGTCACCGAGGACGGGCGCTGGCTCGGCCGCCTGTACGCGGAGGACGACCTGCTCCTCGCGGAGTGTCTGCGCCGCGGCATCTGGGACGAGCTCGACGCCCCCGGGCTGGCGGCGGCGGTGTCCACGGTCGTGTACTCGGGGCGCCGCGAGGAGGCCGCGGAGCCGTTCGTGCCGGGCGGGCCCCACGGCCGCCTCGCCCAGGTGCTCGACGCGACGACGCGGGTCTGGTCGGAGGTCACCGACCTCGAGTCCCAGCACCGGCTGGAGGCGACCGGGCCGCTGGACCTGGGCCTGGTGGCGCCGGTGCACCGGTGGGCGTCGGGCCGGAACCTGGACGCCGTCCTGCGCGGGACCGACGTGGCCGCGGGCGACTTCGTGCGCTGGTGCAAGCAGGTGCTCGACGTGCTCGACCAGCTGGCGAAGGCCGCCCCCCGCGCGGGGTTGCGCGCCACCGCCCGCAAGGCGCAGACGGCGGTGCTGCGCGGCGTGGTCGCCTACTCGAGCGTGTGACCGGCCGCCCCGGCGCGCCGGGGCGCGCCGCCGCCCGGGTGTGACGAACCCGTGCGGGTCGGGCGGGGGCCCGGGGGTCGGCGGGCCGGGGCCGTGCCATAGAGTGCAGGCCGTGACGTCCACCCTGTACCGCAACGGAGCCGTCCACTCGCCCGCCGACCCGTTCGCCGAGGCCTTGCTCGTCGACGACGGCGTCGTGACCTGGCTCGGCGCGGAGGACACGGCAGCGGGGCTGGCGGCCCGCGCCGACCGCGTGATCGACCTCGACGGCGCCCTGGTCGCCCCCGGGTTCGTCGACGCGCACGTGCACCTGCTCGAGACCGGGCTCGCGGCGGAGTCCGTCGACCTCACCGCGGCCGCGGGCGTGACGTCCCTGGCGGCGGCGCTCGACGCGCTCGCGCGTGGTGCCCGCGCGCTGGACGCGGCCGACGCGGGCGGCGAGGAGGTGCTGCTGGCGTTCGGCTGGGACGAGCAGGCCTGGCCGGAGCGTCGTGCCCCCACCGCGGACGAGGTCGACGCCGCCTGCGGTGGCCGGCGCGTGTACGCGGCCCGGGTGGACGGCCACTCCGCGGTGGTGTCCGGGGCGTTCGCCCGGTCGGCGGGGATCGACCGGGCGCCCGGGTGGGACCCGTCCGGGATGGTCACCTCCGACGCCCACCACGCGGCCGCCGCGGTCGTGCGGCAGGTGTCGCCCGCCCGTCGCACCCGCGCGTACCGCCGCGCCCTCGCGGACGCCGCGGCCCGCGGCATCGTCGGGGTGCACGAGATGAGCGAGCCCAACATGGACACGCGGGATGGCCTGGCGGAGCTCGTCGGGCTCACCGCGGACCCCGCGGGCGCCCTGCCGCACGTCGTCGCCTACCGCGGCGAGCTGTGCGCGACGGCGGACGACGCGCGGCAGGTGCTCGCCGAGCTGCCCTTCCTCACCGGCATCGCGGGCGACCTGTGCGCCGACGGGTCGATCGGCTCGCGCACGGCGGCCCTGCGCCACCCGTACGCCGACCTGCTCACCGGCCCGGGAGGCGTCGAGCCCACCGGGCGGCTGTTCCTGACCGGCGAGGACATCGCGGCGCACCTGGCCGCCTGCTCCGCGGCCGGCACCCAGGGCGGCTTCCACGTCATCGGGGACCGCGCGATGGACGAGGTGGTGCGCGGGCTCGAGCTCGCCGCCGCCGAGCACGGGCCGTCGCTGCTGCGCTCCGGGCACCACCGCGTCGAGCACGCCCTCTTCGTCGACGCGTCCGCCCTCGCGGCGCTGCTGCTGTACGGGGTGGCGCTGTCCGTGCAGCCGGCGTTCGACTCGGCGTTCGGCGGCACCCACGGCATGTACGCGTCCCGGCTGGGCGTGGCCCGCGCGTCCACGCTGTCCCCGTTCGCGGACCTGGCCGGCGCGGGCGTCCCGCTCGCGTTCGGGTCCGACACGCCCGTGACCCCGCTCGACCCGTGGCAGGCGGTGCGCGCCACCCTCACGCACGAGGACGCGACGCAGCGCATCTCCGCGCGGGCCGCGTTCCGCGCCCACACCCGCGGCGGCTGGCGGCTGGCGGGCCTCGACCACACGGGGGCGGGCGAGCTGCGCGTCGGGGCGCCCGCGCACCTGGCGGTGTGGCGGGCGGACACCCTGTCCGTCCAGGCCCCCGGGGACCGCCTGTCGGCGTGGAACCCCGAGGCGCGCGCCGGCCAGCCGCTGCTGCCCGACCTGTCGCCGGGCGAGCCGGAGCCGGTGTGCCTGCAGACGGTGCGCGACGGCGTCGTGCTGCACGACACCTTCGACTGAGCCCGACCCTCCCATGCCTTCGAGCACGCGGTCGATCGCGGGAACCGTCCGGTTCCCGCGATCGACCGCGTGCTCGAAGGCGGGCAGCCCCCGGCCCGGTGGCGGTCTCCGGTCACGTACCCTGCGGGGGTGTTGCACGTGAGCTCGGCGCCTCTCGACGGCCCCTCGGACCCGGACTCGGACGGCCGCACCGACCGCCGCACGACGGCCACCGGCGCGACGTCACCCGGCGCGCCCGCGGGCGACGCCGGCGCGGACGCCGGCAGCTTCTCCGCCTCGCGGTGGGCCGATCGGTGGGCCCACCGGTGGACGAGCCGTCCGGCGACGCTGCTGCTCGGCGTCGCCGCGGGCGCGGCGCTGTGGGCGTCGTTCCCCGACGTGGGCGCGTGGCCGCTCGCGTTCGTCGCCGTGGGGCTGCTGTTCGCCGCCCTGCGTCGCGACGGCCGCCGTGCGGCCGGCTGGAACGTCCTCGTGGGCCTGGTGGCCGGGGTGACGTTCTGGCTGCCGCACATCTGGTGGGCCAACTTCGCCACGGACACGGTGCCGTGGATCGCGCTCGCGTCCCTCGAGGCGCTGTTCCTGGCGGGGTTCGGCGCGCTGTGGACGTGGGCGCGCCGCTGGGGCTGGGTGCGCCGCCACCCGCTCGCCCAGGGCCTGGTGTTCGCCGTGCTGTTCGTCGCGGTGGAGCAGTGGCGCTCGGAGATCCCGTTCGGCGGGTTCCCGTGGGGCCGGCTCGCCTGGACGGTCGCCGGCGCCCCCACCGGGCGCGCCGCGTGGCTGGGCGGCACGACGCTCGTGTCGTTCCTCGTCGCGGCCGCGGGCGTGCTCCTCGCGCTCGCCGTCGGCCGGGTGCTGCGCACGGACTGGCGCGACGCCGCGCATCGGGCCCGCGGGTCCGCGAGCGCCGGGGCGATGGTCGTCGCGGCGGCGGCGCTGGTCCTCGGGCCGCTCTTGCTGCCGCTGGCGCACGACGCGGGCACCCGGGAGGTGACGGACGCGAACGACCCGGGGCACCGGGGCACGGTCGTGGACGCCGGGACCGGGACGGCGCAGGCGGGCGTGCTGCGCGCGGGCGCGGTGCAGGGCAACGTGTCGGAGCCGGGGGAGGGCTCGTTCGCCAACCGGGCGGAGGTGCTCAACAACCACCTGCAGGGGACGTACGCGATCGCGGACGAGCAGGCGTCGGGCGACCTCGGCGACGCCCCGGGCGACGCGGTGGACGTGGTGCTGTGGCCGGAGAACGGCTCGGACCTGGACCCGCAGACCACGCCGGACGTGGCGGCGGCGATCGACGACGCGGCGCAGGCCGTGGACGCGCCCATCCTCGTGGGCGCCCAGGAGTTCCCGGAGACGGGCGGCCGCTACAACGTGTCGCTGCTGTGGGAGCCCGGCGTGGGCGTCACCGAGCGGTACGCGAAGCAGCACCCGGCGCCGTTCGGCGAGTACATCCCGATCCGCGGCTTCGTGCGGCTGTTCAGCTCCCAGGTGGACCGGGTCACGACCGACATGATCCCTGGCACGGAGCCGGCGCTGATCGACCTGCCGGTGGACGGTGCGGCGATCGGGCACGGGACGGGCCCCGCGACGGTGCCGATGGCCACCGTGATCTGCTTCGAGGTGGCGTACGACGAGATCGTGCGCGACGCGGTGCAGCGGGGCGCGCAGGTGCTCGTGGTGCCGACGAACAACGCCTCGTTCGGGTACACGGCGGAGTCGACGCAGCAGCTCGCGATGACGCGGATGCAGGCGATCACGACGGGGCGCGCGGCGGTGCAGGTCTCGACGGTGGGCGTGAGCGGCGTGGTCGCGCCGGACGGGACGCTGGTGGCGCGCACGCAGCTGTTCACCCCGGACCACCTGGTGGCGGACCTGCCGCTGCGCACGGAGCTGACGCCGGCGGTGCGGGCCGGTTACTGGCCGGGCTGGGCCGTCGGGGCGGCCGCCGTGGTGCTCGTGGCCGGCGGCGTCGTCACGGCGGCCCGGGCGCGGCGGGCCCGGCGGGCGCTGCGGAAGGGCGCCTGACCCGCTGGGCGGTCGGCGCCGCCGGCTCCGGCGCCGCATGCACGAAGGGCGGGCACCCGGTGGGGTGCCCGCCCTTCGTGCGTGCAGCTATGTGCAGCTATGTCGAGCTACGTGGAGTCTGGCTCAGGCGCTGCGGCGCAGCTTGCCGGCGCGCAGCAGCTCGAGGCGCTCGTCCAGGAGCTCCTCGAGCTCGGAGACGGTGCGGCGCTCGAGCAGCATGTCCCAGTGGGTGCGCTGCGGCTTCGTGGCCTTCGGCTCGGGCTTCTCGGCGTCGCGCAGGAGCGCCTCCTCGCCGCACCGGCACTCCCACACCGGCGGCACCTCGGCCTCGGTGGAGAAGGGCAGGATGATGGTGTGGCCGTTGGGGCAGTCGTAGTGCGCCTGGAACCGGGGGGCGAAGTCCACGCCCTCGTCGGACTCCATGCTCTTGCTGCCGATGCTCATGCCGCGCAGGGACCGGTCGGGCATGTCGTCCTCCTGGGGGTCGGTGGGAAGGGGCCTGGGTTTTCAACGCGGCCCCACCGGCGGTTGTTCCGGCGGTCCGTGAAGGTCCCGTGAAGCACGGTCCACACCCGGGTGCCGGTGGCCAGGAGGCGACCGGGCAGGATGGTGGTGGACGTGACGAGTTGCCCCCTCAGGCTGGCCAGTCGGCGCGCCGTGCGCAACTCGAGACCGCCCTGCGGGCACCCTTTGTGCGCGACGTCACGCGTGGCACGGGGGCGGCGGGGAACAACGGGGCGGGTGCGGCGGTTCACCGGCATGTACATGCAAACGCATGGACCTAGGCTTCACGTCAACGAGAGTCCACGAGCAGGGAGCGCAGCCGTGCAGTTCGGAATCTTCTCCGTCAGCGACGTCACCACCGACCCCACGACGGGCCGTACGCCGGACGACACCGAGCGGGTGCGCAACATGCTCACTATCGCGCGGCACGCGGACGAGGCCGGCCTCGACGTCTTCGCCACCGGCGAGCACCACAACCCGCCGTTCGTCGCCTCCTCGCCCACCACGATGCTCGGCTACCTCGCGGGCGTCACCAAGAACATCACCCTGTCGACCGCGACGACGCTGATCACGACGAACGACCCGGTGCGGCTGGCCGAGGAGTACGCGATGCTCCAGGTCGTCTCCGAGGGGCGCATGGACCTCATGATGGGCCGCGGCAACACGGGCCCCGTGTACCCGTGGTTCGGCCAGGACATCCGCCAGGGCATCCCGCTCGCCGTCGAGAACTACGCGCTGCTGCGGCGGCTGTGGACCGAGGACGTCGTGGACTGGGAGGGCAAGTTCCGCACCCCGCTGCAGGGCTTCACCTCCACCCCGCGCCCGCTGGACGGTGTGCCCCCGTTCGTGTGGCACGGCTCGATCCGCAGCCCCGAGATCGCCGAGCAGGCCGCGTTCTACGGCGACGGCTTCCTGCACAACAACATCTTCTGGCCCATGCACCACACGCGGCAGATGGTGCGCTTCTACCGGCAGCGCTTCGAGCACTACGGCCACGGCCGCGCCGACCAGGCGATCGTGGGGCTCGGCGGGCAGGCGTTCATGCGCAAGCGCTCGCAGGACGCGTGGAACGAGTTCCGGCCCTACTTCGACGAGGCGCCCGTGTACGGGCACGGCCCGTCGATGGAGGACTTCACGCGCGAGACGCCGCTGACGGTCGGCTCGCCGCAGCAGGTCATCGACCGGTACGCGTCGTTCGTGGACGAGGTGGGCTACTACCAGCGCCAGCTCTTCCTGCTCGACCACGCGGGGCTGCCGCTGAAGACGGTGCTCGAGCAGATCGACCTCCTCGCCGAGGACGTGGTGCCCGAGCTGCGCAAGATCGTCGAGGCCAAGCGGCCGTCCGAGGACGTGCCGCTGAACCCGCCGACGCACGCCGAGCGTGTCGCCGCCGCCCGCGCCGCGGGCGAGGCCGGCGCCACCCACGTCGGTGACACCTCGGACCCGTACACCGGTACCGTTGCCGAGGGCACCCAGCCCGCCGCATCGCAGGAGGCACGCGCATGACCATGTCCTCGGGGCCCTCGGGCATCCCCGGCCAGACCCCCACCCGCACGCTCGCCGTCGTCTCGGCGGGCCTGTCGCAGCCGTCGTCCACGCGGCTGCTGGCCGACCGGCTGGCCGACGCCACCGTGCGGGAGCTCGAGGACCTCGGGCACACCGTGCGGGTGGAGACGGTCGAGCTGCGCGACGTGGCCCACGCGGTCGTCGACGCGATGCTCACCCGGTTCCCGACCGGCGACCTGGCGCGCGCCCTGGAGCACGTGACCGGCGCCGACGGCCTGATCGCGGTGTCGCCCGTGTTCACCACGAGCTACTCCGGGCTGTTCAAGTCCTTCTGGGACGTGGTGGACCCCGACTCGCTGACCGGCATGCCCGTGCTGCTCGGCGCCACCGGCGGCACCGCCCGCCACTCCCTGGCGCTCGAGTACGCGATGCGGCCGCTGTTCACCTACCTGCGCGCCGACGTCGTGCCCACCAGCGTGTTCGCCGCCACCGACGACTGGGCCGCGAGCGCCGACCCTTCGACAGGCTCAGGGCGGCGTGACGACGGTGGGCTGCCCCGCCGCATCGGGCGCGCCGGCCGCGAGCTCGCGCTGCGCGTCGACCGCAGCCGGAACGCCGGGCCGGTCGACCCGTTCGCCGCCACCCCGAGCTTCACCGAGCTCCTCGGCGGCAGCTGACCGGCTGGAGCTCCCTGCAGCAGCGGCACGCGCACGGGCCCGGCCCGGGGTGCGGACGCCCGTCCGACGACGGGCCCGGACACCCTAGGCTGGGCCCATGCGCGTTCTCGTCTCCGGCGGCGCCGGGTACATCGGCTCCCACACCGTCCTGTCCCTCGTCGCCTCCGGGCACGACGTCGTCGTGGTGGACGACTTCTCCAACAGCAAGCCCACCGTCGTGGGGCGGCTGGAGTCCCTGTCCGGGGTGCACGTGCCGGTGCACGCGATCGACCTGACCGACGCCGAGAAGACCGAGCGGCTGTTCGCGCACGAGCAGTTCGACGCCGTCGTGCACTTCGCCGGGTTCAAGGCCGTGGGCGAGTCGGTGGCCAAGCCGCTGGAGTACTACCGGAACAACCTCGACTCCACGCTGGCGCTGCTGGAGGCGATGCGCCGCCACCACGTGCCGCGCCTGGTCTTCTCCTCCTCGGCCACCGTGTACGGGGAGCACGCCCCCGTGCCGTACCAGGAGGACTACGCGCACCTGTCGTCCTCGTCCCCGTACGGGCAGACGAAGGTCATGGTCGAGCGGATCATGTCCGACGTCGCCGCGGCCAGCGACGGCCTCAAGGTGGCGCTGCTGCGCTACTTCAACCCCGTCGGCGCGCACCCGTCGGGGCGGATCGGCGAGGACCCGCAGGGCATCCCCAACAACCTCATGCCGTTCCTCGCGCAGGTCGCGGTCGGCAAGCGCGACAAGCTCGTCGTGTTCGGCGACGACTACCCGACCGCCGACGGCACCTGCGAGCGGGACTACCTGCACGTCGAGGACCTCGCCGCCGGGCACGTCGCCGCGCTGCAGCACCTGGACGCCATGACCGAGCCCGTGCGCGCGTTCAACCTCGGCACCGGCACCGGCACGTCCGTGCTGCAGATGCTGCACGCCTTCGAGCGCGCCGTCGGCCGCGAGCTGCCCTACGAGGTCGGGCCGCGCCGCGCCGGGGACCTGCCCGCGTTCTGGGCCGACCCCACGCGCGCGCAGACCGAGCTCGGGTGGCGCGCCACGAAGACGATCGACGACATGTGCGCCGACACGTGGCGCTGGCAGTCCGCGAACCCGCAGGGCTACCCCGACGCCTGACCCGCACGCGCCGGCACCGGTGGCGGGTCTGCGCCGCGGCCTTGCGGGCCACCGCCCGTCACGCCACGATGACCCCATGCACGACGACGCCCGCGAGCGACCCGACCTGCGGTGGGACCCCGGAGCCCGCTACCGGCCGTCGGTGCTCGCGGGCGCGAAGGTGACGGACGTCGCCCCGCGGCTCACCGGCCGCCTGCGCCGCGGGCCCGCGACCCGCACCGCCGTGTTCGACCGCGACCTGTGGCGCCCGGTGCAGCACGTCACCACCGGCATCGTGCGCGTCGTCGGGCGCGCCCTGGCCCGCTGAGACGGGTCGACAGGTGTCGAGACGCGAGCTCGTCGTGCTCGGCACGGCCAGCATGGTCCCCACCCGCACCCGCAGCCACAACGGGTACGTGCTGTTCTTCGACGACACCACCGTCCTGTTCGACCCGGGCGAGGGCACCCAGCGGCAGATGACGCTGGCGGGCGTGTCCGCCACGGACCTGACCCGCATCGCGATCACCCACCTGCACGGCGACCACTCCCTCGGCCTGGCCGGCGTCGCGCAGCGCCTGTCCGGCGACCGGGTGCGGCACACCGTGCCGATCTCCTTCCCCGCCTCGGGAGAGCCTTGGGTGCGCCACCTGCTGGACGCCAGCGCGTACGACCACCACGAGCGCGTCACGCTGCAGCCCGTCGCGTTCCCCGCGGGGGACGACGCCCGTCGCGACGCCGTGCCGCAGGTGGAGCTCCCCCGAGTGGACGGCGAGCGCGGCGCCGGCCCCGGCGCCCCCGTGCTCACGGCCCGCCCGCTGGAGCACCGCGTCGACGCCGTCGGCTACCGCCTCGACGAGCCCGACGGCGTCTCCCTCGACCCGGCGGCGCTCGCGGCCGCCGGCGTCCCGCCCGGGCCCACGGTCGGCCGGCTGCTGCGCGACGGCGTCGTCACCCTGGAGGACGGGCGCACCGTGCGCCGGGACGCGGTGTCCGCGCCCCGGCCGGGTCAGTCGGTGGCGTTCGTCATGGACACCCGGCTGTGCGACGCCGTCCTGGAGCTGGCCGACGGCGTCGACCTGCTGGTGGTCGAGTCGACGTTCCTGCACCGGGACGCCGAGCTCGCCGCGCGGTGGGCGCACCTGACGTGCCGGCAGGCCGCCGTCGTGGCCTCCCGTGCGGGCGTGCGCCACCTGGTGCTCACGCACTTCTCCCAGCGCTACCGGGTGCCCGACGAGCTCCCCGACGGGTTCGAGCGCGAGGCGCGCGAGGTCTTCGACGGCGGCCTCACCGTCGCGTCCGACCTCGACCGGGTGCCGCTGCCGCCCCGGCCGCGCGCCGGGCGGACCCGCTGACGACTCCCGACGCCCCCGACCGTCAGAGCAGCAGCTCGGCGACGTCGACGTGCTCGCGCGAGTGCGCCTCGGCCACGCCCGGGTTGGTGACGCGGCCGTCGTGCACGTTCAGCCCGCGGGCCAGCACGGGGTCGCGGCGCAGCGCCTCGCGCCAGCCGTGGTCCGCGAGCGCCACGACGTAGGGCAGCGTGACGTTGGTCAGCGCGAACGTGGAGGTGCGGGGCACGGCGCCGGGCATGTTCGCGACGCAGTAGAAGACCGTGTCGTGCACGCGGAACGTCGGGTCGTCGTGCGTGGTCGGTCGGGAGTCCTCGAAGCACCCGCCCTGGTCGATCGCGATGTCGACCAGGACCGCGCCCGGACGCATGCGCGCCACGACGTCGTTCGGCACGAGGACGGGCGCCTTCGCGCCGGGGACGAGCACGGCGCCGATCACGAGGTCGGCCTCCAGCACCGCCTCCGTCAGGGTGAGCCGGTTCGAGGCGAGGGTCTGCACCCGGCCGCCGAGCTCGCGGTCGGCGGCCTTGAGCGCGTCGGCGCTGGTGTCCAGGAGGGTGACGCGCGCGCCGAGGCCGACGGCGATCCGCGCCGCGTTCATCCCGGAGACGCCCGCGCCCACGATCACGACGTGCCCCGCCGGGACGCCGGGGACTCCGCCGAGGAGCACGCCGCGGCCGCCGGCGGCGCGCAGCAGCGTCGCGGCGCCGACCTGGGGGGCGAGCCGGCCCGCGACCTCCGACATGGGCGCGAGCAGGGGCAGGTGCCCGTCGGCGGCCTGCACGGTCTCGTAGGCGACGGCGGTGACATCGCGGGCGAGGAGCTCCTCGGTGAGCGCCTTGTCGGCCGCGAGGTGCAGGTAGGTGAACAGCACCTGCCCGGGCCGCAGGCGGTGGTACTCCTCGGCGACCGGCTCCTTGACCTTCAGCACCGTCTGCGCGCCGGCCCACACCTCGTCGGGGTCCTCGACGACGTCCGCCCCCGCCGCCCGGTACTCCTCGTCGGTGACGGCCGAGCCGAGCCCGGCGCCCGCCTGCACGCTCACCGCGTGCCCGCGGCCGACCAGCTCGTGCACGCCCGCCGGGGTGATCGCCACCCGGTACTCGTGGTTCTTGACTTCCTTCGGGACGCCGATGCGCATGGGGAGAGTCCGCCTTCGTGGCTCGTGACCGTGGGGGTGACCGCAGGTTGACCGCGGGGTGTGATCCCGCTCACCACCAAGTCTGAGGCAGCGATTCGGCACGGCGCCACGATTCCGCAGATCGTTCGGTAGATTGACCAGATGTCGACACGAGGCTCAGCAACCCCCGGGGCGCGCCAGCCGCGGCCGAAGGATGTTCGCCCGGCCGGGTCGTGGGGCCTGGACCGGCGCAGCGAGCCCGCCGCCCCCCTGGACGACGTCGACCAGCGCCTGCTCGCGGCGCTCGCGGAGGACGCGCGGATCCCGAACAACGCGCTGGCCGCGCGGGCGGGCATCGCCCCCTCGACGTGCCTGACGCGGGTGCGGCAGCTGCGGGAGCGGGGCGTGATCCGCGGGTTCCACGCGGACGTCGACCCGGGCCGGGCCGGGCACCCGCTGCAGGCGATGATCGCCGTGCAGATGCGGGGCGCGGCGCGGACCCGGCTCAGCACCTACCTGCAGCGGCTGGCCGAGCTGCCCGGCGTGCTGAACGTCTTCCTGCTCGGCGGCGCCCACGACTTCTTCGTGCACGTGGCCGCGGCCGACTCCGACGCACTGAACGAGTTCGTCATCGAGCACCTGTCCACGGACCCCGACGTGGCGCTCACCGAGACCAACCTGATCTTCCAGCACGCGCGGGCGGGCTGGTACTGACCGGCCGCACCGCGAGCACTTCACCACAGCGCCGCCTGCGTCATGCCGTGGCGTGCTCCCCGGACAGCCAGCGGTGCAGCTCGACGGCGAGCGCGACCGGCGCGTCGAGCTGCACCAGGTGGCCGGCGCCCGGCAGCAGCCGGGCCTCGGCGCGGGGGAGCGCGGCGGCCAGGCGCGACGCACGGTTCGCGGGGATCCAGGTGTCCTCCTCGCCCCACAGCACCCGGGTGGGCACGTCGAGGGCGCCGAGAAGCGGCTCCAGCTCCGCGGTGTACCGCTCGTCGGCCTGGGCGACCTGCCGGTAGAACGCCCCCTGGCCCGGCTCGCCCGTCCAGGGGGCGACGAGGGCGTCCAGGTGGGCGTCGCTCAGCGGGCGGTGCGCGGCCGTGCGCACGTAGGCCTCGAGCGCGCCCCGGTGCACCGCGGCGGGCGTGCTCGCGAAGACGTCCGCGTGCTCGCGCACCAGCGCGAAGTACGGCGACCCCCACGGGCGCAGCGCGACCACGTCCACGAGGCACAGGGACGCGTACCGGGCACCGTGCAGCAGGGCGGCGCGCAGGCTGACCGCCCCGCCGTAGTCGTGCGCGACGACGTGGGGCGCGACCTCCTCCCAGGCCGGGCCCCAGTGCTCCAGCAGGGCGGCGAACAGCTCGCCCTGCACGCCCAGGTCGACGGCGTGCGCGGGGTCCTTCGACGACGCGCCGTAGCCGGGCATGTCCCACAGGTGCACGGTGAACTCGGCCGCCAGGGCGCGCGCGTACGGCTCCCACAGCCAGGACGACCAGGGCGTGCCGTGGCAGAAGACGAGCGGAGGGCCGGACCCGAACGCCGTCCAGGCGACCTCGCGGTCCCGCCAGGCGAACCGGCGCTCCAGCAGGGGCGCCGGCCCGTCCGGCGTCGTGCTCGCGGTCATCCTCGCGGTTGCCGTCGTGGTGTCCGTGGTGCCCGGGGCGTCGCTCATCCCGCGAGGCTAGGCGCGGGGGCCGACACCCGCCTCGACCACCGCGCCTCCGCCTCCACCGACACCCGCCTCGACCACCGCGCCTCCGCCTCCACCGACGCCCACCTCGGCGCTCGCGGCCGCCCCGACCTCGTCGAGCGCCGCCGGCCGTGCCGTCAGGTCGAGGGTCAGGAACACGCTGAACGGGTCGGGGCGGTAGGCGCCGAACGGGCCGCACGGCACGAACCCGTGGCGGGCGTACAGGCGGCGCGCGGGCGCGAAGAACTCCTGCGGCCCGGTCTCCAGGCTGACCCGCGCGTACCCGCGCTCCCGGGCCAGGTCCACGAGCCGCCCGAGCACCGCGGCGGCCACCCCCCGGCCGCGCGCGGCCGGGGCGGTGCGCATCGACTTCACCTCGCCGTGCCCCACGCCCCCGCCGACGGGTCCGCCTCCCATGCCGACTGTGCCGACTGTGCCGATCGCGGGGACCAGCTCGCTCAGCGCACCGCAGCCGAGCAGCACGCCCTCGTCGTCGCGCGCCGTCAGGAAGGTGACCGACGGCGCCAGCAGCGCGGTCACGTCGAGCGCGTGCACCGACTCCGCGGGAGAGGTGGCGTGCATGTCGGCCAGGTGCTCGGCCAGCAGCGCCCGCACGTCCGCGCGGTCCGGCGACTCGGGGGCGATCCTCACCGCCGCATCCTCGCGCGCGCATGTTTCGCGCAGGTAGCCGCGCACGTCAGGGAGCGTGCACCGTCGGGTCGTCGCGCAGCACGTCGAGCAGCAAGGTCAGGATCGCGTCCGGGCGCTCCAGCACCGGCAGGTGCCCCGCCCACTCCAGCAGGGACAGCTCCGCCCCCGGCACCGACGCCGCCACGTGCCGGGCGCACGCCCGCAGGAAGTCCATGTCGTGCGCCCCCTCCACGACGAACGTCGGGACGTGGACCCCCGCCAGGTCCACCTCGACCTCCGCGGGACCCGGCTCCGGCAGGCCGGCGGCGCTCGCGGCCTCGTCCGCCGCCAGCTGCACCTCGAACGCGCGCCGCTGCATGGCCGCGAGCGCCGCGGCCGCGGCGTCGTCGGCGTCCGGGCCGAGCCAGGTCGACACGTTGAGCCGCACGGCCCCCTCGACGTCGCCCACCGCCAGGAGGCGGCCCTCCTCGGCGTCGAACGTGTCCGACACCGCCGTGCCGGGCACCCCGGGCGCGGCCGGGCACAGCAGCACCAGCTCGCGCACGCGCCCCGGGTGGGCGCCGGCGAGCTCCAGCGCGACCTCGCCGCCGAACGACGCCCCCACCACCGCGGCGTCGGCGACCCCGAGCTCGTCGAGGAGACCCGCCAGGTCGCCGGCGTTCGTATACCCCTCCGCGTCGCCCACCGGCAGCGGGGAGTCCCCGAAGCCGCGCAGGTCCGGGCGGATCACGCGGAACGTGTGCGCGAGGGCGGGCGCGACGGCGTCCCACATGCGGCGGTCGGCCACCCCGGCGTGGACGAGCAGGACGGAGGGCGCGCCGGGATCACCGGCGACGTCGTGAGCGAGGGTCATGCGCCCAGGCTAGGCGCGCGGACCCCCGCGGGCACGGGCATTCGACCCGCCGCGCGAACGGCGTCCCGCGCGGCGAGGATCGGGAAGGACGCCCCGGGAAGGACCACGACCCGCAGGAGGTTGACGCCCCCGTGAAACGCCTCGGATTCCTCTCCTTCGGCCACTGGACGCCGCACCCGCAGTCCGCCACCCGCTCCGCGTCGGACGCCCTCCTGCAGTCCGTCGACCTCGCCGTCGCGGCCGAGGAGCTCGGGGCGGACGGCGCCTACTTCCGCGTGCACCACTTCGCCCGGCAGCTCGCCTCACCGTTCCCGCTGCTCGCCGCCGTGGGCGCGCGCACCCGCCGGATCGAGATCGGCACCGCCGTCATCGACATGCGCTACGAGAACCCCCTGTACATGGCCGAGGACGCCGGCGCGGCCGACCTCATCGCCGGCGGGCGGCTGCAGCTCGGCATCAGCCGCGGGTCACCCGAGCAGGTGATCGACGGGTTCCGCCACTTCGGGCACGACCCCCGGCCGGGGGAGTCCGACGCCGACATGGCACGCCGCCACACCGCACGCCTCCTCGAGGTCCTCGACGGCGAGGGGTTCGCCGAACCGAACCCGCGCCCCATGTTCCCCAACCCGCCCGGGCCCCTGCGCGTCGAGCCCTACTCCGCGGGGCTGCGCGAGCGCATCTGGTGGGGCGCCGGCTCCCGCGCCACCGCCGAGCAGGCCGCCGCCCAGGGGATGAACCTCATGAGCTCCACCCTCCTCACCGAGGACACCGGCGTGCCGTTCCACCAGCTGCAGGCCGAGCAGATCCAGCGCTTCCGCGACGCCTGGGCTGCCGCGGGGCACGCCTGGGAGCCGCGTGTGTCCGTGTCCCGCAGCATCTTCCCGATCACCGACGACCGCGACCGCGCCTACTTCGGCGCGGAGGCCCTCAGCACCGACCAGGTCGGCGTGCTCGAGGGCGTGCGCGCCCGGTTCGGCAAGACCTACGCCGGGGAGATCGACGACGTCGTCACCGACCTCGCCGGCGACGAGGCCGTCGCCGCCGCCGACACCCTGCTGCTCACCGTGCCCAACCAGCTCGGCGTCGAGTACAACGCGCACGTCATCGAAAACGTCGTCCAGCACGTGGCGCCCGCCCTCGGCTGGCGCTGACGACCGCTCGGCCTCCCGGGCGGCGGCCCGTCACCGCGTGCCGCCGCGCGGGACCCGCAGCACCGCGCACAGCGCGTCCCACGCCGCGACACCCAGGTCCCGGTCCGCGGCCGGCGTCCCGCCGCGGCGCATGGACATCCCCGCCGCCACCGGAGGCTCGCCCGGCAGGGGCACCCGATGCCCCGCCGACGGGTCCGTGACGAGCGTCGTCGTCAGCCCGTGCTCCTCCCGGCGACGCACGATCGCCTCCGCGTGCGACACCGCCGGCCACACCTGGTCGTCACCGCCCGCGACCAACAGCACCTCGGCGATGCGCTCCACCGGGACCGCAGCCGCAGCCGCACGTCGCGGGTCCGCCTCCCGCGACCGCCGGTACAGCTCCCGGAACGCGGGCGGGTCGTCCGGCGGCACCCACCCCGCAAGGAACGGCACGAACGGCAGCGGCTCACCGCCGAGCGTCCAGTGCGACGTCTGTCGACCGTCCGGGGCCACCCCCGCCCACACCACGTCCGACGGCGCGAACGCCGCCACGACGTCCACGCGCGGCGAGACCGCCGCCGTCACCAGGGCGGCCTCCGCGCCGAACGACGTCCCCACCACCGCCACCCGGTCGCAGCGCTCCGCGAGCGCCTCGACCCGACGCACGAAGGTCTCCACCGGGATCTCCCATGGCCCGGCGTGCTGCCCCGGGCCGCCGAACCACCGGACCGACTCCGCCAGGACACCGTGCTCCGCCAGCAGCCGCACCCGCCCCTCGTCCACCCTCCCGCTCGACCCGGCGAGCACCAGCGCACCCGTCCCCGTGGGGACGCGGGGGACACCCCGCACACCCTCCGGGCCGTCCAGCCGCACGAGCCTGGCCGCCTCAGGCACGCACGCCGCCCGAGGCCTCCTCCAGCACCGGGGGAGAGACCCGGAAGTCCCCCCACCGCGCCCACTCCACCCGCACCCGCAGCACCACGATCCCCGGGTCGGACAACGACCCCGCGAACTGCGGGAACGCCGCCCGGCACGCGTCCACGCACCGGGCACGGTCCACCCCCGCCGGGACGTCCGCCACGCCCTCCGCCTGCAGCGTCGTCCCCTCCCGGCCGCCCACGACCACGGCCACCCGGTCGTCGCGCCCCACGTTCAGCACCTTGCGCGACCCCGCCCGCGCATCCAGCACGAACTCGCCCTCGTCCGTCACCGCCAGCGCCAGGTACGCCGCCTGCGGCCCGCCGTCCGGCCCCCGCGTCGACAGCACGCCGTCACCCGCCCCGCGCACGTGCGAGACCAGCCGCGCCAGCGTCAACCGAGAGACATCCGTCCGGGTCATGACCGGACCCTATGCCGCACGCCACCCGTCCCGCCCCGTCCCCGGACCCGTGCGGGCACAGGACCGCACCCACCGCGGGTGGCAGCATCACCCCATGGCCACCCGCCTCCTCGACACCGCCCTCCCGATCGTCGCCGCCCCCATGGCCGGCGGCGCCACCACCGTCGACCTCCTCGCCGCCACCACCGACGCAGGCGCCTTCGCGTTCCTCGCCGGCGGCTACCAGGCCCCCGACGCGCTCGCCGAGCAGATCCGCCTCGCCCGCCGCCACGGACGCCCCTTCGGCGTCAACCTCTTCGTCCCCGCACCCCCCGGCGCGCCCACCGTCGACCCCGCGGCGCTCGCGGCCTACGCCCGTCGAATCGCGCCCGACGCGGCGGCGCTCGGCGTGCCGCTCGGCCCGGTCCCGGTGTCCGACGACGACGCCTGGGCCGCCAAGGTCGACCTCCTGCGCCGCGACCCGGTCCCGGTGGTGTCGTTCACCTTCGGCGCCCCGCCGGCGGACGACGTCGCGTCGCTCCGTGCCGCCGGGTCGGTCGTCCTCGTCACCGTGACCACGCCCGAGGAGGCGGCGGCCGCCCAGGACCTCGGGGCGGACGGGCTCGTGGTGCAGGGCCCGCGCGCGGGCGGCCACAGCGGCACGTGGGACCCGGCGCGCGCCGTGGGGGACGACGCGACCGCCGACGTCGTCGCCGCGGTCGCCGCGCGCACGCCCCTGCCGCTGGTCGCCGCCGGGGGAGTGGACGGCAGCCGGTCGGCGGCCCGGCTGCTGCACGCAGGTGCGCAGGCGGTCGCCGTGGGGACCCTCCTGCTGCGCACCGACGAGTCCGGCGCCTCGGCCACCCACCGCGACGCCCTCGTCGACCCGCGGTTCGGTGGCAGCGCCGGCGACGGCACGATCGTCACCCGCGCCTTCACCGGCCGCCCCGCGCGGGCGCTGCGCAACGGCTTCGCCCGCCGGCACGACGGCGCGGCCCCGGTCGGCTACCCGCAGGTGCACCACCTGACCCGCGGGCTGCGGCGCGCGGCCGCGGCCGCCGGGGACGCCGACCGCCTGCACCTGTGGGCGGGCACGGGGCACCGCAGCGCGCCGACCGGTCCCGCGGGCGACGTCGTGCGGGCCCTGGCCGCCGGTCTCTGACCGGCCGCCTGTCGTGCTGCGCGCTGTGCTGCGCGCCGCCCCCGCGCAGCACGGCAGGTTCGTTAGGTTGCGGTCATGACCGTCGCCTGGGACCCGCGCACCGTGCTGCACGCCGCCGCCGAGTGGTCGTGGGTGCCGCCGGACGCCGAGTCCGTCACGACCGACGTCACGCTCACCCGCTGGCCCGCCTGGGCACAGGGTCGCGTCGTGCTGACCGGGCTGGCGTCCGAGCGCCCGGCGGCCGAGGTGCTGCGGGAGTCGGTCGACCGCGCGCGGGCGTGGGGGAGCGACACCCTCGGGGTGTGGGTCTCGGCGGGCAGCACCCCGGACCCGACCGCGGAGCTGCTCGCGCGCGGCGCCCGCCTCGAGGACACGGTGGACGTGCTGGCCCGGCCCCTGGACGACGTCGGGCGGCCCGGCGAGCACGGCCGACTCGTCGTGCGGCGCGTCGAGGACGTCGACGGCCTGCGCGATGCCGACCGCGTCGACACGCTCGTGTGGGACCAGCAGCCGATGGACGACGACCGCCTCGCCGAGTCCGCGCGGACGCTGCTGGCCGACCCGAGCCCGGAGATGCGTGTCGTGGCCTACCTGGACGGCGAGCCCGTCGCGACCGCAGGCGTCACGCTCGCCCCCGCGCCGCACGCCGAGCTGGGAACGGTCGCCCGGCTGTGGGGCGCGGGCACCCTGCCCGACCGTCGCGGACGCGGCGCCTACCTGGCGGTGCTCGCCGAGCGGCTGCGCCTCGCCCGCGACGCGGGAGCGTCCCTGGCCCTGGTCAAGGGCCGCGTCAGCACGTCCGCGCGGGTCCTGCGCAAGGCGGGGTTCGAGCGGTACGGCGAGGAGAACTACTACCGGCTCACGCTCTGACGCCGACGTCAGCTGCCCCGTCCCAGGAGGAGATCGTGACAGCACGGTTCGAGGGTCGCGCGGCGCTGGTGACCGGCGGCGCGCACGGGATCGGCGCGGCCACCGTGCGCCGCCCGCAGGCCGAGGGCGCCTCCGTGGTCGTCGCGGACCTCGACCCCGCCGGCCCCGCGCGCTGCGTGCGCGCTGCCGCGCCCCACCTGCCCCGCGGCGGCGCGATCGTGCCGGTCGGCTCCATGAACGGCCTGCAGGCCTTCGGGGACGAGGACTACTCCGCCGCGAAGGCGCCTGACGTCGCTGGCGCAGAACCTCGCGGTGCGCCGGGCCCCTCGCGAGCTTCGAGCGGCTCGGCGGCGGGGGAGAGCGGCACCCCGGTGCCGACCACCCCGATGTCAGCGATCGTTGACATACCCCCGAATGTTACTTAGCGTTGACATCACGCCCGATGTCGTCGCTCGTTGACATTCCGTCGCGGGGGCGACAGGCCGGCGGGGGAGGAGTGCCGTGATCGTCGCGAACGCCGAGCAGCTCGGCTCGATGCTGCGCCGCGCGCGCAAGGACAAGGGGATGACGCAGGCCCAGCTCGCCGCCGCGGTCGACGTGTCCCGACAGTGGATCATCGCCGCCGAGGCCGGCGCGCCCACGGCGCGGCTCGACCTCGTCCTGGACGCGCTCCGGGCCGTCGACCTGGTCGTCGACGTCGTGCCCGACGAGCCGGACGACGCCCTCGAGACGGTGCTGGGACGGGCGCGTGGCTGACCGGCTGGACGTCTGGCTGGACGGCGCCCGCGCGGGGACCCTGCACCGCGCCCGCGGCGGCGACGTCTCGTTCGCGTACACGGCGTCCTACCAGGGACTCCGTTCTGCGCCGTCCCTGTCGGTGAGCATGCCCCGGCACGTCACCGAGCACAGCGCGGACGTGACGATGCCCTGGATCGACAACCTGCTGCCCGACAACGACACCGTGCGCGCCCGCTGGGCCGCGCAGTTCGACGAGCGGCGCCCGACGGCGTTCAACCTGCTGCGACACATGGGCGCCGACTGCGCGGGCGCCGTGCAGGTGGTGCCCGAGGGCGAGGAGCCCCGGGACGGCGCCGGGAGCCGCGCCCTCGGCGAGGCGGAGATCGCCGCCCACCTGCGCGAGCTGCGCGCGGACGACAGCTCGTGGGCGTTCGAGCAGCACGGCGGGAGGTTCTCCTTGGGCGGGCAGCAGGGCAAGTTCGCGCTCGCCCGCGGCGCCGACGGCACCTGGCACCAGCCCACCGGCCGCGGCGCCAGCACCCACATCTTCAAGATCGGCGTCGACGGCGTCGCCGACTCGGCGGCGGCCGAGCTCGTCACCATGCGCGCGGCGCGATCCCTGGGGCTGCCGGTCGCGGGGGTCGAGACCGCCTGGTTCGAGGACCAGGGCGCCGTCGTGGTCGAGCGGTTCGACCGCCTGCCCGCAGCGGACGGCGGCGCTCGGCGGCTGCACCAGGAGGACATGTGCCAGGCGCTCGGTCTCTGGCGCTCGGCCAAGTACGAGTCCGACGGCGGCCCGGGCGTGCGGGACGTCGCGTCCGTGGTCGCGCGCGCCGTCGACCGGCGCGACCTCGCCCGATCCCGGGACGACCTCGCGCGCGCCGTGGTCCTCAACTGGGTGGCCGCCGGCACGGACGCGCACGCCAAGAACCTCGCGCTGCTGCACGTGGGCGCGCGTACCGTGCTGGCGCCGCTGTACGACCTGGTCAGCGCCGCGCTGCTGTGGCCCGCCGACGAGGTCCGCTACAAGGCGCGGCTCGCCATGAAGCTCGGCGGCGAGTACCGGCTGCGCGCGCTCGGGGCCCGCCACGTCGAACGCGCCGCGGGCGAGCTCGGCGTCGACGCGGGCTGGCTCCTGGAGACCGCCGCCGCGTACGCCGATGCCTGGCCCGACGCCGTGCGTGAGGCCGCGGCCGGCGAGCGCGACCACGTCGGGGACGACGTCGCGGAGCGGTTCGTGGACCGTGCCGCGGCCCGCTCCGCCGACGTCGTGCGGGCGCTCGGCCGGTCGCAGCGCGGGGGAGAGGACGCCGGTCCCGCCTCCGCCACCTGGGTGCCGCCCCACGAGCGCGCCGGCCGCCCGGTCACCGGCCACTGGCGCGCTCGGCCGGGCCGATGAGGTCGCCGAGGCGCGGACGGGCAGTGGAGCACCTCAGTTCCGCATCGCGAAAGCGATGAGGTGGCGGGCGTGAGGATCGTCGCGAGGCTGCGGGCGGCTCGTCGCAGGCGGACCGCAGCACGGCGCGCACGCCGGGAAGGTCGCGCGTACGTGCCGCCGGAGTGGCCGGAGCCCGGGGCTCGGGTCGTGTGGTCACGCAAGGGCGTCGGGCCGTTGCCGCCACCCGGGGGCAGCACGCCGCTGTGAGGCCGATGAACCTGAGAATCGGCCCTGCCGAGCGGCTCAGCAGCAACCAGCACGCCCAGCCGATAATGCACATTATGTCATTACGTGAGAGATCGGGCCCTGAGGCCCTCTCCCCGGGGCGCGTTCCTGCTCGCGGAATCGTCTGTCACGTCGCTTGCACTCCACGGGTCCACGTCGGCGCTCCTCCCTGGACGCGCTATCGGCCGAGAACGCCGCACCGCGGGCGGCTCACGGCGGCCGCGCCGCCCGAGCAGGCCGCGCCGGCCGAACGTTCGCGCGTCGCGCCGTTCGGAATGCAGCTCGCGCTGAATGCGTCCTGAGCCGGCCGTCAGGACGCGACGGTCACCGGTCGCCGGCGTCGCCACGCCGCATGCTCCGGGCGCACGTCCGGCACCAGCGGCTCGATGGCCGCCCCGGCGCCGCCCGGCGGTCCCCCGGCACGGACCGGCGATCGCCCGCATCGCGGCCCCGAGGTACTGCAGCCCAGAGGCGGCGTCGGCCGATCTCGGCCCGAGGCAGGTCGGCGGCCAACATGGCACTCGCCCTGCCCGGCGGCCCGCGGTAGGATGATTCGGACATACGACTCAAACCATTGTGTATGACACAACACAGTGGTCTCGCGGAGGTGGGCGTCCGGAGCTCGCTCCGCTCCCCGGCGCACAGCTGGATGACGCACGGCTGGATGTCAGCCCCGGGGCCTACGGTGGGCCGCATGGCCACTCCCCGTGACGGGCTCGCCTCCCACGTCTTCCCCACGACGATCGGTCACTGCGCCGTCGTGTGGCGCGAGTCGGGAGCGATCGTGGGCGCCGCCCTACCCCACGGGTCCGCGGACCAGACCCGCGACGCTCTCGCCCGGTGGTACCCGTCGGCCCGCGACGCACTCCCTGACGGCGCGGTGGCGACGGCGGTCACGGGCATCACGACGCTGCTGGAGACCGGCACGGCGGACCTCTCCGGCGTCGAGCTGGACCTCGGGACCGTCCCGGAGTTCGACCGGCGGGTGTACGAGGTCGTGCGCGCCATCGCCCCCGGCGCGACGCTCACCTACGGGGACGTCGCGGCACGGCTCGGCGCCCCCGGCGCGGCGCAGGCGGTCGGTCAGGCGCTCGGGCGCAACCCGTTCCCGCCGATCGTCCCGTGCCACCGCGTGCTCGCCGCCGGCCGCCAGGTCGGAGGCTTCTCCGCGCGGGGCGGGCGACGCACCAAGCTGCGCATGCTCGAGGCCGAGGGCGTCCACCTCGAGCACCCCACGCTCTTCGACGGCTGACCCCAGCGCGCGGTCGCGCGGTCGGACCATGTGCCCGCGAGCGCCGCGGTCGTGTCGGTGCTGCCGCCTAGCCTGGGCGCGGGCCGTGCGGTGGGCGTCGCTGCAGGTCATCGGCGCGCAGAGAGCCCGCCGCACCACGGGACGACGCGCTGGAGGAAGAGATGGTCGCCCCGCCCCGGCTGGACCGCGTCGCCGTCGCGACCGCGGTCGACCGGTACCTGGCCGCGGTCCGGGTGGAGAGCGTGCGTGGGGTCCTCTCCCCCACCACCGCCCGCAGCTACGAGCGCGACGTGCGGGAGTTCGCCGGCCTCGTGGGCGCGGACCGTGTCCTGGACGACGTGACGGGCGACGACGTCGACGACGCGCTCGTGCGCTACCAGGCCAGCCCGGACCTGCGGTACAGCGACCCCGAGCGCAAGGGCGGCCCCGGCAGGTCGATCGCCACGGTGAACCGGTTCCGGCAGTCCGTCAGCCGGTTCTTCGCCCACGCCGCACGCCAGTGCTGGGTTCAGGCGGACCCGATGCAGTGGGCCGCCCCGCCCGCGCGTTCCCGCGACCGCCTGCGTGTCGAGCGCACCGCGCTCTCCGCGTCCGCCGCCGGCGCCCTGCTGCAGGCGTCGGCGGCGGCGCCCGACCTGCCGGCCCCCGTCGCACGCTCGGGGCGCACCCCGCGCGCCGACCAGGCGCTCGCCCTGCGCGACCGGCTCGTCGTCGCGCTGCTCCTCGTCCTCGGCCCGCGGGTCTCGGAGCTCGCCCGCGCCGACGTCGCCGACTTCGCGCGCGAGCCCGAGGAGACGCGCTGGCGGATCGTGGGCAAGGGCGGCTCGATCCGCACGGTGACGCTCTCGCCGCCGCTCGCGTCCGCCCTGGAGGAGTACCTGCGCGAGCTCCGGCCGAAGCTTGCCGCCCGGCGGGCCGACGACCCCGACGCCCGGCGCGCCCTCCTGCTCACCTGGCGCGGCCGCCGGGTCGACACCCAGACCGTGCGCGCCCTCCTCGCGCGCGCCGTCGAACGGATGCCCTCGACCTACCGTCGGCCCGCCACGCCGCACGCCCTGCGGCACACGACCGCCACCCTGCTGGTGGCCGAGGGATGGGACGTCAAGGTCGTGGCCGAGCTCCTCGGACACCGGTCGATCGCCACCACGGGGGTGTACCTGGACCGCATCGAGGGTGAGCTCGCCGCGGCCATCCGGTCCCACCCGCTGTCGGTCGGCCTCACGACCGCGACGGCGACCGGGCCCGAGTCGGTCGGAGCCGTGCCGAGCGAGGCCGAGCCACCCCCCGCCGGGTGACATCACCGACGTACCCGACAGTTCGGCGCGCGCCACCCCCGCCGCGTCGATAGCGTGAGGCCCGTGCTGCTCCGCTTCTCACGCCCCCGCAAGCCCGTCCGAGTCCAGGTCGACTGGCCCGCGCTGCGCCGCTACGCGACCCGGGGAGCCGTCCTCGCCGCCGCGGTGCCGGTGGTCGCGGCCGCGACCGTGATGGGTCTCGAGCGGTTCCGCCGCCACCAGTACCCGCTGGACGAGCCCTTCCCGACGTCGCCGCCGTCCTCGACCGAGGTCGAGGACACCACCGCGACGCTGTACACCTACGGCGCGGACCTCTACGCGGCGATGCTCGAGTCGATCCGCAGCGCGCGGCGGGAGATCTTCCTCGAGACGTACATCTGGAAGGACGACGAGGTCGGTCAGGACTTCAAGCAGGCGCTCACGGAGGCGGCGGCACGCGGGGTGTCGGTGCACGTCGTGTACGACGGCTTCGCCAACCTCGTGATCTCGCGGCGCTTCTACGACATGCCCGGCGTGCACGTGCTGCGGTTCCCGGCGATGCGGCCGGGTCTGCTCATGCTGGACGTGCGCCGCTCGGGCCGGGACCACCGCAAGATTCTCGTGGTCGACGACGAGGTCGCGTTCGTGGGCGGGTACAACATCGGCTCCCTGTACGCCACGCAGTGGCGCGACACCCACCTGCGACTGACCGGGCCGTCGGCCTGGGAGCTGCGCAACGCGTTCGTGGACTTCTGGAACCGCTGGCGCGGCCCGCGGCAGCCCGTCCTCCAGGACGTCGGGTCGCCGCTGTGGCTCCCGCGGCTGCGGGCGGCCCGGAACGCGCCGTCCGAGCTCGTCTTCCCGATCCGCGGGATCTACCTCGACGCGATCGACCGGGCCTGCTCCCACATCTACATCACGCAGGCGTACTTCATCCCGGACGAGGACATCCAGGCGGGCCTGCTCGCCGCGGCCGCCCGCGGGGTGGACGTCCGCGTGCTCGTGCCGGAGCGCTCGAACCACGTGGTGGCCGACTGGCTGGCCCGCGGGCACTACGCGACTCTGCTGCGCGGAGGCGTGCGGATCTTCCTCTACCAGGGCGCCATGATCCACGCGAAGACCGCGACGATCGACGGCCGCTGGACCACGGTCGGCACGGCCAACATCGACCGCCTGAGCCTCACGGGCAACTACGAGATCAACCTCGAGGTCGTCGACGACGGGCTCGCCGCACAGCTCGAGGCGGCCTTCCGGATGGACGAGTCGAACTCCCGCGAGCTCACCCAGGACGAGTGGAACCACCGGCACCCGCTGTCGAAGGTGGCCGAGCGGCTGATGGCTCCCCTGCGCCCCCTCCTCTGAGGTCCTGCCTCTGAGGCCCTGGCGGGCGCCGGAGGACCGGGAGGGGCCGGTCAGCCGGCGGTGCGTGCGGCGCGGCGGGCGGCCAGCTCGTCGCCCTCGTGCGGCGCCGGCTCCTCGTCCTCGAGCGACTCGGTCGGCATCGAGGACAGCGTGCCCTCGATGTCGCGCCACACGCGTCCCACGGCGATGCCGAAGACGCCCTGCCCGCCCTGCACGAGGTCGACGACCTCGTCGGGGGACGTGCACTCGTACACGGACGCGCCGTCGCTCATGAGCGTGATCTGCGCGAGGTCGTCCACGCCGCGCTCGCGCAGGTGCGTGACCGCGCTGCGGATCTGGTGCAGGGAGACGCCGGTGTCCAGGAGCCGCTTGACGACCTTGAGCACGAGGATGTCGCGGAAGCTGTACAGACGGTGCGTGCCCGACCCGGTCGCGGGGCGGATCGACGGCTCCACGAGCCCGGTCCGCGCCCAGTAGTCGAGCTGGCGATACGTGATCCCTGCGACCCGGCACGCCGTGGTGCCGCGGTACCCGGTGGCGGAGTCCTGCTCTGTGAGGTCCTCGCCGAAGAGGAGCCCCTGAGCGCCCTGCGGCATCGACGCACCCGTGGGGACGCTGGCCTCACCGCTGCTGTTCACTGTGCCTCCTGGTGTCGGACTCCACGCTAGGACGCCCCCCGGGGGTCGTCAACGACGTCGGCCCCGAGCGGGACCGCGTGTCGCGCCGCCCCGCCCCGGACGGGCCCTCACGCCGGATGCTCAACTTTCGACCACGACTTGAAGGTTCGGTGCCTACGGTAGCCGAGTCTGACCGTCAACCCGAGGTTGAGGGTCGTCGTCGGCGTGGCGCCCCGGGTGTCGCGACGTCAGGGAGGCGCGTCGTCCGGCCGGTCTCCCCCGTTCGGCGGAGCCCCGGGCTCGGCCGGCCCGCCCGGCGCGGTGAAGTCCGCGGCCGTCGCGTGGTCGAGGAAGTCGCGGAACTTCTCGACCTCGCGCTGCTGCTCGACGTCCACCACCTCGACGCCCGCCACGGCCACCACCTCCGCGGAGCACAGGACGGGGCTGCTCGTCCGCACCGCCAACGCGATCGCGTCCGAGGCGCGCGAGTCGAGCCGCGTGCCGTTCGACAGGATGAGCTCCGCGAAGAACACGCCGCCGTCGAGGGCGACGATCTCGACCCGCTCGAGCTCCACTCCGACGGCGCCGAGCAGGTCGCGCAGCAGGTCGTGGGTCATCGGACGAGGCGTCACGAGGCCCGCCTGCGCCATCGCGATGGCCGACGCCTCGCGCGCACCGATCACGATCGGCACGGCGAGGTTCGCGGCGGCGTCGAGCAGCAGGACGACGATCTCCTGGTCGTGCTGCTGCTGACGCACCCCGAGGACCTCCACCGGCACCATCGGCGCGTCGCTCGCCTCGTCGGGTTCCACCGATCCACGGTACGTCCGTGACGTGCTGCACGTCGCCCGGTACGGGGGTCGGATCTGATCGCCGGCCGGACCAGGTCAGACCAGGTCGCCCGACCCCTGCCGCACCCAGGTCGAGTGCAGCCGGGCGAGCAGCTCGCCCACCTCGGCCGCGAGCTCCGCGCCCTGCGCGCGTGCGGACGGCGTCTGCTGGCTGCGGTACGGGGCCACGAGCTGGTCCACGAGACCCACGTGCCGGTCCGCCGACGCGCGGAGGGACCGCAGGTGCCGCGGCTCGATGCCGTGCTCCGCGAGGCGGGCCGCGATGCGCACCACGTCGGGGGCCCGGGCGTCCAGCCGGCTCCCGGTGCCGGCGTGCAGCACGCCCGCCGACACGAGCTCCTGCACGAACCCCGCGGAGGTGCCCGTCGCCTCCGCGACCGACTCGGCCGTCCACCGTCGGCGCGCCACCTCGGGCGCGGCCGCGGCGTCGGCGAGGCGCGGCGCCGGACCGGGCGCGGGCTCCCCCGCGTCCATCTCGGCCAGGCGTTCCTTGATGACCTTGAGCGGCAGGTACGAGTCCCGCTGCTCGGTGAGGACGAACCTCAGCCGCTCGACGTCGGCGGGGCTGTACTGGCGGTAGCCCGACGGCGTCCGCACCGGGTCGATGAGCCCCTGGTCCTCGAGGAACCGCAGCTTGGAGTGCGACACCGCGGGGAACTCCGGGCCGAGCTGTGCCAGCACGTCGGAGATCCGCATCGTGGCCTGGCGGGAGATCCCCCGCGGCCAGGGCTCGGGCGCGCCCGGGCCGGCCGGCTCCTCGCCGTGCGCGGCCTGCGCCGCCGTCACGACGCGGGCGCCTGCGGGTCCCGCGGCGCCTGCGGGCTGGCGTGGAACGACATGCGGAACTTGCCGATCTGCACCTCATCACCCGTGGTGAGCGGTGCGGCGTCGATCCGCTCGCGGTTGACGTACGTCCCGTTGAGGGAGCCGATGTCGCGGACCACGAACCGGTCGCCCTCCCGCGCGAACTCCGCATGCTTGCGCGACACGGTCACGTCGTCCAGGAAGATGTCCGCCTGCTCGCTGCGGCCGGCGACGGCGCGGTCCGAGTCGAGCAGGAAGCGCTCCCCGACCGCGCCGGACCCGTACTGCACCACGAGGAGCGCGGAGTGCCGCGGCAGCGCCGCGACGGCGGCGGCCTCCTCCGCGGTGAGCGGGATCCGGAACGACTGCTCCTCCGCGGGCGCACCCACACGTCCCAGGTGCGCGGTGGTGTCCGCAGTCGCCTGGTGCGGCGGAAGAGCGCGGGGGTCCGTCATCAGTCCTCCTGTGAGGTCGGGCCGGGTGGGTCGGGCGACGCTGCCGGTGGTACGGACCCGGTGACTGTGGTGCCCACGGATGACCGGCGGTGCGTCCGACGTGCGCCGTCGTCCGACAAACCTACCCCGACCAGGCCGTGGGCGGGAAGCCCGCTCACCCCCGCTCAGGGGTGAGCGGGGGCGCCCTCAGCGCTCCTGCCCGGGCTTCGCGTACTCGGGCTCCTCCGGAGGGGTCACCGCGGCGACCTTCACCTGGTCGTGCCGCGACGTCGACGCCTCGGCCCCCGCCGTGCGCACCGTCGCCAGGGCGCCGCCGGGGATCTCCAGCGCACGGTCCAACGTCTCGGGATCGCCGATCACGGTCCACTCGTACGGGGACGACAGCGTGGTCCCGTCGACGACGATCTGATCGCCCTCGTCCTCGAACCAGGTCGACGTCACGAGGCGCACGTCGTTGAGCTCGACGACCTCCGCGCCCGCGTTGCGCAGCTCCTCCAGCACGTTGAACATCTGCGACGCCTTCAGGGAGTGCGACGGGTCCTCGACGGTGACCCGCACGCCCGGGCCCTGCGCCGGCAGGCGCCCGGACAGGATGCCCTCCGACTCCGCGCGCTGCTGCGCCAGCTCGAGCGCCGACTGCGCCTTCCCGGACCCGGACAGCAGCTCGTCGCGGGTGGTCTCCAGCCCGGACACCTCGTCGCCGAGCTGCTGCGCACGGTCCGTGACCTCGTCCAGCAGGCGCACCAGGTCCTCCTGGCGCGCCGACGAGAGCTGGTCCGACGCCGACTGCTGCACCTGCACCACGAGGGCGAAGCCCAGCGCGGCGCACAGCACGCCCGCCAGCACCTGCGAACGCGTCGCACGCGGCCGCAGCGCCTCGCCCAGGCGTCGCCACCCGCTCGGCTCCTCGCGGGGCGTCGACGCCGCGGCCGCACCGAGCGCGGCGCTCGCGGCGGGTTCGTCGGTGCCGGGGGTCGCGTCGTCGGCCATGTCGTCGTCGCCGTCAGCCGCCGGGCGAGGCACCGCGTCGTGCGACTCGTCGGGGCGGTCCTCGTGGTCCTCGTCGACGGGGTCCGCCGGCTCGGGTGCGGCCGCCGCCTGGCGGACCTCGGGGTCGGCGGCGTCCCGGTCGTCCCGGTCGTCCGCGTCGTCCTCCCGCTCGGTGTCGGAGGGGTCCAGCGCCAGGCCGTCCCCCTCCGCGACCGGCTCGAGGTCCTCGGGCGGCGCGGGCTCGACCGGGGAGACGTCGTCGGGGTCCGGCCCCGCGTCGTCCGTGACCTCGTCCCCCTCGTCGAGCTCGCCGTCCTGAACCGCCTCGGCCGCGTCATCGGGCTCGCCGGGTTCGGCGGCGTCCTCGGTGGGCGTCGCCCCGTCGGTCGCGTCCGCGGGGGTCTCGTCCGGCCCGGGGCGGGGCGCGCCGACCTCCTGCTCCTCGTCCGGGGTGTCCGGACGGTCGCCGGTGTGCTCGCTCATCCGCCGCTCACGCCTTGAAGAGATGCCGGCGGATCGCCGCCGCGTTGGAGAAGATCCGGATGCCGAGCACCACCACGACCGCCGTCGAGAGCTGCGCCCCCACCCCCAGCTGGTCGCCGAGGAACACGATGAACGCCGCGACGACCACGTTGGACAGGAACGACACGAGGAACACCTTGTCGTCGAACAGCCCGTCGAGCTTCGCCCGCAGGCCGCCGAACAGCGCGTCCAGGGCGGCCACCACCGCGATCGGCAGGTAGGGCTGCAGCGCCACCGGCACGGTCGGCTGCAGCACCAGACCGGCGATCACGCCGATCACGAGCCCGATCGCGGCGATCATGAGCGTTCCTCCTCGGTGTCGGACGACGATGTCTCAGGCGACTCGCTGGACTGCGAGGACTTCCCCGCACCCGACGGCTCCGCGTACCGCAGCGTCTGGCTCCCCACCCCCGGGAGGGACAGGTCGCTCTGCGGGGTGATGCTCGACTGGATCCCGTAGCGCGACCCCAGCAGCTGCAGGTAGGCCGGAGCGCCGGACCGAGCGTACGCGGTCTGCATCTCGTCGGAGTCACCGATCGCGCGGACCGTGTAGGTGGGTCCGGGCAGCGGCACCAGGTCCACCAGGATCGCGTCCCCGGCGTTCCGGATCGCGGACAGGGAGGTGAGCCGCTGGTCGTCCACCGTGATGGCCTCCGCCCCCGCGGCCCACAGGGCGTTCACCACCGTCTGCACGTCCGCGTCCCGCACCCGTGCGCTCGGGTCGGGGTCCGTCTCGGACTGCGCGGCGTCGCCGTCCGACAGCGTCACCACCAGGCCGGGACCGGTGACCGCCGCGGAGCCGCTCACGACCCCGTCGAGCTGCAGGGTCTGCAGGAGCTCCGGGTCCTCGTTGGCGAGCGCGGTGCGCTGCAGGTCCTCGATCTGGTCGCTCAGCGCCACCGACTGGCCCTGCAGCGCCTCCACCTCGGCGCGGCGGTCCACGATCTGGTTCTCCAGCACCTCGCGCGCCGCCGCGACCTCCGCCTGGGGCGCCCGCAGCTGCCGTGCCGCCGACACCGTCAGCAGCCCCAGCAGGGCCGCGACGACCAGCAGCGCCGCCACGCCCGCGCCGCGCCGCCGCGAGGGACGCCCGGCGCGCTCCGCCGCCGCTCGCCGCTCCGCCGCCTCGGCGTACCCCGGGTCCAGAGGCTTCTCCATCACCTCGACCAGCAGGGTCATCGACTCGTCCGGACGGCGCCCCGCCGGGCGCACCGGCGCCGTCACGCGCACCCCTCCTCGGGGCCGCCCACGGCCGGGCCGGCGCTCGCGGCCGTCACCAGCTCCCGCGCCTGACGCAGGTACTGCACGGCCGCGACCCAGTAGAGGCCCACGCCCCACCAGGTGAAGGCCCACCCGACGATGTGCGCCACCGCGCCCACCACACCCGGCATCGTCGCCAGGAGCAGCAGGGGGAACGCGTAGAGCAGGGCGAAGGTCCCCGCCTTGCCGACGAAGCTCACCGGCAGCGGGCCGTACCCGTGACGGGAGAGCACCGGGAGCAGGCAGACGAGCAGCACGTCGCGCGCCACGATCACCACGAGCAGCCAGAGCGGGATCAGGTCCCGCCACGCCAGGCCCGCCAGGGTGACGAAGATGAAGAGACGGTCCGCCGCCGGGTCGAGCATCTGACCCAGGCGGGTCACCTGGTGCAGGCGCCGCGCCAGCACCCCGTCGAGCCAGTCCGTGAAGCCCGAGAAGGCCAGGACGCCCAGGGCCCACACGTCCGCGCCCACCACGATGAGGACCGCGAAGACCGGCACCAGCGCCAGACGCAGCAGGCTCACCAGGTTCGGGATCGTGAAGACCCGGCTGCTGATCTCCTGGCCCTCCTGCACCCGCACATCCTACGCACGGGCCCGGCACGCAGTGTCCGAACTCACCCGGCCCCACCGGACCCCGCCGCGAGCCACCCCGTAGACTGGGGGAACCTTCGGAGTTCGTCGTGCCTCCCGCGTGTTCGTTGCGCCCCGTCCAAGAGCGGGGCTGGTGTGTGTCCGGGACAGAGCGACCGCATCGCCACCTCGGCGACGCAGGACTCCTTCCCCACCACCGACGGAACGGTTACCGCCTTGAGCACCCCTGACTCCACGCTGCCCACCGAGCAGACCCCCGACACCGCCGCCGAGCAGCCGGCCCCCACCGGGCCCACCTTCTCCGAGCTCGGCCTCCCCGCCGCCCTGCAGGCCGCCGTCGACGACCTCGGGTTCGTCACGCCGTCCCCCATCCAGGCCCGCGCCATCCCCGAGCTCCTCGCCGGGCGCGACATCACCGGCGTCGCCCAGACCGGCACCGGCAAGACCGCCGCCTTCGGCATCCCGCTCCTCGCCGCTCTCGACCCGGACGCCGACGTCCGCAACGGCCACGTGCAGGCGCTCGTCCTCGCCCCCACTCGCGAGCTCGCGCTCCAGGTCGCCGAGGCCGTCGAGTCCTTCGCCACCCACCTGCCCGGCGTGCGCGTCACGTCCGTGTACGGCGGCTCCCCGTACCAGCCCCAGCAGCGCGCGCTCCGCGACGGCGTCCACGTCGTCGTCGGCACCCCCGGTCGCGTCATGGACCACCTCGAGCGGGGCACCCTCTCCCTCGACGGCGTGAAGTTCCTCGTCCTCGACGAGGCCGACGAGATGCTCCGCATGGGCTTCGCCGAGGACGTCGAGACGATCTTCGGCCAGGCCCCTGCGAAGCGACAGGTCGCCCTCTTCTCCGCGACCATGCCGCCCGCGATCCGCTCCGTCGCCGCACACCACCTCAACGACCCGGTCGCGATCGCCGTCTCCCGCCAGTCGTCCACCGTGTCGACCGTCGAGCAGACCTACGCCGTCGTGCCGTTCCGGCACAAGATCGGCTCCCTGGTGCGCGTCCTCGCCACCTCCGAGGCGGACGCCACCATCGTCTTCACGCGGACCCGCAAGGACGCCGAGGAGGTCGGCGCCGCCCTGGTGGAGCGCGGCATCTCGGCCGCCACCATCTCCGGCGACGTGGCCCAGAAGGAGCGCGAGAAGATCGTCGAGCGCCTCAAGTCCGGCTCCGTCGACGTCCTCGTCGCCACCGACGTCGCCGCCCGCGGGCTCGACGTCGACCGCATCGGCCTCGTCGTCAACTTCGACATCCCCCGCGAGGCCGAGGCCTACGTGCACCGCATCGGCCGCACCGGACGCGCCGGACGCACCGGCCGCGCCCTGTCGTTCGTCACCCCGCACGAGCGCGGCAAGCTCAAGCACATCGAGCGCACCATCCGCGCCCAGCTCGTCGAGGTCGAGGTCCCGTCCCCGCGGGACGTCTCCCAGCACCGCGCCCGTCGCCTGCTCGACGCCGTCAGCACGCGCATCGAGTCCGGCCGCCTCGAGATGTACACGCAGATGCTGCAGGAGCGTGCCGCCGCGCAGGAGGACGGCGCGGGGACCGAGAGCGGCGCCGACGTCGCCCAGGTCGCGGCGGCGCTCCTGGCGCTCGCGGTCGGGGACGACGGCCCCCAGCAGCGCGCCGCCCAGGAGGAGCACGAGCGCGAGCGTGCCGAGGCGAAGGGCGGGCGCACCCGCGAGACGCACCGCGCCGAGCGCACCGAGCGTGACGGCGACCGGACCGGTCGCCACCCGCGCTCCGACCGCGACGACCGCGGCCGCGGCATCCGCCGCCCCGCCGCCGGGACGCGCTACCGGATCTCGGTCGGCCACACCCACGGGGCCCAGCCCCGGGGCATCGTCGGCGCGCTCACGAACGAGGGCGGCCTGTCCGGTGGCGACATCGGCAAGATCGACATCTTCGGCAACTTCTCGCTGGTGGACATCACCCGCCCGCTGGACGACGCGACCATGAACCGGATCGGTCGCGCGCACGTGGCCGGCAAGGCGCTGCGCATCTCCCTGGACCAGGGCGCGCCCGAGCGTCGTGCCCCGCGCACCGAGCGGCCGCGGACGGACCGCCGTCCCGCCCGGACCGCCTGACGCCACGGCGGCCGCGCCGCCGAGCACGACGAACGCCCGCGAGCCGTACGGCTCGCGGGCGTTCGTCGTCTGTCACGTCTGTCCGGTGGTTCAGGTCCGGTGCGGGCGCCGGGACGGTCAGGACGGTTCGGAGGTCTCCCCCAGGCTGACGACCAGGCCGCGCAGCCGTCGCGCCTCGGCCATGCCGCGCTCACCGTCCGCCCGCTGGATCCCCATCACGGCGATGGTGCCGCCGTCGGCCAGGTCCAGGCGCACCCAGGGGTCGTTCGGCCCGAGGCGCACCTCGACGACCTCGGCCCAGGCCAGGTCCCGCGACTGCACGAGGTTCCGCACGTGCAGACCCGCGGGCGTCGGCACGGCGTGCACGCCGCCGAGGCGCCACAGCAGCACGGTGACGCCGAGCGCGAAGGCCACGAACGCCGCCTTGTTGACCCCCGCCGCGCCCATCGGGCCGCTCGCGCTCAGGCCCACGACCAGGCTCCCGACCGCGGCGAGCACCCACACCACCCAGGCCGTGACCCGGCCCCACAGCGGGCGGAACGGGCGGAGGCGCGCCGGGTCCGCGGCGGGACCGCTGCCGGTCGCGCCGCGCGAGGCGTCGGAGGCGCTCATGCGCACCACGCTGCCACCGTCAGCACCTGCTCGACAGCGTGCCGCTCCCCACGTGCCGGGATGTCACAGGCGGCTGGCGTGGATCGACGTCACGATGATGCCGCGCGCCCCGACCTCGTAGAGGGCGTCCATCACCCGGTTGGTCTCGGCGCGCTTCACCATCGAGCGGACGGCCGCCCACTCGCCGTTGTGCAGCGGGGACACGGTCGGCGACTCGAAGCCGGGGGTCACGGCCACCGCGGTGTCGACCAGCTCCACGGGCACGTCGTAGTCCATGAGGACGTACTCGTGCGCCGTGATCACGCCCTGCAGGCGGCGCGTGAGGACCTCGAGCCCGGCAGGCTCCGCCACGTCCGCGCGCCGGATGAGGAGCGCCTCCGACCGCAGGATCGGCTCGCCGAAGACCTCCAGCCCTGCCGCGCGGAGCGTCGTGCCCGTCTCGACGACGTCGGCGATGAGGTCGGCCACGCCGAGCCGCACGGAGCTCTCCACCGCGCCGTCCAGGTGCACGACCGCCGCCGGCTCGACCCCCCGCTCCGCCAGGTACGAGCGGACGAGCGTGGTGTACGACGACGCCACGCGGCGGCCGGCGATCTGCTCCACGGCGGTCATGGTGCCGGCGGGCGCGGCGAACCGGAACGTCGACCCGGCGAAGCCGAGCGGCAGGTGCTCGACGGCCTCGGCCCCGGAGTCCAGCAGCAGGTCGCGGCCGGTGATGCCGACGTCGACGGTGCCGGAGCCGACGTACACGGCGACGTCGCGCGGGCGCAGGAAGAAGAACTCCGCGCCGTTGTCGGGGTCGGCCAGCACCAGCTCGCGGGTGTCGCGACGCTGGCGGTAGCCCGCCTCGCGCAGCATGTCGGAGGCCGGGACGGACAGGGAGCCCTTGTTGGGGACGGCGATACGGAGCACAGCGGATACCTCGTTCTGATCAGGTCGAAGCGTGACGGGCGTCTGGGCGCGCGCGACGGACGACGGGGCCGCACCTGGCGGTGCGACCCCGGGCCGGGCGCTCACAGATGCGCGTACACGTCCTCGAGCGTCAGCCCCTTGGCCAGCATGAGCACCTGCAGGTGGTACAGCAGCTGCGAGATCTCCTCCGCCGCGGCCTCGTCGGTCTCGTGCTCGGCGGCCATCCAGACCTCGGCCGCCTCCTCCACGATCTTCTTGCCGATCGCATGCACGCCGGCGTCCAGCTCGGCCACGGTCCCCGACCCGGCGGGGCGGGTCGTGGCCTTCTCGGTCAGCTCGGCGAACAGGGAGTCGAACGTCTTCACCCGCTCAGCCTAGACGCCGGGACCCCGGGCTCCTTGCCGGGTTCCGGTCTTCGGGACGGTGAGTTGTGCTTGTTCAGGCCGCTTGGCACACTATTTTTCCATAGGAGACCCGACGGTCGGAGATCCCTGACCTGCTCGCCCGCTCAGTGCCCGTGCCGCGACGCCAGCTCCCGCAGCGTCGCGATCTCGCCCGGCACGTCGTCGGCCCCGTAGACCGCCGAGCCGGCGACGAAGACGTTCGCCCCCGCGTCGGCGGCCCGCTCGATCGTCTGCCGCGACACTCCCCCGTCGACCTGGATCCACACGTCCAGGCCCGACTCCCCCACCGCCTGCCGGGCCCGCCGGATCTTCGGCAGCGTGCCGTCGATGAAGGACTGCCCCCCGAAGCCCGGCTCCACCGTCATGACGAGGATCATGTCGACCTCCGCCAGGAGGTCGAGGTACGGCTCCACCGGGGTCGCCGGCCGCAGCGCGACGCCGGCACGGGCACCCAGGCGCCGCAGCTCCCGCGCGAGGCGCACCGGGGCCGTCGCCGCCTCGGCGTGGAACGTCACGGACGCCGCCCCCGCCTCCGCGTACGCGGGGGCCCAGCGGTCCGGGTCGTCGATCATGAGGTGCGCGTCCAGCGGCACGGGAGAGACCTGCGCGAGCCGCTCGAAGATCGGCAGCCCGAGGGTGAGGTTCGGCACGAAGTGGTTGTCCATGACGTCCACATGGGCGTAGTCGGCAGTGGCGATGGCACCCAGGTCGCGCTCGAGGTTCGCGAAGTCGGCCGACAGGATGCTCGGGTTGATCAGCGCAGGCATGCGCCCAGCCTAGGCGCGGCACCCACTACGCTCGCCCCGTGCCGCCCCCCTCCCCCGCCGGTCCGGCCCCGTCGTCGCCAAACCACGGTCCCCAGCCCGTCGTGCGCGCCGCCGTCGTCGCCGACCTGCCGACGGTCGCCGCGATCCTCGAGCCGTACGTGACCGGCACGGCCGTCACGCTCGACGAGCAGGCCCCGGACGTCGCCACCTGGCGGCAGCGGCTCGTCGACCTCGACGCCCGCGGCCTGCCGTTCCTCGTCGCCGAGCTCGACGGTGCCGTCGTCGGGTACGCCTACGCCGCCCCGTGGCGCGCCAAGGCGGCCTACCGCTACACCGTGGAGGACACGATCTATCTCGCGCCCGCTGCTCAGGGACGGGGCGTCGGTTCGCTGCTCATGACCGCGCTGCTGGAGGCCTGCTCCCGCGCCGGCGTGCGGCAGGTCGTGGCCGTCGTCGCCGACGACCCCGCCGCGGCCGGCTCCCTGCCGCTGCACCGCCGCTTCGGCTTCGAGGTGGCGGGCGTGCTGCGCGACGTCGGCGTCAAGCACGGCCGCTCCGTCAGCACGACGCTGCTGCAGCTCAGCCTCGCCTGACCCTCGCCCGACCCCGCGACGGGCCGCTCAGCGGGTCCGGCGCAGCAGCGTCAGGTGCATCGCGTCCGTGCCGTGCACGTGCGGCCAGAGCTGCACGTCCAGGCCGTGGGCGCCGCCGTCCGGTGCGCCGAGGTCGAGCTCCGCACCCGGCACCAGCGCCGCGCGCACGGCGTCCCGGGCGTCGACCCGCTCCGCGCCCCCGTGGCGGCGCAGCACGTCGTCCACGACGAGCCGCGTCTCCGCGAGGTGGGGCGAGCAGGTCACGTAGGCGACGAGTCCCCCGGGCCGGACCGCGTCGAGCGCGGAGGTCAGCAGCTCGCGCTGGAGCACCGTCAGGGTGCCGAGGTCGGCGGGGGTGCGGCGCCAGCGCGACTCCGGGCGGCGGCGCAGGGCGCCCAGCCCCGTGCAGGGCGCGTCGACGAGCACGCGGTCGTACTCCGCAGGCTCCTCCTGACCGACCTGGCGGCCGTCGCCCGTCCGCACGCGCTCGACGATGCCCTCGGGCACGGCCCGCAGCGCGCGCTCCACCAGGCGGGCACGGTGCGGCTGCACCTCGTTGGCGACGAGCGTGGCGCCCCGCCCGCCCGCGAGCGCCGCGAGGAGCGCGGCCTTCCCGCCGGGGCCGGCGCAGAGGTCGAGCCAGCGCCCGTCCGCGCCCTCCAGGGGGGCGGACGCCAGGGCGAGGGTGACGAGCTGGGAGCCCTCGTCCTGCACGCCGGCGCGGGCGTCGGCGACGGAGGCCAGCCCGGCGGGGTCGCTGCCCCCGGCGAGGACGAACGCGGTGGGCGCCCACCGGCCGGGCTCGAGCCGCACGTCGGCGTCGTCTGCCTGCTGCCGGAGCTCGTCGGGCGCGGCGAGGCCGGGGCGGGCGACGAGGGTGACGCGGGGCGCGGCGTTGTCGGCGTCGAGCAGGTCCCCGATCTCGTCCGGGCTGCGCCCGTGGCCCGCGAGCGCCTCGCGCAGGGCGCGGGCGATCCACACGGGGTGGGAGCCCGTGGTGGCCTGCGCGGTGACGGGGTCGGGCGCGTCGTCGGTGAGGCGGGCAAGCCAGTCGTCGAGGGGCGTGCGGCCGACGGCGCGCAGCACGGCGTTGACCATCTGGGCGGGCCCGGCGCCGACGCGGTCGCGGGCGAGGGCGACGGTCTCGGAGACCGCGGCGTGCGGGGGCACCCTCATGCCGAGGACCTGGTGGGCGCCGAGGCGCAGGACGTCGAGCACCTCGGGGTCGAGCTGGTCGAGGGGGCGTGTGACGCAGTGGGCGAGGATCGCGTCGTAGCGGCCGCGCAGGCGCAGCGTGCCGTAGGCGAGCTCGGTGGCGAACGCGGCGTCGCGGCCGGCGATGTGGCGCTCGCGCAGCAGGGGCGGCAGCACGAGGTTGGCGTAGGCGTCGGAGCCGTCCACCTGCCGCAGGACGTCGTAGGCGGCGGTGCGTGCGGGGTCGGTGCGTCGGCGGCGCTCGCCGGGCGCCTGGGCGCTGCGGTGCGCCTCCCCCCGGGAGCGGGCCGCGCCGCGCTGGCGGCCCTTGCTGTCGCGCTGGGTGTCGCGGCCGCCGCTGCGTCGCTCGTCGCTCATCGTGCGTCCCCTCCGAGCCGCGCGTCGGCGTCGGTGGTGAACAGCCCCCGGGCGCCCCGCGCCCAGTCGGCGGCGGGCATGGGCTTCTTCCCCACGGGCTGGACGTGCCCGAGTGCGACGGCGTGGGTGGCGGTCCCGACGAGGACCTCCTTCTTGCCGGGCCGCACCTGCCCCGGCGCCAGGTCGGTCACGTCGGGCCGGGGGGTCACCGGGCCGATGCCGAGGCGGGCGCCGGGGGCGGCGTCGGGCCCCGAGGTGGAGGGCAGGGTCGTCCAGGCCCCCGGTGCGGGGGTGACGGCGCGTACGCGGCGGTCGACGGCGAGCGCGGGGTCGTCCCAGCGGACGAAGGCGTCGTCGGGCGTGACCTTGGGTGCGAGCGACGCGCCGTCGGCGGGCTGCGGCTGGGGCGCGAGCGTGCCGTCCTCGAGGGCGTCGAGGGTGGCGACGAGCAGCTCGGCGCCGCTCACGGCGAGGCGGCCGAGCAGGTCGCCGGAGGTGTCGCGGGGGCGGATCGTCTCCGTGGCGGTGCCGAGCACCGGCCCGGTGTCCATGCCCTCGTCGAGGAGGAACGTGGTGGCGCCGGTGACCTCGTCGCCCGCGAGCACGGCGTGCTGCACGGGGGCCGCGCCGCGCCAGGCGGGCAGCACGGAGAAGTGCAGGTTCACCCAGCCGAGGCGCGGGACCGCGAGGACGTCGGGGCGCAGGAGGTGCCCGTAGGCGACGACGGGCGCGGCGTCGACCTCGAGGTCGCGCAGGGTCGCGAGGAACTCCTCGCCGCGCGGGCGCTCGGTGAGGACCGGCAGGCCCGCCTCCTCGGCCGCGACACGGACGGGGCTGGGCACGAGGCGGCGTCCACGCCCGGCGGGCGCGTCGGCCCGCGTGAGGACGGCGACGACCTCGTGGCGGGACCCCAGGAGGGCACGCAGGGACGGGACGGCGGGTTCGGGGGTTCCGGCGAAGAGCAGGCGCACCACCCGATCGTAGTGGCCGGGCGCGGGCGGGCCCGCTACGGGGCGACGGGCAGGCCGAGGTCGCGCAGGGCGCCGCGCAGCCCGGGCGTGTCCGTGAACCGGACGGCGGCGAAGCCGAGGCCGGCGGCCGCGGTGACGTTGGCCGGGCTGTCGTCGATGAAGACGGCCCGGGCGGGGTCGACGCCGTGCGTCGCGGCGAGGTGCCGGAAGATCGCGGGGTCGGGCTTGGCCAGCCCCACCCGCCCGGAGACGACCACGTGCTCCATGCGCCGCGTGGCGGGGGCGGCCGGGGCGGCGTGCTCGAACAGCTCGGCGGACCAGTTGGTGAGGCCGAGGAGGCGGATCCCGGCGTCGTGCAGCTCCTCGACGAGGTCGGCCGAGCCGGGGACCGGCCCCGTGAGGGTGCCGGCGAAGCGGTCCACGTACTCGTCGAGGAGCGGCAGCAGGTGCGGCCGGCCCGCGACGCTCGCCCGGGCATCGGCCCAGCTGCGGCCGGCGTCCTGCGCGCGGTTGAACGCCGGGAAGTCGATCTCCGTCATCCAGGCGTCCACCTCCGCGCGCGTGCGGTCGGGGAACGCCCCGTACGGGTCCCACCCGACGAGCACGTTGCCGAAGTCGTACACCACGGTGTCGATCGAGCGAGGGCCTGTCGTACCGGGGCCTGTCGTACCGGGGACCGGGGCCATCTCAGAGCATCTCCTTCGGGTCGACCTGCACGCGCACGCTGCCGCCCTCCCGGCGGGCGGAGCGGACCGCGAGGGAGGCGCGCAGCTGGGCGGCGAGCTCGCCGCCCCGGGCGAGGGGGACGCGCAGCACGGTACGCACCCGGCGCTCGAGGGTGGCCCCGCGGCGCGGGTCGGCGTCGTCGGGCAGCTCGACGGGCCCGAGGACGGTGTCGGGGTCGGCGAGGGCCACCCGCCCCACCAGGGCATCGACGGCGCCCCGGTCGCCCGTGACCGCCGCGACGCGGACCGCGGGCGGGAGGTCGAGCTCACGTCGCTCGGCGAGCTCGCGGTCGGCAAGGCCCGCCGGGTCGTAGCGCACGAGCGCACCGGTGGGCGCCGGGGCGGCGTCCCCCACCAGGAGCACCTGTCCCCCGGCCCGGGCGGGGTGCACGAGGGCGGACGCCGCCAGCCAGCGGTGCAGGGCCTCCGTGGCGGTCGCGAGTCCGGTGCCCGCGGTGGACACGGCCGCGTCCAGCAGGAGCGCCGCGGCGTACCCGCCGTCCGCGACGGGCTCGGCACCGGGGGTGGCGACGACCAGCGCGGGATCGGGGCCGACCCGGTCGAGCACCCCGGACGGGGCGGAGGAGGCGGACACGCGCACCGTGGTGCCGGGGAAGGCGCGGCCGAGCTCCTCGGCGGTGCGGTCCGACCCGACGCGGACGGCCCGCAGCCGCGTGTCGCCGCACTCCTCGCAGCGCCAGCCCCCGGCGAGGCGGCCGCACCACGCGCACTGGGGCGCGGTGCCGTTCCCCGTCATGCCGAGGGGGCCGTGACAGGCGCCGCACCGGGCGGCGGTGCGGCACCGGGCGCAGGCGACGACGGGCAGGTAGCCCGTGCGCGGCACCTGCACGAGGACGGGGCCGCGCGCCAGGCCGTCGCGGGCCGCGCGCCAGGCCGCCGTGGGCAGGCGGGCGGCGGCGCCCGGACCCTCGGACGCGAGCTCGACCGACGTCAACGCGCGCACGCGGGGGGCGCGGGCGCGGACCACGTCGCGGGGGGCGGCGATCTCGCGCGCCCACCCCGACGCGAGCAGGGCCTGCGCCTGCACGGTGCGCCCCGGCGACGCGAGCAGGTAGGCGGTGTTCTCGAGGTCGCTGCGCAGGGCGAGCACGTCGCGCGCGTGCGGGTACGGCGCGTGCGGCTCGGCGAGGGTGTCCTCGCCGTCGCCCCACAGCACGACGAGCCCGAGGTCGGGCACCGGCGCGAACATCGCGGCGCGCGTCCCCACCACCACGGCGGCCAGGCCGTGCCGGGCACGCAGGAACGCGCGGTACCGGGGTGCGGGCCCGTCGTCGGCGAGGAGGCGCACGACGTCGTCGATCCCCGCGTCGGCGAGGGCCGCGACCGCCCGCTCCACGTCGCGCGCGTCCGGCGCGACCACCAGGACGCGCCGTCCCCCGGCGACGGTGGCCCGCGCGGCCTGGGCGACGGCGGCCGCCCAGTGCGGCACGCGCGCCGGGCCGTCGTCCTCCGGGGGCGCCAGGCCGGGCAGCGGCGTCCACACGGCGCGCGGCGCCTCCCCCGCGAGCAGGTGTCGGCAGAACGCCTCGCCGCCGAGGTAGGACACCCAGGCCGACGTCGGGACCGCCGCCCCGTCCTCGGGCACGTCCTTTGCCACGTCCTCGGGCGCCGTGCCGGGCCCCGGGCCCGCCTCCGGCTCGCCGACGGGCCCCGCGGCGGGCTCCGCGGCGGGCTCCGCGGCGGGCTCGGCCAGGGCGGCCATCACCTCCTTCTCCACCCGCGCGTGCCGGGGCGGCACCGCGAGCCGCAGCACGTCGGCGAGGGTGCCCGCGTACCGGTCGGCGACGGCCCGGGCGAGACGGAGCACGGGCTCGGAGAGCACCGGGTCGCCGGAGACCACGCGCCGCAGGGGCACGAGCCGGCCGTCGTGGTCCGAGGTCTCGCGGCGCTCCACGACGTACCCGGCCACCTCCTGCGGGCCGAACCGCGCCCGCACGCGCACGCCCGGCCGCGCGTCGTCCGCCATGGGCGCGGGCACCAGGTAGTCGTACGGCCGGTCGAGGTGCGCCGGCTGCAGGTCGAGCACCACCCGCGCGACCGGGAGCTCCTCCGCGACGGGCGTCGCGCCGAGGGCTGCGCCCCCGCGACGGCCCTTGGTGCGCGCCCCGCGGGGCGCCGGGACGTCGTCGAGCCCGAGCAGCGCGGGCTGCTCGGGCTCGGGGGTGTCGGTCACGGGGCCATCCCATCACGCCCCGCCGACGACGACGGTCGCCGGGCGACGGGCCTGGTCAGACGGCGGCCCGCAGGGCGTCCACCCGGTCCGTGCGCTCCCAGGTGAACCCGGGCAGGTCGCGCCCGAAGTGGCCGTACGTGGCCGTGGCAGCGTAAACGGGGCGCAGGAGGTCCAGGTCGCGGATGATCGCCGCGGGGCGCAGGTCGAAGACCGTGTCGATGGCCGCGGCGATCCGCTCGACGGGCACCGTCTCGGTGCCGAACGTCTCGACGTACAGCCCCACCGGGTGCGCCTTGCCGATCGCGTACGCCACCTGCACCTCGCACCGGCGCGCGAGCCCGGCCGCGACGACGTTCTTCGCCACCCAGCGCATCGCGTAGGCCGCGGAGCGGTCCACCTTCGACGGGTCCTTGCCGGAGAACGCCCCGCCGCCGTGCCGGGCCATGCCGCCGTAGGTGTCGACGATGATCTTGCGGCCCGTGAGGCCGGCGTCGCCCTGCGGGCCGCCGACGACGAACTTGCCCGTCGGGTTCACGATGAGGCGCGCGCCCGCGGTCTCGACGCCGGTCTGCTCCGCCACCTCCGCCAGCACGGGGGCGATCACCTGGTCGGCGACCTCGCGCTGCAGCTTCTCCTGCACGATGTCGGCGTCGTGCTGCGTGGACAGCACCACGGTGTCGACGCGCACGGGGCGGTCGCCGTCGTAGCCGATCGTCACCTGCGTCTTGCCGTCGGGGCGCAGGCCCGGCAGCTCGCCCGAGCGCCGCACGGCGGCGAGGCGCTCCGCGAGGCGGTGCGAGGTCCAGATCGGCAGCGGCATCAGCGCCGGCGTCTCGTCCGTCGCGTAGCCGAACATGAGGCCCTGGTCGCCCGCGCCCTGCGCGTCGAGCGGGTCGTGGACGACCGACGGCCCGGACGAGTCGTCACGGTCCTCGAGGCTCTTGTCCACGCCCTGCGCGATGTCCGGCGACTGCTGGCCGATCGACACGGACACGCCGCAGGAGTCGCCGTCGAAGCCGATCGCGGAGGACGTGTAGCCGATGCGGCGCACCACCTCCCGCACGAGCTGCGGGATCTCGACGTACGCGTCCGTGGTGACCTCGCCCGCGACGTGCACCAGGCCCGTGGTCACCATCGTCTCGACGGCGACGCGCGATCGCGGGTCCTGGGCGAGCATCGCGTCCAGGATGGCGTCGGAGATCTGGTCGCACACCTTGTCCGGGTGGCCCTCGGTCACGGACTCGGACGTGAAGAGGCGCAGGGCATCGGTCATGCCGCACAGCCTACGGGCACGAGCCCGCAGATCCAGGCCCCGGAGGGCGAGAACGTCTCACATGGCGAGGCGAATCTCAGATGCTGGGCAGCGCCTTCGACACGGCGTCCCAGATCGCGTCGGCGACGGCGCGCTTGGTGCCCTCGGCCTCCGCCACGACCTCCCCCTGCCCGTCGAGGACGGTCACGGCGTTGGTCGGAGCGCCGAAGCCGCGCCCGCCGCCCACCGCGTTCACCGCGAGGAGGTCGGCGCCCTTGCGGCGCGCCTTGGCCCGCCCGTGGTCCAGCACCGAGCCGGCGCCGTCGCCCGTCTCGGCCGCGAACCCCACGACCAGCTGGCCCGGCCGGAGCCGGTCGTGGGCGAGCTCCGCCAGCACGTCCGGGTTCTCCACGAGGACGATCGGGGCGGGCCCGCTGCCCGGCACCTTCTTGATCTTGGCGTCCGGCACCTCGGCGGGGCGGAAGTCCGCCACCGCGGCCGCCATCACGACGACGTCCGCGTCGACGGCGCCGGCGCGGACCGCGTCGCGCAGCTCGGCCGTGCTCTCCACGGGGACGACGTCGACGCCGGCCGCCCGCGCGGCGGTGGTCATCGTGGCGTCGAGGTTCGCCGCCACGAGCGTGACGCGCGCCCCGCGGGCCCGGGCCGCCTCGGCCAGGGCCGCGCCCTGCCGCCCGCTGGACCGGTTGCCGATGAACCGCACCGGGTCGATCGCCTCCCGCGTGCCGCCGGCCGAGACGACGACCGTGCGGCCGGTCAGGTCGGCGGGGGCGGTGGGGGTGTCTCCCGACGGGCCGTGCGCTGCGGCCCCGGCGGCCTCGAGCGCGACGCGCGCGATGTCCTCAGGCTCGGGCAGGCGGCCGGGGCCGGTGTCGGCGCCGGTGAGGCGGCCGCTGGCCGGCTCGACAATCGTCACCCCGCGCTCGCGCAGGGTCGCCACGTTGGCGCGGGTGGCAGGGTGCTCCCACATCTCGGTGTGCATCGCCGGCGCCATGACGACCGGGCATCGCGCGGTGAGCAGGGTCGACGTGAGCAGGTCGTCCGCCCGGCCGCTCGCCGCCCGGGCGAGAAGGTCGGCCGTCGCCGGGGCGACGACCACCAGGTCGGCGCCCTGCCCGAGCGCCACGTGCGGCACGTGCGCGACGTCCTCGAACACCTCGGCCGTCACGGGCTCGCCGGACAGCGCCTCGAACGTCGGCGCGCCGACGAACCGCAGGGCCGACGCGGTGGGGATCACCCGCACCGCGTGCCCCTGCTCGCGCAGGAGGCGCAGCAGGAGCACGGCCTTGTACGCGGCGATGCCTCCGCTGACGCCCAGCAGGATCCTCATCGAGGGCGACCTCTGCTCTCGGCTACCTCGTCGCGGCCGTCGTGGGGTCCGTCAGAAGGTGATCTCGTCGGTCGGGTCGACGGTCGGCTCCGCCGCGGCGTCGGGCTTCTCCTCGACGGGGGTGGAGACGAGCAGGCCCTCGTTGATCTCGCGCATCGCGATGGAGAGCGGCTTCTCCTGGTTGCGGGTCTCGACCAGCGGGCCCACGTTCTCCAGCAGTCCCTCGTTGAGCTGCGAGTAGTACGCGTTGATCTGGCGGGCGCGCTGCGACGCGTACAGCACGAGGCCGTACTTCGAGTCGGTGCGCTGAAGCAGCTCGTCGATGGGCGGGTCGGTGATGCCGATGGGCTGGGCCACGGTTCCGGCCATGGGTCACACTCCAGACAAAGTTGGGTGACGGGACGTCAGGGGGTCAGCAACCCATCCTACCCGCGCTCGCGGGTGGCGGACCCGGTAGGGCTACAGCGCGACCCGAGGTGCGGCGGACGTCACGCCCATCACGCGCGCGAGCCGGTCCGTCGCGTGGGTGACGTCGTCGTTCACGATCGTCACGTCGAACTCCGCCTCGGCCGCGAGCTCCGTGCGCGCGGTGCTCAGCCGCCGCTCCCGCTCCTCGGCGTCCTCCGTGCCGCGCCCCACGAGGCGCCGCACCAGCTCGTCGAAGCTCGGCGGGGACAGGAAGACGAAGTGCGCCTCGGGCATCGACTCCCGCACCTGCCGGGCGCCCTGCAGGTCGATCTCCAGGAGCGTCGGCACGCCGGCCGCGAGGTGCTCCTCGACCGGCCCGCGCGGCGTGCCGTAGCGGTTCCGCCCGTGCACCACCGCCCACTCGAGCATCTGACCCTCGGCGACCATCCGGTCGAACTCCTCGGGCGTGACGAAGAGATAGTGCACGCCGTGCACCTCGCCCGGCCGCGGAGGACGGGTCGTCGCCGAGACCGACAGCCACACCTGCGGGTAGCGCGCGCGGATGTCGGCCGAGACGGTGCCCTTGCCCACGGCCGTGGGCCCGGCGAGCACCGTCAGACGTGCCGGCGTCGCTCCCCCGTCCGCGGTGACGGGGCCAGGGGCTGCGTGCGGTGCCGGGCTGCCGGCCGGTGGTGCGGAAATGTCAGCCAAACCTCTCGATGAGCGCCGAAGCCTGGTGCGGCCCGAGGCCACGGACCCGGCGGGTCTCGGCGATCCCGATCTCCTCCATGATCGCCCGGGCCTTCACCTTACCGACACCCGGGAGCGACTCCAGCAGCGAGACGACCTTGAGCTTGCCCACGACGTCGTCCTTCTGCCCCTTCTCGATCACGTCCTTGAGGGAGCCCTGGGAATACTTCAACCGGTTCTTGATCTCCGCACGGACGCGCCGAGCCTCGGCCGCCTTCTCGAGGGCCGCAGCACGCTGTTCCGGGGTGAGAGGGGGGAGAGCCACGCAAGTCACCTACTCTGTCGGTCCGCTTGATGAGGGGAACTGCTCCCTCGAAAGTAGCCACGACCTGCGAAGGCGGCAATCCGTAGGGCCGATCGGCCCACCGTCCGACCAGGAGGAAAGCGGCATTCGGGTCAGCACATCGTCGCAGGTGGGGCGTGCAGGGCGAAAACGGCTCGTCGTACCCGGCCACCGCGGCCTACGGTCGCGGGCATGCCGACCGGTCGCCCCAGCCCGGACGACGCCGCCGACGGATGGTTCCCCGAGAGCGTCGCCGCCACCTACGACGCGTCGACCGACGACGAGTTCGACGCCGCCGTCGTCGCACGCACCGTCGACGTGCTCGCCGGGCTCGCCGACGACGGCGCGGCCCTCGAGCTCGCCGTCGGCACGGGCCGCGTCGCCGCGCCCCTGGCGCTGCGGGGCGTGCGCGTGCACGGCATCGAGCTCTCCCGGGCGATGGCCGCGCGGATCGCGGACAAGCCCGGCGGCGACCGGGTGGGCGTGACGATCGGTGACATGACCCGCACCCGCGTGCCGGGCGAGTACGCCGTCGCCTACCTGGTCTTCAACACGATCGGCAACGTCACCACCCAGGACGGCCAGGTCGACTGCTTCCGCACCGCGGCCGCGCACCTGCGCCCCGGCGGGCACTTCGTGGTCGAGGTCGGCGTGCCGCCGCTGCGCCGGATGCCGCCCGGGCAGGACACCGTCCCGTTCACGGTGGCGCCCGACGCCGCCGGGGGCGGGTACGTGGGCTTCGACCGCCTCGACACCGTCACGCAGGCGTTCACGTCGAACCACGTCACCGTCTGGCCGGACGGCTCGGGGCGCTTCCGCACCCTGCCCTTCCGGTACGTGTGGCCCGCGGAGCTCGACCTCATGGCCCGCCTCGCGGGGATGCGCCTGCTGCACCGCTGGCAGGACTGGGACGGCACGCCGTTCACCGCACGGAGCGAGCGGCACGTCTCGGTCTGGCAGGTCGCGCCGGCGCCCTGACGCTGGGAACGCAGGGCACCCCGGGCACGGCACAGGGCCCGCCCCCACGCGGGGAGCGGGCCCTGCGCACGATGATCCGAGCGGCTGCCCCGGCTCAGGGCCGCAGCGCGGCGCGCGCGTCCGCGACGGCGGACGCGGCCGCGGCGCGCAGCCCCGCGGCGTCCGGGCCCGCGGCGAGCACGCCCCGGGAGGACGACGCGAGCACGTGCCGCCGCGCGGCGCCGAAGACGGCGGCGAGCTCCCGCTCCCCCGCGCCCTGCGCGCCCACGCCCGGGGCGAGCAGCGGCCCGTTCACGGCCACCAGGTCCGTGCCCGTCTCGCGCGTCGCGTCGCCGACCGTGGCGCCCACGACGAGGCCGACGGAGCCCATCGGCTCCGCGCCGGCGTTCAGCACGGCCGCCTGCGCCGCGACCGAGGCCGCGACGCTCGTGCCGTCGGGCCCGACGGCGTGCTGCACCTCGTGGCCTTCCTTGTTGGACGTGAGGCACAGCACGAAGATCCCCCGGCCGGTGCGCGCGGCGAGCTCGGCGGCGGGCGCGAGCGAGCCGAAGCCCAGGTACGGCGAGACCGTCACGGCGTCCCCGGCGAGCGGCGAGCCGTCCGCGAGGAAGGCGTCCGCGTACGCGGCCATCGTGGAGCCGATGTCGCCGCGCTTGGCGTCGACGACCGTCAGGGTCCCCGCGGCCCGGGAGGCGGCGATGACGTCCTCCAGGGCCGCGACGCCGGCCGAGCCGTGCCGCTCGAAGAACGCGGCCTGCGGCTTGAACGCCGCCACCCGCCCGCCGAGGGCGTCGACCACGCGGAGCCCGAACTCGCGCACCCCGGCGGCGTCGTCCCCCAGCCCCCAGGCGTCGAGCAGCGACGCGTGGGGGTCGATGCCCACGCACAGCGGCCCGTGGGCGTCCATCGCCCCGGCGAGGCGGGCGCCGAACGGCGTCGGCGCGCTCACGCCGGCACCCCCGCGGTGACGACGTCTCCGGCGAGCCGTGCCCGCGTCGCGGCCGTGTGCTCCTGGAGGCTGGCCACGTCGAACGGGCCGCCGCGGACCGCCTCGATGCCCTGCACCGCCGCGGCGAGCTGGTCCACCGTGGTGATCATCGGCTTGTCGGCCGCGGTCGTGGCCGCACGGATCTCGTAGCCGTCGGCGCGCGCGCCCTGGCCGGACGGGGAGTTGACCACGAGGTCGACCTCGCCGTCGCTGATGAGGTCGACGATCGTGGGCTCGCCGTCGGCGCCGCGGCCCTCGGAGAACTTGCGCACCACCGTGCTGCCGATGCCGTTGCGGCGCAGCACCTGCGCCGTGCCGGCGGTGGCGAGCACCTCGAAGCCCAGCTCCGCGAGCCGCTTCACCGGGAACACGATCGAGCGCTTGTCCCGGTCCGCGACCGACACGAAGACCCGGCCCGCGGTCGGCAGCCCGCCGAAGGCGGCGGCCTGCGACTTCGCGAACGCGTGCGGGAAGTCCTTGTCGAAGCCCATGACCTCGCCCGTGGAGCGCATCTCCGGGCCGAGCACCGTGTCCACGACCTGCCCCTCGGCGGTGCGGAACCGCTTGAACGGCAGCACGGCCTCCTTGACGGCCAGCGGCGCGCCCAGGTCGAGCGTGCCGCCGTCGCCCTCGGCGGGCAGGACGCCCGCCGCGCGCAGGTCGGCGATCGACTCGCCGACCATCACGCGGGCCGCGGCCTTGGCCATCGAGGTGCCCGTGGCCTTGGACACGAAGGGCACCGTGCGCGACGCGCGCGGGTTCGCCTCGAGGACGTAGAGCACGTCGGACACGAGCGCGTACTGCACGTTGAGCAGTCCGCGCACCCCGACGCCCTTCGCGATCGCCTCGGTGGAGCGGCGGATGCGCTCGATCTCCGCGGTCGACAGGGACACCGGCGGGAGCACGCAGGCCGAGTCGCCCGAGTGGATGCCGGCCTCCTCGATGTGCTCCATGACGCCGCCGAGGAACATCTCCTCGCCGTCGTACAGCGCGTCGACGTCGATCTCCATCGCGTCGTCGAGGAAGCGGTCGATGAGCAGCGGCGCCGGCAGCAGGCCGCCCGCCGTGCGCTCGTCCGCGGCGGCGGCCGCGAGCGCCCGCTCGACGTACTCGATGAGCTGCTCGACGGAGTAGACGATCTCCATGCCGCGCCCGCCCAGCACGTACGACGGGCGCACGAGGACGGGGTAGCCGATGGTCTCGGCGACCTCGCGGGCCTGGCCGAGGGAGCGGGCCGTGCCGAACGCGGGGGCGGGCAGGCCGGCGTCGAGCAGCACCTGCCCGAAGATGCCGCGGTCCTCGGCCGCGTCGATCGCCTCCGGGGAGGTGCCGAGGATCGGCACGCCCGCGTCGGCGAGGCGCTGCGCGAGCGCGAGGGGTGTCTGACCGCCGAGCTGGACGATGACGCCCTTGACCGGGCCGGCGGCGAGCTCGGCCGCGTAGACCTCGAGGACGTCCTCGAAGGTGAGGGGCTCGAAGTACAGGCGGTCGGAGGTGTCGTAGTCGGTCGAGACCGTCTCCGGGTTGCAGTTGACCATGACGGTCTCGTAGCGCTCGGAGAGGGTCAGGGCGGCGTGCACGCACGAGTAGTCGAACTCGATGCCCTGGCCGATGCGGTTCGGGCCGGAGCCGAGGATGATGACGGCCTCGCGCTCGCGGGGCGCCACCTCGGTCTCCTCGTCGTAGGACGAGTAGTGGTAGGGCGTGCGGGCGGCGAACTCGGCGGCGCAGGTGTCGACCGTCTTGTAGACCGGGCGCACCCCGAGGGCGTGCCGCACCTCGCGGACGGTGGCCTCCCCCGCCGGGCCCATGCCGCGCAGGCGCGCGACCTGCACGTCGGACAGGCCGTGCCGCTTGGCGCGGCGCAGCACGTCCTCGGTGAGGGTGGCGCCGGCGGCGACCTCCGCGGCGACCTCGTTCATGAGGAGGATCTGGTCGAGGAACCAGGGGTCGATCTTGGTGGCGTCGAACACGGCCTCGAGGGTGGTGTGCCCGGCGACGACGGCGCGCAACGCCTGCTGCACGCCGACCATGCGGTGCTCCGTGGGCCGGCGGATCTCCGCCAGGAGCTGGTCGAGCGCGGCGCCCGAGGGCGCCTCGCCGTCCCAGTGGAACGCGACGCCGCCCTTGTCGATGGAGCGCAGCGCCTTGCCGAGGGCCTCGGTGAAGTTGCGCCCGAGCGCCATGGCCTCGCCCACGGACTTCATGGTGGTGGTCAGCGTGGGGTCGGCGGCGGGGAACTTCTCGAACGCGAAGCGGGGCACCTTGACGACCACGTAGTCGAGCGTGGGCTCGAAGCTGGCCGGGGTGACGCGCGTGATGTCGTTCGGGATCTCGTCGAGCGTGTACCCGACGGCGAGCTTGGCCGCGATCTTCGCGATCGGGAAGCCGGTCGCCTTGGAGGCCAGCGCCGAGGAGCGCGAGACGCGCGGGTTCATCTCGATGACGATGATGCGCCCGGTGTCCGGGTCGACGGCGAACTGGATGTTGCAGCCGCCGGTGTCGACGCCGACCTCGCGGATGACGGCGATGCCGATGTCGCGCAGCTTCTGGTACTCGCGGTCGGTGAGCGTCATCGAGGGGGCGACGGTGACCGAGTCGCCGGTGTGCACGCCCACGGGGTCGACGTTCTCGATCGAGCAGACGACCACGACGTTGTCGTCCTTGTCGCGCATGAGCTCGAGCTCGTACTCCTTCCAGCCGAGGATGGACTCCTCCAGGAGCACCTCGGTGGTCGGCGAGTAGTGCAGGCCCTGCCCGACGATGCGCCGCAGGTCCTTCTCGTCGTAGGCGAAGCCGGAGCCCAGGCCGCCCATCGTGAAAGACGGGCGCACGACCATCGGGTAGCCGAGGTCGCCGGCCGCGGCGAGGGCCTCGTCGACGGTGTGCACGATGACGGAGCGGGCGGACTCGCCGCCGCACTTGGCGACGACGTCCTTGAACTGCTGGCGGTCCTCGCCCTTCTGGATGGCGGGGATGTTCGCGCCGATGAGCTCGACGTCGTACTGCTCGAGCACGCCGGCCTCGTCGAGGGCGATGGCGGCGTTGAGCGCCGTCTGCCCGCCGAGGGTGGGCAGGAGCGCGTCCGGGCGCTCCTTGGCGATGATCGTCGTGAGCACCTCGGTGGTGATCGGCTCGACGTAGGTGGCGTCGGCGAACTCCGGGTCGGTCATGATCGTGGCCGGGTTCGAGTTCACGAGGACGACGCGCAGGCCCTCCTCCTTGAGCACGCGGCAGGCCTGCGTGCCGGAGTAGTCGAACTCGCAGGCCTGGCCGATGACGATCGGCCCGGAGCCGATGACCAGGACGGAGGAGAGGTCGGAACGGCGGGGCATCAGTTCTCCTTCAGGGCGGCCAGCGCGGCGTCGGGGACGGCCACGGGGGCGCGAGAGGTCATGAGGGCGACGAAGCGGTCGAAGAGGTACGCGCTGTCGTGCGGGCCGGCGGCGGCCTCCGGGTGGTACTGCACGGAGAAGGCGGGCACGTCGAGCGCGGTCAGCCCCTCGACCACGCGGTCGTTGAGGCCGACGTGGGACACGATGACGCGGCCGTAGGCGCGGCCGTCGGTGCGCTCGGCGTCGTACGGGGCGGTGCTCACGGCGTCGACGGGGGCGTCGACGGCGAACCCGTGGTTGTGCGCCGTGACCTCCACCTTGCTCGTCGTGCGGTCCATGACGGGCTGGTTGATGCCACGGTGGCCGTACCCGAGCTTGTAGGTGCCGTAGCCGAGCGCCCGCCCGAGCAGCTGGTTACCGAAGCAGATCCCGAAGAACGGGATGCCGCGGTCGAGCACGCCGCGCAGCAGCTCGATCTCGTGCGCGGCGGACGACGGGTCGCCGGGGCCGTTGGAGAAGAACACGCCGGCGGGCGAGCCGTCGGCGGGCAGCAGGGCCTCGACGTCCTCGACGGTGGCGGACTGGGGCACGACGTGCACCCGCACGCCGCGCTCGGCCAGGCGGGCCGGGGTCATGGCCTTGATGCCGAGGTCGACGGCGACGACGGTCGCGACGGGCTCCTGCCCGGCGAACTCGCCGGCCGGCTCGACGACGTACGCCGCGGTGGTCGAGACCTCGGGCGCGAGGTTCGCGCCGGCCATCGCCGGGGAGGCCTGCACCTCGGCGACCAGCTCGGCGAGCGGGCGCTCCAGCCCGGCGTCGTTCAGCAGCGCGTCGCCGGAGAAGACGCCGGCGCGCATGACGCCGAGCTCGCGCAGGTGGCGGGTGAGCTTACGGGTGTCGACCTCGCTGATGCCGACGACGCCCTGGGCGGCGAGCTCGTCCTCGAGGGACCGGTCGGCGCGCCAGGAGGAGACGCGGCGGGCGGGGTCGCGCAGCACGTAGCCGGAGACCCAGATCTTGCCGGACTCGGGGTCCTCGTCGTTCACGCCGGTGTTGCCGACGTGCGGGGCCGTCATCACGACGATCTGCCGGTGGTAGGAGGGGTCCGTGAGGGTCTCCTGGTAGCCGGTCATGCCGGTGGAGAAGACGATCTCGCCGAAGGTGGCGCCGCGGGCGCCGTAGGCGCGGCCGCGGGCGACCGTGCCGTCCTCGAGGACCAGGAGGGCCGCGTGCGGGCTCGTCGTGGGACTGGTGAGGGAGCTGGAGGTCACTGCTCGTCCTTCGGTGCGGGGGCGGAGGTCATGAGGTGGCGCACGGCGTCGACCAGGCGGGACCGGTCGGGCTCGTGGCGGGTGCGCAGGCCGGTGTCGAGGGTGGCCGCGGGGACGTCGCCCACGGCCGGGTCCTCCCAGGTCACGACGACCAGGCCGTCGGCGCCGACGTACTTGCCGGCCATCCCGGGGGCGAGGCCGACGCCGCGCAGCGCGTCCACGGGCGCGAACACGTCGGGGGCGCCGTCGCGCTCGATCAGCACGCCCGCGTCGTGCACGGACACGTGCGCGGTGGAGCGGTCGCCGAGGTGGTGCGCGCCGACGCGCGCGAGCCAGTCGCCGGCAAGGGTCGACGACACGTAGGTGGCCTGGAGGGGGCCGAGGCGCAGGGCGCCGAGGTCCTCGGGCGGCTGCGGCGGTACGGGCACGGTGAGCCGGGTGCGGGCGGCGAGCCGGCGGCGGCCGGTGAGGACCACCAGCAGCAGCAGGACGCCGACGACGACCCAGATCCCGACCGCGACGGGCATGGGCAGGTTCATCGCGCGCCTCCCCGCCCGGCGAGCCGGCGGCTGTCGGCCGCGGGGCCGACGGGCGCGCCGTCGAGCACCGTGGCCCGGCCGCGCAGGAAGGTCGCGACCACGCGGCCCGGCAGGTCGCGGCCCGCGAAGGGCGTGTTGCCGCTCGCGGTCGCCTGCGCCGCGCCGTCGACGGCGCGGGTCGCCGCCGGGTCCACCAGGGTGAGGTTCGCCGGCTCGCCGACCGCGACCGGCCGCCCCTGCGCGGCGGGACCGGCGTCGATGCGGCCGATGCGCGCCGGGTTGGCCGACAGGACGCGCGCGACGTCGGCCCAGGTCAGGCGGCCCGTGTCGACCATCGTCTGCTGCACGACCGACAGGGCGGTCTCGAGCCCGGTCATGCCGAACGCGGCGGCGCCCCACTCGCAGTCCTTGTCCTCGCGGGTGTGCGGGGCGTGGTCCGTGGCCACGATGTCGATCGTCCCGTCGGCGAGGCCCGCGCGCACCGCCTCGACGTCCTCGGCCGTGCGCAGCGGCGGGTTCACCTTGTAGGTGGGGTCGTAGGTGCGGGCGAGGTCGTCCGTGAGGACCAGGTGGTGGGGCGTCACCTCGGCGGTCACGTCGATGCCGCGGCCCTTCGCCCAGCGGATGATCTCCACCGAGCCGGCGGTGGACAGGTGGCACACGTGCAGCCGCGAGCCGACGTGCTCCGCGAGCAGCACGTCGCGGGCGATGATCGCCTCCTCCGCGACGGCGGGCCAGCCGGCCAGGCCGATCTCGGCGGAGACGACGCCCTCGTTCATCTGGGCGCCCTCGGTGAGGCGCGGCTCCTGCGCGTGCTGCGCGACGACGCCGTCGAACGCCTTGACGTACTCGAGCGCGCGGCGCATGAGGATCGGGTCGTGGACGCACTTGCCGTCGTCGGAGAAGACCCGCACGCGGGCGGCCGAGTCGGCCATGGCGCCCAGCTCCGCGAGGCGCTCGCCGCCCAGGCCGACGGTCACGGCCCCGACCGGGTGCACGTCCACCCAGCCGGCCTCCTGGCCCAGGCGCCACACCTGCTCGACGACGCCCGCGGTGTCCGCCACCGGCGACGTGTTCGCCATGGCGTGCACCGCGGTGAAGCCGCCCGCCGCCGCGGCGCGGGTGCCCGACGCGACGGTCTCGGCGTCCTCGCGGCCCGGCTCGCGCAGGTGGGTGTGCAGGTCGACCAGGCCGGGCAGCAGCACGTGGCCGTCGGCGGCGATCTCGACGACGTCGGACCCGTCCGGCACGTCGGCCGTGCCGGGGGCCGCGATCTGGGTGATCACGCCGTCGGACAGGACGACGTCGGCCGCCTCGCCGCCGAGGGGGCGCGCCCCTCGCAGCACGTAGGTGATGGTCACAGGGTGGTCCCTTCGGTGGTGCCGGACAGCAGCAGGTAGAGCGCGGCCATGCGCACGGCGACGCCGTTGGCGACCTGCTCGACGATGACGGCGCGGTCGGAGTCCGCCGCCTCGGCGGAGATCTCCAGGCCGCGGTTCATCGGGCCGGGGTGCATGACGATCGAGTGCTCCGGCAGGACCGCGAGGCGGCGGGCGTCGAGCCCGAAGTACCGGGTGTACTCCAGCGTGCTCGGGAAGAACGCGCCGGCGCCGCCGGACATCCGTTCGCGCTGCACCCGCAGCATCATCACGGCGTCGGGCTGCCAGTCGGCCAGCGTGGCGTCCAGGTCGTAGGAGGTGCGGCACGGCCACGACTCGACCCCGACCGGCAGCAGCGTGGGCGGCGCGACCAGCGTCACCTCGGCGCCGAGCGTACGCAGCAGTCGGACGTTCGCCCGGGCCACGCGCGAGTGCAGCACGTCGCCGACGATGGCGACCTTGAGGCCGGCCAGGTCCGCGCCGACGCCGTCGTCCCCGCCGCGGCGCAGGCCGCCGCCGTGGCCGCCCAGGTGCCGCCGGATCGTGTACGCGTCGAGCAGCGCCTGGGTGGGGTGCATGTGCGTGCCGTCGCCGGCGTTGAGCACCGCGGCGTCGAGCCAGCCCGCGTGTGCGAGCTGGTACGGGGCGCCGGAGGCCCAGTGGCGCACCACCACGGCGTCGGCCCCCATGGCGTGCAGGGTGAGTGCCGTGTCCTTGAGCGACTCGCCCTTGGACACGCTCGAACCCTTGGCGGAGAAGTTGATGACGTCCGCAGACAGCCGCTTGGCGGCCGTCTCGAACGAGATGCGGGTCCGGGTGGAGTCCTCGAAGAAGAGGTTCACCACGGTGCGGCCGCGCAGCGTCGGGAGCTTCTTGATCTCCCGGGACTGCGTCGCCGCCATCTGCGCGGCGGTGTCCAGGAGCTCGATCGCCTCGTCCTTGGCCAGGTCGGCGGTGGACAGCAGGTGCCTCATCGCTCGCCCCCCTCGACGGTCGGGGCGATCGGCACGATCGGGACGCCCACGCCGGGCTCGCGGCCGCTGATCACCACGGCGTCCGTGCCGTCCACCTCGGCGAGGAGCACGCGCACGCGCTCCGTCTGCGCGGTCGGGAGGTTCTTGCCCACGAAGTCCGGCCGGATCGGCAGCTCGCGGTGCCCACGGTCCACGAGGCAGGCGAGGCGCACGGCCTGCGGCCGGCCCAGGTCGCCGATGGCGTCGAGCGCCGCGCGGATCGTGCGCCCGGAGAACAGGACGTCGTCGACGAGCACGACCGTCTTGCCCTCGATCCCCGCCGCGGGCAGCCGGGTCACGCCCACGGCGCGCGTGGGCTGGCGGCGCAGGTCGTCGCGGTACATGGTGACGTCCAGCTCGCCGAGGTCGCGCTCGGGGTCGAACGCCGGGTCGATGCTCGCGAGCCGCTGGGCGAGCCGGGCGGCGAGCGTGACCCCGCGGGTGGGGATGCCGAGCAGGACGACGTCCTCGGCCCCCTTGGAGCGCTCGACGATCTCGTGCGCGATGCGGGTCAGGGCGCGGGCGACGTCGCTCGCGCCGAGCACGACGGTCCCCTCCGGGACGGTCGGCTCCGGTGTTCCGGGCATACCGGTGCCAGCACTCACTGGCGACCTCCTTCTCCGCCTCACGGGACGGTGTTAAAGGGTGTCTGTTCCAACGTCGCCCACCTTATCCCGTCCGCCCGGCCGGGTCCGGGCCGGCGCCCACGATGCGGTCGCGGCGTGCGTCACAGCCGGCACCGGACGGCTGTGGGTACGGAGACGGCGAGAACCCGCGCTCGAGTTCTCGCCGTCTCCGTACCCACAAGGGTCGTGTCGTGCCGCGGTCAGATCAGCAGCGTCGGCTTGATCTCCACCAGCCGGCCCAGGAGCCCGTTCACGAACGACGGCGAGTCGTCGGTGGACAGCTGGCCCGCCAGGTCCACGGCCTCGTCCACGGCGACGGCGTCGGGGACGTCGTCGTTGTAGATCAGCTCCCAGGTGCCGATGCGCAGCAGCGCCCGGTCGACCGCGGGCATGCGGTCCACGGTCCAGCCCTGCGAGTACGTCGCGAGCAGTTCGTCGATGCGCTCGCGGTGCGCGACCACGCCCTCGACGAGGTCCACGGTGTACTGCGGCACCGCCGCCTCGGTGTGGGGCTCGATCACGCGGTCGGCGACGAGCACCTGCGGGTCGAGCCCGCGCTGCTCCGCCTCGAAGAGGATGTCGACGGCGCGCTTGCGCGCCTTGGTGCGTGCGCCCATGTCAGCCGGCGCCCGTCAGTCGTTCACGCGGCCCAGGTACGACCCGTCACGCGTGTCGACCTTGACCTTGGTGCCCTGCTCGAGGAACAGCGGGACCTGGATCTCCGCCCCCGTCTCGAGGGTGGCGGGCTTGGTGCCGCCGGTGGAACGGTCGCCCTGCAGGCCGGGCTCCGTGTAGGTGATCTCCAGGACCACGGACGACGGGAGCTCGACGTACAGCGGGGTGCCGTCGTTCGAGGCGATCATGATGTTCATGCCCTCGAGCATGTAGTTGCTCGCGTCGCCGACGGTCGCGGCGGGCACGGTGATCTGGTCGTAGGTGTCCGTGTCCATGAACACGTAGTCCGCGCCGTCCATGTACAGGTACTGGAAGTCACGCCGGTCGACGCTCGCCGTCTCGACCTTGGTGCCGGCGTTGAACGTCTTGTCGACGACCTTGCCGGACAGGACGTTCTTCATCTTGGTGCGGACGAACGCGCCACCCTTGCCCGGCTTGACGTGCTGGAACTCGATGATCGTCCAGAGCTGACCGTCGATGCGGAGCACGGTGCCGTTCTTGATGTCGTTGGAGGTAGCCACGTTCTCATTCGTCCTCGGGGTCGGGGTACGGAGCAGATGTCGACGTTCCGGCCCGCAGAGGGCCCGAAGCATTCTACAGCGCTACGAGCAGGGCGTGACCGGCGATGCCCAGCGCCGCCGACCAGGCCAGCGACGCGAGCGTGCCGACCACGAACCGCTCGCTCGCCACGGGGTGCTCGCGGAGCTCCGGGAAGCGCCCGAGACCCTTCACGGCGACCACGACGGCCACCCCCTCCGGATAGCCCGCGAGCAGGGTGCCGGTCACGGTCAGGCGCTCGAGCAGCCCGATCCACGTGCCGCCCCGCAGCACCGCCACGGCCTCGGCGGCCACCTGGGGCTCACGCTCGGCGTGCCGCAGCACCCACGGGACGAGCCAGGCGCCACCGCCCACGCTCGCCGCCAGGCCCACGACCCAGACCGCGACGTCCGTCGCCACCACCGCGAGGCTCATCCCCCCGGCACCTCCTCGATCTCCGTCGTCCCGGCCTCTGTCGCACCGGTCTCTGTCGTCCCGGCCGTCTCGGTCTCCGCCGACGTCGGGCCGTCGCCCCCCGGATCCTCCTGCTCCGCGCCCGCGGCCCGCAGCAGGCGCGCCGCCAACGGCCGCGCCGCGGCGTCCTCGGCCCACAGCGCCGCCCGCAGCCGCTGGCTCACCGCCTGCTCGCTCACCCCGAGCGCCGCGGCCGACGCCCGCTGCGGGGCGGGCCCCCGCTGCGCGGCGAGCGCGTCGACCGCCTCCCACCCGGCGGGCGAACGCCGGGAGACGACCGCCCCGAGCAGGTGGAGCAGCGCCTGCGCGTCCGCGGCGATCGTGACGTGCGGCTCGGCGTCCGCGCCCACGACGGCGAGGGGCACGCTCCCCCGCCCCCGGCGCTTCGCCCGCTCGACGGCGGCACGCGCCCGCACGAACGCCGGCCCGGACGCGGCGCGGGACACCTCGGGCAGAGGCCGGTCCACCGCGCCGAGCCCGATCCCGACGGACCAGCCGCCGTCGCGCACGAGGTCGAGCGCGAGGTCCACCGCCAGCGCGGCGCCGTCGTCGTCGGCGGCGAGCACGCCCTGCAGCTCGTCGCCGACGGTGCGGTCGAACGGCAGCACGACGCCCGGCCGACCGCCGGCCCGCGACGCGAGCCGCGCGAGCGCCTTGGGCACCCGGTCACCCGCGCCGGTACTGCCCCGCTGGTCCGCCGTCAGCACGATCATGATTCAAGGCTAGAACCTGGATTCATCCCAGACAAGGACTCCTCCTTGTCCACGCTCCAGTGCTGACCCTTGAGAGGACACGGCTTCAGTCCTGGAGCTTGTGCACGACCGCGGACAGCGCGAGCCGGTAGGAGTCGAACCCGAAGCCCGCGACCGTGCCCGTCGCGATCCCCGCGACCACGGAGTAGTGGCGGAAAGACTCCCGGGACGCCGGGTTGGACAGGTGCACCTCGACCAGCAGCAGCCCCGACGACGTCACCTGCGCGGCCGCGTCGCGCAGCGCGTAGCTGTAGTGCGTGAACGCGGCGGGGTTCAGCACGACGTGCGCCCGCGCGTCCACGGCCTCGTGCAGCCACCCCACGAGCTGGGACTCGTCGTCGGTCTGGCGCACCTCGACCGTGACGCCCAGGTCGCTCCCCCAGCCGGCGGCCTCACGCTCGAGGTCCGCCATGGAGGCGTGGCCGTAGATCTCCGGCTCGCGCACGCCGAGCCGGCCGAGGTTGGGACCGTTGAGGAGGAGGACGTGTGTCATGGCCCCGAGGGTACGGCCTGGTCACGCGGGCGTCCCGTGCGTCCCGGGCGTCCGCGCCGTCAGTCCTCGCTCCCCGCCTCCTCGCCGACGAGCAGCCGCCGCGGCCCGGGGCCGTCGTCGCCCAGGGAGTCGTGGGGGTTGGCGAGCACGCACCGGCTGAGCGAGAGACACCCGCAGCCGATGCAGTCGGTGAGGTCGTCCCGCAGGCGCTCGAGCTGCTCGATCCGTGCGTCGAGGTCGGTGCGCCACGCCTCGGAGAGGCGCTCCCAGTCGCGCACGTTGGGGGCGCGGTCGGCGGGCAGGGTGCCCAGCGCGTCCGCGATGCGCGCCAGCGGGATGCCGACCCGCTGCGACACCCGGACGAACGCGACGCGGCGCAGCACGTCGCGCCGGTAGCGGCGCTGGTTGCCGGGTGTCCGGCGGCTCGAGATGAGGCCCTGGCGCTCGTAGAAGTGCAGCGCCGACACCGCGACGCCGCTCCGGGCGGCGACCTCGCCGACCGTCAGCTCGACGTGGTCCCACGGCACCTTCTCGGCGGACTGCTCCGGCATCCTCGCGCCCCTTCCTCGACCACTTGACCTGAACCATAGTTCAGGTCCGAGCATGGCGGCATGGACGCCATCCGCCACCACTCCTACGGCCCGCCCGTGCCTCATGCTCGCGGCGGCGCTGGCGCGTCCGCGACCCTGCTCGCCCGCCGTACGCGGCCGGTGCCCTCCGGCACCTCGGGCGGGGGCGTCACGAATTCCCTCGCCAGGCCGTCGGGGTTGCGGGAGGCTGCCGATGAGGATGCCGTGCCCGCACGGTCCCCCTGAGAGCACGCCCGAGGTGCGCGCCCCTGCGCGGCCTCGGGACGATCCCGCACCAGCACGCCGTCAGCACGCTCGTCCGCACGCTCGTCAGCACACCGGGAGCCATGATGTCCACGCCTGCGATCCCCCCGACCTCTCACGTCTCCGCCGCGGCTCTCCGCGCCGCCCTGGGCGGGGACACGACCGTCGCCGCGCCCGACGACGACGGCTACGCCGCCGCCCGGACCATCCAGCCCGGCGGCGTCGAGCACCGTCCGGCAGCGATCGTGCGCCCCGCCGACACGGACGCGGTCGCGCGCGCGGTCCGGTTCGCGCGCGACGCCGGCGCCGAGGTGTCGGTGCGCTCCGGCGGGCACTCCGTGTTCGGGCTCGGCGCGGACGACGGCGCGCTCACCCTCGACCTGCGCGGCCTGGACGGCCTCGAGCTCGACGTCGAGGGCCGCACCGCCTGGGCGGGGGGCGGGATCACGGCCGGCGCGTACTCGGTCGCCGCCGGGACGCACGGCCTCGCCACGCCGTTCGGGGACACCGGCACGGTGGGCGTCGGCGGCATCACGCTCGGCGGCGGTGTCGGGCTGCTGTCCCGCTCGCTCGGGATGACCATCGACAGCCTGCTGGGGGCGGAGGTCGTCACCGCCGACGGCGAGGTGGTGCGCACCGACGCCGAGCACGAGCCCGACCTGTTCTGGGCGCTGCGCGGGGGTGGCGGCAACTTCGGCGTCGTGACCCGGTTCCGGTTCGCGCTGCACGGGGTGTCGCAGGTGGTGGGCGGCGTGCTCCTCATGCCCGCCACGCCGGAGAGCGTCGCCGGGGTGGTCGCGGCCGCGGACGCGGCGCCGCCGGGGCTCACGGTGATCGTCATGGTGATGACGGCCCCGCCGATGCCGATGATCCCCGCCGAGTGGCACGGGCGCCTGGTCGTCATGGCGAACGCCTGCTGGTCGGGCCCGCTCGACGCGGCGGAGGCCGCGCTCGCTCCCCTGCGCGACGTCGCGGCCCGCGCCGGCGGGGCGCTGCTGGACGGCCTGCGCACCGCGCCCTACCCGAGCCTGCTCGAGGGCGGGCCGCAGGGCGGCCCGGTCGTCGCGACAGGGCGCACCTTCGTCGCCGACGGCCTGGACGAGTCCGCCGCGGCGCACCTGCTGGAGCAGCTGGAGCGCTCGGACGCGATGATGCGAGCGGCCCAGCTGCGGGTGCTGGGCGGCGCGGTGGCCGACGTCCCCGCCGACGCGACGGCGTACGCCCACCGCGCGGCGCGCATGATCGGCAACGTCGCGGCCGTGGGCCCCGACGCGGCCACGGCGCGCACCTACACGCCCTGGGTCGAGGCGCTGGCCGACCGGCTGCGCTCCGGCGACGGCGCATACGTGAACTTCAGCGTCGACGGCGGCACGGACACCGCCCGCGCCGCCTACCCGGGGGCCACATGGGACCGCCTGCGCGACGTCAAGCGGCGCTACGACCCGCAGAACATGTTCCGCGGCAACGTCAACGTGCCGCCCGCGTAGGCCCGCACGCGCCGGTCAGCGGGTGCGGGCGTCGATCTCGTCCCGGCGCGCGAGCACCAGCCGGTCGACGACGTCGTCCGGCAGCGGCGCGTCGGGCTGGAAGGAGATCGACCCCTTGGTGGTCCGGAACCCCTGCAGGTCGACCGCGAGCGCCGCGACCACCTCCGGGCTGAACGGGTAGAGGCCCACGTGCGTGCGGGTGACCATGGCGCTCACGAGCGGGCTGCCGCGGTAGCGCAGGGCGGGCATGCCGTAGCTGCGGCCCTCCTCGACGTCGGGGACGAGCGCGCGGGCCCGCTCGTAGACGCGGGACACGGCGTCGTGCTCCGGCCCGGTCAGCGTGGTCAGGTAGTCCTGGACGTCTCCCATGGGGACATCGTGCGGCGGCGCACCCGTGGGCGCACCACGGGCCGTCACGTCCGGCGGCGCCGCGCCGTCGGCAGTGCAGGGGCGGAGCGACCGTCCCCGGAAGGATGGGCAGCATGCCACGCACGGACAGCTCCCCGCGACGACGCACCGCGCACCGCCCCGGCCACCGCTCGACCGCGACCGACCTCGAGGACCTGCGGCGCGTCGCGTTCGGCGCGGCGTACCGGATGCTCGGCAGCGTGACCGAGGCCGAGGACGTGGCCCAGGAGGCGATGCTGCGCGTCGCGCCCGTGGGGACCGTCGACGCGCAGGTGCTCAACCCCGCCGCGTACACGACCACCGTGGCGACGCGGATCGCGCTGGACGTGCTGCGCTCGGCCCGGGTGCGGCGCGAGTCGTACGTGGGCGAGTGGGTGCCCGAGCCGCTGGTGGGCGACGTCGTGGCGGCGGGCTCGGCGGGGCGGGAGGCCGCGGCGCGCGCGGAGCTGGCCGACGACCTGTCGACGGCGTTCCTGGTGCTGCTGGAGACGCTGACGCCGTCCGAGCGGGCGGCGTTCCTGCTGCACGACGTGTTCGGCTACCCGCACCGGGAGTCTGCCCACGTGATCGGGACGACGGAGCTGGCGGCCCGGCAGCTCGCCTCGCGGGCGCGGCGCCGGGTGGCGGCGCGGCAGGACGAGGCCCCGGCCGCCCGGACGGGCCGGGCCGACCCGCACGCCGCCGAGCTGGTCCGGCGGTTCATCGCCGCGACGGAGGAGGGCGACGTCGACGCGCTGGTGGAGCTGCTGGCGGACGACGTGGCGCTCACCGGGGACAGCGGCGGCAACGTGCCCGTCGGTCTCGCGGTGTCCCGCCCGGTGGCGGGGAACGTGGCCGTGGCGCGCCTGCTGTCCGGGTTCGCCAGGCGCGGCGCGCCGGCGCGCCTGGAGCCGACGGTCGTCAACGGCGGGCCGGGCATGGTCGCGTACGCCGACGCGTCGGTGGGCGGCGGGGTCATCGGCACGTACGCGCTGCAGGTCTCCGGCGGGCGCATCGCGCGCATCGACGGCGTGATCAACCCCGACAAGCTGCGCCACCTGGCGCCGCTGGCCGACCTCGAGCAGGTCGCCGCCGCGCTCAGGGACGCAGGGCGCCGTCGTCGGGCCGGAGGCCCACCGTCACCTTCAGCATGAGCAGCAGGCCGGCGAGGATCACGGCGACGATGCCCAGCGTGCCCCAGATGGTGGCGCCCGTGAGCGCGATGAGCAGGGTCCACATCGAAGGGGCGAGGAACGACACCGCGCGGCCGGTGGTGGCGTAGAGGCCGAAGATCTCGGACTCCCGCCCCGCCGGCGCGACCCGGGCGAGCAACGACCGGGAGGCCGCCTGCGCCGGGCCGACGAAGCAGGTCAGCGCGAGGCCGGCGACCCAGAACACCACGGGGCCGAGGGCATGCAGGGCGACCACGAGAAGGCCGCACACCACGAGGCCGGTGAGCGAGCCGATGATCACCGCGCGCGGCCCGAACCGGTCGTCGAGGCGCCCTGCCAGGATCGTGCTCACGCCCGCGAGCAGGTTGGCGGCGATGCCGAAGAACACGACGGCCTGGTCGCCGAAGCCGAAGGACACGGCGGCGATGACGGCGCCGAAGGTGAACACGGCGGAGAGGCCGTCGCGGTAGACGGCGCTCGCGAGCAGGAACTGGAAGGTGGGCCGGTCGTCGCGATAGAGCGCGACGACGTCGCGCACGAGCACGCCGTAGCCCGCGAAGAAGCCCACCCGGGGCCGGTCGGACGCGGGCGGCGCCTCCGGCACGTAGCGGAACAGGGGCCAGGCGAACGCCACGGCCCACAGGGCGCAGCCGAGGGCGATCACGCGGTACGCGAGGCCGTCGTCGGTGGGCATGCCCCACCAGTCGAACGCCGTCGCGACGACCACCAGGACGAGCGCGACGATCCCGCCGAGGTAGCCGAGGCCCCAGCCGAGGCCGGACACGCGGCCGACGGTGCCGCGGGTGGAGACCTGCACGAGCATCGCGTTGTAGTTCACGCCCGCGATCTCGCTCGCGACGCTGCCGAGGGACACGAGCGCGGCGCCGAGCACGAACCAGGCCGGATCGGCGCGGACGGCGAACAGCGCCGCCATGCAGGCCACCATGACCAGCGTGGCGCCGCCCACCCACGCCTTGCGCCGCCCCTGGACGTCGGCGCGCTGCCCCAGCACGGGCGCGAGGAGCGCGACCAGGACGCCGCCGATCGTGATCCACAGCCCCAGCCCGCTGGTGAGCCCGGCCAGCGCGCGCTGGTGCACCGGGTCCGTCGACGGCAGGGCCGCCACCTCGGGCCGCAGGAACGCGTCGCTCGTGAGGTACAGCGCGGTGAAGACGAACGTGACGATCACGGTGTTGAAGGGCTGCGTCGCCCAGTCCCACATCGCCCACGAGACCACCTGACGGCGGGGCACCGGCGCCTCGGTGGCGTCGTGCGCGCCGGATCCTGTGCTGTCGTGCGTGGCCCCGGGCTGCGGTGCGGCGGGCTGGTCGCTCATGAGGCTGCAGTCTGCCGGACCCGGCGGCCCGCGCGCCCACGCCGCGCCTCGCCGCGGGCCCGCGGCTACGATCGCGCCGTGCACGCCCCCGCCCCCGACCAGGCCTCCGACCAGACCTGGCGCGCCGACCGGCTCCTGGGCGCGGCGTTCGAGGAGGCGGCGCTGGGCCCCGCGACCCTGGTCCGGGCCCGCGACCGCCCGGACGGCGCCCGCGCGGTCGTGCTGCACGTGCACGGCTACAACGACTACTTCTTCCAGGACCACCTCGCGCGGGCCGTCGTGGCCGGCGGGCACGCGTTCTACGCCGTCGACCTGCGGCGGGCCGGCCGCTCGCTCCTCGACGCCCGCGCGGACGACGTCGGCGGCCCCCGCGACCCGCTGCCCCCGCACTACGTGGCGTCGCTGCGCGAGGCGGGCGCCGACCTGACGGCCGCGGCGCGGGCCGTCCGCGCGCTCGAGCCCGGGCTGCCGCTGGTCGTGCACGCGCACTCGACCGGCGGGCTCACCGCGACCCTGTGGGCGCACGCGGTGCGGGCCGACCCCGCCGACGGGCCCGACCTGCTCGTGCTGGACTCCCCGTTCTTCTCCCTCGACGGCTCGTGGCTGCAGCGGTCCGGCCGCGCGGCGGTGCTGGAGGTGCTGGGCCGGCGGCGCCCGCTCGCCGTCGTGAGCGCCCACCCGTCCGTGTACGCCACGCACCAGCACGCCGACCACGGCGGGCGCTGGAGCTTCGACACGACGCTGAAGCGGCCGGAGGGGCAGCCGGCGCGGGCGGGCTGGCTGCGCACCGTGTGCCGCGCGCAGGCGCGCCTCGCGGACGGGCTCGCGGTGCCGGCGCCGGTGCTGGTCGCGCGCAGCGACGCGTCCGGTCCGGACCGGCCGGACAACCCGCGCCTCGACGCTCAGGACACGGTGCTCGACGTCCGGCGGATCGCCGCCCTCACGCCCCGCGTGGGCCCCGACACGCGCGCCCTCGTCGTGCCGGGCGGCGTGCACGACCTGACCCTGTCCGCCGACGGGCCCCGCGCCGCCTACCTCGACGGCGTGCTGCGCTGGGTCGACGAGCGCCTGCCCGACGCCCGGCCACCTCGTCTCCGGTCCCGGTCCCGGTCCCGGTCCCAAGCCGAGGAGGAGCTTCCGTGAAGCCGCACCCCCCGCACCCGTACCTCGACCCGCGCGGGCCGGACGGCGCGCCCCTGCGGGTGACCGCCCTGGCCCACCGTGGCTTCTCCTACGGGCGGGAGAACCTCGAGAACTCGCTGGCCGCGTTCGCCGCCGCGGTGGACCTGGGCTTCCGGTACGTCGAGACGGACGCGCACGGCACCGCGGACGGCGTCGCCGTCGCCCTGCACGACGCCTCCCTCGACCGCACCACCGACGCCGCGGGGCGGGTGTCCGACCTGCCCTGGTCCGTGGTGGGCCGCGCCCGCATCGGCGGCACGGAGCCTGTGCCGCGCCTCGAGGACGTCCTCGGCACCTGGCCGGACCTGCGCGTGAACATCGACGTCAAGGAGGACTCCGGCATCGAGCCGACGGCCGCAGCGGTCGAGCGCACGGCCGCGCACGACCGGGTGTGCGTGACGTCGTTCGACGCGCGCCGGCGGCGCGCCACCCTCGCGCGCCTCTCCCGCCCGGTCGCGACGTCCGCCGGACGCCGGGAGGTGGCGGGGTTCGTCGCGGGGGCCCGGCTGCGCGCCGACGCGATCGTGCGCCGAGCCCTGCGCGACGTGCACGCCCTGCAGGTCCCCGTCGGTCAGGGCCGCGTGCGCGTCGTCGACGCGGCCACCGTGGCGGCCGCGCACCGCGCCGGCCGCCCCGTGCACGTGTGGACGATCAACGCCCCCGAGGAGATGCACCGCCTGCTGGACCTCGGCATCGACGGCCTCGTCACCGACCGCGCGGACCTGCTGCGCGAGGTCCTGCTCGCGCGCGGCCTGTGGGAATGACCGGCTAGAGCCCGAGCTGCACCGTCACCCCGGGGCTGCCCGTCGGTGGCTCCTTGGAGACCTCCGCGTACGCCGCGGCGAGCAGCACCGGGTCCGGGCCCTCGAGGCGTGTCGGCTTCGCCACGTCGTCCAGCACGACGAAGCGCAGCAGGTTCCCGCGCGTCTTCTTGTCCCGCTGCATGGCGGCGAGGAGCTTGTCCCACCGGTCGCCCCGGTAGGTGGTGGGCAGGCCGAGCGACGTGAGGATCGCGCGGTGCCGGTCGACGACGGCGTCGTCGAGCTTGCCGCCCAGGCGGGCCAGCTCGGCGGCGAACACCATCCCGACCGCGACCGCCGTGCCGTGCCGCCACTGGTAGCGCTCGGTGAGCTCGACCGCGTGGCCGAGCGTGTGGCCGTAGTTGAGGATCTCGCGCAGCCCCTGCTCGGTGAGGTCCTCCCCCACGACCCGGGCCTTGACCCGCACGGACCGCTCGATGAGCTCGGCCAGCACGGCCCAGGTCTCGTCGGCGGCGGCGGCGCCCTTCCACTCGCGCAGCTCGTCGGCGTGCTCCTCGACGAGCTCGAGGATGCGCGGGTCGGCGATGAAGCCGGTCTTGACGACCTCCGCCATCCCGGCGACGAGGTCCCAGCGGTCGAGCGACTCCAGGGCGGCGAGGTCGCACAGCACGCCGGCGGGCGGGTGGAACGCGCCCACGAGGTTCTTGCCCTCGGCGGTGTTGATGCCGGTCTTGCCGCCCACGGCGGCGTCCACCATCGCGAGCAGGGTGGTGGGCACGTGCACGACCTTGATGCCGCGCAGCCATGTGGCGGCGACGAAGCCCGCGAGGTCCGTGGTCGCGCCGCCCCCGACGGAGACGATCGCGTCGGACCGCGTGAAGTCCGCCTGGCCGAGCACCTGCCAGCAGAACGCGGCCACCTGGGCCGTCTTCTGCTCCTCGGCGTCCGGCAGCTCGACGGCGAACGCCTCGTAGCCCTGCGCCACGAGGTCCTCGCGCACCGCCTCGCCGGTGCTCTGCAGCGACGCCGGGTGCATGACGAGCACGCGCCGCACCCCGCCGCCCAGCAGGCTCGGCAGCTCGCCGAGCAGGTGTCGTCCGACGACGACGTCGTAGGGCTGCGCCCCCGTCACGGTCACCCTGACCGTCATGCCTGGACCTCCTGTGCTGCGGGGCCCGCCGACGGGGGCCCGGGTGTCGTGTCGGTGACGCGTGCGTGGACCTGCGCGGCGACCTCGTGCGGGGGGCGCTCGTCCGAGAGCACGTGCACGGTGGCCAGCCGCTCGTACGTCGGGCGGCGCAGCTCCATCAGCTCGACCCACCGCGCGCGGGGGTTGCCGACCAGCAGCGGCCGCGACTGGTTGAACCCGACGCGGGGCGCCGCGTGCGCCAGCGCCACGTCGAGGAAGACGACGACGCCGCCGCCGGCCACGTAGCCCTCGAGCGCGCGCTGGGCGTGCTCGTCCATCACCGCGCCGCCGCCGAGGGCGAGCACGCCCGGGTGGGACGCCAGGGCCGTCGTGACGGCCTCGCGCTCCAGCTCGCGGAACCGCGGCTCGCCGTCGTCGACGAAGATCTCCGCGACCGCCTTGCCCGCGACCTCCTCGACGTCCGCGTCCGTGTCGCGGAACACGACGCCGAGCCGCTGCGCGAGCAGCCGGCCGATCGTCGTCTTGCCGCTGCCGGGCGGTCCGATGAGCACCGCGGCCGGGCTCGACCCGTGTGCGCCCGCGGTCATCGCAGCAGCTCGGGGATCGAGGCCAGGTAGGCGTCGGCGTTGCGCCGCACCTCGGCCACCGAGTCCCCGCCGAACTTCTCCACCACGGCCTGCGCCAGCTCGAGCGCGACCATCGCCTCGGCGACGACGGCGGCCGGCGGCACCGCGCACACGTCCGAGCGCTGGTGGTGCGCGGTGACGGACTCGCCGGTGGCGACGTCGACCGTCGCGAGGGCGCGCGGCACGGTGGAGATGGGCTTCATGGCGGCACGCACGCGCAGGACCTCGCCGTTCGACATGCCGCCCTCGATGCCGCCGGCCCGGTTCGACCGGCGCTGGATGCGGCCGTCGCCGCCGCGCTCGATCTCGTCGTGGGCGGCGGACCCGCGGCGCCGGGCGGTGCGGAAGCCGTCGCCGACCTCGACGCCCTTGATCGCCTGGATGCCCATCAGGGCGCCGGCGAGGCGGGCGTCGAGCCGGCGGTCGCCCTGCACGTAGCTGCCGAGCCCGGTGGGCACGTCGTAGGCCAGCACCTCGACGACGCCCCCGAGGGTGTCGCCGTCCTTGCGGCACTCGTCGATCTCCGCGACCATCGCCGCGCTCGTGGTGGCGTCGAAGCAGCGCACGGGGTCGGCGTCCAGCGCCGCGACGTCGCCGGGGGCCGGCAGGTCCGCGCCCTCGGGCACGGCCACCGGGCCGATCGCCACGACGTGCGAGACGAGCCGCACCCCGACGGCCTGCTCGAGGAACCGGGCCGCGACGACGCCGAGCGCGACGCGCGTCGCCGTCTCGCGCGCGCTGGCGCGCTCGAGCACGGGGCGGGCGTCGTCGAAGCCGTACTTGCGCATCCCGACGAGGTCGGCGTGGCCCGGGCGGGGCCGCGTCAGGGGCCGGTTGCGCGCGATCTCGCGCTCGTCGCCCGTTCCCGCGTCCACGAGGAGGGCGTCGCGCTCGACCGGGTCGGGCGACATGACGTCGGTCCACTTGGGCCACTCGGTGTTGCCGATCTCGAACGCCAGCGGTCCACCCTGGCTGACGCCGTGCCGCAGCCCGCCGAGCACGCGCACGTCGTCCTGCTCGAACTTCATCCGGGCGCCGCGGCCGTAGCCGAGCCGCCGTCGCGCCAGCGCGGCCTGCAGGTCGGCGGTGACGACCTCGACGCCTGCCGGCAGGCCCTCCAGCACCCCGACCAGTGACGGACCGTGCGACTCCCCCGACGTCATCCAGCGCAGCATGCCTGCGATTCTTCCACGCCCACGGCAGGGGTCCGTCCGGTGGTCACCGTGCGGACGCCGGGCCGCGTCAGACGGCCGCGGTGCCGGCAGGGGCCGCCAGGGCGCCGGTCAGCGCGGCGTCCATCGCGGCGACGGGAGCAATGCGGCCGGTCATGAGCCGCACCTGCTCGACCGCCTGGTGCAGCAGCATCCGCTCGCCGCCGACGACCGTGCCGCCGGACGCGGCCCACGTCGAGGACAGCGCGGTCGGCCGCGGGTCGTAGACGACGTCGAGCAGCACGCCGGCCGGCGTGGCGCCGCGGGCGGACAGCGCGGCGGCGACCGGGTCGGCGGCGTAGGCCGGCATCGTCGAGACGACGAGGTCGGCGTCGAGCAGCGCACCGAGCGAGGCGGACGCGTCCAGCACCTCGAAGCGCGGGACGACGCCCATGCGGGCCGCGGCCTGCTGCAGGCCGGCCGAGCGGCCGAGGGAGCGGACGAGCACGCGCGGCGTCGTGCAGCCGAGCTCGCCGAGCGCGGCGAGCGTCGAGGCCGCCGTGGCCCCGCCGCCGAGGACGACGGCGCTGCGGGTCACGGCGTCGCGGCTCTTCCCCTGCGCGCCGAGCCCCTCACGCAGGGCCGTGACCAGGCCGTACACGTCCGTGTTCGTGCCCGTCAGGACGACGCCGCACTGCGCGGGCGCCACCAGCACCGTGTTGACGGCTCCCACGGCGACCGCGAGCGGGTCGACGTGGTCCAGCAGCGGCGTGATCGCCTGCTTGAGCGGCATGGTGACGCTCAGGCCCGCCCAGCCGAGGTCCAGGCCGCGCACCAGCGCGGGCAGCTCGTCCGCGGTGGTGTCGATCGCGGAGTACGCCCAGCCGTCCAGGCCGAGGGCGTCGTACGCGGCGGTGTGCAGCACGGGCGACAGGGAGTGGGTGACGGGGTGGCCGAGCACCGCCGCGCGTCGGGAGGCGGTCATGTCAGTCGGTGTTCTCCGCGGCCCACTTCTGGTACTCGGACTTGAACTGCTCGAACTCGCTGTAGGTGTCGGTGAACTTGGTCTCGCCGGTGTCGAGGTTCACGGTCACGTACCACATCCAGTCGCCCTGCGGCGGGTCGAGGACCGCCTTGACCGACTCGGCTCCCGGGTTGCTGATGGGCGTCGGCGGGAGGCCGATCTGCTTGCGCGACGCGTACGGGAAGTCCTCGTCGTTGAACTCCTTGACCGTGATCTCGCTCGCCGGCTTTCCCCGGCCGTAGGCGTCGATCGCGTCGAGGCCCAGCGGCGAACCGCGATCGATGCGGTTCTCGATGACCCGGGCGACCTCGCCGCGGTAGCCGTCGGGTGCTTCCTTCTCCACGAGCGACGCCTTGTTCAGCACGTCCTCCCAGTCACCCTTGGCGACGCCCAGGCCGTCGAGCTCCTTGGTGGTCTGCGCCACCATCGCCGTCAGCAGGGACGTCGCGTCGTCGCCCGGCTGCACGCTGTACGTCTTGGGGAACAGCCAGCCCTCGGCGTTGCCGTCGGCCTGCTTCGGCAGCCCGAACGACGACGGGTCGTCGAGCGCCTTCTCGAGCTCGCCCTTCGTGATCGTCGTGACGGAGGCGACCTTCTCCACGATCTGGTCGACGGTGTAGCCCTCGGGGATCGTCACGTTCGTCTGCAGCTTCTCGTTCTTGACCAGCGCGGCGACGGCGTCGGACGCCTTCATCTCCGCCTGCAGCTGGTAGGTGCCGGGCTGGATGCCCGCCGCGGCGGGGTTCTGACCGAACGCGTCGTTGAACGCGGCGACGCTGGCGACCACCCCGGCGTCGAGCAGCACGGTGCCCATCTGGCCGCCCGTGGCACCCTCGGGGATGACCACCTCGACCGGGTCCCCGCCCGGGCCCGGGTAGTCCTCGGCCTGCGACCCGACGAACGGGAGATCGCCGACGAGGTCGTCCAGGCGGTCCCACAGCACGTAGGCGCCGGCGCCCACGAACCCGAGCACCACCACGAGCACCACCGCGGTGCGCTGCCGGCGGCGGCGCTTGCGCTTGGCCGCGGCCCGCTTGCTGGCGGCCGAGCGACGCCGCGAGGGTGCCGCAGGTGCCTCCTGCAGGGCGGGATGCTCGAAGAGGTCCGTCACGCCGGGTACTTCCTTCTGACAGGGCCTGGGGTGGGCACGATGGGTCGGGTTCTGCTGTCCGGGCTGGTCAGGCGCCCGGCGGCCGCGACTCGACGAGCTCACCGGCGCGCTCCCCCGCCGACCGCTCCACGTCAAGTGCAGATTGCAGAATGATAACGGCTGCGGCCTGGTCGACGACAGACCGGTGTGTCTTGGTGCGTCGCCCCGCCGACCGGAGCTGCGCGTGCGCGGTGACCGTCGTCATCCGCTCGTCCACGAGCCGCACCTCGGCCGGCGCGACGGCCGCCGCGAGCCGCACCGCGAACTCGCGCGCGTCGGCGGTCGCCGCCCCCTCCGCGCCGGACAAGTGCCGGGGCAGCCCCACGTACACGACCGCCGCGAACCGCTCCTCGACCTCCGCCGCGATCCGCGCGACGTCGGCGGTCACGGCGGGCCCGCCGTCGGCGGCGCGCGGCACCTCGAGCACGCGCGGCACCGTCTCCACCGGCGTCGCGATCAGGCCGTCGGGGTCGCTGCCCGCGAGCCCGATGCGCGCCTTGCCGACGTCCACGCCGAGCCGCGCGCCCCGCGGCAGCCCGCGGGGCGCGCCCTGCTCGGGCACCGACGGAGCGGTCACGCGCCCGCCCGGGCCGCGCTGACGCCCTCCGCCACGCCGGCGAGCGCGGCGGGCAGCGCCGCCGCGTCGGAGCCGCCGCCCTGCGCCAGGTCGGGCTTGCCCCCGCCGCCGCCGCCGAGGGTCGTGGCCGCGGCCTTGACGAAGTCGCCGGCCCGCAGGCCCGCGTCGCGCGCGCCCGCGTTGGTCGCGACGACCACCAGCGGGCGGCCACCCGCGACGCCGCCGACCGCGACGAGCGCCGGCTCGGCGTCGCCGAGGCGGCCGCGCACCTCCAGCGCGAGGGCGCGCAGGTCGTCCGCCGACGCCACCTCGCCCGCGTCGTGCGCCACGACCCGCACGTCGCCGACGCGCGACGCCTCGGCCGCGAGCGCCCCGGCACCCGCGAGGATGCGGGCCTGACGCATCCCCGCCAGCTCCTTCTCGGTCTCCTTCAGGCGCGACAGCAGCGAGCCGACCCGGTCGGCGAGCTCGTCGGGCCGCGCCCCGAGCAGGCCGGTGAGCTGGCCGACCAGGGCATGCTCCTTGGCCTGGAAGCCGTACGCCCCGTCTCCGACGAGGGCGTCGACGCGCCGCACGCCGGAGCCGATCGACGACTCGCCGAGCAGCGCGACGCGGCCGACCTCGCCGGTCGCCTTCACGTGCGTGCCGCCGCACAGCTCGCGGGACCAGTCCCCGCCGATCGAGACGACGCGCACGCGGTCGCCGTACTTCTCGCCGAACAGCGCCATCGCCCCGAGCTCGCGGGCCTGCGCCAGCGACATCACGGAGTCGGTGACCTCGAGGTTGTCCACGAGGCGCTCGTTCACGCGCTCCTCGATGTCCCCGAGTGCGGAGGAGTCCACGGCCGTGGGCGAGCGGAAGTCGAAGCGCACCCGGCTCGGGGCGTTCTCCGAGCCGGCCTGCGTGCGGTCCTGGCCGACGAGCTCGTGCAGTGCCTTGTGGATCATGTGCGTGGCCGAGTGGGCGCGGCTGATCGCGACGCGCCGGGACACGTCGATCGTCGCGAGGCCCGGGTCGCCCAGCGCGACGGTGCCCTCGACCAGGCGGCCGCGGTGCACGGACAGGCCCTTGACCGGGCGCTGCACGTCGTCCACCTCGATCGTGGCGCCGCCGTCGAGCACGATCGTGCCCTGGTCGGCGAGCTGACCTCCGGCCTCGGCGTAGAACGGCGTGCGGTCCAGCACGACCTCGACGTCGGCCGGGGCGGTGGCGGCCGGCGTCGGGACGCCGTCGACCAGCAGCCCGGCCACCGTGACGGTGGACTCGCGGTCGGTGTACCCGAGGAACTCCACCGGCGCGGCGAGCTCGTGCGACAGCGACTCGTACGCGCGCAGGTCGGCGTGCCCGGTCTTCTTGGCCAGGGCGTCCGCGCGGGCGCGCTGCTTCTGCTCCGCCATGAGGTCGCGGAACGCCTTCTCGTCCACCTGCACGCCCTGCTCGGCCGCCATCTCGAGCGTGAGGTCGATCGGGAAGCCGTACGTGTCGTGGAGCTGGAAGGCCGCGGCGCCGCCGAGCACCGGCGCGCCGCCGTCGGCCGACGCCTTGGCGCGCCCCACGGCGGTGTCGAGGATCGTCGTGCCCTGGGCGAGCGTCCGGCGGAACGCGTCCTCCTCGGCGTACGCGACGTCGCTGATGCGGCCGAACTCGGCCTCGAGCTCCGGGTAGGAGGCCTTCATCGCGTCCTTGGACACCGGCAGCAGGGACGGCAGCGCGACCTCGTCCACGCCGAGCAGGCGCACGGAGCGCACGGCGCGGCGGATCAGGCGGCGCAGCACGTAGCCGCGGCCCTCGTTGGACGGGCGCACGCCGTCGCCGATAACCATGAGCGACGAGCGCACGTGGTCGGCGACGACGCGCATGCGCACGTCGTCCTCCGGGTCCGCGCCGTAGCGCTTGCCGGTCAGCTCCTCCACCCGCGTGATGACGGGGAAGACCTCGTCGATCTCGTACAGGTTCTGCTTGTCCTGCAGCAGGTAGGCGATGCGCTCCAGGCCGGCGCCCGTGTCGATGCTCTTGTGGTCCAGCTCGCCGAGCAGCGGGTAGTTCTTGCCCTGCCCCTCGCCGCGCACGAACTGGTCGAACACGAGGTTCCAGATCTCCAGGTAGCGGTCGCCGCCCGGGTCCACGGTGCCGCCGACGGCGTCGGGCCCGTAGGCCGGGCCGCGGTCGTAGTGCCACTCCGCGCAGGGACCCGCCGGGCCGGGCTGGCCGGTGTCCCAGAAGTTCTCCTCGCGCGGCAGCCGCACGATGTGCTTCGGGTCGAGGCCCACGCCCTTCGTCAGCGCGTCGTAGGCCTCGGTGTCCTGCTCCCAGAGCGTGACCCAGAGCCGGTCGCCGTCGAGCCCGTAGCCGCCCTGCGACTGCTCGGACGTGAGCAGCTCCCAGGCGAAGTCGATGGCCTCGCGCTTGAAGTAGTCGCCGAAGGAGAAGTTGCCGTTCATCTGGAAGAACGTGCCGTGCCGCGTGGTGCGGCCGACGTTCTCGATGTCGTTGGTGCGGATGCACTTCTGCACGCTCGCGGCCCGCGGCCACGGCGCCTGCTCGGTGCCCAGGATGTACGGGATGAACGGCACCATGCCGGCGATGGTGAACAGGATCGACGGGTCCGGCGACACGAGCGGGGCGCTCGGCACGATGGCGTGCCCCTTGGACTCGAAGTAGTCGAGCCAACGCTTGCGGATCTCAGCGGTGCGCATGGTGTCCTTCGATGATGTCGAGCCGGTGCGGCTGGTGACTGACGTGACGGTGGCGGGAGCGGCGGGAGGCCGCCGGGGTGGCCGCACCTATTGTCCCGCCCGTCGGTGGATGGTCGGTAAGAGATTTCTCAGAACGAGTAGCCGAGCTCGGCCTCGTCCGCGGCGATCTCCGCCTCCGGGTCGGGAGCGGCGTGCCGGGGGTGGGCCGCGCCCCCGGCACGCAGGTCGGCGGCACGCAGCCCGCTCGCGCGGACGTCGTCCGGGTCCGGCTGCCCCTCGGCGAGCAGCGCCGCGGTCAGCTCCGCCTCCCGGGCGCTGCGGGCCTGCGTGAACTCGCGCCGGAACGTGGCGACGAACGTCTCCGCGCGCCGGCCGGCGTCCTGCGCCGCCTTCTCCGCGCGGTCGACGACGGCCTCCGGCGCGTACCGGGCGACGACCTTGCGCCCCTGCCGGATCACCACGACGGTCACGGTGACGCCGACGCCGACCCAGAACAGCCGGCGGATCATCGCGTCGCCTTCCCGTCACCGCGGCTCGAGCGCGCCGCGCCGGCGAACGCCTGGCGCACGCCGTAGGAGAAGGCCGCGACCTTCACCAGCGGGCGGCCGAGCGTCGAGGCGTACAGGCCCGCCAGGGCCGACACGTTCTCGCTCACCTGGGCGGCGGACGTGGTGATGGTGTCGACCTTGACGAGCTGGTCGTTGGTGGAGGCCACCGTGGTGGCCGCCTCGTCGAGGATCGGCACGGAGTGCTCCGTGACCTCGCGGATGGAGCGCGTCGCCTCGTCGAGCACGCGCCCCAGCTTCACGAGCGGGATCGCGAGCAGCCCCACGAGCAGCACGAACGCGACGGCCGCGATGAGCCCGGCCACGTCACCCATCGACATCAGATCTCTCCTCGCACAGGCGTCAGACGGTCGGTCGTCACCCTATCCCGGGCGACCACCGGTGAAACGGCAGACGCCCCGCCCCCCGCGACGCGGGTGACGGGGCGTCCTCAGCTGCGGACTTCTCAGCTGCGATGCGCGGGGTCAGCGCGCGTAGAACTCGACCACGAGCTGCACCTCGCAGGTCACGGGGACCTCGGCGCGCTTCGGCTTGCGGGTCAGCGTGGCCGACAGCTTCTCGAGGTTTACCTCGAGGTAGCCCGGGAGGGTCGGCAGCACGTCGCGGTGGGCGCCGGCGGCGGCGACCTGGAACGGCGTGGTGGTCTGCGACTTCGGCTTGACCTGGACGGTCTGGCCGGGCTTCACGCGGAACGACGGACGGTCGACGATCTTGCCGTCCACCAGGATGTGACGGTGCGTCACGGCCTGGCGGGCCTGCAGCATGGTGCGGCCGAAGCCGGCGCGCAGCACGAGCGCGTCGAGGCGCGTCTCGAGGTCCTCGACCATGACCTCACCGGTCAGGCCCGGGTGCTTGCGGGCGTCCTCGTAGACCTTGAGGAGCTGCTTCTCGCGCAGCATGTACTGGGCGCGCAGGCGCTGCTTCTCGCGGAGGCGGACCGCGTAGTCCGACTCGGTGCGACGGCGGGCGCGGCCGTGCTCACCCGGGGGGTACGGGCGCTTCTCGAAGTGGCGGACGGCCTTCGGGGTCAGCGCGAGGCCGAGCTTGCGGCTCAGGCGGACCTGGCGGCGCGACTTGGTGACAGCGGTCACTGGTTGCTTCCTGTCCTGTGGTGATGGATGAGGTCACACCCGAAGCCGGCCCACGAGGGGAAGGTCGGGTGCGGGACCAGCCGATGGAGCTCGCGGCACCGGGGGTGCAGCACGCTCACGGGGCCGAGGTCCCAGGCGTTCGCCGAAAAACGGCAACCGCAGCATCCTATCGCATCCCGGCCGCGCTCCACCGCGGCGCCGGTCACCCCTCCGGAGCGGCGACGTCGAGCAGGTCGATCCCCCGGCCGGCCGCCTCCGCGACGAGGATGCGGCTCAGGATCCGCGCCAGGGCCGCCCGGTCGTCGTCGTCGACGGCGTCGAGGAGGGAGCCCACCGCCGCCGCGTACCCCGCGGTCGCCTCGGTCACGAGCCGTCGCCCCTCGGGCAGCAGCCGCACCCGGGTCGCCCGACCGTCCCCCGGGTCGCGCTCCCGCGCGACCAGGTCACGCCGTTCCGCCCGTTGGACGAGACCGCTGACGCTCGCCTTGTCGAGGCCCAGCGCCGCGCCGAGCTCGGTCATGGTCGGCACGCGGTCCCGCAGCACTCCGAGCATCCGTGCCTGGACGAGCGACATCCCGGCCTCGCCGGCGCGCCGGTCGATGTCCGCGTGGACGAGGAACGCCAGCTGGGCGATGCCGTCCACGACGTCGAGCTCTCCCGCCCGCCCCTGCGCCCGCTCCCGGGGCCTCGCATCGGCCATGTCGCCCTCCCGTTGCACTAGTTCGTGTCACGAACTATATTGGTTCGTATCGCGAACCACTCTACGTCCTCAGGAGAAGTCATGGGTCAGATGCACGCCGCCGTCGTCACGTCGTTCGACGAGCCCCCGCACGTCCGCGCCGTCGAGGCGCCGCGCCCCCGCGCAGGCGAGGAGGTCGTCGACGTCCTCGCGGTCGGCCTGCACCCCCGCGTCCGGTCCGGTGCCGCCGGCGCTCACTACACGAGCAACGGCCGCCTGCCGATGATCCCCGGGATCGACGGCGTGGGCCGCCGGGCCGACGGCCGCCTCGTCTACTTCGCCACGGACGACGACGTCGCCGGGACGCTGAGCGAGCAGGCCGCCGTCGACCCGCGGCGCGCCGTCGAGCTCCCCGCCGACGCCGACCCCGTGGCGGTCGCCGCCGCGATGAACCCCGCGATGTCCTCCTGGGTCGCGCTGCGCCGGCAGGCCGAGCTCCAGCCCGGCCAGAGCGTGCTCGTGCTCGGCGCCACCGGCAACGCCGGCGCCATGGCGGTCCGGGTCGCCCGGCTCCTGGGCGCCGGGCGCGTCGTGGGCGCCGGCCGGGACCAGGCGCGGCTCTCGGCGCTCCGCGACCTGGGCGCGGACGACGTCGTCCGCATCACCGACGACCTCGACGCCACGGCCGACGCCCTCGCCGCCGCCGCGGCCGACATCGACGTGGTGCTCGACTACCTCTGGGGGCCGCCGACGCGCCACGCGATCCCGGCGCTGCTGCGGGCCCGCTCGGACCGCAGCGCTCCGCTGCGGTGGGTGGAGATCGGCGCCGTCGCGGGCGACACGATCGAGCTGCCGGCGGCCGCCCTGCGGTCGGCCAACCTGCGGCTGCTCGGCAGCGGCCAGGGCTCCGTGTCCGGGCGTCGTTACCTCGCCGAGCTGCCCGCGCTCGTGGCGGAGATCACCGCGGGCCGGATCGCAGTCCGCACGCGCACCGTCCCGCTGGCCGACGCCGAGGCCGCGTGGTCACGGCCGGACGAGCCGGGGACCCGCACCGTCCTCGTGCCCTGACCGCACACGACGGGATCACGCACCGTCGAGGATCTGCCGGATGCGCTCGAGCCGGTCGGTCACCTGCTTCTCGAAGCCGCGGTCGCTCGGGTCGTAGTACCGCCTCCCGGCGAGCTCGTCGGGCAGGTACTGCTGCGCGGCGATCGCGTGCGGGGCGTCGTGCGCGTACCGGTAGCCCGCGCCGTGCCCGATCTTCTCCGCGCCGGCGTAGTGCGCGTCGCGCAGGTGCGCCGGCACGACCCCGACCTTGCCGGCGCGCACGTCCGCGAGCGCCGCGTCGATCCCGGCGTAGGCCCGGTTGGACTTGGGCGCGGTCGCGAGGTGCACCACCGCCTCCGCGAGGACGATCCGGCCCTCGGGCATGCCGATGAGCTGGACGGCCTGCGCCGCGGCCACGGCCGTCTGCAGCGCGGACGGGTCGGCCATGCCGACGTCCTCGGCTGCGGAGATGACCAGGCGGCGTGCGATGAAGCGCGGGTCCTCCCCCGCGGCCACCATGCGCGCCAGGTAGTGCAGCGCGGCGTCGACGTCGGAGCCGCGGATGGACTTGATAAACGCGGAGACGACGTCGTAGTGCTGGTCGCCGTCGCGGTCGTAGCGCACGGCGGCGACGTCGACGGCGCGCTCGACCGTGTCCAGGTCCACCGCCACGGGCTCGTCGCGCCCGGGGCCGGCGTCCGCGAGGGCGGCGCCCGCCGCGGCCTCGAGGATGGTCAGGGCCTTGCGCGCGTCCCCGCCGGCCATCCGCACGAGCTGGTCCTCGGCGTCGTCGGCGAGCGCGACGGCGCCCCCGAGCCCGCGCTCGTCCTCGACGGCCCGGCGCACGAGGGCGCGCACGTCGTCGGCGGTGAGCGGCTTGAGGGTGAGCAGCAGCGAGCGGCTCAGCAGCGGGGAGTTGACGGAGAACGACGGGTTCTCGGTGGTCGCGGCGACCAGGGTGACCCAGCGGTTCTCGACGCTCGGCAGCAGCGCGTCCTGCTGCGTCTTGGAGAAGCGGTGCACCTCGTCGATGAAGAGGACGGTCTCCTCGCCCCCCGCCACGAGCCGGCGGCGGGCGTCCTCGATCACCTGCCGCACGTCCTTGACCCCCGCCGTCACGGCGGAGAGCTCGACGAACCGACGCCCCGACACGGTGGCCACCAGGTAGGCGAGCGTGGTCTTGCCGACGCCGGGCGGGCCCCAGAGGATCACGGAGCCCGGGGCGGCACGTCGCGCCGACTCGTCCGCCGGCTCGACGAGCCGGCGCAGGGGCGACCCCGGCACGAGCAGGTGGCCCTGGCCGGCGACCTCGTCGAGGGCGGCGGGCCGCATGCGCACCGCCAGGGGTGCGCTCGGGCCGGTGCGTCCGGTCGCCGGCGTGCCGTGCTCGCCGGTGATCGCGGCGTCGAACAGGTCCATGCGCCCCAGCCTACGGAGCGCCACCCACGCGCCGGGCCGGGGTCAGGGCTCCCGTGCTGTGACGTACCGCTCGACCGTCGGGGCGAGCCAGGCGACGACGTCCGCGCGCGACATCTCGGCGGCCGGGCCGAACCGCAGGACGTACCGCACCAGGGCCATCCCGAGGATCTGCGAGGCGACGAGGGTCGCGCGGCGGGGGGCGTCGGCGGGGTCGTGGCCGAAGCGCTCGGCCGCGGGCACGAGCTGGTCCCGGAAGACGCCTCGCAGCCGGTCCGCGCCGGCGGGGCTCGTCACACCGACCCGCAGCAGCGTGACCAGGACCGCGTCCCGCTCCCAGAGGTCCAGGAAGTGCGCCACGAGCGTCCTCCCGAGGTCGTCGGGGGCGATCGCCGCGGGGTCGGGGAGGTCGAGCGCGACGTCGACGACGCGGGCGAAGAGCTCCTCCTTGGAGCCGAAGTAGCGGATCACCATCGACGGGTCGATGCCCGCCTGCCCGGCGATCGCCCGCACCGTGGCGCGCTCGTAGCCGTCGGCGGCGAACCGCGCCCGGGCGGCGTCGAGGATGGCGGCGCGGGTGGCGTCGGAGCGCCGGGGCCGGATCTCGCTCATGGCGACCGAGTGTATGCCAACAGCTGTTGACCAGCTCGCGTCCCCGGCCTACCGTCGGAGATGTCAACAAGCGTTGGCACGATCGTCGCCCACCGGGAGGACTCCATGGACGCACGGACCGCCGCTCGCGCGGACGCCGACGTGATCGTGGTCGGCGCTGGCCCGACCGGCCTCCTGCTCGCCGGCGACCTGGCGACGGCCGGGGTCCGCGTCACCGTGCTCGACAAGCGGCCGCCCGGCCTGAGCAACCTCACCCGCGCGTTCGCGGTGCACGCCCGCAGCCTCGAGGCGCTCGACGCCCGCGGTCTCGCCGACGAGCTGGTCGCCACGGGCCGCCAGGTCACCGAGGTACGGCTGTTCGACCGGCTCTCCGTGCGCCTGGACGGCCTGGCGAGCCGGTTCCCGTACGTCCTGTCGACCCCGCAGTACGAGGTGGAGCGGCTGCTCCTGCGGCGTGCGGGGTCCGCGGGCGTCACGTTCCGGCACGACGCCCTCGTGACCGGGCTGACGCAGGACGCCGCGGGCGTCACCGTCGCGGTCGCCGAGGGGTCCGCGCCCGGCGGCCGCGGCACGCTCCGCGCGTCCTGGGTCGTGGGGGCCGACGGCGTCCGCTCGACGGTGCGCGACGCCGTCGGCATCCCCTTCCCCGGGGAGACCGTGATCCGGGCGATGATCCTCGCCGACGTCCGCCTCACCACCCCGCCGCCGGACGTCCTCACGGTGGCGTCGCGCGACGGCGCCCTGGGGTTCCTCGTCCCCTTCGGCGACGGCTGGTACCGGTTCATCGGATGGGACGGCGACCGGGACGTCGACGCGCCGGTCACCCTCCCGGAGGTGCGCGCGGTGGCGCGCGCCACCCTCGGGGACGACCTCGGCATGCACGACCTGCGGTACGCGGACCGGTTCGCCGCCGACGAGCGCCAGGCGCCGCGTTACCGATCGGGCCGCGTGCTGCTCGCCGGCGACGCCGCCCACGCGCACAGCCCGGCGGGCGGGCTCGGCATGAACACCGGCATGCAGGACGCGGCCGGCCTGTCGTGGCGGCTCACGGCGGCGGTCCGCGGCGCCGCCCCGGACGTCCTCGACGGGTACGAGGCCGAGCGGCACCCGGTCGGCGCTCTCGTGCTGCGCGCGAGCGGCACCATCCTGCGGCTCGCGACGCGCCCCGGGCCGGTGGCCGCCGTCGGGCGCAGCCTCCTGACCGAGGCCCTGTCGCACCTGCCGCCCGCCCGGCGACGCGCGGCGGCCACGATCTCCGCGCTGGGCGTCCGCTACCCGGCACCGCGCGGGGCGCACCCGTGGGCGGGCACGCGCGTGCCCGACCTCCCCCTCGTGCCGGGGGCGGAGCCGGGTGCCGCCGGCGGGAGGCTCGCGGAGGCGCTGCGCGGGGGCCGGTTCGTGCTCGTCGGCCCGGCCGCCGGCCCGCCCGCGGACCTGCCGGCGACGCCCGGTGAGATCGACCCCGGCGAGCGGGTGGTCGTCCGCCGCGGCGACGGGCGCGCCTCGACGCTGCTGGTGCGGCCCGACGGCTACCTCGCCGACGCCCGGTCTCCCGGGGCCCCGTCGAGCGGCCCCTGACGGCACCGGACGACCCGCGGGTCAGGGTCGCGAGCTCTCGAACTCCTGGACGAGGTCGTAGCCGAGCCGCCGGTACACGCGGTGCGCGGGCTCGTTGAGGGCGTACGCGCCCAGGGTGACCATCGACGCCTCGGCGAGGCCCGCCCGGGTGGCGGCCGCCGTCACCGCGGCGGCGATCCGCTGCCCGCGCCACGCGGGGTCGGTGCCGATCGACCCGAGGGCCCACGGGCGCCCCGGGACGCGGCGCGACGCGCCCGCCACGCCGCGCACCACGCCGTCGGCGTCGCGCCAGCCCCACCAGCGGGAGCGGTGCTCGTCGACGGGGAGCTCGCCCTGCGGGTTGGCCACCGCCAGGCAGGCGGCCGCCCCGGCCCGGCCGTCGGGGCCGGTCAGCTCGACGACCCGGTCCTCGCCCGGCTGCGGGGCGGGCGAGGTCGTGGTGCAGAACCAGTCCCAGGCGTCGAACGGCGGGCGGTCCAACGGGGCGGGGACGACGAGGCCGGCGGGCGGCGTGGAGCCGGACAGCGCGGCGAACGTGCCTCGCGGCATCGACGCCCGCACCACGGGCCCCAGGCCGCCGCCGGCGCGCCGCAGCTCCGCCTCGGCGGCCAGCACCAGCCGCGCCGCACCCTCGGCGTTCCCCACGGCCAGCACGCTCACGCCCGACGGGGCGTGGTCGACCGCGAGCGGACGGCCGCCGTCGATGCGCTCGCGCCAGCGCAGGCGCACCAGGAAGGCGTCGTCGTCGTACCAGGCGTGGCTGGCGTCCCACCCGCCGTGGGCGTTCTCGGCGACGACCACGGGGTGGTGCGCCCACCGGTCGGGCACGCTCGCCCCGGCCACCTCGGTGACCGGGGCGAGCGGCTGCGCGCGACCGTCGAGGTCGAGCGTCACTCCTGCGCGGCCTGGGGTGCGGCGTCCACCCCGGCCTCCTTGCGCTGCTCCGGCGTGATCGGCGCCGGCGCGTCGGTCAGCGGGTCGTAGCCGCCGCCCGACTTCGGGAACGCGATGACGTCGCGGATCGACGCGGACTTCGTCAGCAGCGCGACGATGCGGTCCCAGCCGAACGCGATGCCGCCGTGCGGCGGGGCGCCGAACTTGAACGCGTCGAGGAGGAAGCCGAACTTCTCCTGCGCCTCCGCGGAGCCGATCCCCATGACGTCGAAGACACGCTCCTGCACGTCGCGGCGGTGGATACGGATCGAGCCGCCGCCGATCTCGTTGCCGTTGCACACGATGTCGTACGCGTAGGCCAGCGCGTTGCCGGGGTCGGACTCGAAGGTGTCCAGCCACTCCGGCTTGGGCGACGTGAACGCGTGGTGCACGGCCGTCCAGGCGGAGTGCCCCAGGTCGACGTCGTCGTCCTCGCCCGTGGGCTTGAACAGCGGCGCGTCCACGACCCACACGAACGCCCAGGCGTCCTCGTCGATCTGACCCGTGCGGTGCGCGATCTCCAGGCGGGCCGCGCCGAGCAGCGCACGCGCCTCGGAGGTCCGGCCCGCCGCGAAGAAGACGGCGTCGCCCGGCTGCGCGCCGGTGGCGGCGGCGAGGCCCTCGCGCTCGGCGTCGGACAGGTTCTTGGCGACCGGGCCGCCGAGCGTCCCGTCCTCGCCGTAGGTCACGTAGGCGAGGCCCTTGGCGCCGCGCTGCTTGGCCCACTCCTGCCACGCGTCGAACTGGCGGCGCGGCTGCGACGCGCCCCCGGCCATGACGACGGCGCCCACGTACTCGGCCTGGAAGACGCGGAACGGCGTCTCGGAGAAGTACTCCGTCAGCTCGACCAGCGGGTTGCCGAAGCGCAGGTCGGGCTTGTCCGTGCCGTACAGGCGCATCGCCTCGGCGTAGGTCATGCGCGCGATCGGCGTGGGGATCTCGACGTCGATCAGCTTCCACAGCGCGGCCAGGATCTGCTCGGCCAGCGCGATCACGTCGTCCTGGTCGACGAAGCTCAGCTCCACGTCCAGCTGCGTGAACTCGGGCTGGCGGTCGGCGCGGAAGTCCTCGTCGCGGTAGCAGCGCGCGATCTGGTAGTAACGCTCCAGGCCGCCGACCATGAGGAGCTGCTTGAACAGCTGCGGGCTCTGCGGCAGCGCGTACCAGGAGCCGGGCGCCAGGCGCGCGGGGACCAGGAAGTCGCGGGCGCCCTCCGGCGTCGAGCGCGTGAGCGTGGGCGTCTCGACCTCGACGAAGTCGTGCTCGTCGAGCACCCGGCGGGCCGCCTGGTTCGCCTTGCCGCGCAGACGCAGGGCGTGCGCCTGGCTCGGGCGCCGGATGTCGAGGTAGCGGTGCTTCAGGCGCGCCTCCTCGCCGATCGTCTCGGTGTCCGCGAGGGCCGTGGACACCTGGAACGGCAGCGGCGCCGACTCGTTGAGCACGACGACGTCCTTGGCCAGGACCTCGATCTCGCCCGTGGCGAGGTTCAGGTTCGCGTTGCCCTCCGGCCGCCGGCCGACCTCGCCCGTGACCTGCAGCACGAACTCGGCGCGCAGCGGGTGCGCCACGGCCTCGTCGCGGATGACGACCTGGGCGATGCCCGAGGCGTCGCGCAGGTCGATGAAGGCCACTCCCCCGTGATCCCGACGGCGATCGACCCACCCGGTGAGGGTGACGGTCTGGCCGATGTGCTCGGCCCGTAGTGAGCCGGCCGTGTGGGTGCGGAGCACGGAGGGTTCCTTTCGTGACGGTGGGTGGGCGCGTCGTGCCGTCGGCCCGGTGCCCTGCCGGGGAGACGGTCGTGCCCGCGGGCACGACGTGGCGAGTTTAGTCGCTGTGCCCGGTCGGTCGTCCGCAGATTTCCCGCACCGCCCGACTCGGACAGTTGCCGTGGTCACAAACGACGACCCTCGCTACTCTCTCACCGGGCAGAGGGGGATGAGGAACGGGGGCTGACCTGCGAACGGACCGGGCTGCGATGACCCTGAGCGTGACCAGCAGATCGGCGGAAGCACCACGATGACTACCCGGAAGGCTGGATCTGTGACTGATCCCTTCGAGATCGCGCGACGTGCCGGATTCGAGGTGCTCGGGCAGGAAGGCACCGTCGAGGAGGTGCGCGACGCCTGGCGGGCGTTCTCGTCCACCTCCGCGGTCCCGACCGTCCGCATCGACGACGAGGACCCCGATCCGCTGGCGGTCGAGACTGCATGGTCCCGGGTCGCCGGCTCGAACGGTCTGGTTGCGCCGTCGGGCGAGTTTCTCCTCAGCATCAGCGCCACAGGGACTCACGCCCTGCCCTGGCTTCGCGTGAAGGCGGGCGCGGACGCTCGGGTTCTCGAGCTCGGGCCCTCCGACGGCGAACCAGACTTCGTGGCCACGAACCTGGGCCGGGACGTGTCGGTCGCGGTCACGTCCGAGGAGGACGAGACGTGGATCCTCGTCTCCTCTGCGCGCCCCGAGGAGAGCTGACCCACCATGACCGACGCCCCCCACGACCCGCCGACGTCGCTGGACCCGACCACGGCCGGGCGCGCGACCACGCCCTTCGGCACCGGCTCGGCGGCTCTCGCGGTCGCGCTCGCCGCGACGGACCGCGACGCCGTCGGGCGTGCCCTGCGTGACGACGCCGTCGTCGTCCCGATCCTCGAACGCGACGACGGCACCCCCCAGGTGCGGGTCTTCCCCGCCCCCGACGACGCCGCGCGCCCCTACGCCCTGTGCCTGTTCTCGTCGGCCCGCACGCTGCAGCAGCACCTCGCGGACGACCCGCTGCGCGCCTTCAGCCTCCGCCGGCGCGACTCGCTGCTGCCGTTCCTGCACCGCCACGGTGCCGTGCTCGACCGGGTCGTCGTCGACCCGGCCGGCCCGCACCCGATGACGCTGGGCGTCGACGAGGTGGTGGCGGCGCTCGGCCCCGGGCCCGACGCGGACCCGACGGGCCTGGCCGACGACACAGGCGCCGGCATCAGCATCGAGGGCCTGCACGCCATGGCGAGCGTGGACGAGCCCGGCGGGTCCCGCGGCATCGGCATCGAGCTCCACCTGCCGGACCACTGGGCGATGATCGACCTCGAGGACGAGACCCAGCGCGACCAGCAGATCCGCGCGATCGTCAAGCAGCAGGGGGCTGCGCTCGGTGACCGGGGCGCCGCGTTGCGCCGCGACCTGCGGGACCAGCTCACCGCGGTCGCGACCCGGGCAGCCGCGGCGGGCGGCCAGGTGATGGCCTACCTGGTGCTGCCCGGGGCCGAGGCCGCGCTCGCGCTGAACCTCACGCTCTACTGGCACGACCTCGGACCCGAGGCGGGGAGCGTCACGCACCTGCAGCGCATCCACGACCGGCTGCACCCGCGCCTCGGCCCGGCGGACGAGCTCACCACCACCGAGACGCTCTCCGGCCCGTTCCTGCGCCACGTCCGCGTCGCCCCGGGGTCGGCGGAGCTCGGCGGCCAGGACGTGCCGCTGCTGCTGGTCGACTACTGGGCCCCCGCGCCCGGGGCGCAGGCCGTCGCCCGCCTCGCCTTCTCGACGCCGCACGTCGAGATCCGCGACGCGATCCTCGGGCTCACCGACAAGGTCCTGTTCGCCACCGAGTGGCTCATGAGCGCCCCCGGCGACCTGGCCGAGCAGGCCGAGTCGGCCGGGTCCCCCGGCGAGCCGGCGCGCACCTGACCCCTCGGCGTGGCACGCCGTCGCAGGCCGTCGAGGGGCCGTCCCGTCCGCAGGGTCAGAAGAGCACCTGTTCGACCCCCGCGCCGGCCACCTCGAGCCCGCCGCCGTCGACGGGCATGCCGGCGAGCGCTCCCCCGAGACGGCCCCGGGTGCCGGGGTCTGCGGGCTCGACGATCGACCCGGCCGGGTAGTCGCCCTCGTCGTGGGGTCGCAGCTCGCCGGCGAACCGGCCGGTGGCGCCCGACCGGGCGCGGTGCCCCGAGGAGCCGAACCCGCGCTCGTCGAGCAAGGGCTCCACCCGGTCCCACAGCCACTGCCGGTAGGCCTCCAGGGCGTACGTGCCGCGGGCGAACACCCTCCCGTACCCCGCCACCGCGCGCGGGTGCTCCCGCTCGAGCCACTCCAGGTACCACTCCCGCGTGCCCGGCTTGAGGTGCAGCGGCACGACGGTCACGCCGGTGGCCCCGGCGTCCGCGATCGCGTCGAGCAGGCGGCGCAGGTGGTCCCGCGAGTCGGTGAGCCACGGCAGTACCGGAGCCACCATCACGCCGCACGGCAGGCCCGCGGCCCGGACGGCGCGGATCAGGTCGAGCCGCGCGCGCGGCGTCGGGGTGCCGGGCTCGACGGACTGCTGCAGCTCCTCGTCGGCGAACGCGAGCGAGACGCCGAGCCCCACCTCCACCCGCCGCGCGGCCTCGGAGATGAGCGGCAGGTCGCGACGCAGCAGGGTGCCCTTGGTGAGGATCGAGAACGGCGTGCCCGAGTCCGCGAGCGCCCCGATGATCCCGGGCATGAGCCGGTAGCGCCCCTCCGCCCGCTGGTAGGGGTCCGTGTTGGTCCCCAGGGCCACGGGCTCGCGGCGCCACGACGGCCTCGCCAGCTCGGTGCGCAGCACGGTGTCCACGTTCATCTTCACGACGACCTGGGAGTCGAAGTCACGCCCCGCGTCGAGGTCGAGGTACTCGTGTGTCGGGCGGGCGAAGCAGTAGCGGCACGCATGACTGCAGCCGCGGTACGGGTTGACCGTCCACCCGAACGGCATGCGCGACGCGGCCGGCACCTTGGTCAGCGCGCTCTTGGACATGACCTCGTGGAACGTCACGTCCGCGAACTCCGGCGTGCGGACGCTGCGCACCAGCCCGAGCCGCGCGAGCCCGGCCCGCTCGAGCCCGGGCAGCGCGCCGTCGTCCGCGGAGATCGCCTGGCCCTCCCACCTCATAGAGACATTCGAACACGCGTTCGAGCGTGTTGTCCAGCCTCCGGTGGGATCAGTCCCGCAGGCGCGCGACCGCCCGGCGGAGGCGATCGCGCCACGGCACGGGCCGGTCGCGCACCTCGGACAGGAGCACCTCCACGGTGTCCAGCGCGGCCGCGACCACCTGGCGGGGCAGCAGCACGTCCGGGTCCGTCCAGTCGTCCGGCGGCTCGGCGGGACGCAGGTCGTCGAGGTCGCCGTGCACCGTGACGTCCCGCTCGCGCAGCCACGCGACCCACGACGCGCTCCGCTCGGCCACCCACGGGTGGTCCTCCGGGCCCAGGGTGATCGCCGGCGAGCTCCGCGGCGCGAGGGCGTCGCCGACCACGATCCCGTCGACGAGCGGCGACAGCGTGCCCCCGCGGCGCGCGTCCTCCCCGAGGCGGCGGTTCAGGCGGCGCAGCACCTGCGCCTCCGGCACGCCGACCGAGGTGTTCGCCCGGTCGGCCTCGCGCGGCGCCCAGGCCGGGTCCACCTCGAGGGCGTCCAGGAAGCGGGCCCACAGCAGGTCGCCCGCGCCGCCCGCGGGTGGCGCGGTGACGACGTGCACCTGGGCGGCGGGCAGCCCGTCGGCCCAGGCCGTGAGCACCCGGGCCGGGTCGAACGCCGCCATGAACGCGGACCGGCCGGCGCGGGCGCGGTCGAGGTAGGCCCGGAGCGTCTGCCCGGAGCCGAACTTGAGCGTCTCCTGCCAGCCGCTGGTCAGCTCTCGCGCGAGGTCCCGCGAGGTGAGCACGACCCGCAGCTCCGCGCCGGTGGCGGCGAGGTCCGCGCAGACCCGCGCCGCCTGCTCGGGGGTCGCCTTGGCCAGCACCTCGTGGCTGAGGACGACGTCCCCCGCGGACCGGCGCACCTGGCGCAGCAGGCGCTCCCACGCGCCGTCGACGCGGCGGGGGTCGACGCCGTGGTCGGTCCCGGTGACCTCCAGCGCCGCCCAGTACTGCAGGCGGGAGTCGCCGAGGCGGCCGGCGGGGTAGTGCACGCCGTGCCGGCGCAGCTCGCGGCGGTTGGCGTGCAGGCGGGACTGGAGGTAGGTCGTGCCGGACTTGGGCGCGCCGACGTGCAGGTGGACTCGTCTCGGCATGACGCCACGGTCCCACACGGCGCTGTGCGCCCGCTGGCACGACCGCGCCCGACCATCCCCGACCGGGAACGGAATCAGGCGGGCACGGGCCACCGGAACGCCAGGGAGGCGGCGGCGCGCGCCGGGTCGCGCGGGGCCGCGAACCGCTTGAGGTCGCCGCGGAAGACCACCTCGCCGGGCACCTGGAGCAGGGTCTGCGGCCGCACCTTCCAGCGCGGGACGCCCAGGTCGCACACCCCGGCGCCGTGCAGCATCTGGTAGACGAACTCCGAGCAGAAGAACCGCCGGTCGTCCTCCGAGCCGCGGCCGAACAGCCCGCTCACGAGCCCTGGGGCGTTGTACGTGTACGTGTGGCTGTCGAGGAGGACCTCGGCCACCTGGGCGCAGACGGCCTCGCGCTGCTGCGGCGTGACCGGCACCTCGAGCACGATCCCGGGCAGCTCGGGCATGTGGCGATAGAGGTCGTCGTCGAGCCGCTCGCGCTTGAAGCACCCGACGAACGGGTTGGACGCGCGCCGGCGGCCGAAGCTGAACATGAGCTCGAGGTCGGCGTCGAGCGCCAGGGCCGCGTGGGTGTACTCGTCCCGCGTCGCGAGGCGGATCGTCCGGGACAGGACGGTGCTGCTGCGGGACAGGACGACGTAGATGCTCACGGCGGTCACCGTATCGCCTCGGGAGCGCCGTCAGACCAGGTCAGGCACCAGTTCAGGGTGAATCTCAGGGGCGCCTCAGGCTACGCGGGGGACATCCCCCTCGGGTGGCCCCCCGCTCAGTTCCCGGGGCCGACCCGGTCCACCCTGCGACCCGACGGCCGACCGGCCGCGCCCGACCCGAGGAGTCCCCCGTGATCACCGTGCAGCACGCCTTCAGCAGCTTCTCCGTCGACGACCTGGACACCGCCGAGGCCTTCTACCGCGACACCGTGGGAGTCGCCGTCCGTCGCACGCCCATGGGCCTCGAGCTGGACGTCACGGGCGGCGCACCCGTGTTCGTCTACCCGAAGGGCGAGGCGCACGAACCGGCGAGCCACACCGTCCTCAACCTCGTGGTGCCCGACGTCGCGGCAGCCGCCGCCGACCTGCATGCGGCGGGCGTGGACCTCGTGCGCTACCCGGGGTTCGCGCAGGACGCCGACGGCGTCGTGCGCAGCGACGACCCGCGCCAGGGCCCGACGATCGGCTGGTTCCGCGACTCGGCCCGCAACGTCGTCGCCCTCATCGAGTCCTGAGGGTCAGTGCGGCAGGAGGGTCACTCCGCGGTGGCGGGGACGACGCGCGGGAGGAGGTCCTCGGCGGGCGGCGCCCACGACGCGGCGTCGGCGTCGACCTGCTCGCCGGAGCGGATGTCCTTGACCTGGTCGGCCGTGGCCCCGGTCGAGCCGTCGGTCGTGGCCTCGGTGCCCGCGCCCTCGGGGCTGCCGGGGAACCACACGAACGGGATGCCGCGGCGGTCGGCGAACTTGATCTGCTTGCCGAACCTGGCGGCCGTGGGCGCGACGTCGGCGGGGATGCCGCGGGCGCGCAGCGCCGTGGCGACGGCGTCCGACTGCGGGCGGTGCTCCTCGTCGGCCACCGCGACCAGCACCGCCGTCGGGACGCCGCGCGTCGCCGTGACGAGTCCCGCGGACAGCAGCCGCGAGACGAGGCGCGAGACGCCGATCGACAGGCCGACGCCCGGGTACGTGTTCTTCCCGTCGGACGCGAGGGTGTCGTAGCGGCCGCCCGAGCAGATGGACCCGAGCTGCTCGTGCCCCACGAGCACCGTCTCGTAGACCGACCCGGTGTAGTAGTCGAGGCCGCGCGCGATCTTCAGGTCGGCGACGACGACGCCCGGCGCCCGGCGGGCGGCCGCCTCGATCAGCGCCGCGAGCTCGCCCAGCCCGACCTCGAGCAGCTCCGTCCCGGCGCCGTACGACGCCGCGAGCGCCCGGACGCGGTCCACCACCCCGACGTCCTCGCCGGAGATCGCCGCCAGCTCGAGGCACGCCTTGGCCTGCTCGGGCGTCGCGCCCTGCTCGGCCTGCAGCAGCTCCGCGACGGCCTCGGGGCCGATCTTGTCGAGCTTGTCGACCTGCCGCAGCACGCCCTCGACGTCGTCGAGGCCGAGGCCGCGGTAGAAGCCCTCCGCGACCTTGCGGTTGTTCACGAGGACGCGGACCTCGGGGACGCCGACGTCGCGCAGCGCGCCGAGGGCCTCCGCCATGACCAGCGGCAGCTCGACCTCGTAGTGGTACGGGAGCTCGCCCGCGCCGACGACGTCGATGTCGGCCTGCGCGAACTCGCGGAAGCGGCCGTCCTGGGGGCGCTCGCCGCGCCACACCTTCTGGATCTGGTAGCGCTTGAACGGGAAGGCGAGCCGGCCGGCGTTCTCCAGCACGTAGCGCGCGAACGGCACGGTGAGGTCGAAGTGGAGGCCGAGCTGCTTCTCGGACCGGTCGACCGGGGCGGCCTCGCCGTCGGCGTCCTCCTGCAGCCGCCGCAGCACGTAGACCTCCTTGGAGGTCTCGCCCTTGCGCAGCAGCTGGTCCAGGGGCTCCACCGCCCGCGTCTCGACCCCCGCGAACCCGTGCAGCTCGAACGTGCGGCGCAGGGTGTCCAGGACGTGCTGCTCCACGACGCGACCGTCGGGGAGCCATTCGGGGAAGCCGGAGAGGGGGGTGGGGCGTGCCATGCGCACATCTTCCCAGACGACGACGCCGTGCGGTGCGCGCGTCCGTGCCCGCCGCGGCGGGTGAGCGTGGGGGGACGCCGCCGTCAGCGCAGGTACGGGTTGGTCGCCAGCTCGCGGCCGACCGTGGTCGTCGGCCCGTGGCCCGGCACGACACCGAGCTCCGGGTCGAGGCGGCCCACGACGTCGCGGAGCGTGCGCGCCATCGTCGCGGCGTCGCCGCCCGGCAGGTCGGTGCGCCCCACGCCGCCGGCGAACAGCACGTCGCCCGCCAGCACGACGTCGCCGGCCACCAGCAGCGTCGAGCCCTCCGTGTGCCCCGGGGCGTGCAGCGCCCGCAGGCGGACCGCTCCCGCGACCAGGTCGCCCTCGTCGCCCGGCGCGGCGCCCGCGCCGGCCCCGAACGGCTCCACGACGTCCGGCACGCGGTAGTCCTCGGGGCGGCGGCCGGTGGCCGCGAGCGCCTGCGCGAGGGCGCCGCTCACGCCCGGGTCCCCACCGCCACGACGGGCGTCGTCGAGGCCGAGCGTGCCGAACGGGTCGCTGAGCCGGTAGGCGTCGGCGGCGTGCACGCGCAGCGGCACGCCGTACCGCGCGCACAGGGCGGCGGCGTCCCAGGTGTGGTCGACGTGCCCGTGCGTGGCGAGGACGGCCCGGGGCGTAAGACGGCGCTCGGCCACCAGGGCCTCGACCTCGGGGGCGGTGCCGGCACCGGCGTCGACGACGACGCAGTCGGCGTCCCGGCCGCTCGGTCCGGCCACCACGACGCAGCAGTTCGTGGCGAACACGGGGGCGACGACGAGGAGGATCTGCACGACGCCCACGCTAGCGGCCGTGGCCGCCCGGATCCGGTTGCTCGGGGCGGTCTTCTCGGCGCCGTCCCCCCTGGGGTGTGACCTGCGTCCCGGCGCCTAGACTGTCCCCCGCGCGCGGAAGTTCCCGTGCGGTGACCGGGACGACCGAGGAGGTGCCCCCAGGGTGGCGGCCACCAAGCGTGAGCGGGAGTACGCCCGCAAGCGGCAGGAGAAGTGGGACCAGCGGCGCGCGCAGGCGCGTGCCCGGCGGCAGCGGACGATCGCGATCGTGGCGATCGTCGCCGTCCTCGCGCTGGTCGGCGGCGGGCTCGTCGTCGCCAACCTCGGCAACGCCGCGGACCCCGCGGCCTCCGCGGACTCCCCCACGCCCCAGGCCGCCGGGGACTGCCCCGCCGCGTCCACCGGTGCACGGTCGGGCGGCGACCTGCCCGACCCGTCCGCCGCGCAGGACCGCACGTGGACCGCGACGCTCGACATGTGCGCGGGCGGGGTCGAGTCGCAGGTCGTGCTGGACCTCGACGGTGCCGCCGCCCCGCAGGCCGTGGCGAGCTTCGTCTCGCTGGCCGACGAGGGCTACTACGACGACACCGCCTGCCACCGCCTGACCACCTCGGGCATCTACGTGCTGCAGTGCGGCGACCCCACGGGCACGGGGAGCGGCGACCCCGGCTACTCCTACGGCCCGATCGAGAACGCGCCGGACGACGACGTGTACCCCGCGGGCACCGTCGCGATGGCACGCCGCGGCGGCGACGGCGAGTCGATGGGCTCGCAGTTCTTCGTCGTGTACCAGGATTCGACCATCCCGTCCGACACCGCGGGCGGGTACACGGTGCTCGGCACCGTCACGTCCGGCCTGGACGCCGTCCAGGCAGTCGCTGACGAGGGCGTCGAGGGTGGGGCCGGCGACGGCTCCCCCCAGACCCCCGTCATCATCGAAGGAGTGGAGACCCAGTGAGCGAGAGCACCCCCGGCTCGACCGGCCCCGAGGAGACCCCGGCCGGCACCGAGGAGACGGCCGAGACTCCATCGCAGACGACCCCCGACGAGGCCGCGGCGGCGACGCCTGCCGCCGACGCGCCGGTCACGGACGAGGCTGCCCCGCCGACGCCTGCCCCCGCGGCCGAAGCACAGGCTCCCTCCCCCACCGCGGACACCCCGGCACCCGAGGCCGCGGAGCCCGCTCCCGCCGCCGAGGACACCCCGGTGGCCGACGCGACGCCGGCGGCGCCCACGCCGTCGGCCGTGCCGAAGCCGTCGCGGCCCTCCGGCGCGCCGAAGCCGTCCGCGCTGCGGCGCCCGGCGGCCCCCACCCCGGCCGACGTCCCGCCCGCGGAGGCCGCCACGCCCGCGGCGCCCGTCGCGCCGCCGGCCCACGACGCCGCCCAGGCGGCCGCGGCCGAGGCCTTCGGACGCGTGGACGACGACGGCACCGTGTTCGTGCGCGAGGCGGCCGGCGAGCGGCAGGTCGGGCAGTTCCCCGGCGTGGACGCCTCGGAGGCGATGAGCCTCTACGTGCGGCGCTACCTGGACCTCGACGCGAAGGTCGCGCTCTTCGAGACCCGCCTCGACAGCGCCGACCTGTCGGTGCGCGAGATCGACCAGACCCTCACGAAGCTCGCCGAGGAGACCGGCGAGCCCGCCGCGGTCGGCGACCTGGACGCCCTGCGCACCCGCGTCGAGGGGCTCAAGGCGCGTGCGGCGGAGCGTCGCGCGGCGCTGGAGCAGGAGCGCGCGGCGGCCAAGGCCGAGGCGGTCGCGGCCCGCACCACGATCGTCGAGGCGGCCGAGAAGATCGCCGGCACCGACCCCGCCAAGATGCAGTGGCGGCCGGCCGGCGAGGAGCTGCGCACCCTCCTGGACACCTGGAAGGACGCCCAGCGCACCGGCCCGCGCATCGACCGCCCGACGGAGGAGGCCCTCTGGAAGCGGTTCAGCCACGCGCGCACCGCGTTCGACCGCGAGCGGCGGCACTTCTTCGCCGACCTCGAGCAGCGCAACTCCAGCGCCAAGGCCGAGAAGGAGAAGCTCGTCGCCGAGGCGGAGGCGCTGCAGCACCACACCGACTGGGGCGCCACCGCCGCCGCGTACCGCGACCTCATGACGCAGTGGAAGGCGGCCGGCCGCGCGAGCCGGAAGGACGACGACGCGCTGTGGGCGCGGTTCCGCGCCGCGCAGGACACGTTCTTCGGCGCCCGGGACGCGGAGAACGCCGCGATCGACGCCGAGTACGGGCAGAACCTCGTGGTCAAGGAGGCGCTGCTCGTCGAGGCGGAGGCGCTGCTGCCGGTCACCGACCTGGCGGCCGCGAAGGCGGCGCTGCGCTCCCTGCAGGAGCGCTGGGAGGAGGCCGGCAAGGTGCCCCGCGGGGACGTGCAGCGGGTCGAGGGCCGCATGCGGGCCGTCGAGTCGGCCGTCCGAGACGCCGACCAGGCCCGCTGGGACCGCACGAACCCCGAGACGCGGGCCCGGGCCGAGGGCGCCGCGGCGCAGCTCGAGGCCGCCATCGAGGGGCTGGAGCGGGACCTCACCGAGGCGCAGGAGTCCGGCGACGCCCGGCGCATCGAGGAGGCGGAGACCGCCCTGGCCGCACGGCGAGCGTGGCTCGAGCAGGTCGTGCGCGCCGCGGAGGACACCCGCGGCTGACGCGTGACCGCTCCCGTCCCGGGAGCTCGTCCACAGGTGGCCGTCGGAGGGGCCCACGACCGGATACGTTCCGGTCGTGGGCCCCTCTGTCGTCCCGATCCTCCCGACCGCCCGGGCGGGCGCCCCCGCGGTGGCCGCCCGACCTGGCCGGCTCGGCGACCTGCTCGCCGCCCCGTCCGCGGCCGCCGGCCCGCTGGTGCGTCCCGCCGACGTGGGCGGGCGCGCCGCGTGGGACGTGCTGGTGCGCGACGGCGCCCTCGAGCCGGTGCGGGGGGACGCGGCCGTCCCCGCCGGGACGGACGTCACCCCCGCGCTGCGGGCCGCCCTGCTCGCGGGATCCCTGCCCACCGGCGGGGTCCTCGCCGGCCGCAGCGCCGCCTGGGTGCACGTCGGGCGGCCCGCGGCCGACCACGCCGCCGGTCGCCTGGACGTCACCTATGCCGCGGGCGGGCACCGGCCGGAGGTCTGGGGCGCGGGGCTCGTGTGGCAGGCGCCGCTGCTGCGCGACGACACCGTGGAGCTCGGCCGGGTGCGGGTCACCGTCCCGCTGCGGACGGTCGTGGACGTCGCGCTGCACGTGCCCGACGACGAGGCGGCCGCCGACCTCGTGCGGCTCCTGGCCGACGACTGCCGGGTCGCCCTCGCCGACGCCACCCGGCTGCTGGAGCGCCGGGTGCGCGCCGTCGGGCGGCCGCGCGCGCGGCGGGTGCTGGCCCGGGCGGGGTCGCTCCCGGCGGTGTCCCTCCGTGCGGCGGCAGCACCGCTGCCCTAGGTTGAGGCGCATGGCCACCGCCGCACCCGCCGTCGAGCTCGACGCCGACGGTCGTGCCGTCCGCGTCTCCAGCCCCGACCGTGTGGTCTTCCCCGAGCAGCCCGGCCGTCCGGGCATCACGAAGCGCGAGCTCGTCGAGTACTTCCTGTCGGTCGGCGACGGCATCCTCGGCGCCCTCCTGCACCGCCCGACCACGCTGGAGCGGTGGCCGAAGGGCTTCTTCGAGGGCGCGGTCATGGCGACCCGCGCCGACAGCCGCGGCGACGCGTTCTACCAGAAGCGCCTGCCGAAGGGCGCGCCGGACTGGGTGGAGACCGCCACGATCGCCTTCCCGAGCGGGCGCACGGCCGACGAGGTCGCGCCCACCGAGCTCGCCGTCGTCGCCTGGGCCGCGAACCTCGGCACGATCACGTTCCACCCGTGGCCGGTGCGTGCCACCGACGTCGAGGCCGTGGACCAGCTGCGCATCGACCTCGACCCGCAGCCCGGCACGACGTTCGACGAGGCCGCGACCGTCGCCCCGCACCTGCGCGACCTGCTCGCCGAGCTGGGCCTCACGGGCTACCCGAAGACGTCGGGCGGGCGCGGTCTGCACGTCTTCGTGCCGCTCGCGCCGCGCTGGTCCTTCCAGCAGGCGCGGCGCGCCACCATCGCCGTCGGCCGCGAGCTGGAGCGGCGGCTCCCCGACCAGGTCACCACGAAGTGGTGGAAGGAGGAGCGGGGCGTCAAGATCTTCGTCGACTACAACCAGATGGCGCGCGACCGCACCATCGCCTCCGCCTACTCCGTGCGGCCCAACAAGCGCGCCACCGTCTCCACGCCGCTGGAGTGGGACGAGGTGGGCGAGGTGCACCCGGACGACTTCGACGTCACGACCGTCCCGGCCCGCTTCGCCGAGCGCGGCGACCTGTTCGCCGCCCTGCGCGCCGACCGCGACCCGACGCTCGACTGCTCGCTCGAGGCCGCGCTCGACCTCGCCCGCCGCGACGAGGAGGAGCACGGGCTGGGCGACCTGCCCTACCCCCCGGAGTACCCGAAGCAGCCGGGCGAGCCGAAGCGCGTGCAGCCCAGCCGGGACACCGACCGCAAGCGTTGACCGCCCGCTAGGAGCGGCGGGTGTAGCGCAGGAACACCGACCCGTCGGACAGCGGCACGCACTCGGCGCGGGTGAGGTCGGCCCGCATCCCGTCCGGCAGCAGGCGCAGGCCGCCGCCGGCGACGTGCGGCACGACGCGCACCGTCATCTCGTCCACCACCCCGGCGCGCAGCGCGCCGGCCGCCGCCGTCGGCCCGGAGACCTCCACGACGCCGTCGGTCGCCGCCGCGATCTCGGCGAGGCGGCCGGGGGTGAGCCGCGGCTCGAGCGTGGTGCGCGGCGCGTCGACCGTGCCGAGGCTGTCGGAGCAGACGACCTTGTCGATTCCCTTCCAGATCTCCGCGAACTCGTCCGTGGCGGCGCTCTGCCCGGTCTCCCACGTGTCCCAGACGCGCATCGCGTCGAACATGTGCCGGCCCACGACGAAGGTCCGCACGTCCCGGACCCGGTCGTTGATGAACGCGTGGACCGTGTCGTCCGGCGCGCCCCAGTCGAAGTCGCCCGACGCGTCGGCCACGTAGCCGTCGAGCGAACAGCTCATCAGTCCGTACCTGAGTGTGCCCATGCTCCCCAGACCTCCCTCGTGTCCACGGCTCATCGGTCTCCGACCGGCGGGGCGGCCGGGATCAGGCGGTGCCCGGCGCCCCGGGCAGGAGGTCAGCGAGGTCGTAGCCGACCGGCTCCTCCAGCTGGGAGTACGTGCACGACGCCGGCTCGCGGTCGGGCCGCCAGCGCTTGAACTGGGCGGTGTGCCGGAACCGCGATCCCTCCATGTGGTCGTAGCCGACCTCGAGCACCCGCTCGACCCGCAGCGGCGTGAACGAGAGGTCCTTCCCGGCGCTCCACCGCGACTGCGCCCCCGGGCGCCGCTCCCCCGCGCTGCCGTCGGCGACCGCGGGATCCTGCCAGTCCGCCCACGGGTGCTCGGCGGCCGTGTCGCTGCCGGGCTCGACGACGAGCGGCGCGAGCTCGGCGTGCAGCGCGGCGCGGCGGGCCGCCGGGAACGACGCGGAGACGCCGACGAACTGCAGGCTGCCGGCGTCCGTGCCGTCCGCGTACAGGCCCAGCAGGAGCGAGCCGATGAGCGGCGTCTCGGGCGTCGACGTCTTGTGCAGCCGGTAGCCCGCGAGGACGACGTCGGCGGTGCGCGCGTGCTTGATCTTCAGCAGCGCGCGCTTGTTCGGCTGGTACGGGTCGTCGAGGCGCTTGGCGACCACGCCGTCGAGACCGGCGCCCTCGAAGGCCGCGAACCAGTCGCGGGCGACGGCGGCGTCCTGGGTGCGGGGCGTCGCGTGCACCCGCGGCCCGGCGAGGCCGAGCCCGTCGAGCACGGCGAGGCGTTCGCGCAGGGGCCGCATGCTGAGGTCGTCCCCGTCGAGAGCGAGGACGTCGAACACCACGAGGCTCGCCGGGGTCTCGGAGGCGAGGAGCCGCACGCGCGACTCGGCGGGGTGGATGCGCTGGCTCAGGGCGTCGAAGTCGAGGTGCGCGGCCGTCCCCGCCCCGTCGTCGCCGGGCCGCGCGACGACGATCTCGCCGTCGACCACGCACCGCGCGGGCAGCGCCTCGAGCGCGGCCTCGACGACGTCCGGGAAGTACCGCTGCATGGGGCGGGCGTTGCGCGAGTCGATGCGCACGTCGTCGCCGTCGCGGAAGACGAGGGCCCGGAACCCGTCCCACTTCGGCTCGTACACCCAGGCGGCCCCGCCCTCGGGCTGGTCGGGCACGTCCGGCACCGACTTCGCGAGCATGGGCAACACCGGCGGCTCGAGCGGCAGCGTCATGCTGGCGAACCTACTCCGACCCGCCCGCGAGCACCTCCGCGCCACGACGCTCTCGCGCCCGTCGTCAGGTGGGCTGCTCAGGCGTCCGCGGACTGGGGCGACTGGTGCACGTCTGCCGCCTTCGTCCCGGTGATGCGGTAGACGTCGAAGACGCCGTCCACCTTGCGCACCGCGGTGAGCACCTGCTGCAGGTGGCCCGGCTCGGCCATCTCGAACACGAACTTCGACAGCGCGATCCGGTCGGTCGAGGTCGAGACCGTCGCCGACAGGATGTTGACGTGGTAGTCCGACAGCACCTTCGTGACGTCGGACAGCAGCCGCGACCGGTCGAGCGCCTCGACCTGGATCTGGACCAGGAACATCGTGTTCGCGCCGGTCGTCCAGCTGACGTCGACCATCCGCTCGGGCTGGGCCCGCGTCAGCTGCTCGGCGTTGGCGCAGTCGGCGCGGTGCACGCTCACGCCCGCGCCACGCGTCACGAAGCCGACGATGGCGTCGCCCGGCACCGGGGTGCAGCACTTGGCGAGCTTCACCCAGATGTCGTCCACGCCCTTGACGACGACGCCGGGGTCGCCGGTGCGGCCGCGGCGCGAGGGCCGGCCGGGCGCCGCGGCCTCCGCGGCGTCCTCCTCCGTGCCCTCCGCACCGCCCAGGGACTTGACCAGCAGGTCGACGACGTGCGGCGCGGACGCGTGCCCCTCGCCCACCGCTGCGTACAGGGCGGACACGTCGGCGAAGCGCATGTCGCTCGCCAGCCCGACGAGCGCCTCGTGGCTGAGCAGGCGCTGGATCGGGAGGTTCTGCTTGCGCATCGCCTTCGTGATGGCGTCCTTGCCCTGCTCGATCGCCTCCTCGCGGCGCTCCTTGGTGAACCACTGGCGGATCTTGTTCCGGGCGCGCGCCGACTTCACGAACGCGAGCCAGTCGCGCGACGGGCCCGCGGACTCCGCCTTCGAGGTGAGGATGTCGACCGTGTCGCCGTTCTGCAGCGTCGAGTCCAGGGGGACGAGGCGCCCGTTGACCCGCGCGCCCATCGTGCGGTGCCCGACCTCGGTGTGCACGGAGTACGCGAAGTCGACCGGGGTGGCGCCGGCGGGCAGCGCCATCACCTCGCCCTTCGGCGTGAAGACGTACACCTCCGCGCCGCCGATCTCGTAGCGCAGGGAGTCGAGGAACTCGCTCGGGTCGGCGGTCTCGCGCTGCCAGTCCACGAGCTGGCGCAGCCACGCCATGTCGTTGGCGCGGGGGTCGTCCGACGCGGCCTTCCCGGCGGGCGCCATCTGCTTGTACTTCCAGTGCGCCGCGACGCCGTACTCGGCGCGGCGGTGCATGTCGTGCGTGCGGATCTGGATCTCGACCGGCTTGCCGCCGGGGCCCACGACCGTCGTGTGCAGCGACTGGTACATGTTGAACTTCGGCATCGCGATGTAGTCCTTGAACCGGCCCGGGACCGGGTTCCAGCGCGCGTGGAGCGCGCCGAGCACCGCGTAGCAGTCCCGCACCGTGTCCACGAGGACGCGCGTGCCGACGAGGTCGTAGATCTCCGCGAAGTCGTGCCCGCGCACGATCATCTTCTGGTAGATGGAGTAGTAGTGCTTGGGCCGGCCGGTGACGGTCGCCTTGATCTTGGCGCTGCGCAGGTCGGCGGAGATCTGCTCGCGCACCACCGACAGGTACTCCTCGCGGGCCGGGGCGCGCTCGGCCACCAGGTGCACGATCTCGTCGTACACCTTGGGGTACAGGGTCTGGAAGGACAGGTCCTCCAGCTCCCACTTGATGGTGTTCATGCCCAGCCGGTGCGCCAGCGGGGCGTAGATCTCCAGCGTCTCGCGTGCCTTGCGCTGCGCCGACGAGCCGGAGACGTACTTCCAGGTGCGGGCGTTGTGCAGCCGGTCCGCGAGCTTGATCACCAGGACGCGGATGTCCTTGGCCATCGCGACGACCATCTTGCGGACGGTCTCGGCCTGGGCCGCGTCGCCGTACTTGACCTTGTCGAGCTTCGTGACGCCGTCGACGAGCATGGCGATCTCCTCGCCGTACTCCCGGGTCAGCTCGTCGAGCCCGTAGTCCGTGTCCTCGACGGTGTCGTGCAGCAGCGCGGCCGCCAGCGTGGCGCCGTCGAAGCCGAGCTCCGCGAGGATGGTCGCGACGGCGACGGGGTGGGTGATGTAGGGGTCGCCGGACTTGCGCTCCTGGCCCCGATGACAGCGCTCAGCCGTCGCGTAGGCGCGCTCGAGCACGGACAGGTCGGACTTCGGGTGGTTGGTCCGCACGGCCTGCAGCACCGGCTCGAGGGCCGGGGTGGTCGGCGGGGCGCCGCGCACCCCCAGCCGGACCAGGCGGTTTCGGACGCTGCGCCCGGAGCCGGACCCGCGGCCCGACGGGGCCGGTCCCTGGGGCGTGGCGGCGCGCGCGACCTTCGTCTCGTCGCTCATCTGCGCCTCCTTCCGCAACCACCGCGGGTTCACCGACGGTCGGGACGGCAAGTCTACGACTCCACGCGCAACAGAGCCTCGACCGTCCGACCCGGCAGCCTGCCGCGTCCTCCCAGGCCGGCGAGCTCGAGCAGGAACGCGAGGGCGACCACCTGGCCGCCCGAGCGCTCCACCAGCTCGGCCGCCGCGCACGCCGTGCCGCCGGTGGCGAGCACGTCGTCGACCAGGAGAACACGCGCACCCGTCTCGAGTGTTCCCGTACGCAGCTCGATCGCCGCGGAGCCGTACTCGAGGTCGTAGTCGACCCGCTCCACCGGGGGCGGCAGCTTTCCCGCCTTGCGCAGCGGCAGGAAGCCCACGCCGAGCCGGGTCGCGAGCGGCGCGCCCAGGAGGAAGCCGCGTGCCTCCATGCCCGCGACGACGTCGACGCCGCCGTCCGCCCCGACCAGGCGGGCGAACGCCTCGACGACGTCCGTCAGCGCCCGGCCGTCCGCCAGCAGCGGGGTGATGTCGCGGAAGACGACGGGCGGGTGCGGGTAGTCCGGCACGTCCCGGATCAGCGCGCGGATCTCCGCCGCACGCCCCGCGCCCAGACCCCGGAGCCCGTCGAGGACGATGTCGTCGAGCGCGTCCGTGCCCGGGGCGCGGACGCCGTCCGCAGGATCGGTCACCTCTCCCACCGTGCCCGCCCGCGCCTCAGTGCCCGCGCCGGCGGCGCGGCTGGGCCTGGTTGCCCTGGTGCTGCCCCGGGATGAGCTGCGCGGAGCCGGTCGTGTAGGCCGCGACCTCGGCCTCGTGACCGCCCTCGGCGACGAGGCCGGCACGCGCCTCGAGCACCGAGCGCGTGTGCTCCCGGATCTTCGGCTCCCGCTCGCGCAGGGCGACGTCGAGCGGCGTCGCGAGGAACAGCGACGAGGCCGCGCCGACCGCGATGCCGACGAAGAGCGACAGCGAGAGGTCGCGCAGGGTGCCCGCGCCCAGCAGGAACGCGCCCACGAAGAGGATGCTCGCCACCGGCAGCAGCGCCACGACGGACGTGTTGATCGAGCGCACGAGCGTCTGGTTGACCGCGAGGTTTGCCCGCTCCGCGTACGTGCTGCGCGTCTGGGTGAGCACGTCCGCGGTGTTCTCGCGCACCTTGTCGAAGACGACCATCTTGTCGTAGAGCGAGAAGCCGAGGATCGTCAGGAAGCCGATGATGGTCGACGGCGTGACCTCCCAGCCGATCGCCGCGTAGACGCCGGCCGAGATGAGCAGGTCGCCGAGCATCGCGACGATCGCCGCCACCGACATCCGCCACGCCCGGAAGTACACGGCCATGAACAGCGCCGCGGCCAGGACGAACACGACGGTGCCCCACAGGGCCCGGGTCGAGACGCCGGCGCCCCAGGTCGGCCCGACGAACGAGGTGGTCACGGCGGACTCGTCGACGTCGTAGGCCGCCGCGAGGTCCGCCGCGAGCTGGGCCTCCTGCTCCTCGCTCACCTGCTCCGTCTGCACACGCACCGACGAGCCGCCCACGATGGCCACGCGGGGCTCCTCGTCCGGCAGCACCTCGTGCACGGTGTCGATCGCGATCTGCTGCTCGGTCGAGGACGCGTCCGTGACGGTGAACTCGGTGCCGCCGCGGAAGTCGATGCCGAGCGTGAGCCCCTTGATCAGGATCACGGCGATCGACGCGATCGCGAGGACGCCCGCGAGCGTGAACCAGCGCCCGCGGCGCTGCACGATCGGGTAGGACCGACGGCCCGTGTACAGGTCGTTGCCCCACTGGGCGAAGTTCATGCCGGCCATCAGCGGTTCTCCTCGTTCTCACCGGTCGACGAGGTCGACGTGCCGTCCCCCGGGCCCCCGCCGGCTCCCGCGCCTGGGTCGGGATCCGCCTCCTGGGCCGCGGCGCGCCGCTCGGCCGCGCGCCGCTCCGCGATCGTGAGCCGGCGGCCTGACGCGTCGGTCGCGGGGGCCGCGGCCTGCCGGGCCCCGCTGTGGGCCGGCTCCGGTGCCGCGGTCCCGCGCGGCACGTCCGCGCCGACCGGCACCGTCGCGTCGTCGGGTTCGTCCGCGTCGTCGGCGACCTGGCCCACGGCCGGCTCCGGCGTCCGCACCTTGCCCGCGCCCACGTACCGCGGGCCGGAGCCCGCGCGCAGCCTCTCGGGCGAGAGGCCCGACCAGCGGTGGCCGTCCCGGAAGAACGGGATCTTGGTGATGACCTCCATCATCGGGTGCGTGAACCAGAAGACGACCGCCACGTCGATGATCGTCGTCAGACCCAGCGTGAACGCGAAGCCCTGCACGCCGCCCACGGCGAGGAAGTACAGGATGACCGCGGAGATGAGGTTGACGGCCTTGGCCGCCAGCACCGTGCGTCGTGCGCGGGCCCAGCCGCGCTCGACGGCGTAGGACAGAGTTCTCCCGTCACGTATCTCGTCGCGGATGCGTTCGAAGTACACGATGAAGGAGTCGGCGGTGAAGCCGATCGCGACGATCAGGCCGGCGACGCCCGCGAGGGAGAGCCGGTAGCCCATCCCCCACGAGAGCAGCGCGATCGACAGGTACGTGATCACGCCCGCCACGACCAGGGACGCGACGGTGAGCAGGCCGAGCGTGCGGTACTGCATCAGCGAGTACACGACGACCAGCGCCAGGCCGATGAGGCCCGCGATCATGCCGTTGCGCAGCTGCTCGGAGCCGAGGGTCGCGGAGATGACCTCCTGGCTCTCCACCGTGTACTGGACCGGCAGCGCGCCGAAGCTCAGCTGGTTGGCGAGCGTCGCCGCCGACTCGCGCGTGAAGCTGCCCGAGATCTGCGCCTGGCCGTCGGAGATCGGCGTGCTGACCGACGGGGCGGAGACCACCAGGCCGTCGAGCACGATGGCGAACTGGTTGCGGGGCTGCTCGAGCCCGGAGATCCGCGTGGTCGTCTCGCGGAACTCCTTGGTGCCCTCGTTGTCGAAGTTGAGGAAGACGCCCCACTCGTTGGTGACCGAGCCGTTCGCGCCGGGCACCAGACCCGAGCTGGCGGAGGAGATGTGGACCCCGTCGACCTCCATCGGCCCGAGGATGTACTTGACGGTCCCGTCCTCGCCGCACGTGACCAGCGGGGCGTCGGGGTCGTCCCCGCCGCCGCCCTGCAGGTTGGCGGGGTCGGTGCAGTCGAGCTTCTCGAACTGCTCCTGGATCTCGGGCGTGATCTGCGCGAGGTCGCTCGGGTCGGAGGCCGCGGCGTCGTCGCCCTCGGCCGGCGTGGACGACGGCGACGGAGACGGGTCGGTCGAGGCCTCGGCCCCGTTCGCCGCCGTCGCGGTCGGCGTGGCGGTCGGGTCCGTGTCCGTGTCCGCCGGGACGGACAGCGGCGCCCCGGCGCTCTTGCCGCTCGGGCTCGTGTCCGCGCTCTCGTCGGACGACGCCCCGTCGGCGTCACCGCCGGGCGACGGGGACGGCGAGGCGGACGGGTCGGGCGTCGGCGTCCCGGCGGCGTAGGTCAGCACCGGGCGGAAGCGCATCTGGGCGGGCTGCGAGATGAGGTCGATGGTCTCCTGCGACACCTCGCCGGGGATGCCGACGACGATGTTCTGGGAGCCCTGGGCGGTGATCTCGGCCTCGGAGACGCCCGAGGAGTCGATGCGCTGCCGGATGACGTTGATCGACTCGTCGATCGTCTCGGCGGTGACCTGCGAGCCGTCCGTCGTGTCGGCCTTGAGGATCAGCTGCGTGCCGCCCTGCAGGTCGAGCGCCAGGCCCGGGGCGAAGCTCGCGCCGTCCGGGTTGGACTCGGTCTTGGCGTCCCAGAAGACGCCGGCGCCGAGAGCCAGGAACGGCAGGACGATCGTCAGGATCGTGAAGACCACGAGGGTGCGTGCCGGACGCGACCGCTTCGTGCGTGAGTTCGCCAACTTCTGTCTCTTCCCGTCTGCGCGTCGCCGGGGGGCCGACGCGTGAGGGCGCCGGCCGGGGTCACCCCGACCGGCGCGGTGTCAGTCGAGCGGACTCAGGCGTCCGCCCTCCCTGGTCACTGCTACTTGGCGCCGGTCTCGCCCTCGTCCCGACGCTGCTGCTCCCGGTACTCCCGCTGCGCGGTGTCCAGGCTCGACAGGTCGTCGGGGACGTCGACGTGATCGTCGCCGGAGGTGATCGTACCGGTCGCGGTGGGGTCCGCTGTGACGTCGGTCTCCTCGGCCTCGTCGACCGCGTCGACGGCCGGCGTGTCGACGCGCTTGGCGATCGCCGCACGGAGCCAGCGGGTCTGCGTGCCGGGGGTCGACTCGATGGTCACGGTGTCGCTCGCCTCGTCGACCTCGACGACGGTGCCGAAGAGGCCGGACCCCGTCATGACCTCCTGGCCCGGCACGAGCTGCGACCGGAACTCGGCCTGCTGCTTCTGCTGCTTGCGCGTCCGCTGGCTCATGAAGAACATGAGGCCGGCGAGGACCACGAAGAGGATGATGAGTTCCACGGAGCGTCCTTGTCTGTCGCTGCCCGACGGTCGTCGACCGACCACCGGGCGTCGGGGGCGCACCGGTCGGCGCGCCGGGCGCAGAGGTCTGCGCGTACGGGCCCCAACGAGCACGGCACCCGTCGAGTTCCGGCCCCGGGCCGTCCGCGGCCGGGGCTCCTCCAGTCTAGGTGCTTCGCGCGTGCCGTCGTCGACGCCGACCCCGCACCGGCGGCCGTACGGGCGGAGTCAGGCCTCCGGAGCGCGCCCGCCGCCGTCCGCGTCGTCGAACAGCGTGCCCCCCAGCGGCGCGCCCCATGCCCCGGGCGGGGGCTCCAGGCCGAGGTGCTCCCAGGCGGCCGGCGTCGCGACCCGCCCCCGCGGGGTGCGGCCGAGCAGGCCCTCCCGCACCAGGTACGGCTCGGCGACGGTCTCCACGGTGTCGGGCTCCTCACCCACGGTCATCGCGAGGGTGCTCAGCCCCACGGGGCCGCCGCCGAACCGGCGGCACACCGCGTCGAGGACGGACCGGTCGAGGCGGTCGAGGCCGATCGGGTCGACCTCGTAGACCTCCAGCGCGGCGCGCGCGGCCCGCAGGTCGAGGCGGCCGTCGCCGCGCACCTGGGCCCAGTCCCGCACGCGGCGCAGCAGCCGGTTCGCGATGCGGGGCGTGCCCCGGGAGCGGCCCGCGATCTCGTGCGCGGCCGCGTGCTGGATGTCGACGCCCATCAGGCCCGACGAGCGGGTGATGACACGCTCCAGCTCGGCGGCGTCGTAGAAGTCGAGGTGCCCGGTGAAGCCGAAACGGTCGCGCAGCGGCGCGGGTAGCAGCCCGGAACGCGTCGTGGCGCCCACCACGGTGAACGGCGGCAGCGCGAGCGGGATCGCGCTGGCGCCGGCGCCCTTGCCGACGACGACGTCGACGCGGAAGTCCTCCATCGCGACGTACAGCAGCTCCTCGGCGGGCCGCGCGAGGCGATGGATCTCGTCGATGAACAGCACCTCGCCCTCCTCGAGCGAGGAGAGCACGGCCGCCAGGTCGCCGGCGTGCTGGATCGCAGGGCCGCTCGTGACCCGCAGCGCCGTGCCGAGCTCCGCCGCGATGATCATCGCGAGGGTCGTCTTGCCGAGGCCCGGCGGGCCCGACAGGAGCACGTGGTCCGGCGCCGCGTCCCGCGCCAGCGCCGCCTGCAGCACCAGGGAGAGCTGGTCGCGCACCACGCGCTGCCCCACGAACTCGTCGAGCTTCTTGGGACGCAGCGCCGCCTCGGCCGCGCGCTCGATCTCGTCGGCCGACGCGGTGACGAGCCGCTCCCCGCCGTACTCCGGCTCCAGCGGCTCAGCCACGGCGCCCGCCCAGGGACCGCAGCGCCGCGCGGAGGGTGGCCGCCACGTCGACCGGGCCGTCGTCGCCGGCGTCGGCGAGCACGCGGTCCACCGTGTCCTGCGCGACCTTCGCCGCCCAGCCCAGGCCGACGAGCGCCTCGACCACCTGGTCGCGCGCGGGGTCGCCGCCGGCCACCGGCGCGGCGTCGGGCACCCGGTCGTCGCCGACGCCCGGGGCGCCCAGCTTGCCGCCCAGCTCCAGCACCAGCCGCTGGGCGCTCTTCGGCCCGACGCCGGGCACCCGGCGCAACGCGGCGAGGTCCTCGGTGGCGACGGCGCGGCGCAGGGAGTCGGGGGTCAGCACGGCGAGCATGGCCAGCGCGATGCGCGGGCCCACGCCGGACACCGACTGGGCCGTCTCGAAGACCTCGCGCTCGTCGGCCTCGGCGAAGCCGAACACCGTCATCGAGTCCTCGCGGACGACGAGCGTGGTGTGCAGCTGCGCCCGCTCCCCGACGCGCAGCCCGGCGAGGGTGCCGGGCGTGGCGTGGACGAGGTAGCCGACCCCGCCGACGTCGAGCACGGCCCGCTCCAGCGTCACGTGCGTGACCGTGCCGGTCAGGGAGGCGATCACCGTTGTCCTTCCGTCGAACACCCGTACGAGGCGTCACTGTAACAACCGGCGCCGACGCCGTCGGCCGCGACACGGGAGACGGCGGGCATCGCCCGGGAGCGGGGATCGGTCAGCGCGCGGTGTCAGCGCGCGGTGCGGGACGGCGCGCCCCGGTGCTTGCCCTTGCGGGCGTTCTGCTCGGCCGCCGCCCAGGCCCGCTGCGCGGGCGTGAGCTCGTGCCGCTCCCCGCCCTGCAGGGCGCCCGCCGGGCGCCACAGGTGCGTCACCGCGAGGGCGAGCGCGTCGGCGGCGTCGGCAGGCCGCGGGAGGTCGTCGAGGCCGAGGATGCGCGCGATCATGCGCTGCACCTGCTCCTTGCCCGCCCGGCCGGAGCCGGTCACCGCGGCCTTGACCTCGCTCGGGGTGTGCATCGCCACCGGGATCCCCCGGCGCGCGGCCGCGACCATCGCGAGCCCGGCGACCTGGGCCGTGCCCATGACCGTGCCGAGGTTGTGCTGGGCGAACACCCGCTCGACCGCCACGACGTCCGGCATGTGCCGGTCCAGCCACTCGTCGAGCCCGGAGGCGATGTGCAGCAGCCGCAGGTCGATGCTCGTGGCAGGGTCGCTGCCCACGACGCCGACGTCGACCAACCGCGCCTTGCGTCCCGGCAGCGAGTCGACGACGCCGACACCGCACCGGGTCAGCCCCGGATCCACCCCCAGCACGCGCACGTCGTCACCTTCTCACGCGGCCCGGGCGTGGCCGCGGAGGCGCGGCCGCGGCCGTCGCCCGCCGAGGTGGCCCACGGCCCGCGAAGTAGTACGGATCTCGCCGAGGTAGTGGACTGGACCACTACCTCGGCGAGAACTGAACTACCTCGGCGGGGGCTCACTCCTCGTCGAGGGCCGCCATGACCTCGTCGGAGGCGTCGAAGTTCGCGTAGACGTTCTGCACGTCGTCGCTGTCCTCGAGCGCGTCGATGAGCCGCAGGATCTTGCGCGCGCCGTCGACGTCGACCTCGACCTCCATGGACGGGTGCCAGACGGAGTCGGCCGAGTCGTACTCGATGCCGGCCTCCTGGATGGCGGTGCGCACGGCGACCAGGTCGGTGGCCTCGCTGAGGACCTCGAAGACCTCGCCCTCGTCGCTGACGTCCTCGGCGCCGGCCTCGAGGGCAGCGAGCATGACGTCGTCCTCGGTGACGCCGTCGGCCTTGGGCACGACGACGAGACCCTTGCGGGAGAACAGGTACGACACGGAGCCCGGGTCGGCCAGGTTGCCGCCGTTGCGGCTGAACGCGAGGCGCACCTCGGAGGCAGCGCGGTTCTTGTTGTCCGTGAGGCACTCGACGAGGACGGCGATGCCGTTCGCGCCGTAGCCCTCGTACATGATCGTCTGGTAGTCGACGGCGTCGGCGCCCTCGCCGGAGCCGCGCTTGAGCGCGCGCTCGATGTTGTCGTTCGGGACCGACGACTTCTTGGCCTTCTGGATGGCGTCGAACAGGGTGGGGTTACCCGCCGGGTCCCCGCCTCCGGTGCGCGCGGCGACCTCGATGTTCTTGATCAGCTTCGCGAAGAGCTTGCCACGCTTGGCGTCGATGGCCGCCTTCTTGTGCTTGGTCGTGGCCCACTTGGAGTGACCTGACATGCGCTCCCTAACTCCTTCGCGATGCTTGGACGAGCCGGACGAACAGCTCGTGCACGCGCGCGTCCCCCGTGATCTCCGGGTGGAACGCGGTGGCGAGCAGCCGTCCCTGACGTGCTGCGACGATCTTACCGGCGGCAGCGCCCACCGCGGAGCCGTCCGCCCAGCGGTCGGGGATCCGCGCGAGCACCTCGACGTCCGGGCCCGCCGACTCGACCCACGGGGCGCGGATGAACGCGGTGCGCACGGGGCGGTCGCCGGGGGCGTCGGAGACGCCCGCGACCTGCAGGTCCGCCTCGAACGAGTCGACCTGGCGGCCGAACGCGTTGCGGCGCACGACGACGTCCATGCCGCCCAGCGTGCGCTGGTCGGCCGTGCCGCCCTCGATGCGGTCCGCCAGCAGGATCATGCCGGCGCACGACCCGAACACCGGCAGCCCCTGACCGATCAGCTCCCGCAGCGGGTCGGCCAGCCCGAACAGGCGCAGCAGCTTGTCGATGGTCGTGGACTCGCCGCCGGGGAGCACCAGGCCGTCGACCGCCTCGAGCTCCGCGGGCCGCCGCACGCCGACCGCGCGGGCGCCCGCCCGCTCGAGGGCGGCGGCGTGCTCGCGCACGTCGCCCTGCAGGGCGAGGACGCCGATCGTCGTGGTCACCGAGGCAGTGTAGGGCGATCCTCGGGCTCGCCCCGGCAGCAGCGAGGCGGCTACGGCTCGGCAGGTCAGAGCGCGAGCGTCTGCAGGTCTCGCGGGTCGGGCTCGCCGGACGCGCTGGTGAACTCGGCGAGCGCGGCGACCATCGCCGACCGGCGCGTCGAGGGCACCCGGCGCAGCACCTCGGCGATCGCGTCCCGGCGCCGGACGCTGACCCGCTCGACCAGCGCGCGCCCCTCTTGGGTCGCCACGAGGAGCACCCCGTGCCGCCGCGCCGGGTCCTCGGCACGTCGCACCCACCCGCCCGCGACGAGGCGGTCCGCGTTGCGCGAGAAGGTCGACGAGTGGACGCCCAGGCGCTCGGCCACGGCCCCCTGCCGCATCGGCCCCGCCGAGCACAGCAGCACGAGGGCGCGCAGCTGTGGCAGAGACACCTCGTCGAGCGCCTCTGCCACGGAGCGGGCGATCACACCCAGCAGCCCTCGGGAGGCGTGCAGCACCGTCGCGGCGAGCTCGGTCTCGTCGTCGGCGTCGAGCCCGGCGTCCCGGACGTCCGGAGCGTTCTCGTCCATCGGACCAGGCTAGCGACCTGCACGACACCCGGCGTCCGGTCCGCGGGCGCTCCGGCACCAGATCGATGCATGCCTACACTCGTTGTATGCCTACACGCTCGTTGCTCCGTCGCGCGCCTGCCGTCCTCAGCGACCCGACGCACGGCGGGACGGGCGTCTCGGTGATCCTCGCGCTCGTGATCGGCGCCCTCACAGGTCTCGGCGCCATCGGGTTCCGGTGGCTGATCGCGCACACCACCCTCCTCTTCACCGGGACCGCCGACCTCGCTGCCACGGACGTCGGGGAGCATCCCGTGCACCCGTCGCTGCCCTGGCTAGGCCCGTGGTTCGTCGTCCTCGCTCCTGTGGTCGGCGGCCTCGTGTACGGGCCGCTCGTCTACCGCTGGGCCCGCGAGGCCCGCGGGCACGGCGTCCCCGAGGTCATGCTCGCGGTGGCGCGGCACGGAGGGCGCAACCGTCCCCGCGTCGCGGCCGTGAAGGCGCTCGCGTCCGCGGTCTGCATCGGCTCGGGCGGGAGCGTCGGCCGTGAGGGCCCGATCGTGCAGATCGGCTCCGCGCTCGGCTCCACCGTCGGCCAGCTCGGACGGATGCCCGCCGACCGTCTGCGCACGCTCGCCGCCGCCGGCGGTGCCGCCGGCATCGCCGCGACGTTCAACGCGCCCGTCGCCGGCGTGCTGTTCGCACTGGAGCTGATCCTGCGCGACTTCTCCGCCCGCTCCTTCGGGCTGGTGGTCCTGGCGTCGGTCACTGCGTCCGTCGTCGCCCGGGCGGTCCTCGGCGACGACCCGTTCCTCACGCTGCCCGCCCTCACCGTGGACGATGCCCGCACCTACGTGCTCTTCGCCCTCCTCGGGCTCCTCGCGGGGGCGCTCGGCGTCGGCTTCACGCGAGTGCTGTATGCGATCGAAGACCTGTGCGACCGCGTCTGGCGCGGCCCGGAGTGGGCGCGGCCGGCTGTCGGCGGGCTCCTGCTCGGCCTGCTCCTGCTCGCCCTGCCCCAGCTCTACGGCGTGGGCTACCCCGTCCTGTCCGGCGCGGTCGACGGCCGGTTCGTGGTGGGCCTGCTCCTCCTGCTGCTCGTCGGCAAGGTCGTCGCCACCAGCCTCACGCTCGGCATCGGCGGATCCGGCGGTGTGTTCGCCCCGTCGCTCTTCGTCGGCGGCATGCTCGGCGCGGCGTTCGGCCAGGTCGCGCACCAGCTCGCCCCGGGGCTCGCGCCCTCGGCCGGGGCCTTCGCCGTCATCGGCATGGGGGCGACCTTCGCCGGGACGGCGCGGGCACCGATCACCGCGGTGGTCATGCTCTTCGAGCTCACGGGCGAGTACTCGATCATCCTCCCGCTCATGCTGGCGGTCGTCCTCGCGACCGGAGTCAGCCGCCTGCTGTCGAGCGACACCGTGTACACCCTGAAGCTCCGGCGCCGCGGGATCGACCTCGACGAGCACCCTGCCGATCGCGTCCTGGGCGGCGTACAGGTCGCGGCGGTCATGGAGGAGGCGCCCCGCGCCGTCGCGGTGGACGCCGCCCTGGACGACGCCTCGAGCACGCTCCTGGCCAGCGGGCGTCCCGCCCTCCCCGTGCTCGACGGCGACAGGCTCGTGGGACAGCTGCGTGCCGACCTCGCCGCCGAGGAGCTCGCACAGGACGACGAGGCCGACCGGGCCACGGTCGCCACCGTCCTGACCGACGTCGCGCGCGTCCCGCACGGGGCGGACCTCCGCGAGGCGCTCACCGCGCTGCACACCCACCCGGACGACGACGGCGGCGCCGTCGTCGACGACGACGACGGGCGCCTCGTCGGTTGGCTGACCCACCGCGCGGTGCTCGGCGTCCTGTCGGCACCGGGGACGGCCCGCGCTCAGGAGCACGGGGACACGACCGCGACCGGGTAGCTCCTCGTGGTGGGAGCGCACCGACGTCCAGGTGATCTGGTCGACGCTCCGCTGCGCCTGTACCCACGCCGTCCCGTCGCTGATCGCCGCGGCGGATCGTAGGTCGTCCTGGATCACCAGGTCGCCACCAGGTCGCCACCAGGTCCCCAGGCCGTCGGACGGCGCCTCGTCGGCCCGGCAGGCGATGGTCCGGGCGAGAGGTCACCGGGAGGTCGCGCCGAGCTCCTCGGGGTCGGAGGGCTCGTCGTCATGCTGCGTGCCGAGGTGGCGCACGGTGCCGTCCCACCCGCGGGCGAGGGCGTCGACGACGTCCGGCAGCGCGGTCGGGAACACCTCGCGGCTCTCGGCCCGCAGTTCGTCGGTCGTGAGCCAGCGCATCTCGTCCAGCACGTCCCGCTCCTCGGGGGTCCACCCGGCGTCCGTCGGCTCGTGGCCGCCGTCGACCCGCGCGAGGAAGAACACCTCGTCCTGCCGGCAGGTCTCGGCGAAGAACCGGAAGATGCCCGCGCGGGTCAGCACCGGGCCCACGAGGTCCGCGGGCGCGAGCGCGAGGCCCGCCTCCTCGCGCAGCTCGCGCAGGGCGGCCTCGACCTCGCTCTCGCCGGCGTCGATGCCGCCGCCGACCGTGAACCACCACGACCGCTCGGGCTGGTCGGCGTCGTGGCCGCGCACCAGCAGCACCCGGTCCGCGTCGTCGAGCACGATGACGCGGGCGGCGCGCCGGTGCCGCATCCCGTCCGGTCCGACCACCCAGTCGTCGCCGAGGGCGGGCGTCACCAGCCCCGCTCCGCCAGGCGCACCGGCGCCGGCTCGGCCTCGACGTTGATGCCGACCATCGCCTCGCCGAGACCGCGGGAGACCTTGGCCAGGACGTCGGGGTCGTCGTGGAACGTGGTGGCCTGCACGATGGCCTTGGCGCGGGCGACCGGGTCACCCGACTTGAAGATGCCGGACCCCACGAAGACGCCCTCGGCGCCGAGCTGCATCATCATCGCGGCATCCGCCGGGGTGGCGATGCCCCCCGCGGTGAACAGCACGACCGGCAGCTTCCCGGCGCGCGCCACCTCGGCGACGAGCTCGTACGGCGCCTGCAGCTCCTTGGCGGCGACGAACAGCTCGTCCTCCGGCAGGGAGGTCAGGCGCCGGATCTCGCCGCGGATCTGTCGCATGTGGGTGGTGGCGTTGGAGACGTCGCCCGTGCCGGCCTCGCCCTTGGAGCGGATCATCGCCGCGCCCTCGGTGATCCGGCGCAGGGCCTCGCCGAGGTTGGTCGCGCCGCACACGAACGGCACGGTGAACTGCCACTTGTCGATGTGGTTGGCGTAGTCGGCGGGGGTGAGCACCTCCGACTCGTCGACGTAGTCGACGCCCAGGGACTGCAGCACCTGGGCCTCGACGAAGTGCCCGATGCGCGCCTTCGCCATCACGGGGATCGAGACGGCGTCGATGATGCCGTCGATCATGTCGGGGTCGCTCATGCGCGCGACGCCGCCCTGCGCGCGGATGTCGGCCGGCACCCGCTCGAGGGCCATGACGGCGACCGCGCCCGCGTCCTCGGCGATCGTGGCCTGCTCCGGGGTGACGACGTCCATGATGACGCCGCCCTTGAGCATCTCGGCCATGCCGCGCTTGACGCGGGCCGTGCCCACCTCGCCCGCGGGGATCTGGCCGTCCGTGCCGATGGTCTCGCTCAACTCAGGCCTCGCTCGTGTCGAAGTCGGCGGCGTGACCGCTGTCACGCCGGTTCCATCCTAGTTCCGCCGTCAGGAGCCGGTGAGCCCCTCCGGCATCTGGTCGTCCAGCTCGACGGTGTGCGGCAGCGCCGCGTGGCCGCTCAGCCGCAGCAGGCGCACGTACCAGGTGCGCCGGGCCCGTCGGGCCTGCGCGACCGCCTCGTTGTGGAACCGGCGCGCGAGCTGCGCCCGGTACCAGGCCGCCGCCAGCTGGCCGACGAGCTCCTCGCCGGCGGGCGTCCCGCGCAGCTCCCGCACGGAGTCCTCGTCGCCGAGGGCCGAGCGGAGCGTCGACGACAGCTCGCTCTCCGCGGGCTCCCGCCCCGTGCCCAGGCCGTCGAGCGTGAGCTCCCCGCCGGGCGCGACGGACCGCGCGGCGTCGTCGACGACGGCGAACGCGGCGTCGGCCACGAGCACCGCCCCCGCCGGGTCCAGCAGGCCGGACGACGCCAGGTCGATCGCGGCGCCCGCCCGCCGGGCGAGCTGCGCCTGCAGCGCGACGCGGGAGGCGACGACCTTGCGGTGCTGGCGGTCGAGGCGCGACGCCGAGATCCACGCGAGCCAGACCACCACCGCCGCGACGACGAGGACGACCAGTGCGAGCTCCGACCAGCTCATGCGCCCTCACCGCCCGCGGCCCGGCGCGTGCGCAGCCAGCCGACGGCGCCCTCCGACCGCGACGTGGCGACCGGCGAGCCGAGCGCCTCCCCCGCGGCGACCGCCATCTCGTACACCGCGAGCACCTGCTCCGTCACCGCCGACCAGTCGAAGCGGCGCACGAAGGCCGTGGCCCGCACGCGCCGGACCGCGGTGTCCTCCCGGTCGTCGAGCGCCTCGAGGATCGCGCGCGCCAGGTCCTCCGGCTCGCCCGTGCGGAACAGCCGCCCCCCGGCGCCGTCGTCGAGGACGCGGCGGAACGCCCCGAGGTCGCTGGCGACCACGGCGGTGCCCGCGCTCATCGCCTCGACGAGCACGATGCCGAAGCTCTCGCCGCCCGTCTGGGGTGCGACGTAGAGGTCGGCCGACGCCAGCAGCGACGCCTTGTCCTCGTCGCTCACGCCGCCCAGGAACTCGAACGACCCGGCGTGCGGGCCGAGGGCCTCGATCGCGGCGTCCCGGCCGTCGTCCCCCTTGCCTGCCACGAGGAACCGCGCCCCGGGCAGCCGCTCCAGCACGCGCGGCGCGGCGGCGGCGAGCACCTCCAGCCCCTTGCGGGGCTCGTCGAGCCGGCCGAGGAAGGCGATCGTGGGGGCCGTGGTCGTGCCGCGCCACCGGTCGGCCGGCTCGGCCGCGGCGAACGTGTCGACGTACACCCCGTTCGGGATGACGACGGCGTCCCCGCCCACGTGGTCGACCAGCGTGCGTCGCGCGTCCTCCGACACGGCGATGCGTCCGGCGATCTTCTCGAGCGACTGGCGCAGCAGCGGGAACGCGACCTGCAGCGCCCGGGAGCGCTCCTGCGAGGTGTGGAACGTCGCGACCACCGGTCCCTCCGCCACCCAGAGGGCGAGCATGGACAGGCTGGGCACCATCGGCTCGTGCAGGTGCACCACGTCGAACCGGCCCGCCTCGAGCCAGCGCCGCACCCGGGACGCGGCCCGTGGCCCGAACGTCAGGCGCGCGACGGAGCCGTTGTAGCGCACGGGGATCGCGCGGCCCGCCGGGGTGACGACCTGCGGCACCGGGGTGTCGTCGTCGGCGGGGGCAAGCACCGACACCTCGTGCCCGGCGCGCTGCAGCGCCAGCGCGAGGTCGCGCACGTGGAACTGGACCCCGCCGGGGGCGTCGAACGAGTACGGGCAGACGATCCCCACGCGCAGCGGCCGCGCCGGGGTGACGGGCGCGGCGGCGGGCGTGGCGCTCATCCCTCGCCCGCCTCGGCCCGGGTGCGCGCGTACCGCTCGGCGTCGAGGTCGTCGACGAAGACGCGCTGGAGCATGTGCCAGTCCTCCGTGGACTCCTGCAGCGTGCGGGCGACGGCGTCCACCCAGCCCTGGGTCATCCGTGCCACCCGTTCCTGGCGGTGCAGCCCCGACTCGTCGGGCACGGGGACCGCCGGGTAGAACCGGATGGCGATCCCCCACGGCGTCCCGGCGGCGCGCCGCCGCTCGCCCGCGAGCCGCTCGTAGGCGATCCCGACGGGCACGAGCGGGACCTTGGCGGCGAGCGCCAGGGCGGCGGGGCCGGCGGCCACGCGCGCGCGGTGCCCGCACAGGTCCACCTCGACGCCGGTCGAGGTGAGGTCGCGGTCGGCGAGCAGCGGGATGATGCGGCCGCCCCGCGTGGCGCCGCGCACCAGGTTGCGGAACACGTCGAGGTCGCCCAGCGGCAGGACGTCGATGCCAACCGACCGCCGGAACTCGACGAACTCCTCGAACAGCTCCTCGGGCTTGAGCCGCTCGGCCACGGTGAGGACCGGCGCGATGTGCGGGGTGGCGTAGGCGCCCGCGAGGTCCCAGTTGCCCAGGTGGGCGAGCGCGAGCGAGACCCCCTGACCGTCGGCGACCGGCCCCGCCACGTGCTCCAGGCCGTCGACACGCACCCGCGCCGCGACCTGCTCGGCCGTCGCGCCCTGCAGGGTGAACGCCTCGCGGAAGTACCGCATGTACGACCGCATGCCCGCGCGCGTCAGGCGGCGCAGCTCGGGGGCGTCGAGGTCCGGGCGCACCCGGGCGTAGTTCGCCTCGAGCCGGCGTACCCCCTCGGTGCGCCGCAGCCACGTGAGGTCCGCGACGGCGGTGAACGCCGCGCGCAGCACCGGCTCCGGGATCTTCGGCGCGTGGCGCCAGGCGAACGTGTACAGGCGGGCGACGTCGATCCGCATCAGGCCTCCGGGTCGGGGGTGGCGTCGGTGTGCTTCTCGGTGGGCATGGTGCGCGACAGCTGGCGACGGACGGTCGCGACCCGCTGCACCACCGTGACGAGGCTCGCGACCGCGAGCAGCGTGAGCATGACCTCGGCGACGACGACCGGCACGCCGACCTGGGTGAGCACGACCGCCAGGAGGGCGACCAGCAGCCGGTCGCTCCGCTCGGCGATGCCGACCGCCGCGGTAGCACCGACGCTCTCCGCCCGTGCCCGCGCATAGGGGACGACGGCGCCCAGCACGAGGCAGGCCAGCGACGCCGTCACGCCCCACGTGGCGTAGGGGAGGTCGGGGTGCAGCACGAACCACAGGGTGATCCCCGCGAACACCGCGCCGTCCGAGACCCGGTCGAGCGTCGAGTCGAGGAACGCCCCCCAGGGCCCCGAGCGCCCCGACAGGCGCGCCATGACACCGTCGAGCGAGTCGGTGAGGACGAACAGGCCGATGAGGAGGCCGCCGAGCAGCACGTGGCCGGTGGGCAGCAGCGTGAGCGCGAGGGCGGACACCACCACGGTCCCGGCGATGGTCACGGCGTCCGGCGACACGCCCCAGCCCAGGAGCACCCGCGCCAGCGGGGTGAACACGCGCTGCATCGCCGCGCGGAGGCCGCCGAGCATCAGCGCCCCCCGTCCGGCGCGCCGCCGGGCCAGGCGGCGGCGAGCCGCGCGCGCGTGTCCGCCAGCAGCTCGGGCAGCGCCTTGGTCTGCCCGACGACCGGCAGGAAGTTGGAGTCGCCCAGCCAGCGCGGCACGACGTGCTGGTGCAGGTGCGCCGCGATGCCCGCCCCGGCGACCTCCCCCTGGTTCATGCCGATGTTGTACCCCCCGGGCGCGTACGCCGCGCCCAGCGTGCGCACCGCGGCCTGCGTCATGGCCGCGAGCTCGGCCGTCTCCGTGACCGTCAGGTCGACGTAGTCCGACACGTGCCGGTACGGCAGCACCATGAGGTGGCCCGAGTTGTACGGGTACAGGTTCAGCACCGCGAAGCACTCGGCCCCACGGGCGACGACGAGGCCCTCCTCGTCGTCGCCCGTGGGGATGCGGCAGAACGGGCACTGCGCCACCGAGCCGTCGGCGGGCTTGTCCTGACCACCGATGTAGACCATGCGGTGGGGCGTCCACAGGCGCTGCAGGCCGTCCTCGGGCGGGCCGAAGTCGCCGGCCGGAACCGTCGTCGGGCTCTGGTCCGTCATGCGCGGCCCCCGCTCAGACCTGGGCGCGGTCACGCACCGCGGCCACGATGCGCTCGATCGCGTCGGCCACCGGCACCCCGTTCTCCTGGGTGCCGTCGCGGAACCGGAACGACACGGCGCCCGCCTCGACGTCCTCGCCGCCCGCGATGAGCACGAACGGCACCTTCTCCTTGGACGCGTTGCGGATCTTCTTGCCGAACCGGTCGTCGGACAGGTCGACCTCGGCGCGGATCCCGTGGGCCGCGAGCTGGGCGACGACGTCCTTCAGGTAGTCGTCGAACGCCTCGGCGACCGGGACGGCGAGCACCTGGACGGGCGCGAGCCAGGCCGGGAAGAGCCCCGCGTAGTGCTCGATGAGCACGCCCATGAACCGCTCGATCGAGCCGAACTTGGCCGAGTGGATCATCACCGGCTGCTGCTTGGTGCCGTCGGCCGCCGTGTACTCCAGGCCGAAGCCCTTGGGCTGGTTGAAGTCGTACTGCACCGTGCCCATCTGCCAGGTGCGGCCGATCGCGTCCTTCGCCTGGACCGAGATCTTGGGGCCGTAGAACGCGGCACCGCCCGGGTCGGCGACCAGCTCGAGGCCCGAGGAGACCGCGACCTCCTCGAGCACCGCGGTGGCCTTCGCCCAGTCCTCGTCGGTGCCGACGAACTTGTCCACCTTCTTGTCGTCCCGCGTCGACAGCTCCAGGTAGAAGTCGTCGAGGCCGAAGTCGCGCAGCACCGACAGCATGAAGTCCAGCAGGTGCTTGACCTCGGCGGGCGCCTGCTCCGGGGTGACGTAGGAGTGGGAGTCGTCCTGGGTCAGGCCGCGCACGCGCGTCAGGCCCTGGACCACGCCGGACTTCTCGTACCGGTACACGGACCCGAACTCGAAGAGGCGGATGGGCAGCTCACGGTAGGAGCGACCCCGGCTGGAGAAGATCAGGTTGTGCATCGGGCAGTTCATCGCCTTGAGGCGGTAGCGCCCGTGGTCGCCGACGTCCTCGAGGTCGAGCGCCGGGAACATCGTGTCGCCGTAGTACGGCAGGTGGCCCGACGTGTAGAAGAGCTCTTCCTTGGTGATGTGCGGCGTGCCGACGTACGAGAAGCCCTCCTCGATGTGGCGCTGGCGGACGTAGTCCTCCATCACCCGCTTGATCACCCCGCCCTTGGGGTGGAACAGCGGGAGCCCCGAGCCGACCTCGTCGTGGAACGAGAACAGGTCCATCTCGGCCCCGATGCGGCGGTGGTCGCGGCGCTCGGCCTCGGCCAGGCGCTCGAGGTACGCCTTGAGCTCGTCCTTGCTGGGCCAGGCGGTGCCGTAGACGCGCTGCAGCATCGGGTTCTTCTCGCTGCCGCGCCAGTACGCGGCGGCGTTGCGCATGAGCTGCACGCCGTTGCCGATCAGCCTGGTGCTGGGCAGGTGCGGCCCGCGGCACAGGTCCTTCCAGACCACGGTCTCGCTCTCGCGCCCGGCGCCGCGCACGTTGTCGTAGATCGTCAGCTCGCCGGCTCCGACCTCGACGGACGAGCCATCGTCGTCGGACGAGCCGCCCTTGAGCCCGATGAGCTCCAGCTTGTAGGGCTCGTCGGCGAGCTCGGCGCGGGCCTCGTCCTCCGTGACGACGCGGCGGCGGAAGGTCTGCCCCTCCCGGACGATGCGCGCCATCGCCTTGTCGAGGGCCTTGAGGTCCTCCGGCGTGAACGGGGTCTCGACGTCGAAGTCGTAGTAGAAGCCGTCCGTGACGGGCGGGCCGATGCCGAGCTTCGCGGCGGGGTTGACCTGCTGCACGGCCTGGGCCAGCACGTGCGCCGCGCTGTGGCGCAGCACCGCGAGGCCGTCCGGGGAGCCGATCGTCACGGGCTCGACGACGGTGCCGGCCGCCAGGTCGCGCGAGAGGTCGAGCAGCTCGCCGTCGACGCGCATCACGACGACGTCCTTGCGGTCCGCGAAGAGCTCCGTGCCCGTCGTCGGCGTCTGCACCGTCACCGTGTCCTGGTTGGCATCGTCGGGGTTCGGTGGCATCGGCGAGGCGACGTCGGACACGTGCTGCTCCTTGCGGGTCGTGGGCGCTGCGGACGGGCACGGGCAGCGCCTGGGCGGGACCGCCCGGGGCTGGGCGCCGGGCACGGTCGTGGGGCGCCACCATCGGTGACGCCCCACGATCGTACTCATCCGTGGGCCCTGGGCCTGCGCCACGCGCCGTCGGGCCCGCGCAGGCGACCCGGTCAGGCGCCGGGGCCGCCGCCGGGACGGGCGGCGGGACCGTCGTCGTTGCGCTTCTTGCCCTCCGCGGCGGCCTTGTCGACGTAGCCGTCGACGCTGTCCGGCGTCCGCTTCTTCACCTCGTGGGCCGCCTTGTCGATGTTCTCGTCGGTGGCGAGGTCCTTGATCTTCTCCTTGGCCTTGTCGAACAGGCCGCCCAGGCCCGAGCTCTCGCTCATGCTGCTCCCCCTTCGGCGCCGGCCGGCACGGTGCCGTCCGGCCGGCGTCCAGACCACCACGGTCACCGCGCACGCGCGACCGGGCGAGCCGCCCGACCACGGTTCGTCGCCCCGGCGATACTTGTGAAGGACTTCACAAAGAACGTCGATGCAGGTCAGGTGATGTGGTCTTACCATAGAGCCAGCGCCAGACCCGGCGCAGTCCAGACCGGCCGCGGACCACGCGACCCGGCACCCGGAGGGGACCATGACCACCACCCGTACCACCCAGCGACCGGTTCGCATCGCCGGCCTCGTCGCGTTGATCGCCGGCATCCTCATGATCGGTGCCGGGGCCGCCACCTGGGCCACCGTGAGCACCCAGCTCGCCGCGCAGGAGATCACCGTCTCCGAGGACGCGGCGTTCCTCGGCGGGGCCACCGTGGACGGCCCCCTCACCGCCTACGCGCAGGCCCAGGTCATCGACAAGCACGCGATGGAGGCCACGGGCGGCCAGACCTACGCCCAGCTCGAGCAGGACGACCCGCTGCGCGCCACCGCGATGAACGCCTCCTTCCTGCGGGCGTCGCTGTTCACGTCGGTCGTCGCCTACGGCGTGAGCGCCCTGGTGATGGGCCTCGGCGTCCTCTTCGGTCTCATGGGCTGGTCGGTGCGTCGCCTCGCCGCGGCACCCGCCGTCGCCACCGCGACGGTGCCCGCCACCACCGCCACCCCGGCGCGCGGTCGCCTCAACCCGGCGGTCTGACCCGCCGCACCGCACGCGGCGACGCACGACGGCCCGTCCTCCCGGCCCCGGGAGCGCGGGCCGTCGTCCGTGCGCGCCAGCCGCGCCGTCGTGGGGCGCGTCGTCCTGCGCCACCATGGACCGGTGCCCGCCGTCCCTCCGCCCGACTCCCCCGACTACCCGTCCGCCGCACGCACCGCGCGGACGCTGGCGGAGCTCGACACACACCTCGTGGAGTGCCGCGCCTGCCCGCGCCTCGTCGCCTGGCGCGAGGACGTGGCCCGCGAGCGCCGCGCCGCCTTCCGGGACGAGCAGTACTGGGGGCGCCCCGTGCCGGGGTTCGGCGACCCGGCCGCACGCGTCGTCGTGGTGGGGCTCGCCCCGGCCGCGCACGGGGCGAACCGCACGGGCCGCATGTTCACCGGCGACCGCAGCGGGGACTTCCTGTTCGCCGCCATGCACCGCACCGGGTTCGCCAACCAGGCGAGGTCGGTCGCGGCCGACGACGGTCTGGAGCTGCGCGACATCCGCGTCACCGCCCCTGTCCGCTGCGCCCCGCCCGCGAACAAGCCCACCCCCGAGGAGCGGCGTCGCTGCGCGCCGTACCTGGCGCGGGAGCTCGAGCTCGTGGGATCCGGCGTCCGGGTGGCCGTCGCCCTCGGCGCGATCGGCTGGCAGGCGCTGCTCACGACCCTCGCCGAGCAGGGCTGGGACGTGCCGCGCCCCCGGCCGCGGTTCGTGCACGGGGCGGAGGTGACGCTGGCCCGGCCGGGAGAGCACCCGACCGGGCAGACGCCGAGCCTCACCGTGCTCGGTTGCTTCCACGTCTCGCAGCAGAACACGTTCACGGGGCGCCTCACGCCGGCCATGCTCGACGCCGTCCTGCTCCGCGCCCGCGAGCTCGCCGGCGCCTGAACCCGAAAACCGTGGCGCCTGCGCGACGACGCCCGGCTAAGGTCCGCAGGTGATCACCATCCTCACCGGCCCCCCGGGCGCCGGGAAGACCACCGTCGCCGCCCTCCTGTCGGCGGACGCCGAGCGGCCCACGGTCAACCTCACCACCGACACGTTCTACCGGTCCGTCGCGACCGGGTTCGTGCCCCCGTACCTCGCCGGGTCGGAGCACCAGAACGCCGTCGTCGCCGACGCGGTCGTCGGCGCGGCGAACGCCTACGCCCGCGGCGGCTACGACGTCATCGTCGACGGCGTCGTCGGCCCCTGGTTCCTCGCGCCGTTCCGCGCCGCCGCAGCCCGCGAGGGCTGGGACCTCGCGTACGTCGTCCTGCGCCCCGACCTCGACGCGACCCTCGCGCGGGCCGCCGGCCGTGCCGACGCCGAGCTCCGCGACACGGCCGCGGTGCGGAGCATGCACGCGGCGTTCGCCGACCTCGACGCACTGGAGGGGCACGCCCGCGACACCACCGACGAGGAGCCGGCCGCCACGGCTGCCGCCGTGCGCACGGCGCTCGACGCCGGCGGCCTCCGCCTCTCCGCTCCGGCGCCGTCCCTGCCGGACGACGTCCGCGTCGACCCGCCGCTGCGCGCCGACGAGGCCACCACGCTGCGGGGCTACCTCGACTTCCACCGCGACACGCTGCGCTGGAAGACCGCCGGGCTGACGGCCGAGCAGCTGCGCACGCCGCACCCGCCGAGCAGCCTGACCCTGGGCGGCCTCGTCAAGCACCTCGCGTACGTCGAGTCGCACTGGTTCTCCACGATGCTCCAGGACGACGCGGTCGTGGCGCCGTTCGACACGGCGGACTGGGACGCCGACCCGGACTGGGAGTTCCACTCGGCGGCCCACGACTCCCCCGAGGAGCTGCGCCGGATCCTCGACGCCGCGGCCGCCGACTCCGACCGGCGCATCGACGCGGCCCTCGCGTCCGGCGGGCTCGAGGGCACGTCCGCCCGCGAGTCGCGCCGCCCGGGCGAGGGCGCGTTCAGCCTGCGGTGGATCCTCGTGCACCTGATCGAGGAGTACGCGCGGCACAACGGGCATGCGGACCTGCTGCGCGAGGCCGTGGACGGTGCCACCGGCGAGTGACCTCCCGCCGTCAGGCGACCCCGTCCGCGCGGGCCTGCGCGGCCCGCTCCCGCGCCTCGCGGCGGGGGCGCAGCAGGTACTGCTCGGTGCAGTACCCCACGACGACCGCGAGGAGCACGATCGGGGCCATCGCCGGCGCCGACGACCCCAGGAGCATGACCACCAGGACGGACGAGGAGACCGGGAACGGGAGGGTCGCCGCCGTCGCCGCGGCCATCCCGGCGGCGAGCGCCGGCACCGCGCCGTACCCGGGCAGACCCGCGACGGCCACCCCGGCGGCCGCGCCGAGGAGGACGGCGGGGAAGATGGGGCCGCCGCGGAGCGTGCCGAGCGACACGGCGTAGGCGACCCCCTTGAACGCCAGCAGCGCGACCAGCGTCCCGGTCCCCCACGCCGCCGGGTCGGACGCCAGCGTCGGGAGCAGCGCCTGGCCCGAGAGCGCGACCTCCTCCGGCGACCGGCCGGTGACGAGCCCGTAGGCCGACGCGCACACGCCGACGACGAGCGCCCCCGTGACCGCCCACCGGAACGGGCGCGGGGTCGCGACGCGCGCCACGGCCGCGCCCAGCCGGTGCACGAGCCGCACCCCGACGGCGATGAGCACCGCCACGGGGATCGTCCAGAGCACGTCGGCGACGTCGGGCCGAGCCGGGCCGTCGATGCCGGGCAGCGCGAGCGACGCGATCTCCAGACCGGTCCAGCTGCCCATGCCGGTGAAGACGAGGGCTCCGACGCCGGAGGTCAGGATGCTCGGGAGCACCACCCGGGTGAGCTTCGACCCGGAGAGGCCGCCGAGCGCGGCCGCCTCGACGACGAAGACCGCACCCACGAGCGGGCTGCCGAAGATCGCCGACAGGGCGGCAGCCGACCCTGCGACGGAGAGCAGCTGACGCGCCGGGTCGCCGAACGACGCGTCCCACGGCCGTACCAGGATGAGCGCGAGGGCGGCGCCGATGGCGAGCAGCGGCGCCTCGGGCCCGAGGACGGCGCCGAGGGGCAGCCCTGCGAGCGCGGCCAGGAGGATGCCCGGCACCTGCGCCGCGGGGACCGGCCCCATGCTCAGCCCGTTGACGGGCACGTGGCCGCCGTGGCCCGGGAGGGACCGGATGGCGAACCCGACGACGACGCCGGCCACGGCCAGCCACGGCAGCGGCCACCACCAGGGCGCGACGTCCATGCCCCACGCCGCCGGCAGGTCCTCCCACACCAGGTGCGTCATCCCGTGCAGGAGGGCGAGGAACGCGAACGCCGCCAGCGAGACGGGGATCCCGATCAGGGCGGAGATCGCCAGCAGCCTGCTGTACGGCCGCCAGTCGATGGGGTCCTGCGCCTCTGCGGCCGTCATGGTCGCCCCCTCGTCAGGTGATGTCGCACGGGTGAGGCCGTCGGCGGCTCAGCCGAGCAGCTTGGCCTTGGCGGCGGCGAACTCGGCGTCCGACAGCACGCCCGCCGCCTTCAGGTCGCCCAGCTGCTTGAGCTGGGCGATGAGGTCGTCCTGGGCGGGGGCGGCCGTCACCTGCGCCTGCTGCTGGGCCTGCAGCTGCGCCTGCTGCTGGGCGTACGCCTGCTGCTGCGCCAGCTGTGCCTGCTGCTCCTGCTGGGCCGTGTACTGGTCGGCGGCGTAGCGCTGCTCGTCGCGCGACTGCGCTCGCCGGTTCATCGCCCGGCTGGTCGCGTTCGCGGTGCCGGTGATCACGGCCGTCCGCGCCATCGTGCCGATCAGGCCGGGGCGGCCCATCCGTCGCATGGGGGGCATCTCAGTTCTCCTTCTCGATCTCGTCGGCGAGCGCCTCGATCGCCGCCGGCGGCACCTGGGTCCAGTCGAGGACGTTCCCGCCCGCACCGCGCACCGCGCCGGCGAGCCCGCGGGCCCACGTGTGCTCGAACACCAGCATCCCGACGGCCGACCCCGGCGCGAGCTCCGCCGAGATGTCCTCGACGTCGTCCTCCGCGAGCAGGCCGGCGGGCTCGCCGACGATGCGGGCGAGCTCCTCGTCGCCTCCCTCGGTGGCCTCGAGCCACTCGACGGCCCCGTCCTCGGCCTTGCGGATGAGCAGCGCGTCGAGCACGTCGATCGTCCCGGCGTCGACGAGCCTGCCGAGCTCCGCGACGATCTCGCCCTTGAACTCGCTGCGCGGGAACTCGATGAGCACGAGCTCCACAGGTCCTGTGGATCGCATGTCCTGCCTCTCGGTCGGTCGTCCTGTTGGCGGGAGGCCGTGGGCTGCCTTCGGCGCCCGCCATGCGGCACACTCTGGCACCGCACCGCGCGATCCGCATGCCGGGCACGCACCTCGCGCGCTCTCGCCCCGGGGGCGAAACGCCAGGTCATCCGCCACGATGAGCGATGACCGGAGCAATGGCGGAGGGGGCGGGCGATGACGGCAGCCGACGAGGGCGGGCGTGGCGGCAGGACGAGCGCGGGACCCCGGCCGCGGGACGGGGACGCGTCCCCGGGGACGGTGAGCCGCCGCGTCGAGCTCGCGGCGACCGTGCTGCTCGCCCTCGCGACCGTCGTCACGGCGTGGTCGGCGTTCCAGAGCACCAAGTGGTCGGGCGTGCAGGCGAACAGCTACGCCGCCGCGGGCGCCGCGCGCGCCGAGTCCACGCGCGCCTCCACGGAGGCGGGCCAGCTCATGACGATGGACGTCACGGCGTTCTCCTCCTGGATCGACGCCGTGGCGTCCGAGCAGCGGGCCGGCCGGGACTCAGGGCTCGCGGACGACGGCACCTACGACCCCGTGGACGGCACCCAGTCAGAGTTCCTGTACACCCGGTTCCGGCCCGAGATGGTCCCGGCGTTCGACGCGTGGCTCGCGACCGACCCGCTGCACGACGACGACGCCCCGCGCACCCCGTTCCTCATGCCGCAGTACGAGCTCGACGCGCAGGCCCGCGCCGACGACAGCCTGCAGGAGGCCGAGGACCTCTCGGCCACCGCCCGGCAGGCCAACCAGAACGGCGACAACTACGTGCTGACGTCGATCCTGTTCGCGTCGGTCGCCCTCTTCGCAGCGCTCAGCACCAAGCTCGTGCACGGCACCGCCCGGCGCGGGCTGCTCGGCGTCGCGGCGGTGCTGTTCGTGATCTCCACGGTGGTCGTGCTGGCGTTCCCCAAGCAGCTGTGACGAGCGCTCCGGCCCGCGGCGGGGTCACGCCGCCCCGCACGACCCGCGCACCGTGAGCCGCGGCAGCAGGGCCACGTGCCGCGGCGGGCCCTGCGCACCGGGTGCGCCGGGCGGGCCCGGCGCCTCGCCGCCCTCGTCGCCGTCGATCCGCGCGACGAGCATCCGCAGGGCCTCGCGGCCGAGCTCCCGGCGCGGCGGCGTCACGGTGGTCAGCGGGACGACGGCGAGCTCCGCGTTCTCGTCGTCGTACGCCACCACCGCGAGGTCCTCCGGGACGCGCAGCCCCCGGTCGAGGGCGGCCTCGACGAGGCGGGCGGCGTGGTCGTCGGTGTGCACGAGCAGCGCGCGCGTGCCCGTCTCGCGGCACCGGTCCAGAAGGGCGGCGAGCGCGCGCCCGAGCCCGGCGGGGTCGCCCTCGCCCTTGGGCAGGGACACGTCCGGGCCGGCCTCGACGCCGAGCCTGGCGATCCCCGTGGCGAAGCCCTCGCGCACCTGCGGGGCGGTGGGCGTGCGGTCGTAGACCGCCAGGCCGATCCGGCGGTGCCCCAGCCCGGCGAGGTGCTCCACCGCGAGCACGGCCCCGTGCGCGTGGTCGGAGCGCACCTGGTCGAGCTCGCTCAGCGCGGTCAGCCCGTCGACCCGGCGCTCGGCGACCACCACCGGCACGGGCACCGAGCGCAGCCACGCGGCCAGGTCCTCGGGGGCACGCTCGCGCGTGGTCGGCGCGACGACGATCCCCCGCGCCCCGAGCCCGACGAGCCGGTCCACCTGCGCCGCCTCGACGTCCGGGCGGTAGTGGGAGACGGCGAGCACCAGGCGCACGTGCAGGCTCGGCGCGAGGGCCTCCATGCCGCGGACCAGCGGCGGGAAGTGCACGGTGGAGCTCGGCACGACGACGCCCACGAGCCCGCGCGCGGCCTGCGGTCCGCGCGCCGAGCGGAGGGCCACCGCGCCGCCGTGCACGCGCGCCAGCCGGCCCGCGCGGTCGAGCGCCATGATGTCGCGGCGCACGGTCACCTCCGCGACTCCGAGGGCCGCCGCCGCCTCGGCCGAGCGCACGCTGCCCCGCAGGTCGACCTCCCGCAGCAGGTACTCGTGCCGGGCCGTCCGCAGGTGCATGGTTTCTCCGCCGTCGTCGTCGAGGCCGTCGATGAGGCGACACCGTAGCCGACCGTGTCCGCGGATGATCGAAAATGTCCGCCCCTTCCGCTCCCGGCCCCGACGGCGACAGGATGCGGGGGTGAGACCCGCAGCGACGACGCCCTCCCGCACCTCCGGCACGACGGACGCCGCGGCGGGCCGCCGCCGGACGGCCGAGGGGCTCGACCCCCTCCTCGCCCCCGCCCGTCGCTGGACCCGCGAGCACTGGCTCGCCACCGCCGACGACCTCCTGTCCGCCGTCGCCCCCTTCGCCTCGCCGGGCGGCTCGCTGATCACGCTGCCGGGCCCGGTGAGCGCCTCGGGGGCCTGGAGCGACGGGCTCGAGGGCTATGCGCGCACGTTCCTGCTCGCCGCGTTCCGGCTGCGGGGCGAGGACGGTCGTGACCCGGCCGGCCTGCTCGAGCGGTACGCCGAGGGCCTGCGGCACGGCACCGAGCCCGCCGGCGACGAGCGGTGGCCGCGCGTCGACGAGCGGCGCCAGGCCGTCGTCGAGGCCGCGTCCGTGGCGATCGCCCTGTCCGAGACCCGCCCCTGGCTGTGGGACCGCCTCGACGACGGCACCCGCCAGCGGACGGTCGACTGGCTCGCCGGGGTGGTCGGCACCCGCGGGTACACGAACAACTGGCTCTGGTTCCAGAACGTGATCGAGGCGTTCCTCGCCAGCGTCGGCGGACCGTGGGAGCAGGCCGACCTCGACCACAACGCCGAGACCGCCGAGTCCCTGTACGTCGGGGACGGCTGGTACTCCGACGGACGGGGCCGCGACGGGCGGCGGCAGAACTTCGACCACTACGCGGGCTGGGCCTGGCACGTGTACCCGCTGCTGCACGCCCGGATCCAGGGCCGGCCGCTCGAGGCCCTGCACGCCGAGCGCCTGCGCGCCTACCTCGACCAGGCCCGGCACCTGGTCGGGTCGCGCGGGGCGCCGATGCTGCAGGGCCGGTCCGTCACGTACCGGCACGCCGTGCTCGCCCCGTTCTGGGCGGGCGCGATCGCCGACGCGACGCCGCTGTCCCCCGGTGCCACCCGCGCCCTCACCGCTGCGGTGGCCGAGCACTTCGACGCCGCGGGCGCGGTCGACGACCGCGGCCTGCTGCCCGTCGGCTGGCACCGCCGGTACGACCGGGTCCGCCAGCTCTACACGGGCGGGTCCTCCCCGTACTGGGCGAGCAAGGGGTTCCTCGGCCTGCTGCTGCCCGCCGGGCACCCGGTCTGGACGGCGGAGCCCGAGCTCCCCGAGGCCTGGCACGAGCCGCACGTCGCGGCGCTGCGGGCGCCCGGGTGGCTGGTGAGCGCCACCCCCGCCGACGGCGTCGTCCGCCTGCTCAACCACGGCTCGGACCGCGCGATCGAGCACCCGCTGCAGCCCCGCGCCGACGACCCGTTCTACCGCCGCCTCGGGTACTCCGGCGCCACCTCGCCCCAGCTCGCCCCGCGCGACGTGGCGGCGCCCCTGGACTCGCACACCGCGCTGCTCGACGCCCGCGGCCTGCCGTCGCACCGCGACGGCGTCGAGCGCGTCCACCTGGGCGACTCCGTGGCCGTCTCCCGCTCGCGGGTGCACTGGCTCGACGTCCCGGGCACGGGCACGCCCGGAGCGGGCGACGACGCCGGCTGGGCCGGTCTGCGCCTCGGGCCGGTGCTCACCACCGCCTCGGTGGTGCGCGGTCGCGACGAGGTGCGCCTCGCCTGGTGGGCCCCCGGCCCGACGACGACTCCCGGCCGGGCACCCGCGCCCGGCGCCACGGTCGCGGATCTCGACCGGGACGCCGCCTGGCCCGCCGACCCCGGGCCCTGGACGCTGCACGTGGGCGGCTGGCCCCTCGCGGCGGCGGCCGAGGGCGCCCTCCAGGTCGAGCGCGACGACGACCTGGTCCGGGTGGTGCGCGAGGACGGGACGACCTCGGGCGTGCGCGCCCTGCCGGTGGCCCTCGATGGTGCGCCTGACGATGCCGCCCTCGACACGCCCGGGGCCGCGCGCCAGACGGGCTCCGACCCCCTCGGCGCGTCGTCCGCCGTCCCGTGGCTGCGCACGTCGGCCCCGGTCGGCGCCGGCCAGGTGGTCGCGGCGCTCGTCGTCCTCACCGGCGAGGACGCGCCGCCCGGCACCGCCACGCTGCCCGCGGTCCGCGTGCGCGTCGGCGACGACGGGCTGCCCGCCGGCATCGAGGTGCGGTGGCCGGACGGCCACGTCGACGCCGTGCCCAGCGCCCCGCATGCCACCACGGCCGCGGGCGGGGCGGCATGACCCGGCTGCGCGCGGCCTTCGCGATGCGCGACGCCGCGCTGCTGCCCGACCTGTTCGACGGGGACGCCCTGGCCCGGCTGCGCCGGTGCGCCGACGTCGCCCCCGGCGTGCTCGTGGGCGCCGAGGCCGCCGCCGACGGCCTCGGGGACGTGGAGGTGCTCCTCACCGGGTGGGGCGCGCCGCGGCTCGACGACGACCTGCTGCGGCGGGCGCCGCGGCTGCGCGCCGTCGTGCACGCCGCCGGCTCCGTGAAGCCGATCGTCTCCCCCGCCGTCTGGGAGCGCGGCGTGCACGTGTCGAGCGCCGCCGCCGCGAACGCCCGGCCGGTGGCCGAGTACACGCTGGCGATGGTGCTGCTCGCGGGCAAGCGGGTGCTCGAGGCCGCCGACTCCTACGCGGCCCGCCGCAGCCTCGAGGGCTGGACGCCGGCGGGGCCGCTGGGCAACCACGGCCTCACCGTCGGCGTCGTCGGGGCGTCGCGGATCGGCCGCCAGGTGATCCGGCTGCTCGAACCGTTCGACGTCGAGGTCCTGCTGCACGACCCCTGGGTGGACGCGGCCGGCGCCCGCGCCCTGGGCGCCACCTCGGCGACGCTCGACGACCTGGCGCACGCCAGCGACGTCGTCACCGTGCACGCCCCCGACCTGCCCGAGACGTACCGGATGATCGGGGCGCCCCGGCTCGGCCTGATGCGCGACGGCGCGACGCTCGTGAACACCGCGCGCGGCCGCCTGGTCGACACCCCGGCCCTGACCCGTGAGGTGGTCTCCGGCCGGCTCCGGGCGGTCCTCGACGTCACCGACCCCGAGCCGCTGCCCGCCGACCACCCGCTCTTCGACGCGCCCGGGGCGCTGCTGACGCCGCACGTCGCCGGGTCGCTCGGCAACGAGCTGCGGCGCCTCGGCGACCTCGCGGTCGACGAGGTGGAGCGCCTCGCGGCCGGCGTCCCGCTCGAGCACGAGGTGCGCCCGGAGCAGCTGGGCACCACCGCCTGACGGTCTCCGCGGCCCGCCACGCGAAGGGGCGAGCGGCGCGGGTGCTCAGGCGTCCCGGCGGTCCGCCGCCCGGGCGCTCGCGTCGAGGGCCAGCGTCCAGCGCGCCCGGTGCACCATCGCGACGTCGAGGAAGGTCCCGTCGGCCAGGACGACGGTCCCGGTCCCGGCCTCCGCGGCGTCGGCCACGGCCCGCACGACCTCACGCGCGCGGGCGACCTCGTCCGCGGCGGGGGCGAAGGCGTCACGGATCGTCACGAGCTGGGCGGGGTGGATCGCCGTGCGGCCGCAGAACCCGAGCGCGCGGCCGGAGCGGCACGAGGCGGCCAGCCCGTCGAGGTCGCGCAGGCGGGTATAGGCCGACATCGCGGGTGCGGGCAGCCCCGCGGCGCGCGCCGCCACGACGACGCGGGCACGCGCCCAGGACAGGGCGTCGTCGGCGTCGACCCGCAGGTCGGAGCGCAGGTCGGCCTCCCCCAGGCCCACCGACGCGACCTGCGGCGACGCGGTCGCGAGCTCGTACGCCCGCTCGACGCCGAGCGCGGACTCCAGCAGCAGGTGGAGGCTGCGGCCCGGCAGCGCCGCGGCGAGCGCCCGCACCTCGGACACGGACTCGACCTTGGGCACCCGCACCGCGACCTGGAGCGGCAGTCCCGCCACCGCGGCCACGTCGGCGGCGTGCCACGGCGTGCCCGCGTGGTTGATCCGCACCTGCACCGTCGGGCCGCCCGCCGCCCCCGGGCCACGAGGGCCCAGGAGGTCGGCGAGGTTCCCCCGGGCGGCGTCCTTCGCCCCGGGGGCGACGGCGTCCTCGAGGTCGACGAGCACGGCGTCCGCCCCCGAGGTCAGTGCCTTCGCGACGCGGTCGGGCCGGTCGGCCGGCACGTACAGGAGGGTGAGCGGCTGGGCGACCGGGAGATCGTGCGCGGTGCCCGTCGCCGCGTCGTCGGTCATACCGCCCCCTCCGCGCGCAGGGCGGCCACGCGCTCGGGCGCGAACCCGAGCTCACCGAGCACGGCGTCGGTGTCCGCGCCGTGCGGGCGGCCGGTGTGGTGGATGACGCCGTCGTTGCCGGACAGCCGGAACAGAGGTCCCTGCATGAGCAGCGGGCCCAGCTCGGGGTCCTCGATCTCGTGGATCGTCCCGAGGGCGCGGAACTGCGGGTCGTCGACGATGTCCTGCGCGTCGTAGATCGGCGCCACCGCCGCCTGCGCCGCCTCGAACGCCGCCACGACCTCGTCGCGGGTGCGTTCCGCGATCCAGCCGCCCACCGCGGCGTCGAGCTCGTCGGCGTGCTGCGCCCGGTCGACGCCGCGCGCGAACCAGGGCTCGTCGATCAGCTCGGGGCGGCCCACGAGGCGCATCACGCGCTCGGCGATGGACTGCGCCGACGTCGAGACCGCGACCCACTGGCTGTCGCTGGTGCGGTAGGTGTTGCGCGGCGCGTTGTTCGCCGACCGGTTGCCGGTGCGCGGCTGCACCGTGCGCAGCTGGTCCCACCGGGTGATCTGGGGGCCGAGCATCGCGAGGATCGGTTCCACGATGGCGGTGTCCACCACCTGGCCGCGCCCCGTCGCATCCCGGGTGGACAGCGCCACCATGACCGCGAAGGCCGTCGCCAGCGACGCCACGCCGTCGGCCAGGCCGAACGGCGGGAGCGTGGGCGCGCCGTCCGGCTCACCGGTCATCGCGGCGAACCCGCTCATCGCCTCCGCGAGCGTGCCGAAGCCTGGCCGGGTGCGGTACGGGCCGACCTGCCCGAAGCCGCTCACCCGCGCCAGCACGAGCCGGGGGTTGCGGGCGGACAGCTCGTCGTAGCCGAGCCCCCACCGCTCCAGCGTGCCGGGGCGGAAGTTCTCGATGACGACGTCCGAGCGCTCGGCCAGCGCCAGGAAGACCTCCCGGCCGCCGTCGCTGCCGAGGTTCGCCGTGATCGTGCGCTTGTTGCGCCCGAGCGTCTTCCACCACAGGTTCACGCCGTCCTTCGCCGCGCCGTGCGTGCGCGACGGGTCGGGCCTCGCCGGGTGCTCCACCTTGACGACGTCGGCGCCCATGTCGCCGAGGTGCATGGCCGCCATCGGGCCGGCGAACAGGGTGGACGCGTCGACGACGCGCAGGCCGGCGAGCGCGCCGGCCCCGGGGTCGCGCGAGACGGTCATCGGGTCACCTCCGTCGTGTCCACGGTGCCCAGCGCGTCCGGCAGGTCCCAGGCGCACCGGAACCCGACCGTGGCGCCGCGCGCGAGGCCGAGGCCGGGCAGCAGCAGCTTCACCGCGTGGTCGGGCGCGTGCCGGCCGCCCTCGACGTACCAGTCCGATCCCTCGGCGCGATAGTCGCTGCCTCCCTTGAGCATGACGTACCGGGTGCGACCGTCGCTGTGCTCGCTGTCGGTCCAGCTCCACACGGCGGGCGTGCCGCGTCGGAAGCCGGGCTCCGTCGCGGCGAGCTGCCACTCGTCCTCGGTCGGCAGCCGGCCGCCCCGCCAGGCGCAGTACGCCCGCCCGTCGTCGAGGTCGACGAAGGTCACGGGCGCGTCCGCGGCGCCCGGCGCCGGGCGCCCGTCCACCCAGTGCGCCAGGAAGCGGTGCCCGTCGGCCGGCGCGTACCCGGTGGCGTCGAGGAACGCGGCGAACTGCGCGTTCGTCACGTCCGCGGCGGCGACGGCGACCGGGGCCGCGAGCTCGCCGTCGCGCTGCAGGGTGCGGGCGTCGTGCAGGCGGGGCGGGAGCGGCTTCCACTCGTCGACGTACGGCGCGCCCTGGTACATACCCGTCTCCCGGGCCCGGTACCGCACGGTGAGCGCGTACGCGCCGGCGGGCACGACGACCGCGTCGTCCTCGGGCCCCGCGTCGGGGCCGGTCCGGAGGCCCTCCGGGCCGGCGGGGCGCAGGCGCCGGGCGACGCGGTGGGGGAAGCGGGCGTCCGGGTCGTGGCGCAGCGCGTCGTGCCCCCTGTCGTCCCCGCTGTCGTCCCCGCCGGCGAGGCCGTCGACGACGGCGCGCAGCCCGGCGGCCCACGACGGTGCCCCCGACCCGGCGCGCAGCAGTGCCGCGACGCCGCGCGCGGGGACGGTGACCCGCTCGTCACCGTCGGCGAGCAGCGGCTCGGCGTAGTCCTCGTCCCCCCGGTTGACCAGCGTCCACAGCGTGACGCCGTCGGCCTCCCACCGCGACGCGTACACCCCCGCCGCCTCGGCCTCCGGTGCCAGCTCCGCGAGCGGCGTCCAGTCGCCGGACAGCAGCAGCGGGTGCGCGGCGCGCTGCACGGTCACCATGCGGCGCACGGTCGCCGCGTCGCGGGGCGACCAGCCGACCCACACCCCGAAGACGACCTCCCACACCATGACGCCCACGCCGTTCAGCCAGGCGGACTGCAGCTCCTCGGAGTGGTCGCGGTGCCAGCGGCGCACGTGGTGCTGCATGTGGCGGCGCTCGTACCAGTGCGCCCGCAGCACCCCCGGCACCGGCGAGTCCGCGAAGAACTGCGCCCACGACGACGAGTGGTCCTCGATGCGCTCGACCGGCAGCTTCGACTCGCCCTCGAGCACGATGCCCGGGCGCGCGGCCTCGAGCCGCGCCACGAGCTCGGGCTCGGCCTTCTTCAGGGTGTCGAGGAAGACGCCGTCCGCGCCGAGGTCGCGCACGAGCGCCGCGAGCTCGGTGAGGTCGTCCTCGCCGCGGCGCGTGCCGGTGTCCCACGGGTTGTAGTCGACGAAGACGCGCAGGCCGGCGTCGTGGAACGCCGCCACGAGGTCGACGATGCCGGGGACCTGGCGGTAGAAGTCCCACTGGTTGCGGTCGTCGATCCCGATCACCGGGTAGGCGTGCCAGAGCACGACGGCGTCGAGCCCGGCGAAGCGGTCGCGGGCGTCGGCGAGGAAGCGCTCGGGGGTGAACCGGTGCTCCGCGAAGGAGTAGAGCAGCTCGTCCCACAGCCACACCTGCGCCACCGTCCGGCAGCCCGCCGCCCACGCGGCCTCGGGCCGCTCGTAGGCGGTCCCCGTGTACCCGTGCCGGGCGCGGGCGTCGGCCCGCCACGCGGCGAGCCGCTCGCGCCAGGCGGGGCGGTCGGCCGGGTCCTGCGGGCCGACGAAGATCTTCGCCTCGTCCAGCGCGGCGCTCTGCTCGGGGGTCAGCGGGCCGTCGAGGTCCACCACGGTGGGACGGTCGATGGGCCGCGGGACGAGGGGGTCGAACGTGTACGTCATGGCTGCTCTCTCAGCTGCTCTCTCACAGGTGTCGCGGGTCGGGCGGCAGCGGGTGCGCGGGGGTGGGATCGGGCGCTCAGGGTGTGCCAAGGGCATGGGCTCGTGGCGTGCTCGTGCGTGCTCAGCCCGGGCCGGCCGCCGCGAGCGCGGCGACCTCCGTGGCCCCGGGCACGGCGTCCTGCGCCCCGCGCCGCGTCACCGCGAGCGCGCCCGCGGCCGCCGCGAGGCGCGCGGCCTCGGGCAGGGACTCGCCGCGCGCGAGGGCCGCGGCGAGGACCCCGCAGTAGGTGTCCCCGGCGCCGGTGGTGTCGACGGCCTCGACGGCGTGCGCGGGCACGCGCACCACCGGCTCGCCGCGGCGCGCCACCAGGCTGCCCTCGGCGCCGAGCGTGACGACGACCGCCGGGACGCGCCCGAGCAGCGCGTCCGCGAGCGCCTCGGGGTCCGTCCCGGCGAGGTCCTCGGTCAGGTCCGCGGCCTCGTGCTCGTTCACCACGAGCACGTCGACGACGTCCCACACCGCGTCCGGCAGGGGGCGCGACGGCGCCGCGTTGAGCACCAGCGGCGTCCCGGGTCGCCGCGCCGCCGCGGCCGCGAGGACGGCGTCGAGCGGGACCTCCAGCTGGGCGAGCACGACGTCGGCCTCGGCGATGCGCCGCGCCTGCGGCTCCTGGACCACGACGTGCGAGTTCGCCCCCGGCGCGACGACGATCGCGTTCTCGCCGTCCGGGGAGACCGTGATGAGCGCCGTGCCGGTGGGGACGTCGAGGCGCCAGACCAGGTCGGTGCGCACGCCGGCGCGGCGCAGTGATGCGAACAGCAGGTCCGCCGACTCGTCACGGCCCACGGCGCCGACGAAGGAGGTGTGCGCTCCCCCGGCCCGCGCCGCGCCGGCGGCCTGGTTGGCGCCCTTGCCGCCGGGGCTCCGGCGCAGGTCGCCGCCCAGGATCGTCTCGCCGCCGCCGGGGTGGCGCGGCACGTCGACGACGAGGTCCACGTTGGCCGAGCCGACCACGACCACCCGTCCGCCCGCGCTCACGCCCGGCCTCCCTCGTCGGTGCCGGCCGCACTCGCGCGGGCGAGCGCCGCCGTCCGCGCCGCGAGGTCGGCGATGCTGCGCTCGCCGCCGGGCAGCGACGTGGCGATCCGCCCGTCGAGGGGCGTCACCCACCGCGCACCGAGGCCACCCGCGCCGCGCAGCGCGCCGACGACGCCGCCGACCGTGGCGGCCGCGGAGTCGGTGTCCCAGCCGGCGGTGACGGCGATCGACACGCTCGCGCCGAAGTCGCCGCGCCCCGCCGCGAGCGCGTACGCGATCACGGCGGCGTTGTGCAGCACGTGCACCCAGTGCAGGTCCCCGTAAGCGGAGTGGAGGCGGTCGAGGTCGGCGCGCACGGCGGGCTCGGAGCCGTCGGACGCAGCGCCCAGCTCCCGGCCGAGGCGCACGGCGCCCGCGAGGCGGCTGCCCGGCGGCACGACCGCGTCGCCGGCGTCGAGGACGTCCTCGACGCCGTCGCACACGAGGGCCGCGGCCGCGAGGGCGGCGGCCCACATCGCCCCGTACACCCCGTTGCGGGTGTGGCTCAGCCGGGCGTCGGTCCACGCGAGGCGCGCGGCCGCGCGCACGTCCCCGGGGCTGACCCAGCCGAGCAGGTCGGTGCGGATGAGGGCGCCGATCCACTCGCGGAACGGGTTGTGGTGGGTGGCGGTCTCCGGCACGGGACGCGCGTCGAGGATGTTGCGGTACGCGGCGCGCTCGGCCGTGAACGAGCGCCCGGCGGGCATGAGGTCGAGCCAGAGCTGGGCGACGTCGTCGGTGGTGAACCCCCGCCCGCGCGCCTCGAGCAGCTCCAGGGCGAGGATCGGGTAGTTGAGGTCGTCGTCCTCCGGCATCCCGTCGATGTTCTCCTCGAGGGAGGTCGGGGCGGAGCGGCGGTTCCAGGGCCAGCGGGCGGCGACGTCGTCGGGCAGCCCGACGGCGGTGAACCACCGGTCCAGGGGCCAGCGGCCCGTGGACCGCAGGATCTCCTCGATGCCCGCGCGCGGGATCTTCTCGACGGGCTTGCCGAGCAGGCACCCGGCGGCCCGCCCCGTCCAGGCGCCGAGCAGGCGGTCGTCGAGGCCGGCCCCCGGGCGCGGCAGCCGGGGCGCGGGCGGCAGCAGCGCGACGATCGCGTCCCAGTCGTCCGGCTCCTGCGGCGCCGCGGCGGCCGGCCGGGCGTCGAGCTCGTCGAGCAGGGTCCGGGCGAGGGCGCGCAGCTCCGGCGTCGCGGGCACGGGCCCGGCGCCGCTCACCGCGGGCTCCGGATCTCCCCCGGCGGCCGCCCAGCGCTCGCGGACGTCCGCGGTCTCCTTGCCCTCGGCGGCGGACTGCACGAGCTCGTGCGCGAGCAGGTCCTCCGGCTGCGCCCAGGTCAGCCTCACGCGGGCTCCCCCACCGTGTCGCGCCCGGCCGCCGGCAGCGCGCCGTCGAGCGCGTCCACGGCGGCGAGGCGGGCGCGCGCCCGCTCGGCGTCCGCGCGGACGATGTCCGCGGCGGCGGAGGCCATGAGCCGACCGGTCTCGCGGACGTCCATCCGGCTCGCCTCCTCGATCTCGTCCAGCCACTCGGTGGGGACCACGCCGCTGCCGCCGAGCCCGGCCGCGACCGCGCCCGCCATGACGGCGATCGAGTCGGCATCGCGCCCGTAGTTCACGGCCGCGAGCACGGCGCCGCGGTAGTCGCCGCGGTGCCCGAGCAGCATCCCGAGCGCCGCCGGGAGCTCCTCGATCGACTTGGTCCGCGAGGGGCGGCGCGCGTCCATCGACATCTGCCGGTACGCCGGGCCGACGGAGTCGAACGGGGCCACCGTGTCGCGCACCAGGCGGCCGAGCTCTCGCTCCTCCGCGTCCGTGGTGGGCGCCGTGGTCCAGCCGTCGAACGCCTCGACCATCGCGTGCAAGGCGTCCGCCGTGCCGTCGTGCGCGACATCGAGGGCCGCGTGCACGACGTCGTCGAGCGTCGCGCCGGGCGTCACCGACGCCGCGACCATGGCCGCGAAGACGCCCGCGGCCTCGCGCCCGTAGCTCGACTGGTGCGCGCCGGTGAGGTCGATCGCCTCGGCGTACGCGCCGCGGGGGTCGCCCGGGTTCGCGAGACCGACGGGCGCCACGTACATCGCGGCGCCGCAGTTCACGACGTTGCCGACCCCGGCCTCGCGCGGGTCCACGTGCCCGTAGTGCAGGCGCGCGACCATCCACTTCTCGGCGAGGAACACCCGCTGCAGCAGCAGCGCCGTCGACTCCAGCTCGGGGATCCAGCGCGGCTCCCCGATCATCAGGGGCACCAGGTCCTCCGCCACCGCGTAGGCGTCGAGGTGGTCGCGGCGCTTGGCGTAGACCTCCACGACGGCCCGCGTCATGAGGGTGTCGTCGGTGATGTGCCCGTCGCCCTTGTGGTACGGCGCGATGGGGCGCGCGTCGCGCCAGTTCGGGTACCAGGGGCCGACGATCCCGGTCACCCGGCCGCCGTGCCGCTCCTCGATCTGCTCGGGCGTCCAGCCCTCCACGGCGCCGCCGAGCGCGTCGCCCACCGCCGCACCGGTGATCACGGCCATCGATCGGTCGTCCAGCCAGGTCACGGTCACTCCCTCGTCGTCCTGCCGGGCGCGTGTCTCGCGTCCCGGGTGCCCGCGGGCGGGCGGCCGTGCGGGCGGCGGTGCGCCGCCCGCACGACGGTCACTGCGTGATCTCGTCCCAGCCGTCGGTGAGCTGCGACTGCAGCCCGGCGGCGTCGGTCTCCTGCGCCAGGAAGCGCTGATAGGCCGGGGTGGCCACCGTGTCCTTCCACTGCGCGTAGGAGTCGGCGAACAGGTAGGGCGCCGAGACGAAGTGCTGGCCCGAGGACAGGATGGTGTCCCACCCGTTCTCGTCGCCGAGCTTGTCGGCCATCTGCTGCTGGGCCGACGTGGTCGCCGGGATCAGGGCGTCGGCCTCGTTCAGGGCGGCCAGGTTGTCCGCCTCCGTGAAGAACTCGATGAACTCGGCCGACTCCTCGACGTGCTCGGAGTCGATGTTCACCGACAGGGTCTGCGGGTTCGCGGCCTGCCCGGCGCCCTCCGGCCCCGCGAGCGGCGGCAGCACCACCCAGTCGAGGTCCTTCGGCGCGTCCTTGGCGATGTTCGCCGCCTGGTAGGAGCCCTGGACGGTCATCGCGGTCTGGCCGGCGTAGAACGACGCGATCGCCTCCGACCCGGACTGGGTCAGGGTGACGGGGAGGATCGACTTGTCCTGGTACGCCATCTGGTCGACGAGCTCCGGCAGCGCCATCTCGCCCTCGCCGACGGTGATCTGCGCGTCCTGGCCCGTGCCGGAGAAGTACTGGCCGCCGAACCCCGGCGCCAGTGTCATGAACGCGGCGGTCGGGCTCGACAGGCCCCAGCCGAGCCCGTACGTCTTGCCCTTCGTGGTGGCCTGCGCGATCTCGCGCAGCTGGTCCCACGTCATGGTGTCGCCGGTGGGGATCTCGACCCCCGCGTCGTCGAGGAGCTTCTTGTTCGCGAAGACCATGTAGGACTGCAGCTCGGTCGGGTACGCGATGACCTGGTCGTCCACCGTGACCGAGTCGAGCACGCCCTCGGGGATGTCGGCCCGGCGCTCGTCGGACATGTACTCGGACAGGTCCGCGAGGTAGCCGTCGCGGGCGAACGGGACGATGCTCGCGGACTCGTAGTGGATGATGTCCGGCGCGGCGCCGCCGTTGAACTGCGTGATGAGCTTGTCGTAGACGCCGTCCCAGCCGGTGGGGACGATCTCGACCTGGACGTCGGGGTGGGCGTCGTTCCACTCCCCGACGATCTTCTCGGTCGCCTCGATGGCGGCCGGCTGGTCGGACAGGGACTGGAACTTCAGCGTCACGGGGCCGCCGTCGCCCTCGTCGCCGCCCCCGCCGCTGCAGGAGGCGACGAGCAGGGTGGTGACCGTGAGGCATGCAGCGATGGACACTCCACGAGTCTTCATGGGTCTGCCTTTCGGATGGGTGGTTCCGGTGGGTGGGTGCTGGTCGGTGGGTCGCGCCGGTGGTCAGCCCTTGACGGCGCCGGCCATGAGGCCGCCGGTGAGCTTCTTCTGCATGATCGAGAAGAAGACGATGCTGGGGATCGCGGCGAGGAACGACCCTGCCGCGAGGGGGCCGAGCGCAACCTTGCCCTCGCCGCCGATGAACGACGTCAGCGTGATCGGCAGCGTGTAGTTCTCGGGCGACTGGAGCAGGACCAGGGCGAAGAAGAACTCGTTCCACGAGGACACGAAGCTGAACATCGCGGTGGCGACGATGCCGGGCGCGAGCAGGGGGAACACGATGCGGCGCAGCACCGACAGGCGGCTCGCGCCGTCCATGGAGCCGGCCTCCTCGAGCTCGACCGGGATGCCGGCGACGTAGCCCTGCAGCATCCACAGCGCGAACGGCAGCGTGTACGTGGTGTGCACCAGGGTGAGCCCCACGAGGCTGTCCGTGAGGTTCATGGTCCGCAGGATGAGGAACAGCGGAAGGATGATGAGGATCACCGGGAAGACCTGGCTCACGAGGATCCAGCCGACGCCGGCCACCCGGATCGCGCCCTTGAGCCGGGCGAGCACGTAGGCCGCCGGCATCGCGATGAGGATCACGAGGAAGGTCGACGCGAGCGCCACCACGAGGCTGTTCGCGGCGGAGCTGACCAGCCCCTGCCGGGCGAGCGCCTGGGCGTAGTTCTCCCAGTGCCACTGTGACGGGAGCAGGCTCACCGTGAGGGAGTTGAGCTCGGCGGAGGACTTCACGGACGCCGAGATCAGCCACAGCAGCGGGAAGCCGAGGAAGACGATGTAGCCGGCGAGGGCCACGTACTGGGCGGGGCGGACGAGGACGCGCATCGGCTCAGCCCTTCGTGGTGGCGCGGTCGTCGCTGAACTGCGACCGCAGGTAGACGGCGAGGAGGAGGACGACGACCACGACGAGGACCACGCCCATGGCGGCGGCGTACCCGATGTTGCGGTTCTTGAACGCCTCGAGGTAGGTGAACAGCATCGGCAGCATGGTGCGGCCGCCCGGCCCGCCCTCGGTGAGGACGTAGACCAGCGAGAACGAGTTGAAGTTCCAGATGAAGTTCAGGGACGTGATCGACGCGATGATGGGCCGCAGGCTCGGCCACGTCACCGCGGTGAACCGGCGCCACGCGCCCGCCCCGTCCATCGACGCCGCCTCGTGCAGCTCCCCGGGGATCTGCTGCAGCCCGGCGAGCAGCGTGACGGTGGTCTGCGGCATGCCCACCCAGACGCCGACGACGATGACGGCGGGCAGCGCGGTGGAGAAGTCGGCGAGCCAGTTGATGTCGTCCGGCAGGCCCAGCGACCCGAGGAACGCGTTGAGCGGCCCCGCGTTGGGCGAGTAGATCATCTTCCACATGATCGCCACGACGACCGGCGGCATCGCCCACGGGATGAGCGCCAGCACGCGGGTGAGCCCCTGCAGCCGGAGCCCGGAGTTCAGCAGCTGCGCGAGGCCGAGGGCGAGCACCAGCTGCAGCACCGTCACCGAGACGGCCCAGATCATGCCGATGCGGAACGAGTCCCAGAAGAACGAGTTGTCGGCGAGCCGCACGAAGTTGTCGACGCCGACGAACTGGTAGTCCGGGTGCCGCACCAGGCGGGCGTCGGTGAAGGCCAGGGCGATGCCCATGACGAGCGGCGCGACGCTGAGCACCAGGATCGGCAGCAGCGACGGCATCACGAGCGCGGCCGCCTCGCGGCGGCGCCCCTTCTCCAGGCCCCCGCGGCGGCGCACGGGCCGGACGGGTCCGCCCGCGGCCGGGGCGGTGGGGGTCGTCGGGGTGGTGGCGGTCATCGGGCGCTCCCGTCGGTCGCGGCGGACGGGGACGGCGCCGTGGACTCCCGCACGAGCAGGCGCGGGCCGATCGCGACGTGCTGCGCCGGCGCCTCGTCGTCCTCCAGGCGGGCGAGGATGACGCGCGCCGCGGCGGCGCCGCGCTCGGCCGACCCGAGGGAGACGCTGGTCAGGCTGGGCTCGAAGACCCGGCCGAGCTCGGTGTCGTCCATGCCGGTGACGGCGACGTCGCCGGGCACGGCGAGCCCGAGCTCCCGGGCGGCGCGGACGACGCCGATGGCGAGCAGGTCGTTCGCCGCGACGACGGCGTCGAGCCGCGAGCCGTCCGCCGCCGGCGCCAGGAGCGCACGGGCGGCGCGGAGGCCGGCCGCGACGGTGAAGTCGTCGGCGACCTCGACGGCGACGCGCTCGGCCGGGAAGCCCGCGCCGCCGGTCGCCGCGTCGAAACCGCGCTGGCGCGCCTCGCCCGGCGTGGTGTCGAGCGGGCCGTTGAGGAACCCGAGGCGCCGCCGTCCGGCCTGCACCAGGTGGTCGACGGCCTGGCCGATGCCGCCGGCGGAGTCCGTCGACACGGAATCGATGCGCTGCTCGTCGAACGGCCGCCCGATGACGACCACGGGCACGGGCGCCCGCCGGATCTCCGCGACGAGCGCGTCGTCCGTCCGGAGGGGGCTGATCACCAGGCCGTCGACGAAGCCGCTGCCGAGGCTGCGCACGAGGTCGGTCGTGGTGTCGGCGGTGTCCCCCGTCGTCATGACCACCACCCGGTACCCGTGCGGAGCGAGCACCTCGTGGATGGCCGTGAGCATCTCCACGTAGACGGGGTTGCCGATGTCCGCGACGGCGAAGGCGACCTGGAAGGTCTTCTTCATCCGCAGGGACCGGCCGGTCACGTCGGGGCTGTACCCGAGCTCGTCGGCCGCGGCGCGCACGCGCTCCACCATGGCCGGGCTGGCCCCGGTCCCGTGCAGCGCCCGCGACGTCGATGCGAGGGAGACCCCGGCGTGCCGGGCCACCTCGATCAACGTGGCGCGTGATGACGTCACTGTCGCTCCACCTTCATCGTCGACGGCGTTTGGAAACGTTTCCACCCCTGTCTCGAGGAGGTCGTTGGAAACGTTTCCGGAATGGCGCCACTCTCGCACCCGGTCGTGCCCGTGTCAAGGCGCCCGGAACACGCCGGGACGACGCCGGGACGACGCGTCTGCTCGGGTCAGGCGAGCTCCGACCGCAGCCGCTCCGCGTAGGCGCGGCGGCGCTCGACGGGGAGCCACTCCGGTTCCGGGACCGTGGCGTAGAGGTCGTCGCCGGGGTACCGGGGGAACAGGTGCTGATGGAAGTGCCAGACGTCCTGGTTCCCGGCCGGCTCGTTGTGCTGGCGGGTGGAGACGCCCGCGCAGTCGTAGGCGGTCCGCATGACCCGGGCGAGCGTCCGGGTGACGTCGAAGACCGCGTGGCCGTCGGCGGCGGGCAGGTCGTACAGGTTCTCGTGGTGGGCGACGGGGATGATCAGCACGTGGCCCGGGTTCCGCGGCCACCAGCGGGGGGCGATCATCGCGAGAACCCGCTCGTCGCGGTACACCACCTCGGGCTCCCGCTCGGCTGGGAGGTCGCAGAACGGGCAGTCGTAGCCGGCGGGTTCGTGGGTGTGCACTCAGCGCCTCCGTCGCGGTGCGTCGTCCGGGGGCGGGACGACGAGGCCCGCGAGGTCCGGCGGCCGGTACCCGGGGCCCTTGAGCACCTTGCCGTCGGGCCGCTTCAGGACACGGCCGTCCGCGTCCACCTTGCTCAGGTTGGACCGGTGGACCTCGACGAACACCGCCGGCAGGTCGATCCCCAGGGCGTCCGCGGCGCCGTAGGTGACGTAGAGGACGTCGGCCAGCTCCTTCGCCACCGCCCGGTACGCCGCTGCGGGGTCGTCGCCGGAGCGCAGCGCCGTCGCGAGGTCGGCGAGGGCCTCGGCGGCCTCACCGGCCTCCTCGGTCAGCAGGCTCCGGCGGTGCTCCGGAACCTCGGGGCGTCGGGGGTCGGCCTCGCCGTCGAACAGCTCCCGGAACTCGGCGACCCGCCGCATCGGCTCGTGATCCATGCCCGAACGCTAGGGCGTCCCGGGCCGCCGGTCGACCAGGCACGGCGCGGGTGAGGAGCGGGCGAAAACGGGGCCGCCGCGCATCCGGCGGCTCGACGACACCTCTCTCCCAGGGCGAGCACCCCGGTTCGCGTCCCGTCCCTCGGAAGTGAGCACCACCATGTCCGTCACCGCCCCGAGCACCAGCACGAGTACCGCCACCGCCTCCGCCCGGCCCGTCCCGAACGGCCTGGCCGAGCAGGTCGCGCTGCGGCTCGACGTCGCCGTCACCGCGCTCGCGCGGTTCCTCACCCGCTGGTCGATCCCCTCGCTGCGCGTCGCGCTCGGCCTCGTCTTCCTCGGCTTCGGCGTGCTGAAGTTCTTCCCCGGCGCCAGCCCGGCCGAGGAGATCGCCGCGCGCACGGTCGAGACCCTGACGTTCGGGCTCGTCCCCGGCGCCACGGCCGTGATCGCGGTGGCCGTCATGGAGACCTTCATCGGCCTCACGCTGCTGTCCGGCCGGCTGCTGCGGGTCGGGCTGCTCGTCCTCGCCGTCGCGATGGTCGGCATCCTGTCCCCCGTCGCCCTCTTCGGCGACGAGCTCTTCGGCCACGGCATGACCCTGCTGGGCCAGTACGTGCTCAAGGACGTCGTCCTCGTCGCCGGCGCCGCCGTGGTGGCCGCCGCCGCGCTCGGTGCCCGGCTGCGCCTCGCCCCCTGAGGATGCCGCGCCCGTGCACGGAGCCTCGACCCGGAGCCCCCGACCGTCCTCGGCCGGGGGCTCCGCTGCGTCCGGACCGTGAGACCTCTCCGCGACGCCGTGGCGTCTTCGCGGGCGTCCACCTCGTCGTCGTGGCCGCCGCCTCGCGGCGGACGCCCTGGCGATCGGCTTCTCGCCGAGGACGCCGAGAGCGAACCGGCGCTCGTCCCGGTGCCCCGAGCACCTAGGCTGCGACTGCTGACCAGGAGGGCCCCATGACCACCACCACGACCATCCCGTCCGACGCGCCCGCCGACGTCCCCGCGGACCCGTCGGAGCTCGTCCTCGACAACCCCCGCTGGTCGTCCCTCACGGGTGCCCACGCGCACCTCGCCGAGGGCAACGACCTGGTGCTGCGCTACCCCGTCGACGTGTCGCCGTTCGCCGCCGTCCGGTCGTGGGACGACCCCGACGTGTGGGACGCGATCGTCGACGTCGCCGGCCGCGGCGCCGAGTTCCCCGGCCCGCCGGCCGACGTCGCGCTGCCCGCGGGCTGGGAGCGGGTCGCCCTCCACGAGGGGGTGCAGCTCGTCGAGACCGCGCGGCTGCGCACCCGCGCCGACGACGAGGCCGTGCTGCTCGGCGCCGACGACGTGCCCGACATGCTCGCGCTCGTCGAGCGCTCGCGGCCGGGCCCGTTCCTGCCCCGCACCTACCTCATGGGCCGGTACGTCGGCATCCGTCGGGAGGGGCGGCTCGTCGCGATGGCCGGGGAGCGCCTGCAGCCGGAGGGCTGGACCGAGATCAGCGCCGTGACGACCGACCCCGACCACCGCGGCCAGGGGCTCGCCACGCGCCTCGTCCTCGACGTCGCGCACCACGTCCGCGAACGCGGCGCCCGCCCCATGCTCCACGCGGCGGGGAACAACGCGAACGCGATCCGGCTGTACGAGAACCTCGGGTTCCGGCTGCGTACCCGCACCGCGTTCGGCGCGGTGCGGACGCCGCGAGGCCCGTCCGCCGGTTGAGCCTGTCGAAAGCTCGTCAGGTTTCGACAGGCTCAACCAGCGAATTCATGGCAGAGGCCCGGCCGTCGTCGGCGTAGGGTTCACGCCTCCAGCAGGTCGGGCTGCGGGTGGCGCACGCCCTGCACGGCGTCGCGCGGGATGGCGGCGGCGGACGTCGACGGCGAGGTCCGTCACCCGGTCGACGGTGCCGGTGAGGATCCCGCGGCCCAGCGGGAAGAACGGCACGAAGCCGGCGGCCGAGACCGTGAAGGCGTGGGCGCCGGAGCCGAGCGTGCGGGTGGGCAGGGTGCCCGTGGGAGGTGTCGTCATGTGCGCAGCCGACGATCCCCGCGGCCGCCCGCAAGGCTTCCGCCCGGCCTCTCGGATGCTGGACGGCGCGCGGCTCCGGTCCGCGTCAGCCGATCGAGCGGCGGTGCCGCTCGGCCAGCTCCTGGTACTCGATCGCGTTGCGACGCACGCGCTCGGCGCCGTCCGGGTCGAGCTCGCCGCGGTCCTTGGCGGGGACGCCGACGGCGAGGTGCCCGGCGGGGATCTCCTGCCCCTCGCGCACGAGGGCTCCCGCGGCCACGAACGCGCCCGCCCCGACGACGGCGTGGTTGAGCAGGGTGGCGCCCATGCCGATCAGGCTGCCGTCGCCCACGGTGGCGCCGTGGATGATCGCCCCGTGGCCCACGCCCACGCCGGCGCCGATCGTCGCGGGCACGCCGGTGTCCGTGTGCACCACGCAGTTGTCCTGGATGTTGGAGCCCTCGCCGAGCTCGATCGCGTCCATGTCGCCGCGCAGCACCGCGCCGTAGAAGACGCTCGCCCGGGGGCCGATGCGGACGTTGCCCACGATCGTCGCCGTCGGGGCGATCCACGCCGTGGGGTGGATCTCGGGAGTCTGACCGTCGAAGGGGAGCACCGTCGCCATGGCCCGGAACCCTACCCGCTGCCGGCGCCGGGACCCGTGCGGACGGCTGGGTCGCCGGTCAGCGTGCGGAGGGGCGCAGGCGTGCGCCCAGCACGTAGAGCTCGCAGCCGAGGCACAGGCCGACGGCCGCGTTGAGCGCGGCGGCCACGAAAGCGATCCCGGCCGCCCAGGGCACGGCGACCACGACGCCGGCGACCCCGAGGGCGACGCCGACGCCGGTCACGACCAGCCCGACGAGCTGGGCGAACCGCGGCGGGCGCGGGTCCTCGAGCTCGGCGGGCTCGGCGATCCTCGGCCGCACCAGGGTGCGGAACACCCAGCCCTGCACGGTGCCCTGCGCACCGCGCACGGCGCCCTGCAGGAACCCGGCGGCCACGACGGCGAGCAGCACCAGGCCGGCCGTCGACGGCCCCAGCAGCACGACGACCGCGAGCAGCAGCGCGGTGATGGCGGCGCCCACGCGCGGGCCGCGCGGGTCGATGCCGACCGGGGCCGGGGTGGCGGTGGTCTCGCGGGTCATCGTCCCCTCCTGCGGGTGGCTCGGGTCGTGCGGGTGCGCGGGCGACCGCGCAATGCGGTCGTCGCGTCCTCAGGCTGCGCCGGGAGGCGCCGGGAGCGCCGCGGCCAGGGCCTGGCGCGCCTGGGCGGGCGACATGCCCCCGCTGCTGCGGGCGGCCTGCGCCCCGCTCGCGTCCAGCACGACGACGGTCGGGGTCGTGAGCACGCCGAGCTGCCGCACCAGGTCCAGGTGCTCCTCGACGTCCAGCTCGTGGTGCACGACGCCGTCCTCGCGCTCGGCCAGGCCGCGCAGCACGCGGGCCGTGGCGCGACACGGCGCGCACACCGCGGCCGACAGCTGCACGAAGGTCACGCGCTCCCCCAGGCCGACGCCGCTCGCCGCCCAGTCGACGGCGGGGGCCCGGCGGGCGGGGACCGTGCGCACACGGCCCTGGCGTGCCCGCCAGAGCAGACCCACCAGGGCGGTGAGCAGCACGAGCGCGCCCAGGACGACGAGCTGGGTGGACGGCTGGGCGGTCACGGCTCCCCCTTGTCGGCGCAGGATCGGGTGCGGGTCGCTGGACATCCTCCTCGCCGCCCACGATCCGGTCGACCGGTATGTCACATGTCGGACACCCCGGACGGCCTCGCAGAGACGATCGCCGACTGGCGGGCGGCGGGAGCCGCGGACGGCTTCCTCCTGCGCCCCTCCTCGCCCGGCCGGACCTGGACGCCGTCGTCGAGGCGGCCGCGCGCGGCGCGGCGAGGGCCGGCGCGAGGCCGTTCCGGGACGACAGGGGACGCACGGTGCGGGCGGAACCCGTCTACCGTGGACGTCGTGAGCCAGACCGCAGGGCACGACCACGAGCAGCACTCCCCCGAGGCCGCCGAGATCCGGGCGCTGGTGGACCAGCTGCGCCGGCTGGTGCTGACCTACAAGTTCGGGATCGACGAGGTCATGACCAAGATCTCGATCCTGCGCGACGAGTTCCGGCACATGCAGAACTACAACCCCGTGGAGCACGTGGGCTCGCGCCTCAAGTCGCTCGAGTCGATCGTGGCCAAGTGCCGGCGCAAGGGCATCCCGCTCACGCCCGACGGGGTGCGCCAGCAGATGTTCGACGTCGCCGGCATCCGCGTCACGTGCAGCTTCGTCTCCGACATCTACAAGGTGCGGGACATGCTCACCCACCAGGCCGACCTCACCGTCCTGGAGGAGCGCGACTACATCGCGCACCCCAAGCCCAACGGGTACAAGTCGCTGCACCTCATCCTGCAGGTGCCGGTGTACCTCTCCGACCGGGTCGAGCACGTCATCGTCGAGGTCCAGCTGCGCACCATCGCCATGGACTTCTGGGCCAGCCTCGAGCACAAGATCTACTACAAGTACGAGCGCGACGTGCCGCGCCACCTCACGGACTCCCTCAAGCTCGCCGCGGACGTCGCCGCGTCGCTCGACAGCTCCATGGAGCGCATCCACGACGAGGTGACGGCCATCGCGGGCGCCGACCAGCCGGTCGAGCAGCGGGACTCGCTGCTCTCCCCCGAGGAGATGCTCCGCAACTTCTGGACCGCCGCGAAGGTGGAGGGCGACGTCCTCCGCACCACGCGCGAGGGCTGAAGCGGCTGAAGCGACTCCGTCACCGCCAGGGCCCCGGGGCGCCGCGCGCGCCCCCGGCGCGGTCCATCCGGTCCTGCGCCGCGAGGAGCACGGGGGTGTTGTCGGTCGCGTAGGCGTCGTACGCCCCCACCCGCTGCACGACCTCGAAGCACAGGCGCCCCACCCGCGGCGTGTAGAAGTGCCAGAGCTCCCCGGAGCCCGACCGGTCGAAGAGCAACTGGTGCTCGCGCAGCGTGGCGAGCGTCGCGTCGTCGAGGCCGAACCGGGCACGCAGGTCGTCGTAGTAGTTGTCCGGCACCGGCACCGGGTCGAGCCCGCCCTCGCGCGCGCGCCGCGCCACGGCGACGACGTCGTCGCACGCCAGGGCGACATGATCGGGGTGGGTCACCCCGGCGGGGGCGACGTTCAAGGACATCCGCACCCGGCCGTCCACGGAGCGCATCACCTGGCTGCGGACCAGCCCCTGCGGGCCCGCGGCCTCCGTCGCCGGGGGCGACTGGAGCCCGAGCACGCTGGTGCAGAACAGGACGGCCTCGTCGTGGGCGTCGCGGCCGTGGGACACGTTGACGTGGTCGATCCCGCGGATCGCGCCCGGCGTCCTCGGGCGGCCGTGCTCGAACTCGGCGACCCACGCCGGCTCGTCGCCGACGTCGCGGTCGTTGAGGAACACCTCGACCCCGCTGGGGGCGACGAAGCCCGGCATCTCCAGCTCCCCGGCCTGGGTGCGGCGTGTCGCCGGGCTCACCGCCAGCGCCCGCGCGCGGTCGCGCACCACCGCTGCGTCCGCCACCCCGAACCCCACCCCGGCCAGGCGCGGCTCCTGGTCGCGCGCGTGCTGCTCGTTGAGGACGACCCGCGCGTCGCCCGCCGACCACAGCCGCACGGCCTTCGTGCGGTGCTGTCCCCGGAACGTCATCCCGAGCTGCCCCAGCATCACCTCGACCTCGCCGGTGTCCTCGGCCTTGACCTCCACGTAGTCGTAGCCGGTCGGCACGTCCGGGTCGGCGATGCGACGCAGGGTGGCCGGGCTGCCCGGGAGCCGCGCGGCACGGTCCTCGAGCCACACCAGCGAGCGCAGCGCGTGCTCGGCGGTCCTCCGGGTGTCGGCCTGCCGGAAGACGTCGTTGAACACCTCCAACGACAGCGGGCCGGCGTAGCCGGCGCGGGCGACGTGCACCACGAACTGCCCGAGGTCCCACGCGCCCTCCCCCGGGAACAGGCGGTGGTGCCTGCTCCACGACAGCACGTCCATCGTGAGCGCGGGGGCGTCCGCGAGCTGGACGAAGAAGATCCTGTCCCCGGGGATCTCCTCGATCCCCGCCGGGTCGTGCCCGCGGGAGAGGATGTGGAAGCTGTCGAGGCAGACGCCGACGGCGTCGTGGTCCGCCCGCTCCACCACTCGCCATGATCGACGGTAGTCGTCGATGTAGCGGCCCCAGGCCAGGGCCTCGAACGCGATGCGCACGCCGTGCTCCGCCGCGAGGTCGCCCAGGCGGCGGAGCTGGTCGGCGGACACCCGGTCGGAGTCCACGCTGGCGGTCGCGACGTTGCTGCACACGAGCATCAGGTCGACGCCGAGCCGCTGCATCGTGGTGAACCGCTCCCGCGCCCGGCGCAGGTTGTCCTCGAGCAGCTCCTCCGCGACGCCCTCGAAGTCCCGGAACGGCTGGTAGAGGTCGAGGGTCAGCCCCAGCCGGTCCGCGAGCGCCCGGATCTCCTCGGGGCTGCGGTCGCAGACGACCAGGTCGGGCTCGAAGACCTCCACCCCGTCGAAGCCCGCCTCGGCGCAGGCGTAGAGCTTGTCCTCGAGGCCCCCGCTGAGGCACACCGTGGCGATCGACGTGCGCATGTCTGGTTCTCCGTTCCGGGTCAGGTCGCGACGAGTCGGGTGAAGTGGGCGCGCATGCGGGACTCGTCGGGGTCGAGCCCGGTGATGAGGCGCAGGCTGTCGACCGCCTGGCCGACGGCCATCGCGCCGCCGTCGAGGGTGGCGTGCCCGCGCGCGCGGGCACGCCGGACGAGCTCGGTCTCCAGGGGCCGGTACACGACCTCGGCCACCCAGGCCTCGGGGTCGAGCCGGTCCACGTCGAACGCGACCCCCGGGTGGGCGGCCATCCCCACGGGCGTGACGTGCACGACGCCGTCGACCCGGGGCAGCCAGGCCTCCGCCGAGCCGCCGCTGCCGCGCACCCGGGCGCCGCCCGCGTCGGCGAACCGGCCGAGCAGCGCGCCGACGGCGGCGGGCGAGACGTCGTGCACCACGATGCGGTCGAAGCCCATGTCCACCAGGCCGGCCGCGGTCGCGAGGCCCGCGCCGCCCGCGCCGACCTGGAGCACCGTGCGGCCGGCCTGCCGGCCGGCGAGGAACCGTTCGAGCGCGCCGCGGAAGCCCGAGCAGTCCGTGTTGTGCGCCGTCGGCCCCTCGGGGCGGAAGAGCACCAGGTTGGCGGAGCCGAGCCGCCGGACCGTCGGGCTCAGGTGCGCGACGTGCGCGAGGACGGCCTGCTTGTACGGGTGCGTGACGTTCGCCGCGTCGAAGCCGGCGTCCTCCAGCGCCTGCAGCGTGCCCGCGAGGTCGGCGTCGGGCCGGTCGACGAGGTCGACGATCCGGTACTCGTAGTCGAGACCGAGCAGGCGCGCCTCCTCCATGTGCAGCGCCGGGGACAGGGACGGCCCGATGCCGTCGCCGATCAGCGCGACCCGGTAGCGGTCGCTCATGCTCCCCCGCTCCCCTCGCCCGCCAGGATCCGCCGCGCGTTGTGGACGGTCATCGTCTCGACGTCCCGCGGGTCGACCCCGGCGTCCGCGAGCCGCGGGACGACGTGGCGGGCCAGGTGGTCGACGGTCCACGACGGCGCGTGGGCACGGCGCCACGACGGCGGCGTCACGCGGCTGAAGCACGCACTGTCCTGCGACATGACGAGCTGGCTCGCGTACCCCCGGCGCAGCAGCTCGGCGAGGAACCCGAACCTCGCCTCGTCGTCGCCCGTGTGGGTCATCCCGAACCGGTCCATCCCGAGCGTCACGACGAGCGGGTCCGGCCCGTCGACGAGGCGGCCCGGGCCGGCGGCGCGCAGCGCGAGGGGCAGCGCGTCGTGGGTGTACCAGCCGGTGGCCGCGACGACGTAGAGCCTCGTGCGCGAGGCGACCCGGCCCACGAGCCGCACGTCGCGCCCGAGGCCGGGCACCGTCAGGTCGACCAGGGTCCGTACGCCGAGCGCGTACAGGTCGTCGAGGGCAGGGACCGCCGCCGCGACGGCGGCGTCGGCGTCCCACTCGGGGTGGGGGTACTCGGCGTCGAGCTCCGGCGCCCGCACGAAGACGTGCTCGTGCGTCAGCGTCCAGCCCAGCGCGGCGCCCGGGACGTCGCCCCGGTAGGTCGGGACCGCGGCGCCGCCGCTGCCCGGGGCGACGCCGGCCGCGGCGGCCGGCGTCCCGGTCATGACGCCGAGTCCCGCATGGCCTCGTAGACGGCCAGCGAGTCGCCGTCGAGGTTCGCCCGGAACCAGTCGTCCGTCTGCTTCGCGAACGCCTCGCGGTCGACGTCGTCGACGATCTCGACGGCGTCCTCCGTCGTCCAGCGGTCCAGGATCTCCTTCTCCGCCTTCTCCACGCAGCCCGGCATCTGCTCCACCGCCGAGGCGACCGCGTCGTCCAGCGCCGTGCGCTGCTCGTCGCTCAGGTCGTCGTAGGTGGGCGCCGTGACGATGAGGTTGGAGTTCTGCTGGTGCCCGGACATGCTCAGGACGTCCTGCACCTCCACCAGGTTGGTCGCGTCGATGTTGGTCAGGGGGTTCTCCTGGCCGTCGACGACGCCCTGCTGCAGCGCGAGGTACAGCTCCTCGTACGCGACCTCCGTGGCCTGGGCCCCGAGGGCCTTCGCGTTGAGCAGGTACTGCCCGGAGCCCGGGAACCGCATCCGCAGGCCGGAGAGGTCCTCGGGCTCGCGGATCGGGGTGTTCGCCGTGAACTGCCTCGCGCCCGCGGACCAGGCGCCCAGGATCGAGACCCCGCCGGACGCCTCCTTGAAGTCCTGGACCAGCTGGTCGGCGGAGCCGTCGGTGAAGAAGCGCTCGAGGTGGGCGGCGTCGTCGAAGCCGAACGCGGCGTCGAGGACCCCCGCCGGCTCGTAGACGGCCGCGAGGGCGGACGCCCCCTGGATGTCGATGTCGATGTCTCCCGACTGCACGGAGGCGATCCGGTCGGCGTCGCCGCCGAGCTGGCTGTCCCCGTAGATCTCGACCGTGAGGCCCACGTCGGCCGCCTCGGCCTCCTTCTTGATGACCTCGGCCCCGCAGGTGTGCTGGGGCTGGTCCTCGGTGTAGCTGTGGGCGAGCGTCAGGGTGACGTCCTCGCCGCCCGCAGGGCTGTCGCCGCCCCCGCCTCCGCTGCATGCGGCGAGCGCGCCCCAGGGGAGCGTGACGGCGGCGACGGCCACGGCCGCGCGCTTGGTGCGATTCATGGGAGGTGTCCTTTCGGTCGCTGCCGGACGTCGTCGTCGGCAGGTCTGACGGTCCTGGGTCGTCACAGCCCGAGCTGGGCCGGCAGCCAGGTCGCGATGCCCGGCACGAAGATCACCGCCAGACAACAGAGGACCAGCGGCACGGTGAACGGCAGGGCCCCGCGGAACACCTCGCCCACCGGGACCTTCTGCGTCGAGCTCAGGACGTACAGCACCGTCCCGACCGGCGGCGTCAGCAGGCCGATCATCAGCGAGAGGATCATCACGACGCCGAGCACGATGGGGTCCACGCCGAGCTGGGCGGCGATGGGCATGAGGATCGGGACGACGAGCACCAGGGTGGCCGTCGCGTCGACCACGGTGCCGAGCAGGAGCATCAGCAGCATGACGAGGAGCAGGAAGACGGTGCCGTCCTGCGTGAGGCCGAGCACCAGCTCGGCCAGCGCCTGGGGGACGCGCTCCTTGGCGAGGACGAACCCGAGCAGGGCGGCCGACGCGACGATCAGCATGATCGCGGCGGTCGTAAGCGCCGTCTCGACGAGGATCCTCGGCAGGTCGCGGACCTTCAGCGTCCCGTACCCGAAGCCGAGCACCATCATGTACGCCGCGCCGACGGCGGCGGCCTCGGTCGGTGTGAAGAGGCCGCCCAGGATCCCGCCGAGGATGATCACCGGGGCGAGGATCGGGAGCACGACCCGCCGACCGGCCCGCGCGAGCCTCGCCCGGGAGAACCCGACGTGCTCGATGCCGCGGGCGCGGCGCACGAGCACGAAGACGACCACGCACAGCCCCGCGGCCATGAGCAGCGCCGGGACCACGGACGCCGCGAAGAGGGCGCCCGTGGAGACGGCGGCCTGCCCGGCGAAGATCACGGCGGGGATGCTCGGCGGCATGACGGGCGCGATGAGGGCGGACGCGCCCACCACGCCGATCGCGAAGCGGTGCGAGTACCCGTGCCGCAGCATGGGCGGCACCTCGACCTTGCTGAGGGCGGCGGCGTCCGCCACCGCGGAGCCGCTCATCCAGGAGAACCCGAGGCTCACGCCGACGCTCACGTAGCCCAGGCCGCCGCGCACCTTGCCGAGCAGGGCGAGGGCGAAGTCGAAGAGCCGGTCCGCGATGCCGGCGTGGTTCGCGACCACCCCCAGCAGGACGAACAGCGGCACCGCGAGGAGCACGAAGTTCCCCGTCGCGTTCGCGACCAGCCGCATCGGCAGCCCGAGCGACTGCCCGTCGATCAGCAGGTACCCCAGCCCGGGGCCGAGGAAGGCGAACGCGACCGGCACCCGCAGTGCCAGGAGCAGCAGGATCGCGACCAGGAGCAGCAGGACGGTCATGCCTGCGCCTCCCCGGTCGCCGTCGGGGCGACGGACGTGGGCTCGTCGGGGACCGGCACCCCGTGGCGGACGATCGCGACCGCACGGGCAAGCGCCCGGATCGTCGTGCTCACCAGGCCGACGAGGGTGATGGCGTACACCCAGGACATCGGCAGGCCGAGCGCGGGCGACGTCAGGAACCCCGCCGAGGACACCAGCTCCCAGCAGGCCCAGGCGAAGGCGGCCGCGATCACCGCCACGAGCAGCATCGCAAGCACCTGGACGTACCGCACCACCGTGGGGTTCGGGAACCTGTCGACGAGCTGGAGCGCGATGTGCCCGTCGCGCGTCACGAGCACGCCCGCCGCGCCGAAGGTCAGCCAGATCAGGGCGAACTCCGACAGCTCGCCGGTCCACACCACGTTCGGCACGGGCAGGTGGCGCTGCGCCGCCTGGTACAGGACCAGCACGAAGATCATCACCAGGGCCAGGCACACGAGTGCGAGCTCCAGGGCGGTCAGGATCCGTACCACGCGCCTCATGCGCTGCTCACGTCCACGGTGACGTGCTCCTTCCGGTCGGCCGCGCCACGCGTCGTCGGGTGGGCGGGCGCGGGCCGTACCTCGTCGTGCGGCTCTCGTCCTCCCGGCAACCATAGAAACGGCCCGACAACCCGTGCAAGAGGTTGCCAAAGTTGCCACGCAATGGCTTGATACGAGGGTGAGCGCCACCATCTACGACGTGGCTCGGGCCGCCGGCGTGGCCACGTCGACCGTCTCGCGGGCCTTCACCAAGCCCGGTCGCGTCACCGCACAGACCCGCGCGCGGGTCCTGGCGGCGGCGTCCGAGCTCGGCTACGAGCACCGCCCGCAGACCCGCGCCCTGCCCGGGGGGCGGCACCGCACGGTCGCGATGGTGCTGTCAGACATCACCAACCCGCACTTCTTCGAGCTCATCCGGGGCGCCGAGCAGCGCGTGAAGGCCGCCGACGCCACCCTCGTCATCGTCAACGCCGAGGAGTCCGAAAGGATCGAGGCGAGCCAGGTGCGTGACCTCGCGCCGAGCGTCGACGGGTTCGTGCTCGCCTCGAGCCGCCTGCACGACGAGCGGCTCCTGGAGCTGGCCGAGCAGCATCGCGTCGTACTCCTGAACCGGGAGGTGCCGGGCCTGGCGAGCGTCGCCCTCGACACCACCTCGGGCTGCCGGCAGATCCTCCAGCACCTCGCGTCCCTCGGGCACCGGAGCCTGGCCTACTGCGCCGGCCCGCCCGGGTCGTGGATGGGCGCGGCGCGGTGGGCGGCGCTCAGCGCCGGCGCCGAGGAGCACGGGCTGACGGCGCACCGCGTCGGCCCGTACACCCCGAACGTCGCGAACGGCGGGGCCGCGGCGGACGGCGCGCTGCGCACGGACGCGACCGCCTTCGTCGCGCACAACGACCTGCTGGCCATCGGGATCGTCCGACGGCTCGCGCAGCGCGGGGTCCGGGTCCCCGGCGACGTGAGCGTGGTCGGTTTCGACGACATCTTCGCCGCCGAGTACGTCCACCCCTCGTTGACCACCCTCGGCGGACCCGGGGCGCACGCCGGGCGGCTCGCGGTGGAGCTGCTCATCGACCGGTTCTCCGGGCTCCCCACGCGCGAGACCGAGCAGATCCTGCTCCCCACGCAGCTGGTGCTGCGCGAGTCGTCCGGCCCCGTGGCCTCCGCCTGACCGGGCCGTCCGCCCTGCTCAGCGGGTCGCCGCCCCGACCTCGACCGTGCGACGGGACAGCAGCGCGGCGACGAGGAAGCAGACGGCGCCGACGGCCGTCCCGGCCGTCGACCACCACGGGCTGAGGTACGCGCCGCTGCCGGGCTCGACGTAAGCGCCGACCGCCGATGCGCCGAACGCGACGGAGCCCAGCATGTTCAGCCACGTGCCGTGCCACGTCCGGGCGTCGCGGTCCCACAGGCTCCCCCGGTCGCGGACGGCGACGAGCGCGGCGGCGCTGGCGACGAGGAAGGCGACGGAGCCGTAGGCGTCGGGGCGCCACCCGGCGCCGACGCTGCCGGGGTCCGCGACGGCCGCGCCGAGGGCCACGCCGGTGCTGACGTTGAACAGCACCGTCCCGACGAGCTGGACGGCCGCTGCCCACCAGTCCCACCGGTCGGCCGGCTCCGACCCGCGACGCGGGGGCCGCCGACCGCTCAGCGCCAGCTGGATCACGGCCGCCGACGTGAAGAGCAGGGAACCGACGAAGAACGTCACGCCGACGGCGACGGCGCCGACGAGGTCGACGTACGGCGGGAGGGCGCCCACGAGGAAGCACAGCGAGCCGGCGGCGAAGCCCCATGCCTCCCGGCGCAGCCGGCGCCCGACCGAGCCCTGCGTCGTGGTCGTCATCACGTCCCGCCCGACGTCGCCCGCGAGCGCCCGTGCGGGCGCCCGGCCGCCGCCCCCCGGCTCGGTGATCGTACGTCCGCGGCCCCGTTCGCGCCGCGAGTGATACCGCGCCGAGCCCACGGCACGATGTCGCGGTCAGTGCACCGGGACGTATCCCGTGCGGTCGGCGTCCGTGATCCTCCGGATCACGCGCGCCGGGTTCCCCGCGACGAGGGTCTGCGCCGGCACGTCCCTGGTGACCACGGCGCCGGCACCCACGACCGCCCCGTCCCCGATGGTCACGCCGGGCAGGACGGTCACGCCGGCGGCGATCCAGACGCCGTCGCCCACGGTGATCGGCCGGGCCGTGCACGCCCCGTGCACCGCTCGCGGAGGTCGAGGGAGTGGTTCGACGTGTAGAGGCCGACCTTCGGGCCGAGCAGGACGTCGTCGCCGACGGTGATCGGGGCGCCGTCCAGCATCACGCAGTCGAAGTTGGCGAAGAACCGCGCGCCGAGGTGGATGTTCCGCCCGAACTCGCACCGGAACGTCGGCTCGAAGCCGGCCCCCGCACCGGCCGAGCCGACCACCGCGCGCAGCAGCCGCTCCCGCTCCGCCGGGTCGGCGCCGTACGACGCGTTGTACTCGTCGGTCGCACGGACCGCGTCGACCCGCGCGGCGATCAGCTCCGGCGTCAGGTCGTCGTAGACCTGCCCGGTCGCCATGTGCGCGAGCTGCTCGGTCAGGCTCACGTCTGCTCCTTCGTTCGGACGGTCGAGGCCGGCGGCGTCGCGACGCGCGTCGGCGCAGGTCACACAGTGTGCAGCATGACGCTCCCGCGCGACGTCTCCCGCGGCCGGGTGAAGTACGGGCTCCGGCGCACCCGGGAGGGGCAGGCCGCCCGGCACGCTCCTACACTCGACGAGACGCGTCCGGGGGACTGTCGCCGAGCCGGACGCTGACGTCGTGCCGGCCGTGCGCGGCGACGGCAGAGAGCCACGGGTCCAGGATGAGCAACCCCGACGAGCGCTCGCGCGGCGCGCCGGCCGCCACGGCGAACCCGGCGCACGGGCCGCAGGTCACCGGCGACGCGGTCCTCTCGACCCCGGTCACGAAGGTGACGGTCCCCCACCTCGGCGCCCAGATCATCCCGCGCGCCCGGCTGATGTCGCGCCTCGACGAGATCGCCGTCGACCGCCCGGTGACGCTCGTGGCGGCACCTGCGGGCTTCGGGAAGACCTCGGTCCTGGCCCAGTGGTGCCACCACACCGGGACCACTGTCGGCTGGCTCACGGTGGACGAGTTCGACAGCGACCCGCACCGCTTCTTCCGGCATGTCGTCGCCGCCCTGCAGGTGGCGACGCACGGGACGGGCAGGCCCGACGCAGGTCCCCTCCTGGACATCGCCGACCGCGGTCCGACGGGGCGTCCGCCCGAGGCCGCCGGCCGGCCCGACCACCACGACGAGCTGCTGCCGGGGTGCTCCGTGCGGACCCCGATGCGGTCCTCGACGACGTCGACCAGGGCCTCGCCCACGACCATGAGCTCACTCATGCCGCTGCGACCTCGCGCACCGAGAGCCGCGTGAGGGGTGTGGCCGGGAAGATCACCTGGGTCAGGGTGGAGAGCCCGCCGCAGGCGTAGACCTCGAGCACGCACCCGTCCACGACGACGGTCAGGTCCACGGCCTCGCCGAGGTCGTGCAGCCGCGCAGTGTCGACGGAAGGGAACGCCGGGTGGAACTCGGTGTCCCCGCTGCACCGACGGTCGCCGGTGAGCGTCCGCGCCGCCGCGTCCACGGTGAGGACGACGGCGTCAGGTCCGTCGCCGTGCAGCAGGATCTCGTGCCTCCGGACCCCGTCGGTCGGGATCTCGATTCTCGTGGACCACGAGCCCGTCGCGGGGTTCCTCGGGAAGGATCGGCCGCTGGACGACGCGATCACGTCCGGCGGGCGTGCGGACGAGCTCGAGCTCGCGTGCGAGCGACATCGTCGAGCGCCACGGCGCGGTGGGGGTGTCGTTCGCATAGTCCCAGTTGCTGGCCCAGCCCACGGTGAGACGCCGTCCGTCCGCGACCCCGTCGAACGACACGGGCGCGTAGTAGTCGCGGCCGTGGTCGAGCCAGTCGGCCCCCTGCGGCCCGTCCCCGGGCCCGTCCGGCACGAAGGTGGTCCCGTCGAAGTCACCGACGAAGTACTGGACTCCGGAGCCGCCGGCGACGCCGCCCGGGTTGAGGCTGACGATCATCACCCAGCGCGTCCGGTCGGTCCCACGGACCGACAGGGGGAACAGGTCGGGGCACTCCCAGACGCCGCCGGTGGCGTGAGCGCGTGCCGAATATCACGACGCCATCCCGCGAGAGTTACTGAGTCGACTCATATGTGAGTATACTCGGCCCATCGGACGTGAACGTGGTCTTCGCGGACGAGAGGAAGGGCACCCATGGAGCACACGTCGCGGGGAGCAGGTAGCACGCCGCTGCGCGTCAACGACGCCCCGACGCGGACCGTCGCGGTCGCTGCGCGGCATGGTCGCCCAGGAGGTCGTCCGCCTCGCGCCCGACCTGGTGGACAGGATCGTCCTCCTCTGGGCCGGCCTGCAGGGCGGCCAGGGACTGACCCGGATGACCGGCGTCTTCGTCCGCGCGGCAGGTGCGGATCCTTCCCGGCTCCGGGCACGGCGTCGTGCTCCAGAACCGTCAGGCCGCCACCGAGCTCGTCTCCCACTTCCTGCACCGCCGACCGACCAGCACCCGACCGACCGAGGAGACAGAGACCGTGCGAGCGTTCGTGTTCGACAAGTACAAGCAGCCCGTCCACGAGGCGGAAGTGCCCGAGCCCACCGTGGGCGACCACGACGTGCTCGTGCGCGTCGCGGCGGCAGGTGTGAACCAGCTCGACGAGAAGATCCGGGAGGGCGAGTTCAAGGCGATCCTGCCCTCCAAGACCCCTCTCACCCTCGGGCACGACGTCGCCGGCACCGTCGTCCGCACCGGCCCCGGTGTGTCCGGGTTCAGGCCGGGCGACCAGGTGTTCGCCCGGCCGCGGGACGGCCGGATCGGGACGTTCGCGGAACGCATCGCGATCGACGAGGCCGACCTCGCCCACGCCCCCGCCGTTCTCGGCCCCGCCGAGGCGGCGTCCCTGCCGCTGGTGGCGTTGACCGCGTGGCAGGCGCTCGTGGTCCGAGGGAACGTGCAGCCCGGCCAGAAGGTCCTCGTCCACGCGGGTGCCGGCGGGGTCGGGTCGGTCACGATCCAGCTCGCCAAGCACCTCGGCGCCCAGGTGGCGACCACCGCCTCCGCGAAGAATGCCGACTTCGTCCGCGAACTCGGCGCGGACGTCGTCGTCGACTACCGCACCCAGGACTTCGAGGCCGAGCTCTCCGGCTACGACCTGGTCCTCGACAGCCTCGGCGGGGAGAACCTCGCCACGTCGCTGCGCATCCTGCGACCGGGCGGGAAGGTCATCGGCATCGCCGGCCCGCCCGACCCGGCCTACGCGAGGGCGCAGGGCCTGAACCCGGTGCTGCGCCTGGCGATCACGGCGCTCAGCGGAAGGATCCGCCGGCAGGCGAAGAAGCTCGGGGTGTCCTACGAGTTCCTGTGGATGCACGCCAGCGGCGAGCAGCTGCGGCAGATCGCCGCCCTCGTCGACGACGGCACCCTGCGGCCCGTGGTCGGGAAGACCTTCCCGTTCGACCGGACCCCGCAGGCCCTCGACGCCCTGGTCCAGGGCGGCCTCCGCGGCAAGGTCGTGATCACCGGTCCCTGATCCCCCCCCCCCCCCGGCCCGCAACGGCCACCAGCAGTCAGATCGACGACCGATCGAAGGAGTCATCATCGTGAGCACCACCGGCAGCACCGGCGAGGCGATCACCTCGTACGCGGAAGCCCCGACAAGGTCTGTCACCACGGGAGATGTCACGTTCGCCTACCGCGAGCTCGGCCCGCACCGCGGGATACCCGTCGTGTTCTTCGTCCACCTGGCGGCGACCCTGGACAACTGGGACCCGCGCCTCGTGGACGCCGTCGCGAAGAACCGTCACGTGATCACGTTCGACCAGCGCGGCGTCGGAGCGTCCTCCGGAACCGTCCCCGGCACCATCGAGGAGGCGGCCGACGACGCCTACGCGTTCATCACGGCGCTCGGCCTCGACACGATCGACGTCTTCTCGTTCTCGATGGGCGGCATGATCGCGCAGGACCTGATCGTGAAGCACCCCGACCTCGTCCGCAGGCTCGTCCTCACCGGTACGGGGCCACGCGGGGGCAAGGACATGGACAAGGTCGTGGGCGTGACGTACTGGGACATGCTCCGTGCCACGCTCACCCGGTCGGACCCGAAGGAGTTCCTGTTCTTCAACCGCGACAAGGTCGGCAAGCGGGCGGGGAAGGAGTTCGTCGAGCGGCTCAAGGAGCGCGCCACGGACCGCGACAGGGACATCAGCCTCAAGGCGTTCCGCACCCAGCTGAAGGCCATCCAGCGGTACGGGCGCTCCGCCCCGTCCGACCTGTCGGTGATCACCCAGCCCACGCTGATCTCCAACGGCGACCACGACCGCATGGTGCCCTCGATCCTCTCCGCCGACCTGCACCAGCGGATCAAGGGGTCCGAGCTGATCATCTACCCGAACTCCGGGCACGGCGGCATCTTCCAGTTCTGGGAGGCCTTCGCCCCTGTCGCCGCGAGGTTCCTCGCCGCGTAGGCGCGCCGGGATCGTCCCGGCAGCGCGGTCAGCCGGGCAGGATCGCTGCGACCTGGGCGCGGATGCTCGCGAGGAGCTCCGGGATGCTCGAGCCCGCGTTCAGGCTGGCCCCCAGCTCGACGAACAGGATGGCCGAGACCACCCGGGCCAGGGTCGCCGCCTCCGCGGCGGGCACCTGCGCCCGACCCGTCAGGACGCCGGCGACGGCCTCCTCCGTCCGGGCGACGATCGCCAGCGCCTCCGCGTGATGGGGTTCGCTCGGGTCGCCGAAGACCATCTCCCGCAGGTAGGTGCGGCCGTTGTCGACCTGGACCCGGTTGCACTCCGCGATCTGGTCCACGAGCACCATCACCCCGTCCAGCGCCGTCGGCGCGTCCGCGGCCGCGGCACGGCCACGCTCGAGCGCCGCGGAGTAGTGCGCGTTCTGCACCAGGAGCAGCAGCTCGCCCTTGGTCTTCGCGTAGAGGAACAGGGTGCCGGTGCCGATGTCCGCCGCGTCCGCGATCTGCTGCGTGGTGACGTCGTCGACGCCGCGCTCGGCGAACAGCTCGCTCGCCGCCGCGGTAATGCGCTCGAGCTTGGCCTGCTTGTTCCGCTCGCGTCGCCCGAGCGGCTGGGACGCCACCGCCATCGGCCCTCCTGGGGAATAGTCTCTGACTTGCCTCAGTTCTGAGTGTAGTCACTGTCACGTGGGCTGGGATACGGCCCCGGTCATCCTCCCACCCTGGTGCCGGACCACCGCGGCCCTGCGCCGGAGGCGGTGGCGACCCGCTCGACGCAAAGGAACCACACCCGCATGATCTCCTCCTCTCTCTGGCAGCCGCTCACCCTCGGCCGGATGGAGCTGCCGCACCGACTCGCGCTCGCCCCCATGACCCGCAACCGGGCCCACCCCGACGGCACCCCCGGAGAGCTCGCCGCGGAGTACTACGGCCAGCGGGCCTCCCTGGGACTGCTGATCACCGAGGGCACGCAGCCGTCGGAGGACGGGCAGGGGTACGTCAACACCCCCGGCATCTACACGCCCGAGCACGTCGACGGGTGGCGGAAGGTCGCCGACGCCGTGCACGCAGGCGATGGCCACCTGTTCGTCCAGCTCATGCACGTCGGCCGGATCTCCCACCCGGACAACACCCCGCACCACCGGCAGCCGGTCGCGCCGTCACCGATCTCTGCCGACCAGGACATCTACACGCCCACCGGCCCCCAGAAGACGCCCGCGCCGCGGGAGCTCAGCGGCGAGGAGATCCAGGACGTGATCGGCGAGTTCCGGCACGCGGCGGCCTCGGCGGTCGCCGCGGGGGCGGACGGGGTGGAGATCCACGCCGCCAACGGGTACCTGCTGCACCAGTTCCTCGCCCCGAACGCCAACCAGCGCACCGACTCCTACGGCGGGTCGGTCGAGAACCGGGCGCGGTTCGTCATCGAGGTCGCGCGCGCCGTGGCCGACGAGATCGGCGCCGACCGCACCGGTATCCGCATCTCCCCCGCGTTCCCGCTCGGCGGTCTCGACGAGGGCGACGCCGAGGCCGTGCGCGCCCAGTACCGCTACCTCGTGGGCGAGCTCGCCCCGCTGAACCTCGCCTACCTGCACGTGCACCACCTCGGCGACGACGAGCTGCTGCGCTCCTTCCGGGACGTGTGGCCGACCGCGGTCCTCGTCGTCCGGTACGGGCGCGAGCGCGACGGCATCGCGGCGGACATCGACGCCGGGCTCGCCGACGTCGAGCCGCTCGGCCGGTTCGCCCTCGCCAACCCGGACGTCGTCGAGCGGCTGCAGCACGGCGCACCGTTCAACGAGGTGGACCCGGCCACGCTCTACACCGGCGGCGCCACCGGGTACACCGACTACCCGGTCCTCACCCACGCCTGACGCCCAGGCCCGCAACCACCGACCCACTCAGAGAACAGGAACCATCATGACCTCGCTCCACGGAGCCGTCGTCCTCGTCACCGGCGCGAACGGCGGCATCGGCACCCACTTCGTCCGCGAAGCGCTCGCCCGCGGCGCCGCGAAGGTGTACGCCACCGCACGCACCCCTCGCGACTGGGACGACGACCGCGTCGTGCCGCTCACCCTGGACGTGACCGACCCGGCCTCCGTCCGGGCGGCCGTCGAGGCCGCCCCCGACGTGACGGTGCTGATCAACAACGCCGGCGCGAGCGTGTCCAGCACGGGCATCCTCACGCACTCCGACGAGGAGATCCGTCGCAACGTCGAGACCAACTTCCTGGGCCCGCTCTTCCTCGCCCGTGCCTACGCGCCGCTCCTGTCCGCCCGGGGCGGGAACACGGCGATCATCGACATCCACTCGGCCCTCGCCTGGTACGCCGTGGCCGGCATCTACTCGGCCACCAAGGCCGCGCTGTGGTCCGCGACGAACTCCCTGCGGCTCGAGCTCCAGCCCTCCGGGGTCCAGGTCGTCGGGGTGCACGTCGGCTGGGTCGACACCCCTATGGCGTCAGGCAGCACCGACCCGAAGCTCAACCCCGCCGTCCTCGTCAGCGCGGTGCTCGACGCGACCGAGGCCGGCGAGCTGGAGGTCCTGGCGGACGAGGCCTCCGTCCAGGCCAAGGCCGCCCTCTCCGCCCCGGTCGAAGCCGTCTACCCGCAGTTGGCGGCGAAGGAGTAACCCGACAAGGGGGTGAATCGCCCCGGGCGAGTCCGGAGACTCGTGCGCTACATCAGGGCCACCTCGAGTTGGCGCCTTCGGCCGGGATTCTTGCGCGGATCCGTGACATGTGGGCTGCGGTGCCGTGACCTTTCCGCACCCTGGAGCGACCGGAGCACGACCGGCGTCCGCCACCCGTCGCGCCGCGCCTGCGGCCGTGCTCGCGTTCCACGTCTTCGCAGGTCAGCCGCTGGACGATACGGGAAACTCAACCCCGATCCGTGGGCCAACTCATCACCGCAGGTCAGCGCGCTGCCGATTGGCCCACAGCGCCACGACGAAGGCCCCCTGCTCAGCATCTCCGCTGGTCAGGGGGCCTTCTGTGTCGGGTGGGCGATACTGGGTTCGAACAAGCAACGTCCGTCGTTCTGACCAGCATCGTCGGTGCTTCTGGACCTGCCGTGGGCCACCAGTGGGCCAACGATCCGCAATTCAGTGAGCCGGACACAGCTGGGACGGAGTCGTTATTGGCGAGTCCGTGGCATCCACCGTAGCGATCCCCTCGATGCGAGGGACGGCAGGGAACTCGTCCCGTAGCGCACCGGCCGTCCCACCGGTTCCTCGCAACGGAGTGTTGTGCGACCCCCTACCCCACTCCTGCTCGGCGCGGTCAGCAGGCGCGGGCGTCAGAGGGTGAGTTCTGGCGCCGCCTCGCTTCATGGCCAGACCCCGCCGGATCGGTTGACGTCACCCACACGGACGGGCAGGCTGTCACCACGATCCGGACAATGATGTCCGGTTAGTCGAGGGGAGCACAGCGTGACGAGCGAGAGCACCGACGGACAGATCTACGACGTCGTGGTGGTGGGGTCGGGCGGTGCGGCGTTGTCCACGGCGCTCGGCGCCGTGGACGAGGGCATGTCCGTGCTGATGATCGAGTCCACCGACCGGTGGGGCGGCAGCACCGCCATGTCGGGCGGGGGCATGTGGTTCCCGAACAACGCGCTCATGCGCCGCGCCGGCGTGGCCGACTCGCGCGAGGAGGCGCTCGCCTACCTCGAGGCGTGCGTGGGCGACGTCGGGCGGGCGTCGGACCGGGCGCGGAAGGAGGCGTTCGTCGACGGCGTCGACGACTTCGTCGCGACGGCGGAAAGGCACGGCGTGGTGTTCGCGCGGGCCACCGACACCCCCGACTACTACCCCGAGCTGCCGGGCGGCAAGATCGGGCGCGCCATCGAGGTCAAGCCGCTGGACTCCAAGGCCCTCGGGGACCTGTGGGACACCCTGCGCGTCACGGTCGCGCTGCCCGCCATGACCGACGACGTCTGGCTGCTGAACCGCGCCTGGTCCACCGCCTCCGGGATGGTCCGCGGCGCGAAGGTCGTCGGGCGGATCGCCGGCGGCCTCGTCACGGGGAAGCGTCTGGTGGGCATCGGCACGGCGTGGGCGACCGCGTTCGGCAAGGCCGTGCTGGTCGACGGCGGCGTGCCCCTGTGGCTGAGCTCTCCGCTGGAGAGCCTGGTGGTCGAGGACGACCGTGTCGTCGGCGCCCGGGTCGCCCGCCCGTCGGGGACGGTGACCGTCCGCGCCCGCCGGGGCGTGATGATCGCCGGCGGCGGCTTCGAGTCGAACCCCGAGTGGCGGCAGAAGTACCACGGGATCGACGGCGCGCCCTCGGGCAACCCCGGCAACCTCGGTGTCCCGATAGCCGCCGCCCGGGAGGCGGGCGCCGCGCTGGAGCTCATGGACGACGCGTGGTGGGGCGCCTCCATCGCTCCCCTGCCCGGCAGCCGCCAGGGAACGTTCGTGGTCGGCGAACGGTCGATGCCGCACTCGATCATCGTCGACTCCCACGGCGAGCGGTTCGCCGACGAGTCCGAGTCGTACGTGGACCTCGGCCACCACATGCTCGCCCACGACGGCGGCAAGGGCCCGTACTGGATGATCGTCGACGGCCGCTACCCGCTGAAGTACTTCCGTACCTTCGCGATGGACCCGCGCGCCGTGAGGGCGATGAAGGAGGCGGGCATCCAGGTGAGGGGCCGCGACCTCGACGCGCTCGCGGCTGCGATCGACGTCGACCCCGGGGCGCTGCGCGCCACCGTCGAGCGGTTCAACGGGTTCGCCCGCGCCGGGATCGACGGCGACTTCGGCCGCGGCAACTCCGCCTACGACCGCTACTACGCCGACCCCACCGTCCGTCCCAACCCGAACCTCGCCCCGCTCGAGCACGGGCCGTTCACCGCCTACCGGCTCGTGGTCGGCGACCTGGGCACCAAGGGCGGGGTCGTGACCGACGCCGACGGGCGGGCCCTGCGCGAGGACGGCACCGTCATCCCCGGCCTGTTCGCGGCCGGGAACTCGTCGGCCTCGGTGATGGGCCGCACCTACCCCGGGCCCGGCGCGACCATCGGGCCCGCCGCTGTCTTCGGGCTCCGCGCCGCGCGCTTCATGGCATGCGACGCGGCACCCGACGCGGGCTGAGCCGGCCCCTCAGTGCGACCGCAGCCAGCGCACCGAGGCGTCGACGGCCGCGAACGCGTCGCCGGGGGCGTGGTCGTACTCGACGACGTCGAGCTCGCGGCCCGGCGCAGCGTCGAGGATCGCGCCCAGCGGCAGCTCGCCCTGGCCGGCGGGCCGCTGGTCGAGCGACGCGGCGTCATACCCGCCGGACTGCCCGTCGTGTCGCCCTGCCGCGGCGAACGGGTCGTGCGTGACGACGCCGTCCTTGACGTGCAGCGCCACCACCCGGTCGCCCAGGCGGCGCAGCAGGGCAGGCACGTCCTGGCCGGCCACGGCCGCCCAGAACACGTCCACCTCGAGCACCACCCGGTCGTCGAGCAGAGAGACGAAGTGCTCGTAGGCGGACCGGCCCTCGATCCGGGCGTGGAACTCGAACGAGTGGTTGTGGTACCCGAGGCGCAGGCCGAGCGCCGCCGCCTGCTCGGCGGCGCGGTTCGCCCGCTCCGCCGTGCGGGCGACGTCGTCGGACGTCCGCCACCGGTCGGCCGGGACCATGGGGTCGATCAGGGTCGTGGTGCCCAGCGCGCGGGCGGCCTCGAATGCCGCCTCCGCGGGCGGGAGCGACACGGTGCGCCCGCCGAGCTCCAGCTCGTCGGACAAGAACGGCGAGTGGGCGGTCGGGGCCGCCAGGCCCGCCCGGGCGAGTGCGTCGGCGAGCCGGCCGTCGAAGACCGTGAACGGCTCGACGGAGCCGACGCCGAGGGCGGCGAGGCGGTCCAGCGTCTGGTCGAGCGCGGCCCCGTCGCCCAGGTGGTCGCGGACCGAGTAGAGCTGGACGGCGATCTCGGGCGTGGTCGTGAGGATGGTCATGCGGTGGTGCCGCCGTCCGCGAGCAGCGTGCTGCCGGTCATGTACATCGACAGGTCGCTCACGCAGAACAGCACGACACGAGCGATGTCGTCGGGTGTTCCGGTGCGGCCTGCCGGGGACGTCATCATCAGCGGCACGTCGTCGGGGAGGTCCGCCAGATCGGGAAGCTCGACGCCCTCGGGCATCGCCGCGGCGGCCGCGAGGAGGTTGCCCTCGGTGGGCACGTAGCTCGGCGCCACGCCCAGCACGCGGATCCCGTGCGGCGCGAGCTCGAGCGCCGTCTGCCGTGTGATTCCCCGCGCGGCGTGCTTGGATCCGACGTAGGCGGCGAGGCCCGGCGCGCTCCCGCGAAACCCCGCGGTGGAGACGACGTTGACGACGACCCCGCCCCGCTCCTGGTGCGTCATGAACCGGGCGGCTTCCTGCGTGCCCACCAGCACGCCGCGGGCATTCACGGCGAAGACCCGGTCCCAGTCCTCGAACCTCATCTCGGTGAGCGCGACGCTCGGGAAGACGCCGGCGTTGTTGACCCAGGCGTCGACGCGCCCCCAGCGGTCGTCCACCAGGTCGCCGACGGCGCGCACACTCGCCCGGTCGGTGACGTCCATCGTGGCACCGACGACGTCGGCGCCGTGGCGTGCGGCGAGCTCCGCGGCGGCGTCCTCGGCGAGTGCGCCGTCGAGGTCGCCGATGACGACGCTCGCGCCGGCCTCGGCGAGACGGCTCGCGATCGCCTTGCCCAGGCCGCGCCCTCCCCCGGTGACGACGGCGGCGCGGCCGCGCAGGCTGATGAGGTCGGCGAGGGGATTCGTGGAGACGTCGGGCACGGGCATGGTGGGGATCCTTCGTTCGTGAACGGGTGGTCGACGTGCTGAGCGGTCACGCCGAGGCGGCGGGCGCGACCGTCGGGGCGGGGCAGGCGACCTGCACCCGGCCGGGCCCATGGGTGGACGACGACCCGTCGGGCAGCCGCAGCTGCGCGGTCGTGCCGGACGGCACGGTGACGTCGAGGGCGAAGGCGCCGCCCTCGACCCGCCATGCCACCGCGATCTCGCCCTGCGGCCCGTCGTGCGTGCCGCGGGCCCAGGTCAGGTCGCCACCCGGGACCGGCTCGACCACGACGCTCTCCCACGCGACCGAGCCCGGGTCCTGGCGCAGCCCCAGGACGTGGGTGTGCAGGAAGCGGACCACCGCCCCCTTGCTGTAGTGGTTCAACGACTCGTGCGCCTCGCCGTCGGCGTCGATGCCCTCCCAGTCCTCCCAGATGGTGGTCGCGCCCTGCTCGACCATGGACAGCCAGGACGGCGGGGTCGTCTGGAGCAGCAGGTCGTAGGCCACGTCGGCGTGCCCCGTCTCCACGAGCACCGGCAGCAGGTCACCGGTGGAGAGGAACCCGGTGGTCAGGTGGCCGCCGGCCGCGGCGACGAGCTCGACCAGCCGGTCCGCGGCCGCCGACCGAAGCTCGGCGGGGACGAGCCCGAAGCTCAGCGCCCGGACGTACGCGGCCTGGGTGTCGGTGGCGGTGCGGCCGTCGGGCCGGAGGTACTCGATCCGCCAGGCCTCGAGCACCTTCCGTGCCGCCGCCGCGTACCGATCCGAGGCGTCGTCGTGACCGACGATCGTGGCGATCTGGGCGAGCGTGGCGGCGCTGCGGTAGAGGTAGGCGGTGCCCACCTCGCCCTTGTCGGCCATGAACCAGGCGACGGGGTTCACCTTGATCGGGTCCTGGCGGGTGCCGTCGGGGCCCTTCGGCACGGGCTCGGTCCACTCGCCCCAGTGGAACGACCCGTCCCAGAGGTACTCCTCGTGCGGGACGGGGGTCTCGGAGCGCTGTTGGCGGGAGTGGTGGCGGGTGGTCCGGGCCGACATCAGCTGCCAGTCGACCCAGCGGACCATCGACTCCCAGTTCTCGGCGAGCACCTGTGAGTCGCCGTAGGCCCGGTACAGCTCCCACGGCACCGCGACGATCGCGTCCCCCCATCCCGCCGAGCCGGTCATCATGGCGAGCCGGTCGTCGAGGTGGTGCTTGATGCGCCGGCCGTCGGGGGCGAAGTTCGGGATGCGGCCGTCGTCCACCTGGTCGTCGCGGACGGACTGCAGCCACTTGCGGCTGAAGCCGAGCACGTCGTAGAGCCGCGTCGCCGTGGACACGAACACCTGGTAGTCCCCGGTCCAGGCGAGCCGCTCGCGGGTGGGGCAGTCGGTGGGGACGTCCACCGCGTTGCCCCGGAAGCTCCACTCGGCGATCTCGTGCAGGCGGTTCAGCTCCGGGGAGCTGCATGCGAAGGTGCCGGTGGGTCGCAGGTCGGTGTGCACCACCTGCATGGTCACGCCGGCCGGGTCCAGCGGCGCGCCTGTCCGGCGGATGCGCGCGTACTGGAAGCCGTGCACCGTGTGGCGCGGCTCGAACGCGCGGGTGACGCCGTCGGAGACGACCTCGTCGCGCTGCGAGAACGCAACGGCGCCACCGTCCCCGGAGGAGTCCAGGTGCGAGGTGTCGAGGTCGCCGTCCGGGCCCACGTGCTCGCCGTGGTCGATCACAGTGCGCGTGCCCTCCGGCCCGAGCCCGTCGACCCGCAGCCATCCCGACGCGTTCTGACCGAAGTCCAGCACCCACGTGTCGTCGGCCTTCTGCCAGGACCGCACCGGAGCGCGGGTCTCGACCACCCGCACCGGCGGGGCGGGCGAGAACGTGATCGGCGGCGCCGCGACCTGGTCGACGAGGACGGGCTGCGGGGCTTGGACCCCGAGGCCGTGATCCGTGCTCTGCCCCGCCATGAGGTCGGCACGCGTGATGCTCGAGCGCGCGGAGGTCCATGTGCCGTCGCTGCGGACCACGGTGCTGGTGCCGTCCGAGAGCTCGAGGTGCAGCTCGACTCGCGCGGCAAGGGTCGTGCCCCAACCGGCGGGCATCCGGAACGCGCCGACCTGTCCGCGGAACCAGCCGTCGCTGAGGACCACCTCGAGCCGGTTCTCCCCCGCCCGGACGGCCTGCGTGACGTCGCTGACCTGGGCATACAGCGTGTCCTCGTACGAGGTGCTGCCCGGGTTCAGCACCGCCGTCCCGGCCCGCTCACCGTTCACGAACGCCTCGTACACGCCCAGCGCCGTGGCGTACAGACGTGCCCGCACCACCGCGCCGTGGACGGCGAAGGTGGTGGCCAGGACGTGCGCGGGGCGCTCACCGTAGCCGGGGTCTCCTGCCTCGACGGGGCTGATCCACCGTGCCCGCCAGTCGGCGTCGGCGAGCCCGGCCTCGAAGTCCGACCAGTCGGAGACGACCTCGCCGTCCCGGCCGCGCACCGACACCCGCCAGCGCACCGCGGCACAGCTGGGCAGCTGCTCCCACGGCCAGGGCACGAACCGATGCGCGGGCCCGACGTCGCGCGGCGGCAGCGCCTCGCCGTCCACCTCGGCCTCGAGCAGCGCCCCGGCCACGGCACCGACCGACGTCGGCAGGGTCCACGACAGCCGGGGCGCCGGTCCGGTGACCGGGAACTGGTCGCCGCCGGAGTCGACCTGGAGCAAGAGGCTCACAGGTGCCCTCGCTTCGCGACGCCGCCGAGCCAGGCGAGGCTCGGCTTGGGCGTGCGCACGAAGGTCTCGCGGTCCACGGCGACGAGGCCGAAGGTGGGCGCCCAGTGACCCCACTCGTAGTTGTCCAGCAGGCTCCAGTGCAGGTAGCCGTGCACCGTGATGCCGTCGGCCATGGCGGCGGCGAGCCCCTCGAGCGCCCCGGTGGTGTACGCGATGCGGCGGGTGTCGTCGGCGGTGGCGATGCCGTTCTCGGTGACGAGGATGGGCAGGCCGGTCACCTCGTGGGTGTGGCGCACCGCCACCCCGAGGGCGTCGGGCCGGTACGCGGTGCCCACCAGGGTGTTGTCCGGGTGGTCCGGGTAGGGCTCGATCCCGTCGGCCGTGACGTACTGGACCGAGTAGGACTGCACGCCGACGAAGTCGTCCCCGGCCGAGCCCTCGAGGTACAGGTCCTCCCACACCCACGAGAGCTCCTTCATCTTCTCCTCGCCGCCGGGCCGGGCCTCGTAGGCCCGGTTCGCGACGCTCCAGCCGACCTTCGCGGTCGTCCTGGCGCGCAGCACCTCGCGGGCGGCGTGGTGAGCGCGGACGAAGGTCTTCCCGATCTCGGGGTCCGGGGTGGGCAGCCGGCGGGGGCGAGAGCCGGTGTCGACGGTGGGGCTGGTCCACTCGTCCCCGCCCTCAGCAGGCGTCGCCGCGGCGGACGCCTTCCGCGCCATGTCCCGCGCCATCGCGGTCATCATCGAGAGCATGTTGGGCTCGTTCATCGTGACGACCCACTCGACGCCGTCGAGGATGGGCGCCACCCGCTCGACGTACCGGGTGAACAGGTCGACCGCGTCGTCGGCGAGCCAGCCGCCGCGCTCGGCGAACCAGCGCGGGTTGGTGAAGTGGTGCAGGGTCACCACCGGGGTGAGCCCCAGCTCGAGCGCGGTGTCGATCATGCGCCGGTAGTGGGCGAGCTCGGCGTTCGAGAACAGCCCCTCCGCCGGCTCGATGCGGGCCCACTCGACGCCGAAGCGGTACGCGGTGCAGCCGGCGCCGGCGAGCAGCTCCATGTCCTCGCGGTAGCGGTGGTAGGAGTCGCAGGCGTCGCCGCTGCGCTCCATGCCGGGCACCCGCCCCTCGTTGGCCCAGAAGTCGGAGCCGACGTTGCCCCCCTCGATCTGGTGGGGGGCGGTGGAGGCGCCCCACAGGAACGCGTCCGGGAACGCGGTGGTGCGGGGGGTCGCAGCGGTGTCGGTCGTGTCGGTCATGGTGTCGGCGTCCTGGCCTTTCGGTGTCACTTGGCGATGGTGTTCAGCTGGGCGTTCAGCGCCGCGACCTGCTCGGCGGGCACGCCTCCGGCCTGCTGGATGAGCTTCTCGAGGCTCGTCCGGTCGACGATGGCCTGCATCGCCGCGGGGATCTCGACGCCCTTGCCCACCTCGCCGTGGCGGGTGGCCGCGGCCTCGAGCACGGGGGCGATGAGGCGGGCACCCTCCTCGGACCGCTTGATGTCTCCGAGGGTGTCGCGGATCGAGAAGAAGCCGTCGCGGACGGGCACTTCGGCGTCGTCGAACCAGTTGGCGACGGTCGTGGTGGGCATGACGGTCGCCTCGGGGACCTCGTCCACCTTGTGCAGCACGACGGTGTCGACGAGGCCGCCGGACCGCGCGGTGATCTTGTGCTCGCCGGTCAGGGGCACCTGGAAGCGGAAGGCCCGGCGTCCCTCGACGGTCGCGTGCTCCACGCCGTCGACGAGCAGGGAGACGCTCGGCTGGTTGGAGTAGACGATGACCTCGGTCACGTCCTCCACCCGATCGGCCCGGCGGCGGCCCGCCACGTGGACGAAGGGTTCGCTCGACCACGCCGCCTTGTACAGGTAGAAGGCGTCCTTCTTCAGGGAGCGGTCGAAGGAGACCAGGCCCTTCTGGTTGCGGCCGGTCACCCCGCCCTCGTCGCGGCCGGCGGAGCCGAAGTCGGCGAGGTTCCACACGTGCGTGGCCCACAGCCAGGGCCGCTGCTCGATCATCGTGAGCATGTGCTCGTGGTACAGGGCCTGGTAGCCCTCGGTGTAGTCGCCCTTGGCGGGCTCGGCGGACTGGAACCGCGGGTTCGCGTCGGCCCCGTACTCGGACAGGCCGATCGCGACGTCGGGGTGCGCCGCGTGGAAGTCGTCGAGCCAGGTGTCGTTGTCGCCGGGCTCGCCCACGTACCAGCCGAAGTAGAGGTTGTACGACATGACGTCCGGCACGGTGACCAGGGGGTGGTCGGTCTCGAGCATGAACAGGTGCGCCATCGCGGTCAGGCGGGTGGGGTCGAGCTCGTGGGCGAGGTCGTTCAGCTCGTGGTGGGCGGCGAGCACGTCGTCCCCCGCGCCGGCGAGGGTGATCTCGTTCGACAGGCCCCAGCTGACGATGCTCGCATGGTGGCGGTTCTGCACGATCAGGTCGGTGAGCTGGTCGCGCGCGTTGTCGGTGGCGCCGGGCAGGAACACGGTGATCTGGGGAATCTCCGCCCACACCACGATCCCCGCCTCGTCGCACAGGTCGTAGAACCGCTGGTCGTGCTGGTAGTGGGCGAGCCGCACGGTGGTCACGCCCAGCTCCTTCAGCAGGGCGAGGTCCGTCTGCTTCATCTGCTCGGTGATCGCGTTGCCGACGCCCTCGTGGTCCTGGTGGCGGGACACGCCGCGCAGCGGGTACTCCTCGCCGTTGAGCAGGAAGCCGCGCTGCGGGTCGACGGCGAACTCGCGGCAGCCGAAGCGCAGGTCGACCGCGTCGAGCACGTCCTCGCCGGCGAGGAGCTCAGCGCGCGCGGTGTAGAGGTGGGGGTCGCGCAGCCCGTGCCAGCGGCGCACCTGCTCGACGGGGAGCGTGGCGGTCGCCTCGCCGCCCGTGACCGGCACGGTCGCGGTGGCCTCGCCGTCGACCGTGAAGCGCACGGCCGTGGCGCGGGCGGCGCTGTCCACGACCCTCGCGCTCAGCGCCACGTCGGCGCGGTCGCCGTCCAGCGTCGGGGTCACCGTGAGTCCCGGGCCGCCGTGCTCGTCGAGCGCGAGGTGCGCGGCGCCGACCGCGATGAGCCGGACGTCGCGGTAGATGCCGCCGTAGAAGGTGAAGTCGGCCTGCTGCGGGTACACGCGCTCGGTCGCCGCGTTGTCCACGACGACCACCAGGGTCCGGGGCCCGTCGAGGAGATGGTCGGTGAGGTTCACCCGGAAGGTCGAGTAGCCACCGTCGTGCCGGGCGAGCAGCCGTCCGCCCACGTACACCTCGGCGGAGGAGTTCACTCCCGCGAACTCCACCCAGGTCTCCGCCGCGGCATCCTCGGCCTCGACCACCCGCGCGTAGGTGGACCGGCCCCGGAGGTACTCGCCGCCGGCCTGCCCGTCGACCGCGTTCCAGGTGTGCGGCACGGTGACCTGCTCCCCCGCGGCGACGACGTCGTCCCAGCTCGCGGCCGGCAGTTCGACGGGCGCGAACGCCCAGCCGTCGAGGATCGGCGTGGCCTGCCGAGGGCTGGCGGGGGTCGGCGTCATAGAGGGTCTCCTTCGACAAGATCGCGCCGGCGGGTGCCGGGACACGCCACGGTACGAACGACCGTCGCCCGGGTGATAGAACTGGTCGCGCATGATCAGCACTGATCCGGCACGGGCGTGCTGCCCGACGAAGGGACTCACGATGACGTCGTCCACTGCCCCCGGGCTCGAGACCGTGCGCGCCGTCCTCGCCCAGGTGCTGAGCTGCCCCGTGGTGGTGACGGACGACGTCCCGTCGGCGCTCGCCGACTTCGAGACCGCGCACTGCCTCGACCCGCACCTCCAGCCCGCCTTCACCGCCACCGCGCTCCGCGCGTTCGTGCGTGAGATGGAACCGCAGGTCGTGCACGAGGTCCTCGAGCCGCTCGGGATGGCGGTCGCCCTGGTGCGCTGGGACGAGCACCTGCTCCTCGTCGGCCCGTACACCCACGAGCCGATGCATCCGGGTGTGGCGGAGGAGCTGCTGGGCCGGCTCGGCATCCCCACCGGGCACCTGCGGCTCTACAAGCTGTACCGCACCCGGTATCCGATCGTGGACCCGGAGTACGTGCACCGGAGCGCCGCGGCGTTGCTGCGCGCCGCCGGCAGCGAGGACCTGCTGGGCAGCATGCAGCAGATCGAGGGCGAGGGCGGGGCGATGACGCCGGGCCGTGCGGATGCCCCGCAGTCCGCGTCCTTCACCGTGATCGAGGAGCGGTACCGCCTGGAGCGGGACTTCATGGACGCGGTCGCCGACGGGTCGGCCGACCAGGCCCTGGCCGCGCTCCAACGCCTGGCGGGCATGCCGCAGACCATGAACTACCTGAACACCCCGTTCCTCGGGACCACGATCCTGCGGATCATGGCTCGCGTGGCGGCGCAGCGTGGAGGGCTCCCTCCGGTGACGATCGACGCGATCTCCCAGGAGTACGCGCAGCGCCTGCACCGCATCGGGCACACCGCGGACGCGCGGCGCACCGCCGCCTTCACCACCCAGATGGTCACGGACTTCTGCCGGAGCGTGCGACGGCACCACCAGCGCGGGTACTCGGCGCTGGTGCGGCAGGTGACCGAGGAGATCGACCTGCACCTCGGTCACCACGTGTCCACCCCCGAGCTCGCGGAACGTCTCGGGGTCTCCGCGTCCACGCTCGCACGCCGCTTCAAGGCGGAGACGGGCGCGACCGTCTCCGCCTATGTCGCCCGGCAGCGGGCCGAGCGGGCGGCGCGCCTGCTCGCCACCACCTCGCAGCCCGTGCACGACGTCGCCCTGTTCGTCGGCTACGACGATCCGAACTACTTCGTGAAGGTGTTCCGCACCGCGTACGGGATGACACCCACGGCGTACCGCGCCGCCCATGCGGAATGAGCAGTGCAGACGCACCGAGCCGTGCAGACGCACCGAGCCGTGCGGGCGTCGGGCTCAGGGCACGAGCGCCGAGACCTCGCGTCGCTGGTCGCCGTAGCGGGCGTACCCGAAGCTGGCGGGCCTCCCGTCAGCGGCCGGCACGAAGCGGAGCCGCGTGGGCTCGGAGCCGGCGAGGGGTGTCCACGTGACGCGCAGGTGCATCTCCCCCGGCACGGGACCGGACAGCTCGACGTCGGCCTCGTACACCGTGTCGGCGGTGAAGGAGCTGGTCACGCGCTCGACTCCGTTCCACACGGAGGCGCCGTCGTCGCTGTAGCCGACGTAGCGCACCTGGCTCGTCCCGGCGGTGCCGCGGGCGGAGTCGGGCAGGGTGCGTTCGACCTCGAGGTAGCCGCTGCGGCGCCCGGCGACCCGGGCGGACGTCACCGGCTCCGGCGGGTCCCACAGCGCCCGCTCGGCGTCGGCGCCGCGCAGCGCGTACGGCACCTCGTCGGGGACGGCGCCCGGCGGCACCGGCTCCCCCGGGACGACGTCGAGCAGCCGGGCCCGCCGGACTCGGATGTCCCGCACGGGCTGGGAGAGCTCGGAGCCGCGGGGCGTCTCGAGCCAGGCGCAGCGGTCGCCGTCCGGGTGCCAGGACATCGGTGAGACGTAGACCCATTCCTCGGCCGGGTCGTGCAGGGCGACGCCCTGGTAGGCGGGATCGGCCTGCGAGCGGGCCAGGTCGACGAGCACGGGCCCGGAGTTGCCCGGCCGATGGTCGCGCACCCCGGTGACGCTGTAGGAGTAGGCGCTCCAGGCGATGGCAGACAGCGCGTTCCCGGACCGTGGGCGTGGCAGCAGCCCGAGCACGCCCAGGTCGGTGGTTCGCGAGGCGCGCGTGGTCATGACGAGTCCCAGCCGCTCGTCCGGCGAGAAGATGGTGGTCTCGTCGTAGCCGGGACTGCGGGTGACGGCGCTGAGCTCGTCGGAGTCCAGGGCCTGCACCACGGAGTCCGGGAGGAAGCCGTCCACTCCCCCGACGGCCGAGATCGCGCGACCGCCGCGCACGAACTGCTTGACCTCGCCGCCGCGAGAGGGGTGCGGGAGCATGCAACCGGGATGCTCCGGGTCCGGGCGGAACGGCTCGACCGTGCTGATGAGCTGAGGATCGACGACCTCGTAGGCGTCGGCCGTGCGGTGCAGCCGGCCGAACGCGGCCGCGGCCCCCATGTCGGCACGCAGGATGGTCCAGGCGACGTGCTCGTCGTCCGGGGCGACGATGATCTCCGACCAGTGGTGCGTGGTGCCGGGGTCCTCCTCCTGGCGCCACGGGTAGTGCACGTCGACGAGGCGGGCCCCGGTCGCGGTGTCGAGATCGGGGGTGCACTCGAGCACGTCGTCGCCGAGCAGAACCCGGCGGTTGTCGGGGAACACGATGGCACGGATGCCGTTGGCGCGAGGATGCTGCGCGATGGTCCCCGAGAAGACGTGGTGGTACCCGCTGCCGTCGTCCTCGATCGTCGCCACGTGGAAGATCTGCCGGTCAGCGGGGTCCTCGGCGCGACGGTAGAGCAGGAGCATCCTGCCCGACGGCGTGTAGGTGGCGTAGGTGTCGAGAGCGTCCTGCGGGAGCGGGACGGTGTCGACCTCGATCCGGCCGAACTCGTCGCTCGTCAATCGGATGCCGTCGCCGCGCCGGGTCATGGGGTCCATGGACGGCTCCTCGGTTCAGGTGTCGGTCAGCCTGCGGTGGTCACGGGCTCGGCTTCCAGCAGGGCCGCCTTCCGGTCCGCCACCCGCTTCTGCACCTCGATCATCTCGGTGCGGGTGAGCGTGTAGCCGCGCATCGCCAGCAGTGTGCAGGCCCAGCCGAGGACCGGGAGGCCGAAGAACAACAGCAGCGTCATCAGCAGGATCGGGGTCGTCGGCGCGTCCGTGGGCTGCGGCATCTCCGCGGTGAACCCGATGAGTGCGACGGCCCCCAGGGCGAGCGCGGCACCGAGCGAGGTGATGATCTGGTCGACCAAGTTGTAGGTCGCGGTGACGCTGGCCGGCAGGTACTTGCCGGAGCGGTCCAGCTCGTAGTCGATGATGTCGGCCCGCATGGCGCCGGAAGCCACGGTCACCACCATCGACGAGCCGTTCAGCAGCAGGTACACGGCGAAGAAGACGATCGCCAGCGGCAGGCTCGTCAGGATGGCGCCCATGTCCACCACCAGGCAGAACAGCGTGAGCAGCGCCGCGAGGGCCAGGCAGATCCAGGTCCAGGTGACCGTGGCCGCCTTCGAGCCGTGCTTGCCGTTGTACCGGGCACCGAACATCGCGAACAGGATGCCCGGGAGGATGGCGATCATGCTGAGGGTGGTGCCGACCTGCATGTTCCCCAGCAGGATGCCCCACATGAGCGTGGAGATCACGGCCTGTGACCTCACGACCTGGGCCAGCTTGTCGGAGGCTCCGCTGATCAGGTAGCGCTGGAACGGGCCGTTGCGGGTGAGCAGCTGCCACATGTCCCGCACCGTGACCCTGGCGTCCTCGGCGGAGGTGGTCGTCACGTGCACGAAGCTCTCGGGCTTGTCGATCCGGGCCACGCCGACGCAGGCCAGCACCTGGAACACGAACGAGCAGGCCACGTACGTGATCGCGGTCTCGCTGAGCATCCCCACGGTGAACTCGTTGCCATGACGCGGAAGGAACACCACGGTGGAGACGATCGAGAAGACCGCGGGGACGAAGTAGGAGTAGATCGTCGCCCACACCTGCACCGTGGGCCTCTGGCGAGGGTCGTTGGTGAGCACGGGGCCCGACATCTGACCGGCGATGTCGTTCATCGAGGACCCCACGATGTACACGACGTACAGCGCCACGAAGAAGCCTGCACCGAGGCCGGTGCCGGAGCCCCAGACGAACAGCATGAGGATCGCGAGCGAGCGGATCAGCCAGCCGGCGAGCATGAAGAACCGCAGCTTGCCGAACGGGAAGCTCACCTTGTCGATGATCAGCGCGAGCAGCGGGTCGATCACCCCGTCGAACACGCGTGTCACGGTGAGGAGCACGCCCGCCACGGCCACCGCGATGCCGTAGCCGGCGTTCTGCAGGTAGCTCATGAGGCCGACCAGGGTGAAGAAGATCATCGCCGAGCCGTTGTTCATCTGGGAGAAGGCGATCTCCCAGGTGCGCGCGCGGCGGTACGTCACGCCGTCGGCCTCGCTCGCGGTCTGCTTGGGGGTACGCGCCATCGCGTTCACGCTCCTTGAGTCACTCCTCGGTCAGGCAGCCGACGGGTCGTTCCGTGGCTGCCGCCCGAGATGACGGCAAGGCTAGGGCGCGCGGGAAGCCGCTCGATAGAAGCAGATCAGCAGGAGCAGCAGAGAACCGGCGGATCCTCCTGCGACTGCCCGAGCGGCCGGTGGCCGGTGCCCCGTGCCACCGGCCGCTCGGGTCGAGTCAGCCGCCGTTGGTCTGCCGCACCCCCTCGGCGAGCGCGTCGAACCGGTAGACGAAACCGCCCGCGGGTCCGCTGACCGTGACGTAGGCGTCGGTCGTACCGGGCCGGACGGCGAGGTTGGTGGCGGACGCGAGGTCACCGTCCTTCTCGGGCACGGTGATGGTGGCCTTGTGCGTCCCGTCGGGACCGTAGACGAGGATCTTCGGCTCGCCGTGCACGCCCTGGTAGACGTTCCCGTCGGCGTCGACGGCGTTCGAGTCGGTCTGGCTGGTGCCGCCGTCGACGTACATCGCGGTGTGCCCGGCGGTCACGGCGGTCCGCTCGGCGTTCAGCGTGAGTCGGTCGATCCGGTTCGCGTCGACATGGCTCAACCACAGGGCGCCGCCGCCCGAGTCGAAGGAGATCCCGTTGGGGTTGGGCTGGCGGTCGGCCAGCACGGTTCCTTCGCCGGTGCCGGCGTCGAAGCGCAGCACACGGCCGGACGGCTCGGCGTCCGGGTAGGTCGTGTACTGCGCGTCGGTGACGAACATGTTCCCCGCCTCGTCGAACGTGAGGTCGTCGGGCTGCATCGTCCGTCCGTCGACCGGACCTTCCGCGACCACCCGGGGGTCGCCGCCCTCAGGGGTGACGCTCACGATCCTGCCGCCGACGTAGTCGGTGAGGTAGAGCCGCCCGTCGACGGGGCTGAACTGCGCGGAGGTGAACGCGCTCTGCTCGTCGGTGTAGAAGGTCTCCTTGCGCTGCGTGTCGAGGTCGACGGCCACCACCTTCGGCCCGCCCGCCGGCGCCGTGACGTCCACGAGGTAGAGGCGGCCGTCGTCCCCGAAGGTCGGCCCCTCCAGCAAGGTCATTCCCGTGGCCTCGTGCACGGTGCTGACCTGCAGCACCCGGTCCGCGGTCCGCTCCTTCACCGGTCCGCCCTTCGCCTGTACGTGCTGTGCGGCCGGCTGAGCCGGGGTCGCCGCAGCCGACGCGCACCCCGCCAGGGCCAGCAACGGCACGGCGGCGATCCAAGCGCCGGCGCCGCGGCGCCTCGTCGTCGCGCGGGTCATGCCGTCACCCCCGTCGTCGCTGCGTCCGTCGTGCCGTCGGAGCCCACCAGGACGTCGCTCATGCCGCCCTCGCGCCATGCAGCGAGGAGGCGGTGGAACGCCACCGGGCCGGGGCTGTACGACGTCGGCGCCGCACGCCGCGTCCCCTCGCCGTTGTAGTAGCCCGGCGTGCACTCGGCGAGGAACGTGGAGTTGTCGACCGCGACGTCCACGATGGTGTCGCACCAGGCCTGCTCTGCCTCGCGCGTGGGCTCGACGCAGCGGGCGCCGGTCTTGGCCGCGCGCGCGAGGACGGCCGCGATGTGGTCGGCCTGCTCGGACAGGATGTGCACGAAGTTCACGGAGTTGGCGTTCTGCATCGCCCCGAGGTGGAACAGGTTGGGGAAGCCGTGGGAGCAGAAGCCGTGCAGGGTGCGCGGGCCTCGTGACCAGGCTTCGAGCAGCGTGGTGCCGCCGCGGCCGTGCACCGGCAGGGTGCCCGAGACGACCCCGGAGACGCCAACCTCGAACCCCGTGGCGAAGACGACGCAGTCCACCTCGTACTCGATGTCCCCCACCACGACGCCGGTCTCGGTCATCCGGGTGATGCCGCCGTGGTCGGCGGTCTCCACAAGGGTCACGTCGTCGCGGTTGAACGCCTGCAGGTACTGGTCGGAGAACCCGGGCCGCTTGCACATGTACCGATACCAGGGCTTGAGCGCCTCGGCCGTCGCGGGGTCCTCGACGACCTCGTCCACGCGGGCACGGATCTGGTTCATCTTCGCAAAGTCGGCCAGCTCGTCGAGCCGCTCGCGCTCGGCCGGGTCGAGAGAGGTGTCCACCGCGCCGGTGATCATGTGGCGCTGGAGCCGCGCGGTCGACGTCCAGCCGTCCTGCGTGAGGTCCTCGTCCACCTCCTCGCCCGAGAGGATCGCGAGGAAGTTCTCCATCCGCTCCCGCTGCCAGCCGGGCTTGAGCGAGGCCGCCCACGCGGGGTCGGTGGGCCGGTTGTCGCGCACGTCGACCGACGACGGCGTGCGCTGCATGACGTACAGGTGCGCCGCGTCCCGGGCCAGGTGCGGGATCGCCTGCAGCCCGGTCGCGCCGGTGCCGACGACGGCCACCCGCTTGTCCGCGAGCCCGGTCATCCCGCCGTCGGCGTTCCCGCCGGTGTAGCCGTAGTCCCACCGGCTGGTGTGGAACGTGTGGCCGCGGAACTCCTCGATCCCCGGGATGCCCGGCAGCTTGGGCTGGGTCAGCGTGCCGGAGGACACCACGACATACCGGGCGCGCATCGCGTCGCCGCGGTCGGTGCGCACCAGCCACTCCAGGGCGTCCTCGTCCCACGTGAGCTCCGTGACCCGGGTGTGGAAGACAGCGTCCCGGTACAGGCCGTACTGCTCGGCGATCCGCACCGCGTGCTGCCGGATCTCCTCGCCGGGGGCGTACCGCCACGACGGGACGTAGCCGGTCTCCTCGAGCAGCGGCATGTAGACGTACGACTCGATGTCGCAGTGGATCCCCGGGTAGCGGTTCCAGTACCAGGTGCCGCCGAAGTCCCCGGCCTCGTCCATCATGCGGATCGACTCGAACCCTGCCTCGCGCAGCCGCGCGCCGGTGAGCAGGCCGCCGAAGCCGCCGCCCACGACCAGGACCTCGACCCGGTCGGTCAGCGGCTCGCGCTCGGTGCGCGGCGTGTACGGGTCCTTCGCGTAGTACCCGAACTCTCCCGCGGCGCGGACGTACTGCGCCAGACCGTCCGGCCGGATCCGACGATCACGTTCGGTGCGGTACTTCTCGCGCAGGGCGTCTGGATCGATCCCGAGCTCGGCAGCGAGCTCGGTCGTACTCACGGTTCCGGTCACGGAGCATGCCTTTCGTCGGACGGGTGGGATCGCCCGGGCGCACGGGCGCCGCAGGCAACACTAACCGTACACGGATGTACGTTTTCACCTCCCGGGAGACGGGCTCCACGTCCGACCGATGGCTACCCTCCATGGCATGGCGACACCTCAGCGACGCGACGCCGCACGCAACCGCGAGCGCCTCATCGACGCCGCCCGACGCACCTTCACGACCCTCGGGCCGCACGCCCCGCTCGAGGAGGTCGCCCGGACCGCCGGCGTGAGCCGCACGACGCTGCACCGGCACTTCCAGGACCGGCAGGACCTGGTGGCCACCGTGCTGGAGGAGAACGTCACGGACATCACGGCCCGCGCCGCAGCTCTCACCGACGCCGACGACGGCCTCGAGCAGCTGTTCCACTACCTGCTCGACGTCCAGAGGGAGGCACCGTGGCTGACATACGTCCTCGCGACCGACAGCACCCCGACCAGGACTCGAGAGCTCGCCGACCGCACGGCCGCGGCGCTCCGACCGCTGGTGGCCCGCGCCCGGTCTCGGGAGATCCTCCGCCCGGGCCTCGACACGCAGGACCTGCTCCTCGCCCTGCCGATGGCGATGGCCGCACAGGCGGCGACAGAGCACCCCGCCGGATTCCTCGGTGCGGACCACGTGCGGTCGATCCTGCATCGCGGGCTGTTCACGACCGATCCGCCACAACGGGGGCTGCTGCACGGATAGGCGCCACGCGATCTGTAGTGCTTCGACCGCCTCTCGATACGAAACCGAAGCAGGGCGGCGCGATGGTGCGGCCGCACTTGCGGCCAGATCGGTCTCCGCGTCTCCGCAGGTCAGGACGAGGGCGATACCGGAATCTGACGTCCCGACGGTGGGCCAATCATCACCGCAGTTCAGAACGTTGCGGGTTGGCCCACAGCGCTCACGACGAAGGCCCCCTGATCAGCTTTCCGCTGGTCAGGGGGCCTTCTGCGTCGGGTGGGCGATACTGGGTTCGAACCAGTGACCTCTTCGGTGTGAACGAAGCGCGCTACCACTGCGCCAATCGCCCGGTGCGTGGACGATATTAGCCACAGAACGGGCGTCGACTCAAACCAGCACGCCGCGCGCAGCGCTCAGGGGTCGAGGCGCTCGCGGCAGTGGCGCTCGAACAGCTCGCGCGCGGCGCGGGACACCTCGCCCACGGCGACGTCGGCGCCGTCGAGCCAGACGACGGGCTGCACGTTGCGGCCCGACGACGTGAGCGCCAGCTGCGCCGTCCCCCGCGTCACCTCGTCCAGGACGGTGAAGGGCAGCTCGCCCTCCTTGGCCTCCCGCACGGGCAGCCCCTCCTCCGCGCCCCACTCGAGCACGAGAGCGCGGGTGATGCCGGCGAGGCAGCCGGCGTCGAGCGTGGGGGTGACCAGCTCGCCGTCTCGCTCCACGAAGACGTTGGACCCGGTGCCCTCGCACAGATCACCCACCGTGTTCGGCAGGATCGACTCGTCGCCGCCCTTGCGCACGGCGTCCGCGAGCGCCACGACGTTCTCGGCGTACGACGTCGTCTTGAGCCCGGCGACGGCGGAGCGCTCGTTGCGCGGCCACGGAGAACGGGCCGAGCGCGACGTCGGCGCCATGGCCGAGTCCTGCACGGCGACGACGACGGTCTGCGGCGCCTCCACCCGCCCGGAGCCGAGCGGCCCGACCCCCGCGGTCACCGTGATGCGGAGCCGGCCGTCGAAGGGCCCGCCGGCCTGCACGGCCTGGGCGAGCACGGCGGCGACGCCGTCGCGCACCTTCTGCTCGTCCGGCGCGGCGAGGCCCAGCCCCTGCGCCGACCTTGCGAGACGTCGCAGGTGCCGCGTCAGCGCGAACGCCCGGCCGTCGAAGACCGTGCACGTCTCGAAGACGCCGTCCCCGACGGTGATGCCGTGGTCGACGGCGCTCAGCGCCGCCTCTCCCTGCCCGACGAGGCGGCCGTCCGCCCAGATCACCAGACTCATGGGGGCCAGTCTGCACCCCCGCGGCACCCGCGTCAGCGCCGCAGCACGAGGTGCGTCACCTCGGGCGTCACCCGGCCGCCGACGGCCTTCAGCGCGCGCTGCCCGACGCCGTCGAACAGTCGCACCCCCTCGACGTCCAGCACCACCGGGGCGATGTGCAGCCGCAGCTCGTCGATCTGGTCGGCGGCCAGGTACTGGTTGATCGTCGTCGCCCCGCCGGCGACGGACACGTCCCGGTCGCCCGCGGCCTCCCGGGCCCGGTCCAGCGCCTCCTGCGGGCCGCCGGTGACGAAGTGGAACGTGGTGCCGCCCTCCATCGCGAGGGGCTCCCGCTCGTGGTGGGTGAGCACGAAGACGGGCGCGTGGTACGGCGGGTCCTCGCCCCACCAGCCGCGCCAGCCCAGGTCCCAGTCCCCGCGGCCGGGGGTGAACATGTGGCGCCCCATGATGAACGCCCCGGCGGCGGTGATCGCCGCGCGCTCCGTCTGGTGGGCGGCCGCGTGCTCGAACATCCACGCGTGGAGCTGCTCCCCGCCGCCGACACCGTCGCCGAACGGCCGCTCGAGGGACTGATGGAGCCCGGCGGAGATGCCGTCGAGCGAGATCCCGATGTCGCACGTCACCTGTGTCATGCCGGTCTGACGGGCGCTGGGCCCGGGACTCATCGGTCGACGTCGTCCACCCCGTCGGCGGACGACGCGAGCCCGACCAGCCGGGACGCCTTGAGCTCCGTCTCGTCCCACTCCCGGGCGGGGTCGCTCCCCCACGTGATGCCCGCGCCGGTGCCGAACCGCAGCCGGCCCCCGCCGGGTCCGTCGGCCCACCAGAACGTGCGGATCCCCACGGCGAGCTCCGCGCGGCCGGCGTCGCCGTCCACCCACCCGACGGCGCCGCAGTACGGACCCCGCGCTTCCGGCTCCAGCTCCGCGACGAGGCGCAGGGCGGACGACTTCGGCGCGCCGGAGACCGACCCGGGCGGGAAGGTCGCCTCCAGCGCCCGGCCCCACCGGACCGCGCCGTCGGCCGAGGCCCGGAGCTCGCCGCGCACGCGCGAGACGAGGTGGACCAGCCCGGGGTGCTCCTCCACCGCGAGGAGGTCGGTCACCTCCACGGTGCCGGGGCGGCACACGCGCTGCAGGTCGTTGCGCACGAGGTCGGTGATCATCACGTTCTCGGCGCGGTCCTTCGCGGTGAGCCCCGCGGGCGTGCGGGCGGTGCCCTTGATCGGCCCCGACGCCAGCGACGACGGGCCGTCCGGGCCGTCGTCGAGCGACAGGTACAGCTCGGGCGACGCGCTGACCACCCACACCGGGTCGAGCCCGCTCGACGCCGGGACGTGCACGGCCGCGCCGTACGGGGCGGGGTTGCCGGCCGCGAGCCGCGCGGCGAGCGCCGCCGCGTCGGGCTCGACGACGACGCCGTCGTCACCCGTCGTGGCGGGCAGCGGGGCCGTCAGGACGCGGCAGACGTTGACCTGGTAGACGTCGCCTCGCCGCACGCGCTCCCGCACGGTCGCGACGGCGCGCACGTACTCCTCCCGGCCGAGCGACGTGCGCCAGGCCGACGGCGCCGGGCCATGCCATCCGGCCACCACGGTGTCCCCTGCGGCGGGGGCCGGCCCGACCTCGGCGAACCGCCACGCGCGGGCCCGGCCGCCGTCGCGCGCCGCCCCGTCGCGGCCGAGACCGGCCTCGAAGTCGACGACGACGAACCACAGGCCCTCGTCGAGGCGCTCCGGGTGCTCGGCGAGGTCGACGCACTCGACGGCGCGCGTGGCGCGGCGGCCGGCGAAGGTGGCCCAGGAGGTCGGCTCGTGCACACGAGCACGCTAGTGGGTCGCGCGCGGGACACCCCGGGGAGGCGATTGGACGGACCGGCAGGGGTCCACTAATGTTTGGGGCGCGCCAGAACGGCGGGCACCGCAGGGTGTCCAGGTTCTCTGGTCGCGCGGATGTGGCTCAGTTGGTAGAGCATCACCTTGCCAAGGTGAGGGTCGCGGGTTCGAATCCCGTCATCCGCTCGGAGGCCCACTCTCTGATCGACTCGTCACGAGCATCGGGAGAGAGCACGTCTCAAGGTGGGTTGGCCGAGAGGCGAGGCAGCGGCCTGCAAAGCCGTATACACGGGTTCGAATCCCGTACCCACCTCGCAGCACGGGCGATTGGCGCAGCGGTAGCGCGCTTCCCTGACACGGAAGAGGTCACTGGTTCGATCCCAGTATCGCCCACCAGCATCACGAAGCCCCCTGACCGGGACCCAGTCAGGGGGCTTCGTCGTTCCGGAGTCCGCAGCGTCGCAGGTCACACGCCCGCGATTGGACCAGCGCGCCCCAGGTCAAGTAATGTTCCTCAGGCGCCGGGAGGCCGGGGGAAACCCCGAACACCCCTGCCGCGCGGATGTGGCTCAGTTGGTAGAGCATCACCTTGCCAAGGTGAGGGTCGCGGGTTCGAATCCCGTCATCCGCTCCACGCTCTGTGCGTCTCCCGTCCTCACGGACGGGGACACGCAGCAGCCGTACGGGCGATTGGCGCAGCGGTAGCGCGCTTCCCTGACACGGAAGAGGTCACTGGTTCGATCCCAGTATCGCCCACCAGCACGAGGCCGTCCCGGAACGCCGGGGCGGCCTTTCGTCGCCCCGGGCCGTCGCCGCCGTCACCGTCGCGGCGTAGCGTCGAGGGCATGTGCCGCAACATCACGACCCTGCGGGGGCTCGAGCCGCCCGCCACCGACCAGGAGATCCGGGCCGCCGCGGAGCAGTTCGTCCGCAAGGTGACGGGCGTCCAGCGCTCGGCGGGCGCCGCAACGCGCGAGCCGTGCGAGCAGGCCGAGGCCGAGATCGCGGCGATCGTCACCCGGCTGCTCGGCGAGCTCCCGGCCCGCCGGCAGCCGCCGAAGACCGTGCCGCCGCTGCGCCGCGCGGAGGTGCAGGCACGTATCGCCGAGCGCCAGGCCGCCCGCGAGGAGCACGAGCGGATGCACGAGCTCGGGATCGCCCACACCCACTAGGCTCGCCCGCGTGGATCGCCCTCCCCCTGAGCCCCTCGACGACCCCCTCGAGACCTCTCACGACCCGGTCTCCGCGACGATGCACCGCGCCAAGGCGCGCGCCCGGGCCTCGCACGTCACCGTGGGCCAGGTGCGGCACGCATCCGGCGGCGTGGTGGAGATCGACTGCTCGTGCGGGATGGTGCTCACCAACGGACCCGACTGGTCGCTCGACGAGCACATCCGCCTGCACCGCGCGGAAGCGCGCTACGTCGCGCTGAGCCGGGTGGCCCCCGCCGGGATGCCGCGGCTGGTCCCCGTCGGGGCGGACCGCCTGCCGCGCTGACAGCTCGCGGTCAGAGCTCGTCGGGGTCGTCCCAGGAGACGCCGCTCGACGCTCCCTCGATGGGCCCGAGCTCGGAGGCGGAGAGCGATGTCGGCGCCTTCGCCGCGTCTCCGCCCGATCGGGAGTCCCGGAACTGATCGTCCTGCGGGCGCCGCCGGGGTGCCAGCCTGGCCTGCGAGGCGATCGACTCGTCCAACCTGTCCACCGGCGCCTGGGGTTGTGGGCCTGTGTCGTGCTTGCTCATGGGCCCAGGTCTAGCAGCCGGCGGAGCTGAACGCCCGCGCTTGGCACACTTTTTCTCGGACGAAAGCTCCCGAGGCCCGTCCCCTCGACACGACCCGACCGCTCTCCGCACACTCGCTGCGAGCCTCCTCGGCGCGCGCCGCCCGGCCACCGGACGTCGGGCCGCGAAGGTCGGTGTCCGTGGCTAGAGTGTCGGCCGTGACCGCTGCCGATACAGGCCTCGCCGACAGGGCGGCACCAGGAACCCCACCACCCCTCCCCCGCTCGAGGGACCGGTGGCCGGGACCTCGTCCGTTCGTGTGGGCCCCCCGAGCCCACACGGTCGAGGTGGTGCTCCCCGGCACCGACGAGCGCTTCCCGCTGCGCCTCGTCGGCGCGCACGAGCCGGGTTACTGGCGCGCCGACCACGAGCTCGCCGTCGGCACCGACTACCTGTTCTCCGTCGACGGCGGCACGCCCGTCCCCGACCCGTGCAGCACCTGGATGCCGCACGGGGTGCACGGTCCGTCCCGGGTGTCCGACCCCGCGTACCCCTGGACCGACGACGCGTGGCGCGGGGCGGACCTCGGCCTGGGGGCCCTCCTGCGCGTCGACCTGCCCACGTTCACCCCGGAGGGCACGCTCGACGCGGCCACCGCCCGCCTGGCCGACGTCGCGGACACGGGCGTGGTCGGCGTCGAGCTCTCCCCCGTGGCGACGTTCGACCCCGCCCGCGGGCCGGCCGCGGGCGTCCGGCTCTTCGCCGTCCACGAGCCGTTCGGCGGCCCCGCGGCGCTCCAGCGGTTCGTCGACCGCGCGCACCGGCACGGACTCGCGGTGGTGCTCGACGCCCCGCACCGCTGGGCGGTCGCCGACGACCTCGGCCTGCACGCCTTCGGCCCCTACGCGACCGGGTCGCGCATCGGGCCGCGCACGGGTGCGCGGCCCGGCCCGGCGGGCTCGGACAGCCCCCGCATCAACCTCGACGGCAGCGGGAGCCGGGGGCCGCGCGACTTCCTGGTGGCCGACGCCGAACGGTGGATGCGCGAGTTCCACGTCGACGGCCTGCTCCTCGACGTGGAGGCCCTCGTCGACAGGTCGGCGGTGCCGTTCCTCGGGGAGCTCGCGGAGGACGTCCGCCGCCTCGGGGAGCAGCTCGGGCGCCGGGTCGCCCTCCTCGTGGACGGCCCGGGACGCAGCGACCGGCTCACCACGGTGGTGCACCACATCCTCGCCGCGCCCGGCGACGACGACCGCGCCCAGGACCTCCGCCGCCTCGCGCAGGAGGTGTTCCCGTCCGTCCCCGAGGCGTCGTGGCGGCCGCCCAGCCTGCGCCGCGCGCACCGCGCCGCCCAGCGCGCGGCCTCCGTGCTCGTGACCGACCTGACGCGGCTGCCGGCGGCGAACCGCTCCGTCCCGTGGACGCCGTCGCACGGGGACGGCCCGGGCGCGGACGGCGCCGTCAGCGACGACGACCGGGCCTGCCTGCTCACGTTCGCGATCCTCGCGGGGACGCCGCCCGTGCTCGACACCGAGCACGTGCCGGTGCCCGCGCGCGACCAGCGGTCGCGCCGCCTCGTCGACTGGACCCGGTCGCTGCTGGAGCTGCGGCCGGCCGCGTCGGCGGACCGGGACCGCGCCGTCGAGGTCCGCACCGAGGGCACGGCCCTCCTGGGGCGCCGCGGCCGCACCGCCGTCGCGCTCGCGACCGGCGCGGACCCCGCGACGCTCGACGTCTCCGCGCTGCCCGAGAGCACGCGGCTCGTCGCCGCCTGGGACCCGGCCGGGACGACCTACGAGGGCGGCACGCTGCGCCTGCCGCCCCGGTCGCCCGTCGTGCTGCACACGGGGCCGACCGACGGGTAGGTGCCCGCCGCCGGCCCGCGGCCCTCAGTCGGCGACCAGCCGGCGCCCCTCCTCGGCGAGCGCGCCCAGGCGCGACAGCGCCCGGAAGTACTTCTTGCGGTAGCCGCCGCGGAGCATCTCCTCCGTGAACAGCTGCTGCCCGGCGTCGCCCGCCAGCAGCACGGGCACGTCGCGGTCGTACAGGCGGTCCACGAGGACGACGAGGCGCAGCGCCACCTCCTGCCGGTGCACCGGCCGCACGCCCGTGAGGGCCACGAGCTCGACGCCGTCGAGCAGCGCGCCGTACCGGCTGGGGTGCACGGTGGCGAGGTGGGCGAGCAGGTCGTCGAACGTGTCGAGCACGGCGCCCGGGCGGGCGGCGGCGGTGCGGGCCACGACGTCAGCCGCCAGCGGGGCGGCCTCCGTGACCACGGCGCGGTGGCGGTAGTCCTCGCCGTCCACGCGCAGCACCTCGAAGCGCGACGAGAGGGCCTGGATCTCCCGCAGGAAGTCCTCGGCCGCGAACCGGCCCTCCCCCAGCGCGTCGGGCAGCGTGTTCGACGTGGCGGCGAGGGCGACGTCCCGGTCGGCGAGCTCGCGCAGCAGGCGCGACATCAGCACGGTGTCGCCCGGGTCGTCCAGCTCGAACTCGTCGATGCAGACCAGGCGGCGGGTGGCGAGCGCCTCCACCGTCGGGAGGAAGCCGAGGGCGCCCACGAGGTTCGTGTACTCGACGAACGTCCCGTAGGCGACCGATCCCTCGCCGAGCTCCTGTGTGACGGCGTGGGCCAGCGAGGTCAGCAGGTGCGTCTTGCCGACGCCGAAGCCGCCGTCCATGTACACGGCCGGGACCGCGCGGCGCTTGCCGAACAGCGACTTCAGCCGGGAGGCCGGCGGGGCCGTGATCTCGGCGGCGACCTCCTGCAGCCGTGCCGGCACCGTCGTCTGGCTCGGGTGCGCGGGGTCGGCGCGGTAGGTCGAGAAGCGGGCCTGCGCGAAGTGGCGCGGCGGCACGAGGTCGGCGAGCAGCCGGCCGGGCGAGACCGACGGACGCACCGCCGTGAGCGCCGGCCTCGTGCCGTCCGGGGCGGGGTCCTGGGGCGTCGCGGCCTGGTCCTGCGTGAGAGTCACGACCCCCAAGGCTACGCCGCGTCAGTACGCTGGCCGCTGTGAGATCTGCCACGACGCCGCTCGACCTGCTGGTCCCCGGACCGGAGCACCTGACCGCCGACCCCGCGGAGCCGCGACTCAGGGCGCTCTACGACGTGCCTCCCGGCGACGCCCCGCACGTGCGCGCCAACATGGTCAGCACGGTCGACGGCGGCGCCTGGGGGCCCGACCACCTGTCGGGGTCCATCAACGACGACGCCGACTGGCGCGTGTTCCGGGTGCTGCGGGCCATGGCGGACGTCGTGCTGGTCGGCGCCGGCACCGCCCGGCACGAGGGCTACACGGCGCTGGACCGGCCCGCGGGCGTCCCCGCCGCCTCCGACCGGCTGCTGGAGCTCGCGCTCGTCTCCCGGTCGGGCCGCGTGCCGCAGCAGCTCACGGACGGCGGACGCCCGCCCCTGGTCCTTACAGGGCGCTCCGGGGCGCAGGTCGCGGGCCGCACGCTGCCCTCCGACCGCGTCGTCGAGGTGCCCGGCGCCACGGACCCCGACGACGTGGACGTGCGCGCCGGACTCGCGGCGCTGGCCGCGCGGGGGCTGCGCGGTGTGCTGTGCGAGGGCGGGCCCACGCTGCTGGCCACGATGCTGGCGGACGGTCTCGTCGACGAGCTGTGCGTCACGACCAGCCCCTGCCTCGTGGGCCCCGGTCCGTCGCGCATCGTCGCCGCCACGCCGACGGCCGTGGGCGCCCCGCCCCCGGCCGCGGGCGTCCCCGCGGGCGCCGCGCCCGCACGGCTGGCGCACCTGCTGCACGCCCCCGAGGGCGGCACCCTGCTGGCCCGCTGGCTGCTGCACCGGGCCGGCCCGCCGGGACCGCCCCGCTGAGGCGCGCGTCACGACCACGCCCGGACCGGCCTCCTGACCTCGCGGTCGGCCCGCCGGATGACTACGGTGCAGGCATGCCGACGACCGTCGTCCTCACGGAGGACGCCCTCACCGACGCCGACGTGGCGCACATCCTGTCCCTGCACGAGGAGCAGTCCGAGCGCTACCGCGTGCTCGTCCCCTCCGACACCGACCGCAACGTGGTGGCCGCGATCATCGACCACCTGTGGGTGGGCGAGCTGCGCGAGGCCGGGCACGACCTCGTGGGCAGGGAGCCGACGCCCGACCAGGCGAAGGCGACCGCGGCCGAGCGGCTCGAGGCCTCTCTCGCCGCGCTCCGCGGCGCCGGCGCCGTCGCCGACGGCGAGGTCACCGAGGAGGACCCGCTGCCCGCGCTGAGCTCCGCCGTCGCCGCCGAGGGCGGACCGGGCGGCGTCGTGGACGTCGTCGTGGTCACCTACCCGCACGTGGTCGCGGACACGTTCCGCTCCGACTGGGCCTCCCGGGCCCGCGAGCACCTGCGCGCCCCCGTGCTGCACCTGTACGCCGGCACCAGCGAGATCGGCGACTGACAGCCACTGCGCGAGAGGCCGCGCCCCGACCAGGGGCGCGGCCTCTCCGCTCGGCGCAGGGTGCTCTCAGAAGCCGGTGCCGGTCGGCTCCGGGTACCACTGGCGGAACTTGCGCACCTGGTTGAGCTTGGCCGCCGCGACGTAGGCGCGGCGCTTCGGCCCGCCGTCGGCCGCCCAGTACGCGAGCGGGTGCGCGGTGTCCGGGGCGAGCCGCCGCACCGTCGCCCGCAGCTCCTCGTCGCGGACGTAGCGCAGCAGCAGGCTGGTGGGCAGGATCGAGTACAGCACCGCCCGCGACACGACGACCGGCTCCAGGGCCACGCCGTCCACGTGGTCGGCCACGACGAACCGCGCGACGTTGGCGCCCGCCGCGGTCACGTAGTAGTTGTTGCGGCCGATGCGCGGGTTGACCTCGAAGAACGCGAACCGCCCGTCCCGGGGGTCCACCTTGATGTCGAAGTTCGCGAACCCGCGGTAGCCGGTCTCGGCCAGGAACGCGCGCGCCTGGTCGAACATCGCGCCCAGGTCGCCCGTGATCATGGCCGCGGGGTTGCCGAGCCCGTTCGGCGTGTGCTCCTCGAGCAGCACGTGCGCGCCCGCCATGAGCGTGGCCTCGCCGTGCGCGTCGACGTACGCGGTGATGGAGCGCATCTGCGTGTCGTCGCCGGGCACCAGCTCCTGCGCCACGAACCTGCCGCGGAACCCTGCCTCCCGCAGGCGGCGCCACAGGTCGTCGAGCTCCGCCTGGGAGGCGATCTCGAACACCTTGCGCTTGCCCGGGAACTCGACGTCCTGGTAGTCGGCGCTGCTCGCCGCCTTCGCGATGAGCGGCCAGCCGACGTCCACCGGCACGGGCCGCCACGCCGGGTCGTCGGCGCCGGCGAAGTCCTGCACGATCGTGTGCGGCACGGCGATGCCGACCTTCTCGGCGAGCTCGGCGAACGTCGCCTTGTCGCTGATCCGGTCCAGCAGGTCCTCGTCGAGGAACGGCACGACGTAGCCGGCGGCCTCGAGCTCGTCGCGGTGCCGCACGACGGTGCGCACCAGCCAGTCCGAGTTCGCCAGGAGGATCAGGCGGCGTCCCGGGTCGGCCGCGAGCGTCTCGCCGGCCACCGTGAGCGCGGCGTCGACGAGCCCGCGCTCGTCGTGGCTGTCCGCGACCGTGACCGAGCGCAGGATGCGCGAGTCGGCGATCGGGCCGGGCACGAGGCCGGAGATGACGGTGGACGTCACCCCGTACCGCTCGTGGAACGCGCGGGCCAGGGCGTACACGCCGATGTCCCCGCCGAGCAGGACCGGCGCCAGCTCGGGCCGCGGCTCCGGGGCGTGCCCGCGGCTCACGCGCTCACCCGGCCCGACGACGCGGCGCCGTCCGGGGAGTTCGTGGCGTGCACGCGCCGCAGCTCCTCCAGCGGGTAGTGCTGCCGGTACTTGCGCCAGTGGTTGACCAGGGCCGTCAGTACGTACAGGCGGCGCCGGGGCGACGCGTCGGCCTTGTAGCGCAACGGGTGCACGGTGCGCCCCGACCGCATGAGCGCCACGACCCGGGCGCGCAGCGCCGGGTCGAGCACGTACCGCCGCAGCAGACCGTGCGGCACGACGGCGTAGAGCACCTCGCGGTCGGCGGTCACCGGCTCGCGCCGCACGCCGTGCACGACGTCGTCCACGAGCACCTCGGCGACGTTCTGGCCGCCCGCGGTGACGTAGAAGTTGTTGCGCCCGATCCGCGGGTTCTGCTCGAAGAACTTGAACACGCCGTCGCGGGGGTCGAGCTTGACGTCGAAGTTCGCGAACCCGCGCCAGCCGGTGTGCTCCAGGAGCTGCTGCGCGGCGTCGAGGATCGGGTCGATGCGCTCCACGATCATCGCGGACGGGTTGCCGCGGGTGGCGGGGGTCCGCTCCTCCAGCAGCACGTGCGCCGAGGCGCGCAGGGTCACGCGCCCGGCGCTGTCGGCGTACGCGGTCACGGACCGCATCTGGGTGTCGTCGCCCGGGATCATCTCCTGGACGAGGAAGCGCCCCCGGAACCCCGCCTCGCGCAGGGAGATCATCAGCCGGTCGAGCTCGGCCGGCGTGGCGATCTCGAAGATCTTCTTCTTCCCCGGGAACGTGACGCCGTGGTAGTCGGCGCTGCTCGCCGGCTTGGCGATCACCGGGAAGTCGAAGCCGACGGGCGCCGGCTCCCAGCCCGGGTCCCCCGCGCCCGCGAAGTCCTGGATCACCGTGGCCGGCGTCGGGATGCCGAGCTCGGCGCACGCGGCCGCGAACTCCGCCTTGTCGGAGATGCGGTCGATGAGGGCGGCGTCGGCGAACGGCACCACGTACCCCGCGCCCTCGAGCTCGGCCCGGTGGTGCACCAGGGTCTGCACGGCCCAGTCCATGTTGGTGAGCGCGACGAGCCGCTCGCCGGGCGCGCTCCGCGTCCGATCGGCGGCGACCTGCTGCAGGGTCGCGACGATCTGCTCGGGCTCGCTGCCCGACAGGACGACGTCGATGATGCTCGAGTGCGCGATCGGCCCGGGCTCCGCGAACGCGACCACGGTGGTGCGCACGCCGTACCGCTCGTGGAACGCGCGGGCGAGGGCGTACACGCCGATGTCGGAGCCGACGATGACGGGGCGGACCCCGGGCGCGGCCGCGGAGGCGGCCCCGCCCGGGCTGGTGGGGGTGCTCACGGGTGGAGTCATGCCTCCTGCTCGGCGCGGTCGCCCGACCACTCGGTGTGGAACGTGCCGTCGCGGTCGGTGCGGCGGTAGGTGTGGGCGCCGAAGAAGTCGCGCTGCGCCTGGATGAGCGCGGCGGGCAGGCGCTCGGCGCGCACCCCGTCGTAGTAGGCGAGCGACGACGAGAACGCCGGCGTGGGCACCCCGTTGAGGGCGGCCCGCGCGACGACGCGGCGCCAGGCCGCGAGGCCGTTCGCCACGGCCCCGGTGAAGTACTCGTCCGCGAGGAGCAGCGGCAGCTCGGCGTCGCGCTCGTAGGCCTCGGTGATCCGGTTGAGGAAGCGGGCGCGGATGATGCAGCCGCCCCGCCAGATCCGGGCCATGGCGCCGCGGTCGACGTCCCAGCCGTACTCGGCGGACGCCGCGGCGATCTGGTCGAAGCCCTGGGAGTAGGCGACCACCTTCGACGCGTACAGGGCGAGCCGCACGTCCTCGATGAAGGCGTCGCGGTCCGTGACGTCCCACGTGCCGGCGTCGGCGGGCAGGGCGGCGCGCCCGGCCTCGCGCTGCGGCACGGAGCCGGACAGGGCGCGGGCGAACGTGGCCTCGGCGATGCCCGTGATCGGCACGCCCAGGTCCAGGCCGTTCTGCACCGTCCAGCGGCCGGTGCCCTTCTGCTCGGCCTGGTCGAGCACGACGTCGACGAACGCGCTCCCGGTCGCGGCGTCGACGTGCTGCAGCACGTCCGCCGTGATCTCGATGAGGAACGACTCGAGGTCGCCGGTGTTCCAGTCGGCGAAGATCTGCCCGATCTCCGCGGCCGACGCGCCCAGGCCCTGCTTGAGCAGGTCGTAGGCCTCGGCGATGAGCTGCATGTCGGCGTACTCGATGCCGTTGTGCACCATCTTGACGAAGTGGCCGGCGCCGTCGGACCCGACGTAGGTGCAGCACGGGGTGCCGTCGACCTTCGCGGAGATGTCCTCGAGGATCGGGCCCAGGCTCGCGTAGGACTCGCGGGTGCCGCCGGGCATGATCGAGGGGCCGTTGAGGGCACCCTCCTCGCCGCCGGACACGCCGGTGCCCACGAAGTGCAGGCCCTTCGCGCTCAGCGCCTTCTCGCGGCGGATCGTGTCGGGGAAGTGCGCGTTGCCGGCGTCCACGACGATGTCGCCCGACTCCAGCAGAGGCACGAGCTCGTCGATGACGGCGTCGGTGGGGCCACCGGCCTTGACCATGACGACGACCTTGCGCGGCCGCTCGAGCGACGCGACGAAGTCGGCCATCGACTCGGACGGCACGAAGTCGCCCTCGGATCCGGCTTCGGCGATCAGCGACTCGGTCTTGGCGTACGACCGGTTGTGCACCGCGACCGTGTACCCGTGCCGCGCGAAGTTGCGGGCGAGGTTGCGGCCCATCACCGCAAGGCCGGTCACGCCGATCTGGGCACGAGCTGTCATCGTTTCCCTGCTTCCGTCGGTTCTCGGTTCGGTCGGGCGTCGGGCGGACGACGGCGGCGGACGCACGCGTGCCCCGGCCCGGGGAGCCGGGACCAGCCTAGTCGGCGCGCGCGGCGGGGTGTACGGACCATCACGATCCGGACACGGGCCGGCCCGCCGACCGCGTCGGTTCCCCGGATCCGCGCCCCCGCGCCGTACGGTGGCTCGCGTGACCGGCGACCGCACGGGCGACCCCAGGCAGGTGCCCGCCCCGTTCGCGGCCGCGCTGGCGTCCCTGCGCGAGCGACGGCTGCGCGGCGAGGTGCACCTCGCGGAGATCCCCGGCCCCACGCGCGTGGCCCCGTACTCCGTCGCGCTCGAGGGCGAGGTGGTGGAGCCCGACGGCGAGGAGGTCGCCACGGGGCGGTTCGTCGTGCTGCACGACCCGGACGGCCAGGAGACGTGGCAGGGCACCTTCCGGGTGGTCACCCTCGTGCGCGCGACCCTCGAGCCCGAGCTCGCGGCCGACCCGCTGCTGGCGGACGTCGCCTGGACGTGGGTCACGGAGTCGCTCTCCGCCACGGGCGTCGAGGCCCTGGCGATCGGCGGCACCGTGACCCGCGTGCTCTCCCAGAGCTTCGGGGCGCTGGAGGCGACGCCCGACGCCGTGGACCTCGAGATCCGCGCGTCCTGGACGCCCACCGACCCCGGCCTCGGCGTCCACCTCGCGGTGTGGGCCGACCTCATGGCCACCGCCGGCGGCCTGCCCCCGCTCCCCGACGGCGTCACGGCCCTGTCGTCGCGGTCGGGCCCCCGACCGCCATCCCGACCGCATACCGTGGGGCCATGAGCTCAGCAGTCCCCCCGACCGCGACCGACGTCGTCCCGCTCACCGAGCCGGCCGACGGCGTCGGGCGCGTCGTCGACACCCCGGCCGCCCTCGCCCGCGTGGTCGAGCGGTTCGCAGCCGGCACCGGCCCCGTCGCCGCCGACGCCGAGCGGGCCTCGGGCTACCGCTACGGCCAGGCCACCTACCTCGTCCAGCTGCGGCGCGAGGGCTCGGGCACGGCGCTGCTCGACCCGGTGGCGCTGCCGGACCTGTCGCCCGTGGGCGACGCGGTCGGCGACGTCGAGTGGGTGCTGCACGCGGCGTCGCAGGACCTGCCGGGCCTCGCCGAGCACGGGCTGCGGCCCGCCCGCGTCTTCGATACCGAGCTCGCCGCCCGTCTGCTGGGCCTGGAGCGCGTCGGCCTCGCCGCGGTCGTCGCCGAGCTGCTCGGCCTCGGACTCGCCAAGGAGCACTCCGCCGTCGACTGGTCCACGCGGCCCCTGCCCGAGGACTGGCTGCGGTACGCGGCGCTCGACGTCGAGGTGCTGGTGGACCTGCGCGACCGCCTGGCCGAGCGGCTGGAGGCGGACGGCAAGGCGGAGTGGGCGGCGCAGGAGTTCGAGGCCGAGCGCACGGCTGCTCCCCCGGCCCCGCGCGTCGACCCGTGGCGCCGCACGTCGGGCACCCACACGCTGCGCGACCGACGCCAGCTCGCCGTCGTGCGCGGCCTCTGGGAGGCCCGCGACGCCAACGCCCGCGCCCGCGACATCTCCCCCGGCCGCGTCCTGCCCGACCGCGCCATCGTCGCCGCGGCCCGCGCCCTGCCCCGCACGGTGCCGCAGCTCGTGGCGCTCCCCGAGTTCGCCGGCAAGGCGACCCGCCGCCGCGCCCCGGCGTGGCAGCAGGCGATCGACGAGGCCCTCGCCCTGCCGGACGACCGGCTGCCCACCCTGCGCGGCCCCCGCACCGACGGCCCGCCGCAGCCGCGCACCTGGGCCGACCGAGACCCGGTCGCAGCGCGGCGGCTCGCCGGCGCGCGCGAGCTGCTCGGCTCCCTGTCCGGCGACCTGCACGTGCCGGTCGAGAACCTGCTCCAGCCCGACGCCCTGCGCCGGCTGTGCTGGACCCCGCCCGACCCGGCCGGGTCGGCCGAGATCGCGGAGTTCCTCCGGGGCCGCGGCGCCCGCGCGTGGCAGATCGACCTCGTCGCCGGCCCCCTGGAGACCGCCTTCGCCGCCGTCTCCTGACCCGCGGGGCACCTCCGTCGGCCAGACCCGGCACCTCTGGTGAGACCCGGTCTCAGAGTGGTCTATTCTCGTTACCGGTACTCGCGGTAGCGTGTACCTCGGTGCCGGCCCCACGCGGGCCGTGCCCCGTGAGCGGCGTCGCTCGTCGGACGCCGAAGTCCCGACCATCGTCAGTGGATGGAGCTGCCATGACCACCCGGAACCCGGCCCGCCGCGCGCTGCGCGACGTCGTCTTCGTCGAAGGCGTCCGCACGCCGTTCGGCAAGGCCCGCCCCGACGGCCTGTTCGCGGAGACCCGCGCGGACGACCTCGTCGTCAAGGCGGTGCGCGAGCTGCTGCGCCGCCACCCCGAGCTCCCGGGCGATCGCGTGGACGAGGTGGCCATCGCCGCCACCACCCAGCAGGGCGACCAGGGCCTGACCCTCGGCCGCACCGTCGGCATGCTGGCCGGACTGCCGACCACCGTGCCCGGCTTCGCCATCGACCGCATGTGCGCGGGTGCGATGACCGCCGTGACCACCACCGCCGCCGGCATCGCGACCGGCAGCGCGGACGTCGTGATCGCGGGCGGCGTCGAGCACATGGGCCGCCACCCGATGGGCTTCGACGCCGACCCGAACCCGCGCTTCCTGTCGGAGCGGCTCGTCGACCCCGAGGCGCTCAACATGGGCGTCACGGCCGAGAACCTGCACGACAAGTTCCCGCACCTCACCAAGGCGCGCGCCGACGCCTACGCCGTGAACAGCCAGGCCAAGTACGCCAAGGCGCTGGCCAACGGCGACGTCGGCCCGGAGCTCGTGCCCGTCGCGGTGCGCTCCACCGAGCAGGGCTGGGGCCTCGCCACGGCCGACGAGCTGCCCCGCCCCGGCACCACGGTCGAGGGCATCGCGAACCTCAAGACGCCGTTCCGCCCCGGCGGCCGCGTCACCGCGGGCAACGCCTCCCCCCTGACCGACGGCGCGACGGCCGCGCTCCTCGCCTCCGGCGACACCGCGGCCGAGCTGGGTCTGCCGGTCGCGATGCGCCTGGTGTCGTCCGCGTTCGCCGGCGTCGACCCGTCGATCATGGGCTACGGCCCGGTCCCGGCCACCGACAAGGCCCTCGCCCAGGCCGGCCTCGCCATCGACGACATCGGCCTGTTCGAGATCAACGAGGCCTTCGCCGTGCAGGTGCTGAGCTTCCTCGACCACTACGGGATCGCGGACGACGACGAGCGCGTCAACCCGTACGGCGGCGCCATCGCCATGGGCCACCCGCTGGCCGGCTCGGGCGTGCGCCTCATGACGCAGCTCGCCCACCAGTTCGCGGCCCGCCCCGAGGTCCGCTACGGCATCACCACGATGTGCGTCGGCCTCGGCCAAGGCGGCACCGTGATCTGGGAGAACCCGCACCACGCCGACTACTCCGGCCACACCACCGCGACCACGGACGAGGAGAACTGACCCCGTGCCCGAGAACATGACCGAGAAGTCCGCCGCCGGCGTCCGGGCCGAGCGCGTCACCCACTCCCGCGTCCGCGACGTCGAGCTCCCCGGCGGCGCGGGCACCCTCGCGCTCGTCACGCTCGACAACGGCCTGGACCACACCAAGCCCAGCACCCTGGGCCCCGAGGGCATGGCCGAGCTCACGGCCGCGCTCACGGCGCTGCAGGAGCGCGCCGGCCGCGGCGAGATCGCCGCCGTCGCCGTCACGGGCAAGCCGTACTTCCTCGCCGCGGGCGCGGACCTGCTGCAGGTCTCCACGGTCACGTCGCACGACCAGGCGCTCGAGCTCGGCCGCTCCGGGCACGCCGCCTACGAGCTGCTGCACACCATGGGCGTGCCGACGTTCGCGTTCGTCAACGGGCTGGCGCTCGGCGGCGGACTCGAGGTCGCGCTCAACTGCGACTACCGCACCGTCGCCTCCGACGCCCCCGCCCTCGGCCTGCCCGAGACCGGCCTCGGCCTCGTGCCCGGCTGGGGCGGCGCGTACCTCGTGCCGCGCCTGGTCGGCATCGAGAAGGCCGTGGACGTCGTCCTCACGCGCCCCGCGGCGCAGAAGCCCTTCAAGCCCGCCGAGGCGGCGAAGATCGGCCTGGTCGACGAGCTCTTCGAGGCCGCGGACTTCCTCGAGCAGTCGATCCTGTGGGCCTCCCGCGTCCTGCGCGGCGAGGTCGAGGTCCCCCGGCGCGAGCTCGACCCGCAGCCGGTGTGGGACGCCGTCGTCGCCGCCACGCGCCAGCGGCTCGACGCCGTCGTCGCGGGCTCGCGCCCGGCGCCCTACCGCGCGCTCGACCTGCTGGCCGCGGCGCGGAACGCCGGTCGAGCCGAGGCGTTCGCGGCCGAGGACCAGGCGCTGGCCGATCTCATCATGTCCGACGAGATGCGCGCCAGCGTCTACGCCTTCCAGCTCGTCTCCGGCGGCAAGAAGCCCGCGGGCGCCCCGGACAAGAGCCTCGCCCGTCCCGTCACCCGCGTCGGCATCGTCGGCGCCGGCCTCATGGCAGCGCAGATCGCGCTGCTCGTCGCGCAGCGCCTCGGCGTGCCCGTCGTGATGCGCGACCTCGACCAGGAGCGGGTCGACAAGGGCCTCGGCTTCGTGCGCTCCACGGTGGAGAAGCTCGTCGGCCGCGGCCGGATGACGCCGGAGGCGGCGGCGCGCATCGTCGCGAGCGTCCACGGCACCACCGAGATCGGCGAGTTCGCGTCGTGCGACGTCGTGGTCGAGGCGGTCACCGAGGTCATGGGCCTCAAGAAGAAGGTGTTCGCCGAGCTCGAGGGCGTCGTCTCCCCGGAGACGATCCTCGCGACCAACACGTCCGCCCTGTCCGTGACCGAGATGGCGGCCGACCTGGCGCACCCGGAGCGCGTCGTGGGCATCCACTTCTTCAACCCGGTGGCCCAGATGCCGCTGGTCGAGGTGGTGCAGGCGACGGAGACCTCCGACGAGGCCCTCGCCACGGCGTTCGCCGTCACGAAGAAGCTGCGCAAGACGGCGGTGCTGGTCGCCGACCGTCCCGGGTTCGTCGTCAACCGCCTGCTCGTGCTCGTCATGGGCAAGGTCGTCGAGGCCATCGAGAACGGCACCTCCGTCGAGGTCGCCGACACCGCCCTCGCGCCGCTCGGCCTCCCGATGCCCACCTTCGAGCTCTTCGACCTCGTCGGGCCGGCCGTGGGCCTGCACGTGCTCACGTCGCTCCGCGAGGACCTGGGCGACCGCTTCCCGACCTCCCCCGGCCTGGAGAAGCTCGTGGCCGACGGGACGCGCGTCGTGCTCGACCGGCCCGCGCCCGGCCTGCCGAAGCCCGTCGACCCGGCGATCCAGGCCGTGTTCGGCGACGCCCTCCCCGCGGGCGAGCAGGGCCGCCAGGGCACCCCGGTGCTCGACGCGGCGGGCGTGCTCGACTCGGTGCTCACGGCCCTGACCGTCGAGGTCGGGCACATGCTCGACGAGGGCGTGGTGGCCGGGCCGCCGCAGATCGACCTGTGCATGATCCTCGGCGCCGGGTGGGGCTTCCACACGGGCGGCATCACGCCGTACCTCGACCGCGCCGGGTACGCCACGAAGGTCCTGGGCCGCCGGATCCTGCCCGACGGCGCCGCGAACGTCCCCGAGAACGTCGCCTGACACGCCCTCCTCGGAGACCCGAGCCGCACGGCTCAGCATGCACCGGTGGCCCGGTCCCGACCTCGGGACCGGGCCACCGGTGCGTGGCGGGCTACCCCACGTCGCGGACGGCGCGCCGGACCGCCTCGACCGTCCTCGCGACGTCGTCCTCGTCCGTCGACCAGTTGCTCACCGAGACGCGCAGGACGTCCCGCCCCTGCCACCGCGAGCCCGAGATCCAGGTCTCGCCGTCGGCGACGAGACGCTCGCCCGCGGCACAGGTGCGGGTGTCGTCGGCGAGCGCGAGGCACACCTGCGTGTAGACGACGTCGTTGACGACCCGCACGCCGTCGATGCGCGCCACTCCCTCCGCGATCGCGCCGGCGCGGCGCGCGAGCCCGCCGACGAGCTCGGCCAGCCCCTCGCGACCCAGCGAGCGCAGAGCGGCCCAGGTCGGCACGCCCCGGGCACGCCGCGAGAGCTCGGGAGCCTTGTCGTAGGGGTTTCCCGGGCCGGGGGCGTCCACGAGGTACGCCGTGTGCACGCCGAACGCCGCACGGACGGGCACGGGGTCGGCGACGACCGCGACGCCGCAGTCGTAGGGCACGTTGAGCGTCTTGTGCGCGTCCGTGGCCCACGAGTCGGCGTCCGCGATCCCGCGGACGAGGTGCGCGAGCTCCGGCGCGGCGGCCGCCCAGAGGCCGAAGGCGCCGTCGACGTGCACCCACGCGCCGTGCTCGTGCGCGAGCGGGACCGCCTCGGCGAAGGGGTCGAACGAGCCGGAGTGCACGTTGCCGGCCTGCAGGACGACGATCGTCGGCGTCCCCGGCGGCCCGGCGGCGAGCGCTGCGGCGAGCGCGTCGGTGCGCAGGCGGCCCTGGTCGTCGGCTCCCACCACGGTCGGCGCGCCGAGCCCGAGGTAGCGGAGCGCGAGGTCGACGGAGTCGTGCCGCTCGGCACCGACGAGCACACGCACGGGCGGCCCTCCGACCAGGCCGCTCTCGTGCACGTCCCACCCGGCGCGGGCGAGCACGGCGCCGCGCGCCGCGCCGAGGCCGGTGAGGCTCGCCGTCGTCGCGCCCGTCACGAAGCCCACGTCGGAACCGGCCGGCAGGCCGAGCGCGTCGAGCACCCAGCGCCCCGCCGCCTCCTCCACCGCGACCACGCCCGGCGTCGAGAACCGCATCCCGGCGTTCTGGTCCCACGCGCTCACGAGCCAGTCGGCCCCCAGCGCGGCAGGGAGCGTGCCGCCCATGACCCAGCCGAAGAACCTGCCCGAGCCGATCGCCATGAGGCCGGGCTCGACCCTGGCGGCGAGCTCGTCCACGACGTCGGCGGGCGCGAGTCCCCGCTCGGGCAGCGGCCCGGCGAGCGCCCGCCCCACGGCGTCCGCGTCGGCGCGTGGTGGGACGGGCCGTTCCCCCACGCCCTCGAGCCAGGCGCGCGCGTGGTGCGCGGCGCGGCCCAGCGCGCCGTCGAAGTCCTTGCCTCGCACCGTCATCCGGATGCTCCTTCGCGGCCGGCGGGAGACCTTACAGGGTACCGAGGTGTCGGAGCGGACGCCCGGGTTCATGGAGACCCGCCCACGCCGTCCCGCGCACCGGCGACCGCGGACGGACGACCGCGGAAGACGGCCGCGGACGGACGGCGCGGAGCCTTCCGGCCGCGACGGGTGCGTGTGACACTTCCGCCATGATGCGCACCATGGGTGTCGAGGAGGAGTTCCTCCTCGTGGGCGACGACGGACGACCGGTCGCGAAGGCCACGGAGGCGCTCGACGCCTCGGAGGGCACCGGCGCGCCCGGCGACCCCTCCGGCAGGGCCGCCGCGTCGGCCACGACCGGCGGCGGCGCCCTCGAGACGGAGTTCATGGAGGAGCAGCTCGAGACCGCGACGCACCCCCGGCGCGACCTGACCGAGCTCGCCGCCGAGATCCGTGCAGGCCGCGAGCGCGCCCAGAGGGCTGCCGACCGGGTCGGGGCGCGCGTCGCGGCGCTGGCCACGTCCCCGTGGCCGTTCGAGGGCACGACGGTGGCGCGCCTGCGCTACCTCGAGGCGCGGGCGAAGTTCGGGCTCACGGCGCGCGAGCAGCTGACCAGCGGATGCCACGTGCACGTCGCGGTCGCCGACGACGCCGAGGGCGTGGCCGTGCTCGACCGCATCGGGCCGTGGCTGTCGGTGCTGCTCGCGCTCAGCGCCAACTCGCCGTTCTGGCAGGGTCAGGACTCCGGCTTCGCGAGCTACCGCTCCCAGGTGTGGGCGCGGTGGCCCACGTCCGGCCCCGCGCGCTCGTTCGGGTCCCCCGAGGCGTACCGCGAGGCCGTCGACGCGCTCGTCGCGACCGGCACGATCCTCGACCACAACATGGTCTACTTCGACGCCCGGCTCTCGTCGCGGTACCCCACCGTCGAGGTCCGCATCGCCGACGTCTGCCTCGACGCCGACACCGCCACCCTGCTGGGCGCCCTCGCCCGGGGCCTCGTCGAGACGGCGGCACGCGAGGCGGACGAGGGTCGCGCCGCGCCGGTGCTGCGCACGGAGCTGCTGCGCACGGCCGCCTGGCGCGCGGGCCGCTCCGGGCTGGCGGACGAGCTCCTGTCCCCGTACACCTGGCGCCCCGCGCCGGCCCACGACGTCGTCGGGCAGCTCGTGGCGCACGTGCGCGAGGCGCTGGTGGACGCCGGCGACCTGGACACGGTCACCCACCTGCTCGGCCGGCTGTGGGCGTCGGGAGACGGCGCGGCGCGGCAGCGCGCCTGGCACGCGGAGGCCGGCGGCGACCTGCGCTACGTCGTCGACCGCGCCGTGGCCGCGACCCACGCCTGACCCGGCGCGGCCTCAAGCGCGCTGGGGTGGAGCCGGTCGAGGGCGAACATCTCCGCACGACGGCCGCGGCCTGCGCCGCGGCGCGCTGGCGGGACATCCCCGACCCGACCGCCCGCAGCGGCTGCGGCACGGCACGGCACGCAGGGCGTCAGTCGTCCCAGCCCATCCGCAGCACCTCGAACGCGGTGGCGTGCCGGGTGCCGAACGCCTCCCCGGTGGCCGACGTCATGCTCCCGAGGAAATCCGCCGGGTCGAAGTGCTCCCAGCCGAGGCCGTCGAGGTAGGCGGCGTGCGCCCGCAGCGACGCCACCCCGGCGTCGAACGTCTCCGTGACGTCCACCGCGTGGGCGGCGTCGGGCGACCCGGCCACCCACACCTGCCGCACACCGCCCCACGGCTCGAGGCCCTCCGCCTCGAGCTGGTCGTGGAAGACCCACCGGTTGCCGGCGTCGCGCACGGCGTCGACCACGGCGCGCCCGGCCGCGACGTGGTCGGCCTGGTTGAGCATCCCGCCGGGGAACGTCTCGCGGTAGTTGCCGGTGATCACCACCTCGGGGCGGTGCCGGCGGACCGCGCCCGCGATCGCGCGGCGCAGCGGCAGGCCGTACTCGAGCACCCCGTCCGCGAAGCCGAGGAACTCGACCTCCTCGACGCCGACGGCCCGCGCCGAGGCGACCTGCTCGCCCTCGCGCACCCGGCGGGCCTCGTCGGGGTGCATGCCGTCGATCCCGGCCTCGCCGCTGGTCACCATGGCGTACACGACCCGCTTGCCCTGCCCCGTCCAGCGGGCGACGGCGGCCGCGGCCCCGAACTCCATGTCGTCGGGGTGCGCCACGACCGCGAGCGCGGTCGTCCAGCTCTCGTCCAGCGGTCGCAGCGGTGCGGGGCCCGGCGTCGTCGGCGTGGTCATGGTGGCCACGCTAGCCGCCCGGCGGCCCGCTCAGCAGGTCGTGAGGCCGTGGGCGCGGAACACGTCGCGCACCGCCTCGGTCGCCTCCGCCGTGGGCGGCGGCGTGCCGTCGAGCTCGTACGCGCGCCCGAGCTCCGCCCACTTGTCGCGGGCCATCTGGTGGAACGGCAGCACCTCGACGCGCTCCACCGTGCCGGGGCGCACGGCCTCGACGTCGGCGGCGTGCCGCGCGACGGCGGCCACGTTCGCGGGGTCGTCGGTGAGGCCCGGCACCAGCACGAACCGCACCCAGACCCGCACCCCGCGCTCGGCGAGGCGCCGGCCGAAGCGCAGCGTCGGCGCGAGCGAGCGGCCGGTGACGCGCCGGTAGGTCGCCTCGTCGCCGGACTTGATGTCGAGCAGCACGAGGTCGGTGTCGTCCAGCATCGCGTCGGTCGCGTTCGCCCCGAGGAACCCCGACGTGTCGAGGGTGGTGTGCACGCCGAGCTCCTTCGCCCCGCGCAGGACCCGCGCGGCGAACGCGGGCTGCATGAGCACCTCGCCGCCCGAGAGCGTGAGGCCGCCGCCCGTCGCGGAGAAGATGCCGCGGTAGCGCGCGACGCGGGCGAGCAGCTCCTCGGCGAGGACGGGCTCGCCGTCCTTCATCGCGAGGGTGTCGGGGTTGTGGCAGTACAGGCAGCGCAGCGGGCAGCCGTTGAGGAAGACGGTGAGGCGGGTGCCCGGGCCGTCCACGGCGGTCACGAGCTCCCACGAGTGCACCGAGCCGAGCTCGCCCGAGCGCATCAGCCCCAGGCGCTCGGACCGTCCGACGTCGCCGGGGTCCACCGTCGCGATCCCCCGCAGGCCGGCGCCGGCCCGGCGCGGGGAGGGGGCGTCCAGGAGCGCCGGGCCGGCAGTCATGTCAGAGCCCCCCGTGGAAGGTCCGCGACAGCACGTCCAGCTGCTGCTCGCGGGTCAGCCGCACGAAGTTCACCGCGTAGCCGGAGACGCGGATCGTCAGCTGCGGGTACTTCTCCGGGTGCTCCATCGCGTCCTCGAGCGTCTCGCGCACGAGGACGTTGACGTTCATGTGGTACCCGTCGGCGCCCACCGAGGCGTCGAGCAGGCCGGCCAGGTTCGCCACCTGCTCCTCGCGGGTGCGGCCGAGGCCCGACGGGACGACGGTGTTGGTCAGCGAGATCCCGTCCTGCGCCTGGTCGTAAGGCAGCTTGGCGACCGAGAGCGCCGAGGCGAGCATGCCGTGCGTGTCCCGGCCGTTCATCGGGTTGGCGCCCGGCGAGAAGGGCTCGCCGGCGCGGCGGCCGTCCGGGGTGTTCCCTGTCGCCCTGCCGTAGACCACGTTGGACGTGATCGTCAGCACCGACTGGGTCGGGACGGCGTCGCGGTACAGGGGGTGCCGGCGGATCTTCGCCATGAACGACTCGACGAGGTCCACCGCGATGGCGTCCACGCGGTCGTCGTCGTTGCCGTACGCCGGGTAGTCGCCGTCGGTCTCGTAGTCCACGACGACGCCCCGGTCGTCGACCACCGGGGTCACGGTGGCGTACCGGATGGCCGAGAGCGAGTCCGCGGCGACCGACAGGCCGGCGATACCGCAGGCCATGGTGCGCAGCACGTCCCGGTCGTGCAGGGCCATCTCGAGCCGCTCGTACGCGTACCTGTCGTGCGACCAGTGGATGCAGTTGAGGGCCTCGACGTACGTCTCGGCGAGCCAGTCCATCGTGCGGTCGAACCGTGCGCGCACGTCGTCGTAGTCGAGCGGCAGGCCCGGCGCGACGGCGGGGAACGCGGGCGAGACCTGGGTGCCGGTGACCTCGTCCTTGCCGCCGTTGATCGCGTACAGCAGCGCCTTGGCGAGGTTCACGCGGGCGCCGAAGAACTGCATCTGCTTACCGACCGCCATCGGCGAGACGCAGCACGCGATGGCGGCGTCGTCGCCCCACGCGGCGCGGATCTGCTCGTCCGACTCGTACTGCACGGCCGACGTGTCGATCGAGACCCGGGCGCAGAAGTCCTTGAACCCGCGGGGCAGGCGGGGGCTCCAGAAGACCGTCATGTTCGGCTCCGGCGCCGGCCCCAGGTTGTACAGGGTCTGCAGGAAGCGGAACGAGCTCTTGGTGACCAGCGGGCGGCCGTCGTCACCCATGCCGCCGATGGTCTCGGTGACCCACGTCGGGTCACCGGAGAACAGCGCGTCGTACTCGGGGGTGCGCAGGAAGCGGACGATGCGCAGCTTGATGACGAAGTCGTCGACGATCTCCTGCGCCTCGGGCTCCGTGAGGCGCCCGGCCCGCAGGTCGCGCTCGAGGTAGACGTCGAGGAATGTCGACGTGCGGCCCAGCGACATCGCCGCGCCGTTCTGCTCCTTGACCGCGGCGAGGTAGCCGAAGTACAGCCACTGCACCGCCTCGCGGGCCGTCGTCGCCGGTCCGGAGATGTCGTAGCCGTACGACGCGGCCATCTGCTTGAGCTCGCCGAGGGCACGGATCTGCTCCGCGTGCTCCTCGCGCTCACGCGCGACAGAGTCGGTGAACGGCAGGACGTCGAGACCGAGCTTGTCGACCTTCTTCGCGGCGACCAGCTGGTCCACGCCGTACAGGGCCACGCGGCGGTAGTCGCCGATGATGCGGCCACGGCCGTACGCGTCCGGCAGGCCGGTGATCACGTGCGAGCTGCGGGCGGCGCGCACGTTCGGCGGGTAGACGTCGAACACGGCCTGGTTGTGCGTCTTGCGGTACTCGGTGAAGACCTTCCGCAGGTCCTCGTCGACCGGATAGCCGTACGTCTTCAGGGCGCCCTCGACCATGCGCCACCCGCCGTTCGGCATGATCGCGCGCTTGAGCGGCGCGTCGGTCTGCAGGCCGACGATCAGCTCCGCGTCGCGGTCGATGTAGCCGGGCCCGTGCGCGGTGATGCCCGCCGGGGTGTGCGGGTCGACGTCGTGGACACCCTTCTCGCGCTCGGCCGGGAACATCGCCGACAGCTTCTCCCACACGCCCGCGGTGCGCGCCGTCGGCCCCGCGAGGAACCCGTCGTCGCCGGTGTACGGGGTGTAGTTGCGCTGGATGAAGTCACGCACGTCGATGCCGTCGCACCAGGGCCCGGGCTCGAACCCGCTCCAGGCGGAGGTGGTGGTGGGTGCCGCGTCGGTGGTGGTCATGGATGCCCCTTCTTTGAGGTATGACCACAGCCTATTCGTGAAGACATTCACAAGCGACGTCGAGGGCCTGTGACGTCGCAGACACCTTCGAGCACGGGATCCGTATCGCCAACGGCCGGATGGCGATACGGATCCCGTGCTCGAAGGGTTCAGTCCAGGACGGCGCCAGCCGGGGAGGCGGCGAGCGCAATCGCCTCGCGCGTCGTCGGCGCGACGACGTCGGGCCGGCCCGGCCCCTCCCACGCGCGGCCGTGGGAGACCCACGCCGTGCGCGTGCCGGCGGCGCGGCCGACCGCGACGTCGGCGTGGGCGGCGTCGCCGATCATCCAGACCTCGCGGCGGTCGACGTCCGCGGCGCCGAGCCGCGCCAGCGCGATCTCCACGAGGCGCGGGTCGGGCTTGGCGACCCCCTCCTCTCCGGAGACCACGACCGCGTCCACGTGCGGGTCGATGCCGCACCGGGCGATCTTGCCGCGCTGCTGCGCGGACGTGCCGTTGGTGACGACGGCCACCCGGTGCCCGGCGCGACGGAGAACGTCGAGGGAGAACAGCACGCCGTCGTACACGCGCACGTGCTCGAGGATGCCGGCGCGGAACCGGTCGATCGCCGCGGGGACGTCGTCGTCCCAGCCGAGGCGGTCGACGAGCACCCGGGCGAGGGCCTCCTTGGACCCGTGGCCGCCCTCGTCGGCCACGAGGATCGCCTCGAGGTCGTCCGGGGAACCGCCGGTGGCGGCCACCTCCCCGGACGCCCACGCCGAGAAGGCCTCGGCGCGGCCCACGAGGGTGTTGTCCAGGTCCAGGAGCCAGATCATGACGGCGAGGTTAGCGGCGCACCGGCGGTGCCGGGGCTCCCGTCTCGGCCCCAAGCCCGGTCGCGGGCCCGGTCGCGGGCCCGGTCGCGGGCCCGGTCGCGGCTCAGTCGCGGGCGAGCGCCGCGAGCGTGTCGCGCACGGCGTCCTCGGCCCGCATCCGCTGCTGGGTGAGGATCTGGTCGCGGCTCGCATGGTCGAGGAACGCGACGGGCAGGCCGACGTGCACGAACGGCGTGCGCACGCCCTGCTCCCCCGCGCGCTGCGCCGTCATGGCGCCGACGCCGCCGTCGACGACGCCGTCCTCGAGGGTGAGCACGAGGTCGTGCTCGCCCGCCAGCTTCACCAGCGCCTCGGGCACCGGGAGCACCCACGTGGGCGCGACGACGTCGACCTCCAGGCCGTGGGCGGCCAGGGAATCCCCCGCGGCGAGCGCCGCGCTCACCATGGAGCCGACGCCGACGACGAGGACCTTGCGCCCGGCCGCGGCCCCGGCGCCCGGCACGTGCCGCGCGACGACGTCCACGCCGTCGAGCTCCTCCACCGCCGGGATCGGGTCGGCGAGGGCGCCCTTGGGGTAGCGCACGACGGTCGGGGCGTCGTCGACGTCCACGGCGGCGCGCAGGGCCGCGCGCAGGGTGGGCTCGTCGCGGGGCGCCGCGAGCCGCAGGCCGGGCACGATGCGCAGCATCGCCATGTCCCACATGCCGTTGTGGCTCGCGCCGTCGTCCCCGGTGACGCCCGCCCGGTCGAGCACGAACGTCACGCCCGCCCGGTGCAGGGCCACGTCCATGAGCACCTGGTCGAACGCGCGGTTGAGGAACGTCGCGTAGACGGCGACCACCGGGTGCAGCCCGGCGAAGGCCATGCCGGCCGCGGAGGTCGCGGCGTGCTGCTCCGCGATGCCGACGTCGAAGGTGCGCGCCGGGAACTCCTGCGCGAACGGGGCCAGGCCGACGGGGTGCAGCATCGCCGCGGTGATCGCGACGACGTCGGGCCGGTCGTGGCCGATCTTGACGATCTCGTCGGCGAAGACCTTGGTCCAGCCGAACCGGGACGGCGCCACGGGCAGGCCGGTCTCGGGGTGGATCTGCCCGACGGCGTGGAAGCGGTCCGCGACGTCCTGCTCGGCCGGGGTGTAGCCGCGGCCCTTCTCGGTGATGACGTGCACGATCACGGGGCCGCCGTAAGCCCTGGCGCGGCGCAGCGCGTGCTCCGTCGCGGCCACGTCGTGGCCGTCCACCGGGCCGACGTACTTCAGGCCGAGGTCCTCGAACATGCCCTGCGGGGCGACGACGTCCTTGAGGCCCTTCTTCAGCCCGTGCAGCCAGTCGTAGGCGAAGCGGCCGGGGGCGCCGGTGCGGTGCAGGGTGCGCTTGCCCCACGAGAGGAACGCCTCGTACCCGCGCGTCGTGCGCAGGGTGTCGAGGTGGTTCGCGACGCCGCCGATCGTCGGCGAGTAGGACCGGCCGTTGTCGTTGACGATGATCACGAGCCGGCGGTCCTGCGACGCGGCGATGTTGTTGAGGGCCTCCCAGGCCATGCCGCCGGTGAGGGCGCCGTCGCCGATGACGGCGGCGACGTGCCGGTCGGGCCGGTGCTGGACGGCGTTCGCCTTGGCGATCCCGTCGGCCCACGACAGGGCCGTCGACGCGTGCGAGTTCTCGACGACGTCGTGCTCCGACTCCCCGCGCGACGGGTAGCCGGACATGCCGCCGGCCTTGCGCAGCGCCGAGAAGTCCTGCCGGCCGGTGAGGAGCTTGTGCACGTACGACTGGTGTCCCGTGTCGAACACGAGGGTGTCGCGCGGGGACGCGAACACCCGGTGCATCGCGATCGTCAGCTCGACGACGCCCAGGTTCGGGCCGAGGTGACCGCCGGTGCGGGACACCCGGTCGACCAGAAACGCCCGGATCTCCGCCGCGAGCTGCGTCGTCTGCTCCGGCGACAGCCGGCGGACGTCCTCGGGCGAGCCGATGCTGCTCAGCAGGCTCATGCGTTCCTCCCCGTTCATAGCCTCACCACTCTAGGCGCTCCGCGGGCGACGCCCGCACACGGTAGTTTCGACATGCCGACGGGAACACGTGACCGCCGGCGAGCGTTCGGCAGAGGGACGACCCAGGAAGCTCGTCCTCTCCGACACACCTCTCAGGGGACACCTGTGCGCTTTCTCGACGGGCAGCAGCCCACCACCGACCTCACCTACGGCGACGTCTTCATGGTCCCGTCCCGCTCGGACGTGACCAGCCGCTTCGACGTCGACCTCGCCTCGGACGACGGCACCGGCACGACGATCCCCGTGGTCGTCGCCAACATGACGGCGGTCGCGGGCCGCCGGATGTCCGAGACGGTCGCCCGCCGTGGCGGCATCGCGATCATCCCGCAGGACATCCCGGTGGACGTCGTGGCCGACGTCGTGGCCGGCGTGAAGTCCAAGGACCCCGTCATCGAGACGCCGGTCGTCGTGGCGCCGTCGGACACCGTCTCCACGGTGCTGACCCTGCTCGGCAAGCGCGCGCACGGCGCGGCGGTCGTGGTGGCCGACGGCAAGCCCGTCGGCGTCGTCACCGAGGGCGACTGCGCCGCGGTCGACCGCTTCGCCCAGGTGCACCAGGTGATGTCGGACGACGTCGTCGCCCTGGACGCCGTCCAGCTCGAGGCGGACGGCCTCGAGGCGACGTTCGAGCAGATGCACGCCGCGAAGATCCACCTCGCGCCCGTCGTGCGCGACGGCGTGCTGGCCGGCGTGCTCACCCGCAAGGGCGTCGTCCGCTCCTCGGTCTACCGCCCGGCGCTCGACGCCGCGGGCCGGCTCAGGGTGGGCGCCGCGGTCGGCATCAACGGCGACGTCGCGGCCAAGACGCGCGAGCTGCTGGACGCCGGTGTGGACGTCCTCGTCGTCGACACGGCGCACGGCCACCAGGCCACCATGCTGCGGGCGCTCGAGGCCGTCCGCTCGGTCGACCCGGACGTGCCGGTCGTGGCCGGCAACGTGGTCACCGCCGCCGGCGTGCGCGACCTGGTCGCCGCCGGCGCGGACATCCTCAAGGTGGGCGTGGGACCGGGCGCCATGTGCACCACGCGCATGCAGACCGCCGTCGGGCGGCCGCAGTTCTCCGCCGTGCTGGAGTGCGCGGACGCCGCGCGCGAGCTCGGCAAGCACGTGTGGGCCGACGGCGGCGTCCGGCACCCGCGCGACGTCGCCCTGGCGCTGGCGGCCGGCGCGTCGCAGGTGATGATCGGCTCCTGGTTCGCCGGCACGTACGAGTCGCCCGGCGACCTGCACGACGACGGCACCGGACGCCTGTACAAGGACTCGTTCGGCATGGCGTCCGCGCGCGCCGTCGCCGCCCGCACCGCCGGGGCGGGCACCGCCTTCGCCCGCGCGCGCAAGGCGCTGTACGAGGAGGGCATCTCCACCGGGAAGATGTACCTCGACCCGCTGCGGCCCGGCGTCGAGGACCTGCTGGACGAGATCACGTCCGGCCTGCGCTCGAGCTGCACGTACGCCGGGGCGCGCACCCTCGCGGAGTTCCATGAGCGCGCGACGGTGGGCGTCCAGTCCGCCGCCGGCTACGCCGAGGGCATGCCGGTCGCCACGAGCTGGTGAGCCGGCGATGAGCACGGGGATGAGCACGGGGGCGGACGCCGCCGCGACCGCGGGGCCGGCCGAGCAGGCCGCCCGCGCGCAGCTCGCCGCACTGGCGGCCGACCGCGCCTTCCTGTCCGACTGGGGGCTCGCGCGCGGCGACCTCGACGCGGCGTCCGCGCGGCCCGCGGCCGTCCTCGTGCTCTTCGGGGTGCTCGACGACCTGGCGGCCGACCACGACGCGCAGGCGCTCGCCGTGGCCCAGGACCTCGACGTGCTGCTCCTGGAGCGCGCCACCACGCTGCGCTCGCACGCCGGGCAGGTCGCGTTCCCCGGCGGGCGGGCGGAGGACGGCGAGACCCCCGTCGACGCCGCGCTGCGCGAGGCGGTCGAGGAGACCGGCCTCGACACCGGCGGCGTCGAGGTGCTCGGCACGCTCGCGCAGCTGCCGATGCCGGTGAGCAACCACCTCGTCACGCCCGTGCTCGGGTGGTGGGCGCGCCCCACCCCGGTGCGCGTGGTCGACGTCGCGGAGTCGTCGCACGTCTTCCGCGCGCCCGTCGCCGACCTCCTCGACCCGGGCCACCGCGTGACGACGGTGCTGCACCGCGCCGGCCGCACCTGGCGCGGGCCGGGCTTCGAGGTCCTCGACGCCGACGGCGTCCCGCACCTCGTGTGGGGGTTCACCGCGGGGATCCTCGACGCCGCGTTCGACCGGCTGGGCTGGACCGAGCCGTGGGACCGGGGCCGCGAGCGCGAGCTCTGAGCGGCGCCGGCGTCGCAGCGCGCACGGGTCCGCCGGCACGGCGGTGCTCGTCAGCGCCGACCGACCCACCGCCCTCGCCCAGCTCGACGCGGAAGCAGACCAGGTGCGCGCCATGCCGGGCAACGTCGCGTACCGCGTCTACGCGGAGCGCGACGACGACACCTCGGTCACCGTCGTGCACGAGTGGGACGACGAGGAGTCGTTCGACGGCTACGTGAGGTCGGAGTCCTTCGCGCAGTCGGGCGTGGTGATCCGGCCGCTGATGACCGGGGCGCCGGTCAGCCGCCGCTTCCGCGCCGACCTGATCGAGACGGTCGCCTGACCGGCGCGTCGACCGACCTAGGATCGGGTAGTGCGAGACCGCTCATGATCCGCGACGCGTACAGCTTCGTCCGCACCTTCGCGCCGGGGCCTGCTCGCGACCTGTGCGTGGACCGCCACTACCTGCTCTGCGCCTCCGCCGGGACCCTCCGGCTGGAGGGCGCAGGGTCAGTCCTGGCTGCTGCCGCCGGCGCGGGCCGCCCTGATCGACGCGGGCCACCCGATCCGGGTGAGCATCCTGCGGCCCGTCACGACCGCGTCGGTCCTGTTCCACACCGGATTCGCGCCGGCCCCTCCGGCGCCCCTGACCGTCTTCGACCTCAGCCCGCTGGCGCACGCGCTGCTGGCCGAGTGCCGCACGTGGGGCGAGGAGGAGGGCCGCCTCCCGGCGTACGCGGAGTCGATGTTCGCCGCGCTCGCCGCCGTGACCTGGCGGCTCGCCGGGCAGCCGAGCCCGGTCGTCGTCCCGGCGGGCCGATCACCGGAGCTGCGCCTGGCCCTCGAGCTGACGGAGCAGCGGCTCGGCGGTGGGGTCCGCTTCGAGGACGTGGCGGTCGACGTCGGCCTGGCGCCACGGTCCCTGGCGCGGCGCTTCGAGGAGGAGACCGGCATGACCTGGCGGGCGGTCCTGCGTCGGATGCGGATCGTGGCGGCGATCGAGGAGCTCGCGGCCGGCGACGCCCCGGTCACAGAGGTCGCGTTCCAGGTCGGGTACGGCTCGCTGTCGGCGTTCAACGCCGCGTTCAGGGATCTCACCGGCCGCACGCCGACGGAGTACCGGGCCAGCTTCCGACCCTGACAGGCCCCGTCGTCGTCCTCGTCATCGTCCTCCCCGAGCCTGTCGGCCCGCCCGCCCGCCACGGCGTCGCGGCGTCGCGGCGTCGGGGATGATGTCCCCGTGCCTGCCGCCGAGATCGACGTCGACGTCCCCCTGACCCGCGCGCTGCTCGCCGAGCAGCACCCTGACCTCCTCGACGGCGCCGGCGGCGGCGGGCTCCGCGTCGTCGCGCACGGCTGGGACAACGTCATGGTGCGCGTCGGCGACGACCTCGCGGTGCGGCTCCCCCGGCGCGCCCTCGCGGCCCCGCTCGTGGAGCACGAGGCCCGCGCCCTGCCCGCCCTCGCGGCCCGCCTGCGCACGGTGGCGCCCGACGTCGTCATGCCGGCCCCGGTGCGCGTCGGCCTGCCCAGCGCGGCGCTCGGCTACCCGTGGTCGTGGAACGTCGTGCCGTGGGCGGGCGGGCTGAGCGCCGAGGCGACGCCCGTGGCCGACCGCACCGCCTGGGCGGGCACGCTCGGCCGGCTGCTCGCCACGGTGCACGAGCCCGCCCCGGACGACGCGCCGCCCAACCCCGTCCGCGGCGTCCCGCTGCAGACCCGCGTGGAGGCGCGGGACGCGGACACGCTGGACGAGCGGCTCGACCTCGTGCCCGCCGGCCTGCGCGACGCCGCGCGGCGCGTGTGGGACCGCGCGCTCGCCGCCCCCGTCCACGACGGGCCCCCGGTGTGGCTGCACGGCGACCCCCACCCCGCCAACCTCGTGGTCGCCCCCGGGCGCGACGGGCGGCCCGACCGCCTGGCCGCCGTCGTCGACTGGGGCGACGTGACGTCGGGCGACCCGGCGTCGGACCTCGGCACGCTGTGGCTCTGCTTCGACGCCGACGGCCGTGCCGCGTTCCGGGCGGAGACCCAGGGGCGCGCGAACGAGGGCCGGGGCTGGGACGAGGCCACCTGGGACCGCGCGGCGGGCTGGTCCCTGCTGTTCGCGACGAACATGCTCGCGCACGCCGACCTGCACCCCCGGATGCTGCCGATCGGCCGGCACGCGCTCGGCGCGCTCCTCGCTCCGGCGGCCGGCTGACGCCGGGTCGCGGGCGGGCGAGGGCGGGCTGAAGGCCACGCCGAGACCGGATCGAGGCCAGACTGGGGGCATGGCCAGTCGCGCGCAGCAGACCACCTGGACCGACGCCGACCCCCGCGCGTTCGTCGCCGCGGTCACGCGGCCCGCGCGCCGGCGGGACGCCGAGACGTTGCTCGCGCTCATGGAGCGCGCCACGGGCCAGCCGCCGCGGATGTTCGGCACCTCGATCGTCGGGTTCGGCGAGTACCGGTACGCGTACCCCAGCGGCCGCACCGGCCACGCGGCCGCGGCGGGGTTCTCCCCGCGGGCGGCCGCGAGCGTCGTGTACCTCGCCGACGGCGTCGGCGCCCACGCCGACGCCCTGGCGCGGGTCGGCCCGCACACGACCGGCGTCGGCTGCCTGTACCTCAAGGACCTCGGCCAGGTGGACCTCGGCGTGCTCGAGGAGGTCGTGGCGGCCTCGTACGCCACCGTCACGACCGGCACCTTCGGGCTCCGCGCGCGCGAGGGCGGCGCCGCCGCCGCGGAGTGACACCGGAGTGACACCGGAGTGACACCGGAGTGACACGGGAGTGACCTGAGTCAGCTCAGGGCGGCCTGCCCGCCGAGCGCTGCCGGGTCCGCGCCGCGGGCGGTCAGCGCGACGCGTACCGCCGCGACCGCGCGGGCGTAGACGCCGTCGTCCCCGAGCAGCAGCGAGCCGTCGTTCGCGGCGTTCAGCATCGCGGTGATCTCGAAGGCGAGCTGGTCGACGTCCGTGCCGGCCGCCAGCTCCCCGGCCTCGACGGCGAGCTCGGCGTGCCGGCGCAGGTACGCCACCCAGTCACGGTGCGCGGCCACGACCGCCTCCCGCACGGCCCCGTCCCCGTCCTGCCCGTCGAACTCCACCTCGACGGTGCGGAAGAAGCAGCCGCCGGCGAACACCCGGCGGCGCGAGTACTCGGTCCAGCCGTGCACGAGTGCCCACAGGCGGGCCAGGCCGGGCGCGGTGTCGCGGGCCGGCACGACGACCGCCTCGACGAACACCCCGCGCGCATGCTCGACGGCCGCGAGCTGCAGCCCCTCCTTGCCGCCGAACAGCCCGGCGATCCCGCTCTTGTTCACGGGCAGCCGGGACGCCAGCGACCCGAGCGTGAGGGCGTCGAGGCCGCGCACCGAGGCCTCCTGGACGGCGAGGTCGAGCACCGCGCGCCGCGTGCGATCCCCGCGCAGGCGTCGGCCGTCGGTCGGGGCGGTGTCGGAGGTCGCGTCGGGGCTCGCGTCGGTGGTCACTGAGTGAGTGTACGACCGTTCGTTCAGTGCTACTGTGCGAACGACCGTACAGATACATGCCGCCACCCGGAGGTCGCCGTGCCCTACGTCCCCGCCGCCGTCAGCACGGGCTTCCGCGTGCTGTCCGCCGTCGCACCCCCGCTCGCCGTCCGCCTGGGCGCCCGCACCTTCTGGCGGTTCGGCCCCCCGGCACCGGTGCGCCCCGCCGACCTGGCCGTGCACGAGCGGGCCGAACGTGGCGCGGTCGCCGTCGACCGGGAGCGCGTGATCACCTACCGCTGGGGGGATCCCGCCGCCCCGGCGGTCCTCCTCGCGCACGGGTGGAAGAGCCGGGCGTCCCGGTTCGCGGGCCTCGTCACCGCACTCGAGGAGGCCGGCCTCGGCGTGGTGTCGTTCGACGGCGTCGCCCACGGCGAATCGACCGGCCGCCGGATGTCCGCGCTCGACCACATGGCGGCGATGCGGGCCGTCCACGAGGCCGAAGGGCCGTTCACCGGTGTCGTCGGGCACTCCCTCGGCGGCCTCGCGGCCGGCCTCGCGCTCCACGACGGCTTCCCGGCGGACCGGTTCGTCTCGGTGTCCACGATGACGGGCTTCGACGCCCTCGCCGAGTCCTTCCTACGGCTCGTGGGGATGCCCGCGAGCCTGCACGACCCGTTCTGCGACCACATCGCCCGCACCTTCCCCGGCGACGTGCGCGACCTCCGCACGCGGGTCGACCTCCTGACGCACCCCGTACCGACGCGCGTGCCGACGCTCTTCGTCCAGGACGACGACGACCGCATGTCCCTGCCCGACGGAGCGCGCCGGCTGCACGCCGCCACCCCGGGAAGCGAGCTCATGGCCACCCGCGGCCTCGGTCACAACCGGATCCTCGACGACCCCGCCGTGATCGACGCCGTCGTCGCCCACGTCACGGCGCCGCTGCCGACCGTCGTGAGACGGTGACGACGGGCGCCGTCTCGGTGCCGCAGCCGTCGGAGCAGGGAGAAGGGGGCCGCGATGCGGGTCGTCGTCGTCGGAGGGTCGGGGCGGATCGGGGCGCGGCTCGTCGCGCTGCTCCGCGCGCGGGGCGACGAGGCGGTCCCCGCCTCGCGGCGGACCGGCGTCGACGTGGTGACGGGCGAGGGCCTCGCCGCCGCCCTCGCCGGAGCGGACGCCGTGGTGGACGTGTCCCGCTCCCCCTCGACGGCGCCGCACGACGCCCGGGCGTTCTTCACCGCGGGCACCCGCACGCTGCTCTCGGCCGAGCAGGACGCCAGTGTCGGTCACCACGTGCTGCTGTCCGTGGTGGGGGCGCGGCTCCTCGCCGGCGCCGGGTTCCTGGAGGCCAAGGTCGCGCAGGAGGACCTGGTCGCCGGGTCCGGCCGGCCCTTCACCGTCCTCGCGGCCACGCAGTTCTTCGGGTTCGCCGCCGGCATCGCGGACGCGTCCACGCACGACGGGCCGTCCGGGCCGGAGGTGCGCCTGCCGGACGCCCCCGACCAGCCGGTCGCGGAGGACGACGTCGCGGACGAGCTCGTGCGCGTCGTCGACGCCGGACCCCGCGGCGGCGCGGTCGAGCTCGCCGGGCCCGACCGGATGCGCCTGCCGGAGTTCGTCGCGGCGGGCCTGGCCGCCGCGGACGACCCCCGGCGCGTCGTCGTCGACCCGGCCGCGACCTACTTCGGCGCGACGCTCGCCGGGGACGAGCTGCTGCCGGGCCCCGGGGCCCACCTCGGCTCCGTGCACCACGCCGCCTGGATCGCGGCGCGGCGCTGACCCGGCCCCCGACCCAGCTTGGCCCCTGCACGACGACAACGCCCCGCCCCTCCGCGCGGGAGGGACGGGGCGCCGGGTCTGGTCAGGCTCGACCGACGATGTCGTCAGGTGTCGTCAGGTGTCGTCAGGTGACGTCAGGCGACGAGCGAGCGCAGCACGTACTGCAGGATGCCGCCGTTGCGGTAGTAGTCCGCCTCACCGGGCGTGTCGATCCGCACCACGGCGTCGAACTCGACGACGGAGCCGTCCGCCTTGGCGGCGGTGACCTTGACCGTCTCCGGGGTGGTGCCGTCGTTCAGCGCGGTGATGCCCGCGACGTCGAACGTCTCGGTGCCGTCGAGGCCCAGGGACTCGGCGTTCTCGCCGGCCGGGAACTGCAGCGGCAGCACGCCCATGCCGATGAGGTTGGAGCGGTGGATCCGCTCGAACGACTCGGTGATGACTGCCTTGACACCCAGGAGCGCGGTGCCCTTGGCCGCCCAGTCGCGCGACGATCCGGAGCCGTACTCCTTGCCGCCGAGCACGACCAGCGGGGTGCCCTGCGCCGCGTAGTCCTGCGCCGCGTCGTAGATGGTGTCCTGGGCGTTCTTCACGAAGTTGAACGTGTAGCCGCCCTCGACGCCGTCCAGCAGCTGGTTCTTGAGGCGGATGTTCGCGAACGTGCCGCGGATCATGACCTCGTGGTTCCCGCGGCGCGAGCCGTAGGAGTTGAAGTCACGACGCCCGATGCCGTGCTCGGCCAGGTACACCCCGGCCGGGCTGTCCGCCTTGATGGCGCCGGCGGGCGAGATGTGGTCCGTGGTGACCGAGTCGCCGAGCTTCGCGAGGACGCGGGCGCCGGAGATGTCCGCGACGGGCTCCGGCTGCGCGCCCATGCCCTCGAAGTACGGGGGCTTGCGCACGTACGTGGACTCGGAGTCCCAGGAGAACGTGTCGCCCTCGGGGGTCTCGAGCGCCCGCCAGCGGTCGTCGCCGGTGAACACGTCGGCGTAGTCCTTGGTGAACATGCCGCGGTCGATCGACGAGTCGATCGTCGCCTGGACCTCCTCCGGCGTCGGCCAGATGTCGCGCAGGAAGATCGGGTTCCCGGCCCCGTCGCGGCCCAGCGGGTCGGACTCGAAGTCGAACTCCATGGTGCCGGCGAGCGCGTACGCGATGACCAGGGGCGGCGACGCGAGGTAGTTCATCTTCACGTCGGGGTTGATGCGCCCCTCGAAGTTGCGGTTGCCCGACAGGACCGAGACGACCGACAGGTCGTGCTCGTTGACCGCCTCGGAGATCTTCTCGTCGAGCGGGCCGGAGTTGCCGATGCAGGTGGCGCAGCCGTAGCCGACCAGGTGGAAGCCGAGCTTCTCCAGGTACGGCCACATGCCGGCCTTCTCGTAGTAGTTCGTCACGACCTGCGAGCCGGGCGCCATCGAGGTCTTGACCCACGGCTTGGACGTGAGGCCCTTCTCGACGGCCTTCTTCGCCAGGAGCGCCGCGGCGAGCATGACCGACGGGTTCGACGTGTTGGTGCACGACGTGATCGAGGCGATCGCGACCGCGCCGTGGAACAGGTCGAACTGCTTGCCCTCGCTGTCCGTCACCGCCACGGTGCGCCGCACCTGGGCGTGCGTGGACGGCGAGTCGGAGGCCGGGAACGACTCCTTCTCGGCCTCGTCCACGGAGTCGATGACCTCGGGGGCGTAGGCCGGCAGGTCACGGGCGAACGCGGACTTCGCGTTCGACAGCTCGATGCGGTCCTGCGGGCGCTTCGGGCCGGCGATCGACGGCACGACCGTGCCGAGGTCCAGCTCGAGGTACTCGGAGAACTTCGGCTCGACGTAGGACTCCGAGCTCGGGTCGAGCCACAGGCCCTGCTCCTTGGCGTACGCCTCGACGAGCGCGAGCTGCTCGTCGCTGCGGCCCGTGAGGCGCAGGTAGTCGAGCGTGACGCCGTCGATCGGGAAGATCGCGGCGGTCGAGCCGAACTCCGGGCTCATGTTGCCGATGGTGGCGCGGTTGGCCAGCGGCACCTGGGCGACGCCCGCGCCGTAGAACTCGACGAACTTCCCGACCACGCCGTGCTGGCGCAGCATCTGGGTGATCGTGAGCACGACGTCGGTCGCGGTGACGCCCGCCGGGATCGAGCCGGCCAGCTTGAAGCCGACGACGCGCGGGATGAGCATCGACACCGGCTGGCCGAGCATGGCCGCCTCGGCCTCGATGCCGCCGACGCCCCAGCCCAGGACGCCGAGGCCGTTGACCATCGTGGTGTGCGAGTCGGTGCCGACGCAGGTGTCGGGGTAGGCGCGCAGCACCTGCTGCCCGTCGACCTCCACCTCGCGGGTCATGATCGTGCGCGCCAGGTACTCGATGTTGACCTGGTGCACGATGCCGGTGCCCGGCGGGACGACCTTGAAGTCGTCGAACGCCGTCTGGCCCCAGCGCAGGAACTGGTAGCGCTCGTGGTTGCGCTCGTACTCGAACTCGACGTTGCGGGTGAACGCGTCCGCGCGGCCGGCGACGTCGATCTGCACGGAGTGGTCGATGACCATCTCGGCGGGCGCCAGCGGGTTGATCTTCGACGGGTCGCCGCCGAGGTCGGCGACGGCCTCGCGCATGGTGGCGAGGTCGACGACGCAGGGCACGCCCGTGAAGTCCTGCATGATCACGCGGGCGGGCGTGAACTGGATCTCGGTGTCGGGCTGCGCGTCCGGGTCCCACGACGCGAGGGCGCGCACGTGGTCGGCGGTGATGTTCGCACCGTCCTCGGTGCGCAGGAGGTTCTCGGCGAGGATCTTCAGGGAGTACGGGAGGCGCTCGGCGCCCTCGACGGCGGAGAGGCGGAAGATCTCGTAGGCCTTCCCGCCGACCTCCAGCGTTCCCTTCGATCCGAACGTGTCCACGCTGCTCACTGCGGCTCCTTCTGCGGGGCTGGCCGGCACCGGCACCGTGCGCGCTGCGGCGCGACGGGGTCGAGGCCGTCGATTCTGGGGGGCTCCGCCCAGCCTACGCCGGGCACCTGGCCAGCATAACGCATATATCTTGACGTCAAGATATCTCCGCGTCAGGTCCCGGCGGGGCGTCGCGGAAGAATTCCCGTACGCCGGACGGGAACAAGGTCCGCGGCCCGGCCGTTGTGCCTCTGCCTCGACCGGAAGGACGCACCGTGCCGTCACCCGCTCCCTCGACCGTCCCCACCGACCCGACCGTCTCCACCGACCCGACCGACCCGACCGTCTCCACCGACCCGACCGACCCGACCGTCTCCACCGACCCGACCGACCCCGGCGGCCCGGCCGTCCCGCCGGCCCTGCCCCCGCTGACGGCGCAGGCCGACCTGCTGGTCGCGCGCGGCGTCGTGCCGCCCGAGGTCCTCTCCCCCGACGTGCTGCGCGGCGCCGCCGCCGCGCTCGAGCGGACCTCGCCCGCCGGCGCGCTGCTCGTGGTGCACCCGCGGCTGCTGCCGCCGTCGGTCCTGGCCGGGCACCTGCGCCGCGCGGCCACCCTGCGCGGGCGCCCCGTCGAGCGCGCGGGGTTCGTCGTGGTGGACATGCCCGACCTCGACGACTTCGCGCCCGTGCCCGGCGTCGAGGTGCCCGACGCCGACGTCTACGCCGTGGCCGGGCCCGACCGCGGAGACGACCTGGCGAACTGGTCGCCCGAGGAGGCCGAGACCGCCCTCGCCGCGCGCAGCCGCAGCCCGCTGACCGTCGCCGAGGGCGCGCACTGGGTGCTGCAGTCCCCGGACGCCCTCGCGCGCAACCGGTGCTTCATGACGATCGGCTCCCGGCTGCGGCGGCCGAACGGGTCGTACGACGCCCGGACGCCCGCCCTCTGGATCTCGAACGGCACCGGACGCGACGGGAGCGCCCGCCGCGGCGCCCCCAAGGTGGGCTGGTGCTGGTGGCGCAACCGCCACACCTGGCTCGGGTTCGCGTCCGCCGCCGGACGGGTCGCGGCCTGATCCCGTCCCGGCGCCGGGGGTCGTCAGCCGCCGGCAGGCTCGACCTGCCGGATCTCGACGTCGACGGCGTCGGGGTCGACCCCGGCGGGGAGCGCCACGAGGCTCGTGGTGTACACGAGGTCGTCGGTGCACGGACGCTCCCGGTCCTGGCCGAGCCGCACCCGCACCCGGTTCCCCTCGGCGGTGACGGAGGTCGGCCGCCACGGGCACGACGAGCTGCCCGCGGCGTACACCGCGAGCCGCCCGTCGTCGCCCAGCACCCAGCCCGGCGCGGTCTCGCCGGGCTCGGCCCGTGCGCCCGCCGGAAGCCCCTGGTAGGTGCCGAGGACCAGGCGCTCCGGCTGCCGGACGAGCCAGACGACCACGGCCGCGAGCGCCACGACCAGGCCGATCACGAGGAGACGCAGGGGCAGCCAGCTCCGCGCGCCGGGGGTTCCCCGACCGTCCGTGCCGCCCATACCGACCACCGCGCGCGGGCCTCAGCGGTCGAGGACCGCGACCGCCTCGACGTGGTGCGTCATCGGGAACAGGTCGAAGGCGCGCAGGGAGGTCAGCCCGTACCCGTGCCCGGCCAGGTAGCCGATGTCGCGGGCGAGCGCGGCGGGGTCGCACGCGACGTAGACCACGCGGCCCGGGGTGCGCTGCGCGATCGCGTCGACGACGGCGCGGCCGGCGCCGGTGCGCGGCGGGTCGAGCACGACGACGTCCGCGGCGCCCACCCCGGTGTCGCCCTCGCCCAGGACCCGCTCCACCGCGCCGAGGTGCAGCTCCACCTGGGGCAGGTCGTGCGCGTTGCGCCGGGCGTCCTTGACCGCCCCGGTGTCGCCCTCGACCGCGATGACGCGCCCGGCGGAGCCGACGGCCGCGGCGAGCGGCACGGTGAACAGGCCGGCCCCCGAGTAGAGGTCGAGCACCGTCGACCCGGCGGCGTCCCCGACGGCGTCGAGCACGGTGCCCGCGAGCAGGTCCGGCGCGGACCGGTGCACCTGCCAGAAGCCGTCGGCGGCGACGCGGTAGGCGTGCTCGGCGCCGCCCGCCCGGACGGTCTCGGTCACGGCGCGGCGCGCGTTGGGCCGGGTGTCGGCGCGGCCGCGACGCCACGGGACGTCGTCGACCAGCAGCATCGCGTCGGACGCGCCCTCCGGGGCGACGAGCTCGAGCCGGGCGCCCGGCTGCCAGCGGCGCGTCCACACGCCCTCGGCGTCGGCGAGCGCCGCGACCGCCTCGGTCGCCAGCGGCATGCCGTCGAGCGCCACGACGTCGTGCGAGCGGAACCGGCGCATCCCCGCGCGGCCCTCGGCGTCGGCGACCAGGTCGATCCGCGTGCGGTAGGCGAGCCCGCCGCGCTCGTCGTCGCCGGGCGCGGGCTCCACCTCGACCTCCCGGTCGAGGCGGGCGAGCCGCTGCAGCTGCTCGACGAGCACCGCGGCCTTCCAGCGGCGCTGTGCGGGCAGCGACACGTGGGCGAGCTCGCCCCCGCCGACGCCCCCGGGGCCGGCCTCGGGCCAGGCGGACGGGACGCGGTCGGCGGACGCCTCGAGCACCTCCACCGCGTCGGCGCGCCAGAAGCGGGTGCCCGTCTCGGTCACGCGGGCGCGCACGCGCTCGCCGGGCAGGGTGTGGCGCACGAAGACGACGCGGCCGTCGAGGCGGGCCACGCAGTGCCCGCCGTGCGCGACGGGCCCGATCTCGAGCTCGACCTCGCGCCCCACCTCGGGGTCGGGGGTGGCGGCGGCGGGGCGGGGGCGCGGTGCGGAACGGCGAGGTCGGGGCATGGGCACCATTCTCCCCGCCCCGCGGGGGCGGCCGACCGTGCCGGTCCGTCAGAACCGGGGGCCGAGCGGCGAGGTGCCCTCCAGGCCGGTCTGGCCCTGCGACGACGACAGCTGCCACGGCACCGACGCCACGACGACGCCGGGCGTGAACAGCAGCCGGCCCTTGAGGCGCAGCGCGGACTGGTTGTGCAGCGCCTGCTCCCACCAGTGGCCCACGACGTACTCGGGGATGTACACGACCACCAGGTCGCGCGGCGAGTCGCGGCGCACGGAGCGCACGTACTTCAGCACGGGGCGCGTGATCTCGCGGAACGGGGAGTCGAGCACCCGCAGCGGCACGGGCAGGTCGAGCGACTCCCACCGGGCGCGCAGGTCGGCGATCTCCTCCGGGTCGACGCCCACCGTCACGGCCTCGAGCACCGACGGCCGCGAGGCGCGCGCGTACGCCAGCGCCCGCATCGTCGGCTTGTGGATCTTGGACACCAGCACGATCGCGTGCACCCGGCTGGGCAGGGCGCGCGCGCCCGCCACGTCGTCCAGCTCCAGCTCCTCGCGCACGCGGGCGTAGTGGCCGCGGATCGCCTTCATGAGGCCGAAGAGCACCGCCATCGCCAGCAGGGTGATCCACGCGCCGTGGGTGAACTTGGTCGCGAGGACGATGACCAGCACCGTCGCCGTCATCACGAGGCCGACGCCGTTGACGACGCGCGAGCGCTGCATGCGCGAGCGCTCCTTGGGGTCGGGCTCCTTGCGCAGCGCCCGCGTCCAGTGCCGCACCATGCCGAGCTGGGAGAGCGTGAACGACACGAACACGCCCACGATGTACAGCTGGATGAGGCGGGTCACCTGGGCGTCGAACGCGACGATGAGCACGATCGCGGCCACGGCGAGGGTGATGATGCCGTTGGAGAACGCGAGCCGGTCGCCGCGCGTGTGCAGCTGGCGCGGCAGGAAGCCGTCCTTGGCGAGGATGGAGCCGAGCACCGGGAAGCCGTTGAAGGCCGTGTTGGCCGCGAGCACCAGGATGAGCCCGGTGACGATCGAGATGGCCACGAACGCCGGGGTGAAGCCCTGGAACACCGACTCCGCGAGCTGGCTGATCACCGGGTGCTGGTTGTAGCCCGCCGGTAGCGGCTGGCCGCCGCTGGTCAGCTGCTCGTGCGCGTCCTCGACGTACTTCACGCCGGTGGCCTGGGCGAGCAGCAGGATCGAGATCATCATCGTGGCCGAGATGCCGCCGAGCAGCGCGAGGGTGGTGGCCGCGTTGCGCGACTTGGGCTTGCGGAACGCCGGCACGCCGTTGCTGATGGCCTCCACCCCGGTCAGCGCGGCGCAGCCCGACGCGAACGCCCGCGCCAGGAGGAAGGCGCCGGCGAGCCCGGTGAGCCCCTGGTCGAACCCGGCCTCGGGCGTGATCTCGAAGTTCGCGCTCTCCGCGAGCGGCAGGTCGTCCGCGAAGTACCGGATCGCGCCCACCACGGCGAGCAGGCCGATGAGGGCCATGAAGCAGTACGTCGGGATGGCGAAGAACGTGCCCGACTCCCGCACGCCGCGCAGGTTCATCACGGTGAGGATCACGACGACCACCACCGCGAACAGCGCCTCGTGCCCCCGCAGGAAGGGCAGGGCGGACGCCGCGTACTGGGCGCCCGACGAGATCGACACGGCGACGGTCAGGACGTAGTCGACCAGCAGGGCGGACGCGACGCCGATGCCGGCCGACGGGCCGAGGTTCGTCGTCGCGACCTCGTAGTCGCCGCCCCCGGAGGGGTAGGCGCGCACGTTCTGGCGGTAGGAGGAGACCACCACGAGCAGCACCACGACCACGCCGAGGCCGATCCACGGGGAGATCGTCGTCGCGGCGATGCCGGCCACGGCGAGGGTCAGGAGGATCTCGTCCGGGGCGTACGCCACCGACGACAGCGCGTCCGAGGCGAAGACCGGCAGCGCGACGCGCTTGGGCAGCAGGGTGTGCCCCAGGTTCTCGCTGCGCACGGGGCGTCCGAGAAGGAGCCGTTTGGCAGCGTCCGCGATGTCCGACACGTCGAGCAATGCTATGCCCCGCGGCGACCGTCGGCGCGCCCCGTCCCGCCGCGAGGAGGGACCAGGTCGCGAGGTATAGCGTTTCGCTCGTGCACTTCGTCATCATGGGCTGCGGCCGCGTCGGGTCGACGCTCGCGCAGGCGATCGAGTCCCACGGCCACTCCGTGGCCGTCGTCGACCAGAACCCCGAGTCGTTCCGCCGCCTGCCGGCGGGCTTCAGCGGGCAGAAGGTCACCGGGGTCGGCTTCGACCGGGACACCCTGGTCCAGGCCGGCATCGAGGACACCTACGCCTTCGCGGCCGTCTCCGACGGCGACAACTCCAACGTCCTGGCCGCGCGTGTCGCGCGCGAGACGTACGGCGTGGAGAACGTCGTGGCCCGCATCTACGACCCGCAGCGCGCGGAGATCTACCAGCGCCTGGGCATCCCCACCGTGGCGACCGTGCGCTGGACGGCCGACCAGGTGCTGCGCCGCATGCTCCCGCTGGGGGCCACCGACGAGTACCGCGACCCGTCGGGACAGATACGGCTCGCGCAGGTCGACTACCACCCCGGCTGGGCCGGCGTCACGGTGCGCCGGATCGAGGAGGCCACGGGGGCACGCGTCGCGTTCCTGTCCCGGTACACCGACGGCATCCTCCCGACGCCCGGCGCGGTGCTCCAGGAGAACGACGAGCTGCACGTCCTCATGCGCGCCGACGGCGCCGCCGCCGTCGAGCGCGTGCTGACCCACGAGCCGCGGCAGGAGGAGAGCTGATGCGCGTCGTCGTCGCCGGTGCGGGCTCCGTGGGCCGGTCGATCGCCCGCGAGCTGCTCTCGCACGACCACGAGGTCGTGCTCATCGACAAGAACCCCGCCGCCATGCGGGTGGCCCAGGTGCCCGAGGCCGACTGGCTGCTCGCGGACGCCTGCGAGCTGTCCTCCCTCGAGGCCACGGACGTGGCCGGCGCCGATGTCGTCGTGGGCGCGACCGGGGACGACAAGGCGAACCTCGTCTTCTCCCTGCTGTGCAAGACCGAGTTCGGCGTGCCGCGCACCGTCGCGCGCGTCAACAACCCGAAGAACGAGTGGATGTTCGACGGCTCGTGGGGCGTCGACGTCGCGGTGTCGACGCCGCGGATCATGACGGCCATGGTCGAGGAGGCCGTGGCCGTCGGCGACCTGGTGCGGATCTTCACGTTCCACCAGTCCGGCGCGGACATCGTCGAGGTGACGCTGCCCCCCGACTCGCCCCTCGTCGGGGCGCGGGTCGGGGCCGTCACCTGGCCCACCGACACGGTGCTGGCGTGCATCGTGCGGGGGTCGCAGCCGCTCGCCCCCACGGTGGACGACACCCTCGAGACCGGGGACGAGCTCGTCCTCGTCATGGGCAGCCAGGCGGACGAGGAGTCGCTCCAGCGCCTGCTGGCCCAGGGCAGCTCGCCCGTCCCGGTGGTCGAGGACGGCGCTCCGCTGCTCGCGCCGGAGGAGGCGGGTGGGGGCGGGGCCGTCGACCAGGCCGCCGGCGACGAGCTCTAGTCGGCGACGAGCTTAGGCCGGGTACACCTAGGCCGCCGGGCGGCCGTCCGGCTCGCGGTCCTCGACCGCGGCCGTGTCGTCGTGGGCGCCGCGCACCACGACCCAGGTGAGCCAGAGCACCAGGCCCCACAGCGGGACGCCCAGCACCAGGTGGGCCGTGCCCAGCCAGCCGACGTCGCCCGAGAAGTAGAGCGGCACCTTGACGAGCAGGCGCACCGCGAACAGGCCCGCCCAGAACCAGGTGGCGAGCGTGTAGCGGCGCACCAGCTCCGGGTCCTTGCGCCAGGCCACCAGCCCGGCGAGCGGGCTCGAGGCGTCGGGGGCGCTCGTGCCGGAGTCCGGCCCCCGGTGCTCGGCGTCCCGGCCCTCGGTGGACCCGTCCTCGGTGGACCCGCCGCGGGCACGCTCGGCCGCGACGTCGGCGAACCCGCCGCGGACGGCCTCCACGACGAGCCCGACGACGGGCCAGCGCAGCGCGAGCGAGACCAGGATGGCGGCGAGATAGGCCGCGTTGGTCCACAGCCCCCACGCGTAGAAGTCCTGGGCCTCGCCCGAGCGCCAGGCCCAGAACACGCCCACGCCGATGCCGAGAAGGCCGCCGAGCGCCTGCGTGATCGGCGTGCGCTGGGCGAGCCGGGCGACGACAGCGACGAGCGCCGCGCCGACGGAGGCGACGAGCGCCCAGGTCAGCTCGGAGGTGACGACGTACAGGATCACGAAGACGAGGCCGGGCAGCACGGCCTCGATCACGCCGCGCACGCCCCCGACCGCCTGCGCGAAGGAGAACGACTCCCCCGTGACGGCGCGCACCCCGCGCCCGTCGGCGGCGGGCCGGCCCGTCGGCTCTCCCGCCGGGGGGTACCGGTCGCTCACTCGCCGGCCCGCGCGCGCAGCTCGTACCGGGGGTTGAACATGGTGCGCCGTCCGTCGACGTCGCACACCAGACCCTCCACCCGGATGCGCCGGCCGGGGTCGATGCCCGCGATGGCGCGGCGGCCGAGCCAGACGAGGTCGAGCGACCCGGAGCCGTCGTACAGCTCCGCCTCGACGGTCGGGACGCCCTCGCGGGGGCGCAGGACGACGGACCGCAGCACGCCGGCCGTGCTCGCGCGGCGGCGGTCGCCGAGGTCCGACACGGGGGTGCAGCCGCCGTAGGCCGCGGCCTCGTGGCGCTCCTCGTCGGCGGCGACCTCGTCGGCCGAGGCCAGCGCGTGCTGGACGGCGGTACGCAGGGACATCAGTTGCTCCAGGCTGGTGGGCGAGCCGGCGTCGCGGCCGGGACGGTCACCGGATCTCGGTGATCTCCGGCCCGCGGGTCAGCGGGTCGAACGACGGGGTCTGCGGCGCCGCGCCGTCGGGGCCGGCCGCGTCGCCGCTCGTGCCGCCCGCTGCGTCGTCGCCCTGGCGGGCGTTCTTGGGCAGGGTGAGCGTGAGCAGGTCCCGCGGCGGGCGGGGGTTGCCGTCGCGCACGACGACGACGTTCGCGAAGACGGACTCGAGCGGCTTGGCCGCCTCGGGGTCTACGGCGGCGCGGCCGGACAGGACGCCGCGCAGGAACCAGCGGGGGCCGTCGACGCCGACGAAGCGCGCGGGGCGGACGGCCGCCTGGCCCTCCGGCCCGGTCGCCGGGATGCGGGCGATGAGCTCGCGACCGAACGTGCCGGGCACGTCGTCCACGGTGCCGCCCTGGCGCGTGATGGACGACCCGATCTCCGCACGGACCTCGTCCCAGATGCCCTCGGTGCGCGGCGCGGCGAACGCCTGCACCTGCAGCCCCGACCCGTTGAGGGTGGCCGAGACGCCGGTGACCTTCTGGGTCTTCTTGTCGACCTCCATGCGCAGCTCGAGGCCGGGCAGCACGGGCAGCCAGATCGCGCCCAGGTCCACGCGCGGGCCCATGCCCGGCACCTGGGACGAGTCGAACGGGCCGCGCTCGGAGCGCTCCGCCGCGCCCTCGACACCACCGGTGCCGGCCACCGCGGTGCCCTCGGCCTCCTCGGGCGAGGTCTCGCGGGCCTCGTCGGACCCCTTCTGCGACGCGTTGCGCCGGAACAGCCCCACGGAGGATCTCCTTCTCGTCGTCCTTGTTCACATCGATGCTCGCTGCGGTCGCCCGGTCTGCGGCCCTGCGGGGCCGCCTCCGTCGGTGCGCCCGAGCGATCGCTCTCATCTCCCACACTAGACCGGTTCGCCGACGCTCCCGGTCCGCCCGCGGGGGTCCCTCAGCTCCCGGCGAAGCCGCCGCTCGACCCGAGGCCGCCGGAGCCGCGGTGCGAGCCCGGCAGCGTCGTCGCGACGAGGAACCGCGCGTGCTCCACCCGCTGCACCACGAGCTGCGCGACCCGGTCACCGCGGCTCAGCCGCACCGGCTCGGCGACGTCCGTGTTGAGGAGGATCACCTTGATCTCGCCGCGGTAGCCCGCGTCGATGGTGCCCGGCGCGTTCACCACGGTGACGCCGTGCTTGGCCGCCAGCCCCGAGCGCGGGTGCACGAAGGCGGCGTACCCGTCGGGCAGCGCGATCGCGACGCCGGTGGGGACCGTGACCCGGCCCTGCGGCGGGATCTCGACGTCGACGGTCGTCACGAGGTCCGCGCCCGCGTCACCGGGGTGCGCGTACGCGGGGGTCGGCACGTCGTCGAGCAGCGTGACGAGCACGTCCACCGTGCTCGCGTCGGTGCCGACGTCGTACCCGGATTCGTGGCCCCGGTCGGGGCGTGCGGACGGGGTCACGGGCTGGCTGGCGGTGTCGGGCACCCGCGAAGCGTAGCCGACCGCCGCCCGGCACAGAGGTGCCCGCGGCCCTGGGATGATGGGGCCATGAGCGAGCCCCAGCCCGACCTCTCCCCCGTCACCGGCCCGGCGTTCCGCGAGCGGCTCTCGCCCGGGCCGGCGGCCTGGTGCGCCGCCGTGGGTCTGGGCGTGATCTCGGGCGTGGCGCTGTGGCCGATGGCGCACGTGATCGGGATCGTGGGCGGCCTCCTCGTCGCCGCCGGGACCCTGACGGCGCTGGTCGCGACCTCCCCCGTGATCGAGGTCTCGGGAGGCGTGCTGCGCGCCGGACGGGCGTCCGTCTCCCTCGACCTCCTGGGCGACGTCACCACGCTCGACAGCCCCGAGGAGATGCGCACCGCGCTCGGCCCGGCGCTCGACGCCCGGGCGTTCGTGTGCCTGCGCGCATGGGCCCGCACCGGCGTGCGGGTCGACCTGGACGACCCGCTCGACCCCACCCCGTACTGGATGCTCTCCACGCGCCGGCCGCAGGAGCTCGCCGCGGCGCTCGGCCGCTGACCCCTCCGGCCCACGCTGCCGCGGCGTCCGGGCACGACGAAGGCCGTCACGTCGCGACGTGACGGCCTGTGTCGTCCGTGGTGCAGGCGTGCGGCCTCGCGGGGCTCGTCAGGCGGCGCACTCCGTGCAGATCATCTGGCCCTTCTTCTCGTAGGCCAGCTGGCTGCGGTGGTGGACGAGGAAGCAGCTCGTGCAGGTGAACTCGTCGGCCTGGCGGGGCAGGACGCGGACCGCGAGCTCCTCGCCGGAGAGATCGGCGCCCGGAAGCTCGAAGCCTTCCGCGGCCTCCGTCTCGTCCTCGTCGACGACACCCGACGACTTGTCGGAACGACGCGCCTGGAGCTCCTGGATCGAGTCCTGCTCCGCGTCCTCGTCGTTCTTGCGGGGGGCGTCGTAGTCGGTTGCCATCTGTGTGGTCACGCTCCGTGGTGTCGGTGTCGGTACGCGCTGATAATGCTCGGTGACCGGGTTTTGTTCCCGGTCGGCCCACGGATTGTGCACCATTTCGCGCGGGCGCGCGACACCGCGCGCTGTTCCCCGTGTCACACCGTCGACATCGGCCCCTGACCTGCGACGACGCTGCCGACCCGCGGCGTTCGCCGGGAGCGTGAGGTGCCGGGGCTGACGAAGTTTTCACCCCGGCCGGACCGTCGCCCCGGGCGCCGAACCTCGTCAGCCCCGGGGCGCGCCGGGCCGGCCGGCGGCTCAGTGCGCAGCCGGGTCCTCGACCCCGTCGGCGTCCGAGTCCTCGAGCAGCCGCACGAGCTCGTCGACGACGGGCCGGGCGCCGCCGACCGTCATCGTCCGGCTCGGCCCGCGCCCGCGCAGGCCGCCCAGCCAGGCGCCCGCCTCCTGGGCCACGAGGCCGCCGGCCGCGACGTCCCACGGGTTCAGCCCGCGCTCGTAGTAGAGGTCGAGCGCCCCCTCGGCCAGCAGGCACAGGTCGATCGCCGCCGCGCCGAGGCGCCGGATGTCGCGCACCTGCGGCAGCACGGTCGCGAGCACCCGCGCCTGGTGCGCGCGGCGCGCGGCGTCGTACCCGAAGCCCGTGCCGACGAGGGACTGGGCGAGCGACGGGGGCCGGCCCACGCGCAGGGCGCGGCCGTCCCGCTCGGCGCCGCCGCCGCGGGCGGCGGTCCAGGTGCGCCCGTCGACGACGGAGTGCACGCAGCCCGCGAGCGCCGTCCAGCGCTCCGGGTCCGGCGGCCCCGCCACGACGGCCACGGAGACGGCATACGACGCGACGCCGTACAGGTAGTTCACCGTGCCGTCGATCGGGTCGAGCACCCAGGTGAGGCCGGAGGTGCCGGGGACGTCGTCCCCCTCCTCGCCCAGGATCGCGTCCTCGGGCCGCTCGGCGGCGAGCCGCGCGCGCAGGAGCTCCTCGGAGGCGCGGTCCATCGCCGTCACCGGGTCGACGGCGCTCGACTTCGTCGCCGCGACCTCCACGCGCTCGGGACGCCCGTCGCGCACCAGGGCGCCGGCCTCGCACGCGAGGCTGCGGGCCAGCGCGCGCAGCGTCTCGACATCCGTGCCGGGTGGGACGTCACCGCGCACGGGGTCGGTCGGGTCGGTCGGGTCCGGGGCAGCCGCTCGTTCCTCCACGGCCTACATCTTGCCCGACCGGCGCCCCCACCGGGCCGTCCAGCCCGGGCCGGGGTGCGGCACCGTCCACCCGCGCACGAGCGACACGATGCGGAACCCGAAGACGAGGGCCACCACCCCCAGCGCGGTCCAGACCTGGAGCGCTCCGGCGTGCCACAGCGCCGCCGTGATCGCGGCCCCGACCAGCGCCGGCACCGCGTAGAGCTGGCGGTCGGCGAACACCAGCGGCACCTCGCCCACGAGGATGTCGCGCATGATGCCGCCGCCCACCGCCGTGAGCACGCCGACCACCACCGACGCGAGGACGCCGGCGCCGAGGTCGAGCGACTTGGTCGTGCCCTGCAGCACGAACAGCGCGAGCGCCGCGGCGTCGAGCACGAGGACGGACCGGCGCATCCGCTCCAGGCCCGGGTGGAAGAAGAAGATGATCGCCCCCGCGGCGAGGGCCGCCGTGACCAGGCGCCAGCTCGAGATCCCGACCGGCGGGGTGGCGCCGATGAGCACGTCGCGCAGGATCCCCCCGCCCAGGCCGGTGACCCACGCCAGGACGAGCACGCCGAACGCGTCGAACCGCCGGCGGACGGCCGCGAGCCCGCCCGAGACCCCCGCCACGAACACGGCGACGAGCTCGAGGACGGAGACCGGGCCGGAGGTGAACACGTCCACGGGACGTCATCCTCGCAGGCGCACCACGACGGGGCGCGCCGGCGGGGCACGTCGGCGGCGCGTCAATCGACGGCACACCGACGCGCCTGCGCCGCCGTGCCGCGCGCCGATGGCACCCTCGAACAGGCGGACCCGCCCCGGCGGAGATTTCCGCGGGTGTGACCCTGAGGGAGGAAGCATGGCCGAGCTCGAGCTCGTGAGGCTGCACGAGGACGGTGAGCGCCTGGTCCTGCGCGGTCCCGACGGCACCGAGAGCACGCTGCCCATCACGGAGGCGGTGCGCGCTGCGGTGCGCCGGGACCGTCCGCGCACGGAGGCGCTGCGCGCGCAGGCCGCGACGACGCTGCGCCCGCGCGACCTGCAGGCACGCCTGCGCGCCGGCGCCTCGGCCGAGGAGCTGGCGGAGGAGTCCGGCCTGCCCGTCGAGCACGTGCAGCGGTACGAGTGGCCGGTGGTGGCGGAGCGCAACCATGCCGTCGAGCAGGTGCGCGCCCACCGGCTGCCCGGCGACGACGAGACGTCGACGCTCGGGGAGGTCGCCGACAAGCGCCTGGCCGCGCGCGGCGTGACCTCGGCCGAGGCGCACTGGTCCGCCCGGCGCGACGGCACCGCGCCCTGGGTGGTCGAGGTGTGGTTCTCCGCGGGCGACCGCGACCGCTCCGCCCGGTGGACCTACGACCCCAAGGGCCGCGTGGTGACGCCGCTCGACGACGAGGCGCGGTGGCTCGGCCAGCCGGACGACCCGGTCTCGCCGGACGTCCTCGGCGTCCCGTCGACGAGCGCGCGGACCGTCGCCCCGCGACGGCACCCCGAGGACGACACGACCGCGCTGCTGCTGGACGACCTCGCCGGGCGCCGCGGGCAGCGTCCGCTGGACCGCCGCTCCCCCGCCGCGCGCGGGGAGTCCCCCGGCGACACGCCCGCCCCCGAGCCCATGGACGACGTCCCCGTCGGGCGTGTCGCCGCGCCGACCGCCGACGCGGCCGCCCCGGCGGGTGACGACGCGCCCGCCGGTGCGCGCGTCGTCGCCCCCGGGTCGCGGCGCGCGGGGATGCGCACGCAGGGTCCCGACCGGTCGGCCGAGCGGGGCGCGCACCCGTCCGGCGGCCGGCGTCCCGTGCCCGCCGCGCTCCCGCCCGAGGACCAGGGCGCGCCGGGCGCGGACCCCGATCACGACCCGGCCCGCGCCTCCGGCCGCGACGACGTCGTGGAGGACGCGCCGGCGCCCAGCGGGCCGCCCGCGCAGGGTGCCCCCGGGCCGCAGCCGGCCGCGCCCGCACCGCGCGCCGACAAGCCCGCGTCGGCCCGTCGTTCCGGGCGCAAGGGCCGCGCGCAGGTGCCGAGCTGGGACGAGATCGTCTTCGGCGGCGGCCGCCCGTCGTCCTGACGGCCCGGCCCGCCGCGGGCGGCCCCGCTACTCGCCGGCGCCCCGCTCGTCGCCCAGGTCCAGCTGGTCGGTGACGGACGCCCGGCGCCGGGCGTCGGCCTCCGTCATGCGGCGCATGTGGTGGCGCCGGCACAGCACCTCGTACGACACCGGGGCCACGTCGGGGGCGCCCGCGACGTCGCCGACCACCACCTGATCGCCCTCGACCACCATGACGCCGCCCACCGTGCGGGCGTTGTGCGTGGCCCGTGCCCCGCACCAGCACAGCGACCGCACCTGCAGCACCTCGATGCGGTCGGCGATCTCGATGAGGCGCGCGGCGCCGGGGAACAGCCGCGTGCGGAAGTCCGTCGTGATGCCGAAGGCGAAGACGTCGAGCTCCACCTCGTCGACGAGGCGGGCCAGCTGCTCCACCTGCGCCGGGGAGTAGAACTGGGCCTCGTCGCACACCAGGTAGTCCACGACGCGGCCCGACTGGCGCTCCGCGGCCACCACGTCCCAGAAGTCGGTGCCGTCGGTGACCTCGCGCGCGTCGACCTCAAGACCCAGCCGGGACGAGAGCCGGGACGTGCCCGCGCGGTCGTCCCGCGTGAAGATCAGCCCCGACCGCCCGCGCGCCGCGTGGTTGTGGTCGGTCTGCAGCGCCAGCGTCGACTTGCCGCTGTCCATGGTCCCGGAGAAGAAGACGAGCTCGGCCATGGCCCAGATCCTGTCAGACGCCGGGCCCTCGCCAGGTCAGCGCGCCGTCACTGCCCGACGCGCCCGTCCACGCACTCGCGCAGCAGGTCCGCGTGGCCGCAGTGCCGCGCGTACTCCTCGATGTGGCTCAGCAGCAGCTCGCGCAGCTGGAGCTCCCCGCCCGGCTCGGCGCCGAGGTCCGACAGGCCGGCGTTGGTCGCGCCCAGGTCGTCGAGGGACGCGACCATCCGGTCGGTCGCCGCCATCTCCTCGCGCCAGCGCCCGAACGCCTCGTCGACCACCGCCGGGTCGGCGACGGCGCCGTCCCAGTCGCCGTCCCGGTCCGCCTCGGACCGGTACAGCCACGGCGCGTCCTCGCCGGTCATGATGCGGCGCACGTGCCGCTCGTCCTCGGTGAGGTGCCGCACCAGCCCCAGCAGCGACATCGTGGACGGCGGCACCGAGCGGCGGGCGAGCTGCTCGGCGTCCAGGTCGGCGCACTTCATCTCGATCGTCAGGCGGTTCGCCCGCAGCGACTCGAGGAGGATCGCGCGCTCGTCGACGAGTTCGGCGTCGCTCTCGCGCGGGTCGTCGTCGGGGTCCACCCACATGTCCGGGTAGACGGTCGCCCGGGTCCACCGGGACGCCCGTCGGTCGCCGTCCTGCCCGAGGTCCTGCTCGCGAGGCTCCATCCCGGCATCGTGGCACCCGCCGTCGCGGGCCGCCACGACATATCGCGTCGGCCGGCCCTACGCCTGCGCGACCAGCATCGGCACGACCATCTCCGCGGGCGTGAGCGACCCGTGCACGCCAGGCATCTCGCGCGCCCCGGCCGGGTGCAGGCGGGAGTCCACCACCGTGGCCGCCCCGCGCGCGGCGACGACGACGTCGCCGACCGCCGGGAGCACGTGCTCCGCGACCGGGCCGAGCCAGCCCGCGGCCACGGCGTCGTCGCGCAGCATGACGAGCGCGTCGTCGCCGAGCACCGCGGCCCAGCGGGCGGCGACGTCGCGCGGGTCCGCGCCCGGCGACACGTACACGTGCGTGGCGCGGGGCTCGCCGCCCAGGAGCGCGACGTCGCGCGCCAGCTCCGGGTCTGCGGCGACGTCGTGCTGGCGGGCCGGGTCGGCGGTGATCTGCCCGTGGTCGGCGGTGACGACCACCAGGGTGCCGCGCGGCACGGACCGCACGAGCCGGCGCAGCTCGGCGTCGGTCTCCTCGAGCGCGTCGCCCCACTGCCAGGACTCCGGTCCGAACCGGTGCCCCGTCTTGTCCACCCCGCCGTGGTACAGGTACACCAGGCCGGGCTCGCGCAGCTCCCGCACGGTCGCGCCCACCTGGGCGTCGAGGCCCTCGGCGGTGACGTAGCGGGGGCCGCGCAGCGCGGCGCGCGTCATCCCCGACCCGGCGAACCGAGCCTGGCCGGGCGAGGCGACCCGCATCCCGCCCGCGACCAGGGTCTCGAGCACCGTGGGCTCCTGCTGCAGCGCCTCGGGCTCCGCCCGCATGGGGCCGGACAGCTTGGAGCCGGGCCGGTACGGGTCCGACTGCTCGGTCCAGGACACCGTGGTGGCCAGCCCGCCCGTGACCGGGTTGCGCTGGGTGTACCCCAGCAGTCCCGTGCGCCCGGGGGACGTGCCGGTGCCGAACGTCGCGAGGGCGGCGGCTGTCGTCGACGGGAAGCTGGACAGCACCGAGCGGCCGTCGGCGGCGAGCGACCGCAGGAACGGGGCGTGCCCGCCGCGCTCCGCCAGGTTGCTCAGCCCCAGGCCGTCCACCAGCACCACCACCGCCCGCCGCACGTCGGCCGGCAGGCCGAGCGCGGCGCGGCAGTCCGCCGACCGGAGCCCCGTCGCCGTCGAGACGTCGACGCCGAGGGCGCCCGCGACCGCCGGCAGCACGGCCGCGAGCGACCCCGTCCCGTAGGAGGGCGCCAGCAGGCCCTCGGGCAGCACGTCCGACGCCGTCATCGGGCGGCGCGCCCGCCCGCCCCGGTGGCCGCCGACAGCGCGCGCGCGAAGGCGATCGCCCGGCGCAGGGCGTCCCGACCCTCCGCGGCTCCGCTGACGCGCACCACGACGTCGTCCGGCGTGAGCTGGCCGGTGAGCCCGTGGTCCGCCTCGCAGGCGGGGTCGGGGCACTGCGCCGGCTCCAGGTCGATGCGGGACACGGCGCCCCAGCCGACCGCGAGCGTCAGCTCCGAGGCGCTGTCGCCGGGGCGGTGCTCCGCCGGCTCGTCGACGACGTGCGTGACGGCGACCGACCGGATCTCGCTCAGCGGCACCGCCTCCGTGGTCGCCGCCGCGGACGACGGGTGGGCGGCGTCGCCCTCGTGGTCGTCGACGTGCGCGGCCACCAGGCGGGTGGGCGTCAGCACCAGCACGGTCAGGTGCCGGCGCACGGCGTCGTCGAAGGTGGTCTCCGCCTGTACGAGGTGGGCGAGCACGTCCTCGTCGGCGAGCGCGACGTCCAGGACGTCCTCCACGAGGTCCGGGTAGTACCCGGCACGGCGCACGTGGGCGGAGAGGTCGGCACGAAGATTGTCTCGAGCGGTGGCATGCGGCACCCGCGCATTCTCCCACCGCCGCGCCGGGCGTGACCACCGTCGTCCCCAGCCCGCCCCGTGCCCGCCGGCGTCAGCCCGGCAGCGTCAGCCCGGGAGCGCCCGGCGCGGCGCGTCCGCGCGCTGCGCCGCCGAGCGCAGCCGCACGCCGGCGTGCAGCACGCTGACGCCCGCGGAGCCGGCGACGACGGGGTACAGCTCCAGCGACGCGAGCTCGGGCAGGTCGTCGGCGAGCACCGAGACCCGCGCCAGCACGTCCTCGACGGCGTCGATGTCCGCCGGCGGGGCGCCCCCGTACCCGAAGAGGCGCGGCGCGGCGCGGACCGTGCGGACCATGGCCGCCACGTCGACGTCCGTCAGGGGCGGGATGCCGTAGGCGACGTCGTCGAGCAGGTCGGTCGCGTCGCCCGCCAGCCCGAACGAGACCTTGGGCCCGAACAGCGGGTCCTCGCCCGAGCGGATCACGCAGGGCACGCCCACCGGGGCCATGGGCTGCACCTCCATCGCCGGGTCGGCCTCCCCCAGCACGTCGTGCGCGACCTGCCGCATGCGCTCCACGTCCGCGCGCAGCTCGGCCTGGTCGGCGATGTCCAGTCGCACCCCGCCCAGGTCGGTGCGGTGGCGCAGCGCCGCCGACGCGGTCTTGAGGGCCACGGGCCAGCCCAGCTCGTCGGCCGCCGCCACGGCCTCGTCGGCGGTGCGCACCGTCCGCGAGCGCCACAGCCGCAGCCCGTAGCAGTCCAGCAGCTCCGCGGTCTCGTCCTGGGTGAGGGCGCGGCCGTCCGCGCCCTCGCGCTCGGCGGCGGCGAGCCAGCCCTCCACGAGCCGGCGCGCCCGGCGGGCGTCCGTCCCCTCGGGCCGCACGTGCGTGCCCCGGTCCTCCGTGCGCCAGCGCGCGTACGTGACGACCTTGCCGAGCGCCGTCACCGCGTCCTCGGGGGTGGAGAACGCGGGGATGCGCACGGGCGTGCCGTCGGGGCCGGTCGCCGCCAGCTCGTCCGGGAGGCCGCTGAGCCCGAGCATCGACGCCACCGTCGTGCGCCCGGTCCGTGCGGCCGCCTCGGCGACGGCGCGCGCCACGGCGCCGGTCCGCGGCACGACCACCGGCACGTCGACGGCGACGACGACGTCGCACGCGCCCGGCGCGTACAGGGCGCCGGTCACCTGGGCGATCTGCTCGTCGGTCGCGTCGGGCGGCAGGAAGTCGGACGACGCCGCGACGACGAGCCCCGCGGCGGCCGCCGCCTCCGCCACGAGCGCGGCCAGGGCCGCCGACGACGCGAGGATGCCGACCCGGCTCCCGGTCGGCAGGGGCTGGTGGGCCAGCACCTGCGCGACGTCCATGAGCTGGTGGGTGTTCTCCGCGCGGATCACCCCGGACTGGCGCAGCATCTCGTCGAGCAGGCGGCGCGGCGCCCGCGTCGCGCGCACGGCGTGCCCGGGGGGCACGACCTGCCCCGACCGCCCCGCGACCACCACGACGACCGGCTTCACCGCGGCGAGCCGGCGCGCGATCCGGGAGAACTTGCGCGGGTTGCCGATCGACTCGAGGTACAGGCAGACCACCGAGGTGCGCGGGTCGTCCTCCCAGAACTGCATGAGGTCGTTGCCGGACACGTCGGCGCGGTGCCCGGCGGACAGCAGCGCCGACACCCCGAGCCCGCGCCGCTCCAGCGTCGCGGTGAGCGTGACGGCCGCGGGCGCCGACTGGCAGAACATCCCGACCGCCCCGGCGCGCGGGGGCCGCAGGGCGAGGCTCGCGTGCAGCCGCGCGCCCGGCGTCGTCGTGAGCAGGCCGAACGACGCGGGGCCGACCACGCGCATCCCGCCGGCGTGCGCGGCGCGCACCAGCTCGCGCTGCCGGGCCAGCCCGTCCGGGCCGGTCTCGGCGTAGCCCGCGGCGAGCACGACCACGCCGCGCACGCCGCGGCCGGTGAGGCGCCGCACCGCCTCGACGGCCTCGTCCGGTCCCACCGCGAGCAGGGCGACGTCGACGGCCGCGTCCGCCCTCTCGCCCGCGTCGTCCCCGGCGCCGCGGAGCGCCTCGTCCCACGTCGCCGCGGCCGTGACGCCGGGGGCGTCCGGGACGGGCGCGGGGGCGCCGAGCACCGTGAGCTCCGTGTCGCCCGGGTCGGCGAGCGCGGCGTCGACCACCCGCTGCGCGAGATGATGCTCGGGCGTCGCGGGCCCCGGACCGGCGGGCCCGGGGCCGACGAGCAGCACGCGGCGCGCGGACAGGAGCGTCTGCATCGAGCGCGCCTCGGCGCGGTGCTCCCGGTCCGCCATGACCTCGCGGGAGCGCTCGGTGGGATCCAGGTCGAACGCGACCGTCACCACCCCGTCGTCGAGGTGCTGGCTCACCGCGTACCCGGCGTCGCGGAACACCGCGAGCATCGAGGAGTTCTGCGGCAGCACCTCCGCCGTGAAACGGCGCACGCCGCGCTCGCGCGCCGCGGCCGCGACGTGCTCCAGGAGCACCGAGCCCAGGCCCTTGCCCTGCATCGCGTCCGCGATGTTGAACGCGACCTCCGCCTCGCCGCCGGAGATCTTGTCGTACCGCGCGACGCCGAGCACGTCCTCGCGCGGCCGCCCCTCGTCGTCGACCCCGGGGCGCACCGCGAGGAGCGCCACCCGGTCGTGCTGGTCGAGGTGCGTGAGGCGGGTCAGCTCCCGCTCCGTGAGGCGGCGCACGGGCGCGAAGAAGCGGAAGTACGCCGAGCGCTCGGACTGCGCCTCCTGGAAGCGCTGGATCGCGTCGGCGTCCTCGGGCCGCAGCGGGCGCAGGTGCATGGTCGTGCCGTCGCGCAGCACGACGTCCGCCTCCCACGCGACCGGGTACGAGGACGTCGCCGAGCCGGGGGCCGGGTCGTCGGGCTGGTCGGGTCCGTCCACCCGTGCAGGCTATCCGGGCCCCCTGACGGTGGCTCGTCGCCGCGCCTGCGCGGGCCTGTGGGCGCCGGCGACTAGAGTCTTGCCGTCCCCCGAGAGCCACCGTGCCCGTCACCCGATCCCCAGGAGCCGCACCGCATGGCGCGCAAGAGCAGCAGCGCACCCGCCACCGACGAGCCGTTCGACGAGAAGATCGTCGACATCGACGTCGCGGCGGAGATGGAGGCGTCCTTCCTCGAGTACGCGTACTCGGTGATCTACTCCCGCGCGCTGCCCGACGCCCGCGACGGCCTCAAGCCGGTGCACCGCCGGATCCTGTACATGATGGCCGACATGGGCCTGCGGCCCGACCGCGCCCACGTGAAGTCCTCCCGCGTGGTCGGCGAGGTCATGGGCAAGCTGCACCCGCACGGCGACACCGCGATCTACGACGCCCTCGTGCGCCTCGCGCAGGACTTCTCGATGCGCCTGCCCCTGATCGACGGCCACGGCAACTTCGGCTCGCTCGACGACGGCCCGGCCGCGCCCCGGTACACCGAGGCCCGCCTCGCCCCGCCGTCGACGGCGATGACCGCCGGCCTGGACGAGGACGTCGTCGACTTCGTCCCGAACTACGACAACAAGCTCACCCAGCCGTCGGTGCTGCCCTCCGCCGTCCCGAACCTGCTGGTCAACGGCGCGTCCGGCATCGCTGTGGGCATGGCGACGAACATGGCCCCGCACAACCTCGTCGAGGTGGTCGCCGCGGCCCAGCACGTGCTCGCGCGGCCCGAGGCCACGCTCGACGACGTCATGCGCTTCGTGCCCGGCCCGGACCTGCCCTCCGGCGGCAAGATCGTCGGCCTCGAGGGCGTGCGCGACGCGTACCGCACGGGGCGCGGGTCGTTCCGCACCCGCGCGACGGCGCGGATCGAGAACGTCACCCCGCGGCGCAAGGGGATCGTCGTGACGGAGCTGCCCTACGGGGTGGGCCCCGAGAAGGTGATCGAGAAGATCGCCGACGGCGTGAAGGCCAAGAAGATCCAGGGCGTCACCAACGTGCAGGACCTCACCGACCGCGCCCACGGCCTGCGCCTGGTGGTCGAGGTGAAGACAGGCTTCGACCCCGACGCGGTGCTCGAGCAGCTGTACCGCACCACCCCGCTCGAGGACTCGTTCGGCATCAACAACGTGGCGCTGGTGGACGGCCAGCCGCGCACGCTCGGCCTGCTGGAGCTGCTGCGGGTGTGGGTGGACCACCGCATCGACGTCGTGCGCCGCCGGTCCACCTTCCGGCTCGCCAAGCGCCAGGAGCGCCTGCACCTGGTCGAGGGCCTGCTGCTCGCCATCGTCGACATCGACGAGGTCATCCAGGTCATCCGCTCCTCCGACGACGCCGGCGCCGCGCGCGAGCGTCTCATGAGCGTCTTCGACCTGTCGGAGCCCCAGGCCACCTACATCCTCGACCTGCAGCTGCGGCGGCTCACCAAGTTCTCCCGCATCGAGCTGGAGAAGGAGAAGTCGGAGCTCGAGCGCGAGATCGCCGAGCTCCAGGAGATCCTCGCGGACGACGCCCGCCTGCGCGCCGTGGTGAGCGCCGAGATGGGCGAGGTGGCGGCGACCTACGGCACCCCGCGCCGCACGGTGCTGCTCGACTCCGCGGGCGGCGCCACCGCGCCCGCCGCGACGAACGGGCGCAACAAGGCGCCGGCCATCAGCCTGGAGATCGCGGACTCCCCCACCCGCGCGCTGCTGTCCGCCACGGGGCTGCTCGCCCGCACCTCGGGCGAGGCGGCCGACGCCCCCGTCGAGCGGTCGGGCCGGCGGCACGCCCACGACGCGGTGCGCGGCGACGTGGCGACGAGCACCCGCGGCGACGTCGGCCTCGTCACCACGGCGGGCCGGCTGCTGCGCGTGTCGGTGCTCGACCTGCCGGCGCTCCCCCCGGTCGACGGGTCCCCGTCGCTGTCAGGGGGCATCCCCGTGAGCGAGCTGGTCGCGCTCGCACCGGGCGAGTCGGCGCTGGCCGTGGTCTCCCTGGAGGAGGACGCCCCGACGCTCGCGCTCGGCACGGCGAACGGCGTCGTCAAGCGCGTCACGGCGGGCGACGTGCCCGCGAACCGCGACGAGTGGGACGTCATCGCCCTCAAGGACGACGACCGCGTGGTGGGCGCGGCCCCGGTGGGCGAGGGCGACGAGCTGGTCTTCGTGGCCTCCGACGCGAGCCTGCTGCACTTCGACGCGTCGGCCGTGCGGCCGCAGGGCCGGTCCGCGGCCGGGATGGCGGGCATCCGGCTCGGGGCCGGCCAGCGGGTCGTCTTCTTCGGCGTCGCACGGGCCGCGACGCGCGACCTGCACACCGTGGTCACGGTCGCCGGCACGTCGGGCGCCCTGCCGGGCACGGGTGGCGGGTCGGCCAAGGTCACTCCGTACGAGCTGTACCCGGGCAAGGGCCGCGGCACGGGCGGCGTGCGGGCCCACCGGTTCCTCAAGGGCGAGGACGGCCTCGTCCTCGCCTGGGTGGGCGAGGGCCCGGCCCGCGCCGTGGGCGGCGCCGGCCAGCCCGTCGAGCTGCCCGAGAGCACCGACCGTCGCGACGGCTCGGGCCAGCCTCTCGCCGCCCCGGTCGCCGCGGTCGGCTGACCGTTCCGCCCTTCGCCGTCCCAGAACGGGATCTGTCGCGGCAGCGGACTCGATGCCGCGACAGATCCCGTTCTCGACGGTCCGTCAGGTCAGGTCAGACGAGGTCGGATCAGACCAGGTCAACGGGCGACGGCCTCGACGATCGCCGCCCCCAGGTCCGCCGGCCGCGTGAACATCGGCCAGTGGCCCGTGGGCAGGTCGACGATCTCGTAGTCGTGCAGCTTCGCCAGCTCGGCGACGAACGGGTGCTCCTGCTCCATGAGGCTGCGGAGCACGTCGGCCGACATCTCCGAGGCGATGACGGTGGTCGGCACGTCGAGCCGCCGCGTGTCGTCGGAGAGCCGGTGCGCCTCCCGGACGGTCCCCGCCGGCTGGGGGGGCCGACCGGGCCTCGACCGCGGCACGGACCTCGGCGGTCATGTCGCGCAGCGAGTCCTCGTCGAAGTCGTCCCAGACGAGCGGGTGGTCGACGACGTCGGCGGGCAGGTCGGCGTTGATCGCGTGCCCGTCCCCCATCGGGCCGGAGTCCACGTAGACGACGTGCGCCACGCGCCCGGGCCGCGCGTCCGTCGCGGCGTAGACGAGCCCGCCGGAGGCCGAGTGGCCCGCGAGCGCCACCGGGGCGTCGGCGGGCAGGGCGTCGATCGCCGCGACGACGGCGTCGACGTGGTCCGCGAGATGGATGCCGGAGCGGTCGGCGTCCTTCGAGCCCAGCCCGGGCAGCGTCAGGGCGTGCGCGGTGTGCCCGGCCTGCTCGAGCACCGGGACGACCTCGTCCCACGCGGAGGCGTCGAGCCAGAAGCCGGGAACCAGGATGATGTCCATGACCCGAGACTAGGTGTGACCTCCGACACGACCGCTGCTTCACTGACGACGTGCCCGACCTCCCGGACCTCCACCCCGACTACGACTTCTGCGCCGACGCCGCCCGGATCGACGCGGCGCGCGTGCACGCGCTCCTGGCGGAGCACGCGTACTGGGCCGCCGGGCGCCCCCGGGAGGTGCAGGACGCGGCGATCGCCGGCTCGCGGAGCTACGCCGTGCACCACCGTGGCACGGGCTCCCTGGTCGCCTACGCGCGGGTCGTCACCGACGGCGCCACCTTCGCCTGGCTTGCCGACGTCGTCGTCGACCCCGCGCACCGCGGGAACGGGCTGGGCCGCGCCGTCGTCGCGGGGGCCCTCGCCGACCTCCAGACCCTCGGCCTGAAGCGGATCCTCCTCAAGGCCTCCGACGACGGGCGGCGCATCTACGAGCGCGCCGGCTTCACGCCCGTGCCCGAGCCCGAGACCTGGCTGGAGCTGCGCGCGAGCACCCCGGCGACCAGCAGGGCCTGACCGGCGACGTAGGTGAGCATCACCCAGAATCCCGACGCGGGCGGAGCGGACCAGCCGGTGAACGCCCCGAGCGCGATCATCGCGTCGGACGCCAGGAAGACCGCCCCGCCCACCCCGGCGAGCGGGTGCACGCCCGTGGCCAGGACCGCCATGACGACCAGGCACGCCCCGTACACCACGACGGCGGCGAGCAGGGGCCCCGGGGCACCGGGGGCGCAGGCCGCGACGAGCGCCACGGCCGCCGCCGCGTAGGGCAGCAGGAGCACCGGCCGGCGGGCGACGCTCTCGCGCCGGTGGGGCCAGAAGGCCGCGACGTACGCGACCTGCGCGAGCAGGAAGAAGCCCACCATCACGAGGAAGGCGGCGTCCCCGCCGAACGCCGCGGGCGCCGTGTCGCCCAGCCAGGACAGCCCGAGCGCCACCAGCACGCCGCGGACCAGCCGCGACCGGGGCGCGGGCGCCGCGCACCACAGCGTGACCGCGAGCAGCGGCATGAGGCAGACCTGCGTGGCGCGGGCCCACGTGCTCGCCTCGGCCACCTGGACCACGAGGTGCAGCACGGCAAGCATGGCGAGCGCGACGGCGGCGGCGCGCGCGGCGACGGTGGGCAGGAGCCGCGGCGGCGGCACCGGGAGCAGCCCGGGATGAACGGCGTCGGTCACGCCGCGCAGCCTAGGCCCCGCGGTGGCCCGGCCGAAACCTCGCCCCGGCCGGAAGCGCAGGACCCCGACGCCCGGATCGGGGCCCGCGCTCAGGGCTCGAGGTCAGATCCGGGTGTCAGAGCTCGATCGACAGCAGCCGCGACCCGTGCCGCTTGGCGTAGCCCAGGCTCGCGTAGAGGCCGTGCGCGCCGCTCGGGTTCTGCGTGTCGACGTCGAGCGCGGCGGCCGCCATCCCGTCGGCGGCGAACGCGCGCATCCCCGCGGCGAGCAGGGCGACGGCGACCTTGCGCCCGCGGTACGCGCGGCGGACGCCGAGGATGTCCGTGTAGCCGAACGGGTACCCCCGCACCGCGAAGTCCTCGGTGTACCGGGACGCGACGTGGTACCCGACGACGAGCGGCTCCCCGGCACGCAGCGCGGCCGCGGTCTCGGCGTCGGTGGCCGGGTCGGCGAGCAGCGCGTCGACGTCCGGGGCCGGGTCGACGACGACGAACGACCACTCGGGGGCGTACATGCTGCGCCCGCTCCGCCACTGCTCGGGGGTCATCGGCTGGCTGCCCCAGTGGTCCCGGAACGCGTCGTTGTGGGCGAGCCGGGTCGCCTCGTCGTGCTCCTCGGCGAGCGGCACGAGCAGCAGCCCGCCGTCCGGCTCGACGGCGGGGACCGGGCGGGCGTCCAGGTCGCGCAGGTCGCGCTCCAGGTCGGAGTAGTAGCGGCGCGGCGTGAATCCGCCGCGCTCGAACAGCCGGACCTTGGCCGCCGGGGCGTCGTCCTCGAGGAACGACGCGATCCGCGCCGGGACCTCCTTGCCGCAGGCCGCGAGCACCTGCCGGGCCCGAGCGACCTGCCAGGCGAAGAGCTCGCGCCCGATGCCCTCGCCGCGTCGGTCGGGGTGCACGGCGCCCCAGAGGAAGGCGCGCACGAGCCGGGTGTCGCCGGGCATGACCTCGACGTAGCCGTAGGCGCGCAGCGCGCCGTCGGCGCCGACGCCGAGCACCGTGTCGGACTCGAGGTCGCGCCAGGGCGCCTCGAGGATCTCGACGATCTCGGGCAGCACCTCCCGGTACGGCTCGGCGTCAGCCGCGGCGACGGTGTTCCGCAGCGCCAGCAGCGCGGCGGCGTCGGCAGGGGTGGCCGGGCGCCAGGTCAGCCCGCCCGCGGCCGGCGCGGGCAGGACGGCAGGGGCCGCGGCGCGCTCGGCGATCGGCGCGAGGAGGTCGGTCTGGGCCATGCCTTCACGGTAGGGCGACGGACGCCGCGGACGCACGGCATTTCGGCGCCGGCACCGGTTGCCGGGAGCGCGCCCCGTGTGGCACGGTGCAGCGTCCTGACCAGTGCAGACCCGCAACGGAGCGTGCGATGACCGACACGACCCCCGCCGTGTACGAACGCCTCGACGACCGCTTCGAGGCGGTCGGCGGCGACAGCCGCCTCGAGCGGCTCTGGACCGGGTCCCGCTGGACGGAGGGCCCGCTCTACGTGCCCGCCGGCCGCTACCTGCTGTTCAGCGACATCCCGAACGACCGCGTACTGCGCTGGGACGAGACCGACGGCTCGGTGAGCGTCCTCGACTCCCCCGCCGGGTACGCGAACGGCCGCACGATCGACCGCCAGGGGCGGGTGGTCACCTGCCAGCAGGGCCCGCGACGCGTCGTGCGCACGGAGCACGACGGCTCGACCACCGTGCTGGCCGACCGCTGGGAGGGCAGGCGTCTCAACAGCCCCAACGACGTCGTCGTGTCGGCCGACGGCGCCGTCTGGTTCACCGACCCCCCGTACGGCATCACGAGCGACTACGAGGGCCACCGCGCGGACCCCGAGATCGACGGGTGCCACGTGTACCGGGTCGACCCCGCCACTGGCGCTGTGTCCGCCGTCGCGACCGACCTCGAGCGGCCCAACGGGCTGGCGTTCTCGGTGGACGGCCGGCGCCTGTACGTCGCGGACACGCACCGGCGGCACGTGCGCGGCTTCGACGTCGACGGCGAGCGCCTCGCGGGCGGCGAGGTCGTCGCGGACCTCGACGGCGGGCCGGACGGCGTGCGCGTCGACACCGCGGGCCGCGTCTGGGTGGCTGCCGGCGAGGCGCTCCACGTGCTCGACCCCGACGGCACGCTGCTCGGCCGGATCCACCTGCCCGAGCAGGTGTCGAACCTCGCGTTCGGCGGGCCCAAGCGCAACCGACTGTTCGTCACGGCGTCGACGTCGGTGTACTCGCTCCTGCTCACCGTGAACGGCGCGCCGCTGGTCTGAGCAGGTCGGGGCCGGGGTGGACGCGCCGTCCGACGCGCCCGTCTCGCCGTTACGCTGCACGGGTGACGACCACGCTCGATCTCGCCTCCGCCGACGCCCGTTCCACCGCCCTGCGCGAGGCACTCCGCACGCGCGTCGTGGTGGCCGACGGCGCGATGGGCACCATGATCCAGGACGCGGACCCGACGCTGGGCGACTACGAGGGCCACGAGGGCTGCAACGAGATCCTCAACGTCTCCCGGCCGGACATCATCACGAGCGTGCACGACGCGTACCTCGAGGTCGGGGTCGACGCGATCGAGACCAACACGTTCGGCGCCAACTGGTCCAACCTGTCCGACTACGGCATCGACGACCGCATCCGCGAGCTGGCCCGCGCGGGCGCCGCGCTCGCCCGGCGCCGGGCCGACGCCTTCACCACGCCCGACCACCCGCGCTGGGTGCTCGGGTCGATGGGCCCGGGAACCAAGCTGCCGAGCCTCGGGCACACCACGTACGCGCACCTGCGCGCCACGTTCGCGGAGCAGGCCGCCGGGCTGCTCGAGGGCGGCGCGGACGCCCTGCTCGTCGAGACGAGCCAGGACCTGCTGCAGACCAAGGCCGCGGTGACCGGGTGCCACGACGCGATCCGGGACGTCGGGCGCGACGTGCCGGTCATCGCGTCCGTGACCGTCGAGACCACGGGCACCATGCTCATGGGCTCCGAGATCGGCGCCGCGCTGACGACGCTCCAGGCCGTCGGCGTCGACGCCATCGGCCTGAACTGCGCCACCGGCCCGGACCAGATGAGCGAGCACCTGCGCCACCTGTCCCAGCACGCCGACGTGCCGGTGACGTGCATGCCGAACGCGGGCCTGCCGGAGCTCGGGCCGAACGGCGCGGTGTACCCGCTGACCCCCGAGGAGCTCGCCGCGGCCCACACCCAGTTCGTGGGCGAGTTCGGCCTGGGCCTGGTGGGCGGCTGCTGCGGCACCACGCCGGAGCACCTGCGCCAGGTGGTCGAGGCGGTGCGCGGCCGCGAGCTGCCGGACCGCAACCCCGTGCGGGAGAACGGCGTCGCGTCGCTCTACTCGCACACGGACCTGCGCCAGGACACCTCCTACCTCGCGATCGGCGAGCGCACCAACGCCAACGGCTCCAAGGCGTTCCGGGACGCGATGCTCGAGGAGCGGTGGGACGACGTCGTCGACATCGCCCGCGCCCAGACCCGCGACGGCGCGCACCTGCTCGACGTCTGCGTCGACTACGTGGGCCGCGACGGCGTCGCGGACGTGCAGGCGGTCGTCTCGCGGCTCGCGTCGGCGTCCACGCTGCCGCTGGTCATCGACTCCACCGAGCCGGCGGTCATCCAGGCCGGGCTCGAGCTGGTGGGCGGCCGCGCCGTCGTGAACTCGGTGAACTTCGAGGACGGCGACGCCCCCGGGTCGCGGTACGCCCGGATCATGCCCCTGGTGCGCGAGCACGGGGCCGCCGTCATCGCGCTGACCATCGACGAGGAGGGCCAGGCCCGCACCACGGAGACCAAGGTCGCGATCGCCGAACGCCTCATCACCCAGCTCACCGGCGACTGGGGCATGCACGTCGAGGACATCATCGTGGACACCCTGACCTTCCCCATCGCGACGGGGCAGGAGGAGACGCGCCGCGACGCCATCGAGACCATCGAGGCCATCCGCGAGCTCACCTCCCGCCACCCCGGCGTGCACACGACGCTCGGCGTCTCCAACGTGTCGTTCGGGCTCAACCCGGCGGCGCGCACGGTGCTCAACTCCGTCTTCCTGCACGAGGCGACGAAGGCCGGGCTCGACTCCGCCATCGTGCACGCCGCGAAGATCCTGCCCCGCACCGCGATCCCCGACGAGCAGTGGGAGGCCGCCGAGGACCTGGTGTTCGACCGGCGCCGCTACGACGACGAGGGCACCCTGGTCCACGATCCCCTGTCGCACCTGCTCGAGCTGTTCTCCGGCGTGGACGCGACCGCGATGCGCGACCAGCGCGCGGCCGAGCTCGCCGCGCTGCCGGTCGGCGAGCGCCTGGAGCGCCGCATCGTCGACGGCGCGCGCAAGGGCCTCGAGGACGACATCGACGAGGCGCTGGCGGACGGCACCAAGGCGCTCGACATCGTCAACACCTACCTGCTCGGCGGCATGAAGACCGTGGGCGAGCTCTTCGGCTCGGGCCAGATGCAGCTGCCGTTCGTGCTGCAGTCCGCCGAGGTGATGAAGTCCGCCGTCGCGCTGCTCGAGCCGCACATGGAGAAGGTCGACGGCGGCGAGGAACGCTCGAAGGGCACGGTCGTGCTCGCCACCGTGCGCGGCGACGTGCACGACATCGGCAAGAACCTCGTCGACATCATCCTCACGAACAACGGCTACACCGTCGTCAACATCGGCATCAAGCAGCCGGTCTCCGCGATGATCGAGGCCGCCGAGCAGCACGACGCGGACGTCATCGGGATGTCCGGCCTGCTGGTGAAGTCGACCGTCGTGATGAAGGAGAACCTGGCCGAGCTCGCGTCGCGCGGGCTGGACCGACGCTGGCCGGTGCTGCTCGGCGGCGCGGCCCTGACCCGCACGTTCGTCGAGGACGACCTCGCCTCGGCGTTCCCCGGCACCGTCCGGTACGCGAAGGACGCCTTCGAGGGGCTGCGGCTCATGGAGCCGCTGGTGGCGATCGCGCGCGGCGCCTCTCCGGACGAGGTCGGGCTGCCCGCGCTGCGCAAGCGTCGCCACTCGCGGGTCGAGCTTGTCGAGACCCCCGAGTCCGAGCTTCCCGCGCGCTCCGACGTCGCCGCCGACAACCCCGTGCCCGCTCCCCCGTTCTGGGGCACCCGCGTCGTCAAGGGCGTCCAGCTCGCCGACTACGCGGCGTTCCTCGACGAGCGCGCCACGTTCATGGGCCAGTGGGGCCTCAAGCCGGGCCGCGGCGACGACGGCGCGTCGTACGAGGAGCTCGTCGAGACCGAGGGCCGACCCCGCCTTGCCGAGTGGCTCGAGCGGATCCGCACCGACACGATCATGGACCCCACGGTGGTCTACGGGTACTTCCCGGTGTGGTCCGACGGCGACGACCTGGTGGTGGCGCACCACGAGGGGCCCGACGGCGGCTCCGGCGGCGAGCCGGGCACCGAGCGCCTGCGGTTCCGGTTCCCCCGCCAGCGCCGCGACCGGCACCTGTGCCTGGCCGACTTCGTGCGGCCGCGCTCCTTCGTCGAGGAGTCCGGGCGGTTCGACGTGCTGCCCGTGCAGCTCGTGACCGTCGGCGACCTGGTCTCGGCCCACACCGCGAAGCTCTTCGAGGCGAACAAGTACCGCGAGTACATGGAGCTGCACGGCCTGTCCGTGCAGCTCACCGAGGCGCTGGCGGAGTTCTGGCACGCGCGCGTGCGTGACGAGCTCGGCTACGCGGACGAGGAGCCCGACGACGTCGAAGGCTTGTTCAAGCTGAAGTACCGCGGTGCCCGGTTCTCCCTCGGCTACCCCGCGTGCCCCGACATGGAGGACCGCCGCAAGGTCGTCGAGCTGCTCCGCCCCGAGCGCGTCGGGGTGACGCTCTCCGACGAGCTGCAGCTGCACCCCGAACAGTCCACCGACGCCTTCGTCTTCCACCACCCCGAGGCGAAGTACTTCTCGGTGTGATCGCTCCGGGTGCGGGCGAAATCGTCGAGTGTCCGTGTCGCGGCACGGCGACCGGCAGTACGTGGTGCGGCGCAAGTACCTGCAACCGGCGGATGTCGGTCTGTCGATCGACGTCGGGCTGCGGCGTGTCGCCGGGCTCAGGCGCGAGGAGGTCGCGGTCCTGGCCGGCATCAGCACCGAGTGCTACCTGCGCCTCGAGCAGGGCCGGGACCGGAGCCTGTCCGTCCAGGTGCCGGACGACCCGGCGAACAAGACGCGCACGGTCGTGCTGACCGCCCAGCAGTTCCGCTACAGCTTCGGCAACGCCCTCACCCAGGACGAGTCTGACGCGCTCTTCGAGGCGTGGACGATCCCCGGTCCGGGCCGCTCCCTGTTCGAGGACGCCACGGCCAACTTCCGACGCAGCTCGCCCACGGCGATCGACACCCACCAGGCGGCGCGCGGTCCGCTGCTGCTCACATCCGGCACCGAGTGCCACGGGTTCGACGGCCGCGGGCACTCGCTCACCATCGACGCCGGATGGCGCAGCGTCGCCGACGTCGTTCTCGACTGGCTCGCCGCGAAGAACCTCGACGCTCCAGGCTGGCGACCAGCTAGTTGTGATGTCCAGGGAGGTTGGTCAGCCGGGTGATCGGTGGCTGGCCGCCGATGGCGGAGTGGGCTCGATGGTGATTGTAGAAGTGGAGCCATCCGGGCAGGGCAGCGTTGCGCTGGCTGGTTGAGTCGTAGAAGCGGGCGTAGGCCCATCCGTCAGCCAGGGTCCGGTGGAATCGCTCGATCTTGCCGTTCGTCTGCGGGCGGTAGGGGCGGGTGCGCTTGTGCACGATTCCGAGGTCCGTGCATGCGTGGGCCCAGGCGTGGGACTTGTAGGCGGCGCCGTTGTCGGACAGGACTCGCTCGATGGTGATGCCGTGATCGGCGAACCAGGTCTGGGCGCGTTGCAGGACGCCGATCGCGGTCGGGGCCTTCTCGTCGGCGTGGATCTCGGCGTAGGCGACACGGGAGTGGTCGTCGATCACGGTGTGCACGAATGCGGTGCCGACCAGCGGTCCCCGCACGCGACCCTTGCGGCGTTCGGTCACGGTCGCGGCACGGTTGCGGTCGCCCTGCGACTTGCCGACATACCGCCACCCGCCGCCGTCGGGGATGTTGCCGAACTTGGTCACGTCCACATGGATCAACGATCCGGGGTGATCGTGCTCGTAGCGGCGCAACGGTTCTCCGGTGACCCGGTCGATGCGCCAGAGCCGGTTGATCCGGCAGCGCACGAGGACGGCATGCACGGTCGCGGCCGGGATGCCGAGCCGGCCAGCGATCTGAACCGGGCCGAGCCGGTGGCGCCAACGCAGTCGCACGATCGCCTTGACGACCGGCTGCGGAGTGCGGGTCGGGCTGTGGTGCGGGCGCGAGCTGCGGTCGGCCATGCCGGCCGTGCCCTCGGCCCGGTATCGATCGGCCCATTTCTTCGCAGTGCGCGGCGAGACCATGAACATCTTCGCCGCGGCGGCGTGGGTCCAGCCCGACTCGACGATCAGCAGCGCCAGACGCAGCCGCGTCTTCGGAGTCAGCAGGGCGTTAGCGTGGGACACGAAGGCCTCCGGTGGGTGGAAGTGGTTCCTCGACAGCTCCACTTCACAACCGGAGGCCTTCGTCTGTCAGACAGGCTCACCGGATCCGAACGGGACAACGTCCCTGGACATCACAGCTAGTCGGCCGCGGCGCCGGCGACCGCCGTCGGGCCCCAGCCCACGTGGACCACCGTGCCCGGCCGGCCCTCGTCGAGCTCGAACGACCCATCGGGGACACGGGCCCAGCCGACCGAGGTCCGCTCCGGGGCGGCGGGCGACGGGTCCGCGTCCGACCGTGCCCGGAGCCGGACGTCGACACCGGAGGCCCGCTCGGCCCACGCCTCCCACTCGCGGACGACCCGCACCATCTCCAAGGCCTCCGCACCGGCGTCGCCGTAGACGGCGACGGTGAGCTCGAACGGCGGGCCGCCCTGCTTGTCGACGGCGAGGGTGGCGAACCCCCTGCCCGGGGCCAGGTACGCCGGCGTCCCGCGAGGGCTCAGCGCCGTGAAGCCATCGACCCTGGCACCCGAGCCCGTGCCCCACAGCGCCGTGCTCCCCCCGTGGGACAGGAGCCAGAGAAAGAGCTCGGCGACGGCGACGTCCTCGACGAGCACGCCCGTGCGGACGACCTCACGGCCCCTGGACAGGACGTCGTCCAGCTGGTCCGACGAGAGCGGCAACGAGCAGCTCGACGACAAGGCGGTGGCGTGCGCGCGGTCCCAGACGTAGTTCGCGGCATGGCTCCCCTGTCCCGTCGCCGGGACGAAGCCGGCGGCGGTCGCGATCCCCCCGACCAACGCGCGCCCGCGCTTCGTGAGCCCCAGGCAGACGCCCAGGCCGTCCAGGCGCATCGGCACGACGACGGTGCCGCCCTCGTGCACACGGTCGACGAGCGCCCACGGGAGGTCCCAGACGTCGACCGTGACGACGAGCGAGTCGATCGGCCCGGGGTCGGGGACGTCGGGCGCCCAGGCGTCCGCCCGCAGCAGCACGACGTTCTCCGGTGGCCTGACCTGGCTCGACATCCCGGCCCTCGCGCGCTCCAGCACGCTCCCGCTGATGTCGACGGACACGACCTCGCCGGCGGCACCGACCACCTGGGACAGCAACGAGGCGTTGTACCCGCCGGACCCGACCTCGACGACCCGCATCCCGGGGCGCAGGCCGGACGCCTCGAGCATCACGGCCTGCAGCCAGCCCGCCGACACCGCACTGGTGCCTCTCCCGTCGGCGTCGGTCTCGGTGACGACGCTGCCCGAGCCGTACACCTCGGACAACGGCCTTCCCGGGGCGAACGCGGATCGATCGACCGTCAGCAGCGCGGCCTCCACCGCGTCGAGGTGCAGGAATCCCTCCGCCCTGATCGTGTCGACGAAGCGACGACGGTGGGCGAGCTCCTCCACGGTCATGCGTGCTCCTCCCAGGGCCCCGGCGAGCCGCACCGGACGACCTGGTCCTCGTCACACCCCGCATCCGCGGCGACGTGACGTGCGCCTCACGAGCAGGAGCGATGCTGCCATGGCCCCCCGACACGGCCGGGGCTCGCCGTCGACCGCTGCACCCGGCGGCGACTAGGGGCTCGGGGCGCGCCGAGCGGCCGCGCCCGGACCGACCTCGCCGACGTCCCGGCCCGGGAGCTCGTGCCGCTGGCTGGCGAGCGCGAGCACCGAGGGCCGGTTGCTCACCACGACCAGCACGCTGTCCCGGGCCTCGGCGAGCAGGTGGCGCAGGAGCTGCCGCTCGGTGTCGACGTCGAGGGAGGCGGACAGGTCGTCGACGAGCAGGACGTCGGCGGGCCGGGCGAGCATCCGGGCCGCGGCGAGCCGGTGCAGCTGGCCGCCGGACAGCCGGTGACCCTGCGGCCCGATCTCCGCGTCCACACCGTCGGGGATCCGTGCCACGTCGTGGTCCAGGGTGCTGGTGGCGAGCACGCCGGGCAGCACGGACCGCGGCCGGCCCAGCAGCACGTTGGTGGCGAGGGTGTCGCTGAACACGTGGGGCGCCTGGGGCGTCAGCGACATGGACGGCGGGGCCAGCGCGACGCCGGGCGGCAGCCCTCGACCCCGGACGGACACGCTGCCGGTCGAGCGCGGCAGGGTCCCCTGGATGGTCCGCAGCAGCGTGGTCTTCCCGGCGCCGACCGGGCCGGTGATCACCACGAGCTCGCCGGGCCGGGCGGTGAGGTCGAACCCGCGGACGCCGGGCTCGCCGCCGGGGTGGTCGTAGCGCAGCCCGCGGACCTCGAGGACGGGGGCGTCGGCAGCGGCCCCGTGCACCGGCGCCGCGCCGGGTACGGGCTCAGGGTCCGGCAGGCGCGGCGTCGGCTCCGTGAGGTCGCGCAGCCGCCCGTCGGGCAGGATCTCCCGGAGCCGGTCGCCGGTCACGCTGAAGCGCTGGAACCGGCTCACGAACTGGCCCACGGCGTTCACCAGGGTGCCGAGGGTGCCCAGCGCGTAGACGAAGTAGGCGAAGTCGCCGACCTCGAACGTGCCCTCGCGGATCCCCGCGGCGGAGGTCCACATCACCAGGGCGGTGCCCAGGAGGACGACCACGCTCTGGCTGGAGGCGAGGATGCCGCCGAACACCCCGTTCAGGACGGCGGCGTGGCGCCGCCGGTCGTTGATCTGGCGCGCCCGCGCCACTACGTTCCGCCCGGCGTCGTTGGCCTTGATCGTCTCGATCCCGGCGAACGCGTCCTGCAGGAAGGCGGACACGTCGCCGGCGGTCTGCCGGGTGTGCTGCTGCAGTTCCTTGATCCGCCGGCTGGCGGCGAACGCGAGCACCGCGATCCCGAGCGTCGGGAGCACGGCCAGCAGGGTGATCCGCAGGCTGATGGAGAACAGGAACCCGAGGGTCACGGTGCTGGTGACCACGGAGGAGGTGACCAGCTGGAACCCGCGCTTGCCCAGCACCTCGGCCACCTCGACGGTGTCCTCGCGGTAGCGCGACAGGATGTCGCCCGTCGGGACCGGCGGCGGCACGGCACCCGGACGACGCAGCAGCCGCTCGGTGAGCCGGACCCGCACGTCGTGGTAGATCCGGTAGCGGAACACGGTGTCGACCGCCATCCACCCCGCCGCGCCGACCGCCTCGGCCACCTTGAATCCGAGGTAGGCCAGCAGCGGTGCCAGCGGGACGGCCCAGGCCGTGGCCTGGGTGGGCAGGCCGTTGAGGTACGCGCGCAGCGCGAGCCCGGGCACGACCCCGCAGAGGAAGAAGGCGATGCCGGTGACCACGTCGGCGACGAACAGCGGCAGGTGCGGCGCCGTCATGCCCCGCAGCAGCCCGAGCCTGCCGACGTCCCCGCGCCGGCGAGCGCCCTCGAGCCCGCGACCGCGCCGAGCCATCACGCACCTCCCTGCTGCACCATCGTCGCGAACCGCGACCTCTCGTCGGCCAGGAGCTCGTCGCGCGGCCCGAGCTCGACGAGCCGACCGTCGTCGATCACGGCGATCTGGTCCACCCGGTCCAGCGTCGTGAGACGGTGCGCGATCACCACGGCCGTGCGGCCCTGCAGCGCCGGGCGCAACGCGCCGTCGAGCCGGCGTTCGGTCGCCGGGTCCAGGCGCGCGGACGCCTCGTCGAGGACGACGACGGCCGGGTCGCGGATCAGCACCCGGGTCAGGGCCAGCAGCTGCGCCTCCCCTGCCGACATCACATGCTCGTTCACCCGGGTGTCGAGGCCGTCCGGCAGCCGCTGGACCCACTCGGTCAGGCCGAGGGCGGCCAGCGCGTCGACCACCTGCGCCTCCGTCACGCCCGGGTCCATGAGGGTCACGTTGTCGCGCACCGTGGCGTCCAGCACGAAGACGTCCTGGGTGACCAGTGCCACCTGGGCGCGCAGCTCGCCGATGTCGACGCTCGCGGTGTCCACCCCGCCCAGCCGGACCTGCCCCCGGTCCGGGCGTGCCAGCCCGGCCAGCAGCTTGGCGACCGTGGACTTCCCCGCCCCGGTGCGGCCGACCACCCCGAGAGTCTGACCGGGCCGCAGCGTGAGACTCAGACCGGAGACCACCGGCCGGCCGGGCGTGTACCCGAAGGTCACGCCGTCGAACGCCACCTCGCGCGGGTCGGCGGGGAGCGACGCCGACCCGCCGCGCCGCTCGGTCGGGGTGTCGAGGATCTCGCGGGTGCGGCTCAGTCCGGCCATCGCGCGCTGGTAGTCCTGCAGCTGGTGCGAGAGGCGGATGAGCGGCTCCTGGAGCTGCTGCGTGAAGGAGAACACCAGGTACACCGTCCCGATCGTCAGGGCCCCCTGGCCGAACCGCAGGCCCGCGAGCCCCAGCGCCAGCGCCGTCACGACCGCCGTGAAGACCGACGCGGAGGCCCAGACCAGGCTGCTGCCGACCAGGGCGGCCCTCAGGTCCGTGCGCAGCACCCTCCGGTGGTGGCCCATGAACCCGTCCATCGCGTGGTCGACGGCGCCGAGGGTCTGCAGGTCCTCGACACCGCGCAGGCGCTCCTCGACGTACCCCATGAAGCGCGCGACCGCGCCCCGGCTGACGCGGTAGGCCCCGCGCCCCCGGTTCGCGACCCAGCGGATGCCGGCCAGCCCCAGCAGGAGACAGACGAGGAAGAGCAGGCTGATCTGCCGGTCGACCGCGAACAGGGCCGACACCACGCCGGCGACGACCAGCAGCTCGCCCACGATCGTGATCACGAACCGGGAGAACAGGTTGCTCAGGAGGCTGATGTCGCCGTCCACCCGCTCGACCCACTCCCCCGGCGTCGCGGCGTGGTGCGCCTGCAGCGGGAGGTCGACTGCGTGCTGCAGCACGTCCTCCCGGAGCCGGTTCGTCGAGCGCCAGGCCACGGACTCGGCCAGGCCGGCCTCGGCCGCCGACAGGGCGTACCGCGCCAGCCCCAGCGCACCGAAGACCAGCACGAGGCGGGTCGAGGCCGCGGCGTCGAGCGAGCCCGCGACGACGCCGTCGATGAACTCGCGGACCACGAACGGGCTGGCGAGCGCTGCCGCCGTCGCGCCGAGCAGCGCCGCACCGAGGACCGCGAGGCGCCTCCGCTCGCGCCGGAAGTACGGCCAGAGGAACAGCCAGTCGCCCCGTGCAACGGCCCGCGTGTGCACCCTCGGCTCCCCTCGACGCCATCGTGAGGTGATCGATCACCTTTGACGCGCACGCTAGAGCGGCAGCCGTGCGCTTGGCAAGCGCCGCCAGATGAGAGGGACGGAGGGTTAGGTGTGATGTCCAGGGAGGTTGGTCAGCCGGGTGATCGGTGGCTGGCCGCCGATGGCGGAGTGGGCTCGATGGTGATTGTAGAAGTGGAGCCATCCGGGCAGGGCAGCGTTGCGCTGGCTGGTTGAGTCGTAGAAGCGGGCGTAGGCCCATCCGTCAGCCAGGGTCCGGTGGAATCGCTCGATCTTGCCGTTCGTCTGCGGGCGGTAGGGGCGGGTGCGCTTGTGCACGATTCCGAGGTCCGTGCATGCGTGGGCCCAGGCGTGGGACTTGTAGGCGGCGCCGTTGTCGGACAGGACTCGCTCGATGGTGATGCCGTGATCGGCGAACCAGGTCTGGGCGCGTTGCAGGACGCCGATCGCGGTCGGGGCCTTCTCGTCGGCGTGGATCTCGGCGTAGGCGACACGGGAGTGGTCGTCGATCACGGTGTGCACGAATGCGGTGCCGACCAGCGGTCCCCGCACGCGACCCTTGCGGCGTTCGGTCACGGTCGCGGCACGGTTGCGGTCGCCCTGCGACTTGCCGACATACCGCCACCCGCCGCCGTCGGGGATGTTGCCGAACTTGGTCACGTCCACATGGATCAACGATCCGGGGTGATCGTGCTCGTAGCGGCGCAACGGTTCTCCGGTGACCCGGTCGATGCGCCAGAGCCGGTTGATCCGGCAGCGCACGAGGACGGCATGCACGGTCGCGGCCGGGATGCCGAGCCGGCCAGCGATCTGAACCGGGCCGAGCCGGTGGCGCCAACGCAGTCGCACGATCGCCTTGACGACCGGCTGCGGAGTGCGGGTCGGGCTGTGGTGCGGGCGCGAGCTGCGGTCGGCCATGCCGGCCGTGCCCTCGGCCCGGTATCGATCGGCCCATTTCTTCGCAGTGCGCGGCGAGACCATGAACATCTTCGCCGCGGCGGCGTGGGTCCAGCCCGACTCGACGATCAGCAGCGCCAGACGCAGCCGCGTCTTCGGAGTCAGCAGGGCGTTAGCGTGGGACACGAAGGCCTCCGGTGGGTGGAAGTGGTTCCTCGACAGCTCCACTTCACAACCGGAGGCCTTCGTCTGTCAGACAGGCTCACCGGATCCGAACGGGACAACGTCCCTGGACATCACAGTTAGGCCGCCGCGCCGGCGCCGCCGCGCAGGATCGAGGTCATCTTCTTGCCCTTGGCGACCTCGTCGACCAGCTTGTCCATCCAACGGATCCGCTGCATCAGCGGGTCCTCGATCTCCTCGACGCGCACGCCGCAGATGACGCCCGTGATGAGCGACGCGTTCGGGTTCATGGCCGGCGCCTCGGCGAAGAAGGTCTCCAGGTCGACCTCGTCGGCGACCGCCTGCTCGAGCCCGGCGTCGTCGTACCCGGTGAGCCAGGTGAGGACGCGGTCGAGGTCGTCCGTGCTGCGCTCCTTGCGCTCCACCTTCTGCACGTAGAGCGGGTAGATGCGGGCGAAGGGCATCCGCCGGATCCGGTCTGCGACCATCGGTCGTCGCCTCCTGTCGTGTCGGTCGCCGTCGAGGCTACCGCGCGGGATAGACCCGGGCGGTGGGCTTCGTGGCCAGCGATGCGGCGGGCACGGCGGCGCGCTCGAGCCGCTCCACCGTGGCGACGAGCCCCGCCGCGAGCGGCACCAGCACCAGGTTGCCCAGCAGCATGGGCCGCAGGAACGGCAGCCCCGCGACGTAGCTCGCGAGCAGGCCGTCGAGGCCCTCCGGGTAGAACGTGCCGCGCCCCAGCCACCACACGCCCGCGTTGGTCCACAGGTAGAAGAACAGCGAGCTGCCGACGCCGAACCCCAGCGCGGCGACCAGGCGGCCCGCCGTGCCCCGGGTGCGCCCCGCCCACCAGGCGCCGACGCCGATCGCGGCCCACGCGCTCCAGGTGAACACCAGGACGGACGAGTTGCCGAGCAGCACGTCGCTCAGGGCGACGACGACCAGGGGCGCGAGCATTGCGAGCCGGTGACGCAGCAGCCCGGCCGCGGCGAACGCCGCCGCCGTCGAGAGCTCGAGGTTCGGGGGCGCGCCGAGGTCGTCCTTCACCAGGCGCCAGACGACGGCGCCCGCGACGAGCAGGACGGCGAGCGCCGGGCGCCACCAGCGGCGCGCGAGCTCGCGCGCGGGGAGCGGAGGGGCGAGGCGGGTCGTCAGGTCCTCGGCGGTCACTTCTCGATCTCCTCGAGCTTCCACGTGATGGTCTGCCCGTCCTTCGTCTCGAGCGACCCCGCCCCGACCTGGGCCATCGTGTCGTCGACGTACAGGCCCCAGAACTCGGTGTCCGGGTCGGCCTCGTGCCCCTGGATCGTGGTCACGAAGGCCTGCTCGCCCTTGCCCTGCACCTGCGCGTCCGGGTCGTGCTGCACGAGCAGCTCGAGCGCCGTCTTGCCGTCCTCGCCCGCGTAGGAGAACTCGCTGATGTTCTCCGCCACCTGCTCGCTGGGGTCCGCGGAGGCGCTGGCGGACGCCGTGGAGCCGGCGTCGGACGACCCGTCGCCGGAGCACCCGGCGAGCAGGCCGGCGGCCAGGGCCGCGGCCGGGAGCAGCGCGAGCAGTCGGGAGGAGGTCGTGCGGGGGATCTTCACGGCCAGAGGGTACCCATCACCCGAGGCCGCCCGCCGCTCGGGCCGCGATCCGGACGGCGGCGCCGGCCGGGTCAGGCGTCGATCCGCGACTGGTCCAGCGTGCTCGCGCCGGCGACGATGAACTCCTTGCGCGGGGCGACGTCGCTGCCCATGAGCAGCTCGAACACGCGCTCGGCCGCCTCGGCGTGCTCGACGGTCGCGCGCCGCAGCGTGCGGTGCCGCGGGTCCATCGTGGTCTCGGCGAGCTGGTCCGCGTCCATCTCCCCCAGGCCCTTGTAGCGCTGGATGTCCTCCTTGTACCGGCGGCCGGCGCGGTCCAGCTTCTTCAGCGTCGCGGTCAGCTCGGCCTCCGAGTACGTGTACAGGTACTCGTTCTTGCGCCGGCCGGCGCCCAGCACCTCCACGCGGTGCAGCGGCGGTACGGCCGCGAACACGCGGCCGGCCTCGAGGAGGGGCCGCATGTACCGGTAGAACAGCGTCAGCAGCAGGGTCCGGATGTGGGCGCCGTCGACGTCGGCGTCGGTCATGAGCACGACCTTGCCGTACCGCGCGGCGTCCAGGTCGAACGACCGGCCGGAGCCCGCGCCGAGCACCTGGATGATCGCGGCGCACTCCGCGTTGCGGAGCATGTCGCTGATCGACGCCTTCTGGACGTTGAGGATCTTGCCGCGGATCGGCAGCAGCGCCTGGAAGTCGCTCGAGCGGGCGAGCTTCGCCGTGCCGAGGGCACTGTCGCCCTCGACGATGAACAGCTCGCTGCGGGTCACGTCGTCGCTGCGGCAGTCGGCGAGCTTCGCCGGCAGCGACGACGCCTCGAGGGCGTTCTTGCGCCGGGAGATCTCCTTCTGCTTGCGCGCCGTGACACGGGCGCGCATCTCGGCGACCACCTTGTCGAGCAGCAGCGCCGACTGCGCCTTCTCGTCGCGCTTGGACGACGTCAGCAGCGCGCCCAGCTCCTTCTCGACGACGCGGGACACGATGGCGCGCACCGGCGCGGTGCCGAGCACCTCCTTGGTCTGCCCCTCGAACTGCGGCTCGGCCAGCCGCACGGTGACCACCGCCGTCAGGCCGGCGAGGACGTCGTCCTTCTCGATGCGCTCCGCGGCGTCCTTCGTGGAGACCTTCAGCCGCCGCGCGTTCGCCTCGATCTGCTTGCGCACCGTCTTGAGCAGGCCCTGCTCGAACCCCGACAGGTGCGACCCGCCCTTGGGCGTGGCGATGATGTTGACGAACGTGCGCAGCTCGGTCTCGTAGCCGCCGCCCCAGCGCAGGGCCACGTCCACCTCGCACTCGCGCTGCACATCCTGCGGGGACATGTGCCCCCGCGAGTCCAGCACCGGGACGGTCTCGGTGAAGTGCCCGCTGCCCCGCAGCTGCCAGGTGGCCGTCACCGGCGCGTCCGGGGCGAGGAACTCGACGAAGTCCACCGCGCCGCCGTCGTGCTGGAAGACCTCCTCGTGCGGGCCGGTCTCCCCCGGCGTGCCGGGCAGCCCGCGCTCGTCGCGCACCGTGAGCTTGAGGCCAGGCACGAGGAACGTCGTCTGGCGTGCGCGGGTGACCAGCTCGTCGTAGCTGAACACCGCCGTCTTCGGGAAGACCTGCCGGTCCGCCCAGTACCGCACGCGGGTGCCGGTGACGCCGCGCTTGACCTTGCCCACGACGGCGAGCTCGGACCCGGACACGAACGGCTCGAACGGGGACTCCGGTGACGGGCCGGCCGCCGGGTCGGCGAAGACGCCCGGCTCGCCGCGGTGGAACGTCATGCGGTGCGTCTTGCCGGAGAGGTCGACCTCGACGTCCAGGCGCGCGGAGAGCGCGTTGACGACCGAGGCGCCGACGCCGTGCAGGCCACCCGTGGCGGTGTACGACCCGCCACCGAACTTCCCGCCCGCGTGCAGCTTGGTGAAGACCACCTCGACGCCGGACAGCCCCGTCTTCGGCTCGATGTCGACGGGGATGCCGCGCCCGTCGTCCTCGACCGTCACGGACGAGTCCGCGTGCAGGATGACGCGGATCGTCGTCGCGTGGCCGCCCAGCGCCTCGTCGACGGAGTTGTCGATGATCTCCCACAGACAGTGCATGAGGCCGCGCGAGTCCGTGGACCCGATGTACATGCCGGGGCGCTTGCGCACCGCCTCGAGGCCCTCGAGGACCGTCAGGTGGCGTGCGGTGTACCCGGACTCGGAGGTGGCTGTCACGGGAACGAGGGTAGACGACTCGAACGCCTGTACCGTCGGCCCACGCCGCCCGGGTGTGCTCCACGCCGCTATGCCGGGAGCGAACCTGGCCCGGGTCCGGGATGCTCCGGGCCACCCGTCTGGTTGGATGGAGACGTGAGCACCACGACAGCCGAACCGACCCAGCCGCTGACCGCCGCCGACCGCTGCGACCGCTGCGGTGCCCAGGCGTACGTGCGAGTGGTCCTGCCCGTCGGAGAGCTCCTCTTCTGCGGACACCACGCACGCGCGCACGCGGGCGCCTACGAGGGCGTCGCCGTCCACGTCCAGGACGAGACGGACCGGCTCCACGCCGAGCACGGGGCCCGCTGACCCCGGACGCAGCACACCGACCGACGAGAGCCCCGCACCGACCGGTGCGGGGCTCTCGCGCGTCGGCGCCCGGGTTTCACCCCGTCCGGCCCTCATCTCACCCTCCGTGGCCGTCACACGCCGCCGCGCGGGCACCTCCCTCTTCTCGGCACCAACCCGACCCCAGGGAGAACCCGATGTCCAGCTCCGTCCCCTCCGCGCCCGCCCGTGACCTCTCCGACGCCGCCGGCCTCGCGGCGCTGCTCGCCCCCTCGCTCGACGGCGACGTGATCCTGCCCGGCGACCCGGCGTACGACGCCGCGCTCCCCGGCTTCAACCTCGCGCTGGCCCACCAGCCCGCGCTCGTCGTGCGCGCGACGTCGCCCGAGGACGTCGTCGCGACGGTCCGCGCCGCCGCGGACCACGGCTTCCGCGTCGGCGTCCGCTCCACCGGCCACAGCGCCGCGGCCACGGGGCCGGACGACGTCCTCCTCGACGTGTCCGCCCTCGACCGCCTCGACGTCGACCCGGCCGCCCGCACGGCCACCGTCGGGCCCGGCGTGGCGTGGCAGGCCGTGCTCACGGCCGGCGCGGCCCACGGGCTCGGCGGCCTGTGCGGGTCGTCGCCCCACGTCGGGGTGGTCGGCTACACGCTCGGCGGCGGCCTCGGCCCGCTGGCCCGCACCTTCGGCTTCGCCGCCGACCACGTCGGCTCCATCGACGTGGTCACCGCCGCCGGCGACCTCGTCACCGCGACCCCGACCCAGCACGAGGACCTGTTCTGGGCCCTGCGCGGCGGCGGCGGCGCGTTCGGCGTCGTGGTGTCGATGACGTTCGCCCTGTTCCCGCTCGAGACCGTGCGCGCCGGGACGCTCTGGTTCGACGTCGACGACGCCCCGGCCGTGCTGCACCGGTGGCGCGCCGAGATCGCCCACCTCCCCGAGGACGTCTCGACCTCCGTGGCCCGGATGAACCTGCCGCCGATGCCGGAGGTGCCGGAGCCGCTGCGCGGCCGCGCCCTGCTCGTCGTCCGTTACGTGCGCGACGGGGACCTCGGCGCCCCCGACCCGCTGGTCGACACGCTGCGCCAGGTGGCGACGCCCGTCCTCGACACGGTCGGCGACCTGCCGTACGCGCGGATCGGCGAGGTCCACGCCGACCCGGACACGCCGATGCCGCTGGTCGACCGCGGCGGGCTGCTCCACACGCTGACCGAGGAGGCCGTCGACGCGTTCCTCGGCGCCGTGCCGGCCGGCTCCCCCGTGCTCGCCGCCGAGATCCGCCTGCTGGGCGGCGCCGTCGCCCGGCCCGCCGGGGTGCCGAACGCCGTCGGCGGCCGGGACGCCTCCTTCACCCTGTTCCTGGGGGCGCTCGGCGCGCCGGTCGGCCCCCCGGACATCGCCGACCAGCTCCAGCGGGTGAGCGACACGATGTCGCCGTGGAGCACCGGCGGCGCCCTGCTGAACTTCGCCGGCCCGCGCGACGCCGTCGCCGCCTCCCTCGTGCACCGGGCCTACGGCCCGACGTACGGGCGCCTGGTGGCGCTGCGTCACCAGCTCGACCCGGACGGCGTGCTCGCCCCGTCCGCCCGTTGGGACCTCGTGGACGACGCCCCCGCGGCCTGACCCCGCCGGCGGTGACCTCGACACGTCCGGACGCACGAGAGCCCCGGTACCGGAGATCCGGTACCGGGGCTCTCGCGACCTGCGCGGGCTCAGTCCAGGTAGTCGCGCAGCACCTGGGAGCGCGACGGGTGCCGCAGCTTCGACATCGTCTTGGACTCGATCTGCCGGATCCGCTCGCGCGTGACCCCGTAGACCTTGCCGATCTCGTCGAGCGTCTTGGGCTGACCGTCCTGCAGGCCGAAGCGCATGGAGACCACGCCCGCCTCGCGCTCCGACAGGGTGTCGAGCACCTGGTGCAGCTGCTCCTGCAGCAGCGTGAAGCTCACGGCGTCCGCCGGGACGACCGCCTCGGAGTCCTCGATGAGGTCACCGAACTCGCTGTCGCCGTCCTCGCCCAGCGGGGTGTGCAGCGAGATGGGCTCGCGGCCGTACTTCTGGACCTCGACCACCTTCTCGGGGGTCATGTCCAGCTCCTTGGCCAGCTCCTCCGGCGTGGGCTCGCGCCCCAGGTCCTGGAGCATCTGGCGCTGCACGCGGGCCAGCTTGTTGATGACCTCGACCATGTGCACCGGGATACGGATGGTGCGGGCCTGGTCGGCCATGGCGCGGGTGATCGCCTGCCGGATCCACCAGGTGGCGTACGTCGAGAACTTGTAGCCCTTGGTGTAGTCGAACTTCTCGACGGCGCGGATCAGACCGAGGTTGCCCTCCTGGATCAGGTCCAGGAACAGCATTCCGCGGCCCGTGTAGCGCTTCGCGAGCGAGACGACCAGGCGCAGGTTGGCCTCGAGCAGGTGGTTCTTGGCGCGCTTGCCGTCGTGCGCGATCCACCGGAGGTCGCGGTACATGCGGCGCTCGTCGGCGTTCGCCTTCGACTTGTCCCAGTCGGCGTAGTCCTTGGACAGGCGCTCCTCCGCGAACAGGCCGGCCTCGATGCGCTTCGCGAGCTCCACCTCCTGCTCCGCGTTCAGCAGCGCGACCTTGCCGATCTGCTTCAGGTAGTCCTTGACGGGGTCGGCGGTGGCGCCGGCCGTGACGACCTGCTGCGCGGGCTGGTCGTCGTCGTCGGTGTCCGAGACGACGAAGCCGGTCTCCTCGTCCTCGCCCTTGCCGTCCTTGCCGGCGGCCCTGACGCCCTTCGAGGCGACCGAGCGCCCGGTGGCCTCGTTCTCCTGCTCGTCGTCGGCGTCGTTCGCGTCCTCGAGCTCCACGTCCTCGATGCCGTCCGGGGTGGGCTCGTCCTTCGACGCGGCCTTCCGTCCGCGGGCGGTCTTCGTCGCCTTGGCCGCGGTCGACCTCGCGGCCGACTTCGCCGCCGGCTTCTTGGCCGACGAGGTCTCGGCCTCGTCACCCTCGGCGGCGGACGCCGACGTCGTGGTGGAGGTCTTCACCGCGCTCGCGGCCCGCGTCGCGGGCGCCTTGGCCCGCGTCGTCGTGCTCCGGCTGGTGCTCGCCGCGGCGACCTTGGTGGCCACGGGCACGCCGATCTCGACACCGGCGGTCGCGAACGCGCGCAGCACCGCCTTCAGGCGCTTCGGGTCCCCCACGGCCGCGTCCTCGCAGGCCGAGCGGAAGCTCTCGGCGGCGACCCGACCGTCGGCGGTGCCGCGAGCAAGCAGCCCCTGCAGGGCAGGGTGCTCGAACTCGCGGGGAAGTGCAGGGTTCTGCGCAGTGGACGCCACAAACCGACCTTTCGGCATTCGAGGGTGCGGTGCTCCGCGGTCAAGGCCTCCGACTCGGACTGTCGTGGCTCATGCGGACACCTCTATTGTACCGGCGACAACCGCGACGGTGGGGCACCTCAGGCTTCCCCGCCCTTCTCCGCACCCGCGTCGTCCGTTGACCGACGCTGGCACAACGCACGGGACGCCGCGAAGATTCCCGCGGGACCGGGCGCGTCGGCGGGTCTCGACCCCCCCGGCCACGGGGCCACGGGGGCGCCGACCGTCGCAAGCGTCACACCTGCACGCCCGGGCGCGGCGGACGCGGCGGACATCGTCACGGCTTGACCGCCAGCACCGGGCAGGGCGCCTCGAGGAGGATGCGCTGGGCGCCCGAGCCGAGGATGAGCTTGCCGACGGGGCTGCGGCGCCGCAGCCCGACGACGATCAGCTCGGCCCCGGCCTCCTGCGCCGTCCGCACCAGGTCCTCGGCCAGGTCTCCGGTACCGCCGACGACGGAGAACGGGAGCCCAGAGGCCGTCAGGTCCTCCTCGACCGCCCGTGTCTGGACGCCGTCGTCGTCCCTGGTCACGACCACCGTGAGCGGGACGGACCGCTCGCGTGCCTCGCGCTTCGCTGCGGCGAGTGCCGCCTGTCCTTCGGCCGTGCTCAAGAGTCCGACGACGATCGCCATGGGGGCACGCTACCCGACGGTGGGCCCGGCCACACCGGCCGGCGCCGGTGCCCGCGACGCGCTCACCCAGCCGGGCGGCACCGCCGCCCGCAGCACCCCGGCGAGGAGGCCGGCGAGGCGGTGCTCCGGGTCCTGTGCGACGGCCTCGCGCACCCGTCGCGCGGCGAGCCACCCCTCGCCGCGCCACCACGCCAGGAATCCCAGCAGGGCGAGCGGCGGAGCGTGCCACCGGAACGGGGCGGCGCCCACCACCTGCTCGAGCACGAGCCGCGCCGCCGCGGCCGTCGCGGCGTCCGGCGGAACACCGACCCGCGGGTCGACGACCCGCGCGATCGCCCGCGCGGTGGCGGCCTCCACGTCCCCCGCCGGTCCGCACCCGACGCCCGCGGCGCCCGGGTCCGCCCCGGACCTCCCTCGGCCCAGGCCCACCGTGGCGTCGGCCGCCTCGCGGGCGTCGGGCACCAGCGACAGCAGGACGGCGTCCCGCACCGGCACGTCGGCGAGCGCCGCCGCCAGCCGGCCCAGTCGGGCCGGCGGGAGGCTCGGGTCGACCCCGGGCGCACACGCCCGCAGCTCGATGGCCGCCTCCCGCACGAGGTCGCACCAGGTCGCGTACGCCTCGGCCCGCCACCGTCCGAGCGCGGCACCGCCCCCGTCACTCCGGTCGCGCCCGTCGCGCCCGTCGCGCCCGTCGGCCTGCGTCTCGGCGCGGGCCCGGTCCGCCCGGGCGGCCGCCTTCGCAGCCCGGTCCCGCACGGCGGCGGGCGCCCGGACGATCCGGTGCGCCTCCTCCTCCGAGCCCGCGATCGCGCGGCCCGCCACCACGAAGGCCGCACCGAGCTCGCCGTGCTCGAGCTCGCCGACCGGGCGACCGCCGGGCGGGCAGCACGCGCCGTCCCTGCAGTCGAGGCCGCGGTAGCCGTGGGGCGACACCAGCCAGCTCTCGACGTCGACCGCGCCGCCCAGGACCTCGTCGAACGCCTCGCCCACCGCCGCCGCGCACGGCCCGACCTCCGCGTCCGGGCGGGCCGTGTACAGGACCACGAGCGCGAGGCGCGCGGCCACCCGACCGGCGGCCCGCGCGACGGTGCGCGCGTCGAGGTCGGCACCGTCGGGTCCCCGGGCGGCGTGGTCGTCCAGCGGTGTCCGGGCGACGAGGCCGACCTGCCCCTGGTCCGTGACGCAGACGACCACGCAGCACTCGCGGGGGCGGAACCCCAGCAGGTAGGGCACGGCCGCGAGCAGGTCGCGGGAGGAGCGGAGCACGACGGGTGGGTCGAACGGGGAGGCCGGCTCCCCGCCGCGATGGGTGACGTATGCGGTGTCCATGCGCCGATCCCACCCGGTCGCGCGGCACCCCGGATCGCCCTGTGGACGCCGCGCGCGCGGCGGCGGCTGGGGGCAGGTTCGCGGCCACGACCGCCGCGGGCGCGTCCGACGTACGCACGGCGTTCGCGTCACCGTTGCCGCCGCAGGGCCACCTCCGGTGCCGCTACGGTGGGCGCCGTGCCTCTGCTCCGCCGCCACCCGCGCTCCTCCCGACCTGCCCACGGGGCTCGGGGTCACGGGGCTCGGGGTCACGAGGCACGGGGCACGGATCGCGCGGCCGCGGCGCCGCCGCCGCGGCCCTCACGGCTCTGCTCGCGCTGTCGGGCTGCGGCCTGCTCGGCAGCGCCGACTCCCCCGACGACGAGGTCTCCGCGACCGGGCAGGACGGCTCGGGCATCGGGGTGCGCGGCACCGGCGAGACCGGCGCACCCGCGACACCCGAGCCGAGCGACGCCACGGCCCTGCCGACGTTCGACCCGGACACCGCGGTCGGCGGGTACGCGAAGGGTTTCCCGAAGAACCTCCTGGGCGCCCCCGAGGACGCCACGGTGCTCGCCAGCTCGGCGACCCCGGGCGAGGGCAGCCTCACCGACGTGACGCTCAACCTGAGCACCACGCGGAGCGCCCAGCAGGTCATCGACCAGCTCGCGAAGCGCCTGGGCAAGGCCGGCTTCGAGGAGTCGGGCGCACAGACGTACTCGGGCCTCACGGCGCAGACCACCTTCGGCCGCGAGACCACCCCGAAGGGGAAGAAGGACGCGGACCCGGTCATGGAGTCGATCACCCTCGGTGTCCTCGACGACGGCGAGCGCCGACTGGTGACGGTGAGCGGCTCCGTCGTCGTCGGCTGACCCGGACCCGGCGGGGTCGCCCCGCGGCCGGACGTCCCCGCTGGTCGCCTAGGCTGTCGGCATGCCCACCGCCTCGTCCCTGGTCGACCTCGAGAACCTCCGCCACGACGTCGACGCCCAGGTCGAGCGGCACCTCGTGGGGCTCGCGCAGGAGGTCGGCGCCATCGGCGCGGCGGCCACCGCCCTGACCGACCAGGCGGCCGTGCTGCTGCGCGGCGGCAAGCGTCTGCGCGCGGCGTTCTGCTACTGGTCCTACCGCGCCCACGGCGGCGCGGCGGACGGCGTCGAGCGGGACGCCGTGGTGCGGGTCGGGGCCGCTCTCGAGCTGTTCCAGGCGGCCGCGCTGCTGCACGACGACGTCATGGACGCGTCCGACACGCGCCGCGGCGAGCCCACCGCCCACCGCGCCTTCGAGGCCCGCCACGCGGGCGCGCGCTGGGCCGGGTCGGCCGAGCGGTTCGGCACGTCCGCCGCCATCCTGCTGGGCGATCTGTGCCTCGTGGCGTGCCAGCGGGAGATCGCCGCCGCCGCCGCGGACCTGCCCGCCGGGCGGGCGGCCGCAGGTCGGGCGCTGTTCGACGCGATGCAGACCGAGGTGGTCGTCGGCCAGTACCTCGACGTCCTGGTGCAGGCCGAGCCGTGGGGCCTGGACCCGGCCGCCGACGAGGAGCGGGCCCGGACCGTGCTGCGCGCGAAGTCGGCGCGCTACTCGGTGGAGCGACCGCTCGTCCTGGGCGCGGTGCTCGCCGGGGCCGCGCCCGCCCAGGTGGACGCGATCTCCGCCGCGGGGCTGCCGCTCGGCGAGGCGTTCCAGCTCCGCGACGACGTGCTCGGCGTCTTCGGGGACCCCTCGGTCACCGGCAAGCCCGCCGGGGACGACCTGCGGGAGGGCAAGCGCACCGTCCTCGTAGCCCGCACCATGGCGGCGGCGGGCCCCGCGGACCGCGACCTCCTCGTCGCGCACCTCGGGGACCCTGACCTGGACGACGAGACCGTGGAGCGGCTCCGCGGCGTGATCGCGGGCTCCGGCGCTCTCGACGGCGTCGAGACCCTCATCGGGTCCCTGGCGGGCGGCGGGCTCGACAGCCTCGCCGCGGCCGACCTCGCCGAGCCGGGCCGGGACGTGCTGCTGGACCTGGCGCGCGCCGCCGTCGACCGCGCCGCCTGAGGGCCCTCGTCCGCGGGGTGTCCCCCGGCGTCGCCGGGCGTCGCGTCAGAGCAGCGCCTGCGCCACCCGCCGCACCTCCGCGCGCCGGCCCGCGCGCAGCTCCTCGATCGGCGGGCGGCCGATCGACGGCTCCGTCTCGAACAGCCAGCGCAGGATCCCGGCGTCGTCGAGCCCGACGTCGCCGAGGACGAGCACGGTGCCGCGCAGGGTGCCCAGCACGTGCCGCGCGCGGTCCTCGGCCTCCTCGGTGACGAGGAACGCGGCGGGCACCTGGAAGATGTTCCGCTCGCCGCGCCTGATCCCGACGAGCGACCGCTCGGCGATCAGGCGCCGCACCTTCTTCACCTCGATCCCGAGCGCCTCGGCGACGTCGGGCAGGGTCAGCCACTCGCCCACGAGCGCCTCGAGCGCGGTGCGGTCGTCGGGTCGGTCGGGCTGGGAGGGTGCGGTGTCGCTCACACGGGCAAGCCTACGGGGCCCCGGCGGTGCGGCGCCCCTACACTCGTCGCGTGGCCATCACGACGACCGACCCGATGCTCGGCCGCCTGGTCGACGGGCGGTACGAGATCGTCGCGCGCGTCGCCCGGGGCGGCATGGCCACCGTCTACCGCGCCACCGACCGCCGCCTCGACCGCGAGGTCGCCGTCAAGGTGATGCACCCGCACCTCGCGGACGGCGTCGACGGCGCCGCCTTCGTGTCGCGGTTCCGCCGCGAGGCGCGGGCCGCCGCGCGCCTCAGCCACCCGGGCGTGGTCGCCGTCTACGACCAGGGCGTCGACGGCGACACCAGCTACCTCGCGATGGAGTACGTGCCCGGCACCAACCTGCGCCGCGAGCTGCACGACTCCGGCGCCCTCACGCTGGGCCGCGCGCTCGACGTCCTGGCGCAGGTGCTGGCCGCGCTCGCCGCCGCCCACCGCAAGGGCCTGGTACACCGCGACGTCAAGCCCGAGAACGTGCTCGTCGTCGGCGACGGCGACCCCGCCTCGGGGGGCCGCGTGAAGGTGGCCGACTTCGGGCTCGCCCGGGCCGTGACGGAGGTCACCACGACCGCCACGGGCACCGTGCTCGGCACCGTCGCGTACCTCGCACCCGAGGTCATCACGAGCGGACGCTGCGACGCGCGCACGGACGTGTACGCCGTCGGCGTGCTCGCGTACGAGCTGGTGACCGGCACGCTCCCCTACGCCGGCGAGACCCCGATCCAGGTGGCGTTCCACCACGTGCACGAGGACCACCCCGCCCCGTCGGACCGCGCCGACTGGCTCCCCGCCGGCGTCGACGCGCTGGTCGCGTCCTTCACGGCGCGCGACCCGCAGCTGCGCCCGTCCGACGCGGGGGCGGCGCTCGACGCCGTCGAGGCGCTCCGCGCGTCCTCGACGCCGACGCGCTCGACCGCCGCGCCCAGCCACCCGCCCCCGCCGCCGAGCCCGACCCGGCCGACGGCGCGGACGCCGCCGGCGACGCGGAGGACTCCGAGGGGACGGACGCGGTCGATGAGATCCCCACCGCGTTCTTCCAGGAGGTCTCCGCGAGCGCGCCGTCGCAGCCCACGGACCGGCTGGTCGAGCAGCCCACGGAGACCTACCGGCGCCCCTCCCGGCGCCGCCGTGCGGTCGCCTGGTCGCTCGTCCTGGCGATCCTGCTGGCCGGCGGCGGTCTGGGCACCTGGTGGTGGTTCGCCGACGGTCCCGGCGCGTGGACCTCCGTCCCGTCCGGCGTCGCCGGGGTGTCGGCCGACGACGCCCGCACGGCCCTCGGGCAGGCGGGTCTCGACACCACCACGAGCCGCGCGTTCGACGACGACGTCCCGAAGGGCTCCGTCGTGACCACCGTGCCCGCCCCAGGCGACCGGGTGCGGACCGACGGCTCCGTCGAGGTCGTGGTGTCGCGGGGCGTGCAGATGCTCACCGTGCCCGGTGACCTGGTGGGTGCCGGCCGGAAGGACGCCACGTCGGCCCTGGAGGACGCGGGCTTCACCGTCGGCTCGCCCACGCGCGCGTACGACGACGAGGTGCCGAGCGGCGAGGTCCTCGACGTCTCGGTCGAGGAGGGCTCCCGCCAGCGGCACGACACGGTCGTGACCCTCACGGTCTCCGAGGGGCCCGCCCCGGTGCAGGTGCCGCAGGAGGTGGGCAGGGAGAAGGACGCCGCCGTCACGGACCTCGAGGGGCTCGGGCTCGTCGTCGAGATCGGCGACCCGGAGTACTCCGAGGACGTCCCGAAGGGCCACGTGCTGTCGCAGGACCCGGAGCAGGGCGCCACCGCGCACCGCACCGACACGGTGACGCTGACGATCTCGCAGGGACCGCCGCTCGTCGAGGTGCCGGACGTCGTGGGCAGGCGCTCCGACGCGGCCCGCAAGGCGCTCGAGAAGGCAGGCTTCCAGGTCGAGGAGAACACCTACCTGGGCGGCCTGCTGGACACGGTCCGCTTCCAGGACACCACCGGCAGGGCACCGAAGGGCAGCACCGTCACGCTCACGGTCTGGTAGCCCACGCCCGACGCGGTCCCGCCCGACGCCGCCCGGGGGCGCGCGTCACCAGCTCGTGAGCATCTCCGCCACGCGGAAGGCCATCTCGAGCGACTGCTGGTGGTTGAGGCGAGGGTCGACCAGCGTCTCGTACCGCAGCGCGAGGCCGGCGTCGTCGATCTCCTCGCTGCCACCGAGCACCTCGGTGACGTCGTCGCCGGTGAGCTCCATGTGCAGCCCGCCCGGCACGGTGCCCAGGGCGCGGTGGACCTCGAAGAAGCCGGTCACCTCGTCGAGGACGTCGGAGAACCGCCGCGTCTTGTAGCCGCTGTCCGACGTGATCGTGTTGCCGTGCATCGGGTCGGTCACCCAGGTGACGGCCACGCCGGCGGCCGTGACCTTCTCGACCACCCCGGGCAGCACGTCGCGCACCTTGCCGGCTCCCATGCGCGTGACGAACGTCAGGCGCCCCGGGGCGTTGCCCGGGTTGAGCCGCGCCGCCAGGGCGAGCGCGTCGTCGGCCGACGTCGTGGGGCCGAGCTTGACCCCGATCGGGTTGGCGACGCGGGAGAGGAACTCGACGTGCGCCCCGTCGAGCTGCCGGGTGCGCTCGCCGATCCACAGGAAGTGCGCCGACGTCGCGTACGCCTCGCCGGAGCGGCCGTCCACCCGCGTGAGCGCCCGCTCGTAGTCGAGGATGAGGGCCTCGTGGCTCAGGTAGAACTCGACGGAGCGCAGGGCGTCGAAGTCCGCCCCGCAGGCCTCCATGAAGCGGATCGCCCGGTCGATCTCGGCGGCCGTGCGCTCGTACCGCGCGTAGGCCGGGTTGCGCATGAACCCGCGGTTCCACTCGTGCACGCGCCGCAGGTCGGCGTGGCCGCCCTGCGTGAACGCGCGCACGACGTTCGCCGTCGCCGACGAGATCCGGTACGCCTGCTCCAGCCGCACCGGGTCGGGCGTGCGGGACCCGGGCGTGAACTCGTGCCCGTTGACCATGTCGCCGCGGTAGGCGGGAAGCGTGACACCGTCACGCGTCTCCAGGTCCGACGACCGCGGCTTGGCGTACTGCCCCGCGAGCCGGCCCATCTTCACGACGGGCGTGCTCGCGCCGTGCGTGAGCACGACGGCCATCTGCAGGATGGTGCGGATCTTGTTGCGGATCCGGGTCGCGTTCGCGTCGGCGAACGTCTCCGCGCAGTCGCCGCCCTGCAGGAGGAACGCCTCGCCGCGGCCGGCCGCGGCGAGACGTTCCGTGAGCTGCCTGGCCTCCGCCGGCACCACGAGGGGCGCCGCCTCGGAGAGCCGGCCCGCCACCGCCGCGAGCGCCTCGGCGTCCGGCCACACGGGCTGCTGGCGCGCCTCGAGGGTACGGAACCGGTCCAGGCCCTCGGGGTCGCTCCCGGGCGCCACGGTGTCGACGGCGGTGGTCATGCGGGCTGCTCCTGCCTCTGGTGGCCGGGTCGTCAGTGCGCGGCGGGCTTCGCGGGCACGAGCGGCTGGCCGATGCCCTCGAGGATCTCGCTGAACCACGGCACCGAGACGTCGAACGCCTTGCCGCCGGCGATGCGCGGGAACGCGATCGCCTTGAGGCGGTCGCCGTCCTCCTCGTCGTGGCCGATGACGCCGGGCTCGCCGCGCAGCGCGCACTCGACCGCCAGGTCGGTCATCGACTTGATGAGACGCAGGTCCTCGGCGTTCGCGGCCGCGGCGCGCGAGTAGTAGCCGGACTTCTGCACCATGACCTTCTCGGCGCCCAGCTTCTCCGCGAACTGCTGGGCGAACCACTGGCCCGGGTTGATGGTGTCGAGCTTGACGTGCCCGAACGGGTCGCGCGGCACCGCCTCGCCGGCGGCCTCGAGCTGCTGGACGATCTCGTTCATCCCCGCGCCCTCGGACAGGAAGATGTTGACGTTGCCGATCTCGTCCATGACGGCGCGCAGGCGCGCGGCCTCGGCGTCGATGTCGATCTCGAGCTCCGGCAGGAAGACGGCGTGCACGTCCCAGCGCTCGCGCGTCAGGCCGAGGGCGGGTGCCCACTCCTGCGCGTCGAGCCACTTCCGGTACTCCTTCGCGGCGGCCGCGGTGAGCCAGCCGCAGTGGCGGCCCATGACCTCGTGCACGATGAGCATGCGCGGGCCGGAGCGGTGCTCGCCGATGACGTTCGCGGCGAAGCCCGCGGCCTCCTCGGCAGCCGTCCAGGCGCCGAGCGACTGACGGATCGGCACCACGTCGTTGTCGATCGTCTTGGGCAGTCCGACCACGGTGAGCTCGTACCCGTTGTCGTGCAGGTAGGCGGCGAGGTCGGCGGCGGTGGTGTTCGTGTCGTCGCCGCCGATGGTGTGCAGCACGTCCACGCCGTCGGCCTTGAGCCGCTCGGCCGCGACCTCCAGCGGGTTCTGCCCCTCCTCGACGAGGCCGCGCTTGACGCAGTCCGCGGCGTTGGTGAGCTTCACGCGCGAGTTGCCGATCGGCGAGCCGCCGAAGCGGTGCAGGATGCCGGCCTGCTTGCGGCCCTCCTCGTCGATCACGATCTTCGTGCCCGTGAGGAGCCCGTGGTAGCCGTACTGGTAGGCGATGATCTCGATCGACGGGTCGAGCTCCTTGTAGCGCTCGATGAGGCCGCCGACGGCGGAGGACAGGCAGGGCGCGAAGCCGCCGGCGGTCAGGAGAGCCACGCGACGAACCGACATGACAGGGGCTACCTCTCGGTGGGGGACGGGAGCCCTCCCATCCTAGGAGCACCGGCGGTGCCTGGCCCCGCCCGTCCGCCGGGCGAACGGGACGCGTCCCGGCCGGCCCGCCCGTGAGATGATGTGCCCGAGCCTCCCCGCCGTCCGGCGCCGGGAGGCTCTTGCGCATGACGACACCGACATCCCCGGCGACGCCGGGGCCCACCACCTCCGTGCCCCGTCCCCGCGTCCGCCGCGCCGGCCCGGCCGACCGAGACGTCCTCGAGCGGCTGTGGCTGCTCTTCCGCCACGACCTGTCCGCGGTCACGGGAGAGCTGCCCCGCCCCGACGGACGCTTCCGGGACGAACGGCTGCGCGCGGCCCTCGACGACCTCGGCCGCGACGACGCCGAGGTCCCGGTCTGGCGGGCCCACCTCGCGTCCCTCGACGACCGGCCGGCGGCGTTCGCCCTGGTCCGGGGACTCGACGCACCGGTGCGGGTGTTGTCCGCGTTCTTCGTCGCGCGGGCCGCCCGCCGGTCCGGCGTCGGGCTCGAGGTCGCGGCGGCCGTGCTGCGCGACGTCCCCGGCCCGTGGGAGGTGGCGTTCCAGGACGCCAACACCGGCGCGGCAGCGTTCTGGCCGCGGGTCGCGGCCTGCGTCGCGGGCGAGGACTGGACGCTCGAGCACCGGGCGGTGCCCGGCCGGCCGGAGCTGCCGCCGGACACGTGGCTCCGGCTGACGGCCGCCTGAGGCTGACCTGCCGACGTGCCGACGTGCTGACGTGCTGACGAAGCGGGAGGCCGGCGCCCCCGTCAGGCGCCGGCGTCCGGCTCCTCGGGCGGCGCGGGGTGCTGCGCCGCGGTGGCGAGGCGCGCCTTCATCGTGGCGGCGTACACGTCCACGTACTCCTGGTCGGACAGCCGCAGCACGGCGTACATGATCTCGTCGGTCACGGAACGCAGCACGAACCGGTCGTTCTCCATCCCGCGGTAGCGGCTGAAGTCGAGCGGCTCGCCGATGACGATGCCGATGGGCATCGGCTTCGGGATCGCCCGGCCGAGGGGCTGCGCCACGTCGGTGCCGACCATCGCGACGGGGATCACGGGCGCGCCGGACTCGAGCGCGAGCCGGGCCACGCCGGTCTTGCCGCGGTACAGGCGTCCGTCGGGACTGCGCGTGCCCTCGGGGTAGATGCCGAACAGGTCGCCCTCGTCGAGCACGCGCAGCCCGGTCCGGAGCGCGGCCTCGCTGGCCTTGCCGCCGGACCGGTCCACGGGGATCGTGCCGACGCCGCGCATGAAGCCCGCCACGAGGCGTCCGCGCACCCCCCCGCCGGTGAAGTAGTCCGACTTGCCCAGGAACTGGACCTGCCGGTCGAGCACCAGCGGGAGCACGAACGAGTCGATGACTGCGAGGTGGTTGCTCGCCAGGATCGCCGGGCCCGAGGACGGGATGTTCTCGACCCCCTTCGTCCAGGGGCGGAACGCCAGCCGGAGCCACGGCCCCACCAGCACGTTCTTCATCACCCAGTAGAACAACTGTCCTCCTTGCCAGTGTCGCCAGCGCCCCGGTCAGCGGACCGCCGGTCACGGGCCGTGGCGCCGACGGCGAGACCGCCGACACGAAGCATCGCCCACGACAATAGAGTGAACCCATGCCCGCACCGAACCCGGACGCCGAACCGGACCTGCCGGACGACGACCTGCCCGACGACGCCGTCGAGGCACGCTGGGCGGACATCATCGCGCAGCTGGGCCCGCTCGACGAGCCCCACGCCGACGGCACGTCCACGTCCGACGGCGCGGGCCCCGCGGACGCCGACGCGGACGCAGCGCCGGAGGGCACGCCCGACAGCACGCCGGACACCTCCGCCGAGGCGGCGCGGACGACCGGCAGCGGGCCTCGCGACTGGCCGGTCACCCCGGACGTCGAGGACCTGGAAGAGACTGAGTCTCACTTTACGCCGCCGGACCCCGAGCCCGTGCTCTCGCGCGACCCGCTCCTGACGCTCGCCTGGTCGCTCGTGGTCGGGATCCCGGTGCTCGTCGTGCTGGGCGTCGTCGTGCGCGCCGCGGTGCCGGCGCTCCGACTGCCCGCCTGGTCAGGGCCGGTGGCGGGCGGGCTGTTCCTCGTGGGGCTCGGCGTCCTGCTCTGGCGGATGCCGCACCACCGCGACCCCGACGACGACGGCACCGGCGCCGTCGTCTGACCCGCCCGTCAGCGGCGGGCGAGGTCGGCGGCGCCGATGATGCCCGCCTCGTTCCCGTGCTCGGCGAGCTCGATCTGCGCGACCGGGCGATGGCCCAGGGCGGACAGCTGCGCCTCGTAGGCCTTGCGCACCGGCAGCAGCAGCAGGTCCCCGGCCGCGCCCACGCCCCCGCCGATGACGATCAGCTCGGGGTCGAGCAGGGCCGCGACCGACGCCGAGCCCTCGCCGATCCACCGGCCGAGCGTGCCGAGCAGCTCGACCGCGAGGCCGTCGCCCTCCTGGGCGGCCTTCGTGACGTGGGGGCCGCCGATGCCGGACGGCTCGCCGCCGGCGAGCTCCAGCAGCCGGGCCGCGCGCTCCGGCTGCGCGATCGCGGCCTGCTTGGCGTCGCGCACGAGGGCCGTGCCGGACGCGTACTGCTCCCAGCAGCCCTCGTGCCCGCAGCCGCAGTAGTGGCCGCCCGGCACGACGCGCATGTGGCCGACCTCCGCGGCCACGCCCCACTTGCCGCGCACGAGCTCGCGGTCCACGACGATCGCGCCGCCGAGCCCGGTGCCGACGGTCAGCATGAGCATGTCGGTCGCCTCGCGGGCGGCCCCGAACCGGAACTCGGCCCAGCCGGCGGCGTTCGCGTCGTTCTCCACGACCACCGGGACGTCCAGGTCGAGCAGGCTCTCGATCCGCTCGGCCAGCGGGTACTCGCGCCAGGCGATGTTCGGCGCGAACAGGACGGAGCGCCGGTCCGGGCTGACGAAGCCCGCCGCGGCGAGGCCGATCGCGCTGACCTCGTGCTCCTTGGCCAGCTCCGTGCACGCGTCCGCGATGGCCCGGTCGATGTCGGTGACGTCGTCCGCCACGGTGTCGCGCCGCACCTTCGCGAGGATCCTGCCCGCCTCGTCCACCACACCCACGGCAATCTTCGTGCCGCCGATGTCGACTCCGATGGCGTGCATGCAGGAACCTCGCGTTCATGTGTCGGGACGCCGCGTCCACGCAGCGCGTCACCCTGTCACCCTGTCGCCGGGGCGGCTCGGGGGCGCGCGGTGCGCGCAAGGACAGAGTATCCACCCCTGCCGCGGCGGTGCGACGCGCGTTCGTCACCGAACCGTGTCCCGGACCTCGCCTGAGACCCGGTATCGTGACGGCCGGGGAACGAACCCCTGGCCAATGCACTCAGTGGACGATGGAGTCAGCATGGACGAGATCACCATCCCGCAGGCAGTCGAGCTGCCTGCGACGTCGAACCTCAACGACCTCCTCGCCACCCGCGTGGCGAGCGACCCGCGTGCCACGCTCGCCGAACGCCCCTCCGGCGACGGCTGGCAGCCGGTCACGGCCGCGCAGTTCGACGCCGAGGTGGTGGCCGTGGCCAAGGGCCTCGTCGCCCGGGGCGTGCAGCCCGGCGACCCGGTCGGGATCATGTCGCACACCCGCTACGAGTGGACCCTCCTCGACTTCGCCGCCTGGGCGGCGGGCGCGGTCCCCGTCCCGATCTACGAGACGTCGTCGGCGGAGCAGGTCGAGTGGATCCTCACGGACTCGGGGATCACGCTGCTCGTCGTCGAGGACGCCGGGCTCGCCGCCACGGTCGCCGAGGTCGCCGACCGCGCGCCGGCGCTGCGCGAGGTCCTGCAGATCGAGAGCGGCGCGATCGCCGAGCTCACCGCCGCCGGCGCCGAGGTGGGCGACGACGAGATCGCGCGCCGCCGCGGCCTCGCCGGCCTCGCGGACGTCGCGACGCTCATCTACACGTCCGGCACCACCGGCACCCCCAAGGGCGCCGAGATCACCCACGGCAACCTGTCCCTGCTCGCCGTGAACGCGGTCGCCGCGGTCCCCGACGTGTTCAAGGACGGCGGCCGCACGCTCCTCTTCCTGCCGCTGGCGCACGTGTTCGCCCGGTACGTCGAGATCCTCGCGATCGCGAGCGGCACGGTGCTGGGCCACTGGGCCGACCTCAAGACCGTCACCGCGGGCCTCGGCGCGTTCAAGCCCACGTACATCCTCGCGGTGCCGCGCGTCTTCGAGAAGGTCTACAACGCCGCGGAGCAGAGCGCCGCGGCGGGCGGCAAGCTCAAGATCTTCCACTGGGCGGCCGCGACCGCCATCGAGTACTCGCGGGCCCTCGACTCGGCGTCCGGCCCGTCCCTGTGGCTCCGCCTGCAGCACAAGGTCGCGGACACCCTGGTGTTCTCGAAGCTCCGTGCCGTGCTCGGCGGGCAGGCGCAGTACGCCGTCTCGGGCGGCGGCCCCCTCGGCGAGCGCCTCGGCCACTTCTTCCGCGGCATCGGCCTCATCATCCTCGAGGGCTACGGCCTCACGGAGACCACGGCGCCCACCAGCGTGAACCGGCCCGAGGCCACCAAGATCGGGTCGGTCGGGCCGCAGCTGCCCGGCTGCGGCGTGAAGATCGCCCCGGACGGCGAGGTCCTGCTCCGCGGCATCCAGGTCTTCAAGGGCTACCACAACAACGCGCAGGCGACCGCCGAGGCGTTCGACGAGGGCGGCTGGTTCCGCAGCGGCGACCTGGGCGCCCTCGACGACGACGGCTTCCTCACGATCACCGGCCGCAAGAAGGAGATCATCGTGACGGCCGGCGGCAAGAACGTCGCCCCCGCCCTCCTCGAGGACCGCATCCGGGCGCACGCGCTCGTGAGCCAGTGCGTCGTCGTGGGCGACAACCGCCCGTTCATCGCCGCGCTCGTCACGCTCGACGCCGAGGGACTCCCGGGCTGGCTGAAGATGCACGACAAGCCGGAGCTCACGCCCGCGCAGGCCGCCACCGACCCCGACGTGCTCGCCGCGCTCGACACCGCCGTCACGCGGGCCAACCAGGCCGTGTCGAAGGCCGAGTCCATCCGCAAGTTCTCGGTGCTCCCGGGCGACCTCACCGTCGAGAACGGGTACCTGACGCCCAAGCAGAGCGTGCGCCGGCACGTGTTCGTCAAGGACTTCGCCCAGGAGATCGACGACCTGTACGTCGACACCCGGCAGAAGTCCGCGGGCTGACCCGCTCCGCGGTCCAGCCCGTCGAGCCCGTCGAGACCCGTCTCGGCGGGCTCGAGCCCTGTCCGGGCAGCCCGTGTCGGTGGCCGTCGCTACGGTCCCCGCATGCCGAGCACCACCCCCGCCGCGCCCGCCCCCGCCGCGGTCCAGCCCTCGTTCGAGGACCTCGGCACCTCGCTGCGCGACGTCACGTTCGTCGTGGTCGACCTCGAGACCACCGGCGGCCGGGCGGCGGACGGCGGCATCACGGAGATCGGCGCCGTGAAGGTGCGCGGGGGCGAGGTGCTGGGCGAGCTGCAGTCGCTCGTCGACCCCGGCCACCCGGTCCCGGCCTTCATCGCCCGGCTCACGGGCATCACGACCGCCATGGTCGCCACCGCTCCCGCGCTCGACCTCGTGCTGCCGAGCTTCCTGGAGTTCGCGCGGGACGCCGTGCTGGTGGCGCACAACGCGCCGTTCGACGTCGGCTTCCTCCGGGCGGCGTGCGACCGGCTCGGCTACGACTGGCCGGGGTTCCGGGTGGTCGACACCGTCCCCCTCGCGCGGCGCGTCGTCACGCGCGACGAGGCGCCCAACCACAAGCTGTCGACCCTCGCCGCGCTGTTCCGCGCCAGGGTGACGCCCGAGCACCGCGCCCTGGCGGACGCCCGCGCGACGGTGGACGTGCTGCACGCGCTCCTCGAGCGGCTCGCGCCCCTCGGGATCACCCATCTCGAGGACCTCGCCACCGCGGCCGACCCGGTGCCGCCCGACGTGCGCCGCAAGCGCACCCTGGCCGACGGGCTGCCCGAGGCGCCCGGCGTCTACCTCTTCCGGGGGCCCGGGGACGAGGTCCTGTACGTGGGGACGTCGACGAACCTCCGCAAGCGCGTGCGGTCGTACTTCACCGCCGCGGAGAAGCGCGGCCGCATCACGGAGATGGTGCGGATCGCGCAGGCCGTCACGCCCGTCGTGTGCGCGACACCGCTCGAGGCGCAGGTGCGCGAGCTGCGCCTCATCGCCGAGCACGCCCCGCGGTACAACCGCCGGTCGAAGCACCCGGAGCGCCAGACGTGGGTGCGGCTCACCGACGAGGCCTACCCCCGGCTCTCGGTCGTGCGTGACGTGCGGGCGGGCACCCCGCACATCGGCCCCTACACGTCGCGCCGGACCGCCCTGGCCGCCGTCGACGCCCTGCACGACGCGCTGCCGCTGCGCCAGTGCACCGCCCGCCTCCCGCGCGTCGCGCGGGCCGCCGGCAGCCCGTGCGCCCTGGCGGGCATGGGCCGCTGCTCCGCGCCCTGCACCGCCACGGACGCCGCCGACGTGGGGTACGACGACGTCGCGGCCGCGGCGCGGACCGCGTTCACCGCCGACCCGTCCGTCGTCGTCGACGCGCTCGCCGCCCGGGTCGCGAGGCTCGCGGCCCAGGAGCGCTTCGAGGAGGCCGGTCGCGTGACGCACCGGCTGCGCGCCTTCGTTCAGGGCGCGGCCCGCGCCCAACGGCTCGACCCCCTGGCCCGGTGCGCCGAGCTCGTGGCCGCCCGGCCCACGGTCGCGGGCGGCTGGGAGCTCGTCGTCGTCAAGCACGCCCGCCTGGCCGCCACGGCCGTCACGGGCCCGGACGAGGACCCGCTGCCGGTCGTGGACGCCCTCCGTGCGACGGCGGAGGACGTCGCGCCGCCGGTCCCTCCCGCCCCCGCGTGCCACCCGGAGGAGGCGGGGCTCGTGCTCGCGTGGCTGGAGGAGCCGGGGGTGCGCCTGGTGCACGTGAGCCGCCCGTGGTCGTGCCCGGTCCGCTCCGCCGCCGCGCACGCGGACCTGGCGGCGGTCTCGACGACGGTCGCCGAGCTCTGGGACGGGCCCGGGGCGGGCGCCGACCACGACACGGAGGCTGCGGCCGTGGCTACGATGACGGCATGCTGACCGCGATCGTGCTCATCGACACCGAGGCCGACCAGATCCCCGAGGTCGCCACCCAGGTCACCGACATCAAGGGGGTCAGCGAGGTCTACTCCGTCACCGGCAAGGCCGACCTGGTCGCCATGGTGCGGGTGCGCGAGCACGAGACCCTCGCCGACGTCATCGCCGACGGCATCTCCAAGGTGCCGGGCGTGGTCCGCACGGAGACCCTCATCGCCTTCCGGGCGTACTCGAACGTCGACCTCGAGCAGGCCTTCGCCATCGGCCTCGACGACTGAGACACCGCGCCGGTCGAGCCTGTCGGGACCCCACAGGCGCGGCCGCCGCTCAGGCGCGGGTCGCGGTCACCCAGCGCTCCAGCACTGCCGCGGCGGCGCCGTCGTCGACGCTGCGTGCGGCGTGCCCGAACCCGGCCGCGAGGCGGTCGGCGAGCGACCCCGAGCCCGTCCCCGGCAGGGTCCCGTCCGCCACGATCGCCGCAGCGGCGTTGAGCAGCACGGTCTCGCGCACCGGTCCGTGGTCGACGCCGGTGAGGACGTCGCGGGCCACGCCCGCGTTGTAGGCGGCGTCGGCACCGCGAAGGTCGCCGACCTCGATCCGGCGCAGGCCGAGCTCGGCGACCGCGTCCAGACGCGACTCGGTGACCCGGCCCTCGCGGACCTCCCAGATCGTGGACCCGCCGGTCGCGGCCAGCTCGTCCAGGCCGTCGTCACCCCGGAACACCAGCGCCGTGGTGCCGCGGGTGGCGAAGACCCCGGCGACGAGCGGTGCCATGCGAGCGTCCGCCACCCCGACCGCCGTGGCGCGCGGCTGGGCGGGGTTGGTCAGCGGCCCGAGGAAGTTGAACGCGGTGGCGATGCCCAGCTCCTTGCGCGCGACGCCCGCGTGCCGGAACGACGGGTGGAAGACCATCGCGAAGCAGAAGGTGATCCCGACCTCTTCCGCCAGGGCGGCCACCCGCTCGGGGCCGTGGTCGAGCCTGACGCCCAGGGCCTCCAGCACGTCGGCCGAGCCGGACGAGGACGAGGACGCCCGGTTGCCGTGCTTCACCACGCGGATGCCGGCGCCCGCCACGACGACCGCGGCCATGGTCGAGATGTTCACGGTGTGGGCGCGGTCGCCGCCGCTGCCGACGATGTCGACGGTCGGGCCGGGCACGCTGAAGCGGCGTGCGTGGGCGAGCATCGTGTCGGCCAGGCCGGTGAGCTCCCCCACCGTCTCTCCCTTGGCCCGCAGGGCCACGAGGAAGCCCGCCAGACGCGCGGGCGACACCTCGCCCGACATGACCTCGTCCATGGCCCACGCCGTGTCGGCGGCGGTCAGGTCGCGCCCGGCGACCAGCTCGGTGAGGATGCCGGGCCAGGTCAGGTCGGAGGCCGGGTCGTTGGAGGCCACGGAGGTCCCTTCGGTTCGGTGCCCGGCACCCTCCGACGGGACGTGGCGCCCCGCGGCGGGTCAGGCTGCAGCGGTCAGGAGGCCGGCCACGGTGCGCTGCAGCTCGATCGCGTCGAGCGGCCGCGCCACCACGGCGTCGGCGAGCGACCACGATGCTAGCCATCCGTCGTCCGGCCTGCCGGTGAGGACCAGGACCGGCGGGCAGCGGTACACCTCGTTCTTGAGCTGCCGGCACAGGCCCATCCCCCCGGACTTGTCCGCCTCGCCGTCCAGGACGAGCATGTCCCACCCGCCGCGGTCGGCCGCGGCGATCAGCGCCGCCGGTGTCGCGACCTCCGCCCAGGCGATCTCGGGCGCGTGGGCGCGCAGGCGCGGGCCGACGGCCGTGCGCACGTGCTCGCGCACCGTCCGGTCGTCGCTGTACAGCAGGACGCGCGGCCCCCGGGTCGGGGCGGTCGGCGTCACCGCGGTGGTCGGGCGTTCCGTCGTCTGATCCGTCATCGAGGCTCCCCTTCGCGGACGTGCACGGCACCGGGCACGGACTCGGCGCCCGGGAGCGGCCGCACCGCCGCCGGCCGTCGCCGTTTGCTGGCATCGTGGCACACTCCCGTCACCTCGGGCAGCCGCCGAACGTGGTCTTTTACTGGCACTCTGCGACCTCGCGTCATCTCGTAGCGGCAGAGTGGCGGGTTTCCGCAGATTCTGTGGACGTCGACTTGGCGCAGCGCCCGTTCGAGTGGCTCGAACCGGCCGTATATCGGCCATAATGGCTGTCGTGTCGACCGCAACGGCTGCTGCCCCCCATGCCCACCAGCACGTGAGCGTCAACCGTCCGAACCCCGTGTCGGTCGGGACGATCGTCTGGCTCGCCAGCGAGCTCATGTTCTTCGCGGGCCTCTTCGCGATGTACTTCACCGTCCGATCGGTGATGCCCGAGGCGGAGTGGACCGCGCAGGCCGACAAGCTCAACATCACCTTCTCGGCCATCAACACCACCGTGCTGGTGCTGTCGTCGGTCACCTGCCAGATGGGCGTGTGGGCCGCCGAACGGTTCAAGCCGTCGCGCTCCGGCTCCATCCTGCAGGTGAGCAGGTGGGGCATGCACGAGTGGATGACCCTCACCTACCTGATGGGCGCGTTCTTCATCGGCGGCCAGATCTTCGAGTACACCGAGCTGGTGCACGAGGGCCTGACCATCTCCTCCAGCCCGTACGGCTCGGTCTTCTACCTGACCACCGGCTTCCACGGCCTCCACGTGCTCGGCGGCCTCATCGCCTTCCTGTTCCTCCTCGGCCGCTCGTTCGCCGCCCGGAACTTCGGCCACCACGAGGCCACCACCGCGATCGTCACGTCTTACTACTGGCACTTCGTCGACGTGGTGTGGATCGCCCTGTTCGCCGTCATCTACCTCCTGCGCTGAACCCCCCGGGCCGGCGTCGGAGCCGGCCCTGACCCTGCACCTTCGATCTGCGAGACGAGGATCATTTCGTGAAGGCACTCGCCGCCCGCAGGCACCACCGGCTGGCGCCGGTCGTGCTGCTGCTGCTGGCGCTGCTGGTCACGGGCGGCGTCTACGCCGCCCTGGCCCCGAGCCCGGCCCAGGCCGACACCGCCAGCACCGCGGACATCGAGACCGGGAAGAAGCTCTTCCAGGCCAACTGCGCCACCTGCCACGGCCCGAACGCGGAGGGCACCACCCAGGCGCCCTCGCTCGTCGGCGTCGGCGCGGCCGCGGTCGACTTCCAGGTCTCCACCGGCCGGATGCCGATGCAGATGAACGGCCCCCAGGCGGAGGCGAAGCCCCGCCAGATGGACGAGGAGCAGACCGCCGCTCTGGCCGCGTACGTCGCGTCGCTCGGCGCCGGTCCGACCATCCCCACCGACGAGCAGGTGGACGGGAGCAAGGGTGACGCCGCGAACGGCATGGCCCTGTTCCGCACCAACTGCGCGATGTGCCACAACGCCGTCGGCGCCGGCGGTGCCCTCTCGGAGGGCAAGTTCGCCCCGCCGCTGTGGGACACCTCGAGCCGCAACGTGTACCAGGCCATGCTCACCGGCCCGCAGTCCATGCCGGTGTTCAACGACGCCAACATCACCCCTCACGAGAAGCGCGACATCATCGCGTTCCTCGACGAGCAGGACCAGGGCTCGGCCGGTGGCCTGACCCTCGGCTCGCTCGGGCCCGTCAGCGAGGGCCTGTGGGCGTGGATCATCGGCATCGGCCTGATCATCGGCGGCGCCGTGTGGATCGGAGCGAAGTCCTCGTGAGCGAGAACCAGAACCCCCAGGGTCCGTCCCACGACGTGACCCGGCACGACAGCGACGGCACCGTCGCGCGGACCGACCGGTTCGCCGACCCCGGCGTCCCGGTCCACCACCCGCGCCTCGCCGACACGGACACCCGGGCGGCCAAGCGCAACGAGCGGATCATCGCGATCCTGTTCGCGATCTCCTGCCTCGGCACGATCGGCTCTCTCGTCGCGTACTTCGCCGTCCGCCCCGACGGCACCACGCCCGGCGTGCGGCTCTCGACCGTCCTGCTCGGCGTCGCGCTCGCCATCTCCCTGTTCGGCATCGGCTTCGCAGCCGTGCACTGGGCCAAGACCCTGATGTCGGCCAAGGAGTACGTGGAGGAGCGGCACTCGAGCGCCAGCTCGGAAGACGTCCGCGAGGTCGTCCAGCAGCAGTTCAAGGACGGGCTCGAGGACTCGGGCATCGCCCGCCGCCCCGTGCTGAAGGGCGCCGTCGTCTCCGCGCTGGCCCTCTTCCCGCTGGCCATCGCCGTGCCTCTCGTCTCGAGCGTCGGCGGCGACTGGAACGTCGGCAAGTTCCGCCACACGCTGTGGAAGTCCGGGACCCGGCTCGCCTACGACCCCTCGGGTCGTCCGATCAAGGCCTCCGACATCACCGTCGGCTCGGTCGCGCACGTCATCCCCGACGTGCCGGCCGAGGAGCGCGAGACCCACGAGTGGATCAGCGAGAAGGCCAAGTCCGTCGTCCTGCTCGTGCGCCTCGACCCGCGCGACCTCAAGCGCGACCACCGCGAGGGCGCCTCGTACGACGGCATCGTCGCCTACTCGAAGATCTGCACGCACGTGGGGTGCCCTGTCGCTCTCTACGAGCAGCAGACGCACCACCTGCTGTGCCCGTGCCACCAGTCGACGTTCGACGTCGCCGACGGCGCCAAGGTGGTCTTCGGGCCGGCCAAGCGCCCGCTGCCGCAGCTCCCCATCACCGTCGACGACGAGGGGTATCTTGTGGCTGAGGACGACTTCAACGAGCCCGTCGGCCCGAGCTACTGGGAGCGCCTGAAGTGAGCACCACGACTACCTCCCCCGCAGAACCGACCACGCTGATCGGCAAGTCCGCGGACTACCTCGACCAGCGGACCAAGATGGGCGTGCTCGCGAAGCAGCTCGTCCGCAAGGTCTTCCCGGACCACTGGTCCTTCATGCTCGGCGAGATCGCGCTGTTCTCGTTCGTCGTGCTGCTCATCTCCGGCGTCTTCATGGCGATGTTCTTCGACCCGTCGATGGCGCTGACGACCCACCACGGCGCCCCGACGACGATGGACGGGCAGCTGATGTCCGTGGCGTTCTCGTCGACGCTCGACATGTCGTTCGAGGTGCGCGGCGGGCTGCTCATGCGGCAGATCCACCACTGGTCGGCGCTGATCTTCGTCGCCGGCATCGTGGTGCACATGATGCGCGTCTTCTTCACGGGCGCGTTCCGCAAGCCCCGTGAGCTGAACTGGCTCGTCGGCACGATGCTCCTGATCCTGAGCCTCCTGGCCGGCTTCTCCGGCTACTCGCTCCCGGACGACGTGCTCTCCGGCAACGGCCTGCGCATCACCGACGGCGTCATCAAGTCGATCCCGATCATCGGGTCGTACCTCTCGTACTTCGTCTTCGGCGGCGAGTTCCCGGGCGAGCACATCATCCCGCGGCTCTTCACGGTGCACATCCTCCTGGTGCCCGCGCTGATCCTCGCGCTCATCGGCGTACACCTGTTCCTCATGGTGCTGAACAAGCACACGCAGTACCCGGGCGGCGGTCGCACCGACAAGAACGTCGTCGGCTACCCGGCCGTCCCGGCGTTCGCCACGAAGATGGGCGGCAACTTCTTCATCATCTTCGGGGTGCTCGCTCTCATGGGCGGCACGATGGCGATCAACAACGTCTGGAACTACGGCCCGTACGACCCCTCACCGGTGTCCGCGGGCGCCCAGCCGGACTGGTACATGCTGTTCCTCGAGGGATCGCTGCGCCTCATGCCAGGGCAGGCGGAGATCGTCACGTGGGGCGACTTCACGCTCTCGCTGAACATCCTGATCCCCGCGGTCGTCATCCCGGGCCTGCTGTTCACGTTCCTGTTCGTGTACCCGTTCGTCGAGGCGAAGGTGACGGGCGACCACCGCGAGCACCACGTGCTCGACCGGCCGCGCAACGTCCCGACCCGCACCGGCCTGGGCGTCGCGTTCCTCACGGCGTTCGTCATCCTGGCGCTGGCCGGGTCGAACGACCTCATCGCGACGCACTTCGCCCTGTCGATCAACACGATCACCTGGGTCTTCCGGGTGCTGTTCTTCGTCGGGCCGGTCTTCGCCTTCTGGATCACCAAGCGGATCTGCCTCGGCCTGCAGCGCAAGGACCGCGAGCTGGTCCTGCACGGCCACGAGACCGGACGCATCGTGCGGTTCGCCAACGGCGAGTACATCGAGGTCCACCGCCCGCTCGACGAGCAGGAGCGCTGGCTGCGCGTCAACTTCGAGGCGCGCCGGCCCCTGGAGGTCGAGCCCGCGACCGACGCCCGCGGCGTCAAGCGCAAGGGCTACAAGAAGGACAAGCGCTGGCAGAAGCTGTCGCAGTTCTTCTACGAGGACCGCGTCGAGCCCGTCACCCCCGCCGAGCTGGCGGCTGCGCACGCTCACGGCGAGCACGACGAGCTCGAGCCGGCCCACGACACCCCCGAGCTGGTCTCGGGGTCTGGAACCGTCGAGCGGGAGCACTGAGTCTCCTGCAGGCTGGAACGATGGCCCGCGCTCCCCTCCCCCGAGTTCTCGGGCGGGGCGCGCGGGCCGTCGTCGTTCCCGACCGGTGAGCCCGGCCGGAGCTCAGCCCTCGACGACGTCCCCCGCCGCACACCGGCCACGACGTGCGGCACGCACAACCGGAGGTACAACCAGCATGGCTGTCTACACGCTTCCTGACCTGCCCTACGACTACAGCGCCCTCGAGCCGCACATCAGCGGCAAGATCATGGAGCTGCACCACGACAAGCACCACGCCACCTACGTGGCGGGCGCCAACACCGCCCTGGACAAGCTCGCCGAGGCCCGCGACTCCGGCGACCTCGCCGCGGTGAACCTGCACGAGAAGAACCTCGCGTTCAACCTCGGCGGCCACACCAACCACACCGTCTTCTGGCACAACCTGTCCCCCGAGGGCGGCGGCGAGCCCGAGGGCGAGCTCGCCGAGGCCATCAAGGACCAGTTCGGCTCCTTCGCCAAGTTCCAGGCCCACTTCACCGCCACCGCCACCGGCATCCAGGGCTCCGGCTGGGCCGTGCTCGGCTGGGACTCCATCGGCAAGCGCCTCGCGATCTTCCAGCTCTTCGACCAGCAGGCCAACGTGCCCGTCGGCATCACCCCGCTGTTCATGCTCGACATGTGGGAGCACGCCTTCTACCTCGACTACCTCAACGTCAAGGCCGACTACGTCAAGGCCGTGTGGAACATCGCGAACTGGCAGGACGTCACCGCCCGCCTGCAGCGCGCCCGCACCCAGACCGCCGGGCTCATCGTCCCCGCCTGATCACCCTTCCGCCGGTCGAGCGTGCCGTGACCTTGTTTCGACACGCTCGACCAGCGGTAGGGGATCGCTGACGCACGGCAACGGCCCGGTCGGAACTTCTCCGACCGGGCCCTGTCGTGTCCGGCGGCGCGCTATCCCGCGAGACCGAGATCCTCCGGGCTCGCGACCATCTCCGGGGCCGGGAGCTCGAGCACCAGCTGCTCGTCCCACCCCGTCAGGTCCACTCTGGTCGTGTGGCCGACCAGCTCGAAGCTGACCCGCCGTGCCCGGTCTCGCCCGTCGATCCAGTAGTCGTAGTCGATCTCGGTGATGTCCTGCAGCGGGGCGAGGCTCGCCGCGGTATCACCCGTCACCTTGGCGGGGTCGACGGTGACCACGTAGTGCTCGACGGGCTCCCCCTCGATCGCCTCCGGCCCGACATGCACCACGTCGGTCACCGCGCCGCGCAGGTCCTCCAGCTGGCGGGTGGGGTCGACATGGAGCGCGTCGCCGACGCCCGCCCCGAGCGTGTCCGCGGGGTCGGACAGGTCGCCCTTCAGCCACATCCCGTCGAAGTCCGGCGAGGTGGCGTACAGGGTGTCGCCGTCGACCCGCAGGTCCATCTTCCGTCCGTCGAACGTCCCGGTCGCGCTCATCCGGAACGGGCCGAGCTCCCCGAGCGTCGTCTGCGCGCTCAGGTCCAGGCCGGCGTCCGACGTGATCGCCACGCGTACCGTGTGGTGCCGTGTCTGCGTCGCCACGACCCGGTCCATGAAGTCCGCGGCAGTCAGTGCGACCGGCACGGCGGCATCCTCGGACGGTGCCGCGGTGGACACGGTGGCGCCCGGCACAGCAGCGTCGCTGTCGCGCCCCTGGGCACAGCCGCCCAGCAGCGCCGCACCGGCCACGATCGCGACAACCGTCACCGATACCGACCCGACAACCGTGTTCTTCTGGTGCGCGACGCCCACGTGATGCTCCTCAAGGTGAGTGGTGAGGCACCATCCGACCACGTGGGAGGGACGCCCAGTCGACGTTCCGGGCATCGGTATCGAATCGCAACGAACCACCCCATCACGACGCCGACAGGGCCCCGCTCCGGAGAGCGGGGCCCTGTCGCGGCGGGGTGCGGCCGGGCGCTCAGCCCTGGCCGAACTCCGAGTACGGGACGACCTCGTCGTCGGCGGGCGCCGTGATGTCGACAGGCTCGCCCCACTTGCTGAAGGCCGACTCGACGACCATCTCCTGGCCGCCGACCTCCATGGTGATGTCGGCCTCCACGGGCAGCCCGTCCGGGTCGACCTTGTAGACCAGGGACATGTCCCCCACCTGGTCGGCCGTCGTCTCGTCGATGCCGGCCGTGCCCGCCTCGAGCTTCGTCGGGTCGACCGTCATCGTGTAGACGTCCGTCTCGACGTCGCCCACCTTCTCGGTGCCCGTGTGCTCGAAGGACGTCACCGCGTCGGCCATCGCCTCGGCCTGGGCGGCCGCGTCCATCGACTCCATCGAGTCGAACGTGCCCGACATCGTCGGGTCCTCGGCCATCTCCTCCATGGTCAGCGACAGGTACTTGCCCTGCGTCATCTCGCCCATGGACATGTAGATCGTGCCGTCGACGAGGATGATGTCCATGTCCATGCCCATGACGGCCATCGACATCTGCATCGACGACTCCTCGAGGGTGGCGCCGTACTCGAGGTCCGCGGAGGTGGTGGTCTCGCTCATCCCCGCAGCATCGGCGAGCTCGCCGCTGTAGGTCATCTCCATGTGCGAGGTGGAGGCCGTCTCCTGCGCGGCCTGCATCTGCGCCGCGAGGTCCGTGAGGTTCGACGCCGTGGTGACCTCGGCGGCCTGCTCCTGGCCGCCGTCACCGCCGGAGGAGGACGCCGCCGGGCCCTCGCTCCCGCAGGCGCTCAGGGCGAGGGCGACCAGGCCCGCCGACGCCAGGGCCATGGTCTTCTGGGGGACGCGCACGCGCTGCTCCTTCTCAGGGAATGGTGAGATTTCATTCCATCACGGTGGACGCGTGGGGTGAACGGAACCCCCGCGACCCGCACACGATCGTTGTCGATCCGTGTCCGGGACTCGTCCCACCCCCGGGAGACGACGAAGGGCCCCTCACGCGAAGCTGCGTGAGGGGCCCTTCGTGCTGCGTCTGCGGTCAGTGCGCGTGCTGCCCGCGGCTGAACTCGAACACCCAGCCGACGAGGCCGATGACGCCCAGGATGAAGCCGACGTACAGCACCCACCAGCCGACGGCGAGGCCGAGGAAGGCGATCGCTGCGGAACCGGCGATGACCAGCGGCCACCAGCTCCACGGCGAGTACACGCCCTGGTCGCCGGCGCCCTGCTCGATCTCGCCCTCCTCGTCGTCCTCGGGCCGCGGGTCGATGCGCCGCGCCGTCAGAGCGAGGTAGGCGCCGACCATCGCGACCAGCGCACCCACGAGCGGGATGCCGAGGAAGCCGACCGGCTCCTGGAAGTGCGTGACGACGCCGTAGATGACGCCCACCACGACGAAGAAGGGGGCGAGGAACAGGAAGAGCTTGATCTCGATCTTCACTTGCGGTTCTCCTCCTCGTCAGGACGCTCGTCGTCGATCACGGTCGTGGTCGACTGCGCTGCCGCCGACTGCGCGCTGTCGCGACGCTCCTCGACGAGCTGCTGGTGGCCCTGGCGGTCCGGGTCGCCGTAGATGGCGTCCAGCCCTCCGTGTCCGGGCGCCTGCTCCATGGCCGCGACCTCGGGGTGGTGCAGGTCGAAGGCGGGCGACTCGGAGCGGATGCGGGGCAGCGACGTGAAGTTGTGCCGCGGCGGCGGGCAGCTGGTCGCCCACTCGAGCGAGCGACCGAAGCCCCACGGGTCGTCGACCGTCACCCGCGGCGCGTTGCGCCAGGTGGTGTACACGTTCCAGAGGAACGGGAGGGTCGACGCGGCCAGGAGGAACGCCCCGACGGTCGACACCTGGTTCTCCCAGGTGAAGCCCTCCTCGGGCATGTAGTCCGCGTACCGGCGGGCCATGCCCTCGACGCCCAGCCAGTGCTGGATGAGGAAGGTCATGTGGAACCCGACGAACAGCATCCAGAAGTGGACCTTGCCGAGCCGCTCGTTGAGCATGCGTCCGGTGAACTTGGGCCACCAGAAGTAGAAGCCCGCGAACATCGCGAACACCACGGTGCCGAAGACGACGTAGTGGAAGTGCGCCACGACGAAGTACGAGTCGGACAGGTGGAAGTCCAGGGCGGGGCTCGACAGGATGATGCCGGTCAGGCCGCCGAAGAGGAACGTCACGAGGAAGCCGATCGACCACAGCATGGGTGTCTCGAACGTGAGCTTCCCGCGCCACATCGTGCCGATCCAGTTGAAGAACTTCACGCCCGTCGGGATGGCGATCAGCATCGTCATGAAGGAGAAGAACGGCAGGAGCACGGCGCCGGTGACGTACATGTGGTGCGCCCACACGGTCACGGACAGGGCGGCGATCGCGATCGTCGCGTAGATCAGCGTCTTGTAGCCGAAGATCGGCTTGCGGCTGAAGACCGGGAAGATCTCCGACACGATGCCGAAGAACGGCAGCGCGATGATGTACACCTCGGGGTGGCCGAAGAACCAGAAGAGGTGCTGCCACAGGATCGCCCCGCCGTTGTCGGGGTTGAAGACCTGGGCGCCCAGCCGGCGGTCGGCACCCAGCGCGAAGAGCGCGGAGGCCAGCGGCGGGAAGGCCATCAGCACGAGCAGGCTCGTGACGAGCGTGTTCCACGTGAAGATCGGCATCCGGAACATGGTCATGCCCGGCGCGCGCATCGTGATGATCGTCGTGATGAAGTTGACGGCACCGAGGATGGTGCCGAAGCCCGCCAGCGCGAGGCCGAACACCCAGAGATCTCCGCCTAGCCCTGGACTGAACGTCGTGTTGGACAACGGCGCGTAGGCGAACCAGCCGAAGGACGCGGCGCCCTGCGGGGTGAAAAAGCCCGCCCCCGCGATGAGCCCGCCGAAGAGGAACAGCCAGTAGGCGAACATGTTGAGCCGCGGGAACGCGACGTCCGGCGCGCCGATCTGCAGCGGCATGATCACGTTGGCGAAGCCCGCGAACAGCGGTGTCGCGAACAGCAGCAGCATGATCGTGCCGTGCATGGTGAAGAGCTGGTTGTACTGCTCCTTGCTCTGCACGATCTGGATGCCGGGCATGAACAGCTCGGCACGGATCAGCAGCGCGAGGATGCCTCCCACCGCGAACCAGATGAACGAGGTGATGAGGTACAGGTACCCGATCGTCTTGTGGTCGGTGGAGGTGATCCACTTGACCACGGTGCGGCCGAGCGTCTGACGCTTCGGGGAGAGGCCGGGGATGACCTCGACGTCGTGCGGGGTGGCTGTCGTGGCGGCCATCAGTTCTCGACCTCCGGGAGCGTCTCGTCCTGCGAGGAGTTCGCGTCGTGCTGCTGGCGGTTCAGGTCGAGCCCGAGCTCGCCCGTCTGGCCCGCGTCGCGCAGGTCATCCATGTGAGCGTCGTACTCGTCCTGCGAGACGACCTTGACGTTGAACAGCATGCCGGAGTGGAACTCGCCGCAGAGCTCGGCGCACTTCCCGGCGTAGGTGCCCTCGCGGGTCGGGGTGACCTGGAAGGTGTTGGTGCGGCCCGGGACCATGTCCTGCTTGTACAGGAAGGCCGGGATCCAGAACGAGTGGATGACGTCGCGGGAGTCCAGCGTGAACTCGACCGACTGGTTGACCGGCAGGTAGAGCGTCGGCGCGTCCTGCGAGGTGCCCCGCTGGCCGTCGACCTCGTCCTCGACCGTCTGGCCGCCGACGTCCAGCAGGTGCTGCCCGCTGTCGTAGACGCCGTCGTCCAGGTAGTTGAAGTCCCAGCTCCACTGCTTGCCGATGACCTGGATGTTCACGTCCGGCTCGGCGCTGGTGTCCTGCACGGCCGACATGTCGCGGTCGGTGTAGAAGAACAGGACCAGGATCATGATGGTCGGCACGGCCGTGTACATGATCTCGAGGGGCATGTGGTAGCGCGTCTGGACCGGGAGCTGATGGTCGTTGCGGCGCTTGCGGTAGGCCGCGACGCACCACAGCATCAGGCCCCAGGTGATGACACCGATGATCAGCGCTGCGATCCAGGAGCCGACCCAGAGGTTGGTGATGCGCTCGGTCTGGTTGGTCACCTCCCCGTCGCTGTAGCCGGGCAGGTATCCGCGCTTGACGGAGTCGCTGGCACAACCGGACGCCAACACCGCGACGGCACCGGCGATGACCGTCGCGCGCAGGATGACCCGCCGGGTGCGGGTGGGGCTCTTCGAGTGCAAGGGAGGCCTTTCACGTCACGTCCTGCCCGAACGCCGCGGCCTTGAGGGGCGGGCGCACAGACGGGACCTTCGTCCTCGATGTGATGCAGCCTAGCGCGCCCGGAGCAGGTTCGACGCCGCGAAAGCCCCGTCGGGACGTGACTCTTTCCGCACGGGACGTCCACATCTGCCGGTTGCACACAGACCCTCTCGGCATGTCAGATCGTTCCCTCGGGGTGTCAGATCGTCGCCCGGGCGCCTCCGCGGCGGACGCGGCGCCGGGACCCGCGGAAGATGGCACGATCGTGCCCCGGGCGCGGGTCGCGCGCCCGCTCGCGCGCCGCCCGTCGGAGGTCGCGCCGCACGTCGCACCCCACGGAGCAGCCCTGTGACGGACACCACCGATCCCCCCGAGAGCCTCTCCCCCGCGGTCTCGTCCGCGTCCGCCGTCTCGACGCCCGCCGCGCGGGTGCACCTGGACAACGGGGGCGGCGCCCTGCTGCACCCGCTCGCGCGCCAGGCGCTCGTGCAGGCCCTCGATGACGGGTGGGCGGACCCGCGCCGTCTTCACACGGAGGGCCGGCGCGCCGCCCGGCTCCTGGACGGCGCACGGGAGGCCGTGGCCGACGTCCTGGGCGCACGCACCCAGGAGGTCCGGTTCACGCCCAGCCACGTCGCCTCGCTGCACGCGGCGGTGCTCGGCACGGCGACGGCGCGCCACCGCGCGGGCGGCGACGTCGTCGTCGGCGCCACCGAGCGGGCAGCGGTGCTGCACGCCGCCTCCCTCGCCGCGGAGCAACGCCACGCCCGTCGGGTGACGGTGGACGCCGACCGCCACGGCCGCGTGGACCTCGACGCGTTCCGCGCCGCCCTCGCCCGACCGGGGGTCGCGGTGGCCGCGCTCCAGCACGCCAACGGCGAGGTCGGGACGCGCCAGCCGTTGCCGGCCGCCCACGACGCCGCGCGCGCCGCCGGCGTGCCCCTCGTGGTGGACGCCGGCTCCAGCCTCGGCCACGACGAGGTCCCGGACGCCTGGGACGTGCTCGCCGCCCAGCCGGCCGACTGGGGCGGCCCGGCCGGCGTGGGCGTGCTCGCCGTGCGCCAGCGCGTGCGGACGGTGCCGCCCGGCCCGGAGGACGCCGACCCGTGGGCCCCCGGCGGGGTGAGCGTGCCCGCGGCGTTCGCCGCCGCCGTCGCGCTGCAGGCCGTCGTCGCGGACCGCGCCGCGCAGGACGCCCGCCGGCGCGCGCTCGCGGACCGCGTGCGCGCCGCCGCCGCCGCGATCCCCGACGTCGAGGTGGTGGGCGACCCGGACGACCGGCTCCCCCACGTCGTGACCTTCTCCTGCCTCTACGTCGACGGCGAGGCCCTGCTGACCGAGCTCGACCGGGCCGGCTTCGCCGTCGGCTCCGGCTCCGCGTGCACCGCCAGCACGCTGGAGCCGTCGCACGTGCTCGCGGCGATGGGCGTGCTCACGCACGGCAACGTGCGGATCGCGCTCGACCGGACGACGAGCGAGGACGACGTGGACCGGTTCCTGGCCGTGCTGCCGGGCGCCGTGCAGCGCGTGCGAGACGTGCTCGGGGTGGACGGGCTGTGAGCACTGCCGAGAACGGTGCCGAGAACGGTGCCGAGAACGGGGCCGAGAACATGGACGAGGGCGGGGACAGGGGCCCCGGGGCCCCCGTCATGGTCGACGCGCGCGGGCTGCGCTGCCCGCTGCCGGTGATCAGGCTCGCTGCGGCCGCGCGCGACCTGGCACCGGGCACGCTGGTGACGGTGCTGGCCACCGACCCCGCTGCCCGACTGGACGTGCCGGCGTGGGCGCGGATGCGCGGCCACACGATGACCGGCCCGACGCCCGAGGCCCGGCAGGAGGACGGCCTCCCGACCTGGGCGCTGACGGTGCGCCTCGGCGGCGCGACCTGAGCCGGGACGAACGACGGCCCGGCCGCCACGAGGGCGGCCGGGCCGTCGGAGTCAGGTCAGCGGCTCAGCTGAAGGAGCCGCCGCACGCGCACGAGCTCCCGGCGTTCGGGTTGTCGATCGTGAAGCCCTGCTTCTCGATCGTGTCCGCGAAGTCGATCGCGGCGCCCTCGAGGTAGGGCACGCTCATGCGGTCCACGACGACCTCGACGCCGTCGAAGTCGCGCAGCGCGTCACCGTCGAGCAGTCGCTCGTCGAAGTAGAGCTGGTAGATCAGTCCGGAACAGCCCCCGGGCTGGACGGCGACACGCAGACGCAAGTCGTCGCGGCCCTCCTGCTCGAGGAGGCTCCGGATCTTGTCGGCGGCGACGTCGGACAGGTCCACGCCGTGCGTGGCGATCTCGGTGGTGTCGGTCATGCTTCCCTCCAACATGCGGACCGGTGCGGCTGTTCCCGATCCTACGCGCGAATCTGCCGTGCGCGACGACGCGGCTCACAGGCGCGGCGTCAGGCCCACGACGGCGCCCAGGTGCGCGCCACGCGCGCCGTGGCCGCCACCACGTCCGTCCCCGTCTCGTGCAGACCGCTGACGCCGGCGCCCGACCACTCGCGGCGCGTGACCTCGCTGCCGCCCGCCAGGACCACGACCGGCACGGCGAGCGGGGCCGCGGCGCGCACGGCGGCCGGCACGCGGCCCTCGTGCAGGGTCGTGGCGTCCAGGACGGCCACGTGCACGACGACGAGGTCGGCGGTCGTGACCCGGCGGTCCAGCGGCGACTCCTCGCGGGTCGCGCTCGCCAGGCCGAGCGACTCGAGGGGGACGAACACGCCGGCGCCCGCGCGGCCGTCCCCGTCGGGGATGCCGCCCGCGGGTGGCACGGGGCCGGGGAGGGCGACCGCCTCGACGACGCACCGGGGCGCGGCGTCGCGCCACGCCGTCGCGAGCGCGTGGCCGAGCGTGTCGTCGTCCTCGCCGACGCAGAGCAGCACGTGCATCCCGCGATCGTGGCACATCCCCCCGACGACGCGGCAGGAACCGCGGCGGGACCGCGGCGCGAGCACCGGTCGCGGGCGGACGGACGGCCTCGCCCACGCCTGCGCTGTGGAAACATGAGCGGGTGACCACCCTGCTGAACGACACCGCGGGCACCACGACCGGCTTCGCCGAGCCCGCTCCCTCCGCACTGCTGCTGCTCGGCCAGGGCCGCGACCTCGCCTCCGAGCGCGGCGTCGAGTGCACGGGCGCCCTGCCGTCCCCGTCGGACCCCGACCTGGTGGAGCGCGCCCGCGTCGCGCGCGCCGCGCTGGGCGAGCGCGCCTTCGTGCTCGGGCACCACTACCAGCGCGACGAGGTGATCGACTTCGCCGACGTCACGGGCGACTCCTTCAAGCTCGCGCGCGAGGCGGCCGCCCGGCCGGAGGCCGAGTTCGTCCTGTTCTGCGGCGTGCACTTCATGGCCGAGAGCGCGGACATCCTCACCTCCGACGCCCAGCAGGTCGTGCTGCCCGACCTCGCCGCCGGCTGCTCCATGGCGGACATGGCCGAGATCGGCCAGGTCGAGGAGGCGTGGGCCGTGCTGCAGGACGTCGGCATCGCCGACGACACCGTGCCGGTGACGTACATGAACTCGACCGCGGCGATCAAGGCGTTCACGGGTCGCCACGACGGCACGGTCTGCACGTCGTCCAACGCGCAGGTCGCGCTGCGCTGGGCGTTCGAGCGCGTGGGCGGCGTCGAGGGCACCGGCAAGGTGCTGTTCCTGCCCGACCAGCACCTGGGCCGCAACACCGCCGTCCTCCAGCTCGGCCTGAGCCTGGACGACTGCGTCGTCTACGACCCGCGCAAGCCGCTGGGCGGGCTCACCGAGCAGCAGCTGCGCGACGCGCGCATGATCCTGTGGCGGGGGCACTGCTCGGTCCACGGGCGGTTCTCCGCGCGCAACGTCGAGGACGTCCGGGCGAAGGTGCCGGGCGTCGAGGTGATGGTGCACCCCGAGTGCCGGCACGAGGTGGTCAACGCCGCCGACCGCGTCGGCTCGACGGAGTACATCATCAAGGCCCTGGAGTCGGCCGAGCCCGGCAGCTCCTGGGCGATCGGCACCGAGCTCAACCTGGTGCGGCGCCTCGCCAAGGCGCACCCGGACAAGCAGGTGCACTACCTGGACTCGACCGTGTGCTTCTGCTCGACCATGAACCGCATCGACCTGCCGCACCTGGTGTGGGCGATGGAGTCGCTGGCCGAGGGGCGCGTGGTCAACCGGATCGTGGTCGACGCCGACGACGCCCACTGGGCGCGCGTCGCGCTCGACCAGATGCTGGCGCTGCCGGGGATCTGACCGACGGCGCGGCCGGATCGAGCACGGGACGCACGGGACGCACACGGGAGAGGTCATGAGCACCGACGGCGGGCTCCACATCGGCATCCTCGTCTTCGACGACGCGGAGGAGCTCGACGTCGTCGGGCCGTTCGAGGTGCTGGCCGCCTGGGAGCAGCACTCGGCTCTCAAGCCGCACGTGAGCACCTTCTCGCGCGACGGCGACGGCGTGCGCCTGGCGAAGGGACTGCGCGTCGTGCCGGCACACTCCGCCGACGACGTCGGCCCCCTGCACGTGCTCGTCTACCCGGGCGGCTGGGGCACGCGCACGATGATCGCGGACCCCGACCACCTCGAGTGGCTGCGGCAGGTGCGCGTGCAGACGCCGGTGCTGGCGAGCGTGTGCACGGGGGCGCTGGTGCTCGCCGCGGCGGGCCTGCTGGCCGGGCGCCCGGCGACCACGCACCGCGACCACTACGACGAGCTGGCCGAGATCGACCCGAGCGTCGTGGTGGACACGGAGGCCCGGTTCGTCGACGACGGGGACGTCGTGACGGCGGCGGGGGTCTCGGCCGGGATCGACATGGCCCTGCACCTGGTGGCCCGCCTGGAGTCGCCTGAGGTCGCCCGGGCCGTGCGCCGTGCGATCCAGTACGACCCCGCTCCCCCGGTCTGACGTCGGCGCGCGAAGGTATCTGGTACCGGAAGTTGCCGATATAGCCTGCTCGCGTGACCCGAATGATCCAGCTCACCTGGGCCTCCCTGCGACCGCGCAAGCCGGTCCCCGGTCAGGGCCTGCTCGACCCGTCCGTGACGCGGATGCGCGTGCACCCCGGCGACCTCGACCTGTACCTGCACGTCAACAACGGCTCGTACCTGCAGATGATGGACGTCGCCCGGTCGAACTTCATCGCCGACATCGACGGCTTCGGCAAGATCGGCGACCGCAAGTGGTACCCGGTCGTCGCCGCCTCGACGATGACCTACAAGCGGTCGCTGCAGCTCGGGGACCGGTTCGAGATCACGACCCGGCTGCTGGGCTGGGACGAGCGGGTCGTCTACATCGAGCAGGTCTTCACCGGCAAGGGCCGGCTCTACGCGCGCGGCCTCGTCGCGGGGCGCTTCCTCGGCCCCGGCAACGCCCGCGTCCCCGCCCCCGACGTGGTCGCGCTCATGGGCGAGGACGCCCCGCCACGGAGCCCCGACCTGCCCGACGACGTGGCCGCGTGGGCCCGTGCCGTCGACGTCGCGCACCGGGACGCCGACCGGGCCTGAGCGCGGCCGGTCGCCCCCGGCGGGGCGGTCAGTGGAACGTCGTCGCGTAGTACGTCTGCCGGTCGACGGTCTCCACGGTGACGTCCTGGGTGCGCTCGAGCCGGCGGCGCAGGTTGTCGGCGAAGCGCAGCGAGTCGTCGTTGAACCGGGAGACGTCGTAGGCGCACACCACCTGGTGCGCGGCGAGATGGGCGACGAGGGCGTCGATCATGTCCATGAACGTGCGCGTGGCGCGCCGTCCGGGGTGGGCGAGCGTGAAACCGATGTACCAGACCCGCCCGCGGGCCGCGTGCTCGGGGTACCGCTCGGCGAAGAACTCGGGGCTGACCCACGGCACCGCCGCGAGGTCCGTCGCGAGCGTGGTCAGCCCCACCGCGGCGCCGTGCTCGTCGTGGGCAAGGAGCTTGGTCACGCGCGGGTCGGCCATCTCCTCGTCGAACTCCTCCCGGTGCAGGACGTGCCGGGCGGCGGCCCGCGTGCGCAGCGGCTCGAAGGCCTCGAGGTACAGGTCCCAGAAGCGCTCGGCGACCGCACCGGTCACGGTCGGCTCGAAGGTCACGTCAGCGCGCACCGGTGAGTTCCTCCCACCCCACGCGCCGGAAGGTCGCGACGACCACGGCGCACACGGGCAACGACTCGCAGGCGAGGCCCACGGTTTTCCTGCCCTCCGCGTGGTACCTGCCCCCACGGACGGCCGAGAGGTCCTCGAGGCTGTGCGTGAGGTCGGTGGTGACCTGCTCGTGCGAGGGGCCCTCGTGCTCGACGAAGAGGCCCGCGCCGCTGCCGTCGTCGCGTCGCGACCACGCGACGCCCGCCCACGCCTCGTGGCCCGGGAGCGAGGCGTGCGCCTCCGCGTACACGCAGTACATCGCGTCGCCGTGGCCGCCGGGCAGCTGCCGGCGGCCGTCCACCTCGAGGATCACGCTCCCGGGCGGGACGACGGAGCTGAGCCGCACGAGGTTGAAGTCGCCCACGCCCGCGGCGACGAGGGCCGCGTCGAACGCGGCGAGGGTCGTCCGCCCGGTGCCGGTGCCGGCGCTCACACGGATGGTCAGGGGGTCGCTCATGAGGTCCTCGGTGACGGGGGTTCGGGGGATTCGGGAGGGGGTTCGTTCCCGGTACGGCCGGAGGCGGCGTCCAGGAGGTCGAGCACGGGACGCAGCACGGCGTCCGGGGCCTCGCGGCCCTTGGTGAGGAAGACGGTGCGGCCCAGGCTGAGGTCCGCGCGCTCCTGGGACCCGACCTCCGCACCCGAGTAGACGACGAGCGGGACCCGCCGCAGCCGGCCGCCGCGGCGCAGGTCGGCCACGAGGTCGTGCCCGGTGCCGTCCGGGAGCGCGAGGTCGAGGAGCACGAGGTCCGGGTCGTCGCCCTGCGCGATCGCCTGCCGCGCCTCGAGCACCGAGCCCGCCTGGGTCACGACGAGCCCGCGCTGCTCGAGGACCGCCGCCAGGACGACCCGGAGGTCGTCGTCGTCCTCGACGACCAGGACACGGTCGTGGTGCGGCCGCAGCCGGATGACGTCGCGGACGGTCCGGGCGAGGCGCTCGGGGTCGACGGGCTTGACGAGCCAGCCGTCCGCGAGCGCCGCCGCCGGCGGGGCGTCCGCCGCCCGCGTGCCCGACACGACGACGACCGGCACCTCGGCCGTGGCGGCGGAGTGCCGCAGCCGGCTCAGCACCTCCGCCCCGCTGGTGCCGGGCATCGCGAGGTCGAGCACGATCGCCGCGGGGTGCTCCTCCTCGACGACCTCGACCGCCGCCCGGCCGTCGGTCACGCCGACGACCTGGTACCCCCGGTCCTCCAGCACCGCGCGCAGCACGGCGACGACGTACGGGTCGTCGTCCACGACGACCACCCGCGTCGTCGGGGCGGCGTGCTGTCCCTCCGGGACGGACGGGCGGGCTGCCACGACGGCGGTCCCCGCCCTGTCCTCGTCCGGGGCGCGCGGCGCGACGCGACGCAGGGTGAGGCGGAAGCTGGCCCCCCTGCCCTCGCCCTCGCTCACGGCCCAGACCCGCCCGCCGTGCCGCTCGACGACGCTGCGGGCGATGGCCAGCCCGAGGCCGGTGCCCCCGCGCTCGCGCGCGTCGGAGGCGTCCACCTGCTCGAACCGGCGGAACACGGCCTCGAGCTTGTCCGGGGGGATGCCGCGCCCCTCGTCGTCGACCCGCAGCTCGACGAGGTCGCCGACCGGCGCGGCGGTCACCCGCACGGTGCTGCCGCGCGGGGAGAACTTCACGGCGTTGCTCAGCAGGTTGGTGAGGGTCTGCACGATGCGCTCACCGTCCGCCCGCACGTGCTCCGGGCCGGCGGCGGGCTCCAGGACGATCCCGGCCTCGTCGGCCAGGATCGACACCTGGTCCACCGCGGTCGCGACGAGCGAGTCGACCGGGTGCTCCGCCAGGTCGAGGGGGGTCGTGCCGGCGTCCATGCGCTCGATGTCGAGGATGTCGTCGACCAGGCGGCTGAGCCGCTCGCTGCTGGTGAGGGCGATGCGGACCATGCGCGACGCCTGCTCGGGCGAGCCGGCGAGCACGCCGCCGTCGAGGAGGCCGAGGGCCCCGCGGATGGACGTGAGCGGGGTGCGCAGCTCGTGGCTCACCACGGACACGAACTCGTCCTTGATGCGCTCCACCTCGCGCCGCTCGGTGATGTCGCGGAAGACCACGACCGCTCCGCGGATCCCCGCGCCCTCGCGCAGGGGGCTGGCCGTGACCTCGACGGGCACGTCCTTGCCGTCGAGCCGTCGGTACACGTCCTGCTCGGCCGTGGAGGTGACGCCGTCGCGCACGGCCTCGGTGATGTAGCAGTGCTCCGCGGGGTACGGGGAGCCGTCCTCGGCGGGCGCGTGGAAGGTGGCGTGCGCGTCGTGCCCCACCAGGTCCGCGGGGTGCGCGCCGAGCGTCCGCGCCCCGGCCGCGTTGACGAAGGTCACCCGCCCCGCCGGGTCGACCCCGTAGATCCCGTCGGCCACGGACTCCAACGTGCGCTCGCGCTCGCTCGCCAGGGAGCGCAGCTGGTCCGTGCGCTCCTCCACCCGGCGCTCGAGGCCGTCGCGCAAGGACTCGTTGTCGACGACCACGAGGATCTGCCGCACGACGACGGCGACGAGCACGGCGACCCACAGCGCGTTCGCCACCCACGGGGCGCCCTGGCCCGCCTGGACCACGCGCACCAGCGCGGCCACGAGGAACAGGCTGAAGGTCACGACGGTGCCGAGCACCGGCGCCCCGTCGGTGCGCCGGCTGGTGACCGGGCTGCCGGACGCCGCCGGGTGCCGCGCCGCGAGCGCGATCGCGACGTAGCCCCCGACCCACCCGGCGTCCACGGGGCTGCCGAACGTGAACCCGCCCTGCGCCGACAGGAGGGCGAACGCGACGTCGGCCACCGCGTACAGCACGAACCCGCTGCCCACGAGGCCCAGCGGCACGCGCTCCGCGGCGCTCGAGCGCGTCAGGACGAGGACGGCGAGGGTGGCGAGCAGCGCGTCCACCACCGGCAGGGCGTAGGCCGTGAGAGTCGGCTGCGCCTCCCAGACGTTCCCCTCGAGCGCGACGGCGAAGAGGGCGATGTACAGGACCGACCCGCCGACGACGACGCTGTCGAGCAGCATGCGCACGATCTCCTGACCGCGCGGGCGGACCGTGGGGAAGAACGCGAGGCCGATCACGCCGAGCAGGAGGGCGGCGATGTAGGCGGCGTCCCCGGTCTCGGGGTCCCCGACGATCCCGGCGTAGAGGTTGCCGAGCAGGCCGACGATCCCGCCGAGGGAGAGCATCCCCCACGCTCGCCGGCGGCGGCCGGTCGACCGCACCGCACGCCACCCGCAGCTCACCGCCGCGACGACGCCGGCCGCCGCGATGGCCAGCCGGGAGATGTCCGCGCGCGTCGTCTGGTCGAAGGGCCCGGCGAGCACGACGACGAGTGCGAGGACCGCGATGCCGGCCACCCAGCACCAGCGCTCGAAGTTGTCCTCGGCCTGCGCAGCAGCCCGTCGAGCCTCCCCCATGCGACCCGAGCGTAGGAGACGGTTGTCGGACGCGCCGGACGAGGAGCGACGTCCGCGGCGTCGCGGTACGGTCGTCGGACGAGTGGCCAGCGGACGGGGGGACGCGGCAGGTGGGGACGGTCGGCCGGCGCGTGGTGGTCATCGACGACGACCCGTCGATCCGTGAGGTGGCGGCGTTGGCGCTCTCCGCGGTCGGCGGCCACGAGGTGCACACGGCCGGCGACGGGGCGGAAGGTCTCGAGGTCGCCCGTCGGGTCCGTCCGGACGCAGTCCTCCTCGACGTCATGATGCCGGTGCTCGACGGCCCGACGGTGCTGGCCCGCATGCGCGAGGTCGAGTCGCTGCGGGAGGTGCCGGTCGTCTTCCTCACCGCGAAGGTGGGCGCCCAGGACATCTCGCGCCTCGACGGGCTCGGGGCGGTCACGGTGATCACCAAGCCGTTCGACCCGCTGAGCCTGTCGCGCCAGCTCGCCGACGCGCTCGGGTGGGACGCGTGACCTCGGCCGAGGACGGCGCCCGTGCGCGCACCCGGGACGCCGGGGCGGACGACAGGGCGGACGACGCGCTGGACGAGGCCGTCGCGCGGCTGGCGCGGCGGGCGCACGAGCGCAACGTCGACCGCGTCGAGCGCGCGGCCGAGCTGCTCGCGGCGCCCGGCACCCCCCTCGGGGACGCGGCGCGCGACGAGGCGGCGCAGCTGTGCCACACGGTCGCGGGCTCGGCGGGCACCTTCGGCGACGCCGCCCTCACCGAGGCGGCACGACGGCTGGAGACGGTCCTGCGCGACGCGCGCGACGCCGACGTCCCGGCCGCACTGGACCGGCTCCGCGACGCGGCGCGCCGGGCTTCCGCCTAGCAGGAGCCCGCGGCCGTCACCCGGCACACGGGCCGGCGCGTCAGCCCGGCACGTCCTCCATCAGCCCTCGCGCACCTCGTCGGCCGCCTGCGCGACCTGGCGCAGGAGCAGCGCCTCGGCGAGCACGACGTGGCGCAGCTCCCCCAGGTGCACGGACTCGTCGGCGCCGTGGGCGCGGGAGTCCGGGTCCTCGACTCCCGTGACGAGCACGGCGGCCCCGGGGAAGAACTCGAGCAGGTCGGCGATGAACGGGATGGACCCGCCCACCCCGACGTCCACGGGGTCGGTGCCCCAGGCGGCGGCGAACGCCGACCGGGCGGCGCGCATCGCCGCGGTGTCCTCCGCGGCGTGGAACGCCCGGCCCTGCTCCCCCGGCCGCCACGTGACCCGCGCCCCGAACGGCGCGCTCGCCTCGAGGTGGGCGCGCAGCGCGTCCTCCGCGGCCTGCGGCTCCTGGCCCGGCGGGATGCGCAGGGAGAGCTTCGCCGCCGCGCGGGGCGCGATCGTGTTCGAGGCGTGCGCGACGCTCGTGGCGTCGATGCCGATCACGGACAGCGCGGGCTTGGTCCACAGCCGGCCCGCGATGGTGCCCTCGCCCGCGAGCGCCATGCCGTCGAGCACGGAGGAGTCGGCGCGGAAGGCGGCCTCGTCGTAGTCGACCTCGGGCTCCGGCGCGCTGACGAGCCCGGGGACGGCGACGTTCCCCGCGTCGTCGTGCAGGGTCGCGATCAGCCGGGCGAGCAGCGTGTTCGCGTCCAGCACCGGCCCGCCGAACATGCCGGAGTGCACCGCGTGCCCGAGCACCTCGACCTCGACGACGCCGTCGACCAGGCCGCGCAGCGACGTGGTGAGGGCGGGCACGCCCACCTTCCAGTTGGTGGAGTCCGCGACCACGATGACGTCGGCGGCGAGCAGCTCGCGGTGGTCCGCGAGGAACTGGCGGAAGCTCGGGGACCCCGACTCCTCCTCCCCCTCCACGAAGACGGTGATCCCGACCGGCAGACCTCGCCCGTCTCGTCGCCCAGCGCGGCGAGGGCGCGCAGCGCGCCGACGTGCGCGACCAGCCCCGCCTTGTCGTCCGCGGCGCCCCGGCCGTAGAGCCGCTCGCCCACCTGCACCGGCTCGAACGGGTCGGTCGCCCACGCCGCGGCGTCCCCCGGCGGCTGGACGTCGTGGTGCGCGTAGAGCAGCACGGTCGGCGCACCCTCGGGCGCGGGCCGCCGCGCGACCACGGCGGGCGCCCCCGGCGTGCCGTCGGGCCGGTCGGAGCGCAGGATCCGCACGTCGGGCAGACCCGCGTCGCCCAGCATCGCGGCCACGGCGTCGGCGCTCGCGGCCACGTGGGCCTGGTCGAAGGCGGCGGCGGAGACGCTCGGGATGCGCACCAGGCGCTCGAGGTCGGCCTGGAGGGCGGGGAACAGCCGCTCGACGTGCGCGCGCAGGGTGGTGGCGTCGTCGCCGATCGGCGTGGCGTCGGGAGCGGTGCGATGGGTGTCGGTCACGCGGCTCACGCTACCCGCGCGCTCGACTACCCTGGGAGCGTGTTCTCCCGCAACAAGTCCGACGCGACGCCGTCGTCCCCCGACTCCACCGACCCCGTCGACGCGGCGTCCGAGATCGAGAGGTCGGGTGCGCCCGCCACCGGCAAGGGACGCCCCACGCCCAAGCGCAGCGTGGCCGAGGCCGCGAACAAGCGACCCCTCGTCCCGAACGACCGCAAGGCCGCGACGAAGGCGGCGCGGGAGAAGGCGCGCGAGCAGCGCAACGTCGAGTACAAGGCGATGCAGACCGGCGACGAGCGCCACCTGCCGCCCCGCGACAAGGGCCCGGTCAAGCGCTACGTGCGCGGTTACGTCGACGCCCGGTGGAACCTCGGCGAGTTCTTCCTGCCCGTCGCGTTCGGCTTCATCGTGCTGAACCTGATCTTCATGCAGAACGTCACGCTCTCCGCGCTCGTGCTGGTGCTGCTGTACGCCGTCGTGCTGCTGACCATCGCCGACGCGTTCCTGCTGTGGCGCGGCCTCAAGAAGCGGCTGCGGGTCAAGTTCGGCGACGTCCCGAAGGGCACGATGATGTACGCCGTCATGCGCGCGTTCCAGATCCGCCGCTCGCGCCTGCCCAAGCCGTCGTCGAAGAAGCACGGCGTCTGGCCGGAGTGATCTCCGGGCCGTGCGCCCGCCCTAGGGTGAGCGCATGGTCAACTACCGGTACCTCGGCAACAGCGGTCTGAAGATCTCCGAGATCACCTACGGCAACTGGCTCACCCACGGCTCGCAGGTCGAGAACGACATCGCGACGCAGTGCGTGCGGGCCGCGCTCGACGCGGGCATCACGACGTTCGACACCGCCGACGTCTACGCGAACACGAAGGCCGAGCAGGTGCTCGGCGACGCATTGGCGGGCGAGCGGCGCGAGTCGCTGGAGATCTTCACCAAGGTCTACTGGCCCACGGGGCCGGGCGGCCCCAACGACACGGGCCTCTCGCGCAAGCACGTGATGGAGTCGATCAACGGCTCGCTGAAGCGCCTCGGCACGGACTACGTCGACCTCTACCAGGCGCACCGGTACGACACCGAGACGCCGCTCGAGGAGACGATGCAGGCGTTCGCGGACATCGTCCGCCAGGGCAAGGCCCTGTACATCGGCGTCTCCGAGTGGTCCGCCGACCAGATCCGCGCCGGGGCGGCCCTGGCCAAGGACCTCGGCTTCCAGCTCATCTCCTCCCAGCCGCAGTACTCCATGCTCTGGCGCGTCATCGAGGACGAGGTCGTGCCGGCCTCGCAGGAGTGCGGGCTGTCGCAGATCGTGTGGTCGCCGATGGCGCAGGGCGTCCTGTCGGGCAAGTACCTGCCCGGCCAGCCGCTGCCCGCCGGCTCGCGCGCGACGGACACCAAGGGCGGCGCGCAGAGCATCCGCCGGTTCCTCGACGACGACGTGCTGACCCGCGTGCAGGGCCTGCGGCCCGTCGCCGACGAGCTCGGCCTGTCGATGGCGCAGCTCGCCGTCGCCTGGGTGCTGCAGAACGACAACGTCGCGGCCGCCCTCGTCGGCGCCTCGCGGCCCGAGCAGGTGGCGGAGAACGTCAAGGCCTCCGGCGTGACCATCCCGGCCGAGCTCCTGGCCCGCATCGACGACGTCCTCGGCGACGTCGTCGAGCGCGACCCGGCCAAGACCGCCGAGAACGCGCCGCGGGCACGCGTCGCCTGACGACGCCCGCCCGCGGCGTCGTGCCTCGTGCCTTCCAGCACGTGATCCCTCGTGTCATGACAGGTCATGACACGAGGGATCACGTGCTGGAAGGCGGTCACAGTTCCCGGTGCTCCCGAGCGATCGTGTCGAGGGCACGGGCGACCTCGCGGCCGCGCCGCTCCACACCGCGACGCTCCACGGCGCCGGGCACCGACGCCCGCCCCGGGGCGGGCCGTGCCGCCTCGCCCGTGAGGCCCGCGGGCACGAGCCACCGCCAGCGCACCGTGGCCTGCACGACCGGGCCGACGCCGAACGCGTACGCGACCGTCGCCCAGCCGAAGGTGCCGCCGAGGAGCACGCCCGCCAGCACGACGCTCACCTCGATGCCGGTCTTCACGAGCCGCACGGACCCGCCGGTGCGCTGCACGAGCCCGGTCATCAGCCCGTCGCGCGGCCCCGGCCCCAGCCGCACGCCGATGTAGGCCGCCGTGGCGACGCCGTTCAGGACGATGCCACCGAGGGCCAGGGCGACGCCGGCGACCGGCCCGGGGTCCGGCGCGAGCCACGCCATCGCGGCCAGGCACGGCCCGACCGCCAGGCTGATGACGACGACGTTCGCCACGGTGCCGATGCCGGGCCGCTGCCGCAGCGGGACCCAGGCGAGCAGCACCAGCACCGACGTCACCGCGACGACGGCGCCGAACCCGAGGCCCGTCGCCCGCACCACGCCCTGGTGCAGCACGTCCCACGGCGTGCCGCCCTGGCCGGCGTGCAGCAGCATCGCCATCGACCACGTGTAGCCGAGCAGCCCCAGGAGGAGCTGGGCCCCGCGGCGGACCGGCCCCCAGGACACCGCGGCCTTGCCCACGGACGGTGCGGCGGACGGGACAGGCCGAAGGGCGCCCACGCGTCTGCGGCGCAGTCCCTGGAGGCGGCGGGGGCCGGCGAAGGCGGGCCGGCGGGCGGAGGTGGTCGACGTGCTCACGCTCCCACCCTGCCGCCGCAATGGCCTTGCATTCCATATCCAATGGGCGGACAGTGGCCCCGTGACCGTCACCTCGAACTCCGCCGCGCCCGCGCCGCCCGCCGTCCGGCAGCTCTCCCCCGCCGCGACGGCCCGCCTGCTGGGCGACTGGCGCGCGGGCGGGCCGGCCTACCTGGCCCTCGCGGACGCCCTGCGCGCGGCCGTCCTGTCCGGGAGCCTGCCGCCGCTCACGCGCGTGCCCAGCGAGCGCGAGCTCGCCGCGGCCCTGCGCGTCTCCCGCACCACGACCTCGGGGGCGTACGCCCGCCTGCGCGAGCTCGGCTTCCTCGCCAGCCGCGTGGGCTCCGGCACCGTCACGACGCTGCCGCGCGGCGCCGGGACGGGGGGGGCGGGGGGGCGCCGGGGGGGGGGCCGGGGGGGGGGCGTGCGGGGCGGGGGGGGCCGGGGGGGTGGCGTGGGGGGGAGCGGCCGCCGCCGCCGGGGGGTCGGCGGGGGCGGTCGACCTCGCCCAGGCCACCCCGTCGGCCACCAGCGCCCTGCACGACGCCTACACGGCCGCCCTCGAGGTGCTGCCCGGCTACCTCGGCACGGGCGGGTACGCACACCTGGGGATCGAGGCCCTGCGGGCGGCGGTCGCCGACCGGTACACCGCCCGCGGCGTGCCGACCACGCCCGAGCAGATCCTCGTGACGACCGGGGCGCAGCAGGCGATCGCCGTCCTGACGCACGCGTTCGTCGGCCGCGGCGAGACGATGGTCGTCGAGTCCCCCACGTACTTCCACGCTCCCGAGCCCGCGCGCCGGATCGGCGGGCGGGTCGTCGGCGTCCCCGTCGGCGACGTCGAGACGCTGGAGTCCGCCGTCCGGCGCACGCGCCCGCGGCTCGTCTACCTCGTCCCGGACTTCCACAACCCCACGGGCCGCACCATGTCCGCCGACGAGCGCGCCGCCGTGCGCGCCCTCGCGGACCGCGCCGGCGTCACCGTGGTGGGCGACGAGACTCTCACCGACCTGGCGCTCGACCCGGGCGCCGCGGTCCCCGGGCCCGTCGCCGGCGACGGCGCGTCGCCGCACGTCGTCACCATCGGGTCCGCGTCCAAGTCCTTCTGGGGCGGGGTGCGCGTCGGGTGGGTGCGCGCCGACCCCCAGGTGGTGCGACGGCTCGCGCGGGTGCGCCAGTCCGCGGACATCGCGACGCCCGTGCTCGAGCAGCTCGCGGTCGTCGAGCTCCTGCGCCGCGCCGACGAGATCCTGCCGGGCCGCGTCGCCGAGCTGCGCTCGCGCCGCGACCTGCTCGTCGACCTCGTGCGCGACGCCCTGCCGGACTGGCACGTGCCCGTGCCCGGCGGCGGGCTGTGCCTGTGGGCCGACCTGGGCCGGCCCCTCGCGCAGGCGCTGGCCGCGGCGGCCGTGACGCACGGCGTGCTCGTCACGCCCGGGCCCGCGTTCACGCCCGACGGGTCCTCCCGCGACCGCGTGCGCCTGACCTTCACCCGGGAGCCCGAGCAGCTGGCCACCGCCGTGGGGCGGCTGGCCCGCGCGTGGGCGCAGGTGAGCGGCTGAGGCCCGTCAGACGGCGGGCAGCACCACGCCGGGCGCCGCCTGGGCCCCGTCGTGCAGCAGGCGGGCCTGCGTCGCGCCGGCGGCCGCCAGCTCTCGCCAGTGCTCGCCGAGCCACTGCTCGGCGTCGTACTGCGTCGTGAAGACCGGGCTCGGGACGGTCAGGGCGCGGTCGTCCGCGTCGTCCAGCGTCCACTCCCAGCGTGCCTGGATCATGCTGCGTCCCCCGAGTCCCCGGAGATGCTCCCGGCCGCGACCGACCCGCGGGTGCGGGTCAGGGCGCGGTTGACCCTCGACGGCCACAGCGGGCCCGAGTAGATGAAGGACGTGTAGCCCTGGGTCAGGTCCGCCCCCGCGCGCAGGTACGCACGCACGTCGTCGGCGCCCGAGATGCCGCCGACGCCGATGACCGCGGGGTCGGGCCCGAGCCGCTCGCGCAGCCGGGTCACGACCTGCAGCCCGCGCTCCAGCAGCGGCGGCCCGGACAGCCCACCCGGGCCACGGTCGTGGCCGATCGTCGTGTTCACGGCCACCACGCCGTCCAGGCCGAGCTCGATGACGAGGTCCGCCACGGCGTCGACGTCGGCGTCGGCCAGGTCCGGGGCGATCTTCACCAGCAGCGGCACCCGGCGCGTCCTCGCGACGGCGGCCGCCTCGTCGGCCGCGGCCCGCGCCGCGGTGAGGATAGGGCGCAGCTCGGCCGTGGTCTGCAGGTCGCGCAGCCCCGGGGTGTTCGGCGAGGAGACGTTCACCACGAGGTAGTCGGCCCAGGGCGCGAGCTCGCGCGCGCAGGCGGCGTAGTCGTCGGCCGCACCCTCGGCGGGCGTCGTCTTGTTCTTGCCGATGTTGGCGCCGACCACCACCGCGCGGCCCGCGGGCGTGGCGCGCAGCGCGCGCAGCCGGGCCGCGGCGGCGGGGGCGCCCTCGTTGTTGAAGCCCATCCGGTTGCGGACCCCCCGGACGTCGAGCTCGCGCCACATGCGCGGCTGCTCGTTGCCCGGCTGCGGGCGCGGGGTGACCGTGCCGATCTCCACGAAGCCGAAGCCGAGCATCGTCAGGCCCCGGACCGCCCGCGCGTTCTTGTCGAACCCGCCGGCCAGGCCGAACGGCGCCGGCACGGTGCGCCCGAGCACCTCGATGCTGCCCGGCCCGCCGCTGCCGCGCCCCAGGAACGGCGCGAGCGCGCCCTGGACGACGTCGCGCAGCACCGGCACGCGGCCGGCGAGGGAGATGGCGCCGAACGCGAGCTCGTGCGCCCGCTCGGGGTCCATCCGGCGGAAGACGCCGTTGAACAGCAGGGTGTACGGGCTCATCAGGCCTCCGGGCTGGGCTGGTCAGGGACTGTCGGCTCGGGTGCGGACGGCGCGGGAGCGCCGGGGCGAGTGTGCCAGAGCCACCACAGCCCGACGAAGGGCAGCACCAGCGGCACGTACCCGTAGCCCTGCCCGAAGCCGGACCAGACGGTGGTCTCGCCGAAGACGTCCGGCGACGCGACCGAGGCCGCGCCGACCGCGAGCACGCCCACGGCCTCGAAGCCCACCGTGACCCACGCGACGACGCGCCACCGGGGGCCGCCCTTCGCCAGGGCGACCGTGGCGAGCACGTACACGACGGCGGAGAGCGTGGACAGGCAGTAGGCGACGGGCGCCTCGGAGAACTTGGTCGCCAGCTCGTACGACGACCGGCCGATCGCGGCGAACGCCAGGATGCCGTAGACCGTCACGAGCAGGCGTCCGAAGCCGGTGCCGGTGCGGCGGCCCCGGCCGGCGGGCGTCGGTGCGGGCGACGTGCCCGGTGTCGTCGTGCTCATGCCGCTCCCCAGATCTGCCAGAGCCGCCAGTCCAGGAACCCGACGGTGACGGCGGCGACGGCCAGCACGACGGACGACCACTTGGTGCGCTCGGCGAACGCCCAGATCGCGGCGACCGGCAGCACCACCAGCGCCGTGGCGACGTAGCCCCAGAACAGCGGCCCGTCGACGGGGTGGTCCCGGGTCACCATCAGGACGCCGGCCACCACGGCCTGGACGATCACGAGCGCCTCGACCACGGCGGCGCCGAACAGCTGGCGCAGCACCACCGCCCGGTCCCGGACGGCGAACCACGTCGCCCACCCGGCGAGCGCGGCGCACGCCACCAGGACGAGGAGCAGGAGGGGAAGAACCACGCCCGCAGACTACCGGCCGCCCGGGCGCGACGACGCGGCACGACGGGGGCGCCGCCGCACGGAGGCCGGCGGCGAGCGACGAGGAGGGACGAGGAGCAGCGCGGTCGGGGACGGGGATAGCATCGGCGCGTGGCTGACCTCACCCTCACCGGCAAGAATCCCACCGCTCTCAAGGTCGACGCGCTCGTCGTCGGGACCTGCTCCACGTCGGACGGCGTCGCCGTCGTCGCGGACCAGCTCCCCGAGGCGCTCGTGCGGCAGATCGAGACCCTCGCGCCCCGGCTCGGCGTCACGGGCGCCCCCGACGAGGTGCGCCGCCTGCCCGCCGGCGACGGCGTCGCGGCCGACGTCCTCGTGCTGGCCGGGCTCGGCGAGCGCGGGGCCGACGGCACGTTCGCGCAGGAGGTGCTGCGCTCCGCCGCCGGCGCCGCGACCCGCGAGCTCGCGGGCACGGGCTCCGTCGCCGTCGCGCTGCCCGCCGTGGACGAGGACGAGCTCGCCGCGGTCGCGGAGGGCGCCCTGCTCGGCGCCTACTCCTACACGCGCTACCGCTCGGGCAAGGACCAGAAGGGCGCCGTCGGCAGCATCCAGGTGGCCACGTCGTTCGCCCGCTCGGGCCGCGCCAAGGCCGCCGTCGCGCGCGCCGAGGTGCTCGCCGCCGCGGTGCACGGCACCCGCGACCTCGTCAACGACGCCCCCAACGAGCTGTACCCGGCCGCGTTCGCCGACGCCGCCCGGGCGACGGTCCGGACCCTCGGCGCCAAGGGCGTCAAGGTGACCGTGCTGGACGACAAGCAGCTCGCGGCCGGCGGCTACGGCGGCCTCGTGGGCGTCGGCCAGGGCTCGTCGCGCGGCCCGCGCCTCGTCAAGCTCGTGTACGCGCCCGCCAAGGCCACGGCCAAGGTCGCGATCGTCGGCAAGGGCATCACCTTCGACACCGGCGGCATCTCGCTCAAGCCGCCGGCCAGCATGCCGACCATGAAGTCCGACATGGCGGGCGCCGCCGCGGTGCTGCACACCGTGCTCGCCGCCGCGCGCCTCGGGCTGCCCGTCGCGGTGACCGGCTACCTCTGCCTCGCCGAGAACATGCCGGGCGGCAACGCCCAGCGCCCGGCCGACGTCATCACGATCCGCGGCGGCAAGACCGTCGAGGTCACCAACACCGACGCCGAGGGCCGCCTCGTCATGGCGGACGGCCTGGTCGCCGCCGTCGAGGACGGGCACGACGTCGTCCTCGACATCGCCACCCTCACCGGTGCCCAGATGGTCGCGCTCGGCAACCGCACCTCCGGCGTCATGGGCACCGACGAGGTCCGCGACGAGGTCAAGGCCGCGGCCGACGAGGCGGGCGAGGCGTTCTGGCCGATGCCGATGCCCGCGGAGCTCAAGGCCGGCCTGAAGTCGAACGTCGCGGACATGGTGAACTCCGCGCCCAGCCGCTGGGGCGGCATGCTGTTCGCCGCGCACTTCCTCTCCGAGTTCGTGGGAGACACCCCCTGGGCGCACCTCGACATCGCAGGCCCGTCGTACAACGAGGGCTCGTCGTTCGGGTACACCCCGGCCGGCGGCACCGGCGTCGGCGTGCGCACGCTGCTCGCGTTCCTCGAGGCCCGCGCGGAGCGCTGACCCGCCCTGCCCCGACTCGACTCGACTCGACTCGCGACCACGGCGCCCCTCCGCCACGGCGGACGGGCGCCGTCGTCGTCCCCGCACCCGGTCGGCGCCGGCACTCAGCCGCGCGTGCGGCCGACCGCGTACCGGAGCGAGTTGACCAGCCGGTAGCCGCCGCCCGGCACGCGGAAGGGCGCCGCCGCCCCGACCACGACGGGCGTGAGCTCGGCCAGCGTCGCGGGGTCCTCGCCGAGCAGGACGCCGCGCACGAGCCGCGCGTCGTCGGCCGCCGTCCAAGCCGCCTCGACCACGCCCGCGACCACGACGTCCAGGCCGGCGTCGGCGAGGGCCTCCTCGAGCCCGCCCTCCGGACGCAGCGGGCCGTCGGGCGCCACCACCTCCTCGAAGGCCGCGGCGACGGCGCGCTCGACGACGTCCAGGTCGTTGCGCGCCCCCTCGGCCCAGCCGGCCAGCCCCACGCGCCCGCCGGGCGCCAGCACACGGGCGGCCTCGGTCAGCGCGCCGCGGGTGTCGTCCGCGAGCTGGAGCGCGTTCACGGCGAGGACGACGTCGAACCCTCCGTCGTCGAACGGCAGGTGCTCGGCGTCGCCGTCGCGCACGGTCGCGCCGGGGTGGTGCTCACGCGCGTGCGCCACCATCTCGGGCGCCGGGTCCACGCCGACGACGACCGCCCCCGCCCGCTCGAGCCGGGCCAGCAGCTCCCCCGTGCCGCACCCGACGTCGAGCACGCGCGTGCCGGGACCCACCCCGGCCGCGGCCAGCAGCGGGTCCCACACCGGCGCGGCGAACGACCCCCAGTGCTCCGCCCACCCCGCGGTGACCGCCGACCACCGCTCCGCACCACCGCCGTCCATCGGAAGCCGCCCGCTCAGCGCTTGCGGCGCTGGGCGGAGCTCCAGTCCCGCATGCGCTGCGGGTAGCCCGTGAACCGCACGTTGTAGACCGGCACGCCCAGCGACCGCGCCACCTCGAACCCGGTGCGCTCGTCGGGGACACGGCGGCGCGTCCACTCACCCGTGGTCGCGACCAGCAGCACCGTCGTCGGCGTCTGCGCGTTGGGCGGCTCCACGTAGGCCTCGACGCCCACCCGCGTCCGGACGAAGTCCTGGAGGTACGCCACGGTCTCGCCCCGCGAGCCGGAGGTCGGTGCGGCGCCGGGGGCCGGCGACGACGTCCTGCCCAGCAGGCGTCCCAGCGAGGTCCTGAGCGACATGGCGCGAGACTACCGCCGCGATCGGCACCATGTTCTGCAGACGGTCCGGAGGTGTCCTGGAGGTCATGGGCCGGTCAGGTGTACCCAGCGTCACACCGACCTGGACCCCGAACGATTGGGGCGACCCCCGTGAAGGTGACAAGATGACGGGCAGTGACCAGAACGCGGCAACCAGAGATGTCGCGGGCCGGCAGGACCGGCTCGCCTCGGCACGTCGCCTGACCCACTGATCGAAGGAGACTCCACAGGTCATGTCTGAGAACGTGCAGCTCCCTGCACTCGGCGAGTCCGTCACCGAGGGCACCGTCACCCGATGGCTCAAGGCCGTCGGCGACACCGTCGCCGTCGACGAGCCCCTGCTGGAGGTCTCGACCGACAAGGTCGACACGGAGATCCCGTCGCCGATCGCCGGTGTGCTCGAGCAGATCCTCGTCGAGGAGGACGACACCGTCGAGGTCGGTGCCACCCTCGCCGTGATCGGTGACGGCTCCGGTGCGGGCGGCGGCGACGCCGCTCCTGCCGCCGAGGCCCCCGCCGCCGAGTCCGAGGCACCCGCCCCCGAGCCCGACGCACCGGCCGCGCCCGCCGAGGCCCCCGCACCCGCCGCCGACGAGCCCGCCGAGACCCCCGCCGCCGAGGCGCCCGCCGCCGGTGGTGGCGAGGGCACCGAGGTGACGCTGCCCGCCCTGGGCGAGTCCGTCACCGAGGGCACCGTCACCCGCTGGCTCAAGGCCGTCGGCGACTCGGTGGAGGTCGACGAGCCGCTGCTCGAGGTCTCGACCGACAAGGTCGACACCGAGATCCCGTCCCCGTGGCCGGCACCGTGCAGCAGCTCCTCGTGGAGGAGGACGCGACCGTCGAGGTCGGCGCCGTCCTGGCGATCGTCGGCTCCGGTGCCGCGGCCGAGCCCGGGCCCCCCGCCCCCCCCCCCCGGGGGCGGGGGGCGGGGCCGCGCGGCGGGGGGGCCCCCCCCCGGGGGGGGGGGGGGGGGCAGGGCGGCGGGGGGCTGGGCCGGCAGCGCCCGCGCGCCCGCGGGGCCGGGCGCCGCGGGGGCCGCGGGGGGGCGGGCCCCCGCCCGCCCCCGCCCCCGCCGCGGGCAAGGGCTCGTACCTCACGCCGCTGGTCCGCAAGCTCGCCGCCGTGAAGGGCGTGGACGTCTCCGCGATCCAGGGCACCGGCGTCGGCGGCCGCATCCGCAAGGAGGACGTGCTGGCCGCGGCCGAGAAGGCCGCCGCCCCTGCTCCGGCCGCCGCGGCACCCGCCGCTCCCGCTGCCCCCGCCGCGAAGCCGGCGGCCGTGCCGCCGGTCTCCCCGCTGCGGGGCACCACGGAGAAGATGTCGCGCCTGCGCAAGATCGTCGCCGAGCGCATGGTCGAGTCCCTGCACACGCAGGCCCAGCTCACCACCGTGGTCGAGGTGGACGTCACCAAGGTGGCCAAGCTCCGCGCGAAGGCCAAGGAGTCGTTCAAGTCCCGCGAGGGCGCGAACCTCACCTACCTGCCGTTCTACACGCTCGCCGCGGTCGAGGCGCTCAAGGCGTTCCCGAAGATCAACGCGTCGATCGACCAGGAGAAGGGCGAGATCACCTACCACCCCGCGGAGAACGTCGGCATCGCCGTCGACACCGAGCGTGGCCTGGTGGTCCCGGTCATCAAGAACGCGGGCGACCTGAACCTCGCGGGCATCGCCCGCCAGATCGGCGACCTGGGTGCTCGCACCCGCGCCAACAAGGTCGGCCCGGACGAGCTGTCCGGCGCGACCTTCACGATCACGAACACCGGCTCGGGCGGCGCGCTCATCGACACGCCGATCGTCCCGGGCGGTCAGGTCGCGATCCTCGGCACCGGCACCATCACCAAGAAGCCGGCCGTCGTGACCGGCCCGGACGGCGAGGAGACCATCGCCATCCGCCAGTTCGCGTACCTGTTCCTCTCCTACGACCACCGCCTGGTCGACGGTGCGGACGCCGCGCGCTTCCTCACCGCCGTCAAGGCGCGGATCGAGGAGGGCGCGTTCGAGTCCGAGGTCGGTCTCTGACCTCGACCCGTCCCTGACGACGGAGGGCGTCCCGGCTGCGGCCGGGGCGCCCTTCGTCGTCGTGGCTCAGGACACCTCGGCGACGCGCCAGCCGTCCGCGGTCCACGCGAGGCGCAACGTGGCGCTGCGCGGGTCCGTGGCCGGCACCGCCGTCACGACGCCGCCGGGCGCGACCTGCTCGTGGGCGCCCACGGCGTAGCGCACCACCACGTCCGCCTCGTCCCCCTCGTGCCGCTGCGTGCGCACGTCGTCCAGGCGGGCCGAGGCGCCGCGCACACGGGTGCCCGCCTGCCCGATGTCGTCGAGCAGCGCCGCGTCGGCGTCGTGGGCGGGCGACCCCGGCACGTCCACGCCCGCCAGGTCCGCGACGTCTGCGACGTCCGGGGCGTCCGGGGCACCCGTCCCGGAGCCGTCCGACAGCAGCGCGACCCGCCGCCGGGTGAGCTCGGCCGCGGCGGCCGCCGGGTCGGCGCGCTCCTGCGTCGGGTCCGTCGCCTCGCCCCCGTCCGCCTCGCCCACGGCCGTCGCCGCGTCCGTCGGGCGTGGCGGCTCCGCCGGGTCCCCCGGCAGCCGCACCTGGACCACGACGGCCGTCAGGACCGCCACGAGGCCGACGGCGCCGGCGACCCCCAGCACCCGTCGGGACCGCTGGGGCGCCGGCCGCGCGGAGCGCCGTGGCCTCCGGGCCACGCCTCTCACCCGCCCCCCGCCCGGGCCGCGGACCGCACGCCGGCGCGCCGGCGTGACGGTCGGCGCCGGCGCGCCGCTGCGCCGGCCGAGTGCCGCCCCGGCGAGCGCCGCGCGCTCCGGGAGCCGGACCGGCTCGGGCGGCACCGCGGCGTCGGCCTGGGCGGCGAGCGTGCCCGCCTCGGGCCGGACCCGCGGGTCGGGGGCGGAGGCCGGCGCCAGCACGGCACGGAGCGCGGTCGCCGCGTCGTCGGCGCGGTCGCCGAGGAGGTCCGCGACGAGGGTCGCGAGCGCGTGCACGTCGGCCGCCTCCCCGTCGGCCCTGTCTGCCCCGACGGCCCTGTCTGCCCCGTCGGTCGCGCCGACCTCGGCGGCCGCCCGTGGACGCAGCATCGCGTCGCCGCCGGGGCCGAGCACCACGTCGGCCGCCCCGAGCCCGCCCTGCCGGAGCCCCGCGCTGTGCAGCGCCGCCAGCCCGCGCGCGACCGCGACGAGCACGCCGGCGGCCTCGCGCGAGGTCAGCCGGCCGCGGACCGCGAGCACGGTCGGCAGGTCGGCCGCCGCACCGCCGCGACGCACCGCCAGCGTGCCGTCGTCGCGCACGTCGACCGCGGCCACGGGCTCCACGCAGGGATGGCGCAGCGCGGCGAGGGCGCGCACCCGCGCCAGGAGGGCGTCGCGGGCACCGGCGTCGGTCGGGATCGGCAGCGTCTGGGTGGGCACGGTGCCATCGAACACCCTCGCGGCGACGGACCCGCGCCGTCGTCCACAGGCACCGTCCCGGGGGCGTCGGGCCCGTCAGACGCCCACGCGGCGCCCCTCGCGCGCGGACACCCGAGCGGCGTCCAGCACCTCCGCCGTGCGCACGGCGTCCTCCGGGTCCACGGGCGCGGGCTCCTCGCCGGCGAGCCAGGGCCCCAGCGCGCGGTAGAAGTCGGCGTGCCCGCCGGGCGCGGCCGGCACCGCGCGGCGGTCGCGGCCGCGCGTGAACCAGCCGAGCGAGCCCTCGGGGGCGTCGTCGTCGAAGACCTCGAACGGCGACGCGTCCTGCTCGAAGGTCGTGACCAGGTACGCCCCGGCCGAGCCCAGCACGCGGGTGCGGGGCCCCGGGGCGCCCACCACGGAGCCCGCCCAGAGCCGGGACACCACGCCGTGCGGGCTCGCGGCGCGGCCGCCTCCGGCCTCGTGCTGCAGCACCAGGAACACGTCGTCCTCGGTGGGCGTCGTGAGCTTACGGGTCTGCGCCCAGACGGACTCCACGCGGCCGAAGAGCTGCGTCGCCGAGTCGACGAGGTGCGGCCCCAGGTCGAGCAGGAGCCCGCCGCCGACCGGGTCGTTCTCCTTCCACCGCTGCCTCGGGGTGGGCCGCCAGCGCTCCCAGTGCCGCTCGAACGTGTGCACGTCGCCCAGCTCACCGGCGTCGAGCAGGCTCCCGAGCGTGAGCTGCTCCGGGTCCCAACGACGGTTCTGGAACACCGTGAACGGGGTGCCGGTGGCTGCCGCCTCCTCCACCACGGCACGCGCCTGGTGCGCGTCGAGCCCGATCGGCTTGTCCAGCACGAACGGGATCTCGGCGCGCGCGAGGGCCGCGGCGTGCTCGGCGTGCAGGGTCGTGGGGCTCGCGACCACGACGAGGTCGTAGGTGCGGCGCGCGGCGATCAGCGCGTCCAGGTCGGACAGCAGGCGCGCCCCCGGCCAGTCCCCCGCCGCCTGGTTGCGGCGGCCGGGGTCGCGCGTCACGACCGCCGTCACCCGCAGCCCGGCCTCCGCGGCCAGCCGGGCGTGGATCTCCCGCCCCGCTCCCCCGTACCCGACGATCGCCAGGCGCGGCGGGGACGCCGCCGTGCCGTCGGTCGCGCCCGTCTCCGCCGCCTCGTCCGTGACCATGGCTCCCATGGTGCCCGACGCCGCCCCTAGCTCGGCCGAGTGCCACGCGGGGACGCCGGCGTCCGCCCGAGGCGCGACGGCCACCAGACGCGGTCGCCGACGTCGTGCACGAGGGCGGGCACCAGCAGGCTGCGCACCACCAGGGTGTCGACGAGCACGCCGAACGCGACGATGCACGCGAGCTGCGCGAGGAACAACAGGGGAATGACGCCGAGCGCCGCGAACGTCGCCGCGAGGACGACGCCCGCGGACGTGATCACCGAGCCCGTGACGGCCAGCCCGCGCAGCACGCCGCGCCGGGTGCCGACCTGCAGGCTCTCCTCGCGCACCCGGGTCATGAGGAAGATCGAGTAGTCCACGCCGAGCGCCACGAGGAAGCAGAACGCGTAGAGCGGCACGGCGGGGTCGGCGCCCGGGAAGTCGAGGACGTGGTTGAACACCAGGGCCGCGACGCCCAGCGCGAACCCGAACGACAGCACGTTCGCCGCCATGAGCAGGACCGCCGCGAGGACGGAGCGCAGCAGCAGCACGAGGATCAGGAGGATCACGCCCAGCACCACCGGGACGATCGTGCGCAGGTCGTGCTGTCCGGCGACCTGCGTGTCGAGACGCTCGGCGGCCGCCCCGCCCACGAGGGCGTCGGGGCTCACGTCGTGCACCGCGGTGCGCAGGTCGGCGACCGTGTCGACGGCCGCCTGGCTGTCCGACGGCGCCTCGGTCGTGACGTCCACACGGACGTTGCCGTCGACGACGAGCGGGTCGCCCTGGGCGGGCTGCCCCGGCGCCGCGGCGGGCTGGTCGGTGACGACGGTCGCGGCGGTGATCCCGTCGGTGCCCTCGGCCGCGTCCACCACGGCGTCGGCGTCCGCCTCGGGAGCGACGACGGTCGCGGGCTGGGCGGAGACCCCCTCGAAGTGGCTCGTGAGCACCTTCTCGCCGTCGACCGAGTCGACCTGGGTGAGGAACACCTCCGAGTCCCCCGTGCCGTTCGCGTCGAGCGTCGGCACGAACGCGGCGCCCGCGGCGAGCACCACGGCGGTCACGACCCACACCACCCGGTCGTGGCGTCCGACGAAGCCGGCGACGCGCGACCAGACGCCGTGCCCCGCGACCTCCACGTGCGTGTCGTCCTCGGTGCCGGCCGACGCGTCCGCAGGGGGCGCGTCGGCGGAGTCGGAGTGCCGCCCGAGCGCGTGCGGGACCCGCGGCCAGAACACCCAGCGGGCCCGCCGCCCGCCGACCAGCAGCATCGCGGGCAGGAGCGTCATCGCCGACAGGAACGCCGCGACGATGCCGATGGCCGCGACCGGCCCGAGGCTGCGGTTCGACGACAGGTCGGACAGCAGCAGGCACAGCAGCCCCACGATCACCGTGCCGGCGCTCGCGGCGATCGGCTCGACCGAGGCGCGCAGCGCGCGGCGCATCGCCGCGTACGGGGATGCGGTCGCGCGCAGCTCCTCCCGGTAGCGGGCCACCAGAAGCAGCGCGTAGTCCACCGACGCGCCCACCACGAGGATCGACAGGATCCCCTGCGACTGGCCGTTGAGGGTGAGCACGTCGTTCGCCGCCAGCTGGTACACCACGAGGCCGGCGAGGCAGAGCGCGAGCACGGCCGTGAGGATCACGACGAACGGCAGGACCGGCGACCGGTAGACCAGCGCGAGGATCACGAGGACGGCGCCGAGCGCGACGAGCAGGAGCACGGTGTCGATCGCCCCGAACGCGCTCACGAGGTCGGCGACGAACCCGGCCGGGCCGGTGACCCAGGTCTCCAGGCCCGTGCCGGCGAGCCCTCCGTCCGCGGTGTCGGCGGCCGCCAGCGCCCGCAGCGCGCCGATCGCGAGCTCCGAGACGCTCGACTCCTCGGCGCCGACGTCCTCGGACGCCTGGGCGGCGTCGAGCGAGACCACCACGAGCGCGGCCTGCCCGTCCTCGGACGGCACGACGACCGGATCGGTGACGCTCACGTCGCCGACGGTCCGGGGCTCGTCACCGGAGGTCCCCTCCAGCGGCGCGTCGCCGATCGCGTCGGCGAAGGCCTGGACGTCGGCGAGCTGCTCCTGGGTCAGCGCGGACCCGTCGGACGTCTCGGTGACCACCAGCGCGGGGAGCGTCTCGGAGTCGGTGAACTCGCGGGCGAGCTCGGCCGCCTGCGTGGACTCGGCGCTCGCGGGCAGGAACGCCGCGTCGTCGTTGGTCTGGACGCTGCTGAGGTTGCCCTGCGCCTGTCCGCCGATCGCCCCCACGGCGAGCCACACGCCGATCACTGCCAGAATGGCGAGGCCCCGGAGGAATCCTGATCCACGATTGCTCAGCATGCTGAGTATTCTGCCTGACTGGGAGGTGAGCAGCAAGTGACCGACGACGCAGCCCCGACCGACGCGACCGACGCGTCCGCCGCGACCGACGCGGCATGGCCGGACGCCGCCGCGGCCGACCCGACGAGCGACGACCCCGCGCGGTGGCCGACAGGGCGCCTGCTGTTCACCGTGGTGCGCCGCATCGAGCACGACTGGAACGCCCACCTGTCCGGGTGGGACCTCAACCATGCAGGCTTCCCCGTGCTCCTGCACCTGCTCGCCGGCCCGCGCACGCAGCGCGAGCTCGCGCACCTGAACGGCGTCACCGAGCAGACGATGAGCCGCGTCGTCGCCCGGCTCGAGCGTTCCGGTTACGTGACCCGCGACGACGACCCGCGCGACCGGCGGCGGCGTGCCGTGTCCGTCACCGGCGCCGGGCGCACGGCGGCGGCCGAGGCCGCGCGGGTCCAGCCGGCCGAGGACCTCACGACCAGCGGCCTCGACGACGACGAGGTCGCTCGGCTGCGGGAGATCCTCGTCACTCTCGTGCGCTCGCAGCGCGGCGAGGGCTAGCCTCGCCGGGTGGACGTGATGACGCTGCCCGGACTGACCGACTACCACGAGGCGTGGGAGCTCCAGCGCGCCGTGCACGCCGACGTCGTCGCCGGCGACCGCCCCGACACGCTGATCGTCGTGGAGCACCCGGACGTCTACACCGCCGGGCGGCGCACGCATCGCGACGAGCGGCCGACGGACGGCACCCCGGTGGTCGACGTCGACCGCGGCGGCAAGGTCACCTGGCACGGCCCCGGCCAGCAGGTCGTGTACCCGATCCTGCGGCTGGCCGAACCGATCGACGTCGTCGCGTACGTGCGGGCGCTCGAGGAGGCCGTCATGGAGGTCTGCGCCGGGCTCGGCGTCGAGACCGTCCGCGTCGAGGGCCGCACCGGCGTGTGGCTGGCCGCCGACGCGACGCGCCGCGAGCGCAAGGTGTGCGCCATCGGCGTGCGCACCGCCAAGGGCGTGACGATGCACGGCATCGCCCTCAACTGCTGCCCCGACCTGGGCCGCTTCGACCGGATCGTGCCGTGCGGCATCACCGACGCCGACGTCACGTCCCTGACGATCGAGACCGGGGCCGTCGTCACGCTCGACGACGTGGCCGGCCCGCTCGTCGACGCCCTCGCCCGCCGCCTCGGGCCCCTGCGGGCATCCGCGCCCGAGGTGTTGCCGACGTCACGTCCACACGCTGGGCACCCCCCGGTGGCGGAGCACGCGGCTCACGTAGTCTGACGAAGGTTCGGCGCGGTCAGGGTCCGTACAGGCCAGGTCCGTCCGACGTCCACCTGCTCGACGACGACCGGGAGACACCCGTGACGATCGCACCCGAGGGCCGCCGCATGCTGCGCATCGAGGCCCGCAACGCCGCCACCCCCATCGAGAAGAAGCCCGAGTGGATCAAGACCAAGGCCACGATGGGCCCCGAGTACCGGGAGCTCAAGGGCCTGGTCAAGGGCGAGGGCCTGCACACGGTGTGCGAGGAGGCCGGCTGTCCCAACATCTTCGAGTGCTGGGAGGACCGCGAGGCCACGTTCCTCATCGGCGGTGACCAGTGCACCCGCCGCTGCGACTTCTGCCAGATCGACACGGGCAAGCCGGCCGACTTCGACGCCGACGAGCCGCGCCGCGTCGCCGAGTCGGTGCGGACGATGGGCCTGCGGTACTCGACGATCACCGGCGTCGCGCGCGACGACCTCGCCGACGGCGGCGCCTGGCTGTACGCCGAGACCGTGCGCCAGATCCACGCGCTCAACCCCGGCACCGGAGTCGAGCTCCTCATCCCCGACTTCAACGCCATCCCCGAGCTGCTGGACCAGGTGAACGAGTCCCGCCCCGAGGTCATGGCGCACAACGTGGAGACGGTGCCCCGGATCTTCAAGCAGATCCGCCCCGCGTTCCGCTACGAGCGCTCCCTGTCGGTGCTCACCCGCGCCCGCGAGGCCGGGCTGGTCACCAAGTCGAACCTCATCCTCGGCATGGGCGAGACGATCGACGAGGCGCGCGAGGCGCTGCAGGACCTGCACGACGCCGGCTGCGACCTCGTGACGATCACGCAGTACCTGCGCCCGTCGCTGCGCCACCACCCGGTCGACCGGTGGGTGCGCCCCGAGGAGTTCGTCGAGCTGTCCGAGGCCGCTGAGGAGATGGGGTTCCTGGGTGTCATGGCCGGCCCGCTGGTGCGGTCGTCGTACCGCGCGGGGCGCCTCTGGGGCCAGGCGATGACCCGCCGCGGCCTGCCGATCCCGGAGTCGCTCGCGCACCTGGCGGAGCCGACGACGGCGCGTCAGGAGGCCGCGAGCCTCCTCACCCGTCCGGCGCACTAGACTGGACGACCATGGCCCGCACCAAGTCCGACGCCGGCGCGCCCGCCGACGCCACCGGTAAGCAGAAGAAGCCCAAGAAGCAGCGCTGGTACCACCAGGTGTGGGCCGCGTACCAGATGACGCGCAAGCAGGACCCCACGGTCACGTGGCTGATCCTCGGCGTGTTCGTCGGGATCCTCGCCGTGGTCGGGGCGGTCGTGCTGCTGCTCGACCTGCCCACCGGCTTCCGCATCCTGTACTGGGTGGTGCTCGGCGTCCCGTTCGCGGCGCTGGGCGCGATGTTCACCCTGACCCGCAAGGCCGAGAAGGCCGCGTACACCCAGATCGAGGGCCAGCCCGGCGCCGCGCGCGCAGCGCTCGGCACCGTCCGCGGCGGCTGGGAGTTCGCGGACGAGCCCGTCGCGATCAACCCGCGCACGCAGGACTTCGTCTTCCGCGGGATCGGCCGGCCCGGCGTCGTGCTCGTCAGCGAGGGCCCGTCGCACCGCGTGCAGCGCCTCCTCGACGACGAGCGCCGCAAGGTGTCCCGCATCGTGCCCAACGTGCCGATCACGCTCATCCAGGTCGGCACCGAGGAGGGGCAGGTCCCGCTGCCCAAGGTCGCGAAGAAGGTGCAGAAGCTCAAGCGCACCCTCACCAAGCCCGAGGCGGAGCAGATCAAGAAGCGGCTCAAGGCCCTGGGCGGCGCCCGTCTGCCCATCCCCAAGGGCGTCGACCCGATGCGCGCCCGCCCCGACCGCAAGGGGCTCAAGGGCCGCTGATCGGCCTTCCTCTCGAGCACGTCCGGCACCGGGCCGGGTCGCCGCGCGCGACCCGGCCCGACGTGCGTCCGGGCTCGCGCGGGGTGCGTGAGGGCGGGCGACGACGCGCGACGGCTCAGCGGCGGCTCAGCGCGGCGGCTCAGCGGCGCACGAGGACCGTGCCTGCGGCGCGGTCGTGCAGGCCGCGACCGTCGCCGTCCCACACCACGGCGGGGATGACGAGGCACAGCAACACGGCGCGGACCGCGCCGCGCGCGAACCCCGGTGCGACCCCGTCGGGGGCACCGAGCACCCGCACCTGCACGCCCAGCAGGCGGTGACCGATGGTGAAACCGACCGTGCTGACCAGCAGCAGGTTCTCGAGCGCGAAGACGAGCAGCGTGACCCACGAGTCGAGCTCCGCGAACGAGGCCGGGCCGGTCACGAGGTAGGCGATCAGGGTCGCCACCGCCCAGTCGACGAGCAGGGCGACGACCCTGCGGCCCAGCCGCGCCAGCGACCCCGGGCCGGCCTCGGGCAGCCCCAGGCGCCCCCTCGCGCCGGAGGAGTCGTCACGTCGTCCGCCCTCGAGCCACGACCCCATGTCCTCCCGCGATGCCATGCCTCCAGGCTACGCGGCACACTCCGCCGCTCCCCCGTAACCTGTTCGAAACAAAGGCGCCATGCCGGAGAAACGCCGCCGCCATACCGTCGAGGTCGCCGAGCGGCGAGCGCGAGCCCGCCGCGCCCCATCCTTCGGAACCGTCCGGCGGCACCGACCGAACGGCACCATCCACGCAAGGAGCGCATGCATGTTCACGAACGCCGAGGAGGCCATCGCCTTCACCCGTCGCGAGGGGGTGGAGTTCATCGACGTCCGGTTCATCGACCTGCCGGGCGTGATGCAGCACTTCAACATCCCCACCGAGCAGTTCTCGGAGGACTCCTTCACCGAGGGCCTCATGTTCGACGGGTCGTCGATCCGCGGCTTCCAGGCGATCCACGAGTCGGACATGAAGCTGGTCCCGGACGTCACGACGGCGTACCTGGACCCGTTCCGCAAGCGCAAGACGCTCATCATGAACTTCTCGATCGTGGACCCGTTCACCGACGAGCCGTACTCGCGTGACCCGCGCACCATCGCAGCCAAGGCCGAGGCCTACCTGAAGTCGACCGGCATCGCCGACACCGCGTTCTTCGCCCCGGAGGCGGAGTTCTACATCTTCGACGACGTGCGCTTCAAGACCGCCGCGAACGAGGGCTACTACCACATCGACTCCGTCGAGGCCGCGTGGAACACCGGCCGCGAGGAGGAGGGTGGCAACCTCGGGTACAAGACCCGCTACAAGGGCGGCTACTTCCCCGTCTCCCCGAACGACCAGTTCGCCGACCTGCGCGACGAGATGTGCGCGGCGCTCGCCGAGGTCGGCCTCGACGTCGAGCGTGCGCACCACGAGGTGGGCACGGCCGGTCAGCAGGAGATCAACTACCGGTTCAACACGCTGATGCACTCCGCCGACGACCTGATGAAGTTCAAGTACGTCATCAAGAACGTCGCGTGGCAGGCCGGCAAGTCGGTCACCTTCATGCCGAAGCCGATCTTCGGCGACAACGGCTCGGGCATGCACTCCCACCAGTCGCTGTGGCTGAACGGCGAGCCGCTGTTCTACGACGAGAAGGGCTACGGCGGCCTGTCCGACATGGCCCGCTGGTACATCGGCGGCCTCCTCAAGCACGCGCCGTCGCTGCTCGCCTTCACCAACCCGTCGGTGAACTCGTACCACCGCCTGGTGCCGGGCTACGAGGCCCCGGTCAACCTGGTCTACTCGGCCCGCAACCGCTCCGCGTGCATCCGCATCCCGGTCACCGGTTCCTCGCCGAAGGCCAAGCGCGTCGAGTTCCGCGTGCCGGACCCGTCGGCCAACCCGTACCTCGCGTTCGCCGCCCAGCTCCTCGCGGGCATCGACGGCATCAAGAACCGCATCGAGCCGCCGGCGCCGATCGACAAGGACCTGTACGAGCTGCCCCCCGAGGAGCACGCGCAGATCGCCCAGGTGCCCGCGTCCCTCGGCGAGGCCCTCGACAACCTCGAGCGCGACCACGAGTTCCTCACCCAGGGCGACGTCTTCTCCGAGGACCTCATCGCCACCTGGATCGACTACAAGCGCAGCAACGAGATCGACCCGATCCGTCTGCGCCCGCACCCGCACGAGTTCGAGCTCTACTACGACATCTGACAGGCGGCCCCGCTAGGGCCTCCTGATGTCGCCGGAACGGCGGCTGACCTGCGCCTCGCGCAGCGTCAGCCGCCGTTCTGCGTTGCCCGTTCCCGCCGCCGCCTACGAAGCGTCAGCGCGCCATCTGGCGCCCGTGCGCAGCGAGCGCCCAGATGACGAAGACGTCCAGGGCGATGACCACCAGGGACCACACGGGGTAGTACGGGATGAACAGGAAGTTCGCCAGCGCGCTGAGCACCGCCAGGACGATGCCGACGACCCGTCCCCACGTCTTCCCGGTGAGCACCGCGAAGCTGGCGAGCAGGACCAGCAGGCCGAGCAGCAGGTGGATCCACCCCCAGGTGGTCGTGTCGAACTCCAGCAGGTAGTTCGGGGTCGTGACGTAGAAGTCGTCCTGCAGGAGGCCCACGAGCCCGGCGATGGCCTGGAAGGCTCCGGCCAGCATCATCATGACGGCGGCGAACACGATGAAGCCGGTCGCCCAACCGCTGCGCGGCGCGGCGCGGTCCTCGCCCGCCGGGACGCTCGCCGCGGGTTGCTGAGTCATCGTCGCTCCCTTCCTGGACCGGTGACGGCACCGGACCGTCACCCCATCCCACCGCCGTGGCGCCGACGACGAATCATGCAGATCGCGTGAAGTCGCCCAGGTTCACCTGATCTGCGTGACGCGGGTCCGCCCACGACGGCGGTGCACTGGAGGGGCGCGCGGATCGTCGGGGCCCGGCACGGCGTCGTGACCCGGAGCGCAGCCTCCTCACTGCATCGGACACACCTGGAAGGGACCCATCATGAGCGAACCGACGGACGACACCCCCGTGCTCGACCTGCTGGCACAGCTGACGGCGGACTCGGTCGACGCATCGAGCCTGGACACCCGGACGCTGGTGCTCGTCCGGCTCGCCGCGCTCGTCGCGGTCGACGCCCCACCGGTGTCCTATCTGACGAACCTCGAGGCCGCGGCAGAGGTGGGCGTCGACGCCGACCAGGTCGCCGGCGTGCTCACGGCGGTCGCGCCCATCGTCGGGACTCCTCGCGTCATCGCCGCCGCCGACGGCATCGCGGAGTCCCTCGCGCTCGAGATCGCGGTCGCCCTCGTCGACGCCGAGGAACAGAACGAGGCGTAGCGCCCGTGACCGGCGACGCGGACGTCCCCGTCCCAGACGCCGACGGGTCGAGGGCGGGGACGGGGACGTCGTCCCGCTCGACGAGGCTGCTCACCTGGGGGCCGAGGCTCGGTATCTGGGCCTGGAGCTTCGTGGGCGTCGTCGTCACGATCGTCATCGTCGTCGTCGCGCTCGCGGCAGTGAGCGAGATCGTCCTGCCGCTCACGTTCGCCGCCGTGCTCGCCGTGTGCTTCAAGCCGTCGGCGGGGCTGCTGCGCCGCCACGGAGTCAGGGACTCGGTCGCCGCGGGCGTGATCGTCCTCGGCCTCATCGCCCTCACGACGGTCGTCGCCGTCGCCACCGTGCGCGGTGTCGTCCAGCAGTCGGCCGAGATCGGGACCTCCGTCGACGCGGCGATCGACCGTCTCGTGCTCCAGACGGACGTCGACCAGGCGGCGCTGGACGCCGCGCGTCGAGCGGTCGAGGAGGCCGCCCCCGCCGTGACCGGCGGCGTCCTGACCGGGCTGGTCCACGGGATCGGGACCGTCGTCGGCCTGGCCAGCGGGCTGATCCTCGGCGCGCTGATCATGTACTACCTCCTCAAGGACGGCACCCGGCTCCGGAGATCGGCGGCCTCGCTGTTCGACGGCGACACGCGCGCCGAGGTCGACGGCTTCATCGGCGACGCCTGCCGGATCCTGCGCGACTACGGACGAGGCCGCACCGCGATGTCCGCGATCGTCGCCGTCACCATCGGGCTCGCCGCGGTCCTGCTGGGACTGCCCCTCGTCGTCACCCTCGTGGTCGTCAACTTCGTCGGGGGCTACGTCCCGTACATCGGGGCGTTCCTCGGCGGGGGGCTCGCCGTCGTCGTCGCGCTCGGTGAGGGGGGCCTGACCACGGCTGCGATCATGCTCGTCGTCGTGGTCGCGGCCAACCTCGCGCTGGAGAACTTCGTGGAGCCCCGGGTGATGGGCCGCACCCTGGACATCCACCCCTTGGTCGTGCTCGTCGTCACCGCCCTCGGCGGGCTCGTCGGCGGCATCGTCGGACTGATCCTGGCGGTACCCGCCTGGGTCGTCGCGACCGAGGGCATCGCGCGGCTCCGCCGCCGCGGCTTCTTCGACCACGTCGTCACGCGCGCCGAGCCCGCGGTCCGACGGATGCTCGGGTAGCCGGGAAGGAGCAGGGCGTGCCACACGGACCGGACGACCCCGACGACGGCCGCGACGACGCCGGCCCCGCGGCCGACCTGGCGCCGCTCCAGTCCCTCACCGCCAGGCGGCGGCGGGCGCTGGTCACGCTCGGGCTGCTCCGCGCGGGCGCGACGGCCGTCCTCCTGGTGGCGCTCTACTACCTGCTGCCCCTCGACCGCCGCTCGACCGAGTACCTCGTCCTCGTCCTCGCCGTCGGCCTCACGGCACTCCTGGCGACGACGGTCTGGCAGGTCCGCGCGATCATCCGGTCCGGCTACCCGGGCATCCGCGCGACGCAGGCGCTGGCGACCGTCGTCCCGCTGTTCCTGCTCGTGTTCGCGACGACGTACTTCATGCTCTCGTTCCAGGAGCCCGCGTCGTTCAGCGAAAGCCTGAACCGGTCCGACGCGCTGTACTTCACGATCACCACGTTCGCCACCGTCGGTCTCGGGGACATCTCCCCCGTCGCGGAGGGCGTCAGGCTGCTGGTGGCGGGACAGGTCCTCCTCGACCTCGTCGTCCTCGGGCTGGGGATCAAGGTGATCATCGGCGCGGTCAAGAAGGGTCGGGCCGGGTGACCCGGGCGGCAGGAGCAGACACCATCACCATCGCCATCACCTCGTGACGATCACTCGGTAGTGATAATCCGCTCGACATGGCACCTCCCGAGCGGCGCGATCTCCTGGAGCTGATCGGCCCCCTGTCCCGAAGCCTCCGGCGGGTCGAGGAGCGGTGCGCGAAGGACGCGGGGCTGTCCATGTGGCAGTACGCCGTCCTGTCGGTCGCGTCCCGGCACGAGGCCAGAGCCAGGCGCAGATCGCCGATCGGCTCGGGTACAGCAGGAACCGGATCATCAACGACCTCGACGTCCTCCAGGAACGAGGTCGCGCCGAACGGCGCAACGGGTCCGACCGCCGCAGGTACCTGATCCACGTCACCCCCTCGGGCCGCCGCACCGCCGCCGAGGTCCGCGACGCGATCTGGGCCGCCGAGGAATTCGCCGCGTACCTGTCGGAGGTGACGCCCGGCGACCTCACCGCCGCCACACCGTGCGCGGGCTGGGACGTCGACGACCTCTCCCGGCACGTGCGCGAGGAGAACGCCCGGTTCGGTCGGGCGGTCACTGACACCGCGCGGACGTGCCGGATGCCCGGGGGCCGGGCGAGCGCACGGTCCACGATCTCTACGAGATGCGAGCCCGCTGAGGGTTCACCCTGAGATCTCCCTGAACCGCCGCCGCGAGGGTTCCCGTCGCTGACGTGCAGGGCTACGGTCGGCTCGTGCCTGTCATCGCGACGGATCAGCTCACCATGCGGTACCCCCGGGTCACCGCGCTCGACCGCCTGACGGTCGACGTCGGCGACGGCGTCACCGGCCTCGTCGGCGCGAACGGCGCGGGCAAGTCGACGTTGATCAAGATCCTGCTCGGCCTCGCCGACCCGACCTCGGGCAGCGCGCGCGTCCTCGGTCACGACGTCCGCTCCGACGGCGCCGCGCTGCGCTCCCGGGTCGGCTACATGCCCGAGCACGACTGCCTGCCCAGCGACCTCTCGGCCACCGAGCTCGTCGTCCACCTCGCGCGCATGTCCGGGCTGCCGACCGACGCCGCGCGCGAGCGCGCGGCCGACACCCTGCGGCACGTCGGGCTCTACGAGGAGCGCTATCGGCCGATCGGGGGCTACTCCACCGGCATGAAGCAGCGCGTCAAGCTCGCGCAGGCCCTGGTGCACGACCCCGACGTCGTCTTCCTCGACGAGCCGACCAACGGCCTCGACCCGGCCGGCCGCGACGAGATGCTCGAGCTGGTCCGGCGCATCTACGACGACTTCGGCATCTCGGTGCTGGTCACGTCGCACCTGCTCGGCGAGCTCGAACGCATCTGCGACCACGTCGTGGTCGTCGACGCCGGTGTGCTCCTGCGCTCGTCCGCCGTCGCCGACTTCACCCGGGCGAGCGCCCTGCTCGCCGTCGAGGTGGCCGCGGACGTCGACGCCGCCGCGGCGGCGCTGGCCGCGGAGGGCCTGCGGGTCACCCGCGACGGCCAGGTGCTGCTCGTCGCGCTCGACGACGACGGCACCTACGACACGGTCCGGGACGTCGTGGCCGACCACGGGTTCGGCCTGGTCCGGCTGGAACCGCGCCGCCACCACATCTCCGAGGTCTTCGACGGGGAGGCCGGCGATGTCGCAGTCTGAACCGCCCACGGGCGTCATCCACGACATCGGGTACCGCGAGTACGACGGCCCGCGGCTCACCCGCCGCGGGATCGCGTACGGGCTCTACGTGCACACCCTGCGGGGCGTCTTCGGCCTCGGCCGCGCGCCGCGGTCGAAGGTCGTGCCCGTCGGCATGGTGGTCGTGATGCTGCTGCCGGCCGTCGTGCTCGCGGTCGTCTCGGTGGTCCTCGCCGGGCAGGGCGCGGCGACCGGGCCGGCGCTGCCCTACACCCGGTACGCGATGGTGACGCAGGCGGCGATCGCGATCTTCCTCGCCGTGGCGGCGCCGCAGGCCGTCTCGCTCGACCTCCGGTTCCACACGCTGCCGCTGTACCTCTCGCGGCCACTGGAGCGCGTGGACTACGCCCGGGCCAAGCTCGCGGCCGTGGCCACCGCCGTGTTCCTGCTGATCGCGGTGCCGCTGCTGGTCATGTACCTGGGCGCGCTCGCCGCGAGGTTCGACGCCGGCGAGCAGACCCTGGACCTCCTCCAGGCGCTGGTCGGTGCCGTGCTGTTCGCCGCGATCTTGTCGAGCCTCGCGGTGCTGATCGCGTCGCTCACCTCGCGCCGCGGGTTCGGCGTCGCGGCCATCGTCACCGTCCTGGCGCTGAGCTACGGGATCGTCTCCAGCCTCCAGGGCCTGGTGGCGTTCGACGCCGACGACCCGGCGACCGCGGGCTGGATCGGCCTGTTCTCCCCGATGACGCTCGTGGACGGCGTGCAGGCCTGGGCGTTCGGCGCCGAGCCCTCCACCCCCGCCGGCCCGCCCTCCGACGCCGCCGGCGTCGTCTTCCTGCTGGTCACCCTGGGCGTCGTCGCGCTCTGCTACGTGGCCCTGTCCGCCCGATACCGGAGGGTGCGGCTCTGATGGCCACGCTGCAGATCGACGCCTGCTCCCGCTGGTTCGGCAACGTCGTGGCGGTCAACGACGTCACGATGTCGGTGGGCCCGGGCATCACGGGCCTGCTCGGCCCGAACGGCGCCGGGAAGTCCACGCTGATCCACATGCTCGGCGGCTTCCTGCCGCCGTCCTCCGGGTCGGTCACGCTCGACGGCGCGGTCATCTGGAAGAACCAGGAGGTCTACAGCACGCTCGGGATCGTCACCGAGCGCGAGGCGACCTACGACTTCCTCACGGGGCGGCAGCTCGTCCGTGCCAGCGCGGAGCTGCACGGCCTGCCCGACCCCGGGGCCGCCGCCGACCGCGCCCTGGCCACCGTCGACATGACGGACGCCCAGGACCGGAAGGTGGGCGAGTACTCGAAGGGCATGAAGCAGCGCGTGAAGATGGCCTCCGCGCTCGTGCACGACCCGGGGGTGCTGCTGCTGGACGAGCCGTTCAACGGCATGGACCCCCGACAGCGCCTGCACCTGATCGAGCTGCTGCGCGCCATGGGCGCCGAGGGGCGGACCGTCCTATTCAGCTCCCACATCCTCGAGGAGGTCGAGCAGCTCGCGCACCAGATCGAGGTGATCGTCTCCGGCCGCCACGCCGCGTCCGGCGACTACCGCGAGATCCGCCGCCTGATGACCGACCGGCCGCACCGGTACACCATCGCCTCGAGCGACAACCGGGCGCTCGCCTCGGCGCTGGTCGCGGACGGCTCGACGGCCGGCGTCAGCATCGACGGGCGGCTCCTGCGCGTGCAGGCCGGCGAGTTCCTGCGGTTCGCCGCGCTCCTGCCCCGCGTCGCGCGCGACGCGGGCGTGCGGCTCCTCGAGGTCGTCCCGGCCGACGAGTCCCTGGAGAGCGTGTTCTCCTACCTCGTCGAGAGCTCGTCCAGAACCTCGTCCTCGGCACGGAGGGACCCGTCGTGAACGGCACCGTCGTCCGCCTGACCGCCCGCGGGATGCTGGGCGGCAGGCGCGTGTGGTTGCTCGGCGGCCTCGCCGCGCTCCTCGTCGGCATCGCGGTCCTCGCGCGGGTGCTCGTCCCGGTCACCGACGCCGAGGCGGCGAGCCTGCTGCAAGGGGTGGCGTTCGCGACGTTCCTGCCGCTGTTCGGCCTGATCGTCGGCACGGGCGCGATCGCCCCGGAGATCGACGACGGGTCGATCGTGCACCTGCTGGCGAAGCCGGTCTCGCGGCACACGGTCGTGCAGAGCAAGCTCGCGGTGGCCGTCGGGGCCACGGTCGTCTTCGCCGTGCTGCCGACGGTCCTGGCCGCGGCCGTCCTCGGCCTGGGCGCCCGCGCGGTCCTGGCGTTCGGCGTCGGCGCCCTGGCCGCGGGCGCGGTGTACAGCGTGCTGTTCCTGCTCCTGTCGATCCTCACCCGGCACGCGGTGATCATCGGCCTGGTCTACGCGCTCCTCTGGGAGAGCCTGGTCGGCAGCTTCGTGCCGGGCGCGCGGAACCTCAGCGTGCAGCAGTGGGCCCTGTCCGTCACCGGGTCGATCGCGCCGACGGGCCTGGTCACGTCGCACGTCGGCCTGGGCCTGGCGTACGTCCTCGTCGTCGGCGGGTTCGCCGTCGCGACGTGGTTCGCCGGCAACCGCCTGCGCGTCCTCACCCTCGCCTCCGAGGACTGAGCGGACCCGGTCAGGCGCCGCTCAGTGCGCGGGCTCGCCGCCCTCGGGCGTCGTCCCGTGGCCGGTGGCGACCTCGCCGTCGCCCGACCCGTCGTGCTTCTTCCCGAACGGCAGCACGTGCATCACGGCCACGACGACGGCGCCGACGATCACGCCGACGAGGGCCGAGAAGAACGTGTTCACCAGCCAGCCGAGGAACCCGCCGATCCCGGGGACCGCGTGCGCGACGGCCTCCTCGAGGTGGTGCACGAAGTCGTAGGGGGCGTGCCAGCCGAGCTCGTCGGTGCCGGTCAGCAGGATGTGCCCGCCGACCCAGAGCATCGCCACGGTGCCCACGACGGAGATCACCGCAAGCACCTTGGGCATCGCGGACACGAGCCCGCGGCCGAGCCGCTGGCTGGCGCGGGACTCCCGGCCCGCCAGCGCCAGTCCCATGTCGTCCATCTTCACGATGAGACCGACGACGCCGTACACGATCGCGGTGATGACGAGCGCGACGATCAGGAGGATCACCAGGCGCGCGAAGAACGGCTCGTGCGCCACCTCGTTGAGCGCGATGACCATGATCTCGGCCGACAGGATGAGGTCGGTGCGCACCGCGCCGGCGACGAGCGTCTTCTCGGCGTCGGGCCCGACCGTCGCGGCGGGGGCGTCGTGACCCTCGTGGCCGCGCAGGCGGCCCCAGATCTTCTCGGCGCCCTCGAACGCGAGGTACGTGCCGCCGACCATGAGGATCGGCGTGAGCAGCCACGGCGCCCACTGGCTGAGGATCAGGGCCGCGGGCAGGATGAACAGCACCTTGTTGCGGATCGAGCCCCAGGCGATCTTCTTGACGATCGGGATCTCGCGGTTCGCGGCGACGCCGTGCACGTACTGCGGCGTCACGGCCGTGTCGTCGACGACGACGCCCGCGGCCTTCGCCGTCGCCTTCGCGGCCGCGGCGCCGACGTCGTCGAGCGAGGCGGCCGCGAGCTTGGCGATGGCCGCGACGTCGTCGAGCAGGCCGAGCAGGCCGGCGCTCACGCGGCGGCCCCCGCCGGGCGCGGGCGGACGGGCGAGGCGCCCGCGGGCGGCGTCGATGACTGGTGCATGTGCCTATCGTGCCGTACCCGAGGGGTGCTCAGGGGCCGTACGGGGCGGCGGCTCAGTCCTCGCCGTAGAAGACGCGCTCCATGACCGCGCGGGCGCGGCGGGCGGTGCGCAGGTACAGCTCCTCGAGCTCTCCCCCGGTGCCGACGTCCCCGAGCAGCGCGGCCACTCCCGTCAGGTCGCGCGAGTCGTGCGGCAGCTGGTCGACCTGTGCGCCGGTGGTGCGCCCGGACCAGAGCACGACGGCCGACCGCAGGCGCGAGGCGAGCACCCACGCGTCGCGCAGCTGACCCGCGTCCTCGGCGTCGAGCAGGCCGGCGGCGGTCGCGCCGTCGAGGGCGGCGACCGTCCCGGTGGTGCGCAGCGCCGGGACGTCGGCGGCGTGCTGGAGCTGCAGCAGCTGCGCCGTCCACTCGACGTCGGAGACGCCGCCGCGGCCGAGCTTGAGGTGCCGCGCCGGGTCGGCCCCGCGCGGCAGGCGCTCCGCCTCGACGCGGGCCTTGATGTGCCGCACCTCCCGCAGCCGGGCGTCGTCGAGCCCGCCCTCCGGGTACCGCAAGGGGTCGGCGAGCGCCTCGAACCGGGCGCCGAGCGAGCCGTCCCCGACGACGTCCCCTGCCACCGGGCGGGAGCGCAGCAGCGCCTGGGCCTCCCAGACGCTGGACCAGCGGCCGTAGTACTCCGCGTACGAGTCGAGGGTGCGCACCAGCGGCCCCTGCCGCCCCTCGGGGCGCAGGTCGGCGTCGACGGGCAGCGTGGGCTCCGGCCCGACCTCGGACAGGAGCGCCCGCAGCCGGGTCGCGACACGCGTCGCGAAGTCCTGGGCGAGCTTCGGCTCGGCGTCCGGCAGCGGCTCGTGCACGAACATGACGTCCGCGTCGGAGCCGTACCCCATCTCCCGGCCGCCGAGGCGCCCCATCGCGACGACGAGCATCCGCGTCGGGTTCGACGCGGCCGTCTCCCCCAGCCCGAGCTCGGCGCGCGCGGCGTGCTCGGCCACGCGCAGCCCGCCGACGAGGACGATGTCGGCGGCGTCCGAGACCGCGGCCGCGGCCGCGACCGGCGGCAGCAGCCCCAGGACCTCCGCGGCGCCGGTCCGGGCGAGCTCGCGCCGTCGCAGCGCACGCAGGCGCTGCGCGGCGGGCTGGGGCTCGTCGGCGCGGGTGAGGATCGCGTCGACCTCGGCCGCCAGCCGCTCCGCGCCGCGCGGCTCCAGCCCGGAGGTGTCGGCCAGCCAGCGCACCGACTCCGGCGACCGTGCCAGAGCGTCAGCCAGGTAGGTGGACGAGGCCAGCAGCTGGGTCAGGTGGTACGCGGCGTTCTCGGAGTCGCGCAGCAGGCGCAGGTACCAGGGCGTGGTGCCGAGGGCGTCCGACAGCTTGCGGAACGCCAGCAGGCCGCCGTCCGGGTCGGCCCCCTCGGCGAACCAGCCGAGCAGCACGGGCAGGAGCTGGCGCTGCAGGGCGGCCCGGCGCGACGTGCCGGAGGTGAGCGCCGTGACGTGCCGCATCGCGCCGTCCGGGTCGCGGTACCCGACCGCGGCGAACCGCTCGCGCGCCACGTCCGGGGACAGCGACAGCTCGGCGTCCGAGAGCTGCGCCGACGCCGGCAGCAGCGGCCGGTAGAAGACCTCCTCGTGCAGCGCCCGCACCTCGCGACGCGTGGCGCGCCACCGCTCCAGCAGCCCTGCCGCGCCCTCGGCCCGCATGCCCAGCGACCGCGCGAGGCGGCGCAGGTCCTCCTCGGCCGTGGGCAGCAGGTGGGTGCGCCGCAGCCGGAACAGCTGGACGCGGTGCTCCAGCGCCCGCAGGAACCGGTAGCAGACCGCCAGCCGCGCGGCGTGCTCACGCCCGACGTATCCCCCGCCGGCGAGCGCGGCCAGGGCCGCAAGCGTGTGGGGCGAGCGGATCTGCGGGTCGGCGCGGCCGTGCACGAGCTGCAGCAGCTGCACCGTGAACTCGACGTCGCGCAGGCCGCCCTTGCCGAGCTTGATCTGCCGGTCCGCCTCGGCGGCGGGCACGTGGTCCTCCACGCGGCGCCGCATCGCCCGCGAGTCCTCCACGAAGTGCTCGCGGTGCACCGCCGACCAGACGAAGGGGTCCACGGCGGCGCGGTAGTCCCGGCCCAGCGCCGCGTCGCCGGCCACCGGGCGCGCCTTGAGCAGCGCCTGGAACTCCCACGTCTCGGCCCACCGCTCGTAGTACGCGAGGTGGCTCGCGAGCGTGCGCACCAGGGGGCCCTGCGCGCCCTCCGGCCGCAGGGCCGCGTCCACGGGCCACAGCGCGGGCTCGTCGGACGCGCCGGAGCACACCCGCTGCAGCCCGGTGGCGAGCCGCGTGCCGACGGCCAGCGCCGTCCGCTCGTCCGGCGCGCTCCCGTCGGGCAGCTCGCCCGGCTCGCACACGTACACGACGTCGACGTCGGAGACGTAGTTGAGCTCGCGGCCGCCGGTCTTGCCCATGCCGATCACCGCGAGCCGCACGCCCGCGCCGTGGTCGTCCAGGTCCGCGCGCGCGACGGCGAGGGCGGCCTCGACGGCGGCGGAGGCGAGGTCGGCCAGGGCCGCCCCGACCACGGGCAGGCGGGTCAGCGGCTCGCCCGCGGTGAGGTCGTCGGCGGCGACGACGAGCAGGCGCGCCCGGTAGGCGCGGCGCAGCGCGTCGGTGGTGGTCCGGGCGTCGGCGTCGGGCCACCCCTCCCCCGGCACGGCGTCGGGCGCGGCGGCCACCGGCACCTCGGCGTCCGGGTCGGCGCCCACGGCGCGCAGCAGCGCGGCCCGCACCTCCGCCGGGCCGGAGACCGTGGGCGGTCCGGGCGGGCCGTCGTCGGTGTCGTCGGTGTCGGCGACCTCCGGCGCGTCCCGGGACGCCCCGTCGGGGACGGCGAGGTCGTCGAGCAGGTCCGGCCGGCGCACCACCTCGTCGCCGAGGGCGGAGGACGCCCCGAGCACCGCCAGCAGGCGGGTGCGGGCCCGGTGCGGCGTCTCGCCGTCGAGCAGCCGCGCGAGGCGCGCCTGCGCGCCCGGCGCCTCCGCGAGGCGCACCAGCTGCAGCAGCGCGAGGTCGGGGTCGGCGCACGCCCCCAGCGCGGCCAGCAGCGCGTCCTCGCGCCCCGGCTCCGCGAGGACCTCCTGCAGCCCGGCGTCGGACCAGAGCGACGCCGACCGCGTGAGGTCCGCGAAGCCGGCGTGCAGCAGCCGCCCGGTGAGGGTCGAGCGCCGGGCCGTCACAGGAACTGCAGGAACCGGCGCAGCTCGTAGGGCGTCACCTGGGAGCGGTAGGCGTCCCACTCCTGGCGCTTGTTGCGGAGCACGAAGTCGTAGACGTGCTCGCCCAGCGTCTCGGCCACGAGCTCCGAGCCCTCCATGAGCTCGATCGCCTCGTCGAGCGACTGCGGCAGCGGCGCGATGCCGAGCGCGCGGCGCTCCCGGTCGGTCAGCTCCCACACGTCGTCGCCGGTGGCCTCGGGCAGCTCGTACCCGTCCTCGATCCCCTTGAGGCCGGCGGCCAGGAGCACCGCGAACGCGAGGTACGGGTTGGTCGCGGAGTCGAGGGCCCGGTACTCCACGCGGGCCGAGTTGCCCTTGCCCGGCTTGTACATGGGCACCCGCACGAGGGCGGACCGGTTGTTGTGGCCCCAGCAGATGTAGCTCGGCGCCTCGGCGCCGCCCCACAGCCGCTTGTAGGAGTTCACGTACTGGTTCGTGACGGCGGTGATCTCCGCCGCGTGCACGAGCAGCCCCGCGATGAACTGCCGCGCCGTCTTGGACAGCTCGAACTGCGCGCCCGGCTCGTGGAACGCGTTGCGGTCGTCCTCGAACAGCGACAGGTGCGTGTGCATGCCGGAGCCTGGCTGGTCGGCCATCGGCTTGGGCATGAACGAGGCGAAGACGCCCTGCTCGAGCGCCACCTCCTTGACCACCGTGCGGAAGGTCATGAGGTTGTCCGCCGTCGTGAGCGCGTCGGCGTAGCGCAGGTCGATCTCGTTCTGGCCCGGCCCGGCCTCGTGGTGGGAGAACTCCACCGAGATGCCCATCGACTCCAGCATCGTGATCGCGGCGCGGCGGAAGTCGTGCGTGCTGCCCCGCGCCAGGTGGTCGAAATAGCCGCCGTTGTCGACCGGGACGAGCGTCTCGTCCGGGGAGGCGATCTGGTTGAACAGGTAGAACTCGACCTCGGGGTGCGTGTAGAAGGTGAAGCCGCGGTCGCTCGCCTTCGCGAGGGCCCGCTTGAGCACGTTGCGGGAGTCCGCCAGCGACGGCTCCCCGTCGGGCGTGAGGATGTCGCAGAACATCCGGCCCGTGCCGTGCCGCTCCCCGCGCCACGGCAGCACCTGGAACGTCGTGGGGTCCGGCTTGGCGATCATGTCCGCCTCGTAGACCCGCGTCAGCCCCTCGATGGAGCTGCCGTCGAAGCCGATGCCCTCCGTGAACGCCTGCTCGAGCTCGGCCGGTGCGACCGCCACCGACTTCAGCACCCCGAGCACGTCGGTGAACCAGAGCCGGATGAAGCGGATGTCGCGCTCCTCGACCGTGCGGAGCACGAACTCCTGCTGCCTGTCCATGAGTCCATCCTGCACGAGAAGTGTTAATAGCGGATGTCATGACCGGCCACCAGATCGGCCCGCGGAGCGGTCGCCGGCCCCGCGGGACGGTTGTCCGGTACCGGGAGTCCCTGGCATAGGCTGACCGCCATGGCGAACCCCGGTCCTGACGCCCCCTCGCCCGCCGCCGACCTGAAGCGCCGCCGGCGCGTGCGGGTCCACCACCTGGCGGAGGCCAAGGAGCGCGGGCAGAAGCTCACGATGCTCACCGCGTACGACGCGGTCACGGCCCGGCTGTTCGACGCCGCCGGCCTCGACCTGCTGCTGGTGGGCGACTCGATCGGGAACACCATGCACGGGCACGCGACGACGCTGCCGGTCACCCTGGACGACATGATCCCGCCCGCGCGCGCCGTCGCGCGCGCGGCCGAGCACGCGCTCGTCGTCGTCGACCTGCCGTTCGGCACCTACGAGGCCGGCCCGGAGCAGGCCCTCGCGTCCGCCGTGCGGGTCATGAAGGAGACGGGCGCCGCCGCGGTCAAGCTCGAGGGCGGGCACCGCTCGGCCGCCCAGATCCGGGCGCTCACCGACGCCGGCATCCCCGTCGTCGGTCACCTCGGCTTCACGCCCCAGTCCGAGAACATCCTGGGCGGCCCCCGTGTGCAGGGCCGCGGCGACGAGGCCGCCGAGGCGCTGTGCGCCGACGCCCTCGCGGTGCAGGAGGCCGGCGCGGTCGCCGTCGTCCTCGAGATGGTGCCGGTGGAGGTCGCCGCGCGCGCCACGGAGATCCTGCGCATCCCGACGATCGGCATCGGCGCCGGCCCGCGGGTCGACGGCCAGGTGCTCGTGTGGACCGACATGGCCGGCATGACCGACTGGTCGCCGCGGTTCGCCCGCCGGTTCGCCGAGGTCGGCAACCTGCTGCGCCAGGCCGCGCAGGACTACGCGGACGAGGTGCGCGGCGGCACCTTCCCCGACGCCGCGCACTCCTTCGAGCGCTAGGTCGGCCTCCCGCGGCTACGGGGTGACGCCGGCCGCGAGGTCGAGCATCGCCGCCGCGACCTGACCGGCGGCCTCCCCGGGGATCGCCGTCGACGCACCCTCGAGGACCAGCAGCCGCGCCCCGGGGATCTCGCGGGCGAGCGCCTCCGCGTTGCCGACCGGGAAGAACGGGTCGTGCCGGCCGTGCACCACCAGCGTCGGCACGGCGACCTCGGCGAGGCGTTCTCGCCAGCGCGGCGCGCAGTCGAGCGCGGCGAAGACCGTGCCCAGCTGGTTGGCCAGGTGCACCGCCGGCGCCGTGCCCGGGGTGCGGTCCCAGACACGCCCGGCGACCGTGCGGGCGGCCACCGGGTCGTCCCCGAGGATCTCGGCGCTCTCGGCGGCGTGCTCGGCGACGGCCTCGCGGTCGGTCCAGTCGGGCAGCGGCCGCGAGAACAGCCGGCCCATCGTCGCCGCGTCGTGGTCGGGCAGGTCGTCGTCGACGGGGCCCGGGGCGACGGGCCGCGTCCCCGCGAGCGTCAGGGCCGCGAACGACCCCGGGTGCTCGACGGCGGCGACCTGGGCGACCATGCCGCCGACGCCGATGCCGGCCAGGTGCGCCGGCCTGTCGTCGAGCGCTCGGGCGAGCGACGCGGCGTCGTCGGCGAGGTCGCGCAGGTCGTACGCCGGCGCCTCGGGGTCGAGGGTGGTCGACGCCCCCGCGTCACGCAGGTCGTACCGCACCACGTGGCGCCCGCCGCGCGCCAGGGCGTCGCAGAGCGCGTCGGGCCAGGAGAGCATCGTCGTGCCGCCCACGCAGAGGACCAGCGGTGCCCCCGCGTCCCCGAAGTGCTCGACACCGAGCGTGACCCCGTTCGCCTCGACGGTCGCCGACATACCGATCCTCCCTGGTGACCCGCCCGGGGACGGCCCCGCATCGCGTCCCGGGCCGGTGTCGTCGAGTCAGAGCTCCCGGGCCGTCCTCCGGGTCTGACCCCGGACGCCGCGGGAACTCATCGCCCTCTCGCGCGGCGGACGTCCGGCGATCAGTCCCGGCCGCCGCGCCAGTCCGCATCCTCGCCGTCCCAGTCCTCGTTGCGCCGGGCGGCGGAGTCGAGGGCACGCTCGGCCGCCTCGCGGGACGGGTAGGGGCCCATGCGGTGGCTCCAGCTCGACCTGTCGCGGCTCTCCTCGACCTTGCCGGTCTTGGTGTTGTACCAGTACTGCACCGGGCTTGTGTCGCTCATAGGACGATCCTGCACCAGGATGGGCCCCATGGTGGACGCAACGTCGCAGCACACGGTCGCACTCGGCATCGACATCGGCGGGTCGGGCATCAAGGCGGCGCCGGTCGACCTGGCGACCGGAGAGTTCACCGAGGAGCGGCGCCGCATCCCCACCCCGGAGAAGTCCACCCCGGAGGCCGTCGCGGGCGTGCTCGCCGAGCTCGTCGACTCCTTCGAGCTGCCGCAGCACGTCCCGGTGGGCGTCGCGTTCCCCGCCCCGATGGACCACGGCGTCGTCCGGTTCATCGCCAACCTCGACAAGTCGTGGAAGGGCGTGGACCTGCCCACCCTCGTGCACGACGCGACCGGGCGCGAGGTCACGGCCGTCAACGACGCCGACGCCGCGGGCGTCGGGGAGCAGCGGTACGGGGCGGCGCAGGGCCGCGACGGCGTCGTGCTGGTCGTCACGCTCGGCACCGGCATCGGATCCGCGCTGCTCGTGGACGGCGTGCTCGTGCCGAACACGGAGCTCGGGCACCTCGAGATCGACGGGCACGACGCCGAGTCCCGGGCCGCCGAGTCCGCCCGCGAGCGCGAGGACCTCTCGTGGCACCACTGGGCCAAGCGGCTGCAGCGCTACTTCGAGACGGTCGAGATGCTGCTCTCCCCCGAGCTCATCGTGGTGGGCGGCGGCATCAGCAAGCACCACGACAAGTTCCTGCCGCTGCTCGACCTGCACGCCCCGATCATCCCGGCCACCCTGCGCAACCGTGCCGGCATCGTCGGCGCCGCGGCCCTGGCCGCGAGCGGCCGCGACCACTGACGCGACCACGTCTCCCGACCGACCCGAGGCGGCCGGCGCGTCGGTTCAGCCCGCCAGGCTGTGCGGTGCGGTGGGCGCCGTCGCCGGGGTGTCGCCCCAGCCGGTGGACGGGTCCGGCGGCACGTCGAGCTCGAGCATCCGCAGCACGTCCAGCACCGCGGCCGGCGGCCGGTGCAGCGAGACCCGCAGCCCCTCGTCCCGGCCGATGCGGCAGAGCTGGACGAGGAAGGCGACCCCGGCGGAGTCGATGAACGTCACCCGCGACGTGTCGACCACGACGGGAAGGTCACGCTCGAAGGCCCGCGCGAGCGCTGCGCTCGCCTCGTTGCGCAGGGCGATGTCGATCTCGCCCCACATGTCCACCACGCTCACGTCGGCCCGCTCCACGAGGGCGATGCCCCCGGCATGCGTCTCGTCGGTGAAAGTCACTGCCACACCTTCGTCCCACGTCCTGCGTCCAGCGCGCCTCGGTCTCGGGCGCTGCGGTCCGGACTCGCGACCTCGTCGTCGCGACGCCCGCAACGCTACACCTCCGCCGACCTCGTCGGGAACCTCGCAAGGGGTGTTCTTTACCGACCGTTCACACTGCGTCGGCCTCGTCTCGAGCCGGCCTACGAACCGAGGATCCGCGCCTTCTGCGCGGCGAACTCGTCGTCGGTGAGGATGCCCTGCTCGCGCATCGTGGCCAGCTCACGGAGCTGGGCGATCGTCGCGTCGGTCGCGGGCGGCGGTGCCGCTGCGGGCGGCGGGGGCGCCGCGTACGTCGGGGGCGGCGCATAGGACTCGCGCGCCTGCTGGGCGTCCTGCTCGGCCCAGCGGCCCTGCTGGCGGCGCTGCACGCGCCCGGAGACGGCGCTGGCGGTGCCGGCGACGACGGCGGTCCGGGCGACGCCTCGAAGCAGTCCGGGCATCGTGTCCTCCTCGGGTCGGTCGGGATCAGTGCGGTCGAGGATCTTGTCGACCGGGATCGGTGCGGTCGGGGCTACCGACCGGGCGTCAACGGTTCTCGGCGGCGTCGAGGGCACCGATGATCGACTGGACGGGGAGCCTGCCGCCTGCCACGAGGACCCCGCCGCCGCGACGCAACGCGCTCGCGAAGGGCCCCGCCCACGCGTTCTCGTACACGAGCACGCCGGCGGCGCTGCCCGGCTCGAGCACACGCCCGGCCTCCAGCAGGTCGTCATCGTCGAGGAGGCCGGACGACGCGCCGTCGAACACGGACACGTCGAACTCGCCCTCGACCTCGAGGTCCTCCAGGTCGACCGCGGTCACCACCCCGTCCACGCTCTTGCGGACGAAGACGAGGTCGAGGACCCGGATGATGCCGCGGTCCACGAGGTCGACGAGCAGCGGCAGCGCCTCGCCGTCGAGCCGGTTCTCGGGGAACTCCACGACGATGTAGTCGATGGGGCCCATCTCGTCGTCACTACGGTCCATCGGTCGTCCTCCCGTTCCCGCGCGACGCGGCGCCGGCGCCGTCCGCTCCCGAGCCCCACGGTGCCCCGCGACGGCACGCCCGTCCTCACCCGCGACGGGTGAGGACGGAGCTGGGGCGGCCGCGTCGCGGAGGACCGCGAGCAGGGCGCCGAGGTCCGCGTCCCGCACCCGGTAGGAGGTCGTCTCGGACGGCGACGCCCGGTCGACGCCGCTCAGCATCCCCCGCACGACGGGCCCGATCGCGCCCCGCACGACGATCTCGATGCCCGCGCGCCCCCGCGACGGGACGGTGCGCAGCTCGACGAGCTCCAGCCCCAGGGCCGCCATCCGGTGCAGCAGGCCGTACAGGGCGGACTGGTCGCGCACGGGCATCTCGAGCACCGTGCACGGTCGCGCGCGGACCGCCCCGAGCTCCGCGAGGCCGGCGGCGTCGGCGCCCGCCCGACCCACGACGGTCAGCTCGACCCACGGCACCCCGACCACCCGCCCTCCTGCTCGCCGCGACGTCGGCGTCCCCGGCACGGCGGGTGAAATCCGCCCGCCCGACCGCGGCCGGCAGCCGGGTCGTGGCCGAGCGCGAGGTCGCGCCCGTCGCGCGTCCCCTCGCCCTCGCGGGTGGCGCCGGCACGCGGCCGCCCGCCGCCGTCGCCACCGCCCCCGAGCCTCTGAGCAGCGGTGTCGTCCGAGGTTAGGGCGCGGCCGCCGCGGCCGCGTCACCCGGTCCGGGTGACCTGCTCGACCTTCCGCGCGGCCCCGGTCCACGCCCGGGGACCGCGAGGTCGGCCCGGCGGCGCCCGACGCGAGGCCGGCCCACCGGACGGCCGGGGCGGTGCGAGCCCTCGGGCGCGGCCCTAGCCTGCGGCCATGGCCTCGGTGACCGCCCCCGCCGAGCCGGAGGACGCGGCCCGCTCGCTCGCCCCCTCCGGCCCTCCGCGCGCCCGCACGAGCGTGCCGCCGCCGACGCCGGGCGTGGTCGGCCGGCCGCGCCTCGAGCGCGTCCTGGACGGCTCGGCGGCCCGACGGCTCACGCTCGTCTCCGCAGGCCCGGGGTGGGGCAAGACGACCGCCGTCGCCGCCTGGGCCCGCGCCGGGCCGGGGCCACGGGTCGCCTGGCTCACCCTCGAGGAGGCGGACGGGGCGCCGACCGCGTTCTGGGCCGACGTCCTCACGGCGCTGCGTCGCTCGGGCGGGGTCCCGCCGGGCCACCCGCTGGGCGCGGTCACCGTGCCCTCGCGTCTCTCGCCCGACCTCGTGCGCCGCCTGCTCCTCGCCGTCGACCTGCTGCCGCGCCCCGTCGTCCTGGTCCTCGACGACTTCCACCTCGCCGGCCCCGAGGTGCTCGAGACGGTCGACGACCTCCTGCGGTACCCCCTGCCCCTGCACCTCGTGCCGGTCACCCGCTTCGATCCCGCCCTCCACCTGCAGCGGCTGCGCGCCCAAGGGGAGGTCGCCGAGATCGGCGCGGGCGACCTCGCCCTCGACCCCGCCGAGACCCGTTCGGTCGCCGCCGCCTCGGGGCGGGAGCTGCCCGCCGGCGAGGCCGAGCGCCTCCTGGAGGCCACCGGCGGCTGGCCCGTCGGCGTCCGGCTGCACCTCGACGGGTCGGAGGACCCGGTCCGCCGCGACCGGGCGCAGCGGTCCGCCGCCGAGTTCCTGCTCGCGGAGGTGCTCCAGCGCCTGGACCCCGACGCCCGCCGATTCCTGCTGCGCACCAGCGTGACCCCGACGGTGTGCGCGGACCTCGCGGCCGCCCTCGCCCCGGGCGCCGCGGCGCCGCGGCTGCTGCACGAGCTGGCGGAGTCGAACGGGTTCGTCGCGCGCGTCGACGAGGAGGGGGCGTGGTTCGGCTACCACCCGCTGCTGCGCGAGATGTTGCAGCAGGAGCTGAGGCTCGAGGACCCGGAGGGCAGCGCCGAGGCGCACCGTGCCGCCGCCGGCTGGTTCGCCCGGCGAGGGGAACCGGTGCGGGCGCTCGACCACGCCGTCGCCTCGGCGGACTGGGAGCTGGTGGGCGACGTGTTCGTCACCGTCGCCGGGGCGCAGCTGGTCGGGCCCCGTCGGCAGGCCGTCGTGGACGCGCTCGAGCAGGTGCCGTACTCGTCGCTCCCACCGACCGCCACCCTGCACCTGTGCGCCGCGACGCTCGCCCTCGTCGCCGGTCGGCCCGACGCCGCGCTCCACCACGTCGCGCGGGCGCGTAAGCTGCCCGGCGGGGCGGCGCGCGAGCCCGCCGCTGCGGTGCTGCTGGAGGTGCTCGACGCCTCGGCCGCGCGCGCCGTCGGCGACGTCGGGCGGCTCCTGCGCGCGGCCGGCGCCGCGCTCACCGCCGCGGACCGGGTGCCGCACGGGTTCCCGGCGCTGGCCACCTACCGGACCCTCGCCCGCGCCCATCACGACGCGGGCCGCGCCTGGTGCGGCATGCCGCGACGCGGGCGCGCCGGCGAGCCGCCGGACCCCGCGCGCGATCCGGAGGACGCGGGGCCCGGGGTCGCCCTCGACGACGACCTGCGGGCGGCGGGCGCGCTCGTGACTCTCGGAGCCCGCTCCGTCGCGGCGCTGCAGGACGTCGCGTCCGGGCGCCTGACCGCCGGGGCAGGGCGGGCCCGCGCGGTGGTGGACCGGGCGTCGGAGCGCGGCTGGGTCGGGCACGTGCAGACCGCTCCCGCGCTCGCCGCGCTCGCCTGGGTCGCCCTGCACCGCGCGGAGCACGCCCGGGCGGGGGCGCTGCTGGCGCAGGCGCGCGCCGCGACCTCCGGGGGCCGCGAGCCGGCGGCGGAGGTCGCGGCCGGCCTGCTGGAGGCCCTGCTCGCCGCCCGGCAGGGGGACGCACGGCACGCCCGGCGGGCGCTGGCCCACGCCGTCGAGCCCACGTCGCCGCACCCGCTGCCGCCGCTGCTCGCCGACCTGTGCACCCGCGCCGCCACCGAGACCACCCTGGCCGGGGGCGGCGCGGCGGGCACGGGCGTGGCGGGTGGCGCGACCACCGGGTCGGGCGGCGCCGTCGAGCGCGCGTGCCGCGCCCGGCCGCTGCTCGCCGCAGGCGAACCGGGCGAGGCGCTGCGCGCCGTCCGCGGCCTCGCGGACGCCGACCCTGGCGGCTCGGCCGACGTCGACGACCTCGCGCGCGTCGAGGCAGCCCTCGTCGAGGGATCCGTGCTCGTGCGCACCGGCCCCCGCCACGCGGAGCCCGCCGTCGACCTCGCGCTGCGCGCCGCCGCCGCCGAGCTCCTGGTCGCCCCGTTCCTCACCGTCGCCACGCCGGCGCTCCGACCGGTCGTGGCCGCGGCCGTCGCGGGCCGGCCGGACCCGCTCGCCCGACGGCTCCGCGCCGCCCTGCCCGCCGCGGCCGCCGACGTCCTCCCCCGCCCGGTCGAGCCGCTCACCGCGCGCGAGCTCGCCGTGCTGGCCACGCTGCCGACGATGGCGAGCAACGTCGAGATCGCCGAAGGGCTGTTCGTCTCCGTCAACACCGTGAAGGCGCACCTCAAGGCGCTGTACCGCAAGCTCGGCGTCGGCACGCGGCGCGACGCCGTGCGCCAGGGCCGCCGCCTGGGCCTCCTGCCGTGAGCCCCGGCGCGCGGGGTCACCGCCGCGCGGCTCCCGCCCGCCCGGCACGCTCGCGCAGTCGAAGGACCCACTTCCCGAGCTCGACGACGACGAGGTAGCCGACGGCGACGAGCGCGCACACTCCCCACTGCCCGCCGTCCAGCGGGGTCGTGCCGAAGATCCGCTCCAGCCCGTCGAGGGTCGTGACCAGGAACGTCAGCCCCAGCGCGGTGAGCATGAGCACCACGAACCGCCCGTTGGCGAGCGTGTCGTAGGAGATGATGCTGGCCCGCTGGTCCCGCCACTCCAGCGCCGCCACGACGTGCAGCAGCGACATGACCGTCAGGCCCATCGTCGTCGCGACGGCCAGCCCGAACCGCGCCTCGCCGTATCCGACGGCCACGAGCGTGCCCGTCGCGATCAGGACGCCTCCGACCGCGAGCCGCACGGCCAGGGCCCGCCCGATCACGGGGGCGGACGGCGAGCGCGGACGCCGCCCCATGAGGCCGGGCGTGGGCGCGTCGAAGCCGAGCCCGATCGCCAGCAGCACGTCGATGGCGAAGTTGATCCACAGGATCTGCAGGGGCGTCAGCGGCGTCCCCGCGGCCACGACGAACACCCCGGCCCCGACGAACGTGAGGATGAACCCGATCAGCACCACCATCTGGAAGCGGATGTACTTCATGAGGTTGTCGTAGAGGCCGCGGCCGCCCTCGACGGCCGTGACGATCGTCGCGAAGTTGTCGTCGGTGAGGATCATCTCGGCGGCGTCCTTCGTCACCTCCGTGCCCGTGATCCCCATCGCGACGCCGATGTCGGCCCGCGCGAGCGCCGGCGCGTCGTTCACGCCGTCGCCCGTCATGGCGACGACGTCGCCCCGCCGCTTGAGGACGTCGACCAGCCGCACCTTGTCCTCCGGCGCGACGCGCGCCACGACGCCGATCTCGTCCACGTGGGCCTCGAGCTCCCCGTCGGAGAGCGCCGCGAACTCGGCCCCCGTCAGCGACCGCCCCTCGATCCCGAGCTGCCCGGCGATCGCCGCCGCCGTCGTCACGTGGTCGCCCGTGATCATCCGCACCCGGATCCCCGCGCTCGCGCACGCCGCGATCGCGTCCCGGGCCTCCCGGCGCGGCGGGTCGACGATCCCCACGAGCGCCACCAGCTCGAGGTCGCGCACGAGGCCGAGCAGGTCGCCGCGCAGGTCGTCCCGCGAGACGGTCGAGCGTGCGACCGCCAGCACCCGCATCCCCTCGCCGGCCAGCGCGTCGTTCTCCGCCAGCACCCGGGCGCGACCCACGTCGTCCAGCGGCGCCCTGGTGCCGTCCGCCGCGAGGACGCTCCCGGCCCGCGCGAGGAGGACGTCGGGCGCGCCCTTGACGAAGCAGCGCGTCGCGCCGTCGATCTCGTGGAACGTGGCCATGAGCTTGTACTCCGCGTCGAACGGCACCTCGGCGATCCGCGGGTGCTCGCGACGCGTCTCCTCCACGTCCAGACCCGCCTTGGCCGCCAGCACCACCAGCGCGCCCTCCGTCGGGTCGCCGACGCACTCGCCGTCGGCGACCACGGCGTCGCTCGCGAGCGCCATCGGGAGCGCGACCTGGTCGAGGGGCGCGCCCTCGGCGCCCGCCGCGGCGAGGATCCGGCCCGTGGTCGAGTACCCCTCCCCCTCGACGGTGAAGCGCCGGCCGGCGAGCACGAGGCGCCGCGCCGTCATCTGGTTCAGCGTGAGGGTGCCGGTCTTGTCGGAACAGATCGCCGACGTCGACCCCAGCGTCTCGACGGACTTGAGCCGCTTGACGATGGCGCCGGCGTCGGCGAGCTGCCGGGTACCGAGCGACAGCAGCATGGTCACGACGGCCGGCAGCCCGGTGGGGATGGCCGCGATCGCGAGGCTGATGCCGACCACGAAGAGGCTCTCGAAGTCCTCCCCGCGCGCCAGCCCCAGGACCACGACCACCACCAGCGCGGCGGCGGCCATCACGGTGATGATCACCGTGATCCGGTCGAGCTGGCGTGTCAGCGGCGTCTTGTCCTGCGTGACGCCGCTGAGCATCCCGGAGATCCGCCCGACCTCGGTGTCCATCCCGGTGGCGGTGACCACCATCTCCCCGCGGCCCCGCGTGACCTGCGAGTTCATGTACGCCATGTCGGTGCGGTCGCCGAGCGGCGCCTCGACCTCCGCGACCGGCTCGACCCTCTTCGGCACGGGCGTGCTCTCCCCCGTCAGCCCGGCCTCCTCGATCTCCAGCGACGCGGCCACCAGCAGCCGCCCGTCGGCGGGCACCTTGCCGCCCGCCTCGAAGCCGACCACGTCACCGGGCACGAGCTCCTCCGCCGGCACCTGCACGTGGCGGCCGTCCCGGCGGACGGTCGCGGTCATCACGAGCATCTCGCGCAGCGCCGCCACGCTCTCCGCCGCCTTGCCCTCCTGGTGCAGGCCCATGAGTGCGTTGAGGACCGTCAGCGAGAAGACGACCACGCCCGTGCTGACGTCGCCCAGCGCCACGACGCTCACCACCGCCGCGGCCACGAGGACCAGCTGCATCAGGTCGCGGTACTGCCGCACGAACGCCTGCCAGGCCGGCTCCCCGCGCTGCTCCGCGAGCGCGTTGGGCCCGTAGCGGGCACGCCGCTCGACGACCTCGGCCGCGGACAACCCGCGCGCCGGGTCGACGTCGAGCTGCGCGCACGCCTCCTGGGCGGTCGCCGTGTGCCAGCCTGCGGCGTGCCGGGGGATCTGCGCAGCGGTCATCGCGGCCTCCTCACCGTGCGCCCACCCTCACAGCCCCGCCGGCGCGCGACCTCACCCGTGCCGGGTGAGGCGAACACGCCCCCTCCCCTCGGACTACGCACCGTGCGTGGTCCGGACGTGCCGGGCCCCGGTGAGGCTGGGTGTCCCCTGACCCTGTCGAAGGAGATGCCATGTCCTCGCAGCCCTCGCAGCCCTCTCAGTCATCGAAGTCGCCGCGCGCGAGACGGTCACGCCGCCTCGTCGCGGCCCTGGTCACGGTGCTCGTCGCCGTCCTCGGCCTGGCTCCGCTCACCGCGTCGGCGGGGCCCGCGGGCGCCCCCGCCCACGTCGCGGAGGGCCGGCCCTCCGCACCCAGGCCCACCGTCGTCCTCGTCCACGGGGCGTTCGCCGACTCCAGCGGGTGGACCGTCGTGGCCGAACGGCTGCAGGACGCCGGTTACCCGGTGCTGGCCTTCTCCAACCCGCTGCGCGGCATCGCGCACGACGCCGAGTACCTGCGGATGTTCCTCGAGACCGTGGACGGACCGATCGTCCTGGTGGGCCACTCGTACGGCGGCGCGGTCATCACGAACGCGGCGACGGGGAACGACCAGGTGCGGTCGCTCGTGTACGTGGCCGGCTACGCGCTCGACGAGGGCGAGTCGGTGGCGGCCGCCAACGCGCTGGGCGGGGGTCACACCGACGTGATCGACCACCTCGTGCTGCGCCCGTTCCCCGGCGCCGGGGAGGGCGACGCCGACGCCTACATCGACCCCGAGTGGTACCCCCGGCTGTTCGCCCAGGACCTTCCGCGGCGCCTGGCCGAGACGATGGCGGGCGCCCAGCGACCGGGCGCGCTCGCCTCGCTCGTCGAGCCGTCCGGCGAGCCGGCGTGGGAGACGATCCCGAGCTGGTACGTCGTGGCGCAGGACGACCGCATCATCCCCCCGGAGGCCGAGCGGGCCATGGCGGAGCGCGCCGGGGCGACGACCGTGGAGATCCGTAGCTCGCACTCGGTGATGGTCAGTCACCCCCTCCAGGTGCTCCAGGTCATCAAGGCGGCCGCGCGATAGCCGTCGCCCGGGGCCCCGGTCCCGTCGTGACGTCGGGACCGGGGCGGGTGATCTTCGCGGTCGGCCGCGCGCCCGGGGCGCGCCGCTCCCTATCGTGTGGTCCGTGCGCGGCACCGGTGGCCTGCTCGGCCGCGAGGACGAACGGCGACGGGTCGCCGACGTCCTCGGCGCGGCCCGCAACGGGCACGGCAGCGCGCTGCTGGTCCTCGGCGAGCCCGGCGTGGGGAAGACCGCCCTGCTCGGCGACGCCTCCTCCCCGGGTGCCGGGATGCAGGTGCTGCACCTGGACGGGTACGAGTCGGAGTCATCGATGGCGTACGCGGCGGTCGAGCGGCTGACCGGGGTGCTGCGCGAGCACCTGGCGGAGATCCCCGAGCGGCAGCGGCTGACCCTGCGCGTGGCGTCGGGCCTCGCCGACGGCCCCCCGCCGGACCGGTTCCTGGTGGGCCTCGGGGTGCTCAGCCTCCTCGCCGCCGCGAGCACCCGGCAGGGGCTGCTCTGCGCCGTCGACGACGCGCACCTCCTCGACCGAGAGAGCCTGGACGCGTTCGCGTTCGTCGCCCGCCGCCTCGGTGCGGAACGCGTGGCGCTGACCTTCGCCGGGCGCGCGGAGAACGACCTGGAGACGGTGCTGCGCGGCGTCCCGGTGCTCCGGCTCGGAGGGCTCTCCCCCGAACCGGCGGCGGCCCTGCTGAACCGGTCGGTGGCCGGGCCGTTCACGCCGACCGCCACCGCAGCGATCGTCCGCGCGACCGAGGGCAACGCGCTGGCCCTGGTCGACCTGGCGGCCGACCCGCTGCTGCGGGAGATGACCGACCTCGGCCTCGGGCCCGAGCCGGTCCCCGTCGGGCAGCACCTGGAGGCGCACTACCTGCGCCGCGTCATGCACCTGCCCGCCGAGTCGCAGCGGTGGCTCCTGCTCGCGGCGGCCGACTCCACCGGCAACCTCGAGCTCCTGGAGGTCGCGGGCGCCGCGCTCGCCCTCGACCCCGCCCGCGGCGACGACGCGGAGGCGGCGGGGCTGGTGCACCTGGACCCCGTCGTCGGGTTCCGGCACCCGCTGGTCCGCTCCGCGGTGTACGGGTCGGCGTCCCGGGCCGAGCGCCGGAGGGTCCACGGGGCGCTGGCGGGGGCGGCGGGGAAGCTCGGCCTGGTCGAGGCCGAGGCGTGGCACGCGTCGCGCGCGGCGAGCGGGACGGACGAGGACGTCGCAGGACGCCTCGTGCACGCCGCCGACCTGGCGGCCCGGCGGGGCGGCTCGTCGTCGCGCGCCAGCATCCTCGCCCGGGCGGCCGAGCTCACGCCCACCGGGCCGCTGCGCGGCGAGCGCCTGGTCGGCGCCGCCGAGGCCGCGCTGGAGGCCGGGGCCGCCGACGTCGCCGGGCGCCTGCTCGCCGACCTCCGGGACGCGGACCTCGACCGCGTCACGCGCGGACGGGCGATCCTCGTCCGCAGCGCCACGGCGATCTTCGTCGCCGACCCCGTCGGTGTCCGGGCGTCGACGTCCGACCATCTCCGCGCGGCCGACGAGTTCCACGGGCACGACGTCGGGCGGGAGCAGCGCGCCCTGCTCCAGGCGTTCGAGCGGTGCAGCAGCGCGGACCGGCTCGTCGAGGGCGTCGACGTCCCGACGCTGGGGCGGCGGATCGCGGCGGGGGCCGACGCTCCCGGCCCGTCGTCGGTGATCCTCCGGGGGGTCGCAGCGCTGATCCTCGAGCCGTACGAGCGCGCCGTCGGCCCGGCCCGTGCGGCGTTCGACGCGATCCTCGGTCTCCCCGACCGCCAGGTGCTGCACCTCGGCACCCTGATCGCGGCCATCGGGGCCTTCCTGTGGGACGACGCCGGGCGCCGCGCCGGCCTGGAACGGGCGATGCGCGCCGCCCGGGACACGGGCGCCCTGCAGGCGCTCGACACCCTGCTCTGGGTCGCCTCCCTCACCGAGCTCATGGGCGGCACGGTCGCCCGCGCCCGCGCGTTCGACGCGACGGTCCGCGAGGTCCGCCGGGCGATGGGCTACGACGGCGAGAACGTCGTCAACGCCGCGGTCATGGCGTGGACCGACAGCCCGGAGCCCACGGTCGTCGCGGTCGGGCAGGGCGCCGCCGCCGCGGGGTGGGGCGGGGTCGAGGCGTCCACGACCGCCGCGCTCGCCGTACGGAACCTCGCGGAGCGGCGCTACGACGCCGCCTTCGAGCGCCTGCACCCGCTCGTCACCAACCCGTTCCTGCAGGTCACGCCCCTCCACTATGCCGACTACGCCGAGGCGGCCGTGCGCAGCGGCCGCCCCGAGGAGGCGCGGCGGACGGCCGGCGCGCTGCACGCGCTGGCCGAGGTCAACGGGTCCGCGTGGTGCCGCGGCCTCGCCCAGCGGGCCCTGGCGCTCGCGGAGCCCGACGACGTCGAGGACCGCTACCAGGCCTCGATCGACGCCCTCGCGAGGACCGGCGCCGCGGTCGAGCTCGCGCGGTCGCACCTCGTGTACGGCGAGTGGCTGCGACGGGCCCGTCGGCGGGCCGACGCGGTCGCGCAGCTCCGGCTGGCGCAGGGCCACGCCGCCCGCAGCGGCGCGACCGTCTTCGGCGACCGGATCGACGCGGAGCTCGTGGCCGCCGGCGGCTCCGTACGCGCGCCGGCGCTCCGGTCCGGCGTCGAGCTGACGACGCAGGAGCAGGCCGTCGCGACGATGGCGGCGTCCGGGCGGACCAACGCCGAGATCGCGGCCCGTCTGTTCCTGAGCCCGAACACGATCGACTACCACCTGCGGAAGGTCTTCCAGAAGCTCGGCGTCACGTCGCGCCGGCAGCTCGCCGAGCACCTCGGCCCGGTCGCGCCGTAGCGCGGGGCGCCTCGGACTACGAGGACCACGTGGTCCGCGCGGGGCCGGTCCTGCGGGACGGTCGAGGCGTCCTCGTTCTGGTCGACGCAAGGAGGCCCACCGTGCCCTACATCACCGCCGACGACGGCGCCGAGATCTTCTACACGGACTGGGGTACCGACGGGACGCCGGTCCTCCTCAGCCACGGATGGCCCCTCAACGCGGACGCCTGGGCGGCCGCCGCCCTCTTCCTCGCCGAGCACGGGCACCGCGCCGTCGCGCACGACCGCCGGGGCCACGGCCGCTCCAGCCGCACCTGGGACGGCAACGCGATGGACACCTACGCCGACGACCTGGCCTGCCTGATCGACGCGCTCGACCTGCACGACGTCACCCTGGTCGGGCACTCCACCGGCGGCGGCGAGGTGGTGCGGTACGTCGCCCGGCACGGCACCGACCGGGTCGCCCGCGTCGTCCTGGTGTCCGCCGTCCCGCCGCTCATGCTGCGCACCGACGACAACCCCGACGGCCTGCCGGTCGAGGTCTTCGACCAGATCCGCGCCGGCGAGCGCGCCGACCGGGCGCAGCTGTACCGGGGCCTCGCCGACGGGCCGTTCTTCGGCCACAACCGCCGCGGCGACGTCGACCAGGGGTTCCGCGACGCCTTCTGGCTGCAGAGCATGGCGTGCGGGCACCGCGCCGCGTACGAGTGCATCGCGGCGTTCTCCGCGACCGACTTCCGGCCCGACCTGGGAAAGATCGACGTCCCCACCCTGGTGATCCACGGGGACGACGACCAGATCGTGCCCTTCGACGTCGGCGGGAAGCGGACGGTCGAGCTCGTCGCCGACGCCCGCCTCCTCACCTACCCGGGCAGCGGGCACGCCCTGCCCGACACCGACCGCGACCGGCTGCACGCGGACCTGCTCGCCTTCATCGACTCCTGAGAAAGGGCACACCATGAGCTCCGACAGCACCGAGACCACCAAGCCCGACACCGTCGTCCTCGTCCACGGCCTCTGGATGACGCCCCGCAGCTGGGAGGGCTGGGTCCAGCGCTTCCAGCAGAGGGGACTCACCGTCGTGACCCCGGCCTACCCCGGTTTCGAGGTCGAGGTCGAGGCGCTCCGGGAGAACCCGCAGATCATCGCGGACCTGACCGTGCCCGCGACCGTCGAGCACCTCGCCGGCGTCATCACCGCCCTGGACGCCCCGCCGATCATCATGGGCCACTCCTTCGGGGGCGCCCTCACGCAGATCCTCCTGGCGCGGGGGCTCGGCGCCGCCGGCGTGGTCATCGACTCGGCGCCCACCGAGGGCGTCCGCGTGAACCCGCCGTCCCAGGCGAAGTCGCTCTTCCCGGCGCTCAAGAACCCCGCGAACCGGCACCGCGCCGTCGGCTTCACCCCCGAGGAGTTCCACTACGCCTTCACGAACACGCTGTCGGCCGAGGAGTCGCGCGCGGTGTGGGACCGCTACGCGATCCCGGCGCCCGGGAGCTGGGTCTGGGAGTACGGCCTGATCGCCAACTTCAAGCCCGGTCACCAGGAGACCTGGGTCGACTTCGCCACGGACCGGGCGCCGCTGCTGTTCATCGCCGGGGAGAAGGACCACATCATGCCGCCGTCGGTGAACCGGTCGAACGCCAAGCACTGGGAGAAGTCCCCCGCGGTCACCGAGTACGTCGAGCTCGAGGGCCGGGACCACTGGACCTGTGCCGCCCCCGGGTGGGAGAAGGTCGCCGACCATGCGCTCGACTGGGCCCTCGAGCACGCGAACCGGTCCGAGCCCGCCCCGGCCTGACCCGTCCGCGGAGGGCGGTCAGCCGGTTCCGGCGAGGTGGTCGTCCAGGATCCTGACGACCGACAGGACGGTGTCGCTGCTCGGGACGAGCGGGGTCTCCGTGAGTGCGAAGGCGACACCCCGCGCGGGGTCGGCGTAGGCCCCGGAGGACGGCGGCGTCGTTGCCGAGCCCCGCGCTCGGCCGGCTCTCCCACGGCGCGAGGACCCCGCCGGCCTCCTCCGGGTCGGCGGGCCGGTCCCGTGGGCACAACAAGCGAGACCGCCTCACCGACGACGTCGTCCTGTACGCGGGCGTGCACGCACTGCTGCGCGAGCCGCTTGACGACGAGGACGACCCTCGCCGCTGGCTCGTGCTGGGCGTCGATCCGGCGGGACGCGTGCTGGAGCTCGTCATCCTCGCCTTCGACTCCGGCGACGAGCTCGTGATCCACGCGATGAAGGCCCGCCAGCAGTACCTCGACTGGCTCTGATCGACCGCCCTCCGGGAGCCCACGCAGCACCTCTTGCGGACTCTCTGCGGACTGGGCCACCCTCTGCGGCATCAAGCCGCAGGTCAGACCGTGTGATGCGGACGAGCCGGTCTGTACGCCGGGTTCTGTCCCCGTGCCCGGTTACCCCGGCACGGGCGACGGTCATCCATCTAGGCCCTGCGTTGCCGCAGGGCTCGAGCGGTCTACCCGGGAGCATCGGGCGGGCAACCCTCGAACGCTCCCTGTCTGACCTTGCTCCAGGTGGGGTTTACCGAGCCGCGACCGTCGCCGGCCACGCTGGTGGTCTCTTACACCACCGTTTCACCCTTACCGTCGCCGGTCGCCCGGCGACGGCGGTCTGTTCTCTGTGGCACTGTCCCGCGGGTCACCCCGGGTGGCCGTTAGCCACCACCTTGCCCTTCGGAGCCCGGACGTTCCTCGGCGACGGCGCCCGAGGGCACCGCCGACGCGACCGTCCGACCGACTCGTCCGCGCCGCACAGTCTATGCGCCGTCGAGCCGGTCGGACGCCCGCCGTCAGACGTCGACCTTGTAGCTGAGCGACAGCTCGTCGCCGGACCGCCCGCGGATGCCCCAGCTCTCGGGGGGCGACTCGATCACCACGAGCTCGACGTCGTCGGCGGACACCCCCAGCGCGGGCGCGACGTCGTCGTACACGCGGCGGATCAGCTCGCGCTTCGCCTCCCGGGAACGCCCGGCGAACGCGACGACCTCGATCACGAGGTAGTCGTCGGAGCGCGGCGCCACGAGATCGCCGTCGTCCAGCAGCAGGAACCGGTGGAACCGCTTGTCCTCGGGGATCTGCCAGGCCCCGACCAGCGCCTCGTGCAGCGCGTCGGAGACCTCCGCGCGCCGCTGACCCCACACCCGACGGTTGCCGTAGACCTTCACCTGGACCATGCCCGCCGACGCTAGCGGTGACCGACGCCACCGTCACCGCCGCGTCCGGCGGTCGAGCACCCCGCCGTAGGGTGTCCGGGTGCTGATCTGCCTGCCGCCCTCCGAGGGCAAGACGCCCGCCCCCGCCGACGCCGCACCCGTCGACCTCGCGGGGCTCACGGGGGCGGCGGAGCTGACCGACCACCGCCGCACCGTCGCCGAGGCACTGGCGGCAGTCAGCGTCCGCCCGGACGCGACGGCGGTGCTCGGGGTCGGCGCGTCCCTCGCGGACGAGGTCGCGCGCAACGTGGACCTGAAGACCGCCCCCGCGGCGCCCGCGTCCAGCGTCTACACCGGCGTGCTGTACGCCGCGGCGGGGCTCGCGGACCTCCCCGACGACGCCGCACGACGGGCCGCGGACGACGTGCGCGTGTTCTCCGGCCTGTGGGGCGCCGTCTCCCCTGCCGACCGCATCCCCGCCTACCGCCTGTCCATGGGCGTGGACCTGCCGGGAGTCGGGAAGCTCGCGACCGCCTGGCGCCCCCACCTGTCCGCGGCCCTCGACGCGCGCGCCGCGGGCGACGTCGTCGTCGACTGCCGCTCGGCTGCCTACCTCGCGGCGTGGAAGCCGGCCACCACCGGCGACGCCGCGGCGGACTGGGTGACCGTGCGCGTGGTCCGCGAGGCAGCGGGCCGGCGCACGGTCGTGTCGCACAACGCCAAGCACACGCGGGGCGTCCTCACGGGGCACCTGCTGCGCCGGTCCGGGCCGGCGCCGTCGACCGCGGCGGAGCTGTCGGACGCCGCCCGCGAGCTCGACGGGCAGGTCATCGGCACGGAGGTCGGCACGGGCATGTCCTACCGGATGGTCGAGGCGACCCTGCACGACCCCGCGACGCGCCGCGGCCCGCGGACGCTCGAGGTCGTCATCGCCTGAGGCGTGCTGCGCCGCCGTGCACGCCACCGCGGCCGCCCGGTCCGGTCCGGTCCGGTGGGACGACGCGCTCAGGCGTCGGTCGGGAAGCCGACCGCGGTGGCCTCCGCGAGCGCGGGCTCGCCGTCCTCCCCGAGGCCCAGGCGCAGCACGGTGAGGGAGCACGGCGGCACGCGCAGCCGCGGCCACGCCGCCGGGGGCGAGCCCAGCGCGCGCCCCAGCAGGGAGCGGATGGTCACGGTGTGGGCGACGACCACCGTCGCCGCCGCGGGGTCGGCCGCCGCGACCACGTCCCGCAGCCCCGCCCACGCGCGCTCGCCCACGTCCGCGTACGACTCGCCGCCGGGGGCCGGGTCGGTGCCCGTCCGGGACCACGCGGCGAACTCCTCGGGCCAGCCGGCCGCGATGCGGTCGGGCGTCAGGCCCTCCCAGTCGCCGAAGACGCACTCCGCGAACCGCTCGTCGGGGCGCACGTGCTGCCCGATGCGCCGGCCGACCGAGGCCGCCGTCTCGAGGGTGCGCACCAGGGGCGAGGCCACGAGGGCGCCGGCGCGCGGCAGGTCGGGCCACAGGTCCTTGCCGACCCGGAAAACGGCGTCGGCGGCCTGCGCGGCCTGCGTGCGGCCGCGCGCCGTGAGCGACGGTCCCGGGACGCCGCCGCCCGAGTAGGCACGCGCCTCCGTGAAGGGTGTCACGCCGTGCCGGACCAGGACGACGGTCCGCGCCTCGCCGTCCGCCAGCGGACTCGCCCCGGGCGGGCGCGCCATCAGGCCGCCGCGCCCTCGTCCGCCAGGCGCACGAGGATGCGGCCGCACTCCTCGCAGCGCACGATCTGGTCGGCCGGGGCCGCCTTCGCGGCCGCGAGGTCGCCCGGGTTGAGCTCCAGCCGGCAGCCCTCGCAGCGGCCGCCACGCAGGGCGGCGGCACCGACGCCGCCGAGCTGCGCCCGCAGCTTGTCGTAGAGCGCCAGGAGCCCGGCGTCGAGGCCCGCCGCGGCGGCCTCGCGCTCCGCCTTGACCTTCGAGCCGGTCGCGTTGATCTCCGCCCAGGCCGCGTCGCGCTCGGCCGTGGCCGTCGCCTTCGCCGACTCCAGCTCGGCGTGCGCCGACTCGACCCCCTCGAGCGATCCCTGGTGCGCCTCGAGCCGCTCCATGACCTCGATCTCGGCGTCCTCCAGCACGGACTGACGCCGGGCGAGGGACTCGAGCTCGCTCACCAGCGCCTGGGAGTCCTTCGCGGACAGCGCGCCGGAGTCGAGCTTCTGCTGGTCGCGCTCGGCCCGGGTGCGCACCTGCGCGACGTCGGACTCCGCCTTGGCGAGCTCCCGCTCCAGGTCGGTCACCGCGGTGCGCGAGTCGACGAGCGAGGAGTGCAGGTCGCCGATCCGCCCGTCCAGCTCCGCGAGGGTGGCCAGCGACGGGTGGTGCCGGCGCTGGTGGACGAGCTGCTGCAGCCGCGTGTCGAGGGCCTGGACCTCGAGCAGTCGGCGCTGGTCCTCGGACGGTGCAGTGGCCACGGGCGGGTCCTCTCGCGTGTGTTCAGGTGGTGGGGCGGCCGACGTCGTCAGCGAGCCGTGCTCGCCACCCGCGCGGACCACGGGTCGGTGCCGATCGTGCTCACCCTGGTGGTCACCGTACCCTCTGGCAGGCCCGCGAGAAGATCCTCGGCCGCGTACCGCAGCCACGGCCACTCGCTCGCGAAGTGGGCCACGTCCACGAGGAACGGCGTCGCCCCCGCGGCGCCCCCGTCGCGGGCCTCGAAGGCTGCCCGCTCGCGCAGCTCCGAGGCCGGGTGGTGGCGCAGGTCGGCCGTCACGTACACGTCGACGGCGGCGGCACGGACGGCGTCGAACAGCGAGTCCCCGGACCCGCCGACCACCGCCGCGGTCGCGACCTGGGCGGCCGGGTCGCCCGCCACCCGCACGCCCTGGGCCGTGGCCGGCAGCACTGCGGCGACGCGCTCGGCGAACTCGCCCAGCGTCGTGGGCTCGGCGAGCCGGCCGACGCGACCGATCCCGCGCTCGACGTCGTCGGCGTCTCCGTCGCGCGCCACCAGGGGCCGGCGGTCGGTGATGCCGACCAGGTCGGCGAGCGCGTCCGCGACCCCGCGCGGCGCGGCGTCGGCGTTGGTGTGCGCGACGTACAGGCCGCAGCCGGCCCGCAGCAGCCGGTGCACGACGTCCCCCTTGAACGTCGTGGCCGCGACCGAGTGCACCGGCCGCAGGAACAGCGGATGGTGCGTGACGAGCAGGTCCGCGCCCCACGCGATCGCCTCGTCGACCACGTCGGACACGGGGTCGACGGCGAGCAGGACCTTGCGGACCGGCGCGGCCGGGTCGCCCACGACCAGGCCGACGGCGTCCCAGCCCTCCGCCGTCGACGGCGGGTACAGGCCGTCGAGGACGGCGACGACGTCGCGCAGGGTGGGGTCGCTCGTGCTCGTGGTCATGGCGCGACCCTAGCCGCCGGCCGTCACCCGGCGTCGGGCGTCGGGCGTCGGGCGTCGGGCGTCATCTGACGTCGCTTGGTGTCACTTCGCGTCGGCGTACGAGTCCACGGTCGCGACGGTGAGCGGGAAGTCGACGGGGAAGTCGCCGAACAGGAGCCGGCCGGCCTCCTCGGCCGCGGCGCGCACCTCGGCGGCGACGGCGTCCGCGAGCTCGCGCGGGGCGTGCACCACGACCTCGTCGTGCAGGAAGAACGCGAGGTGCGGGCGGTCGGCGAACGGGGCGGGCGCGAGGCCGGGCCGCGCGCCCGTCGTCCCGAGCGCCCAGAGCCGGCGACGGATCGACGCCAGCCAGCACAGCGCCCACTCGGCCGCCGTGCCCTGCACCACGAAGTTGCGGGTGAACCGTCCCCACGACCGGGTGGCGGACCGGGCGCGGGCCGCCGCGTCCGCGCCGGCGTCGTCCGCGAACGCGCCCGCCTGCGCCTCGTCCCATGCGGAGCCGGGCGCCGGGGACGACCGGCCGAGCCACGTCGTCACGACGCCGCCGCGCTCCCCGGTCCGCGCCGCCTCCTCGACGAGCGCGATCGCCCGCGGGTACTCCCGGCCGAGCCGCGGCAGCACCTGCGCGCTGGCACCCGTCGTGCCGCCGTACATCGCGCCGAGCATGCCGACCTTCGCCAGCTCGCGGGTCGGCACCGCGCCCGACGCGACGATGCCGGCGTACAGGTCGCCGGCACGGCCCGCGCCGGCCATCGCCTCGTCGGCAGCCATCCCCGCGAGCACGCGGGGCTCGAGCTGCGCGACGTCCGCGACCACCAGGCACCAGCCCGGGTCGGCCACCACGGCGCGTCGCACCCCCTTGGGCAGCTGCAGCGCGCCGCCGCCCGTCGACGCCCAGCGGCCCGTCACCACGCCGCCCACCACGTACTCGGTGCGGAACCGGCCGTCCGTCACCCACTCGTCGAGCCAGTGCCAGCCGTTGGCGGTGAGCAGCCGGTACAGGTTCTTGTACTCCAGCAGCGGCGCGACCACCGGGTGGTCGAGCGTCGACAGCTCCCACTTGCGCAGGCTGCGTGCCCCCACCCCGGCGTACTGCATCGCCTTGAGCAGGTCGGGGTGCGAGTCCGGGTTGAGCGACGGCGGCGCGTCGATCGCCGCGCGGACCTGCCGCGCGAGCTCCTCCAGCCGGGCCGGCCGCTGCCCCTCGGGCGGTCGCGGCCCCAGCGCCTCGGTGAGGATCGCGTCGTGCACGTCGGCCCGCCACGGCAGGCCGGCGTGGTGCATCTCGGCGGCCACCAGGGCGCCCGCCGACTCCCCCGCCGCGAGCAGACGCAGCCGCCCGGGCGCCGCCGAGCCCTGGACCGCCTCCTCCTGCCGCCGCAGCTCCGGCTCCGGGTCGGTCCCCTCGGCGCCCTGGGCGCCCTGGGAGTCCCGGGCGCCGACCGGGGAGGACTGCGCGGGCAGGGCCAGGTCGAAGAGGGCGTCGCCCTGCGGCGGGCGGCGCGCTCCCCCGGCCGGTGCCGCGCCGGCGGGCGCGGGGACCATCGCGTCCCACGGGCCGGTCGGCGCGCCCGCGAGCGCCGAGCCCGACGCGGGCGCGGAGTGCCGCAGGATCCGGTGCACGAGCCGCAGGTCGTGCGACCGCTCCACCCGGACCCCCGCGCGCAGCAGGCCGAGGTACCAACGGTTCGTGTCGTCCCACGTCCAGCGCAGGACGGGGGCGTCGCCGTCCCGCGCTGCGGCCTCGGCCGCCGCCACGAGGGCGGGCAGGTCGGCGGGCGGGATCTCGGCGTCGGTCGTGCCCTGCGGCGCGCCGCGGTGCACACGGACCGTGCCACGGGGATCTCGGGTCAGGACGACGTGCACGTCGTCATCCTGCCGTGCCCCACCGACGGGCCCGTCACGGGGCGTCACGCCGCGGGTTCGGCGCGCGACGACGACCTTGATGTGGTGCGCTGTCCCGGGGTCGCCGCCCGACGACCTCGAAGCGCAGTCGCCCGAGCGCAAGGAGGACCGATGTCCACCACGTCACCCGCAGCCCCGTCCGTCGAGACCGTCGACGTCGACGTCGTCGTCATCGGCACCGGGCCGGGAGGCGAGGACGCGACCGGCCGGCTCGCCCGCGCCGGGCTGGACGTCGTGGCCGTCGAGGCGCGCCTGGTGGGCGGCGAGTGCCCCTACTTCGGCTGCATCCCCACGAAGATGATGGTGCGCGCGTCCGACGCCCTCGCCGAGGCCCGCCGGGCGGGCACGCTCGCGGGTCAGGTCGACGTCACGCCGGACTGGGCCCCGGTCGCGCGGCGCGTGCGCGACGAGGCCACCACCGACTGGGACGACACGGCGGCCGTCGAGCGGCTGGAGAAGGCCGGCGCCCGCGTGGTGCGCGGCCGCGGCCGGCTCGTCGCCCCGGGCGAGGTGGCCGTGGCCACCGCGGACGGCGAGCTCCGGTTCCGCGCGACGCGCGGGGTGCTGCTCAACCCGGGCACCGAGCCGGCGGTGCCGCCGGTGGACGGCCTGGCCGACACCCCGTACTGGACCAACCGCGACGCCGTGCGCGCCACCGAGGCACCGGCGTCGCTCACGGTGCTCGGCGGCGGCGCGATCGGCTGCGAGCTGGCGCAGGTGTTCGCCCGGTTCGGCACCGCCGTCGAGGTGGTGGAGGCGGGCCCGCGACTGCTCGCCCTGGACGAGCCGGAGGCGAGCGAGCTCCTCTCGGCCCGGTTCGCCGCCGAGGGGATCGGGGTGCGGACGGACGCGCGCGTGTCGCGCGTGACCCACGACGGCGCGGGCTTCACCCTCACGCTCGACGACGGCACCGCCCTCGTCTCCGAGCAGCTGCTGGTGGCGGCGGGCCGCCGGACCGACCTGAAGGCGCTCGGCGTCGCGACCGTCGGCATCGACGACACGGGGCGCACGATCGCCGTCGACGACCGGCTGCGCGCCGCCGACGGCGTCTGGGTGATCGGGGACGTCACCGGGCACGGCGCGTTCACGCACGTCTCGATGTACCAGGCGCGCATCGCGGCCGCGGACGTCCTCGCCGCCGACGGCGGTGACGAGCGGGCCGACTACGGCGCCGTCCCCCATGTGACGTTCACCGACCCGGAGATCGGCGGCGTCGGGCTCACCGAGGCCGCGGCCCGCGACGCCGGCCTGTCGGTGCGCACGGGGCTCACCGACCTGGCGGCGTCGTCGCGCGGGTTCGTGCACGGGCCGGGCAACGAGGGCCTCGTGAAGCTGGTCGAGGACGCGGACGCGGGCGTGCTCGTGGGCGCGACGGCGGCCGGCCCCGCCGGCGGCGAGATCCTCGCCGTCCTCACCCTCGCGGTACAGGCGCGCGTGTCCGTCGCAGAGCTGCGGCGCATGATCTACGCGTACCCCACGTTCCACCGCGCGATCGAGAGCGCGCTGGCCGACCTCGCCGACGCCTGACCTCGTCGACGACCGAATCCGCCGGGCGTTGTCGGTGCCCGGCCCTAGCGTCGCGGCGTGACGACCCCCGACCACCGCACCACCGACCGCCTCGACCTCGCGCCCGTCGCGCCGGAGGACCTCGACCTGCTGCACGAGCTGCACGCCGACCCGCGCGTGTGGGAGCACTTCCCGAGCGGGCGGCACACCAGCCGCGAGCAGACGGCCCGGCAGGTCGAGACCTTCGCCGCCGACTGGGACCGCGACGGGATCGGCTACTGGACGGCGCGTCGGCGCGACGACGGCGCGTTCGTCGGGATCGGGGGCGTGCGGCTGCGCCCGGCGGGGGTGCTCAACCTCTACTACCGCCTGTCCCCCGACCAGCAGGGCGCCGGGTTCGCGGCGGAGCTCTCCCGCGCGGCCCTCGCCCTCGCGGCGGAGCGCCGCGCCGACGTCCCCGTCACCGCGTTCCTGCTGGAGCACAACGTCGCGTCGCGCGCGACGGCCGAGCGCACCGGCCTGCGGCTCGTGTGGCGCGGGCCGGACGCCGGGAACCCCGACCCCGCCGCGGTGCGCCTCGTCTTCGCCGACCGGGACCTGGGCACGGAGACGCTCGCCGCCCTCGTCGACGGCTGAGGCCCGATGACCTCGAGATCGACCGAGCCCCGAGCGGCGTCGTGCGGCGCGTTCCCCCACCGCATATCCTGTGGTCGCCCATGACTGAAATGACCGAGATTGCCGTGCCGACCACACCGCCCCGGGCGGACACCGCCCTCGACGCCCCGCTCCTGCAGCGGGCGACGGCATGACCTCGAAGGAGCCGGCCGCGCAGTCGGCCGGCGGGCACGTGGTGCTCGGCGGGAAGTACGCCCTCGGCGACATCCTCGGCACCGGGGGCACGTACACCGTCTACGAGGCCTCGCGCGTGGACGCGGACGACGCCGAGCCCGGCGGCGGCGCCACCGGGACCGAGGCCGAGCCTCTCCTGGTCAAGGTCCTCCATCCGCACCTCGTCGACGACGCGACGACGCGTGCCGCCCTGGCCCGCGAGATCGCGGCGTCGGACCAGGTGGACCACCCCGGCGTGGTGAAGGTCCTCGACACCGGTGAGGACCAGATCGCCGGCGCGAACGTCCCCTGGATCCTCACCCGCCGGCTTCCCGGCGTCCCCCTCTCCGAGCTGACGGCCGTGGACGGCCTGCCCTGGCGCGAGGCGCTGACGCTGGTGGGCGGGCTGCTGGACGCGCTCGCCGCCGTGCACGACGCCGGCCTGGTGCACCGCGACGTCGGCCCGCGCAACGTCGTGGTCGACCGGCACGACGACGGCACCATGGTCGTCGGGCTGCTCGACCTCGGTCTCGCCGCCCCCGGGGGCGGCGACGGCGACGGGGAGCTCGTCGCCGGCTCGGCGGTGTGCATGTCGCCCGAGCAGGCCCAGGGCCGGCCGCTGGACGCGCGCAGCGACCTGTACGCGGTCGGGGCCCTGACGTACCTCGCCCTGACCGGGCACGCGCCGTACGAGCGAGGCCTGCCCGCCGACGTCCTGCGCGCCCACGTCGAGGCGCCCGTCCCGGCGCCGTCGGCACGACGCGCCACGGTCCCGGCGTCCGTCGACCGCTTCGTCGTGCGGGCGATGGCCAAGAACCCGGCCCGCCGGTTCGCGTCGGCCGGCGCGATGGCCGCGGCCGTGGCGACGCTGCTCGGCACCGGGGCGCCCACGGCCGTGCCCGGCGACCAGGGTCCCGAGGCGCCGGGCCCCGACCAGACGATGACGCTCGGCCAGATCGCCGCCGAGGACCCCCACCGCACGGCCGTCGTCGGGGCCGCCGCTGCGGCTGCGGCAGCAGCGGCGGCGGCCGAGACCGAGGCCGAGCTGCAGCGCACCCGACAGCTCGGCGCCGTCGGCACCCCGCCGCCACCGCCGCCGCCCGAGGGCGCCCCCGAACCCTCCGAACCGTCGGCGGAGGAGCCGCCCGTGCCGGTGCTGCCCGGCCAGTCGCGCTGGCGCGCCTTCTTCAGCAGCCCGACCCGGGTGACCGTCCTGGTGCTCACCCTGGTCCTGGCGGCCGCCGCCGTCGGCGCCGTCGCCTTCTGGCCCTTCGGCGGCCCTCAGGACCGCGGGCCGGTCGCGCCCGTCACGCAGAGCCCGTCGCCGTCCCCCAGCCCGACGCCGACCCGAGCGACGACCGCGCCGCCCACGCCACCCACGACCGAGCCGACGTCCCGGCCCACGCGGACGTCGACGCCCACGCCCACTTCGACCCCCACGCCGACGCCGACGCCGACGCCCAGCTCGACGCCGACCCCCACGTCGACGCCCACACCCACCTCGACGCCGACACCCACGTCCACGCCGACACCCACCGACGAGCCGACCACGCCGGAACCCGACCCGACCCCCACCGACGACCCGACCACGCCGGAACCCGACCCGACGGACGAACCGACCGCGCCGGCCGAGCCCACGCCCACGGGCGAGGCGGCCGGGGACGACCCAGGCACCACGCCCTGAGGACATGCCTCGAGCACGCGGAGCACCGCGCGCGACCCGCGCCGTCGCCCCGCGCTCGCTCACTCGCGACGGACCTGCGCCGCGTCCTTGTCCCCGCGCCACCCGCGCCGCCGGGCTGCCGCAGGCAGCCGGTCGCCGGTCCACTCGGCGAACTCGACCTCTCCGACGAGCCGCGGCGTCTCAGCCGGTCATGGAGCCGTCGTCGCCCGCCCCGGCGCCCCGGACGCCGCCGTCGGTCCGCCGGCCCTGACGTGGCCACGCCCGGCCCCGGCGAGCGGGTCGGCGCGACGACGGACGCGGCTCAGGACGTCGTCGAGGTCGAGCTGTCGCAGGTGCGGCGACCCGAGCTCGCGCCAGGTCCTGGGGACCGCGACCCAGGGCCGGGACCGGCCGCGCAGCGAGTACGGCGCGACCGTCGTCTTGCTGCCGTTGTTCTGCGACCAGTCGACGAGCACCTTCCCGCTCCGCAACGTCTTCTTCATGTCGCTCACCACGAGGTCGGCGTGGTCGGCCTCGAGCGCGCGGGCCAGCTCGTGCGCGACGTCGGTGGCCTCCGCCGCCGACGTCCGCCCGTCCAGCCGGGCGTAGAGGTGGATCCCCTTGCTCCCGCTCGTGACCGGCACGGGCTCGAGGCCCATGTCCCGCAGGATCTCGCGCGCGCGCCAGGCGACCTCGACGCACTCCGGGAGTCCCGCTCCCTCGCCGGGATCGAGGTCCAGCACCAGGCGGTCGGGGTGGCGGGGCGTCCCGTCCTTGCCCGTCGGCCGGCCGAACCGCCACTGCGGCACGTGGATCTCCAGCGCGGCCATCTGCGCGAGCCAGACGAGGGTCGCCGCGTCCTGCACCAGCGGGTACGTCGAGGTGCCGGTGCGGTGCTCGAGGCTGCGCCGCACCACCCAGTCGGGCGTCCCGCGGCCGAGGTCCTTGTGGAAGAACGGGTCCGCACCCACCCCGTCCGGCCAGCGCTTGCGGGTCGCCGGGCGGTCCTTCACGTGCGGCAGCATCGTGTCGGCCACCGCCGCGTAGTACTCGACGACGTCGCGCTTGGTCGTCCCCGTCTCCGGGTACATGACCTTGGACAGGTGCGTCAGGCGCACGCCGTGCTTCCCGACCCGCACGACCTGAGTGTCCTCGTCGCCGTCCGTGAGCATCGCTCTTCCTCCCGGGTGGACCCTCAGAAGACGGGCTTGCCGCCCGTGACACCGAGCACGGTCCCCGAGACATAGCTCGCGTCCCGCGGCGAGGCGAGGAAGACGAACGCCGGCGCGACCTCGGCGGGCTGGCCGGCGCGGCCCAACGGCGTGTCCTGGCCGAACTTCTCCAGCTTCTCGTCCGGCTGTGTGGCGGGCTGCAGCGGTGTCCAGATCGGCCCGGGCGCCACGGCATTCACGCGGATGCCCCGCGGGCCGAGCTCGGCCGCGAGGTTCACCGTGAGGTTGTTGATCGCCGCCTTGGTCGACGCGTAGTCGAGCAGCGACGTGGACGGCTGGTACGCCTGGATCGACGAGTTGTTGACGATGCTCGACCCCGCACCCAGGTGCTTCAGCGCCGCCTGCGTGATCCACACCAGCGCGTACAGGTTGGTCTTCAGCACCCGGTCGAGCTCGTCGGTCGTGACGTCCTCGACCGACTCGCGCCGGGCCATCTGGAAGCCGGCGTTGTTGACCAGGACGTCGAGGCCGCCGAGCCCCTCGACCGCCCGGTCCGGGAGCGCCCGGGCCGTCCCCTCGTGCGTGATGTCACCCGGCACCAGCACCGCCGTGCGGCCGGCGTCGCGCACCCACCGCGCGGTCTCCTGCGCGTCGTCCTCCTCGACAGGCAGGTATCCGATCGCGACGTCCGCGCCCTCGCGCGCGAACGCGATCGCCGCCGCCCGGCCGATCCCGGAGTCGCCCCCGGTGATCAGCGCCCGCAGTCCGGACAGGCGCCCGGAGCCCCGGTAGCTCTGCTCGCCGTGGTCCGGCAGCGGTGTCATGGCGCCGGTGAGTCCCGGCGGCTCCTGCTGCTGGGCGGGGAACGACTGCTGGTCGTCGGACATGTGTCCCTCCTCGGTCGTGGCCTTCGATATGGGGCGGATCCATGCGGTGGATGCGTGCGGACGCTCCGTGCCGCCGGTCCGTGCGGCCGGCGGTCACGCGGCGCGGCGGCGGGCGAGCTGCGCCTCGTGCACGTGCGGGCGCTTGCTGGGCCGGACGGCGGCGATCGCGTCGCCCAGCGCCTCCCGTGCCCGGCGGCCGAAGCCGCCGCCCGCCGCGAGCCGGTCCATGACCTGCGTGGCCGCGTCCCGCAGCCCGGTGCCCGACGCCCCCGCCGCCTCCGTGAGCATCGCCTCGGCGTCGTCCTCGTCCACCCCGTGCACGGCCATGAGCACCCCCTTGGCCCGCTCGATCGCGGCGGCCGAGACGAAGGCGTTGTCGAGCGCGCGCCGCACGTCACGCTGCACGGCCTCGCGCTGCACCGGCGTGACGTCGACGACGTAGCCGGCCACCTCGGGCGCACCGCCGTCGTGGCCCCGGCGCGTCTGCGCGGTGAACAGCAGGGTCCGGGTGCGGCCGTGGGCGTCGACGACGCGGCGAGCGCTCGTGACGGGCCCGCCCACCGCCAGGGCGCGGGCGGCGTCGTGCACCACGTGCTCGCGCTCGTCGGGGTGCAGCCGCGCCTCCAGGGACTCGGCCCCGGGCTCGACCGCGCCGGGCTCATGGCCGAGCATCGCGTCGACCTCGTCGGACCACCACCACCGGCCGGTCTGCGTCTCGACCCGGTAGCGGCCGGTCAGCAGGTGCGTCCCGACGGCCAGGGCCGCCGTGAGTCGGTCGGTGTCGGCGGGAGTCGTGGACATGGTGACCTCCAGGGGTACGGAGAGTCGGTGCCGCTTCCTGACGCCGGCTCCCACGCTAGCCGGGCCCTCCGGCGAAGGCCACCGCGGCCGTCCCGAGGAGGCACCCGTGCCCGCCGCCCTGCCCGACCGTCACCGGCCTCGCCGACTACCGCGCGCTCAGCGTGCCCGCCCGGCGCGTGGCCGCGGTCCACGCCACGTGCACCGGCCTCAGCACGCTCGTCGCCCTGGCGTCGTGGCGCGCGCGGCACGCCGGCCGCGACGGCCTCGGCGCCCTGCTCGGCCTGGCCGGGATGGCGGTGGCCGGCGGCGGCGCCTTCCTGGGCGGACACGTCGCGCAGACGATGCGCGAGCCGCGCGACGTCCCGACGGCGGGGTGATCGCGCGCCGTCGGGCAGGTCGAGGTGCGTGCAAGACCGTGGTGCAGTGTCCTGAACCCAGGGGGCACGTCGTGATCGGTCGGAACGGTGGAGTTTTCGCCGCTCCTGGCGCGTGCGCCTCCGACCCGGCGTCCTGATCGGCCGGGGCGGCGACCGAGAAGGCTGTCCCCGGGTCGACCGCCCGCCGAGTGAGGAGCATCCGATGACGAGGTCCAATCCGGTGGCATGGCTGGGGCGCCAGGCACGACGAGGTCTCACCGACCTCCCCCGCAACCTCCTGTGGGTGCTCGACGAGGCCGTGAAGAGCCCGGCCGCGTCCGCCGGCCACACCGTGCAGTCCGCGGGCCAGAAGGCCGCCGACAGCATGCAGGCAGTGGGCCAGAAGGCCGCCGACAGCGTGCAGTCCACGGGCCAGAAGGCCGCCGCGACCCTCTCGGACGTGAACCCGTTCACCCACAGTGGCGGTGGTGGTCGGTCGGACCGGGTGGACGCTGCGATGGAGCGGGCCCACGAGCTCGAGACGCGCGCCCACGACGAGGCCGTGCAGGCGAAGGAGCGCGCCGACGCCCTGAAGGAGGTCGAGGCGGAGGGCGACCGGCAGGTCGCGGCGGCGCGCAAGGAGGGCGACCGCGAGACCGCGAGGGTGGTCGACGAGGCGCAGCGCGAGGCCGACGCCTACGTCGCCGCCAAGCGCACCCGGGCGGAGGAGATCGCTGCCACGAAGGTGGCCGAGACCGAGGCCGAGGCGGGCAGGCGCCGGGAGCAGGCGCAGGTCCAGGCGGACAAGGCTCGGGCCCAGGCCGAGCAGGCGGTGGAGCGGGCCCGCCAGCAGATGCAGCAGGCCCGCGAGCTGGCCGAGGAGGCGGCCGACGAGGCACGCAAGGCGGCCGACGAGGCACGCGCCCGGGCCGAGCGCCTGGCCGGCGAGGCGGAGGCGGAGGCCGACGAGGCGCGGCGGAGGGCCGACCGGGCCGACGGGCGACAGGAGGCGGTGGCCTCGGAAGGCCGCCGCCTCGGCACCGACGCCGACATCGACCCGCTGGACCTCGACGACCTGACCAAGGGCCGGCTGATCGCGCTGGGCACGGAGATGGGCCTCGACCTCAAGGGGTCCATGCGCAAGCAGGAACTGGTGTCGGCGATCCGCAAGCACGCGACCGGGCACGGGCAGAAAGCGAGAGCGTCATGATCAGGCTGTTCCGCAAGAAGACGTTCCTCGAGCGGGTCGTGGATGCGGTGGGCCGCAAGCGGCCGCGCGTCAGCGGCACCGCGACGCGGTCCGGCCTGATCGCCCTCGGGTCGGCGGCCGGGCTCACGGCCGCGAGCGCGGCCGTCTCGGCGATCCGGGACCGACGGAGCCAGGAGGGCGACGATGATCGGTCGTAAGACCGTCGGCCGCGCGATCTTCTTCGGCCTGGGGTACGTGGCCGGCACCCGGGCCGGCCGGGAGAGGTACGCCCAGATCGAGACCGGCATCAAGGCGATCCTCTCGAGGCTCCGCGACGGCGACGCCACGTCGTCGGCCTCGACCGGTTCGTCCTCGACGGACGAGGACGACCCGTACGGGGACATCAGGCTGGGCGACTAGCCGGGCGACCATGATCATCGAGATCCGCCTCCTGGCGCGCCTGGTCCGCATCCCTCTGCTGAGGGTGGAGGGAGCGGTGGCCATCCGGGACGACGACGTCTCCACCGGGTCCGGCGACAGCGGACCGGCCGGCCACCGCACGATCGTCCTCGGCGCGGGCGCCGACTCCCGGGCCGGCCGTGCGCCCGCCGTCCGAGCCGCCGACGCCTCACCGCCGACGGCCTATGGCCGGGACCTCGCCGCGGCCGAGACCATCCTGGCCTCGCTGCGCGCACCGGACGGCGGGCGCAGCGGGTAGCCCAGAGGAAGGAGTCAGGTGGCGAGCGAGCCGCGGACGACCGAGTCGCCGGAGTGTGCGGGGTCGCCGTCGACGGGCTCCTCGGAGACGTCGACGACGGGGTAGTCGGCGAGGTCGAGGCCCTCGGGCACGTCGAACCGCCCCTCGTCACCCTCGAGGACCCCGAGGCTGACGAGGCCGCTCACGTCGGGCGTGAGCAGCCACACCTCGCGGTAGGTGCCCTCGGGTGCGGGCGCGTCGAGGGTGACGACGACCTGCCGCCGCCCGCCCGGCTCCTCCTCGACGACCGCCTCCCCCGACGAGCCCTGCCAGTCGGGCAGCGGGGCCAGGGCGGCCGTCGCGATCGTGGTCTCCGCAGGTTCGGTGGTGCGCCGCTCCCAGAGCACGCCGCCGACGGCGCCGAGGACCAGCGCCGTGGACGCGGCCACGAGCACCGGCCACCAGGCACGCGCCCCCCGCCGCGACGAGAGCTCGTCCTCGGGCACGTCCGTGAGGGCGAGTTCCGCGCGTACGCGCGACCAGACGTCCGGCGCCGGTGGCACCAGCTCGGGCTCGGCGCCGTCCGGCCGGGCGACGTCCACCACCCGGGCGAACTCCTGGACCGCCTGCGCGCACGGGGCGCAGCCGTCGAGGTGGACGCGCTGCTCGGGCTCGAGCACGTCCTCGCCGAGCGCGTAGAGCGCGAGCGTCTCGTCATCGATGTGGGGCACCGTCCACCTCCAATCGGTCGCGGAGCCTGAGGAGGCCCCGTCGTACGTGGCTCTTGACGGTACCGAGCGGGAGGCCGAGCTCCTGCGCGATCTGCACGTGCGTGAGGTCCCTGAAGAAGGCCAGGCGCAGGATCGTGCGCGCCGGGTCTCCGAGCCGTCGGAGCTCGTCGTCGATCAGGATCCGGTCCGCGACGCGGTCGACGGAGGACTCGGGGCCGGGAGCCGGGGATGCCGCGCTGCGGGCGGCGGCGTCCTGCGCCCGGCGGACGCGGGAGCGGGCCTCGTGCGCGTCGGCGACCGTGTGGCGGGTGATCCCGACCAGCCAGGCCGGCAGGCGGGCGCGTTCGGGGTCGAACCTCCCGCGGCCCCGCCACGCGGCGACGAACACCTGCTGGGTCACGTCCTCGGCGTCGGTGCGCGAGCCGAGCGATCGCAGGGCCATGGTGTGGACCAGCGCGGACCAGTGCCGGTAGGCCTCCGCGAGGGCGGACTCGTCCCCCTCGGCGAAACGTTGCCCGAGGCGCCGCACGGCGAGGTCGGCGTCGTCGGGCGCGGCGTCGTCGGCGTTCAGAGCACGTCCTCGGGCTCGGGCGGTGCCCCGGAACGGGCCACCGCGGTCGGACACCGCCGATCGTAGGGGCGCAAGCCGCACCCGACCAGTGGTGCCGGGTGGCTGCGCCGGCGTCGTCATCCCGCCGGGGTCGCCGTCACCACGACGTTGTCCGAGTACGAGCGGGCGGCAGCGTCCCAGGTGCCGCCGCACGTGACCAGGACCAGCCGGGCGGGCCCCGACCGGTCGAACAGGTCGTCGACGGACAGGTCCGGCTTCGGCTCCGACCGCACCTGGGTCACTGTGTAGCTGTAGGTGCGGCCGTCCGACGTGCGGACGTGCACCGACGCCCCTGCCTCCGCCCTCGTGAGCCTGGCGAACGGGCCGACGCTGTCCTCGTCGTCCACGTGCGCGGCGACGACGGTCGCGCCTCGGGGGCTGGCCGGCCCCGCGCCGAACCGGTACCAGGCCGCCTCGTCCGCCGACCCGGGAAGGGCCATGCGGCCCCGGTCGTCCACGCCGGCGGCCGCGACGGGAACGTCGATGCCGAGGGCAGGGACCACGACCCGCTCAGGCCCCGGGGGCGTCGCAGGGGCCGCGTCCGTCGCCGGCCGCACCGGCGCCTCGGGCCTGCCGGCGGAGGGCGGTTCCTCCGCGACCTCACGCCCGCTGCCGACGTCCGCGCGACCGGTCGTCCCGGACGCGCCCGCGCACCCGGTCAGCAGGAGCGCGAGCAGGAGCGCCACGCCGCGGGCGGGGCCTGGGCCGGCCGCCCGCGACGCAGTGCCGAGGTGGTGCGACGTCATCGACGACGCCCGGTGTCTGCGACGGGCTGCGCGTGACGGTGTGCGTGCTCCCGCAGCGCCTTGACGAGCATCACGGTCGAGACCAGGACGAGGAGCCCCACGAAGGCACCTCCCGCGAGCAGCGCGATCGCGCTGAACGACGTGCTCGGGGCCTCGAAGTCGGCCGCGAGTCCGGACGTCCCGGCGGGCACGCCCCCGGGAGAGGAGTGCAGTCCGTCGATCGTCTGCGTGGCGAGCGCCAGCGTGTCGTCCTCCAGGCTGCCCCACGCGTACGCGATCGTGCTGACGCCGTCAGCGACCTCCACGTCCGTCGGGCCGAGCAGGGGGTCGGTGGTACCTGCCGCCGCCACGGATGCGGAGACCGTGCCCGCGGGCAGGTCCAGGACCTCCTCGTCGGGGTTCTCCAGGCCGCTGATGACGGCCTCGCCCCCGGCGAGCACGTCCACGGCCGGGGCCGCGGCCACGTGCCGCACGGTCAGGCGTCCCTCACCGGCGCCGGTCGCGGAGATGTCGTTGGTGAAGAGGGTGGCGGTCGGCTGCCCGTCGGCGTCCAGGTGCGCGACGGCCGTGTAGTTGCCGCCCGCCTCGAGGTCCAGGTCGATCGGTCCGATCACCGGGTCTCCCGTGTCCTCGGCGTCCGGTGCCGTGACGGCGACCGAGTAGGTGCCGGCGGGCAGGTCCAGCGGACCGGCCATGTCGCCGGGCTCGAAGTCGTCGACGGTGAGCTCGTCGTCCACCCAGACGTCGACCGGGGTGTCCGGCACGCCGTGCATGACCGACAGGATCGCGCCGTCGTCGGTGTCGGCCGCCGCGGGAGCTGCCAGGCCGACCGCGGCCAGTCCCAGAGCGGCGAAGGTCGTGGCTCCCACAAGAGTGACGCTGCGTCGAGCGGTGCGTTCCATGATGCCCTCCAGTTCGTGGACCTCCGGCTGCCCGGACGTCCGGTGCTGATACCCCTCCTTCCCTTCGCCACGCGATCTCGGATGCACTGGTCACGTACCTCGTGAGCCGGACGTCACAGGCGTACCGTGAAGTCGTGCGGTGGCCCTGCGGCTGCCCTCACCGAGTGACCGCGATGGATCGCCACCGGGGAGGCTCGCAAGTGGCGTCGGTCGCCACGGGACGGGGACCATGGCCATCTCCGGTTATCTGCACGAGTACGCGACGAGAGCCGCCGGAGTGCTGGGTGACGACGTCGAGGCCAGCATCACGCTGCGTCAGCACGGCATCACCCTGCGAGGCGGGAGCAGCGCACCGGATGCAGGGCGCTGCGACCAGGCCGAGGCGATGGCCGACGACGGCCCCTGCGTCGAGGCCATGGCGACCGCCACGATCCTGCCGGTCCCGTCCGTCGGGTCCGATCATCGGTGGCAGGCGTGGCAGCGGCAGACGGTCCGCGAGGGCTTCGTCAAGGCGCTGGCGCTCCCGGCCGTGGTCGCGCCCGGGATCGTCGTCGCGCTGAACCTCTATTCGCGGACACCGGCCGCGTGGGACGAGAGGGTGGTGCGCTCGGCCGACTCCTATGCACACCTCATCGCGTCAGGCGTCCGGCTGCAGCTGGAGCTCGCGGACCTGGAGGACGCCGCCGGAGCCTTCTTCCGCACGATGTCCGAGACGATGACGGTCGAACGAGCCGTGGGCGCGATCATCCAGATGAACGACTGCTCGGAGCCGCAGGCCCGGGAGATGCTGGCCTCGGCCGCCGCGGAACGGGAGGTCGACGAGCGGGAGATCGCGGAGACCATCCTGAGGTCGCTCGTGGTCGGAGGACGCGGTGGCATCGTCGACGACAGCGCCGCAGGTCCATGAGGCGCTCGCCCCGCGGCCGTCGGGCGACGGTCGGCGGCCGGGACGACACGATGCCGAACGTCAGGACGGTCGTCGTGACGCGAGTCCGGACTCTCGGGAGGAGGTGAGGGAGCGTGGATCCCACCGAGCTGCTGAGCATGCTCGCGCAGTCGTTGGCCAAGGTCAGCGCCGACCGCCCCTTGGCGACCCGGCTCTGCGAGGCCTGCGTCGACATCCTCCGGGCGCAGGGCGGCGCCCTGACCGTCTCGGCGGCACCGGGAGAACGGTTGGGGGTCAGCACACCGGGGACGTTCGAGCGGCTCGAACCTCTGCAGGAGGTCCTGGGCGAGGGACCTGTGCACCAGGCCTTGGCCGAGGACCGGGTCGTCGTCATGCGGGTCGACGGCGCGACGAGCGCCTACCCCGTCTTCTCCCAGGTCGCGGGGTCCGTCGGGGGCGAGGTGACGCTGTACGCGGTCCCGATGCGCGCGGGCGGACGCGTCGTCGGGGTGTTCAGCCTCTACCTGACGGCGGACTCGTTGGCCCGGAGCCAGGAGGACCTGCAGTTCCTCGCCGACGCTGTCGGCGCATCCCTGCTGGGAGACGTCGAGTCGCTCGACTGGTCCGAGAAGGCGCAGATCCACCAGGCCACCGGCATGGTGATCGCCGAGCTGCGCCTCTCTCCGGAGGACGCGCTCGCGGTGATCCGCGCACACGCCTTTGCGCGGTCGGCGACTCTGCAGTCGGTGGCGGAGGACGTGCTCGACCGACGGTTGACGTTCTCGCTCGACGAGTCGACCCGCGACACCCCCGAACGAACCGAGGAGCCATGACGCCGCGCACACCTGCCGACTCGCTCGCCGACGCAGCGTCCGCCCTGGTGCGCGAGCACGACATCAGCGACCTTCTCGTCCAGCTCGTCCGTGACGCCGCGCAACTGACCGGCAGCAGCACGGCCGGGTTGCTCGTCCGTCCGTCGGGCGGCTCCCGCCTCGAGGTCCTGGCGGCGACCGATCACGTCACGTCCCATCTGGAGCTCTACCAGGCGATGCAGGACGAAGGCCCGTGCGTGGAGGTGTGCGCCACCGGCCGAGCCGTCACGGCGTCGGAGCCGACGATCCTCGCCCGCTGGCCGGTCGTCGGCCCGGCGATCCTGAGCGCCGGTCTTCGGCACGTGCACACCTACCCCCTCACCTGGCGAGGGAACGTCCTGGGCGGGCTGAACATCTTCGGGCGCGACACCGGTCTTCCCGACGAGGAGGCCGTCCGCATGGCGTACGCGTTCGCCGACATGGTGACGCTGGTCGTCGCCCAGCCGGAACGGGACCCGGAGGGCGAGATCGACCGTCGCCTGGCCCGGGCGCTGCGGGGGCGGGTGGTCATCGAGCAGGCCAAGGGGGTGCTGGCCCAGCGCCTGGGCGTCGACCAGGCCACCGCCTACGAGCTCCTCCTCGCCGAGCGGGACCAGAAGGGCACGACGCTGACCGCCGCGGCGGAGCGGGTCGTCGCCGAGGCGTACGGACCCTGACGGCCCTGCCCCTGCCGGGAGGGCCGTCGTCGGTTCTCTCCGTCCACTGCCTTGGCGTCGCCCCTCGGCGCCGCTAGTCTCGGGAGCGCGGTCAAGGAGGCGCCGTGGACACCCCGGTGAAGGAGCTCCCTTGTCTCGACCGGACCACGCCACTCCCCTCGAACCGTTCGCCGCCGCTCAGGTTCTCCGTTCGCTCCGTGCCACCGCAGAGGGCCATCGCGACGTCGAGCAGGCCAAGGGCATCATCCGCCTCGCTCTGGACCTCGGCGACGACGAGGCGTTCGAGGTGCTCCGCCACTACTCCTACGCGACGAACACGCCGGTCCGCGAGCTCGCCGCCCGGCTGGTGCAGCACGCGCAGACGACCTCGGTACCGCACGAGAGGCTGTCTCCCCTCCTCGACGCGCTGGAGGAGGCCGCGAGCCGTGTCAGGCCGGCGAGATCACGGACGGTCGCGATCCGGCCCGACTCCTGATCTCCGTCCGCCGCCGCCCCCGACCCGCCCGGTGGCGTCGACGGCGGACAGGACGACGCTCGGGGACCACCATCGGCGCGACAAGATCACGCACGTCGACCACGAGCGGATCGTCGGTCCGACGACGACGACGCGCATGCCCTCACGCGGCACCGAGACCCGATGCCCGCAGGGTTCACCGGGGCCGGCGCTCGCGGCGCTCAGGACCGGACCAGGACGGAGGACGATCGCCGCAGCACGACGACCAGGGCGCTCGCGACGAAGTAGTCGTCGCCCGACCGGTCCCGCGCGTCGCGCACGATGCCGCGCAGCCGCTCGACGGCCCCGGCGAACGCACGGCGCGGGCCGTCGTCACGAGCGTCGTCCTGCGCGGTGTCGTCGTGCCCTGCGGCATCCAGCAGCGCGTCGGCGAAGGAACGCAACGTCGCGGCGAGCTCGGGGCGCAGCCGCGGGCCCAGCGCGACCCGGGTGCGACCCGTGTGCTCCCAGTCGAGGAGAAGGCGCACGATCTCGTCGACGACGCCCGCTGCCGTCCCGAGCTCCTCGGCGCGGCGAGACTGGGTCCGCGCGCGGCCACCGTGGCGCCAAGCACGAGGATTGCCCCGCGACGCCTCGCCCGACCGTGCGACCGCTGCCCGCGCGACCTCGGCCGTGGGCCACATCTCCCGTCGGCGGCGCTCCCACACGTCGGGCTCGAGCGGCCCTTCGTCCTCGAGCGAGCCCGCGAGGTCCCGGAGCTCGTCCGCGAGAGCGTCCCGCAACCGGTCCAGCGCGAGCTCCGACGGCGTGAGGTAGAGCGGCGGCAGGAGGACGTTGACGGCGGTCCCGATGACGGCACCGAGGACGATCAGGCCGGCGTACGCGCCGACGTACTCGGCGTCCTGCCCACGGCCGAGGACGAGCACGAAGATCGCGGAGTTCGCCACCCAGACGCCCGACTCTCCGAACACCCGCCAGCCTGCGCACAGCAGCGCGACCCCCACCACCAGCGCGATCGACAGGGCGCCCGTGGGGAGCACCGCGTCGGCAGCGAGGGCGACTCCCGCCCCGAGCACCAGAGCCGCGATCGTCTGGAGCGACTCCCGCGCCGACCGCGCCAGGGTGCTCGTGGTGGCGACGACCGCGCCGAGCGGCGCGTAGTAGGGGTAGTCGGAGAACGGTGCGGGCAGCACGACCGCCACCGTCCATGCGAGGGCCGCGGCGATCGCGCCTCGGAACGCCAGCGACCAGCGCGGGTGCAGCACCCACGCACGGTGCAGGGCGACAGGGAGGCGCCGCGACACCGTCATCCGAGCTCCGGCGAGAGCTCGGCATACCCCGGGGACCGCCGGACGTGTCCGCCCGGTGCCGCCACCGCCAGGCCCACCGCCACGGCAGCCGTCATCACGGTCCTCCTCCCCGTCGAGATCTCACGCGCCGATGCTGCACACTCGGCTCGGCGAGAACCTGGCCCACGCCGCCGAGAGGCGCCACGTCGAAAGGTCGGCCGGGCGGGACCGGCTCGGCGACGTCAGCTCGCCGCCGACGCCTCGGCCGCGGTCTCACCGGCGTCAGGGCCGGGGCCGGGCGCCTCGAGGAACGCGGTCAGCTCCTCGGGAGTCGGGAAGACGGTCATGCCGGGACGAGCGAACCAGTCGACCAGCCAGACGGCCACGTCGCGCACGGGGACGTTGGACAGGTTCGAGGCGACACGCAGTCGGTCGAAGGCCTCCTCCGGCTCGAGCGCCAGGCCGACCATCAGCACGCCCTTGGCCTGCTCGATCGAGGCCCGCCGCTCCGCCGACGCCCGGATGGCTGCGGTCGCCTCCTTCTGTGCCACGTCCCGGTTCACGTCGGTCACGTCGATGAAGTAGCCGAACAGCTCGGTGACCTTGCGGCTCCCGGGATCCCGTCGGCACTGGCCGGTGACGGCGAGGGTGCGGACCTTGCCCTGCGCGTCGACGATGCGGTGCACGGAGCTGAATGGCTCGCCGTCCTCGGCGGCCGTCCTCAGGATGCTGTCGACGCGCTCCCGGTCGTCGGGATGCTTGTGCGCGAGCATGAGCTCCGTCGTCGGCACGACCTCGCCCGGGGCAAACCCGTGCATCTCGAAGATCTCGTCCGACCACGCCCACCTGCCGCTGGCGAGGTCGAGACGAAATCGTCCCACCGGCGGCTCCACGCCGGGGACGAGTGCGGCTTCGAGCACCTTCTCCGACGACTGCTCCTGGTTCACACGTCCCCTTCCCGAAGTGGTTCTAGCGTCACTCTGCGCCTTCGTGGACCCGATGCCAACCCCCCCCCGCGACCCGGGACCACCGGTACGGCGCAAGAAGACGACGAATTCTAGCCTGCGACCACCCGAGAGACCTCGTCCACGGGTTGTCCTCGTCTGCGTCGCGGAGGCGCCCTGATCACGGGCCGACGCGCGAGCCTCGGCTCTCGTCGCTAGCGTCGAGCCGTCGATCACGGAGGAGGCACGATGACGGTGAAGGGTCTGGAGTCCAAGGTCGCGCTGGTCACGGGCGCGGGGTCGGGCATCGGACGTGCCACGGCGGTGCTCCTCGCCCGCGAGGGCGCCACGGTGGTCGCGCTCGGGCACCGGCAGGAGAGCGCCGACGACGTCGCCGACGAGATCCGTCGCGGCGGCGGCACCGCGCTCCCGGTGTCGGCCGACGTCGCGGACGCCGGTGCGGTGCGCGACGTGCTCGCCCTGGTGGGGCGGGACCTCGGCCGGCTCGACGCCGTCGTCGCGAACGCCGGCGTGAACGGCGTCTGGGCCCCGCTCGAGGAGCTCGCGCCGGAGGAGTGGGCCAGCACGATCGCCACGAACCTCACCGGCACGTTCCACACCGTGCGGTTCGCGGTGCCCCTGCTCGTGCGGCAGGGCGGCGCGGTCGTCGTCGTCTCGTCGATCAACGGGACCCGCACGTTCAGCAACTCCGGCGCCTCCGCCTACGCGGCGAGCAAGGCGGGCCAGGTGGCGTTCGCGCGCATGGCCGCCGTCGAGCTCGGGCCGCGCGGCGTCCGCGTCAACTCCGTGTGCCCGGGGGCGATCGACACCGAGATCGGCGACAACACCGAGCAGCGGCACACCGACGACCTCGGCGTGCCCGCCGAGTTCCCGGACGGGCAGATCCCGCTCACGGGCGAGGCGCCGGGCGTCGCCGCGCAGGTGGCCGAGACGATCGCCTACCTCGTGTCCGACGCGGCGAGCCACGTGACCGGCACCGAGGTGTTCGTCGACGGGGGGCAGTCGCTCATCGCGTGATCACCGGCAGGACCGCGGACTGCTTGGTGAGCACCGACCTGACAGCACGAAGCGACGCCCGCTCGGCGCGCAGGCGGATCCCGCGCAGCATGCGTCGGGTCATCACCAGCGTGACCGGCTCGCCGAGACGCGTGGCGAACCGCAACGCGGGACTGTCCGGGATCTCGGTGCGCGCTCGGGACAGGAGTCGGCAGGAGCCGTCGGGGCGTGAGATGACGTGGAAGGACCACACGCCGTTCCAGGGGTGTTCCGGAGGGCTCTGGCGCAGCACGAGCGTCCGCGGCGGATCGACGCGGGCGACGGTGAACGCGTAGCCGGACGGCATGCCCGCATAGCCCTCCGGCACGACGACGAGCCGATCGCCAGGCGACAGCTGCTGCCACTGCGGTCGGACCTGGTCCGTGCTGTGGATGTCGAGCCCGAGCAGGTTCTCGGCCCAGTCGTAGCTGTACATCCCCCCGCGGTCCTGCCCGATCTGCACGAGCCACGACCAGATCGTGGTAGCGGGCGCTGCGACCGTGATCCCCAGGGTCGTGGACTCGGCCGGTTCGGGCACGAGCCCGTCTCCGGGAAGGCGCTCCATGATCTCGCCGTCCGAGGCACCCCAGTGGCGGTGGATGTGCAGCACGTGCGCGCCGAGCCCGAGGGCGCTCACGGACATCAGCAGCCTGCGCCGGCCCGAGATCGCCTCACCAGGTCGAGTCACCACGCGGCACCACCTCCGACCCGCCGTCGACGACGACCGCCGGGGCGGCTCGATGCTCGATCTCGGCGATGTCGTCCTCGGTGGCACCCAGGAGCTGGTCTGCCAGTTCGCGGAGGGCCCTGCTGGCGGCAAGCTCCTCGCCGATCTCGGTCACGCCGACGTCGCGCGGGCTTCGCCGTGCTTCACCGCGTCCCTCGAGCGACGTCCCGCTCGACGTGGTCAGGTGCGCGTGGGCGGCGGTGACGACGCCGTCGCCGCCCGGGTCGTCGGCGTCGAAGAGCTGGATCGCGACCTTCCAGGTGTGCGTCATGGGGGCTCCCGTCGTTGCTCGTCAGCGGCACGCGCCGCGCGTGCCGGCTCCCCCGTTCCGCCGATCGTCCGTCCGGTCCCGGCGACGGGCACAGGGTCGTCGGACCGAACCGCACCGGGGACTGCGTCCCGCCCGTTCGTGACCAACGGCCCTGTCGTCCTCCTCACCGCCCTGCCAGCGTGAAGACCTCGCGCCAGGCGAGGGTCCGGGCGGTCGATCGGCCCGGCCTGACGGGCGCGACGTCATCGCGGAGAGGACACGACGGGTGGACGAGCAAGAGATGAGGCTGGTCGACCATCCCGGACAAGCAACCGTCGGGGTGGGTCCCGCCGTGGAGGCGTCCCGGTCGCCGCAGAACCTCGGAAGGACAGCATCATGAACTCCGTCGGACACCCCGCACCGGTCGTCGTCGCCGTGGACGGGACGGAGCGCAGCGCCGGCGCCGTCCGGTACGCGGTCCACGAGGCACGACGACGCAGGACGGGACTCAGGGTGGTCCACGTCGCACCGGCCGCACTCCCGGTCGGCGGGTCCATGCCGTACATGGACTATCCGCCCGACGCGCTGATCGAGGTGGCACAGAAGGTCCTCGACGAGGCCGTCGCCGGGATCCGTGCGACGGATCCGAACCTCACGGTCGAGGGTGCGCTGCGTCAGGGTCGGCGTGCGGTGGAGATCGCCGTCGACGCCGCCACGGGCTGCCTGGTGGTGCTCGGCCGGGAGACCCGGCACGGCATGGACCGCGTCTACGTGGGCACGACCACGGCGGGGGTGGCCGCGCGGGCGTCCGTGCCGGTGGCGGTGATCGACGGCGACTGGCAGCCGACCGAGCACGGACGCGTCCTGGTCGGCATCGAGCCGGCCTCCGGAGAGGTCCTGTCCTACGCGTTCCCGCTCGCCGCGGCCCGCCACGCGATGCTGCAGGTGATGCACGTGTGGAAGGTGCCCGACCCGTACGCCGGCCTGGATCACGAACGGTCCGTGACCGGCGAGTGGGTGATCGCCGCGACCCGGCTGCTCGAGTCGACGGTGGCCGACTGGCGCACCGGCTTCCCGGACGTCGAGGTGGAGATCTCGGTGGTGCCGGGCCAGCCTGCACACACGCTCGTCGACGCCGCGGCGAGCGCGGACGTCCTGCTCCTCGCCCGGCGCCGGCGCGACATCGAGCACCCGGGGCGTCTCGGCCCCACCACGCGAGCGGTCCTCGGCCACGCGGGCGGCGCACCGGTCGAGGTGGTGCCGCTGACGGGGGTCCCGACGCACGCCCCGCTCGTCCTCGAGCGCTTCGGCGAGATCCTCAAGAGCTGACCGGCGGGCCGGTGACCACCGCGCGCACCCCCGCGACGGTCCGCGCGAGCGACGACGCCAGGCGGAGGTCGGCAGCGGACCCGCCCGTGACGTGCACGGTGCCGTCCTCGACCACGCACCCGCACTCCTCGAGGCCGGCACCCCGCAGCTGTGCCGTGACGTCGGCGGCGACCTGCTCGTCCGTGCGGGCCAGGGCGCGCACGACGTCGCTGCGACTGAGCATCCCGACCACACGCCTGCCCAGGACGACGGGGACGGAGTGGATGCCACGGGCGAGCATCGTGCCGACGAGGCTCGCGACGTCCTGGTTCGGCGCCGCCGTGATCACCGGGCGTGTCATGACGTCGCCCACCTGCGGGTCGGCGGCGGGAAGGCCGTCGTCGGCACGGGCCCTCCCGTCGCGTCGAAGGGTCGACCGCGGGTCCCGGGCGACCCCGCTCGCCAGCAGGTCGCCCTCGCTGACGATCCCCACCAGCTGCCCGTCGTCGTCGACGACGGGCAGCGCGGTGATCGCACGGTGACCGAGCTCGCGCAGGGCGTGCTCGGTGCGGGCTCGGCGCTCGATGGTGACGACGGGGGTGGTCATGATGTCGGCGGCCAGCACGGCGGTCCTCCTGTGGCGTCCGGGACGACCGGCCGGCGCGTCCCTTCCCGCCCAGCCTGGGTGCGCCGCCAGGTCGGGGACAGGGGCCACCGGCCCGGCGCGGACGGGACCTTGGACCCCGCCGGGTCGGGTCGGCGGCCACTTCCGGCGGCGAGAGCCGACGCGGTCTTCTGAGATGAACGCACCAGCCCTACCGGTCACCGGAAGGACCGTGATCACCGTGTCCGCCCTTGTCGTGTACGAGTCGAGCTTCGGCAACACCGAGGCCGTCGCCCGGGCGATCGCCGACGGCATCGCGCAGCACATGCCCGCACGGGTCGTCTCGGTCGCGGACGCGACGTCCGAGGCGTCCGACGACGAGACGCTGGTCGTCGTCGGCGGCCCCACCCACGCGTTCGGCATGAGCCGCGAGGGCACGAGGCGTGAGGCGCAGGAGCGTGGCGGCCACGCGTCCGGGGTCGAGGAGGGTGTCCGCGAGTGGGTCGCGCGCCTGCCGGCCGACCGCGCCGACCGGCTCTACGCCACGTTCGACACCCGCGTGACCAAGGTCCAGCACCTGCCCGGGTCCGCTGCTCGCGCGGCCGCGCGAGCCCTGCGCCGCAGCGGCCACGACCCGGTGGGCGACCCCGAGTCGTTCTACGTCGCGGACGTCGAGGGCCCGCTCCTCCCCGACGAGCTGGGCCGCGCCCGCGACTGGGGCGGGGCACTCGCGCGAGCGGCCACCGAGATCTGGGCCAGGACGTAGCCTCCTCGAGGACACGCTCTGCTGGCTACGACGCACAGCTGCTGGCCCCTGTGCCGAACCAGCGCGCGAGCCAACGCCGCATCTGTGCGATCTCCGCGGCGGCACGGATCGAGCGGGATCATCGGCGTGTGGTCGTCACTCATGACGAGCCCCTCTCGACGGACGACCGTCGGTGCGCCGACGCGGCGCTCTTCCCGTGCTGCTCGTCTCGGCGCAGCACGTCCTCGATGTCTCGACGTGGCGTCGAGGGCCCACCGGACCCGTATCCGAACCGCACCAGCATCTGGGCCCTGGCGGTCAGCTGGAACGCCTCCTCGACCTCGGCCCGGGTCGCCGAGTTCTCCAGCACGCGCGTGGCGAACGACGCGTGGATCCCCCGGGCCGTCGCGACCAGCAGCATGCGCTCGAGCGCTTGACCGGCGACGAGCCAGTGGCCGGCGTCGTCACCGGGCGTCGTGACGACCGCGGTGGTGCCGATGCTCTCGAACGTCCGTGCGCCGCTGGCCTCGTCCCGCGCGACGGGTCGCAGACCGATGACGGGCCCCTGGAACCAGCCGCCCATCGCATCGGTCGGCACGCCCTCCGGACGACCGCGGTCGCCGCCCAGCCATGCACCGTCCTCGCGCAGGTGCCCTTCCTCTCTCACGGCGAGCGCCTCGGCCCTGCGCATGCTCGACACGAGGTGGCCTCGCGCAGCCTCGCGAGGTCCGAGGAAGACGACGCCGGCTTGCTCGAGGGTGGCGGCACGCCGCAGGAGCTCGACGTCACCGCGGTCCAGAGGTCGCGACGTGACGGAGCCACGAGCCGTATGACGAGCGACGATCGCCGCGAACAGGCCGGCGTTGAAGAATCCGGGTGCCGCGAGGTCGTTCAGGGTGATGCGGGCCGCCAGCAGGGGGTCGTCGGGGTCCGGCACGAGCTGGGCATGGGCGTCCAGGCCTTCGTGCGCGGCAGCCACACGCAGGTTCATGATGAACGCCCCGCAGCTGATGAACATCTCCCGACCCGTCGGGTCGTTGAGGCGGAGCTGCCGCGACGCGTCCGCGCGCACGACCAGGTGCCGTCGATCCTCGATCCGGACCAGCCACGGTTGCGTGTTGTGCACGCTGGGCGCCCGACCGCCGGCGTCGACGATCCGTGCGATGACCTCGTCGCGCCCCATGCGTGACCACCTCCGTCAGCGCCTCCGGGTGCAGCGGGGGGAGCCGGATCCCGGTGGCGTCCGGTCCTACGCTCCCGGGGTCGGCACTCCGGGGCCAGAGGCGAAGGTCCTGCCGCGGCGGCCCATGGACCTGACGCGCAGGGTCCTCCTGCCCTAACGGGCAGGTGCTGCCGATGGTTCTCTGAGGTCGTGGCGCCCCCGATTCGTGGCGGCGCCACGACAGATGGTTCGTCGCCCACCATCCGCCGCACCGACGGAGGAGTCGCCATGGACGTCCTCGACGCCCGGATCGAGCGGATCTTGCGCGCCGCCGGCCGTGCGCCGAGCGTGCACAACACCCAGCCGTGGCAGGTGAGCGTGCGCGGCAACCACCTCACCGTCCGAGCCGACCCGTCCCGGCAGCTGCGGCACTCCGACCCGCGAGGGCGGGAGATGTTCATCAGCTGCGGAGCGTTCCTGTTCAACGCCCGGATGGCCGCCCGACGTGAGTCCCTGACGCCGATCGTCACCGTGCTGCCCGACCCCGACGACCCACTTCTGGTCGCCGTGCTCGAGCTGGGGCCGGGCCTCGACCCCGACATGGACGAGCTCGAGCTGGCGGTGGCGATCGCGCGCCGCGTGACGGCCCGCAGCCCGTTCGACGACCAGCCGCTCGACGCGGACGTCCTGCAGGCGATCCAGATCGCCGCGCACGACGAGGGGGCCGTGCTGCGTCTCGTCCAGCCCTCGGAGCCGGGACGCACAGAGGTCATGTCGCTGGTGCGGCGGGCCGAGGCGCTGGCCGCCGAGGACCCCACCGCCCGCGACGAGGAGAGGGCGTGGACGGACGTCGCGGACGACCGCCGCGACGGCATCCCGCGGGAGCTGCTCGGGCCCTGGTCGTCCGACGACAAGGCACCGGTCCGCCGTTTCCTCGCCAGCGCCGACAACGCCGAGTTCGAGCACCGTTCGACGATGGCGGTCCTCCTGACCGACGAAGACGCGCCCCGCGACTGGATCGCCGCGGGCCAGGCCCTCGAACGCCTCCTGCTGGTGGCGACCACGTACTTCGTCCGTGCATCGTTCGCGACCACGGTCCTGGAGAACCCGACCACCCGCCACGACCTGCGACGGGCGCTCTCGCTGGACGCGTCGCCGCAGATGCTCATGCGACTCGGGTACGGCACGTCGCCACGACACACCCTCCGCCGCAGCGTCGGCGGATCACCCACGACCGTCTGAGGGACCGGAGCACACCATGGGCACCACGACAGGCCGTCCGATCGTCGTCGGGATCGACGGATCTCCGGAGGCGTCTCGTGCCCTCGCGTACGCCGTGCGTCAGGCGGAGCGTGACCGCTGCTCGTTGTGGCTGATCAACGCGATCCACGAGATCGTCCCGGTCGGTCCGATGCTTCCTCTGATCAGCGGCGACCCGCTCGTCGACGTCGGGCACCAGCTGCTCGCGGAGGCCCGTGACGTCGTGGAGGACCTCTCCGACGGCACGGTCGGCGTCCGGCTCCAGGCGGCGCTCGGCCCCGCGGTCGAGGTCCTCGCCGCTGCCGGCGGCCAAGCGCGCCTCGTCGTGCTCGGGCACCGCTCCGCCTCCCTCGTCGCGCGAATGTTCACCGGCAGCACCGCTTTCGGCGTCGTCGCGCGCGCGACCTGCCCCGTGGTGAGCGTGCCGCACGACTGGACTCAGGAGGCCGACTCCCACCGCGTCGTCGCCGCCGTCGACGGGTCACGCAGCTCGGCCGACGTCCTCGCTCACGGCTTCGCCGTCGCCGCGCAGCGGTCCGCGCGGCTCGAGATCGTGCACTGCTGGCGGCTGGACCCGTTCTACAGCTACCTGGTCGACGAGTGGTCGGTCCAGGAGGAGTGGGGCGTCCAGGCACACGGCATCATCGACGGCCTCATCGACGCGGCGGCTCGCACCCACCCCGACGTGGCGTACGAGCTCCACCTGGAGTACGCCAACATCGCCGAAGCCCTGGTCCGCTGCTCCTCCGGCGCCGACCTCATGGTCATGGGACGCCACGGGCACGGTGCCCTGGGGTCCCGGATGATCGCGGCCGTCCTCGGCAGCGTGACCCGTGCCGTGCTCCAGCATGCGCACTGCCCGGTCGAGGTCGTCCCTCCTCGCCCGCCGATGGAGGCGTCCCGCGAACCCGCTGTGGCGGACCAAGCGCGGACACCCGCCGTCGAGGGCCCCCTCTCCCCACCCGATGCCGTCGCACCCGTCGGCGGCCCGTCATCAGGAGGCACGTCATCATGAGCACGTACGAGAGTCGTCACGAGGCTCCTGCAGCCTCGACCCCCGCAGCAGCGGACCTCGCCGTCGAGCCCATCGGGATCTCCCCGGGCGCGGGACGGGCATTGCGCTACGTCGGTGCCGTCATCCGGCTCAGCCTCGGTTGGATCTTCCTGTGGGCCTTCCTCGACAAGCTCTTCGGCCTCGGTCGAGCGACCCCGCCCGAAGGCGCGTGGCTCGATGGCGGTCAGCCCACCGCGGGCTTCCTCGGGAACGCGACCGCCGGTCCGCTCGCCGGCTTCTACCAGGGACTCGCCGGCCAGGCGTGGGTCGACTGGGTCTTCATGATCGGCCTGCTCGGGATCGGGATGGCGCTGCTGCTCGGCATCGGGATGCGGATCGCGGCCGTGGCCGGGGCGCTGATGCTGGTCCTCATGTGGTCGGCCGTGCTGCCGCCGGAGAACAACCCGTTCATGGACGACCACCTGATCTACGCGCTGGTGCTGGTCGCCCTCGCCCTCGGCGACGCGGGACGCACGCTCGGTCTCGGCGCCCGGTGGCAGCAGACGTCGTGGGTGCGGCGCTGGCCCGTCCTGGTGTGAGGCAGCACGACCGCCCTACGCTCGTGACGTGGAGAAGACCTCGGCCGAGGTGCAGGACGCCATCCTGCACGCGGTCAGCGGCTTGGCGTCCGACTTCAACCTGCGCGACCTGCTGGTCGGTGTCGTGCGGGCCGCCTGCGACCTGTCCGGGGCCCGCTACGGCGCGCTCGGCGTGATCGGCAGCTCCCGCAGGCACCTCATCGAGTTCGTGACCGAGGGCATCAGCGACGAGGAGCACGCGCGGATCGGGCACCTGCCGACCGGGCGCGGCCTCCTGGGACACCTCATCGCCCATGAGCAGTCGTTGCGTCTCGACGACCTGACGAGCCATCCGTCCTCCGCGGGGTTCCCGCCCGAGCACCCGCCGATGACGACGTTCCTCGGCGTCCCGGTCCGGGTGCGCGGGCGCGTCTTCGGCAACCTGTACCTCACCGACAAGACGACCGGCGCGACGTTCACCCCCGAGGACGAGAGCGCCGTCACCGCGCTGGCGGGCCTCGCCGGCCTGGCCATCGACCACGCGCGCCTCCTCATGACCGCCGAGCGCCGCGCTCGCTGGCTCGAGGCCACGGCCGCCATCCCCGCGGCGGTCCTTCGCGCGTCCGGGACGGACGACGCGGTCGACATCGTCCTCCGCGAGTGCCTGCGCGCGTCGGGCGGTCTGACCGCCATGGCGATCGCCCCCGACCCGGACGCGCCCGGGACGTTCACCGTCCGCGCCGCGGTCGGCGACCTCGGGCGTCGTCCCGAGCGCACCCTGACAGACCTCCGCCCCGCTCTCATGCTCGCGATGGCCAGCAGCGAGACGCGGTGGGCCGACCTTCCCGACGATCGCGGTGCCGTCATGACCCGGCTGTCGATCGACACGGTCACCCGCGGGGCGCTCGTCATCGTGCTCCCTCGGCGAGGCGACGCGGAGGACCTCGCCGAGGACTCCGACGTCGTCGCCAGCTTCGCCGGCCAGGCCTCCCTCGTCCTCGAACGACGGCACACCCGCGCCATGCAGCAGGAGATCGCCGTGCTCGCGGAACGCAACCGCATCGCGCGCGAGCTGCACGACGGCGTCACCCAGCGGTTGTTCGCCCTGGGCCTGCAGCTCACCGCCGTCGAGCGGCGGTCCCCCCCCGACATCCGGGAGCGCCTGCACGCGGTGACGGCCGACCTCGACGCCACCATCCGCGAGGTCCGCCAGTCGATCGTCGACCTCCGCCCGCCGAGCCGGCAGCAGCACTCCCTGCGGGCCAAGGTCCAGGCGGTCCACTCGGAGTACGCCCGTGTCCTGGAGCATGCTCCGGTGCTGCGGATCGACGGGCCCGTCGACACCCTCGTCGACCCCGCCCTGCACCACCACGTCGTCGCCGTCCTGCGCGAGGGACTCTCGAACGCCGCCCGGCACGCCGCCGCGACCACCGTCCGGGTCGAGGTCGCCGCCACCCCGGGCGAGCTGACCTGCACGGTCAGCGACGACGGCGTCGGCTTCGACGCCGCGGCCGCGCGCAGCGGGCTGGTCAACCTTGCCGACCGGGCGGCCGAGCTCGGCGGAACGTTCGAGATCAGTGCACGCCAGCCGCGCGGCAGCATGATCGTCTGGCGGGTCCCGATGGGGGGCGCTCCTGGCCACAGCCCCGACCGGGCGGGCTAGCGTCAGCCCCGGCGGTCGGACGTGCCGAGCAGCCGCGTCGCCAGCACCGCGGCCTGCGTCCTCGATTCCAGGTCGAGCTTCGTCAGGATGTTCGACACGTAGTTCTTCACCGTCTTCTCCGACAGGAACATCTGCGAGGCGATCTGCCGGTTCGTCAGCCCCTCGGCGATCAGCGTCAGAACCCTGTGCTCCTGCTCGCTCAGCACCGCCAGGGCGGGCGCCTCGGCGGGCCCCGCGCGGAGACGTTCGAGCACGCGCGACGTCAGGGCCGGGTCGATCAACGACTGACCGGACGCGACCCGACGCACCGCGTCCACCACGTCCGAGCCCGTGATCAGCTTGAGCAGGTAACCGGACGCCCCCGCCATGATCGCCGAGAACAGCGCCTCGTCGTCGTCATAGGACGTGAGCATCAACGCCCGGAGCCCGGGCATCGCGGAGTGCAGCTCACGGCACACCTCGATGCCCGAACCGTCCTGCAGCCGCACGTCGAGCAGCGCCACGTCCGGCCGGCACCGCGGGATCTCCCGCATCGCCTCGACGGCCGAACCCGACTCCCCCACCACCTCGAGATCCTCCTCGGAGTCGAGGAGCCCACGCAGGCCACGACGCACCAGCTCGTGGTCGTCGAGGAGAAAGACCCGGACGGGCGTCATGCCCCCGTTCTACTCCGCTGCCGGGTCGACCACCATCGGTACCGAGGTGCGCCCCGCCCAGGATCTGGACAGCGCCACATTCCACGAGTACCCGTTCGCCGCGTCGAGAGGCGACAGCGACGGAGCCGATCTCGTTACGGCTCCCGTCCGCCAGCGACGAGGACTGGACCTCCACCTTCCGGGCACAGCCCGGGAGTCCGACCTTCTGCGCCGCGACCATGCGCCGCACACCAGCTCGTCGCGCCGCAGTGCAGGTCGGGCAGGGGCCACGTCAGAGGTCGCCGCCGATGGCCTCGCCCGAGATCCCTGGAACGGACGGCTGCGATCCCGGTGGGACCGACGGCGAGGCTTGTCCGAACGTCTCAGGGTCGACCGGGCGTTGCACCCTGGGCAGATTCCTCTCGACCACCAGCAGGTACGACTCGGTGACAAGATCCTCCACCAGCTGCGAGTCGATCCCGTCGCCCGGGTTCAGCGTGATCCAGTGCCGCTTGTTCATGTGATAGCCCGGCGTGATCTCCGCGAACGCCTCCCGCAGCACCGCACCGTCGGCCGGTGTGGCCTTCACGATCACGATCGGCTCGCCGGTGACACGCGTGTGGAGCATGAACACCTTGCCCCGCACCTTGAACACTTCCCAGTCGGGGCCGAACGGGTGCTCAAGGTGGGTGCCTGGCAGCTCCGCGGTCCGGGCAGCGGCAAGGTTCTGGATGGTCGTCCCGTCCAACTCGCACCCTCCGACGCTCGGGATCCGCGCGGCCAGTCTAGGTGGAGCGGGTAGGGCACTCCCCGTGGACGGCCGGAGCATCGGACAGCGCGCCGGGTTCGCTCCGACTCATCGATGAGACGAAGAGCCGCCATGATCACGACGCGAGGGTGCTCGGCACCGCCGTGAGCCATCCCTTCCACCGCTGCGGTGTGACACGGGGCCAACAGGCTGCATCGGTCTATGTCAATATAGAGGCATGTCAATACCGCAGGTCTATCAGGTTGTCATCGCGGGCTCGGGCCCGGCCGGTTCCGCGTACCGCGAGCTCGGCCTGCCGGAGGAGAAGCAGCTGTCGGGCCGCGGTGTCTCCTGGTGCGCCACCTGCGACGGGTTCTTCTTCCGCGACCAGCACATCTCGGTCGCCGGTATCTCGGGCGAGGACAAGGTCGCCGGCATCACGCTGCGCGACACGGTGACCGGTGAGGAGCGCGAGCTCGACACCACCGGGCTGTTCGTCGCCATCGGGCACGACCCGCGGACCGACCTGATCAAGGGCCAGGTCGACCTGGACGACGAGGGCTACATCCTCGTCCAGGGGCGGTCCACCCGCACCAACCTTCCCGGCGTCTTCGCCTGCGGCGACGCCGTCGACCACACCTACCGCCAGGCGATCACCGCCGCCGGCTCGGGGTGCTCCGCCGCGCTCGACGCCCAGGCGTACCTCACCGAGGTCGCCGAGGGCGAGCAGGGCCTGGCCGGCACCCCGGCGGCGCCCAACCCCGACGGTCTCCCTGCCGCCCTCGCCGACGCCGACGCGCGGGAGGTGGCTCGGTGAGCGACGCAGCGACCCCGCGGACCGACGCCGTCCGGCGCCTGTCCACCCTGGACCGCTGGCTTCCCGCCTGGATCGGCCTGGCCATGATCGGTGGCCTGCTGGTGGGCCGGTTCGTCCCGGGCCTGTCCGACGTCCTGGCCTCGATGGAGATCGGCGGCATCTCGGTCCCGATCGCCCTCGGCCTGTTGGTGATGATGTACCCGGTGCTGGCCAAGGTCCGCTATGACAAGGTCGCCGCCGTCACCGGGGACAAGAAGCTGCTCGTCTCCTCGCTGGTCCTGAACTGGGTCATCGGCCCGGCGCTGATGTTCGCCCTGGCCTGGGCGTTCCTGCCCGACCTGCCCGAGTACCGCACCGGCCTGATCATCGTGGGCCTGGCCCGCTGCATCGCGATGGTCGTGATCTGGAACGACCTCGCCTGCGGGGACCGGGAGGCCGCCGCCGTGCTGGTGGCGATCAACTCCGTGTTCCAGGTCGTGGCGTTCTCGCTGCTCGGCTACTTCTACCTGACCGTGCTGCCCGGCTGGCTCGGCCTGGACACCCAGGGACTGGACGTGTCCGTCGGGCAGATCGCGCTCAACGTGCTGGTCTTCCTCGGCATCCCGCTCGTGGCCGGGTTCGCGTCCCGCTGGATCGGCGAACGGACCAAGGGTCACGACTGGTACGAGGAGCGGTTCGTCCCGCGCATCGGCCCGTGGGCGCTGTACGGGCTGCTGTTCACGATCGTGCTGCTGTTCGCCCTGCAGGGCGACGCCGTGACCTCGAACCCGCTCGACGTCGTGCGCATCGCGCTGCCGCTGCTGGTGTACTTCGCCGTCATGTGGGGCCTCGGCATGGTGCTCGGCAAGCTCCTGACTCTCGGCTACGCCCGCACCACCACGCTGGCGTTCACCGCGGCGGGCAACAACTTCGAGCTCGCGATCGCCGTCGCCATCGGCACCTTCGGCGCCACCTCCGGTGAAGCGTTGGCCGGGGTCGTCGGCCCGCTCATCGAGGTACCGGTCCTCGTGAGCCTGGTCTACGTGTCCCTGTGGGTAGGACGACGCTGGTTCGCCGTCGACCCCTCCTCCCTCGAGGTACCCGCACGAGAGCTGGACGAGGTGAGGTCATGACCACCACCGACACGACCGAGTCGCACGCGATCGGCACCGAGGCAGCAGCCGTGGTCGCGGCCACGCTCAAGGCCCTGGCCGAGCCGCTGCGGCTGCGCATGCTGTCCTTCGTCGCCACGGCGCCCGCCGGCGAGGCGTGCGTGTGCGACCTGGCCGAGCTGACCGACGTGTCCCAGCCCACGGTGTCCCATCACCTCAAGGTGCTGCGCGACGTCGGCGTGCTCGCCTCCGAACGGCGCGGCACCTGGGTCTGGTACCGCATCACCCCCGGATACAAGCCCGCGATCAGCACCCTGCTCGAGTCGTTCGCCCCCGCCGCCCTGGACGCCCTGGGCGAGCACCCGCACCTGACCGGGCTCGAGGACGCCGACAAGGCACTCGACCGGCTCGCCGCCGACCTCGCGGCCACGCATCCCGACCTGGCCCGCGACGTCGTCCTGCGCACCGTGCGCGAGTCGTACACGGCGCTGGCCCGCTCGGCCAAGGTCTCGGCGCACCTGCTCACCCTCACCGACCGGTTCGCCCGGCAGCGCCTCGCCGACCTGACCCGTGACGCCGGTGCTACGACCGCGCCCCAGGTGCTGTTCGTGTGCGTCGCCAACGCCGGACGCTCCCAGCTCGCCGCCGCGCTCGTACGCCACTACGCCGGCGACCGGGTCGCGGTCCGCTCCGCCGGATCGACGCCGGCCGCGGACGTGCACCCCGCCGTGCGCCCCGAGCTCGCCGCCCTCGGCGCCGACGAGCCGTTCCCGAAGCCGCTGACCGACGACGCCGTCCGCGCCGCCGACGTCGTGATCACCATGGGCTGCGGCGACGTGTGCCCGGTCCTGCCCGGCAAGCGGTACGAGGACTGGCTCGTGGGCGACCCCGCGCTGGCCTCCCCGGCAGGCGTCGCGGCCATCCGCGACGAGCTCGACACCCGCGTGCGTGCCCTCCTGGCCGACCTGATGCCCGACCTCGACCTGCCCACCCCGTGAACGACCGACCTTCGGAGACCACCGTGACCGACACCCCCACCACCGCGAAGCCGTCCGCCCTGTTCGTCTGCGTGCACAACGCCGGCCGCTCCCAGATGGCCGCGGGCTTCCTGCGTGCGCTGTCCGGCGGTGCCGTCGAGGTCCGGTCCGCCGGCTCCATGCCCGCCGACAAGATCAACCCCGTCGCCGTCCAGGCCATGGCCGAGGTCGGCCTCGACATCACCGCCGAGCAGCCCAAGGTCCTCACCACCGAGGCCGTGCAGGCGTCCGACGTCGTGATCACCATGGGCTGCGGCGACGCCTGCCCGATCTTCCCCGGCAAGCGGTACGAGGACTGGCAGCTCGACGACCCGGCGGGCCAGGGCATCGACGCCGTGCGCCCCATCCGCGACGAGATCGAGCGCCGCATCCGCGAGCTGCTCGCGTCCCTCGACGTCCAGCCGGTGGACTGACCCGCACCGGATCCCCGCCAGAGCGCGACGGGCCGCAACCGGACAAGGTTGCGGCCCGTCGTGCGTTCTCGGCTCGGGAGGTCAGGCGGCGGCGCTGGCGCAGCAGGCAGCCGGCTCCCGCACGACCGGCTTGGCCCACGCCCGCGTCAGACCACCACGAATGCAGAGCGGGGTGCCCGGCCACCGGTCGACCTTGCGTCCGACCCGTTCGAGACGGCCGGCGTCGGCGAACCCGGCCCGCCGGTGCAGCGACAGGACGTCGTGGTCGTCGATGGCCGCGCCGCCCGTCATGTCGGCGGGGGTCGCGGCGCGCAGCGTGAGGCTCACGCGCCCTCGCCGTCGCCAGAAAGGCCATGCACGACGCCGGTCGCGAACCCGACACCTGCCGGGGCGCCGACGCCGAGCGTGACGAGCTGCGGCTCGGCCGGCGCGGTCCCGCAGCACGACCCGGCCGACGACTCGCCGTCGGCGGCCAGGGCCAGATCGCTGGAGCACACCCCCGTGGCGGGCAGGTTCAGCTCGACGGCGTCCGCGGACTCGCGGTCCCCGGCCAGCGCCGCGGCGACGGACCGCACCTGCTCGTACCCGGTCGCCAGGAGGAACGTCGGCGCACGGCCGTAGGACTTCATGCCCACCAGGTAGAAGCCGTCGTCCGGGTGGGACAGCACGGCCTCGCCGTGCGGGGGCACCGTCCCGCAGGAGTGCTGGTTCGGGTCGATGAGCGGCGCGAGCGCGCTCGGCGCCTCGACGACGGGGTCGAGGTCGAGGCGCACCTCGCGCAGCATGTCCAGGTCGGGGCGGAAGCCTGTGGCGTTCACGATCGCGTGCACGTCCAGCGCGAGGGGCTCGTCCTTCGCCGTGCCGAGCACCTGGACCGAGTCGCCGCCCGGCACGAGCTGCTCGATCGATACCCGGGTGAGGAGGCGCAGCCGACCGGCGTCCACGGCCTCACGCAGGCGTGTGCCCAGCAGCCCGCGAGCGGGGAGCTCGTCGTCGGTGCCGCCGCCGAACAGCCGGCGGGCGGAGCCGCCCCGGATCGCCCACGTGACCATGGTGCCCGGCGCCGTCTCGGACAGCTCCACGAGGCTCAGGAGCGTGTTCGCCGCCGAGTGACCCATCCCCACGACGAGGGTGTGGCGACCGGCGAAGCGGTCGCGGGCGGCGCCGAGAATGTCGGGCAGCGGGCCGGTGACGAACGGCGTCGCGTCGGCCTCGCCGGCCGCGGGCAGGCCGCTGACGCCCAGCGGGTTCGACGTCGAGAACGTGCCGGACGCGTCGATCACCGCGCGGGCGAGCACATCCTGCACACGTCCGTCGGCGCCCACCGTGCGCACGCGGTACCCGCGCCGCTCACGACCGAGCGAGCGCGTCTTGTCCGCACCGTCCCGCGCCACCGCGAGCACCCGCGTGCCCGTGCGTAGCCGCGAGGCGATCTCCGGCGTCGCCGCCAGAGGGGCGATGTAGCCCTCCACGAGCTCGGCACCCGTCGGCAGTGCGTCCAGGTCCGGCTCGACCCAGCCCGTCGGCTCCAGCAGACGGCGAGCCGCGCCGTCGACGTCGTACCGCCACGGCGAGAACAGCCGCACGTGGCCCCACGACCCGATCGCCGCACCGGCCTGCTCACCGGCCTCCAGAACCAGCGGCTCCAGGCCCCGCTCCAGCAGGTGCGCCGCCGCGGCCAGGCCCACCGGGCCGGCGCCGATCACGACGACCGGCAGCTCGTTCAGAGCAACCTCGCTCATCACCACTCCTCACATCGAGAACCATCGATACGGCGATCCTGGACCACCTATCGATGGATGTCAATCCATGCGAGGATGGGGGGCATGACCACGACCGTGCCCGCACCCCTGCCTCTCGCCGCGCCTGCGGACGGCGGCTGCTGCACGCCCACGCTCTCCCAGGCTGTCGAGCCTGAGGTCGCCCAGAAGCTCGCCCGGTCTTTCAAGGCCCTCGCCGACCCCGCCCGCGTCCAGCTCCTCGCGATCGTCGCCAACCAGCCCGGCGCGGAGGCGTGCGTCTGTGACCTCACCGAGCCCGTCGGCCTCTCGCAGCCCACCGTCAGTCACCACCTCAAGATCCTCGTCGAGGCCGGTCTGCTCGAGCGTGAACAGCGCGGCCGCTGGGCCTACTTCTCACTCGCACCCGGAGCCCTCGCCGGCCTCGTGGCATCGCTGTCGGCCGCAACGCAGGTCAACGCGTAGTCCGCGCACCTGGAGGTTTTGAAACCTCCAGAACCCGCTTCTGGCGCGCCTCAGAATCGGTGGGTTCCGACGATAATCATGCGGTGCCCAGGACCAACCCCGCCCTCGCCTTCACACAGATGGCAACCCCCGAGCAGGTCACTGCCGACCTGCGGCAGGCCATGGTCGGCTGCTGGCTGGAGGTGACCAACGCGGGAGGCGCAGCCGGGTTCCCCTTCCCGCCGGTGACGCTCGCCGATGTCACGCCGGTCCTCGACGCGATCATCCAGGACCTCGACCCCGATCGCAGCCGCCTGCTGACCGCGCACCATCATGGACGGTTCGCCGGCTGGGTCAACATCCGCCACGACGGCGGGAGGCTCACCGGCCACTGGGGCACCGTGCACCACCTCCAGACCCGCACGTCGATGCGAGGCCAAGGCATCGGAGCCGGCCTGATGAACGAGGTCCGCCGCATCGCTCGCGACGAGCTGACCCTGGAGCAACTACACCTCGCCGCGCGCGGCGGCGTCGGACTGGAGACCTTCTACGGACAGCTGGGCTGGACGGAGGTCGGCCGATGGCCCGACGCGCTCCGCGTCGCCGACGGCGAGGACCACGATGAGGTCCTCATGCTTCTTGCTCCACTGTGACCACCGGCCACTGGGGGCTGACACGTACGCCGTCGGCGCCGTCCGGATGGTCGTCGCGCGGTCGTGTCTGGTGGTGGCTAGGGTCGCAGCGTCTGTTCACCCGAGAGATGGGTCCGTGATGAGCCTGCAGCGTCCGTCGTACGAGTCCGCCGACGATCCGGGGGCCGTGCCGCCCGGCACCGTGATGACGGCGGAGTTTCGCGAGGGCTCTGGCGCGCGACGTGTACGTCTGGGGATGGCCGATCGTGAATGCCTTCCACCGCCGGGCCTCGTTCGCCGTCGCGCCCGAGCCGGGCCTGATGGGCGGCGTGCTGCCCGCCGCACCGACGGGGTACGTCGCGATGCTCAGCGGCTACATCGACCCGTCGCAGCGCTGGGTGGCGCACCCGAACCAGGACGTCGTGTACGGGTTCGGGTACGGCGCGGTCGACGACGACCCTGTGGTGCTGCAGATCCCCGACTTCGGTGACCGGTTCTGGGTGTGCGCCCTGTACGACGCGCGCAGCGAGGAGTTCTCCACCCTCGGGCGCCAGTACGGCACCGAGCCGGGAAACTACCTGGTCGTGGGTCCGGGCTGGCAGGGCGACGTGCCGGACGGCATCACCGGGGTCCTGACCTCGCCGACCGAGCTCCTCGGGATGGGCCCGCGGGCGTTCCTCGACGACACGGACGAGGACCGGGAGGCCATCCAGGCCACGCTGAACAAGCTCGTGATCTACCCCCTGAGCCAGTACACCGGCGAGAAGAAGACCGTGGACTGGCGCCACGTACCGCACTTCCCGGCAGGCGCCGCCGGCGCCGCCGAGACGCGGTGGGTCGACCCGGAGACGTTCTTCGACGAGCTGCCGGACATCCTCGACCGCGTGCCCCCGCTGCCCGGCGAGGAGGCGCGCTACGCGATGATGCGGGCGCTGCTCGCCGCCGCTGCGGCCGAGCCGGACGTCGCAGCCGCGATCAAGGAAGCGGCCGTCGCGACGGAGACCGAGGTCGTCGCCCCGCTCTTCGACTTCCGCACCAACGGGCCGAGCCTCGCCGGGGGCTGGAACTCGCCGCCGAACGTCGCGCGCTGGGGCTTCGACTACCTGACGCGCACCGCGACCGCCAAGTCGAACATGTACGTCAACCAGCCCGAGGAGACGCGATACTTCTTCCTCGAGGTCGACAGCGAGGGTCGCCGGCTCAACGGCGACCACGACTACACGCTCACGTTCCCCGCCGGCCAGGTGCCGCCCGTGGACGGCTTCTGGTCGCTGACCCTGTACAACCCGGAACACTTCTTCGCCCCCAACGACCTCGGCCGCTACTCCCTCGGGACGAAGAACAAGGGGCTTCAGCTCGCCGCCGACGGGTCCTTGACGATCTACGTCCAGCACGAGGCACCCGCGTCCGAGCACGAGTCGAACTGGCTCCCCGCACCGCGAGGCGAGTTCGAGCTCACGATCCGCACCTACTGGCCCCGGCCCGAGGTCAACACCGGCGAATGGACGCCTCCAGCCGTGCACAAGCAGGCATAGCCGCCGCACGCCGCTCGGGCTCGCCGGCTTGTCGTAGCCGCGTCAAGAGGCGATCCCCGTACGTTTGCGGTGATGCACCGGGTGCACCGTCGAGCCGTGGATACCTCGCCGTCCCCGCGCCCCTGGGAGACGCCTCGGCGGTGCCGATTCGGTACCGCCGAGCGCTCGGCTGCCTCGAACCCGTGGGTTCCGACGTCGAAAAGCTCCCGCCAGTCACCGACCTGGGCAATTCGGGGAACTCAACGGTGCCGCGGACTCACGGCACCGCGCGACCTGCGCAAGCGCGTCTCCGCCGCGTCGGACAGGGCCACGAGATGGCCGCGCGTCGTCGATCGGCCCTTCGCGCTCGTCGTTCCCACGATCGTCCTGCTTCCCGGCGACGCCCGTGCGCCGTCGTCACGACGTAGGTGTGCTGTCGTGCCCAGGAGGCGCCTCTGGCTCCCCCGCCGGCGGCTCCGGAGTTCGTTCCCATTGCTCGCCGCCGGGTCCCGCAGGTCCACGTCCCTGCGACGCAGCGCCGGTGCCTCGCCGATCCGCAGGCCGGTCCAGCTCAGCAGGTCGGCCGGCGCGCGCAGGTGCTCGGGCAGGGCCTGCGCGAGGGCCTGGACCTCCGCCGCGCTGAGCACCACCGGCTGCGTGCCACGCGGCGACGTCGGCCACGGTGACCTCGTCGAGGTACGACCGGCCTTCGGGACGTCGGTCGAGCCACGTCGTTCACCCCCCTCAGCGAGGAAGGTGTGGTGCCAGCACCTCGACCCTGTGGGGGTCTGGTGGGGGTAGGAATGGCCCCGTGTGGGTGGAACCGTCCACTCAGGCCCACTGACGGCGGGCGCAGAACTGCAGGTCAGGGCCGCAGAAGAGGGGGTGGTGGGCCCGGAGGGACTCGAACCCCCGACATCCACGGTGTAAGCGTGGCGCTCTGACCAGCTGAGCTACAGGCCCTGGGCAGCGCAGGCAAGGATACCGGGCGCGAGGCCCTCCGTCCGACGGCGGTCACACTCCGGGACCCGACCTCCCGGATCAGATCTCGGCGAGCGCGTCCCGGTAGGCGTCCAGGTCACGGCGCTGCCCGCGCGGGTTCACGACCGACCACCGCACGATCCCGTCCGCGTCGACGAGGAAGGACCCGCGCAGCGCGTGCCCGTTGGTCGTGTCGAGGACGCCGTAGGCCTCGGCGACGGCGCCGTGCGGCCAGAAGTCGCTGAGCAGGTCGAAGCCGAAGCCCTCCTGCTCGTGCCACGCCTTGAGCGCGAACACGGGGTCGGTCGACACCGCCAGGAGCCGGACGCCGGCGGCCTCGAAGTCCTCGATGTTGTCGCGCAGCTCGCACAGCTCACCGGTGCAGATGCCCGAGAACGCGAACGGGAAGAACACGACGAGCACCGCCTCGCCGCGCAGGTCGGCGAGGTGCACGGGCGTGCCGTGCGTGTCCGGGAGCGTGAAGTCGGGCGCCGGGTCGCCCGGGCGCCACCGGACCTCGGGGGGCGCGCTCGTCACCGACCGGTCACCGGCTCAGCGCCCACGACCGCGGTTGGCCAGCTTGGTGGCCGACCAGTCCGACGCGACCGCGAAGGTGCTGGTGGCGTGGAGGCCCGCGGTGGTCGCGGCCTCCTGGATCTCGTCGTGCCCGACGTGGCCGTCGCGGCCCGGCTTCGGCGTCAGCAGCCAGATCAGGCCGCCGTCGTCGAGCACTGTCAGGACGTCGACCATCATGTCCGTCAGGTCGCCGTCGTCGTCGCGCCACCAGAGAATGACGCCGTCCGTGACGTCGTCGTAGTCCTCGTCGACCAGCTCGCTGCCGATCACGGACTCGACGTCAGCCCGCAGCGCGTCGTCGACGTCCTCTCCCCACCCGAACTCCTGCACCACCTGGCCGGGGGCGAACCCGAAGCGTGCTACCGGGGATTCCGCCTGCTTACCCACGTTGGACCTTCGTTCCTCTCCTCGAACCTCTACCGTCGCGCGCACGACACGCTCTTCGGTCGTGTGCGCCAACGTAGTCCACCGGACGCGGCGCCGCCCGGCAACCCCCGAGGACCACCCGGTTTGCCGGACGCCGCCCCTGGACAGTGACGTCGGCAACATCGGAGGGCCCGGGCATGACGTAGATCACGGATCCTTGACCGCGCGATGGTGTTCCCCCGGCCCGTCTGGGGACACAATGAGTGATGACCACCCGTTCGTGGTCCGCACCGTCGCGACCACGCGTCGCGGTGCCCTCACGACGGGATGCCTGACACGGACCGGGGCGGCGACCATGTGCTGCCACCGTCCGAAGATGAGAGAGGTTGCTGGTGGCTTCGTACGACGAGACCGGACCGTTGATCAACGGCCTGCTCAGCGCCGTCCCGGACATCGACCCCGCCGAGACCGGCGAGTGGGTCGAGTCGTTCGACGGTCTGATCGACGACAAGGGCGGCCCCCGGGCCCGCTACGTCATGCTCAACCTGCTGCGTCGCGCGCGGGAGCGCAACGTGCACATCCCTGCGACGTTCGCGACGCCCTACGTCAACTCGATCGCCGTGCACGACGAGCCGTACTTCCCCGGCGACGAGGCGATGGAGCGTCGCTACCGCTCGTGGATCCGCTGGAACGCCGCCGTCATGGTGACGCGCGCCCAGCGTCCCGACGTGGCGGTGGGCGGCCACATCTCGTCCTACGCGTCGGTGGCGACGCTGTACGAGGTGGGCCTGAACCACTTCTTCCGCGGCAAGGACCACCCGGGCGGTGGCGACCAGGTGTACTTCCAGGGCCACTCCTCGCCCGGCCAGTACGCCCGCAGCTTCCTCGAGGGCCGCATGTCCGCCGAGCAGCTCGACGGCTTCCGCCAGGAGAAGTCGCACGCCGGCGGCGGCCTGCCCTCGTACCCGCACCCGCGGATGCTGCCCGAGTTCTGGGAGTTCCCGACCGTCTCGATGGGCCTCGGCCCGGCGTCGGCGATCTACCAGGCGTGGACGAACAAGTACCTGCACAACCGCGGTATCAAGGACACGAGCCAGCAGGACGTGTGGGCGTACCTCGGCGACGGCGAGATGGACGAGCCCGAGTCGCGCGGCATGCTGCAGCTCGCGGCGCACCAGTCGCTCGACAACCTGACGTTCGTGGTGAACTGCAACCTGCAGCGCCTCGACGGCCCGGTCCGCGGCAACGGCAAGATCATCCAGGAGCTGGAGGCCCAGTTCAAGGGTGCCGGCTGGAACGTCATCAAGGTCGTCTGGGGCCGCGAGTGGGACGCCCTGCTCAACGCGGACAAGGACCGCGCGCTGGTCAACCTCATGAACGCCACGCCCGACGGCGACTACCAGACCTACCGCGCGGAGTCCGGCGCGTTCATCCGCGAGCACTTCTTCGGCCGCGACCCGCGGACCAAGGCCCTCGTCGAGAACATGACCGACGACGACATCTGGAACATGAAGCGCGGCGGTCACGACTACCGCAAGATCTACGCGGCGTACTCCGCGGCGCGCGCCCACACGGGCCAGCCGACGGTCATCCTGGCGCAGACGGTCAAGGGCTACGCCCTCGGCTCCAGCTTCGCGGGCCGCAACGCCACGCACCAGATGAAGAAGGTCAAGAACGAGGACCTCAAGGCGCTGCGCGACAACCTGCGGATCCCGCTGACGGACGAGCAGATCGACGCCGACCCGTACCTGCCCCCGTACTACCACCCGGGCATGGACGACGAGGCGATCCAGTACATGCTGGAGCGCCGCCGGCACCTGGGCGGCTTCCTGCCGGAGCGCCGGTCCACGCCGAAGGCGCTGACCCTGCCGGAGCCGAAGGCCTACGAGATCCTCAAGAAAGGCTCCGGCACGCAGCACGTGGCCAGCACCATGGCCTTCGTGCGCCTGCTCAAGGACCTCATCAAGGACAAGGAGTTCGGCAAGCGCGTCGTGCCGATCATCCCGGACGAGGCCCGCACCTTCGGTCTGGACGCGATCTTCCCGTCCGCGAAGATCTTCAACACGCAGGGGCAGAACTACCTCGCCGTGGACCGCGAGCTCATGCTGAGCTACAAGGAGTCCGAGTCCGGGCAGATCATGCACACCGGCATCAACGAGGCCGGGTCCGCCGCGGCCTTCCAGTCCGTGGGCACGTCGTACGCGACGCACGGCGAGGCCATGGTGCCGGTCTACATCTTCTACTCGATGTTCGGTTTCCAGCGCACCGGCGACCAGTTCTGGGCGGCCGGCGACCAGCTCGCCCGCGGCTTCATCATCGGCGCCACCGCCGGCCGCACCACCCTGACCGGTGAGGGCCTGCAGCACGCCGACGGCCACTCGCCGCTCATCGCCGGCACCAACACGGCGATGGTGCAGTACGACCCGGCGTACGGCTACGAGATCCGCCACATCGTGCGCGACGGCATCGAGCGCATGTACGGCGACGGGTCCGACGGTCGCGACCAGAACGTCATGTACTACCTCACGGTGTACAACGAGCCGATGATCCAGCCGGCCGAGCCGGAGGACGTGGACGTCGACGGCATCCTGCGCGGCATCCACCGCATCTCGGCGTCCGACGCCGAGGGGCCCAAGGCCCAGCTCCTCGCCTCCGGCGTGGGCGTGCCGTGGGCGCTCGAGGCGCAGCAGCTCCTCGCGGAGGACTGGGGCGTGTCGGCGGACGTGTGGTCCGTGACCAGCTGGAACGAGCTGCGTCGGGACGCGCTGGCCGCCGAGAAGGACGCCCTCGTCAACCCGACGGCCGAGCCGCGCACCCCGTACGTGACGCAGAAGCTGTCGGGCGCGCAGGGCCCGTTCGTCGCGACGAGCGACTACGACCACCTGGTGCCGGACCAGATCCGCGCCTGGGTGCCGGGCGACTACGCGGTGCTCGGGGCGGACGGCTTCGGCTTCTCCGACACCCGCGCGGCCGCGCGGCGCTTCTTCCTCATCGACGGCCCGTCGATGGTGGTCCGGACGCTGCAGCAGCTCGCCCGCCGCGGCGAGGTCCCGGCCGACGTCGTCGCCAAGGCGGTCGAGAAGTACCGCCTGCTCGACGTCAACGCCGGCACGTCCGGCGTCGCGGGCGGCGACAGCTGACGAGCCCGCCGCGTCAAGGGCCCCCGTCTGCCGGTCTCGACCGGCGGGCGGGGGCCCTTCCGCATCACCTCGACCGCGCTACCTCGGCGTGGTGCGCTCACGCGCCGCGATGGTCCGCGCGAGCTCCGCGCGCAGCTCCTCGGTGCCGGGACGCAGCGCCAGCGACTCCAGGTGCTGCCGCGCCTCGGCGGCGCGGCCGGCCTCCAGCGCCGCCAGCACGAGCTGACGGCCCACCTCCGGCGTGTGCTCGCGCACCCGCCAGTGGCCCACGCCCAGGCCGAGCGCCTCCGTGGGCACCCCGGCCTCGCGCAGGATCGCCAGCCCCTCGGCGAGCGCCTCGCCGCCCGGGTCGCGCTCGGCGGCGGTCGCGAGCCGCCGCGCCGCGCCCTCGGGGTCGTCGGCCACGGAGAGCCGCCCCAGCTCGAGCAGCGGGCGCCAGGCCCGCGGGTGGCCGGCGAGCTCCTCCGCGAGCGACCAGACGGCGAGGTCGGCGGCGCGCTGCTGCGCGGCCTCGTCCGTCGGGGCGGTGAGCGGGTCCTCCGCGTTGGGCGACTCGGCCGCGCGCCGGCGCACGACCTCGGCGAGCGCGTGGAAGGCGCGGGCGTCGTTCGGGTCGTCGGTCAGCATGGCCCGCAGGGCGTCCTCGTGGACGGTGTCCCCGCGCGGCTGCGAGGACGACGGCCGGCGCGCCCCCACCGTGGAGGCGGAGAACGGCCGGCGCAGCAGCTGCCGGAGCCGGGGCATGAGGGCCATGGGAACGACACTATCCAATGACGCCCGGGGCGGCCGGGCCGGGCGTCGGGCGACCGCATTTGTGCACTCCCCACAACGCCGCCCGTATCCTCGACCCATGACGAGCAGCCGCACCCCGACGCACACGGCCAGCGGGACCAGCGCCCCCGAGGGCGACGCCGGCCCCGCGACGGGCGGCGGCCCGACCCCCGTCTCCCGGGGCGAGAACGTCCAGCGGGTCCGCGAGGGCCTGGGCGTGCTCACCTCGGCCGCGATGCGCCGCCTCGACGAGGAGGTGCACTGGTACCGCCAGCTGCCGGCGGAGGACCGCTCGTACGTGGCCCTCGTGGCGCAGTCGGGCATCAACGCGTTCGTGAGCTGGTTCGCCGAGCCCACGCCCACCCCGCACGGCGTGGGCGAGATGTTCGCCGCCGCGCCGCCCGAGCTCACGCGCTCCATCTCCCTGCAGCACACCCTGCAGCTCGTGCGGCTCATGGTCGACGTCGTGGAGCAGCACTCCGACGAGATCGCCGCCCCCGGGTACGAGCGCGAGCTGCGCGAGGCCGTGCTGCGGTACTCGCGCGAGATCGCGTTCTCGGCCGCCGAGGTGTACGCCCGCGCCGCCGAGGTCCGCGGCGCCTGGGACGCGCGCCTCGAGGCGTTGGTCGTGGACGCCCTCGTGCGCGGCGACGGCGACGACTCGCTGCGCTCCCGCGTCTCGGCACTGGGATGGAGCGGCCGCGGCCAGGCGCTCGTCGTGGTGGGCGAGGCGACCACGCGGCTCGACGACGTGCGCACGGCCGAGCTGCGCCGGCTGGCCCGGCGCGCCGCCGGGGACGCCCTCGTGGGCATCCACGGCGACCGCCTGGTGCTGGTCCTGGGCGGCGAGGGCGACCTGGTCGCCGCCGCGACCTCGCTGCTGGACCGCTTCGGCCCCGGCCCCGTGGTGATCGGCGGCGTGGTGCCGGACGTGTCCGACGCCGCAGCCTCGGCGGCGGCGGCCCTGGCCGGCCTCGCCGCGGCGCCTGCCTGGCCGCAGGCCCCGCGCCCGGTGCTGGCCGACGAGATCCTCCCCGAGCGCGTGCTGACCGGCGACGTCACCGCGCGGCGCACCCTCGTGGCGCAGGCGTTCCGGCCGCTGCAGGAGGCGTCCGGCTCCGTGCTCGAGACCCTCTCCGCGTACCTCGGCACCGGCCGGTCCCTGGAGGCCGCCGCCCGTCGCCTGTACGTGCACCCCAACACCGTCCGGTACCGCCTGCGCAAGGTCTCCGAGATCACCGGGTGGGACCCGCTCGACGCGCGGGAGTCGTTCGTGCTGCAGGTCGCGCTGGCCCTCGGCCAGCTCGAGGGCGGCAGCACCGTGGGTTGAGCTGGTCGACACCAGGTCTCGGCAGGTTCGACCGGCGGCGCTCCTTGGAGGTTTCCCACAATCGCCTTCCGTGAGGTTCGTGCGGGTCGCGACGACTCGCGCGGACGGCGGGGTGGCACCGTGGGTCCGTGCTCGCCGTCGTCTGCCCTGGACAGGGCTCTCAGACCCCCGGGATGCTCAGCCCCTGGCTGGAGCTGCCCGGCACCGCCGACCTGCTCGACTCCTTCTCGGCCGCGGCCGGGACCGACCTCGCCCAGCACGGGACGACGTCGGACGCGGACACGATCCGCGACACCGCCGTGGCCCAGCCGCTGATCGTCTCGTCGTCGCTGCTCGCGCTGCGCGCGATCCTCGACGGGCGCGCCACGACCGAGGTCGTGGACGTCACGGCCGGTCACTCCGTCGGCGAGCTCAGCGCCGCGGCCGTCTCGGGCGCCCTGGACGACGCCGGCGCCGTCGGCCTCGTGTCCCACCGCGCGCGGGCGATGGCGGAGGCCGCGGCGGCCGCCCCGTCGGGCATGAGCGCCGTCGTGGGCGGCGAGCCCGACGAGGTGCTGGCCTCCATCGAGGCCGCCGGCCTCTTCCCCGCGAACGTCAACGGCGGCGGCCAGGTCGTCGCCGCCGGCGACCTGGAGCGACTGGCCGCGCTGGCCGCCGACCCGCCGGCGCGCGCCCGCGTCATCCCGCTGCAGGTGGCGGGCGCGTTCCACACGCCGTTCATGGAGTCCGCCCGCGTCGCGTTCTCGCAGGTCGCGACCGGCTGGCTCGCCACCGACCCGCGCCTGCCGTTCCTGTCCGACGCCGACGGTGCGTCCTACGACTCCCTCGGCGCGGGCGCGCACGGCCACGGCACGGCCACGGACGTCCTGGCCCGTCTCACCGCCCAGGTGACGGCCCCGGTGCGCTGGGACCTGTGCCAGGCCACGCTCGCCGAGCGCGGCGTCACCGGCATCCTCGAGCTCGCCCCCGGGGGCGTCCTCACCGGCCTGGCCAAGCGCGCGCTCAAGGGCGTCGAGTCGGTGGCCGTGAAGTCCCCCGACGACATCGAGGCCGCGCGCGACCTCGTCGCACGCCACTCCGTCGCCGCCGGCGCGGAGACCACGGCGTGACCCTGCCCGGCTCCGGCGCCCGCCCGGTGCTCCGCCAGGCCGAGCCGGTCCGATTCTCGCGGATCCTGGCGATCGCCGGGGAGCGCGGGGAGCGCGTCGTGACCAACGACGACGTCGCCGGCCCCATTGACTCCTCGGACGAGTGGATCCGCCAGCGCACCGGCATCGTGACGCGGCGGTACGCCGCCCCCGACGTCGACGTGCTCGACCTCGCCGAGGCGGCGGCCCGCAAGGCGCTCGACGCCGCCGGCCTCACCGGCGCCGACGTGGACGTCGTGATCCTGTCCACGGTGACGTACTTCCACCAGACGCCGTCGGGCGCCGCCGTGCTCGCCGACCGCCTCGGCGCGACGCCGGCCGCCGCGTACGACGTGTCGGCCGCCTGCGCCGGGTACGCGTACGGCATCGGCCAGGCCGACGCCCTGGTGCGTTCCGGCGCGGCACGGAACGTGCTTGTCGTCGGCGCCGAGAAGATGTCCGACTTCGTGGACCCGACCGACCGCTCCATCTCGTTCCTGCTGGGCGACGGGGCCGGCGCGGCCGTCGTCGGCCCCTCGGACACCCCGGGCATCGGCCCGACCGTCTGGGGTTCCGACGGGGCGAAGTCGCAGGCCATCCGGCAGACCCGTGGGTGGTCCGACCTCCGCGAGGACCCGACGGCCGGTTGGCCGACCCTGCGCCAGGACGGGCCCACCGTCTTCAAGTGGGCCAGCTTCCAGATGGCGCCGGTCGCGGCCAAGGCCCTGGCCGAGGCGGGCGTCGAGCCCGAGGACGTCCAGGTCTTCGTGCCGCACCAGGCGAACATGCGCATCATCGACCAGCTCGTGAAGCAGCTGCGGCTGCCCGAGAGCGTCGTCGTCGCCCGCGACATCGCGGAGACCGGCAACACGTCCGCCGCGTCGATCCCGCTCGCGACCGAGCGGCTGCTCGCCGAGGGGCGGGCGCGCCCCGGCGACCTCGCCCTGCAGATCGGCTTCGGCGCGGGCCTCGTCTACGCGGCACAGGTCGTCGTGCTGCCCTAGCCTCCGGTCACGCCCCGGGCAATCCTCGCCCGGGGTCGAGACCGACCCCCGTGGTGCGGGACAATCGCACCGCAACACCCCACGGTGCCGGACGGCCGGTACCCCGTTTCAAGGAGAGCGCACCCCATGGCTTACACCTCCCAGGAGATCCTCGAGGGTCTTGCCGAGATCGTCGCCGAGGAGACCGGTCTGCCGACGGACGCGGTCGCGAGCGAGAAGTCGTTCACGGACGACCTCGACATCGACTCGCTGTCGATGATGACGATCGTGACCCACGCCGAGGACAAGTTCGGCGTCCGCATCCCCGACGACGAGGTCAAGAACCTCACCACGGTCGGCGACGCCGTCTCGTACATCGAGGGTGCGCAGGCCGCGTGACGCCGCGCGGGCGGGCCGGTGACCCCGGCCCGCCCGGCAACCCGACCGACCCGTACCCGCTCTCACCTCAGGAGTGACCCACCCATGACTGCCGCACCCGCCTCGCGCGACGTCGTCGTCACCGGCCTCGGCGCCACCACCCCCCTCGGTGGCGACGCCCCCAGCACCTGGGCCGCGGCCCTCGCGGGCGAGTCGGGCGCGCGCACCCTCGACAACGACTGGGCGGAGAAGTACGGGCTCCCGGTCACCTTCGCCGCCACCATCAAGGTCACGCCCGACCAGGTCCTCTCGCGGCCCGAGACCAAGCGCATGGACCCGTCCACGCAGTACGCGATGGTCGCGGCCCGCGAGGCGTGGCAGGACGCCGGCGCCCCCGAGGTCGACGGCGAGCGGCTCGGCGCGGTGGTGTCGTCCGGCATCGGCGGCATCTGGACCACGCTGGACGGCTGGGACACCCTCCAGGAGCGCGGCGCCCGCCGCATGCTCCCGATGACGGTCCCGATGCTCATGCCCAACTCCCCCGCCGCGTACGTCTCGCTCGAGTTCGGTGCCAAGGCCGGGGCGCACGCCCTCGTCTCCGCCTGCGCGTCGGGCGCCGAGGCGATCGGCTACGGCGTCGACATGATCCGCAACGGTCGCGCCGACGTCGTGGTGTGCGGCGGCACCGAGGCCACGATCCACCCCATGCCCATCGCCGCGTTCGCCGCGTCGCGCACGCTGTCGCTGCGCAACGACGACCCGCAGCACGCGTCGCGCCCGTACGACGTCGACCGAGACGGCTTCGTCATCGGCGAGGGCGCGGCGATCGTCGTCCTCGAGAGCGCCGAGCACGCCGCGGCCCGGGGGGCGCGCGTCTACGCGAAGATCGCCGGTCTCGGCCTGTCCGCCGACGCGTTCCACATCACGTCCCCGGACCCGGAGGGCACCGGGCAGGTCTCCGCGATGCGGCGGGCCCTCGAGGACGCCGGCGTGACGTCGCGCGACGTCGTGCACGTCAACGCGCACGCCACCTCGACCAAGGTCGGCGACCTCACCGAGACCGCGTCGATCCGCACCCTCATGGGCGGCGAGGCCGACCACGTGCGGCTCTCGGCCACCAAGTCGATGACCGGTCACCTGCTGGGCGGCGCCGGCGCGCTCGAGGCCCTCTTCACGATCAAGGCGGTGTCGGAGCGGCTCGCGCCGCCCACCATCAACGTGGAGAACCCGGACCCCGAGCTCCAGGTGCCCCTGGTGCGCGACACCCCGGAGGCGCTCCCCGAGGGCGACATCGTCGCGATCAACAACTCGTTCGGCTTCGGCGGGCACAACGTCGCCCTCACGGTGACGAACGCCTGACCGGTCACGTCCGCACGGCCCGGCGTCCTCCTCGGACGCCACGACGCCCCGCCCCGGCAGCTGCCGGGGCGGGGCGTCGTCGTGGAGGACGGAACCGGGGCGGGGCTACCCGACCCGGTGCAGCCAGCGCACGGGGGCGCCGGCGCCGGCGTAGCGGAAGGGCTCGAGCTCGTCGTCCCAGGCGGTGCCGAGGGCGAGGTCGAGCGCCTCGCGCACGCCGCGACCGTCGTGGACGGACTCCATCGCGGCGCGCACGCGGTCCTCGGGCACCACGACGTTGCCGTGCACGTCCGTCATCGCGTGGAAGATGCCGAGGTCAGGGGTGTGCGACCAGCGCGCGCCGTCGGCGCCGTGGCTCGCCTCCTCCGTCACCTCGTAGCGCAGGTGGTCCCAGCCCCGCAGGGCAGAGGCCAACCGGGCACCCGTTCCCTGGGCGCCCTGCCACGAGTACTCGGCACGGAAGAGTCCGCGCCCCGCCGGCTGGGATGTCCAGTCCAGCGACACGCGCCCTCCGAGCACGTTGCCCGCCGCCCACTCGAGGTGAGGGCAGAGCGCACGGGGTGCCGAGTGCACGAACAGCACACCGCGGGTGATCGCACCAGCCATGTTGTCCTCCCTGGTTCCGAGGTCCGTCTTCCCCAACGTCCTCGAACCGGTAGGCCTTGCTGGTCAGCGAGCTCCTGACGGTGTGTCGTCTTGACACATCCTGCCCGATGGCGGGCGACCGTGCGAGAGGAAACGCGGACTTGAGCAGTCCTTGAGCACATCAGAGCCGTTCGCGGAGCTCCCGCATGGCCTTCTTGCGCACGCTGCGCTCGAGGCGGTCCAGGTAGAGCTTGCCGTCCAGGTGGTCGCTCTCGTGCTGCAGGCACCGCGCCATGAGGCCCGTGCCCTCGACCTCGACCTCGTTGCCGTCGAGGTCGGTGCCGACCACGCGCGCGTACCAGGCCCGGGTCGTCGGGTACCAGAGCCCCGGCACGGACAGGCAGCCCTCGTCGCCGTCCTGGGTCTCGTCGGAGAGCTCGACGATCCGCGGGTTGAGGACGTACCCGATCTCGTCGTCCACGTTCCAGGAGAAGGCCCGGAGGTTCACGCCGATCTGGTTGGCCGCGAGGCCCGCGCGCCCCTCGGCGTCGACGGTCTCGACCAGGTCCTCCACGAGGGACCGGACCCGGTCGTCGACGGTCGTGATCTCGTCGCACGGTGTGCGCAGCACGGGATCGGGCAGCACCCGGATGTCTCGCATCGCCATGGCCCGCATTCTCCCACGTCATGAACAGGTGCAGGCGCCGATTATCACAGTTTGATAACGTGCCGGACGATGCTGCAACGGATGACTGAGTCAACAACGCCGCCCGCCCCCAGCCCGCGGCGGGTAGCGCCTGCCGCGGGACGCCCGCGACTCGCGGCGCTCGACGGCCTCCGTTTCCTGGCCGCGATGGCGGTGCTCGCCTATCACTACGTCGCGGTCAACCACTCCGCCTGGGGTGCCCGTACCGAGGACTCGTTCCCGAACCTCCAGCCGGTCGCCGCCTTCGGCTCGTTCGGCGTCCAGCTGTTCTTCGTGATCAGCGGGTTCGTCATCCTCATGTCCGCGTGGGGCCGCGACGTGCGGTCGTTCGCCGCGTCCCGGGTCGGCCGGCTCTTCCCCGCGTACTGGTTGTCGGTCGCCGCCGTCGTCCTGCTGCTCGTGGTCGTCGCGCCCGGGACCAAGGCCGTCGGCATCCCCGAGACCGCCGCGAACCTCACGATGGTGCAGCGCGCGTTCGGGGTCCAGGACATCGAGTCGGTCTACTGGACCCTCTGGGCCGAGCTGCGGTTCTACGTGCTCGTGGCGATCCTCCTCGCCGTCGGGATGACGCGGAACCGGATCGTGGCGTTCGCCGCGATCTGGCCCGTCGTGGCCGCCATCGCCGTCCGGTCGGAGAGCACGCTGTGGTCCACGGTCCTCGTGGGCACCGACGCGCCCCTGTTCGCCGGCGGCATGGTGCTCTACCTGCTCACCAAGGAGCGGCGCTCCCTCGTGCTCTGGCTCGTGCTGGGGCTCAACGTCGCCCTCGCGGGCGTGATCTCCGGGCACAGCCAGGCGCTGCGGATCGCCACCAGCACGGACGTGACCGTCGGCCCGCAGACGTACTGGATCGCGATCGTGACCTGCTTCGTGCTCGTCGCCCTCGTCGCGCTCACGCGTCTCGACCGGTTGTCGTGGCGGTGGCTCACGGTGGTGGGTGCCCTGACCTACCCGCTGTACCTGCTGCACTCGTCGTGGGGCCAGTGGCTCATCGGCAAGACCAGCCCGCACCTGCCGGCGGCCGTCACGTTCGCCGCCGTCACCGTGGTGATGCTCGCCGCCGCCTACCTCGTGCACCGCTTCGTCGAGCGTCCGTTCGGTCCGCGCCTGCGCCGAGCGGTGGATCGCGACCTCGAGCGAAAGAGCCGCGCGCTCGGCCGCTCGCCGCTCGAGGCGCGCGGCGCTCAGCCGCCCGAGCCGGAGGCTGCCGCGTCCCGGTAGGCCTGCAGGACGCGCGAGCCCATGGTTTGGCCTCCATGTCCCGCGTCAGCGCCGGTATGCTCGCCGCGCGCCCCGTTAGCTCAGCTGGTCAGAGCAGTCGACTCATAATCGATCGGTCGCCGGTTCAAGTCCGGCACGGGGCACCCGGTGCCGGGTCGCGGTGGCAACGACATCCACCTGGGTACGGACTCAGCGGGCCCAACGGCGGAAGTCGTCGTCGGACATGGGGACCACCCGCGACGCCAGCGTCGCCACCTCGGCCTCCGACGCACCGTTGGCCGTGACGGACACGTGCCACCCGTCGGGCACGCCGGTCGCCTCGCACCGGACCTGTGCGTCCACCACGGCCGGCCGTCCGGCGTCGGCCCGGCACGTGGGAGCGTCGCCGCCGTCGGACGACCCCCCGGGGCGGGTGGTGATCACCGAGTAGGAGTAGCCCGGTCCGGAGTACGCCACGTCGGCGGTGTCCGCTCCGACGTGCGCGTCGTAGAGCACGAGGTCCGGGTCGTCGAGGACGTACGGGCGGACGAGGCCGTCGAGCCGCTCGTCCAGCCGCTCCGACTCCCCGGCCCGGTGGGCCACGACGAACCCGCCTGCGACGAGAGCAAGGACGACGACCCCTCCGAGCGCCCATCTGCCGGGCAGCGCCAGGGCAGCGACCCCGGCGGCGAGCGGACCCGCCGCCAGCGCGACGAACCCGATCGCCACGACGGGTTCGCGCGCTGTGGCGAGGAAGTAACCGCCACAGACGACGAACGCCACGAGGGGCCCCGCCGCACCGAACGCCTTGCCGGGCCCGCCGCGCCTCCGCATGAGCGCCGCGCCCAGCACGGCGGCAACCAGAGCGGGGACGAGCATCAGCGCGTAGACGCCGTCGGCTCCGAAGGCCCCGCCCACGAAGGCGTAGGACACGAACGGCACCGCGGCGTACGTCACGAGGGCGACCCCCACCAACCCGCCGAGGTCACGCCATGTCACCTGGGCCGGCTCGGGCGGTGCCGGCGGCGACCACGGCCGCGCGAGCTCAGTCACGGACCCTCCTTCTGCGGCGGACGGCACTCCGGTGTGTCGGCATGCCGCACATCATGCCGTGCCTTCACCGGGGCACCACCGTCACCGCTACCGTGGCGCCATGTGGTTCCGCCGCTCCCCTCTGCCCGACGACGTGCGCCGCGCCCTCCCCCTGGCCCGCGGGGAGCGGATCCTCGCGGCGGCCGAGCTCGCCGACGGCCGCTGGGCCGTGGCGACGAACGCCGACCTGGTCGTCGTGGGCCCGGCCCCGCAGGACGTCGCGACGCGCCGCCCGTGGTGCGACGTCGACCGGGGGGTGTTCGACCCCGAAAGGTCCGAGCTCTCCGTCGAGTGGGTCGACGCCGCGCCCGACACCGTGCTGCGGCTCGTCGACGCCGAGCGCACCTCGTTCCCCCAGGCCCTGCGCGAGCGCGTCCAGTGGTCGGTGGTGCTCGCCGAGACCGTCGCGGTGCCCGGCGGGGGCGACGTGAAGGTCGCGGTGCGGCGCACGGCCGACGGCCGGCTCTTCTCCCAGGCGGTCGCCGGGCCGGGCGTCGACCTCGCCGACCCTGCCGTCGCCCGTGTGGTGGACGCCACGGAGTCCAGGGTCCGGGGAGCGTCCGGGCTACCCGTGTGAGCCTGGTATCGTTCTTTCCGGTTCGAAGGCCGCTGGCCGGACGACCACGCGATCCCGCGTAGCTCAGCTGGCAGAGCATCCGACTGTTAATCGGACGGTCGTTGGTTCAAGTCCAACCGCGGGAGCACACGAGAAAGGCCCCTGACCTGCAGACGCGGGACAGGGGCCTTCGTCGTGGTGCGGACGCGCCTGCGTGCGGTCAGGGCAGCTCGTCGCCCGCCCACGGGTAGGACGGCTGCGCACCGGCCCCACGGACGGCGAACGCTCCGACGCGCGCGGCGAGCCGGGCTGCGCCGGCCAGGTCGCTCCCCCGTGCGAGCTCCGCGGCCAGGGCGCCGACGAACGCGTCGCCCGCGCCCGTGGTGTCGACCGCATCCACCCGCGGCGCGGGCACGGAGACGACCTCCCCGGCACCGTCGGCGCCGGCCACGGAGACCAGCGCGCCCTGCGGGCCGCGGGTCAGCACGACGGACGGCACCCCGAGCGCCCGCAGCCGCGCGACGACCTCCTCGTCGGCGACGGCGCGGCCGGCCGCGCCGTCGCCGGGCTCGAGGAGGCCGAGCGCGCCGTGCGCCTCGTGCTCGTTGACCACCAGCGGGTCGGCGCGGCGCAGCACCGCGGGGTCGACGTCGATCACGGGCGCGAGATTGACCACCACCCGTCCGCCGGCGAGCCCGGCCGCCGCCTCGACCCCGTCCCGGGGGATCTCGCCCTGCAGCACGACGACCGCTGCGCCGGCGAGGAGGTCGGCGTGCCGGCCGACGAACCCGGCGTCGACGGCCGCGTTCGCCCCCGGGATCACGACGATCGAGTTCTCGCCGTCCGCCGCGACCGTCACGACCGCGACGCCCGTGCTGCCCTCCACGGTGACGAGCCGTGCGAGGTCCACCCCGGCGTCGCGCAGCCCCGAGGTCGCCGCGTGGGCGAACTCGTCGTCGCCGACCGCGCCGACGAACGCGACCCGCGCCCCCAGACGCGCGGCCGCCACCGCCTGGTTGGCGCCCTTGCCGCCCGGCAGCACGGCCAGGTCGCGGCCGAGCACGGTCTCCCCCGGCGCCGGGTGCACGGCGGTCCGCGCCAGCAGGTCGGCGTTGGCGGAGCCGACCACGACGACGGACGGCGGGAGGTCGGGCGGGCTGTCGGTCATGGTCTCTCCGTCGGGTCTGGCGGGCTGTGGGCGGCGGGCGGGTGACGGGCGGCGGTCAGAGGCCGCGCAGGCGCTCGACCAGGTGCGGGGCCAGCGGCGCGTCCGTCGCGAGGACGACGCGGGTGCGGGCACCCGGGACGTCGGGGTACCCGGCGTACCGGCCCCGCAGGTCGCACAGCGTCTGGCCGCGACCGGGCCCGCGGGTGGCGTCGACGACGACCGGCACGCGCGGGGCCAGGGTGGCGGTCACGCCACCGACCGCGAGCGCCGCCGCGAGCGGGTCGTGCAGCGCGGAGCACCGGCGCCCGTACGCGGGCACGTGGAAGCCGAAGTACAGGTCGAGCACCTCGCCGAGCCAGGGGGCCAGCGCGGTGCCCGCCTCGAGCAGCGCCTTGCGGTCGGTCTCCTCGAGGAGGTTCGCCATCGTCACGTCGAGCGGCACGAGCACGACGTCCCAGTCGGCCGACAGCACCTCCGCGGCCGACTCGGGGTCGTTGGCGATGTTCGCCTCCGCGACCGGCGACACGTTGCCCGGGTGCAGGGCGGCGCCGCCCATGATCGTCACGTCGTGCACCCGCGCCGGGAGGGACGGGTCCTCGCGGAGGGCGAGCGCGAGGTTGGTGAGGGGCCCGACCGCGACCACCCGCAGCCCGCCGGCGTGCTCGTGCGACAGCCGGAGCAGCAGCTCCACCGCGGACTCCGCCACGGGCTCGCGGCCCGACGGCGGGAGGGCGACGTCGCCCACCCCGTTGCGTCCGTGGACGTGCGGCGCCCCGCCGGCGTAGGTGCCCGCGAGCGGGTCGTGCGCGCCCACGGCGACGGGCACGTCGTCCCGGCCCGCGAGCGCCAGCAGGTCGAGGGTGTTCACCGCGCCCTGGCGGGCGTCGATGTTGCCGCTGACGCTGCCGACGCCGACCAGGTCCACCTCCGGCGAGGCGAGCAGGTATGCGAGGGCGAGCGAGTCGTCGACCCCCGTGTCGCAGTCGAGGTACAGCGGCGCGGCGGGCAGGGACGGCGTGGTGGCAGAGCGCTCGGTCACAGAGGGTCCTTCGGGTGGTGGGCGGCGGGGTCCAGTGTCGCGCACGAGCCGCGCCGTCGCGGCCACCGGACCGGGGTGGCGGGAATACATGCCGCGGGCGCCGGGCTTGTGCCAGACGTGCCCTCGACCGGTCGTGCCTCCGTCGGCCTGCGCTCCGAGCGCGGCCCCATCCTGCTGTCCCTGATGCTCGCGACGGCGCTGGTCGCGCTCGACGCCACGATCATCGCCACGGCGTCGGCGACGATCGCCCGCGAGCTCGGCGGCTTCGACCAGCTCCCCTGGCTGTTCTCCACCTACCTGCTCGCCCAGGCCGTGAGCACGCCGGTGTTCGGCCGCCTGGCCGACGTCCTCGGGCGCAAGCGCCTGATGCTCGTCGGCGTCGGGCTCTTCTTCGCCGGTTCCCTGGTCGCAGGCCTCGCCCCGACCATGGGCGTGCTCATCGCCGGGCGCGTGCTCCAGGGCCTCGGCGCCGGCGCCGTGATGCCCGTGTCGATGACGATCGCGGCCGACATCTACACCCTGGAGGAGCGGGCCAAGACCCAGGGCTACCTCGCGTCGGTCTGGGCGATCTCCGCCGTCGTCGGCCCCACCCTGGGCGGCGTGTTCTCGCAGTTCACGAGCTGGCGATGGATCTTCCTCGTCAACATCCCCCTCTGCCTGCTCGCCGCCTGGATGCTCGCCCGCCGCTACCACGAGCCCGCGCGCGAGGGCGCCCGCGAACCGATCGACTACCTCGGCGCCGCGCTCCTCGCGGGGGGCAGCACGCTGCTGCTGCTCGGCCTGCTCGAGGGCGGCACCCGCTGGGCGTGGGGCTCGCTGCCGTCGGTGGTGGTCTTCGCCGTCGCGGTGCTGCTGCTCGTCGCGTTCGTCGTGCAGGCGCGCCGCGCGCGGCACCCGATCGTGGACCTCGCCATCCTGCGCCGCCGGGTCGTCGGCGTCTCGACCGCCGTCTCCCTGCTCGTGGGGGTCGTCGTCCTGGCGCTGTCCACCTATGTGCCGATCTACGCGCAGGGCGTGCTCGGCACCGGCCCGCTCGTCGCGGGGTTCGCCCTGGCCGCCATGACGATCGGCTGGCCCCTGTCGGCCTCGAACGCCGGGCGCTTCTACCTGCGGATCGGCTTCCGCCTCACTGCCGTGATCGGCACGACGCTCGTCGTCGTCGGGACGGCGCTCACGCTGCTGCTGGGCTCCGGGTCGTCCGTGCTCGCCGTCGCGGGCGCGTGCTTCGTCATCGGGGCGGGCATGGGCCTCACCGCGGTGCCGACGCTCATCGCCGCCCAGTCGCAGGCGTCCTTCGCCGAGCGCGGCGCCGTCACCGGCACGAACATGTTCGCCCGGTCGCTCGGCTCGGCCGTCGGCGTGGCGGTCTGCGGCGCGATCGTCAACGCGCGCACCACCGTCGGCGCGGACGGCACCCCGGAGGGCCCCGGCCTGATGTCCGCGATCCACCTCGTGTTCGCCCTGCTGGTCGCCGTCGCAGCGGTGCTGGTCGTGCTCGCCACGTTCATGCCCACCGACCTGGAGGAGGCGCGCGAGCGCCGCGCGCAGACGGCGGGCGCCGCCCCGGCCTGAGCGGCCACCCGTAGGGTCGCCGCCATGGGACTCATCTCGGCGCACGGGCCGCAGATCGTGCTGGAGACCGACCGGCTGCTGCTGCGCCCGTGGCGCGTGCCCGAGGCCGTCGTCCAGCGCGAGCTGTGGACCGAGCGCGACCCGCGCGTCCCCCCGCGCCGCCGGATCGACGCCGACGGCCGCCCCACCCTCGCGGACGTCGAGGACTGGATCCGCAGCGGCTCCCGGCCGCCTACGCTCGGGCTGCTGGCGGCGGAGCGCAAGGGGGCCGGGGACGTCGTCGGGTACTGCGGGCTCGTCGCCGGCACGGACCTGCCGCCCGACGAGCCCGAGCTGGCGTACGAGCTGCTGCGCCGGACCTGGGGGCAGGGGTACGCGACCGAGGCCGGGGCGGCGGTGCTGGGCTGGGCGCGGGAGTCGGGCTACCGGCGGCTGTGGGCCACGGTCCGCGACTGGAACGTCGCGTCGCTCCGGGTGCTGGCGAAGCTGGGGTTCGTCGCGTCCGGGCGCGTGGACCGGGACGAGGTCCACGGGGACTCGCTGTACCTGACCATGCCCCTGTGACGCCGCCGGGCACCGCTGCGGCTGCCCGGGAGCGTGCTCAGCCGCCGTCGCGCAGCGTGCGGCGCTGCTGCTCGATGGCGAGCAGGTCGGTGAACGCCTGCTGGTAGGCGGCCGGGTCCTTCTCCTGGTCCAGGCGCTGCAGGCGGCTCTTCGCGTGGGCGATGCGGCGGGTCAGGCCGAGATCCACGAGAGCGCGCACGACGTCCGCCACGTACGCCCCGATGACCGACTCGCGGTCCTCGGGCACCGGCGCGACCGCGAGCTCCGTGACCAGCGGCGCCACCATCTCGGGGGCCTCCTCCACCACGGCCTCCACCCACCGGCCGCCGCCGACGTCGCGGCCGGCGGCGACGCCGCCCGCGGCACGGATCGCGTCGTGCACCGCCCGCCACGCGGGCACCCCGAACGCGTCCTCGCCCAGCTCGTCGAACGACGCGGGCACGTGCTGCGGGTACTGCAGCACGACGATCAGCGCCTGGCGCTCCAGCCGCGCCACCGGGTCGCGCGGGTCGGGCGCCGCGAGGACGGGGACCGCGGGCGTCGCCTCCGGCTCGCCCCGCGCGTCGCGGCGACGGTCCTGCTCCGGCTGCCGCGCCCGCGACGGCGCCGAGGCGGCGCGCGCCACCTCCCGCCGCACGTCCTCCGTGTCGATGCCGATCCACCGCGCGAGCGAGCGCGCGTACCCGAGCTGCATCGACCGGTCGCGGATGCCGGACACCAGCGGCGCGGCGGCGCGCAGCGCCCCGACGCGGCCCTCGACGGTGTCGAGGTCGAAGGTGTCGAGCGTGGTGCGGATGACGAACTCGAACAGCGGCTGCCGGCCGTCCACCAGGGCGCGTACCGCCTCCGGGCCGCGGGCCATCCGCAGCTCGCACGGGTCCATGCCGCCCTGCTCGACCGCCACGAACGTCTGGGCGTGGAACCGCTGGTCCTCGCCGAAGGCGCGCACGGCGGCCTTCTGCCCCGCGGCGTCGCCGTCGAACGTGAAGATCACCTCGCCGCCGAGGGACGCGCCCGAGGCGAGCTGCAGCCCGCCGCCGGCGGTGGTGTCGCCGAGCAGGCGCCGCACCACCTTGGCGTGGTCGCCGCCGAAGGCGGTGCCGCAGGTGGCCACCGCCGACTCCACGCCGGACAGGTGCGCCGCCATGACGTCGGTGTACCCCTCGACGATCACCACGCGCTTGCCCTGCGCGATCGTCTTCTTCGCCAGGTCGATGCCGTAGAGCACCTGGGACTTCTTGTAGAGGGACGTCTCGGGGGTGTTGAGGTACTTCGGACCCTGATCGTCGTCGTACAGGCGACGGGCGCCGAAGCCGATCACCGCGCCCGTGACGTCGCGGATCGGCCACACCAGGCGGCCGCGGAACCGGTCGTAGATGCCCCTCTGTCCCTGGCTGACGAGCCCGGACGCGACCAGCTCGGCCTGGGTGAACCCGCGACCCTGCAGGTGGCGCAGCAGCGCGTCCCAGCCCGTGGGGGCGTAGCCGACGCCGAAGTGCTCGGCGTCCGCGCGGTCGAAGCTGCGCTCCGCGAGGAACGCGCGCCCGGCCTGCGCGCCGGGGCCGAAGAGCTGCTCGGCGTAGAACTCGGCGGCCACCTTGTGCGCCTCGATCAGGCGCTGCCGCTTGCCCGGCTCCTCGCGCCGCCCGCGGTCCGCCGCGGCGCCCGTGCGCGAGTCCTCGTAGCGCAGCTGCACGCCTGCCCGGTCCGCCAGGTACTCGACGGCGTCGGTGAAGCCCATGCCGTCGATCTTCTGCACGAAGGAGATGGCGTCGCCGCCCTCGCCGCAGCCGAAGCAGTGCCAGCGGCCGACGCCGGGGCGCACGTGGAACGACGGCGAACGCTCGTCGTGGAAGGGGCACAGGCCCTTGAGGGAACCGACGCCGGCCGGCTTGAGCGTGACGTGCGCCGAGACGATCTCCTCGATCCGCGCGCGCTCGCGGACCGCCTCGACGTCCTCCCGCTTGATCAGCCCTGCCACGTGCGCAGTCTAGGCCCGCGCGAGGGCTCCGACGGAGCGCGCGCAGCGCCGCGCGTACGCCGCGGGCGGCACACCCAGGGCGCGCGCGAAGTCCGTGCTGAGGTGCGCCTGGTCGTAGTAGCCGACGACGGCGGCCACGTCGGCGAGCGGGCGGCGCGGGTCCGCGGCGATCAGGTCGGCGGCGAGGTGGACGCGGTGCCGCTGCAGCACCCACTTGGGGCTCACCCCCACCCACGCGGCGAAGAGCCGCTGCAGGGAGCGCGGCGTCGTGCCCGCGAGCGCCGCGAGGTCGCCGACGCCCGCGTCGGGGCCCAGGTCTCCCCCGACCACCGCGACGAGCACCCGCGCGACCCGGGCCAGGGCGTCGGCGGAGCGGGGGCTGCGCCGTCCCGCCGCCGCGGCCCGCAGCACCGGTGTGACGGCGGCGACGGCCGCGGCGTCGTCCCCCGCGCGGACGGCCGCGACCGCCCTCCGGCCCGCCGCCTCGACGTCGGCCCCCGAGGGTCCGCCCGGGACGGCCGCGAGCACGACGGCGGCGGGCGCCACGAGACCGGGGCGCACGGCACCGGGGTCGTCGAGCAGCACCCGCAGCGCGCCGGGCCGCAGCTTGGTGCCGAGCACGGCGCCGGACCCGCGCAGGGTCCGCGCGAACAGGCCGCCAGGCATGCCGTGCACGGCGAACCCGTCGGCCTCCGCCACGACGTTGGCGTTCGGGTGCGGGATCACCGTCTGCGTGAACTCGACCCCGGGCGGCAGGTCCCACCGGACCACCCAGTGCCGCTCCACCAGGTCCGCGAGGTCCGGTGCCGGGTCGAGGCGCGCCAGCCCGAACCCGCCCCCGGCCGCGGCCGGGTCGACGATGCCGTAGGTCGAGGCCGTGGGCGCGGTCGGCATCGTCGGCGCGGGTCGGGGCCCGTCGGGTTCGAACACCTGTCGCATTCCTCCAAGACTGCCCCCGCCCGCCGACACGAGCATGGGGAGCGGACGCCGGGACCGCCCGGAGGGACGTTGGAGGAGAACCATGGACCTGTCACCGCTGCACCCGAACCTCACGGTCGCCGACCCGCGCGCCGCCATCGACTTCTACGTCGCGGGCCTCGGGGCCGAGCTGCTCGACACCATCACCGCCGGGGACGCGATCGTCCACTCCGACCTGCGGATCCGCACGGCCCGCGGGGAGTCGACGTTCACGGTGGCCGCCGCGTTCCCCGCCGAGGGCGCCGCGGCGCCGGAGCCGGACGGCCCGACCACCGGCTCGTTCACCCTGAACGTGGACGACGCCGACGCCGCGCACGCCCGCGCCGTCGCGGCCGGCGCCACCAGCACGCAGGATCCCGCCGACTGGTTCCCCGGGTTCCGGCAGGCCGCCGTGCGCTGCCCTGCCGGGCACCGCTGGTTCTTCGCGCAGGTCGCCGAGCACGTCACGCCCGCCGACGTGCAGCGCGCCAGCGACGCGTGGATGGCGGACCAGCAGGCCTGACGACAAGGTCTCAGGCGCCTCGGACCAGCTGGCGGTGCCACTGCAGCGCGGACACGTCCGTCAGCGACGCGACCTGGTCGACGACGACGCGCAGCCGCGCGGCGTCGTCGGCCGCGGCCCGCCAGTCCGCGGCGAACGGCGGCTCCAGGGCGTCCGGAGCGCGGTCGGCCAGCACGCCGACGAGCTCCGCGACGATCTCTCGCTGCGCGCCGTACACGGGCTCGGACTCGCGCGGCGCCATGACGTACGCGACGGCGACGCCCTTGAGCGCGAGGATCTCGTCCGCCGTCTCGGGCGGCACCACGAGCTGCGCCACATAACGAGTCAGGGGACCGTCGCCGAACACCTCGCGCGTCGCGTCCTGGGCCGCCCCGCTGAACCGGCCGATGAGCTGGCTGGTCGCGTCCTTCAGCCGGGCGAGCGCCCGGCGCGAACCGTCGAAGTCCGTGACCAGGTACCCGGTGTCCCGCAGTCGGCACAGCGCCGCGTCGATAGCCTCCGGCTCGTGCCAGGCGCCGTACCAGGAGCGCACGTGCGCGGCGACGCGGGCACGCTCGTCCGCGTCGTCCAGCACCCGCAGGTCGAGCCGGCCGCCGACCACGGCGTCCTCGACGTCGTGCACGGAGTAGCTGATGTCGTCGGCGAGGTCCATGACCTGCGCCTCCATGCACCGGACCCGGCTGCCGATCGACCCGCGGCGCAGCCACTCGAACACCGGCCGGTCGTCGGGGTAGACACCGAACTTGCCGGTCGCAGCGCCGTCCGGGCGCGCGGGCCCCGCACCGAGGCTCCAGGGGTACTTGACGCTCGCGTCGAGGCTCGCGCGCGTGAGGTTCAGGCCGCGCGGCGAGCCGTCGGCGGCGAAGACCTTGGGCTCGAGGCGGGTGAGGAGCCGCAGCGTCTGGGCGTTCCCCTCGAAGCCACCGATCCCCTGCGCGACCTCCGCGAGCGCCCGCTCGCCGTTGTGCCCGAACGGGGGGTGCCCGAGGTCGTGCGTGAGGCAGGCGGTGTCCACGAGATCGGGGTCGCACCCGAGCGCGCGCCCCATCTCCCGTCCCACCTGGGCGACCTCGAGCGAGTGCGTCAGCCGGGTGCGCACGAAGTCGTCGCTGCCAGGCCCCAGCACCTGTGTCTTGGCCCCGAGCCGGCGCAGGCCCGAGGAGTGCACCACGCGGGCGCGGTCGCGCTCGAACGCCGTGCGGTGCTTCGACTTGGGCGGCTCGGGGTACCAGCGCTCGGTGTCCGCGTCCGTGTACGACCCGAGCCACTCCTCGCCCGTGTCCGGGCGTGCCGCCGGGCCCATCACGTCGGGGTCGAAAGCGCCCTGCTCGAAGGTCTGCACGCTGGCAGCCTAGCCATCGTCGCCGACGCGCCCCGCCGCGTCGGCGGCGGTCGCGACGAGGCCGCGGTAGAGGCCGGTGCGCAGCTCGCGCGCCCAGGGCTCGTACCCCGGCATGCCGAGCTCGCGGGCGACGGCGAGCTCGGCCTCCACGTCGTAGGGCACCCGCACGTGCTGCAGGGAGAACGGCGCCGGCTCCTCGGAGCCCGGCACGCCCTCGAGGATCGCGTAGACCGGCGTGGGCTCGTCGATCGGGTTGCCGACGGACCCGGCGTTGAACAGCGTCCGGCCCCGGTGGACGTCGACGAACGCCTGGTGGATGTCGCCGTAGCCGACCGTCGACGGCTCGCGCCCCGGGCCCGTGAGGTCCGTCGTCGCGAACATCCCGTGGAACTCCTCGCGCGTGTGCTCGCGGCGCACCCGCGTGTGCACGCTCGTCGCCGACGCGTGGAAGAGCCGGATCGCCCGGCCGCTGAGCAGCAGGTCGTGACTCAGCGGCTTCGCGGCGAGCCACGCGCGCTGGTCGGCGCGCAGCTCGTCGCGCCACCACACCATCTCCTCGGCGCCGTCGTCGCCGATCGCGGGCAGGAAGTCGTCCCAGTTGCCGCGCACGTCCGCCTCGCACACCTCGCCGAGCCGGTCGACGACGGCGCTCCCCCGCGGCCCCTTGCCCGCGTCGTCGCCGAGGTTGACCACCCGCGTGATCCCTCGCGCGGCGACGTCGGCGAGCACGGCCTCGAGGGCCCCGAGGTTGCCGTGGACGTCCGAGATGATGGCGAGTCGTTCCAGGCCGCGGGTCACGGGGTCGATGCTGCCACGCCGCACAGGTTCAGCGGCGGCGGCGGCCGATCGCCCAGCCGGCGGCGAGCGCGATCGCGATCCCGACGACCTGGCCGCCCAGGATCACCCGGTTGAGGTCCAGCACCGGCTGGTAGCGCGTGCCCTCGGCCGAGACCACGAACACGCCCAGCGGCTTGACGCGCAGCCCGTAGCCGCCGCCACCGCCGCCGCCCTCGCCGTGACCCTCGCCGTGGGCCTCGCCCTGCAGCTCGCCCTTGGCGTCGCCCTGCGCCTCGCCGGACGCGTCACCGCGAGCGGACCCGCCGCCCGGGCCGTCGGGCGACGCCGACCCCGCCGCGCCGCCGGTCTCGGCGGCGTCGTCCGTCGCGGGGGCCTCGGAGCCGCCGGAGCCGACGCTGAACGACCGGCGCCAGCCCGGCCCGGAGCCCTCGCCCGCGCTCTTGCCGGTGCCGCGGCCGGAGCCGCTGCCCGTGCCGTTGCCGGCACCGTTGGCGGAGCCGTTGCCGGCGCCACCGCCCGAGCCGGTCCCGATCCCGCCCCACACCTTGGCGACGGGGATGATGAGCTGGCCCTGGTGCTCGTAGGGCTCCCCGTACGCACGGCGCACGGAGAACGAGTCGTCGGCGGCCTCGGTGAGCCGCCCGAGGTCCGGGGCGTAGGTGCGCGTGTCGTCGGTCATGACGCTCAGGCTAGGACCCCGCTGTGACCGCCGCCACAAGGATCGGGGGTGGATCCCGCAAAGATCCGGACGGATCTCCCCGGGAGCCGCCCCCGATCCCGGCGGCGGCCACTTGTCAGCCCGTGACTCAGCCCGTGACTCAGCCCTTGACGGAGCCCGCCGTCAGGCCGCCCACGATGTACTTCTGCAGGAAGAGGAACAGGGCGAGCACCGGGATCGCGGACAGCACGGCCCCGGCCGCGAACAGCCCCCAGTTGGCCTCCAGCAGCGACGACACCCAGCCGTACAGCCCCACGGCCAGCGTCCAGCTCGACTCCGACTGCAGCACCACCCGCGCGATGATGAACTCGCCGAACGTGCTGATGAAGCTCAGCAGCGCCACGACGGCGAGGATCGGCGTCACCAGCCGCAGGATGATCGTCCAGTACACCTGGGCGTGCGTGGCGCCGTCGATCTTCGCGGCCTCGTCGAGCTCCCGCGGCACGGTGTTGAAGAATCCGTACATGAGGAACGTGTTCACGCCCAGGGCGCCGCCGAGGTACACGCAGATCAGCGCGAGCTTGGAGTTGAGCCCCAGCGCCGGCACGACCTCCCCCAGCGAGATGAGCAGCAGGAAGATCGCGACGAACGCGAGCATCTGCGGGAACATCTGGATGATCAGCAGCGACGTCAGCCCCGGCCGCCGCCCGGCGAACCGGAAGCGGGAGAACGCGTACGCCGCCGCCGCGCCCATGAGCACCGTGCCCGCCGCCGTCGCGACACCGATGACGAGGGTGTTGCCCATCCACGTCCAGAACTTCGTGGCGCCCAGCGCCGCGTAGTTGGCGCCGCTGACCTCGGCGAACAGCTCGTTCGAGCCGGTGAGGGTGCCCGTGGGCGACAGCGACGCCGACACCACGTAGACGATCGGGAAGACCGCGTACAGCACCGCCACCACACCCACGACGTGCCGCCAGCCCAGCTCCCGGGCCCAGCGGCCCGGCGACATGCGGTGCCGCAGCACCTGCTCGCCCGCGGCCCGGGGCACAGCGTCGGTCACCGTCGTCATCAGCTCATCTCCTCGAGCTTGCGGGTCTGCCGGAAGGCGATCGCGGAGATGACCCCGACCACCACGAAGATCACGATGGACAGCGCGCTCGCCAGGCCGTAGTCACGCGGCGCCGACCCGTCCAGGCCGGACACGTTGTAGACCATCGAGATGAGGATGTCGGTGTGCCCCAGCGGCACCGACGCGTCGTCGAACCGTGGCCCGCCGCCCGTCAGCATCTTGATCAGGGTGAAGTTGTTGAAGTTGAAGGCGAAGCTCGAGATGAGCAGAGGCGCCGTGGCCACCAGCAGCAGCGGCATCGTGATGGCCCGCCACATCCGCCACCGGCCCGCGCCGTCGATCCGCGCCGCCTCGTACACGTCGCCCGGCAGGGACTGCAGCGCGCCCGTGCAGATGAGGAACATGTACGGGAAGCCGAGCCACAGGTTCACGCCCAGCACCGACAGCTTCGCGAGCCAGGGGTCGGTGAGCCACGGGATCGCGGCGCCGCCCAGCAGCACCTGGTTGATCACGCCGAAGCTCTTGTTGAGCATCCCGGACCACAGCAGGGCCGCGAGGAAGCCCGGCATCGCGTACGGCAGGATCATCAGGGTCCGGTACACCTTGCGGCCGCGCAGGCGCGGGTCGTTGAAGACCATCGCCAGGAACATGCCCAGCGCGAAGGTCGTCACGACCGACAGCACGGCGAACGCGAACGTCCACAGCAGGATCTTGACGAACGGGCCCGCGTACCGCTGGTCGCCGAACGCGGTCGCGAAGTTCTCGAAGCCCACGGTGACGCGCCAGCCGACGGCCAGCGTCTCACCGTCCGCGGACTCGAACTGGCCGTCGTCGTTCGGCTCGTACACCACGCCGGTCGACGTGTCCGTCATCGTGTCGGCGGCCTCGTCGTACTCCAGCACGGACCGGAAGACGTAGCCCGTGCGGGCGTCCTGGGTGCGTACCGAGCCGGCGGCCGCGTCGTCCGAGACGGTTACCCGCAGCGCGGTGACCTCCTGCTGGCGCTGCAGCACCGTCGCGCGGTCCAGCACCGTCCAGCCGGGCACCTCGGTGACGACGCCGTCGGCGACCGTCGCGTCGTCGGCGGCGGCGAGCGGCTCGTCGGCGGTTCCGACCTCCACCCCCTCGTCGTCGACGACGGCGAACCCGAGGTCGCCGGCGTCCGACTCCACGACGGTCAGCGGCAGCGCGGGCGACCCCTCGACGCGGCGCTCGTTCTGCACCAGGAGCGCGTCGACCGCCTGCTCCTTGGTGGAGTTGTGCCCGTCGCCGTAGTTGGTGAAGGCCACGTACCCCGTGTACCCGATGACGTACACCTGGTACACGAGCAGGAAGGCGAGGCCGGGGAGGATGTACTTCAGCGGCAGGGACCGCTTGGTGAAGTACACCCAGTTGGCGGCGACGAGGAGCGCCAGCATCGCGGCGAGGATCCCCCACGACCCCGCGCGCCAGGCGGCGAGGACGCCGAAGACGCCGAGGGCGTCCACGAGCGCGACGAGCACGAGCTTGACGGCGAAGCCGGCTCCGGAGAAGCCCCCGGAGCCGGCCGCGGCGCCCTTGTAGCGGGCACGGAACATCAGCCGAGCGCGCCCTCGATGTCGGAGACCATCTTGTCCCAGGCCTTGACCGGGTCGTCGGCCTTGCCCGAGATGATGCTCGCCTCGGTGACGCCCCAGAACGACCAGACGGAGCCCATCTCCGGGATCGACGGCATCGGCACGGCGGACGCGCCGACCTCACGGAAGCCCGCGACCAGCGGGTCCGAGGACGCCTTGTCCGCGGCCTCGGTCAGCGCCGGCGGGCGGCCGCCGGCCTCGAACAGCGCGGTCTGCGCGTCCGTGGTCGACAGGTAGTTCACGAGGAAGTCGTTGGCCAGCAGCGCGTTCTTGCTCTGCGCACTGACGTAGAAGCCCTGCACGCCCACGAACGGCTGCGCCGGCTGGTCGCCCGGCGCCGGGATCGGGTCGACGGCGAGCTTCAGGTCCTTGAACTGGTCGAGCATCCACGGACCGCCGACGATGAACGGCGACTTGCCCTTGGCGAAGGCCTCGACGGCGATGTCGTACGAGATGTCCGTGCTGAGGTTGCCCGCCTCGCCCTGCTCGGAGAGCCAGGTGGCGAACGCCTCGCCGTTCTCGCCGCCGAGGGCGAGCTCCGGACGGTAGGAGCCGTCGTCGTTCTGCTCGAACACGGGAGCGCCGAACGACGTCTGGAACGGGTAGTACGTGTACGGGTCGCCCTTGTCGCCGTCCGACTGGATGAGGAACGGGAACTTGGTGCCGGCCTTCTTCCCCGCGGCGATCATGTCGTCGTAGGTCGTCGGGGCCTCGGGCGCGAGCTCCGTGTTGCGGATCAGCGCGATGTTCTCGATGGCGTAGGGCAGGCCGTAGACCTGGCCGTCCTGGGTGAACGCCTGCACCGAGACCGGGATGAAGTCGTCGGCCTTGTCGCCGAGCTCGACCGGCTGGACCACGCCGTTCGTGGTGAACTCGCCGAGCCAGTCGTGCGCGCCGACGGTGATGTCCGGGCCCTCGCCGGTGGGGACCTGGGCGAGGAAGTCCGCGCGGATGTCCTCGAAGTTCTTCTGGACGAGCTCGACGTCGACGCCGGACTCCTTTTCGTACGCCTCCGCGGCGGCCTGCACGGCAGCCTCGCGCGTCTCGTCGACCCACACCGTGAGCGTGCCCGAGGCGGCCGGCGCCGCGCTCGTCTCCGCCTCGGCGGACGAGCCGCCGCTCGGCTCGCCGCCGCCGCACGCCGTCAGGGCCAGGGTGGTGGCCAGGGCAGAGGCGAGAAGGATGCTCCTTCGCATCGTGGTAACTCCCAGCTGTCATCGGTGGAACGGCCCGGCGTCACCGCCGGGCCTTGAATGCCCACAACGTACGGACCGTTGCAGCGCGATGCAAGATCTTGCGATAACTTTTCAGCAACGCGTCGCAACGAGCGCGCCGCGCTACCGGGTCCGGCGGACGACCCGCTGGTATCCCACTCCAGGACGAGGAGGTCCCGTGTCCCCTACGATTCCTCGGGTGCGCACCCGATTGAGCGACCTGGCGGAGCAGGCAGGCGTGTCGACGGCGACCGTGTCGCGCGTGCTCAACGGCAAGCCCGGCGTCGCGAGCTCCACCCGGCAGGCGGTGCTCGCAGCCCTCGACGTCCTCGGCTACGAGCGTCCCTCGGTGCTGCGCAGCCGGTCCGCCGGTCTCGTCGGCCTGATCGTCCCGGAGCTCACGAACCCGGTCTTCCCTGCCTTCGCCCAGGCGATCGAGTCGATCCTCGCGCAGCGCGGGTACACCCCGCTGCTGTGCACCCAGGCGCCCGGCGGCACCACCGAGGACGAGTACGTCAGCACCCTGGTCGACCACTCCGTCGACGGCATCGTGTTCGTCTCCGGCCTGCACGCCGACTCGCGCGCGGACCACACGCGCTACTCGATGCTGCGCAGCCAGGGCGTGCCGATCGTGCTGGTCAACGGCTACGCGCCGGGCATCGACGCCCCCTTCGTCTCCCCCGACGACGCCGCCAGCGTGGACGTCGCCGTGCAGCACCTGGTCACGCTCGGCCACCGGCGGATCGGCCTCGCGATCGGCCCCGAACGGTACGTGCCCTCCCGCCGCAAGCTCGCCGCGTTCGTCGCCGCCCTCGTGCGGCACGGCCTGGCCGACGACGAGGCCGCGGCCCGGGAGCACGTCCGCTCGAGCCTGTACACCCTCGAGGGCGGGCAGGCCGCGGCCGCCGAGCTCCTCGACGCCGGGCACACCGCCGTCGTCTGCGCGTCGGACCTCATGGCCCTCGGGGCCGTCCGGGCCGCGCGCTCCCGCGGGCTGTCCGTGCCCGACGACGTGTCCGTCGTGGGCTACGACGACGCCCCGCTCATCGCGTTCACCGACCCGCCGCTGACCACCGTCCGGCAGCCCGTCGAGGCGATGGCGCGCGCCACGGTGAGCGCGCTGCTCACCGAGATCCAGGGCGAGACCGCCCCCCGGACCGAGCTGCTCTTCGCCCCCGAGCTCGTGGTCCGGGGCTCCACGGGGGCGGCCCCGCGCGACTGATCGCAGTCCCGGCGGGGGCGGTTCCTGCAATTCTTGCAGCAACGATTACACTCGGCGGTCTGCACGGTTCGCCCGTGCCCCGAGCACGTCCGCGCGCTCCCGTGCGCGTCCGTGCCTGCCCGACCCGAGCCCCCGATCAGGTGAGGAAGCCAGCGATGACCTCCACCCAGCCCATCCCCGCCGCCGCCGCGGCCCGCGACACCGACGGCGACCTGCTCCGCACCGGGTCCGTCGTGCACGCCGGGGACGACGCCGCGCGGCAGTGGTGGCGCGACGCCGTGATCTACCAGGTCTACCCGCGGTCGTTCGCCGACGGCGACGGCGACGGGATCGGCGACATCCCGGGCGTCACCGCCCACCTCGACCACCTCGACGCGCTCGGGATCGACGCCGTCTGGCTGTCGCCGTTCTACCGCTCCCCGCAGAACGACGCGGGCTACGACGTCGCCGACTACCGCGACGTCGACCCGCTGTTCGGCACGCTGGCCGACTTCGACGACCTGCTCGCCGGCGCCCACGCGCGCGGCATCCGCGTGATCGCCGACCTGGTGCCCAACCACACCTCCGACCAGCACGCGTGGTTCCAGGCCGCGCTCGCCGCCGCCCCCGGCTCGCCGGAGCGCGCGCGCTACGTGTTCCGCGACGGGCGCGGCCACGCCGGCGACGAGACGCCCAACAACTGGCAGTCGATCTTCGGCGGCCCCGCCTGGACGCGGCTGGCCCCGCGCGAGGACGACGGCCCCCGGGGGCCGCAGTGGTACCTGCACCTGTTCGACTCCACGCAGCCCGACCTCGACTGGCAGAACCCCGAGGTGCGCGCCGAGTTCGAGGACGTGCTGCGCTTCTGGCTCGACCGCGGCGTGGACGGCTTCCGCGTCGACGTGGCGCACGGCCTCGTCAAGGCCGACGGCCTGCCCGACTGGGACGGGCACGTCGAGATGGTCGCCGGCAGCAGCGACGACGCCGCCGAGGCGACCGGCGACGTCGAGCCCGGCGCCCCGGAGGACGGCTCCACCGGCGCCGGCAACCAGGGCCCGATGTTCGACCAGGACGGGGTGCACGAGGTCTACCGCGCCTGGCACCGCGTGCTCGCCGAGTACGACGGCGACCGCTGCCTGGTGGCCGAGGCCTGGGTGGAGCCGCTGAGCCGGCTCGCCCGGTACGTGCGGCCCGACGAGATGCACCAGGCGTTCAACTTCTCGTTCCTCACCACCGGCTGGGACGCCGCCGCCCTGCGCTCCGTCATCGCGGCGTCGTACCGCGCGAACGACGAGGTCGGCGCCCCCACCACCTGGGTGCTGTCCAACCACGACGTGGTGCGGCACCCGTCGCGCCTCGGCTCGGCCGACCCGTCCGTGCGGCCCAACGGCGTCTTCGCGACCGACCCGCAGCCCGACGAGGAGCTCGGCCTGCGCCGCGCCCGCGCCGCCAGCCTGCTCATGCTCGGCCTGCCGGGCTCGGCGTACCTGTACCAGGGCGAGGAGCTCGGGCTGCCGGAGCACACGGCCCTGCCCGCCGAGGTGCGTCAGGACCCGGCGTACTTCCGCACCGGAGGCACCGAGGCGGGCCGCGACGGCTGCCGCGTGCCGCTCCCCTGGTCGGCCGACGCGCCGGGCTTCGGCTTCGGGCCCGCCGGCGAACCGTGGCTGCCGCAGCCCGCGTCGTTCGCGCGTTACGCCGCGGACGCGCAGTACGGCGTCCCGGGCTCGACGTTCGAGACGTACCGGGCGGGTCTCGCGCTGCGCAAGGCCGAGGGCCTCGGCCACGGCGGGCTCGCCTGGATCGAGGCCTGGGCCGAGTCGGCCGACGTGATCGCCCTGCGCAACCAGGACGTCGTCGTCGTGGCCAACCTGGGCTCCGAGCCCGTGCTGCTGCCGCGCGGCGCCGAGGTGCTGCTCGCGTCCGGGCCCGTGGCCACCGACCGGTCCGCCGACCCGCAGACGCGCGTCCCCGCCGACACCACCGTCTGGCTCCGCGCCTGACCGCCCGCATTCGCTGGTGGCGCCTGTCGAGACCAGGTCTCGACAGGCGCCACCAGCGGACGGGACGTCAGCCGCCGCTGACGCTCAGCTCGGCCTCGCGCAGCCGAGCCTCGAAGTCCTCGTCGAGGTCGCGGGAGTCGAGCCAGCCGTAGGGCAGGTGCGGCTGCTTCGGGGAGCCGGCGCGGCCGCGCGGCCCCTCGGCGTCCTCGCCCGGGTAGGGCAGGGAGAGGTCGAGCGCGTCGAGACGCTCGCGCAGCTCGGCCAGCGTGGAGACCATCGCCAGCGCGCGCCGCGCGTCTCCCCCGGCCGCGTAGCCCTTGAGGTACCAGGCCATGTGCTTGCGCAGGTCGCGCATGCCCTTGCCCTCGTCGCCGTCGTAGTAGTCGATCATCAGCTCGCCGTGGCGGTAGATCGTCTCGGTGACCTCGCGCAGGCCGGGGCGCACCCGCGTGGTCACCCCGTGGAACGCGGCCGCGAGGTCCGCGAACAGCCACGGGCGGCCCTGGCAGCCGCGGCCCACGACGACGCCGTCGGCGCCGGTCTCGCGGACCATCCGCACGGCGTCCTCGGCCGACCAGATGTCCCCGTTGCCGAGCACCGGGACGGTGCGCACCTCCTCCTTGAGCCGCGCGATCGCGGTCCAGTCGGCCGTGCCGGAGTAGTAGTCGGCGGCCGTGCGGGCGTGCAGCGCGACCGCGGCCACGCCCAGCGACTCGGCGATGCGGCCGGCCTCGAGGTAGGTGAGGTGGTCGTCGTCGATGCCCTTGCGCATCTTCACGGTGACGGGCACGCCGTACGGCTCGGCGGCCTGGACGGCGGACCGCACGATGTCGGTGAAGAGCTGGCGCTTCCACGGCAGCGCGGAGCCGCCGCCCTTGCGCGTCACCTTGGGCACCGGGCAGCCGAAGTTGAGGTCGACGTGGTCGGCGCGGTCCTCGCCCGCGATGATCTTCACCGCGGCCCCGACCGTGGCCGGGTCCACGCCGTAGACCTGCGCGGAGCGGGGCGTCTCGTCGTCGCCGAACGTGACGATGCGGAGCGACTCGGCGTTGCGCTCCACGAGGGCGCGGCTGGTCACCATCTCCGCGACGTACAGCCCGGGGTCGAAGCCCTGCGACGCGCCGGCCTCGCGGCACAGCGTGCGGAAGGCGCGGTTGGTCACGCCGGCCATCGGGGCCAGCACCACCGGGGTGTCCACGGTGATCGGCCCGATCTGCAGCGGCGGCAGGACGCGCGCGGCGTCCGCGGCGTCGACGACACCGTCGGCAGGGCCGGGGGTGCCGGGCGCCGACGTGCTGACGGGATCGAGGGTGGAAGTCACGTCCACTATTGTCGCAAACCCCGTCGGCTGCTCAGAGCCAGCCGTTCTCGTGCGCGATGCGCACCGCCTCGGCGCGGGTGCGCGCCCCCGTCTTGCCCATCGCCGCCGACAGGTAGTTGCGCACCGTGCCCTCGGAGAGGAACGCCTCGGCCGCGATCTGCGCGACGGTGCCCCCGTCGGCGGCGAGCGCCAGCACGTGCCGCTCGCGCTCGGTGAGCGGGCTCGCGCCCACGGCGAGCGAGGCGACGGCGAGGTCCGGGTCGACGGCGCGCAGCCCCGCGTGCACGCGGCGGACGGCGTCCGCGAGCTGCTCGGCGGGCGTGTCCTTCACCACGAATCCGCTGGCGCCGGCGTCCAGGGCGCGGCGCAGGTAGCCCGGCCGCCCGAAGGTCGTCACGACCAGCGCGCGGCACGACGGCAGCTCGCGGTGCAGGGCGGCAGCCGCCGCGATGCCGTCCAGGCCGGGCATCTCGACGTCGAGCAGGGCGACGTCGGCGACGGAGTCCCGGGCCGCGTCGAGCACCTCGTCGCCGCGGCCCACCTGCGCCACCACCTCGAGGTCGGGCTCGAGGTCGAGGAGGGCGGCGAGCGCCCCGCGCACGAGGGCCTGGTCGTCGGCGAGCAGCAGTCGGATCACGGGTCGATCCTGGCACCCGCCGCGGGTGCGCCCGGGCGCACGGTGACGGCGAGGCGGAACCCGCCCAGCGGACTCGGGCCCGTCTCCAGCACCGCCCCGTCGGCGCGGGCGCGCGCGGTCAGCCCGGTCAGCCCGTGCCCGCCGCCGTCGCCCCGGCCGCGTCCGTCGGCGGCCGCCACCCCGGCGCCGTCGTCGTCGACGACGAGCGCGTCGGCGTCCACCGTCACGACCACGCGCGAGGCGCCCGAGTGCCGCAGCACGTTGGTGGTGCCCTCCCGCAGCACCCAGGCGAACAGCTCGCGCCGGTCCGCCGGGACGTCGTCCACCGCGCCCGGGAGCTCGGCGACGACGCCGGCGGCGTCGAGCGCGGAGCGGGCGGCCGCCAGCTCGCCGGCCAGCGTCACCTGCCAGGCCCCGGCCACCGTGCCCCGCACGTCCGCGAGCGCCGACCGGGCGAGGCCCTGGATGTCGCTCACCTCGGCGGCCGCCCGCGCGCCCGGCGACCCGTCCGGCAGGTTGCCGGCGTCGGCCCGCAGCAGCTTGGCGGCCAGCTCGGCCTTGACCGAGATGACGGTCAGGGAGTGGCCGAGCACGTCGTGCATGTCGCGGGCGATCCGCTCGCGCTCGCGGGCGACGGCCAGGTCGGCGAGCTCCTGCTGCGCGGCGATCAGGCGCCGGTTGCGGTCGATGACCTGCATGAACCCGTAGACGGCGGCGCTGGCCAGGACCACCGCCAGCGCGTTGCCGTCCTCCGGCGCCCAGCCCGGCAGCACGCGGGGCAGCACGAGCATGACCAGGATGCTCGCCCCGACGATCCACACCGCCGCCCGGCTCCCGACGGAGTAGATCGCCGTGACGCACACGAAGACGAGCCCGACGAGGCCGTGCTCCTGGGCGGCGACGCACGACAGGGCGACGCACGCCGCCTGGATCACGAGCAGCACGACGGCGGCACGGCGCGGCACCCGCCCCCGGCGCTGCAGGGTGAGGATCGTCCCGGCGAAGATGACGGCCACGCCGAGCACGCCGAGCACGCCGACGACCCGCACCGCGGCGGGCTCGGCGTCGAGCGCCACGGAGAGCGGCTCCGCGAGGAAGACGACCCAGACGACGGAGACGAGCACGCCGATGCGCCGCCTCGTCCACGGCGGGGCGCCGGGAGCACCGGGGGCGGCGGGGGCGACGGTGGGGGCGTCGACGTCACGCCCCCCACCGTGCCACGAGCGCCCGGCACCGTGGAGCCGGTGCTCACACCCGCGCCGTGTCCTTGCGGAACCGCCACGCCGCGCCGACGGAGAAGAGGGCGGCCCAGGCGACCACGTTCACCACGGCCGCGACGCCGAGGTCGCCGCCGAGCGGCGCGTGCACCAGCTCGGCCAGCCCGTACGTGGGGAAGACCTGCGCGACGGTGCCCCACCAGCCGTCACCGAGCGGCACGAACAGCCCGCCGGCGAAGGACAGCAGCGCGAGCAGCGGCCCGAGGATCTGCATGACGTTCTCCGCCGGGAGCAGGTAGCCCATGAACAGGCCGAACGCCGCGAACACGAGGGACCCCACCCAGGCGAGGACGGCGCACAGCACCCAGGCGCCGGCCGACATCTGGGCCCCGGCGAACGCCGCCACCACGAGGGTGAGCAGGACGGAGGCCGCCCCCAGCACCATCGCGCCGGCGAGCTTGATCCCCACGTAGACGGCGGGCCGCAGCGGGGTCAGGCGCAGCTGGCGCGTCCACCCCTGCGCCCGCTCGACGGACACGCTCGCACCGCCCGCGGTGGCGGTGACCATCGCCCCGTACAGCGCCATCGACACGCCGATCCAGCCGGTGACGTTGCCGTTGCCGGTGCTCTGGTTCGCGTAGTCGCCCTGCAGCCCGAAGATGAGGAAGAGGACGGGCGGCATCACCATCGAGAAGATGAGGGTGCGCCGGTTGCGCAGCGAGCGACGCAGCTCGACGCCGAGGTAGACGCGCGCGGCGGCGAGGGGCCGGATGCCGGGCCGGGGGCCGGCGACCGCCGGAACCGTCGTCGTGCCGGGGGTCGAGGTCGTGGCGCTCATCGGGTGGCTCCGTCCGTGCTCGGTGCTGCGGTGGTGAGGGCGACGAAGGCGTCCTCGAGGTTCTCCGAGGCGACCTCGAGGTCGCGCGCGGGGGTCTGCGTGAGCAGGAAGCGGGCGACGACGTCGGAGTCGCCGGTCCGCACGACCAGGCGCGACCCGCGGTGGTCGATGGCGTCCACGACCGGCAGGTCGCGCAACCGCGCGGCGACGGCGGCGCGCTCGGCGTCGTCGTCGATCCGGGCGCTCACCGCGCGGCCGGACGCGAAGCTCTTGACCTCCGCCGTCGAGCCGTCCGCGACGACGCGGCCCTGGCTGACCAGCACGACGCGGTCGGCGTACGTGTCGGCCTCCTCCAGGTAGTGCGTGGCGAAGACGACGGTGCGGCCGGCGGCGGCGTCGGCGCGGATGGCCGCCCAGAACTCGCGGCGACCCTCCACGTCCATGCCGGTGGTGGGCTCGTCGAGGAGCAGGAGGTCGGGCTCGCTGACCAGCGCCATCGCGAACCGGAGGCGCTGCTGCTGGCCGCCGGAGCACTTGCCCACCATGCGGTCGGCGAGCTCGGCGATGCCGGCCCGCTCGAGGTAGGGCGCCGGGGACCCGGTCCGGCCGAACAGCGCCGCGGTGAGGGCGACCGTCTCGGCCACGGTGATGTCGCGCAGCAGCCCGCCGGTCTGCATGACGGCGGCGACGCGGCCGGCGGCGATCGCGTCAGCGGGGTCGGTGCCGAACACCTCCACGGTGCCGGAGGTCGGGGCGCTGAGGCCGAGCACCATGTCGATCGTGCTGGTCTTGCCGGCGCCGTTGGGGCCGAGGAAGGCCACCACCTCGCCGGGGGCGATCTCCAGGTCGATGCCGTCGACCGCGCGGACGGGGCCGGCGGACGACGGGAACTCCTTGCGCAGCCCGCGCAGGCTCAGCGCGGGGGCGGGGCGGGTCGTCGATGTCATGACTCGATCGTCGTCCCGCGGCGCCCTGACCTGCAGGGTCGCCTGTCACGACGTGGCCATGACATCTGTCATCGGTACGCCGAGATAGAGAGGCTCCTCGCCGAGATAGAGAAGGGACGGGCCGCACGTGCTGCCGCCCCGTCCCTTCTCTATCTCGGCGAGGTGCCTCTCTATCTCGGCGGGACGGGACGTTCAGCCGAAGTTCACGCCCTGCGCCAGCGGCAGCTCGGTGGAGTAGTTCACGGTGTTGGTGACGCGGCGCATGTACTGCTTCCACGAGTCGGAGCCGGACTCGCGCCCGCCGCCGGTGGACTTCTCGCCTCCGAACGCGCCGCCGATCTCCGCGCCGGACGTGCCGATGTTGACGTTGACGATGCCGCAGTCCGAGCCGACCTCGGACAGGAAGGTCTCCGCCTCCCGCACGTCGAGGGTGAAGATCGCGCTGCTCAGCCCCTGCGGGACGTCGTTGTGCAGGGCGATGGCCTCCTCCAGCGTGTCGTAGGTCAGCACGTAGAGGATCGGCGCGAACGTCTCCCGACGCACGACGTCCGTCTGCGCGGGCATCCGCACCAGCGCCGGGGAGACGTACGCGGCGCCGGGCGCGCCGTCGACCTCGGCCGCCTCTCCCCCGACGACGACCGTGCCGCCGTCGGTCCGCGCCTCGTCGAGCGCGGCGAGCATCCGCTCACGGGCGCCGGCGTCGGTGAGCGGTCCGACCAGCGTGCCGTCGGCGCGCGGGTCGCCGACGGGCAGCCCGGCGTAGACCGACTGCAGCCGCCCCACGAGGTCGTCCACCACGGACGAGTGCACGATGAGCCGGCGCAGGCTGGTGCACCGCTGCCCGGCCGTGCCGGCGGCCGCGAACACGATGCCGCGCACGGCGAGGTCCAGGTCGGCCGAGGGCGCGACGACGGCCGCGTTGTTGCCGCCGAGCTCCAGCAGGTACCGGCCGCCGCGCCCGGCGACGACGGGCGCCACCTGCTGCCCCATCCGCTCCGAGCCCGTGGCCGACAGCAGCGCGACGCGCCGGTCCGCGACGAGCGCCTCCCCCGCCTCGCGGGCGCCGAGCACCACGGTGCTCACCGCCTCCGGGAACCCGGCCTCGGCGAGGGCGCGCCGCAGCAGGGCGTTCGACGCGAGCGCGCTGAGCGGCGTCTTCTCGCTCGGCTTCCACACGACGGTGTCGCCGCAGACCAGCGCGACGGCGGTGTTCCACGACCACACCGCGACGGGGAAGTTGAACGCGCTGACCACGCCGACGACGCCGAGCGGGTGCCACTGCTCCATGAGCCGGTGGCCGGGTCGCTCGGACGGCATCGTGCGCCCGCCCAGGGACCGGGAGAGGCCGACGGCGTAGTCGCAGACGTCGATCATCTCCTGCACCTCGCCGAGGGCCTCGGAGGTGATCTTGCCGGCCTCGATCGTCACCAGCTCGGCCAGGTCCGCCTTGTGCTCGGTGAGCAGCTCGCCGAGGCGGCGCACGACGCCGCCCCGCACGGGCCCGGGGACCGAGCGCCAGGCGCGGAACGCCTCCGCGGCGGCGGTGACGGCCGCGTCGACGTCCGCGCGGTCCGCCTCGGGAAGCGTGAGCAGCGCCTCGCCGGTCAGCGGCGAGACGACCGGCAGCCCGCCGTCGGCGGGGGCCGCGGGGACCTCGGCGCCGATGCGGGTCAGTGCGGCGAGCGCGGCGTCGTGCAGCTCGGTGGTCAACGGGCTGAGGGTCTGGGTGGTCATGCCTGGGCTCCCTGCTGGGTGGAGGAGTTCTCAAGGTGGTGGGGGCCGACGCCGAGGCGCTGCGCCGCGCGGTCGCGCGACGCCGCCACCTGCGCGGCGTACAGGTCGAAGGGGTCGTACAGCTCGCGCCCGACGGCGCCGGCCATCCAGTCGGCGTCGCGCTCCGCGCCGGCCTGGCTGGCGTCCTTGGCGCCCTCCTCGGTGAGGTTCGACTGGAAGATGCCCGCGGCCGAGCGGGGCAGGAAGTCCTCGTAGACGATCGGCTCGCGCCGCACCACGGCGGCCCGGCCCGCCGTGGTCTCGACCGGCTCGACCGACGGAGCGACCTCGTAGGTGAAGTACCCGAGGCCCTGCTCGACGAGGCCCGCCTCCGTGGCCGGGAACGTCTCGCGCCAGACGTCCGCCGTCGCGCCCTGCACGATGGCGGCGTCGTAGCGCGCCCGGCCCTGCCGGGTCAGGGCGATGCCGCGCGCCTCGACCTCCCCGAACCGCACGCGCAAGGAGTCCTGCACCACCTCGCCGTCCGGCGTGCGGAACGTGCGGGGCTCCGCGAGCGCCCGGAACGACGTCTGCCGCAGCAGCACGTCCGGCCCCTCCCACCGCGGCGGGCCCTGGATGGCGTCGATCATCGTGATGCCGCGCGCCTCCATGCGGGCGTACAGGTCGTCGATGTCGAGCACCCGCGGGGTGAGGTGGTTGATGTGCGTGGACGCCACCCCGCCGATGTCGGCGGCCACGGCGGAGACGGCCTCGAGCTCGCGGTACCAGGCCTGGTCGACCGGCTCGCGCCCCAGCTCGAACGCGGCAGTAGCGAGGCGCAGGAACTCCGCGGCGTCGTCGTCGGCCAGGCCGCCGTCGGCCTCGGCGCGGTCCGCGAGCGCCAGCAGCGCGGGCCCGAACAGCGTGCGCGCGCCCAGGAACCGCTCGAGCCGGTCCTGCAGGTCGGCGCTGAAGAACCGCCGGTCGCCCGGCACCAACAGGGACGTGAAGACGCGGAACGGGTTGCGCGCCAGCTCGGCGCGGTCCACGGGCCGGAACGCCGTGGAGATCACGGGCACGGACGACGACGAGGCGTCGCGCAGGTCGTAGAAGCCCACCGGGCGCATCCCCATCGCGCCGAAGACCCGCGCCACCTGCTGGATCTCCGCGGGCGTGCCCACCCGGATCGCGCCGTGCCGCTCGGCCGTGACGCGGTCGATCGAGCCCAGTCGCTCGGCGTCGGCGCCGCGGTCCCGCACGACGTCGGCGTTGACCTCGTGGGACACCTCCAGCAGCGTCGTGTACGCGGGCACCTCGCGGCCGTACATGTCGGACAGCGAGCGCGCGAACGCCGCCCGCAGCTGCCACGGTTCCCAGAAGGTGTCGGTCGTCACGGTGTGCGCTTCCTCTCTCAGATGATGTTGGCCTCGGTGCGCGCCCGTCGCGCACCGAAGCGCCGGGCGTCGAACGCCGACACGTCGACCCCGTGCGCGGCGGGCGTTCCGGCGCGGCCGAGGTACAGGTCGGCGATCGCCTCGCCCACGGCGGGCGCCTGCAGGAACCCGTGCCCCGAGAAGCCGCACGCGTACAGCACGCGGGCGTCGCCGGCGGGCCGCGGCGCCTCCCCGACGAGGGCGTCGTGGTCCGGCGTCAGCTCGTAGAGCCCGGCCCAGCCCCCGGTCAGCGGCGCATCGGCGAGCGCCGGGGTGGCGCGGACGGCGAGGTCGCGCAGCCACGGCTCCCACCCCGGGTCGTAGGCGGTGTCGAAGCCGACCGGGGTGCCGGGCTCGGAGGCGCCGAGCAGCAGCGTGCCGCGGGTGTCCGCGTTGTGCAGGTAGAAGGTGGTGCCGAAGTCGATCGTGAACGGGATCGTCGGCGGCGCCGGCTCGAGCGGCGCGGTGAGCGCGATCTGCCGCCGCACGGGGTCCACGGGCAGGTCCAGGTCCACGAGCGCGCCCACCGGGCGGGACCAGGCGCCGGCGCACAGCACGAGCGCGGCGGTCGTGACCCGGCCCCGGGGCGTGACGACGGTCAGCCGGCCGTCCGCGCAGGTCTCGACGGCCGTCACCGGGGCGTGCGTGACGACGCCCGCCCCGTGCCGCCGCGCGCCGTCTGCGTAGCCGGCCACGACGGCGGCGGGGTGCGCCCAGCCGTCGCGAGGGGCGAACGCGGCCCCCGCGTAGGCCGTCGCCGAGAGATAGGGGTTGAGGCGCCGGGCCTCGGCCACCGTGAGCAGGCGGCTGTCGACCCCGCACTCGCGCTGCACGGCGACGGAGCGGTCGAACAGCGCGACGTCGTCGTCGGACGGCAGCGCGAAGAGGTAGCCGGGCTGGCGCAGCCCGATCCGGGCCCCGGGCCGGCGACGGAAGTCCTCGAACAGCTCGAGGCTGCGGTGGCCGAGCGTCACGTTGGCCGCGTCGGAGAACTGCGCCCGCACGCCGCCGATCGGCTTCCCGGAGCTGCCCCGGCCGAGCTCGCCGGACTCGAGGAGCAGGACGTCGGCCCCTGCCTCGGCCAGGTGGAACGCGACGGACGTCCCCATGACGCCGCCCCCGACCACCACGACGTCGGCCCGCCGCGGGACGTCCTGGTCCTGAGCCATGCGCTCATCGTGGCCCGCGGGAGCGTCCAGCACCATCGAAGGTTCGTCGCCTAATCCGTCAAGTTTCTCTGCACGGTTGTAGCCTGGTCAGGTGGACGTCAGCGCTGCCGAACCCTCCGTGCGCGACCTGCCGTGGTCGGGGCTGCGCGCCCTGCGCGCGCTGGCCGAGCACCGCACGATGACGGCCGCCGCGGCGGCGACGGGCTTCACCACGGGCGCGGTCTCGCACCAGCTCGCCGCGCTCGCCCGGGCCCTCGGCACCGAGGTGGTCCGCCCGCACGGCCGGGGCGTCGCGCTCACCGAGGCGGGGCTCGCCCTCGCCGAGCGTGCCGAGACGCTGCTCGCCACCCAGCGGGACGCCGTCGACGCCGCGCGGGCCGCGAGCGGCGACGCGTCCGGCACCGTCCGCGTCGGCGCCTTCGCGACCGTGGCGGCGAGCCTCCTGCCCCAGCTGATCGCCCACCTCGCGGCGGCGCACCCGCGCATCACGCTCGTGGGGATCGAGCTGACCGTCGACGACGTCGCCGGCGCCGTGCGCCGCGGGGACGTCGACCTCGGCCTCGGCCTGGACTACCCCGGCGCCCCGATCCCCCGGCTGCCCGGCACGACGCTGCGCCCGCTGCGGACCGAACGGTTCGAGCTGGTGTCCGTGCCGACCTCGGACCTGCCGGCCCGGATGTACCTCGCCGACGTCGCGCACCTGCCGTGGATCCTGCCGCCGCTGCCCACGCACTACGGCGCGGCGGTGCGCGGGGCGTGCCGGGCCGCCGGCTTCGAGCCGCGCGCGGCGCACGAGGTGAACGACACCTCGACGACGCTCGCGCTGGTGGCGCAGGGGCTGGGCGTCACCCTGGCCACGCCGATCATGCGGAGCCTGCGGCCGGCGCACGACCTGCGCACCACCACGCTCCACGACCTCGTGGAGCGGGAGATCGTGCTCCTCGAGCCGTCGACGGCACCGCGGCGGCCCGCCGTGGAGGCCGTGGCGCGCACGATCGAGGCCGTCGTGCACGGCACCGGGCGCCCGTTCTCGCTCAGCCTGTGACGGTCAGCACGGACGTCGACGACAACGTGCGCCCGTCCGGACGGCAGGCGTCGGGGCCCGGGTCCGCAGCTGCGGACCCGGGCCCCTGCTCGTCCCGCGGGGGTCAGAACGCGGCGAGGTGCTCCGCGAGGTACGCGGTGACCTTGGCGAGGGACACCCGCTCCTGCGCCATCGTGTCGCGGTGGCGGATGGTCACCGCGTCGTCGTCCAGGGTGTCGAAGTCGACCGTGACGCAGAACGGCGTGCCGATCTCGTCCTGGCGGCGGTAGCGGCGGCCGATCGCGCCGGCGTCGTCGAAGTCGACGTTCCAGCTCCGGCGCAGCTCGGCGGCGAGGTCGCGCGCCTTGGGCGACAGGGCCTCGTTGCGGGACAGCGGCAGGACGGCGGCCTTGACCGGCGCGAGGCGCGGGTCCAGCCGCAGCACCGTGCGCTTGTCGACGCCGCCCTTGGTGTTGGGCGCCTCGTCCTCGGCGTACGCCTCGACGAGGAACGCCATGAGGGACCGGGTCAGGCCCGCGGCCGGCTCGATGACGTAGGGCAGCCAGCGCTCGTTCGTCGTCTGGTCGAAGAACGACAGGTCCTTGCCGGAGTGCTCCGAGTGGGTCTTCAGGTCGAAGTCGGTGCGGTTGGCGATGCCCTCGAGCTCTCCCCACTCGCTGCCGGTAAAGCCGAACCGGTACTCGATGTCCACCGTGCGGGTCGAGTAGTGCGAGAGCTTGTCGGCCGGGTGCTCGTACAGGCGCAGGTTCTCGGGGTCGATGCCGAGGTCCGTGTACCAGCTCATGCGGGTGTCGATCCAGTACTGGTGCCACTCGGCGTCGGTGCCCGGCGCGACGAAGAACTCCATCTCCATCTGCTCGAACTCGCGCGTGCGGAAGATGAAGTTGCCCGGCGTGATCTCGTTGCGGAACGACTTGCCGATCTGCGCGATGCCGAACGGCGGCTTCTTGCGCGACGCCGCCGCGACGTTGGAGAAGTTCACGAAGATGCCCTGCGCCGTCTCGGGCCGCAGGTAGTGCACGCCGGACTCGTCCTCGACCGGGCCGAGGTAGGTCTTGAGCATCATGTTGAAGTCGCGGGGCTCGGTCCACTGACCGCGGGTGCCGCAGTTCGGGCAGGCGATCTCGGCGAGGCCGCCCTCGGGCGCGCGGCCCTTCTTCTCCTCGAACTCCTCGATCATGTGGTCCTCGCGGAACCGCTTGTGGCAGGAGAGGCACTCGGTCAGCGGGTCGTTGAACGCGCCGAGGTGGCCCGACGCGTGCCACACCGGGGTGGGCAGGATGACGGCGGAGTCGAGACCCACGACGTCGTCGCGGCGCGTCATCGCGCGCCACCACTGCTGCTTGATGTTCTCCTTCAGCTCCACGCCGAGGGGCCCGTAGTCCCACGCGGAGCGCGTACCGCCGTAGATCTCGCCGGACTGGAACACGAAGCCTCGCCGCTTGGCGAGGGAGACGACGGCGTCGAGCTGGGCGGTCGGGGACGGTGCTGCCACGGATCACTCCTGGGTGTCGGGCCGCCACGTGGCTCGTGGGGCCGGTGCGGGGAACGCCGCCCGGTCGGCACGTCGGGGCCCGACGTCGACCGGCTGCGGTGCCACCAGCCTACCGGGGCCGTCGCGGCCCCCCGGGCGCCGACAGGTCGCACCGAGTTGACAACGGTTCTCAATCTCCTGAGAATCGTTCTCATGCTTCGCCGACGCGCGGCCCTCGCCGCCCTGCCCGTCCTCGCCCTGCCCGCCGTGCTCGCCGGGTGCTCCACCGACGACGGCGGCTCCGACGGCACGCTCGAGGTGCTCGCATCGTTCTACCCGCTGCAGTACGTGGCCGAGCAGGTGGGCGGCGACCTGGTGTCGGTCTCGAACCTCACACCGCCGGCCGCCGAGCCGCACGACCTCGAGCTCTCCCCCGCGCAGGTGCGGGAGATCGGCACCTCCGACCTCGTCGTGTACTCCTCCGGCTTCCAGGCCGCCGTGGACGACGCCGTCGAGACGCAGTCCCCGGAGCACGTGGTGGACACCAGCGACGTCGTGACGCTTGAGGCGCACCCGGGCACGCCGAGCGAGGCCGCGGACGACAGCGAGGAGAGCACGGGCGAGCACTCCGAGGACGACGGCCACGACCACGGCGGCGAGGGCGCCCAGGACCCGCACTTCTGGCTGGACCCGACGCGCCTGGTCGACGTCGGGCACGCGGTCGCGGCGTCCCTCGGCGAGGCGGACCCGGAGCACGCCGCCGTGTACGCCGAGAACGCGCGCACCCTGGAGAAGTCCCTCAAGGAGCTGGACGGCGACTACTCGGCAGGGCTGAAGGAGTGCGCGTCGCGCACCCTCGTCACGTCGCACGAGGCGTTCGGCTACCTCGCGGAGCGCTACGACCTGGAGCAGGTGGGCATCGTCGGCCTCGACCCGGAGGCCGAGCCCTCCCCCGCGCGGCTCCGCGAGGTCGGTGCCATCGTCGAGGAGAACGACGTCAGCACGATCTTCACCGAGACGCTCACCAGCCCGAAGGTGGCGGACACCCTCGCCAAGGACATCGGCGTGACCACCGCCGTCCTCGACCCGCTCGAGGGCCTGTCCGAGGACGCGGCCGAGGCCGGGGACGACTACGTCTCGGTCATGCAGGACAACCTGGCCGCGCTCACCGAAGGGCTCCAGTGCTCATGACGACGCTCGCCACCGACTCCCCGGGCGGGTGCGCGACGCCCCCCGACGACGGCGTCCCCGCGATCGAGGCCCACGACCTGCACGTGCGCCTCGGCGCCAGCCCGGTGCTGCGCGGGGTGGACCTCACCGTCCGGCGCGGCGAGGTGGTCGCGCTGCTCGGCGCCAACGGCTCCGGCAAGTCCACCCTGGTGCGCACGCTCGTCGGCGTGCTGCCGGCCACCGCCGGCGAGGTGCGGCTGCTCGGCCACGCGCTCGGCAACGACGTGCCCTGGGGGCGCGTGGGCTACGTGCCGCAGCGCGTGAGCGCCGCCGCCGGCGTCCCGTCGACCGCTGCCGAGGTCGTCGCCTCCGGCCTGCTGCACGGCCGGCGCCTGCGGCTGCCGCGCGGCTGGCGCGCCCGCGTCCGCGAGGCGCTCGACCTCGTCGGGCTCGCGGACCGCGCCCGGTACGCCACCCACCAGCTCTCCGGCGGGCAGCAGCAGCGGGTGCTCATCGCCCGCGCCCTGGTCCGCAGACCCGAGCTGCTGGTGCTCGACGAGCCCGTGGCGGGCGTCGACCGGCCCAGCCAGGAGGCGTTCGCCGCGACCATGACGCGCCTCGTGGACGACGGCATGACGGTGCTCGTCGTGCTGCACGAGCTGGGCGAGCTCGCGCCGCTGGTGCAGCGCGCCGTCGTCCTGCGGCACGGCCGCGTGGTGCACGACGGCGCCCCGCCGACCCCGCAGCCCGGGCACGGCGGCGAGTCGCACGAGCACGTGCACCCGCACGAGCACTCCCGCACGTACCAGCGCGCCGAGGACGTGCGCCTGGCCGACGGGCCCTTCGAGACGCGGACCGACAGCAGCGAGGACGAGGTGGCACCGTGAGCGGCCTGTGGGAGATGGTCACCGACCCGTTCATGCAGCGGGCGCTCGTCGCGGCGCTCCTGGTGGGCCTCAGCGCGCCCGTCGTCGGCACCTACCTGGTGCAGAAGCGGCTCGCGCTGCTGGGCGACGGCATCGGCCACGTCGCGCTCACCGGCGTCGCGCTCGGCTGGCTCGTCGGCTCGGCGATGGGGCTGGTGCCGGACGACGTGCTCGCCGTGCCCGGCGCCGTGGTCGCCGCCGTCGCGGGCTCCGTGCTGATCGAGGTGGTGCGCCGCCGCGGCCGCACGTCGGGCGACCTGGCGCTCGCGATCCTGTTCTACGGCGGCATCGCGGGCGGCGTGCTGCTCATCGGTCTGGCCGGCGGCTCGTCGGGCAGCCTCATGGCGTACCTGTTCGGCTCCATCTCGTCGGTCACGCTGTCCGACGTCTGGGTCACGGTGGCCCTGTGCGGCCTGATCCTGCTCATCGGGCTCGGGCTGCGGGCCGCGCTGTTCTCCGTGAGCCACGACGAGGAGTTCGCCATCTCCTCCGGGCTGCCGGTCTGGGCGCTGAACATGGCGGTGGCCGTGCTGGCCGCGCTCACGGTGACCGTCGCGATGCGCGTCGTCGGCCTGCTGCTCGTCTCCGCCCTGATGATCGTCCCGGTGGCGATCGGTCAGCTCGTGACGCGCTCGTTCCGGCGCACGATGATCGTGGCCTCGGTGATCGGCGTGGCCGTGTGCGTCACCGGGCTGTCCATCACCTACTGGCACAACGTGTCGCCCGGCGCCCTCATCGTGGTGCTCGCGATCGCCGTCTACGCCGTCGTCGCGCTGCTGCACCCGCTGCTGGCCCGCCGCCGGCCGCCCGCCGACCCGCATCCCGACATCCCCGACGACGTCGCCGTCGCCCCCGCCGGCGTCGGCCGGGGCACGCCCGAGGAGGAGTGCACGCCGTGAACGACACGACCCACCGCACCGGCCAGGCCGAGCGCGAGGCCGAGCGCCAGGCCGATCGCGAGGCCGCGCAGCGGACCGCCCCGCGGATGACGCGGCAGCGGGCGGCCGTGGCGGACGCCCTCGGCGACACGGACGAGTTCCGCAGTGCCCAGCAGCTGCACGAGCTGCTGCGCGCCCGTGGCGACGCCGTCGGCCTCGCCACCGTGTACCGCACCCTGCAGGCACTGGCCGACGGTGGCGACGTCGACGTGCTGCGCAGCGAGGACGGCGAGAGCCTGTACCGCCGGTGCGCGCGCCGCGAGCACCACCACCACCTCGTGTGCCGCGTGTGCGGCCGCGCGGTCGAGATCGACGGCCCCACCGTCGAGTCCTGGGCGGCGTCGGTCGGCGCCACGCACGGCTTCGCCGACATCGACCACACGGTCGAGCTCTGGGGCACCTGCGCACGGTGCCGCGGCTGAGCGCCAACCGACCCGGCCGGCCCCGGGCCCGCGACCGGCGCATTAGGGCAGCCATACCTCAGTCGGGCACAATGAGCCCGTGCACCTGACCACTCCCGCGCTCACCATGGCGGCCGAGGACGCCGACGGCACCGGCGTCTTCACGATCGCCGGCGTCCCGTTCTGGGTCGTGTACGCGGCGGCGTTCGGCATCGTCCTCGTGCGCGCGCAGGCCACCTACTGGGCGGGTCGCGGGGTCGCGCGCGGCACGTCGAGCGGCCGCGTCGCCGAGGCCCTCGCGCGGCCCGGTGCCGCCGCCGTCGTCGACCGGGTCCACCGGTGGGGCCCGCCCGCGGTCACCCTGTCCTTCTTCACCGTCGGGGTGCAGACGCTCGTCAACCTCGCCGCGGGGTACCTCCGCATGCCGTTCGGCCGCTACCTGGCGGCCCTCCTCGTCGGCTGCGCCGTGTGGGCGGGCATCTGGACGACCGTCGGCACCGCCGCCGTGAACGGCGCGATCGCCCTCGGGCTGCGCAACCCCGTGACCCTCGTCGTCGTCGGACTGGCTGCTGTGGCGCTGGTCTCCTGGGTCGCCTACCGGTTGACGCACCGCACGCCCGGCTCGCGACAGGCTCGACCAGCAGAACCGGTCGCCCCCGAGGACGCTTCGTGAGCGTCGCCACCGCCGTCACCCGGGCGCCCCGTCCCGCGGCAGCCCTCGTCGCCCGGCGCACCCGGGGCCGCCTGCTCGTGGTCGTCGCCACGGTGGTGGTGCTGGCGGTCGTCGTCGTCGCGAGCCTCGCGCTCGGCGTCCGGGACATCGACGTGGCGACCGTCTGGCAGGCGCTGACCCACCCGGTCGCCGGAAACGTCGACCACGACGTGGTGCGCGACCAGCGTGTGCCGCGCACCCTCGTCGGCCTCGCCGCGGGCGCCGCCCTCGGCATCGCCGGCACCCTCGTCCAGGGCGTCACGCGCAACCCCATCGCCGACCCGGGCCTGCTCGGCCTCAACTCCGGGGCGTCCCTCGCCGTCGTCGTCGCCGTCTCGATGCTCGGCGTGGCGTCGCCGCTCGGTTTCGTCTGGTTCGCGTTCGCGGGCACCGCCGCTGCCGCCCTCCTCGTCTTCTCCATCGGCTCGGGGCAGCCGGTCAAGCTCGCGCTCGTCGGCGCCACGGTGACCGCGCTCATCACGCCGCTCATCACCCTGGTGCTGCTGCGGGACCCCGAGGCCTTCAACATGTACCGGTTCTGGGCCGTGGGCTCGCTCACCGGGCGCGGCATGGAGACCCTCGCCGTGCTGTGGCCGTTCGTCGCCGTCGGCGTGGTGCTCGCCGGCGCCCTCGCGCACCGGTTGTCCATGCTCGCGCTCGGCGACGACGTCGCCGCCGCGCTCGGCCAGCGCGTCGGCGTGACCCGCGGCCTCACGGCGGCCGCCGTCGTCCTGCTCGCCGGGACGGCGACGGCGCTCGCCGGCCCGATCGCGCTGGTCGGGCTCGCCGTGCCGCACGCCGCCCGGCGGCTCGTCGGCACGGACTACCGGTGGATCGTGCCGCTGACCGCCCTCCTCGGCCCCGTCATGCTGCTGGGCGCCGACGTCATCGGCCGGCTCGTGCTGCCGCACTCCGAGCTCGAGGCCGGCGTCGTCGCCGCGGCGATCGGTGCCCCCGTCCTCGTGGCCGTCGCCCGCGGCCGGACCGTGGCGGGGGTGTGAGATGACCGCCGACCTCGTCGCCCGCCCGGCCGCCCCCGGCACACCTGCCGATCCCGTCGTCGCCCTGCGTCACCGCCGGCGGCGCCGGCTCGCCCTCGTGGTGACCGCACTCGCCGTCCTGCTCGTGGCGTTCGCCACCCTCGCCCTCACGCTCGGCGAGGCCTCGCTCGCGCCCGGCCGCGCCCTGGCAGCCCTCTTCGGCGTGGGCTCGGACGCCGACGTGTTCGTCGTGCACCGGCTGCGGCTGCCCCGCATCGAGACGGCGGTGCTCGCCGGGGCGTCCTTCGGCCTCGCGGGCGCCATGTTCCAGACCACGCTGCGCAACCCGCTGGCCAGCCCCGACATCCTCGGCATCGCCAGCGGCGCCAGCCTCGGCGCGGTCACGGCGATGCTCGTGCTGGGCCTCACCGGGCTGGCCGTGTCCGGGGCGGCGTTCGTCGGCGCGCTCCTCGTCGCGCTGGCGATCTGGGTGTTCGCCTGGCGCCAGGGCCTGCACTCGATCCGGTTCGTCCTGGTCGGCGTCGGCTTCGCCTACCTGTGCTCGTCGCTGCTGGCGTGGCTGCTCGCGAGCGTCGAGATCCGCGCGGCGCAGTCCGCGCTCGTCTGGACGGTCGGGAGCGTCGCCGACGTGCGCGGCACGGACCTCCTGACGTTCGCCGTGGTCACCCTCGTGCTCGGCGGCGGGGTCGCCGTGGTCTCGCGGTGGCAGGGCCCGCTCGCGCTCGGGGACGACAACGCGCGCGCCCTCGGGGTGGCGGTCGACGCGGCTCGCGTCACCTCGTTGCTGCTCGCCGTCGGCCTGGTGGGAGTCGCGACGTCGTTCGTCGGCCCGCTCGCTTTCGTCGCCCTCGTCGCGCCCGCGATCGCGCGCCGGCTGCTCGACGACGGCGGCGCCGCGCTCGCCGTCTCCGTCCTGACGGGCGCCCTCCTGGTGCTCGCGGCGGACGTCGTGGGTCAGCACCTGCTGTTCGGCGTCGAGGCACCCACCGGCATCGTCACCGGCCTGATCGGGGCCCCCTACCTGCTGTGGCTCCTGGCCTCCGACCGAAGGAAGGCACTCGCATGACCGACGTGCACCGGCCCGTCGCGGCGCCCGCGCGTCCCGCCGCCGCGACCCCCACGACACCCGGGACGGCACCTGACGCGACCCTGCGCGCCCACGGCGTGAGCCTCGGGTACGACGGGCGACGCGTGATCGACGGTCTCGACCTCGAGCTCCCCGCCGGCAGCGTGACCGCGATCGTCGGTCCCAACGCCTGCGGCAAGTCGACGCTGCTGCGCGGCCTGGCGCGCCTGCACCCGCTCGAGGGCGGGCACGTCACGCTGGGCGGCGCGGACGTGGGCGCCCTGTCCCGCAAGGAGCTTGCGAAGCGGGTCGGGGTGCTCCCGCAGTCGTCGACCGCGCCCGACGGCGTCCGCGTCGCGGAGCTCGTGGGCCGGGGCCGGTACCCGCACCAGGGGTGGTTCGGCCGGCACAGCTCCTCCGACGACAGCGCGGTGCTGCGCGCCCTCGAGGCGACCGGGGTCGCGGACCTCGCCGACCGCCCCGTGGCCGAGCTCTCGGGCGGGCAGCGACAGCGCGTGTGGATCGCCATGGTGCTGGCGCAGGAGACCGACGTCGTGCTGCTCGACGAGCCCACGACGTACCTCGACCTGGCCCACCAGGTGGACCTGCTCGACCTGCTGACCGAGCTGAACCGGACCCGCGGCACCACCGTCGTCATGGTCCTGCACGAGCTCAACCTCGCCGCCCGGTACGCGGACCACCTCGTGGTGATGAGCGCCGGCCAGGTGGTGGCCGAGGGCCGCCCGGGCGACGTGCTGACCGCCGCCTCGGTGCACGCGGCGTTCGGCCTGAAGGCGCGCGTAGTGCCGGACCCGGTGTCCGGAACGCCACTGGTCGTCCCCCTCGGGCGGACGCACAACGACAGCGCGACATAGGTTAGGCTCGCCTCACCTACCAACCGCTCGCGCCGTCGGCGCGCGCACCACCGAGGAGAACCAGTGCGTCTTCGCCGCCCTCTCGCCGCTGCCGCCGCCCTCGCGGCGACCGCCGCCCTGACCCTCGCCGGCTGCGGCTCCGGCGGCACCCCGGAGAGCGACGGCTCCCCCGCACCGAGCGGGCAGGCCTCCGCGGCCACGGACGAGTTCCCGATCACGATCGAGCACGCGCTCGGCGAGACGGTGATCGAGAAGGCGCCCGAGCGCGTCGCCACCTGGGGCTGGGGGTCGACCGAGGCGTCCATCGCGGCGGGCGTCTACCCCGTCGCGGTCGCCGAGCAGATCTACACCGTCGGCGAGGACGCGCTGCTGCCGTGGGTCGAGGAGGCCTACGACGAGGCCGGCGTGGACAAGCCCGCCATCCTGTCCGACCCCGAGGGCGGCAGCACCGTGCCGTACGAGGAGTTCGTCGAGGCCGCGCCCGACCTCATCGTGGCGCCGTACTCCGGCCTCACCCAGGAGCAGTACGACGTGCTCAGCGACATCGCCCCCGTCGTCGCCTACCCTGACGCCCCCTGGACCACGACGTGGCAGGACACGATCACGCTCACGGCCCAGGCCCTCGGGCGCTCCGCCGCCGGCGAGCAGGTGCTCGACGACATCGACGACTTCGTCGCGAAGGAGGCCGCCGAGCACCCCGAGTTCGCCGGCAAGACGTTCGCGGCCATCTACGACGACCCGACGAAGGGCATCGTGTCCGTGTACACGTCGAACGACCCGCGGACCGTGTTCCTCGAGGGCCTGGGCGTCAAGAACGCGCCGTCCGTCGCGGAGCTCGACACGTCGAACGGCAGCTTCTACTACGACCTGTCCTACGAAGAGCTGGACAAGCTCGACTCGGACTTCGTCATCTCCTACTCGGCCAGCAAGGAGGCCGCGCAGGCCTTCGACGACAACAAGGACCTCCAGGCGATCCCCGCGGTCAAGGCCGGCAAGGTCGTGAAGGTCGTCGGCACGCCGGAGGTCTCCGCCGTGTCCCCGCCCACCGCGCTCTCGGTCTACTGGGAGAACGGGCTGCCCGCCCTCGTCGACTCCATGGCCGAGACCCTCGGCGACTGATCCCCGCCGGGCTCAGTCCGCGCCGGGGACGTCGACCGCGCCGCCGTAGCGCCGGTCGCGGCGGGCGAACTCCTCGACCGCGCGCCACAGGTGGCGCCGGTCGACGTCCGGCCACGGCTCGGGCAGGAACACCATCTCCGCGTAGGCGGCCTGCCAGATCATGAAGTTCGACGTGCGCTGCTCGCCCGACGACCGCAGGAACAGGTCGACGTCCGGCAGGTCCGGCTCGTCGAGGTAGCGCTGCACCGTCTTCTCGGTGACCCGCGCCGGGTTGAGCTTCCCCGCGGCGGCGTCGCGCGCGATGGCGGCGGCCGCGTCGGCGATCTCCGCACGCCCGCCGTAGTTGACGCACATCGTCAGGGTGCAGCGGTCGTTGTCGCGCGTCATCTCCTCGGCGACCTGCAGCTCCTTGATCACCGAGCCCCACAGCCGCGGCTTGCGGCCGGCCCAGCGGATGCGCACGCCCCAGGACGACATCTCGTCGCGGCGGCGGCGGATGACGTCGCGGTTGAAGTTCATGAGGAACTTCACCTCGTCCGGCGACCGCTTCCAGTTCTCCGTGCTGAACGCGTACGCGGAGACGTGCTTGACCCCGATCTGCACGGCGCCGGCGACGACGTCGAGCAGGGACTTCTCGCCCTGCTTGTGCCCCTCGACCCGCGGCAGGCCCCGGGCGTTGGCCCACCGGCCGTTCCCGTCCATGACGATCGCGACATGGTTCGGCACGAACTGCGGCGGGATCGACGGGGGCGTGGCCCCCGAGGGGTGCGGGTACGGCTCGGCGTACCGGGGCTGCCGGGGATCGGCGGTGCGGGGCATCAGACCTCTTTCTCGATCATGCGCGCTCGATCATGCGCAACGAGCGCAGCGTGCGTTCCAGGTAGTACTGCGAGTAGGCCGCGACCAGCCCGGACGCCTCGGTGCGGTGACGCTGGTCGGAGGCGTCCGCCGTCTCCCAGTCCCCGCCCAGCAGCGCCCCGAGCAGGATGAACGTCTCCGGCGCCGGCGCGGTGGAGCCCGGCGGGCGGCAGCGGGAGCACACCGCCCCGCCCTGCCCCACCGAGAAGGCGTGGTGCGGGCCCGGCTCGCCGCAGCGGGCGCACTCGGAGAAGGACGGCGCCCAGCCGGCGACGGCGAGGCCACGCAGCAGGTAGGAGTCGAGCACCAGGCCCGGCGCGTGCGTGCGCTCCGACAGGGCGCGCAGCGCCCCGGCGAGCAGCCAGTACTGCTGCACCGCGGGCTCGTGCTCGGCGGCGACCAGGCGGTCGGCGGCCTCGAGCATCGCGGCGCCCGAGGTGTACAGGCCGTAGTCCTCGCAGATGGCGCGGGCGTACGGTCCGATCGTCTCGACCTGCGTCACCGTGTCGAGGTTGCGGCCCGTGTGCAGCTGCAGGTCCACCACCATGAACGGTTCCAGCCGCGCGCCGAAGCGGGACGACGTGCGGCGCACGCCCCGCCCCACCGCGCGCACCTTGCCGTGCTCGCGGGTGAGGAACGTGACGATCCGGTCGGCCTCGCCCAGCTTGTGGGTGCGCAGCACGATCGCGTCGTCTCGGTACAGGGGCACGTCGTCATTGTCTCAGCACCCACCCACGGGAACGGTCAGAGCCACGTCGCGCCGGGGCGCGACGTGGCTCTGACAGGTGCCTGGGGGCGGGTCAGCCGCGGGCGGCCCGGTTCACGGCCGAGACGATCGCCTTGAGGGACGACGTGGTGATGGACGGGTCGATCCCGACGCCCCACAGCACGTCGTCGCCGACCTGGCACTCCACGTAGGCGGCCGCGGTGGCGTCGCCGCCCTCCGACAGCGCGTGCTCCGCGTAGTCCAGCACGCGCACGTCGACGCCCACCTTCGAGATCGCGTCGACGAACGCCGCGAGCGGGCCGTTCCCGGTGCCCTCGAGCGTCACGGCCTCGCCGTGGTCCACGACGTCGACGGACAGGGTGGTCGCGCCGCCCTCGGACGCGGTGGTCCGCGTCTCGCGCAGCCGCAGGCGGCCCCAGGGCTCGAGGCCGCGCGTGTCGTGCTCCTCGACCGGCAGGTACTCGTCGCTGAACATCCGCCAGATGTCCGCGCCCGTGACCTCGCTGCCCTCGGTGTCGGTGTAGTGCTGCACGACGCCCGAGAACTCGATCTGCAGGCGACGGGGCAGGTCCAGCGAGTGCTCGGTGGACAGCAGGTACGCGATGCCGCCCTTGCCCGACTGCGAGTTGACCCGGATCACGGCCTCGTACGACCGGCCCACGTCCTTCGGGTCGATCGGCAGGTACGGCACGCCCCAGGTGAGCGTGTCCACGGCCCGGCCCTCGTCCTCGGCGCGGGCCGCCATGTGGTCGAAGCCCTTCTTGATGGCGTCCTGGTGCGAGCCGGAGAACGCCGTGAAGACCAGGTCGCCGACGTACGGGTGCCGCTCGTGCACCGGGATCTGGTTGCAGTGCTCCACGGTGCGGCGGATGCCGTCGATGTCGGAGAAGTCGATCTGCGGGTCGATGCCCTGGCCGAACAGGTTCATGCCCAGCGTCACCAGGTCGACGTTGCCGGTGCGCTCGCCGTTGCCGAACAGGCAGCCCTCGATGCGGTCCGCGCCGGCCTGGTAGCCCAGCTCCGCGGCCGCCACGGCGGTGCCGCGGTCGTTGTGCGGGTGCAGCGACAGGACGACGTGCTCGCGGAACGCCAGGTTCCGGTTCATCCACTCGATGGAGTCGGCGTAGACGTTCGGCGTGGCCATCTCGACCGTCGCCGGCAGGTTGACGATCACCGGACGCTCGGCGGTGGGCTCCAGCACCGCCAGCACCTCGTTGCAGATGCGGGCGGCGAACTCGAGCTCCGTGCCCGTGTACGACTCCGGGGAGTACTCGTAGTAGACCGTCGTCTCGGGGACCGTCTCCTCGAGCTTGCGGCACAGCCGCGCGCCCTGCAGGGCGATGTCGACGATGCCGTCCATGTCGCTGCGGAACACGACCTCGCGCTGCAGGATCGACGTCGAGTTGTAGATGTGCACGATCGCCTGCTTGGCGCCGCGGATCGCGTCGTAGGTCCGCTCGATCAGGTGGTCGCGGCACTGGGTGAGCACCTGGATGACGACGTCGTCCGGGATGCGGCCGGTGTCGATGAGCTGCCGGACGAAGTCGAAGTCCGTCTGCGACGCCGACGGGAAGCCGACCTCGATCTCCTTGTAGCCCATCTGCACGAGCAGGTCGAACATGCGCAGCTTGCGCTCCGCGTCCATCGGCTCGATGAGGGCCTGGTTGCCGTCCCGCAGGTCGACGGCGCACCAGCGCGGCGCCTTCGTGATCCGCTGGTCGGGCCACGTGCGGTCCGGCAGCTCCACGCGGATCTGCTCGTGGAAGGGGACGTAGCGGGTGTACGGCATCCCGGAGGGGCGCTGCGGGTTGGCGCCGGCGATGCCCTGGGGGTGGGAGTTCTGCATTGGTGTCGCGTCCTTCGGTGGGGGCTCGGTGACCGTCGTCCCGGGTGGGTCGGACGATCGTGACCAGTCGGCCGGCGCGCCAAAGCCTCCGCGACGGGGGGTCCGGCCTAGAGGGCCCCGCCGCGGCACCGAAGGAGGAGGCTCACCGTGCGATGCACGCTGTCACCGTACACCTTCGCCCGGACGGGTCGAGGACCGTCCGGTATCCGGCCCGGGCACCCGTCGGGTCACCGCCGGGACCGCAGCGCGGCGTCGACGGCGGGGTCCCCGAGGGCCCCCAGCCAGTCGAGGAGGGCCGGGTACGTCGACGGGTTGGCGGCGACGTACGAGCGCAGGTGCGGCGCCTCCGCGGCGATGCGCGCCAGGTCGGCGAGCGGCGTCGACGGGTCCATCGCCTGCGCGGCGCCCCACCCCGGCGCCTGGGCGGGAGGCGCGGCCTGCACCGGCGGCAGCACCTGCGTGGAGTCGGGCGACCCGTACCCGCGCACGGGCTCCATCTGCTGCGTGGCGTCCATCGGTCGGCCGGCCGCCCCGGAGACGGCGACCGTCGGGGCGGACCTGGGGGGGACCGACGACGCGGGGACCGACGACGTGCGGCTCGAGGACGCGGGGGCGGCGACCGTCCACGCCTCCGCCGGCTCGCGCGACGCGACCGAGGCGGTCTCGCCGGTCGGCGTCCCGTGGGCCGGCGTCCCGTGGGTCGGCGTCCCGTGGGTCGGCGTCCCGTGGGTCGGAGTGCCGTGGGTCGGAATGCCGTTGGTCGGCGCAGCGTCGGTCGTGGCGTCGTCGTCCATGGCGGGCTCCGGCTCCGGCGTCTCGGGCGGCGCCGAGGCGACGAGCTCGCGGACCGACGACGGGACCAGCAGGACGGCCAGGACGATCGCCGGCAGCCCGAAGGCCACCAGCAGCTCCTCGACGTTGGACTGGGTGCCCAGCCCCGCGCGGGCGACGACGATGACCAGGCCGAGGACCACGAGCACGCACGAGGCGCCGACGGCGGTGACGTGCCCCGTCCGGGGGTCGCTGGCCAGGGCGCGGCGCGCGGCGAACGCGACCGCGACCATGAGCACGCCGACGATCAGGCGCAGCACCAGGGGCACCGCGACGCCGTCGCTGATGATCCGCACCAGGGCCACGAGCGCGATGAACCCCGCGACCAGCGCCACCAGGCCCAGCGACCGCACGGCGACGGCGACCCAGCGCTCGGCCCGCACGTCGTCGGGGTCCGCGGCGGTGGCGGCGGCGTCGTCGACGATGCGACGCGCGGTGACGGCGGCGACCACCGGAAGCAGGAGCAGCCCCAGGCGCTGGCCGTGCACGCTCTCGAACCAGGGCCGCTCCGAGCCGCCGGCGAACAGCACGAGCTCGAGGGCCACGGCGCCGCCGAGCGCGATCAGCACGTACCCGGCGGACAGGTCGCCGGAGCGCAGGTAGGTGCCCACCGTGAACCACAGGACCCCGAGCACCACGAGCGCGTTGATCGCCGCGGTGACGGTCGTGGGCCACGGGGCGCCCTGCACGAGCGCGGCGACCGGGGTGGCGAGCGTCCCGAGCGCCACCACGCCGGCGACCACGGCGGGCGTGTGCGCCCAGCGCGGCGCCGCGGCGAGGGCCGCCCCGGCGAGGCCGACCGCAAGGCCCGCGCCCACCCCGCCCGAGGCGTCGGCGGGCGCCGTCGCGTCGAGCGCCAGGTACACCAGGGCGACGATCGCGTACGGGAGACAGGCGAGCGCCACGGTGCGGCGGGACGTCAGGAGGTCCCAGGACGACGGGCCAACACCGCCGCGGCGCAGGTACGGCGCGGCGACGGCGAGGAGCGCGAGGACCGTCACGAGCACGACCTCGAGCCGGTCGCTGCCACGGTGCGCGTGGTCCCACGGCAGCGGGAGCGCGACGAGGAGCGCGAACGACGCCACGACGTCGCGCACGAGCTCACGGACCGTCACCCCGCCGAACGGCGAGCGCTCCTGCTGGGGGGCGTCGAGGGTGTCGGGATCGGTCATGCGTACGTCTCCATGGCTGGTGCTCCGGGTGCGGCGGGGCGGACGTGCCCGCGCCATCTCCTCCGACTCGTTTGTACCTGACGCGGGGCCCTGGCGTCGTGTCCCGCGCGGGCGGGTTGGTCACACCACCCCCGCGGCCCGCCGCGGCGGGCCCGGCGGGCCGGTCAGATCCCGAGCTGGTACACGCCCCAGTACGCCAGCGTGCACAGCAGCGCGACCGACCCGGCGAGCGTGCACCAGAACGTCAGCACGGCGGGCCAGCCGCGCGCCACAGCGACGTCCGCGCCCGCCCGGCGCTCCGTCCGGGCGTCGGCCACCCGCCGGATCACGAGCGCCGCCGCGACCGCCGTGGCGACGCCGAGCAGGCGCACGCCGATCCAGCCGCCCTGCACGACGAGGTCGTCACGCATGTAGTCGAGCGCGAGGCGCGCGACCGCGAGGAGGTACACCACGAGCGCGACCATCGTCGCGACGGAACCGAGAGCGAGGCCCAGCAGGGACGAGCGCAGGCCGCGCGCGAGGCGGGGGGCGTCCCCGGAGTGCCGCCGGAGCAGGACGCGGCGGACCAGGGCGTGCACGCCCCAGACCAGCGGGCCGAGGACGAGCAGCCCCGCGCCCGCGATCACCGCACCCACGACGATGTCCCCGTTGCCCCACCAGCGCGGCTGCGGCACGGCAGACGCGACGTAGAGCTGGTTCGGGGTGTCGCCGGCGATCCGCGGCGCGGCGTCCGCGGTGCCCGGCATGCCCTGGATCCACGTGGCGACGTCGCGCCCGAAGTCGGGGTGCAGGTGCATCCCGCCGTCCACGGGCACGTGGATGCCGTGGTTCGCCCCGGCGTAGTAGCGCACGGTGACCGGGGCGTCGTCGCCGCTCACCGCGGTGTCCGCGATGATCTGGCGGGCGCCCTGCTCGATGGGCATGGAGGGGTCCGCGGTGCCGTACACCACCAGCACCGGCGCCGTCTGCTGCTCGAGCCACGGCCGCACGTCGAAGTCGGCGTACTCGAACCCGCCGCCCGGCAGCTGCATGCCGACGGCCCGCGGGATGGCGCGGAACACCTGCTCCGGCACGCCCGTGTTGCGCAGGTAGCTGTCGACGGCGAAGGCGGCCTGCTGGCGCGGCGCGACCACCGGGGCCGACACCAGGACCGTGAACGCGATCGACGGGTCCTGGGCCTGCATCACCGGCACGATCCACGTGCCCTCGGACTCGCCGTAGACGCCCACCTGCGCGGCGTCCACGCCGTCGACCGTGCGCAGCAGGTCCACCGACCGCTGGTAGTCCGCGGCCATCGCGACGTAGTCCCGGTCCCGGGTGGTGTAGGTGTCCAGCCGCTTGTCGGGCACCAGCGTGACGATCCCCGCGCTGGCCAGCGCGGTGGCCGACTCGGTGAAGGCCTCGCTGGCCTTGCCCGTGCCGGCGCCGTGCACGTACACGACGCCGGGCCGGTCGGGCAGCACGCCGCCGTCGGCACCCAACGGCTGGCGCAGGAGGCCGCCCACGACCGCGCCGTCGAGCGGGATCGTCACCGCGGTCTCCCGGACCTCGAACTCGCCCACCTCGCCGATCTCGGCGTCCGGGGCGACGCCGCCGATCGCGGTGTCCGCGGTCGCCGGGACGAGGTGGTCGGTCACGGGCACCGGGTCCCACTGGGGGCCGGCCACCGCACCCGTCAGTGCCAGCCCCACCAGGATCGCCGCCGTCGTCGCAATAGTCCGGAACACCACGCAGCGATGCTACTCGGCGGCGGCATCGCGAACGGCCCGGAAATCCCCCGCGGCCTCGGAGGACGTCCCCCGCGGCGGGCAGGGTGCCCGCCGCGGGCGGCCGTCAGAACCCGAGCCGCTGGAGCTGCTTGGGGTCGCGCTGCCAGTCCTTCGCCACCTTGACGTGCAGGTCGAGGTACACGCGGGTGCCGAGCAGCTTCTCGATCCCCTGCCGGGCGTTGGTGCCGACCTCGCGCAGCCGGGACCCGCCCTTGCCGATGACGATGGCCTTCTGGCTCTCGCGCTCCACGAACAGGTTGACGCGCACGTCGAGCAGCGGGGGCTTCCCCGTCGCGGGGTCGCCGCTGCCCTCGCGCTCGAGGATCTCCTCGACCACCACGGCCAGGGAGTGCGGCAGCTCGTCGCGCACGCCCTCCAGCGCTGCCTCGCGCACCAGCTCGGCGACCATGACCTGCTCGGGCTCGTCCGTCAGCTCGCCGCCCGGGTAGAGGTCGGGCCCCTCGGGCAGGTGCGCGGCCAGCACGTCGGTCAGCTCGTCGACCTGGTAGCCGTCGCGCGCCGAGACGGGCACGATGGCCGACCAGTCGCGGTCGAGCGACCGGGCGAGCTCGTCGACGGCGAGCAGGTGCTCGGCGAGCCGTCCGCGGTCCACCAGGTCCGACTTGGTCACCACCGCGACCACCGGCACCGCGCGCCGGCCCTCCATCAGCGGGGCGAGCTTGCCGGCGATGTACTTGTCGCCCGGTCCGATCTTCTGGTCGGCGGGCAGGCAGAACGCGATGACGTCCACCTCGCCGAGCGTGTCCTGCACCAGCGCGTTGAGGCGCTCCCCCAGCAGCGTGCGGGGCCGGTGCAGGCCCGGGGTGTCGACCAGCACGAGCTGGGCGTCCTCCCGGTGCACGATGCCACGGATGGTGTGGCGCGTGGTCTGCGGCCGCGCGGACATGATCGCGACCTTCTCCCCCACGAGCGCGTTGGTGAGGGTCGACTTGCCGACGTTCGGGCGGCCCACGAGGCAGGCGAAGCCGGAACGGTGCGGGGCGCCCGCGTCGGCGGGGCGGGAGAGGTCGGTGGTCATGCGTGCGCTTCCTTCTGGTCTGGCGGTGCGACCCGGTCGCCCGCTGCTGTGTCGTCGTCCGTCGGTGCCGCGCGCTGCACGCGCAGCGTCGCGAGCTGCTTGCGGCGACCCTCCACGCGGTCGGCCACGAGGTGCAGGCCGCCGACGTCGGCGGTGGCGCCCGTGAGCGGCACCTTGCCGAGCGCCTTGGCGAGGAGGCCGCCGGCCGTGTCCACGTCGTCGTCGTCGAGCCGCAGGTCGAAGAGCTCGCCGAGCTCGTCGACCGGCATCCGCGCGGAGACGAGGAACGTGCCGCCCCCCAGGTCCTCCGGCTCGACTGCGGGGGCGGTGTCGTGCTCGTCGGTCAGCTCGCCGACGAGCTCCTCGATGACGTCCTCGACGGTCACGAGACCGGCGATGCCGCCGTACTCGTCGACGACGACGGCGATGTGGGACCGGGAGGCCTGCATCTCGCGCAGCAGCTCGTCCGCAGGCTTGGACTCCGGCACGAACACGGCGTCGCGCGCGACGTCGACCACGGTGCGGTCCGCGGCACCGGGCTCGTTCTCGAGCACGCGGGCGACGTCCTTGAGGTAGGCCACGCCCACGAGGTCGTCCACCTCCTCCCCGACGACGGGCACGCGGGAGTAGCCGGAGCGCAGGAAGAGCCGCATCGCCTTGCGCAGGGGCGTCGTCGCGGCGACGGTCACCATGTCCGTGCGCGGCACCATGACCTCGCGCGTGAGCGTGCCGCCCAGCTCGACGACCGAGCGGATCAGCTCCCGCTCGGCGTCCTCGATCGCCTCGTTGTCGCGCACCCGCTCGGCGACCTCGCGCAGCGCGTCCTCGCCGGGGTCGTGCTCGCCGTCGCGCTCCGTGCCCCGCGGCGCGCCGCGGTCCGTCGTGCGGTCGGTGAGCCAGGCCGCGCCCCGGTGCACCGCCGACAGCGGCCCGACCAGCGCGACGAGCACCGGCAGCGGCCGGCGCAGGCCCAGCGCGCGGGGGCTGAGGCGCACGAAGACGACGCCCGCGACCAGGCCCACGACCGCGGCGGCGAGCAGCACCTGCCACCACGCGTCGAACCAGTCGGCGATCATCAGCGTCGCCGCCGCGAGCGCCACGGTCTCGGCGAAGACCCGCACGAGGGCGAACGCCGCGACCGCGGCGGTCGGGTCGACGACCAGGCCCTGCACGGCGCGCAGCCGGGCGAGGCGCGTGCGGCGCGCCGTCGACGTGAGGTCCTCGGCCGTCTCGGCCTCGATCACGGCGTCGGAGACCGCCGTCCGGGTGATGCGCAGCACCGCCGCCTCGCCGGCGGAGAGCATCCCCGCCAGGGCGAGCGCGACCACCGCCACCAGGGCGAGCAGCAGCTCGGGTCCGTCCACTCAGATCACCGTCGCCTCACCGGCCGGCGAGGAACGTGAGCAGGAGGCGGCGCTGCAGCGCGAACATCTCCTTCTCCTCGTCCGGCTCGGCGTGGTCGTAGCCGAGCAGGTGCAGGATGCCGTGCGTCGTGAGGAGCAGCAGCTCCTCGGCGGTGGAGTGCCCCGCGACCGTCGCCTGCTGGGCGGCCACCTCGGGGCACAGCACGACGTCGCCGAGCGTGCCGGGCGGCGTCTCCTCCCCCTCCCGGCCGGGCCGCAGCTCGTCCATCGGGAAGGAGAGCACGTCCGTGGGGCCGGGCTCGTCCATCCACTGCACGTGCAGCTCGGTCATCACGGTGGTGTCGACGAACATGATCGACAGCTCGCTGCGCGGGTGCACGTGCAGGGTGTCCAGCACGAACCGTCCCAGCGCCGCGAACTCGGCCTCGTCCACCTCGACGCCGGACTCGTTGGCCACCTCGATGCTCACCTGCGTGCTCCTCTGTCGTGGCCGGGCTCTCGCCCGCCCCGGCCGGTCCGGCGCTGCGTGCCGCCCTCGCCCCGCGACGTCGCGACGTCCCAGCGGGCGTACGCGTCGATGATCTCGCCCACCAGCCTGTGCCGGACGACGTCCGCCGAGGTCAGGCGGCAGAACTCGACGTCGTCCACGCCCGTGAGGATGTCCTCGACCACCCGCAGGCCCGACGTCGTGCCGCCGGGCAGGTCCACCTGCGTGGCGTCACCCGTGATGACCATCGTGGAGCCGAAGCCCAGGCGAGTGAGGAACATCTTCATCTGCTCGGCGGAGGTGTTCTGCGCCTCGTCAAGAATGATAAAAGAATCGTTGAGGTTTCTGCCGCGCATGTAGGCCAGGGGCGCGACCTCGATCGTCCCCGCGTCGATGAGCCGCGGGATGGCGTCGGGGTCCATCATGTCGTGCAGCGCGTCGTACAGCGGGCGCAGGTACGGGTCGATCTTGTCGCTCAGCGACCCGGGCAGGAAGCCGAGCTTCTCCCCCGCCTCGACCGCCGGGCGGGTCAGCACGATCCGGTTCACGCGCTTGGCCTGCAGCGCCTGCACGGCCTTGGCCATCGCCAGGTACGTCTTGCCGGTGCCCGCGGGGCCGATCCCGAAGGTGATCGTGTTGGCGTCGATCGCCTCCACGTAGTGCTTCTGCCCCACCGTCTTGGGCCGGATGGTGCGCCCCCGGCTCGACAGGATGTTGAACGTGAGCACCTCGGCCGGGCTCTGCGCCGAAGCCGCGGTGAGCATCTGGACCGAGCGGGCCACCACCTCGGGGGTGAGCTGCGTCCCGGACTCGACCACCTCGACCAGCTCGTCGAGCAGGCGGGAGACCAGGGCGACGTCGCCGGCGGGGCCGCTCACGACGATCTCGTTGCCGCGCGCGTGCACGTCGACCCCGGGGAAGCCGTCCTCGACGGCCCGCAGCACGGAGTCCCTGCTGCCGAGCAGCGCGACCATCGGCACGTGCGGCGGCACCACGATGCGGTGCTCGGTGGACCGTTCGGCGTGCGCGGCGGCGGTGCCGTGTGCGGTGCTGGGTGTCGATGTCATGGGCCGGCTGCGCCGGGGCCCTCCTTCGCGAGACGAGATCGTGGCGTCACGAGTCTATCGAGCGGACGCCTCCCCCGGCACGCGGATTCCGTGCCGGCCTCGTCAGGCCGGCGTCCACCCCAGCGTGGTGCCGGCGATCACGTGGCCGTGCACGTGGAACACGCTCTGCCCCGCGCGGGGGCCGGAGTTGAAGATGAAGCGGTACTGGCCGTCGGCGAGGTCGTGCGCGACGCGGTCCGCCATCTCGACCACCTCCGCGAGGAGGGCCGGGTCCGCCGCGGCGAGCACGGACACGTCGCCGTGGTGCTCCTTGGGCACCACCAGCACGTGCACGGGCGCCTGCGGGGCGATGTCCCGGAAGGCGATGACGCGGTCCGACGTGGCGACCACGTCCGCCGGCACGTCGCCGGCGACGATCTTGCAGAACAGGCAGTCGGTGGTGGGCTCGGCGCTCGTCATGCTCGGACGCTACCGCGCGGGAGCGCCGCGGTCAGGGCGAGCGGTCAGGACGAGCGTTCAGGGCGAGCGGTCAGGCCCAGCGCCCGAGCCGCTCGCTGAGCAGCGCGACGGCGACGGGCCCGGCGGTGGACGTGCGCAGCACGTGCGGCCCGAGCCGCGCGGCCTCCGCGCCCGCCTCCACCAGCGCCTCGAGCTCGGCGTCCGCGATGCCGCCCTCGGGCCCGACGACGACCAGGAACGCGGGGGCGCCCCCCGCGCCCGGCGCCGCGGGATCGGCGGCCTCGGGCAGCCGGACCCGCGCCAGCGGGGTGCGCGCCTCCTCGTGCAGCACGACGACTCCGCCGCCGTCCGCGACCACGTCCCGCACGCGGCCCGCGAGCTGACGGGTGGTGACCGGCTCCGCGACCGGGGGCACGCACGCGCGCCGCGCCTGCTTCACCGCCGAGCGCACCGTGGCCACCCACTTCGCCCGGGACTTCGCCGCCCGCTGCCCGCGCCACACGACGACGGAGCGGTCGGCCTGCCACGGCACCACGGCGTCCACGCCCACCTCGACGGCGGCCTCCACGGCGAGCTCGTCGCGGTCACCCTTCGCGAGCGCCTGCACGAGCGTCAGCACGACGCCGGGCGCGGGCTCGGCGACCACCTCGTCCACGCGCAGGCGCACCTCGCCGTCCTGGACGGCGTCGACCACGCAGCGCAGCCGGGTCCCCGCGCCGTCGACGACGTCGAGGCGCTCGCCGGGACCGCGGCGCTGCACGACGCCCGCGTGCCGCCCCTCCGCGCCGTCGAGCACGTAGACGTCCCCCGGGGCGAGCTCGCGGAGCGCGCCGCCCTCGGCGAGGAACACCGGCGCGCTCACGTCGTGCTCCCCGCACGCGAACCCTGCGGGGCCTCGCTCCGGCACACCTCGTACCTCGGCGTACCTCCGCGGGGGCTCCTCGCGCTCACGTCAGCGGCCGCTCAGCTTGTCGCGCAGCCGGGAGAACACGCCGGGGTGCGCCGCGGTCAGCCGCGGCTCGGGGCGCTCCTCGCCACGCAGCGTGGCCAGCGAGCGCAGCAGCTCCGTCTGCTCCTCGTCCAGGCCGGCGGGCACCTGGACGTCCACGTGCACGTTGAGGTCGCCGCGCCCACCGGCGTGCAGGTGTCCGACGCCGAGGCCCTTGAGCGTCACGACCTGGCCGGGCTGCGTGCCCGGGCGCAGGTCGATCTCCTGCTCGCCGTCGAGGGTCTCGAGGTCGAGCACGGTGCCCAGCGCGGCCGCCGTCATCGGGACCTGGAGGGTGCAGTGCAGGTCGTCGCCGCGGCGCACGAAGGTCTCGTGCGGCTTCTCGCGGATCTCGACGTACAGGTCGCCCGCGGGGCCGCCGCCGGGGCCGACCTCGCCCTGCGCCGTGAGCTTGATGCGCGTGCCGGTGTCGACGCCGGCCGGGACGTTGACCGACAGCGTGCGGCGCGAGCGCACACGCCCCTCGCCGGAGCAGTCGGCGCACGGCTCGGGGATCACGGTGCCGAAGCCCTGGCAGGCGGCGCACGGCGCGGTCGTCATGACCTGCCCCAGGAAGGAGCGCGCCACGCGCTGCACGTTGCCGCGGCCCTGGCAGACGTCGCACGTCTTGAGGTCGGTGCCCGGCCGGCAGCCGTTGCCGCTGCACGTGCCGCACACCACGGCGGTGTCCACCTGCAGCTCGCGCTTGGCGCCGAACGCCGCCTCGGCGAGGTCGATGTCCATGCGCACGAGGGCGTCCTGGCCCCGACGGGCGCGCGGCACCGGGCCGGCGGGGGCTCCGCCGCCGCCGAAGAACGTCTCGAAGATGTCCTGGAAGCCGAACCCGTTGCCGAAGCCGGCCCCGGCGCCGCCGGACGGCGAGCTGGGGTCGACCCCCATGTCGTACTGCTGGCGCTTGTCCGGGTTGGACAGCACCTCGTAGGCGCGGGCGACGTCCTTGAAGCGGTCCTCGCCCGCCTCTCCGGCGACGTCCGGGTGCAGCTCGCGCGCGAGCTTGCGGTACGCCTTCTTGATCTGCTCTGCCGAGGCGTCGCGGGGGACGCCCAGGATCTCGTAGTAGTCGGTCACAGGTCTCTCTTCGGTGACGTGTCGGTGAGGTGCACGGTCAGGTCGGCTGGTGCGCGGTGGTCGGGATGACGGCGGTCAGTTGGGCAGCACCCGGGACAGGTAGCGGGCGACGGCGCGCACGGACGCGATCGTGCCGGGGTAGTCCATCCGGGTGGGCCCGATCGAGCCGAGGATGGACACCGTGTCGCCGTCGCTGCCGTACCCGGACGCGACGACGGACGTCTCGGTGAGGCCGTCGAGGCGGTTCTCGTGGCCGATGCGGACGCCGACCCCGCCGCCGGCGGGTCCGGTCGCCAGCTCCGTGAGGAGCCCCAGCAGCACGACCTGCTCCTCGAGCGCCTCCAGCACGGGGCTGAGCCCCTGCTCGAACCGCATGTCGGCGCGGGCGAGGTTGGCGGTACCGGCCAGCACGATGCGATCCTCGCGCTGCGCGCCGAGGGTGTCGACGACCAGGTCGGCGATCCCCCGGACCAGCGGCGCGAGGCTCGGGTCCACGCCGGCCGCGACCCGTGCGAACGCGTCCGGCAGCTCCGAGAGCCGCTTGCCCGCGGCGGCCGCGTTGAGGCGCGCCCGCAGCTCGCCGAGCGTGGCCTCGTCGACGGCGTCCGGGTCCGGCGCCGGGCCGGCGGGGGCGTCCACCGCGACGACGGCGGGCTCGGCCCCGGGGGCCGCGCCGACGTCGAGGAACCGCTGCTCCACCCGGCCCGTGTCGGTGATCACCACGACCAGCAGCCGCGCGCCGCCGACGGGGACGAGCTCCACGTGCCGCAGCCCCGACAGCCGCAGGGACGGGTACTGGACCACGGCCACCTGGCCGGTGAGCTGGGCGATGAGCCGGCCGGCCCGGCCGAGCACGTCGTCCAGGTCGATCGCCTCGGAGAGGAACGTCTCGATGGCCCGGCGCTGCGGGCTGGTGAGCGGACGCACCTCGGCGAGCCGGTCGACGAAGAGGCGGTACCCCTTGTCCGTGGGGATGCGGCCGGCCGAGGTGTGCGGCTGGGCGATGTACCCGCCCTCCTCGAGCGCGGCCATGTCGTTGCGGATCGTGGCGGGCGAGACGCCCAGGCCGTGCCGCTCGGTGAGCATGCGCGACCCCACCGGCTCACGCGTGTGGACGTAGTCCTCCACGATCGCGCGGAGCACGGCCAGCCGTCGTTCCTCGCTCACGGTCCTCCCTCGTGCCGGGCGCTGTAGGCGCTCCCACACTTAGCACTCTCCTGTCCCGAGTGCCATCCTACGCGGCCCCGGGGACGGTCCGGCGGAGGCCCGCGCGGACCGCGCGAGGCGGCGCCGCCTGAGGTACTCCCGCGCCGTCTGAGGCACCCCGCGCGGCGAAGATCCGGCACCTGACCGATCCGCCCCCGTACCTCAGGAGCCGAGGGTGGGACCACCGGCGGCCATCGGGGCCCCGGCGAAGGAGATCCGTGATGAACGAGTACCTGTACTACGACGAGTTCCTCGCCCGCCAGGCCGAGCTCGAGCGGGCGCTGCCCCGGGCGGAGGAGTCCCGGACGGCACCGGCGCGCACCCGCCGGGAGCTTCGTGCCCGCCGCCGTGCGGCGGCGCGGCGCCGGCGCGCGCAGCGCCGGCCGTGGGAGCTGCCCGGCGGCCTCGTCCGGCCCTGGCCCCAGTGAGCGGCGGCACGAGCGCGGGCCCGGCGGCCCCCGCCACGAGCGTCGCCGAGGCCGGGCCTCCGGCGACCGCGTCCGCCGGCCCGGGCTGGCACGATGACGGTGTGCCCACCCTCTCCACCCCGTCGCCGCTGGTCGGCCGCGCTGCCGAGCTCGACTCCCTGCGCGAGGCGTTCGCGCACGCGCGCGGCGGCGCCGGCGGCGTGGTCGTCCTCGGCGGAGAGGCGGGCATCGGCAAGACCCGCCTCGTCACCGAGTTCCTCGGCGGCCTCGCCGCGAACCCCGGCGACGGCGCGCCCCTGGTGCTGCAGGGGCAGTGCGCCGACTCCGGCTCGGGGCCGCTGCCCTACGTCGCCCTCGCGGGCGTCCTGGCGGACGTCGTGGACGCCCTGGGCCCCCAGGCGACCCTCGACGCGGCCGGCCCCGCCGCCGACGCGCTCGGCACACTCGCCCCGAGCCTCGTGGCCGTGCGACGCGACGTGGACTCGGGTCGGCTGCCCGAGGTGCTGGTCGACCTGCTGTCAGCCCTCGCCGCCGACCGCGCCGTCGTCGTCGTGCTGGAGGACATGCACTGGTCGGACGACGTGACCCGGACCGTCCTCGCCCGGCTCGCCCGCTCCGCGCCCCGCGCGACGATGCTCGTGGTCGCCACCTACCGCAGCGACGACGTCGGGCGGCGCCACCCCCTGCGCACCACCCTGGCCGAGCTCGAGCGGTCGCGGCTCGCGACCCGCGTGGACGTGCCGCGCCTCGGCCCCGCCGACGCCACCCGCCTCGTCACGACCCTGATCTCGTCGCGCAGCAGCGCGCCCGCGCTCCCGGGCACGGTGCTCAGCGAGCTGGTCGAACGCGCCGAGGGCGTGCCGTTCTACGCCGAGGAGCTCGCGGACTTCGCCGGCGACGCGATGCCGGACTCCCTGCGGGACCTGCTGCTCCTGCGGTACTCCAGTCTCAGCGGCCCCGCCCGTACCTTCTGCCGCACCGTGGCGGCCGCCGGCCACCACGCGCCGCACGAGCTGCTCACGGCCATGCTGGGCGCCTCCGGCCTCGACGGCGCCGAGGAGTCCGCCCGCGAGGCGGTGGACGCCCACGTGCTCGTCGCCGAGGCGGACGGCTACCGCTTCCGGCACGCCCTCATGCAGGAGGCCGTCGACGCCGAGCTGCTGCCCGGCGAGGCGCGCCGCCTGCACGCGGCGTGCGCGGGTGCGCTCGAGGAGGGCGACCGCACCCTCGCCCGCATCGCGGCCGCGGCCGACCACTGGTGGCGGGCCCGCGTGCCCGACCGCGCGCTCGCGTCCGCGGTCGAGGTCGTCACCTCCGTCGAGCCCGACGGCGCCACGTCCACGGCGGTCGCCGCGGGCGAGCGTGCTCTCGAGCTGTGGGACCTGGTCCCGGACGCCGAGCGCGTCGTCGGGCTGCACCGTGCGGCGCTGCTGCGCCACGTGTCGGTCGCGCTCCAGGACGCCGCCCAGATCGACCGCGCGGCGGGGCTGGCGCGGGAGGCGGTGGACGAGTGGCCCGTCGACGACCCGGCCGGGCGCGCGCTGGCCCTGTCCACGCTGGCGCACATCCTGGGCAAGGCGGGCGACCCGCGGTCCGACCACCTCCTCGACGAGGCGCTCGCGCTGCTGCCCTCCGACGACCACGCGGGGCGTGCGCCGCTGCTGCGGCTCAAGGCCCGCAACGCGATGATGGACCGGCGCGACGACGAGGCGATCGCCTCCGCGGACGCGGCCCTCGCCTCCGCGACGGAGGCCGGCGACGCGCAGAACGCCTCGCTCGCCATCAACCTCCGCGCGATGAGCCGGCTCAACGCCGGGGACCTCGACGCCCTCGACGAGCTCCGGCGCTCCCACCAGGTGGCGGGCGACGACTGGCGCGCCCAGTGCCACTACTACACGAACGCGTCGGACAGCTGGCTCAAGCTCGGGGACCCCGCGCAGGCGGAGCAGCTGGCCGAGACGGGCGCCCGGCTCGCGCGGTCGCTCGGCGCCGGCTGGGCCACCCGGTCCATGCTCGAGGGGAACGTCGCCGAGGCCTGGATCGGGCTCGGCCGCTGGGCCGACGCCGAGGCCTGGTACGAGCGGTCGGTGCCGCTCATCGACCTGAGCGACTACGCCGTCTACCTCGGCGAGCGGTGGACCTGGCTCACGATGTGGCGCGGCGACGTCGAGGCGGCCCAGGCGCGGGCCCGCGTGCACCGCGCCACGTGGCAGCGCTTCGGTCGGGTCGAGGAGCAGATCCGCGCACGCGTCGCGGGGACGCTGGCGGAGCTCGCGCTCCTGCGCGACGACCTGGACGACGCGCTCGACCTGATCACCCTCGCGATCGACCAGGACGCCCTCTCGCCCTTCTACCGCCTGACCCTGCTCGCCGTCGCCGCGCGCGTGCTCGACCGCGCCCGGTCCGCCGGGCGCACGGTCGACGTCGCGCCCTACCGGGAGGCGCTCGCGACCTGCACCGTGTGGCCGACGTACCCGACGTGGGCGGCGGTGTTCGCCGCCGAGCTCGGCGACGGGTCGTGGGAGGCCGTCGCCGCGGCGGACGGCCCGGCGCACCTGCGCCCCTACGCGCTCTACCGGGACGGCGCGTCGCTGCTGGCGGCGGGCGACCGTGCCACGGCCCGGGACCGCCTCGACGACGCGGTGTCCGCCGCGGAGGCCATCGGCTGCGGCCTCGTCGCCGACCAGGCGCGGTCGCTGGCCGAGGGCGCGGGCCTCGCCCGCGCCGTCCGCCGCCCGTCGGGCGACCGGGCCCTCACCGACCGCGAGCGGCAGGTGCTCGCCCTCGTGGCCGAGGGGCTGACGAACGGACAGATCGCCGAGCGGCTGTACATCAGCCGCAAGACGGCCTCCGTGCACGTCTCCGCGATCCTCCGCAAGCTCGGGGTCGCCAGCCGGACCGAGGCCGCCGTCGTGGCCCGCACCGACCGGCCCTGACCTTTCGGCGGGGCACCTGTACACATGCCCGGAGCAGGCGTGTACGGACCGCGGCGGGGCCACCTCCCTAGGCCGTGACAGCGTCCCCGCCATGGTGCGGGCGGACGCGGCGGGCCACCCGGTCCGCGCCCGGCCGCCGAGGCGGCCCGTCTGGAGGACATCATGGATGCGAACGTGTACGACATGCTCTTCGAGCGACGTCAGGCGGAGCTCGAGCGCGAGGTCACGCTGCGGCGGCTCTCGCACGAGCTCCGCGTCGCCCGCCGCGCGATCCGGGACGACGCCTCGCTCCCGGCGCCCCAGCAGCCGCGGCGCCGCCGCGCCACCGTCCTGCTGCAGCTGCCGCGCCACGCCTGACCGACCGTCCCGCGACCGGCCACCGACCGGCCCCCGTCCGGCGCGTGCCGCGTGTCGGGCCACGACCGCCGGGGCCCGACCGTAGGCTCACCGCCGTGCACGACCGCTACGGCTCCGACGTCCTGTCCTCCGCCGGCTCCGGCGTCCCCGGGGCGCCGGCCGGCTCCGCCCACCACCGCCGCCGGCCGGTCTCCCGGCCCCAGGCGGCCGACCACGGGCTCGTGGTCGAGGAGGTCACCACCGGGTGGGTCGGCGCCGTGGTGCGGGTGGAGAAGTCCGGCGGGATCCATCTGGTGGTCCTCGAGGGCCGCGACGGCCGTACCCGGTCGTTCCCGCTCGGCCCCGGGTTCTGGGTGGACGGCAAGCCCGTCGAGCTCACCGCACCGGTGACGAGCCGCGCCCCCGAGCGCCCGGCCCGCACGGCGTCGGGCTCGGTCGCGGTGCACGAGCAGCGGGCGCGCGTGGCGCGCGGCAGCCGCATCTGGGTGGAGGGCAAGCACGACGCCGAGCTGGTCGAGAAGGTGTGGGGCGACGACCTGCGCGTCGAGGGCGTGGTGGTCGAGCTGCTCGACGGCGTGGACAACCTCGCCGACGCCCTGGCGGAGTTCGTCCCGACGGCGGAGCGCCGGGTGGGCGTGCTCGTGGACCACCTGGTGCCCGGCTCGAAGGAACGGCGGCTGGCCGACGACGCGCTGCGGCGTGTGCCCCGCGGCACCGTGCTGGTGCTGGGCCACCCGTACGTGGACGTGTGGCAGGCCGTGAAGGCGGAGCGGCTGGGCCTGGCGTCGTGGCCCACGATCGAGCGCGGCACGGAGTGGAAGCGCGGGATCCTGCGCGAGCTGGGCTGGCCGGCGACGTCCACGGAGGACGTCGGACGGGCCTGGCAGCGGATCCTGCGGACGGTGCGCGACTACCGCGACCTCGACCCGGCCCTGCTGGGCCGGGTCGAGGAGCTGATCGACTTCGTCACCGCCTGACCACCTGTCGCAGGTCAGGAGATGCCGTCACGCTTCGCGTACGCGTTGACCTTCTCCGAGACCGAGATGACGGCCATGAAGAACTCCAGGGTGATGCGCGCGACCGCCAGGTACACGAGCGCGATGATCCACCCGAACGCCAGGTAGAGGATCCCTGCCCAGACGGACGCCTGGAACGCGGCGGCGATCCCGGCGAGCCAGGCCAGCGCGACCAGCACCGTCACGATGATGTAGACGACCTTCACCACGCTGGGCGTGATGTACCGGCCGAACGAGTAGTCGAACATGGCGCTGAGGAAGCTGCTGGAGTGCCCCGCCGGCGCGAGCGACGCCGCCGACCGGTCCGGCGGGTACTCGTAGCCGGGGTACATGCCGGGGTCCGGCATCTGCCCCTCGTACGGCTGCCGCGCCTGCGCGTAGTCCTGGTCGCCGTACGGCGGCTGACCGCCGTGGGGCGGCGGGCCGGCCGGGTGCCGGCCAGAGGGCGGGGCGGGCTGACCGCCCTGCTGCGGCGCCTGGTACGGGGGCTGGTGCGGCGGCTGCTGCGGGTCGCCGGGCTGCTGCGGCGTGTTCTCGCTCATCGTCGTTCCTCCTGAGTCGTCCAGGGCTGACGCACCGGCAGGGCTCGCCCTCCCGCCCCCACTCTGGCCGCACCCGAAGGGCGCCGCCACCGCACGTGACCACCACAGATGCGGGAGGATGGCCCCATGAGCCAGCCGCCGTACGGACCCCCGCCGCAGCAGCCCCCGGCCGGGCCTCCCCCGGGCCAGCCGCCCCACGGCGGCCAGCCCCCGTACGGCCAGCCCCCTACGGCGGCCAGCCCCCGTACGGGTACGGGCCCCGACCGCTCACGCCGGACGACGAGCGCACCTGGGCGATCGTCGCGCACCTGGGGCCGCCGGTGCTGTCGCTGGTGAGCCTCGGGCTCCTCGGCTTCCTCACGCCGCTGCTGGTCTGGCTGTTCCTGCGCGACCGCAGCGCCTACGTCGCCGACCAGGCCAAGGAGTCGCTGAACTTCCAGATCACGCTGCTGATCGGCTACGTGATCGGCTGGATCACGATCTTCGTGGTCATCGGGTTCGTCATCCTGCCCGCCATCTGGATCGCGTCGATCGTCTTCGGCATCATCGCCGCGGTCGCCGTCAACCGGCACGAGCCGTACCGCTACCCGATCAACATCCGCATCGTCACCTGACGCCTTCGGCTCGCAACGAGCGTGTCAGGGGGTGAGCTCGCGCACGACGGTGTCGGCCAGGAGCCGGCCGCGGCGCGTGAGGACGACCCGCCCGCGCACGGCGGCGACGCCGTCCACCAGGCCGCGCGCCACCAGCCCGGCCACGGCCGTGCGGCGGGACGGGTCGAGCGCGTCGACGTCCAGGCCCTCGCGCACCCGCACCCCGAGCAGCACGCGCTCCAGCTGCGCCTGCGCGGGCGTGAGCAGCTCGCGCCCCGCGCCGGGCGACGCGCCGTCCTCCAGCAGCGCCGCGTACCGCCGCGGGTGCTTGACGTTCCACCAGCGCACGCCGGCGTGCTCGCCGCCGGCGGGCCCGGCCACGTAGGAGTGCGCGCCGGGGCCGATCCCCCACCAGTCGTCGCCGCGCCAGTACGCGAGGTTGTGCCGGCACGCGTGCTCGGGGCCGCGCGCCCAGTTGCTCACCTCGTACCAGCCCAGGCCGGCGTCGGTGAGGAGGTCGTCGGCCAGCTCGTACTTCGCGGCCTGGTCGTCCTCGTCGGGCATGGCGAGCTCGCCGCGGCGCACCTGCGCGTGCATCTTGGTGCCTGGCTCGACGACGAGCGCGTACGCGGACACGTGGTCGACGCCGGTGGCCAGCACCGCCTCGAGGGACGCCCGCCAGTCGTCGAGCGACTCCCCCGGCGTGCCGTAGATGAGGTCGAGCGAGACGTCGAGGCCCGCGTCCCGCGCCCACGCGACGGCGTCGGGGACACGCCGCGGGTCGTGGGTGCGCTCGAGCGTGGCCAGCACGTGCGGCACGGCCGACTGCATGCCGAACGAGACCCGGGTGAACCCGGCGTCGGCCAGCACCCGCAGCGACTCCGGCGTCACCGAGTCCGGGTTGGCCTCGGTGGTCACCTCGGCGCCGTCGGCCAGGCCCCACGCGTCGTCGACGCCGCGCAGCACCCGCGCCAGGTCGGTGGCCGGCAGCATCGTGGGCGTGCCGCCGCCGAAGAACACGGTGGACACCGGCCGCGACCCCAGGCCCGCGTCGTCGAGCACGCGCGCGGCCAGGCCGACCTCGCGCAGCGCCGTCGTCGCGTACGCCGCCTGGTTCGCGCCGCCGCCCAGCTCGGACGCCGTGTAGGTGTTGAAGTCGCAGTAGCCGCAGCGCACCGAGCAGAACGGCACGTGCACGTAGACGCCGAACGGCCGCGGCTCCTGAGCCTGTCGAAGGGCGACAGGCTCGACCAGCGAGAAGGGCAGCGCGCCGTCGGCGGGGACCGCCTCGCCGTCAGGCAGGGCGGGCACTACTTCTTCTTGTCCTTGGTCTCCTTGCCGCCCGCGCCGTCGGAGGACAGGGCCGCGATGAAGGCGTCCTTCGGGACCTCGACGGACCCGATGTTCTTCATGCGCTTCTTGCCCTCCTTCTGCTTCTCGAGCAGCTTGCGCTTGCGGCTGATGTCGCCGCCGTAGCACTTGGCGAGCACGTCCTTGCGCATGGCGCGCACCGTCTCGCGGGCGATCACGCGCGCGCCGACGGCCGCCTGGATCGGCACCTCGAACTGCTGGCGCGGGATGATCTCCTTGAGCTTCGCCGTCATCATGACGCCGTAGTCGTAGGCCTTCTCCCGGTGCACGATGGCGCTGAACGCGTCCACCTGGTCGCCCTGCAGCAGGATGTCGACCTTGACGAGGTCGGCCGCCTGGTCGCCCGCGGGCTCGTAGTCCAGCGACGCGTAGCCGCGGGTGCGGGACTTGAGGTGGTCGAAGAAGTCGAACACGATCTCGGCCAGCGGCAGCGTGAAGCGCAGCTCGACGCGGTCCTCGGACAGGTAGTCCATGCCGAGCATCTGCCCGCGGCGGTCGTTGCACAGGCCCATGACGGTGCCGACGAACTCGCTCGGCGCGAGGATGGTCGCGCGCACCACGGGCTCGCGGACCTCCTTGATCTTGCCCACGGGGAACTCGGACGGGTTCGTCACCTTGACCGGGGTGCCGTCCTCGAGCGTGACGTCGTAGACGACGTTCGGCGCGGTCGAGATGAGGTCCAGGTCGAACTCGCGCTCGAGCCGCTCGCGGACGATCTCCAGGTGCAGCAGCCCGAGGAAGCCGACGCGGAACCCGAAGCCGAGCGCCACCGACGTCTCGGGCTCGTAGTTGAGCGCCGCGTCGTTGAGCTTGAGCTTGTCCAGCGCGTCGCGCAGCGCGGGGTAGTCGGAGCCGTCCACGGGGTAGAGGCCGGAGAACACCATCGGCTTCGGGTCGCTGTACCCGCCGAGCGCGTCGCCCGCCGGCTTGCCCGCGTTCGTGACGGTGTCGCCGACCTTCGACTGGCGCACGTCCTTCACGCCCGTGATGAGGTAGCCGACCTCGCCGACGCCGAGTCCCTTCGTGGTGATCGGCTCGGGCGAGATGACGCCGATCTCGAGCAGCTCGTGCGTGGCGCGCGTCGACATCATGACGACGCGCTCGCGCGGGCTGAGGCTGCCGTCCACCACGCGCACGTAGGTCACCACGCCGCGGTAGGTGTCGTAGACGGAGTCGAAGATCATCGCGCGGGCCGGGGCGTCGGCATCGCCGACCGGGGCCGGGATGCGCTCGACGATCCGGTCGAGCAGCGCCTCGACGCCCGCGCCGGTCTTGCCGCTCACCTTGAGCACGTCCGCGGGGTCGCCGCCCACCAGGTTCGCGAGCTCCTCGGCGTACTTCTCCGGCTGCGCGGCGGGCAGGTCGATCTTGTTGAGGACCGGGATGATCTCGAGGTCGTTCTCCATCGCCAGGTACAGGTTGGCGAGCGTCTGCGCCTCGATGCCCTGGGCGGCGTCCACCAGCAGGACGGCGCCCTCGCAGGCCGCGAGGGAGCGGGAGACCTCGTACGTGAAGTCGACGTGCCCGGGCGTGTCGATCATGTTGAGCGCGTGCGCCTGGTCGCCCAGCTGCCACGGCATCCGCACGGCCTGCGACTTGATCGTGATGCCGCGCTCGCGCTCGATGTCCATCCGGTCGAGGTACTGCGCACGCATGGCCCGCGGCTCGACGACGCCCGTGAGCTGCAGCATCCGGTCGGCGAGCGTCGACTTGCCGTGGTCGATGTGCGCGATGATGCAGAAGTTGCGGATGAGCTCGGGCGCCGTGGCGTTCGGCTCGATGCGCGCACTGAGCGCGGGTCCAGGGATGGGCAACGCGATCTCGCTCCGTCAGGGTCGCTGGGGTGGGTGTCGTCGGTGGTGACGCGGCCCGGTCATTGTCCCACGAGCCGGTGCGACGCCCGCCCGGGTGCGTGCACCGCCCGCGCGTGCCTACGGTCGTGCCCGCTCGCGGTGGTCAGCCCGGCGTGGTCCACCCTGCGAGATCGACCCCAGCGACGAGAGGAGCCTGACATGACTGACGCCGCCGACCTGACCGGGAAGCGGGTGTTGGCGATCGTGACGAGCTACGGCGTCGAGCAGGACGAGCTGGTGGTGCCGCTCGAGCACCTGCGCGGCGCGGGTGCGGAGGTGGTCGTCGCGTCGAACGAGCCGGGCGAGGTGCGCACGCTCGTCGGCGACAAGGACCCGGGGCGCAGCGTCCCTTCCGACACGACCTACGACGCCGTCGACGCGGGCGGGTTCGACCTGCTGCTGGTGCCGGGCGGCACCATCAACGCGGACACGCTGCGGCTCCAGGACGCCGCCGTCCGCATCGTGCGGGACGTGGCACGCAGCGGGCGGCCGGTCGCCGCCATCTGCCACGGCCCGTGGGCCCTGGTCGAGGCCGACTGCGTGCGGGGCGCGACGCTCACCTCGTACCCGTCCCTGGCGACCGACGTCCGCAACGCCGGCGGCACGTGGGTGGACCGGTCCGTGGTGCGCGACGAGTCCGCCGGGTTCCCCGTGGTGACGTCCCGCAACCCGGGCGACCTGGACGACTTCCTCGGGCAGGTCGACGCGGTCCTGGGGGCCTGACGGGCGCTAGCCTCGGCGCCATGCCGACCGAGCCCGATCCCCTCGCACCGCTGCGGCCCGAGGTCGACCCGCGCACCGGGCGCCGCACCGACGGCGGGCGCGAGCCCGACCTCCTCGCCCTGCTCGCCCGCCTCCAGGACGAGTTCGCCGCGACGGTCCCCGACACCGACCCCGCCGCCCGCGTGCCTGCGTGCGGCGACTGGCGGGCGCGCGAGCTCGTCGTCCACCTCGCGGGCGTGCACCACTGGGCGGCCGGCATGGCCGTGGGCGACCCGACGCGTTCGGACGACCTGCCCGAGCCCGACGGTGGCGCGGCCGCGCTCGCGGGGCTCTACGCCCGGCACGCCGCGGACCTGCGGTCGACGCTCGACCTCGCCGGGCCCGACGGCGCGGCGAAGACGCTCGTCGGCGACGGGCCGGCGTCGTTCTGGCGGCGGCGGCAGGTCCACGAGACGCTCGTGCACCTGCACGACCTGCACGCGGCCCGCCTCGGCTCCGCCACCGGCACCCTCGGCGCGGTGGCCGTCGAGCCCGCGGTCTGGGCCGACGCCGTCGACGAGGTGGTGACGATGTTCCAGCCCCGGCAGGTGCGCCTCGGCCGGATGGCGCCGCTGCGCGACGCCGTCCGCGTCGTGGCGACCGACCTCGGCTGGTCGTGGACCCTGGGCGCCCCCGACCGGGACGCCGGCGCGCCGGACGCCGTGCTCGCCGCCCCCGCGCACGGCCTCGCGCTGCTGCTGTGGGGCCGGCTGACGCCCGAGGAGGCGGGCGCCGCGATCACCGGCGACCACGCCGCGGTGCGTCGCGCGCTCGCCCAGCCCTTGGTGCCCTGAGAAGACCCCTGCGCCCCGGTCGCCGATGAGTCCGCGCGGACCGTCCGGTCCACCCGCCATGAGCCACGAACCCACGACCCCGTCCGTCACGGGCACCGCCACCACGGCAGGCGGCGACCGCGTGACCTACGACCTGCGCGGCACCGGCCCGGCGGTGGTGTTCGTCGCCGGCGCCGGGCCGTTCCGGGCCGTCGACCCGATCACGACCCGCACGGCCGAGCTCCTCGCCGACGCGGGCGTCACGACCGTCGTGTTCGACCGGCTCGGCCGCGGCGACTCCCCCGCCACCGGGCGGCTCGACCTGGGCCGTGAGCTGGACGCCCTCGCGGCCGCGATCGACGTCGCGAGCGGGCCCGCCGTGCTGTGCGGGCACTCGTCGGGTTGTGCGATCTCGCTGCGCGCGGCCACCGCCGGGCTGCCGGTCACCGGTCTCGCCCTGTGGGAGGCGCCGCTGGAGCTCGGGGCCGACGAGACCGGGGCGTGGGCGGCGGAGATCGAGCGGCGCACCGACGCCGGCGACCTCGAGGGCGCCACCGAGCACTTCATGAAGGACATGCCGCCCGAGTGGCTGGCCGGGGCCAAGGCGTCGCCGGACTGGCCGGCGCTCGCGGCGTCGGTCGTGTCGCAGCGGGCCGACGCGCAGGCGCTCGCGTGGGCGACGCGAGCCCTGGAGGACGGCGGGTTCGCCGGGCTCGACGTGCCGCTGCTCGCCATGACCGGCACGGACACCTTCCCCGGCATGCCGGAGGCGGCCCGGCTCCTGGCCGACGCCGTCCCGGACGGCACCGCCGAGACCGTGGCGGGCGCCGAGCACTCCTGGGAGCCCGAGGCGATGGCGGCCCGCCTGGCGCGGTTCGTCCTCGACTGACCGCGGGCTGCCTGCCGACCGACTGCGACGGTCCCGCGCGCCCGGACCACCGCGCACCGCCGGGCGCCTCGCCTAGGCTGTCGGCCGTGGCGAACCGATGGCTGAACCTGCTGATGGACGTGCTGCGGTCGGCGACGAGGCCGTCGTCGCGACCGTCCTCCACCTCCCGCACCCGCGGCGGGCGCCCGGCCCCGGCCCGGCCTGCCCCCGCGACCGGCGGCGCCTACCCCGGCGACTTCACCGGCGACGTCCGCCCCGCCTACTCCCCGCGCCCCGACGGCGCGCCGGACCCGGGCGAGGTCGTGTGGACCTGGGTGCCGTACGAGGAGGACCACGCCCGCGGCAAGGACCGGCCGGTGCTGCTGGTGGGGCGCGACGGCCCGTGGCTGCTCGCGCTGCAGCTCACCAGCCAGGACCACGACCGGGACGCCGCCCAGGAGGCCCGGTACGGGCGCCTCTGGATGGACGTCGGCGCGGGCGGATGGGACTCCCGGGGCCGCCCGAGCGAGGTGCGCCTCGACCGTGTGGTCCGCGTCGCCCCGCAGGCCGTGCGCCGCGAGGGCGCCGTCATGGACCGCCGCACGTTCGACCGGGTCGCCCGCGCGATGCGGGACGCCCGCCGCTGATCCCTGCTTCCGCGTACCGCAGCGCATCTCACAGGTCCGCCTGCCGCACGGGGTGAACCGGGTCGATGCCCTCTGCTATCGTTGATGTTTGCGTGTCCGCCCAGGTCGGCGGGCACCGCCGCAGTTCCTCTCCACGGGTTCCCCACCCCAGTCCCGGAGCTGTGGCCGCCCTCTACGACCTATCCGCTCGCCGGCAGGCGAACACACCAGGAAGTACACACGTGGCAAACATCAAGTCCCAGATCAAGCGCATCAAGACGAACGAGAAGGCGCGCCTGCGCAACAAGGCCGTCAAGTCTGAGCTGAAGACCTACGTGCGCAAGGTGCGCGAGGCCGTCGCCGCGGGCGACAAGGAGGCCGCCGGCACCGCGCTGCAGGCCGCCTCGCGCAAGCTCGACAAGGCTGTCTCGAAGGGCGTCATCCACGCCAACCAGGCCGCGAACCGCAAGTCGGCCATCGCGAAGTCGGTCGAGGCTCTCTGAGTCGTCGCGCTCCGTCCGCCTGACGGCGGACAAGCAAGGCTCCGAAGGGCGCCGCACCCCCGGGTGCGGCGCCCTTCGTGCGTCCCGCCCCAGCCGCGGGCGGGGCCGCGCTCAGCCGCGGCGCGAGCGCGCGATGGTCAGCACGGCCCGTTCGACGGCGAACACCGGGTCGCGGCCGCCGCCCTTGACGTCGGCGTCGGCCTGGGCGACCGCCCCGATGGCGGTGGCGAGCCCCTCGGGCGTCCACCGCGACAGGTCCCGCTGGGCGTTGCGCACCTGCCAGTCCTGCAGCCCGAGCTGGCGCGCCGTGGCCGCCCCGCCCCGGATCGCCGCGACCCGCGCCAGCGTCCGCAGCCGCAGCGCGAGCGCCGCGACGATCGGCACGGGGTCGGCGCCGGTGGCGAGGGCGTGGCGCAGGAGGGCGACGGCGCCGCCCGTGTCGCCCGCCACGGCGGCGTCGGCCACCTTGAACCCGGTGGCCTCGACCCGGCCGCCGTAGTAGCGGTCGACCACGGACTCGCTGATCGTCCCGGTCGTGTCGGCCACGAGCTGCGAGCACGCCGACGCGAGCTCCCGCAGGTCGGTGCCCAGCGCGTCGACGAGCGCCCGGACCGCCGCGGCGTCGGCCCGGCGACGCGCCGCACGGAACTCCGCCGTCACGAACTGGACCTTCTCCGCGTCCTTGGTGATCGGGTCGCACTCGAGGACCGGGGCGCCGGAGGCCGTGATCGCGTCGAGCATCTTCTTGCCGCGCTGACCTCCGCCGTGCACCACCACGACGACCGTCTCCGGGTCGGGCGCGGTGACGTACGCGACCACGTCGGCCACGAGGTCCTCGGTGGCGCCCTCGGCCCCGCGCACGACGACCACGCTCGGCTCGCCGAAGAGCGACGGGCTGGCCGCCACCGCGAGCTGCCCGGCGCCGTACGTGCCGCCGTCGAGCTCGGCCTTCTCGGTGCTGGGGTCGCGCTCGCGCGCCAGGTGCACCACGCCGTCCACGGCGCGCTCCGCGAGGAGCCCCTCCGGCCCGCGCACCAGCACGACGGGTGCCAGGGTCGGGTCGTCCCACGGTCGGCTGTTCGCCGCCGCGGGCCGGCCGCGGCGGGGGGAACGGGACGGGCGGGAGGTGGAGGCGTCGGGCCCGGCCCCAGCCTGCCACGGACCGCCGACGCCGCCCGCACCCGGCTACCCGCACGCCAGCCCGATCTCGGCGCCGCGCTGCACGAGCGCCGCGGTGCCGCACTCGTCCGTGCGCACCAGCGCAGAGCCCGTCGAGGCGTACAGCTGCAGCGCGTCGTCCGTCGGGTGCCCGTAGGTGTTGTCGGCGCCGACGCTCACCAGCGTCACCCTCGGGGAGAGGAGGTGCGCGAGCTCGGCCGACTGCGAGCGCGACCCGTGGTGCGCCATCTTGACGACGTCGACGTCGGCCGCCTGACCGGACCTCCGCAGCACGGCCGCCAGCGCGTCCTGCCCCGCGTCCTCCAGGTCGCCCAGCGCGACGAGCTCGAGCCCGCCGCCGGTGCGCACCTCGAGCGCGACGCTCGCACCGTTCGCGCCGTCTCCCTCGGCGCTGCCGCCCGCCGACCCGCCGCCGGTCCCCGGCCCGGGGCCGGACGCGGCGAGCACCTGCCAGGAGGCGGTGCCCGCCTCCCCGGCGTCACCTGCGGCCGCGACGTGCACGGGCACCCCCGCGGCGTCGAGCTCTGCCCGGACGGCCGCGGCCTGTGCCGCCGGCTCGTCGAGGCGCGAGACCAGCGCGGAGGTCACGTCGCGCCCCCGCAGCACCCCGGTCAGCCCGCCCACGTGGTCGGCGTGGAAGTGGCTCAGCACGAGCAGGTCGACGGTCGTGACGCCGAGCCGGTCGAGGCACCGTCCGGCGTCGTCGCCGTCCGGCCCCACGTCGACGACGATCCCCGACGTGGCGCCCGTGCGCACCACCATCGCGTCGCCCTGCCCGACGTCGCAGGCCGCGACCTGCCAGTCGTCCGGCACGCGGTGGCCCGCGCCCGCGATGCGCGGCACCGTGAGCGCGAGGACGGCGAGCAGCGCGACGCCGGCCAGACCCGCCGCGGTCGCGACCCGCACGCGCCCGTGCCGTGCCGTCGCCTGCCGGACGCGCCTCCGCACCCTCCGCACCGCCCGGGGCGCGGCCTCGCGCCACTCGCGCCGCCACCCGGCACCCGGCGGGCGGCGCAGCACCAGGGCCAGGCCCGCCACCGTCAGCAGCGCCAGCGCGGCCGCGCCCCAGAGGCCCCCCGGCCACGGCAGGCGCGCTCCCGGCACGGCCGCGAGCCATTGGGCCACGCCCGCGATCCAGCCCGTGGCCAGTCCCGCCAGCCAGGCGACCGGGAGCGCGAGCCCCGGGGCCCACGGCGCGAGCAGCGTCGCGACCAGGCCCAGCACGGTGGCCGGGACCAGCGCCGGGGTCGCCAGCAGGTTGGCGGGCACGGAGGCGAGCGGGACGTGCGGGTCCAGCAGCAGGAGCACCGGGCCGCACGCGGCCTGGGCCGCCCACGGCACCGCGAGCGCGAACGCCGCCGGACGCCCGGTCCACGGCGCCAGCCGGCGGGCCAACGGCCCGACGAGGAGCACGAGCCCCGCCGTCGCGGCGCACGACAGGACGAACCCGTACGAGCGCGCCAGCCACGGGTCGACGACGAGGAGCACCGTCGCCGCGGCCGCGAGCGCCGGGGCGCCCGACGACGGCCGACCGAGGGCGAGGCCGAGCAGGGCCGCCGCGCACGTCCAGGCCGCCCGGAGCACGCTCGGCTCCGGGCGCACCAGGAGCACGAAGGCGCCGGCCGCGGCCGCCACCACCGCCACCCGCACCCCGCGGGGCGCGCGAGCCAGCGCGCACAGCGCGGTGAGCGTGGCGACGACGATCGCGAAGTGCCCGCCCGAGACCGCGGTCACGTGGGTCAGGCTCGTGGCGCGCATCGCCTCGGACACGTCGGCGGGCACGCGGCTCGTGTCGCCCACCGCGACGCCTGGCACCAGGCCGCGCGCCTGCGGGGACATCGGCTCCGTGACGTCGAGCAGCGCCGAGCGCAGCGCGTGGGTCGCGCGCAGCACGGCACCCGGCGGCGCCCGCTCCGCCACCGGGCCCGGCGCCGAGAGCCGCGCCAGCGGCCCGTCACCGACCGGGACCGGCCGCAGCACGCCGTTCACGGCCACGGTGGCGCCGTAGCGCGGGGCGGGCGCGTCCGACGTCACCTCGACGAGGCCCGCGCTGCCGGTCGCGACGCCCCGCGCCGCGACCTGCTCCACGGCGACGACCCAGCGGACGCCGTCCCCGAACACCGCCGGCCGGGCCTCCGACGCGACGCGTCCGACGAGCTCCGCGTGCGCGCCCCTGCCCGCCAGCTCCCGCAGCGGCGCCTGCCGCGCCGTCTGGGCGTGCACCCCCAGCCCCACGGCCGCGAGGCAGGCGAGCACCAGCACGGCGTGGGCACCTGCGGCCCGCCGCCGTCGTCCGCGGGACCCCGCGGCCGGCCGGCTGCTCACGGCGCCCACGACACCAATCACCGCGACTCCGGCCGCCACCGCACCGAGCAGCGCGCCGACCGCGACCGCGGGCGCCCACGAGGCCGCGGGCCCCGTGAGCAGCCAGGCGGCCGCCCACGCGACGAGCGCGGCCGGCACGAGGCGCAGGTCCACGCGGCGCGGCGGTTGCCCCGTGCCGCCCGGGCGAGGCGCGGGAGCGTCGTCGTCCGGCCGCGGTCCGGGCCCCGCGACGGCGAGGGCCGCGGGCTCGTTCACAGCCGGACCAGGTCGCGGACCTGCTCGAGCACCGACGGCCCGATCCCGGAGACCTCGTCCAGCTCGTCGACGCTGGTGAACGGCCCGTTCTCGTCGCGCCACGCGATGATGCGCCCCGCCAGCGCCGGCCCGATCCCGGGCAGCTCCTCGAGCTCCGCGGTCGCCGCCGTGTTGAGGTCGACCTGGCCGCCCGACGGGTCCGCCGACCCCGCGTCGGCGCCGCCGGCAACGCCGTCGTCGGTGGTGCCGTCCGGGGTGGCCGCCCCGTCCCCCTCCGGCGGCAGCTCCCCCGGCCGCGGCACCCGGATCTGCTCGCCGTCGACCACCGCGCGGGCGAGGTTGAGCGCCGCGGCGTCGGCGCGCTTCGTGACGCCGCCCGCCGCGGCCACCGCGTCGGCGACCCGCGCCCCGGTCGGCACCGTGACCAGCCCCGGCTCGCGCACCTCCCCCACGACGTGCACCACGACCACCCCGGCCGCCGACGCCGCGGGCTCCGGCTCCGGCGCGGACGACGGGTCGGACGGGGCCGGTCCGGAGGCCGCCGACGCGGGCGAGGCCTCGCTCCCGGCGAGGGTGATGACGTCGTCGGGGCGTGCGGTCGCCACCACTGCGGCGACGACCGCGACGAGCAGCACGACGACCGCCGCCACGACCGCCGCGCGCAGGCCGAGGGACCACCGCCGCCGGCCGCCGCCGTCGTGGTCGGCGAGCGGGTGCCCGTGCGCCGCGGTGTATGCGGCCGCGACGTGCTGCGCGGAGCGACGGGCGCGCAGACGCGCGGCGAGCTCGTCCTCCTCCGGGTCGGCGTCCGCGGGCGCCGGTGCACCTGTCGCCCCGGGGGCTGGTCCTCCGCCAGGTGGTGGCTCCCGGTGCTCCCGGACGGCGTGCCAGGCCTGCAGCCGTGCCGCGGCCTCGTCGAGCGGCGTGGCGGGCTCAGTGTCGGGCTCGGGATCAGCCTCGGGACGGGCGGGCGAGACGCCGTCTGCGCCGGCGGGGTCGTGGGGCAGCGTGGTGGTCACGCCGCGACGTTAGGAGCGCGGCGCCCTCCGCCGGCGCGCCCCCGGGCGCTCTGTGGACGGCGCCGTCCTGGGGGCAGGCTCCTCAGCGCGAGACGGCGTGGTCGTGTCTGCCGAGCTCGGCGACGACGACCGCGAGCGCCCCGGGTCCGACGTGCGCCCCGAGCACCGCGCTCACGGGCGTGACGACGGGCTCGGCGCCGGTGCCCGCCCGCAGCCGCTCGGCGAGGTCGGCCGCCCGGTCCGGGACACCCAGGTGGTGGACGGCCACGCCCGGTCGCTCGCACCCCTCCGCGCTGCGCTGCGCCAGCTCGACGAGCCGGTCGATCGCGGCCCTCCGGGTGCGCACGCGCTGCGCCATCTCGATCCCCCCGTCACGCACGGTGAGGATCGGTCGCACGCCGAGGGCGGTGCCGAGCGCGGCGGCCGGGGCCGAGAGCCTGCCGCCCCGGCGCAGGTGGTCGAGCGAGTCCACGAGGAACACGGTCGTGCTCGACGCCGCCACCTGGCGCGCCCGCGCGGCGACCTCCGCGGCGTCGTGGCCGGCGGCGGCGCACCGTGCCGCCTCCTGCGCGGCGAAGCCGAGCCCCATGGCCACGGTGCGGGAGTCGACCGCCTGCACCGGGATCATGCTGCGCTGACCGGTGCCGGCAGCCACCTCGAACGTGCCGGACAGGGCGCCCGACAGGTGCACGGCCACGACCGCGCGGGCGCCGTCCGCCGCCAGGTCGCGGTAGACGGCGGAGAACTCCGCCGGGGCGGGCTGCGACGTGCTGAGGCGCTCGCCGCCGGCGATCCGCGCGGCGACCTCCTCCGGCGTGATGTCCACCCCCTCGCGCCACGACGACTCCCCCGACACGACGCGGAGGGGGACGACGACGGGCGCGCCGGCGCCGGTGTCGCCTGCGGGCAGGCACGCGGTCGAGTCGGTAACGACTCGGACCGCCTGAGGATCGATGGGCATCGGCGGGGAGTCTACCGACGCCGCCAGGGAGCGCCCCGACGGCGTCGGTCGCCCCGTCATCCGTGGTCGTGCGTCTCGGCGCTCCCCGAGACCCCGGAGATCTCGTTGGGCACGACGGTGAGCTCCGCCGACCTCCACACCTCGCCGGACTCGACGTCCACCGCGTGGATCGACCGGGTGCCCGGGTCCGTGACGTAGACCGAGCCGTCGAGGGAGAGCACCGCCGGGCGCGGCTCCTGCCACTCGAGAGGCTCCTCCCACGCGTCGAGCACGGGGACGGACTTCTCGAGCTCGCCGCTCTCGGGGTCGATCACGTGCAGCGCGCCGTCGGTGCCGAGCACCAGGGCCTCGCCGTCGTCGCCGCGGGCGAGCGACCGGAACGTGTAGCTGGACGGCAGGTCGACGAGGGAGAGCTCGCCGGTGCGCGTGTCGACGAGCGAGACGCGCGTGGGCTCCTCCAGCTCGGCGTCCGGGTCCGTCTTGTAGTCGCCGAGGACGACGGGCGACGCCTCGGACCCGGCCTGGTTGCCGATGCGGCCGTAGGCGTCCGGCGCGTCCACCTTGGTGAGCTCGCCGCCCGCGTAGACCAGCACGCCGTCCTCGCACCCGAGGACGACGGCCTCGTCGGCGGCGACGGCCTCGCCGTGCACGCCGGGGCACTCGTCGCTGGCCGCGACCTCGTGACCGTCGGCGTCCAGGACGCGCGCCCCGGACCGCGACTCCTCGGTGCCCTCCGTGACGACCAGGGAGTCGTCGCTCAGCTCGACGGCGACGCCGTGGTGGGCCGACGGAGCGGTGAGCTCCCGCACGGGCGCCTCCCCCTCGCCGACGTGCGCCGAGTCCAGCACGCGCACCTGCCCCGTCCCGTCGTCGAAGAGGACGGTGCGGCCCTCGTGCACGACGACGTGGCCAGGCTCCTCGGCGGCGTACGTGACGTCGGTGAGGCGTGGCTCGGCCGTCCAGTAGTGGTGGTGGTCGCCGTGCGCCTCGGCCCAGGCACCCAGGTCGAGCGCCCGGAAGCCGCCCGTGGTGGAGGCCAGCAGGTGCCGGCCGTCGCCGGCGGGGTTGAGGCGGGTGAAGCCCTCGAGCGGGAGGTCGGCGACCTGCTCGAGCGTCTGCGCGTCGAGGACGACGACGCCGCCGTCGTAGGTGACGGCCAGGCGCGCCGTGGGCGCGGCGGCCTCCGTGGCCGGCGCCGTCTCCGCCGGCGCGGACGAGGCGTCGCCGGCGGCCGGTTCGTCCGTGGCGCAGCCAGCAAGCGTGACGGGGACGGCGAGGGCGAGCCCCAGGGCCGGAAGGCGCGACCGGCGGCGGGCTCGGGAGGTTCGGGTCAGGGAAGGCATGCGTCTCTCTCTGGTCGACGGCGCGAGATATGCACATGAGAACGCTTCTCATGTGTGCGATCAGTGAACCAGATGTGAGAACCGTTCTCAACATGCGGTGACAGTCCCCCCAGGACGTCCCCGCCGACGTGCTCGCCCAACTCGGCAACCGCGTGCAGCCCGCGCTGCGCGCCTTCACCCCGACGCCCGTCTCCCGGACGCGCGTGCGGGCGCGGGCGAGCTCGAGAAGGAGGCCGAGCAGGCCCGTCGCAGGGCGGAGCCCGCCACCCGGCGGACGTCGCGCTCGTCGTCGGGCCGCAGCGCGCGCAGCCCGATGGACACGATCCTCACCGCGGTCGGCACCACGCACGCGCGGGAGATCACCCGCACCGTGTTCGGCACGCGCCGGCGGCGCTGACCGCCGAGCACGGCCGAGCCGCCGACGTCAGGACCTGAGCGGGGCCGCGTGCCAGATGCGGTCGAGGTAGTCGCGCATCGACCGGTCCGAGGAGAAGAAGCCCGAGCGCGCCACGTTCAGCACGGCGGACCGGCTCCAGGCGTCCGGGTCGGCGTACGCCCGCTCGACCCGCTCCTGGGCGTCGAGGTAGGCCTGGTAGTCCGCGAGCACCATGAACCGGTCCTCCGTGAGCAGGTTGGACACGACCGACTCGAAGACGGACGGGTCCCCGCCGGAGAAGGTGCCGCGCGCGACGAGGTCCAGCGCGCGGCGCAGCGACGGGTTCTCCTCGTAGTAGGTCGACGGGCGGTAGCCCGCCTCGGCGATGGCGCTCGCCTCGGGCTCCGTGAGCCCGAAGAGGAAGAAGTTCTCGTCACCCACGAGCTGCCGGATCTCCACGTTCGCGCCGTCGTCGGTGCCGATGGTGAGCGCGCCGTTGAGCGCGAACTTCATGTTCCCCGTGCCGGAGGCCTCCTTGCCGGCCAGGGAGATCTGCTCCGACAGGTCGGCGGCGGGGACGAGCGTCTCGGCCACGGTGACGTTGTAGTTCGCCGGGAACGCGATCCGCAGCACCCGGGAGACGTCCGGGTGCGCGCCGACCACCGCGCCCACGTGGTTGATCAGCGCGATGATCTCCTTGGCCATCACGTACCCCGGCGCGGCCTTCGCCCCGAAGACCACGGTGCGCGGCGTGACGTCGTCGACCGCGAGGTCGCCGGCGGTGATGCGGTCGTACAGCGTCACGACGTGCAGCAGCTTGAGCAGCTGGCGCTTGTACTCGTGCAGCCGCTTGACCATGACGTCGAGCATCGTGGCCGGGTCGATCGCGATGCCGTCGCGCGTGGCGAGCAGGGACACCAGGCGGTCCTTGTTCGCCGCCTTGACCTCCCGGAAGCGACGCCGGAACTCCGCGTCGTCGGCGAGGGGCTCGAGCTCACGCAGCCGGTCGAGGTCGGTGACCCACCCGTCGCCGATCGCCTCGGTGATCAGCCCGGACAGCCCCGGGTTCGCGAGCTTGACGAAGCGCCGCGGCGTGACGCCGTTCGTGACGTTCGTGAACTTCTCCGGCCAGTAGTCGGCGAAGTCGGCGAGCACCTTGTCGCGCAGCAGCTGGGAGTGCAGCTCCGCGACCCCGTTGACCTTGGACCCGCCGACGGTGGCGAGGTACGCCATCCGCACCGACCGCTCGGGGTGCTCCGCGATGATCGACATGCGCCGCACCAGCAGCTCATCACCGCCGGAGCGCTCGCGCACCTGCGCGAGGAACTCGTCGTTGATCCGGTAGATGATCTCCAGGTGCCGCGGCAGCAGCCGCCCGACCAGCTCCACCGGCCACACCTCGAGCGCCTCCGGCAGCAGCGTGTGGCACGTGTACGCGAAGCACCGCTGCGTCACCTGCCACGCGTCGTCCCAGTCGAAGCCCTGCTCGTCCACCAGGATCCGCATGAGCTCGGGGATCGCGATGACGGGGTGGGTGTCGTTGAGCTGGAAGACGATCCGGTCGGGCAGGTCGTGCAGGTCGAAGCCCGGCGGCAGCAGCTGGTCGATGAAGTCGCGGATGGAGCACGCCACGAAGAAGTACTGCTGCTGCAGCCGCAGCTCCTTGCCCTGCGGCGTGGAGTCCTCCGGGTACAGCACCTTGGAGATGTTCTCCGCGAAGGTCTGCGACCGCACGGCCTCGGCGTAGTCGCCGTAGTTGAAGATCTTGAGGTCGAACGCGTGCGTGGCCCGCGCGCTCCACAGCCGCAGCGTGTTGACGCGGCCGTTGCGGTACCCCGGCACCATGTAGTTGTACGGGACGCCGAGCACCTGCCAGCCCGGCAGCCAGCGGGTGCGCTCGCGGCCGTCGTCGTCGGTGAAGGTCTCGGTGCGGCCGCCGAAGCCGACGGCCACCTCGTGCTCCGGGTGCGCGAACTCCCACGGCGCGCCGTTGTCGAGCCAGTTGTCCGGCTCCTCGACCTGCCGCCCGTCCGTGAACGTCTGCCGGAAGATGCCGTACTCGTACCGGATGCCGTACCCGATCGCGGGCACGCTCATCGTCGCGAGCGAGTCGACGAAGCACGCCGCCAGCCGGCCGAGGCCGCCGTTGCCGAGGCCCGGCTCGACCTCCACCGCGCGCAGCTCGTCGAGGTCCAGGCCGAGGCTCGCCAGCGCCTCCGCGGCGACCTCCTCCAGCCCGGTCGCGATGAGCGCGTTGTCGAGCTGGCGGCCCAGCAGGTACTCCGCCGACAGGTAGGCGACCGCCTTGGCCTGCGTGCGGTACTGGCTCACGGTGGTCTGCATCCACCGCGACATCAGGTAGTGCCGCACCGTGCGCGCGAGCGCCAGGTACTGGTCGTTGGTCGTGGCCCGCTCCAGGATCGTGCCCTGGGAGAAGTTCAGCTCGCGCAGGTACTCGCGCACGAACCCCTCCACGGAGTGCTCCGGGCTGGTGATCAGAGGCGTGGTCTCGGTCACGCCCCGACACTACACACGCCGCCGGCCGGCGTCCCGTGGTGGGGACGCCGGCCTCCGCCGTGCGTGCGCGGCCTGTCCATCAGGCCTCGGCGGGCCGCAGCGCGGCCGCGACGGGCTCGGCGTGCGTCACGGTCTGAGCCGCGCGCGCCGACCGACGGCGGAAGAGCGCGGCCGCGAGCAGCGCGCCGACCAGGAAGATGCCGGCCGACCACGTGAACGCCACGTCGTAGCTCTCCACGGCCGCCCGCGCGACGACGTCGGGCGTCGCGGGCAGGTGCCCGGTGACGTAGGAGGCCGCGGCGGTCGCGGCGAGGGTGTTGAGCACCGCGGTCCCGAGCGCTCCGCCCACCTGCTGGGAGGTCGAGACCATGGCGGACGCCACGCCCGCGTACGGGCCCTGGACGCCGACGGTCGCCGTCTGGATGGACGGCGGCATCGTGCTGCCCATGCCCACGCCCAGGAGCACGAGCCCGGGCAGGACGCCGGTGGCGTAGGTGCTGTCGACGTCGAGCCGCGAGAACCAGGCCATCGCGACCATGCAGATCGCCAGCCCGGCGGGGACCAGCACCTTGGCGCCGAGCCGGGGCAGGGTGACGTTGTTCGAGACCTGCGCGGTGACGATGATCGCGAGCACCATCGGCAGGAAGGCCACGCCGGTGCGCATCGGGTCGTACCCCATCGTCGCCTGCAGGTAGTAGGTGAGGAAGAGGGAGACGCCGAACATCCCGACGCCCGCGACGAAGATCGCGACGAAGGAGCCGGCACGGTCGCGGTCGGTGACGATCGACAGCGGCAGGAGCGGGTGGGCCGCACGGCGCTGCCACCCCACGAACGCGACGAGGAGGACCACGGACGCCGCGAGCGGGCCCCACGTCCAGGCCGAGTTCCAGCCCTGCGGCTCCGCCTGGGAGAAGCCGTACACGAGCAGGAAGAGGCCTGCCGAGCCCAGGGCGACACCGGGGACGTCGAGGCGCTGGCGGCGCCCCTTCTCCCCGCGGGGCAGGAGCACCAGCCCGGCGACGACGGCGACGGCCGCGAAGAACAGGTTGACGTACAGGTTCCAGCGCCAGTCGAAGTTCTGGGTGAGGAAGCCGCCGAGCAGCAGGCCGACGGCGCCGCCCATGCCGGCGATCGCGCCGAAGACGCCGAAGGCACGCCCGCGCTCGGCAGGCGTGGTGAAGGTCGTGGTCAGCACGGACAGCGCGGCGGGCGCGAGCACGGCCGCGAACGCGCCCTGGAGCGCGCGGGCCGCCACGAGCATCTCGAAGCTCTGCGCCGCGCCGCCCAGCGCCGAGGCGACGGCGAAGCCGACGAGCCCGACGAGAAAGGTGCGCCGCCGGCCGAGGAGGTCGGAGAGGCGGCCGCCCAGCAGCAGCAGGCTGCCGAACGCGAGCGCGTAGGCGGTGACGACCCACTGGCGGTCGTTGTCGCTGAAGCCGAGCTCGGCCTGAGCGGAGGGCATGGCGATGTTCACGATGGTCGCGTCGAGCACGACCATCAGCTGGGCGATGGCGACCGTGGCCAGGACCAGCCAGCGTCGTGAGTCCGCGGGGGCGCGCGAGGGCGCGGGTGGAGTGGTGGTCATGAAGGTGCTCCCGAGAGGGATGGAGTGGGACCCGGCCGCGAGGCCTGCCGGCGCGGGTACCATCGACGGTATGCGGTACTCGGCGGTTTCGAAACCTGTGAGTACCGAAACAGCGGGGAAGTTCACCCACGGCGAACGGCGCCGCCGGCGACCGCCCCGGGACCGGACGGAGGACACACCATGAAGGCCGCCGACGACGTCGTCGACGACGCACCCGCCACCCCGCTCGCGCGCGGCGGCCGCCCCCGCGACGCCTCCCGCGACGTCGCGATCCTCGACGCCGCGCGGGAGCTCCTCGCCGAGGTCGGCTACGGCGGGATGACGATGGACGCCGTCGCCGGGCGCGCGGGCGCCAGCAAGGCCACGCTCTACCGTCGCTGGACGACCAAGTCCGACCTCGCCGTCGAGGCGGTGACCTGCGGGCTGGGGAACGACCTGGACCCTGCCGACGTCCCCGACACCGGCACCCTCGAGGGCGACCTGCTGGCGCTGGAGAAGCTGCGGCGCGCGCGCAAGACGGCGGCCACCGACCGCCTCGTCCCTGGTCTCATGGCGGAGGTCCGCCGCGACCCGGAGCTCGCGCGCCAGTTCCACGCGAGCTTCGTGCGACCGAAGGTGCAGCAGATGCGTGCGCTCCTCGAGCGCGCCAGGGACCGCGGCGAGGTCCCGGCGGACCGCGACCTCGACCTGGTGAGCACGGTGGTGCCGGCGCTCATCTCGTACCGCAAGGTGGTCGAGGGCGTCGAGCTCGACCCCGCCTACGTGGAGCGGCTCCTGCGCGAGGTGCTGACCCCCCTCGCGACGGCGCCCTCGACCCGCTGACGGCCGCACCCGCCGGGGCGGGGCCTCACTCCCCCACGAGCGTCACCAGCCGCGACCGGCCGGTCGCGTCCTTGATGGCCTGCAGCACGACGTCCGCGTGCGGCTCCAGCGCGCTCACCTTGTCCAACGGCGCCCCGACGACGAGCTGGAACCCGAGCCCCCGCCACGCGCCGACCGCGCGGCCGGCGAACCGGGCGTCGGCCTTGATGAACGCCTCGTCGAGGAAGACCGGCGCGTACCGGGGCCGCTCGGCCCCGGCGTCGCCGAGCTGGTAGCGCAGCGCGGCGCCGACGATGAACGCGACGAGCTCCTGCGACTCGCCGCCGGACTTGCCGGCGATGTGGTCGTAGACGCTCACGTGGTTGCCGTCCAGGTCCACGCACTCGGCGCTGATGCGCACGTGGTCGCGCACGTCGACCAGCCGGCGCCGCTCGGGGCTGTCCGGCCGGATGCGGTCGATCAGCCGGGCCATCCGGGCGTAGCGGCGCTCGTGCTCGGCCAGCGGCACGTCGCCCGCCGGGGTCGTCGCCAGCTCGCGCAGCAGGCGCCGGAACGACGCCACGTCGTTGCCCTCGACGGGGGTCGCGGTGATGCGCAACCGGTGCTCGTCGTCGCGGAACGGCAGGGTCCCGAGGATCGCGTTGACGGGCTCCATCCGGTCGCGGATCTCCGCGACCGCCTGCGCGATGCCGTTGTTGAGCCGGGTGAGCTGGTCGCCCGACATCTGGCGCAGGTGCGCGGACCACCTGTCCCGCAGCCGGTACAGCTGCTGGAACTCGAGCTCCTCGTAGATCCGCAGGAAGTCGGCGTACGCGGCATCGGGGTCGGCGGTGCGGTTCGGGTCGGGCCACGCGTCGTCGAACCGCTCGAAGAGCGCGGCCAGCGCCGCCCGCGCGGTGCGCTCGGTCTCCTGGGCCGTCTCGAGCTCGTGCCGCAGCTCGCGCACGACGGCGCCCACGGCGGTCGTGAGGTCGGCGAGGCCGCTCCCCGGGGTGCCGGCCGTGCCCGACCACCCGACCTGGGTCATGAGCTCGGCCAGGCGACGGGCCTGCTCCGGTGTCGGCTCGACGCCGTCGGCGTCGGCGCGCTCGACGGCGTCCGCGACCTGGTCCACCTGGTCGCTGATCTGCTCCCACGCCGCGCCGAGCTCCGTCACGCGCTGCTGCGCCGCCGCGCGCTCGCGGTGCAGCTCGTCGACCCGGGCGCGCAGCGCCTCCTCGTCCGCCTTGAGCGCGCGCAGCACGTCGGAGCCGGCGACCAGCGACGCGAGCCGCTCGTGCCGCTCCGCGACGCGGGACTCCGCCCCCGCCAGGTCGATGTCGTCCCACTCCACGCGCAGCGCCTGGCTGTGGGCGACGAAGTGGTCCGCCTCCCCCTTCTGCCGCAGGCGCGCGCCGGCGAGCGACTCGGCGGCCTGCCGGAGCTCCTGGTGGGCGGCGCCGATCTGCTCGGCGAGCTGCTCGAGCCGGCGGTGGTTGCTGAACCCGAGCACCGACGCCCTGCCCTGGCCGCCGTGGGCGCCGCGGCGCCCCTCGGACGTCTGCCCGGCCCGCGTGAGGGCGAGGTCGTGCTCGGCGAGCTGGGCGGGGTGGTCGACGCAGACGTGGCCGAACCGCTCCGCGAGCCGCCCCGCGAGCCAGCCGCCGAACGGGCCGGCCTTGACCTCGAGCCGGCCGGGCAGCAGCGTGCGGTCGGCCTCCTCGTGCAGCGGCAGCCCCGTGGGGACGCCCTCGAAGCGCACGCGGACGGGCGAGCGGACGGTGTCGATCGCGGCCCGGAACGCGTCCAGGCGGGCCTCGTCGACCAGCATCGTCACACCGAATCCGCCGAGCGCGAGGCCGATCGCGTCGCGCCACGGCTCGTACTCGCCGCGCACCTCGAGCAGCTCACCGACGAACGGCACGTCCTCGGCGCCCAGACCGGCGGCCCGCGCCATCGCCTCCCGTGCCTCGTGCAGCTCGCGCGGCACGTTGCCCCGCCGCGCCTTGAGCGAGGCCTCCTCGCGCTCCAGCTCCGCCAGGGCGCGGCCCGCCTCCTTCTCACGCGCGCTGGCCTCGATCACTGCCTCCGACAGCGCGTCGGTGTGGGTGTCGCGCTCGTCCCGGTACCGGCGGGCGTCGGCGTGCAGCGCCTCCAGCTCGCGCCGGGTGCCGACCTCGCGTTCCAGCGGCGCCAGGTGCCCCTCGAGCTCGGCGCGGGCACGCCGCACCTCGGCGAGCCGCTGCTCGGCCGTCCGCACCTCCCGCTCGGCCGCCTCGATGGCGTCGCCGCCGTTGCGGCGCTGGTCGGCCCGCACCTGCTCGAGCTCCGCGTCGGCCGCCGCGAGCCGCTCCTCGGCGACGGCGACCCGCTCGGCCGCGGCCTTGTGCTGCGCCCGGTTCTCCGCCTCCGCGCCGCGCAGGAGGTCGAGCTGGGTGCGGTCGCGCCAGGCGGTGAACGGCGTGACGCCGCCGTCCGGCCCACCGTCGGGGCCGAGCGAGGCCACGAGCCGTGCCGACGCGGCGGCCTCGTCGATCGCGGCGCGGTGCTCGAGCATGGGGCGCAGCACGTCCACCTGCCGCTGCGCCGTGTCCATCTCGGCGCGCACCTCGCTCAGCTCGTCGAAGTGCTCGACGGCGCGCTCGGCCACCCGGATCGTCTCCGGCTCCTCGAGCACCATCGCCTTGTACAGGGAGTCGACCGTGGTGATCTGCTGCCCCGCCTGGATGCGGCCCAGCAGCTGCATCGCCTTCTCGCCGTCGCCCGCCGCGCCGATGCCCAGCGCGGCGTGCAGCCGGGTGGCGAACGCCTTGTCCGTGTCGAACGTCGTCAGGCCCGCCGCCGTGAGGCCCGGCTTGGCGAAGCGCTGGGCCACCAGCGGCTCCAGCTCACGCAGCGAGACGTCGCGGTCGGCGACGGCGCGCACGGCGACCGTCTCGTCCGTGCGCTGCACGCCCCGCGGCACGTACCAGGCGCGCAGCGCGGTGAGCTGTTCGCCCGACTGCGACGACCACGTCATCGCGATCGCCGACCAGGTGTCCGCGCTCTCCCCGCGCAGCACGCGGTCCTTGGCCGTCGCGGCCCCGGCGCTGCGCTGCTCGTCGAGCTTGCCCCGCGCGTACGACACGACGTTGCGTTGCTCCTGCCCGCGCGCCCGCCCGCTCGTCGCCGTGTTCGACGCGCCGTTGAACGGCGTCGTGTGGCTCATCATGAGTGCGATGTACGCGTCCAGCAGCGTCGACTTCCCGGATCCGGACGCGCCCGTGAGCAGCGTGGTCGTGCCCGCGAACCGCACCTCGTGGTAGCCGTGGTAGCCGCCCCAGCTCACGAGCTGCATGGAGCGGGCGGTCCACTGCCGGCCGTCCGACGCCGTCGGGATCAGTCCGAACAGCGACTGCTGCATGCGCGGCGCGTCCTGCGGGGCGGTGGTGACGCTCGTGACGGTCACGCCGTGGCCTCCTCGTCCTCGTCGACGGCGTCCGTCTCGTCGACGGCCGCCTCGGGCTCGTGCTCGGGCTCGACGACGCCCCCGCCGCGCAGCCACTCCGTCAGCGCCCGCAGCCGCTCGACGGGCAGCAGGATCTCCACCACCGGCTGCACGCGGTAACGGCCGTCGGCGACCTCGTCGAGCACGTGCTCGCGCACCAGCGCGCCGATCGCGTTGTCGATCTCGCGGCGCCGCGCCGCGAGGTTGGTCTCGTCCGCGGCGAGGAAGCCGAGCGCGTAGTCCACCAGCTCCTCCGCGTCGACGTGCGCCGCGCGCTCTCCCGCGCCGTGCTCCTGCCGGAAGCGGTTGCGCGCGAACAGCATGAGCAGCGTCTCGACCCGCTTGTACGGCTCGTCCTTGAGCAGCACAGGGATGCTGAGGCCCGCCTCCCGCACCTGCCGCTTGTAGGCGATCTCGTAGTCGCGGTCCACGACGAGCTCGACGAACATGTCGTGGCACCGCGACGCCAGCACGTTCTGATGCGCCAGCAGCGCCTTCCACTCCGCGGGGTGGGCCGCTGCGGACAGGTACCGGCGCTGCAGCACCAGCGCCAGCGCGCGCCGCGCGTCGTACGGCAGCACGCCCGTGTCGCCGGCGAACAGCGCCGCGTCGTCGTCCACGATCACGGGCGCCTCGACGAACGAGGTGTCCTCCCGTGCCGGCTCCGCCGTCGTCCCGGTCATGCGTCCTCCTCGTCGTCGGCGGCGGCCGCCCCGTCCGGCACCTCGTCCGGCACCTCGATGCGCACCCGCGGCACCACCAGCTCGCGGGTGCTGCCGTCGGCACGCACCGTCGTGACCCGGCGCAGGCCGGCGGCGGGCACGTCGCCGGCCGCCAGCGCCTCGTCGAGAGCGCCCGGCGCCGCCAGCTCCAGGTACCCGAGCAGCTCCACGGGGCGGCGGAGCTCCGCGGGCGCGGCCGCGAACACCTCGTCGGCGGACGCCCCGCCGCGCTCGCGCAGCACGCGCGCGGCATGGGCCATGGTCTCGTCGTATCGCGGGCCGCCCATGCCGAGCAGGCCCCCGAGCAGTGCCCCGGCGTCGCCGCCCGCGTCGTCGTCGCCGAGGTCGAGGTCGGAGAGCGCGTCGGGCGGCGTGTCGGGGCGCAGGTCGTGCAGCTGGGCCCGGAAGCGCCCGAGCCGCGCCCGCTCGAGCCAGCGCAGCGGCTCGACGCGCGCGGCGCGCCCGGCGGTCGGGAACCAGTCGGCCATCGCTGCGGTGGCCTCCCGCAGGGCGGCGTCGAGCTCGCGGTCGCGCAGCGGGTTGTGCACCGTGAGCTGCTGGGTGATGGTCCGCGAGGCGCGCGCCTGGGCGTCGAGCACGCCGTCGACGGCGGCCAGCAGCTGCGCGTACAGGGCGCGCACCGCCTCCCGGCGGTCCGCGGGCAGGTCGGCCGCGAAGGGGTGGGCCAGCACCGCCCGGACCCGCTCGTCCACCTGGCCGAGCAGCTGCGGGTCGCGCAGCAGCTCCATCGCGCCCGAGAACGCGCGCCCCTCGGGCGTGCGCTGCATGAGCGAGTCCGACGCCTCGAGGTAGGCGCCGAGCACCTCGCCGGTCGGGCGCTCGTCCTGGCGCAGGTTCGTGACGATGCTGCGCTGCAGCTCGGCGATCGACTCGGCCACGCGGGCGAAGTCGGCCGGCAGCTCGCGCACCAGCGCTGCGACGTTGTCGAACTGCTCGACGAGCCGTTCCGTCGGCGCCTCGACCACCGGCCCGCCGGCCTCGAGCCGCGCCAGCTCCGCCTCGGCCGCGGCGATCTCGTCGCGGGCACGGGCGACCTGCTCGCGCAGTGCCCGCTGCTGCGACTCGCGGTCCGGGCGGGCGTCGCGCGCGAGCCCGTCCAGAGCGACGAGCAGCGTGCGGATGCGCGACTCGCTCACCAGGGCACGGGCGCCCTGCGTGCGGTCCACGAACGCGAGCGCCTCCGCCGCGTGCGAGCTCACCTGGTACTGCTCGACGCCGTCGTCGTCGAGCGCGCGCACCAGCCAGCGGCCGGCGACCCAGCGCGAGCACAGCGCGCGGGCCGCGTCCTCGGGCACGTCGTGCCCCACGGCCCGCGCCTCGGCGAGCAGGTCCTCGACCTCCACGTGCATCTGCTCCGTGGTCACCGTGGGCCGCCCGGGCGTGAAGATCAGGGACAGCAGCGCGACGACCAGCGGCCCCTCCTTGCGGTGCAGGAGGGCGAGCGCGGGCGTGCCGAAGGCGCCCTGGCTGCGTGCCAGGGCGCCCTCGAGGCGGGAGCCCGCCACCCGGGGTCGCGACAACGGGGTCGACAAGCTCAGACGACGATGTTGACGAGCTTCGGCGCGCGCACGATCACCTTGCGCACCGGCGCTCCGTCGATCGCGCGGACCACGTTCGGTTCCGCCAGCGCGGCGGCCTCGAGGTCCGCGTCCGAGATGGACGGCGGCACCTCGAGGCGGCCCCGCACCTTGCCCTTGACCTGCACGACGCAGGTCACGGTGTCCTCGACCAGGTACTGCTCGTCGGCCGTCGGGAACGGCGCGCGAGCCAGCGAGCGGTCGTGCCCGAGCCGCTGCCACAGCTCCTCCGCGACGTGCGGGGCGATCGGCGCGACCATGAGCACCAGCGGCTCGACCGCCGCGCGCGGCACCCGCTCCAGGCCGGTCAGGTGGTTGTTGTACGTGATGAGCTTCGCGATCGCCGTGTTGGGCCGCATGTGCTCCATCTCGAGGCGCACGTCCGCGATCGCGCGGTGCATCGCCCGCAGCGTGGCGACGTCCGGCTCGTCGTCCGTCACGGTGAGGGCGCCGGTCTCCTCGTCCACGACGTTGCGCCACAGGCGCTGCAGGAAGCGCTGCGAGCCGACGACGGCGCGCGTCTCCCACGGGCGCGACAGGTCCAGCGGGCCCATCGACATCTCGTACACCCGGAACGTGTCGGCGCCGTACTGCTCGTACATCTCGTCCGGCGTGACGACGTTCTTCAGGGACTTGCCCATCTTCCCGTACTCGCGGTCGACGGGCTCGCCCTCGTAGGTGAAGCCGGACTGCTCGTCGCCCTCGACCTCGGCGGCGGGCACGTAGAAGCCCCGGTCGTCGGTGAAGGCGTAGGCCTGGACGTAGCCCTGGTTGAAGAGCTTGCCGAACGGCTCCAGGGAGGACACGTACCCCAGGTCCAGCAGCACCTTGTGCCAGAACCGCGCGTACAGCAGGTGCAGCACCGCGTGCTCGACGCCGCCCACGTACAGGTCGACGCCGCCGGCCGGGCCGGACGTCGCGTTGTGGCGCGGACCCATCCAGTACGACTCCAGCTCGGGGTCGACCACGGCGGTGCCGTCCGACGGGCCGTCCGTGGAGTCCGTGGGGTCCAGGTAGCGCAGGTAGTACCAGCACGACCCGGCCCAGTTCGGCATGGTGTTGGTGTCGCGGCGGTACTGCTGCGGCCCGTCACCCAGGTCCAGGGTCACGTGCACCCAGTCCTCGTTGCGGCCCAGCGGCGCCTCGGGCGTGGACCCGGCGTCCTGCGGGTCGAAGGTGCGCGGCGCGAAGTCGGGCACCTCGGGCAGCTCGACGGGCAGCAGGTGGCCCGGGATCGCGACCGGGCGGTCGTCGGCGTCCCACAAGATCGGGAACGGCTCGCCCCAGTAGCGCTGGCGGCTGAACAGCCAGTCACGCAGCCGGTACGTGGTGGTGCCCTCGCCGGCACCGCGGGCCTGCAGCCACGCGACGATCCGCTCCTTGGCCTCGGCCACGCCCAGCCCGTCGAGGCTGACCTCGTCGTTCGCGGAGTTCACGGCCACGCCGTCGCCCGTGTACGCGCCGACGAAGTCCTCGGGCAGCCCGCCCGCGGGCTCGACGGTGCGGATCACCGGCAGCTCGAACGCCTCGGCGAAGTCGAAGTCGCGCTGGTCGCCGCCCGGCACGGCCATGATGGCGCCGGTGCCATAGCCCATCAGCACGTAGTCGGCCGTGAACACGGGGACCGGCGTGCCGCTGACGGGGTTGACGGCCAGGTGCCCGGTGAAGACGCCGGTCTTCTTGCCGGCGTCGGCCTGCCGCTCGACGGCGGTCTTGGCGGCCGCCTCGCGGCGGTAGGCCGCGACGGCCTCGGCCGGCGTGCCGTGCCCGCCGGTCCACACGCCGTGGGTGCCGTCGGGCCAGGCCGAGGGCACCTCGTCCAGCAGCGGGTGCTCGGGCGCGACGACCATGAAGGTGGCGCCGAACAGCGTGTCGGGGCGGGTGGTGAAGACCTCGACCTGCGCGCCCGCGCCCGCCGCGTCGTACTCGCCGGCGACGACGTCGAACCGCACGTTCGCGCCCGTGGAGCGGCCGATCCAGTTGCGCTGCATGGACTTGACCTTCTCCGGCCAGTCGATGAGCTCCAGGTCGTCGGTCAGGCGGTCGGCGTAGGCCGTGATCCGCATCTTCCACTGGCGCAGGCTGCGCTGGAACACCGGGAAGTTGCCGCGCTCGGAGCGGCCGTCGGAGGTGACCTCCTCGTTCGCCAGCACCGTGCCCAGGCCCGGGCACCAGTTGACGACCGACTCGTCCACGTACGCCAGCCGCTGCGCGTCCAGCACGTCACGCCGCTCGACGTCGGTCAGCGCGGCCCAGGACCGACCGTCCGGCAGCGCGCGCTCGCCCGACGCGTACGCGGCCTCGAGCTCGGAGATCCGGCGCGCGCGGCCCTTGCCGCCGTCGGCCTCGGCGTCGTACCAGGCGTCGAAGATCTGCAGGAAGATCCACTGCGTCCAGCGCACGTAGTCGCTGTCGATCGTGGCGAAGCTCCGGCGCGGGTCGTGCGCCAGGCCCATCCGGCGCAGCTGGCGCTGGTAGACCGTGATGTTCCGCTCGGTCACCAGCCGCGGGTGCTCGCCCGTCTGCACCGCGTACTGCTCGGCCGGCAGGCCGAACGCGTCGAACGCCATCGCGTGCAGCACGTTGTCGCCGCACATCATCCGGTACCGGCCCACGACGTCCGTGGCGATGAAGCCCAGCGGGTGCCCGACGTGCAGCCCCGCGCCCGACGGGTACGGGAACATGTCCATGATGAAGAACGGGTCGCCGGTGCCGTGCTCGCCGTCGCCGTCGGTGAGCGCGCCGGTCGGGTTGGCCGCCCAGAAGGTGCCCTGCTCCTCCCACAGGTCCTGCCAGCGCTCCTCGATCTGCTGGGCGAGGGCGGGCGTGTAGCGGTGGACCGGCTCGGTCGGAGCCTCGGATCGGGCGGGTGCGGTGTCGGGCGTGCTCACCCGGCGAGTCTACCGGCCGGGACCCCCGGCCCCGGCCGTGTTTTCACAGGCCGAACGACGCGAAGAGCGGACCGCCCACGGCCAGCAGGAGCCACCCGATCGCGACGACGTACCCGATGATCAGCACCAGCCCACGGTTGCGCACGACGGCCCTCCGCAGGCCCTCGCCCACCCGCAGGTGCCCCTCCTGCACCGCGTGCACCACCTGGAACCACAGCAGCGGCCACATGATCGTCCACACCACCATGCACGCGGGGCAGAGCTTCACCAGCACGTAAAAGCTCGTCCACATGAGGAAGAAGATCAGCAGCTGACCGAGCACGGTCCCGGCGAGCAGGCACAGGTGGTACCACCGCGGCAGCCGGGCGCCGGCCAGCAGCACCACACCCGTGGTGACCACCACCGGGAACGCGGCCAGCCCGATGAACGGGTTGGGGAACCCGAGCAGCGACCCCTGCCACGACTCCATCGCCACGCTGCACGACAGGAAGATGTTGATGGTGCAGCTGGCCACCCGGCCCGGGTCGAGGAAGCTCTCGATCTTCTCGTAGCTCAGCCAGAACGCCCCGCCGAAGCCGATCGCGCCCAGCACGACCAGCAGCGTTCCGTAGGCACGGGGCGACAGGCCGCGAGGGCCGGGCTGGACCGCGGCCTCGGCCGCGTCGTCGTCGTGGGTCTCGTCGCGCACGCTCGGGCTCACGAGCGTGACCGTACCCCACCTCGCTGGAGGTCCGGGCCCCGGGCGGGCACCCCTCAGCCCGCGTGCGCCACGCGCTGCCGGCCGAACGCCAGCACCATGGCGAGGCCCACGAGCGTGAGCGCGAGGCCCACCCACGCGGGGGCGAGGTACCCGTAGCCGGCGGCGATGACCAGTCCGCCGAAGAACGCGCCGCTCGCGTTGCCGATGTTGAGCGCCGAGTGGCACAGGGCCGCGCCGAGGGACTGCGCCCGCGGGGACAGGTCCATGAGCCGGGTCTGCATGGCCAGGCCGAGCGTCTGCGAGGTGACCGCGAGCGCGAACAGGCCCAGCACGGCCGGCACCGGGGACGTGCCGACCAGCGCGAAGAGGACCAGCGACAGCGCGGTGGCGACGAAGCCCCAGATCACGGTGCGCAACACGTTCCGGTCGACCAGCCGGCCGCCCAGCAGCGTGCCGACCGTCATGCCGACGCCGAACACGGCGAGCACCCAGGGCACGGCGCTCTCGGGCATCCCGGCCACCTTGGTGACCGTCGGCGCCACGTAGGTGTAGACGGCGAAGAGCCCGCCGAAGCCGATCGCCCCGGCCGCGAACGAGATCCACAGCGGGCCGTTGCGCAGGGTGCCCAGCTCCCGGCGCACGCTGGTGTCCACCGGCCCCTGCTCGGGCACGAACCGCCAGATGCCGAGCAGCGTGACGGCCCCCAGCACCCCGATGACCACGAACGCGGCGCGCCAGCCGAGGCTCTGGCCCACCGCGGTGGACAGCGGCACGCCCACGACGTTCGCGACCGTCAGGCCGGTCATCATCATGGACACCGCGTGCCCGCGGCGCCCGGGCCCGGCCACCGACGCGCCGACAGCGGCCCCGACGCCGAAGAAGGCGCCGTGCGGAAGGCCGGCGAGGAAGCGGCCCACGACGAGGCTCTCGATGCCCGGCGCGGCGGCCGACAGCACGTTGGCCACGGTGTAGAAGCCCATGAGGCACAGCAGCAGCCGCTTCCGGGACATCCGCGCGGCCGCGACCGTCAGCAGCGGGGCGCCGACCACCACGCCCACCGCGTAGGCCGTGATGGCGTGCCCGACCACGGGGTCGCTGACGCCCAGGTCCGCGCCGATCTGCGGCAGCAGGCCCATCGTGGCGAACTCGGTGGTGCCGATGGTGAACCCGCCCACGGCGAGCGCGAACAGGGCGGCACCGACGTGCGGGGACGCCGACGCGGGCGTGGTCGACGTGGTTCCGGTCGCGGGGGTGCCGCTCGTGGTCGTCTCGGTCACGTGGGCTCTCGCTCTCTCAGGTGGTCGCGCTCGGGAGAGACGCTCGAAACGATTCGACGATGTGACGCGGGTCAGCCGCGTGCACGTCGTCGGGGAACCGGGTCAGCCTACGCGCGCACGACCCAGATGCGCGAGGCCGCCAGCAGGCCGAGGTCCACGGCGACCTCGCGGCCCTGGGCCTCCCACGCCACGCCGACCGTCCCGGCGAACTCCCGGCGCGACGTCAGCCGCACCGGCAGGTCCAGGTCGATGCCCAGGTCGGCCAGGTACCGCAGCGCCTCGGGGTCGGCGTCGGAGATGCGCGCGACCACGCCGCGGGCGCCCGCCTCGAGGTCCACCAGCGGCACCGCGTCCGGGCGCACCAGACGCCCGTCGGCGAACGGGATCGGGTCGCCGTGCGGGTCGCGCTCCGGGTGGCCGAGCCGCGCCGAGATCCGCTCGACGAGCCGGTCGGACACCGCGTGCTCCAGCACCTCGGCCTCGTCGTGCACCTCGTCCCAGGCGTACCCGAGGTCGCGCACCAGCCACGTCTCCAGCAGCCGGTGGCGTCGCACCATCACGAGCGCGTACCGACGACCCGTCTCCGTGAGCCAGACGCCGCCGTACGGCTCGTGGCCCAGCAGGCCCTGCGTCGTGAGGCGGCGCACCGTCTCGGAGACCGTCGAGGGCCCCACGCCCAGCCGGTCGGCCAGCAGCCCGGTCGTGACCTTCTCGTCGGACCACTCCTGGGCCGACCAGACCGCCTTGAGGTAGTCCTGGGCGACGGGTGTCAGCTCGTCCGGGTCGAGGGCCTGCGCGGGGGTGGGTTCGTGCACGGTCCCGAGCCTAACGGGGGCTAAGGCGTCCCCGCCGTCCCGCTCGTCGTCGTCCCGGGGTCGCCGTCCTGGTCGGGCACGACCGCGGACGACGAGAGCGCGTCGTCGGACGCCGGCACCACCTCGGGCACGGGCTCCCGCTCCCCCACCGTCGCCTCGCCGTCGGGCGTGACGCTCACCACCTGCACGTCCACCATCCGGCGCGTCTCCGGGTCGAAGCGCAGCACGGTCATCTGCGCGGTGCCGTGCAGCGGGCCGACGGTCGGCTGGTTCGGCGCGGCCCCGGCCGTGGACCCGTTGACGTACCGGATGCCCTGGCCCACCTGCTCCGGCCCGGACCGCTGGTGCGTGTGACCGGAGATCTGGAACGGCACGCAGCCGGTCTCCATGGCGCCCAGGCCCACCGGCGGCGTGTGGATCATCAGGAGGTCCACGCCGCCGTCCTCGCAGGCGACGGTGGCGAGGTCGCTCGCCTGCTGCTCGGGCATCCGCTCCCGCGCGACGTTCGTCCCCACGCCCACGCGCGTCTCGAGGGCGTCCCGGTCGCCGAGGATGCGCACCCCCTCGACCTCGATCACCTGGCCGTCGAGGATCTTCTGGCCGTGCGCCGCCTCCTGGTCGGACGTGATCTGCGAGTCGTGGTTGCCGTCCGAGACGACCATGGGGGTGCCGCGCGGCACGGCGGACGCGAAGGAGTCGACGCACACCTTCTCCACGGACGTGCCGTTCATCGTCGTGTCCCCCGCGTTGAGCACGACGTCGGCACCCGAGCGCTCCACGGTCTGCGCGATGAGCGGCGTCATCCCGGTGTTGCAGTGCAGGTCGGAGATCACGAGGAAGGTGACCAGGTCGTCCTCGGAGCCCGAGGGCACCGCGAGCGGGGCCGCCGGCGTCGCGCCGGGCGAGGCGAACAGGGTCCCGGCGTCCGTGGCGGAGCCCAGGGACTCGGAGGCGAGCCGCGCGTCCCACGCCTCGGTGAGGCTGTCGTCCGCGCCCGCGTAGAAGTCCTCGTTGTCCTGGTACAGCCCGACGAGCTGACCGCCGTAGGTGTCGATCACGCCCGCCAGACGACCGGTGATCCGTGCCCCCTCGAGGGCCGTGCCCTCGAAGACGGACGACGCCGGCCGCCCCTGGGGTGTCGTGCCCACGCTGCCCGACGAGAGGGTCGCGACCACGAGACCGACGACGGCGACGCCGGCCGCGATCTCCCCCGTCCGCGGCGCGAGCGAGGTGGCCAGCTCGCGCCGCCGGGCGGGGCCGAGCAGCCGGCGCAGCGCGAACCCGCCCACGACGAGCACGGCGGCCGCGGCGAGGGACCGCCACAGCGCGTTCTCGATCAGGGCGAAGGCCACGCTGCGCACGGCGACGTCCGGGCTGGAGAAGAACTGCAGGTAGCTCTGCAGGTCGTCCCCCAGCGCGGCGAGGGTGTTGGCCGCCCCGACCGTCGTGAGGTCCGCGGGGATCTCCTTGACGACGACGTCCACGCCCAGCCCGAGCGGCAGCGGCGAGTCGATCTCGAGGGTCCCGAGCGGGCCGAGGTCCGCCACGACGAGGCCGTCGTTCGTGACGGAGTACACGGCCTCGTGCGGCCCGAAGCTCAGCTCCGCGCTGGCGGTGCTGATCCCGAGGACGAGGCACGCCACCGCGGCCACCACCCCGGCGAGCGTCCAGCGCAGCCAGCGCGGGGGCGTGCGACGCACGCGCCGCGCGGGGCGCTCCGGCTCGTCGGTCGCGGGCTCCGCGGGCTCGTGCTCGTGCTCCGGTCGTTCCTCGGTCATCGCGTCCACCCTGGCCGAACGCGGGATGGAACGCCAACGCCCCGCCGGGACGCCCGCGAGATCAGGACCGCGCGCCGCGCAGCGTCGTGAGGGCGATCCCGGCCGCCACGAGGACGGCGACGAAGCCGATCGCGGACGTCACGACGACGCCGCTGCCGAACGCCGCGTGCGCGGAGTCGAGCAGGGCCTGCGCCTGCCCGGCCGGCAGGTCGGAGGCGACGCCGGCGGCGCCGCCCAGCGTCTCCGCCGCGACGGCGGCGTCGGAAGCCGGCACCCCCGCCGGGACCACGACGTTCGCGTGGTACGACCCGGTGAGGATGCCGCCGAGCACCGCCGTGCCGAGCACGGCGCCGACCTCGTACGCGGTCTCGGAGATCGCCGATGCCGCGCCGGCCTTGGCCGCGGGCACGGTCGAGACGATGAGGTCGTTCGAGACCGTCTCGGCGGCGCCGACGCCGATCGCGAGCACCACGAAGGCGAGCGCGAGCCAACCGGCCTCGCCGCGTCCCGCGACGAGCGCGGTGACGAGGTAGCCCACGGCCGACAGCGCCAGGCCCGCGGCGACGACGTACGACGGCCGCACCCGGCGCACCACGCGCACCACGCCCAGGCCGGCGACGACCATCGCCACCGTGCCCGGCAGCAGCACGAGACCGGCCTCGACCGGCGACAGCCCGATGACGAGCTGCAGGTCCTGCGAGACGAAGAACAGGAAGCCGACCAGCGAGAACACCGACAGCAGGTTGACCAGCACGCTGCCCGTGAACGCGGGGACGGCGAACAGCCGCACGTCGAGCATCGGGTCCCGACGGCGCAGCTGGCGGCGCACGAAGAGCACGCCCAGGAGGAGGCCGACGGCGATCGCGGCGAGGCCCAGGGACGGCAGCGCCCCCTTGGCGAGCGTCTTGATCCCGTAGACGACCGGCGTCATCGTGCCCATGACGAGCACGATCGACAGCGGGTCGAGGCGGCCCGGCGCGGGGTCGCGCGACTCGGGCACGAAGACCGGCGCGAGGACGAGCAGCAGCGCCAGCACGGGCACGGCGAGGAGGAAGACGGAGCCCCACCAGAAGTGCTCGAGCAGCAGACCGCCGACGATCGGCCCGACGGCCGAGCCCGCGGCGAAGCCGGCGGCCCAGATCGCGATGGCCAGCCGGCGCTCGTCGCGGTCGGTGAAGACGTTGCGCAGCAGCGACAGCGTGGACGGCATGAGCATCGCGCCGAAGAAGCCGAGCCCCGCGCGGGCGGCGACCAGCGCGCCGGCGGTGGGTGCGAAGGCCGCGACCGCGGACACGGCGGCGAAGCCGACCGCCCCGATCAGGAGCAGGCGACGACGGCCCACGCGGTCGGCGACCGCGCCCATCGGCACCAGGAGGCCGGCGAGCACGAGCGGGTAGACGTCGACGATCCACAGCAGCTGCGTGCCGCCGGGGGCGAGCGCCTCCGAGATCTGCGGCAGGGCGAAGCTGAGGACCGTGTTGTCGATCGAGACGAGGAGCACCGGCAGCATCAGCACGGCGAGGGCCGCCCAGCGTCGCCCGGCAGAGCTGGTGCTGCCGGGGCGCGCGGGGACGGCGGGGCGTCGCGCGGCGGAAGGGGCGCGGTGCGTCGTCACCTGGGTGGAGACCATGAGGTGCCTTTCACACTGCTGGACGGTCGGGGCGACGTGGTGACGTCGAACTTCCGCACCGTCCAGCCGGTACAGTAACAGCCCGCCACTAGGCTGTCCACATGCCGCCACCCCCTGCTGCCCGAGCCAAGGTCCTGCGCGCGTTCGCCGAGCTCCTCGTCGAGTCCGGGGAGCGCGCCGCGACGCTCGAGGCGGTCGCGGACCGGGCCGGCGTCTCCAAGGGCGGGCTGCTCTACCACTTCCCGTCCAAGGACGCCCTCGTCGACGGTCTCCTCGACCACCTCGGCGAGCTCACCGCCGCCGACGTCGGCACGATGCGCGGCGCGCCCGAGGGTCCCGCCGACTACCTGCTGCGCACGTCGACCGTCATCGACGGGGAGTTCGGCATCGTCTATCTCGCCGCCTCGCGGCTCGCGCAGGGCGCCTACCCGCGTGCCCGCGACGTCCTCGACGAGGCGCAGGCCGCGTGGACGGCGACCGTCCGCGAGGAGCTCGGCGACCCGGTGCTCTCCCGGGCCGTGTCGCTCATGGGCGAGGGCCTCTACGCCCTCGCCTCCTTCGGCGCGACGAGCCTGCAGGACCGCGACATCGACGACCTGCTCGTGCTGGTGCGCGAGGTCGCGGCGGCCCGCTCCCCGGGCGAGGGCTCCCCGGCCTGACCCCCGGGACGAGCATCGGGCTCAGCCGGTCTTGCGCTCCGCCTGCTTCGACGCCGTCTTCTTCGCCGGCGACTTCTTCGCCGCGGCCTTCTTCGCAGGAGCCTTCGTCGTCTTCTTCGCCGGGGCCTTGGACGCCGTCTTCCGCGGCGCCTTCTTCTCGTCCTTCGACTCCCCCGTCGAGCCGCCCTTCGACCCGGAGACGCTCCGCCGCAGGGCCTCCATGAGGTCGATGACGTCGGCGTCCTCCTTCTCCGGCTGCTCGCCGAAGGTCTCGGAGGTGTCGAGCGCCTCGCCCTGCTCGATCTTCGCGTCGATGAGCAGGCGCAGCTGCGCCTGGTACTCGTCCTCGTAGTCCTCGGGCGCGAAGTCCGCCTCGTAGCTCGCGACGAGCTGCCCCGACATCGCCAGCTCCTTGTCGGAGACCGTGACGGAGCCGTCGAGGGACGGGAACGCGGCCTCGCGCACCTCGTCCGCCCACAGGAGCGTCTGGATCACGAGCACCTCGTCGCGCACCCGCATCGCCGCGAGCCGGGTGCGCTGGCGCAGCGCGAACTTCACGATCGCCGTGCGGTCCGTCTCCTCGAGCGTGCGGCGCAGCAGCACGTACGCCTTGGGGCTCTTCGAGTCCGGCTCCAGGTAGTAGGTGCGGTCGAGCATGATCGGGTCGATCTGGTCGCTCGGCACGAACTCGACGACCTCGATCTCCCGGTTCGCCTCCGCGGGCAGCGCGGACAGGTCGTCCTTGGTGAGCACCACGGTGCGCTCGCCGTCGTCGTAGGCGCGGTCGATGTGCTGGTACGGCACCTCCTCGCCGTCCAGCTCGCACACGCGCCGGTACCGGATGCGCCCGCCGTCCTCGTCGTGCACCTGGTGCAGGGGCACGTCGTGGTCCTCGGTCGCGCTGTACAGCTTGACCGGGACGTTGACGAGGCCGAACGTCACGGCGCCCTTCCAGATCGCCCTCATGGGTCCATGGTCACGCGACCAGGCAGGACGCGCCACCGCCCTCGCTCGACGGCCGCCCGTGCCAAGATCGGTCCATGACCCTTCAGGGGGACGTCACCCGACCGCCGGCCGTCCGCGACGCCGTCGGCGTCGCGCTCGGTGCGGCGCTCGGCGTGATGGTCCCGTTCGTCGGTGTGCTGGTCCTCGGCCCGTGGTCGCCCGTGGTGGGACTGGTCGTGCCGGCCGCCGTGCGGCTCGGCGTCGGGCTGGGGACGCCACCCGGATCGCTGCCCATGCTCCGCACCGCGCTGAGTGCGGCGCTCTTCGGCTGGGCGGTCGTCGCCGCGTTCATGCTCGTGGCGATCCTCGCGATCCCGGTCGCCCCCGCCCTCGACTGAGCAGCGCCGCCGGACGTCAGCCGACGAGCCCGAGCACCCCGACCACGCCGACGAGCAGCGCGAGCAGCATCGAGACGCCCACCAGCACGGCGTGCACGGTGTAGAAGCGGGTGGGGCGGCCGGCGTCGTCGCGGGCGCGCGGGTCCTTGGTCACGCGGCGCCAGAACGACGGCCAGACCAGCAGGTTCCACACGGCGGCCACGAGCAGGACGAGCGCCCAGCCGACGGGAAGGCTCACAGGCCGACCGCGTCCAGCTTCGCGGCGAGCTCGGCGTCCGTGGGCTCGACGAAGAACTCGCCGTCGGGGAACACGACCACGGGGATGTTCTTGCGGCCGCTGATCGCCTCGGCGTCGTCGGCCCGCGTGGGGTCGGCCGCGAGGTCCACGTTCACGTACTCCACGCCGCGGGTGTCGAGCACGCGCTTGGCGCGGCGGCAGTCGCCGCACCACGTCGCCCCGTACATCGTGAGGGTGGCGGGGCGGCGGAGGTCGGTCGTGGTGGTGTCGTCGGTCATGGTCCGCAGGGTACGCCGGGGCACCGGTTGCACGGGAATCAGTGCACCGAGAACCCGCCGTCGACGTGGAGCGCCTGGCCGGTCACGTACGCGGAGGCCGCGCTCGCCAGGAAGACGGCGGCGCCCGCGAAGTCGTCGGCCAGGCCGTTGCGACCGACCATCGTGCGGGCCGCGAGCGCCTCGACCCGGGCGGGGTCGGACTGCAGGCGGGCGTTGAGCGGGGTGAGGACGAAGCCCGGCACCAGCGTGTTCGCGGTGACGCCGCGCGGGGACCAGGCCTCCGCCTGGGACCGCGCCAGCGACTCGAGCCCGCCCTTCGACACCCCGTACACGCCCGACTGGACGAACGCCCGGTGCGCCTGCTGCGAGGACACGTGGATCAGCCGGCCGAAGCCGCGCTCGGCCATGCCCGGGCCGAAGCGCTGCCCCAGCAGGTAGGGCGCCTCCAGGTTGACCGCCATCGTCGCGTCCCAGGTGGCGTCTTCCGTCTCGCTCAGCGGCGGGCGCAGGTTGATGCCCGCGGAGCTGACCACGACGTCGGGCTCCCCGAAGATTGCGGCCGCCTGGTCGGCGGCGGCCCGCACGCCGGCGCGCGAGCCCAGGTCGGCGCTGACGCGGTCCGCGGTGCAGCCCTCGGCTCGCAGCTCCGCGACCGTCGCGTCCAGCTCGGCCTCGCGGCGGGCGACCACGACGACGCGCGCGCCGGCGCGGGCGAGCGCCCCGGCGATCGCCCGGCCGATGCCGGAGCTGCCGCCGGTGACGAGGGCGACGCGGCCGTCGAGGGAGAACAGGGAGGAGAGGTAGGAGTCCGTCACGCGCCACACTCTGTCATCCGGACGACCGGCTCAGACGTCGGCGTCCGGCAGGATCTCCCGGACCTCCTGGGCGCAGCGGCAGGCCTCGGCGAACCGTGCCGCCCACCGCAGCGCCTCCTCGCGGGACGGCACGTCGACGATCGAGAACCCGCCGACCACGGCCTTCGTCTCCGGGAACGGGCCGTCGGACACGGTGCCGTCGGTCGCCACGACGGACGCCCGCTGGCGCTCCAGCCCGCCGCCGAAGACCCAGACGCCGGCCTCCTGCGCCGCCTGCATCACCGCGTGCGCGGCCCTGCCCACGGCGGGCAGGTCCTCCTCGGGGAACGTCATCGCGCCGTCGTCGAACGAGATCAGGTAGCGGGTCATCACAGACCTCCAGGTGTCGGCGGCGGCCTCGGGTCGGCCTCGCTCGTGGATCGATGGACCGCGCCCGCCGGCAGAAGTCATCGGCGCCTCCCCCAGGTCTCCGCCGGCGTCGCGACGAGACGGTTGCCACGCGCCACCGATAGCCTCGCGCGATGGGAGACGACGAGGTCCGGGTCGTGTGGCGCAAGTTCGACGGCAGCCTGCACTGGCACTACTCCATGAGACGGCTGGGCGAGGACGAGTTCGGGGTGTGGCTCGGCGCTCCGGTCGGAACGGTCTACGACAAGGGCGAGAAGCTCGGGGTCTTCGCGGCCGAGGAGGCGCGCGTCATGCTGTTCCCCCGCGAGGCCTGGTGGACGGCCGAGTTCCAGGCGGCGCCGGCTCGCCTCGACGCGTACTGCGACGTCGCCACCCCGCCGACCTGGTCCGGGCCGGACGAGGTGACGATGGTGGACCTCGACCTCGACGCCTGCCGCGTCCGGGACGACATGTCCGTCTACGTCGACGACGAGGACGAGTTCGCCCTCCACCAGGTGCGGTACGGCTACCCGGCGGACGTCGTCGGGCGCGCCGAGGCGTCGGCCGCGTGGCTGACGGCGGCCCTGCGCGACGGCGTCGAGCCCTTCGGCAGCCACTACCGAGCCTGGCTCGAGCGGGCGGACGCGATCGCCGGCGCCGGGCGTCCATTCCGGGGGTGAGTGGGGCGGCCGTCGACTATCCCCGGCCGAGCACCTGCGCGACGACGAGCGCCATGTAGGGCAACGAGCCGACGACGAGTCCCAGGCCCGCCGCGCAGACGGCGGCCGCACCCCGCCTCGTCCGGACGACAGCGCCCAGCCCCGCCACGACCAGCCCGAGGACGAGGGTGCTCAGGGCGAGCGCCGGCGAGACCACCAGAGCGACCAGCGCGGCGCCCCACAGCCACCACGACAGCAGCACCGCCCTCCAGCCGCTCCTCGTCCGGGCGGCCGGCGGAGTCGCCGCCGGAGTGACGGGGAACGCCTGACCGGTCATCGCCACAGTGTGGCTCGGTCCTGCCGCCCCCGCAGCCGCTCGGGAGGTCGACGAACGGGCCCGCAGGTCACCCGGGGCGCGCACGACGGCGTCGCGCGCGACGATGTGCGCATGGCACGCCCGTCGTCGAGCCCCCCGCAGACCGTCACGGTCGAGGGCCGACGCCTGCAGCTGACCAACCTCGAGAAGGTGTACTACCCGGCCACGGGGACGACGAAGGGCGAGGTGCTGCAGTACCTCGCTCAGGTGGCGCCTGCGCTGCTGCGGCACGCGTCGCACCGGCCCGCCACGCGCAAGCGGTGGCCGGACGGCGTCGACGGGCAGATGTTCTTCCAGAAGAACCTGGACGCGTCGACGCCGGCGTGGGTGCCGCGCCGCACGATCCGGCACCGCAGCTCGACCAACGACTACGTGCTGGTCGACGACCTGGCCACCCTCACCTGGCTCGGGCAGACGGCGACCCTGGAGATCCACGTGCCGCAGTGGCGGTTCGGCCGCACGGGCACGCCGATGCCGCCCGACCGGCTGGTGCTGGACCTCGACCCCGGGCCCGGTGCGGGCCTGGCCGAGTGCGCCGAGGTGGCGCGCCTGGCGCGCGACATCCTGCGCGGCATGGACCTCGACCCGCTGCCGGTGACCAGCGGCTCCAAGGGCATCCACCTGTACGCGGCGCTCACCGGTCACGACGAATCGCTCACCGCCGACGCCGTGTCCGCGGTGGCGCACGAGCTCGCGCGCCACCTGGAGTCGGAGCACCCCGACCTCGTCGTCAGCGACATGAAGAAGTCCCTGCGCGCGGGCAAGGTGCTCGTGGACTGGTCGCAGAACAACGGCGCCAAGACGACCATCGCGCCGTACTCGCTGCGGGGTCGCGACGAGCCGACGGTCGCCGCCCCGCGCACGTGGGCGGAGCTCGACGACCCCGGCCTGCGCCACCTGGGCTTCCAGGAGGTGCTCGAGCGGCTGGAGCGCGACGGCGACCTCCTGGAGCCGCTGGCGGCCGGGCACCTCGCGCAGCTCGAGCCGACGCCGGAGCGGATGGCCACGTTCGAGCGCACCCCGGCCGAGCGGCTCGAGACCTACCGCGCCAAGCGCGACCCCGACCGGACGCCGGAGCCGTTCGGCCCGGCGTCCCCGCCCGCCCGGGACGGGGACCCGACGTTCGTCGTCCAGGAGCACCACGCCCGCCGGCTGCACTGGGACTTCCGGCTCGAGCACGAGGGGGTGCTCGTGAGCTGGGCGCTGCCGCGGGGCGAGCCCACCGACCCGGAGCAGAACCACCTGGCGGTGCAGACGGAGGACCACCCGCTCGAGTACGGCTCGTTCGAGGGCACCATCCCGGCGGGCGAGTACGGCGGCGGGGAGGTGACCATCTGGGACGCCGGCACCTACGACCTGGAGAAGTGGCGCGAGGGCGAGGTCATCGTCACCCTGCACAGCGAGCGGCGCGGCTCGCGCCGGCTCGCCCTCATCCGCACCGGCGGGCGCGGCGGGGACGACGACAACTCGTGGCTGATCCACCGCACCAAGGCCCAGCCGGGCGACGACGACGCGCCCGTCGGCGAGCCCGACGACACGACGACGACCGCTGCCGCGAGCCGCGAGCCGCGTCGCGAGGTCCCCGCGGAGGCGCCACGACCGATGCTCGCCTCCACCGCGCCGCCCGCGGAGCTGGCCCGCCTCCACCCCGACGACTGGGCGTTCGAGGTCAAGTGGGACGGGTTCCGCGCGGTGGTCCAGGTGGACGCGCCCGATCCCGCCGACCGGTCCGAGGGCGGCGAGCCCGCGCGGGTGCGCCTCACGTCCCGCTCGGGCCAGGACCTCACGGTGACGTTCCCGGAGCTGCAGGCGCTGGGGGGCATGGTCGCGGCGGACGACCTGCCGCTCGTGCTCGACGGCGAGATCGTCGCCCTCGACGCAGCCGGGCGACCGTCGTTCCACCGCCTGCAGCAGCGCGCGAACCTCGCCCGGCCGCGCGACGTCGAGAAGGCGCGCCGCAAGGTCGGGGTCGACCTGGTGCTGTTCGACGCGCTGGTCGTCGCCGGTCGGTCGGTGGCCGACCGACGGTACGAGCAGCGCCGCGCCGAGCTGACGCGGGTCGTGACGCCCCGCCGCCCGGTGCACGTGCCGGACGCCCTGGACGGCGACCTCGACGAGGCGCTCGAGACCTCGCGCCTCATGCGCCTCGAGGGCGTGGTGGCCAAGCGGCGCGGGTCCGCGTACACGCCAGGCCGCCGCTCGCGCGACTGGCTGAAGATCAAGCACGCCCGCACCCAGGAGGTGGTGGTCGTGGGCTGGCGGCCGCTGCACGCCGGCACGGGCCGGGAGGACGCGCGCGTCGCCGGGTCGCTGCTGCTGGCGGTGCCCGACGACGACGGCACCCTGCGGTACGTGGGCAAGGTGGGCACCGGGTTCAAGGAGGCCGACCGCCGACAGGTGGTCCGCCGGCTGCGGCCGGTCGACGACGCCCCGCTGGACGGTGTGCCCCGGGCCGAGGCCGTGCACGCGCGCTGGGCCGCGCCGGAGCACGTGGCCGAGGTGGGGTACGGCGACTGGACGGGCGACGCGACCGACCTCGCCGGGGACGCCGCCGGCACGGACCGGGCCGACGACGAGGGCCCGCGGCTGCGGCACTCCGTGTGGCGCGGGTGGCGCGACGACAAGCGCCCCGAGGACGTCGTCGTCGAGGGCTGACGCCGGCCGCGGTCACGCCTCGTGCGCGTACACGACCGTGTTGTCCTCGTAGTGCCCGATGTCGGGGTTCCAGGCGCCACCGCAGGTGATCAGGCGCAGCTCGGGCCCCTCGGTGTTGGCGTAGACGGTGCGGGTGGGGAACTCGTCCTTGTCGTAGGCCTCGACCCTGTCGACGACGAAGGTGACCGTCGAGCCGTCCTTGCGGTCGACGTGGACCTTCTCACCGGGCTCCAGCTCGGACAGGTGGTAGAAGACGGACTCCCCGTTCGGGCTGTCGACGTGCCCTTCGAGGACCGCCGGCCCGACGTCCCCGGGGCGCGGCGACCCGTCGAACCAGGCGGCCTTGTCGATGTCGTCGCCCGCAGGCACCGCCACCGTGCCGTCGTCGTTCAGCCCGAGGTGCAGCAGCCGGGAGTCGACGTCGATGGCGGGGATACGGACCCGCGCCGGAGGGGCGGCGGCGGCGTCCGCCGGCATCGCCGTGGGCGGGGTCGTGCGGGTGGCCCCGGGCGTCGCGCTCGCGCTCGGTCGCGGGGCGGCGTCGGACGACGGCGTCGCCACGGCGGTCACCGGCGCCGGAGGCTGCTCCTGCGTGGCGAGCCCGACGCCGACCGCCGCCCCGCCGCCGAGCAGCAGCCCGGCGGCGACGACGACGGTCGTGCGCCGGCCGACCATCAGGAGTCCTGGTCCTCGGACGCCTGACGGCGGGCGGGCCGACGACGCGCGAGGAGCGCGGCACCGGCGAGCAGAGCGCCGCCGCCCGCGGCGATCAGGCCGGCGTGCTCGACGCCCGCGGCGGAGCCCGTGCCGGTCTGTACCCCGCCGGCGGGCATCTCGTCCATCTGCGAGGCGCTGAGGATCCCGCACAGCGCCGGGTCGGTGGCCTCGGCGGGCAGGGACGGGTCGAGGTCGGACTTCGCGTCGCCGTCGTACTGGCCGCTGCCGTCGTAGTCGACACCGTGCACGACGAGCGCGACGTCGCCGTCGACGATCGCCTCCGCGACGTCCTGCGAGACGTCGATCGAGCCGCGCTCGTAGTCGATGTCGCCACCCTTCGCGGTGTCGAACCGGTCGACCGCGAGCGCCGAGTCGGCCGACGTGTCGCCCTTCGTGGTCAACGAGACCTGGACGGAGCCGTACGAGGGGATGCCCTCGCTGGTGGTGATGGTGCCGGAGCCGTCGGCGTCGTCGCCCTCGACGGGGCACTGGTTCTTGGCGTCGGCACCGAAGTGCAGGTGGGCCGCGTGCGGGCTGCCCGCGAGCAGACCGCTGGCGGCGAACTCCACGGTGACGGTGGTCCCGTCGACCCAGACCATCGCGTCACCTCCGCCGTCGACGCCGTTCAGCGGCACCGGCGTGAGGTCGCCCTGAGCCGTCCCGTCGTCGGCCGACGCGGGGCCGGCGACGGCCAGGAGACCGACGAGTGCGAGGGCAGGGGCTGACAGTGCGGCTCGTGTACGTGCCTTCATGATCGTGTTCCCTTCGTCGCGGGCCGCGACGTCCACGGCCCACGGAAGGTTCGGCACCGGTGCAGGTCCGGATGGGTGCGACCTCAGGGCTGCCGTGCGGAGGCGGCCGCCCGGCTCGTGCGGAGGTGCTCGCGCGCCAGCGACGCGGCGGTCTCCTCGTCCCCGTCCCGGACGGCTTCCAGCAGGGCGCGGTGCTCGTCCGCCATGCCGACGAGGTCGGTGTGCTGGCCCAGGAGCCAGCGCACGCGGCTGGCCGTGACGACGTGCAGCTCGGCGAGGACGGGGTTGCCCGCCGCGTCCACCACCCGCTCGTGGAAGTCGGCCGCCGCGCGCCGCGCGGCGGGGGCGTCGCCGGTCCGCGCCGCCGCGTCCTCCCGCTCCCAGGCGTCGGCGACCGCGTCGAGCTGTTCGGCGGTGCGACGCCGGGCGGCCAGCCGGAACTGCAGCGGCTCGGTCGCCTCCCGCACCTCGTGCAGCTGGGCGACGTCGGCGTCGGTGAACTCCCGCACCACGGCCCAGGTGCGGGGGCGCGGGGTCACCAGGCCCTCCGCCACGAGCGTGCGGAGCGCGTCGCGCACCGGGATGCGGCTCACGCCGAGCTCCGCGGCCAGGTCGCGCTCGACCAGCCGGCTGCCCGGCCCCCGCGTGCCGTCGACGATCTGCTCGCGGACGACGCGGGCCACCCGCACGGACTCGGGCTCGAAGGGCGCCGAGAGCTCGGAGGACATGCGCTCATCCTGCCAGCCGACCGGACGCCAAAATGGCATACCATCTCACCGGAAGTCGCGAGATCGCCGGACGGCCGCAGACGGTCGTCCCGTTCGAGGAGGACGCAGCATGACCACCAGCCCCCGCGTGTCGACGATCCGGAACGTGCGCCCCTGGGGCGGACCCGCGGCCGACCTGCACGTCGCGGACGGCGCGATCACCGCCGTCGTCCCGCACGACCCGGCCGCCGCCACGGACCCCTCGACCGACCCCTCGACCGACGGCGTCGTCGACGGGAAGGGCCTGCTCGCGCTGCCCGGCCTCGTCAACGCGCACGCGCACGTCGACAAGTCCTGGTGGGGCAAGCCGTGGGTGAGCTACGGCGGCGAGGGCGGCACCCAGGGCCGCATCGCGCACGAGCGCGCGCACCGCGACGAGCTCGGCATCCCCGGCGTGGACGTCACGCTCGCGGTGCTGCGCGAGTCCGTCCGGACCGGCACGACGGCGGTGCGCTCGCACGTGGACGTCGACCTCGGCGTGGGGCTGCGGGGCATCGAGGTGGTGCGCGAGGCGGCCGCCGCGCTGGGCGGCGCCGTGCACGTGGAGATCGTCGCGTTCCCGCAGGACGGCGTGCTGCGGCGACCGGGCGTCCTCGAGCTGCTCGAGCAGGCGGCCGCCGCGGGCGCGGAGCACGTCGGCGGCCTCGACCCGGCGTCGATCGACCGCGACCCCGTGCGTCAGCTCGACGGGCTGTTCGGCATCGCCGAGCGCCACGGCGTGGGGGTCGACGTGCACCTGCACGACGGCGGCGAGCTGGGCGCCTTCCAGATCGAGCTGATGATCGAGCGCACCCTGCGCGCGGGCCTGCAGGGCAGGGTCAACGTGGCGCACGGTTTCGCCGTCGGCCAGCTGCCGCCGAGCCGGCAGGCGGACCTCGTCACCGCGATGGGCGAGGCCGGCATCACCATGACCACCGTCGCGCCGATCGGCGCGGTCCCGCTGCCGCTGCACGCGCTGCGGGACGCCGGCGTCGACGTCGGCCTCGGCACCGACGGCATCCGCGACCTGTGGTCCCCGTACGGCACGGGCGACCTCCTGACCCTGACCACGCAGCTCGCACGCCTGTCGGGCTTCCGGCACGACGAGGACCTCGTCACGGCGGCGCGCGTCGCGTCGTCCGACGCGGCGCGGTTCGTGGGCAGGCCGGTGCACGATCTCGTGCCGGGCTCCCCGGCCGACGTCGTGCTCGTGGACGCCGAGAACGTGCCCGACGCCGTCGTCCGCGCACCGCGGCGCGCGCTCGTCGTCGCGGGCGGCCGGGTGGTCGCCCGCGACGGCGAGGTCCTGGTCTGAGCAGGGCGCAGCCGGCCCAGGAGGGCGCTCCCGGGAAGACTCGCGGGCCCGCTCGTGTTGTGCGCGCTATGCGAGCCATCACCTACAGCGCCTTCGGCGGAGCCGACGTCCTCGAGCTCACCGAGCAGCCCGACCCGCACCCCGGGGCCGACGTGGTCGTGGTGCGCGTGCGCGCCGCGTCCGTCAACCCGGTCGACTGGGTGGTCCGTCAGGGCTACCTCGAGGGCGTGCTCGACACCCAGTTCCCGGTGATCCCGGGCTGGGACGTGGCGGGCGTCGTCGAGCAGGTCGGCCTCGACACCCCCGAGTTCCAGGTGGGCGACGAGGTCTACGGCTACGTGCGCAAGGACTGGGTGCACGGCGGCACGTTCGCCGAGCTCGTGGCGGCGCCGGTGCGGACCCTGGCCCGCAAGCCCGCGTCGCTGAGCTTCGAGGAGGCCGCGGCCGTGCCCTTGGCCGGGCTCACGGCCTACCAGTCGATCCTGCGCTCCGGCGTCCGCGAGGGCCAGACGGTGCTCGTGCACGCGGCGGCCGGCGGCGTCGGCGCGTTCGCGGTGCAGATCGCCCGGAGCCTGGGCGCCCGCGTGATCGGCACCGCGAGCGAGACCAACCACGACTTCCTGCGCGGCCTCGGGGCCGAGCCCGTGGCGTACGGCGACGGCCTGGTCGAGCGCGTGCGGGCACTGGCCCCCGAGGGGGTCGACGTCGCCCTCGACTATGTCGGCGGCGACGCCGTCACCGCCAGCGCGCAGCTGCTCGCCCCCGGCGGCACGATGACGTCCATCGCGGACGCGACGGCCCGGACCGAGCACGGCGGGCAGTACGTCTGGGTGCGGCCCTCGAGCGCGGACCTCGAGGCCCTCGGTGCGCTCATCGACGACGGCCAGGTCACGGTCGAGGTCGGGCAGGTCTTCGACCTCGCCGACACGGCCGACGCGCACCGCGCCAGCGAGACCCGGCACGGGCGCGGCAAGATCGTGGTGCGCGTCTGACCGTGCTGCAGACGGGGTGGTCACGCGGCACGCTGGGCACATGACGCCCTTCTCCCCCACCGTGTACGCCGACCGCCGCCGCCGCGCCGCCGAGCAGGCGGCGAGCGCCGGCCTCGCCGGGGTGCTCGTCACCCCCGGCCCCGACCTGCGGTACTTCCTCGGCTACACCCCGTCCGCGGACACCGAGCGGCTCACACTGCTCGCCATCCCCGCGGACGGGGACGCCGTCGCCGTGGTCCCGAGGCTCGAGGCGCACGACCTCGAGGTGGGCGCCGTCGGCGGCATCGAGGCGGTCGCCTGGTCGGACGGCGAGGACGAGCACGCCGTGGCCGCGGGCCTGCTGCGGCCGGACGGCCGGTACGCCATCAGCGACGCGGCGTGGGCGCTGCACGTGCTGGGGCTGCAGCGCACGCTGCCCGCGTCGTCGTACGCGGCCGTGACCACCGTGCTGCCGATGCTGCGCGCCGCCAAGTCCCCCGCGGAGGTCGCCCGGCTCGCCGCGGCCGGCGCGGGCGCCGACGCCGTCTTCGCGGAGATCGTCACGGGCCGGTTCGAGGGCCGGCGCGAGCGCGACGTCGCGGCCGACCTCGACGCCCTGCTGCGCTCCCACGGGCACGAGCAGGTGGACTTCACCCTCGTGTGCGCGGGCGAGAACGGCGCCGACCCCCACCACGAGGCCGGCGACCGCGTGATCCGCGACGGCGACATGGTGGTCATGGACTTCGGCGGGCTGGCCGACGGCTACGGCTCCGACACGACCCGCACCGTGCACGTCGGCGAGCCCACCGCCCGCGAGCGCGAGGTGCACGACGTCGTGCGCGCCGCCCAGCAGGCCGGGTTCGACGCCGTCCGGCCGGGCGCCGCGTGCCAGGACGTCGACCGCGCGTCCCGCGCCGTCATCGCCGACGCCGGGTACGGGGAGTTCTTCGTGCACCGCACCGGCCACGGGATCGGCCTGACGACGCACGAGCCGCCGTACATGGTCGAGGGCGAGGGCACGCCGATCGAGGCGGGGATGTGCTTCTCCGTCGAGCCGGGGATCTACCTGCCCGGCGACTTCGGCGTGCGGATCGAGGACATCGTCGTGGCCTTCCCGGCCGGGGTGCCCGGCCTGGCCGACGCCCCCGACGCCGCGGTGCGGCTCAACACCTCGCCGCACGAGGTGGTCGTGGTCGCGTAGCCCGGCCGGGCCCGCGGCTCAGCTCGGCGACGCCCTGCCGTGCCGCCAGTACCCGACGAAGTCCACGTGCGCCTTCGACCACTGCCGGTCGTCCACGAGGTGCCGACGGACACCGGCGGCGAGCGCCTGCTCCCCGGCGACCAGCGCGTACCCCGGTCCGGCGGGGAGGTCGGCCTCGCGGACGGACGCGAGCGCGGCGCGTCCGGCCACCTCGCCCAGCGCCGGGTCGCCGGACGCCGCCCGGTCCCGCTCCACCCAGCGCAGGTCCACGCCGTCGGGCACGCGGAAGTCCTGGCGGTCGTCGGCGGTGGGCACCTCGACGACGGCGACGCCGCGCGCGTCGTCGGGGAGCGACTCGCAGATCCCGGCCACGGCGGGCAGGCCGCTCTCGTCCGCGACGAGCAGCGTCCAGGCGCACTCGGCGCGCGGCCGGTGGTACGCGCCCTGGTCGAGGATGCCGACCTGGTCGCCCGGCCTGGCGCGGAGCGCGAAGCCGGCGCCGGGACCGACGCGCGCGTCGGCCCCGCCGTGGGCTCCCTCCAGAGCCTCGTCGTGGCCGTGCAGCACGAAGTCGACGTCGATCTCCCGCAGCTCGGGTCGCGCGGCGCGGATCGTGTAGTTGCGCACCAGCGGGCGGCGGGACCGGAGCGTCGCGAGGTACTGCGCGTACCAGCCGAGGTTGGAGGTGCGGGTGGGCAGGCGCAGCGCGTCCTGCCCCGGGCGCGGCAGGAACAGCCGGAACCACTGGTCGTCGCCGACGAGTGTGAGGCGGTCGATGTCGTCGATGCCGAGGGTGACCCGGCGCAGGTGCGGGCTCACCTGCTTGGTCGTGACGACCTCGGCGGGGAGGACGTGCGGGTCCACCGGCTTGCGCGGGCTGTAGGTGCTCACGGAAGTGAGGTTAGGCGAACCTCACTTCGAAGACCAGGCCCTGTCCAGGTCCGAAGGGACCGGGACCCCAGCGTGGCGGACACTGGGCACGTGCACCTCCGCCCCTCGACGCCGCCGCCCGCCCCGGCGCGCGCGGCCCTCGCGATCGCCGCCCTCCTGGCCCTCGGCGGGTGCACGTCGTCGAGCCCGACTCCCGCCGCCACATCCACCGCCACACCCACCGCCACCGCGAGCGCGCCGCTGCGGGTCGCCGTCACGGCGGGCGACGTCGCGCTGGAGGTGACGACGCCCGGAACGGCGGTCGACGATCCCCGGGCGCACGTCTCCCCCGGACCCGACGCGTCCACCGCGACCGTGACGATCGACACCGCGGCCCTCGACGAGGACGCCGCCGGGTTCGCCGGCCCGCCGGGGATCGCGCTGGCCTCGGGCGGGACGTTCGAGCCCCACACCGACGGCAGCGTCACGGTGCGCGAGGGCGGCGCCCCGGTCGGCGGGCTCTCCGCCCCGCGGGGCGCGCGGCTCGTCGCGGTCGACGACACGCACCTCGAGGTCCGAGCCGCCGCGGGCGCGGCCGACCGCGACGAGGTGGCGACGACGCTCGGAACCGCCGCCGTCGCGGGGACCGACTGGGGCGACCGCGAGGGCGGCCGCTCGCTCGCCGTCACGCCCACCGCCTGGGCCCGCGACGCGGGGCAGGGCGGCGTCGACCTCGTCTGGGCGGAGCTGGTGGCGGCCGACCCCGAGGTGGACGTCCCGACGATGCACGACCAGCTCGAGTGCCACGCGATCGGGGCGCGAGACAAGGCCACGTGGAACCTCGAGCCGTGGCGGCCGGACGTCGGCCTCGTCGCGACCATGGCGGCCCGCTGCAACCCCACCCCTTGACACATTCCGATATAGGCATATGTTTGTCCTGTGGCACGTGCAGCGACGACGACGGACGCGTTCAACGCGGTGGCCGAGCCCCGGCGCCGCGAGATCCTCGACGCCTTGGCGCAGCAGGAGCGCAGCGTCAGCGATCTCGTCGAGCTGCTCCACGTCGCCCAGCCCGTGGTCTCCAAGCACCTGAAGGTGCTGCGCGAGGTCGGGCTGGTCGAGGTCCGCGACGACGGACGTCGTCGCCTCTACCGTGCGGACGCCCGGCCCCTGCAGGAGATCCACGCATGGGTCGGCCGGTACCAGCGGCTGTGGGAGGAGCGATTCGACCTCATCGACGAGCTGCTCGACGAGATGGGCGAGTCACCGGAAGCGAGACCGGATCAACGAGGAGAACGACCATGACCAGCACCACCGCACCCAAGGGCAGCGCCGTCCTGACGCTGCCGAACGACACGGACATCCAGGTCGTCCGCCGGTTCGCCGCCCCCGCGGCCGCCGTCTGGCGCGTGTTCACCGAGCCCGACCTCATCGCCCGCTGGTGGGCGGGGCAGCGCGGCACGGTCACGAGCGTCGAGATCGACCCGCGGCCGGGCGGCGCGTACCGCTACGTCATGCAGGCCGAGGGCGGCTTCGAGGTCGCCTTCCACGGCGAGTTCACGGAGGTGGTTCCCCCCGAGCGCCTGGTGCACACCGAGGTCTTCGAGGGGATGCCCGACGGCGACGCCGCGGCCACCGTGAACACCTACGAGTTCGTCGAGGAGGACGGCGCCACCACGCTCACGCTCGTCACGCGCGCGCCCAGCCGCGAGGTCCGGGACGCGATCGTCGAGTCGGGCATGGAGGGCGGGCTGCAGGAGGGCTTCGACCTCGTCGACGAGCTCGCCGCGGGGCTCGCCGCCGGCTGAGACACCCGGGAACGACGACGGCCCCGCCCGGCACGAGACCGGGCGGGGCCGCGTCGTGCGACCGGCCGCTCAGAGCGCGGTGTAGCCGCCGTCGACCAGCCAGTAGGCGCCGGTGACGAACGACGCGTCGTCCGACAGCAGGAAGCGCACCACGCTGGCGACCTCCTCGGCCGTGCCGAGGCGGCCGAGCACGTGCTTGCGCTCCAGGCCCTCGCGCACCTCGGGAGACAGGCTCGCCTCCACCAGCGGGGTCTTGATGTAGCCGGGGCCGACGGCGTTGATGCGCAGCCCCTGCGGGCCGTACTCGGCGGCGGCGTTCTTCGTGATGCCGACGACGCCGTGCTTGGCCGCCGTGTACGCGCCGTTGTCGATCGCCGCGACCGTGCCGTGGATCGACGCCATGTTGACGATGGCGCTCTCGCCCGCGCCCTGCTCGAGCATCGCCGGGATCTGCGCCCGCATCCCGTAGAGGACGCCGTTCAGGTTGATGTCGATGACGCGGTCCCAGTCGTCCAGGTCCGTCTCGCCCGCGGGGGCCTGCTTGCCGCCGATGCCCGCGTTGTTCACGGCGTAGTGGATCCCGCCGAACGTCTCCTTCGCGAACTCGACCGCCCTGACCGAGTCCTCCTTCACCGCCGTGTTCTGCTCGAACGCGGCGGCCTCGCCGCCCGACGCCGTGATCTCGTCGGCCACGCGCTGCGCGGCGTCGAGCCGGATGTCCGTCACGACCACCTTGGCGCCGTGCGCCGCGAGCTCCTTGCTCACCGCCTCGCCGATGCCCGAGCCGCCGCCCGTGACGAGCGCCACCCTGCCCCCGAAACCGCCTTCGACCGCCATGTCCGTTCTCTCCTTCGCACCACGCCCCGGCGGGCGGGGACGCGGATGACGCGAGACGACGCTCGGAGGGACGACGACCGCCCCGACGGCCCTGGTGAGGGCGGGGGCGCTGACCCTTCGACGGTAACGCCGCCCCGACGGCGCCCGGACGCCGTCGCGGGGTCTGACGCGTCACACGCGGGCCCGGGACCGACCATCCGAAATCCCTCTGCTCCTCGGGCACGCGTTGGCAGGATGCTCGGCATGCTCCAGTTCCCGGCCCCGCTCCGGCGCGGCGATCGCATCGGCGTGACCTCTCCCTCGTCCGGGGTGAGCGGGCCGGCGGCGGACCGCATCCGGTTCTGCGTCGACTGGCTCCGCGCCGCAGGGTTCGACGTCGTCGTCGGTCAGGCCATGGACGGCACGGGCATCACCGCCGGGTCGGCGGCCGACCGCGCGGCCGAGCTCACGGCGATGCTGTGCGACCCGACGATCAGGTGCGTCGTCCCCCCGTGGGGCGGGGACACCGCAATCGACCTCGTCGACCTGCTGGACTGGGACGCCCTGGCCGCCGCCGCGCCGACCTGGCTGGTCGGCTACTCCGACATCTCGACGCTCCTCGTGCCGGTGACGACCCGGTTGGGCTGGGCGACCGTGCACGGGGACAACCTCGCCGACACCCCGTACGAGGCACCCGACGGGTTGCTGAGCTGGCTCGACGTCGTCGCGGGAACGGGCCCGCACGAACAGCGGGACTCGGGCCTGGTCGCCGACTACTGGCCGTTCACCGAGGACGCCCGCGCCACGCGGTGGAAGGTCGCCGGCCCGGGGCGGTGGTACCTGCGCGGGGCGGACGCGCTCCACGTCACCGGACGCCTCGTGGGCGGTTGCGTCGAGATGCTGTCCAGCCTCGCCGGCACGCCGTACGGCGACGTCGCCGCGTTCGGCCGCGCGCACGCCGAGGACGGGTTGATCGTCTACCTCGAGGCGGGCGGCGACGACGCGGCCGCGATCTGTCGCAACCTCCACGGCCTTCGGCTCGCGGGCTGGTTCGACGACGCCAGGGCGATCCTCGTCGGCCGGACGCGCGCGCCGGACCACCCCCAGATGACCCAGCGGGACGCCGTCCTCGACGCGCTGGGCCGGCTCGGGCTGCCGATCGTCTTCGACATGGAGATCGGGCACGTCCCGCCGCACCTCCCGCTGGTCAACGGAGCGCTGGCGACGCTCACCGTCGACGGGGACGTGCGGGAGATCCGCCAGCACCTCGCATGACGGGCGGCGCGGCACGGGCGGCGCGGCACGGGCGCCCGTCAGGGCGTCCGGGTCTCGACGTGCTCCCTGACCTGGTCCAGGACCTGGGCCTCCTCGTCCGCCGTCAGACCCGTGACGGCGGCGTCGGGCGTCGCCCGCAGCCAGTCGAGGGTGTCGCGCGCGGTGTCCGCGACCGGCCGGGGCGACAGCCCGGCGGCCAGAGCCGGGCGGGCGTCGTGCGCCGGCATCCCGTCGTACTCGGGGCGGGGCAGCCACAGCGGCAGCGACCGCTCGCCGGACCACGGGCGGACGTCGGCGGCCTCGAGCCGGTCGCTGTCCGCCCAGGCCCAGCGGGGGTCGGCTCCGCAGCCGCGGGCCACGTCCGCGAGGAGCGTGCCGGTCGTCGTCACCGGGCCGACGGAGTCGAAGACGCCCTCCGTGCGGGCCGCCGCGAGGTCGACCACCCACGCCGCGAGGTCGCGCACGTCGATCACCTGCACCGGGTCCGCCGGGTCGCCGGGCGCGAGCACGTCGGCCGCCCCGTCGTCGAGCACCCGCCGCATCCGCGCCGGCCAGTAGGCGAAGCGCCCGCTCGGGTCGCCGGGGCCCACGATCAGGCCGGGGCGCACCACCGCCGCACTCACGGCCCCGGCGCGCACGATCTCCTCGCACGCGACCTTCATCGCGCCGTACGCCTCCGCGCTCGCGGACGGGTCGACGTCCTCGGGCTCCGGGTCGCGCAGCCTGCCCTCCCCCGGGCCGGCCGGGTCGGAGTCGTCGGCGTACACGTTGACCGTCGAGACGAAGACCCAGTGCGCGGCGGGCAGGGCCGCCACCGCCCGGCGCACGTGCGACGGCGTGCGCGACACGTCGACGACGGCGTCGAACCCCTCGTCCGCGAGCACGGCGGGGAAGGGCTCGCCCCGGTCGGCGACCACGTGCCGCACGCCGTCGGGCACCTCCCCGGACCGGCCGCGGCTGACGGTGACCACCTCGTGCCCGCGCGCGACGGCGTCCGCCGCGACCGCCCTCGACAGGAACACGGACCCACCCAGCACCAGGAGCTTCATGACCCCACCCTGGCGCGGACGGGGGACCGGGCGCCGCTCGTTCTGCGGTCGGCAGAAGGCCGGGCAGGGAGTTGCGATCGTCGTCCACAGATCTACCCGAAGGCCTAGAACAGATGTTCGAACGCCGCTAGGCTCGGGGCATGACGACGACGCTCCCCGACCTCGCGCCCGGCCCGGTCGCTCCGGCCGCCCGGCCGGCGCGCGGCGTCGCCGTGGACGTGGGCCGGGAAGCGGCGCTCCTGGCCGGGCTGCCACGTACGTGGGCGCCGTCGATCCGCGAGCTGTTGGATGCCGAGGCCCGGCAGCAGGCGCGGACAGACGACGGCCCGGACACGGCCGGCACGCGCCCAGCCGTCACGGCACCGAGCCTGGCGGACCTGGACGCCACCCTGGACGAGATCGCCGAGGTCGAGGCCCGCGTCGCCGCACTGCACGCCCGCCGCGCGGAGCTGGTCGCGCACGCCGTGCGGCTGGCCGAGGCGCTCGAGACCGACCTGGTCGACGACACCGACCCCGTCGCCCGGTCCGCACCCGGTGCCCGCCGCCTGGACCTCGCCCGCCGGGCCGTGACCGCCGAGCTCGCGACCGTCCTGCACCTCGGCGAGCACGCCACCGAGACTCTGGCCGAGCACGCCACCACCCTCACCACCAGGGCACCCGCCACCCTGACCGCCCTGCACCAGGGACGACTGTCCTGGGCGCACGCCACCGCCCTGTCCCGGCACCTGGCCGACCTCACCCCGCACGAAGCCGCCCGCGTCGAGACGGCCGTCCTGACCACCGTCATGCCGCCCCCCGACGGCACGACCATCACCTGCACCCCGGCCCAGGTCGGCGCCCGGGCACGCCGCGCCCGCGAGGACGCCCACCCCACCCCCGCCGACGTCCGCCACACCGAGGCCGCCACGCACCGGGCCGTCTGGCTCGACGAGGGCCGCGACGGCATGGCCTGGCTCACCGCCCACCTGCCCGCACCCCTCGCGCACGCCGCCTACGACCGCCTCACCCGCACCGCCCGACACCTCACCTCCCCGCAAGACCGACGCACCCTGCCCCAGGCCCGCGCCGACACCCTTGCCGCGCTGCTCCTGGACGACGGCACCCTCGACCACACCACCCCGAACGACACCACCACACCGGACCCGACGACGAGCGTTGCCCCGGATGCCGCGCCGGATCCAGCGCAGCGCCTGCTGCACGAACAGTCCGCCCTGGCGACCCTGGCCCGCTCGATCCGCCCCCAGGTCACCGTGACCGTCCCGGTCCTGACCCTGCTCGGCATCACGGACGCCCCGGCCACCATGGACGGGCACGTGCCCGTCGACCCGACCACGGCCCGCACGCTGACCGCCCTCGCCCCGTCCCTGCGACGCATCCTCACCCACCCCGAGACCGGCACCGTCCTGTCCGTGGGACGCACCACCTACACCGTGCCCGCCGACCTCAAAGCCCTCGTCACCACCCGCGACACCACCTGCCGCTTCCCCGGCTGCACCCACCCCGCCCGGACCGCCGACCTCGACCACACCACCCCCTGGGCATCCGGCGGCACCACCAGCACCGACAACCTCGCCGCCCTGTGCCGACACCACCACCTGCTCAAACACCAGACCCGCTGGCAGGTCACACAGATCGGACACGTCAGACAGGCCGACCGGGACACCGCCACCGGCTGGGGCGGCACCCTCGAATGGACCTCCCCCACCGGCCGCACACCACCGCACCCGAACCCGTCGAGACCACCCGCCACCGCACCCTGCCCCACGGCCACGCGCTCACCGCCGAAGGGCCCGGCCTCCCCGGCCGCGACCCGTTCGACGATCCTCCGTGCTGAGCACCCGACGCCACCCGACGCGGGGCCCGGAGGCGACCACGGCGCTGATAGTTTCCGGTTCGTGCCCGCCTCCCCCGCCGCTCGCGTCCGCTTCCGACCCGCCACCCGCGACGACCTGCCCCGGGTCGTCGAGCTCATCGCCGACGACGCGGTCGCGGCCGCGCGCACCGGCACCTACGGCCCCGCGCACGAGGCCGGGTTCGACGCGATCGAGGCCAGCCCGAACGACGAGCTGGTCGTCGCGGAGATCGAGGGCGAGGTGGTGGGCGTCATGCAGCTGACGTTCGTTCCCGGCATCTCCCGCAACGGCGCCACGCGCCTGCTCGTCGAGGCGGTGCGCGTGGACGCCGGCCTGCGCGGGCAGGGCCTGGGCCGCGCGCTCATGGAGCACGCGCACGAGCGCGGCCGCGAGCGCGGCTGCGTCCTCGCCCAGCTCACCTCCGACAAGCAGCGCCCGGACGCGCACCGGTTCTACCGGTCGCTCGGCTACGCGCAGTCGCACGAGGGGTTCAAGCTGCCCCTGTGATTTCGGGCCCCGCGGCCCCGGGCCCGCCGGCCGGGGGCGCCGCACGTCCCGGATGCCGACCATGCTCACGAGCCCGCCCAGCACGAGCAGCCCGGCGGTGACCAGCAGCGCGCGGTGGAACGACGCGACGTCGAGCACCCCGCCCAGGATGACGCCGGCGAACGCGACCGTCAGCAGCCCGGCCACGCGCGAGACGGCGTTGTTCACGGCCGAGGCGATCCCGGCGTCGGCGGGCGGCGCGGCTCCCAGGATGGCGGCGGTCAGGGGTGCCACGGTGATCGACAGCCCGAGCCCGAACACGAGCAGCCCCGGGAGCACCTGCGAGACGTAGTGCGCCTCGGCGTCCATCGCGAGGAGCAGCAGGTAGCCCGCCCCCGCGACGAGCGGCCCGACGGTCATGAACCACCGCGCCCCGTACCGGGCGGCGAGCGTGCCGAACCGCGTGGACAGCGCGAGCATCGCGAGGGTCGAGGGCAGCTGCGCCACCCCGGCGGCCGTGGCCGAGTAGCCCGCCACCTGCTGCAGGAACAGCCCCAGCACGAAGCCACCCAGCGACAGGGCGCCGTAGACGGCGAACGTCGCGACGTTGCCCCACGCGAAGTTCCGGGCGGCGAACAGCCGGGGCGGCATCATCGGGTCGCGCGCCCGCCGCTCGTAGACCACGAAGGCGACCAGCAGCGCGGCACCGATCGCCGCGGCGAGCCACGTCCGCTCGATCAGCCCGTACACGCCGGCCGCGAGCCCCGTCGCGGCGAGCAGCGCCCCGGCACGTCGAGCCGGCGCCCGGGAGTCCGCGGCACCTCCGGCACCGCGCAGCAGCACGAGCGTGACGACGACGACCGGCAGGTTGATCCAGAACACCCACCGCCACGACAGCAGGTCGACCAGCCCGCCGCCGACGAACGGCCCGACGATCATCGCCGTGCCGGTCCACGCCGTCCAGCGCCCGATCGCGCGCCCCTGCGCCTCGCCGTCGAAGTTCGAGATGATCAGCGCCAGCGAGCTCGGCACGAGCAGCGCCCCGGCGACCCCCTGGAGCAGCCTCGCGGCGACGAGCACGGGCCCGGTCGGCGCGACGGCGCACAGCACCGACGCCACGGCGAACCCGGCCAGCCCCGCGACGAGGACCCGCCGCCGCCCGTACAGGTCCGACAGCGAGCCTGCCAGCAGGATGAGCGACCCGAGCGTCACCAGGTAGCCGTCCACCACCCACTGCTGCAGCCCGAGGCGCGCGTCCCCGGCGCCGCCGAGCTCGTCGCCGATCGCGGGCAGCGCGACGTTGACGACGGTGCCGTCGAGGAACGACACGAACGAGGCGAGGATCGCGACCACCAGGACCCGGCTGCGGAGCCTGGCCTGCGTCGCGTCCGGCACGGATGACGTGCTCACCGGTTCACGGTACGGCGCAAAGCCGGTGACGCGCCGGGCAGGGCGCGCTAGCGTCGCCGACGTGAGCCTGGACATCCGACGCAGCATGTTCGCCGACGTCCCCGCCGCGCGCCGCCTCGGCGCCGAGGCGTTCGGGGTGTCGTCCCGACCGTCCCCGGACCCCGAGCCCGACGCGTGGCCGTCCGCGAACACCCGGCCGTGGGTCGCGACGGACGACGGCGAGGTGGTTGCGGCGCTCGGGGTCCGGGCGTTCACGTCGTGGTTCCACGGCGCCCGCCTGCCGACCGCCGGCCTCGCCGGGGTCTCGGTCGCCGCGGAGCGGCGCGGCACCGGCCTCCTGCGGCCGCTGGTCGACACGGTCCTCGCGGAGGCGCGCGCCCTGGGCGACGTCGTCTCGACCCTGTACCCGTCGTCCGCGGATCTACCGCGGGCTGGGCTACGAGATCGTCGGGGCCTTCGAGGACGTCCGGGTCCCGATGTCGGCCCTCGCCGCCGTGCGGCCGCCCGGCGACGGGGTGCGGGCCCGGCGCGCGACGGCCGCGGACGTCCCCGCCGTCCGACGCGTGTACGAGGCCTGGGCGTCGGCGCAGAACGGCCCGCTGACGCGCGCCGAGGCGCCCTTCGCAATGGACGCCGACGGGACGGTCGGCCCCGAGGCCGACTACACCGGCGTCAGCCTCGCCGTGCGCGGCACGGGGGCCGACGAGGAGGTGCTCGGGTTCGCGAGTTGGTCCCGCGGTCCCGGGTACGACTGCACCAACACGATCGACGTCGACGACCTCGTCGCGCTCACCCCCGACGCGGCCCGCGCCCTGTGGCGGGTGCTCGGGTCGTTCACGTCGGTCGCCGGATGGGTCCAGGTCTGCACCTCGGGCGGCTGGTCCGGCGTCGACGTGTCGCGCCTGGTGCTGCCGGACCACGCGGCCACCTCCGTGCCGCGGCCGTACATGCTGCGCCTGCTCGACGTGCCCGGGGCGCTCGGCGCCGTGCGCGTGCCCCCGGTGGTCGCGCGCGTGCCGTTCGCGGTGGCCGACCCGCGCACGCCGGACCTCGAGGGCGCGTGGACCCTCGAGGCCGCCGACGGGACGGTCCGCGTGGTGCCCGACGGCGCCGCGACGCCCGACGACCGCCCCACGTTCACGTCGGCCGGGCTGGCGCAGTCCTGGGCCGGCGCGCAGTCGACGGCGAACGTCCGCCTCGGCGGCGGGCTGACCGGGCCCGCCGAGCACGACGCCGTGTGGGACGCCCTGTGGGGCAGCCGGCAGGTGCACGTGCGCGACTATTTCTGACCTCTCCCGCCTCGTCGCGTGCGGACGCGACTGGCGCCCATACCTAGAGGTAGGTATGGTGCCGTCATGGACACGCCGACCGACGCCCGCACCCGGCTCGTCGCCGCCGCGCAGGAGATGTTCGCCGCGCAGGGTGTGGGGCGCCACCAGCCCGCGCCAGGTGCTGCACGCCAGCGGGGTGGGACAGGGCAGCCTCTACCACCACTTCCCCACCAAGCACGACCTCGCGGTCGCCGCCGTCGGCGCCACCGTGGACGACGCGCTCGCGTCGGCCCGGCGCGACCTCGAGGGCGACGCGGACCCCGTCGACCGGGTCGTGGCCTACCTCGAGCGCCCCCGCGACGCCCTCGCCGGCTGCAAGGTCGGGCGCCTCACCAGCGACCAGGCCGTCATGGACGACGACGGCCTCCGGGACGTCGTCACGGCCTACTTCGTCCGGCTGCTCGAGGCGGTGGCCGCGACCTTGCGCGAGGCCGGGCTGCCCGACGACGCCGCGCGGGACCGCGCGCACGCCGCCGTCGCGATCGTGCAGGGCGGCTACGTGCTCGCCCGCGCCACCGGCGACCCCGAGGCGATGCGGGCCGCCGTGCGCGGCTTCGTCGCCCTCCTGACCAGCCCCACCCCCACCGAGTCCCCCACCGAAGGAGCCCGATGACGTCCCCCGGACCGACCTTCCGCGAGAGCCTGCGCGCCCTGCCCACCTTCCCGCCCGGGCTGCCGCCGTTCGGCGTCGACCTCGACGACCTCGCGACCGCACCCGCCACGCCGCAGGAGCTCTTCACGAGCTGGTTCGACGACGCTCTCGGCGCCGGGATCGGCGCGCCCCACGCCGCGACCCTCTCGACCGCCGACGCCGAGGGCCGCGTGCACGCCCGCACCCTCGTGATCAAGGACGTCACGAGGGACGGGTGGTGGTTCGCAGGTCACGCGACGAGCCCCAAGGGCCGCGACCTCGCCGCGAACCCGCACGCGGCCCTCACGGTCTTCTGGCGGGAGCTCGGGCGGCAGGTGCGCGTGGCCGGCCGGGTGGTCGCGGCCGGGTCCGAGGCCGGCGCCGCCGACTTCCGCGCCCGGCCCGAGGGTTCCCGGGCGGCCGGGCTGGTCGGGCACCAGAGCGAGCTCCTCGGGTCGCGCGCGGAGTACTGGGCCGCCTTCGCCGAGCGGCTCGACGAGACGCGCGAGCACCCGGACGCCGTCGCGCCCGCCTGGTCCTCCTGGGTCCTCGCCCCGGCCGAGGTGGAGTTCTGGCAGGCGAGCGACGACAAGGGGCAGGCCCGCCTGCGCTACCGCACCGACACCCCCACCACCGAGAACGACCCCGCCGGGAACGATCCCGTCTGGACCAAGGAGCTGTTGTGGCCGTGACGAGCACCGAGATCGAGCACGCGCTGGCGGACGCCGACGCGGCACTCGCCGACCTGATCGACGTGGTGCGGACGCTGCCCGCGGGCGCCGGCGCCGACGCGTCGCCCCTCGAGGGCTGGACCCGGGGGCACGTGCTGTCGCACGTCGCGAACGTCGGCGCCGCGCTCGCGCGCCAGGCGGAGTTCGCCGCCCGCGGCGAGAAGGTCGCCCCGTACGACGGCGGACGGGCCGGCCGGGACGCCGCGATCGAGGCGGGCGCGGGCCGCACCGTCGCGGAGCACGTCGCGGCGCTGGAGGCCTCCCGCGCGCGGCTCGCCGCGGCCTGGCCGGAGCCGGGGGACGCACTCTGGTCCGCGCCGGTCGCCTACCGCGACGGGGTCCTCGCGGACGCGCTGCTGGCCTGGTGGCGCGAGGCCCGCATCCACGCCGTGGACGCGACCGCCGGGCTCGACGGCGGCGTCGGGTACGACGCCTGGGACGACGCCTTCTGCTCGCACCTCGGCGAATTCCTCGCGGTACGCCTGCCGGACGGCGGGGCACGGCTCGAGCTCGACGGCGACCCGCGCGACGTCGCGGCGTGGCTCGCCGGGCGATTGCCGTCGGGCCCCGTCTCGGCGACTCTCGACGGCGTCCCGGCGCCCCTTCCGGACCTCGGGCCGTGGCCCTCCTCGACCACGCCGGCGCGCTGACCTGCGCGACCGGCGGAGCGCCGGTGTGACCCACGTCACTGCAGGTCAGAGCCCCGTGTGAGGTTGCTCTCATTCTTTGTGACAGTTTTCACGCGCGGCGTATGGTGGCCCGGTGACTTCGAGTGCTACGACTGCTGGGGCCCCCACAGGGGCCGACGTCGACGTCGTCCTCATCGGCGGCGGGATCATGAGCGCGACCCTCGGAACGCTGCTCCAGCAGCTCGAGCCGTCGTGGTCGATCCGTATCTACGAGCGCCTGGACGACGTGGCCCAGGAGTCTTCGAACCCCTGGAACAACGCCGGTACCGGGCACGCCGCGCTCTGCGAGCTGAACTACACGCCGGAGCTCAAGGACGGCTCGATCGACATCACCAAGGCGGTGGCGATCAACGAGCAGTTCGAGATCTCGCGCGAGCTCTGGCAGCACCTGCTCGCGACGGGCCGCATCAAGGACGACTCGTTCCTCAGCCGCACCCCGCACATGACGTTCGTGCGCGGCGAGAAGAACGTGGACTACCTCCGCCGCCGGTACGAGACGCTGCGGGTGCACCCGCTGTTCCGCGACCTGGAGTACAGCACCGACCGCGCCACCGTCGGCAGCTGGGCGCCGCTGCTGACCACGGAGCGCGACGCCGACGAGCCGATCGCCGCCACCCGCGCGACCTCGGGCACCGACGTCGACTTCGGCAACCTGACGCGCCAGCTCATCGGCGGCCTGGTCGCGAACGGCGCGGAGCTCAAGCTCCAGCACGAGGTGAAGGGCCTCAAGCGCACCAAGGACGGCCGGTGGCGCCTGCGCGTCAAGGACCGCTCCTGGAACGCCCGGAACCGCAACAGCACCGTCACCGCCAAGTTCGTCTTCGTGGGCGCGGGCGGCGGCGCCCTCCCCCTGCTGCAGTCCGCCGGCATCCCGGAGATCAAGGGCTTCGGCGGCTTCCCCATCTCGGGCGAGTTCCTGCGCACCGACGACCCGGAGCTCGTCGCGCAGCACCAGGCCAAGGTCTACGGCAAGGCCGACGTCGGCGCCCCGCCGATGTCCGTGCCGCATCTCGACACCCGCGTGGTCGACGGCAAGACCTACCTCATGTTCGGCCCGTACGCCGGCTTCAGCCCCAAGTACCTCAAGAAGGGCAAGTACCTGGGCCTGATCACCTCCCTGCGGGCGAACAACGTCACGTCGATGCTCGGCGCGGGTCTCAAGAACCTCGACCTGACGCAGTACCTCGTCGGCCAGCTGATGGCCGCGCCGGAGACCAAGTTCCAGGCGCTGCAGCAGTTCATGCCGACCGCGCACCCCAAGGACTGGGAGAAGATCACCGCCGGCCAGCGCGTCCAGGTGATCAAGCGGGACAAGGACGGCAAGGGCGTGCTCCAGTTCGGCACCGAGATCGTCACCGGCGCCGAGGGCTCGATCGCGGGCCTGCTCGGGGCCTCGCCGGGCGCCTCCACCGCGGCCTCCGCGATGGTCGACCTGCTCGAGCAGTGCTTCCCGTTCCGGTTCACCAAGTGGCGCCCCGAGCTCGCCTCGGTCATGCCGAGCCTCGACGGCGTGCCCGCCGACGCCAGCACGATCGACGCCGCCGGCACCGCCATCCCGGAGACGCCGTACCTGCACTCCGACGGCGTCCTGGACGCCGCGGTCTACGACGCGCAGGCCGACTCGCGGATCTGATCCCTGGGGTCTCGTCCCGGTGCCTGATCCTGGGGCCTGATCCCTGGCCGGCCCCCTCTCGGCGGCGTCAGAGAGCCTGGACGATCTTGTCCACCTGCTCCTTGGCGTCGCCGAAGAGCATCCGGGTGTTCTCGCGGAAGAACAGCGGGTTCTGCACCCCCGCATAGCCGGTGGCGAGCGAGCGCTTGAAGACCACGACGTCGCGCGCCCGCCACGCCTCGATCACCGGCATCCCCGCGATCGGCGAGGACGGGTCGTCCAGCGCGGCCGGGTTCACCGTGTCGTTCGCCCCGATGACGAGCACGACGTCGGTGCCCGGCAGGTCGGGGTTGACCTCCTCCATGCTCAGCACCACGTCGTAGGGCACGCGCGCCTCGGCGAGCAGCACGTTCATGTGGCCCGGCAGCCGCCCCGCCACGGGGTGCACGCCGAACCGCACCGTCACGCCGCGCGCCCGCAGCCGCTCCGCGAGCTCCGCCACCGGGTGCTGTGCCTTCGCCACCGCCATGCCGTACCCCGGCACGACGACGACCGACCGCGCCGCCGTGAGCAGCGCCGCGACCTCGTCGGGCGACGTCTCGCGCACCTCGCCGGCGACCGCGGCGCCGCCGTCGGGCCCCGCGCCGGTGCCGGCGCCCGTGCCGAAGCCGCCGAGCACCACCGACCAGAACGACCGGTTCATGGCCCGGCACATGAGGTAGCTGAGGATCGCGCCGGAGGCGCCGACGAGCGCACCCGTGACGATGAGCAGGTCGTTGCCGAGCGTGAACCCGGCCGCCGCCGCGGCCCAGCCCGAGTACGAGTTGAGCATCGACACCACGACCGGCATGTCCCCGCCGCCGATCGCCGCGACGAGGTGCCAGCCGAGCGCGAACGCCACCAGCGTCATGAGCAGCAGCGGGCCGAGGCCGGCGCCCACCCCCGGGTCGGCGGCCAGGAACCAGGCCAGCAGTGCGGCGCACGCCAGCAGGGCGACGAGGTTGAGCAGGTTGCGGGCGGGCAGCGTCAGCGGCGCCGACGCCAGCCGCCCGGACAGCTTGCCGAACGCCACGACGGAGCCGGTGAAGGTCACGGCGCCGATGAGCACCCCGAGGAACACCTCGACGCGGTGCACGGTGTCCCCGCCCGCCGCCGCGGCGCCCGCGGGCTCCGCGAGGAACGAGCCGTACCCGACGAGCACCGCCGAGAGCCCGACGAACGAGTGCAGCAGCGCGATGAGCTCCGGCATCTGCGTCATCTCGACGCGCCGGGCCCGCCAGGAGCCGACCGCCGCGCCCACCACGAGCACCAGCAGGATCAGGCCTGCGGTCACCGGCCAGGGTCGCTGCGACCGGTCGAGGGCCAGCGCGATCGTGGCGACGATCGCCAGCCCCATGCCGAGCATGCCGAGCACGGTGCCGCGGCGCGCGGACTCCTGCGCGGACAGCCCCGCGAGGGACAGGATGAACAGCAGGCCGGCGATCACGTAGACGGCCTGGGCGACCGACGACACCGTCACGACGCACCCCCGTCCGGCCCCGTCGGGGCGTCGCGCGTGAACATGCCGAGCATCCGGCGGGTGACGAGGAAGCCACCGAAGACGTTGACGCTCGCCAGCGCCGCGGCGACGACGGCGAGCGTCGTGACCACCGGCGACGGGTCCCCGACCTGCAGCAGCGCGCCGACCATGATGATGCCGCTGATGGCGTTGGTCTGGGCCATCAGCGGGGTGTGCAGCGCGTGCGTGACGTTCGAGATGACGTAGAAGCCCACCACCACCGCGAGCGCGAACACCGTGAGGTGCCCGACGGCGTCCGGCGGGGAGGCGGCGATCAGCAGGCCGGCGGCGACGGCGCCGAGCGCGCCGAGCACGGTGCGGCGCATCGACCGGCGTCGCCGCTGCGCCTCGTGGTCGACGGCGAGGGCCGGCGGTGCCTCCGGGGCGGGCGGCGGCGCGGCGGACACCGCCACCGGCGGCGGGGGCCAGGTCACCTCGGACCCGTGGGTCACGGTCATGCCGCGCACCACGGGGTCGTCCAGGTCGAGCACGAGCCGCCCGTCGCGCTCCGGCGTGAGCAGCGTCAGCAGGTTGACCACGACGGTGCCCAGCAGCCGCGAGCTGTGCTGCGGCAGGCGCGCGGCCAGGTCGGTGTACCCCAGCACGACGACGCCCCGGTCGGACACCACCCGCTCCCCCGGCACCGTGAGCTCGCAGTTGCCGCCCCCGGGCGCCGCGAGGTCCACGACCACCGACCCCGGCCGCATCGCGTCGACCATCGCGCGGGTGATCGTGGTCGGCGCGCCGCCGCGCACGAGCGCGGTCGTCACGACGACGTCCGCCTGGGCGGACTGCTCCGCGTACGCGCGCAGCGCGGCGGCCTCCTGGTCCGCGCTCTGCGCGCTCGCGTACCCGTCGGCGCTGACCTGCTGGACGGCGTCGTCGGCCCGCACGACGCGCGCGCCCAGCGACTCGATCTGCTCGGCCGCCTCGGGCCGCACGTCGAAGGCGTGCACGTCGGCGCCCAGGCTCACCGCCGTGCCGATCGCGGCGAGGCCGGCCACGCCCGCGCCGATGACGAAGACGCGCGCGGGCGGTGTGCTGCCCGCGGCCGTCACCTGCCCGGCGAACATGCCGCCGAACTCCTCGGCGGCCTCGACCACCGCGCGGTACCCTGCCACGTTGGACAGGGCGGAGAGCACGTCGAGGGCCTGGGCGCGGGAGATGCGCGGCACGGCGTCGAGGGCGAGCGCCGTCACGCCGCGCGCGGCGAGGGCCGCCAGCAGCTCGGGGCTCGCCGCCGGCGCGAGCTGGGCGACGAGCGTGGCGCCGGGGCGCAGCAGGTCGAGCTCCGCCGTCCCGGGCGGTCGCAGCGTGACCACCACGTCCGCCCCCCACACGTCCGCGCGGTCGGCGACGCGCGCGCCCGCCGCGACGTAGTCGTGCGCGGGCAGGCGGGCGCCGTCCCCGACGCCGGGCTCCACGACGACGTCGTGGCCCAGGTCGGCGAGGCGCCGCACCGCGTCGGGGGTGACGGCGACGAGTCGCGGGTCCGCGCCGGCCGTCCGGGGGACGCCGAGTCGCATGGCAGCCTCCTCAGCGGGCGTCGTGCAGGGCGCCCCAGGCCGTCCAGCGGTCGACCTCGACCACCGCGGTGATCCGGGCGCGGTCCCGCACCCGGTACGGCTCCCCGCCGTAGTGCCGCGAGATCCGGTCGGTGTCCGCGAGGTCGACGTCGTCGCGCCACGCGACGACGCGGCCGAGCAGCGTGACGTGCGTGTACCAGTTCTCGCCCAGCACGGTGAGGCTCACGTGCGGGTTCGCCCTCATGTGCTCCACGCGCTTGCGCGTGGCGTCGAGGTTCACGAGGACGCGCCCGCCCCCGGCGTCGTCCTCCTCGAGGAGGTACCAGGTGGCCGCGGTCACCGGGGAGCCGTCCGGGCGAACGACGCCGATCACGGCGGGCTGGGGGCGGCGCAGCAGGTCGAGCACGGGGGCCGGGAACGGCGGACGGGGCATCGCTGACTCCTCCGGGACGGGCGCTGTCGTCGGGCACTGGCGTCGGGCACTGTCGATGGCTCGGCGCCGACGCTACGCCCTGGACGTGCACGGACGCACGCGGTCGGGCCGGCCCCCGCTCCCGCTAGGGTGACCGGCAAGCGCTTGCCACGACTCTCTGGAGGCCCGCATGCCCCGCACCGTCCACCTCGCCGGCGACTCCACCGCGGGACCCAAGAGCCGCGCCGCCGCGCCCGAGACCGGCTGGGGGATGGCGCTGCCGTACTACCTCGACGACACGGTCGCCGTCGCCAACCACGCCCGCAACGGGCGCAGCACCCGCAGCTTCGTCACGCAGGGCCGCCTCGACGCCGTGGCGCGCGAGCTGCGGCCCGGCGACGTGCTGCTCGTGCAGTTCGGGCACAACGACGCGAAGTTCGATGACCCGGAGCGGTACACCGAGCCGTGGTCCAGCTACACCGAGCACCTGGGCCGGTACCTCGACGTCGCCCGCGCCGCGGGCGCGCGGCCGGTCCTGGTGACGTCGGTCGAGCGCCGCCGGTTCGACGACGCCGGCCGCGCCCTGCCCGCCCACGGCGATTACCCCGACGCGATGCGCGAGCTCGCAGCGCGCGAGGGCGTCCCGCTCGTGGACGTCCAGCGGGAGTCGCTCGCGCTGTGGCAGGACCTCGGGCCCGAGCGCACGCTGCACTACTTCTTCCACGCCGAGGACGGGCGCCGGGACGACACGCACTTCAACCCTCCCGGCGCAGGCGCGGTGGCGCGGCTGGTCGCGGCGGGGCTCGTCGGCGCAGGCGTGCTCGACGCGGCCGAGGTGCGCCGCCTCGACGACGAGGTGCCCGACGACTGGTTCCGCTGGCTGGACGACGACCCGGCCTGACCGGGTACCCTGGAACACCTTGGAACCGGTTCCAGACGACGATCCCCGGGAGGCGCTGTGGTCACGCTCCGCGACGTCGCGCGCGCGGCGGGCGTCTCGCTCGCCACCGCCTCGCGCGCGCTCAGCGACGCGCCGCACGTCTCCGCGGCCAACCGCGACCAGGTGGCGCGCGCCGCGGAGGCGCTCGGCTACCGCCCGCACCCCGCGGCCCGTGCCCTGACCACCGGCACCACGGGCGCCGTCGGCCTCGTGGTGCCCGACCTGGCGAACCCGTTCTTCGCCGCCGTCGCGAAGGGTGTGCAGGCACGGGCACGCGAGACCGGGCGCGAGGTGCTGGTCGCCGACACGGACGAGGACGTCGCCGTCGAGCGGGAGGTCGTCACCCGGCTCGGCGACCGCGTGGACGGCCTGGTGCTCTGCTCGCCGCGGATGCCCGCCGACGCGCTCGGCGACCTCCTCGCCGACCAGGTCGCGGGCGGCCGGGTGGCGCTCGTCAACCGCGAGGCTCCCGGCGCGCCGTCCGTGTCCTTCGACATCGCGGAGGGCGTGCGGCAGGCGGTGGCGCACCTGCGCGCGCTGGGCCACCGGTCGATCGCGTACGCGGGCGGTCCCGCGACCTCATGGTCCGACGCCCAGCGCCGCGACGCGCTGGACGCCGTCGCCGGAGGCGCCGTGGTCGACCTGGGCAGCTTCCGTCCCACCCACGGCGGCGGCGTGCAGGCCGCGGACCTCGCGCTCGCCGCGGGCGCCTCGGCCGTCCTGTGCTTCAACGACCTCGTCGCGCTCGGCGTCCTCGCCCGCCTGCACGCGCGCGGCGCCGCCACCCCCGGCGACGTCTCCGTGGTCGGGTTCGACGACGTCGCCGCCGCGTCGCTCGTGACGCCGGCGCTCACCACGGTGGCCGTCCCGCTCGCCCGCGCGGGCCGGGAGGCGGTCGACCTGCTCGGCGGCGGGTCCGCCACGGGCCCCGACCAGCGCCGGCTCCCCGTCGAGCTCGTCGTCCGCGCGTCCACCGCCCCCGCACCACCCGCCCACACCAGTCCTGGTCCCCGCACCGCAGATCCCGAGGTCGTGATCCGATGAGCACCGCCCCGCACCACCCGCTGCTGCCGCTCGCCGCGAGCCCCGCGTCGCCCGACGCCGAGCCGCTGCCCGGGGTCGTCGACCTCGCCGACGTGGCGCTGCTGCTGCGGCCCGCCGACGACGTGGCCGTGACGACGCGCCAGCTGCCCGCCGGCACCACCGTGCGGCTGCCCGGCGGCGCCGAGGCGACCACCCGCTCCACCCTCCCGCGCGGGCACAAGCTCGCCGTCCGGCCGGTCGCGGCGGGCACCGAGGTGCGCAAGTACGGGCAGTCCATCGGGCGCGCGAAGCGCGACGTCGTCCCGGGCGACCACGTGCACACGCACAACCTGGGCATGGACGACGGCGCCCGCGAGTACGAGTTCGGCACGGCCCGCACGACGCTCCCCGCGCCGGCCGCCCGGCGCACGTTCGCCGGCTACCGCCGCTCGGACGGCCGTTGGGGCACTCGCAACTACGTCGGCATCCTCACGTCGGTGAACTGCTCGGCGTCGACGGCGCGGATGATCGCGGACCAGTTCCGCGGCCCGGTGCTCGACGCGTACCCGCACGTGGACGGGGTCGTCGCCCTCACGCACGACACCGGCTGCGGGCTGGTGCCCACGTCGGAGGGCGCCCAGGTGACGCTGCGCACGCTGCGCGGCTACGCGAGCCACGTCAACATGGCGGGCCTGCTCGTGGTCGGCCTGGGCTGCGAGATGCTGCCCGCGGCCTCCGTCCTCGACGGGCTGGAGCTGCGCGACGACCTGCCGGTGCGCACACTGACGATCCAGGACACCGGGGGCATCCGCGCCACCGTGCGCGCGGGTGCCGCCGCGATCACCGAGATGCTGCCGGAGATCGACGCGCTGCGCCGCGAGGAGGCGCCGGCCTCCGAGCTCGTGCTGGGGCTCAACTGCGGCGGGTCCGACGGGTTCTCCGGGATCACCGCGAACCCGGCGCTCGGGCACGCGTCCGACCTGCTCGTCGCGCAGGGCGGCACGTCGATCCTCGCCGAGACGCCCGAGGTGTTCGGCGCCGAGCACCTGCTGCTGCGCCGCGCCGTCTCCGAGGAGGTGGGCCGGCGCCTGCTCGACCGCCTCGACTGGTGGCAGGGCTACGCGGCCGCCGGCGGCGGCACCCTCGACAACAACCCCTCGCCCGGCAACAAGGCCGGCGGCCTCACGACGATCCTCGAGAAGTCGCTCGGCGCGGTCGCCAAGGCGGGCACCGCGGACCTCGTCGCCGTGCACGAGTACGCCGAGCCGGTCACCGAGCGCGGCATGACCTTCATGGACACCCCCGGCTACGACCCGGTGTCGGTGACCGGGATCGTGGCCGGCGGCGCCAACGTCGTCGTCTTCACGACCGGGCGCGGCTCGGTGCTCGGGTGCAAGCCCGCGCCGTCGATCAAGGTCGCGACGAACTCCGACACCTACCGCCGCATGCGCGAGGACATGGACCTCGACGCCGGGCGGATCGTGGAGACCGGGCTGTCCGTCGAGGAGGTGGGCGCCGAGCTGTTCGAGAAGATCCTCGCCGTCGCCTCCGGCGAGCAGACCGTGTCCGAGGAGCTCGACCTCGGGGCCGACGAGTTCGTCCCGTGGCAGCTCGGCGCCGTCACCTGAGCGTTCACGTGCTGTCTCCTTCGACGGAACCGTGCATCGCCCTCTACCCGTGACCGGTCACCGCGCGACGGGCATCCGCTCCCGCAGGACGACGACGCCGTCGCCCCACAGCTCGTCGCAGAACGCGGCCCGGCCCGCCATCGCCATCGTCAGGTCCAGGGTCGAGCCGCGGACCGACGGCCCCGAGCCGTGGACGAACGGGCCGTCGGTGGCCTCCAGGCGCAGCCCGGCCACGGCGCTGCGGCTCCGCACCGTGAAGTCGCGGGCCGCGAAGAACCGCGCCACCTCGGTCACGGCCGGCACCGGCGGGGTCGTCGCGATCCCGAGCGGCGTCCGCACGTCCTGGCCGTGGACCACGACCTCGCCCAGCCAGGCCGCGGTGTCACCGGTGGGGGCCACCCGGCTCCCGGCCACGGCGCGGAACCGGGCCAGGGTGCCCTCCGGCCCGGCGCCCCGGTGCTCCGCCAGCCGCCGCGCGTTGTGCAGGTCCGCGTCGAACCGGGCGCCCGCGATGCTGCGCAGCCAGGCCCACCGGCCGGTGCTCGCCCCCGCGGTCAGGTGCGCGACGACGTCCTCGACGTCCCACCCCGCGCAGAGCGACGGTGTCCGCCAGGCGTCGTCGTCGAGCGCGGCCAGGTCGTCCGCCAGCGCCGCGCGCTCCGCGTGGACCATCGCCCAGAGCTGCTCGCGGCCCGCCGGTGTCTGCGTCACGCCGACAGTGAAGCACGGGCACCGGCGCCCGAGCGGTCGGAACGGTCGGAGAGGTCGGAGCGGCGTCCGGGCCCGGTTAGGCTCGACGGTGCCCACGACGACACCGCCGAGCTGGAGGTCTGCCCACGTGTCGGGTTCGATGAATGACGGGGCGCGGGTGGCGTTCCTGGACGTGGACGGCACGTACGCCGACCACGGCACCGTGCCGGAGGCGCACGCGGCGGCCGTCAAGGCCGCCCGGAGCGCGGGCCACAAGGTGCTGCTGTGCACCGGGCGGCCGGAGTCGATGCTGCCGCCGGCGCTGCTCGCCGCGGGCTTCGACGGCGTCGTCGCCACGGCGGGGGCGTTCGTGCGGCTCGACGGCGAGGTGCTGTCCGACCTGCGCTTCCCCGACGACCTGGCCGACCGCGTGCGGCACGTCCTCGACGCCCACGACGTCGCCTACCTGCTGGAGACGCCGGACGCCGTGTACGGGCCGGTCGGGCTCGACGCGCGCCTCGAGCGGCGCGGCGACGCCGCGCCGCACGAGATCCTCGACGTGCTGCGGATGCCGGGCGACCTGGCCGGCGTGCGCTACGCGAAGATCAGCTACTTCGACTCCCGCGTGCCGATCGCGGCGCTGCGGGCCGAGCTCGGGCCGGAGGTCGGCATCCTGCCGTCGTCGTACGCCGACACCGGCGACAACGCGGGCGAGATCCACCTGGCCGGGGTGCACAAGGCCGTCGGCATGGCGGCCGTCGTGCAGCACCTGGGCATCACGCCGGCGCAGGTCGTGGGCGTGGGCGACGGGTACAACGACGTCGAGATGCTCCAGTACGCGGGCACCGCCGTCGCGATCGAGGGTGCGCCGCCGGCCGTGCTGGCCGAGGCGGACCTGGTGGTCCCCGGGCCCGCGGGCGGCGGCGTGGCGCAGGCGTTCGCCCGGCTGGGCATGCTGGACGACGACGCCGCCTGACGCCACACGGTACGTGGCGGCTGGGTACGGTGAGGACGGCGGCCCGCAGCGACGCGGGCCGTGCCTCGCGACCCGACGGATGGAGCCCTGATGGCCGACCTGGACGCTCTCACGACCACGCACCTGGAGAAGGCCCGCGCGGCCGAGAACGGCCGCAGCGCCGAGGTGGTCGTGCACGACGGCCCGCTGCGCCAGACGGTGCTCGCCCTGGTCGAGGGGGTCGAGCTCGGCGAGCACAACTCGCCGCCGGCCGCGTCCGTCCTCGTGCTGCACGGGCGCCTGCGGGTGACCGCGCTCGAGGGGAACGAGGAGGTCGGCGCCGGGCAGCTCCGCGTGCTGACCCACGAGCGGCACGCCGTCATCGCGCTCGAGGACTCGGTCTTCCTGCTCACCACGGTGACGAGCATCCCCAAGCCCTGAGCCTCGACGTCCCATTCCGTGGGACCTGGGGGTGACGCGGGCAACCGGTTTCTGGCAGGGTCGGGCGGGAACGGTGTGAATCGTCTCAACCGGAACGGAGCAACGATGCTGCCGGCACTGCGCACGACCACGGTCACCACCTCGGTAGGAGCGCTCTGCGCTCTCGCCCTCGCCTGCCCCGTCCTCGCCGCGGGCGACGAGGGCACCCCGCCGACCGCTACTCCCCCCACGTCCACCACGTCTGCCCCGGCCGATGCCCGGCCCGCGCCGACCGGGCGGGCCGTGATCAGCACACCCTCCGACGGGGGGAACCGCGTGAGCTGGCGGCTCCTCGCCGCCGACGGCGCCGCGGCGGCGTTCCACGTCTACCGCGACGGCGTGCGGGTGACCGACGCCCCGGTCGAGGGCGCCACGACGTACGTCGACGAGGGCGCCCCGCCCGACGCCGGCTACGCGGTCGTCCCTGCCGGCGGCGCCACGACCCTCGCCGCCGGGCAGGACGTCGCACCGGAGTCGCTGACCCTCGAGCCCGTCGCGGGCGCGCTCGCGAGCTCGCTCGACGTCCCCCTCGACGTGCCGCCCGCGGGCGACGGCTACACCTACTCCGCGAACGACGCCTCGATCGGCGACCTCGACGGCGACGGCGCGGACGAGATCGTGCTCAAGTGGGACCCCAGCAACGCGAAGGACAACTCGCAGTCCGGGGTCACGGGAAACGTCTACCTCGACGCCTACGAGCTCGACGGCGAGCGGCTGTGGCGCGTCGACCTGGGCCGGAACATCCGCGCCGGCGCCCACTACACGCAGTTCCAGGTGTACGACTACGACGGGGACGGCGCCGCGGAGGTCGCGGTGAAGACCGGCGACGGCAGCGTGTCCGGCACGGGCCAGGTGATCGGCGACGCCGACGCCGACCACCGGAACTCCAGCGGCTACGTGCTCAGCGGCCCCGAGTTCCTCACCGTCTTCCGCGGCACCGACGGCGCCGAGCTCGACACGGTCGACTTCGCGCCGGCGCGCGGGAACGTGGGCGACTGGGGCGACACGTACGGCAACCGGGTGGACCGCTTCCTCGCCGGCACGGCCTACCTGGACGGGTCCCGGCCGAGCATCGTCATGGGCCGCGGCTACTACGCCAAGTCCGCCGTGGCCGCGTGGGACTTCCGCGACGGCGCCCTCACCCGGCGCTGGACGTTCGACTCGGGCTCGTCGACCAACGGGCCCGACTGGACCGGCCGGGGCAACCACCAGCTGTCGGTCGCGGACGTCGACGACGACGGGCGCGACGAGATCCTGTACGGCTCGATGGCGATCGACGACGACGGCTCCGGCCTCTGGCAGAACGGCACCCACCACGGCGACGCGTACCACGCGAGCGACCTGGTGCCCTCGAACCCCGGGCTCGAGGTCTTCAAGCCGTCGGAGTCGGGCACCGACCCGGCGCACTGGGTGGCCGACGCCGCCACGGGCGAGATCCTCTCCAGCGCCGACCCGGCCGGCACGGACAACGGCCGCGGCGTCGCGGCCGACATCACCGCGGACAGCCCCGGCGCCGAGGTCTGGTCGTCCGCCGTGAGCGGGCTGCGCAGCGCCACGGACGGCTCCGAGGTGGGCCGCAAGCCGGGCTCGACCAACGTCGTCATCTGGTGGGACGGCGACGGCCAGCGCGAGCTGCTGGACGACACGCACATCGACGAGTACGGCGCGAGCGGCGACACCCGGCTGCTCACCGGCGCGGGCGTGGCCTCGAACAACGGCACCAAGGCCACGCCCGCGCTGCAGGCCGACATCCTCGGCGACTGGCGCGAGGAGGTGGTCTGGCGCACGACCGACTCCAGCGCGCTGCGGATCTACTCCACCGACATCCCGACCGACATCGCGCACCCCTCCCTCATGGAGGACCGCCAGTACCGGCTGGCCGTCGCGTGGCAGAACACGGCGTACAACCAGCCGCCGCACCCGAGCTTCGCGACGGTGGACTGACGGCGGGCGCCCCAGGGGGTCGGCCCGCGTCAGCGCCGACTCAGCCCTGGCGCGGGCCGACCCACACCTGCTGCGCGTTGACGAACTCCCGGATGCCGTGCGGGCCCAGCTCGCGCCCGTACCCGGAGCGCTTCACGCCGCCGCTGGGCAGCCGCGGGTCGGTCTTCACGATGCCGTTCACCGACACCTGACCCGCGGCGATCTCCGCGGCCATCGCCTCGCCGCGCTCGGCGGTGGTCCAGACGCTCGCCGCGAGCCCGTACTCCGTGGCGTTGGCGGCCGCGAGCGCCGCGTCGGCGTCCTCGGCGCGGAGCACCGCCATGACCGGGCCGAACGTCTCCTCGCAGGCCGCGGTCATCTCGGTGGTCACGTCCGCCAGCAGCGTCGGCGGGTAGAAGTACCCGGGCCCGTCGGGGAGCTCGCCGCCGAGCAGCAGCCGGGCGCCGGCGGCGACCGTCTCCGTGACCTGCCGGTGCAGGTTGTCGCGCAGGTCGGCGCGCGCGATGGGGCCGACCTGCGTGGCCGGGTCCGCAGGGTCGCCCGTCTTGAGCGCGGCGAGCCGCTCCCGGAGCCGGCCCAGGAGGGCGTCGTAGACCGGTGCCTCGACGATGATCCGCTTGGCGGCGATGCAGGACTGGCCGGCGTTGATGATCCGCGACAGGGCGATGGTGTCGGCCGCGGCGTCCAGGTCGGCGTCGGCCAGCACCACGCACGGGTCCGAGCCGCCGAGCTCCAGCACGGCCGGCTTGATCTCCGACGCGGCCACGCTCGCGACGGCGGCGCCGCCGCGCGAGGACCCGGTGAACGACACGGCCTGCACGCGGCGGTCGCGGATGACGTCGGCGACGTCCGCCGTCTCCAGCGGCAGGTTCACGAAGACGCCGGCGGGCGCGCCGGCGTCCGCCAGCGCCCGCGCGAACACCTCGCCGATCGCCTGCGCGCACCCCGGCACGTGCGGGTCGTGCTTGAGCACCGCCGTGTTGCCCGCCATCAGCGCGGGCGCGGCGAAGCGCAGCGCGAGCCAGAACGGGGCGTTCCACGGCAGCACGCCGAGCACGGTGCCGAGCGGGAGGTGCTGCACGTAGCTGCGTGTCGCGTCGGAGGCGATCACCTCGTCCGCCAGGTAGGCGGCCGCGTGCTCCGCGTAGTGCTCGGCGCACCAGGCCGCCTTCTCGACCTCCCCGTGCGCCTCGGTGATCGGCTTACCCATCTCCAGCGTCATGAGCGGGGCCAGCTCGTCCGTGCGGGCCCGCAGGTCGGCCGCGACCGCGCGCAGCACGTCGGCCCGCCCCTCGATCCCCCGGTCGCGCCACGCGGCCCGCGCGGCCTCGGCCGCCGCGAGCGCGGCGTCCACCTCCGCGGGGGTCGCGGCGGGGACCTCACGGACCACCTCGCCGGTGCTCGGGTCGGTCGCGATCAGCATGTGCTCCTCCTTCACGAGGGTGCGGGGCTTCACGGTGCTGGGCCTGCCGTCGCCCTCAGGCGACGTCGGGCTGCAGGGGTGGCGGCGCCGCGGCGGGCGGTTCCGCCGACGCCGCGCCGTCCACCCGTGCGGCGGAGTGCTCGGGCTTGCAGGTGAAGTCCTCGTCCAGGGTGAAGAAGGACTCGCACCCGTCTTCCGTGACGCGCACGGTGTCGGAGATCCCGACGGTCTTGTCGCCGTCGACGCCCCACATCCACGGGATGATGTGGAACGTCATCCCCTCGCGCAGCACGCGCGGGTCGCCCTGGTTGAGGCTCACGATGTAGCCCTCGTCCCAGCTGGGCGGGAACGCGATGCCGATGGAGTACCCCGAGCGGGTGACGAGCCGGGCCCCGACCCCGTTGTCGGAGATGATGCCGCGCACGATGTTGTCGGCGTCGGACACCGTGATCCCGGGCCGGATGGCGGCCTTCACCTCCGCGAGCGCGAGCTTCATCCGCTCCTGCGCCACGCGCATGCTCCGCGAGAGGTCGTCGAGCACGACGGTGCGCATCATCGCCGTGTGGTACCGGCGGAAGCAGCCGCCGACCTCGAGGAACACGTGCTCGCCCGGCAGCACGGTGCGCCCCTCCCAGGTGGCGTGCCCGATCATCGTCCGGGGCCCCGAGGTGACGTACGGCATCACCGCCGGGAACTCCCCGCCGGAGCGGAACATGGCGGCGCTGATCTCGGCCGCGATGTCGTTCTCGGTCACGCCGGCGGCGCACGCCTCGATGCCCGCCGCCATGCCGACCTCGGTCGCCCGCGCGGCCCGCCGCATGATTGCGATCTCGGCCGGCGACTTGGTGATCCGGCCCTCCTCGACGATGCCGAAGCAGTCGAGCAGGCGGCCCTCGGTGAACGACGTGTGGATGTAGTCCTGGTGGTACGCCGGGAAGTAGTAGCTGTTGCGCTCGTACCCCACGACCTGGGTGTCGAGGCCGAACTCGCGCAGGGAGTGCACCAGGCTCTGGATCGCGTCGCCGGTGTCCGGGTACGGGCGGGTGAGCTCCACCCACGTGCGCGCCTGCACGTTGGACTCCTCCATGGCGCGCGTGATCATGAACGGCTCCGACTCCAGGGGCACCACGAGCGCCTGGAAGAACGAGTACCCGGTCGTCTGGTAGTCCGTGAGGTACATGAGGTTCTCGGGGTCGGTGATCACCACCGCGTCGAGCAGCCGGTCCGCCATCCGGCCCCGCAGGTCCGCCACCCGCCTCTCGTACTCCTCGAACGGGAACGTCATGTCGTCGCGCTGTCGCATACCGCCTCCTTGGTGCCGGGGGTCGCGCCGGTGACGACGACGTCCCCGGCAGGTCGTGGTGGGTTCAGACGGCGCTCCGCACCGCCCGGCCGAGGATCTCGAGGCCTTCCGCGAGGTCGTCGTCGGGGATGGTGAGCGGGGGGATGAGCTTGAGCACGCGGCCGCCGCTGCCGCAGGGCCCGATGAGCAGGCCCGTCTCGAAGCAGCGGGTGGCGACCGCCTTGGCCAGCGCGCCGTCGACCACGTCGAGGGCCTGGATCATGCCGCGGCCGCGCACGGCGAACCCGCGGTCGCGCCCGACCTCGGCCAGCTCGTGCAGCGCGTCCTCCATGCGCGCCGACTTGGCCCGGACCTCGGTCATGAGCGCGTCGTCCTCGAAGTAGGTCAGCGCCTCGCGCCCCGCCACGAAGGACAGACCCTGCCCGCGGAACGTCCCGGTGTGTTCGCCGGGCGCCCACTGCGCGTCCAGCTCGGGCTTGTTGAGGTTCATGGCCAGCGGGGTGCCGTAGCCGCCGATGCCCTTGGCGAGGCACACGATGTCTGGGTCGAGCCCCATGCCGTCGAAGCTGAAGTAGCTGCCGGTGCGCCCGCAGCCCACCTGGATCTCGTCGATGACGAACAGCGCGCCGACCTCGCGCGCGAGCGCCTGCACGGCGTGCAGCCACTCGGCGCTCGCGACGTTCACGCCGCCCTCGGCCTGGATGGTCTCGACGACGAACGCCGCCGGCGGCAGCAGCCCGCTCGACACGTCCGCGAGCTGGTCCCGGTACGCCTCGAGGGAGGCGATGCCACCCCCGGGGGCCGTCTCGAACGGCAGCCGGTGCACGTTCTCCAGCGGCACCCCCGCGGCCCGGCGGAAGGCGTCGTTGCCCGTGAGCGCCAGCGACCCCAGGGTCATGCCGTGGAAGCCGTGCGTGAACGCCACCACCTCCCGGCGGCCGGTGACGCGTCGGGCGAGCTTCAGGGCCGCCTCCACGGCGTTGGTCCCCGTGGGCCCCATGAACTGCAGCTTCATCGTCATGCCGCGCGGCTCGAGCACGGTGCCGACGAACGCCTCGATGAAGTCGCGCTTGGTGGTGGTCGCCATGTCGAGGCTGTGCGCGACGCCGTCGGCCTCGAGGAAGGCGATCATCGCCCGCTTCATGCGCGGGTTGTTGTGCCCGAAGTTCAGCACCCCGGCGCCCGCGAAGAAGTCGATGTAACTACGACCGTCCTCGTCCGTCTGCCGCGCGTTCGACGCCGAGGCGAAGACCGTGGGGTACGTGCGGCTGTAGCCGCGGATCTCTGATTCCCACTTCTCGAAGACCTCCATCTCCCACACCTAGTGGCTCGCCGGGCGGAACGCAACAGGCCAGGATGATTTTCAGGCGGTCGCCCGCCCCGCGAACGTCGCCCGGTAGGCGCTCGGGCTGACGCCCGTCGCCCTCGAGAAGTGCTGCCGGAACGACGCGCCGGTGCCGAACCCCGCGCGCCGGGCCACCCCGTCGACCGGGAGGTCCGTCCGCTCCAGCAGGTCGCGGGCGAGGAGCACGCGCTGCTGCACGAGCCACGCCCCGGGCGAGAGGCCCACCTCCCGGCGGAACCGGCGGGTGAAGGTCCGCGGGCTCATCGCCGCGCGCCGGGAGAGCTCCTCCAGCGGCAGCGGCTCGTCCAGGTGCTCCAGCGCCCAGGCGCGGGCGCGGGCCGTGGCCTCCCCGCCCGGCTCCGGCACCGGGACGTCCACGTACTGGGCCTGGCCGCCGTCGCGGAACGGGGGCACCACGGTGCGGCGGGCGACGTCGTTGGCGACGGCGGCCCCGTGGTCGGAGCGGATCAGGTGCAGGCACAGGTCGATCCCCGCCGCCTCGCCGGCGGAGGTGAAGACCCGCCCGTCCTCCGTGAACAGCACGTCCGGGTCCAGCCGCACCGCCGGGAAGGCACGCCGGAACCGCTCGGCCGACAGCCAGTGCGTCGTCGCCCGCCGGCCGTCGAGCAGACCGGCGCGCGCGAGCACGAACGCCCCGGTGCAGACGGACGCGATCCGGGCGTCGGCAGGGACCGTCGCGAGCAGCGCCTCGACGCTGCGACCGGCGTCCGTCACGCCCTCGTCCCCCGCGTCGTCCAGCTCGTGCGACGCCGGCACCACGACGGTGCCGGCGCGCGCGAGCACCTCGGGGCCGTGCACGACGTCGACGGCGAAGTCCGCGTCCGTGCGCACCCGTCCCGGCGTCGCGGCGCACGTGCGCACGTCGTAGAGGGGCTGGCCGCCGGGCCCGCGGGCCACGCCGAAGAGCTGGTGCACCGCGCCCAGCTCCAGCGGCATCACGCCGTCACGCACGAGGACGGCGACCAGGTGGCGGTTCTCGGTCGTTCCGGCGGGCATGGCTCGATCCTTGCACAGGGTGACCTTCAGGCCACTGGTCGCCCCGGGCACGGCCCGGCACGGTGGAGGGACGGGCAGCCGACCGGCACCCGTCCGCCACCGTCCGCCACACGGAGGAGCCGACCGATGCACGTGCTGTGGGTGCTCGCCCATCCCGAGCCGCGATCGCTCACGGGGCGGCTGCGGGACGAGGGCGTCCGGACGCTGCGGGACGCCGGGCACGAGGTGGTCGAGTCCGACCTGTACGCGATGGGCTGGAACCCGGTGGTGACGGCCGCCGACTTCGGCGACGCGGCAGGGTCCGACGCCCGGCTCGACGTCGCCGGCGCCTCCGAACGCGCGCTGCGCAGCGGCACGCTCGCCCCGGACATCCGGGCGGAGCACGACAAGCTGGCCCGGGCCGACACCGTCGTCCTGCAGTTCCCGCTGTGGTGGCACGGCGTGCCGGCCATCCTCAAGGGCTGGCTCGACCGCGTGCTGGTGCAGGGCTACGCGTACGGCGTGCGCGACCCCGCGACCGGGCGCACGCGCCGCTACGGCGACGGCGGGCTGGCCGGGCGTCGCGCGCTGGCGGTCGTGACGGTCGGCGCCGGCACCGGGCTCGGGCCGCGCGGGCTGCACGGCGACCTCACCGAGGTGCTGTTCCCGCTGCTGCACGGCACGTTCTGGTACACGGGGATGCAGGTGGCCGAGCCGGTCGTGGTCGCCGGCGCGAACCGCCTGGCCGACGCCCGCTACGCCGAGGTCGCGGCGGGCCTGCGGGGGCGGCTGCTCGCGCTGCCCGACGGCCCGGTGCTGCCGTACCGCAGCCAGGACGGCGGGGACTACGACGACCACGGCGAGCTGCACGCCCCCGTCGCGCCCGGCCGCACCGGGCTCGGGGCGCACGTGCGCCGGTGAGCGCCCGCCGCGACCTCAGCGCCGCCGTCGCACCAGGTTTGCGAGCGGCGAGTACCGCGGCACCCAGCGGGCGAGGGCGCCCGCGGATGCGGCGCCGAGCGTCGCGGTGGCCCACACGCCCGCCGCGAGCGACCCGAGGGCCGCCCCCGCCGAGAGCAGCAGGGGTCCCACGGCGTCGCCCGTGTCCTGGAAGAGGCGCCAGACGCTGAGGAAGGTGGGCCGCACCTCGGCGGGCGCGACGTCGGCGCCGAGGGTCATGACGATGCCCGAGCCCATGCCGTTGCCCACGCCCAGCACGGCCGCGACCACGGTCACGCCGGCGACGGTGTGCGCGAAGGGCAGCGCCGCGAGGCCGGCCGCCATCGTGAGCATCGACGGCACGGCGACCCACAGCCGCCCGAACCGGTCCATCACCTTGCCCGCCGGGTAGAAGAGCAGCATGTCCAGCGCCCCGGAGACGCCGAAGATCAGGGACGTGACCTCGGCGTCGAACCCCAGGTGCTCGCCCCACAGCGGGATGACGGTCTGCCGCGCGCCGCGCACGGCGCTCACGAGGAGGATCGCCACCCCGAGGGTCGCGAAGAGTTGCCGGTGCTCGCGCGCCACGCGCGCGATCGAGACCCGCGGGGCGCGGCCGGCCCCGCGGCGCGCGCCCTCGCCGTCGGCGCGATCCTCGGGGCGCACGGCGACGAGCACCGCCACCGCCACGAGCGCCGCGCCGGTGCCGAGCCAGAACGCGCCCTGCAGCGACGTCGCGGCGATCACCGCGGCGCCGGCGAACGGCCCCAGGAACAGGCCGATGCGGTGCACGCCGGCGAGGGTGGACAGCACGCGCGCCCGCCGCAGGGGCGGCGTGATCTCGGTGAGGTACGCCTGCCGGGCGAGGTTGAACACGGCGTTCGACGCGCCGAGGGCGAGGACGCCGGCCGCGAGGCCCCACAGCGCGGACGTGAGCGCGACCGTCGTGAACGCGACGACGGCGACGCCGCCGGCGAGCAGCATCGCCGTCCGGTCGCCGAGGCGCTGGGCGAGCGCGCCCGCGGGCAGGTCGAAGGCGATCTTGCCCAGGGGTAGCAGCGCGGCCACCAGGCCCGCGACGGTGAGGCTCGCGCCGCGGTCCGTGGCGGTGACCGCCACGACGGGCAGCATCGCGCCGATGCCGATCTCCAGCACGAGGGTGGGGAGGAACGCCCCCAGGACGACGCTGCGGAACGGGAAGAGGGGCGGGGACGGCACGCACCCTTCCTATCGCACGAGCCCCTGCGGCCGCGCCGGCGTCCGGGAGCGTCTCACGACGGCGTGGGTCAGGGCTCGTCGAAGAGGACGACCTGGCGCACGGCGCGCCCGTCGGCCAGCTCGTCCATGGCGTCGTTGATCTCGTCGAGCCGGATCCGGCGCGTGATGAGCCGCTCCACCGGGAGCCTGCCCTCGCGCCACCACTGCGCGAAGCGCGGGACGTCGCGCGCCGGCACGGCGGAGCCGAGGTAGCTGCCGACGACGGTCCGCGCCTCGGCGGTGACGGTCAGGGGCGAGATCGCGCTCCGGGCGGCCGGGTCGGGCAGGCCCACCGTCACCGTGCGGCCGCCGGGCGCGGTGGCGGCGAAGGCCGTCTCGAAGGCGCGCGGGTGGCCCGCGCACTCCAGCACGTGGTCGGCGCGGACGCCGTCGGCCGCCACCTGCTCGGGCGTGTACGCGCGGTGGGCGCCCCACTCGCGGGCGAGGTCGAGCTTCGCGGGCAGGGCGTCGACGGCGATCACGTCCTCGACGCCCTCGGCGACGGCCGCCAGCAGCGCCGCCATGCCGACGCCGCCGAGCCCGACCACCATGACGCTCTCCCCCGGCCCGGGCCGGACGGCGTTGAGCAGCGCGCCCCCGCCGGTGAGCACGGCGCAGCCGAGCACGGCCGCGACGTCGGGCGGGACGTCGTCGTCCACGGGCACGACGGACGCGCGGTCCACGACGGCGTGCGTCGCGAAGCCGGAGACGCCGAGGTGGTGGTGCACGTCCTCGCCGTCGCGGGTGAGCCGGCGCGCGCCGCGCAGCAGCGTGCCGGCGTTGTTCGACGCGCTGCCCCGCTCGCAGGGCAGCCGGCCGCCGGTGCGGCAGCCCGCGCAGTCCTCGCACCGGGGCAGGAACGCCATGACCACGCGCCGGCCCGGCTCCAGGTCGTCGACGGCGGAGCCGACCGCCTCGACGCGGCCCGCGGCCTCGTGCCCGAGCAGCATGGGCACGGGCCGCACGCGGTGGCCGTCGACGACCGAGAGGTCCGAGTGGCACACTCCCGCCGCCGCGATCCGGACCAGCACCTCCGTGGGGCCCGGGCCCGCGAGCTCCAGCTCGGAGACGCGCAGCGGCCGCGTCGACGCGTACGGGCGCGGGCGCCCGATCTCCTCCAGCACCGCACCGGTGATCTTCATGCTCCTCCTTCGTCCGGCGGTCACGGTAGCGAGGTGGACGGCGCCCCGGCGACGTCGCCGTGCACACCGTCGTGCGAGGATCCGGTGCATGACGCACACCTCGACGCCGCCGGCCCGGTCGCGGGAGGACCTGCTCCGGGTGCTGCTGGACACCGCCGCCGACCTCACGACGCGGCGCGACGTCGAGGGCGTGCTGCAGGCGATCGTCCGCCGCACCCGCGCCGTCGTCGGCGCGGACATGGCGTACGTGAGCCTCAACGACCCCGACCGCGGCGACACGTCCGTCCGTCACTCCGACGGCGTCGTCACCGCCGCCTACCGCACGCTGCGCATGCCGCTCGGCACCGGGGTGCTCGGCCAGGTCGCGACCGGGCTGGCGCCCTACCAGTCGGCGGACTACCTCGCCGACGAGACGCTCGTGCACGTGCCCGAGGTCGACGAGATCGTCCGGGCCGAGGGCGTGCACGCCGTCATGGGCGCGCCGCTCACGGTCGAGGGGCGCGTCATCGGGGCGCTCACCGTCGCGGAGCGACGGCCGCGGCGGTTCAGCGCCGAGGAGATCGCCGTCGTCGACTCGATCGGCACCCACGCCGCCGTCGCGCTGGACAACTCCCTGCGGTTCGAGCGGATGGAACGCCTCGCCGCCGACCTCGTGCACCGCGAGCGCCGGGGCGCCGAGGAGCTGGCGCTCGTCTCCCGCGCGCTCGACCTCGACCGCCGTCTCCTCGAGGCCGTCACGCTGTCCCCCGACGTGCGCCGCATCCTCGAGATGGGGCGGGGCGTGCTCGGGTGCGACCTCACGCTGACCGGGCCGGACGGCGCGGTCGTCGCGACGACCGCCCCCGGTCCGGCCGACGACCACGGCGACGGGGCCGGGGACGGGGACGGGGACGGTGGCACCGCGGTGCCCGTGACCGCCGCGGCCGAGTCGCTCGGCACCCTCGGCGCTCCCGTCGCGCTGGCGGAGCACGACGTCGCGCTGCTGGAGCGGGTCGCCGCGCACGTCGCCCTCGCGCTGCTGTTCGCGCGGGCCGCGGACGACACCGACGTGCGCCGGCAGTCGGATCTCCTCGACGACCTGCTCGAGGGTCGCGACGTGGCCCCGGAACGGCTCGAGCGAGGGCTGCGGCGCCGTGGCCTGCGGTCCGACGACCGGCTGTGGTCGGTGACGCTCGACGCCCCGGGAGACGCGCGCGCCCGGCTGCAGGCCCTGCGGGGCCTCGGGCTGCGGGCGGTCCTGGCGGCGCACCGCGACCACGTGTGCCTGGTGACCGCCGACACCCGCTGGGAGGCCCCGGTGCGGCGGCTGTTCGCGGAGCGGGGCTGGCCGCTGCGCGCGGGCGTCGGCGGCCCGGCCAAGGGCGTCGGGGCGCTGGCGGACGCGCACCGCTCGGCCGTGCTCGCGCTCGGCTCGCTCACGACGCTCGGCCGCGACGGCGTGCTCGACGGCGCCCGGCTCGGCCTGCTGGGCGCCCTGCTCGACCTCGACCGCCGCGGCGACCTGCCCCGCGGGCTCACGGCCGCCGTCGAACCGCTCGTCGCGCACGACCGGAACCGCGGCACCGAGCTGGTGCGGACCGCGTTCCACTACCTCGAGACCGACGGCAGCGCCGCCCGCACCGGCGAGCTGCTGCACCTGCACCGCAACACCGTGCGGCAGCGCCTGGACCGCGTCACCGCCGTCCTCGGGCCCGGCTGGGACGTCTCGCCGCGGCGCCTGGACACCCACCTGGCGCTGCGCGTGCTGCACGAGCGCGGCGACGACGGTTCCGACCATGGACCCGTCAGCCGGCGCCGGACCGCCGGGTCGTGAGGAGCAGCGCGGGCAGGTGCAGCTCGTCGTCGACGGGGCGCGCCGCGATCTCGGCGTCCGCGACCTCCGTCGACGTCCACGCCGGCCCGGCGAACGCCGCCCCCAGCCGGTCGCGGGTCATGCCCCAGCCCAGGCCGGCGTCCACCGACATCGCGAGCACGGCGACCAGCGCGTCCGCCGCGCACACCGCCGCCAGACCGGCCACGTAGTCGCGGCGGCCGTCGTCGTCCAGGGAGTGCAGCAGGCCGGAGTCGAGGACGGTGCCCGGCCGCAGGTCCAGCCGGTCGAGCCGCCGGGCGTCCGCGACCTCGAACGACACCTCGCCGGGCGGGGCGAGGATCGTCTCGGCGGCCCGCTCCCGTGCGCGGGAGACCGCGTGCGGCGCCGCGTCGACCCCGACGACCCGGTGCCCCGACCGCGCCACCGCGACCGCCAGCACGCCCGTGCCGCACCCGACGTCCAGCACCGGGTCGGCGAGCACCGACCGCCGCACGAGCGCGAGCAGCGCCGGTTGCGGCCGCCCGATCTCCCACGGCGGCGGAACGTCCGCGGAGTAGAGGGCGTCGAAGTCGTGCGCCTGCCGGGCCATGTGCGCCATGTGCGCGCCTCCTCAGGTCGAGTCTGCGGGCCCGGTCGCGTCCCCGCGTCCTGGCGTCGCCCGGAGCGGCGCGCGGTCAGGACGCCGCAGCTCCCCCGGACGGATCGCCGTCGTCGCTCGACGACGGGTCCGAGGGGTCGCTCTCGTCCGACCCGGTCAGTGCCGAGAGCCCGGCAAGGATGCGGCGAAGGCCCCAGAGGTACTGCTCGGTGGAGGTGAACCCGGCCATCGTCACCGCCGCCGCGGCGGTGAGCGGGAACCGGTCGGCCGGCACGGCGGACAGCTCGGCCCGGCGGGCGGCGACCCGCTCCGGCTCGGGAGGCAGCGGGCCGCCCTCGTGCATCCCGGCGACCTCGCGGGACACCGACCCGAAGACGTACACCATGAGCAGGTAGGACGCCTGGGCGGCGGCGGCCGGTCCCAGCCCCGCATCGGCGAACAGCCGCAGGAGGCGCTCGTTGAGCGCCATCGAGCTGGGCCCGTCCAGGGGACCGCCCACCAGCAGCCCCACCGCGCCGGGGTGCGCGGTCAGGGTTGCCCTCAGCTCCAGGGCGAGGGACTCCACCCGCACGTGCCAGTGCTGCTCGGGGTCGGCGAACACGTCGTGGTCGACCCCGCCGAGCAGCCGTTCGGCGAGCGCCCTGAGGACGGCGGCCTTGTCGGGGAAGTAGGTGTAGATCGCGTTGGGTGCGACGCCGACCTCCGCGGCAATACGCCGCACGGACGCCGCGCCCGGCCCGCCGTGGTCGAGCATCCTCAGCGCAGCATCGAGGATCTTCTCCTCGCTGACGGCCCGCCGCGGACCACGACGGCGCGGAACGGTCGATGTGGCCATCCGAGTGAGCACCCCCTTGACGCCTGCCCCCGGCAGGGTACAACGTTATCTGTACAGCGTCCAAATTTTGTACATCGTCCAGGAACGCGAACGACCCTCGCCCCAGTACCGAGGAGCACGCGATGACCGAGAACCCCGCCCCCTCCTACCCGATCCTCGTCGACGCGGCGCCGCAACCCTCCGCCTCCCGCGGCCTGTGGCTGGTCAAGTGGCTGTTGCTGGTGCCGCACGTCGTCGTGCTGCTCTTCCTGTGGGTGGCCTTCCTCCTGGTGACCGTGATCGCGTTCTTCGCGATCCTGTTCACGGCGCGCTACCCGCGTGGCCTGTTCGACTTCAACGTCGGCGTGCTGCGCTGGACCTGGCGGGTGAGCTACTACGGCTACAGCGTGCTGGGCACCGACCGATATCCGCCGTTCACGCTCGCCGACGTGCCGGACTACCCGGCGCACCTCACCGTGGCCTACCCGGAGCGGCTGTCCCGCGGCCTCATCTTCGTGAAGTGGCTCCTCGCCGTCCCGCACCTCCTGGTGCTCTCGATCTTCGTCGGCGGCGCCCTGTGGCTCGGCGACAGCACCGGGGCGGACGACGCCTGGGACGGGGGCGCCAACTCGGTCGGGCTGATCGCCCTGCTGGTCCTGATCGCCGCTGTCGTGCTGCTGTTCACCGGCCGCTATCCGCAGCCGGTCTACGACTTCGTGCTCGGCATGAACCGCTGGGCGCAGCGCGTCGCGGTCTACACCGGGCTGATGACCGACACGTACCCGCCGATGCGGCTCGACCAGGGAGGGACCGACCCCGGTCGACAACCCGCGCCGCGCAGCCCGCTCGCTCCCTCCACGGCGCCGGTCGTGCTCCCGCCCAGCGCTCCCCCGGCACCGACGGGCTGACCGCGCTCGTCCGTCCCGGCAGAGACACCGGGAACGACGAAGGCCCTGCTCCGCAGTCTGCGGAACAGGGCCTTCTCTCTCGGGTGGAGCTGAGGGGACTCGAACCCCTGACCCCCTGCATGCCATGCAGGTGCGCTACCAGCTGCGCCACAGCCCCGAGAACAGACTCTCGCGGCAGGCACAAAGCCGGGCGATTCGTCTGATTCGGTGTGTTCCTCCGGGCTTGCGCCCCGCGGAACGTCGATATCTTAGGCAGACTTCGGGCCAGGTTCCAAATTCCAGTCCGGCCCCGCCTGCCAGTGGTCCAGCGGGTACCCGGCGCCCACGTTGTGCGCCACGAGCCGCCACGCCGGTGCCGCGCCCTCCCCCGACCGGTGCAGGTGCGACCAGTGCACGTTGTGCATGCCGGCCAGCCCCCGCCACGAGGTCGCGTCGAGGCCGAGCAGCGCCGTGACGCCCAGCGAGATGGCGGCGCCGTGCGAGACCACGACGAGGGTCGCGTCGTCGTCCAGGCCTGCCGCGTGCTCCGTGACGGCCTCGGCCATCCGCGCCGCCACCGTCGCCTTGGACTCCGCGCCGGCGGACACCGGCTCGGCGCCCTTGCGCCAGGCCGCGTACTCCTCGGGCCACCGCTCGCGGAGCTCCTCCGCGGAGAGGCCTTCCCACGCCCCGAACCCGCGCTCGCGCAGACGGGCGTCGGTCTGCACCGGCGCTCCACCGAGCGCGTCCGCGTAGGCGGACGCCGTCTCGCGGGCCCGGCCCAGGTCGGACGAGACGATGCGGGTGGCGCGGTGGGACGACGCGAGGGCCGACCCGCCCTCCGTCGCCTGCCAGCGACCCACGTCGTCGAGCGGGATGTCGATCTGTCCCTGCAGCCGCAGGGACGCGTTGTACGCGGTGCGCGCGTGCCGCAGGAGGACGACGGTGCCGGCCGTCACCGCTCGTCGCCCGCGAGCCGGATGGCGCCGTCCGCCCCGCCGTCGCCGTACTCCGCGGCCGCCGCCGCACCGTCGCCTCCGCGCGCGTCCTCGGGCAGCTCGACGCTCGGGCAGTCCTTCCACAGCCGCTCGAGCGCGTAGTAGACGCGGTCCTCGGCGTGCTGGACGTGCACCACGACGTCGCCGAAGTCGAGGAGCACCCACCGCGCCTGCGCCTTGCCCTCCCGGCGGATCGCCTTGACCCCGGCGCGGAACATCGCCTCCTCGACCGCGTCCACGATCGCCGAGACCTGGCGCTCGTTGGTGCCGGACGCGATGAGGAAGACGTCCGTGAGGACGAGCTGCTCGCTCACGTCGAGCGCGATGATCTCCTGGGCCTTGCGGTCCGACGCGGCCCGGGCGGCGACGATCGCCAGCTCGACGGCGCGGGGAGTTGCGGTCATGCAGCGGCTCCGGGGTGCTCGTACGTGAGGGAGACGGCGGCCGCGGAGGCGGCAGCGTCGGTGCTGAAGTCGTTGTCGTCGGGCCCGAGCACGAGCTTCCAGAGCAGCAGGCCCAGCACGAACGCGACGACGACGAGCACGATGTAGTGCAGCCAGGTGTACGAGGCCTCGGTCTCGTCCCAGTCCTCGTCGTCGTCCTCCTCGACCTGCGGCGCGGCCGAGCGCGCCCGCACGGGCTGCTCCGACGCGACGAGGGCGTCGAACGGCGACGCCGCGGGGCGCTCCGGCGCGGGGCTCGACGGCGCCGGAGCGCCCATCGGGCTGCGGGACGGCGGCACGGAGGCGGGCCGGTCCGTCGTCGTGGTCGCCCACGGCAGCGGCGGGGCCGATGACGCCGGCGCGGCGCTCGCGGGCGCCGACGGTGCCGCGGCGGCGGCCGCCGAGCCGAACGGCGAGTCGGTCCCCGTGGTCGAGAACGGCGAGCGGCGCGACGGCCCGTCGGGCGGGGGGCCCGGGGGGGGCGGGGGCGGGGCGGGCCCCGGGGCGCGGGGGGGGGGGGGGCGGCCCCGGCGGGGGCGGCGGGGGCGCGGGCGGCCGCCGCGCCGTGGCCCGGGCGCGGGGGGGTGCGCGGGGGGGCCTGGGCCGGCGCGGGGGGCGGGGCGGGGGGGACCGCCGGGGCGGGCGCGACCGCGCGGGACATCTCCCGGGTGGGCCGCTGGATCGGGGCGGGGCGGCCGGTCTCGTCCAGCCCGCGCACGCCCGCCGACGCCGACGGCGGCCGCACCATGGGCGCCGGGGCCGGCGCCGGGGCCGCGGGGCTCTGCTCGCGGAGCGAGCGGCGCGACGGCGCGCTCGACTGTGCGCTCGACTGTGCGCTCGGCTGTGCGGCGAACCGCGACGAGGCGGGCGGCGGCGAGGAGGCGGCGGGCGCGCCGTACGACGACCGATCGGCGGCGGGAGCACCATAGTCAGGCCCGGCCGGCGGCGCCGACCAGCCCTGGCCGGCCGGGGCGGCGTGGCCGTTCTGCGCGGCGGCGGCAGCCTGCTCCCGCTCGCGGATCTCGCGGCGGGTCAGGGGGCGGGACGGGTTGTTGTCACTCATCGAGACCTCGATACAGACCGTGCTTGGCGATGTACTGGACCACGCCGTCCGGCACCAGGTACCACACCGGTTGACCGGCCTGCGCCCGGCGACGGCAGTCGCTCGACGAGATCGCCAGCGCCGGGACCTCCAGCGTCGTGACTCCGTCGTGGGGCAGACCGTCCACCGTGAGCTGGTGCCCCGGCCGCGTGACAGCCACGAAGTGTGCCATCTCCCACAGGTGCGCGGCATCCTTCCAGGTGAGGATCTGCTCGATCGCGTCGGCGCCGCTGATGAAGAACAGGTCGGCGTCGGGCCGCTCCTCGCGCAGGTCCCGCAGCGTGTCGACGGTGTACGTGAGGCCGGGTCGGTCGATGTCGACGCGGCTCACGGTGAAGCGCGGGTTCGACGCCGTCGCGATCACCGTCATGAGATAGCGGTGCTCCGCCGGGGAGACGCGCTGGTGCTGCTTGAACGTCGGCTTGCCCGTGGGCACGAACACGACCTCGTCCAGGTCGAGCAGCGCCGTCGCCTCGCTGGCGGCGACCAGGTGCCCGTGGTGGATGGGGTCGAACGTGCCGCCCATCACGCCCAGACGCGGACGGCGCGGCTCCGACGACGGCTCGTTCACGCTGACCGGACGGCCGTCGTCAGTGGCGGTTGGACACGTTGCGGAAGGCGTACGTCACCACGAGCGCGGCGACCAGGCCCCCGAACGCGAGGAGACCCATCACGATCGGCGGGATGGTCTCGGCGTTCTCGGTGACCTCCTGGGCCACCTGGACGGCGGTGTGCAGCACGGGTTCCTCCTGTGCGTGGTGTGCGGGGCGGGTGCGGTCGGGGGCAAGTCTCTCACGCGGCGTGGGCGTGCCGGCCGGGCGTCGGCGCGGTCACGGGCGCACGTGCCCGTCGCCGTGCACCACCCACTTGGTGGTGGTGAGCTCGGCCAGGCCCATGGGTCCGCGGGCGTGCAGCTTCTGCGTGGAGATGCCGATCTCGGCGCCCAGCCCGAGCTGGCCGCCGTCGGTGAAGCGCGTCGAGGCGTTGACCATGACGGCCGCCGAGTCGACCTCCGCGACGAACCGCTCGGACGCGGCCAGGTCGCGGGTGAGGATCGCCTCGGTGTGCCCCGACGTCCACGTGCGGATGTGCTCGATCGCGTCGTCGAGCGAGTCGACCACGCGGACGGCGAGCTCCAGGGCGAGGTACTCGGTGGCCCAGTCGGCGTCCGTCGCGGGGACGACCTCGACGGACTCGGGCGCCAGCGCCGCCGTGCGCTCGTCGCCGTGCAGCACCACCCCGGCCCCGCCGAGCGCCGCGAGGGCGGCGGGCAGGAAGGCGTCGGCCGCGTCGGCATGCACCAGCAGCGTCTCGGCCGCGTTGCAGACCCCGACGCGCTGCGTCTTAGCGTTCATGACGATCTCGACGGCGTTCGCGACGTCCGCCGTCGCGTCGACGTAGACGTGCACGTTGCCCACGCCCGTCTCGATGACGGGCACGGTCGAGGACTCGACGACCGTGCGGATGAGGTCGGCGCCGCCGCGCGGCACCAGCACGTCCACCAGCCCGCGCGCCTGCATGAGGGCGACCCCGCCCGGGCGCCCGTGGGGGTCGATGGTCTGCACGAGGTCCGCGGGCAGGCCCTGGCCCTCCAGGGCGCGGCGCAGCACGTCCACGACCACCGCGTTGGACGACGCCGCGGCGCTGCCGCCGCGCAGGATCACGGCGTTGCCCGACTTCAGCGCCAGGCCGGCGGCGTCCACCGTGACGTTGGGCCGCGCCTCGTAGATCATCCCGACCACGCCCATCGGCACGCGCAGCTGGCGCAGGCGCAGGCCGTTGGGCAGCGTCTGGCCCCGCACCACCTCGCCCACCGGGTCGGGCAGACCGGCGAGCTCCCGCAGGGCGTCGGCGATGCCGCCGACGCGGGCGGGGGTGAGGGCCAGCCGGTCGAGCATCCCGTCGCTGAGCCCGTGCTCCCGGCCGCGCGCGAGGTCGGCGGCGTTCGCCGTCACGATCGTGTCCGCGGCGTCCACGAGCGCGTCCGCGAGCGCGCGCAGCGCCGCGTCCTTGGTGGCCCGGGTGGCCGTGGCCAGGGTCCGCGACGCGACCTTCGCCCGCCGGGCGACGGCGTGCACGGCGGCCGTGACGTCGTCACCCTCCGTGCCCGCGCCCGAGCCGCCCGCGGTCAGGTCCTCCGTGAGGGTCGTGGTCATCCCCCGAGCCTACGACGGCGCCGCGCGCGGCGGCAGACCCCTCTCACCAGGAGGGACGGGGGCCGGTGGGCGGCACGAAGCGGGTGAAAGCGGGCGCGTGGTCGAAGGTCTGCAGCGTGACCACCTCGAACGTGGCGCGGTAGTCGGGCCCCAGGGCGTCCGCGGCGCGGTTCAGCAGCCACGGGCTGCGGGCCGGCCACCGCCCCGTGTCGATCCGGCGCTCCAGCGTCCGCAGGGCCACGAGCTCCTCGCCGAGGCTGACCGACAGGTGGGCGCCGCGCTCCACGTACAGGCTCCGGAACCGCTCCGGGTGCCCCACCTGGCGCACCCGCTCGGCGAACGAGCGCTCGGCGGACGGCGGGGCGCCGCCGTCGCCGGTGGTGTGCAGGGTGAGCACGGGGGACGGCGTCGTGCCCTCCGGCCGGTGGACGGCCATCGCCGCGCGCGCCTCCGGGTCCGCCTCGATCGGGGTGACGGCCTCGAGCGTCGCCAGGTCGGCACGCAGGTCGAGCCCCGCCTTCGCGTAGGACGCGAGGACCGTGGGGGCGGCCCCCGACCGGGCGAGGCGGGACCGTAGCCCGCGGAGGTCCGTGCTGCTGGGGTTGCCGCCCAGCTTCTCCTCCAGGTCGACGCGGGCGGCGGGCCCGAGCCCGAGCGTGTACGCGCCGATCAGCCACTGGGCCTGGCCCCGGGCCTGCGCCTCGAGGGTGCGCGGCCGCGGCTCGTTCATCCAGTACCAGCCGGTCACCGTGTTGAGCGAGGCGATGAGGGAGATGCGGGCGCGCCCCTCGGGCGTCTCCGCCGCCGCGGTGAGCGCGGCGGCGAGGGCGTCGCGGCCGGCCCGCGGGTCGGCGGCCTCGACGAGCTCGATCGGGTTCCCCTGGGCGTCGGTGCCGTCGGTCAGCAGCGCGCGGGTGGCCGCGTTCATGTCGAGGATCGCGTCGAGCTGGCCCACCCAGTCCATGACGCCGCCCACGGTGAGCACGCCGTCGATGCGGTCGGGCTCCACCTCCGCGTGCTTGATCGCCGTCACCGCTCCCATCGACTGCCCGTAGGTCACGGTGCGGTCCGGCTCGCCCACGTGCTCCTCGAACCAGTCGAGCACGCGGGACTGGTCGGCCACCGCCGTCGGCACGGTGAAGTCGAGGCCGTCGTCCTGGAACAGCGACCCCGCGACGGCGTACCCGTGGTCGGTGAGCATCTCCTCGCTGAGCTCCTGGTTGCCCAGGACGTGCGGCGCGGGGAAGCCGGCGAAGAACTCCGACGGGTAGTGGCCGTGGCTGACCAGCACGAGCGTGCCGTTCCAGTCGTCGGGGACCAGGACGCGGTAGCGCGCGCCCTCGAGCTCCCCCGCGTACTCCGTCGGGGTCGGGTCCTGGGCCTGCGGGCCGGGGACAAGGCCGGCAGCCGGCCCAGCGCCCAGCCCGGCCGCGAGCGCGGCGGCGGTGACGACGGCGAGGACGTGGTGCGGACGGCGCATGCCGGCCTCCCGGGTTCGGTGGCACGCTCCTGCGCGCGCCGCTGTCCCTACCGACGCCGCGGCGCCGCGGAACTCATCGCCGGGACCTCAGGCGAGCACGAGGTCGTCGCGGTGCACGACCTCGCGGTCGTACCCCTCCCCCAGCTCCGCCCGCAGGTCGAACGTCGAGCGCCCGAGGAGACCCGGCAGCTCGGCGGAGTCGAACGCGACGAGGCCCCGCGCCACCACCGCGCCGTCGGGCCCGACCAGCTCGACCGGGTCGCCCGCCTCGAACGTCCCGTCGACGTGCGTGACCCCGGCGGGGAGCAACGACGCGCGCCCGCCCAGCACGGCTCGCGCCGCGCCGGCGTCCAGGTGCAGGCGCCCGCGGGACTGCGCGGCGTGCGCGATCCACAGCCGCCGCGCCGACGTGCGCCGGCCGGTGACCGCGAAGAAGGTGCCCACGTCCTCGCCCGCCAGCGCCGCCGCGACGTGCGCCGCGCTGGTCAGCACCACCGGCACCCCGGCCCCGGTCGCGATCCGGGCCGACTCGAGCTTGGTGACCATGCCGCCGGTGCCCACCGCGCTGCCGCGCGCGGTCACCTCGACCCCGTCGAGCTCCCCGAGATCCGCCACGTGCGGGATGCGACGGGCGCCGGGCCGCGACGGCGGGGCGTCGTGCAGCCCGTCGACGTCGGTCAGCAGCACCATCGCGTCGGCGCGCACGAGGTGCGAGACGAGGGCCGCGAGGCGGTCGTTGTCGCCGAACGTCAGCTCGTCGGTCGTGACGGCGTCGTTCTCGTTCACCACGGGCACCACGCCGAGCGCGAGCAGCCGCTCGAGGGAGCGCTGCGCGTTGCGGTACCGCGACCGGCGCACCGTGTCCTCCGCGGTGAGCAGCGCCTGCCCCATCTGCAGCCCGTGCGCGGCGAACGCCTCGGTGTACCGGGCCACGAGCTGCCCCTGACCCAGCATCGCGGCGGCCTGCATGGTCGCGACGTCGCGCGGCCGGGCGGCGAGCCCGAGCGGGCCGATGCCGGCCGCGATCGCGCCCGAGGACACCAGCACGACCTGCCCGCCGCCCGCGACCCGCGCGGCCAGCACGTCGACGAGGGCCTGGAGCGCGGCGAGGTCGAGCCGCCCGTCCGGACCGGTGAGCGACGACGACCCGATCTTGACGACGATCCGACGTGCCCCGGGGAGGCTGGCTCGGGAGGTGGCGGCGTTCACCCCGGCATTGTCGCCGGAAGCGGCGTCAGTCGTCGTCCGGGTCCGTCCAGTGACCCGACTCCCGCTCCGTCCACAGCTCGCGGCGCGCCTCGGTCTTGGCGTCCATGCGGTCCGTGAACTCCCGGCGACGCTCCGCGCGGGTGGGCCGCGCGCTCTCGTCGAGACGCAGGTCGGTGCCTCGCACGCCCAGCAGCTCGGGGCCGGTCATGAGCGTGGGCTCCCAGTCGAACACGACGGCATTGGTCGGGTCGCCGATGCGCACCTCGTCGCCCGCGACCGCGCCGGCCTTGAGGAGCTTGTCCTCGACGCCCAGCTTGGCGAGCCGGTCCGCGAGGAAGCCGACGGCCTCGTCGTTGTTGAAGTCCGTCTGGCGCACCCAGCGCTCGGGCTTGGAGCCGCGCACCTCGTAGTAGACGCCGTCGTGGTCCTTCCTGGCCGTGACGGTGAACCCGCCGCGGTCGTCCACCGCGCGGGGGCGCAGCACGGTCCGGGCGGGCTCCGGCGCGGGCGCGGCGGCGCGGGCGCGCTCGACCAGGTCGCCCAGCGCGAACGTCAGGGGGCGCAGGCCCTCGTGGCTCGCGGTCGACACCTCGAAGACGCGCAGCCCGCGGGCCTCGAGGTCGGGGCGCACCAGCTCGGCGAGCTCGCGGGCCTCGGGCACGTCGATCTTGTTGAGCACGACCAGGCGCGGTCGCTCGGTGAGGGGCACGCGCCCGCCCGCGATCCCGAGGTCCCCGGAGTACGCGGCCAGCTCGGCCTCGATGACGTCCAGGTCGCTGATCGGGTCGCGGCCGGGCTCGAGGGTGGCGCAGTCGAGCACGTGCACCAGGACCGCGGTGCGCTCGACGTGCCGCAGGAACTCGAGGCCGAGGCCCTTGCCCTCGCTCGCGCCGGGGATCAGCCCGGGCACGTCGGCCACGGTGTAGCGGGTCTCCCCCGCCTGCACGACGCCGAGGTTCGGCACCAGGGTGGTGAACGGGTAGTCCGCGATCTTCGGGCGCGCGGCCGAGATGGCCGCGACCAGCGACGACTTGCCGGCGCTCGGGTAGCCCACGAGGGCGACGTCGGCGATCGTCTTCAGCTCGAGGACGACGTCGCGCTCCTCGCCCGGCTCGCCGAGCAGCGCGAAGCCCGGGGCCTTGCGCTTCGGGGACGCCAGCGCCCGGTTGCCGAGCCCGCCGCGGCCGCCCTGGGCGACGACGAACTCCGCGCCGGCCCCGACGAGGTCGGCCAGCACCTCGCCCGCACGGTCCTTCACGACGGTGCCGTCGGGCACGCGCAGCACGAGGTCCTCGCCCTTGGCGCCGTCCCGGTCGTCGCCCATGCCCTGGGTGCCGTTGGTGCCGCGGCGGTGCGGCGAGTGGTGGTACTCCAGCAGCGTCGTCGTCTGCGGGTCGACGACCAGCGTCACGCTGCCGCCGTCGCCCCCGTTGCCGCCGTCCGGGCCGGCGAGGGGCTTGAACTTCTCGCGGCGGATCGACGCCACGCCGTGGCCGCCGTCACCGCCCACGGCGTGCAGCACCACGCGATCGACGAAGCTGGCCATGGTCAGATCCTCTCAGGCAAGCGACGAGGGGCGCACCGCGACGGTGCGCCCCTCGTCGTCGACTCGGGTGGGAGTCGAGGAAGGTGTTGCGGCTCAGACCTCGGCCGCGACGATGTCGATGACCTTGCGGCCACGACGCGTCGCGAAGGCCACCGAGCCGGCGGTCAGCGCGAACAGCGTGTCGTCGCCGCCACGGCCGACGTTGTCGCCGGGGTGGAAGTGCGTGCCGCGCTGGCGGACGATGATCTCGCCGGCCTTGACGACCTGGCCGCCGTAGCGCTTGACGCCGAGGCGCTGCGCGTTCGAGTCACGACCGTTGCGCGAGGAGCTCGCGCCCTTCTTGTGTGCCATCTGTCAGACCTGCTTTCTGCGAAGAACGAGGGGATCAGTGCCGCGGGCCGCGCTGCGGGGTGTCGCGCTCGGCCCGGCGGGAGTCACTTGATGCCGGTGACCTTGAGGCGGGTCAGCGACTGGCGGTGACCCTGGCGCTTGCGGTAGCCGGTCTTGTTCTTGTACTTGAGGATCGTGATCTTCGGACCCTTCTCGTCCCGCACGACCTCCGCGGTGACCGTGACCTTCGCCAGCTTCGCGGCGTCGGTGGTCACCTTCTCCCCGTCCACCAGGAGCAGGGCGGGCAGCTCCACCGTGTCGCCGGCCTGGGCCTTCACTCGGTCCATGACGACGATGTCCCCGACGGACACCTTCTCCTGACGGCCACCGGCCTTGACGATCGCATACACCACGTTGTTGCTCATCTCTCCTGGTCTGGGCATGCCGCACGACGTTCGTCACCGACTTGGTCTGCAACTCGGCCCGCCGCGGCGGTCGAGTGCGGTGCGTCGTGGGCACACGGGACTGGCACACCGAGGGCGCGCCGACGTCCAAGACTACGCGACGACGGCGAAGGGTTCAAACCTCCCCGGCAGCGGTCGGCGTGACGTCGGCCACCGCCCCCCCGAGGGCTCAGCCCTCGAGGACGAACGTCACCTGCATGTCCACCTGCCAGGCGACGATCGAGCCGTCGGACACCTCGACCTTCTGCTCCTTGACCCAGGCGCCGGTGATGTTGCGGACCGTCCGGCCGGCGCGCTCGAGGCCGACGCGGATGGCGTCCTCGAAGCTCGTGTCCGAGCGGGCGGTGATCTCCGTGACGCGCGCGACCGTGCCTGCCATGTCGTCCTCCGGGAGTCTCCGTGCCGGCGACGCTCGCCGGCCGCTTCCTCGATCGTCGCCCCGCCCGGTGTCGCTCGCCCGGTGTCGCCCGCCAGGAGGGGCGACGATGGGGAGATGGCCGGACGGACAGGGCCCGTCGACCTGCCGACGGGCGCCGGCGGCGTCGCCGACGCGGTGGCCGCCGCGCTGCGCGACGTCGACCGGCGCGGGTTCCTCCCCCGCGCCGGCGCGCGCTGGGCGGAGGCGGACCACCCGATCGACATCGGGCACGGACAGACCTGCTCGCAGCCGTCGACCGTCGCGGCGATGCTCCGGCTGCTGCGGGTGCCGGTGGGCGCCCACGTGCTCGACGTCGGCTCCGGCTCCGGCTGGACGACCGCGCTGCTCGCCCGCCTCGTCGGGCCGGAGGGCGAGGTGCTCGGCCTCGAGCGGCACGCCGACCTCGCCGCGTGGGGGGCGGCCAACGTGCGGCGCGCGGGCATGCCGTGGGCACGCGTCGCCCGCGCCGTCCCGGGTGCGCTCGGTGCGCCACGGCGGGGCGGGTGGGACCGCGTGCTGGTGTCGGCGGCCGCCGAGCGGCTGCCCGACGAGCTCGTCGACCAGGTCGCGCCCGGCGGCCGCCTCGTGATCCCGGTGCGGCACGTCATGACGCTCGTCGAGCGTGCCGACGACGGAGCGGCGCGGGTCAGCGAGCACGGCACGTACTCGTTCGTGCCGCTCGTCGAGGACTGAGGGTCGTCGTGGCGCGTGCCAGGATGCGGTCGTGACACAGCCTCCGGCACCGGTTCCCGACGACGCCGTCGCCGCTCAGCTCCGCGAGTCGCCCGACGTCGCGGTCGCGGTGTCCGCCGCGCTCGCCGGCGCGGCCGAGGTCGCGGCCGCCTACCGGCGCCCGGTCACCCGGCACGCCAAGTCCGCGCTGGACTTCGCCACCGACACCGACGTCGCCGCCGAGCGCGCGGTCCGCGCCGTCCTCGCCGCGGCCCGGCCGGGCGACGCGGTGGTCGGCGAGGAGCTCGGGGCGTCCGGCGGGGACGCCGACCGTCGCTGGTACGTCGACCCCCTGTGCGGCACGCTCAACTTCGCAGCCGGCGTGCCGCCGTTCGGGGTGAACGTCGCGCTCGCCGAGCACACCGGGGGCGACGAGCGCGTCGTCGCCGCGGCCGTCGCCGACCCGCTCACCGGCGAGGTGTACTGGGCCGACGGCGGGCGCACCGGCCTGTGCGCCCCGGGGGCGGGGCGACACGACGAAGCCCTGTCCCCCAGCCCCGTCACCCGGCTCGTCAACGTGGACGTCGACAACGGCGACGTGGCTCCCGCGCTCGTGGCCGACGGGACCCTCCGCGCGAGCCTCGGGGTGCGGGTGGCCTCGTCGACGCTGGCGCTCGCGTGGGTGGCCGCCGGTCGCCAGGCCGCCTACGTGACCGAGGCCGACGTCGCCGGCAGCGTCCACTTCCTGCCCGGCGTCGCGCTCTGCGAGGCGGCCGGCTGCGTCGTCACCGACCTCGACGGCGGGCCGGTGCACGGAGGCCGCGGGATCGTCGCCGCGGCCGACGCGGCCACGTCCCGGGTGATCCTCGACCGGGTCCGCGCACTCGGGGGACATCCCCCTTGCCCGCAACCTACGGCCCCGTAGGCTCGAGACATCCGCACGACCGAGCGACCGCTCACCACCTCGGCTGGGAAGTCGACCTCGACCCCTGCGAGGCCTGCATGACCACAGCCACCGTCGTCGACGCCCCCTCCGCCGCCCGGCTTGCCGCGGCACCGCACACCAGCTCCTACAGCGCGCTGTCCCGCACCGTGCGCGAGGCGGGGCTCCTGCGACGGGCCTACGGCTATTACCTGACGACGGGTGCGGTCCTCGCGCTCGCGCTCGCCGGTGCCGGCGCCGCCTTCGTGCTCCTCGGCGACTCGTGGTTCCAGCTGATCGTCGCGGGGGCGCTGGGCGTGATCTTCACCCAGCTCGCATTCCTTGCCCACGAGGCCGCACACCGCCAGATCTTCGCGTCCGGCCCCGCGAACGACCGGGCCGGACGGATCCTCGCGAACGCCGTCGTCGGCATCAGCTACTCGTGGTGGATGACGAAGCACACGCGGCACCACGCGAACCCCAACCACGTGGGCAAGGACCCGGACGTCGCGAACGACGTCATCGTGTTCACCGAGGCCGGCGCCAAGGAGCACCGCGGCCTGCTCGCGCTGCTGACCCGCTACCAGGGCTGGCTGTTCTTCCCGCTGCTCACGCTCGAGGGGCTCAACCTGCACGTGACGGCGTTCCGGTCGCTGCTGAAGGGCTCGCGGGACGACCGCGCCGCCCGCATGCGCGAGCTCGCCACGATCGCCACCCGCCTCGCGCTGTACGTGGGCGTGGTGTTCTGGGCGCTCCCCCTCGGGATGGCGTTCGCGTTCCTGGGCGTGCAGCTCGCCGTGTTCGGCGTCTACATGGGGGCCTCGTTCGCGCCGAACCACAAGGGCATGGCCATGATCCCCGAGGGCAGCCGCCTCGACTTCCTGTCCAAGCAGGTCCTGACCTCACGCAACATCCGCGGCGGGGCATGGATGAACGCGCTCATGGGCGGGCTCAACCACCAGATCGAGCACCACCTGTTCCCGAGCATGCCGCGGCCGCACCTGGCCCGCGCCCGACTCATGGTGCGCGAGCACTGCGCCGCGCTCGGGATGCCGTACACCGAGACGAGCCTGGTCCGGTCGTACGCGATCGTCGTGCGCTACCTCAACGAGGTCGGCCTCTCGGCGCGAGACCCGTTCGACTGCCCGATGCGCAAGAGCCTCCGCGGCTACTGAGCCGGCGTCGACCGGCACTGACCCGGCACCGACCCGGCACGGCCGGGCGCCGTCCGCCCTCAGGGCGCGCGGTGCTCGCGGCAGCGCGCCTCGTACGACTCCGCGCCGCCGACGTGCCCGGAGGTCGGCGTCAGGGCGTCGTCCGAGCCGGCGCCTCCCCCGGCGGGGGCGGCCCGGAGCCGCACGTGGAAGGCGCCGTCCCGCCCGCAGACCGCGCACACGGCGGTGAGCTTGGTGACCGACTCCGCCACGGCCATGAGCTCGGGCAGCGGCACGAACGGGCGCCCGTCGAAGGTGACCGAGAGCCCGGCGACCACGACGACGAGCCCGGCGTCCGCCAGCCCCGTCGCGACGTCGACCAGCGCCGGGCCGAAGAACTGCGCCTCGTCGACCGCCACGAGCTCGGTGCCCCCGGTGACGAGCGCCGGGATCTCGGCGGCCGTCCCCGCGCCGCTCGACGGCACCGCCAGCCCGGAGTGCGACGCGACCCGGCCCGGCCCGCTGCGCGTGTCCAGCTCGTGCGCGACCACGACGACGCCGCGGCGCGCGACCTGCGCACGGTGCACGCGGCGCACCAGCTCCTCCGTCTTGCCGGCGAACATCGGGCCGGCGATCACCTCGAGCCGCCCACCGCTCCGGTCGTCCATGGCTGCCAGTCAAGCACCCGGGACGGACAAGACGCGCGCCCGACCTTCCGGTCGGACGCGCCTCTCGTGTCTCACACGGTGCTCACGCGGTCACGCGGCGCCGGTCACTCGGTGCCGTCACTCGGTGCCGGTCACTCCCGGTTCCGCAGCCTGCCCAGCATCCTGTCGAGGAGCCGACGGGGCTCCGGCTCCTTTGCGCGCCCGTCGGGGCGCCTTGCGCACGGGCTTCTCCGCGGCGGCGGGCTCCGGCTCCGGGGTCGGGGTCGGCTCCGGGGTCGGCGCGGGCTCCGGCGTGCGCTCGGGCAGCTCGATGAGCGTCTCGGGCGCGACGGGCGCGGTCGGTGCGACGGGCGCCTCGGGCGTGACGGGTGCGTCGGCCTCGGGCCCGCCGTCCTTCCCGTCGTGCTCGTGCTCGTGCTCGTGCGCGTGGGCGGCCGCCGCGGCGATCGTGGCGAGCGTGGCCTTGACGGCCTCCCGCGCCTCGGACCGGTCCTCCGGGAGGGTCGGCACCTCGGCCGCGGGCGCCGGCGCCGCGGGCTCGGACTGCTTGCCGCCGCGCTTGCGGCGCGAGCGCTTCGAGCCCTCGGCCTGGTCCCCGTCGTGGTGCTGGTGGTCCGAGCCCGAGCCCTTCTCGATCGGCTCGCTGTGCACGATGAACCCGCGGCCCTTGCAGTGCTCGCAGGTCTCGGAGAACGCCTCGACCAGGCCCTGGCCCACGCGCTTGCGGGTCATCTGCACGAGGCCGAGCGACGTCACCTCCGCCACCTGGTGCTTGGTGCGGTCGCGGCCCAGGCACTCGACGAGGCGGCGCAGCACCAGGTCGCGGTTCGACTCGAGCACCATGTCGATGAAGTCGATGACGACGATGCCGCCGATGTCGCGCAGCCGCAGCTGGCGCACGATCTCCTCGGCCGCCTCGAGGTTGTTCCGCGTGACGGTCTCCTCGAGGGTGCCGCCCGCACCGGTGAACTTGCCGGTGTTGACGTCGACGACCGTCATCGCCTCGGTGCGGTCGATGACCAGCGACCCGCCCGAGGGCAGCCAGACCTTGCGGTCCATGCCCTTGGCGAGCTGCTCGTCCACGCGGTGCACGGCGAACACGTCGGTGTTCTCGGTCCACTTCGTCACACGCTCGCGCAGGTCGGGGGCGAGCGCGTCGACGTACTCCGAGATCTCGCCCCACGCCGCGTCGCCCTGGATCTGCAGGGACGAGAAGTCGTCGTTGAAGATGTCGCGCACCACGCGGATCGCGAGGTCCGGCTCCCCCTGCAGCAGCGCCGGGGCGCTCGCCGAGGCGGACTTCTTCTGGATCGAGGCCCACTGCGCCTCGAGGCGTTCGACGTCGGCGCGCAGCTCGGCCTCGCTCGCGCCCTCCGCGGCGGTGCGCACGATGACGCCCGCACCGTCGGGCACGACGTCGCGCAGGATCTTCTTGAGGCGGCTGCGCTCGGTGTCGGGGAGCTTGCGGCTGATGCCGGTCATCCCGCCACCGGGCACGAAGACCAGGTACCGGCCTGCGAGCGTGACCTGCGAGGTCAGGCGCGCGCCCTTGTGCCCGATCGGGTCCTTGGTGACCTGCACCAGCACCGAGTCGCCCGACTTGAGGGCCTCCTCGATGCGGCGCGGCTGGCCGCCCTCGAGACCCGCGGCGTCCCAGTTCACCTCACCGGCGTACAGGACGGCGTTGCGGCCCTTGCCGACGTCGACGAACGCGGCCTCCATGCTGGGCAGCACGTTCTGCACGCGGCCGAGGTAGACGTTGCCCACCATCGACGCCTGCGACTGCTGCGAGACATAGTGCTCCACGAGCACGCCGTCCTCGAGCACGGCGATCTGCGTGCGGCCGTCGCGCTCCCGCACGACCATCGACCGGGTGACCGACTCCCGCCGTGCGAGGAACTCCGCCTCGGTGATGATCTGCCGGCGGCGGCCGGCGTCGCGACCCTCCCGACGGCGCTGGCGCTTCGCCTCGAGGCGCGTGGAGCCCTTGAGGGCGGTCACCTCGTCGCGGTCGCGCGTGCGTGACACGGCGGCCTCCGCCCGCTCCGCGCGGGTGCCGCGCCGGCGCCGGCGGCGACGGCGGCCGGAGGCGGACTCGCCACCCTCCTCGTCGTCCTCGCCCTGGTCGTCGCCACGGTCGTCGGCCTGGTCGTCGCCACGGTCGGCGGAGCGGCCCTCGGACCGCTCGTCACGGTCGGCGTCCTCGGTGCGCTCGCCGTCCTCGGTGTCGCCCTCGTCGGAGGCGTCGTCGTCCTCGGCGTCACCCTCGGGACGGCGGCCGCCGCGACGGCCGCGGCCGCCCCGACGACGACGGCGGCGGGGACGGATCTCGTCCTCCTCGCCGTCCTCGTCGCTGAGGTCCTCCGGGCCCAGGTCGACGAGCTCGACGCCCTCGGCGACGAGCTCGGACTCGATGACCCCGACCTCCTCGACCGCGGCGGCCTCGTCCTCGGACAGCTCGGCGGCGGACGGCGCGGCCTCCGTGGCGGGCGACGTTGCGGGCGACGTGGTGTCGGTCGTGACCTCGGTCGTGGGCTCCGGGGTCGCCTCCGTCGCGACGACCGCGTCGGACGTCTCGGCCTTCTCGGGCGCCTCGGCCTTCGACGCGCGCGTCGAGCGCCGGGAGCGCGACGACTTCGCGGGGCGCGTCGCGGGCTCGTCCTTCACGACCTCGGCCGTGGTGGCCTGGTCCTTGGCGGCCTTGGCGGCCTGGTCGGCCTGGTCCCTCGCGGTCGCCGGCTCCTCGGCCTTCGCCATCGTCGACATCGTCGACATGGTCGGCGCCTCGTGCGGGCGGGGCGGGCCGGCCGGGGCCTGGGCGCGGCGCGAGCGGCGCGCCGACATGTCCGGCGCCTGGAACAGCACGGCCGTCGTCGCGAGGCGCGGGGTCACGGACCCGCCGCCCCGGGCGGCGGGCGAGCGGGGCGCCGACTGCTCTGCGGTCGGCGCGGCGGCGTCCGCCGGGACCTGGTCCTCGGCGGCGGCGGCCTTGGTCGTGGATCCGGCCTTCTTCCGCGCGGCGGCCTTCCTCGGCGCCTTCTTCGCGGGGGCGGGCTCGGCCTTCTCGGGAGCCTCGGCGGCCTCCTGCTCCGCGCCGCCCTCGGCGGCCACGGGCGCGGCGTCGGGCTGCTCGGCCACGGGCGCGGCCGTGCGACGGGCGCGGGTGCCGGACGCGGCGCGCCCGCGACCCTTGGTGGCGGGCGCCGCCTCGGCCTCGGCGACGGGCTCCGGTGCGACGGGCTCCGGAGCCTCGGCGGCGGGCTGCACCCCGGCGGAGCGGGTAGCGCGGCGGCGGGTGCGCGCGGGCTTCTGCGCGGCGTCGTCGGCCGCGCGACCGGCAGGGCCCTCGGGCAGCACGATGTCGGCGAGGGAGGAGGTCCCCGCGGGAGCCTCGTCGCGAGCGGCCGCGCGCTCCGGCAGGACGAGGCCGGCGAGGGAGGACGCGGCGTCGGACGACGCGGCCTCCGGCGAGGGCTCCACGGGGGCGGCAGCCGGCTCGGCGGCGGGCTTCGTGGCCCTCGCGGAGGTCTTCTCGGCGGGCTTGGTGGTGCACTTCTCGACGGGCTTCTCGGCGGCCGGCCCCGTGGGGGCGGCGGCGGCGCGGGTCGCGCGACGGCGGGCGGGCTTGCGCGCCGGTGCGGGGGTCGAGGACTCGGCCTGCTCGCGGGCTGCTGCGTCGGTCGGGGTGTCGGACGTCACGGAAGGCGCTCCAGCTCCGGCGGCCCCGCCCCCACACGTGCGGGCCACCGGTGGTCGTCGTCGGTGGGGCGCTGCTCAGCGCACCGGCCGACGGAAGTCTCGGTTCCGGCCGCGGCACCGCGCTCTTCGCGGACGCCGGCCGCCCGACCTTCGTGCCTGGCGGCGGCATCGCGTGCGGATCGCGAGTGCTGCGAGCTCGTGGGCCTCCCCGGGATGTGGGCCCGGACGGCTTCGGACCAGTATCGCATCCTGTGCGCACCGCCGCGTGACCGACCCCCGCACGTCGCGTCGTGACGGATCCCGGCTTGACTTGTGAAGACCTTCACGACCAAGATCGTGAAAGTCTTCACGAACGTGGACCCGTGGCGACGATCCCGCTGGTCGTGCGCCTCCGAGCAGGTGGCCCTACCGTCGAATCACGACCCGGACGAGTACAGGAGAACCCGTGGACGCCCTCGCACTGGCCCGCTGGCAGTTCGCCATCACCACCGTCTACCACTTCATCTTCGTGCCGCTGACCATCGGCCTCGCGCCTCTGGTCGCCGGGATGCAGACGGCGTGGGTCGTCACCAAGAAGGAGCGCTGGCTCCGGCTGACCAAGTTCTTCGGCAAGCTCCTGCTCATCAACTTCGCGCTCGGCGTGGTCACCGGCATCTGGCAGGAGTTCCAGTTCGGCATGGCCTGGAGCGAGTACTCCCGGTTCGTGGGCGACGTCTTCGGCGCCCCCCTCGCCATGGAGGCGCTGGCCGCCTTCTTCGTGGAGTCCGTGTTCCTCGGCCTGTGGATCTTCGGCTGGGACCGCGTGTCGAAGAAGGTGCACCTCGCGTCCATCTGGCTCTTCGCGCTCGCCACGAACCTCTCGGCGTTCTTCATCCTCGCGGCCAACTCGTGGATGCAGCACCCGGTCGGCACGATCTACAACCCCGAGACCGGGCGCGCCGAGATGGAGTCGATCGGCGCGGTGCTGACGAACAGCACCCTGTGGGCGGCGTTCCCGCACACCATCACCGCGGCGTTCCTCACCGCCGGCACCTTCGTCTGCGGCATCGCCGCGTGGTGGATGGTCCGGCTCGCCCGGTCGAAGAAGACCGAGAACGTGGAGAAGGCACGGAACGTCTACCGCCCCGCCGTGGTCCTCGGGGCCTGGGTGATGATCGTCGCCGGTGCCGGGGTGATCTGGTCCGGGGACACCCAGGGCAAGCTCATGTTCCAGCAGCAGCCGGGGAAGATGGCGTCCGCGGAGGCCCTGTGCGAGGGCGAGGAGGCCGCGTCCTTCTCCATCCTGTCGATCGGCAACCTCAACGAGGGCTGCGAAGGGGTGCAGCACATCCTGACCATCCCGTACGTGGCGAGCTACCTCGGCACCGGCCACTTCACCGGGCCCGAGTCGTACCTGCCCGGCGTGTACGACGTCCAGGAGGACTACACCGCCCGCTACGGGGACACCACCGAAGCCGGCGAGCCCGTCACCTACACCCCGCCGCTCGCCGTCGCGTACTGGTCGTTCCGCCTCATGATCGGGTTCGCGGCCTTCTCCGCGGCGCTCGCCCTGCTGGCGCTCTGGATGACGCGCAAGGGCAGGGTGAGCGACAACGCCTGGCTCGGGCGGCTGGGCATCCTGGCCCTGCCCATGCCCTTCATCGCCTGCTCGTTCGGGTGGATCTTCACCGAGGTCGGGCGACAGCCCTGGGTCGTGGCGCCCAACCCGTCCGGCATCGACGAGGTGCGCCTGCTCACCGAGCGGGGCGTGTCCACCGCCGTGCCACCCGGGGTGATCCTCGGGTCGCTGATCGTCCTCACGCTGGTCTACGCGCTGCTCGCGGTGATCTGGTACCGCCTCATGCACCGGTACACGATCGAGGGCGTGCCCGACTCGGTCCGCGACGAGTCGCCCGAGGCGCAGAGCCCCGACGACGCCGACCGCCCGCTGTCCTTCGCGTACTGAGCGCCGAGAACCGAGACTGGAGCTACTGCCGTGGACCTCGCGATCCTCTGGTTCGTCATCATCGCCGTCCTGTGGACCGGCTACCTCGTGCTCGAAGGCTTCGACTTCGGCGTCGGCATGCTGCTGTCGATCCTGCCGCGCGGCGGCAAGGAGCAGCGCGAGACCGAGCGCCGCGTGCTCGTGAACACGATCGGCCCGGTGTGGGACGGCAACGAGGTGTGGCTGCTCACCGCCGGCGGCGCCACCTTCGCGGCGTTCCCCGAGTGGTACGCCACCATGTTCTCGGGCTTCTACGTCCCGCTGCTGATCATCCTGCTCGGGCTCGTCGCCCGCGGCGTCGCCTTCGAGTACCGCGGCAAGATCGCCGACGCCCGCTGGGCGCGGCGCTGCGACCTCGCCATCCAGTTCGGGTCGTGGATCCCCGCGATCATGTGGGGCGTGGCGTTCGGCAACCTCGTGCGCGGGCTGCTGCTCGACGACGGCTTCCAGTACGTGGGCGGCTTCTGGGCGCTGCTCAACCCGTTCGCGATCGCGGGCGGGCTCACCACCCTCGTCCTGTTCCTGCTGCACGGCAGCGTCTTCGTGGCGCTCAAGACCGACGGCGAGGTGCGCGAGCGCGCGGGCCGGCTCGCGGCCGTGCTGTCCGTCGTCGCGCTCGTCGTGGCGGGCGGCTGGGCGATCTGGGCGCAGGTCGCCTACTCCGTGGCGTGGACCTGGGTGCCCGTCGCGGTCGCCGCCCTCGCGCTGATCGGCGTCGTCGTCGCGGCGCGGGCGCGCCGCGAGGGGGTCGCGTTCACGCTGTCGGCCGTCGCCATCGCGAGCGCCGTCGTGCTGATCTTCGGCTCGATGTACCCCGACGTCATCCCCGCCGTCGACGGCGGCGTGTCGCTCAGCGTGGCCGACGCCGCGTCGACGTCGTACACGCTCACCGTCATGTCGTGGGTCGCCGTCGTGCTGACGCCCCTCGTCATCGCCTACCAGGCGTGGACGTACTGGGTGTTCCGCCGGCGCCTGTCCAGCAAGGACATCCCCGCCCCGGCCGGGCTGTCGTGGCAGAAGATCAAGGACGCGGCGTTCTGACGCCCGCCCCCGTGCCGACGCCTGGCCTGCTCCCGTGAGACCCCTCGACCCCCGCCTGCTGCAGCGCGCCCGCGCCGCCCGCTGGTACGTCGCCCTGACCGCCGCCCTCGGCGTCGTCGCCGCCGGGACGATCGTCGTGCAGGCGTTCGCGATCGCGCACGCGCTCGGGCCGGCCGTCACGGCCGGCAGCGCGGGGACGCCGCTCGCCGTGGCGGACGTCGCGCCGTGGCTCGGCGTCCTCGTCGCCGCCCTGGTGGCGCGGGCGGCCGTCGCGTGGGCGCAGGAGCGGTACGCGCAGAAGGCCGCGGCCGACGTCGTCGCCGAGCTGCGCGAGCAGGTCGTGGCGCACACCGTCGCGCTCGGCCCCCGCGGCGGCTCCGGCACCGCGGCCACCGCCACGCTCGCCACCCGCGGCCTGGACGACCTGGCCCCTTACCTGGTGCGGTACCTGCCGCAACTGCTGCTCACGGCGATCCTCACCCCGGTGCTGGTGCTCGTCGTGCTCGGGCTGGACTGGGTCTCCGCCGTGATCTGCGTGGTGACGCTGCCGCTGGTGCCCCTGTTCATGTGGCTGGTCGGCGTCATGACGGCCGGCGCCTCCGAGCGCCGGCTGCGCACCATCGAGCGCCTCGGGGCCCAGGTGCTCGACCTGCTGGCGGGGCTGCCCACCCTGCGGGCGTTCGGGCGGGAGATCGGGCCCGGGGCGCGGGTCCGGGCGCTCGGCGACGCCTCACGGCGGGCGACGATGGGCACGCTGCGGATCGCGTTCCTGTCGGGGATGGTGCTCGAGCTGCTCACCACGCTGTCCGTCGCGATCGTCGCGGTGGGCGTGGGCCTGCGGCTGGTCGAGGGGATGATCGCGCTGGTCCCCGCCATCGCCGTCCTCGTGCTCGCGCCGGAGGTGTACCTGCCGCTGCGCCGCGTCGGCGCGGAGTTCCACGCGTCGACCGACGGCCTGGCCGCCGCCGAGCGCGCCTTCGCCGTCCTCGAGCAGCCGCTGCCGGTGGCGGGCACGGCCGCCGCTCCCGCGCTCGCGGGAGCCACCCTCGTGCTGGAGGGCGTGGGCGTGCGCGCCGGGGACCGGGGCGTCGCCGCGCCCGCGGGGCTCACCGCGCGCGTCCCGCTCGGCACCGGCCGTCCCGGCGGGGGCCGCGTGGTCGCCCTGCGCGGACCGAGCGGCGCGGGCAAGACGACGACGGCGTTGGTGCTGCTGGGCCTGCTGCGGCCCGACGAGGGGCGCGTGCTCGTCGAGCCGGCGGCCGGGGGCGCCGCGGATCTGGACGCGGTCGACCTGGGCGCGGTCGACCTGGCGGACGTCGACCCGGCGACCTGGTGGCCGCAGCTCACGTGGGTGCCGCAGCGCCCGACGCTTGCGCCAGGCCCGGTGCGCGAGGTCGTGACGGACGGTCGCGCCGTCGCCGACGACGCCCTCGCCGCCGCCGCACGGACCACCGGGCTGGACGCCGTCGTCGCCGGGCTGCCGCAGGGCTGGGACACCCCCGTGGGGCTCGGCGGGACCGGGCTGAGCGTCGGGCAGCGGCAGCGGGTCGCGCTGACGGCGGCGCTGCTCGACGGCGCGGGGTCGGACGGCGCCGCTCCCCCGCTCGTGCTGCTCGACGAGCCCACGGCGCACCTGGACGCCCACGGCGAGCAGGTGGTGCTCGACACCGTGCGCGCGTGGCGCGACGCGGGACGCACCGTGGTCGTCGTCGCGCACCGCGCGTCGCTGCTGGCGCTGGCCGACCAGGTGGTGGACGTCGCGTCGCGCACGGTCGACGCCTCCGAGGCGGTGGCGTCATGAGGTCCGCCGGGAGGCCCACGGACCCGCTGCGCCGGGTGCTGCCGATGCTCGAGGTGCGCTGGACCCGCGTGGCGCGGGCCGTCGCGCTGGGCACGCTCGCGCTCGGGTTCTCGGTCGGGCTGGCCGCCACCGCGGCCTGGCTCATCGCGCGCGCCTCGCAGATGCCGCCGGTGCTGCAGCTGTCGGTGGCCGTGGTGGCCGTGCGGGCGTTCGGCACCGGCCGCGGCGTCCTGCGCTACCTGGAGCGGCTCGCGTCCCACGACGTGGCGCTGCGCGGCATGGCGGCCCTGCGCGCGAACCTCTACGACGCGCTGGCCCGCGGCCCCGTCACCCGCGTGATCGCGCTGCGCCGGGGCGACCTGCTCGCCCGGGTCGGCGCGGACGTCGACGCGGTGGGCGACGTCGTCGTGCGCGCGCTGATCCCCGCCGGGGTGGCCGCGTGCGTCGGCCTGGGCTCCGTGGTGCTGGTGGGGGCGTTCCTGCCCGCCGCAGGGCTGACGCTGCTCGGCTGCCTGCTGCTCACCGGCGTGCTGGCGCCGTGGCTGGCGTCGCGCGCCGCGGCGTCCGTCGAGCGGCAGGGCGCCGCCGCCCGCGCGGAGGTGACGTCGCGCGCCCTGGAGCTGCTCGAGGACGGGCAGCAGCTGCGCGTCGCGGGCCGGCTCGACGACCGGCTCGCCCGGCTCCGCGGCGCCGACGCCCGGCTGACGCGCTCCACCGACGACGGGGCCCGCATCTCGGGCACGTCCGCCGCGATCGACGCCGGCGCGCAGACCCTCGCCGTGCTGTGCTCCTTGCTGCTCGGGATCCCCGCCGTCGCGGCGGGCACGCTCGCGCCGGTCGAGCTGGCGGTCGTCGTGCTCACGCCGCTCGCCGTCTTCGAGGCCACGTCGACGCTGCCGGCCGCCGCCGTCCAGCTGCGCCGGTCGCGGGAGGCCGCCCGCCGGCTCGTCGCCCTGCTCCCGGACGACCTGCCCGGGGGCGCGCCCGCCGCCGCGCCGCACGACGCGCCGGCGTCCCGCCGCCCCGCCGCCGGTGGCCTGCCGGAGCTCGACGGGGTCGCCGTCGGCTGGGCGGACCGCACGGTCGTGGCGGGCGTGGACCTCGCCCTGCGGCCAGGCGCCGTCGTCGCGGTGGCCGGCCCGTCCGGCGTGGGCAAGACGACGCTGCTGCTCACGGCGGCGGGGCTGCTCCCCCCGCGTGCCGGCGAGGTGCGGGCCGACGCCGGCGACGCGCTGTTCGTCGCGGAGGACGGCCACCTGTTCGGCACGACCGTCCTGGAGAACCTCCGCGTCGCCCGCCCCGACGTGACGGAGGACGACGCCCGCGGCGCCCTGGCCGCCGTCGGCCTCGACGCCTGGCTCGACGGGCTGCCCGACGGGCTGGACGCGATGCTCGGCCCCGACGGCGCGGACGTCTCCGGCGGCGAACGTCGCCGGCTGCTGGTCGCCCGCGCCCTGCTCTCCCCGGCGCGCGCGCTGCTCGTCGACGAGCCCGCCGAGCACCTCGACGCCGTCACGGCGGACACCCTGGTCGCGACGCTCGCCGACCACGCCCGGCGGACCGGCCGGGCCGTCGTCGTCGCCTCGCACCGCCTCACGCCGCTCGCCGCCGCCGACGAGGTGCTCCTGCTCGGCGCGACCGGCGACGAGCCGGCGAGGGTGGTCGCCCGGGGGCCGCACGCGGCCCTGCTCCGCGACGAGCCGGGATACGCGTGGGCGGCCGCCCAGGAGCACGCCCTCGCGGGTCCACCCGTCGGCTGCCCCCGCCCCGCCGTGGTCCGCCCCGGGGATGACGCCCCGGCCCGGCGGCGCCGATAGCGTCCGAGCGTGATCACCATCGATTCCCTCACCAAGCGGTACGGCGGCTTCGTGGCCGTCGACGACGCCTCGTTCACCGCAGCCCCCGGCCGGGTCACGGGCTTCCTGGGGCCCAACGGTGCCGGCAAGTCCACGACGCTGCGGATCCTGGTGGGCCTCGCCGAGGCGACGTCGGGCAGCGCGACCGTGCTCGGCCACCGGTACGGCGACCTGCCGAACCCGGGGCTCGAGGTCGGCGTGCTGCTGGACGCGTCGGCGCAGCACGGCGGCCGGACGGGCCGCGAGACCCTCGACCTCGCCCGGCGCACGATGGGGCTGCCCGCCGCCCGGGTGGAGGCGATGCTCGACCTCGTGGGCCTCACCGGTGCCGAGGGCAGGCGCCGGGTCCGCGACTACTCCCTCGGGATGCGCCAGCGGCTCGGGATCGCCACCGCCCTCCTGGGCGACCCCCAGGTGCTCGTGCTCGACGAGCCCGCGAACGGGCTCGACCCGGCCGGCATCCGCTGGATGCGCGACCTCCTGCGCGGCTTCGCCGACGGCGGCGGCACGGTGCTGCTCTCCAGCCACCTGCTCGCCGAGATCGAGATGATCGCCGACGACATCGTCATGATCGGCCGGGGCCGCATCGTCGCCTCCGGGCCCACCCGCGAGCTGCTCGCGGGCGTCGGCACCCTCGTGCGGTCCGACGACGCCGCGGCGCTCGGCTCGGCGCTCGCCGCGGCAGGGTTCCAGGTCACGCCCACCGGCGACGGCGCCGTCGCGACCGATGCCGACCTCGCGGCCGCGGGGCGGGTGGCCTTCGGGGCCGGGCTCGTCGTGACGGAGCTGCGGACCGCCGACGGCGCCGGCCTGGAGGAGATGTTCCTCGAGCTCACGGCCGCCGACCAGCGCGACCCCGCCCAGGCCACCACCACGAACGGAGCCGCCGCATGACCGCCGTCGACACCGGGACCGCCTCCGGGCGCCCCGTCCCGGCCGCGGCGAGGCGCCGCCCGCCCGCCCCGGTACCGCTGACCCGCCTCGTCGACGTCGAGGTGCGCAAGATGCTCGACACCCGTGCCGGGGCGTGGCTGCTGGTCTCCATCGCGCTCATCGCCGCGGCCGTGGTCGGTGCCGCGGCGCTGTGGGGGCGCGACGAGGAGGTCGGTCTCGCCTCGTTCACGTCCATGATCGGGTTCACGATGCAGCTCGTGCTGCCGATGGTGGCCGTCCTCGCCGTCACGAGCGAGTGGAACCAGCGCAGCGCCCTGACGACCTTCGCGCTGGTGCCCCGGCGCGGCCGGGTCGTCCTCGCGAAGGGCGTCGCGACCGTCGCGGTGGCGCTGGCGGCCAGCGTCCTGCAGCTCGCCGCCGCGGCCCTGGGGACGTTCGCCGCCTCCGCGTTCCGCGGGATCGACCCCGCCTGGGACCTGACGCTCGAGCAGGCGTCGCGTGCCGCGCTCCTCAACGTCGTGGCCCTGGCCGTGGGCTTCGCCTTCGCCGTGCTGATCCGGGCGTCCGCGCCGGCCCTGGTGGCCTACCTCGGGTTCGTCCTGATCCTGCCGTCCCTGTCCGGCATGGTCGCCGGCTTCGCCCCGTGGTGGGCCGAGCACGGCACGTGGCTCGACCTGAGCCTGGCGATGAGCGTGCTCGGCGCGCCGGCGGTCACCGGCGAGCAGTGGGCCCAGCTCGGGACGGCGAGCCTCGTGTGGATCGGGGTGCCGCTCGCCGTCGGCATGCGCCGGCTGCTGCGGGCGGAGATCCGCTAGCGCGGGCCGGCGCTCGTCCGGCCGAGCGCCGCCATCGCCGCGGCGCGGCCGGGGACTCCGCTCACTCCCCCGCCGCGCCGCGCGCCCGCGCCGGCCACCAGCACCCGCGGGTGCACGGTCTCGACGCCCCACGACCCGGGGCGGTCGAGGCCCGCCTCGTCGGCGTCGGCGTCGGCGTCGGCGGCCCACGGCCACGACAGGTCGCGGTGGAAGATGTGCCCGCCGGGCAGCCCCACGTCGCCCTCCAGGTCCGCGGGGGTGCGGGCCTCGAGGCACGGGCGCCCGTCGGGGCCGCGCAGCAGCACGTCCTCGACCGGCTCCGCCAGCACGGAGTCGAGGGACGCGAGGGTGGCCGCGAGCGCCCGCTCCCGCGCGGCGTCGTGCGCGGCCGGATCGTCCGCGCGGAACAGCCGCCCGGGCATGTGCAGGCCGAACAGGGTGAGCGTCTGGGCGCCGGACGCGCGCAGGTCCGGCCCGAGGATGCTCGGGTCGGTCAGCGAGTGGCAGTAGATCTCGCACGGCGGGAGCGTCGGGACCCGCCCGGCCGCGGCCTCGGCGTGCGCCGCCTGGAGCTGGTCGAACGACTCGTGGACGTGGAACGTGCCGCTGAACGCGGCGACCGGGTCGACGCCGTCGCGCAGCCGCGGCAGGCGGCTCAGCAGCATGTTGACCTTGAGCTGGGCGCCCTCGGGCGGTGCGGCCGTGGCCCGGCCCGACGGCGCCGCCCCGGTCGCGGCGAGCAGACGGTCGAGCGTGGCCGGCGCCGCGCCGCACAGCACCGCGCCTGCCCCCACCGTGCGGGAGCGGCCCTCGTCGTCGGTCCAGGCGACCTGGGCGTCGCCGCCGGGGCCCGGGTCGACGGCGGTCACCTCCGCCCGCGTCACGACCGTGGCCCCGGCCGCGAGCGCCGCGTCCCGCAGCGCACCGGAGACGGCGCCCATGCCGCCCACCGGCACGTCCCAGTCCCCCGTGCCGCCGCCGATCACGTGGTAGAGGAAGCAGCGGTTCGGGGCCAGCGCCGGGTCGTCGAGGGCCGCGAACGTGCCGATCAGCCCGTCCGTGGCGACGACGCCGCGCACGACGTCGGAGGCGAACCGCGCGCGGAGCGCCTCGCCCAGGGGCCGCTCGACGACGTCGCGCCACGTCTCGTCGTCGTCGACCAGCGCGCGGGCCTCGGCGCGGGACGGCAAGGGCTCGGTCAGCGTCGGGAACAGGCGCCGCGCGAGCCGTCCGGTCGCGGCGTACCAGCGCTCCCAGGCGTCGTGGTCGGCGGCCGCGCCGACCGCCGCGAACGACGCCCGGGTCGCGTCGCCGTCCCCCGTGTCGACGAGCAGGCCGGTGTCGCCCACCGGCGTGTAGGACGAGTACCGGCGCCGCCGCAGCGTGATCGGCAGCGCCAACTCCTCCACGATCCGGCGCGGCAGCAGCGACACGAGGTAGGAGTACCGCGACAGCCGCGCGTCCACGCCGGGGAAGACGCGTGCCGAGACGGCCGCCCCGCCCACGTGGTCGAGCCGCTCCAGGACCAGCACGCTGCGCCCCGCCCCCGCCAGGTACGCGGCGGCCGTGAGCCCGTTGTGCCCGCCGCCCACGACGACGGCGTCGTAGCGCGGGGCGAGCCGTGGTCGGGACCAGGGCGGGGACGTCGTCGTCATGGGCACATCGTGCCGCACCCGTCACGCGATGGTCGGGCCAGCCCTACCGGGCGCGGAGGACAGCACCCTCGGAGCGCGCGGCACGCGTGCGTAGCGTCGCCGGCATGCAGACGCTCAAGGCTCCCACGGCCCCTCCCGCCCGACGGCCGCCGACCACGGTCCGGCTCTCGACCGTCCTGTGGGCGGTCGCCGTCGGGTCGGGCGTCGCCGAGACGCTCCTGGTCGTCGTCCCGCTGACGGCGGCGGGCGAGATGGACGCGGGACTGTGGGCGAACGTCGCCGTCCGCGCCGTCGTGTACGCCGTCGCGGCGCTCCTGGTGGTCGCCCTCGCACGGCGGCGACGCCTCGCCCGGGTCGCCCTCGCCGTCCTCCTGTCAGGGGTGGGGCTGGCGGCGATGGTCGTCCCCGCCGTCGTCGCCCTGACACAGGGGGACGCGTTCCTCGACGCCGTGGGCTCCGGTGGCGAGCTGGCGCCGGCGTTCGCCGCGGTGCGCCTGGTGCACGTGGCGGCCGTCGTCGCCGCGACGGTCGCGATGTTCCTCCCGTCCGCCGACGGCTGGTTCCGGCAGGTGCCGCTCAGGCGGAGGACGGACCCGACGGCGGGCTGACCCCGAGCCGGGCGAGGAACAGCGCCTCCCCGACGGCGAGGTTCTCGATCTCGCTCGGGTGCACGCTCTCGTTCGGCGCGTGGATGAGGCAGGCGGGCTCCTCGACGCCGAGCAGCACGATCTCGGCGTCCGGGTACTGGCCCGCGAGCACGGTGCACAGCGGGATGGACCCGCCCTGCCCGGCGGTGACGGTCGCCTCGCCGTAGGCGTCCGCGAGCGCCGCCGACAGGGTGTCGAACACATGCCCCTCGGTGCGCGCGGCGAACGGCTGCCCCACCGCGTCCCGCTGGACGGTCACGCGCACGCCCCACGGCGCGTGCGCCTCGAGGTGGGCGACGAGCCTGTCCTGCAGGTCCTGCGCGTCGGCGCCGGGCGGCACCCGCAGGTTGAGGCGGGCCGCCGCGCGCGGCTGGATCGCCGCGGCCGAGCCCACGACCGACGGCGCGTCGATGCCGAGGATCGTCACCACGGGCCTGGCCCAGAGCATGTCGGCCACGGCGCCGTCGCCGAGCAGCCTCGTCCCGGGGAGCACACCCGCGTCGGCGCGGAACGCCTCGGCGTCGTACGGCACGCCCGGCCAGGTGCCCGACGCGTCGACGCCGTCGATCGTGGTGTTCCCCTCGGCGTCGCGCAGCGAGGCCAGGATCGCGACCAGCGCCGCGAGGGCGTCGGGGGCGGCGCCGCCGAACATGCCGGAGTGGATCTCCCCCTCGAGCGCCTCGACGTGCAGGACGACGGTGGTCGCGCCGCGCAGGGACACGGTGAGCGTGGGCAGACCGAGCCGGGCGTTGCCGGTGTCCTGGACCAGCATGGCGTCGGCGGCGAGCGCCCCGGGGTTCTGCTCCACCCAGCGGTCCAGCCCGCCCGTGCCCTGCTCCTCGGAGCCCTCGACCACCACCCGCACCCCGACCGGCAGGTCGTCGCCCCCGAGCGACCGCAGCGCGCGCAGCGCGGTGAGGTGCGTGACGACGTTCCCCTTGCAGTCCGCGGCGCCGCGGCCGTAGAGCCGGCCGCCCCGCTCGGTGAGCTCGAACGGCGGCGTGGTCCACGCGGCGTCGTCCAGGGGCGGCTGCACGTCGTAGTGGGCGTAAAGCAGCACGGTCGGCGCACCGGGCGGACCCGGCCGGTACCCGACCACGACGTCCGACCCGTCGGGCGTGCGCTCGCGGCGGGCGTCGTCGATGCCCTCGGCACGGAAGGCGTCGACCACCCACTGCGCGGCGCGCTCGCACTCGGTGCGGGGGTACAGGCGCTCGTCCGCGACCGACGGGATGGCGACGAGGGCGCGCAGGTCGTCCAGCGCGCGCGGCAGCAGCGGCGCGACGGCGGCGCGCACGGCCTCGGCGTCGGGCACGGCGTCGGGCACGGTGTCGGGGGCGGTGGTCACGAGGCCTCCTCGGTCGCGGGCTGCGACCCGGGCTGGGTCGTCGTGTCGTCCAGGTGGAGGGAGTCGACGTACGCGTCGAACTCGTCGAGCTGGTCGGGACAGTACGTCTCGATCACCAGGCGGTCGCCCTCGAGGCGCCGCTCGTCGAGCACGGAGGGCCGGATCCCGGGCCCCGCGGCGCCGTTGGCCGACCCGAGGTCCGCGGTGGCGTCCACGAGCGCGGCCGGGTCGGTGCAGAACCCGCCGCCGTCGGACCCGAGCACGCGGGCGATGGTCTCCTCGGTGAAGGCCGTGATGCCGACGTCGGCGAACGCGGCGTGCAGGGTCGCCGCCTTCTGCTCCGCCTCGCGCTCGTCCTGCCGGTCCTGGTGGCCCGCGAACTGGATCATCATGATCGCGCCGAGCAGGAGCAGCAGCACGGCGGCGGCCGTGTACGTGATCCAGCGGCGCGGGCCGCCGCGCGCGCGCTCGGGCTCGTGCGAGGGCGTCGTCGTGGCCATCTCACGCCTCCGTCTCGTCGGTCGCCGCGGCCGGCTGCCGCCAGGACGGTTTGCGCAGCAGGAGGAACAGGGCGGGGATCAGCAGGCCGATGATCCCCAGCCCGCCGCCCACGATGAGCACGTAGACCCCGACGGACCCGCTGGAGAACTGGGCCGGCGGCACGAACCCGATGAGCATGGCGGCCACCGAGGCGACGAAGCCGACGACGCACAGCAGGGTGAGGGCCGGCGCCCGGTACCCGCGCGGGTGGTCGGGGGCGGTGCGCCGCAGCCGGACCGCCGCCACGAAGAGCAGGAGGTACATGATCAGGTACACCTGCGTGGTGATCACCGACAGGATCCAGTAGGCGCTGGAGACGTCGGGGATGAAGGCGTACAGCAGGGCGATGACCGTCGTGAAGACGCCCTGCGCCACGAGGATGTTCTGCTGCACGCCGTTCTTGTTCAGCCGCTGCAGGAACGGCGGCATGTAGCCCTCCTCGCGCGCCACCATGAGCAACCCCTTGGACGGCCCGGCCAGCCACGTGAGCATGCCGCCGACGGACGCCGCGATGAGCATCAGCCCGATGATCGGCGTCAGCCAGGAGACGCCGAAGTTGGCGAAGAACGCGTCGAACGCCTGCATCACCCCGGCCGTGAGGCTGAGCTGGTCGGCCGGGATGACCCAGCTGATCGCCACCGCGGGCACGATGAAGATGACCAGCACCAGCCCGATCGCCAGGAACATCGACCGCGGGAACTCCGTGGCCGGCTTCCGCAGCGTCGTCACGTGCACCGCGTTCATCTCCATGCCCGCGTAGGACAGGAAGTTGTTGACGATCAGCACGAGCGAGGCGATGCCGGTCCACTGCGGCAGCAGGTGGCTCGCGTCCATCGGCGCGGCCGAGGGGTTGCCCTGCGCCAGGAACACCATGCCGAGCACGACGAGGATCACGGCCGGGACCAGGGTGCCGATCACGAGGCCGGCGCTCGACAGCCCGGCCACCGTCGTGGTGCCCTGCGACGACACCCAGACGCCGGCCCAGTAGATGACCATGATGACGATCGCCACGTACAGGCCGTTCGACGCCAGCGCCGGGTTGATGACGTAGGCCAGGGTGCTGGCCACGTACCCGAGCAGGCTCGGGTAGTAGAAGATCGTCATCGCGAACTGGCACCAGACGGCGAGGAAGCCCAGGGGCTTGGAGAGCCCCTCCGCCACCCAGCGGTAGACGCCGCCGGACCAGCCCGACGCCAGCTCCGCCGACACGAGCGACGTCGGCAGCAGGAAGACGATCGCCGGCACCACGTACAGGAACACCGCCGCCAGCCCGTAGACCGCCATCGTCGGCGCCGCGCGCAGGCTCGCCACCGACGACGTGATCATGAACGCGAGCGTGAGCCAGGTGATGTAGTTCCGCGGCGTGCGGGCGGTCATCGCCTGGCGCACCTGCTCCCGCGTCGGCGGCGACGCGCCGTCCACGGTGCCCGCCCCTGCTCCTGCGCCCGTCCCCGACGTCGTCATGCCGACCCCTCCCGACACACCGCCGTCCGGCAGGCGCCGGACGGAACGACGATATGTGGGCAGGTCACGGGCCGCACGGCGAACGGCTCGGCTCCCGGCGGGGCGGTGCTGATAGCGTCGCGAGGCGTGAAGATCCTCGTGCCGGGCAACGTGCCCTTCGACCTGTCGATCGACGTCCCCGGCGTGGAGGTGGCGCGCTACGTGATGCGCGACCCGGTGCCCGAGGAGCACGTGGACGCCGACGCCCTCGTCACCTGGTCCAGCCCGCAGCGCGTGCTCGAGGACGCTGCCCGGCGCATGACCCGCCTGCGCTGGGTGCAGACCCTCAACGCCGGCCCCGACCAGGCGCTCGCGGCCGGCTTCGCGCCCGACGTGGTGATCTCCTCGGGGCGGTCCCTGCACGACGCGACCGTCGCCGAGCACACGCTCGCCCTCGTCCTCGCGTCCGTCCGCCGGCTCGACCGCACCCTCGCGGCGCAGCGCGAGCACGTGTGGGACCGCGACCTCGGCAAGGAGCAGGCGAACCACGAGTCGCAGTTCACGCTGCACGGCGCCCGCGTCACGATCTGGGGCTTCGGGTCGATCGCCGCCGTCCTCGCCCCGCTCCTCGCCGCCCTCGGCGCACGCGTCACCGGCGTCGCCTCGTCGGCCGGCGAGCGCTACGGCTTCCCCGTGGTCGCCTCGATCGACGAGGTCGCGCCCACCACGGACGTGCTGATCTCCCTGCTGCCCGCGACCGAGGCGACCCACCACGCCCTCGACGCACGCGTCCTCGGCCTGCTGCCGGCGCACGCCCGGTTCGTCAACGCCGGCCGCGGCGCCACCGTGGACGAGGACGCGCTGGTCGCCGCCCTCCGGGACGGCACCCTCGCCGGCGCCGCCCTCGACGTCACGGAGACCGAGCCGCTGCCCGAGGACTCGCCGCTGTGGGACGCGCCGCACCTGATCCTCACGCCGCACGTCGCGGGCGGGCGGCCACAGGGCGCGGCCCGCTTCGTCACCGAGCAGCTCCACGCCTGGCTGGCCGACGGCGCGGCAGGGCTGCACAACGTCGTCGAGCGCCCCGGTCGCTGAGCCCGCCGAGACCACAGGTCTCGACAGGCTCGACCGGCGGTCCGCCTACCAGCGGCCTTGGCGAGGCCTCGGCTGGCAGACGGGGCACGTGTACGACGAGCGGTTCATGAAGGCGTCGCGCCGCACCGGTGCGCCGCAGCGCGGGCACGGCTCGCCCTCGCGCCCGTAGACCGCGAGGCCGCGGGCGAAGTACCCGGACTCGCCGTTGACGTTGACGTAGAGCGCGTCGAAGCTCGTGCCGCCCTGGGCGAGGGACTCCGTCATGACCTCGGTGGCGGCGTCGAGCACGCGACGCACCTCGACCGGCCGCAGCCGGTCGGTGGCGCGCGCGAAGTGCAGGCGGGCCCGCCACAGCGCCTCGTCGGCGTAGATGTTGCCGACCCCGGACAGGAGGGTCTGGTCGAGCAGGGCACGCTTGATCCCGGTGCGGCGGCGGCGGACCGCCGCCACCACGGCGTCGGGGTCGAAGGCGGGGTCCAGCGGGTCGCGGCCGATGTGCGCGACGGGCTCCGGCACGGCGGCCAGGGGGCTGCCGTGGCCGCCGGGGGCTCCGTCGGCCGTGGGCTCGAGGTCCACGACGGACAGGTGGCCGAACGTGCGCTGGTCGACGAAGTCGAGGTAGCGGGCGCCGGAGGGCGCGCCGTCCAGGTGCAGACGGACCCGCAGGTGCGGGTGCGCCCAGTCGCCCGCGACGGCCGGGTCTCGCACGAGGAGCTGGCCGGACATCCCGAGGTGGGCCAGCAGCGCGGCGCCGCCGTCCTCGCCGGTCGAGCTTGTCGGGACCCGGGTCTCGACAGGCTCGACCACCAACGAGGTGGGCTCGCCCAGCGGCAGCCAGAGGAACTTGCCGCGGCGCACCGCGCCGTCCAGGCGGCGCCCGCGCAGCTGGTCCGCGAAACCGCCGGGACCGCCCTCGTGCCGGCGCACGGAGTAGTCGCGGGAGACCTCGACGTCGCACACGACGGCGCCGACCACGAAGCGGTCGAGGCCGTCACGGACGGTCTCGACCTCGGGGAGCTCAGGCACCGGCGGCCGTCGGGCCCGTCACGTCGTCGCCCGGCAGGGGCAGCGCCTGCAGCGCCCGGTAGGCCTCCTCGGCGGCCGCCTGCTCGGCGTGCTTCTTCGCGGAGCCCGTGCCGATGCCCAGCACCGGCCCGGCCGTCACCTGGGCGTGGAAGACGCGGGCGTGCTCCGGGCCCTCGCCCGTCACCTCGTACACGGGGGCGCCGAACCCACGCACGGCGGCGGCCTCCTGCAGCGACGTCTTCCAGTCGAGGCCTGCGCCGAGGTCGGCCGCGGCGTCGAGGGTGCTGTCGACGAGCCGGTGCACCAGCTCGCGCGCCGGCTCGAGGCCGTGCGACAGGTACGTCGCGCCGATCAGCGACTCGACCGTGTCCGACAGGATCGAGTCCTTGTCGAACCCGCGGGTGCGGATCTCCCCCTTGCCCAGCAGCACGTAGCTGCCGAGGTCGAGGCTGCGGGCGACGGCGGCCAGCGCGCGCTGCGACACCGTGGCCGCGCGCATCTTCGCCAGCTCGCCCTCGGACTGGTCCGGGTGGCGGCGGTACAGCGCCTCCGTCACGACCAGGCCCAGGACCGTGTCGCCCAGGAACTCGAGCCGCTCGTTGGTCGGGATGCCCCCGGCCTCGTGCGCGAACGAGCGGTGCGTCAGGGCAAGCACGAGAAGCTCGGGGTCCAGGTGGACCCCGAGCTTCTCGAGAAGAGCGGTCGGCTCCGGACGCTGCCGGGTGCCGGGTGCAGGCATGTCAGCCCGCGTGCTCGGTGCGCAGCGCCTCGGCGTACTGGCGGCCCTTGTAGGCACCGCAGGTGGGGCACGCGGCGTGGGACAGCTTCTGCCCCTTGCAGCTCGGGCAGGTGGTGAGGACGGCCGCGGTGGTCTTCCACTGCGAGCGACGCGCCCGGGTGTTGCTGCGCGACATCTTGCGCTTCGGAACAGCCACGGCTAGCTCTCTTTCGTCTCGTCGGACACGCTCGACTGCTCGAGCATGGTCTGCAACGCCGACCACCGGGGGTCGACAAGGTCGTGATCGTGGTCCGGGTCGTCCGCCAGCCGCGCCCCGCAGACGGAGCACAGGCCGGGGCAGTCCGGACGGCACAGCGGTTGAAATGGTAGTGCAGTCACCAGCGAATCCCGAACCGCCGGCTCGAGGTCGGCCAGGTCGTCGACCAGCACGGCCTCGTCCTCGGCGTCCTCGTCACCCGAGTCCTCCGCCGCCTTCGCCCGCTCGGGGTAGGCGAAGAGCTCCTGCACGTGGACCGTCACCTGCCGGGACACCGGGTCGAGGCAGCGCACGCACTCCCCCACCGCCGTGCCGCGCACGACGCCGGAGACCAGCACCCCCTCCAGGACCGACTCGAGCCGCAGGCCCAGGACGAGGTCGTCGCCCTCGGGCACGCCGATGACGGCGGTCCCCATGTCCGCGGGGGCGGGCACGACGCGCGCGACCTCCTCCATCGTCCCGGGTCGCCGCGAGAGCTCGTGCGTGTCGAGCACGAGCGGCGAGGGCTTCGCGGTGGCGATGGCAGGCTCCGATGACAGACGTGGACTGGCAGGAAAGGAAGGGGGCGGCCCGGAACGGGCCAGCGACCTAGTCTAGGCCATCACGGCGACGGGTCGCATCGGCCTCCGACGTGACCCGCCTCACCCCGTGTCAGGACGGTCGTGTCAGGACGGTCGCTCCTGCGGCCAGCGCGGGTCCTGCACGGCGTCCCAGCGCACGCGGGGCGAGCCCTGCTCGTCGAGGCGCTGCTCGCGACGGTCGGCCAGCTTGTCCCGGCCCGCGCGCACCTGTCCCGACAGGGCCTCCAGGTCCTGCTGGAGGTCCGCGAGCCGCCCGTCGCAGTACGCGTCCGCGTCGGTGCGCAGCGCGGCGGCCCGTCGCTCGGCCTCGGCGACGACCTCCGCCGCGCGGGACCGGGCCTGCACCACGACCTGCTCCGACTGCACCAGCTCGATCGCGCGGGCGCGGGCGGACGCCACGATCTCCTCCGCCTGCCGGTGCGCGTCGTCCAGCGTGTCCCGGGCGGCGGCCAGCACCTCGTCCGCGCGGGCCACCTGGGTGGGCAGCGCGTCGCGGAGCTCGTCCACCAGCCCGAGGGCCTGCTCGCGGTCGAGCTTGACGTTGGTCGACAGCGGCGCCGACCGCGCGTTCTCGACCAGCGCCGCCAGGTCCTCCAGGATGTCCAGGAGCCCGGCGGCGGGGTCCTCCGCCTGGCCGGCCCCGGTCGCGGTGGTCTCGGTCGTGTCACTCATCCCTGCTCCTCGATCGTGCTCCATGGCAGCCCGTCAGCGCGGCCCGTCAGCGCAGCGCCGCGCGCACCGCGTCGGCGACACCGGGCGGCACGAGGTCGTCGATGGGCCCGCCGAAGCGGGCCACGTCCTTGACCAGCGACGACGCGACGTGCGCGTACCGCTGCTCCCCGGGCACGAAGACCGTCTCGACGCCGGTCAGGTGCCGGTTCATGAGGGCCATCGGCAGCTCGGCGTCGAAGTCCGCGCCGCCCCGCAGGCCCTTGACGACCGCGGCCGCCCCGATCTCGCGGCAGAAGTCGACGAGCAGGCCGGGCACCACCTCGACCCGCACGTCGGCGGTCTCCGGGTCGGCCGCGAGCGCGGCCCGGGCGAGCTCCACCCGCTGCTCCGGGCCCAGCAGCGCGTTCTTGGAGGCGTTGCGGGCCACGCCGACCACGACGACGTCGAACATCCGGCGCGCGCGCCGGACGATGTCGAGGTGGCCGAGAGTGATCGGGTCGAACGACCCGGGGCAGACGGCGATGCTCACGCGGTCACGCTAGTACAGCGCGGGCACGATCCCCGGGAGCCCGGCCGGGCCCGTCGCGGGTGCCCGCCGGGCTGCCGGACGCCGCGGCCGGGGACACCATGAGGGCATGTCCGTCGACCCCGACGTCGTGCCGCTCACGACCGACGCCCAGCTCGCCTCGCTGTGGCACGACGTGCTCGCCCCGTCGTTCCCGCCCGCCGAGCTGGTGCCCCTGGACGACCTGCGCGCGGGGCGGCGCGCGGGCCTCCAGTCGGCCTACGGCGTCGAGCGCGACGGCCGCGTCACGGCCGGCGCGGTCGCGTCCTGGTCGCCGGGCACCCGCGTGCTGCTGCTCGACTCCCTCGCCATCGCCCCGGGCGGGCGGGGAGGCGGGGTCGGGGGCCGGCTCCTGGACGGGTCGGTCGCGCGGTGGCGTCGCGAGCTGCGCCCGGCGTTGGTGCTGGCCGAGGTCGAGCACCCGGCGCACCACCCGCCGCACGACCGGCACGGCGACCCCGCGGCCGGCTCCGCTTCTACGCCCGGCACGGCGCGCGGGTGCTGGCGCTCCCCTCCTTCCGGCCGGGCATGGGCGGGCCGGGGGCGCCGCGGGTCCCGGCGATGCTGCTCGTCGCGCTCGGCCCCGCCGACGACGCACCGGACAGCGCCCCGGACGACGCCCCGGACGACGCGGCGGGGTCCGTGCCGGGCCGGCCGGTGCACGGCTTCCTCGCCGAGCACCTCGTCGCGTGCGAGGGGTCGCTCGCCGACGACGCCGCGACCCGGCGCCTGCTGGAGGCCGCGTCCGGCGACCGGGTGCCGGTGGTCGACCCCGCCGACCCGTCGGCCCTCAGGGGCGTGCCGGTGGGGACGCTGGACGGCGCGGAGCGCTACGCCCCGGCGGGAGCGACCGGCTCGGCGTAGTGCACCGCCGTCTCGCCGTAGTCCTTGCGGGCGAACGCCGCCAGCCCTGCGGGCCATGCGGGCTCGGGGCTGCGGGTGGAGCGCTCCACGACGACCACGGCGTCGGCGGCGAGCACCCCCGGCGCCGTGAGGTGGCCGAGCACCGCCGTGAGCGCGTCCTCGGCCAGGTCGTACGGCGGGTCGAGGAAGACGACGCCGAACCCACGGCCCGCCGCGCCCGCCGCGAAGCGCTCGGCGGAGTCGGCCACCACCCGCGCCTCGCGCTGCAGGCCCAGCGTGGCGACGTTGCCGCGCGCGACGTCGGCCGCGCGGCGGTTGGCGTCCACGAGCACGACGTCGGCGGCGCCACGGCTGGCGGCCTCCAGGCCGAGCGCCCCGGACCCCGCGTACAGGTCGAGCACCCGGGCGCCGTCCAGCACGTCCAGGTGGTCCAGCCGGGAGAAGATCGCCTCGCGGACACGGTCGCTCGTGGGTCGCGTGCCCTTCGGCGGCACCTGCAGGGTGCGCCCGCCGAACCGGCCGGCCACGATCCTCGTCATGGGGCCGAGCGTATCCGCCGTGCTCACCCCGGCGGCAGCGCGACCTCGGCCGCGACGGGCAGGTGGTCGCTCGCCGTCCGCTCCAGGGGCGCCACCGACACGACGCTCGCGCCGCGGGCGAGGACGTGGTCGATCCGCACGACGGGCGCCGCCGCGGGGAACGTGAAGCCGAAGACCTGGCGACGGCCGGTCACCTCGGCCGTGACCGGCGCGAGCGCCCGGTCCTCGAGGGCCGTGTTGAGGTCGCCCGCGACCAGGAGGACCGGCGCGGCGTCGGCCGCGAGCTCGGCTCCCAGGCGGGCGATGCTCTCGTCGCGCGCGGTCGTCCCGAGGCCCGCCGGGCCCAGGCGCACCGAGGGCAGGTGCACCGCGTACAGCCGCGCCCCGCCCGGACCCGGGGTGTCGACCGTCACCCGCAGCCCCCGGTCCCACGACGCGGCGACACCGGAAGGGCGCAGGTCCACCGGCTCGGCCTCCGTCAAGGGATGTCGCGACCAGACGGCCACGGTCCCCTGCGACGACCGGTACGGCAGGGCCTCGCCGAGCGCGTCCCCGAACGCCGCGGCCAGCGGGGGCGTCACCTCGACCAGCGTGACGACATCGGGTTCGGCGGCGAGCAGCGCCGCGGCCGTGGCGTCCGGGTCGGCGTTCGTGTCGCTCACGTTGTGCTGGACGACGACGAGACGGTCCCCGTCGCCCGGCCCGGCGGGGGCCACGCCGGGCACGGGCAGGGGCACGCAGACCGCCACCCATACCGCGACGACGACGACCGCCGCCACCGCGACGGCCGCGGATCGGCGCAGCACCGCCCCGGCCACCAGGAGCGGCACGACCAGTCCCAGCCACGGCAGGAACGTCTCGACCAGACTGCCCAGGCCCCCGGCGTCGGGGACCCACCGGTGCCCGAGGAGCAGCAGCGCCGTCACGGCCGCGAGCGCCACCAGGACGCGACCGCGACGCCCGCCCCGCCGGGGCCGGCCCGTCCCCCTCGCATGCTTCACGACGTCGCGCACGACCGGGACCGTAGCGCCACGACCCCGCGGCCCGACGTCAGGCGCGCTCGAGGAACTCCTCCTGCTCGTCGTCGAGCTGCGCCTCGATCGCCGCGCGCAGCTCCGGGTGGTCGGCGAGCTCCAGGTCCGCGCCGACCACGGCCGACGCCTCCCGGCGCGCGTCGGCGATGACGTCGGCGTCCTGCACCACGCGCAGCAGCCGCAGCGAGCTGGAGCGCCCCGACTGGGCGGCCCCGAGCACGTCGCCCTCGGAGCGCAGCTCGAGGTCGAGCGTGGCGAGCCGGAACCCGTCGGTCGTCTCCGCGAGCGCCTCGACCCGCGCCGCCGCCGGCGTGCCCGGCTGGGCCGTCGACACCAGCAGGCACAGCCCCGCCGCGGCGCCACGGCCCACGCGCCCGCGCAGCTGGTGCAGCTGGGACAGCCCGAAGCGGTCGGCGTCGAACACGACCATCACGGTGGCCTCGGGGACGTCGACGCCCACCTCGATCACGGTGGTGGAGACGAGCACCTGCAGCTCCCCCGCGGCGAACCGCGCCATCGCGGACTCCTTGTCCGCGGACGCCATCTGCCCGTGCAGGACGCCGACGTCGAGGCCGGCGAGCGCCGGGGTCTCGTCCCGCAGCATGTCCGCGACCTCGAGCACCGCGCGCAGCGGCGGCCGGTCGCTCCCCGCGCCGGTCGCGTCGCCGTCCATGATCTCCAGCAGGTCCGGGACGTCGTCGAAGTCCTTCGCCGCGGCGGCGCCCCCGGCCGGGAGGTCGTCGTCGGGGTGGATCCGGGGGCACACCACGTACGCGCGGTGCCCCTTGTCCACCTCCTCCCGCACCCGCGCCCACGTGCGCTCCATCCAGCGGGGGTTGCCGGCGGGCACCACGTGCGACGTGATCCCGGCGCGGCCGGCCGGGATCTCGGTGAGCGAGGACGTCTCGAGGTCGCCGAACACCGTCATCGCGACGGTGCGCGGGATGGGCGTGGCCGTCATGACCAGCACGTGCGGCGCCGCGCGCCCCTTGGCCCGCAGGGCGTCGCGCTGCTCGACGCCGAACCGGTGCTGCTCGTCCACGACGACCAGCCCCAGGTCGGCGAACTGCACCTGCTCGCCGAGCAGCGCGTGCGTGCCGACGACGATCCCGGCCTCGCCGCTCGCCGCCTGCAGCAGCGCCTCCTTGCGGGCCGCGGCCCCGAGCGAGCCGGTGAGCAGCGCCACGCGGGTGCCGTGCGCGGCGCCGCCGAGCAGGCCGCCCTCGGCGAGCGGTCCGAGGAGCTGGCGCAGGGTCCGGGCGTGCTGGGCGGCGAGCACCTCCGTGGGCGCGAGGAGCGCCGCCTGCCCCCCGGCGTCGACCACCTGCAGCATCGCGCGCAGCGCCACGACCGTCTTGCCCGAGCCCACCTCGCCCTGCAGCAGCCGCTGCATGGGCCGCGCCTGCGCGAGCTCGCGCGCCAGGTCCTCCCCGACCGACCGCTGTCCGTCGGTCAGCGCGAACGGCAGGCCCGCGTCGAAGTCGGACAGCAGGCTCGGTGCCCCCTCCTCCCGGAGGGGACGGGCCGTGGCCTCCTGCTCGGCGGCGTGCGCACGGCGCTGTGCGAGCGCCGCCTGCAGCACGAACGCCTCCTCGAAGCGGAACCGGTCGCGGGCCCGCTGCCACGCGCGCTGGTCGTCCGGCACGTGGATCGCGCGCAGGGCGTCGAGGCGGCTCGGCAGGCCGAGCCGGTCGCGCAGGTCGGCGGGCACGGGGTCGTCGACGTCCGCCTCCGTGAGCGGGTCGAGCACGGTGCGCACGGCCCGCTGGATGCGCCAGCTGGGCACGGCCGACGACGCGGGGTAGATGGGGATGGGGCGGCTCGCCTCGAACATGGCGGCCTCGGCGTCGTCGGCGTCGACGCCCACCAGCACGTAGTCGGGGTGGGTGAGCTGCCGCGTGCCGCGGTACTCGCTGACCACGCCGGTGAACAGGCCCACGCGCCCCGGGCGAAGCTTCTCCTCGTGCGGGCGCAGCGCACCGGCGCGCTTGGCGAAGAACGTGAGCGCGAGCTCGTGCCGGCCGTCGGTCACGACCGCCTGCAGCATCGCGCCGGAGCGCGAGCGCATCGTCCGCACCGTGGCGTGCCCGACGCGCGCCATCACGGTGACGTGCTCGCCCAGGGCGAGCCGGTCCATGTCCGTGAGCGTGCCCGGGTCGCCGTACCGGCGGGGGTAGTGCCGCAGCAGGTCCCCGGCAGTGACCAGCCCGAGCTTGCCCAAGGGCCCCGCGCTGCGCGCCCCCAGGACCTTGGTCAGCGGCTCCGCCTCCCGGCCGGTCACCGCGGGGCCCCCGCCGTGTCCGGCACGAGCGGCTCGACCCCGATCGCGACGCGCCCCCCGGGGCGCCCGGTCCGCATCACGACGACGTCGGCGCCGCCGGACACCTCGGACGCCCGGGCCGCCAGCACCGTCATCGTGGCGTCGGGCACGTCGTCGTCCGGCAGCAGCGTGACGATGGCGACGGGGGAACCGGCCACGAGCCGCTTGACGATCGCGCCGACCGTCACGGCCGGGCCCGTCCCCACCCGCAGCCCCGCGACCACCGAGCCGACGACCGCGGGGACGTCCACGTCCTCCTCCCGGGCAGCGTCGAGCGCCGCCGCCAGCGCGGAGGTGCCCGCGACGAGGTGGACGTCCGCGGGCGCGGCGACGCGCACGATCTCGGGCACCTCGGCCGACCGCTCGGCGCCCGCGGCCGCGCCCCCGTCGAGCCCGTCCAGCAGCGCCCCGGGGGCGAGCACGAGCACGCGCGGCGCGCCGGCGCCGAGGGCCGCGGCCGCGAGGTCGTCCGCCGTCGGGCGGACGTCCAGGTCCAGGACCACGACCGCACCCCCGCGCGCGAGCTCGGCGGCCAGGGCGGGCGCCGCCGTCGTGACCACGACCGCCCACCGGTCCGGCGGCACCGCGAGATGGCGCACGGACACCCGCGACACCGCGCCCCGCGAGGCCCACCTCCGGGCGACGCCGAGCGCGGCGTCGAGGTCCGAGGTGTGCACGTGCGCCTGCCACAGGGACCGCTCGGGGGCGTCGCCCTCGTCGCCGCCCCCCACCACGACCACCGAGCTGCCGACGTCGTCGAGGTCCGCGCGCAGGGCGTCGGCCACCGCCCCGGGGCGGAAGCCGGCGGCCGACGCGGAGCGCTCCAGGACGAACATCAGCTCGACGTCGTCCGTCGTGCCGTCGCGGTGCGCCTCGCCGTCGCCGTCGGTATCGCCGCGTGAGCCGACGTCGCCGGCCCACGCCTCGTCGCGGTCCGGGGCGGGCGTCGCGGGAGCAGGGTCGCCGTGACCCCGCAGGTCCATGTCGAGCAGCACGGGGGCCATGCTGCCGCCCGCCTCCGACGCCGGCCCGTCGGCGCCGCGCTGGGCCGCGGCCAGGGACTCGAGCACGAGCACGAGGCCGCACGCGCCCGCGTCGAGCACCCCCGCCACGCGCAGGGTCTCCAGCGCGCCCACGCTGCGCAGCGCCGCCTCGCGGGCCCCGCGGCAGGCGGCGTCGACCGTGGAGAGCCGGGCCGGGGCGCCGGGCGGCCCCACCATCCCGCCCGCCTCGACCTGCCGGGCCGCGGCCGCGGCGGACTCCGCCGCGGTGAGGATGGTGCCGGGCGCCGGGTGCGCGACCGCCTGCCGCGCGGACCGGGCCGCGACGTCCAGCGCGATCGCGAGGCTGTCGCCGCGCGTAGCGGCGACGGTGAGCCCCCGGAGCCACTCGCTGAGGATCACCCCGGAGTTCCCGCGCGCCCCGAGGAGCGCGGCGCGCGCGGCCAGCCGCAGCAGCCGGGCCCCGCCGGCGTCGCCGGGCGCGGCGTGGACGGCGGCGGCGGCGTCCCGGGCGGTGAGGTACATGTTGGTGCCGGTGTCGCCGTCCGCCACGGGGAAGACGTTCACCCGGTCGAGCTCCGCACGGGCCGCGGCCAGGGCGTCGACGGCGGTGCGCACCCAGGCGCGGACGACGGCGGCGTCGAGGAGCTCGGGCTGATGCACGCCACCACGGTAGCGGTGACCGGCCCCACGTTGAGGAGCACTCCCCGGATCGGCTATCCTCGTGTGGTTGCCCGGGCGGTCCCGGGCTCCCCCAGACCATAAGCCTCACGTCCTGCTGCCCTGGCGCGGGACGTGTGCACGACGATCAGGAGAGACCGTGGCTGCCAACTGCGACGTCTGCGGCAAGGGCCCGGGCTTCGGGCACAGCATCTCGCACTCCCACATCCGCACGAAGCGCCGCTGGAACCCGAACATCCAGCGCGTCCGTGCCGTGGTCGCGGGCACCCCCAAGCGGGTCAACGTCTGCACCTCCTGCCTCAAGGCAGGCAAGGTCACGCGCCAGGCCTGAGCCTGCACGCCGGGCACGCCCGGTAGCGACGCTTTCGCGAGACGCCCGTCGGGATCTTCCCGGCGGGCGTCTTGGCGTGCCCGCGAGCAGCTGAACCCGGTGCTGCGCGGCGGCCGGAGCGGGAGCCGGGGTTGCCCGCATCCACCGGCAAAGAATTCGTGAAGGATTCACCAAACCGGCTTGGCGTGGGGGTGCCGGCGTGGCACTCTGAGCAGATGATCGTGCAGACCGACAGCGACGTGGAGATCCGGCCCGCCGACGTGTCCGACGCCGGGCGCATCGCCCAGGTGCACGTCACGTCCTGGAAGGGCGCCTACGCCAGCGTGCTGCCGGCCGAGTACCTCGAGTCCCTCGACGCCGCCGACCGGGCCGCGCAGTGGCAGCGGATCCTCGACGAGGGCACCCGCACCACGCTCGTCGCCGAGGGCGACGGCCGCCTCCTGGGCTTCGCGAGCTACGGCCCGTCGCGCGACGAGGACGCCGAGGACGGCGACCTCGAGCTCTACGCGATCTACCTCGACCCCGAGTCCTGGGGGCGCGGCGTGGCCCGCGACCTCATGCGCACCGTCCTGGCCGAGGTCCCCGAGGGCGTGCCGATGTCGCTGTGGGTGCTGAACCAGAACGAGCGGGCGCAGCACTTCTACCGCCGCCACGGCTTCCACCCCGACGGCGTGGAGCGGATGGACGACATCGGCGACACCCCCGTCACCGAGGTCCGCTACCGCCGCGGCTGACCGTTCGCGGGCCGAGCCGGTCGGAGCCTCGGTCTCGACAGGCTCAACCAGCGAAATGGTCCCACCCCGTCGCCACGCCCGGCTCGGCGCCGTCGACGGCGACCCCCGCCCCGGCCAGCACGCCCCCCACCCGGCGGAACCCGTCCCGCAGCGCCACGTCCGGCGGGAACGCGGCGAGCAGGCCGTGGTCCTCGCCCCCGCCAGCGCCCAGCCGAGCGCCGCGTCGCGGTCGCGCCCGAGCGCCGTCGCCGCCGGCAGCAGCCGCTCCACGTCCGCGGCGAGCGTCGAGGTCGCCACGTCCACGCGGACGCCGCTCGCGCGCGCGAGCCGGCCGGCGTCGCGCAGCAGCCCGTCCGAGACGTCGAGCATCGCCGTGGCGCCTGCCCGCGCCGCCCCCGGCCCCGCGGCCAGCGGCGCCTCGGGCCGCAGATAGCCCGCGACGCACGCCGCGAGCGCGCCCTCGGTCGCGCCGTCCGCGACACCGGCGTCGAGCAGCGCCAGGCCCGCCGCCGAGAGCCCGCGGTGCCCCGCGTACGCGAGGACGTCGCCCGGGCGGGCGCCCGACCGGGTCACCGGCGCGCGGCCCTCCAGGTCGCCGTGCGCGGTGACGGCCACGACCACGGCGTCGCCGCCGGACAGGTCCCCGCCGACGACGCCGGCGCCGGCCGGCCCGGACACGTCCGCCAGTCCCCGGGCCAGCCCGGTCACCCATTCGACCGGCAGGTCCCCCGGCACCACGAGCGAGACCACGAGGGACGTCGGCCGCGCGCCCATGGCCGCGACGTCGGCGAGGTTCGCGGTCGCGGCGCGCGCGCCGACGTCGTACCCGCCCGACCAGCGCCGGCGGAAGTGCCGGTCCTCGACGAGCACGTCGGTGGTCACGACGAACCGCGCGTCGGGCGCCGCGACCACGGCAGCGTCGTCACCGGGACCCAGCAGGGTGGCGGCCGCTGCGGGCAGCAGGGGGAAGATCCGCGCGAGGAGCTCCTCCTCGGACAGGTCGCGTACGAGGGGGCGGGTGGCGTCGGTCACGGAGACGACTGTAGGCGGTCGCCGGGGGCGTCCCGCCCGGTAGCGTGGTCGCCGTGCCCCGCCCCCTGACGTCGAAGCGCGCGTCCCGCGCCGTCCGCGCCGTCCGCGCCGTCGCGCTGACCGCCCTCGCCGTCCCGCTGGCGGCGTGCGCCACCACCATCGGCGCAACGCCGGCCGAGGACGCCGCGAACCCGGACTGCGCGCCCGTGATGCTCGCGCTGCCCGACGTGCTCGCGGGCGACCTCGACAAGGCGAAGACCAACGCCCAGGCCACGGCCGCCTGGGGCGAGCCCGGCGCCGCCGTCACGCTGCGCTGCGGCGTCACCCCGCCCGGGCCGTCCCCCGACTGCCAGCGCGTCGAGTCCAGCGCGGGCGCCGTCGACTGGATCGTCGAGGCGGGCGACGACGGCACGTGGCGGTTCACCACCTACGGCCGCGAGCCGGCCGTCGAGGTCCTGGTGCCGCCGTCGGTCACCGCGGACCACTCGACGTCGTTCGTCGGCGACCTCGCCCAGGCCGTGAGCAACGTGCCCGCGACCGCCGAGTGCAGCTGACGTCCCGGGCGGCCGGAGCACCCCGCATCTGAGGCGCCCGTCGGGAGCCCGTGCCACGGTATGGGGATGGACCAGCGCCTCAGCCTCGTCACCCTCGTCGTCGCCGACATCGGCGCCACCCGGCGGTTCTACGTCGACGGGCTGGGGTGGGACCTGCTCATGGAGGCGCCCGGCGAGGTGCTGATGTTCCAGGTCGGGCAGCACGTCGTGCTCTCGCTGTGGGACGAGGCGCACGCGGCCGAGGAGATCGGCCCGGTGTCCCGTGGCGGCACCGCCCCGATGACCCTCGCGCACAACGTCGGGACGCCGGACGACGTGGACGGCGTGCTCGACGACGCGCGGCGGGCCGGCGCGCCGACCGTCCGCGACGGGGTGCGGCGCGAGTGGGGCGGCTACTCCGGGTACTTCACCGACCCGGACGGGTTCCTCTGGGAGGTGGCGCACGCGCCCGGTCCGCTGGGCACGCTGGTGGTGCCCTGACCGCCGGTCAGCGCAGGCCGGTCGGGCGTGCCAGGGCGAGCTGGATGAGCTCGTCGACCAGCTCCGGGTAGCTCATGCCGGAGGCCTCCCACATCCGCGGGTACATCGAGAACGGCGTGAAGCCCGGCATCGTGTTGATCTCGTTGACGACGACGCGCTCGTCGGGGGTCACGAAGACGTCGACGCGCGACAGCCCCTCGGCCTCCACGGCCTCGAAGGTGCGCACGGCGACGTCGCGGATCTCGTCGATGACGTGCTGCGGGAGCTCCGCCGGGCAGCGCAGGTCGACGTGCGCCTCGTCCAGGTACTTCGCCTCGAAGTCGTAGAACGCGTGGCTGTCGTGGTCGACGACGATCTCGCCGGGCAGCGACGCCCGGGGCGGCTCCCCGTCGCGCCCGCCGAGCACGGCGCACTCGATCTCGCGGCCGTCGATCCCGGCCTCGACGATCACCTTGGGGTCGTGCGCCCGCGCCGTCTCGACGGCCGCGGGCAGGTCGGCCAGGTCGTCCACGCGCGTGATGCCGAGCGACGAGCCCGCCCGCGCGGGCTTGACGAAGAGCGGCAGGCCCAGTGGCTCGACGGCGGCGACGCACGCCGCGCGGTCGCGCTCCCAGTCCCGCGGGCGGATCACGACGTACGGGCCCACGGCGAGCCCCTGCCCCGCGAGCACCAGCTTCATGAAGTGCTTGTCCATACCGACGGCCGACGCGAGCACGCCCGCGCCGACGTAGTGCACGTCCGCGAGCTCGAGCAGGCCCTGCACCGTGCCGTCCTCGCCGAACGGGCCGTGCAGCAGCGGGAAGACGACGTCGACCTCGCCCAGCAGGCCGGGCACCTGGCCCTGCTCGAGCACGCGCAGGGTGCGCTCCCCCTGGGTGAGCGACAGCACGACCTCGGCGCCCGTCTCGGCCGTGACCTCGGGGAGGCGGCCGTCGGCGATCTGCCAGCGCTCCGGGTCGTCCTCGGCGATCACCCAGCGGCCCTCGCGCGTGATGCCCACGGGCACGACGTCGTAGCGGTCGCGGTCGATGGCGCGCAGCACGCCGGCGGCGGTCGAGGCCGAGACGGCGTGCTCGCCCGAACGCCCGCCGAACAGCAGCGCGACACGGGTCTTGCGCGGGGCGCCTGCGCCCGGCGACGGGACGGCGGGGACTGGGCTCGTGGACGGAGCGGAGGTGGCGTCGGACATCGCGCCGAACCCTACCGGAACCCGCCCCGCCGTCCGCGCCGGGCCACGCGCGACCCGCCGACCGGTCTCAGCGGGCGCGGAGCTCCTTGCGCAGGATCTTCCCCGCCGCCGACTTCGGCACCTGGTCCACGAACTCCACGACCCGCACCTTCTTGTACGGGGCGACGTGCTCGGCCACGAACGCCTGCACGTCGTCGGCCGTGAGGGCGCTGCCGTCGGCCCGCACGACGAACGCCTTCGGCACCTCCCCCGACTCAGGGTCGGGCACGCCGATCACCGCCGCGTCCGCGATCTCGGGGTGGGTGAGCAGCAGCGCCTCGAGCTCGGCCGGCGCCACCTGGTAGCCCTTGTGCTTGATGAGCTCCTTGAGCCGGTCGACGACGGTGAACGCGCCGTCCGCGTCGACGGTCACGATGTCGCCGGTGTGCAGGAAGCCGTCGGGCTCGAGCGTGTCGCGGGTGGCCTGCTCGTCCGCGAGGTACCCGACCATGACGTTCGGCCCGGCGCACAGCAGCTCGCCGGGCGCGCTGACCCCCTCGGCGGGCTGCTCGACGGCCTCCCCCGTGGCGGGGTCGACGATCCTTGCCAGCATGTTCGGCACCAGCATGCCGACGGTGCCGGGCGAGACGTCGGTCCGGTCGACCGGGATGACGTGCGAGACCGGCGACATCTCGGACATGCCGTAGCCCTGCAGCACCCGGGTGCCCGGCATGCGGCGCCCGACCGCCGCCGCGAGGTGCTCGTCGAACGGCGCCGCACCCGACATCAGCATCCGCACGCTGGACAGGTCGCGGTCGGCGGCCGCAGGGTGCTTGGCCAGGGCCAGCGCGATGGGCGGCGCGACGAAGAGCACCGTGGCCCGGTGCTGCTCGACGACGCGCAGGTACTCCGCGAGGTCGAACCGCGGCAGCGTGACGAGCGTCGAGCGCTGGTAGACCGCCCCGTTCATGAGCACCGTCATCCCGTAGATGTGGAAGAACGGCAGCACGGCGGGGATCACGTCGTCGGGCGCGAGGGGGATGTACGCGTCGGTCTGCAGCACGTTCGCCACGAGGTTGCGGTGGGTGAGCATCACGCCCTTGGGCAGCCCGGTGGTGCCGGAGGAGTACGGCAGCACCGCGAGGTGGGTGCGCGGGTCGAACGCGACATCGGGCGCCGCGTGGCCGCCCGCGAGCAGCTCGGCGAGCGACAGGTGCCCGTCCGCGCCGTCGAGCACGACGACGTCGCCCGGCGCGAGGCCCGCGGCGTCCGCGCCCGCCTTCGCGGCGGGCAGCAGCGCCGAGACCGTCACCAGCGCCTTCGCCCCCGACGACCCCAGCTGCTTCGCGACCTCCCGCCCCGACGCCAGCGCGTTGATCGTCGTGACGGTGATCCCGGCGCGCAGGAGGCCGTGGAAGACGGCCACGAACGCGGGCACGTTGGGGCTGTGCAGGGCCACGACGTCGCCGACCCCGAGCCCGCGGGCCGCGAACGCGCCCGCGACCGCGTCCACCCGCGCGCGCAGCTCGCCGTAGGTGGTCGCGGCGCCGCTCGGGCCGTCGACCAGGGCCACGCGGTCGAGGTCGGCGCCGGAGAGCGGGGCGAAGAGGAAGTCGTAGAGGCTGACGTCGGGGATCTCGACGTCGGGGTGCGGGCTGCGGATGACGGCGCGGTCGGCGGCGCTGGGGTCGGCGGCGGTGCCGACGCTGGTCTCGGGCATGGCGGTCCCTTCGTGCGTCCACGGTCCTCGTCGACCGTGTGGCAGGGAGCGTAACGCCGGGAACCCTTCGCGTGCGGCCGACGTTGGGGCGATCGTGGACATCACCCTCGCGACGACCATCGTCACGGTGCCCGCGGCCGACGAGAGCGCCGCGCCCGCCGACGACCCCAGTCATAGTCCGGGCTCCCCGCAGCCCCCGGGCCCTGTCGGCCCTGAGGCGGTGCGTCCCCGATGACCGCCGCCCTCTCCCTCCTCCTCGGCCTCCTCGTGATCCTCGTGATCACCGCGGCGACGGCGTACTTCGTCGCCCAGGAGTTCGCCTACATGACCGTGGACCGCTCCCGGCTCGCCGCCCGTGCGGAGGCCGGTGACGCGACCGCGCAGCGGGCCCTCGCCGTCACGCGCCGCACGTCGTTCGTGCTCTCGGGCGCGCAGCTCGGCATCACCGTGACCGGCCTGCTGGTCGGCTACGTGGCCGAGCCGCTCGTGGGCGACGCGCTCGGCACGCTGCTCGGCGGCGTCGGCGTCCCGGCCGGCGTCGGCGTGGCCGTCGGCACGGTCGCCGCCCTCGCGGTCTCGACCCTGGTGCAGATGCTGTTCGGCGAGCTGTTCCCGAAGAACCTCGCCATCGCCCGGCCCGAGCCCACGGCCCTGCGCCTGGCCGGCTCGACGACGGCGTACCTCACCGTGCTCGGCTGGCTCATCGCCGTCTTCGACAAGGCGTCGAACGCCCTGCTGCGGGTGCTGCGCATCGAGCCGGTGCACGACGTCGAGCACTCGGCCACGGCCCGCGACCTCGAGCACATCGTCGCCGACTCGCGCTCCAGCGGCGACCTGCCCGACGACCTGTCGATGCTGCTGGACCGGATCCTCGACTTCCCGGCCCGCGACGTCGAGCACGCCATGATCCCGCGCTCGCGCGTCGGGACGGTCGAGCCCGGGCTCACGGTGGGCGAGCTGCGCGCCCTCATGGCCGGCGGCCACTCCCGCTACCCGGTGGTGGACGGCGAGGACCAGGCGATCGGCGTCGTCCAGCTCACGGACCTGCTGCGCACGCCGCTGCCCGACGACGCACCCGTCACCGACCTGATGCGGCCGGTCCTCGTGCTGCCGACCCTCATGGCCCTGCCGCACGCGCACGCCGAGCTGACCCGGGCCCGCAACCAGCTCGCGGTCGTCGTCGACGAGTACGGCGGGTTCGCGGGCGTGCTGACCCTCGAGGACCTCGCGGAGGAGCTCGTGGGCGAGATCACCGACGAGCACGACGCCGACGAGCCCGCGACCGTGACGGCCGAGGGCGACGACACGTGGCTGATGGGCGGAGACGTCCACCTCGACGAGGCCGAGCGGGCCCTCGGGCACGACCTGCCGCGCGGCGACCAGGAGACCGTCGCCGGGCTGCTCATCGCGCAGCTGGGCGCCCTGCCGCGCGCCGGCGACCACGTCGCCGTCGAGCTGCCGCCCGACCCGGCGGACCTCGCGCACGACGAACCCGTGGCCCGCCGCATCGAGGCCGAGGTGCTCGCCGTGGAGCGGCACGTGCCGCACCTGGTGCGGGTGCGCCTGGTCGAGGGCGCGCCCGGGGACGCCGACGGCGCTGCCGTCCGGGCCACGACGCCGAGGGAGGACGACCGATGAGCAACCCCTGGGTCGTCGTCGCCGCGACCGTCGCCATCATCGCGCTCAGCGCGTTCTTCGTGGCCGTGGAGTTCGCCCTGCTCGGGGCGCGCCGCCACCGGCTGGAGGACGCCGCGCCCACCAGCCGCTCCGCGCGGGCGGCGCTGCGCAGCTCGTCCGAGCTGACGCTGCTGCTCGCCGGGTCGCAGCTGGGCATCACCGCCTGCACGCTGGCGCTCGGCGCCGTGACCAAGCCGGCGGTGCACCACTGGCTCACCCCGCTGTTCGAGACATGGGGCGCTCCGTACTGGGTGGCCGACGTCGCGGGCTTCGTGCTCGCGCTGATCCTCGTGACGTTCCTGCACCTCGTGGTCGGCGAGATGGCGCCGAAGTCGTGGGCCATCGCGCACCCCGAGGCCTCGGCGACGCTGCTCGCGCTGCCGATGCGCGGGTTCATGTGGCTCACGCGCCCCGTGCTGCGGTGGCTCAACGCCCTCGCGAACCGGTGCCTGCGGGCCGTCGGCGTGGAGCCGGTGGACCACATCGAGGCCGGGCACGACCCGACCACGCTGCGCCACCTGGTGGAGCACTCCGCCAACGTCGGGGCGCTCGACGCGGCCTACTCCTCGCAGATCGCGGGGGCGCTGGAGCTGGAGACCCTCACGGTCGACACGCTGCTGCCCGCCGGGTCGCGACCCACGTCCGTCCCGGCCGGGGCGACGGCGGCCGACGTGCGGGCCGCGTCCGTCACCTCCGGCCACCTGCGCATCCTGCTGCGGGGCGACGGCACGACCGGCGAGGAGGTGCGGGGCGTGGTGCACGTGCGCGACACCCTGCTGCTCGACGACGACGCCCAGGTCGCGCCGCTGGCGCGCGCGCCGTTCGTGCTCGAGGCCGCCACCACCGTGCACGCCGCGATCTCGCAGCTGCGGGTGGCGGGCGAGCAGCTCGCGCTGGTCCGCCGCGACGGCCGGACGCTGGGGGTCGTCACCCTCGCCGACGTGCTGCGCCGCCTGCTGCCCCAGCCGGAGGGGACGACGGCCGGCGTCGGGGGCTGAACGCGGGGGCGCGGCGTACGGTGTGGTCATGCCTGTGACCTCGCCGGACGCCGCGCCGTCGCCGTTCCCGTCGCCCCTGTCGACGCCCCGCCGGATCCTCACCGACGACCTGCTGGAGACGATCCGCGGCCGCGCGGCGGCGCACGACCGTGAGAACACGTTCTTCGCCGACGACCTCGCCGACCTCAAGGCCGCGGGGTACCTCCAGGCGATGGTCCCTCAGCACCTGGGCGGCGCCGGCCTGACCCTGCGGGAGGCCGCGCGCGAGCAGGCCCGGCTGGCGGGTGCCGCGCCGGCGACCGCGCTCGCGGTGAACATGCACCACGTGTGGGTCGGCGTCGCCCGCTTCCTGCACGAGCGCGGCGACGGCTCCCTCGACTGGCTGCTCGAGGAGACGGCCCACGGCGAGGTCTTCGGCTTCGGCTACTCCGAGGCCGGGAACGACCTCGTGCTGCTCGGCTCGCGCACCGAGGCCCGCCCTGACGGCGAGGGCGGGTACTCCTTCCACGGCACCAAGATCTTCACGTCCAACTCCCCCGGCTGGACACGCCTGGGCGTCATGGGCCTGGACGACCGGACCGACCCCGACGACCCGCGCATCGTGCACGGGTTCGTCACCCGCGACGGCGGCGGCTTCGAGATCAAGGACGACTGGGACACGCTCGGCATGCGGGCCTCGCAGTCGTGCACCACGGTGCTCGACGGCGCGCACGCGCCCGCCGACCGCGTCCTGCGCCGCATCGCGCCCGGCCCGAGCCTCGACCCGTACGTGCTGGGCATCTTCACGTCGTTCGAGATCCTGCTCGCGTCGGTCTACCTGGGGATCGCCGACCGGGCGCTGGCCCTCGCGGTCGAGGCCGTGCAGAAGCGCCGCTCCATGAAGACCGGCAAGGCGTACTCCCAGGACCCGGACATCCGGTGGCGCATCGGCACCGCCGCGCTCGCCCTCGACGGCCTGTGGCCGCAGCTCGACCTGGTGGCCGGCGAGGTCGACGCGCAGGTGGACGTGCGGTCCGGATCAGGGGCGGGGTTCTTCCGCTCGACGGCGGGGCTCAAGGTGCGCGTCACCGAGACGGCCCGGCAGGTTGTGGACGAGGCGATCCGCTGCTCCGGCGGGTCCACGTACTTCAACCGCTCCGAGCTCGGCCGCCTCTACCGCGACGTCCTGGCCGGGATCTTCCACCCGTCCGACGACGAGTCGGCGCACTCGACCGTCGCGCAGTCGGTGCTCGGACCGCTGGAGGACTGACGACCGCCGGTCGAGCCTGTCGAGACCTGGTCCCGACAGGCTCGACCATCGGGCTGGGTCTCGGCAGGCTCGACCATCGGGCTGGGTCCCGACAGGCTCGACCGGCGAGGAGGGTCAGGCGGAGGCGCCGTCGAGGCGGGCGACCTCGTCGTCGGTGAGCTCCAGCGTCGTCGAGCGCAGGAGGGCGTCGAGCTGGCCGGTGTGCCGGGCGCTGGCGATCGGCGCGACGACGGTGGCCTGGGCACGCAGCCAGGCGAGCGACACGGACGCGACGGGCACGTCGTGGGCGGCCGCGACGTCGTCGAGCGCGGCGAGCACGCGGCGGCCGCGGTCGTCGAGGTAGGTGGCGGCCTTGCCCGCCCGCGGGCTGTCCGGCGCCTCGTCGTCGCGGTAGGTGCCGGCGAGGAACCCGGACGCGAGCGCGTAGTACGGGAGCACCCCGAGCCCGTGCCGCTCGGCGGCCGGCCGCAGGTCCTGCTCGAAGCCGCGCTCCACGAGGTTGTAGTGGGGCTGCAGGGCGACGGGCCGGTGCAGCCCGTCGCGGTCGGCGGCGGCGAACCAGGCGTCGATGCGCTCGGGCGTCGAGTTGGAGAGGCCGATCTCGCGCACGAGACCCTCGTCGACGAGCGCCGAGAACGCGGCGGCGACCTCCTCGACCGGCGTCGCGCCGTCGTCGTAGTGGGCGTAGTACAGGTCGATGCGGTCGGTGCCCAGCCGCTCGAGGGACGCGTGCGCGGCGGCGCGGACGTTCGACGCCCCGAGCCCGCGGAAGTCCGGGTGCTGCGAGACCTTCGTCGCGATCAGCACGTCGTCGCGGCGGCCCGAGCGGGCCAGCCAGCGGCCGATCGTCCGCTCGCTCTCGCCGCCCGCGTTGCCCGGTACCCACGCCGAGTAGACGTCGGCGGTGTCGACCATGCGCCCGCCGGCGTCGGCGAACGCGTCGAGGACGGCGAAGGACGCCGGGTCGTCGGCGGTCCAGCCGAAGACGTTCCCGCCGAGCACCAGGGGTGCCGCGGAGAGGTCGAGGGAGCCGAGCTGGGAGGATGCCGTCGCCTGAGTCACACGTCGCACAATCACCGCGGCGGCCGGAACATTCCCGCGGGCGGCTACGATCCCGCCTCATGACGCTGCGCAAGGGCACCGTGGCCCGGTACGCCGTCGGATCCGTCGGTACCGGCGGGTTCTCGACGCTGCCCGGGCTGGTGCTGGTCTTCTACCTGACGGACACCCTCGGAGTCACCGCCGCCGTGGCGGGGCTGCTCGTCGCCGCGGCCAAGGTCTGGGACGTCGTCATCGACCCCGTGATCGGCGCCGCCAGCGACCGGGAGCGCGCCCGCACGGGCCGTCGCCGCCGGCTCATGGTGGTCGGCGGGCTCGCGCTCCCCGTCTTCTTCGTCCTGACGTTCGGCGTGCCCGCGGGGCTCGCCCCGGCCGGCGCGGCGGGGTGGGTGCTGCTCGCGTTCCTCGCGGCGGCGACGGCGTTCAGCCTGTTCCAGGTGCCGTACATCGCCCTCCCCGCGGAGCTGGCGGACACCTACGACGCCCGCACCCGGCTGCTCACGGCGCGGGTCGTGGTCCTCACCGCCGCGATCCTGCTGTTCGGCGGCGGCGGGCCCGCGCTGCGCGCGCTCGGGGGCGACGACGAGCGGCTGGGCTACCTGCTCATGGCCGTCGCCGCGGCGCTGGTCCTCGGGGCCTCGCTGCTCGTCGCGACGACGGCGGAGCGGTCCGCGGGGCCGCCCGCCGCGCCGCGGCCCGTCCCCGCGCGGACCGGGCTCGCCGCCCACTACCGCGAGGGCCTCGGCCTGCTGCGCACGAGCACGCCGTTCCGCACCCTGCTCGGCGCCTTCGTGCTGCAGGCGCTCGCCACCGGCGCGATGCTCGCGGGCGCCCAGTACGTGGCCACGTGGGTGCTGCGGGACACGGCCGCCGTGACGCTCCTGTTCGTCGCGCTGGTCGGCCCGGCGCTGGTCGTGACGCCGCTGTGGGGCGGGCTGGCCCGCCGGGTCGGCAAGGAGCGGGCGTTCCGGCTGGCCTCGGGGCTGTTCGCCGTGGCGGCGCTCGCCCTGCTCCCCCTGGCCTGGGCGCCCGGCGCCTGGGTGTACGCGCCCGTGGCGCTGGCGGGCGCCGCGTACGCGGGCATGCAGTCCCTGCCGATGGCGATGCTGCCCGACGTCATCGCGCACGACGCCCGCGCGACGGGCGCCGACCGCGCCGGCGCGTTCGGCGGCGTCTGGACCGCGGGCGAGACGACGGGCATGGCGCTCGGCACCACGCTGCTCACCGTGGTGCTCGCCGTCACGGGCTACGCCGAGTCCACCGGCGGGCAGTCGCTCGACCAGCCGCCGGGCGCCGTCCTCGGCATCGTCGTCGCCTTCAGCGTGCTGCCCGCCGCGCTCGTCGCGGCCAGCCTGCTGCCGCTCGGTCGCTACCCGCTGCGGCGGCGCGACATCGACCCCGGCCCGACCAGGGCCGGCCACCCCCAGGAGGCCTCGTGACCCGCCCCGACCCGTCCGTCCCCGCGCTCGACCTGGAGCAGGAGCCGGCCGCGGTGCTCGCCGCCCTCGCCGCGCTGCGCCGCCACGACGCGCCGACGCACGGCGGGCGCGTGCTCAGCTACGTTTACGACCCGGGCGTCCCGGAGCTCGACGACCTCGCCGCGGACGCCGTCCGGGCGATGCAGCCCGTCAACGGGCTGGACCCGACCACGTTCGGCTCGGTGGCCGCCCTCGAGCGCGACGTCGTCGCCTTCGCGCGCGACCTGCTGGGCGGCGACGCGGACACCGTCGGCACGGTCACCAGCGGCGGCACCGAGAGCTGCCTGCTGGCCGTGCAGTCGGCGCGCGACACCTGGCTCGCGGCCCGCGGGCTCCGGCCCGGCGAGGCGCGGCCGCGCCTGGTCGCGCCCGTCACCGTGCACGCCGCGTTCCAGAAGGCCGCGCACCTGTACGGGCTGGAGCTCGACCTCGTCCCCGTGGCCGTCGCGGGGGCCTCGGCCGGCGCCGTGGACGCCGCCGCGATCGGTGCGCGGCTCGCCGACGGCCTCGCCGACGGCCTCGCCGAGGACGTCGCGCTCGTCGTCGTCTCCGCCCCCTCCTACCCGCACGCCGCCGCGGACCCCGTGGCGGAGGTCGCCACCCTCGCCGCCGCCGCGGGCGTGCCCGTGCACGTCGACGCGTGCATCGGCGGTTTCGCCCTGCCGTTCTGGCCCGGCCTGCCCGCCTGGGACCTGCGCGTGCCCGGCGTCACGAGCCTGAGCGCGGACCTGCACAAGTACGCCTTCGCCCCCAAGGGCGCGTCCGTCCTGCTGCACCGCGACCGCGACCGGCAGCGGGCGCAGTACTTCGCCACGACGCGCTGGCCCGGCTACCCGGTGGTCAACCCGACGCTGCTCGGCTCGCGGTCGGGCGGGCCGCTCGCCGCCGCGTGGGCGATCCTGCAGGCCCTGGGGCGGGACGGGCTCGCGACGCTCGCCGGCCGCGCGCGCCGCGCCACGCTGGCGCTGCGCGAGGCGGTCGACGGGATCGAGGGCCTGCGCGTCGTGGGCTCGCCGGTGGGCCCGCTCCTCGCCGTCGCGTCGGACGACGACGTCCCGGCCGGCCGCCGGGTGGACCCGCACCTGTGGGCCGACGCCGTGGCCGCGCGGGGCTGGACGCTCCAGGCGCAGCCGGGGCTGGTCCAGCCCGACGGCACCCGCCTGCCGCACACCACCCACCTCACGGTCACGCCGGTCACCGAGCGGGTGCTGGACGACCTCGTGCCCGTGCTGCGTGCGGCCGCCGACGACGTGCGGGGTGCGGCGCGCCCGGACGCGGGCGCCCTGGTCGGCGCGCTGCCCGCGGCGGACCCGGACCGTCCCCTCGACTCCGGGACGGCGGCGGCCCTCCTGGACGCCATCGGCCTCGGGGCCGTGGCAGGCGGGGCCGCCGACGGGGCCCCCGGGGTCGGCCCGATGGCGCCGCTGCTCGCGCTGGTCGAGGTGCTGCCGGCCCCCCTGGTGGAGCGGCTGCTCACCGAGCTGCTCGCGCGCCTGGTGGAACCCCGAGGCTGACACCCGCCTCCCGGACGTACGCTGCGCGCATGACGCACGACCCGCACGCGACGCTCTCCCCCGCCACCCTCGCCGTCACCGCCGGGCGGCCTGCGCGCGCGCAGGGCGCGCCGGTGAACCCGCCGGTCGTCCTCAGCTCCACCTACGTGAACCAGGGCGTCTCGGCGCCCGGCGACCTGCTGTACTCGCGCATGGACACCGAGACGTGGCACCCCTTCGAGGAGGCGCTCGCCGCGCTGGAGGGCGCGCAGCACGGCGTCGTCTTCGGGTCCGGGATGGCCGCCGTGATCGCCGCGCTCGGCCACGTGCCCGAGCGCGGCGTCGTCGTCGCGCCCCGGCACGCCTACCAGGTGTCGCTCGGCTACCTCGACGACCTCGCCGCGCGCCGGGGCGTCGAGGTGCGGCGCGTCGACATCGCGGACACCGCGCAGGTCGTCGCCGCGCTCGACGGCGCCGACGTGCTCCTGGCCGAGTCGCCCACCAACCCCATGCTCGAGGTCGCGGACCTGCCCGCGATCCTCGCCGCCGCGCGGGAGCGCGGCGTGCGGTCCGTCGTCGACAACACCTTCGCGACCCCGCTCGGGCAGCGGCCGCTGGAGCTGGGCGCGGACATCGTGGTGCACTCCGTGACCAAGTACCTGGCCGGGCACTCCGACGTCGTGCTCGGCGCGGCCGTCACGCGCGACGACGAGCTCGTGTCGGGGCTGCGCGCCTACCGCACCCTGCACGGCTCGATCCCGGGCCCGATGGAGGTGTGGCTGGCGCTGCGCGGCCTGCGCACGCTGCACCTGCGGGTGGAGCGGGCCGGCTCCAACGCGGCCGAGCTCGCCCGGCGCCTCGCCGAGCACCCCGCCGTCGCGGAGGTGCGCCACCCGTCGCTGCCCGGCGACCCCGGGCACGAGCGCGCCGCGGGGCTGATGAACGGCTTCGGCGCCGTGCTCGGCCTGCGCCCGCACGGCGGGGCCGCCGCGGCCGACGCCGTGGTGGCCGCCGTGCGCCTGTGGCTCCCCGCCACGTCGCTGGGCGGCGTGGAGTCGATGCTCGAGCGGCGTCGGCGCTTCGCCACCGAGTCCCGGACCGTGCCCGAGGACCTCCTGCGGATGTCCGTGGGCATCGAGGACGTCGAGGACCTCTGGGCGGACCTCGACCAGGCCCTGCGCGCCGCCGTCAGCTGAGCCGCGGGCCGGGCTCCCCGCCCAGCAGCAGCAGCCGGGCATGCAGGTCGGGCAGGTCGGCCGCGCGCAGGTCGAACCTGTCGCCCCCCGCCGGCGGGTCCCCCTGCGGCCGCGGCACGTACGCCGTCCGCATCCCGGCCCCCGCGGCCGCGCGCAGGTCCCACGCGTGCGCGGCGACCATGACCGGCGGGCCCGAGCCGGCGGGGGCCGCGGCGAGGGCCGCCGCGTAGAGCGCGGGGCCGGGCTTGTAGGTGCGGGCGTCCTCCGCGGAGAGCACCTGGTGCCAGCGCAGCCCGGTGCCGGCGCTCAGCCCGGCGAGGGTGCGCCGGCTCGCGTCGGACAGGCCGATCACCGTGAAGTCGCGGGCGAGCGCGTCGATCCCGGCCACGCTGTCGTCCCAGGCGCGGAGCCGCTCGCCCGCCGTGGCGAGCCGGTCGGCCGCCGCCGCCGGCAGGTCGCCGTCGCGCACGAGGGCCGCCAGCGCCTCGCGGTCCAGCCGGTCGCTCGGGGCGAAGTCCCGCCGGCCGTCGACCACCTCACGCGTCTGCTCCGCCACGAGCCCGAGCCACCGCGCGACCACCCGCCCCGCCTCGGCGTCGTCGACGCCGGCCGCCGCGCGCACCTCGGCGCGCAGGCTGCCGGCCTGGTCGACCAGCGTGCCGAGGACGTCGAACACCAGGGCGGGGCGGTCCGTCCGTGTCAGCGCCATGCGGTCACCGTACCGACCGGGCCCGACCGGGCCTCACCGGGCACCGACCCCACGCGCGTGCGGAACGGGCGGCTTGTGCCTACGGTCGACCCGTCCGAGCGACGGCCGACGACACGGGAGGCGCCATGACCAGCACCAGGACCCGTCCGGCCGCCGGTGCGCTCGCCGCGGCACTGCTCGTCGTCGCGCTCGCCGGGTGCGCGGACAACGGCCCCGAGGTCGACGGCCCCGGCTCCGCGCCGAGCGACTCCCCGGGGGACACCGCGACCGCGTCGAGCGCCCCGGACGACGGCACCGACGACACCGCGCCCGACGACACCAGCGCCGACGAGCCCACGCAGGACGTGCCGTTCCCGGCCGACGCGTCGCCGGACACGGCGGACCCGAGCCGGGACGCGGCGCTCGTCGTCACCGACGTCCGGGTGGGCACGCACGAGGGCTTCGACCGCGTCGTCCTCGACCTCGAGGGCGAGGGCGCGCCGGGCTGGACGGTCGAGTACGTGGACGCCGCGACCGACGACGGCAGCGGCGACCCGGTCGCGGTCGACGGCGACCGGGTGCTGCAGGTGCGGCTGTCCGGCATGGCGATGCCCGGCGAGACGGACGGCGGCCCCACGGAGTACGACGGGGGGCCGATCGACCCGGACGGCACCGAGTCGATCGACGAGGTGGTCTACCGGTTCTGGTTCGAGGGGTACACGACGGCGTTCGTGGGCGTCGACGACGGGGCCGGGGGCGAACCGCTCCCGTTCCGCGTGTTCGCGCTGGAGGACCCGGCGCGCGTCGTCGTCGACGTGCAGCACGACCCCGCCGACGACTGAGGCCCGGTCAGGCGTCGACGCCCTCGGACTTCTGCGGCCGGGACAGGAGCGCGCGCGCCATGTCCTCGACGGGCAGGCCGTCGTAGAGGACGGCGACGACGCCCGCGGTGATCGGCATGTCGACGCCGTGCTTGCCCGCGAGGTCGAGCACGGAGCGGCAGGACTTCGCGCCCTCGGCGGTGGTGCCGGTGGCCGCGACCGCCTCCTCGAGCGTCATCCCCTCGCCGATGTGGCGGCCGAGCGTGTTGTTGCGCGACAGCGGCGACGTGCACGTGGCCACGAGGTCGCCCATGCCGGCGAGACCGGCGAAGGTCTCGGCGTCGGCGCCCAGCTCGAGGCCGAGGCGGGTGATCTCCACCAGGCCCCGCGTGATGACGGTGGCGACGGTGTTCGACCCGAAGCCGCGTCCCTGCGCCATGCCGACCGCGAGGGCGATGACGTTCTTCACCGCGCCGCACAGCTCCACGCCGACCACGTCGTCGTTGGTGTACGGGCGGAAGTAGGCGTTCGAGCAGGCCTCCGCGACGAACTTGGCCGCGGACTCGTCGGAGCACGCCACGACGGTGGCCGTCGGCTGACGCTGGGCGATCTCCGGCGCCAGGTTCGGCCCGGACACGACGGCCACGCGCGACGCGGCCACGTCGAGCGCCTCGACGATGACCTGGGTCATGCGCTCGTCGGTGCCGAGCTCCACGCCCTTCATCAGCGAGACGATCACGGCGTCCGGCTCGACGAGCTCCCGCAGGCCGGTCAGCGTCGCGCGCGCCACCTGCGACGGCACGGCCACGACGACGATCTGGGCGCCCGCCAGCGCCGCGGCGGCGTCCGTGGTGCCGGTCATCGCCGGCAGCTCGACGCCCGGCAGGTACTTCTCGTTGCGGTGCGCGGTGGTGACCTCGTGCGCGACGGCGGGGTCGCGGCCCCACAGTCGGACGTCGCAGCCGGCGTCCGCGAGGACCATCGCGAACGTGGTGCCCCACGATCCGGAACCCAGGACGGCGACCCGGGTCGGCGCGCCCGCGGCGCGGGTGTCGGCGGTGGGCTCGGCGGTCAGGTCGGTGCTCAAGGGCGCTCCACGGGCGGGTAGGTCGTGCGCTTGGTCTCGTACTCGGGATGCTTGCGCAGGTCGAAGCGGACGGCCGGGGCCGCCTCGCCGCGGATCCCGGCGAGCTCGGCGCCGATCGCGTCCATGACGCGGTTCGTCGCCTCGCGCAGCACCTGGGTGTCGAGCGGTCGGTCGTACAGGTCGGACAGGTCGACCGGCGGGCCGGCGACGATCGTCACCGGCTTGCGCGGGAACGGCCGCGGGAGCTTGCCGTATCGCGGCAGCACCCGGTGCGCGCCCCACTGGGCCACCGGCACGACGGGCAGCCTGCTCGCCAGCGCCAGCCGCGCGAGGCCGGTCTTGCCCTCCATCGGCCACAGGTCGGGGTCCCGCGTGAGCGTGCCCTCCGGGAGGATCGCCACGCAGGCCCCGTGCCCGAGCTGCGAACCCGCGTCCTCGAGCGATTTCGCCGCGGCCGCGGTGCCCCGGTCCACGGGGATCATGCGGGTGGCGCGGAGCACGGACCCGACCAGCGGTGCGGTGAACAGCCCCCGCTTCGCGAGGATCCGCGGCTCGAACCCCTTGTCGAAGAGGTAGTGCGCCAGGGTCAGGGCATCGAACTCCGTGACGTGGTTGGCGGCGGCGATGAACCCGCCCTCGCGGGGCAGGTTCCGCTCGCCGCCGTCCCAGTCGTAGCGGACCATCGCGAACAGCAGGGGCCGCACGATGCGCGCGACGATGCGGAATCCGAGGGAGTCAGGACGGGCGATCGGCACGGGCCCAGAGCCTACCTCCCGCTCCTCGTGGGTCGAGCCCGTCGCGACCGTTCCGGGTCCCGACGGGCTCGACCGGCGAGCGGTGTCAGCCGCGCGTGACGTCCGCGCCCAGCGCGACGAGCTTGTCCTGGAACGACTCGTAGCCCCGGTCGATCAGGCTGATCCCGCGGACCGTCGAGGTCCCCTTCGCCGCCAGCGCCGCGATCAGGTGCGAGAACCCGCCGCGCAGGTCCGGCACCACGATGTCCGCCGCCGACAACGGCGTCGGGCCCGAGATCACGGCCGAGTGGTGGAAGTTGCGCTGCCCGAACCGGCAGTCCCGACCACCCAGGCACTCCTTGTAGACCTGGATCGTCGCGCCCATCTTCCGCAGCGCGTCCGCGAACCCGAACCGGTTCTCGTACACCGTCTCGTGCACGATCGACAGGCCCTTGGCCTGCGTGAGGGCCACCACCAGCGGCTGCTGCCAGTCCGTCATGAAGCCGGGGTGCACGTCCGTCTCCAGCACGATCGAGTCCAGGTCACCGCCCGGGTGCCAGAACCGGATCCCGTCCTCCTGCACGTCGAACCGGCCGCCGACCTTCCGGAACGTGTTCAGGAACGTCATCATCTCCGGCTGCGTCGCGCCCTTGATCGTGACGTCGCCGCCGGTCGCCAGGGCCGCCGACGCCCACGACGCGGTCTCGATCCGGTCGCCCAGCGCCGTGTGCGAGTACCCCTCGAGACGGTCCACGCCCTCGATCCGGATCACCCGGTCGGTGTCCACCGAGATGATCGCGCCCATCTTCTGCAGCACCGCGATCAGGTCCATGATCTCCGGCTCGATCGCCGCGCCCGTGAGCTCGGTGATGCCCTCGGCGCGCACGGCCGTCAGCAGCAGCTGCTCCGTCGCACCCACCGACGGGTACGGCAGCGAGATCTTCGTGCCCTGCAGGCGGCGCGGCGCACGCAGCTGGATGCCGTTCGGCATCTTGTCCACCACGGCGCCGAACTGCCGCAGGATGTCCAGGTGGTAGTTGATCGGCCGGTCGCCGATCCGGCAGCCACCCAGGTCCGGGATGAACGCCTCACCCAACCGGTGCAGCAGCGGCCCGCAGAACAGGATCGGGATCCGGGACGACCCCGCGTGCGCGTCGATGTCCGCCACGTGCGCGGACTCCACGTTCGACGGGTCCAGGTCCAGGATCCCCGCGTCCGGGTCCGCCTTCACGTTCACGCCGTGCAGCTCGAGCAGACCGGTGACCACGCCCACGTCGCGGATCTGCGGCACGTTCCGCAGCACGCTCGCCGACTCCCCCAGCAGGGACGCCACCATCGCCTTGGAGACGAAGTTCTTCGCCCCACGCACCGTGATGGTGCCCTCCAGCGGGTTCCCGCCGTTCACGTGCAGCAGATCGTTCATGTGTCGTGTTCGTCCCGTCTTGCGGATGCAGTCGTCACAGGGTGCCGCCGGGTGTGGCGGCGGTGTCGCGGGTTCGCACCCGAGGAATCGTGCTCCTCTCGGGTGACCGCCCGTGACCGTCGCGGCGCCGTCGATCCTGCCCCGCCCGGCCCGGTGGTGCCAACACACGCCACCGGGGGCTTATTCACGTTCACCACACCTTCACGCCCCGGGCACCGCCTCGCAGGGGAGGGAGTTCACATCCTGGGACTCCTGTTCATGATGCGGAACGGAGTCGTACGGTCGTCCACCATGTCCACCTCCGTCACGTCAGGCGCCCCGAGCACGCCGACGCCGGCCGTCAACTCGCGCGGCCGCGTGATCGTCGCGTCGCTCATCGGCACCTCCATCGAGTTCTACGACTTCTACGCGTACGCGACCGCGGCCTCGCTCGTGTTCCCCGCGCTCTTCTTCCCGAACCAGGACGGGACGACGGCGCTGCTCGCGTCGTTCGCGGCGTTCGGCGTGGCGTTCGTCGCCCGCCCGGTCGGATCGGTGCTCTTCGGCCACTTCGGCGACCGCGTCGGCCGCAAGACGACCCTGGTCGCGTCCCTGCTCACCATGGGGATCGCGACCGTCGTCATCGGCCTGATCCCGGCCGCCACGACCCCCGGCTGGGCGGTCCTCGCGCCCGTCGTCCTCGTGCTGTGCCGGTTCTGCCAGGGCCTCGGGCTCGGCGGCGAGTGGGGCGGCGCCGCGCTGCTCGCCACGGAGAACGCGCCGGCCGGCAAGCGGGCCGTGTGGGGCACGTTCCCGCAGCTGGGCGCCCCGATCGGGTTCATCCTCGCCAACCTGGTGTTCATCGGCCTCTCCCAGACCCTGAGCGACGCGCAGTTCACCTCGTGGGGCTGGCGGGTGCCGTTCCTGGCCAGCTCGATCCTCGTGATCGTCGGGCTGTGGGTGCGCCTGCGGCTCATCGAGACCCCCGCGTTCACCAAGGTCGTCGAGGCCGAGGCCGTCGCGAAGGTCCCGGTCGCCGAGGTCTTCCGCACGTCGTGGCGCAAGATCGTCTCGGGCACGTTCATCATGCTCGCCACCTACGGGCTGTTCTACCTGATGACCACGTTCACGCTGAACTACGGCATCGCGGCCACGACCACCACCGACGGCTCCCCCGCCGGGCTGGGCTACGAGAAGATCGACTTCCTCTGGATGCTCATCGTGGGGTGCGTCTTCTTCGGCATCTTCACCCTCGCGTCGGGCCCGCTCGCCGAGCGCTACGGCCGCCGACCGATGCTGCTCGTCGTGACCGGCGGCATCGCGGTCTTCGGCCTGCTGTTCGTGCCGCTGTTCGCCGCCGGCACGGTGGGCGTCATGTCGCTGCTCATCCTGGGCTTCACCCTCATGGGCCTGACCTTCGGCCCGATGGCCGCGCTGCTGCCCGAGCTGTTCCCCGCGAACGTCCGCTACACGGGCGCCTCCATCTCCTACAACGTCGCGTCGATCCTCGGCGCCGCCGTGGCGCCGTTCATCGCGGTGTGGCTGTGGGAGGCCGCCGACTCGCCCGTCCTGGTCGGCGTGTACCTCGCGATCATGGCGGCCATCACCTTCGTCGCGCTGTGGTTCCAGAAGGAGACCAGGGACGTCGACTTCAGCGGCGACATCAAGGCCTGACCTCGCCGTTCGCTGGTCGAGCCTGTCGAGACCCGATACGAGTTCTCGGCAGCCTCACCCAGCGGCGGTGACCTCCTCGCGGTGCTGCACGGGCGACATCGCCGCCGCGCACACGACGCCCACCACCAGCACCACCGCGACGAGCAGCAGCGTCTGCGCCGCGGCGTCGGCGAAGCCCGCGAAGAACGCCTGCTGGGCGGCGGCCCCGACCTGCTCCGCCACCGACGCCGGCACCGAGTCGGGCAGCTGGACCGAGCCGACCGACGTGGTCCCGAGGCTCCCGCTCGCCTGCGAGATGCCGTCGACGAACGCCTGGCGGTACTGCTCGGGCAGCTGGGCGGCGACGTCCTGCGCGGCCGCCGGGACGGTGACGGCGAGCCGGGCCGAGAGGGTCGCGACCACGACGGCCGAACCGATGACGCCGCCCACCTGGCGGTTGGTGTTGAACGCGCCGGCGCCCGCGCCGGCCGTCCGCGCGTCGAGCCCCGACGTGGCCAGGTTGGACAGCGGCGAGAACGTCAGGCCGGTGCCGACGCCGAACAGCGCCATCGGCCACAGCAGCACGTACGGCGACAGGTCGGGGGCCAGGACCGCCGCGAGCCACAGGACCGCGCCGGCGATCGCCGCGAACCCGGCCGCGACCACCCACTTGGCCGGCACCCGGTCCGAGAGCCGGCCCGCGAACGGCGCGACGACGCCGGACACGAGCGACCCGGGCATCATCACCAGCGCCGCCTGGATCGGCGTCAGCCCCAGGATCGACTGCAGGTAGATCGTCAGCGGGAAGAAGATCCCGATCATGGCGAACGTGACGACCATGCCGTCCACGTTCGCGAGAGAGAAGTTCCGGGAGCGGAACAGCCGCAGCGGCAGCAGCGCGCGCGGGCCCTGGCGGTGCTGCCACCACACGAACGCCACGAGCACCAGGACGCCCAGCCCCACGAGCGACCACACCGAGAACGGTCCCCAGATGTGGCCCCAGTCGTAGTTCTCGCCCTCCTGCAGGCCGAAGACCACGGCGGCGAGGCCCACCACCGACAGGACCACGCCGAGCGGGTCCATCGTCGTCCCGTGGGACGACAGGTGCGGCAGCCGCACGACCGAGAACCACAGGGCGACGACGCCCACGGGGATGTTGACGTAGAAGATCCACTCCCAGCCGATCGTCTCCACGAAGACGCCGCCGAGCAGCGGGCCGACGAGCGTCGCGACGCCCGCTGTCGCACCCCACAGCCCCAACGCCGCGCCGCGCTGGGTGGGCGGGAAGACGCGCGTGATCATCGACATCGTCTGCGGCGTCATCATCGCCGCGCCGACGCCCTGGACGACGCGGAAGCCGATGAGCCATCCGATCTCGGGCTCCGAGCCGATGTTGCCGGAGAACCCGCACAGGAACGAGAACGTCGTGAACACGATCAGCCCGGCGACGAACACCGACTTCTGCCCGTACCGGTCGCCGAGCCGGCCGGCGAGGAGCATCAGCACGGCGTACGACAGCAGGTAGGCGCTGTTGACCCAGCCGACCTCGATGAGCGAGGCGGAGAACTGGTCGGTGAGCGTGGGGATGGCGATGTTCACGATCGTGGTGTCGACCATGATCATGAAGAAGCCGAGGATGAGCGGCGGCAGCACGCTCCACGCCGACCTGCCCTGCAGGTCGACGAGCGGGGTCACCGGGGCGCGCCCGGACGCGGTGGACATGCGACGAGAGTGACATGGCCCTCCGACGCGCGCCGGTCGGGCCGCGTGAGGGCGCGGTCGGTACCCTCAGCCCTCGCGCTCGGCCAGCGCGACCCGCAGCGCGGCGGCGATCTCGCCGGCCGCGACGAGCTGGTCGGGGGTGAGCGCGTCGACGAACAGGTGGCGGACCACCCGCAGGTGCGCGACCGACGCCCGGCGGAACGTCGCCGCGCCGTCGTCGGTGAGCTCGACGCCGGCCGCTCGGCCGCCCCGCCGCGCGACCAGGCCCCGCCGCTCCATGCGGCCCACCTGGTGCGACAGGCGGCTGCGCTCCCAGCCCACGGCCGCCGCCAGCGCCGAGGACCGCAGGCAGCGGCCGTCGGCGTCGTGCAGCGCGAGCAGCACCGCGTAGTCGGCCCAGGACAGCCCCGTCTCCGCCAGCAGGCGCGACGACAGCCGCGAGCGCAGCGCCTCGGTCGCCTCCACGAACTCGCGCCACGTCCGGAGCTGGTCGGGGGTGGGTGAGCGCCGTGCGTCGTCATGCCCTTGTTCCATGTGGCCGCCGTCCTCGGGAATTGACATGTCAATTCCGACGTTACCCCCGTCGACCGCACACCGACACGCCACGTCGGGCGGGCCGCGACCCGGTCCGCCACGGGAGGACATCATGACCACGCTCCAGCTCGGGCTCGACTCGTTCGGCGACCGCCCCGTCGGCGCCGACGGCGAGCTCGTCTCGCACGCCGCCGCGATCCGGCAGGTCGTCGACGAGGCCGTCCTGGCCGACCAGGTCGGAGTCGACGTCGTCGCGCTCGGCGAGCACCACCGGCCGGAGTACGCCATCTCGACGCCGGAGACCGTGCTCGCCGCCGTCGCGTCCCGCACCGAGCGGATCCGGCTCGCGTCGGGCGTGACCGTCCTGTCCTCCGACGACCCGGTCCGCGTGTTCCAGCGCTTCGCCACCCTCGACGCGCTGTCGGACGGGCGTGCCGAGGTGATCCTGGGGCGTGGCTCGTTCACCGAGTCCTTCCCGCTGTTCGGGTACGACCTGGAGGACTACGACCTCCTCTTCGAGGAGAAGATCCACCTCTTCACCGAGCTCCTCACCGAGAAGCCCGTCACCTGGTCCGGCACCACCCGCCCCGCGCTGCGGGACGCCGACGTCTTCCCCAAGACGGAGTCCGGCCGCCTGTCGACGTGGGTCGGGGTGGGCGGCTCGCCGCAGTCCGTGGTCCGCGCGGCGCACTACGGCCTCCCGCTCATGCTCGCGATCATCGGCGGGGAGCCCGCACGGTTCGCCCCGTACGTCGACCTGTACCGCCGCGCCACCGCCCAGCTCGGGACCACGACGCACCCCGTCGGCATGCACTCCCCCGGGTTCGTCGCCGACACCGACGAGGAGGCCGTGGAGGTCTTCTGGCCCCACTACCGGCTCCAGCGCGACCGCATCGGCTCGCTGCGCGGATGGCCGCCGATCCGGCGGGAGGAGTACGACGCCGAGATCGCGCACGGGTCGTTGTACATCGGGTCGCCGGAGACGGTCGCCCGCAAGATCGCGGCCGCCGTCACCGAGCTCGGGGTCGGCCGGTTCGACATGATCTACACCACCGGCGCCCAGCCCGCCGAGGCGCGGCTGCGCAACGTCGAGCTCTACGGGACCCGCGTGATCCCGCGGGTCCGCGAGCTCGTCGCCGAGCACGCCGCGGCGGGCGAGACCGCCGTCCCGGCCGCCGCCGGCACCTCGCAGGGCGGCGCAGCGTGACCGCGGCGCCGTCGGCCGACCGCGAGATGACGCTGGGCATCCTCGGCGCCGGGAAGGTCGGGACCGTCCTGGCGCGCCTCGCCGCCGCCGCCGGGTACCGCGTGCTCGTCGCCGGGTCCGGCGACCCGCAGCGGATCGCCCTCACCGTCGACGTCCTCGCGCCCGGCGCGCAGGCCGTCACCGCCCAGGAGGCCGCGGCGAAGGCCGACGTCGTCGTCCTCGCGCTCCCGCTCGGCCGCTATCGCACCGTGCCCGCGGACGCGCTGGCCGGCAAGCTCGTCGTCGACGCCATGAACTACTGGTGGGAGGTGGACGGGCACCGCGGCGACCTGGCCGAGCCCGCCACCTCGACGAGCGAGCTGGTGCAGGACTTCCTCCCGGCGTCGCGCGTCGTCAAGGCGTTCAACCACATGGGCTACCACGACCTCGACGCCGGAGCCCGGCCGGCGGGGGCGCCCGGACGCCGGGCGATCGCCGTCGCCGGGGACGACCCCGACGACGTGCGCGAGGTGACCGCCCTCGTCGACCGGCTCGGCTTCGACCCGGTGGTCGCCGGCCCCCTGGCCGCCGGAGCACGCCTGCAGCCCGGCACCCCGGCGTTCGGCGCCAACGTGGCCCGCGTGGAGCTGCGGGAGCTGGTCGCGGCGCAGGGCTGACGCGCGTCCGGCCCCGCGAACGTCGGCGGCGCGCCCCGCCGTGCCCTCCTCCACCAGACGGCGCCTCCCGGGACCGTCGCCGCCTGGGTGGGCGAGCACCACGACGTGTCCGGCTGGTGGGCGCAGTCGGTCACCGTCGGGTACGAGCGCGCTGCGCGTGACCGCCACGCACGAGCGGATCGCCACGGCCGCCGAGGCCGAGCACTGGAAGGCCTACTGGGCCGACTGGCTGACGGCGCCTGCCTGGGGGTAGACCGGCACGCCCGCCGCCGACAACGCCTCGAGGTCCCTGCGCGCGGTGGCGACCGAGACCTCGAGGGCGTCGGCGAGCTCCGCCGCGGTCACGCGGGGGCGCGACTGCAGGTGGAGCAGCACCTGGATGAGCCGGTCCGCGCGCATGCTCCGAGACTCCCACGAAAAGTCATCAGGAGGTGAGCACTTTGACCGGGAGAGTGGGTCTCACGGGATCGCACCGACCCCGAGACCACCGAGACCGTTCCGACCATCGGGAGCCGACATGCTGCGCGGACTGACCACCATCACCTACCTCGCCGACGACGTCGCGGCCGCCCGCGACTGGTACGCCGAGGTGCTCGGCACGGACGCCTACTTCGCCCGGGAGGCCGGCGACGCCCTCGCCTACGCGGAGTTCCGCATCGGCGACTACCAGCACGAGCTCGGGGTCATGGACCGCCGCTTCGCTCCCCCGCAGCCGGACGGCGCGGCGGGCGTCGTCACCTATTGGGCGGTCGACGACGTCCGCGCCGCCCACGCCCGGCTGCTCGGGCTCGGCGCCACCCCGTACCAGGAGCCGATCGAGCGCGGGCCCGGGTTCGTCACCGCGGCCGTCGTCGACCCGTTCGGCAACCTGCTCGGCGTGATGGAGAACGCGCACTACGACGAGGTGCTCGGGTCCCTGCGCGGCTGACGGTCACGCCGACAGGGCGACGACCGCGACACCGATCGCCAGCAGCACGTCGAGCACGACGCAGAACTCCGCCAGCGACCGGCCGACCACCCGGCCGGTGCGAAGGTGGTGGACGTCCCACGCCGCATGGGCGAGCAGCACCACGGCGACGAGCAGGCCGCCCGCGGTCGCGTCCGCGCGGACGGCGAGCAGCGCCGCGGCACCGAGCACGAGCATCGCCACGGACTGCAGGGGGAGAGCCCACGGCGGCCGCGCCCGGCCGAGCGCGAACCCGACGACCGCCAGCACGGTCGCGAGGGCGATCGTCCAGAGCGTCGCGTCCAGCCCGGTGAGCTTGGCGAGGCCGATCAGCACGAAGGTCACGCCGAACGCCGGCCACGCCGCGCCGGGCCGGCCGACCGCGGCTGCCGCCACGTAGACGAACCCGGAGGCGGCGAGCACCGGCGCGACGTCGCGCGCGTCGGCGAGCCCGACCATCGAGCCCGCCGCCACCAGGGCGCCCAGCGCCGCAGGCCATACCCTGCCGAACAGGCGACGGCCGCTGCCGGGGCGGGGCGGTCGTCGCACCTGGCCTTGGTCCTGGTCCTGGTCCTGGTCTTCGTCCTGGGTCACGGCCTTCTCGCTCTCCGAGTGGTGAGCCCGATCAGATCGCTAAACTGTACAGCCGCGTACGAGTTAACGGAAGAGGTCGTCGATGCCCGTGACGGCCGAGCTCCGCCCCGCGCGAGCGGACGACGCCGAGGACGTGGCGCGCATCTGGCGCGAGGGCTGGGCCGACGCCCATCTCGGCCACGTCCCCGAGGCGCTCGTCGCCGCCCGCACCCCGGCCTCCTTCGCGGCGCGCGCCCGGCGGGCACGACCACCCCCGGCCGCTAACCTGGACACACCTGTCCAACCTTGGAGGTTCCCGGTGGCCACGACGCCGACGACGCCCGGCACGACCAGCACGACCGGCGTCACCGATCGCGCCCAGGGCGGCACCAAGGACCGGACCAAGCGGGCCGACGCCGTCCGCAACATCGAGGCGATCGTCGGGGCCGCCATCCGCCTCCTGTCCGTCGACCCCGACGCGAGCATCAACGAGATCGCCAAGGCCGCGGGCGTCGGGCGCGTGACCCTCTACGGGCACTTCGACTCCCGGGCGACGCTCGTGCGCGAGGTCGCGGACCGCGCCATCGCCCAGACCGACGAGTCGCTGGGCCAGGTGGACCTCGAGGGCGACCCGCGAGAGGCGCTCGGGCGCCTGCTCGAGGCCACCTGGCACCTGACCCACCGGTTCGGGGCCCTCGTGGTCGCCGCCTCCCAGGCGTTGCCGCCCGAGGAGATGCGCCGCGCGCACGAGGAGCCCGCCGCCCGCGTCCGCGGCCTGCTCGAGCGCGGGCGGGCCGCCGGGGACTTCCGCGACGACATGCCGATCGCCTGGCAGCTCAGCGTCGTCCAGGCGGTCGTGCACGGCGCGTCCCTCGCCGTGCACCGCGGCGAGATCTCGGCCGACCAGGCGCCGTCGCTGGTCCGCGACACGACGCTCGCCGCCCTCACCGCCTGACGGCACCGGCCGGTCCGGCCGCGACAGATTCACCCGCCGCACGTCGCTCGATCCTCTTGTCGAACACACATGTTCGACTTAACTTACGTGAACACAGGTGTTCAGGTTAACGAGAGAGGGCCGGCGCCATGACCGCTCCGGAGAAGACCGCCCCAGGACCGTCCACCACGCCCGACCCGCGCCGGTGGCGCATCCTCGGCCTGCTGGGTGTCGCCCAGCTCATGCTGATCGTCGACGTCACCGTCGTCGCGATCGCGCTCCCCGACATGGGCGCCGACCTCGGCCTCGACCGCGCCGGCCTGACCTGGGTGGCGAGCGTGTACGCCCTGGTCTTCGGCGGCCTCATGCTGCTCGGCGGCAAGGCGGCGGACGTCGTCGGGCCCCGCCGCGTCGTGCTCGCCGGGCTCGCAGTGTTCACGCTCGCCTCGCTGCTCGCCGGGCTGGCGGGCACGGCCGAGCTGCTCCTGCTCGCCCGCGCGCTGCAGGGCGTCGGCGCGGCGGCGATGTCCCCCGCGGCGCTGTCGGTGATCGTGCGCACCTTCAGCGGCGACGAGCTCTCCCGCGCCCTCGGCGTGTGGTCGGCGCTCGGCGGCGCCGGGGCCGCGGTCGGCGTCCTCGTGGGCGGCCTCCTCACCTCCGGCCCCGGCTGGCCGTGGGTGTTCTGGGTCAACGTCCCCGTCGGCGCCGCCCTGCTCCTGGCGCTGCTCCGGTCGGTGCGGCCCTGGCCCGGCTCGGGCGGGCGGCTCGACGTCCTCGGGGCCGCCCTCGCCACCGGATCGACCGGCGCCGTCGTGTACGGCCTGGTCGCGGCCGGCGACCAGGGCTGGCTCGGGCCGCGCACGATCGTCGCGCTGCTCGCCGGGCTGGTCGGGTACGCGCTGCTCGCGCTGCGCCTCCGCACCGCTGCCGCGCCGCTCCTCGACCCCGGCATGCTCACCCGGAGGCCCGTCGCGCGCGGGCTCGGCCTGATCTTCGTCGCCACGGCGCTGATGATCTCGGTGTTCTTCCTCGGATCCTTCGCCCTGCAGCAGATGCACGGCTTCAGCCCCCTGGAAACCGGGCTGTCCTTCCTGCCGGTCGCGGTCGGCACCGTCCTCGGCGCCCAGCTCGCCGGGCGGACGCTCCCGGCCCGCGGCGTGCGCGCGGTCTCGGTGGCCGGGCTGCTCGTCGCCGCCGCCGGCCTCGCGGCCGCCGCCGGGATCTTCTCGATGACGGTGCTCGTCGCCGGCACCAGCGTCGCGGGCCTCGGGATCGGCGCCGTCTTCGTCGCCGCGGCCGGGAGCCTCTTCTCCGCCGTGCAGCCGCACGAGGCCGGGGTCGCCTCCGGCGCCCTCAGCACGTTCCACGAGTTCGGCGCCGCCACCGGGGTCTCCGCCGTGTCCAGCGTCGCCGCCGCGGCGCTGCTCCACCCCACGTTCGAGACGTTCGCCGCCGGCTACTGGTTCGCCGCCGCCGTCGCGCTCGCGGCGGGGCTCGCGTCCCTCGCGCCCGCCCGCCGCGCCGGCGGACCCGAGCGGGTGCGAGCGGGTGATTGACGGCCCGGCACCTGTCCCCGGCGGGCCGCCGTTCCTACAGTGGTGAGCGTGGGCCACGAGCATGGCGGGGAACCGGCGTCCGCGGAGCTCGACCACCTGCTCCTCGAGGCGAGGTTCGCCGTGCCCCGCCGGCGGGACGGGACGGTGAGCCGGGCCGCGCTGATCGACGCCGCCCGGGCGAGCGGCCGCCGGGTGGTCGGCGTGACCGCCCCGGCCGGGTACGGCAAGTCGACGCTGCTGGCCGAGTGGGCGTCGCGCGACGAGCGCCAGGTCGTCTGGGTGTCCCTCGACCGGCTCGACGACAACCCGCTGAACCTCCTCATCGTCCTCGCCACCGCGTTCTCCCGGGCCCAGCCGGGACAGCAGGACCTGGCGGCGGACATGATCGGGCCGGACGTCTCCGTGCTCGCGCGGGCGGCGCCCCGGCTGGTGTCCGCCCTGCGCGACGACCCGGCGCCGTTCCTGCTCGTCCTCGACGACCTGCACGAGATCCGGTCCCCGGCGTGCCACGACGTGCTCGGCCTCGTGATCGCCGGGGTCCCCGCCGGGTCGCAGCTCGTCGCCGCGAGCCGGGACGAGCAGCCGCACGTCCCGCGGCTGCGCGCTTCGGACGAGGTGGTGGAGATCGTCGCGACCGACCTGGCGCTCGGCGTCGCCGACACCGAGCAGGTGTTCGAGGCCGCGCACGTCCCGGTGTCGCGCGAGGTCGCCGCGACGGTGACCGAGCGGACCGAGGGCTGGCCGGCAGGGGTCTACCTCGCCTCGCTCGTCGCCCGGCACGGCGACCCCCGGGACGTGCAGGTCTCCGGGGCCGACCCGTACATCGCCGACTTCCTGCAGCGCGAGACGTTCCGACGCCTGCCCGCGACGACGCGGAGGTTCCTGCGCCGCACCGCCGTGCTGGACGTCATGTCCGCGCCGCTGTGCGACGCGGTCCTCGGCGAGCGCTCCTCGCAGCAGCTGCTGCGGCGGCTCGAGGCGTCGAGCCTGTTCCTCGTGCCGCTCGACCGGCGCCGCGAGCTCTTCCGCTACCACGCGCTCTTCCGGGAGTTCCTGCTCACCGAGCTGATGGACGTCGAGCCGGGGCTCGCCGACACCCTGCGGGTCCGCGCCGCGGACTGGTTCGAGGCCCACGGCTCCCCCGAGCAGGCCGTGGAGCACCTGCTCCCGACGTCCGAGCGCGACCGGTGCGTCCGCCTGGTCACGCGGGTGGTCATGGCGAGCTTCCAGGCCGGGCGCATCGCGACGATCGAGAGGTGGCTGCGCGCCCTCGGCGACGACGCCATCGCGGGCTACCCGCCGCTCGCGCTGCTCGCCGGCTACGTGGCCGTGTACGAGGGGCACGCCTTCGAGGCCGAGCGCTGGGGCGCCGTGGCCGACGCCGCGTCGTTCGCGGGCGAGCTCGTCGACGGGACGGCGTCGTTCGACTCCGCCCGGGCCATGTACCGCGCCCTGCGCTGCCCGGCCGGCCCGCAGCAGATGCTCGACGACGCCCGCCGCGCCCTCGCCGAGGAGCCGGGGTGGGGCGGCTGGCGCGACACGGCCCTGGCCCTGGCGGGCGACGCCCTGCTGCTCGCGGGCGACACGGCGGGTGCGACGCGGCACCTCCAGGAGGCCGTCGCCACGGCGAGCGCGGTCGGGAACGGGGACACGCTGGCGTTCGGCGCGGCGCTGCTCGCGCAGCTCGACATGGACCACGACCGCTGGGACGACGCCGCGGACCACGTGCGCCTGGCCCTGGACACCGTCGCGACGCACCGGATGGACGACTACCCGACCAGCGCGCTCGTCCAAGCCGCCGCCGCGCGGCTCGCGCTCCACCTCGGCGACCCGGCCCGGGCTCGCCGGCGGCTGACCCAGGCGATGCGGGCGCGGGCCTTCTGCACCTACGCCTTCCCGACGCTCGCCGTCCGGGTGCGCCTCCACCTCGCCCGGACGAGCTGGTCGACCGGGGACGTCGCCGCGGTGCGGCACCTGCTGCGCGAGGTCGACGACGTCCTGCTGCACCGGCCCGCGCTGGGGACGCTGGTCGACGAGGCCGCCGACCTGCGCAAGTCGTTCGACACGGGCGAGCGCCCCGGCATGCCGGTCACCGCGAAGGCTCCGCTCACGCCGGCCGAGCTGCGGCTCCTGCCGTACCTGCAGACGCACCTGACGATCCGGGAGATCGGGGACCGGCTGTTCGTCACCCGCAACACGGCCAGCTCCCAGGTCGGGTCGATCTACCGCAAGCTCGGGGTCTCCTCGCGCGCCGGCGCGGTCGACCGGGCCACCGCGATGGGGCTGCTCGGCTCGTGACGCGTCAGCCGGCGACGTCGTCGTCGAGCGCGTCGTGCCCGAGCGCCAGGGCGAGCATGGGCGCCGCGGCGACGACGCTGGGCAGGCCGACGATCGGCACGACGGCGGTGAGCACGTCGACGATCTCGGCCGTCGTCGCGCCCGCCGTGACCGCCTCGTCCACCAGGCTCCCGTAGGTGGGCTCGGCGCCGCCGACGGCGACCAGCGCGGCGAGGCGGGCGAGCGCGACGTCCCTCTGCTCGAGCTCCGCCGGCTCGAGCCCCCGGCCGTCGTCGAGGCTGGGGTCGTTCACGGCGAAGCGCCGCAGTCGGTCGACGTAGTCCACGAGGTCCACCTCTCCGAGGTCGGGTCGGCCTGCCCCTCCATTGACGCGCGCCGGGCGCCGGGAGGCATCACCCCGATCACATGAACCGGGCCCGCAGCCGAGCGCGCCCCGGCCGACGTCATGCACGATTTCATGCACTCTGCGTGACGACGCCGGGGCGCGATCCGCGACACGCTGCGGTCATCGCTCCGACGGCAGGGAGGGCAGCCCCGTGGACAGCTTCATGGACTGGTTCTGGCTCATGCTCTGGTGGTTCGCGTTCGTCATGTACCTCATGGTGCTGTTCCACATCATCGGCGACCTGTTCCGCGACCACGAGCTCAACGGCTGGTGGAAGGCGCTGTGGGTGGTCGCGCTGATCGTGATCCCGTTCCTGTCGGCGCTGGTCTACCTGATCGCCCGCGGGCGCGGGATGGCCGAGCGGCAGTCGGCGCGGATGAGCGCGGCCCGCGCGGACACCGACGCGTACATCCGCGCCACCGCCGGCGGGTCGAGCGCCGCCGCGCAGATCACCGAGGCCAAGGGCCTCTACGACGCCGGGGTGATCAACGACGCGGAGTTCGCCGCCCTCAAGGAGAAGGCGCTGGGCTGAGCGCCTCGGCGCCGGGGCCGGAGCGGTCGTGCGACTTCCCCGGCGCCCGCCGGACCGGCGCCCGCTCCGGCGCCCGCTCCGGGCGCGGCGGCGGCTGCGGGCGGGTGCCGTCCAGCTGCTCGGAGCGGCGGCGGGCGTCGCCGCGGGCCTGACGCTGCCGACCTCCGGCGTCGGCCCCGCCGTGGACGGCAGCCGGCTGGTCGAGCCGCTCGTCACCCTCGGGATCGGGGTCGTCGGCCTGGTCAGCGTCGTCTACTCGCTCCTGTTCGGCGTGGTGCAGTGGTCGTCCGACGCCTTCTCCCCCCGCCTGGGCCTCTTCCGCGACGACCCGCTGGTGTGGCGGACCTTCGCGTTCTCGATCGGGGTGTTCGTGTTCTGCACGGTCGCGGCCGTGACCGGCGGCGGCGAGCAGCGGGTGTCCGTCCTCGTGCCGGGGGCGGCGATCCTCGGGGTGCTGGTCGCCGTGGCGCTCATCCGACGGCTGCAGGGGCTCGCGTTCCTCTCGATCCAGCTGGCCTTCGTCCTGGACGAGGTCGTGACCCGCGGCCTGCGGGTCGTCGACCGCCGCTACCCGCCCGCCGCCGACACGCCCCGCCCAGGGCAGGGCGCCCCACCGCCCGACCTGCCGCCGGTGCGGCGCACCGTCGCCTGGTCCGGCCGGCCCGGCGTTGTCCAGCAGCTCGACCTGCGCCGCCTCGTGGCCGACGCCGCCCGGGCCGACGCCGTCGTGGCGTTCCGCGTCGCGGTCGGCGACCGGCTGCACGTGGGCGCGGCGCTCGCGACGGTCCACGGCGGAGACCTGGGGGACGACGCCGTCCGCCGGGCCGTGGTCCGCGGCACCGAGCGGACCCTCGACCAGGACCCGATGCTCGCCTTCCGCCTGCTGGCCGACATCGGGCTGCGCGCCCTGTCCCCCGCCGTCAACGACCCGGCGACCGCCGTCGAGTCGCTCGACGCGACCGGCGACCTGCTGCGCCACCTCGCCACCCGCGACCTCGACCGCACGGACGTCCTCGACGACGACGGCGCGCTGCGGGCACGGCTCGTCGTCCCGACCTGGGAGGACTACGTCCGCACCGGCGTCGCGGACCTGCTCCCGGCGGCCGCGGCGGCCCCGATGGTGCTCGGCCGGATCGGGCGCCTGCTCGACCAGCTGACGCCGCTCGTCCCGCCGTCGCACCGGGCGGTGCTCGGGCGGCTGGGCGACGACGTGCGGTCCCGGTCGTAGCCCCGCGCGGCTCAGTCGAGGTCGGCCGCGTAGGTCCGGAACTCGCCGCCGTCGCGGTGCATCGCCCAGATCCGCCCGGCCAGGGCCGCGGGCTCGTGCGACGGCTCGCCGCCCCCGATGCCGCGCGGGATGATCAGCTGGCCGACGTGGATGCCCTCCGGGGCGAGCGCGTCGTGCAGCAGCTGCCCGTAGGCGCTCTCCGCGGCGAAGGCGACGGACGTGCCCGTGACGTTCGGCCCGGGGCGGACGGCGCTGCCGCCGTTGACGAGCACGACGGTGCCGCGACCGGCCGCGCGCATGCCCGGCAGCACCTGCCGCACCGCCGTGACCGGGCCGTAGACGGACTGCTCGACCGGCGCCACGAGGTCGTCGGCGGTGGTGTCGAGCACAGGCTTCATGAAGTCCCGCTGCGGCACCGGGCTGTACTGGAGCACCTCGATGGTGCCGAGCTCCGCGGCGGCGGACTCGAGGGCGGCCGCGAGCTGCCGCGGGTCGCGCGCGTCGGCGGCGTACCCGCGGGCGTCGACGCCGGCGGTGCGCACATCGGCGGCCAGGGCGTCGACGTGCTCCTGGGTGCGCGAGACGAGCGCGACGTCGAAGCCGTGCGTGGCGAACTCGCGCGCGACGGCGGCGCCGAGGCCGCGGCCGGCACCCACGATGGCGATGGTGGACATGATGCTCCTTCGATGGTCGGCGATCCCTCGGGGGCGACATCGCGGTCGCCCCCTCCACGACGCTACGTACGACGCGGCCGCCGTGGCGGGTACGAGGGGTGCCCTGTGAGTACCACGCTCGGCACCGTTGACAGTTTGAGCTCTAACTCTTAGAGTCTTAACCATGACCGCGATGCCCCTACCCACCAGCAACCTCGAGCTCGTCCGCTGGATCGGATGGGCCCAGCGCAAGGCCGGCGAGGACTGGATCCGCGAGCGCGAGCTCAGCCACGAGCAGGCCTTCGTGCTCGGCTACCTGGTGCAGAACCCCGGCGCGATCCAGCGCGACATCGCCGCGGTGAGCCGCACCAGCGCCGCGAGCGTCACGAGCCTCCTCAAGGGGCTCGAGCAGCGCGGCCTCGTCGAGCGCCGCGCGGCACCCGACAACGCGCGCGTCAAGCGCGTCCATGCCACTCCGGCCGGCGCCGAGCTCGTCGCCGGCTTCCCCGAAGCGATGGCCGCCCTCGACGACACGATCCTCGCCCCGCTGGACCCGAGCGAGCGGTCCACCCTGCAGGCGCTCCTCACCAAGATCGTCGCGGAGCTGCCCCAGCCCACCCGGGACTGACCGGCCCGGCGCGGCCGCGCCGCGCACCTGATCCCTCTCGCTCGACCTTCCCACCGACTCCTCCGCCGCGCCGGCGACCGCCGGCGTGCGCTCGAGCCTGCCCGAAAAGGAGCAGCAGCCATGACCACCGACCTCACCTCCCCCGCCCAGCCACCTGCCGCCTCGCCGAGCCCGGCCGACGCCGTCGGCACCAACCGCTGGTACCTCTCCTCCGCGCCGATCGTGCGCGCCCTCCTGCACCTGTGCGTGCCGATGGCAGCGGCGATGATCGTCGGCGCCGTCTACAACGTCATCAACGCCGGTGTCATCGGCTCCCTGCACGACAACGCCCTGCTCGCCGCCGTCACGCTCGGCACCCCGATCCTCGGCCTCGTCATGGCCGTCGGAGGCGTCTTCGGCGTGGGCGGCGGCGCGCTCGTCTCCCGCCTGCTCGGCGCCGCCGAGCACGACCCCGCCCAGGCCGGGCAGGTCAAGCACGTCTCCTCGTTCGCCGTCTGGGGCGCGGCGATCGCCGGCGCCGTGCTCGGCGTCGTCGGGCTGCTGTTCCTCCAGCCCCTCGTCTCGCTGCTCGGCGCGGACCCCGCGACGGCCGCGGCGACGAGCTCCTACGTCGGCGTCATGCTCGCCTTCGTCCCCGTGCTCACCGCCGCGTTCTGCCTCGAGCAGCTCGTGCGGGCGGAGGGCGCCGCGCGTCAGGTGATGGTCGGCCTCGTCGCGTCCACGGTCGCCAACCTCGTGCTCGACGTCGTGTTCGTCCTCGTCCTGCACTGGGGCGTCGCCGGCGTGGCCCTCGCGACCGGCCTGTCGAACCTCGCCGTCGTCGCCTACTTCGCCGCCTGGCTGACCCGCCACAGCGAGCACATGAGCCTCGCGCCGCGCTGGTTCACCCTCTCCCCGGCCGTGCTCAAGCCCGTGTTCGGCGTCGGCGTCGGCGAGCTGCTGCAGGCGTCGTTCCTCATCGTCACTTCGCTGGTGCTCAACAACCTCGCCGCCGCCTACGGCGACGGCCCGCTCGCGGCCATGGGCGTCGCCGTCCGCATCGCGCAGGTGCCCGAGTTCCTGCTCATGGGGATCACGCTCGGCGTCCTGCCGCTGCTCGCCTACTCCTACGGCAAGGGCGACCGCGGCCGCCTCACGGCGGCGCTGCGCGCGTCCGCGCTCACCGTCGGCGGCCTCGGGGTGCTGTTCTCCGCCGTCGTGATCCTGTTCCGCGACCAGGTGTTCTCCGCGTTCGTCTCCGACCCCGCCGTCCTGACGATCGGCGCCACGATCCTCACCGCCCAGCTCGTGGCGATGATCGCCAACGGCTTCGCCGGGCTCATGACGTCGCTGTTCCAGGCGACAGGTCGGGCCACCCCGGCGATCGTCATGTCGGTGTCGCAGGGGGTGCTGTTCATCCCCATCGTCATCCTCGGCAACCTGTGGTTCGGGCTCGCCGGCATCGTCTGGGCGCTCACCGTCAGCGAGGTGCTCGTGTGCCTCGTCGGCGTCGGGCTCCTGCTCGCGTCGCGGCGCGCGATCGAGAAGGGTCTCGCCGACGGCAGCCCCGAGCGCGCCGAGGAGACGCTCGAGCAGGCGGCGTGACCGCGACGTCGGCCGTCAGCCGGCGTGCTCGACCCGGCGCTCGCCCGCTGCTGCGCCATCCGCCGCAGCGTGAGCAGCACCGGGTCGGTGAGCAGCGGTGAGAACCGGTACGGTCGCGCTTCAGAGCCTCGCGTCGCACGGTATGCTGTCGAACACCCGTTCGAATGAGGTGACGCGATGGGTCTCGACCGACGCGCCCCGCGGAACGGCGCCGCGAGCCGGATCGAGCAGGTCCCGATGCGCGACACCGCTGCGGACGCCCCCGGTGAGCAGCGGCGCGGTCACACCGTCACGCAGCCCGAGACGCCGCTGCCGGTGCGCGTGTGGGTGGTACAGCGCCAGACCGGCGCCTTCGAGGCCGACGGGGAGGCGACGGGGTGGACCGACCGCCAGGTGCACGTGCGCTACCTCGACCCGCACGGGCGCCAGGGCTACGCCTGGGTGTGGGCGTCGGCCGTCACGCGCCGGCCGGCCGACTGAGCCGGCCGCGCCCTCACGGCCACCCGCGCGCCATCACGTCGACCGCCTGGGCGGACGGGCAGGCGACCAGCCCGCCGTCGACCTCGACGAGGTCGACGCGTTCCACACCGCCCGTGGACTGTGGTTGGCCGTGGTCGGCTGACGATGCCAGGATCCTCCGAATGACCACCACCGTCGGTGCCTCGTCCATGCCCTGGCTCTCGGAGCTCTACGCCCTCGCGCAGGAGACCCTCGACCGCAACGTCGTCACCGACGACGCCGGCACGTTCATCCGGGCAGGCGGCGGCTACGCCGACCCGTGGACCCGCGACGCCGCGCTCAACTCCTGGGGCGCCGCCACCCTGCTGCGGCCCGACGACGCGCGCGCGACCCTGCTGCGCGTCTGCGAGCCGGCGCCGGACGGGCGGCTCGTCGTCGCGCAGGACGACCAGTGGTGGGACCAGATCATCTGGGTGATCGCCGCCTGCGACCACGCGTGGACGACCGGTGACGACGAGTTCCTCGCGACCGCCTGGCACGTCGGCCGCGACTCGCTCGAGATCCTGCACCGCGACCGGTTCCGTCCGCGCTGGGGCCTGTATGCCGGCCCGGGGCTGATGCAGGACGGCATCTCCGGGCTCCCGACGCCACCCGCCACCGCGGACGAACCCACCTCGTTCGTCCTCGACTACCCCGACGCGCACGAGATCATGACGCTGTCGACCAACGTCGTCTACGGCGCCGCCCTGCGCTGCCTCGCCGAGGCCGCGGACCGGCTCGGCCACGACGTGGCGGCGCTGGCCGCCCGGGCCGACGCCCTCGCGGCCGCGATCGAGGAGCACCTGCGCGACGGCGACACCTACGGCTACTTCCTGCACGGCACGGGTCCGCAGGCGGGCACCCTCGACCGCCACCGCGAGGCCGCAGGCCTCGCGCTCGCCGTGGTCGTCGGCCTCGTACCCGCGGACCGGACCCGGGAGGTGCTCGACTCCATCGGCCGCGGGCCCGCGGGCGTGGTCAACGTCGCCCCGCACTTCGACCGCTACGACGACGCCCACCCCGGGCGGCACAACGCGATCTGCTGGCCCATGGTCATGGGACTGGCCGGGCTGGCCTCCGCGACGGCCGGCGACCGGGCGGGCGTGGTCCGCACGCTCGAGGACTTCTACCGCGTGGTGGACGCCGGCGGCGGCCGGTTCGACGAGCTCTACGACGCCGCGACCGGCCTGGCCCACGGCGGCTGGCAGTGCGGCCACGTCTGGCCGAGCCAGCCCGACCAGACCTGGTCCGCGACCTCGCTGCTGCGGCTCGTCCACCTGGGGCTCGTCGGGCTGGCCCCGTCCGCCGACGGCCTGCGGTTCGCCCCGCTCCCGCTCGAGGCGGACGAGACCATCGAGCTCCGAGGCCTGCCCTACGGCGCGGCCACCCTCGACATCACGCTCCGCGGCGCCACCGACCGGGTCGCCGACCAGATCGACGGCCAGGTCGACACCCGCAACATCGTGCTCGTCGACGGCGCCGACGTCTCCGACGACGCCGTGCACGTGCCGGTCGGCGCGGCCGGGACCCACCAGGTCGACGTCCTCGTCGGCGCGGCGGGCTGAGGCGCTCTCGCACCCCGTGCCGTGTCGGTGTCGGCCGCTAGGTTCGCCGCAGGCCCGGCGACCGCGCGAGGCCTGGACCGGAAGGGACGTCGGGCACGGATGAGTCGAGCGCGCCAGGACCCGACGGGGCAGTACGACGCCGACCTGCTCGACCTGCTCGCCGAGCCCGACGAGCTGCCCGGCGCCAAGCCCGACGACGGCCCGATGCCGCTGGACGAACTGGCCGCGCTCGCCCGTGCGCTGATGGACCGGCACGGCCTGCACGACTGGTCGTTCGCGTGGGACCGTGCGGTGCGCCGGGCCGGGGCCACCCGGTGGAGGTCGCGCACCATCTCCCTGTCCGTGCCGCTGATGCGCCGGTTCCCGCGCCACGACGCGCGAAACACGATCCTGCACGAGATCGCCCACGCCCTCGTCGGGCACGGCCACGGGCACGACGGCACCTGGAAGGCCAAGGCCGCCGAGATCGGCGCCCGCCCGGAGCGCTGCTTCGACTCGTCGATCGCTCAGGTCGACGGCGACTGGACCGGCACCTGCCCCCAGGGCCACTCCCACAGCCGGCACCGCGCGCCGAAGCACGCCACGGTCTCGTGCGGGATCTGCTCTCCCCGGGTCTTCGACCGCCGATTCCTGCTGACCTGGTCGTGGCGGGGTGTCCCCGTCCTGACGCCCGGCAGCCGCGTGGAGCTCGTCGGCGACCACGAGTGGCGGGGCCGCCGAGGCCGCGTCGCCAAGCTGCTGGACACGCGCTACGCCGTCGTCCTCGACTCCGGCCGACGGCTCCGCGTCCCGTTCGCGCTGGTCGCCGGCCCGCGGGACGCCCCGTCCTCCTGACCCGCCTGACCGTATTCCCGCCTGGGGTGCCCTGAGAGAGCCTCCCCCGGCCCGGCGCGGAGCGCATACGGTGGTCGCCGCACCACCGACGAAGGAGAACTCTTGCGCACCGTCAACGCCTACGCCGCCCCGTCCGCGACCGAGCCGCTGGTCCCCACGACCATCGAGCGTCGCGACGTCGGCCCGAAGGACGTCCTGATCGCCATCCGCTACGCGGGGATCTGCCACTCCGACATCCACACCGTGCGCGGCGACTGGGGCCCGATCACCTACCCCCAGGTCGTGGGACACGAGATCGTGGGCGAGGTCGTCGAGGTCGGCCCCGCCGTCACCAAGCACGCCGTGGGCGACCGCGTCGGCGTCGGCTGCATGGTCAACTCCTGCCGCGAGTGCGAGAACTGCCGCGCCGGCATGGAGAACTACTGCCTCAACGGCAACACCGGCACGTACGCCAGCACCGACCGGGACGGCACGATCACCCAGGGCGGCTACTCGACGCACGTCGTCGTCGACGAGGACTTCGTGCTCCGCGTCCCCGACGCCCTCGACTACGCCGCCGCGGCGCCGCTGCTGTGCGCGGGCATCACCACCTACTCGCCGCTCGCGCACTGGAACGCCGGTCCGGGCAAGCGGGTCGCCGTCGTCGGCATGGGCGGCCTCGGCCACATGGCCGTGAAGATCGCCGCCGCGATGGGCGCCGAGGTCACCGTGCTCTCGCGCACGCTGGCGAAGAAGGACGATGGCCTCGCCTTCGGCGCCACCGACTACTACGCGACCGAGGACGACGCCACGTTCGAGGCCCTCGCCAACCGGTTCGACCTCATCGTCAACACCGTCAGCGCGTCGCTCGACCTGAACCTCTACCTGCGGCTGCTGCGCCTCGACGGCACCATGGTCAACGTCGGCGCTCCGCCGGAGCCGCTGCCCATCCAGGTGTTCTCGCTGTTCGGCAACCGCCGGTCGTTCGCCGGCTCCGGCATCGGCTCCATCGCGGAGACCCAGGAGATGCTCGACTTCTGCGCCGAGCACGGGATCGCCCCCGAGACCGAGCTCATCGGCGCCGACCAGATCAACGACGCCTACGAGCGCGTCCTGGCCAGCGACGTGCGCTACCGGTTCGTGATCGACACCGCGACCCTGTAGCGACATCTCTCGACCTGATCGCCCCGCCAGGTCGTCCCTGCGGCTGCCGGTCGGGCCCGCCTCGACGTCCTAGAACAGGGGCCAGGGCACGGCCGGCATGTCGCCCTCGGGCGACGGGAAGACGGGCGTGCGCAGCAGCCGGTCGCACCGTGCGGCCAGCGCGACGAGCTCGACGTCGTCGAGCAGGGCGGCGAGCCGACCGCCGAGCCCGCCCTCCCGGGAGTCCTCGAGGCCCGCGCGGACCCGCCGGACGCCGTCGAGCTCGTCGTCGAGCAGGGGCTCGCCGACCCATCCCCACAGCACCGTGCGCAGCCGCGGCTCGACGTGGAACGTGACGCCGTGGTCGACCCCGAGGCGGCGTCCGTCGTGCAGGGGCAGCACGTGCCCGCCCTTGCGGTCCGCGTTGTTGACCACCGCGTCGAACACCGCCATCCGCCGCAGCGACGGCGAGTCCTCGTGGACCAGGCAGACCGGTTCGTCGTTCTCGTCGCTGCCCTCGAGCACCACGCGCCGGCCGTCGCGTCTCGCGGCGTGCGCCGGGACGACGTCGACCGGGTCCTGGTCGCGGTCCTGCTCCTGCCAGAGCTGGACCATGCCCGGGCCGAGAGGTCCGTCGCGCAGCCAGGTCCGGGGCACGACGCCCCAGCCGAGCGACTCGGAGACGAGGTAGGCCGCGACCTCGCGGCCGGCCAGCGTGCCGTCCGGGAAGTCCCACAGCGGTTTCTCGCCCGCCACGGGCTTGTAGACGACGGTGGCCCCGCCGATCCGCCCGAGGAACGTCTCGTTCGAGGCGACCTCGAGACGGCCGACGACCTCGAGAGCGTCCTGCTCGAGGTCGACCTGCTGCTCGGTCACGGCGCGCTCGGCCGGCTCGCGGCTCTCACGCGTCGTCGCCCGGCGCGCACTCGTGGCCGTCGTCGTCCATCGGCATGCCGCAGTCCGGGCACGTCGGGCGGCCGGACGCGACGACCCGGCGGGCGCGCTGCGCGAAGGCCCGCGCGGTGCCGACCGGTATCCGCACCCGCAGCATCTCGCTGGGCTCGCCGTCCGCGGTCTCCGGGTCGTCGACGATGACGTCGTCGTCGGACGGGTCCTCGTCGACGGGGAAGGCCTCGATCACCATCTGCAGCGTGCGGGGGTCCCAGCCCAGCCGTATCGACCCCGTACGGAAGTCCTCCTCCACCGGCTGCTCCAGCGGATCGTCGTCGAGGAGCTCGACGGGGGCCTCGGACGGGATGGTGAGCTGGTCGTTCGCCGACATCAGCTCGTCGAGCAGCCCGTCGATCATCTCGGCGAGCACGGCGGACTGCTGCTTCTCCATGGCGATGCTGGCGGTCCGCCGTCCGGCGCGGGCCTGGAGGTAGAAGGTGCGCGACCCGGGGCGGCCGACCGTCCCGACCACGACCCGGTCGGGCCAGTCGAACTCGTGCACGAGAGTGGGCATGGGACCCACTCTAGGAGGCTCCCGCGCCGGCCCCGCCGCCGACGGGCGCGTCCCCCGCGGGTCGCGCCTCGCGGAGCCACGAGAGGTCTCCGGCGTCGGTGTTCACGGCCACGACCTCGGGCCGGTGCGGCCCGTACCGCACGATCGAGACCGACGCCGGCCCCACCGCGATGCGCTGGAAGAGGTCGAGGTGCATGCCCAGGGCGTCGGCGAGCACCGCCTTGATGATGTCTCCGTGCGCGACGGCCGCCCAGACCGCGCCCTTCCCGTGCCGCTCCTCGAGCTCCGCGTCATGGCGGCGGATCGCCGCCACCGACCGGCTCTGCATCGCCGCGAGCGACTCCCCGCCCGGGAACGTCACCGCCGACGGCTGCGTCTGGACCAGCGACCACAGGGGGTCCTTCGCCAGGTCGCGCAGGGCCTTCCCCTGCCACCGCCCGTAGTCGCACTCGCTGATGCCGTGCTCGACGAGCGTCGGCGGCGTGGCGGCGGCATCGTCCTGCTGGTTGCCCTGCTGGTCGCCCTGCTGGTCGACGAGGACGCGGGCCGTCTGCCGGCACCGCTCGAGCGGGCTCGTCACCACGGCGGCGAGGGGCACCGCCGCCAGCCGCCTCGCGGTCCGGGCCGCCTGCTCGCGGCCCACGGCGTCGAGCCGCACCCCCGCGGCGCGGCCCGCGAGGACGCCCTCGGCGTTCGCGGTGGTACGGCCGTGGCGGACGAGGAGGACGGTCGGCATGGTCCGGAGCCTACGGCGTGGAATGCTCTGTCGTTCCTCGGCGCCGCACCCCGCGTCTGAGCGGCTGCTCGAGGAGCAGGAGGAGCAGCCACAGTGCGCCCGGCTGCGGAAACAGGACGGCCAGGACCAGGGCCACGAACATCAGCCCCGAGCCCAGCCATCGCTCCAGCACGCTCTCCCGGGGTGTGCCCGCGAGGAACCCGCCTCGGCGAAGCGCGGTCGACTCGGCGCGGAGGGCGAGCGAGCTGACGAGGAGCGTCCCGATGTAGATCCCGAGCGTGAGCCGGTCGGAGTCGCCGGCCGCGACGTCGAGCACGGTGGCGACGGGGATCGCGACGATCGAGGCGAGCCAGACGATCTCCAGGCTGAGCACGGACGACGAGTAGCCGGTGGCCGGCGCGAAGAGCCAGTGGTGGGCCCGCCAGAACGCCGCGATGACGACGAAGCTGATCGCCGCCGAGCCGATCTCGCTCCTGTGCTCGGTGAGGAAGGCCTCGGTGGACGTCGCCCCCATGGCGGTGTCCACGAGCGGGAGGACGACCAGGGTGATCGCGATCGCGACCACGGCGTCCGCGAACGCGAGCATGCGGTCCAGTCCGCGCTGGTCACCCTGACGGTCCCCGCGGCGCGTCATGGACATGCGCTCAGGCTAGGAGCGTCGGCCGGCACCGACAACCGCCCACCGCGCGCGGGGAGCCCAGCGGTGGCGGCGCCCGTCACCAGGCCATATACAGGCCATGAAGAGGAGCGGCCGGCCACGGCGACCCGCCGCACGAAGGAGACCCCGTGACGAAACCCCTGGACGGACTCGACCTCACCGGCGAGGAGATCACCCAGGCCTGGGTGTACGTGCTCGGGCGCTATCTGGTGGTGCGGCAGGAGCACCTCGACCTGGCCGAGCCGGGCGTGGGGTACAACGTGCTCAAGCACAGCTCGCCGGTGCTCGCGGGCACGGGAGCGGACGCCGCGCCGACCTTCGTCAACCCGAACCTGGACGTCGTCTACTCAGAGGCGTGGGTCGCCGTCGACGAGCGCACTCCCGCGCTGCTCGACGTGCCGTCCGTGCCGGCGGGCACCTACTACACCGCGCAGATCGTCGACGAGTGGGCCGAGATCGTGCAGAACGTCAACGAGCGGACGCTGCCGGAGCACCCGCACGGCACCTACGCCCTCTGCCTGGCCGGCAGCAGCCCGGACATCCCCGAGGGCGCGTTCCGGATCGACCTGCCGTCGGCCAAGGCGAAGGTGCTCACCCGCGTGCAGATCGTCGACGACGTCACGGACGCCGTCGACCTCCAGCACCGCTTCGCCGTGCGCTCGACCGGGCGCCCGGTGATCGAGCCGGCCGTGGACGTCCCGATGTTCACGAACACGGAGCCGGCCGCGTCGGTGCTGTTCGAGCGCGCGCGACTGGAGCAGGCGCTGGCGGCGCCCGACCGCAGCGGACGCCTCCCGGACATGCTGCCGCTGCTCGAGGCCCTGTCCACCTATGTGGCGAGCGGCCCGTCCCACGCCGCCGCGCTCGACGACTTCGTCCGCACGACGTCGTTCCCGCACTTCCTGTACCTGTCGACGCACCTCAGCGAGGCGCGCGACGGATGGACGACCACAGGCGACCGCGACAGCTTCGGCGACGACGTCGGCTTCCGCACCACCGCGAACTTCGCGGGCATCTGGTGGAACGCCGCCACCGAGGCGATCTACCTGCCGCTGCAGACGGACGCGACCGGCGTCGAGCCCACGGGCGGCACGGTCTACCGGCAGCGGTTCGCGCCCGGCGACGGTCCCGGCGACCACGTCGACGGCTACTGGTCGCTGACCGTGTACGCGTACCCGTCGATGATGCTCGTGCCGAACCCCGCCGGGCGGTACGAGGTCGGCTACCGCAGCAAGCTCACGCTCGACGACGACGGCGGGTTCACGCTCGTCTACGCCACCGAGCGCCCGCCGGAGGTCGCCGAGGAGAACTGGCTCCCGCTGCCGGCCGGCCGGCGGCGGTTCACCGCGATCCTGCGCGCCTACCTCCCGCGGGCCGAGGTCCGCAGCGGGGCGTGGACGCCGCCCGCCGTGGTCCCCGACGCACGTCGCTGAGCGGCACGCCGCCGGCTACTGCTTGCGGTACCGGGCGCGCAGGACGAGGTCGGGGTCGTGCTCGGCGTCGGGGGCGATGTCGATCACGACCTTGTCGAGGGCTCCGGTGAAGGCGCCCTTCGGGGTCGCGTAGTCGTCGACGACCGGGTCGAGGCTGTCCGTGCCGACGTCGAGCCCCTCGTCGAACGAGAAGAGCCCGGGGACCGTCTGCTCCACGCGCCCCTTGCCGACCTCGGCGTCGTCGTAGAAGAGCGTGACGTCGCCGCCCTTGCCCGCGCCGCCGCCGTCGTAGTCGAACCGCATCCGCACGGTGTGGTCGCCGGCCGCGATCGCCTGGTCTGCGCGGACCACCGAGGTGTGCATGCCGACGAAGTTGTGGGCGTAGGCGAGGCGCCCCTCGCGGAAGTACAGGGCCCAGCCGCCGAAGCTGCCGCCCTGCGCGACCAGCGCGCCCTCGACGGGCGCCTCGTCGGGCACCGTGAAGGTCGCGGACACGGTGAACGAGGTGTTCTTGACGTTCGGCACCGTGTTCTCGTTGAGCCGCGTCATGCCCGGCCGCAGCGTCAGGGAGGTACGGCCGCCCATGAGGTCGGGGCGACCCGCCACCACGGGGTCGAACCGCTCGCGCTGCCGGTCGTCGATGGGCAGGACGTTGTACTTGGCCCCTCGATGAGGAACCTCTCCTGCAGCTCCCGCAACTTGTCGGGCATCTCGGCGGCCAGGTCGTGCGCCTGCGTCCAGTCGTCCGGGCCGTAGAGCTCCCAGGTGTCGTCGGTCAGGGCGGGGACGTGGTCGTCCGGGTCGGGCCAGGGCAGCCAGTGCTGGGTGACGGCGGTCCAGCCGTCGTGGTAGATCCCGCGGTTCCCGCCGATCTCGAAGTACTGGGTGTGGTGGCGCTCCGAGGCGTCGGCGTCGGCGATCGCGTACTTGAAGCTCATGCCCTCCAGGGGCCGCTGGGCGATGCCGTTGACCTGGTCGGGCTCGGGGATGCCGGCGAACTCGAGGATGGTCGGCACGACGTCGATGACGTGCGTGAACTGCGACCGCTGCTCGCCCGCCGGGATGCGGCCCGGGAGCCCCGCGATCATCCCCGTGCGGGTGCCGCCCCAGTGGGACGCCACGATCTTGCTCCACTGGAACGGGGTGTTCATCGCGTGCGCCCACCCCGACGGCATGTGGTTGAACGAGCTCCTGCCGCCGATCTCGTCCAGGTGCGGCTTGATGTCCTCGGTCGTCATCAGCACGTTGTTCTGGTATGCCATCTCGTTGAACGTGCCGTACGCCCCCGCCTCGGCCGAGGCCCCGTTGTCGCCCAGGACGTAGAAGATCAGCGTGTCGTCGAGGATGCCCTGCTCCTCCAGCGAGTCCAGCAGGCGAGCGACCTGGTCGTCGGTGTGCCGGGCCATCGCCGCGTACGCCTCGAACAGGCGCGTGCCCACCATCCGGTCGTCGTCGCCCAGGTCGTCCCAGGCGGGGATCCGCGTGTTCGGCGCGGTCAGCTCCGCGTCCTCCGGCACGATGCCGAGCTCCTGCTGACGCGCGAACGTGATCTCGCGCTGGCGGTCGTAGCCGTGGTCGAACGTCCCCCGGACGGCGTCCAGGTACGGCTGCGGCACGTGGTGGGGAGCGTGGGTCGCACCGAAGGACAGGTACGTGAACCACGGCTTGTCCGGCGTCAGGGAGGTCAGCCCGCTGATCCACGAGATCGCCTGGTCCACCAGGTCCTCCGACAGGTGGTAGCCCTCCTCCGGCGTGCGGGGCGGCTCGACCGGCCTCGTGCCCTCCACCAGGGCGGGCACGTACTGGTGGGTGTCCCCGCCGATGAACCCGTAGAACTTCTCGAAGCCCTCACCGGTCGGCCAGCGGTCGAACGGCCCCGACGGGCTCGTCTCCCACGGCGGCGTCTGGTGGTGCTTGCCGAACATGCCCGTGGAGTAGCCGTTCATCCGCAGCACCTGCGCGATGGTCGCGCAGTCGTCCGGGCGCACGCCCGTGTAGCCCGGCAGCGACGTCGCGACCTCGGCCAGCGCGCCCATCTCCGCCGTGTGGTGGTTGCGCCCCGTCATCAGCGACTGCCGCGTCGGCGAGCACAGCGCCGTGGTGTGGAAGCGCGTGAACCGCGTGCCCTCGGTGGCCATCTGCTCGGCACGCGGCATCTCGCACGGACCGCCGAACGCGCTGCTCACCCCGAACCCCATGTCGTCCACCAGCACGATCAGCACGTTCGGCGCACCCTGCGGCGGCCGGAGCGGCGTCGACGGGGCGGGCTTGACCGCGTTCCGCGCATCCACCGGTGTGTCCGACGCCCTGCGACGCCGACCGATCGGGAGGCGGTGGCGATCGACGTCGTTCGTGCTGGCACCCATGTCTACGCATCTCCTGAGCTGTCGGCCGGAACTCCGGAAACGACACTAACCGGGCACGTCGCGGGCGCCACCGGAGACCGCTGGGCGCCTTCCGCAGGACGATGGCGCCCGCCGGGCGGGGCGTTCACCGCCGGGAGTTCGTGTGCGGGAAGGACGCACGGAGTTCCGAGCAGCAAGGCGCCCGGGACCGCGGGATCCCGCGGCTCGAATACTCTGACAACGGGATCGAGGCCGGGCCGATCCGACCCACGGTCAGATGTTGATCGTGTAGTTCAAGGCCCAAGGATCGTTGAAATTCCGCGGTTCTTTCCCTCGCCTCGAGTGGCCGTGCAACTCGCGTGCCACTGAAAACGGTGATGCGGACGCGTTCGTGCCATGCGTCCCGTCGAGCGTACGACAGCGCCGGTCACGGCACCGTTCTACCCCTCCCGACGAAGCGCACACAGTGGCGGCCTAGCACAGCGCCTGGTGACACCCCTAGCCTCTCAGCTGCAACAAGCCGCCAGTGCGGGCCCGGGTCACTCCGCTGCCTCCGGGTCGGAGAGAACGTGGACCTTCATGTAGTGGACGGTGAACGCCGAGCCGATGAGCCGGAACTGCTGACGGTTGCGTCCGAAGTCGAAGGGGTTGTCGCTCGGCTTCTGCCAGATGTCGAGGCCCTTGCCGAGGTCGATACGCCAGCCATGGTTGGTCTCGATGCGGCGGTCGTGGATCGTGTCGTCGAGCCGAACTCCGAGGCGAACGCCCACCGCGTCGGAAGCGTCCTTGATCGACTTGAGCATCAGCAACTGGCCGTGCTTGAACTCGGACTTCGGCTCCTCGGTGGTGACAAGCAGGACGTCGATCTCGTCGGCGTCGTCCTTAGCTGCGGCGACGAGGCTTAGCAGGTCCGCGAGGTTGCGTCCCTGGTGCGGCATGCGGATGTAGGGGTCCGTGATGGTGATCTTGGAAGCGCCACGAAGGTACGGCAGGAGGAGGGTTTCGTACGAGACTCCTCGCTGGCCGGCGGTGAAGTCTCGATGCCCCTCGGCCAACCCAGACGGCACGGGCTGGACGGGCGCGTCCGGTGTAGTCACCGAGGACTCGGAAGATGGCGCAGTAGCCGGGACTGGAAGCACTCCCGTGGCCGCGTATGCAGTCGCTCCGCCCTCACCCTCGGGCACTGCGTCCCAGTCCCGCCGATACAGCTGCGGGTACTGACTCTCCTCGAGCGTCGCGACCTCCTGCCACGCCCCCGACGTGTCGGAGTACCGGAACCGAACCGGGGTGTCGCGCATGGTGGCGTCGATCCGCAGGATCGAGTCCTTGACACGCTTGCGACCCTCGACCGCGAACTCCAGGAGCGTGCGGACCTCGTCCTCCGTGGCTTCACCCGTCGGGTGCACGAGTTTCATCAGCCCAGAGAAGGTCTTGCGGATGCCGTCCTGGTCGCGCGTGGAGATTGAGCTGTCGAGGGTGAAGTAGTCCTTGTACTTGTCGGAGAAGTCCTCGGACCGCTTCGCGCGCAGGATCTCGGCGAGGTAGTCGACGACGAACCCGTAGCCGGTGGAGAACATCTCCGAGCGGATCGGCGCGACCTCCCAGCCGGGGATGTAGTGGTGAATGCGGTCGAGCCAGGCCGGGTCGCGGTAGGCGTCGGGCAGCTCGTCGAACAGGTCACTGTTCTTGAGCATGTAGGGCACAGTGTGCGTGGTGTTACCGATGAACGCCATCGAGGCCTCGGCCCCATAAATGCTCGTACCGCGCGAGAACGACTTGTTCGCGAGGTAGTTCTTCATCACGTTGACTAGATTCTGGTCGGTGCGACGGTTGGCGGCGAACTCGTCGAACGCGACGCAGTCCCAGTAGCCGACCAGCCCGATGCGCCCGCTGGCGTTGTTCACGAACAGTTTGGCGACCGTGACCTCTCCGCCGGAGATGAGGATGCCGTTCGGGGAGAACTCGCTGAACGTGTGCGACTTGCCGGTGCCCTTGGGGCCGAGCTCGACGACGTTGTAGTTGCGCTCGACAAACGGGATGAGCCGTGTCAGGGCGATGAGCTTGCCGCGCTCGTTGAACTGCTCGGGGTTGAGGCCGATCGACTGCATGAGCAGGTCGATCCACTCGTCTGTCGTGAACGCCTTGCGTGCCTCGTAGTAGTGGTCGATGTCGATGCCGGCGACCTGGATGGGCTTGAGGCTGCCGAGGATCCACGGCACGACGCGCTGGTCGTCGGAGTGGAAGTACTCGATGTCGCAGATGCACCAGACGCCGCCGACGAGGAGCTTGGGGTTCTGCTTGACCGTGACGTCGTCGATGATGACGCCCTTGACCTGGAGGTTCTCGAACTCTGCCTCGTGGACGTCGTTCTTCTCGTTGAGGGTGACGGTGACCTTGTCGATCACGCGGTGGCGGCCCTTGCGGCGGATCTCCGACTTCACGAGCATGTGCTCGTTGCGGTTGACGTAGTGGGTCGCGAGGATCTGCCGCACGCTGTCGATCCCAGCCTGGATCGTCGCCTCATCGTCGGATGCGGCGTACTGGCCCAGCAGGTACTCAAGGACGTAAGACGGCACGACGGCGTTGCCGCGGACCGCCTTGACGAGGTCCTTGCGGACGACGGCGCCAGCGAAGTGCTCGTTGATCTTGTCGTCGAGCGCAGACTTCGTCGGGGCGGCGTCGGTCGTCTCCGCGGCGGCGAGGACGTCGATCTCGCCGAGGGCGTCTTCGAGGTTGGTCATGGCTGTCCTAGAAGTCGAAGTCCGTCGTGAACGACCGCTTGATGGTGTAGTTCCCCTTCGAGAACGACTTCCACTGCGTCGTGTTCGGGATCGGCTCCTCGAGCCGCAGCTCGACGGGCCGGTTGTTGTACTGGTCGGCGTCCTGGGTCAGGTACAGCACGGCCTTCTGGTAGCGGTCGCGCTGGTCGTCGGAGGCGCTGTCGAACGTGAGGACAGGCTGGTCGGAGATCAGCGTGTCGCCGACGTAGAGGCCGAGCCGCACCTGGCGCGCCTGGATCTTGTCGGTGACGGCCTCGCGCTGAAGCAGCTTGATGGCGAGCTGCCCGGTGGTGATCTTGTCGGTCTCGGGCATGAGGTCGACATTGACCGGTCGGATGTCGCTCTTGCGCTTCTTGTTGATCGCGATCACCGGCACGACGATCTCCTGGAGCGAAGCGCCACCGTGTACGTAGCGGGTGCCGGCGCCGGGTAGCGGGATGCGGTGGATCGACTTGGGGATCTGGATGTCGATGTCTCCCGCGAGCCCTGCATGGGCCGAGGTGAACGTCATGAAGGAGGGCGACGGCTTCAGTGACCGGCCGAGCACGTAGCGGCGGTTGGTCTTGGTGACCGCGTCACCTTGCGGGCTCTCCGAGAGGTAGTAGGCCTGCTCCAGCGGGGTGTCTTGGTATTGGAACCCGTGGTCGGCGGTGATGAGTATGTTCGTCGCGTTGGCGTTGGTCCACTTCTTCACCAGGAGCAGCAGCTCGCGAAGGGTCTCCTCGGCAGCCTCGAAGACGGTCCGCTCGGTCGGGGCCTTGTCGCCCGCGGCGTCGATGCGGTCGTGGTAGACGTAGAAGACCTGGTGCTTCGTGTACAGTTCGCGAAGCTCGCTCCCCGGCATGGCCAGCACCTCGGCCGCGGTGATGGCATGTCCCTTGACCGCTTGCAGGATCTTGTCGCGGTTCGCGGTGCCGTTCGTCGGCTTCCCGTCCGCAAGCACCGGCAGACCCTCGGGGTCGAGTTTCAGGCTGGAGTGCGGCAGCAACGACGCCATGCCGAGTTGGGTGTAACTCGGCAGCGAGCCGAGCACGGCGGAGAGCGAGGCATCGAAGCGGTCCTCCCCGCGGACCATCGACGCGAGTTGCTCGGCTATCTCATACCGCATGCCGTCGGAGATGATCACGACCACCTTGGTGCGCCCGTCCTTGACGACGGGGGCAACGTGACGATCGAAGAACTTCGCCTGCGGCGTGAGCGTCGCAGACTTCCACTCGCTCATGGGCTCAAGGGCCTGCTGCCAGAGCCCGCCGAAGTCGTAGAGGTACTTGTTGGCGTACTGCTTGTCGACCTCGGCCTTGAGCGCTTCGAGCGGCTTGTGGAAGTCGGCGGTCTGGTGGGCGTACGTGAACCAGCGGTAGTGCTGGTCGATGCGGAACCAGTCCGACTGGTACTTCTCCAGCCCGACCGCGGCTGAGGCGATGGCGTGCGGCAACGCAGCGATCGACGCGAGCAGCTCCGAGGCGCTCTGGATCGCGTCGTAGAGCTTGGTGTACTTACCACTCCACAAGCTGTGCTGACGCTGCCGAACGATGTCCGCGACCTCACGGGAAGTCACCGACTGGGTGGCGACGGCAGCGGCGAGGTCGACGATGACCTTGCGGTCGACCTCCTCGAAGATCGTGATCTTGGCCAATTCGCGGTAGTCGCGCTGCTCGATCTTCGACTTCACGTCGAGCGCGTCGGCCGCGCGGGATGCGAGCGTCGTCATCACGTCCTGCGTGCGCACGTCGTATCGCAAGGCGTTGAAGTCGCTGCGGATGTTGCGGAACTCGTCGGGGGTGTCTGAGGCGAACTCCTCGATGGCGCGGCCGAACGTCCACAGCACGAAGTCGTCCATGGTCGGGGTCGCGCTCGAGTACTTGTAGATGCTGGCGAGCCCATCCCAGAAGAACTGGTCGAGGCCGAAGGCAACGAGGTCGTCGAACTTGGTGCTCTTCCCCGCGGCGTTCTCGACGAGGAGTTCGCGGACAATGTCGGTCAGCTTGTTCCCCGATGCCTTGACGAGCACCTGGCACATCTTGGCGCGAAGGCGTGCGGCATCGTCGCCGTCAATGAGGAGCTTCTCCAACGCCTGCTTGCGGCTATTCGCGGCGAAGAACCTCTGATGCTGCTCGATCACCGGCAGCAGGGCTGGGTCGCTCAGCCCAAGCTCCTGCTGAAGCATGGAGGTCTTGTCGGCCGTAAAGACGCCGTACGCGAACTCGAGGTCGAGCAGCCAGTTCGCCGTACCTCGCGGGACGTCGCCGGAGCGATAGACGAGATGCTTGCTGACGTGGTCGGCGAGGATCGTGTTCTTTGCACCGAACTCGTTGCCCTCGACACGGATCACGTTCACCGCACCAAGGTCAAGCGTGTCGAGGTCGGCTGCGTACTCACCGGCGGGGTCATGCCAGAACACGACCCGTTGCGAGGCGAGCCGGCTTTGCAGCGCGTCTTGGACGGAAGTCAGGTCAGTCACTCACTGCCTCCAGTCCGGGGACCTTCTTGAGGGCGACGCCGAACTTCGGGTAATTCGCCTTGACGCCATCGTCCAGATCGATGGCGACGTTCTCGGACGCCTTCGGGTAGAGCGTGTCGTGCTCGTACTCGTTCAACTCGACGAGGATCTTGCGAAGCCGGTCGGCCTCCTTCGCGTTCCCCGCGCGCTCCGCCTGCTGGAGAGCCGACTCCAGCTTGGTCACGTACTCCCGCAGGTAAGTCAGGACCGTCGAGACCGTCGACGGTGTGTAGCGGTGCATGTAGATCAACGCGTTGAACGAGCCCCTCGGGCTGGAGAAGAGCCAGTAGATCGGGCGCTTCTTGTACCGCTGGACGTGGTCCTTGTAGAAGGACTTCACAAAGTAGTCGCGCAGCTTCTTCACCCCGAGTGTCTCGGCGACGAACCGCAGATTTTCCTCAAAGCGCTGCTCGCCGAACGCGATACGGAGAAACTGGCGGAACCGCCCGACGATGTCGTCCTCGAACCAGTCGCCATCAACGATGGGTATGACGTTGTCGACGTCCGGCGCGAAGGCCGGGGTCGGGACCTTCGCCAGGTATTCCTGCAAGGTCGCCCCCTGATCCGCGAGGATCAGCCCCGGCTCGTCGAGGCTGTAGCGACCGAACATGCAGCCGACCGCGTAGGACAAAAGGTCCCTCACCTGGTCTGCACGAAGGAGCCGTTCGTGCATCGAACTCTCCTGCCCCGCGTACCTGTAGGCAGGGTTAGCCTGCAGCGAGACCTGCGAATCTGCCGGCCGAAAGTCCTCGTGCTTGATGCCGTACAGATTCGCAAAGTGAAGGTTCACTTCGGTCTCGATTTGCCCAAGTTCCGCCACCCAGCGGCGCCCCTCATCGATCGCGGCGCCCACTGCCTTGGCAACCGTGCCAGCCTGACGATCGAGGGGAAGTCCAGAAAACTCCCAAGCGGTCTCGCGACTTGCCCAGTCGCGGCGAGAGAGGTCCACCGCTCTGGCTGCAAGCGCAGCCGCTTCCGCCGAAGCCGGGTCAGGGGGTGCCGGAACGGCGCCCACGTTTCCTGGTTGCATGTTCAGCGTGGGATTGATTCCGTTCAAGACCTCTGCTGCCGCCGCCGAGTTGAATAGCGCCAAGAGGTAGTCGTTGTTGTCTGATTGGCACACCCCCGAAGCGTCGGCGAACAGGTGGCCCGGGCCGACCAAACGGAACGACGGAGCTCCCGACGTCACTACCGTCCACACGATCCCCGGTTTGAAGATTCGATCTAGATTGAAGTTCGTCGCCCGAACGCGACTTCCGTCGTCAGTAAGGGTGGTTTGCAGCGCTGCACCGTCGTCATACCAGTCGACGACCGCGTCAACGTTCCCCGCCCATCGTCGGAAGTCGCCACCCTTCGCATGAGGGAACCACTTCCGACCCGACTTCTTGGCTGCGGCACGGTCCGGGACCCCGAATCCGATACGCGCAAAGGACACCTCATGCCAAGCCCGGATGTATTTGGCGTTATCGCCGGTGACCAATCCCTTCGCCGCCCGCGCGATTTCCGACACAGTTCTTGCTCCTTCGAACGCTTGGAGCAGGGGATCGGAGAACCAGTAGGCCGCGGGGGAACCCGGGATCGCCTCGAAACGGCGTGGTGCGATTTTGAAGCGATATTCGCTCGCCGCGTCCGCGACTGCGTCTCTAGTTAGGCTTGCCATCTCGGCCTCTCCGCCAGGAGAGCCGACGAGTCTCACGAAGTCTGCCGGGACTGATCGCTCGTCAGCGTTGATCATCGTGAACGCGCAGACTTGAACCGTGGCTCCGCGGAACCCGCCCAATGGCAGTTCCACTAGCCCCCGGAGTCGGGGAAAAATCACTTCGCTGCGCAGTAACTTATGTGACGCGATGTAGAGCCAGACATTCGGCGTCATGAAACCTGCGTAGCCCGAACGAACTAGAAGCCCCGGCGACCGTGCGACAAAGGCGGAGAAGAGATCGGACTTCGCCTCTGGGAATGCAGTAGCGACCCGCACGCTGAGGTGACCACCCATGTTCTTGCTACCCATGTAGGGAGGATTAGCCACCAGCACGCCGTACCTCGGCAACAGGAACTCCGCCTGGCGGATCGCCTGCCGAGCCCAGCCGAGGGCGTCGGCCTTAAGCATGTCGCCGTCGTCGTCGATGGTGTCCAAGTGACGCGCGAGACGAACGGTCATTGCCGGGTCAGGCTTGATCAGTGACCCGAGAGTGTCGGCCTCGGCGAACTGGTTCCAGAACTCCTGCTCCGCGTACCGGTCGCCGTCCTTGGTGACGAGGTAGTCCAGTTCGTCGGGAGTGAAGGTGATCGGGTCGAGCACGCAGATGTTCGGCTCGACTGGGTTCTTGAGGAAGAGCTTGCGCCTGGCCGCGGCCTTCATCGTCAGGGCAAACGCGGCCAGCGCACCGGCGCGGGGGTCGATCTCGGTACCGTAGAGGTTGTTGGTGAGGATCCGGCCTGGGATCGCCGACGGCGCGTAACCCTCTTCCTCGTAGATCGCGTAGAGGAGGTCGAAGGCGTAGGTGAGCATGTGACCCGAACCGCACGCCGGGTCGATCACCGTTAGTTCCTCGGGCTTGGTGATCTTGAGGAAGTCGGTCTCCTCATCGACCGGGGCGATGTAGTAGTCCATCTGGTCGACGAGGCGAGACTCGGGGTGATTGAGCATCCAAAGGCGACCGAGGGAGTTCTCGACGAGGTAGCGGACGATCCAGTGCGGGGTGAAGAGCTGGGTGGCGGCGGGGATCTCATCGGCGCCGGCCTTCTTGTTCTTCTTGAACCCAGCGAAGACCTCGTCCTTCCGCTCGGAGATGTAGAACTGGTAGAGCCATCCGATGACCTCGACGTCCTGGCACACGTCCTCGGTGAGCACCTTGACCGAGCGGCTGAGTACCGAGTCCTCAGCGAGCAGGTTCGCGGGGATGACCAGCTCGGTGTAGTCGCCTTCGCGCTCAAACATAAACGGCATCGCCCGATTCCAGTAGCGGCAGTAGTCCGCCAGGAGGAGCGCATATGCCTCAGCCTGGGGATCGACACCGGGGCGCGGCTGGCGGGTGCCATTGAGCAGCCCAGGGACGATCGTCGCGTTCGCTCCCTTCACGACGTCACCGTCGACCTGGCCGCGCTTGGCCGCAGCGAGGACTTCGGGTTGGCCGACCTGATCGGCGGCAGGTGAGACAACGCCGATGCCCGTGTAGCCGTTCGCGTCCATAAAGCGCAGCGCAATGATGCGGTTGAACCAGGTGTAAGCAACCTTGTCAGCAACATGCGCCCTGCCCTTGTCACCGCCGCCCCCCGCGGCAATCGCCCGCTCCAACGCGGTCACGGCACGGGGCTGTTCAACCCGCTCTGGCGAACCCTGCGCGAGCACTGCGGTGATGCGCGCTCGGACCTCGCGGATGAGTTCCGTGCGCGCCGAGGTGGCGAAGGACTTCAGCGGTGCGGTGTCCATCAGAGCGTAATTCGCTTTCCGTCGTTAAGGGTCGCAACGAGCGCGGCGCGGTACTTGGCGAGGTAGTCGTCGAGGTCGCCTTCAGACTCGAGCACCTTGCCCGAGACGCCCGGGACACTGATCGTCTTGACCGAGACCGTCTGCTTCGGCTTGGGCTTCGGCGCGTCGTCGTCGCCGGCGTCGTCGCCACCTTGCTGAGCGGCCGCGAGCGCATCGAGGAGTGCCGGGTAGCCAGACTGCTCGAAGTTCGATTCGAGTTGGAGGATCAGAGCGATCTGGTCCTCGCCAGCAAGTCGTGTGAGAACCTGGCCGACACGCTGGGTCACGCTTGCTTGCGCCTCGGAGGTGGCGTTGGCGTAGTCGGCGCTGGCGAGGATCTCGGCCTTGCGTCCCTCGATGGCGGTTGCCACGGCGACGCGCTGCTGGGTGACGGCGTCGTCTAGCTGGCCTCGCAGGGTGTCGGCGGCAACCTTGAGCTGGTTCATCTTGTTGCCGCGAAACGCGTTGGGATCTGACAGGAGTGCCTGGACAGGGTCGGCGGCCCCCGGGGCGAGGTAGGCGAGATTGCCCGTGTTTGTACTGAGGAGTGCCTGGGCCTCGTCGAAGATCGTCGCCTGCTGGCCGTTGATGAACGACTTGATCGGGTCGATCGTCTCTTCCTTGGCCTCAACGAGTTCGTCGGCCTTGTCGAAGTCGGTCAGGTACCAGTCGGTGGACTTGCCGACGACTGCATCCAGCAGGGTGACAATATTCGAGAGCTGACTCACGAATGGGTACTTGCTGGATGTCACGAGGGCGTTGAGCTCGTCGCGCTTGGCTTCGAGCTTGTCCTTGCCATAGCGGGCGAGTTCCGCGGGGTCACTGGGCACTGCGCCCTCATCGAAGAAGTCCGTGCAGAACTTCTTGAATGCGCTGACCTTCCCCTGGTCGTACGCCTTCTGGGGTGCGACGACGACGTACTGGTGCTTTCCGGTGTTGCGGATGAGCGCCGCCGTCTCTGTCCGGACGACAGGGTTGGAGTCGACGGTGAGCGCAACCTTGCCGTTGCCGACGAGCCAACCGAGCACGACCTCGATGGAGCCGAGGTCCCAGCCGTAGGGCTTAGCCTCAAAGCGGTCGACGACCTTCTTGATCGTAACCTGCTCACCGAGTCCCGTCTGGGCGATGACCCACGACTCCATCTCGGCGCCGGGCGAGCTGAGCGCGCTGAGGTGTCCTGCACTGAACATCCCTTGGTCGTTCTGGACGACGCCGGCCACCGCCTGCTCCGGGTAGACCTTGCCGCCGAGAAGGCCGAGGCTCGTGTAGGTGCGGCTGACGAGCTCCTGGAACCCGTCAGTGACGCGCGTGACTGCGTCCTGCGAGCTGGACGTGATCTCGGCGGCGTTGATGATCAGCCGCGCCTTGCCGACGGCCTGGCGGAGTCGCTCGATGAGTTCCTTCTCACGGTCGGCGTTGAGCACCTGTTTGGACTGAAGAATCGCCTGCATCGACGGCGTTGCACCCGAGCTCGTGCGCTGCTTGGTGTACTTCTCCGTCTTGAGCAGCAGGCGCACGTCGGCGAGCAGCCGCTTGTCGCGCCCCAGGAAGACCCGCAGCTCGTTCTTGCCCATGCTCTGCGACAGGATCTCGGTGTCGCTGTAGCTCGTCTCGGGCGTGATGAAGTGGATGGTCAGCTCGCGCTGGTTGCCCTGCACGATGTCGTCGAGCTTGTGGCCGAACGAGAAGTCTTGGCCGTTCTTGGCGTACTTGAGCTTGTTGGTCTTGAGGATGTCGGACGACAGGTACCGGAAGAGCTTGCTGGAGACCTCGGAGGAGTCAATGTCGACCGCCTTGATCTCCTTCTCGATCTCCTGCTCCTCGTTGGTGAGGTACTCGTAGACGTTGCCGTTGCGCTGGACGTACGACTGCGTCTCCAGCAGGTTGAGCGCCTCCTGCACCTGCTTGCCCAGCCCTGTGAGGTCGAGCCCGAAGCGGTCGTAGACGAGCACGGTGAGGTTGCGTGGCGTGGCCTTGAAGGTGTCGACGTACTTGACCAGGAAGAGCGCCTTCAGGAGGCGGTTGGCGAGGACCGTGACGTCGGAGCCGGGGTCGGGAAGGTGCTTCTCGGCCTGGAGGACGGCGCTCTGCGCCGACGACTTCAGGGCAGCGCTAATGCCCGCGAACATCTGGTCGAAGGTGGCAAGATAGCCCACCTGTTCGCCGCCGATGCCCTTGGCGACCTCCTGGACCACGCCGAGCATCGAGCGCTCACCCACCGAGCTGTTCCTGCCCTCGAACATGTTGTGATCCGACAGGCCCTCGATCGCGGCCTGGAACATGGGAATCTGGTAGGTGACGAAGGGGTAGGTGTTGATGAAGCGGGCTTCGTCGATGTAGTTGCGGTAGGTCTTCGCGCCGTCGACGAAGTTAAAGATCGTCGGGAAGTTCGCCGCCTGCGTGGAGTGGACCTTCTTCAGTGCGGCGGCGCCTGCGTCGTCCTTCTCCAGCAGACGCTTGCTGATGACTTCCTCGACGTCCTGGCTGGTCAGCTTGACCTTGGCGCTGAAGCGAGCCTGGATCTTCGAGAAGTCGTTGCCTTGCTGCTTGGTGCGGTCGCCGATGACCTTATCCATGTCCTCCTGCGACGTGACGAACACCCACGAGCGCCCCTTGCACTTGGTGTTGAGGGACTCGGCGATCGTCTGGAGGTTGAGCATGAGCTTGACGTCGTCGGCGATGAACTGGCCAACCTCGTCGACGAAGAAGTTGAGTCGGAAGCCGGGCTCCTGCTTGTCGATCCAGACCTTGACCGACGCGGCGAAGTCTTCGATCGAGACTGCGTAGGACTTCTGGTACTGGGCGATGATGCCGGGGTTCGCCTCGCCGTTAACCTCGGCGAACGCCCTGTCGATGTTGTGGCCCTCAAGCGCGGTCTGCTCGCGGCCCTGAGACCAGTCGATGCTAGCGTGCCTGGCGAATGCCTCCTTGAACGCCTCGTACTGGCCGCGCTTGTCGAGGTCCTCCTCGAAGCGGGCGACCGCGCCGTCGTTGCCGAAGTAACCGCGGCTCTCGTCGAAGACCTTGACGAACACCTTCAGCAGGGCGTCGGTCTGGTCCTTGGCGATGAGGGTCGCCTTCTGATCGATGTTGAACAGCAGGCTCTTGGCCGGGATCGTGGCGGCCTTCTTCAACGACGCGACCAGGAACGCATCGTTGGTCTTGGCGAGGAAGCTCTCACTCACCTTCTCGCGCGGGAACGCCTGGCCCTCTACGTCGCCGAGGAGGTGGGCGAGCATCTTGAGCAGGTGGGACTTACCGGAGCCGAAGAAGCCCGAGATCCACACGCCATTGGCGTTGGTGTAGTTCGTGTACTCCTCCAGCAACGGCGCGACACCCTTCGCGGCGTCGTTGGTGAAGACGTACTCCTCGACCTCGTTGCCCAGGTGATCGACGTCGTCGGCCTTGACGACGCCCTCGATCGAGCGGGTGACGTCCTTGAGGAAGATCTCGCTGAGTTTCATCGGGTCATGCTTCCTGGTCGAGGATGCGCTTGGCGCGGTAGAAGGAGTCGTCCTTGAGCTGTCCGAACAGCACGAGCGCCGAGCCCTGCGTGGCCGACACCTCGTACCTCCCGGGGAAGAACATCAGCATCGGATTGTCCGAGACGACGGTTTGCAGGTTGTTCAGCACCGTGTGCGAGCGCACAAACGGGAACACCTCGCCGATACCGGTCAGGAACAGGATCTGGAATGACTCGCCCGCGATTCGCTCCTTGATCGCGGGGGCAAGGTGAATCTGCGGGTCGAGCATGTTCTGGAGCATCTTGAGGAAGTCGGGCTTGTCCATCGTCGGCTCGGCGGCCAGGACGCGCTCCCACACGTTGCGCGCCTTGAGCAGCTCGACGCACAGGTCGTAGAGGTTGATCTCGAAGACCTTGATGCCCCGCTCGGTGTTGAGTTTGGTCTTGATGCGCTTCTTCGCTTGGGCGACGTCAAGAGCCCACGCGGGGTCGTAGTCGTAGATGAAGTGGGCCACCTCGTTTCCGAGGCCCTCCATCTTCAAGAAGCGCTCGCTGCTGAGCACCTTGAACAGGTGCGCCTCCTGCTGGGCGAGCGTGGGCTGGGAGTTAGGCATCAGACGAGCCTCGTCGGGAAGAATCGGACATCGCTCGGCGCGTGCTCGTTGAGGCACTCTGCAACCCGGGTGGACATCATTGCGGGTTCGATCTGCCCTTGCGCGGTGAGCAGCTCCGCGTCGGTCAACATCTTGAAGAGCACCTGCCGGAGCTTCTTGTAGGTCGTGTCGGAGACGGCGTTGAGCTCGTCATGCCACAGCGCCTTCGCTCGGTAGAAGGAGTCGTAGTCCTCGTGGGAGACGGCGCCCGCAAGCGTGAGGAAGCGCTCGCGGAGCACCTCCTCGGCGAACTCTCCGACGAGGTCATAGCGACGGCAGGCCGCGACCCACATGAGGTGACCGCGCTCTGTGGAGGTGCCGTCAGCGACGATCTCGACCTCACGGTCGGAGAGCGCCGACATTCGTTTGACTGTCTCGCGCACGGAGCGAACACTGGTTCGGTAAGCGCGCGCCTGCAGGAGGTTCTTGTCGACCGCGAGGTCACGGACCTTCACCCAATCGCGATGCTCCTTGTATAGAGGGGCCACGACCGCGGCCTCGCGCACCAGGAGGCCACCATTGGTGAACGACAGCGCGTAGCGGGGGGACGCTTGAGCGCTCATCGGGTGGTCCTCCTTCCGGATCCAGGCAGGTCGAGCAAGGTACTGCGCGGCACCGACACTCGCGGGCTCACTCGTCGCCGTCGGTCGACGTCGCTGTGCCGCCGCTTCGCACCCAAGCGTCGACCTCGCTCGTCTGGAACTTCCACAAGCGGCCGACCTTGTGCGCCGGCATGCCCTTGTCCGCGATCCACGCGTAGACCGTGTCCTTCGTGACGCCGAGGTGCGCGGCGATGCCGTCGGCGGACAGCCACGGATCAGCCAAGGACTGTCTCCCATCTACTCGGGCCCCGAACGGGTCAGGGCCACGCTACCGGGTGTCGACGGCTGAGACCGGGTCTAACCGGGTATGACGGTCCGCAAGGCGATAGTTCACCCTGGAGGTCGCCCTCGGGTCGAGGATGGTGGCGTCCATGACCGACGACGCATCCAACGACTGCGCGCTGTGCGGTCACCAAGCTCACCAAGCTCACCAAGGTGCCTCGTGAAGGAACCGTTGGGGACCCTCACTCCCCGGAAGCCTGAGAGTCGTGGCAGCTCCGAAGAAGCACCCGGACACGCTCCGGGCCACGCGATCCGCATCGCGATCGATCCACGGCGTGACCCGGCGGCAAGCGAGGACGCACTGACAAGGGTCGATGAGTAGCTCGATCAATCCCGAGACGCGGCGCATCTGGGTCACACAGGCCGAGACTGATGCCGGTGACCGGCCCGGGCTCACGTCGAGCGACGCATGCGGGCCGACCGAACCGGAGCGATAGAACCGGGGCCGCGGCGAGCGGGCGCGATCCTACGCAGTGCGCATAGGCTCTTCGGGTCAATTCCGCCCCTCCACTGAACCGGGGGAGCAACCTGCTGCCCGACCAAAGGGCTCACGCCGCGTGAACCGGTCCGAGTCCCGTTCCACCGCGGACACCCTGTCCGCCTTCTGCCGATCGCCGCTACCCTGCGTCTCGCGGTCCATCGCGGGATTCTTGTTCCACACAAGCAACGATCCCTGACGCCGTCTCACTGTCAGACCGTCTCGCTGCATCACCACAGGTCAAGGTCACGATCTACGGCTGCAGCACAAGTTTTTTCACCCGGTCCGACCCGCAGCCCCCGGCAGGTCGTCACGTATCTTGCCAAGCGTCCCGCCTGCACATTTGCTGGCCACGGAAAGACGCTGCACCACCCCCGACCCCACTTTCATGATCGTCGCGCCCGCCGACTTCACGGGCCAACCCCGACGACGGCTCCCGCACGGAGCGAGCCCCAAGGCAGGAGAGGAAGACACGTTGTCACGCGAGACTGCCGAGTGGCTCAACACGCAGACCCTGATCGGCTTCGCGCAGAGGAGGGGCAACGCCTGGCACTATCGCAAAACGCTCCAGGGCACGGAGCCCAACCACTACGATGGTGCGATCCCCCCGGACGACGTCCGTCGGCGGCTCTTCCACTGGGAGGGCGTCTATCGACGCGTTGCCGTCGAGGTCCCGGCCACAGGCCTCGACGACTGGACCCACCAGGACGAGCACGGGGAGCCCATGCGCTGGGCGGTGCTGGACGGGAAGCGAGCAACCGACAGGTCGGACAGGACCACCGGCGAGGTCTTCTCGGTCGTCAGCAGCGACTACCAGCTCCACCAATACGGTGAATGGCTCGTCGACAGCGTTGAGACACTCCTGCACGGGGGCCTGCAGATCAGCTCGGCCGGGCTTCTCAAGCGCGGCGCCATCGCGTGGGTCGAGGTCTCCGTCGCCGAGAACCGGAGCACCTCGCAAGGCGTGGAGTACCGCCCAAACCTCCTCGCGACGACCTCGATGGACGGCGGCAGCGCCACGATCTACAAGCGCACGATCACAGACGTCGTCTGCGACAACACCCGCGCCGCGGCCCTGCGGGAGTCAGGAGCCGAGCTACGAGTTCGGCATTCGAAGCACTCGGACCTGCACGTCGTCGATGCGCGCAACGCGCTCCAGATCATCGAGAGCGCATCCGACGCGTTCGAGGCGCAGGTTGCCGAGCTGTGTAAGACGGTAGTCACTGACGCCCAGTGGAGCGCGATCCTCGAACGGCTCGTCCCGATCGACCGCCAGCGTGACGCGAAGTACTTGCTCGAGCTCAAGGAGCGCAAGCGCGACGCCCTGGACTTCCTCTACCGGAACGATCCGCGATGCTCGCCATGGACAGGCACGGCGCACGGCGTGGTCCAGGCCGTCAACACCTGGGAGCACCACGCCCGGCAGCCGCAGCGCAAGGCGCTCCAGAACAACTTGGAGGCACAGAACGCGTGGCGCGCCGACCGCAACATGCAGCGGACGGTCGACGGACGCTTCGACGAGATAGATCGGACGACGTATCGGCTAATCCGGGACGTCGTCGAGCTGGCTGCCTGACGCCGGACGGTTGCGTGGGTGATCGGCCAGTTGCGTCGTCAGAACGCCACGCTCGCCGGCCTTGTCCCCGCAGCTCGGTGTCCTGGTGTGCGCGTTGGCCCCCTGGTGTGGCATGAGCTCGAACGCCTCGCCGCCGACAAGTCCGCCATTGCCGCGCACGATGGGCGTGATACGCCGTACGCAGTCCGTTTCAGGCGTCGGCTAATTGTCCGAGTCCAGGGACAGCGACCTGCCTGCCCTCTCCAGAATCTCCTGCCATAGCACCGGAGGCACGGTCTCGCTCAGCAACTCGACGATCTCGTCCGCCGTCCGCGCGACGACCGCCTCCTGGCGTGGCGTCAGCGAACGTGCCACCTTCCGTGCGGTAGCTGACCCATCCGGTGACGCATCGACTCCGCCCGCGGCCTCTGGCGTACTGGCAACGCCCCCGTGGAGGTTGTGCGCGGTGACGTCCTGGAGTTCGCGGAGCACAGCCACTCCTTCAGCCTGCCCTGCCTTCAGATCGACCGTCGCGTGGGGCTCATCCATGGGCACATCGCCGCCGAGAGCCTCCGGGAGCCGACCAAGCGGATGGAGAATCTCCAGGTATCGCGTCGTGCGTGTCAGCGCGATGTAGAGCAAGCGATAACCGTGCGGGTCCGACATGGCAATGCTCAGCGGGTCAACGACGACGACCGTGTCGAACTCCAAACCCTTCGCACCGACGGGGCTGACCAGGTTGAACGATGGGCCAAGCTCACCACCGTCAGCGTCGGTGTAAGGCAGGCCAGCATCGTCGAACACGGCAGCGATGTCCGCCCGAAGGGTGTCCGGAACGACCACTCCGACGAACATGTCATCCGCGAAATCGAGGAGCACCTCGAGCAGCGGGTCGTACGTGGACGGGCCGTCAGCAAGCTCGGTCACGCCTGGTTCAGCACCGACGGAGCGGACGGAACGCGGAGGCTGGACCCCTTCCGCCGCCCACGGCAACAGCTGGGCCGCGTACTCCATGACCTCGCGGGGGACGCGGTAGCCGTACTCCAGGCTGGCGATCGTTTTGGGCAAGTCCGTCTCGATCAGGTCGAGAAGGTCCTCCCACGAATTGCGGGCCCACAACCCTGTCGATTGGGCAATATCGCCCGCGATCGTCATCGCGCCTGTGCGGGATCGACGCGCGATCGCCCGCACCTGCATCGGCGACAGGTCTTGGGCCTCGTCCACGACGATGTGGCCGTACTGCTTCGGCCTCTCGCCCAGCAACGCCCTCGCCTCGTCCAGCAGGAAGAGGTCCCCGGCCGACCACACCTGTGCCGACGTCTTCGTGGCCGATGCGCGCCGCAGCATCTGGACCTCCGTCCCGGACAGGTCATCTCCCGCCGCATCGACGAGACGGTCGAGGGAGCCGAAGAGATCTGCCAAGAGCCCATGCGCGGTCATGCGGGGCCAACAGCGTTCGACCGCAGCGTCCAGATCACGGGAACTGACGCGGCGCGCAAGGTCTTCCTGGCCGCTCAGGCGCCGCTCCGATTCGAATCGCGCCCGAATCTTGTCGGCGACGTGGTCGCTCAGGATCCGTCGCAGCGTTCTGCGACCGGCCTCGTAGGAGAGCTCCCGCAACGGCGTGAGGAGTCGTTCGATCTCCTCCGGCGCCACGGTGATGGTCCACGCGACATCCGCGACCGAGAACTCCAGCTCGGACCCGGGAACCCGCACTCGGTTCGCGAGAGCGCGGCCCAGGACGTCCACCATGCGCAGGTCGCCCTTCAGCCGGGCTGCAGCCGTGCCGTCATGCAGCCCGACGGTGTAGTCGCCCTCAATGAGATGGCCCAGGTCGACGACCCGGATGCTCTCGTCACCGAGCTCCGGGAGCACCCGGCCGATGTACTTCGTGAACGTGGCGCTCGGGCCGACGACGAGCACGTCCTCGGCGTTAAGGCCGGGCTCGTTGAACAGGATCGACGACAGACGGTGGAGCGCAACCGCCGTCTTGCCTGTGCCCGGTCCGCCTTGGACGACCAGGACCTGGCGCGCGTCGGCACCGATGAGAGCCGATTGCGCGGCCTGCAACGTCTCGACGATCTGGCGCATCTCGGTGCTGCGGTCAGAGTTCAACGCGTCCTGGAGCTGCGCGTCGATCAGCGGGGGGAATGACTCGCCATCCTCGAGTGCAGCGACTCGTTCGGCCAGCTCGGCAAAGACGGTGTCGTCGATAGCGTCGATCCGGTTGAACTTCGAAGTTTCAAACCGTCGACGGCGCTCGACCTCGCCCGGCTGTTTGTGCGTCGCCGTCCGGAGCTTGAGGATGTAGCGCGCCTTCCAGGAGTAGACGCCGGCGCTCGGCACCGCACCGTAGCCGACGTAGTAGCACCCGCCGTCTTTCGTGTCATAGCGGGCGAACGCGGCGGCATCGTCGCTCGCACCCAGGGTCCCGCCATCGCCGTTTCGCCTCAGCGCCGCGGCAGCCTTCTTGTCACCGGTGCTGCTCGCCGAGCTCAGGCGGACTCCGCGCTTGTTTTCGCGCTCCTCAACGACGTCGTCGAAGAATTTCTGCTCCGCCTCGATGGCGGCGCCCCTGTCCGGCACCGTGATCGTCACGCCGTACTCCCATGCACTCGTGCTCGCTCCTTGCCGCGAATTGAAGCGGCTGCCACTGACAGGCGCTGCCTTGCCTCGCTGGACCTGATGTCGCCGGGGTCAGCACCCGTGCGCCCGTGAAATCCATATCGGGCATGTGACCAGCACCGTGCTCTAGGTTCCCGAGCCCCCGGGGGCGGCGTCCAGCCGAAGTGCCCAACTCGGCCACCAGTCTTGGACCGCGGCTATGCCGCGGCACAATAGCCAAGAAACGGCAGAGACGTTCTACCCATCTGCGGCGTACCCGCACTGACCGGACTATGAACTCCGCCACGGTGACGGAGTGTGGGCCCCGGGCTCCTAGGGAAGCCGGCCCCCCGACCTCGACTGACCAAGCTCCTTGAATACCGAAGAGCCTGACCGCGACCCCCGTCAATTCGAGGGTACGGGGACCGGCATTGCCTGCAGTGGGTGCAGGAACAGCAGCTCTGCTCGCACGGTCGCACCTGTCGCGTCACCGAGGCACCGCGCGTACGCCCGCAGCTGCGGCGCGTAGTACTCCAGCCGACTGGGATAAGCCCCCGGCGGCACGGCGTCGGTCTTGTAGTCCACGACGACGAGCGTGCCGTCGTCGTCGCGGAAGACGAGGTCCACGTACCCCTCGAGCACGGTGCCATCAGAATCCGGGTTGTCGTCAAGCGTCCCGACGTACGTCTCCCGCCAGTGCTCGCGCTGCGCCGCGCGCTGCACGAGGTCGCTCGCCAGCGCGGACCGCACCAGCGCGGCGACCAGGTCCTCGGTGCCCACCACGCCCTCGACCACGCACTGTGCGGCGACGGCCTCCTCCACGCCGTCGCCGGTGGCGAGGTCCACCGCCTGCAGCACTGCGTGCACGGCCCGGCCGATCGCCGACCCATACCGGCCCTTCGACCACGGCGGCAGCTCTAGGTCCCGGCCGCCCTTCGCCTGTCCCTCCGCCACGGCGTCGGGTGCAGCCAGCACCAATGCGGGCTCCGTACCCTCCAGCCCCGACGCGCTGATCGCGGCGTCCCGGTCGCTGCTCGCCCGTGCGGCGGTCACGCCCGCCAACCACTCGTCGTACGGCGGGAGCGGCCCGACGCCGTCGTCCTCGCGCGCACCGCGCACACCCCCGCTACCGGAAGCATCGCCGTCCGACGCTGACGCGAACCGCTCCTCCCCCAGCGACCCGGCGCCGCCTTCGTCGGCGAGCAGCTTCGCCGCCGAGCCGGCCTTCGACCCATCGACCCGGTGCAGCGACACCACCAGGTGGTCGCGCGCCCGCGTCGCCGCGACGTACAGCAGGCGCCGCTTCTCCAGCTCGTCCATCTGCTCGTCGACGGGCTGGACGACGTCGAAGTCGTCCGTCTCCACGCCCGCACGGAACCGCACCGAGTACCCGCCGCCCTCGGGCCACAGCAGCTTGACCCCTGCCCGCCGCCGCGACTGCGACGTCATCCCGGACAGCACCACCATCGGGAACTCCAGTCCCTTGGCCGCGTGCACGGTCATGACGCGCACGGCGTCGACGTCGGTCTCCGGCAGCACGGACTCCGCCACCCGCGTGGTCTCCGTGCCCTGGTGCGCCGCCCACGCGAGGTACGCGCGCAGCCCGCCGTGCGACACCTCGCCCCACGCCCTCGCCTGGTCGACGACGAACCGCAGCCGCCGCCACACGTCCCGCGACCGCGGGTCGGGCGCCGCGACCTCCAGCATTCGCCGTCCGTCCACGATCGCGCCGAGCACCTCCGACGGCGTCGCCCACCGCGATCGGAAGTACAGGTCGCGCAGCCACGCCAGCGCCTCGGCAACCGGGCCGTCCGACGCCCCGGGCGCCGTCGTCCCCTCCAGGGTCGAGAACACCGTGAACCGGCCGCCGGCGTGCTTCCACCGCCACAGGTCGTCGTCGCCGCACCCGAACAACGGCGAGCGCAGCGCCGTGACCAGCGACAGCTCGTCGCTCGTGTCCGCGACGGCGCGGGCGCACGCAAGGAGGTCGCGCACCTCGGCTGCCTCGTAGACCAGCGAGCTCGCCTCCGCCCGGTACGGCACCCCCGCGGCGTCGAGCGCGTCCTCCAGCTGCGGCAGCGACGTGCGCGCGGGCACCAGGACGGCGATGTCGCCCGGCCTCACCGGGCGCCAGCCGTCGCCGTGAGCACCGGCCGAGCGGTCCTGCACCTGCCAGCCCTCGTCGATCGCCCGCCGCACGACGCCCGCGACGTCCGCGGCTTCCCGCTCGCGCAGCACGGTCGCGGACGGCTTGTCGATGTGCGCGTCGGCGCCGAGGACGACGACACCCTCCGGCGGTCGCGAGTCACTGGATTTCGACAAGCTCAATCGGCGGTTGGGGCTCGACCGGCGGTGGCGGGCCAGCGGCTCGTATTCCGGCTGCCGGTCGGCGTCCGGGACGATGACCTGCCCGAACACCGCATTCACCCAGTCGAGCACCGCCGGCACCGTGCGGAAGTTGGTGGTGAGGCTGACCCGCTCCCCCAGCGTCTCCTGCGCCGACAGGTAGGTGGCGATGTTCGCGCGGCGGAACCGGTAGATGGACTGCTTCGCGTCGCCGACCACGAACAGCCGGCCCGGTGGGACGTCGACGTCCTGCCAGCGCTCCGCCGTCGCGTCCCTGCCGCCCGCGATCCGCGTGGCGAGCTCGATCTGGATGGGGTCGGTGTCCTGGAATTCGTCCAGCAGCAAGTGCGTGTACGTGCGGTGCAGGGCCTCGCGCACGTCGGGGTCGTGGCGCAGCAGGCGGCGCGCCAGCACCAGCAGGTCGTGGAACTCCAGACGCCCCTCACGACGGCGGTCCTCCGCCGCGGCGAGCACCTGCTCGGCCGTCCAGCGGGTGAGGATGCGCAGCGTGCGGTCGACGACGCGCTTGAACTCCGCCGCGGCTTCCTCGGCGACGTCCTTCCCGCCGTCGCGGACCTCCTTGATCACCCCCGCCCAGTTCCCCGCACGGCCCTTGTTGCCGTACTTCAGGTCGCTGAGCTTCTGCAGCCCCGCGAGGCGACCGCCGTCGTCCACCGCGGCGTCGAGCGCACCGAGAGCGGCCTCCAGCTCGGCCAGCTTCGGCAGCATCGTGTCGTCCGGCTCGTTGCAGTGCTCACGCAGCGAGAGCACCGCACGCGCCCGCCGCACGACGGCGTCCACCACCGGCCGAACCACCGGCTCCGGCTCCCCCGCGAGCACGCGCTCGTCGATGAGGTCCCAGTCGGAGCCGAGCGCCTTCGTCAGCGCGCGCACGTCGTCGAGCTTGACCCCGCCCGCGAGCGCCAGCAGCAGCGCCGGGGCGATCTCGTCGTCGTCCAGCAGCGCGATCCGCAGCGCCGACCACTGCTCCTCGAACGCCACCGACGACCCGACCTCGTCCATCCCCTCCAGCAGCGGCGGCAGCCCGGCCGCGATCGCGTGTTCGGTGAGGATGCGCTGTGCGAACGAGTGCAGCGTGCCGATGGCGGCGGCGTCCAGGTCGTCGAGCGCGTCGCCGGCGCGACGGCGGAGCTCGGCATCGTCGGACTCGTCCGCGTCGCGGCGCGCTTTCTCGAGCTCCACCCGCAGCCGGTCGCGCAGCTCGGCACCCGCTTTCTCGGTGAAGGTGACCGCCGCGACGTTCCGCAGACGCACGCCATCGCGCAGCACGAGTGTGCGCACGCGCTGCACCAGCGCGGTCGTCTTGCCCGAGCCCGCGCCAGCGTTGACGAACAGCGTGCGGTCGGTGGCCTCGGCGATACGGTCGCGGGAGTCCTGGTCGACGACAGCGGTGGTCGTCATGCGTCGTCTCCGTCCGTAGCGTCGTCCGTCGCGACAGGTGCGGGCAGCGCGTCTGGCTCGATGAGGCCCACCAGCTCCGCCAGCTCGGGAGAAGCGCGCTTGACCTCCCACCGTCCGCGAGCCTCGCCATGGCCGATGCTGTCCGGATTGCAGTAGGAGCACTGGGTGAACGCGAAGTCGGGCGCGTCCGGCGGGCGCAGCGGGAACAGGCCGGCGGCGATGGAGCGGGTCAGCACGCCGATCGTGGCGGCGAACCTCGTCTCCAGCTCACGCGTGAGCGGCACCTCGATACGCCCCGGGTCCTTGCGCACGAACCAGTACGACGCCGCCACGCCCGCCGTCCCGCCGCCGAACGCGTCGCGTGCCGCGAGCCCGTACACCGGCAGCTGCAGCTTGGTGCCGGCGACAAGCTCGTCGCCTTCCTTGATGTCCTTGAATTTCGTGCGGGAGCCGGTCTTGATGTCCGTGACGTAGACCGTGCCGCCCGCGCCGACGTCGACCTTGTCGATGCTGCCGCGCAGGCGCACGCGGCCGGTGGGGCTATCCCCGTACGGCCCGGGCACCGCGACCTCCACCGCGGGCGCCGAGTCGCCCTCGTCGAACCCGAACCGCTGCTCGCTGGCCACCGGGCGGGCTCCGAGATCGGCGCGCCACGCGTCGTCGACGTCCAGCAGCGCGAGGACGTCCGCCTCGATGCGGGTGCGCTCGTCGTCCCACATCCGCGGGTGGCCGGACAGGCCGCGACGCTCGACGTCGTCGCACAGCTCGCGCGTGATAGCGGCGAGACGGCGGCGGGCCGGCTCGGGCCACGGCGCGCCGTGGCAGGGCAGGTCGCCGGCGTCCCGGCACTCGGCGACGAGGCGCTCGTACGCGCCGTGGACAATTTTCCCGACGTCGAGCGAGCGGACGGTGACGATCTCCTCCGGCTGCTCGATCGGGCGGACCCCCAGCAGCCGGGAGACGAAGAACGCGTGCGGGCACGTCGCGTAGGCCTCGAGGGTGGTGGGTGCGATGGCGCGCGCGTCGGCGTCGTCCGCGGAGGCATAGTCGGGCAGGCCCTCGACGCCTTGCAGGTTGCCGTCGAAGCGTGTGAGCGTAGCTGATCGGCGCGCTTCGAGGAGCTCCTGGGCGGCGATGGTGACGTCGTCGTCGAGGCTCCCGGTGAGCGCCGCGCGAACCCGCCACTCGCCGCCGGTGGCGAGGCGGGCCGTACGTCGCAGCTCCCCCGCGAACGACGGCGCCTTCGCCATGGCGTCGCCATAGTCGGCGCCCTCCCAGCGGGTCGCAGGCAGGGTGGGATCACCGGCGAGGGCGCGCAAGGAGGAGAGCAGCCACCGGCTGGGCAGCCGGTGGCTGGACGACCGCAGGTCGCCGCGCGGGAACGACGCGACGGCGTCGGGTGCGGACGCGAACGCCGCGAGCAGGTGGCGGAACTGCGCGTTGAGGCGGTCGCGCGGGACGCGCAGCGGTTCGACGGCGGTGCGCACAGCCTCCGGCAGCAGCGCGTCGGTGCGGGGGCGGCCGGGGTAGAGATCCTCGCTGAGGCCGACCACGACGACGGTGTCCAGGTCGAGCCCGACGGCGGACGACAGCGGCGCGACGAGCACGCCGTCGCCCGTCTTGCCGACGCGAGGGCGTGCGTTCTCCAGCTCAGCGCGCAGCACGTCGGCGAGGGCCTCGAGCGACGCGTCCGCGCCGACGTCGTCGAGCACGGCGAGTCCGCGCAGCACGCTGGTCACGGCCGTGGCGGCATACTGCTCCTCGGGCGGGAGCTTCAGCAGGTCTTCGCCCTCACCGATGAGGGCGGTGACCAGGTCGAGCGCCCACACGGACAGCTCGCGCCACGACGCGATCTCGGCGCCGCGCGCGAGCTCGTCGCGCAGGCGGGTGGTGAACGCGAGCAGCTCGGCGCCAGTCTCGGCGCGGTTCCGCGCTGCTCTGATCGCCCCGGGGCGTGCGTCGTCCTCGTCGGCCGCAGCGATTCGCTCCGCGGCGGCGACGAAGTCCGCGAGCCGCCCACCCCAGTCCGGCCCGCCGACGATCCCCGCCTCGCGCGAGAGCCGCTCCCACCGCGAGACCGGGATGCGCGAGCCGGCGAAGTCCCGGACCGGCGCTCCCGCCAGGGCCCGGAACAGGTCGGCGCGGGGCAGGTCCGCCGGGCCGAGCGCGAGCAGTTCCAGCACGGTGCGGGCCAGCGCTCGCTCGACGACGGGCCGCGACCCCGGGCCGTTGACGCGGATACCCGCCTCCACCAGGTGCTCGTGCAGCAGGCGGGCGTACGGGTCGCGGGCGGTGTACAGGACGGCGATGCGGTCGGCGCGTTGACCTGGCTGCTGGAGCGCTGTGACGACCTCACGGACTGCGCCACGCACCTCGTCGTCCGAGTCCGAGGCATTGGCGATGCGCGTGGCGGTGGGGATGTGCAGAGGTCCGACAGCTTCCGTGTCACTGCCGGCATCGGCCGCGATCTGGTCGTCCAGCAGGCGGGTGAGGTGTGCGTCACCGCGCTTGGTGCCCGTCTCCCCGGCGATGACGATGACGTCCGTGGCGACCGCGAGCGCGTCGACGAACCGTCGTTCGGGGAGCGTGAGGTCCTGCGGTAGGTACAGGACGACAGGCTCGGTAACAGCCCCAGCGCGGACTCTGGCTGCGTCGAGGAGGTCGCGGGCGTCGTACCAGGCCGGAGCGAGCGCGGCGGTGACGTCGCGGTGCAGACGCACAAGGTCCCGGGTGGTGGCAGGGCCCTCGGCGTGGAGGGTGTCGAGGTCCACGGCGTCGACGTCGCGCAGCTCGCGATGCGCGGCGGTGAGCGCCTCGACCGTGGCGGTGTGGTCGGCGACCTCGTGGAACAGACCAGGGTCGCGGGCGAGCGCGGCCCGCCACGCCGCCGCAACCACTGGGCCGGTGGCTGGACGCCGTGGCGCCAGCGACGGGGCGGCGAGTCGCTCGGCCAGGCGGGCGAGGGTCGTGACCTCGAGGCCGGCGATGCCGGGCTTGGTGGGTGCGCCGGGTCGGACGATGCCGTGGCGGGCCAGGTGGCGGCGGGCGACCGTGCCCGCCAGATGCGTCGGCGCCACCACGATGACCTGGGTCATCGGGTCGCGCTGCTTGAGCTCAGAGACCACCGCGCGCAGCGCGTCCAGCGCGGGCGCCCCATAGGGCGTACGGACTGTGCGGAGCACGCGACCTCCCTCGCGTCGTCGTCCAGATCATGCAAGCACGAGAGACACGCCGCCGCTCGGACGACCAGCGCCGCCAGGGAGGCAACGAGTCCCTGGCGCCGAGCGTTGGTCACGGTGTTACCACGCAAACTTGACAGTATCGCCAAGTTTGGGGTAAGGTTTGGCCCACGTTCGGCGAGAGTCGAGCGGAGGCCCCGCGGCCGACGCTCCTTACCCACCGGTAAAGGGCTCGGCCCTCGATTTACGAAGGTAAATCCGGGGATACCGGTCACCGCGCCAGGCCTCACCTCAGGACGTCACAGATCACAATCTTCGCCCCGCGCCCCTCAGGGACGCGGGGCGAAGTGCGTCTGCAGCATGGCTGCGGACGGCATGCCAAAGAGTTGATCAACATTGCCCATTCCTACTATGTGGTCTGACCACAGAACGGAGGCACTATGCCCTCCCGCCGCAAGACCCGCCGAGCCCAGCATGCCGCCGAACTGGCATACGGAAGAACCCTGCACCTTGTCGACGTCGAAAACGTTTGCGGAACCGGATGCCTGAGCGCCGAACGGGTCCGCGAAGTGCGCGAGCTCCTCGCGCCTCACCGGCACACCCGGGGGGCCCACCACTGGATCGTCGGCGCGAGCAGTTCATCGAGTGCTCTCGCCCTGGCCGGTTGGGAGAACGCGCGTCGCGTCATGCGGCACGGCAAGGACGGCGCCGACCTGGCGCTCCTCGCGGTGCTCGACGAGGACGTGACCAGCCGCTACTCGCACGTTGTCGTCTATTCCGGAGACGGGACCTTCGCCGATGCGCTCGCCCGACTTGCCGCGCATGGCATCGACACGACTGTCGTCGCCCGCCCTGAGCAGCTCAGCACTCGCTTGCGCCTCGCCGCCCATCACGTCGTCCTGCTGCCGTCGCTCACTGCGGCCTCGGGCACCAACCTCGCCGCCTGAACCCCACGAAGGATCATCACCATGAGCACCCCGAAAAACGCCTGCGCCCACCTCTTCACCTCCGGGCGGCACACACCGGTGAGCGAGCGCGCACACGGCTGGATGCACGCCGACGTGATCGTCTGCTCCGACTGCGACGAGAAGGTCGTCCTGCGCGTCTACGACGACCACCGAGACGACCCCTTCCGTCGCCTGCCCCTCACCTGGGGAGAGAACTACGGCACTGCCAGTGGCCAGAACGGCGGCTCGCAGTGAACTGCGCTGCGCACCTGGACGACACCCGAGTGATCCGACGTCGCTACCGCAAGGACCCGCGCAGCTACTACGACGGCCTCCGCCGGTTCGGCATCCGCGACGCGGGCATCTGGAGCTGGGTGAAAGAGATGCTGTCCGACCCCGCCAGGTACGAGTACTCCTGGGATGACGACGGTCGAAGCGGCCTCGTCCGACAGGGCTGGCGTTCGACGGAGTTTTGGGAGTTCCTGGACGTCTGGGAACCGCCCGAGCATTACTGGATCCCTCGCTCGGAGACCTACGTGGCGTTCGGGTACTACGACGAGGCCGACCCGTACAGCGGTCGGACGTGGACCGACGCCGTCCCGGGCTGGCGCATCAGCGCCAAGGTGACCCGCACCCGGTTCATCGTCCAGGGGGTCGTCGACTCCTACGACGGCGAGCGGATCGAGGAGATCGGGTCGATGCCGCTGCCCTGGCACGGGCCGGCGACCGCTCGTCGCCCGATCTGCAGGACTTGCTTCCTAGAGCTGCCCCTCAGCGGCCGCTGCACCATGTGTACGTGATCACCGCCATGGCGTCGTGCGAGACTCGGCTCATGGCACGCACGGAACGCCAGTCGTGGGTCAGCGCCGACCGTACGGGTGGAAACATGCACCTCGACCCGGACGGTCGCGACCGCAAGGGCCAGTGCTGGTGCTGTTCCGGATCGAAGCGACCTGTCCGGCGGCGCGACCGCCACGAGGCCCGCGCCGCTCTGCGCCGTGGCCAAGAGTTCACCGGCAGCCGCGACACCTTCTGGGTGGCATGACCCGCTGGAAGGTCATCGACCCTCTCGGGGTCGAGACCGTCCTCGAGGCGGCGGGCGCCATCGAGGGGGCCGTCGAGCTCGGGTCAGAATCCCCGTGAGTTCCCGCGGCGGAGCAGGTAGCCGCGGCGGGCGCAGAGGTCTTGCCAGGCCCTCTCGCTGACAGCCGCGAAGTTGCGCCCGCGCACCTGACAGATGCGCTTCCATCCATCGCGGCTGACAAGGTCCTCGGACGAGATCAAGTCCGAGTTGACGGCTCTGACGACCTGACGGTCCGAGGCATTCCTGATGTCCATGTTGTGCCTTCCGTCTGCTACTCGGCGTAGACGGTGCGGAGGTCGAGAGCCGTCGCTATGGCGTCGAGGAAGGCCCGGTTCGTCAGGAACCACTCGCGGCCGACCTCGTTGCGCACACGGCGCACCGTCTCCTCGCGCCGCGGGTTGACGTGTCCGGCGGTGCTGAGCAGGCGGTGGAAGTCGCGCTCGGTATTGTCGAGGTCGCGAGTCCCTGCGGCGTAAACGCGGATCGTGACGAGGGGCTCGGGGATGTGCGCTCGTGCACCGCGGCGGTGATCCTCGATCCGACGGGCGACGTCCTCGGCCTTACCAACCTTGATGAGCGTGTTGTCACCGTCCGGGTCCAGCGGGCTCTCGAGGTACCACCCGTACGAGAACGCATAAATGCCGGCCAACCCGTGCAACGCACCGATCTGGTTCTGCTCGGTCCGTTCCGCCTCGATCTCCGCACGAGCCTCCTGCTCAGGATCGACATCATCGAGCGCGGCGATGATCCTCGCACGGTTCGTCTGAAGAAGGTCGAAGGCCGCCATCGAGAGGGTGCCGCGACCTCGCTTGGCCAATCCGTTGAGCGCCGAGCGCGTCTGCTTGAGCGTGGTCGGTCCGTGAGGAACCACACCGTCGAGTGCTGCGTTCGCATACGCCTGGTACTGATAGACGAAGCCCTGCGTGTCGACGTTGAGGCGCTCCGCGATGTCCTTGGCGCCGAGGCCTTCGCTTGTCAGCGTAAAGATATCCCCGATGCGCCCCTCCTGATCGGCGATGAACTCGGCGAGCTCTTCGCGCGGTGCCAGCACTCGCGCCAACTCGGTGTCCGCGTCGATGGCTTCGAACTCCGTCATCTCTCTCCATTCGGGTGTATCGCGGGGTCGTCCCGACGAGCATGGCTCCGTTGCCGATGCCATGATCGTGCCGCAGGCAATCGGAGGTTGCATGGCATCGGCAGTCGCATGGTTGGACACGTCGGAGGACGAGCAGCGTCGCATCCGTGAGGTGATCCAGCTGTTCTCGCAGCAGGAGAGCCGTGACGAGCTCGGCATCGGGCAGATCCGCGACGCACTGAGCGACCTGCTGTTCCCGGGCACATCGGTACTGCAGACCCGCGCCCGGTACTTCCTCATCGTTCCGTGGTCGTTCCAGCACGCCGCCAGGACGGGCTCGCGGCGCGACATGGCGCGCCGAGCGCGCGACACGGAGCGCCGGCTCGTCGAGGTGCTCGTCCAGAGGACGGACGACGGCGTGATCGGGCGCCGCGCCGGTGCGGCCGTGAAGAACCTACCGTCGGCGCTGTTCTGGTCGGGCCTGCAGACCTACGGCATCCTGATCCGGCCCCTGAATCCCGACCAGCTGACAGGCGCAGTGCTCGGCATGGGCGACGGGGATGCCGCGGACGAGCTGGTGGCCCGCCGGGTCGGCGAGTGGCATCCCACCATCCCTCCGCCGCCGCCGGGATTTCCGACAACGCTCGACGGCGGGCTCACCATGACCGCGGACGAGGCCCGATGGCTGCGGGAGCGGATGATCGAGGCGTCCCGTGGAACGCTCCTCGAGCACCTGCTCCAGTCGGACCTTCCTCCGGACGAGTCGTCGGCACCGTGGGAGGACCGCGCGAGTCTCGGAGCGCCGGCTGCGCCGCGGCACGTGCTCGACGTGGCACACGGGTTCTCGCTGATGATGAATGGCGCCGCGCTCCTGTACAACCTGCTCGTCGCGGAGCGCTACGTCGCGGCCGGATACACGCGGGTCGAGGAGCCTGTGGCCCGGTTCGAGGACGCCTACGCCGATTGGCTCGACGACGCGCACGCGCACGGCGCCCTGCTCCGACAGTGGGACAGCGGCGCGTTCTGGGACCTCGTGGCGTCCGCCCGGGTCTCCGCGCGGACGCGCGAGTTCGTCACCGTCTGGACGACAGCCGTCCGCGACGGCACGGCGTCTGGTGCCGCTCACGACCCCGGGCTCCGCGGGCTCGTGGCCCAGCGGGAGCGGACGACCAAGCGCGGCCAGTCCCGCCTGGAGAACCCCAAGATGCTCGGGGCGTGGAGCGGCGCATCCGGTACGGGGCGCCTGACCTACCGGTGGGCGCAGGTGCGACGGCTCGTCACAGACATCCATGAGGGCCTGGCCCGCGCCGAGGAGGCGGGCGCCGATGCTTGAGCCCGACAGCCGCGCCGTGCTCCTCGACCAGCTCCGACCACCGCCCGGCTACCAGCTGGAGGGGGCCCTGGCCACCACGTTCACCCTCGACATGACGACGGCACTGATCCCACCCCTGGCCTTCGCCTCCTTCGAGATCCGCGGGACGTCCGACCCTGTCGCGACGCTCGAGGCGGTGCGGTCCTGCACCGACCGCGTCGACGTCTTCTGCCAGGCGGGGCAGCTGGCAGTGCCGGCGCAGCACTCCGACCTCATGGCCTATCTCGAGCCGATGGTCCACCCCGTGCGGCGCCCCCGCCGCGGCTACCTGTTCCACCCGAAGGTGTGGTTCCTGCGCTACAGCGCCGACGGCCAGGCCGATCGTTTCCGCCTGTTGTGCTCCACCCGCAATCTCACCGCCTCGACTGCCTGGGACGCCGTCGTCTCCCTCGACGGGCGCCCGTCCGGCCGAGCGCTCCCGGCCAACCGTCCCTTGGCAGCCTTCCTCCGCCATGTCCCCACGCTGACCGTCGGAGCGCTCGACCCAGCCCGTACCGCACGCATCCACGCGCTGGCAGACGCCGCCGAACAGGTCGAGTGGGACCTTCCGCCACACGTCGACGAGATCGTGTTCCACGCCATCGGCATACCTGGCCGGGCGACGGGACCCGACTTCAGCGGGTACCGGCACCTGGTGGTCTCGCCGTTCTGCGACGAGGAGGGCCTCGCGCACCTGACCGCCGGGAGCCGCGAGGTTACCGTGGTCTCCCGGCCCGAGGCGCTGGACCGGCTCGACCCCGCCGCCCTCCGGAAGGCGAGCACGCGCATCCTCGACCCGCTCGCCGTACTCGGCTCCCCCGGCGACGAGACCGACGGCGTACAGGACGGCGGTCACGACGACACACCAGTGGTCCCGTCGTCGACGCACCACCCCGAGGTGGACACTCTCAGCGGCCTGCACGCCAAGATCACCGTTGTCGAACGTGAGTGGAAGGCCCATGTCGTGATCGGCTCGCCGAACGCGACCTCTGCGGCGTACGGCGGGAACCTTGAGTTCGCGGTGGAGCTGGTCGGTCGCCCGAAACGGCTCGGCGTCGCCACGTATCTCGGACCCGAGGCGCCGTTCGCCGGGATCCTGCAGGAGTACGCAAGCGGCGGGGGCGAGCCGCCCGACCCGGAGGAGGAGCTGCTTCGTTCCCTCCGCAACCAGCTGCGGGCGCTCGCCGAGATCCCTCTCTCCCTCACGGTCCAGTCCGCGGGCGAGGGCGTCTACGCACTGCACCTCGAGAGCGCCACCGCGCTACCGTCCCGGCCCGGCTGCAGCGTCCGGGCGGAGCTGCTCACCCGCCCCGGCCACGCCGTCCGTCTGACGCCAGGCGAGACGGTCGACGCCGTGTTCTCCCCCGTGCCCCTCGCAGACGTCACGCCGTTCGTCGCGTTGTTCGTGCGGGACGACGAGCACTCCACCGTGTCGCGCCCGCTCGAGCTCTCCACGGTCGTGCACGCCCCCCTCGACGGCGACCCGCCGTCGCGCCTGGACGAGGTGCTCGCACGTCAGGTGAACACCCCCGAGAAGTTCCTTCGCTTCCTCGCGCTGCTGCTCAAGGTCGGGGACGGGAGCCCGCTCCTGGCCGCGGCGGACGCCGCCGCGGACGGTGGGAGCTGGGGCTTCGTTTCCGGGCGCGGGGCAGGCACGTTCGAGATCGTCGTCACCGCACTCGCGACCGACCCGGGTGCTCTCCGGGACTTCGACCGGCTGGTCGAGCGACTCGAAAGCACCGAGGCGGGCCGCGCGGTGCTGCCCGGGGGCTTCGGCTCCTTCTGGACCCCCGTCCGCGGTGCGCTCGCCACCCTGGACGACCGTACGGGGAGGGAGCGCTCATGACCGCACCGCAACCGTTCAGCGCCGAGTCCGTGCTCGCCGGGCTCACCCCGTTCCAGCGCAACTCGGTGGCGCACATCATCGACCGTTTCTACGGCACACGCGACGCGAGCCGGTTCCTCGTCGCCGACGAGACGGGGCTCGGCAAGACGATCGTCGCGCGAGGTGTGATCGCACGGGCCATCGAGGAGCTCGAGAAGGACGACTCGGTGGACCGCATCGACGTCGTGTACGTCTGCTCGAACGGCGACCTTGCGAACCAGAACCTCGGCAAGCTCAACGTCACCGGCGACTCCCACCACGCGTTCGCCAGCAGGCTCACCTTGCTCGCGAAGCACTCCCGGCACCTGCGCCCTGCCACCGGGCGCGGGCTCACCAAGCCGGTCAACCTCGTGTCATTCACCCCGGGGACCTCGTTCGAGCGCGGGTGGCGGTCGGGCAAGGCCGAGGAGCGCGCGATGCTCTACCTGCTGCTCGAGGGCGAGCTCGGGCTGCGGCCCCGGTCGGTCCGGGCGAAGCGCGCTCTGCGGATCCTGCGGGGCAGTGTCGGGACGTGGGAGCGTTTCGGGGACCACTACGTCGAGACGCTGCGGGCCGAGCTCGCCGGCGACGTCGACGAGACGGTCCGGTCGGCGTTCCTCCGCGCCGCACGGCAGCCTGGCGACGACGGCGCATCACTCATCGGCCGGTTCGAGGAGCTCCTCGACGCCGCGCCGAGCGACGTCCCCTGGGAGCGGGTCTGGAGCCTGGTGGGCGCGATGCGCTCGACCCTCGCGCGCGAAAGCGTCCAGCTCCTCGAGCCCGACCTCGTCATCCTCGACGAGTTCCAGCGGTTCCGGCACCTCCTCGACAAGGAGACGGAAGCCGGTGAGCTCGCACACCACCTCTTCGACCACGGCAGCGCCGACGACGGGACGGGCCTGCCCGTCGCCAAGACGCTGCTGCTCTCCGCGACCCCATACAAGCCGTTCACCTACGCGGAGGAGGACGAGGACCACCACAAGGACTTCATGCAGGTCGTGCGGTGGCTGGCACGGTGGGGCGACGACGACCCCGCCGACCGGATCGACGCCGCCCTCGCCCGCTACCGCGAGACGGTGGTCGCCGGACTGCCCGCCTCCGAGCGCACGTCCGGGCTGCGTGCCGACCTCCTCCGCGTCATGACACGGACGGAACGCCCCCGACTGCTCGCGCAGGCGATGGGAGGCGAGCACGTCGCGCGGATCGAGGACGTCAGCTCGGACTCGCTGCTCGGGTTCGTGGCGCTGAAAGACCTCGCACGCGCCGTCGACGCACCCCTGAGCGTGGAGTACTGGAAGTCGTCGCCGTACTTCGCCAACTTCATGGACGGGTACAAGGTGGCGGACAAGGTGCGCGAGGCGCTCAAGGACCCCGAGCGCGAGTTCCGGGTCAAAGGGCTGCTCGGACGCACCCGCCACCTCGACCTCGAGCGGCTGCGCGACCTGCGACCACTGGACCCCGACATGGGGAACTCGCGCCTGCGCTGGCTCAGGGAGCAGACGCTCGACGACGGATGGTGGCGGCTGCTGTGGCTCCCGCCGACGCTCCCCTACCTCACACCCGGCGGCCCGTATCGCGACGCCGCCGCCAGCACCATGACCAAGCGGCTGGTCTTCTCTTCCTGGACGGCGACGCCGACGTCCGTCGCCGCGCTGCTCAGCTACGAGGCCGACCGGCTCGCCGCCGGGGACGAATGGGCGGACCGGACCCGGGAGGAGCGCGAGACCGACCGCCGGAGCCGACGCAGCAGGCTCGCGTACCGCGTCGACCGCGCCGCCGACGACCGACCGGCCGCGATGGCCCACCTCGCACTCTTCTGGCCGATGCCGGGCCTCGCACACCTCGGCGACCCGCTTGGCCAGCGTCGGAGCAGCGGCTCCGCCGTCGTCCAGGACACGATGGTCGGCGCCGTGCGCGGGCTGCTGGGTTCCCACCGACACGACGCCGCGAGCGCGAAGGAGGCCTCGCACTGGTTCGAGGCGTTCACCCGCGACGACTCGCTGCCCGAGGGGATCGCCCGGGCGGGCGACCCGCTGCGCACCATCGTCGCCGCCCTGGCCGGTCACGACGACACCGAGCCCGATGACGGCGACGACCCCGAGGACGCCTCCGACGTGCTGCTCTCGCGCCACGTCGAGCTCGCGCTCGCGTGCCGATCGATGCCGCAGGACCGGAACGTCTCCGAGGACACCCTGACGTCGCTCGCCGAGGTCGCCGCCCACTCTCCCGCCAACATCGCGTACCGGGCGCTCCAGCGCATCAGCGCGGCCTGCGACAACGTCACCCCCGAGGGCCTCTGGACCGCCGCCGCGCACCTGGCGTCGTCGTTGCGCACCCTCTTCGCGAAGCCGGAGACGACGCTGCTCCTCGACCAGGTCACCCCCGACGCCGTCTACTGGCGCTCGGTGCTTCGCTACTGCGCGTGGGGCAACCTGCAGTCCGTCATGGACGAGTACCTGCACCATCTGGTGGTCGCCCAGGGCACGCGCACGCTGGACGACCAGAGGCTCCTCGACATCGCACGGACCGCCGGCGAGGCGATCGCCCTGCGCCCTGCCCGACTGGAGATCTTCGACCCCGCCGATCCGGAGTCGCGCCCCACGCTGACCTCGCACTTCGCACTTCGTTATGGCGGACGCCGCCAGGAGCAGGAGAGCGCCCGCCTGCCCCAGGTGCGGCAGGCGTTCAACAGCCCGTTCCGGCCCTTCGTCCTCGCGAGCACGAGCGTGGGACAGGAGGGCATCGACTTCCACTGGTGGTGCCACGCGATCGTGCACTGGAACACCCCGGCCAGCCCGATCGACTTCGAGCAGCGCGAGGGACGGATCGACCGATACGACGGCCACGCCGTCCGGCGGAACATCGCCCAGCAGCACGCCGACGAGATCCTGCGCAGCACCGATCCTGACCCGTGGGACGCCGCCTACCGGATCGCCGCCGATGCCGCCGACGCGCGGCTGGGGGCGTTCGCGCCCCACTGGGTCTACCTCGGCGACGCGAAGATCCAGCGGCATGTCGCACCGTTCGCGCTCAGCGCCGACGAGACGCGCCTGGCCCGCTTGAAGAAGGACGTCGCCTTCTACCGGCTGACCTTCGGCCAGCCGCGGCAGGAAGACATGCTCGAGCTCCTCCAACAGCAGTACCCCGAGCTCAGCGCGGAGGACGTCGAAGGAATGCGCGTGGACCTCAGCGCGCCCGGTCAGGCGTAGCGGCGCGGCGGGGCGTCACAGGTCGAACGACGCAAGAACCGGCCGGTGGTCGCTGTGCGTCGGCCAGTCCGGGTCGGGGTCCGCCCAACAGGCCGTGAGCCGGTCACGCAGCGCTGGAGTCGCGAAGACGTAGTCCAGCTGGTGCGGTCGGCTCCCCCGATCGGACCGGTACAGGAACGTGTTGACGTGCCGGCACTCGGCATCGGGACACGAGCAGCGGTCGAGCCGCGGCTCACCGTCAGGCCGGAACGGTCCCACGGCCTCGAGGCCGTACGCGGCGAGCCGGCTGAACACGGTGAGGTAGCGGTCGCCCCACACGGTCCCGTCGGCGTACGAGTAGATGTTCAAGTCCCCGGCCACCAGCACGTGCTCGTTGCCGCGCTCCTGGAAGATCATCGTCAGGTCGGAGATGGCCCGGTGGAGCGTGGCCTCGGCGTACATGTCACCGCTGTCGAGCATGCGATCCCAGATTCCGTAGAGGCTCACCACCGTCAGGCGGCGTCCGCCGTCGAGCGCGATGTCGGCCACGGCGAACTGTCCGGGGTGGCTGGCTGCGAAGGTCCCCTCGGCCGCTTGATGAAGTTCCACCGGCTCCCGCGGTGTCAGCGACAGGTCGTCGCGGCCGACGACGGCGGAGGCGAACCACCGCCTCGTCTCGCGGAGGCTGCCGTCTGCCGCCTGATAGTGGCGCGGGACGGCGATGCGCCATCGAGCCCCGTCGTCCGCCGGCGGGTGCACGTTCCACCCAGCGGGTAGCGACCGTTCGGGGCGGCGCGCTTCCTGGAGCAACGCGACCGACACGTTGTTGCGGGACGCGACCTCCGCCAGTCGGTCCCACGCCGACTCGCGCTGGTTCATGTTCCATGACATCACCGTGAACACGCCTCGATCGTGCCTCGAACGGCCGCCCTCGGCGAACTTCACCCCACGCACCTATGCCATCCACCGGCGCACCAGGTGCAAAGTCTCTCTATCGCGCCGGCGTCGAAACCAGGCCTCGGCGCCGAGGTCGTTGCCTACCCCGGCACCGCTCCTTTCAGTCATGCCGTTCATACCCGCTGGAGCCCGTGATGTCCGAGCCACCGTCCCTTCTGTTCCTGCACGGCGTCGGCTCCGGCGACAGGGAGGGTGAGTGGCGGACCGCGCTAGAGAAGGCTCTGCGAGACCTCGGATATCCCGGCCTCGACGACCTCTCGGTGGTTGCACCCAAGTACGCGCATGCCTTGGCGGGCGTGGACGACGACGAACCGCTCCCGCCGCTGACCGTCAAGGCCCCGACAGGTGAGACTGCCAGGCAGAACCGCCGTGATTTCGAACGGCGCGAACACGCCGTCGAAGTCATGCTGGGGCGGCACGACGCCGGAACGGCACGACTTGGCAGCGACGCAATCGCCTCCACCTCGCTTCGATTCCCGATGTTCCGACAGGCCGAGAACTACCTCGCGAAGCGTCGCATCCGCGCCCACGTCCTAAAGCTGGTGCTCAAGGAGGTGCCCCGCTCGGGTCGGATCGTCGTCGTCGGCCACAGCCTGGGCTCGGTCATCGCCGCTGACGTCGTGCGCCGGCTGCCTGCCGACGTGCAGGTCGTGGGCATGGTGACGATCGGGAGCCCCCTGTCCAGCACGTCCTTTCATGCCGACGGCGTCCGGGACGCCTTGAAGGAGCCCCCGACAAACCTGGGTTGGTGGGTGAGCTTCTGGCATCCCGCCGACCCGGTGACGACCCACAGGGGCGTCTCGTCGGTCTTCCCCTGGATGACCGACTACCGCGTCCGCGGGAAGGTCGACCATCACGTGCACGATGCCGTCGCCTACCTGTCGGACCCGACGGTGGCGAGGGCCGTCGGCTATGCCCTCCACGGGTCGATGTCCAAGGAGCTGACCGCCGCTGCACGCGGAGTCGACGTCCCGATCGACGAGGCCGAGACCATGGTCCTGCTGGCACTGCGGTTCGCCCACCTCGTCGAGAGCAAGCTCGAGGGCGCCCGACGAGCCCGCTACGTCGAGGCAAGGCGCCAGGTGCAGGCCACGGCGGTCGACTCGATGATCGCTCGAAGGGAGCACGAAGGCAGGCCGCTTCCCAGCCTCGTGTCCGAGTTGGCTGTCGATCTCTCGGACCCGGACACCGCCGCAGCTGAGCCAGAGCGAATCTCGCACCTGTCGAAGGAACTAGCTGTCCTCCCGCTGATCGGAGTCATGTCGACGAACGTCGTCCAGCCGTTCGAGATCGAGATCCCGTCCAAGGTTCGGATCGAAGCGCTCGAGGATCTTGCCATCGAGATGGGCCTCGGACGTCAGTTCGCCCGTGATCTCGCCGCCGCCGGGGCGACCGCGCGTAAGACGCTATCGAGCGACGGCACCAACTGGATCAAGTGGGCCGCGATCACCGTCGGAGCCGCCGCGATCGTCGTGGCGACCGGAGGCCTCGCGCTCGCTGCAGCACCCGGCGTCGCTGGAGCGGCGGCGATCACCAGCGCTCTGGCGGCGTTCGGGCCCGGCGGGATGATCGGAGGGCTCCTTACGGCCGGAGCCCTCGTCGGTGCGGGCGGTGGCGGAGTCGCGGTCGGTCTCGCGAGCCCCACGACGACGGCCGAGGCTGTCGAGGCATTCGTCACGACGAAGATCACTGCTGCGATCCTGCGGAAGAAGCAAGGCTTCGACCAGGACCCGACCACCTGGGAGAGCCTCGCAGCGACAGGAATCGAGCTACGCCGCGAGCAAGCCCATCTCGAGACGGTGTCCGACGAAGATGCACCGTCGCTCAAGGCGATCAAGCGCAAGCTGAAGGCGATCGACCGTGCCCTGACCTACCTCAGCAGCGTCGGCCTCGGACCGGACGTGCCTCGAGAACAGCGCTCCACGAAGTCCCCCTCGGCAGGTGCTGTCGGCACGATTGGCGCAACTCTTCGGCGTCGACGACCTGCGGATGCCTCGCCCGGCGACACCCCTGACGACGAGGTCGAGCGAACCACTGCGTCGTAGAACCACGGCGATGCTGTGCCCGTTCACGGCGAGGGCCTTGGACGTCCCTTATGGCCCCAGCGCCGCCGCGCGAGACGACGCACACTCTTCTACCTTTCCGACATGACGCGCGGACACCTCTTCGTTGTCAACGGCCGGCTCGACGCGCTGAGCGCCGACGCCGTCGTCATTCCCACGGACGCATGGTTCGGTATCGGGAACTGGTGGCGCGACACCGTCGGCCTCGGTCCAGGCGACACCTGGGACGAGCTGCGACCCGAGGGCTGGGCCCGAGGCGCTGCACTGCCAGCACGTCAGAAGCGGACAGCCGAATCCGTGCCCGAGGTGTGGTTCCTCGATGTCGTCGCGGGCTCAACGTTCGAGGTGGGCCAAGCGGCACTCCGCGTCGTCGAGGCGATCGTCGAGCACTCGGGCGAGAGCCTGATCCGGTCCGCGTACTCAGCCGGTCGCGACCTGCCCCTCATCGCCATGCCCGTCGTCGGGACTGGCGCTGGGGGCCTCGGCCGGCGACGAGGACAGGTCATCGCCGCGCTGGTCTCCACCTTGCGCGACGCCGCAGACCGGCTCGGCGTCGATGTCGCCCTCGTCGCCGCAGAGCGTTCCGATTACGCGGCGCTGCAGCACCGGCGCCGAGACACCGGGGCCCCTGTGACCCTGATCGACGCCACGGTCGCCCAAAAGCTCGGGCAGCGCGTCCGTCAGGGCGAGGTGGCGTTGTTCTTCGGTGCCGGGGTCAGCATCGCCGCAGGTCTCCCTTCCTGGAGCGAGTTGCTCGCCGAGCTCGTCCACAGGCTGGACCTCGACGAGCTCAAGGACCGGATCGAGAAGCTTGGCCCTCTGGAGCAGGCCGAGCTCGTCCAGGTGACCATCGCGGCGGCCCGTGAGGCCGATCCGGCAGGCTCGCAGGGAGAGCTCGGCCAACTGGTGGCCGAGGTCGTCGAGGATCGCTCGGCGCGGCCGAGCCTCGCCCACGCCCTGCTCGCGAGCCTCCAGGTGCGGGAGGCCGTGACCACCAACTACGACAGGCTCTACGAACGGTCCGTCGCCGCGGCCCGCGGGCCGGACGCCGGCTCGGCCATCGACGTCCTGCCGTGGGCCAGGACGTCGAGCGAGCGACCCTGGTTGCTGAAGATGCATGGGGACGTCGAGCGTCCCGAGTCCATCGTCCTGTCGCGCAGCTCGTTCGTGCACTACGACAGTCGTTGGAAGCCGGTCGGCTCGCTCGTGCAGTCGCTCATGCTCACCAAACACCTCCTCGTCATCGGAGCGTCGATGACGGATGACAACCTGCTGCGGTTCGCCTACGAGGTGGCCGGGCTCCGGGAGTCCATCGAGAAGACCGATCGTGGCCGCCCTGAGATCGGCACGGTGGTCAGCCTCGCCGTGGACGAGGCATTCAGCCGGCTGTGGAAGGGACGCTTCCGGGTCGTGGTCCCGGAGTTGGATGGCCACATCGATGGTCCGGAAGCCGTGGCACATCCCGATGAGCCCGCGGACGAGCGCGACGTGAGAGAGGCCTCCGAACGTCGACGGGCGGCCCGCGCCCTCGCGGTCTTTCTCGACACCGTGGCGATGCACGCCGTCCGCGAGTCGCCCTACCTCCTGGACGCGCGCTATGCCGACAGTCGCGGCGACGAGACCGCACGTCTTGTGGACGACGTCAACGCGATCGCCAAACGCGCACGAGCGCTCGACTCCGATGACGCCTGGCGTCAGCTCGTCCTCATGCTCGGAGAATTCGGGGCCCGGGAGCGCTAGAGAAGATCCGTCGTCGTTTTCACCCTCCGCCACGACGGCGATGCCCTGCCGTAGAGCGCGTGTGCTGCCGTATGGTCGCGACGAACTTGGAGAAGGAGTCACCTTGTCGGCAATCGTGCTCACGTGGAATCCCGAACGTTGGGCCTTCGAGGAAGGCGAGCGCACCGAGCAGCAGGCGGCCACGGAGTCCGGTCGTTTAACGCCCATGGCCTGGTCGATGGGTCGCCGCCGATCCGTCCCCGCAGGGCGACGCGCCTTCATGCTGCGGCAGGGCGGCGGCCCGAGAGGCATCGTGGCAAGTGGCTGGACCCGCGGCCAGGTGGAACGGAACGCGCCTGAGGACCCGTCGGGGTACCCCTCACGGTGGCGACGGCGTGGAGAGATGCGGCGCACCAGCACCCGCGCGTCGTTGTCCGTCGATGGGGAGGACTGACGCCATGGCCGCACGCGACCTGCCGTACGAGCACCTTCTTCGTCCCCTGGAATCCGTCCCACCGATTCCCCGCGATCTCGCTCAGGCGCTCGGAGACGGCGCCCTCCGACCGCAGGGGCAGGAGGCGATGCGATGGACTCGCGAGCGATGGGCGTCGTGGCTGCAGGGCGTGCCAGGCATCGATCCGTTCCTGGACCAGGTACCACCCACGGTGGACCGCGTGGCTATCGCACGACTCGTGCTCGATGCGTACGACGACGGGCGTGACGACCTCGCGTTCGTCGCCGCCATGATCTGGGGTTACGGTCCGTCCGGATACGGGCCCTTTCGGACCAGCCGGGTCTTGCGTGGCGACCGACCGGCCGAGCCTGACGAGCACGTCCTGACCCGGCTCCGAGAGGGAGCTGGCGCCGCACGCCGTCACGGCGCGCTGGCCGGCTTCTATGCCCTGAACAACCGACCGGGCCGGATCCGATTTCTGGGCCCTGCGTTCTTCACCAAGTGGCTCTACTTCACGACAGCCACGGGCGGTCCTGACGATAGCGCCGCTGCTCCGATCCTCGACCTCCGGGTCCAACGCTGGATCGCCCGGCAGACGGGGATCGCTCTTCGACTCGATCGCACCCGTGACTATGCCCGGTATCTGGAACTGCTCGACGCGTGGGGGAAGCGGCCTGAAGGCACACTGAGCCGGGCAACGGTCGAGCGCACGATCTTCTCGCTCACGCAGTAGTGCGTCGTCCAGCGCGTCGGTCACGTCGTGGGTCCTCGGTGAGCGACGATCTCGTCCTCGGCGACGAGCTGACGGCCGTCAGGTGTGCGATTCGCCCCACCCTCGGCCACTCGGACCTTCCGCTCCCGCCAGGCGCCGCACTGCCGGCGCCCACGCATGGACGTCGCACGAGCGGCCACGCAAGGTCAGGAGCGCGCGATGCAGGACTTGCACGCCTCGTTCGCGACGAGACCGACTCGCGAGCCGGTGTCGGCTGCCACCGCGCGTCCGTTGCGCAGGTCCTGCCAGGCCCCAGGCCGGGTGATCTCGCCCCACCGGCTGAAGTCCTCGTCGTCTTTGTGACTGCACCCTGCGAGGTGGCCGACGTGCGACGGCGAGACGTAGACGACCGCGGTGTCGGCCAACATCGACGCGCTCGCGCTGCCGATCCTCGGCGAGCACAGCGCACAAGTCCCCGGCGCCATGTCATGGATGCACAGTTCTTCGCCCATCTCGTCCCTCTTCTCCTCCGGCGCCGCGGCGCCCCCGTTCTGATCCATCCTGTTCACCTCGGCGACGGCACGGATCGCCCCCGCGAGTTCGTGCCAGGCAAAGCGTTCCCCACCGAGGCGGATGACGGTCGAGAGCACCATCGACTTCTGCCCCGTCCCAGCCACCACCCAGCCCGGCAGCAGGCGGACGGGGTCGGTCATGGTCGGAAGGTAGCGCGTGGCGACGACATCGTCCGGAATGAAGAACGCGGCGTTCTCGCGAAGCAGCGGTTCGGGCCGCAATACCCGCTGCCTCGCCCCACGGACCAGCGCAATCATGGCTGCGAGAGAGGCAATCCAAGCATCGCTCGGGTCAGTCCTCGGTCGACGAGTAGATATTCGCCAGCCCACGCAGACTTCACCCGCAATTAGGGGGCTGCGGGCGACGACCTCGCGACGGCGACCACTAGGCTCCCGAGCGGACCGCCAGTAACGCGAACTCACTCAGGAGTGCTCTGGCGAACCACCGGGAACCGACAAAGGTGCGAGGGTGTTCGAGAAGCTCAGCGAGAAGCTCAAGGCGACGCAGCAAGAGTGGCAGACCACCAAGGATGAACGGGCTCGCGAGCACGCGGGACGGGCCGAGGCTGCGGGCCGGCTCGTGACCAGTGGTGTGTTCGGCACGACGACGGTCGAGTTGTATGAAGGCGGCTACGCGCGCATTGCACTCCCCGGCAGGGACGCCACTGCAGTGAGCCCGATCACCAAGAAGACCCCCTACGAGAAGCTCGTGTCGGCCACCTTCACAGGACCCGAATCGGAGAGGCAGGCTGTCACCCAGCCACCCGCCGCCGGAATCGAGGGCACCGTGGGCCAGGTCGTGACGGCGGTCTTCAGGAGCGGCAGCGCCGCGATGAAGTCGTCGACCATCACGGGCCTCGCAGCAACGGGCGTCAGCCACCTGGCCATGTCGATGACATACAAGGCGACCTTGACGATCGTGACCGACAAGGAAATACACACAGTCACCAACGTCGTCAGCAACTCTGTGGGGGTCAAGATCCCCAAGGCCGACCACATCGAGGCAGGTCGCATCCTCGCCGCGACCGCTGCACAGATTCTCGGTCACACCACACCCGGACCTGCTGCTGACGCCACTGAGCCGCTGTCCGCGCCCGTGAACCAGACCGTGAGCGATCGCCTCCGAGAGCTCGCAGTCCTCCATTCGGAAGGCATCCTCGGGGAGAACGAGTACGCGGCAGCGAAGGCACGTCTCCTCTCAGAATTCTAGTTCGGCCTGCGCCGCGAAGACTGCCGGGAACATCCCTTCCAGCAGCACCCTCCATGGCGCTCGGCCCGGTGGTGCGACCGACGTGCTGCACGCTCCGCCGCCATCGGATACTCCCGCCCAGCCGAGATCACCCGCAACGAGACCGTCGCACCCGGCAGGTGTGCGAGTCTCCAAGTGACGGCACCCTCTGACGAAGGAGTGATCGATGGAGATCGGAGAGTAGCTGGTCGGCGCCTACGTGCGCCAAGTCCGCGGATGCCACACCGTCGCGTACAACGCCTAACCTCCCGGACCAGCAGGGCGAGATCGACTCATCGGAATCGCCGGAGCGGGCGACGAGCAGTCTGTCTGGATCGCCGAGGCCGTGATCCACCTCGATGACCTGAACTACGGCAGTTACCCCGTGACCATCGCGAAGGTCCGACAGAAGGCCGACGGGGCACACCGGTACGCGCACGTTGTGCACCATGGTCGGCGACAAGCCGCAGTTCGTCAGCCCGCCACAGGCACCGGCGCCGTAGGTCGAGCGCGAGCGGCGACGACACCGACGCGCGACGCTTCGAGACGCCTCGGGCGCCAGACGTGTAGACGCGAGAGCCCTGGCCAGCGTGGCGCGGTGGACGACGCCCGAGGTCCTCGATGACGCGCCCAGCGGTATCAATGGCGCAGTCCCGCTCCGTGTACGTTCTGGCCATGACTGACGGTGCGGATCTCTCATACGAGGTGACGCGGTCCGCAGGTCGCCGACGCCAACGCCGAGTCGCGGGACTCGTCACCGCCACGTTGCTGGTCGTCGGCGCACTCGCCCTCGTGCCGTTCGTGTTGCTGCCGCACATGGCTGTGTGGATCTACGCCCTGGCCTGCGGCGCTCTTCTAGTGGTCGCAGGGTTCCTGCCCAAGAGATCGGTCTGGCGAGTGCTGTGCGTCGTCGTCGCCGTCGGGATTGCACTGATCGTCGGTCCATACGTTCTCGCCGACGTCCTCAGCTTCGTTCCCGACGCGACCGTCGACGGATGACGCCCGCCGACGCGCGTCACGGCCGCCGACCCCAGGTGGTGACGAACTGGTACGTCCAGGCGCTGAAACGCGGGTCGGACATCAGGTCCCGGAAGCGATGCAGCTCGTCCGTGGTGAGCCCCTCGTCCAGGAGCGGTCGTTCGGCCTGCAGCACCACGCTGCGGTAGTACAGCAGCCCAGGTGAGCCGCCGCGGGCGGTGAAGGCGCCCTCCAGCCCGCGGATGTCCTCCAGTCCGGCGTCGCGCATGTGCCGGCCGACGTCGCGCGCCCACTCGAAGTTCATGCCGGCCGCGGGGCCGACACGGTTCGTGCCGACGTCGAGCACGTGGTCGAACAGCTCCGCGTCGGCCGGCTCAGCGGACGGCGCGGAGACGGGAACACGCTCGGAGACGTCGGTGACGACCAGCCATCCGCCGGGCGCGAGCGCATCGACCAGCGCGCCGAGGATCTGCTCGCGCCGTGCCAGTGAAGGACGTCGAGAACGAGGCCGCGGCGACCGCCACCGTCTGATCGGCGCGCCCCGAGACGGCGGATCGTGCGGGCCTCGGGTCCCGCGCGGTCCGCCGTCGTCGTTCCCGTCCTCGCTGCCCACAGCGCTCGTCCCTGGGACATCCGCCGTTCCGGGCGCCGGTCGGCGACAGGTCCCGTCGTGCCGCTAGGGTATTTCGCATGCGAAGTGATGACCCGACGACGGTGGACTCCGACGAGCTGCGGATCCAGATCCCGGCGGGCGGCTGGGTCGTCGGCACGGTGCGGAAGCCCGCCGACGAGACGCCGCGCGGCGTCGTGGTCATCCACCCCGCGACGGCGGTCCCCGAGCGTCTGTACACGGGGTTCGCGGAGTTCCTCGCCGTCAACGGGTACGCGGCCGTCACGTACGACTACCGCGGCACTGGGCGGTCCGGCAGCCCGCGCGACCATCGCGGCCTGCGCATGCGGGACTGGATGGCCGACGACGTGCCCGCGGTCGCCGCGTGGGCGCGCCCGCGGTTCGGCGACGTGCCGCAGCTCGCCGTCGGGCACAGCATCGGCGGGCACGCCCTGGCGCTGGGTCACGGGTCGCGGGGCCTGGCCGGGTTCGTCACGGTCGCGTCGCACGCCGGCGTGACGGCCACCATCCCCGACCGCCGCGAGCGGGCGCGTGTCGGGCTGATCCTGCGGGCGCTCGGCCCCGCGACCGCTCGGGTGCTGGGCTACGTGCCCGGCCGCCGCCTGGGCCTCGGGGAGGACCTGCCCGCCGCGGCGATGCGCGAGTGGGGCCGCTGGTCGAGGCTGCCGGGCTACTTCTTCGACGACCCGACCATGAACGCCGCCGCGGACGCGGCGCGCGTCACGGGCGACGTGCTCGCCGTCGGCTTCACCGACGACCCGTGGGCCACGCCCGCGCAGATCGACGCGATCACCGACCACCTGACCGGCGCCCGGGTCGAGCGGCGTACGTGGAGCCCGGCCGACGGCGGCGTCTCGACGATCGGGCACACCGGGTTCTTCCGCCGCGGGCTGCGCGAGACCCTGTGGCCGGAGCTGCTCGCGTGGCTCGACGCGCGTGCCGAGGCCGCCCCCGCACAGCAGGACTCGGCAGTCCGCCTCCGGGGCAAGAAAGCCCGCCAATGACGGACGACCGGCAGCGGCCGCCGCGGCTGGTCTTCCTCACCACCGCGGCGGAGCGCCAGCTGCGCCGGTGGATCGCGCGGCGCGGCGGCGCGCACACTGCCGGGAACGGCCGTCAGGGATTCGGCGCCCCCGCGGCTGGCGTCCTGCTGCACCTCGCCGACCACCCCGGCGCGACGATCGGCGAGGTGACGGCTGCGCTGCAGGCCTCCCCCGCGGGCGCCAGCGGCCTGCTGGCCCGCATGGAACGCGCCGGCCTCGTGCGCCGTCGTACCGACCCCGACGACCGGCGCACCGTCCGCCTGGACCTCACGCCCGCTGGCACCGCGGCGCTGGACGACGTCCGCGCCGCGCTGGCCGAGCTGAACGACCGCCTCACCGACGGCTTCAGCCCCGACGAGCTGGCGACCGTCACCCGGTGGCTGGAGCACGTCACACGCACGCTCCCCTAGCAGGGCAGGCCGCCACGATCGACGGCGACGGCCTCGGGCAGCGGGTAGGCCTTCGGAGGGGCTCCCGTGCCCGGCGACGTACAGCGCGGCACCGCCGACGACGAGCTGGCAGCGAGCGCGCAGGTCACGGTCAGTCGATCAGCATGCTCCCCGACACCCGGATGTCACGGGAGGAGGAACCGACGTAGATCGGCACCGCTCCGGACGGGGTGACCCATCGCCCACCGAGCTCGTTGTCCGAGACCCGCCAGTACGACATCAGACGGTCGCTCTCGCCGGGTTGGACCCGGATCCGCACCGTGGCCCGCTCACCGGGCTCCAGCGTCACGCGTTCCCATCCGGCGAGCTGCCGGCGCGGGGTCGGCGTCCGGGTGGGGAGCTGCCCGTGGTAGACCTGCACCACCTCCGTGCCCGTGCGGTCCCCGGTGTTGTGGAGCCGCACCGTGACCCGGCCGTCCGCGTTGCCCTGCGGGTTGCGGACCCTTAGGTTGGAGTACTCGAACGTGGTGTAGGAGAGCCCGTGACCGAACGGGAAGGCGGGTGTCAGGAACCGGGCGTCGTACCCCCGGTAGCCCACGCCGATGCCCTCCTCGAACGTCGTCGTCGGGTCGGGGACGTTGAACTCCAGTGACGGGTTGCTGATCCCGATCCGCTCGGGCTGGGACTCCCGGGCCGGGAAGGTCACCGGCAGCTTGCCGCCGGGGTTCACGTCGCCGTAGAGGACGTCGGCGACGGCCTCGCCCTGCTCCTCGCCCGGGAACCAGGCCTCCAGCACGGCACCCACCCTGTTCAGCCACGGCGTGAGGACAGGCCCTCCGGTGGCGAGCACGACCACGGTGTTCGGGTTCGCCCTCGACACCGCACGGATGAGGCGGTCCTGGTCCTGCGGCAGCTGCAGCGAGTGCAGGTCGGCCGCCTCGCCCTCGAGCGTCGACGCCACCACCACGGCCACGTCCGCCTGCCGCGCGGCGCGTACCGCCTCGCGGATCTGCGGCGAGGCGTTGGCGGCCGGCGGCTGCCACGCGAGCCTGACGGTGGGCCCGGGAACCTCCGGTCCGCAGCACTGGCCCGGGGTGTCGTCCTGGTAGCTGAGCCGGACCTGGTACTCCTCACCGGCGACGAGGCGGATCTGCTCCAGGTAGTTGTTCAGACCCACCTGGCTCTCCTCCACCAGCGTCTCCCCGTCGACGGCGAGCCTGAAGGTGCCCATGCCGCGGACGCCGAGCTGGTAGTTCCCGGTCCGCACCGGCGTCAGCGTGCCCTCGTACAGCGCGGTCATGGGCTGGGTCGCGTACTCGATGGGGATCAGCGGTGCCGGGCTCGGGTTGAGGCCGAACGTGCCGATCAGGCCGCCGTTACCGGTGCGGTGGTTGACCTGGTCCTCGATCCGCACCTCGCCGGGGTCCTGCGGGTCGTCCCCCTGGAAGCCCAGGAAGTACGACGCGCGCACGCCCTGCTCGTCCGGCGCTCCGCCTGCGGGTGTCAGCACGCCCGACGGCACCGGCGCGGGTCCGCCCAGCGTGTCCCCGTAGCGCGTCGTGTCGCCGCCTTCCCGGTAGGTGACCTCGGCGTCCGATCGCTCGGTCACCCCGTCGACGATGGTCGTGAGACGGCCCGGGTTGGGTACGGACGGGCTGCCGAACATGTCGATGTACCGGTCGGCGTCGGGACCGATCAGGGCGACGGAGTCGTCGGGCGAGAGCGGCAGGGTCTCGGCGTCGTTCTTGAGCAGCACCGTGCCTTCGGCCGCGATCTCGCGCGACAGCTCGGCGCCGTCGTCCAGCATGAAGCCGGGCACCACGCCGCCGGGCAGGTCCTGGGAGGGGACGTCGAGGGTGCCGTTCGGAGGATTGTCGATGACCCCCTGCTCGAAGAAGGTCCGCAGCACCCGGTGCACCATGTCGTCGAACCGGGCCTGTGTCAGCGTGCCGTCGGCCAAGGCCTGCTCGACCGAGGCGCGTCCGAGGTCCGGCGCGCAGATGTCGACGCCCTTGGTGTACGCCGTGTAGTCCGGGCAGGCGTTGAAGTCGGACGACACCCATCCGGGGAACCCCCACTCCTCCTTGAGGATGTCCTCCAGGAGGTGGTCGTTGGCGCAGGCGAACTCGTCGTTGACCTGCTGGAAGGCACACATCACGGCGCCGGGCTCCGCGCTCTTGACGATGTGCTCCCAGGGGCGGGCGAAGATCTCGTGCAGCGCACGCTCACCGATCAGTTCGTTCACTCCCGCCCTGGAGGTCTCCTGGTAGTTGCCCACGTAGTGTTTGGCCAGCGAGTACACGCCCTGCTGCTGCTGCACCCCCTCGACCACAGCGGCAGGCAGACGGCCGGCCAGCAGCGGGTCTTCGCTGAACGACTCGCCGCGGCGGCCGAAGTGCGGGCTGCGGATGATGTCGGAGGTGGGTGCGGTGACGCCGTCGAACCCCGTGCGCCACGCTTCCTTCCCGACCTGGACGCCGTACTCGTGGGCCAGCTCGTCACTGAACGTCGCGGCCAACGAGATGCTCTTCGGCAGAGCCGTGGTGGGCGTCTCCAGGGAGTCCGCGAGGCTGATGCCGCAGCAGCCGTCCTTCTCCTTGCGCGAGGGGATCCCGAGCTCGGGGATCGGGGTCGACGGGTTCGCCTCGAACAGGTTCAGCTTCTCCTCGGTGGTCATCACCGCGGCCAGACGGTCCGCCCTCTCGTCCGAGGTCAGGCCGCGCGCCAGCCACGCCTCGTCGGCGCGGTCGGTCGAGGCCACCGACACCGACGGACTGTCCTCCGGCGGGTCGCTGTCGGCAGCCGCGGCGAAGGACATCGGCGCCAGCAGCGCCAGCGCAGCCAGCAAGCCCGCACTCACGGTGAGGGGCGTTCGGTGGAGTCTGGTCGACGATGACATCCGAGCCTCCGGTGGCCGGTGCGGTCCACGGCACACTCGTATCAGGGCTGGGTCTGAGTCTTGGTACGAGTGTGATCCACGCCACACCCATGCCTAGGACTGTAGGCCTGGACAGGCCCAGCCACAAGGCATCGGCAGCGATGGCTACGGGACCATGGGCACCCGCGTCGTGACGCGATGGAACCCAGGGACGACGGACTGCGGATCGATCCCCGCCGCGGCGAGCGCGATCACCACTCCCGCCAGCTCCTCGAGCTGCCGTGCGCGACCGATCCCGCCGATCCGGTGTGCGGTCGCTCCCAGGCTCCCGACCAGCTCCGCGGCGGACCGCGCTGCACCGTGGTCGTCGGTCGCGAAGGGCACCGTGACACCGGTGGCCGGCGCGGACCACGTCTGCGCCGGGTGCAGGTTGAGCGCCTTGACGACCCTGGCGCCGGGCGCCCACGAGGAGATCGCCTCTGCCGCAGATCCGGCTGGAAGGAGGTGCTCGCCGACTCCGTGCTCCACGGGGTTGGTCGGGTCGATCACCACGGTGCCCGCGAGGTTGCCCCGCGCCGCGCCGACCGCGTCCAGAACCTCCGCGACCCCGGTCCAGGAGATCGCCAGGAGGACGGCGTCGACCTCACGGACCGCGTCCGACAGCGAGGCGCACGACGCGCGAGAGCCGAGTCGCGCGGCGATCTCGTCCGCCTTCTGCCGGGATCGTCCGGCCAGGACGACCTCGTGCCCCGCGGACGCCCAACCTCGCGCGAGAGTGCTCCCCAGCGCTCCCGTCCCCAGGATTCCGATCCGCATTCGACGACCTCCACGTCTCTCATTCCGACCGACGCCGGGATCGACGTCAGGACACGAACCTAGGGACGGCGTTGCGCACCGAACGGTGCGCCGGAACGACGCAGAGTGGACGCATGAGCACGGCGGACCACGAATTCGTCGCCGACTGCCGCGTGCGGGCGGCGACCGACGTCCTGGCGCACCGATGGGACCCGGTCGTCCTCGCCGCCCTCGGCGAAGGCCCGGCGCGGCGCGGCGACCTGAAGACCAGGATCGGCGGGATGCAGGACAAGCCGCTCACCGAGACGCTTGCCCGGCTCGTCCGCTGGGGTCTGGTCGAGCGCGAACGCCACCGCGAGTCGCCGCAGAGGGTCATGTACGGGCTCACCGCCCTGGGGCGGAGCCTGCACGACGGACCTCTGACCGCCCTCGCCGCCTGGGCGGTCGACCATGGCGACGAGCTGCTACGAGGCCAGGGCGAGCCCGTGACCGGCGAAAAGCCACTCCGCGCGTGGATCCTCTCGCGCTGACAGGGCTCTCGGCGGGCTGGACCGCGGGCTGGAGACCCGACGGGGAGACCCGAGGGTCAGAGCACCCAGGTGGTCTCGGCCTCAGTCGGGCCGCCGCACTCGGCTGTCCCGCCCACGCGCACCCAGCGGACGTCGACCTCTGTCCGCTCGAGCACGTCCCCCTCGTCGCCCAGCACTTGGAGCATGATCGAGCTCGCCCCGGAGAAGAGCTGGAAGGTCCACGTGTCTCCGTCGTGCGTCGTCGGGATCGCGGGCACCTCCGCGTCCGGCGGGTACGGCGGCTGCCACTGGTCACCGTCGCGCACCTGGAGGACGGCCACCTCGGACGTGTCTCCGTCGAGAGTCACCTCGAGGACGCTGGAGTAGCCGATCGCCGGGCACGCCCGTTGCGTCCCGGGCACGTCGGGTGCCACGACGGCGGCGACGACGGTGAGCGCCACGATGCCGAGCGCCGCCACCGCCGCCCAGAGCGGCAGCCGCAGACGCCGCGAGCGCTCCGGTGCCGGCGGTCGATCACTGTCGGATGGCGACATCGCTCCTCCCGAGGTGGTCCGTCATCACCATCATGTCGCGAGGTTGAGCGTTCTTGCGTGTGCCCGCCAGCGCCACCCGCCATGGGACGGCCAGGGCGACTGGACCCGGTTCCCGATCGCCCGACTGCGCTACACCGCGACGTCCGGCCAGTGGAGCATCTACTGGCGCGACCGGAACCTGAAGTTCCACGAGTACAAGCGGACGCGGACGACGAAGAACGTCCAGGGCCTGCTCGACCACATCGGCAGCCCACGAGGACCCGATCTTCTGGGGTGAGGCGTCACGCCCTACCTCAGTGGGCTGATCACGACGCGGGCGCGAGCAAGTCCTGACGAAGCGTCGCTCGAAGCGCATGCCGCACGGCCGCCTCGACGTCGGGAAGGTCTGCGCTGCCGCTGTCCAACGACTGCAGCAGGAGGGCTCGCGCCACCGTCGATGTCGGCAGTCCACGTTCCTCGGCGAGGATCTCGAGCCGCTCCAGCTCATCGCTGTTGAGCCGGATCTGAAGCACGCGGGACCGCGAATGTCCACGGGTCACCCTGACCTCCGACAGGTCCCGCAGCTGCTCGCCCCGCTCTTCGGCCTCTTCAGCCGCCTGTGACTCGGCAGCGAGGACCTTCGCGATGTCCTTGGTCATGGCGTTCCTCCCTCTCGGTAGATCCGGCAGTCCTTCGAGTTGGACGGCCATCCGTTGATGCCGTAGCCCGTCGGCTTGTGGACGAGGACGGTCAACACCTCGCCGCGGCTGGCACAGAAGCCGACGATCCGAACTCCATCGCCACTGCGACTGTTGTAGTCAGGATCGATCACGACACGGTTCGGGTCTCCCAGCGCCTCGTTCGCTTCGGCAGGTCGAACGCCGTGCCCGTCCCACATGTGGGCGGCACGCTGCGACCAGTCCGCCGTCTCGAACACCGCACTAGCGTATTACAACGTACGACGCAGCGGAAGGGCGCGCGACAGTGCCTGGGCAGTCGGCGGCTTCATGCCTGACAGTCGGGATGGCGACCGCCAGCCGCTCGCGCAGCTTGTCGAGATCGGTGCGGATGAGCCTGCCCACGCGCCCCATGCCTCGCGACGCTGTCGCACCGCACCCTTCTCGGCCAACTCGACCTCCCGGTGTCGTGCCGCCTGCGTGCCACATCTCGTGGCACGCAGGGGTCCTTCTGTCTCGAGGTGTCCAGGCCGCCCCAAGACAGAAAAGAGGCCCGGACCTGCGAAAACTCGCGGATCCGGGCCTCTGACCAGGCGATCGGACAGTGTCCGATTTGCCCTGGTGACTACAGGTTGATCATGTGCCCGACGGCGCCGTGGATGGCCTCCTGGACGGACTCCGACAGGGTCGGGTGCGTGTGCACGTTGCGCGCGACCTCGTCGGCGGTGAGGTCCCACTTCTGTGCCAGGGTCAGCTCGGGCAGCATCTCGGAGACGTCCGGGCCGATCATGTGCGCACCGAGCAGCTCGTTGTACTTGGTGTCGACGAGGATCTTGACGAACCCGGTGGTGTCGCCGAGGCCGTGGGCCTTGCCGTTGGCCATGAACGGGAAGCTGGTGGCCTTGACGTCGTAGCCCTCGTCCTTGGCCTGCTGCTCGGTGAGGCCGAACGACGCGACCTGCGGGGAGCAGAACGTGGCGCGCGGCATCATGCGGTAGTCGCCGAGCGTCATGGTCTCGGCGCCGCCGATGGTCTCGGCGGCGACGACGCCCTGCGCCTCCGCGACGTGCGCCAGCATGAGCTTGGCGGTGACGTCGCCGATGGCGTAGATGTGCGGCACGTTGGTGCGCATGTGGTCGTCGATGGCGATGGCGCCGCGCTCGGTGAGCTGCACGCCGGTGTTCTCGAGGCCGAAGTTCTCGACGTTCGGGGCGAAGCCGACGGCGGACAGCACCTTGTCGACGACGATCTCGCCGGGCTTGTCGTCCTTGACGCCCTTGTAGGAGACGGTGACCGACGAGCCGTTGTCCTTGATCGTCTGGACGGCGGTGGACGTCAGGATGGTGACGCCCATCTTCTTGTACTGCTTGGCGATCTCCTTGGAGACGTCCGCGTCCTCGTTCGGCAGCGCACGGTCGAGGAACTCGATGATCGTGACGTCCACGCCGTAGTTCTTGAGGACGTACGCGAACTCCATGCCGATGGCGCCGGCGCCGACGATGGCGATCGACTCCGGCAGCTCGCGCGTCATGATCTGCTTCTCGTAGGTCACGACGTTCTCGGAGAGCTCGACGCCCGGGAGCAGCTTGACCTGCGAGCCGGTGGCGATGATCGCGTTGTCGAACGTCACCGTCTCGGTGCCGCCGGAGTTCAGCGCCACCTCGATCGTGTTCGCGTCGCGGAACGTGCCGCGACCGTCGTACTCGGTGATCTTGTTCTTCTTCATGAGGAAGTGGACGCCCTTGGTACGGCCGTCCGCGACCACCCGGGAGCGGTCGAACGCCTTGCCGAAGTCGAACGTCACGTCACCCGACATGCCGAAGAAGTCGGCCTGGTGGTTGAAGATGTGGGCGAGCTCCGCGTTGCGCAGGAGGGCCTTGGAGGGGATGCAGCCCACGTTGAGGCAGACACCACCCCAGTACTTCTCCTCGATGATGGCGACGGACTTGCCGAGCTGGGCCGCGCGGATCGCGGCGACATAGCCGCCGGGGCCAGCCCCGAGGAGGACGACGTCGTAGTGGGAAGCCATGGGCCCAGCCTATTAGCGGTCCGGACCGACCGCGGCGTGACGTCCGTCGCACCTGGGCGCGTCGCCCGCCGGCGCGTCCGGCGGGGTGCCTAGCGGACGGAGTCGACCCCGAGGTTCGCGAGGGCGTCCGCGCGCTCGTTGCCGGGGTCGCCGGCGTGCCCCTTGACCCACACCCAGCGCACGTCGTGCTTGGTGACCTCGGCGTCGAGGGCCTGCCACAGGTCGACGTTCTTCACGGGCTTCTTGGCGGACGTCGTCCAGCCGTTGCGCTTCCACCCCGCGATCCAGGTCTTCATGCCGTTCATCACGTACGACGAGTCGACGTGGATCACCACCGTGCTGGGCCGCGTGAGGGCGCGCAGCGCCTCGACGACGGCGGTCAGCTCCATCCGGTTGTTCGTCGTGACCCTCTCGCCCCCGTAGAGCTCCTTGGTGTGCTCCCCGAACCGCAGCAGCGCGCCCCAGCCGCCGATCCCCGGGTTGCCCTTGCAGGCACCGTCGGTCCACATCTCGACCGGTGGGTTCCCGTCCGTCCCGGGCGTCGCGGTCGTCACAGGGCTCTCGGGCGTCTCGGCAGGCACCCGCACACCCTACGGCTCGGGCGAGCGGGTGTCGGAGGCGGCCCGTAGCGTCGACGACGGCCACCTCAACGGCCACCGTTGAGGCCTCCCCCACGGCGAAGGAGTCGAGCATGAGGTTCGGGTTCGTCGGCAGCTTCGGCACGCCGGCGCAGCACGTGCAGCTGGCACGCGAGTGCGAGGAGCACGGCTGGGACGGGTTCTTCAGCTGGGACGCGGTCAGCATGGGCGACTGGGGCGGCGAGGCGCTCACCGCCTGGGACCCGTTCACGGTGCTGGCGGGTGCCGCGGTCGCGACCGAGCGGATCACGCTCGGCGCGATGGTCTTCGCGGTGCCGCGCCACCGGGCGTGGGAGCTGGCCCAGCGCGCCCTGACGGTCGACCACCTGTCGGGCGGGCGGCTCGTGCTCCCCGTGGGCGTCGGCGTGCTCGACGACCGGGGGTTCACGTCGGTCCCCGGGCAGGTCACGGCGCTGAAGGACCGCGCGCAGACGCTCGACGAGGCGCTCGCGTGGCTGGAGCGGTCGTGGTCCGGCGAGGAGTTCGCCGCCGACGGCGAGCACGTGCGGACGGGGCCCTTCCGGTTCGCCGCTCCACCGGTGCACGGGCGCATCCCCGTGTGGCCGGTCGGGGTGTGGGACGCGCAGCGCCCGCCGCTGAAGAACCTGCGCCGCACGCTGCAGTGGGACGGGATCGTCGTGCAGGTGCGCGGCACCACCCCCGAGGAGGCAGAGGCCGGTCCCGACGCGGTCCGCGAGCTCACCGCGTGGATCGCCGGGCAGCGGAGCTCCGACGCCGGCCCGTTCGACGTCGTCGCCTCCGGGACGCTCGCCGCCGACCCGGGCGAGGCGGCCGCGCAGGCGCAGGCCATGGCCGACGCCGGGGCCACCTGGTGGATCGAGTCGTGGTGGAACCCGACGACGGCGACGCCCGAGTGCCTCCTCGAGCGGGTGCGGCAGGGACCGCCCACGCCGTAGCCGGCGGCGCCGGGCGAGGCCACGCACTGTTCATCCGCGCGACACCCGGCACCCCCTTCCTCGAAGGCGGCACGCTCGCGCCGTACCTCGAGGACGCCGTCGGGCCGCTGCTGGGCGTCGGATAAGCGCCTGTCACGGCCCGCCAGAAAGACATCGAGCGTGCTGACTTGATCCCCCAACAGGCCGTTCGAGGATCAGGTCAGCACGCTCGATGCCGAACGCGGCGTCAGCCCACCGGGCGCGCGGGCTCGATCGGGACGCTCGGCAGGTGCTTGGCCGGCAGCGTCTTGGGACGCCAGGCGGCCCGCTCCTCCTCGAACGCCTTGATGTCGCCCTCGTGCTGCAGCGTGAGGCCGATGTCGTCGAGGCCCTCCATGAGGCGCCAGCGCGTGTAGTCGTCGATCTGGAACGGCACGGTCACGTCGTCGGCGTGCGCCGTGCGCGCGCCGAGGTCCACGGTCACCTCGGTGCCCGGCTTCGTCTCGAGGACCTTCCAGAGGAGCTCGATGTCCTCCTGCGCGACGATCCCGGCGACAAGGCCCTGCTTGCCCGAGTTGCCGCGGAAGATGTCCGCGAACCGGGGAGCGAGGACGACGCGGAAGCCGTAGTCCTTGAGCGCCCACACGGCGTGCTCGCGGGAGGACCCGGTGCCGAAGTCGGAGCCGGCGACGAGCACCGAGCCGGACTTGTAGGCGTCCTGGTTGAGCACGAACGTGGGGTCGCCGCGCCAGGCGGCGAACAGCGCGTCCTCGAAGCCCGTGCGGGTCACGCGCTTGAGGTAGACGGCGGGGATGATCTGGTCGGTGTCGACGTTGCTGCGGCGCAGCGGCACCCCGACGCCGGTGTGGGTGGTGAACTTCTCCATGGGGGTTCTCCTCGAAAACGCGGGGTGCTCAGACGAACGACGGGGCGGCCAGCGGCGCCAGGGGGGTGCCGTCGAACGTCGTGAGGTCGACGTCGCCGCCGAGCTCCAGGTCGGACACCGACGACAGGGTGCCGCGGATGGCGGTGGCCGCGGCGACGAGCGGCGAGACCAGGTGGGTGCGACCGCCCTTGCCCTGCCGGCCCTCGAAGTTGCGGTTCGACGTCGACGCGGCGCGCTCGCCCGGCGTGAGCTGGTCGGGGTTCATGCCGAGGCACATCGAGCAGCCGGCGTTGCGCCACTCGGCGCCGAACTCCTTGAAGATCACGTCGAGGCCCTCGGCCTCGGCCTGCAGGCGCACGCGCGCCGAGGCCGGCACGACGAGCACGCGCACGTCGTCGGACTTGTGCCGGCCCTGGAGCACCTTCGCCACCGAGCGGAGGTCCTCGATGCGGCCGTTGGTGCAGGAACCGATGAAGACCGTGTCGACCTTCACGTCGCGCAGCGGGACGCCGGGCTCCAGGCCCATGTACTCCAGCGCGCGCTCCGCGGCGACGCGCTCGTTCTCGTCCGCGATCTCGGACGGCACGGGCACCGACGCCGACAGCGGCAGGCCCTGGCCGGGGTTGGTGCCCCAGGTGACGAACGGCTCGAGGTCGGCCGCCTCCAGCACGACCTCGGCGTCGAACTCGGCGTCGTCGTCGCTGCGCAGCGTCTTCCAGTACTCGACGGCGGCGTCCCAGTCCTCGCCCTCGGGGGCGTGCGGGCGGCCCTCGAGGTAGTCGAACGTCGTCTGGTCGGGGGCGATCATGCCCGCGCGGGCGCCGGCCTCGATGGACATGTTGCAGATGGTCATCCGCGCCTCCATCGAGAGCGTCCGGATGGCCTCGCCGCGGTACTCGAGCACGTAGCCCTGCCCGCCGCCGGTGCCGATCTTGGCGATGATCGCCAGGATGATGTCCTTGCTGGTCGCGCCCGGGGGCAGCTCGCCGTTCACGGTGATCGCCATCGTCTTGAACGGGGCGAGCGGCAGCGTCTGCGTGGCGAGCACGTGCTCGACCTCGGAGGTACCGATGCCGAACGCCAGCGCGCCGAACGCACCGTGCGTGGACGTGTGCGAGTCGCCGCACACCACCGTCAGGCCCGGCATGGTGAGGCCGAGCTGCGGGCCCACCTGGTGCACGATGCCCTGGTCCGCGTCGCCCAGCGAGTGGATGCGCACGCCGAACTCGCGCGCGTTGTTGCGCAGCGTGTCGATCTGCGTGCGGCTGGTGAGGTCCGCGATGGGCAGGTCGATGTCGAGCGTGGGGGTGTTGTGGTCCTCGGTCGCGATCGTGAGGTCCGGGCGACGGACCGGGCGACCGGCGAGCCGCAGGCCCTCGAACGCCTGCGGGCTCGTCACCTCGTGGACGAGGTGCAGATCGATGTAGAGGAGGTCGGGCGCCCCGTCGCTGCCACGGCGCACCAGGTGCGCCTCCCAGACCTTCTCCGCCAGCGTGCCGGCCATCTTGAGCTCCTCGTCCGCCGCGTCCCCGCAGCCGTCGTGCGTGTGCTTGTCTCGATCGATACCGTCGAACGGCTCGGACCGTGAGACGGTTCCGTCCCGTGAGATGCGGTCCTCGACTTGCAATCTCAGTGGGCGAGACGTCAATATCGTCCTATGGACGATACTAGCGGAGTCGGCGTACTCGACAAGGCCGCGTCCGTGCTGGGCGCGCTCGAGTCAGGACCCGCCACCCTGGCGCAGCTGGTCTCCTCGACCGGGCTCGCCCGGCCGACGGCCCACCGGCTTGCCGTCGCGCTCGAGCACCACCGCCTCGTCGGCCGCGACATGCAGGGCAGGTTCGTGCTCGGACCGCGCCTCAACGAGCTCGCGACGGCGGCCGGCGAGGACCGGCTCCTGGCCGCGGCCAACCCCGTGCTCACCGCCCTGCGCGACCACACGGGCGAGAGCGCCCAGCTCTACCGCCGCCAGGGCGACCATCGCGTCTGCGTGGCCGCCGCCGAGCGACCGGTGGGCCTGCGCGACTCGATCCCCGTCGGCGCCACGCTCACGATGCACGCAGGCTCCGCGGCGCAGATCCTCCTCGCCTGGGAGGAGCCCGACCGGCTGCACCGCGGCCTGCGCGAGGCGGTGTTCACCGCGACGATCCTGTCCGGCGTCCGGCGCCGCGGGTGGGCGCAGTCCGTGTCCGAGCGCGAGCTCGGCGTGGCGTCCGTCTCGGCGCCCGTGCGCGGGCCGTCGGGCCGCGTCGTGGCGTCCGTGTCCGTCTCCGGCCCCGTCGAGCGCCTGACCCGGCAGCCGGGCCGCCTGCACTCGGCCGCCGTCGTCTCCGCCGCCAACCGCCTCACCGAGGTGCTGCGGCGCGCCGGCGAGTGATCGCCCCGTCACCCTGCCCCTGACCACCGGCCCGCCACGGGGCCGACCGGGCCCGGCCCGCCGCCACCCGACGCGGCGCGCCGGGCCCGGTGCTGTCGGGCCCCTGCCCAGGTCAGTACGCTCCTGGCTGACGGGGCAGCCCTGCCCCGAGACCCGAGAGGCGTGAGGACCTGATGCCCGCGAAGGCCAAGACACTGCTGATCTGGATCGTCGTGATCTTCCTGATCTACGCGATCGTGAGCAGCCCTGACCGTGCGGCGAACATCGTGACGGCGATCTGGGACTTCATCACCAACGCGTTCTCCAGCTTCGGGCAGTTCTTCTCGAACCTGACCGACTGACCTGGTGCACGACGTGGTCAGGGAGGAGCGCCGCCAGCGCGAGACGGTCCGTGCGCACGGTCATCTGCGCCGGTACGTGCTCCCGAACGAGCGCGTCATCGTCGCGACCCGACGGCACTGGGCGAGCCTCCTCGCGCCGATCGCGACGACGGTCGGCGCGTTCCTGCTGGTCGGAACCCTCGTCATGGCCACCCCGGTCGACGTGCGCGGGACGGTCCAGTGGCTGTGGGTCGCGTGGTTCGTCGTGGCGGCGCGCCTGGCCTGGAAGTGGCTCGAGTGGCGCTACGAGTGGTTCGTCGCGACCGACAAGCGGCTCCTGCTGCTCTACGGCCTCGTCGTGCACAAGGTCGCGATGATGCCGATGAAGAAGGTCACCGACATGGGGTACTCGCGCAGCCCCACGGGCCAGGTCCTCGGCTACGGCCGCTTCGACATGGAGTCCGCCGGCCAGGACCAGGCCCTGCGCACCATCCGGTACGTCCCGCGCCCGGACTCCACCTACCGCACCCTGTGCGACACCCTGTTCACGCCCGGCCGGTCCCACGACGATGACGACGACCTCCCCGGCGACGGCGGTCGGCGCCCCCCGGACGGCGCGCCGACGCCGGTGCCCGCCGGCCCGACGGTCGTGCCCGGGCGCAGCTCGTCCGAGGGGCCGCGCCCGACCACCCAGCCGATCGCGGTCCGGCCGGCGCACCCCGCGCCGCGTCCGCCGGAGGCCGAGCCGAGCCCCGGGGCCTCGCCGGTCACCTGGAAGCCCACCGGCGCGAGCTTCCACCACCCCAGCAGCGACGGCGGGAGCGTGCCCGAGCCGTACCTCTGACCGGCCGGCCGCACCCGCGGGGGAAAGTCAAGGGAACGACAAAGGCCCGGTCCGCATGGACCGGGCCTCTCGACTGTGTACCCCCAGCGGGATTTGAACCCGCGTTACCGCCGTGAGAGGGCGGCGTCCTAGGCCGCTAGACGATGGGGGCCTGGAACTGGTCCCGGCCGCGAGGCCGGACCATGCTGGAGTCCGACGAGCGGACCACCTGCGTACCCCCAGCGGGATTTGAACCCGCGTTACCGCCGTGAGAGGGCGGCGTCCTAGGCCGCTAGACGATGGGGGCCTATGACTCGACGACCTGGATGTCCTGGGCGTCGTGCCGGTGAGAACTCTAGCGCACCGGGTCCCGGCTTCCCGGGACGGGCGAAGAGCGCTGCGCTGGGGTACCAGGACTCGAACCTAGACTAAGAGAATCAGAATCTCTCGTGCTGCCAATTACACCATACCCCAATGGATCAGACCTACCCGGCAAATCCGACATCGTCGGAGCGACCGCGTCAGGCCCAACGTCGGAAAACATTACCGGACGTGAGGCCCTCGGCCAAAACGCGCGCGGGTGCCGTACGTCACCCCCTCGGACCGCCGTGGCAGGCTCGCCCCGTGCCCTCCCCCACGCCGCCCCGCCCCGCGCCCGAGCCCGCTCCTGACGGCCTCCCGCCGTCCGCGGACCCGCACTCGCACGCCGACCGCGCGGCGTCGTTCGACCGCGACGCCGCCGTGTACGCCCAGGTCAGGCCCGCCTACCCGCGCGAGGCCCTCGCCTGGCTCCTGCCGGCCGGGGCGCGGCGCGTCCTGGATCTCGCCGCAGGGACGGGGAAGCTCACCGCGGGGGTGATCGAGGTCCTCGGCGACGAGCCGGACGTCGTCGCCGTCGACCCGTCGGCCCCGATGCTCGCGGAGCTGTCCGCGCGGCTGCCCGGCGTCGCGACCCACCGCGGCACCGCCGAGGCCATCCCCCTGGCCGACGCGTCCGTGGACGCCGTGCTCGTCGGTCAGGCCTGGCACTGGTTCGACGCCGAGGCGGCCGCGGCCGAGATCGCCCGCGTGCTGCGACCGGGCGGCACGCTGGGCGTCGTGTGGAACGACCGCGACGCCGAGGTGGACTGGGTCGCGCGGTTCGGCGAGATCCTGCACCGCGGCGACGGCCTGGAGCCGAGGGCAGGGAACGACCCGCTGCCGGAGCTCGGCGCGGCGTTCACCGCCGTCGGGGCGTCCACGGTCAGGTGGGCCGACCGGGTTCCGGTCGCGGCGCTGCGCGTGCTCGCCGGGACGCGCAGCTACCTGCTCACGCTGCCCGAGGACGAGCGGGCGGACCGGCTGGCCGAGGTCGACGCGCTGGTCGCCGCGCACCCGGCGTTGATCGGCCGCACCGAGGTCGACCTGCCGTACGTCACGCACGCGTACCGGGCTCGCCGGCGCTGAGCCGGGCACGTCCCGGCGGCTCAGCGGGCGCCGGCGACCGCGGCCAGCCGCCGCGCCGACGCGGACAGGGTGGCGCCGTCCCGCCACACGACGCGCAGCCGGCGCGACAGGTCGAGCTGCGCGATCGGCACCGTGACCAGGTGACCGGCGTCGACGTCGTCAGCCACGGTCAGCGCGGACAGCACGGTGCACCCGTCACCGTGCCGCACCGCCGTCTTCACCGCCACGGTGGAGCCGAGCGTCGTGACGTGCGCCGGCAGCCGCACCCCGGCCTGGCCGAGCGCGTCCTCGAGCACGTCGCGGGTGCCGGAGCCGGCCTCGCGCAGCACGAGCCGGCCCGTGACCAGCGTGGCCGGCCCGACCGACCGCCGCCGCGCCCACGGGTGCGACGGCGCCACGACGGCGACGAGCTCGTCGTGGGCCACGGTGCGCGACCGCAGCCCGTGCCGCACCGTCGGGCTCTCGACGAAGCCGAGCTCGGCCGCGCCGTCGAGCACCAGCTCCATGACCTCGCGCGAGTTGCGCACCACGAGCTCGACGTCCGGCGTCGTGCCGCCGCGCTCGCGCTCTTCGCGCCCGAACGCCGCCAGCCACTGAGGCGCGAGGTACTCGGCGATCGTGAGGCTCGCCGCCACGCGCAGCCCGGGGGCCGGCGCCGAGCGGAGCGCCGCGGCCGCGTCCTCGAACCGGTCCACGGCCGCCACGACGTCGCGCGCCGCGTCCGCCACCCGGTGGCCGGCGGCGGTGAGCGCCGTCCCCCGCGGGCCCCGGGCGAGAAGCTCGAGGCCGAGCCGCCGCTCGAGGCGGTGCAGGCCGGCGGACGCCGTCGGCTGCGAGACGCCGGCCGCGCGGGCCGCCGCGCTGATGGAGCCGTGCGCGTCGAGGGCGACCAGCAGCTCGAGCGCCGCGAGCGGGGGACGTTCAGCCATAGCGTCAGTCTATGGATCGATCGGCACCTGACGCTTCCGCGTCGCCGCGCGGGTCGCGAGCCTGGTCACGTGCCCACCGCCCTCACCGCACCGCGCCGGACCGAGACCCCTCCAGGGACCCGCGCCACGACCCGCCTCGCGCCCGGCCTCGCGCTGGCCGCCGTGGCGACGGTCGTGCTCCTCGGCGTGAGCCGGCTCCTCGCGCCCGCGACGGGCGGCGCCGTGTCCCCGCTGGTCCTCGCGCTGCTGGCCGGGGCGGTGCTCGGTTCCGTGCTCGGGCGGGTCGTGCCCCGCCGCCGGGGCGCGGCGCGGTTCGCCGAGCGGGTCGGGCCCGGGACGGACTGGACCGCCCGCACCGTGCTGCGCGCCGGGGTGGTGCTGCTGGGTCTCCAGCTCTCCATCCCCGACGTGCTCGCGCTGGGCTGGCGCGGGATCGCCGTCGTGGTCGTCACGGTGACGTGCACCTTCGCCGCGGTCCTCGCCCTCGGGCGGCTGCTGCGCGTGCCGCGCGCGACCGCCCTGCTCGTGGCCACCGGCTTCTCGATCTGCGGCGCGGCGGCCGTCTCGGCGATGACGAGCGTGCTCGAGCGCGACCCGCGCACGGGCGCCGCGGCCCCCGCCCGCCTGCGCGACGACGTCGCCGCAGCGCTGGCGCTCGTCACCGTCTACGGCACGGTCGCGATCGTCGCGCTGCCGGCGCTCGCGGGGGCCCTCGGGCTCACCGACCACCAGGCGGGCCTGTGGATCGGCGCCAGCGTGCAGGAGGTGGCCCAGGTGGTCGCCGCGGCGGGCACCGTCTCGGCCGCGGCGCTGGCGACGGCGACCGTCACCAAGCTGGCGCGGGTCGCGCTGCTCGCGCCCCTCGTCGCCGGCGCGGGGGCGGTGCTGGCGCGCCGCTCGGCCCTCGCGGCCGCGCGGCAGGGGGACGCCGCGCCCGCGGCGGCCGACGGCCGGCGCACCCCGCTCGTGCCCGGGTTCGTGCTGGGCTTTCTCGCCGCGGTGCTGGTCCGCAGCACGGGGATCCTGCCCGACGTCGTCACGGACACCGCCCAGCAGCTCACGACCGTCCTGTTCGTGGCCGCGATGTTCGCCCTCGGCACCGGCGTGGACGTGCCGCGCCTCGCCCGCACCGCGCGCCGGCCGCTGCTGCTCGGCGCCCTCGGCTCCGTCGTCGTGACGGGCACCGGCCTCGGCGCGGTGCTGCTCCTCGCCCCCTGAGCTGTCAGAGGCCGAGCGCGGCCGCCAGCCCGGCGAGGCCGGGCAGCACGACGATCCCGTCGGCGCGCAGGGCGTCCGCGTCCACGTGGTGCTCGTCGTCGCGGCGCGCGCCGGGGCGGTCGAGCCAGACGCCCGTCAGCCCGGCGTCGCGGGCGGCGCGGGCGTCGGTCGTGGGCTCGTCGCCCACGTAGGCCGTGCGCGCGACGTCGGTGCCCAGGCGCCGGGCGCCCTCGACGAAGACGTCCGGGTGCGGCTTGCCGTAGCCGAGGGTGTCCACGCCCACGAGCACCGGCACGTCCGCGAGGCCGGCGGCGCGCAGCTTGCGCTCCTGCAGCCCGGTGGCCGCGTTCGTCACGACGCCGACCGCGACGCCGGCGGCGCGCAGCGCGTCGAGGGCCGCCGCGGAGTCGTCGAACGCCGCCCACGACCGCTCGAACGTGCCCCAGAACAGGGCGTCCCAGTCGGCGAACGACGACTCGGTGACCGGCTCGCCGCCGAACGTCCGGTGCAGGAGGTCGGCGCGCAGCCGCCGCTGCGTGAGGGCGTCCGTCTCGCCGCGCGTGTAGCGCTGGTAGTGCCCGCCCGGGTCGGAGCGCCAGTGCGCGAGCAGCTCCGGGTACCGGTCCACGGGCACGTGCGGCAGGTGCTCGACGGCGACCGCCGAGAGCGCCTTCGCGAACGCGCCCTTCGTGTCGACGAGCGTGTCGTCGACGTCGAGCAGCACGCCGTCGACGACGGGACGGGACGGGTCCCGGGTCTCGACAGGCTCGACCAGCGGGGTCGAGACGGGCTCGACCAGCGGGGCGCGCTCAGCCATCGAGGCGCGCCAGGGCGGCGTCGACGCGCGCGAGCGTGCGCTCGCGGCCCAGCACCTCGAGCGACTCGAAGAGCGGGAGGCCGATCGTGCGGCCGGTGACGGCGACGCGCACCGGCGCCTGCGCCTTGCCCAGCTTGAGGCCGTGCTGCTCCCCGACCGCCGCGACCAGGTCCTTGAGCGGCTCCGCCTCCCACGTCCCGAGGTCCGCGAGCGCCGCGCGGGCGTCCGTGAGCAGCTCGGCCGCGCCCTCCTTCATGGCCTTGGCCCAGGAGCGCTCGTCGTCGACTGGCTCGTCGAGGAAGAGGAAGTCGACGTTGTCGGTGATGTCGGCCAGCAGCGCGACGCGGGACTGCGCGAGCGGCGCGAGCTTCGCGAACGCCGCGGCGTCGTACTGCTCCTCGGTCCACGGCGCCCTCGGGGCGTGCAGCCACGGGTCGACGGCGGCGGTGAACTGCTGGACGTCCATCTCTCGGATGTACTCGCCGTTGAACGCCGTGAGCTTCTTGACGTCGAAGAACGCCGACGCGCTGTTGACGTCCTCGATGCGGAAGCGCTCGATCAGCTCGTCGAACGGCAGGATCTCCTCGTCGTTGCCCGGCGCCCAGCCGAGCAGCATGAGGTAGTTGACCATCGCGTCGGGCAGGTAGCCCTCGGCGAGATAGTCCTCGAGCGCCACCTTGTCGCGGCGCTTGGAGAGCTTCTGCCGCTTCTCGTTGACGATCACCGGCAGGTGCGCCCACACCGGCGGGGTCGCCCCCAGCGCCTCCCACAGCAGCTGCTGCTTGGGGGTGTTGGACAGGTGCTCCTCGCCGCGGATCACGTGCGTGATGCCCTCGTCCATGTCGTCGACGACGTTGGCCAGCAGGAAGACCGGCGAGCCGTCGCCGCGGGCGACGATGAAGTCCTCGAGCGCCGCGTTGGGGAACACGGGGTTGCCGCGGATCAGGTCGACGACCTGCGTCTCGCCCTCGTCGGGCGTGCGGAAGCGCAGCGCGCGGCCGGGCTCGTAGGTCAGGCCGCGGTCGCGGCAGAAGCCGTCGTAGCCGCCCTGCGCGTTGCCGGTGCGGGCGGTCACGTCGTCGCGGGTGCAGTCGCAGTAGTACGCGCGGCCGGCCTCGAGCAGACGCCCGGCGGCCGCGCGGTGCTTCTCGACGTTCTGCGACTGGAAGTACGGGCCCTCGAACGTCGGGTCCTCGGCGTGCATGCCGAGCGCGGCGAGGGCGCTGAGGATCCCATCGACCCACTCCGGCTTGTTGCGCGCCGCGTCGGTGTCCTCCACCCGCAGCACGAACGTGCCGCCCTGCTGCTTGGCGACCGCCCAGTTGAACAGCGCCGAGCGGGCGCCGCCCACGTGGAACATGCCCGTCGGGGACGGGGCGAAGCGGACACGGACGGCGGAGGAGCCAGCTGCGGGGATCACGGGGTCAAGCGTAGTTGTCCGTCCGCGGGGCACCGGACGCGGGCCACTGCGGCGGCCACCAGCTCCTGGAGGTCCGGGTCTGGCAGGTCGTCGACCGGCCACCAGCGGACGTCGAGCGACTCGTCGCTCACCGCGTGCTGCCCGCCCTCGGGCGCCACGGCGACGAAGCGTACGTCGAGGTGGTGCGCGTCGCCGCCGGGGCCGCAGAACGGCACGGCGTGCTCGTCGAGGTGCACCGGCACCGGGTCGAGGACGACGTCGAGGCCGGACTCCTCGACCGCCTCGCGGCGGGCGGCGTCGAGCAGCGTGCGGTCCCCCGGCTCGAGGTGCCCGCCGAGCTGGAACCACCGGCGCGCCTTGGCGTGCAGGGTCAGCAGCACCTTCGTGCGATCCGCCGAGAGCACGATCGTGGACGCCGTGAGATGGTCCGGCCGGCACGTGCGGTGGACGCCGTCCGGGTGCGCGCGCAGGTGCGCCACGAACCGGTCGCGCAGGACCTCCTGCGTCGCGGTGAGCGGAGTCGCGGACGCCAGCACGGCGATCGCGTCCGCGGTCAGGCCGGGCACCTCAGTCGCGGCGGAAGACCGGGTTGGACAGGACGCCGATCCCCTCGACCTCGCACTCGACGTGGTCGCCGTGGTCGATGCGGCCCACGCCGGCGGGCGTGCCGGTGAGGATGACGTCGCCCGGCAGCAGGGTCATCGCCCTGCTGATGTAGGACACGAGGAACGGCACGTCGAACACCATGTCCGAGGTGCGGCCGTCCTGCTTCGGCTCGCCGTTCACGCGCGAGCGCACGGCGACGTCCTCGGGGTTCAGGTCGGTGTCGATCCACGGGCCCAGGGGGCACGAGGTGTCGAACCCCTTGGCGCGCGCCCACTGGCCGTCGGTGCGCTGCGCGTCGCGCGCGGTGACGTCGTTGGCCACGGTGTAGCCGAGCACGTACGAGCGCACGTTCTCGGGCTCCACGTCCTTGCACACCTTGGAGATCACGACGGCGAGCTCGGCCTCGTAGCTGACCTCGCGCGTGAACTCCGGCAGCACGACCGGGTCGTCGGGGCCGACGACGGCGGTGTTGGGCTTGAAGAACAGCAGCGGAGCGGCCGGGACCTCGCCGCCCATCTCCTTGGCGTGGTCGGCGTAGTTCTTGCCGACCGCCACGACCTTGGACCGCGGGATCACCGGGGCGAGCAGCCGGACGCCGTCGCCCAGCTCGATCCGCTCCCCCGTCGGCATGGCCGGCATGTAGAGCGGGTCACCGCCCAGCACGGCGAGGTAGGTGCGGTCGCCCTCCTGCTGGACGAGGGCGAAGCGGGGGTCGTCTCCGGTGGTGAATCTCGCGATGCGCACGCGCCCAGGTTACGCGGGCCTCCCGGTCGGCACCGTCAGGCGCGGGCGAGGACCTCGCCGTGCAGGATGGCGAACCAGCCGTCGGGCGCCTGCGCCCACGCCTGCCAGTCCTGCGCGATCTGCTCGAGCCCGACGTCGTCCGCGAGACCGGCCTCCTGGGCCTGGACGGCGAAGTTGGACTCGACGCAGCGCTCCGCCCACAGCTCGCCCCACCACTGCCGGTCGGTCGGGGTGGCGTAGCACCACGACGACGCGGACGGCACGATCCCGTCGAGCCCGGCCTCCTGCACCCACGACATGAGGCGCCGGCCCGCGTCGGGCTCGAACCCGAAAGCGTGCGTGACCTCGTGGTACAGCTCGTTCCACTCGGTGAGGCCCGGCGACTCGGGGTACCAGGCCATGCCAGCGTAGTCGGCGTCGCGCACGGCGACCATCCCGCCCGGCTTGGCGACCCGCTTCATCTCGCGCAGCGCCGCGACCGGGTCGGACAGGTGCTGCAGCAGCTGGTGGGCGTACACGACGTCGAAGGTGTCGTCGGCGAACGGGAGCTCGTAGGCGTTCGCCTGCTCGAAGCGGACGTTCCCGTAGCCGAGCGCCTCCGCGTGCTCGCGCGCCGCCTCCAGCACCTTGGAGCTCGCGTCGACGCCCACCACCTCGCCGCCGGCGAGGATGCGTCCGAGGTCCGCCGTCACCGTGCCCGGGCCGCAGCCGACGTCGAGCAGGCTCATGTCGTCGCGCAGGTGCGGCAGCAGGAAGCCGGCGGAGTTCTGGGCGGTGCGGCTGCGGTGCGAGCGCAGCACGGACTCGTGGTGGCCGTGGGTGTACGACTCGGACTCCTTGCTGGGCACGGTGTGGTGCGTGCTCGGCGCCTCGATCGCGTCGTTGAGGTCGGCACCGGCCGGTTCGGGGGTGTCCTCGGGGCCGGGCTCCGTGCGCAGGTCGCTCATGGTCCCTACCGTAGTGACCGCACCAGGGCGCGGCTCAGAGGTTCTCACGCTGCGGGACGACGCACCTCACCCGGAGCGGCCCGGAGCGGCCCGGAGCGGCCCGGGGTGGCATCATCGCGCCCATGACCGCGGCCACCGGCGCGACGACCTCCCGCCTCCGCACGGGCCTGCGCCGCGTCGCCGGAGGGCCCGGCCGGGTCCCGGGAGTCGACGTCGCCCGCGGGATCGCCGTGCTCGGCATGTTCACCGCCCACGTCGGCGTCACGACCCCCGACGCCGGCCCCGCCTGGTGGCTGCTGGACCTGTCGCACGGACGGTCCTCGATCCTGTTCGCGCTGGTGGCCGGCATCTCCGTCGCGATCGTCTCGGGCGGCCCGCGGCCCCTGGACGGCGAGCCGCTGCGCCGGGCGCGCACCCGCCTGCTCGTGCGGGCCGTGCTGCTCCTGGCCCTGGTCGCCCTGCTCGACCTGCTCGGCACCCGCGTCCTGCTCATCCTCGGCTTCTACGCCTGCTACTTCGTGCTCGCGCTGCCGTTCCTGCGCTGGCCGCCGCAGCGGCTCGTGGCGCTCGCGGTGACGGTCGCGCTCGTGGGCCCCGTGCTCGCGTACTGGGGGCCGGAGGTGCTCGCCCGGGCGGGGCTGCGCCTGCCGCGCGACGGGTCCGGGGCCGTGACGGACTTCGTCCTCACCGGCGCCTACCCCGCGATCGTGTGGATGGCGTACGTGCTGGCGGGGATGGCGATCGGCCGCTGCGACCTGCGCCCGGCGCGGCTGCGCTCCGGGCTGCTGCTCGGCGGGCTCGCGGCCTGGTCCGTGTTCTCCCTGCTCTCGGGGTGGCTGGTGGGCGCCGCCGGCGGCGAGGAGGCGGTGGTCGCCCAGCGCGACGCGGCCTCGTCGGTCGACGGCGCGACGTTCGCCTGGGACGACCCCTGGCCGAGCCCCGCGGGCCTGCTCCTGGCCGGCCCGCACGACGACACCACGTTCGAGGCGCTCGCGTCGGGCGGGTTCGCGGTGGCGGTCGTGGGGCTGTGCCTGCACGTGGGAGGCGTCGGCCGCTGGGTGCTCGCCCCGCTGGCCGCGGTGGGGTCGATGGCGCTGACGGTGTACTCGTTGCAGATCGTGGCGATCTGGCACTGGGACCTGCTCGCGGCCAGCACCAACGGCCCGCTGGCCGTCCTCGTGCTCGTCACGCTCGTCGCGGCGACGGCGTGGCGGTTCCTCCTGGGTCGAGGGCCGCTGGAGCGGCTGGTGGGCCGGGTCGCGGATCGGGCGGCGGGAACACCACCTGACGCTGCACCGTCCAGCTCGCGAGGAACAGCGCGGCGTCCGTGAGCACCTTGGCGACGAGGAGCGGCACGCCGAGCGTGCCGTGCAGGGCGTCGAGCATGCCGTAGCTCGCGGCGAGGAGCAGCAGCGCCAGGGCCGCGTACCGCGCGGCGGACTCGCGCACGGGCGCCGGCCGCCGCGAGCGCCCGAAGACGAGGGCACGGTTCACGCCGAAGTTCACGGCCGCGCTGAGCACCCGCGCGCCGACGACGGCGAGCGCCAGGCTGCCGGTGGCCGCCTGCAGCGCGAGGAGCGCCCCGGCGTCGACCCCGAAGGCGAGCAGCCCCGAGACCGCGAACGCGAGCAGCGGCGCCATCACGGTCAGGGAGTCGCGGACCGGCCGGAAGTGCGAGGACGCGTTGTGGTCGACGTAGACGGTCTCGATCGGCACGCTCGCGACGACGGCGCCGCGCGCCGACGTCTCCAGCAGCACGCGCAGCTCGTACTCGTACCGGTCGCCGGTCACCTCGAGCAGCCACGGGAGGGTCGCCGCGCGGAAGCCGCGCAGGCCGGTCTGGGTGTCGCGCACGGGCAGCCCCGTCGCGGCGCGGAACGCGGCCCCGCTCAGGGCGTTCCCGACGCGGCTGCGCAGCGGCACGCCCGCGGAGGCGAGCTCGCGCTCCCCCACGACGACGTCCGCGCCCCCGGCCGCCAGCCGGTCGGCGACGGCGCGCACGCCGTCGGGCGTGTGCTGGCCGTCGGCGTCCGCGGTGACGACGTCGCGCCCGGGGTGGCGCTCGAGGACGCGCGCGAACGCGGTGCGCAGGGCCGCGCCCTTGCCCCGGTTGCCGTCGTGCCTCAGCACCTCGACGCCGCGCCGGGCGAGCGCGTCGAACACGGCGGCGTGCGCGGGTCCGGAGCCGTCGTCGACCACGAGGACGTCGGGCAGGCCGCGGGCGGCGAGGGCGCGCACGAGGTCCGGCAGCGTCGCGTCCGGGCGGTAGGCGGGGACGACGACGATCGGCGGCGCGGAGGCGGTCACGGCTCAGCCCGCCACGTACAGGATGTCGGAGGTGCCGCGCTCGCCGCCGTTGGAGGGGCGGTTGACGACCTCGCCGTCGAAGTACAGCGTCGAGGATCCGCCGCCGTCCAGGTTGTACGCCGTCGTGGCGCCCTGGTCGATCATGATCTGCGCCAGCTCGGTCATGGTCGCGCCGCGGCTGTACCCCGTGTCGCGGCCGTCGACGACGACGATGACCAGGTTCCCGTCGTCGTCCACCCCGATCGCCGTGCGCGGCTGCTCGCCCTGGATGGAGTGGTTGCCCACGTTGGTGTCGACCTCGACGTCCTCGATGCCGTCCACGGTCGTGCCGTCCTCGACCACGGCCGGGCCGAAGGACAGGGTGTTCCAGACGCCGGCGGCGACGAGCTCGTCGGCCGTGGTGGCCGTCTCGTCGTACACCTCGACCCGGCCGTCGGTGTAGAAGGCGAGGCCCTCGCGGGCGCCCTCGTCGCGGTAGACGACGCCGTTGCGGATGACGATGCCGGTGTCCCGGAACCCGTAGTAGTCGCCGTTCACCGCGAGGATCGCGCCGTTGTCCTGGGCGATGTCGCTGGTGTCCTCGGTGATGTTGGTGCCGAACTCGTCCTGCGCGAACGCCGAGCGCAGCTGGGTGGCGTTGTCGAGCGCGACGTGCGCCACGTAGTACGTCACCGTGTCGTCGCCCGAGCCCTGGGTGACGGTGTCGAGGGAGATCTCCGTGTCGTCGGAGGTGTACCCGTCGTCGGTGACCGTGCCGTCGGCCCCGTCGTCCGTTTCGCCGTCGTCGGTCGTCGCGCCCGCCTGCGCGGCCTCGTACGCGGAGACGTCCTCGATCTCGACGTGCTCCACGAGGAAGCGGTTCGCCGCCCACGCGGTGACGCCGCCGACGGGCAGCAGCAGGGCGAGCGAGGTGGCGAGGACGACGAGCCGGCGCGGACGACGCGGACGCCGCGGGCGCGCGGTGGGCTCGGCGGGGTCGGTCGGATCGGTCGGATCGGTCGGGTCGGTCGGTGTGGTCATGCCCGCCATGGAAGGCGACGCACCTGCGACACTCGTCGGTGGAGGCTGCGGGAGCGCGGGGAACGCTGGGGGCCGGCTGGACGCGCCGGAGGACCACCCGCCGGATCGAGGGCCTAGAGCGTCACGGTGCCCTGGATCGTCGTCACCGCGTCGCCGGCGACCCACACCACGCCGTCGGCGTCGCGACGCACGTGCACCCGGCCGCGGCGGCCGAGCACGGTGCCCTGCGACGCGACGTACTCGGCGGGCAGGAAGGTGCCGGCGAGCCATTCCCCGAGCCCGGCGTTGAGGCTGCCGGTGACCGGGTCCTCGGCCACGCCGATGTCCGGCACGAAGGCGCGCACCTCGACCGCGGCGTCGGACTCCCCGGGTGCGTAGGGCCCGACGACGCCGATCTTGAGGCCGCCGAACGCGGCGAGGTCGGGCTCCACGGCGAGCACGGCGGCGGCGTCGCGCAGGCGGGCCGCGACCCAGCCGGGGCCGTTGTCCACCCATGCCGCGTCGACTATGTCGGACACCGCGACCCGCAGCCCCCGCGCGATCGCCGCGAGGTCCTCGGGCCCGACCGCCCCGGAGCGGACGAGCGGCGGCCCGGCAAACGCGAGCCGGCCGGCGCCGTCGCCGTCGCTGTCGTCGCTGTCGTCACGGCGGACCGTCACGAGCCCGACGCCGCACTCCTGCACCACCCGTCCGGCCCCGCGGGGCTCGCCGCCGGCCTCGAGCCAGGAGTGCGCCGTGCCGAGCGTGGGGTGGCCCGCGAACGGCAGCTCGCCGCCCGGCGTCCAGATCCGCACGCGGTAGTCGGCGCCGGGGTCCGTGGGGCGCAGCAGGAACGTCGTCTCGGACAGGTTGGTCCAGTGCGCGAACGCCGACATCTGCGCGTCCGTGAGGTCGTCGGCGTCGTGCACCACGGCCAGGGGGTTGCCCGTGAGCGGGCCCGTGGCGAAGACGTCGACCTGGCGGAATCCGAGGGTGTGCGGCACGGGTCACACGCTAGTCCCGTCCGTGCCGTGCCCGCCCCGCTCGTACCCTGGGGGGATGCGCGCGGCGACCTTCGACCAGCCGGCGGCCGCCCCGGCCGCGGACGTCGTCGTGCCCCGCGACGACTGGGAGCAGCGGGCGTCCGCGCACGCCGCGCGGGCGGACGCCCTGACCGCCGTGTGGCGCGACGCCCACGACCGGGGCTCGACGCACGCCGTCGAGGACTTCCTGTTCACCTACTACCCCACCCGCGTGAGCCACCTGCGCCGCTGGCACCCCGGCCCCGGCCTGACGCTCGAGGGCGCCGCGGAGCACGCCGGCCGGCGCTGGTACCGCGAGGTCGCGCTGCCGGACGGCGGCACGGGCGCCGCGCTCGACGCCGCCGCGTTCGTCGCCGACCGCGGGGACACCGTCCGCTTCGTGCGGGGCCTCGTGTCCGCCACGGCCGGGCGCCCGGGCACGTTCGGCTGCTTCGGGCTGCACGAGTGGGCGATGGTGTACCGCGACCGCGCGGCCGGCCGCGACCACCGCCATCCCCTGCCGCTGCGGCTGGGGCACGACGGCACCGACGCCGTCGTCGAGTCGCACCGCGTCGCCTGCTCGCACTTCGACGCCTACCGCTTCTTCACGCCCGAGGCCCGCGACCGCAACCAGCTGCGCCCCACCCGCGAGCGGCAGCCGGCGATGGAGCAGCCGGGCTGCCTGCACGCCGGGATGGACCTGTACAAGTGGGCCCTCAAGCTCGGGCCGGCCACGCCGGGCGACCTGCTGCTCGACGCGTTCGAGCTCGCCCGCGACATCCGGTACACCGACATGGCCGCCGCGCCCTACGACGTCTCGTCGTACGGGGTCGAGGCCGTCGCGATCGAGACGCCGGAGGGCAAGGCCGAGTACGTGCGCCGCCAGCGCGCGTTCGCCGCGCGCGGCCAGGAGCTGCGCGCCCGGCTGGTCGACGTCTGCGACGCGGTGCTGGTGCCAGACGTCAGTGGGAGACCATCCCGCTGACCATGGCACGCCAGGTCACGGGGCCCACGACGCCGTCGACCAGCAGGCCGAACGCCGACAGCGCCGTCTGGAACCCCCGGACGGCGGCCTCGGTCCGCGCGCCGAAGACGCCGTCGCTCGCGAGGTCGAAGCCCTCGCGGGTGTCGAGCTCGTCCTGGGCGCCGCGCACCGCGTGCCCGCGGGCGCCCCGGCGGACGGAGACGACGATCGCGCCCCACGTCAGCGGCCCGACGACGCCGTCGTCCTCCCGTCCGAAGTCGCGCTGCGCCGTGCGCACGGCCGCCTCGGTGCGCGGCCCGAACGACTGGTCCGCCTCGAGGTCGTGGCCGTGCTCGTTCAGGAGGTGCTGCAGCGTGCGGACGGGGTGGGTGCGGTCGCCCACGCGGACGGTCGGCCAGGGGTCGAGGGCTCGTACGGTCGTGACGGGCATCGCCGCCTCCTTCGTGGGGCCGGGCGGGGCGGTCGTCGCCCCTGGGGAGCCCTGGCACCTTCGCACCGAGGGAGCGCGGCCGGGCCCCGCAGATACGCCCGCGGACACCCCGGCCCGGACGACCCGCGGTCAGCGGCCGCCGGAGGCGCGGCGGGCGCGCAGGGCGGCCTGCGCGTTGCGGTTGGTGCACGCGGTGGAGCAGTAGCGGCGCGAGCGGTTGCGCGACAGGTCGAGCACGAGCCCGTCGCAGTCGGGGTCGGCGCACACGGCGAGGCGCGAGTGCTCGTCGTCGCGGACGACGTCGACCATCGCCATCGCGGTCTCGACGACGACCCGGGTGGCGAACGGCGCGTCGTCCGCGGTCGCGTGCACGTGCCAGTCCTCGCCCGCGTGCCGCACGAGGCGCGGGTGGACCGGCACGCCCGCGAGCGCCTCGTTGACCAGCCCGGCGGCCGCGTCGCGGTCGGCCAGCAGCATCCGGCGCAGGCGCGGCCGCAGCGCGCGCACCTGGGCGAGCTCCTCGGCCGTCCGGTCGTGGCGGCCGGTGTACTCGTGCTCGCAGAAGAAGGCGTCGAGGTCGGCGACGGTCTCGAGCGTCTCCGGCGGCTCGGCGGTGTTCACGAGGGCGACGGCCGCCCGGAGCTCCGCCACGGTGTCATGAGCGAACGGCATGTTGACACATTACCCCGACCGCTCGTAGCGTCATGAGTCATGACGGCGATGACGCATGACGACCCCCGGGCGGCGCGGACCGGGCTCGGCGCCGGGCTCGCGCTCGCGATCGTCTCCGCGGTGACGTTCAGCCTCTCGGGGCCCCTCGCCGCCGGGCTGTTCGCGACCGGGTGGAGCCCGGGGGCCGTCGTCCTGGTGCGCGTCGCGATCGGTGCGGTCGTCGTGCTGCCGTTCGGGGTCGTCGCCCTGCACGGCGACTGGGCCCCGGTGCGCCGCAACCTGCGGCTGCTGCTCGCCTACGGCGCGCTCGGCGTCGCCGCCACCCAGTTCTGCTACTTCGCCGCGGTGCAGCACATGCAGGTGGGCCCCGCCCTCCTGATCGAGTACTCGTCGCCCGCGGCGGTGGTCGCCTGGCTCTGGCTGCGGCACGGCCAGCGTCCGGGCCGCACGACGCTCGCCGGCATCGCGCTCGCCGCCGCGGGGCTGGTGCTCGTGCTCGACCTCGCCGGCGCGCGCCTCGACCCCGTCGGCGTGGCCTGGGCCCTCGGGGCGATGGTCGGCGTCTCGGCGTACTTCCTCCTCAACGCGCGGACCGACACCGGTCTGCCGCCCCTCGGCCTCGCCGCCGGCGGGCTGGTCGTGGGCGCCGTCCTGCTCGGGCTGCTCGGCGCCGTGGGCGTCATGCCGCTGACCGCGTCGGCCGACCCCGTGGGCCTCGGCGGCGCCGTCGTGCCCGTGTGGGCCGTGCTCGGCGCGCTGGGCGTCGTGACCGCCGGCGTCGCGTACGTCACCGGCGTCGGCGCGGGCCGGCGCCTCGGGGCGCGGCCTGCGTCGTTCGTCGGCCTGCTCGAGGTGGTCAGCGCCGTGTTCTTCGCCTGGGTCTTCCTCGGCGAGCTGCCGCGGCCCGTCCAGCTCGTCGGCGGCCTGCTCGTGCTGGCGGGGGTGGTCGTGGTGCAGCAGGGCGAGGCCGCGACCCGGCGCAGGCCGCCCGCGGCCGCCGTCGTCGAGCCCGTGCCCGGTGCCGAGGCCGAGGCCCCGCCGGGCCCCGACCGTGCCGCACGGGGCTGACCGGCGGAATCCCCTGGGGCACGCCGCGACGCGGTGTGAGGATGACGCGGTGCGAGGATCTGGGCATGTCCCGAGTGCTCGCCGCCGCCCCGTCCGCCCCCGTCGCCGTGCCCGAGCGGGTCCGCGTCCTCGCCGGCGGCGACGACGTCACCCCGGTGTGGCACAACGAGCTCGGCGGGCTCACCTTCCGGCTCTCTCCCCCGGGCGGCACGGCGGTGGGGCTCGCCGAGGGCGACCGGTACGTGAAGTGGGTCCCGGCGGGCGTCGTCGGGCTCGACCTCGACGCGGAGGCGGAGCGCCTCGCCTGGGCGGTCCGGTACACGCCGGTCCCGCGGGTGCTCGAGCGCGGCGAGGACGCCGCCGGCGCGTGGCTGCTCACCGAGGGCATCCCGGGGCGGTCCGCCGTCGACCCGCGGTGGCTCGCCCGCCCGGAAACGGCCGCCCGGGAGATCGGGGCGGGCCTGCGCGCCCTGCACGAGGCGCTCCCGGTGGACGACTGCCCGTTCTCCTGGAGCATCGCCGACCGCGCCGCGCGCCTCTCCCCCGCCGCCCGCGCGCGGGTGGGCGACGTGCCCGCCGCCGACCGGCTCGTCGTGTGCCACGGCGACCCGTGCGCGCCCAACACGCTGCTGGACGACGGCGGCCGCTGGACCGCGCACGTCGACCTCGACGCCCTCGGCGTGGCGGACCGGTGGGCCGACCTCGCGGTGGCGAGCTACAGCCTGGAGTGGAACTACGGCGACGGGTACGAGCCGGCCTTCTTCGACGGCTACGGCATCGCCCCCGACCCGGGTCGCATCGCCTTCTACCGGCACCTGTGGGACCTCGGCTGACGCCCGACGGGAACGAGCCTGGAAGAATGGCCCGACCATGACTTCCCCGACCTCCGCCGGCGTCGCCGAGACCGCCCCCGCCCCGCGCCCCGCGGGCACGCTGCTGCCGTACCTGCCCGCCCCCACGGGCGGCGCCCCGGATCCCGACGTCCTCTTCGAGGGCTTCGGGGAGTGGGCCGCCGGCACCGGGCGGCCGCTGTACCCGCACCAGGAGGAGGCGCTCCTCGAGGTCATGACGGGCTCGCACGTGGTGCTGGCCACCCCCACCGGGTCCGGCAAGTCGATGGTGGCGATGGGCGCGCAGTTCGCGGCGCTCGCGAACCGGCGCTCGGGGCACGGCGGCCGCACGTTCTACACCGCGCCCCTCAAGGCGCTGGTGAGCGAGAAGTTCTTCGACCTCGTCGCCGCCTTCGGCTCGCGCAACGTCGGCATGATGACGGGCGACTCGGCGGTCAACGCCGACGCCCCGATCATCTGCTGCACCGCGGAGATCCTCGCGAACCTCGCCCTGCGACGCGGCGACGCCGACGACGGCGCCGGGCAGGACGGCACGAGCGGGGACGACGCGATCGCCCAGGTCGTCATGGACGAGTTCCACTTCTACGGGGACCGGCAGCGCGGCTGGGCCTGGCAGGTGCCGCTGCTGGAGCTGCCGCGCACACAGTTCCTGCTGATGTCGGCCACCCTCGGCGACACCGCCCGCCTGCGCGAGGACCTCGCGGAGCGCAGCGGCCGCCCGGTGGCGGAGGTCGCGGGCGCCGAGCGCCCGGTGCCGCTGACGTTCTCCTACGTCGTCGAGCCGCTCACCGACGTCATCGCCGAGCTGGTCAGCACGCACCGCGCACCGGTGTACGTCGTGCACTTCACGCAGAAGGACGCCGTCGAGCGCGCGCAGGCGCTGCTGTCGACACCCCTCGCCTCCAAGGACGAGAAGGCCGCGATCGCCGCCGAGATCGGCGCGTTCCGGTTCGGCACCGGCTTCGGCAAGACGCTGAGCAAGTTCCTGCGCGCGGGCGTCGGCGTGCACCACGCCGGCATGCTGCCCAAGTACCGGCGGCTCGTGGAGCGGCTCACCCAGCGGGGCATGCTCAAGGTCGTGTGCGGCACGGACACCCTCGGCGTGGGTATCAACGTGCCCATCCGCACCGTGCTCCTCACGTCCCTGGTGAAGTACGACGGCGAGCGCATGCGCCACCTCACCGCGCGCGAGTTCCACCAGATCTCCGGCCGCGCGGGGCGCGCGGGGTTCGACACCGTGGGCGAGGTGCTCGTCATGGCGCCCGAGCACGTCATCGAGAACCGCAAGCTCCTCGCCAAGGCCGGCGACGACCCCAAGAAGCTCAAGAAGATCGTGCGCAAGAAGGCGGCCGCCGGGTCCGTGAACTGGACCGACTCCACGTTCGAGCGGCTGCGCGACGCCGACCCCGAGCCCCTGACCAGCCAGTTCCACGTCAACCACGCCATGGTGCTCAACGTGCTCGCCCGCACCCGCGACGAGCGTGGCGGCGCCGACCCCGTCGAGGCGATGCGGCACCTGCTCACCGCGAACCACGACTCCGAGTCGCTCCAGGCCAGGCACGTGCGCCAGACGTTCCGCATCTACCGCTCGCTGCGCATCGCCGGCGTCGTGGAGAAGGTCCGCGTGCCCGACCCGTCGCGCCCCGCCGGCTACCGGCCCAGCGTGCGGCTCGTCGTGGACCTGCCGCGCGACTTCGCGCTCAACGCCCCGCTGTCACCCTTCGCCCTCGCGGCCATGGACCTGCTCGACGTTGAGAGCCCGACGCACGTGCTCGACGTCGTCTCCGTCATCGAGGCGACCCTCGACGACCCGCGCCAGATCCTCTACGCCCAGCAGAGCAAGGCGAAGGGCGAGGCGGTCGCGGCCATGAAGGCCGAGGGCATGGAGTACGAGGAGCGCATGGAGGCGCTCGAGGACGTCACGTGGCCGCGGCCGCTCGCCGACCTGCTCGAGCCCGCCTTCGCCACGTACAAGCGGGCCAACCCGTGGGTGTCCGACGCCGAGCTCGCGCCCAAGTCCGTGGTGCGCGACATGCTCGAGCAGGCGATGACGTTCGCCGAGCTCGTCAGCGTCTACGGGCTGGAGCGCACCGAGGGCGTGGTGCTGCGCTACCTCGCCGACGCCTACCGCGCGCTGCGCCAGGTGGTGCCCGAGGAGCACCGCACCGAGGAGGTGCACGAGGTCGTCGAGTGGCTGGGCGAGCTGGTGCGCGGCGTCGACTCGTCGCTGCTCGACGAGTGGGAGCGGCTGCAGAACCCGGTGGACGACGACGCGGACGCCGTCGTCGAGGGCGAGCTCGCGGAGGTCGGGGCGGAGGCGCCCGCGCGCCCCGTCACCGGCAACCCGCGCGCCTTCCGCCGCCTCGTGCGCAACGCGACGTTCCGCCGCGTGGAGCTCGCCGCGCGCGAGGACTACCGCGCGCTCGGCGCGCTCGACGGCGCGCACGGCTGGGACGGCGACGCCTGGGCGGCCGCCCTCGACCCGCTGTTCGAGGCGCAGGGCGACGACGCCGTCGGCATCGGCCCGGCCGCGCGCTCCGCGGCGCTCCTGACGATCCTCGAGCCCGGTGCGGAGCTGCCGGGCGGCGCCACGACCACCACGCCCGACGGCGTCGAGCACGCCGAGGTGCCCGCGGGCACCTGGTGGGTGCGCCAGGTGCTCGACGACGCCGACGGCGACCACGACTGGGCGGTCACCGCCGTCGTGGACCTCGCCGCCAGCGACGAGGCCGGGGACGTCGCGCTCACCGTCGTGGACGTCGGCCGCTTCTGACCCCGGCGGGCCCGCCCGCGGGGCTCAGGCCAGGTGGAGGAGGCCCTGCGTGAGGGTCGCGAGGCCGCCCACGTAGGCGAGGACGATCAGCCCCCGGCGGACGGTGGCCGCCGGGATGCGCGGCGCCAGGAGGTCGCCGATGACGAGGCCCACGACGATCGCCCCGAGCACGACCGCCCACTGCCAGGCGGCGAACGGCGGGAACGAGGCGTCCGTGAGCACCAGCTTGGCCACGAGCGCCGCGAGCGCGTTGGTGGCGAAGAACGGCTGGGCGGTCGCGGCGAAGCCCTTCGGGTCCCAGCCGCTGAGCACGGAGTAGATCGCCACCGGCGGGCCCCCGATGCCGGCGGCCACGCTGCCGACGCCGCTCGCCAGCCCCGTCACGACCAGCGGGCCCCGGGCCTCCGCCCGCACGGGGTGCCGGCCCTCGCGGCGCAGGCGGGTCGTGACGACGGCGAGCGTCATGGCGGCGACGACGACCGCGCCGACGGTGATCTCGAGGGCGGCGGTGCTGGCGTCGCGCAGCAGCATGGCGGCGGGCACCATCACCGCCACCGACGTGACGGCGAGCCACGCGTACCGGCGCCAGTCCACGTCGCGCGCCACGCGGCCCAGGATGAGCGCCGAGGCGATCGACCCCGCGAGGTTGACGAACAGCACGCCCTCGAGCGGGCCCACGAGGAGGACGATGAACGGGCCGGCGACGAGGCCGAAGCCCATGCCGGTGACCCGCTGGAGCGCCCCGCCCACCAGGATCGCGAGGACGAGGAGGGCGAGCACGCGCCCACCGTACGCGAGCGCCGGGCAGAATCGCGCCGTGGCGAAGAAGAGCAGGCAGGACTCGCACGGGACGCCGGCGGTCGTCGCGCTCGTCGCGGCCGGCGTCGCGTACCGGCTGCACGCGTACGAGCACGACCCGGCGTCCGGGATCGGTTACGGGCTGGAGGCGGCCGAGGCGCTCGGCGCCGACCCGGCGCAGGTGTTCAAGACGCTGCTGGCGGACGTCGACGGTCGGCTCGTGGTCGGCATCGTGCCCGTGGACGGCAGCCTCGACCTCAAGGCGCTGGCGCGGGCCGTCGGGGGCAAGCGCGCGGCGATGGCCGACCCGGCCGCGGCGCAGCGCGCCACGGGCTACGTCGTCGGCGGCATCTCCCCGCTCGGCCAGAAACAGCGCCACGCCACGGTGCTGGACGCCTCGGCGGCGGGGTGCGACGTCGTCTACGTGTCCGGCGGTCGCCGCGGGCTCGACGTCTCGCTCGCGCCCGACGACCTGCTGCGCCTCACCGACGGGCGGCTCGCCCCGATCGGGCGCGCCTGACCGCCGGCGGGCCGGCCAGCAGGCCCGGTCAGCGGGCGGGCGCGTAGCCCTGCGGCGGCTGGTGCTGGTAGCTCGGGTAGCGCGCGTCGCTGGGCACGATGTCCTTGCCGAGCGGCAGCAGCGAGATCGGGATCATCTTGAGGTTCGCGATCGCCAGCGGGATGCCGATGATCGTGATCGCCTGCGCGACGGCGGTCGTGATGTGGCCGATGGTGAGCCAGATCCCGGCGAACACGATCCAGATGATGTTGCCCAGCACCGACCAGCCGCCCGCGCCCGGCTTGTCCACGACGGTGCGGCCGAACGGCCACAGCGCGTAGCCCGCGATCCGGAACGAGGCGATCCCCCACGGGATCGCGACGATCGTGATGCAGCAGAGGATGCCGGCCGCCGCGTAGCCGAGCGCCAGCCAGAAGCCGCCGAACACGAGCCAGATGATGTTGAGCAGTGCCTTCACCCCGCCATCGTCGCCGCCGGGTGCCGCGTCGCACCACCCGGGATCCCCCTGAGGCGACCCTGGCGTTCGTAGACTGGCGCCATGCCCACCGATCGTCCCGGGATCCCCGCACGCCTGGCCGCCGTCCACCACCGCGTCGCCGCCGCCGCCCGCGCCGCCGGGCGCGACCCCCGGGAGGTCCGCGTCCTGCTGGCCACCAAGACCCAGGACGACGAGGCCGTGCTCGCCGCGGTGCGCGCCGCCCTCGACCTCGCGGACACGGCCGGCGACGACCGCCCGGTGCTGGTCGGCGAGAACCGCGTCCAGGAGCTCGTCGCGAAGGCGCCGGCGCTGGCCGACCTCGTCGCCGCCGGGCGGGTCGAGACCCACCTCATCGGGCACCTGCAGAAGAACAAGGTCAACGCGGTGCTCGCGTCCGCCACGGCCGTCGACTCGGTGGACTCGGTCGCGCTCGCGGGCGGGCTCTCGGCGCGCTGCGAGCGCGACGGCCGCTCGCTCGACGTCCTGGTGCAGGTCAACGTCTCGGGCGAGGAGAGCAAGTCCGGCGTCGCTCCCGCCGACGCCGCGGCGCTCGCCGCCGAGGTGGCCGCCCTGCCCGGCCTGCGCCTTCGCGGGTTCATGACGATCGGCGCCCGCTCGGACGACGACGCCGAGGTGCGCGCCGGCTTCGCCCGCCTCCGCGCCGTCCGCGACGACGTCGTCGCCTCCGGCGCTCCCGGCACCACCGGCGCCACCGAGCTCTCCATGGGCATGACCGGCGACCTCGAGCTCGCCGTCGCCGAGGGCGCCACCGTCGTCCGCGTCGGCACCGCCGTCTTCGGCGCCCGCCCCACCCCCGCGAGGTAGTCCGATCCTCGCCGAGGTAGTTCGAATCTCGTCGAGGTAGTTCACCTCTCGCCGAGGTAGTTCTCATCTCGCGCGGGCAGGAACTACCTCGCGGAGAACTGAACTACCTCGGCGACTGGTGAACTACCTCGGCGGGGCGGCACCGAGCCGGGAGAGCGCGCCCCGGACCCCGTCGCCGCCCTGGAGCGCGGCGCGCGCGGCCGCGGCGTCCACGCCCGCGAGCAGCACGACGAGCGCCACCTGGACCTCGCCGTCGGCGTCGAGGAGGACGGGCGCGCACACCTCGGGCGCGAGGCCCGTCGCCTGGCTGAGCAGCCGGACCAGGCGGGCGCGCAGCTTGGCGTTGGTGGCGCGCACGTCGACCATGAGGTTCGAGTACGTCTTGCCGAGCCGGATCATGGTCGCGGTCGAGAACGTGTTGAGCACGATCTTCTGCGCGGTGGCCGCCTTCATGCGGGTCGAGCCGGTGACGGCCTCGGGCCCGGTGTCCAGCAGGATCGCGACGTCCACGCGGTCGGCGAGCGGGGCCGACGGGTTGGCGCTGACGAGCGCGGTGCGCGCGCCGCGCTCGCGGGCCAGGTCGAGAGCGCCCGCCACGTAGGGGGTGCGGCCGCTGGCGGCCAGCCCGACGACGAGGTCGTGCGGGCCGACGTCGTCGAGGTCGCGGCGGCCCGCCTCGGCGTCGTCCTCGGCGCCCTCGACGGACAGCGTCATCGCGTCGCGGCCGCCCGCGAGGTGCGCGTCGATCCACTCGGACCCGACGCCGTAGGTGGGCAGCAGCTCGACGGCGTCCAGCACGCCGAGCCGGCCGGACGTGCCCGCCCCGGCGTAGTGCACGCGGCCGCCGGCGCGGATGGCCTCGACGGCGAGCTCGACCGCCTGCGTGACGCGGAACCGCTCGGTCCGGACCACCGAGGCGACGCCGGCGTCCTCCTCGAGGATGAGCCGCACCACCTCCGCGGCGGGGAGCAGGTCGATGTCGGTCGTGCGCGGGTTGCGCTCCTCCGTGGGCGAGACGAGGCGGGCGACGACGAGCAGGTCGTCCGGCGGGTCGGTAGGGACCTCGGCGTGGGGGTCGGTGGGCTCGGGGACGGCCGCTCCGCTCATCGGGTGCTTCCTCTCGGAGTCGTCTGGAGGCTCGGAGCTCTCGGGTGGCTCGGAGGCGAGGTCGTGAGGACGAGGCGTCGCACGGGGCCGCGGGCCGCCGCGCCGGGCAGCGGCGTCGGCGGCGTCAGCGACCCCAGCACCACCGGCCGCCGGGCCCCGGTGGCCTGCCGCCGGTGCGGCCCGGCCGCGGTGCCGGGCACCCCGTGCACGCCGAGGAAGCCGAGCAGCGCGAAGAGGTACGCCTCCTTGCCGTCGGCGGGCAGCCCCAGGTCGTCCGCGGACACGAGCGACGTCGTGGCGGGCAGATGTACCTGCAGACGGTCGCGCAGCACGGGGTTGCGGGCACCCCCGCCGGAGATCACCACGCGCTCGACACCGCCGGCCGGTCCCTGGGCGGCGAGCGAGCGGGCCACGGTGGCCGCGGTGAGCTCGGTGAGCGTGGCGACCAGGTCGGGGGTGCTCAGGTGGTCGGCCGGCACGCCCGCCGCCGCGAGACGGGTCGTGACGTACTCGCCGTCGTAGAGCTCCCGGCCGGTGGAGCGCGGCGCGGGCAGGTCGTAGTACGGGTCGGCGAGGAGCGCGTCCAGGGCGTCCCGGTCGACGCGGCCCTCGGCGGCGAGCGCCCCGTCCCGGTCGAAGGGCTGCCCGGTGAGCCGCTGCACGGCGTGGTCGATCAGGCAGTTGCCGGGACCCGTGTCCCAGCCGAGCACGGGCTCGTCGTGCGCCCCCACGACCGTCGCGTTGGCGATGCCGCCCACGTTGAGCGCCGCCGTGTGCCGGGCGCCCGCGGCGCCGTCGTGCCCGAGCCACAGCGCGTCGAGCACGCTGACGAGCGGGGCGCCCTGGCCGCCGGCGGCGATGTCGGCGACCCGGAAGTCGCTCACCACCGGCCGCCGGGAGCGTTCCGCCACCCAGGCCGGGTTGCCGAGCTGCAGCGTGCCGCGCGCGCGGCCCGCCACCACCCAGTGGTGCAGGGTCTGCCCGTGCAACGCCACGAGGTCGGCGTCGCCGCCCGCAAGGTCGTCGACGGCGCGGCGCGCGGCGTCCCCGAGCTCCTGCCCGACGAGCGTGTCGAGCTGGCACACCTCCCCCATGTCGACCGCGGCCGGCGGCAGGGCGGCGAGGATCCGGCGGCGCAGGTGGTCGGGCCACGCGTACTCGGTGTGGCCGAGCGGCCGCAGGTGCAGGGTGCCGTCGGCGCGCAGGTCGAGGTCGGCGGCCGCGGCGTCGATCGCGTCGACGCTCGTGCCGGACGAGATCCCGATGACGATCATCGCCCCGCCCCCGCCCCGACGCGCCTGTCGAGGCGCCCGTCGATCCGCCCCGCCGCGAGGAGCGCGACCGCGGCCTCCGCGTTCGCGCGGCCCGTGCCACGCGAGCACCGTCGCCGGCGCCCCGCCAGGCAGCGCGGCGAGCCAGCGCTCCCCCACGTCGGGGACGCCGGTGTGCACGACGACGAGGTCGGGCCGCACCCGCTGCAGCGCCGCCAGCCGGGCGTGCTCCGTGCCGCCGGGCGCGGGCTCGCGCGTCACGACGACCACCGGCCGGGCAGCCCCCACAGGCTCCCGCAGGCCGTCGAGCAGTGCCGCGAAGCCGGCGTCGTCGAGCGCGGGCCCGTCGGACGAGGGGTGCAGCACGGCCCCGGGCCAGGCCGCCGCCACGGCGCGCTGCACGTGCTGGGCGGTGCGCCCGGCCGCGTGGTCGAGCCGCAGGCGCAGGTCGACGACGTCGGGCGCGCCGGCGAGCGGCTCCGGCGGTGGGCCGACGGCGCGCACGGCCCGCCGCGCGACGTGGGCGCCGAGCGTCGCGAGCACGCGCCGGTCCCGCTCGGCGGCCTCGGGGCCCGTGGCGACGCCGACGCGCGCACGCCGGTCGCGCAGCCGCCGCACGAGCACGTCCGTGCGCCGCCGGGACACGGCGAGCAGCTCGGGGGCGACCCGGCCCGCGCGGACGGCGGCGACGAGCGCGTCGACGGCCGACCGGAACAGCGCCTCGTCGTCCCGGCCCCCGGTGGTGCCGAGGCACAGCAGGTCGGCGCCGCCCTCGACGGCCCGCACCGCGGCCTCGCCCACGTCCGCGCCGTCGGAGACGGCGCGCATGTCGAGGGCGTCGGTGATCACCGGGCCGGCGAGGCCGAGCTCGCGGGCGAGCGCCGCCACGGCGGGCTCGAGGGACGCGGGCGCGGGCCCGAGGGCGGGCACCACGACGTGCGCCGTCATGACCGCGTCGGCGGCGGGCCCGTCCCCCGCGGACGCGGCCGCGAAGGGCACGAGGTCGCGCGCGCGCAGGTCGTCGAGGCCGGCCTCGACGACGGGCAGCTCGAGGTGCGAGTCGGTGGTGGTGGACCCGTGCCCCGGGAAGTGCTTGGCGCAGGTCCCCGCGCCGCCGCGCTGCAAGCCGCGCGCGAACGCGACGCCGTGCCGGGCGACGGCCGCGGGGTCGGAGCCGAACGCCCGCACGCCGATCACCGGGTTCCCCGGGGAGTCGACGTCGAGCACCGGGGCGAGGTCGAGGTCGACCCCGACCGCCGTGAGGAGCCGGCCGAGGGCCTCGCCGACGTCGCGCGTGAGGCGGGCGTCGTCCACGGCGCCGAGCGCCGCCGCCCCGGGCAGCGACGAGCCGCCCGCGGCCTCGAGCCGCGAGACGTCGCCGCCCTCCTCGTCGGTCGCGACGAGCAGGTCGGGGGCGACGTCGTGCAGCCGGGCGGTGAGCGCGGCCGTCGTCGCCAGGTCGGGCGTGTTGTGCGCGAAGAGCACCACCCCGGCCAGCCCTGCGCGGGCGGCCGCCTCGAGCCAGGGCGGTGGCGTGGTCCCCGTGAACCCGGGCAGGAGCACGCCGTGCACGGCCCGCTCGACGGCGTCGGGCGGGGTCACCCCTTCACCGCCCCGGAGGTCAGGCCGGAGGCGAGCCGCCGCTGGACCAGGATGAAGAAGATCATCACGGGCACGGTGATGATGGTCGACGCCGCCATGATGGCGCCCCAGTCGTTCGAGTGCTGCCCGAAGAACGACCGCAGGCCGATGGCCACCGTGTAGTTCTGCGTCTCGCCGCCGAGCAGCGTCATCGCGAAGACGAACTCGTTCCACGCCGTGATGAAGCTGAAGATGCTCGTGGCCACGAGGCCGGGCGCGACCAGCGGCAGCAGGATCGAGCGGAACATCCGCCCCCAGGTGGCACCGTCGAGGTAGGCCGCCTCCTCCAGCTCGACCGGCACGGCCGCGACGAAGCCCCGCAGCATCCAGATGCCGAACGGCAGCGCGAGCGCGACGTACACGACGACGAGGCCGGTCAGCGTGCCGAGCAGCTGGAGGTTGCGCACCTGCACGAACAACGGGATGACGAGCGCCTCGAGCGGCACCATCTGCACCACGAGCACGAGCAGCAGCACCTGCGTGCGCAGCTTGAAGCGGAAACGGGCCACCGCGACGGACGCCAGCAGGGCGAGCAGCGACGACGCCAGCACGGTGGCGAGCGCCACCAGCAGCGAGTTGCGCAGGAAGACGTCGAAGCCGCCGTCGGTGAGCACGAACCGGAAGTGCTCGAGGGTCGGGTCGGCGGGCAGGAAGGACGCCCCCCGGCCGGCCTTGCCGTCGAGCGCGCTGACGAGCATCCAGTAGGCGGGGAACAGCGTGAAGGCGAGCAGCAGCGCGACGGCCACGCCCTTGCCCACCCGGACGGCGGGCGACGGGCGGCGGGGCCCGCGTCGCCGGGCGGCGGTGCCGCCCGCCGCGGCTCGCCGGGTCGGGCTGGTCGCGACGCTCACAGCTCCTCCTCCTTCAGGATCGTGCGCACGTACGCGACGGTGATGCCGAGCAGCAGCAGGGTCAGGAGCACCGCGATGGCGGCGCCGAACCCGTACCGGTTCTGCCCGAACGACTCGGTGTACGACCACACGCCGAGGTTCAGCACGTCGCGGTTGCTGCCGGCGCCGCCGGGCATGAGGTAGACCTGCGCGAAGACCTTGAAGTCCCAGATGGTCGACAGGATGATCACGACGGCGAAGATCTGCCGCAGCTGCGGCACGATCACCGAGAAGAACCGGCGCCATGGCCCGGCGCCGTCGATCTCGGCGGCCTCCAGCAGCTCCTTCGGCACGCCCAGCAGGCCCGCGAGCACGGTGATGGCCACGAACGGGAAGCCGTGGTGCACCACGTTGAGCAGCACGATGGCGTAGAACGACCAGCGGTCGGTGAACCAGTTCACGGGCGCGTCCTGCAGCCCGAGCGCCTGGAGCACGTGGTTGAACACACCGCGGTCGGCGTCGAAGATCCAGACCCACACGTAGGTGCCGGTGACGGCGGGCATGGCCCAGGCCGCCATGATCGCGCTCGACACGATCGTCCGCCAGACGCGGCCGAGGGAGGCGAGCAGCACCGCCACCGCGGTGCCGAACACCACGGTGCACGCGACCGACAGCACGGCGAACACCACCGTGTTCGGCAGCACCACCTGCCACAGCTGTGCGGACGTGAAGATCTCCGCGAAGTTGTCGAGGCCGATCCAGTTCGGATCGCCGGTGACGATCTCCTTCAGGCCGTAGTCCTGCAGGGAGAACAGCACGACGCGGACCAGCGGCCACAGGAGCAGCACCGCGAGGACGAGCAGCGCGGGCGTGAGCAGCATCCAGGGCCGCACCCGCGCGAGGAGGGACTTGCCGAGCGGGCGGCGCCCGCCGGGCCCGGGCGACTGCCCGGGCCCGGCGGGGGCCGCGACGGGGAGCGTGCTCGTCATGCGTCAGCTGCCACCGTTCAGCAGCGACGTCATCTCCTCGGCCGCCTTGGTGCTGGCGGCCGCCACGTCCTCGCTGCCCGACAGGATCGACTGCATCATCGTGCTGGTCGTGAGCTTGGCCTGCACGGCGCCGTAGTTCGGCGACACCGGGACGGACGCGCCGCCCTCGACGAACTGCTTCGCGAACGGCGCCACGAGCGGGTCGGTGCTCTTCAGCGTCTCGTCGAGCAGCGACTTCTGGCCCGGGAAGTAGCCGGCCTGCTCGCCCCACTTCGTGGCGAACTCGCCCGTGGTCATGAGCTTGACGAAGGCGAACGCGAGGTCCTTGTCCTCCGCGCTCTCGAACACCGACAGGTGCGAGCCGCCCAGCACCGACGGCGAGATACCGCCGTCCTTGCCCGGGATCGGCACCGCGGCGAACTTGCCCTCCATGTCGGCGTCGGCCTCGACGACGGCGCCCGGCGTCCAGGAGCCCATGAGCGCCATGCCCACGTCGCCCGCGGCGAACGCGTCGAGCACGTCGGTCTCGCGCCACGTGGTCGCGCCGGCGGAGGAGTAGCCGTCCTTCGCCAGGCCGGTCCAGAAGTCCAGGCCCTCCTGCGCCTCGGGGCTGTCGAGGCCCGAGGTCCAGGTGTCGCCGTCGAGCGTCGCGACGTCGCCGCCGGCGCCCCACACCCACGGGTACACCGTGAACTCGGCGTCGCCGGGCACCGCGATCGCGGTCTTGTCCGGGAACTTCGCCTTGATCGCCTTGGCCGCCGACTCGATCTCCGCCCAGGTGGTGGGCGGCTCGACGCCGGCCTTCTCGAAGATCTCCGTGTTGTACACGAGCGAGCGCACGCCCGCGTACCAGGGCATGCCGTACAGCTGCCCGTCGTAGGTGCCCGCCTCGACGAGGCCGTCCACCAGGTCGTCGCCCAGGCCCGCGTCGGCGACGTAGTCGTCGAGCGGCGCGAGCGCCCCGGCGTCGGCGAACTCCGGCGTCCAGGTGGTGCCGGTCTCGGCGACGTCGGGCGTCGTGCCGCCCGCGATCGCGGTGACGAACCGGTCGTGCGCGTCCGCCCACTCGACGAACTCGACGTTGAGCTCCGCGCCCGTCTCCTCCATGAACGCCGACTTCACCTCGTCGAAGAAGGTGTCGGCGCTCGGGTTGGTGCCCTGCATGATCCAGACGTCGAGGGTCTTGCCCTCGCCGTCGACCGTCCCGTCCCCGCCGCCGGAGCCGCCGGAGCCGCTCCCGCAGGCCGCGACGCCGAGCGCCACGAGCGCCGCGGTCGCGGCCGCCCCCACGCTCTTCCGGGTCCACATGTCTCGCCGCATCGTCGTCCTCCCCTGGCGGCCGTGCCGGCCGCCTCCCTCGTGCGCGGCGCCCGTGGCGCCGACCGCACGCTCGTGTCGTGCCGACGCCGTCGTCGTCCGGCGTGACCTCGTCGTCCCGCTGTCGTGGTGGTCGCCGTGGCGACCGCCGGTCGTGCGTGCGGCGACACCCCGGCTGAAAGGAAGTTCCGGAGAGTCGCTCTGGGAGGGAGATTACTGACCGGACGGGGATCACGAAAGCCCCCGCACCGATCCGTGACAGGACGGTGACCTCGGCCGCGCGTCAGGGCAGCAGGTCAGGGCACCCGGTTGATCCAGGCGGGGTTGGCGAACTTGGTGCGCACGAGGTCCTGGGCCCGGGCGAGCTCCTCGGGCCGCAGCGCGGAATCGACCGTGCGGTGGTGCGCCTTGAAGTGCGCCTCGAACGCGTCGACGATCGCGTCGCGCGACATCCCGGTCTGCGACCGCAGCGGGTCCACCCGCTTGTTGGCGCTGGTCGTGCCCTTGTCGGAGAGCTTCTCGCGCCCGATGCGGAGCACCTCGAGCATCTTCGCGTTGTCGATGTCGTAGGCCATGGTCATGTGGTGCAGCACGGCACCGCCCGCCAGCCGCTTCTGCGCCGACCCGGCGAGCTTGCCCGCGGGCGACGCCACGTCGTTCATGCCCGAGAAGTAGGCCTCGACGCCGACGTCCTGCAGCGCGCCGAGCACCCAGGAGTCGAGGAAGGAGTACGACTGCTCGAAGGTCAGGCCGTCGACCAGGGACGCCGGCACCACGAGGGAGAACGTCACGCAGTTGCCGGCCTCCATGAACATGGCGCCGCCCCCGGAGATGCGCCGCACGACGGTCACGTCGTGCGCGCGCACACCCTCAGGGTCCACCTCGTTGCGCAGCGACTGGAAGGACCCGATGAAGACCGCGCGCTCGTCCCAGTCCCAGAACCGCAGCGTGGGGCCGCGCCGCCCCTCCGCGAGCTCCTCGGTGAGCACCTGGTCGAGGGCGGCGAGGGTCGGCGGGGGCAGCGGGCCCGGGCGCAGCACCTCGAAGGTGTGGTCCTCCCAGGTGGTCGCCATGCCCAGGGCCCGGCGCACCGCGACGGCCACCGCCCAGGCGTCGAAGCCGACCATCGCCACCTGCCCGCTCACGCGGCCGTCCTGCTCGGCGATCCGCAGCCCGTCGTCGACGGCGCGCGCGAGCTCGCCCGTGGACGTCTCGCGCGGCAGCCCGACGAGGGCGGCGTCGATCACCTCGAGCGCGTCGTCGGGCTCCAGGAAGAAGTCGCCGCTGAGCCGGACGTCGGCGAGCGACCCGTCCCGCACGTCGAGGTCGACCGTCACGAGCTTGCCACCGGGAACCTTGTACTCACCATGCACGTCTCCACGGTAGCGGCGACGCGCCGAGGTGCGGAGGCGTCGTCGGTCACACCAGGCCCTCGCGACGCCCTCGCGCCGTGCGGGCGAAGTTCTTTTTGTGAGGCCTCCATCCCGGGAAAATGACTGCCACACTAGGTGCCGTGACCGGCCAGGACGCAGCGAACACCACCGGCGAGGTCGTCGGCGAGCACGGCGTCGAGCACGTCGTCGCCGTCGACGTCGGCGGCAGCGGCGCGCGCCTCGTCGCCGTGCCCGCGCACCGTTTCGGCGGCCCGGCCGGGTCGGAGGACGACGCCGCGGTCACCCTCACCGGGCGGCCGGTGCGCATCACCGCGGCGGGCAGCGACGCCGCGGACGTCGTGGCCGAGCTCGTCGCCGACCTGACGCGGCGGCGGCCGGGCCTCCGGATCGCGGCGGCCGCGCTGTCCGTCACCGGGCTCCCCTCGCTCGTGCCCGACCCCGACGCCCTGCACGACGTGCTGCACGACGCCGGCGCCAGGACGACGGCGGTCGCCGCGGACGCCCTCGCCGCCCACCTGGGCGCGCTCGGCGGGCGGCCCGGCGCCGTCGCCGCCGTCGGCACCGGCGCCATCGTCCTGGCGACCGACCTGCGCCGGCGCTGGCACCGCGCGGACGGCTGGGGCCACCTGCTGGGCGACCTCGGCTCCGGGTCCTGGATCGGCGCGCACGGGCTGCGCGCGGCGATCGCGACCCACGACGGCCGCCCCGGCACGCCCTCCCCCACGCTGCTCGCCGCCGCGCTCGAGCGCTTCGGCCCCGTCGACGGCTGGCCTGCCGCGCTGTACGGGCGTCCCGACCGGGCGCACGTGCTCGCGTCGTTCACCCCCGCCGTCGCCGACGCGGCCCGGGCGGGCGACCTCGTCGCGAACGCCGTCCTCCGCGAGGCCGGCACCCACCTCGCGGAGAGCATCGCCGCCGCCCTGCGGCCCGGCATCCCGCCGCTGGCCGCGGTCACCGGCGGGGTCCTGCAGATCGGCGCCCCCGTGACCACCCCGCTCAAGGCCCGGTTGTCGGCACTGCGGCCCGACGTGCGGCTCGTGACCGCCGACGGGTCCCCGCTCGACGGCGCGCTGCGGCTCGCCCGGTCGCTCGTCGACGCCCGAGCCGCCGGCGACGGCGTGCTCGTGGAGCCGTACGAGCCCTGGCTCACCGTCCGGCGCGGCCCGACCCCGGCCCCGTCATCCACCCCACCCACCGCCGGCACGCCCGCCGGGAAGGAGACCTCCGCGCATGAACGGTGACGTCCTCGTCCGGCTCCGCCAGACCCTGCCCACGCTGCGCCCCGCCGAGGCCCGCATCGCCTCGGTGGTGCTCGACGACCCGCCCGGCGTCGTCGGTGCCACCATCACCGAGCTCGCCGCGCGGGCCGGGACCTCGCAGGCGACCGTGGTCCGGTTCTGCCGCGCCGTCGGGTACGCCGGCTACCCGGAGTTCCGCATCGACCTCGCGCAGGCCACCAGCCGCCGCGCCGTCGAGCTGGAGCGCTCCGGTATCGCCGAGGGCGAGATCAACCGGACCGACACCGCCACCGACGTCGTGTCCAAGATCGCCTTCCACGAGGCGAGGACGATCGAGGAGACGGCGCGGATGCTCGACCTCGACGCGCTCGAGCGTGCGGTCGACGCCGTCGCCGCCGCCCCGCGCGTGGACGTCTACGGCGTCGGCTCGAGCGGCCTCACGGCGCAGGACCTCGCGCAGAAGCTCGCCCGCATCGGCATCGCCTGCTTCGCGCCCGTCGACCTGCACGGCCAGCTCCAGTCGGCGGCCCTTCTCGGCGAGGGCTGCGTCGCCGTCGCCGTCTCGCACACCGGCACCACGGTGGAGACGGTCCAGGCGCTCACCCTCGCGCGCGACGCCGGCGCCACGACCGTGGCCGTCACCAACTTCCCGGCGTCGCCGCTGGCCGAGCTCGCCGACGTCGTCCTGTCGACGACGGCGCGCGAGACCCAGTTCCGCTCCGGCGCCATGTCGAGCCGCATCGCCCAGCTCGCGGTGGTCGACTTCCTCTTCGTGCGCGTCGCGCAGCGCCGCTACGACCAGACCACCGCCGCGCTCAAGGTCACCTACGACGCGGTGCAGCCCCACCGCCTGCCGGCCAAGCCCCGCTGACCCGCGCCGAGGTAGCTCAAGGTCCCGCGAGGTAGTTCAGGATCCCGCGAGGTAGTTCAAAGATCCCGCGAGGTCGTTCAGCGCGGCTCGACCTCGGCGTGCAGGAGGCCGTAGACGTACGCGTCGATGAGCGACTCCCACGCCGCCTCGATGACGTTGGGCCCCACGCCGACCGTGGACCAGGAGTGCTGGCCGTCCGTCGTCTCGACCAGCACGCGGGTCGTGGCGTCGGTGCCCTGCTGGGCGTCGAGGATGCGCACCTTGAAGTCGATGAGCTCGAACTTCTCGATCTGCGGGTACACCCGCGTGAGCGCGCCGCGCAGGGCCTGGTCGAGCGCGTTCACGGGGCCGTTGCCCTCGCCGGTCGCGACGATGCGCTCGCCGCCGGCGTGCAGCTTCACCGTCGACTCGGCGACGGCGTCGGCGTCCCGGCTCGCGGCGTCGTGCCCCGCGCCCCCGGCCACCGTCTCGACGATGGTGCGCCAGCTCTCCACCCGGAAGTACGACTGGCGGCCGCCGGTGAGCTCCTCGCGCAGCAGCAGCTCGAAGGACGCGTCGGCGGCGTCGAACGTGTAGCCCTGGGCCTCGGCGTCCTTGACCCGGGTCGTGACACGGGTGAGCAGCTCGCCCTGGCCGCTGAGGTCGTAGCCCAGCTCGCGGCCCTTGAGCTCGATGGACGCCCGCCCGGCCATGTCCGACACGAGCATGCGCATGTCGTTGCCCACCGCGGTGGGGTCGATGTGCTGGTAGAGGTCCGGGTCCACCTTGATCGCGCTCGCGTGCAGGCCCGCCTTGTGCGCGAAAGCGCTGGCCCCTACGTAGGGCTGCCGCGCGTACGGCGAGATGTTGGTGATCTCGGCGACGGCGTGCGCGATGCGGGTGGCGTCCTCCAGGCCCTCGCCGGCGAGCGTGCGCAGGCCGTGCTTGAGCTCCAGGTTCGCGACGACGGTCACCAGGTCGACGTTGCCGGTGCGCTCGCCGTAGCCGTTCACGGTGCCCTGCACGTGCGCGCAGCCGGCCGCGACGGCGGCCAGCGTGTTCGCGACCGCGCAGCCGGAGTCGTTGTGCGCGTGCACGCCCAGCAGCCGGTCGCCCGGGGCGGCGTCGCGCCCGTGCGGCACGCCCAGCGACTCGCGCAGCTCGGTCACGACGTCGGTCACCCAGTGCGGCAGCATGCCGCCGTTGGTGTCGCACAGCGCCACGACCTCGGCGCCTGCCGCGAAGGCCGCCTCGACGGCGGCGCGGGAGTACGCCGGGTCGTACCGGTAGCCGTCGAAGAAGTGCTCGGCGTCGACCACGACGCGGCGCCCCTCGCCGACGAGGAACTCGACGGTGTCGGAGATCATCGCGAGCCCCTCGTCGGGGGTCGTGCGCAGCGCCCGCTCCACGTGCCGCACGTCCGACTTCGCCACCAGCGTCACGACCGGGGCCTCGGAGTCGAGGAGCGCCCGCACCTGCGGGTCGTCCCAGGCGCGGGTGCCCGCCTTGCGGGTGGCGCCGAACGCCGCGAGCACCGCGTGGCGCAGGTCGAGCTCCTTGGCCGCGCGCCGGAAGAACTCCGTGTCCTTCGGTACCGCGCCGGGCCAGCCGCCCTCGATGAAGCCGACACCCAGCTCGTCCAGCAGCGGCGCGATGGCCAGCTTGTCCGCCACCGAGAGGTTCATGCCCTCCTGCTGCGCGCCGTCGCGCAGGGTGGTGTCGTACACGTGGAACGGGGTGGCGGTCATGGCGGGACTCCCAATCGGTGACGCGGAGGCGCGGGGCCCGGCGTCGAGAGCTCTGGTCCTTCAGTTCAACAAAAAAGACCCTCCGGGTACGGAAGGTCTGCGCGTCCGGCGGGGTGGGCCGGACGCGCTACAGAATGATGAGCGAGCAACGCTGGTGCGCGAGGCGTGTCATGGGCCACATGGTGCCACACGTTCCCGCCCGCTCGACAGGCCGTCCACGCCGCGACCCGGGCCCCGCGTGGCGCGGCGGCCGTGCGACCGACCACCTGGTGTGGTCGGCTGGCCCCTGTCACCGAGGTCTGGAGGCCCCACCGATGACCGACTCGCGACCGCCCGCTGGTCCTACCGGACCGGCGGAGCCACCGCCCGGGATCTCGCCGCGCGCGGGGACGTCGCCGGGCACCGTGCCGACGACGGAGTCCACCGAGGAGTGGGGCGCTCCGGCACCGGCGTCGCGCGACCTGCTGGGCCTCGACCGCCGGCGCTACCGGTCCGGCGCCGCCGTCACCGTCGTGGTGTGCGCCGTCCTGGGGCTCGCGGCCTCCGTGGTCTTCGACAGCGCGTTCGGCGTGGGCCTGCTCGGCCCCACCCGGCTGGCGCCGGACGCTCCCGGGCTCGCGTGGGCGCTGACGGGCGCCCTCTTCGCGTTCCTCGCGGCGGTGGTGCTGCAGCTGCTCGTGCGCGTGGTGCCCCGCCCCCGGATGTTCTTCGGGTGGCTGGTCGCTCTGGTCACCGTGATCCTCGCCGCCCTGTCGTTCACGGGCGGCGGCGACCCCGCCTCGGCGGTGGTCACCGCGCTGGTGTGGGTCGTGCTGGGCGTCGCGGTCTCGGCGATGCTCAACGGCGTGCTCGGCCGGACTCTCGTGCGGCAGGCTCGGAAGCCCAGGTGACCTCCCGCTCGGGGGCGTCGGCCGCGACGACGTCGAGCAGCGACGTCGCCTCCGCCTCCAGGTCGTCCCGGTGGCGCGCCCAGGCGTCGCCGGTGAAGGGCTCGAGGTGGACGGTCGCGCGACGCGCGTCGACGTCCAGGGACCACGTCCCGGCCACGCGGCCGTCGACCCAGAAGGTCGGCAGCACGTCGGCGTTGCGCCGGAACACGAGGCCGGCGTGCTCCGGGTCGAGCAGCCGAGAACGGTCGTCGAGCGCCACCAGGAGCTGGTCCCACCGCGGCAGGAGCCGCACCGGCGCGGGCGCGTCGGCCGGCACGACGTCGCCGTCGGCCAGGTCGAGCAGCTCGAGGCCGTCCGGCGTCTCGTAGGTGCGCAGGTCCAGCAGGGCGAGCGCCCGCTTCATCACGCCGATCCCCCGCACGCCCAGCCCTCGCGCGACGTCGCGCACCGACGCCGGGCCGAAGGCCCGCAGGTAGCGCGCGACCCCGCGAGCGCGCGCCTCGTCCGGCGGGAGGACCGGCACCGGGTGCGCGAGCCGGTCGGCCAGCCAGCGCGCCCCGTCCTGGTAGCGGACCGCGACGTGGGAGCCCCACAGGCCGCTCGGCGGCACGTGCACGAGGCCGCCGCCCGCGCTGGCGAGGCGCCACCACGCCCGACTCACGCCGCCGGGGATCGCGGCGACGGCGTCCACCCCCGGGTACTGCTCGGCGGCGAACGCCTCCACCTCGTCGAGGGTGCGCGGCTCGGCGCAGAAGGCGCGCACCGCCGCGTTGAGGCCGACGAGGTCGACGCCCGCGCGGCGGGCGCTCGCGCGCCACGCCGCGAGGCGCTGCTCCGCCGAGACCGCGTCCAGCAGCGGCCACTCCGTGCTCGGCACCACGTGCAGGGTGGACCGCATCACGGTCGCCTTCACCACCGAGCCGTCGGTGAGGGCGTCCTCGAGCGAGGCGATCGTCTGCCCGGAGCGCCGCGACCAGAGCGCGACGTACGGCATGTCGGCGTGCTGCGCCTGCAGCCCGCCCACCCGCCCGACGACGGCGGGCACGTCGTCGTCGGAGCGGGTGAGCAGCTGCTGGCGGGCCAGCGTGGTGCGGTTGACCTCGTCGGCCGTGATCGGTGTCGCCATGCGGGAAGGGCCTCCGTCCGTGGTCGTGACCGACCACGCCTGAGTCGCACCCGCGCCGCGACTGCTGCGCGGCGCTGCGTCAGGCGAGCCGGCGCATCCAGCCGTGCCGGTCCGCGGCCCGACCGTACTGGATGTCGGTGAGCTCGGCACGGATCGCCATGGTGAGCTCGCCCGGCTCGCCGCCCGAGACCTGGTGGTCGAAGGTGCTGCCGGCGAGGCGGCCGACCGGGGTGACGACCGCGGCGGTGCCGCATGCGAACACCTCGCGCACGGTGCCGTCGGCCAGCCCGTCGACGATCTCCGCCAGCGGGATGCGCCGCTCCACGACCTCGCGGTCGCGGTCCGCGACGAGCTGCAGGATCGAGGAGCGCGTGACGCCCTCGAGGATCGAGCCCGTGAGCTCCGGGGTGTGCACCGAGCCGTCCGCCATCACGACGAACACGTTCATGCCGCCGAGCTCTTCGAGGTAGGTGTTGGTCGTGGCGTCGAGGAAGCACACCTGGTCGCAGCCCTGCTCCTGGGCGAGCGTCTGCGGCAGGAGGCTGGCCGCGTAGTTGCCGCCGCACTTCGCGTCGCCGGTGCCGCCGGGGCCGGACCGGTGGAAGTCCTCGGCCACCCAGATCGACACCGGCTTGACCCCGCCCGCGAAGTACGGGCCGACGGGCGAGGCGATGACGAGGTACTCCACCTCGGCGGCCGGCCGGACACCCAGGAACGACTCGGAGGCGAACATGAACGGGCGCAGGTACAGGCTCGAGTCCTCGCCGGAGGGCACCCAGTCGACGTCGGTGCGCACGAGCGCCGCAATGGAGCCGACGAAGTCGTCCACCGACAGGGCCGGCAGCGCCAGCCGGTGCGCCGACCGGGCGAACCGCGCCGCGTTGGCGTCCGGACGGAACGTCCAGACCGAGCCGTCGTCGTGCCGGTACGCCTTCATCCCCTCGAAGATCTCCTGCGCGTAGTGCAGGACGGCGGTGGCCGGGTCGAGCTGCAGCGGGCCGTACTTCTCGATGCGGCGGTCGAGCCAGCCGTCGCCCTCGCGCCAGCTGACGCGGGCCATGTGGTCGGTGAACACGGTGCCGAACTTCGGCGCCTGCAGCGCGGCCTCGCGCTCGGCGTCGGGCGTGGGGCTGTCCGTGGCGCGGACGTCGAAGAGCGTGACGAGATCTTCGAGCTCCGCCGGGAGGATGCCCGACGCGGCGGGGCTGGCGGAGGGGGTGGTGCTGGATGTGGTCATGATCGGGGGCCTTCACCGGGTGACCCCTGTAGTTTTCCACGACCGCGCACCCCGTGGGCACCGACGTCGCTCCGACCACAGCGGCCACCCGGACGGAGAGAGACGTCGGGGGATCGACAGGGGGATGACGGCCGGGGCGGGCGGTGGCTCGGACGACTCGTCCGACGGCGCGGCGCGGGTGGCGCCGCGCAGTCCGGTGACGACGCGCGGGGCGACGTCAGCCGTTGACGCGTGCGGCCAGGTCGCGCCCGACCTCGGCCGTCGTGCGTACTCGGTCGCCACGCTCGGCAGATCGGTCGGCAAGGTCGGCCGCGACGGCCGCCTCGACGCGCTTGCCCTCCTCGGTCAGGCCGAGGTGGTCGAGGAGCAGGGACACCGACAGCACGGTGGCGGTCGGGTCGGCCTTGCCCTGGCCGGCGATGTCCGGCGCGGAGCCGTGCACCGGCTCGAACATGGACGGCGCCGTGCGGTCGGGATTGATGTTCGCCGACGCGGCGAGGCCGATGCCGCCGGTGATCGCGGCGGCCTGGTCCGTGAGGATGTCGCCGAACAGGTTGTCCGTGACGATCACGTCGAACCGCGACGGGTTCGTCGTGAGGAAGATCGTGGCGGCGTCCACGTGCAGGTAGTCCGTGGTGACGTCCGGGAACTCGGCGTTGACGGCCTCGACCGTGCGGCGCCACAGGTGGCCGGCGTGCACGAGCACGTTGTGCTTGTGCACCAGCGTGAGGTGCTTGCGCGGGCGGGCCTGGGCGCGGGCGAAGGCGTCGCGCACGACGCGCTCGACGCCGAACGCGGTGTTGACCGACACCTCGGTCGCGATCTCGTGCGGGGTGCCGACGCGCAGCGCGCCGCCGTTGCCGACGTACGGGCCCTCGGTGCCCTCGCGCACGACGACGAAGTCGACGTCGCCGGGGTTCGCCAGCGGGCTGGTCACGCCGGGGTACAGCTTGCCCGGGCGCAGGTTGACGTAGTGGTCCAGCGAGAAGCGGAGCTTGAGCAGCAGGCCGCGCTCGAGGACGCCCGACGGCACGCTCGGGTCGCCGATGGCGCCCAGCAGGATCGCGTCGTGGCCCTTGATGGCCTCGAGGTCAGCGTCGGTCAGCGTCTCGCCCGTGGCGTGCCACCGGCGCGCCCCCAGGTCGAACTCGGTGGTCGAGATCTTGACGTCCGAGCCGGCCACCGCCGCCTCGAGGACCGTCAGCCCCTGCTCCACCACCTCCGTGCCGATGCCGTCGCCGGCCACCACTGCCAGGTCGATGCTCCGCGTCATGCGCCGAGCCTAAGCCCGCCGAATCATGATGCGGACACCGATCTCATTCCCCGGACGCCCGGCGCCGTGACCTCGCAGGTCACGGGCAGCTCCCGACAATTCCCTTGGCCCGTGCGCTCGGGTCGCCCACGATCGCCGCATGACCTTGGACGACGACCTCCGACCGTACTTCGACGCGGCCGCCGCGAACCTGACCTTCAACTCCCCGCTCGGTGCCGTGCGGGCGGCGGACCTCCTCGAGCGCCTCGCTCCCCCGGTGCCGGACGCCCGCGTCCTCGACCTGGGGTGCGGCTCGGGCGAGCTGCTGCTGCGGCTGTGCGCGCGGCACGGCCTCGCCGGGGACGGCGTCGACAAGCATCCGGGCGACCTCGGCCGGGCCCGGCGTGGCGCGGCCGAGCGCGGCCTGCGCGACCGGGTGGCGTTCCACGAGGCGGACGCGACCGCGTGGGAGGGGACGGCGCCGGTGGTGCTGAACGTGGGCGCCGGGTACATCTGGGGCGACGCCCCGGACGCGTTCGCCGCACTCCACCGCCACACCGAGCCCGGCGGCGTCCTGCTGTTCGGCGACGGCGTCTACGAGGCCGAGCCGGACGACGACGTGCGCCGCGACTTCGGCGACCTGCCCGACCTGGCCGGGCTGGCCCGCGCCGCCACGGACGCCGGGTTCCGGGTGCTGCACGCCGCCACCTCGACCCAGGGCGAGTGGGACGACTTCGAGTCCGACTGGCGCGCGGGGATCGAGCGGCTCGGCACGACCGGCGCCCGGGCCTTCGCCGACCGGCGGCGCGACGAGTACGTGTCCGGCTACCGCGGTGTGGTCGGCTTCGCCTGGCTGGTCCTCACGCCGGCGTAGCGCTTCCCGCCTCCCCGCGGTCCCGGTCAGCGCACGTGTCGGACCTCAGCGAGGTTCAGCCGCCCGTCGACGAAGCGTGCACCGTCGGGGACGAATCCGTTGCGCTCGTAGAACCGGCGCGCCCGCGGGTTCTGCTCCGCGACCCAGAGCTGGGCGGGCACCCCGGACGGAACGACGGCCTCCAGCAGCGCCTGGCCGACGCCCGTTCCGTGATGCTCCGCGAGCACGTAGAGCGACCACAGCTCACGGTCCCGGACAGGTGGATGGATCCCCACCTCCCTCGCCCTACCGCCGGTGGCGAACCCCACGACGCGCCCGGACGACTCGGCCACAGTCACAGGCAATTCGCCGATCCGGCGTGGCCAGACCGCCGTTCGCCGCTCAAGAGTGTCGGTCTCCCAGTGTTCTGCCGGGAGCAGACCGCCGTACGTCTCCACCCAGGACGTGTGGTGGACGATCGCGCACCCTGCTGCGTCGTCGGGGATGGCAGGGCGGATGACAAAGGTCGGCGGCGCTGCTCGCATCGCGCCATCCTCCCCCACCCGAGGAGCAGCACGAGGCCGCGGTCTCAGTCCCGGAACAGGATCTCGAACCGCTCGCACACCACGGGCATCGACGGGTCGAACTCCCGCCCGAACTGCGCCAGCGTGCGCCGCCAGTACCGCTCGTGCCCCTCGCGCCAGTCCTCGAGCGAGCGGTCGCCCTCGCCCTCCGCGGCCGCGTGCTCGGCGGTCACCGCATCGAACGGCACGGTCTCCACCTGCGTGGTCCGGATGAGGACGCGCGGCTCCCCGGCGCCGTCGAGCACGATCGACAGGTCGCCCTTGCGCGGCAGGGGCTCGTCGGCGGCCTCGTACTCCCACACGGCGGCGGCGGTGCCCGTCTTCACGTCGTCGAGGACGAGGGCCAGCAGCTCGTCCGCCAGCTCGGGCGAGTCGCCGAACGACCAGGCCGGCGGCGGCACCACGTTCTCCGAGCGCTCGCCCACCGCTCCCCCGTGGCTCGTGCGCCCCGCGCTCGGCCGGGCCACGTCCCAGAACCGGGTGATGCTGTCGGCCTGCCGGGAGTCGTCCAGGCCCGGGGTCACGTCGTCGGTCATGTCCGCCATCCTGCCAGGTCATGGCCGGGCAGGTCTGGCACGATGCCGGAATGCTGACACGCGTCGCCGCCTACGCCCTCGTCGTCGAGGGCGACCGCATCCTGCTCCCCCACTGGTCGGCCGGCACCGGGTCGGGCTGGACGATGCCCGGCGGCGGCATCGACCCTGGTGAGCACCCCGAGGACGCGGCGGTCCGCGAGCTGCGGGAGGAGACGGGGTACGACGTCGCGCTCGACGGCCTGCTCGGCGTCGACAGCATCGTGGTCCCCACCGAGCGTCGGTTCGACATCGGCCTCGGCGCCCCGACCGAGCCGATGCACGGCATCCGCATCGTCTACCGCGCGCACGTCGTCGGGGGCGACCTCACCGTCGAGGCCGACGGCAGCACCGACGACGTCGCGTGGCACGGGCTCGACGACGTCGACGCCCTCGACCGGGTCGAGCTCGTCGACGTCGTCCGGCGCTGGGCCGGCCTGCTCGACTGACTGACGGGCCCGAACTACCTCACGGGAACCTGAACTACCTCGCGGGACCTTGAACTACCTCGCGGGATCCGGAACTACCTCGGCGCGGGGCCGGACGCACGTGCGGCCGCCGGCCGGGGATCACCCGGGCGGCGGCCGCGCGCGTCGCTGCTGACGGTGTGGGTCAGCGAGCGGCGCTGCCCTCCGTGTAGTCGGAGTCAGCGGGCTTGATCCACGAGAACATCTTGCGCAGCTCGCGGCCGGTGGTCTCGATCGGGTGCGCCTCGCCCTTCTCGCGCAGGGCGGTGAACTCGGGGGCGCCGGCGTCCTGGTCGGCGATGAAACGCTCGGCGAAGGCGCCGTTCTGGATGTCCGCGAGGACGGCCTTCATGTTCTCCTTGACGTGCGGGTCGATGACGCGCGGGCCGGAGACGTAGTCGCCGTACTCGGCCGTGTCGGAGACGGACCAGCGCTGCTTGGCGATGCCGCCCTCGACCATGAGGTCGACGATCAGCTTCAGCTCGTGCAGCACCTCGAAGTATGCGACCTCGGGCTGGTAGCCCGCCTCGGTCAGCGTCTCGAAGCCGTACTGGACCAGCTGCGAGGCGCCGCCGCAGAGCACGGCCTGCTCGCCGAACAGGTCGGTCTCGGTCTCCTCGGTGAACGTGGTCTTGATGCCGCCGGCGCGCAGGCCGCCGATGCCCTTCGCGTACGACAGGGCGAGCTCCCAGGCGGAGCCGGACGCGTCCTGCTCGACGGCGACGATCACGGGCACGCCGCGGCCGTCGACGTACTCGCGACGCACGAGGTGACCCGGGCCCTTGGGGGCGACCATGAGCACGTCGTGGCCGGCCTCGGGCTTGATGTAGCCGAAGCGGATGTTGAAGCCGTGCCCGAAGACGAGCGCCGCACCCTCGTTGAGGTTCGGGGCGATCTCGTCGCGGTACACGTGCCGCTGCACCTGGTCCGGCGCGAGGATGACGACGACGTCGGCCTCCTTGACCGCGTCGGCGACGGTCAGCACGCGCAGGCCCTCGTCCTCGGCCTTCTTCGCCGACCCCGAGCCCTCGCGCAGGCCGACGCGGACGTCGACGCCCGAGTCGCGCAGGTTCAGCGCGTGGGCGTGCCCCTGGCTGCCGTAGCCGATGACGGCGACCTTGCGCTGCTGGATGATGGACAGGTCGGCGTCGTCGTCGTAGAACAGCTCAGCCACGGTGATGCTCCTCGGTCTCGATACTTCGAATCTCGGTACTGCTGGTCGGTTTGAGTCACCGGCAGGGGTGACGGTACGCGCTCGGCGTCATGCCGTGCGCACGCGCTCCAGGGCTCGGTCGGTGATGGACCGCGAGCCGCGGCCCACCGCGAGGGTGCCGGACTTCACGATCTCCCGGACGCCGAAGGGCTCCAGCGCCGCGAGCAGCGCGGACAGCTTCGCGGCGGTGCCGGTCGCCTCCACGACGACCGTGTCCGGCACGACGTCCACCACGTGGGCGCGGAAGAGGTCGACGACCTCGAGCACCCCCGCCCGCGTGGTCGCGTCGGCGCGCACCTTCACGAGCAACAGCTCGCGCTGCACCGACGACTCCGGATCGAGCTCGACGATCTTGATGACGTTGACCAGCTTGTTGAGCTGCTTGGTCACGTGCTCGAGGGGGTGCGCCTCGACGTCGACCACCACGGTGATGCGCGAGATCTCCTCGTGCTCGGTGGGGCCCACGGCCAGGGAGTGGATGTTGAACGCGCGGCGCGCGAACAGCGCGGAGACGCGGGTGAGGACGCCCGGCTTGTTCTCGACCAGCACGGACAGGGTGTGACGCGACATGGGTGGCTCCGTCTCTGCTCGTCGGCCGGTCAGTCTTCGCGGTCCCACGCGGGCGAGATGCCCCGCGCGTACTGGATGTCGTCGTTGGGGACGCCGGCGGCGACCATCGGCCACACCATGGCGTCGCGCGAGACCTGGAAGTCGATCACGACCGGCCGGTCGTCGATCTCCTGCGCCCGCTTGATCGCGGCGTCGACCTCGTCCTCGCGCTCCACCCGGATGCCCTCGCAGCCGTACGCGTCGGCGAGCTTCACGAAGTCCGGGATGCGCGCCGTGCCGTGCCCGGTGTGCAGGTCGGTGTTGGAGTAGCGCTCGTCGTAGAAGAGCGTCTGCCACTGCCGCACCATGCCGAGCGAGCTGTTGTTGATCAGCGCCACCTTGATCGGGATGTCGTTGATCGCGCAGGTGGCCAGCTCCTGGTTGGTCATCTGGAAGCAGCCGTCGCCGTCGATGGCCCACACCTCGCGGTCGGGCTCGCCCACCTTGGCGCCCATCGCGGCGGGCACCGCGAAGCCCATCGTGCCGAGGCCCGCGGAGTTGAGCCAGGTGCGCGGGCGCTCGTAGCGGATGAACTGCGCCGCCCACATCTGGTGCTGGCCCACGCCCGCGGCGTAGATCGCGTCCGGGCCGGCGAGCGCGCCCAGCCGGGAGATGACGTGCTGCGGCGCCAGGTGCCCGTCGGCGGTGTCGGTGTAGCCCAGCGGGTAGGTCTCGCGCCACGTGTCGAGCTGGTGCCACCAGGCCGCGAGGTCCGGCTTGCCCACCTTCGCGTGCTCGGCCTCGAGGGCGGGCACGAGGTCGGCGATCACCTCGCGCAGGTCGCCGACGATGGGCACGTCCACGGGGCGGTTCTTGCCGATCTCCGCGGGGTCGATGTCCGCGTGCACGACGGCGGCGTGCGGCGCGAAGCTCGACAGCCGGCCGGTCACGCGGTCGTCGAAGCGGGCGCCGAGGGCCACCACGAGGTCGGCCTTCTGCAGCGCCGCGACGGCCGGGACGGTGCCGTGCATGCCGGGCATCCCGAGGTGCTGCGGGTGGCTGTCGGGCACGGCGCCGCGGGCGGTGAGCGTCGTGACGACGGCCGCCCCGGAGGTGTCGACCAGCCGGCGCAGCGCCTCCGACGCCCCCGCGCGGATCACACCGCCGCCCACGTACAGCACGGGGCGGCGGGCGGTGGCGAGCAGCTTCGCGGCCTCGCGGATCTGCTTGGCGTGCGGCTTGGTCACCGGGTGGTACCCGGGCAGCGCCAGGTCCTGCGGCCAGGAGAAGGTGGTGCGCGCCTGCATCGCGGACTTCGCGATGTCCACCAGCACCGGGCCGGGCCGGCCCGTGGACGCGATGTGGAACGCCTCCGCGATCGTGCGCGGGATCTCCGCCGGGTCGGTGACCAGGTAGGAGTGCTTGGTGATCGGCATCGTGATGCCGACGATGTCCGCCTCCTGGAACCCGTCGGTGCCGATCAGCGACTCGGCCACCTGGCCCGTGATCGCGACCAGCGGCACCGAGTCCATGTGCGCGTCGGCCAGGGGGGTCACGAGGTTGGTCGCGCCGGGGCCCGACGTCGCCATCGTGACGCCGACCCGGCCCGTCGCGTGGGCGTACCCCTGGGCCGCGTGCCCGCCGCCCTGCTCGTGCCGCACGAGGACGTGGCGGATCTGCTTCGAGTCCATGAGCGGGTCGTAGAGCGGAAGGATGGCGCCGCCCGGGATGCCGAAGACGTTCTCGACACCGACCGACTCGAGCGATCGGACGATCGACTCGGCGCCGGTGACCTCCTCACCGGACACTGCTCGGTCGGCGGTGCGCGGCGCGGTGCGTGCGGCCACCTGGGCGGGGGTCGGGTTCGGCTGGACCATCGGTCTCTCCTGCCGGTCGGTCTTGCGGGCGAAAGGTCTGGCGAGGTTGTCGCTGCAATGAAAAACCCCCCGGTCCCGGGATGACGGGACTGACGAGGGGTGAGCGCGCTGACGAAGCCTGGTGCGTGGGCCTAGTCGGCGCGCCCGGGAAGAAGTACTACGAGGATCGTCTGCACGGATCGAACGTTACGCCCGCGACACGTCGATGTCACGTCGTGAGCCCGGTGTCCCATCATGCGGACTGCACGGGGGACGCCGGGCTCACGACGCGCGGCGGGCGCGGCCGGTCAGCTCACGTCGCGGCGACGGAAGACGACCGCGGCGATCAGGAGCAGCACGACCGTGAGCGCCAGCAGGAAGAGCCCGCCCTGCGTCTGCGACACCGCCTTCTCGACCCACGTGCACTCGACGATCCCGGACTCCCCCGGCGCGCAGGTCTGGCTGCCGTAGACGGCGCCGCCCTCGAGCCACGCGAGGACGTTCACCGACGGGCTCCAGGCCTCCGCGCTCCCGATCGCCCCGGTGACGACGACGCCGACCCAGCCCAGGACGACCGCGGCGCCGACCGCGGCCGCCGCGTTCCGGAACACGGCGCCCAGCGCCGCTCCGATCATCGCGAACGCCGTCGCCGTCACCACGAGGCGGCCGGCGAACGCCGCGATCTCGCCCCAGCGCGAGGCCGAGAGGTCGCCGAGCGTGCCGAAGCCGGCGTAGACGGCGTAGACGCCGCCCAGCAGCGCGGCGATGCCGGCGACCGACAGCGGGACCGTCCCCGCGCCCGCGGCCACGGCCTTCGACCAGAAGACGCGCCGGCGCCGGGGCTCGAACGTGAGCCACAGCCCCAGCGCTCCGGAGCTCGTCTCGGCGGTCACGAAGCTGACGCCCAGCACGAAGGCGATCGCCACGATCGCGAGGGAGCTGGTGGCGACCTGCTGCGTGCCCGCCTCCCAGTCGTTCCACAGGGAGCTGTTGATCGCGGCGACCTGCGGATCGGCGGTCGTGGCCGTCTCCTGCGCGAAGGCGTCGAGCTCTGCCTGGTCCGTGACGTCCACCGCGTCCGGGACGAAGACGGGCTGGGGCGGGAGGAACCACTCACGTCGCGGCGCCATGTCGTCGCAGGCGTAGTCGGCGGCCGGGTCCGGGTCGTCCGCCTCCGCCTCCTCGCACTCGGCGACCTGGTCGTCCCCGGTCTCCTCCCAGTTCTGCAGCTCCTGCTGGTACGCCTCCTCGGCCTGGGCCACCTCGGCCGCCGAGGGAGGTTTCGCCGTCCCGTACACGGAGAACACCGTCAGCCCGGTCACGGCGAGCACCCCGATCAGCGCCCACCAGGTGAGGCGGCGCGCCCACAGCCTCCGCAGCTCGACACGCAGCAGCCGCATCACCGGTCCTCCCCCGCGCTCGTGGCCGGCGCCGTCGTCGCCTGCGCCGCGTGGGCCGGCTCGGGCGGCGGTCCGCCACGCTTGGCGCGGCCACCCTTGTGGGAGTGGCCGCCCGGCGTCTCGTGCGCCGTGAGCCCGAGGAAGACGGACTCGAGGTCCGCCTGGAGCGGCGCGAGCTCCGACACCCACACGCCGCGCTCGCCGAGCGCCCGGTTGACCCAGGCCGCGTCGGCCGCGCCGTCCACCACGATGGCGTCGTGCTCGCGGCGCACCAGGAGCCCGCTCGTCTCCAGCACGCTGGTCGCGATCGTGAGGTCCTGGGGCGCCACGCGCAGGCGGACCGAGCGCGCGGCAGAGCCGCCGCCGATGAGGTCGGCCACCCGCCCCGACGCGACCAGCCGGCCGCGGGCCACGATCGACACCGTGTCCGCGATCTGCTCCACCTCCGCGAGGATGTGGCTGGAGACCAGCACCGTCTTGCCCTGGTCGGCCAGGCCGCGCATGGTCTGGCGGATCTCGCGGATGCCCGCCGGGTCGAGGCCGTTGGTGGGCTCGTCGAAGATCAGCAGGTCGGGGTCCTTGAGCAGGGTCGCGGCGATGGCCAGGCGCTGCTTCATCCCGAGCGAGTACGTCCGGTACTTGTCCTTCGTCCGCCCCGTGAGGCCGACCTCGTCGATGACGGCGTCCACGCGCCCCGGGGGCGCGCCGATCCCGTCGGCGAGCAGCCGCAGGTTGCGGCGGGCGCTGAACCCCGGGAAGAACTTGGGACTCTCGACGATGGCCCCCACCCGGCCCACGACCTCCGGCAGCCGCTTCGGCACCTCGTGCCCGAAGATCCTGGCCGAGCCCCGGTCGGGCCGGACCAGGCCGAGCAGCATCCGGATCGTGGTCGTCTTCCCCGAGCCGTTGGGCCCGAGGAAGCCGTGCACGCCGCCGACCGGCACCTGCAGGTCGAGGCCCTCGACCCCGACCGACCTCCCCCGCACGCTGCGGTACGTCTTGCGCAGGCCTCGCGTCTCGATCGCGAGGTCTCCGCCGCCCTGCTCGGTCACCGCCACCTCCTCGTGGCCGCGGCGTCACCCGGGGCCGGGTCGTCGCCCCGGCCGCTCCGGTGCGCGCCCCGGAGCATAGCGGCAGGCCAGCGGGGGTGGCAGCGGCGCACCGGCCGCCGTCAGCGGGATCCCGGGCTTTCACCCGGTCGCCCGGTCAGCGGCCCCACGCCTCCGCGCGCCCCGGGAGCACGGCGACGTCCACCTCGTTGCCCTCGGGGTCGGCGACGGTGCGCCAGAACGGCGACTCGGTCTGCCGGACCACGCGGCCGCCGGCCGCGACGGCCGCCGCCACGCGGGCGTCCGCGACGTCGGCGGGCACGAACACGTCCACGTGGATCCGGTTACGCTGCTCGCGCGGGGCGTCCATCTGCTGGAGGTACACCGACGGGCCGCGCAGCATCGGGTCGTACAGGTCCGTCTCGCCGCGGGTGGCGTACCCGAGCGCCGCGGCCCAGAACGCCTGCACCGCGCCGAGGTCGAGGGCGTCGAACGTGAGCTGCACGTCGCGCAGCGCCGCGGGCTCGGCCCGCAGCCCGAGGGCGCGCGCCTCCGCCTGGACCCGCTGCGCCACGCGGAGCCGTCCGGCGTCGATCCACCCGTCCTCGGGCGGGCCCACCCGCAGGGTCGCGCCGGCGTACCGCAGGTCGGCGAACAGCGTGACCCCCTCCTCCTCCGCGGCCCGGGCCGCACGCGCGACGAGCTCGACGCCCGTGTCGAAGTCCCCGGTCGCGTAGTAGGCGCTGGCCCCCTGCAGCACCCGCCAGTCGTCCACGCCGCCCGCCGCCCGGAACTCCTCGGGGGTGAGCAGGCCCTCGGCCAGGTCCTCGTCGAACCCCTCCCACGCGACGACGTCGGCCTCGTTCCCGTCGGCGTCCGCGAGCGTCCACCAGTGCGGCACGAACTCCTCGGTCGTGACGCGCCCGCCGGCCGCGAGCACCGCGTCGACGCGCGCCTGCCGCACGTCGTGCGGGACGAAGACGTCCAGGTGCAGTCGGTTGCGCAGCGGGCGGGGCTCGTCGGACCCCTGGAACCAGATGCCGGGCCACCGCCCGTGCGGGTCCACGAGGTCCTCGTCGTCCCGCTTGTGCCCGAGGACGGCGCCCCAGAAGGGCATCACCTGCTCCCGGTCCTCGGCGTCGATCGTCAGCTGCACCTCCTGCACCGCGGCCGGGTCGGCCGCGAGCCCGAGGTCCGCGGCGGTCGCGGAGACCTCGCGGGCGAGGGCGACGTCGCGCGCGCTCAGGCCGTCGACGTCGTGGGACCGCACGCGCACGACGACGCCGTCCGGGCGCAGGTCGACGTCGGGGTGATGGTTCGCCCCGTCCGCCAGCACGCGCACGTGCTCGAGGAGCACGGCGCCCTCCCCGGGCGACCGGGTGCGGAAGAGCGCGCTCGCACCGAGGGCGAGGGCGCGCCAGTCGGAGGTGCCCTCCGCGGCCTCGAACCCGGCCGCGGTGATCCCGTCCGTCGTCCCGTCAGGCATGCCGGCCTCCGTCCCTCGCGCTCGCCTCGGTCCACCCTGCCGCGCGCCCGCGCGCCTCGCGCGGTGAGGCCGGGGCGCCCTGGTGGACGCGGTCAGGGCTGCGTCGCCGCCGCCGGCAGCTCCAGCTCGCGGGCCGCGTCGCTGATGCGCCGGGCGAGGTCGACGTCCCGCGCGGACAGCCCGCCGACGTCGTGAGACGACGTCCGGACGGTGACCGCGGCGTAGCGCAGGTCCACGTCGGGGTGGTGGTTCACGGCGTCGGCGATCTCCCCGATCGCGTCGACGAACCGCACGCCGGCCGCGAACGAGCCGGTGCGGAACTCGGCCGCCGCCGCTCCCTGGTCCGCCTGCCAGTCGGCCACGCCGTCGGCGGCCGCGAACTGCGCCGCGGTGATCGTGTCGGTGCTGGTGTCGCTCATGCGCCCAGCATCGCCCGGGGCCCCGCCGCTCGCCCGCGGTCGACGGCCCGCCGGGCCTGGCAGGGTCTCAGCCCGCGGCCGGCGCGGGGTCGTCGTCGAACGCCGGGAGGCCGTCGATGCTCGTGCGGTTCTTGCGCCGCCGGTAGTCGGCCTGCCCCTCGTCGCCCTTGCGGTCCATGTACTGCGGCAGCAGGTCGCGCTCGCCGCCGTACTCGAGCAGGGGCACCCCGTAGCCGCAGGAGTCCGACACCCGCTCGACGTCGACGACGATCACCGCGCGGGCGCCCCGGCGCTCCGTGAACCGCCCGGCCCACGACGCGAACTCGTCGTCGTACAGGGTGACGACCCGGCCCCGCCCGTGCAGCCGGACGATGTTCGGCGGTCCGTCGAAGGCGCAGAACATCAGGGTGATCCGCCCGTTCTCGCGCAGGTGCGCGACGGTCTCCGCGCCGGACGCCGTGATGTCCAGGTAGGCGACGGTGTGCTCGTCGACCACGGCGAAGGACCCGTCGATGCCCTTCGGGGACACGTTGACCCGGCCGTCGTCGGCCAGCGGCGCGGTCGCGACGAAGAAGACGTGCTGGGACTCGATGAACGTCCGGAGGCGGCCGTCGATCGCCGGGTGCACTGTGCCCATGCGGGCATCCTGCCCGGTGGCCACCGGTGGGGTCGAGGCGTCTCGCCGGGCGGGCGGCCGCTCAGCCGAGCACGGCGCCGCGCGAGGCCGAGCCCACGAGCTTCGTGTACTTGGCCAGCACGCCCCGCGTGTAGCCGTGGGACAGGGGCGCCCAGCCGTCGCGCCGGGCCGCGAGCTCGGCGTCGTCGACCAGCAGGTCGAGGGTCTTGCGCGCGACGTCGAGCCGGATCCGGTCGCCGTCGCGCACGAACGCGATCGGCCCGGCGTCCACCGCCTCGGGCGCGATGTGCCCGACGCACAGCCCGGTGGTGCCGCCCGAGAACCGGCCGTCGGTGATGAGCAGCACGTCCTTGCCGAGCCCGGCGCCCTTGATCGCGCCGGTGATCGCGAGCATCTCGCGCATGCCCGGCCCGCCCTTGGGGCCCTCGTACCGGATCACCACGACGTCGCCCGCGGTGATCGTCCCGTCCTCCAGGGCGTCGAGCGCGGCGCGCTCCCGCTCGAAGACGCGGGCGGTGCCCTCGAAGACGTCGGAGTCGAACCCGGCCGACTTCACGACCGCCCCCTCGGGGGCGAGCGACCCGTGCAGGATCGTGATGCCGCCCGTCGGGTGGATCGGCCGGTCCAGGGCACGCAGGATCTTGCCGTCGGGGTCGGGCGGGTCGATCTCCGCGAGGTTCTCCGCGACCGTGCGGCCCGTGACGGTGAGGCAGTCGCCGTGCAGCAGGCCCGCGTCGAGCAGCGCCTTCATCACCACGGGCACGCCGCCGATGCGGTCGACGTCGTTCATCACGTACCGGCCGAACGGCTTGAGGTCGCCGAGGTGCGGCACGCGGTCGGCCACGCGGGAGAAGTCGTCGAGCGTGAGCTCCACCTCCGCCTCGTGCGCGATGGCGAGCAGGTGCAGCACCGCGTTGGTGGACCCGCCGAACGCCATCACCACCGCGATGGCGTTCTCGAACGCCTCCTTGGTCATGATCTGGCGGGCCGTGATGCCGCGCCGCAGCAGCTCGACGACGGCCTCGCCCGACGCGTGCGCGAAGCCGTCGCGGCGGCGGTCGGCCGACGGCGGCGCCGCCGAGCCGGGCAGCGACATGCCCATGGCCTCCGCGACCGACGCCATCGTGTTCGCGGTGTACATGCCACCGCAGGCGCCCTCGCCCGGGCAGATCGCGCGCTCGATGCGGTCGAGGTCCTCGGTGCTCATGAGCCCCCGCGCGCACGCGCCGACGGCCTCGAAGGCGTCGATGAGCGTGACGTCCCGCTCGCTGCCGTCCGACAGCTTCACCCAGCCCGGCATGATCGAGCCGGCGTAGAGGAACACGCTCGCGAGGTCGAGGCGCGCGGCGGCCATGAGCATCCCCGGCAGCGACTTGTCGCACCCGGCGAGCAGCACGGAGCCGTCGAGGCGCTCCGCCTGCATCACCGTCTCGACGGAGTCCGCGATGACGTCGCGGCTCACCAAGGAGAAGTGCATCCCCTCGTGGCCCATCGAGATGCCGTCGGAGACGGAGATGGTGCCGAACTCGAGCGGGTAGCCCCCGCCCGCGTGCACGCCGCCCTTGACCGCGCCCGCGAGCCGGTCGAGCGAGAGGTTGCACGGCGTGATCTCGTTCCACGAGCTCGCGACGCCGATCTGCGGCTTCACCCAGTCGTCGTCGGTCATGCCGACGGCGCGCAGCATGCCGCGCGACGCCGCCGCCTCCAGTCCGTCGGTGACCTGGCGGGAACGGGGCTTGAGGTCCGGGGTGGCTTCGGCGTCGGCGCTCATGGACCCGAGCCTAGGCACGACCGGCGCCGGTGGCTCCCCGACGCGCGCGGCCCTACCACCCTGCTCCGGCCTGCTCCGGCCTGCTCCGGCCTGCTCCGGCCTGCTCAGGGCCGGGCGACGACCTCGCGGACGTAGGCCGCGGCGGGCGCGGCCAGCGCGGCCCGCAGCGCGGCGAACCGCGCGACCCCCGTCGTCCCGGGCCAGCCCGCGGGCAGCACGCTCGGTGGCAGCCCCGGGTCGAGGTACGGGAGCGGTCGCCAGTCGTCGACGGCGCGCACCCAGCGGGCGAACGCCTCACCCGAGGCGCCGGGCGCGGTCGCGCCGTCGGGCTCGGCGTGCGCCGCCAGGAAGTCGGCGTGCATCGCCGCGAGGTGCGGAAGGTCCCACCAGCGGGCGACGGCGTCCGCGAGCGGCCCGGCCACGCGGGGCGTCCCGGCGACGAACACCGTCGCGGCGCCGCGCAGGCCCAGCCCGTCGAGGATGCCCTCGACCTCGCCGGCCAGATGGCCCGGGCAGATCCACAGCCCGTCCGCCACGGTGCCGCAGCCGATGCCGGCCAGGTGCCGCCGCAGCTGGTGGCGGGCGTCGCGGCGCGCCTCGGGGATCGAGAACGACACCAGGCACCACGGGTCGTCGTCGGCCTGCTGCCGGTAGGCGAAGATCCGCCGGTCGCCGCGCTCGAGCATGGCGGCCGCGCCCGGCGCGAGGCGGTACCCCGCCCGGCCGCCGGACGCCTCGCCGTCGAGCAGGCCACGCCCCTTGGCCCGGGACAGCGCCGACCGCGCGGCGCCGGGCGCGACGCCGGCCGCGCCGAGCAGGGCGACCAGGTCCGCGGCCGCCACCCAGCCGCCGAGGTCGCGGGCGTACAGCCCCACGACGGTCCGCAGCAGCGAGGTGGCGCTGCCGGGGCGGGCGTCCAGGTCGTCGAGGATCACGCCCGCCGCGCCCCGGGCCCGGTGACCTCCAGCAGCGCGTCGCGGACCGCCTCGACGCCGATCCGCACCTCGTCGAAGGACGTCGACAGCGGCGAGAGGCCCAGCCGGAGCCCGTTCGGCCGGCGGAAGTCGGGGATCACGCCGCGCTCCCACAGCAGGGGCAGGGTGTCGGCGAACGCGTCGTGGTCGACGGTCACGTGGCTCCCCCGCCGCTCGTCGTCCCGCGGCGACGCCACCCGGGCACCGAGCGGGGCGAGCAGCTCGTCCACCAGCTCCAGCGCGAACCGGGTGAGCGCCACCGACTTCGCGCGGACCGCGTCGATGCCGGCCTCCCCGAGCAGGTCGAGCATGTCCTGCATCGCGAGCGTCCCGACGATCGCCGGCGTGCCCGACAGGAACCGCCGCACGCCGGCGTGCGGCGCGTAGGCGGGACCCATCTCGAACGGCTCGGCGCTGCCCATCCAGCCCTGGATGGGCTGGGTGAGCTCCCCCTGGAGGTCCGCGCGCACGTACCCGAACGCGGGCGACCCCGGCCCGCCGTTGAGGTACTTGTACGTGCAGCCCGCCGCGAGGTCCGCGCCCCACGCGTCCAGCGCGACGGGCACCGCGCCCGCCGAGTGGCACAGGTCCCACAGCACGAGCGCGCCGGCGTCGTGCGCGCGGCGCGTGATCTCGGCGGCGTCGCTCACGTACCCCGAGCGGTACGCGACGTGGCTGAGCACGACCAGCGCCGTCCGGTCGGACAGGACCGCGGAGACCTGCTCGGGCGTGACGCCGCCGTCGTGGTCGGGCGCGATCCACCGCAGCGTGGCGCCGTGCTCGCGCGCGACGCCCTCCAGCACGAACCGGTCCGTCGGGAAGTTGCCCGAGTCGAGGACGATCTCGTCGCGCCCGGCGACCCGGCGGGACGACAGCGCGGCGCGCACGAGCTTGTAGAGGATCACGGTGGTCGAGTCGCCGACGAACGTCTGGCCCGCCGCCGCCCCGAGCGCGACGGCGCCGATGCGGTCGCCCACCCGCAGGGGCAGGTCGTACCAGTCCTCGTCCCAGCCGCGGATCAGCCGGGCTCCCCAGACCTCCGGCGCGAAGCGGGCGAGGCGCTCCGCCGACGCCCGCGTCGGACGCCCGAGCGAGTTGCCGTCCAGGTAGGCGGTCACCTCGTCGGAGTCGACGAACGCGGCGCGGAACCGGGCCAGCGGGTCGGCGGCGTCGAGCGCGGCGGCGCGGTCGCGACGGGTGGCGTCGTCGGTGGTCATGCGGCTCCTCCGGTGTCGGTGGGCAGGTCGGTGGGCGGGACGAACGCGGGATCGCGCAGGTCCGCGACGTCGAGGACGGTGGCGCGGGCGAGCCATGCGGCCTGGACGGCGCCGTCGTCGGTCCGCGCGGGCGCGGGTCCCGGGACGAACGACACGAGCCCGGCAGGCGGGTCGTCGCCCACCAGCGCCGCGAGCAGCGACCGTCGGCCGAGCCCGGCCGTCGCGAGCCCGGCGAGCTCGCGCGCGTTCAGGCCCACCGGCAGCGGGCCGTTGCCCAGGTCGGTGCCGTAGCGGACCCGGCCGCCCGCCACGGCGAATCGGCCCACGTTGTCGAGGGCGACCTCGTGCTCGGGGTTCGGGTCGCCCCAGCCGTGGATGTCGAGCGTGCTGAGCCACGTCATCGGCCGTCCCGTCGCCCCGCGGGCGGCCATGGCCGCGAGCAGCTCGTCGGGCAGTCGCTCGCTGAACGGGGCGTGCGCCAGGCGGTCGACGCCCGCCGCGAACGCTCGCGCCGCCTGGCCCGGCCCCTCGGCGTGCGCGACGACGTCCCGGCCGTGGTGGTGCGCCCGGCCGACGACGGCGGCCAGGGTGACGTCGTCGGGCACCGGCCCCGCCGCGGAGTGCAGGGCGACCTTGACGAACGACGCCCCCGCCGCGACCTGCCGGTCCACCGCCGCCGCGGCGGCCTCCGGGCCGGCGACCTCCTCGACGGCACCCGCGGGCGCCCACGACCGGTCGGACGGGTACCCGCCCGGCGCGGTGAGGAAGGCGCCCGCGTACGCGACGCGCGGGAGGGCCGGGTCGGCGGCCAGCGCCGCGACGTCGCCGGGGATCCCGCCCAGGTCGTGCACGGCGGCGACGCCGCGGGCGCGCAGCGGCGCCGGGTCCACGAGGCCCAGGTGCACGTGCGCGTCGGTGAACGGCGGCAGCAGCGTGCCGGACTCCCCCAGCCGGCGCCGCACCTCGGGCGGGACGTCGGCGGGGAGGACCACCGGGGCGATGCCCGGGGGCACGACCAGCGGGCCGGTCACGACCGGGCGCCCGGCCCGGCGGTCGCGCCGATCTCGGTGCGGACGGCGAAGAGCTCGGGGAAGAACGTGAGGTCGAGGGCCCGCTGGAGGAACCCGACGCCGCTGGAACCGCCGGTGCCGCGCTTCGTGCCGATGATGCGCAGCACCGTCTTCATGTGCCGGAAGCGCCAGAGCTGGAAGTTGTCCTCGAGGTCGACGAGCTCCTCGCAGGTCTCGTACGCCGACCAGTCGGACTCGGGGTCGGCGTAGATGCGCCGGAACACCTCGACGAGGTCCTCGTCGAGCGCGTGCGCGGTCGTGACGTCGCGGTCGAGCACGTGCCGCGGCACGTCGTGGCCGTGCCGGGCGAGGTAGCGCAGGAACTCGTCGTACACGCTCGGCTCGGCCAGCAGCCGGGCGAGCTCGGCGCGGGCCTCGGGCTCGGCGTCGAACACCGCGAGCATGCGGGCGTTCTTGTTGCCGAGCAGGAACTCGACCGCCCGGTACTGCCAGGACTGGAAGCCCGACGCGTTCCCGAGGAACCCGCGGAACTGCGCGTACTCGCTCGGCGTGAGCGTCGCGAGGACCGACCACTGCTCGGTGAGCGTCCGCTGGATGTGCTTGACGCGGGCGATCCGCTTGAGCGCGGACCCGAGCTCGTCGGCCGCGAGCAGGTCGCGCGCGGAGACCAGCTCGTGCAGCACGAGCTTGAGCCACAGCTCCGTGGTCTGGTGCTGCACGATGAACAGCATCTCGTCGTGGTGCGCCGGGGTGCTGATCGGCTCCTGCGCCGCGAGGAGCGTGTCCAGGTGCAGGTAGGAGCCGTAGGTCATCCGCTCGCGGAGGTCGGTGACGATCTCCGGCTCGAGCTCGCGCTCGTTGTCGTGGGGCGGGGCGGGGCGGGCGTCGGCGGGCTCGTGCTGGTCGGCCATGACCGGAGCCTATGTCACGAACGTGACGCCCGCCCGGATCGCGCAACACGGGATCCGGGCGGGCGCCCGCGGGGCGGTGACGCCGCCGTCAGCGGCGGGCGATGAGCGACACGTCGCGCACGGCGCCGCGGTCGGCGGACGTCGCCATCGCCGCGTACGCCTGCAGGGCCGGGGAGACGTAGCGGTCGCGGTTCAGCGGCTGCCACGGGTTCTCCCGGGCCTCCATCTTGGCGCGCCGCTCGGCGAGCACCTCGTCCGAGACGTTCACGCGGATGAGGCGCGTGTCGACGTCGATCTCGATCTCGTCGCCGTCCTCGACGAGGCCGATGACGCCGCCCGCGGCCGCCTCGGGCGACACGTGGCCCACGGAGATGCCGCTCGACCCCCCGGAGAACCGGCCGTCCGTGATGAGCGCGCACACCTTGCCCAGGCCGCGGCCCTTGATGAACGACGTCGGGTAGAGCATCTCCTGCATGCCGGGGCCGCCGGCCGGGCCCTCGTACCGCACGACGACCACGTGCCCGGGCTCGACCTGCTTGGTGAGGATCTTCTCGACGGCGTCCTCCTGCGACTCGCAGACCAGCGCCCGGCCGACGAAGTGGAAGACGTCCGGGTCGACGCCCGCCGTCTTGAACACGGCGCCGTCCTCGGCGAGGTTGCCGCGCAGCACGGCCAGGCCGCCCTCCACGGTGTACGCGTGCTCGAGGTCGCGGATGCAGCCGTTCGCGGCGTCGGTGTCGAGGCTCTCCCACACGTTGGAGGTCGAGAAGGCCTGCGTGGTGCGCACGCCGCCGGGAGCGGCGTGGAACAGCTCGGTCGCGCGCTCGGTCGCCTTGCCGCCGCGCACGTCCCAGTCGTCCAGCCACTCGCGCAGCGTGGGCGTGTGCACCGAGGAGACCTCGTGGTCCAGGAGGCCGGCGCGGTCCAGCTCGCCCAGCAGGGCGGGGATGCCGCCGGCGCGGTGCACGTCCTCCATGTGGAAGCTCGGGTGGTTGGGCGCCACCTTGCTCAGGCACGGCACGCGGCGGCTGATCTGCTCGATGTCGGTGAGGTCGAAGTCGACCTCGCCCTCCTGCGCGGCGGCGAGGACGTGCAGCACCGTGTTGGTGGAGCCGCCCATCGCGACGTCCAGGGCCATGGCGTTCGAGAACGCCGCCTTGGTGGCGATGGAGCGCGGGGCGGCCGAGTCGTCCTCGTCGTCGTAGTAGCGCTTGGCCAGGTCGACGATGGTGCGGCCGGCCTCGAGGAAGAGCTCCTTGCGGGCGGCGTGGGTGGCGAGGGTCGAGCCGTTGCCCGGCAGCGACAGCCCGAGCGCCTCGGTGAGGCAGTTCATCGAGTTCGCCGTGAACATGCCGGAGCACGAGCCGCAGGTGGGGCACGCGTTCTCCTCGACGGCCGCGAGGGCGTCGTCGGACACGTTGTCGTCGGCCGAGTAGTTGATCGCGTTGATGAGGTTCAGCGGGGTCTTCGCGACGCCGTCGGCGACGATCGCCTTGCCGGCCTCCATCGGCCCGCCGGACACGAAGATCACCGGGATGTTGAGCCGCAGCGCGGCGTTGAGCATGCCCGGCGTGATCTTGTCGCAGTTGGAGATGCACACCAGCGCGTCGGCGCAGTGCGCGTTCACCATGTACTCGACCGAGTCCGCGATGAGGTCGCGGCTGGGCAGCGAGTAGAGCATGCCGCCGTGGCCCATCGCGATGCCGTCGTCGACGGCGATGGTGTTGAACTCCTTGGCGACGCCGCCGGCCTCCTGGATCGCCGACGCCACCAGGTCGCCCATGTCCTTGAGGTGGACGTGACCGGGGACGAACTGCGTGTACGAGTTCGCGATCGCGACGATCGGCTTGCCGAAGTCGTCCGCGCCCATGCCGGTGGCGCGCCAGAGCGCGCGGGCACCGGCCATGTTGCGGCCGTGGGTGGACGTCCGAGAGCGCAGGGGACGGCTCATTGTCAGCTCCTTCGACGAGTGGTGCCGCGCCGTCGCGGGCGACGCGCACGAGCACGCTACGCCCGCCGTCCCGGATCGCGGGCACGCGTCCGCCCAGTGGTCGATCTGTCCGGCGGGACGACCCGCAGGTCACGGCGGGGTTGCGATCCCCGGGCAACCGGGGGATGTTGTCCACCGTTCAACTAGTGATGCGGGCAAACCGGCCGAAACCGGCTGCCCACGAACCGCACCATCAGCAGCGACCCCGCCTCCGGGCAGCGCCGCCACGGAGTCACCGACCTCAGCACCACGCAGCGCACCACGATCAGGGAGCTCACTCATGACCGCGACCGCCGCAGGCAGCACGATCGGCACGACCCCCACCGACCGCACCCGGACGGACGACGACGCGTCGCCCGTCGTGACCCGGCCCGGCGCCCGGCGCGCGCTGGCGCTGTGTCGCATCCTCCTCGCAGGAGTCTTCCTGTGGCCCGTGGCCGACAAGACCTTCGGGCTGGGCTACGCCACCCCGGCCGAGCGCGCCTGGCTGGTGGGCAGCTCCCCCACGGCGGGCTACCTGGGCTCGATCGAGAGCCCGCTCGCCGGGGGCTTCGCCGCGCTCAGCGGCCCCGCCGTCGACTGGCTGTTCATGCTGGGGATGCTCGGCACGGGCCTGGCCCTGCTGCTCGGCATCGGGCTGCGCGTCGCGGCCGTGGCCGGCAGCCTCATCATGCTGAGCCTGTGGCTCTCGACCTGGCCCTTCGCGGCGGGCTCGCAGAACCCCGTGGTCGACCAGCACCTCGTGTTCACGGCGCTCCTGGCCGCCCTCGCGCTCACCCGCGCCGGCGACACCTGGGGCCTCGGCCGCGCCTGGGCCGCCTCGCCCGTGCCCGGCAGCGCCACCTGGCTGCGCTGACCGGGGCGCCGGGGCGGCACCCGCGGCGCCGGCGCGCTCAGGCGCCGGCGCTGTGGGTGTGCTCCATCTCGTCGGCGCGCCGGATGTGCCGCGTGACCCACGGGGCGAGCAGCAGCAGGAGCCCCGCGAACACCAGCGCCACGACGCCGATCCCTCCGAAGTAGGCGGTGTCCGAGACGCCCTCGGTCGCCTCGATCGTCTGCGCCGTGATCGCCTGCCCGGCGGCCGACGACAGGAACCACAGCGCCATCGCCTGCCCGCGGAACGCCCGCGGGGCCAGCAGCGTCGTCGCCGCGATGCCCACCGGCGAGAGGCACAGCTCGCCGAGCGTCTGGATGACGTAGACGACCCCGAGCACCCACGGCGGGGCGAGCTCCTCGGCGAAGACCTCGGACATCCCCGCGAGGAACAGGAACGACAGGGCGGCCAGGGTCAGCCCCATGACGAACTTGTACGCGGTGGGCGGGCGGTCCCCCGTCCTGGTCCAGATCCAGGCGAACACCGGCGCCAGGACGATGATCGTCGCCGGGTTGATCGACTGGAAGAACGCCGGCGACAGCTCGATGCCGAACAGCTGGAGCTCGGTCCGGTCCGCGGCGAACTGCGTGAGGGTGGTCGCCGCCTGCTCGAAGATCATCCAGAACAGCATCGCCGAGACGAACAGCGGCACGTAGGCCAGCACCCGGGGCCGCTCGGCGTCGGTCACCCGCTTGGAGCGATACATCACTGTCAGCAGCACGACCGGGGTCGCCAGGGCGAGGTAGGACACCGCGTCGATGAACGTCGAGACCGCCCATCCCCCGGCGAGGACCACGGCGAGCGCCGTCGCGACGGCGATCGCCCCGAGGACGATGAGGCCGAGGCGGACGACGGCCGGCCGGTCCTGCGGCCGGATCGGGTTGGGGACGTCCGTTCCGGCGTCGCCCAGGTACCGGTAGCCGGCGACGAAGAAGACCAGCGCGATCGCCATGCCGACCGCGGCCACCGAGAATCCCGCGTGGTAGCCCCACATGCGCTGGACGAAGCCGACGATGAAGGGCGAGAAGAACGACCCCAGGTTGATCCCCATGTAGAAGATCGAGAACGCCGGGTCGCGGCGCGGGTCGTCGCGGGAGTAGAGCTCGCCGACCATCGAGGAGACGTTCGGCTTGAGCAGGCCGGTGCCGAACGCGACCATGCCGATGCCGAGCATCGAGAAGGCATAGGTGGGCACCGTGAGCGCCACGTGCCCGGCGGCGATCACGATCCCGCCGTACAGCACCGAGCGCCGCGCCCCGATCACCCGGTCGGCGAGCCAGCCGCCCACGACCGACAGCAGGTAGACCGACGTGCCGTAGATAGAGACGAACGCGGCGCCCGTCGTCTCGTCCATCCCGAGCCCGCCGTTGGCGACGGTGTCCGTCAGGTACAGCAGCAGGATCGCCCGCATGCCGTAGTAGCTGAACCGCTCCCAGGCCTCCGTCGTGGCGAGCGTCATCAGCCCGCGCGGGTGGCCGAAGAAGGCGCGGTCCCCCTCGTGCTCCGGGTGCGGCGCCGGCGCTGCCGCCTGATCGGTCATGGAGACGACTCTGGCACCGGGGTCCGGGATCGGCGACCGGTGGTGGCGGCTTCCACCCGCTCCGCCCCGTTCCCGGTCGGGAGCAGGGCGGGCACGTACGGTGGTCGGATGCCGACGACCGTGATCTGGTTCCGCCGCGACCTGCGCCTCGCCGACAACCCCGCGCTGGTGGCCGCCGTGGAGTCGGCCCGTTCCGACGGCGCCGAGGTCGTGGGGCTCTATGTCCTGGACGACGCCCTGTGGGGAACCGCGGGCGCCAACCGCCTGGCGTACCTCGGCGCCTCCCTCCGCGCGCTCGACGCCGCCTGCGACGGCCGGCTGGTGGTGCGCCGCGGGGACGCGCGCGACATCGTGCCCGGCGTCGCCCGCGCGGTCGGCGCCGCCGAGGTGCATGTGGCCGCGAGCCACGAGCCGTACGGCCGGCGCCGGGACGACGCCGTGGAGGCCGCCCTGGCCGAGACCGGCGCGCGCCTGGTCCGCACCGGCTCCGCGTACGCCGTCTCCCCGGGCCGGCTGCGGACCGGCGCGGGCACGCCGTACCAGGTGTTCACGCCGTTCCGCGGCGCGTGGCTGGAGCACGGCTGGCGGGCGCCGGCGCCGCGGCCGCGCGAGATCCCGTGGGCGTCGCTGCGCACGGACGACGTGCCCGACGCCGCGCCGACGGCGGAGCACCTGCCCCGCGCCGGCGAGGACGCCGCACGGCGCCGGTGGCACGCGTTCCTGCGCGACGGCCTCGCGGGATACGCGACGGACCGGGACCGGCCGGACCTCGCCGGCACCTCCGCGATGTCCGTGCACCTGCGCTGGGGCGAGGTCCACCCGCGGACGCTGCTGGCCGACCTCGGCGAGGCGCAGGGCGGCGGGGCACCCGCGGACGACGTCGCCACGTACCGGTCCGAGCTCGCGTGGCGCGAGTTCCACGCCGACGTCCTGCACCACCGCCCGGACGCCCGCACCCGCTCGCTGCGCGCCGTCGTGCCCGACGACTCCTGGGCCGCCGGCGCGGCCGGCGACACCGCCTTCGACACCTGGGCCGCGGGGCGCACCGGCTACCCGCTCGTCGACGCCGGGATGCGCCAGCTCCTCGCCACCGGGTGGATGCACAACCGGGTGCGAATGGTCGTCGCGTCGTTCCTCGTCAAGGACCTGCACGTGCGCTGGCAGCGCGGGGCCGCGCACTTCATGGCGCACCTGGTGGACGGCGACGTGTCGCAGAACCAGCTCAACTGGCAGTGGGTGGCGGGCACGGGCCACGACGCGGCCCCCTACTTCCGCGTCTTCAACCCGGTGACCCAGGCGAAGAAGTTCGACCCCGACGGCGACTACGTGCGCCGCTGGGTGCCCGAGCTGCGGGGCGTGTCCGGCCGCGCCGTGCACGAGCCGTGGACGCTGCCCTCGCCGCCGGAGGACTACCCGGACCGGGTCGTCGACCACGCGCACGAGCGGCGCGTCACGCTCGACGACTTCGAGCGCGCGCGCCGCTGAGGTGCCCCGCGGTCAACTTGACGCGGACGGTCAGCGCCGGTCGAGCCGCACCTGTCGGTTGACGTCCTTGTAGAGCAGGTAGCGGAACGGCTTCGGGCCGCCGGCGTAGCAGGCCTGCGGGCAGAAGGCGCGCAGCCACATGAAGTCGCCCTCCTGCACCTCGACCCAGTCGCCGTTGAGGCGGTAGACGGCCTTGCCCTCGAGCACGTACAGGCCGTGCTCCATGATGTGCGTCTCCGCGAACGGGATGGAGCCGCCGGGCTGGAACGTCACGATGTTGACGTGCATGTCGTGCGCGAGGTCGTCGGGGTCGACGAAGCGCGTGGTCGCCCAGGCGCCGTCGGTGTCCGGCATGGGGCGCGGCTCGACGTCCTGGTCGCGGGTGACGAAGGTCTTCGCCTCGTAGCCGTCGATGCGCTCGTAGACCTTGCGGACCCACTGGAACGCGGCCTTGGCGTCGGAGCGGTTGCGCAGCGCCCACTGGTCGCCCGCGGCGAGGTACGCGTAGCCGCCCGGCTCCAGCAGGTGCTCGGTGCCGCCGACGGTGAGCACCAGGCTGCCCTCGGTGACGAAGACGACCGACTGCACGGTCTCCTCGATCTCGCCCCGGTCGGTGCCGCCGCCCGGGGAGACCTCGACCACGTACTGGGCGAACGTCGTCGCGAAGCCCTCGATCGGGCGGGCAAGGACCCACAGCCGCGTCCCGTCCCAGCCCGGGAGGTTCGAGGTGACGATGTCGCGCAGCACGCCCCGCGGGATCACCGTGTACGCCTCGGTGACGATCGCCCGGTCGGTCAGCAGCTCGTCCTGCCCGGGCAGCCCGCCCTGCGGGGTGTAGTAGCGGGTGGTCTGGGTCATGGATCTCGCTCCTCGCTCGACGGGCCGTTGTCGCTGCAGTTTCCATGCTTCGGAATACTGATTCTGCGATATGAAGTTATGCGCCGCCGGTGACGGTGTCAAGAACGGCGAGCGCCGGTCGAGCCTGTCGGGTCTCGACAGGCTCGACCGGCGAATGCTCGGCCGGCAGGTGCTCCACCGGCATGGGCGCTCAGTCCGTGCCGACCCCGGCCCGGAACTCGTCCTCGAGGATGCTCATGACGACGGCGTCGGTCCAGCCCCTCCCGTCCCGGAAGGCGTCGCGCAGGCGGCCCTCCTCGCGGAATCCGAGCGAGTCGTACAGGGCGCGCGCCCGCGGGTTGATGCTCATCACCGCGAGGCTCACCCGGTGCAGGCCGAGGCCGCCGCCGGCGTGCTCGAAGGCGAACCGCAGCACCTCCCCGATGGCCTCGCGGCCGTAGCCGCGGCCCCGGTAGTCCGGCATCATCCGCAGGCGCAGGTGCGCCGACAGCAGCGCGGGGTCCACCTGGTCGAGGGAGATCTCGCCGAGGAGGTCGTCGCTGACGAGCTCCCCGTCACGGACGGCCGCCGACGTGATCGCCCAGTCGTACCGGCCGGGCAGGTCCGCCGCGGTCGCCGCCCACGTGGCCACCTCGGCTCGGGTCGAGGCACCGGTGGTGCCCATGCCCGTCAGCCGGCCGCTGTCCGGATCGCGCAGCGAGGCCCACAGCCGGTCGGCGTCCCGCGCCTCGAGCGGGCGCAGGCGCACGAGCTCCCCGTGCAGGACGGGCGACCGCATCAGCCGATCCTCTCCAGCACCAGCTCGCGCACGCGCTTGGCGTCCGCCTGTCCCTTCGTCGCCTTCATCACCGCGCCGATGATGGCGCCGACCGGCCCCTGGTTGCCGCCGCGGACCTTCTCCACGACGTCGGGCTGCGCGGCGAGCGCCGCGTCGATCGCCTCCAGGAGAGGGCCGTCGTCGGACACGACCTCCAGCCCGCGCGCCGCCACGACGGCCTCCGGGCCGCCCTCGCCGGCGAGCACGCCGTCGAGCACCTGCCGGGCGATCTTGTCGTTGATGCGGCCGGAGTCGACGAGCTGCTGGAGCTCGCCGATCTGCGCCGGGGTGATCGCGAGCTCCGCGAGCTCGACGTCCTCCTGCTTGGCGCGGCGGGCCAGCTCGCCCATCCACCACTTGCGCGCGGCGGCCGGGCTCGCGCCCGCGGCCACCGTGGACTCGATGAGGTCGAGCGCGCCGGCGTTGACGACGTCGCGCATCTCCGCGTCCGCGAAGCCCCACTCGTCGTGCAGCCGCCGGCGGCGGGCCTGCGGCAGCTCGGGGAGCGTCGCGCGGATCTCCTCGACCCACTCCCGCGACGGCGCCACCGGCACCAGGTCGGGCTCCGGGAAGTAGCGGTAGTCCTCGGCGTCCGACTTCACGCGGCCGGGCGACGTCGAGCCGTCCTCCTCGTGGAAGTGGCGCGTCTCCTGGATCACCGTCTCGCCGGCGTCGAGGAGCGCGGCCTGGCGCGAGACCTCGTAGCGCACGGCCCGCTCGACGGAGCGGAACGAGTTGACGTTCTTGGTCTCCGTGCGGGTGCCGAGCGGGGACTCGGGCGTCGGCCGCAGCGAGAGGTTGACGTCCGCGCGGACGTTGCCGCGCTCCATGCGCGCCTCGGACACGCCGAGCACGCGGAAGATGTCGCGCAGCGCCTGCACGTAGGCGCGCGCCACCTCGGGCGCCCGCTCCCCCGCGCCGGTGATCGGCTTGGTGACGATCTCCACCAGCGGGACGCCGGCGCGGTTGTAGTCGACCAGCGAGTACTCGGCGCCGTGGATGCGGCCGGCGGAGCCGCCCACGTGCGTGTTCTTGCCGGCGTCCTCCTCCATGTGCGCCCGCTCGATCTCGACGCGGTGCACGGTGCCGTCCTCGAGCTCGACGTCGAGCCAGCCCTCGAAGGCGATCGGCTCGTCGTACTGCGAGGTCTGGAAGTTCTTCGGCACGTCCGGGTAGAAGTAGTTCTTCCGCGCGAACCGGCAGGTCTCCGCGATCTGGCAGTTGAGCGCCAGGCCGATGCGGATCGCGTACTCGACGGCGGTGCCGTTGACGACGGGCAGCGCGCCCGGCAGTCCGAGCGACACCGGCGTGGTCTGCGTGTTCGGCTCGGCGCCGAACGACTGCTCGGCCGCGCAGAACATCTTGGTGCGGGTGCCGAGCTCGACGTGCACCTCGATGCCGAGCACCGGGTCGTAGCGGCGCACGGCGTCGTCGTAGGCGACGAGAGCAGGGGTCGTGGTGGTCACAGTGCTGTTCTCCTGTTCTCCGCCGTCAGCCCAGCTCGGGCGCGCGCGACAGCAGGGGGGCGCCCCAGGTGGACTCGAGGGCCGACTCGAGCGCGGCGCCGACGCGGTAGAGGCGGTCGTCCGCCTTCGCCGGCGCGAGGATCTGGAAACCTGTGGGCAGGCCGGCGCCACCCTCCGACGACGCGGCCAGGCCGTTCGGCACCGAGATGCCCGGCACGCCCGCGAGGTTGGCCGGGATGGTCGCGACGTCGTTGAGGTACATCGCCAGCGGGTCGTCCAGCTTCTCCCCCAGCGGGAACGCCGTGGTGGGCGCCGTGGGCGAGACGAGCACGTCGGCCCGGGCGAACGCGGCGGCGAAGTCGCGCTGGATGAGCGTGCGGACCTTCTGCGCGCTGCCGTAGTAGGCGTCGTAGTAGCCCGCCGACAGGGCGTAGGTGCCGAGGACGACTCGGCGCTTGACCTCGTCGCCGAACCCGGCGCCGCGGGTCGCGGCCATGACGCGCTCCGCGGTGACCGGGCCGTCGGTCGGCTCGACCCGCAGGCCGAAGCGCATGCCGTCGAACTTCGCGAGGTTGCTCGACGCCTCCGCCGGCATGATCAGGTAGTACGCGGCGAGCGCGTAGTCGAAGCTCGGGCAGGAGACCTCGACGACCTCGGCGCCCGCCTTGGTCAGGAGCTCGAGCGACTCGTGGAACCGCGCGAGCACGCCGGGCTGGTACCCCTCGCCCTGCAGCTGCGTCACGACGCCCACCCGCAGGCCGGACAGGTCGCCCAGCGCGCCCTGCCGGGCGGCCTCCACCAGCGGCGGCAGCGGCTCGGGGATGGAGGTCGAGTCGCGCGGGTCGTGGCCGCCGATGAGCTCGTGCAGCAGCGCCGAGTCCAGCACGGTGCGGGTGACGGGCCCGGCCTGGTCGAGCGAGGACGCCATCGCGATGAGGCCGTAGCGCGACACGCCGCCGTAGGTGGGCTTCACGCCGACGGTGCCCGTGACGGCGCCCGGCTGACGGATCGAGCCGCCGGTGTCGGTGCCGATCGCGAGCGGCGCCTCGAAGGCGGCGACGGCGGCCGCGGAGCCGCCCCCCGAGCCGCCGGGGATGCGCGACAGGTCCCACGGGTTGTGCGTGTTGCCGTAGGCCGAGTGCTCCGTGGAGGAGCCCATCGCGAACTCGTCCATGTTGGTCTTGCCGAGGATCGGCAGGCCCGCGGCGCGGAGCTTCTCGACGAGCGTCGCGTCGTAGGGCGGGATCCAGCCCTCGAGGATCTTGGAGCCGGCCGTCGAGGGCATGCCCTGCGTGACGACGACGTCCTTGACGGCGATCGGCACGCCGGCCAGCGGGTGCAGCTCCTCGCCGGCGGCGCGGCGGGCGTCGACGTCGGCGGCCGTGGCCAACGCGTCCTCGTCGTTCACGTGCAGGAACGCGTGCACGTCCCCGTCGACGGCCGCGATGCGGTCCAGGTGGGCGCGGGTGGCCTCGACGCTGGAGGCCTCCTTGCGGGCGAGGGCGCCGGCGAGGTCCGCCGCGCTGAGGCGGGTCAGGTCCGTCATCTCACTCCTCCCCGAGGATCTGCGGCACGGCGAAGCGCCCGTCCTGCGCGTCCGGCGCGGCGGCCAGCACGTCGGCCACGGGCAGCGCCGGCTGCGGCACGTCCTCGCGGAACACGTTCGTCATGGGCAGCGGGTGGCTCGTCGCGGGCACGTCGGGCGTCGCGACCTCGCGCACGCGGGCGATCGAGTCGACGATGACGTCGAGCTCGCCGGCGAGCCGGTCGACCTCGTCGTCGCGCAGGTCGATCCGGGCCAGGGCGGCGACGCGCGCGACCTCGTCTCGGGAGATGGTGGACATGGCCGCCAGTCTAGTGGTCGGCGCATGTCGCGGAGGTTGTCCGCCCGTGACGGGACGGATGTCCGGCCGCACGACACGACGGCCGGCACCTCGCCCGTCGGGCGTGGTGCCGGCCGTCCTGCTCCGGCGGTGCTCGGCGCCCCCGTCGCGGCCGAGCGTGCCGGTTCCTCAGTCCATCCGCTCGTAGGCGGCCGTCGTGAGGAAGTCGATGTACTCGTCGGCCACGGCGACCTCGACGAAGAGGGCACGCGCCTCGTCGTAGTCGGCGACGTCGCCCGGAAGCTTCGCCACCTCCTCCTCGACGACGCGGTCGACGAGCTCGCGGGTCACCGTCTGGCCGGAGTCGGCGAGGACGACGCCGTTGTGCAGCCACTGCCACACCTGCGACCGCGAGATCTCCGCGGTGGCGGCGTCCTCCATGAGGCCGAAGATCGCGACCGCGCCGAGCCCGCCCAGCCAGGCGTGCAGGTACTGGATGCCGACGGACACGTTGCTGCGCAGGCCGGCCTCCGTGACGGTGCCCGGCGTCTTGTCGACCGACAGCAGGTCGGCGGCCGTGACGTGCACGTCGTCGCGCGTGCGGTCGATCTGGTTCGGCCGGTCGCCGAGCACCTGGGTGAAGGCGTCCTTGCAGGTGCTGACCATCCCGGGGTGGGCCACCCAGGAGCCGTCGAAGCCGTCGCCGGCCTCGCGCGCCTTGTCGGCGCTCACCTTGGCGTAGGCCTGCTCGTTGGCCTCGGCGTCCTTGCTCGGGATGAAGGCGGCCATGCCGCCGATCGCGTGCGCGCCGCGCTTGTGGCACGTCGAGACGAGCAGCTCGGTGTACGCGCGCATGAACGGCACGGTCATCGTGATCTGGTTGCGGTCCGGGAGCAGGAACTCCTCGCCGCGGGTGCGGAAGTTCTTCACCACCGAGAACAGGTAGTCCCAGCGGCCCGCGTTGAGGCCGGCCGAGTGCTCGCGCAGCTCGTAGAGGATCTCCTCCATCTCGAACGCGGCCGGGATCGTCTCGATGAGCACCGTGGCGCGGATGGTGCCGCGCGGGATGCCGAGGGCGTCCTGCGCGAGGACGAACGCCTCGTTCCACAGGCGCGCCTCGAGGTGCGACTCCATCTTGGGCAGGTAGAAGTACGGCCCGAGGCCCTTCTCGATCTGCCGCAGGCCGGCCGTCGCGACGTAGAGCGCGAAGTCGACGAGGCCGCCGGAGGTCTGCTCGCCGTCCACGAGGACGTGCTTCTCGTTCATGTGCCACCCGCGGGGCCGCACGATGATGGTGGCGAGCTCCTCGTCGGGCTTGAGGGCGTACGACTTGCCGGCCTCGTTGGTGAAATCGATGCGCCGCTCGATCGCGTCGAGCAGGTTGAGCTGGCCGCCCACCACGCTGCGCCACTGCGGCGTGTTGGCGTCCTCCTGGTCCGCGAGCCACGTCTTCGCGCCGGAGTTGAGCGCGTTGACCGTCATCTTGCGGTCCGTCGGGCCGGTGATCTCGACGCGGCGGTCGACCAGGCCGGGGGCCGGGGCGGCGACCGTCCAGGAGTCGTCGGCGCGGACGTGCGCCGTCTCCGGGAGGAAGTCGAGCGTGGCGCCGTCGGCGAGCTCCTGGCGGCGGCGCTGCCGCGCGTCCAGCAGCTCGAGGCGGCGGGCGCCGAGCTGCCGGTGCAGGGTCACGATGAGGTCGAGCGCGGCCGGGGTGAGGACCTCGGCGTCGCGCTCACCGATCTCGGCGGTGATGGTCAGGCCGTCGGGGAGCTCCACGACAGTCCCTCCTTGTTCTTGTCCTGCGGGTTCGGGTGCTGAACGCCGCGCTGCACGTTGCATGGCGGAATCGTGATTACGCCTAGCGGAATCTCCTGGGGGAACCCTAGCGGTTTCGGCCCGCTCAGGCACCCACGAGCCGGGCGCGCAGCGCGGCCACGTGCCCGATGGCCTCGACGTCGTACTCGGCGGTGCGAAGGGTGCCGTCCGGGTCGACGACGAAGGTGCAGCGGTGCACCCCGTCGAACGTCCGGCCGGCGACCGTCTTCGAGCCCCACGTGCCGTACGCGTCGGCCACGGTGTGGTCCGCGTCGCTCAGCAGGGGGAACGTCAGGTGCTCGGACTCCACGAAGGCACGGACGTCCTCGACCGGGTCCGCGGAGACCCCGACGACGGCGTACCCCGCCCCCGCGAGCGACGCGAGGTTGTCGCGGAAGTCGCACGCCTCGGTGGTGCAGCCGGGGGTCCCGGCCTTCGGGTAGAAGTAGACGACCACGCCCTTGTCCGCGCCGGCGCGCACCTCCGCGAGGGACACGGGCGTGCCGGCGGGGTCGGGCAGGGTGAAGTCGGGGGCGGTGTCGCCCGGCTGGAGTCGCGTCATCGTGCGTCCTCGTTCGTTCTCGGTGACGGGGGGGGAACCGCGGCGCGTCAGGCGTCGCCGCGGCGCAGCAGGGTGCCGGTGGGCTCGTCGCCCACGGGACGCCCGCGCAGCAGCGTGCGTCGCACGACACCCGTCAGGCCACGGCCGGCGTACGGCGTGACCGGGTTCTTGTGGTGGAGCCGGACGGGGTCGACGACGAACGTCGCCTCCGGCGCGAAGACCGCGAGGTCCGCGTCCTTGCCGACCGCGATGCCGCCCTTGCGCTCCAGCCCGACCAGGGCGGCGGGGCCCGCGGACATCCAGCGGACGACCTCCGCCAGCGGGACGCCGCGGCGGCGCGCCTCGGTCCAGACGACGGCGAGGCCGAGCTGCAGCGACGCGACGCCGCCCCACGCGGCCGCGAAGTCGCCGGAGGCCGGTTCCTTGAGCGCGGCGGTGGCCGGCGAGTGGTCCGTGACGACGACGTCGATGAGGCCGTCGCGCAGGCCCTGCCACAGCCGGTCCTGGTTGTCGTGCTCGCGGATGGGCGGGCAGCACTTGTAGGCCGTCGCGCCGTCGGGCACGTGGTCGGCGTCCAGCGAGAGGTAGTGCGGGCAGGTCTCGACCGTCAGCCGGACGCCCTCGGCGCGGGCCGCGGCGATCATCGGCAGCGAGTCGGCGTCCGACAGGTGCAGCACGTGCGCGCGGGCGCCCGTGGCGCGGGCGGCGTCGATGAGCCCGGCGATGGCCGTGGACTCGGCCTTGGCGGGCCGGGAGGCGAGGAAGTCCTTGTAGAGCCGGCCGGGCTCCTGCGGGGCGTCCTCGAGCGTGCCCGGGTCCTCCGCGTGCACGATCATCAGGCCGCCGAAGGTGGTCAGCTCGGCGAGGTCCGCGCGCAGCTCGTCGTGCTCGAGGTGCCCGAACTCCGGCACGCCCGAGTCGGCCAGAAAGCACTTGAAGCCGAAGACGCCCGCGTCGTGCAGGGGCCGCAGGTCCGGGGTGTTGCCCGGCACCGCGCCGCCCCAGAAGCCGACGTCGACGAACGCCTGGTCGACCGCGCGCTCCTTCTTCACCTCGAGGTGCGCGACCGACGTCGTGGGCGGCAGCGAGTTGAGCGGCATGTCGACGATGGTCGTCACGCCGCCCGCGGCCGCGGCGCGCGTCGCGGTGGCGAAGCCCTCCCACTCGGTGCGCCCGGGCTCGTTGACGTGCACGTGCGAGTCGACGAGCCCGGGCAGCAGCACCTCGTCGTCGGCGAGCTCGAGCACCTCGGCGCCCTCGAGACCCGCGCCGAGCGGGACGACGGCCGCGATCCGGCCGTCGGTGACGCCCACCTCGACGGCGCGCTCCCCCTCGGGGGTCAGGGCGCGGGCGGCGCGGACGACGAGGTCGTGGGTCGTGGTCATGCGGTCTCCATCGGGGTCGTCAGGGACGTCGTGGGTGCGGGCAGGTGCGCGGCGAGCCGCGCGGCGAGGGACTCGAGCAGCGGGCCCGCGCCGGCGATGCAGCGGGCGACGTCCGGCTCGACGTCGGTGAGGGCGTGCACGGCCACGATCCCCGCGGCGGCCGCCTCGTCGGGGCCGAGGGTGGTGCGGCCGCACACGGCGACCGTCGGGACGCCGGCCGCGGCGGCCGCGGCGGCTACGCCCACCGGCGTCTTGCCGTGCAGGGACTGCCGGTCGAGGCTGCCCTCCCCCGTGACGACGAGGTCGACCCCGGCCAGGCGGTCGGCGAACCCCGTGAGGGCGAGCACCTCCTCCACGCCGGGGCGACGCTCGGCGCCGAGCAGCAGGCAGGCGAAGCCGACGCCGCCGGCCGCGCCTGCGCCGGGCGCGTCGGCACAGCCGCGGGCGCCGGTGACGCCCACCGTCGCGAGCACGTCCACCCAGGTCGCCAGGCCGAGCTCGAGCTCCGCGACCGTAGCGGCGTCGGCGCCCTTCTGCGGCCCGTACACGGCGGCGGCCCCGTGCTCGCCGAGCAGCGGGTTGTCCACGTCGCTCGCGAGCACGACCTCGGTGTCGGCGAGCGCCGGGTGCAGGCGGGAGAGGTCGACGTCGACCAGCTCGCGCAGGTGCCCGCCGCCGTCGGCGAGGTCGCCGGCGCCCGAGGTGAGGCGCGCGCCGAGTGCCGCGAGCATCCCCGCCCCGCCGTCGGTGCTGGCGGATCCGCCCACGCCGACGACGATCTCCCGGGCCCCGGCGTCGAGCGCGTGCGCGATCACCTCGCCGAGCCCGCGCGACGTGGCGCCGAGCGCCGCCTCGCGCGTCGGTGTCACCATCGCCAGCCCGGTGACCGCCGCCATCTCGATGACGGCGGTGGTGCCGCGCCGGGCGTACCGGGCGGCGACCGGCTCCCCGAGGGGGCCGGTCGCGACCAGGTCCACCGCGGCGTAGCCGGCGGCGAGGGCGGCCTCGAGGGTGCCCTCGCCGCCGTCGGCCACGGGGAGCTCGTCGACGACGACGTCCGGCAGGGCCCGGCGCAGGCCCGCCGCGAGGTGTCCGGCGACCTCGCCCGCGGACAGCGAGCCCTTGAACTTGTCGGGGGCCAGCAGCACGCGCGCCGCGCGCCCCCGCGCGGTCCGTCCGGTCGTCGTCACCGCCGCTCCCCTCCCTGGTCCGTCGTGGTCCATCGTCCCTCCCCGCCGCGAGGTCCGTCGCGGTCCGGCCGCTCAGTCCAGCAGCGCGATCGCGGTCGGCGAGTCCTCGGCCGAGATGGCCAGGTCCTCGAACTCGTTCACGCCGTTGAGCTCGACGCCCATCGCGATGTTGGTGACGCGCTCGAGGATGACCTCGACCACCACGGGGACGCGGAGCTCGGCCGTCATGGCCTGCGCCTTGGCGAAGGCGGCGCCCAGGTCCTCGGGGTCCGTGACGCGGATCGCCTTGCAGCCCAGCGCCTCGGCGACCTTCACGTGGTCCACGCCGTAGCCCTCGGGCTCCCCGTCGCCGTGACCCATGTTGATGTTGTCGAACGCCAGGGACACGTGGAAGTCCATGTCGAACGCGCGCTGCGACTGCCGGATGAGGCCCAGGTAGGCGTTGTTCACCACGACGTGCACGTAGGGCAGGTGGTGCTGCGCGCCCACGGCGAGCTCCTCCAGCATGAACTGGAAGTCGTAGTCGCCGGAGAGGGCGACGACGTTGCCGTCGGGCAGCGCGCGGGACACGCCCAGCGCGGCCGGGCCGGTCCAGCCCAGCGGCCCCGCCTGGCCGGCGTTGATCCAGTGCCGCGGCCGGTAGGTGTGCAGCAGCTGGGCGCCGGCGATCTGCGACAGGCCGATCGTGGTGACGTAGACCGTGTCGCGGTCGAAGGCCTTGTTCATCTCCTCGTACACGCGCTGCGGCTTGATCGGCACCTCGGTGAAGTGCGTCTTGCGCTGCAGGGTCCGCTTGCGCTGCTGCGCGCTCTCCGCCCACGCCGACCAGTCGGGCACCGTGCCCGCGGCCTTGCGCTCGGCGGCGATCTCCAGAGCGGTGCGCAGGAAGGAGCCGGCGTCGGAGACCACGCCGTAGTCGGGCGCGAACACGCGGCCGATCTGCGTGGGCTCGATGTCCACGTGCACGAACGTCCGGCCCTCGGTGTATGTCGACAGGCCGCCGGTGTGGCGGTTGGCCCACCGGTTGCCCACGCCGATCACGAAGTCCGACTCGAGGAACGTGGCGTTGCCGTAGCGGTGCGACGTCTGGATGCCGACCATGCCCGCGGTCAGCGGGTGGTCGTCGGGGATCGCGCCCCAGCCCATGAGCGTCGGCACCACGGGCACGCCGAGGGTCTCGGCGAGCTCGACCAGCTCGGCCTCCGCGCCGGCGTTGATGATGCCGCCGCCGGCGACGATCAGCGGGCGCTCGGCGGCCAGCAGCATGTCCAGCGCCTTGGCGACCTGCTCGCGGGTGGCCTGCGGGCGCTCGACGGCCAGCGGCTCGTAGGTCTCGGGGTCGAACTCGATCTCCGTGAGCTGCACGTCGATCGGCAGGTCGATGAGCACCGGGCCCGGGCGGCCCGAGCGCATCAGCTGGAACGCGTGCTGGAACACGCCCGGCACCTGGGAGGCCTCGAGGACCGTCTTCGCCAGCTTGGTCACCGGCGCGGCGATCGACGCGATGTCGACGGCCTGGAAGTCCTCCTTGTCGAGCTTGGCCACCGGGGCCTGGCCCGTGATGCACAGCATCGGGATCGAGTCGGCCCACGCGGCGTAGAGGCCCGTGATCATGTCGGTGCCCGCGGGGCCCGACGTGCCGATGCAGATGCCGACGTTGCCGCGCTCGGCGCGCGAGTAGCCGTCGGCCATGTGCGACGCGCCCTCGACGTGCCGGGCGAGCACGTGGTGGATCCCGCCGTGCTGGCGCATGGCGTCGTAGAACGGGTTGATGGCGGCGCCGGGGAGGCCGAAGGCCTCGGTGGCACCCTCCTTCGCCAGGATGGCGACAGCGGCGTCGACCGCGCGCATGCGGGGCATGGTGCTCTCCTTCGAGTCTTCTGGGGTGTCGGGGTCGGTCGCGACGGTCAGTCGCGACCGGAGAGGCGCGCGACGGCGTTGAAGAGGCCGGAGTGGTCCAGCGAGCCGTCGCCCTCGGCGCGGGCCGCGGCCATGAGCTGGGCGACGACGGCGCCCACCGGGGCGACGACGCCCTGCTCGCGGGCGGCGGTGGTGAAGATGCCCAGGTCCTTGTGGTGCAGGTCGATCCGGAAGCCGGGGGCGAACTCGCGTCCCAGCATCTTCTCGGCCTTCTGGTTCAGCACGGCCGAGCCGGCGAGCCCGCCGCCGAGGACCTTCACGGCCGCCCCGGTGTCGACGCCGAAGGCCTCCAGGAAGACCACGGCCTCGGCCAGCAGCGCGATGTTGCCGGCGACGATGAGCTGGTTCGCGGCCTTGACGGTCTGGCCGGATCCCGACGGGCCCACGTGCACGACGGTCTTGCCGACGGCGTCGAACACGTCGGACGCGGCGGCGAAGTCCTCGGCGGAGCCGCCGACCATGATCGACAGGGCGGCGTTCCTGGCGCCCGCCTCACCGCCGGACACCGGCGCGTCGAGGTAGCGGAAGCCGGCGGCCCTCGCCTGCTCGGCCAGCGCGATCGTCACGTCCGGGCGGATCGAGGAGAAGTCGATGATCAGGGTGCCCGGCTGCGCGTTCGCGAGGACGCCGTCCTCGCCGGTGAGCACGCCTTCGACGTCGGGCGAGTCCGGCACCATGACGGCGACGACGTCGGCCGCCTTGACGGCCTCCGCGACGGACGAGGCGGCGGTGCCGCCTGCCTCGACGAGGGGCTGCGCCTTGGCGGCGGTGCGGTTGTAGCCGACGACGGAGTGACCGGCGTCCTGGAGGTGGACGGCCATCGGGCTGCCCATGATGCCGAGGCCGATGAAGGCGATGGTGCTCATTGGTCGGGTCCTTCCGGAGGGGTCGGGGAGGTCGGGTGCGGCGCGGCGGTCAGCGGGCGGAGCCGTGACCGCGCTGCTCGCGCGGCAGCCAGGCGAACGGGTCCGCGTCGGCCGTCTTGTACTCGAGGCCGACCGGGCCGGCGTAGCCGGCGGTGCGCAGGTCGCCGACCCAGCGCTGGATCGGCAGGTCGCCGCTGCCCGGCGCGCCGCGGCCGGGGGCGTCGGCGACCTGGACGTGGGCGATGCGGTCGCCGTAGGTCTTGAGGTCGAGGTCGACGTCGGAGCCGTTGACCGACAGGTGGTAGACGTCGAAGAGCAGGCCCAGGTTGGTGGCCCCGTGCTCGTCGCGGACGCGGTCCAGGACGGCGACGGCGTCGGCCGACGTCTTCAGCGGGTAGGCGGGGGTGCCGGAGACCGGCTCCACCAGCACCGTGCCGCCGATGCGCTCGACCGCCTTCGCGGCCAGCGCGAGGTTCTCGGCGCCGAGCTCGTCCTGGGCCGCCGGGTCCACGCCCTCAAGGCGGTTGCCGTACAGCGCGTTGAAGGCGCGGCAGCCGGTGCGCTCGCCGATGCGGGCGACGACGTCGAGGTTGGCGCGCAGGTCGGCCGAGCGCTCGGGCCACGAGACCAGGCCGCGGTCGCCGCCCGGCATGTTCCCGGCGTCGAAGTTGAGGCCGGTGAGCTGCACGCCCGCGTCGGCGAGGGCGCCGACGAGGGCGTCGATCTCGTCCGCCGCGGGCGTCGGGGTCGCGAAGGGCCACCAGAGCTCGACGCCGTCGAAGCCGGCCGCCCGCGCGGCCGCCGGACGCTCCAGGAGCGGCAGGTCCGTGAGGAGGATCGAGCAGTTCACGGTGTAGGGGATCTGGTCCGTCATCGCTGACTCGCTTTCGCCAGATGGAAGTTCGGTTCCTTGTGGTGGAAACGCTACGCCGGGCCGGAGCGATCGGTCAACCCCCGCGGGGCGGCGTCCCGCCGCCCGTTCGTGATCCGGCGCACACCCTGTCGCGCCCACGGGGGCGGACAGCACGACGGCCCGGCAGGACGTCGTCCTGCCGAGCCGTCGTGGCCGGGATGCCGGAGTGCCGGCTGCCGGGGCGCCAAATGGGTCCAGGTGACGAGCGGTCAGGCCCCGACCGGGCGCGTCACCATCGCGGTGAGCTCGGCCGACCGCAGGCCGGCGCGCTCGAGGATCTCCGCTTCCCCCAGTGCCCCGCAGTCGAGGCCGCGCTTGAGGAACCACGCCAGCGCCTTGGCCGTGGCCGGCTCGTCGAGCACGGCACCCTCCACCTCGTTCACGTAGTTCGACAGCCGCTCGGCCGCGGGCTCGAAGCCCTCGCGGTAGAACGCGTACGTCGCCGCGAACCGGCTCGGGAGCTGGGCAGGGTGCAGGTCCCAGCCCTGGTAGAAGCCGCGCTCCAGCGAGCGGCTCACGAGGCGCCCGTGGTTCGCCCACGCCGCCCGCACCTGCGCGTCGTCGCCGACCGGCAGTACGTTCGTCGAGCCGTCGGACAGCCGGACGCCCGTCCCCGCGGCCGCGAGCTGCATGACCTCCTTGGCGAGGTCGGCCGCCGGGTGCTCCATCGACTGGTACGCGGCGGCGATGCCGAGCGACGCCGAGTAGTCGTAGGTGCCGTAGTGCAGGCCGCTGACCCGCCCGCGACCGGCGTGGATCATCCGCGCGACGGTCGCCGTGCCCGCGGAGTCCAGGATCGACTGCGGCGTCTCCACCTGCACCTCGAACCGGAGCCGGCCGGCCGCCAGGCCGTTCGCCTCCTCGAGCCGCTCGCACACCGCGACCATCGCCTCGACCTGCGCGACGGCGGTCACCTTCGGCAGGGTCAGGACGAGCCCGGCCGGGAGGTCCCCCGACGCGGCCAGCGTGCTGACGAACACGTCGAGCGTGCGCAGCCCGCGCGCCCGCGTGGGGCGCTCGAAGCACTTGAAGCGGATGCCGACGAAGGGCGTCGCGCCGCCGGCGTCGAGCTCCGCCCGCAGCGCCACGGCGGCCGCCGCGGTCACCTCGTCCTCGGCCGCGTCCGGGTGCGTCCCGTACCCGTCCTCGAGGTCGATGCGCAGGTCCTCGATCGGCTCGGTGGCGAGCTTGCGCTCCACCTGGGCCGCGACCGCCTCCCGCAGGTCGGCGCGCACGCCGACCGCGTCGAGGAGCGCGTCAGTGCCCTGCGCGTCGACGGCGGCACGGGCCCGGTCGCCCCAGTCCCGCGCCAGCCCCGCCGCGTAGCGGTGCGCCGGCACGTACACGGTGTGCACCGGCTGGCGCGTGCCGTCGTCGCCCGGGTAGGCCTGCTCGAGGTGCGCGTCGTGCGCCGCGAGCCGTCGCTCCACGTCGTCGAGCGTCGCCCGGTCGAGGGAGGCCTTCATCGTGCGGCCACCGGCTCGGCGTCCGTGTGCAGGGCGCGGCCGAGGTGCTGGGCGAGGTGCTCGGCGTCCTCGGCGCGGTGCGCGTCCACCGGGACCTCCTTGAGTCCCTCGGTCCGGACGGCGTCCGCCACGGCCTCCGCCACCCGGCTGTCGAACACGCCCGGGATGATGAACGCGGGGTTGAGCTCGTCGTCGCTCACGACCGACGAGATCGCCACGGCCGCCACGCGCAGCATCTCGTCGGTGATCAGCGTGGCGCCCGCGTCGAGCAGGCCGCGGAACAGACCGGGGAACGCCAGCACGTTGTTGATCTGGTTCGGGTAGTCGCTGCGGCCGGTGGCCACGACGGCGGCCGTCTCGCCGGCGGCGATCGGGTCGACCTCGGGCGTGGGGTTCGCGAGGGCGAAGACGATCGCGTCGTCGGCCATCCGCGCGACGTCGGCCCCGGTGAGGATGTTGCCCGCCGACACGCCGACGAAGACGTCGGCGCCGACGAGGCCCTCCGTGAGCGTGCCCGTGAAGCCGGACGGGTTCGTGTTCTCCACGATCCAGGTGCGGTTCTCGTCGCTGCCGGCCGACTCGGGGGTCAGCGCGCCGTGCCGGTCGAAGCCGATGATGTCCTGGGCGCCCTGGGCCAGCAGGAGGCGGATGATGGCGGAGCCGGCGGCGCCGACGCCGGAGACGGCGATGCGCACGTCCTCGATCTTCTTGCCCACGACCTTGAGCGCGTTGATGAGCGCCGCGAGGACCACGATGGCGGTGCCGTGCTGGTCGTCGTGGAAGACGGGGATGTCCAGCTCGTCGCGCAGTCGCTTCTCGATCTCGAAGCAGCGCGGCGCGGAGATGTCCTCGAGGTTGACGCCGCCGAAGCCCGGCGCGATCGCCTTGACGGTGCGGATGATCTCCTCGGTGTCCGTGGTGTCGAGGGCGATGGGCCACGCGTCGACGTCCGCGAACTGCTTGAACAGCGCCGCCTTGCCCTCCATGACCGGCATGGCGGCCGCCGGGCCGATGTCGCCGAGGCCGAGGACGGCGGTGCCGTCGGTGACCACCGCGACGGTGTTGCGCTTGATCGTGAGGCGACGCGCGTCCTCGGGGTGGTCCGCGATCGCGAGGCAGACGCGGGCGACGCCCGGCGTGTAGGCGCGCGAGAGGTCGCGGCGCGTCTTCAGCGGCACCTTCGGGGCGACGGCGATCTTGCCGCCCAGGTGCATGAGGAACGTCGAGTCCGACATCTTCAGGACGCGCACGCCCTCGAGGGCGTCGAGCGCCGCGACGATCCGCTCGCCGTGCTCCGCGTCGACCGTGTCGCAGGTGACGTCGACGACGATCGTGTCGGCGTGCGACTGCGCGATGTCGACGCCCATCACGGAGCCGCCGGCGGTGGCGATCTCGTGGACGACCTCGCTCGTCGCGCGCTGGGTCGCGGGCGCCTCGACGCGGAGGGTGATCGTGTAGCTGGGGCTGGGCATCGCCATGGTCTGGGGTTCCTTTCGGGGTACTGATGACCGGGGTGCTGATGACAGAAAGTTTCGAGATGTGGAAGGATGCTTTCCGGGACCGATCACGGTTCACGGGAAGGCTGAGTGCTCCCCCACGGCGGCGGGGCGCTCACGACCGGCCGACCGGCGGCGCCGGGGCCGCACGCGAAGGGGGACGTGACCATGGCGAACGGCACCGGGGTCCAGTCGGTGGACCGGGCGATCGACCTGCTCGAGATCATGACGGACCTCGGCGGTGACGCCGCGCTCAGCGAGCTGGCCGCAGCCGCAGGGCTCCCGCTCCCCACGATCCACCGGCTCATGCGGACGCTCGTCGGCCGGGGCTACGCCCGCCAGCTGCCGTCCCGCCGGTACACCCTCGGCCCGCGGCTGATCCGCCTCGGCGAGAGCGCCGGCCGGCAGCTCGGCGCGAGCGCCCGCCCGCACCTGGAGCGCCTGGCCCGCGAGCTCGGCGAGAGCGCCAACCTCGCGATGATCGACCGCGACATGGTGGTCTACGTCGCCCAGGCGTCGTCCTCGTACTCGATGCGGATGTTCACCGAGGTGGGCCGCCGCGTGTACACGCACTGCACCGGCGTCGGCAAGATGGTGCTCGCCGAGCTGCCGGACCAGACCGTCCGCGACATCGTCGGCCGCGTCGGGATGCCGCCGGCCACCGACCTGTCCATCACGGACGTCGACGACCTGCTCACCGAGATCCGGACGATCCGCGAGCAGGGCTACGCCGTCGACGACGGCGAGCAGGAGATCGGCGTGCGCTGCTTCGCCGTCCCGGTCAAGGACGCACCCACGCCCACCGCGCTCTCGGTCTCCGGGCCCGCGGCCCGCGTCACCTACGAGTTCGGCGAGGCCGCGCTCCCCCTCCTGCACGAGGTGGCGGAGACCATCTCGAAGGAGCTGCTCGCGGCCTGACGGCGCCCGGACGCCCGACGGGGGGCGCGAGCCGGTGCTCCCGGCTCGCGCCCTCCGTCGCGCGGGCGCAGCCGTCGGGGTCACCCGTCCCCCGTCCGGGCGCTGCCTGCGTGCACGAGCTGCCCCGACGGAGGCCGCGCGGCAGGCTCGCGGCCGGCGGTCCGCTCGGCGACCGCGGCGCGCGCCCCCTCGCGGATCTGCAGCACGTCCGGCACGCCGTCGGCGTCGAGGTCGATCGCCGACACGCAGCCCGAGCGCCGGCCGTGGCCGTGACGCACCCGCGCCTGCACGTCCGCGTTGAGGCGGGCGCGCCGCGCGTCCTGGCGCTCGGCGTCGAGCCGCGCGAAGTACTCCGCCCGGCGCTGCTCCTGCTCCTCAGTGACGACCAGCCGCGCCGAGGAGCCCGCGGTGAACACCGACGGGTCCTTGCTGCGCCGGCCCCACCGGATCTCGTTGAAGAGGAGGTTCAGGAGCACCGACACGACGGCCGCCGCCGCGATCCCCGAGTGGAAGATCATGCCCACCCAGGCCGGGAACCGGTCGTAGAAGTCGGGCACGGCGATGGGGATGATCCCGAAGCCCAGCGCCACGGCGACGAGCGTGAGGTTGAGGTTGCCCTCGTACTCGACCCGCGACAGCGTGCGGATGCCCGACACGGCCACCGACCCGAACAGGACGATGCCGGCGCCGCCCAGCACGGGCGACGGGATCGCCGCGACGACGCGGCCCAGCACCGGGAACAGCCCTAGCACGAACAGCACCCCGCCGCCGGCCGCGACGGCGAACCGCGAGCGGATGCCGGTGATCGCGACCAGGCCCACGTTCTGCGCGAACGCGGAGGCCGGGAACGAGTTGAGGAACGGCGCCACGAGCGTGGCGGCCATGTCGGCGCGCAGCCCGTCGCCGACGCGCTTCGAGTCGACCTTGGTGTCCAGCACCTCGCCGATGGCGATCAGGTCGGCGGTCGTCTCGGTCATGATCACGAGGATCACGATCGTCATCGAGATGATCGCGCCGATCTCGAAGACCGGGGCGCCGAACGCGAACGGCGTCGGCAGCTCGAAGACGGCGCCCTGCCGCACGCCGGAGAAGTCCGCCAGTCCCAGCGGCACCGCCACCACGGTCCCGATGACGAGCCCGAACAGGATGGACAGCCGGGAGATCGTGCCCTGGAGGAACTTGCTGAGCACCAGCACCACGGCCAGGGTGCCGAGGGCCAGCATGATGTTCGGGACGGAGCCCCAGTCGGCCGACTCCTCGTCCCCGCCCATCATCCAGCCGGCCGCCGTCGGCAGCAGCGAGATGCCGATGATGGTGATGATCGTGCCCGTCACGACGGGCGGGAAGAACCGCACGACCTGCGCGAAGAACGGACTGATCGCCAGGCCGACGGCGGCGGCCACGATGATCGCGCCGAAGACGGCGGGCAGCCCTCCGTCCCCGCTCGCCACCGCGACCATCGTGGACACGGTGGCGAACGAGATGCCCTGGACGAGCGGGAGCTGCGAGCCGAAGAACCGCACGCCGAGCGTCTGGAGCGCGGTGGCCAGGCCGCTCACGAGCAGCGCGGCCGAGACCAGGACGCCGATCTGCGCGCCGTCCAGCCCTGCCGCCTGCCCGACGATGATCGGCGGCGCGATCACGCCGCCGTACATCGTCATGATGTGCTGCAGGCCGTAGAGGAACGTCTTGCCCGGCGGGTACCGCTCGTCCTCCGGCCGACCGCCCTGCGGCGCGTCCACGGACGCGGCCTGGTCGATCGTCGTCGTGCTCATGTCGATGCTCCTTCGAACCGACTCCACGGAGCCACGCTGATCAGCAGAACCCCGTGACGGTCGCCCACGCGCGCGGCTCCGTGGCCGCGCCCTCCCGCTTCACCTCCGCCTCGATCTTTCCGTAGGGGCGGTCGGCGACGTAGAAGACCTCGTTCGGGTTCTCCAGGCCGAAGGGCTCGAAGTCGACGACGAAGTGGTGCAGGTTCGGCATCGAGAACTTGATCTCGCCGATCTCCGGGTGCGCCTCGAGCACGCGCTTGCCCATCTGGTAGAGCGTCTGCTGCAGCGCGAGCGAGTGCACGTCCGCGAAGGTCTCCAGCAGGATCCGGCGGACGTCGTCGTAGACGGCGTTGAAGTCGATGTCGAGGGACGTGTAGCGCCAGCGGGCCGTGACCGACGTCGCGAGGATGCGGTCGGTCGTCTCCTGCAGGGTGGTGAAGCGGTCCTTCGGGAAGCCGTGGAACTCCGAGCCCGTCGACTTCAGCACCTTGAGGTCCTCGAGGCCCGAGACCACGAAGACCTCGTCGCCGTCCCGCTGGACGATGGTGTTGCGCGTCTCGGTGCCGCCCTTGACGAACGCGTGGTCGTGCTCGCCGTCGGTGACGTTCGTCGTCAGCGAGGACGGGATGTGCTCCCAGGTGTACTCCTTGGCCTCCCAGCGGCCGCCCTCGATCCAGTCGAAGCTCGAGGTGAAGTGCTCCGCGAGGCGGATGGCGAACTCCTCGGGGGACGCGATGCCGTCCTTCGCGAGCCCGAAGATCGTGTTCTTCTGGGTGTCCGTGGGGACCACGCGGCCCTGGTCGCCGTCGATGTGCGCGGCGGAGAAGTCCCCGCGGAGCTGCGAGGTCACCGAAAGCTCGGTGATGCGGTGGCGCGCCTGGTCGCGGTCGACCTTCATGACGCGGACCTCGGCCTTGCCGTACTGGTTGTCGCCCAGCACGATCGTGCCCGTGGTGGCCTGGGCGTCGGTGGCGGTGACGGTCATGGTGCTGACTCCTTCATCCTGATGATGCGTGTGTCCCACACCGACCCCGCGGGGTCGGCCCTGGTGCGTCTCCGATGACGATGACGCAGGCCGCGGCGGCTCTGCCGCGGCCGGTGATGCGGGCCGGCGGCCCGTCAGCTCCCGCGGTACGTCGAGTACGCGAACGGGCTGAGCAGGCACGGCACGTGATAGTGGTCGCGCCCCGGCTCGACGGTGAAGTCGATGCTGATCGAGGGATAGAACGTGGCCGTGCCGAGCGCGGCGAAGTAGTCGCCGGTCGCGAACGTGACCCGGTAGGTGCCGGCGTCGAGCGACTCAGGGCCGAGGTCCTTGACGCGACCGTCAGCGTCGGTCGTCGCGTCCGCGAGCCGCTCCGCGGCGTCGGCCCCGACGCTCCACAGGGAGACGGCGACGCCCGCCGCGGGCAGGCCCGAGACGGCGTCGAGCACGTGGGTGGTGACGTGCGAGGTCATGAGAGCTCTCCTTCCAGGCGCAGCACGGCGATCTCCCGGAGCTGCTGGCCGGCGATGCGCCGCTCGGTGGCCGGATCGTTGCCGAGCCGCTCCTCGAGCGACGCGAGGATGTCCTCGGCGGACCGGCCCGCCGCACGGATGAGGAAGACGTGCCCGAAGCGCTCCTCGTAGGCGCGGTTGCCGGCACGGAGCCGCTCCTCCACCGACCCGGTCAGCTCGCCCAGCCCGGCCTGCTCCCGCCGCGAGTGGGCGGCGTCGCGGTCGTCCCCCGATGCCCGCTCCCCGATGCGCGGATGGCGCGCGAGGGCGGAGTCGATCTCCTCCTCGCTCCAGGGGTCCGCGACGGTACGGGCCGCCGAAAGGACGGCTTCGACGTCGGCGTAGGGGCGCCCGGCGACGACCTCTCCGGCCCACCGGGCGACCGACGCACACGACAGCACCTGTGCGCGGGCAACGTCGTCCGCCGCCGCGTTGAATGCCTCGAGACCAGCACTCGTCATCGAGCGATCCTCCTTCGAGCGATTCCACCCACCGGAAGCGGGTTTCCGTTCAGTGAAGTCTCACCCGCCAGCGGCGACGGTGTCAAGTGAGTCGCCGCTCACTCCCACAGGCGAGAGGGGCAACGCCTCGGTGCCGCCACGACTCGTGCGCATCACCCATGGTCAGCCCAGCGGACCCGCCGCGCCTACCCCTGCGGTGAAGACGTCGGGAACGCGCGCGCGCCGAACGGCGGGCCACGTCGTGGCTGCGGCAGGCGGCCATGGTCCGCGGTCCGCGGGCCGCCAGGAGAGTCGTCGTTGACCGAAGGCGTACGGCAAGGCCGGCAGGTTCAGGGGCGGCCTGCACCTGGGGCACGCGAAGCCGGCCGGTGTCTGGGTATGCGAAAGGCCCACCCCCGGCGTGCGGGGGTGGGCCTTTCGTGAATGGGTGTCCGGCGGCGTCCTACTCTCCCACCCCCTCTCGAGGGCAGTACCATCGGCGCTGAAGGGCTAAGCTTCCGGGTTCGGAATGGGACCGGGCGTTTCCCCAACGCTATGACCGCCGTAACTTTATCGAGTTGTCAGGGTGAACCCCGGCCACCACGTGTGTGGTGGTGGGGTTGGTGCCCGTTTCTCGGGAACCGCACAGTGGACGCGTAGCATGTTATTGACCAAACAGTGTTTGGTGGGTGTGTGAAGTTGTCGGCTTATTAGTACCGGTCAGCTCCGACAGTCTTTCGTCCTGTCTTCCACATCCGGCCTATCTACCCAGTGGTCTAGCTGGGTGCCTTCACCCCCGAGGGGGATGGAAACCTCATCTTGAAGCAGGCTTCCCGCTTAGATGCTTTCAGCGGTTATCCCTTCCGAACGTAGCTAACCAGCCGTGCTCCTGGCGGAACAACTGGCACACCAGAGGTTCGTCCGTCCCGGTCCTCTCGTACTAGGGACAGCCCTTCTCAAGTTTCCTGCGCGCGCAGCGGATAGGGACCGAACTGTCTCACGACGTTCTAAACCCAGCTCGCGTACCGCTTTAATGGGCGAACAGCCCAACCCTTGGGACCTACTCCAGCCCCAGGATGCGACGAGCCGACATCGAGGTGCCAAACCATGCCGTCGATATGGACTCTTGGGCAAGATCAGCCTGTTATCCCCGGGGTACCTTTTATCCGTTGAGCGACGGCGCTTCCACAAGCCACCGCCGGATCACTAGTTCCGACTTTCGTCCCTGCTCGACCTGTCGGTCTCACAGTCAAGCTCCCTTGTGCACTTGCACTCGACACCTGATTGCCAACCAGGCTGAGGGAACCTTTGAGCGCCTCCGTTACATTTTGGGAGGCAACCGCCCCAGTTAAACTACCCACCAGGCACTGTCCCTGATCCGGATCACGGACCGAGGTTAGATGGTCGATGCGGCCAGAGTGGTATTTCAACGATGACTCCTCCCGACCTGGCGGCCGGGAATCATAGTCTCCCACCTATCCTACACAAGCCGCACCGAACACCAATACCAAGCTATAGTAAAGGTCCCGGGGTCTTTCCGTCCTGCTGCGCGTAACGAGCATCTTTACTCGTAGTGCAATTTCGCCGAGCTCGCGGTTGAGACAGCGGAGAAGTCGTTACGCCATTCGTGCAGGTCGGAACTTACCCGACAAGGAATTTCGCTACCTTAGGATGGTTATAGTTACCACCGCCGTTTACTGGGGCTTAAATTCTGGGCTTCACCGAAGTTGACCCGTCCTCTTAACCTTCCAGCACCGGGCAGGCGTCAGTCCGTATACATCGTCTTGCGACTTAGCACGGACCTGTGTTTTTAGTAAACAGTCGCTTCTCCCTGGTCTCTGCGGCCCTCCCCGCTTACCACCGCTAGGGTGTTCACAGTTCAGGCCCCCCTTCTCCCGAAGTTACGGGGGCATTTTGCCGAGTTCCTTAACCACGATTCGCTCGATCGCCTTGGTATTCTCTACCTGACCACCTGAGTCGGTTTGGGGTACGGGCGGCTAGAACCTCGCGTCGAGGCTTTTCTTGGCAGCTGAGGATCACCCGTTTCCCGCATACGCGGTCACTATCAGTTCTCACCCTTGGTGCTCTGCGGATTTGCCTACAGAGCGGGCTACAACCTTGGACGTGGACTACCATCGCCACGCCGGGCTACCTTCCTGCGTCACCCCTGTTAACACGCTTACCTACTACCGGTTCGGGTCCCACGCCGCGCCTGCCGGTGTCGCCCGAAGGCAACGGTGACAGGTTTGGGGCGGTTAGCATCACCGGGCTCGGTATGGGCGGTTCTTCGCCGGTAGGAGAATATCAACTCCTTGTCCATCGACTACGCCTGTCGGCCTCGCCTTAGGTCCCGACTTACCCAGGGCGGATTAACCTGGCCCTGGAACCCTTGGTCATTCGGCGGACGGGTTTCTCACCCGTCATTCGCTACTCATGCCTGCATTCTCACTCGTGTGGGCTCCACCACTAGGTCACCCTGCAGCTTCACTGCCCACACGACGCTCCCCTACCCACCCACACACCTGAACATCGATCAAGTCGATGCTGGGCTAACGTGTGAGTGCCACGGCTTCGGCGGTGTACTTGAGCCCCGCTACATTGTCGGCGCGGAATCACTTGACCAGTGAGCTATTACGCACTCTTTCAAGGGTGGCTGCTTCTAAGCCAACCTCCTGGTTGTCTGTGCAACTCCACATCCTTTCCCACTGAGCACACGCTTAGGGGCCTTAGCCGATGATCTGGGCTGTTTCCCTCTCGACTACGAAGCTTATCCCCCGCAGTCTCACTGCCACGCTATGTCTTACCGGCATTCGGAGTTTGGCTGACGTCAGTAACCTGGTAGGGCCCATCGGCCATCCAGTAGCTCTACCTCCGGCAAGGAACACGTGACGCTGCACCTAAATGCATTTCGGGGAGAACCAGCTATCACGAAGTTTGATTGGCCTTTCACCCCTAACCACAGGTCATCCCCTCAGTTTTCAACCTAAGTGGGTTCGGTCCTCCACGCCGTCTTACCGGCGCTTCAACCTGCCCATGGCTAGATCACTTCGCTTCGGGTCTAGACCCGGCGACTGAATCGCCCTATTCGGACTCGCTTTCGCTACGGCTTCCCCACACGGGTTAACCTCGCCACCGAGCACTAACTCGCAGGCTCATTCTTCAAAAGGCACGCCGTCACCCCTGCTAAGGAGGCTCCGACGGATTGTAGGCACACGGTTTCAGGTACTATTTCACTCCCCTCCCGGGGTACTTTTCACCTTTCCCTCACGGTACTTGTCCGCTATCGGTCACTAGGTAGTATTTAGGCTTAGCAAGTGGTCTTGCCAGATTCACACGAGATTTCTCGGGCCCCGTGCTACTTGGGATCCCCTCTACCAGGCCGCGACATTTCGCCTACGGGACTCACACCCTCTACGGTCCGCCTTTCAATGCGGTTCGACTATGACACGGCTTTCTTACTGGCTGAAGAGTTGTCAGACTCCTCCAGAAGGTCCCACAACCCCGCATGTGCAACGCCTGACAGCTTGACACACACACGGTTTGGCCTCATCCGCTTTCGCTCGCCACTACTCACGGAATATCTCTTCCTGTCGGTACTGAGATGTTTCACTTCCCGACGTTCCCCCCTACACCCTATGTATTCAGATGCAGGTGACTGAGCATGACCCCAGCCGGGTTCCCCCATTCGGACATCCTCGGATCACAGCTTGTTTGCCAACTCCCCGAGGCTTATCGCAGGCTACAACGTCCTTCTTCGGCTCCTAGTGCCAAGGCATCCACCCTGTGCCCTTAAAAACTTCGACACACTACAATATTTCACAGAGATCAGAAAACCAGCCCGACCAACAACGCGGCAACCAGTCCGAAGACCACCACCACGCGCCGACCAGACCAGTACTGAACATCTGGGATGCTCGCGTCCACTGTGCAGTTCTCAAGCAACGGACGAACCCGTGAACCCACCGGCACGCCTACCCCGGCACCAGCCCCCCGAAGGAGACCCACCGAAGCGGTTCACACCAGGCCCACGACCCGTAACCATGCAGATCCAACAAGACCCTCACCATCGCCCACCCACCAGCCAGCACGAAACCCGTGCCGACCACCAGGAAGGGACGCCGATTGCCTCAGGACCCAACAGTGTGCTTGCGGACCAGACCCCGCCCCCACCCACCAGCTTTCCGCCACACCCGGAGCAAGACCCCGAACGCGTGTACTCACCAGCCGGCATGAACCGAACCGATCCTGCTAGTCAATGTTCCACCCATGAGCAACCACCAGACGCTCGAACGGCGCCTCAAGTGGCCTGCTGACCCCCAACGGGGCCTCAGATGCTCCTTAGAAAGGAGGTGATCCAGCCGCACCTTCCGGTACGGCTACCTTGTTACGACTTAGTCCCAATCGCCAGTCCCACCTTCGACCACTCCCCCCGGAAAACCGGTTGGGCCATGAGCTTCGGGTGTTACCAACTTTCGTGACTTGACGGGCGGTGTGTACAAGGCCCGGGAACGTATTCACCGCAGCGTTGCTGATCTGCGATTACTAGCGACTCCGACTTCATGGGGTCGAGTTGCAGACCCCAATCCGAACTGAGACCGGCTTTTTGGGATTCGCTCCACCTTACGGTATCGCAGCCCTCTGTACCGGCCATTGTAGCATGCGTGAAGCCCAAGACATAAGGGGCATGATGATTTGACGTCATCCCCACCTTCCTCCGAGTTGACCCCGGCAGTCTCCCATGAGTCCCCGGCATAACCCGCTGGCAACATAGGACGAGGGTTGCGCTCGTTGCGGGACTTAACCCAACATCTCACGACACGAGCTGACGACAACCATGCACCACCTGTGTACGAGTGTCCAAAGAGAACCCCATCTCGGGGGCTTTCTCGTACATGTCAAGCCTTGGTAAGGTTCTTCGCGTTGCATCGAATTAATCCGCATGCTCCGCCGCTTGTGCGGGCCCCCGTCAATTCCTTTGAGTTTTAGCCTTGCGGCCGTACTCCCCAGGCGGGGCACTTAATGCGTTAGCTGCGGCACGGAACTCGTGGAATGAGCCCCACACCTAGTGCCCAACGTTTACGGCATGGACTACCAGGGTATCTAATCCTGTTCGCTCCCCATGCTTTCGCTCCTCAGCGTCAGTTGCGGCCCAGAGACCTGCCTTCGCCATCGGTGTTCCTCCTGATATCTGCGCATTCCACCGCTACACCAGGAATTCCAGTCTCCCCTACCGCACTCTAGTCTGCCCGTACCCGATGCAAGCCCGAGGTTGAGCCTCGGGATTTCACACCAGACGCGACAGACCGCCTACGAGCTCTTTACGCCCAATAATTCCGGACAACGCTTGCGCCCTACGTATTACCGCGGCTGCTGGCACGTAGTTAGCCGGCGCTTCTTCTGCAGGTACCGTCACTTGCGCTTCTTCCCTGCTGAAAGAGGTTTACAACCCGAAGGCCGTCATCCCTCACGCGGCGTCGCTGCATCAGGCTTTCGCCCATTGTGCAATATTCCCCACTGCTGCCTCCCGTAGGAGTCTGGGCCGTGTCTCAGTCCCAGTGTGGCCGGTCGCCCTCTCAGGCCGGCTACCCGTCGACGCCTTGGTAGGCCATCACCCCACCAACAAGCTGATAGGCCGCGAGCCCATCCCCCACCGAAAAACTTTCCAACCCACACCATGCGATGCAGGCTCATATCCGGTATTAGACCTCGTTTCCAAGGCTTATCCCGAAGTGGAGGGCAGGTTGCTCACGTGTTACTCACCCGTTCGCCACTGATCCGTCCCAGCAAGCTGGGACATCACCGTTCGACTTGCATGTGTTAAGCACGCCGCCAGCGTTCGTCCTGAGCCAGGATCAAACTCTCCGTAAAAGAAGAGAAAACACCACGAACCCCAAAAGAGCCCGCAGCATTCAACGATACTGGCCAGACCAAGCTGAACTGCTCAGTCCGATCCAAAGAAACCAACAAAGGTTCCAAATAATTGGCATTGACTATCAAACACACTGTTGAGTTCTCAAACAACCGACGCACACCCACAAGACCAGGACCTTCAGACCCTGACCCCGCCGGGGCAACCACTCAAACTTACCAGACTTCTTCGGCCGATCCAACCGCCCGTTTCCAGGCAATGGACCGTCCGACCTGCGTCGGCAAGCCCCACATCGTATGCCCGGGGCGCACGAATGCTTCCCGATCCTCGATGTGAGTTCCAGCCCCGGGCGGCCACCTGAGCTCCGGTCTCCCGGATGATGCTCGTTGGTGTCCGTCTCCCTGTCGGGCTGACGTCGTAGAACATTACACGCTCCCCCGCGACCGGCCAACTCCGTCCGCGGTGACGCGGGGCACACCGCCGCGGAGGGGGCGAGAATCGTGTCGTGACCTCCCCGCAGACCGCCCCGGCCCGCTCGTCCTCCGTCGTCGTCCGTCCCGCCCGCGCCGCCGAGTCGGCGCACGTGGCGTGGCTCGCGGCGCTGACCTTCCCGCTCGCGTGCCCGCCCGGTACGCCCGTCGCCACGATGGCCGCGCACGTGGCGACGCACCTCGCGCCGGCGGACTTCCGGGCGTGGACGGTCTCCGGCCGGCACGCCCTCCTGGTCGCCGTCGAACCCGACGGCGAGGGCGAGGTCGTCGCCGAGCCGCTCGGCTACGCGCTCGTGGCATTCGGCTTCCCGGACGGCCCCGAGGAGCGCGCGGTGCTCGAGGCCGCCGTCGGGACGGGGCCCTACGCCGAGCTGTCCAAGATCTACGTGCGCCCGGACGCCCTGGGGGGCGGGGTCGCCGCTCGTCTCATGGACGGCGCCGTCGACGCGGCCGCCCGCCTCGCCGCGGCGGGCGGCGGCGAGGCCCCCCTGTGGCTCGGCACGAACGGCGCGAACGTGCGCGCCCAGGCGTTCTACCGCAAGCACGGGTTCGCGGTGGCCGGGACCCGGACCTACGACGTCGGCGGCGTGCAGCACGACGACGTCGTGATGGTCCGCCGGCAGGCGGGCTGACGACGGACCCGCACGACGTCGTCAGGCGTCGCGCTACCGCGCCCGCAGGTCGAGGATCGCGTCCGCGCTGCGCTCGGCGTTGCCGAACGAGTCCACGGGGAACGGGGGCTCGGCGACGGTGGACGCGTTGTCCTGCTCCCAGATGCCGTGCTGTCGGCCGGAGCCCTGCAGCGCCCCGAGGAACGCCTGGTAGTCCAGGTCGCCCACGCCGAACTCGACGATGTCGTACCCGTTCGACGACGCGGGGTTCACCCGGCCGTCCTTGAGGTGGAACATCGGATACCGCTTCCGGTTCGCCAGGACGTACTCGACCGGCTCGAAGCCGGGGTAGAGGTACCGGCCCACGAAGGCCCAGAACACGTCCATCTCGAGGAACACGGCGCCGGGGTCGGTGTTCTCGAGGAACACGTCGTACAGCCGCACCGACGGGTCGTCGGTCGCGAAGCCGAACTCGTGCTGGTGGTTGTGCTGGTAGAACTTCAGGCCCCGCGCCGCGGCCGCCGCCCCGAACCCGTTGAACTGTTCCGCCGCGGCGAGGTAGCCGGCGACCGTGCGGTCGTTCGTCGGCGCGTTGGCCGTGCCGACGTGCGCCATCCCGAGCGTCTGGGCGATGTCGAGCTCCGCCTCCATGTTCGCGGCGAAGTTGCCGATCCCGCGGTGCGACCCCACGGCGACGAGGCCGTTGTCGTCCAGGAGCGTGCGGATCTGCGCCGGGGTGATCGCGCCGAGCGCTCCCTGCGTGTACCCCGCGAACTCCACCTCGGCATAGCCGAGCTGCGCGAGCCGCTCGAACACGGCACGGAACCCCAGGGAGGACACCTTGTCCCTGATCGAGAAGAGCTGGATGCCCAGCTTGCCCGGCGGCACGAGCCGGCGGCCGCCCCCGCCCGCGGCTGCCGCGGGGACGGCCGCGGCTGTCCCCGCCCCGGTGACGGTCGCGGCACCCACCGCGACGGTGGACCCCGCCAGACGCAGGAACGTCCGGCGGTCGAGCTCGGTACGACTGGGCATGCTGATCCCCTTTGATCAGGGCGCCGGACGGTCCGGCGCCGGGCTGCAGGTACGTCGCGAGCGGTCGATGGTGGTGCAGGTGCGGCGGCGGTCAGGTCGTGGCGGGCGGCGGCAGCGGGCGGCGGCAGCGGGCGGCGTCAGCGGGCGGAGAAGGCGGCGTCGAACGCGGCGGCCGGCGGGTCGAAGACGTGGCTGCGCACGAACTCCAGGGCGGCGGGGGCGCCCACGAGCCGGTCCATGCCCGCGTCCTCCCACTCGATCGAGATCGGCCCCGGGTACCCGATGGTGCTGAGCATGCGGAAGGCGTCCTCCCAGGGCACGTCCCCGTGCCCGGTGGAGATGAAGTCCCACCCGCGGCGCGGGTCCGCCCAGGGCAGGTGCGACGACAGCCGGCCGTTGCGCCCGTTGGCCATGCGCTTCTTCGAGTCCTTGCAGTCCACGTGGTAGATGCGGTCCCGGAAGTCCCAGAGGAAGCTCACCGGGTCCAGGTCCTGCCACACCATGTGGCTCGGGTCCCAGTTGAGGCCGAACGCCTCGCGGTGGCCGATCGCCTCGAGGGTGCGCACCGTGGTCCAGTAGTCGTAGGCGATCTCGCTGGGGTGCACCTCGTGGGCGAACCGCACCCCCACCTCGTCGAAGACGTCGAGGATCGGGTTCCACCGGTCGGCGAAGTCCCGGTAGCCCGCCTCGATCATCGCCTCCGAGGCCGGCGGGAACATCGCCACGTACTTCCAGATCGACGACCCCGTGAACCCGACGACCGTGTCGACCCCCAGGCGCGCCGCCAGCCGCGCCGTGTGCTTCATCTCCTCTGCGGCGCGCTGCCGCACGCCCTCGGGGTCGCCGTCGCCCCACACGACGTCGGGCAGGATGTCGCGGTGCCGCTCGTCGATCGGGTCGTCGCAGACGGCCTGGCCCTTGAGGTGGTTGGAGATCGCGTACACCTTGAGCCCGTGCCGCTCCAGCAGGTCGAGCCGGGACTGCACGTACGCGTCGTCGTCCCACCGCCACGGGTCGAGGTGGTCGCCCCAGCAGGCGATCTCCAGCCCGTCGTACCCCCAGCCCGACGCGAGCCGGGCCACCTCCTCCAGCGGCAGGTCGGCCCACTGGCCCGTGAACAGGGTGATCGGTCGTGACATCGGGCGTGCTCCTTCGGGTCTCACGGGTTCGGTCTCGACAGTCAGGGTTTCGACAGGCAGGGTTTCGACAGGCTCAACCAGCGCTGGGCAGGTCCATCCAGGCGTGGCCCTTGGCTGAGCTGCGCTCGACGGCGTCGAGCACGCGCTGGACGGCGAGGCCGTCCGCGAACGACGGCGTCGGCTGCCGCCCGGCGGCGAGGTCGCCGACGAGGTCGACGACCTGATGGGTGAACGCGTGCTCGTAACCCAGTCCGTGGCCGGCGGGCCACCAGTGGCCGCCGTAGGGGTGCTCCGGCTCCGTGACGACGATGCGTCGGAAGCCCGCGACCTGGGCGTCGTCGGCGGCGTCGAAGTAGTGCAGCAGGTTCATGTCCTCGAAGTCGAAGGCGATCGAGCCGCGCGTGCCGTTGACCTCCAGCCGGATCGCGTTCTTGCGGCCCCACGCGTAGCGGGTGGCCTCGAAGCTCGCGAGCCCGCCGCCCGACAGGCGGCCGAAGAAGACGGCGGCGTCGTCGACCGTCACGGGGCCGGTGCCCTCCCCCGCCTCGCCGGACAGGCCCGCGAAGGAGGCCGGCACCGGGCGCTCGCGCACGAAGGTCTCGAGCATCCCGGCCACCCCGACCAGCCGCTCCCCCGTGACGAACTGCGCCAGGTCGACCACGTGCGCCCCGATGTCGCCGAGCGCGCCCGAGCCGGCCTTCTCCTTGTCGAGCCGCCACGACAGCGGCGCCGCGGCGTCGGAGAGCCAGTCCTGCAGGTACTGGGCGCGCACGTGCCGCACCTCGCCGATCCGCCCCTGCTGCACGAGCTGCCGGGCGAGCTGGATCGCGGGGACGCGGCGGTAGGTGAACCCCACCGCCGCGAACACCCCGCGCTCCGCCGCGGCGTCGGCCGCGCGGACCATCTCCTCCGCCTCGGCCACCGAGTTCGCGAGCGGCTTCTCGCACAGCACGTGCTTGCCCGCCTCGAGCGCGGCGACGGCGATCTCGGCGTGGGTGTCGCCCGGCGTGCACACGTCCACGAGGTCGACGTCGTCCCGCGTGAGCAGCTCACGCCAGTCGGTGACGGCCTCGTCCCACCCGAGGTGCTCCGCCGCCGCCCGCACGCCGTCGGCGCTCCGGCCCGCCACGACCCGCATGCGCGGGGCGAGCGGGAGGTCGAAGAACCGCGGCGCGGTGCGCCACGCCTGCGAGTGCGCCGCCCCCATGAACGCGTACCCGACCATCCCGACGCCCAGCGTCGGCGTGCCCCCTGCCGTGGCGTGCTCGCTCATCGAGCGCCCTCCTTCGTCGTGCGGATCGTGCGTGCGGAACTCAGGACCGGACCGTCAGGACCGGAACCCGATGGGCATGTACTGGTCGACGTTGTCCGCCGTGACGACCGGCGCGTACAGCTGCGTGGTGCGCGGGACGCCGGCCGAGACCAGGTCGCCCATGTTCTTGTCGTGCACCACGAGCCTGGCCAGCTTGATGCCGTCGGCCGCCTGCGTCGACGGGTAGACGACCGTGGCCTGCAGCACCGAGTCGTCGGCCTTGATGTGCTCCATGACGTCGAGGGACCCGGCGCCGCCGACCATGAAGAACTCGTCGCGGCCGGCGTTCTCGATCGCGGCCAGGACGCCGACGCCCTGGTCGTCGTCGTGGTTCCAGATGGCGTCGATCTGCGGCTCCGCCTGCAGGAGGTTCGACGTCGCCGTCTCGCCGCCCTGGACCGTGAAGTCCGCAGCCACCTGGGTCGAGACCTTGAGCCCGCAGTCGCCGAGCGCGTCGGCGAACCCCTTGCTCCGGTCCTGCGTGAGCGGCAGCGACGCGATGCCCTGGATCTCCGCGACGACGGCGTCGGGCTTGTCGCCGAGCTGCTCGCAGATGTAGGTGCCGGCGCTCACGCCCATCCCGTAGTTGTCGCCGAGCACCGTGGCGCGGGCCGCGAACGGGCTGGAGAACTCCCGGTCGACGTTGATGACGGGGATGCCCGCGTCCATCGCCTTCGTGGCGACCTCGGTGAGCGCGGCGCCGTCGAACGGCAGGAGCACGATCGCGTCCACGCCGTCGTTGATGAACTGCTCGACCTGGCTGATCTGCACGTTGACGTCGTTGGTGGCCTCCGCCTGCCGGAGCTCCACGTCGGAGTACTGGTCGGCGGTGTCGACCGCCGACTGGGTGATGGCGCCCATCCAGCCGTGGTCGGCGGCGGGGGCGGAGAAGCCGATGACGACCTTCTCCCCCGGCTCGTCGTTCCCCTCGGCAGCGACCTGCGGCGCGGCCGAGGTCTCCTCCTCGGCCGGCTCGTTGCTGGTGCAGCCGGCGGCGAGCAGGACGGCGGTGGTGGCCACCGCGGCCAGCGCGGCGGTGCGCCGGCGGCGGGTGGGGCGTTCCAGCGCGGTGCGTGCGGACATGTGATCATCCTCGATTCGGTCCGGCCCTGCCGGGCGGGTGGCCCGGTGCGGGTGGTGCTGGGTGGTGCTGGGGTGGTGCGGGGAGGTGCGGGCGGCGTCAGGTCGACGTGGAGCGCTTGGCGAAGCGCTGCTGGAGGAGGACGGCGATCACGATGATCACGCCCTTGGCGACGTTCTGGGCGGAGATCGACAGGTTGTTGATCGTGAACACGTTGGTCAGCATCGAGAAGATGAGGACGCCGATCACGGTGCCGACGATCGTGCCGCGGCCGCCGATCAGCAGCGTGCCGCCGACGACCACCGCGGCGATCACGTCGAGCTCGTAGTAGAGCCCGTTCGTCGAGGTGCCTGCGGTGGTCCGGGCGAGCATCATGACGCCCGCGATGCCGGCGGTCAGGCCGGACAGCCCGTAGACGTACAGCAGGTGGCGCTGCACCTTGATGCCGGCCAGCCGCGACGCCTCGGCGTTGCCGCCCACGGCCACCGTGCGCCGGCCGAACGTGGTGCGGTTGAACAGGAACCAGCCCGCCACGGCGACGACGGCGAACATCCAGACCAGCACGGGCACGCCGATGAGGTCCTCACGGAAGAAGTCGAGGAACCCGTCCACGGTGACGACCTGCGTCTGCCGGCCCGAGATCATCTCCGCGAGTCCGCGGGCGGCGATCATCATCGCGAGGGTGGCGATGAACGCCACGACCTTGCCGTACGCGATGATCAGGCCGTTGATGAGGCCGGCGGCGGTGCCCACCGCGAGCCCCGTCAGGACCATGACCGTCCAGTGCAGGTCCTCGGCCATCGTCTGGGTGGCGAGCGTGCTGGCCCAGACGGTCGCGAGCCCGAGCACCGACCCGACCGACAGGTCGATGCCGCCGGCCGTGATGACGAACGTCATCCCGATCGCCAGGACCCCGGTCACCGACGCGAGCCGGAGGATGGTCATGACGTTGTCGAGGCTGGCGAAGCGCTCGCCGCCCGTGATCACCCCGACGACGGCGAGGAGGACCAGGGCCACGACGAGCCCGACGGTGCGCCCGGCGGGACCGGACAACCACGAGGACCGCGACTCGGCCGCGGGTGGCGCATCGACCTGGGTGCTCATGCGACGGTTCCTTCCATGACGAGGTCGAGCACGCGGTGCTCGTCGATGTCCTGCGCCGGTGCACGGTGCACGACGCGTCCCTCGGAGACCACGAGCACGTGGTCGGCCAGCCCCAGGACCTCGGGGATCTCGCTGGAGACGACGACCACCGCCGTCCCGGCGTCGGCGAGCCGCCGCACCAGGTCGTACAGCTCGGAGCGCGCGCCGACGTCGACGCCGCGGGTGGGCTCGTCCAGGAGCAGCACGTCGCAGCCGTGCACGAGCCACCGGCCGAGCAGGGCCTTCTGCTGGTTGCCGCCCGACAGCGTGCGGGCGGCACGGTCCACGCCGGCGGGCCGCAGGTCGAGAGCCGCGACCTGCTCGCGCGCTGCGGCGCGCTCCGCGCGCTCATCGAGCCAACCGCCGCGCGCGATGCGCGCGAACGTGGAGAGCGTGATGTTCCGGTAGACGGGCTCGTCGAGGACGAGCCCCTGGCTCTTGCGCTCCTCGGGGCACAGGCCGATGCCGGCGGCCACCGCGGCGTCGACCGAGCCGCTCCGGAGGCGCCGGCCCTTGACCGCGACGCTGCCCGCCGTCCGCCGGCGGGCGCCGTAGAGCGTCTCGAGGATCTCCGACCGGCCCGCCCCGACGAGCCCCGCGAGGCCCACGATCTCGCCCGCCCGCACCTGGAACGACACGTCCTCGAACGTGCCCGCGAGGGCGAGATCCTCGACGTCGAGCACGACCGGCGCGTCCTCGGGCACCCCGGGCCGGGTCGGGAAGGCGTACTCGACGGTGCGCCCCGTCATGAGGCGGATGAGCTCGGCCGTGGGGGTGGTGGCCGCCGGGAGGTCCCGGCCCACCGTGCGTCCGTTCTTGAGGACCGTGATGCGGTCGCCGATCTGACGGATCTCCTCCAGGCGGTGGGAGATGTAGACGACCGCCACCCCCTGCGCGGTGAGCCCCCGCACCACGCGGAAGAGGTTCTGCACCTCGCCCGCGTCGAGCACGGCGGAGGGCTCGTCCATGACGATGACGCGCGCGTCGTGGGACAGCGCGCGCGCCATCGACACCACCTGCTTGCCGGCGGCCGACAGCCTGCCGACCTCGCGGTGCGGGGAGATCTCGGGGTGGCCGAGCCGGCGGAGCATCTCGCGCGTGCGGCGGATGGCCTCGCGCCGCTGCGTGAACCCGCCGCGTTCGAGCTCGTGGCCGAGGAAGACGTTCTCGGCCACGGTGAGCCCGTCGACCACGTCGAGCTCCTGGTAGATGGTGGCGACGCCGTGCCGCAGCGCCGCGACCGGGTGCGGGATGGCGATCTCCTCGCCGTCGAGCACGATCCGGCCCGAGGTGGGCTGGTGCGCGCCGGCGAGGACCTTGATGAGCGTGGACTTGCCGGCGCCGTTCTGGCCGAGCAGGCAGTGCACCTCGCCCGGCAGCACGTCGAGGTCCACCCCGTCGAGCGCCTTGGCGCCCGGGAAGTGCTTGACGATGCCCTCCATGCGCAGCAGAGGGGCGGGGGCGTCAGTGCCCTCCGGCGGTGCCGCGTCGTCGCGGTCCACGTCGACCATGATCCGAACCTAAGGTCACTTCTGACGGTGGTCAAGCAAAAGGTGCGGGTGAACCGAGCGTGATTCACTAGGCCCATGACGGAAGGTGTGCCAGCCAGCCCCCGGACCCCCGGGGCCGGCGAGATGTTCCAGCTCCTGCGCGACGGCCGGGCCCGGACCCGCGCCGAGCTCGCGACCCTCACCGGCCAGGCCCGCTCCACCGTCGCCGGGCGCATCGACGCGCTCATGGCCACGGGGCTCATCGCCCCCGCCGGCGAGGCCACCTCGACGGGCGGCCGTCCGCCCGCCACCTTCGCCTTCAACCCGTCGTCGCAGGTCGTGCTGGGGGTCGACCTCGGCGCCACGCACGCCCGGCTCGCCGTCACCGACCTCGCGTCCACCGTGCTCGCCGAGCTCGACGCGCCGCTCGCCATCGCCGACGGCCCCCGGGCAGTGCTCGACTGGGTGGCCGAGACCGGCCGCAAGCTGCTCGAGACCGCGGGCCGCGACGTCGGCGACCTCGCCGGCGTGGGCGTCGGCCTGCCCGGGCCGGTCGAGCACGCCACCGGGCACCCGAACAACCCACCGATCATGCCCGGCTGGGACGACGCGGACGTGCCCGGGATCCTCCGCGGCCACTTCGACGCGCCGGTGCTCGTGGACAACGACGTCAACATCATGGCGCTCGGCGAGCACCGGATCGCCTGGGCCGACGTGCCCGACCTCATCCTCGTCAAGGTCGCCACCGGCATCGGCGCCGGCATCATCGCCGACGGCGCTCTGCGGCGCGGGGCGCAGGGCGCGGCCGGCGACGTCGGGCACATCGCCGTGCCGGGGGCCGAGGACGTCGTGTGCCGCTGCGGCAACGTGGGCTGCCTCGAGGCGATCGCCAGCGCCCAGGCGCTCGCCGTCCGGCTGCGCGACGAGGGCCTCGACGTCGCGGGGCCCGCGGACGTCGTCGCCCTGGTCCGCGGCGGGGACGTGACCGCGGGACGGGCCGTGCGCCAGGCCGGCCGCGAGATCGGCAGCGTGCTGGCGGCGACCGTCAGCCTGCTCAACCCGTCCGTCATCGTGCTCGGCGGCATCCTCGTCGAGGCGGGCGAGCACCTGCTCGCGGGGATCCGCGAGGTCGTCTACCAGCGGTCCCTGCCGCTGGCCACCCAGCACCTGCGCATCGCCGTCGCGCGCTCGGGCGCGCAGGCCGGCGTGCTCGGCGCCGCCGCCATGGCCTCCGACCACGCCCTGTCGCCCGAGGCGGTGGACGCCCGCACCGCGTGACGGCGCCGACCGTACGATGCGTCGCATGACCTCGGCCTTCACCGGACTGCTCGCGTACCCGATCACCCCGCTGGACGCCGACGGCGGCGTGGACCTCGACGCCCTGGAGGGCCTGGTCGGCCGCGCCGTCGAGGCCGGGGCGGACGGCGTGGTCGTGCTGGCGACCTCGGGGGCGGGGGTCTCGTTCGACGACGACGAGCGCGACGCCGTGGTCCGCGTCGCGGTCGCGGCCGCCGGCGCGGCGCCCGTGCACGCCGGCGTGGCCGGGGGCTCGGCGCACCGGGTGGCGGGCCGCGCCCGCGCGGTGGCCGACGCCGGCGCCACCGGCCTGGTGCTGCCCCCGTTCGCCTACCTCCCGCTCGACGACGCCGAGGTGCGCGCGCTGTACGCCCGGGTCGCGGCCGCCGTGCCGGAGAGTCCGGTCTGCTTCTACAACAAGCCCGTGCAGCTCGGGTACGACGTGTCCCCCGAGCTGCTCGCCGACCTCGCCGCCGACGGGTCCGTCGTCGCGGTCAAGGACCCCGCGTCCCTGCCCTCGCGGCCCGGCGGCCGCGTGGCGAGGCTGCGCGACGCGGCGCCACGGGTGGCCGTCGGCCTCAGCGGGGACGCCGCACTGCTCGACGGGGCGGAGGCCGCCGACGCGTGGCACACGGGGCTCGCGGCGCTCGCGCCCGCCGAGTACGTCGCCGTCCGGCGGGCCCGGGTCGCGGGGCTCGGCGACGAGGTCGTCGACCGGCCGGACGCGGGCGGCGCCGCACCCGCGCGGGCGTGGCTGCTCGACCTCGCCCGCGCGATCGCCGCGACCGGCAGGCCGGTCACGGCGCTGCACGCCGTCGCGGCCCTGCTGGGCACGCCGACCGCGCCGCCGCGCGACGCGCTCGTGCCGCTCACCGCCGCCGACCACGCCGCGCTGTGGGACGTCGTCGCGCGACGGCCCTGACGGAGCGACCGCGGGGCCTCAGGCGGTGCGCTCGAGCACGGCGACGTGCAGGTCGAGCAGCGCGGCCGTGCGCTCGCTCGGGCCCCGGCCGAAGCCGCACTCGGTGGCGACGCCGACCGCACGGCCACCCAGCACCTGCGCGGCGGCGTCGAGCCGGCGCTCCGCCCCCTCGACGCCGTCCTCGTGGTGCAGGACGCCGAGGTAGAGCTCGGTGGCGCCGTCGAGCGCGAGGCCGGCCAGAGGGGCGGCGTACGCGACGTCGTCCCGGCCGATCGGCACGGGCAGGTGCACCCAGGTGATCGGGCGCGGGAGAGCCGCGACCAGGGCGTTCGCCATCGCCACCAGGTGGCCGGTGTCCGCGGGCTCGACGAAGTGCTTCTCCGCCACGTCGCCGTAGCAGAGGTGGAAGCCGAGCTGGACGCCCTCCGGCACGTGCGCCGCGAACCGCGCCGCGCGGCGCGCGCACCCGGCGACGACCTCCTCGTCGCCGCCCGCGTCGCGGTCGAACCAGGCGCGGGCGGCGCCGCCGCCCAGGTTCGCGCCCTCCACGAACGCGAACTCGGTGGCGAGGTCCACCTGCACGGCGAGGTCCTCGGCCGGGACCGCCGCGAGGATCTCCTCGAGCTCGCGCACCAGGGCCGCCTCATAGACCGGGTGCACCGCGGCGCGGTCCGCCGGGGCGACGAAGGTCGTGACGGCCGCGAGCGGCGAGGGCAGGCAGACCTGGAACCGCGTGCCCGGCGCGATCACGCCCTCGGCGCGCAGCGCGACGAAGTCGGCGTACGACGCGCGCGCCGCCTCGGCGTAGCCCAGCGGGCCGAAGCGGAGCTCGTCCGCGGGCACCGAGCCGTCGAGCACGTGCGGGCGCACGTCGAAGCCGGCCACCACCACCGGGGCGTCGCCGACCCGCGCCAGGCCGTCGACGGCCTCGAACCGCGTGCCCTGGAAGAGGATCCAGTGGAACCGCTCGCCCGCCTCGCCGTCCGGGATGCGGCGGGCGTGCGCCCCGAGGTGCGTCGCGACCGTGCGCAGCGTGTCGCGCGCGGTGGGCAGGTTCACGGAGCCCACGAGGTGGGCGCCGCGCAGGGTCAGGGCCTGGCTCGGGTCGGTGGGCTGGTTCGGGGCGAGGATGTCCGGCACCCGCGCATCGTAGCCGCGGGCGTCAGTCGTCCTCGCCCTCGTCCGCACCGTCCGCGTCGTCCGCCGAGTCGCCCGTGGTGTCGCCCAGCGCCGCCGGGCCGCCCTCGAGCAGCCGCGTGAACGCGGCCTCGTCGAGGACCGGCAGGCCGAGCTCCTCCGCCTTGGCCGCCTTCGACCCGGCGTTCGCGCCCACGACGACGTAGTCCGTCTTCTTGGACACCGATCCCGCCGACTTCCCGCCCGCGGCGAGGACCGCCTCCTTCGCGCCGTCCCGGCTGTACCCCTCGAGCGAGCCGGTGACGACGACCGTCAGACCCGCGAGCGGCCCGGTCGGTGCGTCGTCCGCCTGGGTGGCCATCGCCGCGGGGCCCGGGTGCCCCGGGACCTCGAACCGGACCCCGGCCTTCGCCCAGGCGCCCACGATCTCGCGGTGCCACTCGACGTCGAACCAGGCGAGCAAGGCATCGGCGATGATCGGCCCGACGCCCTCGACGGCGGCGAGCTCCTCGCGCGACGCCGCACGGATCGCGTCGAGCGAGCCGAACCAGCCCGCGAGCGCCCGCGCGGCGACCGGGCCGACGTGCCGGATGTTCAGGCTGACCAGGAGCCGCCACAGGTCCTTCGTCCGGGCACGCCTCAGCTCGGAGACCAGGGTCTGCGCCGTGGCGGACGGACCGTAGACCGGCACGTCCTTGCGCACGCCTGCGGCGCGGCGCTCGGCCGCCGTCGCGTCCTCGAACCCCGGGGGGTAGGCGCGACCGACGACCTTCTGGAAGGGCCGCACCACCTTGGCCGTCAGGACCGAGCCGTCCGACATGCTGACGTCCGCCGACTCGCCTCGGCCGTCGCTCGGCTTCGGAAGGTCGCTCTCCGGGTCCCTGACCACGACCCGGATCGGGCCGAGCTGGTCGACCGTGAGGTCGAAGAGATCCTTCTCCGTGCGCAGGGGCGGGTCCTTCGGCTCCAGCGGCTGGGTGAGCGCCGCAGCGGTCACCTCGCCCAGGGCGTCAACGTCCAGGCCCCCGCGGGAGCCGATGTGCTTGACCCGTCCGCGCACCTGCGCCGGGCACCTCTCCGCGTTGGGGCAGCGCAGGTCGACGTCGCCCTCCTTCATCGCGCGCAGCGGCGTGCCGCACTCCGGGCACCGCTCCGGCATGACGAACTCCTCGCGCGGGAAGCCGTCGTCGGCCAGCGCCGTCACCGGTCCGAGGATCTCGGGGATGACGTCGCCCGCCTTGCGGAGCACCACCATGTCGCCGATGCGCACGCCCTTGGCGCGCACCACGTCCTGGTTGTGCAGGGTGGCCTGCCGCACCGTCGAGCCGGCCACGAGGACCGGCTCCATCACGGCGTACGGGGTGGCGCGGCCGGTGCGGCCCACGCCCACCTGGATGGCCAGCAGGCGGGTGGTGACCTCCTCCGGCGGGTACTTGTAGGCGATGGCCCAGCGCGGCGCGCGGCTCGTGGCGCCGAGGCGCCGCTGGTCGCCCAGGGCGTCGACCTTGACGACGATGCCGTCCAGCTCGTGCTCGATGTCGTGGCGATGGACGCCGAAGTACTCGATCATCGCGGCCACGCCGTCGATGCCCTCGACCACGCGGTTGTGCGGCGAGACGGGCAGCCCCCACCGCGCGAAGTGCTCGTACGCCTCCGACTGCCGGGCCAGCTCGGTGTGCTCCCCGGCCGTCCACTGCAGCGCGCCGATCCCGTGCACGTACAGGCGCAGCGACTCCACCCGGGCGAGCCCAGCCTCGAGCTCCAGACCCTCCTTCTTGTCGAGCAGCTGGCGCAGGCCGCCGGCCGCCGCGTTGCGGGGGTTCGCGAACTGCGGGAAGCGGCGCAGCGCCGCGACCCGGGCGCTCGCCTCGTCGAACGGCGCCCCGGCCGTCGCCCGGGTGTCGTGCCGCTCGCGGGACTCGGCCACGACCCGCTCGCGCAGCTCCGCCTGCAGGTCGTTCAGCCGCGCGAACGCCGCGACGGGGATGAAGACCTCGCCGCGGACCTCGACGAGGTCGGGGTGGCCGTCGCCGTCCAGCCGCCGCGGGATGTCGGCGATCCGCAGCGCGTTCTGCGTGACGTCCTCGCCCGTGCGGCCGTCGCCGCGGGTCGCCGCCCGCACCAGGTGGCCCTTCTCGTACAGCAGGGCGATCGCGAGCCCGTCGATCTTGACCTCGGAGAGGTAGCCGACGTGCTCGGCTCCCAGGTCGCGGGCCACACGGGCGTCCCACGCCCGCAGCTCCTCGACGGAGAAGACGTTGTCGAGGCTCAGCATGCGCTCGACGTGCTCGACCGTGGCGAAGCCGCCCGCGGCCGCGCCGCCCACCCGCTGCGTCGGCGACTCCGGCGTGACGAGCGCCGGGTGCGCGGCCTCGATCGCCTGCAGCTCGTGCATCCGGGCGTCGTACTCCGCGTCGGAGACCCGGGGGGCGTCCTCCTCGTAGTAGGCGCGCTGGTCCTCCTCGACCAGCGCGACGAGCTCCGCCCAGCGGCGCTGGGCCGCGGCCTCGTCGAGCAGGGTGGTGTCGGTATCGGTCACGGGCCCATCTTGCCGCGTGCCGCCGACACCGGCCCTCTCGGCGCGACGTCCCGTCCGACCGCCGGAGACCCTGTCGCCAGCACTGTCCGAACCGCTACGATTCTGGTGATTTGGCCCCTCTCGACCGACAGCAAGGACGCCCATGAAGATCGCCGTCGTCGGCGCCGGCTTCGCCGGCCTGGCCAGTGCCAAGGTGCTCCGCGAGTTCGGGCACGACGTCACCGTGTTCGACAAGACCCCCGACGTCGGCGGCGTGTGGAGCGCCAGCCGCCGCTACTCCGGGCTCACGACCCAGAACAACAAGGGCTCCTACGCCTTCTCCGACCTGCCGATGCCCAAGGACTACCCCGAGTGGCCCAGCGGCGAGCAGGTGCAGGCCTACATGGAGCGGTACGTCGACCTCCACGACCTGCGCGGCACGCTGCGCCTGTCGACCGAGGTCGTGCGCGCCGAGCTCACGGGCGCCGAGGACGGCTGGCTCGTCACCGCGCGCCGCGCGGGCGAGGCCGTGGGCGACCCGGAGCCGTTCGACCACCTGGTGGTCGCCAACGGCATCTTCTCTGACCCGGTCATCCCGCGGTTCGAGGGGCTCGCGCAGCTCCTGCGCGCGGGCGGCAAGGTGGTCGCCTCCAGCCAGCTCACGTCGCTCGAGGACGCCCGCGACAAGCACGTCGTCGTCGTCGGCTACGGCAAGTCGGCCTGCGACGTCGCGGCCGAGCTGGGCCGGGTCGCCGCGAGCACCCACGTCGTCGCGCGACACCTGCTGTGGAAGCTGCCCAAGCGGGTCGGCAACGCGCTGAACTACAAGTACCTGCTGCTCACCCGGCTCGGCGAGGGGCTGTTCCGCTACCAGACCGTGGCCGGCGGCATGGAGCGCTTCCTGCACGGGCCCGGCGACGGCGTGCGCCGGTCGATGCTCTCGAGCGTCGGCGCGGTCTCCACCAAGCAGCTGCACCTCAAGGAGCTCGGCCTGGTGCCCCGCGGCGAGTTCGCCGACATCGCCCGATCGACGGTCTCCCTCGCCACGGACGACTTCTTCGAGCAGGTGGCCGACGGCGCGATCACGGTGCACCGCGACGCCGAGATCGAGCGGCTCGCGGTCGACGACGACGGCAACCCGCAGGCCGTGCTCGACGACGGCACGCCGGTGCGGGCCGACCTCGTCGTGTGCGGCACGGGCTTCCACCAGCGCGTGCCGTTCCTCGACGACGACCTGCAGGCGCGGCTGCTCGACGACCGCGGCAACTTCCAGCTCTACCGCCACGTGCTGCCGCACGACGTGCCCCACCTGACGTTCGCCGGGTACAACTCGTCGCTGTTCAGCCCGCTGTCGGCCGAGATCGCGGCGGTGTGGACCGCCGGCCACCTGGCCGGCGCCCTGCGCCTGCCTCCGGTCGAGGTCCGCCGCGAGCACGTGGCCGGCCGCGTCGACTGGATGGAGAAGCGCACCGAGGGCAAGCACGCCCGCGGCACCAACGTCATCCCGTTCTCGCTGCACCAGATCGACGAGATGCTGGACGACCTCGACCTGCAGCTGGGCGCGCCCACCCGCGCCGTGCAGTGGCTGCTGCCCGTGGACCCGGCGGCGTACCGGCGCGTGGCCGACCGACTGCGCCGCCGGGTCGCGGCGCCGGCCTGACCCCCCGCGCGGACTCCCGCCGCCTCCGCCGGTCAGCGGAAGCGGACCGGGAGCTCGCGCGGGTAGCGCACCCACGGCGAGCGCACCGGCACGAGGTCGGCCGGCGGGACGGCCAGCTCCATGTCGGCCACCCGCGCCAGGAAGTGCCCCACCACCGTCCGCGTGATCAGCGGCGCCGTGCGGTGCGCCGGGCACGCGTGCGCGCCGGTGCCCCACGTGAGGTGGAACCGCGCGTCGACCTGCTCCCAGGGGTCGGCCGCCCGGACCGCGCGGTCGGCGTTCGCGGCGGCGACCGCCGGCACCACCGCGTCCCCGGCGGCGACGGCCTGACCGCCCAGCTCGCCGTCGGCGAGGGCGTAGCGCGGGCGCAGGTGCGGCAGCGGGGGCGCGTCGCGGGCGACCTCGTCCAGGGCGTCGTCGAGGAAGAGCCGCCCGCCGTGCAGCCGCGCCGCGAAGTCCGGGTCGGCGAGCAGCCGCTGCAGCGTCGTGGCGATCCACGCGATCTCCGCGTCGTGCGCCGTGGCGAAGACCAGCCCGACGGCGCCCATCACCTCGAGGTCGTTCGCGTGCGCCGGGTGCGCCAGGAGCGCGGACGTGAGGTCGTCGCTCGGCTCCGCCCGCCGTGCGGCGACGAAGCCCGCGAGCAGGTCCTCGGCCTCCGTGGCCGCCGGGTACGCGGCGTCGGTGCCCGAGCGCTGGGCGACGGTGAGCTCGTGCAGGCGGCGGGCGTCGGCGAGGGTCATGCCGAGCAGGTCGGCCAGTACCCGCACGGGGACGTCGACGGCGTACTCGGCCACCATGTCGGCGCTGCCGCGGGCGGCCAGCCGGTCCAGGACGGAGGCGCACGCGACCTCCGCGGTGCGCACCACCCGCTTCGGCTCGACGGCGTCGAGGGCGTCGGCCAGCGGCGTGCGCAGCCGCCGGTGCTCCGCGCCGTCCCGGTCGTGGGCGCTGTCGCGCTGCGCGAGCACGGCGCGCGTGGGCGAGCGCCAGCCCACGAGCCGCTCCGCCTCGTACCGCCAGTGCCGCGAGTCGCGCGAGAACAGCGCCTCGTTGCGCAGCACGGCGGTCACCTCCGCGTGGCCCAGGGCCAGCCAGGCGGGCACGCCCGGCTCGAGGTCCACCGGCGCGAGGGCGCCCCAGCGCGAGCGCAGCGCCTCGTACCGCTCCGCGGGGTCGGGCGCCCCCGCGAGGTCGGCCAGCAGCGGCCGGTCGGCCACGTCCTCGAGCCGCACGACGCGCACCGCGCCGGTGAGGCTCATGCGGCCACGCTCCCGCCCGCGCGCCGCACCGCGTGCGCGACGAGCGCCTGGAGCGCCGCCACCGCCTGGCGTCGCTCGCGCAGGTCGCCCGTCACCACCGGGGTGTCCGCGGGCAGGTCGAGCGCGGACCGCACGGCGTCCGTGGGGTGCCGCGGGCCGTCCGGGAACTCGTTGACCACCACGGCGACCGGCAGCCGCGTGTGCCCCTCCAGCTGGTCCAGCACCTCGAAGCTGTCCTCCAGTCGCCGGGTGTCCACCACGACCAGCGCCCCGACGGCGCCGTCGGCCAGTCCGGCCCACAGGTCCCAGAAGCGCTTCTGCCCCGGTGTGCCGAACAGGTAGAGCGCGGTGGCGCCGCCCACCGTGACGCGGCCGAAGTCCATCGCGACCGTCGTCGTCGCCTTCTCCCCGCGCCGCGGGTCGACGCCCACGCTGGCCGCCGTCACGGTCTCCTCCGTGCTGAGCACGGGGATCTCGCTCACGGCGCCGATGAGGGTGGTCTTGCCGACGCCGTACGCACCCACGACCAGCACCTTGACCGACCGCTCGACCGTGGGCGCGAGGTGCCGCGCCGACCCCGGCTCAGCACCGGCGGAGCCCATCGAGGACCTCCTCCAGCAGGTCGAGGGCGGGCAGGTCGTGCGGCGCCTGCGAGCGGATCGCCAGGTACCCGGCGTCGACCAGGTCGGAGGCCAGCACGGCGACGAGGCTCGTGGGCAGACGCAGGTAGGCGGCGACCTCGGCCAGGGCGAGCGTGCCCCGGCAGGTCTCGAGCAGGGCGCGCTCGTGGCGACCGGCGCCCACGGGCAGCTCGCGCCCGTCGTCCACCGCGCACAGGAGCGTCTCGGGCCGCAGCGTGTTGCGGCTGGGGTGCGCGCGTCCGCCCGTCAGGACGTACGAGCGCACCGGGTGGTCGCGGTAGCCGTCCGTGGGCGTGCCCGTGGCCATCGGGACCTCCTCAGCGCTCGAGGTGGGTGACGGGGCGGGTGGCCAGCGGCACGGCGGGCCGCTCGACCGGCTCCGCCGGCTCGGCGGGCGTCTCGGCTCCGGCCGGCGGGACGGCGGGGCGGGCGACCGGCCGGGCGGGGCCGGTGCCGAGCGTCCGCTCGCCGATCATGAGCACCTGGGCCTGCATCTGCTGGGCCACGAGCCCGGGGTCGACCGCCGCGTCGGTGACGACCGCCAGCCGCGACCCGTCGCCCGCGCCGCGGACGAACAGGAACCCGCCGTCGAACTCGACGAGCACCTGGCGCAGCCGGTCGCCGGCGCCGAACTCCCGGCCCATGCTCATGCCGAGCGCGACGAGCCCGGCGCAGGCGGCCGCGACCTTGTCGGCCGTGTCCGGGTCGGTGACGTCCGTGCGGACCTTCACCAGGCCGTCGGAGCTGAGCACGACGGCGTGCTGGACCCCGCGCACCCCCGCCACGAGGTCGAGCATCCAGCTGTCCGGATGGGCGGTCCCGAGCGGCGTGGTGCCGGTCGTCTGGGTCGTCATCTGTCCTCCGGGTTCCCGTCCGTCACGGCGGACGGCTCCTGGGCATGGTGGTCGGCGGTCTGGTGGTCCGGCCCCGTGTCGGCGTGCTCGGGCTCGGCGTGCTCGGCGGAGAAGAAGGCGCCGATCCAGGCGCCGGCCTCCTCGGCGGTCTGCGCCGGGACCGGGTCGGGCGCGACCGCCGCCGGCGGCACGGCGCGCTGGGGGCCGGTGAGCGCGGCGGGGTCGGGGGCGCCGCGGCGCGCGCGCCGCTGCGGCAGCGCGGGCACGACGCCCGGCACCGGGCCGGTCAGCGAGTCGGTCAGCGGGTCGGGCGCCGCCGCCGGCGCCGGGAGCGCCGGCTCGGCGGGACGCTCGGCCCACGCAGCGTCGACGCTGGGCGCGAGCGCCTCGGGCGCCGCGGCGGACGCGGTCGTCAGGTCGCCGGGAACGAGGACGACGGCGCGCAGGCCGCCGTAGACCGACTCCATGAGGTCCACGCGCAGGTCGAGCGCGCGGGCGTACGACCCGACCACCGCGAGCCCGGTGTGGGGCACCTCGCCGAGGTCGGCGATCCCCACGGGCCGCGCGCCGGACACGACCGCGCGCACCCGCTCCAGCTCGCGCGGGACCATCCCCACGCCGCAGTCGTCGACCTCGATGACGGCGCCGCGCTGCACCTGGCGGACGGAGACGAGCACCTGCGTGCTCGGCGGGGAGCACTGCGTGGCGTTCGCGAGCAGCTCGGCCACCACGTGGACGACCGGCTCGACCGCGCGGCCGACCACCGCCAGCCCCGGGTCGCCGGAGACCTCCACGCGCTGGAAGGCGGTGATGCGTCCGGCGGCGGCGCGGACGACGTCCGGCAGCGGCAGCGGGTCGTCCCAGGTCTGCCCTGGCCGGCGGCCGCACAGGGCGACGAGGTTCTGCGCCTGCCGCGCGTGTTGGGCGGCGGCGTGGTCGATCCGCATGGACGTCTGGAGCACGTCCGGGTCCGCCGCGTGCCGCTGGACCATGCGCGCGGCCTCCTCCTGGATGCGGTGCGCGGACGCCTGCACCTTGCGGCCCAGGGCGACGACGGCGGTCTCGACCGCGGCGCGCTGGTCGTCGCGGGACTCGCGGGTGCGGGACAGCTCGGAGGTCGCGTCCTCGAGGGCGGCGGACCGCGCCGCCAGGTCGGACGCCAGCGCGTCACGCTCGGCCCGGAGCGCCCGGCGGTCGGCCTCCGCGCGGCCGGCGGCCCGCACCGACAGCGCCACCGCGACGGCGACGAGCACCGCCGCGGCCGCGGCCAGCGCCGCGACCTCCGCGCGCGAGAGCCGGTCGTCGAGCAGCGGTCCGGCGGCGACGCACAGCACGGCCGCCGCGGCGCAGAGCATGGCGGGAACGCGCGCGGCCGCGCGCGGGCTGGCAGAGGTCGTGCTCACCGCACCCCCGTGGGTGGAAGGATCGGGTCCGGCGGCGCCTGCACCGGCCGCACGAAAGCGGCCTTCTCCGCGAAACCCCTGGAACGTCCATAGCGGGATCAATGCCCTGACCAGGAGTTTCTACCACGGGCGGCCACCGGGTGAAAGAGGACCGGCCGTGGCGCAGGCCCGGCGGCTAGGGTGCCGACCATGACCGCCGAGCGCCTCGAGACCGTCCCGCCGTCCGCCGCCCCGACCCCGCTCGACCCCGCCGCGCCGGACCCGTTCGCGTGGCTCGAGGACGTCGAGGGCGAGGCCGCGCTGGCCTGGGTCCGCGAGCGCAACGACCACGCGCACGCCACCGTCGGCGCCGCCGACGGCTTCGAGGCCACGCAGGTCGCGATCCGGGAGGTGCTCGACTCCGACGAGCGCATCCCCGACGTGTCGCGGATCGGCGACCACCTGTACAACTTCTGGCGCGACGCCGCGCACGAGCGCGGCCTGTGGCGCCGCACGACCCTCGACTCGTACCGCTCGGACGCGCCGGAGTGGGAGACCGTGCTCGACCTCGACGCCCTCGCCGCGGCGGAGGGCGAGAGCTGGGTGTGGCACGGGGCGTCGCTGCTGCGCCCGACGCCCGAGCAGCTCGCGGCGGGCGAGCCGTGGCGCCGTGCCCTGGTGGACCTCTCCCCCGGCGGCTTGGACGCCGACGTCACGCGCGAGTTCGACCTCGTCGCCAAGCGGTTCGTGCCCGCGGCGGAGGGCGGCTTCGAGCGGGACACCGCGCGGGCGGACGGCCGCACCGGCGCCAAGGGCGGCCTGGCGTGGGCCGACGAGGACACGGTGTACGTGTTCACGGACCTCGGGCCGGGGACCACGACGCCGTCGGGCTACCCGCGGATCGCGAAGCTGTGGCGCCGCGGCACGCCGCTGGAGGACGCCGTCGTCGTCTACGAGGGCTCCGACGCCGACATGTACATCTCGGCCCGCCGCTCCCGCACCCCGGGTTTCGAGCGCGACCTCGTGAGCCGGTCGATCGCGTTCTACCGGTCGGAGACCTACCTGGTCGAGGACGTCGGCACGCCCGGGCAGCGGCTCGTGAAGGTCGACGTGCCCGAGTCCGCCGAGGTCGGCTTCCACCGCGAGTGGCTGCTGGTCGAGCTGCGCGACGACTGGACCGTGACGACCGGCGACGGCGGGGCGGACGGCGCGCGCACCTACGCCGCCGGCTCGCTGCTCGCCGCGCCCGCCGACGCGTTCCTCGCCGGCTCCCGCGACCTCACGGTCCTGTTCGAGCCGACGCCGTCGACGTCGCTGGTCGGCGCGTCCTGGACGCGTCACCACCTCGTCGTCAACGTGCTCGACGACGTGAAGAACGCCGTGCACGTGCTCACCCCGCCCGCCGGCGCGACCTCGGGCGCGCCGTGGGTCCGCTCGGAGCTGCCCCTGGGCGGCGGGCTGCTCACCGTCGGCGTGCGGGCCGTCGACCCCCTGGACAGCGACGACGTCTGGGTCACGACGACCGGCTACCTCGCGCCGTCCACCCTCGCGCTGACCACCGTCGCCGGGCCGGGCGCCGCCCCCGGGGAGCCGGAGCCCCTCAAGGCCGCCCCGGCGTACTTCGACGCCGACGGCATGGTCGCGGTGCAGCACTTCGCCACCTCCGACGACGGCACCCGCGTGCCGTACTTCGTCGTGGGCCGCGCCGACCTCGTGCAGCCGGCGGACCCGTCGCGCCCCGGCACCGCGCCCACCCTGCTGTACGGGTACGGCGGCTTCGAGATCCCGCTGCTGCCGGGCTACTCCGGGACCGTGGGCCGGGCCTGGCTCGCCCGGGGCGGCGTGTACGCGGTCGCGAACATCCGCGGCGGCGGCGAGTACGGGCCCGCGTGGCACCAGGCCGCGCTGCGGGAGCGACGGCACACGGCGTACGAGGACTTCGCCGCCGTCGCGCGCGACCTCGTGGCGCGCGGCATCACCACGCCCGCGCACCTCGGCGCGCAGGGCGGCTCCAACGGCGGCCTGCTCGCGGGCAACATGCTCACGCAGCACCCCGAGCTGTTCGGCGCCGTCGTGGTGCAGGTGCCGCTGCTCGACATGAAGCGGTACTCGCACCTGCTGGCGGGCGCGTCGTGGGTCGCGGAGTACGGCGACCCGGACACGGACGACTGGGAGTTCGTCCGCACGTTCTCGCCGTACCACCTGTTCGACGGCGACCGCGCCTACCCGCCGGTGCTGTTCACGACGTCGACCAAGGACGACCGCGTGCACCCGGGGCACGCCCGCAAGATGGCGGCGCTGATGCTGGCGGCGGGCGCCGACGTCACGTCGTACGAGAACGTCGAGGGCGGCCACGGCGGCGCCGCCAACAACGCGCAGGCCGCGCACATGGCGGCCCTCGCCTGGACGTTCCTGCGCGAGCGCCTGGCCTGAGGCCCCGCCCGCGCGGGCGAGCCCCGGCGAGACGCTCTCTCGCCTGGGCTCGCCCGCGTGGTGACGTCCGGGCCGCGCGTCAGGCCGGGGTGTAGCCCTCGCGCAGCGGCGGCGCCACGGCGCCCTCGGGGATCGGGCAGTCGTACGGCGTCACCGCGGTGGTGGCGGCGTGCGCGGCCCGGGCGCGCTCGAGCAGCTCCGGGTCGCTCAGCAGCTCCAGGCCGAGCGCCGCGATCGCCTTCGCCACGTGCACCATCCCCTTGTGCGCCGGCGACGACGTCCCCTGCGCCACCATCTGCCAGGAGTGCCCCGGCGTCCCCATCGCGTGGGTGCCGCCCATGACCTGCACCGTCGGCACCACCCAGCTCACGTCGCCCACGTCGGTCGAGCCGGTCATCTGCTCGCGGTGCCGCGGGTCGACGAGCGGGGCGACCACGTCGTAGTAGGCGCGGTCGTCGTCCGGCGCCACGCCGATCCGCTTCTTGGCGGCGGCGACCGCCCCGTCCGGCATCGACACCTGCATCGCGCGGCCGAACTCCTGGTCGGCCTCGTCGAACGGCACCCCGCCGAGCGCGTCCAGCGTGACGTGCAGCGCCTCCTCGAGGACCGGGTTCGGCAGCACCTCCGAGCTCGCGCCGTCGAACACGACCTCCACCTCGGTCTCGGTCATGAGGGCCGCGCCCTCCGCGATCTTGCGCACCCGGTCGCACAGCGTGCGCATCGAGGCCACCGTCGCCGAGCGCACGATGTAGTACAGCTCGGCCGTCGGCTGCACCACGTTCGCCGAGGGCCCGCCCGCGTCGGTGAAGGCGTAGTGCACGCGGTCGCTGTCCTCCATGTGCTCGCGCAGGAAGTTCACGCCGACGTTCATCAGCTCGGCGGCGTCGAGCGCGGAGCGCCCGTGCTGCGGGTTGGCCCCCGCGTGCGCGGGCAGGCCCCGGAACCGGAAGTACAGCTGCGTGTAGGCGAGGGACAGCGCCTGCCAGACGCCCAGCCCGTCGCCGGGGTGCCAGGTGAGGGCCACGTCGACGTCCTGGAACGCCCCGCCCGTCACCATGAACGACTTGCCGGCCGCGCCCTCCTCGGCCGGGCAGCCGTAGTAGCGCACCACGCCCGGCAGCCCCTCGGCCTCCAGGTGCCGGGCCAGGGCCGCGGCGGCCAGCAGCGAGCCGGAGCCCAGCAGGTGGTGACCGCAGCCCTGGCCGTTGCCGGAGTCGTTGCCCGGGTCCGGCGCGCGCTCGACGCTGCCGGCGGCCTGGCTGAGCGACGCCAGCGCGTCGTACTCGCCGAGGAACGCGATCACCGGGCCGGTGGTGCCCCACTGCGCGGTGAACGCCGTCGGGATCCCTGCCACGTCCCGGGTGACCGACGCGCCGAGCTCCGTGGCGACGGCGACCTGCTTGGCCACGGACCGGTGCTCCTCCCAGCGCAGCTCGGGCTCGGCCCAGATGGCGTCGGCCAGGTCGGTGAGGCGGGGGGCCAGCTCGTCGACGAGCGGCGTGACGGTCTCCAGCGGGGTGCGGGTCGTGCTCAGGACGTCGGTCATGGGGCGCTCCTTCGTGGTGGGACGGGTCTCGGTGGTCGGGGACGGCGGGGAGGGGGTCACGCGGGCGCGCCGTTCTCGGAGGCGGCGGGGGCGCGGCGCACGGCGGAGGCGAGCACCAGCCCGGTCGTGCCGAGCACCGCCACGGCCAGGGCGAACGGGGCGATCGCGGGCACCAGCGGCACGAGCACGAACTGCACGAGCACCCCGACGGCGACGGCGACGCGCAGCGTGCGCCAGTCCGGGTTGCTCGCGACCATCTGCACGAGGATCGCGCCCATGATCGCCGGCAGGACGTACAGCTGGACGGTGCCTACCACGGCGTCCGGGATGACCCGCATCAGCACGGTGCCGAGGAGGCCGACGCACACGGCCAGCGACGTGAGGTGCGTGGTCGCGGCCCCGCAGATCGCGAGGACGGCGGCGAGCTGGCCCTTGCGGGTGTCGGGCCGGGCGCCGATGGTCGACTGGGCGACGATCGCCGCCGGGAGCAGCTTGTTCGAGATGTTCCCGATCATGAACGCCTGGTACATGCTGGCGGGGCCGAGGATCGGGAAGTACGACAGGGGCTCCACGACCCAGATGACGCCGAACGCCACGGCCAGCGTGGCGACCGCGGCGAGCACGGTCGTGAGGTGGACCCCGAGCTCGGCGGCGAGGACCGCGGGCCCGGCGATCATGAGGACCATCCCCAGGAGCATGGTGATGCGGCCCCAGCGGGACGTCGTCGTGTCGAACCGGCGCCAGGACGCGGCGTCGGCGGTGCTGGCGGTGCTGGCGGTGCTCACGGGAGAGGTGGAGCTGGCGGTACCCGAGTTCGTCGTTGCAGACATGAGGATCCCTGCTCTCTGTGCCGGAGTGTCGGGGGCCGGATGGGCCGAGGGCGGGCGGGGGTCGACGCGCGGGGGCGCCGTCAGCCGAGCCCGGCGGAGGTGAGCGCGACGGCGACGGCGAGGCCGGCGACCAGCGCGATCCCCAGCCCCCACTCCTTGAGCCAGCCGGCGTCGAACCTCCGCGAGAGGTGGAGCAGCCCGGCCATCACGACGCCGGAGGACACCGCCACCGCGGCCGGGACGACCCCGGACGCGAGCTGCTGCAGCCCCATGACGGCGAACGCCCCGAGCATCGCGGCGCCGGGCACCACGGACATGGCCGCGGCCGTCCGGCCCGAGACCTTGACCGCGCCCTGCCCGCGCTTGAGCAGCGGCGTGACGATCAGCGTCACGACCATCCAGCCCGCCCCCGCGATGCCCATGGCGAGCAGAGCGGTGGCGAACACCTCCTGGGTCCAGCCGTCCCCGCCGAGCCGGGCACCCATCCCGGTCGCCACCAGCGAGGCGGCGTTCAGCTCGTAGGGGGCGGACCCGATGAGCCCGATCCGCACGAGGACCGCGGGGCTGCCGAGCACGCTGATCAGCGTGATCGCGATGAGGGAGACGGCCAGGGACGGGCCGATCGAGGCGAGGCGACCCGGCGCGGAAGGCGGTGGCGACCTCCGTGGCCTCCATCCCGGCGTCGGGGGCCGCGCGACGCACCGCCCGATAGTAGATGACGCTCTGGAGCGCGATGACGACGAACACCCCGATCGCGGAGACCCAGAGGATCGGCTGGCTCGCGGCGGCGAGCACGTCGGTGGAGTCGGGGGCTAGCTCGGACGCGGCGACGGACATGCGGCCTCCCTGGGTCGCGTCACCGGCGCGGCGCGCCGGTGATCCGTCCCGCTCTGTCCTTCGGCCTGAGAGTGTCGCGCGGTCGAGCGCTTCCCCGTCGGCGGACCCCGTGTGGGGTCACTCTCCAGAGTTCCCTGACCGTAGAGTCCTTCTGCCTGAGAGATTGCGGGTGCTTGCCCCTTCGGCGCTCGCCGGAGCGAGTCTCTCCCCTACGGATCGTCGGGCGCCGGGGCTGGTGGCCCCGACGTCGGTGCTTGCTTCGGGCACCATCGTGCCCGGCCGCCCGTTTCGTGCGGGTTTCCGCCGTGGATCGATCCGGTTCCGGTCCTGCGCCGGGCCGCGAGGGCCAGGCGCAGGCGCGCTCAGACCGCGGTGAACGCCGCCCCGGCGGCGGCGCTGCGCTGCACGGCGTCGAGCACCCGCTGCACCTGCAGGCCCTCGTCGAACGACGGCGCCGGGTCCCGCCCGTCGTGCACGGCCTCCAGGAACTCCTGCAGCTCGTGCACGAAGGAGTGGTCGTAGCCGAGCCCGTGGCCGGCGGGCCACCAGTTGTCGAGCCGGGGTGCTCCGGCTCCGTCGCCAGGATGCGGCGGAAGCCGTTCTCGGCGTCGGGCAGGTCGCGGTCGTACAGCCAGAGCTCGTTCATCGCCTCGAAGTCGAAGGCGACGCTCCCCCGCGACCCGTTCACCTCGAGCCGCATCGCGTTCTTGCGGCCCGTGGCCATGCGGGTGGCCTCGAAGGTCATCAGCGCGCCGCCGTCGCCCCGGCCCACGAAGGCGGCGGCGTCGTCCACCGTGACCTCGCCGAGCTCGCCGGACCCGCGGGCCGCCAGGCCGCCCGACGAGGGCGAGGCCTCGACCGGGCGGTGGGTCACGAAGGTCTCGGTGGTGCCGCTCACCTCGGTGAGGAGCTGGCCGGTGACGAACTGCGCCACGTCGACGATGTGCGACCCGATGTCGCCCAGCGCGCCCGCGCCCGCCCGGTCGCGCTGCAGCCGCCAGGTGAGCGGGAAGGACTCGTCCACGATGAAGTCCTGCAGGTAGACGGCGCGCACGTGGCGCACGGCGCCGAGCCGGCCGGCGGCGACGAGCCGCCGCGCGAGCGCGAGCGCCGGGACCTGGCGGTAGTTGAACGCCACCATGCTGCGCACGCCGCGCGCGGCGGCCGCCCGGGCGGCGGCCGCCATCCGCTCGGCCGCCGCGACGGACGTCGCGAGCGGCTTCTCGCAGATCACGTGCTTGCCGGCCGCCATGGCGGCGACGGCGACCTCCTCGTGCGTGTCGCCCGGCGTGAGGATGTCGACCACCTGGACGTCGTCGCGCTCGAGCACGGACCGCCAGTCGTCGGTGGCCTCGGCCCAGCCGAGCCGGTCGGCGGCCTCGGCTGCCCGCGCGAGGTCGCGGCCCGCGAGCACGCGCATCGCCGTCCGCGCGCGGGGCGTCCCGACGTGGTCGACGGTGCGCCACGCGTGCGAGTGCACGGCGCCCATGAACGAGTGGCCCACCGCGGCGACGCCCACGACCGGCAGGCCGGCGCCGGGACGCTCAGCCACGGGTCGGCCCCGCCGGGTCGAGGGCGGGGTCGAGGGCGGGGTCGAGGGCGGGGTCGAGCGCCGCCCGGACCGACGTCCACGACCCGAGCCGCGCGCGGACGTCGTCCCGCGCCTCGTCCGCGAGCGCCCGCTGGTACGCCCGCTCGAGCACGTCGTCGACGAGCACGCGCGCGCCCGACGTCGCCGACTCGACGGCCGCCTCGACCATCGCCAGGCTCAGCACGTTCTCGTGGACCTCGCCGCGCGGGGCGGGCCCGCCGTCGAGGGCGGCGAGGAAGGCCGCGAGCGACCCCGCGATCCCCTCGCCCCGGTCCTCGGCGCCGGGGCCGTCCGGCGACGACGTCGCCGCCGCGGGCTCGGCGACCGGGTCGTGGTCGCCGTCCCACACCGCGCTGCCGTGCTCGCCCGACAGCCGCCACGACCCGTTCCACGACGTCTCCCGCCCCGGGCTGCACCAGCTGCCCGTGTAGGCGTACCGGACGCCGCCAGTCATCTCGAAGACCGCGGTGGCCGCGGCGTCGCCGGCGTACCAGCTCCACGGCGGGTTGAACGACTCGCAGTAGACCGAGACCGGCTCGGCGTCGAGGAGGTACCGGGCGGTGTCGAACGGGTGGATGGCCATGTCGACCAGCAGCGGGTGCGGCATCTCCTCCCGGAACCCGCCGAAGCGCGGCGCCTTGAAGAACTCCGTGGTGAGCACGCCCGGCCGCCCGAGCGCGGCCGCCTGCGCCCGGAACGCGGAGAGCTGCGGGTTGTACCGGCGGGACTGGCTGACCATGAAGAGCTGCCCGGTCACCTCGGCCGCCGCCACCAGGGACAGGGTCTGCGCGACGGTCGCCGCGGCCGGCTTCTCCCCCAGCACCGGCAGCCCGGCGAACAGCGCCGCCGTCGTCACGGGGTGGTGGGCCACCGGGACGGTGACGTCGACGACGGCGCGCGCCCCGGTCCGGCGGGCGAGGTCGACGGCGTCGGTCCCCACCGGGACGTCGGGCAGCCCGGCGTCGGCGAGGGCCGCGCGGGCGACGTCGACGTCGAGGTCGACGACGCCCGCCAGCTCGGCGCGGGGCTCGGACCGGATCGCGGACAGCCAGGCGCGGCCCATGCCGCCCGCGCCGACGAGGACCAGCGGCGTGCTCACAGGCCCGCCTCCGCGGCGGCGGCGCGGGCCTCGTCGTTCAGGGCCCCGCCGTACCCCTGGCCCCTGTAGAAGTCCTCGGTCTCGTAGCGCAGCAGCGTCGGGGTGGTGCGCTCGGGGCGCACGGTGACGGCCCACTCGACCGCGTTGGAGATGACCTTGCGGACGCCGTCGTGGAAGTACGTGGGGTACTCCTGGTCGCCGGGGCGGAAGTAGAAGATCTTGCCGAAGCCGCGCCGGTAGGTGATGCCCGAGCGGAACACCTCGCCGCCGGAGAAGGTGCTGAGGAAGACGGTCTCGTCCGGGGCCGGGACGTCGAAGAACTCCCCGTACATCTCGTCCTCCTCGATGATCATCGGGTGCGGGATCCCCTGGGCGATGGGGTGCGTGGGGTCGACGGTCCACACCAGCTCGCGGTCGTGCTCGGCGCGCCAGCGCAGGGTGCACGAGGTGCCCATGAGCTTCATGAAGATCTTGGACCAGTGGCCGGAGTGCAGCACGATCAGCCCCATCCCCGCCAGCACGTGCCGGTGCACGCGCTCGACGACCTCGTCGGAGACCTCGCCGTGCGCGGCGTGCCCCCACCAGGTGAGGACGTCGGTGTCGCGCAGGACCTCCTCGGTGAGGCCGTGCTCGGGGTCGTCGAGCGTGGCGGTGCGCACCTGGACGCCGGCGCCCAGGTGCGCCTCGATGCCCTGCGCGACGGCGCCGTGCATCCCGTCCGGGTAGCGCGCGGCGACCGCGGGCTCGAGCTGCTCGTGGCGGTTCTCGCCCCAGACGGTGACGCGGATCGGGGTGGAGGCTGCGGGCTGTGCTGACATGGGGAGCTCCTTCGGGGTCGTGTCGGTGCGGTGTGCGGGGGTCCGGCGGGGCGTCACTTGACCGCCCCTCCGGTGGCGCCGGCGGCCACGTACTTCTGGGCGACGACGAGGAGCACGATGGCGGGGACGGAGGCGAGCACCGCCGTCGCCATCACCGAGCTCCAGTCGTTGACGTACGCGCCGAGGTAGTTGTAGATGCCGAGCGTGACGGGCCGGACGTCCTCGGTGGTCGTCAGGGTCAGCGCGAACAGGAAGTCGCTCCAGGTGAACAGGAACGTGAACAGGGCGGCGGTGATCAGGGCGTTGCGGCTCACCGGGAGCACCACGGAGACGAAGGCGCGCACCGGGCCCGCCCCGTCGACCAGCGCGGCCTCGACGATCGCGGGCGGCAGCGCCTGCATCAGCGCGCGGCAGATGAGGATCGCGAAGGGGATGCCGGCGGTCGAGTCCGCGAGGATCAGGCCGGGGATCGAGTTCAGCAGGCCGAGGTCCGCGTACGCGCTGTAGAGCGCGTTCGCGATGACGATGCCGGGGATCATCTGGCTGATGAGGATGCCGAAGAGCACCCAGCCCGCCCAGCGCAGCCGGAACTGCGCCAGCGCGTAGGCGGCGGGCACGGCGATCACGAGGCTGAGGACGACGCTGCCGAGCGCGACCACGAGGCTGGTCGCGAGGTTCGGCCCCTGCTCGGCGAGCGCCGTGCGGTACCCCGTGAGGTCCGGCGACAGGGGGAACCACGAGGTGTCGACGGTGGCGCCGTTCGGCTGGAGCGACGCGTTGACCATCCAGTAGATCGGGAAGAGCAGCACCGCGATGACGACGATGCCGGCCGCGGTGTGCAGCCAGGGGTGACGGACGGTGTTCATGGGACCTCACTCATCCACGGCGCGCCGGTTGAGGCGCAGATAGACGGCGGCGAAGACCAGCGAGACCACGATGAGGATGTTGCTCACCGCGGCGCCCTGGCCGAAGTCGAACGTCGCGAACGACAGCTGGTAGGACTGCGTGGCCAGGGTCTGGGTCGCGTTGGCGGGACCCCCGTCGGTCAGCCCGAGGATGATGTCGAGCACCTTGAGCGTGTAGACCACCCCGAGCACCAGGACCACGGAGACCACCGGCCGCAGCATCGGCCAGGTGATGTGGCGGAACGCGCGCCAGCGGGTGGCGCCGTCCAGCGCCCCGGCCTCGTAGAGCTCGTCGGGGATGCCCTGCAGCCCGCCGTGCAGGATCACGGAGTTGAACGGGATGCCGATCCAGACGTTGACCGCGATCACCGCGCAAAGCGCCAGCGACGTGCTGGTCAGCCACGGGACGCCCGTGTCGGTGATCCCGGTGCCCACGAGCAGCCGGTTCAGCGCCCCGGAGTCGGTGTCGAGCAGCCACTTCCAGACGGCGCTGGCGACGATCAGCGGGATCAGCCACGGCAGCAGGATGAGCGAGCGCAGCAGGCCCGAGAGGGGGAACCGCCGGCGGAAGAAGAGGGCCAGCCCCAGCCCGAGGACGAACTGGCCGGCGATGGAGCCGACGGTGAACAGGAAGGTGTTGAGCAGGGCCGTGCGGAACAGCGGGCTGGTCACCACCTCGCGGTAGTTGTCCAGGCCCGCCCACGGGGCGTCGCCCGTGAAGAACGTCGAGATCGTGTAGTGCTGGAAGCCCATCACGACGTTCTGGACCACGGGGTAGCCGTAGAACAGGACCAGGTAGAGGACGGCCGGCCCGAGGAACAGCGCGGTCACCAACCGGTTGTTCCGCTTCCGGGCGGGGCGCCGCGGCGCCGCCGGCGGCGCGACGGTCCGGGCGGGTGCGGGTGCCGTGGTCGTCATACGTACTCCTGGGCTTCCGCGAGGGCGTCCGCGGCCCCGGCCTGACCGGACAGGGCGAGCTGGACGGCGGTGTACAGGGCGGTGGCCGTCGTCGGCCACTCGGGGCCGAGCTCCGCGGTGCGCGCACGCGCGCCCTCGATGAGCTCCGCGAACGCGGCCATCTCCGGACGACGCTCGAGGAACGCCTCCATGAGGTCCGGCCTGCCGGGGACCGTGGAGCGCTTCTCCGCCATCGACAGGAGGCTGTCGTCCGCGAGGAACGCGGTGAGGACCTGGGCGGCGAGCTTCTCCTTCGCGTGGTCGCCGGTGGCCGGGACCGTCCACACCTCGCCGCCGAGCGGGGCGACGGCCTCCTGGGTGGACGGGTCGCGCGTGGGGAGCGTGACGACGTCGTACTCCAGGCCGTCGACCGCAGACAGCTCCGGGATCTGCCAGGGCCCGTTCACCATCATCGCGGCGCGCCCGGCCACGAACTGGTCCTTGACGTCGGCCTGGCTCCAGCTCAGCACCGAGGTCGACGCGTGCCCCTGCCCGACCAGGTCGGACAGGAGGTCGAGGGCGCCCGCCGCCTCCGGCGACGCGATGCGGCGCTCGTCGGCGCCGTTCGACCAGAAGAAGGGCAGGTACTGCCAGGTGCCCTCGTACGTGGCGGCCCCGCAGAACGCGACGCCGTAGCGGTCGCCCCGGGTCAGCGCGGCGGCCGCGTCGCGCAGCTCGTCCCAGGTGGTGGGCGGCTCGACGCCCGCCTCCTCCAGCGCCGGCACGTCGTAGAACAGCGCGACCGTGTTGACGGTGGGGGCGAGCCCGTACACCCGCCCGTCGTAGGTGCCCGCGGCCGTGACCCCGTCGGTGTACCCGTCGGTGGGGATCCCGAGCGCGTCGAACGGGCGCAGCGCCGTGGTGGAGGCGATCTGCTGCAGGTCCGGGTTGTCGAGCATGAGGATGTCCGGGAGCGTCCCGGACGACCCCTGCTGCAGCACGCGCTGGATCAGCGAGTCCCCGCCGACGGACACGCGCTCGAGGGTCACGCCGACCGTCGCGGCGGCCGCGTCGAGCGCGGCGCCGATGACGGTGCGGTCGGGGTCGTTGGTGTAGGTGTCGAGCACCCGCAGGGTGCGGGGCGGCGCGGCCGTCCGCTCGCCCCCGCAGCCCGCCAGCAGGGCGGTCAGGGGCGCGAGGAGCCCCGCCGCGGTGACGGCCCGCCTGGACACGGGCCGGTCGTGCCAGGCGGGTCCCCCGGTGGGGATCCTCCCGGTTGTCGATGCGCATCGATGCTGCATATGGCTCCACCTTCCTCGTCGTCGGTTCGGGTAGCTCGCGGGCAGGCCGCGGAGGTGTGTGCGGGGGCTAGCGGCGCGTCGAGGCCCGGCGGACGAGCGTGGCGGGCACGAGCGCCGCCCCCCCGCCGGGCGGGACGTCCCGGTCGACGAGCGCGAACACGCGCTCCATCACGCGTCGCGACACGTCCCGCGGCTGGGTGGAGGCGGCCGTCAGCCCGTAGGCCTCCGCCTCGCCGTCGGTGGCCAGGGCGACGACGTCGACGTCCCGGCCGGGCCGCGCACCCCGGTCGCCGAGCGCCCGGAGCGTCTCGGGGATCGCGGTCACCAGGAGCAGGCCGGCCGGCTCGGCCGCGGCGAGCGCGGCGTCGACCACCTGCTGCACGTCCCGCTCGCCGGCGGGCTCGTGCCAGCGCAGCTCCACCCCGCGCTCCTCGGCGGCACGGCGGGCGCCGCGGCGGAGGCGCGGCACGTAGTTGAAGCCCTCCGCGACGACCTGGGGGCCCCAGCCGACCACGTCGACCGTCCGGTGCCCGAGGTCCGCGAGCTCGCCCACGAGGAGCCCGCCCGCCGACTCGAAGTCGAAGTCCAGGCAGTCCAGGCCCGCGCAGTCCTCGGGGACGCCGACGAACACGACCGGGAGCGACAGGCCCCGCGCGATCTCCACGCGCTCGTCGGTGGTGCCGACCTCCATGACCACGACGGCGTCGCACAGCGACCGCCCGGCGACGCGGCGCAGCCCGGCCGGCCCCTCGTCGGCGGTCACCAGGAGGACGTCGAAGTCACGGCCGCGCGCGGCGAGGGTGATCTCCTCGACGAACATCATCAGCCGCTCCGCGCTGGAGCTCTGCCGCAGCGGCATGACGACCGCGATCGTGCTGGTGCGGTGGCCGGCCAGGGCCCGTGCCCCCGCGTGCGGCTCGTAGGTGAGCCGGGCGATCGCGTCCTCGACCCGGCGCCGCGTCGTCTCGGAGATCGGCCGCTTGCCGCTCATCACGTACGAGACGGTGGACTGCGACACCCCGGCCTCGCGAGCGACGTCGGCGCTCGTGGGGGCCTTCGGCATGCCGTCCTCCTCGTCGCGGATCGTCGTCGATGCGCATCGATGCGCGTCGCCGACGACACTAACGAACGGACCACGGCGCCGCAACGTCCTGCGGCCAGCGCGCCGGCCCGAGCCTGTCGAGAGGTGGTCTCGACAGGCTCGACCGACGGCACGGGCTCGACCGACGGCACAGGCTCGACCGACGGCACAGGCTCGACCGACGGCACAGGCTCGACCGACGTGAAGGACGTCAGGAGTGCGGCACCGTCGCGGTGATGAGGGTGCCGTCGTCGCGACGGTTGCCGGACAGCGCCCGCAGGCTGGGGCGGCCGGGGCGCACGGGGCCCTGGCCGTCGAGGGCGACGACGGTCGGCTCGCCCGGCGCGACCTTCACCTGCTCGCCGCGCACGACGACCTGCGCCCCGTCCCCCGTCTCGGCCGCGAGCTCGAGCTCGTCCGATCGCACCGTGACGCGCAGGCGCGAGCCGTGCCAGGTGACGCGGAACGTCAGCGCCTCCCAGCCCTGCGGCAGGCGCGGGTCGAACGACAGCACGCCGTCGTGGTCGCGCATGCCGCCGAAGCCGAACGCCAGCGCTGACCACGTGCCGCCGGCGGAGGCGACGTGCACGCCGTCGGCCGCGTTGGAGTGCAGGTTCGCCAGGTCGACCAGCAGCGAGGAGACGAAGTACTCGAGCGCGAGCTCGTGGTACCCGACCTCGGCGGCGATGATCGACTGCACGACGCCCGACAGAGTGGAGTCGCCCGTGGTCAGCGGGTCGTAGTACTCGAAGTCGGCGAGCTTCTGCTCCGCGGAGAAGTGCTGCCCCTGCAGGAAGAGCGCCAGCACCACGTCCGCCTGCTTGAGCACCTGGTACCGGTAGATGACCAGCGGGTGGTAGTGCAGCAGCAGCGGCCGCTTGGTCACGGGCGTCGCCGCCAGGTCCCAGATCTCGCGCTCCAGGAAGTGCGAGTCCTGCGGGTGGATGCCGATGCTCTCCGCGTACGGGATCGACATCCGGTCTCCGGCGCGGGTCCACTCGGCCGTCTCGTGCACCCCCAGGGACAGGCGCTCGGCGAGCTTCTCGTAGTCCTCCGGGTACTCGGCGCGCATCGTCTCCACGACGAACGCCGCGGCGCGCAGGTTGAACCGCGCCATGACGTTGGTGAACAGGTTGTCGTTCACCACGGTGGTGTACTCGTCCGGGCCGGTGACGCCGTGGATGTGGAAGTTGTCGTCCCCGTTGGCGCGCCAGAAGCCGAGGTCCTGCCACATGCGGGCGGTCTCGACGAGGACGTCCGCCGCCTCGCGGCGCAGGAAGTCCGTGTCGCCCGTGGCGCGCACGTACTGCACCAGCGCGAAGCAGACGTCGGCGTCGATGTGGTACTGGGCGGTGCCGGCCGCGTAGTAGGCCGACGCCTCCTCGCCGTTGATCGTGCGCCAGGGGAACAGGGCGCCCTTCTGCGACAGCTCCCGCGCGCGGCGCCGCGCGGCGTCGAGCATCTGGTAGCGGAAGCGCAGGGCGTTGCGGGCGTACCGCGGGCTCGTGTACGTGAGGAACGGGAGCACGTAGATCTCCGTGTCCCAGAAGTAGTGCCCCGAGTAGCCGCTTCCGGTGAGCCCCTTGGCGGGGACGCCGGACCCCTCGGCCCGCGCGGTCGCCTGCGCGAGCTGGAAAAGGTTCCAGCGCACGGCCTGCTGGATCTCCGGGCGGCCGGCGATCTCCACGTCGGACCGGGCCCAGAAGTCGTCCAGCCAGGTGCGCTGGTGGGCGAGCTGCGCGTCGATGCCGCTCGCCCGGACGCGGTCCAGCGTGCGGCGGCAGCGGTCGACGAGCTCGCGCGTCGGGACCCCGCGGGACGTGTGGTACGTGACCACCTTCGTCAGCCGGATCGGGTGCCCGGCCTTCGCGTGCACGCGGAAGACGTGCTTGGCGAGGTCGTCGTCCACCTGGGTGCGCACGTCCCACTCGTCCTCGGTCTCGAGGGTGTGGTCGGCGGCGACGGCGAGCGTCATGCCCGAGTTGGTGGACCGGTACGACAGGACGAGGCGCTCGTCGTCTCCCCAGCGCGTCAGCGGCTGCAGCACCCGGCCGGCGAACGCCTCCGCCTTGCGCGGGTCGAAGCCCTCGCCGAGGGACGCGGCGGGCACGTGGTACTCGTCCTGGCCGTCCTGCCGGTTGAGGATCTGCGAGGAGATCGCCACCGGGCCGTCGGCGTCCAGCAGCTCGACCTCGAACGTCATCACCGCGAGGTGCCGCTCGACGAACGAGACCATGCGCTGCGAGCTCACGCGGACGCGCTTGCCCGACGGCGTGCGCCACAGGATCTCGCGGCGCAGCACGCCGTCGCGCAGGTCCAGCGCCCGCTCGTAGTCGATCAGGTCGGCCACCGGCAGCAGCAGCGGCTCGTCGTCCACGTACAGCCGGATCACCTTGGTGTCCGGGGCGTTGACGATGGTCTGCCCGACCTTCGCGAAGCCGTAGGCCTCCTCGGCGTGGCGGATCGGCCACGTCTCGTGGAAGCCGTTGACGAACGTGCCGTGCGCGTGGGACTCGCGCCCCTCCTCGACGTTGCCGCGCATCCCGAGGTAGCCGTTCGCCACGGCGAAGAGCGACTCGGTGACGCCCAGGTCCTCCGCGGAGAACTCGGCCTCCACGAGGCGCCACGGCTCGGCGGGGAAGCGCAGGCGGTCCACGGACCGCTGCTCGTCGGCGGTGCGGTGGATCATGCCTGCTCCCCCTGCTCCTCGTGCTGTCGGTCGGCGGTGCGCGCGGGCGCGTCCAGGACGGACGCGTCGAGCTCGCCCAGGTCGGCGACCACCCGGTCCGCGCCGTGCGCGGCGAGCGCCTGGGCGCCCACGCCGCGGTCGACGCCGAGCACCAGGCCGAACGGGCCCGCGGCGCCGGCCTGCACGCCGGAGAGCGCGTCCTCGACCACGACCGCCTCGGCGGCCGGGACGCCCAGCAGCTCCGCGGCGCGCAGGTACGTGTCGGGGGCGGGCTTGCCCGCCAGGTGCTCGCGCGCCGCGACGTTGCCGTCCACGACCACGGTGAACCGTGCGGTCAGCCCGGCCGCGGCGAGCACGGCGGGCGTGTTGCGCGACGACGAGACCACGGCCACCTGCGCGCCCGCGGCGGTCACGGCGTCCAGGAACCGCACCGAGCCCGGGTAGGGGGCGATGCCCTCCTCGTCGAACATGCGGTTGACGATGACGTCCTTGCGGTTGCCGAGCGCGCACACGGTGTCCTCGCCGGGCGCGTCGTCGGCCGTGCCGCGCGGCAGCTCGACGCCGCGCGACGCGAGGAACGTGGCCACGCCGTCGTACCGCGGCTTGCCGTCGATGTGCGCGAAGTAGTCCGCGGACGTGTAGGGGACGAGGCCGCGGGCGTCGCAGTAGGGCGCGAAGAGGCGTTCCCACGCCCGCATGTGCAGCTCGGCGGTGGGGGTGAGCACGCCGTCGAGGTCGAACAGCACGGCTCGGAGGCTGGTCACGGTGATCCTTCGAGGTCGAGGTCGGTGGTCGGTCGCCGGCGCGAGGGCTCGGCGTCGCGCCCGGGGCCGTGGTTCAGCCTAGTCAGTCCGTCGGCGGTCCGCCGGGCCGGTCGCGCGCCGGCCCGGCCGGTGCTCAGGCCGCGGCGCGCTCCGCGAGCGCCTCCGCCACGCGGCCGAGGTTCGCCAGCTCCGCGCGGTGGGTGTCGACCGCCTCGAGGCGGCGACGGGTCGCGGCGAGGAGGGTGACCTCCGCAAGGCCGGCCGCCGGCAGCCCGACGCGGCGCCACGGCTCCGCGACGAGGCGCACGAGCTCCGCGAGCTGCGGCCCCGAGCACTGCGAGACCGTGGCGGGCGGCAGGCCCGCCCACAGGCCCAGGCCCCGCTCGGACGCGCGGGCGAGCAGCTCCCAGGCCCGCTCGTTCCAGCCGCCGGGGCCGACGTCGGCGAGGTCGAGCCCCACGGCGTCCGCCCCGGCGAGCGCCACGGGCGGCACGCCGACCCAGGTCGCGCCGAGGTGCACCACCACCCGGGCGCCGGCGTCGTGCGCGGCGTCGACGACGGGCCGCAGGCCCTCCACGACGTCCGGCCCGGGCACGGCGCGCAGCCGTCCGTAGCCGGAGAAGCTGGGCAGCACACCCGCGTGCACCTGGCCCAGCAGCGGCTCGGTGAGCTGCACGACCGGGGTCGCGCCGGGCACCTGGGCGCGCACCTGGGCGACGTGCGCACGCACCGCCTCCCCCAGCGCGAGCGACAGGTCGCGGCGGGCCCCGGCGTCGGCCAGCACGCGGTCGCCGCGCGCCGACCACAGCTCGGCGGCGAGGGTCCACGGCCCGACGAGCTCGAGGGCGAGGGCGCCCTCGTACCCGACGGCCGCCACGGCCAGCGCGCCCAGGTCCTCGCGCAGCAGCGCGTCGGCCCGCCGCAGGTCCGTGCCCGGGTGGTCCGCCAGCTTCCAGCCGTGCGGCCCGAGCTCGACGGGCATCTCCGCGAGCATCGCGGCCGTCCGCCCGACGGCGTCGGCGCCCGGCCCGCGGCCCGTGAGCTGCGTCAGGAACGGGAGTGCGTCCACGCCCGTGGGCAGGGACGCCAGGTCGTCCAGGACGGTCTGCTGCGCCGTCAGCTCGTCGCGCGCGCCGCCCGGCCAGGGGCCGTGCCCGGAGACCGTCGTCATGCGTCCACCTCGTGCCCGGTCCGGGACCCGACGGTCCCACCGACCACGGCACGCACCGTCTCGGAGATCGTCACCACGGAGTTCACCACCACCTCACCTCTTCCGTCGCGTCACGCCGCGACGGCTCACCAGTCTCGAAGGGTAGGAGCACGGTAACGGCACGACGAAGGAGTCCCGATGTCCGTCATCCTCGACCAGGTGCCCGACGCGGTCGCGCGCCCCGCCGACCTTCGCCAGGCCGTCCTGCCGTCGACCGCCCGCGCCGTCGCGACGCGCGTGCACGCCAACGCGATGCCGTCCGGCGCGGAGGCGGTGCTGCGCCGCCAGCTCGCGCCCGGCTTCCGCAACCACGACGTGCTGCCGGGCTGCGCCGGGGGGCCCGACGCGCTGGTGGCCACCATGCACTGGTTCCACGACGCGTTCGTCGAGCAGCGGGTCGAGGTGCTGCACTCCGTCACCGAGGGCGACCTCGTGTCGCTGCACGTCGCGTTCAGCGCCCTGCACTCCGGGTTCTTCCTCGGGGTCGCGCCGTCGCACCGGCGCTTCACGGTCCGCGAGATGCACCTGGTCCGCGTCCACGACGGGCTCGAGGCCGAGCACTGGGTGATGCGCGACCAGGTGTGGTGGGAGCACGAGCTGCGCCGCTGACCCGCGCCACTGACCCGCACCGCGCCGTGGGAGACTGCCCGCATGCGGATCACCGTGCGCAACGCCCGTTTCCAGCAGCTGCAGACGTTGCTCACCAACCGCACCAAGCGGGGCCGCGCCGGCGAGTTCCTGGTGCAGGGCGTGCGGCCGATCACGCTGGCCGTCGAGCACGGCTGGCAGGTGCGCACCCTGCTGCACGAGACCGACCGCCGGCTGTCGTCGTGGGCCCAGGACGTGCTGCAGTCCACCGGCGCCGAGACGATCGCGATGTCGCCCGACCTGCTCGCCGAGCTCTCCGAGAAGGACGCCGGCGCCGCCGAGCTGCTCGCCGTGGTGGCGATGCCGGCGGACGACCTGGCCCGCGTCCCGGTGGGGCCGTCGTTCCTGGGCGTCGTGTTCGACCGGCCCACCCAGCCGGGCAACGTCGGGGCGGTCGTGCGGTCCGCCGACGCGTTCGGCGCCGACGGCCTGGTCGTCACCGGGCACGCCGCCGACCCCTACGACCCGAAGTCGGTGCGCGCCTCGACGGGCTCCTTGTTCGCCCTGCCCGTGGTGCGGGCCGCCTCGCACACCGACGTCCTCGACTGGGTCGGCGGGCACCGGAGCGCCGGGCGGCCGATCACCGTCGTCGCGACCGACGAGGACGGCGACGCCGCGCCCGCCGACGTCGACCTGTCCGGCCCGGTGCTCCTGGCCGTCGGCAACGAGACCGCCGGCCTGTCGAAGGGATGGCGCGAGGCCGCCGACGTCACGGTGGCGATCCCCATGGCCGGCTCCGCGAGCTCGCTCAACGCGTCCAACGCCGCGTCGATCGTGCTGTACGAGGCGCACCGGCAGCGGCTCGCGCGGGGCTGACCGGGCCGACGGGGCTGACCGGGGCGGCGTCCGGCGGGTTCAGTCCCGCCAGGCCCGCGCGACGGTGCCCTGCCCCAGCACGTGCGTGCCGCGGTACACGACCAACGACTGGCCTGCCGCCACGCCGCGCAGCGGCCGCCCGGTCAGCTCGACGTCGATCGCCGGTGTCCCGTCGGCGGCCGTCCCCGCTCGCACCCGCGCCGGCACGGGCGCGCCATGGGCGCGGACCTGCACCTCGACGGCCTCGAGCCAGCCGGGCTCGTCGGGCGCGCTCGGCGGCTCGGTGAGCCAGACGGCCTTCTCGGTGGCGACGCGGTCCACGCTCAGCAGCTCCGCCGGGCCCACGACCACCGTGTTCGACGACGTCTGCACGTCCACGACGTACCGCGCGCGACCGTCCTCGGCGGGGCGACCGAGGCCGAGCCCCTTGCGCTGCCCGACCGTGAACCCGTACGCGCCGTCGTGCTCCCCGACGACGTTCCCGGCCGTGTCCACGACCTCGCCCGGCCGCGAGCCGAGCCGGTCGCGCAGGAAGCCGCGGGTGTCGCCGTCGGCCACGAAGCAGATGTCGTAGGAGTCGGGCTTGGCGCTCACGGACAGGCCGCGCCGCTCGGCCTCCGCGCGGACCTCCGCCTTCGACGCGAACCCGCCGAGGGGGAACATCGCGCGGGCCAGCCGGTCGGGGCCCATCACCGCGAGCACGTACGACTGGTCCTTCTCGGCGTTCGGCGACCGGTGCAGCTCGCGGGCCACCGTACCGTCCGGGGTCTCGCGCGTGACGACCTGCGCGTAGTGGCCCGTGGCCACGGCGTCGAAGCCGAGCGCGGTGGCCTTGTCGAGCAGCGCCTCGAACTTGATGTGCTCGTTGCAGCGCACGCACGGGTTGGGGGTGCGCCCGGCCTCGTACTCGGCCAGGAAGTCCGCGACCACCGTCTCCTCGAACCGCTCGGAGAGGTCCCAGACGTAGTACGGGATGCCGAGCACGTCCGCGGCGCGGCGCGCGTCGCCCGCGTCCTCGATGGAGCAGCAGCCCCGCGAGCCGGTGCGGAACTGGTCGCGGTTGCGGCTCAGGGCCATGTGCACGCCGACCACGTCGTGCCCGGCCTCCACCGCGAGCGCCGCGGCGACGGCCGAGTCGACGCCGCCGGACATGGCGGCCAGCACCCTCATGCCGCGCCCCCCGTCCCGACGGAGCCGGAGACCAGGCCCGCCGCGCGCGCCCGCCCCACGACCTGCGGCAGGGCCGCGACGAGGCGCTCGACGTCGTCCGCCGTCGACGTGGCGCCGAGCGAGAACCGCAGGGCGCCGCGCGCGTCGAGCTCGGGCACGCCCATGGCGAGCAGCACGTGCGACGGCTGCGGCACGCCCGCCTGGCAGGCCGACCCCGTCGACGCCTGCACGCCCGCCGAGTCCAGCAGGTACAGCAGGGAGTCGCCCTCCGCGCCCGGAAAAGTGAAGTGGGCGTTGCCGGGCAGGCGCGCGGGCGCGCCGTCGGGCAATCCGTCCCCCGCCGCCGGCTCCGGTCCGCGCAGCACGGCCTGCGGGTCGGCGGCGCGCACGCCCGCGACCAGGGCGTCGCGCAGGGTCGCGAGGCGCTCCGCGCGCTCCGGGCGCGCGGCGACCACCTCGGCCAGCGCGACGGCGAACGACCGGACGGCGGGCACGTCCAGCGTGCCGGAGCGCACGCCGCGCTCCTGCCCGCCCCCGTGCAGCACCGCCTCGAGCGGCAGGTCGCGGCGGGCGAGCAACGCACCCACGCCGATCGGCCCGCCCAGCTTGTGCGCCGTCACCGTCATCGCGTCCACGCCCGACGCCGCGAAGTCGACCTCGGCCTGGCCCACGGCCTGCACGGCGTCGGTGTGCACCGGCACCCCGTGCTGGTGCGCGAGCCGCACGACGTCGCGCACCGGCTGCAGCGTGCCCACCTCGTTGTTGGCCCACATCACGGACACGAGCGCCACCTCGTCGGCGTGCTCCACGAGCTCGGCGCGCAGCGCGGCCAGGTCGAGGCGGCCCTCGCCGTCCACCGGCAGCAGCACGATCTCCGCGCCGGCGTGGCCCGCGAGCCAGAACGCCGGGTCGAGCACGGCGTGGTGCTCGACGGCGGACACCAGCACCCGGGTGCGGCGCGGGTCCTGCCGGCGCCGGCCCCAGAAGATCCCCTTGATCGCGAGGTTGTCCGCCTCCGTGCCGCCGGCGGTGAAGATCACCTCGCTGGGCCGCGCGCCGAGCGACGCCGCTACCGACTCGCGGGACTCCTCGACCGCCCGGCGCGCCGCGCGCCCCGCCGAGTGCAGCGAGCTCGCGTTGCCCGTGCGACCCGCCTCCGCCATGTACGCCTCGAGCGCCGCGCGCGACATGGGGGTCGTGGCGGCGTGGTCGAGGTAGGCGCCCGCGGGCGCCTCGGGGGTGGTCACGGTCCCCCAGTCTACGAACCGCCGGCCACCCGCTCGCCACCGCGAGGGATCCCGTTCTCGCCGAGGTAGTTCGAAAGCCCGCGAGGTAGTCCGGTTCTCGCCGAGGTAGTGGACTGGACCACTACCTCGGCGAGATGCGAACTACCTCGGCGAGATGTGAACTACCTCGTGGTGCGGTCAGCGGTGACGGGGCCAGGGGAAGGGCCCGGGGCCGTCCCAGCCGTCGTCGCGGTGGCCGTTCCCGTTCCCGTTCCCGTGGCCGTTCCCGTGGCCGTTCCCGTGGCCCGGGTGCTCGCCGCGGCCCGCCTTGTAGACCTGCACCGTGGACGGGCGCGGTCCGCGCCAGGCGCCCGCGGGGGCCTTCTCGCCCTCGGTGAGGTAGTCCGGGAAGTAGGAGTTCTGGGCGTCGATGCTGCCGTCCTCGCCCGGGTGCTGGACGTTGACGTAGACCATCGCGTCGCGCGAGTCGACGACCGGCCCGCAGGTCTCGGCGTCGCGCGGCACGGAGAGGAACTGCTCCACCTTCCCGCGCTGGCGGCCCGCGAGGGTCACCTTGAACAGGCCGTCGCACTTCTGGATGGTCGACGGCGCGCCGTCCGTGGAGATCCACAGGTTGCCGTCGGCGTCGAACGCGAGGTTGTCCGGGCACGAGATGGGCGACACCTTGTCCGCCGGGAAGCCCGAGAAGTACGTCGAGCCGTTCACCGCGGGGTCGCCCGCCACGAGCAGCAGGTTCCAGGTGAACGTGGTGGACGTCTGGTCGCCGCGGTCCTCGATGATCTCGACGACGTGGCCGTCGCGGTTGGTGGTGCGCGGGTTGGGCTCGGTGGCGCCCTCCTTGCCCTCCTGGCCGCGGTCGGTGTTGTTGGTGCACGCCACGTAGATCCGGCCGGTGAGCGGGTTCGGCTCCACGTCCTCGGGGCGGTCCATCTTGGTGGCACCGACCGCGTCGGCCGCGAGGCGCGTGAAGACGAGCACCTCCTCGACCGTCATGCCGGCCACGCGGGACATCCCGTCCTTGACCAGCGGGATCCACTCGCCCGTGCCGTCGAAGCCGCCGTCGGACGGGACCGCGCCCGTGCCGTCGATCTCGGCGGCCGGCGAGTCGCCGGTGAACCGCGCCACGTACAGGTCGCCCTCGCTCAGGAGCGTCTTGTTGTGGCGGCGGGCCCAGCGGCTGCTGCCCTCGCGGAAGCGGTCCCTCGACACGAACTTGTACACGTAGTCGAAGCGCTCGTCGTCGCCCATGTACGCGACGGCGTGCCCGCGCTTCGACAGGATGACGTTGGCGCCCTCGTGCTTGAGGCGACCCATCGCGGTGTGCTTCACCGGCGCCTCGTCGGGCTCGTACGGGTCGACCTCGACGACCCAGCCGAAGCGGTGGCTCTCGTACTCGTAGCCCGGGTTGTTGCCGTCGAAGCGCGGGTCGTCGAGCTCCCAGCCGTAGCTCGTCGCCTTGTCGGCGAGGCCGTAGCGCGCGTCGCGCGGGTCCTTGCCGTTGACCCGGAAGTTGGCGTTGTAGTTCTCCTCGCCGGAGACGACGGTGCCCCACGGGGTGGTGCCGCCCGCGCAGTTGTTCAGGGTGCCGCGCACGCGGGTGCCGGTCGGGTCCGCGACCGTCTTCAGGAGGTAGGACCCGGCCGCCGGGCCGTCGACGTCGAACTCGGTGTCCACGGTGATGCGGCGGTTGTAGCGGCTGATGCGCGAGTAGGTCCACGGGGAGCCCTCGCGGTCGCGCCGCAGCTCGACCACCGACATCCCCCACGCGGCGCGCTCGATCGCGCGCCGGGTGGCGGCGTCGTAGGAGGCGTCGAACATGATGCCGGCGTTGGTGTACTCGTGGTTGCTCACGAGCAGCCCGCGCGTGCCGCGCCTCGTCTTCCCGCCGCGGGGCCGGACGTCGTCCGGGTCGGCGGGCAGGATGTCGAGGTAGTCGACGTTGTAGCCGAACTGCTTGGCCTGCTGCTCCGGCGTCTGGCGCGCGGCGTCGAACGAGCGGCCGCCGGGCAGGATCGGGTCGCCCCAGCGGATGATCGGGGACCACTCGTAGCCGTCCGGGACGACGAACGCGTCGACGCCCGCGTCCTGCGGGGCGATCGCGCCGAAGGCGAGGCCCTTGCCGGCCCCGCGGCCTGCGGCGGCTCCGGACGACGTGGCGGCGCTCGCGCCCGGGGCGCCTGCCACCTGGGCGCCGACGGCGACGGTGGCGGCCGCGGCGGCGAGGCCGCCCAGCATGACGCGCCGGGACAGGGCGCGGGCCGCGACGTCGCGGAAGTACTCGTTGGCGGACTCGTTGGGTGCCGGATGCGAGCAGGCGTCCGCGCACTTCAGCCGGCACGTGACGGGGCTGCGCTTGCCGCGCGCGTAGTGGGGGGTGGCCGCGAGCTCCAGCAGCGGGCGCGACTCGGGGGCGATCGTCATCGGTGGCACTCCTGAGGTAGGGCGGTGACGTGACCGGGGGTGACGCGCCCGACGGTAGGGAGCACCGATGGCCGCCCGCCGTCGCGACACCGACCCTCAGGTGAACAGCAGATGACCCGCAGGTTCGGCGGCCCGCGGTCGGCACCCGCGGGGCCGGGCGCGCTCAGCCCAGGGACGCCACCCACTCGGAGGTGCCGTCGTCGAAGCCCTGCTCCTTCCAGATCGGCACCTCGGCCTTGAGCTCCTCGACGAGGTCGGACGCCGCGGTGAACGCGGCCTGCCGGTGGCCCGCGGCGACGGCCGCCACGACGGCGACGTCGCCCACGGCCAGGTCGCCGGTGCGGTGCACGACGGCGGCGCGCACGCGGTCGCCCGTCGCCGCGGCCGTGCGCCGCGCGACGCGCTCCGCCACGGCGCGCAGCACCGCGGCGGCGTCCGGGTGCGCCTCGTAGTGCAGGCGCTCGACGCCGCGCCCCTCGTCGTGGTCGCGCACGTACCCGGTGAACGTCGCGACGGCCCCGCAGGCGTCGTCCCGCACGAGGTCGCTCAGCTCCGCGAGCAGCGGGTCGAGCGGCGTGTCGACGACATCGGCGCGCAGCACGACCGCGTCGCTGGTCGAGCCCGTCGATGCCGGGGTCTCGACAGGCCCGACCGGCGGGGTGTCGACAGGCTCGACCGCCGGGGCGGGGTGGTCGCCGCCGCCGAGCTGGTCGACGGCGTGCGGCAGCACGTCGGCGAGCGCGTCGAGGCCGTCGCGCACGCCGCCGACCGACCCCGGCAGGTTCACGACGAGCGTGCGCCCGGCCACCCCGGCGACGCCGCGGGACAGCGCCGCCGCCGCGACGGGCCGCTTCGCGGGGTCGGTCGGCGCGACCGAACGCGCCCGCACGAGCTCCGCGATCCCCGGCACCTCCCGGTCGAGCACGGCGCGGGTGGCCTCCGGCGTGCGGTCGCGGGGCCCGAGGCCGGTGCCGCCGCTGGTGACGACCAGGTGCGGGACGTCGTCGGGCGCCGCCACCAGCAGGTCGGCGAGGGCCTCGCGCACCGGGTCGCCGTCGGGGACGACGACCGGCCGCGACGTGCGCCAGCCGCGGGCCGCGAACCACTCGACGGCTGCCGGGCCGGACCGGTCCGCGTACTCCCCCGCCGCCGCGCGGTCCGACGCGACGACCACGGCGACGCGGCGCTCCGGCCGCCCTCCATCGTGCTCGTGCGTGCCGCTCATGCGCCCTCCCCGTCCGTCGCGCGCGTCCAGTCGCCCGACTTGCCGCCCGACTTCGCCACGACCCGCACGTCGGTGAGCACGGCTGCCTTGTCGACCGCCTTGATCATGTCGTAGAGCGTGAGCCCCGCGACCGTGACGGCGGTGAGCGCCTCCATCTCGACCCCGGTGCGGCCGGTGGTGCGCACGGTCGCGGTGATCCCGACGCGATCCCCTGCGGGCACGACGTCGATCTCCACGCCGGAGATCGGCAGCGGGTGGCACAGCGGCACGAGGTCGGGGGTGCGCTTGGCGCCCAGGATCCCCGCGATGCGCGCGGTGGCGATCGCCTCCCCCTTGGGCAGGTCACCGGCCGCGATGCGCGCGACGACGTCGGCCCGGGTGCGGAGCACGCCGGTCGCGGTGGCCTCGCGCCTCGTCACGTCCTTGGCCGAGACGTCGACCATGTGCGCGGCGCCGTCGGACCGGTAGTGGGACAGGCCCTGCGACCGGTCCGGCGTCGGGTCGGGTGTCGGGTCGGTCAACGGGTCGGTCATCGGAGCTCCTGGTAGTCGACGGCGTCGCCGGCCTCGAGGCGCGCGACGCCGGGCGGCACGTGCACGAGGACCGTCGCGGCGGCGAGATGGGTCAGCAGGTGGGAGCCGGGGCCGCCGCTCATGCGCACGCGACCGTCGGCGTCGAGGGTGCCGCGCCGCACCTGGTGCAGCGCGGGCGGCGAGTCGATCGGCTCGGCGAGCGGGGCGCGGCCGGCCGGGCGGCGCGCGGGGACGGCGCCCGTCGCGGCGGCGAGCAGCGGGCGCAGGAACAGCTCGAACGACACCAGCGCGCTCACCGGGTTGCCGGGGAACGCGACGAGCGGGACCTCCCGCGCGCCGAGTGCGACGGTGCCGAGGCCCTGCGGTCCGCCGGGCTGGACGGCGACGTGGCCGAACCAGGCGTCCGTGAGCGTCTGGCGCACCACCTCGTACGCCCCCGCGGACACGCCCCCGGTGGTCACGACGAGGGCGACGTCGCTCGGCGCGTCGGCGAGCAGACGGCGCAGGGCGTCGGGCTCGTCGGGGGCGACGCGCGTCGTGACGCGGGCGCCGGCCTGCGCGAGCGCGGCGGTGAGGGCGGCGCCGTTGGCGTCGTGCACCTGCGCCGGGCCGAGCGGAGCGCCCGCGGGCGCGAGCTCCGACCCGGTCGAGACGAGCAGCACGTGCGGCGGGGCGGCGACGTCGATGGTCCGGACGCCGGCGGCGACGAGCGCCCCGAGCTGGGCGGCACCGAGCGGCGACCCGGCGGGGACCAGCACGCTGCCCGCCGCGACGTCGGACCCGGCGGCCCGCACGTACGTGTCCGGCGCGACGGGCGCCGCGAACCGCACCACGCCGTCGCCGGACGCGTCGTCGAACGACGGGAAGGCGGGCGGGTCGGCGTCCTCGACCCGCACGACGGCGTCCGCTCCCGGCGGCACCGGGGCGCCGGTCATCACGGGTGCCGCGGAGCCCGGCGCCAGCGGCGGCGGCTGCGTGCCGGCAGGAACGGGGGCGACCACGGGCAGCGTCACCGGTGCGCCCGGGGACGCGCCGTCGAGGTCCGCGGAGCGCACCGCGTACCCGTCCATCTGCGAGTTGTCGAAGCCGGGCAGCGCGACGGCGGCCACCGCGTCGCGGGCGAGCACGCGCGGCGACAGCCCGGCGCCGGCGCCGACCTGCGTCAGCAGCGTCGCGACGTCGACCCGCGCCGAGCCCTGCCCGCGCGCCACCGCCAGCGCGGGCGCGACCAGCTCGGCCACCGCCGTCGCGTGGTCCGCCACCGACCGTCGGGTCACGTCCTCATGCACGGGCGCCAGCCTATGTCTCGGCGACCAGAGACCCTGGCGGGCTCGTCATCGGCACCCCCGGGATGCCCTGTCGGTTCCGCAGATGCAGGGATACGATCCGGTTCATGCCGCACATGCGCGTGTCAGAGGCGTCCGTCTACCTCGGGGTCAGCGACGACACCGTGCGCCGCTGGATCGACCGGGGCCTGCTCGGGTCCACCACGGACGCGTCGGGCCGCAAGGTCGTGGACGGGTACGAGGTGGCGATGGTGGCCCGCGAGCACGCCACTCCCCCGGCGCTGCCGGGCGGGATGAAGAGCTCGGCGCGCAACCGCTTCGTCGGGCTGGTCACGGAGATCCAGACCGACAAGATCATGTCCCAGGTGGAGCTGCAGTGCGGGCCCTTCCGCGTGGTGTCGCTCATGAGCAGCGAGGCCGTGCGCGACCTCGGGCTCGAGCGGGGCTCCGTCGCGGTGGCGGTCATCAAGTCGACGACCGTGGTGATCGAGGCCGAGGCGTGATCGGCCCAGGACTGAGGAGACGCATGAGGAAGCACGCCGCTGCCGGGGTCGCGGCGCTCGCCGTGGCGGTGCTGGCCGGCTGCGGCACATCGGCGACCGGGGACGACGGCGCGGACGGCGACACGACGACACTCACCGTGTTCGCCGCGGCGTCGCTCAAGGGCTCGTTCGAGGACCTCGCCGAGCAGTTCGAGGACGCGCACGACGGCGTGGACGTACAGCTCAGCTTCGCCGGGTCGTCGGACCTGGTGGCGCAGATCCAGCAGGGTGCGCCGGCCGACGTCGTCGCGTCCGCCGACACCGCGAACATGGACAAGCTCGTGGCCGACGACCTGGTCGCCGCGCCGCAGGACTTCGCCACCAACACGCTCGAGATCGCCGTCCCGCCGGGCAACCCCGCCGGCGTCGAGACCCTCGCCGACCTCACCGACCCCGACGTCGCCCTCGTGCTGTGCGCGCCGGAGGTGCCGTGCGGCGCGGCGTCCACGAAGGTCGAGGAGGCCGCAGGCCTCGACCTGCAGCCGGTGAGCGAGGAGCAGAGCGTCACCGACGTGCTCGGCAAGGTGATCGCGGGCGAGGCGGACGCCGGGCTCGTCTACGTCACCGACGTCGCCGCCGCGGGCGACGACGTCGAGGGCGTCGAGCTCCCCGAGTCGGCCGGCGCGGTGAACACCTACCCGATCGCGCCCGTCGCGGACGCGACGCAGGCGGACCTCGCGCAGGAGTTCGTCGACCTCGTGCTGTCCGACGACGGGCAGCAGACGCTCGCGGGCTTCGGCTTCGCCGGGCCGTCGCCGATGCGATGAGGGTCTCGACAGGCTCGACCACCGGGGGCGGGAGCGCCGTCGGCCTGCCGCGCTGGGCGTTCGTCCCCGCCGCCCTGGGCGGGCTCTTCGTGGTGCTGCCGCTGGTGGCGATGGCCACGCGGGTCGACTGGTCGAGCTACTGGTCCCTGGTCACCAGCGAGTCGGCGCGCGCCGCACTGGTGCTGAGCCTGCAGACGTCGGCGGCGAGCACGGTGGCGTGCCTCGTGCTCGGGGTCCCGATGGCGCTGGTGCTGGCGCGGTACCGCTTCCCCGGGATCGACCTGCTGCGCTCGCTGGTGATGGTCCCCCTGGTGCTGCCGCCCGTGGTGGGCGGCATCGCGCTGCTCTACACGTTCGGGCGGCGCGGCCTGCTCGGCGAGACGCTGCAGGTGGCGGGCGTGCAGATCGCGTTCTCCACGGCCGCGGTCGTGCTCGCGCAGACGTTCGTCGCGCTGCCGTTCCTCGTGACGAGCCTCGAGGGCGCGCTGCGCACCGCCGGCGCCCGGTACGAGGTCGTCGCGGCGTCCCTCGGCGCCCGCCCCACGACGGTGCTGCGCCGCGTGACCCTCCCGCTCGTGTGGCCGGGGCTGCTGTCCGGTGCGGTGCTGTCGTTCGCCCGCGCGCTCGGCGAGTTCGGCGCCACCATCACGTTCGCCGGCAGCCTGCAGGGCGTCACCCGCACCCTGCCGCTGGAGATCTACCTGCAGCGCGAGACCGACCCCGACGCGGCCGTCGCCCTGTCGCTGCTGCTCGTCGTCGTCGCCGTCCTCGTCATCGCCGCCACCCGCCGCGGCCGGAGCCCGCTATGACCCTCTCCTTCGCCGCGACGCTTCCGGCCCGCGGGTTCGACGTCGAGCTCGACGTCGCCGAGGGCCGCACCCTCGCGCTGCTCGGCCCGAACGGGGCGGGCAAGTCCACCGCCCTCGGGATCGTGGCCGGGACGCTGCGCCCGCACGACGGCCACGTCACGCTCGACGGCCGGCCGCTCGTGCGCGCCGCCGCCGGCCGCACCCGCACCTGGGTGCCGCCCCACGCCCGGCACGTCGCGCTGCTCGCGCAGGAGGCGCTGCTGTTCCCGCACCTGTCCGTGCGGCAGAACGTCGCCTTCGGGCCGCGGTCCCAGGGGGCGCGCCGCCGGGACGCCGAGGCCGCGGCAGCGCACAGGCTGGAGCAGATCGGGCTCGCGCACCTGGCCGACCGCGCCCCGTCGACCCTCTCCGGCGGGCAGGCGCAACGCGTGGCCGTCGCCCGCGCGCTCGCGGCGGAGCCCCGGCTGCTGCTGCTCGACGAGCCCATGGCCGCGCTCGACGTCGACGTGACCCCGGAGCTGCGCCAGACGCTCAAGCGGCTGCTCGCCGGCCAGACCGCCGTCATCACGACCCACGACGTGCTCGACGCCCTGCTCTTGGCGGACGAGGTGGCCGTGATCGAAGGGGGACGCGTCGTCGAGCGCGGCCCGACGGCGCAGGTGCTGGCCCGACCCCGCAGCGCGTTCGCCGCCCGGATCGCCGGGCTCAACCTCCTCACCGGGACGTGGACCGGCGACGGCGTCCGCACGCCCGCCGGCGAAGTGGTGCACGGCCACCGGCCCGGCGAGGGCCTGGGCGTCGGCGCGCCCATGACCGCCGTCTTCCGCCCCGCCGCCGTCTCTGTCTACCTCGACGACCGCCACGGCTCGCCGCGCAACACGTTCCGCGGCACGGTGCACTCCCTGGAGCCGCGCGGCGACCTCGTGCGGGTGCGCACCGACCACCTCGCCGCCGACGTCACGCCCCAGGCCGCCGCCGAGCTGTCGCTCACCCCCGGCACGCGGGTCTGGCTGTCCGTCAAGGCGGCGGAGGTCGACGTCTATCCCGGATGACGGCCCGTCGACCGCGCGTCAGACGCTCGGGGAGGGGCGGTAGACCTCCTCGACCCGCTCCTGCTGTCAGTGCCGATGTGGGGCTGGCGTCGACACGGCGAGGATCGACGCTGGTCGTTCCTGCGCGCGCGGCCCGGTGGTCAGGACGGTGTCCCGGGCGTCGTGCCGTAGTAGGGCCGGACGACCCTGCCGAGCTTGCGCTGGATCGTGCGCAGGAGCCGGATCGTCTCGTCGTCGTCCATGCCGGTCGTGGTGCGCCAGTCCGTACCGGAGCCGACGAGGTCGCTGGCGAAGACGATCTCCACCGCGAGGAGGACCCGCGCCCAGTCCGCCGCCTCGAGGGGCGCGTCCTGCTTCAGGTCCGCACCGAGCGCGGCGCACCGCCGCACCAGCGTGGGAGCGTCGGCGAACCCCATCCCTCGCGCGAGAAGGTCGCTGGCGTGGGCAGGGCCACCCCACTCGAACAATGCTCGGGACAGGAGCGCGATCTCGTGCGGGTCGAGCAGACTGCTCGGGCGCTCGTCGTGCGGAGCCGTCATGTGAGGTTGTTCTCCCAGTAGTCGTCGATGGTGGTCGGATCGCGCCGGAACACGGTACCGACGTCCTCGTGCATCGGGTCGTGGATGACGATCGTCGAGCCGTCCTTGCCCTGGTACGCCCGACGAAGTCGAGACAGGTCCTTCGCTCGCGCAGGGTCCGACATGACGCTCGACGTGTGGCGGGTGAGATCGTCGACCGACATACCGGGGAAGTCGCCGGCGTGCTTCGACCCGGCGTGCCCTGCGGCGATGTCCGCCGCATCCGCGATCCGGTCGGCCTCGGGGATACCGCCGTGCCCGCCGGCGTTGTGGACCAGGACGGGCAGGTCGCCGGCGAGGACGTAGTAGTTGTGGTGGGTCTCGACGTGGATGTTGTAGACCGTGACCGCGTCGTCCGGGTCGCGGTGCTCGATGTCGATGCGGTCGAGGGTGACCGTCCCGGTGCCGGTGGTGTCGCTGGTGACGAGGATGTCGCCGGGCTGCAGGTCGCGGGCCAGGATCCAGCCCATGTTCGCGACCATGAACGGGTGCTCGTCGGTGGTCGTCACGACCTGTCCGCCGATGGTTAGGTGGAACAGCGTGGTCGTGGTGCGGACGAACGTCTCCATGACCAGCTGCAGCTCGTCATGGCCGGTGGCCAGGTTGTGGGCGTAGACCTTGTCCCCGGCGCGCAGGTCCTCGATCGGGCGGTCACCATCGGCCGTGCGGATCAGGGTGCCGGCGGTGAAGCAGGTGCCGAACCCGACCTTGCACCACGCCTTCTTCGCACCGGTCTTCATGCCCTGTTTGAACGCAGCCTTCGACAGGCCGGTCGCGGCCTTCGCCGCACCGCCCAGCCCGATCACCGACAGCGCGGCCCCGGCGATCGCGATCCCCGCCTCCGCCCACGACCGCTCCCCGGTCGCAGCCAGCGTGATGTTCGCCAACGCGGACACGATCGCGGCGACGGCGGCGACCACGATCAGCACCCCGGCCAGCGCGGTGCCGACCACCGGGATGAACGCGACCACGATCGCGAGCAGCCCCGCGATCGTGGAGATCATGTCCGCGATGTCCGCGATCGCGGCCACCACCTTGGAGCCCCAGTCGTCCCACCACGAGTCGTTCAGGTCATCCCCGGAAGTGATGTCCTCGATCCGGGACACCGCATCACCCGCGGCCCGGTCCCGGTCCGACACCGACGACTCGATGTCCGAGCGGGCGGCCGCGGCCTGCCCGTGCGCGTCGTCCGCGTTCCCCCCCGCGGCGTCGGCCTGCTGCTGGTACTCCCGCTGGGTCTCCGCGTCGGTCGCGCCGTCGGCCAGGTCCTGGAACCGGTCCCGCGACCCGGCCGCGGAGTCCGCCGCGTCCTTCGCCGCCCGCGCCCGCTCCAAAGCCGCCAACGTCTCGGACTGCACGCGCTCCAGGGTGTGCGCGTAGTCCACCAGCGCGTCCCCCGTGGCCCGATACCGGCTGTGCGCCCGCCGAATCTGCGAGACCGTGTCCTCCTTGGTCTCCATCAACGCGTCCACCGCCTGGGAGACCGTCCCCGCCACATCCAGACGCGACATCGCGCCCGCGGCGTCGTCGATCGACCCCGCGACCTCCAGGTAGTCCTGCCCGCCCGCGAGCACCAGCACCGGGTCCCCCGGCGTCGGGTCGGAGTCCAGCCCGACCGGCGACCAGTCCGCCGGCCTCACACCGGCCCCCGACCGCTCGCCCGGGAGGACGGCGCGGGCTGCCCCTCACCACTGATCCCGTCCGCCAGGTCCGAGTCGATATCCGTGAACGCCTGCGCCACCTGCCCTCACCCCCTCCGCCCGCAAGAGAGTAACCAGGCCCACCGTTGATGCACCACGGGGAGAACAACCCATCAGGCCTGGTCACGAACCTTCATGGTCGGCGGGTGCGCGGTGCTCCAGACGGTCCCCGCGCGCCCCGCCGACGGTTCTGACACGGTGTCACCTGGTCCGCGGTCGCGGAACCGGCTCGACCACGTGGAGGACGACGGATGGACCCCGAACAGGCGCACGACGGACCCGGCGGGCGAGGCGCCTTCGACGCCGGGCCGCGAGCAACCGCGGTCGCGCCGGAGAACCCCGATCGCTGGCGCGCGCTCGTCGTGCTGTCGGTGGCGCTGTCGATGGTGGTCATCGACGGCACGATCGTGGCGGTCGCGATCCCCGACATCGTCGCCGACCTCGGCCTGGGCCTGAGCGACGCGCAGTGGGTGAGCGCGTCGTACGCCGTGGTGCTCGCCGGGCTCCTGCTGGTGGCCGGGCGGCTCGGCGACCGGCTCGGGCGGCGTCGCCTGCTCGTGGCGGGCGTCGTGCTGTTCCTGCTCGGGTCGGTGCTGTCCGCCGCGGCGGGCGACGGCGGCGCGCTGATCGGCGGCCGCCTGGTGCAGGGCCTGGGCGCCGCGGCCATCCTGCCGTCGACGCTGTCCACCGTGAACGCGACGTTCCGGGGCAAGGACCGCGCCGCCGCGTTCGGGGTGTGGGGCGCCGTGATCTCCGGCGCCGCGGCGATCGGCCCGCTCGCCGGCGGGTGGCTGACGACGTCGTTCACCTGGCCCTGGATCTTCCTGGTCAACCTGCCGATCGGCGTCGCCGTCGTCGTGGGCGCGTACCTGTGGGTCCCGGAGACCCGCACACCGGTGACGGCACCCGGGCTGGACGTCGGCGGGCTGCTGCTGTCCGCGCTCGGGTTCGGCGCGCTGGTGTTCGGCCTCATCGAGGGCCAGACGCTGGGCTGGTGGACGCCGACGGCGGACCTCGACGTCCTCGGCGTGACGTGGCCCGCCTCGGCCCCGGTGTCCCCGGTGCCCGTCCTGCTCGCGCTGGGACTGGTCCTGCTGGTGCTGTTCGTGCTGTGGGAACGCCACCGGGCCAGGATCGGGCGCTCGGCCCTGCTCGACCTCTCGCTGTTCGGCATCCCCACGTTCCGGTGGGGCAACGTCGCGGCCACGGCCGTCGCGGTGGGCGAGTTCGGCATCATCTTCGTGCTGCCGCTGTTCCTCGTGAACGTGCTGGCCCTGTCGACCCTGGGAGCCGGTCTCGTGCTCGCGGCGATGGCGATCGGCGCGTTCGTCTCCGGGGCGTCGGCCCGGCACCTTGCCGCGCGGGTGGGCGCCCCGCTCGTCGTCGTGATCGGGCTCGTGCTCGAGGTCGTGGGCGTCGCCGCCGTCGCCCTGGTGGTGACCCCGACCGTCTCGCCGTGGCTGCTCGCCGGGGTCCTCGTCGTCTACGGCATCGGGCTCGGGCTCGCCTCGGCGCAGCTCACCAGCACGACGCTCGCGCACGTGCCGCCCGAGGAGTCCGGCCAGGGCTCGGCGACGCAGTCGACCGTGCGCCAGGTCGGGTCGGCGCTGGGTACGGCGCTCGTGGGGACGGCCCTGGCGGTCCTCCTGGCGTCCACCGTGCCGGCGGCGCTCGACGGCCAGGGGCTCCCGGAGGACCAGGTCACCCAGCTCGCCGACGCCACCAGCGGATCCGCCGGCAACGTGATCTCCGGCCTGCGCGCCGAGGGGACGGAGAGCGAGCTGGGCGACCAGGGGCCGGCGGTCGTCGAGGCGCTGTCGGAGGGGTTCGCCGACGCGACGCGCGGGTCGCTGCTCGTGGCCGGGGTGTTCCTGCTCCTCGGGCTCGCCGCGGCGACCGCCGTCGTCCGGGCCTCGCGGCGTCCCGAGGCCGCTGACGACGACCCGCAGGCCTGACACCTACGCCGGGTGCGCGAGCTCCAGCCGGTAGCCGCGCTTGACGACCGTCTTCACCAGGTCGCGCCGGCCGGTGGCGTCCCGCAGGCGCGCGACGGCGACCTCGACGGCGTGCGGGTCGCGTGAGCTGCCGGGCAGCACGTCGAGCACGCGGTCGCGCGGCACGACGTCGCCGCGCGCGGAGGCGAGCAGCCGCAGCACCTCGACGCCCGTGGGCGACAGGGGCAGCACCTGGGAGTCGAGGACGGCGACGCGCGCGCGGATGACGAGCGGCCCGGCCACGGTGGCGAGGGCCACGGACTCCAGGTGCTCGTAGTGCCCCACGAGGGAGCGCACGAGCGCGCCGAGCCGGCCGCGCTCGGGCTGCAGCGTCGGGACGCCGCGCGACTCCAGCGGGCGGGCCGTGACCGGGCCGACGGCGGCGGCCACCATCGACCCGTCCACGAACCGCGCCACGACCTCCTCGCGCAGGCCCTGCGCCTCCACGGCGCGCATCCAGGCCTCGGCGCCGGGTGCGGACGTGAACGCGACGGCGTCGATCTCCCCGGCCGCGGCGGCCCGGACGGACGCCTCGACGGCGGCCGGGTCGGGCGGCGGGCCCCACCGGTACACGACCAGCGCGGAGACCCGCGCCCCCGCCTTGTCGAAGACGACGTCCAGCCCGTCGGCGCCCGCCCCGTGGTGCTGGATGGCGACGTGCATCCCGCCGACACCCTCGCTCAGCAGCACCTCGGCGACCTCGGCCGATGTCTCCGACTCGGCGACCCAGTCGGCCTGCAGCCCCGCGGCCTGGATGGCGCCGCGCGCCTTGGGCCCGCGGGCCACGAGGCGCGCGCGGCCGAGGACGGCGAGCAGGTCGTCCGCGAGGCCGTGCGCGTCGGCGGCCTCGATCCAGGCGCGGAACCCGACGCCGGTGGTCGCGACGACGACGTCCGGCGGGTCGGTGACGAGGGCGCGCGTGGCGGCGATCAACGCGTCGTCGTCCACGTGCGGCACCATGCTCAGCGCGGGCGCGTGCCGGACGGCGGCCCCGCGGCGCTCCAGCGCCGCGGCCAGCTCCCCCGACCGGCGGTCGGCCGTGACGAGCACCGTGCAGCCCGCCATCACCTGGCCCAGCGCGGGCCTGGCACCCTCATGCACCGGCCCACCCCACGGCTCCTGCGTCACCAGCGACCTCCAGCAGCGTCGAGTCAGCCACGTCGCCGATCACGACCACGGCCGGCGCGCGGACCCCGACCTCCTCGGCACGCTTGGCGGCCAGGTCGAGGGCGACGCGCGTGACCCGCTGGTCGGGCAGCGAACCTCGCTCCACGATAGCGACGGGGGTGCTCGGTGCGGCACCGGCGTCCAGCAGGCGGGCCACGATCCCGGGCAGGGCCGCCACGCCCATGAGCACGACGAGCGTCGCCGCGCGGGACGTCACGCACGCGACGGACACGTCGTCGAGCACGTCGCGTCCGTCGCCGACGCCGTCGCGGGTGTGTCCCGCGACCACGTGGAACGCCGTCGTCGTGCCCCGGTGCGTGAGCGGCACGCCGGCCAGCGCGGGCGCGGCGAGCGCGGACGAGACCCCCGGCACCACCTCGACCGGCACGCCCGCGGCGCGGCAGGCCGCGACCTCCTCGCCGCCGCGGCCGAAGACGAACGGGTCGCCGCCCTTGAGCCGCACGACGTGCGCGCCGGCGAGCGCCCGCGCCACGATCAGCGCGTCGATCTCCTCCTGCGGCAGCGTGTGCCGGCCCGGCGTCTTGCCCACGTCGACCACCTCGACGCTGGGGTCCAGGTCGGCCAGCACCTCCCGCGGCACGAGCCGGTCGGTGACCACGACGTCGGCCGCGGCCAGCGCGCGCCACGCGCGATAGGTGAGCAGGTCGGCGGCGCCGGGCCCCGCCCCGACGAGGGTGACCCGCCCGGTCGTCGCGGCGCCGGGCGCGGGCGTCGTCATCCGATCCCCACGTGCACGACGCCGTCCGCGACGGCGACCGGGTACGACGCGAGGTCGCCCGACAGGCCCGCGCGCGGCTCCTTGCCCGCCGCGTCGAGGCAGCGGCCGGTGTGCAGCTCGAAGACCTGCTTGTAGACGGGCGACGCCACCGTGGGCGTGCCGCCGCGGGTGCCGACGATCCCGCGGGACATGACGTTCGCGCCCGAGTACGGGTCGAGCTGCTGCACCGCGCAGACCGTGCCGTCGAGCAGGCGGAACAGCGCCACCTGACGCTCCTCGCCGTCGGAGCCGGTCACCAGGGCGGCCGCGCCGCGCTCCGGGACCAGCGCGGCCAGCGCGCAGACGGCGCTCCAGCCGGGGCCGTCGACGGCGCGGGGGGCCGGGTCGGACGTCGGGTCGGTCGTCGGGTCGGTCGCGATCGGCAGCGTGGTCATGCGCGCACCTCCAGGGTGGGGCCGGCGACGAGGACCGGGCTGGTCTCGGCGGAGACGAGGTCGGGGTCGGACAGGCCGGCGACGACCTCGTCGGCCGTGGCGGGCCGCTTCTGCCCGCGCTCGGCCACGTAGGCGAGCGCCGGGTCGGCCGTCGTCGGGGCGTTGACGAAGGAGCCGAAGCGGGCGAGCTTCTCCGGGTCCTCGAGGACGGCCCTCCACTCGTCCTCGTACCCCTCGACGTGCCGGGCCATCGCGGCATCGAGGTCCGCGCCGATGCCGAGGGAGTCCTCGATCACGACCGCGCGGATCGCCTCCAGGCCGCCCTCGTACTCCTCCACCCAGGGGGCGGTCCGCTGCAGCCGGTCGGCGGTGCGGATGTACAGCATGAGGAAGCGGTCGATCGTGCGCAGCAGCTCGGCGGACGACAGGTTCTCCGCGAGGAGCTGCGCGTGCCGCGGCGTCTGGCCGCCGTTGCCGCCCACGTAGACGTTCCACCCCTGCTCGGTGGCGATGACGCCCACGTCCTTGCCACGCGCCTCGGCGCACTCGCGGGCGCAGCCGGAGACGCCGAGCTTGAGCTTGTGCGGCGAGCGCAGGCCGCGGTAGCGCAGCTCGAGCTCGACGGCCATGCCCACCGAGTCCTGCACGCCGTACCGGCACCAGGTGGACCCGACGCACGACTTCACGGTGCGCAGCGACTTGCCGTACGCGTGACCGGACTCGAAGCCCGCGTCCACGAGCCGCCGCCAGATCTCCGGGAGCTGGTCGACGCGGGCGCCGAACATGTCGATCCGCTGCCCGCCGGTGATCTTCGTGTAGAGGCCGAAGTCCTTCGCCACCTGCCCGACGACGATCAGCCCCTCGGGCGTCACCTCGCCGCCCGGCATGCGCGGGACGACGGAGTAGGTGCCGTCCTTCTGCATGTTGGCGAGCATGTGGTCGTTGGTGTCCTGCAGCGTGGCCTGCTCGCCCGCGAGGATGTGCCCGTTGCCGAGGCTCGCGAGGACCGACGCGACCACCGGCTTGCAGATGTCACAGCCCCGACCGGCGTCCGTGGCGCCGTCGGGCACCCGGCCGAAGCGGGCGATGATCTCGCTGAAGGTGTGCAGGTCGGCCACCCGCACGGCGTCGAAGAGCTGGGCCCGGGAGAGCTCGAAGTGCTCGCACAGAGCGTTGCTCACCTCGACGCCCGCCTTGGCGAGCTCGGTCTTCGTGAGCTTGGTGACCAGCGGCACGCAGGCCCCGCACGTCGTGCCGGCGCGGGTGCATGCCTTGACCCCGGCGACGTCGGTGCACTCGTGCCCCTCGAACGACCCGTTGACCGCGCCGCGGATCGTGCCCGCGGAGACGTTGTTGCAGGAGCACACGTTCGCGTCGTCGGGCAGCTCGAGGGTGGGCGCGCCGCCCGTGCCCTCCGGCAGCAGGAACGCGGACGGGTCGCCCGGCAGCTCCGCGCCGAGCATCGGCCGCAGCGACGCGTACGGCGTGGCGTCGCCGACGAAGACGCCGCCCAGCAGGGTGCGCGCGTCGTCGGCCATGACGAGCTTCTTGTAGACGCCGGCCAGCGGGTCGGCCCACACGATCTCGACGGACTTCTCGGTGCGGCCGTGCGCGTCGCCGAAGCTCGCGACGTCGACGCCCGACAGCTTGAGCTTCGTGGCCGTGTCCGCGCCCGGGAAGGTGGCGCCGCCGCCGAGCAGCCGGTCGGCCACGACCTCCGCCATCGTGTTGCCCGGCGCCACGAGGCCGAGGCAGCGGCCCTCGATGCACGCCACCTCGCCGATCGCCCACACGTGCTCGTCCGCGGTGCGGCAGGTCAGGTCGACGACGGCGCCACCGCGCCCGCCCACCTCGAGGCCGGCGCTGCGGGCCAGCTCGTCGCGGGGCCGCACGCCGGTGGCCATCACGACGACGTCCACGTCGAGGCGGCCGCCGTCGGCGAAGTCCATCCGCCCCACGTGCCCGGTGCGGCGGTGCGGGCGGATCCCCTTCGTCGCGGTGTCCGTGCGGACCGCGATGCCCTTGTCGTTGATGAGCCGCTTGAGCGCGTGCCCGCCGCCCAGGTCGATCTGCACGTCCATGAGGTGCGTGCCGAACTGGATCACCGTGGCCTGCGCCCCGAGCGCCTTGAGCGCGCCCGCGGCCTCCAGGCCGAGCAGGCCGCCGCCGACGACGGCGCCGCGCACCGGCCGCTCCACCACGCCGCCCCGCGTCTCGAGGCGCCCGGCCTCCCGCTTGGCCTCCACCCAGCCGCGCAGGGCCGCGACGTCGTCGATGGTGCGGTACACGAAGACGCCGGGCAGGTCGTTGCCCTCGATGGGCGGCATCGCGGCGCTCGATCCCGTGGCGAGCACCAGCTCGTCGTAGGGGTGCACGCGGCCGAGCCGGTCCGTGACGGTCCGCGCCGCGCGGTCGATCGAGGCGACGGCGCAGTCGCGGTGCAGCTCGACCAGAGGGTCGTCCCACAGCGCCGGGTCGCCGAGGGTGAGCTCCTCGGCGTCGCGCACCTCGAAGTAGCGGGTGAGGCCGACGCGGTCGTACGGCTTGCGCGGCTCCTCGGCGAAGACGGTCACGCGCCACGCGCCGTCGGTGTCGCGGGCCCGCAGGGCCTCGACGAAGCGCTGGGCGACCATGCCGCCGCCGACGACGACGACGTGGCGCCGGTCGACGCTGCCTGAGGTGGGGGGCTCGCTGCTCATGTCCCTGAACCTAGGAAGCCGGCGTGTCGCCACCGTCAGGCCGCGGTTACCTCACGGGAACATCTGCCTCACGCGCGAAACATCCCGCGCGAGAGGACCTCGCCTGCCCCCTTCGAGAACGGGATCCGTATCGCCATCCACCGGATGGCGATACGGATCCCGTGGTCGAAAGGGTTATCGGCCCGGGACGACCTCCAGCGGGCCCTCGTCGGGGGTCGGTGGCTCGAAGCCGTCGTGGTAGGCGGCCGCGACGTCGGGGGCGAGGACGACGTCGTGCGCGTGGGCGGCGCCGCGCGCCGCGACCCGGGCGAGCGCCACGCCGCGCGGGGTCTCGACGTACACCACCAGGGTCTCCGCGCCGTGGGCCGCGCCGAGCGCCCGGTACTCGTCGCGCGACGCCCGCAACCAGAAGGACGAGTCCACGACGACGTCACGGCCCTCGTCCAGCAGCTCCTCGACCCGGGCGCGCAGCGCGTCCGCCACCCGGCCGGCGACATCGTCGGGCAGCGGGTGAGCGGCGGCGTGCCCCGCCTCCCACGCGACCTCGTCCACCGACGCCACCGCGAACCCGGCCGCGGCGTACCGGCGCGCGCGCGTGGACTTGCCGGCCCCGGCGGGGCCGCACATGAGGACGAGGTTCGGCACGCTCGTGACGCTACCCTCGCTGTCCATGCCCGATCCCCGGCTCGATCCCCGCACGACGACGCACCCCCAGGTCCGCGCGGTCGGCCGGTGGCTCGGCCGCCTCAACGACCGGCACCCGTGGAACCACAACGACCGCCTCCACGGCTGGGTCCTGCGCCGCCTGCCCCGGCGGCGGCTGCGGGCCCTGGACGTCGGGTGCGGCACGGGCACGCTCGTGGACCGCCTGCGCCGGGAGGCCGTGGAGGTGGTGGGCCTCGACGTCGACGCGCCGATGGTGGAGGTGACGCGCGCCCGGTTCGCCGACGACCCGTCCGTCACCGTCCACCACGGGAGCTTCCTCGACCTCCCCGCCGACGGCTCGTCCGACGTCGTGACGATGGTCGCCTCGCTGCACCACATGGAGCTCGAGCCGGCGCTGCGGCACGCCGCCGGGGTGCTCGCACCGGGCGGGCGCCTGCTGGTGGTCGGGCTCGCGCGAATCGGCGCGCGGCGCGACCTCGCCCTCGCCCTCGTCTCGTCGGCCGCCAACCCCGTGGTGGGGATGGTCAAGCACCCGCGGCCCGTCGCCCAGGACACCTCCCCGGCCGACGACGGCACGGCCGACGACGGCACGGCCGACGACGCCCCGGCCGCCCCCGTGCGCGACGCCCGGGAGACGTACGGCGAGGTGCGCGCGACCGCCGCCCGCGTGCTGCCCGGGGCGCGCTTCCGGCGGCGGCTCTTCTTCCGCTACACGCTCGAGTGGACCTCCCCCGCCGCCTGACGGTCCGACTCCTGACGCGCCGCGCCGAGCCAGTCCACCAGCCCGCACACGGCGTCGCGGCAGCTGCCGCAGCCGGTGGTGGCGCGGGTGGCGCGCGCGACGTCGTCCGCGGTCGCGGCGCCGTCGGCCACGCACGCCGCGATGTCGTGCTTGGTGACGCCGTTGCACCGGCAGACGGTCGCGTCGTCGGGCATGTGCTCCGGGCTGGACGCCGCGGCCGCGGCGGGCGCCACGGGCGTGAGCAGCAGGAACGCCGGGTCGGCGGGAACCGGGGTGCGGCGCGTGTAGGCGGCGGTGAGGTCGGCCGCCACGCGCGCGTCGCCGACGCACGTGGCGCCCACCAGCACGCCGCCGGCCACCACGGCCTCGACGAAGCGGCCCGCCGCCAGGTCGCCGAGCCGGACGGCACGCTCCCCCGGGAGCGGCGTGCGCCGCGAGCCGCACCGGCCCATCGCCACCACGCTCAGCGGGCCCGCCTTGACCTTGACCACGTCGGTCCCGCGGGTGTCCACGCCGGCGGCCGGCCCGCCGGGCGCGCGGGAGGACAGCAGCGTGCCGAGACGCACCGCCATCGACGGGCCGGCTCCGTCGCCGGGGAGCCGCAGGTGCTCGCGCGGCCCCGCCGCGGCCGGCGGCGCCGGGCGGGGCCGTGCCGCGAGCGCGACCAGGGCCTCGGCGAGCCGGCGCGCCTGGTCCCAGCCCTCCGCGACGAGCCCGCGCGAGCCCTCCGGCGGCTGGGCGCAGTCCCCCACGGCGAACACGCGGGCGTCGGAGACGCTCGCCAGGTCGGGCCCGACGACGACGCCGCGCTCGACGGCGAGCCCCGCCCGCCGCGCCAGCGTCGTCTCCGGCGCGGTGCCGCACGCGAGCACGACCAGCCCGGCGCCGAAGGTCTCCCCCGGCTCCGCCGTGCCGGCCGACGTGTCGGCCGCCGTGCCCGCGAGCCGCACGCCCACCGCCCGGCCCCCGACGACGAGCACCTCTTGCGGCCGCACGCCGGTGCGCACGACGACGCCCGCCGCCTCCAGCCCGGCGCGCAGCACGGCACCCGCCTCGTCGTCGAGCTGGCGGTCCATGGGCGCGCCGGCGCCGTGCACGAGGGTCGTCGGCAGGCCGCGCCCGGCGAGGCCGAGGGCCACCTCCACGCCCAGCACCCCGCCGCCGACCACCACGGCGCGCGGGGCGTTCACGGTGGCGGCGACCACCTCCCGCGCGTCGTCGAGCGTGCGCAGGGCGTGCACCCCGGCGGGCAGCGCCCCGGGGTCGGTGCCGAGCCCGGGCACGTCGGGCAGGCGCGCGGCGGCGCCGGTGGCGAGGACGAGGTGGTCGTACGGGTGGCGGGCGCCGTCGTCGGCGAGGACCACGCGCGCGTCCCGGTCGACCGCCACGGCCGCCGTGCCGCGCAGCACGCGGGTGCGGCCGTCGTCGACGGCGGGCATGGAGATGGCGGCCACGTCGGTGCGCCCGGCGACGACGTCCGAGAGCAGGACCCGGTTGTACGGCTCGTAGGGCTCGGCGCCGAGCACGGTGACGTCGAGCGCGCCGTCGGTGTCGCGGCGGGAGAGCTCGTCGGCGAGGCGCGCGCCGACCATGCCGTTCCCGACGACGACCACCTGGCGCGGCACGCGGAGGACGCGCTGCGGTTCGAGGCTCATGCGGGGACCTCCTGGGTCCTGGGCTCGGCCTGCGGGGCCGGGCCGGCGGGCGCGGCTGCCGGCGTGACCGACACGGCGCAGACCTTGAACTCGGGCATCGCGGAGACGGGGTCGACGGCGTCGGTCGTGAGGCGGTTGACGCTGCCCGCGCCGCTCCAGTGGAACGGCATGAACACGGTGTCCGGGCGGACGGCGTCGGTCCAGCGGGCGACGGCCTCCACGACGCCGCGCGCGGACGCGAGGCGCGCCCGCGCTCCGTCCCCGACGCCGACGCGCATCCCGAGCAGCGGGTGCAGCTCGACGTACGGCTCGGGCACGAGGCGCTCCAGCTCGGGCACGCGGTGCGTCTGGGCACCGGACTGGTAGTGCTGCAGCACCCGCCCGGTCACGAGGTAGGTCGGCGCGTCGGGGCGCACGTCGTCGGACGGCCCGCCGTGGTCCACCGGGATCATGCGCGCGCGACCGTCCGGCGTCGCGAACCGGTCGAGGAACACGCGCGGTGTCCCGGGGTGCTCGCCCCGCGAGCTGTCAGAGCCACGCGCGGCCTTACCCTCACGTGACTCTGACAACTCGGCGGGGGCGGCCGGGCAGGGCCAGTACAGCCCGGCGCCGCCGGCGTCGTCGTGCGCGTCGAGGCGGGCGTGGCTGAGCCCGGAGTAGTCGGCGACGCCGCCGGCCGTAGCGCGCGCCAGCTCGTCGAACACGACGGCGGGGTCGGTCGGGAACGCGACGTCGGAGCCCAGCCGGCGGGCCAGCTCCGCCAGGATCCACAGCTCGGAGCGGGCCGCGCCGGGTGCGTCGGCCGCCTGGCGGCGGCGGATGACGCGCCCCTCGAGGTTCGTCATCGTGCCCTCCTCCTCGGCCCACTGGGTGGTGGGCAGCACGACGTCGGCGAGCAGCGCGGTCTCCGAGGGCACGACGTCGCACACCACGAGGAGGTCGAGGGCGGCGAGCCGCTCGCGCACCCGGTCGGCGTTCGGCGCCGACACGACGACGTTCGAGCCGTGCACGAGGAGCGCGCGCGGCCCGTCGTCGGTGCCGAGTGAGCTCAGCAGCGCGACGGCGGGCAGCCCCGGCCCGGGCAGGGTGTCCGGGTCCACGCCCCACACGCCCGCCACGTGCGCGCGGGCCGCGGGGTCGTCGATCCGGCGATAGCCCGGCAGCTGGTCGCACTTCTGCCCGTGCTCGCGGCCGCCCTGCCCGTTGCCCTGCCCGGTCAGGCAGCCGTACCCCGACCCCTCCCGCCCCACGAGGCCGAGGGCGAGCGCCAGGTTGATCGCCGCCGTCACGGTGGCCGTGCCCTGCGCGGACTGCTCGACGCCGCGACCGGTGAGCACGTAGGCGCCGCGCCCGCCGCGTGCGGGGGACGCCGCGGCCAGCAGCCGCGCCACCCGGCGCAGCTCCTCGGCCGGGACGCCGCACACCGTCTCCGCCCGCTCGGGCCACCAGGCCGCGACCGACCGGGCGACGTCGTCGAACCTGCCGGTCCGCGCGTCGAGGTACTCCCGGTCCACGAGTCGCTCCGCGAGCAGCACGTGCAGCAGGGCCAGCAGCACCACGAGGTCCGTGCCGGGCACGGGCTGCAGGTGCACGCCGCCGCCCTGGCCGTCGCGCCGTCCGGAGCCGGCCGAAGGGTCGGCCAGGCGCGCCGTCGCGGACCGTCGCGGGTCGACGACCACGAGCCCGCCGGCCGCGCGCGCCCCGCGAGGTGCTGCACGAACGGCGGCATCGTCTCGGCCACGTTCGAGCCCAGCAGCACGATCGCGTCCGCCCCGGCGAGGTCGGTCACCGGGAACGGCAGCCCGCGGTCGAGGCCGAACGCCCGGTTCCCCGCGGCCGCCGCGGACGACATGCAGAACCGGCCGTTGTAGTCGATGTTCGGCGTGCGCAGCACGGCCCGTGCGAACTTGCCGAGCGTGTAGGCCTTCTCGTTCGTCAGCCCGCCGCCGCCGAAGACGGCCACCGCCTGAGGGCCGTGCTCCGACGCCAGCGTCGCGAGCCGCCCGACGACGAGGTCCAGCGCAGCCCCCCACGAGGCCGGGGCGAGCTCGCCGTCGGCCCCGCGCACCAGGGGCGCCGTGAGCCGGTCGGGGGCGCGCAGCACGGAGGCGCTGGTCCAGCCCTTCTGGCACAGCCCGCCGCCGTTGGTCGGGAACTGCCGCGGCGTCACGGCCACGGACAGCGCGGCCCGGTCGCCCGGCGCGGCGGGGCCCGCGGGCGCGAGGTCCATGCCGCACTGCAACGCGCAGTACGGGCAGTGGGTCGCCACCCCGGGCCCGACGGCGGGCGGGGCCGTCGTCATACGCGCGCCGCCCGCATCGCCGTGCCGCGCCGCGCGTACACCGCCCAGGTGACCACGGCCATCACGGCGTACGCCCCGACGAAGACCCACAGCGCCGCCACCAGGGAGCCGGTCGCCGACGTCGAGATCGCGAAGCCCCGCGGGATGAGGAACCCGCCGAACGCCCCGACCGCGCCCGCGATGCCGATGCACCCGGCCGCCGCGCGGGCGGTGGCGACGGCGTCGCGCCCGGCCCCGGCGACCCGGAACGCCGCCGGGATCATCCGGTACACCGACCCGTTGCCCACGCCCGTCGCGACGAACAGGAGGAGGAACGAGGCGAAGAAGAGGCCGAACCGGTGGCTCCCGAGCGCGGAGATCGCGCCGACGGCGCCGACGATCATCACCGCGTAGCAGCAGACCGTGACGACGGCCCCGCCCACGCGGTCGGCGAGGATGCCGCCAAGCGGCCGGGCCACCGAACCCACGAGCGCGCCGAGGAACGCCAGCGACAGGGTCACCTCGGGGAACTGGCCGGCCAGCAGGGTGGGGAACGCGCCGGAGAACCCGATGAACGACCCGAACGTGCCGATGTACAGGAACGCGATGATCCACGTGTGCGGCTCGCGGACGGCCACGACGAACGAGCGCGGGTCCGCCTTCGCGGCCGACAGGTTGTCCATGAACCGCCAGGCGAGGAACGCCGCCAGCACGATGAAGGGCACGAAGACGAGGCCCGCCCGCTCCAGCGCGATCCCGGCGCCGGTGGCGATGACCAGCGGGACGACGAGCTGCACGACGGCGGTGCCGAGGTTGCCGCCCGCGGCGTTCCACCCCAGAGCCGCGCCCTTCTCCCGCTCCGGGAAGAAGAACGAGATGTTCGCCATCGACGACGCGAAGTTGCCGCCGCCGAAGCCCGCGAGCGCCGCCACGGCCAGCAGCACGCCGAACGACGTCTCGGGCCGCTGCACGACGAACGCCAGCGCGAGGGTGGGGATCAACAGCAGCGACGCCGAGACGACCGTCCAGGTGCGGCCGCCGAACACCGGCACGGCGAGCGTGTACGGGATCCGCAGGGTCGCGCCGACCAGCGACGGCACGGCGATGAGCCAGAACATCTGGTCGGTGGTGAGGGCGAAGCCGGCGGCGGGCAGCTGCGGCACCACGATCGACCACAGCGCCCACACGCAGAAGCCGAGGAACTCGGCGAACACGGAGAGCGCGAGGTTGCGCCGCGCGACGCTCCGGCCGCCGCCGGCCCAGAACGCCGGGTCCTCGGGCCGCCACTCGTCGATCCAGCGGCCGGGGCGGGCGTGCACGCCGGGGGCGGGTGCCGGGGGTGCGGGCGCCGTGGTCGGAGCAACCATCGCGTGTCCTCCTGTGCGCGAGCCCGACGCTCTCGTCGACGGTCGGGCGGTCGGTGCCGTCCGGCGGGCGCCGGGCGACGGTTCGATCCGCCGGCGCGTCGTCGGGCCGGTGCCCCGACGCTAGGAAGGGGTGTTTCCCCCTGGGGCGCGCACCGGTGAAAAGCGCGTGAGCACGAACGCACAGCCCGCGGGGCCGGGCTGTGAGCGAGGCCGTTCGCCCCGGCGCCCTCACCCCGGCCCCGGCCCGGCGGTGAGGCGCGCGCCGCACGGGCGACACGTCGTCGGCCTAGCGTGGCCCTGTGAGCACCCCGACGAGCATCCCGAGCGGCCCCGCGGCGGCACCCCGGGCGCACCGCGGAGCGTGGCCGAGCACGTCGCCGCCGTGCTGGCCCGGGTCGCGCCGCTGCCCGCGGAGGACGTCGCGCTCGCCGACCTCGCCGTCGAGCCGCCCGGGCGCACGCTCGGCGCCCAGGCGCGGGCCGTCGCCGAGGTCCCGCCGTTCGACGCCGCCGCGATGGACGGCTACGCGGTGCGCCTGGCGGACCTCCCCGCGGACGGCTCGGCGGTGGCCCTCCCCGTCGTGGGCGACCTCCGCCCCGGCTCCCCCATGCGCTGTGGGTACGAGAACGGTCAGAACTCGCGGCCGAATTCTGACCGTTCTCGTACCCACGGCGCGGCCGGGGGCGCGGTGCGGATCATGACGGGCGCGCCGGTGCCCGCCTGGGCGGACGCGGTGGTGCCGGTGGAGCGCACGTCCACCGGGCGGTTCGTCGCGGGCGGCCCGACGACGGAGCGCGAGGTCGTGCTCGCCCGCCAGCCCCGCGAGCACGTGCGCCGGCGCGGGGAGGACCTGCGGCCCGGCGACCTCCTCGGCCGCGAGGGCGACGCCGTGACGCCCGCGCTGGTCGCCGTGGCCGCGTCGGCCGGGCTGGCGACGCTGCCGGTACGACGCCGCCCGCGCGTGGCCGTCCTGTCCACGGGGTCCGAGCTCGTGCCGGCGGGGAACCGGGCCGCCGACGGCAGCATCCCCGACTCGAACTCGCTGCTGCTCGCCGCCCTCGCCCGCGCCGCGGGAGCCGACGTCGTGCGCGTCGGCGCCGTCCCCGACGACGCCGACGCCCTCCGCGCATCCCTCGACCGTGTTGTGGGCGGGGCGGGCGGGACTGGCGTGGACCTGGTCGTCACGACCGGCGGGGTGTCGGCGGGGGCGTCGGACGTCGTGCGGGCGGTGCTCGACGCCGACGACGCGCGGCTGGCCGGCGCCGACGTCGCCGCCGTCGCGCTGCGGCCCGGCCGTCCGCGGGCCCTGGCCCGCTGGCGGGGCGTGCCGTGGGTGGCGCTGCCCGGCAACCCGGTGAGCGCGTTCGTGTCGTTCGCGCTCTTCGTCCGCCCCGCCGTGGCGGTGCTCGCGGGGCGCGCGCCCGTCCGCCCGGTGCGTCGCGCGGCGGCCGAGGCGTGGCCCAGCCCGCCGGGACGGACGCACGTCGTGCCGGTGCGGACGCTGCCCTCGGGAGCCGTCGCACGGGCTTCGGCACCCGCCGACGACCGACAGGGCGCCGCGGGCGGGCACGCGACGTCCGCCCTGCTCGGCGCCGACGGGCTCGCCCTCGTGCCGCCGGACGTCGAGAAGGTCGAGGCCGGCGACGAGGTCGACGTCCTCCCGCTCGACCTGCCCTTCGGCGGCCCTGCGGGGGCGTGACATGACGCCCCCGACCGACGCGCGCGCCCGGCACGACGCCGTGGTGCTCGCCGGCGGCCGCGCCACCCGGCTCGGGGGCGTGCCGAAGCCGACGGTCGTGCTCGACGGGGCCACCCTGCTCGACCGCGCCCTGGCCGCGACCTGCGACGCCGCCCGCACCGTCCTCGTCGGGCCCGACCTGCCCCCCGACGCGCCGCGGGACGTCCTGGTCGCGCGCGAGGACCCGCCGTTCGGCGGCCCCGTCGCGGGGCTCGACGCCGGACTGCGCGCCCTCGACGGCGCGCGCGAGGACGCGCCGCCGCCCTGGGTGCTCGTGCTCGCCGTCGACGTGCCGCGCGCCGCGGACGCCGTGCCGCTGCTGATCGCCGCCGTCCCCGCCGGCACCTGGCACGACGGAGGCGCCGACGGCGCGTATCTCGTCCGCGACGGCCGCCCGCAGTGGCTGGTCGGGCTGTACCGCCGCGCCGCGCTGCGCCGCGCGCTCGACGAGCTCGCCGGTCCCCAGGGCGCGCAGGCCGCGCCGGGCCTGGCCGGCGTGCCGGTGCGGCGGCTGGTCGCCGGCCTGTCGTGCCTCGAGGTGCCGGACCTCGACGCCGTCAGCGCGGACGTCGACACCTGGGAGGACGCGCGACGCCTTACGGTAGGACTTCACGACGTCGTGACCGCCCGCGCCGCGGCGTCGCCACCTGACCGCGCGACGCCCGCCGGGGCGCCGCCCCGACCGCAGACCCACCGCCGGGGAGGAACCCGATGACCGACCAGACGCCCCGCGCCACCGAGCCGGGCTCCAGCGTGCTCGACCGGTGGGTGGACGCGCTCGAGGCGGAGCTCGGGCTGCCGCCGCGCAGCGTGGACGTCGGCGCGGTCCTCGACCTCGCGCGGGACGCCGCGCACCAGGTCGCCCGGCCCGCCGCGCCGGTCACCGCGTACGCCGTGGGGTACGCGGCGGGGCTCGCCGCCGCGCGCGGCGAGGGCTCCGACGCGCTCGGGCGGGCGACGTCCGCCGCGCTGTCCTGGCAGGACCCGGGCCCGGGCTCCGGGTCCACATCGGGCGAGGGGAGCTGATCGGATGACGACCGTCGCGCTCGGGATGCCGCGCCTGCCCGCCGCGGGGGTGCCGGACGTCCGGCTGCCTGCGGACCGGCCGGCCACCGGCGGGCTCGTGGACCGCTTCGGACGGGTGGCGAGCGACCTGCGGGTGTCGCTGACCGACCGCTGCAACCTGCGGTGCACATACTGCATGCCGGCCGAGGGGCTGCCGACCCTGCCGCGCGACCAGGTGATGACGCGCGAGGAGATCGTGCGGCTCGTCGGGATCGCGACGCGCGACCTCGGCGTCCGCCAGGTGCGGTTCACCGGCGGGGAGCCGCTGCTGCGCCGCGACCTGGTGGAGATCGTGCGCGAGTGCGCCGCACTCCCGCACCGGCCGGAGCTGAGCCTCACGACCAACGCCGTCGGCCTGGACTCCCGCGCCGCCGCGCTGCGGGAGGCCGGGCTGGACCGCGTGAACGTCTCGCTCGACACGCTGGACCCGGACACGTTCGCCACGCTCGCCCGGCGTCCCTTCCTCGAGCGCACCCTCGCGGGGATCGACGCCGCGGCGCGGGAGTTCGACCTCGTGAAGATCAACGCGGTGCTGGTGCGCGGCGTGAACCTCGACCACGCGTCCGAGCTGCTCGCCTGGTGCCTCGAGCGCGGCTTCGAGCTGCGGTTCATCGAGCAGATGCCGCTGGACGCCGACCACGCGTGGGACCGCGCGGCGATGGTCACCGCGGCGGAGGTGCGCGAGCAGCTCGGCGGCCGGTTCGCCCTCGAGCCCGACGAGGAGCCGCGCGACGGCGCCCCGGCGGAGCGGTTCGTCGTGCGGGACGCCGACGGCCGTCGCCTGGGCCGGGTGGGCATCATCGCGTCGGTGACGGAGCCGTTCTGCGACGACTGCCGCCGCACACGCCTCACCGCCGAGGGCGGCGTGCGCGACTGCCTGTTCGCGCACACCGAGACGGACCTGCTGGGGCCGCTGCGCGCGGGCGCGGACGACGCCGTGCTGGCCGACCTGTGGCGCACCGCCATGTGGGCCAAGCAGGCCGGGCACGGCATGAGCGACACCGGCTCCGGCACCGACCTCGACGCCGGGTTCGAGCAGCCGGAGCGCACCATGAGCGCCATCGGAGGATGAGAGTGACCGAGCTGTCCGACCCGACGACCACCGCGCACACCGTGACCCTGCGCTACTTCGCCGCCGCGCGCGCCGCCCTCGGCCGCTCCGCCGAGACGCTGGCCGTGCCGCCGGGCGCGACCGTCGGCGACGTCGTCGCCCGCCTCGCCGCCGCCACACCCGAGGCCGAGCCCGTGCTCGCGCGCTGCAGCGTGCTGCTCGACGGCCGCCGGGCCGCGCCGTCCGACGTCGTGCCGGACGGCGCGGGCCTGGACCTGCTGCCGCCCTTCGCGGGCGGCTGATCCCCCACCGGCGACAGCCGACGGGTCAGAGCACCCACTCCAGCAGCGTGATCGAGTGGGCCGGGAACGTGAACGTCCCGTCCGCCACCTCGACGTCCCTAGGGGCGCCGAGGGTCACGCGCTCGGGGTCGTCGAGGGAGTTGACGGCGAACAGGTCGTCGACGTCCGCGCCGAGCTGGCGGCACCGGGCCGTGGCCGACAGCTCCCGGCCGGCGTCGACGCGCGCGGTGACCTCGTCCGACGGCGAGCGGTTGATCACGGTCACGCAGATCCGGCCACCGGCCTCGTCGGTCGAGGCGGACACGTCGAGGTGCCCGATCACCGTGGGCGTGGTGCGGAACGAGCCGTCGGGCCGGCGCTCGTCGCCCTCGCGCAGCGCGTGGGTGGCGCCGGGCCCGTCCACCCGCGCGGGCAGGTGCACGCTCCCGGTGTGGTTCTGGTACAGGTCCCAGACGTGGAACGTGCTGGTGCGCACCACGCCGTCCGGGCGCACGGCGAGGAGCCCGTTGGCGTTGACGAGGTTGACCGTGTTCGCCATCGTCACCGGCACGTCCAGCGTGCTGGCGCGGTGCATGGCGTGGAAGACGCCGGCGTAGAACAACGCGTCGGCGAGGGTCCGCGAGCTGTACCGGTTGACGCGGTCCAGGCGCCCGTCCGGCACGTCGCCCGCGTCCGGCAGGTCGCGTGCGGCGACGCCGCCGTCGGCCCCGGGCTGCGGCTCCGGCCAGTCCCCCGGCTCGACGTGGCGGATGTTCCACTCGTCCATCGCGATCGCCAGCGGGCGGGTGCGTCCGTGGGCGGCCTGCACGGCGGCGATCGTCTCGGCCTGGTCGTGGATCGCCCGCTCGACGAACGCGGCCTGCGCCACCACGGCTTCGAACTCGGCGACGCTCGGGTCCACCAGGTGCCGGCTGGCGCCGTACAGGTGCAGCGAGACCCAGTCGACGACGTCGCCGAGCCCCGCCACGACCTGGCGGGTCCACTCGCGGCTCTCCTGCCCGACGGCGACGAACCGCAGCTCCGGGTCGACGGCCCGCATGAACCGGGCGTGCTCGGCGGCGTCGTGCACGTACTGCTCGACCGGGCGGTGCCCCATCTGCCACCGGCCGTACACCTCGTTGCCTAGGCCCCAGATCCGCACGTCGTGCGGGGCCGGGGACCCGTCGGCGGCGCGCCGCCGCGTCATCTCGGTGTCGCCCCCGTAGTTCGTGTACTCCACCCACCGCACGGCGTCGTCCACCGACCGCGCGCCGTGGGCGAGGTAGGGCTCGGCGCCGACGGCCTCGCACCAGGCGAGGAACTCCGAGGTGCCGAACCGGTTGGACTCCTCCGACCCCCAGGCGAGCTCCAGCCGACGGGGCCGGTCGTCGCGCGGGCCGGTGCCGTCCTGCCACCAGTACGGCGACGTGAAGTTGCCGCCGGGCCACCGCACCACGGGCAGCCCGAGCTCGCGGCACGCCTCGATGACGTCGGCGCGGCAGCCCTGCAGCGGGCCCGGCTCCGTCACCGAGTGCGCCGAGCCCTCGTCGAGGACGCCGCCCTCGATGTTCCCGAAGAACGCCGACTCCAGGAAGTGTCCGTAGATGCGGTGGTCGATCGCCTGGCGGGCGGTGGTGTCGATCGTGATGGTGGCCGTGGGGTGGCTCATCGGTTCCTCTCTGCTGACGCGGGTCGTTCGCTGGTCCGGGTCCGGGGCGAGCCCGGTCCTGGGTCGGGTGGGGCGTCGGATCAGGCCTTCACACCGCCCTGGGAGACGCCCTCGATGATGTAGCGCTGCGCGATCACGTACACCACGAGCACGGGCACGCTGGCGACGACGGCGCCCGCCATGAGGAGGTCGAAGCGCGAGGCGAACTCCCCCTGCAGCTGGGCGAGCCCGGCGGGCAGGGTGAGCATGTCGGTGCTGAACAGCACGAACACCGGCCACAGGAAGTCGTTCCAGCTGGACAGGAACGCCAGCACGGCGAGGGTGGCGACAGCGGGGCGCGCGAGCGGCAGCATGACGTTCCAGAAGATCCGCCACTGGTTGGCGCCGTCGATCCGGGCGGCCTCCTCGATGGCCGGGTTGACGGCGAGGAAGAACTGCCGCAGCAGGATCACGCCGAACGCGCCCGCGGCGGACGGGACGACGAGGGAGGCGTAGCTGTTCAGCCAGCCGAGCCCGTTGACGATGAGGAAGTGCGGGATCAGGAAGATCACGCCGGGCACGAACATGGTGGCCAGCACGAGACCCAGCACCGTGCGCCGGAACGGGAACTCCAGGCGGGCGAGGGCGTAGGCCGCGGTGGTCGAGATCGTCACCACCAGGGCGCTGTGCAGCACCGCGACGAGGAGGCTGTTGCCCAGCCAGCGCAGCACGGGCAGCCGGGGGTTGCCCAGGATCTCGCCGTACGCGGCGAGTGTCGGCTCCTGCGGCAGCAGCGAGAAGTCGAGCGAGCTCGCCTCCTCGACCGACTTGAAGGACGTCGACACCATCATGAGCAGCGGCACGACGAACACGACGGTCAGCGCCAGCACGGTGAGCGCGAGGACCACCCGGCGCGGTCGGGGGGCCCGCCGGCGGCGCGGAGCGGGGCTCGTCGCCGTCGGTGCGGGACGTGTCACGGGTGCAGGGATCGTCTCGGAGCTCATGAGTCCAGGTCACCGACCTTCCGGAAGGCGAGCAGCACCAGCGCGCTCGCGGCCATGAGGATGACGGCGAGGATCATGCTCATCGCCGACGCGGTCCCGATGTCGAAGGCCTCGATGCCGGTCTGCGCGATGTAGCCGATGGCCGTGCGGGTGTCCGTGCCCGGCTGCTCCTGCGTGATGAGGGCGGACTGCCCGTACATGTTGGCGCAGGCGATGATCGTGATCGTCACGACGAACTGGAGCACCCGCCCGATCCCCGGCAGCGTGACGGTGCGGAAGCGTCGCCACGCCCCGGCGCCGTCGATCGTGGCGGCCTCGTACAGCTCCTTCGGGATGTCCTGCAGGGCCGCCAGGTAGATCACAGCGTTGAAGCCGACCGTCCACCACACCGTGACCCCGACGAGCGCGAACCAGCCGGCCGGCAGCGTGGTGGTCCACGCGATGTCGTCGGGGAGCCCGACGGCGCCGAGCAGCTGGTTCACCGGCCCGAGCTGGCGGTCCAGGAGGTAGTGCCACAGCAGGCCCACGACCGCCACGCCGAACACGTAGGGCGCGAAGTAGACGGCCCGGAAGAACGTGCGCCCGGGGAACTTACGGTGGAGCAGCAGGGCGAGCGCCAGCGGGACCACGACCAGCAGGGGCGCGGCGGCGGCCGAGAAGATGCCGGTGGCCTGCATCCCCTTCCAGAACTCCACACTGGTGACCGAGGTGCCGGCGAAGAGCTCGGCGTAGTTGCTCGCCCCGACCCACGGCCGCCCGGGCAGCCCGAGGCTCCACCGGTGCAGGCTCGCCCACAGCGCGGCGCCGATCGGCACGATCACGAAGACGACGAACAGGGCGAGGAAGGGCAGCAGGAACGCCAGCGCCGTCCACGGGCTGTTGCGGCGCAGACGCTGCCGCGGGGCCGCCCGTGCGGCGGCTGCGATCCCCGTCGCCTCGGCATCTGTCGTCAGCTGGGTCATGTGCACGTGTCTCCCGTCCCGCTCGTCCCGGTCAGCCCTGTGGTCAGCTCTGGAGGAGCTCGAGGGTCTCGTCGAGCTCCTCCTGCGCGGTGGCCTGCGCGAACTCGAGCGCGTCCGCCGGGGCCACGCCCCCGAGCACGACCTCGCCGACGGCGCGCTGCCAGCTGTTCGCGGCGATCACCCGCGACTGCGGGATCTGCGGCAGGAAGACCGCGCTGTCGAAGTTCTCGGGGGTCGCGAGCGCCGCCTGGGGCGAGGCGCGGAACTCCTCGCCCTCGCGCACCGACGCGCGGGCCGGCGTGTTGCCGGACGCGATCCACGGCTCCGAGTTCCGGCTCACCCAGTCGACGAAGGTCTGGGCGGCGTGGGACACCTCGGCGTCCGCCTGCGACTGGCCCGTGAGGACGAGGTGGTGCGAGTTCGCGAACACCCCCGCCTCGGGGCCGATCTGCGGGAACGGCGCCACGGCCCAGTCGAGGTCAGGGGCCGTCAGCTGCAGGTCGGGGATCGTCGCCGGTAGGTCGACCAGTACGGCGGCCGAGCCGTTCTTGAGCGGCAGTCGCGGGTCGGTGGCACCGCCGGGGCTCACACCGGAGTCGATCTGCGCCACCATCCACTCGAGGGCCTGGGCGCCTCCCGCGGACGCCATCTGCGCCCGGGTGCCGGTCTCGTCGAAGAGCCGGCCCCCGAACTGCGGCAGCAGGGACGCGAACATCTGCCAGGACGGCGTGACCCAGAACGGGTGCTCGACGCCCGCCTGCTGCAGCGCTCGCATCGTCGTGTCGAACGCCCGCGCGTCCGCCGCGGGCCCCGGCACGCCGGCGTCCCGGAGCAGCGGGACGTTCCAGTACTGGCCCATCGTGAACACGTCGAGCGGGATGCCGTACCTCCGGCCCTCGTACACGCCGCTGCGCCAGACGGCCGGGACGAAGTCCTCCCCGGCGACCTCGAGGCCCTCGGCGAGCTCGTCCAGCGGCGCGAGCGTGCCGCGTGCCGCGAACGTGGCCAGCTGGTCCAGGTGCATGACCGCGAGGTCCGGTCCCTGACCGGCGCCGACCGCGGGCACCACCTTGGCGTACAGGCTGTCGGCGGGCAGCGAGGTCATCACGACCCGGATCCGGTCGTGCTGCGCGTTGAAGCGGTCGACGACCTTGCCCATCGCGGGCCCGTCGCCGCCCGTGAACGGCGTCCAGAGCTCCAGCCTGACGGCGGGCCCCCGGTACTCGCCGCGGACGAACCGCGCCTGCGCGGGCCTGCTCCCCGCGTCGACCGACGCGGAGCAGGCCCCGAGGCTCACGAGCCCGAGCGCGCCGAGGAAGCCGCGGCGCGAGAGCCGGCCGGGCGCCTGCCACGGCTGCCGCGTCATGCTCCGACCTCCGCGAGGCGGATCCGCGGGTCGCGCAGGACGACGCCGATGCCGCCGAGCGCGCCGGAGCGCTGGTCCAGGCCGGCCCGGTGCAGCCGGGGCGGGTCGCCGGCGAGCGCATGGCGGGCGAGCGCCGACCGCACGGGCCCGAAGAGGTGCTCGCCGAGCACGGTGAGCTCGCCCGCGAGGACGATGTCCGGCACGTCCAGCGCGGTGCAGGTGCCCGCCAGGACGAGACCGACCGCCGCCCCCGCGTCCCGAACGGCGCGCCGGGCCCGGTCGTCGTCGCGGTCGAGCGCGGCCCGGAGGGAGCCAAGGTCCGTCTGACCGGCCGCGGCGAGCAGGGCGTCGCGGCCGACGACCGTCTCCAGGCAGCCGCGCTTTCCGCACCGGCAGCCCTGCACGTCGTCGGTCACGCTCACGTGCCCGAACTCCGCGGCCAGCGACCGCGGGCCGCGGCGCAGCTCGCCGTCCAGCACGAGCGCCCCGCCGACGCCGGAGGACAGGCGCAGGTAGGCCACGTCACGCAGGCCGCGGGCCGCACCCCAGACGAGCTCCGCGAGGCCGGCGAGCCGGGCGTTGTTGTCCACGCGGACCGGCACGCCGAACTCTGCCGCGAGGCGCTCGGTGGTGGCCTCGACGACCTCGTCCCGGTGCCCGATCGACCCGGCGACCCCCACTCCGATGCCCACGACCGTCGGCCGGTTCCGCGCGCGGACCAGGCGGCGCGTCATCGCGACCGCCGTCGCCCGGCGCTCGTCCCAGGACGCCTCGGCACGGCACGGGGTGGTCCCCGAGCCGACGAGCTCGTGCGCCGCGTCCACCGCCGCGACGGTGACGTGCCGGTGCCCGAGGTCGATCCCGACCACCAGCCCCGCCGCGGGGTCGAGCGTCAGGATCTCCGGGCGCCGGCCCACCCCGCTCCAGGTGCGGTCGGGCACCGTCACCCGGATCGCGCCGGCGTCGGCCAGGTCGCGCGTCAGCGTCGACACGGTGGCGCGCGACAGGTCCAGCGCCGTCGCGACCTGCGCGCGGCTGCAGCCGCCGTGGCGCCGCAGGTGGTCGAGCACCCGCGTCTCGTGCAGGCGCCGCCGCGACGGCTGTCCTCGGTCTCCTCCTCGAGCCATCCCGCCATCCTGCGGACGGCGGATTACTCCGTAAACACCCGACAGAACTTCTGTCGAGATGACGGCCGATTCAGACAGAACCCGCTACGCGGTCGTGCCCTCCCGGTGCGCGCGGACGGCGGCCGCCGCCTGGGGCAGCACGTCGGTGAGGTCGCCCACGACGGCGAAGTCGCAGATCTCGAAGATCGGCGCCTCGGGGTCGGAGTTCACGGCCACGATCACCTGCGACGCCTGCATGCCGCCGCGGTGGTGCGGCGCGCCCGAGATGCCCGCTCCCACGTACAGCCGCGGCGCGATCGTGACGCCGGTCTGGCCGATGTAGCGGTCGAACCAGCCCTCGAAGACGGCGTCGCGGGACGCGCCGACCGCCGCGCCGACGGCGTCGGCGAACTCCTCGACCGGGCCGAAGTCGCCGCCGGTGCCGCGCCCGCCGGCGACGACCACGGCCGCCTCCTCCAGCGTCGGGCGGCCCGCAGCGCGCTCCTTCACCTCGCGCGACGTGACCACCACGCCCGACGTGCCGACCAGCTCGACGGGCAGCGCCTCCACGTCCGTGGCGACGGCCGCCTCGGCGGGCTCGGGCACGACGGCGTTCGCGCGGACGGTGAGCACGGCGACGTCGGTGGTGACCGCGCAGCGCGTGTCCCAGGCGCCGGCGAACACGCGCTTGCCGGCGACGATGCGGCCGGCCTCGTCCTCCCCGACGGCGGCCGCGTCGATCACCAGCCCGGCGCCGAGCGCGTGCGCGGCCAGGGCGGCGGCCTCCTTCGCGCCGAACGTGGCGGGGGCCAGGACGACGTCCGCGTCGGTGCGCCGCACGGCGGAGGCGAGGGTCGCGGCGACGACGGACGGCAGGTGCCGGGCGCCGTCGCCCCCGGCGGCGCGCAGCTCATCGGTCGGGACCTCGGCCTGGTGCACGGTCTCGACGCCGTACGCGCCGAGCTGGGCGAGCACCTCGACGGTCGGGGCCTCGAGGGTGACGGCCTCGACGCGGCCGAGGCCGCGGCCGATGGTCAGCAGCTCCAGCGCGCTGGAGCGGACCTCGGTGGCCGGGTCCAGCAGGACGAGGACGGTGCGGTTGCGGGTGGGCTCGTTCGTCGACACGTTCGCGTCCTCTCAGACCAGCTCGTTGCGGATGAGGTACTCGGCCAGCGCGGTGCCGCCCTCGCCCTTGTCGACCACCAGCTCGACCTCGGGGCGGGGCGGGCGCGCCGCGGCGCTGAGCGCCTCGGTGCGGGCGCCCGCGGTGCCGACGGCGGCGGCGTCGAGGCCGAGGTCGGCGGCCGACCACGCCTCGATCTGCTTCGTGCGGGCCGCCATGATCAGCTTGAAGTTCGGCATCCGCGGCGTGTTCGCCGTGTCCGCGACCGACAGGACGGCGGGCAGCGGCGCGGCGAGCGTCTCGCTCGCCTCGTCGGTCTCACGGGTGACCGTCAGCGTCCCGTCGGCGACGTCGACCTTCTTGGCCAGCGTCAGCGCGGGGCGGCCGAGCTCCGCCGCGACGAGCGCCGGGACCACGGAGCCGAGGCCGTCGAGGGCGGCCATGCCGGTGATGACCAGGTCGACGGGCGCGCCGTCGGCCTCGAGCCTCCGCACGCCGGCCGCGAGCGCCGCCGCGGTGCCGAAGTAGTCGGAGCCGGCGAGCGCGTCGTCCGTGACGCGCACGGCCCGGTCCACGCCCATCTGGAACGACTTGCGCAGGGCCACGTCGCCGTCCGCCGGCGCCACGGTGAGCGCGACGACCTCGCTGGCCGCGCGCTCGTCCTCGGGCAGGCCGTCGAGGATCCGCAGCGCGGCCTCCAGCGCGTTCTCGTCCAGCTCGTTGAGGGTGCCGACGCCCGGGTCGCGGTCGACGCGACAGTCCACGAACCGTCGTTCCGCGTTGATGTCCGGCACGTACTTCACGGCGACGACGATGCGCACGGGCGCGACCTCCAGCTCACGGTGGTGACGACCGGCCGCAGACCCCGCGGCCGACGGTGCCGAGCCTACCCGCGGCCAGGCCGCCGCCGACGCCTGGTCCGCGGGCCGTTCGGTCCGTCGCCTCACTCTCGGGTCGTGAGCCCCCGACGCACTTCGGTCATCCCCGGTGCCGAACGGAACTGCGGGGGGACAAGGAACTTGGGCCGGTTGAACTGCACGATGAACCACTCGAGCAGCGATCCACCGAACAACATCACCAGACCGCCGATCACCAGCACCCAGAAGAGGGGTTCGCTGTCACCGCGGCCCCACCCGTGGACGAAGAAGTCGAGGAATGCAGCGCTGCCGCTCACGGCCATGCCCCAGCAGGCGATGGCGACCCCCAGCGAACCTCGGACGAGTCCCCTCTGTCGCTCCGGATCACGGTGAATTGCCGCAGCCCCTGTCATGAACCGTCGCTCTGCACGTCGATCACCGCGCCACAGACGCCAGAGCATCCAGGTATAGACGAGCGCACCGGCGAGGATGACTCCAAACACCCCCAGGACGAGGACCGGACTGTCCCCCATGGGTGTCAGCCCTCCCATAGCCGCGCGATTCTTGACGTGATCAGCACCCACGGTAGGTCAGATCGACCGGGACACTAGCAGGACCGACCGCGCCGGCCGCGCGCGGCTGTCAGCCACGCCAGGCACGATGTCCCCCATGGAGTCGCGCCCGAAGGTCACGCCGCTGACGCGCCCGAGCGCGCGCCGCAGCCACGTCCCGCCGCTGGGGGTGCACCCGACGCCGGACGGCGGCGTCGACGTCGCCGTCGCGGCGTCGCACGCCGACGGGGTGGAGCTGTGCCTGATCGACGTCGTCGAGCCGCACCGGGACGCCCACGACCCGGCCCGCTACGCCGAGCGACGCGTGCCGCTCGACGGGCCGGTCTACGGCGTGTGGCACGCGCACGTCACGGACGTCGCGCCCGGCCAGCGGTACGGGTTCCGGGTGCACGGAGCGTGGGACCCGGAGGCGGGCCAGCGGCACAACCCGGCCAAGCTGCTCGTCGACCCCTACGCCCGCGGCCTGGCGGGCGACCTCTCCTACGGCCCGGAGACGCTCGGCGCGATGAGCGCGCCGCGCGACCCGGGCGCCGCCGACGATCCCGACGCCCCGGACGGACGGTGGTGGGTGGCCGAGCGCTACGGCGAGGCCGACGGCGAGGACTCGCTCGCCTTCGTGCCCCACTCCGTCGTCCTGCCCGCGTACGACGGCCCGCCGCCGCTGAGCCGCCCCCGGGTGCCGTGGGCGGACACGGTGGTCTACGAGGCGCACGTGAAGGGGCTGACGGCGAACCACCCGGACGTCCCGCCGGAGCTGCGCGGCACGTACGCGGGGGTGGCGCACCCGGCGACGGTCGCCCACCTGACGAGCCTCGGCGTCACGACCCTCGAGCTGCTGCCGATCCACGCGTTCGCCAGCGAGCCGCGCCTGGTCGCGCAGGGGCTGACCAACTACTGGGGCTACCAGACCCTCGGCTTCTTCGCCCCGCACGCCGCGTACGCGACGCGGGCGGCGCGCGAGGCCGGGCCGGCGGCCGTCCTCGACGAGGTGCGCGGCATGGTGCACCTGCTGCACGAGGCGGGCATCGAGGTGCTGCTCGACGTCGTCTACAACCACACGTGCGAGGGCGGCGACGACGCGCTCCACGTGAGCTGGCGGGGCCTCGACAACGCCGGCTACTACCTGCACGACGGCGCCTCCCCGGCCGCGCTGGCGGACGTCACCGGCACGGGCAACTCGCTCGACTTCCGCCGCCCGCGCGTGGTGCAGCTCGCCCTGGACTCGCTGCGCTACTGGGCGGAGGTGGTGGGCGTGGACGGGTTCCGCTTCGACCTCGCCGTCACGCTGGGCCGCACCCACCACGGCTTCTCCCCCGACCACCCCTTCCTCGTCGCCCTGCAGACCGACCCGGTGCTGAACGGGCTCAAGCTCGTCGCCGAGCCGTGGGACGTGGGCCCCGGCGGCTGGCAGACCGGCAACTTCCCGCCGCCGACGGCGGAGTGGAACGACCGGTTCCGCGACGCCGTGCGCGGCTTCTGGCTCGACGCGCCCCGCGAGGGCTCGCACGGCCGGCCGATGCACGGCCTACGGGAGCTCACCACGCGCCTGGCGGGGTCGGCCGACCTGTTCGGGCACTCGGACCCGCCGCTGGTGCGGGGGCCGGTCGCGTCGGTCAACTACGTCACCGCGCACGACGGGTTCACGCTCGCCGACCTCGTCGCGTTCGACCACAAGCACAACGAGGCGAACGGCGAGGACGGCCGCGACGGCTCGGACCACAACCTGTCCTGGAACCACGGCGTCGAGGGGCACGCGCCTGACGACGGCGGGGAGGGCGGCGACGTCGACACCGAGCCGTGGTCCGCCGTCGTCCCGCTGCGCCGCCGATCGCAGCGCAACCTGCTGGCCATGCTGCTGCTGTCGGCGGGCACCCCGATGCTCACCGCCGGCGACGAGCTCGGCCGCACGCAGCGCGGCAACAACAACGCGTACGCGCAGGACAACGAGATCTCGTGGGTGTCCTGGGACCTCGACGACGCCGCCCGCGACCTGCTGGACACCACGCGCTTCCTGCTGGGGCTGCGCGCCGAGCACGCGGCCCTGCGCGCCGACTCGTTCTTCCTCGGCACGCCGCGCCCCGGCGAGGACGAGACGGACCTGCTGTGGTTCGCGGCAGACGGCACGCCGATGGACCGCGACGCCTGGGCCGTGGCGGGGCGGCGCGCCCTGCAGATGCTGCGCCCCGGGCCGGCCGACGGCGACGCCCACGTGCTCCTCGTCCTGCACGGCGGCCTGGACGACCTCGCGGTCACGCTGGCACCGTCCCCGGGCGGCGAGGCGTGGGAGCGGGTGTGGAGCTCCACCTGGGACCGGCCCGAGCCGCCCGACGACGAGGAGCCCGGCGACGTGACGCTGGAGTCGCTGAGCGTGGAGGTCTTCCTCGCCCGGTAGGGCCGATCACACGAGCCCGAAGTCCTCGAGGTCGAACGCCGTCGAGATCGCGCGAGCCAGGTCTACCTCCTGGTCGTCGAGGAGGAACCCGACGTGCCGGCCGACCTGCGACGCCCCGACGGTGATGATGCTGTCGCAGTCGACCACGCTGTCGTGGTCGAGCCCGTTCGGCTGCCCGACCTCGACCTCGGTCGCGAGCCCGACGCTCGATGTCTTGATGGGCGCGACGGTGACCCATTGGCGTCTCGCTCGCACGGACTCACGCGTGAGGATCACGGCCGGGCGAGGCTTGTCCAGCCGCACGACGTGGATGGGACGCATCAATCGAGCTCCGGCATCGCCCGGTCGTTCACCCAGGTCAGCATCTCGTCCAGCTCATCGTCCCCCGGCTTCATCTCCGCGTAGATCTGCGCGTCGCGCTCGGCGAGCTGCCGGCGGACCTCCCGCCGCAGCGCGCGCTCGACGGCGGAGGCCCGGCTCCGCGTCTTCCCCTCGGCCACCTGCTGGTCCACCCACGCCACGAGCTCGTCGGGAAGGCGGACCGCGATCTGCGTCGTCATCCCAGAACGCTACCGCTGTGGGATGCAGGGCGTCGACCGATCTTCGCCCGTGTGCTCAGGCATCCTCCTCTGCCACACTGCGGATCATGAGCGCCGACGCTTCCCCCGCTGCCTCGCCCGTGACCGCCGACGTCGTCGTCATCGGAGCCGGACTGTCCGGGCTGGTCACCGCGACCGAGCTCACCGCGGCGGGCAAGCGGGTGGTGCTGCTGGAGCAGGAGCCGGAGGCGTCGTTCGGCGGGCAGGCGTGGTGGTCGTTCGGCGGGCTGTTCCTCGTCGGGTCGCCGGAGCAGCGCGCGATGGGCGTGCACGACTCGCCCGACCTGGCATGGTCGGACTGGCTGGGCTCCGCGCAGTTCGACCCGGGCGCCGAGCGCGGCGAGGGGCCCGACCGGCACGGGTACGCGTGGGCGCGGCGCTTCGTGGAGTTCGCCGCGGGCGACATGCGGTCCTGGCTGCACGGCAAGGGCGTGCGCTGGTTCCCGCTGGTGCAGTGGGCCGAGCGCGGCGGGTACACGGTGGGCCACGGCGACGGCCGCACGGGACACCCTGGACACACGGAGCACGGCAACTCCGTGCCCCGCTTCCACGTCACCTGGGGCACGGGCCCCGGGATCCTCACGCCGTTCGTGGGCGCGGCGCGGGACGCGCGCGCCGCCGGGCTGCTCGACGTGCGGTGCCGCCGCCGCGTCACCGGGCTCGTGACCACCGACGGGCGGGTCACCGGCGTCCGGGCCGAGGTGCTGGCCGACCAGCCCGTCGCGGGCCTGCCGTTCGGCGGGCGCGGCGCGCCGTCGAACCGCGACGTCGTGGGCGCCGAGGAGATCGTCGCGGGCGCCGTCGTCGTCGCCACGGGCGGCATCGGCGCGAACCACGACCTGGCCCGCGCGCACTGGGACGCCGAGGCGGGCACGCTGCCCGACCGCATGCTGTCCGGCGTCCCGGACTCGACCGACGGCCTCATGCTCGGCATCGCCGCCGACGCCGGGGCCGCCCTCGTGCACGAGGACCGGATGTGGCACTACCCCGAGGGCATCGCGAACCACTCCCCGGTCTGGACGAACCACGGCATCCGCATCCTCCCCGGGCCGTCGTCGCTGTGGCTCGACGCCGACGGCGGCCGCCTGCCCGCCCCGCTGTTCCCCGGCTTCGACGCGCTCGGGGCGCTGCAGCACGTCACCCGGCGCGGCGACGACCACTCCTGGTTCGTGCTCAACAAGGCGATCATGGAGTCCGAGTTCGCCCTGTCCGGGTCGGAGCAGAACCCGGACCTCACCGGCAAGGACGTCAAGCTCCTCGCGCAGCGCGTGCTGCCGCGCGCCGTCGGGCCGGTGGAACGGTTCGCGCGGGAGTCGCCCGAGTTCCTGTGGGCCGACACCCCCGCCGAGCTCGCGGCGAAGATGAACGCGCTCGTGGAGGCCACGCCGGGCTCGGCGGGGCACGTCGACCCGGACGCGCTCGCCGCGACGGTCGCCGCCCGCGACGCGCAGGTGGCCTCCGGGCTGGGCAAGGACCCGCAGGTGGTGGCCACGCGCGCCGCCCGCGACTACCGCGTCGACAAGCTCATCCGCGTCGCGAAGCCACGCCCGCTGACGACGCCGAAGGACGGCCCGCTGCTCGCCGTCCGGCTGTCCGTGCTGACCCGCAAGACGCTCGGCGGCCTCTGGTGCGACCCGTCCGGCCGCGTGCTGCGGGCCGACGGGTCCGTGCTGGAGGGACTGTGGGCGGTCGGCGAGGCGGCCGGCTTCGGCGGCGGCGGCGTGCACGGCCACCGCGCCCTGGAGGGCACCTTCCTCGGCGGCTGCCTGCACACCGGCCGCACCACCGGCCGCGCCCTCGCCGCCGACGCCTGACCGCCGAAGTAGTTCAGATCCCCGCGAGGTAGTCCGGATCCCCGCGAGGTAGTGGTCTGGACCACTACCTCGCGGGGATCCGGACTACGTCGGCGAGAGTCGGACTCCCTCGCGGACCGGGTGTCCGCGCGCGCCGGGGAGGTGCGCTGGCTAGCGTGGAGGCCGTGACGTCTCCGCTGCCCACGCCGCACGTGCCGATCGGACGGATCCCCGTCCTGGAGCTCTCCCCCGTCGTCGAGGGCGGGCGCTGGCCGGCGAAGGCCACGGTCGGCGAGGTCGTGCCCGTCGAGGCGACGGTCTTCCGCGAGGGGCACGACGCCGTCGGGGCCACCGCCGTCCTCCTCGCGCCGGACGGCGAGGTGCACAGCACCGCCCCGATGGTCGACGTCGCCCCCGGCCTCGACCGGTTCCGCGGCTTCCTGCAGCCCGACGCCACGTCCGACGGCGCCGCGGACTGGTCGTTCCGCGTCGAGGCGTGGTCGGACCCGTACGGCACGTGGGCGCACGACGCCGTGATCAAGTTCGACGCGGGGCAGGACGTCGACCTCGTGCTGGCGGAGGGCCGACGGCTGTTCGAGCGCATCGTGGCCCCGGACCTGCAGGCCGCCCGCACCGCCGAGGACGCCGCCACGCTCGAGGCCGCGGCCCGCGAGCTCGCGGACGCCACCCGCCCGCCCGAGGCGCGCCTCGCGATGGCGATGACGTCGGCGGTCAAGGACGCGCTCCGGCGCTCCCCGCTGCGCGACCTGGTGACCGCGAGCGCCGCGTACCCGCTGCGGGTCAGCCGCCCGCTGGCGCTCGCGGCGAGCTGGTACGAGTTCTTCCCGCGCTCCGAGGGCGCCACCCGGCGCAAGGACGGCACCTGGCGCTCGGGCACGTTCCGCACGGCGGCGAAGCGCCTGCCCGCGATCGCGGCGATGGGGTTCGACGTCGTCTACCTCACGCCGGTGCACCCGATCGGCACGACGTTCCGCAAGGGCCGCAACAACACGCTGGACCCGCAGCCGGGCGACCCGGGCAGCCCGTACGCGATCGGCTCGCCCGAGGGCGGGCACGACGCGATCCACCCGGGGCTGGGCACGGAGAAGGAGTTCCGGGCCTTCGTCGCCGCGGCCCGGACGGAGGGGCTCGAGGTGGCGCTCGACCTCGCGCTGCAGTGCTCGCCCGACCACCCGTGGGTGACGGAGCACCCGGAGTGGTTCAGCGTCCGCGCGGACGGCAGCATCGCCTACGCCGAGAACCCGCCCAAGAAGTACCAGGACATCTACCCGCTGAACTTCGACCGCGACCCGGAGGGGCTGTCGGCGGAGATCCTGCGGATCGTGCGGCTGTGGATCGACCGCGGCGTGACGGCGTTCCGCGTGGACAACCCGCACACCAAGCCGCTGGACTTCTGGGAGTGGCTGCTCACGCAGGTGCACGCCACCCGTCCCGACGTGATCTTCCTGTCGGAGGCGTTCACCCGCCCGGCGATGATGCAGACGCTGGCGCGCATCGGCTTCCACCAGTCGTACACGTACTTCACCTGGCGCAACGACAAGGCCGAGATCGAGGAGTACCTGCGGGAGGTCTCCGGCCCGCAGGGCTCGGTGCTGCGCCCGTCGTTCTGGCCGACGACGCACGACATCCTGCCGCCCTACCTCCAGCACGGCGGAGTCGCGGGGTTCGCCGTCCGCGCCGTGCTCGCCGCGACCGGCTCCCCCACCTGGGGCGTCTACTCGGGCTACGAGCTGGTGGAGAACGTGCCGCGCCCGGGCGTCGAGGAGCAGATCGACAACGAGAAGTACGAGTACAAGCCGCGCGACTGGTCGCAGGCCGACGTCATCGGCGTCTCGACGCTGCTGCGGCGGCTCAACGAGGTCCGGCGCGCGCACCCGGCGCTGCAGCAGCTGCGCGACCTGGCGGTGCACCCGACGACGAACGACCAGGTCGTCGCGTTCTCCCGCCGGGTGCGGGCCGAGCACCTGCCCGCGGCGGGGCGGCCCGGCGCCACGCACGACGACGTCGTGCTCGTGGTGCTCAACCTCGACCCGTGGGAGACGCAGGAGTCCACCGTCCTCCTCGACCTCGAGGCCCTCGGCCTCACCCGGCCGGACGGCGTGGAGGACCAGCCGTTCTTCGTCGTGCACGACGAGCTGTCCGGCGCCACGTACCCGTGGGGCGCGCACCCGTACGTGCGTCTCGACCCGCGCGAGCAGGTGTCGCACGTGCTCACGGTCGGGCTGGCATGACCGCGCCGCGGAGCGTGCCCGGATGACCCCCGAGGTGCCCCGCCCGATCACGCGGCAGGTGCCGGTGCAGGCGCTGCCCACGCGGCCGCAGCCCGCTCCCCCGCCGCTGGACAAGCCGGGGCTGTCCGACGACCCGGAGTGGTACCGCACGGCGGTGTTCTACGAGGTCATCGTGCGGGCCTTCTCGGACACGGGCGGCGGGGGCACGGGCGACCTGCGCGGCGTGACGGAGCGGCTCGACTACCTCCAGTGGCTGGGCGTGGACTGCCTGTGGCTGCCGCCGTTCTACCCGTCGCCGCTGCGCGACGGCGGGTACGACATCGCGGACTACACGTCGATCGCGAGCCAGTACGGCACCGTCGGCGACTTCACGGACCTCATCGAGGCGGCGCACGCGCGCGGCATCCGCGTGGTGGTGGACCTGGTGATGAACCACACCAGCGACCAGCACCCGTGGTTCCAGTCGTCGCGCGCCGACCCGGAGGGCCCGTACGGCGACTTCTACGTGTGGTCGGACGACGACACGCGCTATCCGGACGCCCGCATCATCTTCGTGGACACGGAGACGTCCAACTGGACCTTCGACCCGGTGCGGCGGCAGTTCTTCTGGCACCGGTTCTTCCAGCACCAGCCGGACCTCAACTTCGAGAACCCGCGCGTGGTGGACGCGATGCTCGACGTGGCGCGGTTCTGGCTGGGGATCGGGGTGGACGGCTTCCGCCTGGACGCGGTGCCGTACCTGTTCGAGGCCGAGGGCACCAACTGCGAGAACCTGCCGGAGACGCACGCCTTCCTGCGCCGGGTGCGCCGCATGATCGACGACGAGTACCCGGGCCGCATCATGCTGGCCGAGGCGAACCAGTGGCCGCAGGAGGTGGTGGACTACTTCGGCACCGCGGACGAGCCCGAGTGCCACATGTGCTTCCACTTCCCCGTGATGCCGCGCGTCTACTACGCGATGCGCGACCAGCGCGCCCGGCCCCTGCTGGACATCCTGGCCGACACCCCGGGCATCCCGGCGCCGGGCGGCCAGTGGTCCACGTTCCTGCGCAACCACGACGAGCTCACGCTCGAGATGGTCTCCACCGAGGAGCGCGCGGCGATGTACGGGTGGTTCGCGCCCGACCCGCGGATGCGGGCCAACATCGGTATCCGCCGCCGGCTGTCGCCGCTGCTCGACAACTCGCGCAAGGAGATCGAGCTGGCGCACGCGCTGCTGCTGAGCCTGCCCGGCAGCCCGTGCCTGTACTACGGCGACGAGATCGGCATGGGCGACAACATCTGGCTGCCCGACCGGGACGCGGTGCGCACCCCCATGCAGTGGACGCCGGACCGCAACGCGGGGTTCTCCACCGCCGACCCCGGCCAGCTGTATCTGCCGCTGGTGCAGTCGCTGGTGCACCACTACCAGCACACCAACGTCGAGGCGCAGCTCGCGCAGCCGTCGTCGCTGCTCCACTGGGTGCACGGCATGCTCGCGGTGCGCCGGCTCCACCCGGCGTTCGGCACCGGGGGCTTCGCCCCGCTCGACACGGACGACGAGGCGGTGATCGCGTTCCTGCGGACGACGCCGGGCGAGACGCTGCTCGTGGCGGCGAACCTGTCGGCCACGGCGCGCTCGGCCCGGGTGCGGCTGCCGCGGCACGCCGGATGGTCGCTGACCGACGTCTTCGGCGGCGCCGGCTTCCCCGACGTGAGCCCGGACGGCGGCGTCACCATGACGTGGGGGTCGCGCGACTTCTACTGGCTGGTCCTCACCCCGCCGTCGCCCGGCGGTGCCTCGGGGGGCGAGCCGGCGTGACCGTCGTGCGGCCGGCCGCGGACGTCCCCGACCCCAGCGTCGGAGACCTCCTCGCGGCCTGGCTGCCCGGCCGGCGGTGGTTCCCCGCGGGCGGCGCGAGCGGCGCGGACGCGCGGGTCGAGCCGTGGCTGGCGGTGACGTTCGACGACGACGACGCGGGGCCGCCCGGCGGCGACGGCGCGGGCGTCGTCGTCCTCCTCGTCCGCGTGCGCGGCGCCGGCGTGCCCGGCGGCGAGGTGGTGGCGCAGGTGCCGCTGGTGCTCACCGACCCGGCCGAGCACGGCCCGGGGTTCGTCGCGGAGGTGCGGACCGCGGCGGGCGTCGTCGCGGTGCACGACGGCGGCGCCCACCCCGCCGGCTGGCTCGCGGCGCTGCGCGCCATGGGCGTGGGCGACGGCGTGCCGGACGACGCGCTGACGGCCGGCGGCCACGTGGTCGCGGGCGAGCAGTCGAACACGAGCGTCGTGCTGCCGGGTGTGCCGTCGCCCGACGGCGCGGGCGGGATGCTCAAGATCCTGCGCACGGTGACGCCCGGACCGCACCCCGACGTCGTGGTGCCGCGCGCCCTCACCCGCGCGGGCTGGGACGGCGTGCCGCGGTTCCTCGGCGCCCTGCAGGTCCCTGTCCCGCCGGTCGAGCCTGACGAGACCACGACGACCGGGTCCCGGCAGGCCCGGTCGACGGCCCTCGCCGTGCTCAGCGAGCTGGTGCCGCACGCCCGCGACGGCTTCGAGCTGGCCTGCGACCACGCCCGCCGCGGCGAGTCGTTCGGCCACCTCGCGGCGGACCTGGGGCGCGTCGTGGCGGAGCTGCACACCGTGCTCCGGCAGGCGATGCCGCCCGGCCCGCTGCTCGACCCGTCCCGGTTCGTCGCCGGCCTGCGGGACCGCGCGGCGCTCGCCGTCGCCGAGGCGCCCGTCCTGGCACGGCGCGCGGCGGAGATCGACGCGCTCCTGGGCGACATGGAGGGCTGGCTGCCCCGGCTGCGGCTCCAGACCGTGCACGGGGACCTGCACCTGGGCCAGGCCCTGCACGGCGCGACCGGCTGGAAGCTGCTCGACTTCGAGGGCGAGCCGCAGCGGCCGGCCGAGGAGCGCGCCGCCCCGGACCTCCCGCTGCGCGACGTCGCGGGCATGGTCCGTTCGTTCGCGTACGCGGCGGCGGTGGGCGGCGCGCACGACCCGGCGTGGGAGGCCGAGGCCGTGCACGCGTTCCTCGCGCGCTACCGGCAGTCGGCCGCCCCGTCGGCGGCGCTGCAGAGCCTCGGCACCCGCCGCACCCCCGAGCTCGACCCGCCCACCGCCGACGCGGTGCTCGCCGCGCTCGTGCTCGACAAGGCGCTCTACGAGGTCGTCTACGAGACCCGGCAGCGGCCGGCGTGGGCGCACATCCCGCTGACCGCCGTGGACCGGGTGCTCGACCGGGCTCGCCGCGCCCCCTGACGCCTCACCGCCGCCCGGCCGCCGCGAGCTCGTTGAGCGAGCGCAGCACCCCCGGGGCGGCGAGCCCCGCGAGGTCCACGACCGCGCCGTCGGGCAGCGTGACCTCGAGCTCCACGCTCTCGCCGGGCAGCAGGTCGACCAGCATGGTGTCGACCACGGCGTCGGGGTGGACCTTGTCGGCCAGCAGGGTGAGGTCCCGCACGAGGGTCGACGCCGTGACGCGCACCCGCGCCCCGGTCGCCGTGGCCGCCACGTCGGTGTCCAGCGCGGGCGCCTCGAGCGCCGAGTCCCGGGGCTCGGCGAAGAACCAGGTGGCGCGCTGCCCCCCGACGGCGGCGGCGACCAGCTCGCGGTCGACGGCGGCGGGGACCGCCACGTCGGCGGGGACCGGCACGGTCAGCGTGCCGCGGGGCGCGACGTCCACCGGGACGGTCGTGGCCGCGGCCGCCGCGCCGTCGAACCCGAGGCGGCGCAGCTCCAGGTCGCCCGCCCACGGCTCGTCGGTGTCGTTGACGAGGACGACGGCCAGCCCGTCGGTGCCGTCGCCGGCCGGCTCGCCGCCGTCGGCCGAGCGCGGCTGGACGGTCACGAGCCGGTCGGCGAACGCGCGCCGGATCCCGTGCAGCAGCGGCTTCGCGTGGCCGTCGCCGTCCACGGCGGCCCACGACGTGACCGGCCAGCAGTCGTTGAGCTGCCACATCACGGCACCCATGCAGCGCGGGCTCCAGGAGCGCAGGTGCTCGAGGGCGACGCGCACCGCGGTGGCCTGGTTCCAGGACATCGCCCAGTGCCAGTCGTCCATGTCGTCGGGCAGCGGCACGTGCGCCACCAGGCCGTCGGTGAGCTTGTCGTTGCCGCTCATCGCCTTCTGGTGCACGCGCATGCCCGGCGACTCGGGGGTGAGCGGGTCGTCGCTGACCGACCGGGTGAGCGTGGACCAGGTGGGCGGGCCCTGCCACCCGAACTCCGCCATGAAGCGCGGCACCACGTCGCGGTAGTGGGGCCAGTCCTCGCGGTTCCACAGCTCCCACGAGTGCATCGAGCCGTGCTCGGGGTCGTTCGGGAACACGTCCAGGCTGCCCGACCACGGGCTCGACGGCGTGTACGGGCGGCCCGGGTCCAGCTCCGCCACGACCGACGGCAGCAGCTCGGTGTAGTACCCGAGGCCCCAGGTCTTGCCCTCCAGCCGCTTGATCCAGCCCCACGTCTGGTGGCCCCAGATGTTCTCGTTGCTCCCGTTCCACAGCACGAGGCTCGGGTGCGGCATCAGGCGGGTCACGTTGTCGCGCGCCTCGGCCTCCACCTCGGCGCGCAGCGGCTCCTCCTCGGCGTACGCGGCGCAGGCGAACGCGAAGTCCTGCCACACGAGCACGCCCCGCTCGTCGCACAGGTCGTAGAACGCGTCGTCCTCGTAGAGGCCGCCGCCCCAGACGCGCAGCAGGTTCATGTGCGCCTGCTCGGCCTGGTCCAGGCGGGCGGCGTACCGCTCCCGCGTGACCCGGTGCGGGAAGGCGTCGTCCGGGATCCAGTTGGCTCCCCGGACCCACACGGGGCGGTCGTTGACGACGATCGTGAACGACGTCCCGTGCTCGTCGGGCACGAGGTCGAGGCGCACCGAGCGGAAGCCGACCCGGCCCGCCCACGCGTCGGCCGCGCCGTCCCCGGCCTCGGGCGCCACGGTGACCTCGACGCCGTACAGCGGGTGCTCCCCGTGGCCGCGGGGCCACCACAGGCGGGCGTCGCGCACGTCGACGGGCACGACGGCGGAGCGCTCCCCCGCGGGCACGGTCACGGTCGCGGACTCCCGCGCGCCGTGGCCGGCGACGGTCGCGGTGACGGTCACCGGCCCGTCGGACCCGGCGCGCTCCAGGTCCACGTGCACGTCGACGTGGCCGTCCGCGGCCGGCGCGCCGGACGGCACCGCGGGCACGGCCGGCACGGTGACGACGGGGCGCACGGCCGCGAGGCGGGCGACGCTCCACGACTCGAGCCGCACCGGGCGCCAGATGCCCGAGGTGGCGGTGTCGATGCCCCAGTCCCAGCCGAAGCTGCACGCCATCTTGCGGATGGCGTTGAACGGGTGGTGGTTGACCTGCGGCCGGTAGCCGAGGGCGAGGCTCTGCGCGTCGGCGTACCGCACGGGCGAGGAGAACCGGACCACGAGCTCGTTGTCGCCGGGCACCAGCGCCGCGGCGACGTCGAACCGGTAGGTGCGGTGCATGTTCGCCGTCGCGCCCACCGGCGTGCCGTTCAGCCGCAGGTCGGCCACGGTGTCGAGGCCGTCGAGCACGAGGTCGTGCCGGTCGTGGCCGTCGGGCTCCCACGCGAACGTGGTGCGGTACTCCCAGTCGCACCGCCCGATCCACGCCAGCAGGGCCTCGTGGTCGTCGAGGTACGGGTCGGGGATCAGCCCGGCGGCGAGCAGGTCCGTGTGCACGCTGCCCGGCACCGTGGCGGGGACGCCCTCGGAAGGCAGGCTCGCGGCGAACCCGGCGGGCGCGGGCCCTCCCGCGAGCCGTACCGACCAGCCCTGGTGCAGCTCGCGGCGCGACGCGCCGGCGGGCTCGGTGCCGGTGCCGGTCCGGGTGCCGGTCACAGGGAGGCTCGGGGTGGCGGTGGGGGCCGGGCTCGGCGTGGGGCTCATGCGGTCGCTCCTGTGGGTGGTCGGACGTTCCCTGGGGGGTGACGCTTCCCCGTCGCGACGGTGCGACCCCGGCAATAGTGAAGCGGTTAAGCGATCGGAAGTCCAGCCCCGGTCATCCCGCGTGCCGCGCGGTGGTGCCGCGCGCCCGCAGCGTGGGGACCGAGTCCAGGAAGCTGCCGGGCTCCGCCCCGTCGATCCGGTCGAAGAGCCGCCGCGCCACGTGCGCACCGTACTTCTTCACGTCGTGGCTCAGCGCGGTGAGGCGCGGGAACGTGGCCTCGCACAGGGGCGAGTCGTCCCACGCCACCATCGAGACGTCCTCGGGCACCCGGAGGCCCACCTCCGCGGCCACGCCCAGCCCGGCCACGGCCATCACGTCGTTGTCGTAGATGATCGCCGACGGGCGGTCGGCGAGGGTGAGGACGGCCCGGGTCACCCCGGCGCCCTGCACCGGGGAGTAGTCGGTGCGGGCCACGAGGCCCTCCGCCCCGACCGCCGCGATCTCCTCGTCGAACGCGCGGTCGCGGATCGTGGTGTGCCCGAAGTCCGCCACCCCGGAGATGCGGGCGATGCGCCGGTGCCCCATCGCGTACAGGTAGCGCACCGACTCGCGCACGGCCGCGGCGTCGTCGGTCCACACGTTCGTCAGGCCGCCGGCGAGGCTCGTGTCCCCCACGACGACGGCGGGCAGCGCGTCGGGCAGCTGGAACGCCGGCAGGCGCGGGTCGTCCACGCGCGGGTCGATGATGATCACGCCGTCCACGCGCCGGGCGGCGCGCCAGGCGCGGTGCGTCCGCAGCTCGGCGTCGAGGTCCGGCACCACCTGGAGCAGCAGCGCGTAGGAGCGCTTGCTCAGCTCGAGCTCGATGCCCGCGAGGAACTGCATGTAGAACGACTCGACCCCGAGGGTGTCGGGGTCGCGCGCCAGCACCATGCCGACCGTCTCGCTGCGCGACCCCGACAGCGACCGGGCCGCCGAGCTCGGCTGCCAGCCGAGCTCGTCCGCGATGGCGAGGATGCGGGCGCGCGTCTGCTCCGAGACGCCCGGGCGGTCGTTCAGCGCGTATGACACCGCACCCGTCGAGACACCGGCCCGGCGGGCGATGTCGGAGATCGTGATCCTGGGCACGAGAGGTCCTCCTGAAGGTCGTGGAGAGCCTACTTCGCGCGGGATGCGCTCCCCGCGTGCGCCGCCATGTCGCCGTCGGGTCGTTCGTGGAACAGTGGCCCCATGACCGGGCCAGCCGCCGTCCCCGCACCTCCTCCCGTCGACCCCGAGGTGCTGACCGCGGTCGCGCAGGGCACCCTGCACGACCCGCACGCCCTGCTCGGGCCCCACCTGCTCGACGACGCCGGCGCGTGGGCCGTCGTGCGGGTGCTGCGGCCGCTGGCCGACGAGGTCGCGGTGGTGCTCCCCGACGCCGACGAGCTGCCCGCGCGGCACGTGGCGGCGGGCGTGTGGGAGGCGGTCGTGCCCGCACGCGTCGACGGCGCCGGGCGGCACGCCCCCGAGTACCGCGTGCGCACCCGGTACGACGAAGACGTGCAGGAGGTCGACGACCCGTACCGCTTCCTGCCCACGCTCGGCGAGGTGGACCTGCACCTGATCGCCGAGGGCCGCCACGAGGAGCTGTGGCGCGCGCTCGGCGCGAACCCCCGCCGCTTCCCGAGCGCGCTCGGGGAGATCACGGGCACGGCGTTCGCCGTCTGGGCCCCGAACGCGCGCGGCGTGCGGCTCGTGGGCGACCACAACCGGTGGACCACCGTGCACCCCATGCGCTCCCTCGGCGCGAGCGGCGTGTGGGAGCTGTTCGTGCCCGGCGTGGGCGCGGGCACCCGGTACAAGTACGAGGTGCTCGGCCCCGACCGCGTGTGGCGGGCCAAGGCCGACCCGCTCGCCAAGGGCACGGAGGTGCCGCCCGCGACGGCGTCGGTCGTCGTCGACTCCGCCTACGCCTGGGACGACGCCGAGTGGATGGCCCGGCGCGCCGCGAGCGACCCGCACGGCGGCCCCATGAGCGTCTACGAGGTGCACCTCGGCTCCTGGCGCCCTGGCCTCGGCTACCGCGAGCTCGCCGAGGAGCTCACCGCGTACGTCGTCGAGCAGGGCTTCACCCACGTGGAGCTGCTGCCCGTGGCGGAGCACCCGTTCGGCGGGTCCTGGGGCTACCAGGTGACCGGCTACTACGCGCCGACGGCGCGGTTCGGCCACCCCGACGACTTCCGCCACCTCGTGGACCGGCTGCACGGGGCCGGCGTCGGCGTCATCCTCGACTGGGTGCCGGGCCACTTCCCGCGCGACGAGTTCGCCCTCGCGCGGTTCGACGGCTCGCCCCTGTACGAGCACCCCGACCCGCGCCGGGGCGAGCAGCCCGACTGGGGCACGTACGTCTTCGACTTCGGCCGCCGCGAGGTGCGCAACTTCCTCGTCGCCAACGCGACCTACTGGTTCGAGGAGTTCCACGCCGACGGCCTGCGCGTGGACGCCGTGGCGTCGATGCTCTACCTCGACTACTCCCGCAAGCCCGGCGAGTGGCTGCCCAACGTGCGCGGCGGGCGCGAGAACCTCGAGGCGATCGCGTTCCTGCAGGAGGCGAACGCCACGGCCTACCGCCGCACCCCCGGCGTCATGATGATCGCCGAGGAGTCCACGGCCTTCCCCGGCGTCACCCGGCCCACCGACGCGGGCGGACTCGGCTTCGGCCTGAAGTGGAACATGGGCTGGATGAACGACGGCCTGCGGTACGTGGCCCACGACCCGATGTACCGCCGCTACCACCACCACGAGCTGACGTTCTCGCTGGTCTACGCGTTCTCCGAGCAGTACGTGCTCCCGGTCAGCCACGACGAGGTGGTGCACGGCAAGGGCTCGCTGCTGCGCCGGATGCCCGGCGACCGCTGGAAGCAGCTCGCCGGGGTGCGCGCGTTCCTCGCCTACCAGTGGACGCACCCGGGCAAGCAGCTGCTCTTCATGGGGCAGGAGTTCGCGCAGGACGCCGAGTGGGACGAGGGATCCGGCCTCGACTGGTGGCACCTCCAGGACCCCGGCCACGCCGGCGTGCAGCGCCTGGTGCGCGACCTCAACGCCCTCTACCGCGCCACGCCCGCCCTGTGGGAGCGGGACTTCGACGCCGCCGGGTTCGAGTGGCTCGACGCCGACGACGCCGACCACGACACCCTCTCGTGGGTGCGTCGCGACGCCGCCGGCGCACCGGTGGTCGTCGTGGTGAACTTTGCGGGCGTGCCGCACGAGAGCTACCGCCTCGCCCTGCCCGACGGCGGCACCTGGGACGAGGCGCTCAACACGGACGCGCAGGACTACGGCGGCTCCGGGGTCGGCAACCTCGGCCGGGTGGAGGCCCAGGACGTCCCCTGGAAGGGCCGGCGGCACTCGACCACGGTGCGCGTCCCGCCGCTGGGCGCCCTGGTCCTGGTGCCAACCACGCCGAGATAGAGAACCCGGACCCGCGAGATAGAGCGGCCGGGACGACGCCGCAGCAGACTGCGGCGTCGTCCCGGCCTCTCTATCTCGCGGGTCCGGGTTCTCTATCTCGGCGTCAGTAGAGGCTGATCGCCAGGCGCTGGCGAGCCTTGACCACCCGCGGGTCGGTGGGCCCGACGATCTCGAAGTACTCGACGAGGCGCACGCGGAGCTTCTCCTTCGTGTCCGCGTCGGAGCCGGGCAGCAGCTCGAGGAGGCGCGCGAACGAGTCCTCGACCTTGCCGCCGAGCATGTCCGTGTCCGCGACGGCGAGCTGCGCGTCGACGTCCGCCGGCGCGTCGGCCGCGGCGGTGCGCACGGCCTGGAGGTCGGCGTCGCGGGTGCGCTGCAGCAGGCGGACCTGCGCCAGGCCGGCCACGGCCAGGGCGTCCTTCGGGTCCTGCTTGATCGCCTTCTGGTAGGCGGCGACCGCGGTGTCCAGGTCGTCGCGCTCGATCGCGTCGTACGCCTCCTGGTGCAGCGGCGGCAGCGGCTCCTCGACGGGCTCCGCCTCCGCCTCCTCGGGCTGGGCCTCGCCCTCGCCGCCCTGGGCCGGGGCGCGGCCGGTGACGCCGTTCTGCTCGGCGGCGGCCAGCACCTGGTCGAGCACGTCGCGCACCTGCTCCTCCGGCGCCGCGCCCTGGAACAGCGGCAGCGGCTGCCCCTGCAGCACGGCGACGACCGTCGGCACGCCCTGCACCTGGAACGCGGCCGCCACCTGCGGGTACGCCTGCGCGTCCAGGCGGCCGAGCAGGAAGCGCCCGGCGTGCTCCTCGGCGAGCCGCCCGAGCAGCTCCCCGAGGTCGGCGTTCGCCTTGTCCGTCGGGATCCACAGCAGCATGACGACCGGGTAGGTGGTCGAGTCCTGCACGACCTGCTGGAAGTTCGCGTCCGTCACGTCCAGCACGTACCCCCCGGCGGAGGGCGCGCCGCCGGGCTCGCCCGGCGGCGGGGACTGGGGACGGTTCAGCGCCGACAGGTCGACGGCGCCACGCGTGCTGAAGCTCGGGTCGGGCGTGGGGTTGGTCATGGACGCCATCCTATGAGCGCGGCGTCAGTTCGACGCCGCCGTCGCCACGTGGGAGTAGCCGAGCGGCCGGATCTTCTGGTCCGAGTCCTTCGGCGGCACGTACAGCGCCACCATGTCGGTGTACTCCGTGTCCAGCTTGTTGGTCGGGTCGGCGTCGCCCAGCAGCGCCTTCTGCGTCTCCGAGAGGGCGGGGATCTTGGAGTCCTCCTCCGCCTCCACGGACGTCTTGCCGTCGAGGACGCCCATCACCAGCGCCCCGCCGTCCGCGGTGCTCACGGAGCGCACCTCGTCCTTGCGGGCCGTGAACTTCTGGGTGTACTCCGCGCCGGTCTCCTCGAAGTTGTCGATGCCGCGCCACGCGGCCGCGTCCGACGCGGCGGCCGCGACCAGGTCCGCGTCGGGCAGGTCGAAGCTCTTCGCGAACGACGACTTCTTCGCCCCGAGGGTCACGATGTCGGCGTACTGCGCGAGCGCGTCGGTCGGCGTCGCGACCAGCGTGTCGTCGTCCGCCGCGACGGCCTCGGAGCCGATGCCGGCGTCGGCGAACGCGGGCATCACCACGCCGGGGATGAGCTGCACCCACGACCACATCTTGTAGTCCGCGCGGGCGGAGGCCTGCTCGAAAGCGACCAGGCGCGGCGTCTCGAGGTCCTCCGTGGCGGTGGTGATCGAGAAGCTCGTGCGCGGCCACCCCTCGGTGGTGGGGATGATCATCTGCTGGGACTCGCTCGGGATGTCCGTGACGAGCTCCGCGTTGTCCCGCTCCTTGGCGACGGCGAGCTGGCTCGCGCGCACCTCGTAGGCCGGCCCGGTGACGCGCGGCTTGAGGTCCTTGCCCGTCAGCGCCTTGTCGGCCTTCGCGACCGTGTCCGAGACCGCGGTGAACACCTGGGTGTCCTGCTCCTCGGTCAGCACGGGCCCGTCGAAGGCCTCGCCGGCCACGGGCTGGGGCACCTCGTCGGCGCAGCCGGCGAGCAGCGTCGCCGAGACGACGACGCTCGCGACGGCGAGGCCGCGGCGGGTGGTTCGGCGGTTCATCGGTTCTCCCCGTCGGTGTCGTTCGTGTCGGCGGCCTGCCCGGTGCGGGTGGCGTCGCCGAAGCCCCACGTCGCGCGCCAGGCGGCGGCGCGACCGGCGGGCGTGGCGGAGTCCGGCCGGGCGCGGCCGGCGGTCTCGCCGTCCGGCGCGGCCTGCGGGCGCACCGCCGGGATCGAGCCCGTGATGGCCCGCATCATGCGGGTCATGCCGCCCTGCTCGGAGGCCCGGCGGGCCTCCTCCTGCGCGCGCAGCTCGCGCCGTGTCATGCGCAGGGCGCCGGTCGCCGTGGTGGGCTCGGCGGGCACGGGCTCGTGCGGCGCCGGCTCGGTGGGCACCGGCTCGTGCGACGCCGGCTCGGCGGGCACCGCGCCGAAGGGCGCGGGCTGGGGCGCGGGCGACTCGGCGGACGCGGGGGCGCCGGCCTCGGCGTCCTCCTCGCTCCGGCGCCGGCGGGACCGGCGCATCAGGCGGCCGGTGAGCGGCACCTCGGCCGTGCCGACGGAGTCGCGCACCGTGCCGTCGTCCTCGGTCTCGCCCGGCTCCGGCGCGGCGGGCCCCTCGGCCGGGGTCACGCCCGGGGCGGCGGCGTCACGGTCGTCGCCGCGCACCGGGGCGAACGGCGCCGCGACGCCCGTCGACGGGCCGTCGCCGGGGAGGTCGGTGGGCTCGTCGTGCGACGGGCCGTCCTCGCCGTCGGCGCGGTCGGCGCGCTCCGCGCGGACCCGGCGGTTGCCGAGCACGAGGAGCACGGCGCCCACCACGACCAGCGCCGCGCCGACGCCGACGCCCGGCCACAGGTAGGGCGTCGTGACGGTGCGCGGCCACGTGAGCTCGAGGGTCGGCGCCGCCGCGCCCTCGCCCACGCCCGCGGCCAGCAGGGTCCAGCGGCCCGGACGGTCGCTCCAGCGCAGCGTGGCGCTGTTCTCGTCGGAGACCTCGGCGACCCACATGTCCGAACCGGCGGGGTCGGGACCCGGGTCCGGGACCTCGTTCGTCTTCGCGTCCTCGGCCGCGGGCTTGCCCGCCGCGACCGAGAGGTTGTCCCAGTCGCTGAGGCCGGTGACCCGGGAGTACGGGTCGTTGCCGACCCATCCCGCCACGTCGACGTCCCGGCCGACGGCCAGGGTGACCTTCTGCCCCTCGGGGACCGACGCGCTGACGGTGACGTCGCCACCGACCAGCCCGAGGACCCCGGGGTCGGTCACGACGAACGTGCCGTCACCGACCGGCGTGGCCGTGGCGACCACCGTGTCGGTGTCGCGCCAGACCGTGGCGGAGGCGACACCGAGCGCGGCGGCGGCCAGTCCGAGCAGGACCAGGACGCCACCCAGAATGCGTTGCAGCACCGAGCTTTCCCTTCGACGTGGACAGTCCAGCATAGGGACGACGCGGCGCGACCCGTCTACGTGGAGGCCCTGGCGGGCGGCGGTTCACGAACCCTTCACGACTCGCGTACCACCGCCGCGCCCCGGCTCCCGGCAGCCGTCACGACCGCCGGGACGGCGCCGGAACCCGCGCGTCGCGCCGTTTCCCCGAGGTGTGGGAAGATGCCTGATTCGTCCTTGAGGGCAAGTATGTCCCGAGTACCGGCGCCACAGCCGCACCACTATCCTGGCGAGGCTGGGACACCCACCCACGTACGACGGAGGTCTGCACGTGTCCGACGAGCGCACGCTCTTCCCGATCACCATGCGCGGTTACGACCGCACCCAGGTGGACGGCCACATCGCCCGACTCGAGCAGGCGCTGGAGGAGGCCCGCCGGAACGTCGAGAGCACCGACTCGCGCGCCATGCAGATCTCCTCGGAGCTCGCGCTGGTGCAGCGCCAGCTCCGCGAGAACGAGAAGCCGTCGTACGCCGGGCTCGGCTCCCGCGTCGAGCGCCTCCTGCGCTCCGCCGAGGAGCAGTCCACCGAGGTGCTCACGCAGGCCAACCAGCAGGCCGCGGACATCATGGCGCGGGCGAAGCTCTCGGCCGGCCAGGTGCGCGCCCGCGCGGAGTCCGAGGCCTCCGAGCTGCTGGGCAGCGCCCGGCGCGAGGCCGACGAGATCCGGTCGACGACGGCCGCCGAGGCGGAGGGCACGCTGCTGGCCGCCCAGCGCCGCGCCGAGGAGCTGGTCGGCTCCGCCGAGCGCGAGGCCGCCCTCATCACGTCCACGCTCTCCGCCGAGGAGAGCGAGCGGCGCGCCACGCTCGAGCGCGAGATCGGCGTCCAGCGGTCCACCGCCGAGCGCGAGACCACCGAGCTGCGCGTCTCCGCCGAGCGGGACACCGCGCAGCAGCGGGCGCAGGCCGCCGCCGAGGCCGCCGCCCTGCGCGAGGAGGCCGACCGGGAGTCGACCGACCTCCTCGAGCGCACCCGTCGCGAGGCGGCGCGCATCATCGCCGAGGCCAAGCACCACGCGGCCGAGGCCTCCGACACCGTCACCACCGAGCTGGAGCAGCTGCGCGAGCAGGCCCGCGCCGCGCTGGCCGACGCCGAGCTCGAGATCGCGCAGCGCCGCGAGCAGGTCGAGCACGAGGCGGCCGCCCGGCACGAGACCGCACGCCAGGAGACCGACCTGCTCGTCCGCGCGGCCGAGGAGCACGCGGCCGAGGCGGAGCAGCGCGTGGCGCTGGCCCTGCAGCAGGCCGAGAAGGTCCGCGCCGAGTCGGACGCGTACGTCAAGGCGCTCGTCGCGGACGCGCGCCGCACCGCCGACGCGGTCGTCGCCGAGGCACGCGAGTTCACCGAGCAGATGGTGAACGACGCCCGCACCGAGGCGGAGCACCACCGCACGACGGCGACCCGGCAGCTCGAGGACCTCACGCGCCGGCACGACTCGATCAACTCCTACCTCGAGGAGCTGCGCGGGCTGCTCGGGGCGGAGAAGTCCGCCCCCGCCGCGGGCCGGCCGTCCGCGGTCGAGCAGGCCGAGCCTGTCGCCTTCGTCCAGGCCCCCGAGCACGTCGAGCCCGTCGAGGAGCAGGCGGACGAGCCGACGGCAGAGCCGGTCGACGAGCCGGTCGACGATGTCGAGCCCGCCGCCGAGCCTGCCGTCGAGCCCGCCGCCGAGGTGACGGACGCCGAGCCCGCGGAGGACGTGGCCGCGGACGCCGAGCCCGCCGAGGCCGAGGCGGAGGCCGAGCAGGACGCCCCGGCGACGTCCAAGGCCTGACGGCCGCACCGGACCTGACGCGCCGCGGGCCGGCCACCCCACCGGGTGGCCGGCCCGCGGCGTCCGTGTCTGCGCGTCCCGCCCGCGCCCGGGTCAGCCTCTCGGCGCGGGCCGGTTCTGCCAGGGCCACCGGGGCGGGTGGGTGCGCTCGGCCACCCGCCGGTGCAGCAGCCCGAGCGCGGCCGCGACCGTGGCCGGGTCCTCGACGGCGCTCATGTGCCCGACGGCGGGCACGACGGTGAGCGCGGCGTCGACCGCCGCGTGCACCATGTGCTCCGCCTCGACGAGCGGGGTCAGCTGGTCCTCGGCGCCGACGACCACCGCGACGGGGCCGTCGAAGCGACGCAGGACGTCCGTGCGGTCGGTCCGCGCCGCCATGGTGCGCTGCGCCCACGCGACGCCGGCCGGCGACTGCGCGCGGATCCACGACTCGAGGAGCGGGAAGAGGTGACGACGCCTCTCGGCGCTCGTCGCGCCGAGCAGCGCGCCGGGCATGCTGAGCACCGGGTCGAGCGTCTGGCCCTCGACCACCGCGTCGGCGATCCGGAGCCGGTTGGCCCGCGCGGCGTCGAGGTCGGCGGTCGACTTGGTGTCGACGAGGCCGAGCCCGACGACGAACCCCGGATGCCGCTCGGCCAGGGCGAGCGCCACGTAGCCGCCCATCGACAGGCCCACCACCACCGCGTTGCCCTCGCCCTGCTCCCGCATGGTGCGGTAGACGGCGTCGGCCACGTCCTCGATCCGGGGCGGGACGCCCCCGAGGTCGGAATGCCCCTGGCCCGGCAGGTCCACGCCGATGGCGCGCACCCCCTCGGGGAGGGCCTCGGCGGCGGCCGACCACATGCGGTGGTCCAGCGGGAAGGCGTGCAGCAGCAACAGCGGCGTGCCCGCCCCGTCGTGGAGCGGGAAGGTCGCCAGGAGAGCGGAGGTGGTGGTCATCGTCGACTCCTCGTCATCGCCGTCTCATTGCCAGGTCATCTCGGTACCGACTCGGCCTGCTGCACGGCACCGTCGTACCGCGTCGGCAGCGGGTCGTGCCCGGGCAGCACGTGCCCGACGATCTCGTCGAGCACCCGGCGCACCGCCGGCTCCCCGACCCACAGGTGCTTCGCGCCGTCGACGCCGATGACCTCCGCCTGCGGGACGCGCGCGAACCGGCGCCGCGCCTCGTCGGGGCGCAGGTAGTCGTCGTGCTCCGGGACGAGGACGACCAGCGGGCGCCCGAAGGCCGCCCAGCGGTCCAGATCCTCGTCGGTGGCGCGGTGCAGCGGGGGCGAGAGCAGGATCGCGCCCTCCACGCTCGGGTCGGCGCCGTGCTTGAGCACCAGCTCGGTGCCGAACGACCAGCCGACGAGCCACGGCCGGGGCAGCTCGCGGAACTCCGCGAGCTCGATCGCGGCCGCGACGTCGTACCGCTCGGCGTCCCCGCCGTCGAAGGCGCCCTCGGAAGTGCCCCGGGGCGACGACGTCCCCCGGGTGTTGAACCGCAGCACCGCGAGGTCGGCGAGCGCGGGGAGGCGCCAGGCCGCCTTGCGGTAGACGTGCGAGTCCATGTAGCCGCCGTGCGTGGGCAGGGGATGGAAGGTCAGGAGCGTCGCGACCGGGTCGCGGTCCGCCGGCAGCGCCAGCTCGCCGACGAGCGTGAGCCCGTCCGCGGTGTGCAGCTCGACGTCCTCGCGCCGTGCGGGGAGCATCGTGAGCGAGCGGATCTGGTGGCCGGTGGCCCGGTCGGCGGAGTCGGCGGAGATGTCGTTCATCACTGCTCAGCGTAGTTCGGCCGGGCGCCGCTGGCCGGTCCGGGAGGCGGTTCAGCGCAGCCGGGCGCGGCGCTCCCAGCAGGAGGAGTGCCAGTGCCGGCGCTGCTCCACCCCGGCGGCCTCTCCCCCGACGACGTCCCGCGGCCACGCGACCACGTGCGGCGTGCCCGGCGGGATCTCCTGCCGGCAGGTGGGGCAGCGGTACCCCTTGTCGCCGCCGCGCAGGCGACGCACCGTCCACTCGCCGTCCTCGGCGCTCTCGCGCCGCACGCCGCCCAGGGCACGGTCGAGGTCGAGGGGCGGCGGCTCGGCGCCCCAGGGACGCTTGCGGGAGGGGCGACGCGAGGGCATGGGACCCATTGTCTCGTGCTCGCGCGGGTGCGGCACCGGGCTCGGCGCCCCTGGACGGCGCGGTCAGGCGATGCCGTTACAGTGGCCCGGTTCGTCCCCGCCGACCGAAGGACTCCCCCGTGAAGCTCCGCACGTCCGCCGCCGCCACCGCGCTGGCGCTGGCCGCGGCCCTGACCCTCACCGCCTGCGCCGACGACTCGGGCGACGGCGCCACGCCGTCGGCCTCGGCCTCGTCGTCCCCGGCCACGGAGGCGCCCGAACCCACCAAGGAGGACGTCGCTGCGCTCGAGTCCGTCAAGGTCGAGGGCGAGGCCGGCAAGGAGCCGAAGCTGAGCTTCAAGGCCCCGCTCGAGGTGTCCACCGCGACGTCGCGCGTCATCGACGAGGGCGACGGCGCCGAGCTCGCCGAGGGCATGCAGGTCACGGTCGACTTCGTCGGCTACCTCGGCAGCGACGGCTCGAGCCAGGGCTCCACCTGGCAGCAGAAGAAGCCGCAGAGCTTCGTCCTCGGCGACGCGAGCTACGGCGTCCTCACCGAGCCCCTCACCGGGCAGAAGGTGGGCTCCCGCGTCCTCGTCGCGTTCCCCTCGCAGGACCAGCAGGGCAACGCCGTGACCGCCGTCAACCTCATCGAGGTCACCGGCGCGAAGAAGATCCCGACCCGCGCCGACGGCGAGGCCGTCGAGCCCGAGAAGGGGCTGCCGACCGTCACGCTCGACGACTCCGGCAAGCCGTCCGTGAAGATCCCGGACGGCTACAAGGAGCCCGAGGACCTCGTGGTGCAGCCGCTCATCAAGGGCGACGGCGCCAAGGTCAAGGAGGACCAGACCGTCACCGCGCAGTACACCGGCTGGACGCTCGACGGCAAGCAGTTCGACTCCTCCTGGGACCGCGGCGCCCCGTCGTCGTTCTCGCTCCAGCAGGTCATCCCGGGGTGGACCAAGGGTCTCGCCGGCCAGACCGTCGGCAGCCAGGTGCTGCTGGTGATCCCGGCCGACCAGGCGTACGGCGCGGAGAAGAGCGACGACAACGAGCTCGCCGGCCAGACGCTGGTCTTCGTGGTCGACATCCTCGCCGCGGAGTGACGGCCGCCCGGCCGCCGGCGTGACGTCCCGCACGTCACCCGGTGGCCGCGCAGGTCAGCGTGGTCACGACGGCGGGCCCCCGGTCACGGGGGACCGCCGTCGCGCGTAGGGTCGGGTCCCATGAGCGCACAGCCCACCGAGCAGGCACCCGAGCGCGAGGTGCTCACCTGGACCCTGCTGCCCGACGCGATCCGCGAGCTGGCCGAGCGCGTCGTCGCGAGCGGCTTCCTGCCGGACGTCGTCGTCGCCGTCGCCCGCGGCGGCCTGGTCCCCGGCGGTGCCATGGCGTACGCGCTGGGCACCAAGGGGGTCGGCACGCTGAACGTCGAGTTCTACACGGACATCGGCAAGACCCTCGACGACCCGCGCGTGCTGCCGCCGCTCATGGACACGTCCGAGCTACCGGGCTCCAAGGTGCTCGTGGTGGACGACGTCGCGGACTCCGGCCGCACCCTCGCCCTGGTCATGGACATGCTCGGGAAGCTGGGCGCCGACGCCCGGTCCGCGGTGCTCTACACCAAGCCGCGCACGATCATCCGGCCGGACTACTCGTGGCGCGACACCGACCTGTGGATCACGTTCCCCTGGTCCGCGGAGCCGCCCGTGACGGGCGCCCACTCCGCCGACGTCTAGTGCCGAGGTAGTTCGATCCCCGCCGAGGTAGTTCGAAGGGCGGCCCGCAGAACCTGCGGGCCGCCCTTCGAACTACCTCGGCGGGGATCGAACTACCTCGGCGTGGGTCAGAAGTCCCAGTCGTCGTCCTGGGTGGCCACGGCCTTGCCGATGACGTACGACGAGCCCGACCCGGAGAAGAAGTCGTGGTTCTCGTCGGCGTTCGGGGAGAGCGCGGCGAGGATGGCGGGGTTCACCGCGGTGTCCTCCTTGGGGAACAGCGCCTCGTAGCCCAGGTTCATCAGGGCCTTGTTGGCGTTGTACCGCAGGAACGCCTTGACGTCCTCGGTGAGCCCGAGGTCGCCGTACAGGGCGTCGGTGTACTCCACCTCGTTCTCGTACAGCTCGAAGAGCAGCTCGAACGTGTAGGCCTTGAGCTCGTCCTGCTCGGTCTGGCTGACCTGCGCCAGCCCCTTCTGGTACTTGTAGCCGATGTAGTACCCGTGCACGGCCTCGTCGCGGATGATGAGGCGGATGAGGTCGGCCGTGTTCGTGAGCTTGGCACGGCTGGACCAGTACATCGGCGCGTAGAAGCCCGAGTAGAACAGGAACGACTCGAGCATCGTCGAGGCGACCTTGCGCTTCAGCGGGTCGTCGCCCCGGTAGTAGTCGAGCACGATCTCGGCCTTGCGCTGCAGGTTCGCATTCTCCTCCGACCAGGCGAAGGCGTCGTCGATCTCCCGCGTCGAGATCAGCGTCGAGAAGATCGACGAGTAGCTCTTGGCGTGCACCGACTCCATGAACGCGATGTTCGTGTACACCGCCTCCTCGTGCGGAGTCAGCGCGTCGGGGATGAGCGACACGGCGCCGACAGTGCCCTGGATGGTGTCCAGCAGGGTCAGGCCGGTGAACACGCGGGTCGTCATGAGCCGCTCGGCGTCGCTGAGCGTGTGCCACGACTGGATGTCGTTGGACACCGGCACCTTCTCCGGCAGCCAGAAGTTGCCGACCAGGCGGTCCCAGACCTCGAGGTCCTTCTCGTCCTGCAGCCGGTTCCAGTTGATCGCGGTGACGCGATCGATGAGCTTGAGCTTCCCCGTGGGTGCCATGGTCTTCTCTTCCCCGAATTCCCGATCGTTGCTCAACGCACTCACAGCATGCAGCTGACGCAGTTCTCCACCTCAGTGCCCTCGAGGGCCATCTGGCGGAGGCGGATGTAGTACAGCGTCTTGATCCCCTTGCGCCAGGCGTAGATCTGCGCCCGGTTGACGTCGCGCGTGGTCACCGTGTCGGGGAAGAACAGCGTCAGCGACAGGCCCTGGTCCACGTGCTGCGTGGCGGCGGCGTAGGTGTCGATGATCTTCTCGTAGCCGATCTCGTACGCGTCCTGGTAGTAGTCCAGGTTGTCGTTCGTCATGTACGGCGCCGGGTAGTACACGCGACCGAGCTTGCCCTCCTTGCGGATCTCGATCTTGGCGGGCACGGGGTGGATCGACGACGTCGAGTTGTTGATGTAGCTGATCGACCCGGTGGGCGGCACGGCCTGCAGGTTCTGGTTGTAGATGCCGTGCTCCATGACCGAGGCCTTGAGCGCGCGCCAGTCGTCCTGCGTCGGGATCGCCACGCCGGCGTCGGCGAAGATCTGCGCGACGCGCGCGGTGGCGGGCTTCCACTCGGCGTCGGTGTACTTGTCGAAGTACTCGCCGGTCGCGTACTTGGAGTCCTCGAACCCGCCGAACGCCTTGCCCCGCTGGATCGCGAGCCGGTTCGAGGCCGCGATCGCGTGGTAGGCGACCGTGTAGAAGTACAGGTTCGTGAAGTCGATGCCCTCGTCGGAGCCGTAGTAGATCCGCTCGCGCGCGAGGTACCCGTGCAGGTTCATCTGCCCGAGGCCGATGGCGTGGCCGAGGTCGTTGGCCCGACGGATCGACGGCACCGACTCGATGTCCGTCTGGTCGGAGACCGCGGTGAGCGCGCGGATCGCGGTGTCGATCGTCTTGGCGAAGTCCGGCGAGTCCATCGTCTTCGCGATGTTCAGCGAGCCGAGGTTGCAGGAGATGTCCCGGCCGACGTGGTCGTAGGACAGGTCCTCGTGGAACGTCGACGGCGTCGAGACCTGCAGGATCTCGGAGCAGAGGTTCGAGTGCGTGATGCGGCCCTTGATCGGGTTCGCCTTGTTCACGGTGTCCTCGAACATCACGTACGGGTAGCCCGACTCGAACTGCAGCTCGGCGATCGTCTGGAAGAAGTCGCGGGCCTTGATCGTGGTCTTCGTGATCCGGTCGTCGGCCACGAGCTCGTCGTACTTCTCCGAGATGGAGACGTCGGCGAACGGCTTGCCGTAGACGCGCTCGACGTCGTACGGGCTGAACAGGTGCATGTCCGCGTTCTGCTTCGCGAGCTCGAACGTGACGTCCGGGATCACGACGCCCAGCGACAGCGTCTTGATGCGGATCTTCTCGTCCGCGTTCTCCCGCTTGGTGTCGAGGAACCGCATGATGTCGGGGTGGTGCGCGTGCAGGTACACGGCGCCCGCGCCCTGGCGCGCCCCGAGCTGGTTCGCGTAGGAGAACGAGTCCTCGAGGAGCTTCATCACGGGGATGACGCCCGACGACTGGTTCTGGATGTGCTTGATCGGCGCGCCGTGCTCGCGGATGTTGCTCAGCAGCAGCGCCACGCCGCCGCCGCGCTTGGACAGCTGCAGGGCGGAGTTGATGCCGCGCGCGATGGACTCCATGTTGTCCTCGATGCGCAGCAGGAAGCAGGACACGGGCTCGCCGCGCTGCGCCTTGCCCACGTTGAGGAAGGTCGGCGTCGCCGGCTGGAACCGCCCGGAGACGACCTCCTCGACGATGTCGCGCGCGACCTGCTCGTCGCCGTCGGCCAGGCCGAGGGCCACCATCGAGACGCGGTCCTCGAAGCGCTCGAGGTACTTCTTCCCGTCGAACGTCTTCAGCGTGTACGACGTGTAGTACTTGAAGGCGCCCAGGAACGAGTCGAACTGGAAGTCCTTCGAGTAGGCGAGCCGGAAGAGCTCCTTGACGAAGGTACGCGAGTACTTCCCGAGGACCTCGGGGTCGTAGTACTTGTTCTCGATCAGGTGGTCGAGCTTCGCGTCCAGCGTCTCGAACTGGATGGTGTTCGGCACCACGTGCTGCTCGAAGTAGGCCGTGGTGGCCTCGCGGTCCTTGTCGAACTGGATCTCGCCGTCCGGTCCGTACAGGTTCAGCATCGCGTTCAGCGCGTGGTAGTCCAGCTGCACGCCCTGCAGCGGCACGGGGACGGCCCCCGCGACCTCCGGGGTCGTCGCGCTCACGCCGAGATCAGTGACTGTCGTTGCCAAAATCGTCCCAATCCGTCACGGACGCGCACGGCGTCCTCAGCCGTCCCCAGGAGTTCGAAGGCGTACAGGTAGGGCACCTGGCACTTCGCGGAGATGATGTCGCCGGCGATGCAGTACGCAGCGCCGAAGTTGGTGTTCCCCGCGGCGATGACGCCGCGGACGAGCGACCGGTTGTGCGGGTCGTTGAGGAACTCGCGCACGCGCCGTGGCACGGCGCCGCCCTCGTTGCCCCCGCCGTAGGTCGGGACCATGAGCACGTACGGCTCGGTCACCGTAAGGGACCCGTCCGTCTTGCGCACCGGGATCCGGTGCACCGACATGCCGAGCTCCTCGAGCCCGAGGCGCCGGACGAACCGATGGGTGTTCTCCGACACGCTGGAGAAGTAGACGAGAGAACCCATGTTCAGCCTCCCCCCGGATGCTGCTGCCAGGCCGACGGGCGTGCCGTCGAAGACGCACGGCGCCCCGGGTCGGGATCGAAGCCCGGGGCGCCGGCCGTATGGGGTGAGCGGGGCCGCGACGCGCGCGGCCCGCTCGCTCAGGCCGAGACGGCCCGCTGCGCCGCGACCGCGGCGATCTGGTCGGGACGGAAGCCCGACCAGTGGGTGTCGCCGGCGACGACGACGGGGGCCTGCAGGTAGCCGAGGCCGCGCACCATCTCGAGCGCCTCCGCGTCCTGGGTGATGTCGACCACCGAGTACTCGACGCCCTTGCGGTCGAGGGCGCGGTAGGTGGCGTCGCACTGCACACAGGCCGGCTTGCTGTAGACCGTGATGCTCATGTGTCTCTCCCTCTCTGCGCTCCCCGCCGGGGGGCTTGGTCCGACCCGTGTCGCAGCCCGTGCGAGCCTCCCTCAGAAAGGCCCGTGAGGGGCCCGGACCAGGGATGACGCCCGTGGAACTACGCCGGTGTGCTTTGTTCGAAGGGCTGTGTGCCCCGCGTTCCTCAAACACTACACCTAGTGGTCGGGGCGCGCGCGGGGCCGACATCTTGTGGTTGACAGCGGTGTCATTCGTCGAACGCCCTTCGCTCTCCGGCCCTGCGAAGAGCCTCCCACGGGGGTCCGACACGCCTCGTCCACAGGCACACCGGGGGTCCGTCCCCACCACCCGGAGGCGTCCTTCCGCAGCACCGTGCGGCTCGCGCGCGGGTGTCCACAGGCGGTGGGCGACGGGCGTCCACAGCATGTGCGCGACCGCCCGGTGCCCGTGGTCCCGGCACGGCCGACCCCCGCACCCCGTCCGGGAGACGTCGCCCTCCGGTCAGAACGGACATTCCCGGCTGTCGATCCGGGCCGAAACTCGTCGAGATCGTCGGCGTGTCGTGCGCGGTGGTGTGTCGCACAGCCCGCCGACCCGGCGCGTCACTCGGCGCGTGATTCGGCGGGCGCCGCCCGCCAGCCACGAGGGTCGAGGCCGCCGGGCACGGCGGTCGCGGGGGCGTACGGCGCGCGGGTGAGGTGGAACGTGCCGACGTCGAGCGCCTCGGCCGGCGTGCCGGCCGCGACGACGCGCAGCCGCTCCCCCAGCCAGTAGCCGCCCTCGACGCCGACCCAGCCGCCGTCCGCCGCCGGGCCGAACACCGTGCCGCGGCCGCCCGCGGAGCTCAGCGCGAGGCAACCGTCCGCGCGGCGCGCCAGCGTGTACGGCACCGGCCCCCAGTACCAGGTGCCGGTCAGCGCGAGCACGTCCGGGTCGGCGGCGCCGGGGTCGCCCGTCCCGCCCGCCCTCGGCCGGTCGAGGAGGTCGAGGAGGTCGAGGAGGAACGCCGCGTCCCCGAACCCGGCGGTCGAGCTGCCACACACGGCGACGACGTCGCCCGTCGCCGGGACGGCGCGCAGCGTGGCCGTGAAGCCCGGCACGGAGCCGCCGTGCCCGACCGTGCGACGCCCGGCCGTCCCGCCGTCGCCGACGGGGTGGTGGACGGAGACGCCCAGGCCCCAGGCGGCACCGAACGGCGCGCCGGCGTCGTCGACCACCGCCCGCGGCGCCGTCATCCGCCGCCGCCACGGCCTCGGGAGCACGTCGTCGCCCGCTCCCCCGTCGGCGCCCGCGCCGACCAGCCAGGAACCGAACCGCACCAGGTCGGACGGCGTCGACCACACCTCGCCCGCCGGCCCCATCGCGCCGTACGCGGGCACGGGCTCGACGAGCACGGCGTCCGCGTGGGGGTGCACCGCGTAGCCGACGGCGGCGTCGCCGACGGGCGTGCGGCCGGTGTGCGCCATGCCGAGCGGGGCCCACACCTCGTCGCGCAGGACGGCGTCCCACGACCGGCCGTGCGACTCCTCCACCAGCCGTCCGAGCACCGCGTACCCCAGGTTGGAGTAGTGGTGGCGCTCGCCCGGCTCCCACAGCGGCTCGACGCCTGCGGAGACGAGCTCGTCCCAGGTGCCCGCGCCGTGCCGCTCCCACCACGGCCCCGGCGGCTCGGCCGGCAGGCCCGCGGTGTGCGTGAGCAGCTGGGCCACCGTGGCGGCCGGGACCGGGGCGTCGGGCAGGTGCCGTCCGACCGGGTCGTTCAGGGCGACGCGGCCCGCCGCGACCAGGCGCAGCACCGCGACCGCCGTCATGGGCTTGCTGATCGACCCGATCCGGAACGCCGTGCCCGGGTCGGCCGGCGCCCACCCCGCGGTGCCGGCCCATGCGACCCGTCCGCCCCGCCCCACCGCGGCGGACAGCGCCGGCACCCGGGTCTCGCGGCGCCGCCGGCGCAGGGCGTCGTCGAAGAGGTCGGGGTCGAGGCGGGCGGTGTCGGTAGGGAGCGGGGCAGGCGCGGTCATGCCCGCACGCTAGTACCGACCCGCGGACGCGTCAGGGCGCGACGGCGTCGACCGGGGGCAGCTCGCCGGACGTGGCGAGGCGGCGGTACCAGTGCGCGGAGTCCTTCCAGGTGCGCTCCCCGGTGGGGTAGTCGACGTGCAGGATGCCGAAGCGCCGGGAGTACCCGTAGCCCCACTCGAAGTTGTCCATGAGCGACCACGCGAAGTAGCCGCGCACGTCCGCGCCCGCGTCGCGGGCCGCGCCCACGGCGTCGACGTGGTCGTGCAGGTAGGCCACGCGGCGGTCGTCGTGCACCCGGCGCCCGGCGTCGGTGACGACGAGCTCGTCGTCGAACGCCGCGCCGTTCTCCGTGACGGCCAGCGGCAGCCCGGGGTAGGTGCGGTGCAGGTCGAGCAGCAGGTCCGTGAGGCCCGACGGCTCGATGTTCCATCCCATCGCGGTGTACGGGCCGGGCTGCTCGGCGAACTCGACGTCGGTCACGCCGATCCACGGGCTGTGGCTCGACGCCCCGTGGCCGTCGTTCGCGGCACGCTCCCCACCACCCGCGTCGCCGGCGATGCGGCGCACCGTGACCGTGGAGTAGTAGTTGACACCCAGCACGTCCAGCGGCTGGCGGATCGCCTCGAGGTCGCCGTCGTGCACGAACGACCAGTCCGAGACGTGCGCGGTGTCGGCCAGCAGGTCGGCGGGGTACGCCCCGTCGAGCAGCGGGCCGAGGAACGCGCGGTTCGCGAGCGCCTCGATCGTGCGCACCGCGTCCGCGTCGGCGTCGGACGACGGGTCCTCCGGCCGCACGACGTGCAGGTTCAGGGTGATCGACACCTGCGCGTCCGGCAGCACCTCGCGGATCGCGCGGGCGGCGAGCCCGTGCGCCAGGTTGAGGTGGTGCACGGCGGCCAGTGCGGTCGCGGGCTCCGTGCGGCCCGGGGCGTGCACTCCCGACCCGTACCCCAGGTAGGCGGAGCACCACGGCTCGTTCAGCGTCGTCCACGCCTCCACCAGGTCGCCGAGCTCGGCCGCCATGTGCCGCGCGTACTGCGCGAACGCCGCCGCGGTCTCGCGGTTCGCCCAGCCGCCCGCGTCCTCCAGCTCCTGCGGCAGGTCCCAGTGGTAGAGCGTGACGAACGGTCGGACGCCCCGCGCCCGCAGCGCCTCGAGCAGGCGCCGGTAGAACGCGACGCCCTCCGCGTTGAGCGGGCCACGACCGCCGGGCTGCACCCGGGACCACGAGATCGACAGGCGGTAGGCGCCGACGCCGAGCCGGGCCAGGTGGTCCACGTCCTCGGACCACCGGTGGTAGTGGTCGCACGCCACGTCGCCGGTGTCGCCGTCGCGGGTGCGGCCCGGGGTGCGGGAGTACGTGTCCCAGATCGACGGGCCACGGCCGCCCTCGGCGGCGGCCCCCTCGATCTGGTAGGCGGCCGTCGCGGTCCCCCACAGGAAGTCGGCGGGAAAGGTGCGTGCGTTCACAGGGCGATCCTCAGCTCTCCGGCTCCGGTGGCGGTGGCGACCTGCTCCCCGGCCCGGACGCTCCAGGCGGCGGGGGCGTCGTCGGTCGTGACGACGACCTCGTCGCCGGTGCGGCGCACGCGGAACCGCGCCGCGGCGCCGTCGGGGCCGCCGGTCGGCACGACGGTCTCGGCGTCGTACCCGTCGGGCAGCTCGACCAGCCGCAGCTCGACGCCCTCGGCCCACGCGTAGTCGGGCCGGTCGGTGCGCGCCCCGACGGGCAGCACGGTGCCCGGGCGCACCAGCACGGGCAGGGAGTCGAAGCCGTGGGTCTCGGTGACCCACCGCGGCCCGACGACCGTGCGCTCGTGCGTCCCCTCCGCGTCGTCGAGCAGCCGCGTCCACGTGCCCTCCGGCACGTAGTACTCGACCGTCCCGTCGGCGGTGAACACGGGCGCGATCAGCAGGGAGTCGCCCAGCATGTACTGGGTGTCCACGCCGAAGGTGCCGCGGTCGGCCGGGAACTCCAGCACCATCGGGCGCATGATCGGCGTGCCGGCGGCGTGCGCCTGCTCCCCCGCCCCGGCGAGGTACGGCATGAGCGACAGCTTCAGGTGCGTGAACCGGCGCGCGACGTCCACGGCCTCCTCGTCGAACGCCCACGGCACCCGGTAGGACGACGAGCCGTGCAGGCGCGAGTGGCTCGACAGCATCCCGAACGCCAGCCACCGCTTGAACACCCCGGCGTCCGGCGTGCCCTCGAACCCGCCGATGTCGTGGCTCCAGTACCCGAACCCCGACAGCGCGAGCGACAGGCCGCCGCGCAGCGACTCCCCCATCGACGCGTACGTGGAGTCGCAGTCGCCGCCCCAGTGCACCGGCATCTGCTGCCCGCCCGCCGTCGCGGCCCGCGCGAACACGACCGCCTCCCCGCGGCCACGGCGCCGCTCCAGGAGCCCGAAGACGGCCTCGTTGTACAGCTGGGCGTAGTAGTTGTGCATCGTGGCCGGGTCCGAGCCGTCGTGCCAGACCACGCCCTCGACCGGGATCCGCTCGCCGAAGTCCGTCTTGAACGCGTCCACGCCCTGGTCCAGCAGCCGCTCCAGGTACCCCAGGTACCAGGCCGTCGCGTCCGGGTTCGTGAAGTCCACCAGGGCCATGCCCGCCTGCCACATGTCCCACTGCCACACGCCGCCGTCGGTGGTGCGCAGCAGGTACCCCTTCTCGGCGCCCTCCGCGAACAGGGGCGAGCGCTGCCCGATGTACGGGTTGATCCACACGCTCACCTGCAGCCCGCGCTCGTGCAGCCGCGCCAGCATCCCCTCCGGGTCCGGGAACACCCGAGGGTCCCACTCGAAGTCGCACCACTGGTACTCGCGCATCCAGAAGCAGTCGAAGTGGAACACACTGAGCGGCAGCCCGCGCTCGGCCATCCCGTCCACGAAGCCCGTCACCGTGGCCTCGTCGTAGTCCGTCGTGAACGACGTCGACAGCCATGTCCCGAACGACCACGCCGGCACGCGCGCCGGCCGCCCGGTCAACGCGGTGTACCGGCGCAGCACGTCCTTGGGCGTCGGGCCCGCGACCACGTAGTACTCCAGCGCCTGGCCGGCCACCGAGAACTGGACGCGGGTGTTGACCTCCGACGCGACCTCGAGCGAGACCCGCTCGGGGTGCGCGACGAACACGCCGTACCCCTTGGACGTCACGTAGAACGGCACGTTCTTGTACGCCTGCTCGCTCGACGTGCCGCCGTCCTCGTTCCAGACGTCGACCGACTGCCCGTTCTTGACGAACGGCCCGAACCGCTCCCCCAGCCCGTACACGTGCTCGCCCGGATCCAGCGACAGCTGCTCGTGCACCCACGCCCCGCCCGCGGCCGGCCCCGAGGACGCCGCCATCGCGCCGACCGACTTCGGCAGGCTCGACGTCAGCACCCGGCCGTCCTGCTCGAAGTCGACGCGCCACCCGTCCCCGCGGTGCACGCGCACCGCGAGGCCACCCGACTCCAGCACGCCCTCCGACTCGTCGACCTTCACCACGGGCCGGAAACCCGGCTCCCCCGAGACGGCGAACTCCGGGCCGCGGCGCGCGGCGCCGGCGAAGTGCTCCACCCGCACCTTGACCACCCCCGGCGCCGGGGAGGCGTACGTGACCGTCAGCATCGGCCGGTTCAGCGTGTCGCCCCGGCGACGGATGCGCGCCGTCGGGGCGTACACCGTCATCGTGCCGGCCGCCTCGTCCACGCGGACGTCGTCGACCTCCGTCGCGTACAGCGGGTCGATGCCGGGGCGCGTCTGCCAGTAACCGTCGGTGAACTTCATCAGGGTGCACCTGCTCCGTAGGGGTCGGTCGCGCTCACTTCACCGCGCCGGCGGTGACGCCGCGGGTGAGGGTGCGCTGGAAGATGAGGAAGAAGACGAGGGCCGGGACGAGGGAGACGAGGGCGCCGGCGTTGGTGGTCGGCGCGTCCATCATCCGGTCGCCCTGCAGCGAGGCGAGCGCGATCGGGATCGTCTGGGTGTCGTTGGTCGTGAGCATGACCAGCGGGATGAAGAACTCGTTCCAGGTCCAGATGAAGAAGAAGATCATCAGCACCATGAGGGTGGGCCGCACGATCGGGAACACCACCTGCCACAGGATCCGCCAGCGGCCTGCGCCGTCGAGCGCCGCGGCCTCGAGCAGCGCCGGCGGGAAGGTGCCCAGCACCGACGCGAGCAGGTACGTGCCGAAGGCCGACTGGACGACCGTGAAGATGATGATCACGGACCACTGGGAGTTCGAGAGCCCCACCTGCCGGGCCATGTCGAACAGCGGGTAGATCAGCGCCTCCTGCGGCAGCATGTTCGCGAGCAGGAACAGCAGCACGATCCACAGCCGGCCCCTGATCCGGCCGATGCCGATCGCGTAGGCGTTGAGGAGCGAGAGCACGCACGCCGCCACCGCCACCACCGCGGAGATGAAGAACGAGTTCCACAGCTTCACCGGGAAGTCCGTGCGCTGCCAGAAGTTCACGAGCCCGTCGAGGTAGAGGCTGCTCGGGAGGCTGAGCGGGCCATTCTGCGTGTAGTCCTCGGGCGACTTGAACGCGTTGAGGAGCATGACGAGCAGCGGCGCCAGCACGAGCAGCGCGACGACGACCGCGCCCGCCAGCACGAACCAGCGCGCGGCGCCCCGGCGGTGGCGACCGCCCTCCCGCCTCTGCGGCACGTCGGGCCCCGGGCGCGCGGCCCGGCCGGACGGCGGAGCCTGGACCGTCGTGGCCATCAGCGACCCACCTCCTCGGCGCGCTCGGCGCGCGACTGCAGCGCCAGGATGACGACGGCCACCACGACGATCACCACCGTGAGCACGGTCGCCACGGCGGCGCCGTAGCCCACCCGCGACTTGTCGAAGAAGTTGAGGTACGAGTAGTAGCTCGGCACGAGCGTGGAGCTCTCCGGGCCGCCGCGCGTCAGCACGTAGATCGGGCCGAACACCTTGAGGGCGGCGACGGTGCACGTGAGCGTCACGACGAACGTCTCCGGCCGGATCTGCGGGATCGTGATGGCGCGGAACCGCCGCCACCAGCCGGCGCCGTCCAGCTCCGCCGCCTCGTAGAGCTCGGGGTCCACCCGCTGCAGCGCGGCCATGAAGATCACCACGGGGTAGCCGATCTGCACCCAGATCAGCACCAGCATGACGCTCGGCAGGGCCGTGCTGGGGTCGCCCAGCCAGTTCGGCGGGTTCTCGACGCCGAGCCCGCGCAGGATCTCGTTGAGCGCGCCCGTCTGGGCGTTGAGGATCCAGTTCCACAGCACGCCCGCGACCGCGACCGGCAGGATCTGCGGCAGGTAGTAGGTGGCGCGCAGGACGGAGGCGACGCGGCCGCCGAAGCGCCGGCCGAGGTAGTCGAACAGCACCGCGGCGAGCAGCAGGCCGATCACCGTGGGCACCAGCACCATCGCGACGATCATCGCGACCGAGTTCTGGAACGACGTCCAGAAGGCGGCGTCGTGCCACAGCTCCGTGTAGTTGTCGAGCCCCACCCAGGTGAGCGGCGCCAGCCCGCCGCGCCAGGAGAAGAGGCTGATGTAGACGTTGGTGACCAGGGGGTACCCGATGACCAGCACGAAGAGGACCGCGCCGGGCAGCAGGTACGCCAGGTAGGGCAGGGAGCCGCCGCGCCGGCGGCGGCGCGCCCTGGTCGGGGGCGCCGCCGCGGGCGGGGTGAGGGTGGCGGTCATGTCGTCACTCGCCGAGCAGGTCGGCCTTGCCGTCCGTGTAGGCGGACTCCAGGCCGTCGAGCACCTGGTCGGGCGACTTGGACTGGTTGACCAGGGACTGGAGCTGGCTGACGATCACGTCGTAGTAGCCGGGCACGGGCCAGTCCGGGTAGAACGCCAGGCCGTCGTCGTCGAGGACCGCCTGGAAGTTCTCGGTGAGCTCGCGCGTCTTCTCGTCGTCGATGGTCGACGGGTCGCCGGCCACCGGCAGGCCGCCGGCCTGCGCCAGCACGTCCTGCACCTCGGGCCGCAGCGTGGTGTCGATGAACTCCTCGGCGAGCGACGGCGAGTCGGCGTTGGTCGGCACCACCCACAGGTTGCCGGACGATCCGACCTGCAGCGTGTTGCCCGGGAAGTTGAACTGGCCCCAGTCGTCCTTCATCTCGGCGACGACGCGGCCGAACCACCAGGACCCGGACACCATCATCGGGTAGTCGCCCTTCATGAACGAGACGCCCATGTCCTCCGCGGTGAGGCCGGCGGAGTCGGACGCGATGTAGCCGTCCTTGATCCACTCGTCGAGCTTCTTCGTCGCGGCCGTCATCTCGGGACCGTGGAAGTCGACGTCGCCGTCGAAGAGCTGGTACTGGTCGACCAGCTCGCGGTCGGCGTTCGCGAGAACGAGCTCGTACCAGAGCTGGCCCATCGGGTACTCCGCGCCCGCCTCGGCGAGGGGCGTGACGCCGTCGGCCTTGAACGCCTTCATGACCTGCTCGAGCTCGTCGAGCGTGGTCGGCACCTCGAGGCCGGCCTTCTCGAACATGTCCTTGTTGTAGTAGACGCCCACGAACTCGCCGTAATTGGGCACCCCGTACCAGTCGCCGGAGCCCATGAGGCCGTTCTCGTCGTAGCGCGCGGTGGTCTGGAGCGAGCCGGAGAGCTTGTCGGCCCAGCCGTTCTTCTCCGCGGCGTCGGTGAGCGGGGTGAGCAGGCCCTGCGCGGCGAGCTGCCCGGCGGTCGCGTTGCCCTTGTTGTACTCCATGACGTCGGGCACGTCGTCGCCGGTCAGCACGATCTTCGCGTTCTTCTGGATCTGCTCGAACGTCTGCTTCTCGACGTCGACCGTGACGTCCGGGTGCTCCTCCTCGAAGATGTCGATCGCCTTGGCCCAGGCCTGGCCCATGGCCGAGTCGTCGTTCTCGTAGTGCCAGATCGTCAGGGTCTTGTCATCGGCGTCGCCGCCTCCCGGAGCCGACCCGCCTCCGCCCCCGCCGACGCAGGCGGTGAGCGTCAGGGTCGACGCGGCGATCAGGGCCACCGTGGAGACGGTGCGCGCGCGGTGCAGCATGGGGTCCTCCTCGTCGAGTACAGCGCCGCGGCGGCGGTGCACGGACCCACCGCGGGCGAGCGCCGTCGATATCGTCGTCGAAGCGCTTCGACGGAAGTATCAACCCGGCCGCCGTGGATCGTCAAGGCCCCGGCTGCCGACCGGCCCGCTCGCTGCGACACGATGCGAATTCGATCGTCGAAGCGATTCGCCGCACACTAGGCTGGCCGACCATGGGCGAACTCCCCGCGACGACGCACGTCCTGCACGCCGACCGCAGCGCGACCCGATGGGTCGAGGCGTACCCCGTGGGCAACGGCCGCCGCGGCGCGATGTGCGCCGGCCGCCCGGGGGTCGAGCACCTGTGGCTCAACGACGGCACCGCCTGGTCCGGCCCCCCTCGCGACCCGCTGGCGGGGGCGCGCGCCCGCGGCCCCGAGCATCTCGCCCGCGTGCGCGCCGCGGTGGCGTCCGGCGACGTGCGCGGCGCCGAGGCGCTGCTCGCGGACACGCAGACCCCGTGGGCGCAGGCGTACCTCCCCCTCGCGGAGGCCGACGTCTCCGTCGAGCCCGCGGACGGCGAGGCCCCCGGCCCGTCGCCCCGCCGCGGCGTCGTGCACCGCGACCTCGACCTGCGGACCGGCGTCGCGACGCACACCTGGGAGCACCCGGTCGCGGGCCGCGTGGTGCAGGAGACCTGGGCGGACTCCCGCGGCGGCCCGCTGGTGCACACCGTGCGCGCGGAGCGGCCCGTCCGCGTCGCCGTGCGCCTCGACAGCCTCCTGCGGGCCGCGGCCCGGCCCCTCGACGACGGCGCCCTCGGCCCCGCCGCGACGGATGTGCTCGTGCGGGCGTTCGACCTGCCCGTCGACGTCCCGCCGCCGCACCACCCGGAGGGCGAGCTGCGGTACGACGCCGCGCGCGGACGCACCGGGCTCGTCGCCGTCGCCGCCCCGGCCGCCCCCGACGCCGCGGTGGCCGACGGCGCGCTGCGCACCGGTGCCGCGCGCACCCACGTGCTGCTGGTCGCCACCGCCACCACCGACCCGCCCGGGGAGCCCGGCGCCGCGCCGGCGGGCGACCGGCTCGCGGCCCAGCTCGCGGCTCATCTCGGGTCGGCCGGGACCTTCCCCGTCGGCACCGGCACGGCGGGCACCGGCGAGGACGCCGCCGCCCTCCGCGAGCGCCTGCGGGCCGCGCACGTCGCCGAGCACGAGCGCCTCTACGGCCGCGTACACCTCGACCTGCCGTCGCCGGACGGGGCGGGCGACCTGCCCACGGACCGCCGGGTCCTGGCGGCCGCGGGGCGCCCGGACCCGGGGCTGGCCGCGCTCGCGTTCCACCACGGCCGCTACCTGCTGCTCTCCTCGTCGCGACCGGGCGGGCTGCCCGCCACGCTCCAGGGGCTGTGGAACCCGTGGCTGCCCGGCCCGTGGAGCAGCGGCTACACGCTGAACATCAACCTCCAGATGGCGTACTGGGCGGCCGGGACCACCGGGCTGGCCGCGTGCCAGGAGCCGCTGCTGCGGTTCGTCGCGCGGCTCGCTGAGGGGCCGGGCGCCGAGGTCGCGCGCGGCCTGTACGGCGCCGCCGGCTGGGTGGCCCACCACAACTCGGACGCGTGGGGGCACGCCGCCCCGGTCGGGAACGGCCGCGGGGAGGCCAAGTGGTCCGCCTGGGCGCTCGGCGGCACGTGGCTCGCGCAGCACCTGGTGGAGCACTACCGGTTCACCGGCGACGACGACGCCCTGCGCGCCGCCTGGCCCGCCCTGCGCGGGGCGGGCGAGTTCGCGCTGGACTGGGTGCAGACCTCGGGCGGGACCGGGCGCGGCGCCGGCGCCCCTGAGCGGGCCTGGACGAGCCCGTCGACCTCCCCGGAGAACCAGTTCGTCGCGCCCGACGGGGCCCCCGCCGCGGTGACGACCAGCGCCGCCATGGACGTCGCGCTCCTGCGTGCCCTGGCCGAGGGCTGCCGGGAGGCGGCCGGCGCGCTGGGTCTCGGTGACGGCGACGAGCCGTGGCTCGGTCGCCTCGAGGCGGCCGTCGCCGCGCTCCCCGACCCCGCCGTCGGGTCGCGCGGCGAGCTGCTGGAGTGGGGCCGCGAGCTGCCCGAGGCCGAGCCCGAGCACCGCCATCAGTCGCACCTGGTCGGCCTCTACCCGCTGGGCACCCTCGACCCCGCCACGACCCCTGCCCTCGCGGCGGCGGCCGCCCGGACGCTGGAGCTGCGGGGCCGCGAGTCCACGGGCTGGTCGCTCGCGTGGCGCCTGGCCCTGTGGGCCCGGCTGGGCCGCGCCGACCGCGCCCACGACCAGGTGCTGCTCGCCCTGCGCCCGGCCGACGACTCCGGCCCCGGCCAGCGCGGCGGGCTGTACCCCAACCTGTTCAGCGCCCACCCGCCGTTCCAGGTCGACGGGAACCTCGGCCTCACGGCGGGCGTGGCCGAGATGCTGCTGCAGTCGCACCGGCGGGCGGGCGGCCGCGTCTGCCTGGACGTTCTGCCCGCCCTGCCTGCCGCGTGGCCCGACGGCGCGGTCACGGGCCTGCGCGCCCGCGGCGGCGGGGAGGTCGACCTCGCGTGGCGCGGCGGCGCGCTCACCGAGGTCCGCCTGCACGCGCCCGCCGACCGCGCGCTCGACGTCGTCGTGCGCCACGGCGCCGCGGTGACGGGTGACACGGCCGGCGAGGACGCCGGAGCCGTCGTCCCGGTCGGCGCGGGCGATACCGTGATCCTCGACGTGGCCCGCGACCTGCCGGTCGCGGGCGCCGTCGTCCCTACCGCCCCCAGGAGCTAGCCGTGGCCACCATCGAGGACGTCGCGAAGGCGGCAGGAGTCTCGGCGTCGACCGTCTCGTACGTGCTCTCGGGCAAGCGATCGATCTCGGCCCCCACGCGCCGGCGGGTGGAGCACGCGATCGCGACGCTGGGCTACCGGCCGCATGCCGGGGCCCGCGCGCTCGCGTCGAGCCGCACCAACGTCATCGGGCTCATGGCGCCGCTGCGCTCCGGGGTCGACGTCTCGGTCATCATGCAGTTCGTGACCGGCGTCGCCACCCACGCGCGCGACGTGGACCACGACGTGCTGCTGCTGACGCAGGACGACGCCGGCGGGATCGAGCGCGTGGCGGCCGGGTCCATGGTCGACGCCATCATCGTGATGGACGTCGAGGCCGACGACCCGCGCCTCCCGGTGCTCCAGTCGCTGCGGCAGCCGACCGTGCTCATCGGGCTGCCGCGCGACCCGGCCGGGCTGAGCTGCGTGGACCTCGACTTCGAGGCGGTCGGCCGGCTGGGCGCCCGCCGGCTCGTCGACGACGGCCACCGCGAGGTGGCGCTCATCGGCTCGCCGCCGGAGGTGCTCGACCGGCACACGTCGTACGCCGACCGCGTGGTGCGCGGGTTCCGGCGGGCGTGCACCGACGCCGGCGTGCCCTACGACGTCGTGCCCTGCGAGCCCACGCCGGACGGCGCGCGCCGCGCCGTGGACGCCGTGCTCGACGGCGCCCCGCAGACCACCGGCCTGGTGGTGCACAACGAGCGCGCGCTCCCCCACGTGCTCGCGCGCCTGGCCGAGCGCGGCCGCGACGTGCCCGGCGACGTCGCGGTGGTGGCCATCTGCCCGACCGACGTCGCCCTCGCGCAGCGGATCCCGCTGACCAGCATCGACATCCCCGGCGAGCTCATCGGGGGCGTGGCGGTGGACATGGTCGTGGCACGGCTCGGGGGCGGCCAGCCGGCCGAGACCCGGCTGATCGCCCCCGAGCTGACCGCGCGGGCCAGCACCGCCCCCCGCGGCGCCTGAGGCCGCGGGGGGCTGCCTGTCAGCCCTTGATCGCCCCGAAGATGACGCCCTTGGTGAAGTGGCGCTGCACCAGCGGGTAGACCAGCAGGATCGGGATCACGGCCAGCACCATGACGGCCATCTTCACCGGCAGTCCGGTGACCGCGCCGGTGGCGACGTCGACCTGGCCCACCCCGCTGCCCGGCAGGGTGACGCCCTGCAGCACGTACGAGCGCAGCACCAGCTGCAGCGGCCACTTGGCGTTGTCGTTGAGGTACAGCATCGCGTTGAAGAACGCGTTCCAGTAGCCGACGCCGTAGAACAGCGCGACGACGGCGATCGCCGCCTTCGACATCGGCGCGACGATCCGCGCGAGGATGCGCCAGTCGCCGGCGCCGTCGATGCGGGCGGCGTCCGTGATGGCGGAGTCGATCCCCATGAAGAACGACCGCAGGATCAGCACGTTGAACGCCGAGATCGCGGTGGGCAGGATCAGCGCCCAGTACGAGTCGATCAGCCCGAGCGCCGAGACCAGCAGGTAGGTCGGGATCATGCCCGCGCCGAAGAACATCGTGATGAGCAGGACGAAGAGCAGCGGGCGGTGCGCGAACGACCCCGGCCGGCTGAGCCCGTACGCCGCGAGCGTGGACACGACGGTGGACAGCAGCGTGCCGACGGTGGTGATCGCCACCGACACGATCGCCGCCCGGGTGACGATGCCGCCGGACAGGATCTGGTGGTACGCGGACAGGGTGAGCTGCCCGGGCACCACGACGAGCCCGCCCGATCGGGTGATGTCGGCCTGCGTGGAGACGCTGGTGAGCAGGATCGTGTAGAGCGGGAAGAGGACCACCAGCACGATCGCGGCGAGCACCACCGCCTTCACGGTGAACCCGACCGGGCCCGGCGCCTCCTCCCACACGGGGCGGTGCGGGGACCGGCGGCGCCGTCGTGGCGCCCGTGCCCGGCCGTCGTCGACGGCGGCGGGGTCGTCGGCCAGCGGCCCGGGGGCCGCGGGAGCTGTCGTGGAGATCATGACTTCTGGTACACCCCCGCCTCGCCGAACAGGTGGGCGAGCTTGTTGGCGCCGAGCACGAGCACGAGCGAGACCACGCCCTTGAGCAGGCCCGCGGCGGCCGCGAACGACCAGTCCCCGTTGACCACGCCCTGGTAGTACACGTACGTGTCGATCACCTCGGCCGCGTCGGCGCCGACGGCGCCGCGCTGCAGGATGAGCTGCTCGAACCCGACCGTGAGCGCGTCGCCCAGGCGCAGGATCAGCAGCAGGATGATGGTGGCCCGCAGGGCGGGCAGCGTGATGTGCCAGATGCGGCGCCACCGGTTGGCGCCGTCCATGACGGACGCCTCGTACAGGGCCGGGTCCACGGTGCTCAGCGCCGCGAGGAAGATGATGATCCCCCAGCCGGCGTCCTTCCAGACCGACTGCGCGGTGATGAGCACCAGGAACGTGTCCGGGTTCGTCATGAGGTCGAACCCGGAGTACCCGTGCTCCGCCAGCCGCTGGGCCACGAAGCCCGCGCCGCCGAACATCTGCTGGAAGATCGTCACGACGATCACCCAGGAGAAGAAGTGCGGCAGGTACACGATCGACTGGATCGCGGTGCGGATCCGCGGCGTCATGACGCTGTTGAGCAGCAGCGCCAGCACGATCGGCACCGGGAAGAAGAACACCAGCTGGAAGCCCGTGATGAGCAGCGTGTTGCCCACCGCGTGCCAGAACGCCGCGTTGGCGAACAGCCGCTCGAAGTTCCACCACCCGACGAACGGGCTGTTCGCGATGCCGACGTACGGCGAGTAGTCCTGCCACGCGACGACGTTCCCCGCCATCGGCACGTACGCGAAGACGGCCAGGAGGATCACGGCCGGCAGCGTCATGAGGATGAGCGACCGGTCCCGCTTCAGGCGGACGTACCAGGGGACGTGGCGCGTCGGGGGCGGCATGTCGCGGGCGGGGGCCGCGGCCCCCGCCTCGGTCGTGGCCGGGGCGCTCACTGCTGCTCGTCCAGGATGTCCTGGTAGAACCCGCGCAGCTCCTCACCGCCCGAGGACTTCCACGTCTCGACCGCCTCGTCCAGGTCGGCCATCGTCTTGCGGCCGCGCGAGATGTCCTTCTCGAGGTCCACGAACGGCGCGTCGATCCCGGAGTACTGCGACGGCGGGGTGATCTGCATGCCGAAGAACGCGGGCTCCTCCACGTACTGGGCCGCGTCGGCCATCCAGCCGCAGAAGTCCTCGACGAAGCCCGGGTACTGCACGCGCGACTGCACGATCGGCGGGTCCACGAGGAAGATGTACGTGGGCTGCAGCTCCGTGGCGGCGAGCTCGGTGGGCACCGGGAGCCGGTTGTCGTCCCGCGTGAAGTGCACGCCCTCGACGCCGCTGTTGATCAGCTCGAACTCCTGCGTGCCGAACGGCGACGCGAGGAAGTCCGCGACGGCGAGCAGCTCCTCGATCCGCGCCTTGTCGTCGCTCTTCTTGAGGAACGAGTACATGCTGGCCGGGTCGGACTTGAACAGGCGGGGCGTGCCGCCGTCGCCGGCGATCGGCGCGAACGGCTGCTGGTCGTAGTCCGGGTTGCTCGCCCGTTGCCGGCCCAGGGCCTCGTGCCACCCGCCGAGCCCGTCGTTGACGATGAGCGTCTGGCCCGACTCGAACCGCTGCTTGGCGTCCGCGTTCTTGTCCGCCACCGCGTCCGGGTGCACGACGCCCGCGGCGTACAGCTTGGTCTGCCACTCCAGCGCCGCGCGGTACTCGTCGGTCTCGATGCGGTGCACCAGCGCGCCGTCGTCGCCGACCTTCCACTTCGGCGGGACGGCGAACATCATCGTCGCGCCGGTCCACAGGTCGTCGGTGGCCCACCGCTTGCCCGACGGGTCGTTGATCTCCTTGGCGAGGTCGAGCAGCTCGTCGGCGCTCGTGGGCCGCTCGGTGATGCCGAGCTCCTCGAACAGGTCGGCGCGATAGAAGATCGCGTTGCTCAGCAGCTCGCCCGGGAACGGCAGCGCGTAGAGCTTGTCGTTGAACACGCAGACCCGCCAGGCGTCGGTCGGGAGGTTCGCGAGGTTCTTGTACTTCGTGACGTTGTCGCCCGACAGGTACGGCGTGAGGTCCTCGAAGAGCGCCTCGACGGCCTGGCCGAACTTCGGAGGGATGTTCCAGGACGGGATGCTGACCCAGTCCGGCACGTCCTTCTCCGAGGCCAGCACGGCGGCCAGCTTGTCGCCGTAGGTGTTGCCGTCGGAGATCTGGAACGTGACGTTCGCCCCGGCCGCCTCGTTGACGGCGTCGTAGTACTGGTTGCCCTTGGTGGGCGGGATCGTGCCCCACAGCGGCGTCATCGCCGTGTACGTGCCGCCGGACCCCGGCGGTGCGTCGAAGGCCTTGACCAGCTCCTTCGGGATGGACGTGAAGCCGGCGGTGGACCCGTCGACGCTCGCGACGTCGGGCTTGACGTACTCGAGCGGCGCGAACGTGGGCAGGACGCCGGTGCTCACCGTGCCGCCGCCCCCGGTGACCGAGGCCGGCGCGCCGCTGCTGCACGACGTCAGCAACGAGGGGACGCCCACGGCCGCGACCCCGAGGCCCGCGAGGCCGAGGAAGGACCGTCGGTCGAGCATGCTGCGGGCCGGCTTCCCGGGCCCGGACGACTGCGTCTTCATGCGATGTCACTCCTTCGTGGACACCGCGGCACGTCGACGTGCCGCGGGGCGGGTGCAGGCGCCTCTTAGTCGAAGCGCTTCGACGTGGGAGCGTATCCACCAGCGCGTGACCTGGCAATACCCTCGCCGCGGGTCGGGACGCCCGCTGTGCGCCGGATCCCGGCGCAGAGTCGGCCGGCACGCGCCGCGCCTGCCCTTGACGTGCGTCCGGGGTCACGTATTCTCGCTGCCCGGACGTCGCCCCCACCGGGAGGGCGGCGTCGAACCGTTTCGAAATCCATGTCGACGGTTCCCCCACGTCCCGGCGGCTCGATCCCGACGACGAGAGGAGCCCCCGTGCCCCGGTACGAGCAGGACACCACCACCCCCCGCTACCTCGACCCCGAGCTCCCGCCGGCCGAGCGCGCCGCGGACCTGCTGTCCCGCCTCGGCCGCGCCGAGCGGCTCGCGATGCTGCACCAGGTCACGCCCGCCGTCGACCGCCTCGGGCTGCCGGCGTTCCGCACGGGCACCGAGGCCCTGCACGGCGTGGCATGGCTCGGCACCGCGACGGTCTTCCCGCAGCCCGTCGGGCTCGCCGCCACCTGGGACGACGACCTCCTGCGCCGCGTGGGCGACGCCGTCGCGACCGAGGTGCGCGCCAAGCACGCCGCCGACCCGTCGGTCAGCCTCAACGTGTGGGCGCCGCTCGTGAACCCGCTGCGACACCCCGCCTGGGGGCGCACCGAGGAGGGCTGGTCGGAGGACCCGCACCTCACCGCGCGGCTCGCCGCCGCGTACGCCCGCGGCCTGCGCGGCGAGCACCCGCGGGTCTGGAAGACGGTGCCCACCCTCAAGCACTTCCTCGCCTACGGCATCGAGGCCGACCGGGCGGTGCTGAGCGCCTCCCTCCCCCTGCACGTGCTGCACGAGTGGGAGCTCCCCGCCTACCGCGGGCCCGTCGAGGCCGGCGTGGTGGGCGCCGTCATGCCGTCGTACAACCTCGTCAACGGCCGCCCCAACCACGTCGCCCGCGAGCTGCTCGACGAGCTGCGCTCCTGGACCGACGCCTCCCTCGCCGTGGTGTCCGACGCCGGCGCGCCCACCAACCTCGTGGTGGGCGAGCGGTACTTCGCCGACCACGCCACGTCGCACGCCGCCGCCGTGCGCGCCGGGGTCGACTCGTTCACCGACCACGACGCCGACGCGGCGCCCACGGTCGCGCGGCTCACCGCCGCCCTCGACCGCGGCCTCCTCGACGACGCGGACGTCGACCGCGCCGTCCTGCGCCTGCTCGAGCTCCGCATCCGCACCGGCGAGCTCGACGGCGACGCCGACCCCTACCGCGCCATCGGCGCGGACGCGATCGACCTCCCGGCGCACCGGGCGCTCGCCCGGGAGGCGGTGGCCCGCTCCGTCGTGCTGCTGCGCAACGACGGGCTCCTCCCCCTGCGCTCCCCCCGGCGGCTCGCCGTCGTCGGCCCCCTCGCCGACGGCGTCCTCACGGACTGGTACTCCGGCACGCCGCCCTACGAGACCTCCGTGGCCGACGCCGTCGCCACCCGGTACCCGGGCGCCGACGTCACCGTCGTCGACGGTGCCGACCTCGTCGCCCTGCGCTCCACCTCCACGGGCCGGTACCTGCGCGTGACGGCGGACGCGGCCTCCGTGGTGGCCGACGCCCGGAGCGCCGCGGCGCCCGACACCCACCTGGACGTCACCGACTGGGGCGACGGCGTCCTGACCCTGCGCTCCGTGGGCAGCGGCCGCCTCCTGACCGGCGCCGCGTGGATCGTCACCGCCGACGCGCCGCGGGTGGGCGGCTGGGTCGCGCAGGAGACGTTCCGGCTTCACCACCACCGCGACGGCACGTGGTCGCTGCAGCACGTCGGCAGCGGCCGGTGGCTCCGGGTGCAGCAGGGCTCCGGGATGCTCGTCGCGGAGGCGGCGACCCCCGACGAGGCCGAGCGGTTCGCCCTGCGCACGGTGCGCTCCGGCGAGGCGGAGGTCGCGCGTGCGGCGGCCGACGCCGACGCCGTGCTCGTCGTCGTCGGCAACGACCCGCACGTCGCCGGCCGCGAGACCGAGGACCGGCCGCACCTGCGGCTGCCCCGCGCCGCCGAGGAGCTGTGGCGCGCCGCCCACGAGGCGAACCCGCGCACGGCCCTGGTCGTGGTGTCGAGCTATCCCTACGTGCTGGGCGACGCCGCGCGGGACGCCGCGGCCGTCGTGTGGACGTCGCACGGCGGCCAGGAGCTCGGCCCCGGACTGGTCGACGTGCTGTCCGGCGACGCCGAGCCCGCCGGACGGCTCGCGCAGGCGTGGCCGGCCACCGAGGACCAGCCCGGCGACCTGCACGACCACGACGTCGCCCGGGCGGGCGCGACCTACCGGTACGCGACCGGCGAGCCGGCCTTCGCCTTCGGGCACGGGCTGAGCTACACCACCGTCGCCCACGAGCGCCTCGCCCTGGACCGGGACGAGGTGGCCGCGCCGCCTGCCTGGGGCGCCCGCGATCCCGGTCCGGGCACGTCGCTGGCCGCCTGCGTGGGCCTGCACAACACGGGCGACCGGCCCGCCGAGGAGCTGGCGCAGGTCTACGCACTCCCGCCCGCGGACGCCGCGGGCCGTGCCCCGCGGCGCCTCCTCGTCGGGCACGCGCGCGTCCGGCTGGCGCCCGGCGAGCGACGCGACGTCGAGGTCCCGGTCGACCTGCGCCGCCTCGCCACCTGGGACGTGGGAGCGGCGGCGCCCGGCGGGCGCGAGCCGGACGGCGACCTGCACGTCGGGGCGTTCGGGGTGCGCCCGGGCACGTACGTGCTCGCCACGGGGCCGTCCAGCGCGGACCTGCCGCTCCGCGCCGCCCTCCTCGTCACCGGCCCGGAGCCCGCACCGCGCGGTGCCGCCGGGCTCCGGCTCGCCGCGCACGCCTCGCACGCCGACGCGGGCACGGTCCTCGGCGACCGCACCCGCGAGACCGGGATCTGCGTGGACGTCGCGCCCGGTGCGGGCGAGGCCTGGGTGCGGCACGACCTGCTCGACCTGTCCGGGGTCCGCGCCGTGCGCGTCGAGCTCGCCGGACCGGGCGGGCCCGACGGCGCCCGGACGGTCGTCGTCGAGGCTCGCCCCGCGCGGTCGGCCGACCCCTGGACGACGCTCGCCCGGGTGTCGGACGCCGTGGGCGCCGGACCCGTGGACGTCGAGCCACGGTACGCGTGGCGCGCGGTGGCGGCGCCGGTGGACCCGGACATCCTCGGGAACCGGGCCGTGGTGGACGTCCGCGTCCGCGTCGTGGCGGGCACGAGGCTCGCGGGGACGACGTTCGTCGACGACGGAAGGTCCGGCTGACCGGCGCCGTCAGGCGACGGGAGCCCCGGCGCGGAACACGCGGCGCACGCGCAGGTCGCCGTCGGTCTCCACGACGTCGGCGCGCCGGCCGACCACCAGCCCGCCCACGTCGGCGCGCCCGAGCACGCGGGCCGGAACCCAGGACGCGGAGCGCACGGCGTCCACCAGCGGCACCCCCGCGGCGACGGTGGCGCGCACGACGTCGACGAGGTGCGCCGTGCCCCCGGCGATGGAGCCCCCCTCGGGGTCGGCGGGATCGGTGAGGCGCGCGACGCCGTCGCGCACCGTGACGGCCATCGGCCCGAGCTGGTAGGAGCCGTCGGGCATCCCCGCCGCCGCCATCGCGTCCGTGACCAGGGCGACCTGGTCGGCCCCGACCGTCTCCAGCACGGTGCGGACCGTGGCCGGCGCCAGGTGCACGCCGTCGGCGACGAGCTCGACCACGAGGTCGCCGCGGGCGGCGGCGGCCAGGCACGCGGCGACGGGGCCGGGCGCACGGTGGTGCAGCGGCCGCATCCCGTTGAACAGATGGGTCGCGGTCATCTCGCGCGCGGGCGCCTCGCCCTCCGCCGCGTGCGCGGCCAGGCCGGCGGCGACCTCGGCGACGAGCGCCTCGGCCTGCTCTGTGGTGGCGTCCGTGTGCCCGAGCGACGGCACCACGCCCGCCGCGACGAGCGCCGCGGCGACGCCGTCCGGCCCGGCCACGCCGTCGACCTCGGGGGCCACCGTCATCGTCCGCAGGTGCCCGCGCGCGGACTCGACGAGGTCGCGGACCAGGGCGATGTCGCCGGGCACGAGGTCGTCCGGGCTCTGCGCCCCGCGGCGCGCGTGGGACAGGAAGGGGCCCTCCGCGTGGATGCCCGCGATCTCGCCGGCCTCGGCGAGTTCGGCCAGCATGGCCGCGCGGGCCAGGAGGGTCTCGCGGTCGGCCGTGACGAGCGACGCGAGCATCGTGGTCGTGCCGTGCCGGCGGTGCTCCAGCACCGCGACCATCGCCTCGTCCGCGCTCGTCGCGTCGGGGAAGCCGACCCCGCCGCCGCCGTGGTCGTGCAGGTCGACGAGCCCCGGCAGCAGCACGGTCCCGGGCTCGGGCTCGGCGGCCCGCGCCACGGCCTCGGCCACCGCGGGGTCGGCGTGCTCGGCGGCGACGAGCGGGCCGACCCACCGGACGAGGCCGTCGGCGACGACCACGACGCAGTCCTCGATCAGGTCCTGCGGGGTCACGACGCACCCGCGCAGCGCGACGATCTCGCCGGACGTCAGGGACGGGGAGGTGCCAGCACTCATGCCGCTCATCCTGCCGCACCGAGCGAGAATAACGAAAGTTCGCTCACAAACTGCCTAGAAGAGCCGGGAGTCGACGTCGTCGACCCCGCGCATGGCGTCGTAGTCGAGGACCAGGCACTCGATCCCCCGGTCCGTCGCCAGCACGCGTGCCTGGGGCTTGATCTCCTGGGCGGCGAAGATGCCGCGCACGGGCGCCAGCAGCGGGTCGCGGTTGAGCAGCTCGAGGTAGCGCGTGAGCTGCTCGACGCCGTCGATGTCGCCGCGGCGCTTGAGCTCCACCGCGACCGTCGCGCCGGACGCGTCGCGGGCGAGGATGTCCACCGGCCCGATCGCGGTCATGTACTCGCGCCGCACCAGCGTGTGGCCCGTGCCCAGCCGGTGGATCTGCGCGGCCAGCAGCTCCTGCAGGTGCGCCTCGACGCCGTCCTTCACCAGGCCGGGGTCCACGCCGAGGTCGTGGGCGGAGTCGTGCTCCACCTCGTGCAGCTCGATCTCCAGCCGGTCGTCCGACTTCTGGTGCTGCACCGTCCAGACCTGGGTCACGCCGCGCTCCCGCGCCTCGTCGTCCGGGTCGGAGACCCCCGTCGCGCAGGGCGGGCTCATCCAGTTGAGGGGCTTGTACGAGCCGCCGTCGGAGTGCAAGAGGACGCTGCCGTCCGCCTTGACGACGATCAGCCGCGTGGCCAGCGGCAGGTGTGCGGTGAGCCGGCCGGTGTACCGGGCCGAGCAGCGTGCGACGACGAGACGCACGGTCCCCCTCTTCGTTCGTGGCGGTCGGGTGGGGCGGGAGCCGCCCTCCAGAACCCTAGAGGACGAGGTCGCGCCGCCCCGGGGGCGCGGACTCGAGCCAGGAGGCGAGGCCGGCGTACGCGCCGGACGACATCAGCAGCTCGAAGTCCGTGCCGTCGTAGCGGCACCGCACCAGGACCTGGTCGGCCTGGCCGGCCTGGTCGAGCGGGGCCCGGCCGGTGATCGTGAGGCCGTCGCGCTGCCAGACGCGCGCGGGGCGCGGGGCCAGCGACCAGCCCCGCCACCAGTCGATGCGGCCCACGGCGTAGTGGGCGATCCCCACCATCCACGCGGCCTGCGGGTCGTCCGCGGGCCGGGCGTGGCAGGGGAAGGAGCCGACCCTCCGGGAGAGGGTCCGCAGGCGGGAGGCACCGGCGGCGAGCACCAGCCCGAGCGCGACGACGAGCGCGACCGCGACCCAGACGACGTACGCCACCGGCACCTGCCTCAGCGGAGCGCCGGCTCGCGGCCGGACAGCTCCGACACCTCGTCGACGACGATCGTGACGAGGTTCCCGTCGACGGAGACGAACCCGCCGGTGACCTGCGCCTCGACCGCCGTGCCCTGGGCCGTCGACACCCGGACGGTGCCCGGGCGGAGCACCGCGAGGAGCGGGGCGTGGCCGGCGAGGATGCCGACCTGGCCGTCGACGGACGGGGCACTGACCTCGCGCGCCGCGCCCGACCAGACCTTGCGGTCGGCCGCGACGAGGTCCACGTTCAGCTCTGCCATTGCCAAGTCCTCTTTCCCATCGTGCGGGGGGTCGTGCGACGGTCACGTCGTCCCGCCGGGAGGGCGTGCCTCCCGGCGGGACGACGCGGCGGAGACGAGACCGTCAGGCCCCGTACTCCTTCTGGATACGGGCCCAGTTCTCCTCGAGCATCTCGAGGCCGCCGATGTTGTAGAACGCCTGCTCGGCGATGTGGTCGAACTCGCCCTCGGCGATCTTCTTGAACGCCTCGATGGTCTCGCTCAGCGGCACGGTGGAACCCTCCACGCCGGTGAACTTCTTCGCCATGTAGGTGTTCTGGGAGAGGAACTGCTGGATGCGACGCGCACGCGCGACGACCGTCTTGTCCTCCTCCGAGAGCTCGTCCACACCGAGGATCGCGATGATGTCCTGCAGCTCCTTGTTGCGCTGCAGGATCGACTTCACCTGGGTGGCCACGTCGTAGTGCTCCTGGCCCACGTAGCGCGGGTCGAGGATGCGGGACGTCGAGGTCAGCGGGTCGATCGCCGGGTACAGACCCTTCGACGCGATCTCGCGGGAGAGCTCCGTCGTCGCGTCGAGGTGGGCGAACGTCGTCGCCGGCGCCGGGTCGGTGTAGTCGTCCGCCGGCACGTAGATCGCCTGCAGCGAGGTGATCGAGTGACCGCGCGTCGACGTGATGCGCTCCTGCAGGACGCCCATCTCGTCGGCCAGGTTCGGCTGGTAGCCCACCGCGGACGGCATGCGGCCGAGCAGCGTCGACACCTCGGAACCGGCCTGCGTGAACCGGAAGATGTTGTCGATGAACAGCAGCACGTCCTGCTTGCGCACGTCGCGGAAGTACTCCGCCATCGTCAGCGCGGACAGGGCGACGCGCAGGCGCGTGCCCGGCGGCTCGTCCATCTGGCCGAAGACCAGCGCGGTCTTGTCGAAGACGCCGGCCTCCTCCATCTCCGCGATGAGGTCGTTGCCCTCACGGGTGCGCTCGCCGACGCCGGCGAACACGGACACACCGCCGTGGTCCTGGGCGACGCGCTGGATCATCTCCTGGATGAGGACCGTCTTGCCGACGCCCGCACCGCCGAAGAGGCCGATCTTGCCACCCTGGACGTACGGGGTGAGCAGGTCGATCGACTTGATGCCGGTCTCGAACATCTGCGTCTTCGACTCGAGCTGGTCGAAGGCCGGCGGCTTGCGGTGGATGGACCAGCGCTCGTTGATCTCGATCTTCTCGCCCGGCTTGGCGTTCAGCACGTCGCCGGTCACGTTGAAGACCTTGCCCTTGGTGACGTCGCCGACGGGCACGCTGATCGGCGCGCCGGTGTCGGTGACGACGGCGCCACGGACCAGGCCGTCGGTCGGCTTGAGCGCGATGGCGCGGACCAGCGAGTCACCCAGGTGCTGGGCGACCTCGAGCATGAGGGTGAAGGACTTCTCGCCCTCGCCCTGCGTCGACAGGTCGATGTCGACCGTCAGCGCGTTGTAGATGTCGGGGATCGCGTCCTCGGGGAACTCGATGTCGACGACGGGGCCGATCACGCGCGCGACACGGCCCACGCCGGGTCCGCTCTGGTGCTCGACCGGGGCTTCCACGGTGGTGGCGGTCATTGCTTGCCTCGCTTCGAAGGGGTCGTTCCGGGTGTCAGGGTCGTCCGCGTCATCAGGGTCATGATGCCGCGAGGGCGTCGGCACCCGAGACGATCTCGCTGATCTCCTGGGTGATGTCCGCCTGGCGGGCCTGGTTCGCCAGGCGCGTGTAGGTGCGGATCAGGTCCTCGGCGTTGTCCGTCGCCGTGTGCATCGCCCGCTGGCGCGCGGCCAGCTCGGACGCCGCGGCGTCGAGCATGAAGCTGAAGATGCGGCTGCGGACGTACCGCGGCAGGAGCGCGTCGAGGACGCTCTCCGGCGACGGCTCGAAGTCGTACAGCGGGAACACCTCGTGCTCGCCGGGCGCGGACACGCCCTCGACGACCTCGAGCGGGAGCATCCGCACGACGCGCGGCCGCTGGGTGACCATGTTGACGAACTGCGTGTACACGACGTGCAGCTCCGAGACCCCGCCCTCGTCCGCCGGGGCGAGGAACGCCCCGAGCAGCGTCTCGGCGATCTCGCCGGCGACGTCCGAGTCCGGGCTGTCCGAGCCGTACGACCACTGCCCCGCGAGCTGGCGCCCGCGGTAGTGGTAGTACGAGACGGCGCGACGGCCGGTCGCGTAGAGGTCGACCTTCTTGCCCTCGCCCTGGAGCTGCGCGACGAGCCGCTCCGTCTCACGGATGATCGACGCCGAGTAGGCGCCGGCCATGCCGCGGTCCGACGCGATCACGAGGACCGCGACGCGGTCGGTGTCGTGCCGCTCGCTCGTGAGCGGGTGCTTGGTCGACGTGTGCGTGGCGACGGCGGACACCGCGCGGGTGATGGCCCGCTCGTACGGCGCCGCCGAGGCCGTGCGCGCCCGCGCCTTGCCGATGCGGGACGCCGCGATCAGCTCCTGCGCGCGGAACATCTTCTTCAGCGACTGCGTCGACTTGATGCGCTGCTTGTAGATCCGCTGGGCTCCACCGGCCATGCTCAGGCCTTCTTCTGCACGACGAGCTGCTCCTGCTCGACGTCCGCGGCGTCGCCCTCGGTGTCGCCACCGACGAGCGGGGTGCCGTCGGCCTTGAGGAAGCCGTTCCGGACCTCCTCGACCGCCGCGGACAGCGCGTCCTCGGTGTCCTGCTCGAGCTTGCCCGTCGACGCGATGGTGCTGAGCACCTCGGTCTTCCGGCGCAGGTGGTCGAGCATCTCGGACTCGAACCGCTTGACGTCCTCGACGGGGACGTCGTCCAGGCGGCCCTTGGTGCCGGCCCACACGGACGCGACCTGCTCCTCGACCGGGTACGGCGTGTACTGCGGCTGCTTGAGCAGCTCCATGAGCACCGCACCGCGGGCGAGCTGACCGCGCGACGCGGCGTCGAGGTCGGACGCGAACATCGCGAACGCCTCGAGCGACCGGTACTGCGCCAGCTCGAGCTTCAGCGTGCCGGAGACCTTCTTCATCGCCTTGATCTGCGCGTCGCCACCGACTCGGGAGACGGAGATGCCGACGTCGACCGCCGGGCGCTGGTCGGCGTTGAAGAGGTCCGACTGCAGGAAGATCTGGCCGTCGGTGATGGAGATGACGTTGGTCGGGATGTACGCCGAGACGTCGTTCGCCTTCGTCTCGATGATCGGCAGACCGGTCATCGAGCCCGCGCCCAGCTCGTCCGAGAGCTTCGCGCAACGCTCGAGCAGACGGGAGTGCAGGTAGAAGACGTCACCGGGGTACGCCTCGCGGCCCGGCGGACGGCGCAGCAGCAGCGACACGGCGCGGTAGGCCTCGGCCTGCTTCGACAGGTCGTCGAAGATGATCAGCACGTGCTTGCCCTGGTACATCCAGTGCTGGCCGATGGCCGAGCCGGTGTACGGGGCGATGTACTTGAAGCCCGCCGGGTCGGACGCCGGGGCGGCGACGATCGTCGTGTACTCGAGCGCGCCGGCCTCCTCGAGGGCGCCGCGCACGGAGGCGATCGTCGAGCCCTTCTGGCCGACGGCGACGTAGATGCAGCGCACCTGCTTGCTCGGGTCGCCCGACTCCCAGTTGGCCTTCTGGTTGATGATCGTGTCGATCGCGATCGCCGTCTTGCCGGTCTGCCGGTCGCCGATGATCAGCTGGCGCTGACCGCGGCCGATCGGGATCATCGAGTCGATCGCCTTCATGCCGGTCTGCAGCGGCTCGTGCACCGACTTGCGCTGCATGACGCCGGGCGCCTGGAGCTCGAGGGCGCGGCGGCCCTCGCTCTCGACGTCGCCCAGACCGTCGATCGGGTTGCCCAGCGGGTCCACGACGCGACCGAGGTAGCCCTCGCCCACGGGGACGGACAGGACCTCGCCGGTGCGGCGGACCTCCTGCCCCTCCTCGATGCCGGTGAACTCACCGAGGACGACGACGCCGATCTCCCGGACGTCCAGGTTCAGCGCGAGGCCGAGCGTGCCGTCCTCGAACCGCAGCAGCTCGTTCGCCATCGCGCCGGGGAGACCCTCGACGTAGGCGATGCCGTCGGCGGCGACGGTGACGCGACCGACCTCCTCGCTGACCGCGCCCTCGGGCTCGTACGACTTCACGAAGCTGTCCAGAGCGGCGCGGATCTCCTCCGGCCTGATCGTCAGCTCAGCCATTGCTCTCTCCTGTCGTGGCCGCGACTCGCGCGGCCTCACGTTCTGCGTAGCCGACCGGGGGCCGGCGCTGGGCCTGGAAGGGTTCAGCCGGCCAGCCGGCGACGGGCGTCGGCCAGGCGGGACAGCACGGTGGAGTCGACGACATCGGCGCCGACCTGGATGCGCAGGCCCCCGATCACGGCCGGGTCGACCGTGACGTTGAGCTGCACCGCACGCCCGTAGGCGCGCTCGAGCAGCCCGGCGAGCCGGTCCTGCTGGGACTGGCTGAGGACGGAGCCGCTGGTGACCGTGGCCACGAGCCGACGACGGCGCTCGGCCGCGATCTCGCCGTACCACAGCAGCGTCGCCACGAAGCGACGGCCGCGCAGCGAGGTCGTGGCCCGGCGGGCGAGGGCCAGCGTGACGCCGTCCACCTTGCCCGTGAGCAGGGTGTCGACGAGCTGTGCCCGGCGCTGCGGGTCTGTCGAGACGTCCGACAGCACCTGGCGCGCCTCGCGCTGGCCGACGAGCGCCCGGGTCAGCCGGAAGAGCTCGTCCTCGACGGTCTCGAGCGTGCCGCGCGCCTCGGCGGACGCCAGCAGGGCGTCGAGCCCGAGACGCTCCACGGCGTCGGCGAGGTCCTTGTCGCCGGCCCAGCGCGACCGCGCCAGCCCGGTGACGAGGTCCACGACCCGCTCGTCGAAGCCGCCCGCCAGCACGCGGCCGGCGAGGGCAGCCCGGTCCTCCGGGCTGCGCGACGGGTCGGCCAGCGAGCGGCGCAGCGGGCCGGACCCGTCGAGCGCCCCGACGACGGCGAACAGCTGCTCGCCGAGCTCCTGCGCGCCGGCACCGGCCGACCGCAGCACGGGCTCGAACCGCTCCTGCGCCGCGTCGAGGGATGCTCCGCTGGTGCCCCGCATCAGCTCTCCTTGCCGGCCGAGCTGCCGGCCGAAGCAGGCTGCGCGGCGCGGGAGTCGTCGCCGGCCTCGAGCTCGTCGAGGAAACGGTCGACGACGCGCGACTGGCGTGCCGAGTCCTGCAGCGACTCGCCGACGATCTTGGACGCCAGCTCCGTGGCCAGCGCGCCGACCTCGGTGCGCAGCGAGACCGCCGCCGTCTGACGCTCGGCCTCGATCTGGCGGTGCGCCGTCTCGACGATGCGCGACGCCTCCTCCTGGCCCTTCGAGCGCAGCTCCGCGATGATGGCGGTGCCCTCGGCGCGCGCCTCCTCGCGGGTCTTCGCGGCGTCGGCACGGGCCTCGGCGAGCTGCTGGTGGTACTCCTTCAGCGCCTCCGCGGCCTCCTCCTGCGCCTTCTCCGCCTTGGCGATGCCGCCCTCGATCTTCGCGGTGCGCTCGTCCAGCACGGCCTGGAACTTGGGCAGGACGTACTTGTAGAAGACGAGCCCGACGATGACGACGATGACCAGCGACCACACGATGTCATACGTGTGCGGCAGCAGGATGTTGGTCGTCGTCTCCTCGGCGGCGAGGACGTCCGTGTCGGTGTTCAGGGGGGAAGTCATCATCACGGGACGATGAAGCCGGCCACCAGGCCGAGGAGCGCGAGCACCTCGACGAAGGCGACACCGATGAACATGGTGGTACGGAGCTGGCTGGAGACCTCGGGCTGGCGAGCCATGCCCTCGATCGTCTTGCCGATGAGGATGCCGAGGCCGATGCCCGGGCCGACCGCCGCGAGGCCGTAACCGACGGTGCCGATGTTTCCGGTGACCTCGGCGAGGGTGGTGACGTCCACTGGGTTTCCTTCCGTTGGGCGCCGGGCCACGGTGGCCAGGCGTCTCTTTGTGGGGTGCAGTTGTAGGTCTGGTCCGGCTCAGGCCGGCAACCGCGAGACGGTCAGTGCTCCGCCTCGACGGAAAGGTTGAGGTAGACGGCGGTGAGGATCGCGAACACGTAGGCCTGCAGGGCCGCCACGAAGACCTCGAAGAAGAAGAACGCCGAGCCGGCCACGAACGTGCCCGCGCTGAACAGCTTCATCCCGCCCGAGGCGTCGAACAGGAAGAAGGACGTCGCGGCGAAGCAGATCGCGAGCATGAGGTGCCCCGCGACCATGTTGGCCATGAGTCGGATGGCGAGCGTCGCGGGCCGCAGGATGAAGACCTGGAGGAACTCGATCGGCACGAGCAGCAGGTACAGCGGTGCCGGCACGCCGGGCGGCAGCAGCGAGTTCTTGAGGAACCCGCCGACGCCGTGCGCCTTGATGCCGGCGCCGAGGTACATCACGTAGGTCCACAGGGCCAGCACGATCGGCAGGCCGATGACCGAGGTGCCGGCGATGTTGAGGAACGGCACCACACCGGTGATGTTCATGACCAGGACCGTGCAGAAGAGCGTGGCCAGCAACGGGAAGTACTTGCGGCCGTTCTTCTCGCCCAGCACCTCGATGGCGATCGAGTTGCGGACGAAGTCGAGGATCATCTCGATGACGTTCTGGAACCGGCCGGGCACCAGCCGCGCACGGCGGGCCGCGAGGCAGAAGACCAGCAGCAGGACGGCGGCGGCGATGAAGCGCACCAGCATGATCCGGTTGAACTCGAAGGGCGTGCCCTCGAAGAAGATGGCCGGCGGGAAGAAGTCCGCGACCGTCGGCGCGTGGAACTCGCCGTCACCTTCGGCGGCGAGCAGCAGGGGGATCGCTGGCGTAGACAGGAGGGTCTCCCGGAGGTCGTACGGGCCGGGGACGTTCCACTCCTGGGAGGGCACGCCATCGGACCTGGCCGTCATGGATTCGCGAACAGCCTACCGGATGTTCACAGGTGCTCCGACACCCTGGAGGAGAATTTCCGGCCAGATCCCGCGGCTTGTGAAGAAGCGCACGATGTTGCCCCCGGCGACGGATCGTCGCCTGGCGCAAGCACCCTGGTCAGAGCGGGCGCCTTCACGGCTGCACGTAGGGCACGCGGCCGCTGTTCACCGCGCGGTAGTCGAGCAGGGCGGACCCGATCGCGCCGACCGCGAGCACCGCGATCAGCACCCAGGGCGCGTAGAACGTGGCGCCCTGGAGCAGGGCGAGGACCACGATCAGGACCACGATCTTGGCCACCCACGCGCCCATGACGAACGCCGCCATGCGCGTCGGGCTCGAGCCGACGGTGCGCATCATCGACCAGATCGTCGTCGCGCAGAAGAACGCCGCGATCGCCGCGCCCACCAGGGCGCCCCACAGGCCGGGCAGGCCCGCGACCAGGAGGCCGATCCCGCCGCCGAGCACCACCAGGGCGCCGACGAGGATGAACGTGTCCCGCAGCGCCGTCCGCAGCACGGCACGCTCCGCGCGGGTGGAGTCGTCCTCTGCCGCCTCGGGCGTCGGGTGGGTGCCGGGGGTGTCGGGCGTCGTCATCGCGGGCGTCCTTCGTGCGTCGTCAGGGTGGGCGGGGCCGGCGCGGCCGGGGCGGAGGTCGAGGAGGATGAGCTCGAGGACGTGGCGGACGCCGGCGCCGGGTGCCCCTGCGCCGGGGCGACCGTCGGGTGGCTGCCGGTGGCGACGTCGTCGTCGAGGAAGCGGCCGCGGGTGCGCAGCGGGCCGAGGGTGAGCAGCAGCGCGACGACCACGGCGACCCCGAGCCCGGCGAGCACGGCCCGCCAGTCCCACCGCACCAGCGCGGCGGCGCCGAACGAGAACACGGCGGACCACACGTAGAGGATGAGCACGGCACGGCGGTGGGAGTGCCCCAGCGCCAGCATGCGGTGGTGCAGGTGCATGCGGTCGGGGTGGAACGGCGACTTGCCGGCGGCGAGGCGCCGCACCACCGCCATGCCCATGTCGAGCAGCGGCAGCAGCACCACCGCGACCGGCAGCAGCAGCGGGATGAACAGCGGCACCCGCTGCGCCCCCGAGAGCGCGTCGCCCGTCGACACGGGGTCGATGTTCCCCGTGATCGTGATCGCGGCGCCCGCGAACACGAGCCCGAGCACCATCGATCCCGAGTCGCCCATGAAGATGTGCGACGGGAAGAAGTTGTGCGGCAGGAAGCCGAGGCACGCCCCCACCAGCACGGCCATCATGAGGGTCGCGAGGTTGGAGTAGTCCGTCGGCGTCGCCTGCTGCGTCAGGCCGTACGTGTAGAGCAGGAACGCGGAGCCGCCGATGGCGATGACCCCCGCGGCCAGTCCGTCCAGCCCGTCGACGAAGTTCACGGCGTTCATCGCCACCACGACGACCAGCACGGTCGCGAACAGCGAGAGCCGCGACGACGTGATCACCAGGCCGTCCGGCGTCGGCAGCGACGTGAGCTGCACCTGCTGCCACGCCATGAAGCCCGCGGCGAGCGCCTGGCCGGCCAGCTTGGTCATCCAGTCGAGGTCCCACACGTCGTCGGCCCAGCCCAGCAGGCAGACGATCGTCGCGCCGCCCACGATGCCCCACACCTGGGGCCCGCTCTCGTACACGCCGGCGAGGAACGGCATCCGCGAGGCCAGCACGACCGCGACGATGATGCCGAGCAGCATGGCCAGGCCGCCGAGCCGCGGCGTGGGCCGCAGGTGCACGTCGCGCGCCCGCACGGCGGAGATCGCGCCCGTCCGCCGCGCGACCCAGCGCGCGCCCGGCGTGGCGAGGTACGTGACCGCCGCCGAGACGAGCATCAGGAGCAGATACGCCCTCACCCGGCGGACTCCTCGGCGGGCGCGGTCGCGGGCTCGTCCTCGGGCGTCCCGCCGGCCGTCGGTGTGGCCGGTCCCGCCTCGGGAGCGGCATCGGCCTCGTCGGCGGACCCGGTGGACTCGGTGGACCCGGTGGACCCGGTGGACCCGGTGGACTCGGTGGACCCGGCGGTGTCGTCCGGCTCGTCGGCGCCGCGGACGGGCGCGACCTCGTTCAGCTCCTCGAGCGTGATCGCCCCCTGCCGCACGACGCGCAGGTGCTCCCCGGTGGCGTCGACGATCGTCGACGCCACGCCGCCGGGCGCGTCGCCGCCGTCGAGGTAGATGGTCACGGAGTCGCCGAGCTGGGCGCGCGCGTCCTCGACGTCGAGCGCCGCCGGGCTGCCGGACACGTTGGCGCTCGAGACCGCGAGCGGGCCCGTGCGGCGCAGCAGCGCCAGCGCGGCCAGGTGGTCGGGCATGCGCAGCGCGACGGTGCCGTGCGTCTCCCCCAGGTCCCACTGCAGCGAGGGCTGCGCCTGCAGGATGATGGTGAACCCGCCGGGCCAGAACGCCTCGACCAGCTTGCGTGCGTCGTCGGGGACGTCGGTCGCCAGGCCGTCGAGGGTGCGCACGTCGGGCACCAGCACGGGCGGCGGCATCTGGCGGCCGCGGCCCTTGGCGGCGAGCAGGGCCGCGACGGCCTCGCCGTCGAAGGCGTCGGCGCCGATGCCGTAGACGGTGTCGGTCGGCAGCACGACGAGACCGCCGCGCGAGACCGTGTTCACCGCCTCGTCGATCGCCGGGCCCCAGGTGTTCGGATCGGTGACGTCGTGCACGCTGCTCACGGGGATCAGTCTGTCACGGTTCGCCCGGCCGCCCGCCGCGCGACGACCATGCGCGGGCGGCCGGTGAGGTCGTCCGCGGTGCGCGCGGCGTCGAACCCGCCGGCGTCCGCGACCATCGCCCGCGCGGCCTCCGCCTGGACCTCCGCGTGCTCCATGACGTAGAGCCCGCCGGGGCGGAGCAGCCGCGCCGCGGCCGCGGTGACGCCCCGGGGCACCTCCAGGCCGTCGTCGCCCAGCCCGTAGAGCGCGACCGCCGGGTCATGCTCGGCCACCTCCGGGTCCCGCGGCACGGCGCCCGGCGGCACGTACGGCGGGTTGGACACCACGACGTCGACCGTGCCGTCGAGGTCGCGCAGCGCCGTGCGCGCGTCGCCGCGGACCAGGTGGACGACGGCCGCCGGCGTCGAGGCGCCGACCGCCGCGACGTTGCGCGCCGCCCAGCCGTGCGCCGCGGCGTCGAGCTCGACCGCGTGCACGCGGGCGCCCGGCACCTCCGTGGCGACGGCCAGGGCGATCGCCCCGGACCCGGTGCACAGGTCGACCACGACCGCCGAGCCGCGCAGCGCCACCACGCGCGCGGCCTCGTCGACCGCAGCCTGCGCCACCTGCTCCGTCTCCGGGCGGGGCACGAAGACCCCCGGCCCGACGACGAGCTCCAGGTGGCGGAACGGCGCCACCCCGGTGAGGTGCTGCAGCGGCTCGCGGGCGGCGCGGCGCGCGACGTGGCCGGCGAACCGGGCGGCGACGCCGTCGGGCAGGTCCCGGTCCAGCACCGCGAGGCGCCGCGTCTCCGCCCGGTCCGCGCCGAGGGCGTGCGCGAGCAGCGACTCCGCGTCCACCCGCGGGCTCGGTACCTCGGCCGCGGCGAGCCGCGTCGTCGCCCAGCGCACGGCCGCGCCGGCGGTGGCGGGCACCGCGTCGGGCACTGCGTCGGGCACTGCGTCGGTCACTGGGTCGGTCACTGGGTCGGGCACGGTGTCAGGCACCGGAGCCCGCCGCCGCGAGCCGGGCCGCCTCGTCGGCGTCGACGGCCGAGCGCACCACCGGGTCGAGGTCGCCCGCGAGCACGTGGTCGAGGTTGTACGCCTTGTACCCGGTGCGGTGGTCCGCGATGCGGTTCTCCGGGAAGTTGTAGGTGCGGATGCGCTCGGAACGGTCCACGGTGCGCACCTGGGAGCGCCGCACGTCGGCGGCGGCCGCCGCGGCCGCCTCCTGCTGCGCGGCGAGCAGCCGCGCCCGCAGCACGCGCATCGCCTGCTCCTTGTTCTGCAGCTGCGACTTCTCGTTCTGCATCGAGACCACGATCCCGGTGGGCACGTGGGTGATGCGCACCGCCGAGTCCGTGGTGTTCACCGACTGCCCGCCCGGTCCCGACGAGCGGTACACGTCGATGCGCAGGTCGTTCTGGTCGATGTCCACCTCGCCCGGGTCGTCCACCTCGGGCAGCACGAGCACCCCCGCCGCCGAGGTGTGGATCCTGCCCTGCGACTCGGTGACCGGCACGCGCTGCACGCGGTGCACGCCGCCCTCGTACTTGAGGCTCGCCCAGACGCCCTCGGCCGGGTCGGACACGCTTCGCGCCTTGATCGCGACCTGCACGTCCTTGTAGCCGCCGAGCTCGGTCTCGGTGGCGCCGAGTACCTGGGCGGCCCAGCCGCGCCGCTCGGCGTACCGCAGGTACATGCGCAGGAGGTCGCCGGCGAAGAGCGCGGACTCGTCGCCGCCCTCCCCCGCCTTGATCTCGAGGATGACGTCGCGCGCGTCGTCGGGGTCGCGGGGCACGAGCACCCGCCGCAGCCGCTCCGAGGCGCCCTCGGCGGCGGCGCGCAGGTCGGGCAGCTCCGCGGCGAACGTCTCGTCCTCGGCCGCGAGCTCGGCGGCGGCCTCGGCGTCGTCGCGAGCCTGCTCCCACGCCCGGTACGCCGCGGCGACCTGGTTGAGCTCCGCGTAGCGGCGTCCGAGCGAGCGGGCGCGGCCGGCGTCGGCGTGCACCGCCGGGTCGGCCAGCTCTCGCTCGATCTCGGCGTGCTCGTCGAGCAGCGGCCGCGCGGCGGCGAACGAGTCGGTCATCGGTTCTCCCGGTCCGGGCGCGAGGTGGCACCGGGCCCGACGGGGAGCTACCTCACCGGGATGCGGACTACCTCGTCGAGATGAGAACTACCTCGGCAAAGCAACAGCGCCGGTGGTCCGACGTCCGACTGCCCCTGGAGAGGTTGTCGGGCGGACCACCGGCGCTGCGGGGACGCTACTTCTTCTTGCCGTAGCGAGCCTGGAACCGGGCCACGCGGCCACCGGTGTCCAGGATCTTCTGCTTGCCCGTGTAGAACGGGTGGCACGCGCTGCAGACCTCGACGTTGATCTTGCCGGAGGTCGCGGTGCTGTGCGTCGTGAACGTGTTGCCGCAGGTGCAGGACACCTCGGTGACGACGTACTCGGGGTGGATACCGGACTTCATGATGCTCCTAGGTGTGATGCCACCGGGTCGCCCCGCAGGACAGCGGGCCGTGAACCGGAAGGCCGACGAACCATTGTGCCAGAACGCGGACGCGCCCTGGAAATTCCCGGTCCGGACCCCGCGGGGCCCGGACCGGACGATCAGATCGTCTCGCCCGGGTTCTCGTCCGAGAGCCCGGCCGGCGTCGTCTTCTGCACGTGCAGCAGGAACTCGACGTTGGTCTTGGACTTCTTGAGCTGGCCGAGCAGGAGCTCGACCGCCTGCTGCTGGTCCAGCGCGCCGAGCACGCGGCGCAGCTTGTAGACGATGCCGAGCTCGTCCTTCGCCATGAGGATCTCCTCGCGGCGCGTGCCGGACGCGTTGACGTCCACGGCCGGGAAGATCCGCTTGTCGGCGAGGTTGCGGGACAGGCGCAGCTCCATGTTGCCCGTGCCCTTGAACTCCTCGAAGATCACCTCGTCCATCTTGGAGCCCGTCTCCACGAGCGCCGAGGCGAGGATGGTCAGCGAGCCGCCGTTCTCGATGTTGCGCGCCGCGCCGAAGAACTTCTTCGGCGGGTAGAGCGCCGCGGCGTCGACACCACCGGAGAGGATGCGGCCCGACGCCGGCGCCGCCAGGTTGTAGGCGCGCGACAGGCGGGTGAGCGAGTCGAGCAGCACGACGACGTCCTGGCCGAGCTCGACCAGGCGCTTGGCGCGCTCGATCGCGAGCTCCGCGACGATCGTGTGGTCCGACGCCGGGCGGTCGAACGTCGAGGCGATGACCTCGCCCTTGACCGTCCGCTCCATGTCGGTGACCTCTTCGGGCCGCTCGTCCACGAGCACCACCATGAGGTGGACCTCGGGGTTGTTCGCGGCGATCGCGTTGGCGATCTGCTGCATGATGATCGTCTTGCCGGCCTTGGGCGGCGCGACGATGAGGCCGCGCTGGCCCTTGCCGATCGGGGCGACGATGTCGATCACGCGGGGCGTGAGGCGCGTGGCCTCGGGGTTCTCCAGGCGGAGGCGCTCCTGCGGGTACAGCGGCGTCAGCTTGGTGAACTCCGGCCGCTGGCGGGCCTCGTCGGTCGACATGCCGTTGACCGAGTCCAGCCGCACCAGGGCGTTGAACTTGCTGCGGACGTTCTTGCCCGCCGGCGGCTCCTCGCCCTCGCGGGGCTGGCGGATCGCGCCGACGATCGCGTCGCCGCGGCGCAGGCCGGCCTTCTTCACCTGGTTGAGCGACACGTAGACGTCGCCTGCGCCCGGCAGGTAGCCGCTCGTGCGCACGAACGCGTAGTTGTCCAGGATGTCCAGCACGCCGGCGACGGGCAGCAGCACGTCGTCCTCGCGCACCTCGACGTCCTCGAGACCGGCGACGTCGGGCGCGTTGCCCCGGCCGCCGCTGCGGCTGCGCTTGCGGTCGCGGCCGCGGTCGCGACCCCGACGGCGGCGCGAGCCGCCCCGGTCGTCGTCCTCGTCGCGGCGCTGACGCTCCTCGCGCTGCCCGCCCTGCGCTCCCTGACCGCCCGGCGCGCCGGAGCGCTGCTGGCCGGAGCCGCCGTCGTTCGAGCGGCCCTGGCCGGATCGCTGACCGTCGCCGTCACCGGCGCCCTGGCCGCCGGCGCTCTGACCGCCGCCGTTCTGACCGCCGGTGTTCTGGCCACCGGAGCGACGGCCGCCCCGCTCGCGGGGCGCGGCGACGGCCTCGGCGAGCTCGGCGAGGCGCGCCTCACGGTCGCCCTCGGAGCGCTCGCCACGCTGCTGCTGGCCGCCCCGGGGGGCCTGGTGCGCGGGGGCGTCCGCCGCGGCACGCTGCTGCGGCGCGCCCTCGCCCTCGCCCGCGGAGCCCGCCGTGCGGGTGGCGCGGCGCGAGCGGCGCGGGGCCTCGGCCCCGTCGGCGCGGGGGGCGCGCTCGGGCGCGCCAGAGATGGTCTGCTCGGCCGGGGCCTGGGCCGGGGCGTCGCTGCGGACCGTGGGCGCCACGGCGGTCGCCGCGGCGACCGGGGCACCGGCGGTGCGCGCGCCCTGGCCGCGCGCGGCCCGGATCGCGTCCTGCAGGTCGCTCTTGCGCATCCGGGACGTGCCCTTGACGCCCATGCCGGAGGCAAGCGTCTGGAGCTCGGCCAGACGCATCGAGCTCAGGTTTCCGGATGCGGCGGAGCCGTTCCGGCTGTCGGTGGTGTTCGTCACGAAGGACCCTTCCCCCTCGAATGCGGCCCTCAGATGTCACGGGCCGGGGTGGCTGCCGTCCAGGCGCGGGAGGCACCGAGACGCGTGGAACCTCGCATCAGTGGTACGACGACGTCGGCTGGCGGGGTTGGTGTTTCGCCTTCTCGCGGGACTGTCGCGGCGGTCGTGCACCGCATCGCAACCACCGGGGCACCAGGCTCTGACCGGACACGCATGCGCGTCGTGCGGGAAGAGGGAGTGCCCTCGCGGTCATCCCGAAGGCTCACCGCAGCATATCACCTCGTGCCCGCCCCGAGGCCGACACGCCAGACCCGTCGGACCCTGCGGGAGCGCCGCCCCGTGCGGTCACGCGCCGCGCCACCGCGCCGTCCGTGTCCACCCCCGGGCGGAGCGCGCGCCAGCCCGCCACGTCGTCGACCAGGTCGGCCAGGAGGGCGTCGAGCCGGCCCGTCCCCTCTCCCGAGGTGAGCACGAGGACCGTGGGCCCCGCGCCGGAGATCGTGGCAGCGAGCCCCTCGGCCCGCACGGCGCGCAGCAGCTCCGCCGAGCCCGCCATCACGGCGGCGCGGTAGTCCTGGTGCAGCCGGTCCTCCGTGGCGTCGAGGAGCAGCTCGGGACGCCGCGCGAGCGCCTCGACGAGCAGCGCCGCACGACCGGCGGTGAACGCCGCGTCGACGTGCGGCACCTCGGCCGGGAGGACGCCCCGGGCGCGGCTGGTGGCCAGCCGGTGGTCCGGGACCAGCACCGTGGCCTCGATGCGCTCGTCGACGTCCAGGTCCACGGCGCGCGGCCCGTCGCCGGACTGCCAGGCGAGCGTCGCGCCGCCGCGGATCGCGGGGGCGGCGTTGTCCGGGTGGCCCTCGAACTCGGTGGCGATGCGCAGCACCGCGGCCGCGTCGAGCACGTGCGGGTCGGCGAGCAGGGCCCGGGCCGCGACGATGCCCGAGACGACGGCCGCCGACGACGAGCCGAGGCCGCGCGCGTGCGGGATGCGGTTGACGCACCGCAGGCGCAGGCCCGTGCGCGGGGCGCCCGCGAGCTCCAGCGTGTGCCGCAGGGCGCGCACCACCAGGTGGTCCTCCCCCGACGGCACCTCCCCGGCGCCCTCGCCCTCGACCTCGACGACGACGTCGTCGCTCGCGAGGAGCTCGACCTCCAGGTCGTCGTGGAGCGCGAGGGCCAGCCCCATCGCGTCGAACCCCGGTCCGAGGTTGGCGCTGGTGGCGGGGACGCGGACGAGCACGTGGTCGGCGCCGAGCTGCATGGAGTTCCCCTCTCCGGGGGCCGGTCGGAGGTGTCTCAGTCCAGGCCGAGCGCGTCGGCGATGGACACGACGTCGGCGCTCACGCGGGTGGGCACGACCTCGCCGCCGTCCGGCGTGCGCAGCGCCCACTGCGGGTCCTTGAGGCCGTGGCCGGTGACGGTCACGACGATGCGCGCGCCGGCGGGGACGAGCCCGCGCTCGGCGCGGGCGAGCAGGCCGGCGACGCCGGACGCCGACGCCGGCTCCACGAAGACGCCGACCTCCGCCGACAGCACGCGGTGCGCCACGAGGATCTGCTCGTCGGTGACCGCCTCGATGACGCCGTTCGACGTGTCGCGGGCGTCCACGGCCTGCTCCCACGACGCCGGGTTGCCGATGCGGATCGCCGTGGCGATCGTCTCGGGCTGGTCGACGGGGTGACCCTTGACGATCGGCGCGGCGCCCGCGGCCTGGAAGCCCCACATCTGCGGGGTGCGGGTGGCGGCGGCCGGGAGCCCGTCCCCGCCGTCCAGCCCCGCGTACTCGCGGTAGCCCTTCCAGTAGGCCGTGATGTTGCCGGCGTTGCCCACGGGCAGGCAGTGGATGTCGGGGGCGTCGCCGAGGGCGTCGACGATCTCGAAGGCCGCCGTCTTCTGCCCCTCGATGCGGTCCGGGTTGACGGAGTTCACCAGCTCGACCGGGTAGACCTCGGCGAGCTTGCGCGCCGCGACGAGGCAGTCGTCGAAGTTGCCGTCCACCTGGAGCAGGCGCGCGCCGTGCGCGACCGCCTGGCTCAGCTTGCCCATCGCGATCTTGCCGTCGGGCACGAGCACGGCGCACGTCATGCCCGCGCGGGTGGCGTACGCCGCCGCGGAGGCGGACGTGTTGCCCGTCGACGCGCACACCACGGCCTTCGCGCCGCGGCCCGCAGCCGCCGAGATGGCCGTCGTCATGCCGCGGTCCTTGAACGACCCGGTGGGGTTCATGCCCTCGACCTTGACGTACACGTCGGCGCCCGTGCGCGCGGACAGCGCCGGTGCGGGCACGAGCGGCGTGCCGCCCTCGCCGAGCGTCACGACGCGCTCGCTCAGGTGGGCGGGCAGCCGGTCGGCGTACTCGGTGATGACACCGCGCCACTGGTGGGCAGGCTGGACGGTAGGCAAGGTCAGGCTCCCTCGACTCGCAGGACGGACGTGATCTCGTGCACCGGCTCGATGCCGCGCAGCGCCTCGACGGTCGCGGCGAGCGAGGCCTCGCGCGCGGCGTGCGTCGTGAGCAGGAGCGCGGCGGTGCCCTCGGCGACGTCGACGGCGTACGGCTCGTCGGGCGCCTGCCGGACGGTGTCGATGGAGACGCCGTGGTCGGCGAGCACCTGCGCCACCTGCGCGAGCACGCCGGGCCGGTCCGCGACGGCGAGACGCACCTGGTAGCGCGTCACCGCGGCGTCGTGCGGCAGCACGGGCAGCGAGGCGTAGGCGGACTCCCGGGGGCCGTGGCCGCCGACGAGCCGGTCGCGCGCGGCGGAGACGAGGTCGCCGAGCACCGCGGACGACGTCGGCCGCCCGCCCGCGCCCTGGCCGTAGAACATCAGCGGGCCGGCGTCGTCGGCCTCGACGAAGATCGCGTTGAAGGCGCCGCGCACGGCGGCGAGCGGGTGCGCCGCGGGGACGAGCGCCGGGTGCACGCGGGCCGAGACGCCCTCGGCGGTCTGCTCGGCGATGGCCAGCAGCTTCACGACGTACCCCGTCTGCTGCGCGGCCGCGACGTCGGCCGCCGTCACGCCGGTGATGCCCTCGCACGCGACCTGGGACAGGGAGACCCGGGTGTGGAAGGCGAGCGACGCGAGGATCGCCGCCTTGGCCGCGGCGTCGTGCCCCTCGACGTCGGCGGTCGGGTCGGCCTCCGCGTAGCCGAGCGACTGCGCGTCCTTGAGCGCCTCCTCGAGGTCCAGCCCGTGCGTGGTCATCTGGTCGAGCACGTAGTTGGTCGTGCCGTTGACGATGCCCAGCACCCGGCGCACGTGGTCGCCCGCGAGCGACTCCCGCACGGGGCGGACGATCGGGATCGCGCCGGCGACGGCCGCCTCGAACGACAGGTCGACGCCCGCCGCGTCGGCGGCCTCGAAGAGCTCCGGGCCGTGCGCCGCGAGCAGCGCCTTGTTGGCCGTGACGACGCTCGCGCCGGCCGCGATCGCCCGGTGGATGAGCCCGCGGGCCGGCTCGATCCCGCCCATGAGCTCGATGACGAGGTCGGCGCCGTCCACGAGGGACTCCGCGTCCTCGGTGAGCAGGTCCGCGGGCACGACGCCGCCGACGCCGTCGCGCGGGCGGCTCGCGTCGCGCACGGCGATGCCCACCAGCTCCAGGCGCGCCCCCGCCCGGGCGGCGAGCTCGTCCGCGTGCTGGACCAGCGTCTGGGCGACCTGCGAGCCGACGACGCCGCAGCCGAGCAGGGCGACGCGCAGCACGGCGGGGCTCACGTCGGCCGTGGGTGCGGTGGTGGCCCCGGAGAGGGGCCCGGGGGCGGGGGCTGCAGGCACGGGAGAACCTTCGGACGGGATGCCGGGACGGTGGCCAGGATAGCCGCGGCGCAGCGGCGGGCGGGCCGCCGTCCACGGGCGGCCGGCCCGCCGGGCGGGCGGGGTCAGCCCTGGTCGAGGGCGAGCAGGTCGTCGACCGTCTCGCGCCGGACGAGGACGCGGGACGCGCCCTCGGCCACGGCGACCACGGGCGGGCGGGTCAGCAGGTTGTAGTTCGACGCCATCGACCGCCCGTACGCGCCCGTGGCGGGCACCGCGAGCAGGTCGCCGGCGCGCACGTCGCCGGGCAGCAGCACCTCGTGCACCACGATGTCGCCGCTCTCGCAGTGCTTGCCGACGACCCGCGCGAGCACCGGCTCGGCGTCCGACGCCCGGCCGACGAGCTCCGCGTGGTACTGCGCCTCGTACAGCGCGGGCCGGATGTTGTCGCTCATGCCGCCGTCGACGGACACGTACGTGCGCACGCGGCCGTCGTCGAGCGCGACCGGCTTGACCGTGCCGACCGTGTAGAGCGTGAGCCCGGCCGGGCCGACGATGGCGCGCCCCGGCTCGATGGAGAGGCGCGGCAGCGGCGTGCCCAGCTCGCCGCAGACCGCGGCCACCGCGCTCGCGACGTCCTTGGCGATGCGGTCCGGGTCCAGCGGCACCTCGCCCGGCAGGTACGCGATGCCGTAGCCGCCGCCCAGGTCCACCTCGTCGACCAGCACGCCGGTGCGCTCCGCGAGCTCCGCCCGCAGCCGCAGCACGACGCGCGCCGCCGCCTCGAAGCCCGCCGGGTCGAGGATCTGCGAGCCGATGTGGGAGTGGATGCCGAGCAGGTGCAGCTCCGGCCGCGCGACGACCGCGAGCAGCGCCCGCATCGCGGGGCTGTCCGTGGTCTCGACGAGCTCGGTCTCGACAGGCTCGACCACCGGGGCGGGGTTCACCGAGAGCCCGAACTTCTGGTCCTCGTGCGCCGTGGAGATGTACTCGTGCCCGCCGGCGTGGACGCCCGTCGTGACACGCACCATGACCGGCGCGACGACGCCGCGGGAGGCCGCGAGTGCCGCCACCCGGTCGATCTCGACGAGCGAGTCGACGATGATCCGCCCGACCCCGGCGTCGAGGGCGGCGAGGATCTCCGCGTCCGACTTGTTGTTGCCGTGCAGGCCGATCTCCGCGCCGGGCACGCCGGCGCGCAGCGCGACGGCGAGCTCGCCGCCCGACGCCGTGTCGACGCGCAGCCCCTCCGCGCGGGCCCAGCGCGCCACCGCGACGGTGAGCAGCGCCTTGCCGGCGTAGTAGACGTCCACGCCGGTGCCGACCTCGGCGAACGCCGTGGCGAAGGCCGTCCGGTACCCCCGGGCGCGGGCGCGGAAGTCCGCCTCGTCGAGCACGTAGGCGGGCGTGCCGTGCTCGGCCGCGAGGTCGTGCACGCCGACGCCGGCCACCTCGACGGCGCCGTCGTCGCCCCGCCGCACCCCGGTCGACCAGGGCACGCCGAGGACGCCGGCCGTCGCGCCGGACCGGGAGGGCGCGGTCACATCCGCTCCGGGGCGGACACGCCGAGCAGGTCGAGGCCGTTGGCGAGCACCTGGCGCACCGCGTCGTTCAGCCACAGGCGCGTGCGGTGGGTGTCGGTGACCTCCTCGTCCGGGTACGGCGTCACGCGGCACTCCTGGTACCACTTGTGGTAGTCCGCGGCGAGGCCCTCGAGGTAGCGCGCCACGCGGTGCGGCTCCCGGAGCTCGGCGGCCTGGGACACGATGCGCGGGAACTCGGTGATCCGGCCGACGAGCGCCGCCTCGGTCTCGTGCGTGAGCAGCGCCGGGTCGAAGGCGTCCGACCCGTCCGCGGCGGTGCGCGCGACGGCACGGTCGGCGGCGTTCCGGTCGACCGCGCAGGTGCGGGAGTGCGCGTACTGCACGTAGTAGACGGGGTTGTCGTTGCTCTGCTTGAGCATCTCCTCGCCCGACAGGGACAGCGGCGAGTCCGCCGGGTAGCGGGCGAGCGAGTAGCGCAGCGGGTCGGACCCGAGCCACTCGATGAGGTCGTCCATGTACAGGGCGTTGCCCCGGCGCTTGCCCATGCGCTCGCCGCCGATGTTGACGAGCTGGCCGATGAGCACCTCGATGTTCGCCTCCGGGTCGTCGCCGGCGCACGCGGCGATCGCCTTGAGGCGGTTGATGTACCCGTGGTGGTCGGCGCCGAGCAGGTAGATCTTGCCCGGGAACCCGCGGTCCTTCTTCGACAGGTAGTACGCGGCGTCGGCGGCGAAGTACGTGGGCTCGCCGTTCGCGCGGATCATCACGCGGTCCTTGTCGTCGCCGAAGTCGGTGGTGCGCAGCCACACCGCGCCGTCGACGTCGAACACGTGGCCCTGCTCTCGCAGGCGGGCGACGGCCTGCTCCACGGCGCCCGAGTCGTGCAGGGTGCGCTCCGAGAACCAGACGTCGAAGTGCACGCCGAACGCGTCGAGCGTGCGGCGGATCGCCTCGAGCTGCGCCTGGTAGCCGAGCTCGCGGGCGGTCGTGACCGCCTCGTCGGCCGGGAGGCCGAGGAGGTCGGGCTCCTGCTCGAGCACCTCGGCGGCGCGCTCGGCGACGTACTCGCCGGGGTACCCGCCCTCGGGCACGTCCTCCCCCTTGGCGCGGGCGATGATCGACGCGCCGAACTTGTCCATCTGCGCGCCGGCGTCGTTGATGTAGTACTCGGCGGTCACGTCGGCGCCGGCGGCGCGCATGATCCGCGCGAGGGCGTCGCCCAGGGCCGCCCAGCGGGTGTGGCCGATGTGCAGCGGGCCCGTCGGGTTGGCGGAGATGTACTCGAGGTTGTGCACCTGGCCCGCCAGGGCGTCGGTGCGGCCGTACTGCTCGCCGGCGGTGACGACGGTCCGGGCGAGCTCGCCCGCGGCGCCCGCCTCGAGCGTGATGTTGAGGAAGCCGGGGCCGGCGACGTCGGCCGCCTTGACGCCCGGCGTGGCCGCGAGCCGTGCCGCGAGGTCCTCCGCGAGGGCGCGCGGCGTCGTGCCGGCCTTCTTCGCGAGCTGCAGCGCCACGTTCGTGGCCCAGTCACCGTGCTCGCGCTGCCGGGGTCGCTCCACGTGGACCGAGGCCGGGACGGCGTCGGCGGGCAGGGCGAGGGTGCCGTCGGCCACGGCCGAGGCGAGGGCAGCGCTGAGTGCTCCGGAGAGCTCGTCGGGGGTCACCGGGCGATTCTACAAAGCCGACGACGGGCCCCGTGCGAGCGTGTGCCACCCCGTCCCCAGGTGCTGGTATTCTCGTGCACCGTGCCGAGCGCATCAGCCCTGCTGACCGATCGGCGCCCGCGCCTGTAGCTCAGTGGATAGAGCGTCTGCCTCCGGAGCAGAAGGTCGGGGGTTCGAATCCCTTCAGGCGCACACAGCGAAACGGCCCTGGTCATCGACCAGGGCCGTTTGTCGTCTCCGTACCGCCGGAGCCGGAGACCCGACGTAGCGATTCCTCCGCGTCCCGTCTCGGGAGGCGGAGGAATCGCTACGTCAGTGCCGTATCAGCGCGCGCCGACCAGGCCGCTCTCCGGCGGGAGGGCGTCGAGGTCGATGTCCGGGTTCTTCTCCTGCGTCTTCACGAGGGCCTTCGCCTCGGCGTCCGTGTCCACCGACGGCATGGAGCCGGGCAGCGGCTTGCCGGCGCTCTCCTTCACGAAGAACACGGCGACGGCGCCGACGACGGCGAAGCCCATGAGGTAGTAGGCCGGGGCCAGGCTCGACCCGGTGGCCTGCGTGAGCGACTCCACGATGAGCGGCGTCGTGCCGCCGAAGATCGCCAGCGCCAGGTTGTAGGCCAGGCCCATCGACCGGTAGCGCACGGCCGTGGGGAACATCGCGGGCAGGGTCGCCGCCTGGACACCGACCAGGCACGCCACCGGGATCGCCATGAAGCACAGGCCCAGCAGCGTCGACCACACGTGGCCGGCGGCGAGCAGCAGGAACGCGGGCACGGCCAGCACGGCCAGCGAGCCCGCGCCGAACCACAGCAGCGGGCGGCGGCCGATGCGGTCGCTGACCGGGCCGGCGACGAGGATCATCACCGCGAGCAGCACCAGCACGGGCACGGTCAGCAGCGTGCCGGACGTGGCGGCATAACCGAGGGTGTCCGTGAGGTAGGTCGGCATGTAGCTCGTCAGGGCGTAGCCCGCGGTGTTAGCGACGGCCACGAGCGCCATCGCGACCGCGAGGGGACGCCACTGCGAGCGGAGGGTGAGCTCGGCGGCGGGCATCTGGGCGCCCTGGTCCTTCGCGGCCTCGGCCGCGACCTGCTGCGCCTGGAACGCCGGGGACTCCTCGATCTTCAGGCGGAACCACACCGCGAACGCGCCGATCGGGCCGGCCACCAGGAACGGGATGCGCCACCCGCCGTCGACCATCGCCTGGTCGCCGAGCGTCACCTGCAGCACCGTGACGACCACCGCGCCGAGCGCGAAGCCGAGGTAGCTGCCGAAGTCGAGGAACGACGCGGCCCAGCCGCGGCGGCGGTCGGGGGCGTGCTCCGCCACGAAGGTCGTGACGCCGGCGTACTCGCCACCGGTGGAGAAGCCCTGCACCAGCTTGAGGAGCACGAGCAGCAGCGGTGCGGCGACGCCGAGGACGCCGTAGGTCGGCAGCAGGCCGATGAGGAACGTCGAGCTCGCCATCATCACCAGCGTGAAGGCCAGCACCTTCTGCCGGCCGATGCGGTCGCCGATGCGGCCGCACACGATGCCGCCGAGCGGGCGGGCCACGTACGTGGCGGCGAACACGCCGAGGGAGAAGAGGATCTGCACGCCCGACGACGCCTCCGGCAGGAACACCGCGCCCATGGTGACGGCCAGGTAGCCGTACACGCCGACGTCGTACCACTCCATCAGGTTCCCGACGGCGGTGCCGCCGATCGTCTTCTTGAGCATGGAGTTGTCGACGACGGTGACATCGGAGACGCGCAGCCTGCGGCGGCGGCCGGAGGCCTTGCGGGTGCTGCCTGACTGTTCCTGGGGGGTTGCGGCGGTCATGTTTCCTTCCGTGGCCGGCGCGGCGTCAACTCGGTGTGACGCAGCGGCCCGGCCCGTGACAGGGAGCCGGCGCCCGCTCCGGGGAGCGGACGCCGAGCCCGAACATGGGCGGCAACGTTACCGACTCTTGACCCCAAAGCAAGTTCGTCGCGGCAACCAGCGCCGCGGAGCGGTCTTCCCGCGAGGCCGTCACCTGCGGCGACACCGTTCCTTGACACGCCGTTCGTGAAGCCCACCACAGGGCCGTGCGACGGCGCCGCGGCGGTCCCGGAGGGCCTGCGCTCGCTGGACCGTGCGCGCGCCGGGCGTTACGTTCTCGGAGCAGCCCGCGGCCACGGGCGGCGACGACGCCGGCACACGGCGCCGGCACACGACGGAGGGCTCCCGCATGATCGACCACGACGTCCGCGTCCATCGTTCCGACGAACGGTTCCCCCGCGAGCAGCACCTCGCGTGGAAGATCGCGGAGGTCGCGGCCGAGCAGCTCGAGCCGGCTCCCGAGGTCGCCGACATGGTGATCAACCGCGTGATCGACAACGCGGCCGTGGCGACCGCCTCCCTGGGCCGCGCGCCGATCCTCGCCGCCCGCGCGCAGGCGGAGGCTCACCCGGTGTCCCGCGGCGGCGCGGGCTCGACGGTCGTCGGCTCGCCGCAGCGCACGAGCCCCGAGTGGGCGGCCTGGGCGAACGGCGTGGCCGTGCGCGAGCTCGACTACCACGACACGTTCCTCGCGGCCGAGTACTCGCACCCGGGCGACAACGTCCCGCCGGTGCTCGCCGTCGCGCAGCACCTGGGCCGCAGCGGCGCCGAGCTGCTGCGCGGGCTCGTCACGGGCTACGAGATCCAGGTCGACCTCGTCAAGGGCATCTCCCTGCACGCGCACAAGATCGACCACGTGGCGCACCTCGGCCCGTCGGCCGCGGCGGGCATCGGCACGCTGCTCGGCCTCCCGCCGGAGACCATCTACCAGGCGGTGGGCCAGGCCCTGCACACGACGACCGCCACCCGGCAGTCCCGCAAGGGTGAGATCTCCACCTGGAAGGCGCACGCGCCGGCGTTCGCGGGAAAGATGGCGGTGGAGGCCGTGGACCGCGCGATGCGCGGGCAGACCTCCCCCAGCCCGATCTACGAGGGCGAGGACGGCGTGATCGCCTGGCTGCTCGACGGGCCCGAGGCCCGCTACACCGTGCCGCTGCCCGCCGCGGGCGAGGACCGGCGCGCCATCCTCGACACGTACACCAAGGAGCACTCCGCCGAGTACCAGGCGCAGGCGTGGATCGACCTCGCCCGCCGGCTCGGCACCGAGCGGCCCGAGCTGCGGGACCCGGCGCGCGTGACGGCCGTCGTGCTGCACACGAGCCACCACACGCACTACGTCATCGGCTCCGGCTCCGGCGACCCGCAGAAGTACGACCCGACGGCCAGCCGCGAGACGCTCGACCACTCGATCCCGTACATCTTCACCGTCGCCCTCCAGGACGGCGCCTGGGACCACGTGGCCAGCTACGCCCCCGAACGGGCCGGCCGGCCCGACACCGTGGCGCTGTGGCGCAAGGTCACGACGGCCGAGGACGCCGCCTGGACGCGGCGCTACCACTCCCCCGACCCGGCGGAGAAGGCGTTCGGCGGGCGCGTGGAGATCGAGCTCGCCGACGGCTCGCGCGTCGTGGAGGAGATCGCCGTCGCGGACGCGCACCCGCTGGGGGCGCGGCCGTTCGCCCGCGCGCAGTACGTGGCCAAGTTCCGCGCCCTGGCCGCCGGGGTGCTGGCGGACGAGGAGGTCGAGCGGTTCCTCGACGTCGCGCAGCGCCTCCCCGAGCTCACTGCCGACGAGCTGTCCGGCCTCACCGTCACGCCGCTGGTCGACGCGCTCGCCGCCCGCCCCGTCGCACCCGGCATCTTCTGAGGAGCGGGACCGTGCTCTACTCGACGACCACCCCCGCCGCCAAGCGCGCGGCCTTCCGCGAGCGCCTGCGCTCCGGCGAGCTGCTGCAGCTCCCGGGCGCGTTCAACCCGCTCGCGGCGCGGCTGATCCAGGACAAGGGCTTCGACGGCGTCTACGTCTCGGGCGCCGTGGTGGCCGCCGACCTCGGGCTGCCCGACGTCGGGCTCACCACCCTCACGGAGGTGGCGGCCCGCGCCGGGCAGGTCGCCCGCATGACCGACCTGCCCACGCTGGTGGACGCCGACACGGGCTTCGGCGAGGCCATGAACGTCGCGCGCACGGTGCAGGCCATGGAGGACGCGGGCGTTGCGGGGATGCACGTCGAGGACCAGGTGAACCCGAAGCGGTGCGGGCACCTGGACGGCAAGCAGGTGGTGGACGAGCCCACGGCGCTGCAGCGCGTGCGCGCCGCCGTCGCCGCCCGCCGGGACGAGAACCTGCTGGTCATGGCCCGCACGGACGTGCGTGCCGTGGCCGGGCTGCCCACGGCGATCGACCGCGCGAAGGCGCTGGTCGACGCGGGCGCGGACGCGATCTTCCCCGAGGCCATGCGCGACCTCGCGGAGTTCGAGGCCGTCGCGAGCGCCGTCGACGTGCCCGTGCTGGCCAACATGACCGAGTTCGGCAAGTCCGAGCTGTTCACCACCCGACAGCTGGCCGACTCAGGCGTGGCCCTCGTGATCTACCCGGTCTCGCTGCTGCGGCTCGCGATGGGCGCCGCCGAGCGCGGGCTGGACGCCCTGCGGGCCGAGGGCTCGCTGGCCGGGCAGGTCGAGCACATGCAGACCCGGGCCCGGCTCTACGAGCTCGTGGACTACGCCGGCTACTCGGCGTTCGACACGGGCGTCTTCGACTTCACCCTGGACGACAACCACCACGGCTGACCGCCCCCGGCGCCCCGGGCGCCGCCGGGCCACCGCCGGCCGCATCGCAGCGAAGGAGCACCGATGACCGAGCAGAGCGAGCAGTCCACCCCGCAGGCCGCCGAGCCGGAGGTCCACCGCGGGCTGGCGGGGGTGGTCGCCGACGTGACGGCCGTGTCCAAGGTCGACCCCGAGACCAACTCCCTGCTGTACCGCGGCTACCCAGTGCAGGACCTCGCCGCCACGCAGCCGTTCGAGGCCGTGGCGTGGCTCCTGTGGCACGGCGAGCTCCCCACGGACGACGAGCTGGCCGGGCTGCGCACCGCCGAGCGCGAGCACCGGCCGCTGGCCGACGACGTGCGCGCTGCGATCGACCTGCTGCCGCCGAGCGCCCACCCGATGGACGAGCTGCGCACCGCGGTCAGCGTGATCGGCGCGCGCGAGGCCGCGGGGCTCACGGCGCTGGAGGCCGTCGCCGACCGCGAGGTCAACCTCGAGCGCAGCGTGCGCCTCTTCGCCGCGCTGCCCGCCGTGGTCGCGTACGGCCAGCGCCGCCGCCGGGGGCTCGAGCCGGTCGCGCCGCGCGACGACCTCGACTTCTGCGCGAACTTCCTCTGGACCACCTTCGAGGTCGAGCCGGACCCCGTGGTCGTGGACGCGTTCAACCGCTCGATGATCCTGTACGCGGAGCACTCGTTCAACGCGTCCACGTTCACGGCCCGGGTCATCACGTCGACCCTCAGCGACCTGCACTCCGCCGTGGTGGGCGCGATCGCGGCGCTCAAGGGGCCGCTGCACGGCGGTGCGAACGAGGCGGTCATGGACACCCTCGGCGAGATCGGCTCGGCCGACCGGGCCGCCGCATGGCTCGACGAGGCGCTCGCCACCAAGCGCAAGATCATGGGCTTCGGGCACCGCGTCTACAAGCACGGGGACTCCCGCGTCCCGACCATGAAGGCCGCCCTCGACACGCTGGTCGAGCACTACGACCGCGCCGACCTGGGCGCCCTCTACGACGCCCTCGAGTCCGAGTTCGTGAGCCGCAAGGGCATCTACCCCAACCTGGACTACCCGTCCGGCCCGGCGTACCACCTCATGGGCTTCGACACGCCCACGTTCACGCCCCTGTTCGTCGCGGCCCGCGTCACCGGCTGGACGGCGCACGTGCTGGAGCAGCAGGCCTCCAACGCGCTGATCCGCCCGCTGTCGGCGTACGTGGGCCCCGAGCGGCGCGAGGTGCCCGGGCGGCCGGCCTCCTGACCGGCGGCGCCCGGGCGCGCCTGACCCCGCGCCGATCACGGCTAGGCTCGACGCCATGTCCACGGACTACTCCGACTTCGAGTTCGAGCGCCGGTTCTTCGTCCGCGACCTGCCCGACGCGCTCCGCGACGCACCCGCCCTCATCGTGCAGTCGTACTTCCTGTCCGACGGCGGGTACGCGTTGCGCGTGCGCGTGCAGGCCACCGGCGTCGAGGCGCGCCTGGGGCCGGACAGCGACGCGCGCGACGTGCTGGAGCTGTACCGGTCCCGGATCGACTTCGCCGCGGTCACGGTCAAGGGCCCGTCCGTGGGCGGCACCCGGTACGAGGCCGAGCGGCAGCTCGACCCTCAGGTCGGCGCCCAGCTCGTGCGCCGCGGAGGCGCGCAGGTGATCAAGACGCGCTACGCAGCATGGCTGGGCGCGGACGGCTGGTCGATCGACGTGTTCGGCGGCTCGAACGCGCCCCTCGTCGTCGCGGAGTGCGAGCGGTCCGGCCCGGTCACCGACCTGCAGATCCCCGACTTCTGCGTCACGGAGCTCACCGACGACCGCCGGTTCTCCAACGAGTCCCTCGCGATCGACCCGTTCCGCGGGTGGACCGCCGCCTACGCCCAGGAGCTCTCCGCCCAGGGCCCGCGCTTCCGCGACGACTTCGGCGGCAACTCGACGATCACCACCTGACGGAGCAGGGCCCCCACCCGCACGCGGCGTGGACCGGGTCTCGACAGGCTCGACCAGCGGACGGCGACGGGCGCGACCGGCGTGGACGGGCCGGCGTGAACGCGCGACGTCCACGAGAGAGGCCGGCGGGCCCGTCTGCGCGACGACCGCGAGCTCACAGGAGAGCGGGAGGTGCGGGTTCCTTCGCGCGGTCGTATCCCTCCCGAAGTGGAGCGCCCCCTGGGGCGCGCGAACGCGACCGCGCGAAGGAACCCGCACCTGCCGCGTCGGTGAGCCAGGTCTCGACACGCTCGACAGGCCGGGTTTCGACAGGCTCAACCAGCGGTGAGCGAGGTTTCGACAGGCTCAACCAGCGGTGAACAGGCTCGACCGGCGACGAGGGCGGTCAGTGCCAGTTCGAGACCTCTTCGACGCCCGGCCGGTACTCGAAGTGCCAGGGCTCGTAGTTGCCCGAGCCGCCGCGCTGGGCCCACGGCGGGTTCTCCCAGCCGTAGGCCGGGCCGTTCTCCCACAGCCAGCCGTAGACCTCGCTGGAGCGGTACTCGTCGCCGCACAGGTCGATGGCGAGCCCCCACCCGTGCATGGACGCACCGGGGACGGCGGCGAGGTAGCCGCGGCTGGCCTTGACCGCGTACTGCGAGGACAGCGAGCGGTAGCTGTCGACGAGACACAGGTCCCGGCCGAAGCGGGCGCGGAAGGCGTCGTTCAGGGCGCTGAGGGACACGGCGGCGTCGGCGCGCAGCTGCTCGCCCGGCTGCCAGAGGTCGCAGAGCGAGTGGTCGGCCAGCTCGCCGTTGGTGCCCTCGATCGGGGCGCTCGCGTCGCAGTCCGGCAGCGAGCTGCGCTCCGTGGACCGGCTCGCGGCAGCGGCCTCGACGCGGACGTCGCGCGGGGCTGCGGCGATGGCCTGGGAGGTGCGCGGCGTGTCCACGCCCTGCTCGAGGAGGGCGAGGGTGGAGGGGCCGGTGGGCTGGGTGTCGAGGTCGAACGGGGTGCCGCCCGGGCCGGCGTGTGCGTCGGTGACGAGCGGGGCGGCGATGGTCGCGGCGGCGAGCGAGCCGAGCACGGTCAGGCGGGTGACCCAGGTGTGGCCGGCGGGGGCGGCGTGCCGGCCGGCGCTGCGGTCGCCCCGCGCGGGCGACGGCGGGCGCTTGCGGGCCTTCTTGCCGGCCCGGGCGAGCTCGGCCTCCCGGATCTCGCGGCGTGAGCGCGGCGCGGCTGCGTCACTCTGCGACGTCGCCTCCACAGCACCTCCGCGCTCGTGCCGGGCGGCCACCGTGGCCGCCCCTCTTCCCGGACCCAGACACGGATCGCCCGGCGCGCGTGCCCCGCACGCGCTCGCACGACCGATCCGTCACGGAACCATAACGGTGACGCGGCCCCCCGCCAAGTCCCTGTCCACGACCCGTCGGGCCGGCACGGCACCCCGCCCGGATGGGAGGGTGTCCACGCTGGTCACGGACGACGCTGCATCGCGTCCCGCACCTCGCCGACGAGCTCCTCCAGGATGTCCTCGAGGAACACGACGCCGAGCACGCCGCCCGGCCCCTCGACGCGGGCGAGGTGGGCGCCCGAGCGCTGCATGGCGCGCAGCGCGTCCTCCACCTCGTCGTCGGGCCGCACGGACGCGAGCGCGCGCACACGCCAGGCGGGGACCGGCTGGAACCGGTCGCCGTCCGACGCGTACAGCACGTCCTTGAGGTGCAGGTAGCCGCGCAGGGCGCCGTCGTCGCCCCCCACGGGGAACCGGCTGAAGCCGGTGCGCGCCACGAGGTGCTCGACGTCGTCCGGGGTGCTCTCGGGGCCGACCACGACCAGCTCGTCCACGGCCACCATGACGTCGCCCGCGGTGCGCGAGGAGAACTCGATCGCGCCCGCGAGGAGGCCCTGCTCGTCGCGCAGCACGCCCTCGGCCTGGGAGTGCTGCACGATCGACTGCACCTCCTGCGCGGTGAAGGCGGACGCCACCTCGTCCTTGGGCTCGACGCCCGCCAGGCGCACCGCGTGGTTGGCGACCCAGTTGAGCGCGGAGATCACGGGGCGCACCGCCCGGCCCAGCAGCACGAGCGGCGGCGCGAACCAGAGCGCCGCGGTCTCGGGGCCGGCGACGGCGAGGTTCTTGGGCACCATCTCGCCCAGCACCACGTGCAGGTAGACGACGACCGAGAGCGCGATGACCAGCGCGACCGGGTGCACGAGCGACTCCGGGACGCCCAGGGCGTGGAACGGCTCCTCGAGCAGGTGCGCGAGGGCCGGCTCCGCGACGATGCCCAGGCCGGTGGAGCACACCGTGACCCCGAGCTGCGCGCACGCGAGCATGAGCGACACGTGCTCCATCGCCCACAGCGCGGTGCGCGCGCGGCGGTCGCCGGCCTCGGCCCGCGGCTCCATGGCGCTGCGGCGCGCGGAGATGACGGCGAACTCGGCGCCGACGAAGAACGCGTTGCCGGCGAGAAGCAGCACGCCGACCAGCAGGGCGGTCCCGGTGGTCATCGGCCCTCCCCCTCGGCGAGGACCCGCAGCCGCTCCACGCGGCGGCCGTCCATCGCCTCGACGCGCAGCCGCACGCCGTCGGTCTCCACCTCGTCGCCCTCCTCGGGGACCCGCCCCAGCTCGGCCATCACGAGCCCGCCGAGCGTCTCGTACGCCGGGCCCTCGGGCACGACCAGGCCGGTGCGCTCCTCCAGCTCGTCGGGACGCAGCACGCCGGGCACCACCCAGGAGCCGTCCGTGCCGCGCACCACCCCTGCACGGCGGGGGTCGTGCTCGTCCGCGACGTCGCCCACGAGCTCCTCCACGACGTCCTCCAGGGTCACGATGCCGGACGTGCCGCCGTACTCGTCCACGACCACCGCCATCTGCAGGCCGAGGCCACGCAGCTCGACCAGCAGGGGGCCGAGGCGCACGGTCTCGGGCACGCGGGGCGCATCGACCATGAGGGCGGCGGCCGGGACCTCGCCGCGCCGGTCGTGCGGGACGCCGACCGCCCGGCGCAGGTGCACCAGGCCGACGACGTCGTCCCGGTCCTCGCCGATCACCGGGAACCGCGAGTGGCCCGTGCGCCGCGCGAGGGCCACGACCTCCGCGGCGGTGGTCTCCCGCTCGACGACGGCCATGCGCATCCGGTCGGTCATGACGTCGCGCGCGGACAGCTCGTCGAGCTCGAGCGAGTTGGTCAGCAGGGTCGCGACCGACTGGTCGAGCGTGCCCTCCTGCGCCGACCGCCGCACCAGCGACAGCAGCTCGGACGACGAGCGTGCGCCGGAGAGCTCCTCGCGGGGCTCCACGCCGACCCGGCGCAGCAACGCGTTGGCCGAGCCGTTGAGCACCGTGACGAGCGGCCGGAACAGCATGGTGAACACGCGCTGCACGGGGACCACGAGCCGCGCAGTGGCGTGCGGGGCGGAGAGGGCGAAGTTCTTGGGGATCAGCTCGCCGAACAGCATCGAGAACGCGTTCACGACGACGAGGGCGAGGACGACGGCCAGCACGCCGGCGACGCCCTGGCCGAGGGCGGTCGAGGCGAACGCCGCGGAGAACAGCGACAGCAGCGCCGGCTGGGCGGTGTAGCCCAGCAGGATCGTGGTGATGGTGATGCCGACCTGCGCGGAGCTCAGCTCCGTCGACAGGTGCTTGAGCCCGGCGCGGACGGCGCGGTCCCGTCGGTCCGACGGGCGCCCCTGGCCGGGCGAAGGACTGTCGCCCTCCTCGTCGTCGGCCCCCAGGACGGCCGGGTCCAGGGTGACGAGCGAGAACTCGCTGGCGACGAACACCGCGGTGCCCGCGGTGAGCACCACGCCCAGGGCGATCATGAGCACGTCGCCTAGCACGGGCGGCTCCCTGCGGGGCGGCGTCGCCGCACGGGGCGGCGGGGCGGCGGGGCGGCCAGGCGGAACGGCGCGGGCGGCCGCGCGCGATATCGGCTCTCGTCCATCGTGCCCCGATGCTATCGGCAGGTCGGGGACGTGCGAGCCGTCGTCCGTGCGAGGCCGGTGCGAGCCGGCGCGCGGCCGGCGCGAGCCGGCGCGAGGCCGGCGCGAGGTCCCCGCGACGCCGCCCGGACGTCGGTGCGGACAGCGTGTGCTCAGCGCTCCCCCAGGGAGCCGGTGCAAGATGGCTCCATGACCACCGCGACCCCTCCGAGCAACCCGGGCACCCCGGGCACGTCGGGCCAGCAGAACGCCACCGTGCTCGTCGTCGAGGACGAGCCCGCGATCGCGGCCGCGATCGCGCAGCGCCTCTCCGCCGAGGGATGGCGGGTCGAGGTCGCGCGCGACGGCCTGGCCGGCGTGGACGCCGCCGCCCGCCTGCAGCCGGACGCCATCGTGCTGGACGTCATGCTGCCCGGCATCGACGGCCTCGAGGTCACGCGCCGCATCCAGGCCGACCACCCGATCCCGATCCTCATGCTCACGGCCCGCGACGACGAGACCGACATGCTGGTCGGCCTGGGCGTCGGCGCCGACGACTACATGACCAAGCCGTTCTCCATGCGCGAGCTCGTCGCGAACGTCTCGCACGAGCTGCGCACCCCCGTGGCGGCGCTGCAGGCCCAGCTCGAGAACATGGTGGACGGCGTCACCGAGCCCACGCCGTCGGCCCTCGAGCTGTCGCTCGAGCAGACCGAGCGGCTGACCCGGCTCGTGACGTACCTCCTGGACCTGTCGCGCGTGGAGGCGGGCGCGTCCGCGCTGGTGCTCAGCGAGTTCTCGGTGGGCGACTTCCTCGAGGAGTCCGCGCAGGCGATGTCGATGGTCGACGCCGCGAAGGGCCTCGGCTACGTCGTGGACGTCACCCCGCCGGACCTCACGCTCGAGGGCGACGTGGAGCGGCTGCGCCAGGTCGTCACCAACCTGCTCCAGAACGCGATCCGGCACTCGCCGCACGGCGGCACGGTACGGCTCGACGCCTACCCGGTGGACGACGACGTCGTGCTCGAGGTGAGCGACGAGGGACCCGGCATCGCCCCCGAGGACCGCGGCCGCATCTTCGAGCGGTTCGCGAGCGGCTCGGCCTCCACCCGCCCGCACGCGGTCCCCACCGGCGGCATGGCCAGCGGCGGCACCGGCATCGGGCTGGCCATCGTCCGGTGGGCGGTGGACCTGCACGGCGGGCACGTGGAGGTCGCGGACACCGACCGCGGCGCGACGATGCGCGTGACCCTCCCGGCCCAGGCGCGCCCGGCCCCGGGGGTCACGACGGAGGCGGACGACTGACCCCCACGCGCCGTTCGCGAGCGCGTGAGATTGGTCACAGCGGTGCGCGCCGAGGCGACGACCGTGGTCCGGACATGACGCCGGACAACGGAGTCATCGGGTCGTCCTGAGGAGTCGTTGCCCACGCCATGACCCGACGGTCACGATGCCGGGCCGCGCGGCCCGGAGGGGCCCGCTGGCGCCGCTCCCCCTCCCCGGCGGAGGGGCGCGAAGGGCATAGGCTGGGCCTGCGCACCGGCGCTGCCGTGCGTATTTCCGGTCGAACGTAGCAACTGTGGGAAAGTGGGCGATCCGCGCGTGGTGTCCCCGAAGGACGGGTCAGAGTCGATCAGCGTGGCGAGCGCGTTCGGAGCCAACGAATGGCTGGTCGACGAGCTCTATGAGCAGTACCTCAAGGACAAGAACGCGGTGGACCCCGCGTGGTGGGACTTCTTCGCCGACTACGAGCCCGGCGAGTCGCGCAACGGCACGGCGTCCGACGCCGCCCCGGCGCAGCCCGCGGCACCCGCCCCGGCGGCGCCCGCGGCACCGGTGACCCCCGCCGCCGCGGCGCAGCCCGCCCCGGCGCAGCCCGCCGCGCCGTCCTCGTCGGGGACGGCAGCTCGCGAGGCCGCCAAGGCCGCGACGAAGGCCGCGAAGGCCGCCCCGGTCCCGGCCGACCCCGAGACCACCGCGGTACGCCCGGTCGCCGAGGCGCTGCCCTCGACGGCGCCCTACGCGGAGGTCGCGAAGGCCTCGCCGAAGACCGCCGACGACGAGGCCACCGACGACGTGCAGAAGCTGCGCGGCCCGGCGGCCCGCGTGGTGACGAACATGGAGGCCTCGATCGAGGTCCCGACCGCCACGTCGGTCCGTGCCGTGCCCGCCAAGCTCATGGTGGACAACCGCATCGTCATCAACAACCACCTGGCCCGCGGCCGCGGCGGCAAGATCTCGTTCACGCACCTCATCGGCTTCGCGCTCGTCGAGGCGCTGTCCGACATGCCGGTGATGAACGCGCACTACGAGAGCATCGACGGCAAGCCGCACATCGTGCAGCCGGCCCACGTCGGCTTCGGCCTCGCGATCGACCTCGCGAAGCCGGACGGCTCGCGCCAGCTCCTGGTGCCCAGCGTCAAGAAGGCCGAGGAGCTCGACTTCGCCGGCTTCTGGGCGGCGTACGAGGACCTCGTCCGCAAGGCGCGCGGCGGCAAGCTCGGCATGGACGACTTCGCCGGCACCACGATCTCCCTGACGAACCCGGGCGGCATCGGCACCGTGCACTCCGTGCCGCGCCTCATGTCCGGCCAGGGCACGATCATCGGCGTCGGCGCCATGGACTACCCCGCGGAGTTCGCGGGCGCGTCCGAGGAGCAGCTCGCCCGCATGGGCATCTCGAAGGTCATGACGATCACGTCGACCTACGACCACCGCATCATCCAGGGCGCGCAGTCCGGCGAGTTCCTCAAGGTGCTCGCGAACAAGCTCATCGGCCTGGACGGCTTCTACGACCGCGTGTTCGCGGCCCTCCGCGTGCCGTACGAGCCCGTGCGCTGGGTGCGCGACAACACGGTCGACGCCGACGTGGAGGCCGCGAAGCCGGCCCGCATCGCGGAGCTCGTCCACTCCTACCGCTCGCGCGGCCACCTCATGGCGGAGACGGACCCGCTCGCGTACCGCCAGCGCAAGCACCCCGACCTGGACATCCAGAACCACGGCCTCACGCTCTGGGACCTGGACCGCCGGTTCCCGACGGGCGGCTTCGGCGGCAAGACCAAGGACACGCTGCGCGACATCCTCGGCCTGCTGCGCGACTCGTACTGCCGCACCATCGGCGTCGAGTACATGCACATCGCCGACCCGGCACAGCGCAAGTGGCTGCAGGAGCGGCTCGAGTCCGGCTACGCCCGCACGCCGCGCGAGGACCAGCTGCGCGTCCTGCGCAAGCTGAACTCCGCCGAGGCGTTCGAGACCTTCCTGCAGACGAAGTACGTCGGCCAGAAGCGCTTCTCCCTCGAGGGCGGCGAGTCGGTCATCCCGCTGCTGGACGCCATCCTGTCCCGCGCCGCCGAGGGCGGGCTCGACGAGGTCGGCATCGGCCTGGCCCACCGCGGCCGGCTCAACGTGCTCGCGAACATCGCGGGCAAGAGCTACGGCCAGATCTTCAAGGAGTTCGAGGGCCAGCTCGACCCGAAGAGCGTGCAGGGGTCCGGCGACGTCAAGTACCACCTGGGTACCGAGGGCGTGTTCACTGCCGAGTCCGGCGCCACGACCAAGGTCTACCTGGCCGCGAACCCGTCGCACCTCGAGGCCGTCGACCCGGTGCTCGAGGGCATCGTGCGCGCCAAGCAGGACCGCATCGACCTGGGCGGCGACGGCTTCTCCGTCCTGCCGATCCTCATCCACGGCGACGCGGCCTTCGCGGGCCAGGGCGTCGTGCCCGAGGTGCTCAACCTGGCGCAGCTGCGCGGGTACCGCACCGGCGGCACGATCCACGTGATCATCAACAACCAGGTGGGCTTCACCACCGGCCCGTCGTCGTCGCGCTCCACCACGTACGCGACCGACGTCGCCAAGGGGTACCAGATCCCCGTCTTCCACGTGAACGGCGACGACCCCGAGGCCTGCGTGCGCGTGGCCGAGCTGGCCTTCGCCTACCGCGAGCAGTTCGACCGCGACGTCATCGTCGACATGGTCTGCTACCGCCGGCGCGGCCACAACGAGGGCGACGACCCGTCGATGACGCAGCCGCTGATGTACAACCTCATCGAGGCCAAGCAGTCGGTGCGCAAGCTGTACACGAAGAACCTCGTGGCGCGCGGCGACATCACGGTCGAGGAGGCCGAGCAGGCGCTGCAGGACTACCAGTCGCAGCTCGAGCGGGTCTTCACCGAGACCAAGTCCGCGGGCACGGTCAGCACGCCCGACGGCGAGGACGAGATCCTCGGCCTGGAGCGCCCCGAGTCGCAGCGCCCCGGCGCGGGCGACATGGTCGGCTGGCAGACGGCCGTCCCGCACGCCGTGCTCGAGCGCGTGGGCGCCGTGCAGGTGTCGGCCCCCGAGGGCTTCACGGTGCACCCGAAGCTGGCCCAGATGCTGGAGAAGCGCCAGCTCATGGCCAAGGAGGGCGGCATCGACTGGGGCTTCGGCGAGCTCGTCGCGTTCGGGTCGCTGCTCATGGAGGGCACCCCGGTGCGCCTCGCCGGGCAGGACTCGCGCCGGGGCACGTTCGTCCAGCGCCACGCCGTGCTGCACGACCGCAACACCGGCGCCGAGTGGACGCCGCTGCTGTACCTGTCGGGCGACCAGGCGAAGTTCTGGGTGTACGACTCCTCGCTCAGCGAGTACGCGGCCCTCGGCTTCGAGTACGGCTACTCCGTGGAGCGGCCCGACGCCCTGGTGCTCTGGGAGGCGCAGTTCGGCGACTTCGTCAACGGCGCCCAGACCGTCATCGACGAGTTCATCTCGTCGGCGGAGCAGAAGTGGGGCCAGAGCTCGTCGCTGGTCATGCTGCTGCCGCACGGCTACGAGGGCCAGGGGCCGGACCACTCCTCCGCCCGCATCGAGCGCTTCCTGCAGCTCGCGGCCGAGAACAACATGACGGTCGCGCAGCCGTCCACGCCGGCGTCGTACTTCCACCTGCTGCGCCAGCAGGCGTACGCCCGTCCGCGCCGCCCGCTGGTCGTCTTCACGCCGAAGCAGCTGCTGCGCCTCAAGGCCGCGGCGTCGTCCGTCGAGGACTTCACGACCGGCACGTTCGAGCCGGTGCTGCAGGACACGACGGTGGACGCGGCGCAGGTCGACCGGGTGCTGCTGTGCACCGGCCGCCTCTACTACGACCTGCTCGCCGAGCGCACGAAGCGGCAGGACACCCGGACCGCGATCGTCCGCCTGGAGCAGCTCTACCCGTTCCCGGAGGAGCAGGTCCGCACGCAGCTCGCGCGGTACGCGGGCGCCGACGTCGTGTGGGTCCAGGACGAGCCGCAGAACCAGGGCGCGTGGTCCTACCTGCACCTGGCGTTCCCGGAGGACCTGCCGCGCGTGCGCGTCGCGTCCCGCCCGGCGTCCGCCTCGACCGCCGCCGGCACCGCCAAGCGGCACAAGGAGCAGCAGGAGGTCCTGGTCGCCCAGGCCTTCGACCGGGCGTGATGCGCGCGTACTGCCGAGATAGAGAAGCTGGATCCGCGAGATAGAGAAGGGGCGGTCCGCACCTGGTGCGGACCGCCCCTTCTCTATCTCGCGGATCCAGCTTCTCTATCTCGGCCCCGTGGTCACCCTCGGCGGGCGGCCTGCGGACGGCCGGCGCTCACCACCTGTCGTGCACGTGCTCCCTGATCGAGTCGGAGTAGATCTCCCGCACGCCGGACGTGAACAGCGGGCCCAGCGTCTGCGCCGAGCCGGCCGCGGCGTTGAGGCGCGCCTGCTCGACGCTCCGCGCGCCGGGGATGACGGTCGAGACGCCGGGCTGCTGCCACACCCAGGCGATGGCCGCCTGCGCGGGCGTGAGGTCCTGGTTGAGCGCGGACCCCGCGAGGTCCGTGAACCGGGCGGCCGCGTCGACCCCGACGTCGAACGGGACCCCGGAGAACGTCTCGCCCACGTCGAACGCCTTGCCCTCGCGGTTGAACGTGCGGTGGTCGTCCTCGCCGAACGTCGTGTCGTGCGTGTACCGGCCCGACAGGAGGCCGGAGGCGAGCGGCACCCGCGCCACGACGCCCACGCCGGCGGCGGAGGCCGCGGGCAGCACCTCGTCGAGCGGCTTGAGCCGGAACGCGTTGAGGATGATCTGCACGGTGGCGACGCCGGGACGGGCGATGGCGGTGAGGGCCTCGTCGACCGTCTCCACGGAGACGCCGTACGCGGAGGTCACACCGTCGGCGACGAGCGTGTCCAGCGCGTCGTAGACCTCGTCGTCGGAGTACACGGCCGTGGGCGGGCAGTGCAGCTGCACGAGGTCCAGGGTGTCGACGCCGAGGTTGCGGCGCGACCGGTCGGTCCACTCCCTGAAGTTCGCGAGCACGTAGTTCTCCGGCACCTGGTCTGCCCGACGGCCCATCTTCGTGGCCACGGTGATCCCGTCGTCCCGGTGGTCGGCGAGGAAGGCGCCGATCGCCGACTCGCTGCGACCGTCGCCGTAGACGTCCGCCGTGTCGAAGAACGTCACCCCGGACTCGAACGCGGCGTCGAGGACCGCTCGGGCCTGGTCGTCGTCGACCGTGCCCCAGTCGCCCCCCAGCTGCCAGGTTCCCAGGCCGACGACCGACACCAGCCGGCCGGTGCGGCCGAGCACCTGTTTCTCCATCGTTCCTCCGTTCGTGCCGCGCGTCGTGGACGAGCGGCGCGTGGCCCCGCGCACGCGAGGGGACGTCCTGTCAGATCTGCCGCCTCTACGCTACGTCGCCCGCACCGATCCGGCGTCCCGACTACGGTGTGAGCGTGAACACCGCTGATGACCCCGCCGTCCCCGCCCCGTCGGGCCGGCAGTTCCGCATCGCCTCGGGCGAGCACCGGGCCACGATCACCGAGGTCGGCGCGATGGTGCGCGAGTACACCGTCGCCGGCCGGGACGTCTTCGTGCCGTTCCGTGAGGACGAGCCCGCCCCCGTCTTCAACGCCGCCGTCCTCCAGCCCTGGCCGAACCGCCTGCGCGACGGCGTGTACGCCGTCGACGGCGTCCGCTACCAGGTCGCCGTGAGCGAGCCCGACCGCGGCACCGCGCTGCACGGCCTCGTCTGCTGGTACCGGTGGACGCCGGTCGAGGTCGCCGACGACGCCGTGACCCTCGAGCTCGCCCTCCCGGCCCAGAAGGGCTGGCCGTTCCAGCTCGTCCTCCGGGCCCGGTACGCCGTGTCCGACGCCGGCCTGGAGGTCGTCGTGGGTGCACGCAACGTCGGCACCGGGACGGCGCCGTACGGCGTCGGCTTCCACCCGTGGCTGTCCACGGGCGGCGCCCCGCTGGACGCCTGCACCGTGAGCCTCGACGCGACCACGCACGTCACGGTCGACGACCGCCTGCTGCCCACGGGCACCGAGCCCGTGGCCGGCCCCTACGACCTGCGTGCCACCCGTTCGCTCGAGGGCCTGGACCTCGACGACGCGTGGGTCGGCGCGACGCGCGACGACGCCGGGCTCGCCTGGACCCGCCTCGGCCGCCCGGACGGCAGCACGGCCGCGATCTGGATGGACGACTCGATGGACTGCTGGCAGGTCTGCTCGGCCGACCACATCGACGGCTACGAGCGGTTCGGGCTCGCGGCCGAGCCGATGAGCTGCGTCGCCGACGCCTTCAACACCGGGGAGCGCCTGGTGCGCCTCGCCCCTGGCGACGAGCACGTCGTGCGGTGGGGCGCCACCCTCCTCTGACCGGGCCCGAACGTCCGGCCGGTGAACCCCGGCCTCGACGCACGGTCCGGCTCGGCGTGGGATCCTGCCACCCGGCCGGGCCGCGGGCCAGAATGGCCGCGCAACTGCGAGACAGGACTTGGACGGTGAAGGCTCTGTGACCCAGACCGAGGTGCGCATCTGCGTCGTGGGCGACGAGCTCAGCGTGGGCGTCGGGGACGCCCGCGCCCTGGGGTGGACGGGGCGCGTCATGGCCCGCACCCGGTTCGGCCGGCCGGCGATGGCGTTCACGCTCGCCGTGCCCGGGGAGACCAGCTCGGCGCTCGGCGCGCGCTGGCAGGCGGAGACGGAGTCGCGCTTCGGCCCGGAGAGCACGTGCGAGAACCGCCTCGTCGTCGCCCTCGGCCGGCACGACGTCGACTCGTCGCTGTCGGTGGCGCGGTCGCGGCTCAACCTGGCGAACATCCTCGACGTCGCGGAGACCAGCCGGATCCCGGCGTTCGTCGTCGGCCCCCCGCCGGGCCGGCCCGAGGACGGGGGGCGCATCGCGGACCTGTCCGGCGCCTTCTCGGACGTCGCGAGCCGGCGCCGCGTGCCGTACGTCGACACGTACACGCCGCTGGCGCAGCACGAGCAGTGGCTCGCCGACCTCGCGACGAACGGCTCCACCTACCCGGGGCAGGCCGGCTACGGCCTCATGGCGTGGCTCGTGCTGCACACCGGCTGGCACGCGTGGCTGGGTCTCCCCGCCGACGAGTGACCCGCCGACGGGTCACCTGTCGGGCCGTCAGAGGCCCGCGCGATCGGCCAGGCCGCGGACGTACGCGGCCTGGCCGACGTGCTGCAGGTCGTCGGCGACGACGCTCACCAGGCGCACCCCGAGCGTGACCGGCGGGTCCCACGCGGAGTCCACCACGCGCTCCAGGTCCGCGGCGGTGACGGTCTCCAGGTAGGCCGTCGTCGCGGCGTGCACGTCGTCGAGATAGCCCGCGAGCAGCTGCGCGTCGACCTGCACGGCCGCGACATCCTGGGGCGTGTGGCCGTACCCGGTGTCGGCCGGGTCGAACGGCAGGGCGAACTTCTGCGCCCAGCCGCCCGCCGTCCAGCGCTGCTCGGTGCCGGCCACGTCGGCGACGTGGTCGTCCTGTACGCGCGCCAGGTGCCACACCAGCCACGCGACCGTGTTGGCCTCCGGGTCGGGCCGGTACGCGAGCTGCTCGGCGGTGGCCCCGCGGAGCACGCGGCGCGCCCCGTCGACGACGCGCCCGAAGGCGTCGGTCAGCAGGGCGACATGGGGTGCGGACGGTGTCGTCATCGTGCCTCCTCGTCACCGGCGCCCGGGCGGGCGTCGGTCAGCGGCGGTCGACGGTGACGTGCGCGGACGTCACCGTCGCGGACAGGTAGGCGGCGCTGCGGCCGCCGGCGGGCTGCTCCCCGTGGTCGACGACCAGGGTGGCCCCGGAGCTCGGCAGCACCGAGCCGTCGAGGACCACCTGGCCCGACGCGCCGCGCACCTTGAGGTTCACGGGCGTGCCGGCCGGCAGGCGCAGGTCGATCGCGCCCGACACGGTCTTGGCCGTGATCAGGGGGCTCGCCTGTGCCGCGGTGATCGTGGCGGCGCCGGACACCGTGCTGAGGGACACCCGCGCGAGGTCGCCGGAGAGCGCGATGGACCCGGCGGCGCTGCTCGCTGCGACGTCGCCGGTGTGCCCGTCCGCCGACATGGTGCCGGACACCGTCTTGAGCGACATCGGCCCGGTGGTGCCGGACGTGCGGACGGCGCCGGTGACGGTCTTGACCCCGACCTTCCGCCCGCCCGTGACCTCGACGTCCGCCCCGAGCGTGCCGACGTCGACCGCGGACTCGGCCGGCACCACGACGCGCACGACGGCGTGCTCGCTCTGCCGCGGGTTGCGCAGCTTCGCCATCACGGAGTCGAGCACGGAGCTCTCGTAGCCGACGCGCAGCCGGTCGCCGTCGCGGGTGACCTGCACGGGCTTGGCGCCCACCTCGATCAGCTCGATCCGCACGGCGGTGGCCGCCGGGTCGGCGACGACGTCGGCGCGGCCGTCCTGCAGGCGCAGCGTCACCCCCGCGACCTGCTCGACGTCGATGGTCTGCGGGGCGGCGACCGCCCACGACTCCGTGCTCATGAGGCTCCCTGTGGTGCTCGGGCTGCTGGGGACGGGCACCACCCTGTCAGAGGGCACCGACCCGGCGGATCGGGGATCCCCCGGATTCCGACCCCGGGCCTCGCGTGTGGGACCATGGACCCGACCCCTCGTCCATCTTTCGTGAGGAGACCACTATGAGCAAGCGCGGTCGTAAGCGTCGCAGCCGCAAGGGCAACGGCGCGAACCACGGCAAGCGTCCCAACGCCTGATTCACCGTCTCGCGAGATAGAGAAGCGTCTCGTCGAGATAGAGAAGAGCCGACCGCAGCTGGCTGCGGTCGGCTCTTCTCTATCTCGACGAGACGCTTCTCTATCTCGCGAGGATCGTGATCTGCTGGTGGATCCGCACCCGGAGCGTCTCCGGCGCGCGCTCGGAGCAGGAGCGCCGGACCAGCTGCTTGACGAGCTCCTCGACGCTCAGCTCCGCGAGGCACGGCGAGCAGTGCGCCACGTGCGCGCGCATCCGCTGCTCGTCCTCGGGCGTCATCTCGGAGTCCAGGTACTCGTTCAGGTGCACGAGCGCGTGCTCGCACTCGTTCTCCCCCGCGGCACGCTCGTGCGGGATGGGGGTGACGGGGTCGGTCATGACGCTCCTCCGCGAGCAGAGACCAGTCCACGCTGTGCGGCGTAGTCGGCGAGCAGCTCGCGCAGCTGCCGGCGTCCGCGGTGCAGCCGGGACATCACCGTCCCGATCGGCGTACCCATGATCTCGGCGATCTCCTTGTAGGGGAAGCCCTCGACGTCGGCGTAGTAGACGACCATGCGCCGGTCCTCGGGCAGCTCCTGCAGCGCCCGCTTCACGTCGGAGTCCGGGAGCCGGTCGAGCGCCTCGGCCTCGGCCGACCGCAGCCCCTGCGACGTGTGCGACGCGGCGCGCGCGATCTGCCAGTCCTCGACGTCCTCGGCCTGGGACTGCTGCGGCTCGCGCTGCTTCTTGCGGTAGCTGTTGATGAACGTGTTGGTGAGGATGCGGTACAGCCAGGCCTTGAGGTTGGTGCCGGGCTTGTACTGGTGGAACGCGGCGAACGCCTTGGCGAACGTCTCCTGCACCAGGTCCTCGGCGTCCGCGGGGTTGCGCGTCATGCGCAGCGCGGCCGAGTAGAGCTGGTCCAGGTACTGCAGGGCGTCGCGCTCGAACCGCGCGGCCCGGGCCGCGCTGCCCTCTCCCTCGGGGGCACGTTCCGTGTCCTCGGGGATCTCCTCGCCGTCCGGGTTCTGCCCGGTGCTCCCGCGCGGGGCGTCGCCCGCCGGGTCAAGGTCCTGGGTCATCACCGTCGAGCCTAGTCCAGGCACTGGGTGGGGTCCTCCGATCCACGGGGAGTGCAGGGTGGTCGCGTCCTCCGCCGCCCGTCCCGCCGAGCCCGCGGGCAGGGCGCCCGCCGGGACGGCGAAGAGCCGCACGGACTCACGTCCGGGTGCGGGGGTGGCGGCGAGCGCCGTCGGGAAGGTGCGGGTGTTCACGTGGCAGTGCAACCTCCGCACCCGCGCGCGCATTCCCGTGACGCGCAGGCATCGCCTCGGCCTCAGGAGGCCAGCGTCCCCACCGGGTCCGCGAACCGGCGCCGGTACGCGACCGGGCTGGTGCTGAGCTGCCGCGCGAAGTGGTGGCGCAGCACGGGCGCGCTGCCGAACCCGCAGAGACGGGCGATCTCGTCCACGGGCGCCTCGGTCGACTCGAGCAGCTCCTGGGCGCGGGCCACCCGCTGGCGGGCCAGCCACGCGGCCGGCGTCGTCCCGGTCTCCTGCCGGAAGCGCCGCGCGAAGGTGCGCTCCGACAGCGCTGCCCGTCGCGCCAGCCGGGGCACGGTGTGCTCCTCAGCCAGGTGGTCGCGCATCCAGGCGAGCAGGCCCGCGAGGGACTCCCCCTCGCGCGGCAGCGGGTCCACGACGAACTGGGCCTGACCGCCCTCCCGCTGGGGCGGCACCACCATGCGCCGCGCGATGCTGCGCGCCGCCTCCGCGCCGAGCTCCGACCGCACGAGGTGCAGCGCCGCGTCGATCCCCGCCGCCGTGCCCGCGGACGTGAGCACGCGCCCGTCCTCGACGTAGAGGGCGTCGGGGTCGACGACGGCCGTCGGCACCTCCGCCGCCAGCCGCTCGGTGTACATCCAGTGGGTGGTGCAGCGCCGGCCGTCGAGCAGCCCCGCGCGGGCGAGCGCGAATGCGCCGGAGCAGATGGCGAACAGCCGGGCCCCCCGGGCGTGGGCCCTCCGCAGCGCCTCGAGGTACGCGGTCGGGAGGGCGCCGTCGCCGTCGTCGATGCCGTAGGCGACCGCGATGACGAGGTCGGCGTCGTCGAGCGCCTCGAGGCCGTGCTCCACGACGACGGGGAAGCCGCCCTTGGTCATGACCGGGCCCGGCACGGGAGCGCACAGGGTGAACTCGAACGTCGGACCGCCCGTGTCGCCGCGGTCGATGCCGAACACCTCGTAGGCGACGCCGAGCTCGAACGGCGCGACGCCGGGGACCACGACGGCGGCCACCTTCCGGATCATGCCGCCATCGTCCCATCCGCGTGGCGGAATGTCGATGCATCCTGTCACTCCTGCCACTCGTGGCAGAAGTTGGGCGCGCGAAGAATTACTGCCATGACCGCAATGATCCTGACCCTCGTCGCCCTGCTCGTGGCCACCTACGCCACGCGCCTCGTCCGCACGGTCCGCCGCGACGGCCTCGGCTCCCGCCGCCCGCCGCGCTCGCACCCCGACTGGTGGGAGGACACGTCCCCCACCTGACCACGTCGCCGCGCAAGCCCGGGGACGCTCTGCCACAGTGGGGCCATGTTGCTGCGCCGTATCGCCCGACCCCTGCTCGCCGCCCCGTTCGTCTATGACGGGATCCAGGCCGCGATCCACCCGGCCGAGCACGTGGACGCCGCCCGCGACGGCTCCGCCCTCGTGACGGACGCCGTCGGCGCCGAGCCCCTGAGCGACCGGCAGCTCGGCCTGCTGGTCCGGGCGCACGGCGCCGTGACCGCCGCCGCCGGCGTGCTGCTCGCCGTCGGGCGCACCCCGCGCACCGCGGCGCTCGTGCTGGCCGCGCTCTCCGCGCCGCTCGCCGTCGCCCACCAGCCGTTCACCAGCAAGGGCGCGGAGCGCAGCCTGCGCACCGCGGCCTTCGTCAAGGACCTCGGCAAGATCGGCGCCGCCGTGATCGCCGGCGTCGACCTCGAGGGTCGTCCCGGCGTCTCCTATCGCGTGCAGCAGGCGCGCAAGCACGCCGCTCACGTCGCCGAGGCGAAGGCCGAGACGGTCAAGGCGAAGGCGGACTCCGTGAAGCATGCGACCACGGCCGAGGCGGCGAAGCTCCGCGCCAAGGTCGCCGAGGCGGTCTGAACCGCCAGCCCCCGGGTGCCGCCGAGCCCCGCCGGGCCGGCGAGACGCGCGGCCCCGCGGCGGGCGGTGAACTAGCCTCGGTGCCATGACCTCCGCCGTCCCGCCGCACGTCGCCCCGCCCGCCCCCCACGCCGGGGACGGCACGGGGACCGACGGCTGGGCGGCACCGGTCGCGACCGGTCCCCTCGACGCCACCGTCGAGGTGCCGGGCAGCAAGTCGCTGACCAACCGGCTGCTGGTCCTCGCCGCGCTCGCGGACGGCGAGGGCACCCTGCGCGGGGCGCTGCGCTCGCGCGACGCCGACCTGATGATCGGCGCGCTGCGCGCCCTCGGGGCGGGGATCGCCGAGGGCGACGACCCCAGCACCCTGCGCGTCACGCCGGGCCCGCTGCGCGGCGACGTCGACGTGGACACCGGCCTCGCCGGCACGGTCATGCGGTTCCTGCCCCCGGTCGCCGCGCTGGCCGACGGCCCGGTGCGGTTCGACGGCGACCCCGAGGCCCGCGTGCGACCGATGCTGCCCGTGCTCGCGGCCCTGCACGGCCTCGACGTGCGGGTCACCGCCGACGGTGGCGCCGACACCCCCACCCACCTGCCGTTCACCGTGCACGGCACGGGCCGGGTGGCGGGCGGTGCGGTCGACGTCGACGCGTCGGCGTCGTCGCAGTTCGTCTCCGCGCTGCTGCTCGCCGGCGCGCGCTTCGAGCGCGGCCTCACCCTGCGGCACATCGGCACCACCCTGCCGAGCCTGCCGCACATCGCGATGACCGTGGCCACGCTGCGCGACGTCGGCGTCGAGGTCGACGACTCCCGCGACGGCATCTGGCAGGTCTCCCCCGGGACGATCGCCGCCCGCGACGTGCGCGTGGAGCCCGACCTGTCGAACGCCGCCCCGTTCCTCGCCGCCGCGCTCGTGGGCGGCGGCACCGTGCGCGTGCCCGGCTGGCCCGCGGAGACGACGCAGCCCGGCGGGCTGCTGCCGGACCTGTTCGCCCGCCTCGGCGCCGACGTCCGGCGGGACGGCGACGTCCTGGCCGTCACCGGCACCGGCGAGGTCCGGGGCGTCGACCTGGACCTGCACGCCGCGGGCGAGCTCGCCCCGACGTTCGCCGCCCTCGCGGCGCTCGCGGACTCCCCCAGCCGCCTGCGCGGCATCGCGCACCTGCGCGGCCACGAGACGGACCGCCTGGCCGCGCTCGCCACGGAGATCACGCGCCTCGGCGGCCAGGCCGAGGAGACGCGCGACGGGCTCGTCATCACGCCGCGGCCGCTGCACGGCGGGCTGTTCCGCACCTACGCCGACCACCGCATGGCCACCTCGGCCGCGGTGCTGGGGCTCCGGGTGCCCGGCGTGCGGGTCGAGAACGTGGGAACCACCGCCAAGACGCTGCCCGGCTTCGACGCGATGTGGCTGCGGATGCTGGGCGACGCGGGGGTCGGGGCCTGATGGCCCGCCACGCCGTCGACGAGCACGCGCAGTACGAGCGGCCCTCGAAGCGCGGCACGCGCCCCCGCACCAAGCAGCGCCCCGAGCACACCGACGCCGTCACCGGGATGGTGACGGGGGTGGACCGCGGCCGGTACACGCTCGTGGTCGACGACGGCACGCCCGACGAACGCACCGTGCTCGCCATGAAGGCGCGCGAGCTCACTCGCACCCGCGTCGTCGTGGGCGACCGCGTGGACGTCGTCGGCGACACCACCGGGGACGAGGGCTCCCTGGCGCGGATCGTGCGGATCCAGGACCGGACGTCCGTGCTGCGCCGCACGGCCGACGACACCGACCCGTACGAGCGGATCGTCGTCGCGAACGCCGACCAGCTGGTCGTCGTCACGGCGCTCGCCCAGCCGGAGCCCCGCACGGGGATGATCGACCGCTGCGTCGTCGCCGCGTACGACGCCGGCATGGACGTGCTGCTGTGCCTCACGAAGGCGGACCTGGCCGACCCCGCGCCGCTGCGCGAGCTCTACACGCCGATCGGGGTCGACGTCGTGGTCACGCGGCAGGACGACCCGACGAGCGTCGAGGCCGTCCGCGAGCGCCTGAGCGGCCGCACCTCCGTGCTCGTGGGGCACTCAGGGGTCGGCAAGTCCACGCTCATCAACGCACTCGTGCCGCTCGCCGACCGCGCCACCGGCGTGGTGAACGACGTCACCGGGCGGGGGCGCCACACGTCCACGTCGGCGGTGGCGCTGCGGCTGCCGGCGTCGCCCGAGCAGGACGCCGAGCGCGACGGCTGGGTGGTCGACACGCCGGGCGTCCGGTCGTTCGGGCTGGCGCACGTGGAGACGGACCACCTGCTGCAGGCCTTCGAGGACCTCGCCGAGGTCGCCGCGGAGTGCCCGCGGGGCTGCACGCACCTCGCGGACGCCCCGGACTGCGGGCTCGACGACTGGCTCGCGGCGTCGCCGGACGACGAGCGACCGGCGCGCGAGGCCCGGGTCGCGTCGTTCCGGCGCCTGCTCACCGCCCGCCACGCCGCCGACTGACCTTCCACGGCGCGCGGTGTGATTCATCAGGCAAGACTTGTCAGTCTGGACTGATGAGTTTTATCGTGGAGCGGTGCCCCCCTCCACCGACCCCGCCCTGGCCGCCGAGGCCGCCCGCGAGCTGCGCTCGCTCGTGGGCCGCCTGCGCCGCCGGTTCATCGAGCTGAGCGACAACCAGGAGCTGACCCCGTCGCAGACGGCGCTGCTCTCCCGGCTCGCCAAGCACGGGCCGGCGTCGCCGAGCGCGCTCGCCGCCGCCGAGCGGGTCCGGCCGCAGTCGCTCGGCGCCACGCTGGGCGTCCTGGACGTGCGCGGGCTCGTGCGGCGCGACCCCGACCCGACCGACGGCCGCCGCCAGGTGGTGTCCCTGACCGACGACGGCCGCGCGTTCGTCGAGGGTCGGCGCGAGGCCGGGCAGGAGTGGCTGACCCACGCGCTGCAGGAGCGGCTCGCCGCCGAGGAGCTCGCCGCCGTCACGTCCGTGCTGGCCCTCTTGGACCGCACCCTGCTGGACGGCCCGGACGCCGCGCTCCCCGCCACGACCCCCACGGAGGCCGCCCGCCCGTGACCCCGCTGCACCGCCCCGCGCCTCGTCCGGCCACGGCCGCCGCGGCACCGGAGGGCTACGACACCCGCCTCACCCTGCCGTTGGCGCTCGGCTCGCTGCTCAACCCGATCAACTCGTCGATGATCTCGGTGGCCCTCGTGCCCATCGGGATCGCGTTCGGAGCCCCGGCGGCCCAGACGGTCTGGCTGGTCACGGCGCTCTACCTCGTGACGGCGGTCGCGCAGCCCGTCGTCGGCCGGGTGGTCGACCTCGTCGGGCCGCGCACCCCACCTGGTGGGCACGGCGCTGGTCGGGGTCGCCGGGTTGCTCGGCGCGTTCGCGCCCACGCTCGGCCTGCTCGTGCTGGCCCGTGCCCTGCTGGGCCTCGGCACCTGCGCGGCGTACCCGGCGGCGATGTCGCTGGTGCGGCGGGCCACCGACAGGTCCGGCGAGGGGCGCGGCACGGCCGCCGTCCTCACCGTCCTGGCCGTGACGAACCAGGTCGTGATGATCGTGGGGCCGACGCTCGGCGGCCTCCTCGTGGGGCTCGGCGGGTGGCGCGCGATCTTCCTCGTCAACGTCCCGCTCGCCGTCGCGTGCCTGGTGCTCGGTGGGCTGCGCCTGCCCCGCACGCCGGGCTCCGACCGTCCGGCCTCCGACGGAGCCCCTCGGCCCTCCGTCGCGACCCGCCTCGACGTGGCAGGGGTGGTCCTGTTCGCGGCGGCGCTCACCTCGTTCATGCTGGTGCTGGTCGGCGCGACGCCGTGGTGGGTGCTCGCCGTGACCCTCGTGACGGGCGCCGCCTTCGCCCGGCACGAGCTGCGCGCCGCCCACCCGTTCATCGACCTGCGGCTGCTCGCCGGGAACCGCCCGCTGCTGCTCACCTACGCCCGCGCCTTCCTGACGGCCACCGCGACGTACGCGTTCATGTTCGGTTACGTCCAATGGCTCGAGCAGAGCCGGGGCCTCAGCGAGGCGGCCGCCGGGCTGCTCATGCTGCCGACGTCGGTCGTCGCGGTCACCGTGGCGTCGGCCACCGGGCGCCGCGCGCCCGTCCGGGCCGCGCTCCTCGTCGGGGCGGCGTCGCTGCTGCTCGGCGCCGCGGTCCTCGCCGCCGTGCAGCCCGGCAGCCCCACCTGGGTGCTCGTCGTCGCCGGCGTCGGGATCGGTGGCATGCAGGGCCTGTCGGGGCTCGCGAACCAGAAGGCCCTCGCCCAGCAGGCGGACAGCCCGACCGTCGGCGCGGCGGCGGGCCTGCTGCGCACCTTCATGTACGTCGGCGCGCTCGTCTCCACGGCGGCCATCGCCGCCCTCTACGCCGACGGGCCCACGACCGCCGGCCTGCACGACCTCGCCCTGGCGATGGCCGGCTGCGCCGCCGTCGTCCTCGTCCTCACCCTGGCCGACCGCTCCCTGCGCCGGCCCGCCACCCCGCCCGTCCCCACCCCCGGAGAGACCCCCTGATGACCTTCACCACCCTCGACCCCCGCACCGCGCTCGTCGTCATCGACCTGCAGGCCGGCATCCTCGCCGCGCCGGTCGAGCCGTACCCGGCCGACGCCGTGCTCGCCCGCAACGTCGAGCTCGCCGAGACGTTCCGCGCCCGCGACCTGCCGGTCGTCCTGGTGCGCGTCACCGCGGCGCCCGACGGCGCGGACGCCGTGCCCGGCCGCACCGACGCGCCGCGCGGAGGGGCGCGCCCCGACGGCTGGGACGTGCTCGCGCCCGCGCTGCACGCCGCGCCGTCCGACGTCGTCGTGACCAAGCGGAACTGGGGCGCCTTCTACGGCACCGACCTCGACCTGCAGCTGCGCCGCCGCGGCATCACCCAGGTCGTGCTGACGGGCATCGCCACGAGCATCGGCGTCGAGTCCACCGCCCGCGCCGCGCACGAGCACGGCTACCACCTCTCCCTCGTCACCGACGCGATGGCCGACCGCTCCGCCGAGGACCACCGGCACTCCGTCGAGCGCGTCTTCCCCCGCATCGGCGAGTGCGGCACGTCGGCCGAGCTGCTCGCCCTCCTGCGCGGCTGAGCCGCACGTCCGGTCAGTCCCGCGCGACGCTCTCCGTCGTGCACGGCACGACGCGCGGCCGCGGGTGGTCCGTCTGCGCCGTCACGCGGCCGCCGCAGGCGCCGGGGCCGACACGATCGCCGCCACTCCGGCCCCCCACCGCGCGCCGGGGCCCGGACGGCAGCCGGGTACCGCTACCGTGTGACCGTGCCGTACACACAGCCGTCTCCCAGCCCGACCAGCGGCCCCGCGCGCACGTACGAGGACGACCTGCGCCTGGCCCACGTGATCGCCGACCAGGTGGACGCGATCACGATGTCCCGCTTCAAGGCCGTCGACCTGCACGTCGAGCAGAAGCCCGACGACACCCCCGTCTCGGACGCCGACCGGTCCGCCGAGGAGTTCATCCGCGCCCAGCTGCACCGGGCGCGCACCCGCGACGCGGTCGTCGGCGAGGAGTACGGCTCAGCCGGCAGCGGCGCACGGCGCTGGATCATCGACCCGATCGACGGCACCAAGAACTTCGTGCGCGGCGTGCCCGTGTGGGCCACGCTGATCGCGCTGGCCGACGGCGAGGACGTCGTCATGGGACTCGTCTCCGCGCCCGCGCTCGGCCGTCGCTGGTGGGCCGCCAAGGGGTCGGGGGCCTGGACGGGCAAGTCGCTCGCGTCCGCCTCGCGCATGTCGGTCTCCGGCGTGAGCGCGCTCTCCGACGCCTCGTTCGCCTACTCCTCCCTGTCCGGCTGGGAGTCGCACGGCAAGCTCAACGGCTTCCTCGACCTCACCCGCCAGGTGTGGCGCACCCGCGGCTACGGCGACTTCTGGTCGTACATGCTCGTCGCCGAGGGCGCCGCCGACGTCGCCGCCGAGCCTGAGCTCGAGGTCTACGACATGGCCGCACTCGTGCCGATCGTCACCGAGGCCGGCGGACGCTTCACCGCCCTCGACGGCACCCCCGGCCCGTGGCACGGCAACGCGGTCGCCACCAACGGCCACCTGCACGACGAGGTGCTCGTCTACCTGGGCTGACCCCACCCTGGCGTTGTGGGTACGAAGACGGCGAGAATTCCTCGGGGAATTCTCGCCGTCTTCGTACCCACAACGCTCGAGGCGGGCTATTCGCGGCGGAGCAGCTCGGGGGTGACGCGTGTGCGGATCAGCGGCACCGTCGCCACGGCGACGAGCGCACCGCCGCCGAGGACGAGCGCCACCGCGATCCCCCACCGCCCCGGGCCGAGCAGGCCGTCCAGCTCGGCCATGCGGGCGTACGCCCGAGCGAGCACCAGCCCGCACCCGGCGCCCAGCGCGGCCGACACGGCGACGGGGACCAGCACCTGGAGGAGCTGTCCCCCGCGCAGCACGCGTCCCGGCACGCCGACCATCACCTGCCGCGCCACGGCCCGACGGCGCTCCACCGCGCGGTCCGTCGCCGTCAGCGCCAGCACCAGGAGGCCCACGCCGACCGAGAGCCCGGCGAGCGAGAGGACGGCGACCCGCACGCGGTCCACGTACTCCACGTCGTCGAGCGGGTACGGTTCCGCGCGGTATCCGTGCGCGTCGGCCCAGGCCGCGACGGCCTGCTGCACCGCGACGCCGCCGTCGGCGACGACGTCCGCCCGGGTCGGCGCACCGGTCATGTCCTCCACCAGCGCCTCGGGCACGAAGACCACGTAGTCCGCGCCGTAGACCCACCGATCCACCTGCGCCCGCTGGTCCACCACGATCGGCCTCGGCGAGGGCACGAGATCGACGCTCGGCGCGGCCGGGTCGGACTCGTCGGTGGTGACCAAGAACGACGCCGTGGGGTCGAGGGGGCCTTGGTCGGGCAGCCGCTCCGCGACGTGGTCGGCCGGCCCGTCGCCGACGATCCATGCCGCCCTCGCGTCGTCGCACCCGGATGCCTCGACGACGAGCGCCAGCTCGGCACACGTGCCGACGAAGACGGCCCCACACCCCATGACATCGACCTCGGGGTCGCACGGCATGGCCAGGTTCGCGTCTGCGACGACGCCGATGACGCCGGGAACGCCCTCGACCGTGGACAGCGTCTCCGGGTCGAACGCGCCCTCGCCGTCCCCATCCGGCGACGCCCACAGCCACAGCTTCTGGGGCCCGTCCTCCACGGTCTGCAGGGCGTACCGGTACTGCGGCGTGCTCTCGAACGCGCCGACGACCCCGAGCGCTCCCATCGTCAGGAACGTGGCCACCCCCAGACCCGCCACGACGCGTGCGGCGCCCGCCGAGTCCGTCTCGATCGACCGCCCGGCGAGCACCGCGACGATCCGACCGGAACGTACGAGCAACCGCGCGCACCACCCGGCGAACAGCGGCGTCGTCAACGCGATCCCGACCGCGGCGAGGAGGGATCCCGCCAGCAGCAGTGGCTCCGCGGGGACGGCTCCGGCGCGCTCCGGGTCGATCGCCACGACCCAGGCGAGGAGCGCGAGTCCTGCCGCGGGGACCAGGAGCCGCCAGAGCCGCGGGACGCGCCGCGCGGCCTCGGACCGTGCACGGCCGGGCAGCTCCCGGTTCCAGGAGGCGCCCGTCCCGACGACCATCGACAGGATCGTCACCACGGCGAGCACAAGGGTGGCCGTCGCCCACGAGACCTCGACGGGCTGGGCCAGCCACCCGGGTCCACCCACGACGGCGCGGCTCGCGGCAGGTACCGCCAGCATGGTGAGTACCGCACCGGGGACGGCGCCCGCGAGCGCCGGCACGCCGTTCTCGACGGCGGCGACGGCGCGGGCGCGGCCGGGGGTGAGCCCGATCATGCGCAACGCCCCGAGCCGCCGGTCGCGCACCCCCGAGGACAGCCGCCCGACCGTGACGAGCAGGACGACCGCGGGCAGCAGCAGGAACAGATCGATGCCCACGAGCTGGGCCCGAGCCTGTCCGCGCTCGACCGGATCGGGGTAGATCGCCGCCGGCAGCACGAGCGCGACCAGCAGGAGCGCCACCCCCACGACGTTCCCGACGGCGATCGACCAGGCGCGCAGGGGGCCGCCCGCGCGCACGAGCCGCAGCCCGAGCGCGATCGTCGCGCTCACGGCCGCTCGCTCGTCGCGACCGCCGGCACGGCGGCCGGTGCCCCGCCGCCGGAGCCCACGACGCGCCCGTCGCGCAGCAGCACGTCGCGGTGGGCCCACGACGCCACCCGCAGCTCGTGCGTCACCAGCAGGACGGCGGCGCCCTGCGCGACGGCAGCGTCGACGAGGGCCTCCAGCACGAGCTCGCCGGTCGTGGTGTCGAGGGACCCGGTCGGCTCGTCGGCCAGCACCACGGGCGGGCGGTGCACCAGCGCCCGCGCGACCGCGCCCCGCTGCGCCTGCCCGCCGGACACCTCGCTCACCCGCTTGTGCGCGTGCGCGGCGATGCCGAGCCGGTCGAGCATCGCGAGCGTCTGGGCCCGCGCCGTGGTGGCGCGCACGCCGGTGAGGCGCAACGGCAGCTCCACGTTCTCGGCGATGGTCAGCTCGGGCACGAGGTCGCCCATCTGGAAGACGAACCCCATCTGGCGCAGCCGCAGGTCCGAGCGCCGTCGCTCGGACAGCGTGTCGAACCGCTCCCCCGCGAGCCACACCTCGCCGCCGTCCGGCCGAAGCAGACCCGCGAGCAGGTGCAGCAGCGTGGACTTGCCGGAGCCCGACGGACCGAGCAGCGCGACCACCTCGCCCGGCGCGAGCGCCACGTCCACGTCGTCGAGCACGGGCGTGACGCCGTAGGCGTGACGGAGGCCGCGGCCCTCGAGGACGGCGCTCATCGCCCGGCCTCGCGCACCCCGTCGGCGATGGTCGCGAGCCGGGCCGACGCCAGCTCGATCCACCGCAGGTCGGCCTCGAGGTGGGCGGTCTCGTAGTCGCCCGCCAGCCGGTCGACGACGTCCCCCGCACGGCGCGCAGCCGTCAGCTCGCGCATGCGGTCGAGGTAGACGCGGCGGTGCGCGTCGAGCACCAGGTCGGCCTGCCGACCGGCGACCAGGGCGAGGACGACCCGGGTGAAGAGCTCGGAGGGACGACCGCCCGGCGGGTGCGGCGCGGCGAGCCAGTCGTCCAGCTCGGTGACCCCTGCCGGCGTGATGGCGTAGACCTTGCGGTCGCCGCCCGCGCCGGCCTCGACGCCCACGCCGGACGCGAGCCCGTCTCGCTCGAGCCGGGCGAGCGTCGAGTACACCTGGCCGTACTTGAGCTCTCGGTCGTGACCGAGCAGGGCGTCGTAGCGGCGCTTGAGGTCGAAGCCGTGCGAAGGGCCGTCGTCGAGGAGTGCCAGCAGCGCCATCGGTACGGTCATGAGCGGAACCATACACCCGGTGTATACACCGGGTGCATGTCGGACGTCGTTTGTGGGTACGAAGAAGGCGAGAACTCCCCGAGGAATTCTCGCCGTCTTCGTACCCACAACGCTCAGGCGGGCTGCTAAGGGCGGGGGATCTGCGGGATCTCGGTCGGGTGGTACCAGAGGAGGTCGCGGTCGGTGACGCGCTGGAGCGCGCCGTCCAGCGCCTCCTCGGACGTCGCGAGGCCGCCGGTGCGCTCGGCGTCGTTCTCCTCGTCCGCGGCGGCGAGGACGGTCCGCACATCGGCCGTGGCGTCCGGCTCGTCGACGTGCACGGCGACGACCCTCACCCCCGACAGCGCGGTGACGTCCACGGCGCTGGGCTCCTCGGCCTCCGTCGCCGCGGCCACGGAGTCGTCGGGCACGTCGAGCGAGACGACGACGCGCAGCGGCGGGGCGCCCCGACGCAAGGCCACCAGGGCCAGGGAGTCGTCCGCCGCGGCGAGGAACGCCTCGTACTCGCGGCTCTCGTCGTCCTCGTCGGGGAGCTCGCGCACCAGCGCAGGCGTCACGGCGTGCGCCCGGCGCGAGGGCACGTCCCACCGCGCGCCTCCGGCGGCGACGACGGCGCCCTCGAGCTCGTCCAGCGTGGCGGGAACGTAGATACGCATGCGCACAGTCTGCCGTCAACGGCAGGCCGCCGCTCACACCGTGGCGGCGACCGCCGTCCGCACCCGCTCGGCGAGCCCGTCGAACGCCGCGCTCGCCGGCGAGCCCGGCGCCTGCTCGGCGAGCGTGCGCCCCACCAGGAGCGCGGCGTCGAGACCGGCGGGGTCGTCCGGGACCAGGTGCACGTCCTCGACCCCCGCGTAGCGCGCGAGCGCGTCCCGCACGCCCGCCTCGGGGTGCGCGCCGACGGCTGACGACCGCACGCGGTTCGCGACCACGACCCGCTCCCCCGCGACCGGCACGGGCACCTCGCGCAGGTCCTCGAGGCCGCGCACGAGCCGCTGGATGCCCACCGGGTCGGCGGCCCCGACGACCACGACGACGTCCGCCGCCTGCAGCGCGGCCAGGGTCGCCCCGTTCCGCTGCGGCGCGTGCGTGTCGTACATGAGCAGCTCGTCGGCCTCGAGGAGCGGGCCGCAGTCCACGACCGTCCAGTCGGCGAGCTCACGCGCGCGCTCGAGCACCACCTCGATCGCGCTGGCCGGCAGCTCGGGCCACCGCGCGGCACGGGTGATCCCCGTCAGCACCCGCAGCCGGCTCCCGACCACCGGGCTGTGGCGCGCGAGGGTCGGCAGGTCGAGCGAGCCCTGTCCCGCCGCGCGCGCGACCGCGGCCAGCCCGGGAGCGTCGTCGAGCAGGCCGAGACGGGCCGCGACCGACGCGCCGTAGGTGTCCGCGTCGACCAGGAGGACGCTCTCCTGCGCCGGGACGACGGCGTCCGACCGCCCCCGGCCACGACGGCGCCGCCCGCCGCGCCCCGCGAGGCCGCCGAGCCCCGCCGCGAGCTCCAGGGCGGTCGTCGTCCGGCCGGGCGCACCGACGGGGCCCCACACGGCGACCACCTGGCCGCGCCGCGGCGCGGCGTCGTCGGCGACGAGATCGTCCAGGTCGAGGCCGCCCGGACCGGCGAGCGGGTCGTCCTGGTCGTCCGGGGCACCGGGGCCGACGACCAGCGCGGCCGCACCGCCGCCGTCCGCCGCCGCGGGCGCGCGCACCGCCGCGGCCTCCCGGACGGCACCGAGCAGCACCGCCTCGTCGTACCGCTCCACGACCGCGTCGACGCCGAGCGCGTGCAGCCGGGTCGTCGGCGCGGTGTCGACGCCCAGCGCGACGACGCGCACGCCCGCGGCGTGCAGCCGCCCGACCGACTCGCGGTCCAGGCCGGGCAGGTCCGCGGAGACCACCGCGACGCCGCCCGCCCCGGCGGCGGCCGCGGCCAGGAGCTCGGCGACGTCGCCGCAGCGGCGGGTGACCGTCGCCCCCGAGCCGGGCCCGCCGAGCGCGAGGACGACCTCCGTCTCCATGCCGCCCCGCACCGCGCAGAGCACGGTGACGTTGGCGGCCATCAGACGCCGGTCCCGGCCTGCGGCACCACAGTGACGCTGCCGGGCTCCGCCAGCGCCTGGAGCACGGCGGGCAGGTCGTCCGTCGGGACCAGCACGTGCAGCGTGGCACCGTCCGAGACGACGAGCCCCGTGCCCGCCTCGTCGACCTGCTCCACGACGACGCCCGTCACGAGCGGCGCCGGCTCGGCGGCGGGGGCGTCCGCCCCGGCCTGGGCCTCGGGCGCGGACCACAGGTCGACGACGGCGCCCGGGGTGACGTGCGCCGACATCGCCTGGTCCACGGGGACGGAGACGGAGCGGACGTCCACGTCGGCGGCGTCGCCCAGGGCCGAGCGGGCCACGAGCTCCCCGTCGTCGACGACCCGCAGCGCCACGAGCTCGTCGGGCAGGGCCTGGTCGGCCCGCAGGTAGAGCTCGGTGCCGGAGTCGATCCGGACGTCGACCGTGCGCAGCTGGTCAGGGTGCACCGCCTCGCCCGGCGTGAGGGCGCCGTCGGCCACGTACACGGGCACGGTGCGGCCCGCCGAGGACACGGCCCAGGACCCGAGGGCCACGGACGCGGCGACGATGACGACGCCGACGACCAGTCGGGGGTCGCGCCACGTGGGCCGGCGCAGGCGTGCGGCCACGGGGGCCGGCAGGGTGTCGGTGCTCACGGACGTCCTCCGGGGTTGTCAGGGGCGCAACGTCGCGCGGAACCTATCATCAGGCACCCCACGCGTGCTTTCGGCAACCACTGTGGACAACCGCGGTCATCGCCGATCACCGCTGTGCCAGAATGCCCGTATGACCAGCCGGTTCCTCTCCCTCGCCGACGTGCAGGAGATGCTGAACATCTCCAGCACGCAGGCGTACTCCCTGGTGCGCTCGGGCGAGCTGCCCGCCATCCAGGTGGGGCCCAAGAAGGTGTGGCGGGTCGAGACCAGCAAGCTCGAGGAGTACATCGAGCACCAGTACGCCCGGACCCGCGAGCGGATCGCGTCGGGCGACCTCTGAGCGCCGCGGGCCCCCGGCCTACGCCTCGCTGACGCGGAGCACCGCGCCGAACGGGACCGTGCGTACGACGGGCCTCGCCCGGTCGGCCTCCTCGACGTCGAGGTGATCGGCGCCCACCCGGCCGATCCTGCCGGTGACCGACCCGCCCGCGGTGCGCACCAGCACGCGCGCACGGTCGCGCTGGAGGCCGCGCAGCACATGCCCCAGCCCGAGCCCGTCCGTCCTCGCGCGCGACGGGGTCGCGAACCGGCCGAGGCCGACGACGGACGCGAGGGCCGGCAGCGGGACCAGGTGCTGCACCCGGCCGCGCGCGCCGTGCCCGTCGAGGAGCACCCAGGCGTGCGCGACGCGAGCCACGCGCCCTTCGACCCCCTCCCCGTCGAGCAGCTCGAGCCGCAGGACGGCGCCCGTCGCCGCGCGCAGCCTGTCCACCAGCGGGATCGACGCCTGCTCCGCCCGCGTGAGCTCGGCGACGGTCCCCTCGCGCTCCGCCGCCGCCTCGGCGTCGAACCGCGCCTCGAGATCGGCGAAGAGCAGCTCCCACCTGGCCGGACCCGTGCCCGTCATGAGGCTCCTCTCGTCGAAGGTCGGTGGTCACAGGATGCCCGGGTAGACAGACCCGGCACCAGTCCGCTTCAATATCGAGCACCAGAACACATCAACAGCCATCAACCTGCATCATCCGGAATGATGTCAGGTCGACGGCGAGGGCGAAGGAGACCTGGATGTCCGGCAGCATCGAGCGGCACCCGCGGAGCGGCGGTCCCCGCACGCGCCCCGGCGGAGGGCTGGGCCGGCTCGCCGTCCTGACGCTCGCCGCGGGCCTCGCGGGGACGGCTCTGGCGCTGCGCGCCGCGTCGTTCGCCCCGCGGACCGCGACCGCCGCCGCGGGCCTCGGCGTCGACCGCTGGGTCGAGCTCGTCGTGCTCGCGGCCGGGATGGTCGCTGCCGCCTGGCTGGTCCTGAGCGGGGCGCTCGCCCTCGGGTGCGTGACGGCGTCGCGGCTCGGCGGCCGCTGGCGGGCGGGCGAGGCCGCCGTCGAGCGTCTCGCCCCCGCCGCCGTCCGGCGCCTGGTGCGCTCCGCCGTCGGCGTGGGTGTCGGCGCGGGCATCGCCCTCGCCCCCACTGCCGCGCTGGCCGCCGACGTGTCCCCCGCCGCCCCCGCCGCCGACGGCGCCTCCGTGGTGCGGGCCCTCGGGTGGCGGCCCCCGTCGCACGCCGGCCCGGCGAGCGCGACGGGAGGCCCGGCCGACACTGCCGACACTGCCGACACCGCCGACGCCGTCCCCGACGCGGAGCACGCCGGCGCCGAGGCCGACCTCGTCGAGGAGACCCGCACGGTGGCCCCGGACGACGACGAGCCCGACGACGAGCCGGTCGCGCCCGCCGCCTCCCCCGTCGCTCGCACGGCGGCGGGCGACGACGGGACCGACGACACCCGGGTCGTGCTGCGCGGCGACACGCTCTGGGCCATCGCCACCGACGCCCTCGGTGGCACGCCCACCGACGCCGACGTCCTGCGCGAGGTGACGCGCTGGCACGACGCCAACCGCGACGTCATCGGCGCGGACCCCGACCACATCCTGCCCGGCCAGATCCTGCGCGCCCCTGCCTGACGGCACGCCGCGTCCGACGACATCCCCGCACCCACCGGAGGGCTTCATGACCGCGACCACCACGGCGACGACCACCCCCGCACCGGTCGTGCCCGGGCCGTCCGTGCCCGCGACGCCGACACCGCCGCCGGCGGCGGCGGACGCAGCCGCCGCGCCGGCCCGCGCCGGCGACGAGGACGAGTCCGCGCAGCCCGTGGGCGCCCCGCCCCGGCACGCGCTCCGGGTGTCGGCGACGCCTCGCCCGACCGGGCCCGCCGGCTACCCCGAGGCGTCCACCCGGCCCGGGCCGCGCGTCCGACGGGTGCGCGTCGGGACGCCCGGCGCGCGACGCCCGAGCGCCGACGAGGAGGACGCGACGACGCGACCGCTCCGGGAGGCCACCCCCGCGCCGCTGCCCGACCCGACCGCGCAGTGCTGCGCGGTGGTGCGGGCCGCCGTGGAGGTGCTGCGCGGCGAGCGACCGGCCGGCCAGCTCGCCCGCTGGGTCACGCCGCAGGTGCGCGACCAGCTCGCCGAGCGGGCCCGCATCGGGCTCGCGCACGACGGCCTCCGCGGGGCGGAGCACCACCTGCCGGTCCAGGTGCGGCGCGTCCGCCTCGTCCGCCTGGGCGAGGACGTGGCCGAGGCCACCGTGGTGCTGGACGACGACGGGCGCGTGCGCGCGGCCGCCGTCCGCCTGGAGGCCCGGCGCGGTGCGTGGCGCGTGGCCGTGCTCGAGATCGGCTGACCGGTCGCTGAAAGAGTCACGAGGAGAGAGACACCGAGAGTGAGACACCGAGAGGGGGACGGACCGTAGCGGCGCTACGGTCCGTCCCCCTCTGTCCCGGGTCTGTCCCGGCCTATCTCGGCGTGCGGGTCACTCGTTCATGCCGTGGCACACCTTGTACTTCTTGCCCGAGCCGCAGGGGCACTGGGCGTTCCGGGGCGTCCCGGGGAACGTGCGACCGTCGCTGGTGGCCGCGGTGGCCTCGCCGTGCAGCTCGCGACGCGACCGGCGGGTGGCGCCGCCCGTCGTCGTGGTGGAGCCGTCCTCGCTCGGCGACGAGTACGACAGCCGCTGCGGGGCGGGGGCGTCGAGACCCTTGGCCAGGAGCACCGGCTCCGCCTCGGCGGCGGGCGCGGCAGGCTCGGTGGCGGGCGCGGCGGGCGCCACCTCCGGCACCTCCGGCTCGGCGACGGGCGCGGCGTCCGCGACCGGCGCCGCCTCCGGGGCGGGTGCGGGCGCGGCCCCGCCGACCAGCTGGCCGGCGCCGGTCTGCGCGGCCGCGGCGGCGCTCGCAGCGGAGATCACGGGGCCCCCGGCGGCGGCGCCGGGCTGCTGCACCTGCACGTCCAGGTTGAACAGGAAGCCGACGGACTCCTCCTTGATGGCCTCCGTCATCGCCTGGAACAGCTGGAAACCCTCGCGCTGGTACTCCACCAGGGGGTCGCGCTGCGCCATCGCGCGCAGGCCGATGCCCTCCTTGAGGTAGTCCATCTCGTAGAGGTGCTCGCGCCACTTGCGGTCCAGCACCGAGAGCACCACGCGGCGCTCGAGCTGCCGCATGGCGGCCTCGCCGAGGGTCTCCTCACGCGCCTCGTACGCGACGCGCGCGTCGGAGAGCAGCTCGGTGAGGATCATGTCGTGGTCGAGCCGGCCGACGCCGCCGGCCTCCTCGACGACGTCCTCGGGCGTGATCGTCACCGGGTACACCGACTTCAGGGCCGTCCACAGGGCGTCGAGGTCCCACGACTCGGGGTTGCCGTCGGCCGTCGCACCCTCGACGTACGCCGTGACGACGTCCGTGAGGAAGTGCTGCACCTGCTCTTCCAGGTCCTCACCCTCGAGCACGCGCTTGCGCTCGGCGTAGATGACGGAGCGCTGCCGGGACAGCACGTCGTCGTACTTGAGCACGTTCTTGCGGATCTCGAAGTTGCGGGCCTCGACCTGCGACTGCGCGCTCTGGATGCCGCGCGTCACCATCTTCGACTCGAGCGGCATGTCGTCCGGGAAGCCGGCGCGGTCCATCATCGACGACGCGAGCCCGGAGTTGAACAGGCGCATCAGGTCGTCCTGCATCGACAGGTAGAACCGGGACTCGCCCGGGTCGCCCTGACGGCCGGAGCGGCCGCGCAGCTGGTTGTCGATACGGCGCGACTCGTGCCGCTCCGTGCCCAGCACGTACAGCCCGCCGAGGTCCGTGACCTCCTCGTGCTCCGTGCCCACGGCCTCCTTGGCCTTCTCGAGGACGTCGGGCCACGCGGCCTCGTACGCCTCCGGGTCCTCCGCGGCGTCGAGCCCGCGCTCGGCCATCTCGGTGACGGCGAGGAACTCGGCGTTGCCACCGAGCATGATGTCCGTGCCGCGGCCGGCCATGTTGGTCGCCACGGTGACGGCGCCCTTGCGGCCCGCCTGGGCGACGACGGCCGCCTCGCGCTCGTGCTCCTTCGCGTTGAGCACGCTGTGCGGCACCCCCGCGCGCTTGAGCAGGCCGGAGAGCAGCTCCGACTTCTCGACGCTCGTGGTGCCGACCAGCACCGGCTGGCCCTTGGCGTGCCGCTCGACGATGTCGTCGACGACGGCGCCGAACTTGCCGTCCTCGTTCTTGTAGACCAGGTCGGCCTGGTCCATGCGGATCATCGGCTTGTTGGTCGGGATCGGCACCACGCCGAGCTTGTAGGTGCCCTGGAACTCGGCGGCCTCGGTCTCGGCCGTACCGGTCATGCCGGCGAGCTTGCCGTAGAGGCGGAAGTAGTTCTGCAGCGTGATCGTGGCGAGCGTCTGGTTCTCCGCCTTGATCTGCACGCCCTCCTTGGCCTCGATGGCCTGGTGCATGCCCTCGTTGTAGCGGCGGCCGGCGAGGATACGGCCGGTGTGCTCGTCGACGATCATGACCTCGCCGTTGAGCACGACGTAGTCCTTGTCGCGCTTGAACAGCTCCTTCGCCTTGATGGCGTTGTTGAGGAAGCCGATCAGCGGCGTGTTGAGCGACTCGTACAGGTTGTCGATGCCGAGGTAGTCCTCGATCTTCTCGATGCCCGGCTCCAGCACGCCGACCGTCTTCTTCTTCTCGTCGACCTCGTAGTCGGTGTCGACGGTCAGCCGGCGCACCACCTTGGCGAACTCCGTGTACCAGCGGTTCGCGTCGCCCGAGGCCGGGCCCGAGATGATGAGCGGCGTGCGGGCCTCGTCGATGAGGATCGAGTCCACCTCGTCGACGATGGCGAAGTGGTGCCCGCGCTGCACCAGGTCGTCGGGCGACCAGGCCATGTTGTCGCGCAGGTAGTCGAAGCCGAACTCGTTGTTCGTGCCGTACGTGATGTCGGCGGCGTACTGCTTGCGCCGTTCGTCGGGCGACTGGCCGGAGACGATGACGCCCGTCGTCATGCCCAGGAAGCGGAAGACGCGGCCCATGAGGTCGCCCTGGTACTTCGCGAGGAAGTCGTTGGTCGTGATGATGTGCACGCCCTTGCCCTCGAGGGCGTTGAGGTAGGCGGCCGTGGTGGCGACCAGCGTCTTGCCCTCACCGGTCTTCATCTCGGCGATGTTGCCCAGGTGCAGGGCGGCGCCGCCCATGAGCTGCACGTCGAAGTGCCGCTGCCCCAGGGTGCGCCGCGCCGCCTCACGAATGGCCGCGAAGGCCTCGGGGAGCAGCTCGTCGAGCGTCGCACCGTGCTCGAGGCGCTCCTTGAACCGGTCGGTCTCCTCGTGCAGCTCGGCGTCGCTCAGCTCCTCGAAGCTGGGCTCGAGCCGGTTGACCTGCTCGGCCAGGCTGTTGAGCTTCTTGAGAATCCGGCCCTCGCCAAGACGGAGGACCTTCTCGAGGATCGCAGGCACGCAGTACTCCAGGGTCGGTGGCGCCCCGGGGATGGCCGGGACCGTGCGGCGCGACGACGGGCGACGGGGCGGCGGGGACTTCGCTCGTCCGCGCCGTCGCCTGGGTCACACCGGAGCCATCCTAGGACGAACACCTGAGAGTGCGGGCGCTGGTTCGCGACGGACGAACGGTCACGGGCCCGTGTCGGCCCGACTCTCGGACCCCGGCCCGGCGGGGAGATCGCTCACCGCGCGGTCGGCCAGCTCCGCGCCCGCGGCGCCGTACAGGTGGAAGACGGCGTCGGCGCCGTGCCGGCGCAGCTCCGCGGCGTCCTCGTCGTACCGGGCGATCGCCGCCACCCGGCCGCCGAACCCGGCGGCGCGCAGCCGCGCGAGGGCGATGAGGTTCGCCTTGTGGAACGGCATCGCCAGAACGGCGAGGCGCACCTGCCCGACGCGCTTGACGCGCGCCCAGAACTCGGAGTCGGTGGCGTCGGCGGGCACCACGTCGACCCCCTCCTGGAGCAGCGTCGCCACGCGGGTGCGGTCGTGCTCGACGCCGAGCACCGACAGCCCGTAGGCGTCGCGCAGGCGGCGGTAGGTGGCCGAGCCCACCCGGCCGAGCCCCAGCACGACGGCGTCGACCTGCCCGATGTCGACGAGGCGGTCGTCGGGGTGCAGGCGCGCCGTGTCGCGGCGCGGCAGGAGGCCGGTGAGCCGGGTCGCGAGCTCCACGCCGCGCCGGTTCACGATCGCCGAGACGACGAAGCTGGCCGCGACCGCCATCGACACGATCACCGTCCACTCGTCGTCGAGCAGGCCCGCCGTCGCCCCGAAGGCGACGACGATGATGCCGAACTCGGAGTAGTTGCCGAGCGCCAGGCCGGCCAGGAACGACGTCCGCCGCCGCAGGCGCATGAGCCACAGCAGCACCGCGTAGCCCGCCACCTGGACCGGGAGCAGCAGGAGGAGGAGGAGCGCGAGCGCCACGTCGACCGGGGACGGCATGCCGTGCAGCCCGATCTCCAGGAAGAACGCGACGAGCGCCAGGTCCTTGACGGTCAGCAGCGAGCGGGACAGCTCGGTGGCCTGCCGGTGCCCTGCGAGCAGCGCGCCCATGACCAGCGCGCCCAGGTCGCCCGACAGCCCGACCGCGTCGAACAGCCAGTACCCGGGCACGAGGGCGACGAACGCGCCGAACAGGGCCTGCAGCTCCCCGTGGCCGGCCCGGTCCCAGACCTTGCGCAGCACCCACGCCCCCGGCACGAGCGCGACGACCGCGAGCGCCCACGGGCTCGGCGGCTCCCCGGTCGACACGGCGAGGAACGCGACGGCCACGACGTCCTGGACCACGAGGACGCCCACCGCGATGCGCCCGTACAGCGCCGTCGCGTCCGAGCGGTCCTCCAGCACCTTGACGACGAACACCGTGGACGAGAACGACAGCGCCAGCCCGACCAGCGCGAGCGACCCGAGCGACTCGTCCGCGAGCAGCCGGATCCCCACCACGGCCAGCAGCCCGAGGAACCCGACCGTCACCGCGAGGCTGAGCACCAGGTGCGCGACCGTGGTCAGCCAGATCTCCGGGCGCAGCAGCGACCGCACGTCCAGCTTGAGCCCGATCGCGAACAGCAGGAGCGCCACCCCGAGCTCGGCGACGACCTCCAGGCCCGGCAGGTCCGGCGCGCCGGCCGCGCCGAGCACGAACCCGGCGGCGAGGAACCCCACCAGCGGCGGCAGGCGCAGCGACGTGGCCGCCAGCCCGCCGACCAGCGCCGCGGCGAGGTACAGCACGGCGGTGGCCATCAGCTCTCCTCACGGTCGCGCCCGACGCGGGCGCACCCGACGTCGTGGTGGGCCGATCCTACGAGCGCGACGGGCGCCGGTCGTCTCAGGCCGCGCGCACGACGTCCGCGAGGGCGGGCGCCAGCTCCCCGGCGGGTGCGACCCCCGTCGCCTCGAGCCCGAGCCACCCCGCGAGCAGGTCGAGCTCCGCGCCGAGCGCCGCCGCCGTGTCCGGGCCGGCGTGGGCGGTCGGGTGCGCCGACTGGACGCGCAGCACCCCCGCCTGGCGGTCGGCCTTGAGGTCGACGAACGCGGTGATCGCGTCCCCCTCGAGGAACGGCAGCACGTAGTAGCCGAGCACGCGCTTCGGCGCGGGCACGTATATCTCGATCCGGTAGTAGACGTCGAAGAGCGCCTCGAGGCGGCGGCGCTCCCACACGAGCGGGTCGAACGGGCTGAGCAGGGTGCGTGCCGCCGCCCGTCGGGGGACGCGGGCGTCGCGGTGCCGGTAGGTGCGCTCGCCCCAGCCGCGCACCTCGACGGGCACGAGCACGCCGTCCTCGACCAGCTCGGCCTGGGCGCGACGCACCGCGGGACCGCGCAGCCGGAAGTAGTCGGCGAAGCAGCGGATCGTGCCCACGCCGTGCGCCCGCGCCCCGAGCTCGAGGAGCCGGCGCACCGCCTCGTCGTCGGGGACCGGGGCGGCCGCGCGCACGGCGGGGGGCAGCACCCGCTCGGGCAGGTCGTAGCAGCGCTCGAACGCGGTGTTGCGCCGGGCGGACATGACCTCGCCGGTGAAGAACAGGAACTCGAGGCACCGCTTCGCCATCGTCCAGTTCCAGCCCCACTCCTCGCGCGAGCGCGGCCCGGAGCGCCCGGTGGCCACGAGCTCGTCGTGGATCTCGCGCGCCGTCACCGGGCCCTGCTCGGCGACCATCCGGCGCACGAGGCCGAGCTCCGCGGCGTGCTCCAGCGCCGTGCCGGCGATGGTGCCCCATGCCTCGTCGACGTAGTTGCGCCGACGCCACTCCAGCAGCGGGTACGTCTCTGCGGGCACGTACGACGCGACGTGCGCCCAGGTCTCGACGAGGCGGCGCGGCGCCCGCCCGGACGCCCGGTCGAGCAGCCCCACGTCGTACGGCCCGAGGCGGGAGTACAGCGGCATCAGGTGCGCGCGGGCCAGCACGTTCACCGAGTCGATCTGCAGCAGGTTCAGCCGGTCCACGGTCGCCATCGCACGACGCATCGTCACGTCGTCGGCGGCACCGCCGGTCGTGCCCGGCCGCGGCCGGTGCAGCCCCTGGGCCCCGAGGGCGACGCGGCGGGCCTGCGCGAGCGAGAGGGAGTCCACCCGCCCATCCTGCCGAGCCCCACCGACACCTCGGCGTTGCCGGGCTTCGACAGGCTCTACCACCGGGACCGTGAGCAGACAGACGAGAGCCGGTCGAGACCTTGGTCGCGGGGACGTATCCCTCCCGAAGTGGAGGGCGCCCTGGCGCCCGTGAACGCGTCCCCGCGACGAAGGTCTCGACCGGCTCGGACCGGCCCGGAACGGGTCTCGACAAGCTCGACCGCCGGGCCCGGTCAGGTCACGTCAGCTCGGTGACCGGCTCCACGCCGTCCACCATCGAGTCCAGCTCGATGACGCCGTACGTCCAGCCGCGGCGCCGGTACACGGCGGACGGCCGGGCGGTCTCCTTGTCGATGAAGAGGAAGAAGTCGTGCCCCACCATCTCCATCTGGTAGACCGCGTCGTCGACGGTCATCGGCTCCGCGTGGTGCAGCTTGCGGCGGATGACCACCGGCGAGTCGCCGAGCTGCTGCTCGACGGCGTCGCCCGGCTCGGCCAGGGCGACGGGTGCGGGCACGTGGTCGGCGGTCTCGGCCGCGGCGACCTCGTCGTAGGGGCGGACGTCCACGGAAGCGAGGACGCCGTTGGCGCGGCGGCGGTGGTCCTTGCGGCGGTCGCGCGAGCGGCGCAACCTCTCGGAGAGCTTGTCCAGCGCGATGTCGAGGGCGCCGAACCGGTCGTCCGCTGCGGCCTCCGCGCGGATCACGGGACCCTTGTCAAACACGGTGAGCTCCACCCGCTCACGGACCTCGGAGAGCCGCGGGTTGTTCTCGCGCGTCACCTCCACGTCCACCCGACGGGCGGCCGGTGCGAGCTGGGTGACCTTGCTCAGCTTGTCCTCCACGTGACGGCGGAACCGGTCCGCCACCTCCGTGTGCCTGCCGACGACGACGATCTCCATCGTGTTGCTCCACTTCGTCGTGAGGCCACCCTCGCGAGCGGCCCGTGTGCTGGTCGGGGCACCCCGATGGGGCGCCGTGCTCGGCACCACCTCCCGGGTCGCCGGACGCACGGTCCGGACCGCTCGTGGGTCGCACGGACGACTCGTCCCGGAGTGCCTCCGGGGGCGTTTCGCCCGCGTGGGACCCTCAGGCTAACCCCCTCCCGCGCACGAGGTACACCGGTGGCGCCAGGTCGTCCGTCGCAGGTCTCGCAACGGTCCCGGGCGGGGGCGTGGCGGCCACCGCGAGGGCGCCGACGACGTCCGCCCCGGCGTCCTCGAGCGCCCGCTCCGCGGCCGCGAGCGTGGCCCCGGTGGTGACGACGTCGTCCACCAGGAGGACGGCCGGGCGCGCCCCGCCGGCCCGCGTGAGCGCGCCCGCGCGCACCACGACCGACCCCGCGAGGTTGCGCCCGCGGGCGCGGGACCCGAGCCCCACCTGGTCGCGCCCGCGCCCCCGCCGGGTCAGCGCGGGGACGACCGCCGCGGGCGCACCGGCGTCGCGCAGCCCGGCCGCGGCGGCGCGGGCCAGGACGCGCACGTGGTCGCGTCCGCGGGTGCGCCGGGAGGACGCCGTGGACGGGGCGCCCACGACCAGCACCGTCCGGCCCGCGGACGCGCCGCGCACCCGGGGGGCGAGACCTCGTGCCACGTCGCGGACGCGCGGGGCCAGCAGCCGGTCCAGGTCGGTGCGGCCGCGGTCCTTCCACGCGACGACGAGCTCGCGCACCGGCCCCGCGTAGGCGGCCAGGGCCCACACGGGCAGGGGCGGGACGCCGTCCAGCCGGTCGAGCCGCGGCGCCGCCGCCTCGACCCGGGCGGGCGGGCCGTCCAGCAGCGCCCGGCAGTCCGGGCACCATCGCAGGTCGAGGGCGCCGCAGCCGGGGCACGCGACCGGCACGACCAGGCGCGCGAGCACACGGGACCACCCGCGGACGGCGGACGGCACGGCGGACGGCACGGCGGACGGGGACGGGATCACGCCCCCGAGCCTGCCGCGGCGACGACCGGGCCGACCGGGCGGGCCCGCACGGTGGGGACGGCGACGGCCTGGGGGCAGCCTCCGGCGGGCCGCCGGTGGTGCGGCGTCGTCAGCCGGGGTAGGCCACCAGGTCGACGTTCTCGGAGACCGTCGACCACAGCGCGGTGCCCTGCCGCGAGTAGAGGGTGCCGCCCTCGTCCACGGTGAGCATCGCGCCCGTGCCGACCGAGGCCGTCACCCAGCGCGGGTCGGGCACGCCGGGCAGCACCCGCGACAGCCCGCCCTGCCCGGCGAGGCCGCCCACGCCGGCGAGGAACACCGCGCCGTCGCCGTCCGTCTCGCGGCCCAGCAGCGCGAGCGCGGCCTCGTCCTGCCACACGGCCTGCGTCACCTGGCGCACCGACGCGCCCACCTGCACGGGCACCGAGAGCCCCGTCGGGACGTCGTCGGTGTCGCGCACGATGCCCGCCACGTGCACGAGCCGGCCGCTGGGCCCGGAGCTGACGATGGCCACGCGCGCGCCCTCCGGCGACACGTGCACCGACTGGATCGTGCGCGCCGAGAGCCAGTCGACGTCGAGCGTGCGCGTCTCCCCCGAGGCGAGGGACACCAGGAGGTTCGCGCCCTGCGCGCTCCACACGGCCCCGAACCGGTCGACCGACGGCGCCACCAGGTTCGTGCCCGAGAGCAGCACGTCGGGGGCGCTCTCCCCGGAGACGCGCACGACCCGCTTCGTGCCGTCGCGGACCACGATCGGGTCGTCGCCCGGGCCGGTCGCCAGCGCGGTCGGGTCGAGCCCGGCGAGCGGGACGGGCTCGTCCAGGTCCGACAGCGTGCGGCCCTGGACGCGCTGGAGGCCGCCGCCGGTGACGGCGAGCGCGTCACCCGAGGTCCGCGGGAGGGACAGGGCGTCGGTGCCGCCGGTCGTCAGCGGCGTGTTCCCGTCCGAGAGAACGACCGTGCGCCCCTCCCCCTCGGCCAGGGTCGCCTGCAGCTGCGCGACGGCGAGCGAGCGCTGCTCGGCGGTGGCCTGGGAGATCGTGGAGGTGAGGCTCACGTCGATCGTGCCGTCGTCGCCCACCGTCACGGCGTCGATGGCGAGCGAGGTGCCCTCCGGGATGACCGCGGTGGTGGAGTCCTGGAGCCACTCGGGCGGCCCGGCCAGGATCTCTCCGGTCGCGTCGGTGCGCCACGTCTGCCGCGGGAACCACCGCGTGTCGGGCACCCACCACGTGAGGTCCGGCGTCGGGAAGTAGAGCGTCGTGGGGTGAAACGCCTGGCCGAAGAACGCCGTCGGCAGCATCAGCCCGTCCTCGAGCTGCTGGATGCGCCACTCGCCGCCCTCCGGCCGGGTCAGGCCGAAGGTCACCGGGATGTCGGACGGCCGCGCCTCCTCGGTGTACATGCCCCGCTCGTCGAGCGTCGCGACCACGCGCGCCGTCGCCGTGACGGTCGCCTCCGTCGCGTCCGCGGGGAGGTCCCCGACCTCGAGCTCGGGGTCCTTCTCGAGCACGAGCACGCGAGCGTACCGGTCCCAGCCCTCCCACGCCGCGTCGGTGAGGTACTCCTGCGCGACGGTGAAGGAGGACGCCGAGGTGGGGCCCAGCTGCGCGACGGAGAGGAAGCCCTGCACGATCTGGTCGGGGCTCGCGCCGGCGGTCGGCCCGGTGGGGATGTACCCGATCTCGCTGACGTTCTCCAGCTCCGTGTCGCCGTCGCGCACGGCCCCGTTCGTCGGGATGCGCGCGCACGCCACGGTGACGGCCAGCACGGCCAGGGCCGCCAGCAGCAGCGCGAGCGGACGCCGGCGGCGGGTGGTCGCGGTGCTCATCGGGCCTCCTCGTCGACGTCGGGGCGGGCAGGCGGCACAGGGGCGTGGGCGAGGTCCACGCCGTCGAGGTCGACGACGCCGAGCTCCGGGATCGCGGTGGGCGTGGGGCCGGTCGGCGGGTTCACCACCGGCAGCTGGCCCGTGGGCGGCGCCGTCACACCCTTCGAGGGGCCCTCGATCGGCAGCGGCGAGCGCTCCAGGCGGATCCCCGCCCGGCGGGGCAGCGTGAGCCGGAAGCTCGCGCCCGCCCCCGGGCGTCCCCAGGCCTCGAGCCAGCCGGCGTGCAGCCGGGCGTCCTCCAGCGAGATCGCGAGGCCGAGCCCCGTGCCCCCCGTGGTGCGCGCCCGCGCCGGGTCGGCGCGCCAGAAGCGGTGGAACACCCGCTCGATCTCGTCGGGCGCCAGGCCCACGCCGTGGTCGCGCACCACGACGGCCACGGCGTCCGCGTCGAGGCCGACCGTGACCTCGACCGGCTTCTCCTCCGCGTGCTCGACGGCGTTCACCACGAGGTTGCGCACGATGCGCTCGACGCGACGCGGGTCGACGTCGGCCGTCGCCGGCTCGTCCGGGAGCGTCACGGAGAGGAACACGTGCTTCGTCTCCGCGAGCGGCATCGCCGTGTCCGCCACCGCGGAGACGAGGTCGCGCACGTCCCGCTGCTCGACGTCGAGCACGGCCGCGCCGGCGTCGAACCGACTGATCTCCAGCAGGTCGGTGAGCAGGATCTCGAAGCGGTCGAGCTGCGTGTAGAGCAGCTCGGCGGAGCGCCGCGCGGCCGGGTCGAGCTCGTCGCGCGAGGCGTGGATCACCTCGCCCGCCATGCGGATCGTGGTCAGCGGGGTGCGCAGCTCGTGCGACACGTCCGAGACGAAGCGGCGCTGCGCGGTGGAGAGCTCCTCCATCCGCGCGATCTGGTCCTCGAGGTTGGCGGCCATCTCGTTGAACGTCCGGGTGAGCGTCGCCATCTCGTCCTGCCCGCGGGCCTCCGAGAGACGCTCGTCGAGGTGGCCGTCGGCGAGCCGCGACGCGACCGCGGCGGCGCGGCGCACCGGCGCGACGGTCTGCCGGGTCACGACCCACGTGAGCACGCCGAGCAGCGCGAGGATCGCCAGGGCGCCGATCGCGAGCGTGCGCTGCACGAACGACAACGTCTCCTGCTCCGCCTGGAGCGAGTAGATGGCGTAGAGCTCGTAGGGGCCGATCGACGGGACCTCGACCATGGAGCCCACGACGACGCCGGGCTCCGGCGCCTCGGAGTCGGTGTACTCCGCGGGGATCTGCACGGACTGCAGCACCTGGCCGTCGGTGTCGCGCGTCGCCTCCCGCAGGTCCTCGCTGATGATCTCGGTGAGCCCGATCTGGGTGCCCGTCGCGGCGGGCCGCTGCGGTTGGTCCGGGGTGTTGAGCAGCAGGAAGTCCTGCGCGCTGGAGGCCCCCGCCGCGAGGGTCTGCACCATCTGCGCCAGCAGGAGCTGCAGGTCGGAGTTGGACGTGGCGGGCGACGACGCGAAGGACGTGCGGACCTGCTCGGTCATCGAGGCGTTCTCGCGCTCGATGCGGTCGACGCGCTGCTCGAAGAGCCCGTCGCGGATCGAGACCGACAGGTAGAGGCCGAGGAGCGCCACGGCCACGACGCCCAGTGCGAGCGCCGACGTCACCACCCGCAGCTGCAGCGACGACCGCCACCGCCGGACGAGGTACCGCGTCCGCGAGATTGCCCAGGCGCGCCACCGCCGCCACGTCCGTCGGACGCGGCGCGCGGCGGGCTCAGCGCGGGGCACCGGCCTTGTAGCCCACGCCCCGCACGGTCAGGACGACCGTCGGGTTCTCGGGGTCGCGCTCCACCTTCGAGCGCAGGCGCTGCACGTGCACGTTGACCAGGCGGGTGTCGGCGCTGTGCCGGTAGCCCCACACCTTCTCCAGCAGGACCTCGCGCGTGAAGACCTGCCAGGGCTTGCGGGCGAGTGCCACGAGCAGGTCGAACTCGAGCGGGGTGAGGCTGACGCGTTCGCCGTCGCGCACCACGTTGTGGCCGGTGACGTCGATCTCGACGTCGCCCACGCGCAGGCGCTCGGGGCCGGGCTCGTCGGTGGCGCGGAGCCGGGCCCGGATGCGCGCGACGAGCTCCTTCGGCTTGAAGGGCTTCGTCACGTAGTCGTCGGCGCCCGACTCGAGGCCGAGGACGACGTCGACCGTGTCGGTCTTGGCGGTGAGCATGATGATCGGCACGCCGGACTCGGCGCGGATCTCGCGGGCGACCTCGATGCCGTCCTTGCCGGGCAGCATGAGGTCGAGCAGCACGAGGTCGGGTTGCTCGTCCCGGAAGGCCACGAGCGCGCCGTCGCCGTCGGAGCAGAACGTCGGCTCGAACCCCTCGGACTTCAGGACGATACCGATCATCTCGGACAGCGCAGTGTCGTCGTCGACCACCAGGACTCGGGACTTCATGCGCCCATTCTGCCAGGTGCGGGGCGTTCTCCTGTGGAGCGCCGCGTGAGCGACCCCCGTCCCGCGTACTAGGGTCGGTGCGACCGGCGTCACGCCGGTCGCCAGCCCGTCCACCCGCCCCGTCCGTCGGCACCGCGCCGACACGACCCGACCGCCCTGCAGCCCGGGAGGCCGCGATGAGCACGCCCGACCAGCCCCCGCCCCCCTCCGGCTGGGGCGACGCCTCCGAGCCGCCGCGCTACGGGCAGCGCGCGCCGGGCGGCGCTCCGCAGCCGGGTCAGCAAGGTCAGCAGGGTCAGCAGGGTCAGTACGGGCAGGGACAGTACGGGGAGAACCAGTACGGGCAGGGCCGGTACGGCGGCGCACCGGGACCGTACGGGCCCGCGGCCGCGAAGCCCGGCATCGTGCCGCTGCGGCCGCTGACGCTCGGCGAGATCTACGACGGCGCGTTCACGGCGATCCGGCACAACCCCAAGGTGATGCTCGGCGCGGCGACGCTGGTGCTGCTCGTCGCCACCGTGCTGGGGGTGCTCGTCGCGCAGCTCCTCGTCCCCGCCCTGTCGTCGTCGTTCACGTCCCTCGCGGCGGCGGACCCGGAGATCGCGGAGCTCGGGTTCGACACCATCTACGCGCAGGTCGTCGCGACGTCCCTCGGCACCGGGCTGACGATCCTCGTCGCCCAGCCGGTGGTCGAGGGCATCCTCACCGTGTCCGTGAGCCAGTCGGTGATCGGCCGCAAGCAGACGCTGGCGGAGGTCTGGGGCCGGCTGCGCGGGCGCGTGGGCGTGCTGATCGGCTGGGCGCTGCTGCGCACCCTGGCCACGTTCGTGCTGCTCATGGCGTGGACCGCGCTGCTCGTCGTGGTCGTGGCGGTGTTCTCCGACTCGTCCGCCGGGGCGGCCGTCGGCCTCGGCGCGCTGCTCGTCGTCGGGCTCGTCGTGCTCCTCGTGTGGCTCGGGGTGCGGGTCGGCCTCGTCGCCCCCGCGCTCGCGCTCGAGGGCCGGCGCCTCGGCGCCACCCTCGCCCGTGCGTGGCGCCTGACGCGCGGGTCGTTCTGGCGCCTGTTCGGCATCTACCTGCTCGCGTGGATCATCGTCTCGTTCGCCGCCAACCTCATCACGTACCCCATCACCCTCGTCGCCGGCGCGGTCGGCGGGACGAGCGGCAGCACGCAGACGATGGGCGTCGCGATGATCGTGGCCAGCGTGGTGTCGATCGTCATCAGCACGGCCATCACGACGATCTTCATGGCGTCCGTCGTGGCGCTGCTGTACATCGACGTGCGCATGCGGCGCGAGGGGCTGGACGTGCAGCTCGCCGCCGCGGCCCAGGCACCCGACCCCGGTCGGTCCGGCGGGCAGCCCGGCGGCCGGTCCGGACCGCCGCCCGGCATGCTCGCGTGATGCTCGGCGCGTCGACGGCGCTGCACGGGGCCGCCGTCGCGGTCCTGCCCGTCGTCGTGCCCGTGGACCCCGACCGCGAGACGGCGCACCGCTGGCTCCTCGAGGAGCTGTCCCGCCCCGAGTACGCCACGTCGCCGTCCCTGCTCGAGCGGCTGCTGCGGTGGCTCGGCGACCTGTTCGACGGCCTGACGCTGGGCGACGGCCGGTTCCCCCTCGCGTTCGTGCTGGTCGTGGCTGTCGTGCTCGTCGCCGCGATCGCCTGGTGGGTGGCCGGGCCCGTCCGGCTCTCCCGGCGTCCGCGCCGCTCCGTCGTCGTGCTCGACGGTGACGAGCGGTCCGCCGCCGAGCTGCGGGCGTCCGCGGACGCCGCGGCCGCGCGGGAGGACTGGTCGGCCGCGGTGCTCGACCGCTTCCGGGCGCTGGTGCGGTCGCTCGAGGAGCGGGTCGTGCTGGACGAGCGGCCGGGTCGGACCGCGCAGGAGGCCGCGGACGACGCCGCGGCCCGCCTGCCGTCGGTCGCCGCCGGGCTGCACGGCGCCGCGGCCCTGTTCGACGACGTCTGCTACGGGACGCTCCCGGCCGGGCCGGAGGACGACGGCCGGCTGCGCGACCTCGACGCCCGGGTGCGCGACCTGCGGCCGGTCCCCCTCGCGACGTCGCCCGTGCCGAGCGGGGTGGGCGAGCCGTGAGCGTCGAGACGCCCCGGAGCGCACGGCCGGCCCCCGCGGCTCCCGACGCGCTGACGCCCGACGTGGTGACCTCCGCCGTGGTCACCGGCGACGGCACCACCGCCGGGAGCCGGGCGGCGCGACGCTGGCGCGGCGCACGCTGGGCGCTGCTCGTGATCGGCACCCTCGTGCTGGTGGTCGCGGTGCTCGCCGTCCTGCGGCCGGTCACGTCCACCACGCCGTACGCCCCCGACAACGCCGGGCCCGGCGGCGCGCGCGCCGTGGCGCAGGTGCTCGAGCGGCAGGGGGTCGAGGTCGACCACGTCACCCGGGTCGCCGACGCCGTCGCGGCCGCGGGGCCGGGCACCACCCTCCTGGTGACGCCCTCGACCCTGCTGCTGCCGGAGCAGGCGGACGCGCTGGCCGGCGTCGGCGCCGACCTCGTGCTGGTCGGCGCCGGGGACGACCTGGTCGGCGCCGCGACCGACGGCTCCGTGAGCCGGTCGCCGGCCGCCGGCGTGCCTCCCGCCACCGCCCTCGAGCCAGGGTGCGACCTCGACGCCGCCCGGGCGGCGGGGCCGCTGATGCTCGCGCCGGGGCTCCAGGCCGACCCCGGCGCCTCCGGCGTGACGCTCTGCTGGCCCGTCGAGGACCAGGCCGCGCTCGCCCGCGCCGAGCTGCCCGCCTCCGACGCCCCCGGCGGCACCCGGACCGTCACCGCGGTCGACGACCCCACGTTCCTGCGCAACGACACCGTGCTCGACGAGGGGAACGCGGCCCTCGCGCTCGGGCTGCTCGGCACGCACGAGACGCTCGTCTGGCTGGTGCCCGACCCTCTGGACACCAGCGCGACCGACGGCGACGGCGCGCCCGCGCCCGCCGGGTCGGTGCTGCCACCCTGGGCCGGTGTCGTCGGTCTCTGGGCGCTGCTCGTGGTGCTGGTCGCCGCGGTGTGGCGGGCCCGGCGACTCGGCCCGCTGGTCACCGAGGAGCTGCCCGTGGTGGTGCGCGCCGCCGAGACCACGCGGGGCCGCGGCCGCCTCTACCGACGGGCACGGTCGCGCGGGCACGCCGCCGCCGGGCTGCGGGCGGCCACCGCCGAGACGGTCGCGCGCCGCCTCGGCGTCCCGCGGTCCGCCGACCCGACGGCGCTCACCGACGCGGTCTCCCGCGCCACCGGGCGCCCCGTGCACGACGTGGCCGACCTGCTGTACGGCCCACCACCCCCCGACGACGACGCGCTGACCGAGCTCGCGCGCCGGCTCGACACCCTGGAGAGCGAGGTCCACCGATCGTGACGACCCCCGACGAGAACCTGCAGGCCGACCCGGCCGCGCGGCCTGTCGAGACCCCCGCCCCGGCCCCGGCTCCCCCGGCCGCGCCGCACGCACCGACCTCGTCGGTCGAGCCTGCCGAGAGCGCCCGGGTCTCGACGAGCTCGACCGACGAGCCCGGTGCCGCGCCGGCCGCGCCGTCGATGGAGCTGCGCTCGGCGCTCGCCGCCGTGCGCACCGAGGTCGGCAAGGCCGTGGTGGGCCAGGACTCCGCCGTGACGAGCCTGCTCATCGCCCTGCTGTGTTCGGGCCACGTGCTGCTCGAGGGTGTGCCCGGCGTCGCGAAGACCCTGCTCGTGCGCTCGCTGGGCGCGTCGCTGGACCTGTCCACCAAGCGCGTTCAGTTCACGCCCGACCTCATGCCCGGCGACGTGACCGGCTCGCTGGTCTACGACGCGCGGACCGCGCAGTTCTCGTTCCGCGAGGGCCCGGTGTTCACGAACCTGATGCTCGCGGACGAGATCAACCGCACGCCCCCGAAGACGCAGGCGTCGCTGCTCGAGGCGATGGAGGAGCGCCAGGTGTCCGTGGACGGCACCCCGCGCCCGCTGCCGGACCCGTTCCTCGTCATCGCCACGCAGAACCCCGTGGAGCACGAGGGCACGTACCCGCTGCCGGAGGCGCAGCTCGACCGCTTCCTGCTCAAGGTGGTGCTGCCGGTGCCCGAGCGCGACCAGGAGATCGAGGTCCTGGCGCGGCACGCCGCGGGCTTCGACCCGCGCGACCTCGACGCCGCCGGCGTGCGCCCGGTCGCCGGTCCCGAGCAGCTCGCCGCCGCGCGGGCCGAGGTGCGCCGGGTCCAGGTGGCCCCGGAGGTGCTCGGGTACGCCGTCGACCTCTGCCGCGCCACCCGCCGCTCCCCCTCGCTCTCCCTCGGCGTCTCGCCGCGCGGCGCCACGGCGCTGCTGGCGACGTCGAGGGCGTGGGCCTGGCTGTCGGGGCGCGCGTACGTCACGCCCGACGACGTCAAGGCGCTGACGCACCCGACCCTGCGGCACCGCGTCCAGCTCCGCCCGGAGGCGGAGCTGGAGGGCGTCACCGCCGAGAGCGTGCTGACCAGCGTGCTCGCGACCGTGCCCGTCCCCCGCTGACCGGGGCACCCGCATGGCGCTGACGTGGCGCGCCGTCGTCCTGGCGGCGCTCGGGGTGGTCCCGGTGGTCCTGTTCCCCGTGCCGGGGACGGTCGTGGTGTGGGCGCTGGTCGTGGTGGCCGTCTGCGTCGTCGACCTCGCGCTCGCCGCGTCCCCGCGCGCCGTCGCGGTCCAGCGGCGGACGCCCCGGTCGGTGCGGCTCGGGGTGACCACCCGCTCCGAGCTGGTCCTCAGCAACACGGCCCGCCGCCGCCTGCGCGCCGTGGTGCGCGACGCCTGGCCGCCGTCGCTCGTCGTGGACGCGCCCGTGCGCACGGACGGCGCCGCGGCCGGCGAGCCGCTCGTGGCGCGCTCCGCCCGGCACGACGTCGACCTGCCCCCCGGCGAGTCGGCCCGCGTCCGCACGCCGCTGCGCCCCACCCGGCGCGGCGACCGGGCCGCCGGGCCGGTGACGATCCGCTCCTTCGGGCCGCTGCGCGTCGCCGCCCGCCAGGCGTCCGTCCCGGTGCCCGGGCACCTGCGCGTGCTGCCCGAGTTCGCGAGCCGCCGGCACCTGCCGTCGCGCCTCGCGCGGCTGCGGGAGATGGACGGCCGCGCCGCGGTACAGGTGCGCGGCGAGGGCACCGAGTTCGACTCGCTGCGGGAGTACGTCGACGGCGACGACGTGCGGTCGATCGACTGGCGGGCCACCGCCCGGCGCGGCGACGTCGTCGTGCGCACGTGGCGCCCCGAGCGCGACCGCCGCGTCGTCATCGTGCTCGACACCGGCCGCACGGCGGCCGCGCGCATCGGCACCGACCCCGTGGGCGGCGACAGCCCCGAGGGGGCGGACGAGGCGCCGTCGACGCTCGGCGGCACCCGGCTGGAGGCGAGCATCGAGGCCGCGCTGCTGCTCGGGGCGCTCGCCGACCGCGCGGGCGACCGCGTCCAGGTGCTGGCCTACGACCGAGCGCTGCGCGCCCGCGTCGCCGGGGCGTCCGGCCCGCGGCTGCTGCCCGCGCTGGCGGAGTCGCTCGCGACGGTCGAGCCCGCGCTGCTGGAGACCGACTGGCCGGGCCTGGTCGGCCAGGCGCGGCAGCGGGTCTCCCAGCGGTCGCTGGTCGTGCTGCTGACGTCGCTCGACCCGGCCGCCGTCGAGACCGGCCTGCTGCCCGTGATCGCCCGCCTCTCCGGCACACATCAGGTGGTCGTCGCGGCGGTGGCGGACGCGGACGCCGCCCGGCTGCGCACCGACCGGTCGTCGTCGGCCGCCGTCTACGACGCCGCCGCGGCCGCCCGCGCCGACCTCGAGCGGGCCGCCGTCTCCGCCGTCCTGCGCCAGCACGGCGCGGAGGTGGTCGAGGCGCTGCCCGACGACCTGGCGCCCCGCCTGGCCGACACCTATCTCGCGCTCAAGGCCGCCGGCCGCCTCTGACGCGCGCGGGGGCGGCTCAGCCGACGGTCGGCACGACCTCGCCCGCGCGGTCGGCGTCGAGGTCGCCGGTGAGCCCGGCCCCTGTGGCGCGACGGCCCAGCACCAGGACGTAGGCCCAGAAGGCGGCGAGCGCCAGCGCGCCGATCGCGATCTTGAGCCACCACGGCAGGGTGGAGCCGGTGACGAAGCCCTCGACCAGCCCGGACACCGCGAGCGCCCCCGCGAGGCCGATCGCGACGGTCACGAGCGCCCGCCCCTCCTGCGCCAGCGCGACGGTCCGCGGCCGCGGGCCCGGGGACACGGCCGTCCAGAAGAGCTTGAGCCCGGTGGCGCCGGCGACGAAGACGGCGGTGAGCTCCAGCAGCCCGTGCGGCGCGATGAGCTGCAGGAAGAGGTCGAGCTCCCCGTACGCCGCCATCATGCCGCCCGTGGCGCCGACGCCCACGGCGTTCTGCACCAGCACGTACGCCGGCCACACGCCGGTGATGCCGAGGCCCACGCACTGCGCGGCGATCCACGCGTTGTTGGTCCACACCATGGCGGCGAACGAGGCGCCCGGGTCGTAGTAGGACGCGAACGCCTCGTTGACGTACGCCTCCCGCTGCGCCGGGGTGCCCATCGCGGCGAGCGCGCTCGGGTCCGTCGCCACGCGGTACCCGGCGATCACCCCGATCGCCAGGCACACGACGATCACGCCGAGCGTCCACCACCGCACGCGGTACAGCGCGGCGGGCACGGTCACGACGACGAACCGGACGACGTCGGACCACGCGGGCTCGTGCGTGCCCGCGACGCGCACCCGCGCCCGGCTGAGCAGGTCGGACAGCCTCGTGACGAGCACCGGGTCGGGCGCGGCGGAGCGCACCGTGGACAGGTGGGTGGCCACGGCCTGGTAGAGCCGCACCAGCTCGTCGGCCTCCGCTCCGTCGAGCCGCCGCTTCCGGGTGAGCTGCCGCAGCCGGTCCCACTGCGGGCCGTGCACGGCGGTGAAGGCGTCGAGGTCCACGGTCGATACCCTTCCACACGGGACACGTCGCACGAGCGGGGGATGCACATGCACGACGGGATCGTCATCGGCGAGGGCGTGGTGCTCGACGCGCGCCCGGCGTCGTTCGTGAGCCGGGTGCTCGCGACCCTGATCGACCTGGCGGCGCTCGCGGTCGTGCTGATCGCGTTCCTGGTGGTGGTCACGGTGCAGGACGTCGCGATCGACGACCAGTGGCTGGCCGTCGCGGGCGTGGTGGCGGCCGTGCTGGTGATGGTCGTGGTGCCGGTGACGGTCGAGACGCTGACCCGCGGGCGGTCGCTGGGCAAGGTCGCGACAGGCCTGCGCGTCGTGCGGGACGACGGCGGCCCGGTGCGCTTCCGGCACTCCTTCGTGCGCGCCCTGGTGGGGGTGGGCGAGCTGTGGCTGACGTTCGGCAGCGTCGCCCTCGTGACCTCGCTGGCGAACTCCCGCGGCAAGCGGCTCGGCGACCTGCTGGCCGGCACGTACGTCATCCGGGTGCGGGGCGGGAAGGGCTGGTCGGTGCCGCTCGCGATGCCGCCCGAGCTCGCCGGCTGGGCGCGCACGGCCGACATCCGGCGCCTCCCGGACGGCCTGGCGCTCGCTGCTCGCCAGTTCCTGGACCGCGCGCCGCGCCTCGCCCCCGCCTCGCGCGCCGGCCTGGCGGACGACCTCGCCGGCCGCGTCGAGCCGCTCGTCGCGCCGGGGCCGCCGCCCGGGACGCCGGCCGAGGCGTTCCTGCACGCCGTCCTCCACGAGCGCCGCGACCGCGAGCTGGAGCGCGGCCGCGCCGAGCAGGAGCGGGCCGAGGCCCGCGCCGCCGGCCTGCACCGGCTGCCCTACGCCGTCCCCGACCCGCCCCGCTGACCCCCCCGCTACGTTGTGGGTACGAGAACGGCGACAATTCCAGGTCGAATTGTCGCCGTTCTCGTACCCACAACGTTCAGCGGCGGCGATCCTCGAAACGGCCGAAGACACGCACCAGGCCGAGCAGCACGAGGCCGAAGGCGGCGAACCAGACCGGGCGGGACGCCCACCAGTCCGCGCCCCAGGCGGCGGGCAGCCGCTCACCGAGGCCGAGCAGCGCCACGCCGACGACGGCGAACATCGCCGTGAGGTGCCACAGGTAGACGGTCATCGACCGGCGGGCCAGCGCGCCGACGACCCGTCGTCCGGCGTCGGTGGACGCGCGGCGCACGAGCGCCTCCCGCGCCAGGAGCGCGGCGCAGACCAGGGCGACGGCGTGCGCGACGACGGGCGCCGTGGGCGGCCCGAGGTTGGAGATCTCGTCGCCGGGCATGCCGATCATGCTGGCCGGGTAGGGCCCCGCGGCGACGAGGACCACCAGGGCGACGACGGCGACGACGACGCCCGCGGCGAGCGGCCACCTGGACGGACGACGGGACTGCCGACGGGTGCGCGCGCCGGCCGCCGGGCGCCGCGGGGCGCCGCGCTCGACGGCGTACGCGATCCCGGCGAGGAAGGGCACCGCCCAGGCGAGGAGCACGTTGGCCCCGGCGAGGGTCGCGGTGACGTCCCCCGGCAGCCCGAACCGCAGCGCGTCCAGCGCCAGCGGCAGCGCGACCGCGACGCCGAGGGCGCCCCAGCGCCAGCGCTGCCAGGCCGCGCGCAGCAGCGGCGTGAGCGTCACGAGCACCACCCACACGGCGAGGAACCACAGGAGCTGCGGCGCCATCCGCGCCATCCGCCACACGGCCTGGTCGGGGACGCCGAGGGCGAGCAGCCCCGCGACGGCGACCGCCCACGCGGCGGCGAACGCCCCGACAGGGCGCGCGGTCGCCCGCAGCTGCGCGGCGACGACGCCGCCCCAGCCGCGCCCGGCGGAGGCCGTGGCGGTCCGCTGGTAGCCGGCCGCGGCGCCGGCGGCGAAGAACAGGAGCGGGAGCGGCTGCAGGTAGGTCACGAGCCAGCCGGCGCCGTGCCCGAGGGCGTTGCCGACGGCGAGGGTGGTGCCGTCCCACGCGGCCTCGGCCATGAGCCAGTGCAGCAGCACGACGCCCACGGTGCCGATCGCCCGGACGACGTCGACGAAGGGGCCGCGCGCGACCCCCTCGTCGACGGCGTCCGGGCGATCGGCACCGTGGGCGTCGTGCTGCTGACGGGCGGACGCGCGGACAGGACGGGTGGGGCGGGGGCGTCGAGGACGGCCACGGCTGCTCCTGAGGCTGGTCGGTCGGGACCTTCTCAGCCTCGTGACCTGCGACGTCGTCCGACAGGGGCCTGACCCCCGCGGCGCCGGCCCACTCCCCCGCGTCGGGGGGGGGGCCGTCCCCCGCCGGCCCGTCAGGCGTCGACGCCGAGGTAGCGCAGGACGGCGCGGACGCGGCGGTGGTCCGCCGAGTCCTGCGGCAGGTCGAGCTTGGTGAAGATGGACGCCACGTTCTTCTCCACCGCCCCGTACGACAGGTACAGCGACTCGGCGATCGCGCCGTTGGACCGCCCCTGGGCCATGAGCTCGAGCACCTCCTGCTCGCGCGGCGTCAGGCGGGCGACGCCGTCCTCCGGCGAGCGGTGCGCGCCCATGAGCTGGCGCACCACCTCGGGGTCGAGGACGGTCTCGCCCGCGGCCACGCGCCCGAGGGCGGCGACGAAGTCCCCGACGTCGGCCACGCGGTCTTTGAGCAGGTAGCCGACGCCGCGCGGGTCGCCTTCGAGCAGCCGCGACGCGTAGCGCGTCTCGACCCACTGGGAGAAGACGAGCACGGGCAGCCCGGGGTGGGCGGCGCGGAGCGCCTCGGCCGCGCGCAGGCCCTCGTCGGTGTGCGACGGGGGCATGCGGATGTCGGCGACCAGCACGTCGGGGAGCGCGCCCGCGGCGGCGAGCGTCGTGACCTCGCGGACCAGGGCGTCGCCGTCGGGCACCGCCGCGACGACGTCGTACCCGCGGCGGGACAGGAGCGCGACGAGGCCGTCGCGCAGGATCGCGGAGTCCTCGGCGACGACGACGCGCAGCCCTGTCGGACCGGTCGGTCCGGTCGAGCCGTTCGTCGCGTCGGTCGTCGAGTCGGTCGTCGAGTCGGTCGTCATCGGCGGGCGCCCGGGGCGGGCAGCGGGATGGTCACGGTGATCACCGTAGGCCCTCCCGCGGGGCTGACCACCCCGAGCGAGCCGTCGACGCCGGACAGCCGGTCGGTGAGCCCGGCGAGCCCGCTGCCGCGACCCGAGGGGTCGGGGGCGCGCACGGCAGCGGCACCCACGCCGTCGTCGTGCACGCGCAGCACGAGGGCGCGCACGGCCGCGCCGGTGGCGGCGTCGGCGACCGGCTCCACGCCGGCGACGACGTCCACGCCCGTCGCACGGGCGTGCTTGGTCGCGTTCGCGACGAGCTCCGCGACGGCGAAGTAGGAGATCGCGGTGACGCTGGGCGGCAGGTCGGCCCCGTCGATGCCGACGGCGTGCACCCGCACGGGCAGCGCCGCGCGGGCGGCGAGCGTCTCGAGGGCGACGGCGAGGCCGGCGTCCAGCGCCGGCGGGCGGATGCCGCGGGCGAGCTCGCGCAGCTCCGCGAGCGTGTCCTTGGTGCTGGAGTGCGCCGTCTCCAGGACGGCGGCGAGCTCGGTCTCGTCGGCGCCGTCGCGCAGCAGCTCGCGGGCCTCGCCGATCTGCATGGCGACGGCCACGAGGTGCGCCTGGGTGCCGTCGTGCAGGTCGCGCTCGATGCGGCGCAGGCGCGCGTCGGCGTCCTCGACGGTCACGGCGCGGGCCCGCTCGGCGTACTCGACGCGCATGCTGGCCCGGGTGGGGCTGAGCAGGCCCACCGCCAGCAGCCGGAACAGGCCGACGAACAGCGCCTGCACCTGCGGCCACAGGTACAGCAGGATCACGCCGGCGGCGACGAGCAGGAGCTGGCGCGGCGGGGTGTCGACGAACCAGTCCGTGCCGAACGACGCCCCGCGGTGCCAGCTGCCGTCGCTCGCCTGCTGCAGCGGCAGCCAGCGCGACCAGAACCAGTGCGTGATGCCGCCGAGCGCCACGGCGAGGAACACCGTGCTCACGACGAACCCCGCAATCGCGAGGGGGAACGTCACCACCATGTACAGCAGCGCGCGCCAGGCGGTCGCGTCGCCGAGCATCCCGCCGAGGCGCCTCCAGAAGCCGCGGCGCGCCGGGCGCGGCGCGGGCTCCGCGATGTCGACGCCGAGGTAGCGCACCGCCATGCGCCGGTACATCGAGCCCCAGCCGCGCGTGCCGAGCAGCACGGCGCCCGCCACGAACAGCCCCACCACCGTCACCGCGACGCCCGCCATGAACGCGACGGTGAAGATCGCGTACGTGAACGCGAACGGGGCCAGCAGCAGCGCGAGCCACAGGAACCCGTACGCCCGCCACGTGCGGCCGTCGAAGGGGGCGAGGAGGAACGGCGGCGCGCCGGCAACGGCCCCCGCTCGCGGGGACGCCGTCGCCCCGTCCCTCGTCGGCGGGGCGGCGGACGACGGGGCGGGGCCGTCGGTGGACGTCATGCGGGTCATGCTTCCAGGCTGCCGGCCCGGCCGTCGCGCCGGTACCCGGCCCGCCACCGTCGTCGCGGGGGCTGTCCCCCGTCGCCGAGGTAGTTCAGCTCTCGCCGAGGTAGTCCGGCTCTCGCCGAGGTAGTGGTCTGGTCCACTACCTCGGCGAGAGGGGAGCTCCCTCGTCAGTAGCGGTAGTGCTCGGCCTTGTACGGGCCCTCGACGGGGACGCCGAGGTACTCGGCCTGGTCCTTGCTCAGCTCCGTGAGGCGCACGCCGAGGGCGTCGAGGTGGAGGCGGGCGACCTTCTCGTCGAGCACCTTCGGCAGGCGGTAGACCTGGCGCTCGTACTGGCGCTCCTCGGCCGGGCGGGCCATGTCGGCGAACAGCTCGATCTGCCCGATCACCTGGTTCGCGAACGAGTTCGACATGACGAACGACGGGTGCCCGGTCGCGTTGCCGAGGTTGAGCAGGCGCCCCTCCGACAGCACGATGATCGACCGCTCGGGGCGGCCGTCGGCCGCGGGCAGCGTCCACTCGTGCACCTGCGGCTTGATCTCGGTCTTCACGACCCCCGGCACGGCCGCGAGCCCGGCCATGTCGATCTCGTTGTCGAAGTGCCCGATGTTGCCGACCACGGCCTTGTCCTTGAGCCCGAGCATGTGCTCGACGCGGACCACGTCCTTGTTGCCCGTGGTGGTGATGACGAAGTCGGCCTCGCCGATCGTGTCGTCGAGACGCGCCACCTGGAAGCCGTCCATCGCCGCCTGCAGCGCGCAGATCGGGTCCACCTCGGACACGATCACGCGGGCACCCTGGCCGCGGAACGCCTCCGCCGCGCCCTTGCCGACGTCGCCGTAGCCGCAGACGAACGCGACCTTGCCGCCGATGAGGATGTCGGTGGCGCGGTTGATGCCGTCCGGCAGCGAGTGCCGGATGCCGTACTTGTTGTCGAACTTCGACTTGGTGACCGAGTCGTTGACGTTGATCGCCGGGAAGATCAGCTCGCCCGCCTCCGCGAGGTGGTAGAGCCGGTGCACGCCCGTCGTCGTCTCCTCCGTGACGCCGCCGATGCCCTGCGCGATCGTCGTCCAACGCAGCGGGTCGGACTCCAGCGCCCGGCGCAGCACGTTCCGCACCACGTTCATCTCGTGGGTGTGGTCGGGCTCGCCCTGCAGCGTGTCGGGCGGCACCACGCCGGCGCGCTCGTACTGCAGGCCGAGGTGCACGAGCATCGTGGCGTCGCCGCCGTCGTCGAGGATCAGGTTCGGGCCGCCCTGGCCGTTCTCCGCGCCCGGCCACACCAGGATCTGCTCGGTGCAGTCCCAGTACTCCTCGAGGCTCTCGCCCTTCCACGCGAAGACGGGCACGCCCTGCGGGTCGTCGGGGGTGCCGTGCGGGCCGACGGCGATCGCCGCGGCCGCCTCGTCCTGCGTGCTGAAGATGTTGCAGCTCGCCCACCGCACGTCGGCACCGAGCGCGACGAGCGTCTCGATGAGGACGGCGGTCTGCACCGTCATGTGCAGCGAGCCGGCGATGCGGGCGCCGGCCAGCGGCTGCGACGCGCCGTACTCGGCGCGCAGCGCCATCAGGCCGGGCATCTCGTGCTCGGCGAGCCGGATCTGGTGCCGCCCTGCCTCCGCCAGCGCGAGCGAGCGCACCTTGTAGCGGCCGGGAGCCTCGTCGAAGCCGGTGGTGCCGGGTGCCTCAGCGGTCGTGGACATGGTCGCCCTCCTGGGTTTCTGCGGTATGAGCCGTGTGCGCTGGGGGCTCCCGTCTGCGCGTGGCCCGTCGTCGTCGGCGCGAGCCAGCACCCAGGGTAGTCCGCACGGCCGCTGACATGCAGCGAGGCCGGCACCCGCAAGGGTGCCGGCCTCGCCGGGTCACGTGCCCCGCGGGCGTCGTCAGCCGTTCTTCGACGCGCGGTAGCCGGCCTTGCGGGCGGCCGACGCCGTGGTGAAGCACTCCTCCGGGGTGGTCACCTTGTAGTACCGACCGCCGGGCACGTGGTAGATGCCGGACTGGTTGCCCTTGATCGGGGCCCAGCTCGGGCAGTTGTACTTGCTCACCGGCGACGTGCGCGACGGCTTCCTGCCCTGCTTCACGACCAGCTTCTGCGACAGCTTCTTCGTCTTGGTGCCCGACCAGATCTTCTTCTTGGCCGACGAGAGCTTGTAGGTCTTGTAGGTGACCTTCGTCGTCACGCTGTACGTGCCGGCCTTGAGCGCCACCTTCGCCTTGTTCTTCGCGAGGTACTTGCCGTGCTGGGCGACGGTGAGCGTCTTCGACCTCACGGAGACGTGACCCTTGGCGCTGACGTTCGGCCTGACCGTCGCCTTCTTCGTGTAGGGCGCGGTCTTCGTGCCGATCTTCTTGACCGTCACCGACGTCGTCGTGGCGGCCGCGGCCGTCGGCGCGGTCGCCGTGGCATGGACGACGGCGAGGGGGGCGGCGAGCAGCGTCACGGCCGTGACGAGCGCGGCGAGGCGACCGGCACGGCGCGCGGGGACGGGGTGCTTCACGGGCTTCTCCTGGGGTGTGCCAAGGGGGTTCGCCGACGACGGCGGGCGGGGTGGCGCGACACCGGCTCGATCCGCGCAGCACGGACGGGGTCCGGCCGCGGGAGATGGTGTCGCCGGTCAAGTATGCGGTCCGGCGACGGGCGCGCGGCCCGGTCGCGCCCGTCTTCACCCGCCCCGCCGGCGTGATCTTCGTCCCGGTCCGGGCCCACGACGGCGCGTGGTGCGCCGTCGTGGGCCCTGGCCTCGATGCTCAGCCCGACACGCGCCGCCAGGAGCAGCCGTACGCCTCGAAGCCGACGTCGCCGGGGAGGACCCTCCAGTAGCCCGGCCCGGTGAACTCGGACGCCTCGTCGATCGCGGAGTGCGACATGGCGAAGCTCTTGAGGGCGGCGACGTAGCAGATGTCGTCCGAGAAGGCCGGCCCCGTCGTGGAGTACAGCCCCGGCTTGACCTGGCCCCCGGAGGTCCCGACCTTGTAGATGCCGTCGGTCGCCGTCGAGGTCCGCGCCGACCCGTAGGCGTGGTACTTGCGCCACGTGCCGCAGCCGCTGGTCGAGAAGTACTTGTCGGTGCTCTTGATCGTCACGATGGTCTGCCCGTACGTGAGGCCGGCCCAGACCATCTTCTTGGACCCGTCGAGGCGCTTGACCGTGCAGCCCCCGGCCGAGCCCCGCGCCACGTACGTCCCCGGCTTGATCTGGGTCCCGACCTTGTAGACGCCGTTCTTCGTGAGCACCGGCGCCGGGACCGTGACGCGCGCCGTCTTCGCACTCGTGCGCGAGGACGCGTAGTAGCCCGACCGCACGCCCTTCACCGTCACGGTGATCCGCTTGCCGTACTGCGCGCCCGTGATGCGGAAGGTCGAGCGTGTCGCCCCCTTGATCGCGGTGCCGTTCGCCCGCCACTGGTACCGCCACGACGAGGGCTTCGGCGTCCACGTGCCGCGGCTGCTCACCTGGAGGGTGGCGCCGACGCGCGCGCTGCCCGAGACCTTCGGCGCGGACGTCCTCGAGTAGACCCGCAGGATCCTGCTCGACGAGCTCGTCATCGTCTTCGTCGTGTAGCCCGAGCGGCTGCCGGTGACCGTGACGGTCAGCTTCTTGCCCGCGTGCTTCGACGGGAGCGTGTAGGTGGACTTCGTCGCACCCTTGACCTTCGCGCCGTTCACGCGCCACTGGTACCGGTAGGTCGAGGCCGACGGCGACCACGTGCCACGCGAGGCCGAGACCTTGCTGCCGACGCGGACGATGCCCTTGATCTTCGGCCTCGGCGCCGAGATGACCCCGGCCGCGACCTTCTTCCCGCTGCTCGTGCGGGTCGTCGGGGTGTAGCCGGACCTGGTCCCCGTCACCTTGACGCTGAGCGTCCGGCCCTTGACGGAGGCCGTCGGGGTGTAGGTCGACCTCGTCGCCCCGGAGATCGACCTGCCCGACGCGTACCACTGGTACTTCAGCGACGTGCCCGAGCTCCAGGTGCCCGCCTTCGCGGTGACCTTGGACCCGACGCGGACCGTGCCCGACAGGGTGGGGGTGGACGCCGTGAGCGTGCCGAGGGCGACGGTCTTCGCCGCGGACGTCCGGGTCTCGGGGTCGTAGCCCGCGGCCTTCCCGGTGACCTCGAGCGCGACGGACCGGCCGGCGTCCGCAGACGTCAGCGTGTAGGTCCGCGCCGTCGCCCCGCTGATCGGGCTTCCCGAGCGGAGCCAGCGGTAGGTGAACGTCGCGGCAGGGGCCCAGGTGCCCGGCACGGCCGTCAGCGTCTTCCCGACCTGCGCGGTGCCGGTGACCTGGGGATCGTCCGTCGCGAGCTCGCCCGGGGCGACGACGTCCGCCGCGTGCACGACGACCGTGGCCGAGGCCGCACCGTTCACGGCACCCTCGGGCGCGGACCCGGTGATCTCGACGCTCAGCGCGTGCCCGGCGGCCGGCGCCGGGACGGTCAGGGCGTAGTCCACCTGACCGGGGAGCTCGACGTCGTCCGCGAGCCAGCGGTAGGTGAAGGTGAGGCCGGCGTCGGCCGGCGTCCACAGCGCGGGCACGGGGTCGACGGCGACCTCCGCGCCGACCTGCGCCGTGCCCGTCACGGCGAGCTGCTCGGGCGCGGGCGCGACGACGTCCGTCACCGTCGGCTCGGTCGTCGGATCCGGCGTCGGCTCCGTCGTCGGCTCCGTCGTCGGCTCGGCGGAGACCTGGGTCTCCGGCGGGGGGTCGGTGGCGGCGACCGCGCCGGGGGCGACCAGCAGCGGGGCGACCACCAGCGAGAGGGCGGTGACGAGCGCCGTCGTGCGCGCGCGGTGTCGCGCACGACCGGGCAGGACAGGGTCCACGGGTCCTCCGGGACTCGAGTCGGCCGGGCCTCCGGCCGACAGGGTGAGAGGCACGGCCGGAGCGGCCACGACGGCGTCGATGCCGGTCGCCGCGCCGCGCGGTCAGCGCGGTCCGGCGGTGCTGCCCCCGAGTATGAGGTGGGCGGTTCGCCCAGAAGATCCCCCACACGTCGCCCGGGGCGATTTCACCCGCTGTGCGGGACGTTGTCACCCGCTCCCGGCCTCCCCGAGGACGCGGTCGACCCGGTGGCCGAGGTCGTCCGACGCCGGCCCGAAAGAAGCAGACCTTGTCGACCCATGACGAAACCTTCATCAGGCGCGACCGCTCGAGTGGCGCCCCGGGGTGGCCGGGGCCACACTGTCCAGGCCCCATATGTGACCTGCGCCATCCCAAAAATCACATTCACATAACGATCACTTCACCCTCCTGACCAGCCAAAAGCCGGTATTTCCCCAGGACAACACGGAATATCCGTGCAGATCGGACCGGGGTGCTCGGTTCGCCACGGCACCCGTCGGCGTAGGAGGGTGCTTGATGCCCTTGTGCCCACCGGAACCGCGGAAGCACGGGAACCCGTGACCGGTGCTCGACGCACCGCCCGGCGAACCGTGGGTGCATCCGAACGTGATGGAAGGTGGCGAGCCCTGCCCGTATGTCGGGAGACAGCAGTACCACCACAACGCCCGCCGAGACGCCTGCGGCCACGCCCGCGGTGTCGGTGAGAGGCGTCTACAAGGTCTTCGGCCCCAAGCCCGCCGAAGCGGTGCGCCGCCTCAAGGCAGGCGCGACGCGCGACGAGGTGAAGAGCCTCGGCACCGCTGCGGTGATCGACGCGAGCTTCGACGTCGCCCCCGGCGAGATCTTCGTCGTCATGGGCCTGTCCGGCTCCGGCAAGTCGACGCTCATCCGCATGCTCAACGGCCTGTGGACCCCGAGCGGCGGCGACGTCCTCCTCGGTGACGCGAACCTCGCCACCGTGGACGGCAAGCGACTCCGCGAGCTGCGCCGCACCCGCGTCAGCATGGTCTTCCAGCACTTCGCGCTGCTGCCGCACCGCACGGTGCTCGACAACGCCGCCTACCCGCTGGAGATCCAGGGCGTCGGCAAGTCCGAGCGCCAGGAGAAGGCGCGCCAGGCGCTCGACATGGTCGGCCTGTCCGGCTGGCAGGACTCGCTGCCGTCGCAGCTGTCCGGCGGCATGCGCCAGCGCGTGGGCCTCGCCCGCGCGCTCGCGGCCGACACCGACGTGCTACTCATGGACGAGGCGTTCAGCGCCCTCGACCCGCTGATCCGCTCGGAGATGCAGGAGCAGCTCCTCGAGCTCCAGGAGAAGCTGGGCAAGACGATCGTCTTCATCACGCACGACCTCAACGAGGCCATGCACCTGGGCGACCGGATCGCCGTCATGCGCGACGGCCGCATCGTCCAGATCGGCACCGCCGAGCAGATCCTGTCCGACCCGGCGAACTCGTACGTCGAGAAGTTCGTGGCGGACGTCGACCGGTCGCGCGTGCTCACCGCCTCGTCCGTCATGCAGCGCCCGCGCCTCACGGTGCCCGCCGGCGGCGGACCGCGGCAGGCGGCACGCGAGATGCGCGAGGCGGAGGTGTCCGGCGCGTTCGCCGTCGACCGCCGCCGCGTGCTCAAGGGGCTCGTCCGGGCGGACGACGCCGTGCGCGCCACCAAGGAGGGCATCGAGAAGCTCACAGGGCTCATCGACGCCGACGTGACCTCCGTGCACCAGGACACGCCGATCGCCGAGCTGTTCGCGCCGGCGGCGGAGTCCGCCGTGCCCCTCGCGGTGGTCGACGACGAGGGCCGTCTGGTCGGCGTCGTGCCGCGCGTGACGCTGCTCGAGGCCATGGCGGGCGAGTCCGTGGAGAACGGCAACGTCTCCACCCCGGAGAAGTCGCAGCAGGAGGCGATGGAGGCCATGCAGGCCCAGAAGGGCCTGGCCGACGACAACATTGCCGGGACCACGGAAGGAGCCCCGGCATGATCGCCGCCGCCACCGACACCCTCGTCCCCCGCGTCCCGGTCGGCGACTGGATCGAGACCGCGATCGACTGGGTCACCGACACGTTCGATCCCCTCTTCGACGCGATCAAGACGTTCTTCGAGTCGATCTACGACGGCCTGGACTGGGTGCTCAGCACCCCGCCGTTCTTCGTCGTCGCCCTCGTGCTCGCGGCGATCGCGCTCTGGGCGCGGGGCTGGAGGCTCGCCCTCGGCTCGCTGATCGGCTTCGTGCTGATCGCCGCGATGGACCAGTGGGACAACGCCATGGACTCCCTGGCGCTCGTGCTCCTGGCCTCCGCGGTCGCGTTGCTGATCGGAATCCCGCTCGGGATCTGGGCCGCGCGCAACGAGCACGTCTCACGCATCGTGCGGCCGATCCTGGACTTCATGCAGACGATGCCCGCCTTCGTCTACCTGATCCCGACGGTCGTCATCTTCCTCACCGGCCCCGTGCCGGGCATCATCGCGACCATCGTGTTCGCGCTCGCCCCCGGCGTGCGCTTCACCGAGCTGGGCATCCGGCAGGTCGACTCCGAGGTGGTCGAGGCCGGCCGCGCGTTCGGCTCGAACGACCGGCGCATCCTGCGGCAGATCCAGATCCCCCTGGCGATGCCCACCATCATGGCGGGCGTCAACCAGGTGATCATGCTCGCCCTGTCGATGGTCGTGATCTCCGGCATGGTCGGCGCCGGCGGCCTCGGTGGCGACGTCGTGGGCGCGCTCTCCAGCGTCGACATCGCGCTCGGCTTCGAGGCCGGCCTCGCCGTCGTGTTCCTCGCGATCTACCTCGACCGCGTCACCTCCGCGCTCGCGGAACGCTCCCCCGTCGCCAAGGCCCTCAAGGCCACCCGCTGACGCTCCCGTTCGTCACCCGTGCGGCGACCACCGTCGTCGCACGGGACCTGTCAGGAAGGACATCCATGAACACCGGACGCAACACCCGTCGTCTCGCCGCCGCCGGCGGCACCCTCGCCCTCGCCTTCTCCCTCGCCGCCTGCGCGTCGGACGGAGAGGACGGCGGCAGCGCCGACGGCGGTGACGAGAAGGAGATCACGATCGGCATCCCGTCCGGCTGGGACGAGGGCATCGCCGTCTCCAACCTCTGGGCCGCCGTCCTCGACGAGAAGGGCTACGACGTCGACACCAAGACCGCCGACATCGGCGTGGTCTTCACCGGCCTGGCCGGCGGCGACATGGACGTGCTCTTCGACACCTGGCTGCCGATCACGCACTCCGACTACGTCGAGAAGTTCGGCGACGACATCTCCGACCTCGGCACCTGGTACGACGACGCCAAGCTCACCATCGCGGTGAACGAGGACTCGCCGGCCAAGACCATCGGCGACCTCGCGAAGTACGCCGACGACTACGACAACAAGCTGGTCGGCATCGAGGCGGGCGCCGGGCTCACCCGGGTGACCAAGGAGGAGGCGATCCCGACCTACGGTCTGGAGGACCTCGACTACACGATCTCCTCGACGCCGGCGATGCTCGCCGAGCTCAAGGGCGCCGTCGACAAGGGCAACAACATCGCGGTCACGCTGTGGCGCCCGCACTGGGCCTACGACGAGTTCCCGGTCCGCGACCTCGAGGACCCCGAGGGTGCGATGGGCGACGCCGAGGAGATCCACACCTACGGCACCTCCGACTTCGCCGACCGCTACCCGGAGCTGGCCGGCTGGCTGAAGGACTTCACCCTCGACGACAAGCAGCTGTTCTCGCTCGAGAACCTCATGTTCAACGACGAGGAGTACTCGGACGACCCGGAGGCCGCCGTGCAGGCATGGCTGAAGGACAACCCGGACTTCGTCGACCAGGTGACGGGCGGCGCCGCCGCCGAGTGATGCCGAGATAGAGAGGCTCCTCGCCGAGATAGAGAGGGGGCGGACCGAAGTCGTCTTCGGTCCGCCCCCTCTCTATCTCGGCGAGGAGCCTCTCTATCTCGGCGGGATCGGTACGGTGACCTGGTGCCCCGCTCGTTCCTCGGACCCCTCGGTCGTGACCGCGACCGGCTGCACCTGGTCCTCATGCTCGCCCTGACGTTCTCGACCGGCATCGCCGACGCCGTCGGCTACCTCGGCCTCGACCGGGTGTTCACCGGCAACATGACCGGCAACGTCGTCATCCTCGGGATGGCGCTCGCCGGGGCAGACGACCTGCCCGTCGTCGGACCGCTGCTCGCCCTCGGCACCTTCATGGCCGGCGCGGCGCTCGCGGGCGTGGTGCTGCGCCCGGTCGAGGTCGGGTGGACGCCGCGCACCACGGCCCTGATCGCCGCGGTGGGCCTGCTGCTGGCGGCGATCACGGTGCTGCTCCTGGCCGCCGGCGCCGACCTGACGCACCCGGTGCAGCTCACCGTGACCGGGTTGCTGGCGCTGGCGATGGGCACGCAGGCGGCCACGGCGCGGCACCTGTCGGTCAAGGACGTCACGACGGTGGTCGTGACCTCCACCATCACCGGCCTGGCCGCCGACTCCCGCCTCGCCGGCGGCTCCGGCAAGCACGCCGGGCGCCGCCTCACCGCGATCGCCCTCATCTGCGCGGGCGCCGGCGTCGGCGCCCTGCTCCTGCAGGCCCACCTGGCGTGGGGCGTGGGCGTGAGCGCCGTGCTCACGCTCCTCGTCGCCACCCTCGGACACACCACGGAGGAAACCCGATGACGTTCACTCCCCCGCCCGCCCACGCCACGCGCCCGGACCTGCGCGGCACGTTCGGGATGGTCGCCTCCACGCACTGGCTGGCGAGCGCGAGCGCGCAGTCCGTGCTGGAACGGGGCGGCAACGCCTTCGACGCGGCGGTGGCGGGCGCGTTCGTGCTGCACGTGGTGGAGCCGCACCTCAACGGTCCGGGCGGTGACATGACGGCGATCCTCGCGACGGCGGACGAGCCCGGGCGGCCGCGGGTGCTCATGGGGCAGGGGCCCGCGCCGGCGGGCGCCACGATCGCGCACTACCGCGACGCCGAGGGCCTGGACCTGGTGCCCGGCTCGGGTGCGCTGGCCGCCGCGGTGCCCGGGGCGGTCGACGCGTGGCTCCTGCTGCTGCGCGACCACGGCACCTGGACCCTCGAGGACGCCCTCGCCCCGGCGCTCGGCTACGCGCGCGACGGCCACCCCGTCCTCGCGGCCGTGTGCCGCACGATCGAGGGCGTCGCCGACCTGTTCCGCGACCACTGGCCCTCCTCGGCGGCGCGCTGGCTCCCCGACGGCCGGGCCCCGCGGCCGGGCGACCTGGTGACGAACCCCGAGCTCGCCGCCGTCCTCGAGCGCCTCGTGGCGGCGGAGCGGGACGCCGCCGTGGGAGGCGCCGGCCGGGCCGACGCGGTGGACGCCGCGCGGGCCGCCTGGCGCGCCGTCGTGGGCGAGGCCGTCGAGGCGTTCGTGCGCACGCCGCACCGGCACGCCGACGGCAGGGACCACGCGGGGGTGCTCACGGCGGCGGACGTCGCGGGCTTCGACGCGTCGTTCGAGGACGGCGTCGCCGTCGAGTTCCGCGGGCACACCGTGGTCAAGACCGGCGCCTGGGGGCAGGGTCCCGCGCTGCTGGAGGCGCTGCGGATCCTCGACGGGTTCGACGACGCGCGGCTCGACCCGTCCACGGAGCTCGGGGCGCACACGGTGCTCGAGGCGCTCAAGCTCGCCCTCGCCGACCGGGACACGTGGTACGGCGACGGGGCCGAGGACGGCGAGGGCGCGGCGCCGCTCGACGTGCTGCTGTCCGACGAGTACGCGGCCGCCCGCCGCGCGCTGATCGGCGAACGCGCGTCCCACGAGGTGCGGCCCGGCGACGTGCCCGGCCGGGCCACGCCGCCCGTGCCGCCGCTGCGTACGTCGTACGCCACCGACGTCCCCGCGGCCGCCCTCCCGGGCGCCCCGACCGGCGGCGCCGCCGCGGGGGTCGGCGAGCCGACCGTCGTCGTCCCGGCGGCGTTGGGCGCCGCACCCTTGAACGGCGACGGCCTCGAGACCGACGCCACCGGCGCGACCCGTGGCGACACGTGCCACCTGGACGTCGTCGACCGCTGGGGCAACATGATCAGCGCGACGCCGTCCGGCGGCTGGCTGCAGTCCTCCCCCACGGTGCCCGGCCTCGGCTTCGCGCTGGGCACGCGGCTGCAGATGACCTGGCTCGACGAGTCGTCGCCCTCGCGGCTGGAGCCCGGCCGCCGGCCGCGCACGACGCTGACGCCCACCCTCGTGCTGCGCGACGGCGCGCCGGTGCTCGCGTGCGGCTCGCCGGGCGGGGACCAGCAGGACCAGTGGCAGCTCGCGTTCCTGCTGCGCGTGCTCGTGGGCGGCTACACGCCCCAGGAGGCGATCGACGCCCCCGCCCTGCACACGACGTCCGCCCCCGGCTCCTTCTGGCCGCGCACCTGGACGCCCGGCGGCGCCGTCGTCGAGGACCGGCTCGGCGCCGACGTCCTCGCCGGGCTGGTCGAGCGCGGGCACGCCCTCACCCTCGCCGGAGACTGGGCGCTGGGGCGGCTCAGCGCCGTCACGCGCGACCCCGCCACCGGGGTGCTCGGCGCCGCGGCGAACCCGCGCGGCGCGCAGGGGTACGCGGCGGGCCGCTGACGTCGGTCGAGCCGGTTCCGCCGGTCGAGCCGTTCCGCCGGTCGAGCCGTTCCGCCGGTCGAGCCGTTCCGCCGGTCGAGCCGTTCCGCCGGTCGAGCCTGTCGAGACCACCCGACGGTTTCGACAGGCTCAACCAGCGGCGACGACGGTTTCGACAGGGTCAACCGGCGGTGGCGACCAGCTCGGGGAGCGTCTCGGCCCCACGGGGAGGCACGGACGACCTGCGCCGGAGGAACGGCGACGCGTCGAGGAGCGGTCGGTAGTCGTACTCGATCGCCTCGCCGCTGAACGACAGCGCGTCGCGCAGTCGCTTCTTCGTGACGGGCCCGGCGGCGAGGTCGAAGGACTGCGGGTTCCGGAACTTCCCGACCGAGGCGAAGTAGTCGTAGAACTTGTAGACGCCACCGCGCGGCGAGCCGGAGGCCAGCCAGGCGCTAGGGATGCCGTAGGCGTCGGCGACGATGAGCCCGTGCAGGGAGGACGTGACGATCCGCCGGCACGAGAGCAGCTCCCGGACCACGGCCTCGACGTCGGTCCGCGCGAAGTCGATCAGCTTCACGCCGGGGCCGAACGTCGCCCGCGCCCAGCGGCGCTCGCTCCAGCGCACCGCGACGCCGTACTCGTGCGTGACCGGCACCTTCGGCATGTAGTAGAGCGGGAGCAGCAGGGCCGGGTCGCCGTAGACCTGGGGCACGTCGATGCCGAAGCCCTTGGACGCGCCGAGCTTCGCGCGCGTCAGGGGCCCGCGGACCGCGGTGTACTGCGCGTCCGGCGCCACCTCGCTCTTGCCCTCGGTGCCGTAGGTGCCGCTGCCCCAGACGACGGAGTGCGCGGTGGTCTGGTTGATGATCGAGCCGATCACCACGTAGTGCGGCTTCGCCCGGTCGGCGACCACCACCTTCCTGCCCGTCATCGTCGTCACGAGCCAGGGCGAGAGCAGGTCGCCGAAGTTCGGGCGGTAGGTGAAGTAGTTGAGCGGGATCTTGCCCTCCACCTCGATGAGGTCCGCCACCTCGTAGTCGTCGAGCAGACGGCGCGAGCGCCGGGTGCCGAAGACGTCCGGGACACGGCGCCCGAGGCCGGCCCTCGCGGCACGGGAGAGTCGGGCGCGGACAGAGGGGTACGTCGGCATGCTCTTCTCCGGTGCTTCAGGTCGGTCGCGCGAACGCATTCTGCATTAATCCGATGAGACTACATGGTTTTGCGAGCGCGAACGTCCGCTCGAGCCTCCGGCGGTCGGGCCTGTCGAGACCCGGTGGGGACGAGCTCAGCCGCCGGCGGTGCGCAGCGCGGCGCGGACGCCGGCGGTGACCTCCGGGGTGAGCGTGCGCGCGAAGGTCGCCGTGAGGTGGCCGTGGTCGAAGTACGCGACGACGCCGCCGATCACCGGGTGGCAGACCTCGTCGTCGCACATGAGGTCGGTGACCTCGCGGACCGTGACGAGACCCGACGTGTCGGCGCGGCCCGCCGCGGCGAGCGGGTCGGGCTCGAGCGCCTGGTCGGGCGGCGCGCCGCAGTCGTCCCAGGCCACGGGCCCGGTGGCGAGGCAGTCCGGCACGCTGTCCGGCATCGCGGGCGTGTCACGGAGCACGAGCACCGGGACGCCGGCGTCGGTGAACCGGCGGAGCGTCTCGGCGTAGGCGCTCTGGGCCTGCTCCTGCTGCTCTCCCTCCGGCACGCCCGCCAGGAGCTGGTTGGTGCGCGCCGACATGACGACGAGGTCGTAGCCGCCGTCCACCACCGAGTCGACGGCCCACCGGGTCGTGTCGAGGCAGCCCTGCGCCTCGGCGTCGGCCTCGTACTCGAGCAGCCGCTCCACCGGGTAGCAGGACGACTGCAGGTAGGTGTCCACCTGCCAGTCCCCGTCCTCCTCGCCCTGCTCGAGGGCGGGCGTCCAGTGCCCGGCGTGCGAGTTGCCGAGCACCGCCACCCGCGCCGGCGCGTCGTCGGCGCCGTAGGTGCACGAGTGCCGGGTGGTGAAGGGCGGGTCGTTCCAGCAGCCGTCCGCGTAGACGTCGGGCGTGTCCTGCGCCGCCGCCTCCGGCGGGGTGAGCAGCCCGCGGACGTCGCAGGAGGGGTCGCGCACGGAGCCCGCCCCCGCGCAGTCCCCCGCCGCGGCGACGTTCGCCGGAGCCGACGCGACCGCCTCGCGCTCGCGCGCGTCCGCCGTCGACGCCGCGCTGAGCCCCCAGACCGCGGTGACGCCGACGCACACCGCCAGCAGGCCGAACGTCGCCGCCCGGCGGCGCACGAGCAGGGGCGAGCGGCGCAGCGGGTCCTCGACCCACCGCTTGGTCACGGCGGCCAGCAGCAGGGCGGCCACGACGACGCCGACCAGCTCCGCGGCGCCCAGCGCGCGGCCGAGCGCGTACGGCACGACGACGATCAGCGGCCAGTGCCACAGGTACACGCTGTACGAGACGTCGCCCAGCCACTGCACGGGCCGCAGGGCCAGCATCCGCCCCGGGCTGCCGCGGGCCCCGTCCGCCGCGGCGACGATCACCAGCGCGGTGCCCACGGTCGGCAGCGCGGCCGCGAACCCCGGGAACGGCGTCGACCCGTCGAAGAGCACGACGGCCGCGACGACGGCCGCCAGCCCCGCCCACGCCGCCGCCGCCCGCGCCGCCGGCGCGAGCGGCAGCGGACGGGCCGCGAGGACCGCCGCGACGAGCCCGCCCAGCGCGAGCTCCCACAGGCGCGTGGTGGTCACGAAGTACGCCGCCGCCGGGTTCGTGGCGGTCAGGTGCACGGACCAGGCGAGGGACGCGACGACGACGAGCCCCACCGCTGCGGCGGGCAGCCACGCGCCGCGCCGGCGCGCGCGCACGGTCGCCCAGGCCACCGCCCCGACGAGCACCGGCCACAGCACGTAGAACTGCTCCTCGACCGACAGCGACCAGTAGTGCTGCACCGGGGAGGCCAGCTCCTCCGCGGCGAGGTAGTCGGTGGCGGAGCGGGCCAGGGACCAGTTCTCCACGTACAGCGCCGCGGCGGCGACGTCGCGCGCCACCCGGGCGTGCACCGTCGTGGGCAGCCACAGCAGCGTCGCGGCCAGCGTGGCCAGCAGGACGACCGTCGCGGCGGGGATCAGGCGCCGTACCCGGCGCGCCCAGAACTCCAGCAGGTCGCGGACCCCGCGCACCGGCCGGCGCAGCAGGTGCGACGTGATGAGGAAGCCCGAGATGACGAAGAAGACGTCCACGCCGACGTAGCCGCCCGTCACCGTGTCCGGCAGCAGGTGGTAGACGAGCACCGCGCTCACCGCCAGCGCGCGCAGGCCCTGCACGTCCGTGCGGACCTCCGTGCGCGGGCGCGCGTCGCCTGCCGGCGACCCGGCAGGCGTGGGTCCGGCTTCGGTCATCACGTCGGGCTGCCGACCTTCCGGAGGGCGGGCCGGCGGTCACCGTGGGCGGGCAAGGCTCTCCCCTCTCGTCGGAGCCGCGTCGGACACTACCCGAGCGCTGCGGGCGGGACGTCGCCTCCCGCTCCTCGTGGGTCGAGCCTGTCGAGACCGACCCGAGGCCCTTTGCGATCTTCCCCGAGGTCGTCGAGACCGCGCGGCAACCTTCCCAAGACCGGTGCGCGTCGCGATGATGTGTCCCATGTCACCGAAGGCTCCCCCCACGCAGACCCGCCTCAGCCGGCACGCGCTGCTGACCGGCCTCCACCGACAGCTCCGACCACGCACGTACCTCGAGGTGGGCGTGGCCGACGGCTCCAGCCTGCGGCTCTCGTCCGTGCCGAGCGTCGGGATCGACCCCGCGTACGCGATCCGGAAGGAGATCAGCGCGCCGGTCCGGCTCGCCCGGACCACCGGCGACGCGTACTTCGCCACCACCGACCCGAAGGAGTGGCTGGGCGGCCCGGTGGAGCTGGCGTTCATCGACGGCATGCACCTGTTCGAGTACGCGCTGCGCGACTTCATCAACGTCGAGAAGCACTGCCGGTGGTCGAGCGTCGTCGTCCTCGACGACATGCTGCCCCGGAACGTGGACGAGGCGGCCCGCGAGCGGCACACCAGCGCGTGGACCGGCGACGTGTTCCGCGTCGCCGACGTGCTGCGGACCTACCGCCCCGACCTCACGGTGATCCCGGTCGACACCAGCCCGACCGGGGTGGTCGTGGTGCTTGGCCTCGACCCGACGAGCACGGTCCTCAGCGACAGCTACGACCGCATCCTCGAGACCTACCTCCACGACGACCCGCAGCCGGTGCCGCAGTCGGTGATCGACCGGACCGACGCCTGGGACGGCCGCACGCTGCTGAACCGGCCCGTGTGGGGGCTGCTGCACCGCGGTGACCGCCTGTGGCGGCGCCGCGACCGCGGCCTCGCGGAGATCCGCCAGGCCCTGGACGACCCGAAGGCCTACCGGCGCCGGCGCCGGGCCGCCCGCGCGTGGGCCCAGGGGCTGCGGGGCTCCCGCGACGCCTGACGCCCGCCGTCCGGTCATGCCCGCTGCGAACGCTAGCCTGACGCCCATGCGCGGAATCATCCTGGCGGGCGGAAGCGGCACCCGCCTGCACCCCATCACTCTCGGCGTGAGCAAGCAGCTCGTGCCGGTGTACGACAAGCCGATGATCTACTACCCGCTGTCGACGCTCCTGCTGGCGGGGATCCGCGACGTCCTGGTGATCACGACGCCGCACGACGCCGGGCAGTTCCGCCGCCTGCTGGGCGACGGAACGCAGTTCGGGATCTCGATCACCTACGCGGTCCAGGCCGTCCCGAACGGCCTGGCGCAGGCGTTCGTCCTCGGCGAGGAGTTCATCGGCAACGACGCGGCCGCTCTCGTGCTCGGCGACAACATCTTCTACGGGCAGGGTCTCGGCGATCAGCTCGGCCGCTTCACGGACGTCGACGGAGGCGCGGTCTTCGCCTACCGGGTTGCCGATCCGACCGCGTACGGCGTGGTCGAGTTCGACGCCGACGGGCGGGCCGTCTCGCTGGAGGAGAAGCCGACTCGGCCCAAGTCGAGCTATGCGGTGCCCGGACTGTACTTCTACGACAACGACGTCGTGGAGATCGCGAAGAACCTGGCGCCGTCGGCACGGGGCGAGTACGAGATCACGGACGTCAACCGCGAGTACCTGCGCCGCGGCGACCTGCGCGTGGAGGTGCTGCCTCGGGGCACGGCCTGGCTCGACACGGGCACCTTCGACTCGCTGCTCGAGGCGAGCGACTTCGTCCGCACGGTCGAGCACCGTCAGGGGCTCAAGATCGGCGCTCCCGAGGAAGTCGCGTGGCGTCGCGGCTTCCTGTCCGACGACGAGCTCCGGACCCGGGCGGAGAAGCTGACGAAGTCGGGCTACGGCGCCTACCTGCTGGGACTGCTCGAGGAGTAGCTCAGGCGAGCACCTCGGCCGCGGCGGCGTCCCACCGCGCGGCCCAGTCGCCGATCGGCGCGACACCGGCCGCAAGGAGGGCGTCGTGCCCCAGCACCGAGTACGCGGGCCGCGGAGCCGGCCGCACGAACGCGTCGCTGGTCGTCGGCACGACCCGGGTCGCCGAACCGAGACCAGCCACGATCCGCCGAGTGAACCCGCACCACGACGTCTGCCCCGACGCCGTCCCGTGATACGTGCCCGCCGGCGCCCCCGCCCCGACCAGCCGCACGATCAGGTCCGCCAGGTCACGCGTCCACGTCGGCTGACCCACCTGGTCGTCCACGACCGTCAGCTCGTCACGCTCGGAGGCCAGGCGCGCCATCGTCCGCGGGAAGCAGGCGCCGTGCGCCCCGTACAACCAGGCGGTCCGCACGATCAGGTGGTCAGGCGCCTCGGCACGCACCGCCCACTCCCCCGCCGCCTTCGTACGCCCGTACGCGGACACCGGCGCCAGCAGCGCGTCCTCCGCGTACGGCGCGACCGCCCGCCCGTCGAAGACATAATCGGTCGACACCTGCACGAACCGCGCGCCCGCCCCGTGCGCCGCACGGGCCAGGAACGCGGCACCCACCGCGTTCACGCCGAACGCCTCGGGCTCGCGCGACTCGGCGTCGTCGACCGCCGTCCACGCGGCGCAGTTGACCACCACGTCCGCACCCCGCACCACGGCCGCGGCCGCCGCCGCGTCCGTGACGTCCAGGTCCGCGCGGCGTGCCGCCACGACGTCGGCGCCCGCAGCGCGCAGCACGGCGAGGAGGTCGGTGGCGAGCATCCCGCCCGCGCCGGTGACCAGCCAACGGCGCGACGAAGAGGTGGCGTTCGGCGTGGTCGTCGTGTCGGTCACCGTAGGATCCTACGGCCCCACCATCGCCCCCGAAGGAGAACCTGTGCAGTTCCGCGAGCTGGCCGTGCCCGGCGCCTACGAGATCACCCCGAAGCAGTTCGGCGACCCCCGCGGCCGCTTCCTCGAGTGGTTCAAGGCCGACACCTTCGCCGACACCGTCGGCCACCCGCTCGACCTGCAGCAGGCCAACGCCTCCGTCTCCGCCGCCGGCGTCCTGCGCGGCATCCACTTCGCCGACGTCCCGCCCGGCCAGGCCAAGTACGTCACCTGCCCCGCCGGCGCCGTCCTCGACGTCGTCGTCGACCTGCGCACCGACTCCCCCACCTTCGGCACCTGGGACACCGTCCTGCTCGACGACATCGACCGCCGCGCCGTCTACCTCGGCGAAGGCCTCGGCCACGCCTTCCTGTCCCTCGCCGACGGATCCACCGTCGTCTACCTCTGCTCCACCGGCTACAACCCTGCCGCCGAGCACGGCATCCACCCCCTCGACCCCGAGCTCGGCATCGACTGGCCCACCACCACCCGCGACGGCGCCCCACTCACCCCCAGCTGTCCGACAAGGACCAGGCCGCACCCACCCTCGCCGAGGCCCGCCGGCAGGGCCTCCTGCCCAGCCACGACGCCGTCCAGGACTACCTCGCGTCGCTGCGCGGCTGATCCGTCCGACAGAAGGCCGCTGACACGACGAAGGGCTCCGGAACAACCGCTGCGCGGTTCCGGAGCCCTTCGGTGTCTGGTCCTGCTACTGCCCGGTGCGGGCGTAACGGGCCTCGACGGCGGCCTTGGCGGGCCGCCACCAGTCCTCGTGCTCGCGGTACCAGTCCACGGTCGCGGCCAGCCCGGAGCGGAAGTCGGTGAACCTGGGGGCCCACCCGAGCTCCTCGCGCAGCCGGGTCGCGTCGATCGCGTACCGCAGGTCGTGCCCGGGCCGGTCGGTGACGTGGTCGAAGTCGTCCGGGTCACGGCCGAACAGCTCCAGCAGGGTCCGCACGACGTCCAGGTTGGACGTCTCGCCGTCGGCCCCGATCAGGTACGTCTCCCCGATCCGGCCCGCCTCGATGATCGACCACACCGCGGCGTTGTGGTCGGCCACGTGGATCCAGTCGCGCACGTTCAGCCCGGCCCCGTACAGGCGCGGACGGATCCCGTCGATCAGGTTCGTCACCTGCCGCGGGATGAACTTCTCCACGTGCTGGTACGGCCCGTAGTTGTTCGAGCAGTTCGAGATCGTGGCCTCGATGCCGAACGAACGCACCCAGGCACGCACCAGCAGGTCCGACCCGGCCTTCGTCGACGAGTACGGGCTCGAGGGGTTGTACGGGGTGGCGGGGGTGAACTTCTCCTCGCCCTCCAGCGGCAGGTCCCCGTACACCTCGTCCGTGGAGACGTGGTGGAACCGCACCCGTGCCGGCGCACCGCCTCCAGCAGCGTGAACGTGCCCACCACGTTGGTCTGCACGAACGGCGACGGGTCCTCCAGCGAGTTGTCGTTGTGCGACTCCGCCGCGAAGTGCACCACCACGTCCGACCCGGCGACCAGCTCGTCGACCAGCGCGGCGTCCGTGATCGAGCCCTGCACGAACGAGACCTGGTCCGCGACCGGGTCCAACGACGACCGGTCCCCGGCATACGTCAACGCGTCCAGCACCGTCACCACCGCCCCCGGACGCTCCCGGACGGTCTGCTGGACGAAGTTCGCGCCGATGAACCCGGCACCACCGGTGACCAGAACCCGCATGACGACCTGAACCAATCTGTGGAGGGAACGACCGGCTCAGCGCCGGGCGTCTGCACGATACTGCCCATCGACGGACCTGAGCTCGACCGCGGCCGTCTCCGCGCCCGTGCCACGTTCGAGTGCGGCCGGGACGAGCGGCACGGCCTGCCCGAGCAGACCGGCCCGTCAGAGCGATCGCAGCAGCTCGTCGAGCTCGCGCCCGTGGCGGGAGAAGTCGAAGGACCAGTCGGACTTGTACGCCGCCGACGACCAGCCGCCCGGAGGGTGCGGGGTGCGCGGCGGGTTCCAGAAGTAGTGCAGGCCCACGCCGAGTGGGAGCGAGATCAGCACTTCGTTGCGCGCCGAGTACGCCTCCTGGGTGAGGACGATCATGTGCTGCAGGTTCTCCGCGAACAGCGTGTTGAACATGGCCGAACCACCAAAGCCGGCCACCACCCGCGCGTGAGCGAAGATCGCGGACTGCCGGGCCAGCGAGTAGTCCTCGGGGTAGATCACCTCGAACCCAGCCGCTGCGAAGTAGTCCTCCACCTCGACGCGGTTCAGGCAGCGGCGGTTCCCGTACGAGTCCTTCCGCGAGACGAACACCCGGTCCCAGGTGGGCCCCGGCTCCGCGCGCAGTCCATCTCGGATCCGCTTCCACACCGCTCGGATCTCGGGATGCACGTAGTACGGACGGGCGTTGTGGAACATCGGCGTCGCCGCGTACATCGACTCGAGGTACACGGGTTGGTCGACGGTCACGATGTCGTCCGGGCTGATGCCGAAGGCGGTCAGGACGGTCCGCTCGAGCCGCGGTTCACGCTCGGCCGGATACCGGAGACGGAAGATCGCCTTGAGATCGGGGTCGTCCTTCTTCGCGGCGTCCCACCCCCACAGGCGGGAGATCACCTCCGTCATGAGGTGGCCGTAGTGCCCGGAGTTCTCCGAGTCCAGCATGAAGTACGAGCCTGCGAGCTCCTTCGTCGGCTGCACGTGCCGCGGAATCCGTGCGAAGTTCTCGTCCACGTCGACCAGGCGGACGTTCTGCGCGTTGGACAGGTGGTGGCGGAACGAGTCGGGCAATATCTCGTGTGCCGTGTAGGTGAGTGCGTTGCTCACGAAACCGATCCGCCCGCTGTAGTGCCTCAGGTGATGCGGGGGCACCGCCACCGTCGTGTCCAGACCCTGAAGCGCTTGCGAGGCACCGTGCGAGTCGATCGTGGTCGCCGACGCGAACTTCTGCTCGCGGAGCAGGGCGAGCTCACGCACCGTCGTCGTCTGCCGGTGACGCGTCGACAGCATGCGGTTGGCCCAGCGGTCCGACAGCTTGAGGTAGTGCGTGCCGCTCTTGCGGACCACGATCGCCTCGCGGTCGAGGCGCACCTCCGCGACAGCCCGAGACAGCTCGGCGAAGTCGTCGTCCTCTCCTGCAGCCCCGCCGAGGGCCCGGGCGAACGTCGCCAACCGCAGCTCGAGCGGGTTCCCGGACTTGTACCCCTTGAACGCCGACCTGGGGATGACGTACTCGCCCCCTGGAACGAGGTGGAAGAGCAGTCGCCGCAGCGTGGCCTCATGCTCATTCGGCCACCGGTGGCGGACGTCGACGATGCGGTCGACCGGTCCGTGGAGCTTGAGATACCACTGCGGGTTCGACTCCTTCTCGAGCCTCAGGTACCGCTGGTGGATCTTGTCGAGGGCCCACTCGTCATACGGGACCGGCGCGATGACGAAGAGGTCGTCCTCACGGTAGGAGTCGACGACGGCGCGCAACACGTCGGGCGGCACGTCGTCCGCGATGACGACGACCCGACGCTGCTCACGGCCCTCACGGCCGCCCAGCTCCTCCGACCTGCCAACCGCCACCAAGATCTCCTCACATCCGTGCGTCGCGAAGGTCCTAGTATGCGTGCGGCACCGGTCGCCGTCACCCAGCCCCCGCGAGTAGCGCCCGTCGCCCGCATCCCGGTCCAGGCCGCAGCGGGCCACCGTTAGCATGACCCCTTGACCCTTGCACCCCACATGAAGGTTGACCCTTGCCAGTGAAGGCTCTCTGCCCTCCCGCAGCGAACGGACCCCGATCGTGACCCAGGCCGTCACCGCGGCCGAGCGGGCGGGGTCGTCCGCTCGCCCCGTGAAGACCTTGCGGTACGAGGTCCAGGCGCTGCGGGCGCTCGCCGTGCTGCTCGTGGTGCTGTTCCACTTCTGGCCCGGCCGGGTGCCCGGAGGGTACGTCGGCGTCGACGTCTTCTTCGTCATCTCGGGGTTCCTCATCACCGGCCACCTCCTGCGCGAGGTCGAGTCCACGGGCAAGGTCCGCCTCGGCCGGTTCTGGGCGCGCCGGGCCCGCCGTCTGCTGCCGGCGGCGTACCTGGTGATCGCCGTCTCGGTGGTGGCGACCCTCCTGCTCGTCCCGATGACCGAGTGGCACCAGTGGTTCCGCGAGGCGATCGGCTCCACGCTCTACGCGGAGAACTGGGTCCTGGCCGCCGACTCGGTCGACTATCTCGCCGCCGAGAACGCGCCCTCGCCGTTCCAGCACTACTGGTCGCTCTCGGCCGAGGAGCAGTTCTACCTCGTCTGGCCGCTGCTGGTGCTGCTCTCCGCCGTGCTCGCGGCCCGGAGCCGCCGGTCGCAGCGGGGCGTCACAGGGACCCTGCTGGCCGTGGCGACGCTGGCGTCGTTCTGCTTCTCGCTGTGGCTCACCACCACGAACCCCGCGTCGGCCTACTTCGTCACGACGACGCGCGCCTGGCAGTTCGGCGCCGGCGCCCTCCTCGCCGTGGTGCTGGCCCGCTCCGCCGCTCCCCTGCTCGGCGGGCGGTGGCGGGTCGCCGTCAGCTGGGCCGGGCTCGCAGGGATCGCCGTCTGCGGCTTCGCCTACGACGCCCAGACCCCCTTCCCGGGGACGGCCGCCATCCTGCCCGTGCTCGCGACCGTCGCCGTGATCTGGGCGGGCACGCCCGCGGAGACGCTCAGCCCCGCTCGGCTCATGCGGTGGCGCCCCGTGCAGTACACGGGCGAGATCTCCTACTCGCTGTACCTGTGGCACTGGCCGGCGATCGTGCTCCTGCCGTACGTGATCGGGCACAACCCCGGCCTCGTCGAGCGGGTCGCGCTGCTCGTGGGCGTGCTGCTGCTCGCCGCGCTCAGCAAGCGGTACGTCGAGGACACGTTCCGGTTCACGCCCCGCTGGGGCCTCCAGCGCACCGGGCGTGCCCTCGGGATCACCGCCGCGTCGGCGGCCGTGCTCGCCCTCGTCGCCGGCGCCGGCCTGGCCGTTGCCGACCACCGCGCCCAGCAGCAGGAGGAGCTCGCGGCCCGGCTCGTGGCCGACATGCCGCCCTGCTTCGGCGCCGCGTCGATGGACCCGGACAAGCCCTGCGACAACCCGGACCTCGACGGCATGCTGGTCCCCGCCCCGGAGGCGGTCGGCGGCGACTACGCGGACTACCCGGACTGCTGGGTCGAGGGGTACGAGGACCGCCTCAAGGACTGCTCCTTCGGTCCCGTGGACGACCCGAAGGTCCCGCACGTGGTGCTCATCGGCGACTCGCACGCGCGAGCGATGCTCCCCGCCTTCATCCGGATGGCCGAGCAGGGCACCATCAGCCTGACCCCGCAGCTCAAGGCGACCTGCGCGTGGACCACCGGCACCATGAACTTCGACGACCCGCAGCGGTCCGAGACCTGCGAGACGTGGAAGGACCAGCTCGACCCGTGGCTGGTGAAGAACGCCTCGGACATCGACCTCATCGTCACGACCGGCTACGCCAAGATGCTGTCCGGCGACGCCGACCAGCAGCGCCGCGAGATGGCCGCCGCCTGGAAGCCGATGGCGGACCGCGACGTGCCGATCGTGGGCCTGTCGGACAACCCCTGGCACCGCACCGGGCCGTCGCGCTGCCTCGAGGAGCTCGACGTCGTCCAGCCGGACAGCTGCGACACCACCCGGAAGAAGGCGTTCCCGTTCCCGGACACCTTCGCCGCCACGGCGAAGGAGACCCCCGGGGCGAAGTCCGTCGACCTGACGGACTACTACTGCAACGAGAAGACGTGCCCGTCGGTGATCGGCGGCGTGAACGTCTATCGCGACAACAGCCACCTCACGACGACCTACACCCAGACCATGGCGCCGTACGTGCTGCGCGAGCTCAGGAGAGCGGGCGCCCTGTCCTGAGCACGGGGATGCTCCCGGCTCATTCCGCGACGTCGTCCGCGAGCTTCCAGGGCCAGTCGTAGAACGGGTCGGCCACGGACCAGCCCTCCCCGTAGCGTTCCTCGAGGAAGGCCTCGGGCTGAGCCGGGACCAGGAGGTCGTGTCCCTTGAACGACAGCGTCCGTGGCGGCATCACGATCGATGTCGGGATCGAGCGCAACCGCATCTTCTCCATGTGGAGGGTCGTCGACTCACCGTCGACGAACAGCGGGAAGACGTCCACGTGGAGCCGGGTCTGCGGGTCGTGCAGGTGGAAGTTCGTATAGGAGTTCGGCCGCGACACCTTCCAGCCCTTCTCCTGCAGCCCACGCCGGAGCTCCGCGAGCTCCGTCTCGCCGGCGGCGCGGTCCGCCGCCACGAGGGGGACCATGAGATCCACGTCGTCGTCGTGCGCCAGGAAGTCGCGTTCGCGCACCGCACCGAGCAGCGTGCCGTAGGCCAGCATCGTCGGGTAGCCGCACGAGGCGAGCACCTCGGCCGCGTGCTCGATCGTCGCGATGTACTCGTCCGACCGCGCGCGCAGACCGCCGACATCGACGATCCCGTGCCGCGTGAGCACCGCCCGGGAGGCGCCGAGCGCCTCGCCTGCGCGGTTGACCTCGTCGGCCAGTCGATGCAGGTCCGCCTTCGAGCGGAGCACGAGCTGATAGGACCTCATCGACGTGGCCGTCCCGGGCGTGCGGTGTCGCTCCGCGGCCAGGAGGTGGCCGAGCAGCGCCCACTCGTCGTCCGAGAGGCTCTCCTCCTCGGGCACCCTGTCCGTGCGCAGGAGCGAGGCGAGCAGTCGCTGCTCCGTCGCGTCGTCGGTCAGCAGTCCGTTGCGGGCGCGGTCGGCGAGCCGGGCGAGCACGTCCGCGCGCGCGGCGTCGGCGGCCCCGGCCGACGCGAGGACCTCGTCGTCGAGGTGCTGCCCGGTCAGGCGAGCAGCGAGGTCGACGGTCTGTCGCACCACCCGGTCCGAGTCCACCGTGACGACGGTGCGGGGCCCGTCTCCCGGGCGGCTGACGGCCACGGTGAGCGACCGGTTGCGGATGCCGTACCCGTCGAGCCGGTTGTACACGCGGATCTCGTCCGCGTCGATCGGCGGGTCGAACCGGACCGACCACCAGGGCCCGGTCTCCCGTGCGGTGCGGATGCCGCCGAGCCCGAACGGCGAGCGGTCGTCCTTCGTCACGTCGGAGCTCTGGCTGACCGTCGTGGCCGAGCTGTCGACCGCGACTCGCCTTCCCCGACGGAAGAGCTCGAGGCCGCGCAGGTCGAGCTGGCGCTGCCCGTCCCGCGGGAGGGAGAAACGCACCTCGCTCACGGGGCCGGCACACCGGATCGGTAGATAGCTCGCCGCGATCCCGCCGAAGTAGCCCAGCGAGGGAAGCAGCCGCCGGGTGCCCTCCAGCTCCAGCAGCGAGCTCGTCTCACGGCGCGGGAGTCGCTCGAGCTGCCGGCGCGGAGACCCCGCGCGTTGCAGGATCGGGCTGGCGTCCAGCAAGGCGCGGTGGTCGAACCGGATCGAGTCGCCGGCGAAGGTGAGGGTCGTCCGGAGCAGGTCGGTCGTCACCGGCTGCGCCGCAGGGTCGAACGCCTGCGGCGGACGGAACTTCTGCACGGCGCCGAAGTAGTCGTAGAACGGGAACGCACCGCCGCGGGGGGCGTCCGACTCCATCCACGCGCTCGGGATCCCGTAGGCGTCGGCGACCACCAGGCCGTGCAGCACGGACGACACGATCCGCCGGCACGAGAGGATGTCGTGCAGCACCCCGTCGACGTCGACCCGCCCGGCGTCGATCAGCAGCACGCCCGGACCGTAGGTCGCCTCCGCCCAGCGACGCTCGTTCCAGCTGACGATCACGCCGTACTCGTGGACCACGGGAACCTGCGGGTGGTGCACGAGCGGGAGAAGGAGCGCCGGGTCGCCGTACACGGCGGGGACGGGGATCCCGAAACCCTTCGTCGCGGAGAGCTTCGCGCGCGTCAGCGGGCCGCGGACCGCGGTGTACACCGCCCCTGCGGGCACCTCGGACACGTCCTCCGTGCCATAGGCGCCGGTCCCCCAGAAGATCGACTCGTCGGTGCCCTGGTTGATCACCGACCCGAGGACGGCATAGTGGGGCTGGGAACGGTCCGCGACCTTCGTCGCGCGGCCCGTCAGCCGCTCGACGAGCCACGGCGACAGCGCGTCACCGAAGCTGGGGCGGAAGGTGAAGTAGTTGACCGGGACCCGGCCGTCCACCTCGAGGATGTCCTCCGCCACCTCGTAGTCGTCGAGCAGACGCTGCGAGAGCAACGCCTCGACAGGGTCCGGCTGTCGACGTCCGCGCCGGGCCCTCACCACCCGTCCGAGCCGGTCCCGGGCGGAACGGTAGATCGACATGGTGTGTGCTCCGGTGGTGGATGGGCGGTCAGGAGGACAGGCCGGTGACGTCGAGCACGCGCGCCGAGGCGGCACCGTCGTCCCTCGGGGCGAACTCCGCGACGAACCTACCGTGCGCGTCCCCCCACACCGACCAGTGGTCGGCGCCGAGCGCGGACACCAGCGCCGTCGTGTCGGCGCACAGCGGGCCGGGCGCGACCTCCTCGAGGTCGCGGTAGAAGCCGCGGGTCTTGGTGCCGTAGAGCTCGAGGTCCGGCACGAGGAAGTAGATCGGCCGGTTCAGCACGGCGTAGTCGAACATGATCGAGGAGTAGTCCGTGACGAGCCCGTCGGAGGCGAGCATGAGCTCGTTCACGTCGGGGTGGTTCGTCACGTCGACCACGCCGGCGGGGAGATCGCTCGACGACGACGCGGTGTTGGAGTGCCCGCGGTAGAGCACCACGGTGCGCTCACCGGCGGCCCGGGCCAGCTCGTCGAAGTCGAGGTAGGCCACCCGGCCGTACCGCGCGCCCTCCTTGACGTTGTCCCGCCACGTCGGCGCGTACAGCAGCACGCGGACGTCGTCCGCGATCCCCAGCCGCTGCCGCACCGCGGCGCGGGTGGCCTCCGCCGTGCCGTCCACGAGCGCGTCGTTGCGCGGGTAGCCCTCGACGAGCACCTTGCCGTCGTAGCCGAACGCCCCCGGGAAGATCTCCGCGGAGTACTCGTTCTGCGCGAGCAGGTAGTCCCAGGACTGCGCCTCGCGCTGCATGAGCCTGCGGTAGGTGATCGTGAGGTTCGCGCCGGGCACGTCGTTGCCGATGCGCTTCAGCGGGGTGCCGTGCCACGTCTGCAGGTATGTCTGGTGCTCCCCCTTGCGGAAGTACCAGGGCCAGTTGTTGTTGTTGACGAGCAGCGTGGCCCGCTCGAGCAGGTCGTACCAGGCGGTCGAGAACCGCAGCACGGGGGTGGCCCACTCCGGCACCGGCGTCGACAGGCACGCGACCGACCAGTACTGCGGCCGGGTGTCGCCGCGCCGGTGCAGCTCTCGGCTCAGGGCGAGCGGCGAGTCGCCGACAGTCCGGCCGCCGAAGGACTCGAGCAGCACCGCCTCCAGCGGCGGCTGCTCGCCCCGGCGGTACCGCTGGTGCAGTCGCTGCTGCGCCCGCCTGCTCCGCTCGCCGTCGTCGAGGCCCGTGCGCAGGCGCACGCTCACCGAGCCGGCCTTCGGGGTCGCCGAGACCGTGGCCGCCACGACGCCGTCCGTCAGGTCGAGGGGCAGGGTGCGCACCAGGCCGGACGCCGCGCGCGGTCGCGCCGTGACCTCACCGGCGGACAGGGCCAGCACGAAGTTCACCGTCTTCGACAGCGCGCTACCGAGCGCGTCGACCACCGGGACCGTGACGTCGAACCCGCCGTCAGCGTCGAGGGCGACGGGGACGGCACTGCCGGGGGTGACGTCGTGCGCGAGCGCGAGCGTCAGCCGCTCGCGCCGCAGCCCGGCGGAGAGGGTGGCCCAGCCCCGCACGCGGAGCCCGTCCCGGCCGAGGCTCAGCTCCTCCACCTCGCCCTGGAGCGGGCCCGTCTGCGCGACGAGGTTCCCGAACCGCGTGGAGCCGACCAGCACGTCGCCGCGGACCGGAGTCTCGAGCGCGCGGCTGGGGACGCTCCAGGAGAACCGTCGCTCGCGCCCGCCCTCCGCGGGCCGCGCCGCGAAGGCCCAGCTCCGGGCCCGGTCCTGCGCGGCCGGCTCCGGCAACGTGAACGCGACGATCTCGTGCCCGTCCTCGTGCCGCCGCACGCCGGGCACCGTCGTCGAGCCCGCGCGGGCGACGCAGCCCCGGACCGGCGGCAGGCTCCCGGCGAGCACCAGCTCCACGCGGTGGCCGACCAGGCGCACGTCCTGGACCGGGATCCGAGGGGAGGTCATGCAGCGCAGCTCGAGGGTCTCCGCCCCCGCGGGCGCGTCGACGTACCACCGCCCGGTGGCGTCCAGCGCGCCGTACTTCGGGAGGCGGCCCGCGCCCCGCGGGTCCGGCAGGGGCAGCGCGGCGGTGCGCTCGACCCCGGCCACCCGCACGCCGACCTCGAAGCGGTAGGGCGGGGACACGAGCGCGCCGAGGTCGAACCGCGCGCGGAACCCGGACGCCGCGTGGTCGTTCCAGGGGTCGACCGCACGCATGTCGATCGTCTCGTCCGCGAAGCGCTCCACGCGGCCGGGGACCCGGTGGTCGAGGTCCGAGACCGCGTCCACGGTGATCTCGCTGGCGGTCCCGGCGAGATCGACGAAGGCCAGGAACGCGCTCCCCTCGATCGTGATCGCGCCGTCGTCCAGCACGACGTCGGCCACGCGGGGCACGACCTCGACATCCGGCTCGAGGTCGTCCACGACACCGTCCGCGGCCAGCTCGAGGCCGGCCATGAAGTCGGCCCCGAGGGCGACCTTGCCGTCCTCGGCCACGCCGTGGACCTTCCACGTCGCGGACTCGCGGCGCGCGACCAGCTCGACGACGTCGTCGCGCAGGCCGTGGTAGGTGGCCGCCGCGAGCAGGCGGTCGGCCACCGGGACCTCCGCCAGCCGCTCGTAGCCGGCCATGTCGACGAAGCCGCGCACCTCCCGCTGCAGGAACGACCAGTACTCGTCGTCCGTGCGCGGCACCTGCTCGTAGTAGGGGCGCATGTCGAAGCCGACGACCTTCGCCTCCCACGCGCGCCGCACCGGCGCCGGGGCGTCGCGCATCACCTCGTGCAGCTCGTCGAGCATCCGCCACCGGCCGGTGAGGTCGCGCATCGTGGACTTCTGCTGGGTGATCGACGACTCGTCGTCACGGATCCGCCAGTGGCACACCACGTCCTGCAGCACGTCGAACCGGCCGTGCAGGTACGCCTTGGCCGAGGGCACCTGGTCCTCGTAGAGGCCCTCCGGGAACCCGCCCACGACCCGCCGGAAGTACTCGGCGCGGAACAGCTTGGTCCACGCGAAGACGTTCTTGAGCACCTCGGGCTCGTCGGCGATCGTCACGCCCGTGCGGGTGCGGTCGTGCAGCTTCCGCGCCCACGGCGGCATGTGCTTGCCCGCGGACGTGTCGCGCAGCAGGGAGCCGACGGCGAAGTCGGAACCGCTGCGGGTGAGCGACGTGAGCATCGCCTCGACCGCCAGGGGCGGCACGGTGTCGTCCGAGTCGACGAAGCACAGCATCGCCCCGCGAGCGTGCCGCACCCCCGTGTTGCGCGCGGCGCCGAGGCCGGCGTTCTCCTGGCGTATCACCCGCACGCGGCGGTCGGCGGCCGCGATCGCGTTCACCACGTCGATGGAGCGGTCCGGCGAGCCGTCGTCGACGACGACGACCTCGAGCCGCTGGTGGCTCTGCGCGAGGATCGACTCGAGACACTCGCCCACGTACCGCTCGACGTTGTACACCGGCACGATCACCGAGACGAGGGTGCGTCGGCCGGGTCGCCGCAGCTCCGAGGCACGTGCTCGCCAGGACACCGGCAGACGACGGTAGGTGGACCGCAGGAGATCAGTGAGCAGCACGGTAGACATCAACTCGCGTTCGGGCACGGACGGACGATTCGTGGGCGGACCCCGCCGGCGGGCGGCAGAGCATCAGCCAACTCTAAGGGTCCGGCGGCAGGGTACCCTCCCCGCATGCCTGCGCCGGCCTCCGGACGGACCTCAGATCCGGTCGGCGAGGTTCGCCAGGTCGCGCGACGCCCGCGACGCGACCCGCGACACGAGGCTGCGCGCGGGCAGCCTCGGCACCGGGATGTCCTTGTACCCGAACCGGCGGAAGTCGGCGGCGTAGAACTTCTCGAGCCGCGCCTGCAGCGACGCCGACACCTCGACGTCGCCGCTCGAGATGCCGCGCGTCCGCTCGCTGGTGCGCACCCGCGCCACGGTGGTGGGCAGGTCGAGGTCGAAGCGCTCGTTGAGGTCCGCGACCGCCGCGTCGAGCCCGTCCTCGAGCCGGTAGACCTGCGTGTGCCGCACGAGGAACTCGACTTGCGGGCGGATGTGGTTGTCGTGCACGTACGGGTTCGACGCGAACTTCTCGAAGCGCTCGAGCGCCCACGCCTCGACGGCGTCCGCACTCGTGGACAGCTCCTGCTTGTGCCGCATCACGTACTCGGAGCGGAACCGTGCCACCGGCTCGCGGACCACCGCGAAGATCGCGTCGAAGCGCCGCAGCCGGAACGTCTCGCGCAGGAGCAGGCCGTGCATGTGCTGCGGGGTGCACCGGCGCAGGTAGTTCGGGTCCCCCTTGCTCATCTTGCCGTCGTGGTAGGACATCGCCCAGCCGTCGGCGCGGAAGTGCTTCTCCAGCGCCGACCCGCCGGTCTTGGGGACATGGACGAACAGGACGTTGCGGTCGCCCTTGGTGAAGACAGGCATGATCTCCGTCGTTCTCAGGACGAGCTCAGGACGAGTGCGGCAGGCTGCCGATCATCCCGGCGGCGACGGTCTTGTTGGTCGACTCGTCGACGAGGATGAACGAGCCCGTCTCACGGTTCTGCCGGTACGGGTCCACGAACAGCGGCTTGGTGACGCGCAGCTGGATGCGGCCGATCTCGTTGAGCTTGATCTCGGTCGCCTCCTCGTCCCGGTGCAACGTGTTCACGTCCACGCGATAGTTGATGTCCTTGACCATCGCGCGCGCCCACCGGCTGGTGTGCTTGATCGCGTACTTCTTGCCCTTGACCAGCGGCGCCGTCTCGTCCATCCAGCAGATCTGGGCGTCGATGTCCTGCAGCGCGGCAGGCGAGTTGTTGGGCCGGCAGATCATGTCGCCGCGGGAGATGTCGATCTCGTCGGCGAGACGCACCGTGACGGACATGGGCGGGTACGCCTCGTCCACGGGGCCGTCGGCCGTGTCGATGGACTCGATCGTCGTCTCCAGCCCGGACGGCAGCACCCGCACGGTGTCCCCCGGCTTCATGACACCGCTGGCGACCGTGCCCGCGTAGCCGCGGTAGTCCCGAGCCTCGTGGGACTGGGGGCGGATCACGTACTGCACCGGGAACCGGACGTCCGTCAGGTTGCGGTCCGAGGCGACGTGCAGCCGCTCGAGGTGGCTGAGCAGCGGAGAGCCCTCGTACCACGGCGTGTTCTCGCTGCGGTTCACCACGTTGTCGCCGACCAGCGCGGAGACCGGGATGAACGTGAGGTCGGGCACGCGCAGGCGGGAGGCGAACTCCGTGAACTCCTTGCGGATGTTCTCGAAGACCTCCTCGGAGTAGTCGACGAGGTCCATCTTGTTGACGCAGACCACGATGTGGGGCACGCCGAGCAGCGTCGCCAGGAACGTGTGCCGGCGGCTCTGCTCGATGACGCCCTTGCGCGCGTCCACGAGGATGAGCGCGACGTCCGCCGTCGACGCCCCGGTGACCATGTTCCGGGTGTACTGGATGTGGCCGGGGGTGTCCGCGATGATGAACTTGCGCTTCGGCGTCGCGAAGTAGCGGTACGCGACGTCGATGGTGATGCCCTGCTCGCGCTCGGCACGCAGGCCGTCGGTGAGCAGCGCCAGGTCGGTGTAGTCGTTGCCGCGCTCGGTGCTGACCTTCTCGACGGACTCGAGCTGGTCCTCGAAGATCGTCTTGGAGTCGAACAGCAGGCGCCCGATGAGGGTGCTCTTGCCGTCGTCCACCGAGCCGGCCGTCGCGAAGCGCAGGAGGTCCGTGGAGCCGTCGGTCAGAGCCTCGGCCGTGGTCTCGATCGTGGTGGTCATGGCTTAGAAGTAGCCCTCTCGCTTGCGGTCCTCCATGGCGGCCTCGCTCACCTTGTCGTCGCCCCGGGTGGCGCCGCGCTCCGTGAGCCGGACCGCTGCCACCTCCTCGACGATCTCGAGCAGCGTGGACGCGGTCGACTCGACCGCCGCGGTGAGGTTCGCGTCACCGACCGTGCGGTAGCGGACCGAACGCACCTCGGCCGTCTCGCCGTCCTTGAGCGGCGTGAACTCGTTCACGGCGAACAGCATGCCGCCGCGGTCCACGACCTCGCGCTCCTCGGCCAGGTAGAGGTCCGGGATGTCGATCTCCTCGGCCGCGATGTACGCCCAGATGTCCAGCTCGGTCCAGTTGGACAGCGGGAACACCCGGATCGACTCGCCCTGGTGGACGCGACCGTTGTACAGGCTCCAGATCTCGGGGCGCTGGTTCTTCGGGTCCCACTGGCCGAAGTCGTCGCGGAAGGAGAACACGCGCTCCTTGGCACGCGCCTTCTCCTCGTCGCGGCGGCCGCCTCCGAACAGTGCGTCGAAGCCGTTCTTCTCCGCGGCCTCCAGCAGCACCGGCGTCTGGATGCGGTTGCGCGAGCCGTTCGGCTCCTCGGTCACCAGGCCGCGGTCGATCGCGTCCTGCACGGAGGCGACGACGAGCTGCACGCCCGTGCGCTCGACCCAGCGGTCCCGCGTGTCGAGCACGGACTGGAAGTTCAGCCCCGTGTCGACGTGCATGATCGGGAACGGGATCCGCGCCGGGGCGAACGCCTTCGCTGCGAGGTGCAGCATGACGATCGAGTCCTTGCCGCCCGAGAAGAGCAGGCAAGGGCGCTCCATCTCCGCCACGACCTCGCGGATGATGTGGATGCTCTCCGCCTCGAGGCTGCGGAGCTGGCTCAGGACGTGAGACGTCACGACTGGGCACCTTCCTTGATGTCGACCCCGACCTCCGTCAGTGCCGCGCGCAGGCGCGCCGCGAGTGCCGGGTGGCAGACGAAGAGGTCGGGGAGCCAGGGGTCCTGGCGGTTGTACACGAGCGGGGTGCCGTCCAGGCGGGTGCACTCGAGGCCGGCGGCGAGCGCGACCGCGACGGGCGCCGCCGAGTCCCACTCGTACTGCCCGCCGGCGTGCACGTAGGCGTCCACAGTACCGTCCACGACGGAGACGACCTTGACGCCGGCCGACCCCATGGGCACCAGCTCGACGTCGCCGCGCTCGGCGAGCTCGCGCACGAACTCGGGCGGGCGGCTGCGGCTCGCGGCGATCCGCAGGGGGCGGCGGCCGGCGAGCACGGCGTCCGCGTCCGACGGGCGGGCGGCGGGCGCGCTGGTGCTGGGAACGGCGTCGCGTGCTGGGAGCCCGACCGCGCCGGCGACGAGCCCGTCGGAGCGGGCCATGCCGCGCTCCCAGAGGGCCACGTGCACGGCGAAGTCGTCGCGCCACTCCCCGTGGGTCGGGCTCGTCGGGACCTGGGTCTCGACAGGCTCGACCGGCGGGTCGACAGGCTCGACCGGCGAGACGCGCTCGGCGAACTCCCGCGTCCCGTCGAGCGGGTCGATGATCCACACGCGGTCCGCCGTCCCGCGGGACCCGACGTCCTTCGCCTCCTCGGAGAGGACCGCGTCGTCGGGGCGGGCGTGCGCGAGGGCGGCGGCGAGCCAGGCCTGACTTGCCGTGTCGCCGGCGTCCTTGAGCTCCCCCGCGACGAAGGCCCCGCCGGCGGCGTCGACATCGGCCCGCAGGCGACGCAGCACCTCGCCGGCACCACGGGCCAGCGCGACGGCGAGCTCGCCGTCAGGCAGGCCCGGGTCCGGGAAGGACGGGGCGGACGCAGACATGGGGCTCCTCGGCTGACGGCTCTGGACGGAGGCCCGGGCGGGCCGCCGCCGACGCTACCATTCCGAATTGGAGTGTTCCCTGAGAGTTCGCATTGTTGAATTCTCTTTTTCCGATAGGGATGGTGTGGTTTGGCGGTCGAACTCCCGTTGGTCCTCGGGGGCCTCGTCGTGGGCTTCGTGGTGGGGCTGACGGGGATGGGCGGCGGCGCCCTGATGACGCCGATGCTCATCTTCGTGTTCCGCGTGGACCCGCTCACCGCGGTCTCGTCCGACGTCGTGGCCAGCCTGTTCATGAAGCCGGCCGGCGCGATCGTCCACCTCCGGCGCCGCACCGTGAACCTTCAGCTCGTGCTGTGGCTCTGCATCGGCTCGGTCCCCGCCGCGTTCTCCGGGGCGGTGCTCATCCGCTACCTGCCGCTCGGCGACGGGTTCGACGAGGTGCTGAAGCAGGTCCTGGGCGTCGCGCTGCTCATCGCCTCCGCCGGCCTCGTCGTGCGGGCGGTACTCGGCATGCTCCAGCGCCGGACCGCCCTCGGCGAGGGCCCGGCCGTCCCGACCAGCCCCGACGTCGCGGTGCGCAAGGTGCCCACGGTGATCCTCGGCGCCGTCGCCGGCCTCATGGTCGGCCTCACCTCGGTGGGCGCGGGCTCGATCATCATCGTGGTGCTGCTGCTGCTCTACCCCGCGCTCAAGGCGTCGCAGCTGGTGGGGACGGACCTCGTGCAGGCCGTTCCGCTGGTCGCCGCCGCCTCGCTGGGGCACATCCTCTACGGCGACTTCGAGCTCGGGCTCACGACCTCCCTGCTGATCGGCGCGATCCCCGGCGCCTGGTTCGGCGCCCACGTGTCCAGCCGCGCCCCGGGCGGCATCATCCGGCGCGCCCTCGCGATCCTCCTGCTCGCGTCCGGCCTCAAGCTGCTCGGCGCCTCGCTCGGCGTCGTCCTCGCGGCCGCCGTCGGAGCCCTGGTCGTCGGCAACCTGCTGTGGATCGTGGTCCGCGAGCGCATCAAGAAGCTGCCGCCCAAGCCCCTCCCCCTCGGCACCGTCACCGCCCCCGCCACCGGCGCCGGTGCCGACGACGACCCGGCTCCCACCACGAAGGACCAGTCCACCCCGTCATGAGCACGCCCACCGCCACCCACGTCCTGTCCGCCGACGAGCTGGACCTGCTGGAGCTCGCCCTCTCGAACGGCGCCGCCTGGTTCCCGCCGGCCGGCCTGCCCGCGGGGCCGGTCACCCTGACGGACGCGGAGAACACCCCGCTCGCCGTGCTCGACCCCGCCGCCGGCGGGCGCCCGCAGGCCGTCAAGCCCTTCGCCCGCGCCGCCGGGCCGCACTGGGACCCGGCGCTGCGCCGGGCGGCGGCCGCCGTCCGCGAGGACCTGGAGCCTGGCACCGTCGCGGTCGCCGTCACCGAGCCACCCACCCGCTCCGAGGTCGACGCCCTCCCGGGCGTCCTCGAGGGCGCGACGTCGGTGCTGGTGCTCGTCCCGGCCGCGCGCCGCTCCCCCGCGGCGGGCGAGGTCGGCGCGCCGGGCCTCGTGCGGGTCGCGCAGGACCTCGCGGAGCGGGCCGGCCGGCCCGCCACGGTCGTCGTCGTCCCGTGGCCGGCGGACGCGCCCGAGGGGCTGCGCTGGCCGGACGTCGGCGCCCGCTACGGCGCCGCGCGCACCGAGGTGCTCGCCGAGCACCGGTCCGCCGAGGCCCGCGAGGGGATCGCGCGGCTGAGCACGCTGTGGTCCGACGAGGTCGCCGCCCTGTACACGGCGCCGGCCGCCGCGGAGATCGTCCGCGCCGCGCGCACCGCGCGGCGGACGGGCGCCGTCGTGTTCTTCACCGGGCTGTCCGGGTCGGGGAAGTCGACCGTGGCCCGGGCGCTCGCCGCCGAGCTCGACGACGAGGGGCTGCACACCACGCTGCTGGACGGCGACGAGGTGCGGCACCACCTGTCCAAGGGGCTCGGTTTCGACAAGGAGTCGCGTGAGCTCAACGTGGAGCGCATCGGCTACGTCGCGTCGCTGGTGTCCTCCCACGGCGGGGTGGCGGTCGCGGCCCCCATCGCCCCGTTCGCCTCGGGACGGGCGCGCGTGCGCGAGCTCGCCGAGGCGGCGGGCACCTTCCTGCTCGTGCACGTCAGCACCCCGCTCGAAGTGTGCGAGGCGCGCGACCGCAAGGGCCTGTACGCCAAGGCACGACGGGGCGAGATCCCCGAGTTCACGGGCATCTCGTCGCCCTACGAGGCCCCGACCGACGCGGACCTCGTGATCGACACGTCGCAGGTCGAGGTGGCCGACGCCGTCGCGCAGGTGCGCGCGGCGTTGGACGAGCGCCTCGCTGGTTGAGCCTGTCGAAACCAGGTTTCGACAGGCTCAACCAACGATCTCGACAGGCTCCACCAGCGACGGAGTCAGACCTGCTGCGGCTTCTTCTTGCGTCGCGCCCGCGGGCCGACGCCGCCGGCCCGGCCGGAGGAGTTGGCCTGGCGGTGGGCGCGCACGAACTTCCGGTACTCGGCGAGCACCTCTTCGGTACCGCCGTCCATGACGAGCTGGCCCTGGTGCACCCACAGCACGCGGGTGCACATCGCCTCGACGGTGCTGATCGAGTGGCTCACCAGGAAGATCGTGCCCGCGTTCTTGCGCACCTCGTCGATGCGGGCCTTGGAGCGCGCCTTGAACGCGGCGTCGCCGGTGGCGAGCGCCTCGTCGATCATGAGGATGTCGGGCGTCGCCGCCGACGAGATCGCGAAACGCAGGCGGGCCCCCATGCCGGAGGAGTACGTCTTCATCGGCATGTAGACGAAGTCGCCGATGTCGGCGAAGTCCACGACCTCGTCGAAGCGCTCCTCGACCTGCTTGGGCGTGAGCCCCAGCGCAAGGCCGCCGATCCAGATGTTCCGCTCGCCCGAGAGCTGCGGCATCAGGGCGGCGTTCACGCCCAGCAGCGCCGGCTCGCCGGCCACGTACACCCCACCGGAGTGCGGCGGGATGAGGCCGGTGACGGCGCGCAGCAGCGTGCTCTTGCCGGAGCCGTTGATGCCGACGATGCCGATGGACTCGCCGTGCCGGGCGACGAACGAGATGCCGCGCACGGCGTGCACCTCGCTCACGGCGCCCACGTGCTGCGACGTCGAGCTGACCAGGCGGCGCAGCAGCGAGCGCTTGGGCGCCTTGGCCTCGTGGACGTTGTCGGCACCCTTGGCGGCCACCTGCTTGGCCTTGCCGCCGAACACGCGGTAGACGATGTGCAGGTCGTCGACGACGAGCACCGGGTCGCCCGGCGTCGCGACGGGCCGCGGCCCCTCGAGGTCCTCGGGCTCGAAGTCCTCGTCGAGGTCGACGTCGAGATGAAGGTCGGACTCAGTCACGGCCGTACCGCTCCTCTCCACGCCAGAAGATGATGAACCCGACCACGAACGCCACGACCGCCCAGCCGGCCGCCCAGACCCACATCCACGGGTCCTGCGGGAATTCAGGCTCCTGGGTGAGGATCGAGCGCGCCACGTAGAGGAACACGCCGATCGGCTGGTACTCGAGGATCGGGCCGATGATGGCCTGCGCCTGCTCGGGCAGGTCCTTCACGTAGTGCATCACGGGAAAGATCACGCCCGACGCATACATCACCAGGCGCAGCACGAAGCCGATGATGTTGTCCAGGTCGGGTGTGATGGCCACCGCCCGGGCGACGATGAAGGCGATACCCGTGTTGAAGACCCACAGCAGCGCGATGATCGCCGGCAGCAGCAGCCAGCTCCAGGTGATGTGCACCATCGGGTAGGCCGGGAGCAGGCCGCTGAGCAGGACGATCGCGCACATGACAACCAGCGCGGGCAACAGGGTCGTGAGCAGGGAGACCACCTGCGCGATGGGCAGCACCGCGCGCGGGAAGTGCAGCGAGCGGATGAGGTTGGTCTTCTGCGCGATCGACCGCGACCCGGCGTGCACCGACTGCTCGAAGAACCGATACAGGAACGTCCCGATCGTGATGAACGCGATCGTGTTCTCCACCCCGCGGTTTGCCCCGAGCAGGATGCCGAAGATCAGCACGTAGACGGTCGCGTTGAGGATCGGGTTGAGGACGGCCCACAGCTGACCCAGGTAGTTGTTCTGGTTCTTGGAGTAGGCCGTCGCGGTGCCGAGCACGCGGATGAACGCCCAGCGGGAGGCGACGTCGCGGATATACCGGCCCAGCGGCGGGCGGACGCCCATCTGCTGGAGGCCGAACTGCTCCGCGAGGGCGCGGCGCTCCGACGAGCTGATGTCAGGGACGATCGGTGCCGGCGGGGCCAACGGGTCCCGCTCGGTGTCCGGCGACCCGCGGTCGCCGGGGGCGGCGCCCGTAGTGGTGTCGGTGCTCACGAATCCTGCATACCTGTCTTCCGAGGTACGGCCAGGCGGCTGTCCGGCCCTGTCGATCCTACAGCGGGCACCCGTCGCGGATTCCGCACGCGGGTGGCCGGGCGACCCGCAACGATACGCGATGCAGCGGCCCGTGCGTGACATACTCCCAGCGGCCGACGCCGCCGGTGCGCACTCTCTCCGGCCGCACCACCGAGGCACCGCGGGAAGGAACGGATGTCGCACGTCAGCAGCTCGAGGCTCGTCAGCCGAGGTAGGGCGCTCGCCGCGCAGGGCCTCCTCCGGGGCGGGGCGTGGGTCAAGAGGCAGCTCCGACGGGCGATCGACGTCGACCTCCCCCTCTTCGACCCCCCGGTCGATCAGCTCCCCGCGTACCCGGTCGTGGCCTACTTCGCGGACACCCCGGACCAGGCGTACCAGCTGCGGCAGTGGCTCCCCGTCCTCGAGCGCGTCGCCGAGCGGCAACCGGTCGCCGTCGTCACCCGTCACTGGGACCTCACCGAGCTGCTGCGGCGCAGCACGACCCTGCCCGTGCTCTACACCCGCCAGCTCGACGGCCTGCGCCGCCTGTACGAGCAGGTCGACGTCAAGACGGTCGTCTACGTCAACAACGGGTGGCGCAACTTCCAGTCGCTCATTTACCAGCGCGCGCTGCACGTGCACGTCAACCACGGCGAGTCCGACAAGATCTCGATGGTCTCCAACCAGGCCAAGGCCTACGACCACGTCGTCGTCGCCGGGCAGGCCGCCGTCGAACGGCACCGCCGCGCGCTGATCAACTTCGACCTCGACCGGCTGGTCGTGTGCGGGCGCCCGCAGCTCGACCTGGACGTGCCGCCCGCCCTGAAGCCCGTCGAGGGCCGCCGCACCGTGCTCTACGCACCCACCTGGTCCGGTGAGGACGCCGCCAACAACTACACGTCCCTGGACCTGTACGGCGTCGCGATCGTGCGGGCGCTGCTGGACCGCCCGGACGTCCGGCTCGTCTACAAGCCGCACCCCCGCGTGCTCACCGCGGTGGACCCGGCGATCGTCGCGGCGCACGCCGAGATCGTGCGTCTCGTCACCGCGGCCGCCGGAGCCGGCGAGCCGCACACGCTGCCGCTCGACGCCGACATCCTGGGCCTCTTCGAGGGCGCCGACCTCCTGGTGACCGACATCTCGTCGGTCGGCCTCGACTTCCTCTACCTGCGGCCGGACGCGCCCATCGTGCTCACCGACCGACGGACGGACCGCGCCCGGATCGTCGCCGAGGCGCCCGTCGCGAGCGCCGTCGACATCGTCGACGGCGACACCGTGGGCGACGTGGCCGGCCTCCTCGCCGCCAACCTCGCCGAGGACCCCCACCGCGACGCCCGTGCCGCCGCGCGCGACCACTACTTCGGCTTCGCGCGCGGCGAGAGCAGCCGGCGGTTCCTGGACTTCGTGGCCGACTGCGTCGCGCGGCGCGATGCCCTCGTCGACCCTGCTGATTGAGCCTGCCGAAGCCCGGCCTCGCTGGTTGAGCCTGTCGAAACCCGGCCTCGCTGGTTGAGCTTGTCGAAACCCGGTGACGTGGTCTCGACAAGCTCAACCAGCGACCCTGCTGGTTGAGCCTGTCGAAACCCAGCGACATGGCCCCGACGAGCCCCGTCGACAGCCGTCACTCACTCAGCTGCCGACGTGTCGCAGGCTGCCACCGCCGCGAGCCTGCCCACAGCGCGCGACGGTCCACAGGGCGGGGACCGGCGGGCCCCGACAGCACCCTTCCGCGGCACGCTGCCGCCATGGCTCACGTCTACATCCTCGAGTGCGCGGACGGCTCGTACTACGTCGGCAGCACGACGAGTCTCGACCTCCGCCTCGCCCAGCACCAGGCCGGCGACGGAGCCGCGTACACCCGTCGGCGGCGACCGGTACGGCTCGTCTACGCCGCCACTTTCGACAGGGTCGACGAGGCGTACGCCTTCGAGAAACAGGTTCAAGGGTGGTCGCGCGCGAAGCGACGCGCGCTCATTGACGGTCGCTTGGGCGACCTCGTCGAGCTCTCGCGCAGTCGCTCGCACAGGTCGGCGGACTGACGCGGGCTCGTCGGGGTTTCGACAAGCTCAACCAGCGAGACCGTCGGTCGAGCCTGTCGAGACCATCTCGCCGGGTTTCGACAAGCTCAACCAGCAGGTTCCTCGATCGAGCCCGTCGAGACCACCTCACCCGGTTTCGACAAGCTCAACCAGCGAGACCGTCGGTCGAGCCTGTCGAGACCACGTCACCGGGTTTCGACAGGCTCAACCAGCGAGGCCGGGTCTCGACAGGCTCAACCAGCGAGACCGGGTTCAGAGCTCCTGGTTCGCCCTCTCCAGGTCCTCGGCGAAGTCGACCTCGACGGCGTACAGGTCGGAGATGTCGACCGGCGTCACCTTGACGCCGTCGTTCGCGATCGCGAGCTCGATGCCGCCCTCGAAGTACTCCTGGTCGTCCACCTGGTCGAGGCGCCGGAGCAGCTTCTCCTTGTCCTGGGCCGCGACGTAGTTGATGCCCACGGCCTCGCCGAGCGCGCCGGCACCGACCTTCTTCGACAGCTCCTTGATGTAGCCGTCGTCGTCGACCGTGTACTTGACCTCCTCGTCGCCCACGGACGACGTGTTGACGCACACGAACGACTTGCCCTCGTCGATGAGCGGCTGCACGCGGCGCAGCACGTCCGGGTGGAAGACGACGTCGCCGTTCATCCAGAGCACGCCGCGGTCCCCGGTGACGCGCAGGGCGCGCATGAGGCTCTTCGACGTGTTGGTCTGGTCGTAGACCTCGTTGTAGGTGAAGGCCACGTTCGGGGCGGCCTCGAGGATCATCTCGAGCTTGAACCCGACGACGATCAGCACCTCCGCCTCGCGGCCGTAGACCGACCGCAGGTTGCCGAGCTGCTGGGCGAGGATCGTGCGACCGTCGCGCAGCTCCGTCAGCGGCTTGGGGTGCGGCCGACCCAGGCGGGTCCCCATGCCCGCCGCCAGGATCACTGTCTGGATGCTCATCGCGTTCCTCTCTCGTTACCTGTCGGTGCGGCGCTCGGCGCGCCGTAAGCCTCGATCCGCGCGACCTCGCGGTCGCGGATCTCCATCAGTCGCTCGCACGCCGCGACGAACCGCCGCGTGGCCGCCCCGGGGGCGGTGTCGCCGAGGTAGTGCTCGCGCAGCGTGAGTCGCTGCTCCCGCGTCGGGTCCTCGGTCAGCTCGCGGTCCACCGTGGCCAGCACCTCGCCCAGGGCGGACGCCGGCAGCGCCGGCGCGAGCTCGAGCAGCGGGCTGGACGCGATGACGGCGTCGCCCACCGGCCGGGTCACGACGATCGGCTCACCGGTGGCGAGCCAGTCCATCGCGACCCCGGAGACGTCGCAGACCAGCAGGTCGGCCGCGGCGAACGCCGACGCCACGTCCCCGTGCGTGTCGGTGCCGTGGCCCGGACCCTCGGCCGGGGCCGGCGCGGAGGCGAGGTAGTCGCGGATCGCCGCGTCTGCGTCGCCGTACGCGGCCACGCGCACGCCCGTGAGCGGGTGCGGACGGTAGAGCACGCGGTAGCGGCCGGCCCCGACGAGCGCGCGCACGATCGCGAGCCCGTGCGTGGCCACGGACCCGTACTCCGCGGACGGTTGCCCGCCCTCCCACGTCGGCGCGTACAGGACGGTGGGCAGCGGCCCGCGCGGCGTCTGGGCGCGCAGGCGCAGCTGGTCGTCGAGCTGCGGGCGGCCGACGGGCACGCAGCGGGCGTGCGCGTCGTACAGGGTGCTGAACCGGGCCATCCGCTCGACGGCGGCCTGGCCGGCCACGAAGGAGAAGTCGTACGCCTTGGTCTGGTTGGAGACCGTCACGAGCTTGTCGCTGTCGCCGTGCATGAGGGAGGCGTGCACGAGCTGCCCGAAGCGCAGGCAGGTGAAGTTCTCGGGGTTGTGGTTGACGTACAGCGCGAGCTTCGTCGACGACCGGCCGAGGACGTCGTCGAGCGTCGTGTAGTGCGCCACCGTGCGCACGTCCAGGCCGCTGTCGCGGCGGATCGCGCGGGCCGTGCGGGAGTCCTGGGTGACGACGACCACGGGGTGCTCGACGTGCAGGGCACGGAGCGTCTCGTACCACTGCTCGATCTGGTACAGCGCCTCGGGGGTGTCCGCGAAGTAGACGAGCACCTCGTACGGCCACGACGTGCCGAGCAGCTCCTGGTCCTCGCCCAGACCGTCCGGCATCCCGCCGGGCAGCATGCCCAGGCGGCGGATCGCCTTGCCCCCCAGCGATCGGATCCGGCGCCGTAGCGTGGCGCCCCGGGGTGTGGCAGGCAAGAGGGTCTCCTGAAGCGTCGTCGGTCAGCGGGGGGCGCGTCGCAGCATACCGGCCAGACGCCGGATGGCCCCCTGCCGGAAGCCGGGCGCCGCGGGCAGCCAGGTGGTGGAGCGGACGCCGGACGCGGCCCGCGTCGCGGGCTGGGGGCGCCGCTGCGTCACGTCCGTGAGGACGTCCGCCCAGCGTGCGACGACGGCGTGGTCCGCGTAGCCCTGGGCGGTGACGACGGCGGCGTCACGCATGCGGCGCACCGCGTCGTCGTCGAGCGTGACGAACCGCTCGATCGCCGCCGCGAGGGCGTCGACGTCGCCGTCGGGCACGAGGAAGCCGTCCACCCCGTCGGTGATGATGTCCCCGGGCCCGTAGCGGATGTCGTACGCGATGGGCACGCAGCCGCGGGACATCGCCTCCGCGAAGACCAGCGGCAGCCCCTCGGACCGGCTGGTGAGCAGCAGGAACGACGCGTCGTCGAGGCGGTCGGCGGCGCCGCGCACGAAGCCGTGCACGGTGACCCCGGGCACCTTCGCCGCGCGCGCCTCGACCCGCGCGCGCTCCGGGCCGTCGCCGTACACGTCGAGGGTGAGGTCCAGCCCGGTCCGGCGCCGCGCGCGGTCCAGCCCGACGATCGCCTGCCCCACCCGCTTGCGCCCGTGCAGGGACGCCAGCACCGCGCCGCGGTAGCGGTCCTCGTGAGCGGGCACCGGCCCGTCCGGCAGGTCGGTGCTGTTGGGCACCACGTACGTATGCATCCGCGCGCCCACCCGGTCCACGACGTCGCGACGCTGGCCGTCGGTGAGGAAGACCACGGCGTCGTAGTCGTCGAGGTGCTCGACGAGCGGCGTCCGGGCCACCGTGAGCGGCCCGTGCGCGTCGGTCGCCGACGCCGACAGGTGCGCGCCGTGCACCAGGTGCGCGGTGTACAGGTCCTTGCGCCTCAGCGAGGCGAAGAACCTCACCAGCGTCTTGCTGTCGACGACGACGTAGCCCGGCCGCTCCGGCAGCACGGTGTCGAGCCAGTAGCGGTAGAGGGACCACGCGGTGCTCCAGCGGCGGCCCGGCCGGCCGTCGCGGGAGTACAGGGTGATGCGGCGTGCCTCCGCGCGCTCGTCCACCGCGGCGAGCGTGCCGTCGGCGCGGAAGTGCAGCTGCCGCAGCACCTCCCCGTCCGGACCGGACACGGTGCGCACCAGCTCCCCCGGCTCTGCGCGGGGCCGCCCGGTCGGGCGGCTGCCCGGCGGCGGGGCCACGATGTCGTCCGGCAGCTCGCGCAGGTCGTGCCAGACGTTGTGCAGCGTCATCCCGGGCACCAGCTCGCCCCGCGCCTCCAGCGTCTGCCGGGTCGCCTCGAGGTCGAGCTCCGGAGCGAACGTCAGGATCCGCACCGGCACGCCGGCCTCGCGGACGAAGGCGCGCGAGCGCCGCAGCAACGCCGACGTCATGCCGCCGTAGTCGGCGGGGATCGTCCAGGTCGCCGCGGCGTGGCTCCCGGGCGGGAGCTCGGTCGTCGGGTGTCCGTGACTGTGGGGCACCGGCCCATCGTAGGGGCTCGGAGGCGCCCGCCGGCCGTCCCACGGGGTGGAACCTGCGCCGGTCGGGACGGCGGTAATCCGACCGCCCGGATGTAGTATCGCCCGACTCGTCGGCCCCCGACCCGGGAGACCTCATGCCCCGCCGCCCGCTGCACCCCGCCACCTGGCTCCGGGGCGCCCGCCGCGCACTCCGCTCCGCCCTCGGCCCCAGGGGCTCCTCGCCCCAGGACGCCCTCGCGCAGAGCCACCCGACGGTGCACGAGGTGCGTGCGCTCCTGGGGGCGAAGGACCTCCGGGCGGCGCAGTCGCTCGTGGACGAGGCGCTGGCGCAGCCGTCACCCGGGGCCGACGTCCTGGTCGCGGCCGGGCTGGTCGCCCACCGCCGGCACCTGCACGACCGCGCCCTGTCGTTCTTCGACCGTGCCGGCGACGACGCCCTCGCGGTCAGCCCCGGCTCCTTCGTCGAGTCCCTCTTCCGCGTGGACCCGCAGCGGGGGCTCGCGCTCACCCGCACCTGGCTGGACGGCGCCACCACGCTCGACGCGCGGACCTGGCACACCGTGCTCCGCTACGCCTTCGCCCACGGGGACACCGCGCTGCGGCACGCCGTGCACGACCGGTTCGTGGCGGCCTACCGCGGGGCCGCGCGGCAGTGGCCGGGCGGCGCCGCGGAGGTCGCGTGGCTCGAGCGGTGGAGGCGTGCGGAGCGGCACACCACCGCGCCCGCCCCGGGCACGCGGGTGCCGTTCGCGGTCATGGACTACGTGCAGCCGGGCCGGGGGAAGTCGTCGCAGAACATCGGCGACCACGTCCAGACCCTGTCGTCCCTCGGCCACGTCGTGCGGCGGCAGAACCTGCGCTTCCACGGCCAGCCCGAGCTGACCGACCTCGTCCGCGAGCTGCAGGGACGGGTGCGCCCGGAGCTGCGCCTCGACGGCGACGCCACGGACGTCGAGCTGTACCGCGTGGACCGCGACGGTTCGTCGTTCCAGGCGTTCCCCGAGGGCACCTGGCTGCTGGAGTTCGGCTGGCACTCCCACGACCTCGCCGACACCGGCGTGTGGGACTTCCCGATGCACGAGAACCTGCGGCCGGTCTTCGTCTCGTTCCACTGCAACAAGCGCGGCCTGCTCACCCCGGAGGCGCTCGACTACCTGCGGGCGCACGGCCCGATCGGCTGCCGCGACTGGACCACCGTCGACCTGCTCCTCTCGCTCGACGTGCCCGCCTTCTTCTCCGGCTGCCTCACCACCACCGTGAGCACGGTCTTCCCCGAGCTCGAGGAGCGGCCGGAGCCCGCCACCGTCTACGTCGACGCCGTGCGCGAGCCCGTGCCCGACGGGCACGAGAACATCAAGCAGAGCTACCGCGGCGTCAAGGACCGCACGTTCGTGGAGAACATGCGCGAGGCCGTGCGGCTGCTCGAGTGGTACCGGACGAACTTCACGCACGTCGTGACCAAGCGCCTGCACTGCTACCTGCCCACGACGTCGCTCGGGCTGGACGTCGACTTCCAGCCCGCGAGCTTCGCCGACGTGCGCTTCAGCGGTCTGCACCCGCTCGATCACGACGGCTTCGAGGCCATCCGCACGGGCATGATCGCCCGGCTCGAGCCCGTGCTGAGCGCGATCTTCGCCGGCCAGGACGCCGACGCCGTGTACGCCCTGTGGCGGGAGACCGTCGCGCCCGAGGTCGAGGCGGCGCGGGCGCGGCACACCGCCGCGACCCCGCTGCCAGACCTCCCGGTGGATCCCGCCGTCCTCGCCGCGGCGGCCGCGGTGGACGCGCCGGCCATCGACGGGGCGGTCGACGTCGTGCTCCTGCCCCGGCCCGGCGAGCTGCCCCACGTGGGCGCGGCGGTGCAGGCGCTGGACGTCGCCGCCGGCGCCCCGCTGCGGGTCTGGCTCGTGGGCCCGAAGGTCAGCAGCGTGAGCCTCCCCGAGCTCTCCGAAGGCACCACCGTGCACCGGGTGCCGACCACCGGGCTCGACCTGAAGGCCCTGGGCGTGACCGCGGGCCAGCGGGCGTACCACGCGCTGCTGCCGCACCTGCTGCCCGGCGTCGGCCGCGCCGTCGTGCTCCCCGTCGACGCCGTCGTGCTGGGCGACCTCGCCGAGCTCGCCGCCGTCGACCTCGGGGACACGGCCGTCGCCGCCCGGCACACGTCGCACGCCGACCCGAGCGGCTTCGGCCTGCTGTACCGGGCGGCCCGCCGCCTCGACGACGCCTCCGCCACGGCGTACGACTTCTACCGCCGCATCCACGCGCGCCACGTGTTCGACTTCAACGCGTTCGACACGGACGTGCTGGTGCTCGACCTCGCGCGCCTGCGGGCGGACGGCTTCGCGGCGGAGTGCCTCACCGCCATGCGGGAGTTCCGCATCGACGCCCGCGAGGCCCTGCACCTGTACGCCGGCCCCCACCGCACCGAGCTCGACGAGGCGTGGGACCACGTGCCCACGCGCGACCTCCCGACGGCGGAGGCGAAGCTCGCGCACTGGGCGGACTCGGTCAAGCCGTGGGACGACGCGTACGTCGCCCGCCAGGAGCTGTGGCTCGAGCGCGCCGAGACCCCCGCGGTCGCCCTCACGCACTGATCCCGGCCGTCGGTCGAGCCGCCCGTGTCCTCGGTGACGGCCCGGGCCTGGCGGGTCCGTTGCGTCAGGCGCGCACGAGGTGCAGGCGGGAGTGCATCTCGCGCACGAGCCCGTGCTGCGCCGGGTCCGCGGCGAGGAACTCGTCGACCGCCGTGCGGCACCCCGACCAGGCCAGGTAGTCGTCGACGACGACCCGGCCGCCGGGGACGAGGCGCGGCACCACCCGCTCCAGGCAGGTGCGCGTCGAGGCGTACCAGTCGCCGTCCAGGTGCGCCACGGCCACGGGCTCGTCGCCCGTGAGCGTGTCCTCGAACAGCCCCCGCACGAGCTCGACGTCGGAGGTCTCGACCGGGAGCCCGTGCCGGGCGAAGGACTCGCGCACCTCGGCGTAGAGGTCGTCGCGGTAGCCGTAGTAGGTCTCGCCGCCGCCGCCCTTCGCCCGCCCCTCGACGATCGTCGCGTACCGGGCGTGCACGTCCTCGCCGTCGTCCGCCGTGGGCGGCGGGATGAGGCCGAACACGTCGTGGACGGCGAGGCGCCGGCCCGGCGCCTTCGCGGCCGCGATCACGATGGCGGACCCGCCGCGGGCCGTGCCGCACTCGAGCAGCACGCCCGGCAGCGCCCGCGCCTCGGCGTCGAGCACGGCGTGCGCCAGGTCGTGCAGCGGCCGAATCCCGAGGAGGGTCAGGTGCTCCTCCCGCACCGCGCGGACGGCCGCCGCCACCGGGTCGGGCAGGTCGTCGAGGTGGTCCGCCTCGAGCTCGCGCACGCTCTTCCGCAGCCGGCGCACGTCGGTGCGGCGGGCCTCGAGCTCCCGCCGGGTGCGGCGCAGCTCCGCGCGCAGCTCGGCGGCCCCCTCCCCCTCGCCAGCCGACGCCGAGGTCGTCGCCCGTGCACCTCCCCGCAGGGCGGCCACGAGCCTTTCCCGCGCACTCCGTTCGGGCATGTGCCCATCGAAACCCACCGGGGGCCGGATGGCCAGGGGCCGGACGGGGGCGCGGTCGACGGCACCCAACGTTCATCCGCCGGCCACGCCGAGGTCCCCTGCGCGTCGTCCTCCGCGGTGAGACTGGCGGCGTGACAGCGCTCGTCGAGTCCCCGCTCCAGCTGCTGTGCGCCGTCGAGGCGCACGCCGCCGGGCACGCCGGCGCCAGCACGCACGTGCTGGCCCGTGCCGACGTCCCGGCGCTCACCGCCGGCATCGACGCCGTCCGCGCCCTCGGCCTGCCCCCCGGGCTGGACGTGGACGCCGCGCCGGCCCCCCGACGCCTGCCCGACGGCACCGTGGTCGTGGGCGACCCGTTCTCGGGCGCCTTCCAGGCCGCGCTGGTGCGCGCGCCGCGCCCGCCGGAGCGCCTCGTCGTCGTCGACGACGGCCTGGCCACCCTCGACCTCGCGCGCCGGGTGCTGACCGGCTCCCCGCTGGTCCGGCTCACCGCTCCCCCCGACCCGCTGCGCTACGGCCTCGGCGCGCTGGCCGCGCGCCGGCTGCGCCGGCTGGTCGCCGCGGGCCGCCTCACCCTCAGCACGACGATCCCGCTGGACGACGACGTGCTCGCCGGGCTGCGCGCGCTCGGCGTGCGCGCGCGCCCGCAGGACTTCGCCTGGCTGCGCTCCCGCCCGCAGCGCAACGCGCCCGACGAGTCGACCGTCGTCGTCGGCTCCGCCCTCGTGGCCGACGGGCTGGTGCAGGCCGACCGCTACGCCGCCTGGGTGCGCGGGATCGCCGCCGACGGCCCCGTGCGCTACATCCCGCACCGCCGTCACGACCCGCTGGTCTCCGCGCTGCTGGAGCGGCTGCCCGGCGTCACCGTGGACGAGCCGGGCGCGCCCGTCGAGATCCGTCTGCGGGGGCTGCGGCCCGGTCAGCGGGCGGTGATGCTGCCGTCGACGTCGGCCGTCACGCTGTCGCGCCTGCTCGTGCCCCGCGGGGTGGTCGTCGCGCCGCACGACGTGCCCGACGCCTGGTGGACCGGCCGCGCGACGCCCGAGCTGCGCCGGCACCTGGGGCGCACGCACGAGCTCGCCACCCGCGCGGCCGCCGAGAGCGCCGCCGCGCCGAGCGCCCCGGTCACGCCGCTGCTGGGGCGACCGTCGGCCGCGGTCTCGCCCGCATGAGGGCACGCTCCGCCACGACCGCCCCGCGAGTGCTCGCCGTCGCCGACTCCGACTCGTACCTCAAGTGGGCGGTGTGGACGTTGGCTGGCCTGCGACGCGACGACGGGCACGTGGAGGCCTCGGCCGCGCTCGTCCGGTCCCCGATCGCACCGACGCCCGAGCAGGTGGCGGCCGCCGTCCGAGGCTCGGGCATCCCCGGGCCGGCGGTGCTGTCCCCGCGGGGCCTGCGCAGGCTCGTGCGGACCAAGCGCCCCGACGTCGTCCTCGTCGCCGCCACCGGCCCCGTCGCGGAGCTGGTGGCCCGCGAGGTCCTGCGAGCGACGCGCCCCGGGCGCCGTCCCGCCCTCGTGACCGGGCTCCCCGGCATGGCGCTGCCCGCCACGCCGCAGGGGGCGGGGTGGCGGCGCTGGTGCGACGCGTTCCTCGTGCACGCCCGCGTCGAGACGGCCCCCTACGTCGAGGCGTTCGCGCGCCAGGGCGCCCGGCCGGACCTCGTGCTCACCCGTCTGCCGTTCCTCGACGGCCCCGCCGGCGACGCCCCCGCGGGCGTGCGACGCGTGGTGCTCGCCGCGCAGGCGAAGGTGCCGGCCTCCCGCGTCGACCGGGTGGCGCTGCTCGACGGCCTCGCCGGGCTCGCCGCCGACGGCCTCGACGTCGTCGTGAAGCTGCGGGCCCGCGCCGGCGAGCGCCAGACCCACAACGAGCAGCACCCGCTCGACGCCCTCTGGGCGGCGGAGCACGCCCGCCTCGGGCGGCCCGCCGACGCCGTCGGGTTCGTCACCGGCCCGATGGCCGACCAGCTCACCCCGGGGGCGGCCCTGCTCACGGTCAGCTCGACGGCGGGACTCGAGTCCCTCGCGCGCGGCCTGCCCACGGTGTTCCTCGCCGACTTCGGCGTCGGCCCGGCGCTCCTCAACGAGCCCTTCGCCGCGTCGGGGTGCCTGCGCCGCCTGGACGAGGTCGCCGCGACGCTCCGCGCCGGCGGGCCCGCGCCCGACCCGGCGTGGCTCGACGAGCACTACCTGCACACCGCACCGTCCGGCCTCCCCGCGGCGGTGCACGACCTCGCCCGCCGCTCCCGCACCGGCGACCTGCCGCCGTTGTCCGTCACCCCGTGGTCGTGGCGCCGGCACTGGTGGAGCGCCGCCCGGTCCGCCCTACCCGTCGGCCTGTCGTCCCGTCTCGTGCGCGCCTGACCCCGCCTGCGGCGCCCGGTACCTCCGCGCACCCCGCACGGACCGGTACACGCGCGACGAGCTCTTCCGGTCGTGCGCGGGGAACACCCGCCGGGCGCGCTCCCGGTACTCGTCGTCCATGCGGAACCCTCCCGCGCGGCTCTCCGCGACAGCGGCCGCCAGGGCGTCCTCGTCGGCGTGCACCGGCCCCGGGAGCTCGGCGTCGAGGTCCAGGTGGCTCGGCGCGGATCCGAAGTAGGCGGCGCGGTCGAACTGGAAGTAGAAGACCGGGCGCTCGAGCAGCGCGAAGTCGAACCCCACCGAGGAGTAGTCGGTGACGAGCGCTGCATGGTCGCGCAGCAGATCCTGGACGGCCCGCTCCCCCTGCTCGTAGACGGTCGCTCCCGCGGTGTCGAGACCGTCGGCGAACTTGCGCATGTTGGGGTGCAGGATGAACGAGACCCGCTCGCCGTCCTCGACGAGCTCGCGGACCGCCGGATGGTGCAGGAACGCCTGCCACCGCGCGCGGAAGTCGCTCGCCTCGAACTGCTGCCTCGTGCCGATCCGGCTGCGCCAGGTGGGGATCACCAGGATCCCCCGCGGGGGATCGGTCACGGGCGCGAGCAGCCGGTCGAAGCGTGGGAGCCCTGTCACCGGCACCTGCTCGGGGTCGAAGCCCAGGTCGCCGACGACGATGTCGCGCTCACGGGGCGAGCTCACGTGGAAGACGTCGGGCGGCTGCATCCGCTGACCGTCCCGGCCGTACGTGGAGACCATGTTCTTGGTCCCGAGGACGCCGTGCTGCAGCATGACCCGCACTGCGGGCGCGGCACGCAGCATCCGCGGGTCCGCGGTGGGCAGGAGGTACTCCGCGTGGTGCGTCCCCACCACCCGCGCCGCGCAGGCCGACAGCACCATGTGCTTCACCGAGCCCCGCTCCACCACGCGGCCGAGGGCGGCGACCCGCTCGCGGTCCGGGGAGTCGCGGTCGATGACGTAGAAGGCGAGCCGGAGCGGGTGCCGCTCTCGGACCCAGCGGAAGAAGTGGTAGCCGTTGTCCTGCGCCTTGTACGGCACCTCGCCGATCAGCCAGATGCCGAGGGTCCTGCGGGCGACCGCCGTCCACCAGGGCCGGCGCATGACCCGCTCCATGGCGGCGTGCGCGGCGGGGGTGAAGCGATCCGCGTTGAGGTAGAGGTTCCCGCCCAGGAACGTGAAGCGCGGGACGAGGTGGACGACCGTCCCCCCGACGTGGACGGGCGCCGGCGCGAGCGTGCCGCTCGTGGCGTGCCGCTCGTGCAGCTTCATCGTCTGCACGTTCCCCGCCGTGTCCGTCAGGACGAGCCGCGGGTCGAGGAGCACGTCGTGCGGCTCTGCCCGCGCGAGGAGCTCGCGGAGGTCCACGGAGCCCGCCACACGGTGCACGGCGGCACCGAACGCGCGCTCGGAGGCCTCCGGGTCCGGCTCGGTCGCGAGCACCACGGACGTCGCCGTCTCGCTCTGCCGCGCCTGGACCCGCAGCTCGACGGACGCGAGCTGCCGGTCGAAGGCGGTGACCCTGCCCGCGAACGAGAGCGTGCCGCCGTCGTGATCGAGCGAGGTCCCCTCGACCCCGAACCCCCGGGGCCCCACGGCCTCGCCGGTCAGCAGCACGAGGTTGCCGTGCACGTTGACGCGGAGCCGCACCGGGGTACCGTCCACGACGACCTGTGCGCTCGGGTCCTCCCGGACGGTACAGGGGAAGCTCCCGAGCCGCCGGGGCCGGGGCGCGGCGCCGGCCCGCGGCCCCGGCTCGAGCCGGTACCAGAGGTCGACGACGGCGTCGGCCGGATAGCGGGCGACGACCCCCGAGAGGTCGATCTCCGCGACGTCGCCGTCAGCGGTCGCGCGGCAGGGCGTCCAGTGGTCGACCGCGCTGCCCCGACGAGCGGTGCCGACGGCCACGACCGGCGAGGCCCCACCGCGGTCGACGGTCAGCCGCAGCACCTCAGGATGCAGGCCGACCGCCAACGTGCTCCGTACCCGTTCGCGCTCCGTCCGTACTTCCGCCACCGCTCCCCCAGGTCGTCTCCGTGAGAGCGAGACTGTACCGGAACGAGAGCAGGCGACGACGCGGTCAGGCGCGGTGGTCGGCGACGGCCCGCTCGGTGAGGCCGCGCACGAAGCCGGCCCCCCAGGCCACGTGCATGATGGCGACCACGAGGGGCAGCAGCAGCGCCTCGCGCAGCCCCAGCCGGGGACGCCGCCCGGCGGCGTGCGCGCCGGCGGCCAGGAGTCCGGCCGCGTAGGCCGCCGGGACCACGGCCCCGACCGCGACGACCCCGGGCAGCGCGGCGAGCGCTCCCCCGGCGACGACGACGGCCGAGGCCGCCAGGCCGAGCACCAGGACGGGCGGGGCGAGGTAGCGCACGCTCGCCGTCGACCGGTCGCGGCGGATCACCTCGCGGCGCCACATGCCGGTGCGCCAGAACTGCTTGGCCACCGCCCGCAGCGTGCGCCGCGGGCGGTAGGTGACCTGCAGGGCGGGGTCGAACCAGAGCAGCCCGCCGGCGCGGCGCAGGCGCAGGCACAGCTCCCAGTCCTCGGCCCGCACCAGCGACGGGTCGTACCCGCCGACCGCCGCGACGGCCGAGCGCCGGAACGCCCCGAGGTACACGGTCTCGGACGGGCCCGCGTCGCCGCCCACGTGGAACGACGCCGCGCCGATGCCCGCCGGGTGGCTCATCGCCCGCGCCACCGCCCGCTGCACGGTGGACGTGCCGACCGGGTGCATCAGCCCGCCGACCCCCGCGGCGCCCGTGCGCTCGAGCGTCGCGACGGCCCGCGTCACGTAGTCCGGCGGCAGCACCGTGTGCCCGTCGACGCGGAGCAGCACCGCGTCGCCCTCGTCCGGCACCTGGGTCGCGTGCCCGATCGCGAGGTTCAACCCGATCGATCGCGAGCCCGTCGGGTTGTCCACCACGACGACCCGCGGGTCGGAGGCCGCGAGCCGCGCCGCGACCTCGGCCGTCGCGTCGTGGGACGGGCCGACGGCGAGCACCAGGCGCAGGGGCCCGGCGTACTCCTGGCCGAGGACGGACGCGACCGCCTCGGCCAGGTACGCCTCCTCGTCGCGCACGCACGCGACGACGGCGACACCGGGCGGCGCGTCGACCTCGACCACCATGTCCCGGCCGTCGGTCGAGCCTGTCGAGACCTGGTCCCGAGCGGCTCGACCGACGGTCGCCGGATGCGCGTCCGACATCGGAACCGCCCGTCAGGCGTCGACGCGGCGCAGGCGCGACATCGGCGACAGCTCGCCGGGCATGACGCGCTTCTCGCCGTCGCCCAGCGCGTCCTGCAGGATGCGGATGTCGCGCACCAGGTTCGCCAGGCCCTTGGGCTCCAGCGACGCGGCGTGGTCCGAGCCCCACATCGCGCGGTCGAGGGTGATGTGCCGCTCCACGGCGACCGCGCCGAGCGCGACCGCGGCGAGGGAGATCTGCAGGCCCGTCTCGTGGCCGGAGTAGCCGACCGGTACGCCGTAGCGCTCCTGGAGCGTCGCGATCGTGCGCAGGTTCGCCTCCTCGGGGGGCAGCGGGTAGGTCGACGTCGCGTGCAGGATCACGAGCCCGTCCGTGCCGAGGATCTCCACCGCGGCGTCGATCTGCTCGAGGGTCGACATGCCCGTCGACAGGATGAGCGGCTTGCCCGTCTCGGCCAGCGCGCGGAGCAGGTCGTGGTCCGTGACGGAGGCCGAGGCGATCTTGTGCGTCGGGACGCCGAACTCCTCGAGGAACGCCACCGACGGCACGTCCCACGGGGACGCGAACCACTGGATGCCGTTCGCCTTCGCGTACTGGTCGATCTCCGTGTACTGCTCGTGCTCGAACTCGACGCGGTACTTGTACTCGAGGTAGGTCATCTCGCCCCAGGGCGTCTGGCGGATCTTGTCCCGCTGGTCCTTGGGGGTGCTGATCTCCGGCGTGCGCTTCTGGAACTTCACGGCCTGGCAGCCGGCGGCCACCGCGACGTCGATCAGCTGCTTGGCGATCTCGACGTCGCCGTTGTGGTTGATGCCGATCTCGCCGATCACGTACACCGGCTGACCGGTGCCGACCTCGTGGTCGCCGACGCGGACGACGGGCGCCTCGGGGATGGGGTTGGTCGTGCTGGCGGTGGTGGTCACGGGGGTGTCCTTCCGTTCGTGGTGCTGCGGGGTGTGACGCACGGCGGCGTCCGGGCGGGCTGCGAGGATCCGCTCGCAGACCTCGCGGACGGCGCCGTGGCCGCCCGGTCGGTCGAGGACGACGCGCGCGGTGGCGGCGACCTCGGGGTGGGCGTCGGCCACGGCCACGGGCCAGCCGACGAGGTCGAGGGCGGGCAGGTCGTTCACGTCGTTGCCGACGTACGCGACCCGCCCCGGGTCCAGACGGTTGACGGCGCACCAGTCGCGCAGCGCGGCCGCCTTGTCGTCGACGCCGTGCAGCACGTCGACGCCGAGCTTGCGGGCGCGGGCGGCCACCACCGGGTTGGTCTCGGTGGACAGGATCAGCAGCGGGATGCCGGTGCGGCGCAGCCGGGCGACGCCCAGCCCGTCGCCCCGGTGCACGCGCACGCTCTCCGTGCCGTCCTGCGCCACGTACGCCGCGTCGTCGGTGTGCACGCCGTCGAAGTCGGTCACGAGGGCGTCGACGTCGATCGGCCCCCCGTCGGTCGAGCTCGTCGAGGTTTCGACAGGCTCGACCGGCGCGGCGGTCTCATCGGGCTGCTCGAGCAGGGTGCGCGCGAGCCACAGGTCGCGGGGCTCGTCGATCTCCATCGACCACTCCGGGGCCACGGGCTGCAGCCCCACCGACCCGAAGAAGCGGCTGCCCGCCTCCCGCAGGCCGGCGGTGCGCATCGCGTAGAACGCGCCGGTCTCGCGGAAGTGCGGGGCGCGGTCCTGCCGGCGCGGGCGGTGGTCGGTGCCGTGGCCCACGGGCGTGGGCACGTCGCCGTCGAGCCGCCACTGGAAGTCGTGCGTCGGCGACACGGCCACGACGACGTCGTGCTCCCCGTCCGCGACCTGGCGCACGGCGGCGTCGAGGTCGGCCGGGTCGACGAACGGCGACGTGGCCTGGAGCAGCACGGTCACGGCCGGGTCGGCCGCGCCGTCAGCCGTGGCGTCGCCGCGCACGGCGTCGAGCGCATGCAGGACGGCGGACTCGGAGCTCGCGGTGGCGCCGGCGATGTCGGCCGGGCGGCGGATCACGCGCGCCCCGTGCGCCGTCGCCTCGCGGGCGATCTCGTCGTGGTCGGTGGAGACCACGACGGCGGTCACCGAGGGCGCCGCCAGCGCCGAGCGCACGGCCCGGGCGACGAGCGTCGTGCCGCCCACGCGTTGCAGGTTCTTCAGCGGGATGCCGGCCGAGCCGCCGCGGGCGGGGATCACGACGAGCGCACCACGGTCGGGGTCGAACCCCGGGTGGATGTCGTTCATGGCGCCGACACTAAGAGCGCGACAAGACGCGATCGGCCTTTTCCGGGGAACTGTCGCCGAACATCAGGATGCCGTCAGGTGAACACTTTCCGACGCCCTTCGAGAATGGTCGGTCCCGCATTCCTGGTGCCCTTTCATGGGAGAAGTCACCGGGAGAGTTCCCCTGTCCGAGGAGGTCCCATGGACGCCCTGACCACCCGCACGCACCCCCGCGCCGGCGCGACGCCGGGGGCGCGCGCGACCGCCGCCGCCGCCGGCGGCCTGCCCGTGCTGCGACTCGACAACCCTGTCCGCGCGTACGACTGGGGGTCACCCACCCGCATCCCCGACCTGCTCGGGCGGGAGGCCGACGGCACGCCCGCGGCGGAGCTGTGGCTCGGCGCGCACCCAGGGGCGCCGTCGCGGGTGGGCACGACCGGCCGCACCCTCGACGACCTGGTCGGCGCCGAGCCGCACGACGCCCTCGGCCGCCGCGTCGCGGACCGCTTCGGGCCGCGCCTGCCGTTCCTCCTCAAGGTGCTCGCCGCCGACCGGGCCCTGTCCCTGCAGGTGCACCCGCGCCCGCACCTCGCGCGCGCCGGCTACCACCGGGAGACCCGCGCCGGACTGCCCGCCGGGCACCCGCACCGGTCGTTCCACGACGACCAGCACAAGCCCGAGATGATCGTCGCGCTCAGCCCGTTCGAGGCGCTCGCCGGGTTCCGCAGCCCGCGCTCCGTGCTCGCGCTGCTGGACGGGCTCGACGGCGCCCTCGTCGACGCGGTCCGCGCCGCGCTCGCCGAGCGGCCGTCCACCGCGGGCGTCCGCGCCGCCACGGAGGCGCTCGTCGCCGCGCGCCGCTCGCCGTCGTGCGCGGGCGACGTGGCCGCCGCCGTGGCCGCCGTCGCGCGCCGGCACCGCGCCGGGGGCGGAGCGGGCCCGACCGCGCGCGCCGACGCGACGGTGCTCACGCTGGCCGACGAGCACCCCGGCGACCCCGGGGCCCTCGTCTCCCTGCTGCTCAACCGCGTCACGCTGGAGCCCGGCGAGGCGATGTACGTGCCCGCCGGCGAGGTGCACGCCTACCTCAGCGGCTTCGGGGTGGAGGTCATGGCCGCGTCGGACAACGTGCTGCGTGCCGGGCTCACCACCAAGCACGTCGACGCCCCCGCGCTGCTGGAGTGCGCGTCGTTCGCCCCCCGCCCGCCCGCCCGGCCCGCCACGCTGGTGTCCGGCGGGGAGAGCGTCGTGGTCACCTACCGCGCGCCGGTCGAGGAGTTCGCGCTGACCTTCGCCGACGTCGTTCCCGGCGAGCCCGTGGCGCTCGCCGTCGACGGGCCCCGCGTCGTCCTCGCCCTCGACGGTGACGCACGCCTGCTCACCGCCTCCGGGCAGCTCGAGCTGCGGCGCGGCGAGTCGTGCTTCGTGCCCGACTCCGCCGGGCCGCTCACCGTCGACGGCGCCGCCCACGTCGTCTGCGCCTGGGTTCCCTGACCCGGCCCCCCGCCTCGACCATGCACCTGCGCGCGTTCTGAGCGCTGAGAACGAGCGCAGGTGCATGGTCGGCGGCTTGTCCACAGGGGCGGCCCGGTCGACCTCGGGTCTTGCTGAGATGGCGGCGTGCGCATCCCGGCCGAGCTCCCTGCCCCCCTGCTCTCGCTCGCCCCGGCCCAGGAGGGCCTGCTGAGCACCCCGCAGTGCGCACGGCACGGAGTGGACCGGTCGCGCCGTGCGCGGTGGCTGCGTGCCGGACGGTGGCGGGTCGTGGCCCGGGGAGTCGTGGACACCGTCCCCGTCCCGCCCGAAGCCAGGTCGGTCGACCACGTGCCCCGGCACGCTCTGCCGCCGCTCGTCGTCACCGACCTCGACGCCGCGCAGCGTCGGTCCAGCCGGGCGACGGCGGCGGTGCTCCGTGAGCGTTCGGGCAGCGACCTCCTCTTCGATCATCTCCGTCGGCGGTCCGCCTGGGCCGGGCTCCTGGCGTACGGGCCCGAGGCGATCGCTGTCGGTGCCTGCGCCCTGGCGCTCCACGGAGTCGAGGGTCTCCCGTCCCGGATCTCACCGGAGGTCGCCCTGCCGCGCGGGTCGAACCGCCCGGATCGCGCAGGCATCCGGCTGCGGCAGTTCGAGAGCGGCATGACGACGGTGGCCTTCGGAGACCCGCGCACGGGCACCCGTCGGATCGCCTCCCCCGAGTGGGCGCTCGCTCAGGCGGTCCCGGAGCTCTCCCTCGAGAACGGGCTCGCGGTGCTGGACTCGAGCCTGCGTCTGGAGGTCGTGCGCCCTGCGGGGGCCGCCCGGGCCCACGACCTCGCCCGCGGTCGGCGTGGGATCGCGCTCCGGCACGAGCTCTGGGAGTGGGCCGATCCCGACGCCGAGTCCTGGCTCGAGTCGGTCGGGCGCTGGCAGTGCATCGAGGAGGGCGTGCCGCCCGACGCGCTCCAGCGTCCCGTCAGGGACGGGACCGGCCGGCTGCTCGGTCGCGGCGACATGGCCTGGGATCTGGCGGACGGCCGCGTGCTCGTCGTCGAGATGGACGGTCACGCGTGGCACGACGGCGAGGAGCGGTTCGACCGACGTGACCGCGATCGCGACAACGCCTTCGCGGCCGCTGCCGGGGTCGACGTGCTGCGCTTCGACGTGCGACACGTCCGTGAGCGCCTCGTCGGCCGCCAGGTGCGAGGATTCCTCGCCCGGGCGGCGCCGAACATGCAGTTTCGCTCGCTCTGAGCGCTCAGAGCGAGCGGAACTGCATGTTCGGCACTAGACGAGCTTGTTGTCCACCATCGACAGGGCGGAGCCGATGGCCATGTGCATGTCGAGGTACTGGTACGTGCCGAGGCGGCCGCCGAAGTGCACGTCGGGCTCGCCGGCCATCAGCTCGCGGTAGCTCTTGAGCTTCTCGCGGTCGGCGGCGGTGTTCACCGGGTAGTACGGCTCGTCGCCGCGCTCGGCGAAGCGCGAGTACTCGCGCACGATGACGGTCTTGTCGCCCGTGTACTCGCGCTCGGGGTGGAAGTGCCGGAACTCGAGGATGCGGGTGTACGGCACCTCGGTGTCGGCGTAGTTCATCACCGGCGTGCCCTGGAAGTCGCCCACCGGGAGCACCTCGCGCTCGAAGTCGAGCGTGCGCCACGACAGCGCCCCCTCGGCGTCGTCGAAGTACCGGTCGACCGGGCCGGTGTACACGACGGGCACCTGCCCGACGACGGCCTTCTTGCTCACCGCCTGCGCGTCGTCGAAGAAGTCGGTGGACAGCCGCACCTCGATGTTCGGGTGGTCGGCCATCCGCTCCAGCCAGGCGGTGTACCCGTCGACCGGCAGGCCCTCGTAGGTGTCGTTGAAGTACCGGTTGTCGTACGTGTACCGCACGGGCAGGCGGGAGATGATCGACGCCGGCAGCTCGCGCGGGTCGGTCTGCCACTGCTTGGCCGTGTACCCCTGGATGAACGCCTCGTACAGGGGTCGCCCGATGAGCGACACGCCCTGCTCGTCCAGGTTCTGCGGCCGGCGGCCCTCGAGCTCGGCGGCCTGCTCGCGCACCAGCGCACGCGCCGCGTCCGGCCCGTGCGCGGACCGGAAGAACTGGTTGATCGTGCCGAGGTTGATCGGCATCGGGAACACCTCGCCGCGGCGGGTGGTGTACACGCGGTGCACGTAGTCCGTGAAGGCGGTGAACCGGTTGACGTACTCCCACACGCGCTCGTTCGAGGTGTGGAACAGGTGCGCGCCGTAGCGGTGGACCTCGATGCCGGTGGCCGGGTCCTGCTCGCTGTACGCGTTGCCGCCGATGTGGTCGCGGCGGTCGATCATGAGCACCTTGCGGCCCTGCTCGGCCATCCGCTCGGCGACGGTCAGGCCGAAGAGCCCGGTGCCGACGACGACGAGGTCGGTCATGTCAGGTTCCTCCAGGTGGTGGTGGTCTCGACGGGCTCGACCACCGTGGGGTCGGTCAGTCGGGCTCGTACCCGCCGCGCAGGCGCGTGTACGTGCGGTACCCGGCCTTGCGCACCGACTCGGGGACCACGCGGTAGCCCGCGCGCACCACGACGTTGCGCACCATCTGCGGGCCGGTGAGGAAGCCCTCGGAGTGCAGGGTGCGCTGCAGCGCGAGCTCGGACGCCAGCAGGCGCCGCCCGCCGCGGCGCGCGTACGCGCCGGCGCCGACGCGGTAGAGCACGAGCGGGTCGACGACGTTCTCCGCGTCCGCGCCGCCCGCGATCATGCGGGCGAACAGGAGGTAGTCCTCCATGAGGTCCAGGTGCTCGTAGCCGCCCGCGGCGGCGACGGCGGAGCGCCGGTAGACGACCGACGGATGGTTGAACGGGTCGCGGAACCGGGCCGTGGTCGCGATGTCGTCGCCGGTGGGCGGCACGCGCACCATCCCGGGCGCGTCCTCGTCGTCGTCGAACTCCTGGATCGCGGACCCGACGATGTCGCGCCCCTGCGCGACCATGGGCACCTGGACGGCGAACCGCTCGGGCCGGGAGATGTCGTCGGCGTCGGCGCGCGCCACGATCTCGTGCTTGCACGCCTCCAGCCCGGCCTCGAGGGCGCGGGCCAGGCCGACGTTCCGATCCAGCGGCACCAGCGTGACCGGGACGTCGGTCAGCTCGTGCAGCCGGCCGAGGACCGCGGCGACCTCGTCGCCCACGGGCCCGTCGCGCACGACGACGACCTCGTCGGGCCGCAGCGTCTGGTCGCGCGTCACGGACAGGAGGCCGCGCTCCAGGTGCGCCGCGTCGTCGCCGGCGTACACGGGCAGGAGCACGGAGAACCGGTGGTCGTCGAGGGCGCCGCGCGGGACCGGCGGCGGGCCCGTGGGCGACGTGGCCGCGCGCGGGACGGCCGGGAGCTCGACCGCGACCGGCCCGTCGACGCCGCCCACCTCCACCCGCGCGACGCTCAGCGCGGCGGGCCCGACGCCGGACAGCACCTCGGTGTCGGCGCGGGGCCGCCGCACGACGCCGTGCCACAGGCCGCGGCCGCCCGCCTTCAGCAGGGTGCCGCGGTCCGACGAGCGCGCCACGGTGCGGGCCCAGCGGCGCAGCGTCGACCCGCCGTACAGCACCCGCTCGGAGGCGCGCAGGGCCGACGACCGCGTGAACATCCAGACCTTGTTCCGCACCTCGTAGTAGAAGCGCGGGCCGGGGTCGTCGTCGGTCCCGACCAGGCGGGCCGTGCGGTGCTCGACGACGCTGCCCGGCACGTACAGGCCGGTGCCGCGGCGCAGCAGCCGGGTGGAGTACTCGAAGTCGTCGTTCCAGATGAAGTAGTCGCTCACCGGCAGCCCGTTTGCCCGCACGGAGCGCGCGTCGATCAGCATCGACACGAAGGACATCGACCGCACCGGCACCGCGCCGGCGGCGCGCGCCCGCTGCAGCTCCGCGGGCGTGGCCCCGGGCCGGGTGCGCGGCGTGTTCATCGGGTGGTCGCTGCCGTCGGTCCACACGACGCGGCTGGCCATGGCGGTCACGTCGCCGGGGTAGGCGTCGCGCGCGCCGAGCAGGGCCTCGAGGGCGGTCGTGGTCGGGACGGTGTCGTCGTCCATGACCCACACGAGGTCGGCGTCGAGGTCGGCGACGGCGGTCGCGATGCCGACCGCGAAGCCGCCGGCGCCGCCGGTGTTGCGCCGGAGCGCCACCACCTCGGGGGCGCTCGCATGGGCCCGCGCCACGTCGAGGGCGTCGTCGGTCGACGCGTTGTCGACCACGACCACGCGGTCGACGGGCCGGCTCTGGGCGGCCAGCGCGTCGAGGGCCGCGCCGAGCAGCGCGGCCCTGTTGTACGACACGACGACCGCGACGACGGAGGGGGTGGACATCCGGACCATCCTAGTGGGGCGCGCGGGGTGCGAAGGTCGCCCGCCAGGCCTCGGGGTCGACGAGGCCGGGCGCGGCGGCGCGCCAGCGCGCCGACACCTGACGCCACCGCAGCGCGAGGTGCACGTGCGCCGCGACGGAGGCGCCGGCCAGCCGCCAGAAGCGGCGCGGGTCGCGGCGCAGCCAGACGCCCGAGGCACGGTCGCCGGCGAGCACCAGCACCGAGTCGTGCGCCGGCACCTCCCACCAGGTCGCCTGCTCGCGGGTGAGGGCGGACCGCGGGGCGGGGCCCCGGACGCCGCGGCGCAGGTTCCGCAGCAGGCCGCGCGCGGCGAGCCGGGCGAGCACCACCGGCGACGTCGGCTTCGGGCCCGGCTCCCCGTCGCGCACCCGCGGCGCGGCGGCGTCGAACGCCGGGTCGCCGGCGCGACGCACGACCGTCTCCGGGTACGCGGCGCCGACCGCCCGCGCGGAGGGGACGACCCGCTCGAGGTCGGCGTGCAGGTCGCCCGGGCCGGCGAGCACGTCGCGCAGCGCCCGCACGTGCAGGTCGACGGCGTAGTACCGCAGGCCGAGCAGCAGCTTGAGGTCGTTCGCGAGCAGCAGGGGCAGCAGCAGGCCGGCCCGCGGCCGGCGCGCGTGCAGCAGCGCGGCGGCCACGCGGTTGCGCACGTGCAGGTAGGCCTGCCACTCGACGGTGTCGTCCTTCTCGGTCCAGGCCACGTGCCACAGCGCCGCGCCGGGGAACGACACCGTGGCGCGGCCGGCGTCGCGGGCGCGCAGGCCGAACTCCGCGTCGTCCCACTTGAGGAACAGGGGCAGGGACAGCCCGACGGAGCGCAGCACGTCGGTGGGCAGGAGGCACATCCACCAGCCGTTGAAGTCGCTCTCCCCGCGGGCGTGCAGCCACGGGGTGTCCCGCAGCGGCCCGGCGGCGAGGTCGTGCCACTGCTGGTCGGGCCGCGGCGGGCCCCACATGAACGACCGCTCGTGCACCACCTCGCTGAACGAGTTCAGCACCGTGGGGCGGTGCAGGTCGAGCATGTGCCCGCCGACGACGACGGGCGTCCGGGCCGTGCGGTGGAACCGGATCGCCCGGAGCAGCGCCTCGGGCTCCACCTCGACGTCGTCGTCGAGGATGAGGACGGCGTCGGCGTCCGGCCGGTCCAGCGCCTCGAGCATCCCGCGGGAGAAACCGCCCGACCCGCCGAGGTTGCGCTGCTCGATCACCGTCAGCCGGTCGCCGAGGGCCGCGGCCACGTCGGCGTAGCCGGGATGGTCGACGACGCGGCGCGCGCCCTGGTCCACGACCAGCACGGTGCCCACGGCCTCCGCCAGCGCCGTCGAGCCCACGATCCGCTCCAGCGTCGCGACGCAGAACTCCGGCTTGTCCATCGTGGTGATCGACAGGCACACGTCGCCCGTCCGGCGGGGGCCGACGTCCACCAGCCAGCGCGCGTCGGACACGACCACGTCGCCGTCGGCGGCGTCCACCTCGAACCACAGCCAGCCGCCGGCCGCCGTGCCGGACACGTCCACGTCGAGGGCGACGGTGGTCTCGACAGGCTCGACCGGCGAAGGCTCGACCGGCGAAGGCTCGACCGACACGGTCCCGACCGACGCGGTCCCGACCGGCGAGGCCGCACCGCCCGCGTCCGAGCGCACCAGTCGCACGGCGCCCGCGCCGACGACGTCGACCTCCAGCCGCACCGTCCGCACGCCGGCCCAGCGGACCCAGTAGGACGCCGGGAACGCGGAGAAGTAGGTGGCGAACCCCTGGCTCGTGCCCGCGGGCACGCGCACCCCGCCGGGCTCGACGACGCCCGGCCCGTCCTCCACGCACAGGGCGCGGCGGTCGGACGACCCGTCGGCGGAGAGCAGGACCAGCTGTTGGGCGAGGTGCACGCGGGCGAGCCTAGCGCCGCCGCAGGCGACGCTTGACGCGCGAGCCGAGCGCCCGGGCGAGCTCGCGACCGCTCGCCTCGGACACCGTCGGGCCGGCCTTCCGCCGCGCCGCGGCGGCCGCCGCGGCGTCCGCGGCCGCGGCCGCGGCCTTCAGGTCCGTGACCTCCGCCCGGGCGGCGGCGAGGCGCTCCTCGTCGCGGCGGCCCTGGCGGATCACCCCGAGGATCGCCTCGACGGCGGCGTCCAGGGGCACGACGTCGCTGCGCAGCGGCGGGTCGTCGTCCGACCGGACCTCGGTGCGCAGCAGCCCCAGGTCGCCGACCACCCGCACCCCCGACGCAGCGATCTGCTCGACGTGCGCCGCGGCGCGCTCCTGCGCCTTCTCGGCCGCCCACGTGGGGAGCACGAGCTTGGTGTCGTGGTCACCGGGGCGGCGCCACCGGAGCACGGCGGTGGACGCCGCGTCGCGCAGCCACTTGCAGTACTCGAGCCAGGTGAGCTGCGTGCGGAGCTTGAGGTTCAGCGCGCGCAGGAGCTCCGCCTCCTCCAGGGACATCCCCCGGTTCGAAGCCTTGCCGTCCAGCTTCGCGGTGCGGAGCAGGCCCGGCTCGAGGCCGAGCATCGACTCGAAGGCGTCGAACAACAGCTCCGGCGTCGACTTGTCGACCACGACCACGGTGACGTTCTCCGGGCCGAACGCCTCCGCCCAGCGCGTCACCACCCGGCCCTGGTCGATGCGGTCACGGAACGACCGCAGGTCGCTCTCCGGGTCGTCGGAGAGCACGCCCCGGAGCCACGACTCGGCGTCGGCCCGCTCGCCCTCCTTGGTCATCTGCTGCCACAGGGACGGCAGGATCTCGGCGTAGTTGCGCAGCGTCACGACGACGTGGGCGCGCTCGCCGAGCTCCTCGCGCCATGCCTTGGCGGTCTCGTCGTCGGCGTTGGCCGCGAACTCGTGGCCGATCCAGACCCGGTTCTCCGTGTCCCGGTCGATCTCGCGACGCAGCTTGCGCCACGCCCCGGCGACCGGCGTCGTCCCCCAGCCCCACGAGTGGCCCATGAAGTCGTTGACGGCGCTGCGGTGGTTGGTGCTCGTACCGGGGTACCGGACCCCGCCGGCCAGCAGCTCCGACCGCAGCACCGCGGCGGCGTTCTGCAGGCTCGTGGTGCCCGTCTTCATCAGGCCGATGTGCAGCAGCAGCGCCCGCTCCGGCAGCTGCAACGAATCGGCCGGAGCCTCGCTGGTAGACATCAGTTCTCCTCCGGGACCCTGCGTGGGTCCCCTCGACACCGAGCTCGTGACCCGCAGGCTACCGGCACGCCTTGCATGTTCGCTGCGAGCGCTTGCCTCGGGCTCGGAACGCCGTCGAGCCTGCCGGGACCTGGTCCCGGCAGGCTCGACGGTGCGTCCTCGCGGTCGACTACCAGCGCGCGAGGGAGATCTGGGAGATCCGCACCTTCTTGCCGTCCGCGACCTTCCGCAGGGTCACGTTTCCGTCCTGGTGACCGGAGAGGACGAGCGAGAAGATCCGGTCGCCGTCGGAGGGCTTGTTGAAGTCGAACGTCCCTCGGACCTTGCCTCCCACGAGCACCTGCACCTTGCCGTCTCCAGGCGCGGTCGCCCCACGCACCACCACCCGATGCACCTCGTTCGCGCTCTTGAGGGTGATGGTCTTGCCGCCGGTGGACGTCTGGTAGGCGTAGTCGCCGTAGTAGGCCTTGTGCTGCACCTTCTTCCACCCGCTGGAGAACGACCACGACTTCGGCATGATCGTGGTGCTGGTCCACACCAGCGTCGTCATGGGCCCGCGGTGGTAGTTCTTGCTGACGGCGCGCACCGCGATCTGCCGGGCCGTGCCGCGGTCGAGGTTCACGGTGACCGACGTGGCCGTCGTCGCGGACTTGAGCACCCGCCAGTAGTTCGAGCTGGGCAGGTCAGAGTTCCAGTGCGCGTCGCGGTAGAGCACCTGGTAGTACCGGGCGCCCGACACCTTCTTCCACTTGTACGTGGCCCGGGTGGACCACTGCACCGGGGACTGGGCGGCGGTCGGGGAGTACCGCGTCGGGGCGGAGACGGCCCATCGCATCGACCCGTACTTCTTGATCGCGGCGGCCTTGCGCGACGCCGCACCGCTGCGCAGCGTGCTCATCTTCGCGGCGAGATAGCGGCCCGGACAGGCGGTCTCGTTGGTCGTCCGGTGCATCAGCACGGTGGGCACCCTGACCTTGGTGCCGGGTTTCGCACGGGTGCCCGTCCCGGTGCTGCCGCCCGTCATGAGGGTCGTCGTGCCCTTCGGGTCGATGCGGTACTGGTACGACTTCCAGGCGATCACCTTCGCCATCGCCGTGAGGAGCGCGCTGGTGGGCCTCGCGGTGTCGAAGTTGCCCATGGCGGACACGCCGATGGTGCCGGTGTTGTACCCGCCGGCCTGGGCGCCGATCGGGTTGTCGACGCGCGCGTCCTTGCGGCCCTGGAAGATGTTGCCGTACTTGTCGACCAGGAACTGGTAGCCGATGTCCGGCCAGCCGCGCGACTTGGTGTGGTACGCGTAGATGCCGCGCACCAGCGCCGCGGACTGGCTCTCCCGGTAGCCGTTGGTGCCCGCGGTGTGGTGCACGTAGATCGCCTTGAGCTCCTTGGACGTCTCCGGCCACGTGCCGGCCAGCGACTCGTCGGCGCCCCAGCCGGACCGCGTCACGACGTGCGGCCGGATCTCGAAGCCCGTCCCCGCGTTCGCCGAGGACGCCGGCGCCGAGTCGTCGCCGACGTAGGCGTCGGCCCGCGACGTCCCGGGGTCGACGACGTCCACCTGGATCCCGCTCGGCGGGGTGCCGTCGGCGGTGCGCACCCGCGCCTGCACGCCGTCCGCACCGGTCGAGACGATCGGCTCGGTCCCGGCGCGGCCGCCGTCGACCGTCACCCCGTCCAGGCCCAGCGACTGCCAGTCGGTCCAGGCGCCGCCCTCGCGCACGCGGACGGCGACCTCGGTGACCTCGCTGCTCGCGGCCTCGTCCCACGTCACGCCGGCGACGAGGAAGTCCTGCGTGGTGGTGCGCTCGCTCAGCGCGGCCAGGTCGCCCTCGTCGGGCTCCTCCTGCGCGAGCGTCGTCGCGGCGCCGTCGTCCGGGGCGACCTCCTGGGCGACCTCGGACTTCTCGGGGGCGACGTGCTCGTGCCCGACGGCCTCGTCGAGCGCCCCCTTCGCGTGCCGGGCGTCGGCGTCGATGCCGCGCACGGGCACGTGCTCCACGTCCGGCGAGACGGCGTGCGCCTCCGGGACCGGAAGGGTGACGGTGGGGAGGACGACCCCCGTGAGCGCCAGCGCCACGACGGTCGTCGTCGTGACGGTGATCCGGACCGTGCGTCGTCCCAGGGTTCTCGCCGTCATGCTCGTCTCCGCTCGTCCACCGTGGTCGCGCCGGGCACCTGACCCGCACGACGATAGGGACGGATCGGCCCCGCGGCACCTCGAACGTGCGATCCCGCGCCCCTTCCGGATGCCTGCCCGCAGCGCGTGGGGCACAGTGCGGGGAGGGGGTACGACATGTCGCACGAGCTTTCGACGCACCTGCCCGGCGCGGCCCGGCCGCGCCGGCACCACCGACGACGCACCCGGGCACGGACGCTCGTGGCCGCGGTGGTCTCCGGCGTGCTGGCGGTGAGCGGCACCGTCGTGGCCGCCTCCTCCGCCCAGGCGGCGGTGCCGACGTCGTTCACGCTGACCGGCTCCGGCTACGGCCACGGCGTGGGCATGCCCCAGTACGGCGCCTACCAGATGGCCCGCCAGGGCGCTCCGAGCTGGGACATCCTCCAGCACTACTACTCCGGGGCGAAGGTCGCCTGGAAGACCACGACCGGCAACAACATCCTGGTCCAGGTCTACGGGAAGGACCCCGTGGGGCGGTCCGGCTACGGCGACTCGAACAAGACGACCACCGTCACGGTGCGCGGCGGCGACTGGCGGCTGAACAACGAGGACGGGAAGACCCTGGCCTCCGGGTCCGGCACCGAGACCTTCGCCGTCACGGTGACGGCCGGCGGTCGCTCCCGGATCACCGTGAACGGCACGAAGTACTACGACCAGCTGCTGCGCATCCAGTGGTCGGGCACCCGCTACTACAAGCCCACCGGGAAGACCGCGGTCGCGACGGTCGCCGGGGCGCACGGCTCGTACAAGCACGGCCGGCTCACCACGTCCGCCAAGGGCGGCGTCCCCAACATCACCAACGACGTGCTCCTCAACACGGAGTACCTGTACGGCATCGCGGAGATGCCGTCGTCGTGGGGCCTGGGAGGCGGCCTGTCCGCGCTGGCCGCCCAGGCGATCACCGCGCGCTCGTACGTGATGACCAAGCCGGTCCTCGCCGCCTGCCGGTGCAACGTCGTCGACGACGTGCGCGACCAGTACTACTCGGGCTGGAAGAAGGAGAGCGAGGGCACGGACGCCAGGTACGGCAAGGTCTGGAAGAAGGGCGTCGACGCCACCACGTCCAGCCGCACCCGGGCCCGGGTGCTGACCTCGGGCGGCACGCCCGTCGTGGCGCACTACTTCTCCTCCAGCGGAGGCCGGACGGCGAACTCCGAGGACGTCTGGTCGTCGCGGATCGCCTACGAGCGGTCCGTGTCGGACCCGTACAGCAAGGCGGCCCCCGGCAACTCGTACGCCTCGTGGACCCGGAAGATCACGCAGGCGCAGGCCCGCGCGCTCTTCGGCCTCACGAACGTCCAGTCGATCGCGGTGACGGCCAAGTGGTCCAGCGGTCAGGTCCGCACGCTGACGGCCACCGCGCCGAACGGCACCAAGGTCACGGTCACCGGGAAGGCGGACGTGCTGCGCTCGAAGATCGGCGCGCGCACGACCGCGGGCTCGATGCCCGCGGCGTGGATCACGAAGATCACCGCGGTGGCGTAGGCACCGCCAGCACGTCGTCGAGCACGTCGAGCCACGCCCGGCGGTAGCGCCGCGGGCCGAGCTCGCGCCGCACCCGGCGGGCGGCGCGGCCGAGGCGGCGGGCGAGCGCATCGTCCCGCAGCACGTCGACGAGCCGGGCGGCGAACGCGTCGACGTCGCCCGGGGCCACGAGGAAGCCGTTCTCCCCGTCGCGGAGCACCTCGCCGGGGCCGTAGCAGCAGTCGTAGGCGACGAAGGGCGTGCCCACCGACATCCCCTCGGTGAGCGTGAGCGGCAGCCCCTCGTGCAGCGACGTCATGGCCGCGACCCGCGCGCCCGCGAACGCCCGCAGCGGCGCGTCGGTGAGCCCGTGGAACGTGACCGCGGCGTCCAGGCCGAGGTCGGCCGCGAGCGCCCGCAGCTCGCCCTCGAGCGGGCCCTCCCCGTAGAGGTCGAGCCGGGCGTCGGGGACCTCCCGGCGCGCCAGGGCGAAGGCGCGCAGCAGGTGGTCGAGCTGCTTCTGCGGCGCGAGGCGGCCGACGAACACCACGGCGCGCGGGTCGCGCGGCACGCGGCCCGCGTCGGGACGCCCGGCGGCGTGGTGCACGACGCGCAGCGGCAGCCCCGGGTAGCGCCGGGTCAGGTCCCGCTGCTGGCGCCCCGTGAGGCAGACCATGGCGTCCACGTTCCGCAGGTCGTCGAAGTACCCCCGCCAGTGCTCCTTGGTCGGGGCGTCGGGGCCGTACGGCGGGGCCAGGTGCGAGTTGTGCAGCACGGAGACGCCGCGCACCCCGGGGTGGCGCAGGAGCCGCAGGGTGCGCTGCCAGACGTTCTCGCCGTCGGCGACCACCACGACCCGCTCCCGGCCGGCGAGCTCCTCGTCCAGCCAGGCCGCCAGCGCCCCGGCGTAGTCCTGGGGCAAGGTGCCGGGCGCGGCGCCGTCGCGGACGGCGTACGTCACCGCGCCGGTGCCCTCGGACCCGGTGAGCTCGGCGGTCAGCCAGACCAGCCGCCCGTCGACGACGAACTCCCGCACGCGCCCGCCCGCCGGGTCGAACCGGTCGACGGTGGCGAGCCGGCCGTCGACCCAGGTCCACACGGACTCGCGACGGCCGTCGTCGGCGTACGTCACGAAGGAGACCAGCGCCCCGGTGCCGGGGCTGCGCAGCTCCTGGGTGCGCAGCACGCCGTCGACCGTCGTGCGCCACCGCTCCCCCGCGTCGGTGCGCCGCCGCCGGCGCACCACCCCGTCGCCGTCGGGCACCCGCGGCGGCTCGAGCGGGGCGAGCCCGGCCGCGGCGGCGCGCTCGGCCGGGCCGGGCCCGTCCCGCCAGAAGTGCCGCACCCGCACCCGGGGGTCGAGCAGGCCCGTCTCCCGGGCCCAGGCCCCGCCGTCCGGCACGACGCTCGTCACGACCAGCGTCGTGGGGTGCCCCGCCGCCGCGTAGGCGTTCGCGCGGGCGAGCACCGCGCGGGTGCCGCCCGCGACGGTCGTCGCGAGGGTCCGCACGAACATCACGACCTCGTCCGGCCGCGCGCCACGCCGCCGGGGCGGGAGACCGACGGTCATCCGTCGACGGTGAAGGCGTCGAGGTCGATGTCGTGCGCGGCGAGGGTCCGCCGGGCGCGCTCGACGTCGGCGTCGTCGAAGAACTGCTTCCACTGCCCGATCGAGCCGTCGCGCGTGAAGTAGCCGTCCAGCTTCACGACCATCGACCGCCCCGTCTGCTCCTCCATGGCGCGGATGGTGGAGATGTCCGACAGCGCGAGGGCGACCTCGACGGCGTCGTCCTCGAGCGGCAGCCCGAGGAACCGCACCACGTCCCGGAAGCGCGCGCCCGGGTCCGCCTTGAGCGACTCGTAGGAGGCGACGTGCACGTCGGGGTGGTCGCGGTAGCTGTCGAGGGTGAGGTACTCGCGGGCGTAGGTGTCGAGCATCCGCTCGATGACGTCGCGCGGGTGGGCGGCCTCGTCCCGGTGCTGCGGCCGCTGCTTGATCGTGTAGTGGAAGAGCGACACCACGTAGTCGAGCGGGTTGCGGTACAGCATGATCTTGCGGCCCGGGGAGAAGACGAACGGGTCGACGTCGTGCCGGAAGTGCTGCATCGTCACGTCGGAGACGCCGTGCGCGGCGAGCAGGCTGCTCGGCTCGCGGTAGGGCTCCGCCTCGCGGAAGACCTGCCACCGGTTGTTGCCGTAGAACTCCTGCAGCAGCTGCGGGTAGGAGATCGGGTTCCGCACGTCCGGGTCGGCGAGGGCGCGCGCGTAGTTGGTGAGGAAGAACCGCATCCAGTGCGTGCCCGACTTCTGGATCGTCGCGACCGTCACCAGGTCGGGGGCGTGCAGGCGGTCGAACGCCTCGGCGAAGCCGTCCCCGCGCGCGTCGGCGAGCGTCCCGAGCCGCCACCGGGCGACGTCGCCCAGGTAGCGCAGCGCCTCCCCCGGGTTCTCGGGCAGCGCGGCGATCACCTCGGCGTCCTCCCCGGCCCGCAGCCCGGTGAGCGCGCCGGCGAGGCGGGCGTCCTTCGACGTGGTGCCCGCGTGCGCGGCCAGCGTCTCCCAGTCGCGGGTCAGCAGGGCGGGGCCGAGGTGGGGCGGCAGACGCTCCTCGGCGGCGGCGCGGACCTTCTTGGCCGTGCGCGAGGCGGTGAGCCAGCGGACCATCGTCACTTCCTCCGGTTCCGGTAGTACTGCACGAAGATGCCGCTCCCGACGGCGGCGGTGGCGATCGGTCCCTTCGCCCGCTCCAGGGTGCGCAGGGCGTCGCGGCGGCGCCCGAGCCGCATGGACGCGATCGCGAGCTGGCGCTGCTCGGCGGTGGTGAGCGGGCGCTTGCGCGCCGTGTCCGCGAGCAGGCGGGCGGCGGGCTCGGCCCGGCCTGCGGCCAGGTGCGCCTTCACGGCCCGCAGCACCTCGGCGGGCGGCTCCGCGGTCGTGGTCGACAGGTCCGTCTGGCGGCGCAGGTCGCGGATCAGCTCGTTCTTCTCGGTGTCCGTGAGGTAGTCGAGCCACTCGAGGTCGAGCGTGTCGTAGCGGTCGTCGCCACCGGCCGGCTCCCAGGGCTTCTTCCCCACGTAGTGCAGCACCCGCACGTCCTCGTCGTGGAAGAGCGCGGGGTGGTGGGAGAAGATCCGCTTGGTCGTGTTGTTCTCCGGCGGCAGCGCGCGCCAGGAGTCGAAGAAGACGTTGAGGAAGCCCTGGTCGCCGCCGTCGTACGACGGCGTGTGGGCGAGGCGGGACATCATCGACTCGAACGTCGGGTACGACGGGGTGAAGGCGAACACCCCGGAGTTGAAGACGTCCGGGTTCGGGGCGTCCAGGCCCGCGTCCGGCACGGCCGCGAAGTCGTCGCCGGCGAACAGGTCGTCGATGTTCTGCTTCACGACGGCGTCGCTGTCCACGTAGACGGCGCGGTCGAGGAAGTCGAGCCGGAAGACGTGCAGCTTGGTGTAGGTGGCGGCGAACCGCTCCTGCACCTTCTGCTTGCGGCCCTTGCCCAGCGCCGGGTTGGCGATGGGCGGGACGTCGAGGGTGAGGATGCCGCTCGCGGCGAGGGCCGCCTTGTCGGCGTCGGGGGTGCACAGCGCGACCAGGGGCACGTCGCTCACCCGCCGCAGCGAGTTCGCGAGCGCCCGCGCGCCGTGGTGGTAGGAGCCCGAGACGACGGTGACGTACGCGCACCGGCGCCCGTCCACCTCCGCCCACAGGGGGCCGTCCACCTTCGGCACCGTGAGCGCCTGGACGCCCTCGGTGGCCGGCAGCTCGATCTCGACCGTGTCCTTGGTGGCGCCGACCGTCGACCCCTCCCCCGGCGCGAGGGCCGGGCGGCCCGCCGGCAGCTCCTCGGCCGGCGGCACGTACAAGTGCAGCATCTCCGACTGGCTCACCGAGCGGACGGTGGCCTCGGGGTACGCGGCGAGGCAGGACCGCAGGAACGCGAGGTCGGAGTCGAGGCCGTGCGCGGCCTCGTACCCGGGCGTCGCGTCCTTCGTCTGCAGCCCGAGGTCGGCCACCTGCGGCATCGTGTACCCGTAGCGCACGTCCTTGGACTCGTACAGGTCGATGCCCGCCAGGTAGACCTCGCGGAAGCCGACGCCCAGGCCGAACGCCAGCGCCTGCATCCCCGTCGTGGGCAGGCCGGGCCGGCTCATGAAGTGCCGCGCGAGCCGAGGGTTGCGGGCCGGCACGCTCCAGGAGTCCAGCTCGGCGACGTCGGTGAGGGGCTCGAGGCCGTACCGGTCCCCGTCGCGGTGCGCGGCGTGGCGCATGGGCGACAGGATCCGGCGCACGTCGTAGCGGCCGGACCGGATCTCGTCCTGGAGCAGCTTCTCGAGGCGCTCGTGCGGGACGGCGCTGAACCAGCCGTCGACGCGGTCGCCGAAGTGGTAGTTGCTCTCCAGGAAGAACCAGTTCATCCGGAAGACCACCACGTCCGCCGGGATGCGGTGGTACGGCGGCATCGCCGACGACGGGCCGTTGCCGACGATCAGCAGGGGCCGGTCGACGAGGTCGGCGAACGACTCGATCTCCGGCTCGCCCGGCTCTCGGCCGAGCGGGACGCTCCGCATGGTGGGCATCGAGGGCTCCTTCTGGGGGTGGTGGCTGTCAGTGCTGGTGGTGCGCGAGCCCCGCGGGCTCGGGTGCGGGCACCCGCCCGGGCCGGGCCGGCGCCTCCGGCCCGAGGGCCGCGGCGACCCTCCCGGCGGCGTCCTGGACGTGCGGGAGCAGCTCGAGCTGCAGGGCCCGCACGTCGTCGCGGTAGTCCTCCTCGCGCGCGAGGACGTCGAGCGCCCGCTCGGCGAGCCGGTCGGCGAGCCGCGGGTCGGCGACGTCGATCCCCCACTCGGGACGGCCGACGTCGTCGAGGAAGTACCGCATCTTGGGGTGGGAGACGAGGCTCACCACGGGCGTGCCGAGGCCGAACGGGACCATCGTCGCGTGCCCGCGCATGCCGGCGACGAGCGACGCCCGCCGGTACAGCGCGAACGCCTCGGCGGGGGTCGCCAGGTGCAGCTCGTCGACGGGCAGGTCGAGGCCGTGCGCCTCGCGCAGGTCCTGGGCGAGGCGGACGTCGCCGCGCGTGTGCGCGACCAGGCGCACCTCGGCGCCCGCGGCCGCCGCGCGCCCGGCGAAGTCGTGGACCTGGGCGAGGAACGCCGGGTACCCGTCCTTGAAGCGGCGGGCGGACCGGTCGAACGCGGCGTTGACCAGGATCCGGCCGGTGCCGGTCTCGGCCGGCGGGAGGTCGGCGTGGAGGCGCTCGTAGACCGTCGTGGGGCAGGGCACGAAGCGGACCTTGTGCTGCAGGCCGGCGGGGAGCAGGTCGCGCACCCGGTCCATCGAGCCGTGGTTGCGCAGGCCCACGAGCTCCGCCCGCCCGGCCAGGGCCACCAGGGACTCCCGGAAGCGGGTGCCGTGGAACTCCTGTCCGTCGAACAGGTTGTAGCCCACCGCGAAGACGAACAGCGGCACGTCGAGCGCCTCCAGCGACGCGGCGGGCACGTTCCACTGCCAGCCGCTGTGCCCGTTCGGGGACGTGTCCGGCAGGAAGAGCCCGCCGCCGCCGACGACGAGCGCCCGCTGCGTGTTCGCGACCCGCACCCGCTCGGCGTCGAAGAGCTGGTGCGCATGGAACGGCACCCACTCCTGCGGCCCCGCGGCGGCCTCGACGGCCTCGCGGACGGCGAGCGGGAGCGCGACGTCGCCGAAGTTCTCCCCCTCCTCGACGTAGAACGCCACGTGGCCGATCCCCCCGGCGGGCGCCTCGGCCGCGGGCGGCGTGACCGGCTGCTCTCCGCGCCGCTGCAGGCCCCGCGCCACCCGGCGGGACGCGCCCGCGCGCAGGGCGGCGCGCGCCTCGCGGACGGTGCCCGCGTCGTCGTGCGTCACCCACGCCGCGCGTGCGGCGAGGACGTGCGCCTCGGCGACCACCCGCTCGTCGTCGGCGGTCGCGGCGAGCCGCAGCAGGGTGCGGGCCTCGTCGTACCGGCTGGTCGCGGTGAGGCTCGTCGCGAGCTGCAGCAGGGCGGGGCCGGTGAGCGCCTCGGGACGCGCCGGGAGCGCGGTGAGGGCGCGCAGCGCGCCGTCGTGGTCCGCGTCGGCGGCGAGCACCGCAGCCCGGTCCAGGACGTACGTCACCCCGGGGGCGTCGAGGGTCGACACGGCGAGGGCCTGCCCGGCGAACAGCAGGTCGAGCACCGGGTCCAGGCCGGCGGCGTCGCCGTCGGCGACCGCGGCCGCCAGGTAGCGGGCGGCCTCGGACTCGACGGCACCGGGCGCGACACCGGGCACGGCGCTCGGCGCCGCACCCGGCACGGCGTCCGACTCCGGCACGGCACCGGGCGTCCACCACGGCGCCGCGAGGACGTCGTCGCGCGCCGCGGCGGCGCGGGGCGTCGCGACCGGGCGGGCCGCGACGGCGGCCCGCAGGTCGAGGCGGCGCCGGGTGTCCCCGACCTGCTGCCGGGCGGTGGCGCGGCGGCGGCCGTCGGGGCCCTCGGCCGCGGCCGTCAGCCGGGCCTCCGCGGCGACGTCGTCGCCGTCCAGGAGGTGCAGCCGGCCGGCCAGCTCGTGCGCGGCGCGGCCCGGGTCGCGCGCGCCCAGCAGCCCGACGAGCGGCCGGGCGGCGTCCGCCCGGGACGCGTCGAGGTGGGCCCGGGCCAGGTCGTGCACCGCGGGCCGCAGCCCGGGGACCTGCGTCCAGTCGAGCCGGCCGAGGCGCAACCGCAGCCGGACCGGCGCGGGCCGGGTGCGGCGCAGCGCCCGGTCGGCCTCGTCGCCGGGCGCCGCGCGCAGCACCGCGAGGGCGTGCGCGTTGCCCCGCGCCACGTCGTCGGCCCGCCCGGCCCGGTCAGCCGACACGCGTCCCCCGCCGGCGCTCCGCGACGGCCGCACCGGCGGCGTCCCAGCGCTCGCGCTCGAGCACGTACCGCCCCGTGTCCCAGGGCTTCTGGTGCCCGGCCCAGTGGAGGATCTTGGGGTCGCGGACCGACTCCTGCGCGGGCCACATGTTCCACGCCGGGTCCAGCGGGCGGTACGTCGAGCCCGCGTAGCAGTTCAGCACCTCCTGGTCGTTCAGCCCGTAGTGCTCGACGAACGGCACGAACCGCCGGGTGAACGCGTCGGCGCGCATCCGCGCCAGGTCCAGCAGGAGGATGCCGGCGTTGAACGCCGCGAAGTCCCCCGGGTGCCGCCGGTACATGGTGCGGAACAGCTCGTTCGCCGCGCCGGGCGAGGCGCTGAGCCGCCGGCCGGACCGCAGCAGGTTGCCCAGCCCCGACCGCACGCCGTGCCCGACGGACGCGCGCGCGGCGAGCGGCGCCCCGTCCAGCTCCATGTCGTACAGGTCCGCGAGGTCGACCAGCGTCAGGGCGTCGATGTCGTGGTAGACCAGCCGGTCGACGTCGGGCAGCAGCTCGGGCAGCAGCAGCCGGTCCATGGTCGAGACCGTGATGTGCGACAGCATCCCGAGCACGGGGCCGTAGTCGATCGCGTCGCAGGCGATCCACTCGAACGTCACCTCGGGGAAGAGCGCGGCGAGCCGGTCGTGGTCGGCGGACGTGTGGTCGCGGGTGAGCGCGACCACGTGCAGCGGCCGCTCGGTGCCCGCGACCATCCCCTGCACCACGACCTCCATCTCGGCCTTGAGGTTGGCGTCGAGCGCGACCGCGGCGTGCACGGTCTCCCCCAGCCGGGACGCCGTGGCCGGCACGACGACGCGCGACCGGCGGGCGGTGGCGCACGCCGCGTCGACGTCGAAGGACAGCGGCAGCTCGGCGGCGGGGCGCTCGAACGCGGCCCGGGCGCGGGCCACCTCCGGCGCGCAGGCCTCGCGCCACGCGGCGTACACCTCGTCGGCGGGCGCGCCGGACAGCAGGAGCCCCACGCTCGGCGCGAGCAGGTCGCGGATGCGTGAGCGCATCGCCCGCAGGCCGTCCTCGTCGGCGTCGAGCAGGCCCGCGAACCGCACGTCCGCGCGGTTGCGCGGCGTGAACGTCACGGGGGCGCCGATCGACCACGACGGCAGGTAGCAGTGCAGGCGCGACGTGACGATGCCGCCGTACGACGTGCGGTAGTCCTCCAGCAGGCCGAGCGCCTCGCGCACGTTGGGCACGATCGGCGTCCACCGCACGTCCTCGCGGGCCTGGGTGATCGTCAGGTCGTCGGGCGACGGCGCGGCGGTGTCCACGTACACGGTGGGCGCGCCGGGCGGCGCGGTGGTGGTGCGCTCCGGGAAGACGGTGTCGATCGTCGTGGTGAGGCAGCCGGAGAAGAACGCGGGCACGCCCTTGTTGAGCAGCAGGAACACCGTGTTCCAGTCGCGGCAGCCGACCGGGCCGTGGGCCCGGAGGTACGCGACGGCCTCGGGGGTGAGCATCGACGGGCGGTTGACGTGGAACGAGACGAACAGCGGCTTCAGGTTCTCGTGGAACGGGAAGTCGTAGCGCAGCCCGAACGCGCTCTGCATGTACCAGCCGAAAGCGATCGCCCAGGTGTTCTCCGGGACGGCGTCGAGGCTGGAGGAGTCGCGGTTCACGACCGTCAGTTCGACGTCCGCGCCCGGGCCGTCCACGCGCAGCCCCGGGCGCACCCGCTCCCCCAGCTCCGTGACGACCTGCGCGAGGTCGGGGTCGCCGTGGAACGTCAGCCCCGCGTGCCGCACGAGGTGCCCGAGGCTGGCGATCGTCTGGACGTAGTCGCCGATGTTGGAGGACGTCGTGGCCTCGTCGGGCTGCTTGTAGTCGATGACGCCGAACGACACGCGGCCGGCCGGCACCGCGGCGGGCGCCGCGGGCTCCGCGCCTCGGAGGGCCCAGGCGCGCAGCAGCTCGGCGCGCCGTACCCCGACCTCGTCGAGCGTGCCGGTCGCGAGCGCGGCGTCGGCGGCGCGGACGGCCGCGGCGTGGGCGTCGGCCGCGAACAGCACCTCGGCCAGCTCCGCGAGGGTCGCGGCGTCGGTCGCGACGGCGTCCCCGGTCTCGGCGCCGTCGAGCCAGCGCTCCGCCCGCGCGACGGCCTCCGGGTCGCCCACGCGCACCCCGACGCGGACGTACTCCGCGGGGGCGAGCCGGGCGACCAGCTCGGCGGGCACCTCGGCGAACAGGTCCCACGCCAGGTCGAAGAGGTCCTGCCGCGTCGCGACCAGCGCGCCGCCGAGTGCGCCCGCCACCCGCGTCTCCGGCCGCGCGTACAGCGCGTGGCACAGCGCCCGCGCGTCGACGTGGCGGTCGCGCAGCAGCGGCCGGACGGCGTCGACCACGGCCTCCGGGACGTCGCGCCCCTCGCGCAGGCGCACGGCCAGGTTCGCCTCCCCGCGCGTCTCGGCGGCGAGCCGGTTCCAGCGCCGGTTCGGGGTGCCGGCGTGCAGCGGCATCTCGGCCTCGTCGACCCCGCGGACGGCCGCGACCAGGCGGCGGTAGGCCAGCCGGTACCGCTCGAGCTCCACGGTGGCGGCGGCCGCCGCCGCGGTGGCGGCGGCGAGCGCCGCGCCCTGCTCCTCGAGCGCGCCGGCCTGGGTCCGCGTGCGCTCCTCCAGCACGCGGCGGCGCGCGCGCTCCTGGTCCGGCGTGCCCGTCATCCGGTCCGCGGAGCGCGCGAGCCGGCGCAGCCCCCGGCCCGGGAGCCGCCGCAACGGCGAGGCCGCCGGCGCGGGCCGCGGCCACGGCGCAGGCGCCGGCGTCAGCCGTGCCACCGCCGCGCCCGTCGTCACCCGGTCCGCCTGGTTCACCTGTGTCACATGTGTCATCGGTGGTCGTCTCCCCTGCTCAGCGCGGCCGCACGAGGCGGCGTGCTCGGTTCGCGGCGCGCGACACCAGGGACCCGCGGGCGACGGAGTCCCGCACGGTCCGCAGCGTGGCGCGCACCTGGTCGATCTCCGCCCCCAGGGTGCGGATCTGGGCGTCCTTGGCCCCGAGCTCCTGGTCCTTGCTCTTCAGCCGTTCCTCGGCCCGCGCCTTCTCGACGGCGGCGTCATAGGTCCGGGCCGCGAGGCGGCGCTCCTTGGGCGTGAGCGCCGTGAACGACGGCGCGACGGCCTCGCCCGTGAGGCGCTCGTAGATGGTCGCGAGGTTGGTCAGCGTCGTGTCGTACATCCCGCGGCGCACGTCGGCGAGCTCGGCGCGCAGCTCGACCCGGCGCTCCGTGACGTCGTGCACGGTGCGGTACAGGTCGTCGGTGAACGTCTCCGCGCGGGGGTCGATCGCCCACTCGGCGTGCCCGAGGTCGCTCGCGAAGTAGCGCGTCTTGTGGTGCACGTACAGCGACAGCGGGACGGCGCCCATCCCGAACGGCACCATCTGGGCGTGGCCCCGGGTGCCGAGGATGACGGGCAGGTCGGCGAACGTCTCGACCCCGGAGAACAGCACGTCGCGGCTGCCCCACAGCACGTGCTCCGAGTCGACGAGGCCCCGCTCGCGGAGCACCTCGTGGAAGAGCATGTCGGCGCGGGCGTGCGGCACGCTCACCAGCCGCCACCCCTCGCCCTTCAGCCGGGCGAGCACGTCCGCCTGGTCGGCGTAGATCCGGTCCCGGTCGAAGCCCGCCGCGATCTGCCGCTTGCCGATGATCGACTCGACGGCGAGCACCCGGCCCTCACCGGCGCCGGCCGGGTGCTCGCGGTACAGGTCCGGGAACAGGTACGACGAGATCGTCGTGGGGCACGGCTGGTAGGTGACCCGCTCGGGGTCCCGGTCCACGTACTCGCGGATCGTGCGGACCGAGCCGTGGTTGCGCAGCCCGAAGAAGACGGACTTGTCGAGCGTGAGGTTGAGGTGCTCGCGGAACGGGTCCGCGAAGTCCTCCTGGTCGATGAAGCGGTTGTTGCCGACGGCGAAGACGACGATCGGCACCTCGAGGCGGCGCAGCTGCTCCAGGGAGATGTTCCACTGCCAGCCGGAGCGCGCGTTTGCGTTGGTGTCGCGCAGGAAGAGCCCGCCGCCGCCCACGACCACAGCGTCGAAGTGCTCGTTGATGTGGTCCACCAGCCGCGGCCCCACCGGGTCGCGCAGGGACCGGCTGCCCGCGACCTCGAAGGCGTCGCCCCCGGCGAACCCCTCGAACGTCTGGCGGACGGCCTCGAACAGCAGCGTGTCGCCGTAGTTCCCGTACGTCTTGATGTCGAAGTGGAACAGGCGCAGGCGGCGCCCCGGACGTGCGGCGCGGGGGGCGGCGTCGAGAGTCGGCACGGCGTGAGCGTAGGCAGCGGATGACCGCCGAAAGGCCGGAATCCGGCGAGATCACCGGCTGCTCATCGACTGTTCATCTGCGGGCCACGGAGTGCTCCGCGCGTGTTCTCCCAGCCACCGGGACGGGGTCGGTGGGATCGACGGCGCCCGGTCCGGGCTGCCGCGCGTCCTTGCCGTTCAGAGCGGTCGGGCGTCGCTCTCCAGCAGCACCGGGACGCCGTCGCGCACGGGGTACGCGAGGGGCCGTCCCGGGTCGGTCGAGCGCAGCTCGGGCTCGCCGTCGGGGCCGACGCCGTCGACCAGCTCCGCCCCGGTGACGGGGCAGCGCAGGATGCCCCGCACCCACGGGTCGATCCCCGGCGTACCGGGTCGCAGGTCGCTCACACCGTCGCTCATGCTTCCTCCGTCTGCCGCACGAGCGACAGGACGTCGTCGCGCACCTTGACCATGATGTCCTCGTCCGCGGCCTCGACGTTGAGCCGCAGCAGCGGCTCGGTGTTCGACGCGCGCAGGTTGAACCACCACTGCGGGTGGCCGTCCCAGTGGGCCACGGTGAGCCCGTCGAGCTGGTCCACGTCGGCCTGCGGGTAGGCGGCGTCGTACGCCTCGCGCACCCGCGCGGTCGCGGCGGCGGCGTCGGCCACCGTCGAGTTGATCTCCCCGGACGCCACGTACGGGGAGTACATCTCCCCGAGCACCGACAGCGCGTGCGGCTGCCCGCCCAGCGCGGCCAGCACGTGCAGCGCCGCCAGCATGCCCGTGTCGGCGAAGAAGAAGTCGCGGAAGTAGTAGTGCGCGCTGTGCTCGCCGCCGAACACCGCGTCGTGCTGCGCCATCTGCGCCTTGATGAACGAGTGGCCCACGCGCGTGCGGACCGTCGTCGCGCCGGCCGCCTGCAGCAGGTCGGGCACGGCGCGGGAGGTGATGAGGTTGTGGATCACCGTGGGCGTGCGGCCGGCCTCGAGCTCCTTGGCCACCTCGCGCAGCCCCACGAGGGCCGTGATCGCCGACGGGGAGACCGGGTCCCCGTGCTGGTCGACGACGAAGCAGCGGTCCGCGTCGCCGTCGAACGCGAGGCCGAGGTCCGCGTCGTGCTCCACGACGGCCGCCTGCAGGTCGCGCAGGTTGGCGGGCTCCAGCGGGTTGGCCTCGTGGTTCGGGAAGGTCCCGTCGAGCTCGAAGTACAGCGGCACGATGTCGAGCGGGAGGGCGGGCAGCCCCGCGCCGGTGCCGAGCACGGCCGGCACGGTGTGGCCGGCCATGCCGTTGCCGGCGTCCACGACGACCTTGAGCGGCCGGATGCCCGACAGGTCGACCAGGCCGCGCAGGAACGCGGCGTAGTCGGCGAGGGTGTCGACGTCGGTGGTTGAGCCTGTCGAAACCCGGGCCGCGGTCTCCACCTCGACCGACGACGGGTCGTCGAGGAGCCGCTGCGCGAGCTCGCGGACGTCGGCCAGGCCGGTGTCCTGCCCCACGGGCCGGGCGCCCGCGCGGCAGAGCTTGATGCCGTTGTAGACGGCGGGGTTGTGCGAGGCCGTGAACATCGCGCCCGGGGCGTCCAGCGCGCCCGACGCGTGGTAGAGCCCGTCCGTCGAGCACAGGCCGATCCGCACGACGTCGATCCCGGCGGCGGTGACGCCTGCGGTGAACGCGTCGACGAGCGCGGGGCCCGAGTCGCGCATGTCGTGCCCCACGACGACCCGGCCCGCGCCCTCCGGGGCGGCGACCACGCGGGCGAACGCGGCGCCGATCGCGCGGGCCACGTCCGGCGAGAGCTGGTCCGGCACGGTGCCGCGCACGTCGTACGCCTTGATGATGGTGGCCAGGTCGATCGTCACGTCCCACAGCGTACGTGCCCGCGCCCGACCCGCACCGTGCCGGGCGGGTGGTTCTGCCCCGCGCGAGGGTCCGCGCGGCCCCGCGTGTGGAAGGGTGGTCCTCGTGCCCGAGCTCTACCCGCTGGAGAACGCCGTCCAGCACTACGACTGGGGCTCGCCCACGCGGCTCCACGACCTGCTCGGCACCGCCCCCGACGGCGAGCCGGCGGCCGAGCTGTGGCTCGGCGCCCACCCCAGCGCCCCGTCGCGCGTGAGCGGCGACGGCTCGCTGCGGGAGCTCGTCCGCTCGGCTCCGGACGCGATGCTGGGCCGCCGCGTCGCCGACGAGTACGGCCCCCGGCTGCCCTATCTGCTCAAGGTGCTCGCCGCGGACCGGGCCCTGTCGCTCCAGGTGCACCCGAAGCCGCACGCCGCCCGCGCCGGGTTCAACCGGGAGAACCGGCTGGGCCTGCCCCCGGGCGATCCGGGTCGGTCGTTCCACGACGACCAGCACAAGCCGGAGATGGTGGTCGCGCTCACCGAGTTCGAGGGCCTGGCGGGGTTCCGCGCGCCGCGCGCCGTCCTGGACCTCCTCGACGGGCTCGACGGCGTGCTGGTGGGCGCCGTCCGCGACCTCCTGGCGGCGGACCGGTCGCCGCGCGGCGCGAAGGCCGCCTTCTCGCACCTCGTCGCCGCCCGGCGCGACCCCGGCACCCCGGCGGACGTCGCGACGACGGTCGCCGCGGTCGCCGCGCGCCTCGCCGCCGGGTCGCCGTCCTCCCGCGCCGACGCCACCGTGCTGCAGCTGGCGCGGCAGCACCCGGGCGACCCCGGCGCGCTCGCGTCGTTGCTGCTCAACCGCGTCACCCTCGACCCCGGCCAGGGGCTCTACCTCCCGGCCGGCGAGGTGCACGCCTACCTCTCCGGCCTCGGCGTGGAGATCATGGCGTCGTCGGACAACGTGCTGCGCGCCGGCCTCACGACCAAGCGGGTGGACGAGGCGGCGCTCGTGGAGTGCGCGTCCTTCGTGCCACGGCCCCCGCAGCCCCCGCGCACCCGGTCCGCCGGCGGGCGCGGGCAGGTGAGCACGTACCGCGTGCCGGTGCGCGAGTTCGCGCTCACGGTGGCCGACGTGGACCCGGACGAGGACGTTGACCTGCCCGCGGAGGGGCCGCGCATCGTGCTGTGCCTCTCCGGCGACCTGAAGCTCGCGGCCGAGGGCTGCGCGGCGCCGGCGACGCTGCGCCGGGGAGGGTCCGTCTTCGTGCCGCACGACGCCGGGGCGCTGCGGCTGTCCGGCTCCGGCCACGCCGTGTGCGCCTGGGTGCCCTGAGCCCTCCCGCGGCGGGGTCGGTCAGTCGGCCTCGCGCAGCACGCGCAGGTGGCCGCGGCGCGCGGTCTCGGTGACGGACGACGGCTCGCCCGCCGGCTCCTGCCGCACCCGCCCGGCCTCACGCACGGCCTCGGCCAGCGCGGACAGGTCGTCGGGCGACGGCGCCGGCTCCTCGAAGGCCGGGGTGAGCCGCACGACCTCCCACCCGCGGGGCGCGGTCAGCCGTTCGGCGTGCTCCGCGCACAGGTCGTAGCTGTGGGGCTCGGCGTGCTGCGCGAGCGGACCCAGCACGGCCGTGGAGTCCGCGTACACGTACGTGAGCGTCGCCACGGCGGCGCGCGAGCACGCCGTGCGCGAGCACTGCCTCACCGATCTCACGCCGGGCACACTACGCCGCACCCCGGCCCCCGTGCGCAGGGCTCGCCGGGCGGCGACGGTCGTGATCGCGTCGTGACCTCGGCATAGGCTCGACGGGTGCACCACCTCGCCAGCCCCGCACCCGACCCCGAGCCCGGTACTGCCTCCAAGGCTGGGAGCGACGCTCCGGCCCGCCGCCGCGACCGTCGCGGGCGGGGCGTGCGCGGCCCGCTCCTGCCGCCGGGGATGCCCGCTCACCGCACCCGGGCCGAGCAGTTCGACGACCTCGTGCTCGACGTCGTCGAGGCCCTGCAGCGCCGGTGGGGCCCGCAGCTGACCGGCACCGAGTTCGCCGTCGAGGACGTGCCGCCGTCCGAGCCCGCGCCGTGGGAGACCGAGGGCGTGCCGCTCGGGCGCTGCTTCCCGGCGGAGTCCGGGCGCGCGGCCCGCGTCGTCGTGTACCGCCGTCCCGTCGAGTTCCGCGCCCTCGACGACACGGACCGGGCCGACCTCGTGCGCGAGGTCGTCGTCGAGCAGGTGGCGCACCTGCTCGGGCGCGCCCCGGAGGAGATCGACCCCGGCTACGACGCCTGACCCGCCGCGGGGTCCGGTCGCGTCAGCCCGCCGCGTCCACCGCGCGCACGTCGACGGCACCCGGGGTCGTGACGGCCGCCGTCGGCGCGACCGCCGCCACGAGCGTGCCCGTCGCCGCCGTCCCGTCGTCGGCGCGCAGCACCGCGGCCCACGTGACGGCGAGGCCGTCGGCGCCCTCGGGCTCCGCCCGCTCGACGCTCACCCCCGCGGGCACGGTGCCCTCGTCGGCGACCGAGCCCAGCGAGAGCGCCTGCGTCGTCCCGGCGGCGAGCTCGGCCTCGTGGCTGCCGATCTCGGCGCCCGACGCGTCGTAGGCCCGCACCGTCACGGCCACGGTGCCCTCGGGGTCCGTGTCGGGGTCCCGGTCCGCGGGCGCGGCGGCCAGCGTGATCCCGGTCCGGACGCCGCCCGGCACCCCGACCTGGCCCGCCGGCCCGGCGCTGCCCGACGCGGTCACCGGCTGGCCGGCCGACCACGCCACGTCGTACGGCGTGCCGCCGACCACGGAGTCCTCGGGCTGCTCGCCCGGCTGGTCCGACCGCGCCGCGCCGACGACCGGCACGTCCGCGTCGACGACCACCGTGTACGCGCCCGCCGGCAGCCCGCCCAGCGGGACGTCCGTCACGACGCCCGCCTCCAGCTCCACCTCGTCGGCGCCGCGCAGCACGACCGGCCCCGACGGCCCGTACACGGTGACCCGCGCCGTCCCGCCGGCGTCGCCGGGCGCAAGCAGCCGCAGCCGCGGCGCGTGCGGGTCGTCCACGGCCTCGCCGCGGCTCAGCACCGCGCCCACCGCGAGGGACTCGCGCGGCGTCGCGCCCGCGGTCAGCACGTCCACCCCGGCCGGCAGCAGCCCGTCGATGGCCTGCGTCTGCAGCGTCGCGTTGACCCGCGCCCCGGACGCGCGCACGTTCACCGCGAGCCGCTCCTGCTCGGGGGCCACCGACTCGAGCCGGGTCGTGACCTGCTCGTGCGGCGCGACGGTGAAGGTGCCGCTGCCGCCGAGCGCCACCAGGCCGTTCGGCCCATACGCGTCGAGGGCCACCGTCGCGGGGCGCTCGGACGGGTTCTGCACCGTGAGCGTCGCGGTCTCGCCCACCTGGGTGCTGCCGCCCACCAGCCACTGCGACGTGGACGGGGCGGTGCAGGCGCCCGCCCCGAGACCGCGCAGGTCGCCCGCCGTCGTGACGGAGCCCGTCGCGCCCGCGGCGCGGAACGCCTCGTCGGCCACCGGCGTGGCCCGCAGCACGCGCGTGCCGCTCACCGCGCCCTGCTGCGCCGCCGCGGCGTCGCCCGTGTCGAACGGCGCCTCGTCCTTCCCGTCGAGGCCGGTCGTGCGCGCGCCGTCCTCCGCGCCGCCCAGCACCAGGGCGCCCAGGTCGCTCGTGGTCGGCACGGGGGTGGCGTCGAACTGCGCGTCGCCGACGTCGGCGCCCTCCGGGAGTGCGACCGGGGTGGGGCAGACCAGCGTCGCGTCGGCCGGCTGCACGCCGACCGTCCGCGTCCCGGCCGCGACGGCGCGCTGCTCCGCGCCCGTCCACGACTGCGCCCACTGGTCGCCGAGCACGGCCACGGCGGCGAGCGCCGCGACGGCCGCCACCCCCGTGACCGCGGCCGCCGTCGCGCGCACGCCGCGCCGCACCCGGGTGTCCCGCACGTCCTTGCCCGTCCCTCCGGTCGGCGTCCTCGTCATCGTCCCCGCCGCCGTCCGACGGGCAGCGCGAGCAGCGTGTGCACCAGCAGCACGACGCCCGCCAGCACCAGCCAGGCGGTGCGGTGGGGCGTCTCGAACGCCACGCGCACGTGGCCCGCCTCCGGCCCGACGGCGAACGCCTGCGTGCCGCCCGCGTCGACGGCGGGCAGCCGCCGCCCGTCGAGGGTGGCGTGCCAGCCGGTGTCCGCGGTCTCGGCCAGGCGCAGCGTGCGGCCCTCGCGACCCTCCGTGAACCGGCCGCTCGCGCCGGTGCCGTCCGACGGCAGGGTCCGCACGGAGTCGCCCGGCGCGTAGAACGGGCTCGGCGTCCCGTCGCCGGCCTCGCCGGTGCCCCGCAGCACGGTGGCCCAGCCGGGCGCGGGCCCGTCGGTCGTGACGCGCCAGACCAGGGCGCCCTCCTCGGTGACGCGGGCGAGCCCGGGCACGAGGTCGAGCGTGGTGGCGAGCTCGGCGTCGCCGCCCGCCGGGACCTGCACGGCCCCGATCCCGAGCGCCGCGAGCCGGTCGGTCACGTCGGTGGACCGGCCGGTGGCCACCTCGGCCACGACCTGGTCGAGCAGCGCCGTGTCCGTGCGCTCCGGCCCCGCGAGGAGGCCGGCCGCCCGCGCCCGCACCACCGTGGACGAGTCCTCCAGCCGGGTCCCGTCGGCGTGCAGCAGCGCGTAGTCGACCACCTCGGCGGACGTCCCGGCCTCGTCGTCGCCCTCGCCGCCGGGCCGGACCCGGTCGATCTGCAGCACGCGCGCGGAGCGCGGCGGCGCCTGCATCTGGGTGCCCACGGCGGGCACCACCGGGTTCTCCGCCGCGCGGAGCTCGCCGACCGCGCCCCCGCCGGTGGAACCCAGCACCCAGGACCCGAGCTGCGCGGCCGGCAGCGCGACCGCCACGACGCCGAGGGCCACGACCCCCGCCGTCGCCAGACGCTGCAGCACGCCGCGCTCCTCGCGGTCCGCGGGCGACACCGGAACGGGCGTGTGCCGCCGCCCGGTCGAGGGCAGCGCGCAGATCGCCGCCGCGCCGAGGGCGAGCAGCAGCACCGAGAGCCCGACGCCGGGCCACCCCGTCACGCTCGCGACCGTCCCGTCCGCGGTGGTGCCGCTCGCCACGGCCGTCGCGACGGCCAGCACGGACGTCGTGAGGCCTGCCGCCGCCGCGAGCCAGGCCAGGCGCACCCCGCGCACGGCGCGCCGACGCACCAGCGCCACCGCCGCGAGCACGAGGACGGCGCCGCCCAGCAGCGCCGGTCCGACCACGGCGACCCGCCCGAGCACGCCGTCGTCCCCGAGCCACGACCCGAACCACGCGGTGTCCCCGGGCAGGCCGAGCAGCAGCTCGACGGCCGTGGGCGCGCCCTGCGCGACCAGCGGCGCGCCGGGCTCGGCCACGAGCAGCCGCCAACCGCCGTCCGACCAGGTGCCCAGCACCTCGCCCCAGAACGGCAGCGGCACCACCAGGGCGGGCAGCAGCACGAGCAGCAGCGACCGCCACGACCGCCGCACCACGAGGGCGGCGACCCCGATCAGCACCACGGCCACCGGCAGCAGCACGGGGGCCGCGCACACGGCGACGGCGAGCAGCAGGCCGGCCGCGCCCGCGGCGCCGAGCGACCCCCGCCGGCGCACCGGGGTGTGCACGACGTCGCGCGCGTGCGCCCCGACCGTGCGCAGCACCGCGACGAGCAGCCAGGGCAGCGTGAGGTGCACGACGAGCGCGCCGAGCCGCCCCGACCCGAGCGACGCGAGGAACCCGGGTGCCGCCGCCCACGCCAGCGCGGCGACGGCGCGCACCACGACCGACCGGGTGAGGCTGCCCGCGGCGAACCAGCCGCCGAGCGCCGCGAGCGGCAGCGCGGCCACGACCAGCGCGTTCATCGCCGTCTGCAGGCCGCCGCCCGCCAGCGCGGCGAACGCCGTCAGCGGCAGCAGCAGGGGGTCGGCCGCGGCCCGGACGCCGAGCCCGTCCCGCACCCACCCGGACGTGGCCGCCTCCCAGACGTCGCCGACCGTGCCGGGCGCGGGCAGCAGGCCGCCGCCCACGACGCGCCCGCCGTCGACCAGCACCCCCTGCCACGGCCCGAAGAGCGCGACGTCGAGGGCCACCACCGCCACCATGACGACCGCGAGCACGATGCGCCGGGTGCGCGCGAGCCGCCGCAGGTCGGCGCGCTCGAGCTCGCTCGGCGCCCACCGGGCGCGCTGGGCCTCGGCCCGCGCGAGGCGGACGTCGCGGCGCTCGCCCAGCACCTGGCGCCACGTGCCGCGCAGCGGGGCGAGCACCCGCCGCGGCAACCGCCGGGAGCGCGCGGCCCGCCGCCGCGCCCGGTACAGCGGCACCACCCGCAGCGCCGTGACCACCGCGACGAGGAGCTCGTCGCGGGCGTGCGCCGGACGCTTGAGCGCCAGCCGGTACATGGCAGCGAACGGCGCCCACAGCAGGGTCGCGAGCCAGACGAACGGCAGCAGGGGCAGGGGCGCCTCGACGAGCCGCAGGTACAGCTGGCTGCGACGCCGGCCGTAGCGCGAGGCCTCGACGTCGGGGGTGGCGTTCGGCCGGCCGCGCAGCCCGAGCAGCGACGCCTGCGCGTGCCGCACCACCGCGTCGGGCACCACGACCACGCGGTGCCCCGCGAGCCGCGCCCGGCGGCAGAGGTCCAGGCCGTCGCCGAACGGGCCGAGCTCCGGGTCGGTGCCGCCCAGCTCCGCCCAGACGTGCGCCCGCACCAGCGCGCCGGCCAGCCCGACGGCGAGCACGTCCTCGCGGGCGTCGTGCTGACCCTGGTCGATCTCGGTGTCGTCGATGCCCGTCATGCGCCGACCGAGCGGGGAGACGGTGCTGCCCACCTCGACCAGCATGCTCGCCTCGGCGGCGGGGGTGCCGTCCGCGGCGACCGGCCAGCGGCGCTGCTTGCACCCGGCGACGGCGACCGCGCTGGAGTGCTCGACCGCGCGCAGCAGACGGCTCAGCGCGTCCGGCTCGGGGGCGGAGTCGTCGTGCAGGATCCACAGCCAGCCGGTCTCGGGGACGCCCACCGCCTCGTTCGCGCGGTCCACGGCTTCGCCGAGGCTGCGGACCCCCGACGCCGCCACGAAGCGTGCGCCGCCGAGCCGGAGGTCAGGGTGCCGGGCGGTCGACTCCGCGGCGCCCACGTCGACGACGACGACGTCGTCCGCGGCGCGCTCCTGACGCGCGAGGGCGTCCAGCGTGGCGTCGAGGAAGGGGGTGCGTCCGCGCGTGACGACCACGGCCGTCACGGTGACCGTCAGGGGGACGGCACCGGTGCCGTCGAGCTGATGGTCGCCGGAGGGCGCAGGCGCGACGGTGGTGGTCGCGCCCGGGGGTGCGACCTCACCGCCGGGGCGGGCTGGGGTCGGGTGCGGAGCAGTCATCCTGCCCGCCATGATGCGACGGGCCCCGATCCCGTCGTGGGATATCCGACCCGTGCGTGTCGGGCCGGACATCCCCTCCGGTCAGTGCCGGCTCAGACGGCGCGGCGCTTCAGCTTGCGACGCTCACGCTCGGAGAGCCCGCCCCAGATGCCGAACCGCTCGTCGTTCGCGAGCGCATAGTCCAGGCACTCTGCCCGGACCTCACAGGACGTGCAGACCTTCTTGGCCTCGCGAGTGGACCCGCCCTTCTCGGGAAAGAAGGCCTCCGGGTCGGTCTGGGCGCACAGGGCTCGTTCCTGCCACCCCAGGAGAGTCTCGTCATCGATCGCATCGTCACCGAACAACGGCAGCACCGGCGCAACGCGCTCGGGCTCACGACCGACGTCTGACGGGAAGACCCCCCGGTCCCCATCGAGCAAGTTCCACATGGCGTGCCCCTCCATGCCGTTCTAGGGAAACTGCATACCTGGAATTACACGCGTGTCCTTCGAAAGCGTCAAGTCGAAATGTGCTAGTGATAGCGATCTCCACTGCCCATTCACATGCGCCCCGACCGGGCGCGGCCGCGGACCCTCGTAGGCTGACCTGCGTGAACCCGTCCCCCGCCGCCCGCCCGTCGACGATCTCGCAGATTCTCGATCGGTTGATATCCGATCCGGGCCGCCCCCGGCTCACCTGGTACGGCGACGGCGGCGAACGCGTCGAGCTCTCCGGCGCCGTGCTGCAGAACTGGGTGAGCAAGACGGTCAACCTGCTCGTGGAGGAGTTCGACGCCGCCCCGGGGACGGTCGTGACGCTCGACCTGCCCGCGCACTGGCGGAGCGTGCTGTGGGCGCTCGCCGCGTGGCGCAGCGGCGCCACCGTGCAGCTCGCGCCCGAGACCCCCGCCGCGGGCGGCGACGTCGTCGTGACGTCCCGCCCCGGCGCGTGGGGCGACGTCCTCGCCGGCGCGGGCGCGGCCGACCTCGTGGCCGTGGCCCTCCCGGCCCTCGCCCGGTCGTTCGACGGCGACCTGCCGGCCGGCGCGGTCGACGCGGCGGCGGCCGTCATGACGTACGGCGACGTCATCGGCTGGGTGCCCGGCACCGACGCGGACGCGGTCGCGCTCGAGGCGCCCGGCGCGGAGCCCGTGCGCCACGCCGACCTGGTCCCGACGCCCGCGCCGACGGCCGAGCGCGTGCTCGTCGACGGCGCGCGACCGCTCGGCGACGTGCTGCGCGAGCTGCTCGCGACCTGGGCCGCCGACGGCTCCGTGGTGCTCGCGTCCGCCGCCACCGCCGCCGAGCTCGCCGCGGACCCGGCCCGGCTCGCACGCCTGCGCGAGACCGAGCGCATCACCGCCTGATCTCCCCCGGCGCGCCTCAGGAGCGCTGCACGGAGTTCACCCGGCCCGAAAGGGCTGCGTGGTCCAGAATGAACTGCCATGCGCGGCATCATCCTGGCCGGTGGCAGCGGAACCCGCCTGCACCCCATCACGCTCGGCGTGAGCAAGCAGCTCGTGCCCGTCTACGACAAGCCGATGATCTACTACCCGCTGTCCACGCTGATCCTCGCGGGCATCCGGGACATCCTGGTGATCACCACCCCGCACGACGCCGACCAGTTCCACCGTCTGCTGGGCGACGGCTCCCAGTTCGGCGTGTCGATCGAGTACGCGGTGCAGGCGGAGCCGAACGGCCTGGCCCAGGCGTTCGTGCTCGGCGCGGACTTCATCGGCGCGGACGAGGCAGCCCTCGTGCTCGGCGACAACATCTTCTACGGCCCCGGACTCGGGCGGCAGCTCACCCGCTTCCACGACCTCACCGGCGGCGCCGTCTTCGCCTACCGGGTCGCGGACCCCACCGCGTACGGCGTCGTCGAGTTCGACGAGGACGGCCGCGCCCTGTCGTTGGAGGAGAAGCCCCGCGAGCCGCGGTCCAGCTACGCCGTGCCCGGCCTGTACTTCTACGACAACGACGTGGTCGAGATCGCGAAGGGCCTCCGGCCGTCCGCCCGCGGCGAGTACGAGATCACCGACGTCAACCGCGAGTACCTGAGCCGCGGCACCCTGCAGGTCGAGGTGCTCCCCCGCGGCACGGCCTGGCTCGACACGGGCACCTTCGACTCCCTGCTCGAGGCGTCGGACTACGTCCGCACGATCGAGCGGCGGCAGGGCCTCAAGATCGGGTCGCCCGAGGAGGTCGCCTGGCGCCGGGGCTTCCTGTCCGACGACGAGCTGCGCGTCCGTGCCGAGAAGCTGGTCAAGTCCGGCTACGGCGCCTACCTGCTCGGGCTGCTCGACACCTGACTCCGACCGATGGTCGAGCCGGTCGAGACCCACGGCGTGGTCTCGACAGGCTCGACCCACGGCGATCAGGCGCGCGGCGCCCGGCCCCAGGCGACGAGCCCGGTGCCCGTGCGCGGGAAGGCGCGCTGCGCGACCCGGAACGGCCACGTCGCCGCGCGCACGGCCGCGCCCTGCACGTCGCCGCTCGGCTGGAAGAGGCGGCCGCTGCGGGCGGTGCGGTCGGCGGCGCTCCCCTCCTCGCGGAGGCCCGGCCGGCGCCGGGCGACCTGGTGGCGCACCGCCTCGAGCGCGTAGCCGAGGGGCACGCCGTACAGGCGCAGCCCGACGTCGACGAGGCCCGCGTCCCGCAGGAGGGCGACGAGGACGGCCGGGTCGTAGCGGCGGAAGTGGCCGACGGCCTCGTCCATCGGGCCGTACCGGCGCTGCCAGGCCGGCGTGGAGAGGAGGAGCGTGCCGCCCGGACGCAGGCGCGCGGCCCACTCGCGCAGGGCGGCGGCGTCGTCCTCGATGTGCTCGATCACCTCGAAGGCGCAGACGAGGTCGAAGCGCTCGGCGGCGGGCAGGGAGTCGAGCGGGCCGTGCACGACCGTGCCCGGCACGCCCGCCTCGACGAGGCGCTGCTCGGCGGTGCGGGCGCTGTCGGCGTCGAGCTCGACCCCGGTGTACGCGGCGGCGCGGGCGGCGAGGCGCACGCCCACGGCGCCCTGGCCGCACCCGACCTCGAGCACGCGGCCCGCCGCACCGGGCAGCAGCGGTTCCACGACGTCCCACCGCAGGCTGCCGTACAGCGTGAGCGGGGGCGGGGTGGTGGCGGGGTTCGGCACGGGCGGGCGCTCCTTCGTCCTCGGCGGCACCGGCGGCGGCTCTGCGATCTGCCGACGTCGGCGGGGGTCAGCCTGCCAGCACCTCGGCTGCGGCGGCGTCCCACCGCGCGGCCCAGTCGCCGATCGGCGCGACACCGGCCGCGCGCAGGGCGTCGTGCCCGAGCACCGAGTACGCGGGCCGCGGGGCAGGCCGCACGAACGCGTCGCTGGTCGTCGGCACGACCCGGGTCCCGGAACCGAGACCCGCGACGATCCGCCGGGTGAACCCGCACCACGACGTCTGCCCCGACGCGGTCCCGTGATACGTGCCGGCCGGCGCCCCCGCCGCGACCAGCCGCACCATCAGGTCGGCCAGGTCACGCGTCCACGTGGGCTGGCCCACCTGGTCGTCCACGACCGTCAGCTCGTCACGCTCGGAGGCGAGGCGCGCCATCGTCCTCGGGAAGCAGGCACCGTGCGCCCCGTACAGCCAGGCGGTGCGCACGATCAGGTGGTCAGGCGCCTCGGCACGCACGGCCCACTCCCCCGCCGCCTTCGTGCGCCCGTAGGCGGACACCGGCGCCAGCGGCGCGTCCTCCGCGTACGGCGCGACGGCCCGGCCGTCGAAGACGTAGTCGGTGGACACCTGCACGAACCGCGCGCCCGCCCCGTGCGCGGCCCTGGCCAGGAGCGCGGCACCCACGGCGTTCACGCCGAACGCCTCGGGCTCGCGCGACTCGGCGTCGTCGACCGCGGTCCACGCGGCGCAGTTGACCACGACGTCCGCGCCCCGCACCACGGCCGCGGCCGCCGCGGCGTCCGTGACGTCCAGGTCCGCGCGGCGTGCCGCGACGACGTCGGCGCCCGCGGCGCGCAGCACGGCGAGGAGGTCGGTGGCGAGCATCCCGCCCGCGCCGGTGACCACCCACCGCTGTCCCTCGGTCGGGCCTGCAGCCGGGCCGGCAGGGGCGGTCGAGGTCGCGTCGGCGGTGCTCACGCCTAGGATCCTAGGCGTGCGCCGCCGGGGAACCGGCGGGCGGCAGCACCGCACCACCTCACCGACCCACCCAGGGAGCACCCGTGCAGTTCCGCGAGCTGGCCGTGCCCGGCGCCTACGAGATCACCCCGAAGCAGTTCGGCGACCCCCGCGGCCGCTTCCTCGAGTGGTTCAAGGCCGACACCTTCGCCGACGCCGTCGGCCACCCGCTCGACCTGCAGCAGGCCAACGCCTCCGTCTCCGCCGCCGGCGTCCTGCGCGGCATCCACTTCGCCGACGTCCCGCCCGGCCAGGCCAAGTACGTCACCTGCCCCGCCGGCGCCGTCCTCGACGTCGTCGTCGACCTGCGCACCGACTCCCCCACCTTCGGCACCTGGGACACCGTCCTGCTCGACGACATCGACCGCCGCGCCGTCTACCTCGGCGAAGGCCTCGGCCACGCCTTCCTGTCCCTCGCCGACGGATCCACCGTCGTCTACCTCTGCTCCACCGGCTACAACCCCACCGCCGAGCACGGCATCCGCCCCCTCGACCCCGACCTCGGCATCGACTGGCCCACCACCACGCGCGACGGCGCCCCGCTCACCCCCCAGCTGTCCGACAAGGACCAGGCCGCGCCCACCCTCGCCGAGGCCCGCCGGCAGGGCATCCTGCCCACCCAGGCGGCGGTGGACGCGCACCTGCGCACCCTCTGACCCACGCCCGCCGAGGTAGTCCGGCTCTCCGCGAGGTAGTTCACCTCTCGCCGAGGTAGTGGACTGGACCACTACCTCGGCGAGACATGAACTACCTCGGCCGGGCGAGGGCCCCGAGGCCCGCGAGCAGCAGGTCCGCGACCGTCACCAGCACGCGGCTGGCGAGCACCAGCAGCAGCACGGCGGCGTGCGGCAGCACCCCGGCGAGGACGGCGAGCAGCACGAGCTCGCGCGCGCCGGCGCCGGCGGGCACGACCACGACGAGGAACCCGACCACCCAGGCGAGCGCGTAGCCGCCGACGGCGAGGGCGGCGCCCCGGACGTCGGCGGTCATGCCGAGGCCGACGGCCAGCACCCAGACCTGCGCGCCGGCGAGCAGCCAGCCGACCACGGACCACAGGGTGGCGCCGCCGAGGCCCCGCCAGCCGAGCGGGCGCTCGAGCGGCGGGCGGCGGGCGAGGCGCAGCGCCCGGGCGACGAGGCGGTTGAGCACGGGGGGCAGCAGGACGACGGCGACGGCGGGCAGCGCCCACAGGACCGGCCCGGCGGACCCGAGCGTCCCGGTCGCGACGAAGGGCAGCGCGACGAGGCCCACGACGGCCCCCGAGACGACCCCCACCAGGGTGGCGACCGCCGTGGTGGTGACGGAGGTGCGGCGGGCGATGCCGTGGTCGACGCCGAGCTCGGCCGCCGCGACCACGTTCCACACCCCGCCGGGCACGTACTTGCCGAGCTGGCTGACGCCGAACACGCGCAGGGCGACGCGCAGGCCCGTCGGGGACCCGAGGTCGGCGAGCACGACGCGCCAGGACGCGAAGGTGCAGAGCACGAACGCGACCGACAGCACGAGGGCGAGCGCGATCCGCTGCCAGGACAGCGCCGCGGCCGCCTGGGCCAGGTCGTCTCGGGCGGCGACGACGGCGTAGACGGCGAGGCCGATCGCGACGACGAGGAAGCCCCAGCGCACCCACGGGGAGCGCAGCGCCGCCAGCGCGCGGGAGAGCGCGCCGGCCCCGCCGGTCTCGCCGGTCTCGCCGGTCTCGCCGACCTCGCCGGTCACGGGCGGACCCCGCGCGCGACGAGCGCCCGCACCAGCGGGTCGACGACGGACTCGGGCCGCACCAGGTCACGGCCGGCCGACGCGCGGGCGCGGGCGGACGCGAGGGTGGCCGGGTCGCGCAGCGCGAGGAGGCGTTCGGCGAGCGCCCCCGGGTCGGCGGGCGGCACCCGCTCGAGGTGGCCGCCCAGCAGGCGGCGCTGCGGCTCGGTGTCCGAGGTGACGACCACGCAGCCCGCCGCGAGGCCCTGGAAGACCTTGTTCGGCACGACGCGCAGGCCCTTGGGGGTGGCGGAGAAGATCCCGAGGCAGACGTCGTGGGCCGCGACGAGCGCGGGCAGGTCGGCGGGCTCCACCCAGTCGCGCCACGTGACGCCGGGGACGTCGCGCAGCCGGTCGCGGGCGGCGGGCAGGTCCTGCCCGGAGCCGACGAGGGTGACCTCGACGCCCCGCCCGCCGCGCGCGGCGTCGGCGGCCGCGCGCGGCAGCGCAGTGGCGAGGGCCTCGGCGAGCACGTCGGTGCCCTGCAGGGGCGTGAACAGGCCGAAGAAGACGACGCGCAGCGGCCGGCCGTCGCCCTCGGGGCCCGACGCGGCACCGGGCCCCGCGCCGGGCGCGGCGTCGAACCACTCCTGCGGCGCGCCGACCGGCACGACGAGCCCCCGCCGGGCGCGGGACGGCACCAGCTCGCCCAGCAGGCGCGCGTGCTCCGGGGTGTCGAGCAGGACGGCGTCGGCGCACGACGTGGCGAGCCGGTCCAGGCCGCGCAGCAGGGTGACCCGCGCCCCGCGGGCGCCCCGGTCGGCGGCGGTGTCGCCCGCGAAGACGAGGTGGTCCAGCAGGACGGGGGTGCGGCCGAAGAGCAGGCGCGCGAGCACGACGTCGAAGTGGCCGAGGTACCCCACGAGCACCGCGTCCGGGCGGCCGTGCCGCCGTCGGTGCGCCGCGACGTCGCCCACGAGCAGGGCCCAGCAGCGCAGCAGGCGTACCAGCAGGGCCGGGAGCCGCCACGGCTGGCGCAGCATCCGCACCCGTGCGGCGGTGCTCAGGCCGAGCGGCCGGTCGAGCTCGTGCACCGTGTACCCGTGGGCGCGGAGCCCGGCGACGAGCACCCCGACGCGTGGGTGCCGGGACGCGTCGTACGTGCCGAACGCGACGATCACGCGGGCGCGTCCTGATCGTCGGGCAGCGCGTCGGGGAGGGCCTTGGGCATGACGTCGGGCACGGCGTCGGGGACGACGGACCGCACCGCGGGCCGCGGGCCGTACTGGAGCTCCTTGACCCGTTCGAGGGTCTCCTCCATCAGCGTGCGGTTGGTGCGCTGCAGGTCGGCGATGACCAGGAGCGCGAGGCACAGCAGCGCGCCGACGAGCATCGCCCCGGCGAACACGAGGGACTGCACGTGCCCGCCCGCGTCGCCCTGTGCGAGGAAGACAAGGAACCGCACGGCGGGCACGGCGGCCGCGACGAAGAACAGGCCGCCGAGCGTGAGGAACACCAGGTGCGGGCGGAACATGATCGACGAGCGCACGATCGCCCGCCCCGAGCGGCCCATGTGCTGCCAGATGTTGGAGAACAGCCGCGACTCGCGCGTCTTCGGGTTGGTGGTGATGGGCAGGCTCGCGATCCGCAGGCGCTTGTTCCCCGCCTGGATGATCGTCTCCATGGTGTAGCTGAACTGCGTCACCACGTTGAGCCGCAGCAGCGCGCCCCGCGAGTACGCGCGGAACCCGCTCGCGGCGTCGGGCAGGGAGGTCCCCGCCGCGGCGCTCACGACCCGGCTGCCGAGGCGCTGCATCCGCTTCTTGAACGGGGAGAAGTGCTCGATGGTCGCGGTCTGCCGGTCCCCGACGACGATGTCGGCCTCCCCCGCGACGATCGGCGCCGCCAGGTCGCCGATGCGCTCCGAGGGGTACTGGTTGTCGCCGTCCGTGTTGACCACGACGTCGGCGCCGTGGGCGAGCGCGTAGTCCACCCCGTCACGGAACGACCGCGCCAGCCCCATGGTGCTGGTGTGCCGCAGGACGTGCCGCACGCCGAGCCGGCGCGCGACCTCCGAGGTGCCGTCCGTCGACCCGTCGTCGACCACGAGGACCTCGACGCTGTCGAAGCCCGGGACCTCGCGCGGGATCGTCGCGAGCACGAGCGGGAGGGTCCCGGCCTCGTCGAGGCACGGGATCTGGACGAAGAGCTTCATCGCGCATCCTTCGGGGGACCGGGCACCACCGCTGGCGCGGGGCCGGGGGGCGGGTCGATCGGCGAGACCGCCGCGAGTCTACGGGGCCACCGGAGCCCGACGGCCAGCGCGGACGCCAGCACCAGGCCCGCCACCGCCAGCAGGGCGACGAGCGCGGGCTCGGGGAGCGTGCTCCACGCGAGCCAGCGGTCGACGGCGGCGCCGAACGACTCCCCCGGCCCCCGGTAGAACGCGCCGAACGCCCACACGAGGCCGCCGACGGCGGCCGCGAGGGCCAGCGCCAGCACGACGGGGACGCCGCGCGCGAGCCGCCGGTCGGACCGGCGCGCGAGGTGCCACGCGGTGATCGCCACCGCCACCGCGAGGGCCGAGACCCCGCCGAACACGTAGCGGCCCTGGATCGCGACGAGGCGGCCGGTCTCGGAGTGGAAGTCCCACGCGTTGTAGGCGACGCCGGCCGCGAGCGCCGCGGGCGTCAGCAGCACGACGAGGGCGGTGCGCCGCGCGCCGGGCAGCACCAGCGCCGCCAGGGCGGCGGCCATGAGCGCGACGGTGCCCCACACGACCCACGCGCCGGCGAGATGGACCTCGAGCCAGGACAGGTTGCCGAAGAACGACTGCGCGAGGCGCCCCGCGATGATCGACGGGACGTCGCCGTCGGGCACGGTCGCCAGGATGTTCAGCTCGCGGGGCCGGCCGACGGGCTGCACGGCCCCGAGGGTCACGACGTTGCGCACCCACCACCACCCGCCGACGACGAGCGTCACGGCGCCGGCGCCGGCGAGCCGCCCGAGCCGCGCCGTCCACGGCCGTCCGCGCGCGAGCGCGTACGCGGCGACCACCATGGGCACGGCGAACGCGACCATCACCTTGGTGAGCATGCCGAGCCCGAGGACGACGCCGAGGGCGACGGCCACCCGCCAGCGGAGGTCGCCCGTGACGACCCGCACGGCGAGGTACGTCGCGGCGGCGCAGGCCAGCACGACGAGGGCGTCGTTGTTCACGGCCCCCATGACGTGCCCCAGCTGCGGCAGGACCAGGGGGAAGGCGCCGGCGACGAGCCCGGCCGACGCCGACCCGGTGGCGCGGCGCGCGGACTCCGCCGCGAGCGGGACGACGAGCGCGAGCAGCACCACGTCCAGCAGGCGCAGCGCGAGGGTGATCTGGTCCCAGCGCGCGTCGGTGAGCCCGGTGGCGTGCAGCAGCCCCGCGCCGAGCGCGTAGTACAGGGGCGGGTGCTGCGTCATCTGGTCCACGTCCGTGCCCGTCGACGCGTCGCCCAGGGCGTTGCCCGCGTCGACGTGGGTGCGCTCGTCGCGCGGGACGGGCACGACGTCGACGAACTGCGGCGCGTCCTCGCGGTGGCGCCACCGGCCGGGCAGGTCGGCCGGGTAGCCGGCCTCGTCGACGGCCTCGGCGATCGCGGGCGAGAAGTAGGCGTCGCCGGGAGCCGGCCAGCCGCCGCCGTACGCGATCCGCAGCACGCTGTTGACGTGGTTCTGCTCGTCGGGCGAGCGGAACATCGGCGTCACGACCGCCCACACGACGCCCCACGCCGCGACCGCGAGCGTGAGCACGGCGAGCGCCCGCCGGTACCGGCGGCCGGCGGGGGGCCGGACGAGGCCCGTGCGAGGAAGGGGGGTGCCACCCGCCGCCGGCGCGGGAGCCGGGCGCGCGTGCGGCGTGGTGTCCGTCACGACCACAGTGTCCCAGAGCGACGCCGCGCGGGTGGCCCGGACCGGCGTCGCCGGCGCGGACTTTCGCCCGCACGCGCCCGCCCTGGGCCGGCCGGCCGCCGGTAGTGTGCCGCGCATGCGGGTCCTCGTCACGGGAGGCGCCGGGTTCATCGGCGCGAACTTCGTCCAGCAGACCGTCCGGGAGCGTCCGGGGGCGGTGGTGACGGTGCTGGACGCGTTGACGTATGCCGGGGACCGGTCGTCGTTGGACCCGGTCGCGGACCAGGTCTCGTTCGTGCAGGGCTCGATCACGGACGCCGCGCTGGTCGACGAGCTGGTCGCCGGGTCGGACGTGGTGGTGCACTTCGCCGCGGAGTCGCACAACGACAACTCGCTGGAGGACCCGTCGCCGTTCGTGCAGACCAACGTGGTGGGCACGTTCACGCTGCTGGAGGCGGTGCGCCGGCACGGGGTGCGGTTCCACCACGTCTCCACGGACGAGGTGTACGGCGACCTGCCGCTGGAGGGCGAGGAGAAGTTCACCCCCGCCACCCCGTACAACCCCTCGAGCCCGTACTCGTCGACGAAGGCCGGGTCGGACCTGCTGGTGCGCGCCTGGGTGCGTTCGTTCGGCATCGAGGCCACGATCTCGAACTGCTCGAACAACTACGGGCCGTACCAGCACGTGGAGAAGTTCATCCCGCGGCAGGTGACGAACCTGATCGACGGGATCCGTCCGCGCCTGTACGGGGCCGGGCTGAACGTGCGCGACTGGATCCACGTGGCCGACCACAACGCCGCGGTGTGGTCGATCATCGAGGCGGGCCGGATCGGGGAGACGTACCTGATCGGGGCCGACGGCGAGACGTCCAACCTGGACGTCGTGCGGACCCTGCTGGAGCTGTTCGGCCGTGACCCGGACGACTTCGACCACGTCAGCGACCGGCCCGGGCACGACCTGCGGTACGCGATCGACGCGACCCGGCTGCGCGAGGAGCTCGGGTGGACCCCCAGGTTCACCGACTTCCGCTCCGGGCTGGCCGCGACCGTGGACTGGTACCGCGAGCACGAGGACTGGTGGCGGCCCGCCAAGGCCGCCGTCGAGGCGAAGTACGCCCGCACCGGCCAGTGATCGGGCGGCGACGGGCGGCGACATGGCGCGGTCGGTGACCGACCCACACATTTCCTCTACCGTCCCGGTCCGCGGGCACCTCAGCCGCGTAACACGGACCCTCTATGCTCGCTTCCCGTGAGCCGCTCCACCCCACGTCACGTCGCCTCGCGCCCCGAGTCCGTCAAGGGGCCCTCGCACGCACACACGCTGCGCCGGCACTCGCTCGCGCGCGCCCTGGGAATGGGGCTGACCGCCGTCCTGGCGTTCGCCGCCGTCGGCGGCGCGACCGCGGCGGTGCGGCTCACCGGCAACATCACCTCCGTCGACGCGGACAAGCTGCTCGGTGACGACCGGCCCGAGAAGAAGATGCCGGAGGACCCGAACGCGGACATGCCGTTGAACATCGTGCTCATGGGCTCCGACAGCCGCGGCGGCGAGAACGCCGACATCGTCGGGGACGGCACCGAGGGTGCCCGCTCGGACACCACGATGATCATGCACATCTCCTCCGACCGGTCCCGCGTCGAGCTGCTGTCCATCCCGCGCGACACGACCATCGACGTCCCGTCCTGCCCGACGTCCTCGGGCGGCGAGACCTCGCCCTTGTACGGCGTGAAGTTCAACGCGGCCTTCTCCCAGGGCGTCATGTCCGGCGGCGACGTCGAGTCGGGCGCCCTGTGCGCGCAGAAGACGATCGAGACGATCACCGACGTCCAGATGGACGGCTTCGTCGTCGTGGACTTCGCCGGCTTCGAGAAGATGGTCAACGCGCTCGGCGGCGTGGAGCTGTGCATCCCCGAGGACGTCAGGGCCCCCAAGGCCGACCACCTCGTGCTGTCGGCCGGGGTGCAGGAGCTCGACGGCGACACCGCGCTCAAGTACGCGCGGGCGCGCACCGGCGACGGGCTGGGCGACGGCTCGGACCTGAACCGCATCGGCCGGCAGCAGGAGCTCCTGGCGGCCCTCGCCCGCGAGGTGCTCAGCGCGGGGACGCTCGCCGACCCGGGCAAGTCGCTCAAGTTCCTCAACGCCGTGACCGACTCGATGACCATGAGCAGCAACTTCGCGTCCATCAAGGGACTCGCCGGGCTCGCGTACAGCGCCCGCAACGTCCGCCCTGACACCATCGCGTTCATGACGGCGCCGTACGAGTACGACCCGAACAACGCGGCGAACGTGGTGCTCACGGCCGATGCCGACGAGGTCTGGAAGAACCTGTACGACGACAAGCCCCTCAGCGACGCGATCAAGGCCGACGCGTCGAAGAACGGCAAGAAGTCGAAGGACGACGCGAAGGACTCGGGCTCCGACTCCGGCGCGACCGAGGCCGAGGGTGACGTCGACGGCGCCACCCCGGTGGCCGACGACGACACCGCCGCCGAGGAGAAGGCCACCGACGGGTCCGGCGAGAAGACGCAGGACCCCGAGCCGACGCGCACCCGCGAGGCCGGCCAGGAGGCGTTCACCGGCGCCGACGTGACGTCGGTGTGCGGATGAGCGCGGGGGCCCGATGAGCAACGACGACCAGCGCATCCCGCCGAGCTTCACGCCGTCCGGCGGCCGGTCCGACCGGCCCCACGGCGCCGGTGACGCGATCCCGGTGGGGGGCACGTCCCGCCCGCCGGCCCCGCCCACGGGCGGCCGCGTCGGGCGGCGCGACGACGCCGCGCCGGTCGAGCCGCGTGTGCGCCGCCAGTCCTCCCGCGAGATCCCGACCACCCCGCCCGAGCGGCGCGGCGGTGCGCAGCAGAAGCCGCGCTCGTACGCACCGCGCGGCAGCCAGTCCGCGTCCCCGGCGTCCCGCGCGCCCGCGGCGCGGCAGGGCTCCGGCACGCGCGTGATGCCCGCGCAGGGACGGGGCACCCCGCCGCCCGCACGGACGGGCGGAGCGGCCGCGGCGACGGCCGACGGCGGCGGCTTCCACGTGCGCAAGGGCCGCGTCGCCGCCCTCGTCCTCGTGCTCCTGCTGGTGCTGCTCCTGGCCTGGCCGATCGGCCTGATCGTGTGGGCCAACGGCAAGATCCAGCACGTCGACGCCCTCTCCGGCGCCGACAACACCCCGGGCACCACCTACCTGCTCGCCGGGTCTGACGCGCGCGGCACGGGCAGCGTCGCCGACGACGGCACCGAGGGCGCCCGCACCGACACGATCATGGTGCTGCACAAGCCCTCCAGCGGGCCGGCGTCCCTCATCTCCATCCCCCGCGACACGTACACGGAGATCCCGGGCCACGACCCCAACAAGATCAACGCGGCCTACTCGTACGGCGGCGCCCCGCTGCTCGTCCAGACCGTCGAGGGGCTGACGGGCCTCACCGTCGACCACTACGCGGAGGTCGGGTTCGGCAGCGTCGAGGAGATCGTCGACGCCGTCGGCGGCGTCAAGCTCTGCTACGACGACGACGTCGACGACCCCAAGAGCGGCCTGACCTGGGAGTCCGGCTGCCACATGGCGGACGGCGAGACGGCGCTGGCCTTCTCCCGCATGCGCTACTCCGACCCCAAGGGCGACATCGGGCGCGCGGAGCGGCAGCAGCAGGTCATCGCGGCGGTCGCCGCGAAGGTGGTCAAGCCCAGCGTCCTGCTCAACCCGGTGGACCAGGTGCAGCTCGTCAACGCGGGCACCGACGCGCTCACCGTGGACGAGAAGTCCGGCATCGTCGACCTCGGCCGCCTCGGCCTGGCCTTCAAGGCGGCGACCGGCTCCGAGGGCGTCACCGGCACCCCGCCCATCGCCGACCCGGGCTACGACCCCGGCACCGGCGTCGGCTCCACCGTGCTGCTCGACGAGGACAAGGTCGACCAGTTCTGGGCCGACGTCCGCGACGGGGAGCTGAAGCCTGGCAGCACCGTCGGAGGCATGCCCGGCTGACGCCGAGGTAGTCCAAGTCCCCGCGAGGTAGTTCGAATCTCGCCGAGGTAGTCCGAATCTCGCCGAGGTAGTCCGAATCTCGCCGAGGTAGTGGTCTGGTCCACTACCTCGGCGAGATTCGAACTACCTCGGCGGGACCTGGACCACCTCGCCGAACCGACCGGCCGAGGGCATACTTTCCTCGCCTCGGAGCGCCGTGCCCCGGGCTGCCCGGCCGCGCGCGGGGCGTCGTCCCCACGGAGGCCCGATGTCCGCGACCGTCCCCGATGCCGCCGCACCCGCACCCGTGTCCCGGCGGGGTCGCTTCCTGTCCGTGCTGGTCCCCGCCGCCCAGCGCCGCGACCTCGGGGAGCTGACCGACCGCCTCGACCTGTCCTCGGGCGCGGTGCGCGCCAAGCACTCCGCGTTCTGGTCGATGCTCGTGCTGTCCGGGCTGATCGCGATCTCGGGCGTCGTCACCGACTCCACCGCCACCGTGATCGGGGCGATGATCATCGCCCCGCTGTCCACCCCCATCCTCGGGTTCGGGCTCGGGGTCGTCACCGGGCGCGTTCGCCTGCTCGGCCGGTCGGCGCTGTACGTGCTGGGCGGGCTGGTCGTCGTGGTGGTGCTCGGCTGGCTCGTGGCGCTGGTCCTGCCGCAGACGTCGGACGTCGTGACCAACTCGCAGGTCACGGGGCGCACCTCCCCGGGGGTCGCCGACCTCGTCGCCGCGTTCGCCACCGGGTTCGCGGGCGCGATCGCCCTCGCCCGCCGCGACCTCGGCGACGTGCTGCCCGGCATCGCCATCGCGATCTCCCTGGTGCCGCCGCTGGGCGTGGTGGGCGTGTGCCTCGGGGCCGGCGAGCCGTCGCTCGCGGCGGGCGCGCTGCTGCTCTTCGGCTCGAACGTGGTCGCGCTCGTCATCGCGTCCACCGTGGTGTTCACCGGCGCCGGCTATGCGTCGGACGCCGCCCAGGTGCGGCAGGACGCGGGCGGCCGCCGCCGACCCCGCCGCGCCGTCGTGCTCGGCGCCGCCGCCGTCGTCCTGGTCGCGCTGCCGATGGTCGCGAACACCGTGCAGGCCACGCTCGCCGACGTCTGGGCCGGGCAGGTACGGTCGGCGGCGGAGTCGTGGCTCGCGGGCACCCCCGACGCCGCCGTCGAGGACGTCACCTGGCAGGGCACCGACGTGCTCGTCGACGTCCGCGGCCCCGGCGACCTGCCCGACGTCGCGCAGCTCCAGGACACGGTCGACGACCTGGTCCCCTGGCACCCCGAGGTGACCGTCGTGCACACCGTGGGCGAGCGCGTCGAGGGTTGATGCCCGGCGGCCCCCCAGGGGCCCTCGTCAGGCGGAGAAGCCGGTGCGCTGCGCGCCGTCGCGGGCCGCACGCAGCTTCTCGCCCTTCGCCCGCGCGACGTCGCCGAGCTCGGCCTGGAAGGCGACCATCCGCTCGCGCAGGGCGAGCGCGTCGGCGTCCGTGCCGGCACCGAGGATGCGTGCGGCGAGCAGCCCGGCGTTGCGCGCCCCGCCGATCGAGACCGTCGCCACGGGCACGCCCGCGGGCATCTGCACGATCGACAACAGCGAGTCCATGCCGTCGAGGTGGCGCAGCGGCACCGGGACGCCGATCACCGGCAGCGGCGTGACGGCGGCGAGCATGCCGGGCAGGTGCGCGGCCCCGCCGGCACCCGCGACGATCACCCGCAGGCCGCGCTCGGAGGCGGTGCGGCCGTAGTCGATCATCTCGGTCGGCATGCGGTGCGCGGAGACGACGTCGACCTCGACCTCGACGCCGAGCTCGGCGAGCGCGTCGGCGGCCGCCTCCATGACGGGCCAGTCGGAGTCCGACCCCATGACGATCCCGACGACGGGCTGCGTGCTCATGCCTGCTCCTCGTTCCCGGTGGTCGAGCCTCTCGAGTCCCCGCGCAGCAGCGCGGCCGCGGCGAGGGCGCGGCCGCGCACCTCGTCGAGGTCGGAGCCGCTGACGTTGACGTGCCCGAGCTTGCGGCCCGGGCGGATGCCCTTGCCGTACAGGTTGACCCGCGCCTCGGGGAAGCGCGCGAGCACTTCCGGCAGGGCGTCGGTGAGGGCGTCGAGGGTCGAGCCCAGCACGTTCGCCATGACGGTCCAGGGCGCGCGGGCGGCGGTGTCGCCGAGCGGCAGGTCGAGCACGGCACGCAGGTGCTGCTCGAACTGGCTCGTCACGGCGCCGTCGATGGTCCAGTGGCCCGAGTTGTGCGGGCGCATCGCGAGCTCGTTGACCCAGACCGCGGTGCTGCCGTCGGCCTCACGCGTCTCGAACAGCTCGACCGCGAGCACGCCGGTGACGTCGAGCCCTTCGGCCACGGCCACGGCGATCCGGCGCGCCTCGGCGTCGACCGCCGGGTCCAGGTCGGGCGCGGGCGCCACGACCTCCGCGCACACGCCGTCGCGCTGCACGGACTCGACGACGGGCCAGGTGCGGACCTCGCCGGACGGGCGGCGCGCGACCAGCGCGGCGAGCTCGCGCACGAACGGCACCTTCCGCTCGACCAGCAGCGCGGGCCCGCCGTCGGCGACGGCCTGCAGCCAGTCGGCGACGTCGTCCGGGGACGACACGACGCGCACGCCCTTGCCGTCGTACCCGCCGCGCGAGGTCTTCACGACCGCCTCGTGGGCCGGCTCGTCCGCCAGGAACGCGGCGAGGGCCTCGCGGGCGGCGGCCGGGTCGGTCGGCAGCGCGGCCCAGCGGGGGCACGGCAGGCCGAGGTCGGTGAGCCGGCGCCGCATCACGATCTTGTCCTGCGCCTGGACCAGCGCGTGCGGGCCGGGGCGCACGGGCGTGCCGTGGTCGATGAGGTCCTGCAGCAGCGAGTTCGGCACGTGCTCGTGCTCGAAGGTCAGCACGGCCGCCGGCGCGCGCCCGTCACCGGGTGCGATGAGGTCGCGGATCGCCGCGTCGTCGCTCGCCGCGCCCACGGGGGTGTCGGTGACCACCTGCGCCGCGGACGACGCCGGGTCCTCCACGAGGACCCGCAGGCCCACCCCCAGCTCGGCGGCGGCGGGCGCCATCATGCGGGCGAGCTGGCCGCCCCCGACGACGGCGACGACGGGTGCGGAGGCTGAGGTTCGTCCGGTCACGGTGTCCGAGGATACCGGCCCGGTCCGCGCCCTCAGTCCCCGTGGTGGTGGAGCCATCCGCGGCGGCGGCCCCGCGAGGAGATCGTGGTGCCGGGCGGCAGCACGAGGTGCGGGTCGAGGGTGCGCGGCACCCCGGCCAGGAAGAGCGCGAAGACGGGGGGACGGCGCTGCACGAGGTCGAGCCGCCCGCCGTCGGCGGCGGCCAGGTCCCGCGCCAGCGCGAGGCCCAGACCGGTGCTTCCGCCCGTCGTCGTGCCCCGCTCGAAGATGCGGGTCGCGACGTCGTCCGCCACCCCGGGTCCCTCGTCCGCGACCTCGACGGCGACCGCGCCCGTCGTGCCCGAGGGACGGGACCGCACGGTCGTGACGCCGTCCCCGTACTTCAGCGAGTTCTCCAGCAGGGTCGCGATGATCTGCGCCAGGGCGCCGGGGGTGGCCAGCACCTGCATCCCGTCGGGGACCTCGATGACCAGCCGGCGCCCGGCACGCTCGAACGTCGGCGCCCACTCCTCCTCCTGCTGGTGCACGACGTCCGCCAGCACCACGGCCTCGGTGGTGCCGCCCTGCGACCGGCGCGACGCGGCGAGCAGGTCGTCCACGACGGTGACGAGCCGCTCCACCTGCTCGAGCGAGATGCGGGCCTCCTCGACGGCCTCCGGGTCGTCCGAGGCGAGCGTGATCTCCTCGAGCCGCATCGTGAGCGCCGTGAGGGGCGTGCGGAGCTGGTGCGACGCGTCTTGCGTGAACTGCCGCTCGGCGGCGAGGCGCCCGGCGAGGCGGTCGGCCGAGCGCGCGAGCTCGGCCGCGACGAGGTCGATCTCCTCGACCCCCGACGGTTCCAGGCGCGGGCGCACCTGTCCCGACCCGAGCTGCTCGGCCGACGCCGCCAGGTACACCAGCGGCGCGGACAGCCGGTTGGCCTGCCAGACGGCGACCGCGATCCCGGCCGCGATCGCGACGATGCCGGCGATGATGACGAGCACGACGGTCTGCGCGGACTTCACGTAGGCGCTGACCGCCGACACCGTCATCGACACGGCCACGTTCTGGTCCGTGAGCTTGGCCTTCTCGATCGTGGGCGCCGAGACCGGCTCCCCCGCGGTGAGCTGGGTGCCGTCCGGGAGCGTGACGACGACGTAGGCGGGCAGGTCGCCGTCCCGGCCCTCGCTGGCGCGCTCCACGACGACGTCGCCGACGATGTCGCCGCGCTCCAGCGTGTTGTCGAGGCTCCGCGCGAGCGTGTCCACCCGGTCGGTGACGCGCTGCTCCTCGTTGGAGAGCACGTAGCGGGCACCGAAGATGCCCAGGGGGACACCGAGCAGGAGGACTGCGACGGCGACCGCGGAGATGGTCGCCAGCAGGACGCGGCGACGCACGGGTCAGCCCTGGTCCGCCGGCGCCGTCAGCTCGCGCCGAGCTCGAAGCGGAAGCCGAGCCCTCGCACGGTGGAGACGTAGCGCGGAGCGTTGGCGTCGTCACCGAGCTTGCGGCGCAGCCACGACACGTGCATGTCGAGGGTCTTGGTCGAGCCCACCGGGTCCGAGCCCCAGACGTCGCGCATCAGCGTGTCGCGCACCACCACCGACCCGGAGTTCGCGACCAGCACCTTCAGCAGGTCGAACTCCTTGGTGGTGAGGTGCAGCTCGCGGTCGCCCTGGAACGCGCGGTGCGCCGCCACGTCGACGCGCACGTCCTGCGCGCGCAGCTCCTCGTCCTCGCCCGTCTCGCCGTGCGTGCGGCGCAGCAGCGCGCGGACGCGGGCGAGCAGCTCGGCGAGGCGGAACGGCTTCGTCACGTAGTCGTCGGCGCCCGCGTCGAGGCCGACCACCAGGTCCACCTCGTCCGCCCGCGCCGTGAGCACCAGCACCGGCACCGTCAGCCCGGACCCGCGGATCTCCCGCGCCACGTCCAGCCCGTCCATGTCCGGGAGGCCCAGGTCGAGGACGACGATGTCCGCGTTCCCGGCGTTGTCAACGGCTCCTTGACCAGTTCCTTGCACGATGACGTCGTAACCCTCACGCGTGAGAGCCCGCGCCAAAGGCTCGGCAATAGCCGGGTCGTCCTCGGCCAGCAGTACGTGGGTCATTCCCTCATGCTAGCGGCATCATCGCTGGTCCTGGGACGTGAGCGACACCACCCTCCGCCGCCACCGGCGGCCCGCGCGCGGTCGTGCGCGGCACACGGCGACGCACCAGGCGTCCTCCCCCGGGCCGACGCCGGCGCGGGGCGGTACGACCCGGGACGGACGCACCCGCCACCGCGCCCACCTACCCTGGCGGTCATGAGCTGGATCGAGAGGGTGGGGCGCTGGTTCGAGGCGCACCGCTTCGGCGTCGACCTCACGACGACCGTGCTGCTCGCGGTGCTCGTGCTCAGCTCGGCCACCGACCTGTACTCCGCCGAGCCGTACCTCTCGCGCAACGCGTCGATCGCCTGGAGCTTCGCCCTCCTCGCGCCCCTCCCCTGGCGCCGCACGCGGCCCGTGCCGTCGGCCGTGGCCGTCTACGTCGTCGCACTGGCGCACGTCCTCGCCGGCTACCCGTTGATCATGCCGGGCGACCTGCTGATCCTCGTCGCCCTGTTCTCCGTCACCGTGTACGGGCCCACCTGGGCGCACGTGACCGCGATCTGCTCGACGGCGGTCGGCACCGTGATCGTGCTGCCCGTCGCCGTCGCGATGCTCGGGGACGCGGGCACGGCCGGCATGGTGGAGGTCGTGCCGGTCGGCATCTTCTGCCTCGTCACCGCGCTCGCCGTCTGGGCGTTCGCCCTGGTGCGCCGTTCCCGCCGCGTCACCATGGACGCCCTGCGCGACCGTGCCCACCGGCTCGAGGTCGAGCGGGACCAGCAGGCACGCATCAGCGCCGCCGCGGAGCGCGCCCGCATCGCCCGGGAGATGCACGACATCGTGGCGCACTCGCTGTCCATCGTCGTCGCGCAGGCGGACGGCGGCCGGTACGCCGCCGCGTCCGACCCCGAGTCGGCGGTGCGCGCGCTGGGCACGATCAGCGAGACCGGCCGCACCGCCCTCACCGACATGCGACGGCTGCTCGGCGTGCTGCGCTCGCAGGACGACGAGGACGCCGCGCACGAGGCGTCGTCCGACGGCGGGGCCGCCCCGGCGCCCCCGCCCGCCGCCGGGACGACGGCCGGCGCCGCCCCGACCCCGTCCCGGGGCGAGCCCCGCGCGGCGCGCCCCGCCCCGCAGCCCGGCGTCGAGGAGATCGAGGACCTCGTGGCCCAGGCGCGCGACGGCGGCCAGCGCGTGTCGCTGGTGCGCGTCGGCGAGCCGCGCACCCTGCCCGCCGGCATGGGGCTGACGCTGTATCGCGTGTGCCAGGAGTCGCTCACCAACGTGCGCAAGCACGCCGGCCCCGACCCTGCCGTCACGGTCGCCGTGCGGTGGACGCCCTCCGTCGTCGAGCTCGAGGTGCTCGACGACGGACGCGGCGCCTCCGCCGTCGGGAACGACCCCGGGTTCGGGCTGCGCGGCATGCGCGAGCGCGCCAACCTGTACGGCGGCGCGCTCGAGGCCGCCCCCGCCCCGGCGGCGGGTTCCGCGTGCACCTCGAGCTCCCGCTGCCCGGCGCGCCCGCCACCGCCGAGCCGCCCGCTGCCGAGCCGCCCGCGGCCCGGCCCACCCCGACGACCACCCCGCAGGAGGACGCATGACCCCGCCCGCCACCGACGTCCCGCCCCCGCCCGGCCCGGCCGGGAGCCCGGGAGCCGGCGTCGTGCGCGTCGCGCTGGTCGACGACCAGCAGCTGGTGCGCGCGGGGTTCCGCATGGTCATCGACTCGCAGCCCGACCTGGAGGTCGCGCTCGAGGCGGGCGACGGCGCCCAGGCTCTCCGGCTGCTCGCCGACCACCGCGTGGACGTCGTCCTCATGGACGTGCGGATGCCGCACCTGGACGGACTCACCGCGACCGCGCGCCTGACCGCCACGCCCGACGCCCCGCGCGTCATCGTCCTCACCACCTTCGACCTCGACGAGTACGTGCTCGAGGCCATCCGCAGCGGCGCTTCCGGCTTCCTCCTCAAGGACGCCCCGCCGGAGGAGATGCTCGCCGCGATCCGCACCGTGCACGCGGGCGACGCCGTCATCGCGCCGTCGTCCACCCGCCGCCTGCTGGAGCACCTCGTCACCGCCCTGCCCGCCGACGAGGCCGCGCCCCAGCACGACGCGCTGGCCGCGCTGACCGAGCGCGAGCGGGAGGTGCTGGTCCTCATGGCGCGCGGCCGGTCCAACACGGAGATCGCCGCCGACCTGTTCGTCGCCGAGGCCACCGTCAAGACCCACGTCGGGCGCATCCTCGCCAAGCTCGACGCCCGCGACCGCGTGCAGGCCGTCGTGACGGCCTACGAGGCCGGCCTCGTCCGCCCCGGCTCCTGACCCGCGACCTGTCAGGACCACACGCACGTTCCTGTGGTCCTGACCCTGACAACCGCCGGGCGTGTCGAGTTGTCAGGGCCACGCGCGCGTTCTGGTGCTCTTGGCCCTGACAAGTCACCAGCCGAGATGGTGGCGCACGACGGCGAGCACCCGGTCCGGCTCGTAGCGTGCGGCCATCGCGGGCAGGCGGACCCGCACGGTGGCGGCGTCGGCGCCGATCTCGGCGTCGCGCAGCAGGTCGTCGTACCAACGGTCGCGCTCCAGGTGCCCGACGCCGTCGATCTCGACGACGAACCGCCGCCCGCCCGGCAGCCGCCACTCGACGTCGAGGAAGCGCCGTCGACCGCGTGCGTCGACGCGGACCGCCTGTCGGTGCGGCTCGGGCAGCCCACCGTCCCGGCACAGCCGGGCGAAGTCGATCTCGGCGAGCGAGTCCGCGCCGCCGACGACGTCCGCGAGCGCCAGGCGCATGACCTTGCGGTGCCGCACCTTGCCCACCGTGTCGAGCATGGCGAACAGGTCGTCGGTGGTGGCGAGGCGCTGCTGCACGACGGCGGCCATCAGCCCGGCAGCGGTGCGCCACGAGCGCTGCCACGCCGCGGCGTCGACGGCGGCCCGGGCGACGCTGTGCACCGGTAGCCCGCCGGCATCGACGACGTCCTCGTCGCGCAGCCGCCGTGACTCGTGCACCACGAGCCACGGGTGCCGGTCGGGGTAGGCGCCGCGCGGGACGACGAGGTGGATCGGCTCACGGTGCCAGCCCTGCAGCCCGTCGACCTCCAGCGCGCTCCATGAGCCGATCACGCTGCCCCGCGGTGCGCCGACCACGGCCGCCCATCGTCGTCCAGCCCGGTTCAGCGGGCCTCGGTGGGTGACGAGCACCTGCTCGCTCAGCGCCCGCCACCGCAGCGCTGCCAGGTGGCAGGCCACCTCGTGGTGCCCGACGCCGAGGGCGGCGAGCTGCGTGCGAGTGACGACGCCGTGCTGCCGACGGATGATCTCCCGCAGCACGGGGACCTTCATGTACACGTCGCGTGATCCGGTCATGGCGGCGAGCGTGGCAAGGGCGGGCGTCGGGCGTCGTCCCGCGGGCCGCTCGTTGTGGACGTCACCCTCCCCGCCCGGTCTGTGGGCAGCCTCTCCCCCGCGAGTTGTCAGGGCCACGACCACCGGAACACGCTCTTGGCCCTGACAGCCGCTCGGGCCGACGAGTTGTCAGGACCAGGAGCACCGCAACCCGCGCGTGGTCCTGACAACTCGCAGGCGCGCAGGTCAGGGACAGTTCAGGGTGGCGCTCAGGGTCGGTGTCATACCTGAGGATGACCTGGGAGCCGCGCAGGACCAGCCCCCGGACCGATGTCCGCGCGTCCGGCGCTCCGTAGCGTCGCTGGTGTCCTGGTCCACGGCCTGCTGGCAGCCCGCGGACCACCACCCCGAGACACCGGAGAGCTTCCGTGGACACGACCGTGTACGTCCCGATCCCCGACGAGGGCACCGCCGCCCGGCCCACCGTCACCCCGGCCGTGCGGGCCCGCGCCCTCACCAAGACGTACGGGCGCGGCGAGGCGCAGGTGCGCGCCCTCGACGGCGTCGACGTCGACTTCACGGCCGGCCGCTTCACCGCGATCATGGGCCCGTCCGGCTCGGGCAAGTCGACCCTCATGCACCTGCTGGCCGGCCTGGACAGCGCCACCGGCGGGCAGGCCTTCATCGGCTCCACCGAGGTGACCGGCCTGAACGACAAGGCGCTCACCGCGCTGCGCCGGTCCCGCGTGGGCTTCGTCTTCCAGCAGTTCAACCTGCTGCCCATGTTCACCGCGGAGCAGAACATCACGCTGCCGGTGGAGCTGGCGGGCGGCACGGTCGACCGGGCGTGGTTCGGCACGCTCGTCGACACGCTCGGCCTCGGCAAGCGGCTCACCCACCGCCCGAGCGAGCTGTCCGGCGGCCAGCAGCAGCGCGTCGCGATCGCGCGCGCCCTCGTCGCCCAGCCCGACGTGGTGTTCGCGGACGAGCCGACGGGCAACCTCGACTCCCGCTCCGGCGCCGAGGTGCTCAGCTTCCTGCGCCGCTCCGTGCGCGAGCTCGGCCGCACGATCATCATGGTCACCCACGACCCGGCGGCCGCCGCGTACGCCGACCGCGTCGTCCTCATCGCCGACGGCAAGATCGCGGGCGACATCTCCGACCCGACGCCGGAGTCCGCCCTCGCCGGCCTCGACGCGCTGCGGACGGTGGGCGCGCGATGATCCGCCTCACCCTGTCGCAGATGCGGCGGAGCGCCGGGCGCCTCGCCGCCGCCGGCCTCGCGATCGTGATCAGCACGGCGTTCGTCGCGATCACGCTGCTCGCGGGCAACGTCATCACCCGCACCACCTACGACTCGATCGCCGCCCAGTACACGGGGGCCGACCTCGTCGTCCGCGGCGTCCCCGTCGACGACGCCGACCTGGACGCCGTGCGCGGCGTGGACGGCGTCGCCACGGCCGACCAGCAGCTCATGTCGTTCCAGCAGCTCGAGAACGGCGGCCGCACGATCTACCAGGCCGTGCTGGCCGAGCCGTCGGACACGTCGGTGCTGCCGCTCGAGGTCGCCGACGGCGCGCTGCCCGACGCCTCGGGCCAGATCGCGCTGCCGGTCGACGTGGCCGAGCGCCTCAAGGTCTCGGCGGGCGACCAGGTCACCCTGGTCCGCAACGTCCTCGACGACCCGCAGGAGGCGACGTGGAAGGAGGTCCGGGAGCGGCTCACCGTCTCCGGCACCCTCACCGACCCGTTCGGCGCGTACTCGATGCAGGGCGGCGCCGCCGTCGCCCCCGCGGCCGACGTCACCGCCTGGGAGGACGCCCTGCGCGCCCCCGGCGAGGAGCCGACCGACCCGGCGACCGCGCTCGTCACGCTCGATGGCGGCACCGACGTCGAGCAGGCCCGCACCGCGATCTCGGGCGCGCTCACCAGCGCCGCGTCGGCCTCCGGCGCGGACACCGCGGACCTGCAGGTCGTGACGCCGACCGAGCACGCGGAGACCGTCGCCAACGAGATGACCGGCGGCGACAACGTCATCTTCACGGCGTTCGTGCTCGTGTTCGCCGCCGTCGCGCTGCTCGTCGCCGCGCTCGTCATCGCGAACACGTTCCAGGTGCTGGTCGCCCAGCGCACCCGCACGCTGGCGCTGCTGCGCTGCGTCGGGGCGGACAAGGGCCAGCTGCGCCGGTCGGTGCTGTTCGAGGCGGCCGTGCTCGGCCTGCTCTCCTCGGCCGTGGGCCTGCTGGCCGGGATCGGCCTGGGTCAGGCCGCGCTCGCCGTGGGCGGGAGCATGGACCTGGGCGTCCCGCTGCCGTCGACGGTCCACGTCACGCCCGCCGTGGTCCTCGTCCCGCTCGTCGTGGGCGTCGTCGTGACCCTCGTCGCGGCGCTCTCCCCCGCCCGTGCCGCGACCCGCGTCGCCCCGCTCGAGGCGCTCCGCCCCGCGGACGCACCCTCGGCCGCCCGGGGCGCCGGTCGCGTCCGCCTGGTGCTGTCGATCCTCGTCTCCGTGATCGGCTTCGTCGTGCTGGGCGGCGGCGTCGCCCTGAGCACCGCGGGCGGCGAGCCCAGCGCGGGCCTCCTCGTCGGCGTCGCGGGCGGCGTCCTGTCGTTCGTCGGCGTCCTGGTCGGGGCCGTGTTCTGGCTGCCCCGCGTGGTGGCGCTCGCCGGGCGTCTCGTGGGCCTGTCGGGCCCGACGGCGCGGCTCGCGGCCGCGAACACGCTGCGCAACCCGCGCCGCACGGCCGCCACGTCCACGGCCCTGCTCATCGGCGTCACGCTCGTCGGCATGATGTCGACCGGCGCGGCCAGCGCGCGGGTCACCATGGACTCCGAGCTCGACTCCCGCTACCCGGTGGACGTCACCGTCTCGACCGACCTGTCGAGCGACCCCACGAGCGTCGCCGCCGGCGACGGCACCGTCGCGCCGGTCCCCACGACCCTGGCCGACACCGTCCGCGAGGTCTCCGGCGTGTCCACCGTGGTGGAGTCGCCGGCCTCCGCGGCCCAGGTCACCGGGGACGGCGTCGACGACGGCCTCGCCGTCACGGTCCGCGGCGTGCAGCCGGCGGACGCCACGTCGGTGCTGCGCAGCACCGAGATGGTCGCCCCGCTCGCACCGGGCACGGCCGTCGTGCCGGAGGAGCTGTCCGAGGCGTGGGGCATCACCGACGGGCAGACCCTCACCCTCGCGGGACCGGACGGGAGGCTCGAGGTCACGGCGGCGGTCACCGACCTCGCCGACAGCGGCTTCCTCGTGGTGCCGGACGACCTCGCCGCGCTCGACGCGGACGCCCCGGTGACCAGCCTCTGGGTGGGGCTCGACGACCCGTCCGACGCGGTCGACGTGGTGCCGGACGTCCAGGACGCGGTGGCCGACACCGAGGCGCCCGCCGACGTGGTGGGCGCGGCGGTGGAGCGCGCCGGCTTCCAGCAGGTGATCGACACCGCGCTGGGGATCGTCGTGGGCCTGCTGGCCGCGGCGGTCGTGATCGCGCTGATCGGCGTGGCCAACACGCTGTCCCTGTCGGTCATCGAACGGCGGCGGGAGTCCGCCACGCTGCGGGCGATCGGGCTCTCCAAGGGCCAGCTGCGCGGCATGCTCGCCGTCGAGGGGCTGCTCATCGCGGTCGTCGGCGCGGTGCTCGGCGTGCTGCTCGGCCTGGTCTACGGCTGGGCGGGCGCCGCGGCGGCGCTCGGCTGGGCCGGCACCCCGGCGATCGTCGTGCCGTGGCGCGACGTGCTGCTGATGCTGGTCGTGGCCGCCGTCGCCGGGCTCGTGGCATCGGTCGCGCCGGCCCGCACCGCGGCGCGCACGTCGCCGGTGGAGGCGCTCGCGAGCGAGTGACCCGGCAGTTGTCCACAGGCCGTCCGTGACGGCCGCCCGGGGCGGGCACCCTGGAGGTCATGTCGACCTCCGCGGTGCCCGCCCTCGCCGTCTCCCGCCCTGCGCCCCGCGCCGGCGGGGACGGCGACGTGCGCGTGACCGTGCACCCTGGCGAGGACGTCCTGCTGCCGGCCGGGGCGATCCTCGGCGCCTGCCGGGCGGACCTCGCCGCCCTGCTGCGCCGGCCGGAGCTGCGGCACTCCCCGCTCGCCGCGGACGGGGTCCCCGTGACCGATGCCGACGTCGTCGGGGACCGCCCGCTGCTGCCGGGGGCGGTGCTCACCCTGCACGAGCCGTCGGCGGAGCGGCAGCGGTCGGGCGCCCGCGGCGGCGCCGACCCCGCCGTCGTGCTCGGCCGGCCGTGGCTCGTCGCCCGGGCCGACGGCTCGGCCGCGGGCACGGCGGCCTCCCTCGCTCCCGGCGTCGCCGCAGCCCTTCGCGACGACGACCGCTCCGCAGGCGCTCCCCGCGACGGCGGCCCCCCGACCGGCGTCGTCGTGCGCGCCGACCCGCGGCGGCCCGAGCGCGTCACGGTCCGCGCCCGGGCCGGCCGGGCGGCGGGGTCGCCGCGTCTCGTGCGGCCCGACGCCCCGGCCCGGCGACGACCACGGCGCGTCGGGCGCCTCCCCCGCCGGTGGCGACCGGGTGAGCGCCTCGAGCTGGCGGGGCCGCACGGGAGCCGCGCGTGGACCCTGCACCGCTCCGGCGACGCGGCGACGTGGCTCGACGCCGTCCCCGGCCGCGCCGCGGGCGGCAGCGCCGGCACGTCCGGGGCGCCGGGCGCGGGCATGCTCGCCACGGCCGCGCTCCCCGTCGTCGGCTCCCTCGTCCTCGCCGCCGTGCTGCGCCAGCCCGCCTACGCCCTGTTCTCCCTGCTCGGCCTTGCGACCCTGGTCCCGCAGCTCGTCGCCGCCCGGCGCCGGCGCCGCACCGGCGCGACCGCCCCGGACCCCGCAGGCGCCGGGCCGGGGGCGCCCGGCGACGGGGCCGGCCCGGGCACCCCGGCGGGCCACGTCGTGGGCGACGCGCCGGGCCCGCTGCTCGCCCGGCTGGTCGCGGCGCACCACGCCTCGGACGGCGCATGGCGGGCCGCCGTCGCCCGGGCCGCGACCCGGGCGCGCGCTCCCGGGCACGGCCCGGGTGGTCCGGGGGCGGCCGCCACGGAGGGCGTCGTCGCCCGGCTCGTCCCGGACGGCGCGATGGCGGTCGTCGGCAGCCGCGCGGACGTGCTGGCCGCCGCACGGTCGGCGGTCGTGGAGCTCGCCGCGGCGGGCGCGTCGGTCGACGTCGCGGGCGCGGACGACGCCTGGTCGTGGTGCCGCTGGCTGCCCGCGGGAGGCCCGCCCGTGCTGGTCGTCGACCTGCCGGACTCGGCGGACGACGCCGGCGCGCTCGTGGACGCCGCGCGCCGGGAGGACGTCGCCGCCCGGGGCGGGGCCGTGCTCCTGTGCCTCCCCGACGGCGCGCCCGTGCCGGCGTGGTGCCGCACGACGTGGCGGGTGCGGGGAGGGTCGGTGCGTCGGTCCGCCCCGGACGGCTCCGCGGCCTCCGGCCCGTTGGTCGGGGTCACCGCGGACCGGGCGGAGCACGCGGCACGCCTCGTCGCGGGGCTGGCGGGGCTGCGGCGGTCCCTCGGCACCCTGGACCTCCCGGACGGCCGTGCGGCAAGCGGCCATGGTGCGGTGGACGTCGGCGCCGGTGACGGCGACCCCGTCGACCCCCGGCTCCCCGCCGTCGTCCCCCTCGTCACGCTGCTCGACGAGCCGGACGACCCCGGCGCGGGCTGGGACGCGGCCGACGGCTGGGCCGTGCCGGTCGGCCGGGACGCCCGGGGGCGCGCGGTGCCCTTCGACCTGGTCGCGGACGGCCCGCACCTGCTCGTGGCGGGGACCACCGGCGCGGGCAAGTCCGAGCTGCTGCAGTCGCTGGTGCTGGGGCTCGCCGCGCGCCGCTCCCCGCGGGACCTCGCGCTGGCGCTGGTGGACTTCAAGGGCGGCGCGTCGTTCGGCGCCTGCGCACGGCTGCCGCACGTGGTCGGCCAGGTGACCGACCTCGACCCCGGGCTCGCGGGGCGCGCCCTCGCCGGCCTGCGGGCCGAGCTGCACCGGCGCGAGCACGTGCTGGCGCGGCACGGCGTCGCGGACCTGGCCGCGCTGCCGGCCGGGCTCCCCGACGCCCCGCCGCGGCTGGTCGTCGTCGTGGACGAGTTCCGCGCCCTGGCCGACGACCTCCCCGACTTCCTGCCCGGGCTGCTCCGCGTCGCCGCCCAGGGCCGCTCGCTGGGCGTGCACCTCGTGCTCGCGACGCAGCGACCCGCCGGTGCCGTGAGCGCCGACGTCCGTGCGAACGTGTCCGCGCGGCTCGCCCTACGGGTGGTGGACGTCGCCGACTCGCTCGACGTCGTCGAGACGGCCGCGGCCGCGCGGATACCCCCGGGCGTGCCCGGTCGCGCGGTCCTGCGCCGAGGCGCCGAGCCGCCCGTCGTGGTGCAGTGCGCGCACGCCGCGGGCCGTCCCACCGCCGGGAGCGTCGTGCGGCGGGCGCCGGCGTGGGGCGCGCCGCCGACGGCCGACGACCATGCCGACGACCATGCCGACGACCATGCCGACGACCATGCCGACGCCACCGCGTCTGGGGTGGTGGAGCGGCTCGTGGACGGTGCCCGCGCCGCGGCCGAGGCACGCGGCCTGCGGCCCGGCCGGGCACCGTGGCTGCCCCCGCTGCCCGAACACCTCCCGGCGGACGACGCCGACCTGTCCGACGCCGCCGACACCCACGACGCCGACACCCACGACGCCGGCACTCACGACGCGGGTGCCACCGGCACGCCGCGCGGGCTGCCCGTGGCGATGGGCGACGACCCCGACCGCCAGCGGCGCACCCTGCTGCGCTGGGACCCGGAGGCCGGTCACCTGGGCGTCGTCGGCCGCGCGCGCTCCGGCCGCACGACCACGCTGGTGACGCTGGCGCAGGCCGCCCTCGACCGCGGGTGGCACGTACACGTGCTCGCCCCGTCGGCGGTCCTGGCGCGGTTCGCCGCCCTCGAGGACCGTCCGGGCCTCGGCACGCTCGCCGGCCCGCAGTCCCCGCGGCGCGCGGCTCGGCTGCTGCGGCTGCTGGCCGAGCGCCCGTCGCCCGTGCCGTCGCTCGTGCTGGTCGACGGCGTCGAGGAGCTGCGCGCCGCGCTCGCCGGGCCGGAGCCGTGGGACCCGCTCTCACGCGCGCTGGCGACGCCCGGGGTGGCGTTCGCCCTCGCGTCGGACGGCGCGACCCTCGGGGGGCTGGCCCCGCGCGTCGGCCCGAGGATCGTGCTGCTGGGCCGGGAGGCGCACGCCGACGTGGTCCTCGGCGCCCCGTCGGACCTGGCGGGTCGCGGCGGCCCGCCGGGGCGGGCGGCCTGGCTCGGACGGCAGCAGCTCCTGTGCCAGGTGCTCCTCCCCGCCGACGGCCCGGCACGCACGGCGATCCGCCCGGCGACGCCGCCGCCCGTCGTGCGCCCGCTCCCCGCCACGGTCGAGGAGCGGGACCTCGCCCCCGCCGGGCGCCATCGCGCCGCGCCGCCGGGCGGCGCGGGCACCGTCGAGGGAGTCGTCGAGGGAGTCGTCGAGGGAGTCGTCGAGGGAGTCGTCGTCCCGGTGGGGGTCGGGGGCGACGACGCGGCCCCCGTCGGGCTCGACGTCGCGCACGGCGCCCTCGTCACCGGCCCCCGGGGCAGCGGGCGCACCACCGTGCTGCGGGTGGTCGCCCGCCGGCTGGCTGCCGCGGGCCGGCTCGCGGGCGTGGTCTCGCGCGACGCCGCCCTGCGGCGCGACGCGGGCGCGGCGCCCGCGGTCTCCCCGTCCCCGGCCGCCCTGGGCGGGTTCCTGGACGCCCTCGGGCCCGGCGTCCTCGTCGTGGACGACCTGGACGCCCTTGCCCAGCAGCTCCCGCTCGAGGCCGAGCGGCTCGCCGGGCTCGTCGACGCCGGCGGGCGCGCCCTCGTCGCGTCGTCCACGACGACCGGCACGGTGCTCGCACACCGTGGCGCGCTCGCGGAGCTGCGGGCGCGGCGTACGGGCGTCGTGCTGCACCCGGGCGAGCGCGGCGCCGACGACCTGCTGGGGGTGCCCCTCGCGGACGCGGCCGACCCCGGCCCGGCGCGGGCGGGTCGGGCCGCGCTCGTCGTGTCGGGCCGGGTGCGGGCGGTGCAGGTGGCGCGGCCGGGGGACGACCCGCCCGCGTCAGCCGGAGGTCACCTCGACCACCCGGCGGGACATGACGGCGAGCAGCACCGCGACAGCGACCACGAGGAGGCCGACGCCCGCGAGCACGCCCCACAGGGCGCCCGCGGTGAGCAGGCTGACGCCGACGAGGCCCTGCATGATCTGCCATACGACGACCGGCGCGCGCCCGCCACGACGCCCGGCCCACAGGGCGCGGCACGCGACGACGAGCAGCCAGCCGAGCCCGAGGCAGAAGACGACCAGGAAGGCGCTCCCGGCGACGCTGCTCGAGGCGCCGCGCACCAGCTCGAGACCGACCAGCGCCGCGGCGACGACCAGCAGCAGCACCTCGATCGCGATCCCCGCCGCGACCACCCGCAGGCCGGGTGGCCGGGAGCCGTGAGGGCCGTCGTCGGCGCCGGGCGAGGGGGTGACAGGAGGGCGCATGACACGTCAGAATACGTGCGACCTGCAGTTTCACGACAGTGTGATGAAGCACTCACGCTTCATGCGCGAGAAACTTCCGCGTAACCCCTTGTGCGGCGCTTCACGAGGTGTGACGCTGGACAGCAGATTCCGCAACCCCCACCCACCGGACCCGGACGGGCGCGCCGCGGCGCGCCCCCAGACGGACCGGGTTCCCTGCACCGAGGAGATGGACATGGACTGGCGCCACAAGGCCGCCTGCCTCGACGAGGACCCTGAGCTCTTCTTCCCCATCGGCAACACCGGCCCCGCCCTCCTGCAGATCGAGGAGGCCAAGGCCGTCTGCCGTCGCTGCGACGTCGTCGACACGTGCCTGAAGTGGGCCATCGAGTCCGGCCAGGACGCCGGCGTCTGGGGTGGCATGAGCGAGGACGAGCGCCGGGCGCTGAAGCGCCGCACGGCGCGCGCGCGCCGCGCCGGCTGACCTCCGGGTCGCCACGAGACACCCGAAGGGACGGACCGCACCGCGGTCCGTCCCTTCGTCTCGTCCGGGAGCACTCGTCGGCGCCCCGCCGTCAGCGGCCCGACGTCAGTAGCGCGACGCCGGCTGGCCGTCGCGCAGCTCCAGCTCCAGCACCACCTGCGTGCCGCCGCCCTCGCGCGCCTCCCAGTCGATGGTGCCGCCCAGCTCGTTGGTCACGAGCGTCTGCACGATCTGGGACCCGAGGCCGCTGCGCGACGCCCGACCGAGCGTGGCGATGCCGTCCGGCATCCCCACCCCGTCGTCGGCGACGACCACGCGCATCGACCCCCCGTCGCGCTGCACGTCGATCTCCACGGTGCCCGACTCCCGCCCCGGGAACCCGTGCTCGACCGCGTTGGTCACCAGCTCGGTGAGGACCAGCGCGAGGGGCGTGGCGTCCTGCGCGGGCACCATCCCGAACGACCCGGTCTGGCGGGTACGCACCTGGGTGTTCGTCGACGCGACGTCGGCGGCGAGGCGCAGGGCGCGGCTCAGCATGTCGTCGAGCTCCACGTGCTCGTCGAGGGTCTGCGACAGCGACTCGTGCACCATCGAGATGGTCGCGACGCGGCGCATCGCCTCCTCGAGCGCGGCCCGCGCCTCGGGCACGTCCATGCGCCGGGCCTGCAGCCGCAGCAGGGCGGCGACGGTCGCGAGGTTGTTCTTCACGCGGTGGTGGATCTCGCGGATCGTCGCGTCCTTGGTCATGAGCTCGCGCTCGCGCCGGCGCAGCTCGGACACGTCGCGGCACAGCAGCACGGCGCCGATGCGCTGACCGCGGTCGGTCAGCGGCAGCGCGCGCAGCGACAGCGCGACGCCCTTCGCCTCGATGTCGGTGCGCCACGGCGCACGGCCCATCACGACCAGCGGCAGGGACTCGTCCACGGTGGACTGGTACTGCACGATGTCGGCGGTCACCTCCACCAGCGACTGCCCGACGAGCGGCCCGATCACGCCGAGCCGGTGGAAGCAGGACAGGGCGTTCGGGCTGGCGTACAGCACCTCGCCCTCGGAGTTGAGGCGGATCAGCCCGTCGCCGACGCGCGGGGCGCCGCGCCGGGGCCCGGTGGCCGCGTTGGGGGCGGGGTACTCGCCGCGCGCGATCATCGCGAGGATGTCGTCGGCCGACTCCACGTAGTTGAGCTCGAGCCGGCTGGGCGTGCGGCCGGAGCCGAGGTTGGTCTGCCGGGCGACGACGGCGATCGGCCGCCCGTCGTGCACCACGGGCACGGCCTCCTCGCGCACGGCGTACGCGCCGAACCAGCGCGGCTCGCGCGAGCGCTGCGACCGCACCTCGGTCATCGCGGCCGCGAGCTGCGGGCGCTGCCCGTCGGGGGCGAACGACCCGACGATGTCGTCGTAGTGCACGGTCGCGCCGGTGGACGGCCGGCACTGCGCGAGGGCGACGAACCCGCCGTCGGTGGTCGGGAGCCAGAGCACCAGGTCGGCGAACGCGAGGTCTGACACGAGCTGCCAGTCGCCGACGAGCAGGTGCAACCACTCGACGTCTCCCTCGGAGAGGTCGGTGTTCTGGGCGATGAGGTCACTCATGGCGGACACGCCCACCAGCCTACGGGCGTCCCCGGTCTCCCTCGGCGTCGGTAGGGTGACCTCGTGCACCTGACCGTGGAGCTCACCTACGCGGCGGACGCGGACGACGTCGCGGCGATGCTCGCCGACGAGGCGTTCGTCCGATGGCGCGCGCGTCGGGGCCCGACAGGCGACGTCGAGCAGACGGACGTCACGGGCAGCCCGGCCACGGGGTTCAGCGTCGTGGTGCGGCGCACGCTGCCCACGGACCTCATCCCCGCACAGGTCCGGCCGTTCGTCGGCGACCACCTCGAGGTCCGGCAGGCGGAGGTCTGGGAGGCACCCGCGGGCGACCTGCGCACCGGCACCATCGCCGTCGAGATCGCCGGCGCCCCGGTCCGCGTGACCGGCACCGTGCGGCTCGAGCCGCTGCCCGGCGGCGGCACCCGGCAGGTGTACGACGGCGAGGTCCGGGCCACGGTGCCGCTCTTCGGCGCCGCGGTGGCCGAGGCCGCCGCGCGGGCCGTCAGGACCACCCTGGAGGCCGAGGGCGCGGCCGGCCGCGAGTGGCTCGCCGAGCGTCGCGGACCGGGTGAAGACCGGTAACGATCCGGACACGCCCCCATCGCGCAAGTCCCTGACCTGCGGCGACACCACTGCTCACGTCACGAAGCGGCAACGGCGCCCGCAGCGGGCTTGACTTGCACGGCTACCGAAGTCCAGCATCATCTCCTGGCTGTGGGAGCGCTACCACCACGGAGGTGGGAGCGCTACCAACCCTCCAACTCGCAAGCCCGAACCAGACAAGGGAGTCACCGTGCTCGACAGCACCCGACCCACCCGCCGAACCCGCCGCGCCGTCGCGGTCACCGCCGGCGTCGCGACCCTCGCTCTCGCCCTGACCGCCTGCGGCGGCTCGGACGACGACGGCGACACCGCATCCGGCGACGAGAAGGTCACTCTGACCGTCGCCACCTTCAACCAGTTCGGGTACACCGACGAGATGCTCGCCAAGTACACCGAGGAGCACCCGAACGTCACCGTCAAGCAGGTCACCGCGGCAACCTCGGAGGACGCGCGCAACAACCTCACGACCAAGCTCGCCGCCGGCGGCGAGGGCCTGGCCGACATCGAGGCCATCGAGGTCGACTGGCTCCCCGAGCTCATGACCTACCCCGACCTCTTCGAGGACCTCGCGGACCCGGAGCTCGACGGCCGGTGGGTGGACTGGAAGGTCCAGCAGGCCACCACGACCGACGGCAAGGTCATCGGCTACGGCACCGACATCGGCCCCGAGGCCATCTGCTACCGCTCCGACCTCTTCAAGGCGGCCGGCCTGCCCACCGACCGCGAGAAGGTCGCGGAGCTCCTCGGCGGCGACGACGCGACGTGGGACGACTACTTCAACGTCGGCAAGCAGTTCGTCGCCAAGTCGGAGTCCGCCTGGTTCGACGGCGCCGTGCCCACCTACCAGGGCATGGTCAACCAGCTCGAGGGCGCCTACGAGGACCCCTCGTCGGGCGAGCCGAAGGACCTCGCGACCAACCAGGAGATCAAGGACCTGTACGACCAGGTCCTCAAGGCCTCGGTGGACGACAAGCTGTCCGCCGGCCTCGAGCAGTGGGGCGAGGACTGGACCGCCGGGTTCCAGAACAACGCCTGGGCCACCATGCTCTGCCCGCCGTGGATGACCGCGTCCATCGAGCAGAACGCCGGCGGCGTCAAGGGCTGGGACGTCGCCGACGTCTTCCCCGGTGGCGGCGGCAACTGGGGCGGCTCGTTCCTCACCGTCCCGGCCTCCGGCGCGCACGCCGAGGCAGCCAAGGAGCTCGCCGCGTGGCTGACCGCGCCGGAGCAGCAGACCACCGCGTACGAGAACGCGAACACGTTCCCGTCGCAGCTCGAGGCGCAGGCCTCGGAGCAGGTGCAGTCGTCCACCAACGAGTTCTTCAACGACGCTCCCGTGGGTCCGATCTTCTCGGCCCGCGCGCAGGCGATCGAGGGTGCCCCGTTCAAGGGTGCGAACTACTTCTCGATCCACCAGGCCGTGCAGGACGCGCTCAACCGGGTCGACCTCAACGGTGACGACCCGGAGAAGAGCTGGCAGGGCGCCCTCGACGAGTACGCCTCGCTCGGGCTCTGACCCCCTGACCAGTCACTGACCCCACGCTGGTCGAGCCTGTCGAAACCGGGTTTCGACAGGCTCGACCAGCGACCGGCCCGACCGGCGCGACGTACAGGAAGCAGCAGATGGCCGTCCTCTCCCCCACCCAACCCACGCACCAGCGCGGTGCCCCCGGGCCCCGTCCCGCCCGACGCGTCGGGTTCTCCCAGCGGCTCGGCCGCTGGGACGTGAAGGTGTCCCCCTACCTGTACATCTCGCCGTTCTTCCTGCTGTTCGCGCTCACCGGCCTGTTCCCGCTCGGGTACACCGCGTTCGTGTCCCTGCACCAGTGGAACCTGCTCGGCGGGCAGGGCGACTTCGTCGGCCTGCAGAACTACGCCGACGTCCTGGCGCAGCCGATGTTCTGGAAGACGCTCGTCAACACGTTCTCGATCTTCGTCCTCTCGAGCGTGCCGCAGGTGATCCTGGCGATCACGATCGCGGCGTTCCTCGACCAGAACCTCCGCGCGGCCACGTTCTGGCGGATGGGCGTGCTCATCCCCTACGTCGTGGCACCCGTCGCGGTCTCCATGATCTTCGGGCGCATGTTCGCCGACGACTACGGCCTGATCAACGAGCTCCTGGGGCTCGTCGGCATCGACCCGGTGGGCTGGCACACCGACCGCATCGCCAGCCACGCGGCCATCGCCTCGATGGTGAACTTCCGCTGGACCGGCTACAACGCGCTGATCTTCCTCGCCGCGATGCAGGCCGTCCCGCGCGAGCTCTACGAGGCCGCCGTCATCGACGGCGCCGGCCGGGCGCGCCAGTTCTTCTCCGTCACCGTGCCGCAGATCCGGGCCACCATCATCTTCGTCGTCATCACGTCGACCATCGGCGGCCTGCAGATCTTCGACGAGGTCCGGATGTACGACCCGAAGGGTCTCGGCGGCCCCGACAAGGACTGGATGACCACCGTCGTGTACCTCTACGACGTCGCGTGGGGCAACCAGAAGAACTTCGGCCGCGCGTCGGCCGTCGCCTGGCTGCTCTTCCTGCTGATCCTCGTGATCGGCCTGATCAACTTCCTCATCACCCAGCGGATCTCCACCTCCGGGCCGAAGGCGACGAAGGTGAGCCGCCGGCACACCCGGCAGCTGCTCGCCCAGGCCCAGGCGGCCGGCGGCGCCGCGGCCGCGTCCGGCCGTCCCGCCTCGCCTCCCGTCGGCGGGCCGCCCTCCTTCCCCCCGACGTCACCGTCGACGGGAACGCCCTCCGACACCACCACCGACCGGGAGGACCGCCGATGAGCTCCGTCGCCGTCACCGCCCAGACCGCCGGCCCGCGGGCCGCCCGTGCCGCCGCCAAGCGCCGCAGCCGCGGCACCCGCTCGGCCCAGCGCCGTCCGGGCCGCGTCACCTACGTGCTGCTCGGGATCGTCCTGCTGATCTCGGTGTTCCCGCTGTACTTCACGCTGCTGCTCGGGTCCTCCGACCCCGTGACGATCGCGCAGAACGCCGTGCCGCAGTGGCTGCCCGACGCCACCCTGTTCCAGCAGTTCGCCACGGTGATGGCGTCCGAGCAGATCAACTTCTGGAAGGCGCTGGTGAACTCGGTGATCGTCGCCGTGATCACCTCGGCGTCCGTCGTCCTGTTCTCCACGCTCGCCGGCTACTCGTTCGCCAAGCTCCGCTTCCGCGGGCGCGGGCCGCTGCTGGTGTTCGTGATCGCCACGATGGCGGTGCCCACCCAGCTCGGCGTCATCCCGATGTACATCCTCATGTCGGACCTGGACTGGATCGGCAAGCTGCAGGCCGTCATCGTGCCGGGCCTGGTCACGGCCTTCGGGGTGTTCTGGATGACCCAGTACCTCTCCGAGTCCCTGCCGTACGAGCTCATCGAGGCCGCCCGCGTCGACGGCGCCTCCATGATCCGCACGTTCTGGTCCGTGGCCCTGCCGGCCGCGCGCCCGGCGGCGGCCATGCTGGGCCTGTTCACCTTCGTGCAGCAGTGGACCAACTTCTTCTGGCCGTCCATCGTGCTGAACAGCCAGAACCCGACGCTCCCGCTCGTGGTGCAGTCGCTGCAGGCCAACTTCTTCGTGGACTACTCGCTCGTGATGGGCGGCATCTTCCTCGTGACGCTGCCGCTGCTGGTGATCTTCGCCTTCGTCGGCAAGCAGCTCGTCGCGGGCATCATGGCCGGCGCGGTCAAGGGCTGACCACCGCTCGTCGTCCCGCCCTCGCAGCCGCCGCACCATGCGGCTGCGAGGGCACCCCACCGATGGAAAGATCCGAATTCATGACGCTCCCCACCCCCGGCGCGCGCCGGGCGGCCCCCGGCACCGCCGTGCCGTTCACGCCCACCGCACCCCTCACGGGCTCCGCGCACGCCGCGGGACCGGTCACGTTCCCGGACGGCTTCCTCTGGGGCACCGCGACGGCCGCCTTCCAGATCGAGGGCGCGACCGCCGAGGACGGGCGCCAGGACTCGGTCTGGGACGCCTTCTGCCGGATCCCCGGCGCCGTGAAGAACGGCGACGACGGGTCCGTCGCCGACGACCACTACCACCGCTACCGCGAGGACGTCGCGCTGATGCAGCGCCTGCACCTCGACACGTACCGGTTCTCGACGTCGTGGGCGCGCGTCATGCCGGACGGGAAGTCGGTCAACACCGCGGGCCTGGACTTCTACTCGCGCCTCGTCGACGAGCTGCTCGGCGCGGACCTGCTGCCCTGGCTGACCCTGTACCACTGGGACCTGCCGCAGGCGCTCGAGGACCTCGGCGGCTGGCCGAACCGCGACACCGCGTCCCGCTTCGTCGACTACGCCACGACGATGCACGAGGCCCTCGGCGACCGGGTGAAGGTCTGGACGACGCTCAACGAGCCCTGGTGCTCCGCCTTCCTCGGCTACACCTCCGGAGCGCACGCGCCCGGCAAGAAGTCGCCCGAGCTCGGCCTCGCCGCGGCGCACCACCTGATGCTCGCCCACGGCGGCGCCGTGCAGGCGCTGCGGGAGCGCGACCCGGAGGCGATCCTCGGCCTCACGCTGAACTTCACCGTGTCCGACCCCGTCGACCCGGCGGACCCCGCCGACGTCGACGTCGCGCGCCGCGACGACGGCATGTTCAACCGGTTCTTCCTCGACCCGATCCTGCGCGGCGCCTACCCGCAGGACCTGCTCGACGACGTGGCGCACCTCGGTTTCGCCGACGTCGTGCGCGCGGGCGACCTCGAGGTGATCTCCACCCCGATCGACGTGCTCGGCGTGAACTACTACAACGGTGGCGCCGTCTCCGCCACGCCGCAGGTGCCCGCCGGCGAGACCCCCGAGGGGACCGCCGGCCCCGACGGCGCGCGCGAGACCACCGAGGGCGCCCCGGTGTGGGAGACCCGGTCCCCGAACCCGGTGCCCGACGGCATCCACCACCACAGCCGCGGCCTGCCCACCACCGACATGGGCTGGGAGGTGCAGCCCGAGGGGCTCACGCGCCTGCTCACCCGCCTGCAGCGCGACTACACCGGCCCGCGCGGCGCGTCGATGTTCATCACGGAGAACGGCGCCGCGTACCCGGACGTCGTGCAGGCCGACGGCAGCATCGACGACCAGGACCGGCTCGCGTTCGTCGACGCGCACCTGCGCGCCGTCATGGACGCGATCGACGCCGGGGCCGACGTGCGCGGCTACTTCGCGTGGTCGCTCATGGACAACTTCGAGTGGGCCCTCGGCTACTCGAAGCGCTTCGGTCTGGTGCACGTCGACTACGAGACGCAGGAGCGCACCGTGAAGTCGTCCGGGCGCTGGTACGCGGACGTCGCCCGCACGGGCGTCGTGCCGGCGCTCGGCGCACCCGCCGGGACGGGCGCTGCGCCCGGCCCGGTGACCGGCGCGGACGCAGAGTAGTCTCCGCTCGTGGTCATCGAGCACGCCAGCCCGACGCTGGACGACGTCGCCCGGGCCGCTGGGGTCTCGCGGTCCACGGCGTCCCGCGCCATCAACGGCGGCGACCGCGTGTCGCCCGAGGCACAGACCGCCGTCGACGACGCCGTCGCCCGGCTCGGGTACGCCCCGAACCGGGCGGCCCGCTCCCTGGTCACCCGCCGCACGGACTCCATCGCGCTCGTCGTGCCCGAGCCCGACGCCCGCATCCTCACCGACCCGTTCCTCGCGGGGGTGCTGCGCGGCGTCAGCGAGGGGCTGACCGGCACGGAGCTGCAGCTCGTGCTGCTGCTCGCGCGGCCGGGCGAGCCGCCGGGGCACATTGCGCGGTACCTGCGCTCCGGGCACGTGGACGGCGTGATCGTGGCGTCCCACCACAAGGAGGACCAGCTCGAGCCCGAGCTGGCGCGCTCGCACCTGCCCGCCGTGTTCGTGGGGCGCCCGTTCGACACCGAGTCGCTGCACTTCGTCGACGTGGACAACGCGTCGGGCGGGCGCACCGCCACGCAGCGGCTCGTCGACCGCGGCTGCCGGCGCATCGCCACCATCACCGGGCCCCTCGACATGACCGCGGCCGTCGACCGGCACGACGCGTGGCAGCGCACGCTCGCAGACGCCGGGCTGCCGCCGGTCGCCGTGGAGAACGGCGACTTCACCGTCGCCGGCGGCGCCACGGCGATGGAGCGGATCCTCGCCGAGCACCCGGACGTCGACGGCGTGTTCGCGGCCTCCGACCTCATGGCCACCGGAGCGCTGCAGGTGCTGCTGGAGTCGGGACGGCGCGTGCCCGACGACGTCGCCGTGGTCGGCTTCGACGCCCTCGGCGCGGAGCGCACCACGCCGCGGCTCACCACCGTGCTGCAGCCCGTCGTCGCGATGGTCACGGCCGCCACGTCGACGCTGCTCGACGTCCTCGCCGGTGCGAACGAGCCGATCGAGCCGCAGATCTTCGTGCCGCGCCTGGTCGAGGGCGAGTCGGCCTAGCCGCCGCTCCGAAGGATCGGGCCGGAGAGCGAGATCGGTCCTCCGGTGCGAGATCGGTCGTCATGCGGACCGATCTCGAACCGGAGGACCGATCTCGGCGTCAGTCGCGCGACGCGGCGCCGTCGACCCCGACGGCCGTCTTCCGGCCCTCGCGGTAGTCGGCGGCGAGGTGCTCCGGATGCTTGCCCAGCTGCGAGTTGCGGTAGCTGTAGCCGAAGTAGATCGCGAACCCGAGCGCGAGCCACACGAGGAACCGCAGCCACGTCTCGACGTCCAGCTGGAGCATCAGCCACAGGCAGAGCACGCCGGAGATGATCGGCAGCGCGGGCGACCACGGCACCTTGAAGTGGTCGGCCTTGGCCTCGCCGCCGCCCGCCTTGAGCTGGCGCCGGCGCAGGATCGGGACGCCGAAGCTCACCAGCACGAACGCGGACAGCGTGCCGATGTTCACCATGTTGCCGAGCACGTCGACCGAGAAGAAGCAGGTGACGATCACCAGGAGCACCGCGGTGCCGATCTGGATCGTGACCGGGGTGCCGCGCTTCTCGGACGTCTTCGACATGCCGCGGGGCAGGAGGCCGTCGCGGCTCATCGCGAAGACGATGCGGGTGAGGCCCAGCATGAGCACCATGACCACGGTGGTCAGGCCCACGAGGATGCCGACCGTGATGACCTGCGTGGCCCACGCCGGCGCGTTCGGCTGCAGCTGGAACGCCGTGATGATCGTCGCGGACGCGCCGCCGTCGGGCGTGGCGTCGCGCAGCTGCTGCGGGGTGGCCATGCCGGACAGCGCGATCGAGACCGCGATGTACAGGCCGGTGCAGATGGCGAGGCCGCCCAGGATGCCGCGGGGCACGTTCTTGCGCGGCTCCTTGGTCTCCTCGGCCGCCGTGGCGACGACGTCGAACCCGATGAACGCGAAGAACACCGTGCCGGCGCCGGCGAGGATGCCCATGACGCCGCCGACGGAGAGCTCGGCGCCCGCCATCCACGAGAAGAGGGTCTGCGTCATCGTCGTGCCGTGGGTCGTGGACTCGCCGAACGACTCGGGGCTGGGCACGAACGGGCTCAGGTTGGACGCGCTGAAGAACGCGAAGCCGACCACGATGATGAGCAGCACGATGGCGACCTTGATGGCGGTGAGGACGCCGGTGACACGCGTCGAGAGCTTGGTCCCGACGGCGAGCAGGGTCGCGAGCACGGCGATCAGGATCGCGGTGCCCCAGTCGAAGGAGACCCCGCCGAGGTGCACCGTGTTGTGGATCCCGGACGCCACGCCCTCGGAGTCCACGCCGCCGAGGCCGAACACGTTGAGGAAGTTGTCGAAGTACAGCCCCCACGCCTTCGCGACCACGGACGCGGCGAAGAACATCTCGAGGATGAGGTCCCAGCCGATGATCCAGGCGAGCAGCTCACCCATCGAGGCGTACGAGAACGTGTACGCCGATCCGGCGACCGGCATGTACGAGGCGAACTCCGCGTAGCAGAGCGCGGCCAGCGCGCACACGATCCCGGCGATGACGAACGAGATGACGACGGACGGGCCCGTCTGCGTGGCCGAGACCTGCGCGGCCTTCGAGAAGATGCCGGCTCCGATGACGACCGAGATGCCGAGGACCACGAGGTCCCAGGCTCCGAGGGTGCGCTTGAGCTGACGCTGGGGCTCGTCGGACGCTGCGATCGTGGCTTCGATCGAGCGCCTCCGCATGAGCTGCACGTGGGTGCTCCTTACTGGGTGGTCCATACCACCGGGTCCCGGCGGCTGGGAGACCTTACCCGACGCCACGACATCGTGAAGGGGGCGTTCAGCCGGAGCGATCCTTGCGCAGGCGGACGGTCGGGCGGTCGGCGTCCTGGTCGGCGATCCACGCGTCCACCCCCTCCCACTGGTCGAACAGCCACAGCTCGCGCCCCTCGGCGTCGGCGGGCAGGTCGGCCACGCGCGTGATCCGCCCCCCGAGCACGATCGTCTTGTCCATGGGCAGCTCCCGCCAGATGTCCCGCGCGGTGACGAGCCGCTCGAGCCCGCTGTGCGCCACGACCAGGACGGCCGCGTCCGGCCGGACGGCGCGGAGCGCGGCGAGGTACCCGCCCGTGTGGGGCGCCATCACGTGCGGCATCTGCTCGGCCCGGTCGGCGAGAGCCCCCTGGCCCGCCGCCCGGAGCGCCTCGATCCGCGCCGCCCGCCGCCGCGGCGTCACGTTGCCGCCCTCCGGGAACAGCACCAGGGCGTCGTCGGGCCCGAGGTCGCCCGCGATCCGGGCCACGGTCTCCGTCGCCCCCGGCGCGCCGGGACGGCGCCGCGAGCGGGGCGTGACGAACGCGGCGGGCAGCCGGTTCAGCAGCACGTCGACGGCCGGGTCCCACTGCAGCGTGTCCTTGAGCACGACGGCCGGTGTGCGCCCGGCACGGCCGAGCAGCGTGTCGACCAGGATGAACGAGTCCCCCGGCCCGGCGTGCCGGCTGAGCACCAGCACGGGGACGTCGGGCACGGTCGCGCCGGTGGGCGCCTCGACCACGATCTTCAGCCGCAGCGTCCAGCGCACCTGCCAGAACAGCACGGCCAGCGCCCACCGGGCCACGGCGACGTGCGCCCGCTGCATCCCCGGCCGGCGCATCGCCAGGCCGAACCCGGACGCGACCCAGAGGACGAACAGGACCACCACCGCCGCCGCGTCCCACAGCACGTAGAACGACAGCATCCACAGCAGGCGCAGCACCCGCAGCCGCCCGGGCAGCAGCCACGTGAGCGCGGCGCCCACCACGAGCGCGAGCATGATCGTCGTCGGGACCAGGAGCACCGCGAGCAGCACCACGAGCGGCGCCAGCGTCAGCCGGCGCACCCAGCGCGGCGGGGGCGCGATCACGCCGACGTCCCCGCGCCGGGGGCGGCGAGCCCCGCGAGGTAGTCCCGGGCGGCCGTGTACGACTGCTTGATGCGCCGGTGGGTGGCGTCCATGCGGCGGAACGCGCCGAGCTTCTGGTCGCCCGGCAGCGCGCCGCCGGTCGGCAGCACGTGTACCGTCGCGACCCGGCGGGCCTCCTCCAGCTCCCGGAAGTAGCGGTGCCGCCGCGCGATCTCGAAGCTCACGCGCGCGACGTCGGACGGCTTGGTGGGCACGGTCAGCGGCTCCTCGACGCGGCCCACCTGCAGCACGTAGACCGTCGTCGCGCCCCGCCGCACGGCCTCGCCGAGCGGGATGGAGTTGACCATGCCGCCGTCGACGAAGTGCTCGCCCCCGATCTCGGTGGGCGGCAGCGCGCCCGGCACGGACGCCGAGGCGAGCACGGCCTCCACCAGCGGGCCCGAGTCGAACCAGCGCTCCGACGCCCGCTCGATGCTCGCCGCGACGACGACCAGCGGCACCCGCAGGTCCTCGAACGCCGTGCGCTCGCCCACGGTGCCGGCGATGAGCCGCCGCAGCGCCTCCGGGTCGTACAGGTGCGTGCGCGAGCGGGCGAGGCGGGAGAGCTGCCGGTACCAGGGCTCGCCGTAGACCTCGTTCGCGGTGGGCGACGCCCACGCCTCGCCGAGCAGGTCGACGACGGCGACGCTCGGCTCGGCGGCCACCGCCGCCCCGTTGATCGCGCCGATCGACGTGCCGACCACCAGGTCGGGGCGCACCTCCGCCTCGAACAGCGCCTGGAGCATCCCGACCTGGACGGCGCCGCGCACGCCGCCGCCGCCCAGCACGAACGCGACCGTCATGGCCGCGATGCTTCCACGCCGAGATAGAGAGGCAAGTCGGCGAGATAGAGAGCTCGCCGCCCCGACGGGGCGGGCTGCTCTCTATCTCGCCGACTTGCCTCTCTATCTCGGCGGGAGAAGGCGGGTCAGGCGTGCACGTGCCCGTACCGGTGCCGGGTGCGGCTGACGGCCTGCTCGCGCACGACGGCGAGCAGCTCGCGGCGGCCGGACGCGACCACCGGGGCGTCGAGGACCGTGACCGAGCCGAGGCGCGTCGCCGCGGCCTCGTGCAGCCCGGGCGCGCGCCCGACCACGCGGACGCGGCCGGTGACGCGGCCCGCCGCGACGGCCGCCGCGAAGTCCTCGTGGGACGTCGGCGCCTCGTGCGGCACGCCCCAGCCGGAGTCGGAGTCCGGGACGACGACGGCCGGGACACCGGCCCGCTTCGCCGCGGCGAGCACGCGCCGCACCTCGATCGGCAGGGCGCCCTCGCCGACGCGGACGGTGAGGCGCTCGATCGGCCGGTAGCGGAAGGTGTTCTCCTCCACCCGCAGGCCCGACCTGTCGTGGCCCACGCCGATCTCGGCGGCCCAGGCCGCGTCGTCGGAGGCCTGCGCCGCCGCGAGCCAGCCCTCGGGGTCGGCGGTGCGCGACGGCACGCCGTCGGCGTCCGCCCACGCGCCCAGCTCGGCCACGTAGTTGGGCCCGCCCGCCTTGGCGCCCGGCCCGACGGCCGAGGCCTTCCAGCCGCCGAACGACTGGCGCTGCACGATGGCGCCGGTGATGTGCCGGTTCACGTACACGTTGCCGGCCTCGACGCGGTCCAGCCAGGTGGCGATCTCGTCGTCGTCGAGGGAGTGGATCCCGGCGGTGAGGCCGAAGTCGACCTGGTTCTGCAGGCGGATCGCCTCGTCGAGGTCCTGGGCGGTCATGACGCCGAGCACCGGGCCGAACACCTCGGTGAGGTGGAAGAACGACCCCGGGGCGACGCCGTCGCGCAGGCCCGGCGACCAGAGGCGGTCCGCCTCGATCCCCGCGGCCGCGGCCGCGTCGTCCAGCCGGCGCGGGCGCACCAGCCAGGACTCCCCCGGCTCGAGCGTCGTGAGGGCGCGCAGCAGCTTGCCCTGCGCGGGCTCGGTGAGCGGCCCCATGACGGTGGACAGCTCGGTGGCCGAGCCGACGGCGAGCGACTGCACGGCGTCCACGAGCTGGCGCCGGAACCGCTTGCCCGTCTCGCTGGCCGGGTCGCCCACGGAGCCGACGAGGATGACCAGCGACGCGGCGGAGCACTTCTGCCCGGCGTGCCCGAAGGCGCTCTTCACGAGGTCGGACACGGCGAGGTCGAGGTCCGCCGACGGCGTCACGACCAGCGCGTTCTTGCCCGACGTCTCGGCGAGCACGGGCCGCTCCGGGCGCCACGACGCGAACATCTCGGCCGTCTCGATGGAGCCGGTGAGGAGGACGCGGGCCACATCGGGGTGGGTGACCAGGTGCCGGCCGAAGTCCCCGTCGGGCACGCGCAGGAGCTGCACGACGTCGCGCGCGACCTGCGGGTCGAGCCCGATCTCCGGGGCGACCTCGTCGAACGCGGCGTGCACGGCCTCGATCGCGAGCTCGTAGCAGCGTGGCGTCGTCGGTGCCGGCTTGGCGAGCACGGACGACCCGGCCGCGAGCGCCGCCAGGACGCCGCCCGTGGGGATGGCGACGGGGAAGTTCCACGGCGGGGTCACGAGGGTGACGCCGTCGGGCGTGAACGTGGCGCCGTCCACCTGCTCGAGGGCCTCGGCGGAGGCCGCGTAGTAGCTGGCGAAGTCGATGGCCTCGCTGACCTCGGGGTCCGCCTCGGCGACGGTCTTGCCCGGCTCGTGCACCATCGCGGCGACGAGGTCGGTGCGGTGCGTCTCGAGCTGGCGGGCGGCGGCACGCAGCACGCGCGCGCGGTCGGCGGGGGCGACCTCGCCCCACGCGCGCTGCGCGGCGACGGCGCGCGCGACGGCCTCGTCGATCTCCGCGGTGGCGGTGACCTCGGGCGTCTGGACGGGCACGTAGCCCGAGTCGGGGCCGACGACGCTGCGGGCCCAGGCGCGGTGCGCGGCGACGGCCGGGTCGGTGTCGACGGCGTTGCGGAAGGGCTCCGCGGACGGGCAGCCCGCGGCCGTGGGCGCGGTGGCGCCGCCGGCGAACCGGTCCCGGCGCCGCGGGGCGACGTCCACCGGCTCGTAGTGCACGCCGTGCGTCACCGACGTCCGGAAGGCGAGCTCCTGCCGCTCCATCGCCGTCGACTCGACGCCGTCGTGCCCGGCGGCCGGGGCGAAGGCGGCGTGCAGGAAGTTCTGCTCGGCCGCGTTCTCCTCGAGCCGGCGCACCAGGTAGGAGATGGCGACGTCGAAGTCCTCGTCGCGCACCACCGGGGTGTACAGCACGACGTGGCCGCCGTCCTTGGCCACCTCGTCGCGCACGAGGCGCGCCTCGATGGGCGCCATGCCCTGCAGCATCTCGATGTCGAGGCCCTCGGTGACCCCGCGGCCGCGGGCGAGCAGCACCGCGAGCGCCACGTGGAAGAGGTTGTGCGACGCCACGCCCAGGCGGACGGCGGCGGTGCGGTCGGCGCGCAGGTGGTGGTCGAGGATGCGCACATAGTTCGCGTCCACGTCCGGCTTGGTCGGGTACGGCGCCTGCGCCCAGTCGTGCAGCTCGGCCTCGACGTGCTCCATCGCCAGGTTGGCGCCCTTGACGAGGCGCACCTTGATGCGGGCGCCGCCGGCGGCGACGCGGCGCTGGGCGAACTCCGTGAGGTCGTCGAGCGCGCCCATCGCGTCGGGCAGGTAGGCCTGCAGGACGATGCCGGCCTCGAGGTCGCGGAACTCGTCGCGGTCGAGCACCTGCGTGAAGACCGCGGTGGTCAGGGCGAGGTCCTTGTACTCCTCCATGTCGAGGTTGAGGAAGACGCCGTGGTCGCGCGCCGCCCGGTACAGGGGCAGCAGGTGCTCGACGACGCGCTCGCGCGAGCCGTCCAGGTCCCAGGTGACGAGCTGCGCCGCCACGGAGGACACCTTGACGGAGACGTAGTCGACGTCGGGGCGGCGCACCAGGTCGACGGTGCGCTGGAGGCGGGCGGCGGCCTCGTCGGCCCCGAGCACGGCCTCGCCGAGCAGGTTGACGTTGAGCGTGTAGCCCTCGGCTCGGGTGCGGGCGAGGTGCTGGCCGAGGCCCTTGCCGGCGTCGGCCACGAGGTGCCCGACCAGCTGGCGCAGCCGGATCCGCGCGGCAGGAACGACGACGGACGGCAGCGCGGGCGCGACGACGGCGCCGACCTTGAACAGGGCGCGGTCGACGGGGCCGAGGAACGTGGCGGAGCCGGCGTCCCGGCCGAGGCGGGCCAGGGCCGTGGCGGCGACGCCCACGTCGTGCGGGCGGGCGACGTCGTCGACGAAGCCGACGGCGAGCTCGAGCCCCGCCGGGTCGGAGACGAGCGAGCCGAGCCGCTCGGCCGTGGCGCGGGTCTTGCGGTCGGCCCGCGTCGTCGACCCGCCACCGCCCTGCGGCGACGAGCCGGAGGCGACGGCGATCCAGTGGTGGGCGAGGGCGACGGCGTCCTCGACCAGGGCTTCGGCGCTCTGCGTGCCCGAGACGTCGCGCGCGGCGGAGGGGTGGGCGCCGCGCGCCGGAACGGAGGTACTCATGCCCCCAGGGTGAACCCTCCCGCCGGGTGCCGTCTTGTACGATCGGGCGCGCGATGGGCGCAGATTCCGACAACACCACCGGCACACCGGGCGACACCTCCGGCGACCCCGCGCAGGCGCCCGTGGACGTGCCCGGCACCGCCGCCCTCATGGCCGCGCTGTCGCCCGTGATGGTGGCCCTGATGGACGAGCTGTCGGACGTCATGTTCTGCGCCAAGGACGCCGACGGCCGGTATCTGGCCGTCAACCAGGTGTTCGTGCGCCGCACCAACGAGCGCTCCCGTCGCCAGGTGCTGGGCCGGCGCGCCGTCGACCTCTTCGTGCCCGAGCTGGCCGAGCGCTACGAGGCCCAGGACGCGGAAGTGCTGCGCACCGGCCGTCCGCTGAGCAACGAGCTGGAGCTCATCCGCCGCGTGGGGGGCACCCCGGGCTGGTTCCTCACCGCGAAGCTGCCGGTGCGCGACGACGCGGGCCGCGTGGTCGGGCTGGTGTCCGTGTCGCAGGACCTGCGCTCGGGCGACGCCGACGACGCCACGATGGACGCGATGGCCCGCCTCGTGGCCGCCGTCGAGCGGCACCTCGACGCCTCCCCCGGCGACCCGCTGTCCGTGGCCGACCTGGCCGCGATGGCGGGCAGCACCCCCGCCGTGCTGGACCGGCGGGTGCGCAAGGTGTTCGGGCTCTCGCCCCGCCAGCTCGTGCTGCGCACCCGGGTGGACCGCGCAGCGCACCTGCTCACGTCCACCACGACGCCTCTCGCGGAGGTCGCGGCAGCGGCCGGCTTCTACGACCAGCCGTCGTTCACGCGCACGTTCGCGCGGCTCACCGGCGAGACGCCGTCGTCGTTCCGCCGCCGGGCGCGGGCCGCCGGCTGAGCCCGGTGGTCGAGCCTGTCGAGACCCAGGACGTGGTCTCGACAGGCTCGACCGACGGTCAGCCGAAGACCGGTGCGAGCGCCTCGACGAGCTGCTGCACGCCCAGCACCACGAACATCGCGGCCACCAGCACGAGGACGACGTTGGTCAGCGGCCGGTTGCGCCACCGCTCGGGCACGCGCGAGGAGTTCATGAGGATCAGCAGGGTGATCGCCAGGAACGGCATGAACAGGGAGCCGAGCGCCCCGTACGCCACGACGAGGGCGATCGGCTTGTCGAGCAGGAGCAGCAGCATGGGTGGGAAGGTGAGCCACAGGATGTACGCCTTGTAGTAGCTGCCGCCGGCCTTGCGCCGCGTGTCGTCCTCGGCCAGGCCGCGGGCCGTGGCGACGAAGTCGGCGAACATCAGCGAGACGCCGTTCCACACCCCGAGCACCGACGAGAACGACGACGCCCAGAAGCCCACGAGGAACAGCGGCGCCATGAAGGAGCCGTACCGCTCGGCGAGCACGTCGGCGAGGTCGACGAGGCCGCCCTCGCCGTCCGCGACGGTGATGCCCGACGAGTACAGCAGCTCCGCGCCCACGACGAGCATCGAGATGACGAACACGCCGGAGATCACGTAGGCCATGGCGTTGTCGATCCGCATGACCTTCATCCACCGCGGCGTGTGCCAGCCCTTCTCCTTGAGCCAGTACCCGTACGCCGCCAGGGTGATGGTGCCGCCGACGCCGCCGGCGAGGCTGAGGGTGTAGAGGATCGAGCCCTCGGGGATGCGCGGCACGAGGCCGCGGACGATCTCGCCCAGGTTCGGCACCGTGAGGATCGCCGACCCCACGATCGTCACGAACATGACGCCCACGAGCACCGCGATGACGATCTCGAACATCTTGTACCGGCCGAGCCACACGATCGCGGCGCCGATCAGGCCCGTGCCGATCGCGAACCAGACGAGGTCCACCTGCGGGAACAGCGCGACGAGCGGCAGCGCCGAGCTGGACATGGCCGCGGCCCCGTAGCTGAAGCCCCACACCACGATGTAGACGCCGAAGTAGACGCTCGCCCACGCCCCGAGCGACTTCCAGCCGTCGAAGATCGTGCGGCCGGTGGACAGCGACCACCGCCCGGCGCCCTCCACCAGCACGATCTTGATGACGACGCCGATCACCGCGGCCCACAGCAGCGTGTAGCCGAACCGGCTGCCCGCCACCAGCGTGGCGACCAGGTCGCCCGCGCCGATGCCGGTGGCGGCGACGACGAGCCCCGGGCCGACGATGCGCCAGCGTGGTCGTTCCGCACCGCGGTCGTCGACGAGCTCGTGATCGAGGGCGGGGGTGACGTCCTTGTCGGCCATGGTGCCGGAGGCTATCGACGTCCGCCGCCCTCCCCCGCGGAGACGTGCCCGGCGTGTCGCGGATCGGCGTGCACGATTCCCACAAAGCCCCGGGCGCGGCTCACCGGTGTCCGCGCCCCATGGGTGCGCCCTGCACAAACGCCCGGCCCCCGGTCTGGGCGCAGAACGGTCAGACCCGCGCCCGCCGGTGCCCCTAGCGTCGTCGGCATGACCGCTGCCGCACTCCCCCTCGCCCCCGCCCGCCCGCGCCGCGTCCTCGCGGACCTGCTCCCCGGGGCCCTCGCCCGCGACGTCGTGCTCGTCGTCGCGGTGGCCGCCCTCACCGCGCTGGCCGCCCAGGTCGTGATCCCTGTGCCCGGGCTGCCGGTGCCGCTCACGGGCCAGACGTTCGCCGTGCTCCTGGGGGCCGCGGCGCTCGGGCCGTGGCGCGGCGTCGCCGCCCAGGCGGTCTACCTCACCGCCGGCGTCGCCGGTCTGCCGGTCTTCGCGGGCGCGACGGCGGGCTGGGAGTCCGTCGCCGGCGCGTCGGGCGGCTACCTCGTCGGCTTCCTCCTGGCGGGCGTCGTGGTCGGTGCGCTCGCGCGCCGCGGCGCCGACCGCCGCGTGCTCTCCACCGTCGGGACCTACGCCCTGGGCACCCTCGCCGTGTACGCGGTCGGCGTGCCGTGGCTCGCCGCCAGCACCGGGATGCCCGTGGGCGCGGCGCTGCTCTCCGGCGCCGTCGTCTTCCTGCCCGGCGACGCCCTCAAGGCCGCGCTGGCCGCCGCCCTGCTGCCGACCGCGTGGCGGTTCGTGCGCTGACGCCGCCCGCCGGTCGAGCCTGTCGAGGCCCTCCCGTGGTCTCGACATGCTCGACCGACGACCATGTCCCGGTCAACGCTCGGACACGGCTCTGCCACCCGCGGGTTTCGCCCGCCGAGGACGCCGCGCGAGGGGCTACCGTGGGCGCCGAGGCCCACCATCCCGGGCCGCGCCACCCTGCCGGCCCCTCACCCGGGGTCTCCGGCACCGTGTCCTGGAGGACCCGTGACGACGACGACGTCGATGACCTCGACACCCCTGCCCGACACCCCGGCCGCCCCGGCCGGCCCCGCCCCCGCGCCGGCTCCCCGCTCGCCACCGCGCACAGCCAGCTCGCCGGCGCCGTGGCCGTCCTCGGCTACGACGAGGGCCAGCACGAGATGCTCGCCACCCCGCGCCGCGAGATCCACGTGGCCGTGCCGCTCGGCCGCGACAACGGCGAGACCGTCCTGTTCCACGGCTTCCGCGTGCAGCACAACATCTCCCGCGGCCCAGGCAAGGGCGGCCTGCGCTACGCCCCCGGCGTCGACATCGACGAGGTGCGGGCGCTGGCCATGTGGATGACCTGGAAGTGCGGCATCGTCGACCTGCCCTACGGCGGCGCCAAGGGCGGCATCGCCATCGACCCGCGCGACTACTCGACGGCCGAGTTGGAGCGCGTCACCCGGCGGTACACGTCGGAGATCATGCCGATGATCGGCCCGGACACCGACGTCATGGCGCCCGACATGGGCACCGACGAGCAGACCATGGCGTGGGTCATGGACACCTACTCCGTGAACCGCGGGTACACGATCCCCGCCGTCGTGACCGGCAAGCCGCTGGCCGTGGGCGGCTCCCGCGGGCGCGGCACGGCCACCAGCGCCGGCATCGTGCACGTCACGGCGGCGGCGCTCGGGGAGGCCCGGGTGCCGCTGTCGGACGTGACCGTCGCCGTGCAGGGCTTCGGCAAGGTGGGCTCGCACGCCGCCGCGATCTTCGCCGCCCGCGGCGCCACCGTCGTCGCCGTGAGCGACCAGTACGGCGGGGTCCGCAACGACGCGGGCCTCGCGATGGACCGGCTGTTCTCGCACGTCGGCGCCACCGGCTCCGTCGTCGGGTTCGACGGCGGCGACCCGCTGACCAACGACGAGCTGCTCGCCCTCGAGGTCGACGTCCTCGTGCCCGCCGCCGTGGAGGGCGTGCTCGACGGCGTCAGCGCCGCGGGCGTGCGGGCCCGCTGGGTGGTCGAGGGCGCGAACGGCCCCACGACCACCGAGGGCGACCGCGTCCTCGCGCGGAACGGCGTGACCGTCGTGCCGGACGTGCTCGCGAACGCAGGCGGCGTCGTCGTCTCCTACTTCGAGTGGGTGCAGGCCAACCAGACGTACTGGTGGTCGGAGCAGGAGATCGCCGACAAGCTCGAGCACCGCATGACGTCCGCGTTCGGCGACGTGTCCGCGCTCGCCTCGCGGGAGGGCCTGTCGCTGCGCGACGCCGCCCTCGTCATCGGCGTCCAGCGCACGGCCGAGGCGCACCGGATCCGGGGGCTGTACCCCTGACCCGCTGACCTGCGTCGGCCCGGCCCCGAACCCGGGGCCGGGCCCTCTGGTGCCCGGTGGCCTGCGGTCGATATCGTCCGTGCTCGACACGCGGACGACGCTGCCCGCACCGACCTCTCGGGAGACCCGATGCCCACGGCGTTCCGCGCCCTTCTCTCCGTCCTCATGCTCGTCGGCTTCTACGTGCTCGCGCTCGCGCTCCTGGTCGGCTGTGGCGTGGTCACGGTCCTGGCCGCGCAACACAGCTCGGGCGCGGCGGCGCTCAAGTTCGGCATCCTCACGATCATCGTGGCCGTGGGCATCGTCATGGCCCTGGTGCGGGTCGCGCGCTCGGAGCGAGCGGCCGGCAGGGCCGGCGCCGCGGACGACGTCGCCGTCACCCCCGAGGCCGCTCCCGAGCTGTGGGCCGTCGTGCGCGAGCTCGCCGACGTCGCGGGCACGCGAGCGCCGGACACCATCGTGCTCGTGCCCGTGGTCAACGCCGCCGTGAGCGAGGAGTCACGTCTCCTGGGGCTCGTCGGGGGTCCGCGCCGCCTCGTCCTCGGGGTGCCGCTGGTACAGGGCCTCACCGTCGGCCAGCTGCGCTCCGTGCTCGGCCACGAGATCGGCCACTACTCGAACGCGCACACCCGCCTCACGCCGATCGCGTACCGCGGCCGGGTCGTGGTCGGCGAGACCGTCACGCGGCTCGAGGGCAACATCGTGGGCTGGCTGCTGCGGCAGTACGCGAAGGCGTACCTGGCGGCGTCCGCGGCGGTGAGCCGCGCCCAGGAGCTCGAGGCCGACCGGCTGTCCGTCCAGGTCGCCGGGCGGGCAGCGGCGCAGGGCGCGCTGCGCGAGCTGCCCGTCATCGACGCCGCCTGGTCGTTCTACCAGGAGCGCTATCTCGGCCCGGCCTGGTCGTCGGGGTACGCCACCACGCCCGGCGGGTTCTTCGGCGGCTTCGGCCTCCTCCTCGGCGCCCGCTCGGAGGAGCTGGCGCGCCTGCGGGGCGAGGACGCACCCGGCGAGCGTTCGCGGTGGGACTCGCACCCGCCGATCGCCCAGCGCCTCGCCGCCATGGACCGGGTGCCCGACGACGGCTCGACGCACGTCGACGACCGCCCGGCGTCCGTCCTGGTCCCCGGGTTCGACGAGGCGGCGGCCGCCCTGGCCGGCCACGTGGTCGCGTTCGAGGGCCGGGAACGGCTCGAGTGGGACCGCCTCGTCCCGGCGTTCATGACCGCGGCCACGCGCGGGAACGCAGAGGCGGTGTACGCGGCCGCGGGTGGCCTGAGCGGAGAGCCCGCGGCGGGGCTCGGCACCCTGCTCGACCTGGTGGAGGGCGGCCGGGCGACGGAGCTGGTCCGCGCCGTGATGCCCGAGCTGCCTGTCGACGAGCCGGGCGCCCTGGGCGACGCGCTCGCCCACCTCCTGGGCCTCGGGGTCCACGAGTCCGCGGTGCGGTCGGGCGTCGGCGCCTGGCGCGGGTCGTGGAGCGGGCCCGCCGCGGTCGTCGCCGGCGACGCCGCGGGGCAGCCCGTCGAGCTCGACCGGCTCGTGGCGCTCGCCACCGAGCCGGCCACCGTCGCCGACGCCCGCGCCGGGCTCGTCGCCGCGGGCGTCGAGCTGTCCGCGGCCGACCTGCCCGCCGCCGCGACGGCGGGCCGATGACCGGACCCCCGCCGGTCGAGGGCAGCCACGCTCCCGGCGACGACGTCACCGCCGCCGTGGTCGCCCGACTACGGGCCGCCGGCTGCGTGTTCGCCGAGGAAGAGGCCGCCCTCCTGCTCGACGCCGCGCCCGACCGGACACGCGGAGATGACACGGGCACGCTCGAGGAGCTCGTCGCGCGTCGCGTGGCCGGCGAGCCGCTGGAGCACCTGCTGGGCTGGGTCGCGTTCGGCGGCCGACGCTGGTCGGTGGGGCCGGGCGTGTTCGTGCCGCGCCGGCGCACCGAGCTGATGGTGGCGGCCGCCCTCGCGCTGCCGGCCCCGTCGACGGTCCTCGACCTGTGCTGCGGGTGCGGCGCGGTCGGCGGGTCCGTGCTGCTCGGCCTGCGGGCCGCCGGGGCGGCGCCCGTGCTGCACGCGAGCGACGTCGAGCCCGCCGCCGTCGTGCACGCGCGGCACAACCTGGAGCCGCTCGGCGCCGCCGTGCACGAGGGCGACCTGCTGGGCGCCGTCCCCGGCATCCTGCGCGGCCGCGTGGACCTGCTGCTGTGCAACGCGCCCTACGTGCCCACCTGCGCGATCGCGACGATGCCGCCCGAGGCCCGCGAGCACGAGCCCGCCGTCGCCCTGGACGGCGGCGCCGACGGGCTCGACGTGCTGCGCCGCGTGGTCGCCGCCGCGCCCGGCTGGCTGGCGCCGGGCGGCTCGCTGCTCTTCGAGGTCGGCACCGACCAGGTCGCCGGGGCGACGGCGCTGGTCGAGGCGCACGGCCTGCGCCCGGCCGTCGTCACCGACGCGGACCCGGACGCCGACGACGCCACCGGCGGCACGGTGGTCCTCGGTACCGCGAGATAGAGAAGCTCCTCGCCGAGATAGAGAGGGGTCGGGCCGAAGATCTTCGGCCCGACCCCTCTCTATCTCGGCGAGGAGCTTCTCTATCTCGCGGGTCAGGCGCGCGGCTGCTTGTCCGCCCAGTCGGCCAGCGCGACACGCGGGCCGGTGAAGAACGGCACCTCCTCGCGCACGTGGCGCCGAGCCTCGGTGGCGCGCAGGTCGCGCATGAGGTCGACGATGCGGTGCAGCTCGTCGGCCTCGAACGCCAGCAGCCACTCGTAGTCGCTCAGCGCGAACGTGCTCATCGTGTTGGCGCGCACGTCCTTGTAGCCGGCCGCGGCGATGCCGTGGTCGCGCAGCATGGTGCGGCGCTCGTCGTCGGGCAGCAGGTACCACTCGTAGGAGCGCACGAAGGGGTACACGGAGAGGTAGTCGCGGGGGCGCTCGCCGGCGAGGAAGGCGGGCACATGGCCCTTGTTGAACTCGGCGGCACGGTGCAGCGCGACGACCGACCACTTCGGCGCCAGGGCCGACCCGAGCCGCGACGCGCGCAGCCGCTGGTAGGCGCCCTGCACGGACTCGACGGACGGGCCGTGCACCCACACCATGAGGTCGGCGTCGGCGCGCAGGCCGGCGACGTCGTACACGCCGCGCACGACGACGTCGCCGTCGGCGCGGGCCGCGTCGCGGGCGGCGTCGGGCTGGCCGTCCCACAGCGCGGCCTCGGCCTCCGCGGCGACGGCGGCGCGCTCGGCGTCGCCCGCCGGCAGCGGCTCGGCCAGCGAGAAGACGGCGATCATCGCGTACCGGACGGTCTCGTTGATCGCGGCGGCGTCGACGCTCTCGCCGGTGTCGCCGTGGGTGTGCGTGTCGGTCATGACGTCCTCTCGGTCCGGGTCAGGAGTGCAGGTCGACGCTGCAGAGGGCCGGGACGCCGCTCGGCTCGCCGTCGCGGCGCAGGCAGCAGTCGGCCGCGCACACCGAGCGGAACGGGGGCAGGGCGCCGACCGTCTCCTCGGCGGCGTCCTCGCCGCGCGCGAGGGCCGCGCGCTCCAGGACCAGGTCGACCAGGCCGGACACGAACACGGGCCGCGTGCCGACCGTGCCGGCCCGCACCGCCGTCATGCCCAGCTCGGTGGCGGTGGCCATGGCCTCGGTGTCGAGGTCGTAGGCCACCTCCATGTGGTCGGAGACGAAGCCGATCGGCGACATGACGACGTCCTTCAGCCCCTCGCCCGCCCGCTCGGTGAGCAGGTCGTTGACGTCGGGCTCCAGCCACGGCTGCGACGGCGGGCCGGAGCGCGAGCAGTACGCCAGCTCCCACCCGACGGCGTGCCCGCGCACCTCGGAGACCACGGCCGCGATGACGGCCGCGACGTCGAGGTGCTGCGCGGAGTACGTGGCGTGCGAGACGCGCGACGCCTCCTCCATCGTCGTGGGGATGGAGTGGGTGACGAAGACCAGCTTCGCCGCGGCGGGGTCGCCGCCCTTGGCCTCGAGCGCGTCGTACGCCTCGAGCACGGCCTCGGCGTTGGCCGCCACGAAGCCGGGGTGGTTGAAGTAGGAGCGGATCTTGTCGAACTGCACGGTGGTGGAGCCCTCCGCGCCGAGCTGGCCGCGCTTCTCCAGCGTCACCGCGAGGTCCTCGCGGTACTGGCGGCAGCCGGAGTACGACGAGTACGCCGAGGTCACGAGCGCGACGGCACGCTTCGCGCCCAGGCGCTCCAGCTCGTCGACCGCGTCGGTGGTGTACGGCTCCCAGTTCCGGTTGCCCCACACGACCGGCAGGTCGAGCCCGCGGTCGGCGAGCTCGGCCTCGAGCGCCGCCTTCAGCGCGAGGTTCTGCTCGTTGATGGGGCTCTTGCCGCCGAAGCCGTAGTAGTGCTCGCCGACCTCCTCGAGCCGCTCGTCGGGGATGCCCTTGCCGGCGGTCACGTTGCGGAGGAACGGCACCACGTCCTCCGGCTGGTTCGGACCACCGAAGGAGTACAGGAGCAGGGCGTCGTAAGGGCCGGCATCGGCCGACTGGGGGGTCAGCGACATGACCGCCATCCTCCCACCAGGGCGCGGCCCGGCCCGCCGAGAACGCCCGTGCGGCGACGTGACGTTGATGGCACGCCTTGTCATCTCAGTCGGTCACGGCGACGACGGGCGGTCCGGGATCCGTCCCTGGGCGGCGCGCAGCCGGTCCAACAGGCCCGTCAGCTCCTCCAGCTCGGCGGGCTCCAGGGCCGGGCCCACGTACGCGGCGATCGTGCGGACGTGGGCGAGGCCGGTCTCGCGCTGCCGCCGCGCGCCCTCCGCGGTGAGGCGCACCAGCGTGCCGCGGGCGTCGTCCGCGGGCACGGTCCGCTCCACGAGCCCCCGCCCCTCCAGCCGCTCGACCATCCGCGACAGGGACGACTGCGCCAGCAGCATGCCCTCGTTGAGGTCGCGCAGCCGCAGCTCGCCGCCCTCCGCGCGCGACAAGGTGAACAGCACGTCGTACTCGCGCATCGTGAGGTCGCGCCAGATGTCGTCGGCCTGGAAGCGGCGCATCAGGGCGACCTGCGCGCGGAACAGGGACTCCCACGCGTCGGCGGCGAGGCGGACGTCCGCGGTGGGCCGGGGCTCGGGCGAGGGTCCGGACGTCGTCGTCGGCTCGGGCGGGGTCACCGTGGCAGTGTGCCGCAGGCCACCGACGGGCGCGCGCCCGGCGGTCGCCGGGTGGGTCAGCGGCCGAGCCGGCGCTCCCGGCGGGAGAAGTCGCGCAGCGCGCGCAGGAAGTCCACGCGGCGGAAGTCGGGCCAGTAGGCCTCGCAGAAGTACAGCTCGGAGTGCGCGCTCTGCCACATGAGGAAGCCGCCCACGCGCAGCTCGCCCGACGTGCGGATGACGAGCTCCGGGTCCGGCTGCCCCTTGGTGTACAGGTGGGCGGCGATGTCGTCGACGTCGATCCGCTCGGCCAGCTCCTCGAGCGACGCCCCGGTGGCGGACTCCTGCTTGAGGTAGGACCGGACGGCGTCGGCGATCTCGTGCCGGCCGCCGTAGCCGACGGCGACGTTCACCTGCAGGCCCTGGACGTCCTTCGTGGCCTCGGCGGCGGAGCGCACGGCGTCCGCGAGCTCGCCCGGCAGCAGGTCGAGGCGGCCCACGACGCGCAGCCGCCAGCGCCCCGACTCCGCGAGGTCCTGGACGGCGTCGCGGATGATGTCGAGCAGGTCGGCGAGCTCGGACGCGGGGCGCGCGAGGTTGTCGGTGGACAGCATCCAGAGGGTGACGACCTCGACGCCGAGCTCCTCCGCCCAGCCCAGGAACTCCGCGATCTTGTCCGCGCCGCGCCGGTGCCCCGTGGCCGCGGTCTCCCCGAACGAGCGGGCCCAGCGGCGGTTCCCGTCGAGGATGACGCCCACGTGCCGGGGCGACTGCGCCGTCGGCAGCGAGGCGGCGAGGCGCCGCTCGTACAGGCCGTAGAGCAGGTGGGGCATGCGCACGCGAGACCTCGGAGGATCGGGCCACGCCGCGCCGGCGCGCGACGGCGCTGGCACCCGGCGGGCGGGACGGACGGAGAGCGGGACAACGGTACCGCTCCGGCGGAGCCGCAGGTCCCGCCCCTGCGGCACCGTGCAGGACGCGCCCCAACCCCTGCGCACGATCTTCACGGCGCGTGGTCGACCCGCCCGCTCCACGTCCCCTACGCTGACGTAACCTACGGAACCGTAGGTGAGGTCTCGAGCGAGGAGAGCACCCGTGGCAGCAGCCGCCCGGCCGAACGGCCGCGCCCGCGACCACCACGACGTCTCCGACGTCAAGGAGGTCGTCGACGGTGCGAAGGATGCCGTCAGCGGGGCGCGGGGCGCCGTGAGCGACGCGGTGCAGACCGTCTCCGAGGCCGCCGCCACGCAGGCGGCGCGGCTCAAGCCCCACCTGCGCGGCTGGATCCACGCGGTCACCACCCCGCTGGCCCTCGCCGCGGCGATCGTGCTGGTCGTGCTGGCCGACACCCCGGCGGACAAGATCGCGTGCAGCGTCTTCGGTGTCACCGCCGTCCTGCTGTTCGGCACCAGTGCCGTCTACCACCGCGGCACGTGGTCGCCTCGCACGGCGGCGGTGCTGCGCCGCCTGGACCACGCGAACATCTTCCTCATCATCGCGGGCACCTACACGCCGCTGGCCGTGATGCTCCTGCCGCGCGACACGGCCACGGTGCTGCTCGCGGTCGTCTGGAGCGGCGCGCTGCTGGGCCTCGTCGCCCGCGTGCTGTGGATGGGCGCGCCGCGCTGGGTGTACGTGCCGGTGTACGTGGCGCTCGGCTGCGTGGCCGTGGGCTACATCCCGCAGTTCGCCGCCGCGGGCGGCGCCGCCGTCGCCTGGCTGGTCGCCGCGGGCGGCGTCGCCTACATCCTCGGCGCCGTCGTGTACGGCACCAAGTTCCCCGACCCGTCGCCGCGGTGGTTCGGGTTCCACGAGATCTTCCACGCGCTCACCGTCGTCGGCTTCGCGTGCCACACCGTGGCGATCTACCTGGCGGCCCTGTAGCCGCTGGTCGAGACCCCCGCTGGTCGAGCCCGTCGAGACCCGGTGCGTGGTCTCGACAGGCTCGACCGACGAGATCAGGCTCGACCGACGAGCAGGCTCGACCGACGAGATCACGCTCGACCGACGAGATCACGCTCGACCGACGAGCAGGCTCGACCGACGAGGTCAGCCCGCGGGCACCACCAGGTAGCGGCGGTTGGCCAGCGACGGGTTCTGCCGGCGCACCTGCGCCAGGGGCTCCGGGTCGAGGTCGACCGTGCGCACCTGCGGCGTCTCGTCGAGCTCGAGGCCCACGACGCCGTCCGGCCCGGCCAGCAGCGACCGGCCCACGAGGCCCGGGCCCGCCATCCCGACGCCGATCACGACCGCCGTGTTCTCGATCGCCCGCGCGCGCAGCAGCGTGCGCCAGTGGTCGGCCTTGAGCGGCCCGTCCATCCAGGCCGCCGGCACGACGATGACGTCCGCGCCCGCGTCCACGAGGCGGCGGGCCGACTCCGGGAAGCGCAGGTCGTAGCAGGTCACGACCCCGAACGTGAGGTCGCCCATCCGGATCACGAGCGGGGGGACGCCGGGCGGCCCCGGCTCGAGCCGGTCGGACTCGCGGGTACCGAACGCGTCGTAGAGGTGCACCTTGCGGTACGCGCCGACGAGCGAGCCCGTGGCGTCGACGGCGACGACGGTGTTGTACGCCCGCTGCGGCACGTCGTCCGGCGACGTCGAGCCGGCCTCGGGCGTCGTCCCCGTGATCGCGGGGACGGAGCCCGTGACGGCGGGGAAGGACCCCGTGACGGCCGGGAACGCGCCGCTCACCGCAGGGAACGCGCCGCTGACCGCCGGGACCTGGCCGCTGGGGGCGCCGCCCGCGGGCAGCGTCGTGCCCGCCACCACGGCGATGCGGTACCGCGCGGCGTGCTGGCGCAGGGCGGTGACGAACGGCCCGTCGAGCGGCTCGGCGTGCTCCACGCCGACGCCGTGCGGGTCGTACCCGGACGCGTACTCGGGCAGCACCAGCAGGTCGGCCCCGACCCGCCCGGCCGCGAGGAACGCCTCGGCGACCGCCTCCCGGTTCGCGTCGTGGTCGGCGGTGATCGCGAGCTGCCCGACCGTCACGCGCACCGTGCTCATCGACGCCCCTGGCCGTCCTCGTCCGGTCCGGCGCCGTCGGGCGACCCGTCGTCCGGGCCGGCGTCCTGGTCGCCGCCGCTCCTCGTGCCGCCGTCGGGCCCGTCGGTCTCGCCGCCGTCGTCCGCCCGGCGGACGCCGACGCGCTTGGGCTCCTCCACGGGGATGCCCTGCTCCTCGGCGTTGGCCCGCGCCCGGCGCAGGTGCCTCGTGAGCGACAGGAACAGCAGCACGCACGCCAGCGCCACCGCGAACGTCGCGACGAAGCCCGCGAGGCCCGGCGTGACCTCCAGCTCGGTCGGGCCCTGCGTGGGGCTGGGGCTCGGGCTCGGGGCCGCGGCGAGCGCCGGCAGCATCGTCCAAACGGCGTTCATCGGTCCTCCCCCCGCACGCCCGCGAACAGGTCGTCCTCCGGCAACGAGGTCGGCACGCGCGAGTCCGCGAGCTCGTACTCCTCGGTGGGCCAGACGTCGGCCTCGATGTCGCGCGGCACGGCGAAGAAGAAGCCGGCGGGGTCGATCTGCGAGGCGTGCGCCACGAGCGCGGCGTCGCGCTGCCCGAAGAAGTCGGCGACCGGCACGCTGGTGGTCGCCTGCCGCTCGGGGATCTCACGGGCCGTGCGCGACTCGATCCAGTCGCCGAACGGCGACTCCAGGCCGGCGCCCTGCATCGCCTCGTGCACGGCACGCATGCGGTCCATCGAGAAGCCGTGGTTGTAGTAGAGCTTCAGCGGCTCCCAGGGCTCCGCGCCGCCCTCGACGACGTACCGGGAGGCGTCGCCGGCGGCGTGGTACGCCTCGAACGCGACCTCGTGGCACTTGATGTGGTCGGGGTGCGGGTAGCCGCCCGACGGGTCGTAGGTCGTCACGACGTGCGGCCGGAACTCGCGCACGAGCTCCACCAGGGGCGCCGCCGCCTCCTCGAGCGGCAGGAGGGCGAAGGCGCCCTCCGGCAGCGGCGGCAGCGGGTCGCCCTCCGGCAGCCCCGAGTCGACGAAGCCGAGCCACGTCTGCCGCACGCCGAGCGCCTCGGCCGCGGCCGCCATCTCCAGGCGCCGCACGGCCCGCCGGCCCTCGACCGTCTCGAACTCGTGGCCGGCCGGGACCTCGAAGCTGGGGTTGAGCACGTCGCCCCGCTCGCCGCCCGTGCACGTCACGACGAGCACCTCCACGCCCTCGGCGGCGTACCGCGCGGTGGTGGCGGCCCCCTTGCTGGACTCGTCGTCGGGGTGCGCGTGCACGGCCATCAGACGCAGGGGCTCAGGCCGCCCCGAAGGCGGCGCGGAGGAGGCGGAGGACAAGGTCCCTCCCGGGGTGACGGGTCGGCAGCAGGGTTCAGGGACAATGGTGCACCATGAGCGAGCCCGTCAGCCCCACTCCCCCCGCCGACCGGTACGGCACGCGCCCCGAGCGCCGCGGCCTCGGGACGGGCGGCAAGGTGGCGATCGGCGCGGCCCTCGCCGCCGCGGTCGGCCTGGCGGCGTGGTTCTCGGTCGAGCAGAACCGCCGTGACCCGGTGGACGTCGACGTGGTGAGCTTTGACGTGCGCGACGCCGAGCAGGTGGACGTCACCTTCCAGGTGCACATGCCGCCCGGCACGACGGCGGTCTGCGAGGTGGAGGCGCTCGCCCCGAGCTACGCCCAGGTGGGCACGCTGGACGTGCCGGTCGGCCCCAGCGAGACGCAGACCTCCACGTACACCGTGACGCTGCGCACGTCCGAGGAGGCGACGACCGCGGTCATCGAGTCCTGCGACGTCACCGACGGCTCCTGACACCTCCCCCGGCGCTTCCCCGCGGGGCTCTTCATCCCCGTTCGCCGCGCTTTCATCCTGTTCGCCCAGGGCAGAGACCTGGGTTCTGCCCCGCCGCCGGGCTATCCTGAGGGATTCACACGCCAGTCCTGCCCAGCCGACGCGCGTGCCGACGCTCGTCGGTCGCCCGTGCACGGCCGAATCAGGCCAACGAGCACCACGAAAGGAGAGCCCTCGTGACCGAGAGCACCGTCACCTGGCTCACCCAGGAGGCTCACGACCGGCTGCAGGCCGAGCTGGAGAACCTCTCCGGCCCCGCCCGCACCGAGATCGCCGAGCGCATCGCCGCCGCCCGCGACGAGGGCGACCTCAAGGAGAACGGCGGTTACCACGCCGCCCGTGAGGAGCAGGCGAAGAACGAGGCCCGCATCCGCGAGCTCACCGAGAAGCTGCGCCACGTCCAGATCGGCACGCCCGCGGACGACGGCGTCGTGGAGGCCGGCATGGTCGTCACCGCGCTGGTCGCCGGGGACGAGATGACGTTCCTGCTCGGCTCCCGCGAGATCGGCGGCACCACGGACCTCGACGTGTACTCGCCGACGTCGCCGCTGGGCGCCGCGATCGACGGGCACCGCATCGGCGAGAAGGTGGCCTACACCGCGCCGAACGGCCGCGAGATCCCCGTCGAGATCACGAAGGCCACGCCCTTCGCGGGCTGACCTCGCTCCGGGCTCGCCCGGACCAGACGCATGCCGTGGGCGTGCCCGTGCTGACGGGCACGCCCACAGCCGTCTCCGCGCCCGGCGAGGCCCGTCGATGCCCGTCGATGCCCGTCGATGCCCGTCGATGCCCGTCGATGCCCGTCGATGCCCGTCGATGCCCGGAAATCTCACCTGCCGAGACGAATGACCCTCCGCAGAACCGTCGATGATCCGTCCATGGCCGTGGCAACCTTTCGCTGGTCTGCCAACGATCAACGCCCCTCCCGACAGCCCCCTCGGTCGAGGAAAGGTCATGACGGAGGTGAATTTTCCCCTCGATGCGTCTATGGTCGACGGCGGTATGGACACGACGGACGCCGCAACGACCAACCACCCGACCGACGACAGCTCGACCGACGCCGCGCCCGGCAGCACGCCGGGGCCCGGGGCGTCGCCCCGCCCTGCGGGCCCGCTCGCGGGCCTGACGCTCCGGCCGCCGACCACGGCGGACGGCGCGGCGATGTGGCGGCTGGCCCGTGACTCGGGCTCGCTCGACCTCAACTCCTCCTACGCGTACCTGCTGCTCGCGGACCACTTCTCCGCGACCTGCCGGCTGGCCTACCTCGACGACGGCACGCACGACGCCGGCCCGGTGGGCTTCCTCTCCGCGTACCGGCTGCCCGCCGACCCGGCCACGCTCTTCGTGTGGCAGGTCGCCGTGGACCCGCGGGCCCGCGGGCAGCGCGTCGCCGGCCGCCTGCTGGACGCCGTGGTCGACGGCGCGGCGTCGGACGGCGGACCGCCCGTCACCCGGGTGCACACCACCGTGACCACCGACAACGCGTCCTCACGGCGCGTCTTCGCGCGCTGGGCCGCCGAGCGCGGCGCGACGCTGCGCGAGACCACCGGCTACGAGGCGACGCACTTCCCGGACGGCCACGAGGCCGAGCCGCTGCTGGTGATCGAGGGGTTCAGCCCCACCCGTTGACCCACGGTCCAGGCCCTCACGGCCGGAGACCAGACCCCGGGCTGCGCCGGTTCAGCGCGCAGGTGACGACGCAGCCCCGCTCCCCACAACACCGCACCGGCGCGCACCACCTCAAGGAGTGTCCTCCGTGACAACCCCGACCGTCCCCACCACCGAGGCGTCCGCCGCCGGCGACCCGCCGGGCTTCACGGCCCTCGAGTCGGAGGTCCGCAGCTACTCGCGCTCCTGGCCCGTCGTGTTCGACCGGGCCGTCGGCACGACGGTGTACGCCGAGGACGGCACCGAGTACCTCGACTTCTTCGCCGGCGCCGGCACCCTCAACTACGGGCACAACAACCCGCGGCTGAAGCAGGTGCTGCTGGACTACCTGACCGACGACCGCATGGTGCACACCCTCGACATGTTCACCGCGGCGCGCCGCGAGTTCCTCGAGACCTTCAGCGACGTGATCCTGCGCCCCCGCGGCCTGGACCACAAGGTGGTGTTCCCCGGGCCCGGCGGTGCCAACGCGGTCGAGGCGGCGCTGAAGCTGGCGCGCAAGGTGACGGGCCGCGAGTCGGTCATCAACTTCACCAACGCCTTCCACGGCATGACGCTCGGCGCGCTGTCCGTCACGGGCAACTCGATGAAGCGCGGCGGCGCGGGCATCCCCCTGGTGCACGCCACCCCGATGCCGTACGACGACTACTTCAACGGCGACGTCGACGACTTCATGTACCTCGAGCGGCTGCTCGAGGACGGCGGCAGCGGCCTCAACGAGCCGGCCGCGGTGATCGTCGAGACGGTGCAGGGCGAGGGCGGCATCAACGCCGCGCGCGCCGAGTGGCTGCGCGGCCTGGCGGACCTGTGCAAGCGGCACGGCATCCTGCTGATCGTCGACGACATCCAGATGGGCTGCGGCCGCACCGGCGGGTTCTTCTCGTTCGAGGAGGCCGGGATCGTGCCGGACATCATCTGCCTGTCGAAGTCGATCTCCGGCTACGGCCTGCCGATGGCGCTCACCCTGGTGCGCCCCGAGCTGGACATCTGGGAGCCGGGCGAGCACAACGGCACGTTCCGCGGCTTCGCGCCCGCGTTCGCGACGGCGACCGAGGCGCTCCGCACCTACTGGTCGGACGACGAGCTGGAGCGCACCACGATCGACAAGGGCGCGCTCGTCGAGGCGCACTTCAACTCCCTCGTCGCCCGCTACGGCGACGACGTGCTGGTCGCCAAGGGCCGCGGCCTGGCGCGCGGCCTGCAGACCCCCGACGGCGAGACCGCCGGCCGGATCTGCGACGAGGCGTTCTCCCGTGGGCTCCTCATGGAGACGTCCGGCCCCGAGGGCGAGGTCGTGAAGCTGCTGCCGCCCCTGACCATCACCTACGACGAGCTGCAGCGCGGGCTGAAGATCATCAGCGAGTCCGTCGCCGCCGTCCTGGGCTGAGTCCCGCCCCCCACCCACCGCACCCGACATCCCGGAGGTACCCCTATGCTCGTCCGCACCCTCGACGAGGTCACCGACACCGACGCCGACATCAAGAGCGAGAACTGGCGCTCGAAGCGCATCGTCCTCGCCAAGGAGGGCGTCGGCTTCTCGGTGCACGAGACCACGCTCTACGCCGGCACCGAGAGCTTCTTCTGGTACGCCAACCACATCGAGGCCGTCTTCATCACGTCCGGCGAGGGCGAGATCGAGGACCTGGCCACCGGCGAGGTGCACCAGCTCCGGCCCGGCTCGCTGTACCTGCTGAACGACCACGACAAGCACAAGGTGCGCCCGCGCACCGAGATCACGTGCGTCTGCGTCTTCAACCCGCCGGTCACCGGCCGCGAGGTGCACGACGAGAACGGCGTCTACCCGCTCGTCACCGAGCCGGAGGCCGCGGCGGTCTGACCGCCGCACCACCCGGAACCCCGAGCGCCACCAGCCGGCGCTCCAGCAGGCGGCGGTCCCCCTCCCTGTCCACCAGGGAGAGGGACCGCCGCAGTGCGTCCGCGGCCTCGGCGTCGCGGCCGAGGCGGACCAGCAGGTCCGCGCGCACGGCCGGGAGCAGGTGGTAGCGCGCCAGCGCGGGGGCGTCGGCGAGGGCGTCGACCGCCTCGAGGGCCGCCGCCGGGCCCGCCACCTCCGCGAGCGCGACCGCGCGGTTCAGCGCGACGACGGGCGAGGGCGTCATCGCCGCCAGCACGTCGTACAGCCCCAGCACCTCGACCCAGTCGGTGTCCTCGACCCGGGCCGCCCCCGCGTGCAGCGCCGCGATCGCCGCCTGCACCTGGTACGCCCCCGGGCGGCGCGCGGCCAGCGCCCCGTCCAGCACGCTCAGGCCCTCGGCGATCTCGTCCGCCCGCCAGCGGCGGCGGTCCTGCTCCGCGAGCGTGGCCGACGCCCCGTCGGGGCCGTGCCGGGCGTCCCGGCGGGCGTGCTGCAGCAGCACGAGGGCGAGCAGCCCGCCCGCCTCCGGCTCGTCCGGCAGCAGCCGGACCACCAGCCGGGCGAGCCGCACCGCGTCGTCGGCCAGGGCGCGCCGCTCGGCCGCGCCGGCCACGTCGCCGGCCGGCTCGGCGTACGCGTCGTACCCCTCGGTGAAGAGCACGTACAGGACGGCCAGCACGGCGGCGGTGCGCTCCGGCAGCAGCGCCTCCGGCGGCACCCGGAACGCGATCCCCGTGGCGCGGATGCGCGCCTTCGCGCGGACCAGGCGCTGCGCCATCGTCGCCTCCGGCACCAGGAACGCCCGGGCCACCTGGGGGGTCGTCATGCCCGTGAGCGAGCGCAGCGTAAGGGCGACCCGGCCGTCGAGCGGGATGGCCGGGTGGCAGCAGGTGTACACCAGGCGCAGCAGGTCGCCGTCGGGGTCGTCGAGCTCCCACCCGTCGCCGTCCAGCCCCGTCGCCACCTCGTCGGGCACCGGGTCCGCCCCGGGCCCGTGGGCGCGGGGCCCGGCGTCCACCCGTGCGGCGAGCCGCGCGGCGGCGGTGGCCTTCTCCCCCTCGGTCCGGCGCCGGCGCAGCACGTCGATCGCGTGCCGTCGCGCCGCCGTCGTCAGCCAGGCACCCGGTCGCTCGGGCACGCCGTCGCGCGCCCACGTGCGCAGCGCCGTCGCGAACGCCTCCTGCGCGGACTCCTCCGCCAGGTCGAGATCGCCCGTGCTGCGCGCGACCGCGCCGAGGACGCGCCCCCACTCGGAGCGGAACGCGTCCTCGACGGCGGCGGGCGCCCCGGGCGCCGTCACGCGGGCAGGCCGGTCCCGGTGGGCCAGAACGGGTGCACCTCGACCGTCCCGCCGCCCCACGACCCGGGGTGCTCGGCGGCGATCGCGAGCGCCGTCTCGAGGTCGGGCGCCTCGACGACGTCGAACCCGCCGATGACCTCCTTCGTCTCGGCGAACGGCCCGTCGGTCACGACGGTCTCCCCGCCCTGCACCCGGACGTGCCGGACGTCGGCGGCCGGGCGCAGGCGCTCGCCGAGCACCCTCGACCCGTCCGCGTCGTGCCGGCGCACCCACTCCTCGATGTCGGGGGTCGGGCCGCGGTCGGGCACGTCGGGCTCGCGCACCAGGAACAGGTACCGCATCACTCGCCCCCCTGCTGCCCGTCGAGGTTCAGCGGCCACACCGGCCGGAGCTCGATCGCGCCGCCGTGCGCCATGGGGTGCTCCGACGCGATCGTGATCGCGGTGTCGAGGTCCGGCGCCTCGATGACGTCGAACCCGCCGATCGCCTCCTTCGCCTCCGAGAACGGGCCGTCCGTGACGACGACGCTCCCGCCGCGCACCCGCACGCCGACCGCGTCCTCCGGGGGCCGCAGTCGGTCACCCAGCACGGCCGTGCCGCTGCCGTAGTAGCGCTCGACCCACTGCTCGATCGGGGGCGCGCCCTCCGCGTCCTCCGGTCGCAGCTCCGGGTCGTCCGGCGTGCTCAGCACCAGCATCAGGTAGCGCATCAGGCCTCCTCGGTCCACATCGTGACGGGCCGGCGGAACACCATCGGCCCGTAGAACGCCACGTCGACGGCCTCGATGCCGTCCCCGACGCTGCGACCGTCACGGTACCGGGTGGTGGCGTCGAGCCGCTGCGTGCGGCCCGCCTCGAGAATCCTGTCCAGGAATCGCATCGTGTGCCTCTCGTCGCGCACGGCCCGTGCGGCCGTGTCATCAGGACGACGAACGGCGACCGGCCGGATCGACACCTCGGCGAGACCTGGTCCGGACTGTTTGATGCCGGTGCTCGCGACGCCCTGTTCGCCGCCTGGCACCGGGACGTGTCCGCGGGCGGCGACGCCGGTGCCGGGTGGCGGAGGCGCAGCGCCTGCTCGTCACCACCGACGCCACGACGGTCGAGGTGGGGCACGCCGCGCCGGACCGCGGTCAGGCGATCGCGTAGCCCGCGCCGCGCAGCTTCTCGACGACGGCGGCGCAGTGCTCGTGGCCCTTGGTCTCGAGCTGCACGTTGACGAGCACCTGCGACACGGTGAGCGCGGTGTCCGTGCGGGTGTGCTCCACCTGGGCGATGTTGGCGCCGGTCCCCGCGATGGTGTCGAGCAGCGTGGCGAGCGACCCCGGCCGGTCGTCGATGCACAGGCGCAGCTGCAGGTAGCGCCCCGCGGCGACGAGCCCGTGCTGCACCACGCGCAGCAGGAGCAGCGGGTCGATGTTGCCGCCGGTGAGGACGGGCACGATCGTGCCCGGCAGCGAGCCCGGGTCGGCGGCCAGCACGGCCGCCACCCCGGCGGCGCCGGACGGCTCCACGATGAGCTTGGCGCGCTCGGCCACGAGCAGCAGGGCCCGGGACATCTCCTCCTCGGAGACGGTGCGCACCTCGACGCCGAGGCGCGCCAGCACCTCGAACGGCACGTCGCCGGGGGTGCCGATGGCGATGCCGTCCGCCATCGTCGCCCCGAGGGTGCCCGCCGTCGGGCGCCCCGCGGCGAGCGATGCCGGGTAGGCGGCGGCCGTCTCGGCCTGCACGCCCACCACCTTCACGTGCGGGGCGGCCTCCGCGAGCACGGTCGCGATGCCCGCCACCAGCCCGCCGCCGCCGAGCGGCACGACGACCGTGCCGACGTCGGGCACCTGCTCGAGGATCTCGAGGGCGACGGTGCCCTGCCCGGTCACGACGTCCAGGTGGTCGAACGGGTGGATGAGCGTGCGCCCGGAGCGGGCGGCCTCGGCGCGGGCCGCGACGAGCGCCTCGTCCACGCTCGCGCCGACCTGCCGCACCTCGGCCCCGTAGCCGCGCGTGGCGGCGAGCTTCGGCACGGACGCGTCCACGGGCATGTAGACGACGGCCTCGATGCCGAGCATCTGGGCCGCGAGGGCGACGCCCTGCGCGTGGTTGCCGGCGCTGGCCGCGACCACCCCGCGCGCCTTCTCCTCGTCCGGCATCCGGCTCAGGCGCGTGTACGCGCCGCGGATCTTGAACGACCCGGCGCGCTGCAGGTTCTCGCACTTGAGGACGACGGGCGCGCCCGCGGCCTCGGTCATCGCGCGGAACGCCTGCACCGGGGTGCGGGTGACGACGCCGTCGAGCGCCTGCGCGGCGGCGCGGACGTCGTCGAGGGTGACGCGGTCGATCGGGGGGTGTGCTGCCACTTACCTGTTCTCTCCTGCCGGGCCCGTGTCGGGCGGGGCAGGGGCGTCGGTCGTGCTGCCGTCCGAGGTGCCGCCCGTCGTCGCCGTCTCCTGCGACGACGTCCGTCCCGACCAGAGCAGGGTACCGGGCAGCTGGGGCCGTCGGCGCAACAGCGGCACGTGGTCGTCGGTGCCGAGCTCGGGGAACTTGTCGTGCCCGTGCAGGTAGAGCAGCACGGTGTTGAGCACAGCCGCCAGCGGCACCGCGAACAGGGCGCCGACGATGCCGGCGGCGAGGCTGCCGGCCGCCACCACGAGCACCACGGCCACAGGGTGCAGCGACACCGCGTGCCCCATGAGGAAGGGCTGCAGGATGTGGCTCTCGGCCTGCTGCACCAGCAGCACGATGCCGAGCATGATGAGCGCGGCGATCCAGCCGTTGGCCACCAGCACGACGGCCGTGGCGATGGCGCCGGTGACGATCGCACCGATGATCGGCACGAACGAGCCGATGAAGACGAGGATGCCGATCGGCAGGGCGAGCGCCGGGACGAAGAACGCCGAGCCGACGCCGATGCCGACGGCGTCGACGAACGCCACGAGGATCTGCGTGCGCACGTACGCGGACAGGGTGACCAGTCCGCGACGCCCCGCCTGGTGCACGGACTCGCGCGCCCGCACCGGCAGCAGGTTGACCAGCCACGTCCAGATGGTGCGCCCGTCGAGCAGGAAGAAGATCGTGCAGAACAGGGCGATCAGCGCGCCGACGAGGACGTGCCCGACCGTGGTCGCGGCGCCGAGCGCGCCGGAGACCAGGCCCGAGCTCTCGACGATCGAGCTCTGCAGCTGCTGCCCGTAGTCGGACAGCTGCTTCGAGTCGAGCTGCAGCGGGCCCTCGCCGAGCCACGTCGTGAACTGCTTGAAGCCGGCGACCGCCTGGTCGGCCAGGTCCTGGAAGCCGCTGACGATGGACGTGCCGGCCAGCGTCACCAGGCCGCCCACCAGCACGATCAGCCCGACGATCGACACGGCCGTCGCCAGGCCCTTGCTGAGGTGCCACCGCTGGAGGGCCCGGCGCACGGGCGCGAGCAGGATCGTCACCAGCAGCGCGATCGCGACCGGCACGACGATCGTCTTCAGGGCCGCCAGCAGCCACAGGAAGCCGGCGACGGCGGCCGCGATCAGCAGCACGCGCCACGACCAGGAGGCCGCCGCGCGGACGCTCATCGGCACGGCGTCCGCGCCGGAGGGAGAAGTGCGTTCCGAGCTCACGGAGAAACCCTAGGCGGCGCGGGGACCTGCCGCGCGAGGGCCACGCGCGGCGGCGCCCCGACGTCCCGCCGTGGACCAGGATCTTCACGGCTCGTCCACAGGTCGGCGCCCCGGCGCGCGGCCGTCAGGCGCCCGGGCGCCGCTTCTGCGCGTACGGCGTCTCGCCGCGCGCCAGCATCGCGACGTACTTCGCCACGTTCCGCTCGCGCGCCTCGGCGGTCTTGAGCGCCCCGAGGCGGTGCAGGATCGCGTACCGGTTCTGGGACGTGAGGACGTCGAACGTCGCCGACGCCGCCGGGTCCGCCGCGAGCGCCGCCGCCAGGTCGGGCGGCACCTCGGCCCGCGCCGGCCCGTGGTACGCGGCGTCCCAGCGCCCGTCCGCCCGCGCCGCATCGATCTCCGCCTGCCCGCGCGGGCGCATGCGGCCCTCGTCGGTCAGCCGGGCCACGATCTCCTGGTTGCGCACCGACCAGCGGCTGCGGGGGCGGCGCGGGCAGAACCGCTGCAGCATCGTGTCGGCGCCCAGGCTGCGCATCTGCGCGTCGATCCAGCCGCTGCACAGGGCCTCCTCGAGGGCCGTGGCGTGGGTGAGCGTCGTCGGGGCCGGGCGGCCCTTCTTCGCGAGCACCAGCCACGCCCCGTCGGGGCGGGTGTCCTCGTGCTCGTCGAGCCACCTCCGCCACGCCGCCGGGTCGGCGAGCACGAGGTGGTCCGGGTCGTCCGTTCGGTCGTCACCCATGACGGGACCGTAGCGCCACCCGTCGCCTTCGAGCACGCGACACCTCGCGGCATCCGCGCGGGCGGCGCGAGGGATCGCGTGCTCGAGGGCGGGGAACACCGGCGCGCCCGGCGTCGTTGCGCCTACCGGGACCACAGCGTCCCGACCATGAAGGGCAATGAAGGTCAATGGAGGTATCGCGATGAACTCGATCTTCGACCAGCTGCTCGGCCGTGCCGGCAAGACGACGATGGTGACGCCCGAGGACGCGCTGCCCGGGCGCGAGTCGCCCGTGCTGCCCGCCGCCCGCCCGCACACGGTGCTCGGCACGTCGATCGTCGGCCCGTGGCCCGAGGGCACGCGGGTGCTGTACCTGGCGATGGGCTGCTTCTGGGGCTCCGAGGAGATCTACTGGCAGGTGCCGGGGGTGGTGAGCACGGCCGTCGGCTACATGGGCGGCACGACGCCGAACCCGACGTACGAGGAGGTGTGCACGGCGCGCACCGGGCACACCGAGACGACGCTCGTGGCGTACGACCCGGCCAAGGTCTCCGAGGCCGAGCTGCTCAAGATCTTCTGGGAGCGGCACGACCCGACCCAGGGCTTCCGGCAGGGCAACGACGTCGGCACCCAGTACCGGTCCGCCGTGTACTGGACCGCGCCGGAGCAGGAGCAGGCGGTGCGCGAGACCGCCGAGCGGTACTCCGAGGTCCTCGCCGCGAAGGGCTACGACCCGATCACCACCGAGCTGCGCCCGGCCGCCGAGGCGGGCCCGTTCTACTACGCCGAGGACTACCACCAGGAGTACTTGTCCGACGCGAAGAACCCGCACGGCTACCGCTGCCACGCCACGACGGGCGTCCCCTACCCCGACGCCGCGTGACCGGCCCCGGCCGCGGGTGACCGCCCGCGGCCGGGAGGTGTGGAATGGGGGTATGAGCGACCAGAGCACCTCCCCCGACGTCCCCACCCTCGCCGCGGCCGACGGCACCGCGATCCCCGCCGTCGGGTTCGGCACGTACAAGCTCAAGGGCGCCGCCGGCGCCGACGCGATCGCCCGGGCGATCGACACCGGCTACCGCCTGATCGACTCCGCGTTCAGCTACGAGAACGAGGGCACGGTCGGCCGCGCCGTGCGCGCCTCCTCCGTCCCCCGGGAGGAGCTGTTGATCACGTCGAAGCTCCCGGGCCGCCGCCAGGCCTACGACGACGCGGTCGCCACCGTCGAGGAGTCCGTGTACCGCAGCGGGCTCGACCACCTCGACCTGTACCTCATCCACTGGCCCAACCCGCGGATCGGGAAGTACGTCGAGGCATACCAGGCGCTGGTGGACTGCCGCGAGCGCGGCCTGATCCGCCACGTCGGCGTGTCGAACTTCCTGCCCGAGCACCTCGACGCCGTCATCGAGGCGACCGGCGTGACGCCGGTCGTGAACCAGGTGGAGCTGCACCCGTACTTCCCGCAGGCCGAGCAGCGCGCGGCCGACGCCGAGCGCGGCATCGTCACCGAGGCGTGGAGCCCGATCGGCCGCGCCAGCGCGATGGTGGGCGACCCGGTCATCGCGGAGGTCGCCGCCGCGCACGGCGTCTCGCCCGTCCGGGCGATCCTGCGCTGGCACGTGCAGCTCGGCGTCGTGCCGATCCCCAAGGCGTCCAGCCCGGCGCGGCAGGCCGACAACCTCGACCTCTTCTCGTTCGAGCTGACCGACGACGAGATGGCGCGGATCACCGGCCTCGGCCGCCCCGACGGGCGCACGGCCGACCAGGACCCGGCGGTCTACGAGGAGCTCTGAGCGCCGCCCGCGGGGCGGGCCGTCTGACTCGACCACGCGTCGGGAGCACGGCGCCGGCGTCGCGACAGCGTCGGGGGCGGGTGCGACGATCGTCGGGTGCTGCTCTCCGAGCTGGTCACCACGCACGCCGCCCTCGCCGCGACGCGGTCCCGGCTGCGCAAGCGCGCGCTGCTCGCGGGCGCGCTGCGCGCCGCCACGCCGGGCGACGAGGTCGAGGTCGCCGCGGCGTTCCTCTCCGGGCGTCCGCGGCAGCGCCGCACGGGGCTGGGCTGGCGCACGCTGGGGAGCCTCCCGGCCCCGGCCGACGAGCCGTCGCTGACCCCCGCCGACGTCGACGCCGCCCTCGACCACCTCGAGCGGCTCGCCGGCGCGGGCTCGCAGGCGGCCCGCCGGGCCGCCGTCGACGACCTGTTCGCCCGCGCGACCGCCGACGAGCAGGACTTCGTCCGGCGGCTGGTCCTGGGCGAGCTGCGCCAGGGCGCGCTCGACTCGCTGCTCCTCGACGCGATCGCGGCCGCGGCCGACGTGCCGCTGCCGGTCGTGCGGCGCGCCGCGATGTTCAGCGCCCTGTCCGGCCCGATCGCGCGAGCGGCGCTCGACGGCGGCGCGCCCGCCCTCGAGGCGTTCCGGCTCGAGCCGGGGCGGCCCGTGCGGCCGATGCTCGCGTCGTCGGCCCCGGACGTCGCCGCCGCGATGGAGAAGTTCGACGGCGCCGACGTCGCGGCCGACACCAAGCTCGACGGCATCCGCGTGCAGGTGCACCGCTGGGGCGACGAGGTGGCCGTCTTCACGCGGTCCCTGGACGACATCACCGCGCGCCTGCCGGAGGTGGTCGCCGTCGCGCGGTCGCTCGACGTGCGCACGGTCGTGCTCGACGGCGAGGCGCTGCTCCTCGACGACGCGGGGCGGCCGAGGCCGTTCCAGGACACGGCGTCGCGCACCGGCACCCAGGACGCCGACGCGGGCGACAGCCTGCCGCTGACCGTGCGGTTCTTCGACGTGCTGCACCACGACGGCACCGACCTCATCGACGCGCCCGCGGCCGAGCGGCTCGCCGTCCTCGACCGGGTGCTGCCGCCCGAGGTCGTCGTGCGGCGGCTGGTGTCCGCCGACGTCGGCGAGGTGGAGCGGTTCTTCGCCGACGCCGTCGCCGCCGGCCAGGAGGGCCTCGTGCTCAAGGCCCTCGACGCGCCGTACGCCGCCGGGCGCCGCGGCGCCGGCTGGGTGAAGGTCAAGCCGCGGCACACGCTCGACCTCGTCGTGCTGGCCGTGGAGTGGGGCTCCGGGCGCCGGCAGGGCTGGCTGTCGAACATCCACCTCGGCGCCCGCGACCCCGCCACCGGCGGCTTCGTCATGCTCGGCAAGACGTTCAAGGGCATGACCGACCAGATGCTCGCCTGGCAGACCGAACGGTTCACCGAGCTCGCGACGTCACCGGCGGACGGGTCGTCGTACGTCGTGCAGGTGCGTCCCGAGCAGGTGGTGGAGATCGCGTTCGACGGCGTGCAGCGCTCCACCCGGTACCCCGGCGGGATGGCGCTGCGCTTCGCGCGGGTGGTCCGCTACCGCGACGACAAGACCGCCGACGAGGCGGACACCGTCGACACCGTGCGCGTGCTCGCGGCCGGCGCGCCGGCCGACGGCTGACGCTCAGCGCCGGCCACGGCCCCCGCGAGGGCGCCCGCGCCCGGGCCGTCCGCCGGCGCCCGGCCGCCGCCCCTGCGACGTGGCGCCCTTGCGCCCGTCCCGGCGCCCGTCGGCGGGGCGGGCGTCGCCCTTGCCGCGCGCCGGCGCCTCCGCGGCGGCCTCCGCGCGGTCGCGGCCGGCCCGTCCGCGCGAGCTGTTCACGGTGCGACCCCGGACGATGCCGATCATCTCCTCGACGAGCTCCTGCACCTCGTCGGACAGCCCCTCGACCCGCCACGCGAGCGCCACGGGCGCGGCGGGTCCGCCGTCCAGCACGCGGTACGTGACGTCCTTGCGGTGGTGCAGCCGCGCCAGCGACATGGGGACGACGGTGGCGCCCGCGCCGGTGGCCACCAGGGCGATCGCGTCCGCCGCGGTGGCGGGGCGCTCGGGCTCGACCGCGCCGCCCGCGCCGTCGTCGTACGCCGCGGGCGCACGACCGGGCACGCTCGCGCCGTCCGGGTAGAGCACGTCGTCCGAGGCCAGCCAGACGACGTCGTCGGCGAGGTCGGCGGCGGTCACGACCTCCTCGTCCGTGGTCGCCGCGAGCAGGTGGTCGCGGGACACGACGACCACCGGCAGCTCCTCGTACAGCGGGATCGCATGCAGCGCGGCGGTGTCGACCGGCAGCCGCAGGATCGCGGCGTCGACGCGCCCCTCCGCCAGCGCGGCCGAGGCGTCGGCGGCGTCCAGCTGCACCAGGCCCAGCCGGACGTCGGGCAGCCGGTCGCGCCACGTGCGCGCCCACCGGCCCGGCGTCGCGCCGGGCACGTACCCGAGCCGGAAGGCGACGCCGGCGCCGTCGTCGGCCACCGCGCCGTCCTCGTCGAGAACGGCATCGTCGAAGGTCGGCTCGGGGGCGTCGTCGGGGCCATCGCCCGGCTGGTCGGTCACGGCACCAGGCTACGTGGGCGTCGCGCGCGGGCTGCCGCGACTACGCTGGGGCCCATGGCCGGAACCCCCTTCTCCCAGCAGGTCCTCAAGCCGATGAACGCGGCGAAGAAGCTCGGGGTGTACCTGCCCGCGACCCCGCCCGAGTTCCAGGAGCACGGCGTCACGCGCGCCGAGCTCGAGGAGCTCGAGAAGAACCCCCCGCAGTGGCTCGCCGACCTGCGTCGGAACGGCCCGCACCCGCGCCCCGTCGTCGCGGGCCGCCTGGGCATCTCCATCGCCGGGCTCGCGCGCGGCGGCATCACCGACCCGCTGACCACCGAGCAGATCGACGAGCTGCGCCAGGACCCGCCGCAGTGGCTGGCCGACGAGCGCGCGACGGCGGAGAAGGTGCGCGAGGAGGAGGACCGCGTCGCGGCCAAGGCCGCCGAGCAGGCCGCGCGCGAGGCGCGCCGCTCCCGCTGACCCGCGGAACCTGTGAGATCGGTCCGTCTGTCCGAGGTCGGTCCGCATGGTGACCGACCTCGAACCACCTGACCGAGCTCACGGTCAGTCGCGCGCGGCGACCCGGTCCGTGTGGCCGAGGGACAGGTCCGGGGCGACGGCGTCCCGGATCGCCTTCTTGAGCGGCGGGATCTCCGGGAACCCGCCCTCGACGGCCCGGTCCCACAGCGTCACGGCGTCCCGGCCGTCGCCGGGGTCGAGCTCCACTCGGAACACCCCGCCGGTACCCGGCACGAGGGCCACCTCGCCGAGGCGGGTCCGGAACGTCTGTAGCAGCTCCTGCGCCACCCATGCCGCGCGCATCAGCCACCGGCACTGCGTGCAGTAGGTGATCGACACGCGCGCGGTCGACGCGGCCTCGGGCACGGCGGGGGCTTCGGTCATGACGTCAGGGTAGGGCGCTGTCGGGCAGGTCCGTCCGCGTCGGGGAGACTGGTCGGGTGCACCACGTCCCTGAGCCCGACCCCAGCCCCGAGCCCGCCGCCCCCGGCGCCTCCGATCCCGCCGCGCGCCTGGACGCCGTCCTCGCCGCGCTGACCCCGTGGCCCGAGGACGGCTCGCGCCCGGACGGCCCCGTCGCCGTCGACGCCACCGACCGGCTGCTGCTCGACGAGGCCGCTCCCCTGCTCGCGACGGCGTCCCCGGGCGAGGTGGTCACGATCGGCGACCGGTTCGGCGCGCTGACGCTCGGGGCCCTCGCCCTCGGCGCCTCGGACGTCCGCGTGCACGCGGACTCGACCACCACCGAGGCCGCGATCGACCACCAGCTGGACGACGTCGACCGGCTGGACCTCGCACGAGGAGGCCGAGACCGGCTCGAGATCTCCGTCCGCGACGACCTGGACGAGCACCTGCTCGCCGGCGCCCGGCTGATCCTGCTGCAGCTCCCGAAGTCCCTCGCCGAGCTCACGGAGATCGCCGAGCTGGTGGCACGGCACGCCGCGGAGGACGTGGTCGTCCTCGCGGGTGGGCGCGTGAAGCACATGACGCGCTCCATGAACGACGTGCTCGCCGCGTCGTTCACCGACGTGCGTGCCACGCTGGCGCGGCAGAAGTCGCGCGTGCTGGTGGCCTCCGGCGTGCGGCCGGAGGCGCGCGACGCGGCGCCCAGCTATCCCGCCACCGCCCGGCTGACGGACGCCGAGCTCGTCGCCGCGGCGGGGACGCCGCACCTCGACGTCGTCGCCCACGGCGGGGTGTTCGCCGGCACGGCCCTCGACCTCGGCACCCGCTTCCTGCTCACGACGGCCGACAAGTGGCCCGTCGCCGACCGCGTGCACGACGCCCTGGACCTGGGCAGCGGCACCGGCCTGCTCGCCACGGTCCTCGCGCACCGGTATCCGGACGCACGGGTGACGGGCACGGACAGCTCGGCGGCGGCCGTGGCGTCGACGCGCGCGACGGCCGAGGCCAACGGCGTGGGCGAGCGCGTCGTCGCGCTGCGGGGCGACGCCGGCCAGGACCTGGAGCCCGCGAGCCTCGACCTGATCTTGCTCAACCCGCCGTTCCACGACCGCGCCGCCGTGCGCACCGACGCCGCGCACCGGATGTTCGTCGCGGCGGGGCGCGCGCTGCGCCAGGGCGGCGAGCTGTGGTGCGTGTTCAACACGGCGCTGCACTACCGGCAGGCCCTGACCCGCGCCGTCGGGCCCACCGTGCACATCGTGCAGAACCCGAAGTTCACGGTCACCCGGTCCCGCCGGCGCTGAACGATCGTGCCGAGGTAGTTCTCCCCGCGCCGAGGTAGTGGACTGGACCACTACCTCGGCGCGTTCGGAACTACCTCGGCGCGTTCGGAACTACCTCGGCACGATCGGAACTACCTCGCCGAGAGGGTCAGTGCACGTCGACGACGTCCACGACGAAGACGAGCGTCGCGCCGCCGGGGATGCCGGCCTGCGGCACGCCGCGCTGGCCGTAGCCGTGCTCCGCCGGGATGGACAGCAGCACGCGGTCGCCGACGTTGCGGCCGACCAGGCCCTTGTCCCAGCCGCCGATGACGGCGCCGACGCCGATCGGGAAGTCGATGGTCTGGCCGCGGTCGTAGGAGTTGTCGAACACGCCGCCGCCCCAGGTCTGGCCGAGGTAGTTGACGACGATGGTGCGGCCGGCGTCGACCACCGGGCCGGTGCCCTCGTTGAGCACCTGCACCTGGAGGCCGGCGGGCGCCTCGCCCTCGGGGAACGTGATCTGGGGCTTGTCGCCGAAGCCGCCGGTGGCGGTGGGGAGCGTGGTCACAGGGGTACCTCGTCTTCGTCCGGGGACCGCCGGGCAGCAGCCCGGGCGGAGATGCGCCGTCCAGCCTAACGGGACGCCGCGCTCTGCACCCCGGCGACGTCGCGCAGCGCGGCGAGCGCGGCCCGCACGGGCGGGGTGTCGGCGACCGCGTCCTGCACCAACGCGTAGATCGACCGCACCGGCACCGGCCGCACCACCGGCACGGCCACGGTCCCGGCGGCCGGGCGCACCGACCCGAGCGCGGGCAGCACGGTGATGCCGATGCCGGCGGCGACGAAGGCGAGGGCGGTGGGGTAGTCGTGCGCCTCGACGGTGAACGCGGGGCTGAACCCGGCCGCCCGGCAGGCCTCGAGCAGGTTGCGGCGGCACCACCCGCGCGCGAAGTCGTTGTCGACCCAGCGGTCGCCGACCAGCTCGGCCAGCTCGATCTCGTCGCGGCCGGCCAGCGGGTGGTCCAGCGGCACGACGGCGACGTACGGGTCGTCGAGCAGGTGGTGGGCCGTGGTGCCCGCGGCCGGCCGGAAGTCGGGCTGGGCGACGGCGAGCTGGAGGTCCGCGCGCCGGGACGGGTCGGTCGGGATCTCCTCGGTCAGCTCGAGGTCGAGCCGCACCCCGGGGAAGCCCGCGGCGAGGGTGCTGACGACGGCCGGCAGCCACGCGGCCCCGACGGACGCGAAGTAGGCGACGGACAGGCTGCCCGAGCGCCCGGAGCGCAGGTCCGCGACGAACGTCTCGACCTCCCCGATCCGGGCGAGCAGGCCGTCGGCCTGGGCGGCGAGCGCCTGCCCCGCAGCCGTCGGCCGGACGCCGCGCCCGTGCCGGGCGAGCAGCTGCAGGCCGGTCTCGCGCTGCAGCGCCGCCACGTGCTGGCTCACGGCCGACGGGGTGTAGCCGAGGTTGGAGGCCGCGGCGGCGACGGAGCCGCTGGCGACCACGGAGCGGAAGATGCGGAGCCGGTGGACGTCGAGCATGGTCGCGACACTACAGCGCGACTGAACTGTTCGGTAGATATCTGAACTGGTGCTCACGGGACGTGACGAGGCAGGATCGGCGGCATGGCCCAGACCGCCGCCGGCAGCACGCCCCCCGCGTCCACCGCCGCGACCACCACGACCACCGCGCCCCGCGCGACCACGACCGCCCGGGTCGGCCCCCTCACCGCCGCCGCGATGGCGGTCACGGTGGTGCTGTGGGCGTCGGCGTTCGTCGGCATCCGCGCGGCGGGACAGGACTTCGCCGCCGGGCCGCTCACGCTCGGCCGCGTCGCGGTGGGCACGCTCGCCCTCACCGTGATCCTCGGTGTGGCGCGCACCCGGCGCCGCGCGCCGGTGCGGCTGCCGCGCGGCCGGGTGCTGCTGCTGGTCCTCGTCTGGGGCGTGGCGTGGTTCGGCGGCTACAACCTCGCGCTGAACGCCGCCGAGCAGCACCTCGACGCGGGCACCACCGCGCTGCTGGTCAACATCGCGCCGATGCTCGTCGCGGTCCTCGCGGGGCTGCTGCTGGGCGAGGGGTTCCCGCGACGGCTGCTCGTCGGGATGGCGGTGGCGTTCACGGGCGTCGTGATCATCGCCGTGGCGACGTCGGCCGGCCGCTTCGACGCGGTGGGCGTCGTCCTGGGCCTCGCCTCGGCCGCGCTCTACGCGGGGGCGGCCACGCTGCAGAAGCGGCTGCTCCCCCACGTCGACGCGCTCACGATGACCTGGCTGGGCTGCCTCGCCGGGACGGTCGCGGCGCTGCCGTTCCTCCCCGGGCTGGTCACCCAGCTCGCGGCCGCCCCGACCTCGTCCGTCCTGGGCGTCGTGTACCTCGGGGTGTTCCCGACCGCGATCGCGTTCAGCACGTGGGGCTACGCCCTGAGCCGGACCAGCGCGGGACGCACGGCGGCCGCGACCTACGCGGCCCCGCCCCTCGTCGTCCTCATGTCCTGGGTGCTCCTCGACGAGGTCCCGACGGCGATCGTCCTCGTGGGCGGCGCGCTCGCCCTCACCGGCGTCGCCGTCGCCACCCTCCCCCGCCGCGCCCGGCCTGTCAGAGCCGCATGACGGCCGAGCGGGCCGTGACCGGTCAGAGGGCGGCGGCCTTGCGCTCCAGCACGCCGCGCTCGCGGGCGTTGCCGCACAGGCGGGCGGCCAGCTCGAGCTCGCCGCGCGCCTCGTCGGAACGCCCGAGCCGCGCGAGGAGCTCCCCGCGCACCGACGGCAGCAGGTAGGAGCCGGAGAGCACCTCGCGCACGACGAGGTCGTCCACGAGCGCCAGCCCGGCCGCCGGCCCGCTCGCCATCGACACGGCGACGGCGCGGTTGAGCTCGACGACGGGCGAGGGCGCCACGCGGCCCAGCGCCTCGTACAGCAGCACGATGCGCTCCCAGTCCGTCTCTGCGACCGACGGCGCGACGTCGTGCTGCTCCGCGATCGCCGCCTGGAGGCCGTACGGGCCCAGGCCCCGCCCCACGGCGACGGCGTGCGACAGGGCGGACCGCCCCCGGAGGATCGCCGAGAGGTCCCACCGCCGCCGGTCCTGGTCCTCGAGCAGCACGGGCTCGCCGTCCGGGCCGGTCCGCGCCGCGAACCGTGCCGCGGTGAGCTCCAGCAGCGCGAGGAGCCCGTGCGCCTCCGGCTCGTCGGGCACGAGGCGGGTCAGGACCCGCGCGAGGCGCACCGCCTCGTACGCGAGGTCGGGGCGCATCCAGTCGTCGCCGGCGGTCGCCGTGGAGCCCTCCGAGAAGATCAGGTAGAGCACGTTCAGCACCGACCCGAGGCGCTCCGGCCGGTCCTCGGCCGTCGGGACCTCGAACGGCACGCGCGCCGCGGCGAGCGTCTTCTTCGCGCGCGTGATGCGGGCCTGCACGGTGGGCACCGGCACGAGGAACGCCCGCGCGATCTCCTCGCTGGTCAGGCCGCCCACCACCCGCAGGGTCAGCGCGATCCGCGCCTCCTTGGCCAGCACGGGGTGGCAGGAGACGAAGAGCAGGGCGAGCCGGTCGTCCTCGATCCGGTCCGGGTCCCACAGCAGGTCGCCGTCCGGGTCCGGCGCGCCGCCCGGCGCCCCCGTCAGCGCGCCGCCCTCGCCGAGGTCCCGGGCGAGGGTCGCGTACCGCTCGTCCCGGCCCGACCGGCGGCGGAAGGCGTCGATGGCCCGGCGCCGGCCGGTGGCGAGCAGCCACGCCGTCGGGTCGCGCGGCACGCCGTCGCGCGGCCAGGCGACCAGCGCCTCCGCCAGGGCCTCGGACGCGACGTCCTCCGCGAGCGCGAAGTCGTTGGTGTACCGGGCGAGGGCGCCGACGATGCGGCTGGACTCGATGCGCCAGACCGCCTCGACGGCACGCCGGGAGGCCGCGCCGTCGGCGCGGCCTCCGTCGTCGGGGGCGGGCGGGTTCACTGACCGCGCTGCGCCTGCTCCGCGCGCCATCCCTCCTCCTTCTGGATCCACTCGTCGTCCTGCGGGAAGTCCTCGACGGCGTTCACGCGGCGCACCTCGAGCTTGGTGCCGGCACCGGACAGCGGCGCCCGCTTGGCCCACTCGATCGCCTCCTCCTTGGAGGCCACGTCCACGATCCAGAAGCCGTTGAACAGCTCCTTGGTCTCGCCGTAGGGGCCGTCGGTGACCACGGGGGTGTCGGTGGAGAAGTCGACGACGGCACCCTCGGACGCGTCCGCCAGCCCCTCACCCGCCGCGAGGACGCCGGCGTCCATCATCGACTCGTTGTAGCGGCCCATGGCGGCGATGACCTCGGTGAAGTCCATCTCCTCGTAGGCGGCCTGACCCTCGTCGGTCCCCCGCATGATCAGCATGTACTTGGCCATCGTCCTGCTCCCTGTCGTGATCGCGGTCACCCTCGTGGCGACCTTCTCATCCCCAGGTCGAACGGGGAACCGCAGGATCGACACCGGGCTCAGAACTTCTTTCGCGAACCCTCTTGCCACCGTTGGCTAATGGGCTTAGCTTTATGGCTATGGACACCAGGAGCACCGAGATCCAGCGTCTCTCCCGGCCCGAAGGGCGCCTCGCCTACACCGACACGGGCTCGGGCCCGCTCGTCGTCGCCGTCCCCGGCATGGGCGACCTGCGCTCCACCTACGACGACCTCGTCCCCGCCCTCGTCGCCGCCGGCCACCGCGTGGTGGTCACCGACCTGCGCGGCCACGGCGACTCCGACACCACCTTCACCACCCACGGCGACGTCGCCACCGGCACCGACCTCGTCGCCCTCGTCGAGCACCTCGACGCCGGGCCGGCGGTGCTCGTCGGCAGCTCCATGGGCGGGTCCGCCGCCGTGTGGGCCGCCGCCGAGCGGCCCGACCTGGTGCACGGGCTCGTGCTGGTCGCCCCGCACCTGCGCGAGACGGGCTCCTCCGCCCAGCTCCGGATGAACCGCCTCCTGTACCGCGCGATGTTCGTCCGCCCGTGGGGCGCCGCCGCCTGGGCGTCCCTCTACACCTCGATGTTCGCCAAGGGCCGCCGCTCGCCCCGCCACGCGCAGCACGTCGCGGAGATCCGGCGCAGCATGGCCGACCCGGCGCACCTGCGCTCGTTCCGCGACCTCGCGCTCGCGCTCGACCACTCCGTCATCGAGCCGCTCGTCCCCCGCGTCCAGGCCCCGTCGCTCGTCGTCGTCGGCGACCTCGACCCGGACTACAAGGACGCGGGCGCCGAGCTCGGCCGCATGCGCGACGCGCTCGGCGGCAGCGAGCTCCTCGTGCCGGGCGTCGGGCACTACCCCCAGCACCAGGCGCCGGAGGTCGTGACGCCCGCCGTCCTCGACTTCCTCGCGGGACTCGTCAGCCTCGACCGCCGGAGGGGCGACGGCGTCGACGGGATGGCCGACCGTGCCTAGGGCCGGGCTGTCCCGCGACGCGGTGGTGCGGATCGCCCTCGAGCAGGTGGACGCCGGCGGCCCGACGGGCCTCGCGGACCTCACCCTCGCGAAGGTCGCCGCCACGGCCGGCGTCGCCACCCCCAGCCTGTACAAGCACGTGGGCTCGCTGGCCGCGCTGCGCCGGCACGTCGCGCTGGTGGCCCTCGCGGAGCTGACCACGGCCAGCGCCGCCGTCACCGTGGGCCGGTCCGGGCCCGACGCCCTGCGCGCCCTCGCCCGCGCGTGGCGCGCCTACGCCGCCGCGCACCCCGGGCGCTACGCCGCCACGCAGCTCGCGCCGGACCCCGAAGCCCCCGAGGACGCCGAGCACCGGGAGGCGGCGACGCGCATCGTCGCGCTCGTCGGCGCCGTGCTGCACGGCTTCGGCCTGCCCGACGACCGCATCGTCGACGCCGTGCGCGTCGTGCGCGCGGGCGTGCACGGCTTCGTCGTCCTGGAGCTCGGCGGAGGGTTCCGCCTGCCGGAGGACCTCGACCGCAGCTACGACGCGCTGGTCGACATGCTCGTCACCGGCGTCACCGCCCTCGCCGACGCGCCGGCGTCGGCCGAGCACCCTGAGGAGCAGCCGTGACCACGCCTGCCACGACCACGCCCGCCGCGACCCACCGCGCGGGGACCCGCCCGCCCTCGCCCGCCGCCGACGCCCTGCGCCGCACCGTCCGCTGGACCACGGCAGGCGCGATCGCCTCCGGCTCGCTCCTGCTGCTCTTCCCCGCGCTGCGACCGTGGCCGGACGAGGCGGTGGCGACCCTGGCGCTCGCCGAGGCGTTCGCCTCCGACCGGTGGGTGGTCGCCCACCTGTGCGGGATCGCCGGGCTCGGGCTCCTCGCGCCCACGTTCCTCGGCCTGCGGTCGGTGCTGCGCGCACGCCACGCCTCGGCCGGGCACGCTCCGGGCGGCCGCGCCGCCACGGCCGCCGTCGCCACCGCGTGGGCGGGCGCCGGGGCGTGCGCGCTCTACTTCGGCGCGGAGATCTTCGGCATCCGCACGATCGCCGAGGCCGCGCTGCGCGCCGACGACCCGGCGCTCCTGGCCGACGTCGACGTGCTGCGCGAGCAGCCCGCGGCGATGACCGTCTTCGGCCTCGGCCTCGCCCTGGTCGCCGCCGCCGGCCTGCTCGCCGCCGGCGCGCTGTGGCGTGGCGGGGTGCGGCCGCGCTGGTCGGGCGTCCCGCTGGCTGCCGGCCTGGTGCTGTACCTGCCGCAGTTCTTCGGCACCCCCGCGGTGCGCGTCGGGCACGGCGTGCTCGTCGCGCTCGGCCTGGCCCTCGTGGCCTGGGCCCTCGCGCGCCCGGCGGCCGACGCCCCCGGGACGGCGACGGCCGGCCACCCCGAGGGGTGACCGGCCGTCGGCGTGCGGAGCGGTGAACGTCAGTCGCCGCCGCGGAGGATCGCCAGGATGCGCAGGATCTCCAGGTACAGCCAGACGAGCGTCACGATCAGCCCGAACGCGGCCGACCAGGCGAACTTCGCCGGGACGCCCTGCTCGACGCCACGCTTGATGGAGTCGAAGTCCATGATCAGCGACGCCGCCGCGAGGCCGACCGCGACCAGGCCGACGATGACGCCGATCGGGCCGGAGCGCAGGCCCCACTCGCCGCCGGCGACGCCGGTCCACATGAGGACCACGTTCACCAGCGAGAAGGCCAGGTAGCCGACCATCGCGACCAGCAGCCAGCGCGTGAACTTCGGGGTGACGCGCACCTTGCCGGACTTGAACAGGAACAGCGCGGCCGCGAACGTCGCCATGGTGGCAACGACGGCCTGCAGCACGATCACCGACGCGGACGTGCCGCTGTCGCCGACCGCGATCGACCCGAACGCCAGCGAGATGCCGCCTAGGAAGACGCCCTCCGCCACCGTGTAGGCGATGATGAGCGCCGGGCTCGGGTTCTTCTTGAAGGCGTTGACGAGACCCAGCACGAGGCCGGCGATCATGCCGACCGGCCACAGCTGCGGCGCGAAGTTCCACGTCGCGGCGGCCACCACCACGAGCAGCGCGAGCAGGCCGCCCGTCTTGATGATGACGTCGTCGTAGGTGAGGCGCTTGGTGTCCGCCGTCGTGGCGGACGGCGACTGGTACATGTTCTCGAGCGAGGCCGCGTCGGCGGCCTGCGCCCCGGTGGTGCCCGCGGACGCGCCGTAGGCGACCTGCCCGTACTGCGGCTGCCGCGACGCGGTCGCCGCGCCGCCACGGCCGTTGCGGCGGGGCTCGCCGAAGACGTCGCTGTTCGAGAAGACGGGGTTGCTCATGAACTCCTCCTGGTCGCGGCTGCCGGGTGCCCGACGACGGGTCGTCGCGCGTGCAGAGCCGGGTCGCTGGCCGTGCGATCCATCGTAGGGAACGCATCGGCGTCCCGATAGGTTCCCGCGATCACCCCCTCCGATCGAGACGGACCCGTGACCGGCACGTAGGCTCGGAACACCGTGATCGCCGACGGCGGCGGGGCGACAGCACCTGAGACGACCGTTCCAGGGAGCGACATGATCGAAGCGCACGGACTGACGAAGCGATACGGACCCCAGCTCGCGGTGGACGACGTGACGTTCACCGTCCAGCCCGGCGTGGTCACGGGCTTCCTCGGCCCCAACGGCGCCGGGAAGTCGACCACGATGCGCATGATCATGGGCCTCGACCGGCCGACCGCGGGCCACGTCACGGTGAACGGGCGCCCGTACGCCCAGCACGCGCGGCCGCTGGCGGAGGTGGGCGCCCTGCTGGAGGCGAAGGCGGTGCACCCGGGCCGCACGGCACGCCAGCACCTGCAGTCCCTCGCCGCGACGCACGGGATCGCGCCCGCCCGCGTGGACGAGGTCATCGAGCTCACCGGCCTGGCGGCGGTGGCGCGCAAGCGGGTGGGCGGGTTCTCGCTCGGCATGGGCCAGCGCCTCGGCGTCGCGGTGGCGCTGCTCGGCGACCCGCGCACGCTCATCCTCGACGAGCCGGTCAACGGCCTCGACCCGGAAGGCGTGCTGTGGGTGCGCACGCTGTCGCGCTACCTGGCGGGCGAGGGGCGCACGGTGTTCCTGTCCAGCCACCTCATGAGCGAGGTGGCGCTCACCGCGGACCATGTGATCGTCATCGGCCGGGGCCGCATCCTGGCGGACATGCCCGTGCAGCAGCTGGTGGACGGCGCCTCGCGCCACGTCGTGCGGGTGCGCTCGCCCCAGGCGGCCGACCTCGCCGACGCCCTGCGGCGCGAGGGCGGCGACGTCTCCCCCACCGACGACGGCGCCCTGGAGGTCACCGGGATCGCGGCGGCCCGGGTGGGCGAGGTCGCCGCCGGCGGGGGCGTCGTGCTGCACGAGCTGACCCCGGTCGCCTCGACGCTCGAGGAGGCGTACCTCGAGCTCACCGCCGACTCCGTCGAGTACCAGACGGAAGCGGTCGGCACGACGGACGGAGCGCCCCGATGACCACCGCCCCCGCACCGACCCGCGAGGCCGCGCCCGCCGTCGACGTCCACCGCGTGACGTTCGGCCGCGTGCTGCGCGGCGAGTGGATCAAGTTCCGCACGCTGCGCTCCACGGTGTGGACCGTGGTGGTGACGGCCGTGGTCATGATCGGGCTCGCGCTCATGATGGCCGCGATCATGCGCGTGGCGGCCGACACCCCCGAGATGTCCGAGGGCATGTCCCAGGACCCGGGCCTGCAGGCGATCGGGCTCACCGGCACCACGATCGTGACGTTCGGCTACTCGTTCGGCGCGCTCGCCGTGGGCGTGCTGGCCACGCTGATCGTCACCAGCGAGTACTCCACGGGCACCGTGCGCTCGACCTTCGCGGCCGTGCCCCGCCGCCTGCCCGTGCTGTGGGCCAAGCTGGTCGTCATCGTGCTCACCACCGCGGTCGTGGTGGCGGTCGCCCTCGCGATCGCGTACGTCGCGACCGCCCCGATGCTCGACACCGCCGGGCTGAGCGTGGACCTGTCCGACCCCGAGCAGGTGCGCGCGCTGGCCGGCTGCGTGCTCTACCTGGCCACCGTGGCCGCGTTCGCCCTGGCCGTGGGCACCCTCATGCGGCACAGCGCGGGCGCCATCTTCACGATCGTGGCGCTCTTCTTCGTGGTGCCGCTCATCTTCAGCATCGTCGTCCAGGCGACCGACGCGGCGTGGACGGACTGGGTCAACAAGCTGCTGCCCAGCGTCGCCGGCGAGCGGGTCATCTCGCGCGGCGCCGAGACCGACGCCCTGCTGGACCCCTGGGTGGGCTACGCCGTCCTGGCCGGGTACACGGTCGTCCTGCTCGTCGCCGCCGCCGTCACGCTCAAGCGCCGCGACGCCTGACGACAACGCTGGTCGAGCCTGTCGAGAGCCCTGCTGGGTTCTCGACAGGCTCGACCGACAGCGCGGCCGAGCCGGGTCAGGCCGGGTCCGTGCCCGCCTCGCGGCGGGCGACCGCGGCGGCCTCCTCGGCCTTCTCCGCGGCGCGGGCCGCGGCCCGCTCGGCACGCTCGGCCCGGCGCACCGCCCGGCTGTCGCGCTTGGTCCGACGACGCTCCTTGCGCCGCTCGATGAGCTCGTAGAGCACGGGCACCACGAACAGCGTGAGCAGCGTCGAGGAGATGAGCCCGCCGATGACCACGAGCGCCAGCGGCTGGCTGATGAACGACCCGCCGCCGGTGAGCCCCACGGCCATCGGGGTCAGCGCGAAGATCGTCGCCAGCGCCGTCATGACGATCGGCCGCAGCCGCTTGCGGGCGCCCTCGCGCACCGCCTCGTCCAGCGACCGGGGGTGCCCCTTCGACGGGTCCCGGTACTGGTTGATGAGGTCGATGAGCACGATCGCGTTCGACACCACGATGCCCACCAGCATCAGCACGCCGATGAGCGCCGGGACGCCCAGCGGGGTGTCGGTGGCGAGCAGCGCCAGCAGCGCGCCCGTGGCGGAGAACGGCACCGACACCAGCAGGATCAGCGGCTGCACCAGCGACCCGAACGTCGCGACCATCACCAGGTAGACGATGGCGATCGCGGCCAGCAGGGCCAGGCCCAGGTCGGCGAAGGCGTCCGCCTGGTCGGCCGCGACGCCGCCGACCTCGACGGTGGCCCCGGCCGGCAGGTCGAGGTCGTCGGTCGCGGCGGTGATGTCGGCGCTCAGCGTGCCGACGTCCTGGGTCTCCGGCGTCACCGAGACCGTGGCCGAGCGCTGGCCGTCGGTGCGGGAGATCGACGTGGGGACGTCGACCTTCTCGACGGTCGCGACGTCGGTGAGCGGCACCGTGCCCGCGGCGGTGGGGATCTCGAGGTCCTCGATCTCGCCCTGCGTGGCCGGGGCGTCGCCGGTCTTCACGACGACGTCGACCGGGCCGTCGCCCAGGTCGACCTCGCCCGCCGTCTGCTCCGGGTCCATCGCGCCCGACACGACGCCGGACACCTGGGTCTCGGTCAGGCCCGCCTCGGCCGCCTTCTCGCGGTCGACGGACACCTGCACGACCTGCTGCGCGGCGGCGAGGTCGTTGGTCACCTCGGCCACGCCGTCCAGGCCGGACACCGCGTCGGTGACCTGCTGGGCCGCCGCCTCCAGGTCGTCGGCGTCGTGCGACTGCACCACGAGGTCCACGGTGGTCGACCCGAAGCCGGAGTCCCCGCCCGAGACGCTGACCTCGGAGGTGACGCCGGTGTCGGCCAGCGGCTCGACGGCGTCGCGGATCTCGCCCTGCGCGGCGACGCCGTCGGCGTCGGCGTCGAGGGTGACGGCGAAGGTCGCCTGCGGCGCGGAGCCGCCGCCCGTGAACGCGGCCATCGCGGCGTCTCCCGAGCCCACGGTGGTCTGCACGCTCTCGACCGCGTCCACGTCGCCCAGCGCGTCCTCGACGTCGGCGGCCGCGGCGTCCTGCGCCTCGAGGGACGCGCCGTTCTCGAACGTCTGCGTCACCGTGACGGTGTCCTGGCCGGAGTCGCCGATGAAGTTGGTCTCCAGGCGGGGCACCAGGGCGAGGGTGCCGCCGAGGACGGCGACCGCGACGACGAGCGTCACCCACGGGTGGCGCAGGGCGGCGCCGAGGCTCGGCACGTAGGCGCGCTGCCACAGACCGCGGCGCTCCTTGGCCTCCGCGGCCTCGCGGACACGCTCCGCCTCGGCCGGGTCGGCGGCCACGGCGGGCGCCTTGACGAACCAGTACGCCAGGACGGGCACGATCGTGAGGGCCACGACCAGCGACGCGAGCATCGCGATCGCGACGGTCATCGCGAACGGACGGAACAGCTCGCCCACCATGCCGCCGACCAGCGCGATCGGGAGGAAGACGGCGACCGTGCTGATGGTCGACGCGGTGATCGCGCCGCCCACCTCGCGCACGGCGGTGAGGATCGCCTCCTTCTTGTCCTCCCCGTACGACAGGTGTCTCTTGATGTTCTCGATGACCACGATGGCGTCGTCGACGACGCGGCCGATCGAGATGGTGAGGGCGCCCAGCGTGAGGATGTTCAGCGTGTACCCGGTGGCGTTCATGACCACGAAGGTCACGGCCAGCGACAGCGGGATCGACACGGCCGACACGAGGGTGGAGCGCAGGGAGACGAGGAACACGAGGATGACGATCACGGCGAAGAGCAGGCCGAGGCCGCCCTCGGTGGCGAGCCCCTCGATCGACTCCTCGATGAACGGCGCCTGGTCGAAGACGACGGCGGTGGTGACCCCGGCGTCCTCGAGCTCGGGCCGCAGGTCGTCCATGGCGTCCTGGACGGCGTGGGAGACGTCGACGGTGTTGCCGTCCGGGGTCTTGGTGATGGCGACGCCCAGCGAGTCCTCGCCGTCGAGCCGGGAGTGCGACGTCGCCTCGACCGGCACGACCTTCACGGTCGCCACGTCGGAGAGCGTCACCGGCTCGGGGGCGGCCGGCATCTGCACGGCGGAGGGGTCGGTGGCGCCGGGCACGGAGCCCTGTGCGGAGCCGTCGGCCGCGGGCGGGGCGCCCGTGCCGTCGCCGACCTCGCCGGTGGTGCCGCCGGTGGCGTCGCCCGCGCCCGACGTCGCGCCCGCGGCGGCGGACGGGTCCGGCACCAGCGGGAGCGCCTTGAGCTCCTTGACGCTGTCGATGCTGGAGCCGGCCTGCACGGAGTAGGTGACGTCGTCGTCGGTGATGGTGCCGGCGGGCAGCACGACGCCGTTGTCCTTCAGCACGTCGGCCACGTCCTGCGTGGTCAGACCGGCTGCGGCGAGCTTCTTCGTCTTGACGTCGACCAGCACCTGGTCGGTCTCGCCGCCGGTCACGGCGACCGAGCGCACCCCGTCCAGGTCCTCGAGCGCGGGCACGACGACGGAGTCGACGGTGTCCGCGAGCGCGGCGGCGTCCACGGACTCGCCCGAGTCCTGGCTGCCGGCGGCCGCGAGCTGGATGACGGGGAGGTCGTCGAGCGAGCCGGTGACCACCTGCGGCTCGACGTCCTCGGGCAGCTGGGACTGGATGCGGGTGACGGCGGTCTGCAGCCGCTGCGTCGCCGCGTCCATGTCGGTGCCGTACTCGAACTGCACGGTGGTCACCGAGCTGCCGGTGGACGCCGTCGAGCCGACGGACTCGATGCCCTCGACCGACTGGGCGGCGGCCTCGAGCGGCTCGGTGACGCGCTGCTCCACCACCTCCGGCGACGCGCCCGGGTAGGTCGCGACGACCGCGCCCGCCGGGAGCTCCAGGGACGGGATGAGCTCCTGCTTGAGGGAGCCCAGGCTCATCGCCCCGAAGACGAAGATCGCGATCGTCGCCAGGGCGACGACGGCGCGGTTCGCCAGGGACAGGCGGGCAAGTCGGAACACGCTCACTCCAGTCGGACGGTCTGCAGGTAGGGCACGACTCCGCTGTCGTGACGCACGGGCTGAACGGACGATACGCGCCGCGGGTTCCCCGGGACATCGTCCGAAAGTCGGACGGGCGCCGAGCGGTGACCCGCTCGGCGCCCGTCCTCGTGCGTCGCGGCGCGCGGCCGCGACGTCACGTGCTGGAGGTCACAGCTCCGACATGGCTTCCTCGGGGGTGCCCTCGACGGCGGCGGCCGCCTTGTTCCAGCGCGCCCACAGCACGCGCTCGCCGAGCTGGCCGGCCATCTTGTGCGCCGTGATCAGGAAGACGACGACGCCCACCGCGAGCACCGCGACGGCCACCCAGTACGGCAGCGCGAGGCCGCTCGGGGCGAGGAGGCCCGCGATGACCGGCGCCGGGGCGGCGAAGCCCCAGCGCACGAGGTTGAACGCGCCGGTGGTCACGCGCCGGTCCGGGTCACCGAGCGCCAGCGACAGGTCGGTGAGGATCGCGTTGGCGATGCCCATGAACACGCCGGCGACGACGAGCACGACGATCGAGGCCGCCGTCGGCAGCCCGAGCGCGAGGAGCAGCGTCATGACCAGCACGCCCGCGATCGCGACCCCGAGCGTCTGCACCTGCCCGATCGTGTGCGCCAGCTTGTGGCCGACGACGAGGATGCCGAACGCGAGGCCGAGGCCCCACGCCGTGAACACGAGGCCCAGCGGGACGACGCCGAGCCCCAGGAAGATCGGCGTGTAGCCGAGGATGATGAAGAACACGAAGTTGTACGTGGCCGTGACGGCGGCGAGCGCGAGGAACGTGGGCTTGCGGAACAGGGAGAAGACCTGGCCCAGCTTCAACGGGGTCGGCTTCTCGGCCGGGTCCTTGAGCTTCGTGATCGACACGGCCAGGGCGACGATCATGAAGAGGCCGCAGGCGAAGAACGGCACGCGCCAGCTGATGCTGCCGAGCAGGCCGCCGATGAGCGGCCCGACGGCGAACCCGAGGCCGACGCAGGTCTCGAAGATGCCGACCACCCACTCGCGGTCGTTGGCGAGCGAGACGAGCAGCACCATCGCGGTGGCGAAGAACATCGCGTTGCCGAGGCCCCACAGGCCGCGCAGCGCCGCGAGCTGGCCGATGGACGTGCTCAGCGCGGCGAGGATCGCGGCGACGGCGACGAGGGAGACCCCGGCGCCGAGGATCTTCTTGTACCCGAACTTCCCGGTGGCGAGCACCGCCGGGATCATGCCCACCGCCATGACGGCGATGTAGGCGGTGAAGAGCAGCTCGATCTGCCAAGTGGTCGCGCCGATCTCCTCGCCGATGATCGGCAGGATCGGGTCGACGACCGCGATGCCGGCGATCGCGAAGAACGCGGTCAGCGCGGTGGCGTAGATGGCGGTCTTGTTCGGTTCGTTGCGTGTGCCTGCCACGAGCTCCTCACTCCTGCCCCACGGGTCCGCCGCGGGCTTCGTCTGCTGGTCCTGGACCGCCGCCCTCGCCGGTCGGGCGTCCCGTCGGGGCGCCGAGATACCTGCATCGTGCAGGCAATTTCCCTGTAGGATACACCTATGACCGCTTCCCCGGGAAACAGTCCGGAGCCCGAGCGCCCTGACCTGCGCGGAGACCCGGGCGGCACGAGCCCCGAGGTGCTCGCACGCGTCGAGCTCGGCCTCGCCCAGCTGCTGCGGCGGGCCGAGCGCACCAGCGCCGCGACCACCGCCCGCGGCGGCGCCGGCGACCTCGACCGGTCCGGCTACCTCATGCTGCACGCCCTGCGCGACGGCGGGCCGCAGCACGTGCGCGCCCTCGCCGACCGGCTCGGCATCGACGCCTCGACCGTGACCCGGCAGGCGGTCGCCCTCGAGCGGGCCGGCCACGTCGAGCGCAGCCGGGACCCGCAGGACCTGCGCGCCGTCGTCGTCACCGCGACCGACAGCGGGCGGCGCGCCTTCGCGTCGCAGCGCCGGCGGCGCAGCGCCACCTACGAGGCGGTGCTCGACGGCTGGTCCGCCGCCGACCGCGAGACCCTCGCCGACCTCGTCGAGCGCCTCAACACCGACCTCGACGCGTACAAGCGCGGCGCGTAGCCCCTCCGGGCGCGCGATCTGCCGTGGGCAGATGCGCTGCGGGCAGAGAACCCTCCCGTCCCGGCCGTCCCCGCCGGACCGTGGGGGCATGAGCACACCCGCACCCACCAGTCCCGGCTCCTTCGACGACCAGCTCACCGCGCGGCTGCTGCACCAGCGCATCGTGGTGATCGGCACCGAGATCGACGACGCCGTCGCGAACCGCGTCGGCGCCCAGCTCCTGCTCCTGTCGGCCGAGGACCCCCGGTCCGACGTCGCCCTGTACGTCAACTCCCCCGGCGGCTCCATCAGCGCCGGGCTCGCGATCTACGACACGATGCGGCTGCTGCCGAACGACGTCGTCACCGTGTGCTTCGGCTTCGCCGCGAGCATGGGCCAGTTCCTGCTCACCACCGGCACCAAGGGCAAGCGCTACGCCCTGCCGCACGCCCGCGTGATGATGCACCAGCCGTCGGGCGGCATCGGCGGCACCGCCGTCGACATCGCCATCCAGGCGGAGAACCTCGAGCACACCAAGCACGTCATGCACGAGCTCATCGCGCAGCACACCGGCCGCACCGTCGAGCAGATCGCCGCCGACAGCGACCGCGACCGCTGGTTCACCGCCACCGAGGCGCTGGAGTACGGGATGGTCGACCGCATCGTGGAGAACGTCGACGACGTGCGGCCCACGGCCGCCGGCCGGAAGGCGGGGCTGTGATGAGCGGCTACCCGATCCCGAGCGTCGTCGAGCGCACCCCGCTCGGCGAGCGGTACTCCGACGTCTTCAGCCGGCTGCTGCGCGACCGCATCATCTTCGTGGGCACGGAGATCGACGACGGCGTGGCCAACGTCGTCATGGCGCAGCTGCTGCACCTCGAGTCCGAGGCGCCCGACCAGGAGATCGGGCTGTACATCAACTCCCCCGGCGGCTCCGCCACGGCGATGACCGCCATCTACGACACGATGCAGTACGTGCGCTGCGACGTCGCCACCACCTGCATGGGCCAGGCCGCGTCCGCCGCCGCGGTGCTGCTCGCCGCCGGCACGCCGGGCAGGCGGACCGTGCTGGAGCACTCCCGCGTGCTGCTGCACCAGCCGTCCGGCCAGGGCCAGGGCACCGTGTCCGACCTGGCCATCCAGGCGCGCGAGGTGCTGCGGCTGCGGGCCGAGACCGAGGAGCTGCTCGCCCGCCACACCGGGCAGACCATCGAGCGGTTGCGGGCGGACACCAACCGCGACCTCATCCTGTCGGCGCACGACGCCGTCAGGTACGGCGTGGCGGACGCCGTCGTCATGTCGCGCAAGCTGTCCACCGCCGCCTGACGCGTCGTCGGTCGAGACCCAGTCGCCGGTCGAGCCTGTCGAGACCCTGTACCGGGTTTCGACAGGCTCAACCAGCGGACCCAGTCGCCGGTCGAGCTTGTCGAGACCCAGTACCGGGTTTCGACAGGCTCAACCAGCGGACCCGGTCTCGACAGGCTCAACCAGCGGACAGGTCTCGACAGGCTCGACCAGCGGCGGCGCTCAGGCGGCGAGGGCGACCACGTCCGACGTCGTCGTCGAGCGCACGTGCCGCGGCGCCGACGACGAGCGCTCGCGCACCGAGGTGACGACCCGGACCCTCTGCTGCTGCTCGACGCTCGCGGCGAGCGCGTCGTGGGCCTGGGAGACGAGGTCGACGAGGCGGAGGCCGAGCCCCGCGCACACGGCGGCCAGCATCTCGGAGGACGCCTCCTTGCGGCCTCGCTCCACCTCGGACAGGTATGCCGTGGACATGCGCGCAGCGCCGGCCACCTCCTGCAGGGTGCGGCCCTGGCGCAGCCGGGCGCGGCGCAGGATGGCGCCGACGAGGTGGCGCAGCAGCGGCTCGCGCACGTGCTGCACCTCGGTCACCGTGCCGACCCGCATGTCCGCCGTCATGCCGACGACGCTACCCGCGCCCGGCCGCCGACGGCTCTGCCAGCGGCTCGACGGGCGGCCGTTCTGCTGACGGCAGAAGGCGGCGGGCGGCCCGGGTGCTGCCGAACAGCACCCCGCCGACGACGAGCACCGCGCCGATCCCCTCGACAGGCGTCACCCGCTCGCCGAGCACCAGCCAGGCCGCCGTCATGCCCACGACGGGCACGAGCATGGAGAACGGCGCCACGACGCCCGCCGGGTGCCGGGCCATGAGCCAGGTCCACACGCCGGAGCCCAGCACGGTGCCGACCAGCACCGTGTAGGCGAGGCCGACGACGGCGCCCACCGCGCCCGGCTCGTCCCACGACGTGAGCGAGTGCGCGATCTCCCCCGGCCCCTCCACCAGCAGGGACAGCGCGAGCATCGGCAGCGGCGGCACGACCGACATCCACAGCGTGAGGCGCAGCGGGCTCTGCGGCTTCGCCTGGCGGTTGCACACGTTGCCGATCGCCCAGCCGAAGGCGCCGGCGAGGGTGAGCAGGAACGGCACGACGGTCGCGCTCGCGGACTGCTGCCAGGCCACGAGGGTGAGGCCGCCCACGGCGACGAGGATGCCGAGCACTTGCCTCCCGCTCACCCGCTCGCGCAGGAACGTGGCACCGAGCAGCACGGTGAACGGCCCGGACATCTGCAGCACGAGCGAGGCGAGCCCGGCCGGCATGCCGGCCGCCATGCCCCAGTAGAGGAACAGGAACTGGAGGGTGCCGAACCCGAGCCCGTAGCCGACGAGCCAGCGCACCGGCACGTCGGGCCACGGCACCAGCAGCACCGTGGGCACCGCGATGAGCGCGAAGCGCAGCGCCACGAGGAACATCGGCGGGAAGTGCTGCAGCGAGGCGTCGATGGCGATGAAGTTCAGCCCCCACATGAGGGCGACGAGGACGGCGAGCAGCCGGTGACGGGCGGGCATGCGCCCAGCCTCACCCGAGCAATCATGAAGGACAAGCGAAAGTTGCTTCACTCTGTCTGTAGCCTGCCTTCATGGATGCCAGGCACCTCGAGCTGCTCCGCGAGCTGGCCGACCGGGGCAGCGTCACCGCCGTCGCGCGGGCCACCCACCGCACGCCGTCGGCCGTGTCCCAGCAGCTCCGCACCGCCCAGCGCGAGCTGCGCACGCCGCTCGTCGAGCCGTCCGGCCGCGGGCTGCGCCTCACCGAGGCGGGTCGGCTGCTGGCCGAGGGCGGGGCCTCCGTCGCCGCCGCGCTCGAGCAGGTGCAGGCCCGCTGGGACGCGTTCCAGGGCGAGCCGTCCGGCACCGTCACGGTGGCGGCGCTGGCCAGCGCCGCCACGTTCCTGCTGCCCCGGGTCATGGCCGACCTCGCGGGCACGGCGATCACGCTGCGGTGCGCCGACGTCGACATCGCCGAGGCCGAGTACGGCCCGCTCACCGCCGACCACGACGTCGTCGTCGCGCACTCCCTCACCAGCGTGCGGCCGGCCGGCGCCGAGGCCCTCACCGTGGTGCCGCTGGCCCGCGAGCCCCTCGACATCGCGATGGCCGCGCACCACCCGCTCGCGCGCCTGCCGCAGGTGCGGCCGCGCGACCTCGTCGACCAGGACTGGATCGGCGTCCCCCTCGGCTACCCGTTCGACTCCGTGCGCCTCGCCGTCGAGCAGGCCACCGGGGCCGAGCTGCGCGTCACCCAGCGGCTGCGCGACAACCGCCTCATCGAGGCGCTCGTCGCCACGAGCGACCAGGTCGCCGTGCTGCCCCGCTTCACCACCCCCACCGACGCCGGCCTGGTGCTGCGCGAGCTGGCCGACATCGCGTCCGCGCGGCACGTCTCCGCGGTGCTGCGGCCCGACCGGGCCGAGCGGCTCGCCGTGCGGCGCGTGGTCGAGGCCTTCCACCGGGCGGGCGCCGACGTCGCGGCCGCGATGACGCGCTGAGGTCGCGGCAGCTTCCGAGAGGCATGACGACCGGACCCAAGCTGCCCGGTGCCCATCCCGGCTGGACCTCCGGCGACGTCGCGCTCCCGGCACTGAGGTGCCCCCGCCCGGGTTCGAACCGGGACTGGGCCGGGTTTAAGCCGGCTGCCTCTGCCAGTTGGGCTACGGGGGCGTCGTGCCGAGTTGCCGAGATAGAGAAGGCGACCCGACGAGATAGAGAGGCTACGCGCCGCACCGCCTGCGGCGCGTAGCCTCTCTATCTCGTCGGGTCGCCTTCTCTATCTCGGCGGGAGGAAGGTCAGCCCCTCTCGGCGCGCGCGGCCGACGACTCGGCCTTCTGCTCCACCTTCTGGCCCGGCTGCTTCGGCGGCACGGAGGCCTTGCGGAACTCGTCGCGCGGGTCGTGCAGCGAGCCGAGCGACACGATCTCGCGGCCCATGAGGAACTGGCCGACCCAGCCGACCATGATGCGCAGCTTGCGGTTGCCGGTCGGCATCGCCATCACGTGGTAGCCACGGTGCGCGAGCCAGGCGAGCGGGCCGCGCAGCTTGAGGAAGCCGAACAGCTCCGCGACGCCCTTGTACAGGCCGAGGGAGGCGACGACGCCCACGCTCTTGTGGCTGTAGTCCTCGGGCTGCTCGCCCTTGAGGACGGCGATCATGTTGTCGGCGAGCTTGGTCGCCTCGCGGATCGCGTGCTGCGCGTTCGGCGGGCAGAACTGCCCGGGGTTCAGCACGTCCGGCACGGCGGCGCAGTCGCCCGCGGCCCAGGCGTCGGGGACGATCTCGCCGTCCTCCGTGGCCACCTGCAGGGTGGGCTTGACGATGACGCGGCCGAGCTTGTCGAACGGGAGGTCCGACTCCTCCTTGATGACCGGGTGCGCCTTGACGCCCGCGGTCCACACGATGGTCTCGGTGTCGAACTCGACGCCCGTCGAGGTCACGACGTGGCCGTCCACGCAGGACGACAGGAACGTGCTGAGGTGGAACTCGATGCCGCGCTTCTTCATCTCGTCGAGCGCCCACAGGCCCATGGGCTCCGAGACCTCGGGCAGGATGCGGCCCGTGCCCTCGATCATCACGAAGCGCAGGTCCTCGGGCTCGATCGTCGGGTAGTTGCGCGTGGCGTAGCGCGCCATGTCCTCGATCTCGGCGAGCGCCTCGATGCCGGCGAAGCCGCCGCCCACGAAGGTGAACGTGAGCATGCGCTTGCGCGCCTCGGCGTCCCACGTGGAGGACGCGACGTCCATGCGGTTGAGCACGTGGTTGCGGACCGCGATGGCCTCCTCCACGTTCTTGAAGCCGATCGCGTTCTCCGCCAGGCCCGGGATGGGCAGCGTGCGGGAGACCGAGCCGAGGCCGACGACGAGCTGGTCGTAGGAGACCTCGTAGTCCGGCCCCTCCTCGGGGTGGATCGTGACCTTGTGGCCGGCGTGGTCGATGTGGTTGACCTTGCCCTGCAGCACGTCGACGCCCTTGAGGGCCTTGCGGTGCGGCGCCACGACGTCGCGGGCGTCGATCGACCCGGCGCCCGCCTCGGGCAGGAACGGCGCGTACGTCATGTACGGCCGGGGGTCGACGACGACGATCGCCGCGTCCTGCTTGCCGAGCTTGCGGCGCAGTCGTCGCGCCACGTACAGGCCGACGGACCCACCGCCGAGGACGACGATGCGGGGAACCTTACGGGGCCGCGGGGCCGCTGCGGGCGCGTCCTGGGCATGGGTGTCCGTCGACAGAACGTTCTGAGGCATGGTGACCATTCTACGACCGCCTCGGGCACTCGCAGTCGCGGCGTCCACGGTGCGACACCCGGACCCCCGCTCAGGGCCGCGCGAGGGAGAGCGCGATGCCGTCGAGGATGTCGCTCTCGCTGGTCACGACGTCGCGCAGCGTGCCGCCCGCGGCCGCGACGTCGTCCCGGACCCGGGTCACGACCTCCGCCCAGACCAGCGCCCCGGCGCCGATGACGTCCGCACGCCCGGGGTGCATGAAGCCGAGGGCGAGCCGCTCCGCGCGGCTGCGGTGCAGCAGGTCGTCGCACGCGGCCAGCACCCGGTCGACGCCGAGCACGGCGCCGTGCACCGCCTCGCGCCGGTACTCGGGCAGGGCGAGGGCGTGCGCCGTCACCGACGTCACCGAGCCGGCGAGGCCGACGAGCGTCGCGGTCCGGGCGAACGGGACCGTCCGCGCCGCGTGGTCCAGGGCGGCCCGCACGTCGGCGCGGGCGGCCTCCACCTCGGCCGGGGCGGGCGGGTCGGAGTGCAGGTGCCGCTCGGTGAGCCGCACAGACCCGACGTCGAGGGAGAGGGCCGCGTCCGGCGTCGCGGTGCCGAGCACGAGCTCGGTCGACCCGCCGCCGAGGTCCACCACGAGGTACGGGCCGGGGTGCTGGCCGGCGACGCCCGCCGTGGCGCCGCGGAACGACAGCTCCGCCTCCTCGCGGCCGGAGACGACCTCCGGGTCGACGCCGACGGCCGCGCGGACCCCGTCGGCGAACTCCTGCCGGTTGCGCGCGTCCCGCGTGGCCGACGTGGCGACGAAGCGGACCCGCGTGGCCCCCGACCCCGCGATCACCTCGGCGTAGTCGCGCGACGCCTCGAGCGTGCGCGCCAGGGCCTCGGGGGCGAGCTCGCCCGTGCGGTCCACGCCCTGCCCGAGGCGCACGATGCGCAGCTGCCGGTCGACCTCGGTGAGCGTGCCGTCGGGACCGACGTCGGCGACGAGCAGGCGGATGGAGTTGGTCCCGCAGTCGATCGCGGCGACCCGCGTCCCGGTGGCCGGTCCGGACGACGAGGGGGTGGGGCTCTCTGTCACGCGGTCACCCTCTCACCCGGCACCGACCGTGCGCTCCCCGGGCGGGGAGCGTGTGACGAACGCCCGTCAGCGGTCCGTCAGAGGTCCGTCAGCACGAGCAGCGGTCGGGGCGCCACTGGTCGCGGACCGTCGCGAGCGCCTCGTCGCCCAACGGGTTGAAGCCCGGCCCGGCGGCCAGGGCGTGCCCCATGAGCACGTGGACGCACTTGACGCGCGTCGGCATGCCGCCGGCCGAGATGCCCTCGATCTCCTCGACGCGGCCCAGCTCCGCGCGCCGCGCGAGGTAGTGCTCGTGCGCGCGGCGGTAGGCGGCGGCGAGCTCCTCGTCCTCGCCCAGCCGCTCCGTCATCTCCTTCATCACGCCCTGCGCCTCCAGCCGCGACGCGGCGGCGACGGCGCCCGGGTGCGTGAGGTAGTACGTCGTCGGGAACGGCGTGCCGTCGGGCAGCCTGGGCGCGGTGCGCACGACCAGCGGCCGCCCGCACACGCAGCGCGCGGCGATGCCGACGACGCCGCGCGGCTGCCGCCCGAGCTGCTCGGCGAGCACCTCGAGGTCGCGGTCGGTGACGACGGCCGGGTCGGTGCCGGCCGTGTCGTCGGCGGGTGCTGCGGGCTGGTCGGTCACGACGGGTCCTCGGGGCGTTCGCGGGCGGGGGCAGCCCTCATTCTCCCCCGGACCCGGGGGTGCCGCGGTCGCGCCCCGTCACCGCTCGTCTCACCACACCGCTCAGCACTCGGCTCACCACTCCGCGAACGACCCGTCCGCGTGCCGCCACACGGGGTTGCGCCACCGGTGCCCGACGGCGGCGCGCTCGCGCACGTAGTCCTCGTCCACCTCGATGCCGAGGCCGGGCCCGTCCGGGATCTCGACCGAGCCGTCCGCGTAGGCGAAGACCGAGGGGTCGACGACGTAGTCGAGCAGGTCGTTGGAGGTGTTGTAGTGGATCCCGAGGCTCTGCTCCTGGATCACCGCGTTGTACGCGACGGCGTCGAGCTGCAGGCAGGCCGCGAGCGCGATCGGGCCCAGCGGGCAGTGCGGGGCGACGGCGATGTCGTAGGCCTCGGCCATCGCGGCGATCTTGCGCACCTCGGTGATGCCGCCGGCGTGGGACAGGTCGGGCTGGATCACGTCGACGACGCCGGACGTGATGACGTCCTTGAAGTCCCAGCGCGAGTAGAGCCGTTCCCCCAGCGCGATCGGCGTCGTCGAGGCCCGCAGGACGTCCGCGATCCCGTCGACGTGCTCCGAGAGCACCGGCTCCTCGACGAACATGAGGTGGTACGGCTCCAGCGCGTCGAGCAGCACCCGCGCCATCGGCCGGTGCACGCGCCCGTGGAAGTCCACGCCGATCCCGACGTCGGGCCCGACGACCTCCCGGACCGCGGCGACGTTGGCGACGACCTTCTCGACCTTGTCCCGCGTGTCGAGGTACTGCAGCTCCTCGGGGCCGTTCATCTTCACGGCCGAGAAGCCGCGCTCGACGGCCTCCTTCGCGGCCGCGGCGGTCTCCGCGGGCCGGTCCCCGCCGATCCACGAGTAGACCTTGATCCGGTCGCGCAGCCGGCCGCCGAGCAGCTCGTGCACGGGCGCCCCGAGCGCCTTGCCCTTGATGTCCCACAGCGCCTGGTCGATGCCGGCGAGCGCGCTCATGTGGATCCCGCCGCCCCGGTAGAACCCGGAGCGGTACAGCACGGTCCAGTGGTCCTCGATCCGTCGGGGATCCTGGCCGACCAGGTAGTCGGACAGCTCCTCGACGGCGGCCGCCACGCTGGCGGCGCGCCCCTCCAGGGCGGGCTCTCCCCAGCCGACGATCCCCTCGTCGGTCTCGATCTTGAGGAAGAGCCAGCGGGGCGGGACGACGAATGTCGTCAGTGACGTGATCTTCACGGCATCCCTCTCGGCGTCGGTGCTCGGTCAGTGGTGGTGGTCAGTGGTCGGTGGCGCTGTCGGTGTGCGCGGCCCAGACGCGCGCGAGCTCGGCGGCGCGCGCGCCGACCGTGGCGGGCGAGTCCCCCGGGCGGTACAGGGACGTACCGATCCCGGCGCCGTCGGCGCCCGCGCGGGCCCAGTCGCCGAGGGTGGACGCGTCCACCCCGCCGACCGGGACCAGCCGCGTGCCCGCGGGCAGGACGCTCGCCCAGGCGCGCATCCCGGACACCCCGACGGCCTGGCCGGGGAAGATCTTGATCGCCGTGGCCCCGGCGTCGAGCGCGGCGAACGCCTCGGTCGGCGTGGCGGCCCCGGGGAAGCTCTCGAGGCCCAGGCGGACCGCCTCGGCGACGACGTCCGGCCGGGTGTTCGGCGAGACGACGAGCGAGGCGCCGGCGTCGGCGGCGCGGCGCACGTCGTCGGGCGTGAGGACGGTGCCCGCGCCGACGCGCCGGTCCGGGCCGAGGGCGGCGCGGATCCGCCGCACCGACTCGAGCGGGTCGGGCGAGTTGAGCGGCACCTCGACGGCGTCGAGGCCGGCGGCGAGCGCCGCCGTCGCGACCTCGACGGCCTCGTCGGGCGTGACCCCGCGCAGGATGGCGACGAGGCCGGTGGCGTGCTGCGTCATGGCTGGTCCTCCAGGGTCGGTGCCGGGACGGTGCGGGCGGTGGTGGCGGTGCGGGCAGCGGGGGCGACGAGCCCGGCGTCGACGGCGACCCGCCACAGGCCGCGGGCCGCGGCGTCCTCGACGACCGCGCGGGCGGTCGCGCCGTGCCGCTCCAGCGCGCGGCGGTACCGCGCGGCCGTGGCGGCCGACCCGCAGACGGCGACGTCGGCGGCGGGCGTCGCGCGCAGGGCGTGCCGCACCTCGGAGCCCACCAGGAGCCCGGAGAGGTAGTCGGCCACGTCGGGCGGCGCGAGCCGTCCGGCCTGCACCAGCGTGCGCGCCGTGAAGAGCAGCGCGAGCAGCCCGCGGTCGTCGCCGCGCTCGGCCTCGGCGTCGAGCCCGAGGTCGAAGGCGCCCGACGGCGCGGGCCCGGGCTCGCCGTCGGCGAGCCGCGCGAGGATGCTGTCGCGCCGCAGCAGGGCGTAGACCTCCCCCGTCATCGCGGTGGAGAAGCCGGCGACGCGGGGGCCGTCGAGCCGCACCCACTTGGAGTGCGTGCCCGGCAGCACGACGGCCGCGGGCGGGTCGTCACCGGCCACGGCGACCGCGCCGAGCAGCTGGACCTCCTCCCCGCGCATGACGTCCGGGTCCGGTCCCGGCACCCGCAGCCCCGGGACGAGGTGGACGACGCCGCCCGCGACGGCGGGGGCGTCGGCCGTGGCGGGGAGGGGCACGGCGGTGAGGCGGTGCGCGAGCCGGTCGAGGCCTGCCGGCACGTCCACGTACCCGGCCTGCGCCCAGCCGTGGTCGCTGCCCGCCATGCCGGCGCACACCACCGGCAGGCCGGGACGGGCGTCGAGCCAGGGCCCGCACCGCCGGGCGAACGTGCCCGCGAACGCGGCGGCACGCTCCTCGTCGGTGCGCGCGCCCTCGGAGGTGCGCAGGGAGCCGTCGGGCGCGCGGACCTCGTCGAGCACGCGCCCGGCCCCGTCCAGGAGCCAGCCGCGGAACGACGTGGTGCCCCAGTCGAGGGCGACCAGCGCGGCGTCGCGGCGGGGAGCGTCGTCGGCCATGGACGGGACGCTAGGCCGACGCCCCCCCGAAGGGGACACGCTTCCCGATTATCGGGATACCGTCGCGGGATGACGGTCCCCCCGCACGCCGCGACGCCCGCGACCCGACCCGCGACGCGGGCCGTCCCCGTGCCCGAGGGCACGCAGACCCTCGCGCGCGGCCTCGCCGTCGTCGACGCCGTCGCCCGCGGGCACGAGCGACTGCGGGACGTGGTGGCCGAGACCGGCGTCGGGCGCAGCACCACCCACCGGCTGCTGCAGCTCCTGGTGGCCGCCGGCTACCTGCGCCGGCTCGACGACGGCCGGCACGCGCTGGGACCGGCCCTCATCGAGCTGGGCTACCAGGCGCTGCAGGAGAACCCGGTCGCCGCCGTCGCGGCCGCGCCGCTGCAGGCGCTCGCCGCGCGGGTGTCCGACACCGTGCACCTCGCCATCGAGGACCGCGGGCAGGTGCTCTACCTCGACAAGATCCCCGGCGCCCGCGGGGCGCCGATGCGGTCCCGGATCGGGCACCGCATGCCGCTCACGCGCACCGGCATCGGCAAGGCGCTGCTGCTCGACCGCCCGGACCGCTGGCGCGACCGGTTCCTCGCGGAGCGGCGGGTGGGCACCGCCGCCGGCGCCGGGGCGGAGACCGAGGTGCTGACGGCCGACGAGTTCGTCGCCGTCATGGAGGCGTCGGCGCGGCGCGGGGTCGCCTTCGACCTCGAGGAGAACGAGCCGGGCGTGCTGTGCGTCGCCGCGCCCGTGCGCGACGCGTCGGGCGCGATCGCCGCCGCGATCAGCGTGTCCGCGCGCCGTCCTGCCATGCCCCCGGCCCGGGTCGAGGCCCTGGTCCCCGTGGTGCTGGACGCCGCGGCCGGCATCGGCGCCGGGCTCGGGTTCCGACCGGCGGCGCGCTGACGGGCGCCGACGAGCGGGCACGGTCGGGGCAGGTCTCAGTCGAGGCAGAACTCGTTGCCCTCGACGTCCTGCATCGTGATGCAGGACTCCTCCTCGCCGTCGGCGAGCTGCGTGTACAGGTAGACGGCGCCGAGCGGCTCGAGCCGCGCCTGCTCCGCCTGGAGCGCGGCGAGCCGCTCCTCCCCCACGAGGCCGGCGCCCACCCGCACGTCCAGGTGCACGCGGTTCTTGACGACCTTGCCCTCGGGGACGCGCTGAAAGTACAGCCGCGGGCCCTCGCCGGTGGGGTCGACGACCGGCGTCGTCATGCGTCCACCGTAGGCGCGCGGCGCCTGCGGCCGCCGGCTCTTCAGCCTCCGGGCGACGACGGGCTCGGCGTGCTCGCCGGGGCGTCCTTCGCGTCGCCGCCGGTCGTGGCGGCGGGGCCGTCGGCGACCTGCACCGACTCCCACACGGACTGGTACCAGGGCACGCTCGGGCCGGCCGACGTGCCGACCGGGCCGGAGTCGACCGCCTCGCCCGTCACCGGGTCGACGTCGTCCGCCCCCGCCGCGTCGGGGTCGACCACGCGCCACACCTTGTCGGACGGCATGACGAAGCTGAGGCGGGAGCGCGCCTGCTCCTCGACGTAGGAGCGGTCGTCCCAGCGCCCGAGCTCCACCTCCAGGCGGTCCCGCTCGGCCTGGTTCTGCGCCAGCTCCGTGCGCAGCCGGTCCAGCTCGTGGGACTGCTGCACCGCGCCCCGCACCGTGGGCAGCAGCAGCACGACGGCCAGCAGCACCACCACGGACAGCACGATGAGCCGGACGGTGAGCACCTCCGGCAGCACCAGCCCGTAGCGGCTGCGGCGCCGGTCCTCGCGCGCCGGCCCCGCCGGACGTCGCGACCCGCGCCGTCCGCCGGACGCCGTGCCGGACGCCGTGCCCGACGACTTCCGCGGCGCCTTTCCTGGCGTCGTCCCCTTCGACGAGGACTTCGCCCCCGTCGTCCCCTTGCTCGCGCCGGCCGTCTTGGACCCCTTTGACGCCGACGCCTTCGTGCCCTGCGCGCCGGACCGCGGGCGGGCGGACGAGGGCGCGCCGACCGAGCCGTTCGCGGTCGTCGTGGGTCGCGCGGAGCCGCTCCGCGCGCCCGAGGGCCGCGACGCCGGGCGGCGTGCGGAGGGCGAGGTCGGGCGACGAGCAGGCACGCCCCGATTCTGCCGATCCGCACCGCCCGGGCCCGGGACCGTCGTCGGCGCGCCCGCGAGGCGGACCCGCGCACGACCGCGAGGTAGTCCGGAATGCCGCGAGGTAGTTCCATTCCCGCCGAGGTAGTTCGAAACCTCGCGAGGTAGTTCCCGTGCCGGCGAGGTAGTTCACGATCCCGCGAAGTAGTCCGGATTGGGGAACTACCTCGCCAGGTTTCGAACTACCTCGCGGGGATTTGAACTACCTCGCGGGACGACGACGGCCGGCCGCCCGCGAGGGGCGACCGGCCGTCGTCGAGCGGCGTTCCGGGGCGTCAGCCCTGGAAGCGCGGGAACGCGGAACGACCGGCGTAGCGGCCGGCGTCGTCCAGCGCCTCCTCGATGCGCAGGAGCTGGTTGTACTTGTTGATGCGCTCGCCGCGGGCCGGGGCACCGGTCTTGATCTGGCCGGCGTTGGTCGCCACGGACAGGTCGGCGATCGTGGTGTCCTCGGTCTCGCCGGAGCGGTGCGAGGTCATCGTGGTGAAGCCGTTGCGCTGCGCGAGCGTGACGGCGTCGAGCGTCTCGGTGAGCGTGCCGATCTGGTTGAGCTTGACCAGCAGCGAGTTCGCCGACTTCTCCTGGATGCCACGGGCGAGGCGCTCCGGGTTGGTGACGAACAGGTCGTCGCCGACGACCTGGACCTTGTCGCCGACCTCGGACACGAACTGCGTCCAGGCGCCCCACTCGTCCTCGGACAGCGGGTCCTCGATGGACACGATCGGGTAGTTCGCGACCATGCTCTCGTAGAGCTTGATCATGTCCTCGGTCGAGTGCACCTCGCCGTTCTTGAAGTGGTACGCGCCGTCCTTGAAGAACTCGGTGGCAGCGACGTCCATCGCGATGGCGATGTCGGAGCCCGGCGCGAAGCCGGCCTTCTCGATCGCCTCGACGATGAGGTCGAGCGCCGCGACGTTCGACGGCAGGTCGGGGGCGAAGCCGCCCTCGTCGCCGAGGCCGGTGGAGAAGCCCTTGGACTTCAGCACGCTCTTGAGCGCGTGGTAGACCTCAGCGCCGTTGCGCAGCGCCTCCTTGAAGGTCGGCGCGCCGATCGGCGCGATCATGAACTCCTGGAAGTCCACGGTCGAGTCCGCGTGCGAGCCGCCGTTGACGATGTTCATCATCGGGACCGGCAGCACGTGCGCGTTGGGGCCGCCGACGTAGCGGAAGAGGTCGAGGCCGGCCGACTTGGCGGCGGCCTTCGCGACGGCGAGCGAGACGCCGAGGATCGCGTTGGCGCCGAGCTTGCCCTTGTTCGGGGTGCCGTCCAGCTCGATGAGGGTCTGGTCGATGATGCGCTGCTCCTCGGCGTCGTAGCCGATGAGCTCGGGGGCGATGTCGTCGATGACGGCGTTGACCGCGCCCTCGACGCCCTTGCCCAGGTAGCGCCCCTTGTCGCCGTCACGACGCTCGACCGCCTCGAAGGCGCCGGTCGAGGCGCCCGACGGGACCGCCGCACGGGCGAACGTGCCGTCGTCCAGCGCGATCTCCACCTCGACGGTGGGGTTGCCGCGCGAGTCGAGGATCTCGCGTGCTCCAACGGCTTCGATGCTTGCCACGGGCTGCTCCTTCAGACGGGGCTCGCGGGCGACCGCGCGGCAAGGCCCAGGCAGGGGTGCCCGGGGCCGCTGACGCCCGCGACGGTGCTGGGTTGACGCCCCCAGCCTAGACCGGCACCCGCCGGGCAGCGTCCGCGACCACGGACCGGGCCGGCTCCCCCGCTAGCGTGGGCACCGTGGACGGCTTCTGGGACTTCCTCGGTTCCTACTGGTGGTTGGTCTTCCCGCTGAGCGGCATCGTCGGCGGCTGGATCCGCGGCGCCCAGGTGTGGGACGAGCGCCGCCGCCGGGACAAGATCGAGATGTACAAGATCAAGCACGGCGGGGCGGCGCCCACGGCCGGTTCCACCTCGACCCCGGCGTCGGATCGCTCGCTGGCCTCCGACGTCGCCCGGACGATCGCCACGCACGACGAGACCGAGCGCCGGTGGCTCGACTACGAGCTCGACGCCGTCAAGACGCTCGAGTTCCCGGTCATGACGGACATGCGCGAGCAGGTCACCGTCGACTTCCACCGCGCGCGGCGCGACGCCGAGGAGCTCCGCCCGAAGGACCCGGCCGAGATCGAGGACCGCGCACAGCTCGACCGGTACCGCGAGGCGGTCCGCGAGTACCAGGTCCGGTTCGACGTCGCCGAGCGGGAGGCGAAGCGCCGCCGCGCCTCCGACTTCTCCCCCGAGGAGCGCCGCGCGCTGGACCGGGCCAAGACGCTGCTCGCCCTGGCCGACGACGAGGGCGCCGGCCGGGTCGAGCGGCAGTCCGCGTACCGTCGCGCGGTCAAGGAGCTGGAGGGCATCGTCGCGCTGCCCGACGCCGCCACGGACGCCATCGAGCAGCGCATCGCCGGACTGCTCGGGCGGCCGCCCGGTCACGAGGCCGACAGCCCCGACACCCGGCCGTGACCCGGTCATGACCGTGCGGCCCGGCGGACACGGCGAGGCGGCGGCCGACCACCCGGGTGCCCGGACGGCCTGACCGCCACCTCGCCGACAGCAGCCCGAGGGTCAGGCCAGCGGCGTCAACGGAGCGCCGTCGCGCCGCCCGATGTGCTCCGGACGCGGTGCGGGGGCCGCGAACGGCTCCGTGAGGGCGTTCTCGACGCTGTTGAACACCAGGAAGATGTTCGAGCGCGGGAACGGCGTGATGTTGTTCCCCGAGCCGTGCATGATGTTGCAGTCGAACCACAGGGCCGAGCCGGCCGAACCGGTGAACTGGTCGACGCCGTGCCGGTGCGCCAGCTCGGTGATGGCTTCCTCGGAGGGGACGCCGATCTTCTGCTCCTGCAGCGAGGCCTCGTGATAGTTCTCCGGCGTCTCCCCCACGCACGGCACGTACGTGCGGTGCGACCCGGGCATCACCATGAGGCCGCCGTTGTACGGGTAGTTCGCCGTGAGCGCGATCGAGCAGCTCACGGCGCGCGGCGCCGGCATGCCGTCCTCGGCGTGCCACGTCTCGAAGTCGGAGTGCCAGTAGAACCCGCTGCCCTTGTACCCCGGCATGTAGTTGACCCGGGACTGGTGCAGGTAGACGTCCGAGCCCAGCAGCTGGCGGGCACGGTCGAGCAGCCGCGGGTCCCGGCTGAGGGCGTCGATCGCCCGGCTCAGCTCCGTCACCTCGAAGACGGAACGCACCTCGCCGGAGGACTTCTCCGTGACGAGGCGCGGGTCGTCGGCGAGTGCGCGGTCCGTGGCGAGCCGGTCCAGCTCCGCCGTGAAGCCGGCGACCTCCTCGGGGGTGATGAAGTCCTCGACGACGGTGAACCCGCGCGCGGCGTGGGCCTCCAGCTCGGGCTCCTCGAACGGGCCGTCCGCGGGGCTGCCCCACACGGTGGGATGGCGGCGTGCGATCGTCGCCCCTGCCTCGCTGAGGCGGGTCGGGAAGACGTCGGTGGTCGTGCCGAAGGTCGTCTCGGTGGTCGCGGTCATGTCTCCTCCGCTCTCCCGGGCGGACCCGGGGTCGTGGTGTCGTCATGGTCGCTGCGGGCGCACCCGTCGACGGCGAGGTCGTCGCCGAGCCGCCACAGCTGGTTGTCCCAGCCCCGGGCGCCCAGCCGCACCGGCAGGTCGGCGAGGTCGGGGTGCTGCTCGCGCAGCAGATCCCGGACGAGGTCGGCGGTGATCTCGGTGTCGGTGGTGGCCACGACGCGTCAGGGTAGCGGCGCCGCCGCCTCGGGCGCGTCGGGGGCCGCGGCGTCGGGCCGCGGCGGCCGCGCCACCAGCTCGAGGACGGCGATGACCAGGCCCGCCACCACGGCGGTGCCCACGACGAGCGCCGGTGTCGGGCTGCCCGCGAGCAGCAGCACGAGGACGGCGACGCCGATCACGGCCACGCGGACGACCGTGCGGTAACGGCCGAGCCAGTCGCCCACCGGGCCGGTCGAGACGCCCCGGCCCTCGCCGTAGTCGCGCAGCGTGGCGAACCCGCGCTGGGTACCCTTCCGCAGGGACCGCGCCGACGCGCTGCCACCGCCCAGGTACGCGACGAGCGCCACCACGAGGCCGAGCACGCCGATGGTCCGCAGCGTGATCCGCAGGAACGACAGGACCTGGTCGAACAGCACCTCGGCGGCGTCGAGGCGCAGCACCACGTCGCTGAGGGCGTTCAGGTAGAGCCCGCGCGCGATCGCCAGCGCGATCGCGAGCAGCACCATGCCGGCCGCGAGCGCCAGCCCCGCGACCACCAGCGCACGCGTCTTGCGCCGCGCCACGAGCACGCCCGCCGCCAGCAGGCCCAGGGAGAGCCACGGCAGCCACGTGCCCAGCGCCACGACCTGCGCGTACCGGTTCTGCACCTGCACCAGCTGCGAGGTCTGCATCAGGGTGAAGGTGGCGTTCACCTCCGGGATCCGCGCCGCGATGCCCAGCCCCCGGTCGACCAACCGCTGCTTGAGCAGGTCGATCATGCCGGAGAGCTGGATGGTGAGCTGGCCGTCCTGGCCGATCTGCAGCAGCTCGCCGCCCTGGCCCTCCATCGTCGCGACGAGCTGCTGGTGCGCCGTCCGGTTGGCCTGCACCCAGGCGTCCTCGAACGCGTCGCTCTGCACGACGTTGTCGGCCGCGCGGCGGACGAACGACTCGACGCCGCTGGTCAGAGGCCCCTTGAGCTGCGTCAGCGCGTCGGTCGCGCGCGGCCCGACCCCCCGCTCCTCGAGCCCGCCGACCACCGTGCCCACGATGGCGTCCACGTCGATCTGTTCCATCACGACGTCGGTGAGCCGGCCCGCGACGGCGCCCTGGACCGCGGGGTCCGAGGCGAGCGGACCGACGGTCGCGACGTACCGGTCGGAGTCGGTCAGCGTGCGCTCCGCCCACGCCGAGATCACCGCCACGGGCGCCAGCAGCGCGCCGAGGACGATGAGCACGACGGCCGCTGCGGCGCGACCGCGGTGGCGCCGTTCCCGGGGCGCGGTGGTCGGCGGTGCCGCGGCCACGACGACCGGCTGCCCCTCGCCGGCCGCCAGTCGCGCCCGCAGCTCCGCGTTCTCGCGCTCCAGCGCCGCCAGGCGCGCGGCCGCGTCCGTCGCCCCCGCCCCGTCGTCGGTCGTGCCGCTCATCGCGTCCTCCGTCGTCGCCCGCGTCAGGTCGCCGCGCCCGCGCACGGCCGGGCCCCGTCACGGCGCCCTCCGGCTCATGCTAGGGACGCGCGCCCGTCCCCACCTGCTGAAACGGAGGTGAACCCGGCGGGACGACGTCCGGGCGATCAGTCCGGGCCGTCCGGCGAGTCGACCCTGCATGACGACCGCACCCCCTGGCTCCGCCTCCCTGCCCGGCCCCGCCCACCTGCCCGACCTGGCCCGCACGCTCGTCGCGGAGCCCCACGTGGCCCACCTCGCGACGCTGCTGCCCGACGGGTCCCCGCACAGCGTGCCGCTCTGGGTCGCGTGGGAGGGCGACCGGCTCGCGTTCCTCACGAGCCTGCGCTCGCAGAAGGCGCGCAACGTGGACCGCGACCCGCGGGTCGCCGTCTCGGTGTCGCACACCGAGCGGCCGTGGGAGATGGCGATGCTGCGCGGCCGCGTGGACCGCGTGCTGATGGGCGACACCGGCTGGGCCGTCGTCGACCGGATCGCCCGCGTGTACACGGGCGCCGACTACCCGCGCGGCGAGGAGCGCATCGCTTTCCTCGTCGAGGTCGAGCGCGCGTCCGCGATGTCGTTCGGCTGACGGCCCGCGGCGCGCCCGACCGGGACCGTCAGCGCGCCGCGGTGCCGACGCTCGCGGCGGCGGAGACCTCCCCCACGACCACGGCGTCAATGAGCTGCCGCGCCCACGTGAGCACCTCGGACCCGCGCAGCGGGCGGCCGCCGATGCGCGCCGTCGTCGGGAAGGGCACGAGGAACGCGCGGATGGCGGGCTTGAGGATCGTGCCCGGGTACAGCCGCTTGAGCCGCAGCTGCGCCGACTCGGCGAGGTCCACCGGCGCGAACCGGATGAACTTGCCCTGCGCGGTGACGTCCGAGAGCCCGGCGCGGCGGGCGTGGTTGCGGAAGTCCGCCACGTCGAACAGCGCGGAGGCGACGTCGGGCAGGGTGCCGTAGCGGTCGACCAGCTCGGCGCGCACCTCGGCGAGCGCCGCGGCGTCCTGCGCGGCAGCGATCTTCTTGTACGCCTCGAGGCGCAGCCGCTCGGTCGCGATGTACGACTCCGGCAGGTGCGCGTCCACGGGCAGCTCGATGGTGACCTCGGGCTGCTCCTCCTCGCGCTCGCCGCGGAACGCCGCGACCGCCTCGCCCACCATGCGCACGTACAGGTCGAAGCCGACGCCCGCGATGTGCCCCGACTGCTCGCCGCCGAGCAGGTTGCCGGCGCCGCGAATCTCGAGGTCCTTCATCGCGATCTGCATGCCGGCGCCCAGGTCGGTGTGCGCCGCCATCGTCGCGAGCCGGTCGTGCGCGGTGTCGGTGAGCGGGCGCTCCGGCGGGTACAGGAAGTACGCGTACGCGCGCTCGCGGCCACGGCCCACGCGGCCGCGCAGCTGGTGCAGCTGGGACAGGCCGAGCACGTCCGCCCGCTCCAGGATCAGGGTGTTGGCGTTGGAGATGTCCAGGCCGGTCTCGATGATCGTGGTGCAGACCAGCACGTCCAGCTCCTTCTCCCAGAAGGCGCGGATCACCTGGTCGAGCTGGTGCTCGCTCATCTTGCCGTGCGCCACGCCGATGCGGGCCTCGGGCACGAGCTCGGCCAGACGGGACGCCGTCTTCTGGATCGTCTCCACCTTGTTGTGCACGTAGAAGACCTGGCCCTCGCGCAGCAGCTCGCGGCGCAGCGCCGCGGAGATCTGCTTCTCCTCGTACGCGCCCACGTAGGTGAGGACGGGGTGGCGCTCCTCCGGCGGCGTGGCGAGCGTCGACATCTCGCGGATGCCCGTGACCGCCATCTCCAGCGTGCGCGGGATCGGCGTGGCCGACATCGCGAGCACGTCCACGTTGGTGCGCAGCTGCTTGAGCGTCTCCTTGTGCTCGACGCCGAACCGCTGCTCCTCGTCGACGATCACCAGGCCGAGGTCCTTGAACCGCACCGACCCGGTAAGGAGGCGGTGCGTGCCGATGACGATGTCGACCGTGCCCTTGCCGAGCCCCTCGACCGTCTCGGCCGACTCCTTGTCGCTCTGGAACCGGGACAGCGCGCGCACCGTCACCGGGAACCCGGCGTACCGCTCGGAGAACGTGTCGAAATGCTGCTGCACCAGCAGCGTCGTCGGGACGAGGACGGCCACCTGCTTGCCGTCCTGCACCGCCTTGAACGCGGCGCGGATGGCGATCTCCGTCTTGCCGTAGCCGACGTCGCCGCAGACCAGGCGGTCCATCGGCACGGCCTTCTCCATGTCGGCCTTGACCTCGTCGATCGTCACGAGCTGGTCGGGCGTCTCGACGTACGCGAACGCGTCCTCGAGCTCGCGCTGCCACGGGGTGTCCGGCCCGAAGGAGTGGCCCTGGGTGGCCATGCGCGCCGAGTACAGGTGGATGAGCTCGCCCGCGATCTCCCGCACGTGCTTGCGGGCGCGTGCCTTGGTGTTCTTCCAGTCCGCGCCGCCCATCTTGGACAGCGACGGCGACTCCCCGCCCGTGTACTTCGTGACCTGGTCGAGCTGGTCCATCGGCACGAACAGCCGGTCGCCCGGCTGCCCCCGCTTCGACGACGCGTACTCGATGACCAGGTACTCGCGCGTCGCCGCGTTCGCCCCCGCGCCCAGCGTGCGCTGGACCATCTCGACGAACCGGCCCACGCCGTGCTGCTCGTGCACCACGAAGTCGCCGCCGCGCAGCTGCAGCGGGTCGACGACGTTGCGCCGCCGGCTCGGCATCTTGCGCATGTCGCGGGTCGTCGAGCCCTGGCGGCCCGTGAGGTCGGACTCGCTGAACACGGCGAGCTGCAGGTCGGAGGCGACGAAGCCCTTGCCCACCAGGGCGGGCGCGACCAGCACGACGCCGCCCTCCGGCTCCTCGCCGAGCTCCGCGACCATCCGCGCCGCGGTATCCACGGCCGACAGCTGCTCGACCATGCGCTTGGCCGGGCCGTGGCCCTCCGTGGTGAGCACCAGGCGCCAGCCCGCGCGCTGCAGCGTCTGCACGTCGTCCAGGGCGCGCTGCATGTCGCCGCGGTACGACTCGACGTCGCGTGCGCCGACGGTGAAGGTCGTGACGCCGTCGACCTCGGAGGTCGGGGCGACCGCGGCGTCCGCCGCGGCGTCGGACTCGCCCGTCGTGGGCGCGTCGAGGCCGAACGACGACAGGGTCCACCAGCCCAGGCCGCGGCGGGCCGCGACGTCGCGCACCTCGGAGAACGTCTCGAACGACGCGGCCGACAGGTCGATCGGGGCGGCGCCGCCCGCGACGGCGCCCGTCCACGCGGCGGCGAGGAACTCCTCGGTCGTGGCGACGAGGTCGTGCGCGCGCCTCCGCACGCGCTCGGGCTCGTCGATCACGAGCAGCGCGTCGTCGGGCACGAGCTCCAGCACCGGCACCATGCGGTCCACGAGCACCGGCGCGAGCGACTCCATCCCCTCGACGGCGACGCCGGCGGCGAGGCGGTCGAGCATCTCGATCGCGCCGGGCAGGCGCTCGACGAGCCCGGCCGCGCGCTCGCGCACGGCGTCGGTCAGCAGGATCTCGCGGCACGGCGGCGCCCACAGGCCCTGCTCGGCGATCTCCAGCGAGCGCTGGTCCGCGACGGAGAACCAGCGGACCTCCGTCACCTCGTCGCCCCAGAACTCGAGCCGCAGCGGGTGGTCCTCCGTGGGAGGGAAGACGTCGAGGATGCCGCCGCGCACCGCGAACTCGCCGCGGCGCTCCACCATGTCCACGCGCGTGTACGCGGCGGCGACGAGGCGGTCGCCCACCTCGGTGAGGTCGGCGGTGCCGCCCGTGTGCAGCTCCACGGGCTCCAGCTCGCCGAGCCCGTCCACCACCGGCTGCAGCAGCGCCCGCGCGGGCATCACGAGCAGCCGGATGGGGCCGGTCAGCCCCGGCTCGGGCGCCGGGTGGGCCAGCCGGCGGAACACGGCGAGCCGCTTGGCCACCGTGTCCGCGCGGGGCGACAGCCGCTCGTGCGGCAGCGTCTCCCAGGAGGGCAGGACGGCCACGTCGTCGGCGCGGTGGTCGGGCAGGTAGGCGCGCACGGACGCGGCGAGCTCGTCGGCCTCGCGCCCCGTCGCGGTGACGACGACGAGCGGGCGCCGCTCGGCCGCCGCCGCCAGCAGCGGCGCGCGAACGCCCACCGGCCCGACGACGTCGGCGAACCCGCGCACGCGCACGTGCTCGAGCGCGGCGGCGGCTCCGGGGTCGGCGAGGAGGGCGGGGACGATGCCGGTGAGGTTCATGCGGGTCCTTCGGACGGGGTCTGCGGCGCGGCGAGGTCGGGGCGGGCACGACGACAGGCCCAGCTCTCCCCGGGACGCACGGGGCTCCGGTGGGTCGTGACGTGAGCGTCGTGACCCGGGAGCCGTGCGACCGGCGGGGTGCCGGGCGTGCCGCACCAGACTACGCCGACCCTCCGACGCCCTCCCGTACAAGCCGCGAGGTAGTCCGAGACGCGCCGAGGTAGTCCAGATCCCCGCGAGGTAGTTCGAGACACCTCTCGGCCGAACTACCTCGCGGGGATCTGAACTACCTCGCGGGCATTCGGACTACCTCGCGGGGATCTGGACTACCTCGCGGTCAGCCGCCGGAGGGGAGCTGGTCGAGCAGGTCCTGGGGCAGCTGGTCCTTCACGCCGTCCGGGAGGCTGCCCAGCAGGTCGTCGCAGGCCGCCGCGTCGCCGGCCTGGCACTCGCCGCCGAGGTTCTGCAGCTCGTCGGCCTGGCCCAGCGTGCCCGCGAGGTCCTGCAGGTCACCGAAGGACAGGTCGCCGGTGACCCCGCCGAGCAGCAGGTCCGGCACGGACAGGTCGGTCTGGGTGAGGTCCTCGGCCTGCGCCAGCCCGGCCTCGATGTCGTCGCCGTAGGTGTTCCAGGCCCAGATGCCCGCGATCACGACAAGGGCCGTGAACACCACCTGGATCGACCCGAACGTCACGCCGGTGGCGGCCATGCCCCGGCCGCCCGTGCCGCGCCGGCGGGTGCGGTCCAGGCCCACGCCGCCGAGGATGATCGCGAGGACGCCGAGCAGCGGCACGACGAACCCGAAGATCCCGGTGATCAGGGCCGCCACCGCCGTCGGCTCCGTCCCGCCGCGCGACCCCGGGGCCTGCCTGCCCGTCCCCGCCGGCTGCCCGCCGTGACCGGGCGCGTGCCGCGGAGCGGCGGACGGCGAGGAGTCCCACGACTGCGGCACCGCGGCCCGCGGCGCCGACTCGTACGGGGCGGCCGCGTGCGGTGCGGGCGCACCGGCGGCGGGCGCCGCCGCCAGGCGGGTGGACGACGGGGCGGGCGCCGGCGGGGGGCCCGGCCCGGCGACCGACCCGGCGACGAGTCCCTGCGGGAGCGCGGCGGCGGCCCCGGTGTCGCCCTGCGGAGACTGCTCCCACGTGGCCGGCAGCACCGCCGTGCCGTCCTCCCGCGGCGGGAATACCTGGGTGGGGCGTGCGTCGTGGGGGTCGTACCCCTGGGGGTGGCTCATGGTCCTCCTGGTCGGCGTGCGTCCCGGACGGCCCGGCGCGCCGTCCGAGCCGCGATGCTACCGACCCGGGGCCGACGGGCGACAGGCCTCGACGGCGTCTTCGCCGGACCCGCACATCCCCGCGACGACGTGCCGGCCCGTCGGTGACGGGCCGGAGGTGAACGGACCCTGCGCGGGCTACCGCGCGAGCAGCAGGGCCGCGGACGAGTCGAACGACGTCTCGAAGTCGCTCGGGTCGATCTGGGAGAACAGTGCGGCCGCGAACACGATCACGACGATCCACGCCACGATCCCGATCGCGCCCAGCACGATGCCGGCGATCGCCATCCCCTTGCCCTGCTGACCCGTGCGCTTGATCCGCGAGAGCCCGATGATCCCCAGCACCAGCGGCACGATCGCCAGGCCGAGGATGCCGGTGACGAGCGCAGCGATCGACCAGCCGTCCGTGCCCGCGGACGGCGCGTACGGCTGGGCGTAGGGCTGGGCGTACGGCTGCTGCGGGTAACCCTGCTGCTGCGCGTAGCCCTGCTGCTGCGGGTAACCCTGCTGCTGCTGCGGGTCACCCTGCTGCTGCTGCGCGTCACCCTGCTGCTGCTGCGCGTCACCCTGCTGCTGCGGGTAGCCCGGCGGCTGCGCGGCCTGCTGCTGCGCCGGGTCCCCGGGCTGCGGCTGTGCCCCCGGCGCGGGCGGCGGGTAGCCGGGCTGCTGGTACGGGTCCGGCTGCGGGGGCTGGTGAGGCTGCTCGGCGCCGGCGGCCGGCTCGTCGGGCAGCGGGTCCTCCGGCCGTGGCTCGTACGGGTTGGGCTGCGTGCCGTCGTCCTGACTCATGGCCGTTCCTCCTCGTCGACGCCCGGCGCGGGCAGCGGTCCGGCCGCGCCCCGCTCCTCCCACTATGCCGGACTTCGCCACGACAGACCCGGTCGGCGACGTGCTCGGCGCCTACTCCTCGCCGATCGTGATGAGGCACCGCTCCTCGCGGCCGCCGCAGCTGAGGGCGAAGTCCTCGTACTCGGACCCCGCGGGCGACATCCAGTACAGGTCGTCGCAGGCCACGTCGTTCCCGGCGGAGCAGTTGTCGTAGAGAAGGTCCAGGTCGGGGTCGTCGCCGTACTCCGTCGCCGTCGCTCGGGACAGCTCCGCCCCCAGGTCGTCGAGGACGCCCTCCTCGTCGAGCACGTTCACCGCGAAGGCGAGAAACGCGACCCCGACGAGCCAGGCCAGGATCGAGACGACGCCCAGCACGATGCCGGACACGGCGAGGCCCGTGCCCGGTCGCCCGCTGCGCCGCACGCGCCGGAGCCCGACGATGCCGAGCACCAGCGGCACGATCCCGAGGAACAGCAACCCGGTGACCAGGGCGGCGATCGACACGCCGTCCGTGCCGGTGGCGGACGGCGGGTACGGGGAGTACGAGGAGTACGGCGTCGGCGACCCGGGCGGGGGCGACCCGAGCCGGGGCGGCTCGGACGGCGGCGGGACCTCCGACGGCGGGGCGAAGGGGTCGGGCGCCACCTGCTGCTGCGCGCCGTCGTACTGGCCCATCGCCACCGTCCCCTCATCGTCCACGAGGCCGTGGCCTGATCAACGGCCAGAGAATCCCACCACGGTGCCGCCCGGGGCAAGCGGCGTCCCGCACTTCACCCCTCCGCCGCGACCCGCGCGGGCCCGGCCCTCAGTTCACCCGTGCGTTCACCCGCGGCGGGGGGCCACGGCGCAGCCGTCGTGCGGCATCGTGAGCGGAGGCGCTCCGGGCACGTCGCCCGCTCCCGCGCCCAGGTCCGAAGGAGGCACCATGCGCGTCATCGTCGTCGGAGGAGGGATCATCGGGCTCGCGACGGCGGCACGCCTCGCGCGCCGCGGGGACGAGGTGACCGTGCTCGAGAAGGAGCCGGACCTCGCGCTCCACCAGACCGGGCGCAACTCCGGCGTCATCCACTCCGGCCTGTACTACGCGCCGGGCAGCCTCAAGGCCCGGCTCGGCACCGCGGGCGCCGAGTCCATGACGCGGTTCGCCGCCGAGCACGGCGTGGCCGTGGCCACCACCGGCAAGCTCGTCGTGGCGACCAGCGCGGACGAGTGCGACCGCCTGCGCACGCTCGCCGAGCGGGGCGTCGCCAACGGCGTGCCGGTGCGCGAGCTCGACCCCGTCGAGGCGCGCGAGTACGAGCCCGACATCGCCTGCGTCGCCGCCCTGCGTGTCGAGACGACCGGCGTGGTCGACTACCGCGGCGTGTGCGCCGTCCTCGCCCGGCAGGTGGGCGACGCCGGCGGCACCGTGCTGCTCGGCCGCGCGCTGCACGGCGCCCGCACGGTCGGCACGCAGGTGCGCGTCGACGTCGAGGAGGTCGGGACCGGCCGGCGGCACGAGCTGGTCGCGGACGCGCTCGTCGTGTGCGGCGGCCTGCACGCCGACCGGCTGGCGCTCGCCTGCGGCGTCGACCCGGGCGCGCGCATCGTGCCCTTCCGCGGGGAGTACTTCGACCTCGCGCCCGAGGCCGCCGCCCGCGTGCGCGGCCTCGTCTACCCGGTGCCCGACCCGCGGTTCCCGTTCCTCGGCGTGCACCTCACGCGCGGCGTGCACGGCGACGTGCACGCCGGGCCGAACGCGGTCCTCGCCCTCGCCCGCGAGGGCTACCGGCGCCAGGACGTCGTGCTGCGCGACGTGCTGGACGCCGCGTCCTGGCCCGGCCTGTGGCGGCTGGCCGGGCGCAACCTCGTGCCCGGGGCGGCGGAGGTCGTGCGCTCCGTGTCGCGCACGCTGTTCGCCGCGTCCGTCGCCCGGCTGCTGCCCGGCACCACGGCCGACGACCTGCACCCCGCGCCCGCCGGGGTCCGCGCCCAGGCGCTGCACCGCGACGGTTCGCTGGTGGACGACTTCCTGGTCCGCACCGGCCCCCGCCAGGTGCACGTGATCAACGCGCCGTCGCCCGCCGCGACGGCGTCGCTGGAGATCGCCCGACACGTGGAGGCCGAGCTGGACCGGGCGATGGCAGGCGCCCGCTGACGGTCGGGCTCAGCCCGAACCCGAGTCCACGAACCGGAAGTAGTCCGCCCGCGCGCCCGCGTCGGGGACGTCGACCCGCAGGGCCTTCTCGTCGGCACCGGGAACGCCTCGTCGGATCGCCCGCTCGATCCTGCGGTTCGCGAGCGCGTCGCGCACCAGCGCGGCCGCCGTGCCCGTGGCGCTCGGGCGGGCGCTCGAGTAGAGCCGGCCGCTGCGGTGCGCGTCGCCCGGGAGGTCCGGGAAGCCGTGCCTCGCGTCGAGCAGCGCCGTCGCCGACCCGAGGAGCCCTTGCCCTCCCAGGCCGGTCTCTCCCCGGCCCCCGAGCACGCGTGCCGCGCGCTCCAGGACGAGGCCGACCGGCACGTCAACCCGCATGCTCCTGGCACGCGCCCCGATCTCGGCCGACCGTGGTCCGCACGCCTCGACCGCACCGGTGACGTCGACGAGCCACATCAGGCGCCCGGCCCCGGACTGGGCGGCGTGGAACGCCAGCACCAGCACCGTGTCGACCGGGTCGAAGGTGGGCACGGAGCGGCCGCCGCCCATGTCCACGAGGCGACGGCGGTCGATCATCGCGTCGTGGTCCATGCGGTAGGTGCGCCGCGCGGCCTCGGGGACGGCGACGTCCCAGTGCAGGTCGACGTGCACGCCGAACGGGCCGCGCAACGCGTACTCGGCCCGGCGCGACGCCGCCATCAGCGGCCAGTTGCGGTCCTCGGGCACGCACCCTGCCTCCTCCAGCGCCGCGACCGCCTCCCCGAACGACGCACGAGGCACGTAGAGGTCGAGGTCGTAGTACTCGCGCATGTCCGGAGCCGGCCACAGGACCGTCGCCGCAGGCCCCTTGCACACGGCCCAGGGCACGTCGGCGCCGTCGAGCACCTTCCCGAGCCCGTCGAGCTCCGCCAGGACGCCGAGGTGCCGCACCACCTGCTCGTCGCGCGCCCGCCGCAGCGGGGCCCGCCACGCCTCCGGGCAGTCCGGGAGCACGGCGGCGTGCTTGGCGACGGCGGGCAGCACCCGGTGGTCCTGTGCCGCCTCGGCCAGCTGCTCCAGCGCGATGCCGGCGAGCCCGACGGACGGGGTGGCACCCTCGGGCGCCACGGAGTCGACCAGCACCTGTGCCAGCGGCCGACGCGCCGTCGTGCGTTCCCCCATCCCGGCAGGATAAGTACCGACACGTCCCGGCGGACCGCCCGCAGCGGGCGAAATCTCGGCCCGGCGGCCCTTTCGGAGGGGCGGCGCGGCTAGCGTGTCTGACGCCGGCACACGCCGGCACCCGCCGGCCAGGACGGTCGGGGACGGAGCGATCGACGTGGCGGACACGACGACGGCCCAGAACGGGTCCGGGGCGGACGAGGCCAGGACCCGGCGCCTGCTGCGCCACCTCACCGGGTCGTTGGCCGTGTCGTGGCGCGCCAGCCGCCCCCTGTTCGTCGCCATGCTGGTGCTGCAGGTGATCGTCGCCGTCGCCCTGGCGGGCCAGGTGCTGGTCGTCTCCGCGCTCCTGGACGCGCTGATCGGGCTCGCGGACGGAGCTGCCTCCCTGCGGACGGTGGCCGGGCCGGTCGTCGCCATGGCCGCCCTCACCGCGGTCGCGAGCGTCGCGGGCGGACTCCAGGGCTTCGTGCGCCGCGTGCTCGGCGAGCACGTCGCGCGGCTGATGGCCGAGGAGGTCCAGGAGGTCTCGACGAGCGTCCCCCTCGACCAGTTCGAGTCCGCGGAGTTCTACGACCGGCTCCAGCGTGTCCGGGTCAACGCCCTCTCGCGGCCGTTCCAGGTGACGCAGGGGATGTTCGACCTGGTCGGCTCGGCCATCTCGGCGATCGGCGTGGGAGCGGCGCTGGTGGCGCTGCACCCGCTGCTGCTGCCGCTGCTCGCTGTCGGGGGCCTGCCCCTCCTGCTCACCGGGCGGCGTGAGGGCCGGCTCGAGTTCGCCTTCAGGGTGGCCCAGACCACCAACGAGCGGGAGCGCATCTACACGAACTACGTGCAGAGCTCTCGGGACGAGGCGAAGGAGATCCGGGCGTTCCAGTCGGCTCCGTGGCTCCAGGCCCGCTATCGCGAGCTCTACGCGACGTACCTCGCCGCCCTGGCCCGGCACGTGCGCCGCCGGGCCCTGACGAACGGTGTCGGCAACCTTGCCGCCGCGGTCGTCCTCGCCGCGGTGCTGATGGTGCTGGCCTGGCTGATCACGCGCGGCGCGGTCTCGTTCGCCGAGGCCGGCGCCGCGGTCGTGGCGGTACGGATGCTCCAGGGCCAGATCCAGGGCATCTTCGGGGGTGTCCAGCAGATCTTCGAGTCCGGGCTCTTCCTCGACGACGTGCACGCGTTCCTCGAGGACGGCCGCGCCGCGGCAGCCGCCGCCGACGGGAGCCTGGAACCGCCGGGGGTCTTCCCCGGGGTCTTCGCCCGCGGGGTCTCCTTCCGGTACCCGGGCGCGGACCGGCCGGCGCTCCGCGACGTGGACGTCGCGCTGCGCCCCGGCGAGGTCGTCGCTCTCGTGGGCGCCAACGGCTCCGGCAAGACCACACTGGCCAAGCTGCTCGCGGGGCTCTACGAGCCGACGTCCGGCGAGGTCCTCTGGGGCGACCGCCCGCTCGACGCCATGCGGCGCGCAGCCGTGCGCTCGCAGGTCGCGGTGATATTCCAGGACTTCGTCCACTACGCCTACACCGCCACGTGGAACGTCGCGCTGGGCCGGTCCGACGTCCCGGTCGACCACGAGCGGGTGCGACGGTCGGCGCGGATCGCGGGCGTCGACGCGGCGCTCACCGGCCTCCCGGACGGATACGAGTCACGGCTGTCGCGGATGTTCCCCGGCGGCACCGAGCTCTCCGGCGGCCAGTGGCAGCGCGTGGCGATCGCCCGGGCCTTCTACCGCGACGCCGCCCTCGTGATCCTGGACGAGCCCACGGCCGCGATGGATCCCCTGGCGGAGCACGACCTGTTCGCGTCCCTGCGGGCCACGCTCGACGGGCGGACCGCGCTCTTCGTCTCGCACCGCTTCTCGACGGTCCGGTCCGCGGACCGCATCGTCGTGCTCGACGACGGCGCGGTCATCGAGGAGGGCAGCCACGACGAGCTGATGGCCCTCGACGGCGCGTATGCCGAGATGTTCACCGTCCAGGCGCGGTCCTACCTCGACGGGGCGTCCGCCGCGACGAGCGAACGGGCCGAGGCCGCCGCCACCGAACGGCGGAGCTGAGCCCCGAGCGTCGGGTCGAACGGTGGGCCCCACGGCACGTCGGCGACCAGGACGGGAACCTGGCGGGCGACCTCCGCCAGGTGCCGCAGGTGGGTGCTCTGCACGCGCTCGTCCTGCCACCCGTGAAGTCGCGGGTAGTGCAACAGCTCGAAGAGCGCCTGCGTCCCCGACCGACGGCTCACGACCAGGTCACCGCCGTCGCGGTCCGGCTGCGGCACGACGATCGCCCGCAGCGGGCGGCGGTCCCGCGCCCCGGCGCCCAGCTGGAGCACGTGGCGCGCGTCGGCGCTCACCCGGCGTCCGGGTGCCCGGTCGCCGAACCGGTCGACCAGGGTGTCGGCGCCCTTGCGCAACCGCACCTCGGTCGCCCCGAGCCGCGCCGCGAAGCCGTCCTCGGTCCGGTCGAGGCGCAGGACGTCGTCGGTGACGAGCGCGGCCCCCTCGGCGCACATCAGGGTCGCCATCGTGGACTTGCCCATCCCGGAGTAGCCGACGAAGGCGAGCACCCCTTCGTCGTCCTCGACCGCGCTCGCGTGCAGCACCGCCTCCCCGCGCAGGTAGAGCTGGAAGGCGAGCATCCCGCCCGTGGTGAGCACACGGCTCAGCCCCGGGTCCACGCCGTCCGCCTCGCGCAGCGTCACCTGCCGCCGGTCCGGGGAGATCTCGAAGTCGCACGCGTCGTGGAACCTCAGCAGGAAGCCCTCCGCCCCGAGGTCCCAGGCCGTGTACCAGGGGTCGCCGGCGAGGGCGTAGTGGAGGATCACCCGTCCCCCGGGCGCCGTGCGCTGGTCGGTGCCCGGTCCCTGGGCGAGCTCGACGTCGGCCGGTGCCGCGACGTCGCAACTCCGGGCCTGGTGCAGGTCGAACGGGGCCTCGACGACGAGGCCGTACAGCAGCTGACGATCCATGGGATGTCTCACGCTCCGTGGTGGTCGACGTGGTGGTCGACGTGGTGGTCGACGTGGTGGTCGATGACGAGGGGTCGGAAGCCGGTCCCCCGGTCCAGGTCCAGGTCCAGGTCGTCGACGCGCAGCCACGCATGGGCGCGGACGACGCCGGCGGACTTCGTGACGCCCAGCACCAGCGCCGGGCGACGTCCTCGCAGGACCCGGCCCGCGAGGACGGCCGAGCGCAGGCAGGTGCCGTTGACCCCGGGCAGGCGCAGCACCCGGCGCAGCACCCGGAGATCACGCACCTCGCGCTCGTCCAGCACGGCGAGGTCGAAGTCTCCGGACGACGGCGCGGGCGACGACAGCAGGGGAAGGTCGTAGCGGACGGCGACCCTGGTCACCCCCCAGCGCCGGAGCCGCGACTCGAGCACCACGAGGGCCACGAGGAGGCGGAGCGCGACGGGGACGGCACCCAGGCGGCGCAGCGCCCCGGCCACGGTCATCGCGGCACCTGCGCGCTCACCGACGCCAGCCACGCCTGCTGGAGGAGCAGGCTGGTCGGCCCGGGCGGGAACCCCGAGAGCCAGGCCGTACGGAGGGCGTCGACGTCGACCAGCTCGGGGTCGACGCCGCTGCCGTCCCACGTGGCGGCGAAGTCTCGCGTCGCGGACCCCAGGTAGGCGCGGTTGAACGACGCCTTGCTCCCCCGGGCGCACACCGCCCCCGGCAGCAGGCCGCCGAAGACGGCCAGCATGCCCGCGGTGCGGTCGGTGAACCCGAACGGGAACCGTGCCCCGAGGGAACGGAGGAACCGGTCGTCCAGCAGCGGATGGGCGAGCACCACGTCGTGCTCCGAAGCCACCTGCCCGTAGGTGTCCAGGAAGACGCGGCTGGCGCGGCGGCGGCGCAGCCACCCCAGGCCGCGGCCGAACGCCAGCGGCTCCGCGGCGGCGTCGCGCGCGAACTCGTCCGCGAGGCGCTCGCGGGTGCTCGCGGTCAGCCACTGCAGGCCCCCGATGCTCCCGGCCACCTCTGCCCGCTCCCGGCGTCGACGCGCGGGACGCGGCAGGAGCGAGCGGGCCGCGCTCCGTCGGGGCGTCCCGGGACGGGCGTGCTCTCGTGCGATGCGCAGCAGGGCGCGGCCCCGGCGGTCGCCGAACACCTCGTCGCCGCCCTCGCCCGTGAGCACGGCGTGGCCGCGCAGCTCGCGGAGCATCGCGTCCTTGACGTGCATCGTCGCGGGAAACAGCAGGCCGCGGCGCACCAGGCTCGCTCGCGCTTCCGCACCCAGGAGGTCGTTCTCGTCGTCGATCGTGAGGCGCTGCCAGGTCGACAGCCCCAGGTGCTCGACGACCGCCTCCTGCCACGATGTCTCGTCGGCCTCCTCGACGCCGGGGTAGCGGAACGTCACGGGCACCGGGTCGGGGGTCCCGTCCTCGCGGGCGACGGCGGTCGCGACGGCGAGCACGGCGGAGGAGTCGCGGCCGCCGGAGAAGGTCACGGCGACGGGCCGGCCGCCGGCGGCCACGCGGACTGCCCGCTTGAGCTGCTCGAGGGGATCGGGACCCGCTCCGACCGCGCGCCGGACGTCGACGAGCCCGGGCAGCCAGCAGGCTGCGGCCTCGAACGCCGTCGGGCGGTAGAACGACGTCATCGTCCGAGTCCTCCTGGAGAGACGACGCGGCACCGGTCCCCCGGCATCGGAGGGCCGGCGCCGCGTCTGCGGGAAAGGGTCAGGACGCCTTGCCCTTGTGGAACAGGTCGCCGTCGTAGTCGAAGGCCAGCGTCTGCTCCAGCGTGACGTCCTTGACCGAACCCACCTCGGTGATGCGCGGTGCCTCGTACATGGGAGGCTCCTTCCTCTCGTGCGTGCAGGACGCGTTCAACGTCGCCTGGTCGGCGCAGACCGGTCAAGCGCGCGGCGGCGATGTCACCCGCCACGGCGGCGCCTTTCACCCGGCGTCGGGTGAAAGGCCGTCCCTGCCCCGTCGGGACGCCCGTTCCCGGCCTATCCTCGGTGCGACGTCCGGCCGAGCCGGACCCGCCGACGACGAGAGGCACGACGATGAGGCTGCGCGAGGACGGGGTCACCTGGCAGGAGATCGACGGCGAGCTGGTCATCCTCGACCTCGTGTCGTCGACGTACCTCACCACGAACGGCAGCGGCGCCTTCGTCGCCAAGCTCCTCCAGGAGGACCGCTCGGCGGAGGAGCTGCGCGACGCGCTCGCCGCGGAGTACCAGATCGCGCGGGACGTGGCGCAGCGGGACGTCGCGGCGTTCGTCGACGACCTGCGCCACCGCGAGCTCCTGGTCGAGGCCTGAGTCGAGGCCTGAGTCGAGGCCTGAGTCGAGGCCTGAGTCGAGGCCTGATCAGCCGGCGGGCTCCCAGGCCCGCACGGCGCTCACGGCGACCAGCCAGTCGCTCTCGGTCACCAGCGGCATGAACGGCGTCGGCGGGCCGCCCAGGACGCCGGAGTAGTTGACGTCGAGCACCCGCGTGCCGCGGATCTCGGTCCACGGCACGGAGACGCGCACGGCGGTGATCTCCACCGGGTCGATCTCGACCAGCGCGACGCGGTCCCACAGCTGGCCGGACGGGGTGGCCACGGTGCGCCACCCGCCGTCCGCGGCGCGCACCGCCACCGTGTAGCTCCGCAGACCGGCCGTGCAGCACTTGATGCCCGCCGTGGCCACGGCGATCCGGTCGACCGTCACCGGGCCGCCGGTCTCGACCTCCACCGCCGGGGCGGGGTCGACCGAGCCGTCCGCGAGCCGGCCGGAGCGCCACGGCTCGCGGACGTCGAAGGTGCCCGACGTGATCGTGGCCGGGTCGCCCGCGTCCGGGTGGGTGGACGACACCGACACCGGGCGCCCCTCGAGCACGTCGTCGCCGAACGGCTCGGTGGCGCGCACCTGCAGCTCCGCGCCCGCCGGGAGCCGCAGCATCACCGGGCTGCCCGTCACGGGGACCTCCGTGCCCCGGGCCGCGAGCGTCAGGTCCTGCTCGGCCCCGTAGACGTCGCGGCGGGCGGCCTCGACCTCCCGCCCGCCGCGCGGCGTCACCACGACCGACGTCGACAGCTCCTCCGACCACAGCGCCAGGACCGTCGACCCGTCGTCCGCCCGGCCCTGCATCGCGTGCACCCCGGGCGCCCCGGTGCCCACCGAGGCGACGTCGTCGAGACCTGCCAGGACGGGGGCCGTCGCCGCCATCGCCGCCCCCGCCGGCTTCACGTAGGCGTCGTACTGCAGCAGCGACCACGAGTTGCCCGACTCCCCGAAGCCGCCCTCGCTGAAGAAGTACGTCCACTCCTCGACGTCCTCGAGCGCGTACCACCACAGCTTGCGCGCCACGTCCCAGCCGGACGCCCAGAAGTTCACGACGCCGTCGGACCACCAGCCGGTCTCCGTGTCCCACACCGGCCGGTCGTCGCACGGTCGGAGGATCTCCCGCAGCTGGTCCAGCTCGGCGCCGTCGGCCGAGAACCCCTCCTCCTCCCACGACCGGTTGTGCCCCGTGTACGGGTGGATGCCGACGACGTCCATCGAGTCGCAGCCGCCCGCCGCGACGAGGTCGGACCACCAGTCGAGGGCCACGCCGAGCGTGTTGCCCCCGACGACGACGGCGTCCGGGTCCGCCGCGCGGACGCCGCGGGCGAAGGGCGCGCCGACCTCGCGCTCGTACCGGGCGGCGTCGTCGTAGCCCGTGCCGTTCGGCTCGTTCCACGGCGACCAGTACACGATCCCCGGTGCGTGCTCCCGCAGGCCGAGGACGACCTGCCGCACCCAGCCCTCCCAGGTGCCCGCCTCCGCGGCGGCGCGCTCGGCGTCCCCGCCCTGGCCCACCTGCACGACGAGCCGGACCCCGGTGCGCTCGGCCTCCCGCGCCGCGGCGGCGAGGTCGGCGAACGGGTCGGTCGTCCCCTCCGGCTCGGCGCCCACGGTGGCGCCGGGCAGCGCCTCCCACGCGATCCCGGCCGGGCCGGGCTCCGCCGTCGGGTCCGGGACGAGCGCACCGAGGTCGAGCTGCACGCGGTGCGACCCGACCCCGAGCTGGTGGGCGAGCTGCACGCCGCGCAGCGGCTGGGCGCCGCCCCAGTCCGCGCCGTCCGCGAGCGCCGCCGGGTCGAGCGCGCTCCCCTCCGGGGTCACCGTGTAGCGCAGGCAGGCCCCGGAGACGGCGGTCCCGTCGTCGTCCACCAGCGCCGCGTCGACCTCGTAGACGCCCGGGCGGGACGGCGGCAGGTCGAGCTCGACCTCCCCGCCCGCCGTCGGCAGGTCGGCCAGGTGCTCCTCGCCGACGACGGGGTCCGGCACCCGCGGGTCGCCGCGCACCTGGTAGCGCAGCCGGTACCGGTCGGCGTGCGCGCCCCAGGCCTCGTCGAACACGGCGGCCACCTGCGGCTCCTCGCCGGCGGCGAACACCCCGTACGGGCGGTCGACGAGCAGCCCGGCCCCCAGGCCCATGACCGCGACGAGGCTCTCGCTGTCGGCGGTGAGCGTGATCGGCGCCCGCAGCCCCTCGGCCATCCGGTCCGCGGAGATCGCCGTCAGCGACAGCCCGCCGTCCGCGCCGTCGGTGAGCACGTAGTAGGTGTCGCCGTCCTGGAGCACCGGCGTGCGGTCGGCCAGGCTGAACGGCTGCTCGAGGTCCATGCTGACGTCCGGCCAGGTGCCGAGCAGCACGCCGTCGGCGCCATACCGGCGCAGCCCGGTGCCCGGCTCGGCGAGCAGCAGCCCGCCGCCGGGGGCCGCCCCCGCACCGGTCGCGTCCGTCCACGGCAGCGTCGGCACGCCGAGTGCCGGCTCCGCCGGGGCGGACGAGCCGAGACGCGCCCGCACGGCTCCGTCCGGCTCCACCACCGTCAGCCGCAGGTCGGTCCGGTCGCCGCCCGCGGCCGGCCGCGCGGCCGACAGGACGGCAGCCCCGCCGTCGAGCTGCCCGAGGACCGTCCCGTCGATGGGCAGGGGGTCGAGCAGGGTGCCGTCGGCGCCCACCCGGTGCAGCACCGTCCCGGCGTCGACCACGCCCACGACCTCGCCGCGACCGGCGTCGGCCCACAGGACGGTCCCCTCCAGGTCGAGGACGGCCCCGGTGGTCTGCGGCCCCTCGGGCAGCGTCGTGCGCCACGTCTCGGTGCCGTCCGGCGCCACCTTGACGAGGTCGCGGCGTCCCATCAGCGTGTCGAGCAGGTAGACCGAGCCGTCGTCGGACACCTCGAAGGAGCTCGTGCCGAAGGTCTCGGCCGACCCGTCCCAGTCGAGCTCGACCACCGTCTCGCCCTCGGGCGTCCCGCCGTCGAGCGCGAACCTCGCCACCGTGTACGTGGCGTCGACCCGGGACACGACGTACGCCGTCCCGCCGGAGACCCGGGCGGAGATCAGCTCCCCCGTCCCGGGCAGGACCCCGTCGACCACGGTGCGCACCCCGCCCGACGCGGCGTGGTCGACGCCGTCGTCGACCACCTGTGCCAGGTCGGGGATGCCGCAGACGGGGACGGCGCCGGTGACGGCCCCCGCCGGAGCGGTCGTGGCGGTCGGGGAGGTCGGGGCGGTCGCAGTGGCCGGGGCGCCCCCTCCGTCGCCCTCCCCCCGGAGCAGCGGCGGGGCGAGGACGAGCACGCCGACGACGACGACGCACGCCGCGAGCGCCGACACCGTCACCACCACTCGTCGCGTCACTGGTCCTCCCGGGAGCGCGTGCGTCCGGCCAGGCTAGGCAGCGCGGGGGACGACCGACGGGCCGGGGCGGACAGTTCACCCCTGACCCGGACCGTTTCACCCGGGCCGCACGGGGACAGGCGCCGCGGGTGCCGAAACACTGTCCAGGACGTGTGTGCAAAGACCACGACCGCACTGACGGCGAAGCCGAGGAGGCGACGCATGACGATCCCCGGGACGAGGTCGTGAGCCTGCGTGCGGAGCCGGGCGGACGCCCCTCGGGGACGTCCGCCGTCGTGGGCGTCGTCCTGGGGCTCGGCGTCGCCGCGCTGTACCTGCTCGCGGTCCGCACCGACGCGGGTCAGCGGCTGGACGACGGTGCGCTCGCCGCGACGGCGAGCCTGTGGGACGCCACCGTCCCGCTGACCCGCCTCGTGCGGGCCCTCCTCCCGCTGCTGCTGGCCGCGGTGGTGCTCGTGCCGTTGGCGCGCGCCGTCGGAGCGCGAGCGTGGCGGCGGCTCGCGGCGGCGGCGCTGGTGGTGGGCGTCTCGGTCCTCGGGTCGCAGCTCCTCAAGCACGTGCTGCTCGACCGGCCCGACCTGGGCCACCAGAGCATCCCCGAGAACTCCTACCCCAGCGGGCACGTGGCGGCGGTGACGGCGCTGTGCGTCGCCGTCGTGCTCCTTTGGCCGGGAGGGGCGTCGCGCGCCGTCGTCGCCGGCTGGTCCCTGGTCGCGCTCGTCGCCGTGGCGGTGAACGTCGTGTCGTTCGCACACCGGCCGTCGGACGTGCTCGGCTCGCTGCTGCTCGTCGGCGCGGTCACCGCCGCGACGTGGTGGGCGCTGCGCCTCGGCGAGACCCCGCCGGTCACCGTGCGCGGGCGGGCGCCGGCGCAGGTGCGGTAGGGCGGTACAGCTCCTCGTACCGGTCGACGACCCCCGCCAGGGAGAAGTCCCGCGAGCGCGCGAGGCCCTCGTCGGTCAGCGCGGCGCGACGGGCGCCGTCGCCGAGCAGGTCGGCGAGCGCGGCACCCACGCCCTCCAGCGGGACAAGGGCCCCGGCGCGGCCCTCGTCGGTCACGTACCGCGCGCCGACGTTCGGGGTGGCCACGACCGGGAGCCCGCTCGCCATCGCCTCCACGTAGGGGATGCCGAAGCCCTCGTAGTCGGACGGCAGGCAGAACGCCCAGGCCCGCCGGTAGGCGTCCGCGAGCGCCGCGTCGTCGAGCGCCCCGAGGGCCCGCACGCCGGGGCCGGCGTCGTCGGGCACGTCGCGCGAGACCATCCACAGCTCCGCGTCGGGGTGCCGCGGGCGCACGTCGCGGACGAACTGGCGGGCGAGCTCGGCACCGTTCTTGCGGCCGTGCCACGCGCCGACGAACAGCACGACCGGGTGGCCGGCGCGGCCGTCCGGGGCGGGAGCGAAGCGGGACGTGTCGACCCCGTTCGGCACCACGTCGTGCACCCAGGGGTACCAGCGCCGCGTGGCCGGCGAGACGACGACGGTGCGGTCCGCGACGACGCTCGCGAGCAGCTCGGAGCAGCCGAGGAGCACCATCCGCAGGCGCTCCTTCGCCCCGCGGATGCGCCGCGCCTCCTCGAAGCACGAGCCGTGCAGGGTGCGCACGTGCCGCGGCACGCGGCGGCGCCACAGCCAGTAGTCGTCGCCGTGCGCGTGCAGCACGTCGTAGCCGGACAGGTCGAGGCGCCGCACCGCGGTCGCGAACCGGAACGTGCGCAGCGCGCCGCCCAGCTGCACGTGCCGGTGCCCGTAGACCGCGCCCGGCACGGGCGGGCACTCGCTGATCACGTCGACGTCGTGGCCGCGCCGCACGAGCTCCGTGGCCAGCTCGTGCACCTGGTAGCCGATGCCCTGCTTGCTCGCGCTGGGCAGGTAGTAGGAGACCATCGCGATCCTCATGGCGTGCCGCCCGCCGTCCCGGCGGCACCGTCGCGCTGGCCGTCCCGGAGCCCGTCGCGCAGGGCCTCGAGCCAGCCGTGCCCGAACCGCAGGTCGGGCTCGAGGTGGTTGCCCTCCGCCCACTCGTTCCACGACTTGACCCACAGCAGGCGCTCGTCGGCGGGCCGGTGCGCCACCGACGCGGCGGCCTGGCGGACGTTCTCGCGGAAGCCGTCGGGGGTCGCCCCCTGCAGCACGATGCCGCGCCGACCGGAGCGGGGCGTGTTGTCCCAGTTCGGGTACACGCAGGGCTGGACCAGGTCGCCGGTGCGGTTCTGCTCGGCCCACGAGGTCGTGTACGGGTGGATCTCGGGCCCGCCCGCGAGCTTGCGGACGGCGCGCATGCGCAGCAGGTCCCGGCGCGACGTCCCGGCCGGCATCCGCATGTACACCCCGGCGTCGAACCCGTCCTCCTTGACCCGGTCGTACCGCACGCCGCGGCCCACGAGGTCGCTCATCTCCGCCACCAGGTAGAGCCCCTCGAGCCCGGCGCGGCGGGCCAGCGACTGCCACAGGTCGACGAAGGCCGCGGCGTCCGGCAGCTCCTCGGGGCGGAAGACGTAGAACACCGGCCGCCCGCCGACGCGCAGGTAGCGCGGGTCGCGGAACGCGGGCAGCACCGCCTCGAAGTGCGCCACGTGGTCCGCCCGGCCGGGGTAGCGCTGCTCCATGAGCACCCGATCGGCGTCGCCGTGCCAGATGCCGCTCCACGTCTGGTTGGCCCACGCGAGGCAGAACGAGATGCCGGGGTCGCCCGTCGCGAGCACCTCCGTGAACGGGCGCTCGAGGATGCGGCGGCCGTCGCCGAACCAGTAGTGCCAGTACGCGAACGCCTCCACGCCGTGCTGCTGCGCGAGCTCGGCCTGCGCGGCCCGCGACTCGGGCAGGCGCAGGTCGTAGAAGCCCAGGTCGGCGGGGACGTCGGGCTGGGCGTGCCCGGGGTACAGACGGCGCGCCCGCGCCACGTTGGTCCACTCGGTGAACCCCGGCCCCCACCACGCGTCGTTCTCGGGGACGGGGTGGAACTGCGGCAGATAGAACGCCACCGCGCGAGCCGCCGTCGTCGTCATGGCCCGAGTCTGTGCAGCGATCCGGGCCGTCTCAACGACGCCGGCGCTATTTCACCCCGGCGACAGGCCCCGGGGGCGCAACTTCACCCCGGAGACCTGCCGGTGCGCGCCTAGCCTCGCCGTATGAGGTCGCCGGGCACAGGTGGGGAGACAGGGTGAGCACCACGACGAGGCTCGGCGCGTACGTCCTGCCGGGGGACCTGACCTGGCTCGAGGACACGCTGCGCGCGTACTCCCCGCACGTGGACGAGCTGGTCGTGCCCTACCCCGAGGACGGGCTGGGCTGGAACGGCCGGCCGGTGCCCGCCCGGGAGTGCCTCGAGGTGGTCCGGACGGTCGACTCCCGCGGCGTGCTGCGCGTGGTGCCCGGCACCTGGCGGGACGTCGAGGACCCCCTGCGCGGCGAGACCGCGCAGCGGCAGGCCGCGCTCGACGCGTTCTCCCCCGACGTCGACTGGGTGCTGCAGCTCGACGGCGACGAGCTGCTCCCCCACCCGGACGCGCTGCTGGCTGCGCTCCGCACGGCGGACGCGCACGGCTGCGACGCCGTCGAGTGGCCGATGCGCGTGCTGTACCGGCGCACGCGCCGCGGCTACCTCGAGGTCACGACGGCGGCCGGCACGCCCGCGTACGAGTACCCCGGGCCGGTCGCCGTGCGCCGTGGGACCCGGCTCGCGAACGCCCGCCGCACCGACGGCCGGCGCCTGCGGGTGCTCGTGCACGGCGACACCACGTCGCCCGCGGTCCGGCGGGCCGCCGAGCCGGGCGAGGTGCGGGTCCTCGCCGCCCGCCCCGAGGACGCGATCGTGCACAACTCGTGGGCCCGGCCGCTGGGCCATGTCCGCGCGAAGGTGCGCGGGTGGGGCCACTCCCGCGACTTCGCGGCGCGGCGGTACCTGTGGCTCGTCTGGTGGCCGTCCCCGGTGGCGTGGCGGGTGCAGCGCGACGTGCACCCGCTGTTCGGCGCCGTCTGGCCGCGCCTGCGCCCGGTCCGGGAGGACGACGTGCTCCCGGCGCGGCACGGCGTGCGCCCCGCAGACCCGACGGCCGGGGCGGTGACTCCTCGTGCCTGACCGGGGACAGCTGGTGGTGGTGCTCACCTGGCACGGCCGCCGTGACACGCTCCGCTGCGTCGGCTCGCTCGTCGCCGGGTCGCCGGCCACGGACGTGCTCGTGGTCGACAACGGTTCCGAGGACGGCGTCCTGGAGGCGGTCGCCGAGCGCTGGCCGCACGTCGCGACCCTCCAGACGGGCGACAACCTCGGCTTCGCGGGCGGAATGAACCGCGGGCTGGCGTGGGGGCTCGAGCGGGGCTACGACCTGCTCACCGTCCTCAACAACGACACGCTCGTGGACCCCGGGGCGCTCGACCGCCTGGCCGCCCTGGCGACGACGGGTGCCGTGGCCGCGAGCCCACGGATCGTGCGGCTCGGTGACGGCACCGACGGGGCGGGTGACGGCGACCTCTGGTTCGCCGGCGCCGTGCTCGACGACGTCGACGGGCTCCCGCGCCACCTGACGGCGGCGGAGGCGGCCGCCGGGCTCGCCTCCGGCGAGCCGTTCGGCGCCGACCTGCTCACCGGCTGCTGCGTGTGCGCCACGGCCGCCACGTGGTGCCTCGTCGGGGGCTTCGACGCCCGGTACTTCCTCGACTTCGAGGACTCGGACTGGAGCCTGCGCGCGCGGCAGCGTGGCGTGCGGCTCCTCGTCGACCCGGACGCCGTGGTCCGGCACCGGGTCTCGGCGTCGTTCACCGGCCCGGCGTCCTACCTCGGCACCTTCTACTACGCGCGCAACGCCCTGCTGTTCGCCACCCGGTGGCGCGACGCCGGCGTGAGCGGCCGCGGCCTGCTGCGCCACCGGGTGCTCCCGCAGCCGGTGCGCACCTGGCGCGACCGCGGGCCGCGGGAGGGCCTGCGCGCCGCGGTGGTGGTGGCCGCCGCCCTCGCCGCCCACGTCGTGCGCGCCTCCGGCCGGGCCCCGCGCGCCCTCGAGTCGCTCGCCGCCTCCTGGGCGCCGCGCGGTCGGATCACGGCGCCGCCGGAGGACCGGGTGGAATCCCGCCCCGACCGGGGTGAAAAGGCCCCTGCACCCCTCGGCCCGCCCGCCCCGCGCGGTTAGCGTGACCGCACTCCTACCGTCGCGAGGGACCCGTATGAACAGCACCACCGACAGCCCGCCGGACACCGCGATCTCGACCCGCGGCCTGGCGAAGTCGTATCGCATCGCCACCTCCGGCCGCTCGCACGACCGGCTGTCCGAGGCGCTCGTCGCGCGCGTCCGGCATCCGTTCCACCGGCGCGAGTTCGAGACCTTCGACGCCCTGCACGACATCTCGTTCGACATCCCGTGGGGCGAGGCCGTCGGCATCGTGGGGCGCAACGGCGCCGGCAAGAGCACGCTGCTGAAGATCCTCACGCGGATCACGGCGCCGAGCGCCGGCCGGGTGGAGCTGGGCGGCCGGGTGGGCAGCCTGCTCGAGGTCGGCACCGGCTTCCACCCCGAGCTCACCGGCCGCGAGAACATCTACCTCAACGGCTCGCTCCTGGGCATGGGCCGCAGCGAGATCCGGCGCCGGTTCGACGACATCGTCCGGTTCTCCGGCGTCGAGAAGTTCCTCGACACCCCGGTCAAGCGCTACTCCTCCGGCATGTACGTGCGCCTGGCCTTCTCGGTGGCGGCCCACCTCGAGACGGAGATCCTCGCGATCGACGAGGTGCTGGCGGTGGGCGACGCCGAGTTCCAGCGCAAGTCGCTGGACAAGATGCGCGACGTCGCGAAGGACGGCCGCGCCGTGCTCTACGTGAGCCACCAGATGCAGACGGTGACGACGCTGTGCAGCTCCGCGATGTTCCTCGACCGCGGGCGCCTGGTGCACCACGGGACGGTGGATGACGCGATGGCCGCCTACCGCGAGAGCTTCAACAGCTTCCGCGAGAGCCAGGAAGACGTCCGACGACGGCCCGGTACCGGGCTGATCCGGTTCACCCGGGTCACGACGCCCGAGATCCGCGAACCGGTCGACGACACGGTGATCACGTTCGAGGTGGGCGCCAACCCCGAGATCGTCGGGAAGTACTTCGTCACCTGCCACGTCCGCAACCATCGGGGCGTCATCGTCACCCAGGCCGACTCGCGACTCGTGGGCCAGTGGTTCGACCCGTCCGAACCGCACGGCGGCGAGGTCCGGATCAAGGACCTCTGGCTGGAGCCCGGGCCCTACACGGTCGACATGTACCTGTGCCAGGCGGGCGTCTTCGACGAATGGCAGGCTGCCGCCACGTTCGAGGTCCTGCCTCATCTCCCGTACCCGGAGGTCGTCATCGAGGACGGCATCTTCGGTGCCGTCCTGTGCGACTTCGACTACGAGACGTGGTGACCGGCATGAGCACGGCCAGAGCCGCGACCAGGATCGTCATCACCCCGCCCGGGCGGCTCAACGTGCCCCGGTGGCGCGAGCTGTGGGAGGCGCGCGAGATCTTCTACCGCTTCGGCGTCCGCGACATCGTGCTGCGCTACCGGCAGACCGCGATCGGCGTCGCCTGGGTGGTGCTGCAACCGCTCGTCACGGCGGCGATCTTCGCGATCGTCTTCGGCCGGGTGGCGGGCCTGCCCACGGGCGGCGTGCCCTACTTCCTGTTCGCCTTCGCCGGCACGGCGGCGTGGACCGTGTTCTCCGGCGTGCTCACCCGCGCCGCGCCGTCGCTGGTGGCCAACCAGGCGCTGGTGTCCAAGGTGTTCTTCCCCCGCGTCGTGGTGCCGCTGTCGACCATGCTCTCCGTGCTGCTCGATTTCGCCGTGTCGCTCGTGCTGTTCGCGGTGCTGCTCGTGGTCAACGGCGTCAACCCCGGCTGGGCCCTGATCGGGCTGCCGCTGTGGACGCTCTGCGCCCTCGCGCTCGGGTCCGGCCTCGGCCTCGCCGCGTCCGCGATCATGGTCAAGTTCCGTGATGTCCAGTACGTGCTCCCCTGGCTGGTGCAGGTGCTCATGTACGCGACGCCGGTGGCCTACTCGCTGGACGCCGTCCCCGCGGGCCTGACGTGGTGGTTCGAGGCGAACCCGCTGACCTGGCTCATGGAGTGCTTCCGCTGGGCCATGCTCGGCACCCCCGGCCCGCCGGCCTGGCAGGTCGCCGGCCTGCTCGGGGTCTCGGCCGTGGCCGTGGTGGGCGGGCTGCTGGTGTTCCAGCGGCGCGAGCGCGAGTTCGCGGACGTGATCTGATGACCGCCCGCGTGACCGTGGTCATGTCGACCAACCGTGTCTCCCCCTACCTCGCCGAGGCGCTGCAGAGCGTCAAGGACCAGTCGTTCACCGACTGGCACCTGGTCGTCATGGACAACGCCTCGCCCGACCCGGAGGGCGTGCGGGACGTCGTGTCCGCCGTACCGGGTGCCGTCGTGGTGCGCGAGGCGGGCCACGACGTGTCGATCCCCCTGAACCACGGCGTCGCGCTCGCGCGGGGCGAGTACGTGACGTTCCTCGACGACGACGACGTCTGGCTGCCCGACCGGCTCCAGGTGCTGGTGGACGCGCTCGACGCCGACCCCGGCGCCGGCGCCTCCTACTCGTCCATCGACGCCATCGACGCCGGCGGCGGCCACCGCGGGCACCACTTCGTCGCGCGGGACGAGACGGCACGCGACCTGCTCTCTGGCCGCTGTCCGTTCCCGAACCTCGTCTCCTTCGTGTACCGGCGCACCGAGCTGGTGCGCGTGGGCGGGTTCAACCCCGCACTCGCCTACGCGGAGGACACCGACCTCACCTTCCGGCTGCTGCAGTACTCGCGTCTCGTCGGCGTTCCTGAGGTGCTGACGCTCTATCGCCGGCACGGTTCCAACACGACCCACGACAACAAGGCCCAGGTACATGACTGGGCGCGCCGCATGATCGGCATGCAGCTGTGGGGCGCCGAGAACAACCCAGACCCGCGGGTGCTCGCCGACGTGCGGGCGAACCTTGCCGCGCTCGACGCCCGCGACGCCGCGGACTCCGTCGGCGAGGGCCTCGCCCGGCTGCGCCGCGGCCGGGTCCTGGGGGCCGCGCGGATGCTCGGTCGCGCCGTACGGCTCGACGCCCGGGCCGCGGCGCGCGAGGCCACCCGCCGGGTGCGGCACCGGCTCGGCCGTCCCTGACGACCTGACGGGTCTCGACAGGCTCGACCGGCGGGGGTGTCCTCAGCCCACCGGGTGGGTGCCGAGCACGAGCAGCCAGTCGTGGTCGCCGGCGGCGTTCGCCCCCGGCGTCGTCATCGACGCGGCGAGCGTGGCGGGCGCGGGCTCCCCGGTCGTGGGGTCCACCCACCAGGCCCGCGCCCCCTCCGCCAGCCGGCCGACGTCGAGCGTGATCGTGCGGTGCGTCGGCACGTAGACGAGGGCGAGGTCGCCGTCGGGGCTCGCCGCGGCGGTCGCGAGGTCGCTCTCGAGCTGGTCGAAGGCGTCCGGGTTCCCGCCCGCGCCGCCGGTGAGCAGCGAGCCGTCGTCGGGCACCAGCGTCCACCAGGGCAACGACGCGACGACGTCACGCAGCCGCGCCACCTGCTCGGCGCCCGCGGAGCGCATCCGGTCCTGCCAGCCGGGCAGGAACTCCCAGTCGTCGGTGCCGTACACCTCCCCCGGCGAGCCGGAGGTGATCGCCCACAGCACCTGGCGCCGCAGCGTCTCGGTGGTGGTGGGCTCGTCGCCCATGTTGTTCTCACCCTCGTAGTTCGACTCGCCGAGCAGCGCGGGGCGCGCGGGCCCGGTGTCGTACGCCTCGCGCACGGCCTCGTAGACGGGCTGGTAGCTGTACACGAAGTCCCAGTCGACGAGCGGGTCCCAGTGCGGGTCCTGGCCCGCGAACCGCACCGTGATGAGCTGGGCGGAGAACGGCCGGGCATCGCCCGTGGACCGGATCCCCTCCTGCACGGCCTCGAGGCACGCGTCGTCGGCGGGCTCGGGCGTGTAGTCGCCGCCGGCCATCCAGAGCACGTGGGGCAGGTCGGCGGCCCACTCCCCGACCATCGCCCCGTAGTCGTGGCAGACGTCGACGCCGGGCGAGCCGAACGGTTCGTCGATCGTCCAGCTGTCCACCGGGTAGAGCAGCACCGTGAGGCCGAGGTCCGCCGCGCGCTCCAGGGTGGCGTGCGCGCGGTCCCAGTACGGCGCGTTCCAGCGGGTGACGTCGCCGTCCGTGAACGGGAGCAGCCCGTCCACCGTGGCGCCGTCCGCCGACGGGCCGCCGTTCGCCGGGTTGCCCAGCAGGGACACGACGAGGGCGTTGAAGCCCTGCTCCGACCGGGTGGTCAGGTACGTCTCGGCCTCGGCCGGGCTCAGGTCCACCAGGAGCGACCACGGCGCGTCCCCGCGCACGAGGATCGGCGCGCCGTCCTGGTCGACGAAGTACCGGCCGCCGTCCGCGATCGCCGTGACGAACGCCGGGTCGCCGTCGGCCGCCGGCCACGCCGTCGACGGGGTGACCGCGCGCACGGGCGCGTCCGCCGCCGGCGGGCGCTCGTACCACCCGTCCTGCTCGGGGGTGCCCGGCCGCAGCGCCCGGTAGCCCACGACGGCGGCGACGACGGCGACGGCCGCCACCACGAGCACCGCCACGACGCGCCGGACGGCCCGCCGGCTCACGACGCGACCCGACGCGCCGTGCGGAGGCCGAGCAGGTCGCGCATCCGGTCCTCCTGCGCGACCACGGCGGCGCGGTCCGACTCCGCGACCTCCCGCACGTGCGCCGCCTCGGCGGCGTGGTCGGCCAGGATCTCGCGCACCTGGGCGACCACGGTCGCCGTGTCGTACGTGTCGCGGTCGTGCGCCCGGTCGTGCGCCCGGTCCTGCCCCCTGCCGGCCGGCGCGTAGTGCGCCACGAGCGACGCCTGCTTGGGCCCGTACCCCGTGCCGACGACCGGCACGCCCTCGCTCACCGCCGCGACCAGGTTGTGGTAGCGCGCGGCGACCAGGGCGTGGCACCCCCCGAGCGCGTGCGCGACGTCCTCCACGGTCCGGGCCTCGCTCAGCTCGACGACGGCCCCGGGGTCGGCCGCGCGGACGCGGCGCACCACCTCACGGGCGACGCGCAGGTCCAGGTCCTCGCCGGTCACCACGCGCACCCTCGCCCCCGTGTCGAGGAGCGCCCGCACGAGCGCGACGCTGCGGCCGGTGTACACCTCCCGGTCGGCGTCCCGCTCGGCGCCGCCCCAGTCCATGACGCCGACGGCGACCAGCGGGTCGGTCCTGGCGGTGCCGGGGGTCGGTGCCGCGGTGACGGGCTCGCGGCGCAGCACGAGGTCGGGCACGACCGGCGCCTCGCGGCGCACCCCCAGCCCTGCCACGCCCTGGGCGGACTCCTCGTCGCGCACGGTGACGACGTCCGCACAGGAGAGCGTCCAGGCGAAGAGCCGGCGCACGCCCGGCGACCCGAGGTCGTCGACCCCCACGCTCAGCAGCAGCAGCGGGCGGCGGTGCAGGCGCGACCAGGCGGCGAGCCAGCACAGCGAGAACGGGATCCCGCGCGGGCGCACGCCCTGCCCCTCGAAGATGCCCGTGCCCGGGACGACCACGGCGTCCACGGACCGCACGGTCCGGCCCAGGTGCACGACGTCGGCCACCCGGCCGAGCAGGCCCTTGACCCCGCGGCGCGGCGCGCTCGGGTGCTTGATGTCCACCGCGTCGACGCCGTAGGTGGCCTCGACGACGGCGGGAAGCTGCGCCACGGCCAGGGCCCGCGCGCCGGTGCCGTCGAGCAGCCGCAGCCCGGCGACCAGCGAGGCCTCGTTCCCGTAGTTGCCGATGCCCGTCTCGCCGAAGAACGCGACCCGCCGCACCGTTCTCACGCGACCCTCCGGCGGGCGCCGACGAGCCCGGCGTCCCGGGGCAGGCGGGCGAGGTCCCCGACGATGCTGCGCCATCCGGGGACGGTCCAGCGCCCGAGCACCGTTCCCGCGCACCGCACGCGCTCGGCGGTGTCCAGCGGCGCGGCCCCCACGGCCTGCAGCAGGAGGAACGTGGAACGCGAGTACGGGAACACGGTGCGGGGACGGCTGGGGTCCACCCAGGCCGCCTCGCTGTCCCGGTCGCCGCCGTGCCGCTCGTCGTGCGCGCGGATGCGCAGCAGCCCGCGCTCGGGCACCACCTCCAGGCGGCCGGCCAGGGCGAGCGCCGCCGGCAGCACCATCTCGCCCGCCGTCGAGACCCTGACGCCGCCCGCGGCGCGCGCCGCCGTGGTGCGCATCAGCCCGAACCCGACCTGCCCGACCATCCGCCGCAGCACCGTCCCCAGCCGCACGTGCGGCGACGGCCCGGCGAGGCCGTCGGCGAGGGCGGCGTCGCCGTCGTGGTGCTCGCCGACCTCCCGGTCCGCGGTGTCGACGAGCACGACGCGCGGCACGGCGCACACGGCGGCCGGGCCCGCGTCGTCCAGCACCTCGACGCTGCGGCGCAGCCACGCCGGCTCGCGCAGGTCGTCGTGGTAGGCCCACGCGAACAGCGGGGAGCGTGCGTGGTCGAGCAGCCACTCCGCGTTGTGGCCGCCGCCGATGTTCACCTCGTGCCGCACGTACGTGAACCGCGGGTCGCGGGCGGCGACCTCCCGCCCGATCTCCTGGGTGCCGTCCGTCGAGGCGTTGTCCGCCACGACCACGGCGAAGTCGCCGAAGTCCTGGCGTTCGAGGGCTGCGAGCGCCTGCGGGAGGTAGCGCTCGCCGTCGTGCACGGGCACCCCGATGGTCACCGGTGGGACAGTTGTCACGACGCCTCCCGCAGCGCACCGAGCCTGGACAGGACCTCGTCGTAGCCGCGCAGCGTCCGTTCGCGCGCGCCGTCGGCCCACGCGTCGACGTCCCGCGACAGGGCGTCGCGCTTGTCGACCAGGGCGTCGAGCGCCTCGACGAGCTCGTCGGACCGGAAGCTGTGGGCGTCGAGGCGGTAGGCGCCCACGCCGGCGGCTTCCGCCAGGACCCGCACCTTGTCCGCGTGCTCGACGGTGACGAACGGGATCCGGTTCAGCGCCGCGCCGACGAGGAGGTGGAAGCGGCTGCCGACGACGGCCCGGACACCTGCGAGCTCCCGCAGCATCTCTTCGAAGTCGCGCGGCGTGCGGATCTCGACGCTCCCGAAGGTCCGCTCCTCGGCCACGTGCTCGGAGACGTCGCCGACGACCTGCCTCGCGACCGCCACGTCGGCCGCGTCGGACACGACGACGCGCACCCGCTCGCCACGGTCCACGAGCGCCGCGACGACGCGGCCCGTCTCCCGGCGGTAGCGCTCGCGCTCGGCGTCGGTGGCCCAGGCCGCGCCGTCGGCGGACGGCACGTCGATGACGCTCACGACGACGACGCCGCGGTTCGCGTCGGATGCCGCGAGCGGCACGTCCGACCGTGCGGTCACGATGTCGTCGATCAGCACGTCGCGGGCGGTGTCGACGCCGGTCGACCCGACGGCCTCGCGCGTGAGCGGGTCGCGATAGGAACGGACGTTCGCCGTCGTCGCCGCCGCACGCACCACCCGCCGCGTGAGGCTGCGCGTGTACCGGCTGCCCCCGACGCCGAGCCACGCGTACGGCGTGGCGCGGCACCGGGCGGCCAGGCCGACCAGCAGGAGCGACAGGAGCGTGCCCCGCGGGGGCCCGCCGTGCCCCGCCTCCAGTGCGCCGGTGCCGGGGACGACGATGGCGTCGAACCGGCCCGCGAGCCGCACCAGGTGCACGAGGTCCAGGGCGAGCCGGACGCCCTTGGCCACGCCCGAGTCGTGGCCGGGACCGGAATAGCCCCACCGCGCCCGGGCGCTCGTCGCCGGACGCCCGAGCGCCTCCCGGGATCCGGCAGGCTCGCGGCTGACGATGGTCACCTCCACGGCGCCGGGGCCGGCCTCGAGCATCCGGATCACCTGCGCGGCCGACGCGTCGTTGCCGATGCTGCTGACGCCCAGCTCCGCGAACAGCGCCACCCGGGTCGTCATGACGCCGGGCCGGCCAGGTCGAGCCGCTGCTTGCGCACCGTGAAGCCCTCGGCGTACGACGACCGGCACTCCATCCCCCGCAGGCGCATCAGCCCGAGGAACGTCTCGTCGTCCCACCAGTCGCGGGCGGTCTGGGACGGGTAGTGCTTGGACAGCAGCTCGACCTTGCGGCGCGCGTCGTCCCGCCCCACCGGCACGTACGTCGTCACGCGGCGCAGGTCGCCGTCCCACTTCGGGATCTCGTACTCGAGCACCAGGGAGTCGCGCCACACCGTCGGCACCAGCTCCCCGACGAGCCGGTGGTCCTGGTGCGCGTCCTGCGGGCTCGGCGCGAGCACCAGGTCGATCCTGCCGTCCGGCTCCAGCTCGCGGGCCAGGTCCTCGAGCGCGTCCTTGACCGCGCCCCAGTGCTCCGGCAGGCGGCCGTCGGGGAACGACCAGAACCGGCTCGTCGCGCCCGGGCTGAAGGCCTGGGCCGCCCCCTCGGCCTCGGCGCACCGCTCGGGGCTGCCGGTGAGCGTCGCGACCACGACCTGCACCTCGCCGCGCGCCGCCAGCGCCAGGAGGGTGCCGCCGCAGGCGATCTCGACGTCGTCGGGGTGCGCCGCGACGCACAGCACCCGCAGGCGCCCCTGGGGCGGGACGAGCCCGATCATCAGCTCGCGCCCGGCACGCTCAGCGCCGGCGCGAGGTCGCGGTCCGGCGGCGTGAAGCCCGTCAGCGTCGTGGCGTCCGGCGGCGGCGTGGCGTCCGTCGCCCGGCGGGGGCGCAGCGTGCCCGGGGCGTGCTCCCACACGGCCCACGGCCTGCGCCCCTGGCGGTCCATCTCCTCGAGCATGTTGCGCTCCTTCAGGGTGTCCATCGGAGCCCAGAACCCGTCGTAGCCCACGGCACGGAAGCGTCCGTCGCGGGCCGCGCGCACGCAGCCGTTCATGACGAGGTCGTCGCCCTCGTCCAGGTAGTCGAAGATGCCCTGGCGCAGCACGAAGTAGCCGCCGTTGATGCACATGGTCATGCCGGCCACGGGCTCGAGGTCGCGCATCGTGCCGTCGGCGTCGTAGCGCACCACGTGGAACGAGTCCTGCGGCGGCACCGCCAGGAGCGAGCCCACCGCGTCGGTGGCGACGAGCTCGTCGACGATCTCGTCCATCGGCGCGTCGGTGAGCACGTCGCCGTAGTTCGCGAGGAAGACGTCGTTGTCCTCCAGGTACGGGCGCACGCGCCGCAGCCGCTCGCCGATGGGCGTGTCGATCCCGGTGTCGACGAACGTGATGCGCCACTCGCTGATGTCGCTCGAGAGCAACTCGACCTGGTCCCCGCCCTTGCTGAGCACGAAGTCGTTCGAGTGGGTCTCCGCGTAGTTCAGGAAGTAGTCCTTGACGACCGTCGCGCCGTACCCGAGGCACAGGATGAACTCCGTGTGCCCGAAGTGCGCGTAGTACTTCATGATGTGCCACAGGACCGGGCGGGACCCGATCGACATCATCGGCTTGGGCAGCGACTCCGGGCCGGAGCGCATGCGCATCCCCAGCCCGCCGCAGAACAGCACGACCTTCATGACCCGACCTCCGTCGTCACACGGCCGGCGACGCTGCCGGCCCCCTCGTCCTCGTCGCGCCCGGCGTCCGGGAGCCTCCGGGGCGCGGCCTGCTCGCGCATCGCCGGCGCCACGGGTCGCCCCCGCAGCAGGCCGTCGGTGGTGCCGGCGTCGACGGCCCGTCCGTAGACGGCGAGCGCGCCGCGCACCGCCTCCACGGTCGCCTCGACGTCGGCGTCGGTGTGCGCCGCCGAGATCACGAACGACTGGGCCAGCACCCCGCGCTCGAGCAGCTCCTGCAGGAACAGGGTGCGGAACGCCTGGGAGGGGTTGCCGTCGGTGTCGCGCGTGCCGAACACCAGGCACGACGCGCGGCCCATGACCGTCACACGGTCGGACAGCCCGGCCTCGGCCGCGGCGTCCTCGACGCCGCGGCGCAGCTTCTCGCCCTGCGCCTCCATGACCCCGACGACGTCGCGCTCGGCGTACGCGTCGGCGACGGCGAGGTAGGCCGCCAGGCCGGTCGTCTCCGCCCCGTGCGTGGTCGACAGCAGGAACGCGCGCGAGGCGTCCGTGTTGAGGCCGCCGACCTCCATGAGGTCGGCGCGGCCCGCGAGCGCCGAGACGGAGAAGCCGTTGCCGAGCGCCTTGCCCCACGTGGACAGGTCGGGCACGACGCCGTACACCGACTGCGCCCCGCCGGCCGCCCAGCGCATCCCGGTGATCATCTCGTCGAAGATCAGCACGAACCCGTCGCGGTCGGCCAGGTCGCGCAGGCCCTGGAGGAACCCGGGCGCCGGCTCGGCGGTCGCGGTGGCCTGCTCGAGGATCAGCGCGGCGACGCGTCCGGGGTGGGCGTCGAGCATCGCGCGCACGGAGTCGAGGTCGTTGTAGCGGAACCCGACGGTGAGGTCGCGGTGCGCCTGCGGGATCCCGGCGCCCATCGCGGTGGTCGTGATGAACCAGTCGTCGGTGGAGAAGAACGGCTGGGTGCTGCAGACGGCGACCAGGTCGCGGCCCGTCGCGACGCGCGCGAGCTTGACCGCCGCCGTCGTGACGTCCGAGCCGTTCTTGGCGAACTTGACCATCTCGGCGCCGGGCACCTGCTCGAGGAACCGCTCGGCCGCGCGCAGCTCCCAGACCGAGGGCCGGGAGAAGTTCACGCCGTCCGACGCGGCGCGCGTCACCGCCTCGACGACCGGCCGGTAGCCGTGCCCGAGCGTCACCGCGCGCAGCCCCATGCCGTACTCGACGAACCAGTTGCCGTCCAGGTCCTGCACCCGGGCGCCCTGGCCGCGCACCAGCACGGGCGCCATGCCCTCGGGGTACTGGTCCGATCCGCGGGCGTAGGTGTGGGCCCCGCCGGGCACGAGCTCGTGCAGCCGGCGCTGCGCCGCGGCCGACCGCGCGAAGCCGTACCGGCCGGGCGCGTCCGCCGTGGTGGTGCTCTCTCTGCTGCCTGCGGTCTGGGTCATCTGAGGCTCCCTGGTATCGGACCTGCTGGCCGTCGCCAGTCTGTGCACCGGGGCGCGGCGGGCGGAAGACGCTCCTCGCCAGTTCACCCGGCCACCGCAGCGATACAGCCGGATTTCATCCGCCCGGGGCGGTCCCCTCGGTGCCCTCGGCGACCTAGCGTGAGTTCGCATGAAGGTCATCGAGACATCCATCCCAGGGCTCCTCGTGTTCGAGCCGACACCCCACCGCGACGAGCGGGGCTACTTCTCCCGCACGTACGACGTCGCCGTCATGGCCGATGCCGGGATCGACCCGGCCGGCTTCAAGCAGGAGAACCAGTCCCGGTCCTACCAGGGGGTCGTCCGCGGCCTGCACGGCCGGACGAACAAGGGCGAGGCCAAGCTGGTGCGGTGCGCGCACGGCGCCGTGCTCGACATCGCGATCGACGCGCGGCCCGACTCCCCCACCTTCGGGCAGATGGAGACGTTCCTGCTCGACGACCAGCTCTGCCGGCAGGTGTACATCCCGCGGGGGTTCCTGCACGGCTACCAGGCGCTGACGTCGGTGACGGACTTCGTGTACCGCATCGACGACTTCTACGGACCGGACGAGGACGTCACCGTCAGCTTCGACGACCCCGACCTCGCCGTGCCGTGGCCCGCCCCGATCACCATCGTCAGCGAGCGCGACCGGCACGGCCTGTCGTGGGCCGAGTTCACGGCGGACCTCGGTCGTTGATCCCCTCGCACGCCCGCACCACGCCCACGGACGACGGCGGTCCGGCTCCGGGATCGGAGCCGGACCGCCGTCGTTCGTGGGCGTCGTCCGTGTCGGAGCGGACCGGTCAGAGCGGGGCGACCTCGCGGGGCATCGGGTCCAGCACGACCCACCGCCCGCCGTTCGCCTCGACCTGGGGCAGCGCACGACGCACCTCGTCCAGCAGGTCCGGGACGAAGAGCAGCACCCGGTCGGGCCGCAGGGCGACCAGGTCGTCCGGAGACACGATGGGGATGCGGTTGCCGGGCATGGTGCGGCCGTGCTTGGCCGTGGAGGCGTCGGCGACGGCGACGACCTGCGTCGCGTCGATGCCCGAGGCGCGCAGCAGCGCGGACGTGCGGGACGCCGCCCCGTAGCCGGTCACGCGCAGCCCGCGCGCCGTCGCGTCGCTCAGGAAGGCGCCGATGGCGGCCACCGACTCGCGCAGGGCGGTGTCCAGGCTCCCGACCGACCGCGCGTCCAGGATCCCCTCGGCCGTCTCGCGCTCCACCATCGCGGTCACGTCGGGGGTCTGGGCGCCCCACCGGGAGCCCTCCTTCGCGAACGCGAGCATGATCGTGCCGCCGTACAGGGGGTACTCCCACGCGCCGACGGCGGTGAGCCCCACCTCCGCGCCCATGCGCACGAGCGCCGGCGTCGAGTAGTAGGCGAAGTGGCCGTGCCGCAGCGCGTTCCAGATCCCGCCCCGCACGATCGCCGCGAGCGTGTGGTACTGCATGAGCAGGACGCCGTCGTCGGCGAGCCGGTCCCGGCGCTCGAGCAGCGCGGCGCGCTGGTCGGCGTCGTGCATCATCCCGAAGATGTCGACGATCAGCTCGGCGGGGCCGTCGGTGACCTCGACCATGTCGCGCCGGGCGAGCTGGTCCACCCAGGTGCCGCCGTGCGGGCTCGGGTACTCCAGCACGCGGGCGCCGCGGCGCACGAACCCGGCGGCCTCGGCCTGGTCGACCGCGGCCTCGGCCTGGGCGACCAGGGCCGCGGGCTCCACGCCGCGCGGCTCCTGGGGCGACGTCGGGTCCGCCTCGATCTGTGCCAGCCCGGTCGACGTGCCGAGCACCATCCGCAGCGGGTGCTCCGGGTCGGGCGTCGGGTCGGACGGCTCGGGGAACAGGTCGGCGGGCGGCTGCATGCCCAGGTCGAGGACGACGACGCCCTCGGCCGAGGAGTCCCAGCGGTCGCGCCAGGCGGGGTCGACGGGGGTGCCGGACGGGCCCGAGACGGGGGCCGGCGGGGTCGGGGTGGAGATGTCGGTCATGGTGTTCCTCCCAGGTCCCGGCTCAGCGCAGCCGGAGAGTGGCGATGTCGAGGCGTCCCTCGTCGGCGAGCCGGTTGATGCGCGCGAGGCGCACGAAGCGCTCGCCCTCGAACTGCTCGGCGGTCAGGTTGCGGTCCGAGGCGTCCTTCCAGATCTCGCGGATGCCGTCGGGGATGGTCCAGCTCGGCGCGGCCGCAGGCAGCGTCGAACGGATCTTGGTGAAGTCCACCCGGTAGTTGCGGGAGTCGGCGCCGGCGCCGTCGGCGAACGTCACGGGCGCGCCCGTGATCTCGCTGACCTGCTCGGCGATGGTGCGGATCTGCACCACGTCCTCGTCCCGGCCCACGTTGAACGCCTGGTCGTGCACGACCTCCCGCGGCGCCTCGAGACCCGCGAGGAAGGCGCGGGCGATGTCCTCGACGTGCACCAGGGGCCGCCACGGGCTGCCGTCGGACTGCAGCCGCACCTGCCCCCGCGTGTACGCGGTGCCGGTGAGGTTGTTGACGACGATGTCGGCCCGGAGCCGCGGGGAGGAGCCGTACGCGGTGGCGTTGCGCAGGAACGTGGGCGAGAAGTCGTCCCCCGCGAGCGCCGAGATCCCGCGCTCGGCCTGGACCTTCGACTCCCCGTACGGGGTGACGGGGTTGAACCCCGAGCCCTCGTGGACGGGCTCGTCGCCGGCCGCGCCGTACAGCGAGCAGGACGAGGAGAACAGGAACCGCGTCACCCCGGCCTCCCGGGCGGCGCGCGCCATGCGCACCGCGCCGTCCGTGTTCACGGAGAACGTGGCCTGCGGGTTCAGGTGGCCCAGCGGGTCGTTCGAGATGGCCGCGAGGTGGATGACCGCGTCGAAGTCGACGAGGTCCTCCGGCCGCGCGTCGCGGACGTCGCCCGTGCGCTGCTCGTACCCGGTCACCGGCGGCCCGAAGTCGCACCCGTCGTACCAGCCGACGTCGAGCCCTACCACCTCGTGGCCGGCGGCCTGGAGGAACGGCACCAGCACCGCACCGACATAGCCTCGGTCCCCATCGACGAGCACTCGCATCGGTCGTCCCCCGTCATCGTCGTCTCGGCCGGTCCCGGGGCCTTGGACGGCCGTGGACCGGTGGCTGCGAAGCCGCTTCGACGCTAACCAGGGCACGCCGTCGACCGTGAGGGTTGCCCGGGGTGAAAACCCCCTGTGCCCCGGGTGATTGTGCCTCCGCGTCGTTCCCCGGCCCGGCGGCGACGGCGAGGATCGGGAGGCATGAGAGTCCTGCGTTTCTCGCACAGTGCCGTCGTCGACGCGTGGCGTGAACGGGAGCGCGAGCTCCGCCGCCGCGGGGTCGACGTCACGCTGTGCGCGGCGCTGGCCTGGGACGAGGGCGGGCGCCGCGTGCCGCTCGTGGCGCGGGACGGCGAGGACGTCGCCGGGCTGCGCACGTGGGGCACCCACCCGGCCCTGTTCGTGTACCGCCCGCGGGACGTGTGGCGCGCGCTGGGCACGCCGCACGACGTGCTCGACGTGCACGAGGAGCCGTTCGCGCTCGCCACGGCCGAGGTGCTGGCCCTCGCGTGGCTGCGCGCCCGGCTTCGCGGGCGCTCCCCCGCGCCGTTCGTCGTCTACTCGGCGCAGAACATCGCCAAGCGGTACCCGCTCCCCTTCCGGGCGGTCGAGCGTCGCGTGCTGCGGCGGGCCGCAGCGGTGAGCGTGTGCAGCGACCAGGCGGGCGAGGTGGTCCTGGCCAAGGGCGCGCGGGGCATGGTGCGCACCGTCCCCCTCGGCGTCGACCTGCAGGTCTTCCGCCCCGACCGCGGTCCGGACGAGCTCGACGACGCGACGCCCGGCGTGGTCCGGGTCGGGTACGCCGGGCGGCTGGCGCCCCACAAGGGCGTCGACACCCTGCTCGCGGCCGTCCACGACGAGCCCCGCCTGCGCCTCGACGTGGCGGGCGACGGCCCGGACGCGGCCGCGCTGCACGCCGCCGCGCGACCGCTGGGCGACCGGGTCCGCTTCCACGGCGCCCTCGACGACGCGCAGCTCCCGGCGTTCTACCGCTCCCTCGACGTGCTCGCGGTGCCGTCCCGGCGCACGCCGGGATGGGTGGAGCAGTTCGGCCGCGTGGCGGTCGAGGCGATGGCGTGCGGTGTGCCGGTCGTGGCGACCTCGACGGGCGCGCTGCCGGACGTGGTCGGGCCGGCCGGCCTGCTCGTGCCGCCGGACCACCCGGGGGCGCTCCGCGAGGCGCTCCTCGCCGCCGGCACGAACCCCGCCCTCGCAGCGCGGCTCCGCGACGCCGGGCAGGCGCAGGCCGCGTGGTGCTCGTGGCCCGCGGTCGCCACGGCGTACCAGGACCTGTACGAGCACGCGTGCGCCCGGCCGCGCTCGGGCGGGCGGGTCCTGCCCGCCGTGCCCGAGCCGCCGGAGGTCGTGGTCGTCGCCTACGGGGCGCCGGACCGGCTGCGCGCCGCCCTCGCCCCGCTGGTGGGCAACCTGCCGCTGACGGTGGTGGACAACTCCTCCCTGCCCGAGGTCAAGGAGATCGTCGAGATCGCCGGCGGCCGCTACCTCGACCCCGGGACGAACGGCGGCTTCGCCGCGGGCGTCGACCACGCGCTCGCGCACCGGCAGCTCCCGGGCCGCGACGTGCTGCTGCTCAACCCCGACGCCGTGATCGGCGTCGAGGAGATCCTCGCGCTGCAGCGGCGGCTGCACGACCACCCGCGGACGGCGAGCGTCGGGCCCGCCCAGGTGGACGACCACGGGCAGCCCGCGCGCGTGGCCTGGCCGTTCCCCTCGCCGGCACGCACCTGGCTGGAGGCCGTGGGCCTCGGCCGCGTACACGACCGCGCGGCCCGGGACGGCTACGTGATCGGCTCCGTGCTGATGCTGCGCGCGGACGCCCTCGCCGACGTCGGGCCCCTGGACGACCGCTTCTTCCTGTACGCGGAGGAGACGGACTGGGCGCGCCGCGCGACCGGCCGCGGATGGCGCCACGTGCTGGTGGACGACGTCGTGGCCCGCCACGCGGGCGGCGCCACGAGCAGCGACCCGTCGCGCCGCGAGACGCACTTCCACGCCTCGCAGGAGCGCTACCTGCGCAAGCACCACGGGGCCCTGGGGTGGCAGGTCGCGCGCGTCGGCGCCGCCGCCGGGTCCGCCGCGCGCGCCGTCGTCCTGCCGGACGCCGAGGCCCGTCGCGCCGCCCGCCGGCGCCTCGGCCTGTACCTGGCCGGGCCGCTCCGCGCGGAGGGCCGGCTCGTCGCCGCCGCGCCGAGCGGCCCGTCGAGCGCGCGGCCGGGCTCGCGGTCGGCGCCGTGACCCGCACCTGGGTCGGCACCCGGGCCGGCTCCCGGGTCGGCTCCCGGGTCGGCTCCCGGGTCGGGACCGTGGTCCGCACCGACCGGCGGACCGAACGGGTCGTCGTCGCGGCGGCCGGCGTGACGGCGCTGGGGGTCGTGGCGGCCGTGACGGCCTTCGACCTCACCTGGGGTCTGGCCGCGGCCGCCCTCGTCCTGGCGCTCGGCCTGGTCGCCTGCTCCCCGTCGGCCACGATCGCGTTCGTGATGCCCGCGCTGGCCCTCGTGCCCCGGGTGAGCGCCGCCGGCGTGGACCTGTCGATCAGCGACTTCGCGCTCGCGGCCGCGTTCGGCATCGCCCTCGTGCTGGGTCCACGCCCGTTCAGCCGGCCCGTGCGCTCGATCCTGTGGCTCACCGCCGTCTACCAGGCGGCGACGCTGTTCACCGTGGTCGCGAACCCGTACACCGCCAACACGGTCGAGTGGTTCCACGCGTGGCTGCTGGTGGGCGGGGCCGTGATCGTCGGCTGGGCGGCCGCGCGGGACGGGCACGGTCGGCTCGCGACCAACCTGCTCGTCGCGCCGATGGTGGTCGTGGCCGTCGCGGCGCTCCTGGTGGGCGTGCCCCGGATGCTCGCGGGCAACCCCGACCCTGTCTACCTCGGCGCGCCGTTCGGCCTGCACAAGAACGCCCTCGGCGACATCCTCGCGTTCGGCGCGACCATCGCCTACGCCCGCCCGCGCTGGCTGGGCTGGAGCCGCCCCGTCGCCATCGGGCTGTTCCTGCTCTTCGGCGCGGGCATCGCCGCCGCCCAGTCGCGGCAGGCGATGATCGGGCTCGCCGTGGCGGTCCTCGTGCTGATCCTGCGCCCGGAGCCCGGTCGGCACCGCAGCAAGCTCCCGCTCCTCGTGGTCCCGGTCGCGGTCTGGTACGTGTGGCGGACGGTCGCGGAGCAGCTCGCGTCGGGCAACACGTTCAACTCCACGTACCAGCGGCTCACGTGGTTCGAGCAGTCGCTCGCGGTGTGGAACCAGAACGAGTGGTTCGGGGTGGGGCTGCGCTGGTGGACCGCCGGCCGCACCGAGTTCGAGTTCCAGCCGCCCAACGCCGAGCTGGAGGTGCTCAGCTCGGCCGGCACGGTGGGGCTCGTCGGCTTCCTCGTGATGATGGTCGGCGTGCTCGTCGTGGCGTGGCGGGTCGACCCCCGCTACGGGACCCTCGCGGTGGCGGTGGTCGCGAACCGGATGGTGCAGGGCCAGCTCGACCTGTTCTGGGTCGCGGTCCAGACGTCGCTGCCGTTCGTGATCGTGGGCCTGTGCCTCGGGGCGCAGGCGCACGACGCCGAACGCCTGCGGCCCGAGCTGCCCGACGCCGTCCTCGGCGCCGTCGTGCCGGGGGCCGAGCCGACGGAGGAACCCGGCGGGCGGAAGCGCAGGAACCCGGAGCGGTGAACGGGCCCCGCTCGCGGTGGTCCACGTCGTCGTCTCCGGCGCGTTCGCCGGCGTGGAGTCGCACGTCGCGCGCCTGGCGCGCGCCCAGGCGGTGCGCGGCGACCGGGTCGTCGTCGTCGGCGGGGACGTCGGCAGGGTGCGCGAGGCGGCGGGCCCCGGGGTGCGCGTGCTGCCGGGCGGGTCCCTGCGCGAGGCCCGGGCGTCGCTGGCTCCGCTGCGTGCCGGGGCCGACGTGCTGCACGCCCACATGACGGCGGCCGAGCTCCTGGCGGTCGTCGCGGGGCGCAGCACGACGGCGGCGCGCCGGGTCCCGGTGGTGGCCACGCGGCACTTCGCGCAGGTCCGGGGGCGCAGCCTCGGGGGGCGCGCGGCCTCCCGCGTGATCGGGCCGCGGCTGGCGGCCCAGATCTCGATCAGCCGGTACGTCGCGGCCGCGGTCGACGGGCCGAGCGTCGTCGTCCCGCCCGGGGTGGGGCCGGCCGGCGACGACACCCCCGACGGCGGACCGCGGGCCGCGGACCGCGCACCGGTGGTGCTGATGGTGCAGCGCCTCGAGCCCGAGAAGCGCACCGACCTCGGCATCCTCGCCTTCGCCGACTCCGGCCTGGCGGCGCGCGGGTGGCGGCTCGACGTGGCGGGCGGGGGCTCGCTGCGTGACGACCTGGCACGGCTGGTGAGCCACCACGGGCTGACCGACAGCGTCCGGCTCCTCGGCGAGCGCCGCGACGTGGCCGCGCACATGGCGCGGGCGTCGCTGCTGCTGGCCCCGTGCCCCGCGGAAGGGCTCGGGCTCAGCGTGCTGGAGGCGATGGCCGCGGGCCTGCCCGTGGCGGCGGCCGACGCCGGCGGGCACGTCGAGACGCTCGGCGGCCTCGACCCCGCGGCGCTCTGGCGGCCCGGCGACCCGGACGACGGCGGGCGGTGCCTCGCCGAGCTCGCCGCGTCGCCCGCGCGTCGCGACGCGCTCGCCGCCGCCGCCCGCGACCGCCAGCGCCGCGGCTACACCCCGGCGGCGCAGGCGGCCGCCACCGACGCCGTCTACCGGGGCGTCCTGCGCCGCGCCCCGGCGCGCGAGGGCGCCCCGCTCGGCTCCGGGCGGGCGTCGTGACGGGCGACGGCGTCCGCGACAGCGTCCGTGACGTCGTGCTGGTGTCGCTGGAGCCGTGGGACGACGTGTGGCGGCGCAACCAGCACCTCGCGGCAGGGCTGCTGCGCCGGTTCCCCCGGTCGCGGCTGCTCGTGGTGGAGCCGCCCCGCGACCCCGCGCACGACGCACTGCGCCGCACCCGCCCCCGCACCGGGCTCGGGCTGCGCGCCGGGCCGCCCCTGGACGGCGTGGCGCCGGGCCGGCTGTGGCTGCTGCAGCAGACCAAGTGGTGGCCCCGCCGCGCGGACCCCGGGGGCGACCGGCGCCGCGCCGCGGGCGTGCGCCGCGCGGCGGCGCGGGCCGGGCTGCGCCGACCCGTGCTGTGGGCCAACGACCCCGGGGCGGCCGACGTCCTCGCCGTCACGGGCTGGCGCACGGTCTACGACGTCACCGACGACTGGACGAGCGCGCGCCGCGCCCCCGCCGAGCACGCGCGCATCGTCGCGGCGGAGGCGGCGCTGCTCGCCGGGGCGCGGGAGGTCACGGTCTGCTCGCCGGCGCTCGCGGCGCGCAAGGGGGGCGACGGGACCGCCGGCCCGGTCACCCTCGTCACCAACGGCGTGGACGTCGCCGCGTACCGCCGCCCGCGTCCCCGCCCGGCCGACCTCCCCCCGGGCCCGTGCGCGGTGTACGTGGGCACGCTGCACGGCGACCGGCTGGACGTCGGCCTGTGCGTGCGGACCCAGGCCGCGCTGGCGGGGGCGGGAACCCTCGTGCTGGTCGGTCCGGTGGCGCTCGAGCGCGACGAGGAGGCCCGGCTGCGCGGTGCGGGCGTCGTGCTCACCGGGGCGCGCCCGTTCGACGCCGTCCCCGGGTATCTCCAGCACGCCGCGGCGCTCGTCGTCCCGCACGTGGTGGACGGCTTCACCGACAGCCTCGACCCGCTCAAGCTGTACGAGTACCGCGCGGTGGGGCGGCCGGTCGTGACCACGCCCGTCGCCGGGTTCCGCGAGCAGGCCGACCAGGCCGTCCAAGCCGGCCAGGCCACGACCGCCGTCACGGCCGTCGACGCGGCGCTGTTCCCCTCCGCGGTGCGCGGCCTCCTGACGGACCCGGCGCCGTCGGCGCCGGCCGACGACGTGCCGACCTGGGACGGTCAGGTCACGCGGTTCGCGGCCGTGCTGGCACGGGCGGGCGCCGCGGGTCCGGCGCGCGCCGGGCGGCACGTCGCCACACCGCGGTGACGGCGCGCGCCGTCCCCGCCACCGCGAACCGCTCCAGCGCGACGGCGTGCGCGCGCACCGCGACCTCGTGCGCGGCGCGCGGGTCGTCGAGGACGGCGACGATCGCGTCGGCGAGGGCCCGCGGGTCCCCCGGGGGGACGAGACGGCCGAGCGGCGCGCCGTCTGCCCGCAGGATCTCGGGGACGCCGCCCGCGTCCGTGGCGACCACGGGCACGCCGCGCACCATGGCCTCGACCACCACCTGGCCGAACGGCTCCGGCACCGGGGACGCGTGCACGCACAGCGCGAGCGCGTCGAGGGCGGCGGCGGGGTCGGCGGCGAAGCCCGCGAGCTCCACCCGTCCCCCGAGGCCGAGGCGCCGGATCTCGGCCTCGACGTCCCGCGCGTAGTCCCCCGCCCCGAAGGCGGGAGCGCCCAGCAGGCGGAGCACGACGTCCGGATGGCGCGCGAGCACCGCGGGCGCCGCACGGACCAGCTCGAGCTGGCCCTTCGTCGGCGAGATCCGGCCGAGGAGCCCCACGACGCGCGGCCGCCCGGGCGGCGGCACGGGCGGCGGAGCGGGGAGCGCCTGCTCCGGCGCGAAGCCCGGGTAGGCGACCGTCAGGTCGCGCACCCCCGGGAGGGTCGCGGCCGTCGCGCGCGAGTTGGCGACGACGGCCCGCGGGCCGTGCCGGGCCGCCGACCGGAGCACGCGGACGACGGCGGGCGGCAGGTAGTCGGGCGCGATCCGGTCGTGCACGTGCCAGACCACGGGGACGCGGCAGGTCCGCGCCGCGACGAGCCCGAGCACGTCCGCCTTGAGGGTGGTGGTGTGCACGACGTCCGGCCGGACGGCGCGGACGACGCGTCGCAGCGCGACGACGGTCCGCACGGCGGAGGACGCGCGCCGCAGCGCTCCCCGGGAGAGCGCCGTGAGGGTGCCCCGGCCCGCCGTCACGAGGTCGGGGTCCGCCTCGACCACCCTGACGGGCGTCCCGGTGCTCTCGAGGAGCGCGACCAGCGGCCCGTCCGCGAGCAGCACCACCCGGACGTCGACCTCCGCCCCGGACGCTTCGCGCCGCAGGGCCGCGCAGAGCCGCACCAGGGCGAGCTCCGCGCCGCCCAGCTCGGCGGTGTGCCCGACGACGAGGACCCGCAGCGGGCCGCGCGAGCGGGGCCCGTTCACCGCTCCGGGTTCCTGCGCTTCCGCCCGCCGGGTTCCTCCGTCGGCTCGGCCCCCGGCACGACGGCGCCGGACGACCGCGACGTGACCCGTGCCCATTGCGGGCCGCGGGTCGCCGTGGCCCCGCTGGCGGACACCACCTCCGGGAGCCGGACGGTCTCCGCCCCGACCTCCTGGCCGTCGGGGCCGTCGGGGCCGTCCTTCGCCGGCTTCTCCGTCGGTCCCTTCGTCGGTGCCGCCTTGGCCGGCGGACGCGCGGTGTCCGCGCCGTCCTGCTCCGCCGTCGCGACCTGCTCCGCCGACGTGCCGCCGGCCGCGTCGTACACCGACGCGTACCGGGTGCGGCGGTCGCTCTTGACCCCCGAGAGGGCGATCCCCGCGAGCGGCACGTTGTTCCCGCTCAGGCGGTCGGCCGACTCGGTGAGCACCACGCGGTCGGTCTTGCCGACGGTCGCGAGGAGCACCGCGGCGTCGGCGTACCCGCCGAGGATGGTCGCGTCGGCGGCTGCGAGCACGGGCGGCGCGTCGATCACGACGATCTCCGCCCGCTCGCGCAGTCCGTCGACGAGCGCGCGGGCGTCGTCGGTGGCGAGGTAGTCCGCGGGGTCCATCGCCACGTGCGGCACCGGCACCAGCTCGAGGTGCGGCACCCGGGTGGGCCGCGGCAGCTGCAGGTCCCCCTCCCAGCCGGCGGGCGGCGGCAGCAGCGCGGCGAGCTCGGGCCGGCGCATGTCCGCCTGCAGGATCGCCGTCCGGCGCCCGCTCAGCGCCCACGAGGCCGCGAGGTTGGCCGCGATGAACGACCGGGGGGCCGCGGGGTCGGTCGCCGTGACGAGCACGATCGCGTGGTCGCCCTCCGGGAGGGCCACGTGCAGCGAGGTGCGCAGCTCGCGGATCGACTCGGTGAACGGCGACGCCGTGCGGCTGGAGATCGGCAGGATCTCGGTCGCGCGGGCGTCCTTGAGGGAGTGCTTCACGCCGGAGAGCTCGGCGAGCACGGGCAGCCCGGTGAGCTCGCCGGCCTGCGTCGCGCCGCGCACGCGGAAGTCCAGGCCGCGCTTGGCGAAGGCGACCCCGACCCCGGCCATCAGCCCGGCGAGGAGCCCGAGGGCGACGACGGTGGCCGGCGGCACCCCGAGGGACACCGCCGTGACCGCCGGCTTCGCCACGACGGCCACCGCCTCCGACGCGCGGATCGAGTCGAGCATCTGCTGCTCGCCCACGAGCACCTGGTACTGGCCCTCGAGCGTGGTGAGCTCGGTCTGGGCGAGGACGTCGGTCTTCTTGCTCTGCTGGTTCACCGTGTCGTACCGGTCGCTCAGGCGCTCGAGGCGGGCGTCGATCTCGTCGAGCTGCCCCTCGAGCACCGCCGGCAGGTGCGCGACGTACGCTCCCGCGAACGCGTTCGCGACCGCGATCGCCTGCTCCTCGCTGCCGCCCCGCGCCGTGACGGCGACGGAGCCGGTCTCCGCGCCGGCGGTCGCCGTGACGGTCAGGTCGCCCTCGGCCGTCCCGAGGGTGGCGGACGCCGCCCGCTCCACCTCGGGGCCGGTGGCGAGGTCCGGGTCGGCGTCGACCGTCATGGCGGCGACGTCCGAGTCGGGCGCCGCGTCGGCCTCGCGCAGCTGCACCGTCGCCGTCGCCTCGTAGACCTGGTCCTGCCGGTCGAGGTACACGAACGCCGCGGTGAGCACGACGACGAGGGTCACCACGACGAGGTATTTGCCGTCCCAGACGGTCCGGAAGAACTCCCGCACGGTCATCGGACCCCTGCCTTCCCTGCGGCGGTGGTCATGGTCCCGGCCGTCGCGGCGACCCCGTGGCCGCGCTGGTCGCGCTGGTCGCGCACCACCTGGCGCAGACGGTCGAGGAAGCGGGGCACGCCCAGCCGTTCGACGTGCGCGTCGATCGCGTCCGCGTCCCACCGGGTCGCGCAGGCCGTGTCGATCGCCTGCGCCACCGACGCGGGCGTCACCGCGTCGAAGAAGACCCCGTTGACGCCGGGCGCCACGGTGTCCAGGTAGCCGCCCGCCCGGAGCGCCGCCACGGGCATCCCGAACGCGCCCGCCTCCAGCGGGGTCAGCCCGTAGTCCTCGTAGGACGCCGCGACGAGGAGCTCCGCGCGGCGGTAGAGCCAGCGCAGCTCGGCGTCGTCCACCCGGCCCACGAGCACGACCTGGCCGGGGCGGCCGCGCGCCGCCAGGCCCGCGAGCCGGGACCGGTCGGGGCCGTCGCCGACGACCACGAGGCGCCGCCCGGAGCTCAGCGCCGCCCGGACCACGACGTCGACGTTCTTGTACGGCAGCAGCCGCGCCACGCACAGCAGGTAGCCGCCCTGCGCCCCGTCCTCGCCCTGGGCCTCTGGCCCTGCGTCGGCGGCGTCGCGCAGGGCGCGCGGCGCCCGTTCGGGTCCGTCGGGCGCCAGCGCGGGCGGGGGCGGCAGCACCTCGGCGTCGATGCCGTAGGCGGCCTGCACCGCGTCGCGCGTCACGGTCGAGTTGGCGAGGTAGACGTCGGCCCGCCCGGCCGCGCGCCGGTCCCAGTCCCGCAGGCCGGGGGCGAGCGCCGCGAGCGCCGCGCGGGACGCCAGCGCGCGCGCCCGGTCGACGACGCCGCCGGCCGGGGCGTGCGCCCCGAGGTACCGCTCGGTCTGGTAGAGCCACCGGGCGGGGGCGTGGCAGTACACGACGGTGCGTCGTGCGCCGCGGTACCCGTGGGCCCAGCCGGTGGAGGACGCGAGCAGCACGTCGCCCGCGACGCGCTGCCGGTCGACGGCGGCCGGCAGCAGCGGGAGCGCGAGGCGGTGGTGGCGGCGCAGGATCCCGACGCGGTCCAGCGACGAGGTCCGCAGGTCCACCTCCGCGAAGTCCGGGAACGTGCCGTCCGGGTGGTGGAGCGTCGTGTACATCGGGGAGCCGGGGAACGCCTGCGCCATCAGCAGCGCGACGCGTTCCGCCCCGCCCCTCTGCGTCGCGTAGTCGTGAGCGAGCACCACACCGTCGGTCATCGGCCCTCCCCTGCGACGCCGCCGTGCGGCACGGCGGGCCCCGTCAGGTTAGGGCGGGAGGACCCGGAATCGGCCCGGTTCCGGGGTTCCTCACCCGGGTGAATCGGCCGGTCAGGCCGGGATCACACCTTGGTGTGGAACTTTCCCTGGGCGGTGAGCAGGCCCTCGACGAGCACCATCTCCACGGCGTCGGCGGCGTCGTCGACGAGGATCGGGAGGTCCTTGCGCTCGGTGGCGGAGAAGTCCTTGAGCACGTGGTCGGCGGTGTCCATGCGGCCCGGGGGGCGGCCCACGCCGACGCGCACGCGGACGTAGTCCTTGGTGCCGAGCGCCTTGGTGATGTCGCGCAGGCCGTTGTGGCCGCCCTCGCCGCCGCCGGACTTGAGCTTGATGGTGTCGAACGGGATGTCGACCTCGTCGTGCACGACCACCACCTGGTCCGGGTCCACGCCGTAGTACTTCGCCAGCCCGGCGACCGGGCCGCCGGAGGTGTTCATGTACGTGGTGGGCTTGGCGAGCACGACGCGCGGGCCGGGCCGGCCGCCGGGCAGCACCCCGAGCCGCGTCTCGGCGACGACGGCCTGGGCGCGGGCGTGCCGGGAGAACCGCGCGCCGGTGCGCTCGGCGAGCAGGTCGAGCACCATCTGCCCGACGTTGTGCCGGTTGCCCGCGTACTTCGGGCCGGGGTTGCCGAGCCCGATGACGAGCCACGGGGTGTCGGTCATGCGGCGGTTCCTCCCACCAAGAGCCGTGGGCGCGGGCCGTCGTCGGTCGAGCCTGTCGAGACCACAGCGGGTCTCGACAGGCTCGACCGACGACGGCACGCGCCCACGGCGAACGGGTCGGGGTGTGTCAGCCCTCGGTGGACTCGGCGGCCTCGGCGGAGTCCGCGGCGGCCTCGCCCTCCTCGGCCTCCTCGTCCTCGGCGGCGACCTCGGAGCGCGGCTCGGCGACCTGGACGACGGACGCCTCGGGGTCGGTCAGCAGCGTGGCGCCCTCGGGCAGCTCGACCTCGCCGGCGGTGACGTGCGAGCCGACCTCGAGACCCTCGATCGACACGTCGACCGACTCGGGCAGGTCGGTGGCGAGGGCCTCGACGGACAGCGTCTGCGCCTCGACGAAGTGGATGGTGCCGGGGGCCGACTCGCCCACGATGTTCACGGTGACGTCGACGGCGATCTTCTCGCCGCGGCGGACGATCAGGAAGTCGATGTGCTCGATGATGCTGTTCACCGGCGTGCGCTGCACGTCCTTGGCGACGGCGAGCTCGGTCTTGCCGTCCAGCTCGATGGAGAACAGGGCGTTCGAGTGACGCATCGCGAGCATGGTCGCGTGGCCCTGGAGGGTGATGTGCACCGGGTCCGCGCCGTGCCCGTACAGGACGGCGGGGATCTTGTTCTCACGACGGATGCGGCGGGCGGCGCCCTTGCCGAACTCGGTGCGGGCCTCGGCGGCGAGCTTGATGTCGGACACGTGGATCACTCCTGGGATGTCTGTGCGTGCCGATGACCAGAGGGAGTCGTCGGCCGTCCACGAGGTGGGTGGTCCCCGCGAACTTGCGGTTGCGTCGGCGTGGGACACGTGACGGACGCGATCGGAGCGCGCCGTAGGGCACCCGCATGAGGACGCGGTGCACCGACAGCCGCCCAGTCGATCACGGAAATCCGACGGATCCAGCTCTGATGGTGCCGCTGGACCGGGCAGGATGACCCTGCTCGACCTGCGCCCGTCAGACGTCCCTCGCCGAGGCAACCGGACGAGTATAGCGTCCCTCAGGACTGGGCGTGCTCGCCCGGGCGGTCCCCCGCACGTCCGCGGGCCACGGTGCCGCCGCGCGGGCGGTAGACCACCTGCGCCTGAAAGACGAACCGCACGACGAACGCCACGAGGATGAGCGCCGCCTGCACCAGCTCGGGGTGCGGCACGGCGCGCTCGACGATCCACCACAGCAGCAGCGTGCGGACCACGGCCTCGGTCCCGTTGAACGCGAACGACCGCACGAAGCGGCCCCAGAAACCGTGAGCACCTTCACGCAGGTCGGCGAAGACGAACCGCTCCTGCAGCAGGAAGTTGATGACGATCGTCACGACGTTGGCCCAGATCACCGCGGGCAGGTAGTGCACCCCGAGGGCCTGCAGGCCCGCGAGGATCGCCAGGTTGAGGACGGCGCCCGCCGCGCCGATCACGGCGAACGGCGACAGGCGCCCGAACCGCAGCATCGTGAGCTGCTGCACGTAGCGCAGCCCGTTCGCGAGAGTGGCCTTGGACCGGCCGGCGAACCGCTCGCCGAAGACGAACGGCTCCTCGACGACGACGAGCCGCTGCCGCGCGAGGATCTCGAGCAGGATCTTGAACCCGCGCGGGTGCAGCCCGTCGAGGTCGACGGCGCCCTGGCGCACGACGAAGAACCCGGTCATGGGGTCGGAGACGTCGCGCAGCTTGACCGGGAACATGGACCGCGCGAGCAGGCCGGAGGCCTTGGAGACCCAGCGCCGGTAGCGCCCGTCGAGCCCTCCGGCGTCACCGCGCCCGGTGTAGCGGGAGGCGACCACGACGTCCGCGCCCGTCTCGCGGGCGGTGCCCAGCAGCACGGGCACCATCTCGGGCGGGTGCTGCAGGTCGCCGTCCATCACGACGACCCGCTCGCCGGACGCCGCCCGCAGCCCGGCGACCACGGCGCCGGACAGCCCGCCCTCGGGGCTCTCGCGGTGGATCGCCCGCACGGGCACGGCCGACGTCGCCGCGACCCGGTCGATCTCGGCGGGGGTGTCGTCGGTGGAGTCGTCGACGAACAGCACCTCGACGCCGCCGGGGGCGACGCGGGCGCCCTCGCCCTCGGGCCCGAGCACCGCGGTCAGGCGGCGGACCAGCTCGGCGACGTTCGGCCCCTCGTTGTACGTGGGGACCACCACGGTCACGTCCACCGCCATGTCCACGTACCTCCCCTCGGCGGACGCCGCGGCCCGGGGCGACGCGTCACCCCGGGCCGTCGGCGTCGCTCAGGCGTTCCCGTCGAACAGGCTCGTGACGGAGCCGTCGTCGAAGACCTCGCGGATGGCGCGGGCGACGAGCGGGGCGATGGACAGCACGGTGAGCTTCTCGAACCGCTTCTCGGGCGAGATCGGCAGCGTGTCGGTGATGACCACCTCGGTGGCGCCGCACTCCTGCAGGCGCTGCGCGGCGGGGTCGGACAGCACGCCGTGCGTGGCGGCCACGGTCACGGAGCGGGCGCCCGCGTCCATGATCACCTTGACGGCCTCCGCGATGGTGCCGCCGGTGTCGATGAGGTCGTCGACGAGCACGCAGTCACGGCCCTCGACGTCGCCGACGACGCGGTTGGCCACGGCCTGGTTCGGGCGGGTGACGTCGCGCGTCTTGTGCACGAACGCGAGCGGGCAGCCGCCCAGCTTGGCGGCCCACTGCTCGGCGACGCGGATGCGGCCGGCGTCCGGCGAGACGACGGCGACGTTCGACAGGTCGACGCGTGTGCGCACGTAGTCCACCAGCACGGGCATGGCCCACAGGTGGTCGACCGGGCCGTCGAAGAAGCCCTGGATCTGCGCGGTGTGCAGGTCGACGCTCATGATCCGGTCGGCGCCGGCGGTCTTGAGCATGTCCGCCACGAGGCGGGCCGAGATGGGCTCACGGCCGCGGCTCTTCTTGTCCTGGCGCGCGTAGGCGTAGAACGGCGCGACGACGGTGACGCTGCGGGCCGACGCCCGCTTGGCGGCGTCGACCATGAGCAGGTGCTCCATGAGCCACTGGTTCACCGGGGCCGTGTGGCTCTGCAGCAGGAAGATGTCGGCGCCGCGCACCGACTCCCCGAAGCGCACGTACGTCTCGCTGTTCGCGAAGTCGTAGGCCGAGACGGGCAGCAGCTCGATGCCGAGCTCCTTCGCGACCGACTCCGCGAGCTCCGGGTGCGCCCGTCCGGAGGCGAGGACGAGAGTGCGCTCTCCGGTGCCGGGGATGAAGTTGTTCATCGCTGCGTGCTTCCTTCGGTCGGGTCGGAACTGTCGGCGGAGGGGGTGGTCGTGGGGGCGTCGCCGGGCGCCACCACGGGGATGGCGCCGGTGAGGGCATTGTGCGCGGCGAGCTGCTGCTGTGCCTGCGCACCGAGGCCCTGGACCTCCGCGTCGGCGCGGGCGCGCGCGGCGGCCTCGGCGGCCGGGGTCTCGGGCCAGCGGCGCTCCACCCAGCCCTCGACGTTGCGCTGCTGCGCGCGGGCGACGCCGAGCGCCCCCGCCGGCACGTCCTTGACGATGACCGACCCGGCGCCCGTGTAGGCACCGTCGCCGACGGTGACCGGCGCGACGAACATGGTGTCCGCGCCCGTCTTCGCGTACGAGCCGATCACCGTGCGGTGCTTCGCCTTGCCGTCGTAGTTCACGGTCACCGACGCGGCGCCGATGTTGGTGTGCTCGCCGATCGTGGCGTCGCCGACGTACGACAGGTGCGGCACCTTGGAGCCCTCGCCGATCTGCGCGTTCTTCGTCTCGACGAAGGTGCCGATCTTGCCCTTGGTGCCGAGCTCCGTGCCGGGCCGCAGGTAGGCGAACGGGCCCACCTTCGCGTCCGCGCCGATCACGGACAGCGAGCCGTGCGTGCGCACGACGCTCGCGCCCGGCCCCACCTCGACGTCGGTCAGCGTGGTGTCCGGGCCGATCGTCGCGCCCGAGTCGACCTTCGTGGCGCCGTGCAGCTGGGTGCCGGGCAGCAGGGTGACGTCGGGGGCGAGCTCGACGTCCACGTCCACCCAGGTGGTCGCCGGGTCGACGACGGTGACGCCGGACTGCATCCACTCGGTGAGCACGCGCCGGTTCAGCTCGGCGCCGAGGACGGCGAGCGCCACCCGGTCGTTGACGCCCTCGACGAGCATCGGGTCGTCGCTGAGCACGGCCCGCACGGCCCGGCCCTCGGCCCGCGCCGCGGCGACGACGTCGGTGAGGTAGACCTCGCCCTGCGCGTTGTCGCGGTCGAGGCCGGCCAGGCTGCGGCGCAGCACCGCGGCGTCGAAGACGAACACCGAGCTGTTGATCTCGAGGATCGCGCGCTGCTCGGGCGTCGCGTCCTTGTGCTCGACGATCGCCAGCACGTCGCCCGTGCCGGCCTCGCGCACGACGCGCCCGTAGCCGGTGGCGTCCGCGACCTCGGTGGTGAGGACCGTGACCGCGTTGCCGTCCGCGTGGTGCGCCGCCAGCAGCTGGCCGAGGGTGGCGCCGTCCAGCAGCGGGATGTCGCCGGCGAGGACGACGACCGCGCCGTCCAGGCCGTCGCCCAGCGGGTGGTCGCCGCCGTTGGCGTGGTCGGCGTGCAGCTCGTCGTCCACGGCGTCGTCGTGCACCAGCTGGGCGGCGCGGCCGGCGTGGGCGCGCGCGTCCAGGGCGTCGAGGGCGCACTGCACGGCACGGCCGGTGCCGGGGACCTCGTCCTGGTCGACGACGAGCGCGGCGGGGTCGAGCTCGGCGGCCGCGGCGGCGACGACGTCGCGCTCGTGCCGGACGACGACCGCCACGTGCTCGGGGTCGAGCTCCCGGGCCGCGGCCATGGCGTGCCCGAGCATCGACCGCCCGCCGAGGGCGTGCAGCACCTTCGGCGTCGCGGACCTCATGCGGGTGCCCTGCCCTGCGGCGAGGACGACGACGGCCGCCGGCCTCTCGGTGCTGTCCGGTCGTGTCGAGACCACGAGTGCTCCGTCTCTCTCGGGTGTGCTCTGTCGATGGTGCGCGAGCTCCGCCCCCAGGACTCGAACCTGGACCAAAGGCACCAAAAACCTCTGTGCTGCCGATTACACCAAGGCGGACCGGGCCCCCGGGGCGGGTCTGCGCCCGCAGGCGCGGCACCGTCGGGCGTCCGTCCTCAGTCTGCCAGGTCCGGCGGACCGCCCTGGCACGCGTCTCGCGCTCCGCGGGACCGCGGGGGCGTGGCACGCGCCACACCCCGTCAGGCGCTCACGGGCTCCGGCCGGACGGGGAGCGTCAGCGCGAGCTCGAAGCCGTCGTGGACGTGGGCTGCGGTGATGCGCCCGCCGTGGGCCTCGACGATGCCGCGCACGATGGCGAGGCCGAGGCCCGCGCCGTGGCCGGCGCCGGCCTCGGCGTCCGCGTCGGCGGTGCGGGCCTCGCTCGCGCGCCACCCGACGTCGAACAGGTGCCCGAGGTCGGCGGCGGCGACCCCGCTGCCGTGGTCGAGCACGCCGATGACGAGATGCTCGTCGTCACGGGTGTGCGCCGAGACGACGATCTCGGAGCCGGCCGGGGCGTGCCGGACGGCGTTGGCGAGGAGGTTCCCGATCGCGCGGGTCAGCTCCCGCGGGTCGGCCCAGAGCAGGTGCCCCTCGATCCCGGCCTGGACGATGCGCACGTCCCGGCGGGCGGCCGCGTCGCGGACGTCGACGACGGCGTCGGACACCAGGTCGAGGAGGACCACCACCTCCCGCTGGAGCCGCAGCGTGCCGCTCTGCAGGGTGGAGAGCTCGAAGAGGTCGTCCACCATGGCGGTGAGCGTGTCGACCTTCGACCGGATCGTGCGCACGTACTCGTCCGGGTCGGGGGCGACGCCGTCGTCGAGCGCCTCGGTCATGGCGCGGATACCCGCGAGCGGCGTGCGCAGGTCGTGGGAGATCCAGGCGAAGAACTGCCGGCGGGCCGCGTCGAGCTTGTCGATCTCGGCCCGCGCGGCGGCCAGTCGCGTGGAGGTGTCGGCGAGCTGCGCGTGCAGGTCGTCGAACTCCCGCCAGCCGGCCGGCCCCGGCTCGACGACGCCGCCGTCCGCGATCCGGCGCGCCGACTCCGAGAGGGTGCCCACCGACCGGCGCACGGCGCGGGTCGTCGTCAGCCAGGCCGCGGCGAGGCTCATGACCGTCGAGACGGCGACCACCGCGCTGAGCACGACCAGGTCGTGGGTGGAGATGAACATCTCGACCATGACGGCCACGACCGAGGCGACGATCGAGGCCACGGCCGCGGCGATCACGATCGCGAACTGCGAGGCGACCGGCCCGCGCCGGTTCCACCGCAGGGCGGCGACCGCGAGGGCGGTCACGACGGCCGTGCAGACCACGGTGGTCAGCACGATCAGCCCGACGTCGGTCCACGAGAGCACGGTCAGCCCCTTCCTCGCGGCGTGAACCGGTAGCCCACGCCCCACTCCGTCCGCAGGTACACGGGGTACCGGGGCTCCGGCTCGATCTTCTCCCGCAGGCGCCGCACGTGCACCGTCACGGTGGACGCGTCGCCGAAGCTCCACCCCCACACCTCGCCCAGCAGGTCGTCGCGCGCGAGCACCTGGTCGGGGTGCCGCACGCAGTACAGCAGCAGCTCGTACTCGCGCGCCGTCAGGGCGATCTCGTCGCCGCCGCGCCAGGCCCGCCGCCGGCCCGGGTCGACGCGGAAGTCGCCGACGGTGAAGACGTCGCCGGGCGAGGACGGCACGCGACGGCGCAGCTGCGCGTCGACGCGCAGCCGCAGCTCCTTCAGCGCGAACGGCTTGGTGACGTAGTCGTCCGCGCCGCGCTCCAGGCCCGCGATCCGCTGCTCGACGGCCCCCAGGGCGGTGAGCATGATGATCGGCAGGTCGGACGTCCGCCGCACGTCGCGGCACAGGTCGTCGCCGGTGACGCCCGGCAGCATGCGGTCCACGACCAGCACGTCCGGCAGGTCGGCCCGCAGCGCGTCCCGCGCGCTGCCGCCCTCGCTGTAGAGGGCGACGTCGTACCCGGCGGCCCGCAGGTAGTCGCCGACGACGGTGCGCACGGTCGCGTCGTCCTCCACGACCATGACCCGCGGCCTGCTGCTCCCCATGCGCCGCACCCTACGCAGCGGCGGGGCGCACGCGAGCGCTCCTTACGGAACTGAAAGAACGCCCCCGGGCCGGACGGCGCGGTGGTTCGGTCGTGACGCAGCACCGAACACACCGAGCACACCGACGAACACCCCGTTCCCGAGACGAGAAGGACACCCCTCATGCGTGCGAAGGCACTCGCCACCACCGGGCTCGTCGCCCTGGCCCTGACCCTGTCCGCGTGCGGCGCGGACACGGACGCCGCCTCCGGCGACGACATGACCACGCCGGCCGCCCAGGAGTCGATGCAGTCCGACGACATGCAGTCCGACGACATGCAGTCCGACGACATGCAGTCCGACGACATGCAGTCCGACGACATGAGCGCCGACCCCATGGCGCAGCACGGCTCGTTCGCCGGCCTGAACGACAAGTCCGTCGAGGGCACGGTCACCGTCGAGGGCGACACCGTCACCCTCTCCGGCTTCTCCTCCGACGAGGGCCCCGACCTGCACCTGTACCTGGCGAACGGCTCCGACGAGGCCGCCGTGGCCGCCGGCACGGAGCTCGGCACGGTCGCGTACGACGAGGCCGAGCAGACGTTCACGCTCGACGGCGTGGACGCCGCGGAGTTCACCGACGTCGTCGTGCACTGCGACAAGGCCAAGGCCGTGTTCGGCGCGGCCACGCTGATGTGAGGCCCGCCGTGACGTCGACCGTGAGGCACGCCCCGACGGCACCTCGCTCGCGCGTCGCCCCGGCTCTCGCCGGGGCGGCCCGCGTGGCCCTCGGGCTCCTGTGGCTGGCCGAGGGCCTGACCAAGTACCGCGCGGGGTTCGGCGCCGCCGACATCCGGCTGGTCGTGGACAGCGCCGCGGCGAACCCGCGCGTGCCGGAGTTCTTCCAGCTCTTCACCGACACGGTCCTGGGCTCCGCGCCCGGGTTCTTCGGGGTCGTCATGCCCCTGCTGGAGACGCTGCTGGGCGTCGTACTGGTGCTCGGCGTCCTCACGGTGCCGGCCGCCTGCGCGTCGGTCGTCACGCTCATGACGTACTGGCTGGCCGACCAGCTCGTCGGCCAGTACCCCGTCATGGTGCTGCTGTCGGCGGTCGTCCTGCTGTTCCCCGCGGCGGCGAGCGCCTGGTCGCTCGGCGCCGTCCTCGCGTCCCGGCGGCCCGCCCAGGCACAATGACCCCATGCCCTCCGACTCCCGAGCGTCCAAGCGTCCGCCGCGCGCCCGGATGACGGCGAGCCAGCGGCGCGAGCAGCTGCTCGAGGTCAGCCGCGGCCTCTTCGCCGAGAAGGGCTTCGACGGCACCAGCGTCGAGGAGATCGCGGCCCGCGCCGAGGTGTCCAAGCCGGTGGTCTACGAGCACTTCGGGGGCAAGGAGGGCATCTACGCCGTCGTCGTCGACCGCGAGGTGCGCGCGCTCACCGATGCGCTGATGGGCGCTCTCGAGCAGGGCGGCCACCCGAAGGTGCTGGTCGAGCGCACGGCGCTGGCGCTGCTCGGGTACATCGAGGCGTCCGAGGACGGCTTCCGCATCCTGGTGCGCGACTCCCCCGTCGCCCAGGCCACGGGCACGTTCTCCAGCCTCATCGGCGACGTCGCCACCCAGGTCGAGCACATCCTCGGCGACCAGTTCAAGGCGAACGGCCTGGACCGCCGGGCGGCGCCGCTCTACGCGCAGATGCTCGTGGGGATGGTCGCGCTCACCGGGCAGTACTGGCTGGACGCCCGCAGCCCCGACAAGGCCGAGGTGGCCGCGCACCTCACCAACCTCGCGTGGAACGGGCTGTCCGGGATGGTCAAGAAGCCCGAGCTCACGAAGTCCCGCTGACCGCGGGCCGAGCCCTTCCGTCGGTCGAGCCTGTCGAGACCCCCTTATCCCGAGAGGCTCGACCGACGCGGGTCCTGCTCACCTGCCGTCGAGGTACCCGTTCGCGTTGATCACGTACTTCGTCGCCGCACCGGCGTCGAACTCGGCGTAGCCCCGCGGGGCCTCGTCGAGGGTGATCGCCTTCGCGTTGACGTTCTTCGCGATCTGCACGCGGTCGTGCAGGATCGCCTGCATCAGGCCGCGGTGGTACTTCATCACCGGACACTGACCCGTGGTGAAGGCCAGCGACTTGGCCCACCCCGTGCCCAGGCTCAGCGAGAGCGAGCCCTTCTTCGCGGCCTCGTCGATCCCGCCCGGGTCGCCCGTGACGTACAGCCCCGGGATCCCGAGCGCGCCGCCTGCGGCGGTGATGTCCATCAGCGAGTTGAGCACGGTGGCCGGGGCCTCGTGCCCGGAGTCCGCGCCGTGGCCCTTGGCCTCGAACCCGACGGCGTCGACCGCGCAGTCGACCTCGGGGACGCCGAGCAGCTGCTCGATCTGGTCGCCGGGGTCGCCCTTCGTGAGGTCGACGGTCTCGCAGCCGAACGTGCGGGCCTGGGCCAGCCGGTCGGCGTTCATGTCCCCGACGATCACGACGGCCGCCCCCAGCAGCAGCGCCCCGGTCGCGGCGGCGAGCCCGACCGGCCCCGCGCCCGCGACGTACACCGTGGAGCCGACCCCCACGCCCGCCGTCACGGCGCCGTGGAACCCGGTCGGGAAGATGTCGGACAGCATGGTCAGGTCCATCATCTTCTCGAGCGCCTGATCCCGGTCCGGGAACTTCAGGACGTTCCAGTCGGCGTAGGGCACGAGCACGTAGTTCGCCTGCCCGCCGACCCAGCCGCCCATGTCGACATACCCGTACGCGCTGCCCGGTCGGTCCGGGTTCACGTTCAGGCAGATGCCGGTCTTGCGCTCCTTGCAGTTCTTGCAACGGCCGCACGCGATGTTGAACGGGACCGAGACGAGGTCGCCCACCTTGAGGAACTCGACGTCCCGGCCGACCTCCACGACCTCGCCGGTGATCTCGTGACCGAGCACCAGGTCCGTCGGTGCCGTGGTGCGGCCCCGGACCATGTGCTGGTCCGACCCGCAGATGTTCGTCGCGACCGTCCGCAGGACCACGCCGTGGGGCACCTTGCGGCCGACGTTGGCGGGGTTCACCCCCGGCCCGTCCCTGAGCTCGAACGTGGGGTAGTCGATGTCGATGACCTCGACCTCGCCGGGTCCCTTGTACGCGACGGCGCGGTTGGTGTCTGCCATGGTGCTCCTCCTCGAACACGTCCCGGCCCGGTCCGGACCGGTAGGTCGACCGTAGGCACGTCGCGCCCGACCGGCAGGCCGGGAGCGGGTGAGGTCCGGGCAGACGTTGTGCGCGGGTCGGGGGTCTGCTAGGCCTGCGGGTATGACCCGGGTCACCGTCCGACGCCGCGTCAGGCGCGTCACGATCGGCGGCCGCTCTGCGCGCCGCGAGGACCTGCTCGCGGGCGAGGAGCCGCTCGAGATCCGCGTGGGCGGGCGCTCCTACGCCGTCACGATGCGCACGCCCGGGCACGACGTCGAGCTCGCCACCGGCTTCCTCGTCTCGGAGGGCGTCGTGACCGGCGGCGGGCAGGTCGCCGGCGCGCGGTACTGCGCCGGCTCCCCGGGGGTGCCGGGCGAGAACGCCTACAACGTGCTCGACGTCGCCCTCGCCGCGGACGTCGCCCCGCCGGACCCGGCGCTCGCCCGGGAGTTCTTCACCTCCAGCGCGTGCGGCCTGTGCGGCAAGGCGTCGATCGACGCGGTGCGCACCCGCGGCGCCTTCGAGGTGGCGGGCGACCCGGTCCGCGTGGACGCGGCGCTGCTCGCCTCCCTCCCCGACCGGCTGCGCGCCGCGCAGGACGTGTTCGCCCGCACCGGCGGGCTGCACGCCGCCGGCCTGTTCGACGCCGCCACCGGCGAGCCGCTGGTGGTTCGGGAGGACGTGGGCCGGCACAACGCCGTCGACAAGGTGGTCGGCTGGGCCGCCGCGGCCGGGCTGCTGCCGCTGCGCGGCACGGTGCTCATGGTGTCCGGGCGGGCCAGCTTCGAGCTCACGCAGAAGGCCGTCATGGCGGGCGTGCCGGTGCTCGCGGCGGTCTCCGCGCCGTCGTCGCTGGCGGCGGAGCTCGCCGACGAGGCCGGGCTGACGCTGGTCGGGTTCGTGCGCGACCCCACGCTCGTCGTCTACGCCGGCGAGCACCGGGTGGTCGAGGACGCCGGCACGGAACGGGCAGGCACCGGGCCCGCCCAGGGGCACCGGAGAGGGGACGCCGCATGACCAGGGACACGCCGGACACCACGCGCACGCCGGACCGGCCGACGGGGACCCGGCCGCCGAAGGAGTGGGCGGCGGGCGTCCCCGGCATCCTGCACGCGCTCGTGCCCGCCGTACGCGGGATGGGGCCCGCCCGGTCGGCGAAGCTGCTGCTGTCGATGAACCACAAGGACGGCTTCGACTGCATGAGCTGCGCGTGGCCGGACCCGGACCGGCGCAAGCCCGCGGAGTTCTGCGAGAACGGCGCCAAGGCCGTCACGTGGGAGGCGACGCGGCTCGTCGTCGAGCGGTCGTTCTGGGCGGAGCACCCCGTCTCCGACCTGCGCACGCGCCCCGAGCACTGGCTCGGGCAGCAGGGCCGGCTCGTCGAGCCCGTGCACAAGGCCGCGGACTCCGACCACTACGTCCCGGTCTCCTGGGACGAGGCGTTCGCGATCCTCGCCGACCGGCTCGGCGGGCTCGAGGACCCCGACCAGGCGGCCTTCTACACGAGCGGGCGGGCGTCCAACGAGGCGGCGTTCGTCTACCAGCTGTTCGTGCGCGCCTTCGGCACGAACAACCTGCCCGACTGCTCGAACATGTGCCACGAGTCCACGGGGGCCGCGCTCGGCGAGACCATCGGCGTCGGCAAGGCCACGATCACCTACGACGACTTCGCGAAGGCCGACCTGGTCGTGATCATGGGGCAGAACCCGGGCACCAACCACCCGCGGATGCTCACCGCGCTCGAGGAGGCCAAGGAGGCCGGGGCGAGCATCGTCGCGGTGAACCCGCTGCCCGAGGCCGGGCTCATGCGCTACAAGAACCCGCAGACGGCGCGCGGGCTGGCGGGCCGGGGCACGCAGCTCGCCGACCAGTTCCTGCAGATCCGCCTCGGCGGGGACATGGCGCTGCTGCAGGCCGTGTCGAAGCGGGTGCTCGGCGCCGAGGCCGCGGCGCCCGGCGCGGTGCTGGACCACGCGTTCCTCGCCGAGCACACGACGGGGCTCGGGGAGCTGGCCGCGCACCTGGCCGTCCTCGACGAGGACGCGGTGCGCGCCGCGACGGGGCTGACGAGCGCGGAGATCGACGAGCTCGCCGACCGCTACGTCCACGCCGAGCGCGTCATCGTCACGTGGGCGATGGGCCTGACCCAGCACGCGAAGGCCGTCCCCACGATCAAGGAGATCGTCAACCTCCTGCTGCTGCGCGGGAACATCGGCCGCCCGGGCGCGGGGGCGTCGCCGATCCGCGGCCACTCCAACGTGCAGGGCGACCGCACCATGGGCATCTGGGAGCAGATGCCGGACAGCTTCCTCGACGCGCTCGAGGCCGAGTTCGGGTTCCCGGTGCCGCGCGAGCACGGCGTGGACGCCGTCGGCACCGTCGAGGGCCTGGCGGCCGGCCGCGTCCGCGCGCTCGTCGCGCTCGGCGGCAACCTCGTCTCGGCGATCTCCGACACCGGCGCCGCGGAGGACGCGCTGCGCCGCGCCGACCTGACCGTGCAGATCTCGACGAAGCTCAACCGGTCGCACGCCGTCGTCGGGCGCGAGGCGCTGATCCTGCCCACGCTCGGGCGGACCGAGGTGGACCGGCAAGCCTCGGGCGAGCAGTTCGTCTCCGTCGAGGACACCGTGTGCGCGGTGCACGCGTCGCGCGGCAAGGTCGAGCCGGTGGGGCCCGGGCTGCTCTCGGAGGTCGCGATCGTCACGCGGATGGCGCGGGCGGTCCTCGCCGCGCGCCCGGACGCGCCGGGGAACCGGGCCGGGGCAATCGACTGGGCGGCGATGGAGCGCGACTACGACGTGATCCGCGAGCACGTCGCGCGCGTCGTCCCCGGCTGCGAGGACTACAACGCGAAGATCCGCCGCGAGAGCGGGTTCCGGCTGCCGCACGGGCCGCGCGACTCCCGCACCTTCCCCACGCCCGACGGCCGCGCGCACCTGACGGTCAACGAGCTCGCGCCCGTCGAGTGCCCGCCCGGCCGCCTGCTGCTGCAGACCATCCGCTCCCACGACCAGTTCAACACCACCATCTACCGGCGCGACGACCGCTACCGCGGCATCAAGGGCGGGCGCGCCGTGGTGCTCGTCAACCCCGAGGACCTCGCGGAGCTGGGCCTCGCCGACGGCACGACCGTCGACGTGCACGGCGAGTACCACGACGGCGTCGACCGCGTGCTGCGGGGCCAGCGGGTCGTCGCGTACCCGACGGCGCGTGGCTGCGCGGCCGCCTACTTCCCGGAGGCGAACGTCCTCGTGCCGCTCGGCGCCACCGCGGAGACCAGCCGGACGCCGGTCTCCAAGGCAGTCGTCGTGCGGCTCGAGCCCGCCCCCGACGGAGCCCGACCTCCCGCGAGGTAGTCCAGGTCCCCGCGAGGTAGTCCAGGTCCCCGCGAGGTAGTCCAGGTCCCCGCGAGGTAGTCCAGGTCCCCGCGAGGTAGTCCAGGTCCCCGCGAGGTAGTTCGGACTCCGGCGAGGTAGTTCGAACTCCGGCGAGGTAGTTCGCGCTACCTCGGGGAGCCGGCCTCGCCCCCCGTGGACGACGCCGTGGCCCCGCCGAGGGCGGCCGCCAGCGCGCCGAGCGCGGGCAGGGCGTCGAGCGCGGCGGCGCGGACGTCGGGCGGCGCCAGCTCGAGCCGCCGGGTCCAGAACTCGTAGATGCGCGCGACGTGGTCGTCCGCCAGCTCGGTGGCGACGATCTCCACCGCGCGCCCGTCGCCCGCCGGGTGCTCGCGCAGCACGAGCCCCCGCGCCTCGAGGGTGCGCAGCGCGGCACTGACGTTGCTGCGCGCGAGCCCGGTCGCCCCGGCGATGCGGGACGGCGTCGTGCGCGGGCTGCGGTGGACCTGCCGGATCACGGCCACCTCGGTGCCCGTGAGCGGCACGATCCCGCGCAGCTCGGGCGACCGGACGTCGAGGTGACGGGCGAGCTCGACGACGACGTCGGCGAGCTCGGTCAGGCCGTCGGGCAGTCCGCGGCCGGGCGTGACGATCGTCTCGTCGGGCATGGTCCGATCCTAGGTCCCAGTGTTAGTTATAGTTTCATAATCACTAGCGATCTGGGCACCGGGCGCTGCCCGCACGGGCCGACGCCGGCACCGCGCCCCCGCTCGCCCCCTCCCCCGACTCCCGAGGAGCCCCGTGAGCACCGCCACGACCTCTGCGCGCCCGTCCGCCGCCCCGCCGCCCTCCCCGCCCCGCTGCGCGGGCGCCCCTGGCTCACGCTGGTCGGCGTCGCCTTCGGCCTGTTCCTCGTGGGCCTCGACGCCACCGTCGTGTCGATCGTCAACCCGTCGATCGCCGCCGACGTCGGCACGACGTTCGCGCAGCTGCAGTGGGTCACGCACAGCTACCTGCTCGGCCTCGCCGTCACGCTGATCCTGGCCGGCAAGCTCGGTGACCGGTACGGGCACCGCTCCCTCTACCTCGCCGGGCTCGTGCTGTTCACGCTCGCCTCGGTGGCGATCGGGCTGTCGACCTCCGCGGTCGGCCTCATCGGCTTCCGCGTGGTCCAGGGCGTCGCGGCAGGCATCCTCATGCCGCAGACCCTCGCCATGCTCCGCGCCACGTTCCCCCGCGAGCGGTTCGGCATGGCCGTGGGCATCTGGGGCGGCGTGTCCTCCATCGCCATCGCCGTCGGCCCGACCCTCGCCGGCGCGCTCGAGGCGACGTTCGGCTGGCAGTCCGTGTTCTTCGTCAACGCGCCCGTCGCGGTCGTCGGCCTGGTGTACGGGCTGTGCCTGCTGCCGCGGACGAGCTTCCCGGCGGCCGGCCGGTTCGACGTGCGCGGCGTCGTCGTGCTGGGGATCGGCCTCGTGGCGACCGTGTTCGCCATCGTCCAGTCCGAGACGTGGGGCTGGGGCGACGCCCGCACCCTGGGGCTGCTCGCGCTGGGCCTGGTCGTGGTGGTCGGGTTCGTCGCCCTCGAGGCCCGCACCGAGGCGCGCACCGGCGACGCGCTGCTGCCGCCGTCGCTGTTCCGCGGCACCACGGTCGGCACCGGCGGCCTCATGATCGCCGCCAACTTCTTCGTCCTGATGGGCTCGACCTTCGTCCTGCCGATGTTCTTCATCAACCTGCGGGGCGCCACCGGTCTCGAGGCCGGGCTCATGCTCCTGCCGATGTCGGCGGTCTCGATCGTCGCCGCCCCGGTCGGCGCGGCGCTCGTCGCGCGGATCGGCACGCGCGTCGCGGGCACCCTGAGCCTCGCCCTCACCGCGGTCGGCCTGCTGGTGCTCCTGAACGCGTCCGCCACCTCCGCGTACGGGGTCATGGCCGTCGCGTTCGTCGTCCTCGCCATGGGCACCGGCATGACCATCACCGCGGGCGCGGAGGCGATCGTCGGCTCGGCGCCGGTGCACCTGGCCGGGGTGGCGGGCGGCTTCCAGTCCACCTGCATCCAGATCGGCGGGGCGCTCGGCACCGCGGTCATGTCCGCCGTCGTCGCGGCGGGCGTGCACTCCCGGACGGAGACGCTCGGCCTCGACGAGGCCGAGCTGCAGGGCCTGGCCCAGGGCACCGTGCCCGGCCGCCTGGACGCGGCGGCGGCGCAGACCGCCGGCGACGCGTACGTCTCCGGCATGCACGCGGCGTTCCTCGTCGCCGCGGTGCTTGTCCTCGTCGTCGCCCTGGTGGCGTTCGTCACGCTGCGGGGCGCCCGTCGCGCGACCGTCGAGCAGGTCGTCCTCGAGACCGTCGAGGGCGAGGCCGGCCACGCCTGAAGCCGGGGCAGTCCAGATCCCGCCGAGGTAGTTCAGATCTCGCCGAGGTAGTTCAGTTCTCGCCGAGGTAGTGGTCCAGTCCACTACCTCGGCGAGGATCGAACTACCTCGGCGGCCACGGGGCACGTCAAGATTCTTGACGTCGAGAGACCGGGCGTAGTCTCGCCCCCATGGATGTGGAGGCACGGGCCGACGAGGTCGACCGGATCGTCGACGCGTGGCGGCGCGAGCGCCCGGACCTGGACGTGGAGCCGCTGACGGTCTTCTCCCGCGTGAGCCGCCTCGCGCGGCACCTGGACCGTGCGCGGCGCGGCGCGTTCGCGCGGCACGACCTGGAGACGTGGGAGTTCGACGTGCTGTCCGCGCTGCGCCGGGCCGGCGAGCCGTACCGCCTGTCCCCCGGCGTGCTGGTGGCGCAGACCCTCGTCACCAGCGGCACCATGACCAACCGCATCGACCGGCTCGAGGAGCGCGGCCTGGTGGAGCGCCACCGCGCCCCGGCGGACCGCCGCGGCGTGCTGGTGCAGCTCACCGCCGCCGGCCGGCAGCGGGTCGACGCCGCCATGAGCGACCTGCTCGACGTCGAGGCCCGCGTGCTCGACGCGCTGCCCGCCGCCGTGCGGCCCCAGCTCGCCGCGCTGCTGCGCACCGTCGTCGCCCAGTTCGACGAGTGACCGACCGCCCCACCGAGACGACCGAGTGATCTTGTTGTGACGTCCTACCCCTCCCGTTCCGGCGCGCGCGACGACGGGGCCCGCACGGGTCTCCTGCTCGCGGCGCTGCTCCTGGTGGCGCTCAACCTGCGCGCCCCGATCACCTCGCTGCCTCCCGTGGTGGACGAGGTCGCCGCCGGCCTCGGCCTGACGCCCACGGGCGTGGGGCTGCTCACCTCCGTCCCGGTGCTGTGCTTCGCCCTGTGCACCCCGCTGGCGTCGGTGCTGGTGGCGCGCACTGGGCCGGAGCTGGCGCTCGGCGCCTCGCTGGCCGGCATCCTCGCCGGCACGATGCTGCGCTCGGCCGGCTCCGTGCCGGCCGCGCTCGCCGGGACCGCGGTGGTGGGGATCGCGATCGCGATCGGCAACGTGGCCGTGCCGGTGGTCATCACGCGCGACTTCCGGCGCCGGGCCGCCGCGGTGACGGGCGCGTACAGCGCCATGATGAACCTCGGCTCGACGTTCACCACCATGCTCACCGTGCCGCTCGCGACGGCGTTCGGCTGGCAGTGGGCCCTGGCCGGGTGGGGCGTGCTGGCCGTGGCGGCGCTGGTGGCGTGGGTGCCGGCGGGCCGGCATCTCGCGGCCCGCGGCCGGACGGACGGCGCGCCGTCCGCGGCGCGGGTGCGACCGCCGTCGGCCCGCGCGGAGCTGGCCGCCCTCGACCCGGCGGCGCGGCGGTCGGTGCGGCGGCTCGTCGTCCTGCTGTCGGTCGCGTTCGCCGGGCAGGCGAGCGGGTACTACGCGGTGACCGCGTGGCTGCCGGAGATCCTGCACGACCGGCTCGGCATGAGCGCCGCCGGGGCCGGGAGCGCGGCGGCGCCCTTCCAGCTGTGCGCGGTGCTGGGGTCGTTCATCGTCCCGGCGGGCCTCGCGCGCGGCCTGTCGTCGCGCGCGGTGGCCGTGCTCCTGTCGGCGATGTGGCTGTCACTGCCGCTCGGCCTGCTGCTCGCGCCCGACCTCTGGCTGCTCTGGGTGGGCCTCGCGGGCGCCGCGCAGGGCGGCAACTTCACGGCGATCTTCACGCTGGTGGCGCAGCGCAGCCCGGGCATCGCGGTCGCACGACGCGCGTCGGCCGTCGTGCAGACGGCGGGCTACGGGTGCGCGGCGCTCGCGCCGACGGTCGCCGGCGCGGTGCACGAGGCGACCGGCGGGTGGACGGCGCCGCTGGTCGTCGTCGCCGGGGTCCTCGCCGTCATGGCCGTGGCGATGTGGCTGGCGTCCGCCCGGCAGCGCGCCTGAGCCCCCGCTCGCTCAGCACGGGTCCGCTCAGCACGGGTCCGCTCAGCACGGGTCTGCCAGGGTGAGCGCGAGCGCGCCCAGGGCCTGCAGCGTCTCCTCCGCCTCCGGCTCGTCGTAACCCCGGGTGCACACGGCGACGACCAGCGCGTCGGGGCCGGGCCCGCCCACGAACGCGACGTCGTGCCGGATGCCGTCCACCCAGCCCGACTTGGACCCGAACGGCACGCCCTCGGGCACGGCGGCAGTGAGCTGCCGGTCGGTCTGGCGGGCGAGCAGGTCGAGCATCCAGGCGGTGCGCTCGGGGCCGGCGAGGCGCCCGGCCACGACGGCGGACATCAGCGCCGCGAGGTCGGCGGGCGTGACGCGGTGCGAGGCGCCGCGGGCCTCGGCGGCCAGGTCGCTGTACTTGCGCCCGACGACGCTCGAGCCGGCGCCCGCGTCGGCCAGCGCGCGGTTCGCGGCGTCGAGGCCCACGAGATCGATCACCATGTTGGTGGCCTCGTTGGACGACACCACCACCATCCGCTCGACCACCAGCCCCACGGGCATGAGGGTGCCGGGGGCGGGCATGCCGGGGTCGAGGTCGTCCGGCTCGATGCGGTAGTCCGGGGCGCCGGGCACCTGCGAGGAGAACGTGTCGGTACTGGCCACCTCCTGCTCGAGCGTCAGGGTTCCAGCGTCCAGCGCGCGGGCGGCCGCGACGAGCACGGCCAGCTTCACGGTGGAGGCGGCGTAGAAGGACGCGTCCGCGTCCCGCTCCGCGAGCACCTCGCCCCCTGCCCGGCGCACCTGGTACGCGACGACGGGGACGCCGTCCGAGTGCGTGCCCGTGGCCGGCATCAGCGCACCCCCGACACGTTGTGGGTACGAGAACGGTCGGAATCCGGCGAGGAATTCTGACCGTTCTCGTACCCACAGCGGTCGCGGACGACGGCTGCGAAGGCGCCCGCGAGCGCGCGGGCCTGCCGCTCGTTCTCGGGCGCCCGCTCGAGGGCGGCCGCCAGCAGCTCGTCCCGGTCGTAGCCGAGCGCCGCGAGCTCGTCGGCGTCCCACCGGCCGATCCGCTCGGGCGCGGCCTCGGGGTGGAACTGCAGTCCCCAGGCGACGTCGCCGACGCGGAACGCCTGGACGCCGCACGCGTCGCTGGTCGCCAGGTGCACCGCCTGCGGCGGCAGCCCGGTGATCGAGTCGACGTGGCTCTCGACCATCCGCACCTCGCCGCCGTCCGCCAGCGGGCCGACCGGCCCGAGCAGCGCGTCGTCGGCCGCGCCCGCGAGGAGGCGCACGGGGCACAGCCCCTTCTCCGTCTCCCCCGAGCGCGCGGTCACGGCGCCCCCGGTGACGTGCGCCAGCACCTGGCCGCCGAGGCAGATGCCCAGCACAGGCACGCCCGCGTCCAGCGCCTCGGCCACGAGTGCGCGCTCGTGCGGCAGCCAGGGGGCGCGATCGTCCTCGTCCGGCAGCAGGCCGCCGCCCAGCAGGACGAGGCCGTGCACAGGGGCGGCGCCGGAGCCGTCGCCGGCGAGCGCGGGGACCTGCTCGGCCAGGTCCGCACCCTGGACGACGACGGCGGCCGCGCCGTCCTCCTCCAGCCAGCCGGGCAGCCTGCCCGGCCCGCTGTGCGGGGAGTTCTGGACGAGGACGACGGTCGGTCGGCTGTCGGGCACGGTCAGCGCTCCCTGCTGTCGGGGACGGTCTCGGGCACGGGGTCGGTCTCGGGGCCGGTCGCACGGTGCACGACGGCGCGGGCGGTCTCGGGGTCGAGGGTCGCCTCGGGATCGGGAACGGGTTCGACGACGGGGTCGGCGCTCGCCGTCGGCCGACCGCCGAGCGTCGCGGCCTCCCGGGCGAAGTGGCACGCGGCGGCGTGCGGCACGAGCGCGTCGTCGTCCCGCCGCCCGAGCGGCACGAGCACCGGGTCCTCCGTGCGGCACCGCTCGGGCACGGCCTCCGGACCGTCGCCGGCGCCCTGCCCCGCGGCGAGCTGCCGGGCGAGCCAGCAGCGCGTGTGGAACCGGCAGCCGGACGGCGGGTCGGCCGGAGAGGGCGGGTCGCCCTCCAGCAGCAAGGCGTCGTCGGCGGCCCGGGCGGTCGGGTCCGGCACGGGCACCGCGGACAGCAGGGCCCGGGTGTAGGGGTGGTGCGCGTCGTCGTACACGGCGGGCCCGTCGCCCTCCTCGACGACGCGGCCGAGGTACATGACCGCGACCTCGTCGGCGATGTGCTGCACGACGGCCAGGTCGTGCGCGATGAACAGGTACGACAGCCCGAGCTCGTCCTGCAGGTCCTCGAGCAGGTTGATGACCTGCCCCTGCACGGACACGTCGAGGGCCGAGACCGGCTCGTCGCACACCAGCACGCGCGGCTTGACCGCGAGCGCCCGGGCGATGCCGATGCGCTGGCGCTGGCCGCCGGAGAACTGGTGCGGGTAGCGGTGCGCGTGGTCGGGGTCGAGGCCCACCAGCTCGAGCAGCTCCGCCACGGCGGCGCGGCGGCCGGCCCGCGGGACGGCATCGGGGTGGATGCGGAACGGCTCGGCCACGATCTCGCCCACGGGCATCCGCGGGTTGAGCGACGTGTACGGGTCCTGGAAGACCATCTGCACGGACCGGCGCAGCTCGCGGCGGGCGGCGCGCGACATCGTCGACACGTCCTCGCCGTCGACCAGCACCTGGCCGCGGGTCGGCTTCTCGATCCCCACGAGCACGCGGGCCAGCGTGGACTTGCCCGACCCGGACTCCCCCACCAGGCCGAGCGTGCGCCCGCGTCGCAGGGTGAGCGAGACCCCGTCGACGGCCTGCACCTGCCCCACGGTGCGCTTGAGCACGATGCCGCTGCGCACGGGGTAGGACTTGGCGAGGTCGCGCAGCTCGAGGACGACGTCGGAGGCGTCGGTCGCCGCGGCGTCGGGCACGGGGCCCGGTGCGGTGGTCTCAGGCACGGACGCCTCCCAGGAGCTCGGCGGCGAAGTGGCAGGCCGACGACCGCCCGGGGGCGACGTCGTCGAGCGGCGGCACGTCGGTGCGGCAGACGTCGCGGGCCATGTCGCACCGCGGGTGGAAGGCACAGCCCGCGGGCACGCGGCCGGGCGCGGGCGGGCGGCCCGGCACCACGGGCAGCCGTCCCCCGACGGTGCGGTCCTCGGGGGCGTCGAGCCGCGGCACCGACCGCAGCAGGGCCCGCGTGTACGGGTGCGCCGGGGCGGCGTACAGGTCGCGCACGGGCGCGTGCTCCACGGCCCTCCCGGCGTACATCACGGTGACGTCGTCGGCGACGCCCGCGACCACGCCCAGGTCGTGGGTGATGAGCACGAGCCCCATCTGCCGCTCCGCCTGGATCTCCGCGAGCAGGCGCAGCACCTGCGCCTGCACCGTGACGTCCAGCGCCGTCGTCGGCTCGTCCGCGATGAGCACGTCCGGGTCGAGGGCGAGCGCGGACGCGATCATCACGCGCTGCCGCATGCCGCCGGAGAACTGGTGCGGGTACTCGTCGACCCGCTGCCGCGCGTTCGGCACCTTCACCAGCTCGAGCAGCTCGACCGCCCGCGCCCGCGCCTCGCGCCGGGACACGCCCGTCCGCGTCCGCAGCGACTCGGCGAGCTGGTAGCCCACCGTGTGCACCGGGTTGAGGGCCGCCAGCGCGTCCTGGAACACCATCGCGACGCTCGTGCCGCAGTACGCCCGGTGCTTCGTGGGCGACAGTGCGAGCAGGTCCGTGCCGCGGTACCGCGCGGTCCCCCGCACGACGCGCGCCGTCGGGGGCAGCAGCCCCATCACGGCGAGCGAGCTCACGGACTTGCCGCACCCCGACTCGCCCACCAGGGCCAGCGTGCGCCCCGCCTCCACCCGGTAGCTGAGCCCGTCGACGGCGCGCACCGCGCCGTCGTCGGACCGGAACTCGACCGCCAGGTCCTCCACCTCGAGCAGGGTGGCGCCGGCCGGCCGCGCCGTGGCCGGGGTCTGGGTCATCGTCTCCATGCCGATCTCCGTGCCGATCTCTTTGCCGATCTCCGTCATGTCCGTCACCGGAGCCTCGGGTCGAGGGCGTCGCGCAGGGCGTCACCGAGGACGACCAGCGCCAGGACCGTGAGGATCAGGCATCCCAGCGGGTACAGCAGCAGGTACGCGTACCCCCCGGTCACCCAGTCCGCGCCGTTCGTGATCATGATCCCCCAGCTGATCGCGGGCGGCCGGACCCCGATGCCGAGGAACGCCAGCACCGCCTCCGCGCTGATCACGCCCGCGATGGCCGTCGGCACGAGCGCCGTCACCGGCCCGATCGCGTTGGGCAGCACGTGCCGCACCATCACCCGCAGGTCGGACGCGCCGAGCGCGCGGGCGGCGGTCACGTAGTCGAGGTTCTTCGCCTCCAGCACGCTCGCCCGCACGTATCTGGCGTACCCCATCCAGCCGAACATGGTGAGCACCAGCGCGGGCAGGAGGATGACGTCGAACGCACCGCTGCCCACGCTCACGTTGCGGAACAGCGACAGCAGCAGCAGCGCAGCGAGCAGCAGCGGGATGACGAGGAACACCTCGATCGTGCGGGACACGACCGTGTCCACCCAGCCCAGGTAGTACCCCGCGAGCAGGCCGAGCACGACGCCGATGAGCAGCGACGCGCCCACCACGACGAACGCGAGCATCAGCGACGGGCGGGACCCGTGCACGAGCTGCGCCAGCATGTCGCACCCGTGCACGTCCGTGCCGATCGGGTGGGTGCCGCCCAGGCCCTGCGGGCGGATCTTCGAGTCCCCGATGATGCAGCGCTGCGGGTCCGTGCTGGTGAACAGCGTCGGGAACACCGCCATCACGGCGAAGAAGGCGACGATGAACGCGGACGCGATGACGTCCGGCCGGCGTCGCAGCCGGCGCCAGGCGTCGCCGCCGAGCGACGCCGACGCGCCCACGCCCGGGGCGTCCGGGGTGGCGGTGGCAGCGGTGGGCTCAGGCATAACGGATCCTCGGGTCCAGGGCGGCGTAGGCGATGTCGACCACCAGCATCACGAACACGGTCACCGCCGCCAGGATCGTGACGACGCCGAGCACGAGGGCGACGTCGGAGGCCCGGACGGCCTCCCACAGCACGCCGCCCATGCCGTAGATGTTCATCATCCCCTCGGTGATGACGGCGCCCGCGAGCGCCTCGGTGAAGGTCAGGCCGACCGCCGTGACGACCGGCACCGCCGAGTTGCGCACCACGTGGTGCAGCACGACGTGCCTCTCGTTCAGCCCCCGCGAGCGCGCCGTGCGGACGTGGTCGCCGGTGTACGACTCGAGCTGGCTCGCGCGCACCAGGCGGATGAAGGCGGCCGACCCCGCCAGGCCCAGCAGGATGCCGGGCACCAGCAGCGTCGCCCACGGATGGTCGTCGTCGAACGACGGCCGGAACCACAGCGCCGGCAGGCTGTCGTCGCCGAACACGTCCGAGGCCCAGCCGTTCAGCGGCACCGCGAACACGTACCGGTACACCAGGAGGAGCACGAAGATCGGGAACGCGTCGATGAGCACCGACGTCAGCCGGATGCCGTGGTCCCCGGACCGGCCGCGCCACCGCGCCGCCATCGTGCCCAGGCCCATGCCGAGCACGAACCACACGATCGTCACGACGAGGAACAGCTTGAGGGTGTTCGGCGCCGCGGTCGCGACGATGTCCGTCACCTCGCGCCCGCGCAGGTTGGTGCCGAAGTCACCCTGCGCGTACTGGCCCAGCCGCTCCACGAACGGGCCCAGGCACGGGTTGCCCGGCTGGTCGTAGCAGGGGTCGTCGAGGCCGTACCGCACCTCGACCGCGGCGAGCTGCGACTTCGTGGGCACCTTGTCGCCGAAGAACGCGAGGGCGGGGTTGCCGTTGAGCTGGATCGCGAACGTCGTGAGCAGGTGCAGCACGAACATCACGAGCAGCAGGGTGGCCACGCCCAGGAGGGTGCGGCGAAGGATGTAGCGGCCCATTCACTTTCTTTCCGTGCCGGGGTTCGCGTGGCGGGGGTCATGGTGTCGCGAGGCGCGCCATCCGCCAGGCCCGACCAGCCTCGCGACACCATGACCCCCGCCACGCTCTTGTTCCCTCCCGGTGGCCTGTGACCTGGGCCGGCGACCACCGGGAGGAGTCGATCTGAACTGCTAGCCGTTCGTCACCTCGAGGAGGCGCAGCTTGGGCTCTCCGCTGAACGGGTCGAGGACGACGTTCGACACGTTCTCGCTGTAGTAGTCCGTGTTCTGCGCCACGAACAGGGGCACGGTCGGGAAGTCGGCCGCGAGGATCTTCTCGGCCTCCTGGTACTGGGTGATCGCGTCGTCGAGGGTCGCGGCCTCGTCGCCGGCCTTGACCGCCGCCTCGAAGTCCGCGCTGTAGTACCCGAACTCCGTGTTGCCGTTCTTCGCGTCGCCGCTGGCGTACACGGGGGCCAGGTAGTTCTCGTTCAGCGGGTAGTCCGGGAACCAGTTGGCGCGGAACGGGCCGGAGAAGTCGCGCGCCGCGCGGCGGGCGAAGTAGTCCGGCGTCGCGTCGAGCTCGTACGGGATGCCGAGCGTCTCCTGGATGGAGTCGCCGACCGCCTTGAACAGCTCCTGCTCGGTCGCGTCCTGGCCGAGGTGGATCGTGAGCTTCTCGCCCTCGGGCCAGCCGCCGGCCTTCTCCAGCGCCGCCTTGGCCGCGTCCGGGTCGAACTCGCAGTACTCGCACGTGCCGCCGGTGCCGCCGGGCACGACGTCGGCCACCACCCAGCTGTCGGCCGGCACCCGCTGACCGGGCAGCAGCGCGTCGATGATGCCCTGCCGGTCGACGGCCATCGAGATCGCCTTGCGGAACTCGACGTCCTTCCACGGGCCGTCCTCGTACAGCGGGAACGCGAGGTAGGTGAGCGCGGCGCCCGGGCCCTCGACGTACCGCTCCTGCAGGTCGGGGTCGTTGGCCGCGGCCGCCTGCTCGGCGGGCGGCGGGACGGCGAAGTCGAGGTTGCCGGCCTGGAAGTCGGGCCAGTTGTCCTCGCCCGTGTACTCGGTCCACTCGATCGCGCCGTACTCCGGCGTCTCGTCCAGCGTGTAGTCCTCCCAGCGCTTGGCCGTGAGGTTCACGCCCTGGTCCCACTTCTCGACCTCGAACGGGCCGTTGCCGATCGGCTGCACCGCGCACGCGTCGATGTCGTCGAGGCACTCCTGCGCGATCGGGTAGAACCCGGTGTAGCCGAGCATCGTCGAGAAGCCGGCGAACGGGCCGGTGAGGGTGACCTCGAGCGTCTGGGCGTCCACGACCTTGAGGCCGGACAGCGTGTCGGCCGCGGGCTCCTTGGTGACGTTCCCGTCGTCGTCGGTCTCGCCCTGCATCTCGTCGTAGCCGGCGATGCGCTCGAAGAAGTAGTTGTTCCCCATCGCGTTCGGGCCGTACGCGGCGTAGTTCCAGGCCCGGGCGAACGCGTCCGCGTCGACCGGCTCCCCGTTCTGGAACGTCAGGTCCGGCTTGATCTTGATGGTCCAGACCGTGTTGTCGTCGGACTCGATGCTCTCGGCCACGTAGTTGTACGGCTCCGTGGTCTTCGGGTCGTACCGCACCAGCCCGTCGTAGACGACGTCGAGGACGGAGATGTTGTCCGAGACGTTCGAGTCCATCGGCAGCAGCGTCTCGACGTCCTGCGAGAGCGAGAGCTGCAGCGTCGCGTCCGGGTCGCTCCCGCCGCCTCCGCCGCCGCCCTCGTCACCCTCGTTCCCGCCCCCACCGGAACAGCTCGCCAGCACCAGCGTCACCGCTGTCGCCGCGGCCGCCACAGCGGCCCTTCGCCCCATCGTCACCGGCTTCTCCCCACGTCGTGGTCGCTCTAGGCGCCGTTGCCATGCCGTCTTTCACGTCGTCGTGCACGACGTCGTCACCCGCTCGCAGCGGCGCACGACGACGTTGCCGTGGAACATATCGCCATCATGGACCGTCGTGGTGAAAATCACTGTTAAGGATGGGTAACGATCACCTGCGTGTCGCCCGGGACGTCTCTCGACACCCTCGTCGCGTCGGCAGTTCGGGATCGGTGCGGCAGTTTGAACTGCCGCACCGATCCCGAACTGCCGCGCTGAACCTGCCCCCAAGCGATGAGCGTCCACAGCACCGGGTCGACCGAGCCCGTCGGTCGCGCCGCCCGGGCACACTGGCGAGCCATGACCGACGACGGACGCCTGCGGATCGCGCGGGACCAGGACCGCGCGGAGCTGCGCCGGGCGGTCGCGACCGGGGAGCTCCTGCGGCTGCGACGCGGCGCCTACCTCGCCTGCGACGACCGCAGCGCCGCCCCCACGCACGCGCGCGCGACCACGTCGCCGCCGTGCACCGGCAGCTGAGCGCCGACCACGTGTTCAGCCACGAGAGCGCGGCGCTCGTCTGGGGCGCCCCGCTGTGGGAGACGCCGACGACGACGCACGTCCTCCAGCGCTCCGGCGCCAGCTCGCGGTCGGCCCGGGACGTCGTGCGGCACCGTGGACTGCCCGAACGCTGGGTGGAGCTCGGCGGGCTGCCGGTCACCGACCTCGCACGGACGGTCGCCGACTGCCTCACCACCCTGCACCCGCTGGGCGGTCTCGTCGTGGCCGACTGGGCTCTCGGGCACGGTCTCGACCGCGAGGAGACCGACGGTGCGCTCCGCGAGCGCCGGCGTCGCAACGGCACCACCAGGGCGCGGCTCGTGCTCGGCCTCGCCGACGGACGCGCCGAACCGCCGTGGGAGACCTGGCTGCGCTACATGGCGCTGCGACTGGGCCTCCCCCGGCCCCGGACGCAGTTCCAGGTCGACACTCCCGCCGGACGCTTCTTCGTCGACCTCGCCTGGCCGGAGCACCGGGTGCTCGCCGAGTTCGACGGGCGGGTCAAGTACCGCGACGGCGCGTTCGGGCCGGGGTACGACGCCGAGCGGGCGCTGTTCGAGGAGAAGGTGCGCGAGGACGCCCTCACCGAGCACCTCGGCGTCCGGCCGCTGCGCTTCGTCGCCCGGCACGCACGGTCGCCCGACGACGTCTCCCGCCGCCTGCTCGAACGTTTCCCGGCCGACGTCCGCCGGGCGAGCCGGGTCGACCCGCGGCTCCCGCTGCCACCGGGACGCTCGCGTGGTCAGCGCGGCAGTTCGGGATCAGGTCGGCAGTTCGAACTGCCGACCTGATCCCCAAGTGCCGCGGTGAACCGTCCGACGGGAAAGGTTTGAACGTCCCGCTTGACGCGCCGGTAGTTACTCGGCAAGTATCACGCCACGCGACTTTGCTTACCCGGTAACCATGGAGGTCAGGGTGTCCGTCAAACAGGGATTCCTCGCGCTGCTGTCCGAGCGCCCGATGCACGGCTATCAGCTGCGGCAGGAGTTCGAGACCCGGACGGGCGGCACGTGGCCGCTCAACATCGGCCAGGCCTACACCACGCTGCAGCGACTGCAGCGCGACGGCCTCGTCGAGCCCGTGCCCGGCGACGGCGACGCCCCGGAGCGGTTCCGCCTCACCGACGCCGGCCGCGACGAGGCCGACGCGTGGTGGCTGCGCCCCGTGGAGCGCAAGGCCCCCGCCCGCGACGAGCTGGCGATCAAGCTCGCCCTCGCCGTCACCGTGCGGCCCGAGGGGCACGACGTCGACGTCGCCGCGGTCATCCAGCAGCAGCGCACGGAGTCGCTGCGCGCCCTGCGCGACTACACGCTGCTCAAGCGCGACGCGTCCGCCGACCCGGACGGCCTCGCGTGGTCCCTCGTGCTCGACTCCCTGATCTTCGCCGCCGAGGCCGAGGTGCGCTGGCTCGACCACGTCGAGTCGACGGTCGCGCGGGCGGCGGTCGACCGCCCGGCGCGCCCGGCCGACCGGCCCGCCTCGGCCCCGGCAACCACGACGACCACGACGACCACGACGACCACGGCGACCACGGCGACCGGCGGCGCGCGATGAAGGCCCCGGCGATGCTGCGGATGACCGAGGTGACCCGCGTCCACGGGCACGGCGCCACGGAGGTGCACGCCCTGCGCGGCGTGGACCTGGAGGTCCGCATGGGTGAGCTCGTCGCCGTCATGGGGCCCTCCGGCTCCGGGAAGTCGACGCTGCTCAACCTCGCGGGCGGGCTCGACACCCCCACGTCGGGCACGGTCACGGTAGGCCGCGACGACGTCGGCACCCTGGACGCGCGGGCGCGCGCCCGGCTGCGCCGCAAGCACGTGGGCTACGTGTTCCAGGACCTCAACCTCGTGCCCGCCCTCACCGCGCTCGAGAACGTCACGCTCCCCCTCGAGCTCGACGGCCTGTCCGCCCGCCGGGCACGGGCCGAGGGCACCGCCGCGCTCGCCGCGGTCGACCTCGATCACCTCGCCGACCGCTTCCCGGACGACATGTCCGGCGGGCAGGGTCAGCGCGTCGCCATCGCCCGCGCCCTCGTCGGCCCGCGACGTCTCGTCCTCGCCGACGAGCCCACCGGCGCCCTCGACTCCGTCACGGGCGAGGCCGTCATGCGTGTCCTGCGCCAGCGCGTCGACGCCGGGGCCGCGGGCCTGCTCGTCACGCACGACGCGCGGCACGCCGCCTGGGCGGACCGCATCGTCTTCCTGCGCGACGGCGTCGTCGTCGACTCCACCGGCTCCCTCGCCGGCCCCGACTCGCTGCTCCGCCGCGCGGTGAACGCGTGAGCGGCGCGCTCTCCCGGTTCCGCGGACGATGGCGCGTCGCCCTGCGCTACGGGTGGCGCGACGCGTGCCGCAACACGGGCCGGACGGCGCTGGTCACGGTGATGGTGGCCCTGCCCGTCGCCATCGGGTCGTTCGCGACGACGGCGTTGTGGTCGGCGCAGGACACCCCGGAGGCGGTGGCGCAGCGGGAGCTGGGCCCCGAGCTCCAGGCGCGGCTGACGTACAACGGACCAGGCACCACGCAGGACCCGCGGGCGACGAGCATCGCCGGGCAGGGCGATCTCGAGCCCGTCGCCCTGGCCGGGATCGAGGCCCAGCTCACCGCTCTGCTGCCGGCGGGCGACCGGCTCCTCACGACGCTCACCGGCGGCGCCGACGTGCTCGCCGGAGACCTTCAGCTCGACGGCGGCATCACGCAGGCCGAGCTCGACGACGCGACGATGGCCGCCACCTGGCCGCTCACGGACGGCGTGCTGCCCGGGGACGGCGAGGTCGCCCTCTCCGCGCCGTTCGCCGCGGAGCTGGGAGTCGCGACGGGCGACGAGGTGCGTCTCGCGGGCATCGCCGCCCCGGGCGAGGACGACGGCGACGCGACGGTCCGCGTCTCCGGCCTGCTCGCCGACGGGGCGAGCCGGCACACAGACGTCCTGGCACCGCGCGGCGGCCCGCTGACGGCACCGATGGAGGTCGACCCGGACGGGTCCACCTCGCCCGGGGTGGAGTGGTTCGTCGCCGGCGACGCACCGGTCACCTGGGGCGACGTGCTGCGCCTCAACCGCACCGGCGCGGTCGTCGTGAGCCGCGACGTCCTGTTCGACCCACCGCCGGACGAGGCGGTGCCCTACTACGGCGGGATGCCGGCGGAGAGCGCCTCCGACCGTGCCCAGCAGTGGGCGCCGTTCGCCGCCGTCGCCGCCGTGGCGCTGCTGGAGGTGGTGCTGCTCATCGGGCCGTCGTTCGCCGTGGGCGCGCGCCGCTCGGCGCGGTCGCTGGCGCTCGTCGCGGCGGCCGGCGGGACGCGGCGATCGCTGCGCGCCGTGGTGCTCGGCACCGGCGTCGTCATCGGCGTCGGCGCGTCCGCCGTCGGCGTCGTCGTGGGGATCGGCGCCGCCGCGCTGGTCGTCACGTTCGCGACCGGCGCCGTCCTCGCCGTGCTCTGGCCGCCGGTCGCCGCGATCTTCGCCGTCGGCGTCCTCCTGGCGACGGGCGCCGCGTGGATCCCGGCCCGGCGCGCGTCGCGGGCGGACGTGGTGGCCGTGCTCGCCGGACGGCGCGGAGAGACGGCCCACCGCGCCTGGCCGGTCGTCGTCGGCACCGCCCTGGGGGTCGCCGGGTTCGCGGGCGCCGTCGCAGCGGGGTTCGCCGGTCAGGCCCTCGGCGTCGCCGCCGGGGTGGTGGTCGGCGAGCTCGGCCTGGTGCTCGCGTGCGGCGGCATCGTCGCCGCCCTCGGCCGCCTCGCGCGGCACCTCCCGCTGGCCTGGCGGTTCGCCCTGCGCGACGCCGCCCGCCACCGCGGCCGCACCGCGCCCGCCCTGGCGGCGGTGCTCGTCGCCGTCGCCGGTGCCAGCGGCGGGCTCGTGTACTCGTTCTCGCAGACGGCGCACAACGATCGTTCCCAGGCACTGATCGCCGCCCCGGACGCCCTGGTGATCGCCCCGGCGTACCACGAGACCCACATGCAGTTCACCCCGGCGCAGGGGGCCCGGGTCGAGGCGATCGTCCAGGACACCCTCCCCGACGTCGGCCGCCTCTACCCCGTGACCGTGCTGCGCGGACCGCACGACGACCCCGGGTCGATGAGCGTCTTGCTCACGCCCCAGGGTGAAGAGGCACACGTCGTGGGCCCGGCGGCGATCGTCGGACCGGTCGTCGACGACGGCACCCTCGTCCCGCTGCTCGGTGTGCCGTCCCCGGATGCCGCGGCTGCCGCCCTCACCGCGGGCCGCGCCGTCGTCCAGGCCGGGGTGGTGGAGGACGACGGCACCGCCGCTCTCGACGTCGTCACGTGGGACACCGACGCGCAGGAGCAGACGAGCCGCCGTGACGTGCGCATCCCGGCGACCGGCGTGGGCGACCCGCTCGGGCCGTCCAACGCCAACTTCCCCGTCGTGCCCGCGTCCGCCGCCGAGGCCACGGGCACCTCGCCCGCGCTCGGCGGGTTCGTCGCGATGCCCGGTACGCCGCTCGGGGAGGCCGAGCGCCAGACCCTCCAGGCCGCGCTGAACGCCGAGTTCCCCGGTGCCGACGAGCAACAGTGCACGGTCTGCGTGGCCGTCGGAGCCGGGCCTCGGGACTTCGGGTCGCCCCAGTGGCTCAGCGCGCTGCTCATCGTAGGCAGCGCGGGACTCCTCGCCCTGGCGGCAACGTGGATCGTGGCGGCCCTGGCCGCGACGGAGTCGCGGCCAGACCTTGCGACCCTGGCCGCGGTGGGCGCCGCCCCGACCACGCGCAAGCGGATCGTCGCGGCGCAGGCGGGCACCGTCGCCGTCATCGGCAGCGTGCTGGGAGGGCTCTCCGGGATCGTGCTGGGGGCGGCGTTCGTGATGTTCGAGCGTTTCCGGTACGCCGAGCCCGACCCACGGTGGACCGTCGAGGTGCCGTGGGCGGTGCTGGGCGCGATGGTCGTGGTGCTGCCGCTGCTGGCCGTGGGCGCGGCGTGGCTGGTGACCCGCTCACGGCTGGTCCTCACCCGCCGCCTGGCGAGCTGAAGCCCGGACGGACCTCTTCACAGCGCGGCAGTTCGGGATCAGGTCGGCAGTTCGAACTGCCGACCTGATCCCGAAGTGCCGCGGTGATCAGTCGCCGGCGGCGTGCAGCGTCCCTGCCAGGTCGACGACCGCTGCGGTGAGCTCGTCGAGGATCGCGTGCGTCCGGGCGTCGTCGCCCGGCACCTCCAGGGCATGGTCGGCGCCGTCCGCCTCGACGACGCGCACCCCGGACGACGCCGCCAGTGCCGAATCCCACAGCCGGTCGGCGGTGCCACCCGCCAGCAGCGCCGGCACGCCCGACTCCCCCAGGGCGGCCGCGGCGGCACGCACCTCCGGCGCCCGGCCGGAGGCGAGCAGCGGCGTCAGCCACGCGCCGGGCAGCCCCAGCTCGACGGCGACCGGCAGCGCCAGCGTGCCGAGCGACTTCGCCAGCACCAGGTGGACGGCGTCCGGCGCGGCGGCGACGCCAGCGCGAACGACGTCGGCGTACACCCGGCGCGCCAGGTCGAAGTCTCGGCACTCGCCGTCCCACACCACCGTCCGCACCGACCAGCCGGCCTCGCGCAGCGCCGCGGCCGGCCGCGCCAGTACCGGGCCATGCGCCGTGTAGCCCACGCCCGGCAGCACCGTCACGACCAGCGCCGGATCACCGTCGAGCACGTCCACGCGATGGGAAGTCACCACGCGATCCTGCCACCACCGCGAGACGAGAGGAGCCGGGTTGGGGAGTCGTGCGCACGGTAGTCAGACCCGAAGTGGAGGGCGCCCTGGCGCCCGTGAACGCTGCCGTGCGCACGACTCCCGGGCCCGGCGGCCACCGTGAGCGGGTTTCGACAGGCTCAACCAGCGAGCGCGGGTTCCGACAGGCTCAACCAGCGAGCGCGGGTTTCGACAGGCTCAACCAGCGAGAGCAGGTTTCGACAGGCTCAACCAGCGAGCGGGTACAGGCTCAACCAACGACGCGGTCCAACGCGTCGACAGCAGCGTCGAGCACGGACTCGTCGACGGTCAGCGCGGGCCGGAACCGGACGGACCGCTCCCCGCACCCGAGGATCAGGTACCCCTGGTCGTGCAGGCCGGCGAGGACGGCGTCGCGCGCGGCGCGCGACGGGAGCGACACGGCGCACATGAGCCCGCGCCCACGAGGGTCGGTGACGACGCCGGGGTGCGCGGCGGCCAGCGACTCGAGCCGGGCGAGGAGCCCCGCGCCGACGCGCGCGGCGCGATCGATCAGCCCCTCGGCCTCGATCACCTCGAGGATGCGGCGAGAGCGCACCATGTCGGCGAGGTTGCCGCCCCAGGTGGAGTTGATGCGCGACGAGACGCGGAAGACGTTGTCGTCGATCTCGTCGACGCGCCCGCCGGCCATGACGCCGCACACCTGGGCCTTCTTGCCGAACGCGACGACGTCGGGCTGCACGCCGAGCTGCTGGTAGGCCCAGGCGGTGCCGGTCATGCCGACGCCGGTCTGCACCTCGTCGAGCACGAACAGCGCGTCGCGGGAGTGGCACAGCGCCTGCATCGCCTGGAGGAACTCGGCGCGCAGGTGGTGGTCGCCGCCCTCCCCCTGGATCGGTTCCGCGACGAAGCACGCGATGTCGTGCGGGTGCGCCTCGAACGCGGCGCGCGCCTCGGCGAGGGCCCGGGCCTCCAGCGCCTCGACGTCGCGCGCGGCGCCGTCCGCGTCGTGCCCGGGGTAGGGCGAGCTGATGCGCGGCCAGTCGAACTTGGGGAACCGGGCGACCTTGCCGGGCTCGGTGTTGGTGAGCGACATGGTGTAGCCGGAGCGGCCGTGGAACGCGTGCTGCAGGTGCAGCACCTTCGTGCCGAGATCGGGCGAGTGGCCGTGCGCCTCGTTGTGCCGGGACTTCCAGTCGAACGCGACCTTGAGCGCGTTCTCGACGGCGAGCGCGCCGCCGTCGACGAAGAAGAGGTGCGGCAGGGCGGGGTCGCCGAGCACGCGCGCGAAGGTGCTCACGAAGCGCGCCAGCTCGACGGTGTAGACGTCCGAGTTGGAGGGCTTGTTGAGCGCGGCGCGGGTGAGCTCCTCACGGAACACCGGGTCGCGGAACAGGGCGGGGTGGTTCATGCCCAGGGGGTTGGAGGCGAAGAACGTGAACAGGTCGGTCCACTCGCGGCCGTCGCGGGCGTCGACGAGGGTCGAGCCGTGCGAGCGCTCGAGGTCGAGCACGAGGTCGAAGCCGTCGACGAGCAGGTGCTCGCGCAGCGACTCGAGGACGGCGGTGGCCTCGATCGAGCCACCGACGCTGGGGGCCGTGCGCTGAGAGATTGTCTCGGTCATACCCCGAAGGTAGGGGAGAACTTCCGGCGAAACCAGAGATCCGCCGGAAGAAGATCGTCAGCGGGCGAGAGGGCGTCCCTCGAAGTACGTCCGCAGCACGATCGTCGACCGGGTGGACACGCCCGCCTCGCGGCGGATCACCCCGAGCAGGTCCTCCAGCGCGCTCGGCGACGCGACGCGCACCAGCAGCATGTAGTTCGCGTTGCCGGCCACCGACCAGCACGACTCGATGCCGGGCACGTCGCGCAGTCGCTCGGGGGCGTCGTCGGCCTGCGACTGGTCCAGCGGCGTGATCTCGACGTACGCCGCGATCGGCAGCCCCACGGCCTCGGGGTCGACGACGGCGCGGTACCCGGTGATCACCTGCCGCGCCTCGAGCTTGCGCACCCGCGCCTGCACGGCGGACTGCGACAGCCCGGTCACCCCGGCGAGCGCCGCCAGCGTGGCACGCCCGTCCTCCCGCAGGGCCCGCACGAGCGCCCGGTCGACGTCGTCCAGGGTCCCGTCGCTCATCCCGCCACCTCCGCGGACTCCAGCCAGGCCATCTCGAGCTCCTCCTTCTCGGCGCCGAGCTCCCGGAGTCGCTCGTCGAGGGCGGCCACCGCGGTGTAGTCGGTCGGATCGGCGGTGATCTGGTCGTGCAGAGTCTTCTCCTCGTCCGCGATACGGGCGAGCCGGCGCTCGATCCGCGAGATCTCCTTCTTCGCGGCCCGCACCTCCGAGGCCGACGCCGCGGGCGCCGCCGCGGCCGTCCCGCCGGCGGGCTCGGAGGGCGCCGTTTCGGGGCGCGCGGCGCCGGACTGGACCCGCGACGCGCCGCCGTCCGACGCCCGCGCGGACCGGCGCAGGGCGAGGTACTGCTCCACCCCGCCCGGCAGGTCCCGCAGCGCGCCGTCGCCGAGCAGCGCCCACTGCCGGTCGCACACCCGCTCCAGCAGGTACCGGTCGTGCGAGACGACGATCAGCGTGCCGGGCCAGCCGTCGAGCAGGTCCTCGACCGCGGCCAGCGTGTCGGTGTCGAGGTCGTTCGTGGGCTCGTCGAGCAGCAGCACGTTGGGCTCGGAGACGAGCAGGCGCAGCAGCTGGAGCCGGCGCCGCTCGCCGCCGGAGAGGTCGCGCACGATCGTGTGGGCGCGCTCGCGCGTGAAGCCGAGGCGCTCGGTGAGCTGGCCCGCCGTGAGCTCCTTGCCGTCGACGACGACGGTGCGCTTCTCCTGGTCGACCACCTGGACGGCGGTGAGGTGCGCGACGTCGTCCAGCTCGCCGACGTCCTGGCTCAGCTCGGCGACGTGCACGGTCTTGCCGCGCCGCACGCGGCCGGAGTCGGGCACGCGGCGGCCGGCGAGCAGGGACAGCAGGGTGGTCTTGCCGGAGCCGTTGACGCCGACGACGCCGTACCGGTCGCCGGGGCCGAGGCGCCAGGTGACGTCGTCGAGCAGCACGCGGCGCCCGCCTCCGCCGGTCGAGCCTGTCGAGACCTGGGTGGTCTCGACAGGCTCGACCAGCGGGGCGGGCACGGTGACGGTGACGTCCTCGAGGTCGAGCACGTCCTTGCCGAGGCGGCGGGTGGCCATCTGCGTGAGCTCGAGGCTGTCGCGCGGCGGCGGCTCGTCGTCGATGAGCGCGGCCGCGGCGTCGAGCCGGAACTTGGGCTTCGAGGTGCGCGCGGGGGCGCCGCGCTTGAGCCACGCGAGCTCCTTGCGCAGCAGGTTGTTGCGCTTCTCCGCGGCGGTCGCGGCCTGCCGGGCGCGCTCCGCGCGCGCCAGGATGTAGGCGGCGTACCCGCCGTCGTACCCGTCGACGGCGCCGGTGCCGTCGCCCCGCACCTCCCAGGTGCGCGAGCAGACGGCGTCGAGGAACCAGCGGTCGTGCGTCACGACGACGAGCGCGCCGGTGGCGCCCGGCCGCCCGTAGCGGGCCGCGAGGTGCTCGGCCAGCCAGGCGACGCCCTCGACGTCGAGGTGGTTGGTGGGCTCGTCGAGCAGCAGGACGTCGGGGTCCTCGACGAGCAGCGCCGCGAGCGCGACGCGGCGGCGCTGCCCGCCGGAGAGCGTGGACGCCGGCTGGTCGAGGTCGAGGTCGGCCAGCAGGCCGGCGTGCACGGAGCGGATGCGCGCGTCCGACGCCCACGTGTGGGTGGCGTCGTCCCCGTGCACGAGGTCGCGGATCGTCGCGGCGTCGTCGTCCACGTCGCGCTGCACGAGCATCCCGAGCCGGGAGCCGCCCACGCGGGTCACGCGGCCCGCGTCGGGCGGCTGGGTGCCGGCGAGCAGCCGCAGCAGGGTGGACTTGCCCGCCCCGTTCGGGCCGACGACGCCGACGCGGTCGCCGTCGTCGAGCCCGAGCGAGACGTCGTGCAGGAGGGTGCGGGTGCCGATGGTCAGCGCGATGCCGTCCGCCCCGAGAAGGTGTGCCACCCCCCGAGCGTAGTCAGTACAGGATCGACGCCTTGCCGCGCGGCCACGCGAGGGTGGCGTAGATCTGCACCATGGCCGCCTGCTCGAGCAGCTCGGTGTGCTCGTCGCCCGCGTTGAACAGCCCGGTCCCGACGTCCCGCGCTTCGCGCCACTGCGTGTCCGCGTAGTCCGCCATCGCGTCACGGTAGGTGTGCCCGCCCGTCACCGACTCCAGGAGCAGGAGGTTCTTGAACCAGATGGAGTTGAAGAACATCGGCTGCCCGGCGAGCCGGCCCTCGGTGACGTAGAAGCGGTACGAGGCCGCCGCGATCGCCTCGGCCTTCTCCAGGTACCGCTCCTGGCCCGTCGCCTCGTACAGCAGCGTGTACGTGCCCAGCGGGACGCCCTGGTTGTACGACCACTGCGTCCGGTCGATCGAGCCGTCGAGCTTGACGTTGTCCCAGTACAGGCCGTTCGGCGCGAGCAGGTGCTCGTCCGTCCAGGAGACCATCCGCTCGGCCCAGTCGAGGTAGCGGTCCTCGCCGGTGATCATGTACAGCCGCGTGGCGAGCTGCGCACCGGGCATGGTGGAGACGGTGTTGCGGTCGGTGCTCCAGGGCGCCTGCGTCCAGAAGACGCCGCCCGGCGCGGGGTGCGTCGTGTCGGTGTCCCAGCCCGAGACGACGAGCTCGAAGATCTCCTCGGCCCGTTCGAGCGCCGCCTGGTCGCCCGTGGCGAGGTGCTGCTGCACCTTGGCCAGCGCGACCCACTCGTTGTCGTCGTAGAAGATGTCGCCGCCGTCGCCGTACGGGGCGCGCGCGTAGGAGTCGTACGCCGGCAGCCCGGTGGTGCCCCCGTCCGCGTTCCAGAACCGCTCCTGCCCCGCCGCCCGGTCCGCGAGGTCGTCGGTGAACGACCGGCCCGCGCGTCCGGGCATCCCCGTGAGGTCGAGCGTCGCGACGTGCGCCTGGGAGAACGGCCACTCGTAGGAGTACGGCCGGTCCTCGGCGCCGGACGGGTAGCGCTCGCGGTAGAGCCCCGACCCGTCGCCGGCGTACAGGTGCTCCTGCATCGCCTCGTAGCTGGCCACGGCTCGCGCCTGCTGCGTGCGCGGCGACGCGCCGTGGTCCCCGCCGTGCCCGCCCTCGGACGCGGACGCCGTGCCCGCCGCCCCCAGCACGCACGCCAGCGCGGCGACCGTACCGACTGCTCTGGTGAACCTCATCGTTCTCTCCTTCGCTCGGTGGTGGAACGCCGGTCGAGCCTGTCGAGACCCGGTCTCGACAGGCTCGACCGGCGGGGGTCGTCAGCGGCGCACGCGCAGCGTGACGACCTGGAACGGCGACAGCTCGAGGAGCACGTCGCCGCCGTCGGCCTCGGGCCTGCCGAGCGGGCGCTCCAGCAGGTCCGTGACCTCGACGTCGCCGTGCTCGAAGCCCAGCGACACCCGGGCGCGGGCCCGCCCCCCGCGGCTCTCGTAGAGCCGCACGACGACGTCGCCGCTGCCGGACCCCCCTGAGCCTGTCGAAGGGTCCTCCGCGAGCTTCACGGCCTCCACGACGACCGCGTCGTTGTCGACCACCACCAGCGGGTCCACCCCGTGGTCGCCGGTCACGACACGCTCGGGCAGGTTGAGCGCGTAGCCCGCGCGGATGGCGTCGTCGATGCCGGCCCCGACGACCAGCTCGCAGGTCAGCTCGTGCTCGCCCTGGTCCGCGTCGGGGTCGGGGAACTTCGGCGCGCGCAGCAGCGACAGGCGCACGGTGGTGCCCCGGGCGCCCTGCGCGTCCGTCGCGTCGTCGGTCCGCGTGCGGGTGATGTCGTGCCCATAGGTGGAGTCGTTGGCGACGGCCACGCCGAAGCCCGGCTCGCCCACGTGCACCCACCGGTGCGCGACGGTCTCGAACCGCGCGTGGTCCCACGAGGTGTTGACCTGCGTGGGCCGGTGCACGTGCCCGAACTGGATCTCGGACGTCGCGCGCTCGGCGCGCACGTCGAGCGGGAACGCGAGCTTGAGGAGCTTCTGCCGCTCGTGCCAGTCGACGCGCGTCGTGATGCGCAGCCCGCGCCCGTCGGCGGCGAGCGCGAGGTCCTGCTCGACGCGGGACGACCCGACCTCGCGCAGCACCCGCAGCGCGGGGCCGGCGTCGGTCGTGACGACCTCGATCTTCGCGACGTCCAGGAGGTCGGTCGTGCTGCGGCGGTAGTGCTCGTCGATGTCCCACGCCTCCCACTCGTTGGGGACGTCGCGGTGCAGCTGGAGCAGGTTGGCGCGCGCGCCGGGCAGGATCGCCTCGCGCCCGCTCGCCCGGTCGACGGCGGAGACGACGTGGCCGTTCGCGTCGACGACGACGCGCACCAGGTCGTTCTCCAGCACCCAGCCGCCGGCGTCGGTCGCGACGCCGGGCACCGGGGTGACCGTGGCCGCGCCCCGCGGCGCGTCGAGGGCCGCGGCCCCGAGCCCCGCGACGCCGGTGCGCGCGAACGGACCGGCGTTGACGGCGACGGGCGTGGAGCCCTCCCCGACGAGCGCGCGCAGCGACGCGTCGACGATCTCCTCCAGCTCGCGCGCGACCTCCGCGTAGTTCCGCTCCGCCTCGCGGTGCACCCAGGCGATGGACGACCCCGGCAGGATGTCGTGGAACTGCTGCAGCAGCACGGTGCGCCACAGGCGCTGGAGCCGCTCGGCCGGGTACTGGGCCCCGGTCCGCACGGCCGCCGTCGAGGCCCACAGCTCGGCCTCGCGCAGCAGGTGCTCGCTGCGGCGGTTGCCCTGCTTGGTCCGCGCCTGCGAGGTGTAGGTGCCGCGGTGGTACTCGAGGTACATCTCCCCCGTCCACGTGGCCGGGGCGGCGTACTCGGCGCGCGCGGCGTCGAAGAAGGACTGGGAGTCGGACAGCTCCACGCGCGGCGAGCCCTCGAGGTCGTGGGTGCGGCGGGCCGCGGCCACCATCTCGCGGGTGGGGCCGCCGCCGCCGTCGCCGTAGCCGAAGGGCACGAGCGACGTGTTGGCGCGGCCCTTCTCGGCGTACTGCCGCTCGGCACGGTCGAGCTCCTCCGCGGACAGGTCGGAGTTGTACGTGTCCACCGGCGGGAAGTGCGTGAAGACGCGGCTGCCGTCGATGCCCTCCCACCAGAACGTGTGGTGCGGCATCCGGTTGGTGTCGTTCCACGAGATCTTCTGCGTGAGGAAGTTGTCGCTCCCGGCGAGCCGGGCCAGCTGCGGCAGCGCCGCCGAGTACCCGAAGGAGTCCGGCAGCCACACCTCCTTGGGCTCCACGCCCAGCTCCTCGATGAAGTACCGCTTGCCGGCCACGAGCTGGCGGGCCAGCGCCTCGCCGCCCGGCATGTTCGTGTCCGACTCGACCCACATGCCGCCCACGGGCACGAACCGGCCCTCGCGCACGCGCTCGCGGATCCGCTCGAACAGCTCCGGGTAGTACTCCTGCACCCAGGAGTACTGCTGCGCCGAGGAGCAGGCGAACGTCACGTCCGGGTCCTCGTCCATGAGGGAGAGCACGTTGGAGAACGTGCGGGCGCACTTGCGCACGGTCTCGCGCGTCGGCCACAGCCACGCGGAGTCGATGTGCGCGTGCCCGACGGCGTGGATGCGGTGCGCCGACGCGGCGGCCGGGCTGGCCAGCGCGCCGACGAGGGCCGCGCGCCCCGCGGCGGCGGTGCCGGCCACGTCGTCCGGGTCGACGGCGTCGAGCATGTCCTCCAGGGCGCGCAGCACCTCCGCCGCCCTCGGGCTCGTGGCGGGCAGCACCCGCACCAGGCCGGCGAGGGCGCGCACGTCCTGCAGCAGCTCCCAGGCGGTCTGGTCGACGAGGGCCACGTGCATGGTCCGCAGCGCGTAGATCGGGTCGGGCCCGGAGGTGTCCCAGGCGCCCATGCGCGTCGGGCGCGTCCACGCGCCGCCCGGCACGTCGGGGTTGGCGGCGGCCTCGACGTAGAGGTCGACCCGCCCGTCGCCGTCCAGCGCGTGCCCGGGCGCCAGGGGCACGTGCTGGTTGCGGGGCTCGACGGCCTTGATGATGCGGCCGTCGGGCGTCCACGCGGTGCCCTCGGCCTGGAAGCCCGGCCCGGCGCCGGTGAAGCCGAGGTCCACGACGAGCTCGGCGCGCGTCCCGGCGAGGGCGGCGTCGCCGGCCCACTCCGCGGGGACGGCGCCGGTCACGTGGAACCAGGTCGTGTCCCACGGGCGGCCCCACGGGGCGCCGATCGCGAACGGCGCGTACGTCGCCGCGACCGCCTCGGCGAAGGGCACCGGCTCCCCGCCGACGGTCCACGCCTCGACGTCGAGCGGCCGGGTCTCGCGGAGCACCGCGGGCTCCAGCCAGTCGCGGGTGAACCGCTGCAGGCGCGCGGTGGTGCGGGCGGTGGTGTCGTGCATGGATCAGGCTCCTGGTGACGGGGACATGGTCGGACTCTGGTGGGACAGGTTCAAGCGGGACAGGTGCGGGGGCTGGTCAGCCCTTGACGGCGCCGGCGAGCGCGAACGACCCGCCGGAGAGCCGGGAGACGAGCACGTACAGGGCGACGGCGGGGATGGAGTAGAGCATCGAGTAGGCCGCGAGCTGGCCGTAGGCGACCGACCCGTACTGGCCGAAGAACGCGAAGATGCTCACGGCCGCCGGCTGCTTCTCGGGGGTGAGCAGCAGCACGAAGGGGACGAAGAAGTTCCCCCAGGCCTGGATGAACACGAAGATGAACACGACGGCGATGCCGGGCCGCATGAGCGGCAGCACGATGGTGCGCAGGGTCGTCATGGCCGACGCCCCGTCGGTCCACGCCGCCTCCTCGAGGGAGATCGGCACGGAGTCCATGAAGTTCTTGGTCATCCAGATCGCCATGGGCAGCGAGGTCGCGGCCATGAAGAACGTGGTGCCCGGCAGCGAGTCGAGCAGGTTGAGCCGCACGAACAGCGAGTAGACCGGCACCATCATGGCCGTGATCGGCAGGCAGGTGCCGAACAGCACGGCGTACATGAACGGCTTGTTGAACCGCATCCGGTAGCGCGACAGCGGGTAGGCCGCGAGCACCGACGCGACGACGGTGATCACGCCCGTGCCGGCGGACAGCAGGAACGAGTTCGCCAGCGGCACCCACGTCTGCTCGGGCGTCATGACGGCCGTGTAGTTCGCGAGGGTGAACTCCTCCGGGAGGCGGACGGCGAGGGTGGCGCTCGCGTCGAGGGACGCGAGCACGATCCAGCCGAGCGGCAGCAGGAAGCACACGCCGACGACGACGAGCACGACGTTCGACAGCACGCGGGCGTACCGCGGGCCCGGGGCGGAGACGGACGGCGCCCCGCGACGGTTCCGCCGGGGCGCGGCGGGGACGGCGGGCACGCCGGCCGGGGAAGGCACGGAGGCGGGCACGGTCGTGGCCATCAGTCCACCTCCGGCTTCAGGCTGCGGATGTACACGACGGAGAAGACGGCGCCGATGACGAGCATCACGGTGGCGATCGCGGTGCCGTAGCCGACCTGGGCGAACTTGAACGCCTCCTGGTAGGCGAGGATCGGCAGCGTCGAGCTGTCGGTCCCCGGGCCGCCGCCGGTCATCACGTAGATGAGCGTGAACACGGAGAGCGTCTGGAGCGTCGTGAGCATGAGGTTGGTCGAGATGCTGCGGCGGATGGTCGGCAGCGTGACCCACACGAGGCGCTGCCACCCGTTGGCTCCGTCGACCGTCGCGGCCTCCGTGATCTCCGGCGGCACCTCCGAGATCGCGGCCGAGTAGACCATCATCGAGAACGCCGTGCCCCGCCAGATGTTCGCGAGGATGACGGCGAGCATCGGGTAGTCGAAGAGCCAGTCGGCCCCGGTGATCCCCACGCCGGCCAGCAGCGAGTTGAGCGTGCCGTCGGCGTGGAAGAAGGCGTAGGCCGCGAAGGCGGCGACGATCTCGGGCAGCACCCACGCCGTCACGACCAGCGTCGAGACGACGGCCCGCACGGGCTTCAGCGCGGAGCGCATGAGCATCGCCAGGCCGAGGCCGGCCACGTTCTGGCCGATCACGGCGGACGCGATCACGAACAGCACCGTCAGCCACAGGGCCTTGGGGAAGTCGGGGTCGCTGAGCAGCGCGACGTAGTTGTCCAGCCCCACCCACTCGGGAGCGAGGGCGTTCGGCCCGGTCAGCGCGGCGTTGGTGAACGACCCGTAGAACGACCAGACGACGGGCCCGAGCATGAACAGCGCGAGCAGGACGACGGCGGGCAGCAGCGGGACGAGGCGGCCGGCGGTGCGGCGCACGTGCGTGCGCCGCACCGGCGACGGCCCCGCTCCCGGCGCCGCGGGGGGCGCGGGGGCGAGGGCGGTCACGTCGTCAGCCGTTCGTCGTGTTCTCTTCGCCGACCTGGGCGACCACGGCCTTGTCGTAGACCGCGGCCGCCTCCTCGGGCGTCTGCTGGCCGGTCATCACCGACTCCATCGCCACCTGGATGGCGTTGGAGATCTGCGCGTAGTCGGACGTGGCGGGGCGGAAGTTCGTCACCTCGACGAGGTCGGAGAAGAACGGCACGGTCGGGTTCGCCTCCGAGTACGAGGGCTCCTCCGCGACGTCGGTGCGCACCGCGATCTGGCTGTTGTCGATCGCGAAGCGCAGCGAGTTCTCCTTGTCGAGGGCGTGGGTCAGGACGTCGAACGCCACGTCGGGGTTCTTCGACCCGGCGCCGATCGCCATCGTCCAGCCGCCCGACATGCTCACCGCGCCGGGGGCCTGGCCCTCCTGCGTCGGCATGGGGGCCGTGCCCATGACGTCGGTCCACTCGGGCCAGGGGGCCGTGCCCTCCTCGAGCCAGGTGCCCGGCATCCAGGACCCGTCGAGGGAGATGCCCAGCTTGCCCTTCGGCAGCCACTCGGCCGAGACCGTGTTGCCGACGTTCGGGTCGAGGGCCTGCTGCGGCGTCGGGGCGAGGCCCTCGGTGTAGATCGTCCTGATGAAGTCGAGCGAGTCGACGAACTCCTGCGACCCGACCACCCACGTCGAGGCGTCGGTGTCGTAGAGCGTGCCGCCCGTGCCGTACAGCAGCATCTCGAAGCCCTGCATCGTGGAGCCCTCGCCCATCGGCTTGCCCGAGTAGACGTTGAGCGGGATGACGTCCGGGTCGGACTTCTTGATCGCCCGGGCTGCCTCGAGCAGCTCGTCCCAGTTCTTGGGCGCCCAGTCGGCCGGCAGCCCGGCCTTGTCGAGCACGTCCTTGTTGAACCACAGGCCGCGGGTGTCGGTGCCCATCGGCACGCCGTAGGTCTTGCCGTCGTCGCCCAGGCCCGCCTGCTTGGCCTGGTCCACGAACTGGCCCCAGTCCTCCCAGTCCGCGAGGTAGTCGTCCATCGGCAGCAGGTACCCCGCCTCGACGTCGGACTTGATCATGAACGTGTCCTCGTACATGAGGTCCGGGGCGGTGCCCGGCGCGCGGTTCATCAGCGCGAGCTTGGTGAAGTAGTCGTTCTGGCTCGCCTCGATCGGCACGAGCTCGATGGTGACGTCGGGGTTCTCCTTCTCGTAGTCGGCCTTGACGTCCTTGAACAGCTCGTCGGCCTGCGTGAAGTTCCCGAACTTCTGGTACGCGATCTTGATCGTCGCGGCGCCGTCGCCGCCCTCGTCGCCCCCGGAACCGCAGGCACCGAGGGCGAGGACGAGCGCAGTGACCGCGGTCCCCGCGGAGAGGGTTCGTGCCAGTCGCATGGTGCTCCTTTGCCACATGAGTGGCCCGACGGCGTCGGGCCGGCTGACGGAATTACTCAACCGAATTGAGTTATTCCTGTCAAGGGCATCCGCGCCATGTCTCTCCGTCGCCCCTCCGTCGGCTCTCCGTCGGCTCTCCGTCGGCCCCTCCGTCGGCCTACTTGCGGACGACCGCGCCCACGGACGTCCCGCCGACGAGGTCCGACGGCCGCGGGGTGAAGAGGCCGTCCAGCACCAGGCTGGCCGCGCCCACCGCCCCGACGTGGTCGCCCACGGCGGAGCCCAGCACCTCGACGGCGTGCACCTCGCGCAGCGTCGCCTCCAGGGTCAGCTCGCGCCGCACCACGGGCAGGTAGTGCGGCGCCAGCCGCGCCCACGCCGGCCCGCCGAACACCACGACCCCCGCGTCCACGAGGTCGGCCACCACCGTGATCCCCCGGGCCACCCGGCGCGCCGACACCTCGAGGATCCCCGTCGCGACGTCGTCGCCGTCCGCGGCGAGCCGGCACAGCGTCGTGAGCGCCGCGTCGAGCTCGCTGGGCGACGACGCCGGCGTGCCCGGCGGCAGCACCCCGGCACCGACGGCCTGCGCGACCAGCGTGGCGGGCGCCGCGGAGATCCCGATGCACCCGCGCTTGCCGCAGTCGCACAGCGGGCCGTCGTCGTCGACCATGAGGTGCCCCACCTCGCCGGCGTTGCGCGACGACCCCGCGAGCAGCTCGCCGTCGTGCGCCAGGGCCACCGCGACGCCGAAGCCCGTGTAGAAGAACAGCGACGTGCCGCGCAGCATGCGGTTGCCGCGCCACAGCTCGGCCACCATCGCCGCCGACACGTCCTTGTCGAGCACGACGTCGAATCCGGTCGCCGCCGCCAGCAGGTCGCGCACGGGCACCTCGCCCCAGCCGGCCAGGAGGGGCGGCCGGATCACCGTGCCGGCCCGCAGGTCCACCGGGCCGGGAGCGGCGACGCCGAGGCCGAGGACGGCGGCACGCTCGACGCCGGCCGCCTCGAGCATCGCCGCGCACGCGGCCGCGACGGCGTCCGCCACGGCCTGCGGGCCGGCCGGCGTCGGCTCGACGACCTTCTCCACGGTGCGCCCGTCGAGGTCGACCAGCACCGACGTCACGACCACCGGGTCGATGTGCACGCCGAGCGCGTACGCGCCCTGGGGGTCCAGGTACAGCATGGTGCGGGGCTTGCCGCGGCCCTCCGCGCGCCGCTCCCCCTCGACGACGTACCCGTGCGCGATCAGCCGCGCCACGATGTTCGACACCGCCTGCAGCGACAGCCCCGTGCTCGCCGCGAGCTCGCTGCGGCTGGAGCCGTCCGGCGACCGTCGCACCTGGTCGAGCACGACCATCTGGTTGAAGTCGCCCACCCGCGGCAGATTGGTCCCGCGTCGCACCGTCACGTCCTCACCTCACCCGTCCGGCCGGGCGGCCGCCGCACCGCGGTCGTCGCGCCCGGAGGTGGTTGCACTGTAGACGTCCGGCGCGGGAAGCGTTCTCCCCGGCCACGGCGGCGCCCCGCTACAGTGCAGCCCGACACCGCAGAGCCGCAGGAAGTCCCGGAGGAACCGATGGCCCAGTTCGACCTGCCCGTGCCCGAGCTCGAGGCGTACGCGCCGGAGGTCGACGAGCCCGCCGACTTCGACGGGTTCTGGTCGCAGACCCTCGTCGAGAGCCGCGCGCACGACGGTGCCCCGGAGCTCGCCCGGGTCGACACCGGGCTCACGGAGCTCGTGGTGGACGACGTCACCTTCCCCGGGTTCGACGGGCAGCCGGTCAAGGCGTGGCTGACCCGGCCCGCGCGCGCGGACGGCCCGCTGCCGGCCGTCGTCGAGTTCGTCGGGTACGGCGGCGGCCGCGGCCTGGCGCACGACCACCTGGGCCTCGCCGCCGCGGGGTACGCGCACCTCGTCATGGACACGCGCGGGCAGGGGTCGGGCTGGGGGCACGGCGGGGACACCCCCGACCCGGTGGGCAGCGGCCCCGCCTCCCCCGGCTTCATGACCCGCGGCGTGCTCGACCCGCACGACCACTACTACCGCCGCGTCTTCACCGACGGCGTGCGGGCGGTGGACGCGGTGCGGCAGGTCGACGGCGTCGACCCCGCCCGCGTCGCGGTCGCGGGCACGAGCCAGGGCGGCGGCATCGCGGTCGCCGTGGCGGGCCTGGTGCCGGACCTCTCCGCCGCCGTCCCGAACGTGCCCTTCCTGTGCCACTACCGGCGTGCCGTGCAGATCTCCGACGCCATGCCGTACGGCGAGATCACCCGCTACCTGTCGGTGCACCGCGAGCACGAGGACGCCGTCTGGCGCACGTTCTCCTACCTGGACGGCGTCTCGTTCGCCCGCCGCGCCCGCGCCGCCGGCCTGTTCTCCACCGCCCTCATGGACGCGGTGTGCCCGCCGTCCACGGTGTACGCCGCCTACAACCAGTGGGGCGCGCTCGGCGAGACGGCCCCGGACAAGGCGATCGACGTCTACCCGTACAACGGGCACGAGGGCGGGCAGGGCTACCGCTTCGCCCCGACCCTCTCCTGGCTGGCCAAGCACCTCTGACCAGCGCCGGCCGGAGCAGGCAGACCGCGAGATAGAGAGGGACTCCGCCGAGATAGAGAGGGGGCGGCCCGCAGCCGGCTGCGGGCCGTCCCCTCTCTATCTCGGCGGAGTCCCTCTCTATCTCGCGGCACGGTTCGCACTACCTCGGCGTCAGGGGAGCAGGCGGGCTCCCTGCGCGGGGCCGGAGGTGCACCACACGGAGTCGGCGGCGCCCTCGGCGGTCCAGGACGCGGCGACCGCCAGCGCGTGCTGCCGCGACCGGGCGAGCGCCGCCACCGTCGGGCCGGAGCCGGACACGAGCGTGCCGAGCGCGCCCGCGTCGCGGGCGACCGCGAGCGTGCGCTCCAGCTCGGGACGCAGCGACAGCGCGGCGGGCTCCAGGTCGTTGTGCAGGGCGCGCCCGAGCGCGTGCGCGTCGCCCGCGCGCAGCGCCTGCATGAGCCCGTTGTCCTCGGCCAGCCCCGGGTCGTCGGGCGCGTCGCCCGCGTCGGCCGTCAGCTCGTCGAAGCGGCCGTAGACGGCGGGGGTCGACAGCCCCTCCTCCTGCGTGGCGAACACCCAGTGGAACTCGCCGCGCGCCATGGCGGGCGTCAGCAGGTGACCGCGGCCCGTGCCGACGGCGGTGTGCCCCAGCAGGGCGAACGGCACGTCGGAGCCGAGCCCGGCGGCGAGCGTCGCCAGGTCGTCGCGGCTGAGGCCCGTCTGCCACAGGGCGTCGCAGGCGACGAGCGTCGCCGCCGCGTCGGCCGACCCGCCCGCCATGCCGCCGGCCACGGGCACACCCTTGGCGAGGTGCAGCGCGACGTCCGGTGCGACGCCGACCCGCCGGGCCACGGCCTCCGCCGCCCGCCAGGCGAGGTTCGAGGAGTCCACCGGCACGTGGTCGGCCTGGGGGCCGTCCACGGTGATCGTGATGCCGGCGCCCTCGGGCACCTGCGTGGCGGTGACCTCCTCGTAGAGGGCCACCGCCTGGAAGATCGTCGCCAGCGGGTGGTACCCGTCGTCCTGGACCGCGCCGACGCGCAGCGACAGGTTGACCTTGCCCGGCGCGCGGACGCGCACGGACGGCGACGGGGCGGCGGCGAGGTGCGTCACGCGTCCACCGTGCCAGCAGCGACCGGAAGCTGCTCGGCGATCCGCGCGAAGTCGGCGACCTCGAGCCGCTCGCCCCGCAGGCTCGGGTCCACGCCCGCGGCCCGCAGCGCCACCTCGGCGGCGGCGCCGGAGCCGAAGGTGGTCGCCAGGGCGGCCCGGAGCGTCTTGCGGCGCTGGGCGAACGCAGCGTCGACGACGGCGAACACCTGCTCGCGCGTCGCCGTCGTGACCGGCGGGTCGTGCTTCTCCAGCGCGACGAGCGCGGAGTCCACGTTGGGCTCCGGCCAGAACACGTGCCGGCTCACGTTGAGCGACCGCCGCGCGCTCGCGTACCAGGCGGCCTTCACCGACGGCACGCCGTAGGTGCGCGACCCCGGGCCGGCGGCCAGCCGGTCGGCCACCTCGGCCTGGACCATGACGAGCACGCGCTCCAGCGAGGGGAAGCGCTGGAGGAAGGTCAGCAGCACGGGCACGGCGACGTTGTACGGCAGGTTCGCGACGAGCGCCGTGGGCGGCTCGCCCGGCAGCTCGGTGACCTCCAGCGCGTCGGCGTGCACCACCTCGAAGTCCGCCTCGGGCGCGTGGGCGCGGACGGTCTCGGCGATCTGCCCCGCCAGCACCCGGTCGATCTCGACCGCGACGACGGACGCCCCTGCCTCGAGCAGCCCCAGGGTCAGCGACCCCAGGCCCGGGCCGATCTCGACGACGCGCTCCCCCGGCCGCAGCCCGGCGGCGCGGACGATCTTGCGTACCGTGCCGCCGTCGTGCACGAAGTTCTGCCCGAGCGTCTTGGTGGGGCGGACGCCGAGGCGCCCTGCCAGCTCGCGGATCTCCGCAGGGCCGAGCAGGGCGCCAGGGGTGTGGGTCATGAGGGCGAGTCTATTCGGCGACCCGCTCCGTGCCGGTCGGCGCGACCGGCGTCTCAGTACCAGCCGACGGACTGCGAGTGGCCCCACGCGCCGCACGGGGTGCCGTACACGTCGGCGATGTAGCCGAGGCCCCACTCGATCTGCGTGGCGGGGTTCGACTGCCAGTCGGAGCCGGCGGACGCCATCTTCGAGCCGGGCAGCGCCTGCGGGATGCCGTACGCGCCCGACGACGGGTTGGCCGCGGAGGCGCTCCAGCCGGACTCCTTGGTCCACAGGGACTCGAGGCAGGTCCACTCGGAGCCGCTCCAGCCGCGGGCGGCGGCCATCTGCTGGCCGATCGACCGGGTGGAACCCGAGAAGGTCGTGGTCGTGCTCTCCTCGGGCTCGGGCTCGGGGCGCTCCTTGGTGCCCTTCACGAGCACGCGGGTCACGGGCTTCGTGGTGACCTTGTCCGAGACCTCGGACCGCTTCACGACCTTGCCGTCGATCGTCGTGACCTGCTGGACGATGGTGCGCTCGCCGTCCTTGCCCTTCGTCGCGACCTTCGCGTCGAGGTCCGAGTACCGGCCGGACGACTTCTTGGTGGTCGTGTCGTGCGCGATCGCCTTCGTGGTCGTGACCTTCTTGGTCTCGACGCGCTGGACGACGACGGCGACCTGCGGCGTGGCGGTCTCGGTCGCGGCGACCTCCTCGGTCTGCGCCGCGGTCGTCCCCGCCTGCTTCCCGTCCTTTGCCGCGCCCTGCTTCTTCTCGGCCGCGACGGCCTCGGTCACGTCCTTCTTCACCTCGGCGTTGGCGGAGTCGGTGACGTGCACGCGGTCCTTCGTGCCGAGCTTCACGTCCGCCTCGGCCAGCACGGCCTCGACGTCGTCGGCGCTGTCCACGACGTCGGTCGTGCCGTCGTGCACCACGGCCACGGGGCCGTCGGTGTCGACGTCCACGGGCAGCGAGGCCCGGTCGCCGGAGCGGGACGCGACGATGCGCACGTCGCCGCCGCGGGCGGTCAGGGTGTCGAGCGCCTCGCTGGCGTCGAGGGCGGTGACCCAGGCGTCGGTCTTCTTGCCGTCCACCTGGAGGTTGAGCTCCTTGCCGGAGCGGACGACGACGTCGGCGCCGTCCTCGAGGTCGGCACCGGCCGACGGGGTCACGACGTCGCGGTCGCCCACGACGACGCCCTGCGAGGTGAGGAGGTCGTCGACGGAGCCGGAGTACGAGGTGACGGTGCGCACGGCGCCGTCGACGTCGAGCGTCACGGTCTTGCGCGCGTCGGCGTAGGCGACCGCGCCGCCGGCGACGGCGACCGCGGCAGCGGTCGCGGCGGCCAGGAGGGGCCAGCGGCGCCGGGAGCGGGTCGCCGCGGGGGTGGGGGTGTCAGCGCCGGCGTCCGGCACGGCAGGCACAGGGGAGGTCTGGGGGGTGCGGGTCACGAGAGTCCAGTCGTCGTGCTGTCCGGGCACGGTCGTCGGCGGCGGGCCTCGACGACCCGTCACGCACCGGGGCGGCGCGATCGCGCTTCGCTCCCGGCCTCTACGCCCTGGGGGCGCCGAGTTCCGACCCACCGATCCGGCGGTTTCGGTCCGCGTCGCGTACACCTGGAAGGCACGTCTCGCACGCGGGACTCACGACCGTAACCGATTCGTTATCGGGAACCTAATCCGTGGGCCCGGTCGTGACGAGGCCCACGTTCGCGCCAGGGCCCCGGACGCACGACCGCCCGGGCCGGCATTGCCGGTCCGGGCGGTCGTGTCGCTCGTGGGCGACCGGTCAGAGCAGGCCGAGCTTGGCCGCGCACCCGGGCCACTGGCCCCAGCCCGACTGCGCCTGCAGCTTCTGGGCGATGCGGGTCTGCTCGGCGGCCGAGTTCTCCGACGGGAGGCCGCTGCCGCCCATCGCCTGCCAGGTCTGCGCCGAGAACTGGTACAGGCCGTAGTAGCCGTTACCGGTGTTCGTGGCGGGGTCGCCGCCCGACTCGCACTGGGCCAGGTCCGCCCACACGCCCGCGGGCGCGGAGCCGGTGGCGGCCGACGAGCCGCTCGACGACGACGAGGACGAGGACGAGGACGAGGACGAGCTGTCGGAGGACGAGCTGTCGGACGACGAGTCGTCAGCGGGCTCCGGCTCGGGCTCGGGCTCGGGGCGCTCCTTGGTGCCCTCGACGACGACCTCCGTGACCGGCTTGGTCGTCACCTTGTCCGAGAGCTTCTTCTTGGCGACGACGTCGCCGTCGACGGTGGTCACGCGGTACGTGAGCGTGCGCTCGCCGTCCTTGCCCTCCTGGGCCACCGTGCTGCCCAGGTCGGAGTAGCGGTCGGCGTCCTGCTCGGTGCGGGACTTGTGGTCCACCTCCACCTTCTTGGTGACCTTGGAGGTCTTCACGCGCTCGATGACGATGCGCACCTGCGGGTCGTCCTCGGCCTTCGCGGCCTGGCGCTCGACGAAGACGTGGTCGTCCTTGTCGACGGTCAGGCCGAGGCCCTGGAGGATCGCCTCGAGGCCGACGGACCCGTCGTCGACGACGCTCGTCGTGCCGTCCGCGACCACGGCGACCGGCTGGTCGGCGTCGAGCTGGAGCGGCAGCGACGCGCGGTCGCCGGAGCGGGACGCGACGAGGGAGACGTCGGAGCCGCGCGCGTCGAGGCCGCGGAGCGCCTCCTCGGCGTCGAGCGCGGTGACCCACACGTCGTCCTGCTCGCCGTCGACGTCCACGGTGAGCTCGCGCCCGTAGCGGACCACGACCTGGGAGCCGTCGCGCAGGGCGGCATCCGTGCCGGGAGTGACGGTGTCGCGGTCGCCGACGCGGACGCCCTGGGCGTCCAGCAGGCCGGCGACGGAACCGGAGAAGGTGTCGACGGTCCGGGTCTGGCCGTCGATGTCGAGGGTCACGTTCTTGCGGGCCGACTCGTAGGCCGTGGCCGCGCCGCCCGCGAGGACGAGCGCACCGGCCGCGAGGCCGGCGATGAGCGGTAGCCGACGGCGGCGCGTGGCGGTGGTGGTGCCGGCGCCGGACGCCGCGGGCGTCGACTCGGCCGAGGGGTCGGGAGACTCGTTCGAGGAGTTCACACAGGTCCAGTCGTCGTGAGTTCCGGCCACGACGGCGGGCGCCCGACTGGCGGTCGGGTCCGAGGTCGATCCGGTGGCTCCGAAGACCGTAACCGGATCGTGATCATCGGCCAAGCCCGGTCATGGTACGGATGCCCGCGTCTGTCCGGGGGTGCCCGAAAAGTCGGGACGATCCGCGTGGGCGGTCTCACACCGGCGTCACGCCGCCGTCACACCCTCGCCGGGTGCCGGGGATCAGTACCAGCCCACCGACATGGAGTGGCTCCACGCCCCGCACGGGGTGCCGTACCGGCCCGAGATGTAGCCCAGCCCCCACTCGATCTGGGTCGACGGGTTGGTGCGCCAGTCCGAGCCGGCCGACGCCATCTTCGTGCCGGGCAGGGCCTGCGGGATGCCGTACGCCCCGCTGGACGGGTTCTCGGCGTTCCAGCGCCAGCCGGACTCCTTGTCCCAGAGCTTCTCGAGGCAGGCGTACTGGTCGCCGCCCCAGCCGCGCTCGGCGGCCATCGCCTTGCCGATCGCCTTCGCCGAGCCCGGGTCGGGGGTCGCGGTCGAGACGTCGAGCGTGCCGACCAGGACGACCTCGTCGACGGGCTCGCGCGTCACCTCGCGGTCGAGCACGGTGCGCTCCACCTCCGCGCCGTCCAGGGTGCGCACCTCGTAGGTGGTGACGCGCTCCCCCGGCACGCCGGTCGTCTGCACGACCTCGTAGCCCTTCGGCAGCTCGTCGGACTCGACGCGCTCGGTCTCGAACGGGATGACCTCGGTCTTCCGGTCGGCGTCCGTGTCGCCGCGGCTGACCATGACGACCATCCCGTCGACGGCGGCCGCGCCGAGCGGCACCGACGTGCGGTCGTGCTTCCCCAGCGTGATGCCGGCGGTGCCCAGCACGTCGCGCACCGTGGACTGCGACGTGCGGATCGGCAGGACGAGGCCGTCGACCGCCACCTGCACCGTCTTCGTGGTCGAGACCCGCACCGGCGCGCGGTCCAGCGGCGCGGTGCGCGACGCCGAGGTGACGGCGTCCGCGCCACGGGGCCCGAGCGCGGCCAGCAGCTCGCCCACCGTGTGCGCCGTGGTCGGGAACGTCGACACCTCGCCGTCGATCTCGACCGTGACGTCGCGGCTCGACCGCACGACGACCTCGCCGCCGTCCATGGCCGCCGACGACGCGGCCGGCTGCACCAGGTCGTCCGGGCCGGTCGCGATGTGGTGGTAGCGCAGCACGTCCGCCACGGACGCGCCGTACGCGTCGACCGTCGCGACGCGGCCGTCGTAGTCGATCGTCATCGTCTTGTGCACCTGCGCGACGGCGGCGGTGCCGCCCACCAGGGCGAGCACGACGGCGCCGTGGACGGCGTGCCGGGCGGCGCCGGCGAGGGGGGCGCGACGAGGCACGGTCGACCCGCCCGACGCCCGCTTCGTCCTCGATCTCCGCACGAGCACCAGACCGTAACGGAACCGTGACCACGGGGGAAGCCCCGGGGTGCCCCGCTCGTCGCCCGGGCGCCTCACCAGGCGCCGTACACGCGCTCGGACGTGGCCGAGAGCGCCCGGCAGACGTCGTCCAGCGGGCGTCCGAGCACGTCGGCCATCGCGCGGACCGTGTGCGCCGCCACGTACGGCGCGTTCGGCTGCCCGCGGTACGGGTGCGGCGGCAGGTAGGGCGCGTCCGTCTCGACCAGCACCAGCTCGAGCGGCACCGCGCGCAGGGCGGCGCGCAGGTGGTCGTTCTTCGGGTACGTCACCGGCCCGGCGAACGACAGGAACCACCCGTGCTCGGCCGCCAGGGCGGCCATCTCCTCGTCGCCGGAGTAGCAGTGGAACACCGTGCGCTCCGGGGCGCCGTCGGCCAGCAGGACGTCGATCACCTGCGCGTGCGCGTCCCGGTCGTGGATCTGCAGCGCCAGCCCGAGCTCCTTGGCCAGCGCCACGTGCGCGCGGAACGCCTCGCGCTGCACCCGCTCGCCCTGCGGGCCGGTGCGGAACAGGTCCATGCCGGTCTCGCCGACCGCCCGCACGCGCGGCTGGGCGCGCGCGACCTCCGCGACGCGCGCGAGCGCGTCGTCGAGGGACGCGGCGTGATGGGCCGCCGGGTCCGGCTCCAGGCCGTCCGGGCCGACCTCGCGCACCCCCGCGTGCAGGACCGCCTCGTTGGGATGGATCGCGACGGCCGCGAGCACGCTCGCCCGTCGAGCCTGTCGGGACCCGGTCTCGACAGGTTCGACCAGCGGGTCGCGCAGCAGCTCCACCGTCCAGTCGATGCCCGGCAGGTCGCAGCCCACCTGCACGACCCGGTCGACCCCCGCCGCGGCGGCGCGGGCCAGGTGCTCGGCGACGCTCGGGGCGGCCGTGCCCTCCGGCAGGACGCCCGCGATCGCGTCGAGGTGCGTGTGGTTGTCGGCGACCGGGACGGGCAGGGGCTCGGGGTCCGCCGGGAACCCGCGCTCGCGCTTGCGCCCCACGGTCAGGCGTCGTCGGCGAGGCGCGGGAAGAGCGCCGCACCCTTGGTCACCGCGGTCCCGGCGGGCAGGACGCCGAACTGCGCCGCCCCCGCCACCGGCTGGGAGTCGAGCGACCCCAGCGCAGCCTCGGCCCCCAGCGCGTCCCAGAGCCCGTGCGCGGCCTTCGGCGTGACCGGGTTGAGCAGCACCGCGAGCGAGCGCAGCGCCTCCGCCGCCGTCACGAGCGACGTCGCGAGCCGCCCGCCGTCCACGCCGTGGCCGTCGTCGTCGGTCTCGCCCGGCGCCTTGGCGACCTTCCACGGCTCCGTCTCGGTGATGTACCCGTTGGTCGCGTCCACCAGCGACCACGCGGCGCCGACGGCGTCGTGGATGGCCAGCCGGTCGATCGCCGCCTCGGCGTCCGCCACGGCCTTCGCGGCGACGGCCTCGAGGTTCGCCTCGAGGTCGGTCGCCGGGCCGGGCTTCGGCAGCACGCCGCCGAAGTACTTGCCGATCATCGCGGCCGTGCGCGAGGCCAGGTTGCCGAACCCGTTGGCGAGCTCGCCGTTGTACCGCGCGACCATGTCCTCCCAGGAGAACGAGCCGTCGCCGCCGAAGGCGATGGTCCGCATGAAGTAGTAGCGGAAGGCGTCCGAGCCGAAGGTGTCGATGATGTCGCCCGGGGCGATGCCGGTGAGCCGCGACTTGCTCATCTTCTCGCCGCCCACGAGCAGCCAGCCGTGCGCGAACACGCGCTTCGGCAGCGGCAGCCCCGCGGCCATCAGCATGGCCGGCCAGATGACGGCGTGGAACCGCAGGATGTCCTTGCCGACCAGGTGGACGTCGGCCGGCCACGTCTGCGCGAACTTCTCGCGCGCCGCCTCGTCGTCCGCGCCGTAGCCGACGGCCGTGGCGTAGTTGAGCAGGGCGTCGAACCAGACGTACAGCACGTGCTTGTCGTCCCACGGGATCGGGATGCCCCAGTCGAACGTGGACCGCGAGATCGACAGGTCCTGCAGGCCCTGCTTGACGAACCCGATCACCTCGTTGCGGGCGCTGGCGGGCTGCACGAACTCGGGATGCTCCTCGTACAGCGCGAGGAGGCGGTCCGCGTAGGCGCTCATGCGGAAGAAGTAGTTCTCCTCCGCGAGCATCTCCACCGGCTTGAGGTGGATGGGGCACAGCTTCTGGCCCTCGTACTCACCCGTGCCGTCGACCAGGTCGCCCGGGAGCTTGTACTCCTCGCAGCCCACGCAGTAGGGACCCTCGTAGGAGCCGGCGTAGATCTCGCCCTTGTCGTGGAGGTCCTGCAGGAAGACCTGGACGGCGGACTCGTGCCGCTCCTGCGTGGTGCGGATGAAGTCGTCGTTGCGCACGTCGAGCGTCTGCAGCACCGGCTGCCACGCCGTGTCGACCAGGCGGTCCGCCCACTCCTGCGGGCTGACCCCGTTCGCCTCGGCGGTGCGCAGCACCTTCTCGCCGTGCTCGTCCGTGCCGGTGAGGAACCAGACGTCCTCCTGGCGCTGACGGTGCCAGCGGGTGACGACGTCGGCCGCGACCGTCGTGTACGCGTGCCCGATGTGAGGGGCGTCGTTGACGTAGTAGATCGGCGTCGTCAGGTAGAAGGTCTTCGCGGGCTCGGGCATGGTGCCCATCGTAGTTGCGACGCGGCGGCCTCCTCGGCCCGCGGGACGAGCCTGCGCTCAGGCCTTCTCGCGCAGCCGCTCGAGCTCTTCCTCGACGATCGAGTCGTCGAGCTTCGTGAACACGGGAGCGGGCTTCCCGATCGCGGCGCCCGCCGTCACGGGACGCGACTCCCACGAGGGGAAGCCGTAGTCGCCGGTGATGACGGGGTACTGCCGGGAGGCGTCGTCCAGGTCGGTGACCTCGTCGATGCGCGGCTGGGGCGCGAAGGTCCCGGTGCCGCCGATCGTCTCGTGCACCTGCTGCGCCGAGTGCGGCAGGAACGGGCTGAGCAGCGTGTTGCAGTCGCTCACGGCCTGCGTGACGGTGTGCAGCACGGTCGCCAGCCGGTCGGGGTCCGTCTTGAGCTTCCACGGCTCCGTCTCGGACACGTACCGGTTGACGTCGCCGACGACGCGCATGGCCTCGGCGATCGCCGCGCGCTGCCGGTTGGACCCGATGAGCCCGCCGATCGTGCCGAACGCCTCGCCGGTGGTCGCGAGGACGCCCCGGTCCACGTCGGCCGGCTCGCCCGGCGCCGGGATCTGCCCGAAGTTCTTGTGCACCATGCTCGCCGTGCGGTTCACGAGGTTGCCCCAGCCCGAGACCAGCTCGTCGTTCGTGCGGCGCAGGAAGCTGTCCCACGTGAAGTCGACGTCCTGGGTCTCCGGCCCGGCGGCCGCCACGTAGTACCGGAAGGCGTCGGGCTGGTAGCGGGCCAGCATGTCGCGCACGTAGATGACCACGCCGCGCGAGCTCGAGAACTTCTGCCCCTCGACGTTGAGGAACTCGCTGCTCACGACCTCCGTCGGCAGCTGCAGCTCGCCGTACGGGCCGGGCGCCCCACCCCTGGTCCCGCGGCCGTCGTACGCCAGCAGCTCCGCCGGCCAGATCTGCGAGTGGAACGTGATGTTGTCCTTGCCCATGAAGTAGAACGACCGCGCGTCGGGGTTCGTCCACCACTCGCGCCAGGCCTCGGGCTCGCCGGAGCGGCGCGCCCACTCGATCGACGCGGACAGGTAGCCGATGACGGCGTCGAACCACACGTACAGCCGCTTGGACGGGTTGTCCTCCCAGCCCTCGAGCGGCACCGGGATGCCCCAGTCGATGTCGCGCGTCATGGCGCGCGGGCGCACGTCGTCGAGCAGGTTGCGGCTGAAGTTCAGCACGTTGGGCCGCCACCCGTCGCGGGCGCCGAGCCAGGAGCTCAGCGCGTCGACGAACGCCGGCAGGTCGAGGAAGAAGTGGTTCGACTCGACGAACCTGGGCGACTCGCCGTTGATGCGGCTGCGCGGGTTCTTCAGGTCGATCGGGTCGAGCTGGTTGCCGCAGTTGTCGCACTGGTCGCCGCGCGCGCCGTCGTACCCGCAGATGGGGCAGGTGCCCTCGATGAAGCGGTCGGGCAGCGTGCGGCCGGTGGACGGTGAGATCGCGCCCATCGTGGTCTTCTCGACCATGTAGCCGTTCTTGTGCACCGTGCGGAACATCTCCTGCACGACGGCGTAGTGGTTGCGTGTCGTCGTGCGGGTGAACAGGTCGTACGACAGCCCGAGGGACGCGAGGTCCTCGACGATCACGCGGTTGTAGCGGTCCGCGAGCTGCTGGGGCGTGACGCCCTCCTGCTCCGCCTGCACGAGGATCGGCGTCCCGTGCTCGTCGGTGCCGGAGACCATCAGCACGTCGTGACCCGCCATCCGCATGTACCGGCTGAAGACGTCGGAGGGAACGCCGAAGCCGGCGACGTGGCCGATGTGCCGCGGGCCGTTGGCGTAGGGCCAGGCCACGGCGGAGAGGATGTGGGTCACGCCCGCGATTCTAGGGGCCGGGCGGCGGCGCTCCCGCCCCGTCCGGCGCCCCGGCCACGACCGCGTCAGCCGAGCGTGACCCGCACCAGCCGGTCGTCGCCGTCGCGCGGCGACCCGCGCCCGTCGGTGTTGTTGGTCAGCACCCACAGCCCGTCGGCGTCGCCTCCCCCGGTCACGACCGGCGCCACGTTCCGCAGGCGCCCCAGCTCCTCGGCGAGGAGCGGCTGCGGCTCGCCGAGCGCGCGCACGCTGCCGTCGGCGTCGACGCGGTCGCCCTCGGTCGCCCCGGAGGCGGTGCTGCCGAACGGCACCCGCCACAGCCGCTCGCCGCGCAGCCCGGCGAGGTACACGGCGTCGTCGGTCACGGCCAGGCCCGACGGCGACGCCTCGGAGGTGGACCACCACGCCACCGGCGCGACCGTGCCGTCGCCCGCGCCGTCCGGCCCCTCGACGTCCGGCCAGCCGTAGTTGCCGCCCGGCTCGATCTCGTTGAGCTCGTCCCAGGTGTTCTGCCCGAACTCGCTCGCGAGCATCCGGCCCGAGGCGTCCCAGCCCAGGCCCTGCACGTTGCGGTGCCCGGACGTCCAGACCGGGGACGCCGGGTCGGGATTGCCGGGGGCCGGGTCGCCGTCGGTCGTGACGCGCAGGATCTTGCCGCCCAGCGACGCCGGGTCCTGGGACTGCTGCCCGTCGCCCGCGTCCCCCGTGCCGACGTAGAGGTGGCCGTCCGGCCCGAACGCCAGCGCGCCGCCGTCGTGGTGCCCGGCGCGGGGGATGCCGTCGAGGATCGTCGTGAGCTCGCCGAGCACCCAGCCGTCCGCACCGCCGCCGTCCAGCGTGCCGCGCAGCACGGCGTTGTCGTCCGCGCCCGTGCGGTAGACGAAGACGTCGCCCGACCCGGGGTCGCGGGCCACGCCCAGCAGCCCGCCCTCGCCGTCCGGCGTGGTCTCGGCCGCGAGCGTGTCCGCCCCGGGGCCCGTGACCTCGGCGGTCGTGCCGGCGTCGGGGTCGACGACGACCAGCCGGGCCGCGTCGCGCAGGCTGACCAGCAGCGCGCCGTCCGGCAGCGGCGCCAGGCCCCACGGGACGTCCAGGCCGTCGACGACCGTCTCGACCGTGGCCCCCGGCGTCGCGGCCGGCGACTCCTCGGTGGGGACCGCCGGGCTCCCCGTCGTGGCCGTGGGCGCCGGCGTCGCCGGCACGACCGGCGGCTCGCCGTCGTCCGACGTGGAGCAGCCGGCGAGGACGGCCAGCACGAGGGCCGCGGCCGCGGCCGCGCGGGGGACGAAGGCGTGGCGGGGATCGCGGTCCAGGGCCCCATCCTCCCGCCCCGCCCGCGCGCGTGTCGGTCGACGGGAGGTCGACCGACGGTCGGAGTTCTGGCACCCTGTGGTCAAGTCCGCACCAAGCCGGAGGTACTGATGCACATCGTCCGCACCATCTCGACCTGGTTCCGACGCCGGGAGCACGAGGCCGAGCGCGAACGCCACAGCGACCTGTCCGCCCTCCCGCCCGCCCCGGACGGCGCCCGCCCGGCCGCCGGCACGATGGGCGTCCAGCCGCTCCGCCCGCCCGCGGTCGGCGGCTTCGGCTCCTTCTGACCGCCCGCCGACCGGCCTCGGTCGACCGGCCTCAGCCGACCGGGCGCAGGTGGACGTCGTCGGGCAGCGGCAGTCCGAAGCCGGGGGCGTCGCCGAGGCGGAGCACCCCGTCGCGGGGCAGCAGCAGCGCCGGGTCGACGCCCGCCACCTCGCCCGGCACGCCCTCGACCACCTCGACGTTGCCGAGGCCGGCGGCGAGGTGCGCGGCGTACCGCGTCTTGAGCGGGCGGCCCCACGCGTGCGGCGAGGCGTGCACGCCCGCCTCCACGAGCCGGGGCATGAGGCCGCGCCAGGCGGTCAGCCCGTACGACATGACGTCCATGAGCAGCACGTCGATCGACCCGGCGGCGGCGACCGGCAGGAGGGCGTCGACGTCGGGGCTCGTCTCGCCCTCGGCGATGCGCGTGGCCGGGGAGCGGGCGTCGAGCCAGGCCCGCAGGGCCTTGAGGTCGACCGGGTCGTCGAGGAAGGGCTCCTCGACCCAGTAGAGGCTGACGTCGACGACGGCGTCGAGGTAGGCGAGGAAGCCGTCGACGTCGTAGCCGTCGTTGGCGTCGACGAGGATCCGGGCGTCGGGGAGCGCGTCCCGCACCGCTCGCGTGACCTCGACGTCGCGCGCGTCGCCCGCGGCCCGGTCCATCCACCGGTTGCCGCGGCCGATCTTGAGCTTGAAGTCCCGGAAGCCGAGGGCGGCGTCCGCCCGGCACTCCTCGACCAGCAGGTCGACGCCGCGCGGCGCCTCCTGCGGGTCGAGGTCGTCGAAGTAGATCGCGCCGTCGTAGACCTCGACGTCGGTCGTGCCGCGCCCGCCGAGGAGGGCGTGCACCGGGGCGTCGTGCACGACGCCGAGGAGGTCGTGCAGCGCGACGTCGAGCCAGCGGTCGGCGGGGTCGACCACGCCCACGGCGGGGTCGGCCAGCTCGGAGAGCACGCGGCCCTCCACCCGGGAGACGTCGCCGGGCGGGCCCTCCACCAGCCCCCAGCCGGTGCGGCCGTCGTCGGTGACGAGGACGGCGACGTCCGACCCGGGCCCGTCGCCGTGGCTGCCGAGCCGGGCGTTGCGCCCGACGGTGCGGGGGTAGCGGGTCCCGAGGCGGGCGAGGCGGACGGAGCTGATGCGGGGGTCTGCAGAGGTCATGAGGCCCTTCCGGAGATCGGCGGTCGGTCTCGTGTCGATGGACGGGAACGCTAGCGGACCGTGCCGTGAACGGGCGGTGGCAGAGTGGTCGCATGACCTCCAGCGCGACCCCCGCGGGAGCCCCGGCCCGCGCCTTGATCGTCGTCGACGTCCAGCCGACCTTCTGCGAGGGCGGCGAGCTCGCCGTCGACGGCGGGAACCAGGTCGCCGAGGACGTCGCGGCCTACGCCGCCGCCCACCGCGACCGGTACGAGATCGTCGTGACCACGCAGGACTGGCACGTCGACCCGGGCGACCACTTCAGCGACCACCCCGACTTCGTCGACTCGTGGCCCCCGCACGGCATCGCCGGGACCCCGAACGCCGAGCTGCACCCCGCTCTGTCCGACCTGCAGCCCGACGTGTCGGTGAAAAAGGGCCAGTACGCGCACGGCTATTCCGGCTTCGAGGGCATCGACGGCGACGGCCGCACCCTGGAGCAGGCCCTGCGCGACGCCCGCGTCGAGGCGGTCGACGTCGTCGGCCTGGTCGAGTCGCACTGCGTCAAGCGGACCGCCCTCGACGCCGTCGGTCTCGGCCTCGACACCCGCGTGCTCACCGACCTCACCATCCCGGTCAGCCCCGAGCAGGGCGAGCAGGCCCGCGCGGAGCTCGCCGCAGCCGGCGTGGAGCTCGCCCCCTCCACCGCGAGATAGAGAACCCGGCCCGCGAGATAGAGAGGGGGCGGACCGCCATCAGCGGTCCGCCCCCCTCTCTATCTCGCGGGCCGGGTTCTCTATCTCGCGGGCCGGGTTCTCTATCTCGCGGCGAGGGCCGCGGCGTAGAGGTCGCGCTTGGGCACCCCGGCGGCGGTGGCGACGTCGGCGACGACGGTCTTGAGCCGCTCCCCCGCCTCGACCCGCGCCAGCACCTCGGGCACGAGGTCCTCGACGCTGGGCGCCGCGCCGGCCGGGGCCCCGCCGACGACGACGCAGATCTCGCCGCGCAGACCGTCGCCGTCGGCGGCTCGGGCGTCGGCCTCGGCGACCACGTCGGTCAGCGCGCCGCGCAGCACCTCCTCGTACGTCTTGGTCAGCTCGCGGCAGACGGCGGCCGGCCGGTCGGCGCCGAACGCGTCCGCCATCGCGCGCAGCGTCTCCGCGATGCGGTGCGGCGCCTCGAAGAAGACCATCGTGCGGTGCTCGGCGGCGAGCGCCCCCAGCCAGCGCGACCGGTCGCCCGTCTTGCGCGGCACGAACCCCTCGAACGTGAACCGGTCGGTGGGCAGCCCCGACAGCGCGAGCGCGGTCAGCACCGCGGACGGGCCGGGCGCCGCGGTCACGCGCACCCCCCGCTCGACGGCGCGGGCCACCACGCGGTAGCCCGGGTCGGACACGGCCGGCATGCCCGCGTCCGACACCACGACGACGGTGCCGCCGTCGGCGACGACGTCCAGCAGCTCGTCGGCGCGGGCCACCTCGTTGTGCTCGTGGAACGACGTGACCCGGCCCTGCACGGTCACGCCCAGGCGCGCGGCGAGGGCGTGCAGCCTGCGGGTGTCCTCGGCGGCGACGACGTCGGCCTCGGCGAGCAGCCGGCGCAGCCGCGGCGACGCGTCCTCGGCGTTCCCGATGGGCGTGGCGGCGAGCACGACCGCCCCGGCCTCCGCGGTCGGGACGGTGCGGGGCGCGGCGGACGGCTCGGAGGTCATGGTGACCAGCGTCCCACGCCCCTACGATGACCCGGTGACCGCCCCCGACGCCGACGCCTCCACCACCGGCGATCCCGCGCTCGCGGGCACGCCGTCGACCCGCGCCCGCCACCTCGCGGTCGACGACCCGTACGCCGTGGACGAGGCGTCCGATCCGGAGGGGCCGCGCGCGGACGACGCGGGAGCCGAGCCCGCCGCCCCGCCGCCGTCGCCGTTCGCGAGCGCCCCCGCGCCGGCGTTCCACCCGACGCCCGAGGAGGCCGACGGCCGCTCGACCCAGGCGCGGCTGCTGGAGCGTCTGCTGGGGGCCCGGCGGATGCGTCTCGACCTGCGCCGCCGCGACCGGTTCTGGGGCTGGTTCGGCACGCTGGCGGTGACGCTGCTGGCGGCGGTCGCACGGCTGTGGCACCTGGGCCAGCCGCACCAGCTCGTGTTCGACGAGACGTACTACGTCAAGGACGCCTTCACGCTGGGCCGGCTGGGCTTCGAGGCGCAGTGGCCGGACGAGCCGAACCCGGCGTTCGAGGCCGGCGACGTGCTCACCTACCTCGACAAGGCCGCGTACGTCGTCCACCCGCCGATCGGCAAGTGGATGATCTGGCTCGGCATGGACGCGGGCGGCGGCGCGACCAGCTCCTTCGCGTGGCGGCTGTCCAGCGCGATCATCGGGATCCTCGCCGTGTTCCTGCTGGTGCGGATCGCGCGGCGGCTGTTCGCGTCGTCGGCCATGGGGATCGTGGCCGGGCTGCTGCTCGCCGTCGACGGCGAGGCCATCGTGCACTCGCGCACGGCGCTGCTGGACCAGTTCCTCATGTTCTGGGTGCTGGTCGCGTTCGGCTGCCTGGTGATGGACCGCGAGCAGGCGCGACGACGGCTCGCGGGCCGGGTCGCCGAGATCGTCGACGCGGGCGGCACCGTGCTGCGCTACGGCCCGCGGCTCGGCTTCCGCTGGTGGCGGCTGGCCGCGGGAGTCAGCCTCGGGCTGGCGTGCGGCACCAAGTGGTCGGGGCTGTGGTTCGTCGCCGTCTTCGGCATCCTCACCGTCCTGTGGGACCTGGCCGCGCGCCGGGCCGCCGGGGTCGGCCGCTGGTGGGAGGACTCGCTGGTCGTCGACGCCGTGCCCGCGTTCCTCGCGATCGTGCCCACCGCCGTGGTGGTGTACGTCGCGTCCTGGTGGTCGTGGTTCGCGAACCAGGGCGCCTACCTGCGGCAGTGGGCCGCCGAGAATCCCGGCGAGGGCGTCACCTGGCTGCCGGACTCGCTGCGCAGCCTCGTCGAGTACCACCGGCAGATGTGGGACTTCCACACCGGGCTGTCCTCCGACCACCCCTACGCGTCCCACCCGCTGGGCTGGATCGTGCAGTGGCGGCCCACGTCGTTCTTCTGGGAGAAGGAGGCGCCCGGCCAGGGCACCTGCCCCGCCGACGCCGCGGACGCGTGCGCCCGAGCCGTCACGTCGCTGGGCAACCCGCTGCTGTGGCTGCTCGCCGCGTTCGCGATCGTCGCGACGATCTGGCTGGGTATCAGGTTCCGCGACTGGCGTGCCCTCGCCGTGCTCAGCGGCACGGCGGCCGGCTGGCTCCCGTGGTTCGCGTACGCCCCGCCGTTCAGCGACCGGACGATCTTCACGTTCTACACGATCGCCTTCACGCCCTGGGTGGTGCTGACGCTCGTCTACCCGATGGTGGTCGCGCTCGAACGCACCGAGGGGCGACGTCGCGCCCGCGCCCGCGTGGTCGCGGCGATCATCGCCGTCCTGGTCGTGATCCTGGCCGTGTCGGTCGTCTTCTACCCGCTGTGGACGGGCACGCAGGTGCCGTACCCGTACTGGCAGTCGGTCATGCGCCTCGAGTCCTGGATCTGATCCCCCTGCTGGTTGAGCTTGTCGAGACCGCGGGTCCGGTTTCGACAGGCTCAACCAGCGGATCTCGACAGGCTCGACCAGCGGGTGTCACCAGTCGACCTGGGGCGTCGGGTGGAAGGCCCAGCCGCCGTCGCGCCAGGCCGGCGCCTGCGCGGCGACGCGGGCGCGGAAGGCGTCCCAGTCCTTGCGCTCCGGCGCGGTCCAGGCGACCTCGGCGACGGCGCCCAGGCGCGGGAGCAGCATCGAGAACAGCTCGTCGCGGGTGGTGATCGTCTCGGTCCAGACGGCGGCCTCGACCCCCTCGACGGCGTCGGCGGGCAGGCCGTCGATGACGGTGGTCGGGTCCCACTCGTACGAGTCGCGCAGCTCGACGTACCCCGCCCAGTGCAGCCCCAGCGGGTGCTCGGGCACGTACTGCATGTCGAGGTAGGCGTGGTTGCCGGGCGACATGACGAACCGCGCGCCCGCGTGCGCCGCGGCGACGAAGCGGTCGAACTCCTCGCCCTTGGGCTCCCAGTACTGCAGCAGCGTGCCGGGTTCCACGGGGCCGCGGGCGCCCTCCTGCCAGAAGATCGGCGTCTTGCCCTGCTCGCGCACGATCCGGCCGGCGAGCTCGACGAACTTCGCGAACTCCTCGACCTCCATCGTGTGCACCTCGTCGCCGCCCACGTGCACCCACTCGCCGCGCGTCATCCCGGCGATGTCACCGATGACGTCGCGCAGGAACGGCTCGGTGGCGGGGTTGTCGAACCACAGGCGGGAGAAGCCGACCTCGATGCCCTCGTAGGGCTCGGTGGTCAGGCCGTCGTGGGTCAGGGCGCCGTAGACCTGCGTCGCGGCGTTGATGTGACCGGGCATGTCGAACTCCGGCACGATCGTCACGAACCGCGCGGCCGCGTACTCCTGCAGCTCGCGGTAGTCGTCGACGGTGAGGAAGCCGGCGGTGCCGCCGCCCACCTGGCTGTCGGAGGCCTTCTCCAGCTCGGGGCGGGATGGCACCTCGATGCGCCAGCCCTGGTCGTCGGTGAGGTGCAGGTGCAGCACCCGCAGCTTGAACGCGGCGACGAGGTCGACGACGGCGCGGATGTCGTCGGGGCCGAACCAGTGCCGCACGACGTCGAACGACAGCCCCCGCCAGCGGTACCGCGGCGCGTCGTGCACGACGACGGCCGGCACCGCGCGCGGGCCGCCGCCCTCCGTGTCCGCGGCGGGGACGAGCTGGCGCAGGGTGCGGACGGCGTGCAACAGGCCGATCGGCTCCGGCGCGGCGGCCTCGACGCCGGCGGTCGTGACGCGCAAGGTGTACCGCTCGGGGTTGTCGGAGCCCACCGGGCCGGCGGCGTCGTCGAGACGCAGCACCACCGGGGTCGCGCCCTCGTCGCCCGTCGCGGCCACGCGGACGCCGGACGCCTCGAGCTGCTCGGCGGCGAGCGCCGCGAGGGAGTCGTCGGGCGCGACGACGTAGGCGGCGTCCAGGGCGAGGGGCGACGCGTCCTGCCCGTCGACGACGGTGGGCCACGGGATCAGGGGCAGCACGGCGATCAGTCTCCTGGGTCGGGACAGGGGTCGGGACAGCGACAGAACAGGTCGGACACGGGCCCGACGGAGAAACGTTAACGATCCTGCCGAATCCGCCCGACCGGTGTCAACGACGCCGGCGCCGGCCCTCAGGACGTGGCGATCACCACCGGCGCCGGGTCGGTCGGCACGAGAGAGGACGCGACCCCGGACGGCGGCCCCGACCAGCCCAGGTGCAGGCCCTCCGGGGCGTCGGCGCTCACCTGGTTCCAGACCCACTCCCCCGTGGTGACACCGCCCGTCCGGTCGGCGACGAGCACCGTCTCCACCTGGGGCACCGAGCGCAGCCGTGCCCGGTCGGCCACCGACTCGGGCCGCGTCTGGTGCACGACCAGCAGGCTCGGCGGCAGTCCCTCGCGCGACGCCAGGTCGGCGAGGTATGCCGTCACGCCGTCCACCTCGGCGGCGGCCATCTCGTGGGACGTCGTGGTCACACCGTCGCCCACCCGCGACTCGGGGTGCAGGGCGACGCCGACGCCGGGGTTCCGCAGCAACGGCTCGGCCGCCCGCACCTGGTCCACCACCGGCCCCGGGCCCGCGCCGACGTCGAGCAGCACGTACACCCCGGCGTCGCGCGCCGCGGCGACCAACGGCCGCAGGGCGTCCACGTCCTGCCGGGTCACCCAGTCGCCGTCCTCGCCGGGGCCGCTCTCCGTGGCGCTCGCGGGGAGCACGAGCGTCGGCACCACCGGACCCGCCGCCCCGTCGTCGGTGCCCCCGTCCGCGCCGTCGTCGGCCGGTGCGTACGCCGCGGCTGCGGCCTGGGCGCGGGCCACGGCGGTGGCCGGGTCGTCCCAGACCGACGCGTCGACGGTGACGTACCGCGCGGGGAGCAGGTGCTGGGAGCGGGTGGGGAGCAGGGCGGCCCGCTCCGCGGCCGCGACGCGCCACGCGAAGGTCGCCGGGTCGCCGAACGACCGGCCCACCCCGACGACGGTGAGCGCCTGCGCCCGGTCGACCGTCTGCACGGCGCGCCGGGTGCCCAGGTCGCCGCCGGGCACCTCGGTCGTCACGGCGCCCGCCGCGCGCAGGGAGGCGATCGCGGCCTCCTGCCCGTCCTCCGGGTCGACGAGCGCGAGGACCTCGCGCAGCAGCTGCGGCTCGTCCCGGCCGGTCTCGCCGCTCCCGTCCGCGGAGGCCGACGCCGTCGGTCCGTCGCCGAGCAGCGCGTCGAGCCGGGCCGAGAGGTCCTCCAGGTCGTCGTCCTCGAGCATCCCCTCGGCGCCGTGCTCGCCCTCGACCAGGTCCGGCGAGACCTCGACGGCCTGCACGCCGGCCGCGTCCGCGGCGCGTCGCGACGCCTCGCCCGGTGCGGCGTCGCCTTCCCCGTCGGAGGCCTCGTCGACCTCGTCGCCCGTGACCACCACCGCGGCGCGCGCGCCGAGCCGCTCCATCTCCTCGGTGAGGCCGGAGCCGGAGGTGTCCGCGTCGGCCAGCAGCGCGGGGGCGTGCACCGCCTCCGCCGTGGCGGCGAGCGCCGGGCGCGCCGCCTCGTCGTCGGCGTCCGCAAGCACCACGACCTCCGAGCGGGCATAGACCGTCTGGCTCGTGGTCAGCGCCAGCTCCACGGGATCGGCCGAGTCCAGCAGCACCGTGTGCGTCGACAGGTCGTTCACCGCGACCGCGGGCGCCCCGGTGGACGGGGCCGAGCCCTGCTCGGGCGAGGACCCCGCACAGCCGGAGAGTGCGAGGGCACCGGTGAGGACGACGGCGGGCAGGACGAATCGGACGTTCCGGAGGGGCACGCCCCTCATCTTTGCGCATCCCCCGTGTCCGGGTCGACGCCCTCCGTCACGACCTCGTGAACATTCCGCACCAGGTCGCGGGAAGATCGGGGGATGCCGAGCGACCTCCTCATGCGCATCCACAGCCCCGAGTTCCAGGCCATGTCGGAGCGCGTGCTGCGCGCCACCGAGCTCACCTCGCGCCTCAACGTGCTGCCCTTCGACGACGAGGCGGGCAAGGCGGCGCTCTTCGAGCAGATCCTGGGTCGCCCGCTGCCCCCGCGCGTGACGATCTACCCGCCCTTCTACACGGACCACGGGCTGAACCTCGACCTCGCCGAGCGGGTGTTCGTCAACCAGGGCTGCACGTTCCTGGACTACGCGGGCATCCGGCTGGCCGAGCGCGTCATGGTCGCGCCGAAGGTCACCTTCATCACGGTGGGCCACCCGGTCGACACCGACGACCGCAAGGTGTGGCTGACCGGCGGGCCGATCGACGTGGCGGAGAACGTGTGGATCGGCGCCGGCGCGACCATCCTGCCCGGCGTGACCATCGGGAGGGACTCCGTCGTCGCCGCCGGGTCGGTCGTGACCGAGGACGTGCCGCCCCGGAGCCTCGTCACCGGCACCAGCGCCACCGTGCGCCGCACCTGGTGACAGGCCCCGGACACGACGAAGGCCGCCGCACCAGGTGCGGCGGCCTTCGGCCATCGGGTGGAGCTAGGGGGATTCGAACCCCCGACCTTCTCATTGCGAACGAGACGCGCTACCAACTGCGCCATAGCCCCGAGAGCGGTGCCAACATTAGCACCCCGTCGGGGCAGGTCGGCAAATCGGCTCAGCCTGCCGCGCGACGCCGCGCGAGGATCTCGTCGAGCGGCAGCCCGAGCGTCTCGGTGCGCGGACGGGGCTCGTCTCCCGCCGTCGGACCGGCGGCCGTTCCCGCGGCCGACGACTCCTGACGACGCGCGTCCGCGCCGCCCGCCGGCGTCGCCGTGGGCCCGAGCGTGGCCCGCATCGTCGCGGCGAGCGCGGCGCTGCGGACCGGGTCGGCGGCGGGCAGCGCGCGGCCGGCCGACGCCCCGGGGATCGGGCGCGGCTCACGGCGCGGCGCGGTCGGCTTCGTGACGTACGTCGGCAGCGGCACGGGCACCGGCTCCCACGGCTCGCTCCCGACGGGCGGCGGGCCCGCGACCGGACCGGGACCCGGGTCGACCAGCACGACGGGCTCGGGCTCAGGCACCGGCTCGTCCGCACCCACGTCGAAGACCTGCCGGCCCGACGCCGCCCGGTCGACGGAGACGACGGCGACCGGCTCGGGCTCCGCGCTCTCGTCGCCGCGCGCGCCGTCCGCGGGGACGGTCACGCGGGACGTCGTGGTGGGCTCCGAGGGACGCGGCGCGCGCTGCGCCGGTCGGGCCGGCGCGGGCCGGTCGGACGTCGTCGGCACGGACACCCGAGGGATCATCTGGGTGTGCGTCGTCGAGGGGCGCACGGCGTGGCCGGTGACCCGGGCCCGGTTGCGCGGGGCGTGCGGGCCGCCGTTCGCCAGGGCGCGCGCCTCCGTCGCCTGCCGCTGCGCCGCCTTGCGCTCCGCCGCCCAGCGCGCGTCGGTGCGACGCGCCTGCAGCACGGCGACCCGGCCGAGCACGAGCACGGCGAGCAGCAGGGCGGACGGGACGGCACCGGCGTACCAGCTCACGAGGCCCAGCGCGACGACGACCCACCCGGCCGCGGTCGCGAGCAGCAGCAGCACGGTGAGCAGCAGCCGGCGGCGCGCCCGCGCCGCGCGCAGCTCGAGCAGGGCGAGGCGGGACTCCCGGGGCCGGTCGGCCGCGGGACTCTCGGCGCGCGGAGCCGTCAGGGCTCGCGACGCACTCCTGTCGTCGTCCAGACCCATCGGCCTCTCCCCTCCTCCGCCGTCGGACGTCGTGCCGGGCACCAGCAGCGGCACCGCGCCGCCGGTCGGGGTCGACACCCCGCGGGCACCGCCCGCCTCCGCCACCGCCAGCACCCGGAGACCGCCGGAGAACCTGTCGTCCATCCGGGACTCGAGCAGCTGCTGACGGTGCCGCAGCCGGTGCGGCACCCAGAAGCCCAGCCACAGGACGAACAGCGCGAGCACCGCGAGTCCTGCCGCCGACGTTTCCACGTCACGACGGTAGGGGACGGTGCGACACCACGGACGCACGCCGTCGCGGCGTGTCCGTTGTCAGCCCTGGTGGGAACCGTCGTCGGGACCGGTCGCGAGCCGGTCAGCCGTCCTCGCGGACCCGCTGCCAGCGGGCGAGGAGGCCCTCGGGGACGTCCTCGGACGTGAGCGCGAAGGTGCGGTGGTCGCGCCAGCTGCCCTGGATGTGCAGGTAGCGCTCGCGCACGCCCTCGTCGCGGAAGCCGAGCTTCGCGACCACGCGCAGGCTGGGCGCGTTCTCGGGGCGGATGTTGATCTCGAGCCGGTGCAGCCCGAGGACGACGAGGCAGTAGTCGCCCGCCATGGCGACGGCCGTGGGGATGACGCCCCGGCCCGCGACGTCCTGCGACACCCAGTACCCGATGCTCGCGGAGCAGAGCGAGCCGTAGACGATCTGGGAGACGGTCAGCTGCCCGACCAGCGCCCCGTCGAGCTCGACGGCGAACGGCAGCGTGGTGCCCGCGCGCGCCTGCGCGGACAGGGCGCGGAGGTAGTCGCCGAACGTCGCCGCGGCGGGCCGCTCCCCCGGCGAGGTGGCCTCCCACGGCTCGAGCCAGCCCGCGTTCCGGGCCCGCAGCCGCAGCCACTCGGGCCCGTCCTTGCGGCGCAGCGGGCGCAGCACGACGGCGCCCGCGGGACCGTCCTCGCGCAGCGTCACCGGCCACGGGCGGGCCACGGCCCATCCCCGGGCGTGCTTGTGGGTCATGCCACCTCGTTCCGTCCCGACGCTCCGGCCCGCGCCTCGTGGCCAAGCCGTTCTCGGCGTCACCGGCGCGCGCCGGGACTCCCGCAACGGGACCCTGCCACAATGGCCCCATGCACGGCGACCGCAACGGATCGAGAGCCCACCAGCCGTACCCCGTCGTCGCCGGGATGGAGGTCGCGGACGCCAAGGAAGAGCTCCGCCGGGCCATCCGCGCCCATCGCGCCGAGCGGTCCCCCCGGCTCCGCGACGAGGCGGCGCACGCGTTCGCCGAGGTGCTCGCCACCGTCCCCGCCGTCCGCGACGCGCGGGTGGTCGCCACCTACGTCTCCCGCCCCACCGAACCCGGCACCCGCGTGCTGCTGGAGCAGCTCGCGGAGCGCGGCACACGCGTGCTGCTGCCCGTGCTCGGCGCCGGGCTGGCGCGCGACTGGGCAGAGTACGCCGGCCCCGACGACCTGCTGGAGCGCGCGCCGGGACGCCCGCCGGAGCCCGGCGGGCCCGCCCTCGGCCCCGACGCGATCACGCTGGCGGACGTCGTCGTCGCGCCCGCCCTCGCCGTCGACGACCGCGGCGTGCGGCTCGGCCAGGGCGGCGGGTGGTACGACCGCTCCCTGAAGATCCGTCGCCCCGGTGTGCCCGTCGTCGCGCTCGTCTTCCCCGAGGAGCTCTACGACTCGGCCGAGCACCCGCTGCCCACCGCGGACCACGACGTGCCCGTGCACGCCGTGGTCACCCCCGAGGGCTGGCAGGAGCTGCCCGCCGCCCGCGAGGGCTGAGCGCCCTCGCCTTCAGGGCACCAGCGTCGCGCGCGTCGTCGCCGCCTCCTCGACGGCGTCGCGGGAGAACGGCCACGCGAAGGTCTCCCCCGCGGCCCACTCGTCGAGCTGGTCGTCGTAGTGCGACGACGCGGGGTGGCCGGACGTGCCTGTCGCCGTGACCCACGTCGACGCGTCGAGGTCCGCCATGTCCACGACCATCCGCATGGAGGGCCCGGTCGTGACCGCGAAGCTGCCGGTGCCGGCGTCCCACCCCGTCGCGTTGACGATGGACGACCCGCCGGGCATGCGCACGGGCTCCGGGTTGACCAGGTCGCGCACCAGCGACGGCACGTCGGCGCCGCCCAGCACCGGGTGCTCGAGCCGCAGCGTGTGCAGCGTGCCCCAGTCCCAGTCGGTCGGCTCCTTCGACAGCTCCACCGTGAGGTCGCGACGCGCGCTGATCAGTGCGCGCGTGAGGATCTCGTCGCGGGACTCGACGACGTTCGCGGTGGTGCGGTCGTCCCAGAACGCGTCGTCCGAGCGGTCGAGCATCGACTTCACCACCAGCAGCCACTGCGAGCCGCCGTCGGGGCGCATGCTGGGAGGCAGGTCGTCCCAGAACGTCTCCTGCAGGAGGTTGCGCCACACGGCCGCGAAGTACGCGGCCGCCGGCGAGTCGGCGTCCATCCGGTAGTCCCAGTCGGCCAGCAGCTGCTGACCCTCGGCGCCGAAGGAGTCGTCGACGTCGACGTCGAGCAGCGCGGGCACGAGCGCCTCCGCGAACGCCGACCAGTCGTCGTTCTGGATGCGGTTCATGTCCGCCGCGGTGAAGGGCCGGCCCGCCGCGATCTGCTCGGACAGCAGCGTGCGGATGCGCTCCGAGCGGTAGCCGTAGTCCCAGTCCTCCGCGAGGTACGGCCCGGAGCCGTCGCGCAGCACGGCCTGGTTCGCCGCGACGATGAACCCGTCCGCGGGGTCGAGCGCGCGCGGCATCTCGTCCGCGTCCACCCAGCCCTGCCAGTCGTAGCGAGGGTCCCACCCCGGCCGCGGCCACGTGCCGTCGGACGGCACCGGGCCACGCACCGTCGAGCGCACAGGGATGCGCCCCGGCGCCTGGTAACCGATGTGGCCGTCGGCGGTCGCGAACACGATGCTCTGCGCCGGCACCTCGAACTGCGCGGCCGCGGCCCGGACGTCGTCGGCGTCCTTCGCCGTGTCGAACGCGAAGACCGCGTCCGCGGTGCGGCCCGGCTGCAGCGCCGTCCACTGCAGCGCGACCTCGTACTCCCCGAACTCCGTGCCCTCCTGGGTGGGCGAGCCCACCACGTCCCCGACGTCGAGGACGTCCGAGACGATCGGCCCGTGCTCCGTGCTGCGCACCGTGAGGTCGACCGGGCTGCCGCCCGCGACCCGGATGGTCTCGGTGCGCACGTCGAGCGGCTCCCACTCCTCCGCGTCGGCGTCCTTGAGCCACGTGTCGCCGCGGACGCGCTCGATGAAGAAGTCGGTGACGTCGGCGCCCATGTTCGTCAGGCCCCACGACAGGTCGCCGTTGTGCCCGATGACGACGCCCGGGAAGCCGGCGAACGAGAAGCCCGCGACGTCGAACGGGCACTCGGCCGAGACCTCGTTGCAGTGCAGCCCCACCTGGGACCAGATGCCCGGCGCGGACAGCGCGAGGTGCGGGTCGTTGGCGAGCATCGGCTTGCCCGACGCCGTGTGGTCCCCCGACACGACCCAGGAGTTGGAGCCCGCCGCGTCGCCGCGGCCCACGAGGACCGGCACGGCCTCCAGCGCGCTCCGGGCGGAGCCGACGGCGGCGCCCAGGGCGTCGGTCGCGGCGCCGCCTCCCGTCGTGCGGCCCGTGAGCGCGGAGGTGACCTCGGCGTCGGTCGTGCTGTCCTCGTACGCCTGGTCGCCCTCGTCCGAGGCGTCGTCCGGCCGGTCGTTCGCCAGGTCGCGGTTGCGCAGGACCGGGCTGTTGCCGCTCTGCCCGTACGAGGGGAAGAGCTCGTCGACCAGGTCGGTCTCGCCGAGCGTGCTGTAGGACAGCGCGCGGTCGAGCTCGCTGTCGTAGTTGCCGCGCAGGTCCCAGGCCATCGCCTTGAGCCAGGCGAGCGAGTCCACCGGGTCCCAGGGCTCCGGCTCGTCGACGTCCACGCGCGCGCCCAGCACGGTGTACTCGACGCCGAGCTCCTCCGCGTCGCGGTTCTCGAGGTAGGCGTTGACGCCCTGCGCGTACGCCTGCAGGTAGGCGCGGGAGTCGTCGGAGATGAGGTGCCACTCCTGCTCCGCCACGCGGCGCCACCCGAAGGTGCGCGTCACCTTGTCCGCCTCGATCGCTGCGGGGACGTCGCCGACCAGCTCGGCCAGGCGGCCGGCGGTCACGTGCCGGCGGTAGTCCATCTCGAAGAAGCGGTCCTGCGCCTGCAGGTAGCCCTGGGCGCGGAACAGGTCCTCGGAGGTGTCCGCGTAGACCTGCGGCACGTCCTGCGCGTCGCGGCGCACGTCGACCGCGGACGTGAGGCCCGGCACCTGCTGCGAGCCGTCGTGGTCCGGCAGGGGCCGGCGCAGCGTGACGACGGTGAAGACGGTGGTGGCCACGATCGCCAGCACCAGGACCACGGCGACGCCGACGACCGCGCTGCGGAGCCGCGAGCGACGGGCCTGCCGCGGAGGCGTCTCCTCGGTCTCCGTCACGTCCGACGAGGGGTCGGGGTCGGGCGGGCTTCCGGGTGCTGCAGGGCTGGCGGTCGATGACACGCAGGCGAGACTACAGCCCGGCGTATGCTTGGCACTCGCATCACCTGAGTGCCAGCATCGCCCCGCCCCGGAGGGCGTGCCGGCGTCCGCCCCGAGGAGATCACGTGCCCACCTACGCGTACCGGTGTGCCGACTGCGGCCACGCCTTCGACGTCCACCAGTCGTTCACCGACGACTCGCTGACCGTCTGCCCCGAGTGCGGCGGACAGCTGCGCAAGCAGTACGGCTCGGTGGGTGTGACCTTCAAGGGTTCGGGCTTCTACCGCACCGACTCGCGGGCCGGGTCGGGCAAGAGCTCGAGCCCCTCCACGAGCTCCGTGTCGTCGAGCACGTCGGGCGGCGACTCCTCGTCGTCGAGCGGGTCGAGCGGCTCCAGCAGCTCGACCTCCGGCTCGTCGTCGTCCGGGTCGTCGACGTCGTCCTCGAGCTCCTCCAAGGCCGCGTCCTCCTGACCCCGGGCGGGCGCCGGACGGACGGCGCCGCGGCACCACCGGCCTCCGAGGCCGCCCCCAGCCGACGGCCGTCCACAGGTCTGCGCAGCGCACCCGGCGACGGAGCGCCGGCGGCCTAGCGTCGCCGCATGCCGCTGCCCGACTCCCCCGACCGCCCCTCCCTCCGACGCCGCCCGAGCGATCCGCCCGGCCCGCACGGGCCGGGTGCGCCCGCCCGACGCCGCTCGGCGCGCCGGCTGCGCTCGCTCCTGTGGCGCGCCCGATTCGTGCTCGCCGCGGCGTGCTGCGGGCTCGCCGCCGCGGCGGTGGTCCAGGCCCTCCGTCCGCCGCCCCCGCCCACCGTGGACGTCCTCGTCCCCGCGCACGCCCTGGCCGCCGGCGAGCCCGTGGCGGCCGACGACCTCACGACCGTCCGGGTGGCGGCTGCCCTCGCCCCCGAGGGGGTCGCGACCGACGTCGACGACGTGGTCGGGCGCGCGCCGGCCACCGCCCTGCCCGCCGGGCTCCCGCTCCGACGCGAGCTGCTGCCCGGCGGTGGCGTGGTGTCCCAGGCCCCGCGGGGCACCGTGGTCGTCCCGGTGCGGCTCGACGACACGGCGTCGGGGTGGCTGCAGCCCGGCGACCGGGTCGACCTGGTCGTCACGGGTGACGCCGCGCGTGCGGGCGCGACGAACGAGGACGGCGACGACGCGGGGCCCGACGCCTACCTCGCGCGGCGGGCCCTCGTGCTGCCGCGGCCCGCGGTCGAAGGGGGCGCGGCCGGCGGCGGCGGGCTCCTGGGCGGCGCGACGGCGTCGCCGGACGGCACCGACGTCACGCTCGTGGCGGTGTCCGAGGACGAGGCCCCCGGCGTCTCCGCAGCCTCCGGCTGGGGCACCGTCGGCGCGGTGCTGGTCCGGTGACGCGCCGCGCCAGGCGTTTGCAGCGGCTGAGTTCCCCCGAGAGAATCGGCGACCGTCAGTTCCACGCCGGGCCTGCCCGGCGGACGCGCACACCACAGGGGGAACCACGTGAAGAGCATGCTCGCGGGCTTCAAGGAATTCATCATGCGAGGGAGCGTCGTCGACCTCGCCGTCGGCATCATCATCGGCGGCGCGTTCACCGCCGTCGTGACGGCGATGGTGGACAACATCCTCAACCCGATCATCGGCGCGATCTTCGGCAAGCCCGACCTGACGGGCCTCTGGGACATCACCCTGCGCGGGCCGCACGACGGCATCGACGCCTCGGTGCTGTCGGTCGGCGGCTTCCTCAACGCCGTGCTCAACTTCCTCATCATCGCGGCCGCGCTGTACTTCGCCATCGTGATGCCGCTGAACAAGCTCGCCGAGCGCCGTGCCCGCGGCCAGGAGCAGGAGCCGGAGCCCCTCGCCCAGGACACCGTCCTGCTGCAGGAGATCCGCGACCTGCTCGCCGCGCAGGCGGGCCGCCCCCAGCCCTGACCGGCGTGCGCGGCCGCGAGCGTCAGCGGCGGCCCCAGTGCGGCGGCACGTCCCGCATCAGCCGGTCGTCGTTGTCGTCGTGGCCGCCGCGGTCGTCGGCGGTCTCACCCGGCACCGTCTCCCGCTCGGTGCCCTGACGCACCACACGGCGGCGCGGCCGCCGGCGCGGCGGCGCCTCGTCGGACGGGGTGCCGGGCGCTGGGCGGTCCAGGTCGGAGGATTCGCTCACCCGGCCATTGTCCGCCACCGCGGGCCACTCCTCACCGAGGCGGCCGCAGGGTTCCGGATCAGGACTCCGGTCGCGGCTCCGCGGCCTCGTCCAGCCCCTCGCCCTGCCCGGCACCGTCGCCCGACGGCGACGCAGAGCCCTTCGCGTCGGCGGCAGTGTCGGCGTCGGCATCGGCGGCGTCCGGCGTTCCCGCGGACCCGTCGACCGCGGACTCCTCGACCACCGCCCCCTCGGCACCGTCCGGCGTCGCCTCGGCCACCTCGGCCACCTCGGCCAGCTCGACCTCCGCGTCCGCCGCGGCCTCGGGCGCGACCTCGACGACGTCCGGCGTGACCTCGAGGTCGACGGCCTCGTCCTCGTCCGGAAGCACCGGCACGACCACCTCGCGCGGCGGCACGACGCCCCCGGCGGTGCCGATCCGCTCGTCGCGCACGCGCTGCACGAGCCGGCGCACGCGGTCCGCCTCGCCGTCGGGGTCGAGGAACGCGGCCGCGGACCAGACCTGCGTCACGACCCACCCCAGGCCCTCGAGCCGCTCCGCGAGCTGCCGGTCGCGCACGCGCACGGACGGCTCGGCCACGTACGCGGCGTCGTCGGTCAGCACGGCCACGAGTAGCTCGCCGGGCAGGTCGGGGTGCCCCACGACCAGCGGGATGCGCTCCCCGTCGGGGGCGCCGTAGTCCGTCTCGACGAGGTAGCCGAGCTTCCAGAGCCGTTCGCCGAGGTCGACCAGCAGGCGGTCGGGCGCTCGGCCGACGTCGACGCCGTTGCCGAGCCGCACCTGGTCGGCCACGCCCGAACGGCGCTCGGCCAGCTCCAGGGTCTCGACGAGCAGCCGCGGGCCGGCGCTGCGCAGCCGCTCCGGGTCGAGCGCGTCGGCCCGGAAGCACGACACGACGTGCAGCCGCTTGCGCGTGGCGCCGAGCGCCCCGACCAGCATCGCCTCTCCGCCGGCCTCGCCCAGCACGCCGAAGCGGTGCAGCACGCGGCCGTGCGGCGTCCGGCCGAAGCCCACCGACAAAAGCACGGTGTCCCGCGACAGGCCGGCCACGCCGGTGATGTCGGCGACCACGACCGGCTCGGGACGCGAGCCGGAGAAGAACGGCGCCAGCGCGGGGTTGGCCCGCACCTCCGCGAGCAGGGCCTCGCGCACCCGGTCGGCGTGGGCGGCCGTCACCGTGACGATCGCGAACGTCTCCTCGGGGCGGGTCAGCGCGTGCTCGATCGACACCTCGACCACGCGGTCGACCTCGGCCTGCGTGCTCTCGACGCTGCCCGAGACCGGGTCCGGCATGCCGGTGCCGTCCACCACGTCGAGGTGCACCAGCGCCTCCGCGCGCGGCAGCGGCGCGGGCCGCAGCAGCCCCTCGTACCCGTGGGCGGCGAGCAGCCGGGTCAGCTCCGGGTCGCGGCTGTTCTCGTGCGGCAGGAGCGTGACCGTCGGCAGCAGCGCGGCCAGCTCGTGCACGCTGGAGCCGGACGCCGAGCGCGGGTCGCCCACCACCACGACCTGGCGGCCGCGCGCGATGGCCGGCACCACGACCTCGGTCGGCACGTGCTGCACGGCGTCCAGGATCACGACGTCCGCCGTGCGGTGCTCGGGCAGCAGGTGCGGCACGAGCGTCGGGGTGGCGACCAGGGCGGGACGCAGGCGGCGCAGCACGTCGCCGTGGCGCTCCGCGACATCGCGCAGCGTCGTCATCCGGCCCTCGATGAGCTCGGTGAACAGGGCCTCCGCGGAGTCGCGGTCCTCCCGCATGGCGGTGCCGAGGTGTGCGCGCGCCGCGACCCGCACCGGCTGGGAGAGCGCGGCGAGGTGCTCGCGGTCGAGCTCGCGGAAGCGCCGGGCGAGGGCGTCGAGGCCGACGCCGTCCTGACCGGCCAGAACCGGGTCGGCGCCCAGCAGCTGCTCGAAGACGGACGACCACCAGGCGAGCTCGAGCTCGGCCTCGACGAGGTCGCCCGGCACCCGCCGGTCCGTGAGGTCGTCGACCAGGTCGCCCACCCCGGCCGTCCGCGCCTGCCGCAGCAGGCTGGTGCGCTCCGGCAGCACGGCCAGCGCGTCGGCGGCGCCGGCGAGCCGCTGCAGCCGCTCGCCGAGCCCGTCCAGGTCGAGGTCGAGCAGGTGGCCGCCCATGGTGGTGGGGGCGAGCACCGGCTCGAGCGCCTCGAGGTCGATGCGCACCGCCTCGTAGGTGTCCTCGATGGACGCGAGCCCCTCGGGGAGCGTCGGCCAGCCGCCGCGCTGGGCGTGCTCCGCCCAGACGTCGCGCTGCTCCTGCACCTGCACCAGCGCCTCGTGCAGGTTCGGCACCCGCACGCCCGGCCGCACCATGTCCTTGGCGCGCTTGCGCAGCCGTCGGCGCGCGAACCAGCCCATCTCGATGCCGTGCTCGGCCCGCCAGCGCCGCGACGCCGTCGCCTGCACCAGGTCCGCGGCCGTGCGCTCGAAGACCATCGGGTGGAACAGGTCGAGCGTGCTACGCATGCCGCCGAGCATCGTGAGCTGTGCGCCCCAGCCGCGCACCGTCGTCGGCGTCGTCAGGCCCGTGACCTCGCCCGTGTACGCGAGCTGGCGGCGCAGCTGCGGCAGCGTCACGTCGCGCAGCCGCTCCACGCGCACCAGCGCCTGCCGCGCGTCGTCGTCGGTCAGCAGGTGCGCCCCGTACCAAGGGGTCGACGACGGGCGCAGCGTGAACGCCCCCAGCGCGGCGGCACGCTCCAGACCCGCGGTGATCTCGCGGCGACGCTCGGGCGTCAGCGCGAGCACCGACTCGGAGGCCAGCCGCACGGTGGTCGACGGCGCCGGCCGCTCGGAGGTCAGTCGCGCGAGTGCCTGCAGCGCGTCGTAGGCGGACACCTGCCACGGCGAGCGCGGCTGGTGCAGCGCCTCGATGTACCCCGTGAGCTGGGACCTCGTGCCGATCAGGGCGTCGCGCACCCGCGCGGCGCCGTCGACGTCCACCTGCTCGGGCTCGCTCGCCATCGCGGACAGCAGCCGCCGCGTCACGTCCTCGCGCCACGTCGGGTGGGGCGGGACGTCGAGCAGCAGGCTCTCCAGGCCGAGGGAGTCCAGCCGCAGGGCGAGCCGGTCCGCCGCCCGCCGGTGACCCGTGACGTACAGGACGGAGCGGCCCGCGGCCGTCGCCTCGCCGACGACGGCGGCGAGCGTGCCGGCCACGTCGGACCCGACCGGCGCGTCCACGAACAGGTGCCCGCCCGTCGCGAGCGCGTCGAGCACCGACCGCTGCTGCGGGTCGAGGTCGCCGACCCCGCGCTCGCGCGTCGGGTCGGCGTCGCTGCGGCGCACGGCGGGCAGCTCGAGGGCCGCCAGCCGCTGCGCGGCGTCGTCCACGCCGGCGAGCGCGGCGACCACCTCGTGCCGGTGCAGCGACGGCGCGAGCTGGTCGAGGTCGTCGACCAGGGCCTGCCCGGGGTGGACGAACGTCCCCACGAGCACGCGGCGGTCGAGCCGGAAGTCCTCGAGCACGGCCTCGCCCAGCGCCGACACGCGGGCCAGCACGTCGGTGGGGTCGAAGCCGGCGAGGGTGAACGTCGCCTGGGCGAGTGCCGCCGGGTCCAGCAGCGCGCCGTGCGCGCGCAGCGTGCGCGCCACCACGGGGTTGATCTCGACCGTGGGCTCGAGCGTGAGGTCGTAGTCGGCGCCGCCGTCGCCCCGCGGGGTGAGGGTCACCGGGCGCAGCACGACCGGGGCGTGCACGACGCGGCCGGCGGGCGGTGCGTCGTCCGGGTCCGACGGCGTCGCGCGGGGCGCGGCGGCCGGCTCGCGGGACGCCATCGACACGACCGGGATCGACGTCGTCAGCGCGGGGGCCTCGCCCGTGTCGCCGTCCGTGCCGAGGCGGCCGTCGGCGCCGACGTGCGTACCGCCGCTCGCATCGTCCGTGGCCGCCGTGTCCTCGCCGGGCGTCCCCTCGGCGTCGACGTCGTCCGCCCCGTCCTCGTCCGCCGCGCCGGGCGCGACGGCGCGCGCCGTGCCGGACGACGCGACGCGGGCGAGGGCCGCGACGTCGTGGCGCTGCGGGCCGCCCCCGCCCAGCGGCACCTCGGGGCCGTCGTCGTGCTCCACCCAGGTGGCGACGCCGATCGCGAGGTACGTGGGCGCGACGCCGTAGCGGGACGCGTGCTCGGCCGCGCGGGCCGCGACGGCCCGGGCGCGACGCCGCGCGGCCGGCAGGGCGTCGCCCTCGCGCACCAGGTTCGACAGGCGCGTCGGGCGGCCGGCGAACAGGCCGGCGACGCCCGAGGGGTGCGCCTTGGAGAGGTCGACGATCGCCTCGCCGAGCAGGCCGACGTCGGACAGCGACGACCCGCCCACCATCTCCACGAGGGACGACCGCCAGCTGCGCGTGGCGGACTCGACCGCCCCGGCGGCGGCGGACGACGCGCTCTCGGCCGCCCGCCGCCCGCCCGGGGCGTCGTGGGCGGCCCCGTCGGCGCCGGAGGACGACGGGCGCCCGCCCGCCCGGTCCTGGTTCGAGGTCTCGGTCGCGGCGTCGGCCGCCGTGTCGTCCGCGGCCGTCGGGGCGCCGTCGTCCCGGCCCGTCCGCGGGGACGTGGCCGGCGCAGCGGATGCCCCGGCAGAGGGGTCGACCGCGGTCGTGGCGGTGGATCGTCGGGCGGCTCTCACGCCAGCACGGTAGAACGGCGCGGCCCCCGCACCGGCGTCGGCGCGCCGACCCTCCGGCGGTTGAGCCTGTCGATTCCTGCGACGGCGGGAGTCGCGCTCTGCCGACGGGGACGAATTGACGCCCCCTCGGCGGGGGGTCCGAAGGGGCGTCGGGCCGGGCGCGGCCCGGCAGAGGACAGCGCGCACCGCGCAGGGGGCGGGCGATGCGCGCTGTCACCCGAGAGTGTGCCGGTCGGCGGGGGCGGCGTCAATAACCGCGCGGGGCGAACCTCGCAACCGGGCTGAGGGAAAACAGAGGGTTGCCGTCTGCCCGGGGCATCTAGGCTGGGCGGCCGTGAAGCGAGTGGTCGAGGCGGTCGCGCCTGCCCGGATGGGCGCCGGGTTCCGGTGGTTGATGTCGGCGTCGTGGGTGAGCAACATCGGCGACGGCGTCGCCCTGGCGGCGGGGCCCCTCCTCGTCGCCTCGCAGACGAGCTCCGCGATGCTCGTGGCGCTGGCCGCGATGCTCCAGCGCCTGCCCTGGCTGGTGTTCGGCCTGTGGGCGGGCGTCCTCGCGGACCGCCTCGACCGCCGCCGCCTCGTCATCGTCGCGAACCTCCTGCGCGCCGTCGTCGTCGCCGCGCTGTGCGTGGTGATCGTGACCGGGCACGTGAACATCGGCGTCGTGCTGGCCGCGATGCTGCTCATGGGCGTGGCCGAGGTGTTCGCGGACACCACGTCCCAGACGCTGCTGCCGATGCTCTTGAAGCCCGCCGACCTCGGCATCGGCAACTCGCGCCTGCAGGCCGGGTTCCTCACCGCCAACCAGCTCGTCGGGCCGCCGCTCGGCGCGGCGCTCTTCGCCGCGGGGGCGGCCTGGCCGTTCGCGGTGCAGGTGCTGACCGTGCTGCTCGCCGTGCTGCTGGTCGGCAAGGTGGTGCTGACGCCGCTCCCGCCCGCGCACGGCGCCCGCGACCTCGACCGGCCGACGAAGGTGCGGCACGACATCGCCGAGGGGCTGCGCTGGATCTGGACCAGCCCCGCGGTGCGGACGCTCGCCCTGGTGATCCTCGTCTTCAACATCACGTGGGCCGCGCCGTGGGCCATCCTCGTGAAGTACTCCCTCGACCACCTGCACATGGGGCCCGTGGGCTACGGCCTGCTCACCACGGCGTCCGCGGTGGGCGGGCTGCTGGGCACGTTCTCCTACGGGCGGCTGGAGCGGCGGTTCTCGCTCGCCACCCTGATGAAGGCCTGCCTCACCCTGGAGGTGCTGTTCCACCTGGCGCTCGCCCTGGCGCCCAGCGGCTGGGTGGCGATGGTGACCCTCTTCGTCTTCGGCGTGTACGCCTTCGTGTGGGGCACCGTCTCCAACACGGTGCGCCAGCGCGCCACGCCCGCCCGCTTCCAGGGCCGCGTGGGGTCGGTCTACATGATGTGCGTCTTCGGCGGGATCGTCGTCGGCAACGCCATCGGCGGCGTCCTCGCCGAGCACTGGGGCCTCACCGCCCCCATGTGGTTCGGCTTCGCCGGCGCGGGGCTGACGCTCGTGCTCGTGTGGCGCCAGCTCGCGCACGTCGCGCACGCCCAGGCCGACTGACCGCGAGGTAGTTCAGATCTCCGCGAGGTAGTTCGAATCTCCGCGAGGTAGTTCGCGCTACTCCCTCGTCGCGCCGTCGGCGAGCTCGCGCACGACGTCGAGATGCCCCGCGTGCCGGGCGTACTCCTGCAGCACGTGGAAGCAGATCCAGGCCAGCGTGGGCGGGGTGCCGTCGCCGGCGACGAACCGCCCGCCCACCGCACCGCGCTCGGCGAGGTCGTGCGCCGCGAGGACCTCGTGCGTGCGGCGCCCGCCCGCGTGCAGCGCGGCGACGAGCGCGTCCGGCGCGACGCCGGCGGGCACGCCCCACGGCTGCTCGGGAGCGTCGTCGACGTTGTCGCCCCACGGGTGCTCGACCTGCTCGCCGAGAAAGCCCCAGACGAACCAGCGGCGCTCCATGTGCACCAGGTGGGACAGCATCTCCAGCGGCGTCCACCCCGACGGCAGCAGGCTCGTGCGCAGCTGCTCGTCGGTCATCCCGTCGAGCTTGCGCGCCACGACGGCGCGGTAGTAGTCGAGGTAGGCGGCGAACTGCTCCGCCGGGTCGGCGGAGTCCAGGCGAGGTTCGACGTCGGAGAGCGGCATGCGGGCAGCGTACGGGCCGCCGCTCGTCGACACCTATGCCGTCTCGGCCCCGTCCTGAGAAGACAGGGACGTCGAGACGAGCGAGTCACCGGCAAGGGTCTCCGCGTCGTCCTCCGGCACCGCACGGACCTTGGGCGGAGCTGCGGACCAGGCCTTGAGGTGCTGCATGACGTCGGCATAGAAGCCGTCGACGGTGTCGAGCACGGAGTCGATGAACGCGCCACGGCCGCGGCCCCGCTTGGCTCCCATCGGTGCTGACATCGCCACCCTGAAGGACCGCAGCTCCTTCTTGGGGTCGACGACGAGGAGCGACGGGTCCTCCCGCACGTCGCGCAGGAGCTCCGCGGCGCCCGCACCCCGCGCGTGGGCGACGAACGCCTCGACCCGCACCGAGTCCGGAGCGTTCTTGAGCTGCCGGACGAGCCACTTGACCCGGGTCGGTGGCCGGCCCTCACGGGGAGCGTCGATATCCACGTGACAGGTGATCGTCCGAGCGCGGAGATCAGCGGTCACGAGCAGGTTCCCGACGGTGTCGGGGATGCGGATCGACCCGCTCAGCGCACCGCCAGACACCAGTGCGGACACGAGCCCCTGCGTCCGCACGGCAGGGTCGGCGAGCTCCTTCCTCGAGAGCACGGTGGCGACCTCGGCGCCGAGCGTGCGGCCGAGCTCGAGGCTCGCGAAGCGCAGGAGGGCGTCGAAACGGCTGGCGACCTCGTCCACGCCCTTGTCCTGAGGTCGGAGCGTGCCCGCCTGCACCGAGTCCCGGACCGCGACCCAGCCCTCGCCCATGTCCTCGAACTGCAGGGCCCCCGACCGCGGGTGCTCCAGATAACGGACGAGCTCACCGAGGATCCACGCCTGGTCCGGGTCCGCCACCCCACGGAACTCCTTCTGCATCACCGCCTCGGAAAGGACCTGTGTCCAGGAGAGGTGATGCAGCGCCACCTTCCGCAGCCGCCGCCTGTCGACCTTGGTCGGGTGCTGACCGACGACCGGAGGAATCTCGTTCGAGATCGTGACGACGGCGTCGAAACCTTGCTCCCGCGCGATATCGAGGTAGTTCTCGATCTGTTCGCTGCCGAGCTCGTTGCGCCCGGTCTTCACCTCGATCAGCGCGGTCCAGCTCTTCTGACCGCGGCGCACCCTGAGCAGCCCGTCCGGGTAGAGACGCCGCTCACCCAGGACGAACGGGACCTCGATGAACGCCTCCAGGTTCCCCACGGGCGCACCGAACGGCTTCGTCAGGGCACGGCCGAACTCACGCACCGCCACCATGACGGCGAGCAGCGCCGATGTAGCTCGTCGTTCCTGTTCCTCGGCGGCGTTGATGCCCGACGTCGGTATCAGTCGCGCTTCGTGCCAGGATTCCTCGGCCATGACGTCAGCTCCGTTGCTGTCGACGCACTTTCCCGGACCGTAGCCCAAGGCTCCTGTCAGGGCATCGCGAACCGAAGCGGCATCATCGGATTCACCCGCGCGCGTGGGCGGTCCCCGCCAGCGCTGGTCGCCGTCAACCGACCGGAGTGCGCCTGGGCAGACTCGAACTGCCGACACCCGCTTTAGGAGAGCGGTGCTCTATCCACTGAGCTACAGGCGCTCGCGCAGTCACTGGTGACGACGCGGGCAGCGGCTGGACGTCACATCTCGCCGCGAACGCCCCACAGCCTAGCGTCCGACCTCGTGCCCGAGGAATCGACGACCCGAGGGGACACGCGGACGGACGTCGACGTGCACCGGCTTCGTGCTGGCGGCCCATGCCCGCCCGAGCCGACGGCGACAGTCACACCCACCCGGCCGGGTCGGCGACCACCGACCGCAGCACCTCCCGCGCGCCGCCGGTGAGGGCCGCGTGCGGCCCGGCGGCGGCAGGTCGCACGTCGACGGGCGCGAAGGGCGCGGCGAGCGCGCGCTCCTCGACGACGCCGGCGACGACGTGCCCGACCCAGCCGAACAGCTCGGCGTACGCGCCGCCGAGCACGATGGTCGAGACGTCGACGAGGTTGACGAAGGTGGCGAGCGCGGAGCCGAGCGCCCGGCCCCCGCGCCGGACGGTGTCGAGTGCGGCGTCGTCACCGGCGTGCAGCAGGTCGACGATGGCGTGCACCGGGGCGGACGCGGGGAGGCCGGCGCCGCGCAGCAGCACCTCCTTGCCGGCGTACTGCTCCAGGCAGCCGGTGGCGCCGCACGAGCACCGCGGCCCGGCCGGGTCGACGACGACGTGCCCGATCTCGCCGTTCCAGCCGCGCTCCCCCAGGAAGAGCTCGCGGTCGACGACGATGCCCGCGCCGACGCCGACGTCGCCGGAGACATAGAGGAAGGAGGGCGGGACGTCGCCCGCGCGCCGTCCTGAGCTTGCCGAAGGGAGCTCCGCGAGCGCCGCGAGCTTGGCCTCGTTCGCGACCTCGACGTCGAGCGCGCTCCCGTCGCCGGCGCGCAGGTCGAGCTCGGGCACGGGCTCCACGGACGACCAGCCCAGGTTGGGCGCGACCTCCAGCCGCGCCCCGCGCGCGTCGACGAGCCCCGGCAGCGCGAGCCGCGCCCCGGCCACCCGCATGCCGCCTGCCTCGACCTCCGCGACCGCCTCGGCGGCGAGCACCCGCAGGCGCGCGAGCACGTCGCGGGGGTCGGAGTCGTGCAGGGACCCGGTGACGACGCGCTCGGCGACGACGTCGCCCACGAGGTCGAGCGCGCGCACGCCGAGGTAGTCGACGTTGACCTCGAGCCCGAGCCCGACGACGGACCGGCCGGCGGGCACGAGGGGGACGGCGGGGCGCCCGGCGCGCTGGGCCGCGACCGGCGGCAGCTCGGCCACGAGACCGCCCGCGACGAGCCGGTCGACGAGGGTGGAGACGGTGGCCCGGGTGAGCCCGGTGGCGGCGGCCACGTCGGCGCGCGACGGTGGGGTGGAAGCCCCGAAGACGGCGGCGGCGACGAGCCGCAGGTTCCGCTCCCGGAGGGTGTGCTGACGCGACGCGGTTCCGCCGGCGGGCGCATGGTGCGCGCGGTCGGGCGTCGTCGTCGAGGGGGCTGGCACGTGTTGACTCTAGCCCAGCGGCGCGCAATAGTTCAGCCGTACAACAAAACGCCGCGCCGACGCGACGCCGCTCGACCGCACGCCGTTCCGGCACCACGCGACGCCCCGACCCGGCACCCACCTCGACGAGGAGAACTCCGTGAGCGACATCAAGTACTCGTTCGGCCTGTGGACCGTCGGCTGGCCGGCCGCCGACCCGTTCGGGACGGCGACCCGCCCCGACCTGGACCCGGCCGAGTCGATCCGCAAGCTGGCCGACCTCGGCGCGTGGGGCTTCACGTTCCACGACAACGACGTCTTCCCGTTCGGCGCCGAGGGCGCGGACCGTCAGAAGCACATCGACGCGGTGAAGAAGGCCTCCGAGGAGTCCGGCCTCGTCTGCGAGATGGTCACGACCAACACCTTCACGCACCCGATCTTCAAGGACGGCGCGTTCACCTCGAACAACCGTGAGGTGCGCCGCTACGGTCTGCGCAAGGTGCTGCGCAACGCCGACCTGGCCGCCGAGATGGGCGCCTCGACGTTCGTCATGTGGGGCGGCCGCGAGGGCACGGAGTACGACAACTCCAAGGACCTGCACGCCGCGCACGCCCGCTACGCGGAGGGCATCGACACCGTCGCCTCCTACATCAAGGAGAAGGGCTACGACCTGCGCATCGCGCTGGAGCCCAAGCCGAACGAGCCCCGCGGCGACATCTTCCTGCCGAGCATCGGCCACGCCATCGCCCTCATCGACACGCTCGACAACGGCGACATCGTGGGCCTCAACCCGGAGACGGGCCACGAGCAGATGGCCGGCCTCAACTACACGCACGGCCTCGCGCTGGCGCTGTACGCGGGCAAGCTGTTCCACATCGACCTCAACGGTCAGCACGGCCCGAAGTACGACCAGGACCTCGTCTTCGGTCACGGCGACCTGCTGAGCGCCTTCTTCACGGTCGACATGCTCGAGAACGGCTTCCCGAACGGCGGCCCCCGCTACGAGGGCCCGCGCCACTTCGACTACAAGCCGAGCCGCACCGAGTTCCTCGACGGCGTGTGGGAGTCGGCCAAGGCGAACATGGAGACCTACGACATGCTCGCCGCCAAGGCCAAGGCCTACCGCGACGACGCCGAGGTGCAGAAGGCGTTCGAGCACGCCGGCATCTTCGAGCTGGGCCAGCCGACCCTGGCCGCGGGCGAGTCGTTCGACGACTTCCTCGCGGACCGCTCCGCGTACGAGGACGTCGACGTCGACGCGGTCGCCGAGCGCGACTACGGTCTGGTGCGACTGCACCAGCTCGCGCTGAAGCACCTCATCGGCTGATCACACCGCCACACCCTGCTGGTCGAGCCTGTCGAGACCCGGTCTCGACAGGCTCGACCGGCGACGGCCCGTACCGAGAAGGAAGCAACGATGCCCCTCGTCGCCGGCGTGGACACCTCCACGCAGTCCTGCAAGATCGTCGTGCGCGACGCCGAGACCGGGCGGCTCGTCCGCTCCGGCACGGCGAAGCACCCTGACGGCACCTCGATCGACCCGCAGCACTGGTGGGACGCCTTCCTCGCCGCGTCGAAGGACGCGGGCGGCCTCGACGACGTGGCGGCGATCTCTGTCGGCGGCCAGCAGCACGGCCTCGTCGCCCTGGACGCCGAGGGGCGCGTGGTCCGCGACGCGATCCTGTGGAACGACACCCGCTCCGCCACGGCGGCCGAGGACCTCATCACCGAGCTCGGCGACGGCGACCGGACCGCGGGCGCCCAGGCGTGGGCCGACGCCGTCGGGTCGGTGCTGGTCGCCTCCCTCACCGTCACCAAGCTGCGCTGGCTGCGCGACGCCGAGCCCCAGAACGCCGCGCGCGTCGCCGCCGTCGCGCTCCCCCACGACTGGCTGACCTGGCGCATCGCCGGGTTCGGGCCCGAGGGCGGGTCGCCGCTCGGGCCGCGCCTCGACGCGCTGCGCACCGACCGCTCCGACGCGTCCGGCACCGGCTACTACGACGCCGAGGCGGACGGCCCTTCGACAGGCTCAGGAGAGTCCGGCGCGGGCGCGTACCGGCCGGACCTGCTGAAGCTCGCCCTCGGACGCGACGACGTCGTGCTCCCCCGCGTGCTCGGCCCGGCGGAGTCCGGCGGCGTCGCCCACGCGTCGGTGGCCGGCGCGGACGTCGAGGGCGGCGCCCTGCTCGGCCCGGGAGCCGGGGACAACGCCGCCGCCGCGCTCGCGCTCGGCATGACGCCCGGCGACATCGCCGTCTCGATCGGCACCTCGGGCGTGGTCTCCGCGGTGGCGCCGAAGCGCACCGCTGACGGCACCGGCGCCATCAACGGCTTCGCCGACGCCACGGGCAACGCCCTGATGCTCGCGGTGACGCTCAACGCGGCCCGGGTGCTCGACGCCGCCCGGTCCGTGCTCGACGTCGACGTGCACCAGCTCGCCGACCTCGCGCTCGCCGCCCCCGCCGGCGCCGACGGCCTCGTGCTCGTTCCGTACCTCGAGGGCGAGCGCACCCCGAACCGCCCCGACGCCACCGGCACCCTGCACGGCGTCCGGCTGGCGACGTCCACCCGCGAGCACCTCGCCCGCGCGTACGTCGAGGGCATGCTCTGCGGGCTGGCCGACGGCCTCGACGCGCTGCGGGCGCAGGGCGTGCCGATCGAGCGCGTCATGCTCATCGGCGGGGCCGCCCAGTCCCCCGCCGTGCAGCAGGTGGCGACCCAGGTGTTCGGGCTCGCGATCGGCGTCCCCGAGCCGGGCGAGTACGTGGCCGACGGCGCGGCCCGCCAGGCCGCGTGGGTCCTGGCCGCCGCCGACGACGCGGGTGCCGCGGCACCCGGGTGGTCGACGACGATCGCGACGACGCTCGACGCCGACCCGCGGCCCGTGGTGCGCGAGCAGTACGCCGCCGTCCGCGACCTGGTCTGAGCCCGTGGCCACGCACACCGGCCTGCCGGGGCTCGCGGAGGGGCTCGAGACCGTCGTCACGCGCGCCCACGAGCTGGACGTCGCGATCCACACCGTCGACGTCCGCGCGGGCGACCAGCGGCTGCTCGCCGCCGCGTGCGCGCCCCGGGGTCACGACGTCCCGCAGCGGATGTACTCCCTCTCGAAGACGGTCACCGGCCTCGCGGTCGGGCTGCTCGCCGCCGAGGGGGCGCTGAGCCTGGACGACCCCGTCGTCCGGCACTTCCCCGACCTGGTCGCGGGGAGCCCGCCGCACCCGTGGCTCGAGGCGACCACCCTGCGCGACATGCTCGCGATGCGCGGTCCGCACCGGTCCACGACCTACAAGGTGCGCGAGGGCGGCTGGCTCGAGTCCTACTTCCGTGTGCCGCCGACCCACCCGCCGGGCGCGCTCTTCACCTACGACACCAGCGCGTCGTACACCCTGGCGGCCCTGGTCGAGCGGACCACCGGCACGTCCGTGGCGGAGTACCTGCGCCCGCGGGTGCTGGACCCGATCGGCGTCAGCCCCGGCCTGCGCTTCCTGCCCGGCCCGGACGGGTTCAGCCACGGCGGCTCCGGCCTGATCTGCACGCCCGACGACCTCGGCCGCCTCGCGCGGCTGCTGCTCGACGGCGGCGTGCACGACGGCGCCCGGCTGCTGCCCGCCGACTACCTGGACGCGGCGACGTCCCCGCAGTCCGACCCGGCCACGCAGACCTGGGGCGGCTCGTTCCGCGCCGCCTACGGCTACCAGCTCTGGCTGCCGCCGCAGGGCGGCTGGCTGATGTTCGGCCTCGGCGGCCAGATCGTCTACGGCGACCCCGCCTGCCGGGTCTCGGTCGTCGTCACCGCCGACGCCCAGGCGGCCGCGAGCGGCGACCAGAAGCTCCTGGATCTCGTCCTCGACCACCTCGTCGCCCCGGCGCGCGGCGAGGCGGCCGAGGTGACGCCCGGCATGGCGCCCGGCATGGCGCCCGACCTGGTCGACCTCGCGTGGCCGGCCCCCCGGCACGACGCCGCGCACGCGCGCCCGCTCTCCGGCCGCTGGGCCACGCGCACGCCGGACGCCGGGCCGGCGGGGCTGACCCTCGACCTCGCCCCCGGCGGGGGGACCGTCGCGTCGACGGACGGCTGGTCGCTCGCCCTCGACACGTCCGGCGCCGCGGTGACGACCGTGGCCGGCGAGCCCGCCGTCGTCACAGCGGGCTGGTCAGGCCCGGGCACCCTCGACGTCCGCGCCGGGACGCACGGCGACGAGCTCGCCACCCTCCGCCTGCGCCTCGTCCTGCTCGACGACGGCACGCTCGCCGTCCAGTCCCAGGGGTTCGGCGAGACGCTCGACCCGCGCTGGACGTTCCACGCCGCGTACTCCCCGGCCGGCTGAACGGACTCGTCGGTCGAGCCTGTCGAGACCAGACGGGTTTCGACAGGCTCGACCAGCGGGGTCCGGGCGTTGCCGGCGGCGGTCAGCCCTTCACGGAGCCGATCAGGGCGCCCTTGACGAAGAACCGCTGGATGAACGGGTACACCAGCAGCATGGGCAGCGTCGCCACGAAGATGACCGCCATCTTCACCGACTGGGCCGGCGGCACCACGTCGACGGAGCCCTCGTCCGCGTTCATGCCCGACGCCACGATCACGATCTGGCGCAGCAGCACCTGGATCGGCCACTTCTCCGAGTCGTTGATGTAGAGGATCGCGCTCTGGTAGGTGTTCCAGTAGTAGACCGCGTAGAACAGGCCGATCGTGGCGATCGACGCGAGCGACAGCGGCAGCACGATCCGCCAGAACACCCCGAGCTCGGAGCACCCGTCGATGCGCGCGGCCTCCTCGAGGCTGTCCGGGATGCCCTGGAAGAAGCTGCGCATGATGACGAAGTTGAACGCGTTGATCATCACCGGCAGGATCAGCGACCACAGCGAGTCGATGAGTCCCAGCTTCTGCACCACGATGAACGTGGGGATCATGCCGCCGCTGAAGAGCATCGTGAAGACGACGAGGAAGTTGATCACCCGGCGACCACGCAGGTACCGCTTCGAGAGCGCGTACGCCATGAGCGCGGTGACCAGCAGGCTGAGGAACGTGCCGACCACCGTGACGAAGACGGACACCCCCATGGCCTGGAAGATCGTCGACGTCGACAGGATGTACCGGTAGGCGTCGAGCGTGAAGGTCTGCGGGATCAGGATGAACGGCCGGGTCGCGATCTCGCCGGGCGTGGCGAGCGAGCTGCCGAGCACGTTCAGGAAGGGGATCAGGCACAGCAGCGCGAAGCCGGTCAGGACGACGGCGTTGACCACCTGGAAGACACGCACCCCGACCGAGGGCTTGCGGGCGCGACCCGTGGTGCGCAGGGGTCGGGCGGCAGACGCTGCCGCGACGTTGTTGCTCATCTGGAACTCCCAGTCTGGGGATGCTGATCGGGGCGACGCAGGGCGAAGAGCCCTGCCGTGACGAAGAACCCGAAGGCGATCGGGTAGAGGAGGAGCTGGCTGCCGAGGAGGCAGGCGAGCCCGGCCGCGAGGAACCACCAGCCGGTCGACCGTCGCGACGGCCGACGGCGAGCGCGCCAGAAGCCGACCACCGTGAGGCCGAGCACGACCACCACCGTGAAGCCGAACCACGCCGCGAGGGTGCGCGTCGCCTCGTAGGCGGCGTCGACCGAGACACCCGCACCCGCCGTGGTGACACCCGCGTCGGTGAGCAGGGGGTACAGCGTGTCGGCGAACGTCTGCTCGTCGACGCCGTTCACCACGAGGGTGAACGCACCGAGCAGCAACGTCGTCAGGGCCGCCGTCGCACCCGCCAGCCACAGCTCGACGGTGCGCCGCATCGGCGACGTCGCGTCGACGTCGTCGAGGGAACCAGGTGCGGGCGTCTCGGTCACGGCCATGTCAGCCGTTCACCTCGGCGTAGGCCGCGGTGAGCTCCTGCTCGATGTCGTCCAGGCCCTGGCCACGCAGCTTCTCGATCGCGGCCTCGTAGTCCGCCATCTCGATCTGGCCCACGACGTACTTGTTGTACGCGTCCTTGGCCTCGTCGTGGATCGTGGTCCACTGCCGGTCGTAGGCGTCGGAGGACAGCGACTGCGCGGGGTTGACGACGGCGTACTCCTCGTTCTCGAGCATCTTCTCGTTGCCCTCGTCGACGTAGGGCTCGGTGCTCTTGTACGTCACGACCTTCTCGGAGAGCCGCGACGACGAGTACGGCTGCACCTCCTGCTCCCAGGCGGTCTGGTCCTCGATGGTCACCGCCCCGTCGGCGTCCACCGAGTAGTGCTCGCCCTCGACGCCGTTCGTCATGAGGCCGTACGCCTCCTCGTCGAGCAGCCTGTCGGCGAAGCCGAGGACCTTCTTCAGCTCGGCCTCGTCCTTCACCTCCGACTTGGGGAAGGAGAGCCAGCCGCCGAGCCCGCCGGCCGTGTCGGTGAGGATCCGCCGCGGCACGTCGCCTGCGGTCATGTCGTTGACGAGCGCCCACTTCATCGGCGTCGTCGGGTCGGCGTCCTGGGCGAGCGCCAGGTAGCCCTTGGCCTCGAAGAGCCCGGTGACGATGATGCCGCCCTTGCCACGGGCGATCGCGTCCTGCTGGTTCGTCTTCTGCATGGTGACGAACTCCTGGTTCACCGCGCCGGCCTCGTAGACGCCGCGGTACCACTCCATCGCCTGCTTGAAGGCGTCGCTGTCGAGGGTCGACCGCACGTTGCCGGCGTCGTCGAGCTCGAAGTCGTCCCCGGCGCCGAAGTACCCCGACAGCGACCGGAAGCCCAGGTCAAAGCTCTCCTCACGGTCGAGGAACCCGGTCGTGTCGTCCTTGCCGTTGCCGTCCGGGTCGTCCTGCGCGAACGCGACCGCGACCTTCTCCAGGTCCTCGATCGTGTGCGGCACCTCCAGGCCCAGGTTGTCCAGCCAGTCCTGGCGGACGACCACGCCGTAGCGCGCCTTGATCTTCTGGAACGGCACCCCGTAGAGCTTCCCGTCGAGCCGCGCCGCGTCCAGCGTCTGCGGGTCGATCTTCGACAGGTTCGGGAAGTCCTTGAGGTACGGCTCCACGTCCCAGAACATCCCGGACTTCAGCGACTGCCGCACGGTCGAGCTGTCGACCGGGGCCATCGAGACCATGTCGGCGAGCGCGCCCGAGGAGAGCGCCGCGTTGAGCTTCTCCGCCGAGGATGCCGCCGGCACCCACTGGATCTCGAGGTCCTCGCCGGTGTGCTTCTCCAGCGCCGTCTGGATCGGTCCGTCCTCGTCCGGCGTCACAGGCGTGTGCAGCGTCGCCATCCAGGTGATGGGGCCGTCGGCCTCGGCCGCGTCGTCGCCGGAGCCGCCACCGCTGCACGCGGTGAGGGCGAGCGCGGTCACGGCAGCCGCGACCGCTCCCCGGGTGAACAGGCTCTTCCTCATACGATCTGCTCCTCTCGTGGCGCCTGCTCCGTCGCAGGCGCGCTCGGTGCACGGGAGACGACGTCGTCGTCCCGCTCGATCTGCCCGGTCACGTCCACGACCCGCAGCGTGGGGCTCGCCTCCACGACGAGCTCGGGCCCCTGCGCGCCGACGACACGGACGCGAGAGAACGTGGAGTCCGCCAGGTACCCGACGCGGAGGCCGGCGCGGGCGACGGGGTCGACGCCCGCCGCCATCGCCGGCACGCCCGGCCGGGCGTCGTCGGCGAACGAGATCGCGACGTCGTCGAGGGTGATCTCGCTCAGCGGCGCCTCGGGCAGGCCGTACAGGTGCGCGGCGGCGGCGTGCACGCCGCGGGCCGTGACGTGCGCCAGGTGGATCCGGCGGAACGCGGGCGTCCGTTCGTCCACCGGGTACGGGTTGCGGTCGGCCACCCACGGCTCCTTGCCGTCCGGGCCGCAGAAGTAGAAGGGGTTGATCACGAACGGGCACAGCACCCCGTCCATGACCACGTTGGTGACGCGCACGTCCTCGACGACGCCGCCGCGGCCGCGGCGGGACTTCAGCCGGATGCCGCGGTCGGTGCCCTGGAAGACGCAGCCCGTGATGACGACGTTGCGGATGCCGCCGCTCATCTCGCTGCCGAGCACGACGCCGCCGTGCCCGTGCACCATCGTGCAGCCGGTGATGGTGACGTTCTCGCACGGCACGCGCTCGGCGGTGCGCTCGGTGCCCGCCTTGATCGCGATGCAGTCGTCGCCCACGTCGATGTGGCAGTCGCTGATGCGCACGTTCCGGCACGACTCGGGGTTGATGCCGTCCGTGTTGGGCGAGTCGGCCGGGTTGTGGATCCGCACGCCCGACACGCTCACGTCCTGGCACAGCAGCGGGTGCACGGTCCACGCCGGCGAGTTCGTCAGGGTGACGTCGCGGATCGTCACGTGCTCGCACCCGTGGATGCCGATCAGCGTGGGCCGGGGGTGGGCGAGCGAGTCACGGTCGTGGCGGAACGTGTCCCACCAGGCCGCGCCGCCCCCGTCGATCGTGCCCAGGCCGGTGATCGCGACGCCGGTCTCGCCGTGCGCGTACAGGCACGGCTGGTGGATGGTGGCGGTGGCCCCCTCCCAGCGCGCGTCCACCGGCGGGTACAGCGCGGGATCGGGCACGAACTCCAGCCGCGACCCCGCCTCGAGGTGGAGCTCCACGTGGGAGCGCAGGCGCAGGGCCCCGGTGCGGTGCGTGCCGGCGGGCACCACGACCGTGCCGCCGCCGGCCGCCGCGGCGTCGTCGATCGCGGCCTGCAGCGTGGCCGTGGCCAGGGTCTCGTCGAGGGTGTGCACGTGTCGCCTCTCAGGTCGGGTCCGCCGGTTGAGCTTGTCGAAACCTTCGGTGGGTTTCGACAAGCTCAACCGGCGACGGGTCTCGGTAGGCTCGACCGACGGGATCGTCAGCCGTTCACCTTGGCGTACGCCGCGGTGAACTCCTGCTCGATGTCGTCCAGACCCTGGCCACGCAGGTCCTCGACCACGGCCTCGTAGTCCGACATCTCGATCTGGCCCGTGATGTACCGGTTGTACGCGTCCATGGCCTTGTCCTCGATCGTCGACCACTGGCGGTCGAAGGTGTCCGAGGACAGCGACTGGGTCGGGTTGATGACGACGTCGGGCTCCTGCGCCGTCATCTTCTCGTTCGCCTCGTCGACGTACGGCGCCGAGCTCTTGTAGGTCACGACCTTCTCCGAGGGGCGCGACGACGAGTACGGCTGCACCTCCTGCTCCCAGGCGGTCTGGTCCTCGATCGTCACGACCCCGTCGGCGTCCACCGAGTAGTGCTCGCCCTCGACGCCGTTGGTCATGAGGCCGTACGGCTCCTCGTCCAGCAGCTTGTCGATGAAGCCGAGCACCTTCGTGACCTCGGCCTCGTCCTTCACGGCCGACTTGGGCAGCGCGAGCCAGCCGCCCATGCCGCCGCCGGTGTCGGTGATGATGCGGTGCGGCTGGCCGCCCTGGGTGATGTCGTTGATCAGCGCCCACTTCATCGGCGTCTTCGGGTCGGCGCTCTCGGCGAGTGCCATGTAGTTCTTCGCCTCGAAGAGGCCCGTGACGACGATGCCGCCCTTGCCGCGGGCGATGGCGTCCTGCTGGTTCTGCTTCTGGACGGTGACGAACTCCTGGTTCACCCCGCCCTTCTCGTAGACGCCGCGGTACCACTCCATGGCGGCCTTGAACTCGTCGCTGGCGAAGGCGGCGTGCACCTGGCCGGCGTCGTCCACGGCGAACTTGTCGCCCGCGCCGAAGTACCCGGTCAGCGACCGGAACCCGACGAGGAAGCTCTCCTCGCGGTCGATGAACCCGGTCGTGTCGTCCTTGCCGTTGCCGTCCGGGTCGTCGTTCGCGAACGCGACCGCGACCTTCTCCAGGTCCTCGATCGTGTGCGGCGCCTCCAGGCCCAGGTTGTCCAGCCAGTCCTGCCGGACGACCACGCCGTAGCGCGCCTTGATCTTCTGGAACGGCACCCCGTAGAGCTTCCCGTCCAGCCGCGCCGCGTCCAGCGTCTGCGCGTCGATCTTCGACAGGTTCGGGAAGTCCTTGAGGTACGGCTCCACGTCCCAGAACTGACCGGCACCGAGCGCCTGGCGAACCGTCGTGCTGTCGGTGACCGTGAGCGAGACGATGTCGGCGAGCTCGCCGGACGCGAGGGCGGAGTTGATCTTCTCCTCCTTCGAGGCGTCCGGCACCCACTGCATCGTGAACTCCTGGCCGGTGTACTTCTCCAGCGCGGTCTGGATCGGTCCGTCCTCGTCCGGCGTCACCGGCGTGTGGAGCATGGACATCCAGGTGATCGGGCCGTCGTCGGCCTCCCCACCGCCGTCTCCCGACCCGCTCCCGCTGCAGGCGGTGAGGGCGAGCGCCGCCACTGCCGCAGTGGCCGCGCCCTTCACGAACATGGCTTTGCTCATGGGTGTAGCTCCTCTCATGACACCTGCTCCGTCACAGGTGCGCTCAGGTGGTGCAGGGAGCGGCCCGGCATGTCCGGGGACTCCGTCAGGGGGCGAAACACGACTCGGGTGACCATCCCGACCGCGAAGGCCGGGACTCCCGCCCCGAAGAGCAGAAGCATCGGGGTCGCGTAGGTCCACAGCAGCCACTCGGCGACGCCGACCGCGGCGGCGCCGATGATGGTCCAGTGCAGCGACCCGAAGCCGATCAGCAGCGCCGCGGCGAACCGCCGCCGCACCGTGACGACGTCGGTGGCCGCCATCACGGGGAAGACGTACGCCGTCGCGATCCCGAGGACCACCAGGGCGAGGACGTTCACGGCTTGCAGGGCCCAGGTGGCCGCGGCGAAGACGTTGGTGACGATCACCGCGCCGGCGGCGAGGACGATCCAGCCGGTCACCATCGCCTGACGGGTCTGCTCCCGGAGGTAGGCGACGTAGGTGCGCACGGGCGACGGCGTCTCGCCGTGCCGGAGCCACCGGTCCATGTACTTCGCCATCGCGTAGCACGCGGGCCCGAAGCCGAAGATCCCGAGGCCGAGCACCGTCGTCGCCAGCCACAGCAGGTTGAGGCACACCACCCGGAACACGCCGCGGCAGAACGCGTCGATGCGTACGAAACCTTCGAAGGAGAACACCGGCCGCCCCTTTAGTAGACGCCCTCTTCGCCGAACCGCTTGGCGAGGCGGTTCGCGAAGACGACGAGGAGCAGGCCGACGAGGCCCTTGAAGAGGCCGACCGCGGCGGCGTAGCTGAGCTGCCCGTTCTCGATGCCCGCGGTGTAGACGTAGGTGTCGAAGATGTCGGCGACGTCGCGGTTCAGCGAGTTCATCACCAGGAACATGTGCTCGAACCCGAGCTCCAGGAAGTCGCCGATGGCGAGGATGAACATGACGATGATGGTCGGGCGGATCGCCGGGAGCGTGATGTGCCAGGCCTGGCGCATGCGGCCGGCACCGTCGAGCTCCGACGCCTCGTAGAGCTGCACGTCCACGGCGGTCATCGCCGCGAGATAGACGATCGTGCCCCAGCCCGCGCCCTTCCAGATCTCCTGGAAGATGTACATCGGCCGCAGCCAGTCGGGGTCGGTGAGGAACGGGATCGGCTCGAGGCCCCAGGAGACGAGCAGGTTGTTGACCGAGCCGCCGTCGGTGGTGAGCAGCACGTAGAAGATCGACACCACGATCACCCACGACAGGAAGTGCGGCAGGTAGACGACCGACTGGATGCTGCGCTGGAACCACTTGGTCCGCACCTCGTTGAGCAGCAGCGCCACGATGATCGGCACGGGGAACGCGAAGATCAGCATCCCCAGCGAGATCATCAGCGTGTTGCGCAGGAGCACGTAGAACGTGTCCTCGGTGAAGAAGCGCACGAAGTGGTCGAACCCGACCCACGGGCTGCCCGTGATGCCGAGGAACGGCAGGTAGTCCTGGAAGGCGATGACGAGCCCGCCCATGGGCGCGTACTTGAACAGCAGGAAGTACACGATGCCGGGCAGGGCCATCAGGTAGAGAGTCTTGTGCTTCCACAGGGCGGGCACCCGCTTCCTGCGCGGGGGCGACGGCGTGGCAGTGCTCGTCGTCGGCGTCGTCGGCGCCGCGGTCTTCGCGGCGGTGACCGCGCTCACCGCGCCAGCCCCTTGTCGTCCGTCACTACCACCATTGGCGTGCCCCTCTGCTCGTCGTCGAGCGATCCGCGTCCCTGGTGAAACGCGCCGGTAACCGGTTTCTCGGAAACGTACCCGACAGGTACCGGAATCGGCAAGCGCCTTCCACCGATCGGTGCGGAGATCGTGATGCGGGTGCCCGGCGGAGCCCCGGCGCACGGCGGTTCCGAGCCCGCCGAGGGAGTTCGAGTGGCGCCGAGGTAGTTCGAGACGCGCCGAGGTAGTTCCGGGCTCGCCGAGGTAGTTCGAGACGCGCCGAGGTAGTGGTCTGGTCCACTACCTCGGCGCTGTTCCGACTACCTCGCGGGAGCTCGAACTACCTCGCAGGACCGCGGACTATCTCGCGGGGCGCGACCCGCGGGCGTAGGTGCGGACGCGGTGGCGGAGGGCGCCCGGGCCGGACGAGGTCGCCCAGGCGCCGTCGTCGACGACCTCCCAGGCCGCGCCGTCGACGGCGGGGGCGAACGCGTCGCCCTCGACGTCGAGGTCGACCTCCGTGACGACGAGCCGGTCCGCGAGCGCCATCGCCTCCGCGTAGACCTCGCCGCCGCCCATCACCCACACCTCGTCCCCGCCGGGGGCCGCGGCGGCGAGCGCCAGGGCCTCGTCGAGCGAAGACGCCGCGACGGCGCCGCCGTCGGACCACCCGGCGCGGCGGGTCACGACGACGTTGGTGCGGCCCGGCAGCGGTCGGCGCGGCAGGGACTCCCAGGTGCGACGGCCCATGACCACGGGGTGCCCGGCGGTCGTCGCCTTGAAGTGCGCGAAGTCCTCGGGGACGCGCCACGGGATGGCGCCGGCGGCGCCGATGACGGCCCGGCCGGCCGCGTCGCGCGCCTGCGCCCAGATCAGCCCGATCACGAGGGGCTCAGACGGCGACCGGGGCCTTGATGCCCGGGTGGTGCTGGTAGCCGAGCACCTCGATGTCCTCGAACGTGTAGTCGAGGATCGAGTCGCGGGGCGCGAGGCGCAGCGACGGGTACGGGTACGGGTCGCGGGACAGCTGGGTGCGCACCTGCTCCACGTGGTTGTCGTAGATGTGGCAGTCGCCGCCCGTCCAGACGAACTCGCCGACCTCGAGCCCGGTCTGCGCGGCCACCATGTGCGTGAGCAGCGCGTACGACGCGATGTTGAACGGCACGCCGAGGAACAGGTCTGCCGAGCGCTGGTAGAGCTGGCAGCTGAGCTTCCCGTCGGCCACGTAGAACTGGAACAGCAGGTGGCACGGCGGCAGCGCCATGTCCGCGAGCTCGGCCACGTTCCACGCGCTGACGATCAGGCGCCGCGAGTCCGGGTTGACCTTGATCTGGTCGATGACGCCCGCGATCTGGTCCACGTGCTGGCCGTCCGGCGTCGGCCACGACCGCCACTGCACGCCGTACACCGGGCCGAGCTCGCCCTCGGGCGACGCCCACTCGTCCCAGATCGTCACGCCCTGCTCCTGCAGCCAGCGCACGTTGGAGTCGCCGCGCAGGAACCACAGCAGCTCGTAGGCGATCGACTTGAGGTGCACGCGCTTGGTGGTGATCAGCGGGAAGCCCTGCTGCAGGTCGTACCGCAGCTGCCGTCCGAACACGCTGCGCGTGCCCGTCCCGGTGCGGTCCTCCTTGTGCGTGCCGTGCTCCAGCACGTCGCGCAGGAGGTCCTCGTAGGGGGTCGGGACAGGGGTGCTCGACGGCGTGGGCGCGGTCATGCGGGCCAGTCTAGGTTCCACCGACGACCTCGGCGGCGGTCGCTCCGGCGCGCCGCGGCAGGATCCGTCGCGACGACGACGAGGGGTGACGGATGAGCACGCGTTCGAACAGTCCTGACCAGGAAGGTCGCGCGCCGGCCCGCCCTCGACGAAGCGCGGCGAGCCGCACCGTGCTCGTGGGGTCCGCCCTCGTCGCCGTGGGAGCGCTGGTGCGTCTGCCGATGCTCCTCGCCGAGAGTGACAGCAGCACGGCGATGGTTCTCGGCCTAGGCCTCGGCGTCATGATCGCCGTCGCAGTCTTCGGCTGGTACGGCCGGCGCGAGCGTGCACGTCGAGGAGGTCCGGATCCAGCTGGGCACTCGGGGTACAGGCCGATCACCGCGGCAGTTCCGGATCAGATCGGCAGTCCGAGCTGCCGATCTGATCCCGAACTGCCGCGCTGTCGTCGCCGACGTCACACCGATCGGGTGTCACGACCTGCACCGCTGCGTGGTCGACGTGGTGAGAGCGCCCGACGGGCGCGGTACAGGAGGCAGTGATGCGACGCATCGTGATCGTCGGTGGCGGCTACGCGGGCTTCACGGCGGCCCAGGAGCTGGAGAAGGGGCTGCGGCGGGAGCTGCGGCGCGGGGACGTCGAGCTGGTGCTGGTCGACCCGCGCCCGTACATGACCTACCAGCCGTTCCTGCCGGAGGTGCTGGCCGGGTCCGTCGAGGCGCGACACGCGGCGGTGGCGCACCGGAGCCACCTGCGCCGCACGCGCCTCGTCGACGGGTCGGTGACGCGCGTGGACCACGCCGACCGCGCGGTGGTCGTGCGCCCCCGGTCCGGCGAGCCGTACCGCCTGCCCTACGACACGGTGGTGGTCACGGCGGGCGCGGTGACGCGCGTCTTCCCGGTCCCCGGCGTGGCGGAGCACGCGATCGGGATGAAGCACGTCGAGGAGGCCGTCGCCATCCGCGACCGTCTGCTCACGTCGTTCGACCGGGCGGCGAGCCTGCCGCCCGGGCCGGAGCGCGAGCGCCTGCTCACCGTGACCTTCGTCGGCGGCGGGTTCTCCGGCGTCGAGGGCTTCGGCGAGCTGCTGTCCCTCGCGCACGACCTGCTCCCCCGCTACCCCGAGATCGACGCCGCCGAGCTGCGGTTCCACCTCGTGGAGCGGGCCGGCCGGATCCTGCCCGAGGTGACGGACCGCCCGGGCCGCTGGGTCGTGGAGCAGCTCGAACGGCGCGGCGCGCACGTGCACCTCGGCACCGGGCTGGCCTCGGCGGCCGACGGCGTCGTCACGCTCACGTCCGGCGAGTCGTTCCCGTCCGGGCTGCTGGTCTGGACGGCGGGCAACGCGGCGAACCCCGTGGTCGCGACCCACACCGACCTGCCCGTCGACGACCGCGGGTACGTCGTCGTGCGACCGGACCTGCGGGTCGGCACCGACGACGCGCCCGTGGACGACGCCTGGGCTGCGGGCGACGGCGCCGCCGTGCCGGACCTCGCGGTGCCGCGGCCCGGCGCGCTGGCCGTGCCGAACGCCCAGCACGCCGTTCGGCAGGGGCGGCGCCTGGCGCGCAACCTCGTGGCGACGCTCCACGGCCGCCCGACCCGGCCCTACGTGCACGGCAGCCTCGGGGTGGTCGCGACGCTCGGCCTGGGCTCCGGGATCTTCCAGTTCCGCCGGCTGGTGGTGCGCGGCCGCCTCGCGTGGCTCATGCACCGCGGCTACCACGTGCTGGCGATCCCGACGTGGGAGCGCAAGGCCCGCGTGCTCGCCGTATGGCTCACCGCGGCGACGTTCGGGCGGGACGTCGTCTCGCTGGCCTCGGTGCAGACGCCGCGCGCCGCGTTCGCCGCGGCGACGGCGCCCGCCGAGGACGTCGACGAGCCCGCGCCGGCGGAGGGCCCACGGGACGAGACGCCGCTGCCCGTCGCCTGAGCGGGCGCCGCCGCGGGCTCAGGCCGCGGCGGCGTACCCTCCGAGCTTGTCCGGGTTGACCTGCACGTACACGTGCTCGACCCGGCCGGCGACGACGTCGAGGGAGAGCAGCGCGAACGGCGCGTCGTCGATGTCGACGACGATCGCCGGCAGCCCGTTGGCCTCGACGACGCGCACCTCGCCGGCGTTCCAGAACTTGCGCCACACGTTGTCGAGGAACAGCGACACCCGCGCCAGGCCCACGAGCTCGACCCGCGACGCGTGCACCCGCCCGCCGCCGTCGGGGCGCGCCACGACGTCGTCCGCCAGGTAGCGCTCGAAGCGGGCGAGGTCGCCCTCGTGCGCCGCGGCGACGAGCTCGTCGAGCAGGCGCCGGTGCTCGCCCGGGTCCACGGGCACGGCCTCGCGCGTGCCGAGCCGCTCCCGCGCCCGGCGCGCGAGCTGCCGCGCGTTCGCCTCGGTGAGGTCCAGGATCTCCGCCACCCGCCGGTGCGGGTAGCCGAACGCCTCCCGCAGCACGTAGACGGCGCGCTCGAGCGGGGTGAGCCGCTCCATCAGCAGCAGGGTCGCCGTCTCGAGGGCCTCGGTCCGCTCGGCGCCGAGCGCCGGGTCGGCGGACGTGTCGACGGGCTCGGGGAGCCACGGCCCCACGTACGTCTCGCGCCGGGCGCGCGCCGACGTCGCCGCGTTGATGGCGAGCCGCGTCGTCACCGTGGTGAGGAAGGCGGCGGGGTTCTGCACGACGCCGCGGTCCGTGCCCTGCCAGCGGATCCAGGCGTCCTGCACGACGTCCTCCGCCTCGGCGACGCTCCCGAGCATGCGGTAGGCGATGCCGAACAGCTGCGGGCGTGCCGCGAGGAACGCGTCGAGCGCCCCGGAACCCTCGGTCTCGTCGAGGGCGCCGGGGCGCTCGGGCGCGGACGGGCGCGTCGTCATGCGGTCACGGTACGCCCGGCCGGGACGGTGCGGGAGGGGTCAAGCGGCCGCCCGCGCCGCCAGGTGCTCGGCGTACGTCACGGCGCCGAGCCGGGCGTCGCCCTGCGGCACGATCGAGTCCTCCACGAGCACGGCGCCGAAGTACGGCGCCGACGGGTCGGCCACCACCTCGCGGTCGTCGCCCGCAGCCTCGAGCGCCCCGCGGACGAACGCGTCGAACCGCACCCGCTCCGGGCCGGCGACGTCGACGTGCCCGTGGCTGGGCTCGCCCGCGGCGGCCTCGGCGACGAACCGGGCCACGTCCGCCGACGCGATCGGCTGGAACCCGACCGGCGGGATGCGCACCGTCCCGTCGATGGTGGCGCCGTCGGCGATCTGGGCCGCGAACTCGAAGAACTGGGTGGCCCGCACGACGGACCAGGGGATGCCGCCCTCGCGCACCAGCGCCTCCTGCGCGACCTTCGCCCGCAGGTAGCCGGAGTCGGGGTTGCGGTCGGCGCCGACGATCGACAGCACCACGTGGTGCCGCACGCCGGCGCGCGCCTCGGCGTCGAGCAGGGTGCGGGTCGACGTCGTGAAGAAGTGCAACACGTCGTCCGGCGCGAACGACGGCGAGTTCGACACGTCCACGACGACGTCCGCGCCCGCGAGCGCCGCGTCCACGCCCTCGCCGGTGAGGGTGTCCACGCCGGTGCTCGGCGCGGCCGCGACGGCCTCGTGCCCGGCCTCCGTGAGGAGTGCGACGACCTGCTTCCCGATGAGTCCCGTCCCACCGACGACCACGATCTTCATGAGCCTGTCCTCTCTGCGGTGCGCGGCCCGGTGGCCGCCCGACACCCTCTTGACCGGGGGCGCGGACGTTCCGTGACAGCCCGGTCGTGTGACCCGGGCCACACGACGGAATCGGGCAGGGCGTTCGCACGTTCTCCCCGGGACCGCCCGGACGCCCCCGGACGACCAGTGGGAGGATCACCTCATGACGGACCAGAGCACCACGACCGAGACCGCCCCCGACGCCGCGGCCCCCGTGACCCCGTCGCCCACCGACCCGCTGTGGGTGGAGCGCACCGGCACCCGCACCTACCGTGGGCACTCGGGCCGCGGCGCGAGCGTGGAGGTCGGGCCCGTCGAGGCCGGCGCCGTGTTCACGCCCGGCGAGCTGCTCAAGATCGCGCTCGCCGCGTGCGCGGGGATGAGCAGCGACGTGAAGTTCGCCCGCGTGCTGGGCGACGACTACAAGGTCGTCGTGCGCGTCGAGGACCCCAAGGACATGGACGAGGACCGCTACCCGGTGCTCACGGAGCGCTTCGAGATCGACCTTTCGGGCCTCGACGAGCAGACGCGCAACAAGACGCTGCTGCTGGCGCAGCGCTCCATCGACCGCGCCTGCACCGTGGGCCGCACCCTCAAGGCGGGCGCCCTGGTGCCCCCGGCGGTCTTCGAGCAGCCGGCGGGCGACGGCGCGGAGGGCGCCGCGTCGTGAGCGCGGGCGACGCGGGCCGCGGGCCGGTCGAGGGCACGACGGGCGGCGAGGTCGTCCCCCGGGACGAGCGGGGCGACGACGTCGCCGAGGTACCGGACGCGGCGACGCGCCGCGAGGAGTGGGCGCAGTACCGGTCGACGCCGGTGCTCGACGCGCTGCTCGACAAGGCCGTGACCATCCCGTCGGCGGCGATCCACAAGCACGTGGACAAGCTGCGGGAGCGCAACCCCGAGGCGGACCCCGCCGGGATCGTGCGGATCCTGGAGAAGGAGTACCTCGCGCTCCTGACGACGGCGGGCGGTGCCGTGGGCGCCGCGGCGGCCGCGCCGTCGGTCGGCACGGCCGCGGCGACGGCCCTCACGACGGGCGACGTCGCGACCTTCTTCGCGTCCTCGGCGGCGTTCGCCCTCGCGGTGGCCGACGTGCACGGGATCGAGATCGACGACGTGCCCCGCCGGCGCGCCCTGCTGCTGGCCACCGTGCTGGGCGACCGCGGCGCGCGCGACGTCGAGAACGCGATCGGCGGCTCGACGGTGGCGTGGGGCAAGGTGCTGCTCACGTCCATGCCGCAGACCACGATCAAGCGGGTCAACCGGACCCTCGCCCGCCAGTTCCTCAAGCGGCAGGTCGCGAAGCAGGGGTCGCTCGCGCTCGGGCGGCTGCTGCCGTTCGGCGTGGGCATCGTGGTGGGCGTCGCGGGCGGGCGCGCGCTCGGGCACGGCGTCGTGGCGCAGTCGCGGCGCGCGTTCGGCCCCCCGCCCGACCACTTCCCGCGCGTCGTGGAGGCGGTGCTCGAGCCCGGCGCCGACGTGCCCGAGCTGCGGTCGCTCGACGCGCCCGGTCGGCGCACGTCGCCGAGCCGGTGGCTGCCGCGCCGCAAGGGCCGCGGCGGGGACGCCGGGCGATGACGGCCGAGCGTCGCGCCCGCCGCGTCGAGGTCGCCCGGCTCGTGCCCGTGGAGGCGTCCGTCGCGTACGCCTGGGTCGCGGACCTGCGCACGCACCCGCGGTGGATCGTCGCCACCCGCCTGGAGGGACCCGCCGGACGGGGCCCGGAGGTGGGCGCGCGCTACGCGATGGCGAGCGGGCCGGGCGTGCGTCGCGACCCCGGCAGCCTCCTCGGACGCGTGGTCGTCCTGGACCGCATGGTCGTGGAGCAGCTCGACCGCCCGTCCACGGCCGCCTCCCGGGTGGGCCGCACGCGGCTGCGCAAGCTCGGCCCGGTGCTGCTCGGGCACGCCGGGTTCGACGTCGTGCCCCTCGACGAGCGACGCTGCCGCGTCGTGTGGTGGGAGGAGGCGCACCTCGCCGGCCCCTTCCCCCGCGCCGTCACCGACCCGCTGGTCGGGCTCGTCCTGCGCGGCTTCATGCAGCTCTCGCTGGCGCGCCTCGGGCGGGCGCTCGCACGGCGCCCCTGACCCAGGCTCCCGGGCTGGTGGCTGGGCGACGGCTGGCCGGTGGGACGCCCCTGCCACCCCCGCGGGCGGGCCGGTAAGGTCCGTGGGGTGAGCACCGAGGGTTTCTCCGCGCCGTCGTCCACCTCCCCGTCCGCCCCGGCGGCCGATCTCGCCGCCGAGCTGGCCGGCAGGCTCGACGACCTGCGCCGCGAGTACGCGGACCTGCAGGCGCGCGGGCTGACGCTCGACCTCACGCGCGGCAAGCCGTCCGCCGAGCAGCTCGACCTCTCCGAGGCGCTCCTGGCCCTGCCGGGCGAGGGCGGGCACGCCGCCGAGAACGGCACGGACACCCGCAACTACGGCGGCCTCGCGGGCCTGCCCGAGCTGCGCCGCATCTTCGCCGAGCTGCTCGGCGTGCCCGTGGAGCAGCTCCTCGCTCAGGGCAACGCGTCCCTCACGCTCATGTACGACACCGTGGTGCAGGCGCTGCTGTTCGGCGTGCCGGGGTCGGACCGGCCCTGGTCCCGCGAGGAGCAGATCACGTTCGTCTGCCCGGTGCCCGGCTACGACCGGCACTTCGCGATCTGCGAGGAGCTGGGCATCCGCATGGTCACCGTGCCGATGACCCCGGACGGCCCCGACGCCGAGGCCGTCGCCGCGCTGGTCGCCGACGACCCGACGATCAAGGGCCTGTGGGTCGTCCCCACGTACGCCAACCCGGACGGCTCCGTCGTCTCCGAGGCCGTCGCCCGCCGCCTGGTGTCGATGCCCGCGGCCGCCCCCGACTTCCGCATCTTCTGGGACAACGCGTACGCCGTGCACCACCTCACCGAGCACGGCGCCAAGTCGGCGAACGCGATCGATCTCGCGGCCGAGGCCGGCAACCCCGACCGCGTGCTGCTGTACGCGTCGACGTCGAAGATCACCTTCGCCGGGTCCGGCGTCGCGTTCTTCGCCGGGTCGCCCACCAACGTCGCCTGGTTCACGAAGCACCTCGGCATCCGGTCCATCGGCCCGGACAAGATCAACCACCTGCGGCACGCCCAGTTCTTCGGCGACGCCGAGGGCGTGCGCGCCCACATGCGCAAGCACCGCGAGATCCTCGCTCCCAAGTTCTCCGCGGTCACGTCGATCCTCGCCGAGCGCCTCGGTGACCGCGGTGTCGCGACGTGGACGGAGCCGCAGGGCGGGTACTTCGTGTCCGTCGACGTCGTGCCCGGCACGGCGGCGCGCGTCGTGCAGCTCGCCAAGGAGGCGGGCATCGCGCTGACCCCCGCGGGCGCCACGTTCCCGTACCACCGGGACCCCCAGGACCGGAACCTCCGCCTCGCGCCGACCATGCCGCCCCTGGAGGAGGTGCGCGTGGCGATGGACGGCGTCGCCACCTGCATCCTGCTCGCCGCGGCGGAGGCCGCCTCCGTCACCGGTTGAGCCTGTCGACACCGCCGCTCACCTGCCCTCGGACAGCGGCCTCACAGGATCTTCGCGCTTCCTCTCGGGCCGGGTCACGACCGCCCGCTGCGACCTGCACACGCCCGGCCTAGGCTGCTGGAGACGCCCGCGGCAGACGCCGGAGCCCGCGGCGCGCGGCCCTCGTGCCCGCGGGAGCCAGCGGGCGTCGGACCGACGACCCCGACCTGGACGCAGCCCTTCGTGACCTCCTCCCCCGTTCCCCCGCCCCGGGCGACCCGCCCCGCTCCCAGGCCCAGGGCGCCTCCCCCGACGCACCCCGCGCCGACGAGCACGCGGCCCCCGCCAAGACCCGGCTCTCGCTCACCCAGGTGGCGGCGAGCGCCCTCGCGGCGATCAGCGCGACCGTGCTCATGTCGTTCTTCGGCGTCGCCGGCACGATCATCGGCGCCGGTCTGGCGAGCGTCATCACGGTCATCGGCAACTTCCTCTACACCCGCTCGATCGAGAAGACGCACGAGCAGCTCAAGCCGGTCGTCACCAAGGTCGTCGCGCGCACCGCCCCGGCGGCGGGCGCGCGCTCCCGCACCGCGTCCATCCGGCTCGGCGACGCCGCCACGACCACGACGTCCCGCGGCACGGTCGTCAGCACGTCGGGAGCCACGGCCCTCGGCGTCGACGACGGCACGGCGGACACCGTCGAGCGCACGGCCGGCGGGACCCGGGTTGACGAGACACGTGTCGACGGGTTCCCGGTGGACCCGACGACCGTGGACGAGACGACGGCGAACGAGACGACGGCGAACGAGACGACGGCGAACGAGACGACGGCGGACGGCGCGACCGGCGCCGAGGACCAGGGCACCGACGAGCAGGGTGCCGACGAGCCCGAGCCCCGCAACGCGTGGCTGCGCTTCGTCGAGAAGCACGGCACCGGCAAGGTGCTCGCGATGACGGCGGCCGGCCTGTTCGTCGTCGTCATGGGCGTGGTGCTGGTCGTCGAGCTCGTCATCGGCAAGCCGCTCTCCGACGCGGTGCGCGGCCAGGAGGGCTCCGGCACCAGCATCAGCCGCAGCTCCACCGACCCGGACGACGCCACCACCGTGCCGACCAGCCCGTCCGAGGACCCGACGAACGTGCCCGACGACGACACCGACCAGGGCACGGACGGCGGCGGCTCCACAACCGGCACCACGGACGCGCCGACCGACGAGCCCACGCCGGAGACCACCGGCGGCACGGACCCGGACACGGCGACGGACACCCCGACGGACGGCTCCACCGGCGGCACGACGGACGACAGCACCGACGGCAGCAGCACGGGCGGGAGCACCGGCGGTACGGGCGACGACGGCTCGGACACCTCGGACGGCACGTCCGGCGGGACGTCGGGGGGCACGGACGACGGCTCCACCGGCGACACCGGCACGGACACCGGCTCCGGCACCGACCCGGGCACTGGCACGGGCGGCTCGGACGCGGAGCAGGGCGCGGGCTCGTCGTCGGGCGGCTCCGCGGAGGACGACCCGTCCGCCACCGCCACCCCGACGCCGGCATCCTGACCAGCGCCGAACAGGCGGTTGCCCCCGGTATGACGCGCGATTCGCGCGTCGTACCGGGGGCAACCGCCTGTTCGGCCTCGGAGAATCAGCGGCCGAGGACGGCCTTGAGGAACTCCTGCGTGCGCTCGTGCTTGGGGTCGGTGAACATCGTCTCGGGGTCCGCCTCCTCGACGATCTGCCCGCCGTCGAACATGAGCACCCGGTTGGAGACCTCCCGCGCGAACTGCATCTCGTGCGTGACCAGCAGCATCGTGATGTCCGTGGTCTCGGCGATCTCGCGGAGCACGCCGAGCACGTCGGCGACGATCTCCGGGTCGAGCGCCGAGGTGACCTCGTCCAGCAGCAGGATCTCCGGGTCCATCGCCAGCGCCCGCGCGATGGCGACGCGCTGCTGCTGACCGCCCGAGAGCTGGTTCGTCTTGAAGTCGCGCTTCTCGGACATCCCGACCTGCTCGAGCAGCTGCTCGGCCCGGGTGATGGCCTCCGCCTTCGACTTGCCGAGCACGTGGACCGGCGCCTCGATGATGTTCTCCAGCACCGTCATGTTCGGGAACAGGTTGAACTGCTGGAACACCATCCCGACCCGGTTGCGCACCACACGGCGGCGCTTCTCCGAGATCTCGACCCACTTGTCGCCCTTGTACTCATGCGTGTAGGGGTCGCCGTCGATGAGGATGAGCCCGCCGTTCGCCTCCTCGAGCGTCATCAGCAGGCGCAGGATCGTCGTCTTGCCGGATCCCGACGGGCCGATCAGGGTCACGCGGTCACCCTGGGCGACCGAGAAGTTCAGCTTGTCGAGCACGACGTTGTCACCGAACCGCTTGACGACGTCGCGGAACTCGATGGCAGGGGTGCCGTTCGAGGTGTTGGTCATGGTCTGGCTCCCAGCGGAGGTCGTCGGGTCAGGCAAGGCGGATCTCCATCCGGCGCACCAGCAACGAGGTCGGGTAGCTCACGATGAGGAAGAGCAGGCCCACCATCGTCAGCGGCTCGATGTACGAGAACGTGTTCGCACCGTAGTCCTGCGCGGCCTGGTACATCTCGACGACGGTGATCGCGAAGAGGTACGGGGTCTCCTTGAACATCGAGACCGCGTAGTTCCCCAGGCCCGGCAGGGTCTTACGGATGGCCTGCGGCAGGATGATCGCGAACCAGGTCCGCGACCGCGGGAGGTTGAGCGCCGTGGCGGCCTCCCACTGCCCCTGCGGCACCGCTTCGATGCCGGCGCGGTACACCTCGGACATGTACGTGGCGTAGTGCACGCCCAGCACGCCGAACCCGATGACGAGCGGCGGGACGTCGACCAGCAGCAGCCACGCGAACACGAGCTGCACCAGCAGCGGCGTCATGCGGATGAAGTCGACGACGAGCCGCAGCGGGGCTCGCACCCACCGGGTCGGCGCCCGCATCGCCAGGGCGATGAACAGGCCCAGGATCGAGGCGATGATCATGCCCACGACCGTGGCCTCGATCGTGACGACCAGGCCACGCAGCAGCGAGGGCAGGACGTCCCACGCAACGTTCCAGTCCCACAGGCTGTTCTCGTTCATGCCACTCCCCCCTTCACTGCGGCGATCTCGGACGGCACCCCGGGCTTGAGGCCGAAGACGTCACGCAGACGCGGGCGCGTGCCGCGGCCGAGGCGACGCTTGGCACGCTCCTCGAGCCAGTTCATGCCCCACGTGAGCACGTAGGAGATGACGAAGTAGACGATGAGGCCGGCCCCGAAGCTGAAGAACGTGTCCCGCGTCTCCCGCTGGAGCTGGTCGGTCCACCAGTACACGTCGTGCAGCGAGATGTAGAAGGCCAGCGCCGAACCCTTGACGAGCTGGATCAGCAGGTTGGCCAACTGGGGCAGCATCAGCGCCCAGGCCTGTGGGAACACCACCCGACGCACCTTGTGGAACCAGCCCAGGTTGAGGGCCGTCGCGGCCTCCCACTGCCCGGTCGGGACGGACACGATGGAGCCGCGCACGACCTCGGCGCCGTAAGCCCCGTAGTTGAGTCCCAGGGCGAGGATCGCGACGGCGATCCCCTCCATCTTGAAGCCGAGCTGGGGCAGGACGTAGTAGATCCAGAAGACCTGGACCACCAGTGAGGTGCCCCGGAAGAACTCGATCACCACGCGGGACGGCCCGCGCACCCACAGTGAGCGCGTGTGCGAGCCGAAGCCCAGGACGAGGGCGACGAGCATCGCGACGAGGGCGCCACCCAGGGTCATCTCGAGGGTGACGAGGACCCCGGCGCCGAGGTCGGGAAGACTGTCGATCAGTGACTGGAGATCATCTGACATGCGGTCAGGATTCCAGCCCCAGCTCGTCGGAAATCTTCTTCAGGTCCCCGTCACAGAGCATCTCCGCGGTCAGACCGTCGGGCGGGAACTCGGCCTCGGTGAACCCGAACGGCTCCATGACCTCGAGCCACTTGTCCTTGTCGCCCGTGAACCTCGCGAGCTCCTTGTTGTAGGCGTCGAGCAGCTCGGTGTCGCCCTTGCGGAAGACCTCGGAGCCGGCGCCGAGCTGAGGCACGCCCTTGATGGTCGCGACGAACGCGTCGGTCGCCTCGACGTCCTCGTCCGTGCTGTCCGCGAGCGCGCGGATCGAGATGCCGGTCAGCGCGAACGCGTCGGCGCGGCCCGTGACGACGGCGTTCAGCCCGTCGGTGGAGTCCCCGACCGTGATCGTCTTGACGCCGGTGTCCTTGGCGTAGCCGTCCTCGATCGCACCGCTCGTGACGGCGATGGTGAGGTCGGAGCCCTCCACCGACTGCCAGTCGGTGAGCTTGTCCGGGTTGCCCTTGGGCACCAGGAACGCCGTCGTGTACATGATGGTCGGCTCGGCGAACGCCGCCTGCTCGCAGCGGTCCGGCAGGATCGACATGCCCGCGCTCACGGTGTCGTAGCGGTCGGCGTTGAGCCCCGGGATGAGCGAGTTCCACTCCGTCTGGACGCCCTCGACGTCGTCGACACCGAGCGCCCCGAAGATCTCCTTGTCGAGCGCGATCGTCGCGCCGGTCAGCTCGCCGCCGTCCTCGTAGCTGTACGGCTTCTCGCCGTTGAACGCGACGGTGACCGTGCCGGCGTCCTTGATGCTCTGGAGCGTCGAGCCCTCGCCGTCACCGGAACCGCCGTTGTCGACGCTCGAGCAGGCGGCCAGTGCGGTCATGGTGAGGACGGAGCCGGCAGCGACGAACGCCCGGCGGCGCCTCGTGGTCCTGGTGGACGACACGGGTGTCTCCCTTCGTGGCCCGGCGAGGGTTCGCGCCGGGCGATAGGTCTGGACGGTGCGACACCGTAGCCGCGATGCCGACGCTACGACAATCTATGTATCCACATGTCGGATTGTCTACAATCACGGAGGGCGCGCCGCCTGGAGGCGTTCCTGCACCATGACATCGCAGGTCAGAGCAGTGCCGAGCGGGCCGACGGCTGCGGCGAAGGGCGTCGGGATGCCCGAAAAGTGCAGTCATGGCCTGGTCACAAGAGGGTCACGATCTGGCCGGAGGGCCGTTTCACGGGATGATGTGTCCCGTCGGGGCGGTCCCCGACCCCCTGGAAGGAGAGCAGATGACCCCGTCGTCACGGGTCCCCGTCGGCAGCGCGCCGTTCCTGTCGCCGGTGACACGGCCGTCGACGGTCGACCTCATCACCGTCGAGCTGCGCAACGCCGTCTACTCGGGGGCGCTGCCCGTGGGGTCGCCCATCCGCGAGGTCGAGATGTCGGGCCAGCTCGGCGTCAGCCGCGGGCCGTTCCGCGAGGCCGCGCAACGGCTCGTCCAGGAGGGCCTGCTGCGCTCCGTCCCGGGCCGCGGGCTCAGCGTGGTGCGGGTCGGCGCCGACCGGGTGCGGTCGCTGTACGAGGCGCGCGCGATCGTCGAGACGTCCGCGGCACCCCTGGCCGTCGAGCGCGCCGCGCCCCCGCAGTTCGCGGCCGTGCGCGCCGCCCACGACGCCCTCGTGGCCGCCGAGCGCAGCGAGGACGCGCGCCGGGTGGGCGACGCGGACCTCAACGTGCACTGGACGCTCGTCGCCGCGGCCGACAACCCGTGGCTGCTGCGCTGGATGACCACCCTCATCGTGGAGGTCCGCATCGCGAGCTTCACGCTCAGCGAGGACTACGCCGTGCGCAAGGACGCCGCCGAGTCGCACGTCGAGTTGGTCGAGCGGTTCGAGGCGCGGGACGCGGACGGGCTCGTCGCCGCCATCCGGACCAACCTCGACGAGGCGGTCGCCCGGCTGCTCGCGCCCGAGACCATCGAGGTCGAGACGTTCGACGAGCCCCGGCCCTCCCCGGCGCCCCGCCTCGAGCCGATCACCCCGACCTTCCCCGAGCCCTGACGCCGCGGAGCGTGGCGCGTACGTCGCGTCAGCCGCGTACGTCGCGTCAGCCGAGCCGGGCCAGCTGGGTGCGCCGCTCGCGCTCGTAGTCGTCCGCGCGCCACGACGTCAGCCCGCCGACGACGATCGCGGCGGGTCGCCCGTCGTCGCCGGCGAGCACCTCCACCGGCTCGCCCGGGGCGCCGAAGCCGGGGAGCGCCGCGAGGCGCAGCGCGTCGCCGTCCACGACGAGGCGCTCGGCCCCGGCCAGCGGGTCCTCACGGCGCGGGTCGACCAGCCACAGCTCCCGCCCGAGGCGGACGACGTCGGTCAGGCCCCAGAGGTTGGCGAACCGGCCCGTGCGGCGGTCGAGGGCCGCGAGCTCCTCGGCCGACCCGGGAGCGCCGGCGTCGAGGGCGGTCGCCACCAGCGCGAACAGGCCGGTCGCGACGGTGTCGGCCGGGGCGTCGACGGCGTTGGTCAGCACCGACACGACGACCCGCCCCGCGGGGTCGGCCCAGGTCCGGCTGAGCTGGCCGGGGAACGCGCCGCCGTGCCCCACGACGCGGCGGCCCTCGATCTCGCGCGCCTCGAAGCCGAGGCCGTACCGCCGCGGGCGGGCGTGCGGGCGGTCGATCGCCGACTCGTCGCGCTGCAGCAGGCGGCGGGTCTCGGGGCGCAGCAGGTCGGAGCCGTCCAGGTGCGCGGCGAACCAGCGCGTCAGGTCCGACGCCGTCGAGCAGAACCCGGTCGCCGCGGCGAGGGCGCCCGTGGCCACGGGGGCCACCGGCAGCCGTCCGTCATCCGCGACGCCGAGGGCGGAGTGGCCGACGACGGCCGGGGCGTCGTCGAGCTCGGGCGACGTACCGGCCAGCCCGAGCGGCCCGAGCAGGTCGTCCCGCACGTGCGCCCCGAACGACGCTCCCGTCACGGCCTCCACCACGAGCCCCAGCAGGCCGTAGGCGAGGTTCGAGTACTTGAAGACCTCGCCGCGCCCCAGGACAGGTCCGCCCGACCGGACCGCCGCGAGCAGGCCGGAGCGGTCGGGGAACGGCGCGCCGAGCTGCCAGAAGTCGGCGTCGCGGCCGTCGCGCAGCACCCCGCCCGTGTGGCCGAGCGCCTCCCGGAGCGTCACGCGGCCGACGGCGACGCCCTCCAGCTCGGGGAGGTGCGCGTCGAACGGGTCGTCGAGCCGCAGCGCGCCGCGCTCGGCCAGCCGCGCCACCGCCGTCGCCGTGAACGTCTTGGAGTGCGACGCCACCCGGAACACGTGGTCGGTGCGCAGCGGCTCGCGGGTCGTGACGTCGGCGACGCCCCACGCGCCGTCGAGCACGAGGTCGTCGCCCACACGGACGGCGTACTGGACGCCAGGCACGCGGGCGTACCCCGCCTGGGTCGCGACCCAGGCCGCGAGGGCGGAGGGGTCCAGCAGGTCCGGCGTCAGGGGCTCAGCGGTCATGCGGCCACCCTGTCACGGCGCGATCCTGCGATGAGTTCGGCGTCGGAGGGACGTCCTAGCCTGGGAGGTGACGCACGTCACCCCAGGCGACCCCGGGAGCTCCCATGTCCGACCCGCCCACCCACCACGACCCCCGTCCGCCGCTCGACGACCTCGCCGTCGACGCGCGCGGCCTCGTCAAGCACTTCACCACCCGCAAGCAGGTCACCAAGGCAGTCGACGGCGTCGACCTGCAGATCCCGACCGGCAGCGTCTTCGGCCTCCTCGGCCCGAACGGCGCCGGCAAGACCACCGTCGTGCGGATGCTCGCGACCCTCCTGCGGCCCGACGCGGGGACCGCCCGCGTGCTCGGGCACGACGTGGTGGACGACGCCGACGCCGTGCGCAGCGCCGTCGGGCTCACCGGCCAGTACGCCTCCGTCGACGAGGACCTGACCGGCACCGAGAACCTCCTGATGCTCGCCCGCCTGTACGGCTTCACGGGGACGTCCGCGCGGCGGCGCGTCGAGGGTCTGCTCGAGGCGTTCAGCCTCTCCGACGCCGGCGCCCGCCAGGTCAAGACGTACTCCGGCGGCATGCGACGACGGATCGACCTGGCCGCCTCGCTCGTGCTGGCGCCGCGCGTGCTCTTCCTCGACGAGCCCACCACGGGCCTCGACCCCCGCAGCCGCAACCAGGTGTGGGACATCGTGCGCGTGCTCGTCGCGGACGGCGCCACCGTGCTGCTCACCACCCAGTACCTCGAGGAGGCCGACCAGCTCGCCGACCGCATCGCCGTCATCGACCACGGCACCGTCATCGCGGAGGGCACGTCCACCGAGCTCAAGCGGTCCGTCGGGCAGGGCGCGGTGTCGATCCGCCTGGCGGACGCGACCCAGCGCGCGGCCGCGGCCAGCGTCGTCGAGAAGCTCCTCGGGGCGGAGCCCACCCTGCCCACCGACCCGTACGCGCTCACGGCGCGGGTGCCCGACGACTGCGCCGAGGCCGTGGCCCGGCTCCTGCCCGCGCTCGGCGAGGCCGGCATCGCGGTGCCCGAGTTCACGCTGGGCCAGCCGAGCCTCGACGAGGTCTTCCTCACCATCACGGGCAAGCCGCTCCCGGCCGAGGACGACGCCGAGGCACAGCCCGCCGACGCCCAGGAGGTGTCCCGATGACCACGTCCGCCGACGCGGCCGAGATCACGACCACCACGCTGCGGCAGGCCGTCGCGCTCACCGAGCGCCCCGCACGGCCGTCCGCCGTCGCGATGACGCTCACGTTCGGCTGGCGGGCTCTGCTGAAGATCAAGCACGTGCCCGAGCAGCTGTTCGACGTGCTGGTCTCCCCCGTGATCTTCACGCTCATGTTCACCTACCTGTTCGGTGGCGCGCTGGCGGGCTCGACCTCCGCGTACATCCAGTTCCTGCTGCCGGGCATCCTCGTGCAGACCATCGTGATCGTCACCGTGTACACGGGCTACACGCTCAACACGGACATCACCAAGGGCGTCTTCGACCGGTTCCGGTCGCTGCCGATCTGGCGGCCGGCGCCCATCGTCGGGGCGCTGCTCGGCGACACCGTGCGCTACTCCATCGCGTCGGTCATGACGATCGGGCTCGGCCTGATCCTCGGGTTCCGGCCCGAGGGCGGGTTCGTCGGCGTGGTGCTCGGCGTGCTGCTCCTGCTCGTCTTCGCGTTCTCGCTGAGCTGGATCTTCACCATCCTGGGCCTGCTGTTGCGCACCCCGAACGCCGTGATGGGCGTGTCGATGATGGTCCTCATGCCGCTGACGTTCGCGTCGAACATCTTCGTCGACCCGTCCACCATGCCCGCCGCCCTGCAACGGTTCGTCGAGATCAACCCGGTCACGCACGTCGTCACCGCGATCCGCGGGCTCATGGGCGGCCAGCCCGACAGCGGCGAGATCGTCTGGGTGCTCGTCGCCTCCGTGGTCCTCACCGGCGTCCTCGGCCCCATCACCATGCGTCTGTACCGCACCCGCCACTGACCGCCCCGCCCCTGCGTGTGGGTACGAAGATGGCGAGAATTCCCGACGGAATTCTCGCCATCGTCGTACCCACACGTCAGGCACGGGCGCGTGATCGGATGGCCGCACGGACACGAGCCACCAGCGCTCGAGGATCTCGGAGGTCGTCGGCGACGACGACGATCACGATCCAGCCGAGCTCCTCGAGCCTGCGGCGCGCGCGGACGTCCTCTCGCCACTGTGCCTTGTCCGTGCGGTGCTGATCGCCGTCGTACTCGACCGCGATCCTCAGTCCCGGATACGTCAGGTCGACCCGCTTCACGTACGTGCCGTCGTGCGCGAGCACGACCTCGTTCACCCGAGGGCAGGGAAGGTGCCCGTCCACGAGGGCGAGGCGCGTACGGGTCTCGGGCGACGAGTCCGTCCCCGGACGCATGCGCTCGATCTGTTCGCGGACCTGCGTGATGCCCTTGACCTTCCGAGTGCGCTCGGCGAGCCCTGAGATCTCGGAGACGGTGGTGTGCGCCTGCTGCCGGCGCATCATCGCGTCCCCCAGGACCACCACGTCGTCCGGCAGTCGCAGGCCCACGGCGACGTGCACGAACGCCTGCGCTGCCGTCGTCACAGGGATGCCGTCCAGGTCGACCACGTCGAGGAACGACTGTCGTGATCGATGTGCCACGACACCCTCCCGGCGCAGCCGCTCCGACTCGTCCGACGTGACGACGTGCAGCCGGTCGTCCCCCTCGAGCGTCCATGGGAGCTCCACGCCGAGCAGGCTCAGGGCTGTCCCGTGGCTGAACGCGCAGGTCGCTCCGAGGGCCGGCAACAGCGCACGACAGCGGTCGGCCAGGCCACCGAGCGGCGACGTGGTGCGGATGCCGTGGAACGGCGCCTCGACGTCTGCGGCACGCAGGCGATGCCGGGGGACGCCTGTCGACAGTGCGTCCGCCACCGCGAACGGCTCGGACGGGAGCTCCTCGAGGGCGATCAGTGATCGGCGCGCCATGCCCGCACGATGGCACCGTCGGCACCCCGGCGTCGGCGCTCATCCACAGGCATCCCGCCCCGAAGCGCTGTGGGTACGAAAACGGCGAGAATCCCCGACGGGATTCTCGCCGTTTTCGTACCCACAGCGCTTCGGTGTCAGGCGGCGTCGGCGGGGTCCTCGCTGAGCTCCTCGTCGCACTTGCGCGTCACGACGAGCACCGGGCAGGCGGAGTGGTGCAGCACCGCCTGGCTGGTGGACCCGAGGAGGAGGCCGCGGAAGCCACCGCGCCCGCGGGAGCCGACGACGATGAGGTCCGCCCCGGTGGAGAACTCGGTGAGGAGCTCGGCACCCGTGCCGTCGAGCACGTGGCGCTTGATCGTGACGCCGGAGTTCGCGGCCTGCGCACGGTCGACGGTCACGTCGAGGCCCGCCTTGACGTCGGCGAGCACGGTCTCGTGGTCGATCTGCGACGGCAGCCAGGCGAGGATGCCGGCGCCCCCGCCGAGCGGGACGCCCGCGACGGCGACGAGCTCCGCGTCCCACGCGCTCGCCTGCGCCACGGCGTGCTTCAGCGCCACCTCGGCCGACGGCGAGCCGTCGACGCCCACGACGATCCGGCGCACCTCGTGCACGGCGTCGCCGTCCCGCCGCTCCAGTGTGGCCGCGTCGGGATCGCCGCCGCGGTACGGCACAACGACCGTCGGGCAGTGCGCGTGCGCCGGGAGGGCCGAGGAGACGGTGCCCAGGAGGCGCTCCGTGAAACCGCCCTTGCCGCGCGTCCCCACGACGGCGAGCGCGTGGTCCCGGGACAGCTCGACGAGCACCCCGGCGGCGTCCCCCGTCGCGACCGTGCCGGTCACCGGCACGCCGCTCGCGGCGACGCGCTCCTCCGCCTCGGCGAGCACCGCCTTGGCGCCCTCCTGGATCGCGGTGTCGTCCAGCGCCGCGTACCCGCCGTCGAGCGACGCGGCCGTGAACGACGGCAGGGAGTACGAACAGACGACGTGCAGGGCCCAACCCACCCGCCGCGCGTACGCGGCGGCCCAGTCGAGGGCGTGCAGGCTTGCTGCAGAGCCGTCGACACCTACCAGGACGACCTCAGGCCGTGTCATCTCGCGCCTCCTGTTCGCTGGCGAGGAGTCCGCCCTCGTCGTCGAGGGCGCCCGGTTCAAGCGTAGCGAAAGGTAGGCGCAAGTCCCAGCAAAGCGCACCGGCGCGAGAAGACCCCCGCACCCGTGGCGGGTGCGGGGGTCTTCTCGGCGCGATGCTCGGCGCGGTGGTCAGCTCACGCGCAGGAACACCGGGCTCGACTGCCAGATGTCGCGCACGCGGGTGTCCCAGCCGTCGGGACGCGAGGCGTCGATCTGCTGGCCGCCGCCGATGTAGATCGAGATGTGACCCGGCGACCAGATGAGGTCGCCCGGCTGAGCCTCGGACGCGGAGATCACCGAAGTGTTCGCCGCGTCGCGGATGGCGCTCGACTGGTGCGGGAGGCTGACGCCGACCTGCGCGTACACGTAGGCGACGAGACCCGAGCAGTCGAAGCCGGACGGGCTGGACCCGCCCACGACGTACGGCGTGCCGATGTAGCGCTGGGCGATCGAGACGACCTGTGCGCCGCGCGACGAGTCCGACGACACGGACTCGACCGGCGCCTCCGTGCGCTCGGCGCTCCGCGAGACGGTCTCCGTGGTCCGCGAGACCGTCTCCGTCGTGGAGGCCTCCTCGACGACGGGCTCCGGCTCGGGCTCCGGCGCCGGGATGATCTCCGCCTCGGAGGCGATCTTCTTGCTGATGGACTCGACGTCGACCTTCGCCTTGCTCTCGACCGTGACGACCGGGGCCGCCTCGAGCGCCTGGCGGGCCTGGTCGCTCAGGGAGCCCAGGTCGACCGTGCTGAGCTTCTTGGATGCGTCGTGGTCGACCGGGGCCGCCTGCGCGGCACCCGCGCTGGCGAAGGTCGAGACGAGCAGACCGCCGGCGGCGGCGACGACGACGGCCCGGCGACCGGTGACCGTCGAACTGACGAGCCCGCCGAGCGGACGGCGCGCGGCACGGTGCCGGGCGCGCGTGGTACGTGCGTTCACGTGTTCCCTCTCCTGTCGCCTACGAGGTCAGCTGTCGGGTTCGGGTGGGAGAAATCACCCGGCCTCACGGACCTGGGTCCGTGGGGCTTCACCCCAAGGACGCTGTCGGAACAGCGCCCAAAAGTGGGTCCCCCGCCCCTGCCGTGCGGTTGCGTGCTCGACCGGTGGCAGGGCTCGGCGTTCCGGTCGAGACTCGACGGGTCACCGCCGAGTGGTTGACACCGTAGCGGACGCGGACGGCAATGTCACGTTTCGATCACGGGGCCCTGTGCATGACCTCGGTCACTCTTCGTTCGTGCAGGTCAGCGCCTTTTTCCACACATGACGAAGCCCCGCCGCGCAACTGCGCAGCGGGGCTTCGTTCGACCGTGTCGGACGGACTCAGCCGACGCGGATGAAGGTGGGGTTGGACTGCCAGATCGCCCGGTACTTGACGACGTCTCCCGGCTTCGGCGCGTCGATCTGCATGCCGTCACCGGCGTAGATCGCGACGTGACCCGGCGTCCAGATGAGGTCGCCCGCCTGCGCCTCGGAGGCGGAGACGACCGTGCCGGCGTAGCGCTGCGCCGACGACGTGCGCGGGAGGCTGATGCCGGCCTGGCCGTAGACGTACTGCGTCAGGCCCGAGCAGTCGAAGCCGGACGGGCTGGTGCCGCCCGAGACGTAGGGGACGCCCACGTAGCGCATCGCGATCGAGACGATCGCCGAGCCGTTGGCCGACGCGGGGACCTCGACAGCCTCGCGCTCCTCGGAGCGGGACGCCGTGTCGGTGGTGCGGGAGGCGACGTCGGACGTGGTGTCGGCGACGACCTCCTCGACGACCGGCTCGGGCTCGGGCTCGGGAGCCGGCGTGATCTCGGCGTCGGCCACGATCTTCGCGGTGACCTTCTCGACGTCGACCTTCGCCTTGGCGTCGACGGTGACGACCGGCGCGGCCTCGAGGGCCTCGCGAGCCTGGTCGGTGAGGGCACCGAGATCGACGGTGCTGAGCTTGTTGGCGGCGTCGTTGTCGACCGGCGCGGCCTGGGCGGCGCTCGCGCTGGCGAAGGACGAGACCAGGAGGCCACCGGCGGCGGCGGCAACGGCCACGCGGCGACCGGCTACCCCGGTCGGGGCGAGGGCGATCGGACGACGGGCGGCGCGGTGCCGGCCGTGGTTCGTGCGTGCGCTCACGTGTCTACCTCTCCTGTCGCCTGCGAGGTCAGCTGTCGGGTTCGGGTGGGAGAAACACCCGGCCGTCCACGCCCGTGTCCGGGCCCTTCCGGCTTCACCCCGAGGACGTCGTCACCGACGCCCGAAGTGGGTCCCCCGCTCCTGCCGTGCGGATGTCCGTGGAGCTCGGCCGGCGGCAGGATTCGGCGCCCGGTCGAGCGCCCGCCGGATGAACTCCGGCGAGCGACCCCGACCGTACCGGAAGAGCACCGGGGATGTCACGCTGCGGTCACGATGTGGCGTGCCGCCCCGCCCGGGGATCGCGACGCTGGTCAGCGGCTCGCGACGAAGAGGTGCCTGGCCAGCTCCTCCGGGAGGTCCAGCGCGACGCCGGACCCCTCGACCTCGACCGTCACGTCGTCCCCGGCCGCCCGGGCCGTGATCTGGGCACCGGGCACGATGCCGGACTCGGCGAGGCGTGCCAGCAGCTCGATGTCCACCTGGAGGGGCTCGGCGATGCGCTGCAGGACCAGGTCGACGGCGTCGCCGTCCGCACCGCCCGCGACCCGCCCCGCGGCGAGCACGGCGGGCAGGGACTGCACGCCCTCGAGGAACGGCACGTCCTTGAACTGCTCCCCCAGCTCCGACAGGCCCGGGATCGGGTTGCCGTAGGGATCGGCGTGCGGGTGGTCGAGCAGCGTGACGAGCCGCTTCTCCACGAGATCGCTCATCACGTGCTCCCAGCGGCACGCCTCGGTGTGCACGTGCTCCCAGTCGAGCTTGATGACGTCCGTCAGCAGTCGCTCGGCGAGCCGGTGCTTGCGCATCACGCGGGTGGCCTTGGCCTGCCCCGCCTGCGTGAGCTCGAGATGCCGGTCCCCCGTGACGACGACGAGCCCGTCACGCTCCATGCGCGCGACCGTCTGCGACACCGTGGGCCCGGAGTGGCCCAGTCGCTCCGCGATCCGTGCACGGAGCGGGGGGATGCCCTCCTCACCGAGCTCGTAGATCGTCTTGAGGTACATCTCCGTGGTGTCGATCAGGTCGGTCACGTCCACTCCCGTCGTTCGGCGCGGCCTAGTCTATTCGCACGCGTGGGCGCAGGCGGGTCGCGCGGCGCCGTCGTGCGCGTGCCCCGCGCCATACTGCCCTGCCCCACCGACGCCCCGCCGCTCCCGCACGGAACCGGAGACCCCATGCCCGCCGCGCCGACACCGCCGACCCTCGTCATCCCCCCGTCGCTCCTGCCGGGCGACGGTCGCTTCGGCTCCGGCCCCTCCAAGGTGCGGCCCGCCCAGGTCGCCGCGCTGACGGCGGCGGGCGACCCGGCGGCCCCGGTCCTGGGGACCTCGCACCGGCAGCCGGCGGTCAAGGACCTCGTGCGCCGCGTGCGCGCCGGGCTCACCGAGCTGTTCGCGCTGCCCGACGGGTACGAGGTGGCGCTCGGCAACGGCGGCTCCTCGGCCTTCTGGGAGATCGCGGCCGCGTGCCTGGTCGAGCGCCGTACGCAGCACGCCGTCTTCGGGGAGTTCGGCGGCAAGTTCGCCTCCGCGACGACCCGCGCGCCGTTCCTCGCCGACCCCCACGTCGTGCGCGCCGATCCCGGCACGGTGGCCCACCTGGTGCGCGCGGACGACGTGGACGTCTACGCGACCCCGCACAACGAGACGTCCACCGGCGCGATGGCGCCGGTGCGCCAGGTGCAGGACGCGCGCGCCGACGGCGCGCTGCTGCTCGTGGACGCCACCTCGGGGGCGGGCGCACTGCCGGTCGACGTCGCCGACACGGACGTCTACTACTTCGGGCCGCAGAAGGTCTTCGCCGCCGACGGCGGCCTGTGGCTCGCGGTCTGCTCCCCCGCCGCCGTCGAGCGGGCGGAGCGCGTGGAGGCGAGCGCCGGGACGGCGACGGGCCGCTGGGTTCCGGAGTTCCTCTCCCTGACGACCGCCCTCGCCAACTCCCGGCTCGACCAGACGCTCAACACCCCGGCCGTCGCGACGCTCGTGCTGCTCGCCGAGCAGGTCGAGTGGCTGCTGGCGCAGGGCGGCCTCGCCTGGTCGAGCGCGCGGACCGCGGAGTCCGCCGGCGTCGTGTACGGCTGGGCCGACGCCCGGGACTGGGCGACGCCGTTCGTGGCCGACCCGGCCGAGCGGTCGACCGTCGTGGCGACCGTCGACCTCGACGACGCGATCGACGCGGCCGCGGTCGTCCGGGTGCTCCGGGAGAACGGCGTGCTGGACGTGTTCCCCTACCGCAAGCTCGGCCGCAACCAGCTGCGTGTGGGCGTCTTCCCCGCCGTCGAGCCCGACGACGTGCGCGCCCTCACCGTGTGCGTCGACCACGTGGTGGAGCGCCTCGGCTGACCCGGTCCCGCGAAACGCGCCGGCATCTGCCCAGATCAGGGGGCACTTTTCACCCACTATGTCACGGGCTGATAACGTGCCGCCTCGTCACAAATGGGGCGAGGACGCCGGGAGGCCGCGCATGCCGGAGATGCACCACTTCACGTACGGGATCATCACCCCGCTGCTCGCGTACGTCGCGTCCTGCCTGGGCGCGGCGACGGGCCTGTCGGCCACCTCGCGCGCCCGCGCCGCGACCGACAACAAGACGCGCGCGGTCTGGCTGCTCGTCGCGTCGTTCGCGATCGGCGGTACCGGCGTCTGGGTGATGCACTTCATCGCGATGCTCGGCTTCACGGTGACCGACATGCCGATCAACTACGACGTGCCCCAGACGGTCCTCAGCGCGCTCGTCGCCGTGGTGGTCGTCGCGATCGGGCTGTTCCTCGTCGGCTTCGGCGGTGACCGCCCGCTGTGGCTGGTCTCCGGCGGCATCGTCGCCGGGCTCGGCGTCGCGGCGATGCACTACATGGGCATCGCCGCCATGCGGATGACCGGGCACATGGAGTTCTCGCTGCCGATCGTGGGGCTCTCCGTGCTCATCGCGATCGTCGCGGCCGCTGCCGCGCTGTGGCTCAGCGCGAACGTGCGCGGCCGCCCCGCGACCCTCGGCGCCGCCCTCATCATGGGCGTCGCGGTCAGCGGCATGCACTACACGGGCATGGCCGCGCTGACCATCACCGGGAAGCCTGGGGTGCCCACGAGCGGCACCACCGCGATCGACCTGCTCGGGCCCCTCATCCTCGGGATCGCGGCGCTCACGGTGGCCCTGATCTTCGTGGTGCTCATGTGGCCCACCGAGGAGGAGATGCGCGACCAGCAGGAGTTCGAGGCGCGGCAGCGGCGCCGGGCACGCGGGAGCACCGAACCGGCCACGCGGCACGCCGCGCGCCACGAGCCGGTCGCGTCGCGCCGCTGACCTCGCGCCCCTGACGTCGGGCGCTCCGCCGCGCGCCCGCGACGGCCGGTCAGGCCGAGGTGGGCACCCGTTCGGCGTCGGCCCGGCTCAGCTCGCGGCGCACGCCGTCGCGGGTGGTGACGCCCTGCAGCACCTCCCGGTCGAGGTAGACGACCTCGAGGTGGGGCCGCCGCCGCACGCGGTACCGCACCCGCAGGTGCCACCGGCGCACGGCCCACGCGGTCGCCGCGGACGCGACGAGGAAGGTCGCGATCGACCCCACGAGGATCGACCAGCGAGGTCCCCACGCCTCGCCGATCCAGCCGACGATCGGCGACCCGATCGGCGTCGCGCCCTGGAAGACCATCACGTAGAGCGCGATGACCCGGCCCCGCATCACGGGGTCCGTGGAGACCTGGAGCGCGCTGTTCGCCGCCGTCATCATCGTGAGCGACGACAGCCCGACCGGGATGCACGCCACGACGAACGCCGGGTAGGTGGGCATGAGGCCGAGCACCGCCGTCGAGATCGCGAAGGCGAACGCGGAGCCGATGACGAGGCGCACCCGCGGGCGGTCCCGCCGCGCCGCCAGCAGCGCCCCCGCGAGGGACCCGATCGCCAGCACCGAGCCGAGGATGCCGTACTCGCTCGCTCCGCGGCCGAACTCGACCCGCGCCATGAGCGCGGAGGTGAGCTGGAAGTTCAGGCCGAACGTCGAGACCACGAACATCACGACCATGATCACGACGATGTCGGAGCGCCGCCGCACGTACTGCACGCCCGCGCGGATCTGTCCCTTGGCGCGGGGGGCGGCCGGCTGCGGGCGCAGCTCGCGCACGCGCATCAGCGCGAGGGCGGCGATCGTCGCGCCGAACGTGACGCCGTTGATCATGAAGACCCAGCCGGCGCCGACGGCGGCGATGAGCAGGCCGGCCACGCCGGGGCCGATGAGGCGGGCGGCGTTGAACGACGCGCTGTTCAGCCCCACGGCGTTGGGCAGCTTGTCGGCGGGCACCATGTCGGCGACGAAGGTCTGTCGGGCGGGGTTGTCGAGCGCGGAGACGACGCCGAGCAGCAGGGCGAACACGTACACGTGCCACAGCTCCGCGCGGCCGGAGAGCACGAGCGCGCCGAGGGCGAGCGCGAGCACGCCCATGCCGCCCTGGGTGACCATGAGGAGGCGCCGACGCGGCAGCCGGTCGGCGAGCACGCCGGCCCACGGGGACAGCAGGAGGAACGGCACGAACTGGAGCGCCGTGGTCAGTCCGACGGCGATGCCGGAGTCGTCGCTGAGGTCCGTGAGGACGATCCAGTCCTGCGCGATGCGCTGCATCCACGTGCCGACGTTGGCGACGAGGGCGGCCGCGAACCAGATGCGGTAGTTCGTGTACTTCAGGGAGGAGAAGGTGGCGCTCATCGGGCGAGCCCCCCGGTGGGTCGGTCGCTCGCGGGGGACACGTGTCTCCTTCTCCTGGGGGTGGGTCGTCGACGTGGGCAACAGACTATCGAATCGTTCTATTCCCCACCCGGGGAGTGACGCGGCGCACGCCGCGGAGCGGCGTCGGGAGGTCTCGCGCGGGCGCCGTCAGCGGCGGCCGAGGGCGCGGTACTGCCAGCCCGCGGCCGTCCACGCCGTGCGGCTCAGCGCGTTGCGGCCGTCCAGCACCGTGCGCTGCGCGACGAGCGCGCCCACCCGCTCGGGGTCGAGCTCGCGGTACTGCCGCCACTCGGTGAGCAGGAGGACGGCGTCCGCGCCGGCCAGCGCCTCCTCGAGGTCCCGCTCGTAGCGCAGCCCCGGCTCCTTGGCGCGGGCGTTGTCGATCGCCTGGGGGTCGTGCACCGTTACGGCCGCGCCCAGCTCGGCCAGGCGCGCCGCGACGTCGAGCGCGGGCGAGTCCCGCACGTCGTCGCTGTCCGGCTTGAACGCCGCGCCCAGCACCGTGACCTCGGCGCTCTCGACCATGCCGCCCAGCACCTCGGCGGCGAGATCGACCATGCGTGCCCGCCGGCGGTTGTTGATGGCGTCGACCTCGCCGAGGAACGCCACGGCGTCGCCCGCGCCGAGCTCGTCGGCGCGGGCCCGGAACGCGCGGATGTCCTTGGGCAGGCAGCCGCCGCCGAACCCGAGCCCGGCGTTGAGGAAGCGGCGGCCGATGCGGGCGTCGTAGCCGATCGCGTCGGCCAGGCGCGCGACGTCGCCCCCGGCGACCTCGCAGAGCTCCGCCATCGCGTTGATGAACGAGATCTTGGTGGCGAGGAAGGAGTTGGCCGCGACCTTGACCAGCTCGGCCGTCGCGTAGTCCGTGACGATGCGCGGCACGTCCTCGGCCAGCAGCGCGGTGTACACCTCGTCCAGCGCCGCGGCCGCCCGCTCCCCCGCCGCGCCGTCGGGCACGCCGTAGACGAGCCGGTCGGGGTGCAGCGTGTCCTGCACGGCGAAGCCCTCGCGGAGGAACTCCGGGTTCCACACCAGCGCGGCGCCCGGCCGGGCCGTCGCGACCGTGGCGGCCAGGCGCTGCGCGGTCCCCACGGGGACGGTCGACTTGCCCACGACGACGTCGCCCGGTGCGAGGTGGGCGACGAGCGCGTCGACCGCCGCGTCGACGTAGGAGAGGTCGGCCGCCTGCCCGTCACGGCGCTGGGGCGTGCCGACGCACACGAAGTGCACCCGGGCACCCTCGACGGCGGACATCTCCGTCGACACCGTGAGCCGCCCGGAAGCCGTGACCTCGGCCAGCAGCTCGTCCAGGCCGGGCTCGAAGAACGGGGCCTTGCCGGCCGCGAGGGCGTCCACCCGCGCAGGGTCGACGTCGACGCCGACGACGTCGTGCCCCAGCCTCGCCATGCTCGCGGCGTGCACCGCGCCCAGGTATCCGAGACCGATCACCGAGATCTGCACGGCTGTCCTGCCCTTCGTCGAGCGTCCGGGCACACGCTAGCGCCCCGGTGGGAGCAGTCCCACCGGGGCGCCGGGCGGACCTCAGAGGCCGAGCGCGGTCTGGATCGGGTCGAGCGTGAAGTACACGACGAACATGGCCGCGGCGACCCACATGAGCGGGTGGATCTGGCGCACCTTGCCGAGCGCGAGCTTGATGATCACGAAGACGATGAACCCGGCGCCGATGCCGTCGGAGATCGAGTAGGTGAACGGCATCAGGATGATCGTGAGGAACGCCGGGATGGCGATCTCCACGTTGCGCCACGAGATGCCCGCGACCTGCGCCATCATCAGGTAGCCCACGAAGACGAGGGCCGGCGCGGCGGCCTCGTAGGGCACGAGGGCCACGACGGGCGACAGGAACGTCGCCGCCAGGAAGGCCACGCCGGTGACGACCGCGGCGAGGCCGGTGCGCGCGCCGGAGCCCACGCCCGTCGTCGACTCCACGTACGCGGTGTTGGACGACGTGCTGCCCACGCCGCCCGCGATGGCGGCCACGGAGTCCGCGACGAGGATCGCGCGCGTGCGGGGCGGGTTGCCCTCCTTGTCGAGCAGCTTCCCCTCCGCGCCGACCGCGACCATCGTGCCCATGGTGTCGAAGAAGTCCGCGATGAGCAGCGAGAACACGATGAGCACCACGGACACCGCGGCGATGTTCTGGAACGAGCCGAGCAGCGAGAACTGGCCGATCAGGCCGAGGTCCGGCGTCGTGACCACACCGTTGAACGTGGGGGCGTTGAGGTTGAAGCCGTTCGGGTTGCCGCCGCCCTTGGTGCCGATGTGCAGCACGTTCTCCAGCACCACCGCGAGCGCCGTCGCCGTGATGATCGCGATGAGCATCGCGCCGCGGACCTTGCGCACGAACAGCACGATGGTGAGGACGAGGCCGACGACGAACACGACGATCGGCCACGTGCCGAGGTTGCCGAGCGCGACGATCGTGCCCTCCCCGGGCACCACGAAGCCGGCGTTCACGAGGCCGACGAGCGCGATGAACATGCCGATGCCGACGCTGATCGCCGTCTTGAGCTCGATGGGCACGGCCTTGAACACGGCCTCCCGGAACCCGGTGAGCACCAGGATCAGGATGATGATGCCCTCGATCACGACCAGGCCCATGGCGTCGGCCCAGGTGACCCTCGGCAGGCTGGCGATCGAGTACGCGACGACGGCGTTCAGGCCGAGGCCCGCGGCCAGGCCGAGGGGGTAGTTCGCGAAGACGCCCATGACGAGCGTCGCGACGCCGGCGACGAGCGCCGTCGCGGCCGCGACCATCCCGAGCGTCTCGGGCGTGGCCTCGGCCCCGCCGCCGAGCACCTGACCGGTGCCGTCCTGCACCGTGCCGATGATCAGCGGGTTGAGCACGATGATGTAGCTCATCGCGAAGAACGTCACCAGGCCGCCGCGGATCTCCGCGCCGATGGTGGAGCCCCGCTGGGTGATCTTGAAGAAGCGGTCGATCGCGCTCAGGTCGCCCTGCGGCGGCGCGGTGGTCTGGTTCGCCATGGGCAGAATGATGGCAGACCGTGTGAAGGCCACCGGCGTCGTTGCCACATCGTGACGACGAGTTCACACGCGCGACGCACGTCCTCGCAGGTCCACGCCCCGCCCGGGTGGTTGCCCGGGACGCACGTCACTCCGCGCGGTCGGCCGAGAGCCGGCTCAGTACGCCCCGCGCCCCGTCACCACGGCCTTCGCCGTGCGGGCGAGGATGAGCAGGTCGCCGAAGACGGTCCAGTTCTCGGCGTAGTAGACGTCGAGCCGCACGCCCTCCTCCCAGGAGAGGTCGGACCGGCCGCCCACCTGCCACAGCCCGGTGAGGCCGGGCTTGACGCGCAGGCGGCGCCGCACGCGGGCCTCGTACTGCGACACCTCGGCGGGCAGCGACGGCCGCGGGCCGACGAGCGACATTCGCCCGGCGAGCACGTTGAACAGCTGCGGCATCTCGTCCATGGAGTACCGGCGCAGCACCTTGCCCACCCGGGTGACGCGCGGGTCGTCGCGCAGCTTGAACAGCACGCCGGCGCCGTCGTTCTGCTCGGCGAGCAGCGCGTGCTCCCGGTCGGCCCCGACCCGCATGGACCGGAACTTGAGCATCCGGAAGGTGCGGCCGTCGCGACCGACCCGGTCCTGCGTGTACAGCACCGGCCCAGCGCTGGTGAGCCGCACGGCGAGGGCGATCACGGCCAGCAGGGGCAGCAGGAGGAGGGTGATGAGCGCCGCGCCCGTCCAGTCGACGACCGACTTGAGCACGTACCGGGGCCCGGTGAACCGCGGCGCGTCGACGTGCAGCAGCGAGATGCCCTGCTCGGGGGTGATGGTGATGCGCGGGCCGGCGACGTCGGCCAGCTCGGCGGTGAGCATGAGGTCCACGCCGGCGGGCTCGAGCTCCCAGCCGAGGCGGCGCACGACGTCCGCCGTGATGGTGTCCGAGCCGCTGACCGCGACGCAGTCGGCGCCGACCTGGGTCGCCATCGTGCCGGCCGTGCGCAGGTCGCCGAGGACCGGCACCCCGAGGATCTCCTCGCCGGGCCGGATGTCGTCGGACGTGGGCACGCACACGCCCACCACGCGGTAGCCGGACGAGCGGTCGTTGAGCTCGTGGACGAGGCGCTCCACCTGGTCCCGCAGGCCGATCGCGAGGACGAGGGTGACGCACCCGCCCACCCGGCGCTGCCGGTGCAGCCAGCTGCGGCACAGCCACCGGCCCACCAGCAGGGAGACGACGCCGGTCGGGACGGCCACGAGGAGGAACGTGGAGACGCCGGGCCGCGCGGCCAGCAGCGCGAGCAGCGCGAGCGGGGCGACGAGCCGCCACGACGCGTCGAAGACCCGCTGGTACTCGGCCGGACCGGACGCGAAGACCCGCACGTCGTACGCGCGGGTCGCCCAGAGGCTGCCGAGCCAGGTCGTGACGAGCACGACGGCGGAGAGCACCTGGTCGCCGAGCACCGTCGGCGTCACGCTGTCGTGCACGGCGCCGCGCGCCAGCGCGGCGACGAGGGCCGCGACGACCACGACCACGAGGTCGGTGCGCAGGAGGCGGCGGCGGTAGGCCGACTGCCAGGAGCCGGCACGGAACGACTCGCGCACCTCCCGGAGGCGGGCGGCGCGGACGGCGGCGGTGCGCGACCGGAGGGGCTGGCCGGTCTCCGGGATGGTGATCACGGCGGCCTCCTTCCTCCGGTCGGATGCCGTGCCCTCGCACGGCTGCCTCACCAAGGTAGGAGCGCGCGGGCCCCGCGGAGAGGTCCGGAGGGGCCTTTCACCCCGGCTTTCACCCGAGCGCATTTTCACCCTCTGACCTGGACTTTCACCCGATATTCAGCCGCCCCTCCGCGTCACGGCGAGGGTGCCTCGGGACACGACCGGCCCGGGCCCTAGACTGCGGGGGTGCCCTCGCTCGTCCGCCTCCTGACCCACCCCGAGGAGCGCCGTCCCGGCCCCCCGCCCCTGCGCGTGGACCTGCGGCGCGTGATGCTCGGCGGGATCGCCGCGTGGACGGTCGCGCTGGTGGTGACGTTCGTGCTCTACCTGACGGCCAGCACGCGCGCCGAGGTGGTCGTGACCTGCGTCGTGGGCATCCTGCTCGGCGGCGCCGGCCTGCTGTGGGAGCGCAAGCACCGGCGCGAGTACCGCGGCGAGGACTGAGGGGAGCGGGTCAGCCCCAGGCGGTGGCGACCCACAGCTCGGCGGCGCGCTCCGGCGCGGCGAGCACGGTGGCCAGCAGCGCGGCGCGGTCCGGCCGGCCGAGCACGTCGGCGAGGGCGGCGGCGAGGCCCGCGCGGTCGGTGGCGTGCGCGCGCCCCTCGGCGTCCACCCACCACGGCACGGGGCTGCCGGCCACGGACAGGCGACCGTGCTCGAACCACACGCCGGGCAGCCGCGGGTCGAGGGCCGCCACCCGCTCGTCGAGCACCTGCTCCCGCCCGGGACCGTCCGGGGACGGCAGGCCGTCCTCGCCCACGACGGGCAGGTCGAGGAGGTCCGCCACAGCGGCGACCTCAGCCTCGGGCACGGGCAGCACCGGGCCGAGCACGGCCCAGCGCGCCGTCCCCGCGACCTCGACGTCGTCGGCCCGGCGCACGACCACGTCGCTCGCGTCGAGGGCGGGCAGCCGGTCGGGCAGGGGGTCCAACGCGTCCCGGCGGGCGGAGGGGGCGAGCCGCACGGCCAGCCCCGCGAGCCCGCGCCAGACGCCCAGCGCGACGGGCAGCGGCACCGACGTGCCGGCGTCGGGAAGCCGGTCGAGCGCGGCGGGCCAGTCGAGCGGGTCGAGGCGCCCGAGCCCGTCCACCACCCCGAGCGCGCGCCGTGCCTCGGGGTCGAGGGCGGCGACGGCGGGCGGCGCCGCCGGGAGCAGCGGGACGCCGTCGTGCGCGGCGAACGGCGCGCCGAGCCGGTCGCGCAGCCACCAGGCGGTGTACGACGGGGCGCCGGCCACCGGCGTCACGAGCGCGCGGCGTGCGGCAGGGTCGGCGACGAGGCGGGCGAGCGCCTCGGCCCACGGGCCGTCGCCGCCGACCGCGTCGGCGTCTCCGGCCTCGTCGTCCCTGTGATCCGCGTCGTGATCGGCGTCGTGGTCGGCGTCGTCGTCGCCCTCGACCACGGCGTCGAGGTCCGCCACCGCCTCGAGGTCCCCGACGTCGACGCCGGGCCCCACGCGCTCGGTGAGGAACCGCAGGTAGTCGTCCCAGCCGGAGAGCCAGCCGGCGGGGTCGTCGGGGCCGCGCTCCGGCTCGGGATCCACGGGGTCGGGGGTGAGCACGTCGGCGACGCGGTAGACGCCGAGGTCGGCCCGCACGCCGAGGGAGACGAGCAGCGGCGCGGGGTAGTAGGCGAGCGCCGCCCGCGTGACGGGCGCGAGGCCGGGCAGCGCGTCCGCCGCCCACGACCCCGGCAGCACGGCCTCGCGCGCGGGGCGCATCCCGTCCTCCGTGGGCACGGGCAGCTCGCCCAGCCAGAAGGGGAAGTCCTCGCCCCCGCCCGCGTGCGCGAGCCGCGCCAGGGCGAGCACGTTCTGCACCACCTCGCGCGGGCTCACGTCCACCGGGCCGACCAGGGTGGGCGCGCCGAGGGCGCCGGGCACCTCCGGCACCTCGGGCGCGCCGTCGAGCAGCGCCTCCGCCGCCGCCAGCGCGAGGGCGCGGACCCCGGCGTCGTCCAGCAGCGCGCGCGGGCTGGTGGACGACGCGCCCGCCCGGACCAGCAGGGGGTGCGCTGCGTCCGGGTGCACCACCCGCACCCCGAGGGTGCGGGCGACGGCGGCGAGCGCAGGGTCGTCGTCGTCCTCCGGCAGCACGACCGTGCCCCGCACGCCGGACGCGGTGCGCCCGTCGGCGAGCGGGACCCGCGCGCCGGCCAGCGCCTCGACCACTCCCGGGTCGGTGACGTACGGCTCGAGGGCCTCGCACAGCGCGAACCAGCGGGCGGCGGGCAGCCCGCCGGGCAGGTCGGCGACGACGTCGGCGAGGGTCGTGGGCGTCGCGCCCAGCCGGCGCGCGACGCCCTGCTGCGCGGTGGTCAGCGCCACCAGGCCGGGCACGACGCCGGCGAGCACCGCGACCAGGCGCGGGTCGTCGCCAGCGGCCCCGACGAGCACGGTGGCGTCGGCGGGGGCGACGGCGACCGCGACGGGCTCGCCCTCGGCGGCGGCGCCCTCACCGAGCCCGTGCGGGGCGGGAAGGAGCGGCGCGGACCGCAGGGCGTCGAGCGCGGCGTCGCGGACGGCGGCGTCGAGGTCGCCGGCGGGCATGCCCCCGGGCACGAGGTCGAGCACGTCGGCGCCGCGCCCGGGCGCGAGGTCGGCCAAGAGCCCCGCGTACGCGCGCCCGGCCTCGGCCGCGAGCAGGTCGGTCAGCGGCCCCGGCAGCACGCGGCGGCGGCCCGGGTCCACCGGGAACGACGCCACCAGCAGCGCCGGGAACGACAGGGGCACGTCGGTCGGCGTGGGCGCGTGCAGCACGGCCCCCTCGCCGACCTTCTGGTCGCGCGGCACGGCCCAGGCGACCGACCAGCGGGTGCGGCGCTGCTCGCGCGGCAGGTCCGCCACGACGGCGTCGCCGACCTCGCCGGTGCGCCGCAGCACGGCCCACCGGGTGTCGAGGTCGGACAGCACGCGGGCGGGCCCGCCGGCCGCGACCTCGACGCTCGCGAGCGCGGGCAGGGCGAGCAGCAGGGCGTCGTCGACGGCGTCGAGCTGCGCGCGCACCGACTCCACCGCGTCGGCGTCGCGCAGCACCACCTCCACGACGGTGCCGTATCCGGCCCCGTCCGCGTCCCCCTCGGCGTCGCCCAGCGCCGGCGCCGGGAACGGCAGCCGCAGCAGGGGCAGGTCGTCGCCGCGCCCGTCGGAGGCCTCGCGCAGCGGTGAGCCCTCCGGCGCGACGTCGTCGAGCAGGTCGCGGGTCGCGGCGAGGGAGAACCGCACGCCGCCGGACCGCGAGCGCACGGCGACCTCGTCCGACACCGCGCGCACGGCGGCGAACCCGACGCCGAACCGGCCCACCTCCGGGCCCGACGAGCCCTTCGCCGACGCCCGCAACGACGCGAGCGAGGCCACGCCGTCGGCCGTCAGCGGGTCGCCGGTGTTGGCGGCGACGAGCCGTGCGGTGCCCGCGGCCGCGTCCTCGTCCAGGCGCAGCAGCAGGCGCCCCGGCTCCCCCGCGCGGGCGGCCGCGTCCGCGGCGTTCTGCGCGAGCTCGACCACCACGCGGTCCCGGTAGTAGCCGCGGGCGTGGTCCTCCTCCGCGTTCGCGTCCTCCCGGAAGCGCGTGCCCGACCCGAGCCACGCCTCCGTGACCGCGAGCCGCAGCGCGCCGGTCCCGAAGACGTCGCCCGTCACTCGGCGTCGGGGCGCTCGGGAGCGGGTTCCGCCTCCGTCGCCTCTGCCGTCGCCTCCGCGGCGTCGGTCGTGCCGGGGTCCGACCCCGTGTCGGCCCGGCGACCGCGCGGCGCGACCGTGACGGCCTCCACCCGGTGCTCGTCGACGAGGGGCGCGTCCGCGGGCCAGTCGCTCGGCGGGTGCGGCGCGTCCGTCTCGGAGTGCGCGCCGCAGCCGTGGTCCAGGGACACGACCTTGCCGTCGTCGGGCGACCACGCGTTGGCGCAGACGCCGAAGAGCTGCCCGAGCGGGCCCTGCAGCGGCACCAGGAAGCCGCAGGTGGTGCACTCCGCCGGCGACGCGACCGCGCCCGGGGCCGTCGGCCCGCGCGACCCGCGGTACCAGCGCTCGGCGGCCTCGTCGCGACCCTGCGGGGACAGCACGCGCTCGCGCTCGAGGGCGAGCTCGTCGATCGCGACGGAGTCGAGCTCCTCGTCGCCGGTCGCCTTCCAGCCGGGCTCCAGGCGCGGGTCGTCCGCGCGGAAGGGCAGCGTGTCGCCGGGGCCGATGTCGCCGGGGCGCAGGCGCTCCGACCACGGCAGCCAGGCCGGGGCCAGCAGGGCGTCGTCGCCGGGCAGCAGCTCGACCTCGCACACCGTGGCCGTGCGCCCGCGCGGCACGCGGGCCACCGTCACGGTCCAGTGCCAGCCGCGGTAGCCGGGCATCGTCGCGGCGAACCGGTGCGACATGAGGCGCTCGCCCTCGGCGACCGCGCCCAGGTGCTCGCCCACGTCCGACGGCGACGACGCGCCCTCCTGCGCCGCCTCGCGTGCCTGGTCCACGGCGCCCAGGAGCACCGCGTCCTTGCGCGCGCGGGTGCTGACCCGCGTCGTGCGTGCGGGGGCGTCAGCGGCAGCGGTCACCATGTCGTCGTCCTCTTCGTGCTCGTCATGTCCTCGTCTCGGGCCCTCGGTCGCGCGGGCGCGACGATCAGGAGTCGAGGTCGTCGGCGACGGCGCGCAGCAGCGTCGCGACGCGCTTGCCCGCCGTGGCCTCCGGGTACTTGCCCCGCTTCAGCTGGTCGCCCACGTGGTCGAGCACCTTGATGAGGTCCTCGACGATGCCGGCCATCTCCGACGGCGCCTTGCGCTTGGCCTTGGCCACGGAGGGGGCCGGGTCGAGCAGCTTCACCGCGAGCGCCGACGGTCCGCGGCGTCCGTCGGCCACGCCGAACTCGACCCGCGCGCCGGGCTTGACGCCCGTCACGTCCGTCGGCAGCGCGGAGGCGTGCAGGAAGATCTCCCCGCCGTCCTCGTTGGCGATGAAGCCGAACCCGCGCTCCGCGTCGTACCACTTGACCTTGCCGGTGGGCACCTCAACCTCTTCGTGCTCGTCGTCGACTGCGACGCCGCGCCGGTGCGCGGAGCCGGATCCGGCCGCAGTCCGGGCGATCGCCCGGCACGCGGCCAGACGCTCAGGCTACCGGCCGGTGCGGCAGGGTGCCGCATCGGTCCGCGCACGGTCCGGTTCGCCGCCCGGCCGCCTCCTGCGCAGGACCCGTCAGCCGATGCCGAGGTCGGCGGCGAGGCGGCGCGCGACGGCGTCGTACCAGGCCTCGGGGTCGGCCACGGAGCCGACGAGGTGGCCGAACAGCTCGAACGACACCGTGCCGAACAGCGTGGTCCAGGCCATGAGCGTGCGGGCCACCAGCTCCGTGGGGGCGTCGGTGACGATCCCGCGCTCGGCGGCGAACTCGCGGGCCGGGCCGACGGCGGCGGTGGCGTCGGGGGCGCCGGCGGGAGCCGGGCGCGGGGTCGCCCCCGCCTCGTGGGCGCGCGCCACGACCGCCAGCAGCGCGCGCACCACCCGGGTGGCCGGGTCGACGGTGTCGCGCGGCGCGGCGTACCCGGGCACGGGGGTGCCGTAGAGCAGGCCGAGCTCGCCGGGGTGCGCCACGGCCCACGACCGCAGCGCGTGGCAGGCGGCGAGCCACCGGGCGGCGACGTCGTCACGGTCGACGACCGCGGCGTCGGCCGCCTCGACCGCGTCCCCCAGCTCGTCGTAGCACTCGACGATCAGCGCGGTGAGCAGCGCGTCGCGGCTCGGGAAGTACCGGTAGACGGCCGAGGAGACCATCCCGACGTCGCGGGCGACGGCACGCAGGGACAGCGCGGCCGGGCCGTCGGTCGCGAGGCGCACGCGGGCGGCGGCCCGGATCTCGCGGGTGAGCGTCTCGCGGGCGAGGGCGCGGGCGGTGCGAGGGGCGTCGGGCATGCGCCCCACCCTGGCACGAGAGAGCAGTGACCACAAATGAGAGCGGTGCTCTTGCCAGACCGGGACGGAGGTGCCACGATCGTCTCGACAGAGAGCACTGCTCTCGGATTGGAGCACCCGTCATGACCGATCGCCACCTCGTCGTCGGCGCCGGCCCCGTCGGCCGGCACGTCGCCGCGCTGCTCGCCGCGCGCGGCTCCGACGTCACCGTCGTCACGCGCTCGGGACGCGACACCGGGGTCGCCGGCGTCGCGCACGCGGCCGTCGACGCCTCCGACGCCGATGCGCTCGCCCGCGCGGCCGACGGCGCCGACGTCCTCTACAACTGCGCCAACCCCGGCGACTACACGCAGTGGGAGCGCGCCTGGCCGCCGCTCGCGGCCGCGTTCCTCTCCGCGGCCGAGCGCACGGGCGCGGTCTACGCGATCACCGGCAACCTCTATCCCTACGGGCCGGTGGACGGCCCGATGACCGAGGACCTGCCCGACGCGGCCACCGACCACAAGGGCCGGCTGCGCGCGCGGCTGTGGGCCGACGCCCGGCAGGCGTTCGACGACGGGCGGCTGCGCGGCGCGGTCGAGGTGCGCGCCTCCGACTACCTGGGCCCGGGCGTGGGCGGCAACGGCCACGTCTCGCGCGTCCTCCCGACGGCCCTGCGCGGCCGGCGCGTGACGATGATGGGGCGCACCGACCTGCCCCACACGTTCACCGACGTGGGCGACGTCGCGCGCACGCTCGTCGCCGCGGCCGAGGACCCGGGCTCGCACGGCCGCACCTGGCACGTGCCGAGCGACGCGCCGCGGACCCAGGCCCGTGCCCTGGCCGACGTGCTGGCCGCCGCCGGGCACCCGCCCGTGCGCGTCGGCTCGCTGCGCGGGCCCGCGCTGGCGGCGGCCGCGGCCTTCTCCCCCCTGCTGCGGGAGCTGCGCGAGCTCATCTACCAGTGGGAGCGGCCGTACGTGCTCGACGACTCCGCGGCCCGAGCCCGATGGGTCATCGAGCCGACCCCCTGGGAGGAGGTGTGCCGCCGCACGGCGCAGGGCTGACCGCCGCTCCGCGGTCGCCGAACAGGCGGTCGACACCGCTGTCGCGCTCGGAGGCCGCCCGTCACGGTGCCCACCGCCTGCTCGGCAGTGGTCGAGCGGCGCGTAGCATCGATCAGATGGCCAGCACGTCGCCCCGGGGCACGGCGGAGGCCGACGTCGCGGGCGGCGCCGGCGCCACGGCCGCGCCCCGCACCTTCACCGAGGCGATCCGCACGCGCGACGACGACGCGCTGCTCGCCCTGCTGCGCGCCCGCCCCGACCTGGCCACGCCGTCGCCGTCCACGCTGCGCTCGCTCGCCGCGCGCGCGTCCAGCCGCACCGCGCTCGAGCGCGCGATCGCGCACGCGGACGCGCGGACCCTGCAGGCCCTCGAGGCCGTGGTCGCGCTCTCCGGCGACGCGCCCGTCACGCCCGACGACGTGCGGCACGCGGTCGGCGCGGACGAGGCGGGCCCCACGGACGCGACGGAGCCGGCCGACCCGACGGACGCGCCGGACCCCGGGTCCGTCGTCGAGCGCGTCCTCGCCGACGCGCTGGCCGCGGCCCTGCTGTGGGACGCCGGCGACCCCGGCCACCCGGACCTGCGGCCCGCGCCCGGCCTGGACGACGTGCTCGGCCCGCACCCCGCAGGGCTCGGCCCGGTCCGCCCGGCCGAGCGTCGTACCTCGTCGCCCTCGGAGGGCCGGAAGGCGACGGAGTACGACGCTCGGCCCGAGGACCTGCCCCCCGGCGGGCGCGAGGTGCTCGACGCGCTCGCGTGGGGCCCGCCGATCGGCCTGGTCCCCGCGCCGGGGACGCCCGCGCGGGAGGCGGTGGACGCCCTCGTCGACGCGCGGCTGCTGCTGCGCACGGACGCCCGGCACGTGACGCTGCCCCGCGACGTCGGCCTCGCGCTGCGCGGCGGTCGCACGCACCGCGCCCCCGAGCTCGTCCCGCCGCGGCCGGGCGGCCGCTCGATCCCCCAGGTCGTGGCCGACGGCGAGGCCGCGAGCGCCGCGCTCGACCTCGTGCGCCGGGTGGACCTGCTCGTCGCCGCGTGGGACGAGGCCGCACCCCCCGTCCTGCGCAGCGGCGGGCTCGGCGTGCGCGACCTTCGCCGCACCGCCCAGGCGCTCGGTGCGGACGAGGCCCGCACGGCGTTCGTCGTCGAGCTGGCCGCCGCGGCGGGCGTCGTGGCCGACGACGGCGAGGCTCCGCCGTCGTACCGGCCCACGACGGTCGCCGACGCCTGGGAGGGCATGGACGACGCCGAGCGCTGGGCCCTGCTCGCCTCCGCGTGGGCCGCCTCGCGCCGCACGCCGTGGCTGGTCGGGTCGCGCGACGAGAAGGGCGCGCTGCGGGCCCCGCTCTCCGGCGACCTGCACCGCGGATGGGTGCCGCGCCTGCGCCGCCAGGTGCTCGACGTCCTCGCCGCGCAGCCGGGCACCGCCCTCGACCTCGACGCCGTGATGACGGTGCTGCGCTGGCACGCGCCGCGCACCGTGCCGCCCGAGCAGGCGGTGGCGGGCCTGCTGGCCGAGGCCGCGCTGCTCGGCGCGACCGGCGCGGGGGCGCTGTCCGGGCCGGGCGCCGCCGTGCGCGACGGTGCGGGCCGGCCCGCCCTCGAGGCCGCGATGCGCGACGCGCTGCCGCCCGAGGTCGACGAGGTGCTGCTGCAGGGCGACCTCACCGGCATCGTGCCGGGCCGTCCGTCGCAGGCGCTGGCGGTGCTGCTGGGCCGGTCGGCCGACGTGGAGTCGCGCGGCGCGGCGACGACCGTGCGCTTCTCGCCGGCGTCGGTCACCCGCGCCCTGGACCACGGCACGACCGCGGACGAGCTGCTCGACGCCCTCGCCCGTCGCTCCCGCGTGCCCGTGCCCCAGCCGCTGGAGTACCTGGTGCGGGACACGGCGCGGCGGCACGAGTCGCTGCGCGTCGGCTCGGCCGGGTCGTACGTGCGCGCCGCCGACCCGGCGGTGCTGGCCGGGCTCGCGGCGGACCCGCGCCTCGCGCACCTCGGCCTGGTGCGCCTCGCCCCGACGGTGCTCGCCGCGTCCGTGCCCGCCGTCGAGCTGCACGACGCGCTGCGCGCCCGCGGCCTGCTGTCCGCCGTCGAGGGCCCCGACGGCCGCGTGCTCAGCGCCCGCCTGCGCCGCCCGCCGCGCCTCGACCGGGGCAGCCGCGACGCCCGCCGCGGCCCGTCCGCCGAGCCCGAGCCGACGTCCGACGACGGGCGTGCGGCCCTCGTCGCCCGGCTGCGCGCGGCCGACTCCGGCGACGAGACGGCCGTCGACCGCCTGGCCGGGGCACGGCCTCCCGCTCCCGCCGCGGGCGGGGGCCGCCCCGGCACGAACGGCCGCGGCTCCGGCGCGAACGGTGCGGGGGCGAACGGTGCGGGGGCGAACGGTGCGAGGGCCGGCGGCCGGACGCGCACGCCCGAGCCCGGCGACGCGCTGGCCACCCTGCACGACGCGCTGCGCGACGGCCGCCTGGTGTGGATCGAGATGGTGGGCGCCTCGGGCACCCTGGAGCGGCGCGCGCTCAAGCCGCTGCGGCTGGACGGCGGTCGGCTGCGCGCCCTCGACCCCGCGCGGGAGGCGGAGCTCACCGTCGCCGTGCACCGCATCGCCGCCGTCGAGCCGGCGGACGGCTGACCGGCGACGGGACGGCACGGAGCGGGCGCGAGCAGCAGCCCCGGAACAACGGCGCCCGCCTCCGGCGTTGAGACCCTGGATCACCACCCCTCGGAAGGAGCCGCATGACCGACGGCCCGCTCATCGTGCAGAGCGACAAGTCCATCCTGCTGGAGGTGGACCACCCCCGCGGCGACGACGCCCGCCGCGCCATCGCGCCGTTCGCGGAGCTGGAGCGCGCGCCGGAGCACGTGCACACCTACCGGCTCACGAGCCTGGGGCTGTGGAACGCGCGCGCCGCGGGGCACGACGCGGAGCAGGTCGTGAACACGCTCATCGAGTACTCGCGCTACCCGGTGCCGCACGCGCTGCTCATCGACGTCGCCGAGACCATGGGCCGCTACGGGCGGCTCACCCTGGCCACGCACCCCACGCACGGGTTGGTGCTGGAGGCCACGGACCGCGCCGTGCTCGCCGAGGTGCTCAAGTCGAAGCGCACCGCCGGCCTGGTGGGCGAGCGCGTCGACGAGACGACCGTCGTCGTGCACCCGTCCGAGCGCGGCCACCTGAAGCAGGTCCTGGTGAAGCTCGGCTGGCCGGCCGAGGACCTCGCCGGGTACGTCGACGGCGAGAAGCACGAGATCGCCCTCGCCTCCCCCACCCACCCGCGCACCCCCACCGAGGAGCCGAAGGAGTGGGAGATGCGCCCGTACCAGGCGCAGGCGGTGGACGGCTTCTGGCACGGCGGCTCCGGCGTCGTCGTGCTGCCCTGCGGCGCCGGCAAGACGATCGTCGGCGCGGGCGCGATGGCGAAGTCCGGCACCACGACGCTCATCCTCGTGACCAACACCGTCAGCGCCCGGCAGTGGCGCGACGAGCTGGTGCGGCGCACCAGCCTCACCGAGGACGAGATCGGCGAGTACTCCGGCGCCCGCAAGGAGATCAAGCCCGTCACCATCGCGACCTACCAGGTGCTGACCACCAAGCGGAAGGGCGTGTACAGCCACCTCGAGCTGCTCGACGCCCGCGACTGGGGCCTCGTCCTCTACGACGAGGTGCACCTGCTGCCCGCGCCGATCTTCCGCATGACGGCGGACCTGCAGGCGCGCCGCCGCCTCGGCCTCACCGCCACGCTCGTGCGCGAGGACGGCCGCGAGGACGAGGTGTTCAGCCTCATCGGGCCCAAGCGGTACGACGCCCCGTGGAAGGACATCGAGGCGCAGGGGTACATCGCGCCCGCCGACTGCGTCGAGGTGCGCCTCACGCTCCCCGAGCACGAACGCATGGTCTACGCGACGGCCGAGCCGGAGGACAAGTACCGGCTCGCCGCGTGCGCGCCGGGCAAGAACCGCGTCGTCGAGCAGATCGTCGCGCAGCACCCGGACGACCAGGTGCTCGTCATCGGGCAGTACATCGACCAGCTCGAGGAGCTCAGCGCGCACCTCGACGCGCCGCTCATCACCGGCGCGACCACCGTCCGCGAGCGCCAGCGGCTGTTCGAGGCGTTCCGGTCGGGCGAGATCAACCGGCTCGTGGTGTCGAAGGTCGCGAACTTCTCCATCGACCTGCCCGAGGCGTCCGTGGCGATCCAGGTGTCCGGGTCGTTCGGCTCCCGCCAGGAGGAGGCGCAGCGGCTGGGGCGTGTCATGCGGCCCAAGGCGGACGGTCGGACGGCGCACTTCTACGCCGTCGTCGCGCGCGACACGGTGGACCAGGACTTCGCCGCCCACCGGCAGCGGTTCCTCGCCGAGCAGGGGTACGCGTACCGCATCGTCGACGCGGAGGACCTGGACGCCGTCGCCTGACGTCGCGCCGCCGCCCGAGGTGCGGGCATCCGGACCGGGTCGCACGGTGGCGGCATGACCCGATTCGGCTACACCCTGATGACCGAGCAGGCCGGCCCGAAGGATCTCGTCGAGCACGCGGTGCACGGCGAGCGGGTCGGCTTCGACTTCGAGGTCATGAGCGACCACTACTTCCCGTGGCTCGACGCGCAGGGGCACTCCCCGTACGCGTGGAGCGTGCTGGGGGCGGTGGCCCACGCCACGGAGCGTGTCGGCCTCATGACGTACGTGACGTGCCCGACCCTGCGGTACCACCCGGCGGTGGTGGCCCAGAAGGCGGCCACCCTCGGGGTGCTCTCCGACGGCCGGTTCACCCTCGGCCTCGGCTCGGGCGAGAACCTCAACGAGCACGTCGTCGGGGCGGGCTGGCCGGCCGTCGACGAGCGCCACGAGCTGCTCTCCGAGGCGATCGAGATCGTCTCCGCCCTGTTCACCGGCGACCTGATCAGCTACCGGGGCGACCACTTCCAGGTCGACTCGGCGCGGCTCTGGGACCTGCCCGAGGACCCCGTCGAGATCGGCGTCGCCGTGTCCGGGCGGCAGTCGGTCGAGCACCTCGCCGCGCTCGCGGACCACCTGGTCGCCACCGAGCCGAAGGCCGGCCTCCTGGAGCGCTGGGACGAGGTCCGCGCCGACGCGACCCTGCCGCCGTCGCGGAAGATCGGCCAGATGCCGATCTCCTGGGACCCCGACCGGGACGTCGCGGTCGGCCGTGCCCACGAGCAGTTCCGCTGGTTCGGCCTCGGCTGGCCCGTGAACGCCAACCTGCCGACGACGGAGGCGTTCGGGCGCGCCACGTCGTTCGTCCGTCCCGAGGACGTCGCGGAGTCGATCCCCTGCGGGCCCGACCTCGACGCGATCGTCGAGGCGGCCTCCTCCTACTGGGAGGCGGGGTTCACCGACCTGGCCCTGGTGCAGATCGGGGGCGAGGGCCAGGACACGTTCCTCGGCGAGGCCGCCGGCCCGCTGCTCGAGAGGCTCCGAGCCGCCGCTCCGGCCGACGACGGCGCCTGACCGCCGGGGTCAGCAGGCGTCGGCGACGACGCGGAACCCGGTGTTGCCGGACGACGAGTCACCGGTGTTCCGCGTGCGCGCGGCCACCCGGTAGCGGTTGCAGTACGAGTCGTGGCACAGGTACGAGCCGCCGCGCACCACCCACACGTCGTGGGCCCGGGGGTCCCACGGGGTGGCGGTCCACTCCCACACGTTGCCCGCCACGTCGTGCAGGCCGTACCCGTTGGCCGGGAAGGACCCGACGGGCGCGGTGCCCACGTGCCCGTCCTCGGCGGTGTTCACCCGCGGGAACGTGCCCTGCCAGATGTTGCACATGTGCACGCCGCCGGGCGTGAGCTCGTCGCCCCACGCGTACCGCCTGCCGCGCAGGCCACCGCGGGCCGCGTACTCCCACTCCACCTCGGTGGGCAGGCGCGTGCCCGACCAGGCGCAGTACGCCAGCGCGTCCTCGCGGGACACGTGCACCACGGGGTGGTCGGCGCGGTCGTCGACGGTGGAGGCGGGCCCCTCGGGGCGGCTCCAGGTCGCGCCGTCGACGGCGAGCCACCAGGGCGTGCCCGCGGCCGACCCGCGCACCTCGACGTCCTCGGGGACGAACAGGTGGAACACGAAGCTCCACCCGAACTCCTCCGCCTGCGTGCGGTAGCCGGTGTCGGCCACGAACCGCGCGAAGTCGGCGTTGGTCACCGTCGTGGGCGCCACCCGGAACGGCTCCACGGGCACCGGGCGCACCGGACCCTCGCCGTCACCCGGGTTGACGTCCGGGTCCTCGCTGCCCATGTCGAACGTGCCGCCGGGCAACCCCACGAGTCCCGCCGTCACGCGCGCCTCGGCCTCCGCGCTGCGCGGCCCGACCCGGCGTGCGGAGGGCAGGGACAGGCGCAGCGGCGAGGGCCCGTTGCCGGGCGCGCGGAGGGGGTCGTCGGTCACGCCCTCGATCGTACGGTCCGCCGACGGGGCGATGTGCGGACGGCGTGCGGGCGGCATCGCCGGCCGGAGAGGCACCGCAGGTGGGACGGCACGGCGCCGCGATTGCGTCGCCTCCCCGTGCGCGACACGATCGGGTCGTGAATCCCCCTGTTCCCGCCGCACCGCGCCGCGGCGCAGCGGCCGTCGGCGCGTGCGTGCTGGCCCTCCTGCTGGCGCTCGCCGGCACGGCCCTGCTCGCGCTCAGCGCCTCCGCCGTCCCGCCCCTGACCCAGCTCGACTCCGAGATCACCGACCAGTCGGGAGTGCTCGACGGCGACGAGGCCGAGGTGCAGACGGCGCTCGACAGCCTCGCGGACGAGACGCCGTACCAGCTGTTCGTCGTGTACGTGGACTCGTTCGACGGCACGGACGGCCGCGACTGGGCGAACCGCACCGCGACCGACGCCTCGCTCGGGGTGAACGACCTGCTGCTCGCCGTCGCGACCCAGGACCAGGTGTACGGGCTCTCCGTGGACACCAACGCCGCGATCTCCGACGCCGAGCTCGACGCCGTCGAGGCGACGGTCGAGGACCACCTGCGCGACGACGACTGGGCGGGCGCCGCGATCGCTGCGGCGGACACCGTGCGCACCGGGGGCGGGTCGTCGTCGGGCGGCGGCGTGCCCTGGGGCGCCGTCGCCGGCGTGGTCGTGGTGGCCGCGGTCGGGGTGGGCGGCTGGCTCTGGTACCGCTCGCGCCGCCGGGCCCGGGACGGAGCCGCCGGGGCGGGGCCGGACGGCCTCGCCGCCCTCCCGACGGAGGAGCTCGAGCGCCGCGTCGGCACCGCCCTCGTCGGGATCGACGACGCCGTGCGCACGTCGGAGCAGGAGCTGGGCTTCGCGCAGGCGGAGTTCGGCCTCGAGGCCACGCAGGACTTCTCCGCCGCGCTCGAGGCCGCGAAGGCCGACGTGGCGCAGGCCTTCCACCTGCGCCAGGAGCTGGACGACGACGTGCCCGAGGACGAGCCCCACCGCCGGCAGCTGCTGGTCGGCGTCCTCGAGCTGTGCGAGCGCGCGGGCGCGTCGTTGGACGAGCAGACGGACGCCTTCGACGAGCTGCGCTCCCTGCAGCAGCGGGCGCCGCAGCTGCTCGACGAGGCCGAGCAGCGCGCCGGCGAGATCGAGGCGCGCGTGGGGGTGGCGCGCGAGACGCTCGCCGGGCTCGCGTCCACGTACCCGGCGTCGGCGCTGGCGTCGGTCGCCGGCAACACGGACCAGGCGACGGCGCTGGCGGCGCACGCGCGCGACGCCGTCGCCACCGGCCGCGCCGCGCTCACGGGCCGCACCGCGCCGGCCGCCGTCGCGCACCTGCGGGCGGCCCAGAACGCCCTCGGCCAGGCGGCCACCCTGCTGGACGCCGTCGACCAGGCGGGCTCGCAGCTCGCGTCGGCCGGGGCGGACCTGGACAAGGGGCTGGCGTCGATCGGGCAGGACGTGGCCGACGCGGCCCGGCTCGCGCCGCCCGGGGTGCCCGCCGGCGACGGGCCCGCGCCCGACCGCGCCGCCGTCGCCGCGGCGCTCACCGAGGCCGAGGCCGCGATGGCGCAGGCGCGCGACGCGCGCTCCGGCGGCGACCCGCTCGCGGCGCTGCACCGCCTCACCGCCGCCGAGGCCGCTCTCGACACCGCGCTCGCGCCCGCCCGGGAGAAGGCCGAGTCGGACGCCCGCGCCCGTGCCCTCCTGCGCGACACGCTCGGCCGGGCCGACTCGCAGGTGCGCGCCACCCAGGACTACGTGGCGACGCGCCGCGGCGCCGTCGGCACCGAGGCGCGGACCCGCCTGGCCGAGGCCGCGCGCCTGGTCGCCGAGGCCCGGTCGCTGCAGGCCCAGGACCCGACGGCGGCCCTCGGGCTCGCCCAGCAGGCCGAGCGGTACGCCCAGCAGGCGGCCCAGGCCGCGGAGCAGGACACGTCGTCGTGGGGCATGTCCCAGGGCGGCCGGTCGGGCGGCCCGAACGTCGGCGGGATGGTGCTGGGCGGCATCCTGCTCGACTCCGTGCTGCGCGGATCCGGGGGCGGCATCGGCGGCGGCATCGGGGGCGGCATGGGCGGCTACGGCGGGCGTCGTCGCGGCGGCTTCGGTGGCGGCTTCGGCGGGGGCCGCGGCGGCGGCGGGTTCGGGGGCGGAGGCCGCAGCGGCGGCGGCCGGGGCGGGAGGTCGCGCGGCGGCCGGTTCTGAGCGGAACTCGACCTCGGCGGCACGCGTTCTGGCAGGGACGAGACGACGACACACCACGCAGCAGGGCGACGGAAGGAAGCACGACCATGACGCAGAAGCAGAGCATCCTCGGGCGCATCAGCCAGCTCGCGAAGGCGAACATCAACTCGCTGCTGGACCGGGCCGAGGACCCGCAGAAGATGCTCGACCAGCTGGTGCGCGACTACACGAACAACATCGCGGAGGCGGAGCAGGCGATCGCGCAGACCATCGGCAACCTGCGCCTGGCCGAGCAGGACTACAACGAGGACGTCGCCGCCGCGAGCGAGTGGGGCACCAAGGCCCTCGCCGCGTCGCGGAAGGCCGACGAGTACCGGACGTCCGGCAACGCGGTCGACGCCGACAAGTTCGACCGCCTCGCCAAGGTGGCCCTGCGCAAGCAGCTCGACGCCGAGTCGGAGGTCAAGACGGCCCAGCCGATGATCGAGCAGCAGCGCGTCACGGTCGAGAAGCTCAAGTCCGGCCTCGCCGCGATGAAGGACAAGCTGGGCGAGCTGAAGTCGAAGCGCGACCAGCTCGTGGCCCGGCAGAAGGCCGCGCAGGCGCAGCAGACCGTGCAGGGCGCGATCAGCTCCATCAACGTGCTCGACCCGACCAGCGAGATCTCCCGCTTCGAGGACACCGTGCGCCGCGAGGAGGCGATGGCGATGGGCCAGGCCGAGATCGCCGCGTCCTCCCTGGACGCGCAGTTCGCGGAGCTGGAGTCCTCCGACGCGGACATCGAGCTCGAGGCCCGCCTCGCCGCCCTCAAGGCCGGCAGCGCCGGCGCCGCAGATCTCCCCGACGACGGACCAGCCCTGACCCCGCTTCCGCGAGATAGAGAACCCGTCCCCGCGAGATAGAGAGCGGGCGGACCGTCGTCGGCGGTCTGCCCGCTCTCTATCTCGCGGGGACGGGTTCTCTATCTCGCGTGTGTGGGACGGATACGCTGGGCAGCATGTCCCCCGCCTTCACCGCCCCGGTCCACCAGGAGGTAGGTGCGGCGCGCCCCCACGGAGGTGGCGGCGCGCCGCACCTACCTCCTGGTGGACGGCGAGAACATCGACGCCACGCTGGGCATGAACGTGCTCAACCGGCGGCCCAACCCGGAGGAGCGGCCGCGCTGGGACCGCATCTCGACGTTCGCGCGGAAGCTCTGGGACCAGGACGTCGTCCCGCTGTTCTTCCTCAACGCGAGCAGCGGGCAGATGCCGATGGCGTTCGTGCAGGCGCTGCTGGCGATGGGGTACAAGCCGATCCCGCTGGCGTCGTCGGGCACCGAGAAGGTGGTCGACGTCGGTATCCAGCGCACGCTGGAGGCGCTGGCCGACCGGGACGGCGACGTCCTGCTCGCGAGCCACGACGGCGACTTCCTGCCGCAGATCGAGGCGCTGCTCGGCGACGAGCGCCGCGTGGGCCTGCTGGCGTTCCGCGAGTTCGTCAACGGCCAGTTCTCGCAGCTCACGGAGCGCGGGCTGGAGATGTTCGACCTCGAGGGCGACGCCGACGCGTTCACCACCCCGCTGCCGCGCGTGCGGATCATCCCGCTCGACGAGTTCGACCCGCTGCGCTACCTCTGAGGCCCTGAGCCTGTCGAAGGGTCGAGGTCGGGTTTCGACAGGCTCAACCACCGGCGACGACGGGCTCAACCACCGGCGGCGAGCAGCTCGCGGTACAGCGGGGTCACGTAGCCGGGCGTGAAGCTGCTGCCGCCGAGGACGCGGGTGATCCGCGCGGCCTCGGCGGCGACGGCAGCCTCGCCGTCGGTGCCGACGTCCTCGAGCAGCCGCCACACGACGTCGCCGCCGGGCCGCACGGCCCACGCGCCGACGACCCGGCCCTGCCACCAGACGGTCGCGCCCGCGTTGCCCGCGCTGTCGAAGAGCTGCGGCCGGTGCGGGCCCAGGTACCAGTCGCGGGCGGTCCAGCCCATCGTCGTGGGGTCGAGGGTCGGCAGCAGCGCGGCGTGCCCGGCGACGAGGTCGTCCAGGGCGGGGTCGAGGGCCTCGTCGAGGTCGGTGGAGCGCAGGACGACGCCGTCGGCGACGGCGGCGTCCCCGCCGGGCGCCCCGACCTCGACCTCCACCTCGCGCACGTCGAGCGCGGCGACGGCGCGGCGCGCCTGACCGAGGTTCCACCCGGTCCACCACCGGAGGTCCACGATCGTGGCCGGCCCGAACGCGTCCAGCCACACGCGCGCGAGCTCGATGCGCGCCGCGTCCTCGTCAAGCTCCGGGATCCCGTCCGGGAACCAGTCCGTCATCGGCGACCACACGTGCCGCGGGGACGTCCACGCGCCGCGCGGCTCGCCCCGGACCACGGCGCCCTCGGCCGACAGCAGGGACAGCAGCGGGGACGTCATGGTGCGGCGCACGTCCCACGCCTTGTCGGTGGTGGGCAGGAAGGCCGTGCGCAGCAGGGGCACGGCCCGCGAGAGCTGCGCGCCGTCGAGCGGCCCCTGCTCCACGAGGGCGGCGCGCACCTGCGCCTCGGCGGCGGCGAGCAGGCCCTCGGGGTCCGCGACGGGCGGGTCGGTCGGCAGCGTCGCGAGCTCCTTGAGCAGCCGCGTCCGCAGCCGGCGCGCCACCGCGGCCGACGCCGCCGCGTGCACCACCGGCACGACGTCCCGCGGCACGACGAACATCGTGCGCCGCATCGCCAGCACCTTGACGAGGCTGCGGCGCGCGAACAGCGCGTCCCGCACGTCGTCCAACGTGAGGCCCGGCACCCGGGCGAGGACCGCGAGGTGCACGCTGGGCGCCTCGGTCGCGTGCAGCGCGACGAGCCGTCGGGTGACCTCCTCCGGGGTCGTCGCCGCGGGCGCGCCGGGCCGGTCGACGCCGAGCGCGAGCTGCCGTACGACCAGGCGCCGTCGGCGCTGCTCCCCCGTGATCCGCACCCGCCCATCATGCTGCCCGGCACCCACACGGGAGACGCCAGGACCGTCCGAGGCTGTTCCCAGGCAACGCCCAGGGCTCAGACGCACACTGAGAAACATGAGCGCACCAGAGGCACGTCTCGTCGTCGTGGACGACGAGCCCAACATCCGCGAGCTGCTGTCCACCTCCCTGCGTTTCGCCGGGTTCGAGGTGCACGCGGCCGCTGACGGGAACGGGGCGCTGCAGCTCGTCCGCGACGTCGAGCCCGACCTGGTCGTGCTCGACGTGATGCTGCCCGACATGGACGGCTTCACCGTGACCCGCCGTATGCGCTCCACCGGCCGGCACACCCCCGTGCTGTTCCTCACCGCCCGCGACGACACGCAGGACAAGGTGCAGGGGCTCACGGTCGGCGGCGACGACTACGTCACCAAGCCGTTCAGCCTCGAGGAGGTCGTGGCCCGCATCCGCGCGGTGCTGCGCCGCACCCACGCGGGCGAGCCCGAGGACGACGCCGTCGTGCGCGTCGGCGACCTCGAGCTCGACGAGGACTCGCACGAGGTGCGCCGCGCCGGCGTCGAGGTGGACCTCTCCCCCACCGAGTTCAAGCTGCTGCGCTATCTCATGCTGAACGCAGGGCGCGTGCTCTCCAAGGCCCAGATCCTCGACCACGTGTGGCAGTACGACTGGGGCGGCGACGCCAACATCGTCGAGTCGTACATCTCGTACCTGCGCCGCAAGATCGACAACCTCACCGTCACCGGACCCGACGGCGACGACGTCACGCTGCCCCCGCTCATCCACACCAAGCGCGGCGTCGGCTACCTGCTCCGGGCCCCCCAGGCGCGATGAGCACCCCCACGCCCGGCGCCCCGGGGACGACGGCGGGCCCGACGCCGCCCCCCGGCACCGCGCCGGTGGGGACGACGCCGGACGGCCGCGCCCTGCCCGCCGACCCGCGGTCGGCGGCGGTGCCCGCGACCGACGGCGACGGCGGACAGGGCACGCCGTCCCGGCGCTGGACGTGGATGGAGCGACTGCCGCTGCGCACGCGGCTCGTCACGATCACGGTGCTCGTGCTCGCGGCCGGGTTGATCCTGGCGGCGGTCGTGACGCGCACCGTCGTCTCCGGCTACCTGATCGACCAGGTGGACCAGCAGCTGCGCCAGTCCGCGCAGGGACTGGCGCAGCTCACCCTGCGGCAGTCGGACTCCCCCACCTCCGGGCCGCCCACCGACTACGTCGTGATCTTCCGGGACGCGACCGGCGAGCTCAGCAGCGACCCGATCGGCTGGCAGCCGAACATCGAGCGGTACGGCACACCGGACATCCCCGTCGAGACCTACACCGAGGTCAAGGCCAGGCACGGCGACCCCTTCACGGTCGAGGGTTCGGGGGGCACGACACCCACCCAGTGGCGGGTCGCGCCTCTCGCCGACCCGACGAACCAGGTCGTCGCGTACGTCGCGTACCCGCTCGCCAGCGTCCAGCAGACCGTCGCCTACCTCACGCGCTCCCTGCTGTTCTCGGCGCTCGGCATCGTGATCGTGGGCGGCGCGATCTCGTTCGTCCTCGTGCACCGCTCGCTGCGTCCGCTGCGGCGCATCGAGGCCACGGCGGCGGAGATCGCCGCGGGCGACCTCTCCCAGCGCGTGCCGGAGCGTCCCCCGTCGACGGAGGTGGGCTCGCTGTCGGCGTCGCTGAACTCGATGCTGGCGCAGATCGAGCGCGCGTTCTCGGCGCAGGAGGAGTCGGAGCGCCGCATGCGCCGGTTCGTCTCCGACGCGAGCCACGAGCTGCGTACGCCGCTCGCCACGGTCAAGGGCTACGGCGAGCTGTACCGGATGGGCGCCCTCGACACCCCCGACAAGGTCGACGACACCATGGGCCGGATCGAGGACTCGGCGCGACGCATGAGCACGCTGGTCAACGACCTGCTGGTGCTCGCCCGCCTCGACGAGGGGCGGCCGATGCGCCAGGAGCCGGTGAACCTGGCGGCGATGGCGCGGGACGCGGCCCAGGACCTGCACGCCCTCGACCCGACCCGCGACGTCGTCGTGACCGGGCTGACGGCCGGCTCCGCCGCACCCTCCGACCTGGCGGTGACCGGCGACGCCGACCGCCTGCGCCAGGTGCTCACCAACCTCGTGGGCAACGTGGCGCGGCACACGCCGGCCGGCTCGCCGGCCGAGGTGGCGGTGGGCCGGGCGGCCGACGGCGGCGCCGTCGTGGAGGTGCGCGACCACGGCGCGGGCATCACGCCGGAGCAGGCGGAGCGCGTGTTCGAGCGGTTCTACCGCGCGGACTCGTCGCGCAACCGGGAGTCCGGCGGGTCGGGCCTGGGGATGGCGATCGTCGCGGCGATCGTCGGCGCGCACCGCGGGCACGTGTCGGTGGCCGAGACCCCCGGCGGCGGCATGACGGTGCGAGTTCTGCTCCCGGCGGCGGACCGCTACGATGACGCGTCGTCCTCGTCCGCCTGACCGGCGCACCTCGGCCACCGCACCCCGCCCGACGCGCCCGTCCTGACGCGCGCCGGCCGGACGCGGTGCGACGTCGGTGCGCGGTCGTAGTCTGACGGAGGACGACAGTCCGAGTCCGGCGACCGAAGGTCTGATTGCGATGGGCGTCATGAGCGCCGACGCGCCCCAGTGGTTCCTCTCCGCGTTCGTCCGCACCTGTCACGGTGCCGGCGCCACCGCCGACGAGGCGGAGATCCGTGCGGTCGGGGAGGACCTCCTCGACCGGTGGTCGGCCCCCGACCGGCACTTCCACAACCTGCGCCACCTGGCCGACGTGCTGCACCGTGTGGACGAGCTGTCCCAGGAGACGCACGAGCCCGACCTGGTGCGGCTCGCCGCCTGGTACCACGGCGCCGTCTTCGACGCGACGCGCAAGGTCGCCGCCGCGACGCAGGGTGGTGAGCAGACCACGGTGAGCGCGAACCTGGCGCGCACCCAGCTGACGGAGCTCGGCGTGCCCGCCGTCGCGGTGGCCCGCACCGCGCGCCTGGTGGACTCGATCGACCGCCACAAGCCGCTGCCCGACGACGTCGACTCGGCCGTGCTGAACGACGCCGACCTGGCGATGCTGGCGTCGGAGCCCCAGCGGTACCGGGAGTACATGGCCAACGTGCGGGCGGAGTACGCGCACATCCCGCTGACCGACTACCTCGACGCCCGCATCCGCGTGCTGCAGAAGCTGCTGCAGCGTTCCTCGCTTTACCGCAGCCCGATGGGCGCCGCGTGGGAGGAGCCCGCGCGGCAGAACCTCGACGGCGAGCTGCACCGCCTCCTCAAGGAGCGGCGCCTGCTCCCGGAGCAGGTGGAGCCCTCCGCCTCCTGACCCGCGCAGGCCGCGTCGTCCACAGGCTGTGGACGACGGCGGTCGCGGTGCCCGCACGCTCCGTAGCGTCGTCCCCGGCATCCCCGGCCACCCGGGGCACGGCGACGAAGGAGGACACGTGCGGTACGAGGTCGACAGCGAGCGGGTCGCGCAGGCGAGCGCGGCGGTGAACGGGTCCGTGGCGGCCATCCGCTCCGAGGTGGGGGCGATGATGCGGCACCTGCAGGACCTGCAGGCGAGCTGGCACGGCGGCGCGGCGACGCAGTTCGCCGGCGTCATGGGCCAGTGGCAGGGCACGCAGACCCAGGTCGAGGCGGCGCTCGACGCGGTGACGGCGGCCCTGTCGTCGGCCTCGCGCACCTACGCGGACGCCGAGGCGCAGGCGACGCGGCTCTTCGCCGCCCGCTGACAGCCGCCGAGATAGAGAGGCCCTGAGCCCGAGATAGAGAAGGGGCGGCCCACACGTGGTGTGGACCGCCCCTTCTCTTTCTCGGGCTCAGGGCCTCTCTATCTCGGCGAACCGATCAGAAGTCCATGCCGCCCATGCCGCCGTCACCGGCCGGGGCGGCCGAGGCCGGCTCCGGCTTGTCGGCCACGACGGCCTCGGTGGTGAGGAACAGCGCGGCGATCGACGCGGCGTTCTGCAGCGCGGAGCGCGTGACCTTGACCGGGTCGTTGACGCCCGCGGCCAGCAGGTCCTCGTACACGCCGGTCGCGGCGTTGAGGCCCTCGCCGGCGGGGAGGTTCTTGACCTTCTCCGCCACGACGCCGCCCTCGAGGCCGGCGTTGATCGCGATCTGCTTGAGCGGTGCGGAGACCGACGCGGCGACGATCTGCGCGCCGATCGCCTCGTCGCCCTCGAGCTCCAGCTTCGGGAACGCGGCGGCACCGGCCTGGATCAGCGCGACGCCACCACCGGCGACGATGCCCTCCTCGACCGCGGCCTTGGCGTTGCGGACGGCGTCCTCGATGCGGTGCTTGCGCTCCTTGAGCTCCACCTCGGTGGCCGCACCGGCCTTGATGACGGCCACGCCGCCGGCCAGCTTGGCGAGGCGCTCCTGCAGCTTCTCGCGGTCGTAGTCGGAGTCCGACTTCTCGATCTCGCTGCGGATCTGGTTGACGCGGCCCGAGATGAGCTCGGCGTCGCCGGAGCCCTCGACGATCGTGGTCTCGTCCTTGGTCACGACGACCTTGCGGGCCTGGCCCAGCAGGTCGAGGGTCGCGTTCTCGAGCTTGAGGCCCACCGTCTCGGTGATGACCTGGCCGCCGGTGAGGATCGCGATGTCCTGCAGCATGGCCTTGCGGCGGTCGCCGAAGCCCGGGGCCTTGACGGCGACGGACTTGAAGGTGCCGCGGATCTTGTTGAGCACCAGGGTGGCCAGGGCCTCGCCCTCGACGTCCTCGGCGATGATCAGCAGCGAACGGCCCGACTTCATGACCTGGTCGAGCACCGGGAGCATGTCCTTGACGTTCGAGATCTTCGACTCGACGATCAGGACGTACGGGTCCTCGAGGACGGCCTCCTGGCGCTCCGGGTCCGTCTCGAAGTAGCGGGCGAGGAAGCCCTTGTCGAAGCGCATGCCCTCGGTGAGCTCGAGCTCGAGGCCGAAGGTGTTCGACTCCTCGACGGTGATGACGCCTTCCTTGCCCACCTTGTCGAGGGCCTCGGCGATGAGCTCGCCGATCGCGGGGTCACCGGCGGAGATCGCGGCGGTGGCGGCGATCTGCTCCTTGGTCTCGATGTCCACGGCGGCATTGAGCAGCTGCTCGGTGACGGCCTCGACGGCCTTCTCGATGCCGCGCTTGACGGCGATCGGGTTGGCGCCGGCGGCGACGACCCGCAGGCCCTCCTTGACGAGCGCCTGGGCGAGCACGGTGGCGGTGGTGGTGCCGTCACCCGCGACGTCGTCCGTCTTCTTGGCGACCTCCTTGACGAGCTCCGCGCCGATCTTCTCGTACGGGTCGTCGAGGTCGATCTCCTTGGCGATGGAGACACCGTCGTTGGTGATCGTGGGGGCGCCCCACTTCTTGTCCAGGACGACGTTGCGGCCCTTGGGGCCGAGCGTGACCTTCACGGTGTCGGCGAGCTGGTTGAGCCCGCGCTCCATGCTCCGACGAGCTTCCTCGTCGAACGCGATGATCTTGGCCATGGGGACTGATCCTCCGCTGGTGGCTGAGATGGCCGACCGGTGCCCGCGACGGACGACCCACCCCGCGGCGTTCAGGTCACGCACGCGCGGAGGGCCTCACCGAACGACCCGAATGCTTCACCCGCGGCCCACGAGAAGACCGCCCGAGGGGGCGGCTGTCACTCGACGACCGAGAGTGCTAACCCATTATTGGCACTCTCGGGTGGCGAGTGCAAGACGTTCGCCGAGGGCGTGGCCGCCCGGGGACGACGAAGGCCGGCACCCCCGTCCGCGTCTCTGCGTCCGGTGGCACCGGCCTTCCGGTGGTGCGTCCTCGTGGTGCGTCAGCCTGCCTCCGAGGTCAGTGGGGGCGGACCTGCTCGGCCTGCGGCCCCTTCTGCCCCTGCCCGACCTCGAACTCGACGCCCTGCCCCTCGTCCAGGGTGCGGTACCCGTCGGACTGGATGGCGCTGTAGTGGACGAACAGGTCCTGCCCGCCCGCGGTCGGGGTGATGAACCCGTACCCCTTCTCCGCGTTGAACCACTTGACGGTGCCCTGGGCCATGTACCTCTCCTTGTGCTCCTCGGCCGCAGGGCAGGCACCCCACGGTGAACGGGAGCCTAGTAGCGGCGGTCGCGGCAAGGGAAGCACCGATGTCCGGTATGTCGGCATGCGAGATGCCCCCGGACCAGCGCCGACGTCAGCCGACGGGCGTCGTGAGCACCACCCACACGGCCTCGGGGCTGGCGGAGACGTCGTCCGACTCCTGCACGTTCGCCGCGTCGACACCGAGCGCCTCGGCCACGGCGCTGGCCGTGTCGGCACGGTCGGCCCCGTACAGGACGGTGCTGTCCTCGTACGCTCCCGCCAGCGCATCCGGGACGTTCGCCGCGGCGACGTCGGTGAAGCCCGCGTCCGTGAGCGCGCCCTGCCCCGCGGCCGCCTGCCCGGCGGCTTCGCTGCCCGAGACGTCGTTGAACACGAGGACGGACGCCTCGAGGTTCGCGGCACCCGGGTCGCCCGGCAGCTCCGTGGCCTCGTCAGCCGCGTCGTCGCTGGAACCGTCGGAGGGCTCCTCGCTCTCCTCGCCCTCGGCCGGGGACTCCTCGCCGGCGTCGGCGGAGGCGGACGCCTCCGGCTCCTGGGTGCCCGCGCCCGCGGACTGCTCCGCGGCGGGCGGCGTCGCGGTGCCGTCGTCGGACAGGAAGGACACGACGCCGACGGCGATGCCCGCGAACACGACGGCGACCAGCAGGAACGGCCACACGGAGCTCCACCCGCTGCGCGGCTCACGATGGACGCCTACCGGCGTGCCCTCGGGCCCGCGGACGTCGAACTCGTCGGGCGGGTAGGAGTAATGGCTCTTGCTCACGGCGGACAGGGTAGCCGTTCCGGGTGCCCGCCCGCCCAGCGCCCTCTCAGGAACCGACTGGCCTGCTGGTCCGCGCCGGTCGACGGCGCGTCGTCAGGCCTGGCCGTCGGAGAGGCGGCGCGCCGAGCGGGCGCGCTGCCGCGTGGAGCGCATGCGCCGCAGCCGCTTGACGAGCATCGGGTCCTGCGCGAGGGCGGCCGGGGAGTCGATCAGGGCGTTCAGCACCTGGTAGTACCGCGTCGCCGACAGGCCGAACAGCTCGCGGACCGCCTGCTCCTTCGCCCCGGCGTACTTCCACCACTGCCGCTCGAAGGCGAGGATCTCGCGGTCACGGTCGGAGAGGTCGCCGTCGGCCGACGCCGCGACCTGCTCGGTCGCCGTCGTGCCCGACGCCTCCGGGTCCGGTTGGACCTCCTGGACCAGGATCTCGCTCATGGCGTCCCAGTATGGCGCCTCCGCGCCCCTCTTCCGGCGACGTCGCCCCGCGCGCCGCGATCCCGCAGGACTGTCAGAGCCACGCGCGCCTCCACCCTGACGTGGCTCTGACAGGTCCCGGTCACGGGTGCGCTAGCGTCGTCGCGTGGAGACGACGAGCACCCGCCCGCCCCTCGACCAGGTCATGGCGCCCGACTGGGCGGCCGCGCTGGCGGACGTCGAGCCGCAGATCCACGCGATGGGCGACTTCCTGCGCGCCGAGGTCGCCGCCGGCCGCACCTACCTGCCGGACGGCTCGCACGTCTTCGCCGCGTTCTCCCGGCCGCTCGCCGAGGTCCGCGTGCTCGTCGTCGGGCAGGACCCCTACCCCACGCCGGGGCATCCGATGGGGCTGTCGTTCTCCGTGCAGCCGCAGGTGCGGCCGGTGCCCCGGTCGCTGGCGAACATCTACACCGAGCTCGCCGAGGACGTCGGCGTCCCGACGCCGTCGAACGGCGACCTGCGCCCGTGGGCCGACCAGGGCGTCATGCTGCTCAACCGCGTGCTGACCGTGCGGCCCGGCACCCCGGCGTCGCACCGCGGCAAGGGCTGGGAGCAGGTCACGGAGGCGGCGATCAAGGCGCTCGTCGCCCGCGGCGGCCCGCTGGTGGCCATCCTCTGGGGCCGCGACGCCGCGTCGCTCAAACCCTGGCTGGGCGACGTCCCGTCCGTCGAGAGCGCCCACCCCAGCCCCCTGTCCGCGTACCGCGGCTTCTTCGGGTCGCGCCCGTTCTCCCGCGTCAACGCCCTGCTCGAGGCGCAGGGCGGCGACCCGGTGGACTGGCACCTGACCTGAGCCGACCCGGCCCGGACGGGCCGGCGACGTCGCCCCGGACAACCGTCCCGCGCGTCGAGGAGCACAATGGCTGACGTGACCACGCACGCCCCCACCCCGCCCCCGACGGCACGACTCCCGACGCGACCACCCCCACCTGGGCGCGTTACGTCGCGATCGGCGACTCCTTCACCGAGGGGTTGTGGGACCCCTACCCCTTCGCGGACGGCTCCCCCGCCCCGGCCGGCACCGAGTCCGCGGCGAAGCAGCGCGGCTGGGCGGACCGCCTCGCCGACGCGCTCTCCGCGCGCCGCGCGGCCGCCGGCGCGCCCCCGCTGGGGTACGCCAACCTCGCGATCCGGGGCCGGCTGCTGCACCACATCCTCGACGAGCAGGTGGACGTCGCCCTCGCGATGCAGCCCGACCTGGTCTCGTTCGTCGGCGGCGGCAACGACATTCTGCGCCCGCAGGCCGACATCGACGTGCTCTCCGCGCGGCTCGAGCAGGGCGTGGCGAAGCTCCGGGCCGCGGGCATCGACGTGCTGCTCGGCACCGGGTTCAAGGCCGGCGCGGGCCTGAGCTGGACCCGCGGGCGGGTCGGCCAGTACAACGCGAACATCTGGTCCGTCGCCCGGCGGCACGGCGCCCACGTGCTGGACCTGTGGGGCCTCGACCCCCTGTTCGACCTGCGCATGTGGTCCGACGACCGCATCCACCTGACCCCCGAGGGCCACCGCCGCGTCGCGGACGCGGCGCTCGTCGGCCTCGGCCTGGAGCCCGACGACGCCGACTACGCCGTCGCGCTCGACCCGCTGCCGCCGCAGGCGTTCGTGGAGCGGGCCCGCGCCAACGCCCAGTGGGCCCGCACGCACGTCGTGCCGTGGGTGCAGCGCCGCATCAGGCACACGTCGAGCGGCGACGGCCGCGCGCCCAAGTGGGGCGAGCCCGCGGACTGGCCGCCGGCGTCCGCGAGGTAGCGGGACAGCCTCGGAGGTGATGGAGCCGCCTGTCGGATTCGAACCGACGACCTTCCGTTTACAAGACGGGAGCTCTACCAGCTGAGCTAAGGCGGCGGGAGCGCGGCACAGCCTACCGGGACCACCGGAGGCCGTGCCGCGCCCGCTGGTGCGGGTGGTGCGGCGTCAGCTGCCGGCGGCGGCGGTGACGGCGTCCTGCAGCCCGGCCGGGTCGTTCCAGTTCTGCACGACCTTGCCGTCCACGAGGACGTACGGCGTACCGGTGAAGCCCTCGTCCTGCTGGATCGTGCTGGTCGCCGAGAAGACGTACTGCCCGAACGTCTCCCGCGCGGTCCCGTCCTCGATGGCGCTCGCCACGTCGGCGGGCGCGTCGGCCTGCTCCGCGTACGAGGCGAGCTGCTCGTCGGTGAGGCCCTCGGTCCCCTCCTCCGGCTGGTTCGTGAAGAGCGCGGCGTGGAACGCCGGGTACGCCTCGGGCGCCTTGTCCGCGACGTACGCCGACGCCGACGCGGCGCGCGTCGAGTACTCGGTGCCCTGCGACTGCGAGTCGAGGATCGCGATCGGGTGGTAGACGACGGTCGCGTCGCCGGAGGCGGTCATCTCGTCGATGCTGTCGGCGTTCACCTGCTCGAACTGGCCGCACACGGGGCACATGTAGTCGAGGTAGACGTCGATCACGGGGGCGTCCCCGTTGTCCGTGCCGGCCGCGGCGTCCGCGCCGACGGGGATGCCGCCGTCGTCCTGCGCCGTCGAGGGCAGCGTGGCCTGCGAGAGGGGGATGTCGTCGACGTTCTTCTTCGCGCCCTGCTGCAGGATCATCCACACGACGACGCCGAGGGCGACCAGAGCGACGGCCAGCACCGAGAGGGTGATGATCCGGTTGCGCTTGTCGCGCGCCTGCTCCTTCTCGCGCAGGGCGAGCGCCTCGGCACGTGCCGCGTCGCGACGCTGAGCCTTGGACATGTTCGGGTTGTTCGTCGGCATCGTGTCCTCGAGGTCTTCGGGAGGGCGGGACGGCGCGTCAGCGCCGGACGGGGCAGAGCCTACCCGCGCCACCTGGACGTCGGCCGAGGGCGGGCGGGGCGGTGACGGGTCTCGACCGGCCCGACCGGCGACGCACGCTCAGAGGACGGAGGGCGGCCCGCTCATGGGCCACCAGTCGATCGTCGGGTCGGACAGCACGGGTGCGACGAGGATCACGGTCAGGGCCAGGCAGAGGACGATCACGACGGCGGCCCCGATCCGCCCGGGCGCGAGGCGCGTCAGGAGGATGCGGCCGCCCTCGCGCGCGGTGCCGCCGGCCGGGCCGAACCAGGTGGCCAGCAGCGCGACGATCATCACGCCGGCCAGGATCCCGTTGAACACGATGTCCTCGTTCATCCCGCCCTGGGACCGCGCCTCCAGGTCGTCCCTCGGCAGCACGATCAGGTGGCCCGCGCCGAAGAGCCACCACCCGGCCAGCAGCGTCAGCAGGCCGGCGCACGCGCCGACCAGCACCGCGGGGATCGACCCGAGCACGCCCATGAGCGCGTGCCAGGGGAACGTCAAGGTGCCGAGCACGCCGTCGGAGCGGCGGACGCCCTTGTGCTCGCGGCGCCGGTGCAGCCCGTCGGCCGACGTCGCGACCGTGCGGCACACCAGCACGAGCGCCACGAGGGCGCCGAACCCGAGGAGCGGCCGGGTGGCGGCCAGCGCGACGAGGGGCAGGGCGACGGCGAAGGCGGTGCCGGTGCGGCGGCGGTGCACGGGCCGGACGTACGGCGCGGGCGGCTCCGGCGCGAGGGGCAGCTCCTCGACCAGCTGGTCGTAGCCCTTGTAGCGGACGTCGCCGACCGGGATCGCCCGGGTGCCGCCGTCCTGCGCCTGCAGCCGGTCGCGCTCGAGGGCGGTCATCGTCTGCGTGGGATCGCCGGCGTCGACGGACGACGGGTCGACGGACACCGGGCCCGTCGCCGACGGCGGGGTCGACGGCGGTGGGGGCGGCGGGGCGGTCGGGACCGCACCGGTCGACGCCGGCGCGAACGAGGCGGGCGGGGGTGCCGCGGCGGCCGCGGGTGCCACGACCTGCGTGGGCAGCCCGACCCGCTGGGTCTCCGCCGACTGCGCGATCCGCTGCGTGGCGTCCGGCTCCGTCCACGGGTCCGGGGCGCCGCCCAGCGCGTCGTCGAGGTCGCGCCGCAGGGCGCGCGCCACCTCGGTGGGGCCCCAGCGGAGCGCCGGATCGGCCTGCAGCGCGCCGGCGAGCGCCCGCGCGGTCCGGGCCGGCACCCCGACCAGGTCCGGCCGCCCCTCGCGGGAGCGGCGCAGCACCAGCTCGGTGGGCCGGACGCCGAAGGGCGAGCGCCCGGTGGCGGCGAACGACAGCAGGGCGGCCCAGCTCCACCAGTCCGTCTCGGCCTCGGGCGCGCCGCCGTCGAGCAGCTCGGGGGCGATGTAGCCGGGCGTCCCCATGACGAACCCGGCCGACGTGGTCCGGGCGTCCCCGGGGCTCTGCGCGATGCCGAAGTCGATGAGCACGGGGCCCTGCGCGGTGATCATGACGTTGGACGGCTTGAGGTCGCGGTGCACCACGCCCGCGTCGTGCACCGCCTCGAGCGCGTCGGCGAGCTGGTCGGCCAGGGAGAAGACGTCCGCGGCGTCGAGCGGGCCGCGCTCGTCGACCTCCTCCTCCAGCGTGACGCCGTCCACCAGCTCCGTCACGACGAACGCGTACGGGCCCTCCAGCTCGGCGTCCAGCACCTGCGCGACGGCGGGGTGGCGCAGCCGCTGCAGGGCGGCCGCCTCGCGCCGCAGCCGCTCGCGGCCGGCGGGGTCGGCGTCGACGTGCGCGTGCAGCACCTTGAGGGCCACGGCGTGGCCACCCCCGTCGACCGCCTCGTAGACGGCGCCCATCGCGCCGCTGCCGAGCGGCCGGACGACGGTGTACCCGCCGACCTCGGAGCCCTCGGCGAGGACACCGTCCCGCCCCGTCCGCACCACGCGCGCGGTGTTCTCGTCCCGGCCGGCGCCGTCGTCGTGCGCGTCCGACGACGGGCCCGGCACCGGGGCCCGCCCCGGGACCTGCATCGCGTCGACCTCGCCCATGGGGCACACCGTAGCCGTCCGGGCACCTCGAGGCGCGACGTACCGGCCTGGTTCCGGGCGGGTTCCGAGCGGGTGAGGTCCCTGTCAGCCGGAGCGAGGCGCTGGGGGCGTCGGTACCCTGTGCGGAGCAGACGGTGTCCCACGAATGACGACGTCTCACGAAATCCAGGAGAGAGGTCCGTTGACAGCCAAAGGTTCGTCAAGCAGCCATCACCGCAAGGACGGCTACGACCTGGTCGTGGTCGCCAACCGGCTCCCGGTCGACTTCACGGTCGACGACGAGGGCGGGGTGGACTGGCAACGGTCGCCCGGCGGCCTGGTCACCGCCCTCGAGCCCGTGATGCGCGAGGCGGACGGCGCCTGGGTCGGCTGGTCCGGCGCCCCCGACCTCGAGCACGAGCCCTTTGAGGCGGACGGCATGCTGCTGGTGCCCGTCGCCCTCAGCGCGCCCGAGATCGAGCGGTACTACGAGGGCTTCTCCAACGACACGCTCTGGCCGCTCTACCACGACGTCATCTCGCCGCCCACCTACCACCGGCAGTGGTGGGACGCGTACCGCCGCGTCAACCGCCGGTTCGCCGAGGCGGCGGCCGCGCAGGCGGCGAAGAACGCCGTCGTGTGGGTGCACGACTACCAGCTCCAGCTGGTGCCGAAGATGCTCCGCGAGCTGCGCCCCGACCTGCGCATCGGCTTCTTCGACCACATCCCGTTCCCCGCGGTCGAGCTGTTCCAGCAGCTGCCGTGGCGCACCCAGATCGTCGAGGGCCTGCTCGGCGCCGACCTCGTCGGCTTCCAGCGCGGCGGCGACGCGTCGAACTTCGTCCGGTCGGTGCGGCGGCTCACCAAGCACACCACCCGCGGCCCGATCATCACGGTCGCGGACGAGGACGGCCGGCCCGCGCGGCACGTGCGCGCGGCGGCGTTCCCCATCTCGATCGACTCCCACCACTTCGACGCGCTCGCGCGCGAGCCCGCGGTGCAGGCCCGCGCCAAGGAGATCCGCGCCGACCTGGGCGACCCGGAGATCATGATGCTGGGCGTCGACCGCCTGGACTACACCAAGGGCATCCGGCACCGCATCAAGTCGTACGGCGAGCTGCTGCAGGACGGCCGCCTCGACGTCGAGCACGCCACGCTCGTGCAGGTGGCCAGCCCCAGCCGCGAGAACGTGGGCGCGTACCAGGACCTGCGCGAGCACGTCGAGGGGCTCGTGGGCCGCATCAACGGCGAGTTCGGCGAGCTCGGGCACTCGGCGATCCACTACCTGCACCACTCCTACCCGCCCGACGAGATGGCCGCCCTGTACCTCGCGGCCGACGTCATGCTCGTGACGTCGTTGCGCGACGGCATGAACCTGGTGGCCAAGGAGTACATCGCGGCACGCTCGGACGAACAGGGCGTGCTGGTGCTCAGCGAGTTCACGGGCGCCGCCGACGAGCTGGCCCCCGGGCCGCTGCTGGTCAACCCGCACGACATCGACGGGATGAAGGACACCATCGTCGCGGCGGCCCACATGCCGCCGCGGGAGCAGCGGCGCCGCATGCGCCGGCTGCGCCGCAAGGTGATGGCCGACGACGTCGCCAAGTGGTCGGAGACGTTCCTCGGGGTGCTCACCGCCATGCCGTCACGGTCGAGCCACGGGTGAGTGACGACCCGGCTGTGAGCGCGGACGACCGTGCCGCGGTGGTCGGCTTCGCCGGCCGGGCCGACCTGTCGACCGCGCGGTGCGCGCGTCTGGTCGCGCTCGACTTCGACGGGACGCTCGCCCCGTTGGTCGACGACCCGTCGGCCTCGACGATGACGCCCGCCGCGCGCGCGGCGGTGGACCGGCTCGCGGCGCTGGCCGCCCGGCCCGCGCCGCCCGGCGGCGACGTGCTGCGGCTCGCGCTCGTGTCCGGGCGCAACCTCACCGACCTGGCCGAGCGTTCCGGCGTGCCCGCCGGCACCTACCTGGTCGGGAGCCACGGCGCGGAGACGGGCAAGGTCACGGCCCACGGCGTCGACGCCGTCCCGCTGCGGCTCACGGACGAGCAGGCGGCGACCCTCGAGCGCCTGCGCGAGGGCCTGCAGGACGCCGTGGACGGGCGCCGGGGCGCGTGGGTGCAGGACAAGCCGAGCGCCGCCGTGCTGCACACCCGCCGCTGCGGGCCGGGCGACGCCGGCGACGCCGCGGCGGACGCCGACGCCCTCGCGGCGCGCCTCGGGCTGCACGCCATGCACGGCAAGGACGTCGTCGAGATCGCCGTCGTGGACACGTCCAAGGGCATCGCCGTCGAGCGTCTGCGCGAGGAGCTGGAGGACGCCGACGACCTGCGGGCGCGGGTGCTTTACGCGGGCGACGACACCACCGACGAGGCCGCGTTCGCCGTGCTCCGCCCCACCGACCTCGGCGTCAAGGTGGGCCCGGGGCCGACGCTCGCGGGACAGCGCGTGGCGGACTCGGACGCGTTGGCGGCCCTGCTGCAGGACCTCGCGGACGCCCTCGAACGCTGAGGACCGGCCCCGGCGGGGTCCTGACCTGGGCTGTGTCAGAACTCACGTCGCGGGCATGTACGATCATCCCGGCACACCGAGACAGGCCGTCCGGCCAGGCTCACGGTGCGCGCGACAACAGAATGTGTCACCGCCGACACGTCAGCGTGAAAGCAACGGCACCCACCCACAACGGATCGTCCGGCACGTACCTGCCGGTGGAGGGATTGCAACCATGGCAACGGTCACTTTCGACCACGCGACGCGCGTCTACCCGGGCACTGAGCGCCCGGCCGTCGACCAGCTCAACCTGCACATCGAGGACGGCGAGTTCCTCGTCCTCGTCGGCCCGTCGGGCTGCGGAAAGTCCACCTCGCTGCGCATGCTCGCCGGCCTGGAGGACGTCAACGGTGGCAGCATCCTCATCGGCGACCGCGACGTCACGGACGTCCAGCCGAAGGACCGCGACATCGCGATGGTGTTCCAGAACTACGCGCTGTACCCGCACATGTCCGTCGCGGACAACATGGGCTTCGCGCTGAAGATCGCCGGCACCCCCAAGGCCGAGATCCGCCAGCGGGTCGAGGAGGCCGCCAAGATCCTCGACCTCACCGAGTACCTGGACCGCAAGCCGAAGGCGCTCTCCGGTGGTCAGCGCCAGCGTGTCGCCATGGGCCGCGCCATCGTGCGCCAGCCGCAGGTGTTCCTCATGGACGAGCCGCTGTCGAACCTCGACGCCAAGCTCCGCGTCCAGACCCGTACGCAGATCGCGTCGCTGCAGCGCCGCCTCGGCGTCACGACCGTCTACGTGACGCACGACCAGACCGAGGCCCTCACCATGGGCGACCGCATCGCGGTGCTCTCGGGTGGTCTGCTGCAGCAGGTCGGCACGCCGCGCGAGATGTACGACACCCCGCAGAACGTCTTCGTCGCGGGCTTCATCGGCTCGCCGGCCATGAACCTCGGCACCTTCGAGATCAAGGACGGCTCCGCCGTCCTCGGCGCCGCGAGCGTCCCGCTCGAGCGCTCGATCATCGACCAGCTCACGGACGCCGACGGCGGCAAGATCACCGTCGGGTTCCGTCCCGAGGCGCTGGACGTCGTCAGCGAGGGCTCGCAGGGCGCGTTCCAGGTCAAGGTCAACCTCGTCGAGGAGCTCGGCTCCGACGCGTTCGTGTACGGCGACCTGCAGAGCAGCACCGCTGACCTGCACTCCGGCTCCTCGGACCAGGTCATCGTGCGCATCGACCCGCGGAACGTCCCCATGAAGGGCGACACGATCAACGTGACGATCAAGCCGGGCCAGGCGCACCTGTTCTCGGCTGCGACGGGCAACCGCCTCAGCTGATCGCACCACCGCGAGGGGCGGGTCCGGCTGCTGCCGGGCCCGCCCCTCGTCGCGTACCCTGACCATCCGGATCGCTGTGCGCAGGGAGACGGCCTACTTCCCGGGTCAGAAGTGGGCCACTGCCATGCTCATCACCGCTAGGAGGAGTCGTGGAACAGCTGCAGATCACCTCGGCGACGCCGGACTCCGCGCTGCTCGACCTGCCGTGGCGCACGCCGCTGGCGGAGTGGCCCGCCGACGTCCTCGCCGCGCTCCCCCGCGGCATCTCCCGGCACGTCGTGCGGTTCGTGCGCCTCGACGGCCGGGTGCTCGCGATCAAGGAGATCAGCGAGAAGGTGGCGTTCCGCGAGTACGAGCTGCTGCGCCAGCTGCGCAAGCTCGAGATCCCGTCGGTGCGGCCCGTGGGCGTCGTGACGGGCCGGCGCGACGACGCCGGGGAGCCGCTCGAGGCGGCGCTCGTCACGGAGCACCTGGCGTTCTCCCTGCCGTACCGCGCCGTGTTCAGCCAGGCCCTGCGCCCCGACACGGCGGCCCGGCTCATCGACGCGCTCGCCGTGCTGCTGGTGCGCGTGCACCTGGTCGGCTTCTACTGGGGCGACGTCTCGCTGTCGAACACGCTGTTCCGGCGCGACGCCCACCAGTTCGCCGCGTACCTCGTGGACGCCGAGACGGGCGACCTGCACCGCGAGCTCTCCCGCGGCCAGCGCGAGTACGACGTCGACCTGGCCCGCACCAACATCATCGGCGAGCTCATGGACCTCGCGGCCGGTGAGCTGCTCGACGAGGAGGTGGACGAGCTCGCCATCGGCGACGCCCTGGTCTCCCGGTACACGGAGCTGTGGGAGGCCCTCACGGGGGTCGAGTCGTTCGGCGCCGACGAGCGCTGGCGGGTCGCGGCCCGCATCGACCGGCTCAACGACCTGGGCTTCGACGTCGGCGAGCTGTCCATCACCACCGACATCGACGGCACCACCGTGCGCATCCAGCCCCAGGTGGTCGACGCCGGCCACCACTCACGGCGCCTCTTCCGGCTCACCGGCCTGGACGTGCAGGACAACCAGGCCCGCCGCCTGCTCAACGACCTCGACTCCTACGTGGCCGCCACGGACCGGCAGGAGGACGACCCGCAGATGGTGGCGCACGACTGGTCGCAGAACGTCTTCCAGCCGACCATCCGCGCCGTCCCCCGCGAGCTGCGCCGCAAGCTCGAGCCGGCGCAGCTGTTCCACGAGATCCTCGACCACCGCTGGTTCATCTCCGAGCAGGCCGGCCGCGACGTCCCCATGCCCGAGGCCACGGCGTCCTACGTGGAGCACGTGCTGCGTCACCGCCCCGACGAGAAGGCCATCCTGGGCCTCCCGCCCGGCGAGCAGGATCCCGAGGCGGACCTCGACGCCGGCCCGGAGGCCGCCCCCGAGGACGACCACTTCCACCTCTCCACCTGACGGGGTAGTCCACCAATCGCCGAGATAGTCCCAGGCTCCGCGAGGTAGTTCGACAATCGCCGAGGTAGTGGTCTGGACCACTACCTCGGCGATTGTCGAACTACCTCGGCGACTTCTGCACTACCTCGGCGAGGCGGCGGCTATTACTCCGCGGCGGCCTGGCGGGCCTGGGCCACCTCGTACAGCGTGATCCCCGCGGCGACGCCGGCGTTGAGCGACTCGACGTCGGAGGAGATGGGGATCGACGCCACGGCGTCGCAGGTCTCGCGGACGAGGCGGGAGAGCCCGTGGCCCTCGGACCCGACGACGAGGACCAGCGGGTCGGTGGCGAACGCAAGGCCGCGCACCTCGGTGTCGCCGCCGGCGTCGAGGCCGACGACGAAGGCGCCCGACTTCTTCAGGTCGGCCAGCGTGCGGGACAGGTTCGTCACCTTGGCGACGGGCACCCGCGCGGCCGCGCCCGCGGACACCTTCCACGCCGACGCGGTGACGCCGGCGGAGCGGCGCGACGGCACGATGACGCCGTGCGCGCCGAAGGCCCCGGCGGAGCGGAGCACGGCGCCGAGGTTGCGCGGGTCGGTGACGCCGTCGAGCGCGACGAACAGGGGCGCCTGCCCGGCCGCGGCCGCGGCGTCGAGCAGGTCCTCGACGTCGGCGTAGTCGTACGGCGGCACCTGCGCGGCGACGCCCTGGTGCACGGACCCCTCGGTGAGGTGGTCGAGCTCGGTGCGGCTCACCTCGAGCAGCTGGACCGACCGGGCGGAGGCGAGCTCGAGGATCTCGCGGGTGCGGTCGTCGTGGTCGATGCGCGCGGCGACGTGCACCGCGGTGACGGGCACGTCGGTGCGCAGCGCCTCGAGCACCGCGTTGCGGCCCGCGACCACCTCGGCGCCGCCCGTGGGCCGGCGGGTGCCGCGGACGACGCCCTTGCTCGCGCCCTTCCGGTCCTGCGCGACCTCGCGCTTCTCGGCGGCCGCCTTGCGCTTGTGCGCGGGGTGGTAGGTGCGGTCCTCCGCCTTCGGCGTCGGCCCCTTGCCCTCGAGCGACTTGCGGCCGTGGCCGCCGGTGCCGACCTGCGCGCCCTTCTTGCTGCCGGCCTTGCGGACGGCGCCGGGGCGCCGGGTGTTGCCTGCCATGGTGTCTCTTCTCTAGCGGTGGTCGAGCCTGTCGAGATCCGACCAGTACATCGGGTGTGGACAGGCTCGACCAGCGGGGGTCAGTCGGTCAGCGTCCAGCGCGCGCCGTCGGCGGAGTCCTGCACGACGACGCCGGCGGCCGCGAGGCGGTCGCGGATCGCGTCGCTGGTGGCCCAGTCCTTCGCCGACCTCGCCGCGGTCCGCGCGTCGAGCTCGGCCGCGACGAGCGAGTCCAGGGCCGAGCGTGCCGTGGTGTCGTCGGAGCCCGCGGCCCACTGCGGGTCGGCGGGGTCGAGCCCGAGGACGTCGAGCATGCCGCGCAGGGCGACGAGCTCCGCCCGCGCCGCGGCGTCGTCGCGCGAGGCCAGCGCGCCGTTGCCGGCGCGCAGGTGCTCGTGCACGGCGGCGAGCGCCGCCGGCACGTTGAGGTCGTCGTCCATGGCCTCGACGAACGCCGCCGGGAGCTCCGCCTTCGCGACCTCGTCCGCGGGGACGGCGCCGACGCGCTCGGTGGCGCGCTCCACGAAGCCGGAGAGGCGCTCCCAGGTGGCGCGCGCCTCGTCCAGGGTGTCGGGCGACCACTCGAGCATGGACCGGTACTGCACCGCGGCGAGCGCGTACCGGATCACGGGCGCGGGGGCCTGCGCGAGCAGCTCGGTCACGAGGAGCCCGTTGCCGAGCGACTTGCTCATCTTGACGCCCTGCTGCGTGACCCACGCGCAGTGCATCCAGCGCTGCGCGAAGCCGTAGCCGGCGGCGCGCGACTGCGCCTGCTCGTTCTCGTGGTGCGGGAACCGCAGGTCGAGGCCGCCGCCGTGGATGTCGAACGCGTCGCCCAGGTAGCGGCGGGCCATCGCGGAGCACTCGAGGTGCCAGCCGGGGCGCCCCCGGCCGAACGGGGTCTCCCACGACGCCGTCGCGGGCTCGCCCGGCTTGGGGGCCTTCCACAGCGCGAAGTCGTGCGGGTCGTGCTTGGCGGAGGCGGCGGCGTCGTCTCCGGTGGGCTCGGGGTTGAGGTCCTCGAGCCGCTGGCGCGTCAGCTCGCCGTAGGCGGGCCACGACCGCACGTCGAACCACACGTCGCCGGGGCCGCTCGTATACGCGTGGCCGCCGTCGACGAGGCGCTGCATCAGCTCCGCCATGTCGGGCACGTGGCCCGTGGCGCGCGGCTCGTAGGTGGGGGGCAGCACGCCGAGCGCGTCGTAGGCGCGCGTGAACATCCGTTCGTGCGCGGCCGCGTGCGCCCACCACTCGACGCCGGCCGCCGCGGCCTTCGCGAGGATCTTGTCGTCGATGTCGGTGACGTTGCGGATCAGCGTGACCCGCAGGCCCGAGCGCTCCAGCCAGCGCCGCAGGATGTCGAACGCGATCACGGGCCGCAGGTGGCCGATGTGGGGCGGGGCCTGCACGGTGGCGCCACACAGGTAGATACCGACCTCGCCCGGGTTCAGGGGGACGAAGGCGCGCACGTCTCGCGTCGCGGTGTCGTACAGGTGCAGGCTCACCGGTCCAGCGTACCGGCCAGCCTCGCCGTCCTCCCTGCTCCCGGGCGGGTGTCCCGGCCCGCGGCCCGCGCGCCCCGGCTCAGCCGAAGGTGCGCCCCTCGCCCCGGTAGGTCGGCACGGTCTCGACGATCTCGTCGCCCCGCACCAGGTGCACCGCGTCGAACCGCTCCATGAGCTCGCCGGCCTTCGCGTGCCGCAGCCACACCCGGTCGCCGACGCCCAGCGGCGGGGCGCCGCGGCGGCGCCGCAGCGGGGTCATGACCTCGCCCGCGCCCTCCCTGCCGGTGAGGGACCAGCCGGCCGTCGCGACGCGCGGCAGGCGCGACCGCCCGGCCGGGCCGGACGCCACGTACCCGCCGCCGAACGCCGTCGCCCAGCCAGGGGCCGGCACGCGCACGACGTCGAGCCCGAAGTAGGCGGCGGGCCGCGGGTCGAACGACCGGTACCCGTCGAACAGGCCGGGCACGAACAGGCCGGAGCCCGCGGTGACCTCGGTGACGGCGGGGCCGGCCGACGACGTCTCGAGCGAGCCCGTGCCGCCGGAGTTCACCAGCGGGACGGCGTGCCCGACGGCGGCGCGCACCGCGTCCCGCACCTCGGCGCGACGCCGGTCCAGGTCGGTCACGGACAGCCGCTTGACCAGCCGGACGGCGGGGTTGGTGTCCGGCAGGCCGGCCACCTGCGCCTCGTAGAACATGAGGCCGCGCAGCCGGGCGCCGGGCAGCTCCTCGACGCGGCGGGCGAGCGTCGCGACGTCCTCCGGGCTGCGCAGCGGCGACCGGCGCGTGCCCAGGTGCACCTGCGCCGGGCCGACCCCGACGCGCAGCGACGCGTCCACGTCCAGGCAGACCGACACGTCGGGCAGGGCTTCCGCGGCGGTGCCGGGCGGGAGCGCCGCGGAGCGCAGCGCCGCGCCCAGCAGCTCGAGCTGGGCGACGTCGTCCGTCATGAGGGTGACCTCGCGGCGCGCGCCGACGTCGGCGGCCAGCCGCGCCAGGGCGTCCCGGTCGACCGTGGGGTAGCCGACGAGGACGTCGCGCACCCCCTCCTGGACCAGCCACAGCGCCTCGGCGAGGGAGAACGCCATGACGCCCTCGAAACCCGCGTCGAGCGCCCGGCCCACGAGCGAGCGCACCCGCACCGACTTGCTCGCCACCCGCACGGGCACCCCGCGTGCGCGCCGTCGCAGGTCCGCCGCGTTGGCGTCGAAGGCGTCCAGGTCGACCACGGCCAGGGGCCCCGGCAGGTGCGCGGTCGCGCGGGCCAGCCGCTCCGTCAGGGTCATGGCGGCACGCTACACCGGACGTCGCCGGCCCCGGCACCGCCCCGGGCACCGCCCGCGACACCTCACCCTGGAGTCCACCCGGAGGTCCACCCGGAGGGGGATCCGTGGCGGCGGGCGCCCGTGGCAGAGTGTGCGCGTGACTTCGAGCACCGTCGCCCGCACGCCTGCCTCCGCCGCCTCCGACGTCCCGCTGCGCACGTGGGGCGGCACGCACTCCTGGCGCCCCGCCCGCCGGGTCGCGCCGCACGACGAGGGCGAGCTCGGCGCCGTCGTCGCCGGTGCCGCGGCCGAGGGTCTCCGGGTGCGCGCGATGGGCGCGGGCCACTCGTTCACGGCGGCGGCCATCACCGACGGCGTCCACCTCGGCCTCGACCACCTGAGCGGGGTCGAGGCGGTCGCGCCGCAGACCGACGGCACGTCGCTGGTCACGGTGCGCGCGGGCACCCGGCTGCACGACCTCAACCGGCTGCTCGCCATGCTCGGCCTCGCGATGCGCAACCTCGGCGACATCGACCGCCAGTCGGTGGCGGGCGCGATCTCCACGGGCACGCACGGCACCGGCGCGCGCCTCGGCGGCCTCGCGACGCAGGTCCGCGGCGTCCGCGTGGTCGGCGCCGACGGCGCGGTCCGGGCGGCGTCCGACGCCGCGGCGCCCGGCAGCCCGGAGCGCGAGCTGTTCGAGGTGGCGCGGCTGGGGCTCGGGACGGCGGGCGTGCTGTCGGCCGTGACCCTCGAGGTCGTGCCCGCGTTCTGGCTGCGCGCGCAGGAGGAGCCCTGGCCGCTGGACCGGGTGCTGGAGCAGCTCGACGAGTACGTCGACGACAACGACCACGCGGAGTTCTACTGGTTCCCCGGCACCCGCCGGGCGCTGACGAAACGCAACAACCGCGCGACGACCGACGAGGTCGACGCCTGGGCCGCCGCGCGCGCCGGCACCCCGGGCGCGGTGCGCACGGCCGGCGCCCGCGCCCGCGCGCTGCTCGACGAGGAGGTGCTGTCCAACGGCGCCTTCGAGGTGGTGAACCGGCTCGCGTTCGCCGCGCCCGGCCTCGTGCCCCGGCTCAACGCGGTCAGCGCGCGGGCGCTGGGCGCGAAGACGTACGTGGCGCCGTCGGCCGACGTGTTCGTCACCCGGCGCCGCGTGCGGTTCGTCGAGATGGAGTACGCCCTCCCCCGTGCCGCCCTGCGGGGCGTGCTCGACGAGCTCGACGCCTGGCTGCGCGCGTCCGGCGAGCCCGTCCCGTTCCCCGTCGAGGTGCGGTTCGCCGCCGCCGACGACGTCTGGCTGTCCACCGCCCACGGCCGCGAGACCGCGTACGTGGCGGTGCACCAGTACGCCCCGATGCCGCACCAGCGGTACTTCAGCGCCGCCGAGCAGATCTTCGCCGCCGCAGGCGGCCGCCCGCACTGGGGCAAGCTGCACACCCGCACCGCGGAGGAGCTGGCCGCCCACTACCCGCTGGACGACGTCGCCCGCGTGCGCGCCGCCGTCGACCCCGACGGCGTCTTCCGCAACGACTACACGGACACCGTCCTCGGCCTCCAGCGCTAGGGCGTCAGTCGCGCGGCCGCGGCGCCCACGGGGCGGACAGCGCGGCCGGGAGGTGCACCGCGACGCGCAGCCCGCCGTCGGGCAGGGCGGCGACGGCGAGCGCGCCGTCGTGCGCCTCGGCGATGCTCCGGACGATCGCGAGCCCGAGGCCGACGCCCGCGTGGTCGCCCCGCGTGCGCCCGCTGCCGCGCTGGAAGGGCTCGGTGAGGGTGCCGACGAGCTCCGGCGGCACCCGCTCTCCGGTGTTCTCGACGGTGAGATCGACGGCGCCCGGCCGGGCGGCGGTGCGCACCTGCACGGTGCCGGCCTCCGGCAGGTTGTGGACGATCGCGTTGTGCACGAGGTTCGTCGCCAGCTGCAGCAGGAGCGCGGGCGAGCCCGTCGTGAGGGCGACGACGCCCGACGTGCGGACGGCGACGCCGTGCTTGTCGGCCAGCGGCAGCAGCGTCTCGGTGGCCTCCTCCGCGACGAGGGACAGGTCGACCCGCTCGCGGGCGAAGGACCGCTGCTCGGCGCGGCTGAGCAGGAGCAGGGCCTCGGTGAGGTCGATCGCCCGGGTGTTGACGGCCTGGAGCCGGTCGAGGAGCTCGGCGGTGTCGCGCCGCGGGTCCTGGCGGGCCACCTCGAGGACGGTCTGCGTGATCGCCAGCGGGGTGCGCAGCTCGTGGGAGGCGTTGGCCGCGAACCGCTGCTGCTCGGCGACCTGGGCCTCCAGCCGCGCGAGCATGGCGTCGAAGGCGTCGGCGAGCTCGCGGAACTCGTCGTCGCGGCCCGGCAGGTGGATGCGGTGCGTGAGGGAGCCCTCGGCGGCCAGCCGCGTGGCGGCGGTGATGCGGTTCAGCGGGGCGAGCATGCGGCCGGCGAGCAGCCAGCCGCCCACCAGGCCGAGCACCAGGAGGAAGACCAGCGCCCAGGCCACCCGCGGGGCGAAGGCGCGCTCGAGGTCGGACCGGTTGGGCACGAACTGCCCGGGCCCCGGCCGGACGGCGGTGACGACCACGGACTCGGGCACGTACCGCAGCAGGAACACCCACACCACCGCCAGCAGCAGGGCTCCGGCCACCACGAGGAAGGCCGCGTAGCTGAGCGTGAGCCTGAGCCGGACGCTGGGCCCGGGCCTCCTCCTAGCCACGCCCGCCGCCGTCGGCCGGCCCGGTGTCGATGCGGTAGCCGACGCCGGGCACGGTGACGATCACCCAGGGCTCGCCGAGCCGCTTGCGCAGCGCCGAGACGGTGATCCGGACGGCGTTGGTGAACGGGTCGGCGTTCTCGTCCCAGGCCCGCTCCAGCAGCTCCTCGGCACTGACGACGCCGCCCTCGGCCGCGACGAGCACGTCCAGCACCGCGAACTGCTTGCGCGTGAGAGCCACGTACCGGCCGTCCCGGTAGACCTCGCGGCGGAACGGGTCCACCCGCAGGCCGGCGGTCTCCCGCACCGGCGGCCGGCTGTGCGCGCGCCGCCGGTCGAGCGCCCGGAGCCGCAGCACCAGCTCCCGGAGGGCGAAGGGCTTGGTGAGGTAGTCGTCGGCCCCCAGCTCGAACCCGGTGGCCTTGTCGTCGAGACGGTCCGCCGCCGTGAGCATGAGGATCGGCATCCCGCTGCCGGACGCGACGATGCTCGCGGCGATCTCGTCGCCGGACGGGCCCGGGACGTCCCGGTCGAGCACGGCGATGTCGTAGGCGTTGACGCTCAGCAGCTCCAGCGCGGTGTCGCCGTCCCCGGCGACGTCGGCCGCGATGGCCTCGAGCCGCAGCCCGTCGCGGACGGCCTCCGCCAGGTACGGCTCGTCCTCGACGATCAGCACGCGCATCCTTCGATGCTACGGACCGGCACCTGTCGTCGGCGTATCGAAACCTGCATACGTGGCGGCAACGGCGTGGCCGCTCGACTGGGCGCATGTCCCCCCGAGAACTCGCTCCCGCGACGGCCCGCCGGACCCGGCCGGCCGTCCTCGCCGCCCTGACCGCCGTCCTCGCGGCGTCCGCCGTCGCCGCCTGCCAGGCGACGCCGACCCCGCCGCCGACCTCCGTCGCGCCGGCGGCGGCCCCCGGCCGACCGGACGGCCGCGGCGACGCGGCGCGCTCCGAGAGCCCCGACGGTGCCGACGGCACCGTCCCCGACGGCACGACCGTCTTCGACGACGCGCTGCCGGCCGTGGCGAACCTCGACCCCGCGCTGCGGGACGCCCTGCAGGACGCGGCGAGGGACGCCGCCGACGACGGCATCACGTTCGACGTCACCAGCGGCTGGCGCTCGGCGGACTACCAGGACCGGCTGCTGCGCGAGGCGGTCGCCCAGTACGGCTCCGCCGCGGAGGCCGCCCGCTGGGTCGCCACCGCGAGCACGTCGCCGCACGTGTCCGGGGACGCCGTCGACCTGGCGCAGACCGGCGCCACGGAGTGGCTGTCCGGCCGCGGCGCCGCGTACCGGCTGTGCCAGGTCTACCGCAACGAGCCCTGGCACTACGAGCTGCGCCCCGCCGCCGTCGACGACGGCTGCCCGGACATGTACGCCGACCCGTCCGAGGACCCGCGGATGCAGCAGTGAGCCGGTCGCCGCGGCGTGCCTACGCCGCCGAGCGCGGTGCCACCAGCGCGGTGGCGATCGCGGCGACCCCCTCGCCGCGGCCGGTGAGGCCCAGCCCGTCGGTGGTGGTGGCGCTGAGGGACACCGGCGCCCCGGCGGCGGCGGACAGGGCGGCCTCGGCCTCGGCCCGGCGGGGCCCGACCTTGGGCCGGTTGCCGATCACCTGCACGGCGACGTTCCCGATCTCGAATCCGGCCGCGCGGACGCGGCGCGCCGCCTCGGCCAGCAGGGTGGCGCCCGCGGCGCCGGCCCACTCGGGCTCGCTGGTGCCGAAGTGCGTGCCGAGGTCGCCGATGCCCGCGGCGGAGAACAGCGCGTCGGCGGCCGCATGTGCGGCGACGTCGGCGTCCGAGTGACCTGCCAGGGGCCGCTCCCCCGGCCAGCGCAGGCCGCCCAGCCAGAGCTCGCGGTCGGAGCCCTCCGGGGCGTACGCGTGCACGTCGACGCCGAGGCCGGTGCGGGGCAGGGTCACGACGTCTCCTCGAGCAGCAGTCCGGCCACCGTCAGGTCCCGCTCGGTGGTGATCTTGAGGGCCGCCTCGTCGCCCTCGACGACGTGCACGGTCTCGCCGAGCGCCTCGACGAGGCCGGCGTCGTCCGTCGCGGCCCGGCCCTCGGTCGCCGCGCGGGCGGAGCCCTCGGCGTGCGCGCGTCCCAGGAGGGCCCGGTCGAAGCCCTGCGGGGTCTGGACCGCGCGCAGCAGCGCGCGGTCCGGGGTCTCCACCACGCGCTCGACGGCGGGGCCCGTCGTCCCGGCCGCGGCCTCCGCCAGGCGTGCGGCGACCCTCTTGACGGTGTCCGTGACGGGCAGGCCCGGCACGACGGCGCGGTGGCCGGCCCGCACGGCGGCGGCGACGCGACGCACCAGCGCGGGCGGGGCGAGCGGACGGGCCGCGTCGTGCACCAGCACGACGTCGTCGTCGGGCCCGGCGAGCGCGAGCCCCGCGGCGACGGAGGCCTGCCGGGTGGCGCCGCCCTCGACCACGCGGACCGGCACGTCGACGTGGGGATCCTGGGCGAGCACGTCGCGCACCGCCGCGTCGAGGCCGGCCGGGCACGTCACGACCAACGTGTCGACGACGCCCGACGACGCGAGGCGGCGGGCCGCGTGCACCACCAGGGGGAAGCCGGCCAGGTCGACCAGCGCCTTCGGCAGGTCGCGGCCGAGACGGGTCCCGGACCCCGCGGCGGTCAGGATCGCGAGCGTCGTCACGGCGTCACGGTACCGGAACGACGACGGCGACCCTCGGCAGGTGCCGGGGGTCGCCGTCGTGCAGCGCTGGTGACGCGGGGCCTCAGGAGGCGAGGACCTCGTCGATGATGGCGCCGGCCTTCTCCTCGTCGACGCCCTCGGCGAGCGCGACCTCGGACTCGAGGATCTGGCGAGCCTTGGCGAGCATGCGCTTCTCGCCCGCCGAGAGGCCACGGTCGGCGTCGCGGCGCGACAGGTCACGCACGACCTCGCCGACCTTGATCACGTCGCCGGACGCGAGCTTCTCGAGGTTCGCCTTGTACCGGCGCGACCAGTTGGTCGGTTCCTCCGTGTACGGCGCGCGCAGCACCTCGAAGACGCGGTCCAGCCCCTGCTGGTCGACCACGTCGCGCACACCGACGAGGTCGACGTTCTCCGCCGGGACCTCGATGGTCAGGTCGCCCTGGGCAACCTTGAGCTTGAGGTACATCTTCTCCTCGCCACGGATCTTCCGCGTCTTGATCTCTTCGATCAGCGCGGCGCCGTGATGCGGGTAGACAACCGTCTCGCCTACTGTGAACGTCATCTGCAGATGTCCCCTTTCCCAATCGACGAGTTTATCACGCGGGTGCCGACACTCCGGTGCCCCGCGCTCTCCCAGCCACACCTCGCCGTACGCATCTTCGCAGGTCAGAGGCCTGAAGGTGCCGCCTGGGACGCAGCACCCACCCGGCATCGTTAGGATGTTCGCGGGCCCCCTGCAGGCCCGTCCCACCGCGTCGAGCGGGCGGGAACCCTGACGTCCAGCGCCCGCGCCGCCCCGGCGCCTGCGAGCGCCGCCTTCGAAGGAGAGCACGTGTCCCGCTCCGCCCGCCCCGCACGCACCGTCGCCGCCGCCAGCGTCCTGGCGGGTGCCCTGCTGCTGGCCGCCTGCTCCCCCACGATCACCACCAAGCCCTACGCCCCGTCGGACGGCGTGCGCGTCAACCTCACCGACCATGTGCGCGGCATCAACCTCATGGTCGTGACGAACGGAGAGGGCGAGCCCGGCGCGCTGCTCGGCGCGCTGGCCAACGACTCGGCCGAGGACGTGACCTTCGAGCTCACGGCCGAGGGCACCGAGCCGATGACCCTCGACGTGCCCGCCGGCCAGACGGTCTACCTGAGCGCGCAGCCCGCGGGCGACCAGGTCGTCGACGCCGTGATCGACAGCGTCGCCACGCACCCCGGCGGCGACCTCGACTCGACCCTCTCCGGCGCCGGCGTCGACGAGGACTTCTCCCTGCCCGTCATGGACGGCGGCCTGCCCGAGTACGCGGCCTACGTGCCGGACGCCTCGAGCCTCTGATCTCGCGGGGCCAGACGCCCTCGCCGAGATAGAGAGGCCTTTCGCCGAGATAGAGAAGAGGCACGGACCGTAGCGGCTACGGTCCGTGCCTCTTCTCTATCTCGGCGAAAGGCCTCTCTATCTCGGCAGGGTCATCCGAAGCGGCCGGAGACGTAGTCCTCCGTGGCCTGCTCGGCCGGCGTCGAGAAGATGGTCGACGTGTCGTTCATCTCGATGAGGCGGCCGGGCTTGCCCGTGCCCGCGATGTTGAAGAACGCCGTGCGGTCGCTGACGCGCGCCGCCTGCTGCATGTTGTGGGTCACGATGACGATCGTGTAGTCCTGCTTCAGCTCGCCGATGAGGTCCTCGATCGCGAGGGTCGAGATCGGGTCGAGCGCGGAGCACGGCTCGTCCATGAGCAGCACCTGCGGCTTCACCGCGATGGCGCGGGCGATGCAGAGGCGCTGCTGCTGGCCGCCCGACAGGCCGGACCCCGGGCGCTCGAGGCGGTCCTTGACCTCGTTCCACAGGTTGGCGCCGCGCAGCGAGGTCTCCACCAGCTCCTCGGCGTCCGAACGGCTGATGCGCCGGTTGTTGAGCTTCACGCCCGCCAGCACGTTGTCCCGGATGGACATGGTGGGGAACGGGTTCGGCCGCTGGAAGACCATCCCCACGTTGCGGCGCACCGCCACGGGGTCGATGTCGTCCCCGTACAGGTCGACGCCCTCCATCTCGACGGTGCCCTCCACGCGAGCGCCCGGGATCACCTCGTGCATCCGGTTGAGCGTGCGCAGGTACGTCGACTTGCCGCAGCCCGACGGGCCGATGAACGCCGTCACCGACTTCGGGTCGATCGTCATCGACACGTCCTGCACGGCGAGGAAGTCGCCGTAGTAGATGTTGAGGTCCTTCACGTCGATGCGCTGTGCCATCGTCTGTCTCTTTCTGGTGGGCTGCGGCGGGCGGCGGCTGCGGGTCAGCGCAGCTTCGGGGAGAACCAGCGGTTCACCAGCCGGCCGATGAGGTTGAGGGCGAGCACCAGGACGATCAGCACGAGCGCCGCGCCCCACGCGTTCTGGATCGCGATGTCGGCCACGCAGGTCGCGGACTCGCCGCCCGGGCAGGTGGCCAGGCCCTGGCTGTACTGACGGTAGGCGAAGACCGGCAGCGTCATCATGCGGCCCTCGAAGGGGTCGAAGTTGATCGAGTCGGTGACGCCGACCGTCACGAGCAGGGGCGCCGTCTCGCCGATGACGCGGGCCACCGCGAGCAGGATGCCGGTCGTGAGCCCGGCCACGGACGTGCGGAGCACGACCTTGACGATGGTCAGCCACTTCGGCACGCCGAGGGCGTAGGCCGCCTCCCGCAGCTCGTTCGGGACGAGCTTGAGCATCTCCTCGCAGGACCGCACGACCACCGGGATCATCAGCACGGACAGTGCGACGGCGCCGATGACGCCCATCCGCACGCCCGGTCCGAGGATCAGCGTGAACAAGGAGACCGCGAACAGGCCGGCGACGATCGACGGGATGCCCGTCATGACGTCGACGAAGAAGGTCACCGAGCGGGCGAGGGCGCCCTTGCCGTACTCGACGAGGTAGACGGCGGCGAGCAGGCCGATCGGCACCGAGATCACCGTGGCCAGGGCCGTGATGATCAGCGTGCCGACGATGGCGTGGTAGATGCCGCCGCTCGGGTCGCCGCCGAAGATGTTGCGCATCGACAGGGTCAGGAAGTCCATGCTGATGCGGGCGGCGCCGTTGCTGAGCACCGTCCAGATCAGGGACACGAGCGGGGCCATCGCCACGACGAACGCACCCCAGATGAGGACCGTCATCGTGCGGTCCTTGCGGCGGCGGGCGCCGTCGGCGCCGGTCAGCGCGGCCCGCGTGCGGGCGGTGGCGTCGGTGGGGTCCACGGTGGTCGTGCTCATCAGTTGGCCCCCGAGAATTCCTTGCGCCGCGCCACGATCGCGCGTGCGCCCATGTTGACGGCCAGCGTGATGACGAACAGCACGAGGCCGGTGGCGATCAGCGTGTTCACCGCGAGGCCGCTCGCCTCCGGGAAGTCCAGCGCGATGTACGCGGCGATGGTCTGCTGCTGTGCGCTGTCGAGGATCCGGAAGGAGTACAGGAACCCGGGCGACAGGATCATCAGGACGGCCATCGTCTCGCCGAGCGCGCGGCCCAGGCCGAGCATGGCGGCCGAGACGACGCCGGACCGGCCGAACGGCAGCACCGCGGTGCGGACCATCTCCCAGCGGGTGGCTCCGAGCGCGAGCGCGGCCTCCTCGTGGAGCTTCGGCGTCTGCAGGAAGACCTCGCGGGCGACGGCGGTGATGATCGGCAGGATCATCACCGCGAGCACCACCGAGACGGTCGCCAGCACGCGGGAGGTGGGCGACACCGGCCCGGCGAAGAGCGGGAACCAGCCGAGCACCGAGTTGAGCCACTCCCACAGCGGGAGGGCGGCCGGGCCGAGCACGAAGATGCCCCACAGGCCGTAGATGACGGACGGGACGGCCGCCAGCAGGTCCACCAGGTACCCGAGGAGCTGGGCCAGCCGTCGCGGCGCGTAGTGCGAGATGAACAGCGCGATCCCCATCGCGACGGGGGTGGCGAGCGCGAGGGCGAGGGCGGCCGCGAGCAGCGTGCCGAACACGAGCGGGCCCACGTACTCGAGCAGCGACGTGTCGTCGGGGTATCGCGGCACCGACGCGGCCAGCTCGTCCGAGCCGGCGGTCAGCGCGGGCCATGCCTGCTGCAGCAGGAACACCGCGACGGCGGCCAGCACCGCCAGGATCAGGACGCCCGAGCCGACGGCGATCCAACGGAAGCCGCGGTTGAAGCCGCGGTCGGTGGTGCGGCGGCGCCGACGTGGTCGACCCGGCGCCCGCTCGGGGGGCGGGCTGACGGTGGTGGTCACTCGTACTCCTCGTCCATCGTGCTGTGGTGACACCGCCGGTCGAGCCTGTCGAGACCAGGTCCTCTGGTCCCGACGGGCTCGACCGACGACGGGCGCTCCATGCGGTACGTGTCCGGTCAGCCGGCCGTGATCGCCTCGATCGACGGCTGCACCGCGTCGCGGATGTCGGACGACAGCGGGGCGGAGCCCGCGGCGTCGGCGGACACCTGCTGGCCCTCCTCGCTCACGATGTAGGACAGGTAGCCCTTGACCAGGTCGGCCTGGGCCTGGTCGGCGTAGGTGCCGCAGGCCAGCAGGTACGAGACCAGGACCACCGGGTAGGTGCCGGCGACGTCACGCTTGAGCTCGATCGAGTACACGCCGTCCGTGGTGCCCTCGGCACGCGGCGACTGCGCGACGACCTCGGCGGCCGCCTCGGCGCTGTACGGCACGAACTCGTCGCCCACGCCGACCGCCACGGTGCCCAGGTCGGAGATCTGGGAGGCGTCGGCGTAGGTGATCGTGCCCTCGCCGGACTGCGCGGCCGAGACCACGCCGGAGGTGCCCTGCGCCGACTCCTGACCCTCGATCGGCCACACGCCCTCGGGCTCGTGGTCCCAGGCGTCCGGAGCGGCCTCGTGCAGGTAGGCCTGGAAGTTCTCGGTGGTGCCCGAGTCGTCCGAGCGGTGCACCACGGTGATGGCGGTGTCCGGGAGCTCGGCGTCGGGGTTGTCGGCGGCGATCGCCTTGTCGTTCCAGGTCGTGATGTCGCCCGAGAAGATCTGCGCGATCACGTCCGGCTTGAGGTTCAGCGTGTCGACGCCCTCGAGGTTGAAGGCCACGGCGATCGGGCTCACGTAGCCCGGGAACTCGATGACGCCGCCGTCGCCGCACTGGGCCTCGGCCGCCGTCATCTCGTCGTCGTCCAGGGCGGCGTCGGAGCCGGCGAAGCCGTACGAGCCGTCGGTGAAGCCGGTGCGGCCACCGCCGGAGCCCACCGGGTCGTAGTTGACGGTGACGTCGGGGTTGGCCGTCTGGAAGCCGGCGCGCCACGCCTCCTGGGCGGACTCCTGCGACGAGGCACCGCCACCGCTGAGCTCACCCGAGAGGGTGGAGGCGGCGCCGTCCGCGCCGCCGGTCGACTCCGCGCCGGGGGCGGCCGGGTCCGAGCCGCAGGCGGCGAGGGTCAGGGCCAGCGCGCCGACCGCGACAGCGGATCCAGCACGGGAGAATCGGCTGAGCTTCACGTCTCGTTCCATCCTGTTCACACGGAGTGGCACCGGCGAAGCGCCGGCGTTCGTGAGGAACGCTAGGCACGCAAGGTGGCCCGGGACCCAGGAGCAGATGAACGACGGGTGAACAGTGCGGGGACACCCGTCACCTGAGGGTCTCAGCCCGCCCGGCAGCTCGCCGGGGCAGGACGACGATCGCCGAGGTCGTTCGTCGGGGCCACCTGCAGAAGGTGCAGGCTGCCCGGGCGAACGACCCCGGCGATCGTCGGACGGTTCGGCTAGGTCAGGCGTCGTCGTCGGCGAGCTTGTAGCCCAGCCCGCGGACCGTGAGGAGCAGCTTCGGCGCCCCCGGGTCGGGCTCGATCTTCGAGCGGATCCGCTTCACGTGAACGTCGAGCGTCTTCGTGTCGCCCACGTAGTCGGCACCCCACACCCGGTCGATGAGCTGCCCGCGGGTGAGCACCCGCCCGGCGTTGCGCAGCAGCAGCTCGAGCAGGTCGAACTCCTTGAGCGGCAGCGACACCGTGCCGCCCTCCACCGTCACCGTGTGGCGCTCCACGTCCATGCGCACGGACCCGACCTCGAGCACGGGCTCGCCGTCGTCGTCGTGCCCGTTCGAGCCCGCCTCCGGGGACGCCGGCCCACGGCGGCGCATCACCGCGCGCATGCGCGCCAGCAGCTCCCGGAAGGAGTACGGCTTCGTGACGTAGTCGTCCGCGCCCAGCTCGAGGCCCACGACCTTGTCGATCTCGGAGTCCTTGGCCGTCAGCATGATGACGGGCACGTCACCGCGCTGCCGCAGCTCACGGCACACCTCCGTGCCGGACAGGCCGGGCAGCATGAGGTCGAGCAGCACCAGGTCCGCGCCGCCGTCGTCGTAGGCGGCCAGCGCGTCCACCCCGTTCGAGGCCTCCACGACCTCGAAGCCCTCCCGGGTCAGCTGATATGTCAGGGGGTCCCGGTAGGACTCCTCGTCCTCGACCACCAGGATGCGCGTCACGCACCTACCTCCTCGTCCGTGCCCTCGGCGGGCTGCTGTTCGTGCGGAAGCTCGTGCGGCAGGTCTGCCGCGGGGATACGCAGGGTGAACGTGGAGCCCTTGCCGGGCTCGGACCACATCTGCACGTCGCCGCCGTGGTCGGCCGCGACGTGCTTGACGATGCTCAGGCCCAGTCCGGTGCCGCCCGTGTCGCGCGAGCGCGCCGGGTCCACGCGGTAGAACCGTTCGAAGACGCGGTCCTGCTCGTCCGCGGCGATGCCGACGCCCTGGTCGACGACGTCGATCTCCACCAGGCCGTTGCGCTCGCGCACGCCCACGCCGACGCGGGTGTTCTCGGCGGAGTACGCCACGGCGTTGTCGAGCAGGTTGCGCACCGCCGTGACGAGCAGGTTGTGGTCGCCGAAGACGAGCACGTCCGCCGTGCCGCCCACGGTGATGGCGATGTTCTTGGCCTGCGCCGTGGTCCGCGCGCGGTCCACGGCCTCGTCGACGACGTCGCGCACCGGGATCGTGCTGACCTCCTGCAGCGCGCCCGCCACCTGCAGGCGCGACAGCTCGATGATCTCCTGCACCAGCGCCGACAGCCGCGTGGCCTCCGCCTGCATCCGCTGGGTGAAGCGGCGCACCGCGACGGGGTCGTCCGCGGCGTCCTGCACGGTCTCGGCCAGCAGCGCGAGCGCGCCGACCGGCGTCTTCAGCTCGTGGGAGACGTTGACGACGAAGTCGCGCCGGATGGCCTCGACGCGCCGCGCCTCCGTGCGGTCCTCCGCAAGCACGAGCAGCTTGTCCGGCCCCACCGGCGCCACCCGGACCTGCAGGAGGACCGTGCCGGAGCCGATCGGCCCGCGCGCCAGCTCGAGCTCCTGCTCGCGGATCACGCCGTCGCGGCGCACCTCGCGCACCAGGTCGATGATCGCCGGGTGCTGCAGCGCGTCGTTGCGCACCACCCCCAGCGCGTACGCCGGCGGCGAGGCGCGCACCACGTCGTCGTCCTCGTCCAGGACGACCGCGGCCGACCGCAGCACCGCGAGCACGCGGACGAGCCCCTCGTCGAGCTCGGCGCTCGGCGCCTCGGGCGAGCGGCGCTGGGCGCGCTCGGAGAAGCGGAAGGCGAGGGTTGCGACCACGCCTACCGCCACTCCGAAGATGCCCGCGACCATCGCGGCCACGCCCTGGATGATTCCGTCCACGGCAGCAGCCTAGGTCGCACGGTGGTAGGAATCCGTCGCGGAGCGGAACTGCTCAGCGAGCCGTCGCCCACTGTTCACCTTCGACCCTCCTCGAGTTCACCTGGGCGCCCCCGCCACGTCCACGGGGCGTGGCACGCTGGAGGCAGAACACTTCACCCGAGAGGAACGCGATGCGAGAGATCTTCGAGGCCGAGCTGCGCCAGGTCGGCGACGACCTCATCGAGATGAGCCGGCTCGTCGAGTCGGCCATCCGGCGCGCGGGCGACGCCCTGCTCGAGGCCGACCACCTGCTGGCGCAGGAGGTCATCGCCTCCGACCACGCCATCGACCGGCTCGAGAGCGAGCTCGACGAGCGCTGCGTGTACCTGCTCGCGCAGCAGGCGCCGGTCGCCACCGACCTGCGCGTCATCATCTCCGCGCTGCGCATCAGCGCCACGCTCGAGCGGATGGGCGACCTCGCCCGGCACGTCGCCCAGATCGCGCGCGGCCGCTACCCGGCCCAGGCCGTGCCCGGGCCGGCGCGGGAGACGTTCGTCAAGATGCACGGGGCCGCCGTGCACGTCGCCCAGCGCACGACGGCGCTGCTCGCGACGCGCGACGTCGCCCTGGCCGCCGAGGTCGAGCAGGACGACGACCTGCTCGACGCCCTGCACCAGGACACCTTCGCGGCGATGCTGGACCCCGAGTGGCCCGGCACCGTGCAGGAGACGATCGACGTGACCCTGCTCGGCCGCTACTACGAGCGGTTCGGCGACCACGGGGTCTCCGTCGCCCGCCGCATCACCTTCCTCGTCACCGGCAACTTCGACGACGAGCACGCGCGCGCCGACGTCTGAGGCACAACCCCGCTCCCGGGCAGGACGGCGGGGTAGGCCGAGATCTCTTGTCGCGAGGCGCACCATCCGGTCGCTCGTTCCTCGCGACCTCCCGCCGGGCCCGCCAGCCTCGCGACAAGAGATCTCGGCCTACCCCGCCTCGCTCGTCCCTGCGGCAGGCGGGGTGGCGGCGCGGGTGGCGGCGACCCGTCGCTCCGGGTCCATCAGGACGTCGACCGCGTCGATCCGCTGCTCGACGGCGGACGGCAGGCCGCGCACCGCCTCGCCGGCGGCGTCGCGCAGCAGCTCCGGCAGGCCGCGCAGGCCGCGGAAGGGCCGGTCGTAGAACGGCTCGGTCGCGCGGCCGGCGAGTGCCGGCAGCCCGAGGGCGCGCTGCCGCTCGTGCAGGGCGTCGCAGGCGTCGCCGAGCGCGGCGTCGCGGTCCTGCCAGGACGACGCCGCGAGCGCCCGGTCGAGGTGCGGCCCCGCCGTCGCCGCCGACGGCGTGCCGGCGAACGCCGTGCCCAGCCACTTGGGGTAGGGCGGCCAGCGCTGCTCCAGCAGCAGGCCCAGCCGCAGCAGCGAGGCCGCCAGGCGTGCGGCGAGGACGCGGGAGCCGACGTCGTCGCCGCGATAGCCGGTGCGCCCGACGAAGGGCAGCTCCTGCCCGACCCGCGCCCACTCGGCGGCGAGCACGTGCAGCCAGACGTCGTCCGGGTACCAGCGCAGGCGCTCCCGGATCCGCGTGAGCTCTCCCGGACCGTCGTGGAAGACGGCCCCGGCGGTCATCTCCAGCACGGACTGCCCCGTGAGCGACAGCCAGCCCGCGGCGTCGAGGTCGGTCGTCGGGTCCAGCCCCAGCCTCGACCTCGCGAACCCGCGCGGCGTGGCGACCTCCACGCGGTGCCGCACCACCGGGTCCCAGGTGGTGGCGAAGCGGGTCGGCAGGCCGGCGTGCTCGGTCGGCAGCGCGCCCTCCAGGTACCCGTCGACCGCGGCGACGTCCGCCTCGTCGACGAGCAGCGTGAGCCGCAGCCCCCAGTCGTGGTCGCGCGACGTCTCGTCGTCGAGCCCCAGCACGTCCGAGCCGCTGCCCAGCCGGGCCGCCGCGTGGGGCAGGCCCGGGCGCCACGCCTCGAGCAGAGGGTGGACGACGTCGTCGTCGTAGGCCCGTGCGAGCCCGATGCCGGTGGTCACGCGGCCATGCTGCCAGCATGACGGCACAGAAAAGCCGGGACGGGGCCGCACCTGATGGCGGCCTCGTCCCGGCTTCGCTGTCTCGGCAGCTCTACTTGCCCTGGTTCGCGACGGCCGCGATGGCGTCCTTCGCGGCCTCCGGGTCGAGGTACGTGCCGCCCGGGTTGGTGGGCTTCAGCGTCTCCTCGTCCAGCTCGTAGACCAGCGGGATGCCGGTGGGGATGTTCAGCCCGGCGATGGTCTGGTCGTCGACGCCGTCGAGGTGCTTGACGATCGCGCGCAGCGAGTTGCCGTGCGCCGCGACGAGGACGGTCTTGCCGGCCCGGAGGTCGGGCACGATCTCGCCCTCCCAGTACGGCAGGGCCCGGTCGAGCACCTGCTTGAGGGCCTCGGCGCGCGGGATGGGCTCACCGGCGTAGCGCACGTCGGCGTCCTGCGAGAACTCCGAGCCGAGCTCGATGTCCGGCGGCGGCACGTCGTAGGAACGGCGCCAGAGCATGAACTGCTCCTCGCCGTACTGGTCGCGCACCTGCTTCTTGTCCTTGCCCTGCAGGTCGCCGTAGTGGCGCTCGTTGAGGCGCCAGTTCCGCTTCACGGGGATCCAGTGCAGGTCCGCGGCGTCGAGCGCCAGGTTCGCCGTGTTGATGGCGCGGCGCAGGAGCGAGGTGTGCACGACGTCGGGCGAGACGTCGGCCTCCTTCAGCAGGTCGCCACCGCGCTTCGCCTCCGCGGTGCCCTTCTCCGACAGCGGCACGTCCACCCAGCCGGTGAAGAGGTTCTTCGCGTTCCACTCGCTCTCGCCGTGGCGGAGCAGCACGAGGGTGTAGGTCATGGGGACCATCCTGCCTTCTCCCCCGCGCCGCCCGCACCGTCGGTCGGATCCCGGACGGTGGGCGTCCGGCTCGGGCGCCCACCGTCCCGCGTCGGGTCAGGCGTCCACGCGCTCCAGCACGAAGACCGGGATCTGGCGGTCGGTCTTCGCCTGGTAGTCGGCGTAGTCGGGGTACGCGGCCACGGACCGCTCCCACCACAGGGCCTTCTCGTCGCCCGTGACCTCGCGGGCGACGTACTCGTGCGTCTCCGGGCCGTCCTGCAGTTCGACCTTCGGGTTCGCGACGACGTTGTAGTACCAGACCGGGTGCTTCGGGGCGCCGCCCAGCGAGGCGACGACGGCGTACGTGCCCTCGTGCTCGACGCGCATGAGCGGGGTCTTGCGGAGCTTGCCCGACCTCGCCCCGACGGTCGTGAGGACGACGACCGGCATGCCGCGCATCGTCGTGCCCTTCGTGCCGCCCGACGACTCGTACAGCTCCACCTGGTCGGCGGCTCGGGCGGACGGGCTGGGTGCGTACTCTCCGGTGATCGGCATGCACGGTGCAATCACATGCCCGGGCGATCCATTCCCGGAACGACCTCGGCGCGATCCGAACTACCTCGGCGAGCGGGCGCGGTGCACCTTCGCGGCCTGCGCGTAGACGTCGAGCATGCCCGCGGCGGCGCGGTCCCAGCTGAAGCGCTCGCTCGCCCGGCGCGCGCCCGCGGCGAGGCGGGCGCGCCGCTCGTCGTCGGCCAGGAGGTCGCCCAGCTCGCGCGCCCACGTCCACGGGCTGTGGTCGGGCACGAGGACGCCGGACACGCCGTCCACCACGACCGTCTGCAGCCCGCCCACGGCCGCCGCGACCACGGGGGTGCCGGCCGCCTGCGCCTCGGCCGCGACGAGCCCGAACGACTCGTTGTGCGACGGCACCGCGACGACGTCCGCCGCGCGCAGGTAGTCGACCAGCTCCTCCCGGGGCACCGGCGGCCGCACGACGAGGTGGTCGGTGACTCCTGCCTGGTGGGCCAGGGCCTCGAGCTCGCGGACCGCCGTCGCGCGGCCGCTCGCCCCGCCCAGCACGACCAGCGTCGGGACGCGCGACCCGCCGCCGTCGCACCACGCCTCGGGCTCGGTGGCGTCGCCGGTGCTGGCATGGTCGGCCAGCACGCCGAGCGCGCGGACCAGCACGTCGGGGCCCTTGAGGAGCTGGACGCGGCCCGCGAACAGCACGATCTTCCGGTCGACGGGCAGGCCGAGCCGCTCGCGCAGCGCGCGCCGCGCGTCGTCGGCGTCCGGCCCGGGGGCGGGCTCGAGGGGCCGGAAGACCTCGAGGTCGACGCCCGGCGCGACGACGTGCACGCGGTCCGGGTCGGCGCGGTACTCCTGCTCCAGGTCGTGGGCCTCCTCGCGGGTGGAGGCGACGAGCCCGTCGGCTGCCTCGACCACCTGCTCCTCCCCCACGACCCGGCCGATCGGCTCCAGCGCGTCGCCCGGCGCCAGCGCGGCGTTCTTCACGCGCGCCATCGTGTGCATGGTGTGCACGAGGGGCACGTCCCAGCGCTCGGCGGCCAGCCACCCGACCTGCCCGGACAGCCAGTAGTGGCTGTGCACGACGTCGTACCAGTGCGGCGGGCGGTGCGCCTCGGCCCGCAGCACGCCCGCGGTGAACGCGCACAGCTGGCCCGGCAGGTCGTTCTTGTCGAGCCCCTCGTACGGGCCGGCGGCCACGTGCACCACCCGGATGCCGGGCTCCACGTCGACGCACCGCGGCTGGGCGGACGTCGTGGCGCGCGTGAAGATCTCGATCTCGGCCCCGCGGCGGGCCAGGGCGCGGGCGAGCTCCAGCACGTAGACGTTCATGCCGCCCGCGTCCCCGGTGCCGGGCTGGTCCAGGGGCGACGTGTGCACCGACAGCATCGCCACGCGCGGGCCCGGCCGTCCGGCGTCCTCGGGGCTGGTCATCAGGACTCCAGCACGCAGGCGGGTGGGGTGGGCAGGGGGTACCGGGCGACGACCTCGCCGCGGCCGGTCGCGGGGTCGAGGCGCACCGTCCCCAGCTCGCTCGAGTCCTGGAGCGCCACGACCACGGTCTCCGCTCCGCCGTCCGTGGACGCGAGGACGGCGTGGTGGCGCGGCCAGGTGCCCTCGCCGAGCGGCACGTCCGCGAGGTGCTCGAGGACGGGGTGCCCGCCGTCGGGCAGGCTCACCCGGAGCACCGCCAGCACGTCCACCCCGCGCACCCCGACGTGGAGCCGGGCGCCGTCGGCGCTCAGGGTCACGTGGGACGGGAAGTCCTTGCCCGCCTCCGCGGCCGGTGAGATCGGCACCGCGGCCGCGGCCGTCCACCCGTCGCCGTCGCGCACCAGCAGGTGCGCGCGGGCGTCGAGCTCGCCCACCACGACCAGCGACCCGTCGGCCAGCGTGACGAGGTGCCGCGGGCCGGTGCCGGGCGGCAGGACGGCGGCGACGTCGCCCGCGGCCGCGGCATCCGTCCCGACGGCGGGGTAGCGCCGGACGACGTCCGCGCCGAGGTCGCACACCAGCACGTCGGCGCCGGCGGCGGCCACGAAGTGCGCGTGCGGCCCGGCCTGGCGCTCGACGACGGGCCCGGTCCCCACCCCCGGGTGGGTGACGACGCCGTCGGCGGCGAGGTCGCCCGTGGCCTCGTCGACCGCCACGGACGCCGCGACCCCGTCGCCGTAGTTCGCCACCCACACGACGCCGTCGCGGGCCAGCACGTGGCACGGATCGTCGCCCCCGGACGCCAGCGCGCCCGACGGCGCGAGCGTTGCGACGCCGTCGTCCCCGTCCTCGACCCGGAACGCCGTGAGCGTCCCCCCGGGCATCTCCCCCACGGCGTAGAGCGTGCGCCCCGACGGGTGCACCGCGAGGAAGGTGGGGGCCGGCGTCGCCGCCGCCGGGACGGCCGAGGCGACGGACCCGTCGGCCGGGTCGAGCGCGACGCGCCAGACGCTCTCCCCGCTGCCGGCCGCCGTGCCCGGCTTCGGGTAGGTGCCGACCCAGAGCTGCGTCCGTGCGTCCCGTGCTGTCATGGCACCAGCCTATGACCGCGCCGAGCAGCGGAGGAGCCCGCCGATACCACCCCATCGTTGGTTGAGCTTGTCGAAACCCGTCACAGGGTTTCGACAAGCTCAACCAGCGATGCCGTGGTTTCGACAGGCTCGACCGACGGATGTGTCAGTGCGCGGCCTCGTAGGCGGCGAGGACCGAGCCCGGGATGCGGCCGCGGTCGCTCACCTTGTGCCCGTTGTCGCGGGCCCACTCGCGGACCTTGGCGAGCTGCGCGCGGTCCGTGCCGGTGCGGCGCGCGGTGCTGCGGGTGCCGCCGAGCCGCGCGCTGGTCTTCCGACCGTGCGCGATCCAGGTGGCGAACGCGTCCCGGAGCTCGGCCGCGTGCTTCGACGTGAGGTCGATCTCGTAGGAGACGCCGTCGAGCGCGAACGTGACGGTCTCGTCCGCGTCGCTCCCGTCGATATCGTCGATCAGGACGATCTGCTGCTTCTGAACCACGTGAATGCCTTCCGGTCACGAAAACTCGGTCATCGCCGAGAATGCTTCGTTCTCACCGGAATGTCAATACGAATCGCTGTAAGCTCGAATGGACCACAAACAATCAGCGCGTTTTCGCCTCGGCCGCCGCCTGCTCGGCGTCCAACTTCTCGAGCGCGAGCCGCTCGTTCCGGTCGGCGTGCATGATCTTGCGCATCGCGAGCCAGAACAGCAGGCCGACGCCGACGGACGGGACGAGGCCCGCCAGGATCGCGAGAAAAGTATTCATGTGCTGTCTTTCGTTCAGGCCGTCGGCTTGACGAGCGGGAAAAGGATGGTCTCGCGGATTCCCAGACCCGTGAGCGCCATGAGGAGCCGGTCGAGGCCCATGCCCATCCCGCCCGACGGCGGCATCGCGTGCTCCATCGCGGTGAGGAAGTCCTCGTCGAGGGCCATCGCCTCGTCGTCGCCGGCCGCGGCGAGCACGGCCTGCGCCTCGAAGCGCTGCCGCTGCACCACCGGGTCCACCAGCTCGGAGTACCCCGTGGCGAGCTCGAAGCCGCGCACGTACAGGTCCCACTTCTCCACCTGGCCGGGCACCGTGCGGTGCGCGCGCACCAGCGGCGACGTTTCCACGGGGAAGTCGCGCACGAACGTCGGCGCGTACAGCCCGTCGCCCACGTGGTGCTCCCAGAGCTCCTCGACGAGCTTGCCGTGGTTGGTCTTCTTCAGGTCCACCGAGATCTCGGCCTTCTCGGCCAGCACGACGAGGTGCTCCACGGTGGTCTCGGGCGTGATCTCCTCGCCGATCGCCTCGGAGAGCGAGCCGTACATGGTGAGCTGCGTCCATTCGCCGCCGAGGTCGTACTCCTCGCCGTCGGGAAGGGTCACGACCGTGGTGCCGAGAACGTCGAGGGCCGCGGTCTGCACGAGATCCTGGGTGAGGGCGCCGATCGTGTTGTAGTCGCCGTACGCCTCATAGGCCTCGAGCATCGCGAACTCCGGGGAGTGCGTGGAGTCGGCGCCCTCGTTCCGGAAATTACGATTGATCTCGAAAACCTTCTCGACACCGCCCACGACCGCACGCTTGAGGAAGAGCTCCGGGGCGATACGCATGAAGAGCTCGATGTCGTAGGCATTCATGTGCGTGCGGAAGGGCCGCGCGGACGCCCCCGACGCCACCGTCTGCAGCATCGGCGTCTCGATCTCGAGGAATCCACGACCGTGGAAGTTGTCGCGCAGCGAGCGCGTGACGCCGGCGCGGGTCCGGACCATCTCGCGGGCCGCGGGGCGCGCGATGAGGTCGACGTACCGCTGGCGGACGCGGGCCTCCTCCGACAGGTCCTTGTGCAGCACCGGCAGCGGGCGCAGCGCCTTGGACGCCAGCTGCCACGAGTCGGCGAACACGCTCAGCTCGCCGCGGCGCGACGCGCCCACGCGACCGTGCACGAACAGGTGGTCGCCCAGGTCGACGTCCGTCTTGAACGCGGCCAACGACTCCTCGCCGACCTCCTTCAGGCTGAGCATCGCCTGCAGGCGGTGCCCCTCGCCGTCCTGGAGGGTGACGAAGCACAGCTTGCCGGTGTTGCGGAGGAACACGACGCGGCCGGCGACGCCGACGACGTCGTCGGTCTCCTGCCCCGCCTCGAGGTGCTCGTACCCCTCCCGGACCGCGGCGATCGAGTGGGTGACCGGCAGGCTGACCGGGTAGGGCTCCACGCCCTGCTCGAGCAGCCGGTCGCGCTTCTCCCGGCGCACGCGCATCTGCTCCGGGAGGTCGTCCGTGTCCGTCGAGGGGTTGACGGGAGGCACGGCGGAGGCGGGGTTCTGCGGGGAGGTCACCCCACGATTCTACGGGCGACGCACCTCACACTCGCCCGCGGGTGGACACCACCCCCCGCGAGACGGCGCTAGAGCCCGGGGCGCAGGTCGAGCGCCAGGTCGAGGATCGGGGCGGAGTGCGTGAGCGCCCCCACGGACAGGAAGTCGACGCCCGTGCCGGCCACCTCGCGCGCGCGGTCGAGGGTGAGGTTGCCGGTGGCCTCGAGCTCCACGTGCGCGGGCACGCCGTCGCGCCCCTGCCGCTCGCGGACGGCGGCCACGGCGGCGGCGAGCGCCGGCGTGGGCATGTTGTCGAGCAGGAGGAAGTCGGCGCCGGCGTCGAGGGCCTCCATCGCCTGCGCGGCGGTGTCGGCCTCGACCTGCACCAGCACGTCGGGGAACGCGCGCCGGACGGAGTCGATCGCGCTGCGCACGGAGCCGGCGGCGACGACGTGGTTGTCCTTGACCATCGCGACGTCGTGCAGGCCCATGCGCTTGTTGGTGCCGCCGCCCGCGCGCACGGCGTACTTCTCCAGGGCCCGCAGGCCCGGCGTCGTCTTGCGGGTGTCGAGCACCTGCGCGCCCGTGCCCGCCAGCTCGCGCGACCACGCCGCCGTCGCCGTCGCGACGCCGGACGCGCGCGAGGCAAGGTTGAGGAGCGTGCGCTCCGCGACGAGCAGCACCTGCACCGGGCCCGCGAGGGCGGCCAGCACCTGCCCGCGCACGACGGCGTCGCCGTCCTGGGCGTGGAACGTCACGGCGGGTGCCGGGAGGCCGAGGCGGACCGCGACCTGCCGCAGGGTCTCCTCCACCACGACGAGCCCCGCGACCGTGCCCGCCGCGCGCGCCACGACGTCGGCCGTCCCGGTCGCGGACGCCGGGACCGTGGCCTGCGTGGTGACGTCCCGGCCCGGCGCGGGCCCGAGGTCCTCGTCGAGGGCGACCTCGACCGTGCGGGCGACCCACGCGTCGTCCAGCCCGGGCTCGACGGCGGACGGGCGGTCGTGGGTCGGCAGGTCACGGTGCAGGTCGGTCGCGCTCACGGGGCGCAACGCTACCGCCCGCGCGGTCGCCCATGCGTGAGAGAGAGAAGGGCCTCGCCGAGATAGAGAGGGGACGGACCGGAGCAGGCTCCGGCCCGTCCCCTCTCTATCTCGGCGAGGCCCTTCTCTCTCTCACGGGGGTGAGGGCGCCGTCGTCGTCGAGGGCGAGGACGACGCGCTGCTGCCAGGCGGGGCCGGGCGCGGGGAAGTCGGTGCGGAAGTGGCCGCCCCGGGACTCCTCGCGCAGCCACGCCGCGTGCACGAGCGCGCTCGCGACCTGGTGCACGGTGGTGGTCTCCCACTCGGCGACCTGCGGGTCGGCGACGACGTCGTGGGCGCGGTGGGCGTCCGACCGCACGCCCGCCAGCACCGCCGCGGCACGCTCCAGGGACTGGGCCGACCGCACCGGGCCGGCGCCCTCCGACGTCGCGCGCTGGACGCGGGAGCGGGCCGCGGACGCGACCAGCGCCGCCGGGCCGGGCCGCTCCTGCGGGTCGGGGGCGCGCCGCAGCTCGCCGTCGTCCACCCGCCGGGCGACGTCGCGGGCCGCACGGTGCGCGAAGACCAGCCCCTCCAGCAGCGAGTTCGACGCCAGGCGGTTGGCACCGTGCACGCCCGTGCACGCGACCTCCCCGACGGCGTACAGGCCGGGCACCGAGGTGCGGCCGCGGGCGTCCGTCACGACGCCGCCCGAGTGGTAGTGCTGGGCCGGAGCCACCGGCACCGGCTCCTCGGTCCAGTCGATGCCCTGCGCCACGAGGCGCGCGGTGATGCTCGGGAAGCGGCGGCGCAGGAAGCCCGCGCCCAGGTGCCGGGCGTCCAGCAGCACGTGGTCGGCGTTCGTGGCGGCCATGCGCCGCACGATGGCGTGCGCGACGACGTCGCGCGGGGCCAGCTCGGCCAGCTCGTGCTCGCGCGGCATGAAGCGGTACCCGTCGACGTCGAGCAGCAGCGCGCCCTCGCCCCGGACCGCCTCGCTGATGAGCGGCTGCTGCCCCTTGGCGCCCAGCCCGCGCCAGAGCACGGTCGGGTGGAACTGCACGAACTCGAGGTCGCCCACGGCGGCGCCCGCGCGCAGCGCCGCCGCGATGCCGTCGCCCGTGGCACCGGGCGGGTTGGTCGACGCGCGGAAGACCTGGCCGATGCCGCCCGTGGCCAGCACCACGACCGGCGCCAGCGCCGCCCCCACGCCGTCGCGGCTGCCCGCGCCGCGCACGTGCAGGGTCACGCCCGCGGCCGGTCGGCGCCCGTCCGGCCCCGGCGCGCCGGTGAGGACGTCGAGCACGAGCGCGTTCTCCAGCACCTCGATGCCCGGGTCGTCGCGCACGGCCTCGATCTGCGCCACGAGCGCGCGGGAGATCTCCGCGCCGGTCGCGTCGCCGCCGGCGTGCGCGATCCGGTCGGCGCGGTGGCCGCCCTCGCGGGTCAGCGCGATGCCGCCGTCCGGCCCGACGTCGAACGCCGTGCCGCGCGCCACGAGCTCGCGCACCCGGTCCGGGCCCTCCGTGACGAGCACCCGCACGGCCTCCGGATCGCTCAGGCCGCCCCCGGCGGCGAGCGTGTCCGTGAGGTGCGCGTCGGGGGTGTCGTCCGGGTGCAGTGCCGCCGCGATGCCGCCCTGCGCCCACACCGTGGAGCCCGACGACAGCGCCCCCTTCGTGACCAGCAGCACGCGCGGCACGCGCGAGCGCAGCTCCAGGGCGGCGGTCAGCCCGGCGATGCCGGTGCCCACGACGATCGCGTCGGCGGTGGTCGTCCAACCGGGTGCGGGGGCGGCGAGGGCGCGGGCGAGCCGCGGCGGCGTCACCGCCGGGGCCCGACGGCGTCCAGGGCGGCCGGTGTCACCGGACGGCCGCGAAGGGCAGCCCGCTGGACTCCAGCCCGAAGCCGTCCGGCACCTGGCCCGGGTCGTCGTCGAGCTCGACCACCCGGTTGTCCGGGTCGACGAAGACGACGGCCGGGGAGTACGTGCGCGCGTCGGCGTCGGACAGCATGCCGTAGGCGATGACGATGACGGTGTCGCCCGGGTGCACGAGGTGCGCGGCGGCGCCGTTGATGCTCACCTGGCGGCCGCCCCGCTCGCCGGGGATGACGTAGGTCGTGAGGCGGGCGCCGTTGGTGACGTCCACCACGTCGACCTGCTGCCCGGGGTACAGGTCCGCGCCGTCGAGCAGGTCGGCGTCGATGGTGATCGACCCCACGTAGTGCAGGTCCGCCTGCGTGACGGTGGCGCGGTGGATCTTGCCGATCATCATCGGCCGCTGCAGGGAGGCGGGACGGCGGCGCACCGAGCGCTCCGGGCGCTCGGCGTTCTCGGTCACGTTCTCGGTCACGGGCGTCTCTCCTGTGGATCCTCGCTGTCGGCGAGGTCCACGGCCTGGTTGTCGATGAGTCGGGTGGTGCCCACGCCCGCCGCCACGAGCAGCAGGGCGGAGCCGCGGAAGTCCGCGGGCACCGGCTCCACGGTAGTCGGGTCGACGAGAGCGAGGTAATCCACCTCAACGCCGGAGGCCCCGTCGAGGATTCCCGACGCGGCCTCCAGCACCGCGGGCGCCCCGCCGTCGGCCGCCTCCGCCCCGGCCCGCATCGCCCGGGAGAGCGCGACCGCCGCCGCCCGCTGGTCGTCCGTCAGGTATGCGTTGCGCGACGACATCGCGAGGCCGTCCGGCTCCCGCACGATCGGCACGCCGAGGACCTCCAGGTCGAGGTCCAGGTCCCGCACCATGCGGCGCACGGCGAGCAGCTGCTGCGCGTCCTTCTCGCCGAAGAGGGCGACGTCGGGACGGGTGAGATGCATGAGCTTGAGCACCACGGTGAGCACGCCGTCCAGGTGGCCCGGCCGCGACTCGCCCTCGAGCACCTCGCCGATCCGGCCCGCCGACACCCGCACGATCGGGTCCCCGTCGGGGTAGACGACGTCGGGCGTGGGCGCGAAGACCAGGTCCGCGCCCACGCTCGCCAGCTTCGCGACGTCCCCGTCGAGGTCGCGCGGGTACCTGTCGAGGTCCTCCCCCGCCCCGAACTGCAGCGGGTTGACGAAGATCGTCACCACCACCTGGCCGGTGGGCCCGGCGGCGTCGCGAGCGCTGCGCACCAGCTGCAGGTGTCCGTCGTGCAGGGCGCCCATCGTCATGACGACGGCCCGCCGGTCGGTGGGCTCCGGCCCGGACAGCGTCCACGCGCCCATGGCGTCGTGCAGGTCGACCCGGGTGCGCACGACGGCGGGCGTCGTCGCCGTGCCCTCCGGGGTCGGGCGGTCGTCGGTCACGGGTGCTCCTCGTGGGGGTCGTCGGGGGGGTCCTGGGTCTCGACAGGCTCGACAGGCTCGACCGGCGGACCAGGCTCGACCGGCGGACCGGGCTCGACCGGCCTGCCGGGCGGCGGCGGGTTCAGCGTGTCGAGCAGGGCGCGGGCCGCGCGGTCGTCGATGCGGTGCGCGGCGAGCGCGCGGCTCGTGGCACCGCGGGCCAGCTCGGTGTACGCGGCGGGGACGTCGGTGGCGCCGGTCTCCGCGGCGAGGGCCCGCAGCGCGTCGAGGTGCGCGCGCACCGTGCCGACGTCGCCGCGCGACACGGGCCCGGTGAGGGCGGTGATCGCCCCCGGGCCCTCGCCGTCCCGCACGTCCGCGGACCGGGTCGCGCCGTCGAGCGCGGCGGTGAGCAGCGGGGCCAGCGCCCGGCCGGGCCGGTCGACGCCGGCGGCCTCGAGCGCCTGCGCGGCCTGCGCCACGAGCACCACCAGGTGGTTCGCGCCGTGCGCGAGGGCCGCGTGGTACAGCCCCCGGGCCTCCTCGGCGACGACCACGGGCTCGCCGCCCACCTCGACGACGAGGGCCTGGCCGATCGGCTGGACCGCCGCGGGGGCGGTGACCGCGAACGTGCACCCCTCCAGCCGGTGCAGGTCCAGGGAGGTCCCGGTGAACGTCATCGCCGGGTGCAGCGCCACCGGGATCGCGCCCGCGCGCCGGGCCGGGTCGAGCACGCCCACGCCGTACCGGCCCGAGGTGTGCACGACGAGCTGTCCGGGCTGCCACGCCCCGAGGGCCGCGAGCCCGCTCACGACGTCCGCCAGCGCGTCGTCGGGCACCGCGACCAGCACCATCTCGGCCCGCTCCACGACCTCCTGCACCTCGAGGTGCGGCACCCCGGGCAGCAGGGTCGCGATGCGCTCCCGCGACTCCTCGCTCAGGCCGCTCGCGCCCACGACCGTGTGCCCCGCCGCGCGCAGCGCGCTGCCGAGGACGGCGCCCACGCGGCCGGCGCCGACGATGCCGACGCCGAGGCGTCCCGGCCGCGCGGAGGGCGGGCGGTCGCCGTCGGGCGCGTTCACTGCCGGCCCTCCATCCAGCGCTCCGGCCCGGCGTGGGCGCGGGCCGCCCGGGCGCGGGTGGACTGCTCGCCGAGCAGGCGCGCCGCCTCGTCCTCGGCCAGGTGGTAGACGACCGGGCTGATCGGGCCGGGCGTGGAGTGCAGCGCGAACGACACCAGCCCGCGCCGGCGCTGCCAGGGCCCTTGCACGAGCCCGAGGGACTGCGTCCGCTCGTGCGGCACCACCTCGAGGCGACGCACGAACCGCCCGCCGCGGGCCAGCAGCGCGCGGCCCGTCACCGCGTACCCGTTGCGGCGCCAGCTCCACGGGTCGAGCAGCCGCGCCCGGCGCGGGCTCGTGACGAACCAGCGGTCGGTGCGGGCGTCGCCCGTGAGGGCCTCGTCGAGCAGCGCGAGCGTGTCGTCCGGGTCGTCGACCTGGAGGTCGGGCAGCACCAGCCACAGGGCGGTGAGCGCCTCCTCGCGCGGGCCGACGGGCAGCAGCACGTGCTGCTGCTCCCCCGACTGTCCCTCGCCGCCGCCGTACCCGGCCACGTTGACCCTGACCCGCCACCAGTCGGGTCCCCGCCACAGCGGGCCCTGCGTGAGCGACACGGCCTGCACGCGACCCGGCGGGATGGTCTGCGCGCGCGTCTCCAGCAGGCCGTGGCGCAGCCGGATCCCGTCCGGGGACAGCGCGGCGCGGAAGCCGAACTCGCCCGCGAAGCGCTGGAAGATGTAGCCCCCGACACCGAGGATCGCGGGCAGCGCGGAGAACAGGATGCTGACCTCGCGGGTCAGGAACACCGCCACGCCGATGCCGACCAGCACGAGCACGCCGATCCAGACGCCCGGCATCCGGAGCAGTGACAGCAGCAGCCGCGTGGGCGGCACCTCGTAGACGGTCCGCTCGGGCGCCTCGGGGGCCACGTCGTCGGCCGGTCCGTCGGTCGAGCGTGTCGAGACTGCCTCGGTGGTCTCGACAGGCTCGACCGACGAACCAGGCACGACCGACGAACCAGGCACGACCGACGAACCAGGCACGACCGACGAACCAGGCTCGACAGACGAACCAGGCTCGACCGACGAACCGGCGGCGCCCGACGGGGCGCTGCGCCCGGACTTGACGCCCGCGGCCCGCGCGAGCAGGTCCGCGCGCAGGTGCTGCGCGTCCGCCTCCTTGAGGAAGCCGATGGCGACGCCCGAGTCGGAGCCGCCCGCCACCTCCAGCCGCAGCTCCGCGAGCCCGAACAGCCGCGCCAGCAGCGGCTGTCGCACGTCGATCGCCTGCAGCCGGTCCAGCCGCGCGTGCCGCTGCTGCCGGAACAGGATGCCCTTGCGCAGGTGCACCACGTCGTCGTCCACCGCGTACGCCGTCATGCGCCAGGCGAGCGCCGCGTACCCGAAGATGATGCCGACCAGCACCACCACCCCGAGCAGCACCATCCACCACAGGCCGCGGATCTCCCCCGCGGCCCGGATCGCGTTCGACACGTCGTCGAGCACCTGCTGGCCCGCGATGACGAGGATCGCGACGACGGCGGCCCAGCCCCGCACGAACGGCGTGACCGGGTGCACGCGCCGCCACGCCAGGTCGCGCCGCGCGCCGGGCGGCGGCGTGGCCGCGGGGGTGCCCGGGACGATGTCGGGAGCCGTGCCCGGCGCCGGGTCCGGGATCGAGGCGCTCACAGGCCCGCCAGCCTCGCCTCGCCCCGCGCGGTGAGCCGGTCGCGCAGCCGCTCGGCCTCGTCGGGCACCAGGCCCGGGATGTCCGCGTCCGTGCCGGCCGACGCCGTGTGGAGCTGCACCTTGGCGATGCCCAGCTTGCGGTCGAGCGGGCCGGCCTCGACGTCCACGTACTGCATGCGGCCGTAGGGGACGACGACGAGCGAGCGGAACATGATGCCCTTGCGGATGAGCAGGTCGTCGTCCCGCTCCGCGTACCCGATGGCGCGCACCTGGCGCGGCACCAGGAGCACCGCCCACAGCAGCAGCGCGGCGGGGACGCCGGCGAGCAGCCAGAACCACGGCGAGACGAGGACGGCGAGCACCGCGCCCGCGACGATCGGCACGACGAGGGTCAGGGTGGTCGAGATCAGCCGGGCCGGCACGAGGCGGGGCGACACGCGCTGCCACGCGACGTCCGGCGGGTCGAAGGGACCGGTCTGCCGCGTGGTCGACGGGTCGGCGCCCGCGGGGATGCTGGTCATGGGCCCATCCTTCCATCCGGGCCGAACCCGGACACATCGTGCGTCCGGCTCGGCCGCGACGCCGCGGGTCGACCGGAAGGATGACGTCGCCCGACCGCGTGCCGGGAGGCGGTCACGAGGGCAGCGGGTCCGCGTGCTCCTCCGCGTCGCCGCCGTCCGCGTCGTCGGGCGGCGGCAGCTGGCAGAACTTCTCGACGACCAACCCCACCACGCAGAGCACGACCGCGCACAGCGCGGCGATGCCCGCCGCGACCGCCTGGTCGCGGCGCGCCTCGATCTGCAGCTGTCCGAGCACCACCAGCACGCTCGCCACGTACCGGCCGGCGAGCAGCGCTCCGGTCAGCGCCCCGGCCTTGGCCAGGACGAACGTGCGGGCGGCGCGCAGCGGGTCCAGGTCGGGCCGGTCGCCCTTCTGGTAGGCGCGCACCGCCCAGCCCGCCCAGAAGATCGCGCCGGCGAGCGCGAGGATCGCCACGTCCTCCACCCACGCGACCTTCGGCAGGTAGACGCCGCGCGACTCGAGCAGCCGGAGCAGCCCGGCGCCGCCGACCGCGACCGCGGCGGCGACGACCGCGAGCAGGCGGACCGAGGTGCGGCGCATCTCAGCGGTCGTCCTCCTCGTACCGCTCCTGCGGGCCGGGGCGGCCCGGGAACGGGTGCTGGCCCGGGTGCGGCGCGAACGGGTCCGGCAGGGCGGGGCCGTCGGCGGGGGCGCCCGCGTCCGGCGCCGGCGGCACGGGCTCGTGCCGCACCGGTCCCGGCGTGAGCGGCTCGGGCGTGTACTGCTTGGGGGCGTACTGCTCGGGCGCGTACTGCTGGTCCGGCGCGAACTGCTCGGGCGCGTACTGCTGGTCCGGCGCGAACTGCTCGGGCGCGGAGGCGTCCGGCGCGGCCGCCTCCGTCGGGTGCTGCGTCGGGTGCTGCACGGGCGCGTACGGCTCGGGGACGTAGGCGTCGGGCGTGTCACCCGGCGCGAACGAGGACGGCACCGACGTGACCGGCGGCTCCGGCGCCGGCGGCACCGGGGCGGCCCTGGTCGGCTCCGACGGGACGGCCGCGAACGGGCGCGGCGTCGCGGGCTGGTCCGGCTCCTGCTGCCCGAACAGGCCGGGCGCGCCGGCCTGCGGCGCGGCGGGCGGCTCGGGGCGGTACTGCTCGGGGCGCTGCTGCTCAGGACGGGGCGGCTCGGCGCGAGGGGGCTCCGGCGCGGCGGGCGGCTCCACGGCCGGCGGCGCGACGGGCGCGAACGGCGTGGCACCGGTCGGCCCGGCGGTGGGCGGCAGCGACGCGGAGGGCTCGGCGGGGGCCGGCGGCGCCTGGTGTGGCACGGGGGCGGACGCCACCGACGGCATCGCGTCCTCCGCGCCGGCGGCGATCTGGCCGGTGCTCTGCGTCGGCCCGGTCAGCCAGTCGAGCGCGAGCCAGCGGATGCCCGCCCGGTCGGGCGCGGTCACCGCGAGCTGACCCACGGGGCCGCCGCCGGGGCCGCCGAGCACGGCGTCGGGCGCCACCTCGGCCCACGGCACCAGCACGAACGCACGCTCCTGGGCGCGCGGGTGCGGCAGCTCGAGGTCGGGCGCGCTCGCGACGAGCGCTCCGTACGTCACGATGTCGACGTCCAGGGTGCGCGGCCCCCAGCGCTCCTCCCGGACGCGGCCGTGCTGCGCCTCGACCTGCTGGGTGCTGCGCAGCAGGTCCCGCGGGGAGAGGGTGGTCCGCACGACGAGCACGGCGTTGAGGTAGTCCGGCTGCTCGGGCCCGCCGACGGCTGCGGTGCGGGCCAGCGGCGAGACGTCCATGACCTGCACGCCGGGGAGGCGGTCGACGTCGGTGACCGCCTGCCGCAGGGTGACCTGCGCGTCGCCGAGGTTCGCCCCGAGGGCGAGCACGGCCTCGACCGGCTCGGCCGGCGTGGCGTCGAGGGGCTGCGTGGTCTCGACAGGCTCGACCGACGACACGGTGGTCTCGACAGGCGCGACCGCCGACACGGGCGCGACCGACGAGACGGGCTCGACCGACGAGACGGGCTCGACCGGCGGGGTGGTCCCGATCGGCTCGACCGACGGGTCCGGGACGACCGGCGGGTGCTCCCGGTCGCGGCGCACGACGACCTCGACGTCGTCGAACGGCACGGCGATGGGCGCCTGCGGCTTGTGCACGCGCACGTCGACGGCCTGGACCGCCGGGCGGGCCAGCACGACGGCCGCGACGCGCTCGGCGACGGTCTCCACCAGGTCCGCCGGCGAGCCGGCAAGGACGTCGTGCACGTCCTGCGCGACGTCGGCGTAGCTCACGGTCCGTTCGAGGTCGTCCGACGACGCGGCCGCGCGGGTGTCCAGGTGCAGCACGACGTCCGCGCGGAAGACCTGGCCCTCCTCGCGCTCGTGCGGGAGGACCCCGTGGTGGCCGGTCGCCGTGACGCCGGCGAGGCGGATCTGGTCGAGCGGCTGTCCGTCCGGTCCCGGTACGGCTGCGGCGAAGGTCACGAGAGGCTCTCCTCATCGGCGGCGGTTGCTGCTCCACCCACGGCTTCGGTGCGGTGCGCCGGTGCGTTCATCCCGGCATCCTCCACGTCGCGGGCCGCCTCCGTCCAGGCGTCCGCGACACGGACGGCGTCGGCGCTCGCGCGGACGGCGTGCACCCGCACCGCCCAGGCGCCCGCGGCGGCGGACAGCGCGGAGATCGCGGCGGTGGCGTCGTCCCGCTCGAGCGGCGGCGCGGGCTCGTCCGCGGACAGGCCGCGCGTGCCCTCCAGCAGGTGCCCGAGGAAGCGCTTGCGCGACGCCCCCACGAGGACCGGGCGGCCGAGGGCGTGCAGGGCGTCCAGGTGGGCCAGGATCGGCCAGTTCAGCACGCCGGCCTTCGAGAAGCCCAGGCCCGGGTCGAGGACGATCTGCTCCGGCCCCACGCCGACGGCCACGAGCGCGTCCATGCGGGCCGAGAGCTCGTCGCGCACCTCGGCCACGACGTCGTCGTACACCTCGAGGCTGTCCATGACGTCCGCGTGGCCGCGCCAGTGCATCGCGACGTACGCGACGCCCGTGTCCGCCACGACGTGGCCCATGCGGGGGTCGGCGTAGCTGCCCGAGACGTCGTTGACGATCCGCGCGCCGGCGGCCACGGCGGCCTCCGCGACCGACGCGCGCGTCGTGTCGACGGACACCACGGCACCGTGCGCCGCGAGCCGCTCGATCACCGGGACCACGCGGCGCAGCTCCTCGGCCTCGTCGACGCGCGCCGCCCCCGGCCGGGTCGACTCGCCCCCGACGTCCAGGATCTCCGCGCCCTCGGCCAGCAGGTCGAGCCCGTGCTGCACCCCGGCGTCGGCGTCGAACCACCGGCCACCGTCGGAGAACGAGTCGGGCGTGATGTTCACGACGCCCATCACCAGGCAGCGGCCGACGCCCGACAGCTCCGGCAGCCCGGCGACCACCGCGTCGCGAGGGTGCACGCTCAGCGCCCCATGACGAGGCTCATGGCCTCCGCGCGCGTGGTCGAGCTCTGCATGATGCCCCGCACGGCCGACGTGACCGTCCGCGAGCCGGGCTTGCGGACCCCGCGCATCGACATGCACAGGTGCTCGCACTCCACCACGACGAGGACGCCGCGGGGCTCGAGGATGCGCACCATGGCGTCCGCGACCTGCGTCGTCAGCCGCTCCTGGACCTGCGGGCGCCGCGCGTACACCTCGACGAGCCGCGCGATCTTGGAGAGGCCCGTGATCCGGCCGGACTCGCTGGGGATGTAGCCCACGTGCGCCACCCCGTGGAACGGCACGAGGTGGTGCTCGCACGTCGAGTAGACCTCGATGTCGCGCACCAGCACCATCTCCTCGTGCCCGATGTCGAAGGTGGTGGTGAGCACGTCCTCGGGCTCCTGGCGGAGCCCGGCGAAGATCTCCTGGTACGCCCGGGCCACGCGGGCCGGCGTCTCCTTGAGGCCCTCGCGGTCCGGGTCCTCGCCGACCGCGAGCAGCAGCTCGCGGACGGCGGCCTCCGCCCGGGCCGCGTCGTACGCCGGCACGTCCCGGGCCGCGCGCATGCCGAGGTCCGTCACCGGATCGGTCACCGACCGTCTCCCGCCGCCGGCGGCTCGGAGTCGGTTCCGACGCCCGGCCCTGCCTCCTGCACGTCCCTCTCGTTGCCGACGATGGCGGCCTCGTCCTGCGGGACGACGGAGTGCCCGTTGCCGTTCGACGCGGCGCGCTCGGCGTCGGTCATGATCGGGCCGCGGGTGTGCACCGTGCGCTGCTCGCTGGAGAGCCACACGTCGCGCGGTTCGCGCTTGACGACGGGCCCGAAGACCTCGGCCAGCTCGTGCTGGTTGAGCGTCTCCTTCTCCAGCAGGCGCAGCACGAGGTCGTCGAGCACGTCGCGGTACTGGGTGAGCACCTGCCACGCCTCGTCGTGCGCCGCCTCGACGAGCTTGCGGACCTCGTGGTCCACGGTGCCCGCCACGGCCTCGGAGTAGTCACGCTGGTGGCCCATGTCGCGGCCCATGAACGGCTCGCCCGAGCCGGTGCCGAGCTTGATCGCGCCGACCTTCTCGCTCATGCCGTACTCGGTCACCATCTTGCGGGCGATCGACGAGGCCTTCTCGATGTCGTTGCTCGCGCCGGTGGTCGGGTCGTGGAAGACGATCTCCTCGGCCACGCGGCCGCCCATCGCGTACGCGAGCTGGTCGAGCAGCTCGTTGCGGGTGGTGGAGTACTTGTCCTCCATCGGCATCACCATCGTGTAGCCGAGGGCCCGGCCGCGCGGCAGGATCGTCACCTTGGTGACGGGGTCCGTGTAGCGCATCGCCGCCGCCACCAGGGCGTGACCGCCCTCGTGGTACGCGGTGATCTTCTGCTCCTTGACCTGCATCACACGGGTGCGCTTCTGCGGGCCGGCGATGACGCGGTCGATCGCCTCGTCCAGCGCGCGGTCGTCGATGAGCTGGGCCCCGCTGCGCGCGGTGAGCAGCGCGGCCTCGTTGAGCACGTTCGCCAGGTCGGCGCCCGTGAAGCCGGGGGTGCGGCGTGCGACGACGGCGAGGTCGATGCTCTCGACCATCGGCTTGCCCTGCGCGTGCACCTTGAGGATGTGCTCGCGGCCCTTGAGGTCCGGCGCCTCGACGGCGACCTGGCGGTCGAAACGGCCCGGGCGCAGCAGCGCCGGGTCCAGGATGTCGGGCCGGTTGGTGGCCGCGATGAGGATGACGTTCGTCTTGACGTCGAAGCCGTCCATCTCGACGAGCATCTGGTTCAGGGTCTGCTCGCGCTCGTCGTGCCCGCCGCCCATGCCGGCCCCGCGGTGGCGGCCGACGGCGTCGATCTCGTCGACGAAGATGATGGCGGGCGAGTTGTTCTTGGCCTGTTCGAACAGGTCGCGCACGCGGGAGGCGCCGACGCCGACGAACATCTCGACGAAGTCCGAGCCGGAGATCGAGTAGAACGGCACCCCGGCCTCGCCGGCCACGGCGCGCGCGAGCAGCGTCTTGCCGGTGCCGGGCGGGCCGTAGAGCAGCACGCCCTTCGGGATCTTGGCGCCCACGGCCTGGAACTTGGCCGGGTCCGCGAGGAACTCCTTGATCTCCTGGAGCTCCTCGACCGCCTCGTCCACGCCCGCGACGTCGACGAACGTGACCTGCGGCATGTCCTTGCTGATGAGCTTGGCCTTGGACTTGCCGAAGCCCATCACGCCGTTCTTCCCGCCGCCCTGCATCCGGGACAGGATGAACCAGAAGACCACGCCGATGATGAGGAACGGGATGAGGAAGCCCAGCATCGAGCTCCAGAAGCTCGGCTGCGGCACCTCGGAGTCGAACCCGCCGGACAGGTCGGCGCCGTCGACGGCGGTCGCGACCGCGTCGCCCTGCGGCTCGACGTAGAAGAACTCGACCTTCGTGCCGTGGTCCTGCTCGTCGTCCGTGCCCTCGCCCGTGACGTACTTCTCGCTCAGCTCGAGCTCGACGCGCTGCTCGCCGTCCACGATCAGGGCGTGGTCCACCGTGTCGCCGGACAGCAGCTCGAGGCCCTGCGAGGTCTCGATCCGCGACACCCGTTGGGTGTTGAACGCGCTGAAGGCCAGCGACACGAGCAGCAGGCCGACCACGATCCAGATGATCGGGCCGCTCAGGATCTTCTTGATGTTCATCGGCGACGGGGACGGTGCCCCGCTTCCCTTCCGTCGGGCAACGTGTGGTTCACGACGCTACACGCCGAGTGTGGACGAACCGTGGGTGTTCGCCCAGGGCGCGACGCCGGCCGGTCAGCTGTAGACGTGCGGCGCGAGCGTGCCGACGAACGGCAGGTTGCGGTACTTCTCGGCGTAGTCGAGGCCGTAGCCCACGACGAACTCGTTGGGGATGTCGAACCCGACGTAGCGCACGTCGACGTCGACCTTCGCGGCGTCGGGCTTGCGCAGCATCGTCGCGATCTCCACGGACTCCGGGCCGCGGGAGCGGAGGTTGGCCACCAGCCACGACAGCGTGAGGCCGGAGTCGATGACGTCCTCCACGATCAGCACGTTGCGGCCGGTGAGGTCGGCGTCGAGGTCCTTGAGGATGCGCACCACGCCGGACGACTTGGTGCCCGACCCGTAGGACGACACCGCCATCCAGTCCATGTGCACGGGGTGGTGCAGCCGGCGGGCGAGGTCCGCCATCACCATGACGGCGCCCTTGAGCACCCCGACCAGCAGCAGGTCCTTGCCCGCGTAGTCGGCGTCGATCTGCGCGGCGATCTCGTCGAGCTTGGTGCCGATCTGCTCTTCGGTGAGCAGGATGTTGGCGAGGTCGCCTGAGACGTCCGACTGGTCCACGGTCACTCCTCGAGGGACGGGGTTGGGGCTGGGGAACGCTCCGACCGGGAGAGGCCCGGACCGGCGGCGCGCAGGTAGAGCCTGCCACACGCGCGGAGCGCGCGAGCGTCGCCCGGCAGATGGACGGATCCCTGCCCACGCCACGAGACGACGAGGGCGTCGAGGGCGTCCACGTGCCGCGCCGACGTCGCGCCCGGGGCGCAGCCCACGGCGAGCGCCGCCGCCCGCAGCGCGCGGCGGCGCAGGGCCGCCGGGGCCGCCGCCAGGGCCTCCGCGTCGAGCGCGATCGTCGTCGACACCCCGCCGCTGGTCGAGCCCGTCGACACCCGGTCCGTGGTCTCGACAGGCTCGACCGACGGGACGGGCACGGTCGCGGCGGCGAGCAGGTCGGCCGCCAGCACGTCGAGCGCGTCGGCGTCGTCGCGCAGCTGGCCGGCCGAGCGCCCGAGCGACTCCACGACGCCCGGGCCGAGCGCGTCCTCGAGCGCCGGGACGACGGTGGCGCGCACGCGCGTCCGCGCCGGCGCGGCGGCTCTGTCATCGTCGTCGGGCAGCAGGTTGGTCGGGTCGGTCCAGTGCTCCACGCCGACGGCGGCGCACACGGCCTCGGTCTGCGCCCGACGCAGGTCGAGGAAGGGCCGCCGGTAGAGCCCGCGGCGCCGCGGCATGCCCGCCAGCGACCGCGCCCCGCTCCCCCGGGCGAGCCCGAGGAGCACCGACTCCGCCTGGTCGTCGAGGGTGTGGCCGAGCAGGACGGCGGCGGCGCCCGTCTCGCGGGCTGCGGCGTCGAGCGCCGCGTACCGGGCGTCGCGGGCCGCGCCCTCCGGCCCGCCCGCGCCGGCGTCCACGGTCACGCGCCGCACCAGCACCGGGTCGAGGCCGAGCGCGCGGCACCGCGCGGCCGCCGTCTCCGCCACCGCGTCGGAGCCCGCCTGCATCCCGTGGTCCACGACGACCGCCCCCGCCCGCACGGCGTACCCCGGCGAGCGCACCGACCGGCCGACGCGCCTCGCCTCGGTGGCGGTCACCGCCGCCAGCGCCAGGCTGTCGGCACCGCCGGAGCAGGCGACGAGCACGAGCCCGCCCGGGCCGAGCGCACCGCCCCCCGACCGGACCTGTACCGACGCGCCGACCTGCGCGAGGTCGGCGAGCTCCGCGCGGACGGCGCCGCGGGCCGCCGCGAGCGCCTGGTCGACGCGGGCCACCGTGCGGACCTCAGCCGTGCACGCGGCGCACCCAGGCGCGCGGGTCGGCGATCTCGCGGGCGGACGGCAGGTGCGCGGGCTCGGACCAGACGGCGTTGAGCCCGTCGCGCCCGACACGCTCCTCGACCTCGCGCACGAAGGCGGCGCCGTCGCGGTACTGGGCGAGCTTGGCGTCCATGCCGAGCACCCGCCGCAGCACGACGTCCAGGGCGGGCGCGCCCTCGCCGTCGCGCCGCTTCTCGAACCGCGCGCGGATGGTGCGCACGGACCGCACGACGCGCGGCCCGACGGCGTCCATCATCACGTCGGCGTGCCCCTCGAGCAGGGCCATCACCGCGGTGATCTCCTCCAGCTCGCGCCGCTGCTCCGGGCCGAGGACGCCGTCGAGCGGCGTGACCAGCTCGCCGCGCACCGCGCGCATCGCGGTGCGCCCCACCACCGCGAGCTTCTGCCGCAGCGGGGCGCGCGCCATCGCCGTCGTGCTCTCGGTGACGCCGCGCAGCAGGTCGCCGACGCGGCCCACGAGGTGGTCGGCGAGCCACGGCGCGGTGGCGAACTGCAGGGCGTGGGTCTGCTCGTGCAGGCAGACCCACAGCCGGAAGTCGCGGGGACGCAACCCGAGCGCGCGCTCCACCTGCAGCACGTTGGGCGCCACGAGCAGCAGCCGCCCGCGCCCCGCGCCGTACGGGTCGAACTGGCCGAGCACCCGCCCCGACAGCAACGCCAGCAGGCCCCCGACCTCGGCGGCGCCCGCCAGCCGGGCCGCCTGCGAGGTGGACGGCACGTCGGCGGCCAGCGCGGCCATCACCGGGTCCGTCATCGCGCGCATCGACTGCGCGTTGGCCCGTGTCCAGCCCGCCCGGTCCACGACGTGCACGTCGCCCAGGCCGCCGTCCGCGTCGCGCGGGCCGGCCGGCAGCATGCGGGTGACCTCCAGGACGTGCCCGACGGAGTCCCCCGCAGCCGCCCGCAGCCCGGCCACGAGCGCCTCGAGCTCGTCGCGGGGCGCCGTCGCGCCCGGACGGGCGAGTCGCGCCGCGAACTGTGCCGCCGCGGGCCAGTCCAGCAGGGACTCGGTGGCAGGCGCTGGCGTGGTCACGGGACCACGGTAACCACGACCGTCGTCGGACGAGCCTGTCGGGGCCGCGCACTGGGTTTCGACAGGCTCAACCAGCGGGGCGGCACCCGCAGTCCGCGAGACCGTCGTCGGTCGAGCCTGTCGGGGCCGCGCACTGGGTTTCGACAGGCTCAACCAGCGGGGCGGCACCCGCAGTCCGCGAGGTCGCCCGCGAAGTTGTCGAAGATCACCCGCGCGCCGTACGAGCCGCCGTCGGGCACCTTGTCCGCCAGGGTGACGAACACGAGCATCCGGTCGTCCGTGGTCACGACGGTGCCCGCCAGGCCGGTGACCTTCGGCAGGCTGCCCGTCTTGCCGGAGACGTAGCCGCGGCCGGGGTTCCCCTGCGGGTAGCGGTCGTGCAGGGTGCCGCTCAGCCCGGCCACGGCGAGGCCGTCGGCGACGTCGCGCAGCTCCGGGTGGTCGGGGTCGGCGGCGAGCACCAGCGTGTCGGCGAGCTGCCGGGGCGTCACGCGCGACCCGCGGGCGAGCCCGGAGAGGTCCATGAGCCGGGCGCCCTCCAGGTCGACGCCGAGGTCCTCGACGCTCGCGGTCACGGCCCGGATCGCGTCCTCCCCCGTACCCGGCAGGCCGGCGTCGATCGCCACGATCCGGCCCACGACCTCCGTGATCGTGTTGTCGGACCGGCGCAGCAGGTCGCCGACGACGTCGCGCAGCGGCGCCGACTCGACGCGGGCGATCTCGCGCGCGGACGACGGCGCCGCGGCGCGGGACACGTCGCCCTGCACGGTGACGCCGCGCTTCTCGAGGGCCCGCGCGAAGGTCTCGGCGGCCGCCATCGCCGGGTCCTTCTCGCGGGGCGCGTACTCCTCGTCGGTGGTCCGCGCGACGTCGACGGCGAGCGGGGCGACCGGGGCGGTGTAGCCGCCGGCCACGTCCTCCGCGGGGATCTTGGCCGGCACGGCCGGCCCCGAGAAGAGCGTGTCGTCCACGCTGAGCGTCACGGTGTCCCGGCCCGTGACCTTCACCTGCCCGGCCACCTGGTCCGCGAGGTCGCCCAGGCCCGCGCGCCCGTTCACCTCGTCGGGGTCGCCGGCGCCGGCGGCCAGCATCATGTCGCCGCCGCCCACCAGCACGAGGTGGGCGTCGCCGTCGAGCACGACGGTGGTGGGGAGCGTCGTGTCACCGCCCGGCCCCGCGAGCGCCGCGACGGCCGTGAGCAGCTTCTGCGTGGAGGCCGGCACCATCGCCCGGTCGGGGGCGTTCGAGGCGAGCACCTCCCCCGTGGCGGCGTCGGCGACGAACACGCCGACCCGCTTGCCGAGGCGGTCGTCCTTCGCCAGCCCGTTCACGAGCTTGCCGACGGCGGCGGGGCGGTGGTGAGCATGCCGGGGACGACGTCGTAGGCGTCCGCCACGAGATACCCGCCGAAGAGCACGACCACGGTCGTGACGGTGGCGCCGACGCTGGACCGCCACCCCATGTCGCCCTCCTGAGTCCGTGAGCATCGTCACAGCCCGGTTCCGGTGGCGCGCTCCGTGCGTATCTTCCCACGTCCGTACGCTGGTCTGCGGCGCCACCGCGCACCGGGCGGGCGCGCCCGTGCATGGCACACTTTGACAGGGCGTCCGCACCGAGCATGCCCGCACCGAGCATGGAGGAACAGTGGAGTTCGACGTCACGATCGAGATCCCGAAGGGCCAGCGCAACAAGTACGAGGTCGACCACGAGACCGGTCGCATCCGCCTGGACCGCATGCTCTTCACCTCGACCCGCTACCCGGACGACTACGGTTTCATCGAGGGCACCCTCGGCGAGGACGGCGACCCCCTGGACGCACTCGTGCTGCTCGAGGAGCCGACGTTCCCCGGCTGCCTGATCCGCTGCCGCGCCCTCGGCATGTTCCGCATGCGCGACGAGGCCGGCGGCGACGACAAGGTGCTGTGCGTCCCCACCGGCGACCAGCGGGCCGCGTGGCGCCAGGACATCGACGACGTCTCCGACTTCCACCGCCTGGAGATCCAGCACTTCTTCGAGGTCTACAAGGACCTGGAGCCCGGCAAGTCCGTCGAGGGCGCCCACTGGGTCGGCCGCGAGGACGCCCAGGCCGAGATCGAGCGCTCCTTCCAGCGCGCCAAGGACACCGGCTACTACGACGGCCACTGAGCCTCCGCCTCTCACGATCAGGTCGGGTCACGACCCGGTCTACGGTGGGCGCATGCGTGCAGCCGTCATCCACGGACCCCGCGACGTCCGCGTCGAGGAGCGTCCGGACCCCCGGATCCTCACCCCCGGCGACGCGGTGGTCCGCGTCGTCGCCGCCTGCGTGTGCGGCTCCGACCTCTGGCCCTACCGCGGCGTCTCCGCGGTGAAGAAGCCGCGCCCGATCGGGCACGAGCTGGTGGGCGTGGTCGAGGAGCTGGGCTCCGAAGTCACGTCCGCCCGGGTGGGCGACTTCGTCGTCCTCCCGTTCACCATGAGCTGCGGCGTCTGCCAGTCCTGCCGCGCGGGCTACCCGGCCGCCTGCGACCTCGTGACCGGCTTCGGCTCCACCGACCGCGACGGCCATCCCGTCGACGGCGCGCAGGGCGAGCGCGTGCGCATCCCGCTCGCGCAGCACTCGCTGTTCCCGGTGGGCCGCACGGAGGCCGAGATCGAGGCCGCCGGACTCGTCCCGCACCTGCTCACCCTCGCCGACGTGATGTCCACGGGGTATCACGCGGCGTTCGCCGCCGGCGTGTCCGCGGGCGACACCGTCGCCGTGGTCGGCGACGGCGCCGTCGGGCTGTCCGGCGTGATCGGCGCCCGCCTGCTCGGCGCCGAGCGCGTGATCGCGATGAGCCGGCACGACGACCGCGCGGCCCTGGCGCGCGAGTTCGGCGCCACGGACGTCGTCGCCGAGCGCGGCGAGGAGGGACTCGCGGCCGTGCGCGACCTGCTCGGCGGGAACCTCGCCGACGCCGCGCTGGAGTGCGTCGGCACCGAGCAGTCGATGGACACCGCCCTGAGCGTGGTGCGCGGCGGCGGGCGCGTCGGGTTCGTCGGGGTGCCGCACGGACCCGACCTGAGCGTGCGGCGCCTGTTCGACCGCAACATCACCATCGGCGGCGGCATGGCGTCCGCCCGCCGCTACATGGAGACGCTGCTGCCCGACGTCCTGTCCGGCGCCATCGTGCCGGGCAAGGTCTTCGACCTCGAGCTGCCGCTGGCCGACACCGCCGAGGCGTACGCCGCGATGGACGAGCGCCGGGCGACGAAGGTGCTCCTGCGCCCCTGAGCTGTTGTGGGTACGAAAAAGGCTGGAACTCCCGGAGGAGTTCCAGCCTTTTTCGTACCCGCAGCGTCCGGGTCAGGGGCGGCCGGCGTACGGCATGACCTCGTCCCAGCGGACCGGCGTCTCGCGGACGGACAGCCCCGGCCGCGGGGCCTCGACCATCATCCCGCCGCCGGCGTAGATCGCGACGTGCCGGATGGTCGACGGGTCGGACGTGTCGTTGGCGTAGAAGATGAGGTCGCCCGGCCGCATCCGGTCGTAGGAGACCTTGCCGACCGTGAGGTACTGCGACCGGGACGTGCGCGTGATCCACACGCCCGCGGCGTCCCAGGCGCCCGCGGTGAGCCCCGAGCAGTCGTAGCCCGGGTTGCCCGTACCGCCCCACTGGTACGCGATCCCGATCTTCGAGCGCGCCCACGCCAGCGCCTCGCGTCCCTGGGCCGCGCCGCCCTGCCCGACGCCGCTGACCGGAGGCGGCTTCGGCTTCGGGTCGGGCTTCGGGTCCGGCCGCGGCGCGGGGTCCGGAGCCGGGTCGTGCGTGCGGGTCGGCTGCGGGTCCGGCGCCGCGTCGCTCGTGGCGGCGGGTCCGGCGTCCGACGCCTTGTCGTCGGCCGTCTCCTCGGCGGCAGCGGGGTCCGCACGCGGCGCGGTGGCGGGTGGGGCGTCGGTCGCGTCGGCGGCGGGCACGGCTGCCGACGCCGCCTCGGCCCGCGCCTTCGCGGCGGCCTCGCGGGCCGCGGCGGCCTGCCGCTGGCGGTCCGCGTCGCGCTGCCGCTCGAGCTCGACGCTCGTGCTGCGCAGGTCGGCGAGACGCGAGAACAGGCGGTCGCGCTCCTGCTCCGCCGCGGCGGTGCGGGCGCTCAGGTCGTCGGCGGTGCGCCGCGCGGTCGCGAAGGCGCCCTCCGCGGCCTCGCTGGCCTCCTGCTGCGCGGCGCGGGCGGCGTCCCAGCGGGCGTCGGCGTTGCGCGCGCTGGCACGCAGGTCCGCCTGGGCGGCGAGGGCGCCGGCGACCTTGCGGTCGACGGCGCGCTGCGCCGCGTCGGAGGACACGACCTCGCCGACGTCGCGCGCGCCGGTCACGACGTCGAGCGGCCCGAGCGCCCCCTCGCTCGCCCGGGCCGTGGTGCGGTACGCCTCGGCCAGCGACGACCGGGCGCGGTTCTCGGCCGCCTGGGCACGGTCGGCGCGCCGGCGCGCCTCCGCGGTCTCCTGCGTCGCCGTGGCGAGCGCCTCGCGCGCCTCGGCGTAGTCCTCGGCGGCGGTCTGCACGGCGGCCTCGGCGCGTGCGAGCTCCGCGCGGATCGCGTCCAGCCGCTGCTCCGCGCCGGCGACGTCGAGGCGGGCGGCGTCGACCGCGGCGTGCGCGGCCGCGAGGTCGTCGTCGGACGGCGGGTCCGCCCACGCGACGCCGCCGGCGACCGCGGGTGCGCCGGCCAGCAGCGCGACGACGGCCAGCGCCACGCCCCTGGGGGCACGACGGGTGCGAGCCATGATCTGCTCCTCCCCTGGGCAGACGCTCTCTCCGGGCAACCTCGCCCAGGCTCACCCCTTCCGCCGGGCAGCGCCACCCGAGAGTGCGGCCCCGGCGCGCAGAGCAAGCCGACACGCCGTCCATATTCTGGTCCCAGATGACGAGACAGCGCTGTCGCGGGGCCCGCGACGGGTCTACCGTCGTGCGCATGACCCGTCGAATGTGCCGCTGACCACCGCGCACGTTCGCCTGCCTGCGGCCGCTCGTCGACCCAGCCATCCGCTCCGCGTGCGCAGCCGACCGCCGCGGCCCGCCTCAGACGCGCAGGCGCCCTGAGAGCCACCGCGGCCCGATCACCGCCGAACGCGCCCGCCACCGAGCGGGCATCGAGCCCCAGGAGCATGTCATGACCACCCCGAGCTGGACCTTCGAGACCCGCCAGATCCACGCCGGCCAGACGCCGGACCCGACCACCGGCGCGCGCGCCCTGCCGATCTACCAGACCACGTCGTTCGAGTTCCCCAGCGCCGACGTCGCCGCCGACCGGTTCGCGCTCGCCGACCTCGGCCCCATCTACACGCGCATCGGCAACCCCACCCAGGAGGCCGTCGAGGCGCGCATCGCCGACCTCGAGGGCGGCGTCGGCGCGCTGCTCGTCGCGTCCGGGCAGGCCGCCGAGACGCTGGCGATCCTCAACGTCGCGCAGGCGGGCGACCACCTCGTGGCCAGCCCCAGCCTCTACGGCGGCACCTACAACCTGCTGCACCACACCCTGCCGAAGCTGGGCATCGAGACCACGTTCGTGGACGACCCGCACGACCTCGACTCCTGGCGCGCGGCCGCCCGCCCGAACACGAAGGCGTTCTTCGGCGAGACCATCCCCAACCCCCGCGCGGACGTGCTGGACATCGCCGGCGTCGCGTCCGTCGCGCACGAGGTCGGGGTGCCCCTCATCGTGGACAGCACGATCGCGACGCCCTACCTCGTGCGCCCGATCGAGCACGGCGCGGACGTCGTGGTGCACTCCGCCACGAAGTACCTCGGCGGGCACGGCGCCGCCATCGGCGGCGTCATCGTGGACGGCGGCACCTTCGACTACGCGGCGGACCCCGAGCGCTTCCCCGGGTTCAACGAGCCGGACGCGAGCTACCACGGCCTCGTCTACGCCCGCGACCTCGGCGTCGGCTCGGCCCTCGGCGCCAACCTCGCCTTCGTGCTCAAGGCGCGCGTGCAGCTGCTGCGCGACCTCGGCCCCGCCGTCGCGCCGTTCAACGCCTTCCTGCTGGCGCAGGGCCTCGAGACGCTGTCGCTGCGCGTGGAGCGGCACGTGGCGAACGCGCAGCGCGTCGCCGAGTGGCTCGAGGAGCGCGACGACGTGCGCGCGGTGCACTACGCCGGCCTGCCGTCGTCGCCGTGGCACGCGAACGCGCAGCGGTACGCGCCGAAGGGCGCCGGCGCCGTCGTGGCGTTCGAGCTCGACGTCGCGGACCCGGAGCGGGCGCAGGCCGCCGGCCGCGCCTTCGTCTCCGCCCTGCAGCTGCACTCGCACGTGGCGAACATCGGCGACGTCCGCTCGCTCGTCATCCACCCCGCGTCGACCACCCACTCGCAGCTCACGCCGGAGCAGCAGGCGCAGTCGGGCGTGACGCCGGCCCTGGTGCGGCTCGCCGTCGGGCTCGAGGGGGTGCAGGACATCCTCACCGACCTCGAGCTGGGCTTCGCCGCCGCGGCGGACGTGCTGTCCGGCACGACCTCCGGCACCACCGGCGAGGCGGCCGCGTGAACGGCATCACGCCCGGCCGCCTGCCGGTGCGCCGCGGGGGCGGCGTGCGCGTCGCCCCCACGGTGCGGTCGGTGGGCGGCCGCCACGCGGCCGGGCCGACCGTGCGCCCGACCCCCGTGTCGCGCGCCCGGGAGAAGCCGCCCGTGCCCGCCACCGGCGCGTGGCGCGAGGGCGACCCCGCCGCCGCGCGCCGGTTCGTCGACGTGGGCGCCGTCGAGCTCGAGGCCGGCGGTGTCCTGCCCGACGTCCGGGTCGCCTACGAGACCTGGGGCGAGCTCGCCCCCGACGGCTCCAACGCCGTGCTCGTGCTGCACGCCCTCACCGGCGACGCGCACGTCGCCGGCCCGGCGGCGCCCGGCCAGCCGACCGCGGGCTGGTGGTCGGACATGATCGGCCCGGGCGCGCCCATCGACACCGACCGGTACTACGTCGTCGCGCCCAACGTGCTGGGCGGCTGTCAGGGCACCACGGGGCCCGCGTCCGCCGCCCCCGACGGGCGGCCGTGGGGCGGGCGCTTCCCCCGCGTCTCGACGCGCGACCAGGTGACCGCCGAGATCGAGCTGGCCCACCAGCTCGGCATCGACCGCTGGTCGCTGGTGGTCGGGGCGTCCATGGGCGGGCTGCGCGTACTGGAGTGGGCGCTGCTCGGGCCCGACGCCGGCATCGAGGTCGAGCGCATCGCCGCCATCGCGACGACGGCGCAGACCTCCGGCGACCAGATCGCCTGGGCCCACCCGCAGCTCGGCGCCATCCGCGCCGACCCGCGCTGGCGGGGCGGCGACTACTACGACGCCGCGGACGGCGAGGGCCCGGACGCCGGGCTCGCGATCGCCCGCCAGATCGCGCACACCACCTATCGCACGGCGGCCGAGCTGGACGTGCGGTTCGGGCGGCTGCCGCAGGGCGGCGAGGACCCCCTGACGGACGGCCGGTACGCCGTGCAGTCGTACCTCGACCACCACGGGGACAAGCTCGCGCGACGGTTCGACGCCAACTCCTACCTGGTGCTCACCGAGTCGATGGTGAGCCACGACCTCGGGCGCGACCGCGGGGGCGTCGAGTCGGCGCTGTCGCAGATCACGGCCCGGGCGCTGGTCGTGGCGGTGGACTCCGACCGGCTGTTCCCCCCGGAGCAGGCGAGCCGCATCGCCGCGTGGGTGCCGGGCGCCGAGCCGCTGCGCATCGTCACGTCCGACTTCGGCCACGACGGCTTCCTCATCGAGTTCGACCAGCTCGGCCCCATCGTCGCGGACTTCCTCACGGGGGCGAGCGTCGAGGACGGCGAGCCCGGGTCGTGAGCACGGGCGGCCACCGCCGCACCGGGGGCGTGCCGACCGGGTGATTCCGCGCCCGCGAGGCGCGACACCGGTGCGGGTGTCGGCGGCCGCGCCTAGCGTGGTCACCGGCCGCCGGACCGCGCGGCCGGCTCACTCCCCGCAGCGCTGCTGGAGGCGACCCATGGTGCGGCTCAACCCCTACCTCAGCTTCAAGGACAAGGCCGCGGAGGCCCTCGAGTTCTACCGGTCGGTGCTCGGCGGCGAGCTCGACATCAGCACGTTCGGCAGCATGCCCGCGGACGCCGGCATGCCGATCGACGACGCCGACAAGGACCTGGTCATGCACGGCCAGCTCGAGACGCCGAGCGGCCTCACCCTGATGGCCGCCGACTCCGGCTCGATGATGCCGTACGTGGCCCCCACGAGCGGCGTCACCGTGGCGCTGACCGGCGGCGCGCAGGACTACGACTACATCGCCGGCGCGTACGCGAAGCTCGCCGAGGGCGGCACGGACGCCCTGCCCTTCGACAAGGCGCCCTGGGGCGACTTCTACGGTCAGGTCACCGACCGGTACGGCGTCACCTGGATGTTCGACGTCGACGCCCCCTGACGGGCCGCCCCGCCGGTCGGCCGACCCGGCCGTCAGCCGACCAGCAGGCTCTCCCGGCGGGCGGCGAGCGCCGCGAGCTCGGCGTCGACGGTCGCGGACCGCTCCGCGAGGCGCCGCCGGACCGCGTCCACGGCGCGACCGGCGGCGTCGACGCGGTCGCGCGCCTCGGCGATCCGGTTGCGGACGGACCAGTCGGTGAAGACGTTGTCGAACCAGACGTCGAGGGTCCGGGTGAAGCCGTCGACGCCGACGCCGCCGACCCCCTGCTCCCCGAGGTCGCCCAGCTCCACGGTGAGGTGCCGCAACGCGGCGTCGGCCTCGCGGAGCCGTGCGGCCGCCTTGTCGAGCCGGTCGTGCTTGGCCATGCTCGCGAGCATGCCGCCGTCGAAGAACGTGTCGTAGGTGGACCAGCCGTCGGCGCCACGCAGCTCGCCGGCCGCCGCCCCGAGGGCGCCCGCCGCGTGCTCGGCTGCGGTCTGCGCCTCGGCGACCTCGACCTGCCGGGCACGCCACGCCCCGACCTGCTCGGCCACGGCTGCCAGCTCCGCGGCGGCCGGGCCGCCGCCGCCGTGGACCCACGCCTCCTTGGCCGCGAGGGCGGCGCCCCACCGGGCCTGCACGTCCCCGAGCGCGGCCAGCTGCGCGTCCACGGCGCTCAGCTCGCGCGCAGCCGCGTCCCGGCGCGCCTGCGCGGCCGCCGCGACGTACTCGGCCGCCTGCTGCTCGGCCCGCTCGGCGTCGAGGCGCTGCGCACGGTCGCCGCGCAGCCCCGCCCAGACGCGGGCGAGGCTCAGCGACTCCAGCCGGGCCACGTCCGCCGTCTCGTCCTCGAGCGACGACCGCGCGGCAGCCAGCGTCTCCTCCGCCGCGGCCAGCTCCTGCGCGGCGCGCCCGCGGCGCGCGGACTGCTGCGCGTGCTCGACGACCGCGGCGCGCGCGGCCGCCAGCTCCTCCTCGACCCCACCGTTCGACATGACGGACAACCTAGTGGGAGCCACCGTCCGCCGGACAGTAGGTTGGGGCACATGCTCGCCGCCACTGTCGCCCGCTTCTCGCCCGACTCCCCGCTCGACGGCCTGGAGGTGGGCGACCGGCCGGAACCCGAGGCGCGGGAGCACTGGACCACGGTCGACGTGCGCGCCGCCACCCTCAACCACCACGACCTGTGGTCGCTGCGCGGGGTGGGGCTGCGGGCCGAGCAGCTGCCGATGATCCTCGGCACGGACGCCGCCGGGGTCGCCGCCGACGGCACGCGGGTGCTCCTGCACGGGGTGATCGGCGCCGACGGCCACGGCGTCGGGCCCGAGGAGCGGCGCACGCTGCTGTCGGAGCAGTACCCGGGCACGCTCGCGGAGCGGGTCGCGGTGCCGACCCACAACCTCGTGCCGCTCCCGGACGACCTGTCGTTCGAGGAGGCGGCGTGCCTCCCGACGGCCTGGCTCACCGCCTACCGGATGCTGTTCGGCGCGGGCGGCCTCGCCCCCGGCGACCGCGTGCTCGTGCAGGGCGCGGGCGGCGGCGTCGCCACCGCCGCCATCGTGCTGGGCGCGGCCGCCGGCCTGGAGGTGACGGCGACCTCGCGCTCCGCCGAGCGCCGCGAGCGGGCCCTGGCGCTGGGCGCGACGCACGCCGTCGAGACGGGCGCGCGGGTGCCGGGCCGCGTGGACGCGGTGATCGAGTCGGTCGGCCAGGCCACCTGGGCGCACTCGGTCCGGTCCGTGCGACCGGGCGGCACGATCGTCGTGTGCGGGGCGACGTCGGGAGACGCCCCGCCCGCCGAGCTGACGCGGGTGTTCTTCAACGAGATCCGGGTGCAGGGCGTGACGATGGGCTCGCGCGACGACCTCGCGGCCCTCGTGCGGTTCTGCGCCCGCACCGGCGTGCGGCCGGTGATCGACTCCGAGGTACCGCTCGCGACCGTGCACGACGGCCTGGCGCGCCTCGCGGCGGGCGAGCAGACCGGCAAGATCGTCGTCGTGCCCTGACCGTTCGCCGGTCGCGCCTGCCGCCGGTCGAACCCGCCGCCGGTCGAACCCGCCGCCGGTCGAACCCGCCGCCGGTCGAGCCTGTCGAGACCCGTCCGGTCGCGTCGCAGGCCCGGCCGACGGAGCGGCTCAGGCGAAGCGGTGCCGGTACGCGTCCATCAGCGTCGGGCCGCCGGCGCCGAGGCGCCACACGCTCCACCCGTCCGCCGTGGGCGACCCCGAGGCGGCGGACGCCGCGTGGTCGGGGTGCCAGTACCGGGAGCCGTCGGCCAGCTCGATGGCGCCGTCCTGGTGCAGCACCGCCTCGAAGTACTGGCGGCGCCGGGGGCGCGACCACACGATCGACGTCGGGTGGACCAGCGTGCTCGCCAGCGCGACCAGGTCCTGGTCCACCTCGTCGTCGCCGGCGACCGGCGACGCCCACGGCGCGGACTGCGCGGGCGGCTCGGACGGCGCCCAGGGCTGCGGCGCCGCAGGGGCCGGCGGTGCCGCCCAGGGCTCCGGCGGGACCGGTGACGTCAGGGGGTCGTAGCCCCGGGCCTGCGGCGGCGCCGACCAGCGGTCGTCGAGCGGGTCCGCGGGGGGCGTGCTGAGCCGCGGCGGCTCGAGCGGCGGCACCTGCAGACGCGGCAGGTCGTCCTCGACGCCGGACCACCGCGGCTCGGGCACCGGCAGGTCGAACGCCGGGGCGGCTACCTCGGCGAAGGCCTGGCCCAGGTCCCTCCGGCCGGTGGCGGGCGGCGCGCCCGCGTCGTCGAGCTCCGGGCGCGAGGAGAAGCGGTCGGCGCGCGAACGCCGGCGCGGGGGCGAGGGAGGCGCGGGGACGGGCTCCGCCCCCGACCGGCCGCCGGCGAGCGCGCGCGGCAGCCGCTCGTGCGTCGTGTCGAGGTCGGCCTCACGGTCGAGGCGGCCGGGGCGCTCCGGCGGCGCGGGGACCGGCGCGGGGACGGGCACCGGGAGGGACTCGCTCGGGAGGCCGTCGGCGGACGGGCCCGCGTCGTCCGACCGGGGACGGGCGGCGCGGCGGCGGGTGCGCGTCGGCGGCGCGACGCTCCCCGCGCGCTCGCGGGGCGGCTGCGCGGCCGCGGGCATCTTGCCGTTGAGCGCGAGCCCGACCGCGACACCCTCCGCGAAGGTGTCGGGGTCGACCGCGGCGGGCGGCTCGGCGGCGCGCGGCGCGACGTCGTCCGTCGCCGGGGTGCCCAGGGCGGGCGCCGTGTCGCTCGCGGGTGCCGACAGGCTCGGGGCCGTGGGCGCCGACGCGGGGTGGATCACCAGGGGCGACACGTCGACGAAGCGGCGCCCGTCCGCGCTGTGCACCACGCCCATCTTGAGCACCTCGACGGGCATGGTGGGCTGGCGCAGGAAGTCGACGGCGTTGAGGATCTCCTCGCTCGCCTCCTGGCAGATGATGATGAGCCGCGCGCTGCTGCGCCCCGGCTGCGAGCGCGTGATCGGCACGCTGTCGTAGAACGCGGCGACGTCGCGGTGGAAGGCCGACGGGCCGCCGTGGTACCGGTCGGCGAGCGCGCCGCGGGTCAGCCGGCCGGCGGCACCGGCGTGGTCCAGGGCGCGGGTGAGGGCGGCACGGTCGAGGTCGGCCACGAGCTCCACGACGACCGGCGACCCGGTGGCGTCGAGGGCGAGCAGATGCGGCTCGTCCGGGCCTGCGCCGGGACTGACCGGGAAGATCTGCTCACCGAGCAGACCGTCGATGTGACTGTCCACCACCTGGTGGGCGGTGGTCCCGACGCCCTGCGCGATTGCCGCGGGCGACCGGTCGGGCTGGACGAGGAGGGGCCGCTGAGCGTCGACCTCGAACAGGGGCATGCACACCACTCCTGGTTCGGACCACGGCCCGGGCGGCCGGATCCCGGGCACAGCCTACGACCCCCCGAGACGTGGCCCGCAACACAGTGTCCTCCCAGGCGAGGACGCTATCGCCCCGCGTTCCGGTATACCGCGAGCGCTACGCGTGTCCCGCGCCACCGTCGTCGGCGAGCCGCTCCTCGACCCGCGCGACCTTGGCGTCGAGCTGCCCGGTGTAGCCGGGGCGGATGTCCGCCTTGAGCACGAGGGAGACGCGGTGACCGCCCGCGCCCACGGCCTCCGTGGCGCGCTGGATCACCGGCATCACCTCGTCCCAGTCCCCCTCGATCTCGGTGAACATCGCGGTGGTGCGCGTCGGGAGCCCCGACTCGCGGACGATGCGGATGGCGGCGGCGACGGAGTCCGCCACGGACTCGCCCGCGCCGAGCGGGGCGACGGAGAAAGCGAAGACGGCCATGCCCCCCATCCTCTCCGCTGACCGAGCTGGTCGAAACCCGGGTTCCCACCCGCTCGACCGCCGTAGGCTCGTCGGGTGAGCACACGCGTCACCCTTCTCGCCGGCGGGGTCGGCGGCGCCCGCCTGGCGCACGGCCTCGCCCTCGCCCTGCCCGACGACGGCACCCCGACCGCGGACGGCGGCCTCACCGTCGTCGTCAACGTCGGCGACGACACCGAGCGGCACGGGCTGCTGGTCTCCCCCGACCTCGACACCGTCATGTACACGCTCGCCGGCCTGAACGACGAGACCCGCGGGTGGGGGCTGACCGACGAGACGTACACGACCCTCGACCAGCTCGCCCGCCTCGGCGAGGACACATGGTTCACGCTGGGCGACCGGGACCTCGCGACGCACGTCGTGCGGACCGCTGCGCTGCGCGACGGGCAGCCGCTCAGCTCCGTGACGGCGCGGCTCGCGGCGTCGCTGGGCGTGCGCGCCCGGCTCCTGCCGGTGACCGACGACCGGCTGCGCACGCTCGTCGACACCCCGTCCGGCCGCGTCGCGTTCCAGGAGTACTTCGTGCACCGGCAGCACGCGGACGCGGTGCTCGGCATCGAGCTCGACGGCGCGGATGCCGCACGGCCCGCGCCCGGCGTGCTCGACGCCGTCGCGGGCGCCGACCTGCTCGTCGTCGCGCCCTCCAACCCGTTCCTCTCGGTGGAGCCCGTGCTGGCGGTGCCCGGGGTGCGCGACGCCGTGCTCGCGTCGGGCGCGCGACGCGTGGCGGTGAGCCCGATCGTCGGCGGCCAGGCGATCAAGGGGCCCGCCGCGCAGATCCTCGAGACGCTGGGGCACGAGGTGTCCGCGCTGGGCGTCGCCCGCCTCTACGCCGACCTGGTCGACGTCATGGTGGTCGACGACGCCGACGCCGGCCTCGCGGGCCCGATCCGCGACCTCGGCGTCGAGGTGCTCGTCACGGACACGATCATGGGCGGCGCCCCCGGCCGCGAGCGCCTGGCCCGCGACCTGCTCGCCCTCGGATGAGCGCACCCACCGCGCGCGGCACCGTGGCGCTGGTGCCGCTGCGCGACGGCGTCTCGGGCAAGTCGCGGCTGGCGTCCGCGCTCGAGCCCGCGGAGCGGCGGCGGCTCGTCGCGGCCCTGGCGCGCCACGTGGTGGCCACCCTGCTCGCGTCGGACGGCGTCGGCCGCGTCCTGGTGGTCACGGCCGACGTGCCGTTCGCGACCGAGACCCTCGCGGGGCTCGAGCACGGCGGGCGCCTCGAGACGATCCCGCAGCCGCCGGACCGGCCCGGGCTGAACGCGGCGCTCGACGTCGGGCGGGAGCACGCCGTCGCGCGCGAGGCGGACCGCCTGCTGGTCGCCCACGCGGACCTGCCGCTGCTCGCGCCCGACGACGTCGCGGCGCTGCTCGTCACGGGTGCCGGCGCGACGGACGGCCCGGCGACGGACGAACAGGCGGCGGACGACCGGGCGCCCGTCGTCGTCGCGACCGACCGGCACGACGCGGGGACCAACCTGCTCCTGCTGCCCGCCGCCGCGCCGTTCCGCTTCCGCTTCGGCCCGGGCTCGCGGGCCGCGCACGTCGCCGAGGCGGAGCGGGCGGGCCTGCGGCCCGTCGTCGTGCGGCGCCCGGGGACCGCCGTCGACCTCGACACCGTGGACGACTGGGGCGAGCTGCCGCGCGACGTCCGCGACCGTCTGCGCGACGGCGTCGACCTCCCCCTCCCCTGACCCCGGGACCGGCCCGGGCGGGGCGCGGGCACCGCTGAGTTCCGCGCCCGCGCCCGGTCCACCCGGCCATGAGCATCCAGCTGATCGAGCAGTCCACCCTCCCGGACGCCGACTTCGAGGGATACCTGCACGGCGCAGGCGTGTCGGTGATGTTCGAGCGGATCGACCGGGACGGCGCCGGCCCCCGCCTGCACCGCCACCCCTACCCGGAGACCTTCATCGTGTGGTCGGGACGCGCGCTGTTCCGGGTGGGCGACGACGAGGTGGTCGCCGTGGGCGGCCAGATCCTCGTCGCCCCCGCCGGCACGCCCCACACGTTCTCCGTGATCGGGCCGGAGGTGTACGAGGCGCTGCACGTGCACGCGAACGACCGGTTCGTCACGGAGTGGCTGGAGTAGCCCTCACACCGCGTCGAGGCGGGCGCGGACGTCCTCGTCGAGGTCGAGCTCGGCCGCGCCGAGCAGCTCGTCGAGCTGCGCGACGCTGCTCGCCCCGATGACGGGGACGACCGGCACGTCGCCGCCCAGCAGCCAAGCCAGCACCACCTGGTTCGGGGTGGCGCCGATCTCGGCCGCGACCTCCCGCAGCACGCGCAGGCGCTCGTGCGTCGTCGGGTGGTCGAACCCGTCCCACAGGGGCTTGTCGTCGCGCACCAGCGCCCCCTGCATGAGCGGCGAGTAGGCGACGACGGCGAGCGGATGCTGGGTCGCCGCGGACGCGCCCGCGTAGTCCAGCAGCTCGTACGACGCCCAGTTGTGGCGGCCGACGTCGGGCCGCGGGTACGGGTAGGTGAGCTGCTGCTGCACCAGGCCGTACGGCGCCACGCCCTGCCGGCGGGCCTCCTCGCGCGCCTCGACCACGCGGTGCAGCGCGACGTTCGAGATGCCGCCGATCCCGACCAGCCCCTCCGCCTGGAGCTTGCCGAACGCGCCGACGGTCTCGGCGAGGGGGGTGTCGTAGTCGTCGACGTGCCCGTAGTAGGCGTCGATGTGGTCGATGCCGAGGTGGCGCAGGCTCTCGCGCGCCTCCCAGGCGACGGTCTCCGCGCCGAGGCCCTGGTAGTTCGTCGGCGGCACCTGCTGGAGCGGCAGGTCCGGGTCCTTCTTGGCCGCGCCCACCTTGGTGGCGATGCGCAGCTCGTCGCGGTTGCCGCGGTCCGCGAGCCAGCGTCCGATGACGTCCTCGCTGTCGCGGCCGTGCCCGCCGCCCCAGCCGTTGTAGTTGTTGGCGGTGTCGAGGAACGTGCCGCCGGCCTCGACGAAGCGGTCGAGGACCGCGCGGGCCGTCGCCTCGTCGGTCCGGGTGCCGAACCACGTGGTGCCGAGGCACAGGCTGCTGACCTCGAAGGACGTGGTGCCGTCGCCGATCGTGCGGTAACGCATGGGTGCTCCTGTCGTCTGCGTGCCGGCGGTGGTCCCGCCGGCGGGCACCTCCGAACCTAGGAGCCGATCGGTCCGGGTGTACCGTCCAATTCCATGGCGATCCCCCAGACCAATCCGCGCCTGGCGTGGGACACGGTCCTCGACCTCGGCGACGACGACGCACCGTTGGTCGCGCGGCTCGAGCGCGCCGTGCGCGACGCCGTGCACGGCGGCCGCGTCCCCGCGGGGGCGGCGCTGCCCCCGAGCCGGGCCCTGGCCGACACCCTCGGGGTGTCCCGGTGGGTCGTGACGGAGGTCTACGCGCAGCTCGTCGCGGAGGGGTTCTGCGAGGCGCGGGTGGGCTCCGGGACGCGCATCGCCGCGGGCGCGGCCGCCCACGCCGTCCCGAAGCGTCCCGCGCCCGGGGCGTCGGGGGCGACCGCCGAGCCGGCCGGCCGCGCGCGCCTCGACCTCGCCCCCGGGGTGCCCGACCTGCGGCACGTGCCGCGCTCGGCCTGGCTCCGGGCGCTGCGCGACGCGCTCGCCGACGCCCCGGACTCCGACCTCGCCGCCCCCGACCCCGCCGGCCACCCGGCGACCCGCGCCGCCGTCGTCGACTACCTGGCGCGGGCGCGCTCGACCTGTGCGAGCAGCGACGACGTCGTCGTGACGCACGGCGCCGCCGACGGCATGGCGCGCCTCGCCCGTGCGCTGCGGTCCGCGGGCCACCGCGCGCTGCTGGTCGAGGACCCGAGCTGGGGGCGGCTGCGCGACGTCGCGCGCGACGCCGGGCTGGTGCCCGTCCCGGTCCCGGTGGACGCGGGCGGCGTCATCGTCGACGCGCTGGTCGCGGCGGGCGTGCGGACGGGCGCCCGCGACGCCCTGGTGACGCCCGCGCACCAGTTCCCGACGGGCGCGGCCCTCGCGCCGGAGCGCCGGGACGCGCTCGTGTCGTGGGCGCGGGCGGTGGACGGCCTCGTGATCGAGGACGACTACGACGCCGAGTTCCGGTACGACCGCCGCCCGGTCGCCGCGCTCCAGGGCCACGACCCGGGCCGCGTGGCGCTGCTCGGGTCGCTCAGCAAGACGGTGTCGCCCGCGTTCGGGCTGGGCTGGGCGGTGCTGCCCCCGCGCTGGCGCGAGCGGCTGGGCCGGCACGCGGGCGGGCCAGCGCCGTCGACGATCGACCAGCTCGCGCTCGGCCGGTTCCTGACGGACGGCGCCTACGAGCGCCACCTGCGCGCGGCGCGCGGCCGGTTCCGGACCCGCCGGGCGGCGCTCCTCGACGCGCTCGCCACCGCCCTGCCCGGGCTGCCCGTGAGCGGGCTCGCCGCCGGGCTGCACGTCGTCGTCGGCCTGCCCGACGGCGTCCCTGCCGCGGCGGTGGTGCGCGCGGCCGCCGCGCGCGACGTCGCGGTGGCCGACGTGCGGCGCTACCGCGTCACCGCCGCCCCGGGCGCGGGCGCCCCGGCGGAGGCGCTGGTCGTCGGGTACGGCAACCTCGCCGACGCGCGCGTCGGCGAGGCCGTGGACGGGCTCGCGGCGGCACTGCGCTCCGTCACGCCGTGAGCGGGGACCCCGCTCACCACCGCCCGCGGTGCACGACGTCCTCCAGCGGCTTGCGCCGGCGCCGCGTCGGCGAGCCCTTCGCCTCCGCAGGCCCCCCTGAGCCTGCCGAAGGGTCGGCCGGGTGGCCGACGGCGACGACGCCGGTCTGAACCCACTCGTCGGGGACGCCGAACGCCTCCCGGAACACGGGCACCTCCCCTGCCCCGATGCCGAAGAAGCACGCGCCGAGGCCCTCGTCGACCGCCGTCTGCAGCATGAGCAGCGACGCCATCCCCGCGTCGACGTGCCAGTACGGCACGGGCCAGCGCGCCTCGGCGCGGTCCGTCCAGCCCTTGTCCGCCTCGGCGTAGCGGCCGAGGTACGCGTCCTTCGAGCACAGCGCGACGACGAGCACCGGCGCGGTGCGCATGCCCGTGAGCCAGGCGGACATGTCCCGCTCCGACGTCGCCGGGGTCGCCGCGGCCCAGAACCGGTCGCGGTCCTCCGGCTCCGTGAGCACGAGGAACGACCAGCCCTGCGAGAAGCCCGCGCTGGGGGCCCGCACGGCGTTCCGCACCAGCCGCTCCACCGTCTCGGGCGCCACGGGCTCGTCCGTGAACCGCCGCACCATCCGCCGTCGTCGCACCACGTCCTGGAACTCCACGGACCCCATCCTCCACCGGCGGTCGAGCCGGTACGCACTGTTTCCCTGGACAACAGCCGGAGGCCACCGTCCGGCCACCTGGGCGCGCTTGCCTGCACCCGGCGGTGTTCACCGCCATGACGGCACGTCCACCAAGGAGGCCTCCCGTGCGCAAGACCGCACGCCGCACCACCCTCGCCACCGCGCTCGTCGGCACGCTCCTGCTCGGCGGCGCGAGCAGCTACGCGCTCACCCACGACCTCACCGGGCACGGCGACGCGCGCCGCCTCGACGGCGACCAGAGCGCCCAGGTCCGCAAGCAGATCAAGTCCGGCAAGGCCCAGAACGTCATCCTGCTCATCGGCGACGGCATGGGCGACTCGGAGATCACCGTCGCCCGCAACTACCAGTACGGCGCCGCCGGGGAGCTCCCGGGCATCGACGCCCTGCCCCTGACCGGCCAGTACACGACCTACGCGCTCGACAAGGCCAACGGCAGGCCCGACTACGTGACGGACTCCGCGGCGTCGGGATCGGGTTGGGCCACCGGCACCAAGACGTACAACGGGGCGATCTCGGTGGACGTCGAGGGCACCCCGCAGCAGTCCCTGCTCGAGCTCGCCAAGGCCGACGGGCTGCGCACCGGCAACGTCACCACGGCCGAGATCCAGGACGCCACCCCGGCCGTGCAGATGTCGCACGTCACGGCGCGCGGCTGCTACTCGCCCACGCGCATGACGGACTGCCCCGAGAACGCGCTCGAGAACGGTGGCGCCGGCTCGATCACCGAGCAGGCGCTGGCCACGCGCCCCGACGTCGTCCTCGGCGGCGGCGCGCAGTACTTCCAGGACAAGGCGACCGCCGGCGGGTACCGGGGCAAGACGCTCCTGCGGCAGGCGAAGGACCGCGGGTTCAACGTCGTCACGAACGCCACGAAGCTCGCCAAGGTGACGTCCGCCGACCAGGACGCCCCGCTGCTCGGGCTGTTCGCGCCGGGCAACCTGCCCACCGAGTGGGCCGGCCCCGCCGCGACCCACACGGGCGGCGCCGAGGACCCCGTCACCTGCGGCACGAACCCGGAGCACACCGACGACGTGCCGTCGCTCGACACGATGACCACCAAGGCCATCGACCTGCTCGACGCCGGCTCCGGCCGGAAGAAGGACGGCTTCTTCCTCCAGGTCGAGGGCGCCAGCATCGACAAGCAGGACCACGCCGCCAACCCCTGCGCGCAGATCGGCGAGACCGTCGCGTTCGACGACGCCGTCAAGGTCGCCCTCGACTTCGCGAAGAAGGACGGCCACACGCTCGTCCTCGTCTCCGCCGACCACGGGCACTCCAGCCAGATCATCTCCGCCGGCTCCACGACCCCGGGCCTGACCCGCACGCTGACCACCACCGAGGGCCAGCCGATGACCGTCGCCTACGGCACCGCCGAGGAGGGCGGCTCGCAGGAGCACACCGGCACCCAGGTCCGCATCGCGGGCTACGGGCCGCAGGCGGCGAACGTCGTCGGCCTGACCGACCAGACGGACGTCTTCTACACGATCAAGCACGCGCTCAGCCTGGGCTGACCTCCCCGCCGAGGTAGTTCACGATTCGCCGAGGTAGTTCGAGGGGCAGGCCGCAACCCGTGCGGCCTGCCCCTCGAACTACCTCGGCGAATCGTGGACTACCTCGGTGGGCAGGGTCAGAGGACGAGCTCGGGCTGCAGCTTGGTCACCGTCCACACGCGCTGGCGGCGGGCGGCCAGCGTCGTCAGGCCCAGCGCGACGACGAGGACGCCGAGCAGCACGGTGACGTCGCGCGTGACGGTCGCGAGGTTGCCGCCGTACAGGAGCTGGCGCAGCCCCTCGACGGCGTACGTCATCGGCATGAACTGGTGCATCGCCTTGAGCGGCTGCGGGATGGTCTGCCACGGGAACGTGCCGCCCGCGGTGACCAGCTGCACCAGCATGAGCACCAGCCCCAGGAACTGCCCCGCCGCGCCCAGCCACACGTTGAGCGCCTGCAGCACCGCGACGAAGGTGGCGGAGACCAGCACCAGGAACAGCGCGGTGAAGAGCCCGTACGACGGCTGGATGTCCAGCGCGAACTTGGTCACCGCGAACATCGCCGCCACCTGCAGCACGCCGATCGCGGCGGGCGTCGCCCAGCCGCCCAGCGCCGTCGCGAGCGCCGACCGGCCCGCGGCGAGCGCCCGGGTGGACAGCGGCCGCACCAGCAGGAACAGCACGTACGCGCCGATCCACGTGGCCAGCGACAGGAAGAACGGTGCGAGCCCGCCGCCGTACGTGCCCGCCGACGACAGGGCGTCGTTGCGCACCTCCAGCGGGTTGCCGATGGTCGACGCCGTGTCCTCGCGCGTCTGGTCGTCGAGGTCGGGCACCTGCCCGAGGCCCTGCGCGAGCCCGTCGCGCAGGTCGGCGACGCCGTCCTTCAGCTCCCCGGAGCCGTCCGCGAGATTCGTCGTGCCGGCGGCGAGGTCGGCGGCGCCGTCGGACACCTGCCCGGTGCCGTCGGCCAGCCGGTGCACGCCGTCGACCAGCGCGGGGGTGGCGTCGGCGAGCTGTCCGGTGCCGTCCGCGAGCCGGTCCGCGCCGTCCGCCGCGGACGCGATCCCCGCGGTGAGCTGCGGGGTCGCGCCCGACAGGGTGGCGGCGCCGTCGGCCACCTGCCGGGAGCCGTCGGCGAGCTCGTCGAGCTTCCCGGACGCGCCCTCGACCTTCGTCACCGCGTCCTTGACGTCCGTACGCTGCGCGTCGAGGGCGCCGTCGACGTCCTCACGCGTCGTGTCGAGGCGGTCCAGGACGTCCGACCGCAGCTGCGCGCACTGCGCCGCGAGGTCGGCGCCCTCGGAGCCGTCGTCCGGGACCGCGGCACACAGGTCGGACAGCTGCTGGTCGAGGTCCGTCCGCCCCTGGTCGAGGGCGTCCGCGGCGTCGGAGCGCGCGGCGTCGAGGGTCGGCAGCACCTGCCCGGCGGCGTCAGCCGCCTCCTGGCCGTACTGCGCCACCTGCGCGTTGCCGTCGGCCACCTGGGCCGCGCCGTCGGACAGCTTCTTGGCCTGCGCGGGCAGGTCCGCGGTGTTGTCCTGCAGCTGCCCGAGGCCGGTCGCGAGCTGCCCCGCGCCGTCGTCGAGCTGCCCCACGGCGTCCGCGAGCGTCCCGACCTTGCCGTCCAGGGTCGCGGCGCCGTCGGCCGCCTGCGCCGCGCCGTCGGCGAGGGTGTGCGCGCCGTCGTCCGCGTCGGCGAGGCCGTCGTCGAGCGTCGTCGCGCCGTCCAGGAGCTGCTTCGCGCCGTCGACCGCGTCCGCGAGGTTGGTGTGGATCGACGCGAAGCCCCGCAGGAACGTGTCCGCGGCCTCCGTGCCGACCTCCTCCGCGACGGAGTCGCGCACCTTCCCCACGATCTGGTCCGAGATGGTGCCCGCGAGGTAGTTGTTCGCGTCGTTGGTGATGAGCGTGAGGCTCGCCTGCTCCGGCTCGAACTCGCCCGCCGACGCGAGGTCGGCGGAGAACGTGGGCCCGATGACGAGCGCGGCGTCGTAGCGGCCGGACCGCACGCCCGCCTCGGCGTCGACCTGCGTGGTCTCCACCCAGCCGAACCCGCCGTCGTCGAGCAGCTGGTCCGCGACGTCCCGGCCGAACTGTCGCTCCGTCTTCTCGCCCGTCTCGGCGTCGGTCGTCGTGGTGCCCTCGTCCTGCACGACGACGGCGGCCGGCACCTGCTCGAGCTGCCCGTACGGGTCGTGGTTGGCGAACAGGTACAGGCCCGCGTACAGCGTCGGGATCAGCGCCATCGCGAGGACGGCGAGCTTCGGGAGCCGCCCGGCGGCGAGCCGGCGCAGCTCGGACAGGGCGAGCCGCACCGCGGTCATCGGGCCTCCTCCTGCGTCTCGTGGGTGTCGGTGGGCTGCGGGGCGGGGTCGACGTCCTCCTCCGCGCGCGGGTCCGGGTCGGGGGACGGCTCCAGCTCGTCCTCGACCTCGCTGGTCGAGCCCGTCGACACCTCGACCCCGCTGGTCGAGCCCGTCGACACCTCGCCCTCGCTGGTTGAGCCCGTCGACACCTCGCCCTCGCTGGTTGAGCCCGTCGAAACCTCGTCCGGGGTCTCGACAGGCTCGACCGCCGGGGCAGGCTCGACCGCTGGGGCAGGCTCGACCGCCGGGGCAGGCTCTTCCGTGAGGACCGGCACCTCGCGCAGCACGACCTGCGGCGGCTCGTGCATGCTCTGCCCGCGCGCGGGGGGCAGGTCGGCGCCGAGCTCGCGCGCGGACGACCGCGTGCACTGCACCATGACGCCGAGCCCGGACGCGGCGAGCGTGCGCGCCGTCTCCCACCAGCCGGACGGCTCGCCCCCGTGCCGGTCCGGCAGCGTCAGCACGACGAACCGCACGTCAGGGTTCTCGGCGGCGAGCGCCGCGAGCACGGCGGTGCGCACGACGCCCGGCAGCTGGTCCACCCGCCGCCCGCGGTCGTCGGCGAGCGCGTGCTCCTCGAGCCAGCGCGTGACGTCGCGCGGCAGCGACCGCCGTCCGGCGAGCGCGAGCCCCTCGGCGACGACGTCGGACAGGGTGAGCGCGTCGTCGGGCTCGCTGATGCCGGGCACGTCGACGACCGCGGTGCGGGCGCGCAGCGCGGAGGGCGGGACGGCGGCACCGTCGAGCCGCACAGTGCCGTCCGACGGGGCGAACCGCCCGGTCGCGACGAGCGCGAGGGCGGTGTGCCCGTGCCCGGGCTCGCCCGCGACGAGCAGGCACTCCCCCGTCGACCAGGCGAGGTCGGTGGCCTCCAGCATCGGCTCCCGACGCCCCTCGACCCGCACCTCGCTCAGCGTGATCTGCACCCTGCTCCCCGCCCCCCGGACTCACTGTTGACCTGCGATCAACAACTGTACGACCGGTGTTGACTGCTGGTCAATAACGCCGTACAACTGAGGCCATGACCCCCGCCTCCCCGCGTGCCCGGACGCGGCACGAGCCCTCCGACCGGCGCCGCCAGCTGCTGGACTCGGCGATCGCCGAGGCCGAGGACGGCGGCCTGGACGCGCTGACCCCCGCGTCGGCCGCCGCCCGCGCGGGGGCGTCCAAGGCGCTGGTCTTCCACTACTTCGGGTCCACCGCGGCGCTGCGGCGTGCGGTCGCGCTCGAGGCCGTGTCCGACCTGGAGCAGACCCTGCTGGCACCCGACGATCGTCCCCTCGCCGAGCGGCCGGCGCACGCGATGTCCCTGTTCCTGGGGTCGGTCACCGCGCACCGGCGCGTCTGGGAGGACATCTGGCGCGGCACGCTCGCCGACGACGAGGTCACCGAGGACGCGCTGCGGCGCGTGCGCTCGGCGCTCGTCGGGCGCATGACGACGACCGCGGGCGTCATCGGCTTCAGGCCCAGCGGGCGCCTGCAACTGCTCGCGCAAGGCTGGGTGGCCCTCGTCGAGAACGTCGCCGCCGCCTGGCTCGGCGGCAGCGGCGTCACGCGCGCCGAGCTCGAGCGGCTGCTGGTCGAGTCGCTCGTGGTGCTGGTCCCCGAGCTGCCCGAGCCCGCGCGCTCCGGCGTCCTCGCCATCGTGCGGCGCCCCACCGCTGCTGATTGAGCCTGTCGACACCTCGGCGTGGTCTCGACAGGCTCGACCGACGGGTCAGAGGCGAGCCTGTCGACACCTCGGCGTGGTCTCGACAGGCTCGACCGACGGGTCAGAGGCGAGCCTGTCGACACCTCGGCATGGTCTCGACAGGCTCGACCGACGGACGACGGGTCAGAGGCGCTCGGCGATGACCTCCACGAGCGCCTTGCCCTCCACGCCCTCGAGCTGCACCGCCTGCGTGCGGCAGGAGAAGCCGTCGGCGATGAACTCGGCGCCCTCGGCGCGATCGCGCAGGGCGGGCAGCAGCGCATTCTCGGCCACCGCGACGGACACGTCGTAGTGCCCCTTCTGCATGCCGAAGTTGCCGGCGAGCCCGCAGCAGCCGGCGAGCACGGTGATCTCGGCGCCCGCGGCGCGCAGCAGCGCCTCGTCGGCGGAGAAGCCCATCACGGAGTGCTGGTGGCAGTGCGGCTGCACGACCGCGGTGACGTCCGACAGGTCGGGCACCTGCCAGTCCGCTCCGGGCGCGGTGTCGGGCGAGGTGAGCAGCTCCGCGAGCGTGCGGGTGGCGTCCGCGACCGCCTGCGCGCGCGGGTCGTCGGGGAAGAGGTCGAGCAGGTCGGAGCGCAGCACCGCCGTGCACGACGGCTCCAGCCCGAGGATCGGGATGCCGTTCACCGCGTACGGCCCGAGCACGGACAGCAGCGACGACAGCCGCCGCCGGGCGCCGTCGAGCTGGCCGGTCGAGATCCATGTGAGGCCGCAGCAGGCCTGCTGATCGGGCACGACGACGTCGTACCCGGCGTCGGTGAGCACCTTCACGGCGGCCTGGGGCACGGAGGGGGCGAGGGCGTCGCTGAACGAGTCCGCCCAGAGCACGACCTTGGGCCGCGCCCCCGGCTCCGGCCGGTCGCCGGGCTTCTGGCCGGCGCCCAGGCCGGGCACGCCGTGCGACGCCCAGCCGCGCTTCCACCAGGTGCGGAACGGGATCTCGGCGAACTGGGGGACCTTCCGGCGCGTGTCCATGCCGCCCGCCCACAGCACGGCCTTCGCGATCCACGGCACGCCCAGCAGCCCGTTGACGAACCGCGGCATCCCGCCGGCGAGGCGTGCCCACCGCGGCAGCCAGCCGAGGGCGTAGTGGTCGACGGGGCGCAGCCTGCCCTTGTACGTACGGTGCAGCACCTCGGACTTGTACTGCGCCATGTCGACGCCGGCCGGACAGTCGGACGAGCACGCCTTGCAGCTCAGGCACAGGTCGAGCGACTCGCGCACCTCCGGCGCGGTGAGCCCCCCGACCAGCGTGCCGTTGACGGCCTCCTGCAGCACGCGCGCCCGCCCGCGGGTGACGTCCTTCTCGTCCTTCGTCGCCTGGTAGCTGGGGCACATGAACCCGCCCGAGGCATGGTTGTCGGCCCGGCACTTGCCCACGCCGACGCAGCGGTGCACCGCCGTCGTGAGGTCGTGGTGGTCGTGGGAGAAGGAGAAGCCGGCGTGGCCGGTCTTCTTCGAGATCCCCCGCAGCGGGCCGAGACCCGCGAACCCGCGCTCCCCCGGCGCGGTGTCCGTCGGGACCGCGCGGGCCGCCGGCCGCCGGAGGTCGGCGTCGACCGCCGCGGGGCGGACCACGACGCCCGGGTTGAGCAGGTCGTCCGGGTCGAAGAGCGCCTTGAACCGCTCCATGAGCCGGATCGCCTCCGGCGAGTACATCAGGGGCAGCAGCTCGGAGCGCGCGCGGCCGTCGCCGTGCTCGCCCGAGAGCGAGCCGCCGTGGTACGCCACCAGGCGCGCCGCGTCGTTCATGAACGTGCGCAGCACGGACCCGGAGGTCTCCAGCGGGATGTCGATGCGCAGGTGCACGCACCCGTCGCCGAAGTGCCCGTACGGCAGGCCGTCGACGCCGTACCGCTTCATGAGGTCCTCGAGGTCCCGCAGGTACGCGCCCAAACGCTCGGGCGGGACGGCGGAGTCCTCCCAGCCCGGCCACGCCTGCTCCCCCGCGGGGGTACGGCCCGCGAGCCCGGCGCCGTCGGCGCGGATCTGCCACATCTTGGTGGCGTCCGGGCCGGCGGGCAGCACCAGCGACGACAGGGCGGACGACGACGTGACGACGGCCGCGGCCCGCGCGCTCGCCTCCTCCTGGCTCGCGCCGCCGACCTCGATCATGAGCCAGCCCGCGCCCTCGGGCAGGGCCGGCACGGACGACTCGCCCTTGGCGCGGCGCACGACATCGACCAGGCGCGCGTCGAGGCCCTCGACCGCCAGCGGGTGATGGCCCAGCAGGTGCGGCACGTCGTCGGCGGCCGACGGCATGTCGGGGTACCCGAGCACCACCAGCGTCGGCGCCGTCGGCACCGGCACCATCCGCAGGGTGGCGCCGAGCACCGTGACCAGCGTGCCCTCCGTGCCGACCAGCGCCTTGGCGAGATCGGAGCCGTTCTCCGGCAGCAGGTGCTCCAGGGAGTACCCCGAGACCTGCCGGCCGAACCGGCCGAACTGCGTGCGGATGAGCGCGAGGTTCTCGCGCACCAGCTCCGCCAGCCCCGGCACCTGGGCGAACGTCGCGTCGCCCCGCCCCGCGGTGAAGCGCCGCCCGCGCCCGTCGACGACGTCGAGCTCCAGCACGTTGTCGGCCGTGCGGCCGTAGGCGACGGCGTGCGGCCCGCACGCGTTGTTGCCGATCATCCCGCCGAGGGTCGCGCGGTTCTGCGTGGACGGGTCGGGGCCGAACCGCAGGCCGTGGGCCGCGCCCGCACGCTGCAGCGACGACATGATCGTGCCGGGCTCGACGACCGCCGTGCCCGCCTCCGGGTCCACCGAGACCACGTGGTCCAGGTGCCGGGAGAAGTCGAGCACCACGCCCGTGCCCACCGCGTTGCCCGCGACCGACGTCCCGGCGCCGCGGGCGGTCACCGGGACCGACAGCTCGCGCAGCACCTCGAGGCCACGCACCACGTCGCGCGTGCTGCGCGGGAAGGCGACGACGTCCGGCACGACGCGGTAGTTCGACGCGTCCGTGGAGTACTCCGCGCGACGGCGGAGGCTCGCGTCGACGTCGCCGGCGACGACCGTCCGCAGCGCGGACACGACGGCCTCGCGGGCCTCGTCGGCCGCCCGCCGGGCCGCGCTCTCCACCTCGTCGCGGGTGGGCGCGACGTCCGCGCCGCCGTCCGGGGTCGGGGAGTTCCGGGTCTGGGCTGGCACGCGCCGATTCTGCCATCGGTGCCCGCCGGGCGCCGACGCGTCCACGCCGTCGGCCCCGACCCGAGCCCGCTCGAGCCTGTCGAGACCCACCCGCTGGTCGAGCCTGTCGAGACCCTGCCGGTGGTCGAGCCTGTCGAGACCCTGCCGGTGGTTTCGACAAGCTCAACCAACGAGCGGCTTCGACAGGCTCAACCAGCGGGTCCCGACGACCTCACCTGGCGCGCTCGGCCCGCTCCCGGGCGGCGCGCACCGCCTCGGCCTCCGCCTTGCGCGCCTCGCGGAGCGCCTTCTCCTGCTCCCGGACCTTCTTCTGCTCCTCGCGCAGCCGGCGCTCCACGTCCTTGCGCCTCGCGGCGGCCTTCTTGACCTTCGCGTCGGACGTGTAGCGCTGTGCGAGGGCGAGCGCCTCGGCGACCCCCTCGTCCTCGGGCGCGCTCCCGGGCCGTGTCCCGGCATCGGCCCCGCCCGCCGCCTCACGCGCGACGACGTAGGCCGCGACGCCGTCCAGGGTGCGCTCGAGCCCCCAACCGACGTCGTCCTCGTCGTCGAACCCGCTCGTCCCGGCAGCGGCGTAGGCGCCGCGTTCCACGAGCGGGCGCAGGTGCGGGAAGCGGACCTCGTCGACGAGCACCCGCAGCGCGTCGGCGAGCCCCGGCCCCACCTCGGCGGCTGCGTCCGTGCCGGCGGTGTTGGCCCGCTGCAGGTCGCGGTCCAGCCCCGCCGTGTTCCGGACGTAGCCGTTGAGCAGCAGGATGGTCGCGATCTTCTCGCCGTCGTCGAGGGACGTGGAGCGCAGGGCGCGCAGCCCGGCGTCGAGCGCGCGCAGGCTCGCGGGGGTGATCGGCGCGCCCGTGACGGGGACGTCGAGCACCCACGGGTGCCGGCGGAAGAGCTCGAACGTGAACAGGGCCCACTCGCGCAGCTCGGCGCGCCAGTCGGCCGGGTCGTGCGCCGGCGGGAACTCCAGGTCGAGCGCGACCTCCTGCATGAGCAGCAGCAGGTCGTCCTTGCTGGTGACGTACCGGTACAGCGACATCGTGGTGAAGCCGAGGCTCTTGGCCACGCGGGCCATGGAGACCCCGGCCAGGCCCTCGGCGTCCGCGATCTCGACGGCGGCCTCGACGATGCGCTCGATGCTCAGCTCGCGGCGCGCCACCCGCTCCGGACGCTCGGCCACGCCCCACGCGAGCGCGAGCCGCGGCGGGAGCTCGGGCACGTCCGCCCCTTGCGGGTCCGTCTCGGGCAGGTCCGTCTCCGGCGTGTCCGTCATGGGTTCATCATCCCCGACCTCGCGCGCCGGTCGAGCCTGTCGGGACCGCTCGCGGGTCTCGACAGGCTCGACCGGCTCGACCGGTGCGCCACCGCTCAGCGGGCCGTCCGACGGCGGTACAGGACGCCGCCCGCGACGATGCTCGCCGCGAGGAAGCCGACCAGCCAGAGGCACGCCGTGAGGATCGTGCCGCCGTCGGGCGCGCCCATGAGCAGGCCGCGGACGGACTCGATGATCGGCGTGAACGGCTGGTGCTCGGCGAAGCCGTGCAGCCAGTCGGGCATGGTCTCGACCGGGACGAAGCCGGAGCTCAGGTACGGCACGAACAGGAAGATCATGTTCACCGACATCGACGCCTCGACGCTGAGCACCAGCCCGAACGCGACGCTGAGCCAGGTGAACGCCAGCACGGCGAGCACGGCGAACGCGACGAAGCCCAGCCAGTCGCCGAGCGCGGCGCCGGGACCGAACCCGTACGCGAGGGCCACGAGCAGCACCACCGCCGCGGAGGCGAGGTTGCGCACGACGCTCGCGATGACGTGGCCCCACAGCGCGGAGGGCCCGAAGATCGGCAGGGTCTTGAAGCGGTCGATCGTGCCGGTCGTCATGTCCTGGGCCACGCCGACGGCCGCCGTGGCGGAGTTCATGCCGAGGCACATGATGAGCACGCCCGGCACCACGTAGTCGATGTAGTCGCCGCCCGTGCCACCGGAGATCGCACCGCCGAAGATGACGACGAACACCGTCATGATCAGGACCGGCAGCGCGAACGCGGTGATGAGCCCGTCGACGGAGCGCAGCGTGCGGCGCGCCTCGCGGCGCGTCATGGTGGCGACGTCGCGCAGGGGCGCGCGGTGGGCGGACCGGGTGCGGGACGGGGGCGCGGTCGGCGCGGCCGGGGCCAGGGTGGTGGTCATCGCAGGGCCTCCTCGGTGGCGGGGCTCGCGGCCGCGCCGTCGGTCGTGGTGTCGGTGGTGGCGCCGGCGGGGCGGCCTCCGGTCAGCGCGAGGAAGACGTCGTCGAGCGTCGGCTTGACCACGCTCACGCCGGCGACGGCGAGGCCGCGGGACTCCGCCCGGTCCAGCACGTCGCGGATCGCGCGGACGGGCTCGGAGCTCGGGAAGGTCAGGGCGAGCGCCTTCGCGTCCTCCTCCGCCTCCTCGAGTCCGGCCACGCCGAGCCCCCGCGCCGCGGCGAGGGCGGACGCGTCGTCGAAGGCGACGCGCACGTGGTCGCCCGCGACGAGCGCCTTGAGCTCCTCGGCCGTGCCCCGCGCGGCGATCCGGCCCTCGGCGAGGACGGCGATCGTGTCGGCCAACCGGTCGGCCTCTTCGAGGTACTGGGTGGTGAGGAGGATCGTGGTGCCGTCGGCCGCCAGCCCGCGCACCACCTCCCACAGCTGGGAGCGGGACGCCGGGTCGAGGCCGGTGGTGGGCTCGTCGAGCACCAGCACGTCCGGGTCGGACACCAGGCTGATGGCCAGGTCGAGCCGGCGGCGCATGCCCCCGGAGTAGGTGCCGACCCGCCGGCGGGCGGCGTCGGTGAGGTCGAAGCGCTCCAGGAGCTCCTGGGCGCGGCGACGCACGGTCCGCCGCGGCAGGTGCGCGAGGTCGGCCATCATGACGAGGTTCTCCTCGCCGGTCTGGAACTCGTCGACCGACGCGTACTGGCCGGTCAGCGCGATGCTGCGCCGCACGGCGGCGGGGTCCTTGACGACGTCGGCACCCGCGATCGTCGCGGTACCGCCGTCGGGGCGGACGAGCGTGGTGAGGATGTTGACGGTGGTGGTCTTGCCGGCGCCGTTCGGGCCGAGCAGCGCGAAGATCTCCCCGCGCCGGACGGCGAGGTCGACGCCGCGCAGGACGTCGGTGCGCCCGTAGGACTTGTGCAGCCCCCGCACCGCGATCATCGGGTCGTTCATGGCCGTTCCCCTCTGGTCGGTCGTGTATGCCATACACGAGCGTAGGGCATACACATCGTGTTGGCTATACACAGCGTGTGCCCAATACACGGCTCGTGCTGCACGCGCGCCCCGGCGCCGGCCCGGCTACGGTCGGACCGTGCGCGTCGTCGTCGTGGGAGCCAGCGGGAACGTCGGGACGGCCGTGCTGCGTGCGTTGGTGCGCGAGCCCGCCGTCACCTCGGTCGTCGGGGTCGCCCGGCGCGTGCCGCGCGCCGACGGCAGCAGCACCGTGTCCTTCCCCCACGACGCCGCCGAGTGGGTCCGCGTCGACCTCACCGACACCGCCGACGCCGTCGTCCGCGGGCTCGACAAGGCGTTCCTCGGCGCGGACGCCGTCATCCACCTCGCGTGGGCGCCGCCGTCCGCGCGCAACTCCGCGCAGGCCCGCCGCCTCAACCTCGACGGCTCACGCGCCGTCGCCGACGCCGTGGTGCGCGGCGGCGTGCCGCACCTCGTGCTCGGGTCCACCTCCGGCGTCTACTCCCCCGGCCCCGCGGACGGCACCCCCGTGCGGGAGGGCTGGCCCCGGCGCGGCGTGCCCACCTCCTCGTACGCGGTGCAGAAGGCCGCCGTCGAGCGCATGCTCGACGACCTCGCCGAGGCGCACCCGCGGCTCGTCGTGACCCGCGTGCGCCCGGCGCTCATGCTGCAGCGCGAGGCCGGCGCCGAGCTCGGGCGCTACTTCCTCGGGCCGCTCGGTACCCGCGCCCTGCGCCTCGCCGCCAAGCGGGCGCCCGAGGGCGCGCTGCTGCCCGCCGTGCCCGCGCTCGAGGGGCTGCGCCTGCAGGTGATGCACACCGACGACGCCGCCGAGGCCTACCGCGCCGTCGTCGTCGGCCGGCACCCGGGGGCCTTCAACCTCGCCCCCGACGGCTGGCTCACCTCCGACGACCTCGCCGAGATTCTCGCGGGCGGCCGCTCGGTGGCCGTCTCCCCCGACATGGCCCGGACGGGCCTGTCGATCGCCTCCCGCCTGCGCCTCGCCCCGATCGACGTGGGCTGGTACGACATGGCGCGCGCCGACGTCGTCCTCGACGCGTCGCACGCCCGCGAGCTGCTGCACTGGGCGCCCACGCACGACCAGCGCGACGTGCTGCGCGAGACGGTCGAGGGCGTCATCGCCGGCGCCGGCGCCGGCTCACCGCCCCTGCTGGGCTGAGCCCCGCCCCGCCTCCGCGCAGGCCGTCGTCGGGTCGATCGCGGCCATCACGGACCGCGCCACCGCGCCGAACGACTCGAGCTGATCGGGCCCCAGCACGTCGATCACCAGGCGGCGCACCTCGGCGACGTGACCGGGCGCCGCGGCCTCGAGCCTCGCCAGCCCGGCGTCCGTGAGGCGCGCCTCCATGCGCCGCCGCCCGTCCGAGCAGGCGCTGCGCTCGACGAGACCGTCCCGCTCGAGGCGGCCGACGGCGTGCGACAGGCGGGACAGCGACCCGTTCGCCAGGGCGGCCAGGTCGGACATGCCCACCGTGCGCCCGGGGGCGTCGGCGAGGGCGACGAGCACGTGGTACTCGAACAGGTTGAGCCGGGAGTCGGCGCGGAGCTGGGCGTCGAGCGCGGCCGGCAGGGTCATGAGCATCCCGGCCACGGCCATCCAGCTCTGCTGCTGGTCCTCGGTGAGCCACGCAGGGGCCTCGGTCTGTGCGGACGGCATACCCCATCGTAGGCCGACTTGAACATTCAAGGCATCTCGGCGTAGGTTCAACTTGAACATTCAAGACAGGCCGTCCGACGCGCGGCGGCCGCGCAACGGAGGGACCACCCCATGACGCTTCTTCGCCTCGACGCCAGCATCCAGGGCGACCGCTCGGCCAGCTCCGCCCTCGCGGACACGGTAGTCGCCGAGCTCACCGCCGCCCGACCCGGCACGGCCGTCGTCACCCGGCACCTGGGCCAGGACCCGCTGCCCGCCGACGCCTGGGCGCAGGCGACCACGGCCGGCTTCGTCGCCGAGCAGGAGCGCACCGCCGAGCAGCGCGCCGCCCTCGACCTCGCCGCCGCCCTGGCCGACGAGGTCCGCGCCGCGGACGCCCTCGTCCTCGCCATGCCGCTGTACAACTACGGCGTCTCGCAGCACGCCAAGGCCTGGATCGACCTCGTCACCACCGGGGCGGGCGCCGGGGTCCCCGTGCTCGAGGGCAAGCCCACCGTGCTCGTCACCACGCGCGGCGGCTCCTACGGCGAGGGCAGCCCGCGCGCCGGCTGGGACCACAACACCGACTACCTGCGCCGCATCCTCGAGGACCTGTGGCGGGCGGACCTCACCGTCGTCGAGCGCGAGTTCACGCTGGTCGGCGTCAACCCCGCCCTCGACGAGTTCACCGACGTCGCCGCCGTCATGGCCAAGCAGGCCGAGCAGGACGCCGTCGCCGCCGGCCGCGCGCTGGCCGCCCGCTGACCTCCCGCGAGGTAGTTCGGATCCCCGCGAGGTAGTTCGAATCCTCGCGAGGTAGTTCAGGACACGGCGAGGTCGCCCTCCAGGGAGGACGACCTCGCCCGGTCGTGGGCCGCTCCTGTCAGGGGAGCGCGGGCAGGTCCAGGAGCGCGACGCCGCCGCCGGATCCCATGTACCCGTACACGAGCACCGTCGAGCCGTTGATCGCGAACGGGTCGGTCGGATAGATCACCTGCTGGTCGACCATCCGCCCGACGTCGAACAGCTTCCCGTCCGCGTCCCACACCACCGGCGTCACGTCGTCCGGCGTCGGCTGGGCGCTGCCCAGCACCAGCCCCTCGTCGGTGATCTTGTACGCGGTGCCGTCGAACCCGAGGTCGGGCAGCCGGCGCATCCCGCCGTCGGCGGTCCACACGAACGCGTCGTGGCCCGACCGGCCGACGACGTCGCCCGCCGCGTTGATGCCCTGCGCGACGGCGTCCCACATCCGCGGCAGCACGCCGAGGTCCTGGACCTCGCCGTCGGGCGTCCAGCGCACGGCGTGCGGGATGCCGTCGTCGCCCAACGAGGTGCCGACGACGTACCCGGCGTCGTTGATCGCGAGCGCCTTCGTCGCGCTCGGGTCGTCGCCGAGGTGCGGCAGCATCCGGAACCCCTCGCCGTCGGTCCAGACCCACGGGTCGGAGTGGCGGCGGGTCGCCCCGTCCTCCACGACGTCCTGCAGGGACGTGCCGACGACCTGGACGCCGTGGGCGTCCGTCGCGTCGTTGAGGTCGTACGCGTAGGTCTGGCCGTAGTCGCGGGCCTCCGGCACCCCGAGGCCGACGCGCGCGCCGTCCGCCCGCCACAGGACCGCCGTCACACCCCCGGCCCTGAGCAGCACCTGACCGGCGGCGTCGCCCGCCTCGTTGATGCCGTAGGCGGAGCCCATCCGACCGTCCGGGCCGACGTCGAGGGTCGTGCGACCGCCGTCCGCCGTCCACAGGACCGGGGTGGTCACCGCCGAGATCTGCGCGTCACCGGCCACGACGCCGTGCGAGTTCATGTCCGCGCCGACGAACGGACGGTCCGTGCCGAGCACCTCGGCCTGCGGGGTCCGCACGGTCGCGACCCGCACCTCGGCGCTGCCGACGAACCCGCCCGCGGCGTCGACCAGCGGCACCGAGCCCACGAGGGCCCGCGAGCCGAAGGGGTGCGCCACGGCGGTCACGTCGACATCCAGGTCGAGCGTGTCCCCGGGGGCCAGCTCGTGGGTGCCGCCGTCGGCGACCGTCAGGCTGCCGAGCGACGGGGAGAACAGCTTCTCCACGTAGTCGAACTCCACCCCGGCGGCGGGCACGGAGGTCCCGGAGACGACGACCGCGTACGAGCCGGGCTCGGGGTCGCGCACCGTGATCCGCTCCACCCCCGGGCCGATCTCCTGCGCGCGGGCGACGACGCGGCCCGTGGCGATGTGCCCGAGCAGCACGTCGACGTCGGCGCCGTCCGCGAGCGGGGTGACGGTGAGGTCGAGCAGCGTCGCGTCGCGCGGGACGTCGACGCGGTTCTGCACCGTGCCGCCGTCGGCGACCGCGCCGCGCAGGGTCACCGTCCGTCCGAGGGCACCGGCCGCCGGCCGCGCCTCGACGGTGCCCCAGGCGTTGGTCGCCGTGAGGTCCACCTGCTGCGGCGTCTGCACGTCGAGCGCGTCGAGAGTGACCTCGGCCGGCTCGAACGTGACGCCCTCGAGGACGGCCCGCACGCGGTAGCCCGGCTGGGGCGACGACGCCACGCGCGAGCCCTCCACGACCAGCTCCCAGACGCCGGCCCGCGGCCGCTCGTAGGAGTGGTTCGCCGGGTCGCACGCGTCGGTCGCCGTGTAGCAGGCGGTGGGCGCGTCGACCGGCATCCCCACCGGGTCGAACGCCCGCACCCGGACGCCGGACGCGGGCGCGCCGTCGGCCCCGGCGAGCGAGACCTGCAGGTTCTGCACGCCCTCGGGCACGGCCACGAAGACGGACTCGGCGCCGCCGCGCGGCACCCGTCCCTTCGCCGTCACGGCGCGCGCCGGGGCGGCGGCGACGTCGGCCGCGACCACCGTCAGCGGCACCACGTGGTCGACGCCGGGCGTCAGCGGGTCGTCGACCCGCAGCAGCGCGGAGTGCAGCCCGGCGGTGCGGGGGTGGGCCTGCACCCGGAGCGTCGTCGCGTCACCGCGGGCGAGGCGCACCAGGGCGGGGACGTCGAACGTGCCGTCGTCGCCGACCAGCGTCAGCCGGTGCAGGCGCGCCCTCGACGCGCCCGAGGTGCGCGTGACCTCGACGTCGTAGGTCGTGCGCTCGCCGGGGGCGAGGCCGCCGTCGTCGGCCAGGCAGCGGTCGTGGACGCCCGCGCCGACGCCCGGCGTCGCCAGCGCCCCGGAGAGCGCGGTGCACACCGGCGCCGCGACCTCGTAGTCGGCGTGCTGCGGCTTGAGCACGCCGTCGACGACGATGCGGCGCCACGCACCCGGCACGTCGACGACGCCCGCGCCCTGGGCGGCCACCTGGACGCCGTCGATGAGGTCGGCGCTGTCCACGACAGCGCTGCGCAGCCCCGCGGAGCTGACGTCGAGGCGGGTCGCCCTCGCGGCGGAGCGCAGCAGCGCCACGTCGCCCGCCACCTGCGGCGACGCCATCGAGGTGCCGTTCAGCATCCCGTACCCCGCGGGCAGGTCGTAGCCGGTCTCGGGCACCGACTCCCCCGCGAGCCACGTCGGGACGGTGGAGACGGCGGCGCCGGGCGCGCTCACCGTCGGCTTGAGGGAGCCGTCCTCCGACGGGCCGCGCGCCGAGAAGGGGAACAGGCCCAGATCCGTGGGCACGCGGGACCCGTAGTCCGCGAACCAGGTGTCGTCGCTGACGGACGCCGCGACGCTGATGACGCCGTCGCCCGTGGAGGGCGGCGAGACGGTGTTCAGCCCCGGGCCGTCGTTGCCGGCCGCGGCGACGATGTCGACGTCGTACGTGTCGACCAGCTCGTCGTACAGGCGGGCGATGGCGCTCGAGCCGTCGTTGAGCGGCACGAGACCGCCGATCGAGACGTTGACGACGTCCACGTCGTGCTCCACGACGAGGTCGATCATGCCCTCGGTGAGCGCGACGGACGTGCACCCGCCGGACCACGTGCAGGCGCGGGCCGAGACGATCTGCGCGCCCGGCGCGGCGCCCCGCATGTCGCCGCCCAGCAGGCCGTTGCCGGCCGCGATGCCGGCCACGTGCGTGCCGTGCTCACCGGCGACGACGCCGAGGTTGACGAAGTCGCCCACCTTCCCGACGTTGACGCCGCCCAGCGGGGTCAGGTCGACGTCCTCCCGGTAGTCGACGGTGAACGGCATGCTCTCGACGACGTCCGTGGACGGGTCGTCGGTGCCGAGCTGCCCCACCTGCCGGTCGACGCCGTACGGCAGCATCGCCGTCTCCTCGACGAGGTCGCCGTCCGCGTCGGAGTCCACCCGGATCTCGTGCGTCGCGGGGTCGTACAGCAGGGCGAACCGGTCGGACGTGTCGCCGTCGCGGTTGAGGTCGCCCCGCGCGTCGGACGCCGCCGACGCCGTCTCGTTGATCGCTGCGATCGTGTACGCGCCCTCGGGGGCCGTGTACTGGATGCCGCCGTACCGGAACGAGGGGCCCGTGACCTTGGTCGTCAGCTGCTTCCACGTCCCGTCACCGTCGACGATCGGGTCGGTCGCGGTGAACCAGTCGAGAATCTTGGGCTTGCCGTCGGTGGTGGTCCGGAGCGCGGGGTGCGACAGGTCGACGCCCGTGTCCAGCACGCCGATCACGGTGCCGCGGCCGTCCCACGTCCGGTGCGCGTTCGTGAAGCGGACCGCGCCGGTCTCGGCGACCGGCAGGTACGGGTTGTCGGCGGGGGTGTCCGCGGACGGCGCGTCGGGGGTGTCGGCGTCGGTCGCGGCCGACGCTGCGGTGGCGCCGTCGTCGCCCGACTCGAGCGGCGTGGGGTCGGGGACGCGGAGCTCGCGGTCGAGGTCCACCGCGAGGACGTCGCCGCGGCCGGCGAGGGTCGGCACGTCGTCCGTCGGCACGGTGGCGCGCACGTAGCCGAGGTCGCGGTCGGACCGCCCCACGACGCCGCCGGCGCCCTCGACCGCGTCCTCGACGGCGGGTGCCCGGTCCGGGTCCACCGCGAGGAGCACCGTCACGGTGGCGTCGTCGGACGCCTGCGCCTCGCTGAGGAGCTGCTGGTCGGCGTCGCCCAGCTTGGCGTCGAGCGCCGCGGCGTCGTCGCCCTCGACGACCGGCACGAAGCCCTCGTCGGGGTCGCCCGTCGCGTACGGGTCGTCGGGGGCGTGGTCCTCGAGGACGCTCTGCGCGGCCTCCTGCGGGGAGACGAGCGCGTCCTCGTCCCCCGCCGCGGTGGCGGCGGACGGGGTGAGGCCGGAGACGGCGAGTGCCGCGGCCGCCAGGACGACGGCGGCGCGCCTCGCGCGCACGGTCCCGGAGGCCGGCACGCGGCGGTACGACGGTTTCATCGGAGCTCCTCGTGTGAAGGGGTGCTCCGAACGCTCCCGGTGCCGCGTCGACCCGGTCAACGACCGGGGACGGCGGATCCGCGCCATGGCGCGAACTCGCCAGGCGCACGCCGAGGGCCGCCGTCCGGGTGGACGGCGGCCCTCGGCGTCAACCAGGTGGGGGCGTCAGCCCTCGAAGGTGACGTCGAGCGAGATCTCCCCGACGCCCGCGAGCGCCTTGGAGACCGGGCAGCCGGCCTTCGCGGCCTCCGCGGCGGCGCGGTAGGCCGCGGCGTCGATGCCGGTCGCCGAGCCCACCACGGTGAGCTTGATCTTCGAGATCTCGAGGCCGCCGCCCGCCGCCGGGGTCAGCGTGACGTCGGCGGTCACGTCGGTCTTGCCGGGCGTGCCGCCGGCGTTCGCGACCTCGAGCGAGAAGGCCATCGCGTAGCACGACGAGTGCGCGGCCGCGATGAGCTCCTCCGGGCTGGTGACACCCTCCGCGGCGTCCGCCGTACGGCGCGGGAAGGAGACGTCGAACGCCCCGACGCCGGAGCTGGCGAGCTCCACCCGGCCGGAGCCCTTCTGGATGTCGCCGTTCCACGCGGTGCGTGCGGTACGGGTGGTCATAGGAGATCTCCTTCGTGCTCCGGGACAGGTCCCGACGACCGTAACCCGCAGCCGCCTCCGATGACAGCGACCTCCCAGGTGGTGGCGGTCACTCCCCTGCCGCCGACGCGTCCTCGTCGACCGGCGCGCACCGACATCACCCGCAGATTCATCCCTCCGCCGGGTCCGCGCGGACCTACCGTGCGGGGATGACCGTCGACACCGGCCCGGCGCCCACGAGGTCGGACCCTCCCGCGCGGGCGGTCCGACGGCGACGGCGTGCCGGCCGGTGGGTCCTGCTGGTCGCGCTCGTGACCGTGCTGACGGCCGCGGTGTGCGGCGCGCTGCTGGTGCGGGACGCGCTCGTGGCGCGGACCGCCCTCAGCCGGGCCGCCGAGCAGGTCCCCGTCGTCTCCGAGGAGCTGCGCGCCGGCGCCCGGTCCGAGGCGGACGGGACGACCCCCGCCACCCTGGCGTCCTCGCCCGCCCTGGCGGAGCTGCGGCTCCAGACGTCGCTCGCCCGGGAGGCCACCGACGGCCCGCTGTGGTGGCTCGCCGCCCGCACGCCCGTGATCGGCCCGACGGCGGGCGCCGCGACGGACGTCGCCGTCGTGCTCGACGACGTGACCGACGAGGTGCTCCCCGGCCTCGCCGACCTCACCGACGCGGTCGCCGCGACGACCCGCACCCCGGGCGGCGGCATCGACCTCGAGCCGCTGCGCGCCGCGGCGCCGGGGATGGCGACGGCGCAGGCGTCGATCGACGCGTCGCGCGACCGGCTGGACGACATCGACCCCGACGACCTGCTCCCGCAGCTGGTGGAGCCGGTGACGACCCTGAGCGACCGGGTCGACGAGCTCGCCGCCGCCGTCGCGACCGGCGACCGCGCGGCCGCGCTCGGCCCGGCGATGCTCGGCGCCGACGGACCGCGCACGTACCTGCTGCTGAGCATGAGCACGGCCGAGCTGCGCCAGGGCGGCGGCATCGCGGGCGCCCTGACGCTGGTGCGCGTCGAGGACGGCCGCGTCCGGCTGGTGCGCCAGGTCGCGGCCTCGGAGGTCGGGCCGTTCCGCAGCCCCGTGCTCCCCCTGTCCGCCGACGACGACGCCGCGTACACGGGGCGCCTCGGCATGTTCGTGCAGGACGTCACCGCCACCCCGGACTTCCCGACGTCGGCGGCGCTGGCCGCCGAGATGTGGGCGCGCGCCCAGGGCGATCAGGTCGACGGCGTCCTCGCGACCGACCCCGTGGCGCTGTCCCTCCTGCTCGCCGAGTCCGGCGCGGTCCGGGTGCCGCTGTCGGGCCCGGTCGCGGAGGCCCTCGGCCGCGACACCGTCGAGCTGACCGGCGACAACGTCGTCGACGTCCTCCTGCGGCGCGTCTACGACGTCCTCGACCCCGAGACCGCCGACCGCTTCTATGCCGAGGCGGCGGCCGCCGTCCTCGCCCGCGCCATGTCGCCCGACGTCTCCCCCGGCGCCCTGCTCACGGGCCTGCAGCACGCGGCCGGCGAGCACCGGGTGCGGGTCTGGTCGGCGGACCCGGAGGAGCAGGCGCTGCTGGCGGGCACCCTCGTGGCCGGGTCGTTCGCCGCCGAGCCCCGCGCGGCCGACGCCGTGGGCGTGTTCCTCACCGACCATGTGTCGGGGAAGATGTCGGCCTACCTGGACTCGTCGCTGAGCGTCGTCGGCTCGGAGTGCACCTCCCGCGGGCGGGTCGACACGATCGAGCTGGAGCTCGCGTCGAGCGCCCCTGAGGACGCCGCCACGTCGCTGCCGTCGTACGTCGCGGGCCTGCCCGGCGGGGCCAGCCCGCCCGGCACGCTGCGCCTGGGCGTGACGGTGTCGGGGCCGCGCGACGGGGCGGAGCCGCGCGTCGAGCGGGACGGGTCGGCGGTGGGCGGCGAGGCCCGCACGACCCACGGCCGGCCGACCCAGTCGGTCACCGTGGTCCTCGCGCCGGGCGAGCGCACGACGCTGCGGCTCGCCGTCCCGGCCAGCGTCGACGGGGACGGTGACGGCGGCACGCCGTCCGGACGGCTCGAGGTGTGGTCCACCCCGACGACGACCACGGGCGGCCTGCTCGACGTCGAGGTCCCGACCTGCCGGTGACGCCGGTCGGGCGGAGCCGTCGGGGGACGTCGCCGGGAGGCACCGGCCCGAGCGGGTGAATGCGCGCCCTGCCAGCGGTTTCACCCGGCCGCAGCGGGGACCGGTGTGCCCTCGCGCCGTTAGCGTGACGCCACAGAAGGCCCAGCGCACCGCCCCGAGGAGTCGACGACATGGCCCAAGCACGCTTCGCCGCCGGCACCGCCGTCGGTCTGCTCCTGGGAGCGGGCGCGCTCCTGGCCGCCGTGGCGCCTGCCGCCGCGAGCACGGACCCCGCCGGCAGCCCCAGCCCGAGCGCCAGCACCACCGAGTACCCGCCGCCGGAGGAGCCGACGCTCACCGCGGAGATCTTCCAGCCCGAGTGCGACGGCGACGTGCCGTACCTGCGCTACGCCGTCACGGCCACCGGCACGGAGAACACCACCGTGACGATCACGTGGCTCAACCCGTCCGGCGACGACGTCGTCCAGTCGGGCCTTCCGCTGAGCGGCCGCGTGCTGTGGCCGGGCGCCGCGGTGGACGCGGCGGGCGCCCCGGTCGACTGGCCGGGCTGGCGCCTGGAGGGCGGCACCTGGATGGAGGGCGACGAGTTCGACTGGGTGCGCCCGTCCGTGGACGTGAAGCTCCAGGTGAACCCCGAGCTGACGCTGACCGCCGACTACCCGCCCTCGTCCCCGAGCTGCGCGACGGACCCGCCCGGCACGCCGACCACGCCCACGGGGGGCGACCCGACGTCGGGCACGACCGTCCCCGCCGCCGTGCCGGTGGAGAACCCGCCGGCGGCCGCGCCACCGACGTCGGGCTTCCTGCCGCAGACGGGCGCCGGGGTGGCCGGGCTGGTCGTGGCGTCCGCCGCGCTGGTCGCCGCCGGCGGCGTGGCCGTCGCCGTCGCCCGTCGCCGCCGCACCGAGCACTGACCCAGCACCGAGCACCGAGCACTGACCGCCGGTCAGGGGCTCGTCAGGCCTCCAGCAGGACGGTCACGGGGCCGTCGTTCACCAGATCGACCGCCATGTCGGCCCCGAACCGCCCGGTGGCGACCTCGAGCCCCCGGCCGCGCAGGTCGGTGACGACGGCGTCGACCAGCGGCTCCGCCACGGGGCCCGGCGCGGCCGCGTTCCAGGTGGGCCGGCGCCCCTTGCGGGCGTCGCCGTAGAGCGTGAACTGGCTGACCACCAGCACCGGGGCGCCCTCGTCCGCGGCCGAGCGCTCGCCGCGCAGGATGCGCAGCTCCGCGATCTTGCGGGCGACGGTCGCCACCTCCGACGGGCCGTCGTCGTGCGTCACGCCGACCAGGGCGACCAGCCCGGGCCGGTCGATCGCGCCGACCACCTCGCCGTCCACCGTGACGCTGGCGCGCGTGACGCGCTGCACCACCGCCCTCACGCGGCGTCTCCCGGCAACGTCGGGCGCACCGCGCCGACCGGGGCACCGCCGCCGAGCACGGGGGTGGCGCCGACCGCGTCCAGCGCGGCGAGGTCCGCGCCCGCGACGGCCGCCGCCCCCGCCGCGCGCACGGCGGCCGCGAGGATCGCGGGGCGCGCCCGGTCGCCGCCGTCGAGGATCTTGAACGCGACGGCCGACCCGTCGGGCAGGCCCGCCGCGCACACGCCGTCGGCACCGATCTTCGCGATCGTGCCGGGCACGGCGGTCATGACCAGCGTGTCCTCGCGGCCCCGGCCCGCGACCATCTCCGGGTGCGCGGCCATCGCCCGGGCCACGCGCGCGGCGCCGGGCTCGTCGTCCGCCGCGCCCGACCCGGCGGCCGCGAGCCGTCCGAACGACCGCGCCAGGCCGAGCACCGACGTCGAGAACAGGGGCGCGCCGCACCCGTCCGTGGTGGCGTGCGTGCCGGCGTCGTCGCCGCCCGTCAGCTCGACCACGGCGGCGCGCACGCCCACCTGCAGCGGGTGCGCGGGGTCGAGGTACGAGTCCGTGGCCCAGCCGGCCGCGACGCAGGTCGCGAGCATGGCGGCGTGCTTGCCGGAGCAGTTCTGGACGTTCCGTTCCGGCCCGCGCCCCGACTCCTGCCAGGCGAGCGCCTCGGGGCGGCCGAGCGGCAGGTCGGGGGTGTTGCGCAGCGCGGACTCGTCGAGCCCGGCGCCGGCGAGGATCTCGCGCACCCCCGCGAGGTGCTCGGGGGCTCCGCTGTGGCTGGCGGCGGCCAGCGCGAGGAGGCGGTCCGGCAGGTCGAGGCCGGCGCGCAGCAGGGCGAGCGCCTGGAGCGGCTTCACCGACGAGCGCGGCCAGATCGCCGTCGCCGGGTCGCCGAGGGCGACCCGCACGTCGCCGCCGGGCCCGAGCACCACCAGGTGCCCGAGGTGGACCGACTCGACGAGGTCGCCGCGCACCACCTCCGCGAGCGGCACGGCGCCGCGGGCGACGGGAGCGACGGGCGCGGGCACGTGCGGAGCGGTCATCTCGCCGTCCGCCATCTCACCAGCCGCCCGTCGGGCCCTGGGGGCGACGCCCCCCGCCGGTGCCGTACGGCTGGATCTTCGGACGCACGTCGACCCAGTAGATGATCGCGGGGGTCACGGCGATGACGTTGAAGAACGACGTCGACGTCATGTACGTGGGCGGCAGGCCGAGCAGCCCGATGATCGCCGCGACGCCGAGGATGATCAGCCAGATGTTCTTCTTCAGCTTCCCCTCGGAGACGTAGGCGCGGGCCGGGCGGCGGGCGGCATCGACGAAGGCGACGAGCTGCACGACGAACACCACGAGGGCGAGCGCGCCGAGGACGAAGTACTGCAGGGCTCCGAACACGGGCCCGAGCCTACGGGAGGACCGTGAGTCGGCGGGAGCGGGCGGCCCCCGCGACGTGCTCGTCCCACGCCGCGACGACGGTGTCCTCGTGCGCGACGGCGAGGGCGCTCGCCACGTGCAGGGCGTCCGCGCCGCGCAGCGGCACCGGGCAGGAGGCGAGGAGGTCGGCGGCACGCTCCGAGACGTCGGGCGTCACCTCGATCGTGTGCAGCGCAGGGCTCAGCTCGTCCCACAGCGCCGCGCCGCGCCGCCGCGCGAGGGGGTCGAGCACCCCGGCGCGCTCCCCGGCGGCGAGCGCGGCCCGTACCTCGGCGTCGGCGATGCGGGAGCTGACGACGACGTCGGCGCGGTTCCACAGCGCGCTCGCCAGGCGGGACCCCGGCTCGTGCACGCACAGCTTCACCAGGGCGCTGGCGTCGAAGTAGACGAGGGCCATCCTTCTCCGTTCTTCTCGCCGGTCGGGTCTCGTCAGCGCCGGATGCGGCGCACCAGGTCGGACATGCGCGACGCCGGGCGCGACGCGGGCCGGGCGCCCGGGCGGGCGACGACCTCCGCGTCGTCGTCGGGCACGGCGTGCACGGACCGCTCCGTCGCGGCGGGCGTGAGCAGCCCGTCGCGCACCAGCCCGGCGACGAGGTCCGCCGTCGCCACCCCGGACAGGCGCGCGACCGGCACCCCCCGTTCCGTGATGACGATCTCCTCGCCCGCACGAGCCTTCTCGATCCACGACTTCAGCTCGGCGCGCAGCGCGCTGACGGAGACCTCCATGACCGACGACCGTACCGTCTGCACCCCGCCCGGGACAGGCACCTCACGCCGAGGTAGTTCCAGATCCGCCGAGGTAGTTCGTGACATCCCGTCACGAACTACCTCGGCGGCGTCCGAACTACCTCGGCGGATCTGGAACTACCTCGGCGGGGTCAGGCGGCCCGGCGGTACGCGCGGAACGCCAGGGACGCCAGCGCCCCCATCGCGGCGACGGCCGCGGCGAGCAGCCCGAGGTGCAGCCACACGGTGCCGGGGTCGGCGAACCCCTGCAGGGCGTCGCGGGCCACGACCACCGCCCAGTCGAACGGGTTGTAGCGCGCGGCGGTGGCGATCCAGTCCGGGGCGAGGGCCGGGTCCATCACCGCCGAGGAGAGGAACATCAGCGGGATGGTGAGCAGCTGCGAGACGCCGATGAGCGCCTCCTGCTGCCGGGTGAGCAGCGCGACGGCGCCCGAGAGGGCGGCGAACAGGCAGCTCAGCAGGGCCACGGCGACCAGCATGACGAGCACGCCCGCCGCGCCGCCGGGGAACCGCGCGCCCCCGAGCCACGCCACGCCCACGACCACCAGCGCCTGGGCGCACCCGAGCAGCGCGTACCAGGCCATGGTCGCGGCGAGCAGCGCCCCGCGGCTCGTCGGGGCGGAGAGGAAGCGGTCCATGACGCCGCGCTCCATGTCCTGCACGAAGGTCGTGCCGGCCCACGCCGCGCCGCCCATCGCCGTCATCATGACGACGCCGGGCGTGAGGTACTCGAGGTAGCTGACGTCGGCCCCGCCGGCGAAGCCGGGGATCTCGATGACGGACCGGAAGAGCTGCCCGAACAGCAGCAGCCAGATCATCGGCTGCAGCAGGTTCATCACCATGAACACGGGGATGCGCACGCCCTGGCGGGCCTGTCGCCCGGTGAGGAGGGCGGCCTGCGTCACGGCGCTCATGCCGCCACCCCCTCGGGCTCGACGCCCGCGGCCGCCCGGTGGGCGGCCTCCAGGCTGCGGCCGGTGTGGCGCAGGTAGACGTCGTCGAGCGTGGGCCGCGAGAGCCCCGCCGCCCGCACGCCCAGGCCCGCGGCGTCGAGCGCCGTGAGCAGCGCCGGCAGCGCGGTGGCCCCGGCGTCGGCGCGTGCCCGCAGCGTGCGGCCGTCGGCCGCGGCGTCGACGACGCCGGGCACCCGCGCGGCCACCGCGGCCGCGGCCGTCGCGCCGGCGGGGTCGTCGAGCTCGACGGTGACGCCGTCGCCGCGCAGCTCGTCCTTCAGCGCGTCGGGGGTGCCGGTGGTGACGACGCGACCGGCGTCCACGATGACCACCTGGTCGGCGAGCCGGTCGGCCTCGTCCAGGTAGTGCGTGGTGAGCAGGATCGTCATGCCGTCACCGGCCGCCATCCGCTCGATCTCGGCCCACATCGCGGCGCGCGCCTCGGGGTCGAGGCCCGTGGTGGGCTCGTCGAGGAACAACACCTGCGGGCGGTGGACGAGGCCGACGGCGACGTCGAGCTTGCGCGCCATCCCGCCCGACCAGGTCTTCACCAGGCGGTCGGCGGCGTGCGCGACGCCGAAGCGCTCGAGCAGCTCGCCGGCCCGGGCCCGGGCGTCCCGGGCGCCGAGGCCCTGCAGCCGGCCGGCCAGCACGAGGTTCTCGCGCCCCGTGCCCATCGGGTCGGTCACGGGGCGCTGGGCCACGTAGCCGATGGCGCGGCGGACGGCGCCGGGGTCGCGCACGACGTCGTGCCCGGCCACGCGGGCGCTGCCCGCGTCGGGCCGCGACAGCGTGGCGAGGATCTTCACGGTCGTGGACTTCCCGGCGCCGTTGGGGCCGAGCAGGCCGAGCACCGTGCCCGGCGCGGCGGTGAGGTCGAGGCCGTCGAGCGCGCGCACCGGGCGGGCGCCGCGGCCGGAGCCGTAGGTCTTGGTCAGGCCGGCGACGTCGATCGCCGGTGCCTGCCCCTTTGGGGTCGTGGACATGTCTCCTCCATCGGTCGGAGGGTCCGGCGCACGCCCTAGGGTGGGAGTGCGTCTCGTGGTGCGGTCGTGCACCGGACCCGAGCCACCGGTCCCGGGCGATGGCAGTCGCCCGGGACCGTTCTTGCGTCAGTGCGTGTCGGGCGCCCCCTCCTTCCGCTCGCCGAAGAGCATCCTGGCGAGCACGAGCATGAAGACGATCCAGCCGGCGACGAGCGCGAGCAGGGACCATGCCCACCCGACGGTGAGGCCGAGCACGACGAACGCGACGAACGCCGTCACCCAGATCACCGCGGTGAAGATCCCGAACCGCGCGGCGGCCTCGGGGTCGCGCTCGAACCGGTCGCCGACGGAGCCGTGGTCGCGGGCCACCTGACGCACCCACGCCTTCTTCCGGTTGGTCTGGGTGACCCCCAGACCGACGAACACGCCGCCGCCCGCGACGACGGCGACCCCCGCGACGGCGTACATCCACGAGTCGAAGGTCCCGAGGACGGTGAACAGGATCAGCAGCAGCCCGTAGACCGTGAGCGCGCTCGCCAGGTAGTAGCCGCCGGCGCGGTGGGACGGCATCGGGTGGTTCGTCGTCGTCTCCTGCGAGAGGGAGAGCCCGACGACGAACCCGGCCGCGCTGGACGCCATCAGGAGCAGCATCGCGACGAGGATGCCCGGCAGGTCGAGGACCCCGGCCGGGGCGAACGCGGCGAAGACGACCAGGGCCGTGCACACCAGCGACGCGAGGACGACGCCGAGCACGAAGCGGGGCTTCGGGCGCACGCGCTGCTGCTGGGCGACGGCGGACGCCTCCTGCGTCGGGGTGCGCCGCGCGCCGCCCGTCTGGGCCTCGACGTCGGCCTGGGCGTCGGCGAGGATCGCGCGCACGTCGCCCAGCTCGTCGAAGGCACGCCGGGCGGCGTCGTCGGGCGTGACGCCGGAGGCCTGCAGCTCGGCGGCCCGGGCCTCGAGGTTCGCCCGGATCTCCTCCTTGAGGTCCTGGACCTCGGGGGACGGCTCGACGCCGGCGAACGCCTCGTCGAGGAGGCGGTGGACGGTGGTCATCGCGGGGTGTCCTTGTCTGTGCTCGTGCCCGTGCTCCCGTCCGTGCGGAGCAGGGAGTCGATGACGTCGCGGGTGGCGACCCACGCGGCGACGTTGCGCCGGTAGACGGCCCGGCCGGCGTCGGTGATCCGGTAGTACTTGCGGCGCCCGCCCTGGGACTCGTCGCCCCAGTAGGCCTCGACCAGCCCGTCCTTGGTCAGGCGGCGGTACGTCGCGTAGAGCGTGGCCTCCTTGATCTCGTGCGCCCCGCCCGTCGCGTCGCGGATCGTCTTGTAGATCTCGAAGCCGTAGCGGTCCCCGCGACGCAGCGTCGCGAGCACGATCGTGTCGGTGTGACCGCGCAGCAGGTCGGCGGAGAACGCGTCGTCCGCCGTCGAAGGCTCATCTCGCTGCATCACGCCAGGTACTGTATCTCATCAACTACTCGACGACAACAGGTGCTGCACGTGCCCCACATCTCCGGCCCGGCCGCGGGCACTCGTTCGTCGTGCCGTCCTCGGAAGTCCGTGCGAGCCTGCGTAACGGGAACGGGTTTTCGAAGGCTCAACCACCGGGGCGGTGACGTCCGCCCGACGCCGGGAGGGCACCGCATGGCCGCACCGCGCACACCCACCGCCGAGCCCGAGGCGCTGCCCCAGCGCCGGGTCCTCGCGATCTTCGGCGGGCTCATGCTCGCGATGCTCCTCGCCGCCCTCGACCAGACGATCGTCGCCACCGCGCTCCCGACGATCGTCTCGGACCTCGGCGGGGCCGAGCACCTGTCGTGGGTCGTGACCGCGTACATGCTCGCCAGCACGGCCACCACGGTGCTGTGGGGCAAGCTCGGCGACCTCTACGGGCGCAAGGCGCTGTTCATCACCTGCATCCTGATCTTCCTGGCGGGGTCGATCCTGGCCGGCACCTCGCAGACCATGGGCCAGCTCATCGCGTGGCGCGCCGTGCAAGGCGTCGGCGGCGGCGGGCTCATGGTGCTGTCGCAGGCGATCATCGGCGACGTCGTCCCGCCGCGCGAGCGCGGCAAGTACCAGGGCTTCTTCGGCGCGGTCTTCGGCGTCTCGTCCGTCGCCGGCCCGCTGCTCGGCGGGTTCTTCGTGGACAACCTCGACTGGCGCTGGGTCTTCTACATCAACATCCCCATCGGGATCGTCGCGCTGCTGGTCGTCGCCGCCGTGCTCCCCCACATCGAGGCCGGCAAGAAGCCGCGCATCGACTACGCCGGCATCATCCTGCTGGGCCTGATCTCGACGTCGATCGTGCTGGTCACCAGCCTGGGCGGCACCACCTGGGAGTGGCAGTCGTGGCAGGTCTACGGGATGGTCGCCGTCGCCGTCGCGTCCGTGGTCGGGTTCGTCGTGGTGGAGCGCCTCGCCCCCGAGCCGGTGCTCCCACTCCACCTGTTCCGCAGCAAGGTGTTCTCCGTGTCCGCCGTGGTCGGGTTCGTCGTCGGGTTCGCGATGTTCGGCGCGATCACCTATCTGCCGCTGTACCTGCAGACCGTCAAGGGCTCCTCGCCCACCCAGTCCGGCCTCGAGATGACGCCGATGATGCTCGGCATGCTGCTCACCTCCATCGGGTCGGGGCAGCTGATCTCCCGCACGGGGCGGTACAAGATCTACCCGATCATCGGCACGGCGATCACCACGTGCGGCCTCTACCTGCTGTCCCTCATGGGCCGGGACACGACCACGCTCCAGGCCGGCCTCAGCATGTTCGTGCTCGGCGCGGGGCTGGGCATGGTCACCCAGGTGCTCGTCATCGCCGTGCAGAACGCGGTGAGCTACCGCGACCTCGGCACCGCCACGTCCGGCGCCACCTACTTCCGCACCATCGGCTCGTCCGTCGGCGTCGCCGTCTTCGGCACGATCTTCGCCAACCGGCTCACCGACGAGCTGATCACGTCGGTGCCCGCGACCGCGCAGGGCCCGTGCGCGCCCGAGGCCCTCGGCGCGTCCACCCAGGCGCTCGCGCAGTGCCCGCCGGAGGTGCAGGACTGGTTCCTCGACGCCTACGCCGGAGCGCTGCACGTCGTCTTCCTGTGGGCCGTGCCGGTGGCCGCGCTCGCCTTCCTGATCACGTGGCTGCTCCCCGAGGTCGAGCTGCGCACGGCCACGCGCGGCGACGCCGCCGCCACGGCCGGCCAGGCGGCGGGCGAGTCGTTCGCGCTGGGCTCCGCCCGCACGTCGCTCGACGAGCTGCGCCTCATCCTGTGGCGCCGCGTCGGCAAGCTGGACCCGCTGCGCGTGTACGAGCTGATCGAGCGCGACAACGACCTCACGGCCGAGGAGGCCTGGATGGTCACGCGCGTCTCCCTCAAGCGCAAGCGCTCGGTGCAGCTCATGGCCGAGCGCACCGAGGTCTCGCCCGAGACGGTGCGCCGGGTCGCGGACGCGCTCGAGACGCGCGGCCTCGTCGAGGTGGACGGGGACGCCGTTCTGGCCACGCCCGACGGCGACGTCGCCGCCGAGGCGATCCGCGACGCCGAGCGTCGCCGCCTGCGGCGCTACGTCTCCGAGTGGCCCGACGGCGACGAGCCCGAGGTCGACGAGCTCGTGGAGCAGCTCACGCACGAGCTCCTCGCCGACGAGACGGACGTCGTCGAGCACCGCTGACCCGCTCGCCCCGCCCGTCCTGGGCCCGCGCCGACCGGCACCGGCGTCACATCTCGGGGAGGGTCGCGCGCGCGTCCTCCGGCGTCATGCCGGCGGCCTCGAGCGTGTCCACCAGCGGCGAGCGCAGCAGGAGCACGAGCGACTGCACCTGCCAGTACCCCTCGCCGACGGTGCGCGGGTCGACGTCGGCGGCGACGGCCGCCAGGACCTCGCGCGCCCGGGCCGGGTCGGCGCCGGAGCCGAGGGCGCTCGCGAGCAGCCGGACGCCGCCCGCGTACCGGTCGACCAGGTCGGCGACCGGGTGGTGCGCCTCCGCGCCGCCCGCGCCGGGGGCGTCGTCGGGGGCGGGCTCGTCGGCGACGCCCGGCGCGACGCGCGCCTCGTCCGGCAGGAGGCCGAGCGACCGCAGCGCGGCCGGCACGCGGCGGGCCAGGACGCGCACGCTGCGCATCGAGCGGTCGATCAGCACCGCCTGCGAGGCGAGCCGCGTGATCTCGTCCCGGTGCACCCGGTTGACGCTCACCCGTGCGATCTCGCGGGACTTGCGCGCGAGGTCCCGCCAGTCCGCGAGCACGGTCTCGGCCGCCCGCCCGCGCACGAGGGCGCCGGCGATGTCGTCGTCGTCCGCGTCGCGCAGGCCGCGGGCGACGGACTCCAGCACCGAGGCCAGCTCGAGGGTCGCCTCCTCGGCCGCAGCCCGGAGCCGCCGGCGCGGGTCGCCCGGGGTCAGCAGCGCGAGGATCAGCGCGACCGCGCCCCCGACGAGGGCGTCCGTCCAGCGCCCGATCGCGCCCTCCGTGGCGACGGCGGCCGGGAGCCCGACGACGACGATCGCCTGGACGCCCGCCTGCGTGGCCAGCAGCGCGCCCCGGTCGATGAACCGCCCCAGCAGCGCCGAGACGAGGAGCACGACGGTGAGCTGCCACCAGCCCGAGCCGATGAGGTGCACCACGAAGTCGCCCATCGCGACCCCGACCGCGACGCCGACCGCGACCTCGGCGACCCGGCGCAGGTCCCGGTCGAAGCTGAACCCGAGGCAGACCCAGGCGGCGACGGCGGCGAAGAACGGCTGGTCGTGCCCCAGCACCAGGTGGGCGAACCCGTAGGCGGCGCCCGCGGCGAGGGAGGCCTGGACGATCGGCCAGAACGAGCCGCGGACGCGGCCCCAGCCCTGGCGGAGCCGGATGCGGCGGGTCATGGAGCGGAGCGCGACGCGGGCTCTCTCGCCCGTCGGCCGAGCTGTCGGCTCCTCGTCCACGCCGCCGCCGCTCAGAGCAGGCTCTGCGGCGCGTCCGGTCCGCGCGGGGTGAGGCCGCGCGCGAGGGGCCCGTGGGCCTCGGGCCGGTCGGCCGAGACGCCGTCGCCCGGCACCACGACCTCCTGCGCCGCCGCGAGCTGCAGCTCCTGCCCGCCGACGTCGCCCACCACCGTGAGCTCGGCGTCCTCGGGCACCGACCGCTTGACCACGGCCAGCGCGACGGGGCCGAGCTCGTGGTGCCGCGCCACGGTCGTCATGGTGCCGACGGCCCGCCCCTCGGCGCCGCCCAGACGCACCTCGGCGCCCGCCTCGGGCACCACGTGCAGCGACCCGTCGAGGTGCAGCAGCACGAGCCGCCGCGGCGGGCGCCCCAGGTTGTGCACGCGCGCGACGGTCTCCTGCCCGCGGTAGCAGCCCTTCTGCAGGTGGACGGCGGTGCGCAGCCAGTCGAGCTCGTGCGGCACGCTGCGGTGGTCGACCTCGTGGGCCAGCCGCGGCCGCCACGCCTCGACGCGGAGCGCCTCGGTGGCCCAGGTGCCGGCGAGCCTCCAGCCGGCGGCCTCGCGCTCGGCGACGGCGGCCGGCAGGTCGGCGCGGGGCACGAGGACGAGCCGCCACGGGCGGTCGGCGCCCGGGTGCTCGGTCTCCGACGGCCCGTACCGGGTGCCCCCGGCCGCGACGCGCGGCCAGGTGTCCCACCAGGTCACCGGCTCGCCCTCGGCGCCCTCCGCGGCGACGGGCTCCCCGACCGCGGCGTACTCGGCAGAGAGGTCCTCGACCTCCACCCGCATCATGAACTTCATGCGCTCGAGCCAGGCGGCGAGCGGCGCGGCGTGGTCGCCCTCGGTGACCAGCCAGGTGGCCTCGCCGTCGTCGACGACGCCCGCGGCGTGCTCGACGTGACCCTGCGGCGACAGCACGAGCAGCTCGGTGGACGTGCGCGGCCGCAGCGCCTGCACGTCCTGCGAGGTGATCGAGTGCAGCCACGACAGGCGGTCGGGGCCGGCCACGCGCACCACGCCCAGGTGGGACTGGTCGACGACGGCGCCGCCGCGCGCGAGCGCGCGCTGCTCGGCCACCGGGTCGCCGTAGTGCCAGGCCACGCCCTCGTCGGCGCCCGTGGCGGGCACCGCACCGTGACGGTCGAGCAGCGGGGAGCCCATCAGGCCTCGACCTCCACCCGGTCGAGCTGGGCGGAGGCGTAGGAGCCGAGCGGGTGCCCGAAGGCCGCGAGCTCCTCGACCCACATCAGCCGGCCGTCGACCAGCCCGTACAGCCGCTTCGCCGCCGTGACCTCCGCGGCGGTGGAGGTGCGCGCCACGAAGTCCGTCGCGAGGTCGATGCGACCGTTGCCGGCGACGCCGAGGAACAGCGACAGCCGGCCCGACGCGTCGGTGGCGAGCACCTCGAGCGCGTGCCGGTCGTCCTCGAGCCCCTCGGGCCGGTCGCTGGACACCCGCCAGTAGCCGGTCTCGGTGGACCAGACGGTGTCGGGTGCGTCGTCGCCCGGGGCGCCGGACCCCTCGCCGTCGGCGGCCGCGGCCGAGCGCACGCGCAGCGTGGACTCGAAGCGCAGGTAGGGGCCGCCGTCGTGGTCGAAGACGAGGTCGTGCACGAACGGCGTCTCGTCGATGCCGGTGTACTCGATCACGCCCTCGCCGCGCCAACGGCCCACGAGCCAGGCGAGCGGGTAGACCTCGGGCGCGAGGTCCTCGGGGAAGGCGAAGGGCATCAGCGCTGGCCCTGGAACAGCTTGTAGACGACGTACCCGGCGAACCAGATGATCGTGACCGACACGACGACCAGCAGACCGGTGAACACTGCCTCGAGAGCGTGGATCGACATGCCGCGATCCTACCCAGGCACCCCCGTGGTCACCCACCTCCGCCGCTCACCGCCGCCCTGGCGCGGCGGGAGCGCGGAGGGAGATGGACGACGAGCGGGGCGTGCGTGAGTAAGGTCGCCGCCCATGAGCACCCCTCACGCCACCGCGCCCGCGCGCTCGCTCGTGATCAAGACCACGTCCGGGCTGGACCGCCCGGAGGCGGCGAACCAGGCGCTGACCGTCGCCGCGGCGGCCGTGGCCTCGGGCGCGGAGGTCAGCCTGTGGCTCACCGGGGAGTCCGCCTGGTTCGCGGTGCCGGGCCGCGTCGCGGAGCTGGAGCTGGAGCACGCCGCCCCCGCGGGCGACCTGCTCGACGCCGTCCTGGCGGCCGGCACCGTCACCCTGTGCACCCAGTGCGCCGCCCGCCGCGACCTCGGCCCGGCCGACGTCCTGCCCGGCGTGCGGATCGCCGGGGCCGCCGTCTTCGCGGAGGAGGTGCTGCGCCCCGGCGCCCAGGCGCTCGTCTACTGATGACGCCGACCGGGGCCCGACCCGTGTGAGCCACACCACCCGGCACCGGGAGGCACTCCCGCCGAGCATCTCCCGTGCCGTAGATTGAACGTTGAAGCATCCCGTCGGGCCGCCGCTCTGCCCCGGCCGCCGGGAGTGCACATCCCCGAGGCCTCCCCCTGCCGTCGCGGCGGGCGCCGGCCGCCCGTCGTCGCGATACCGGAGAACCACCCATGACCTCGTCCACCCGGACCTGGAACGACCTCGTCATCCCGGCTGCGGGCACGTACCTGCTCGACGAGGCGCACAAGCGCCTGGGCTTCCTCGCGATGCACATGATGGTGAGCCCCGTGCGCGGCGAGTTCCCCGTGGGCACGGCCACCATCCACGTCGCGGACGACCCGCTGCGGTCGTCGGTGTCCGCGACGCTGGAGACCGCGACGCTCACCACGCACAACCCCGACCGGGACACCCACCTGCGCAGCCCGGACTTCCTCGACGTCGAGAACTACCCGACCATCGAGTTCCGCAGCACCGGGATCGAGTGGCGCACCGAGGAGGACCCGATGTTCTCCTGGGCCCGCCTCAAGGGCCGCACTCCCGGGCGCGCGGCGGTGCCGCAGTCGACCATGCGCACGTCGGCGAAGTTCGTGCTGCACGGGCACCTCACGATCCGCGGGGTCACGCACCCGATCGCGCTGAACGCGGAGTTCGGCGGCGCGCGTCGCGACCCGTTCGGCAACGAGATCTTCGGGTTCAGCGCGAGCGCGGACTTCGAGCGGGAGAAGTACGGCCTCACCTGGAACGTCGCCCTCGAGGCGGGCGGCGTGCTCGTCGCCAAGACGGTCCGGATCGAGCTGGCCGGCGAGGCGATCCGGCAGGCGCCGCCCGAGCCGCAGTACTGAGGGAGCCCTGCAGGAGCGGCGCAGGGCGGCCGGCAGCGCCGGTCTCAGGCGACGACGAGACGCCCGACGACGAAGACGAGGATGCCGGCCACGGCGACGGGCGTCGTGACGGCGGCCAGCACCGCGAACCGGCTGGTGAGCGCCGGCTGCCGCTCGAACAGCAGGCGCAGCACCGCGACCACCAGGCCGGTCACGACGCCCGCGACCAGGCCGCTCACGGGGTCGATCGACGGGACGAGCATCGCCGCTCCCCCGGCCGCGACGCCGCCGAGCGCCACGCCCACGAGCGAGCCCGCCCACGAGCGGGCGACGGGCGTCGCGGACACCGCCGACGCCACCGCGAGGCCGACGGCGCTCACCACGACCAGCGACGCCCCCGCCTCGGACCGCCCCGCGGCGACCCACCCCGAGCAGCAGACGGCCACGACGGCGCCCGTCACGGTGCCGCTCACCGACTCCACGAGCCGGGGCCGGCCGCCGCGGCGCAGCATCTCGGCGACGAAGGCGAGCACCAGGGCCATCGCGAGCACCAGCGGCACGTTGCGCAGCACCGGCTCCCCGCGGGTGGCCCCGGCGACGGCGACGGCGCCCAGGCCCGCGAGCGCGACCACGACCGTCGTGCCGCCCTGCGCGGGCAGGCGCAGCAGCGGCGCCCAGCCGGCCGCGACCAGCAGCACCAGCGCCGCGGACACCACGGTCAGGGGCAGGATCCCGAAGGCGTCGAACGACGCCGAGGCCGCGACGACGGCGGCGAGGACGGCCGTCCAGACGGCACGGGTGGTCACGGTCACGACGACGAGTGTGGCAGACGGCGTGGCGCCGGCCTCGCCCGCCCGCAACACCCGGACCTCACGCGACACAGTCCGGTCAACGGGCAGTAACGCGCCCGCAACACGGTTCGGGGCACACTGCGGGAACCTGGTCGGAAGACCGGGCCGGGTGCGGTGTGATCAACGCCGCAGCCGCGGTACGTTGGCGGACGCACCTGTCGGACGCTGTCGAACGGACCGTCCGACGACCGGGAGGAGGTGCCGGTGGCCGAGCTGCTGATCCTCACGCCCGCGTCCGGCGGATCCGTCGAGGTGTTGCCCGCACTGGGACTGCTGAACCACAAGGTCCGCGTGCTGCCCATGGAGCCCTCGGCCCTCGTGGACGCGCCGGACTCCGACGTCGTGCTGCTCGACGCGCGCCGGGACCTCGTCGCCGCCCGCACCACGTGCCGCCTGCTGCACGCCACGGGGCTCACGGTGCCGCTGGTCCTCGTGCTCACCGAGGGCGGGCTGACCGTCGTCACGCACGAGTGGGGCGCCGACGACCTGCTGCTCGAGACGGCGTCCCCCGCCGAGGTGGAGGCGCGCCTCCGGCTGGTGATCGAGCGCTCCGCCCGCGGCCCGGTCGACGACGGCCCGCAGGAGATCTCGGCCGGAGACCTCGCGATCGACGCCGGCGGGTACACGGCACGGCTGCGCGGCCGCCCGATCGACCTCACGTACAAGGAGTTCGAGCTCATCAAGTACCTGGTGCAGCACCCGGGCCGCGTCTTCACCCGCGCCCAGCTGCTGCAGGAGGTCTGGGGCTACGACTACTACGGCGGCACCCGCACCGTGGACGTCCACGTGCGGCGCCTGCGCGCCAAGCTCGGCCCCGAGCACGAGCAGCTCATCGGCACGGTCCGCAACGTCGGCTACCGGTTCGACCCGCCCAAGGAGCCGCGTCCCGCCGAGGACGGGTCGAGGACGCCGGTCGACGGCGAGGGTGCCGCGGGGCGGGCCCCGACGCGCTGACCGACGCGCCCCTCGGCCACGACGGCGGACTCCGGGTAGGTTCGAACAGTGACCGCGATGTCGGACTCCAGCGATTTCTCCAGCGCCCTCGTGGACGGGCCCTGGCGGCACGAGCTCGTGCCCGCCAACGGCGCGCGCTTCCACGTCGCCCTGGCCGGTCCGGAGCGGTCGAACGGCGAAAAAACCCCCCTCGTCGTCCTGCTGCACGGCTTCCCGCAGTTCTGGTGGGCATGGCGGCACCAGGTCGGGAGCCTGGCCGATGCGGGGTACCGCGTCGCCGCCATGGACCTGCGCGGCGTCGGGGCCTCCGACAAGCCGCCCTCGGGCTACGACGTCCCGACCGGCACCCAGGACGTCGCCGGCGTGGTGCGCTCCCTCGGTCACGACCGCGCGGTGATCGTCGGGCACGGCACGGGGGGCGTCACCGCCTGGGCGATGGCGCGGCTGCAGCCGGCCGTCACGACCGCGGTGGCCGCCGTGTCGTCGCCCCACCCGGCCCGCCTGCACGTGTCGGGCCGCCAGCTGCTGACCCCGCTGGCCCGCCGCCTGCTCGCCGCCTACCAGCTGCCCACCCTGCCGGAGCGCCGGCTCACGGACGGCGACCAGGTGGCCCGCGTCCTGCGCGACGGCGCGGCCCGGCCCCTGGGGACGGACGCCCTCGAGCTGTACCGCACGGTGATGCGCATCCCGTTCGCCGCGCACACGGTGATGGAGTCGCTGCGCTGGATGGTCCGCTCGACGCCGCGGCCGGACGGCCGGCGGTACCTCGCGCAGCTCCGGCAGCCGGTGGACGTGCCCGTGCTGCAGGTGCAGGGCGCCCTCGACGGCTTCGTCGACCCCCGCCACGCCCCGACCGACGGCGCGGCGCTCGCGCGGGACTTCCGGTACGAGGTGGTGGACGGCGCCGGGCACTACCTTCCCGAGGAGTCGCCCGACGAGCTCGGCAAGCTGCTCGCCGACTGGCTCGAGCACGCCCTCGCCGCCCCCGGCCGATAGGCCCCGGGGGGACGTCAGCCGCGCGGCCCGGGCTTGACGAGCTTCTGCGCCGCCACGGGATCCGTCTCGCCGATGCCGAACGACGGGCACCACCGCGCCACGGGGCACGCCCCGCAGGCCGGCCGGCGCGCGTGACACCGACGCCGCCCGTGCCACACCAGGTGGTGGCTCAGCATCGTCCAGTCCTTCTTCGGGAACAGCGCCCCGACCTCGTGCTCGACCTTGACCGGGTCCTCCTGGTCGGTCCAGCCGAACCGTCGCGCGAGGCGCCCGAAGTGCGTGTCCACGGTGATCCCGGGGACGTCGAAGGCGTTGCCGAGCACCACGTTCGCGGTCTTGCGGCCCACCCCGGGCAGCGTCACCAGGTCGTCGAGGCGGCCCGGCACCTCGCCGTCGAACCGCTCCACGAGCGCCTGCCCCAGGCCGATGATCGACCGCGTCTTGGCGCGGAAGAAGCCGAGCGGCTGGAACAGCTCCTCCATCTCCGCCGTGTCGGCGCCCGCGTACGCGGGGGCGTCCGGGTAGCGGGCGAAGATGGCGGGCGTGGTCGCGTTGACCCGCACGTCCGTGGTCTGCGCCGACAGCACGGTCGCCACGAGCAGCTCCAGCGGCGTCGTGAAGTCCAGCTCGGCGCGGGCGTCCGGGTACGTCACCGCCAGCTCGCGGTCGATCCGGCGCGCGCGACGCACGAGCGCGACCCGGGACTCCCCGGTGGGGGTCTCGGCGGGGGTGGACGAGCGAGGGGCGGAGGACGTCGTCGGCACATCGCGAGCCTAGCCACGCCCCCCGACACCGCGCGGCGGGGCGTCCGTCGTGCCCCGCCGAGCCGCACCCGCGGCGCGTCCCGAGGGACGCGATTTGGTGGGGTGAGGCAGACTGAGAACTGGAACACAAACTCTTGACAACCCCTGGACGACCGGCCCTACCCCGGGAAGGCCGCCCCTGAACCACGTGAGGAATCCTGTGGACGACACCGTCGTGCTCTCCGCCCCTCTCTTCGCGGACATGGAATCCGAGGAGACGAAGGCGCTCTTCGAGTCCATGGTCCCGGTCGAGCTGACCCGTGGGGACGTCCTCTTCCGCGAGGGCGAGCCCGGCGACCGGCTCTACGTCATCGCGCAGGGCAAGATCAAGCTCGGCCGACGGTCGAGCGACGGCCGGGAGAACCTGCTGTCGATCCTGGGCCCCGGCGAGATGTTCGGCGAACTGTCGCTCTTCGACCCGGGCCCGCGCACGGCGACGGCCTCGTCGGTGTCCGACGCGCTCGTCTACGAGCTGCGGCACCAGGCCCTCGTGCAGTGGATCGGCGCGCACCCCAGCGTCGCGACGACACTGCTCGGCGCGCTGGCCCGCCGCCTGCGCCGCACCAACGAGACGCTGGCCGACCTGGTCTTCTCCGACGTGCCCGGCCGCGTCGCCAAGGCCCTGCTCGACCTGTCCTCCCGCTTCGGCGAGCCCAACGACGACGGCATCCGCGTGGCGCACGACCTCACGCAGGAGGAGCTCGCCCAGCTCGTCGGCGCCTCCCGCGAGACGGTCAACAAGGCCCTGGCGGACTTCGCCACCCGCGGTTGGGTGCGTCGTGAGGGTCGCGCGGTCGTCCTCCTGGACATCGACCGCCTGGAGCGCCGGGCTCGCTGAGCCGCGCTGGTTGAGCCTGTCGAAACCCGCTCCGCCGGTTGAGCCTGTCGAAACCCGCTCCGCTGGTTGAGCCTGTCGAAACCCTTCAGGCCGTCACCTCGGTCTCTGCCGCACACGGAAGGGGCGTTCTTCGCCCGGTCGCGTTCACGCGCCCCAAGGGGCGCTCCACTTCGGGACGTCTACGACCGGGCGAAGAACGCCCCTTCCGTCTGCTCTGCTGTCGGCCCCCGGCCGCCTCCCACGCCCAGGGACGCGCCGGGCCGTCCCTGGTCAGGGCCGTGCGCGGCTCCCGCACGGTGGTGGGGCCGATCTGAGCTGGAAGCCCGCCGGGGAACTGCCGCCGACAGGATGAACCCGGCCTCGGGCGACCAGCCGCGTCGCCGACGTCGGCAGCGGCCGTCTCCGTCAGGAGCGCTTCCGACGAGGCCTACGGCGCGCGAGAAGGTGCACGAGCGGGTGGGGACGAGGTCCTTCGCCCGGTCGTAGATGTTCCCGAAGTGGAGCGCCCCCTGGGGCGCGTGAACGCGACCGGGCGAAGGACCTCGTCCCCACCCGCGTCCGCCACCAGAAGCAGCGGACAGAACCTCAGACAAGCTCGACGAGAAGCTCCACCTCGACCGGCGCGTCCAACGGAAGCACCGCGACGCCGACGGCAGAACGCGCGTGCACACCCGCGTCCCCGAAGATCTCGCCCAGCACGGTGGACGCGCCGTTGATCACGCCGGGCTGGCCGGTGAACGACGGGTCCGACGCGACGAAGCCGGTGACCTTGACCACCCGGGCGCCGTCGAGGGTGCCGGTGAGCGACCGCACGGCGGCGAGCGCGTTGAGCGCGCAGGTGCGCGCGAGGTCGGCGGCGACGTCGGGCGCGACGAGGCCGTCACCCTCCCCCACCTTGCCGGTGACGGCGAGCGCGCCGCCGACGAACGGGAGCTGGCCCGCCGTGTAGACGTACTGCCCGGACCGCACGGCCGGGACGTACGCCGCGACGGGCGCGGCGACGTCCGGCAGGGCGATGCCGAGCTCGGCGAGGCGGGCCTCGGGACCGGCCGCCATCACTGCCCGCCGGAGGGGCGCTTGAGGTAGGCGACCAGGTTCGTGCTGTCGGGGCCGGGGACGACCTGGACGAGCTCCCAGCCGTCGGACCCCCATTGGTCCAGGATCGCCTTGGTGTTGTGGATCAGGAGGGGGATGGTCGCGTACTCCCACGTGGTAGCCATGCGGCGATCGTAACCATCGGCCGACGTCACCACGCGCGCGGGCCGGGACGGCGGTCGCGGCGTTCCCACGACCGGTCCACACAACCTGCACAGCGGGAAGCCGCCGACCGGCCGTGCCGGAACGGGCCCAACCCTTACCCTGGTGGGCATGGCCAAATCCGACCCCCGTCGCATCACCCGCACGATGCCCGCGACCCAGCTCGTGGCGCTGCTGCTCGCGTTCGTCCTCGCAGCAGGTGTGGGTGGCGTGCTCGCCGCCGGACTCGTCATCCCGGCCGTGGCCGGGGCCAACGCCGCCGCGGACAGCACCGTCGCCATCTACGACGAGGTGCCCGCGGAGCTCGAGCCGCGGCCGATGTCGCAGCAGTCGCGCATCTACGCGGCCAACGGGAAGCTGCTCGCCACGTTCTACGCGCAGAACCGCATCGTGGTGCCGCTGGACGAGATCTCGGACCAGATGCAGCACGCGGTCATCGCGATCGAGGACGAGCGCTTCTACGAGCACGGCGGCATCGACGTGCAGGGCATGACGCGCGCGCTGGCCAACAACGTCGCGGGGCACGCCACGCAGGGCGCGTCCACGCTCACGCAGCAGTACGTGAAGAACATGCTCATCGACCAGGCGCTGCAGGACGGCGACGAGTTCGGTGTGATCGAGGCGAGCGAGGACTCGATCGCGCGCAAGCTGACCGAGGCGAAGATGTCGATCGCGCTCGAGAAGACGATGAGCAAGGACGAGGTCCTCCAGGGCTACCTCAACGCCGCCCAGTTCGGGTCCCGCAGCATCTACGGCGTCGAGGCCGCTGCCCGGTACTACTTCGACAAGCACGCCAAGGACCTGAGCATCGTCGAGGCCGCCACGATCGCCGGCATCACGAAGTCCCCGAGCCGCTTCGACCCCACGAAGAACCCGGACGAGGCGAAGGAACGCCGCGACCTGGTGCTGCAGAACATGTGGAAGCTCGGGTACATCTCCACCGAGGAGCGGGACGAGGCCAAGGCGAAGACGATCAAGGAGACGCTCGACGTCAACCCGACCGAGATCGGGTGCAGCGCCGCCGGCGGCTCCGCGTTCTTCTGCGACTACGTGACCAAGGAGATCGTCAACAACCCCGTGTTCGGGGAGACGAAGTCCGAGCGTCAGCAGCTGCTGTACCGCGGCGGCCTCGAGATCCACACCACGCTGGACCCGAAGAAGCAGAAGGCCGCGTCCCAGGCCGTCAGCGACGCCGTCCCCGCCGACGACAGCAGCGGCCTGCAGTCCGCCATCGCCTCGGTGGAGCCCGGCACCGGCAAGATCGTCGCGATGGCGCAGAACATCCCGTACACCCCCGCCGAGGGCGGCAAGAACACGACGCGCGTCAACTACTCGGCCGACTCGATGCACGGCGCCTCGGGCGGCTTCCAGGTGGGGTCGAACTTCAAGCCGATCGTGCTGGCGGAGTGGCTCAAGGAGGGGCACACGCTGTCGGAGCGGGTGAACGCGACCAAGGTCGCGCGGTACCCGTCCGACTTCCAGACGCCGTGCGTCGGGAACCTCGCGGGCGCGGCATGGGCCCCCGCCAACTCCGAGGGCGTCGAGGTCGGCTACATCTCGGCCCTCGAGGCGACGTACAAGTCCATCAACACCGCGTTCGCCGCCATGGGCTACCAGCTCAACCTGTGCGACCTGCGCAGCACCGCCTGGGACATGGGCTTCCGCCCGACCAACTCCCAGGAGGGCAAGGTCACCGAGCCGACCGAGGAGAGCATCGACATCTTCGCGCCCATGCTCATCGGCACGCAGGAGTCGTCGCCGCTGAACGTGGCCGCGATGTACGCGACGCTCGCCTCTGGCGGCACCTACTGCTCGCCGATCGCCATCACCTCGATCGAGGGACCGGGCGGCAAGGACTACGACGTCCCGGACGCGAACTGCAAGAAGGACGCCCTCCCGGAGAACGTCGCCAACACCGTGGTGTACGCGATGGAGAAGGTCTTCTCCAGCAGCGGCACCGCCGCCGGGCTCGGCGGCGGCCTCTCCGACGGCCGCCCCGTGGCCGGCAAGACCGGAACCTCGCAGCTGTCGTCGCAGACGTGGTTCACCGGCTTCACGCCCAACCTGTCCACCTCGGTGTGGGTGGGCAACGCCGACGACCCGAACGAGGACCACTACCACGGCGCCTACGTGAACGGTCAGTCGTACGTGCACCTCTTCGGCTCGTCGGTGGCCGCGCCCGCCTGGAAGGACTACATGGACCAGGCGGTCTCCGACCTCCCGGTCGAGGACTTCGGCAACGCCGACCCGGACCTGATCGGCGTCGGTGCCATCCCGTCCACACCGGACAGCGGTGACGACGACAGCGGTGACGACAGCAGCGATGACGGTGGCGACAACGGCGACAACGGCGGCAACGGCAACGGCAACGGCAACGGCAACGGCAACGGCAACGGTGGCGACAAGGGCAACGGTGGCGACAAGGGCCGGTCGGACGCGAACGCCGCGTGGAACTCCATCACCGAGGGTGACTGGGACGCGCTCGGCGACGCGTGGGGCGACAACTGACCGCCGCGACCGGCTGGCGGGTGGCGGGGGGCGTCGTCGCGGCGGGAGTCGCGGGCCTCGCCTACGCCCACCTGGAGACCAAGCTCTTCACCGTCCGCCGGGCAACCGTGCCGGTGCTGCCCGCGGGTGAGCCGGACCTGCGCGTGCTGCACGTGTCGGACCTGCACCTCACGCCGTCGCAGGGCCGCAAGATCGCGTGGGTGCGGTCGCTCGCAGCGCTCGAGCCGCACCTCGTGGTGAACACGGGCGACAACCTGGCCCACCGGGACTCCCTCGGGCCGCTGCTGCACGCGCTCGCCCCGCTGCTGACGACGGCGCCCGGCGCGTTCGTCATGGGGTCGAACGACTACTACTCCCCCAAGCCGAAGAACCCCGCGCGCTATCTGTTGCCCGACGCCCGGGTGGCGCCCACGCGCGCGCCCGACCTGCCGTCCGAGGAGCTGGCGGACGCGATGGTCGCCGCCGGGTGGCGCGACCTCACCAACCGGCGCGACACCGTCGCGGCCGACGGCCGGCTGCTGTCGCTCGTGGGCGTCGACGACCCGCACCTCGACCGCGACGACTTCCCCGCCCCCTCGCCGGTTGAGCCTGTCGAAACCGAGCCTGTCGAGACCCGGGTCTCGACAGGCTCGACCGGCGACGCCGTCCTGCACCTGGGCGTCACGCACGCCCCGTACCGCCGCGTGCTGGACCGCATGCACGCCGACGGCACGGACGTCGTCCTCGCGGGTCACACGCACGGCGGACAGCTCCGGGTGCCGGGGTTCGGCGCGCTCGTGACCAACTGCGACATCGACCGGCGCAGGGTCAGCGGCCTGCACGGCTGGCCCGGACCGCGGCCCGACGAGACCGGCGGGAACGGCTCCACGTGGCTGCACGTCTCGGCCGGTGCGGGCACGTCGCCGTACGCGCCCGTACGGTTCGCGTGCCGCCCGGAGGCGACGTTGCTCACGTTCACCGCCCGGTAGGCGGATCTCGTTTTCGTCCAGGCCGGATCGTCGGCTATTCTGAGCAGGCCTCCGCAGGAGGACGACGTCCTTCCGTCGTGGAGCAAGTCCTTCGGGGTGTGGCGCAGCTTGGTAGCGCGCTTCGTTCGGGACGAAGAGGTCGCAGGTTCAAATCCTGTCACCCCGACCACCAGAAAGGCCCTCTGGCCAGCGGAAACGCTGAGACCAGGGGGCCTTTCGCCTTGCCCCGAGGCCCCGGGATGGCCGTTGGGGGCTGACGCACGAGAGCCGGTTCCTCCGTCTTCTGGGGTCGGTCACGGGCGCGTCGGTCGTCAAGCCTGCTTCCGGTAGCCGGCCCAGTGGTGCCAAAGGTGAGTTCCGCCCACGTCGTCGAGAGGCGGCCAGGCTGGTCGGGTGGTTGGGCCAGTCGTCCGGGCCCAGGAGCGGCACCTCCTGGTGTCCGCATGGTGGTAGGTGATGCCCTCGACATCGAGAAGGTCGGGGACGGCCCACGACCATGAGCACGGAGAGTCGGTTACGTCGGTGTCGAAGCGTGGAGCGCCGGTTCCTCCACCCCTTCGTGGGCGTCGCGGGCAGCGAACCAGAAGGTGGCCAGCGCGACGACGCCAGCCAGCAGGGGGAGCGCGGCCAGGGGGTTGGAACCGTCGGTCACCTGGATCGAGAACACCGAGAAGTCCCAGGCGCCGTGCAGCAGCATCGCCGAGATCAACGATCCAGTGACCCGTCGCAGGATGTAGAACAGCAGACCGTGCAGGAACGCCTGACCGATCTGCGGGAGCGTCTCGCCGAGGGACTGGCCCAGGAAGATGTTGATGCCATGCATCAGCCCGAAAAGCAGGCTTGAGATCAGTGCGACCCAGACCTCGCGGGTTCTGCTGCGCAGACCGACCAGGAGCAGCCCGCGGCTCGTCAGCTCTTCGTTGAACCCCACGAAGACGCCCAGGGCGAGCGCCGCCAGGATGAAGTCAGGCCCCACCGATGCCCACTCGGTCCCGGCCACGTTGCCAACCAGGGCGGCGGCCAGCAGTGCAGGGGCGATGATCGTCCACTTCGCGCTGGTCCTGCGGCGTTCACGAACGGCCGGTCGCCACCACCCGAGCCATGTCGTCACCACTGCCATGACGACCGCACCGACGACCAGCGAGATCACGGCGCCGCGCCAGAGGTTCTCCGCCGAGTCTCCGAAGTCGGTGTAGGAGATCCCGCTGGTCGCCTGGATCACGACGATGACGACCAGGTACAGCACCCAGGCGGCGAAGCCGACCCAGAATTTCGGTTGCACCCGCACGACATCTCCTCTGTCTCGGCGCCAAGGCGAGTCCGGCGGACTCCGCACACACTGGCACGCGAAGGCGGACACTGCAGACTGACGCAGTGCGTGGAAGGGAGCCGTCAGGAGCCGTCCATGCCACAGACCCGGTCCGCCGCCAAGAACCGATCACATGATCCAGGTCGAAGGCTCATGCGAACGATCCTGGGCTGCACCGCTCGAGCGGCGTGCACCGGGTGCGTCAGCTGGTGCGCTCTCTTGCCGCAGATGGCACGACCGTTCTGCTTTCCCGTCACCTGATGAGCGAGATGGCCCAGACCGCCGACGACGTCGTGGTCATGGGGCGCCGCCGACTGGTTGCGGCCGGCAGCATCGAGGAAGTCGTGGCCGCCGCGACGCCAGGGGCCTGGATCCTGACGTCCTCGCTCAGGCCCTGTCCGAACGGGCGCCGCCGCCACGCGGCACGCACGCCGCGCGCCGAACCACCATCGCCAGGGCGACCGCGTTCAGCGCGCTCGCCGCGGCGGGCCACCAGCCGTCGGGCACCACGAGGGCGCCGAGGCCCGTGCTCCCGACCAGCGACAGGCACAGCACGAGGACGCCCCACCCGACGATCGGTCCCCGCCGCGGGCGTCCTGCCCACAGGACGGCTCCGGCGACGATCAGGTACACGGCCGAGGCGGCGCCCGGGCCGACGCCCCACCACAGGCCGAGGGGCATGCCGAGGGCCAGGACGACGTCGAGCGTCGCGGCCAGCGCGTAGGACGACCCGGGAAGGCGCCGGTGCGCGCGGAGCGCCCCGACGACGGCCACCGCAGGCGGCAGCACGAGGGCGACCCACACCCACGAGGTCGTCGTCCAGGGGTATGCGGGCCACACGGTCGGCATGACCACGGAGAAGGCGAGTCCGACGGCCGCGGCGCCGAACACGATCCGCTCCGCCGCACCGGCGTCGGACGGCGCGGCCCCCGGGGCGCGCGTCGTCGGTCCCGGTTCCTCCGCCGCCGTCGGCTCCGCCACCATGACGGGCAATCTAGCGCTGCCCGGCGAGAGGGTCGCCACGGACGACGTACTGTGGCAGCGTCAGGGGCGGCAGCCCTCGTCCCCGCTGGTCAGGAGTCATCATGCCCGCGTCGTCGTCCACCGCACCCGTCCTGGTCGTCGGAGGTGGCCTGGCCGCGGCCCGGGCCGTCGAGGCCGTGCGCGAGCAGGACGACGACGTCGACGTCGTCGTCGTCACCTCCGAGGGTCACCGGCCGTACGAGCGGCCGCCGCTGTCGAAGGACTACGTGCGCGGCCAGGCGGAGGCGGACGTCATCTACCCGCTCAAGGCGGGCTGGTACGACGACCACGGCATCGACCTGCGCACGCTCACCACCGTGGTGGACCTCGTGCCGGCGGACCACGAGGTGACGTTCGCCGACGGGTCGACGCTCGGGTACTCGCGCCTGCTGCTCGCGACCGGCTCCACCCCCCGCGCCCTCAACGTGCCGGGCCGCAGCCTCATCGGCGTGCACACGCTGCGCACCGTCGACGACGCCGACCTGCTCGCCGGCATCCTGCTGGCCGCGTCGCTCGAGGGCGAGGGCAAGGTCGTCGTCGTCGGCGACGGCTGGATCGGCACCGAGGTCGCGTCGTCCGCGCGGATGCTCGGGCTGGACGTCTGCCTCGTCGGTCAGACGGAGCACCCGCTGGAGGCCACGCTCGGGCCCGAGCTCGGCGCCCTGTACGGGCGCCTGCACCACGACCGCGGGGTGGCGCGGCATCGCGGCGACGTCGTCGAGTTCACCGGGGAGTCGGGCCGGGTCAGGGGCGTCCAGCTCGCCGACGGGACCGTGCTGGAGGCCGACCTCGTGGTGGTCGGCGTCGGCGTCACGCCCAACGTCGGGATCGCGTCGGCCGCGGGGATCGAGCTGCGGTCCCGCGACCTCGGCGGCGGCATCGCCGTCGACGGCGCGCTGCGCACGTCGGCGCCCGACGTGTTCGCCGCCGGCGACATCGCGTCCGTGCCGTCGCCCCACTACGGCCGCCCGCTCCGCGTGGAGCACTGGGCCGTGGCGCAGGACACCGGCGCGCACGCCGGCCGCGCGATGCTGGGCGACGACGCCACCTACGACGTCCTGCCCTACTTCTTCAGCGACCAGTACGACGTGGGCATGGAGTACAAGGGCTTCGTCGACCTGCGCGCCGCCGGCGCCGAGGTCGTGATCAGCGGCTCGATCGACGACCGCGAGCTCGTCGCGTTCTGGCTGCGCGACGGCGCGGTGCAGGCCGGCATGGCCGTCAACGTGTGGGAGCGGATGGACGACGTCGAGGAGCTCATCCGCTCCGGCCGCCAGGTGCCGCGCGCCGAGCTGGAGTCGTTCGTCGGTTGAGCCGGCGGACGGGTCTCGACAGGCTCGACCAGCGGTGGGGTCTCGACAGGCTCGACCAGCGGTGGGGTCTCGACAGGCTCGACCAGCGGTCGGGTCTCGACAGGCTCACCCCGCGTCGACGGCCGGGCGGCCGAGGGCGCGGACCCGCCAGCCGGCAGCGGCCCACCGCTGCGCGTCGAGCGCGTTCCGACCGTCCACGACGACGCGGCGGGCGGGGGCCAGCGCGGCGGGGTCGAGGGTGCGGAACTCCTCCCACTCGGTGAGGTGCAGCACGAGGTCGGCGCCCGTGACGGCGTCCTCGACGGTGTCCGCGTAGCCGAGGGTGGGGAACGTGCGGGCCGCCGTGGCGTTCGCCCGCGGGTCGTGGACCCGCACGTGCGCCCCCTGGAGCTGGAGCTGGGCGGCCACGTTGAGCGCGGGCGAGTCCCGCACGTCGTCGGTGCCCGGCTTGAACGCCGCGCCCAGCACGGCGATGCGGCGCCCGAGCACGCTGCCGCCGCACTCCTCGACGGCCAGCGCGACGGTGCGCGACCGGCGCCGCATGTTGATCGTGTCGACCTCGCGCAGGAACGTCAGCGCCTCGTCGACGCCGAGCTCCCCGGACCGCGCCATGAGCGCGCGGATGTCCTTGGGCAGGCAACCGCCGCCGAAGCCGAGCCCGGCGCTGAGGAACTGGGGGCCGATGCGGGCGTCGTGGCCGATCGCGTCGGTGAGCGCGACGACGTCGGCGCCAGCGGCGTCGCACAGCTCGGCGAACGCGTTCGCGAACGAGATCTTGGTGGCGAGGAACGCGTTGGCGGCCACCTTGACCAGCTCGGACGTGGCGAGGTCGGTCACCAGGAAGGGCACGCCCGCGTCGACGACGGGCGCGTACAGCTCGCGCAGCAGCTTCTCGTGGCGCGGGTCGGCGACGCCGACGACGATCCGGTCCGGGCGCAGCGTGTCCTCGACGGCGCGGCCCTCGCGCAGGAACTCCGGGTTCCAGGCGACGCCGACCTCGACCCCCGCGGGCGCGAGGCCGGCGGCGAGCGTCTGCAGGTCGGCGGCGGTGCCCACCGGCACGGTCGACTTGCCGACGAGCAGCGCGTCGCGGCGCAGGTGCGGCACCAGCGCGGCGACGGCGGCCGTGACGTGGCTCGTGTCGGCGGCCATGGAGTCCCGGCGCTGCGGCGTGCCGACGCACACGAAGTGCAGGTCGGCGAACGCCGCCGCCTCCGCCGGGTCGGTCGTGAACCGCAGGCGGCCCGCCGCGGTGTGCCGCTCCACGAGTGCCGCCAGGCCGGGCTCGTAGAACGGCAGCCGCCCGGCAGCGAGGTCGGCGACCTTGGCGGGGTCGGTGTCGAGGCCGAGGACCTCGTAGCCCAGCTCGGCCAGGCACGCGGCGTGCGTGGCGCCCAGGTAGCCCGTGCCGATCACCGTGACGCGCTCGGCAACAGGCTCGAGGACGGTGGGTCGGGTCGTGTCGGGGTGCGTCATCGGTCCTCCAGGTGGGTGAGCGGGTGGTCGAGGAGCGTCGGGGCCCGGCCGAGGTCGGCCAGCAGCGCGCCGGGCACGTCGGTCGGCACGTCGCCGGGGGGTGGGCGGAAGGCGTACACGGCCGCGAGCCGCGCCCGGGCCGCGGTGGCCCACGCCGCGAGCGCGGCGGGGTCGAGTGCGCCGGGGTCGAGTGCGCCGGGGTCGGGGGCGGCGCCGCCGTAGCCGTCGACGACGGCGCGGGCGACCAGGGCGGCACGGTCGGTCGGGCACACGCCCTGGTGCGCGCGGAGCTCGAGGTGCACGAGCAGGTTCGCGAGGTCGAGGGCGGGGTGCGCGACCGCCGCGAGGTCCAGGTCGAGGAGGCCCACGCGCACGACCTCGCCGGCTCCGGCGCGGACGTCGACGAGCAGCTGCTTGTCGTGCAGGTCGCGGTGGGTGAGCACGCCGTCGCGCACCGGCAGCCCGGCCAGGCCGGCGCGCACGCGCCGGACGACACCCTGCGCGTCGGCCTCCGCCGTCGCGCGGTGCGCCGCGGCCAGGCCCCACCAGCGCGCGACGACGTCCGCCTCGGCGTCGGCGTCGTGCCCGGCAGCGCCCGCAGGCGCCGGGGCCTGCTGCAGGCGGCGCAGCCCGCGCCCGGTCGCGCGGCCGGCGTCGACGAGGACGGCGTCCGGCACGGCGGGGTCGCGCAGCAGCGCGTGCAGGGTGCGGCCGGGCAGCGTGGTGCTGGTGACGTACCCCGCGCCGCGGTCCACCACGTCCGGGGTCGCGAACGCCTCGGGGGGCACGGCCACATGTCCGGGCTCCCGCCCCGGCCGCGTCACCTTGGTGTACGTGCCGGTGTCCGTGCCCGCCGGGTCGCGCACCACGCCGCGACGGCCGGAGCGGTGCGCGACGAGCGTCGCGCCGGCCCGGACCCGCGCCGCCAGGTCCGGCAGGTCGGGGTCCGCGCCGCCGGGCTGGAGCACCAGGCCCCCGCCCGCGACGGGCCGCTGCTCCGTGCCCACCCTCGCCGCGTGCCGCCGGGCCGCGCGCGGGTCGGCGTCCCACCGGCCCGCGACGACGCGGCCGTCCTCCTCCGCGACGACGAGCAGCCGGTCCGCGCCGCGCGGGACCACCGCGCGCAGCCGCCGACCGTCCGCGGCGAGGGCGCCCGCGATCTCCCGCGCGACCGGCGCGTACCGCACCCGGAGCCGCTCGTCCGGCTGCGCACCGGGCCGGGTCCGCTGTGCCGGGGACGGGCGGGCCCCGCGGCGCGCACCGTCGAGCACCGCGCCGAGCTCGCCGCCCCCGCCGTCGCGCACGCCGTGCGCGCGGGCGGCGAGGCGGGCGGCGCGCTCCGCCCAGCCCCGCTCGCGGCGGCGGAACGGCTCGGTGGACCGACGCAGCAGGTGGTCGGCGGTGCTGCGGCGCAGCACCCGCGGGTCGAGGTCGCGGGCGCCCGCGTAGCCGGCGAGCACGGCGGCGAGCCGGGCCGCGGCCGCGGGCACGTCGTCGTGCGCCCGCACGAGGCTCGCCGCGAGCGACCCGAGGTCGTCCTCCGCGGCGCCCCACCGCGCGGCGTCGCCGTCGACGAGCCACAGCGCGCCGGACGGGTCCCGCACCAGCTGGTCGAGGGAGAGGTCGCCGTGCACCGGGACGGCGCCGGCCGGGCCTGCGCCGATCGGGCCGGTGCCGGCGGGCGACGAGGCGTGCAGCGTCGCGGCGGCCGCCCCGACGTCGCGCAGGCCGCGCTCGTCGAGCGTGCCGGCGGCGTCGAGCGCGTCCAGCGGCTCCCCCGCGACCCACTGCGTCACGACGAGCCCGAGCCGGGCGTCCCGCGCCACGACCCGGGGCGCGCGCACGCCGGTCTCAGCGAGGAGGCCGTATCCGGCGAGGGTCCGCTCGACCGCCGACGGCCGCACCAGGCGCACGAGCGCCTCGCCGGCCCCGCCCTGCTCGACCCCCGGCACCCCGCCGAGGCCGTCGACGTGATCGAGACTCTCGAGGTGCAGCACCGCCCGCCGCTCGGGGTTGTGCCGCAGCAGCCGCGCCACCCCGGCCCCGGGACCGGCACCGGTCAGGAGCCGTGTGCCGGGCAGGTCCCGGTCGGCCGTCCAGTCCGTGACGACCAGCCCGGCCGCGCGGTCCACGAGCACGACCTCGCCCCGCCGCGCGTGCCGCACCGCCTTGTCGAGCTTGGGCAGCGCGTGCGCGGCGTAGGCCCGGACCAGCAGGTCGCGGGGCGCGCCGCCGTCGGGCACCCAGCGCGCCGCGAGCAGGCAGCTGGTGCCCGGCTTGTACCGCAGGTAGGGGCGCGTCACCACGCCGGGGGTGCCGGTCGCGCGCGTCAGCCGCCCGGCGAGGGCCGCCGGGTCCAGCAGGTCGGGGAGGGCGGGCACCGCGGGGTCGCTCGCGGCGATCTCGCGGTCGGTCGTGCACAGCCCGGCCAGGGTCGCCTCAGCCACGGCCCGCCACCTCCTGCGCCTCCCCGCCGAGCACGACGTCGGGCGGCCCGGACGCCACGACCCGCCCCGCCTCGAGCCGCACCACGCGGTCGCAGTCGCGGGCGGCGTCGAGGTCGTGCGTGACGACGAAGGTGGTGCGGCCGCGGGTCAGGCGGCGCATGGCCTCGACGACCTCGCGCTCGGTCTGCTCGTCCAGGCCGGTCATGGCCTCGTCGAGCAGGACGACGGGGGCGTCGAGCATCGCGGCGCGCGCGATGGCGATCCGCTGCCGCTGCCCGCCGGACAGGGTGGCGCCGCGCTCCCCCACGATCGTGTCGTACCCCTGCGGCAGGGCGGTGACGAACGCGTGCGCGCCCGCGACCCGGGCGGCGCGCTCGATCTGCTCGTCGGTGGCGTCGGGGACGGCGGCGGCGATGTTCTCGCGGACGGTGCCGCGGAACAGGACGCTGTCCTGGAGCACGACGGCGACCGACCGCCGCACGCTGCGCAGCGTGAGGTCGCGCAGGTTGTGGCCGTCGATGCGCACGGTGCCGAGCTCGGGGTCGCGCAGCCGGGACAGCAGCGAGACGAGGCTCGACTTGCCGGCCCCGGAGGCGCCGACGATCGCGACCCGCTCCCCCGGCCGCACGGTGAGGTCGAGGCCCCGGAGCACCGGGTGGCCGGGCACGTAGGAGAACCAGACGCCCTCGAACCGCACGTCGCCGCGGGCGTCGTGCAGCGGGCGCGCCCAGCTCGCGTCCACGACCTCCGGGCGGCGCTCCAGCACCTCGACGACCCGCTCGCTCGACGCGCCCGCCTGCGCGATGCGGCCCGTGTACTTCGCGATGTCGCGCATCGGCTTGAACGCGGCCTTGAGGTAGGTGAGGAAGACGGTGAGCTCGCCCGGCGTGAGCGCGCCGTCGAGCACCCGCTGCGCGCCGACGTAGAGCACGACGGCCGTCGCGATCCCCACGAGCACGTCGGTGGAGCGCTCGAGCCCCGCGGACAGCCGCTTCGCCTTGACGCCCTCGCGCAGGGACGACGTGTTGGACCGGGCGAACCCGGCGCTCATGCGCTCCTCCAGCGAGTAGGCCTGCACGACCTTCACCGCCGCGAGCGACTCCGTGGCGAGCGACGCGAGCTGGCCCTCGGCCTTGCGCTGGTCGCGCGAGACGTGCCGGATGCGCCGCGACAGCCGCGAGCTGGTGAGCAGGAACACCGGCAGCACGACGAGCATGACGAGAGCGAGCACCGGATCCAGCACCGCGACGACCACGACCATCCCGACCAGCGTCACGACGTTGCCCAGCATGGGCAGCATCGCGGTGACCGACACCTCCTTGAGCCGCCCGACGTCGCCGGTCAGCCGGGTGACGAGGTCGCCGGTGGTGGAGCCGTCGTGGAACCGCAGGCTGAGGCGCTGCAGGTGGTCGTAGAGGTCGGCCCGCACGCCCGTGAGGACGCGGTTGCCGGCGAGCGCGAAGCACACCGTCATCGCGTAGGCGGCGCCCGCGCGCAGCAGCACGATCACCAGCAGCGACCCCGCGGCGAGCGCGATGACGAGCGGCAGGTTCGACGGCGCCGGCCCGGCGACGCTCGACCCGGTCGCCGCGACGATGCCGTCGACCACGTACTTCAGCGGCCACGGCTCCAGCAGCCGCATGGCCACCTCCGCCAGCAGTGCCAGGCCGCCCAGCACCAGCAGCCGCCGCTCCGGGCGCACGTGGTGGCGCAGGTGCGGCCAGAACCGCCGGAACGACCGCCCCGCCGCGCGCACCGACTTCTGGTTCGTGCGGGCCTCAGGCATGTCGGCCTCCTCCGCCGCCGGTCGAGACCACCCCGCTGGTCGAGCTCGTCGAAACCACGAACCGGGTTTCGACACGCTCAACCCGCGGCGGAGCGGTCGCGGCGGGCTCGACCAGCGAGACCCCCGCGAACCCGAGCGCCCGCCGCACGACGACGGACCAGTCGTGCTTCTCGACCGCGACCGCACGCGCCCGGGCGCCGAGCCCGGCACGCCGATCGGGGTCGTGCGCGAGGGCGACGAGCGCGTCCGCGAGCGCCGCCACGTCGCCGGGCGGCACGAGCACCCCGGCGCGCCCGTGCTCGAGGGCGCCGGGCAGCTCGCCGACCGCGCTGGCCACGACCGGCAGCCCCGCGGCCAGGTACTCGTAGACCTTGAGCGGCGAGAAGTAGAAACGGTCGAGGTCGGGGTAGGGGGCGACGGCGACGTCCGCGCGGCGAAGCAGCACGGGGACGTCGGCGGGGACGACGGCGCCCGTGCTCTCGACGGCGGCGCCGACGCCGCGCTCGCGGGCCTGGGCCAGGACGTCGTCGCGGCCGGGGCCGTCGCCGACGAGCAGCAGCCGCGCGTCAGGCACCCGGTCACGGACTCTCGAGAAGGCGTCGACCAGCACGTCCAGCCCGTGCCACGGCTTGAGGGTGCCGACGAACAGGACGGTGAACGTCGTCGCGCCCTGCCGGGCTCTTCGCGCGGACGTATCCCTCCCGCAGTGGAGGGCGCCCTGGCGCCCGTGAACGCGTCCGCGCGAAGAGTCCGGCAGGGCGCGGCGACCCGGCTCCGGCACGATCCGCGCGGTGTCCACGCCGTTGGACAGCACGCGCACCTTCTCGGGACGCGCGCCCGCCCGGTCGGCGGCCCACGCGGCGACGGGCCCGCTCACGGCCACGACCGCCGTGGCCGCGCCGATCGCCGCGCGGGCGCAGCGCTCCGCGCCCGCCTCGTCGACGAGCTCGCGGTGGGTGCGCTGCTCCTCGACGAGGGGCGCGTTGACCTCCAGCACGCTCGGCACGCCGGCGTCCCGCGCCCAGGCGGTGGCCGCGGTGCCCCACAGCGAGTACCGCTCGTACACGAGGTCGAGGGGCCCGGCAGCGGTCAGGTCGTCGAGCACGGCGGTCACCCGGGCGTCGGCGGCCCGCAGCGCGACCTCCCGGTCGGCCGTGCCCGACGTCCGGTCCACCGGCACCTCGTGCACGACGACGCCGGCCGCGTCGGCGAGGTCGGCGGGCACGTCGCCCCCGGGGCGCGTCGTGACGACGTGCACCTCGGCGCCCGCGCGCACCAGCTCGCGCAGCACGGCCTGCACGTGCACGGACGACCCCTTGCGCCCGAACACCGGGACGCCCGGGTCGGAGCTCACGTACGCGACCCTCATGCTGCCCTCCCCTCCGCGACGGCGGGCGCCGACGCGCGCTCCAGCACGTCCAGCAGACGCCGGGACGTGCCGACGACGTCGAACTCGGCCTCGATCAGCGCGCGGGCGCCGTCCGCGAGCCGGGCGGTCTGCGCGGGGTCGTCGAGCAGCGCGCCGACGGCCTGGGCGAGCGCGGGCGCGTCGCCGGGCGGCACGAGGCGCCCGGTCTCGCCGTCGCGCACCGCCTCGGGGATGCCGGTGACGGGCGTGGAGACGACGGGCGTGCCGAGCGCCATCGCCTCGAGCAGCACCGTGGGCAGGCCGTCGCGGTTGCCGTCGGCGCCGAGCACGCAGGGGGCGGCGAAGACGGCGGCGCGGGCCACGACGTCGCGCACCCGGTCCTGCGGCAGCGGGCCGTGGAAGGTCACGCGCGCGTCGAGGCCCAGCGCCGCCGTCCGGTCGCGCAGCTCCGCCTCCTGCGGCCCCGTGCCGACGAGGTCGAGCTGCACGTCGCGGCCGTCCGCCGCGAGGAGGGCGACGGCGTCCAGCAGGTCGCCGAAGCCCTTCTTCTCCACGAGGCGCCCGACGGCGCACACGCGCCCGGGCAGGCGCGACCCGGCGGCGCGGACGTATTCCCCGAGGTCGAGCCCGTTGTAGACGCGCTCGACCCGTGCGGCCGCCGGGCCGAACGTGTCGCGCAGGTGGCGCAGGTTGTGGTCGCTCACCGTGACGACGGCGCGGGCGTCGGCGAGCTTGGCCCGCAGGTCCTCGGGGTCCACCGACTCGTGGAAGATGTCCTTGGCGTGCGCCGTGAACGTGTACCCGACGCCGAGCACGGCCGCGGCGAGGCGGGCGACCGTCGTCGCCACGGAGCCGAAGTGCGCGTGCAGGTGGGTGAGCCGGGCGTCGTGCGCGGCCGCCGCCACCCACAGCGCCTGCACGGCGTCCTCCGGGTCGGCGGCGAGCAGGTCCGCGAGCGCCGCCGCGGGCAGGGCGCGCAGGTCCAGGCGGTCGTGCGCGCCGGCCAGCGCCGACCACGCGTCCGACGCCCGCGCGGCGCGCGGTACGTACCGCACCGGGGCGGAGACGTCTGCCAGCGCCGCGTGGAACCGGGTGTCCACGGGGGCGCGCAGCGAGAAGATCTCGATCTCCACGCCGCGGCGCTCGAGCCCGCGCACCTCGTTGACGACGAACGTCTCGGAGAATCGCGGGTACATCTTGGTCACGTAGCCGACGCGCAGGGCGCCGGTCGGGATGCTGTCAGGCCGTGGCACGGTGCTCCTCCTCCTGCTGGACCCGCGGGTTCGGGGCGCCCGCGGCCGCGCGGGCGGCGGTCACGAGCCGGTCGACGAGGGCGGGGACGCGGGCGAGCCCGTCCAGGTCGACGTCGACCTCCGGGCGGGCGCGCCCGGTCGCGCCGTCGACGGCGCGCGCGAGCCACGCGCCCACGCGGGCGGGCGTGATCGCGCCGACGAGGACGTCGAGCAGCCCGAGGTCGGCGAGACGGCAGGCCCGCACCAGCTGCTCGGCGCGGGGGTGGGTGCGCGGCACGACGAGCCCGGGCCGCCCGGACGCCAGCACCTCGCACACGGAGTTGTAGCCGCCCATGGTCACGACGGCCGCCGCGCCCTCGACGAGGGGCACGACGTCGCGCACGAACGCCAGCACCTCGAGGTCGTCGCGCCCGGCCGCGGCGGCGTGCAGCCGCTCCCGGGTGGCGGTCGGCAGGTAGGGGCCGGTGACGAGCACGCCGCGCACGCCGCCCGGCAGCGGGGCGGCCGCGAACGCCTCGGCGAGCGCGGCGCCGTCCTGCCCGCCGCCGACGAGGCACAGGACGTACGGCGCCCCGCCGGCTCGGGGGCCCGCGGCGGCTCCGGCATCCGCGGCGGTGCGGCCGCGGCCGAGGTAGCCCGTGAACACCGTGCGCGCGGCGACGTGGTCGGGCAGCGCGTACTCGGTGAGCGGGTCGTAGACCCGCGCGTCGCCGTACACCCACACCTCGTCGAAGAACCGCTCGACCACCGACGTGCTGCGCTGCTCGTCCCACTCGCGGACGGCGACCTCCGGGGTGTCGAGCACGTCGCGCAGGCCCAGCACGCACGCGGTGCCGCCGGCGTCGCGCAGCCGGCGCAGGGCGGGCAGCAGCTCGCCGCCGACGCCGAGCGGCACCTTGTCCACCACGAGCACGTCGGGCCGGAACGCCGCGAGCGCGCCGTCGAGCACGCCGGACCGCACGCGGACGACGTCGTCCAGGGTGCCGCCCCAGGCCCGCGGCCCGTAGCCGCGCTCCGGGTCCTTGCCCACGCGCGGGAGCGTCACGACCTCCGTGCGCTCCGGGAGCGGCAGGCTCGTCGCCTCGGCCGCGCCGGAGAGCAGCAGCACGTCGGCGCCCGGGTCCGCCTCCACCACCGCGCGGGCCAGGAGGGACGTGCGCCGCACGTGGCCCAGGCCCTGCGTGTCGTGGGAGTAGAGCGCGACCCGGCGCCGGGCCGGGTGCTCCGTGTCGACCACCGTCATCTGTCTCACCCGGCCCACCCTGCGGAGGTTGCCTGAGTCATGGATGAGGCGACCATGAGGAGGTTCTCATCCGTCGCCGCGCAGCATCTGCACAGGTCTCGCCCAGTGCCGCCGCTCCGCTCGGGACGCCCGTCTGGCAGGCTCCCGTCGTGACCCGACGACGCACGTCCGCCCTGGTGGCGGCCGTCCTCCTCGCCGCGGCGGTGGCGGCCCTCCTCGTGGTGTGGCGCCCCTGGGACCCGGTGCCCGACGCGCTGCGCGACGCCGCCCGCGAGGCCGCCCACGTCCCCGGCGTCGTCTCCGCGGACGTCGTCGACTACGAGGTGACGCGACGCGACGCGAAGGACGGCGACGCCGCACGCGCCGCGGTCGACGTCGTCCTCGACGAGGGCCTCTCGCCCGACGCCGCCCAGGAGGCCGCCGAGCGGGCGGACGCCGCCCTCGCCGCGGCGCGGGTCGACGGGGTGCGCGACCTGTCCCGGACCACGACCGTCCATGCCGGGCGACCGCGCACCGTCCACGGCGTCCCCGTCTACCCCGTCACCGCCTGGGTGGACGACGGCGGCGCGGCGGGCGTGGCCGATGCCTTCCTCCTCCGGCGCGCGGGCGCGACGCGGGTGAGCGGCGCCAGCGCGGACGCGGCCGACGGCGCCGGGCTCGTGGCGCTGGCCAGGGCGTCCGCGGACGCGGGGCTCGCGGCGTCGCTGGCCACCGCCGACGGCGCCGTGCGGTACGACACGTCGGGGCGCGTCCCCGACCCCTCGCTGACGCGGCTCGCCGTCGACGTGGCCGCGCGGCCCGGCGTCGAGACGGTGGTCGTGCAGGCCGGCGCAGGGCCGGAGGACGCGGCCGTGGCCGACGGCGGCCCGGTGCTGGGCCTCCTGGTCGGCATGACCGGGCCGACGACCTCGCCCGACGCCCGCGCGCTCGTCCGCTGGCTCGACGACCCCGCCCGCCCCACCGACGACGCGCCCCTCGCCTACACGCTCACGGAGCCCGGTTACGCGGCGAGCGTCGACGGCTGGGTCGCCGCGTCCGCCCCGCCCGAGCCCGAGGAGCACACCGTGCCGCTGCCCGCGGGCGTGCCCGCCTGGCCCGACGGCGACGCGCCCGCCTGCACGGGCGCCGACCTCGAGCTCGCGCTGGGCGCGCCCGACGCCGCCGCCGGGAGCCGCTACCTCGCCGTGCTCGCGCGCAACACCTCCGGGCGGCCGTGCGCCCTCGACGGCGTGCCCGCGCTGGAGTTCCGGAACGCCGCCGGCGAGCCCCAGCGGGACGTGACGACGGAGCCGTCCGCCCCCGGCGTCGTGCCCGGGCGGGTCGTGGTGCCCGCCGGCCAGCAGGCGACGGCCACCGTGCAGTGGGGCGCGATGTCGACGGCGAACGACCCGGACGTCACCACCACGGTCGACGTCACCCCCGTGCCCGGCGCCGGGCCCGTCGCGCTGACCCCCACCTCCCCGGGCGCCCCGCCGGGCGCGGGCGCGGGCCTGGACGTGCTCGACGGCGCCGACGTCCGCGTCGGGCCGTGGGTGCAGGGGGCCGAGGGCTGGTCGTGACCCCCGGGCGTGTGACCATAGCCCCATGACCGACAGGGCGACGGCGTCCATCGCGCGCGGGCAGGCGGCGGCCACCAGCGAGAGCCGCAGCGGGACCGGCAGCGTGACCGGCAGCGTGACCGTCAAGGACGTCGCCCGGCGGGCCGGCGTCTCCGCCAGCACCGTGTCGAACGTGCTGCACGGGCGGTCGAGCGTGGCGCCGGACATCCGCACCCGGGTCGAGGCCGCGATCGCCGAGGTCGGGTACGTGCCGTCGGCGGCGGGCCGCCTGCTGCGCGGCGGGCGCTCCGAGATCGTGCAGCTCGCGCTGCCGGACATCCGCTCCCCCTACTACTCGGCGCTGGCGCACACGGTGATCCGCCAGGCCCGTGCCCTCGACCTCGTGGTCGTCATCGAGGAGACCGCCGGCGCCGGCGACCAGGAGCGCCGCATCGCGGCGAGCCACCCGAACCGCGGGATCGGCGGCACGCTCATCTGCCCGGTCTCGCTGTCGAGCGAGGACCTCGCCGGGCTCCACCCGCGGACCCCGACCGTGCTGCTCGGCGAGCACACGTACGGCGACGTCTTCGACCAGGTCCTCACCGACAGCCGCGCCGCGGCGCGCGAGGTCGCGGAGCACCTGCTGAGCACCGGCCGCCGGCACCTCGCGTTCGTCGGGTCGCAGGACGGGCCCGGGACGGCCACCGGGCCCGGGGGACTGCGGCTGGAGGGCCTGCGGGACGCGCTGCGCGAGCACGGCCTGGACCTGGCGGAGCACGGGGTGCTGCGGGCGGAGAGCTTCGACCGCGAGACGGGTGCGCGCGCCGGGGAGCGGGTCGCCGACGCGCGGGCGGCCGGTGCCGAGATCGACGCCGTCGTGTGCGCGACGGACGAGCTCGCCGTCGGCGCCCTGCACGCGCTGCGGGGGCGGGGCGTCCGGGTCCCCGACGACGTCGCCGTGACCGGGTGGGACGACGCGCCCGAGAGCCGGTACCTGTCGCCCTCGCTCACGACGGTCGCGCACGACCTCGACGACGTCGCCGCCACGGCCCTGCGGCTGGTCGTGACGCGCAAGGCGGACCCGGCGCGCCCCGCGAGCCGCCACGTCTCCCCGCACCGCCTGGTGGTGCGGGAGTCCACCGCGCCGGCACGGTAGCCCGGCTCCCCCGCCCTCGACGCCCGGCCATTGACATCCCCCGCCGCCCCCGTACGTTCGACGATGGTCGTGCAACGTTGCACGACCACCCATGCAACGTTGCACGAGAGAGAAGGGTGGCCATGACGACCATCGACCGGCGCTCGTTCCTCGCGCTCGGCGGCACCGCCGCCCTCGCGGGCGTGCTGGGGCTGAGCGGGTGCGGGCCGTCCGGGCCGCCCGCGCGGCGTCCGGGCACCCTCACCTGGTGGGACGAGTTCCAGCCCTTGCAGGGGCTGGAGCAGGGCACCTTCGACTCCGCCTCGAAGGCCACGGGGGTCGACGTCGACTACACCGTCTACGACCCCGCGGGGCTCGGGTCCGCGCTCCAGCTGGCGCAGCAGAGCGGGCTCATGCCCGACGTCTTCACCAACGGCTTCGGCATCCCCGCCATGCTGCTCGTCGAGAACGGCTGGGTGCGGCCCCTCGACCTCCCCGACGACGCCCTCGCACGGTTCCCGGAAGGCACGCTGCTGGAGGGCCTGCACACCTTCGACGGGCGCCTCTACTCCTTCCCCCTGTTCAGCTCGCGCCAGCACGTCAGCCTCACCTGGTTCGACCGCGAGCTGGTCGAGCGCGCCGGCGCCGACCCCGCGACCGGGCCGCGCACCTGGGACGAGTTCCGCCAGGTCGCGCGCCGCATCACCCGCGCCGGCGACGCGCACGGGTGGATCGAGGGCATCGGCCTCACCGACCGGATGCGCCAGCACGTCGTCGACCTCGCCGCCGGCGCGGGCGCACAGCTGTCCTTCACCGAGGCCGCCGCCGACAGCCCGGGCGTCGCCGACGCCCGCACCGGCGACTACCCGTTCGACGGCGACGAGTTCGCGTCCGTCCTCGAGTTCCTCGGCTCCCTGGTGCGCGACGGAGTGATGTTCCCGTCCTCGACCTCGCTCGACGTCCGCACCGCCCGCGCCGTGGGCCGGCGGTGCGGCCGGCCTCTTCCTCGACGGCACCTGGAACGTCGGCGTGCTCAACGGGCAGTTCCCCGACTTCCTCCCCGCGTCGGCGTGGGCAACATGCCCACGCCCGACGGGACGGTCCGGGCCGTCAACGGCCCGGTCGGCGGCGCCTTCTGGCTGTCGAGCGCGACCGCCGAGCCCGAGGCCGCCACCCGGATCCTCGCCACCATGACCGGCGCCGACTACGCGGCCGGGATGGCCGCCGCCATGGACCAGCCGCCGGCGGACGCGGGCGCCGTGAACCGGGCCGACGTGCCCGAGCTGTACCGGCAGGCGGTCGGGATGCTGCAGGACACCGTCACCCCCGCCCCGAGCCCGCTGGTGCGCAACCCGGCGGTCGGGCTCGTCCTGTCCGAGATGGTGCAGGTGCGCCCCACCCTCGGCGAGATCGTCCAGGGCTACCTCGGCGGCAACGTCGACGACGTGCGCGGCGAGCTGCGCGGGTACACCGACCGGCTCCGCGCCGAGCGCGACCGCGCCGTCGGCCTGGTCGCCGGGCGCGGGCACGACGTCAGCGTCGACGACTGGCGCCTCGAGGACGCGTCGTCCTCGACCACCGCAGCGACCGCCCCGACCGCCACGCCCACCACCACACCGCCGACCACCACGACCGGGAGCCCCGCATGACCGCCACCGCCGTCACGACGCGGCCCGCCGCCCCGGGGCGCACCGCCCGGCCGCCGCGCCGCGCCGCGAGCCGCACCCTGTGGATCTGGGTGTTCCTGGTGCCGACGATCGTCCTGTTCGGCGCGTACACCGTGTGGCCGGCGATCGCGAGCGTCGGCTACTCGTTCCTCGGGTGGTCCGGGTACGGCCCCGACCGGCCGTGGGTCGGCCTCGCCAACTACGAGCGCGCGTTCTCCGACCCGCTGTTCTGGCGGTCCGTCGGCGTCACCCTGCTGATCATCGTCGTCACCGTGCCCCTGCGCGTGCTGCTCGGGCTGGTGCTCGCCGTGTTCCTCACGACCCGCGCTTGCCCTTCGCGCGGCTGCTGCGCACCGCGTTCTTCGTCCCGGTCGTCGCGACCACGGCGATCATCGGCATCGTCATGAACTTCATCCTCGACCCCGCCGACGGGCCCGTGAACCAGGTGCTGGGCGCGCTCGGCATCCAGCCGGTCGACTTCCTCGGCGACTCCTCCGCGGCCCTGTGGTCGGTGATGGCCGTGCACTTCTGGAAGTGGCTCGGGCTCACGCTCGTCTACTGGCTGGCCGCGCTGCAGACCATCCCCGGCGAGGTGCAGGAGGCCGCCCGCGTCGACGGCGCCAACGCCCGCCAGCGGTTCTGGCAGGTGACCGTGCCGATGCTCACGCCGTTCCTCGTCGTCATCTCGCTGCTCACCATCGTCGAGACGATGCAGATCTTCGACCTCGTCCAGACGATGACGGGCGGCGGCCCGTACTTCGCCACCCTCGTCACCGAGGTCTACATCTACCAGCAGGCGTTCGACACGGCCCGGCCCGAGTACGGGTACGCGTCCGCGATCGGCGTGCTGCTCGGCGTGCTCACGCTCCTCGTCGTGGGCACGGCCGCGATCGTCTCCCGCCTCGTCGCCCGGAAGGGGGCCGACCGATGACCGCCGGCACCAGCACCGCCCGCCCCGTCGCGCGCCCCGCGACGAGCCCCGCCCCCACGCCGCGCCAGAGGCGGCCCGGCCGGCGCCGCGCCCTGTCCTGGGTGCAGTTCGCGGTGCTCGCCCTCGTGGCGCTCGCCTGGGTCTACCCGCTGCTGTGGATCCTGTCGGCGTCCTTCAAGGACGACGCCGACATCTTCACCGGCGGGCTGAGCCTGGTCCCCCACGAGTGGCGGTGGCAGAACTACGTCGACGCCTGGCAGACCGCCGGCTTCGCGCAGTACACCCTCAACTCCGTGATCGTCACGGTGGGGTCGGTCGTGGTGGTCGTGCTGCGCTGCGCCACCGCCGGGTACGTGCTCGGCCGGTACACGTTCCGGGGCAAGCGGGTCGTCGTCGGCGTGCTCCTCGCCGCGAGCTTCATCCCCACCGGCCTGTCGATCATCCCCGTCGTGCAGCTGAGCTCCCAGCTCGGGCTGTACCCCAGCACGGTCGGCCTGATCCTCGCGCTGTCGGCCGGCGGGAACGTCGCCGGGGTGCTCCTGTACACCGGGTACTTCTCCCGCCTGCCCGACGAGCTCGAGCAGGCCGCCCAGATCGACGGCGCCGGCTTCCTGCGCACCTTCTTCAGCGTCATGCTGCCGCTGTCCGGGCCCATCACCGCGACCGTGGCCGTCGTGACGTTCATCGGCACGTGGAGCAACTTCTTCGTGCCGCTGGTCTTCACGTTCAGCGACCCCACCAAGCGCACGCTCGCCGTCGGGATGCTCGCCTTCCAGGGCACCAACTCCACCGACTGGAGCGGCCTCGCGGCCGGCGCGACGCTCTCGCTGGTGCCCGTGCTGCTCGTGTTCTTCCTGCTCCAGCGCTACTTCGTCGAGGGCATGGCCGGCGCCGTGAAGAGCTGACCGTCCCGGCGCACGCCCCCGTACCTCGCACCGCCCGCCCGTACCCACGCCCAGGAGGCCCCCGCGTGTCCCGACCGAACATCCTGCTCCTCTGCACCGACCAGCAGCGCTGGGACGCGCTCGGCGCGGCCGGCAACGCCGCCATCTCGACGCCGCACCTGGACCGGCTCGCCGCCCAGGGCGTGCGGTTCGACCGCTGCTTCGTGCAGTCCCCCGTGTGCGCGCCGTCGCGCGCGAGCCTGATGACGAGCCGCTACCCCCGCAACCACGGCCTGTGGGCGAACGGCGTCGACATCTCCCCCACCGAGCAGCTGTTCACCGCCACCCTCGCGGCCGACGGCTACGACTGCGGGCTCGTCGGGAAGTTCCACCTCGGCGCCGCGTTCGCCGGGCGGGTCGAGCCGCGCGTCGACGACGGCTTCCGCGTGTTCCGCTGGGCCCACGACCCGTACGTCCGCAGCCCCGAGAACCACTACCACCGGTGGCTGGAGGAGCGGTTCCCCGGGCTCCTCGACGAGGCCCTCGCGCAGGGCTCGGACGCGATCGACACCCTGCCCACGGAGGCGCACTACAGCCACTGGATCGGCGAGGAGGCGATCGAGTTCCTCACCGAGGGCCGGGACAAGGACAAGCCGTTCTGCTTCGTCGTGAACTTCTTCGACCCGCACCACGGCTTCGGCGCCCCGCCCGAGCACCGGGACCGGTACGACGCCGACGCCCTGCCGCGCCCCGTCGGCGACGAGCACGACCTCGACGACAAGCCCGCGATCTACCGGGAGGCGTCGCAGCGCTCGTACGCGGGCTCGCTGCCCGGGTTCGCCGAGCACACGGAGGAGCAGATCCGGGAGATCGTCGCGCAGTACTACGCGATGGTCTCGCTCGTCGACGCCGAGGTGGGGCGCATCCTCGACGCGCTCGAGGCCGAGGGTCTCGCCGACGACACCCTCGTCGTGTTCACCAGCGACCACGGCGAGCTGCTCGGCGACCACCGGATGCTGCTCAAGGGCCCGATGATGTTCGACTGCTCCGTGCGCGTGCCCCTGATCGCGCGCTGGCCCGGCGTGCTGCCCGAGGGCGAGGTGCGCGACGAGATCGTCCAGTGGATCGACCTCGCGCCGACCCTGCTGGAGGCGGCGGGCGCGCCCCCGCTCCCCCACGGCCAGGGGTCGAGCCTGCTCGGCCTCGCCCGCACCGGCACCTGGGAGGACGAGCGCGGCTGGGCCCTCAGCGAGTACCGCAACAGCTGCATCCCCTACGACGTGCCCGTGCACACGACCATGCTCCGCACCGACCGGTGGAAGGTCGTCGTGCACCATGGCGCCCCCAGCACGGACCGCGAGCGCACGGGCGAGCTGTACGACCTCGCCACCGACCCGCAGGAGTGCACCAACCTGTGGGACCGCGCCGACGCCCGCGAACGCCGCCTCGACCTGCAGGAGCAGCTGATCGACGTGCTCGTCGCGACGGAGGACCGCACCCACCCGCGGCTCGCGAACTTCTGACCCGCCGAGTGTCGCACCTCGTCCTCTTCCGGAGCCGGGAAGGCGACGAGGTACGACGCTCGCGCGGCAGGCGGTCGCCGTCGGGCGGGCCTGTGGACGACGGCGGCCCGACGTCCCGGACGTCTGGTGGGGTCGGGTCATGCCGCGACCCGCGCCGCCCGTCCCCGCCGCGCTGGCGCGCGTCGCCGGCCGACAGGAGGGCCTGGTGTCGGCCGCCCAGTGCCGGGAGCACGGGGTCACCCGGTCGCAGGTCGCCGGGCACGTCCGCCGCAAGGCATGGGACGTCGTCGCGCCCACCGTCTACGACGTCGGCCCCCCGTCGCCCGGCGGTCGCCATCCGCACGACCGAGCACGACGTCGCGCGGCCGTCGTCGGCCTGCTCGCCCACCCCGGCGCGGTCGCGACCGGCGTCTGCGCCCTCGTCCTGCGCGGTGTCCAGGGCGCGCCGACGGTCGTGGAGCCGGAGGTGACCTTCCCCGACGGGCTGTCGCGCCGCGCGCGTCCTCCCGTCCGGCTGCGACGGATCGTCCTCGAACGCTGGGACGAGATCGACGGCTTCGCCTGCGCGACCGTCCCGGACGCGTTCGCGCAGGCCGTGCCGGACCTCGACCGCCGGCACGCGGTCGCCCTCATGGACTCCGCGCTGCACCGGCGCGACGTCACCGCGGACGGGCTGGCGCAGGCGCACGACCGTGCCCGCACCCACCGCGGGGTCATGCGGACGCACAGCTGGTGGGGCGAGGCGGACGGCCGGGCGGAGTCCCCGGCGGAGACCTGGGCCCGGCTGTCGTGCGCGGACGCGGGGTTCGCTCCGGACACCCTGCAGCTCCTGGTCGCCGACGGCCGCGGCCGGCCGTTCGCGCGCGTCGACCTCGCCTGGCGCCTCCCGGACGGCACGGCGCTGCTCGTCGAGATCGACGGTCGTGACGTGCACTCGACCCCCGAGGCCGTCTACGCCGACCGGGAGCGGCAGAACCGGATCGTCACGCGACGCACCCTGGTCCGCCGGTTCACGGGCGCGGACGCCTGGAGCGGGCGGGTGGCGTCGGACGTCGCCCGACTGCTCACCGATGCCGGATGGCGGCCGCACCCGTTGCCGCACGACGCCGTCCTCCGCCTCGACGGCTGACGGCTGACCGCGGCACCGAGCGTCGTACCTCGCCGTCTTCCGTGGTCGGGAAGGCGACGGGGTACGACGCTCGCACCGCGCTCAGCCGAAGGTGAACGTGTAGACGGAGACGCCGTCGGGCACGTCCAGCTCCACCGTGCCCTCGGTCGGTCCGTCCCCGCGCAGCACGTCGTAGAGCGTCGGGTTGCCGGCGACGTCGATCTCGCGCTCCTCGCGCACGCTGCCGTCCTCGTCGAGCACGCGCGCCGTGACGGTGCCCTTGCCACCGAGCACGCTGAACACGTCGGTGGACCGGTAGGCGAGCCGGAGCGTGGCGTCGTCGGACGCCGCCGTCGCGCCCTGGAAGTCCGCCTCCCAGGTGCCGCCGAGGGAGAAGGTGTCCTGCGGCTGGTCGTCCGGGTGCTCGTACGTCTCCTTGCCGGAGCCGTAGTCCGGCGAGCCGGAGTAGTTGAAGACCTTGTTCAGCGCGAGGTAGGTCTCCGGCGTCGTCTCCTCGCCCGGCGTGGTGTCCGCGACGTCGGTCGCGGGCGGCAGCTCGACGTCCGGGTCGGCGGCCTCCAGCAGGTCGCGGATGTGCTGCTCGGTGACGCCGTAGTCGCCCTCGCCGTGCTTGATGTAGCGCACGGTGCCGTCGGCGTCGACGAGGTACTCGGCCGGCCAGTACCGGTTCCGATAGCTCGTCCACGTCGAGTAGCTGTTGTCCTGCGCGATCGGGTACTCGACGCCGAGGTCGCGGGCGCCGGCGACGACGTTGCGCGTCTCGCGCTCGAAGGCGAACTCGGGCGTGTGCACGCCGATCACCTCGAGCCCGGCGTCCTTGTAGGCGTCGTACCAGGCGGTCACGTGCGGGATGGCCCGCTGGCAGTTGATGCAGGAGTAGGTCCAGAAGTCGACCAGCACGACCTTGCCGCGCAGGTCCGCGAGGTCGACGGGCGCGCCGCCCTCGGTGTTGAGCCAGTTCGTGATGCCGGTGAGCGGCGGCGCCGTCCCGCAGTCGGCGAGCTCCGTCGCGCCGTTGGAGCAGTTCGACAGCTCCCGGTTGGCGTCGGTGACGATCCCGCCGAGGTCGAGCGCGTCCTGCACGGACGCGTTCTCGTCCACCTGCTGCTGCAGCGCGCCCGTGTAGTCGGGCAGGGCCCGCTGCAGCTGCTGCGGGAGGTTCAGCGCGAGCGCCCCCGCGAGCAGGATGACGACGACGCCGCCCGTGACGCGGATGCCGCGCTGGTGGCGGCGGAACGCCGACACCCGCTCCGCGACCCGGCGACCGGCCAGCGCGAAGACGAGCAGCGGGATCGCGGCGCCGACGGCGAACGACACGGTGAGGACGACCGTCCCCGGCCCGATGTCGCCCGTCGCGCCCGCGACCGTGATCGCCGCCAGCACCGGTCCGGCGCACGGGACGTAGAGCACGCCCAGCCCGAGACCGAGCAGGAACGCGCCCCGGTCCTGGCCGGCCGCGCGGCGCGAGCCCAGCGACGCGAGCAGCAGGAACGGGCGTTCCAGGACCTCCTCGAAGCGCGGCACGATCATCCCGATGCCGAGCGCCGCGAGCAGCACGATGCCCACCCACCGCAGCAGGTCCTGCGGCAGGCCGAGCGCGCCCAGGATCAGCGAGCCCAGCAGCGTCATCACGCTGAAGCTCAGCACCAGGCCCGCGATCACGAGGTAGGGGCGCCACGACCGGGCCCGGGAGCGGGAGCGCGTGGTGGCCGCGCCCTCCGGCTGAGCGCCCGGCGCGGACGGGCGGCCGGGCTCGATGCCGGACACGACCCGGCCGCCCGAGCCCGTGCGCACCGCGGTCGGCACGTCGAAGCGCAGCGCGGACGGCGCGCCCGTCCGGGCACCGGCCGCGCCGGCGGGAGCGGTCGCTCCGCGCGGGTCCCGCGCGCCCTGGACGCCGCCGGCGAAGAAGATCACCGGGAGCATCGGCAGGATGCACGGCGAGATGCCGGTGATGAGGCCACCGAGCAAGCCGATCAGGACCAGAGTCTCCATGCCCGACGTTCGGAGCGGCGGGGTTCCCGGATGGAACGCGGATCCGACCCATCCGCCCCGCGGGGTGCTCCGAACCCCCGGTGAACGCCCCGGGGAAGCACGGGGCGACGACGCTAGGAGAGATCGATGAACGTCCGCACTCGCACTCGCACCGCCGCCGCCGGCTTCGCCACCCTGGCCCTCCTGGGGCTCGCCGCCTGTTCGTCCGACGACGGCTCGACGGGCTCGTCGTCCGAGGAGTCCACGACGCAGGAGTCGCCCATGGAGTCGGAGGGCGCCACCGAGGGCAGCGAGGACATGGCCATGGACCCCGCCGCGAACCTCGTCGGCCCGGGCTGCGACGCCTACGCCGAGCAGGTCCCGGACGGCGCCGGCTCCATCACCGGCATGTCCACCGACCCGGTCGCCGTGGCCGCGTCCAACAACCCGATGCTCACCACGCTCACCTCGGCCGTGAGCGGCGAGCTCAACCCCGACGTCGACCTGGTCGACACGCTCAACGGTGACGAGTTCACCGTCTTCGCCCCCGTGGACGACGCCTTCGGGAAGGTCGACAAGAAGACGCTCGACACGCTGTCCACCGACGCCGACCTGCTGACCTCGGTGCTCACCTACCACGTGGTGCCCGGCCAGATCCTGCCCGAGGACATCGCCGGCGAGCACGAGACCGTGGAGGGCGACACCCTCGAGGTGACCGGCGAGGGCGACGAGATGAAGGTGAACGACGCCAACATCGTCTGCGGCGGCGTCATGACGCAGAACGCCACCGTGTACCTGGTCGACTCGGTGCTCATGCCCCCGATGTGACGCGGCCCCGTCACCACAGGGACGACGTCCCGCCCACGAGGCTCGCAGGGCCGCCGCACGCAGGGGGTGCGGCGGCCCTCGTCGTGCCCGGGGAGAGTCGCGCTCGGGCAGTGCCGGCTCAGACCGACGCGCGCCGGCGACGTGCCAGGGCGTCGACCATCTGCGTCGACATCGTGTCCAGTGTCGCGGAGTCCTCGTCCTCGACGGCGGTCAGCACCCGGATCTCGTCGTCGGTGAGGTGCGGCGCGACCTCGATCGCGTGGATGTTGTCGGCCAGGTGCTCGGAGGACTTCGTGCCGGGGATCGGGATGATCACGGGTGAGCGTCGCAGCAGCCAGGCCAGTGCGACCGTGGACGTGGGGACGCCGAGCCGCCGGGCCGGCCGCGTGAGCGCCTCGGGCTCGCCGAGGGCACCGGTGGCGAGGGGGAAGTAGGGCACGAACGCGATACCGTCGCGTTCGCAGGCCGCCAGGACCTCGACGCCGCTGCGGTCGATCAGGTTGAAGCGGTTCTGGACGGCGGCGACGGGTGTGATCCGCCGGGCACGCTCCACCATCTCGGGAGAGGCACCGGACAGCCCGACGTGGCGGACCTTGCCCTCCTCGCGCAGCTCGACCAGCGCGCCGAGCGACTCCTCGAGCGGCACGGTCTCGGCCGGGGTGTTCCCTGGTGCCTGGCTGTCGCCCCACAGCCGGAGGTAGGTGAGGGCGCTGGACTCGGTGCGCATGTCGAGCAGGGCGTCCTCGACCTGGGTGCGCACCGTCTCGGGTCGGCCGTCGGTCAGCCACTCGCCGGCGGGACCGCGCGAGGCACCGACCTTGTTCCCGATCACGATGTCGGCGGCGAGCGGGCCCAGCGCCCGTCCGATGAGCTGGTTGACCGTGCGGGGACCGTAGGCGTTGGCGGTGTCGAAGAACCGCACCCCCTGGTCCACGGCTCGGCGCAGCACCTCGATCGCACCGGTGACGTCGTCGGGCAGCCCGATCACCCCGGGGCCGGCCAGCTGCATGGCTCCGTACCCGACACGTGGGACGCGATCCGTGCCTCCCAGCAGATGGGTGCTCGTGAGCTCCTCGGTGGAACCTGTCATTCGTCCTGCCCTCCCTCTCGCCTGTCCCGCCGAGGTGCCGGGCGTTCGGTCAGGACGCGCATCCACTGCCGCAGCAGGGCCTCCTCGGCCGGGGTGAACAGCTCGGCGGCGGAGCCGAGGCCGGCGAGGAGGAGCCGGGCGGCCTGCGCGGCGTCGGCGGGCTCCGCCGAGGGGCCGGTGAGCTCGGACAGCAACGCCCTGCGCATCGACCGTGCGAGGGGCCCGGTCGCGGACCCGCCGCTGTGCCGGAGCTGCGTGACGCACCCGATCGCCATGGCCGTCGTCATCGCGGCCGCCTCGTCCACGTCCATGCGGAGCAGTCCCGCGTCGGCGAGCCGCTCCAGGCCGCGACGCAGCTCCTCCTCGGCGATCTGCGCCGCCCGGGTGCTGCGCCCCTCCTCGCGGTCGTGCATGAGCGCGTACAGCACCGGGTGCTCCACGCCGAAGCCGATGTGCATGTCCCAGCCCGCCGCGAAGTCGACCAGCAGGTCGCCGGAGCGAGGAACGGCGCGCTTGCGCTCCAGGTACGCGGTGAAGGCGTCCTCCGCGACGACCTGGAGCAGACCGTCCTTGTCGCCGAAGTGGTGGTACAGCGTGGGCGCGGCCACGCCGGCCGCCTCGTACAGCTCGCGCGTGCTCGGCTCGCGCTGCGGGTGCTCGGCCAGCAACGACCGCGCCGCCGCCATCAGACGCTCCTTGCCCGACTCCATGTATATCGACGATACATGGTGGGAGAGCGAAGGCTGTACCGCCGATCTAGCGAGTCGACTCCACACGCACGATCTTCTGGGCACGCCGACGACCCGTGCGACGCCTCAGCTCTCGGCGAGCACCACGATCGGGTCGGTGGTGGGCTGCTCCGAGCCGCCGTCGGGCTCCACGGTCACGGCCACGCCGACACCCGGCTGGTCCTGCACCAGGTGCTCGACGGAACCGTCCTGGGCCTGCAGCACGCCCGCGGGGGTGACGTCGCCACCGGAGCCGACCACCCACAGCTGGTAGTCGTGCCCGTCGCCCGGGCCCGGCAGGTCGCTCGCCGTGAAGAGGTAGTCGTCGCCCGCGGTGAGCACCGTCGCCTCGCCGCCGCCCGTGACGTCGGCGCGCACGAGCGTGGCGGACGGGTCGGCCATCATCTGCGCGACCGTGTCCACCCGCTCCTGCAGGCGGGCCTGCTCCTGGGTGGCACGGACGGCGACCGTCGTGGGCACCGCGACGGCGACGACGGCGGCCGCCGCGACCGCGACGAGACCCCAGCGTCGACGGGGCCGCGCGGGCGGCGTCGCGGCGCCGGCCCCGGCCGGGCGCGTGCCGGCCTGCGGGGCCGTCGCCACCCGCGCCATCACCTGCTCGCGCAGGTGCGCGGGCGGTGCCTCCTCGACCGTGAACGCCGCGACCACGTCGCGGTACTCGTCGAGGGCACGGCGGGCCTCCGTGTCGGCTGCGAGCAGCCTCTCGACCGTCCGGCGCTCGAGCTCGTCCACCGCGTCCAGGGCGTACGCCGGGAGCAGGTCCCAGGCGTCGCGGGTGGTGTCGTCGTCAGCCACGGGCCACCCCCAGGCAGTCGCGCAGACGGCCGAGGCCGTCGCGGATCCGGCTCTTGACGGTCGGGAGGGCGGCGCCGAGCCGGTCGGCGACCTCGCGGTAGGTGCGCCCGCCGTAATAGGCCTCGACCACGGCCTCGCGCTGCGTCGCGGTCAGGGAGTCGAGGCAGCGGCGCACGGCCGCCCCCTCGAGCCTGCGCTCGACGTCCTCGGCGACGGCGTCGTGGGGTGCGCCCGCGACGGACGCGTCGAGGTCACGCTGGTCGCGGTCGCGGCGCGCCTGCTCGGCGCGCACACGGTCCACCGCCCGGCGACGGGCGAGGGTCGCGACCCAGGTCCGCGCCGAGGCGCGCGCCGGGTCGAACCGGGCTGCTTTCTGCCACACCTCGACCATCACCTCCTGGGTCACCTCTGCGGCGTGGTCCGGGTCGCGGAGCACCCCTATCGACGTGCCGTACGCCACCGGGGCGAGGGCGTCGTAGACGGTGCCGAACGTCGCGGGGTCGCCGTCCACGCACGCGATCAGCGCGGCGTCGACGGGACCGCGGGCGGTCGTGGGTGGTGGCACCCGGACAGTCTGCCGCACCCCGGGCGGCACCGTCGTCCCGCGCCGCCCGAGCGCAGCCAGGGACGACGTCACACCGCACCCGGCTCTCTCGTCGCTCGTCGTCCCCGGACCGTCCGGGGACAGCTGAGGTTCGTCGCCGACGGCGTCGCGGATGGGTCGCGGCCCTGTGCCGCGCCTCACGCGGCGCGGGCGAGCGCCCCTGCCGGTCAGGATCCGCGGTGAATCCTGACCGACAGGGACGCTCGGGTGGCGGTCAGGCCTCGCGGCGCTCGCGGACGGCGGCGGCGAGGGTGCCGAGCAGGTCGGCGGTGGTGTCCCAGTCGAGGCACGAGTCGGTGACGGACTGGCCGTAGACGAGCCCGTCCAGCGGGCCGGGCTTCTGCGCGCCCGCCACGAGGAAGCTCTCCATCATCAGCCCGGTGACGTCCCGGTCGCCGTCGGCCAGGCGCGCCGCGAGCTCGCGCACCACCTCGGCCTGGCGCACGTGGTCCTTGCCGGAGTTGCCGTGCGACGCGTCCACCACGACGCCCGCCTCCACGGCACCGCCGAGGCCGGAGGTGCGTGCCACCGCCAGGGCGTCCGCCACGTCCTTCTCGGAGTAGTTCGGACCCCCGCGCCCGCCGCGCAGGATGACGTGGCAGTCCGGGTTGCCGGTGGTCTCGACCGCGGCCGCGCGCCCCTCGGCGTCCGCGCCGAAGAAGGTGTGCTCGCTCGCCGCGGTGATGCAGCCGTCGACGGCGATCTGCACGTCGCCGTCGGTCGCGTTCTTGAACCCCACGGGCATGGACAGCCCCGACGCGAGCTGCCGGTGCACCTGCGACTCCGCGTTGCGCGCCCCGATCGCGCCCCAGGTGACGGCGTCGGCGATGTACTGCGGGCTCGTCGGCTCGAGGAACTCGCACGCGGCGGGCACGCCCGCGTCGAGCACGCCCAGCAGCACCTCGCGCGCCAGGCGCAGGCCGTGGTGCACGTCGTGGGTGCCGTCCAGGTGCGGGTCGTTGATCAGACCCTTCCAGCCCACCGTGGTGCGCGGCTTCTCGAAGTACACGCGCATCACGACCACCAGGTCGTCGGACAGCTCGCGCGCCACGGGCGCCAGCCGGCGGGCGTACTCGAGCGCGGCCTCCGGGTCGTGCACGGAGCACGGGCCGACGATGACGAGCAGTCGGTCGTCCTCGCCGCGCAGCACGTCGCGCACCTCGCGGCGGGACGTCGTGACGAGGTCACTGCGGGGGGTGCCGAGCGGCAGCTCGGCCCGCAGCGCGCCCGGCGCGGGCAGCGGGTCGAGCGCGCGGACCCGCAGGTCGGAGGTCTCTGCCATCACGTCAGTATGCGGCCGGCCGGGTTCGGACGGCGCGGGACGGGAGGTGGCGGGGGTGGCGGTGCTCATCGCGGGGCTCCTGGGTAGTCAGTCTGCGGTCGGCGGGCGGGTCGGGGAGGGCGGGGCTCGGCGTCGTCGTCGAACCGTGGTCCATGCCCGACCGGAGCGGCCCGTCTGACGACGAAGGGCCCGGACGCGCGATGCGTCCCAGGCCCTGTGCTGGCTCCGGAGGAAGTGGTGTCGGTCAGGCGTCAGCCCGCCGAGCCCCTACCGGAGCCGGCGTAAAGCGCCAATACCAACGGATGTCCACGGCGACGACGGTACGTCGCCGTCGCCCGGTCCGTCCACTCGCGTCCAGCATCCGGTCCCGCATCCGGTCCCGCGCCCGCTCCCGCGCCCGGGGCCGGACGGTCGTAGTGTCGGCGCATGCCCGTGCCCGATTTCGTCGCCGCCCTGCGCTCCCACGTCGGTCACGACATGCTCTGGCTGCCGGGGGTGTCCGCCGTCGTGCTCGACGACGACGGCCGCCTGCTGCTCGGCCGGCGGGCGGACAACGGGCTGTGGGCGGTGGTGTCCGGCATCCTCGAGCCGGGCGAGGACCCGGCCGTCGGGCTGGCGCGCGAGGTGCTCGAGGAGACCGGGGTCGACGTCGTCGTGGACGCGCTCGTCGCCGTGACCGTCACCCCGCCGGTCGACTACCCGAACGGGGACCGCTCGCAGTACCTCGACCTGTGCTTCCTGTGCCGGGCCGCGAGCCCCGACGCCGCCGCGCGGGCGCACGTCGCGGACGACGAGTCCACCGACGTCGCCTGGTTCGCGCCCGACGACGTGCCGCCCGGTCTCGCGCCGTCGTCGGCCGAGCGCGTCGGCCACGCGCTGGGGTGGCTGGCGGACGGCACCGGCGCCCCGTTCTTCGTGCGCTGACCGTCGCAGCCTCTATCCCATGGCCAGGATTTTCGCGGTTCGTCGCGCGGGTGAAACCTGAGTCTGGTTATGTGTGCGACGCCACAGTGTGCCCGGGCAGTGCTGCCAGGGGCATGACGGTGCCCGGCCCTGACGGCCGGGACGCTCCGACATCCATGGAGGAAAACCGTGAGAGCACGCACCACCAGCGCGTTCGGCGTCGCGGGGGCCTTGCTGACCGCCGCCGTCCTCGCGCCCGGCATCGCCGCCGCGACGCCCGCGGCCGACGCCCCGCCGTCCGACCCCGCGGCGCACGTCAAGGAGGACTCGCGCCCGGACCCGTTGGCCGAGAAGCGCACCGCGCTCAAGCAGGAGGCCGTCGACCGCGTCGCCACGGGCGACGCCACCGTCCAGACGCGGGGCAAGGGCGCCAACACGTCGAAGGCGGTGAAGGTCGGCAAGAACCAGTGGGTCGAGTACGAGACGGAGCAGACGGCGCAGCTGCTGACGTTCCTCGTCGACTTCGGCGACGACGTCGACACGCGCTACCCCGACGCCACCGCCGGGCCCGTGCACAACGCGATCCCCGAGCCCACCCGCAGCGACAACTCCACCTACTGGGAGCCGGACTTCTCCCAGGAGCACTACGAGGAGATGTTCTTCACGGGCCTGGAGGACCAGGGCGGCGAGTCGTTCGCCGGTGTCTACGACGAGATGTCCTCGGGCCGGTTCGACCTGCAGGGCGACGTCTCCGACTGGGTGACGGTCCCCTACAGCTCGGCGTCGTACGGGCAGACCGAGTCGCAGACCGACATGACCCGGTTCGTGCAGGACGCGGCCGACGCCTGGTACGCGGACCAGATCGCGCAGGGCAAGACGGCCGACGAGATCACCGAGTACCTGCAGTCGTTCGACGTCTGGGACCGCTACGACATCGACGGCGACGGGGTCTTCGACGAGCCCGACGGCTACATCGACCACTTCCAGGCGATCCACGCGGGCGAGGGCGAGGAGGCCGGCGCCCCGGAGTCGGCCATCTGGTCCCACCGCTGGGCGGTCAACCAGGCGGGCGCGGGCGTCGACGGCCCGGCGGCCTTCCCGAAGGTCGGCGGCATCAAGATCGGCGACTCGGACCTGTGGATCCGCGACTACACGACGGAGCCGGAGAACGGCGGGCTCGGCGTCTTCGCGCACGAGTTCGGACACGACCTCGGCCTGCCGGACTACTACGACACCCAGGGCGGCGACAACGGCACCGCCTTCTGGAACCTCATGAGCTCGGGCTCCTGGCTGGGCCACGGCGACGGGACCATCGGGACCACGCCGAACCACATGGGTGCCACCGAGAAGATGTTCCTCGGCTGGCTCGACTACGCGACCGTCGAGCCGGGCGAGCGCGCCACGGTCAAGCTCGGCCCGTCGTACCACGCGACGACGAAGCCGCAGGCCGTGGTGGTGAACCTGCCTGACGGCACCAAGGACGTCGACCTCGGGGTCGACCCGCAGGACGGCGAGTTCGCCTACTCGGGCTCGGCGAACAACCTGAACAGCACGCTGACGTCGCCGTCCTTCACCGTTCCCGACGGGGCGTCGCTGACCGCGAAGGCCCAGTACGCGATCGAGAAGGACTACGACTACGCGTTCGCGGAGGTCTCGACCGACGGCGGGTCCTCGTGGACCGCGCTCGACACGAGCCTGTCGGCCGAGGGCGCGAAGGGCGGCATCACGGGCGACTCGGGCAAGGCCTGGGTCGACCTCACCGCCGACCTCTCCGCGTACGCGGGCCAGGACGCCCAGGTCCGGTTCCGGTACGCGAGCGACGGCGGCGTGAACGAGCTGGGGATCGCGATCGACGACGTCGCCGTGGGTGACGCGCTGAGCGCGGACTTCAGCGACGGCACGGACGGCTGGACCAACGACGGCTGGACCGTCGTCGGGGCCGACGGCACGTACGAGGTCGAGTTCTCGCACTACTACGTGGCGGAGAACCGGCAGTACGTGGGTTACGACACGACCCTGAAGGAGGGGCCGTACAACTTCGGCTGGACCACGTCGAAGCCGAACACCGTGGAGCACTTCCCGTACCAGGACGGCCTGCTCGTCTGGTACGTGAACAGCTTCTACGGGGACAACAACACGTCGCAGCACCCGGGCGGCGGGCAGGCCCTGCCGGTCGACGCGAACGCGCAGGCCCTGCGCTGGTCGGACGGAGCCCTCGCCCGCAACCGGATCCAGGCGTACGACGCGACGTTCGGCCTCGGCAAGTCCGACGCGTTCACCCTGCACCGGGAGACCACGGCGGGGATGACGACGCTGCGCACCTGGTCGCAGAAGGCGGAGAACGTCTTCAACGACACGGACCCGAACGCGTACTACGACGAGGCCAACCCGTGGGGCTCGGTCGTCGTGGCGGGCTCGGGCACGAAGATCAAGGTGAAGTCCGTGAACGCGAAGAACGGCATCATGACGGTGGACGTCACCACGCCGCGCACCCGGGGCTGACCGCGAGATAGAGAAGGCAGACCCGCGAGATAGAGAGGCCCGGACGGGACCGCAGCCCTGCGGTCTCGTCCGGGCCTCTCTATCTCGCGGGTCTGCCTTCTCTATCTCGCGGGGCGGGCGTAGCGCGACACGAAGTTCCGCAGGATGCGCATCGGCGCGGTGACGCGGTGCTCGCGGGCCCGCGCGACGATCCGCTCGCCCTCCTCGGGCGGGAAGTACCCGTGCGACCGGTACACCTCGACCCGCTGCTCGATGCCGGCGAGGTCCAGCTCGGGGTGGAACTGCGTGGCGTACAGGTTCGTGCCGACGCGGAACATCTGCACGGGCGCGTCGGCGGACCGAGCCAGCAGGGTGGCCGACGGCGGCAGCTCGCGCACCGCCTCCTTGTGCCCCAGGTAGGCGGTGAACCGCGCCGGCACCCCGGCGAGCAGCGGGTCCGCCGCGCCCTCGGCGGTGAGCTCGATCTCGGCCGGGCCGACGGGCTCGGAGTACGTGCGGTCGACGACGCCGCCCTGGTGGGTGCCGAGCGTCCCGACGCCGTAGCAGGCGCCCAGGAACGGGAAGTCGCGCTCGACCAGCTCGTCGAGCAGAGCCGCCATCTCGCGCTCGACGCGGTGCTGGGCGGCCGACTTCTCGTCCTCCGGGTCGGAGGAGTTGAACGGCCCGCCGCCCACGATCACGCCGGACAGGCCGTCGAGGTCGAGGCGCGGCAGCGGCTCGCGCTCGAGGCGCACACGCCACAGGGACGCGGCCGCCAGCCCGGAGTAGCGCAGCACGGCCTCGTACTCCCCGTCGGCGGCGACGTCCTCGGCGCGGGTGCCGAGGAACAGGAACGGCCTCACGGCTGCAGGCTATGCGCCTCGTCGGCGGCGCGCTCCGCGCCCGCGGCGACGGGGCGGCGCGCCCAGTACGACGCGAGGATCGAGCCGGACACGTTGTGCCACACCGAGAACAGCGCGGCGGGCAGCGCGGCGGCCGGGCTGAAGTACGTGGTGGCCAGGCTGGCCGCCAGGCCGGAGTTCTGCATCCCCACCTCGACGCTCACCGCCCGGCGTGCGGGCTCGTCGAACCGGGTCGCGGCCGCCGCGCCGTACCCGAGCAGCAGTCCGGCGCAGTTGTGCACGATGACGGCGAGGGCAAGCGTCAGGCCGGTGCTCAGGACGGCGTCGGCGTTCGCCCCGACGATACCCGCCACGACCACGACGATCCCGAGCACGGACACCAGCGGCAGGTACGGCAGCATGTAGCGCTCGACGAGCCGACCCGCGAACGTGCGCACCAGGAGCCCGGCGATCACGGGGAACAGCACCACCTGGGCGATCGAGGACACGAGGTCGCCGTAGGTGACGTCCAGGTCGGTGCCCGCCAGCCACAGCACGAGGGCGGGGGTGAGCAGGGGCGCCAGGAGGGTCGAGACCGTCGTGAGCGCGACGGACAGCGCGGTGTCGCCCTTCGCCAGGTAGACGACGACGTTCGACGCCGTGCCGCCGGGCGCGGCGCCGACGAGGATCATCCCGATCATCGCCTCGCCCTCGAGCCCGAACAGGTGCCCGATCGCCCACGCCAGCGCGGGCATGATCGTGAACTGGGCGACGACGCCGATGACGACGGCCACGGGGCGCTTCGCGACGAGCGCGAACTCCTGACCCGTCAGGGTCAGCCCCATGCCGAACATGATGATCCCCAGCAGCAGCGGGACGTGCGCCGCCAGCGGCGCGAAAGTGTCCGGCGCGGCGAGCCCGGCGACGGCTCCGAGCAGGACGAGCACGGCGAACCACTGACCCACGAGCTCTGCAACTCTGCGCATTCGCCGCACCTTACCGGCTCGCCGGTCGAGCCTGTCGACCCTCGTTCCGCTGGTTGAGCCCGTCGAAACCCGGTTCCGCTGGGTTTCGACGGGCTCAACCAGCGGAACCGGGCTTCGACAGGCTCAACCAGCGAGCGTCGTGGAGGTCAGCTCCAGCGGAAGAGCCGGACCGCGAGCGGCAGCAGCACCACCGTCCACGCCGCCATCACGACGAACTGCAGCATCGGGAACCCGTCGCCGAACCAGCCGGTGTCCATGGCCTGCGCCGCGGCGCCCATCGGGGTGAACTGCCCGATCTGACGCACGACGTCCGGCATGATCGGGCCCGGCGTCCACAGCCCCGCGAGGAACAGCAGCGGGAAGTAGACGAGGGACGCGACGGCGTTCGCCGTCGAGGGCTTGTTCACCACGGCGGACAGGAGCATGCCCAGCGAGAACAGCGCGAGCATTCCCAGCACGAACGCGCCGACGACGACGCCGAGCTGCTCGGGCCGCACGATGCCGAACGCCACCTGCGCCACGGTGAGGGCCAGCGCCACCCCGACGAACGTGGTGGCGACGTTGATGAGCAGGTGCGCCACGATGATCGCCTGCGGCCGCATCGGCGTCGTGGACAGCCGTCGCAGCACGCCCTTGTCCCGGAAGGTCGCGAAGGTGACCGGCAGCGACAGGATCGCGAGGGTGCCGATCGCCATGGCGAGCACGGTGGGCAGGTACGTCGCGATCGGCGTCACGCCGTACCAGATCGAGTCCGGCGGGACGTCGTCGGTCATCGGCTCCCGCATCCCCGGGATGCCGAACCCGACGCCGAGGAGGAGCACCGTGGGGAAGAGGATCCCGAAGAACACGGACGTCGAGTCGCGCAGCCAGACGGTGGCCTCGGTGCGCAGCAGGCGGCCGAACCCGCGCCAGCCGGCGCCGGACGATCGCGCCCGCGTGGGGGCGGTGGTGGCGGTGGTGGCGGTCATGACCGGCCTCCTTCGGTGACGAGAGCGGTGTCGGTGGGCGCGCCGGCGTCGTCGGCCGCGGGGACGTAGGCGCGCCCCGTGTGGGCGAGGAACACGTCCTCGAGCGACCGGGTGACGGTGCGGACGTCGTCGGGCACGAGGTCGGCGGCGGCGAGCGCCGGGACCAGGGAGGACAGCACCCGGCGCGTGCCGGTGACGGCGATCTCCGTGTCGGACCCGTCGACCGGTGCCACGCCCTCGACCTCGGCGTCCCGGTCGGCGAGGACGGCGAGCTCGCGGCGGCCGCGCTCGACGTCCCGCGGGGCGAACCGCACGACGACGGCGCGCCCGCCCTCGAGGCCGTCGATCAGCTCCTGGGGCGTGCCCTCGGCGACGACGTTCCCGGCGTCGATGATGACGAGCCGGTCGCAGAGACGCTCGGCCTCCTCCATGAAGTGCGTGACCAGGAGGATGGTGACGCCCCTGTCGCGCACGCGCTCCACGAGGTCCCAGGTGTTGCGCCGGGCCTGGGGGTCGAGGCCGGTGGTGAGCTCGTCGAGGATGGCGATCTCGGGGTTGCCGATCAGCGCGAGCGCGATCGACAGGCGCTGCTTCTGCCCGCCGGACAGCTTGGCGAACCGCCGGTCGGCGTGCGGGGTGAGGTCGAGCATCGCCAGGAGCTCGTCCGGGTCGGCAGGGTTCTCGTAGAACCCGGCGAACAGCCGCACCGCCTCTCCCACCGTGATCTTGTCGTGCAGCGCGGCCTCCTGGAGCTGCACGCCCAGGATGTCGCGGACCGCGGCCGGGTCGCGCTGCGTGTCGATGCCGCACACCCGCACGGTGCCGCCGTCGGCGGTGCGCAGGCCGGCGAGCGTCTCGACGGTCGTCGTCTTGCCGGCCCCGTTGGGGCCGAGGATGCCGAAGATCTCGCCGGGCTGGACGGCGAACGACACGTCGTCCACCGCGACTTTCGGTCCGTACGTCTTGCGGAGGTTCGTCACTTCGACGATGGGGGCTGCCATGCCGGGTCTCCTTCGCTGCTCGGTACTGAGGGGGAGTGCTTCAGGGGCGGAACGGGACGGGGTGGAGCATGCGGCCGGCGACGACGGCCGCCAGCGCGGCGGCGAGGAGCGTGCCGCCGACGGTGCCGACGACGCCGAGCGCGACGTCGTCGTACCCGCCGCGCAGCGGGATGCTGAACACGCCGGTGCGGGTGGCGAGGTCGGCGAGCGCGCACGGGACGAGGAGCGGGAGCACGAGCAGGGTGCCGCGCCAGGCGCCCGCCCGCCGGTAGCCGGCGGCGACCGCGACCCCGACGAGCAGGTAGGTGACGACGACGAGCGCCTCCCCCACCACCTGGACCACGACCCCGGTCGGGGTGTCGACGCCGAGCGGCGCCGAAGGGCCCTGCCAGGACCGGCCGAGCTGGGCGTACACCCCGCGCTCGGCGAGGGTGAGGAGCACGACGAGCGCGCCGAGCACCGGGCCGGCGACCGCCGCGGCCCGCAGCGCGCCGTCGACGAACGACCGGCGGGTGCCGCCGGCGGCGACGTGCACGGTAAGGGTGCCCGCCGTCACGACGATGCCGACGGCGAACGCCACCCAGCGCACGGGGCCCCCGGCGGCGTCGTAGGTGAGGCCGTCCGCCTCGCCGCCCCAGCGGTCGACGATCAGCGGGAGGCTGAGCACGAGCAGGGCCCAGGCGGCCCAGAACCAGATCCCGGCCACGAAGATCGCGCGCAGGAACCGACGGCGTGCCGCGCGGGTCGCGGCGCGGTGGGCGCGGGCGGACGCGAGCGCGGGCGCGGGGGCCCGGGTGGAGGTCGTGGTCGTCATCGGGTTCACCTCGTCGGCCTGAGTCGAAGGTTCCGCAGCTGCAGGTGCACGGCCGCGACCGCGAGCGCGAGCACCGCTGCGCCGGCGACGAGCCCCACCGCGGGGGGCGTGGTCCCGATGTCTCCCGCGGCGCCGACGAGGATCGCCTCGCCCGCTCCTGTGCGCGACGCGATGTCGGCGAGGAACAGCAGCAGGAGCGCGGGCAGCACCAGCAGGGTGCCGCGCCACAGCCCGTGCGTCTGGTACCCCGCCGCGACGGCGACGCCGCCCAGCAGGTAGGTGGCGGAGACGAGCGCCTCGGACACGGCCGTCACGACGATCCAGGCGCCGCCGTCGGGCGACGCGAGGCCGATGCCGACCGGGTCCCACTCCCAGCCGACCGCCCCGAACACGCCGCGCTCGACGAGCAGCACGACGACGAACGCGATGCCGTTGGCGACGCCCGCGACGCCGGCCGCGCGCAGGGTCCCGCTCCCCAGCGCCCGGCGGGTGCCGCCAGCGGCGAGGTGGGTGACGACGGTCATGACGGTGAGGACGACGCCCATGCTGAGGACGAACCAGCGGGCGGAGAACTCGAGCCCCGTCGCGACGCCACCGCCCATGACGCCGCCGACGGCGCTGACGACGAGGGGCACCGCGACGGTGATGAGCAGGAAGGCGCCCCAGTACCAGGCGCCGACGACGAGCGCGCCGCTCGCGAAGGTCCACGAGACGTGGCGGACCGCGCGGTGGTGGGCGTCGGCGGCGAACGCGTCGCGCTCGGCGCGGGTGACGGTGGTCGTCGCGCTCATCGCCGCGCCTCCGTCCCGCTCGGCTCCGGCTGGGTGAGGCGCACGAACAGGTCCTGCAGCGGCAGGGACCCGAGCTCGACGCCTGCGGCGCGGGCCGCGGCCGCCGTGTCGTCGTCGGGCGCACCCTCGAGCGTGACCTGGACGGTGGCCCCGAGCCGCTGCCGGTGCAGCTCGCGCCGGCCCGCGGCGAGGGACTCGACGGCCGCGACCGGGCCGGTGAGGCTGAACCCGCGGGCCTGCATCTCCTCGGCGGTCTCGGCGAGGAGCACGCGGCCCCGGTGCAGCACGACGACGTCCTCGAAGAGGCGCTCGACCTCCTCCACCAGGTGGCTGGACAGCAGGATGGTGCGCGGGTGCTCGGCGTAGTCGGCGAGGATCTCGTCGTAGAACGCGTACCGCGTGGGGGCGTCCATGCCGAGGTACACCTCGTCGAGGATCGTCAGCGGCGCGCGCGCCGCGAGGCCGATGGTGGCGCCGACGGCGGAGCGCTTCCCGCGCGACAGCGCGGTCGGCTTCTTGCGGGGGTTCACCTCGAACGTGTCGAGCAGCCTGGCGGCCAGGTCCGCGTCCCAGCAGGGCCGCAGGTCGGCGTAGTACTTGAGCGTCTCGGAGACCCGTTCGTCGTCCATGAGGTCGCCGCTCTCGCGCACGAGCTGCACGTTGGCGGTGACCCACGGGTTCTCCCACGGGTCCTCCAGGAGGTCGCCCGTGCCGACGCGGACGGTGCCCTCGGTGGGCCGGTTGAAGGCGGCCAGCAGGGTGAGCAGCGTGGACTTGCCCGCGCCGTTGCGGCCGAGGACGCCGGTGATGACGCCCGGCCGCAGGTCCAGCGTCACGCCGTCGAGCGCGGTGCCGGCCTCGTCCTTGACGGCGGCGCCGGCGGCGGTCAGGCGGCGCTGCGCGCCGAACCGGACGACGACGTCGTCGAGACGGGCGCCGAAGGGTGCGGGGGTCATGACTCCTCCGTGGTGGTCGTGGGGCCGCCGGTCTTCCGGCGGTCGGTGCCGAGGACGTACGCGACGAGCTCGTCGGTCGGGATGCCGAGGATGTCGGCCTGGGCGAGGGCGGGGGCGAGCACGTCGTCGAAGTACGCCTTGCGGTGCTGGTCGAGCAGCCGCTCGCGCGCCCCGGGGGCGACGAACATGCCCAGCCCGCGGCGCTTGTAGAGCACGCCCTCCTCCACGAGGCCGGTGAAGGCCTTGGCCGCCGTGGCGGGGTTGATGCGGAACGTCGTGGCGAACTGGGTGGTCGACATGACCTGCTCCTCCTCGGCGAGCTCACCGGCGAGCACCTGCGCGCGGATCATCTGGGCGATCTGCAGGTAGATCGGCTCGGGACCGTCGAACACGCGGCCTCCTCACGCAGGGTCAGTAGTTCTGGGGTTCATTACTTGACTAATGAACCACAGACCCGCGTCGCCACGCAACCCCTCCCGCGAGGTAGTTCGAGTCGCGCCGAGGTAGTTCGAGTCTCGGCGAGGTAGTTCGAGTCTCGGCGAGGTAGTTCCAGGCTCCGCGAGGTAGTTCAAAACTCCGCGAGGTAGTTCCGGGACGCGAGAAGGCCGCCGACCTCCTTCACTGGAGGTGTGTCCTGGTCCGCTGACGTGTGGTCGAGCCTCGCCTTCGTCGTCGCGGGCGCCTGGATCCTCCTGACGACGCCGCGGAGGGTCCGGGCGCTCGACGACGGCGCACGCCGCGAGCGCGCGCTGCGACAGGCGAGTCTCGGCGTCCTCGCGGTGCTGATCGGCGTCGGTTCGATCGTGCAGCACGGCCCGGCGCCGGCATGGAACCCCGTGGTGCACGACCCGCCGCTGCTGGGCGCCTACGCGCTCGTCGCGGCCGACGCCGTGGCCGACCTCACCGGGTGGCGCCTGCGGACCTGGTGGTGGCTCGCGCCGACGCTGCTCGACGTCGGCCTCGCGGCGTGGTGGCCCGCGGCGTCGGTCGTCGCCCAGGGCGTCGTCGCGGCCGTCGCCGTCGTCGCAGTCCTGCTGCGCGCCACGGCGCGGGCGCCTCTGCGCCGTCGGCTGCTGGTCGCTCTGGCCGTGCTCGGCGCGGGCAGCGTGATCGGGGAGCTCACCCGGCCCGGTCGCCCGTGGTCCGACGGCGCGTCGTTCGACGTCGCTGTGACCGGGCACGCCGTGTGGCACGTGCTCGCGGCTGTGGCGATCGCCGTCGTCGCGCCCACCGTCGGGTGGCGCGCGACCGACGGCTCCCCGCGGTGACCCCGTGGGGGCGCACCGCGGGGCGTGCTCACGCCCGCCGGCGCTCGTACCGTGCGCGGGCCGCGTCGTGCGCCTCGCGCAGCAGGTCGAGGACGGTGCTCGACGTGCGCCCGGCCGGGTTCACGACACACACCCACCCCAGGCCTCCGTACACCGGGTGCGGGAGGAGTGCGTCGGGGACGACGGCGTCCTCCGGCCCGCGGTCCTCGACGAGCTCCCGCAGCCGGTCGCGGCCCACGTGCACGTTGACCCGCCACCGGTCGGGTCTGTCGAGGTCGCAGGTGTCGTCCTCGGGGTAGTTCTTGGTGACGATCGTGCCGTACGGCTGCCCGGTGGTCGGCACCTGCCCGTCCGGGGCATAGGAGAAGAAGGCGTCGCCCCACGCGATCTCCGGCGCCCCGTCGCCGGGGCCCGGCTCGAGGACGAGCACCCCGTCGAAGGCCCGCACGGTCGCGATGATCTGGTCCATACTCGTATCGATGCGCATGGTTCAAGCGTGACCTTCAAGTGCTTGTGTGGGGTGTGAGGATGGACCGTCCGCTGCGCACCGTGGACGTCGCGCGGGCCACGGGATACTCCGTGCAGCAGGTGCGCGACCTCGAGCGGCTGGGCGTCACCCCTCCCGCCGTCCGCGCGCCGAACGGGTACCGCGGCTACGACGCCCGCCATGTCCGGGCCGTCCGGGCCTACCGGGGCCTCGCGACCGCCGTCGGGCCCGTCGTCGCGCGCCGGACGACGTCCGCGCTCCGGGGGGTGCCCCTCGCCGACGCCGCGGCTGCGCTGACCGACCTGCACGCGCAGCTCGCCACCGAGCGCGCCCAGACCCTCCAGGCGCTCGGCGCGCTCGAGACGATCCGCAGCGAGCCGGTCGCACGCCCGCGCGACAGCCTCCTGACGATCACCGAGCTGGCCGACGCCCTCGGGGTGCGGACCTCCACGCTCCGGCACTGGGAGGCCGAGGGGCTGCTGGAGCCGGAGCGGGTCGGGTCCCTCCGCGCCCGCGTCTACGACGGACCCGCCGTCGCCACCGCGCGGGTGGTCGCCGTGCTGCGGTCGGCGGGGTACGGCATCCCCGCGCTGCGCGGCGTCGTGACCGCGATGCGCGGTCTCGGCGACACGGGCGACGCCGAGGCGGCGCTGCGGGAGCGGGTGGACCGGATCGCGACGCGGTCGGTGGCGCTGCTGCGCGCCGGCGCCGACCTGGCCGCCGTCCTGGACGACGCGGAGCATGACGGACGGCACGACGCAGGGCCGCGGTGAGCGACGCTCACCACGGCCCTGCGAACTACCTCGGCGGGATCTCGACTACCTCGCGGGAGTCCGAACTACCTCGGCGGGATCTCGACTACCTCGCGGGCATCCGAACTACCTCGCGGAGATCCGGACTACCTCGCGGTCAGACCGGGGCGGACCCGACGGACTCGACGGGATCGGCGCCCTCCGCGGCGTCGACGTCGTCGAACGCGGCCAGCTCAGCCAGGTCGGCCGCGACGATCTCCGCGATCTGCACGGCGTTGAGCGCCGCGCCCTTGCGCAGGTTGTCGTTGGACACGAACAGCACGAGGCCGCGCCCGCCGGGCACGGACTGGTCCGTGCGGATCCGCCCGACGAGCGACGGGTCGGCCCCGGCCGCGGCCAGCGGCGTGGGGACGTCCGCCAGCTCCACGCCGGGCGCGGCGGCCAGCAGCTCCCGCGCACGCTCCGGGGTGATCGGGGCGCCGAACTCGGCGTGGATCGCCAGCGAGTGCCCGGTGAACACCGGCACGCGGACGCAGGTCCCGGCGACGGCGAGGTCGGGCAGGCCGAGGATCTTGCGCGACTCGTTGCGGAGCTTCTGCTCCTCGTCGGTCTCCCCGGAGCCGTCGTCCACGAGGTTGCCGGCCAGCGGCAGCACGTCGAACGCGATGGGCGCGACGTACTTGTCCGGCTCGGGGAACGACACGGCGGCACCGGAGTGCGTCAGCCCCTCGAGGTCGCCGGCGACGGCGGCCCGCGCCTGGTCGGCGAGCTCGCGCACGCCGCCCAGCCCGGAGCCGGACACGGCCTGGTAGGTCGCGACGCGCAGGCGCTCCAGCCCGGCCTCGTCGGCCAGCGGCTTGAGCACCGGCATGGCGGCCATCGTGGTGCAGTTCGGGTTGGCGACGATGCCCTTGGCAGCGTCGCCGATCGCCTCCGGGTTCACCTCGGAGACCACCAGCGGCACCTCGGGGTCGAGCCGCCACGCGGACGAGTTGTCGATGACGACGGCGCCCGCCTCGGCGAACCGGGGGGCGTGCTCGCGCGACGTGCCGCCGCCCGCCGAGAAGACGGCGACGTCGACGTCCGCGAGGTCGTCGGTGGCCGTGGCCGCGACGTCCTCGACGACGACGTCCACGCCCTCGAACGACAGGGTGCTGCCCGCCGAGCGCGCGGAGGCGAAGAACCGCAGCTCCTTGACCGGGAAGGCGCGCTCCACCAGGAGCCGCCGCACGACGCCGCCGACCTGGCCGGTGGCGCCGACGACGGCGACGTTCACGCCGGAGGAGTTGATCTGTGCCATCAGCGCGTCACCGCCCCGAGCCGGCGTAGACGACGGCCTCGCCGTCGGAGGAGTCCAGGCCGAACGCGGTGTGGATGGCGCGCACGGCGTCGTCCAGGGCGTCCTCGCGGGTGACCACCGAGATGCGGATCTCCGAGGTGGAGATCATCTCGATGTTGATGCCCGCGTCGCGCAGCGCGCCGAACAGCCGCGCGGAGACGCCGGGGTGCGACTTCATGCCTGCGCCGACGAGCGACAGCTTGCCGATCTGGTCGTCGTACTGCAGCGACGCGAAGCCGAGCTCCTCCTGGAGCGCGTTGAGCGCGGCCAGGGTGGCGGGGCTGTCCGCGTGCGGCAGCGTGAACGAGATGTCCGTGAGCCCGGTGTGGGCGGCCGAGACGTTCTGCACGATCATGTCGATGTTCGCGCCCGTGCCGGCCACGACCTCGAAGATGCGGGCCGCGGTGCCGGGCTTGTCCGGCACGCCGACGACGGTGATCTTGGCCTCGCTGCGGTCGTGCGCGACGCCGGAGATGATCGGGGCTTCCATCTGCTCTTCCTCACTGTCCGCATGCTCGCCGTCGGGGGCGTTCGGGTCGATCGCGTCGCCGTGCGTGCCGGTGACGAGGGTGCCGGTGGTGTTGCTGAACGAGCTGCGCACGTGCACCGGCACGTCGTAGCGGCGGGCGTACTCCACGGCGCGCAGCGCCAGGACCTTCGCGCCCGACGCGGCGAGCTCGAGCATCTCCTCGTAGGTGACGCGGTCCACCTTGCGGGCGGCGGGGACGATGCGCGGGTCGGCGGTGAACACGCCGTCGACGTCGGTGTAGATCTCGCAGACGTCGGCGTCGAGGCCGGCCGCGAGCGCGACCGCCGTCGTGTCCGAGCCGCCGCGGCCGAGCGTCGTCACGTCGTTCGACGAGCTCACGCCCTGGAAGCCGGCGACGATCGCCACCTGACCCTTCTCCAGGGTCTCGCGGATGCGGTGCGGCACCACGTCCAGGAGCCGCGCGCGGCCGTGCACCGCGTCGGTGATGAGGCCGGCCTGCTGGCCGGTGAAGGACTTCGCCTTGACCCCGAGGTTCGTGATCGCCATCGCGAGGAGGGACATCGAGATGCGCTCACCGGAGGTGAGGAGGATGTCGAGCTCGCGCTGCGGGGGCAGCGGGGTGATCTGCCCGGCCAGGTCGAGGAGCTCGTCCGTGGTGTCGCCCATGGCGCTCACCACCACGACGACGTCGTTCCCCGCTCGCTTGGCCGCCGCGATCCGCTTCGCCACGCGCTTGATGCTGTGGGCGTCCGCGACCGATGATCCGCCGTACTTCTGTACGACAAGTGCCATACCTGTCACAACCTTCTGCTCTACCGGCCTCCGTCTCTCTCAACGGCCCGCCGGGTGCTTGTGCTTGCCCGACGATCGTAGACGGTGACCGACCTGCGGACGAGATCCGTCTCAGGTCGTGGCGCGCGGTCCCGCGTCGAGGGCGGCGGTCAGCGCTGCGAGGCAGTCGGCGACAGGACCGGCGGTGACCAGGCCGCTGCCCGCGGCGAGCTCGCCCGCCGCGGGGACGAGCGCGGCGTGCGCCCGCGCCGCGACCCGCCGGTCGCCGAGCAGGACGGCGGCCCGCCCGGCGAGCACCCACAGCGCCTCGAGCAGCAACCCCGGGGGCGGGTCCGGGACACCGGCGAGCGCGCGCCGCGCCTCGCCCTCCCGCCCCGCACCGAGCAGCGCCCACGGCAGGACCCACGCCCGGTGCGGGCCCCACGCGGCCGCGGCCGCCGGGTCCTCGGGGTCCCCCGCCACGGCTCCGGCGTCCGGGCGCGCGCGCCCGACGCGCAGGCACAGCAGCGCCAGCGTCTCCAGCCCGGACTCGAGCCCGGACATCCCGGTGCCGCCCAGCCCCGCGGCCGCTGCCCGGACGGCGTCGTCGACCCGCGCGTCGGGCACGCCCTCGACCGCGGCGCGCACGACGGCGGACCACGACGCGAGCACCTCGACCAGGGGTCGCTCGTGGTCGGTCGCGAGCCGCTGCGCGGCGGCCGCGTGCGCCACGGCGCCGGTCACGTCACCGAGCGCCGAGCGCGCCTGCACCCGGACCAGGTGGCCGAGGATCTCGTCCGTGGCGAGGCCCGCCCGCGCCGCGACGTCGACGAGCTCCGCGCCGAGGGCGTCGCGCACCGGGGCGAGCCCGGCGCGACCGCAGGCGTGCAGCGCCGCTGCGCCGAGGGCGCGGGCGAGCGTCGCCGGGTCGCCCGCCCGGCGCGCCAGCGCGACCGACTCCTCGGCCGCGTCCGGGCCGAGGCTCCCCCGCGTGCCGCGCAGCTCGGTCGCGAGCACGGCGAGCAGCCGCGCGCGCGTGCGGTCGGGGGCGCCCGGGCCGAGCGTCCGTAGCGTGCGCCGCGCGACCTCGGCCAGCGCCGCCGACCCGGCGGCGTCGTCGGGCACCGGCCACACGCTGGGCACGTGCACGGCGTCGAGCACGCGGGCGGTCAGGGCCGGGTCGCCGCGCCGTTCGGCCGCCTGCACCACCGCCAGCCGCTGGTCGCGGGCCTCGGCGAGCCCGCCGGTCACGGCCGCCGAGCCGAGCAGCGCCGCCGACTGCTCGAGGCGGGCCCCGCCGCCCGACGCGGCCCGCGCGAACGTGTCGGCGGCCCGGGCCCAGAGGTCGGGGCCGTCGGCGTCCTCCTGCCGCAGGATCCGCGCCTCGGCCTCCGCCAGCCGCGGCCCGGGGTCGATCCCGAGCTCGCCCGTCAGCGTCCGGCGGGCCCGCCGGAGCACGGCGAGCGCGTCGGCCTGACGACCGGCAGCACGCAGGGCCAGCGCCAGCAGGCGCCAGCCCTCCTCGCGCCACGGCTGCGTCGCGACGTGCCGCTCCAGGCCGGCGACGGCGTCGGCCGGCCGGTCCAGGGCGAGCAGCACCCCCGCGCGCCGCTCGACGGCGTCGAGCCGCAGCTCGTCGAGCCGCGCGCGCTCGGCGCGCGCCCACGAGGCGCCGATCCCCGCGTAGGCGTCGCCGCGCCACAGCACGAGCGCGGCGTCCAGCCGGTCCAGGGCCGCCGCGGCGGGCAGGCGCGCGGCCTCGCCGACCCGTCGCTCGACGTCCTCCGCGTCGATCGTCGCGGCCCCGGGCCGCAGGGCGTAGCCCGGCCCCTGGGTGACGAGCAGCCGCGCCGCCGTGCGCGGGGCCCGGTCCGGCTCGAGGGCGCGGCGCAGCGCGGCGACGAAGGTGCGCACGGCGGCCACGGCGCCCGGCGGAGGGTCCTCCCAGAGGTCGTCGACCAGCGCGGCCACGCCCACGACCCGGCCCCGGGCGGCGACGAGCCGGGCGAGCAGCTCCCGGTGGCGCGGACCGCGCAGCGCGAGCTCCGCTCCGTCGTCGCCCCAGGCCGCCACCGGGCCGAGGACGCCGATCCTCACCATCCCCCGCTCCCCCTGCTCATCCAGCGCTCATCGGTGCCGTCGAGGCTGAGCGTGTCATCCCGACCACGAGGAGCGAACCCATGACCACCACCCCCACCGCCTTTCCCGGCTTCCACGACGTGCGCGTCGCGGTCGACGACGGCGTCGCGCTGCACGCGGCCGTCGGGGGCTCCGGGAGCCCGGTCGTGCTGCTGCACGGCTTCCCCCAGACCCACCTGTGCTGGCGCCACGTCGCCCCCGCGCTCGCCGCCGACCACACCGTGATCGTGCCCGACCTGCGCGGCTACGGCGCGAGCGACAAGCCCGCCGAGGCCTCCGCCGACACCTACTCCAAGCGGACCATGGCGCGCGACGTCGTGCGGCTCGCGGCGGGGCTGGGCGTCGACCGGTTCGCGCTGGCGGGCCACGACCGCGGCGCGCTCGTCGCCGTCCGGGCGGGCCTCGACCACCCCGACGTCGTCACGCACCTCGCGACGCTCGACGTCCTGCCCACCCTCGACATGTGGGACGTGCTGCACGGCGCGGACGCCGCGGTCGCGTTCCACCTCTACCTCATGGCCCAGCCCGCCGGCCTGCCGGAGGCCATGATCGCGGCGACCGCCGACTCCTTCTTCGGCCACTTCCTCGACGCGTGGACCCCGCCCGGTGCGCCCGCACCGTTCGACGAGGACGTGCGCGCCGAGTACCTGCGCCGGTCCAGGGAGGCCGTGCCGTCGATCGTCGCGGACTACCGCGCGTCGGCCGGCGTCGACGTCGAGCACGACCGGGCCGACCGTGACGCCGGGCGGCGCCTGACCATGCCGGTGACCGTCGTCCAGCAGGACTGGGGCGCGGCGCTCGGCTACGACGCCGCGGGCCTCTGGCGCGCGTGGGCTCCCGACCTCGACCATCGCACCACGACCGCCGGTCACTTCATGGCCGAGAGCGCCCCGGACGAGGTCCTGGCCGCGCTGCGCGACCTGCTCGCGCGCTGAGCCCGGCCGCCGCCCTCGCCGAGGGCGGTGGTCAGGCCCCCCACTCCTGCACGACGTCGTACCCGAGCTTGACGATGAGCGCGCCCACCACGACGACGAACACGACGCGCACGAACGCACTGCCCTTGGCGACCGCCATCCGCGCCCCGACGTACGCGCCGACGAGGTTGGCGGCCCCGATCGCGAGGCCGAGCCCCCAGATCACGGCGCCGTGGGGGACGAAGAACAGCAGCGCGCCGAGGTTGGTGGCGAAGTTGACGATCTTGGCCAGGGCGGAGGCCGGGAGGAACGCGTAGCCGAGGATGCTGACCAGCGCGATGACGAGGAACGTGCCGGTGCCCGGGCCGAGCAGCCCGTCGTAGGCGCCGATGACCAGGCCGATGCCGGCGGCCGTCCAGCGGTGCCGGTTGCCCTCCCAGCGCAGGTTGTCGTGCGCGCCGAGCTTCGGCTTGAGCACGGTGTACGTGGCCACGCCGATGAGGACCACGAGGATGATCGGCTTGAACAGCTCTGCCGGGATCCGGCTCGCCAGCGCCGCGCCGCCGAACGCCCCGACCAGGGCGGCGACCGCCATCGGACCCGCCGTCGTGAGGTCCGGGCCCACGCGCCGGTAGTAGGTGATCGCGCTGGTCGACGTGCCCATGATCGAGCCCAGCTTGTTGGTGGCGAGCGCCTGCACCGGCGAGATCCCGGGCACCAGCAGCAGCGCGGGGAGCTGGATCAGCCCGCCGCCGCCCACCACGGCGTCGACCCAGCCGGCGGTGAGCCCGGCGAGGACGAGCAGCACGATGGTGAGGGTGTCCAGGTCGAGCACCCGCGAATCCTCGCACGGACGTGCATGTCAGGGCGGTTCAGGAGTGCAGGGCGTCGTACTCCGCCTCCGCGGCGACGTCGTCCTCGACGTCGAGCCGCAGGTGCCCGAGCACCCCCTGGAGCACGCGCAGGGCCGACGACGCCCGCTCGCCCCAGGACGACAGGTAGCTGAACTGCCACCACCACAGGCCCTCGAGCTCGTGCCCGTCGTCGAAGTGCTGCAGACCCTTGGCGATCTCCTCGGCGACGCACGCCAGGTCGCCCGACAGGGTGGCGGGCGCGACGTCGGCGCTCAGCGCCGGGTCGGACACCTCGACGTAGTCGTCGAAGCCGTCGAACATCTGGGCGAGCGCGTCGCGCAGCGGGTCGACGTCGGTCTCCGGGCCCACGTCGGGCTCCCACCGCTCGGCGGGGACGACGTCGACGATCGCGGCGAGCCGCGCGCCGGTGGCGAGCAGGTCGGAGGTCGCGAGGATGAGCAGCGAGAGCTCGGCCCCCGGCGCCGCCCCGGATGCGACCTGCGTCGTCGTCGACAGGAACACGCGCGCCTGCGCCGACATCTGCTCGGCGACGTCCCGGAACTCGGAGTCCGCCTCGATCTCGCCCACGATGCTGCTCCCCTCACGCCGTGGTCGACGGCGTCGTCGTGCCGACCGTCCGGCGGACGGCGGCCTGGTCAGCCGCCGACGACCCGCCGACCCTCGAACGCGCGCCCGAGGGTGACCTCGTCCGCGTACTCCAAGTCTCCCCCGACGGGCAGGCCGCTGGCCAGACGGGAGACCGTGACGCCCATCGGGGCGATGAGCCGCGACAGGTACGTGGCCGTGGCCTCGCCCTCGACGTTCGGGTCGGTGGCGAGGATGACCTCCGTGACGGCGCCGTCGGCCAGGCGCGTCATGAGCTGGCTGATGCGCAGGTCGTCGGGGCCGACGTTCTCGATCGGGTTGATGGCGCCGCCGAGCACGTGGTACCTCCCGCGGAACTCGCGGGTGCGCTCGATCGCCACCACGTCCTTGGGCTCCTCGACCACGCAGATCACGTCGTCGCCGCGGCGCGGGTCGGCGCAGATGCGGCACGTCGGGGACTCCGCGACGTTGCCGCACGTCTCGCAGAACTGCACGCGCGCCTTGACCTCGGTGAGGGCGTCGGCGAGACGACGCACGTCGGCCACGTCCGCCGCGAGCAGGTGGAACGCGATGCGCTGCGCGCTCTTGGGCCCGACGCCGGGGAGGCGGCCGAGCTCGTCGATCAGGTCCTGGACTGCGCCCTCGTACACAAGGGATCAGCCTACGTGGGTTGAGCCTGTCGAAACCCACCCGGGTTTCGACACGCTCAACCAGCGGGTCAGACCCATCCCTGGGCGCGCGCGAGCCGCACCGCCTCGTGCCGGTTGGTCACCCCGAGCTTCGCCACCGCCGACGAGAGGTAGTTGCGCACCGTCCCGGGGGCGAGCGCCGCGCGCTCCGCGATCTCGTCGACCGGCGCGCCGTCGGCCGCCAGCTCGAGCACGTCCGCCTCCCGTGCGGTCAGCGGCGAGTCGCCCGCGGCGATGGCGTCGGCGGCGAGCTCCGGGTCCACGTAGCGCCCGCCGCCGGCGACCTGGCGGATCGCTGCCGCCAGCACGGTCGCCGACACCGTCTTGGGCAGGAAGCCCCGGACCCCGGCGGCGAGCGCCTTCTTGAGGTGCCCCGGCCGCCCGTGCCCGGTCACGATGACGATGCCGCAGCCGGGCACGCCCGCGCGGACCGCCTCGGCGACCTCGATCCCGTCGGCGCCCGGCATCTGCAGGTCCAGCACCGCGACGTCCGGCCGGTGCCGCTCGATCGCCGCGACCGCCTCCGGCCCCGTGCCCGCCACGGCGACCACCTCGAGGTCGTCCTCCAGGTCGAGGAGCTGGGCGACGGCGTCGCGGATGAGCGTCTCGTCGTCGGCGAGCACGACCCGGATCACGCGGTCACCTCCGACGGGGCGGGCACCCGGGCCTCCAGGACGAACCGGTCGGCGTCCACCGACGTCACGAGGGAGCCGCCGACCGCGACGAGCCGCTCGCGGAGCCCGACCAGCCCGTTCCCGCCGGCCGCTGCACCGGCAGGGCCGTCCGATCGCGGATCCGCCCTGACACCGTCGTTGCTCATCCTCAGCACCAGCTCCTGCTCCTCGTCCGCCGCCAGGTCGATACGGCACTCCCGTGCGGCCGAGTGCCGCACGATGTTCGTCGCCCCCTCGCGCACCGCCCAGGCGAGCGCCTCCACCTGCGGCGGGCCGAGCGTCGGCACCTCCCCGACGACACGCACCGTCACCCCCGCCGCCCGCAGCACCGACCGCGCGCCGTCGAGCTCCGTGGCGAGGTCGGCGGCGCGGTACCCGGCGACGACGCCGCGCACCTCCCGCAGCGAGTCCTGGGCGAGGGTGCGCACGTCGTCCATCTCGGCGGCACCCTGCGGGTCGCCGCGGCGGGCCAGTGCGGCCGCGAGCTCCGACTTCACCGCGACGGCCGACAGCGCCCGGCCGACGACGTCGTGCATGTCCCGGGCGATGCGCAGCCGCTCCTCGGCGACCGCGAGCCGCGCGGAGACGGCCTGCGCCTCCTCGAGGCGGCGCACCACCTCGACGATCCACATCGACAGCCGCACCGAGGACGTCCAGACCGTGGCGGCGAGGTACGCGAGCAGGGCCACCAGGATGAGTCCGGACCCGGCGACCAGGGCCTGGACCCCCGCGGCGACGAGGGCCACCACGAGCCCGGCGCCCGCGATCCGGCGGGCCCGGAGGACGACGGCCAGCGCGCCCGCGGTCGCCGCCCCGCAGACGATGGTCATCGCCGTCGCCGGTGCCATCCCGCCCCCGCCCATGGCCGACGACGGCAGGGCGAGCACCGCCACGACCGGCACCGCCACGGACGTGCCGGCCAACGCCCAGACGAGCGGCCCCGGCCGTCCTCCGCGGACCAGGGGGCGCGTGAACCCGACGTGCACGACGCCGAAGCAGGCCAGGGTGTGCAGCGCGGCCGCGACCACGAGGGCGAGCACCGCTCCCCCGCCGGGGGCCTCCGTGTCGCCCGCCGGACCGATCGCCAGCCAGTACAGGTAGAGGAACGGCTCCGCGAGGACCACGACGTACAGGCTGACGCGGGTGTAGACCTCGACGCCGCGTGCGCCGCGGGCCGGGGCCGTGGCAGGTCCGACGCTCGTCACGTGGTCAGCCTGCCACGACACCCGGCCCGGGGCGCCCCTGCCCGGTCGTCACCGGCGCGGCTCCCACCGCATGAAGCGGCGCGCGGCCAGGACGCCGATCGCGGTCCACGCCACCAGCACCAGGACCGACAGGCGCCCTGCGGCGACGGTCTCGGCGAAGGTGGTCAGCACCCGGCCGTCCCGGTCGACCCCCGTCGCGCCGAGCATCATGAGGTCGGTGATCGGCCGCAGCGGGGTGAACGTGCTGATGGTGCCGAGCACCCCCGGGAACCCGCCCTGGCCGCCGAACAACCCCGCGAACGGGAGGGCGACGAGCAGCAGCGGCAGGGTGGTGAGCTGCGCGGACTCGACCGTCCGGGACAGGCCCGAGGTCGCGGCGGCGAGCGCCGTGAGCATGACGACCCCGCCGAGCACCGCCAGCACCATGAGGAGCGGGTTCACGAACGCGGGCGGCTCGAGGAGCACCGAGACCGCGACGAGGCCGAGGACGACCTGCGTGAGCGCGACGGTGAGCGCCGGGACGGCGCCGCCCACCAGGATCTCCGCCCGCGAGCTCTCGCCGACCAGGTAGCGCTTGAGCACCAGCTCCTCGCGCCGCGCCACGTAGGCCACGGTGAGGTTGTAGTAGACGACCAGCGAGAGCGCCATGACCGTCAGGATGTTGAGCAGCATCGGCCCGACGACGGCGGGCTCGGCGTCGCCGGACCCGAAGACGGTGGTGAACAGGGCCACCGTCGCGGGCGGCAGGGCGAGGGCGTTGAACAGCGCCGTGCGGTTGCGCACGAGCAGCAGCAGCTCGGCCTTGGCGAGCGCCCGGACGCGCCGCACGCTCAGGCGGCGCGCCGCGGGCGAGGCTTCCCCGCGACGTGCCGGGGACAGGCCCTGGGTCGGGGTCGTGGTGGTCATGCCGCCACCTCCGTGGTGTCGTCGCTGGTGGTGCTGTCGTCGTCCATGGCGAGGAAGGCCTGCTCGAGCGACGCGGACCGGGCGTCCAGGTCGTCGAGGCGCAGGCGGCGGGCGTCGGCCCACTGCAGCAGCGCGTACAGGTCGTCCTGCAGGGTGGTGGTGCGCAGCCGCAGGCGGCCGTGGTGGTCGATGTCCGGCACGTCGACCACGCCCTCGAGCGACGGCAGGTCGGCCACGGTCGGGACCACGGCGCGGCCGCCCGTGTCGCGCACCACGACCTCCAGCCGGGCGGGCTCGGCGGCGACGATGTCCGCCACCGACCCGGTCCGCACCACGCGGCCGCCCTGGAGGATCGCGATGCGGTCCGCGAGCTCCTCGGCCTCCTCGAGGTAGTGCGTGGTGAGCAGCACGGTGGTGCCCTCGGCGAGCATGCCCTGGACCAGGCGCCAGGTGGCGCGGCGGCTCTCCGGGTCGAGGCCGGTCGTGGGCTCGTCGAGGAACAGCACCTCGGGGTCGCCCATGATCGCGAGCGCGAGGTCGAGCCGGCGCTTCTCGCCGCCGGACAGGCTCGCCACCCGCACGTCGGCGCGGTGCGCGAGGTTGACGGCGGCGAGCACCTCGTCGACGGGGCGGGGCCGGGTCAGGGTGCCGGCCCAGGTGCGGGCGGTCTCGGCGACGGTGAGGTCGCCGGAGAACCCCGCGCTCTGCAGCATGATGCCGAGCGAGCCGACCACCTCGCGGCGCTCGCGGTAGGGGTCGTGACCGAGCACCCGGACGGTGCCGCCGCTGGCCGGCGCGAGGCCCTCGACGAGCTCGACGAAGGAGGTCTTGCCCGCCCCGTTGGTGCCCAGCAGGGCGACGAGCTCACCGCGGTGGACGTCGAGGTCGACGCCCCGGACGGCCTCGAAGGTGCCGTACCGGCGACGCGCCCCGCGGACGTGGACGATGGGTTCCGATGTCATGCCTCCACCCTCGGGCGGGGGCGTCGCCGCTGGTAGTGCCGCCCGTCACCGGCTTCCGTGCAGACCGCACGGGCCGGGCATGACACCTGTCACGACGCGCTGCCCTGCCGCGCCCGGCCCGCGTGGGAGCCCGACGGCGCGCCCGCCTCCTGCCACTCGCCGGTGAAGTGGTCGAAGCACACGCCGTTGTCGATCCCGCCGCGGTCGACCGCGTCCTGCGACAGGGCGACCCGGTCGACCCGCTCCGGGTCGGGGGCGGCCATGGCCAGGAGCTTCGTGTAGTCGTGGTGCGGGTCGAGGATGACGGCGTCGGCCGGCCCCCGCTCGACGACGCGGCCGCGGTACAGCACGACGATCTCGTCGGAGAAGTGCCGGGCGGTGGCGAGGTCGTGCGTGATGTACAGGACGGCGAGCCGGTCCTCGCGCTGGAGCCGCCCGAGCAGGTTGAGCACGCCGAGGCGGATCGACACGTCGAGCATGGAGACGGGCTCGTCCGCGATGAGCACCTGCGCGCCCGGGGCGAGCGCGCGGGCGATGGCGACGCGCTGCCGCTGCCCGCCGGACAGCTCGTGCGGGCGCCGCGGCGCGATGGCCTCCGCGGGGGTGAGGTTGACGCGCTCCAGCATCTCCAGCACCCGCTCGTGCGTCTCGTCGGCGGTGCGGGTGCGGTGGTGTATGCGCAGGGGCCGGGCCACGTGGTGCTCGATCGAGTGGAACGGGTTGAGCGACGCGAACGGGTCCTGGAACACCATCTGCACCTGCCGCCGGTACAGCGAGCCCTGCACGGGCGTGCCGTCGTCGAGGGTCACCTCCACCGCGCCGGACGTCGGCCTCTCCATGCGGGTGAGGATCTTCGCGATCGTGGACTTGCCCGAGCCGGACTCCCCCACCAGCGCGACGGTGCGGCCCGGCACCAGGTCCAGGCTCACGTGGTCGACGGCGCGCAGGCGGGTGCGTCGCACGCCGGCGCGGATGGAGTAGTCCTTGACCAGGTCGGACACGTGGACGCGGGTCATGCGCGGCCCTCCTCGGCGGCGTCGGCGGCGGTCGTGTCGACCCCGCTGCGGATGAACCCGCCGCGCTCCCCCGACAGGCTCGGGAACGAGCCGAGGAGCTTGCGGGTGTAGGGGTGACGTGCCTCGCGGTAGAGGCGCTGGGCGGTGTCGAGCTCGACGATCTCGCCGGCGAGCATCACCGCGATCCGGTCGCTGATCTCCAGCAGCAGCGGCAGGTCGTGGGTGATGAACACGACGGCGAAGTCGAGCTCGTCGCGCAGCCGCACGATCTCGCGCAGGATGTCGCGCTGCACGACGACGTCGAGCGCCGTCGTCGGCTCGTCCATGATCATGATCTGCGGCTGGAGCAGCATCGCCATCGCGATCATGACGCGTTGGCGCATGCCGCCGGACAGCTCGTGCGCGTACGAGCCGAGCCGGCGCGGGTCCACGCCGACGCGGTCGAGCACCTCCACGGAGCGGCGGCGCACCTCGGCGCGGGACGTGCCCGGCCGGTGCGCCAGCAGGGTGTCGCGCAGCTGGGCGCGCACCGTGGTGACCGGGTTGAGGGCGTTCATCGCGCCCTGGAACACCATCGACAGCTTGTCCCAGCGGAACGCCCGCAGCTCGCGGTCCTCCAGCGCCAGCACGTCGACGTCGGAGCCGTCGCGGTCGTGGAAGGTGATGCTCCCCGACGCGATGCGCGCCGGCGGCCGGTGCAGCCGGTTCACCGCGTACGCGAGCGTCGTCTTGCCGCATCCCGACTCGCCGGCGAGCCCCAGGATCTCGCCCCGGTGCAGCGTGAGGCTCGCGTCCTTCACCGCGGTGACGGGCTGCTCCACCTCGTAGACGACGGTGAGGTCGGAGACGGTGAGGACGGGCTCGGCGCCGCGCGGCCCCGCCGCCCGCCGGTCGTCGTGCAGCATCGTCGTCGTCATCGGGCGGACACCTCCTGTGCGGCGTCCGCGTCGCGGACGGGCTCCGACCCCTGCCGGCCGGACCGGCGGGACGCGCGGGCGAGCTCGCGCTCCAGCCGCGCCGCCCGCCGGGCCCGCTTGCGGTGCCGGCGCAGGTTCTTGAGCTTGGGGTTGATGATCTCGTCGATCGAGAAGTTGATGAGCGACAGCCCCATGCCGAGCAGGGCGATGATGATGCCGGGCGGCAGGAACCACCACCACGCGCCGAGCGAGAGGGCGAAGCCGTTCTGCGCGTAGAAGAGCATCGTGCCGAGCGTCGCCGAGTTGGCGGCCCCCAGGCCGATGAACGACAGCCCGGCCTCGCCCAGCACCGCCGCGATGACGGCGAACACGAACTGGGACGCGATGACGGGCAGCAGGTTGGGCAGGATCTCGACCACGATGACGCGCCACGGCTTCTCGCCGGAGACCTTGGACGCGGCCACGTAGTCCCGGTTGCGCACGGACAGCGTCTGCGCGCGCAGCACCCGGGCCGCGGCGGCCCAGCTCGTCAGCGCGAGCACGACCGCGATCGTCCACAGGCCGCGGCTCTCGCGGGGCACGAAGCCGGAGATCACGATGACGAGCGGCAGGCCGGGGATCACGAGGAACACGTTGGACAGCAGCGAGAACGCCTCGTCGGCGAACCCGCCGCGGTACGCCCCGTAGATCCCGAAGAACGCGGACAGCGCGGTGGCGAGGACGCCCACCAGGAAGCCGATCTGGAGCGACCCGCGGGTGGCGTACGCGAGCTGGGCGAGCACGTCCTGGCCCGTCTGCGTGGTGCCGAGCGGGAACTCGGCGGACGGCGGCGTCAGGCCCTGGTCGCGGATCTCGGTCGGGTCGCCCACGAGGTACGGGCCGAGGACGCCGAACAGGGTGATGCCGACGACGAGGACGAGGCCGACCGCCAGCCACGGCGTCATGGTGGGCAGGAGCATCCGCCAGCCGGAGCGCGGCGCACGGCCGTTCCGGCCGTGCTCTTCGGCCTCGGCGTCGATCGCCTCGTCGATGTCCAGGACCGGCTCGTTGGCCGGGCTGAGGTTCGTCATGTCGGGGCTCCCGTCAGGACCGCGCGCGGGTGCGCGGGTCGATGACGCCGTACAGCAGGTCGACCACGAGGTTGGCCCCGAGCACGGCGAGGGTGATGAAGAGGAAGACGCCCTGCATGAGCGCGTAGTCGTTGTTGGTCACGGCGCCGAGCAGGCGGCCCCCGATGCCGGGGTAGGAGAACACCTGCTCGGTGATCACCGACCCGGAGACGACGAAGCCCAGCGAGATCGCGAACCCCGCGACGGACGGCAGGACGGCGTTGCGCGACGCGTACGCCCGCAGGACGGTGCGCGGTGCGAGGCCCTTGGCCTCGGCGGTGAGGACGTAGTCCTCCGACAGGGTCGAGACCATCATGTTGCGCATCCCCAGCAGCCAGCCGCCGATCGACGCGAGCACGATCGTCAGCGCGGGCAGGAAGCCGTAGTGGATCGCCGAGCCGATGAACTCGGCGTTCCACCCGGGGTCCAGGACGACGTCGTAGCCGCCCTGCATGGGGAACCATCCGAGCACGCGTGCCAGCAGGTACGTCAGCAGCAGCGCCAGCCAGAAGTACGGCACCGCGGCCAGCAGCGTGGTGGCGGGGATGAGCGAGTCGAGCCAGGTGCCCGGCCGCCACCCGACGAAGGCGCCGAGGCCCACGCCGAGGACGGCGGCGATGACCGTCGACAGCCCGACGAGCACGATCGTCCACGGGATCGACTGGCTGATGACGTCGGACACCTCGGCCGGGTAGTAGCTCACCGAGACGCCCAGGTCGCCGTGGACCAGGTTCTTCAGGTAGCTGACGTACTGGGACCACAGCGGTTGCGAGTCGTCGCCCCCGAGGAGCAGCGCGTACGCCTCCCTGGTCTCCTCGCTCACGGTGCCGCCGCGCTGCTGGAGCTTGGCCAGCAGGATGTCGACGGGGTTCCCGGGAAGCAGGCGAGGGATCGCGAAGTTCAGCGTCAGCGCGGCCCACAGCGCCACGGCGTAGAAGCCCAGCTTGCGCAGGAAGTAGTTCACGGCAGTCGGCCCTCCTCGGGGGCGGCGGCTCGGTTCACGTCAGCCTCGCCTCAGCCCTGCGGCTCGAGGTGCTTGAAGATCTCGGCGGCGTCGAGCGCCGACCAGACCGCGGGGAACGCGTACAGGTCGTCGTCCGACGGCCAGCCGGTGAACTTCGCCGTGTTCCACACGCTGGTCGTGCCGCCCGTGAGCACCGGGATGTACGGCATGTCCTCGACGATCGCCTCCTGGACGGTGTCGAAGTACGGCTGCCGCGCGGCGGCGTCGTCCAGCGGGAGGGTCGACAGCTCCTCGAGCGCCGCGTCGACGTCGGGGTTGGCGTACCGGGAGAAGTTGTTCCCCGCCGTCTCGCCCACCTTCGCGCCGGGGGCCGAGTCGAAGAAGTAGTTGTACAGGTAGTACGGGTCGGGCGCCGGCCCCTGCCAGAGCGAGTCGATGACCAGCTGGAAGTCGCCCGAGCCCTTCTTCTGCGTCCACTCGTTCCACGACGACTGGGCGGCCTTCAGCTCGATGCCCGCGGCCTTCGCCTGCGAGGTCATCGTGTCGATCGCGGTGATGTAGTCGGTCCAGCCGGTCACGACCTCGACGGTGAGCGAGAGCCGCTCGCCGTCCTTGGCGTAGATGCCGTCCGAGCCCTTGGCCCAGCCGGCGTCCTCGAGCGTCGACGCCGCCCGGTCGGGGTCCGCCGTCATGGGCGCGGTCTTCTCCGTGACCGCGGCGGAGACGAAGTCGTCCTGGCTGGGCGTGAGGGTGAAGGCGGGCGACATCTCGTTCGCGGTCTCCATGAACGCGAGCTTGTTGAGCTGCGTGCGGTCGATCGCGTCGTACAGCGCGTGCCGGACGGCGGGGTCGGTCTGCGGGCCGGAGCAGCCCATCTCCTCGCTCGAGCAGGTCGCCAGGACCATCTGGTTCTGCCACTGCGTGTACGCGTCGTAGCTCGGGAAGTTCTGGTGGGTGTTCTGGATGTCCGGGATGGGGCCGGTCTGCCAGTCGATGGTGCCCGCGGCGATCGCGTCGGCGCCCGCCTGGTTGCCCGAGAGGGACAGGTACCGGATGTTCTTCACGGCGGGCTCGCCGCCCCAGTACGTGGTGTTCGCCTTGAGGGTGAAGGCCTGCGGCTTGAAGTCGTCGAGGAGGTAGGCGCCCGTGCCGACCGGCTTCTCGATGACGTCCTCGGTCGGGTTGACGTCCTTCCACAGGTGCTCGGGGACGATCGGGGTGCTGAGCACGTCCGGGCCCTTGACGAACGCCGGCTTCTCGAAGGTGAAGGTCACGTGGGTGTCGTCCACGGCCTTCGCGGTGCCCTCGAAGCCGATGTTGTTCAGCGCCTTGTTCTTCTTGAGCATCGTGAACGTGAAGGCCACGTCGTCGGCCGTGAACGGCTCGCCGTCGCTCCAGGTGACGCCGTCGCGCAGCGTCACGGTCAGGACGGTGCCGTCGTCGTTCCACGCCTGCTCCGTGCCGAGCAGGGGCACGGGGTCGGTCACCTCGGCCTTGTTGAAGAAGAACAGGGGCTCGTAGATGGTGCCCAGCCCGCCGATCTTGGTGGGCGAGAACGGGTTGAAGTTGATCTGGTAGTCGCCCGCCTGGCCGGTGTAGGCGACGAGCGTGGCGTCGCCGCCGCCCGAGGAGCCGGACCCGCCGCCGGAGCCTCCCCCGGAGCAGGAGGCGAGGGTCAGGGCGAGTGCGGCGGCACCGGCGATCATCGCGACGCGACGCCGGGTTCCTGTGCTGAGGAGCATCTGCGGTCCTTTCTCAGGTCCGGGCACCGCTGCCCGGCTGGGAGGGCGCCACCGTCGGCGCCGCATGTATTCTTGCTGAAGTTAACTTAACCGGTCAAGCAGTGCAGCGACGCTCTCTTGAGAGGAACGGCCATGCTCCTCACCGGCCCCGGCCGGGCCACGACCTCCGGGCGGATGCTCGACCTCCTGCGCGCCCACCGGACCCTCAGCCGGGTCCGGCTCGCGGAGCTCTCCGGCCTCACCGCGCCCACGATCACGCACGTCGTGCGCGAGCTGGTCGCCGCCGGCCTCGTGCACGAGGTCGGTCGCGAGCGCGGCGGGCGCGGGCAGCCGCGCCGGCTGCTCGCCCTCACCGCCGAGGCCGGGTTCGGCGTCGGGATCCAGCTGGACCGCACGACGACGACCGTGGTCGTGGTCGACTTCGCGGGCGACCCGGTCGCCACCGTCGGCCTGCCCGGCGCGGGCGCGGGCACCCCCGCGGCCACCGTGGACGTCCTCGCCCGCCACGTCGCCGACCTGCTGCGGCACGCGGGCGTCCCGGGCGACCGTGTGCTCGGGATCGGGCTGGTCACGCACGGTCCGCAGGACCGGGACCGGGGCGTGCTGCTCACCGCGCAGCCGACACCGGAATGGCTCGGGTACCCCGTCACCGACGCCCTCGCCGACCGGCTCGGGCTGCCCGTGCTGCTGGAGAACGACGCCACCGCCGCGGCCGTCGGCGAGCTCTGGGTGGGCGACGAGCCCACCGGCACCTTCGGGCTCGTCTACATGGCCTCCGGCATCGGCGGCGCCGTCATCGTCGACGGCGAGGTCTACCGGGGGCGCGCGTCCAACGCCGTCGAGATCGGGCACGTCGCGCTGCCGCGCGGCCGCACGCCGTGCGTCTGCGGGCGCCGGGGGTGCGTGCAGGCGCAGGCGGGGCCGCGCGCCGTCGTGCGGCAGGCCCTCGACGACCCCCGCCTCGCTGCCCGCCTCGGGCTCGACGGCGGGCCGACCCACGCCCTCGCGGACTTCGAGCGCGTGGCGCGCGCCTGGCAGGCGGGCGACCCCGACGCGGGGTCGCTGCTGAAGCGCTCCAGCCGTGCGGTCGGGCAGGCCGCCGTCGTCCTGGCCGACCTGTTCGACCTCGACACCGTGGTGCTCGCCGGGCCCGCGTTCCTCACCGCCGGGCCCCTGTACCGACGCGCGGTGGCGCGGTCCCTGGAGCGCGACGCGCTCAGCCGTACGCTCAGCCCGCCCCGGGTGCTGCTGTCCACGCACGTCGGGACCGCCGCCGCCATCGGCGGTGCGCTGCACGCGCTGCGCACCGCGCACCTCGGCGCCGTCGCGGCCCCCGCGCTCGCCGCCGCCGGCCTCCGCCCCCTCCCGTCCGCCGCGACCGCGACGGCCGCCACGACCTCCATCGCCACCACCACCACGACCACCACCACCACCACCACGACAGGAGCACCGTGATCCCCACCCCGCACCGGACCGTGCTGCGCCGCGACGGCGTCGCCGTCGTCGTCGCGCACCCCGAGGCCGGCCTGCCGACCGTGCTGCACTGGGGCGCCGACGTCGGCCCCCTCGACGACGCCGACCTCGCCGCGCTCGACCTCGCCACGAGCCGCCAGACGCCGCCCGGCACCCTCGACGCCGCCTGGCGCCTGCCGGTCGTGCCGCAGGAGGGCGACGGCTGGTCGGGCCGCCCGGGGCTGCTCGTGACGCGCGGCGGGCTGCCGGCCTTCCCGCGGTGGGCGGCCGCCGTGGAGCGCCCCGACGACGCCACCCTCGTCGTGACCGCGACGGACGCCGCGGCCGGGCTGACGCTGCGCACCCGGCTGGGGATCGGCACCGGCGGGCTGGTGCTCGTGGACCACGAGCTCGTCAACGACGGGGCGGAGTCGCTCGACGTCGCGTGGCTCGAGGCGACGCTGCCCGTGCCGAAGGCCGCCGACCACCTCACGTCGTTCGGCGGCCGGTGGACGCGGGAGAAGTCCCCGACCACCACCGCGATGCCGCCCGGCGCCACCGTGCGCGAGTCGCGCCGCGGGCGCGGCGGGCACGACGCGCCCTGGGTGACGCTCGTCTCCGCCGGCGCGCCGCGGAACCGCGGCGGCGAGGTGTGGGCCGTGCACCTCGGCTGGAGCGCGGACGTGCGCCACCGCGTCGACCGCGTCACCGAGCACCCCACGCTGCTCGGGGCGGGAGAGCTCCTGCGCCCCGGCGAGATCCGGCTGGCCCCAGGCGCGGCGTACCGCGCCCCGACGGCGTACTTCGCCTGGTCGGACGCCGGGCTCGACGGCGTCGCGGGCCGCTTCCACACCTGGCTGCGGGCCCGTCCGCAGCACCCCCGCACCCCGCGCCCGCTGGTGCTCAACACGTGGGAGGCCGTGTACTTCCGGCACGACCCAGCCCGGCTGGCGGAGCTCGCCCGGCGTGCCGCGGACGTGGGCGTGGAGCGGTTCGTGCTCGACGACGGCTGGTTCCTCGGCCGCCGCGACGACACCGCGGGCCTCGGCGACTGGGAGGTCGACCGCGACGTGTGGCCCGACGGCCTCGAGCCGCTGGCCGACCTCGTGCACGGCCTGGGGATGCAGCTCGGGCTGTGGTTCGAGCCGGAGATGGTCAACCTCGACTCCGACCTGGCGCGCGCCCACCCGGACTGGCTCCTCGCCAGCCGGGAGTCGGTGCCCCCGCCGGATGGCGTGTCGTTCCGGGAGCAGTTCACGCTCGACCTCGCGAACCCCGACGCGTGGGAGCACGTGCGGACGCAGATGTCCGCCGTGATCGGCGGGCTCGGGATCGACTTCGTCAAGTGGGACCACAACCGCGACCTCGTCGAGGCCGCGCACCGGTTCCCGGGCCAGGAGGGCAGGCCCGGCCACCACGCGCAGACGCTCGCCGCCTACGCCCTGATCGACCGGCTCAAGGCCGACCACCCCGGCCTCGAGATCGAGTCGTGCTCCTCGGGCGGCGCCCGCACCGACCTCGGCATCCTCGAACGGACCGACCGGGTGTGGGCGTCGGACTCCAACGACCCCGTGGAGCGGCAGGACGTCCAGCGCTGGACGGAGCTGGTGCTGCCGCCCGAGCTCGTCGGTGCGCACGTCGGCCCGTCGCCCGCGCACTCCTCCGGCCGCGCCACCGACCTGTCGTTCCGCGCCGCGACGTCGCTGCAGGGGTCGGCCGGTTTCGAGTGGGACCTGCTCGGGTGCAGCGACGAGGAGCTGGCGCAGGTGCGCGCCTTCGCCGGCCTCTACAAGGAGCTGCGTCCCCTGCTGCACACCGGCACCGTGTCGCACGCCGACGTCGCCGACCCTGCCCTGCGCGTCCGCACGGTGGTGGCCGCCGACCGCTCCGCCGCCGTGGTCGTCGCGGCCACCGTCGCCTCCCCGCAGGAGGCGCTGGTCGAGCGGCTGCGGGTGGACGGCCTGGACCCCGACCGGCGCTACGCCGTGCGCGTGCGCGACGAGATCGGCGCCTCCCGGTGGGGCTGGGTGACGCCCGGCTGGATCGGCGGCGGCCCGGTGGAGCTCCCCGGCCGGGTGCTCGCCGAGGTCGGGCTCCAGCTCCCCACGCTGTGGCCCGTGCAGGCACTGGTCGTGCAGCTCACCGCGGTCTGACCGCTGCGGCAGGATGCTCGCATGGACGACACCGCGGGGTCCGAGGTCGTGGCGTTGTACGACGAGGCGGGGCGGCCGTGCGGCACGGCCGCCCGGGCCCGCGTGCGGGCGGAGAACCTGCGGCACGCGGCCACCGCCGTCGTCGTGCGCAACGGCGCCGGCGACGTGTACGTGCACCGCCGCACCGGCACGAAGGACCTCTACCCCGGCCGGTACGACTTCTGCGCGGGCGGCGTGCTGCGCGCGGGCGAGGACCCGCTCGACTCCGCGCGCCGGGAGCTGGCCGAGGAGCTCGGCGTCGCCGGCGTGGAGCTCGTGACCCTCGGCTGGGCCGACTACGCCGACGAGCGCACGCGGATGCGGGAGTTCCTCTACGAGTGCACCTACGACGGTCCCGTCACCTGGCAGCCCGAGGAGGTCGCCTGGGGCGCGTGGGTCGCGCCGGCCCGGCTGCTCGAGATGATCGACGAGCTGCCGTTCATGCCCGACTCCGTCGCCAACCTCGCCGGCTGGCTCGACGGCCTCCGCGCCTCCCCACCGAGGTAGTCCAGTCCCCCGCGAGGTAGTTCAGATCTCCGCGAGGTAGTCCAGATCTCCGCGAGGTAGTTCGGCCGGTGGCTCAGCGGGCGACGAGCTCGACCTCGAACCCGTCGGCGTCCTCGAGGTAGGCCGCGTAGTGGTCCGGGCCGCCGGCGAACGGGTGCCGGTCGGCGAAGAGCAGCGCCCACCCGTGCGCGGGCGCGACGGCGACCAGCGCGTCCAGCTGCGCGCGGCTCCCGGCGTGCAGGGCGAGGTGGTTGAGCCCGGGTCGACGGCGGTCGTGCGCGACGGCGGTCATCGCCGGGCTCTGCTCGACCACCACGGAGGCGTCGCCCAGCAGCCACGACCGGCCGTGCTCCCACGACTGGTGCGGCCGGTAGCCGAGCTCACTGAGCAGCCAGCCCCACGACCGCTCGGCGCGGGCCAGGTCGGGAACCCAGAGCTCGACGTGGTGGACGGCGCCGCGGGCCGGTGCGGCGCTCATCGGCCGGCGGCGACGTCCGCCATCAGGTCGACGGACAGCGGCGCCAGCGGGTGGGGGCTCGCCGGCGCGGCGGGGTCGACCCACACGTGCTCCTCCAGCTCGGCGCGCGTCTCGACGTCGAAGCCCTCCGGCAGGGCGACCTCGAAGACGTGCGCGTCGACCACGTGGTCGGGCTCGTTGGCCGCGACGGCCGTGCGCCGGCCCAGCGGCCGGACGGCGGCGGGGTCGACGACGAGCCCGATCTCCTCGGCGCACTCGCGCACGAGCGCCGCCACGGGGTCCTCACCCGGCTCGATCTTGCCGCCCACCTGCATGAACGCGGTGGTGCCGCGCTTGCGCACCAGGAGGGCCCGGCCGTCGTCGCGCACGATGACGGCCGCGACGATGTGCAGCGTGGTGGTCCCCACAGTGGTGTCGCCCGCCATCAGGGCTGGTCCGCGATCTCCTCGACGACCTTGCCGTCGAGGACCTGGACCACCAGCTGGACCCCGAACACGCCCGACGAGGAGATGTCGGGGTCGTCGGCAGACGGCTCGTCGTCCATCGCTCCACCGCCGGAGGTGGGCCCCCAGGACGGGCGCCCCTCCGACTGCTGCGCCTCGCGCACGCGACGCTCGGCCGCCTGGCGGGGCGTCTCGCGCACCGGCGCACCGGCGGGAGCGGTGGACGGCGCGGCGGTGGGCGGGCTCGCGGGCACGGGCGCCTCGGGCTCCTCCACCGCCCACGGCGGCGGCCCGTCGGCGCGCGGAGCGGCCGGCGCACGGGGCGCCTCTACCGGCGTCCCGACGGACGTCTCCCGGGGCTCCTCGACCGGCGCCGGCGTGCTCGACGCTCCGGCGAGCCACGCCGCGTCGGCGTCGTCGGCGGCCGTGCGGACCGACGGACGCTCGGCGACGGCCACTCCCCCGCCGGGCCGGCCGGCCACGGCGGCGGACGCGCGCGGGCTCGCCGCCGGTGCGGCGGCCGCGGACACGGTCGCGACCGGGGGCGTGGTGCCCGCCGCCGACGACCGCGCGCCGGGCGGAGGGCCGGCGGGCCGGCCGCCGTCGCCCCCGCCGGCGGGGCCGGGCACGCTCGGGGACGCCGGGCGCGCGGGGGTGGGCGGCGCAGTGTCCGTCCAGGGACCGGGCGACGGGTCCTGCGGCGGCGGGCCGTCCGGATCGCCGGCGGGCGGGGCGGAGGCCCCCCCGCCGGTCCGGCCCTCGTCGAGCGTGGCCTCGACCCGGACCTGCACACCGAGCGTCTGGTACACCGACTCGCTGACGGCGTCCACGTGCCGCGGCTGCGAGAACGTGCGGGCCATGCCGGGCGCCGCGAAGCCGAGCCGCAGGAGGCCGCCCTCGAGCGACGCCACCTGGGCGTTCGGGCCGACCAGCGCACGCGTCACCGGGCTGCCGATGTTCGCGACCACCTCGTCCCAGCGACGCCGCACCATCTCCGCCGTCGCCCCGGACGACCCGCCACCGTCGGCCGCCGCGGGCGCCACCGGCTCCGCAGCGGTCTCGGGCGCGGGCGCCTCGGGGGTCTCCGGCTCGGCAGTCTCGGGCGGGACCGTCTCGGGCTGGGCGCCAGCGGCGTCGACGTCCGCCTGCTCGTCGTCGGTCGGCCCGGGCTCGAAGCCCGCCGGCTCGTCGTCGGCAGGCTCGTCGTCGGCAGGCTCGTCGTCGGCAGGCTCGTCGTCGGCAGGCTCGTCGTCGGCAGGCTCGGGCTCCAGCTCGACGGCGTCCGCCTCGGCCCTGGGCTCCGGCGCGGCAGCGGCAGCGGGCTCGGCAGCAGCTGGCTCGGCCGTCTCCGGCTCCACGACGTCCTCCGACGCGGGAGCGTCGTGCTCCGGAACCTCCGGGTCCGCCGCGGGCGGCGCGCTCGCGGTGGGCTCGATCGCGGTGGGCTCGTTCACGGCGGGCTCGGCGGCGACGGGGTCGGCGGCGACGGGCGGCGTCCGCTCCGGCGCAGCGGCGGCCGCCGGAGCACCGGCCGTGCCCGCCTCGTCCGGCGAGGGCGCCGGGCGGCGGGTCGCCTGCAGCGCGGCGCGGGCGGCGGCGGCCCCGCTCAGCGCACCGGCCGCGGAGCCGGACGGCGCCGGGGCGCGAGGCGCCTCCGCCGGCGCGCCGCCCGCCGGGGCGGGAGCACGGACGGGCGCGTCGCCGGTGGCGAGGGCGCCGCGCTCGAGGCGGTCGATCCGTGCCGCGAGGCCCTCCGTGCCGTCGTCGGCGCCGGGGAGCAGCAGCCGCGCGCAGAGGAGCTCGAGGTGCAGCCGGGGCGAGGTGGCGCCGGTCATCTCCGTGAGGGCGGCGTTGACGAGGTCGGCCGCCCGCGACAGCTCGGACACGCCGAGCCGTCCGGACTGGGTACGCATCCGCTCGAGCTGGTCGGCAGGCAGCCCGCGCAGCACGGCGTCGGCCGCCTCGCCGGAGACGGCGATGACGATGAGGTCGCGCAGGCGTTCGAGCACGTCCTCGACGAAGCGTCGCGGCTCGTGGCCGGTGGCGATCACCTGGTCGACGACGCGGAAGATCGAGGCGCCGTCGCGCGCGGCGAGCGCGTCCACGACGTCGTCGAGCAGGGTGGCGTGCGTGAACCCGAGCAGGCCGACGGCGGTGTCGTACTCGACCGTCCCGTCCGTCGCGCCCGCGATGAGCTGGTCGAGCACCGAGAGGCTGTCGCGGACGGAGCCGCCGCCCGCGCGGGTCACCAGCGGCACCACGCCACCGCCCAGCTCGATCCCTTCGGCGGCGGTGAGCTGCTCGAGGTACGGGCCGAGCACGTCCGGCGGCACGAGCCGGAACGGGTAGTGGTGGGTGCGCGACCGGATGGTGCCGATCACCTTGTCCGGCTCCGTCGTCGCGAAGACGAACTTGATGTGCGGCGGCGGCTCCTCGACGATCTTGAGCAGGGCGTTGAAGCCCTGCGGCGTCACCATGTGCGCCTCGTCGAGGATGAAGATCTTGTACCGGTCGCGGGCGGGCGCGAACGTGGCGCGCTCGCGCAGGTCGCGCGCGTCGTCGACCCCGTTGTGGCTCGCGGCGTCGATCTCCACGACGTCGAGCGAGCCGGGGCCGCCGCGCGCCAGCTCGACGCACGACGGGCACTCGCCGCACGGCGTGTCGATCGGGTTCTCCGGGGTGTTCCGGGCGCAGTTGAGCGTGCGCGCCAGGATGCGGGCGGACGTCGTCTTGCCGCAGCCGCGCGGCCCGGAGAACAGGTAGGCGTGGTTGACGCGCCCGCTGCGCAGCGCCTGCATGAGCGGTGCGGTGACGTGCTCCTGGCCGATCACCTCGGCGAACGTCTCGGGCCGGTAGCGGCGGTACAGAGCGGTGGTCACCCCGCCAACCCTAGACGCCGCAGCCGACACCGACGAGGCCGCTGCTCAGGCGGTGGACGACGCCCGTCAGTGCGTCGTGACGGGGCGCAGGTAGAGGCCGGGGACGCATCCCAGCTCCCCCGGCTCCAGCTGGATCCGGTCGAAGTCGGAGAACCGCCACGCGGCCTCGCCGTCGGGGCGCACCGCGACGATGCAGTCGCGCGACCGCACGACGCCCACCGTCGCGACGAGCTCGGCGCCCGACCGCTCCGTGCGCACGTCGACGAACTCGGGCAACGACGTCCGCAGCGCTCGCTCTGCATCCCCGGGCGTCGCGCCGTCCCTGAGCCCGTCGAGGACGCCGAGGACGTCCGCCTCCGCCTCCGGGTCGAGCGACGGCAGGGGGGTCGGGTCCGGAGTCACCTCCACGACGTCGTCCGGGCACCCGAACCGGTCCAGGTCCGCCGTGTCGTCGTGCTCGTGGGCGCGGACGACCAGGTGCCAGCACGACGTCGCCTGACCGGCCGCGCGGCTGTCGCCGAAGATCGCACCGCTCGACGAGGAAGCGACATGGACCGAGAGGGCCAGGTCGATCCGGGCTCCGTCAGCATCGCCCGAGGAGCCCCGCCAGCCGAGCACCTGGAGCTCGTACTCCGCGTCGTCCCCTCCGGCCAGCCGTGGCTCCGTCACCGCACTCTGCGCGAGGGTCTCCGCATCGAGGGGCTCGGCGTAGTGCCCCTCGACGTCGTCGGCGATCCCGATCGCCGTGCGCTCGGCGAGCTCGGCCGCGTACCCGTCCCCGTCGTCGGGCGTGGTCACGTCGTGAGCCCACCACGCGCTCAGCACGACGACCAGCACGAGGAGCGCCAGCACCGTCCAGACGAGCCACCACACGGCGCGCGCCGCGAAGCCCCACGGCGGGTGACGGCGGTCCTCGGCCTCCTCGTCGAAGAGCATGCGCGGATCATTCCGTACCGCAGGGCGACGCGCCAGAGCCCGGCCGCCCACCTGAAAAGTGAGTGACTCACATTGGGTCTACGCTGGCGACGTGGCCACCCTCACGTCCCCCCGCGCGCTCCGCACCCGGGCCCGCATCCTCGACGCGGCGCTCGACCTGTTCGAGGCGCGCGGCTACGACCAGACGACGGTCGCTCAGGTCGCCGAGGCCGCGGGCGTCACCGAGATGACGTTCTTCCGCCACTTCCCCACCAAGGACGCCGTGCTCGTCAGCGACCCCTACGACCCGCTGATCGCGGAGGCGGTCGGCGCCCAGCCCCGCGACCTCGCACCCCTGGAGCGCGTCCGGCGGGGCATGCGCGCCGCGCTCGACGACGTCACCCCCACCGAGGACGCGACGGCCCACCGCCGGGTCGCGCTGGTCGCCGCCCACCCCCGGCTGCGCGCCGCCGTCGTCACGGCGACGGCGGCGACCGAGCGCGCGATCGCGGACCGTCTGGTCGCCGACGGCGCGCCGCGCTTCGACGCCACCGTCGCCGCCGCCGCGTGCCTCGGCGCCTGCACCGCCGCGCTGCTGGCGCGCACCGACGCGACGACGCCTCTCGCCGACACCGTCACCCACGCGCTGGAGGTGCTGGGTGGATAGCGCCCTGCTGCTCGACGACGTCCACCACGCGTTCGGCGGCCGGCGGCCGGGCTCCCGCCGGGCGTTGGACGGCCTGTCGCTGGCCGTGGCACCCGGTGAGGTGGTCGCGATGATCGGCCTCAACGGCGCGGGCAAGACGACGGCGCTGCGCGTGCTCACCGGGCGCCTGCGACCGACGTCGGGCACCGCGCGCGTGCTGGGCCACGACCCGGGACGGCTCCCGGTGGAGGCCGCCCGGCGGTTCGGCCACGTGGTGGGTGCCGCACTGGTGGACCCGGCGCTCACCGTGACCGAGAACCTGCGCGTCGCGGCCGAGCTGCACGGCGTCGCGCACGCCGAGGCGGCCCCCGAGGCCTCCGCCGTCGCCGAGCGCCTCGACCTCACCTCCTGGGCGCACGCACGCGCCCGCACCCTCTCCCTCGGCAACGCGCAGCGCCTCGGCGTGGCGTGCGCGGTCGTCCACTCCCCCGCCGCGCTGGTGCTCGACGAGCCCACGTCCGCGCTCGACCCGCGCGGCGTCGTCCTCGTGCGCGAGCTCGTGCGGGAGCGCGCGACGGCCGGCGCGGCCGTGCTGGTCTCGAGCCACCACCTCGACGAGGTGGCGCGCATCGCCGACCGGGTACTGGCCGTGCACGGCGGCCGGATCGTCGGGTCGCTGAACCCGGACCAGGCGGACCTGGAGCGCCGGTTCTTCGACCTCGTGCTGTCCGCCGACACGGCGGCGCACCCCGGGGGAAGCCGGAGGTCCGCATGAGCGCCCTGGGCACCGCGCTGCGCGTCGAGGCCCTCGCCTGGCGCCGTTCGACCGTGCAGCGCCTCGCGACGCCGCTGCTCGTCGCGCTGGTCCCGCTCGCGTCGCTGGGGCTGACGGCGCTCGCCCGGTCGGGTGCCGTCGACGGCCCGGGCGCCGCCAAGCTCGCCGACTACGCCACCGGCGACCTCGCGACCACCCACCTCGCCACGGCGGGCCAGATCCTCTCCGTCGCCGTCCTCATGGCCGGCGGCTTCGCGATGGCGGCGACCTTCGGCCAGCCGCTCGCGGACGGCCGCGCGGGCGCGTGGTTCGGCCTCGCGACGCCGCGCGGCACGCTGGCGCTCGCGCGCGGTCTGGTCGTCCTCGGCTGGGTCGCCGCGTGCGTGGTGGCGGCCGTGGCGCTCACCGCCGGGGCGTCGGCGGCCGTCGCCGCCACGACGGCCGCACCGTTCGGCCCGACGGCGTGGGCCGCGGCGGGCCGGGCCCTCGCGGCCGGCCTGCTCGGAGCGGGCCTCGCGCTGCCGTTCGCCGCCGTCGCCACGGCCACCCGCAGCCCGCTCGCCACCGTGGGGGCGCTGATCGGCGTCGTCGCGCTGACCCAGCTCGTCGTGCTGGTCGGCGCCGGCGCGTGGTTCCCCTACGCCGTCCCGTCGCTGTGGACCGGCACGGGCGGGCCGGACGCCGCGGCCGACGTCGGCGGGGCGGCGTTGGCGGTCACCGCGGCCGTCGCCCCGGTCGGCGCGGCCTTCGTCGTCGCCCAGTGGCGACGCCTCACCGACGTGTGACCGCGTTCCGTCGAGGGCTCAGCGGCGCAGCGCCTTGCGGGCCAGCAGGTTCCCCACCCACTGCACGACCTGCACGATCACGATGATCACCGCCACGGTGACCAGCACGACCATCCAGTTGTAGCGCTGGTAGCCGTACCGCAGCGCGAAGTCACCCAGGCCGCCGCCGCCGATGAGGCCGGCGATCGCGGACATGTCGAGCACGGCGATGAACAGGAACGTGTAGCCGAGGATCAGCGGCGCCAGCGCCTCGGGCACGAGGACCGTCGTGATGATGCGCCACGACGACGCCCCCATCGCCCGCGCGGCCTCCACGACGCCGGGGTCGATGCCCACGAGGTTCTGCTCCACGATGCGCGCGGTGCCGAACGCCGTCATCACCGACAGCGGGAAGATGAACGCCTCGGTGCCCAGCGTCGTGCCGACGACCTGCAGGGTCACCGGCCCGAGGAGCGTGACGAAGATGATGAACGGGATCGGGCGCACGATGTTGACGAGCACGTTGAGGACGCCGAACACGGCGCGGTTCGCCAGCAGGTTGCCCGGCCGGGTCACGTAGAGGGCGAGCCCCAGCGCCAGGCCGCCAATGCCGCCGGTCAGCATCGCCACGGTGACCATCTGCAGGGTCTGGCCGAACGCCTCCCACAGCAGCGGCCACAGGGTGGACCAGTCGCGGTTCATCAGGCGCCTCCGAGGTGGCCGTGGCGGGTGATCGCGTCGCGCGCCTCGCGGTACGGGTCACCGAGATCGTCGTCGTCCGCGCCGGGCGGGTCTCCCTGCGGGCCGCTGGCGGCGCGCAGCGCACGCGGGTCGTCGGTCGGCCGCTGGGCGGTGCCGAGGTCGACGACGTCGGCGTGCTCGCGCAGCGCGGCGAGGAAGGTCACGATGCGCTCGTCAGGGGCGACGAGCTCGACCGTCAGCGACCCGAACGGCCGCTGCCCGACCTCGCTGATGCCGCCGAAGACGACGGCGCCGTCCACTTCGTGCTCGCGCAGGAGGCGGAAGAGCTCGGTGCCCGTGCTCGTGCCCTCACGGACGCCGACGGTGACGAGGCGTCCGGGGTGGCGCTCGCGCAGCCGGGCGAGCGCGTCGGGCGACGGCCGGTCGTGCATGGCGGTGCCGACGAACCGCTGGGCGGCGTCGGCCTGCGGGGCGGAGAAGACGTCGTACACGTCGCCGACCTCGACGACCTTGCCGTGCTCCATCACGGCCACGCGGTCGCAGATGGAGCGCACGACCTCCATCTCGTGCGTGATGACGACGATCGTGATGCCGAGCTCCGCGTTGACGCGGCGCAGCAGCGACAGCACGTCGCGGGTGGTCTCCGGGTCGAGGGCGGAGGTCGCCTCGTCGGCGAGCAGGATCGTCGGGGACGTCGCCAGCGCGCGGGCGATGCCGACGCGCTGCTTCTGCCCGCCGGAGAGCTGCCGCGGGTACGCCCGCGCCTTGTCGGAGAGCCCGACGAAGTCGAGCAGCTCGGCGACACGCGCGATGCGCTTCTCCTTGGGCCACCGCGCCACCCTCAGCGGGTAGGCGACGTTGCCCGCGACGGAGCGCGAGGTCAGCAGGTTGAACTGCTGGAAGATCATGCCGATGCGCGCGCGCACCCCGCGCAGCCGGCGCTCCGGCAGCCCGGTGAGGTCGGTGCCCTCGACGAGCACCGAGCCCGAGGTGACGGTCTCGAGCGCGTTGACGAGGCGGACCAGCGTCGACTTGCCCGCCCCGGAGTAGCCGATGACGCCGAAGATCTCGCCGGCGCGCACGGTCAGGGAGACGTCGTCCACGGCGTGCACCGCACCGTTGCCGTCGCCGAACGTCTTCGACACGCCCCGCAGCTCGATCGCCGGGGCGCCCGGCCCGTCGGCCCGTGGGGCCCGGCCCGCTTCCGCCGTGGTCTCGCTCACTGGTCCGTCCTCTCTGTCCGCCGTCACCATCCTGCCCAGCGCGACGGCCGGGACGCGCGGGCTGGCCCCGCGCTCCCCGGCCGTCGCGGCCCGGTCAGGACGCCGAGCGGATGTCGTCCTCGAGGCCGCCGAGGATCTTCTGCAGCTCCTCGGGCGAGTTGTCCTTGATGACGGCGGTGTCGCCGGACGCCTTCTGCTCCGCGGCGACGACCTCGTCGGAGTGCGAGATCTCGACGAGCTTCGCCAGGTCCGGGTCGTCCTTGTCCTCGGCCCGCGCCACCCACACGTTGATGTAGGGCTCGGCGGTCGCGGAGTCGGGGTCGTCCTGGAACAGGGCGTCGTCGGCGGAGAGGCCGGCGTCCTCGAGGTAGTCGTTGTTGACGATCGACGCGTCCACCGACTGGAGCTGGATCGGCGTCTGCTCGGCGGAGACGGGGGTCACGGTGACCTTCGAGCTGGGCAGCACGTCGGCCTCGGTGGAGACCGCGCTGCCGCCGTCCTTCAGCTCGATGAGGCCGGCCTCCTGCAGCACGAGGAGCGCGCGGGCCAGGTTGGTCGGGTCGTTCGGCACGGCGATCTCGCCGCCGGCGGGGATCTGCTCCAGCGTGTCGTGCTTCGAGGAGTACAGGCCCAGCGGGTAGACGGCGGTGGCGCCGATCGGCGTCAGGTCGTCGTCGGCGTCGACGTTGTAGCCGGCGAGGAACTGCAGGTGCTGGAACTGGTTGGCGTCGAGCTCGCCCTGCGACAGGGACGGGTTGGCCTGCGTGTAGTCCTGCAGGTCGACCAGCTCGACGTCGAGGCCCTCCTCCTTGGCCTTGTCGGTGAACACGGCCCACTTGTCGTCGGAGGCGCCGACGACGCCGACGCGGAGCGTGCCGTCGCCCTCGGCCGAGCCCGAGCCGCCGCCGCAGGCGGACAGGGTGAAGGCGGCGGCCGCGGCGATCGCGGTGACGGCGACGAAGCGCTTGCGGGTGGCGCTGCGGGGCGTGGTGCTACGGGACATGGTCGTCCTTCCGGGCGGGCGCCGGGTGCGGCGCCGATGAGGCGGGGTGAGGTGCGGCGGCCACGGCCATCAGCTCGAGGCGGCAGGAGGCGAAGGTCCCCGGGCGAGCCGGGGAGGGATGACGACGGGTGACGTCGTCGGGCGCGATGCCGGTGGGTGTCAGTCGAGCTCGCACATTCGACCCGCGGTCACCGCGAGGCAGCACATCGCGCCGCGGCGGCTGGTGCGCGCGGTCGACGGAGCTGCGGGAGCGATGCGGGGCATGACATCAAGGTGACCACCCCGGGCGCGGGTCCACCAAGCCCGAGACCTGGAAATCTCACTGAGCGGACGAAAAGCCGTCCATATCCTGGCGGCTGTGACCCGCGGCACGCTCACGGCGTCGTGAGCGTCGGCCAGGACGGCGCGTCCGAGGCGCGTCGGGGCATGAAAGGACCCCCCGCACACCCACCAGAGCTCACTTACCCTTGCTGCCTTCCGGCCCTGGGGGAGTTCGGCGAGATGGTGCCGCACGAGGGGTCTGCCCGACAGCCTAACCGAGACCGCGCCCGCTCCCGAAACCGACGGCGCCCGCCGCGCGGAGACCACCGTCACGTCGCCGCGATTCGGAGGGACGCCGCGTCGTCGGCTATTCTTCTGGGGCTGCCCGCGCAGGATGCGGGAAGCGCTCCAGGAGGATTCGCCTAGCGGCCTATGGCGCACGCTTGGAAAGCGTGTTGGGTTCACGCCCTCGGGGGTTCGAATCCCCCATCCTCCGCCGACCGACGGGCCCGCACCAGCACGGTGCGGGCCCGTCGTCGTTCCCGCCCCCGCCGGTCGAGCCTGTCGAGACCCCGCCGGTCGAGCCCGTCGAGACCCCGCCGGTCGAGCCTGTCGAGACCCCGCCGGTCGAGCCTGTCGAGACCTGGTTTCGACAAGCTCAACCAGCGGTGGGTTTCGACAAGCTCAACCAGCGGTGGGTTTCGACAAGCTCAACCAGCGGTGGGTTTCGACAAGCTCAACCAGCAAAAGAGCTTCGACAGGATCCACCACCGGGACGACGATGGCGGGATGCACCGCACCTTCGACGAGCTCGTCACCGAGGCCGACGCCGCCCCCATGTCCGGCTGGGACTTCTCCTGGCTGGAGGGACGCGCCACGGAGGAGCGCCCGAGCTGGGGCTTCTCACGGCTGCTGCACGAGCGGATCGGCACCGTCGACGCCGCGCTCGACCTCCAGACCGGCGGCGGCGAGGTGCTCGCGGCCGCGCCGACGCTCCCGCGCCTGCTCGTCGCGACCGAGGGATGGCCACCCAACGTCACGGCCGCGACGAAGCTGCTGCACCCGCGCGGCGTCGCCGTCGTCGCGCACGACGACGACTCGCCGCTGCCGTTCGCCGACGCGGCGTTCGACCTCGTCACGAGCCGGCACCCCGTGGTGCCGCGCTGGGCCGAGATCGCGCGGGTGCTGCGCCCGGGCGGCGCGTACCTGGCACAGCACGTGGGCCCGGCGAGCGTCTTCGAGCTGGTCGAGTACTTCCTGGGCCCGCAGCCCGAGGACGTCCGGCGGGGCCGCGACCCCCAGGACGAGGTGGCCGCCGCGCGGGAGGCCGGGCTCGAGCTGGTCGACCTGCGGGCCGAGCGGCTGCGGATCGAGTTCCAGGACGTCGGCGCCATCGTCTGGTTCCTGCGGAAGGTGGTGTGGATGGTGCCGGGCTTCACCGTCGACGCCTCCCTGCCGCAGCTGCGCGCGCTGCACGAGCAGATCGCCGCCGACGGACCGTTCGTCGCCCACTCCGCCCGCCACCTGGTGGAGCTCCGCCGGCCCGCCTGAGCCCGCCTGAGCCCGCCTGAGCCCGCCTGAGCCCGCCTGAGCCCGGTTGAGCCGGTCCGTGACGGGATCGTGACGACATCGTGTCCGTATCGCGAGGCAACCAGGCCGTGGGCCGCGAGGCCGCCCCTACGATGGCAGCCATGATCTTCAAGGCCGTGGGGGACGGCCGTCCCTACCCCGACCACGGGCACGTCACCGCCAAGGACTGGGTGGACGTGCCCCCGCGCCAGGTGCGCCTGGACGAGCTCGTCACGACCAAGCGCAACCTCGACCTCGACCACCTGCTCGCCGAGGACTCGACGTTCTTCGGCGACCTCTTCGCCCACGTGGTGGAGTACCAGGGCGTCCTCTACCTGGAGGACGGGCTGCACCGCGCCGTGCGCGCCGCGCTGCAGCAGCGCCCCGTCCTGCACGCCCGCGTCCTCGTGCTCCGTTGACGCGTCCCGAGCCCACGAACAATCCCACGAACTCAGGTAGTTTCTTCGCGTGACGACACCGACCCCCGACCCCGTGCGCGAGACGCGCCGCAAGCGCGAGCACGAGCGTCAGGCCGTCGTCTTCGGGCTCATCATCGCGTTCCTGCTGGTCGCCGGCCTGGCCGCCGCCGCCATGTACTCAGGCGCGTTCAGCTCGCCGTTCTCGCGGCCCATCTACACGCCGCAGGCCGAGGCGGTCGAGCCCGAGCCCTGCCTGCCCCCGGTCAAGGGCCAGCCCGACGGGGCGCTGCCCGTGCCGTACTCGAAGGTCAAGGTGCGCGTCTACAACGCCGCCGACGGCAGCGAGCCCCTCGCCAGCGCGAACGAAGAGGTGCTCACCGAGCGCGGCTTCAACGTCGTCGACACCGGTAACTGGCAGGAGAAGATCGACCAGTCCGAGATCCGGTTCGGCACCAAGGGCATCCCCCGCGCGTACACGCTCGCTGCCCAGTACCCCGCGGTCCGGCTGGTCCTCGACGACCGGACGGGCACCACCATCGACCTCCTCGTCGGCGAGCAGTACAGCCCGCCGCTCAGTGAGGACCGCGTGCTGCTCGACGCGGACACCCCCATGACCGACGCGGAGGGCTGCGTGCCCGCCGACGAGGTCACGCCCATCCCCCAGGTGGTCAAGTCCGACGCAGCCTGACCGACCCGGGGGCGTCCGCCGTCAGGCGCCCGTCTCGGCCCCGGCGGGCGCCGACGCCGGCGAGGCCGGCTCCTGGCTGGTGCCGCGCCACCGGGCGATCGCCCGCATGCCGTGGTAGATCACCAGCGCGGAGGCCGTGCCGAGGGCGATGCCCTCGAAGGTGAGGTCGCCGGCGGAGAACGTGAAGTTCGCGATGCCGATGATGAGCGGGACGGCGGCCGTGGTGAGGTTCACCGGGTTGCCGAAGTCCACCCGGTTCTGCACCCAGATGCGGGCGCCGAGGATGCCGATCATGCCGTAGAGCATCGTGGTCGCCCCGCCGAGCACGCCCGCCGGGATGGTCGCGATGAGCGCCCCGAACTTCGGCGACATCGACAGCAGCAGGGCCGTCGCCGCGGCCACCCAGTACGCCGCCGTGGAGTACACGCGCGTCGCGGCCATGACGCCGATGTTCTCGGCGTACGTCGTGGTGCCGGAGCCACCGCCGATGCCCGCGAACGTGGTCGCGAGGCCGTCGCTGAAGAGCGCCCGACCGGTGAGGTGGTCGAGGTTCTTGCCCGTCATCGCGGCCACCGACTTCACGTGGCCCACGTTCTCCGCGATCAGCACGAGCACGACGGGCACGAACAGCCCCAGCACCGCCGGGTCGAACGACGGGGTGACGAAGTGCGGGAAGCCGAACCACGCCGCACCTTCCACGGTGCTGAAGTCCACCTCGCCGCGGATCGTCGCGACGACGTAGCCCACGATCACGCCGACCAGGATCGACAGGCGCCCGAGGATGCCCTTGAACAGCACGGTGGCGAGGATGATCGCCGCCAGCGTGATCGTCGCCGTCACCGGCGCGGCCCGGAAGCCGCTGTCACAGGTCTGCACGATCTGGCCGTCGACGACGGACTCCTGGCACGTGCCCCAGGCCGCCGGGGCCAGGTTGAGGCCGATGAGCGCGACGATCGTGCCGGTCACGACCGGCGGCATGACCACGTCGATCCACCGGGCGCCCGCGACGTGCACGAGGACGCCGATCGCGGCCAGCACGAGGCCGGTCACGAGGATGCCGCCCACGGCCACGGACTCCCCGTGCGACGCGGTCGCCGCGATGATCGGCGCGATGAACGCGAAGCTGGAGCCGAGGTAGCTGGGCAGGCGATTCCGCGTGATCAGCAGGAACAGCGCCGTGCCGATCGCCGAGAAGAACAGCGTCGTCGCGGGCGAGAAGCCCGTCAGCACGGGGACGATGAACGTGGAGCCGAACATGGCCACCACGTGCTGCATCCCGATGCCGACGGTGCGCGGCCAGCTCAGCCGCTCCTCCGGGGCGACGACGTCGCCCGGTCCGACGTGCTTGCCGTCGCCGTGCGTGGTCCAGCCGAGAGTCATGGTGCTCCGTCCGTCGGGCCCGGATCCGGGCCGCCGTGCTCACCGCTGCCGCTCGCCCGTGAACGTCCGGTGAAGATTGCCGCCGCACAGCGTACTGGCACCGCCGGTCGGTTCCGCCGGTCGAGCCTGTCGAGACCTGGTTTCGACAGGCTCAACCAGCGGGGAGCTACTCGAGACCCGGTTTCGACAGGCTCAACCAGCGAGGTGCAGGCGGTGTCCGATCAGGGCGAGGTTCTGCAGGGTGGCGAGGCTGCACTGCGCGGCGTCGTTGGTGGAGAGCGTCCGGGCCTCGTCGATCGGCACCAACGTCTCCGGGGGCAGCACCTGCACGGGGTGGAAGGCCTCGGACCCCATGAACTCGCCGCCGCGGAAGTAGGCGCGCCACGCGACGTCGGCCAGGCCGTCGTCGCCGAGCCGGTGCGCCGCGTACGCGGCGAGGCGGGAGTGCGCCTGCTCGAGGTTCGTGCCCGACGGCGCGACGCCGAGCTCGGCCTCCTGCTCGGCGGGCGTCGCGAGGTACAGGCGGCAGTACTGCAGCCAGGCCTCCCGGAAGCCGGGCGCGTCGACGAGGCCGGCGTCGATCAGGGACACGAGCTCCGAGCAGACCTCCACCAACCCGAAGACGGCGGACAGGTGCGACACGGTGACGCGGTCGCGGTCGGTGGCGAACCGGCCGGTGTCGAGGTCGTACAGGGCCTCGCCGGTGAAGAAGCCGTGCTTCAGCGCCCCGATGTCGGTCATCGTGCCGACCAGGCGGTCGCGGGAGCGGGTGTCCCCCGTGGTCTCCCAGTCCGCGAGCCACGTGGCGGCCAGCGCGCTCCAGTCCGTGCCCAGCCCGACGGCGAGGGCGTCGCGCCGCGGGCGGTAGGTGGCGGCGTCGGGCCGCACCTTGCGCGTCGGGTCGAGGCCGAGGAACGTGCGGTCGGAGTCGCGCAGCTCGACCATGAGGTCGCGCGTGTGCTCGTCGCCGGTGAGGAAGTAGTGCGGGCGCCGGTAGGCCGGGGTCGAGATGCGCAGCTGCTTGGCGCTGCACCCCCAGTGCTGCACGTTGTGCCGGCTGCCCAGCCCCTGCCACGGGCCCGCGTGATAGACGTCCACGTCGCCCGTGTGCCGGGTCATGCGCTCGGCGAGGCGGAAGACGTCCGCCCGGCCGGTGCGCAGGAACGACGTCCACAGCCACAGGTCCGGCGACAGTTCGGAGTTGTCCCACGCGTAGCCGCCCACGTCGTAGCGCCACACGTGCCGGTCGGCGTCGTAGGCGTGCATGACGTCGCCGAAGTTCCAGAACCCGTACCAGGACCGCTGCTCCACCTGGCCGACGTAGAAGTCGAGCATCGTGGCGAGCCGGTCCTCGAGCTCCGCCCGCTCGGGCGTGCCGCGGTCCACGAGGTCCCAGTCGCCGAGGACGGACGCGTCGTGCAGCGCCTCGGGGGTGGGCACGAGCTGGGGCCGGACGGCGGTGGCCGCGGCGAGCCGGGCCAGCGCGGGGGCGTCGGGCGTCGCGGGGAACGCGGTGACGGTCAGCTCGTGCGTGCGGCCGATGCCGTGCGCGTTCCCGAACCCGGGCTCGTAGTCCTCGTAGGTGATCTCGAGGGCGTCGAGCTGGTCGTCGAACGAGTCCTGGCCGAGGCCGTCGTGGTAGAAGCGCAGGTCCATCGGCGCGGCGTCGGGCGACCAGAGCCAGGTCGTGAGGGACCCGACGTCGGACGTCGCGCGCTCGACGTCGATCCCCGTGGGGTGCGACTGCCAGAAGCCCGTCAGCCCGACCGCGAGCCCGCCCCCGGTGTCCCCGAGGTAGCCGAGGCCCTCGGACCGCGTGCCCTGCGCGACGTCGATCCACGGCCGGTCGGCCGCGGTCCGCTTGTGCACGGTGAAGCCGTGCGCGCTGAGCTGGCGCAGCGACCAGGCCTCCCACGTGGGCACCCAGCGCAGGCGGTCGGTGACGCGCGCGTCCCACGCGGCGAGGGGCGGCGTCGCGCGGCCCGCCACCTGGGCGGCGCGCACCTGTGCGCCCGGGTCCCGGCGCAGCCCCGTGATCCCCTGGACGGCCTCGCGCACCAGCCCGCCGTCGGCCCCGGCGAGCCGCACGTGCCGGTCGTACGGCGCGGCGCGCAGCGGCACGTCGAAGCGCAGGCCGAGCGAGGAGAGGAAGTCGCGCTCGGGGTCGCCGTCCCAGACGAACGAGTGCACCAGGCGGAACGTCGGCGCGCCGGCGGCGAGCACCAGGCGCACCGTGAACGGCAGCCAGGTGTCGCCGTCGGTCGCGCCTGTCGGGACCACGTCGCGGTGCTCCCCCGTCACCCGGACGACGGCGCGCACCGGGCCCGCCTGCTCGACGACGACGTCCCGCACCACGCTCACGGCCTCGCGGCGCGCGCGGTGGTCCGGCTCCGGGCGGTCCTGGCGGCTGGACACCAGCCGGCCGGAGCGCGCCACCTCCACGCCCTGCACCCGCACGGACCGCACGACGTCGGGCCCCGACCGACCGACGACCACCGTGCACGCCCCGGTGTCCACGACCACCTCGTCGTCGCGCTCGACGACCGTCACCACCCCGTCGGTCGAGCTCGTCGAGACCTCGTCCTTGGTCTCGACAGGCTCGACCGACGACGAGGAGACGACCCGGTACGACGCGCTGGGCGCGGTGCCCGCCCCGAGCGCGACGCCCGCCCACTTCACGCTGCCGTCCGGCCAGGTCGCCAGCGGCCACGTCTGGGCGGGGACGGCACGGCCGTCCGCGTCGACCACGGCGAGCGCGCCGGCGTCCCGCACCACGGCGGGGCGCACCGGGACGCCGCAGGTGACGCCGCCTGCCGTGAGGTCCGGCGCGGCGTCGTCGAGCCAGCGCAGCGGGACGTCGACCGCGGCAGGCGTCAGGTGGGCGGGCGTGGTCTCGGCAGGCTCGGTCTCGACAGGCTCGGTTTCGACAGGCTCGGTTTCGACGGGCTCAACCAGCGACGGGGCGGGCGTGGGGTGCGTCATGACAGCGGGGTCACCTCGAGGTTGCGGTAGTGGGCCACGAGCGGAGACATCTGCCGGAACCCGATCCGGCCGGCGCCGAGCGGCGCGTCGTCGTGGAACGTGAAGAGGGTGAGGTCGTCGATCGCGAAGGCCACGTCCGCGCCGCGCTTGGTGACGCGCACGCGGTAGTGGCCGTCCGCGTCGTCGGGCCCGGGCAGCGGGTCGGCGCCCTGCGCGACCAGGTGGAAGCCCGGGCTCTTGCGCAGGTTGCAGGTGCGGAACCGCTTCTCGCTCGCCCACTTGCGGCGCAGGTAGGACACGTGGAGCGTCGAGACGTCGCCCGAGTGGTACTGCGGGTAGAACCCCGTGCGCTCGGCGAGCGCCGGGTCGAAGAGGTCGCGCCCGTCGGTGCCGGTCGCGGCGAGGAACAGCATCGCCAGGCCGTCGCCGGCCAGGGGCCGGACGTCCCACGCGACCTCGACGTCCGGCCCGAAGACCTCCGGGCACCAGAGCGTGAAGTGCGCGTGGTCGCCGCGGCCGTCGGCCACGAGCGCGGCCTCGTCGGCGGTGCTGCGCAGCACGACGCCGTCGTCCGCGTGCTCGATGCCGACCGGCCCCTCGGCGACCCAGCCGTCGAGGTCCGCGGGCGAGGCCAGCGGGTTGCGGTACGCGGCGGTCACGGTGGGGACCGCGGTCACGGCTGCATCACCCACGCACCGAGCGGCGCCTGCGCGTCGTGGACGCCGTCGAGCGACGCCAGCGCCTCCGCGACGTACCGCGCGACCGCACGGGCCCCCGCCGTCGTGAAGTGCGTGTTGTCCTTGCCGAGCGCGTCGTCCACGGGCAGCCCCGCCTCCGCGGCCGCGCCGTGGGGGAACAGCGCGGCCGACGCCCGCTCCCCCAGCCACGTGTACAGCCAGCGCGTGAAGACCGTCAGCTCGATGACCGGCACGTCCAGCTCGTGCCCGAGCGCCCGGACCGCCGCCGGGTAGGGGCCGTGCGACCAGCGCAGCGTGCCGTCGTCGTCGAACAGGCGCCGCTCGACGCTCGTGGCCAGCACGGGGCGGGCCCCGTTCGCGCGCGCCTCGCGCACGAACCGCGCGAGCCGCTCGGTGTACCCGCCCTGGGCGGCGAGCTCGTCGGGCTCCTTCTGGTCGTTGTGCCCGAACTGGATCACCACCGTGTCGCCGGGGCGCAGCTCGGCGAGCAGCGCGTCCCAGCGCCCCTCCGCGCGGAACGACGCCGTGGTGGCGCCACCGATCGCGTGGTTGCGCACGGCGTCGTCGGTCCAGGTGGCGAGCTCGTCGCCCCAGCCCAGGAGCGGGATGTCCGCGTGCCCCGACGTGGCGCCGGAGTCGGTGGGGGCGACCGTCGAGTCGCCCGCGAGGTGGATCGTCATGTCAGCCCTTCACGCTCCCGATGAGCATTCCCTTGGCGAAGTGCTTCTGGAGGAACGGGTAGGCCAGCAGCACGGGGATGGTGGCCACGATGACCACCGCGAACTTGATGCCCTGCGCGGGCGGCGGCAGCTCGGAGCCCATGTCCTGCGCGGACATCGACGCCGAGGCAGTGACCTGGCGCAGGAACATCTGCAGGGTCCACATGCTCTGGTCGTTGAGGTAGAGCAGCGGCGACATGTAGTCGTTCCAGATCCCCACCGCGTAGAACAGCGCGAACGTCGCGAGCACCGGCTTGGACAGCGGCACCACGACGTGCCGCAGGATCTGCAGCTCGTGCGCGCCGTCGATCTTCGCGGACTCCTCGAGCTCCTGCGGCAGCTGCTGGAAGAAGTTCTTGATGATGATCAGGCTGAACGGGTTGATCGCCATCGGCAGGATCAGCGCCCAGTACGTGTCCAGCAGGCCGAGCTGCTTGACCACCAGGAACGTGGGGATCATGCCCGCGGAGAACACCATCGTGAACACCACGACCGTCATGATCGTGCGCCGCCCGGGCAGCTCGACCTTCGACAGCGGGTACGCCATCAGCGCCGTGAGGGCGAGCTGGATCAGCGTGCCGACCAGCGTCACCACGACGGTCGTGACGAACGCCCGCACGAACGCGGACGAGGACAGGATCGACGCGTAGGAGTCGGTGGTGAACTCGTGCGGCCACAGGAAGAACGGCCGCGTGGTGATCTCCAGCTCGGTCGCGAACGAGCCGGCCAGGACGTAGAGGAACGGCAGGAGGGCGACCAGGCCCACCACGGTCAGCAGGACGACGTTCACGACGTCGAACACCCGGCCGGCGCGCGTGTTGAACCGCTGGTGCTGGGTCGTGGTCATCAGAAGATCCCCTGCTGGTTGAAGCGCTTGGCGAGCCAGTTGGTGCCGAAGATCAGCACGAGCCCGACGATCGCCTTCGACAGCCCCACCGCGGTGGAGTAGGAGTACGCGCCCTGCTGGATGCCGGTGAAGTAGACGTAGGTGTCGAACACGTCCGCGACCGTGCGGTTCAGCGCGTTGGACATCAGGTAGATCTGCTCGAACCCGGTGTTGAGGATCTCCCCGGTCTGCAGGATCAGCATCACGATGATCGTGGGGCGGATCGCGGGCAGCGTGATGTGCCAGGTGCGCTGCCAGCGGCCCGCGCCGTCGATCACCGCGGCCTCGTACTGCTCCTGGTCCACGCTGGCCAGCGCGGCGAGGAAGATGATCGTGCCCCACCCGGTGGACTTCCAGATGGTCTGCAGCAGGATCAGCGGGCGGAACCAGTCCGGGTCGGCGAGGTAGTTCGTCTCCTGACCGGTGAACCCGTCCAGGAAGCTCGACAGCGGCCCGGTGCCGATCGCGAACAGCAGCGCGGTCAGCGACACCACCACGGTCCAGGACAGGAAGTGCGGGATGTAGACCAGGGTCTGCACGGTCCGCTTGAGCACCGACAGCCGCACCTCGTTGAGCAGCAGCGCCAGCACGATCGTCAGCGGGAACGCGACGAACAGGCTCAGCGCGGCCAGGATCAGCGTGTTGCCCAGCAGCCGCGGGAAGTCGGGGTTGGAGAAGAACTCCTGGAAGTGGTGCCAGCCCACCCACTCGCTGCCCTGGATCCCCAGGAACGGCACGTAGTTCTTGAACGCGATCTGCGCGCCCCACATCGGCCAGATGCGGAACAGCAGGAAGTACAGGACGCCCGGCAGCAGCATCACCAGCAGCCACCGGAACCGCACCACGCGCGCCCACCGGCGGCGCGGGCGCCGGGTCACGGGCGGGGCGGCCGGCGCGGGTGCGCCGGCCTGCTCGACGTCGACGACAGCAGTCATCGCAGCCTCCATCTCGGACGGGGCGCGGGGCCGGGCCGTGGGCCCGTGCGGACAGGGCAGTCAGGCCCGGCCCCGCACCGGAAGGGGGTCAGCCGAGCTGGCCGTAGAGCTCGTTCATCTCGGACGTCACCGCGTCGCCGCCGCTGGACTTCCACTGCGCGATCGCCGCGTCGAGCCCCGCCTCGTCGATCTGGCCGCTGATGTACTGGATGCGGGCGTCGGCGATGATCTGGTCGAGCTGGACGCCGTTGGTCATGTACGTCTCCGAGACGAGAGCCGCCCCCGGGTTGAAGACCGCCTTCTTGAGGTCCTTCGCCTGCAGGTCGAGGCGTTCCTGGTACAGCTCCTCGTCGTAGGCCGTCTCCGGCTTCGCCGTGTACGCCTCGAAGCCGGCCACGTTGGTGCCGATCTGCGCCCACGACCCGCCGACGACGTCGGTGTAGTCCTGCTTCGACTTGTCGAACACGGCGTAGTCGCCGTCGACGGTGAAGTTGTCGCCCTCGATGCCGTTGTTCTCCAGGACCTGCGCGTCCTTGGCGGCCAGCTTGTCGAGCGAGGTGAGCACCTGCTTGAGCTGGTCCTCGGTCTGCACCGACGCCTTCGGCACTGCGAGGAAGCCGCTGTAGCCCGGCGTCGGGAGCGCGAAGTCGCCGTTCGGGCCGGCGATGTTGCCGACCAGGGCCACCTTCTGGTCGTACGTCTTCGGGTCCTGGTCCTTGAACAGCTCGACGAGCTGGGACGCGCGCGACTGGACGTCGATGATGATGCCGCCCTTGCCGTTGAGGAACGGCTCGTTCCAGCCGGTGGTGCCGTCCATCGTGGCGTAGTCCTTGTTGACGTAGCCGCTCTGGATGAGCTCCTTCTCGTAGTCCAGGGCCTGCTTCCACTCGGGGGTGGTGAACGACGGGACCAGCTGGCCGCCGTCGTCCTTCCACACGTTGCCCGCGCCGAACCAGGTCTCGATGGCGTCGTAGGGGCTGCCGGTGCCGATCGACGCGCCCCAGGCGGGGATGATCATCCCGTAGGTGTCGTCCTTGCCGTTGCCGTCGGGGTCGTCCTCGCTGAACGCCTTCGCGACCGCCATGAGCTCGTCGGTGTTCGTCGGCTCCTCCAGGCCGAGGTTCTTCAGCCAGTCCTTGCGGATCGTGATGGAGGTGCGCACGACGTCGCGCGCCCGGTAGACGCCGTAGACCTTGCCGTTGACGCTCGACGCCTCCTGCACGTCCGGGTTCTCCGTGACGAGGTTCGGGTAGTCGCCCGAGGCCAGGTAGTCGGTGAGGTCCCAGAAGCCGCCCGCCTCGGCGGTCTGCACGAAGCCCTGCGACTTCTGCTGGATCACCATGACGTCGGGGATCTCGTCGCCGGCGAGCACCACGTTGGTGCGGTCGCCGTACTCCGCGTTGGGCACCCACTGCATGTCGAGGTCGAGGCCGGCGAGCTCCGAGAGCTTCTCGCCGACCGGGTCGTCGTCCTCGGGCGGTGTCGCGGAGAGGTACGGCGCCATGATGGACAGCGAGTCGAGCGGCTCGCCGCCGCCACCGCCGCCGTCGCCCGTCCCGCCGCTGCAGGCGGCGAGCGCGAGGCTCCCCACCGCCAGGAGGCTCAGGGGTGCCAGCCGTCGTGCGTTCATGGTCGTCCTTTCGTCGGAGTGCACGTCGTCGTTCACTCGTCGAGGGGGTTGGTGGCCGCCGGGCGCAGGGTGCGGTCGTTGGCGGCATAGAAGGACAGGCAGAGGGCCGTGCACAGGTGCACCCACACGCCGATCGACACGACGGGCAGGAGTCCGGGCACGAACGCGGTGACGACGCCGACCAGCGCCGTCGTCGCCGCGAGCAGGAGGGGCGCGCCGGGGAAGCGCAGCAGGAACGCCCAGGCCAGCCGCGGGACGTCTCGGCGGTGCAGGTCGTAATGGGCGTCCATCGTGAGCGCGAGCAGCAGGTGTACCGCGCCGAGGGCACCGACGACGCCGAGCGCGACGCGCAGCGCGGTCGGGGCGCCGTCGAGCGCGAACAGGCTCGTGCCGGTGAGCGCGAGCGTCAGCAGGCCCGGCGCCGCGAGCAGGTTGGCACGGCCGAAGCCGGACGCCCAGGTGTGGGCGAAGGCGCGCACCGTGCGCTGGGCATCGCCGCGCAGCCGGGTGCGGCTGCACGTCGTGGCGGCCGCGAGGGCGGGCGCGACGCCGAGGACGACTCCCCCGGCGAGCGTGCCCGCGAGGACCAGGAGGTTGAGCAGGCCCAGGAAGGCGATCGTGTCGACCCACCCGAACCAGCGCTCGACGCGCGGGGCGCCGGGCGTCTGGGGACGGTCGTCCGCCCGTACCGGTTCCACGACCGTCATCGGCCAGCTCCCATCTCCATCGATGCACGGGCGACGCAGCCCATGGCGCTCACAGGGTCGACGACGACCCCCGCGGTAAAGGCTTTCCGCGGTTGAATGGATTCACCGTAGGGGTCGGGGTGTCCCCCGTCAACAGTCCCGCCGAGGTAGTCCGAAACCCCGTGAGGTAGTCCCTGTCTCGCCGAGGTAGTCCCTGTCTCGCCGAGGTAGTCCCTGTCTCGCCGAGGTAGTTCCATCCTCGGCAAGGTAGTTCCTGGTCGGGAACTACCTCGCGGGGTTTCGAACTACCTCGCGGGGTTTCGAACTACCTCGCGGGGTTTCGGACTACCTCGGCGTCACGACGCGTGCGTCAGGAGCCAGGCCAGCAGGTAGGAGCGGGTGCTGCCGTCGTCGATGCGCTCGTCGGGCAGGTCGCGGGCGACGTCGAGGGCGGCGGCGGCGTCGTCCGGGCCCGCGAGCGCGGCGTACATGAGCAGCTGGTCGCCGAACATCACGTCCCACGACGCGGCGTCGTCGCGCGGGCCCGCGAGCGCCTCGTCGAGGTTGGCCCGAATCCGCGCCGGGTCGCCGGCGAGGTACTCCGCCACCGGCTGGGCGGGCAGCACGAGGATGCCGAGCATGGCGCTGGGCTCGGCGCTGAACCAGGTGGCCCAGTCGCGCTTGCCGCCCCAGACCAACGACGTCACGGAGTGCCCGAACCCCGCCACGGCCGGGTCGTCCTGGTCGAAGTCGGTCCAGTACGCCCGCGCCGACGACGCCTCCGCGGCGAGCAGCCACCGGGCCTGCGCCTCCAGGTCGTCGTCGCCGGCGGCCTGGGCCCACAGCGCGAGGCCGTTCCACGCGGACACCGCCTCCGAGGCCGACTCCTGGTTGTTGCCGTCCGCGAACGGCGCGTACCCGGAGGCCCACGAGTGGCCCGCGTACGCGTCGAACACCCGGAGCGCGGGCATCCCGTCCACCGACTCTCCGGCCGCGACGTCGGCCGCGAGCAGGTCCATGACCGGCGCCAGGTCGGCGGCGAGGTCCGGGTCGTCCGCGGCGGCCACCCCGGCCGCGTACAGGAAGTACCCGTAGTGGAAGTGGTGGTCGTTGGCCTCCTCGGACCCGAAGGCCGGGGCCTTCCCGACGACGGTCCGCAGCACGGGGTCGACGACGAAGCAGCGCTCGGCCCGGCTCGCGCACCCGGCGGGCTCGGCCCAGGTGCGCAGCCGCTCGCCGAGGTCGGCGCGCAGGCCGGCCGCGACGTCGTCGAGCCCGAGACCGTCGGCCAGGGTGAGCAGGTTCGCGTCCCGGGCCAGGGCCTTGCCGCCGTAGTACGTGTCGGCGGGGTCCTCGAGCGTCCCGGACGCCCGGGCGGCGGCGTCGGCGCGCACCTGGTCGGCCAGCTCGGACCGCTCGGGGCCGGTCAGCCCGGACAGGTCGAGCGCGCCCGACGGCGCGACGGCGGGGCTCGCCCAGGCGAGCGTCGACGCGGTGCACACGTCGACCGTCCCGTGCACGGTCGCGTACGTGCCGAGGCCGCAGTCCGCTCCCGCGGAGTCCTGCTGGTGCGGCATGCGCACGACGGCGGCCGGGCCGCCGCCGGCGGTGGCGTACGTGATCGCCGTGGTCACGGCGTCGCCCCGGCTGTCGCCGCCCGTGCCGAAGGCGAGCGACGTGCCGGTGACGGGGTCGGCGGCCGCGGCGGCGAGGGTCGCCACGGCCTCCCCCGACGCGTCGTCGGGCACGGGGAACCAGGCGGCCGACTCCCCCGCGGCGAGCGCGAGGACGCGGCCGTCGTCGGAGAGACCGGCGCCGGGGTCCGCGGCGCCGCCGGGACCGACGAGGACGTGCTCGCGGTCCAGCACCTCGGCCGACGCGCGGCCGCCGCCGACCGTGAAGGCCGACGTCATCGCCACGTCCTGGTCGGCCGCGGCGGTGTAGCGCACGACGGGCGAGCCCTCGACGAGCAGGAGGTGCCCGATCGCGTCCCCCGCGTCGTCGCGCAGCTCGACCGTCACGGACGCGACGTCGTAGGCCGACACCACCGCCGACGAGGCGCCCACCTCCACGCCGACCTGCGGCGCGAACGGCCCGAGGACCGAGGTCTCGGTCACCTCGACCTCCGGCAGCCCGTACGCGAAGCCGCCCGCGGTGAGCGCGACCGCGAGCGGCACGGGGAACACCGGCTGGGGCGCGTCGCCCAGCGCGAGGCCGGAGAACCAGCGGTTCGTGGGCGGAGCGAGGCCGTCCGCGAGCCGCATCGCCGGCGTCGCCGCGACCTGCTCCTCGGGCAGCACCGAGACGTCGACCTCGGGCGCCGTGAGGCTCCGCAGCGCGTCCGGGGCCGCGGGCGTCGCGGCGGCGGGCGCCGTGGCCGCCGGCGCGGCCGGGGACGCGCCGCCGATCAGCCCGCAGCCCCCGAGCGCGAGCGCCACGGCCGACAGACCCGCGGCCGTCAGACCCGTGGTGCCCCGGGCCGTCACAGGCCCACCTTGCGGAGGAACTCGTCGAACGCCGCGTCGACGCCGGCGAGGGGCCCCTCGTCGTGCAGCTCGATGACGGCGGTGACGGGCGTGCCGGACATGACGAGGCCGTTCTCCGCGCCCCGCACCAGGCCGTCGCTCCTGACCTCGACCGTCGCCTCCGCCTCGTTCCGGGTGTTCCGGACGGCGACCGAGTCGACGGAGCCGGCGATCTCGGCCTGGTCGGGCAGCACCACCGTGACCGCCGCCCCCTCCCGGACGCGGGCGAAGTCGGCCGGGTCGAGCACCAGCCTGGCGTCGACGAACAGCGACCCGTGCCGCTCCACCGACGCCAGGACCTCCCCGGCCTGGGCGAAGCCGCCCGGCGCGACGGCCACGTCGGTCACGGTCCCGTCGACGGGGGCGACGACGGTCATCGTGCCGTTCTCGGTCACCTCGTAGGCCGAGGCCTCCGTGCCGACGAGGCCGACGGCGAGGTCGTGCTGCAGCGTGAGGCTGCGCAGGACCATCAGCGGGTCGCCGGCGCGCACCTCGTCGCCGACCTCCACGAGGGACGTGGTGACCGTCCCCGCGTAGTCCGTCCCGACGTCGAGGGTCTCGGCGGCGATCGTCGCCGAGGAGGACGTGGCCTGCCCCTCCCGGCGGTTCATCACGAGGGTGAGCGCCGCGCACAGCAGCACCACCGCGAGCAGGCCGGCGGCGAGGCGCAGGCGGTTGGTCCAGGTCATGCGGCACCTCCGACGGCGCGGGGGACGATCTCACGGGCGGGCGCGGGAGCGGGCGCCACGGTGTGCCGGGCGCGCGAGGACCGACGGCGCACCTGCCGGGCCTCCCGCCCCGCCGTGACGACGAACGCGCCGAGGATGAGCGTGTTGGTGACGTTCCACGCGAGCGCGAGGCTCGGCAGCGGGTCGCCCCACTCCTTCCAGACCCCCACCGCCGAGGTGACCAGCAGGAACGCGAAGAACAGGACCTGCGGCACCATGAAGTTGAAGGGTGACTCGGCCCGGCCCGCCCGGCCGGTGACGTGCCAGGCCTGCTCCTTGCCCGTCAGGGCGTTCCACAGCGCCTTCGTGTAGATCGGGAACGACACCGACGCGAGCATCAGCACCTCCCAGCGGAACGAGCCGAGGGTGAAGAACGCGATCGCGATCTGCATGACGTAGAACCCGGCGTAGTACAGCAGCCACGTGCTCCACGAGATGGTGAGGTCCATCGGCGTGAGGTCCAGGTAGATCTGCAGCGGCGGCACGAGGAGCAGCACGAGCGGGGCGATGCCGGTCAGGTAGTGGGTCGCGGTCACGGTGTACTGCAGCCGCTGGTCCAGCGTGAGCCGGCGCCGGGGGCTGAGCGGGTTGTGGTGCAGCATGATCTCGAATCCGCCCGTGGCCCAGCGGAGCTGCTGCTTGGTGTAGGCCTCCACGGTCTCCGGGGTGTCCCCCACGGCGAGCACCGTCGGGATGTAGACCGTGCGCCAGCCGCGCTCGTGCAGCATCAGCGACGTCCACACGTCCTCGGACTTGGAGTCCGTGTACATCCCGCCGACGTCGTCGATCGCCGCCCGCCGGAAGATCACGTTGGTGCCCACGCAGAACGCCGCGTTGAACCGGTTCCGGCCCGGCTGGACGAAGCGGTAGAACACCGCCTGCATGTACCCGGCGCCGCGGGAGACGAGGTTGTCGAGGTTGCCGTAGGTCTGCGGCGTCTGCACGAACGCGACGTCGTCCTCGGCGAAGAACGGCACGGTCTCGACGAGGAACTCGGGGCGCGGCACGAAGTCGGCGTCGAGGATGACGAAGTACTCGCCCTTGGCGATGGTGAGCGCGTGGTTGACGTTGCCGGCCTTCGCGCCGTGGCTCGACAGCCGCCGCACGTAGCGCGCGCCGAGCGTGGCCGCCAGGTCGCGCACCGCGTCCGACCGGCCGTCGTCGAGCACCCAGGTGCGGTGCGCGCCCCGCATCGCGACGGCGGCCCGGACGGTGCGCGCGATCGTGCCGAGGCTCTCGCCGTACGTCGTGATGAAGACGTCCACGGTGACCGGCCGGTCGTGCAGGTACAGGTTCCAGCGCGGCGGGTCGTCCTCCGCCTCGTCCCGGACGATCTCGGGCAGGTCGAACAGCCGGTCCTGGGCGTGGTGGAACGAGAAGCCGCGCGGGTCGTACCCGCTCGAGAGCACCGTCCACATCGCGAGGAGGGCCTGGGCCACGAGCACCGTCTCCGCGGTGATGACCATGACGTACGGCAGCGCGTCGCCGCGGTTGGCCGGGTTGAGCAGGAAGACGGCGTAGGCGACGACGCCGAGCGTCGCGAGCATCATGATCAGGCCGAGCGACGGCGACCGCGCGGCGGAGTTCTCGTCGCGCGGCGGGGCGGTCGGGCGCGGCTCGTCGGCTCGGCCGGCGGCGCCGCGGGGGCGGGACCGGACGTGCTGCGTCCGGCGCGGGGTGACGACGAGGCGGTCGAACTCGGAGACGGACATGACGTGTCCTCCGGACGCGGCGGCGACGGCCCCCGTGACGGGACCGCGAGGTCGAGCGGGCGCCCGTGCCCCGGTGCGCGCCACCGTGGTGCTGCGCGCCCGGGACCGCCCGGTGTGATCGACCTCGTCGTCGGTTGCGTCGTCGTGACGTCGTGTCGGTGCTGCCTCCTGAGACGGGTCGAGGTGCCCCGCTCGAGAGCGGGCCACCTCGTCGTCCGGTCGTCAATGTAGCCCGGGTCCCGGGCGGAGTCACGGATCGTTCGCGGGTGAATCCACGGGTTGAGACCGTGTCCTCGGCAGACTGTCGCCGCAGGTCACAGCCTTGCGCGTCGTTCTCGGCGCCCGACCGGGCCCCGGGGTCAGAGCTGGGTGGCGACCTCGCGCGCGACCAGGTCCAGGTGGTCGAGGTCGTGCAGGTCGAGGGCCTGCAGGTACACGCGCTGGATGCCCTGGTCGCGCAGCGAGCCGAGCCGGTCCACGGCCTCGGACACGGTGCCGGCGACCCCGTGCTCACGGAGCTCGGCGGGCTCGCGCCCGATCGCGGCGGCGCGGCGCGCGAACTCCGCCTCGTCCTTGCCGACGGCGAGCACCAGCGCGACGGACTGCACGATCGAGTCCGGGGTGCGCCCGGCCTCGGCCAGCGCCTCGTCGATGACGGCGATGCGGGGCGCGACCGTGTCGAGCTCGGGGAACGCCTGGTTGTACTCGTCGCCGAACCGCGCGGCGAGGGCCGGCGTGCGCTTCGGGCCGCCGCCGCCCACGATGACGGGGATCTTCGCCTGCGCCGGCTTGGGCAGCGCCGGGGAGTCGGTGAGCGTGTAGTGCGCGCCCTCGAACGAGTACGTGCCGCCGACGGGCGTGCCCCACAGGCCGGTGAGGATCTCGAGCTGCTCCTCCAGCAGGCCGAACCGCTTGGCCGGGAACGGGATGCCGTACGCCTCGTGCTCCCGGGCGAACCAGCCCGCGCCGAGGCCGATCTCGACGCGTCCGCCGGACATCTGGTCCACCTGCGCCACCTGGATCGCCAGCACGCCGGGGTGCCGGAACGTCGCGGAGGTGACGAGGGTGCCGAGGCGGACGGTCGACGTGTCGCGGGCGAGGCCGGCGAGCGTCGTCCACGCGTCGGTGGGGCCGGGGAGCCCGTCGCCGCCCATCGTCAGGTAGTGGTCGGAGCGGAAGAACGCGCTGAAGCCGAGGTCCTCGGTCGCCTTCGCGACGGCGAGCACGTCGTCGTACGACGCGCCCTGCTGGGGCTCGGTGAAGACACGCAGGTCAAGGGTCATGGTCAGCCTCTCGGGGTGGTCGCGGGCGGTGCTCAGCCGAAGGTCGGCGAGCTGGTGCGCGACCGCTTGAGCTCGAAGAAGTCGGGGAAGGACGCCAGCGCGACGGCGCCGTCGAAGATCCGCACGGCGTCCTCGCCCCGCGGGATGCGGGTGAGGACCGGCCCGAAGAACGCGACGCCGTCGACGTGGATCGTCGGGGTCCCGACGTCGTCGCCCACGGGCTTCATCCCCTCCTCGTGCGAGACGGCGAGGGCGGCGTCGTACGCGTCGGACGTCGCGGCGTCGGCCAGCGACGCGGGCAGCCCGGCCGCGGCGAGCGCCTCGACGGCGACGGCGTCGTAGTCCGTGCGCCCGCCCGGGTGGATGAGCGTGCCGGCCGCGGTGTAGAAGGCGCCGAACGCCTCCGGGCCGTGGTCCGTCTGCACGGCGGCCGCGACACGGCCGATCCCGCGCGACGAGTCCATCTTCGCCCGGTAGTCCGCGGGGATGTCCCGGTCCTTGTTGAGGAGGTACAGGCTCATCAGGCGGAACGTGAGGTGCACGTCCCGGTGCTCCTCGACCTCGAGCGCCCAGCGCGAGGTGATCCACGCGAACGGGCACAGCGGGTCGACGTACACGTCCACGACCGGAACGGTCGCGGTGGGGGCGGGCGTGGTCTCAGTCGCGGTGGCGGTCCCGGAAGTCACGACGGCCACCATACCCAGCCCGCCGGACCCTCGGTCGCCCGGGGCCACCGCCGCCGTCCTGGGCGTGGCGCCGGCGCGCGGGTAGCCTCGGGCCGTGCGCAAGGTGCGGTGGGCGAGCGTGTGGACGGTCCTCGGGGCCTGCGTCGTCGCGCTCGCGATGCTGTGGGTCGTGCTGCGCGGGCGGATGTGGGCGTGGATCCCGTTCTTCATCGCCGCCGGCGTCGCGGTGCGCGAGATCCGCTACCTGCAGCGCGCCCGCCGCCCCGCCGACGCCGGGTTCGACGAGCGCCGCCGCGACGAGCCCGGCACCGGCCGCGGGCGGCGCCGGGGCTGAGCCCGCGCCCTCGCGGACCTCTCTGGATCGCCGGCACGCCCGGCGTGCGCCCCGCCCGCGGGCTAGCGTCGGAGATGGACGCCGCCGTCCGACGACGCCCCGGTTCCCGCGCCACGCGGGCCCTGGCACGGAGGTGCCGCGATGCCGGACCTGACCGAGACCACGACCGCCGACCCGGGCACGCCGTCCGCCGACTCGGCCCCCACCCCGCCCACCGCCTCGCCGCCGGCCGCCGACGCCTTCGCCGACCGGTTCCTCGCCTCCTGGCTCGGGGCGATCGACATGCTGGCCGCGCACGTCGGCGACCGGCTCGGCTGGTACCGCGCGCTGGCGGAGTCCGGCCCGCTGACGTCGACCGCCCTGGCGCAGGCCACCGGGACCGCCGAGCGGTACGCCCGCGAGTGGCTGGAGCAGCAGGCCGCGGCGGGCGTCCTCGTCGCGGAGGACCCGGGGGCAGCCCCGGCGCTCGACGCCGACCCGCAGGACCTCGGCCGGGCCCGCGCCTACGCCCTGCCCGCGGCGCACGCGGAGGTGCTGACCGACGCGTCGTCCCTGGCGTACATGGCGCCGATGGCCCGGTTCGTCGGCACCATCGGGTCGCAGCTGCCGCGCCTGCTCGAGTCGTACCGCAGCGGCGGCGGGGTGTCGTGGGACCAGATGGGCGACGACGCCCGCCAGGCGCAGGCCGACGTCAACCGGCCGTGGTTCGCCCAGCGCCTCGCCCCGACCCTCGCCGCGATGCCCGACGTCCACGAGGCGCTGTCCCGGCCGGGGGCCCGGGTCGTCGACGTCGGCTGCGGCTTCGGCTGGTCCACCCTCGCGCTCGCGCGCGCGTACCCGCGCGCCGAGGTGCACGGGATCGACGTCGACCAGGCGTCGGTGGCCGCGGCGCGGACCGCCGCCGCGGAGGCGGGGCTCGCCAGGCGCGCGTTCTTCCACCTGGCGGACGCCGCGGAGCTCGCCGTCGCGCAGCCGTACGACGCGGCCTTCGCCTTCGAGTGCGTGCACGACCTGCCCCGCCCGGCGGCCGTCCTGGAGGCGGTGCGGCGGGCGATGAAGCCCGACGGCGTGGTGGTGGTCATGGACGAGTCCGTGGCCGAGGAGTTCCACGCCCCGGCCGACGACGTCGACCGCCTCATGTACGGCTACAGCCTGTTCGTGTGCCTGCCGGACGGCCTGTCCACGAGCCCGTCGGCGGGCACCGGCACCGTGATGCGGCCGGCGACGCTGCGCCGCTACGCGCGGGCGGCGGGGTACTCCGGCGTCGAGGTGCTGCCCGTCGACGACTTCGGCTTCTTCCGCTTCTACCGGCTGCTGCTCGGGTCCGAAGGAGGGCGGACGTCGCGCGGACGAGGCGTGCCGCCGGAGTAACCTCCCAGGCATGACCGCCGTCCGGACGCACACCCACGCCCAGGCCGTCGACGCCGCGATCGACCTCTTCTCCCGGCAGGGCTACGAGCAGACCACCGTCGAGGAGATCGCCGACGCGGCCCGCGTCAGCCGTGCCACCTTCTTCCGCCGCTTCCGCTCGAAGGACGACGTGGTCTTCGCCGACCACGAGCTGCTCCTCGAGGAGGTGGTGGTCATGCTCGCCGAGACGCGGCCCGAGGCGCGCGCCAGCGAGGAGTCCGGCCGCGCGCCCGAGCGGGCGTGGGACCCGGCCACGGACCCGTACCTCGAGGTGTGCCGCGCGGCGCGGCTCGTCTTCGACCACCACGTCGGGCAGCGCGAGACGTCGATCGCCCGGCACCAGCTGCTGCAGCAGGTGCCCGCGCTGCGGGACCGCGAGCTCGTCACGACGCACCGCTACGAGCGCGCCTTCACCGCCTACCTGCGCGACACGCTCCCCCCGGACCGCTCCACCACGACGATGTCGATCGCGTTCGCCGCGTCCGTCGTCGCGGTGCACAACGCGATCCTGCGGCGCTGGCTGCGCAACCCCCACCTCGACCTGCGGCCCGAGCTCGAGGAGGCGTTCCTCGACCTGCGCCGGGCCGCCGTCTCCCCGTTCCCGCACACCGACGACACCCCCGCGACGACGACGGTGGCGGAGCCGGTGCCCGTCGACGCCGGGACCGACTCCGGCGGCCACGTCAGCACCACGACCGGCACGGACGGGCGGCGCGTCGTGGTGACCGTGCTGGAGCCCGGCGCCGGCCCGGACGACGTCGCCCGCGCCGTCCGCGACGCGCTGGCCTGACGCCCGCCGGTCGAGACGGTCACGCGGCCGCAACACGAGGGGAATGCGCCTGTGGCATCCTGCGTTGTGCAGGACGCCGCCGGGACCTCCGGCGGTGAGAGACACGCACGTACGTGCTCCGGGGTCGGTGAAATTCCGAGCCGGCGGTGACAGCCCGCGACCCGGTCTCCCTCGGGAGACCGGCTGATCTGGTGGAACTCCAGGGCCGACGGTCAAAGTCCGGATGGGAGGAAGCACGTGCGGCACGCGCCCGGCGACGGGTGGGTGCCGCCGGGCGTCGTGTCGTCGACGGCGGCCCCCACCGGGCCGCCCCGGCGCACGTCAGCCCTCACCCCGGATGCCGCACCTCGGGACCGGGAGAGTGAACGATGGACGTGATCGACACGTTCTTCAACGCCACGCTGACCATCGGCGACCAGGCGCTGCTGTGGCGCGAGATCGTGGGCAACCTGTTCGGGCTCGCCTCCGCGCTGGGCGGCATGCGCCGCAAGGTGTGGGCGTGGCCCGTCGGCATCGTCGGCAACCTCGTCCTCTTCACGGTCTTCATGGGCTCGTGGTTCGGCGACACCAGCCGCGCGGACATGCTCGGTCAGGCCGGCCGCCAGGTGATGTTCCTGATCGTGTCGATCTACGGCTGGGTGCAGTGGCGCCGCACGCAGCGCGCGGACCTCGAGGTCCGCGCCGACGGCAAGATCCCCGCCGAGGGCGGCACTGCGGTGCACCCGCACTGGGCGTCGGGGCGGCAGCGGGTCGGGATCGTCGTGGCGATGGTCGCCGGCACGGCGCTGCTCACCCCGCTGTTCCGCGCCCTCGGCTCCTATGAGCCGGTGTGGTCGGACGCCTGGATCTTCATGGGCTCCCTCATCGCCACCTACGGGATGGCCAAGGGCTGGGTCGAGTTCTGGCTCGTCTGGGTCGCGGTGGACGTCGTCGGCGTGCCGCTGCTCTGGTCGGCGGGGTACTACGCCACGGCGTTGATGTATGTCTTCTACGGCGTGTTCACGCTGGTCGGCTTCTTCGTCTGGTGGCGCATCCACCGCCGCGAGCAGGCGCAGACCGGCTCGACCGTCGCGGCGCCCTGACCCGAATCAGTCGTCTCCGTCGAGGACGGTCGACGGCGTGGCGCGCCGGGCCTCGAGCCGTTCCTCGGCCAGGACGCCGTCGACCAGGTCCACCGGGCCGCCGAGCGCCACCTCGACCGTGCAGATGGGCATCCCGAGGAACCACGACCGGTCCTCGGGCCAGACGTGCGAGGGCAGCTCGACCACGTCGTGGAGCGCGGTGACCGACCGAGGCGTCCCCGTCCACACGTGGTAGTCCCGGTGCGGCAGCTTCAGGCGTTCGACGGACGGCCGCGCGACGAGCCGGGCGAGCAGGTCCTCCTCCGCCTCACGCCGGGCCTCGGCGAGCTCCTCGGCGGTCGGCTGCGGCCCGTCCGGGTCCCACGCGAGCCCGACGGCCGTCCCGGACGACCGCACGCCGCCCCCGCGGTCGTACAACGACGGCCACCCCTCCCACAACGTGCCGTGCACGTGCTGCTCCCCCGTCCACGCGGCGAGCACGCCGAGCAGCACGTCGATGCGCTCGGAGGCCGCGTCCGGGTCGAAATCGCCGTCGTCGTCCCAGCCCAACGGGACGACGGCGTACGCGGCGTACGCCTGCGGCACGGCGTGGCCGAGCGTCGGCCCGAACTCCCCCAGCAACGGCGCGATCCACTCACCCGCGCGCGGGTCGTCGTCCCACCGGGCGCCCGCGCGGGCGAGGTCGTCGCTCATGGCGCTCGACCCTACGCAGCCGGTGGGTCACGATCGACCCGATGAACGACCACCCGACGCGGATCACCCTGGTCCGGCACGCGGCGCCCGAGGTCTCCGGCGAGATACCTCCGGGCGCCTGGCCGCTCTCTCGCGCCGGTCGCGCGGCCGCCCACGACCTCCGCCTGCCCGGCGGCGCGCGCGCCGTCGCGAGCGACGAACGCAAGGCGATCGAGACGCTGAGCCTCGCGCTCGGCGTCGCCGTTGTCCCCACGGACCCGCGGTTCGGGGAGGTCCGGCGCCCTCCCGAGCCCGTCGCCCCCGGCTTCCGGGAGGCACGCCGCGCCTGGGTCGAGGGCGCCCTCGACGCGCGGCACTTCGGCTGGGAGGCCCCGGACGTCGCGGCGCGCCGGTTCGACGACGCAGTGCGGGAGCACGCCCTCGGGCACGACCTCGTCGTCGCGACGCACGGCATGGTGCTCACCGCGTGGCTCGTCTCGATCGGCCGGCTGGCTCCAGGCCCCGATGCGGGCGGGTTCTGGGTGCGACTAGGGCTCCCCGACGTCGTCCCCGTCGCCCTCGGCCCCTGAACGGCCGCGCACGACGACGGGGACCCGCGCGGCTGCGCGGTTCCCCGTGGTCGTGCTGGAGGTGCGCGGGTCAGGCGAAGGCGGAGACCCCGGTGATGTCGCGGCCGACGATGAGCGCCTGCATCGACTCGGTGCCCTCGTAGGTGTGCAGGGCCTCGATGTCGGCGAAGTGCCGCGCGACGCGGTTGCCGAGCAGGATGCCGTTGCCGCCGAGCATGTCGCGGGCGATGGACGCGACCTCGCGCGCCTGGCGCGTCGTCGTGTACTTCGCGAGCGACGCCTGCTCGCCGGTGAGGGTGCCGGCGTCGGCGAGGCGGGTGATCTGCGCGACCAGCAGCTGCATCTGCGTGACCAGCGACAGCATGCGGGTCAGCCGCTCCTGCACCATCTGGTTCTTGGCCAGCGGTCGGCCGAACTGGATGCGCTGCGTCGCGTAGGCGGCGGCCGCCTCGTAGCAGGCGACGGCGTGGCCGACGGCGGACCAGGCGACGGCGAGGCGCGTCGCGAAGAGCACGGCGGCGGTCGCCTTGAACGACGTCGCGCGGGGCAGGGCGGCGCTCGCGGGGACGAACACGTCGTCGAGCACGATGTGCGCCTGCCAGATGGCGCGGAGCGAGACCTTGCCCTCGATCGTGGTGGCGGCGTAGCCGGGAGCGTCCTGCGGGACGACGAAGCCGTGCACCTGGTTGTCGCCGTCGTCGCCGACGAGACGGGCCCAGACGACGGTGATGTCGCCGCAGGAGCCGAAGCCGATCCACTTCTTCTCGCCGTCGATGACGTAGCCCTCGATGCCGTCGCGCGTCTCCTTGCGGGCGGTGGTCTCGAGCGAGACGGAGTCGGAGCCGTGGGTGGGCTCGGTGAGCGCGAACGCGCCGAGGATCTCGCCGCGCGCCATGGGCTCGGCGTACTGCTCGATCTGCTCGGGCGAGCCGTGCATGACGATGGAGCGCAGCGCGAGGCCGCCCTGGACGCCGCAGATCGTGGCGACCGACCCGTCGCCGCGCGACATCTCCATGCTGGCCAGGCCCTCGGCCATGAACGAGATCTTCGGGCGGCCGGGGACGTCGACGCCGTCGCGCAGGAAGTCGCGCTCGGCGAGCTTCTTCACCAGGTCGAACGGCACCTCGGCGCGCTCCCAGTAGCCGTCGATGACGGGCAGCACCTCGTCCTGGACGAACTCGCGGACCGCGAGCTGGTGGGCTCGCGCCTCGGGGGCGACGTCGGCGAACGCGCCGACGTAGTCGAGGTCGAGCGGCTGCGACAGGTCGTAGTCGGGGGCGGTCACGCCGGGCATGACGGGGGCGGTGCGGGTCATCGACGACCTCTCTCTGCGGGGGTCCGTCGTCCGGGCCCGGTGAGAAGAATGACCGGCGGCGCCAAGGCTGGTGGATTGGCGCCGCCGGTCTGGCCCCATCGTCACCCGCGACCGGGTCTCAGGTCAAGCGATACTCCGTCTCAGACGCCCGCTGGTTGAGCCTGTCGAAACCCAGACGCCCGCTGGTTGAGCCTGTCGAAACCCAGACGCCCGCTGGTTGAGCCTGTCGAAACCCAGACGCCCGCTGGTTGAGCCTGTCGAAACCCAGACGCCCGCTGGTTGAGCCTGTCGAAACCCAGACGCCCGCTGGTTGAGCCTGTCGAAACCCAGACGCCCGGGTTTCGACAGGCTCAACCAGCGAAGGGGGCGCGGGAGCCCGGCCTCGGGCCACACTGTGCCCATGGCGACGACGAGCGCGGGGCTGCTCCTCTACCGGACGACGACGCAGGGCGGGCTCGAGGTGCTGATCGGACACATGGGCGGCCCGTTCTGGGCTCGCAAGGACGAGGGCGCGTGGACCGTCCTCAAGGGCGAGCTGGAGCCGGACGAGGAACCGCACGCGGCCGCGCTGCGCGAGGCGGCGGAGGAGCTCGGCCTCCCGCTCCCCGCGCCGTCGGCCCCCGACCTCGACCTCGGCGAGGTGCGGCAGCGGTCGGGCAAGCGCGTGCTCGCCTGGGCGCGAGAGTGGCCCGAGCCCGGCCCCGACCTCGGGCAGGCGCGCAGCAACACCGTCGAGATCGAGTGGCCGCCGCGCTCGGGGCGGCGCATCGAGGTGCCGGAGATCGACCGCGTCGCGTGGTGCGCACCCGACGACGCACGACGACTCGTCGTCAGCGCCCAGGCCGCCCTCGTCGACCGGCTCGAGGCCGCCCTCGACCGCTAGCCCGAACTACCTCGCGGAGATCTGAACTACCTCGCGGAGATCTGAACTACCTCGCGGGGATCCGGACTACCTCGCGGAGATGTGGACTACCTCGGCGTCAGGCGGTGAACGTCAGCCAGAGCAGCGCGACGTTCAGCGTCACGATGACGGCCGCCACCGCCCACGCGGCCAGCTGCGTGGCCGGTCCGTTGCGGAAGCGGCCGAGCATGCCCTCCTCGCGGGTGATGCGCACCAGCGGGATCATCGCGAACGGGATGCCGAAGCTCAGCACCACCTGGCTCACGACGAGCAGCCACGTGGGCGACACCCCCGTCGCGAGCAGCACGATCGCGGGGACCAGGGTGACCATCCGCCGGGCGATCAGCGAGACGCGCACGTGCAGCAGGCCGGACATGATCTCGGCGCCCGCGTAGGCGCCGACGGAGGTGGACGCCAGCCCGGACGCCAGCAGGCCCACGCCGAAGAGCACGGCCACCGCCGGGCCGAGGGACGACGAGATGGCCGCGTGCGCGCCCTCGATCGTGTCGGTGCCCGCGCGCCCCGGCAGGTTCGCGGCGGCGAGGAGCAGCATCGCGATGTTCACCCCGCCCGCCAGGACGAGCGCGGCGACGACGTCCCAGCGTGTGGCGGTGAGCAGGCGGCGCACGGCCGTCGGGGAGGGCACGACCGGGGCGTCGTCGGGCACGTCGGCAGGATCGGCCGCCCCGGCGGCGAGCGCGTGCCGGCGCTGCACGCGGGCGTCGTGGCGGACGCGGTCGCGCGCGAGCGATGAGTGCAGGTAGATCGCGTGCGGCATCACCGTGGCCCCGAGCATGGACGCGGCGAGCAGCACCGACTCCGGCCCGGCGAGCCGGGGCACGAGCCCGCCGAGCACCGCGCCCAGGTCCGGAGGCGCGAAGAACAGGCCGGCACAGAACCCGACCGTCAGCACGGCGAGCATCGATGTCACGACGGTCTCGAAGACGCGCTGCCCGCGCCGCTGCTGCACCGTGAGCACCAGCATCGAGACGACGCCGGTGATGATGCCGCCGAGCACCAGCGGCACGCCGAACAGCAGGTGCAGCGCGATCGCGCCGCCGATCACCTCGGCGACGTCGGTGGCCATCGCGACCACCTCGGCCTGCACCCAGTACGCGATCCGGCCACGGCGGGACAGCCGCTCGCCGAGCACCTCGGGCAGCGACCGGCCGGTGACCACCCCGAGCTTGGCGGACAGGTACTGCACCAGCACCGCCATCACGTTCGCGACCACCAGCACCCACACGAGGAGGTACCCGAACTGTGCGCCCGCGGTGAGGTTCGCCGCGACGTTCCCCGGGTCGACGTAGGCGATGGCCGCGACGAACGCCGGCCCGAGCAGGCCCACCAGCCGGGCCGGGTGCGCGCCGGCCCGGCGCGTCGCACGCGCCGGCGGCGTGGCGTCCGCGGGCGGCACGGCGGCGGCTCGGGCGGGGGTCGGTCGGCTCACGGGGTCTCCTCCAGGTCGGCCGTTTTCGGTTCTCCGAAACTCTAGACGTCGAGACCCGTATCGCGCACCCCCTCGGACCCTGCGGGGCGGCTCCGAGGCGGGTCTGTCACCATGTCGGGCGTGCCACCCACCCCGATCGCCGCCGCCCCGCGGCCCCCCGGACTCCTCGGCTTCGCGCTGAGGTCCCGCTGGCTGCTGGCGATCGGCTTCGTCGCCGTGCACGCCTGGATCGTGAAGCTGGCGGTCACCTGGGGCTACACGATCTACGGCGACGTCACGCTCTACGAGTGGTGGGCGCGGCACGGGCTGAGCACCGGCCAGTGGCCCGTGCTCGACGACGACTGGGTGTACCCCGCCGGGGCCCTCGTGCCGGTTACCCTGCCGGCGCTCGTCACGTCCTCGCTGCTCGGCTACGAGATCGCCTGGACGGCGATGATCGTGCTGCTCGACGCCGTCGCCACGGTGGTGCTGGTGCGCTCGGCGCCGCGCGGCGTGCTCGGCGCCTGGTGGTGGCTCGCCTTCCTCCTCGCCCTCGGCCCGATCTTCCTGGGCCGCCTCGACGGCGTCGTCGCGCCGCTCATCCTGATCGCACTGGTGGTCTCCGCGCGCCGCCCGACGCTCGCGACGGCGGTGGCCACCACGGGGGCGTGGATCAAGATCGCACCCGGCGCGGTGGTCGTGGCGCTGGCCGCCACCCGGGCGCGCGGGCGCGACCTGTGGCGTCAGGTCCTGGTGCCGGGCGCGATCGTCAGCGCGGTCGTCGTGGGCCTCGCGCTCGCGGGCGGCGCCGGGCAGCGCGCGTTCAGCGTCTTCGGGCAGCAGGAGGCGCGCACCCTGCAGGCCGAGTCCGTGCTCGCCACGTGGTTCAGCGTCGCGCGGCTGTGGGACCCGTCCGTGCGGATCGAGTACAACGACGTCATCTTCACCTACGAGGTGCAGGGCGACGCCGCCCGCCAGGTCGCCGCCGCCCTCGACTGGCTGCTGCCGCTCGCGGTGCTGCTGCTCGCCGCCCTCACGTGGTGGACGGCGCGCCGGCGCCCCGACCATGCGGGCGACATCCTGCTGCTCAGCACCGCCGCGCTGCTCCTCGCGCTCATCGTCTTCAACAAGGTGGGCTCCCCGCAGTTCGTCGCCTGGATCGGCCCGCCGCTGGCCGCGGCGCTCGCGCTCGCCGGCCCCGGCACGCGCCGGCTCTGGGCGCCGCCCGCCGTCGGGGTGCTGCTGGCCGCGCTCGGCACGCAGATCGTCTACCCCGTGGCGTACGGCGAGTTCCTCGCCGGCGAGCCCGCGATGATCGTGATCGAGGGCCTGCGCAACCTGGCGCTCGTCGTGCTGCTCGTCGGCGCGGTGTGGCGCATGGTCCAGCTCGGGCGCGACGGCGTGCGCTCCGACCTGCCGGCCGCCGCCGGGCCGATCTCGCCCGGTTCGCCGGGTTCCGACTGAGGGTTCGTCGCCCGTTCGCCCACCCGCCCTCGACACGATGCCCGCCGCACCCCGGCCGGTCACCGGCGGGCGGTTGCCTGCGGAGCGTGCGGGTCGCGATCGTCGCAGAGTCGTTCCTGCCGCAGGTGAACGGGGTCACGAACTCCGTGCTGCGGATCCTCGAGCACCTCCGGGAGACCGGGCACGACGCCCTCGTGCTCGCGCCCGACGACGACGGCGGCGCGGTGCCGCCGTTCGTCGAGGGCGCCCCGGTGGTCGAGCTCGGCTCCGTCGGGCTCCCGGGGTACACGGACGTGCGGGTCGTCCTCGGGCAGCGCGCCCGCATCGCGCGGACGCTCGCCGCCTTCGAGCCCGACGTCGTGCACCTCGCGTCGCCGTTCGCGCTCGGGTGGCAGGGCATGCGGGCCGCCGACGGCCTCGGCCTGCCGACGGTCGCCGTCTATCAGACCGAGGTGCCGGGCTACGCCGCCCGGTACGGCGTGCGGCACCTGGAGAGCCTGTTCTGGCGCCGGGTGCGGCAGGTGCACGACCGGGCCACCCTGACCCTCGCGCCGTCCGTCGCGACGCTCGACCACCTGCGCGCCCGCGGCGTCCCGCGCCTGCGGCTCTGGGGCCGCGGCGTCGACACCGTGCGGTTCCACCCCGGCCGGCGCGACGAGCGGTGGCGGGGCGCCGTCGGCGCGGGTCGGGAGCTGCTGGTCGGGTACGTGGGCCGGCTCGCGGCGGAGAAGCAGGTGGACGCGCTCGCCGCGGTGGCGGACCTGCCGGGCGTGCGGCTCGTCGTCGTCGGCGAGGGGCCCGAGCGCGCCGCCCTCGAGTCCCTGCTGCCGGGCGCGCTCTTCACGGGCCTGCTGCGCGGCGACGACCTCGCCCGCGCGACGGCGAGCCTCGACGTGTTCGTGCACCCCGGCGAGCTGGAGACCTTCGGCCAGACGATCCAGGAGGCGCACGCCTCCGGGGTGCCGGTCGTCGCGCCCGCCGCGGGCGGGCCGCTCGACCTGGTGCGGCACTCGCACACCGGCTGGCTGTACCCGCCCGGGGACCGCGCCGCCCTGCGGGCGCACGTCGTCGACCTGCTGGGCGACGAGCGCAAGCGGCGCGCGTTCGGCTCCGCCGCGCGACGCAGCGTCCTCGGCCGCACGTGGCGGCACGTGTGCACAGAGCTGCTGGGCCACTACGACGACGCGATCGCGGCCCGCCGCGCGGCAGCCGTCGCGGAGGCCTGACCCGGCCGGGCGGGCATTCACCTGCAGGTCGGGGCGTGTTCACCCGGGGCTCGCCCGGCGGTCATCCGTCCTCCCTACGGTCACCCTCGACGGCGCCGCCCGGCGCGCGCCCCAGGCCACGGAGGACCCCTTGCGCACACCCCGCTCCCGCACCCGCCGCCCCCTTGCCTCGCGCTCCGGGCGGCGCGCCCTCGTGGGCGGCTGCGCCACGGCGCTCGCCGTCGCGCTGGCCGTGCCCGTCGTGCTGCCCGCGACCGCGTCCGCCCACCGCGGGCCCCAGCCGGGGAACGGCACCGGCGTCGTCGCCGACCCGGTGCAGCTGTCCGCCGACGACGCCCGGATCGGCCTGTCGCCGCTCGGCTCGTACGCCACGGGCGTCTTCGACGAGTCCGCGGCCGAGATCGTCGCGTACCACGCCCGCTCGGAGCGCCTGTTCTCGGTGAACGCGCAGGCCGGCGAAGTCACCGTGCTGGACGTCGCGCGGCCGTCCGCGCCGCGCAAGCTCTTCGCGCTCGAGACCACGGGCGTGCGGGCGGCCGACGGCTCGACCGTGCCCGACGGCGCGGTCGCGAACTCGGTCGCGGTGCGCCCGGACGGCCTGGTCGTGGTGGCCGTCGAGGCGCCCGACAAGGTCTCCGACGGCTGGCTCGTGCTGTTCGACGCGACCGGCGACGGCGACGCCCTCGGCGCCGTCCGGGTGGGCGCGCTCCCCGACATGGTGACGGTCACGCCCGACGGCCGCTCTGCCGTCGTCGCGAACGAGGGCGAGCCCGCCGACGACTTCTCCGTCGACCCCGAGGGCTCGGTGTCGGTAGTGGCGCTGCCGTCGCGCCTCAGCGTGCTCGTCTCGCGCTGGCGGGACCGCGAGGTGCCCGTGCGGCAGTCCGCCGTGCGGTCCGCGACGTTCCACGCGTTCGAGGGCGACGCGCTGCCCGACGGCGTGCGCGTCTTCGGCCCGGACGTGGCCGGCCCGGACGGGTCGCTCGCGCACCGCGTGTCGCGCAACCTCGAGCCGGAGTACGTGACCGTGTCGAAGGACTCGCGCACCGCCTACGTCGCGCTGCAGGAGGCGAACGCCGTCGCCGAGGTCGACCTGCGCCGCGCCCGCACCACCGACCTGTGGTCGCTCGGCAGCAAGGACCACTCCGTGCCCGGCCAGGGCATCGACCCGTCCGACAAGGACGGCGAGGCCGACGTCCGCGAGGTGCCGGTGCAGGGCCTGTACATGCCGGACGGGATCGCGTCGTACACGTCGCGGGGACAGACCTACCTCGTCACCGCGAACGAGGGCGACGCCCGCGAGTGGGGCGACTACGCCGAGCCCGCGCGGGTCAAGGACCTGGGCGACGACGGCCTCGCGCCCGTGTGCGACGACTCCCCCGCCGCCGCCCTGCTCGGCGACGCCGACCTGGGCCGCCTCAACGTCACGACGGCGTCCGGGCTGAGCGCCGACGGCTCCTGCTACGAGCAGCTGTACGCATTCGGCGGTCGTTCCTTCTCGGTCTGGAGCACCGACGGCGACCTCGTCTTCGACTCCGGCGACACCTTCGAGCAGGTGACCGCCGACGCGCTCGGCGACGCGTTCAACACCAACCACACCGAGACCGCGTTCGACGGACGCAGCGACGACAAGGGCCCCGAGCCGGAGAACCTCACGATCGGCGAGGTCGGCGGCCGCACGTACGCGTTCGTCGGGCTGGAGCGCGCCGGCGGGGTCATGGTCTACGACATCACGCGGCCCGAGCGCTCCGAGTTCGTCACCTACGTCTCGAACCGGGACTACTCCGTGTCCGTCGAGGACGCGATCGACGACGGCGCCGACGCGGCCGACGCGCTCTCCGGCGCCGGCGACCTCGGGCCCGAGGGGCTGACGTTCATCCCGGCGTCCGACTCCCCCACGCACCGGCCGCTGCTCGCCGTCGCCAACGAGGTGTCCGGCACCACCACGCTCTTCCAGGTGGACCGGCTCACCGATCGCTGAGTCCCACGGCCGCCATCAGGTCGGCAGTTCGGGATCAGGTCGGCAGTTCGAACTGCCGATCTGAACCCGGACTGCCGACCTGATCGACGTTCCGCCACGCGCCGAGCTCGTCGCCTGCAAGGATGTCGCGCATGACGGCGACGGTCATCGGCTCCCGGCCTTCCGACGGCAGCTCGGCCCGCCGGCGGCGGCGCGGGGTGCTCGGGCTCGTCGTGGTCATCGTGCTGGCGGGGGCGGTGTCCGGGTGCGGGATCGTGGACTCCGTCCTGCGCAAGGCCTACTGCAGCCCGCACGACCCGGTCGTGACCCCGACGAGCGTGGCGCCGGGCGACGAGGTGCACGTCGAGATCGACGGGGTCGGCCACCATTCGTCGTGCTCCTCGACGCTGCCTAGCCGCGCCCGATACGGGATCTCGATCAGGTCGCTGGTGGACGGGACGGGCGACCCCGACCTCGGCACCCACTTCTACAACACCGACCTCACCGTCCTCGACCCGAGCAGCGACGGGGTCGCGGAGGGCACGGTCCACGTGCCGGACGACGTCCCCGTCGGTGAAGCGGAGATCTCCGTGAACATCACCGTTCCGACTCCCTGCGAGGTCGACCCCACAGCGTCGTGCGCCGCCAACCCGTCCGCGGTCGTCGAGATCGGCGACTGACGGCTCGCCCGCCCGGCTGCTAGGTTTCCGCGGTGCGCAGGGTGTCGGTGGTCGGTGCGGCCGGGTCGGGCAAGTCGACGTTCGCCCACCGCCTGGCGGCGGTGCTCGGGGTCGAGCACGTGGAGCTCGACGCGCTGTTCTGGGGACGGGACTGGACGCCGCGGCCGCGCGAGGACTTCGCCGCCGACGCGCGGCACGAGATCGCCGGCGACGCATGGGTGATCGACGGCAACTACGCCGGCCTCCAGGACGAGATCTGGGCGCGCGCGGACGCCGTCGTCTGGCTCGACCCGCCGAGGGCGGCGGTGATGTGGCAGGTGTACCGGCGCACGCTGGCGCGCGCGCTCGACCGGACGGAGCTGTGGCCCGGCACGGGCAACCGCCAGCGCTGGCGCGACGCCCTGGCGCCGTGGACGAAGGACTCCATCGTCCGCTGGTCGTGGGATCAGCTGAGGCGGTACCCGGAGCGGTACGGCGCGGCGATGGCCGACCCCGCGCACGCGCACCTGGCGTTCCACCGGCTGCGGTCGCGCCGGGAGGTCGACGACTTCCTCCGCGCGTCCGGCTGAGGAACGACGGTCCGAAGCCGCGATGACTCCCCCGCGTCGCGCCGGTCCACCCTCCATGACCAGAGTGGTGGGCGACATCTCGATCTCGTTGGACGGTTTCGTCACCGGCCCGAACGCGGGGCCCGACAACGGCCTGGGCGACGGCGGCGAGGCCCTGCACACGTGGGCGTTCAGCGACGACCCCGTCGACCAGGAGCAGCTGCGCACGGCCACGGCGCGCAGCGGCGCCGTCATCCTCGGCCGTCGCCTGTTCGACGTCGTCGACGGACCGCAGGGCTGGGACGACGAGGTGGGCTACGGCGCGCGCGAGGTCGGCACGCCGCCGTTCTTCGTCGTCACCGGCAGCGTCCCCGCACGGACCCGGCTGTCGTTCTGGACCTTCGTCACGACCGGGCTGCCCGACGCCGTGGAGCAGGCGCGCTCCGCCGCGCACGGAGTGTCCGCGGCGGCCGGCGACGACCGGGACGTCGTGGTCATGGGCGGCGGGCTCACCGTCGGGTCGGCTCTGGACGCCGGGCTGCTCGACGTCCTGGTGCTGCACCTCTCCCCCGTCGTCCTCGGCGCGGGGACGCCGCTGTTCGTCGGCGGCCGCCGGCACGACCTCGTGCAGCGGAGGGTGACGCCGTCGACGACGGCGGTGCACGTGGTCTACGACGTCGCGCGCTGATCCTCGTCGAGCACGAGGTCCGCGAGCGCCCGGCGCAGCGCGTCGGTGCCCGGGCCGGGCTCGAACGCGGGGATGCGCAGGAAGTCCTCGAGGTCGGCGCGCGAGAAGTCCCCGAGCAGGTCGGCGCGCCCGTCCCGGATGGACTCGAACACGGTGGGCCCGTGCACGAAGACCGGGTCGGTGAGCCGCAGCCGCCCGTCCGCGGTCTGCAGCACGTTGCCGGGCCGGATGTCCGCGCCGCCCCAGAGGCGGTATTGCCGGGCGCCGTCGGCCAGCAGGTCTTCGATCCGGCGACGCAGGTCGACGACGTCGGGGTGGTCCGCGAGGTCCGGGCGCGCGTCGTCGGGCGAGATCGCGTCGGTCGCGCTGGTGATGCCGAGCGACGCGACGAGGCTCCGGGCGCGCTCCTCGTCCGCCGGGTGGAGCCGCTCCATGACGACGACGTAGCCCCGGTGCCGAAGCGGGACGACGTCGTCCACGCGCACGAGGAACGGGTTCGGCGGCCCCGCCAGGCACGCGTCGGCGAAGAGCCGGAACGCCGGGTCGAACGGGGTGACGCGCGCGGCGAGCCGGTCGTCGGGGGACGCGAGCACCCACGCCCAGTCCCCCGTCCCGACCTCGCGCCAGCCCGCGGACCCGAGGGCGGCGCGCGCCTCGTCGGCGGTGGTGTCAGGGGTGAAGGTCGGCAGCACGGTCCCAGGATCCGCCGCGCACGCCGTTGACGTCAGGTTCTTTCCCGCACGCGGGGTCGGGCTGGCGCCCGTCCGGCCTGCCACCGTGCCCCGGCGTAGCGTGGTCGAGGTGTCAGCACACTCGCCGGCGGTGCCGCCCTCGAAGGCGTCCCCGGGGCGGTCGGACGCCGCCCGCACGAGCATGCGCCGCGCACTGCTGGCGTCGCTCACGGTGGGCGTGGTCGTGACGGCCGACAGTGGTTGGCGGATGCTCAACCTGAGCTGGCCGTTCTTCGTCGGGTACTCGCTCCTGTTCTGGGCGGTGCTGCCCGTCGTGGCGACGCTGGCGATCACGCTCGTCCTCACGCTCGTGTCGGGCGTCGAGCTTCCGACGTGGTTCACGGGCGGCGTCGCCGCGGCCGCGACCGGAGCGTGGACAGGATGGGCCGTCGGGATCCGGTACGGCGGGCTCGCCTCCGGCCTCGTGCTCGCCGCCGGCATCGTCGGCGTGACCCTCGCCCTCGAAGCGCGCTGGCCGCTCCGCGGGCGGGTCGTCGTCGCGGTACTGGCCGCCGCCACGGCCGCTGCGGTCGTCGCCGTCCTGAGCGGGTGAGCGATCGCCTCGGCGGGCCCCGCTACCCTGACGCGCACGGCAGGAGAAAAGGGGAATCGAGTTGCTGGTCGACGAGGACGTGCGCGACGTCCTAAAAAGAAGCCGGATGGCGATCGGCGTGGTCCGGGCGCCAAAGCTGCGGAAGGAGCTCGCGGCGGCACTCGAAGGCGACCTCGGGTCGACCTCGGAGAGCACGGCTCCCCCGGTCGAGGCCCTGCGCTGGTTCGTCGACGGCGAGGTCGACCTGGTTCGCCTGGCGGAGGACTACGCGGCGCTCGGCACGCTGCTGTCAGAGGCGGGGCTGCTCGCATACGGACCGATCTCGGAGTGGCCGGCGCGCGAGCAGGACCGCCCGGAGTTCGTCCGGGCGGTCGTCGATCGGGTGTTCCTGGGCGAGAGCCGCGGGTGGATGACCGAGGTCGAGCTGAACGCGCGTCTGGCCATGGTGTTCGTCGACCCGTCCGGCCTGCGCAGGTTCGCCGTGGACACCGGGCTGCTGGCTCGCGAGGTGGACGGCTCGCGGTACTGGCTCCGTCGCCCGTCGACGACGGACGGCGACGGCTAGCGAGGGCCGAGCGCTTCGAGCAGCACGGCGACGACCATCGCGACGGTGGCGACGGAGACCACCGTCAGCGGCGACCGGCGCGCCCGAACCAGGGCGCGGATCTCCGCGACCACCACCCAGACGAACAGCGCCGCCGTCAGCACGTGCCACAGCACCGAGCCCAGCGCCGGGTCCTCGAGGAGGCCGCGCGCGTGCCGCCACCACGTGCTGAGGACGAGGCCCGCGACACCCGCCTGGATGAGCACGACGCCGATCACCGCGGCTGCGCGCAGCGGGCTCGGTCCGTGGTCGTCCGCGGTGCCCCGCTCCGGGTAGGCGTCCGTCACGTGCCGCGATCCCATGTGCCGGTCGTCTCCCGAGGTCGTGTCTGCCGCACGTCGGTCGTCCCGACGCCTGGCCGACCAGTGTCGGGCGGCGGCCCGCGAAAGTACAGCGGCACCCGGGGCGCACGGTCGAGCCGACGAGACCACCGAGAGTGACCACGGGTGATTCCGGCTCGGCCGCGACCACCGGGGCGATTCGATCGCTACGCTCCCTCACGACCGGAAGGACCAACCTCATGACCCTCGGCACCAAGGGCATCATCGCTGCGAGCTCGGGCGTCTCGGCTGCGCTCGCCCTCGCACTGACGCACGGCTCGCTCGACGCAGACCTCACCGGTCTGGCGTGGTACTACGGCCTGATGTTCCCGTGGGCGACCCTGGGGACGTATCTCGTCATGCTTGCGCTCGCGTTCGTTCCGGCAGCAGACCTTGCTCTCAGCACGGTCCAGCCGGTGGTGATCGCCCTCGCCGGCGCGATCCAGGGCGCACTCGTGGGGGCGGTCGTCCTTGCGGCGCGCTACTGGTGCATCCGGTGCCGCACGCTCCACGCCGCGTGACGCCGCCGCAGATCAGCGTGCGGGGCACGACGGGCTGACCGCTGCCAGGGCGGCAGCGGTCAGCCCGTCGTCGGGTCAGACGCCGATGACGTCGACGGCCTCGCCGGTACGCGCGCTCTCGTACGCGGCGAGGATGATGCCGAGCACGTCGATGCCCTCCGCCTCGGTGTTCAGCGGGCGACGGCCGGTCTCGAGGCAGTCGACGAAGTCCACGATCTCGGCCGCGAAGGTGTTCACGGCCTCGTGCTCGAAGACCTGCTCGTCCTCGCCGCGCAGCTTCACCCGCAGCGTGGTGCCGTCCGAGCTGAGCGACCCCTTCTCGCCGACGACGCTGAACCGGTCGGTGCCGGGCGCGGCGTCGTAGGCCCACGACGTGACCAGCTGGCCGACGCTGCCGTTGTCGAAGCGCACGAGCACCTGGGCGGAGTCCTCGCCCTCCATGAACTTCAGGCGGTGGGTCGACATCATCGCGAACGCCTTGACGGGCCGCGCGCCCGCGAGGTGCATCAGCAGGTACGTCGGGTGGTAGCCGGTGTCGATGAACTCGCCGCCGCCGCTGGTCGCGGTGTGGGCGCGCCACCCCATGTTCTCCGGGTCGAAGTTGTTGTGGAACGAGTCGGTGGTGCGCACCTCGTACACGTCGCCGAGCACGCCGGACTCGAGGATCTCCTTGGCCTGGGCGACGGCCGGCATGAACAGCTGGTTGTGCGCGCACATCAGGGTGACGCCGCCCGCCTCGACGGCGGCGCGCACCTCGGCGGCCTCCTCGGCGGTCAGGCACAGGGGCTTCTCGCAGAGGATGTGCTTGCCGGCCTTGGCGGCGGCGACGATCGCCACCTTGTGCAGGTGGTGCGGCAGGCAGATGTCGACGGCGTCCACCTCCGGGTCGTTCACCAGCTCGGTGAAGTCGGCGTACCCGCGGGCGCCGGTCTCCTCGACGCGCTGGGCGAGGGTCTCGGGCACGGCGTCGGCGATCGCGGTGATCGTCACGCGGTCGGGCACGGTGGCGTAACCGGCGAGGTGGGCGTTGGCGATGCCGCCGGCGCCGATCAGGCCGATGCGGACGGGGGGTGTCACGGTCATGGTGGAACCTGTTTCTGTGGTGTGGAGGTCGGTCAGCTCTGCGCGGCGGCGTTCGCGGCGTCGACGAGGGCGGTCAGCGACCTGGCGCGCGGGAGGGTGTCCTCGAGGGCGGCGCCCGCGCGGATCGAGTCCGCCCACTGGGCGAAGAGGATCGGCTGGTCGGCGGGCAGGTCCACGCGGGACGAGCCCTCCGCCGTGGTCAGGCGCATCACGGCCTTGCCCTCGTCGTCGGACTCGAAGCCGTACAGCACGGATCCCGCGGTGCCGTGGACCTCGATCGTGAACGGGCTGGCAGGCGTGACGAAGCCGGTCTCGACGACGCCGATCGCGCCGTCCGGCGTGGCCACGGTGACCGACGCGTTGTCCTCGACGCCGCGACCGGTCTGGTCGGTGTAGGTCGGACGCACGGACGTGAACTCGTCGCCCAGGATCAGCTGGGTGAGGTAGACGGGGTGCGCCCCCAGGTCGGAGAAGGCGCCGCCGAGCGCCTCGGAGGCGTCGTAGAACCGTGCGGGCAGCCAGTCGCGGGTGGAGCCGTCGTGGGCCAGCCGGACCCGCGAGTAGGTGAGCCGGCCGAGGGTCCCGGCGTCGAGGATCTCGCGCAGGGCCAGGGTGTAGCCGTGCGTCAGCCGCGGCAGGGAGACGGTCAGGCGCACGCCCGCGTCCTGGGCGGCGTCGATGAGCTTGTCGCACTCCGCGACCGTCGGGGCGAGCAGCTTCTCGGTGAAGACGTGCTTGCCGGCGGCGAGCGCCTTGCCGATCACCTCGAGGTGGTCGCTGGTGGCGGCGGTGACGGTCACGCCGTCGAGGTCCTCGCGCGCCAGCAGCGCGTCGAGGTCGGTGGTGGCCTCGACGCCGAGCCGCTCGGCGAGCGCGCGGCCGCGCTCGGCGTCGTCGTCCCAGACGGCGACGAGCTCGGTGTCGGGGTGGTCGACGGCGGCGCGCCCGTACTCCTCGGCGTGCACGTGCCATGCGCTGAGCACGGCGATCCGCAGGGGTGTGGTCATGGGTTCTGCTCCTGTGATGCTCAGGTGGTTCCCGGCCCGTCGTCCGGCCGGTTCGGGTGGGTCGTTCGTGCGCTCGCTGGGTTCGCTCAGGCCTCCGGGATGACGCTCTTCTGCCCGTACGTGGCGGGCATCTGGTAGCCCTCGAAGAGCGCCATCTTGGGAGCGACGCTCTGCTGGTTGTTGGCGATGACCTGCTGCGGCGTCGCGGACCCGATGATCACCGAGCTCCGGGAGCGCTGGAGCGTGTCCCAGGCCACGGTGCCGACGGGCAGCGGGGGCCGGGAGGTGGAGGTCGGCAGCATCTGCCGGAACAGCTCGGCCTTGGGGTTGTAGTGCCGCGCCTGGATCGTCCTCAGGTTGGTCGGCAGGTCGCCGAGCAGCGGCTGCACGATGCTCTGGCCGTCGTAGCCCGTGTAGAACTTCATGAACTCCCAGAGGTTCCGCGTCATCTTGGCGCCCTTCGGCACCACCAGCGACGCGCCGCCGGACCACGAGTACGTGTCGTCGCCCTCCGCGTCGACCGGCAGCCACGTGAACTTCAGCGGCAGCTTCGGGGCGTACTTCTCGTTGCTGCGGATGGAGAACGGGCCGGTGGTGGACATCGCCAGCCGTTCGCTGAAGACGGCGGTCTGGCTGGGCGGGGAGTTCGGCGGCTGGTACGTCGCGAAGAACGCGTCGGCCTTGGAGTAGGGGAACTCCTCGGCCCAGTCGGCGTACAGGTCGAACACGGACCGCCACTGGGGGGAGTCCAGCGTGACCGACGACGTCTCGTTCGAGTAGAGCTGCGCGCCGAGCCCGAAGCCCCAGGTGTAGGGCCAGCCCTCGCCGTCCCAGGGGACGAACCCGAGGGTCTCGAAGTTGCCGCGGGAGTCCGTCGTGGTGAGCTTGCGGCTGACCTCGCGGATCTCGTCCCAGGTGAGCACGTGCTGCTCGGGATCGAACATGTCGAGGTCGATGCGCGCCTCCCGCAGGAGGTTCTCGTTGTACATGATCCCGCGGGCGTCGGTGTTGATCGGCAGCCCGTACAGCTGGCCGTCGAAGGTGAGCTCGTCGATAGCGAACTGCAGCCACTGCTTGGTGAACTCGTCGACCGAGGTGTCCTCGTACTCCTCGATGAGCCGGCCGATCGGCTCGAGCAGCCCGATGGAGGCGTTCTGGACGGCGTTGAACCGGTCCATCTGCCAGACGTCCGGGGCGGTGCCGCCGCGGACGGCGGTGATGATCTGGCTCATGTCCGCCACGCCGTTGCTGGGCACCTGGTTGACGTCGAGCGTGACGCCGGAGCCGGCCTTCGTGGCGTTGAAGGCGTCGATGACCTTCATGTCCTTGTCGGCGTCGGCGGCGCCCATCCCCCAGTAGCGGATGACGGCGTCGCTCGAGGACCCGCGGGGCGCGCACGCCCCGAGGGAGAGGGCGGCGGCGGAGGCCGCGGCGGCGCTCAAGAAGGTGCGGCGAGTGATCACTTGAAGCCTCCGATGGTGATGCCCCGGATGAAGTAGCGCTGGAACACGAAGAACAGGAGCAGCAGGGGCAGGATGACCAGGAACGACGCCGCCATGAGCTGGTTGAACGTGACGTCCTGCGCGTGCACGGAGCGGAACGACTGCAGGCCGATCGAGAGGGTCTGCACGCTCTCGTCCTGCAGGTAGATCAGCGGGCCCATGAAGTCGTTCCACGACGCGACGGCCGCGAAGATGGCGACGGTCGTCAGCGCCGGCTTGGCCGTGGGGAACACGAGCCGCCACAGAATGGTCCACTCCCGCGCGCCGTCGATCCGGGCGGCGTCGAGCATGTCCTTGGGGATCTGCATGAGGAACTGCCGCAGCAGGAACACGTAGAACGCCGAGCCGAACATCGACGGGATGATCAGGGGGAACATCGTGTTGACGAGCCCGAGGCGGGCCCACATGTCGAACATCGGGATCAGCGTCACCGGGAACGGCAGGAAGAGCGTCGCGATCACCAGGTAGAACACGATGTCCCGCCCGGGCCACTTCAGGCACGCGAATCCGTAGGCGACGATGAAGTTCGACACCACCGAGAAGAGCACCACCGAGATCGTGATGATCGCGGAGTTCAGGAAGAAGTGCAGGAACGGCATCGCCGCCACCGCGTCGACGAAGTTGCTGAAGTGCCACGACTCGGGGAAGAACGTGGGCGGGAACTTCGCGAGCTCCTCGTCCGACTTCACCGAGGAGATGATCATCCAGTACAGAGGCAGCAGGAAGAGGATGGACAGGACCACCATCACCACGCGCGCGATCAGCGTGGAGTACCACGGGCGACGTGTCCCGTCGGCCCGACGGTTCAGCTGATCGGCGTCCGCGGAACGGGCAGCGGCCCGCTGCTTCCTCGGGGAATCCGTCTGGATCGTCGCGCTCATCAGGCGGCCTCCACGTCGTAGTTCACGAACCGGCGCGAGCACCAGAAGATCAACAGGGCCATGGCGAGACCGGCCAGGAACAGCAGCACGGCCAGGGCTGAGGCATAGCCGAGCTCCGCGAAGCCGAAGGCGTTCTTGTAGAGGTACATCATGTAGAACAGGGCGCCCGCGTCGGGGTCGCCGGTCCCGTTGGTGACGATGTACGCCTCGGTGAACACCTGGAGCGCGCCGGAGACGCCGGTGATCAGGTTGAACAGCAGCACCGGGCTGAGCAGCGGCAGCGTGATCGACAGGAACTGCCGCATCGGGCCGGCGCCGTCCACGCGCGCCGCCTCGTAGACGGTCTTGGGGACGTTGCGCAGGCCGGCCAGGAAGATCAGGGCCGCGTTCCCCGCGCCGAGCTGGGCCATCAGGATGATGGCGATCTTCACGCCCGTCGGGTCCCCGAGCAGGTTCACGTTGGACTCGCCGAAGAGGTTGAGCACCTGGTTGAACGCGCCGAACTGCGGGTTCAGGAACACGATGAAGATGAACGACATCGCGAACGCGGGGATCAGCGAGGGGGCGTAGAAGATCGTGCGGTACCAGGCGACCTCACGAACGTTCTGGTTCATCGCGAGCGCGAGCGTGAGCGCGACGACGAGCCCGAGCGGCACGGCGATCAGGGCGTAGAACAGGGTGTTGCCGGCTGCCTTGCCGACCAGCGGGTCGGCGAACGCGGTGACGTAGTTCCCCGTTCCGACCCAGGTCGGGCTGCCCATGCCGGAGTAGCGGGTGAAGCTCAGGTAGATCGAGTACCCGACCGGGTAGATGACGAAGACCAGGATCCCGACGAGCCACGGCGAGATGTACTTCAGGCCGAGTGCCAGGTCGCGCCGGTCGGAGCGCGAGAGTCGATGGCGCCTGCGTTTCGGCGGAGGGCTGGTGGTCGCGTCCTCCACCTGTTCCGGTGGGGCAACCCCTGAGGGGGCCCTGGCCGTCAGTCCGGTCGCAGACATCGCTCTCCCTTCGGTACGGCGACGGAACGGTGTCCGTCGTGGCTGGACGCGGGTCATTGCGCACCGAGAGGGTGACGTGGACCACTGTGTCCGACGTCCGGGGACATTACTCATACTGATGGATATATTCAACCAAGCACGATGGCCGGGTGGAGGGAGCGGGATGCGCGCGACGACGATGCCGCAGGTGGGGGCTCGGAACGAGCTCGTCGTGCTGCGGGCGATCCGGGTGTCCCCGGAGGGTGTCGATCAGTCGGAGCTGATGGAACGTTGCGGTCTCTCGCGCCAGGCGGTCTCGCAGATCACGCGGCGGCTGATCGACCGCGGGCTGGTACGCGCGGCACCGGTGCACACCAACCGGCCCGGCAAGCCCGCGATGTCGATGCAGGTCGAGGCCCGCGCGATGCTCGCCGCCGGAGCCCACCTGGACCCCGCGCACATCACCGTCACCCTGGTCGACATGCTCGCCCGCCCGATCCTGACGCGGACCCTCGCACGCCCCGGCGAGGACCCCGCGGCGGACGTGGAACGCATCGGCGCGACCCTCGACGAGATGATCCGCGAGCTCGGCGCCGACGAGCCGGACGGGCAGGACGGGGTGCGCGCCGTCCTCCAGGGGATCGGCGTCGCCTCGCCCGCCGGCATCGACGCCGTCCGGGGGACGATGGTGGATCCCCCGTGGCTGCCCGGGTGGCGCGACGTGCCCCTGCTCGACCTGATCCGCGACCGGACCGGACTGCCCGCCGTCCTGGACAAGGACACCAACGCCGCGCTGACGGCAGAGTGCTGGCCGGGCCGGTTCGCCACCCAGGAGACGGTGCTGTACCTGTACGCCGGCGCCGGCGTGGGGTCGGCCGTGGCGGGCGACGGCACCATCCACCGCGGCAGCACCGTCCAGGCGGGCGAGATCGGGCATCTCCCGACCGGCATGGACGACACCCGGTGCGGCTGCGGCCGCATGTCCTGCCTCTGGCTCTACACCGACATGGATCGCTTCCTGGAGAAGGCGCGGGGGGCCGGCGTCCCCTTGGAGTCGGGCGCTCCCCAGTCGACGGCCCTCGCCCTGCTGCAGCAGAGGGCACACGACGGCGACGACGTCTCACGGAGCCTGATCGAGGGGTACGGGGCGGCGCTGGGCGAGGCCGCGCGCACCCTGACCAGCATCCACGACCCGCACCGGATCATCGTCGGCGGCCCCTACTGGAGCTACCTGGCGGAGCACGCCACGCCTCAGGTCGTCGCGGGGGCGCGGCGTGCCCTGGGCGGCTCGCACGACGTCCCCGTGACGTCGTCGACCTTCGGCGACGACGTCGGCGCCATCGGAGCCGCCACGCTCTTCCTCGAGCGGAAGCTCTCCCCCGTCACGGCGTGAGCGCGCGATTCCGTGGCCGTGACCGCGCTAGAAGCTGCCCATGGACTCGAGCATCATCGTGAAGACGAGCGCACCGGTCGCGCCCCAGGTCACCGGCAGCGGCTCCCGCCTCCGCCGCGCCAGCATGACGATCTCGACGGTGAGGATCCCGACGACGAGCACGGCGGACAACGCCCGGACCAGCACCGTCTCGACTCCAGGCGCCTCGAGGATGTTGCCGACGTGCCACCACCACATCGGCACGAAGAGCCACACGATCCCGGCCTGGACCAGCAGGAGCACGGCCACGACGACCAGCCGCCGCGCTGCGCGCGATCCCCCGTCGGGGTCGACCGGCACCGACGCCTCGGAGACCGTCAGTTCGTGCCGCAGCTCCATGCTGAGGTCGCCTCCCGAGGTCACGCCCGGACGTTGATCGGGGCATCCCGAAGCCAGGCAGTGTCATTGTCGGGCGCCGGTCCTCGCCAAGCCGCGTCAACGGCGCATTTGGGCCAAAGTTCACCCGGTCAGGACCAGCGACAGCGCCCCTCGTCTGCCGCTAAGGTCTCCGCCGCCAGGAGCGATGTGAGTAGGGCCAAGGCAGCCGTAGGAACCATCGACGCGGCGAATATCAGTTCACGAGGGTTGCTCTCCCTGCAACACCGCGACGACCCATGCGGACTGCGACGGCAGCAGTGCCACCTCAACGACAGCGTCGTTGCTCCGGGCTTGGTAGATCTCGGCGTCGGGGTCGACGGACAAGGACTCACGATTCCCCGGTCTGCGTGACTCGTCGCGTGTGAGAGCACCGACCGTAACGACGACGGAGAAATTGGAAAGGCGACCAGGTGCGATCGACCAGACGGCCGGCATCCATTGCCCCGTCAAGCCGCGAACGGAGCCGTATACCAAGCGGACCGCAGCCTCGGTCTTGTTGTCCGCTCGGAACCGCTCGTTCCGACGTTCGACGACGCGGCGCCCCCACCGGTTGCCAACGATCCAACCGAAGACGTCCCCGAGGATCTCGATCACGCCGTCCCTCCCGGAACCGAACGAGCAGCCGTGGCGATCCCGGCGCTTCGTGGCGAGAGGTTACTCGAGGGGCGCCGGCACTGGCTGTCCGCTGCCGCCAACCCGGGCTTCTGCCGTGCGTCGGCTCGGCCTCGGGATCGCGACTGGTCGTGCTGTGCACCCCGCCCCGCCGCTCGTTTCGCATCCCAGCGCGAGCACCTAGAGGCGAAGCTCCATGCCCATCACCGTGTACACGCCGCGCGATCCGGTGTGGTCGTCGACGTGCCGCATGCCGATCTTCTCGGCGGTGCGTCGCGATGCGAGGTTCTCGGGGTGGATGATCGCGACGAGTTCCGTCGCTCCGAGGGCGTCGTGCGCGAAGTCACGGCAGGCTCCGGCGGCTTCGGTGGCGTAGCCCTGTCCCTGCCGGTCGCGGCGGACGTGATAGCCGACCTCGAGCTTGGTCGATTCGTTGACCGGCTGCCAGGTCAGCCCGCAGTCGCCGACGAACTCGCCGGCGTGGGTCTCGATCACCCAGAGACCATGACCGTGCTCCGCGTAGTTCCGCTGGTTCCAGTCGATCCAGGCCAGCGCCCCTTGCCTGGTCTTCGGCGCAGGGTAGTAGGTCATGACCTCCGGGTCGCAGAGCAGCGCGGCCATCGCGTCCAGGTCGTCGTGGGTCATCTCGCGGAAGCGCAGGCGGGCTGTCGGGGCGGGAATCACCTCGGCACGCTACTGCAGCCACCGTCGTCGACCGGAGCGCACGCCGGTGATGGACCGTGACGTTCGGAACCTGCCTCGGCGATTGACCGTCGGCGCCAGGCCCGCCATGATCCCCACACAGCGGCCGACGCCTGGTGAGCTCGGACTCTCTTCTCGCGCAAGGGTCAGCGGTGTCCTGGACCAGGAGTGAAGGTGGCAGAAGACGTAGAGCAGGCTCGTCCCGAACCGAGGTCGGCGAACTTTGGCGCCGCCGGAGGCACGGAACTCCCCGACGGGGACGTCATCTATCGGGTGTCCCCCGGACTCCGCGGATGGTCTGCGGTGCTCGCGCCCCTGTGGATCCTCCTGCTCCTCGCGGACACTGCCATCCCCAGGCACCCCGATGACACGCTCGGCAGCATCCTCTTCGGGTACACCCTCATCGGGGGAGGCGGACTCTTCGTCCTCCTGATCGGTCGCGGATGGATTCGCGTCTCTGACGAGGGCATCAGCGCTCGCAACATCGTGACGAAGACATGGGTCCCGTGGAGCGAGGTGGCAGCGCTCGAGGCCGGGTCGAAGGTCGGCGTCGTCCAGCGCGATGGACAGACGTGGTGGTGCTGGGCGGTCCAGCAAGCGAACATCTCCGGAATGCTCAATCGCCGGTCTCGAGTCGACCGCGTCGTCGCTGAGATCGAGATGCGTCGCGCCACGGCCGGTTCGGTCCGGGCGCCGGCGAGCGACACCTCGCGACGGTCGCTGGTTCGACCTGCGTGGTGGGAGTGGCTCGTCGTCGCCGGCTATGCGGCCGCTGTGACCGTCGGTCTCACCCATCCCTAGGAGCGCCGACCAGCGACCAAGACGGAGGCGAACCGGCGACCTCTCGGCGGGGATGCTCCGAGGCGCCGTACCGAAAGCGGAGCACAAGATGACGGCCAGGGTCCGGGTCAGGGGTGGCCGCAGGCCATCGCGCAGACGCCGAAGGCGCCCTTGATGCGGTCCGGAGGCGGCCGGATGTTCGGCGGTCGGTGCGGTGCCGGGACACGACCCAGAGTGCTCGCAGTACCAGCGATCCGACCGCACAGGTGTGGGTGCGCGTGACCGATAGGCTCGCCGGCGTGAACCGCCCAGGAGCGCCGGAGAGTCACGAGTTGCAGCCTCAAGGACATGTCAGCGCGCCACCGGTGGACTGGACACGGGCTCGCGCAGCGCTCTCGGCCGTGGGCCTTGTCGGCGTCCAGTCGCTCCTGACGCTCGCCCTGATGTTCGCAACCGGTCTCGTCGTCTGCGTCGTCTCAGGTCCCTACGACGATCTTCTGACGGTCGTCGGGTGGCTCTTCTGGAGTGCCGCGCTCGCCGTGGTGACGACGATGGCCGTTCTTGTCGTCGGGCTTCCGCTACGGCTGGTCCCCCGGCTGCGTGCCTGGTGGAGCCGCCATGGTGAGTACACGCTGCTCGGAGGAGCCTTGGGCGTCCTGCTCATCGCAGGCTCCTTCCTTGCTGGCCATCCCGACACGGTGAACATGGACGGCGTCGACCTACCGGTATTCCAGCCGCAGGGGATCATTCTGCTCGCCGGTTGGACTGCGCTGGCGTTCTCAAGCGCGCACGTGCGCTGGCCTCGCACGTGGACCCGATCGATCCGGGCAGGCAGTTAGGTCGCCGCGCCCGTGAGGTCGGCACTACCGGTCTCACGCGCCTCGACAACCTGGCTACGGTGTTCCTCGTGACAGAAACCAGCAACGGTGCTCGGTGGTTGCGCGCGGGCCTTGCACTCCTTGTCGCCCTGTTCACGGGCTTGTTCGCGTACCTGTTCGCATTCTTTTGGACGGATGAACTCGTCGACGGCAGCCCCTACGCCATCGCGGACCCGGTGGGCACCGGGGTCGAGGGCGCCTTGGCGGGGCTGCTCCCCATGGTTATCGGCCTGGGGCTCTGCGTGCCCATCCTCTGGAACACCGGAGTTGCGTGGTGGTGGCCGGCACTTCTCGTTGTCGCAGGCGGCGGAGCCGGAGCCGTCATTGGCGTGTCTACCCGATTTAGCGAAGGCATGCCGGCGTTGGTATCAGCCGTTCTCGCGATAGTGGCGCTCGTGGGAGCGGTCGGCCTGGTCGCCGATACCCGGTCGGGTCTGCGTCCAGTGGGTCCCCAGCCGTAGCGCTCGTGGACTAGCTAGGAGAGGGCGGCACTGGACAGACCCGGGGCCGCCCAAGCCATGCTTGACCAAGGGCATGCCCCGCTCCCCCGGTCGTTTCCGACCAGCTCCGCGGCGCCCAAGCCGCCATCGGTACCAAGGTCGCGCCCCACGACTTCCGCCGCATCGCGGCCTCGCAGGCATCGGTGGATGTCTCGGAAGGCAACACGAAGTGAAAAGGAGTACGAGGAACGACGAAGGGCCCCACGTCCGCGTGATGCTGCGGGTGGGGCCCTTCGGGTGGCGGTAGCGGTGGGCTTCAAAACTGCGCGTTGGCCCGCCCTGCTTGCCCGGGTCGTTCTGGCATCTGACCTGGTCTTTTACCGTTCCGCCCGTTGGATCGGGTTGCACCCGCCGGCACCGATCCGCCGTCCAAAACGGAGGCAATCCGGCGACCTGTCGATACCTCGGCCGGTGGGGACACTCGGAGGCGCCGTACCGATAGCGGAGCACAAGAGGCCGGCGGAGGTCCGGGTCAAGGGTGGCCGCAGGCCATCGCGTAGCGACGCCGCATGCGCCCTTGACGCGGTCCGGAGTCGGCCGGATGCTCGGCTGTCGGTGCGGGGCCGGGACGTCAGGGCGAAGGAGACCCCAGCTGACGCCGGCCCCCGGCACGAATGGCCCCGGGGCGACCTGCGTAGACTCCGCGCCGTGCCTCCGCCACCACGTCGTCGTCGACTCGTGTCGTTCTGGTTAGTCACTCTTCCGGTCTGGGTGGTCTCGATCGCCCTCGGCGGTGCGTGGGTCGCGATCGGGGTCTTCTGGTCCGTCGACAGCTGGCAGGCGACGCACCGAGGCATCGAGGGACGCTTCATCCCTCTGGTGGAGGACTGCGGCCCTAAGGACTGCCACTGGTACGGGACCTTCGAGTCGGCCGACGGCGCGCACGACGTCGACGGCGTCAAGTTCTCCAGCGGCTTCGGGGAACCTCAACCCGAGGCGACCGAAGCAGCGATCGACCCGGTCGTGATCGCTCCGGGCGGGTCTGACGTCTACAACCCGCACGACAAGACTTGGACCTTCGCCTGGATCATGGCGGCGCTCGGCCCGTTCTTCACGTGGGCACTGATCGCGGGGACGAGCCAGGCTCGGGAGGATTGGTTGCGCAGGGGTCTGGAGCCGGACGAGCAGAACAATCAGGTCGTAGAGACCCGACGACGGCCGAACGCAACGGAGTGACGTTGGGGCTGCCCCAGCGGGCCGGGTGAAGTCGAGCGCCGGGGAGCACAGTGGGGTGCGCGAGCGAGCTTGCGAGCGAAGCGCGGGGCCCCGCGGTGCTCCCCGGCGCTCGCACGCGCGGCGGAGCCGCGCCTTGAGTCAGTAGAGAAAGTACTCACAGGTGCAGCCCTCGGCACCAAGTCGTGTGGGCGTCGAGCAACCCGCGCCAAACTTGCCCGGGGCTATCCCCGGCCCTCACGCTTACTGTCCAAACCTCGGTCGAGCGCTGGCGAACGCCGCGACCGTACCCGCAAGATGGGACGATGTCGGCTCAGACAAGGCTGCAACGTTTCTGGTGCTCTCGCGACGGGAGCTATTCGCTCGATGACGACGGCTTCCTGCGCGACCCCAACGCGGCCATGCTCCACACCGAGTCTGCCGGCACCGGCATTGAGGCCACCGAACAGCTCGGCGACTACCGGTGCTTAGTCCTCCTCGGAGAACCTGGTGCCGGAAAATCGACCGCGATCGCGGATACGACGTTCTTGGCCGCGGGCGGCGTATCAGTTCTTGCGTTCGACCTGTCGTCGTACGGGTCCGAGGACCGCTTGGTACGCGAAGTGTTCGAGGCCCCGTCGCTTGCTGACTGGTCGTCCGGATCAGGACAGCTGTGCCTCGTCCTAGATGCACTCGACGAAGCTCGCGCACGCATTCCCCACATAGGCTCGATCATCGCAAGTCGCCTTCGACAACTCCCCTGCGACCGACTCTTCGTGCGGATCGCCTGCCGCACAGCCGACTGGCCGGCGAGCCTCGAACGGATCTGCTGCACGAATAGGTGACAGCGGTTGTCAGGCGGCGAGTGCGACCTGAGTGGTCATGATGGCTTCGTACTCGATGGGGGTCAATCGTCCGAGGCGCTGCTGGCGGCGGCGTCGGTGGTAGGTGCGTTCGATCCAGGTGATGATCCGGATGCGCAGCTGCTCGCGGGTCGTCCATAGACGCCGGTCCAGGACGTTCTTCTGCAGCAGCGAGAAGAAGGACTCCATGGCCGCGTTGTCGCCTGCGGAGGCGACCTGCCCCATGGAGCCGACCAGGCCGTGACGACGCAGCGCGGCGAGGAATTTCCTGCTTCGAAACTGACTGCCTCTATCGCTGTGCACGATGCAGCCGGCCACGTCGGCGCCGTCAACCCGGCGCCTGGCGACGGCGTTCTCGAGCGCCTGGACGGCCAGCCTCGACTTCATGCGGTCGCTGATGGAGTAGCCGACGATCCGGTTCGAGTACACGTCCTTGATCGCGCACAGGTAGACCTTGCCCTCGGTCGTCGGGTGCTCGGTGATGTCCGTCAACCACAAGGCGTTGGGCTCACTGGCAGTGAAGTCCCGCTGGACGAGGTCGTCGTGCGCCGGAGGGCCGGGCTTCTTGCCGTTCTTCGAGCGCTTCTTGCCGAACACCGACCACCAACGCCCGTCCCGCACGAGTCGCCACATCGTGCGGTCACACGCGATGTGGCCGGCGTCTCGGGCCTCGTCGGCCAGCAGCCGATACCCGTACTCAGGGTCATCGCGGTGGGCGTCGAACAGCGCGTTCGCGAGGTGCGCCTGCTCGAGCTCCCGGGCCGTCACAGGTGCGGCGAGCCACCGGTAGTAGGGCTGGCGGGCGAGCTTGAGGACCCGGCACGTCACCGCGACGGGGACACCGTCAGCAGCAAGTTCACGGACGAGCGGGTAGGTCATTTTCCCGGCAGGTGCGCCTGGGCGAAGTACGCCGCCGCCCGGCGCAGGACCTCGTTCTCCTGCTCCAGCAGCCGCACACGCTTGCGGGCTTCGCGCAGCTCGGTCGACTCGTCCTTCGTCACGCCAGGCTTGGCGCCGTCCTCGACGTCAGCTTGGTGCAGCCAGTTGCGCAGGCACGACTCGGAGATGCCGAAGTCCTTCGCGACCTGCTTTATCGGGGTCTCGCCCTGGCGCGCGATCGCCACGACGTCGTCGCGGAACTCCTTGGGATGGGGTCTGGGCACGGGACACATCCTTCCAGCAGCGCCCGCAGGCACCACAGGTCAGGTGTCACCTATTCGTGCAGCAGACCCAACAGTCACTAAAAGATGCATACGATGATCTACACATTGTCGAACTTCTCCCCCTCCGTCGCGTCGATGCGTCGACCATTGCAGCAGCATGGTGCGACCCCACGCCCTTCCTCAAAGAAGTAGTCCGGGCAGGGGCGGGACCTCTAGCCTCACGTCCGTTGACCTTGAAGTTCCTCGCCCGAAACTTCGCAGCGTCGGGAGAGCTTCCCGGGCGGGGAGCAGCACTGTATCGAGCAGGGATTGGCTCTCTTTGCACTGAGCAGAACCCTGGGCGCCGCGACGCTGGACTCGCGACCACAATTCCCCTTGAACACCGCATCGCGGCCGCACGACGAATCGCAGCAGCGACCGTCTTCGGCGGTGCCACTGCCATATGGACAGGCCCGACAGTCGACGTGGCGGGCGAGGATATCGCCGCCGATCACCTCTCTGGCGGACTCGAGCCGATACCGGAAGGCAGTATCCAAGTAACATCGTCCGCCGTACTGGAAGCAGTACGAACCGGCCTCTTTGCGAGTCGCGGTGGAGAGCGTCTTGGTTGGGCGCATGCAACATTCGCCGACTTCCTATGCGCAGATTGGGTAGTATCCAACGACCTGTCAGAAGCGCAGACACGGTCACTGTTTCTCGCGCCCGACGGTCGATGCTGGCCACAAACCAGGTTGGCCGCCACATGGACCGTGGCCATCGCGCCGGACAAATACAATTTCTTGGTCGAGGCGGATCCATCGGCTTTTCTCGGCGAAGTGGAACTCCCTGGTAACACATTACGCGCCGCCGTCATAGACGGTCTCTTCTCTATAGCGAGCGAGTTCACCGTCAACCGCTGGGAACGCTCACTAGCCCCCCTTCGACATGTTGGCGCTGCTCAACAGATACGCGCCCACTTGCATGATATCGATCCAGATCGACGTCAACTAGCACTCGAACTTGCAGATGAGTGTGCAGCGGTCGAACTTCGAGATGACTTGGCGGAGATCGCCCTCGACCGCACCGCTGAAACGCGCGACCGCGTGTCCGCCGGATGGGCAATCTCGCGTCTACCGACATCGCATCAATCCGCCGCGCTTCGCGATCTAGCGATCGAGCCCCTAACTTCAGAGGAAGATCCATATGACGAAATCAAAGGTGTTGCACTATTGGCGTCTTGGCCTCACGCAATCTCCATAGAAGAAACGTATGAGGCACTATGCCCGCGTCGCCAGCAGAACTTTTTCGGCGCCTATGAGGCATTCCTGAGCGATCTCCCCAAACGTATCAGCGATGATGATGCTTTTGCAGGGCTGCAATGGCTAGTAAACAATCTCGATCTTGCGACAAATGACCACGCGTTCAGCGCACTCGCAACCCGAATCATGACGTCGGCGTCAAGACGACCTCGCGAGCGCAATGTCATAGAGGCGTTTGCCCAACTGGTGATCGCCCGAGCAGAGATTTACGAAGACCTACTACCCAACGATTCGGGCCTGACCGAAGAGCGCATTGATATATTTGAGGATCCATTCCTGCGACGTGCGATAGCCTCAAGCATAATTGCCAAGTCCCCGACGGACGCAATAGTATTCGCGCTAACTTCATACGGTCCATTCTCCATGGGCATCGTCCGAGCGGAGGATCTTGAGTGGCTATCCGATATATACGCCGCAACCGCAGATGAGCCCACGCGAAGCGTGGTTCGAACTCTTTTCCGGTTGACGTTTAGGGACGACATATCCGATCATCGCGATCTTGTGCTTGATATGTCGCACGATCACCCCCTCTTCGAAGGATATGTTCACCAGTTGGTGGAACCTGTTGCATTGGACTCCGCCGAAGCTGATCGGATGCGTGAGGCCCGACGGGCGACTCATACCGTCAAGCCCTCCGACCCCGAACAATCGGACGAGATCAACGACGAAATCCGCGACCTGCTCGCAAGGTTCGATTCGGGCGACGCCGGAGGATATTGGCAGAGCGTGCGCCTGCTAACAGTCGCACCGGGCTCGAAGCACTTCGACAGGGGTTCCGACCCCGATGTGGTCGCGATGCCACGATGGAAGACTCTTGACGATGCCCTTCGAGAGCGCTTTGTCGACGCTTCAGATCGTTACATTCGGGAACACTCGTGCCATGTGGAAATGTGGCTCCATAAGCCGGAAATCATGTTCCATCCTGCCGAGGCTGGATATCGGGCACTAATGATCATGCTGCGCATTTCGCCTGACCGCCTTCGACAGATTCCAGTATCGGCTTGGAGAGAATGGGCTCCGATAATCACAAGTTGGCCGACATCGTTCATCAATGGTGCCACCTGGGATGACAAGCTGGAGTTGCTTGAACTGGCAGGCCCGGAGGCGCAGCAGGCAGCGCGGAAGGCATTGATTGCGCGGGCGGATGCCGCAGTTTCGAGCGGCCGTAGGCCTTTGCTGACGAACGAATCTGAGTACCTCTGGGACGATACGGTGGCCGCCTGCTACCTGTCGCTGCTAGAGACGACGGACGGTGAGCCGCGGGAGGAAATCGTCAGCGCGCTTGCGACCAATGACTTCGGCCTCGTGCGCCGGTTGCTACATGAATGGTTGGAGGACCCGACGCCGAGCGAGCACCGGCGACTGGCAGCGGCAACGCTTGTTGCCCATGACCTAGAGGCGAGTTGGCCGGAACTGCGAGAGGCTTTTGACGCGGATCTGCCATTCGCGGAGCAGGTGCTTGCAGCGTCGCCGACAGTGCGTGGGTTTAAGTCGGCGGCGGCAATGTCGGCAACCTCTCTGGCCGACATCTATCTCTGGCTACGCGCCAATTTCCCGCCCGACACCGACCCAATGATTGACGAGGCCCACATGGTCGGCCCACGGGAGGAGGTCGGACAATGGCGAGACCGCATCTTGCGTCAATTGCAAGACGAGGGCTCTCCACAGGCAGTTTCAGTCATTCGCTCGCTTGTCGCGGCACAGCCGGGGAACAGATTGTTTTCGCGCGTTCTTGTCGCGGCCGAAGCGGCCCTGCGGCGCGACTCGTGGCAACCAACACCTCTCTCGCACCTCCTCCGCCTAGCGCACGACCCGCGAACGGTCGTGGTGAACGATTCGCCGGGCCTCGCTGATTCGGTTTCCCGAGCGATTGATGAGATTCAGGAGCAACTTACAGGCGCCACGCCGGAATCCCACTATCTGTGGGACACTTATTCTGGGCGCCCTAAGACCGAGGACGATATCTCAGACTATTTGGCCAACAACCTGTCGCGCGTCCTGGGTCGCCGTAGAGTTGTTGTAAACCGGGAGGTGCAGATTCGTCGGAGCCGGCCGGGCGGCATGGGCGAGCGCACAGATCTTCTCGTCGATGCATTCTCGGTCGATCCGGTTTGCGACCGATTGTCGGTGCCGATCGAAGTTAAAGGGGCATGGAACGCAGGTCTCCTCTCTGCTATGGATGCCCAATTGGTGGAGAGGTACATGCACGATGTCGGTGCCAGCGATGGCTTTTATATTATCGCGTGGCCCGATGTCGCGAGTTGGACCGATACTACCGATGCGCGCCGCAGGTCACTGGCACGGCTGGATCGGGAAGAAGTCGAGAGACAACTTCTCGTTCAAAAGTCGAGGAATTTGCTGGATGGTAGGCGCGTCCACATTGTGCATCTCAGGATTGACTATTTGCGACCTGCTTGAGCAATCGAGCTCGATGAATCTTGTGCGTTATGGCAAGATCGCAATCATTGTCTCCGCAAGGGCATCCGCGCCGACAGTTTCGAGCTCTCTGCCTCGAACCGGGTTCTTTGCGTAACCTATTGCCCGAATGCCTGCTAGATGTGCGACACGGACGTCCGAGACGGCGTCGCCGACCAAGACAACCTCATCAGGAAGGCTCCCCATGATGCGGAGCGCTTCCTCCACCATGAACGTATTCGGCTTCATCAGATCGGGCCTACGCTCAGGGCGGCCGACGACGTCGAGGATTTGTGCGGTGATGCCGAAGCGATGCAGGTAGGTTTGGACAGCCTCGGCGGCGTTGTTCGTCACAATGACAACAGGTACGCTGGCGTCGTCTAGCGCGGCGATCAGTTCGTGCGCGCCGGTAGTCGGGTGCGACGTGCGTGCGGCTTGGACCTCGGCTTCGATGCACGTCGCCTCAACATCTGACAGCGCGGCGGGCGCGTGGGCGCCGGCCCAGCGAATGATCGCGAGGTGATCGGAGGTCTCGCGTAGCTCTGCGGGTTCGATGCCGTGTCGGGCCAGAGCGGTGCGTGCGGCGTCGGCAGTCTGCATGTTGAGCGGTGCAGGCATCAACGGGGTAACAGGGCCGTCGAAGTCGAGCAGGACGGCGCGGGCGGACCAGAGCAGGGTGCGGGCGTCGGTCACTGGTCACCCTCGACTGCGATGGTGTTCCAGACGCTGTCGAACCAGTTACGGGTCTCGATGACGAACTGGGTGTCGACGGCTTCGATGTCGCCATCGTCGGTCCAGTGGAAGAGCACGGTGTCCTTGCCCATCGGGTCATAGATGGACACCTGACGCCCTGCTGTTCGGACGTCGTGCTTCACGACCGGGTAGTACCCGAAGAAGGCGTCGGCGCCGTTGATGACGTACGCCTTGAACATCGGGGCGGCGGTGAACCGTCGGGTCTCGACTGTGGCGTCGGGGACAAGTCCGAGGTCCGCGAGCTCCTGCACGGCGTCGGTCACGCCACCGATGTAGCGAGTACTCAGGTCGGACATGCGAGCCCGAGCAGCGGCCGAGTCACGCTCAACGCCCTCCACCGCCACGGGTAGGGCGAGGGGCTGGGTCATGTCGGAGACCAGGATGCGGATCCGAATCGACTTCGGCGTGAGCCGGCCCGCGCGGATCTTGTCGAGCGGCTCGGCGATCGCGCCGTGCAGGGTCTCGGCGGTGTAGCCGAGGAAGTCGATGCTGACCTCGTCGGCCTCGAACGCCTTCTCGATGTGGGGCCGCAGGCCGACCGGCTTCTCCGTGCGTTCGCGCGCGAAGACACCGCTGCCCTGGCGGGAGACGACGAGCGATTCGTCCTTGAGGACGCGCAGCGCCTGCTGGATCGTCATCCGCGAGACGCCATAGCGCTCGGCCAGCTCGTTCTGGCTGGGCAGCTTGTCCCCCGGCTCGATCTTGCGCGTGAGGATCGCAGCGCGGAGCGCCGTCGCCACTTGGAGGTAGGGCGGTCGCGGGTCGTCGGGATCGAGACTCATGCCGTCCACCCTAGGGCGCGTTGCCCATCCAAGTCAGCCAACCTTGGCCAGTCCGTTGACATGACTAGTCAAGCCGTGCATCCTGAGGAAGTCCAACCACATGACTAGTCAACCTAGTCACCAGATGCAGGGAGTCAGACCATGGCACTCGCCAAGCGTTTCCCCATCGCTCACGCGATGGTCTTCCCCAACGGGGCGTTCCTGCGCGGCTACGTGGAGCCCGTCGCGGACTTCAACGGTGAGAAGCGGGCTGACGGCTCGCGTCCGCAGCAGCGGGACAAGGAGACTGGGCTGCCGATGTGGCAGTGCACGGTCATCGACGGCGACGACGACGCGAACCGCAAGGACATCGGCGTCAGTGTGAAGTTCGCGGCCGAGGTCCAGCCGGTGCCGCCGAAGAACACCTCTCCCCTGCCCTGGACGCCCGTGGAGTTCACCGGCCTGACGGCGCTGCCCTGGATCGACGACTCCGGTCCGCGCCCGCGCCTGTCCTGGTCGTTCCGGGCGTCGGGCATGGTCGCTCCCGGGCAGGACCGCACCGACGCGAAGCCATCCACGGCGAAGGCGGCTGCCTGATGTCCGCGCCCACGGGCGGGCTCGCTCCCGCGGAGCTGCTGCAGGTCGCTGGGGACCTGGCCGAGTGGGTCGGTGGCCGGGTCGGCTACCTCGCGCTCGGGCGCACGTGCGTGAGCGTGCACGTCGACTCCCAGGCAGACGCCGAGCACCTGGCCCGCCTGCTCTCGCTGGGCGAGGTGACCGAGTACCCGCCCGAGGACCACGCCCGAGGGTTCACGGTCTGGTCCTCAATGTCCGGGGTCGAGCCGCGGTTCGCGGTGCACTACTCGGGCGAGCTCGTCCGACCGGTGCGCGCGTTCCCTCCGGTCGAGCCGTGGTGGGACCACCTCGACGACCGGCCGTCTGATGGGGCGGAGGCGGCGTGATGGACGCGCTCGGCACGGCGTGGGCCGTTACGCGCACGGTCGCCGGTGCGGTGTGGCACCTGATCTGGTGGACGCTGCGGTCCTGGCGGCTGCTGCTGGCCTGCGTCGTGCTGGGCAACGTCCTGCTCATCTTGGACCACTCGGTCGCTGGCTACGCGGTGATGTGGTGCGTCCCGGCGTTCTGCCTGCTGCGCGCGGTCTGGTCCGTCGTGCACCCGCTGACGTACGAGGCGGTGCTCGGTGGGCCGATCCGACGCCGCGGCTGGCGACGTCACCTGCGTAAGCGGTGGTCGACGATCGCTGACCGCTGCGGCCTGGCGACCTCGGACTCCGACGACGGGGCACGGGTGATCCCTCGCCTGCGGCGCGTGCGCGCCTCGGGGAGCACGCTCACCTTCCGGGTCCGCGCCCGTGTGGGGCACACCGTGGACGACGTCGCCGCCGCGGCCGAGGCCATCGCGACGTCGGTCGGAGCCGAGGCGGTCGAGACTCACCGCATCGGCGGCGGGTGGCTCGAGCTGTCGCTCACGATGCGCGAGCTGCTGCACGTGCCGACGCTGCCGGTGATCCCGTCCGCGATCGAGACTGGTGCGGTCACTCTCGGGCGCACAGCGGACGGGTCGCCGTGGCGTCTCGACCTTGCGGCCCGGCACACCCTCGTCGTCGGCCGCTCCGGTTCGGGCAAGGGGTCGATCTTCTGGGGCATCGCCGGGAACCTCGCCCCGGCCTCGCACGCCGGGATGGTCCAGCTGTGGGGGGTCGACCTCAAGGGCGGCGTCGAGGTCTCCGTTGGGGCGCCGATGTTCTCCCACATCGCCATGAACGAGCCCGACGCCGTCCGACTCCTCGGCGACCTGCACCGCGTCATCATCCACCGGCAGGGCCTCATGCGCGGCCTGTCGCGCACGTTCACCCCGACACCGGGCGACCCCGTTCACGTGCTGATGATCGACGAGCTCGCCGTCCTGACCGCCTACGCCTCCAAGGACGTAGTCAACGAGGCCGCGACCCTGCTCAAGCTGATCCTGACCCAGGGGCGCGCGTTCGGGGTCATGGTCGTCGCGTTCGTGCAGGACCCGCGCAAGGAGACCGTGGGCATGCGCGACCTGTTCACCCAGGCCATCGCGTTGCGCCTCGCATCCGCGTCCGAGACGCGCATGGTCCTCGGAGAAGGCATGGCCTCCGCCGCGCCCGCCCACCACGTTGCGACCACGATGCCCGGCGCCGGGTACCTCGTCGGGGACGACGGACACGTCGAGCGCGTGCGGGCGGACTACTGGGCCGACGACTTCATCCGCATGGTCGCCGCCACCTACCCGGCGCCGCCCGCGCCGCCGCTGCCCACCGAGTCCGAGGCGGACTCTCCTGCGAGCGACGACGCCCCGGCTAAGGCTCCCGGCGAGCCGGTCGAGACGACGCCGCGGCCCCGCACGCCGCGCAAGCGATCCCCTCGCAGGTCGACCGTCGAGCGGGATGCCGAGGTCGCCTGATGAACGCGGCCACGGCGACGGCTGAGGGCTTCTGGGGGCACTCCCCCGAGGTCCCCCTCGACCTGGCCGGCCTCACCGACGCGCAGGCTGCTGGAATCCTGGCTCGCCTGCGCGACCGCACGACGGGCGCCTTTGCTGAGGCGGCGGCCCGCACCGGCTACTGCTCTCACCCCATCCGGCTGCAGGGCATCTCGACGACGATCGACGCGGCAACGGGTGAAGTGCTGTCGCAGTTCAGCTCCACCGACGCCCCGCTCGGCACCCTGTACCGGGCGTGCGGCAACCGGCGCGAGTCGGTCTGCCCTGCCTGCTCTCGCGTCTATGCCCGCGACACGTTCGAGATGATCCGTGCCGGCCTGCTGGGCGGCAAGACCGTCCCCGCCGAGGTCGCGGACAATCCGCTCGTGTTCGCCACCCTCACCGCACCGTCGTTCGGGCACGTGCACGGCACCGGGGGCAAGCACGGCGGCGGACGATGCCGCCCCCACGGCACGGGCACCTGCCCGCACGGCCGTCCACGCTCGTGCACCGCCCAGCACTCCGACGCCGATCCCGCCGTCGGCGGGCCGCTGTGCGAGGGCTGCTACGACTGGCACTCCGCCGTCGTGTGGCAGTGGCACGCCCCCGAGCTGTGGCGCCGCTTCACCATCGCCCTGCGCCGCCAGGTCGCCGACCGTCTCGGCGTCCCCGAGTCCGCGCTGCGCGACGTCGCGTCGGTGCAGTTCGCCAAGGTCGCCGAGTACCAGGTGCGCGGCCTCGTGCACTTCCACGCCCTCATCCGCCTCGACGGACCCAATGGCCCCGGCTCCCCCGCACCCCTCGACGGCGAGGTCCTGGCGCAGGCTGCCAAGGACGCCGCCCGGGCCGTCGTCGTCACCGCTCCCCCGGTCGACGGCGGCGACGTCCCGCGCGTGCTGCGCTTCGGCAAGCAGCTCGACGTGCGGTGCGTGCGCTCCGGCGTGCCGGACAACGACGACGGCACCGACGACCTACGCCCCGAACAGGTGGCCGGCTACCTCGCCAAGTACTCCACCAAGGGCACCGGCACCGACCCCTCCGCCCCGCGACCGCACCACCAGCGCCTCATCCGCACCTGCCGATGGCTCGCCGAACGCGCCCGTACCGCGTGCCGTGGGCTCGCCGGCCCGGACCCCGAGGACGACGACGGCTGCCTGTGCGGCCAGTGTGCCGACAGCCCGTACCGGCTGCTGCCCAAGTGGGCGCACATGCTCGGCTTCCGCGGCCACTTCTCCAGCAAGTCCCGGCGCTACTCCATCCCCCTCGGCAGGCTCCGCCGAGCCCGCGCCAGGTTCCAGAAGCTCAAGGCCGACGCCGACCGCGACGGCACCCCGATGGACACCGCCGACCTCGAGGCTCGCCTGCTCGCCGACGACGAAGACACGACGCTCGTCATCGGGCACTGGACCTACGCCGGCACCGGCTGGACCAACCCCGGCGACAAGGCCCTGGCTGACGCCGCAGCCGCGCGGGCCCGCGAGTACGCACAGTGGAAGGCGACCGGCACAGCTCGACCGAGGACGGTCTAGCGACTGCTTCAGACGTCGGGACCGAGGGAGAGCAGTAGTGGCATGGCGACTACTACGACGCCAGCCAGCGCCAGGATGACAACGATCGTGCCCAGAAACCACCAGACGCTGCGTCGCCGCGTCCGGGGCGCTGAAGTCTTCGTCATGGCCAGAGCCTAGTGACCAGCTTCCACCCAGTCAGTAGAGGAGAACGATCATGAGCACCACGAGCGTGAGCCAGATCGATCGGACGACCACGCGTCGACGCCTGATGACGCCGGACGAACTCGCGGAGTACCTGGGCGTGACCCTGCACTGCGTCTACGCGTGGTCGAGCCGTGGCGGTGGGCCGAACGTTGTCCGTGTCGGCGCCCGGCTGCGGTACCGGCCCGACGACGTCGAGGCGTGGCTGGATCGCTTCACCGACGACCGCGCGGTTGGCTGACCGATGCCTCGCAAGCCCATCGAGCCGGGACGTTGGGGGCAGATCCGCCGCCGTGAGATCTCCCCCGGCCTCTGGCGGGCTCAGGCGCTATACCGCGACTTCACGGGCGTGCTGCACAAGTACGAGTCCCGTGGGCCGTCCGGTGCCGCTGCGCAGCGTCGCCTGGAGGACAGGCTGCACCGTGCCAGCACGGACGGCACGTGCAGCGGCGGTGCCACGATCACGCCGGACACCCGGATGACGGTCGTCTTCGACCAGTGGGTGTCCGAGAAGCGGGTCGAGGGGCAGATCACGCCTCAGTCGCTGACGACTTATCTCGGCGTGCTGGAGCGGGACCTGCGGCCGGCGTTCGGGGCGCTACGGGTGCGCGAGGTCACCCCGGTCGCGGTGAACAGGGTCCTCATGGCGCTGAGCTCGGCGCAGAAGTTCGACACTGCCCGCCAGGCTCGCAACGTGCTGTCGCAGGTCATGATGATGTGCGTCCGGTACGGCGCAGCACCGTTCAACCCTGTGCGTGACGCCGTGACGGTGCGCAAGCCGCGACGTGACGAGGTCCGTGCGCTCGGGCTGGAGGACATCGCTCTGCTGCGGAAGGCCGTCCGGGAGTGGGAGGACCGTCCCGCGCTCCCCCGCGGTCGCCGGAACATCACGCTGCTGCCGCAGATCGTGGACACGATGCTCGGCACCGGCCTGCGGATCGGCGAGTGCCTGGCGCTGCGGGAGGCGGACCTCGACCTCGAGGCCCTGATCCCCACGCTCACCGTGACGGGCACCGTCGTCCGGGTCGAGGGCCGGCTGAGGCGGCAGTCCAAGCCCAAGTCGGACTCGTCGCGCCGGACCATCACGCTGCCGGCATTCGTCGCCGCCGCCATCACCGAGGCGCTGGACCTCGGGCTCGACGGTGGGCCGGACGCTCTGGTGTTCCCGTCGACCAGTGCGACGCCGCGCTCACCGAGCCGTATCCGCGACCAGCTCCGCGACGCCCAGGCCGCCATCGGCACCAAGGTCACGCCGCACGACTTCCGCCGCACCGTCGCCACCCAGGTCGCCAACTCGACCACCATCGCCAACGCGACCGCGCTGCTCGGGCACGCCGACGAGGGCACCACCGTGCGGCACTATGTGAAGCGGACCCACGTGGCGCCGGACCTGCGAGAAGTGATCGATCAGCTGGTCACTCAGGCTTCGGCATCCGCGACGGACGATGCACCGAAGGGGGCGGCACCGTGATGGCCGAACCGACCGACTTCGGCTGGTCACGCCTGGTCAGACACTCGGTGACCGTCGACGTCGAACTCCGGATGGCGGGCAGAGCTGGCGACGCGCACCCTCGGCCGATCCAGTCCGGATACCGCGCGCAATGGGACGGCCTGCGATATCCGGACGCCCTGCTGTACCGCGACGTCAGGGAAGCCCCGCTCATCCTCGCTAGCCGAACTGCCGTGGCAGCAGGAGAGGTGGCCGTTGCCCGTCTGTACCCCATCGTGCTCAAGGAGTGGGAAGCAACGGCTCCTGGGGATCGCCTCGTGCTGGTCACGGCGGGCTCGCTGAAGCGACTCGGAGAGGCGACCGTCGTGGCGATTCACGGGCTCCGTCCCGGTGGCGCCACGGCATCGACGGGTTCTCTCCCGGAAGGGAAAACGGAGTGAAAAAGGAGTACGGGGAACGACGAAGGACCCCACATCCGCAGAATCTTGCGGGTGGGGCCCTTCGGGTGGCGGTAGCGGTGGGATTTGAACCCACGGTGGACTTTCACCCACACACGCTTTCGAGGCGTGCTCCTTAGGCCGCTCGGACACGCTACCTCGCCGGACGAACCGGCCCACCGAGGATACCCAATGGATCGGCAGACCCGAAATCGTCTCGGGGACGGCCGAGTTCGCCCAGTCTTCACCCAGGCGTCGCACGTCGGCCGCGCCGCCGGTTCCCTGCGGAACCTAGCGTCGCGGCATGGCCTCCCCACGACTTCGACGCACAGCCACGTCCGCCCTCGCCGTCGCGCTCACCGCCGCCGCGGCGGTGGGCGGCACGACGGCCGCCACCTCGACCGGCGGCGCCGACGCCGCCACGACGAACGTCACCGCGAACGTCACCACCACACCCGCCCTCGCGCACGGGGGCAAGGGCCACGGCGGGAGGACGGCCGCCGAGCGGGCGTACCGCGACCTGCTGGACCACGGCGACGACGCGAAGATCCTCACCGCGGCGCACCGCGGCCAGTGGCGCGACGCCCCGGAGAACTCGCTGCCCGCGATCGAGGCGGCGTTCGACGACGGCGCGGAGGTCGTCGAGCTCGACGTGCGCCTCACGTCCGACGGCGTGCCCGTCCTCATGCACGACGAGACGGTGGACCGCACCACCGACGGCACGGGCACGGTCTCGTCGTTCACGCTCGCGGAGATCCGCGAGCTCCGCCTGAAGGAGCACCTCGGCGGCGCGCAGACCGCCCTCACGGACGAGCGCATCCCGACGCTCGCGGAGGCCATGGCGGTCGCCGCCGACCGCGGCCTCGTCAACCTCGACAAGGGCTGGCCCGCGCGCGAGGAGATCTGGGACGTCCTGGTCGACACGGGCACCGTCCGCAACGGGCTGTTCAAGTCGGACGCGCCGGTCGCGGAGGTCGAGACGTTCCGCGAGGCGCACCCCGACGCCCTCTACGTGCACATGATCAGCGACGACAACCTCGCCGCGTTCGACGAGTTCGGCGACGACCAGCCCGTGGGCTACGAGGTCGTGTTCGGCACCGAGCAGGACGCCGTGGCCCGCGCGCCGTTCCTCGCGCGGCTGGCCGGCGGGTCCCGGGTGTGGATCAACTCCATGTGGGACGGCCTGGCCGACCACCTCACCGACGAGGCCTCGCTGATCGACCCGAGCCGCGGCTGGGAGTCGCTCGTCACGACGTTCCACGCCTCGATGATCCAGACGGACGACGTGGAGAAGCTCGAGCGCTGGCTCCGCACCGGTGAGGGCGACCCGGTCCCCCGCGGCAGCGTGCGGGTGCAGGCCGAGGACTACGCGCCGGGCGGCGAGGGCGTCGCGTACCACGACGTCGACGGCGGCAACCGCGGCGGCCTCGACATGCGGCCCGGCGACGACGTCGACATCAGCGACGCGGACGGCAACGTGCGCGTCTCCTGGATGCGTGGCGGCGAGTGGCTGACCTACGAGGTCGACGTGCCGCGCACCGGCCGCTACGAGCTGTCCGCGCGCGTCTCCTCCCCGTACACGCCCGCCGGCGCGTACACGGTGTCGTTCGACGGCGGCGCCGAGAGCGAGCGCGTGACCGTGCTCACCACGACCAGCCACAACAAGCAGGAGCTCCAGGCCAGCGGGATCGTGCAGCGCCTCACGAGGGGCACGCACACCGTGCGGGTCAGCCTGACCGGGGACGCGTACCAGAACTGGAACCTCGACTACCTGCAGCTCGACCCGCGCTGACCGCCCCGACGACGACGCCCGCGCCCGGCTGCCGGACGCGGGCGTCCTCGCGCGTGCTGCGACGCGCGGTCAGGCGCAGGGCGCGACGGCGCTCCCAGCGGACGCCCACCGCTCGCAGCAGGTGCACAGGCTGCCCTCAGTGGTCGCCGGACCTCACGGTGTCCACTAGGTGACGTCCCCACCAACGGACCGTGAACGGTCCTCGCCACCACGGAGCCCGCATGCCTCCCGCAGCCCTGTACGCCGTCGACCTCGTCGCCGTGTCGATCCTGACCTTCGCCCTCTACTTCCCCCGGCACCGCCGCCGCGACCTCGTGGTCGCGTACCTCGGCGTCAACGTGGGGGTGCTGGCCGTCTCCGCGGTGCTGGCCTCGACCACGGTCGCCGCCGGCCTCGGGCTCGGGCTCTTCGGCGTGCTGTCGATCATCCGGCTGCGGTCCGACGAGCTGTCGCAGCGCGAGGTGGCGTACTACTTCGCCGCGCTGGCGCTGGGCCTCCTCGGCGGCCTGGGCACCTCGGTCGGCTGGCTCGGCCTCGCCGGGTCCGCGCTCATCCTGGTGGTCATGGCGGTCGCGGACCACCCCAAGCTGCTGTCCAGCCACGCCAGCCAGACGATCGTCCTCGACCAGGCCGTCGCCGACAAGGACGAGCTCACCGCCCGCCTCGAGCACCTCCTCGGCGCCCGCGTCACCTCCGTGAGCGTGCAGGAGCTCGACCTCGCGGACGACACGACGCGCGTCGAGGTCCGCTACCAGCTCCCCCGCGAGGGCGCCCGGCCCGCGCCGGTGCACGCCGAGCCCCAGCAGCGCGCGATGGCGACGACCCGATGACCGCGGCGACCCTGGGCACGACCTCCGAGGCCGCCGTCGCGCACGGCCTGGCCGGATGCGACGCCGTCACCCTCGAGGAGCTCGACGCCACCGCCGCCCTGCAGACCCGCGTGGACCGCAAGTACGTGCTCACCACCGCCGAGGTCGCCGCGATGCTCACGACCCTCGCCGGCCAGGGCCGCCCCCGCGTGCTGGAGATCGACGGCGACCGCGCGTTCACCTACGCCTCCACCTACTACGACACGGCCGACCTGCTGACCTTCCGGATGGCGGCGCGCCGCCGGCGGCGGCGGTTCAAGGTCCGCACCCGCACCTACGTCGACACGGGGAACACCACGTTCCTCGAGGTCAAGACGCGCGCAGCCCGCGGCGTCACCGTCAAGGAGCGCTGCCCGTGGGAGCTCGCCGCCCCGCTGGACGGCGAGGGCCTGGAGTTCGTCGACGACCGGCTCGCCGCCGCCCGGCTCGACGCGCCGCCGTCGTCGGACCTCGTCCCCGTGCTGCGCTCCGCCTACCGCCGCACCACCGTGCTGCTGGCCGACGCGCGCATGACGCTCGACACCGGCCTGGAGTGGCGGCTCGCCGGCCACGCCGGCCACCACGATCTGCCCGACGACCGCACGGCCGACGTCGGCGACCTCGTGGTCGTCGAGACCAAGGCCGGCACCGCGCCGTCGTCCGCCGACCGCGCCCTGTGGCGCGCCGGCCACCGCCCCGACCGCATCTCCAAGTACGCGACCGGGCTCGCCACCCTGCGACCCGACCTGCCCGACCACCCCTGGCGCCGCCTCCGGCGCGAGCGGTTGAGCGTCGCCTGACCTCCACCACCACCGACCTCACACCCCTGCGAGGACCCACCATGCGCATCCCCCGCCCGACCACGCTCTGGACCCGGACCCTGGCGTTCGCCGCCGCCGGCACGCTCACCGTCGGCGCCCTCGCCGCGTGCGACGCCGGCTCCGCCACCTCGGCGGCCACCGACGGCTCCGGCACCACTGCGGCCGAGATCTCCGCGACCGACAACTCCGGCCGGTCCGCGCAGGACGTCCTCGACGAGAACCTGTCGTCCGAGGAGACCGCGGCCCTGGCCGACGAGACCTGGGACACGGCCGACGAGGTCGCGGTCTCGCTCGACGGCGACACGGCGTCGGCCTCCGGCGACGGAGTCACCGTCGACGGGTCGACCGTCACGATCACCCAGCCCGGCACCTACCGGCTCTCCGGCACGCTGGACGACGGCCAGGTCGTCGTCGACTCGTCGGCCGACGGCGTCGTGCGCCTCGTGCTCGACGGCGCGGACGTCACCAGCTCCACCGGCGCGGCCGTCGACGTCCAGGACGCCGACCAGTTGTCCGTCGTGCTCGCCGACGGCTCCACCAACCGGCTCGAGGACGCCGAGACCTACCAGGACGCCACCAGCGACAACGCGGCCAACGCCGCGCTGTACTCGACCGCCGACCTGGCGATCTCGGGTGCCGGGAAGCTCGACGTCGTCGGCAACGCGAACGACGGCATCACCGGCAAGGACGGGCTCGTCATCGCGAGCGGCACCATCTCCGTCACCGCCGCGGACGACGCCATCCGCGGCAAGGACTACCTGGTCGTCAGCGGCGGCACGATCTCCGTGGAGGCCGGCGGCGACGGGCTGAAGTCCGACGCCGACGACGACGCCACGGCCGGGTACGTCGCGCTCACCGGCGGCGACGTCACGGTCGAGGCCGCGTCCGACGGCGTGCAGGGCTTCACGGACGTCGCGATCACCGACGGCACCCTCGCCGTGACCGGCTCCGAGGAGGGCATCGAGGCGGCGACCATCGCCCTCTCGGGCGGCGACGTCGACATCACGTCGACCGACGACGGTCTGAACGCCACTGTCAAGGAGGCGGAGGACGACACCGCCACCGACGCCGCGTCCGACGACGCGACGACCGACGACTCGGCGTCCGGCACGGGCGACCAGCAGGGCACCGCGCCGGAGCCCCCGGCGGACGGCGAGATGCCCGCGGACGGCCAGGGCCAGCCCCCGGCGGACGGCGAGATGCCGCAGGGCGGCGGCGGCGGCGGCATGGACGCCGTCCAGGAGGGCGCGTCGCTGACGATCACGGGCGGCACGCTGCACGTGGACGCCGAGGGCGACGGCCTGGACTCCAACGGCGTCGCGGTCGTCAGCGGCGGCGACGTCGTCGTCGAGGGCCCGACGAACGGCGGCAACGGGGCGCTCGACTCCGCCGGCGGCACCACCGTCTCGGGCGGCACGGTGCTCGCGGTCGGGTCGTCGGGCATGGCCGAGGGCTTCGCCGACGACTCCACGCAGGGCTGGGTGGCGCTGACCGCCGACTCCACGCTGGAGGCCGGGACCGAGGTGGCGGTCGTGGACGCCGACGGGACCACCGTCGCCACGATCATGCTCACCAAGACGGCGCAGTCCGTCGTCTACACCGGCCCGGAGATCACCGACGGCGACACGTACACCCTGACCGCCGACGGCACTGAGGTCGGCACCGCCACCGCGGGTGAGGCCCCCGCCGGCGGCATGGGCGGCGGCATGGGCGGCGGCATGGGCGGCGGCATGGGCGGCGGCCGGCCGGGCCAGGGCACCCAGGACGGCTCGACCGACCAGTCGTCCTCGAACACGACCGCGAGCTGACCACGAGGTAGTTCAGATCGTGCCGAGGTAGTTCAGATCTCGCCGAGGTAGTTCAGATCTCGCCGAGGTAGTGGTCCAGTCCACTACCTCGGCGAGATTCGGACTACCTCGCGGAGAAGTGAACTACCTCGGCGGGATCTGGACTACCTGGCGGGGCGGGTGGCAGACCGTACGGCGACGTACGCTCGAAGGCGTGCAACCCGTGCCCCGGCCGCTCGCCCCGACGTACCAGGACCGGCGGTGGGAGCTCCCACCGGACGCGGTGGTGCACCACGGCACGGTGGACGACGCCGTGCGCGTCCTGACGGGCCGCACGCTCACCGCGCTGACGGGCGCGGGCGTGTCGACGGACTCGGGCATCCCGGACTACCGCAGCCCCGACTCCCCGCCCCGCGCGCCGATGACGTACCAGCAGTTCGTGGCGGACGAGGCGTTCCGCCGCCACTACTGGGCGCGCAACCACGTGGGCTGGCAGGTGGTGCACCGCACGGAGCCGAACGCCGGGCACCGTGCACTCGCGACGCTGGAGGACCGCGGCCTGGTGCGCGGCGTCATCACGCAGAACGTCGACCTGCTGCACGAGGACGCGGGGTCGCGGCACGTCATCGACCTGCACGGCCGCTACGACCGGGTGATCTGCCTGCAGTGCGGCCGCGTCATCAGCCGCGCCCACCTGGCGGAGCGGCTCGACGCCCTCAACCCCGGCTTCGTCGAGTCGGTGCTCGCCGACGGGGCGACCGTCGCGGACATCGAGACCGCGCCGGACGCGGACGCCGTCATCGAGCAGACCGGGCACTTCGTGCCGGCCCCGTGCGAGTTCTGCGGCGGGGTGCTCAAGCCGGAGATCGTGTACTTCGGCGAGAACGTGCCCCGCGAGCGGGTGGAGCGCGCGTTCGCCCTGGTGGACGGCGCCGACGCGCTGCTCGTGGCGGGCACGTCGCTCACCGTGATGAGCGGGCTGCGGTTCGTGCGGCACGCGGCGAAGGCGGGCAAGCCCGTCGTCATCGTCAACCGCGGCGAGACGCGCGGCGACCCGCTCGCGACGGTGAAGGTCGACGACGGCGTGACGGAGACGCTCGTCGCGCTGGCCGAGCGGCTCTGAGGGGCGCCGCTACCGCCGCACGTTCGGCCGCGCGACGGTGTCGGCGGCGTCCCGGGCGACCTCGCCGATCGCCTCGAAGCGCTCCTCGGTGAGCCGGTTCCCCGGACCCCAGATGCTCACGATCGCGAGCGGGTGCCCGTTGGAGTCGAGCACCGGCGCGGAGACGCCGAACGCCGACGCCTCGAACTCGCCGCGGCACACGCCGTAGCCACGGCGCCGCGTCTCCTCCAGCTCGACGTCGAGCGCCTGCCGGTCGGTGACGGTCGTGTCCGTGTACCGCTTGAGCCGCCCGACGAGAAGCTTGCGGGCGGCCTCCGGGGGCAGCGACGCGAGCAGCGCCTTGCCGGTCGACGTCGCGTGGAACGGCACCACCCGCCCGTGCCAGGTCGCCGCGACGACCGAGGTCGGCGCCACCTCGTCGACGTAGGTCAGCCGGCCGGACCGGAACACGGCGAGCGCCGCCGTCTCCCCGGTCTGCAGGCACAGCCGCTCGAGCACGTGGTGCGCGGAGCGGATCACCGTCTCGACGCTGCCCGCGCCCGCGAGCTCGACCAGCCCCACCCCGATCTGCCACTCGCCCGTGCGCCGGTCGCAGGCGACCATCCCCTCGGCCTCGAGCGTCGTGAGGATCCGCCACGCGGTGGCGCGGTTGAGCCCGCAACGGACGGCGAGCGCCGCGACGGTCGCGTCCCCGGGAGCGCCCGACCGGGCGACCGCGCGCAGCAGCGCGACGGCCCGGTCCACGGACTGCACCCGCCCGCTCCGTCGCCCGCTCTCGCCCTCGTTGATGACCGCTTCATCCACCTGCCGACTCCTTTGCCGCCGCTTTCCTGTCACCCCAGGCCAGGTTGACTCGATCCACCCGAGCACTTATGTTCGCATCGCTCAACAACGTGCTCGCAATGCGAACGAGGAGAGACAAATCTACAACGGACTCGGCCCGGGTGGTCACGGGGTGTCGCGACGCGACGTGCTCCGACTGGCGGCGATCGCGGCAGCAGGGGCCGTCAGCGCGACGGCGCTCGCCGGCTGCGGCTCCGTCCCGCAGGCGCCCGGCGCCTCAGCCCCACGGTCGCGCGGCGGCACCCTCAGCCACGGCGCGACGGGCGGAGGCCTCAAGGACTCGCTCGACCCGCACTTCCCCGTGACCAATCCCGACATCGCCCGGGTGAACAACCTGTACGAACCGTTGCTCTTCTGGGACTCCGCCTACCAGCTCGCCCCCGCGCTCGCCACGGCCGTGACCCCCAACCGCGACGCCTCGTCGTGGACGGTCGAGCTGCGCCGCGACGTCCAGTTCCACCACGGCAAGCCGATGACCGCCGACGACGTCCTGTTCTCGATGGCGCGGATCGCCGACCCGAAGACGGGCGCCGCGGGCGCGCTGACCGACGTCCTCGACATCAAGAGCTCGAAGGCCCTCGACGCGCACACCGTCCGGTTCGCCCTCAAGCAGCCCTACTCGGTGTTCGACCAGCTCCTCGCGGAGTACACCGCCGGGATCATCCCGACGGACTTCGACCCCGCGAACCCCGTCGGCACCGGGGCCTTCCGCGCGGACACCTTCACGCCCGGCCAGCTCAGCCGGTTCCAGCGGTTCGACGACTACTGGGGCGACGCCGCCTGGGTCGACGAGCTGGTCATCTACGACTTCGCCGACGACGCGGCCAAGGTGAACGCGCTGCTGGCCGGCCAGGTGCAGAGCGTCGACAACCTGCCCAACTACCTGGTCGACGCGGTCGGCGAGCAGGGCGCGTCCGCACTGGTCTCCGACACCGGTGCCTGGATCCCCTTCACCCTGCGGGTCGACACCGAGCCGTTCTCGGACGCCCGCGTGCGCGAGGCCCTGCGGCTGGTCGTGGACCGCCAGCAGATGATCGACCAGGCGCTCGGCGGCTACGGCTTCGTCGGCAACGACCTCTACGCGCCCTTCGACCCGGCCTACGCCGACGACCTGCCGCAGCGTCACCAGGACCTCGACAAGGCCCGGTCGCTGCTCAAGCAGGCCGGGCAGGAGGACCTCCAGGTGGAGCTGGTCACCAGCACCGCGGTCGGCGCCGGCGGCGTCGAGGCGGCGAACCTCTTCGTCTCCCAGGCGCGCCAGGCCGGCGTCGACGTCCGCCTGACCAAGGCGGACCCCAACACCTTCTACGGCGAGCAGTACCTCCAGTGGCCGTTCGCGCAGGACTTCTGGGTCACCCGCAACTACATCCCGCAGGCCGCGGCCTGCGCCCTGCCGAGCTCGCCGTACAACGAGACCCACTTCGACGACGACGAGTACCAGGGGCTGTTCGCGCAGGCGACGCGCACGGTCGACGAGCGCGAGCGCGGCGAGCTGCTGCACCGCTGCCAGGAGATCGAGCACGAGCGCGGCGGCCTCGTCGTCTGGGGATTCAAGAAGCAGGTCGACGGGTACTCCAACCTCGTCCAGGGGTTCGAGCCCGACCGGTACCTGCCGAGCGGTGGTTACAAGTTCCACCGCGTGTCGTTCGTCGAGGGGGCCTGACATGACCGCGACCGAGACACCCGCGCCCGCCGGCCCGTCCGCCGGGTCCCCCGGGGCCGCCGGCCGGACGGCGCCCGCCCCGGGAGGCGCCCGGCGCCGCTCCCCCGTCACCGCCTGGACGCTCTGGACGGTCCGCCGCGTCGGGCTGGCCGCGCTGACCCTCTGGCTGGTCTCCGTGCTGGTCTTCCTGGCCACGGCCGCCCTGGGCGACCCGGTGAAGGCGATCCTCGGCAAGGAGGCCTCCACCAGCCCCGGCCGCGCCCAGCAGATCCGGGAGCAGCTGCACCTCGACGAGTCCCTGTGGGACCGCTACTGGCACTGGCTCGGCGGCCTCCTCACGGGCGACCCCGGCACGTCGGTCGCGAACGGCCTCCCGGTCGGCGAGCTGATCGGCGACCGCGTCGTGAACAGCGCCGTCCTGGTCCTGATCGCCGCGGTCGTCATCATCCCGGTCGCCTTCGGCGTCGCGCTGCTGAGCGCCCGCCACCGCGGCCGCAAGCTCGACCACGGGATCCAGCTCGTGGTGCTGACCCTCGCCGGCCTGCCCGAGTTCGTGGTGGGCATCGTGCTGGTCGCGATCTTCTCCACCGTGGTGTTCCACGCCCTGCCCGCGGTCACGATCAGCGCCGGCGGCGAGGCACCGTGGACCCAGCCGGCCTCGATGATCCTGCCGGTGGCGACCCTCGTGCTGGTGGTCGCCCCGTACGTCATCCGGATCATGCGCTCGGCCCTGCTCGAGGTGCTCGACAGCGACTACGTCGAGCTCGCGCGCCTCAAGGGCGTCCCCGAGCGGGTGGTGCTGCGCCGGCACGCGCTGCGCAACGCCGTCGTGCCCGGCATCCAGGTCGTGGCGCTCCAGCTCGCCTGGCTGGCCAGCGGGATCGTGCTCGTCGAGTACCTGTTCTCCTACCCCGGCATGGGCGCCAGCCTCGTCGACAGCGTCCGCAACAGCGACGTCCCGATGGTGCAGGCCCTCGCGATGATCGTCGCCGCCGTCTACGTCGTCGTGAACCTGGTCGCCGACGCCCTGTCCATCCTGTGCACGCCCCGCGAGAGGACGGCGATCAGCTCATGAGCAGCGTCCAGCTCAGCACCGCCACGACGACGGCCGCTCCCGCGACGGAGACCGCCCCCCGCCGGGCGCGCAGCTCGCGGCTGACGGTCGGCGTGGTGATCACCGCCCTCGTGGTGCTGGTCGCCCTGGCCGGCCCGTGGGTCGCGCCCTTCGGCGAGAACGAGATCACCGGCGACCCGTACAGCGGCACGGGGTTCCTCGGCACCGACTACATCGGCCAGGACGTGCTCTCCCGGCTCCTGTACGGCGGCCGCTCGGTCCTGGTGGTCGCCCTCCTCGCCACGGTCGTCGGCCTGGTGCTGGGGGTGCTCGTCGGGGTGCTCGCGGCGTACCTCGGCGGGTGGTTCGACGAGGTCGTGATGCGGCTCAACGACGCCGTGCTCGCCTTCCCCCAGATCCTGCTCACCCTGCTGGTGCTGTCCACCGTCGCGGAGCCGACGTCGTGGATGGTCGTCCTGCTGGTCGGGATCTCGCACGCGCCCCGCGTCGCCCGGGTGGCCCGCGGCGTCGCGCTCGGCCTGACCCGGCGCGACTTCGTCACCTCCGCGGAGGCCCTCGGCGAGAGCCGGCTGCGCATCGTGGTGCGCGAGGTGCTGCCCAACATGAGCGGGCCGCTGCTGGCGGAGGCCGGCCTCCGCCTGACCTACTCCATCGGCATGGTCGCCGGCATCGCGTTCCTGGGCTTCTCCACGAACCCCGGCGCCGCCGACTGGGGACAGATGATCAACGAGAACCGCCTGGCCCTGCTGGTCCAGCCCTGGGGGGTGCTGGCGCCCGTGATCATGATCGGCGTCTTCGCGATCGGCACGAACCTCATGGCCGACGGGATCTCCCAGCTCACCTCGAAGGGAGGCGACCGATGACCACGACCACCACGGCACCCGGCGACCTCGACGCCCCGCCCGCGGTCTGCACCGTGCGCGGCCTGCGGGTCGCGCTCACCAGCAGCGGCGTGGACGTCGTCGACGGGATCGACCTGACCCTGCGGCCCGGCGAGGTCGTGGGCCTGGTGGGCGAGTCCGGCTCCGGCAAGACGACCATCGGCACCGCGATCCTCGGCCACGCCCGCACCGGCGCCGTCCTCGACGCCGGCACGGTGGACGTGGACGGTCACGACGTGCTCACCATGCCCGAGGACGAGGTGCGGATGCTGCGCGGCGAGCACGTCGCGTACATGCCGCAGGACCCGGCCTCGGCCCTCAACCCGAGCATCCGCATCGGGCGGCAGATCGTGGAGCTGCTCGAGCTGCGCGGCATCGACACCCCCGCCGGGCGACTGGAGCGCGCCCGCGCCGGGCTGGCCGAGGTGGGCCTGCCCGACGACGACGCGTTCCTCGCCCGGTACCCGCACCAGCTCTCGGGCGGGCAGGTGCAGCGCGTCGCCCTCGCGATGGCGTTCCTGCCGCGGCCCCAGGTGCTCGTGCTCGACGAGCCCACGACCGGCCTGGACGTCACCACCCAGACCCTGGTGCTCGAGACCATGGCGCGTCTCTGCGAGGCGCACGACGTCGCCGCCCTGTACGTCACGCACGACCTGGCGGTGGTCGGCAACATCGCCGACCGCGTGGCCGTCGTGTACGCCGGGCAGATCGTGGAGCTCGGGCCCCGGGAGCAGCTCTTCTCGCGCCCCACCCACCCGTACACGCGGGCGCTGCTGGACGCGATCCCGCACGTCGGCCAGGCCCGCGCCCTCAGCGGCATCCCCGGCCGCACGCCCCAGCCGGGCCGGCGGCCCGGCGGGTGCCGGTTCCACGACCGGTGCCGGTTCGCGACCGACGCCTGCGCGACCACGACCCCCGAGCCCGTCGACGTGGGCGACGAGCACTGGGCCCGGTGCCTGCGCACCGACGCGCTCGGCGCCTGGGACATCGACCTCGGCCGGGTGCCCGACGCCGTGCCGGACGACGCCGCGCGCGACGTCGTGCTGTCCGTGACGGGCCTCGACGTCTCGTACGGCCGCACGCAGGTGGTGCACGACGTCTCGTTCGACCTCGCCCGCGGCGAGTGCGTCGCGCTGGTCGGCGAGTCCGGCAGCGGCAAGACGACGATCTCCCGCAGCGTCGGCGGTCTGCACCGCCAGTGGTCCGGCCGGATCGAGCTGGACGGCCGCGAGCTGGCCCGCTCCACGCGCCGCCGCAGCGCCGAGGACCGCAAGCGTGTCCAGTACATCTTCCAGAACCCGTACCTGTCCCTGAACCCGCGGCAGACCGTCGGGCAGATCGTGCGCCGTCCGATGGAGCTGTTCGGGCTCGCCCGCGGGAAGCAGGCCACGGACCGCGCGGTCGAGCTGCTCGACGCCGTCGCGCTCGGCCCGTCGGTGCTCGGGCTGCGCACCGACCGGCTGTCCGGCGGCGAGCGCCAGCGCGTCGCCATCGCCCGGGCCCTGGCGGCCCAGCCGGACGTGCTCGTCTGCGACGAGATCACCTCCGCGCTGGACGTCTCCGTGCAGGGCTCGATCGTCGAGCTGCTGGAACGGCTCCGCACGCAGCGGGGCATCGCCATGCTCTTCGTCACGCACAACCTCGCGCTCGTGCGCTCCATCGCCACCCGGGTCGACATCCTCTCCGAGGGCCGGCTCGTGGAGTCGGGGCCCGTCGCGGAGGTCATGGAGCACCCGCAGCAGGACTACACGCGGACCCTGCTGGCCAACACGCCGCGCATCGACTGAGAGGACGACCCCTTGACCCAGAGCATCGCGGACGGCGACGCCGCACCGCGCCCGGACACCACCGGCATCGAGGCGCTGCGGTTCATCGACCCCCACCTGGCGGGCGGGGCCTCCCCCGTCATGCCCCACGTGCGGGTGCCGGCGCCGCGGCCCACGACCCTGCCCGAGGCGCACCGCCGCCTCGAGGTCGAGGTGGCCGGGGCCGGCCACCTCGCCGACCTGGACCGGTGGCGTGCGGAGACGTACGCGACCAGCCTGCTCGTGCTGGACCGCGGCGAGGTGGTGCACGAGTGGTACGCCGGCGGGCTCGGGCCGGGGACGAAGTTCCTCGGCGCCTCCATGACCAAGTCCCTGCTCGCCACGCTGGTGGGCCGCGCCGTCACCGAGGGCCGCCTGCGCCTCTCCGACCCGGTGGTCGACCACGTGCCCGAGCTGGCCGGGTCCGGCTACGCGGGGTGCACCGTCACGGACGTGATCACCATGACGACCGGGCTCGACTGGGTGGAGGACCACCGCGACCCCGCCGGCCCCGCCGCCCGGCTCGTCGGCGCGTTCCGCACCGGCGGCAGCACCCGGACGCTGCTCGCGCAGACGCGCCCGAAGCACCGGCCGGGCACCCAGTGGGAGTACTGCACCGCGGACTCGCAGGTGCTCGACTGGGTCCGCGAGCGCGCCACCGGCGAGCCGTTCGCCGACGCCGTGGCCCGCCTCTGGGCGGACCTGGGCTGCGCCGAGGAGGCCGTCGTCGGCATCGACGGCGACGGCGTCGCCATGGCCGGTGGCGGCGTCGCCGCCACCACGCGCGACTGGGCCCGCGTAGGCCTGCTCGCGCTCGACGGGCGGGTGGGCGGCACCCCCGACGGCCCCCGGCTCCTCGCCGAGGAGTGGGTGGCCGCCGACGGCGTCCCCCCGTACCCGTTCCTCGCGCCGGGCCGCCTGCCCAGCGCCTACACCACCCACGCCGGGTACTCCTGGCACTGGTGGCCGCTGGACGCCGCCGGCCGCACCCTCGTCGCCGACGGCAGCCACGGCCAGTTCACCCTGGTGGACCGCGACCGCGACGTCGTCGTGGTCAAGACCTCCCTGTGGCCCTACGCCGACGCGTGGGAGGACCGGCACTACCGCGACCTCAGCTACCTGGGGCTGCAGGCGATCGCCGCCGCCGTGCCCGGCACCCGGCCCTGATCACCGGCCGCCCCGCCGACCGACCACCCGAACGTCCCGTCCCCGAAGACCCCCGAGAGGACACCATGAACCGCAACGTCATCATCACCTGCGCGCTCACCGGCGCCGGCGACACCGTCGGCCGCTCGGAGCACGTGCCCGTCACCCCGGAGCAGATCGCCCAGGCGGGCATCGACGCCGCACGCGCCGGGGCCGCCATCGTGCACGTCCACGTGCGCGACCCCCGGACCGGCGCGCCCTCGCGCGAGACCGAGCTCTACCTCGAGGCCGTGGAGCTGATCCGCGCCTCCGACGTCGACGTCGTCGTGAACACGACCGCCGGCATGGGCGGGGACCTGTACCTCGACCCGAAGGAGCCCACCACGATCCTGCCGGGCACCGACCTGGTGAACGGCGTCGAGCGGCTCAAGCACGTCGGCACCGTGAAGCCGGACATCTGCACCCTGGACTGCGGCAGCCTCAACTTCGGCGAGGGCAGCCTGGTCTACGTCAGCACGCCCGACATCCTGCGCGACGGCGCCCGCCGCATCCAGGAGCTCGGCACCCGCGTCGAGATGGAGATCTTCGACACCGGCCAGCTCGTGTTCGCCAAGAAGCTGGTCGCCGAGGGCCTGATCGACGCCCCCGCGATGTTCCAGCTCTGCATGGACGTCCCCTACGGCATGCCCGCCGATCCGCGGCTGCTCGCGACGCTGGTCGACCAGCTCCCCGAGGGCGCGGTGTGGTCGTCGTTCGCGCTGGGCCGCATGCAGCTGCCCTGGGTGGCGCAGTCGGTGCTGCTGGGCGGCCACGTGCGCGTGGGCCTCGAGGACAACCTGTACCTGAGCAAGGGGGTCAAGGCCACGAACGCGCAGCTCGTCACCCGGGCCCGGACCATCATCGAGGCGATGGGAGCCACCGTCGCCACCCCGGACGACGCCCGCGAGATCCTGCAGCTGGGGGGTGCCCGATGAGCGCCCGCACCGCACCCGTCCGCACCGCACCGGACCAGGTCCGCACCGTCACCTGCGTCGGCGCCGGCGTCATCGGCGGCGGCTGGGCGGCCTACTTCCTCGCCCGCGGGTACGACGTCCGCGCCTGGGACCCCGCTCCCGGCGCCGAGACCAGGCTGCGCCACCTCGTGGACGCGGCGTGGCCCGCGCTCACGGAGCTCGGCCTCGCGGACGGCGCCGACCGGGCGAACCTCACCTTCTGCGCCACGCTGGCCGAGGCCGTCGAGGGCACCGACTTCGTGCAGGAGAGCGCGCCGGAGGACCTCGAGCTCAAGCGCGCGCTGCTCGCCGACATCGACGCGGCCACCGCGGACCACGTGGTGATCTCGTCCTCCACGTCCGGCTACCCGATGACCGACATGCAGACCACCTGCGCCCGTCCCGAGCGGACCGTCGTCGGGCACCCGTTCAACCCGCCGTACCTCGTGCCGCTGGTCGAGGTCGTCGGCGGCGAGCGCACCGACGACGACGCCGTCCGCTGGGCCTCGGAGTTCCTCACCGCCGCGGGCAAGTCGGTCATCACCATGGACCGCGAGGTCCCGGGGTTCATCGCCAACCGCCTGCAGGAGGCGCTGTGGCGCGAGGCCCTGCACATGGTGGACGCCGGCGAGGCGACCGTCGAGCAGATCGACCGCTCCATCACGGACGGCCCCGGGCTCCGGTGGCCGTTCCAGGGGCCGATGCTCACGTTCCACCTGGCGGGCGGGCAGGGCGGCATGGCGCACATGCTGGACCACTTCGGGCCGTCGCTGCTCTCGCCGTGGACGCGGCTCGACGCCCCCGAGCTCACGCCCGAGCTGCGGGACGCCGTCGTCGACGGGTGCGAGGACGAGGCCGACGGCCGCACGGTGGACGACCTCGTCGCCGAGCGCGACCGCCAGGTGGTCGCCCTGCTGCGGGCCACGGGCCGCGCGTGAGCGCCGCCCCCGCCGTCCTCCCGCCCTGGCGCGAGCCGGTCCGCGACGAGTGGATCGACTACAACGGCCACCTCAGCGAGGCGTACTACGTCCTCGTCCTCGGGCACGCCACCGACGCGGTGATGGACCACGTGGGCCTCGGCCCCGACTACCGCGGGCAGCACGACGCCTCGCTGTACACGGTCGAGGCGCACGTCCGGTACCTGCAGGAGGTGCCCGCCGGCGCCGACCTCGAGGTGCGCTCGAGCGTGGTCGGCGCCACGGGCAAGGCGCTGCACCTGTGGCACGAGCTGTGGGTGGAGGGCCGCCTGCGGGCGACCGAGGAGATCCTCGGGCTGCACGTCGCCGGCGGCCGGTCGGCGCCGTTCCCGCCCGACGTCGCGGACCGGGTGGCCGCCCTGCTGACCGAGCCCGGCCCCGACGTCGGCCGGTCGGTCGCGCTGCGACGCTGACCACGCCGCGCCACCGCACCGGCGACCGCCCGGGCGAGCACCCTCGTGCTCCCCGGGCGTCGTCGTGCCGGGAGCGGTGGTTGGATCGAGGGAGACCTCCGGGCGACGAGAGCGGACGGGAGCGGACATGCTCGATGCCATCGTGGTCGGCTCGGGCCCCAACGGGCTCGCGGCCGCCGTGACGCTCGCGCGGGCCGGGCTGTCCGTCACCGTGCTGGAGGCGAACGCGACGGTCGGCGGCGGGGCGCGCACCCTCGCCCCGGGCGAGGACGGCGACCTGTTCGCCGGCCTGCCGGCGGGCGTCGTGCACGACCTGTGCTCGGCCGGGCACCCGATGGCGTGGGCGTCGCCGTTCTTCCGCGCGTTCGACCTGCCCGCGCACGGCGTCGAGCTGCTGACGCCCGAGGTGTCGTACGCCCAGCCGCTCGACGACGGGCCGGCGGGCGTCGCCTACCGCGACCTGGGCCGCACGGCCGAGCGGCTCGGGGCGGACGGCGCCGCGTGGCGCGCGCTGCTCGGCCCGCTCGCCGAGCAGTGGGAGGCGGTGGTCGCCGTCGCGATGGGCGACCGCCGCTCGGTGCCGCCCGGCGTGCTCGACGGCGCGGCCCCCGTGCGGGCGACGCTCGCCGCGGCCCGGTTCGGCCTCGGGCTCGCGGAGCAGGGCTCGCCCGCCTGGGACGCCCGCTTCGCCGAGCAGGCGGCGCCCGCCATGCTGTCCGGCATCGCCGCGCACGCGATCACGGCGCTGCCGTCGCTGTCCGGAGCGGGCACGTCGCTGCTGCTCGGGGCGCTGGGGCACGCGACCCCCGGCGCCCGGCCGCCCGGGTTCGACGGCGGGTGGGCGGTGCCGCGCGGCGGGTCCGGAGCCATCACGGCGGCGCTCGTCGCGGACCTGGAGGCCCACGGCGGCACGGTCGTCACGCGCCACCGGGTGCGCACGCCGGCCGACCTGCCGGCCGCGCGCGTCGTCCTGTTCGACACGACGCCGCGGACCCTGCTCGACGTGCTGGGCACCGCCGTGCCGCCCGCGCTGCGCCGCGCACTCGAGGCCTTCGCGTACGGCAACGCCGCCGCGAAGGTCGACTACGTGCTCTCGGGCCCCGTGCCCTGGGCCGACCCCGAGGTCGGTCGCGCGGGCACCGTGCACCTGGGCGGCACCCGCGCCGAGACGGCTCGGGCCGAGAACGAGGTCGCCGCCGGGATCCACGCCGAGCGCCCCGTGTGCCTGGTCAGCGACCCGACGGTCGTGGACGCCTCCCGCCGCGTCACGACCGGCGGCGGCGAGCTGCGCCCCCTGTGGGCGTACACGCACGTGCCGGCGGGATCCGGCGTCGACGTCACGGAGACCGTGACCGCGCAGGTCGAGCGGTTCGCGCCGGGCTTCCGCGACGTCGTCGTGGGTGCGCGCAGCATCCCCGCCGCCCGGATGGCGGAGCACAACCAGAACTACGTGGGCGGCGACATCTCGGCCGGCGCGGCCACGATGTGGCAGATGCTCGCGCGGCCCACCCTGCGCCCCGACCCGTACCGCGTCACGGGCGGGGTGTACCTGTGCTCGGCGTCCGCCCCGCCGGGGCCCGGCGTGCACGGCATGAGCGGCTGGCACGCCGCCCGGCGCGCGCTGCGGGACGTCTTCGGCATCCGGGTCGCGGCGCTGTAGCCGCGGGCGCCGAGGCGCGTCAGTCGGTCGGCGTGCCCGGCCCGCCGAGCCACCGGGTGGTGCGCTCCTGCAGGTCCGTGAGGCCCAGGCCGTCGCGCTGCGGCGAGTAGGTCACGACCCGGCGGCGCGGGCCCAGCCCGCCGGCCCAGCGCGCGGCGAGCGTCGCCTCGGCGGCGGTGTCCCCGGCGTCCGCGGCGACGAGCAGCGCCGCGAGCGCGTCGGCGAGCGCGTCCGCGGCGTCCGGCGAGAGCGGGACCAGCGGGACGGTGCCCGGCGGGGTCGCGGCCACCAGCTCTGGCAGGCCGGGCAGGTCGGGGGCGGCGCCCCAGAAGTCCCACAGCAGCACCTCGTCGCGCAGCCGGTGCGCCACCTCGAGCAGCACGTAGCGCCGCACGAAGTCCTTCCCGCACAGCTGCGGCACGCCCGGGTCCACGCCGTAGGACCCCGGGTCCACGTCGCCGGCCCGGATCGCCCGCCACACCTCGGCCGCCGTCGGGAACGGGGACCCCGGACCCGTCGGCATGTCGAGGACGTCGAAGTCCCAGCCGTCGGCGGCGTCGAGCTCGGGGTCCCAGCGCACCCACCGCGCGGCCGCGGCGTCCCAGTGCTCGACGACGACGTGGTCGTGGAAGAACTGCGGCGCGAAGTACCCCGCGAACCCGATGCGCGACCGCGCCGGGACGCCGTGCTCGCGCAGCGCGCCCACGGAGAACAGGGTGTGGTCGCGGCAGCACCCGGCGACCTGCTGCTCGACGGGGCGCGGGGCCGCGAGCGGCCCGGGCCGGCGCCCGACGGCGGCGTCGAGGAGGGCGGACAGCCAGCGCGCGTCCGGGTCGCACCGCTGCTCGTCGGTCAGGCTCGGGTTCCCCGCCCGGTAGTGCACGATCGTCGCGCGGGCGGCCGCGCCGACGCCCGCCGGGTCGGGGTCAAGCTCGGCCAGGAGCGCCGCGTGCCCGCCCGGGTCGGAGTACGCGCTGTGCCGCGCGTAGTCCGCCGGCGCGGGCGCCGCCGCCGCGCCGTCCGTCGTGCCCGTGCCCGTACCCGTGGCCGTGCTCGTGGCGTCCATGCCCTGGTGACCTCCGTCGTCGTGGGGACTCGTCGGCCCGCGCGACGTCGTCAGCGTCGGGACTCGAAGAAGTCTCGCAGGATTCCCCCGCACTCGTCCTCACGCACGCCGCCGACCACCTCGACGGAGTGGTTGGCGCGCTGGTCGCGCACCAGATCCCAGACGGAGCCGGTGGCGCCCGCCTTCGGGTCCCAGGCGCCGAGCACGAGGCGGCGCACCCGCGCCGCGACGAGTGCGCCGGCGCACATGACGCACGGCTCGAGCGTGACGACCAGCGTGCAGCCCTCGAGCCGCCACTCGCCGCGCGTCATGGCCGCCTGCCGCAGCGCGAGGACCTCCGCGTGCGCGGTCGGGTCGCCGGTCTCCTCGCGGCGGTTGCGCCCCGTCCCGACCAGCCGCCCGTCGGCGTCGAGGACGAGAGCGCCCACGGGGACGTCGTCGCTGGCCAGCGCGTGCGACGCCTCGTGCAGGGCCATCCCCATGAGCGCGTCCCACACCGCCCGGCGCTGGCTGACGGTGTGCGGCGGGAACTCCCCGTCCGACCATGGCAGGGCGAGGCCCTGGGGTGCGGAGTCCGACGTCACCCCGCCAGGCTAGCCGCCGGGCCCTCTGCGCCGTCGGGCCCCGGGTACGGTGGGCCCATGCGCCTGCACGTCGCCGACCACCCGCTGGTGGACCACAAGCTCACCGTCCTCCGTGACGAGAAGACTCCGTCGGCGACGTTCCGCCTCCTCGTCGACGAGCTCGTGACCCTTCTCGCCTACGAGGCGACGCGGCACGTGCGCACCGAGCCGAAGGAGATCCGCACCCCGGTCACCACGACCACGGGCGTACGGCTGAGCGACCCGAGCCCGATCGTCATCCCCATCCTGCGCGCCGGGCTCGGGATGCTCGAGGGCATGACCCGCATGATCCCGACGGCGGAGGTCGGCTTCCTCGGCCTGCAGCGCGACGAGACGACGTTCGAGGCCGTCACGTACGCCAACCGCCTGCCCGAGGACCTCACCGACCGCCAGGTCTTCCTGCTCGACCCGATGCTCGCCACCGGCGGCACCCTGGTCGCGGCGATCGACTACGTGCTGGAGCGCGGCGCCCGCGACGTCACCGCCGTGTGCCTGCTGGCCACGCCCGAGGGCCTCAAGGTCCTGGAGGACGCGATCGGCTCCCGGGTCGACGTGCAGATCGTCGTGGCGGCCGTCGACGAGCGGCTCAACGAGCAGAAGTACATCGTGCCCGGCCTCGGCGACGCGGGCGACCGCCTGTACGGCATCGTCTGAGCCCGCGGCCCGCTCCGGGGAGCGCTCGGCTCAGAGGTACTCGCAGTCGCCGACCCGCTCCCAGCGGCGCGGCCCACGCTCGCCCGACCAGCGTCCCTGGTCCGTGACGATCACCGGTGCGACGGCCCCTGCGGTCCATGCTGGCGCGCCCGTGTAGCGGTAGTTCCCGCCGCGCCACGACGCCACGTCCCCGACCTCGTACCCGCCGCCGCGGCGGGCCGGGTCCGCGCACCACTCGACGCCGGTGAAGCGGTCGACGACGAGCTCCGTGCTCCAGTCGCCCGCGCGCACCGTGTACGTGGCCCCGTGCCGCCCGACGACCGTGCCGCCGTCCGCGCGGACGCTCTCGCGCGCGGGCACGGTGACGTCGACCGACACCCCGTGCGGGCCGCGCACGCTGAAGTCCTGCGGCACCGACGACCCGGTGTTGTCGAGCACGACCGTCACCGACCGGGTGGACGTCGACCGCCACCGCTGCTTCTCCACCTGCACGTCGCCCGGCTCCAGCCCCGCCTGCGGGGCGACGACGACGCACGACACCGCGTCGTGGTCGAACGTGCGCTCCACCGACGGGTTGCGGTCCTCGATGGGCCGGCTGAGGCGCACCCGCACGGTGCCGCGGTCCGCCTGCAGCCCGCCGAGGTCCTCGACGAGCGTGGTGCCGGACCCGGCCGCGACGGACCTGGCCTCAGCGTCCGTCAGCCCCGCGTCCCACGCGACCGACCCGCGGTTGCGGACGTTCACGACCGCCTGCGCCCGGTCGTCCACGCACCGCGTCGCGACGCTCACGTCGACGGTGTCCGACGGCCACGCCGCGGTGGCGCACCCGTCGAACGCCGGCACGTCCACCGCGCCGAGCCGGCGGCCGTCCGCCGTCACGGTCAGCGTCCGGGTGTCCCACGGGACCGACACCTCGAGCACGCCGGCCGCGCCGCCGTCGACCACCACCGCGCGCCCGTCCGCGGAGGCGTTCGCCACGGCGAACCGGACCGGGAGCGTGGAACCGGAGTTGTCGACCGAGATCCGCACGGTACGCCGTGACGTGTCGGCCGAGACGTCGAACCGGCACTCGTCCGCGGTGAGCGTCGCCCGCTCGGCCACGGCCGGCGCGATCGAGGCGGCGGCGTACCGGGCGGTCGGCGCGACCGAGGGCGACGCGGCCTGGGCCGGCTCGTCGCCGTCGGAGTCGGTCACCCAGCGGTGCAGCTGGAACGACGCGGCGCCGGCGGCGACCGACGTGCGGTCGGTCTGCACGACGAACGTCGCCGTCTCGCCCACCGCGAGCCGCTTCTCCTCCGAGCTGATGCCGGCGGCGGTCATCCCCGCGCGGACCGGCTCGGCGCCGGTGTTCGTCAGCGTGCCGCGCACCTGCACGAGGCCGTCGACGTTCGTCGTCGTGGCGGAGGTGTCCACGTCCCAGCGCGGGGCGTAGCACTCGGCCGACTCGTGCGGCCCGGCCGGAACGCTGGTGCGATAGGTCTCGCCGGCCAGCGTCGTCGCGACCGTCCACACGGCACCGCCCGCCGGGACCCGGAGGCCGTCCGGCACCTGCACGGTCACGGACTCCCCGGGCGGGACCTGCTGCGCCGTCGTCGCGGTGCTCCCGGCGGCGTCGAGCCGCAGGGCGAGAGTCTGGTCCGTGAGGTTGACGTACGTGCCCTCGACGACGGCGGACGCCGAGGAGACCCCGCCGACCGTGGCGCAGCGGGCCTGGACCGACCGCGCGCCGGAGCCGGCGCCGGCCCAGGGCTGCGCGACGGCGACGGCGGCGCTGCCGGGGAGCGCGTGCGTGGACCCGGGCAGCTGCGGGCTGGCCGAGACGGACACGGTGCCCGGCGTGGCAGCGCCGTCGGCGACCACCCGCAGCCGCACCGAGCGCTGCTCCCCCGGTGCCAGCGGGGCGGCGTCCGCGGTGGCGACACACGTCCAGACGACACCCCCGTCGCTCGTCGCGTCGCCGGGCAGGCACGTGAGGTCCCCGTCGGACCCGACGGGCCGGAGCCCGGCCGGGACGGTCAGAAGCACCGACCAGGCGGTGGCGGCCTGGTCGCCGGTGTTCCGTACCGTCACGGGCACCCACGCGGCGCCGGGGTTCGAGAGGGCGACGACCTCGCCGGCGGCCGCCGTGAGCTCCGCGCCGTAGTGCAGCACGGTCGTGGCCGGCAGGGTGAGGACCTCGGGCTGGAGCCCGTCGGCCCAGACGGACGCGCCGACCGGGTAGCTGCCGCCGGCGTTCGCGCGCACGGGCACCGAGCCGGTGCGGGACCCGCCCGGCTCGATCGTGCCGAGCACGCAGCGTGCGGTGCGGGCGCCGTCGTCGGCCGGGGTGCAGGACAGCGCGTCGCCGTCGAAGGTGGCGCCGATCGAGGCGCCGGAGGGGCCGTCGGGGAGCGCCAGGTCGAGGCCGTCCGGCAGCGCCACCTCGACGACGGCCTCCGTGGCGGTGGCCGACCCCGTGTTGCTGACGGTGAGGACGAGCGGCTGCACCGCGCGCGGCTCGAGCGCGTCGGCCGACGTCGACACGACGAGGTCCGCCTGCGCGGCGAACGGGCTGACCACGAGCACGTTGGCGGGGTCCGTCGCGTCGGTCGCCGGATCGAGCGGGGCGTCGTCACCGTCGTTCTGACCCTCGTCGTCGCCGGTCCCGACGCTGGCGTCGTCCAGCGGCTCCAGCGGCACCATCCACTGGTCGCCGGGGATCGTCACGGCGGTGGGCGGGGCGGCGGCGGGCGGCTCATGGCTGGCGCTGAGGGCGTTCAGCACCGTCACGACGCCCACGGTGGCGACGGCGACCGCGCTCGCCGCGGCCGCCACGCCCGCGGTGCCCACGACGGCCCCCGCGGCCACCGCCGTGCCTGCGGTGGCCGCGGTAGCAGCGGTCGCGCCCGCCGTGGCGGCCGCCGTGGCCGCCGTGGCGGCGGACCCGGTGGCGACCCCGGCAGTCGCGGCCCCGGCGGAGGCGGCCCCGGCCACGGAGGCCGTGCCGCCGGCGGCGCTCTTCGCCGCGGCAGCGCCGTTGGTGATGCCCGCCGCACCCCCGGTGCCCGCCGCGCCGACCGTCGTGCCCGTGGCGCTGCCGACCACCGTGCCTACCGACGTGCCGACCGACGTGGCGCCCCCGCCGACCGCACCGCCCACGCCTCCGACGGCGCTCCCGGCGCCCACGAGCGCACCGCCGATCGAGCCGCCGATCGGCAGGGCGCCCAGCACGGCCATCCCGGCGAGGCCCACGATCAGCGGGGCGACGACGGACCGCATGCCGTGCGCGATGTCCCCCAGCTCCAGCACGAGAGCACGGCACTCGGCGCAGGTCTCGAGGTGCGTGTCGACCCGGGCGACCTCGCGCCGGGCGAGGCCCCCGCGCACGTACGCGCCGAGGAGGGGGTTCACCGCGCGGCACCCGTCCGAGGGCGCGTGCGTCAGGTGCTCCTGCAGGTAGCCGACCCGCAGTCCCTCGCGGGCGCGGTAGGCGAGGGCGGAGACGCCGTTGGGCGTCAGCCCGAGGATCGGCGCCACCTCCGCCGGCGCGCGGCCCTCGATCTCCGTGTACCAGAGCACCGCCTGCCAGCGCTCCGGCAGCGCCTGGTAGGCGTTCTTCACCACGGAGTGCTCGAAGCCCTCGAAGGTCGAGGCGTCGGTGGAGTCCACGACGCCGAGCGCGGCCTCGAAGGTGCCGTCGTCGGCGGTGGGCCGGGTGCGGCGCACCCCGCGCGCGAGGTCGGCCGCGAGCCGCCGCACGACCGTCAGCAGGTAGGCACGGAACGTCGCGTCGGGTCCGCCGCCGTGCTGCAGGACGGAGAGCACGCGGTGGAACGCCTCGGACACGAGGTCGTCCGCGTCGGCCCCGGAGCGGACGTACTGCCTGGCCACGGCCCGTGCCGCCGGCACGTGCCGCACGTACAGCGCACCGAACGCCTCGAGGTCTCCGCCGCGCACGTCAAGGATCAGCTCGGCATCACTGCGTGCCGAGTCGTCCGATCCCACGTAGACGTCCGTCATGGCCGACCTCGCTCTGGCGACTCCGCGTGACAGATCACGCGGCCCCCCGTACTTTACGTGCGTTCACCCTCTGGTCGGAGGGTGAACTTCCTCAGGAAAGCCGCAGGATTGGCGCAGGATTCCGTGCTCCGAGCAGCGGAGATTGCTTGCCCGGACGACGTACCCGATGAAAAAGGCCCACAACTGCGTCATGATTGCTTGCCATGGGTGTCTCTTCATCATGAACCGGTCCATGAGCGGGCCCGCGGACGCGCCTGAGCAAGGCTCGGACGTGCTCGACCGCTGGCGCGCCACCAGCCTCGCCGAGGTCTGGCTGCGCCCCGACGACTGGTACCACCCTGCGGTCGACGCACTGGTCGAGGCCTTCGACGACGGCCGCTCCCCCCACGCCGCCGCCCACCGCCTCGGGGCCGCGCGCGGCCGTGCCGGCGTCGGCCTGGGCGAGGCGCTCGACGACGTCGAGTGCCTGTACCGCGCCACCCAGCGCCCGGCGGACCCGGACGCCATCCGCGCCGTCGCCGTCGGCTGGGTGCGGGGCCGGGACGCCGAGCCCGCGCCGGGCGCGGTCCGCGACCCCGCCACGGGGCTCCCGACGCGCGAGTACCTCGTCGAGCGGCTGCGGGAGACCTACGGCGCCGCCGTGGGGCGGGAGGACGACGTCCCGAACACGTACTGCATCCTCGTCGTCGACGTCGCGGTCGACGGGCTGGCGCCCTGGGACCGCGCGGCGCGTTCTGCGACGGTCGGGCGGGCGCTCGAGCAGGTGTTCGGCGAGGGGCACCCGATGGCCGCGCTGACCGACGGCGTCTTCACCGTGCTGGCGCGCCGCGACACCGGCGTGCCCGACCTGGCGAAGGCGACGCGCAGCGTCGTGGAGCGCAACGCCGCCCTCATGGGCCTCGGGGACTCGCTGCGGCGCCCCACCCGGGTGTGGGTGGAGCGTCTGCCGTCGTCGCACGCCGCCGCCACCGAGCTGCTGGGGCAGCTGGCCCGCTGATCCGGGCCGACGACACGGCTCGAGCCCGCCGAGACGAGGTCTCGACGGGCTCGATCACTGAGTTTCCGTCAGTCGCTGAGGTTCCGTCAGTGCTGGGCGTACGTGAGGCAGTCGGCGTGGCCCGCGTCGTCGGGGCCGGGCCCGACGCGGATGGCGCCCGCCGCGCACTCCAGGTCGTGGTTGTGGACGCAGTCGCCGCGCTGGCACGCGCCCACGTGGGCGACGACCTTCTCCAGGCCACCCTTGGTGCTCAGCGGGATGAACGTGGCGCACGACGCGTCGCCACGGTGCCCGGCGATGGTCACCGCGCCGGCGTGGCAGCCGTGCTCGTGGTTGTAGCCGCAGCCCTCGACCGTGCACTCGGTCACCTCGGGCATCTCCATCAGAGTGCTCATCGTGCCCTCCTCGCCGCTCGTCGTCGGCTCTCGCCGCCTTCGGCCAGGATATTCCTCTCGCGCGAATATGCACAGTGAATTCGACATCGAATTCACTAAGGAAAGCCTTACCCATTGCTTCGTGAATTAAAGAAGAATTGCGTTGCGTAAGACGGTCAGCCGCGGCGGGGCAGGGGGCGCCAGAGCACCAGCGCCCCCTCCTCGGCCTCCAGCTCCGCCCGCTCGGCGCGACGCACGCGCTGCCCGCGCCGCACGACGACGACGTCGCCCGAGGACCCGGCGGCGAACACCCGGCCCCCCGGCTGCATCGCGAGGGCGGCGAGGCGACCTTCGAGCTGCGCCACGTGTTCCTGCAGGTCGAGGATGCGCCGGATCCCGGCGAGGTTGATGCCCTCCACCTGCGCGAGGCGCTGGATCTCCAGCAGGCGCGACACGTCGCGCTGGGAGTAGCGCCGGCCACGGCCGGCGGTGCGCCGGGGCGTCACCAGGCCGAGCCGGTCGTACTGGCGCAGGGTCTGCGGGTGCATCCCGGCGAGCCCGGCCGCCTGCGACACGGTCAGCACCGGGGCGTCCTCGGTGACCATCGCTACCTCCCTCGCGCGGTGGACGTCGTCGGGGGCCTCACTCCGCGGCGCGCTGCGCCAGCCCTGCCCGCACGTCCTCGTGGTCGCTCTCGGCGGCGAACGCCTCGAGCGCCTCCTTCGCCTTCTTGCCGAGCTTCTGCGGCACGGTCACCTGCACCGTGACGAGCAGGTCGCCCTGCGCCTTCGCGGTCTTCACCCCGCGGCCCTTGACGCGCAGCACGCGGCCCGACGGCGTGCCCGCCGGGACCTTGAGCCGCACGGTCTGCCCGTCGAGCGTCGGCACCTCGAGCGTCGTGCCGAGCGCGGCCTCCGCGAAGGTGACGGGCACGGTCATGCGCAGGTGGGCGCCGTCGAGCGTGAACACCGGGTGCGGAGACACGTGCACGGTGACCACCAGGTCGCCGGCGTCACCGCCGCCCGTGCCAGGGCGGCCCTTGCCGGGGATGCGGAGCCTGCGCCCGTCGTTCACCCCGGCGGGGATCTTGGTCTTGACCTTGCGGCCGTCCACCGTGAACTCCACGGTGGCGCCTTCCACGGCCGTGCGGAACGGCAGCGTGGTCTCCGCCGCGACGTCCGGGCCACGCTGTGGCGTGGTGAAGCCGGCGCGCCGGCCGCCGCCGGTGCTGCGGAAGCCGCCCTGGCCGCCGAGCATCGAGCTGAGGATGTCCTCGAACCCACCGCCGCCCGCGGCGCCGCCCTGGGGGTACTGCTGGTAGCGCACGTTCGGGCCGCCGGCACCGCCGAACATCGAGCCGAAGACGTCCTCGAAACCGTTGGTCCCGCCGCCGCCCGGCCCCGCCGCGAAGCGGGCGCCGCCGCCGGCCATGGCCCGCACGGCGTCGTACTGCCGGCGCTGCTCGGCGTCCGAGAGCACCGCGTACGCCTCGCCGATCTCCTTGAACTTCGCCTCGGCGGCCTCGTCGCCCGGGTTCTGGTCCGGGTGGTACCTGCGCGCCAGCTTGCGGTACGCCTTCTTGACGGCCGCGTCGTCCGCGTCCTTGGGGACGCCCAGCGCGGAGTAGAAGTCCTTCTCCATCCAGTCCTGACCTGTCACGACGCCCCCTTCCTGGTCATGCTCGTGATCTCATCATCCTCGCCGTTCGAGTGCTGGTTGAGCCTGTCGAAACCCTGGGGCGGGTTTCGACAGGCTCAACCGGCGGTCGCGGTGCTACTCGGGCCCGACGACCCCGACGCGGGCGGCGCGGACCACCTTGTCGCCGATGCGGTAGCCGGGGTCCACCACCAGCGTGACGGTGGTGGCGGTCGCGTCGGCGTCGGCCTGATGCATGAGGGCCTCGTGCACCGTCGGGTCGAACTCCTCCCCGACCTGGCCGAACCGCTCGACCCCGAACCGCGCCAGCGACGCGTCGAGCTTCTCCGCGATGGCCGCCATGGGCCCGCTCAGCTCGGCGTGCTGCTTGGCGCGCTCGATGTCGTCGAGCACGGGCAGCAGCGCAGTGAGCACGTCCTGCGTGCCCTGCACCCGCGCCGCCTCCTGGTCGCGGATCGACCGGTTGCGGTAGTTGGTGAACGACGCCCGCTCGCGCTGCAGCGCGTCCAGGTGATCCGCCGCCTCGGCCTTGGCCTTGAGCACCTCGGCGCTCTCGGCGGCCTCGCCCTCGGGCTCGAAGTCGAGCGCCGCGAGCGGGTCGCCCTCCCCCGCCTCGGAGCCGGGCTCGGGGGCGGGCTCGGCGGCGCGCGCCTCGCCCGACTCCGGGTCGACCTTGCGCTTGTCGGTGAACTGGAACGGGGTCTCCCCCGAGCCCTCGTCAGGCTCGGGGGTCCCCTGCGGGTTCTGGTCCGTCACTTCTTGTCGTCCTCGTCGTCGACGATCTCGGCGTCGACCACGTCCTCGTCGGAGGCGGACGTGCTGCCCGCCGCCGAGGCGGCGTCGTCGGCGGCGGCCTCGGGCTCGCCCGCGGCCTGCTCCTGCTCGGCCGTGGCGTAGAGCGCCTGGCCGATCTTCTGCGACGAGGCGCCGAGCTTCTCGTACGCGGTCTTGACGGCGTCGGCGTCCTCGCCCTCCAGGGCGGTCTTGACGCCGGCGATGTCCGCCTCGACCTCGGTCACGACCTCGGCGGGAAGCTTGTCGCGGTTGTCCGCGATCTGCTTCTCCATCGAGTACGCGAAGGCCTCGGCCTGGTTGCGGGTCTCGGCCTCCTCGCGACGCTTCTTGTCCTCGGCCGCGTGCTCCTCGGCGTCCTTCACCATGCGGTCGATGTCCTCCTTGGGGAGGGCCGACCCGCCGGTGATCTTCATCGACTGCTCGGTGCCCGTGCCGCGGTCCTTGGCGGACACGTGCACGATGCCGTTCGCGTCGATGTCGAAGGTGACCTCGATCTGCGGGACGCCGCGGGGCGCCGGGGCGATGCCGGTGAGCTCGAACGTGCCCAGCGGCTTGTTGTCGCGGGTGAACTCGCGCTCGCCCTGGAAGACCTGGATCGCCACGGACGGCTGGTTGTCCTCCGCCGTGGAGAAGATCTCGCTGCGCTTGGTCGGGATGGCCGTGTTGCGCTCGATGAGCTTGGTCATCACGCCGCCCTTGGTCTCGATGCCGAGGGACAGCGGGGTGACGTCGATCAGCAGCACGTCCTTGCGCTCGCCGCCGATGACGCCGGCCTGCAGGGCCGCGCCCACGGCGACGACCTCGTCCGGGTTGACGCCCTTGTTGGCGTCCTTGCCGCCGGTGAGCTCCTTGACGACCTCGGACACCGCCGGCATGCGGGTGGAACCACCCACGAGCACGACGTGGTCGATGTCGGACACGGAGATGCCGGCGTCGCGGATGACCGCGTGGAACGGCGCCTTGGTGCGGTCGATGAGGTCCTGCGTCATCTGCTGGAACTGCGCACGGGTGATCTTCTCGTCGAGGTGGATCGGCCCGTTCTCGCTCATGGAGAGGTACTGCATCGAGACGTTGGTGCTCGTCGCGGACGAGAGCTCCTTCTTGGCCTGCTCGGCCGCCTCGCGCAGACGCTGCAGCGCGATCTTGTCCTTGGACAGGTCGACGCCGTCGTTGTTCTTCACCTGCTTGATGAGGTGGTCCACGACGCGCTGGTCCCAGTCGTCGCCGCCGAGGCGGTTGTCGCCGGAGGTGGCGCGCACCTGGATGGTGGAGAAGTCGTCCTCGTCCTTGCCGACCTCGAGGAGCGAGACGTCGAACGTGCCGCCGCCCAGGTCGAAGACGAGGATGAGCTCGTCCTCCTTGCCCTTCTCCAGGCCGTACGCGAGCGCGGCCGCGGTGGGCTCGTTGACGATGCGGGTCACGTTCAGGCCGGCGATCTGGCCGGCGTCCTTCGTGGCCTGGCGCTCGGCGTCGTTGAAGTACGCCGGGACGGTGATGACCGCGTCGGTGACGGGCTCGCCCAGGTACTCCTCGGCGTCGCGCTTGAGCTTGCCGAGCACGCGCGCCGAGATCTCCTGCGCGGTGTACTTCTTGTCGTCGATCTCGACCGACCAGTCGGTGCCCATGTGGCGCTTGACCGACGAGATGGTGCGGTCGACGTTGGTGACCGCCTGGCGCTTGGCCACCTCACCGACGAGGACCTCGCCGGTCTTGGAGAACGCGACGACGGACGGCGTCGTGCGCGACCCCTCCGCGTTCGCGATGACGGTGGGCTCGCCGCCCTCCAGGACGGTGACCACCGAGTTGGTGGTGCCCAGGTCGATACCGACTGCTCGAGCCATGTGTGCTGCCTCCATGCGGACGTCCGGGCGCCTTTGCGCCCGAGGTTGAGTCAACTGCACTCAACGTAGATCTCGGCGTCCCCGCCTCGCAAACCGCGGGCGCCAAAGTTGAGTCTGCTTGGCTCAACCTTGCTCGCCGCGCGGGTATTCCCCCAGGCAGGACCGGCCGTTCGCTGTGAGCGAACGGCCGCTCTCACACCAGCTCGACGCCGTCGGCCTGCGGGCCCCGGTCGCTCTGACGCACCTTGAACCGGACCCGGTCGCCCTCCTCCAGGAACTCGACGCCCCGCACGACCGACACGTGCACGAACAGGTCCGCACCCCCGGCGTCGGGCGTGATGAAGCCGAAACCGCGGTCCGCGTCGTAGCGCGCGACGGTGCCCTCGCCTCCGCGCACGGGCCCGCCGGATGCCGCGGGACGGCCCGGCCGGCCGCGGTCCGCGGCCGGACGCGCGCCCCCGGAGCCGCGCACGAGCTGCACGTGGCGGGCGTTCGGCCCCTTGTCGCCGGCGACGACGTCGTACGTCACGCGCGCCCCCTCGGAGAGCTCGGTCAGCCCGCCGCCGAGCGCCTTGACGTGGACGAAGACGTCCTCGCCGCCCCCGTCGGGGGCGATGAACCCGAAGCCCTTGACGTCGTCGAACCAGGACACCGTGCCGTCCGCGCCGTCGGTCGCCTGCGGTGCGGCCTGCGCCCCGAGCGGGAGCAGGTGGTCCGCCTGCGGCCCCTTCTCCCCGTCGACGACGAGGAACGCGACCCGCTGCCCCTCCGCGATCACACCGCCGGTGACGATGGCCGAGCTGTGCACGAAGATCTCGCCGCGACCGTCGTCGGGGGTGACGAAGCCGTATCCCTTGGCCGGCTCGTACCAGGCGACCGTGCCGAGCACGCCCACGGTCGCGTCGTCGGCCACGTCGCCCGTGACCCGGACGCGGCGCGCCTGCGGGCCACGGTCGCCCTCGCCCACCTCGAACTCGACGACCTGCCCCTCGCGGAGCAGCTTCGGCCCGTCGTCGCCGACGATCTCGGACGCGTGCACGAACAGGTCCTCGGCCTCGTTCCCGAGGTCGATGAAGCCGAACCCTCGGTCGGCGTCGAACCATCGGACAGTTCCCTGGGGCACCTAGGACTCCTCATCTCGCAGACATTGCTGTCCTCCAGTGTCCCCCGACAGCACCGCGGACGGGTGCTGCTCCCGGAGAGGCCCCCGTCACGTCGCCGGTGTCAGCGGCGAAAGGCCTCGACGTTCCGGGCGGCCCAGTCGGCGAACGAGGAGGCGGGCCGTCCCAGCACGTCGTCGACGTCCGGGCTGACCCGGCGTTCCTCGGGCGTCGGGCGGCCGAGGATGTCGAGCGTGCCGTCGGCCACCGGCTCGGGCATGACCTGGAGCAGCTGTTCCCGCGCCTGGTCGTGCTCGAGCTCGACGAGCTCCAGGCGCTCACCGAGCGCGGCGCCGAGGATCTCGACCCGGCGCCGCGGGCTGGTCGGCTCCGGGCCGGTGAGCGTGTAGGTCCGGCCGGCGTGGTCGTCGCCCGTCAGCGCGGCCGCGGCCGTCTCGGCGATGTCGAGCGGGGCCACGGCCGGCAGCGCGACATCGGGGTAGGGCGCGAACACGGTGCGCCGGGCACGGATCGAGGGCGCCCAGGCGAACGCGTTCGTCGTGAAGCCGCCGGGCCGGAGGATCGTCCAGTCCATGCCGGACGACCGCACGTCCTCCTCCAGCGCGGCGAGCGGCGCGTGCGAGACGGAGCCGGGCCGGGTGCCGGCGGCCTGCGACGACAGCAGGACGACGCGGCCCACGCCGGCGCGGGCGGCACCCTCCAGCACGGCGGCGCCGTCGACGTGCGCGCCCGCCCCGGAGACCAGGAGGAACAGGGCCTTCGCGCCCTGCAGCGCGGGCGTCAGGGAGCCGGCCACGGCCAGGTCCGCGGTCACGGGCGTCACCCCGCGCCGCGCAGGCACGGGAGAGGACACTCCGCGGGACACGGCCGTCACGGCGTGGCCGGCGCCCGCGAGGGACTCCACGAGCGGGCGGCCGACGTTTCCTGTGGCACCGGTGACGACGATCATGGGGAACGCTCCTCGACGAGGCATGTCCGGCGCCGACGGCCCCGGGTCCCGCCCTTCCGGCGGCGACACGAGGAGACTAGGAACGCCCGCCGAGCAGGTTCCCCCTGGAAAGTATTGGAGCGGTATGACCCTCACCGACCCGACCGCCGCCGACCCGGTCGCCGCGTGCCGGATCAGCCCCGCCGTCGACCTGCTCTTCAGCCGCTGGACGACCCCGATCCTGTGGACGCTCCACCGGTCGGGTCGGGTGCGGTTCGGCCAGCTCGAGCGGGCGCTGGGCGGCATCACGCCCAAGGTCCTCACCGAGCGCCTCCGACAGCTCGAGCGCGACGGCCTGGTGCTGCGGCACTATCACGCCGAGGTGCCGCCGCGCGTCGAGTACGAGATCACCGACCTCGGGCGGAGCCTGTCCCCGGTCTTCGCCGCCCTGGCCGACTGGACCGACCAGCACCTGCCCGCCGTCGAGGAGGCCCGCGTCGCCTACAGCGGGCCGCTCCCCCGCTGACGACCGCGCGCCCCCGGGGGCGACCTCCTCAGAAGGTCTTGCGCATCTGCTGCGTGACCACGTCGTACCCGGACGACCCGTACAGGGAGACCGCCGCGGCGTTGTGCCCGAAGACGTTCAGCTCCAGCGCGGTGGCGCCCGCAGCCCGGGCGGAGCCCTCCACCGCCGCGAGGAGCGCGCGCCCGAGGCCGCGGCCACGGCGCTCCTCGACGACCTCGATGTCGTACAGGAACGCGACCCCGGGCGCGCCCCGCGGGTGGTCCAGCGCCACCCAGGCGCGGCCGACCGGCTCGCCCTCGGCGTCGACGCCGCGCAGGAACAGCATCCGCTCCGTGCCCGCGCCCCGGGGCAGGAGGCGCGCGTTCTCGTCCCGCGCCCGCTGCACCGCCCCCTCGCGCGGCCACGCCCCCGCGGCGACCTTCTCGGCCGCGTAGTCCTCGGCCAGCGTGGCCTGCCACTCCTCGAACTCCGTGGGCGTCATCGCGCGGAGCGTCACCGTCGTCATGGACGCATGCTGGCACAGGCGCGACGGCGGACCTCCGGCCAGAGCGCGCCGAGCCGCGCCGTCCACGGCTCGGCGAGCCGCCCGGCGGCCAGGCGCGCCTCGACGGTCCCGAGGGTGACCCACTCGGCGGCGTGGACCTCGCCCGGGTCGAGGCGCAGCTCCGGTCCCCCGGGATCTCGCACGGCCGCGACGTACAGGTCCACGAACGCGGACGCCTCGGTGAAGCGACCGGCGAGCCCGAGGTCGGCGAGCGCCACCTCCAGCCCGGTCTCCTCGCGCAGCTCGCGCGCCGCGGCCCGCGGGCTCGGCTCGCCCGCGAGCGCGCTGCCGCCGGGGAGCTCCCACGCCAGCGGGAACTCCTTGGTCGCCGCGCGCTGGGTCAGCAGGACGCGCCCGTCAGCCCGCACGACGCACGTGGCCACCACCAGGTGGAACCGCCCCGAGGGCCACCCGGGTGCCCCTCGGCGGACGACCTCGCCCGTCGGTTCGCCCTGCTCGTCGAGGACGTCCCACAGCTCCGCACCGACCGTCATCGGGGCATCCTCGCACCGGCCCCGGATCAGTCGTCGACGGGCTCCCCGGTGGGGTCGTTCGCGACGACGGCGTCGAGCCGCTCGCCACCGACGGGCTCGCGGGTCCACCCGACCAGGCGCCATCCCGACGCGGGGTCGCCCTCGACCTCGATGAGGCCGGTGTTGGCGAGCGGGGTGTGCTCGACCTCGTCGACGTCGAGCCCCTGGACGCGGGCGCTCGCCCACGAGCGGATCGCCGCGCCGTGGGAGACGGCGAGGACGACGCCGTGGTCGCGGGCGGCGAGCGCCGCGACGGCGTCGTCGAACCGGGCGAGGAACGCGTCGCCGTCGTGTCCGCCGGGCATGCGGCGCGACAGGTCGCCGCGGGACCAGGCGAACACGGTCTCCAGGTAGGTGTGGTGGTCGGCGAGGTCGGCGGACATCTCGAGGGCGCCGGCCTCGATCTCGCGGAGCCCGTCGAGGACGGCGGGGCGCAGGGCGCGGTCGTCGGCCAGCGGCCGCGCGGTGAGCGCGGTCCGCCGCAGGGACGAGACCGCGAGGGCGTCGATGCGTCGCCCCTCCAGCGCCACCGGCACGGCCGCGGCCTGGCTCTCGCCGAGCGGCGTCAGCCGCGGCCCGGGGGCACCGGTGTCGAGCAGGCCCGCCACGTTGGAGGGCGTCTGTCCGTGTCGCAGCAGCAGGAGGCGCATGCTCCTAGCCTGCGCCATCGCCGGGACCGCCCGCTCCGCGCGCGCAGCCGCGACCGAACCCGCGGCGCCGCGAGCAGCCCCACGACGGCCTGCAACGCTCCGACCGGAGCCGGACATGGCACTGTCGTCACCGTCTCCCTGTCGAAGGGCCACCGATGCCAGTCCCCGAACCGCCCGACCACGAGGCGCGCTTCACCACGCTCTTCGAGAGCACGCACCGCCCGCTGCTCGCCTACGCGGTGCGGCGCGTGGCCGACCCGGCCGACGCCGCCGACGTCGTCGCCGAGGCGTACCTCGTCGCCTGGCGGCGCATCGAGGACGTGCCGGAGGGCGCCGACGCGCGGCCCTGGATGTTCGGCGTCGCGCGCCGCGTCCTCGCGAACTTCCACCGCGGGACCCGGCGCCGCCTGGCCCTCGCGGACCGCCTGCGGGCCGAGGTCGTCGAGACCGTGCCACCACCCGACGACGGCACCAGCGACATCGAGCAGGCGCTCGCGCGCCTCGGCGACGACGACCAGGAGCTGCTGCGGCTGGTCGCGTGGGAGCAGCTGGCGCGGGACGAGATCGCGCTGGTGCTCGGCGTCTCGCGGGCCACGGTCCGCGTCCGGCTGCACCGCGCGCGGAAGCGGCTCGCCGACCAGCTGGCCGCCCTCGCCGCGGCGGACGACGTCCCTCGGGTGCAACGGGTCGACCCGACCGGACAGGTGATCAGCGGGTGGGCACCTGCCCGCCCCGGAACCGAGGAGGCGTGATGAGCGACCTGATGAAGCGGCTGAGCGCCGCGGACCCCGCCCGCCGGGCGGACCTCGACTCCGTCGACGGCGCGGCGTTCGCCGCCCTGCGCGAGGAGATCACCATGACCAGCACCCGCGGCGCGACCGCGCCGACCCTCCCCGCCGCCGGCGCCCCGGTCCGCCGGCGACGCCGCCTCGGACGCCGCGGCTCGGTGGCGATCGGCCTGGCCGCCGTCCTCACCGGAGGCGGCGTGGCGTACGCGGCGATCCAGATGTTCCAGGGCTCCAGCGGCGAGGGCGTCACCTGCGTGCACGCCTGGAACGAGGACACGGCGGAGGGGCTGAATATCGACGCCGCCGGCTCCTGGATCACCGGCGACCCGTACACCGACTGCACCACCCTGCTCGCCGACGAAGGGCTGCCCCCGATCGAGGACCCCGTCGCCTTCGCGTGGGACGGCCAGACGATTGTGGCCCCCGCCGACCAGGTGCCCGAGGGCGTGCAGCGGCTGGAGGGTACGCAGGCGGTCGAGTCCGGCGTCGTCGAGCTGCAGCGGAGCGTCGCCGACGTGGTCGACGGCGGCTGGCTCGGGTGCCGCCCGGTCCCCGAGACCGTCGCCTGGGCGCAGGACGAGATCGACCGGCTCGGCCTGCAGGACTGGACCGTGGTCACGGCGGGGTCCGACACGCCGGACACGGCATCCGGAGACGGTCCGTCGTGCTCCTACAGCGAGGTGTCCGTCGGGGACAGGCAGGTCGTCGTCTCCGCGTCCGACGACCCGTTCGAGCAGCTCTTCGGTCCTGACGGCGACCCGACGATCGACGCCTTGCGGATGCAGATCGTGGACGAGTGCCTCTCGCTCGACGAGGCCCGTGCCGTCGCCGACGAGGTGTACGCGGACGAGGAGTTCGAGGTGCCGATGACCGAGGTGGTCGACGACGGCGCCTCGTGCGCCCGCGTCGACGTCCTCGAGGGCGGCATGACGGAGGTGTTCGTGTACGGGCCGAGCGCGGACGCCTGATCGCCCGGCGGCGCCGCTACCGGCTCAGCGCAGCCGGTAGCGGCGCTCGGGGCGCCCCGCGGTGCCGTAGTTGAGGCGCACCGCGGCGCGCCCCGTCGTCGCGAAGTGCTCCAGGTACCGGCGCGCGCTCACCCGGCTGACACCGACGGCGTCGGCGCACTCGGCGGCGCTGTGCTCGGCGCCGCCGGCGAGCGCCGCCAGCACGGCGTCCGCGGTCTCCTGGCTCAGCCCCTTGGGCAGCGGCGCGCGCGGCGCGGCCTGCGGCGTGCGGGCGAAGACGGCGTCGATGCCGGCCTGAAGGTCCGCCCGGTCGACGCCGTCGGCGTCGTCGGCGTCGCCCAGGCCCTCGAGCGCCGCGCGGGAGCGGCGGAACTCCTCGAGCCGTGCCGTGAGGTCCTCGGACGCGAACGGCTTGACCAGGTAGTGCGCGGCCCCGCCGGCCGCGGCCGCGCGCACGGTGTCGGCCTCGCGGGCCGCGGTGATGACGACGACGCCGAGGTCGTGGCCGGCCGCGCGCAGGCGCCGCAGCACCTCGATGCCGCTCATGTCGGGCAGGTGCACGTCGAGCAGCACGAGGTCGGGCCGCAGCGCCTCGACGGCCGCGAGCGCGTCGGCGCCCGAGTGCGCCTCGCCGACCACGCGGAAGCCCGGCACCCGCTCCACGAAGCGGCGGTGGATGGACGCGACCATGAAGTCGTCCTCCACGACCAGCACGTCGAGGCTCACGCCTGCTGCACCCCCTCGCCGGTCGGTTCGTCGGTCGGTCCGCCGGCGGCGGACCCCGCGCCCGCCACGGCCTGCGGCAGCCGCGCGATGAAGACGGCGCCGCCCTCCCCGGCGCGGGCGTCGCCATTGTGCACCGTCACCCGACCGCCGCGGCGCTGCGCCAGCACGTGCACCAGTGCGAGCCCCACGCCGCGGCCGGTCGCGCCGTGCGGCTTGGTGCTCCACCCGCGCTCGAAGATCGCGTCGGCCTGCTCGGGCGGCACCCCGGGGCCGCTGTCCGCGACCTCGACCACGACGTCGTGCGCGGGGCCGTCCACCGCCAGCCGCACGCGGACCATCGCCGTCCCGGCGACGCCCCGTGCGTCGGGGCCCGCGGCCCACGCCGCGGCGTCGACGGCGTTGTCCACCAGATTGCCGAGCACGGTGCCGACGTCGGCGGACAGGTCGGGGTCCAGGCGCGGCAGCGCGCTGCCCGGGTCGACGAGCAGCTCGACGTGCCGCTCGTCGGCGAGGGTCGCCTTGGCGATGAGCAGCGCGGCGACCGCCGGGTCCGCGACGCGCGTCGTGACGACGTCGCTCAGGTCGGCCCGGCGGCGCGTGATCCGGTCGACGAAGCGGCCCACCTCGTCGTACTCGCCCAGCTCGATGAGCCCCGACACGGTGTGCAGCTGGTTGCTGAACTCGTGCGTCTGCGCCCGCAGCGTCTCGGTGACGCTCTCGCGCGCGTGCAGCTCGCTCTGCAGCGCCAGCAGTTCCGTGCGGTCGCGCAGCGTGGTCACCGTGCCGGCCGGTCGGCCGTCGTGCAGGACGCGGCGACGGTTGAGCACCAGCACCGTGTCCCCGGAGACGAGCACGGCGTCGTGCACCTCGTCCGTGCCGCGCAGCAGGTCGACGACGGCGGGGTCCAGGCCCAGGTCGTCGAGGCGACGGCCCGTGGGGTCCCCGACGTCGTCGGGGAGGCCGAGCAGCGCGCGGGCGCTGTCGCTCACGAGGCTCACGCGGCCGTCGTCGCCCACCACGACCACGCCCTCGCGGATGGACCGCAGCACGCCCTCACGGTGGTCCGCGAGCGCCGCGATCTGCGCCGGCTCGAGCCCCCGCGTGCGGCGCTTGACCAGCCGGGCCAGCAGCCACGACCCGGCCACGGCGAGCGCCGTGCCGATGCCGAGCACCACGAGCACGTCGCCGCCGGCCCGCGAGACCCGCTCGGTGAGCGGCGGGTACGGGTCGGCCAGCACGACGACGCCGACCGGCCGGGGCGTGCTGCCCCCGTACACGGGCACCCAGGCGGCGATCGAGCGGCCGTCGACGTCGTCCACGTCGCCGCTGCCCGCCCGCTCGTCGGCGTCGGCGGGCAGGTCCAGGAGCTCACCGACGCGCGTCGGGTCCGTGGCGACGAGCACCCGGCCGTCGACGTCCGCGACGTAGGCGTGGGTCGCGTCCACGAAGTCGGCCCGGGTCTGCAGGTAGAAGCCGAGCGCCGGCCGGTCGGGCACCTCGGCGGCGAGCGTCTCCTGCACGGCGGGGATGCCGGCCAGGCCCTCGGCCGCGATCTCCAGGCGGTCGGCGCGGTCGTCGCGGAACGCGGCGTCGGCCTGCCCGAGGAAGACGACGGCGGCGGCCGCGACCACGACGAGCAGCACGGCGAGCTGCAGCAGCAGCACCTGCCCGCCGAGCGTGAGGTGACGCGTGGCACGACCCCGTGACCGCAAGTTCCACAACCTCCTTTGGTTGCCCAATGATGACGCGCCCCGCGGTCACCTGTGACGATCTCACCCGGGGCACAGCCGCCCCGCAGCACCGACAGTCTGGAGTACACGGTGTCGACGACGACATCCCGCCGACGACGCGGCGCGCGCGCCGCCGTCGCCGCCGCCCTCGCCGCGACCCTCGTGGCGGTCTCCGCCGCGTGCGGCGTGACGCGCGGCGACGACTCGGCCGACCTCGACATGTGGATCCCCAACAGCCCCGGCGGCGGCTACGACCAGACCGGCCGCGCCGCGGTCGGCGTCCTGGACCGCGACGGGATCACCGGCGGCGACATCCAGGTCACCAACATCCTGGGCGCCGGCGGCTCGGTCGCGATGTCGCGCCTCATGGGCGAGGCGGGCAACGACCGCCTCATGATGACGCTCGGCCTCGGCGTGGTGGGGTCCACCTACTCGTTCGGCGTGGACGCCCGCCCGCACGACGCGACCCCGCTCGCCCAGCTCATCGAGGAGCAGGAGGGCGTGCTGGTCCCGGCCGACTCGCCGTTCCGGACCGTCGACGACCTGGTCGCCGCCTGGACGAAGGACCCGGGCTCCGTCGTCGTGGGCGGCGGTTCGTCGCCCGGCGGCCCCGACCACCTGTTCCCCATGCAGCTCGCCAAGGCCACGGGCGTCGACCCGAAGGACGTGCGCTACGTGTCCTACGACGGCGGCGGACCGCTGACCAGCGCGCTGCTCGGGCACAAGATCCAGGTCGGGTTCTCCGGCCTCGCCGAGTTCGAGGGGCAGATCGAGGCGGGCGAGCTGCGCGTGCTCGCCGTGTCCGGCGACGAACGGATCCGGGGCGGAGCGCTCGACGACGTCCCGACGCTCACCGAGAGCGGCATCGACCTCGTCTTCACCAACTGGCGCGGCGTCGTCGCCCCGCCGGGCATCAGCGACGAGGCCCGCGACCGGCTCATCGACCACCTCACCCGCATGCACGACTCGCCCGAGTGGGAGCAGGCTCTCGCCGACAACGGCTGGACGGACGCCTTCGTCACCGGCGACGACTTCGAGCAGTTCCTGCGCGAGCAGGACGAGCGGGTCTCGACCACCCTGAGGGAGCTGAACCTGCTGTGAGCACCGACGTGGAGACCCCCGCCGCGGGGCCCGCCGACCACGGGCCCGGCCCGGCCGGGACGCCGCGCGTCGACGCCGCCCAGTACGGCCTGGCCGCCGTGCTGCTCGTCGTCGGCGCGTACACCGTGTACGACGCGACGAGCCTGGAGGTCGGGTTCGCCGACCCGGTCGGCCCGCGCGTCTTCCCGATCGTCATCGGCGCCGGGCTCGTCGTGACGAGCGCGCTGCTGGCCGTCGCGACGGCGCGCGGCTCGCGCCCGGAGCCGGAGGCCGGCGAGGACGTGGACCTCACCAGCCGCGCCGACTGGCCCACCGTGCTGAAGCTGGTCGGGGTCATCCTGCTGACCATCGCCACCGTGAGCTGGCTCGGGTGGGCGCTCGCGGGCGCCATCCTCTTCGCCGGCGCGGCCTGGGCGCTGGGCAGCCGCACGCTGGTGCGCGACGTCCTCGTGGGCCTCGTGCTCGCGGTGGGCAGCTGGTACGGCTTCGTCGTCGGGCTGGGCATCCCGCTCACCCCCGGCGTCCTCGACGGGATCCTGTGAGGCGGTGACCTGATGGAGAACCTCGGACTGCTGTGGGACGGCCTCGGCGCCGCCCTCACCCCCATGAACCTCGCCTACGCCGCGGTGGGCGTGCTGCTCGGCACGTTCGTCGGCGTGCTGCCCGGCATCGGGCCCGCGATGGCGATCGCCCTGCTCCTGCCCGTGACGTTCGGGCTGGAGCCCACGCAGGCGTTCATCATGTTCGCCGGGCTCTACTACGGCGGCATGTACGGCGGGTCGACCACGTCGATCCTGCTCAACACCCCCGGCGAGTCGGCCTCCGTGATGACGGCGCTCGAGGGCAACCTCATGGCCCGGGCGGGACGCGGCGCGCAGGCGCTGGCGACCGCCGCCGTCGGGTCGTTCGTCGCGGGCACGATCGGCACGCTGCTGGTCGCGATGTTCGCGCCCGCGCTGGCCGACGTCGCCGTCGAGATCGGGGCGCCGTCGTACTTCGCGCTCATGGTGCTCGCGCTCGTGATGACCACCAGCGTGCTCGGGTCGAGCCCGCTGCGCGGCTTCCTGTCGCTGTTCCTGGGCCTGACCATCGGCCTCGTCGGGCTCGACCTCAACACCGGGCAGCCGCGCCTCACGTTCGGCGTCACGCAGCTCGTGGACCGTCTCGACATCGTGGTGGTGGCCGTGGGCATCTTCGCCCTCGGCGAGGCCCTGTGGGTGGCCGCGCACCTGCGCCGCAAGCCCGCGCAGGTGGTGCCCGTCGGGCAGCCGTGGCTCGGCCGCGAGGACCTGCGCCGATCCTGGAAGCCGTGGCTGCGCGGCACCGCGTACGGGTTCCCGTTCGGCGCGCTGCCGGCCGGTGGCGCCGAGCTCCCGACGTTCCTGTCGTACATCACCGAGCGCAGCCTGGCCCGGCGCCGGACCGGCAGGACCCGCGGCCGCGCCCGACCCGGCGCGGACGAGTTCGGCAAGGGCGCGATCGAGGGCGTCGCCGGCCCCGAGGCGGCGAACAACGCGTCCGCCGCGGGCATGCTCGTGCCGATGCTGGCGCTCGGCCTGCCCGTGACGGCGACGGCGTCCGTGATGCTGTCCGCGCTGCAGGGCTACGGCATCCAGCCCGGCCCGCAGCTCATGACCGAGCACGCGGACATGGTGTGGACGCTGCTGGCGAGCCTGCTGGTCGGCAACCTGCTGCTGCTGGTGCTCAACCTGCCACTGGCGCCCCTGTGGGCGCGGCTGCTGCGCATCCCGCGCCCCCAGCTGTACGCGGGCATCCTGTTCTTCGCCTGCCTCGGTGCGTACGCCACCAACCTCGACCCGTTCGACATCGGGCTGCTGCTGGTGTTCGGCCTGCTCGGGATGGCGATGCGGCGGTTCGGCCTGCCGGTGCTGCCGCTCATCCTCGGCGTCATCCTCGGCCCGCTCATGGAGACCAAGCTGCGCGAGGCCCTGACCATCTCCGGCGGCGACCCCGCCATCCTGTGGAGCGAGCCGCTGGCCATCGCGATCTACGTGGTCATGGCGCTGGTGCTGCTGGCCCGGCCGCTGCTGTCGCGGTGGCGGGCGCGGGAGGAGGCCGACGTGGCGGCGGACGCCGAGACCGAGACCGTGACGGAAGGGGCCCAGCGGTGACGACGGACGAGACGACGACGCCGACCGGCTGGGTGGTCGTGGCGTGGACGCCCGACGAGTTCGGCGACGCGGCGCTGGAGCACGGCCTCGCCTGGGCCCAGGAGGGCGGGCGCGGCGTCGCGGTCGTCAACGGCACCCGCGGCGACGCCCTCGTGGACGAGCGGTACGCGGCCCCCGGCGGCCTCGCCGAGCTCGCGGAGCGGCTGCGGGGCACCGGCCTGCCGCACGTCGTGCGGCAGGAGATGGGTCGCGACGTCGCGGAGCAGGTGCTCGACGTCGCGGCCGAGCTGTCCGCGCGGCTGGTGGTCGTGGGCCTGCGGCACCGCAGCCCGGTGGGCAAGCTCCTGATGGGCAGCGTCGCGCAGCGCATCCTGCTCACCGCCGAGTGCCCCGTGCTGGCCGTCAAGCCCGGCGAACGCCCCGCCACCTCCGCCGGTTGAGCCCGTCGAGACCGCCGGTCGAGCCTGTCGAACCCGCTGGTTGAGCCTGTCGAAACCGCCGGTTGAGCCCGTCGAAACCAGGTCTCGACAGGCTCGACCAGCTGATTGGCATGTAAGAGCCGCGCGCCCGGCGACACTACGTGGTGTGAGCACCCCCGACGACGCGGCCGCCCCGCGCGAACGACTGGCCGCCCTGTGGGGCGCGCACGCCGTCCGCGTCCAGGCGTACCTGTGGCGGCACACCGACCCGGACACCGCGCAGGACGTGCTCTCCGAGACCTTCCTCGTGGCCTGGCGCCGCATCGACGACGTCCCCGACCCGGCGCTGCCCTGGCTGCTGGTCGTGGCGCGCAACCTCGTGCGCAACGCGCACCGCGCCGCCCGGCGGCGGCGCACCCTCGACGACGAGCTCGCCGCGCTCGAGGCGTCCGCCCCGCTGCCGGAGGCCGCCCCCGAGGCGCTCGCCGTCGAGCGCGACGCCCTGCTCCGCGCGCTGGCCCGCCTCTCCGACCGGGAGCGGGAGGCGATCCTGCTCGTCGCGTGGGACGGCCTCGCGCCGACCGACGCCGCCGACGTCGCGGGCTGCAGCACCGCGACGTTCCACGTGCGGCTGCACCGCGCCCGGCGGCGCCTCGCCGCGCTCTCCGACGGCGCCACGGTCCACGACGGCACCCGCTCCCCCGCGCCGACCGACGCGCCCTCCAGGAGGTCGGCATGAGCCCCGCAGGCAGCCCCGCAGCCATCGACGAGCGCCTCGCCCGCCTCGCCCCCACCACGTCCCCCGACCCGGAGCGGCTCGACGCCGCCCGCGCCGCCCTCGACGCGGTCGTCGACGGCACGGACGACGGGACCGGCCCCTCCCGCAGCCGCCGCGTCGGCGGCGCGCACGTGCTCGACCTCGGCGAGGCCCGCGCCCGCCACGGCGACGACGGCGTCGGCGTCGGCGACGGCGTCCCGGTCCCCCTGCTCGACGACGACGTCGTCGTGCCGCTCGGCCGAGGTCGCACCGCCCGGGAGCGTCGCCGACGCCGCGTGCAGCTCGGTGCGGCCGCGGCCGGCGTCGTCGGCATCGTCGCGGTCGGTCTGGTGCTGGCGCCGAGCCCCGCGCCCGGCCCGGCCTCTCCGGCGGACTCGTGCGCCGCGAATCTCACGGCGTCGGCGGTCCCCGACGGGTTCGACCTCGACCCCGCCTGGAGCCTGCTCGCCCAGGAGACCGTCGACGGCACCGACCTGACGCTGCTGCGGTCGCCCGCAGGGATGACAGGGTTCTGCTCGTACACGAGTGGCGCCGGTGGCACGACCTCGACAAGCAACCTGTGGACGGAGCCGCCGCCCGATGTGTCGGACGGGAAGGCCTCCGTCGGCGGGGTGTCGGACGACGAGTGGTACGTCGCCTGGGGTTCGGTGGGCTCTGGAGCCAGTGCGGTCCGGCTCCAGGTGGAGCCACCGCACGACGCCGGATCGCCCGACTCCGCGCTCGTCGTCGACGTGGTCCGGGACGGTTATGGCTGGTCCGTCTTCCTGCCCGGCGACCGCGTGCCGCCGGACGCTCGAGTCTCGCTCCTCTGGCGGGAGCACGGCGCCGTACGGTCGTTGCCGCTCGACTCCGCCTGGCCCGAGGACGGGGAGCCTGCGACGACGCTCACCGAGCAGCGGCGGCGGGCGTGTACCGACGGCCCGGACGTCCCCGGCCTCCGGCCGTTGATCGAGAAGCGGTACGACGACCTCGGGCTCACCGCGATGATGAACGACCGGCGTGAGCTCGTCGTGTGCCTCCAGGACGCGGACCCGCCCTACACGTCCCTCAACGCGATAGGCGGCCAGGCCGACGTCGCCCCGCCGAGTGACGTGGCGAGGGTCGAGAGCGGCGGGTCGACCGACACCGCCAGGATGCTGTCGGGCTTCGCGGGCCAGGACGTCGTGAGCGTCGAGCTGATGACGCCGGACGGCACCGAGATCCCTGCCGAGCTGTCCGACGGGTTCTGGGTCGCGTGGAGCACCATCGTGGGCGACGAGGCCTGGGACGCGGCGCGGCTGGTCTGGTACCTCGACGACGGCTCGCGGCACGAGGACTGACTGCGGGCCCTCGGCGTGGACCGGTAATGGCTCAGTAACGGCCGCTCTCTAGCGTGCAGGCACCCTGCACCTGCTCTCGAGGAGCGCACACCGATGCCTCAGCCCCGACCGCCCCGACGGCGACGCGCCGCCTGGGCGGCGGCCACGCTCACCGCGGCCGCCCTGCTGACCAGCCCCCTGACCGCCGTGGCCACCACCACGACCGCGGACACCGACACCCCGAAGGTCGACCGGGCGCTCACCAGCGCCGTCAAGGGTGGCAAGGACGCCACCTTCTTCGTCGTCCTCAAGGACCAGGCCGACCTCACCGCCCCGAAGGCCAAGCGCTCGCACGCGGCGCGGGCCAAGGCCACCTACACCGAGCTGCGCGCGCACGCCGAGACCAGCCAGCGCTCGCTCACGTCGTTCCTGGACGAGCAGAAGGTGGGCCACGAGGACTTCTGGATCGCCAACGCGGTCCAGGTCACGGGCGACGCGGACCTCGTCGCCGAGCTCGCGAAGCGTTCCGACGTCGCCACGATCGTCAAGCAGCAGACGTACCACCTCGACGAGACGGAGACCGCCGTCGGGACCGCCACGACGGCCGTGACGTCGTCCGAGGACGCTCCCGAGTGGGGCGTCGCGGACATCAACGCCGACGACGTGTGGACGAACTACGACGACCGCGGCGAGGGCATCGTCATCGCCAACGTCGACTCCGGCGTCCAGTACGACCACCCGGACCTCGTGGGGAACTACCGCGGCAACAACGGCGACGGCACGTTCACGCACGACTACAACTTCTACGACGCCACGGGCGAGTGCGGCACCAGCGGCATCCCGTGCGACAACAACGGCCACGGCACCCACACGATGGGCACGATGGTCGCCGAGAACGGCATCGGCGTCGCACCGAACGCGACGTGGATCGCGGCCAAGGGCTGCGAGACGTCGTCCTGCTCGGACATGTCCCTGCTGAAGGCCGGCCAGTGGATCCTGGCCCCGACGGACGCCGCCGGGAAGAACCCGCGCCCCGACCTGGCGCCGAACATCGTCAACAACTCCTGGGGCGGCGGGCAGACCACCTTCTACCAGGACATCATCGAGGCCTGGAACTCCGCGGGCATCTTCGAGGCGTTCGCCGCTGGCAACGAGGGCGACGGCGCGACGTGCTCCACCAGCGAGGCGCCCGGCGCGCAGGCCCCGGCCTACGGCGTCGGCGCCTACGACGCGAACGGCACGATCGCCTCGTTCTCCGGCTTCGGCCCGTCGCTGATCGACGGCTCGTCCAAGCCGAACATCGCCGCCCCGGGCGTCAACGTGCGCTCCACCTGGCCGGGATCGTCGTACCTGGCGGAGAACGGCACCTCGATGGCGACGCCGCACGTCGCCGGCGCGGTCGCCCTGCTGTGGTCGGCCGCCCCGTCGCTCATCGGCGACATCGACGGCACCCGCGAGCTGCTGAACGCCGGCGCCCGCGACGTCGACGACACGCACTGCGGCGGCACCGCCGACGCGAACAACGTGTGGGGCGAGGGCAAGCTCGACATCCTCGCCTCGGTCGACCGGGCCCCGCACACCGCAGTGACGGTCACCGGCACGGTCACGGACAAGAAGACCGGGGCCGCCCTGCCGGGCGTCACGGTCACGGCCACGACCACCTCCGCCGTCGGCACCCGCACGATCACCACCGGCGCGGACGGCACCTACAAGATCTCGCTGGTGCCGGGCACCTACAACCTCTCGTTCAGCGGCTACGGGTACGGCGCCACGACGGTGTCTGGCCTCGAGCTCGTCACCGGCACCCCGGTGACGAAGAACGTCAAGCTCGCCCCCGTCGCGACCCACGCCGTGTCGGGCTCCGTGCTCGACGTCACCGGCGAGCCGCTGGCGGGCGCGACGGTCACGGTCGCGGGCACGCCCCTCGACGCCGTGACCTCCGGCGCCGACGGCTCGTTCACCGTGCCCGCGGTGGCCGAGGGCACCTACACCCTCACGGTGGAGCCCTCCGACCCGGTGCTGTGCAACGGGATCTCCCGGACCAGCCTCACCGTGGATGCCGACGAGACCCGCACGGTCCGGCTCCCGGCCCTCACGGACTCCTTCGGCAACAGCTGCGCCCCCGCCGAGTACTCCTGGATCAGGGGCGCGAGCACCGTCGCCCTGAGCGGCGACGAGGACGCGGCGACGATCTCGCTGCCGTTCTGGGTCAGCCTGTACGGGGTCGACTACTCCAGCGCGTCGGTCACGACGAACGGCCTGATCAACTTCCTCGAGCCGCGCCTGGGCGACTACGACAACACGGCGCTGCCGCAGGCCTCCGCGCCCGACGGCATCGCCGCCCCGTTCTGGGACGACCTGACGCTCGACAAGAAGTCCAGCGTGCAGACGGCCGTCAAGGGCAAGGTCGGGGCGCGGAAGTTCGCCGTCGTCTGGACCAAGGCCAAGCTCGTCTCCGACGGCAGCCGTGTCACCTTCGAGGCGGTCTTCGACGAGGCCGGCGGCGACGTGACCTTCCAGTACCGGTCCGTGCCCGGCGCCGGAGCCGGCGCCACCGTCGGCATCGAGAACCAGACCGGCACCGACGCCGTCCAGTACTCCTACGACCAGGCCGTCCTCACCGACGGCTCGGCGATCCGCTTCACCCCGGGAGCCTGACCATGAGAATCACCCGATCCAGGCGGGCCGCGCAGCTCGCCTCCACCCTGGTCGCGGCGGGCCTGGTCCTGTCGGCGGCGCCGCAGGCGCTCGCGGCCGACGACGACCCCACGCTGAAGCTCACCGCCGACCAGGCGCAGGAGCTCGCCGACCGCATGGGCGCCGGGCTGTACGGCGACGTCGCGGACGAGGGCACCGCGGAGTCCGCGGACGACGCCGGGGCCGCCGCCGACGCGGATGTCGACCCGAAGACCCCGGTGACGTTCACCGCGACCTCGACGCTGGAGAGCGTGCGGGGCCTGGCCGTCACCCTCCCCGCCAAGGGGCAGCAGTACTTCACGCTCCACAGCCTGGGCAACGTCCAGCTGCACAGGCCGGACGGCACCACCGTCTGGGAGCGCACCAACGCCTCGGAGTACGCGGACTGGGGGGTCAAGCCCGCACGGGTGTGGGAGAAGACCATGTACCCGCCGAACGTGCTCATGGGCTACAACGCCGTGAGCCCGTTCTCTCCGACCTCCGACGCGGGGTACACGACGGGCGACCTGACCGGGGACGGCACCCCCGACCTCGTCTTCTCGGCCGCGGTCGGCATGAACCCGCCGGTCGGCGCCACCATCCCCGGCACGACCATGAAGGCCGGCACCCTGGTCACCGTCCTGGACGGCAAGACCGGCGCGACGGCGTGGTCGAAGGTGTACGCGTACGCCTCGATGGTGAAGATCGTCGACGGCACCCTGCTCGTCGCCGATGCCCCGCGGACCAACCAGTACGCCCCCGCGACCGCCACGGCGACGCTCACGGGCATCCGCTTCACGTCCGCGGACGGCGTCCTGACGCCGTCGGAGACCTGGACGTTCGACACCGCCGAGGCCGGACCGGCCTCGTGGGGTGCGGTCGAGGACCTCGGTGACGGGCACGTCGCCGTCTCCTGGAACCAGCGCAAGACCGACGCGGTCTCCGCGCACGGCACCACGCTGGTGCTCGACGTCGCCGACGGCTCCGTGACCTGGGAGTCCGGCGCCGCCCTGTACGGCCGCCAGCTCCACCTCGACGCCGCCCGCGACCGGGTCGTCGCCCTGGAGCAGGCGGACTCGTCCGACGCCGTGAAGTACGCCGTCGTGGCCTACGACCTCGCCACCGGCGAGCGCACCGTGCTGAGCACCCGGGTGAACGCGCTCGCGACGGCGATGACCGTCGGCGACGTGGCGGCGGGCGGGGGCACGGAGTACGCGGTCAGCGAGTCCACGCTGGACGCGAACCTGTACGTCAACGCCGCGACCGTCCGGGCGCTGAGCGGCGCGGACGGCTCCACCGTCCGGTGGAGCTCGACGACCAAGCGTGACTCCGCCAACCACGGCGACGCCCCCAGCACCTGGAGCCTCGACGCCGTCGGCGGGCTCCTGGTCGCGTCGTCCCAGGACGACGAGGGCATGACCACGGCGGACAACCCGGGCGGGCTGCGCTACGGCACCCTCACGGCCTACACGAGCGCGGGCAAGACCACGTGGCGCCAGGAGGGCACGGCCGCCTCGCCGATGTTCCAGCAGGTCTACCGTTCGGGCGGCACGGACTACGTCCGCGTGGTCGACCAGGGGCAGAACATCCGCACCTACACCGTGGCCAAGGGCAAGCAGAAGGACCTCACGCCGCTCCAGGGCGACCTGAACGTCGCCGCCGCCGCGGACCTCGACGGCGACGGGAAGGACGACGTCGCCGCGGGCGGCACCTCGAACGGGGTGTGGGCCTGGACCGGCAGGTCGCTGGTCAAGGGCGCGCCGAAGCAGCTGTGGCGTGCCACCGTCCCCGGCGAGGTGCACGACGTCGAGACCGGCGACGTGAACGGCGACGGCAAGCCCGAGGTGGTCGTCGCGGCGGACACCGCGACCGTCGTCCTCGACGGCGCCACGGGCAACGTCCTCACGACGATCGACGGTGCCGGGCAGTACGTGCGCTCCGTGACCGTGGCCGACGTGAACGGCGACGGCAAGGACGAGGTCCTCGTCCCGACCGACGCGCTGCGGGCGTACAACGCTCGCGGCAAGACGGTGTGGACCTACTCGGCTCCCGAGGCGGCCGGAGCCGTGGTCTTCTCCGACACGGCGACCGGAGACGGCCGGGTGTACACGCAGTACACCAGCGTGGGCGCGCTCGGGCTGGACGACTCGGTCGAGAACGGCGTCGCCCTCGACGGGACGACCGGCGCCGAGGTCTGGGCGGCCGACCCGGTGGCGCCTGCCGCGGCGGCCGACGGCAAGCTGCACGGCGCGCTGCTGCGCAACGCCGTCTTCGCGTCGCCGAACATCCCTTACGCGGACGGGCACGCGGTGGTCTACACGTGGATCGCGCGCACCGACCCCACCACGACGGGCGACCTCTCCACCGCCACTCCGCGCGTCGTCGTCGAGATCCGCGACGGGCGCACCGGCGAGCTGCTCCACCAGGGCCTCACCGGGAGCCCGTGGTCGCACGACAACTTCTTCATCGACGACGAGGTGAGCCCGCTGTACGCGCTCAGCTTCGGGACCTTCCGCGGGTTCGGCGCCGACGGCGCGGACACCAGGAGCTCGGTCATCCACCCGCTGCGCGGCGCGCAGTTCATCACCGGCCCCGGCGGCCGCACGCTGGTCGCGGGCGGGACCGAGGGCGGCGTCGGCGCCTGGGACCCGTCGCAGCTGACCTCGGGCGACTCGTTCCAGTCGGCCGTCGGCAGCGGCCAGTCGCTGGGCGGCCGCAACTGCCTCGCGACCGACCTCGACGGGGACGGCGGGGAGGAGCTGATCTCGCTCGGCTTCGACCACCACGGGTACGACCGCATGGCCCAGGAGCTGGGCAGCCGGGTGCTGTCGCTGGACGACAACACCCACCAGATGACGACGTTCAAGCTCTCCTGAGGCGCCGCTGAACCGGACCCCTCGACCCGCTCCCCGGGTCGGGGGGTCCTCGTCGTGCTCGGTTACAGTTCCACCCCATGACCGCACCTCTGCTGCGGCTGCATCTCCTCGGCGGGTTCCGGGTGACCCGCGACGGCGGCCCCGAGCTGCCTGAGCGGTGGCCGCGGCCCAGCGCCCGCACGCTCGTGAAGCTGCTCGCCGTCGTCCCGGACCACCGCCTGCACCGCGAGCAGGCGACGGACGTCTGCTGGCCGGACGCCGACCCGTCGGCCGCCGTGGGCAGCCTGCGGGTGGCCCTGCACGCCGCGCGGCACGCGCTCGAGCCCGAGCTCGCGCCACGCGCGGCGTCCTCGTACCTCGTCGCCGACGGCGCGCTGCTGCGGCTCGACCCCGCGACGGTGTGGATCGACGCCGACCACGCCGAGTCCGCGTCCCGCGCCGCGCTCGCCTCCGGTGAGCCGGAGGACCTCACCGCCGCGCTGGCCCTGTTCACCGGCGAGCTGCTGCCGGAGGACCGCTACGCCACCTGGGCCCAGGCCCGCCGGGACCGGGTCGTCATGCTGCGGGAGCAGGTGCAGCTCGCGCTCGCGGCGGCCCACCTGGCGCACGGCGACCTGCCCGAGGCGGTCGCGGCCGCCGAGCAGGTGCTCGCCGCCAGCCCCGCGGAGGAGCTGGCGCACCGCGTCCTCATCGAGGCGTACGTGCGCCAGGGCCTGCGCCGGCGCGCGGTGCACCAGTACCACGCGTGCCGCGAGGCGCTCGACGCCGAGCTCGGCGTGCGGCCGGGCCCGGAGACGGAGCGCCTGCACCGGCTGGCGCTCGACACGACCCCGGCCGGGGCCCCCGCCGGTCCTGCGCTCCCCGCGCCGTTGCGCGCGCCCTCGGCGTCGCCCCTGCGCGGGCGCGACGCCGCGCTCGAGCGGCTCCTGGCCCCCGACGGGCCTCCCGTCCGGCTGCTCACGGGCGAGGCGGGCGTCGGCAAGACGAGGCTGGTCGCCGAGGCGGCGCGGCGGGCCGCCGCCGACGGGGCGGCGGTGCTGTGGGGCGGCGGCCACGACGCCGAGGGGCACACCCCGTACGGGGCGTTCGCCGAGGCGCTCGACGGTTGGCTCGCCGACCGGGACGCCGACGCGCGGGCCCGCGTCGGGTCCGAGCACCCGGAGCTGGCCGCGTTCCTGCCCTCGCTCGGCCGGGCCGGCGGGCCGGGCCGGAGCCCCGAGGACGAGCGCGACCGGCTCTTCCGCGCCACGGCGGCGCTGCTCGACGAGCTCGCCGGTACCGGCGCCGTCCTCGTGGTCCTGGACGACCTGCACGCCGCCGACGTCGGCTCCTTCCAGCTCCTCGGCCACCTCGCCCGCCGGGCGGCGCGGGCGGGCACGCCGCTGCGGTTCCTCGTCACGTTCCGGGCGGAGGACCTGCCCGAGGGCGACCCCCGCCGCACCGGCCTGACGTCCCTCGTCCGGGGCGGGCTGGCGGTGCGGGAGGAGCTCGACCGGCTCGACCGCGACGCCTGCCTCGCCGTCGCCGCGGACTTCGCGGGCGCGACGGCCGGAACGGCGGAGGCGGGAGACGCGGGCGCCCGGCTCGGGCGGGTGTGGGAGCTGTCCCTCGGCAACCCCCTGTTCGCCGTCGAGCTGGCCCGGGGTCTTGCCGGAGACGACGGGGCCGGCGGGGACCGCGCTGACGGCGCTGACGGCGCGGCCACGCCCCCGGACGCGGTCGCCCCCGCCGGGGTGCGCCAGCTCGTCGCCGAGCGGCTGGGCCGGCTCGACCCGGGCGCCCGCCGCGTCGTCGAGGCCCTGTCCGCCGCCGGGGCCGAGGCGGCGCTGACCGAGCTGCTGGACGTCGCCGCCACGGGCCTGCACCCGCCGCTGGTCGGGGCCGCGGCCGCGGAGGCGGTGGAGCAGGCCCTCACCGCCGCGTTCGTCGAGGAACGCACCGTGGTCGTCGACGGCCGCCCCGAGCCGGGGCTCGCCTTCCGCCACCCGCTGGTGCGGCTCACCTGCTACGACAGCCTGAGCGCCGTCCGGCGCCGCCAGCTGCACGCCGCGTTCGCCGGCACGGTGCTGCGCCGTCGGCCCGAGGCCGTGGACGTGCTCGCCGCGCACTTCGCGCGCACCGACGACCCCCGGGCGGCCGAGTACCTGCGCCGCGCCGCCGAGCGCGCCGCCTCCCTGTTCGCCAACGACACGGCGGACCGGTACTACCGCGACCTCGTCGCGCGGCTGGACGTCGACGCCGCCCGGGCACGGCTGGACCACGGCCAGGTGCTGCACCGCATGGGCCAGTTCGAGCAGGCGGTCGAGGTGCTGCGCCCCGCGCTCGCCGAGCTCGTCCGCCGCGGCGACCACGACGGCACCGTGCTCGCGGCGGCCCGGCTCGCGGAGATGCTGGCCCGCACCGGGGACCGGGAGCAGGCGGCCGAAACGCTGCGGCGTCACCCGGCAGGACCGGGCACGTCCCCCGAGCAGGCCGCCGCCCATCATCTGGCCCGGTCCACCCTGCTGAGCAGGCAGGGGCGGCACGACGAGGGGGTCGCGGCGGCGGACCGCGCGCTGCTGGTCGTGGCGCGGGTGCCGGGGGCGGCCCGCGAGGGGCTGCTGGCGCGGGCCTACGCCCTGCGCGCGGCGAACCTCGGGAAGGCCGGCCGCGTCGGCGAGGCCCGCGACGCCGCGGACACGGCCCTCCCCCACGCCGAGGCGTACGGCGACCCGACGCTCCTGGGGAACATCCTGTCGTCGCAGCGGGAGAACGCCCGGCGGGCCGGGCGGCTGGGCGAGGCCATCGGCATCGGCCGCCGTGCCCTCGACCTGGTCGCGCAGTCCGGCGACCCGGTGTCCGTGGCGTTCGAGCGCGCGAACCTCGCCGAGCTCCACCTGCTCCTGGCCGAGGTCGAGACCGCCCGCTGCTTCGCCGAGGAGGCGGTGGCGGGCGCGGAGGGCGAGGCGGAGTGGATCCTGCCGTACGCGCTGGCCGTGCTCGGCCGGGTCCGCACCGTCGCGGGCGACACGGCCGACGCCCGGACGCTGCTCGACCGGGCCGTCGCGTCCGCCGCGCGGCTCGCCGACCGGCAGGCCCTGCACGAGGCCAGCACCGCCCTCGCGGAGCTCGCGCTGCGCGAGGGGCGACCCGAGGACGCCCTGCGGGCCCTCGACGGCGCCGCGGAGGCCGTGCCGGCGCTGGCGGCCCGGTGCGCGCTCGCCGCCGGGGACGCCGGCCGCGCCCTCGAGCTCTCCGGGGTCGAGGCCGGGCGTGCCCGGGCCGCCCGGGAGCGGCTCGCGGAGGTCGACGCGCAGGTGGTCCACGCCGTCGCCCTGGACCGCCTCGGCGACCGGGACCGGGCCGGCAGCGTCCTCGCGGAGGCCGCGGCCCTCGCGGAGGCGCTGCCGTACCCGGCGGGCGTCGCCGCGGTGGCCGACGCCCGTCGGACGACGGGGACGGGCACGACTCCCCGATCGCTACGGTGAGCCCATGGTCGACGTCGTGGAGTACCAGCCGGGATGGCCCGCGCGCTTCGAGGAGCTGCGGGCCGCCTACGCCCGCGCCCTGGAGGCCGCCGGGGTGCCGTACCGGGGCATCGAGCACGTGGGCAGCACCTCCGTGCCCGGGCTCGCGGCGAAGCCGGTGATCGACGTCGACGTGGTCGTCGCCGGGAGCGACGTCGAGCGCGCGTCCGACGCCCTCGAGAGCATCGGCTTCGTGCCGCGCGGGGACCTCGGCGTGGCCGACCGCTACGCGTTCGACCCGCCCGAGCGCTTCGCCCCCACCCACACCTACGTCGTCGTCGAGGGCACCCTGTCGCTGCGCAACCACCTGGCCGTGCGCGACACCCTGCGCGCCGACCCGGGGCTGCGCGACGAGTACGCCGCGGTCAAGCGGCAGGCCGCACGCACGGCGTCCGACATCGACGAGTACATCCTGCTCAAGAGCGAGGTGCTCGGCCGCATCCTGCGCCGCGGCGGGCTGTCGGAGGACGAGCGGGCGTCGATCGCGGACACCAACCGCGGCATCACCGCCCGCGGCGCCCGGGGCTGAGCGACCGAGAGGACGACCGGGCGGGCGCTGCCGCTAGCCTGCCCGGATGACCCACGACGACCCGGCACTGCGGCCGCTCTCCGACCGGCAGCAGGGCCTGCTGTCCGGGTGGCTGCCGGGCCTCCGTGTCGAGGCGGACATGAGCTGGGGCCTGGGGGAGACGACGGTGCTGCGCGTCGCGGCCGGCGGCGGCACGTACGTCGTGAAGGCCGGCGGCGCGAGCGACCACCACATCGCGCGCGAGGTCCGGGCCCACCGCGAGTGGACCGGTCCGTGGCTGGCCGCGGAGCCGGCCGGCGACCGGGTCGGCCGGCTGGTCCACGCCGACGCGGACGCGAGGCTGCTCGTCACCACCTACCAGCCGGGCCGCCTGGTGCAGGACGACCCCGCCGCGGCCGACCCGCGCACGTACGAGCAGGCCGGGCGGCTGCTCGCCGCGCTGCACGCGCAGAGCGCCGTCGAGGACCCGGACTTCGAGGCCCGGGCGAACGCGGGGTCGGAGCGCTGGCTCGCCGGCGAGCACCGCATCGCCGCTGACGACGTCGAGCGGCTGCGCGCGCTGATCCGCTCCTGGCCGACGCCGCCCGCCGTCCTCGTCCCGACGCACGGCGACTGGCAGGGCCGCAACTGGCTCGTGGACGACGCCGGCACCGTGCGCGTCATCGACCTCGGCCGCGCCGCCCTCCGGCCCGCGATGAGCGACCTCGACCGCCTGGCCACCCGCGAGTTCCGCCGCCATCCCGGCGCGGAGGAGGCGTTCCTCGCCGGGTACGGGCGCGACCCGCGCGAGCCCGCGGCGTGGTTCCGTTCCCGCGTGCGCGAGGCGATCGGGACCGCCGCGTGGGCGTACCGGGTGGGCGACGAGGGGTTCGAGGCGGAGGGTCACCGCCTCGTCGCGGAGGTGCTGGCCGCGTCCGACGCCGCCGCGGGACTCTGACGTCCTCAGCGCGGTGCGGCCAGGTGCTCCTGCCACGGCAGCAGGGTGACGGGGTGCGGCGGGTGGTCGGACGCCCGCAGCGCGAGGTCCACGACCGTCGCCCGCACCCGCGCCCACTCCGCCTCGTCGCCGGAGGAGCCCGGGCCCGTCGTCGGCGGCTTCTGCGAGAGCTCGAGGATCTGCTGCAGCACCAGCACGGCGCGCGCGTGGTCGACGCGGCGCGCGCCGGCCCGCGTCGCGGCGCGGACGACCTGCGCGGCGAGCGCCTCCCCGCGCGAGCCCTGCGCGAGGGGCGCAGAGCTCGCCAGCCGCAGGGGCACGGGCGCCGCGCGCAGCGACCAGCGCGCGCCGGAGTCGTCGTGCGCCACGATGTGCGTCGGCCCGCGCAGGAGGGACGCCACCAGCAGCGCGATCGCGACCAGGGCGACGACGCCCGCCAGCGTGCAGACCCAGCCGGCCGTCGGCGGCCGGGACGCGTCCAGGAGCATGAGCACACCGGTCCACACCACCCACACGGTGCCCCCGCCGGCCGCCACGAGGACGAAGAGCAGTCCGGGCGAGGTGTCCCCGGGGCGTCGACGTCGAGTGCTCATACCCCTGAGTTGCCGGCACCGGGGCGATCGCTACCTCCGACTTTCGGCCGCCGTCTACGCTCGGCCCCGTGACACGCCCCGCGAGCCGGCCGTGACCGGCCCCGGCCGACCGGCGAGAAGACTCCTCCCGCCCCTGTGGGTGCCGGCGCTGCTGCTCGTCGTCGCGCTGCCGCTGACGGGCGCGCTGCCCGCGGACGAGGCCCGGTCCCTCGCGGCGCTGACCGGCCCGGTGCTCGGGTTCGTCGTGCTGCTCACGGTCGTGGCCGAGCTCTGCGCCGGCGCCGGGCTGTTCGACGCGGTCGCCGACGGCGCCGCCCGACTGTCCCGCGGCCGCGCGGCGGGGCTGTGGCTCCTCGTGGCGGCCGTGGCGGCGGGGTGCACGGTGGTGCTGTCCCTCGACACGACGGCGGTGCTGCTCACGCCGGCCGTCGTCGCCGTCGCGCGCCGCGTCGGTCGGGACCCGCTCCCCCTCGCGCTCACCGTGCTCGCGCTCGCCAACACCGCGTCCCTGCTGCTGCCCGTCTCCAACCTCACCAACCTCATGGCGGCGCCGTCGTTCGACGCCGGCTACCTCGGCGTGATGGCCGCGCCCGCCGTGGCGGTGCTCGTCGTGGTGCTGGCCGCGCTCGCCGTCCTGCACGCGCCGGCCCTGCGCGGCCGCTTCGTCGTGCCGGAGCGCCGCGCGCCGCGCGACCCTGTCCTCCTGCGCGTGGCCGCCGTCGTGGTGCTCCTCATGGGCGCCGGGTTCGCGGCCGAGCTGCCGGTGCTGCCCACCGCTCTGGGCGCCGTCGTCGCCCTCGGTGCCGCGACGTGGTGGCGGCGCGCGCCGCTGCTGGTGCCCGTGCGGCAGATGGTGCCCTGGCGCACGGTCGTCGTCACCGCCGGCCTGTTCGCGGTGGTCGGCACGTGGCACGCGCACGGCCTCACCGAGCTGCTCGCCCCGCTGGTCGGCGAGGGCGACGACGCCGGCAGCCTCGCCCAGGTCGCCGCGGTCGGGGCCGCGTCGGCGAACGCGGTGAACAACCTGCCCGCCTACCTCGCGCTCGCCCCCACCGTGACCGGCGACGACGCACGCCTGGCGGCACTGCTCGTCGGCGTGAACGCCGGCCCGCTGGTGACCCCGTGGGCGTCGCTCGCCACCCTGCTCTGGCTGCAGCAGTACCGCCGGCACAGCTTCGCCGTGCCCTCGGGCCTGGTGCGGCGCGTCGTCACCCAGGGCGCGATGATCGCGCCGCTCGCCGTCACGGCCGGGGTGCTCGCGCTGGCCGCGCTGGGCTGAGGGTAGGGCGCCCGGCGCGACGCCCGCGGGGCGTTCCGGGAGGGTTCAGGGCCGCCAGGTCCGGAGCACGTCCACGAGGAGCGCCTTCTCCGCCGCCTGCACCCGAGCGCGCAGCGCGGGCACGTCGTCGTCCGGGAGCACCGGCACCTCGACCTGCGCCACGACGGGACCCTCGTCGTAGTCCGCCGTCACGAGGTGCACCGTGGCGCCCGACGTCGCCCGCCCGGCCGCCAGTACCGCCGCGTGCACGTGGTCGCCGAACATGCCGGCGCCGCCGAACTCCGGCAGCAGGGCGGGGTGCGTGTTGAGGATCCGGCCCTCGTACCGGGCGAGGACCCGCGGACCGAGCTTCTTCATGTACCCCGCGAGCACCACCGCGTCGGCGCCCGCCCCCTTGAGCGCCGCGAGGACGGCGGCGTCGAGGTCGTCCGGGTCGGGGTGGGTCACGCCGCTGAGGTGCGCGGTCGCGATCCCGTGCCTCCGGGCGACCTCGAAGAGGCCCGACCGGCTGTTGTTGCCCACCACGAGGCGCACGTCGACGCCCGGCGCGCCCGACCCCACCGCCGTGAGGACGTGGTCGGCGGTGCTCCCCGCCCCCGAGCCGACGAGGGCGACGCGGAGCGGGACGGCGGCGCCGTGCGCGTGCTCGCTCATGTCCTCAGCGTCCCGCGGCCCACCGACACCGGCACGGCGCTGGCCGGCCGGTAGAGTCGCCCGATGCTCAGAAACCTGCGGCGGGCCCTCGCCGGCGTCTACTGGCGGCTCAGCCGCTGGACCCTCCGCAGCGAGCCCGTGCCGCCGCAGGCCGGCGTGCTGGTGGGAGCGCCGCACACGTCCAACTGGGACTTCGTGCTCATGCTCGCCATCGCGTGGCGGCTCGGGCTCGACGTGCGGTGGCTGGGCAAGCACACACTGTTCGCCGGCTGGCGCGGCCCGGTCATGCGGGCGCTCGGCGGCATCCCGGTGGACCGTCGCGACCCCAGCAGCGTGGTCGAGGACGTGCTCGCGCGCGTGCGGGCCGGCGAGGTCTTCCACCTCGTCGTCACGCCGGAGGGCACGCGCTCGGGCGACGGCTGGAAGTCCGGCTTCTACCGCATCTCCCGCGCCGCCGACCTGCCCGTGACGCTGGGCTACGTCGACCGCACCACGATGACCACGGGCCTCGGCCCCACGCTCCGGCTCACCGGCGACGTCGGCGGCGACATGGACGCGATCCGTGCGTTCTACGCCGACAAGGCGGGGCTGCGGCCCGGCAAGCGCACCGAGCCCCGCCTGCGCGACGAGGAGCAGCAGGGCTGACCTCGCTCCGCCGTCAGCCGCGCACCGCGTGGCCGTACGCGCCGGCGGCGATGTCCTCGAGCAGGGTGGGGCCGGTGGGCTCCCAGCCGAGCCGCTCGCGGGTGATCGCGCTCGACGCGACCGCGTCCATGCCCCAGAACCGGCTGAGCCAGCCGAAGTGCTCGGCCGCGTCGGCCGGGTCGACGGAGACCGCGGGCACGCCGACGGCGCGGCCGATCGCCTCCGCGATGTCGCGGGACGCCACGCCCTCCTCCGCGACCGCATGCACCGCGGTGCCCGCCTCCGCCCCGTCGACCGCCAGCGCGACGAGTCGCCCGGCGTCGTCGACGTGGACGGCGGGCCACCGGCCCGAGCCGTCCCCGACGTACCCGGAGACGCCGCGCTCGCGCGCGACCTGCGTGAGCACGGCCGTGAACCCGTGGTCCCCGACCCCGTGCACCGTGGCCGAGAACCGCAGCGCCACCGACCGGACGCCCCGCTCGGCGGCGTCGAGGGCCAGCGCCTCGGAGCCGCCGCGGGGCGCGTCCGGGCCGGAGAAGACAGAGCGGTCGTTCTCGGTCATGACGACGCCGGGGGCGCCGACCACGCCCGACGCCAGCAGGAGGCCGCGGCCGCTGCCCGCGAGCTCGTCGACGAAGGTCCCGACGACGGCGCGCTCGGTGCGGCCGGCCTCCACGTAGCGGTCGAAGTCGTGCTTGAACGCGAGGTGCACGACGGCGTCGGCGCCCTTGGCGCCGGCCCGCAGGCTCTCCAGGTCGTCGAGGCCGCCGCGGTGGACGGCGGCGCCCAGGGCCTCGACCCTGCGGGCGGAGTCGTCGGAGTAGCCGAGGCCGACGACGTCGTGCCCCGCCGCGAGGAGGTGGGGGACGGTGTGGGAGCCGATCCAGCCGGAGGCTCCGGTGACGAAGACGCGCATGGTTTCTCCTTCAATGATGTCAGTTGCTGACATCATTGAAGGTACACCTGATGACAGCCGCTGTCATCACTAGACTGTGCCGCATGGCCCGATGGGAACCCGACGCACGCGGACGCATGACGCGCGCCGCGCTCGACCTCTACGCCGAGCAGGGGTTCGAGCAGACGACGACCGCGCAGATCGCCGAGCGCGCCGGCGTCACCGAGCGCACCTACTTCCGGCACTTCGCCGACAAGCGCGAGGTGCTGTTCGACGGCTCGCACGAGCTCGAGGACTCCGTCGTGGCCGCCGTCCGCGAGGCGCCCGAGGGCGCCGCCCCGCTCGACGTCGTCGGCGACGCCTTCGCGAGCGCGGTGTCGGCGCTCGACGAGCGCCGCGAGCTCGCCGCCCGCCGTGCCTCCGTCGTCGCCGCCACCCCGCGCCTCCGGGAGCGCGAGCTCCTCAAGCTCGACGCGCTGCGCGACGCCGCGGCCCGGGCGCTGCGCGACCGAGGGGTCGCCGAGCCCGCCGCGTCGATGGTCGCCGAGGCCGGGGTCGCCGCCTTCCGCGTGGGGTTCGAGGCCTGGATCGGGTCCGGCCAGCAGCGGCCCGTCGCCGACGAGCTCCGCGCCGCGCTCGATGCCCTGCGGGAGCAGGCCGCGGGCTAGGCTCGCCGTCGTGCCCGAGCCCGAAAAGCCGCAGTCCGTGCTGCCCGCCTCGCTGCCCGACGGCGTCGCCCTCCGCCTGCTGCGCCGCGACGACGGCCCGGCCCTCGCCGCGGCGTATACGCGCAACCGCGCACACCTCGAGCCCTGGGAGCCCGCGCGCCCGGAGGCCTTCTACGACGCCGGGTACCACGCCGAGCGCATCCCCGTGGAGCTCATCGCGCACGGCGCCGGGCGGGCGGTGCCGCTCGTCCTGGAGCGCGACGGCGAGGTGGTCGGGCGCGTCAACCTCTCCGACATCGTCCTCGGGGCGTTCCGCAGCGCCCACCTGGGCTACTGGACCGACGCGGAGCTCGCCGGCCGCGGCATCATGACCGCGGCCGTGGAGGTCGCGTGCAGCCACGCACGCGACGACCTGGGGCTGCACCGCGTCCAGGCCGCCACGCTGCTGCACAACGACGCCTCACAGCGGGTGCTCGCGCGGACCGGCTTCGAGCGGATCGGCACCGCCCCCCGGTACCTGAACATCGGCGGCAGCTGGCAGGACCACGCGCTCTTCCAGCGCATCCTCCACGACTGACCCGTCGCCGGGCGCGTCGTCGCCGGGCGCGCCGACGTCGGGGACACCCGCCCCCCGCCGCCGCCGCCGCACGACGAGCGCGACCAGCCCGCCGGCGGCACCGAGCACCAGCACGACGAACCCGGCACCGACCCACGGCGCCGCGTCGGCGCGGCCGAGGGCGTCGTCCGCCTCGTCCGCGGCGGCGTCGAGGTCCCCCGCCGCGAGCGCGACCTGCGCGCGGTGCCCGGAGTCCTCGACGTCGAGGGCGAGCGCGCCGAGCCCGGACAGCGGGTCGCGGTCCGCCGTGGCCGCCGCCCTCGCCCGGCCCACCCGGGTGGTGACGTCGGCGGCCCGCCGGAGCAGGGGCGCGAGCTCCTCGTAGTCCGCCGCGGCGTCGGCGTCCTCGTACGCGGCGCGCACCGTGGCCGGCACCGGGACGCCCGCGGCGTCCGCGGCGTCCTGCGCGGCGGCGGCAGCGGCCGGGACGCCGTCGAGCGCGGACCGCACGTGGGCCGCGTCGCCGAAGTCCCAGTCCGTCATCGCGCTGCGCAGCCCGAGCGGCGGCGACCAGGCGCCGTCGGCCCCGTCCACCCGCGCGTAGGCGTCGCGCGCGGCGGCCCGGTCCTTCAGCAGCGCCCGCTGGTCGGCGTCGAGCACCCAGGTGCGCAGCGCCTTCGGCGCGCCGGCGACCTCGCCGCGCGTCTCGACGAGGTCGAGGAACCGCCGCCAGTCCGTCAGGCCGCCGTTCTCGCCGTCGGTGCCCGGCCGGTCGTAGGCGCTCTGACCGGACTGCGCGGCCGAGACCACGGCCGCGAACGCGTCGTCGTCGAGACCGCCCAGCAGCTTCTGCACCACCGTGTACGACGCGGCGTACCCGTACGACTCGACGTCCTCGTCGAGCTCGCCCGGGTTCGCGTCCCACGCCGAGAGCGGCAGGGCGGCGTCCCCGTCGCGGTCCGGGGCCTCCCACGGGTCGCTGGTGCCGCCGGTGCGCGCGACGACGCGGTGCGCCACCACCTCCGTCATCCCCTCGGACAGCCACCGCTCCTTCAGGTGGTCCGGGTTCAGCCAGGCGTGCCCGAGCTCGTGGTAGAGCGTGGCCTCGTCCAGGTCCTCCGGCACCACGATCTCGTCGTTGCCGGGGTCGAACCACGCGTACCCGAGCACCTTGGGCGACACGTCCTCGCGGATCGTGTCGAGGCCGCCGGGCCACGCCATGCCGACGAGGTCCTCGAGCACGGGCATCCCCTCCTCCAGGCGGTCGCCGACGAACCGCGACCAGCGCTCGTCCCCGGGGAAGCTCTGCAGCGTCAGGTCCGCCGCGTCGGTGTGCACCTCGGTCGTGTCGGCCTTCTTCGGGTCGCGGGCGGAGACCACCGCCCAGATGCCGTCCTTGTCCGTGTTCTCGGTGGCCGTGTACGTGACGGTCCTGCCGGTCCGCTTCGCGCCGAAGGCGTCGGAGGTGGCGTCGAACGTCATCGAGGCGGGCAGCACCACCTCGACCGTCGTGTGCCCGGCGTCGCCCACACCGGAGGTCGCGAACGTCGCGAACCCGTCGCCCACGCGCGTGTAGTCCTCGGAGCGGACGGGCTCGCCCGGGACGACGTAGGTCCACTCGATGGTGCGCGAGCTGCCGTACCGCAGCGGCGAGAACGTGGCCACCGCGTACCGGGTGCTCGGGTCCTCCGTGGCCTCCAGGCGCACCGGCAGCGACGAGCCGGCGCTGACGGCGCGGACGTCCTCCGCGCCCGCGGGGACCGGGATCGCGTAGGTCGTGAAGTAGTAGTACGTGAGCCCGCGGTTCGGCGTGACGTTCCCGATGGTGGTGGTCACGGTCGCCCGGACCTCGGTGTCCTTCGCCCGCAGCACGTAGCGGTTGTGCGACTCCTCGGTGAGCCCCTCGTCCGCGACGGCGGCCGGGCCCGCGAGCAGGAGCGCGCCCACGACGCCGGCGCCGAGCAGGGCGGGGAACGCACGGCGGGAAGCACGGCAGGAAGCACGGCGGTGGGTCGTGGCCAAGAGCGTCATCGCGTCCCGTCGCGTGGGGCAGGCCGCGGGCGACGCCCGGACCTGGGTGGAAGTGCCGAGGAGGCTCGACAGAGCGGCATCCTGCCCCGCCTCGCGCGGACGCCGCAAGCCGCGCCGTCGGCCCTGGTGGGCGGCCGTTCCGGGTGCGGCGGCCCCGCGATTGCGGTAGACCGGAACCCGTCGGGCCGCGGAGGGGGACGCCATGGGTACTGACGACCAGAGCACCGCCGGCGGCACCCACCCCGGCACGGATGCGGGCTCGTTGACGATCGCCCTGCTCACGGCCTGCTCGGAGCCCGATCTCGGGATCCGGGCACGCGTGGTGCAGGAGCTGCTCGACGAGGCGAGCCACGACCCGCGCCTCGCGCGCGAGGTCATCACCACCATGCTCACGGCGTCGGTGATGTCGCTGCGCGCCTACACCGACGCCACCCGCCGCGACCCGCAGGACGTGCTCCGAGCCCTCGGCGTGAGCTGGTCGCAGCGCTCGCTCCACGCCTGACGACCCACGCCCGACAACGCTCCTGCGGCCGCGCGCCTCTCGGGGGAGTCGACCGGCGCACGACCGCAAGTCTCAGTGGTGCACCACCGTCACCGCGCACGGCGCGTGCCGGACCAGCCGGTCGGGCACCGAGCCGCGCACGCGCCCGACCCGTCGCGCCTGCTCGTGTCCGCCGGTGACCACGAGGTCGTCCGAGCGGAGCAGCGACAGGAGCGAGCCAGGCGCCGGACCGCCGCGGGTCTCGAGCGACCAGCGCACCGCCGGGTACTTCTCGCCCCAGCGCGCGACCTGGCCCTCCAGGTCCGCCCGCGCCTCCGCGCGGAGCCGCTCGAGCCAGGCGAGGTCGCCCCCGGTGGCGCCGGCGAACAGCCCCTCGTCGACCGAGTGCGCCGCCACCAGCGGCGCCCCGAGCCTCTCCGCCTCGACGAACCCCGTCTCGAGCACGCGGTCCGACGGGTCGCGGGGGTCGACGGCGACGACCACGCGTCGCGGGTCCAGGACGCGCGCCGCGCGCGGCACGACGACCACCGTGCCGGGGGCGAGCGCCGCCACCGACGACGAGACGGAGCCCATGAGGACGCGGTCGAAGGTCCCGACGCCGCGTCGCCCCACGACGACGACCGCCCCGCGGCGCGCCTGGTGCACGAGGACGGCGCTCGCGTCGCCCCGGACGCTCGCGCAGCCGACGTCGGCGCGGTCGGAGGCGGGAGCCGCGACACGCGCCGCGCGCTCGAGCCGTGCCTGCGCGCGCGCCAGGAGGGCATCGGCCGCGGTCCGGGGGTCCGGCGTTCCCGCCGCGACGGCCATGGTCCCCAGCCCGAGGGTTGTCTCGTAGGCGTGGAGCACGACGAGCCTCGCCGAGAGGCGCGCGGCCTGCCCGGCCGCCCACGCCATCGCGTGGTACCCGCCCTCCGAGCCGTCCACGCCGACCACGACGTCCGTCGCGATCCCGCTGGTGCTGCTGGTGTCCATGGCATTCCCTCCCGGAGACCAGTGGGCCACCACCCGCGCCGTGCCCGGAAGTGCCGAACGCCTCTGTGCGCCTGCCGGTCGGCCTTCACCCCCGGGCCGAAGGTCCCGATCGGGACCTTCGGGTGCATCGAGGACTACGGTGGAAGGCGTGAGCCCGCGGCAGGACCGCCGGACCCGGGACGTGGACGTCCTGCTGGACGCCGTCGCGTCGGTGGGCCGGGGCCTCGAGCTGGAGACGACGCTGCACAGGGTCGTGCGAGCAGCCGCCTCGATCGTCGACGCCCGGTACGCGGCGCTCGGCGTGCTCGGCGGCGACAAGCGCATCGACCGCTTCCTCACGGTGGGCATGACGGAGGACGAGATCACGGCCGTGGGTCCGCACCCGACCGGGCGCGGGATCCTGGGCGAGCTCATCCGCGACCCGCGGCCCCTGCGGATCCCGGACATCACCACCGACCCCCGCGCGGTCGGCCTCCCGCCGCACCACCCGCCGATGCGCGGCTTCGTGGGCGTGCCGCTGCAGGTCCACGGGGCCCCGTTCGGCAACCTCTACCTCGCCGAGAAGCGCGGCGGCGGGGAGTTCACCGCCACCGACCAGCGGCTCCTGGAGGGCCTCGCGTCCGCGGCGAGCTTCGCCGTCGAGAACGCCCGCCTGTACGAGGAGTCGCGGCTGCGAGAGCGGTGGTCGCGCGCCGACGACGAGATCGCCCGGCGGCTGCTCTCCGGGGAGGACCCGGACGCCGTGCTCGACCTCGTCGCGACGGGGGCGATCACCGTCGCGGGGGCCGACACGGCGGGGATCGCCGTGCCGGTGGACGACGACGGCCGCGACCGGGGCTCGCCCACGCTCGCCGTGCGGTCGGCGGTGGGGCTCCGGGCCGAGCTGCTGCGCGGGCAGCTGCTGCGGCAGTCCGGGTCGTTCAGCGAGAAGGCGTTCGCCGAGGGGCGGCCCGTCGTCTCCCCGGACGCCGCGACGGACGACCGGGCGCGGGTCGCTCTCCACCCGGACGGCAGCCTGGGTCCGCTCGCCGCGTTCCCCCTCATCGGGCGGGGGCGGCGCGCGCTCGGCGTGCTGGTCGTGGGCAAGGTCCGGGGCGCCGAGCCGTTCCGCGGCGTCGTCATCGAGGCGCTCGGCGGGTTCGCGAACCAGGCGGCGGTGACGCTCGAGCTGGCCGAGCGCCGCGCGGACGCCGCCCGGCTGGCCGTGGTGCGCGACCGGGACCGGATCGCCCGCGACCTGCACGACCTGGCCGTCCAGCGGCTGTACGCGACCGGGCTCTCCCTGCAGGCGGTCGACCGCCGCCTCGGGGACGACCGGCCGCTCGACCGGGGCCTGCGGGGCGACCTCGGCGCGCGCGTCGGGGAGGCGATCGACCAGATCGACGAGACGATCGACCTGATCCGCACCACGATCCGCGACCTCCGCGACCCCGGCAGCGACGCCCCGCGCCGCGTCGCCACGCGCTCGCTGCTGCTCGCCGAGGTGGAGGTCGCGACGCACTCCCTCGGCTTCGCCCCGACCGTCCGGTTCGAGGGGCCGGTCGACGCGCTGGTGCCGTCGACCACGACGGCGCACCTCGTCGCCGTGCTGCGCGAGAGCCTGTCCAACACGGCGCGGCACGCGCGGGCCACGCGGGTCCACGTGCGGCTGCGCGCCACCGACGACCTCGTGCTGACGGTGGTCGACGACGGCACCGGGATCGCCCTCGACGCGCCCCGCAGCGGGCTGGCCAACCTCGCCCGCCGTGCCACGGAGCTCGGCGGCACGTTCGAGGTCCGCCCGGGGCGCGCGGGCGGTACCACGCTGCGCTGGGCGGTGCCGCTCCCCCGGGACGCCTGACCCCGGCCCGGGCGCCGCGGCGGACCGCGTCAGGGCGTGGCGGTGGGCTGCCCGCCGTCTTCCGGCCGGGAGCCCTGCTCGAGCCGCGCGGAGAGCACCGCCGCCTGCACGCGGCGCTCGAGCCCGAGCTTGCCGAGCAGGCTCGACACGTAGTTCTTCACCGTCTTCTCCGCGAGGAAGAGCTCGGCACCGATCTGCCGGTTCGTCATGCCCTCGCCGACGAGCCCGAGGATGCGACGCTCCTGCGGCGTCAGGTCGCCCAGTGGGTCGTCGTCCTCCCCCTGGTGGCGCATGCGCGCCATGACCCGGCCCGCGGCGCGCGGGTCCAGCATCGAGCCGCCGGCGGCCACGGTCCGGATCCCGGCGACGAGGTCGGTGCCCCGCACCTGCTTCAGCACGAACCCGGACGCCCCGGCGAGGATCGCGTCGAACAGCGACTCGTCGTCGTCGAACGACGTGAGCATGAGGACGGCCACGTCCGTCCGCGAGCGCAGTTCCCGGCACACCGTGACGCCGTCGCCGTCGGGCAGCCGGACGTCGAGGACGACCACGTCCGGTCGCACCGCGGGGACGCGCGCGAGCGCCTCCGCCGCCGTCCCGGCGTCGCCGACGACCTCGAGGTCCTCCTCCATGCCGAGCAGGTCGGCCACGCCACGGCGCACCACTTCGTGGTCGTCCACGAGGAACACCCGCACGGGCGCGCCGGTCATGGCCTCACGGTATCCCTCGGGCGCGCGACAGGCGTGACGGTCGTCGGGGGCGACGGTCAGGAGGCGGCGCCGTCCAGGTCCTCGATGCGTGCGACGCTCGGCTCGCGCTCCGTCTGCAGGCGCGCGGCGACGTCCTCGGCCTCGCGCAGTACGCGCAGCACGTTGCCGCTCGTGAGGGCGGCCAGGTCGTCGTCCGACCAGCCGCGGTCCGCGAGCGCCGCGAGCAGCGCCGGGTAGCCGGAGACGTCGCGCAGCTCGTCGGCGAAGCCGCCCGCGCCGTCGTAGTCGCCGCCGAGGCCGACGTGCTGCGCGCCCGCGACCTCGCGCACGTGCTCGACGTGCTCGACGACGTCGTCGAGCGTCGTCGGCGGCTTGGGGTGCGTCTCCCCCCAGGCCGCGGCGAACCGTTCGAACTCGGAGTGGTCGTTCGGCGCGATCCCTGCCGCCCTGGCGGCCTCACCCGCCGCGGCCCGCCACTCCCCGATCGCGGGGGTGACGAAGCTCGGCACGAACGTCACCATGCACACGCCGCCGTTGTCGGCGAGGCGCGCGAGGACGTCGTCGGGCACGTTGCGGGGCACGTCGCACACGGCGCGGGCAGAGCTGTGCGAGAAGATCACCGGCGCCTCGGAGACGTCGAGGGCGGCGCGCATCGTGCCCGCCGAGACGTGCGAGAGGTCCACCAGCATGCCGAGGCGGTTCATCTCGCGCACCACCTCGCGCCCGAACGCGGTGAGCCCGCCCTGCTCGAACCGGCCGTCGGCGGTCGGGCCGTCGGTGGCGGACTCCGCCCAGGGGTTGTGGTGGTTGTGCGTGAGCGTCATGTAGCGCACCCCCACCTCGTACAGCATGCGCAGCGCGCCCGTCGACGAGTCGATCGACTGCCCGCCCTCCGCGCCCATGAGCGACGCGATGCGGCCCTCGGCCCAGGCGGCCACGACGTCGTCCGCGGTCGTCGCGAGCCGGAAGTGCTCCGGCCAGCGGGCTGCCATGCGGCGCACCGCGTCCACCTGCTCCAGGGTCGCGGTGACCGCCGCGCTGCCGGGCATGTTCGACGGCACGTAGACCGACCAGAACTGGGCGCCCACTCCCCCGGCGCGCAGGCGCGGCACGTCGGTGTGCGTGCGGCCCTCGGTGCCGGCGGCGACGTCGAGCCGGGCCCAGTCGTACGCGACCTGGTCGCGCGCCTCCCACGGCAGGTCGTTGTGTCCGTCCCAGACGGGGTGGTCGCGCAGGAGGGCGGCGATGCGGTCGGCGTGGTCGGCGGTGCTGGTCATTCCCCGCACGCTACCGGCCGCCCCCGCGCGAGCTGTCAGGATCAGTCGCGGCGGGTGCCGCGCAGCCGGTCGATCTCGCGGCGCTCGCGCTTGGTGGGCCGCCCCGCGCCGCGGTCGCGGACACCGACGGCCTCGCGCTCCTGGCGGGTGGGCACGGGCGGGCTCTCGTCGCGGTAGGCCTTGACGGCCAGCGGCGCGCCGACGCGCTTGGGCAGCAGCTCGACGACGACGACCTTGCGGTCGCGCAGCGGGTCGCGCCACGTGATCGTGTCGCCCACCGTGACGGACGTCGAGGGCTTGGCGACGACGTCGTTCACGCGCACCCGGCCGGCCCGGAGCAGGGTGGCCGACGACGACCGGCTCTTGAAGAGCCGCACCGCCCACAGCCACACGTCCGCTCGCACGTCGTCAGCCTCTCACGGGCCCGCGGGCCCCCGGTTCACCAGCCGCGGACGACGCGGAGTACTGTCGCCGGCGACATCATGACGACCGGATCATGGAACCGTTTTCCATATTCTCGAACCGAGAGGGCGGGCGAACCATGCGGACCGTGGGCTTCTTGACGATCGGCCAGGCGCCGCGACCGGACCTGTCCGGCGCGATCGAGGCCGCGCTCCCTCCGGGGGTGGCCACCCGGCACGCGGGAGCCCTCGACGAGGTGGACCGGGCAACGGCCGAGCGGCTCTACGGCGCGGTCGCGGGCCGGCCCACCCTGATCACCAAGCTCGCGGACGGGCAGAGCATCACCCTCGACGCCGACGCCGTGAGCTCCGGGCTGCAGGAGCGGCTGACGGAGCTCGAGGACGCCGGCTGCGACGTCGTCGTCGTGCTGTGCACCGGCGAGTTCCCGGGGCTGCGAGCCCGCCGCGCCCGCCTGATCGAGCCGGACGCCCTGATCACCACGTACGTCTCCACGATGCTCGCCGGGGCACCGGTGGGGGTCGTCGTTCCGCTCCCGGAGCAGGTGGCGGAGGCGCGCGACAAGTGGGGCCGGCTCGACCCCGCACCCCTGTTCGCGACGGGCTCGCCGTACGCGGACGACACCACCGGCCTCGTCGCCGCGGCGCACGACCTGGTGGGCGCGGGGGCGCAGGCCGTCGTGCTGGACTGCATGGGCTACGCGGACCGGCACCGCGACGCGGTGCGCGCGGGCGGCGTCGCCGTCCCGGTCCTGACCTCGGGCGCCATCACGGGCGCCTGGACCGGGCTGCTGCTGGGCTGAGCAGCCGACCCGTCGGCCGACGTCAGCCCGCGCCCTCCGGGAAGCGCAGCCAGTACGGGTCGCCGGTGCGTGCGCCCACGCGCCGGGCGGCGTCACGCACGGCGCGGCCGTAGCGGACCACGGCCTCGTCGCGCAGGCCCGGCGCGGGCATCGCGATCCCGAGGCCGAAGACCTGGCCCGTGTCGCCGTCCACCACGGCCGCCGAGACGCCTCCGACGTTCGGCACCCACTCGCCGCGAGAGACGTCCCAGCCGTCCGCGCGGACCCGGGCCAGCGTCGCGAGCAGCTCCGTGCGGCTGGTCGGGGCGGTGCCCGTGCTGTGCTCGAGGCGCGCGTCCACCAGGCGCAGGGCCTGGTCGTCGTCGAGGCGGGCGAGCAGCGCGCGGCCCATGGAGGAGGCGTAGGCGGGCGCTCGCGTCCCGGCCGGTGTGTAGGCCTGCAGCGTGCTCGCGTTGCCGATGCGCATGTGCAGGACGAGCGACTCGGCGCCGTCGAGCACGTCGACGTAGCCGGTGTGTCCGGTGTCGGCGACCAGGCGGGCGACCTCCTCCTCCAGGAGAGGCACCGTGCCGCGCGAGGCGCGGAGGTGGTGCGAGGCCTCCAGGATCAGGCCGCCGGGCCGGTAGGCGCGGGTCGCCGGGTCGCGGTCCAGGAACCCGTACTCAGCCATCATGCTCAGCGTCCGTGACACGGAGCTCTTGGGCAGCCCGAGGCGGGCTGCGACGTCGGTCACGGTGACGTCGTGCTGCAGCTGGGCCATCAGGCGCAGCACGTCACGGGCGTTGGCGAGCGTGCTCAACGGTCTCGCGGCCTCCTGGTCTGGTGTGCGGGCTTCGATCGTATGCGGCCCGCCGCGGCCGCCGGAACGAGGCCGGTGTCCAGATCCTGAGAGCGGACCGGGATGGCTTGACGCCGGTCGCGGTGCTATGGATGATCCATATATTCGCACTCGATTCCATTTTCTGGAACTCCGGAAGCTGGAGCACCCCAGGTGCCGGCTGCGCACCCACCGTCAGGAGCACCACCCATGAGCACCGACGCAACGCCGCCCTCCGTGGCGCCCCCGGGTGACCTGCGGCCCGCCGACGCCCCGCGCCGGCACCCCCGCGCACTCGCTCCCGCCAACCTCGTCCTGACGCTCGTGCTCAGCGTGTTCGGCGCGATCGTGGGCATGCAGATGCTCGCGACGCTGGGCGTGACCCCGAGCACCTCGCTGATCGGCGCGCTGGTCGCGATGACGCTGGCCCGCGTGCCACTGGTCGCCTTCCGCGGGTTCCGGTCCGTCCACGCGCAGAACCTGGCACAGACGTCGATCTCCTCCGCGACCTTCGGCGCGGCGAACAGCCTGTTCCTGCCGATCGGCATCCCGTTCCTCTTCGGCTTCGACGCCATGATCGTGCCGATGCTCGTCGGCGTCGCCGCCGCGATGCTCGTGGACGCGTGGCTCCTGTACCGGTCGTACGACACCCCGGTCTTCCCGGCGGCGAACCCGTGGCCCATGGGCATCGCCGCCGCCGAGGCCATCAAGGCCGGCGACCAGGGCGGACGGCGCGCCAAGGTGCTCGGCCTCGGCCTCGTCGCCGGCATCGCCGGCGCCGTCTTCTCGCTGCCGATGTCCGCCTTCGGCGTGGCCCTGATCGGCGGGCTCGGCGCGATGACCGCGTTCGGGGTGGGTCTGCTCGTCAGCCAGTACGCCGGCCCCCTGCTCGGGATCGACCTCAACGCCATGTACCTGCCGCACGGCATGATGATGGGCGCCGGCCTCGTCGCCCTGTTCCAGGTCGGCCGGACCGTCCTGGCCTCCCGTCGCGCCCGCACCGCGCCCGCGCTCGCCCGCGCCGCCGGGACCCGGGGCCCCGGGCGCACGATGCAGCTCGGCTTCGGCGCCTACCTGGTCATCTCCGTCCTGCTGGCGTTCGGCACCGGGGCCGCCACGCACATGAGCCCCGGGATGCTGCTCGGCTTCGTGCTCTACGCCGCCGCGGCGGCGTTCGTGCACGAGCTGCTGGTCGGCATCGCGGCGATGCACTCCGGGTGGTTCCCCGCCTTCGCCATCGCCCTGATCACGCTGCTGATCGGCATCCTCGTCGGCTTCCCGCCCGAGGCCCTGGTCGTGCTGGCCGGGTTCACCGCCGCGACCGGGCCGGCGTTCGCCGACATGGGCTACGACCTCAAGGCCGGCTACCTGCTGCGGGGGGAGAACGTCGACCCCGCCTTCGAGCTGGAAGGGCGCCGCCAGCAGCTCGTCGCCGCGATGGTCGGCTTCGTCGTCGCGATCGTCGTGGTGGCGGCGTCATACCGGCTGTTCTTCGCCAACGGCCAGGTCGCCCCCATCGACGCCGCGTACGTCGCCGCGATCAAGGCCGGCCCGTCGGTCGACACGGCCCGCCAGCTCGCGATCTGGGCCGTGCCCGGGGCGCTCGTGCAGCTGCTCGGCGGGCGGCGGCGCCAGCTGGGCATCCTGCTCGCCACCGGCCTGCTCATCACCACGCCGATGGCCGGCTGGATGGTCCTGGCCGGCCTCGTCGTCCGCGTCCTGGCGCCGCGCGTCCTCGGCCCGAAGGTCAAGGGGGACCTCGAGGTCTTCGCCGGCGGCGCCATCGCCGGCGACGCCCTCTACTCCTTCGCCAACGGCGTCTGGCGGACGGCGAAGTGACCCACCGCGACCACGGCACGAACCACCCCAAGGAGCACCTCTCGTGAAGCGAACCCTCACCCCTGCCGACGCCACCGCGGCCGTCTACGGCGGTGCCGTGCTCGGCGGAGGAGGCGGCGGCTTCGTCGCCCGCGGGCTGCGCACGGCCGACCTCGCCCTGCAGGCGGGCACCCCCGAGCTGTGGACCACGGACGAGTTCGCCGCCGACGCGCTCACCGCCACCGTCGCCCTCGTGGGCGCCCCCGCCGCCCCCGACCCGCAGGTGCTGCCGGCCCAGCTGCTGCGCGCGCTGGAGCTGCTGCGGCGCGACCTCCCGGCGCCGCTCGTCGCGCTGCACACCAACGAGAACGGCGCCGAGACCACGATCAACGGCTGGTTCCACTCCGCCATGACCGGGCTGCCCGTCATCGACCTCGCCTGCAACGGCCGCGCCCACCCGTCCAGCCAGATGGGCGCCATGGGCCTGCACACCGTGGACGGCTACCGCTCGTACCAGGGCTACGCCGGGGGCAAGCCGCACGCCTACGTCGAGGGCGTGGTCAGCGGCCGCCTCGACGCCACGTCCAACGTCGTCCGTCGCGCCTCGGTCGAGGCGAACGGCTGGGTGGGGGTCGCGCGCAACCCCGTCGAGGTCGGCTACGCCGTCGACCACGGCGCGCCCGGCGCGATCAGCTTCGCCATCGCCCTGGGCGAGCGCTACCTCGCCGACGGTCCGGCCGGCGCCGCCGAGCACCTCGGTGGCGAGATCGTCACCACCGGGACCGTCGCCGAGTACCGCTGCGCGCAGGACGGCGGGCTCGACGTCGGCGTGGCCGTGCTGGACGACGCCGGCTCGACGCGCCTGCACTTCGTCAACGAGTACATGGCCCTCGAGGTGGACGGCGAGCGCCGGGCCGCGTTCCCCGACCTGATCACGACGTTCGACGCCGACGGCAAGCCGCTCGCCTCCGCCGACGTGACGATCGGCCAGCAGGTGAGCGTCCTGGTCGCGCCGGCCGCGAAGCTGCTCCTGTCGCCCACCATGGCCATGCCCGAGCTGTACGCGCCGCTCGAGGACCTACTCGGGTTCCGCTTCGCCCCCGCCGCGCCGGCGCTCGCCGGGGTCTGACCCGGCGGGTGTCCGGGCTGGCCCGTTGCTACCGTCTGCCTCATGGCTGAACCCACGGCCGACGTGCGCGTCGAGGAAGACCTGCTCGGACCGAAAGAGGTCCCTGCGCAGGCGTACTACGGGATCCACACCGTCCGGGCGATCGAGAACTTCCCCATCTCCGGGACGACCATCAACGACGTGCCGGAGATGATCCGCGGCATGGTGATGGTGAAGAAGGCGGCGGCGCTCGCGAACCGGGAGCTGCGCGCCATCCAGCGGGACGTCGCCGACGCCATCATCGGCGCCTGCGACGAGGTGCTCGTCAACGGCCGGTGCCTCGACCAGTTCCCCGTCGACGTGTTCCAGGGCGGCGCCGGCACCAGCGTCAACATGAACACCAACGAGGTGGTGGCCAACCTCGCGCTGGAGCTGTCCGGCTTCCCCAAGGGCCGCTACGACGTCATCAACCCGAACGACCACGTCAACAAGTCCCAGTCCACCAACGACGCCTACCCCACCGGCTTCCGCCTGGCCGTGCACGCCCTCGTCGACGCGCTGATCGTCTCGGTGCGCCGCCTGTCGCGAGCCCTGGACGAGAAGGCGTCGGAGTTCGCCGACCTGCCCAAGATGGGCCGCACCCAGCTGCAGGACGCGGTGCCGATGAGCCTGGGGCAGGAGTTCGCCGGTTTCTCGGTGAACGTGGCCGAGGAGGTCAAGCGCCTGCGCAACGCCGCCGACCTGCTGCTCGAGGTGAACCTCGGCGCGACGGCGATCGGCACGAGCCTCAACACCCCGCCCGGCTACCCGAAGGTCGCGGCGCGGCGGCTCGCGGAGGTGAGCGGGCTCGGCACGGTGCCGGCGGAGAACCTGGTCGAGGCCACGTACGACAACGGCGCGTACCTGGCCGTGCACTCCGCGGTGAAGCGGCTCGCGGCCAAGCTGTCGAAGATCTGCAACGACCTGCGCCTGCTGTCCTCCGGGCCGCGCGCGGGGCTCAACGAGATCAACCTGCCCGAGCTGCAGGCCGGCTCGTCGATCATGCCCGCCAAGGTGAACCCGGTGATCCCCGAGGTGGTGAACCAGGTGTGCTTCAAGGTGATGGGCAACGACGTGACCATCACGCACGCGGCCGAGGCCGGGCAGCTCCAGCTCAACGTCATGGAGCCCGTGCTCGCGGAGTCGATGTTCGAGTCGACCCGCCTGCTGACCAACGCGTGCGACGCGCTGCGCACCAAGTGCGTGGTCGGGATCACCGCGAACGCGGAGGTGATGCGCGAGCACGTGCTCGGCTCCATCGGCATCGTGACCTACCTCAACGAGGTGATCGGCCACCACAACGGCGACCTCGTCGGCAAGGAGGCGGCGCGCACGGGCAGCTCGGTGCGGGACGTCGTCATCGCGCGCGGCCTGCTCACCGCCGCCGAGGTGGACGCCATCCTCACCACGGAGAACTTCCTGCACCCGCGCTACACGGGCCGGTTCTACCCGCCGGACGAGAAGGGCATCCCGCCGCTCGGCGAGGAGGGCGGGTCGTCGCACGTCGTGGAGTCGGACGACGCCACGGGGGCGCCGTCCGACCCCGAGCACGTGGAGGAATCGGCCACCTGAGCGGCCACCGGCAAGATCACTGAGGGCAACGGCCGTGGCTCGGAGGACGCAGATCTACCCGTCCGGCCTCGGTCACGAGTCCTCGTCCGTCAGCCCCGCCGCGGCGAGCCAGGCCTCCAGCTCCGCGCCCGCGTCCGCGACGTCCTCGCCCCGGACCGCGAGGCCGGTGCCGACGTCCGAGCCGGGCAGGGCGTCGCGGTAGTCGGCGTCGATCCCGGCCATGCCGGAGACGGCGTAGGTGACGAACGGCAGCACCGTCGTCCCGCGCAGGTCGACACCCTCGACGAACGTGGACATGATCATCGGCGCCCGGACGTTCCACACCGGGCTGCCGAGCAGCACGACGTCGTACCCCGCGACGTCGGGAAGGTCGCCGGCGATCGCGGGGCGGGCGTCGGCGTCCTGCTCGCGGACGTTGCGCGCGACGGTCGGGTCGTACGCCTCGGGGTACGGGTCGGCCGCCTCGATCTCGTAGACGTCGCACGCGACCCGGTCGGCGATCATGCCGGCCAGGACCGCGGTGTTCCCTACCTCGAGGTCCCGGCGGCCCCCCTCGTAGTAGTTCTCACCGGCTCGGGAGAAGAACACCAGCAGCACGTTCGTCACGGGAGCTCCTGACCTGTCTCCGGACATCTCGGGGCTCGCTCCTTCCGACGGCGCGGCGGCGCCGCTGCATCCCGCGGCGAGGGCCGCGGCGCCGGCGAGGCCGGCGCGCAGCACCGTCCGGCGGTCCGGTTCGCTGGTGCGCGTCATGGACATCAGTGCACACCGCCGCGGCGCGACGCGGGAGTGACGGGCGTCCCGGGCACTGGCAGTACCTCCCAGGATCGCGCGCGTGGCCCTACCGTGAGCGGCGATGCGACAGAACGTGCTGGTCTCCTCCACCGCCCTGCTGTGGGGCCTGCAGTACGCGTTCCTCAACCCCGCGCTCGCGCTGTACAACGTCAGCGGGCTGGTCGCGTCCCTGCTGATCCCGGCGCGGGCCGACCGATCGCGCTGGCGGCCCTGCTCGCGCTCACGACGTCGCTCCCGGTCGCCGTCGCCGGGCTGATCGTGCTGGGCGGCCCGGCGGGCGTGGGCAGCACCCTGCTGTTCGCGCACCTGCGCCACTCGGGCGCCACCACCCGGCAGATCGTCAACACCCGCGCCGTCGTCTCCGTGGCGTGGGTCGCCGGGCCGCCCGCGGCCACCGCCGTCATCGGCGCCGTCGGCGAGGGCGCCATCCTGCTGGTCATCGCCGTCGTCGCGGCCCTGGCGGTCGGCGCCACCGCGCTCCTGCAGGCCCGGGCACGGACGCGGCCGGGCACGTCCTCGACCCCGGCCGAGGACGACGCCGGGCCCCCGCCCACCCGCGCCGGCGTGGCCGTCGTGGTCGGGGCGTTCGTGCTGCTGCAGTGCGCCAACGCGACGGCGATGTCGTTCATGACGGTCTACGTCACCCAGGCCCTCGGGCTCGACGTCGTCTGGGCCGGCCTCGCCCTCGGCGTCGCGGCCGGCCTGGAGGTCCCCGCCCTCCTGCTCGTCGGCCGACTCAGCGCGCGCGTCACCGCGCTGCGGCTCGTCGTCGTCGGCAGTGCCGTCGGCGTCGTCTACTACGTCGCGCTCGCCGCCGCGGACACTCCCGCCGCGCTCCTCGGCATCCAGGTGCTCAACGCCGTGTCGTTCGCCGCGATCTCCGGCACCGGTCTGGCGCTGTTCCAGCAGATGATCCCCCGCCCGGGCCTCGCCACGGGCCTGTACATGAACACGCGGCGCGTCGGGGCTATCCTCTCCGGCCCTGTGATCGCGCTCGGGTCGCTCACGGCGCTCGGGCAGCCGGGCATCTTCGTGGCCTGCGCCGGCCTCGCGCTGCTCGGCACCCTGGCCCTCGCCGCCGCGCACCGGCTGCCGCGACTCCGGGGGTGAGGCGGTGCGGCGCTCCGCTCAGCCGCCGTGGGAGAGGCGCCGCCGCAGCTGGGCGATGCGGATGCTGCCGACGACGAGGGCGATGAGGCCGACCCCGACGCCTGCGATGAGCAGCGCGACCGCCAGCGGCACCGTGCCCTGCATCCCCAGGAACGAGACCAGGACCAGCTGGGTGTTCTGCAGCATGAAGACGATCAGCGCGACCAGCACGAGCGCCGCGACACAGATGCCGACCCAGGCGGCGCCGGCGCGGCTGCGTGGCGTCCGTCCGGCGCGGCGGGACCTCGTCCGGCTGGGCGCCGCGCTGGTCCCGGGCACCGGCTCGGCGGGGTTGCCGTTGATCGCGGACGCCCACGGCGGCGTGGGGGTGGGGGCGGTGGCCATGTCGGCCTCCTCGCTTCTCCGGACCCGCGCACCTCAGACGGGGAGCGGTCGTCCCGGATGCTTCGACGGTACGCGCCTCTCGACCCGTTCGGGGGCACCTCAGCGCCCGAGCTGGGCCGCCAGCGGGCAGGAGAACGGGTCACGGGCACGGTGCTCGACGTCGTTGAGGTAGCCGACGACGATCCGGTAGGAGGTGAAGAACCCGACCTCCGTGTAGTCGACGCCGAGCGTGGCGCAGAACTCGCGGACGAGGGGCTGCACGCGCTTGAGGCTGGGTCGCGGCATGCTCGGGAACAGGTGGTGCTCGATCTGCCGGTTGAGCCCGCCCATGAAGAAGTCGACGACGGCGTTGCCCCGGATGTTCCGCGACATGAGCACCTGCCGGCGCAGGAAGTCGACGTCGGCGCCCGCCGGGACGATGGGCATCCCCTTGTGGTTCGGGGCGAAGGCTCCGCCCAGCAGCACGCCGAACAGGCCGAGCTGCACCGCGAGAAAGGCACCGGCGATCGCGGGCGGCAGCAGGATCGCCAGGATCGCGACGTTCAGGACCAGGCGGGTCAGCAGGACCGGGACCTCCACCCCACGGTGCACCACGGGGCCCCGGCCGAGCACCGTGCGCACGCTCGCCACGTGCAGGTTCAGGCCCTCGAGCGTCAGCAGCGGGAAGAAGAACCAGCCCTGCCGCCGCGCGAACCATCGCCGCCATCCCCGGCGGCTCGCCAGGACCGCCGGCGTGAACGCGATGACGCCCGGCGAGATGTCCGGGTCGTGACCCTCGCGGTTCGGCGCGGCGTGATGCGCGTTGTGCTTCGTCGTCCACCACACGTGGCTCAGGCCGACGAAGACGTTCGCCAGGATGCGGCCCGTCCAGTCGTTCCACGCCCGGGAGCGGAAGATCTGCCGATGCGAGCTGTCGTGCCCGAGGAACGCCAGCTGGGCGAGGACGACGGCCAGCGCCGCGGCGAGCAGGAGCTGCCACCAGGAGTCGCCCACCAGCACGATCCCGGCCCAGACCACCGCGAACGCGGCGACCGTGGCCAGGAGGCGCACCCAGTAGTACGTGTAGCGCCGCCGGTGCAGGCCCGACTCGCGCACGACCTTCGCCAGGACCGAGTAGTCGCGCGTCGCCGGGCGGGCGGCCGTCCGCCGGGGCATGGCCGCGGGGGGCACGGGACGGTCGTTCGGAACGGACTGCGGAACGGACATGGTCGGCCTCGACCTTCCCCCGGTGGCCGGCCCCCTCGATCAGGGATCGTCGCTCACCACATCTCGACGGTACGCCCCAGCGCCGGCGCCGGGCGCGCCCGTGGCCGCGTCTTCAGCCGGTGGTGCGCGACGCGGCGTACTGCGCGTCGGTGACGTGCTCGAGCCAGGTCGTGGTGGTGGCGGGGTCGTCGGCGCCCTCGAGCATCGCCAGGTGCTCCATGAAGGCGTCCGGCGTGGCGCCGTGCCAGTGCTCCTCGCCGGGCGGGCAGTACACGGTCTCCCCCGGGTGCGCCTCGATGACGGCCCCGTCACGGCTGCCGAACAGGGCGACCCCCGACGTGACGTGCAGCGTCTGGCCACGGGCGTGCGAGTGCCACGCGGTGCGGGCGCCGGGCGCGAACCGCACGAGGGCGACGGTCATGCGCTGGTCGCCGTCCTGCGGCGAGACGATCGGATCGAGCCACACGTCGCCGGCGAACATCTCCGGCGGGTTCTTGGTGGTCGCGGGGCGGGCGAGCTTCTTCTGCATCAGTCGGTGACTCCTTCTCGGGCGGTCTCGGTCGGCGCGGCGAGCGTCGTGGCGGCCCACGACGCGAGCAGCTTGAGCCCGTCGTCGGACGGCGAGCCGGGCACCGCGGTGTACACGTTCATCTGGAGGCCGGGGTCGGCGGGCAGCATCAGCGCCTCGTAGTCGAGCTCGAGCGCGCCGACCGCGGGGTGGTGGAAGACCTTGGTGCCGGTGCGGTGCAGCCGCACGTCGTGCGAGGCCCACAGCCGGCGGAAGTCCTCGCTGCGCGTAGACAGCTCCCCGACGAGGGCGGTGAGGTGCTTGTCGTACGGGTTCTTGCCCGCCTCGGCGCGCAGGATCGCGACGGCGTCGTGCGCCATCCGGTCCGTCTTCTCGCCCCAGAACGCCCGGGCCGCGACCGGGTCGAGGAACTGGAGCCGGGCCGTGTTGACCGGCTTGTTCGCGATCCTCTCGGGCGAGTCGAACAGCGGCGCGTACAGGGCGCGGCCCATGAGGTTCGCGCCGAGCACGTCGAGGCGTCCGTTGCGCACGAACGCGGGCGCGCCCTCCATGGAGTCGAGGATCCGCTGGACGGCCGGCCGCAGGGTCGGGGCGGGGGCCCGGCGGGCGCGCGAGCGGGCCGCGCCCGACGCGTTCGCCGCGCGGGCGAGGTCGAACAGGTGCACGCGCTCCGCCTCGTCGAGCTGCAGCGCCTCCGCGAGCGACTCGAGCACCTCCTCCGAGACGCCGCCGAGGTTCCCGCGCTCCAGGCGCGTGTAGTAGTCGACGCTCACTCCCGCGAGCATCGCCACCTCCTCGCGCCGCAGCCCCGGCACGCGCCGGTTGCCGCCGTACGCGGGCAGGCCTGCCTTGTCCGGGGTGATCCGCGCCCGGCGGGTGGCCAGGAACTCTCGCGTCTCCGCCTTCAGGTCCATGTCCTCGACGGTACGTCCGGCCACCGCGGCGTGGGAGGTCCTGGCAGTACCCGGGAGACGGTGACCCGGGTGCGCCGAGGCTCGCTCGACGCCTCCCAGTATCTCGATTCGAGGTACATCGAAACGAGGTATACGCTGGCCGGCGTGATCGAGCTGATGATCCTGGGCTTCCTGGCCGAGGAACCCCTGCACGGCTACGAGCTGCGCCGCCGGATGGAGCAGCTGCACGGCTTCGCGCGCACCATCAGCGACGGCACGCTGTACCCGGCGATCGCGCGGCTGACGAGGGCGGGGCTCGTCACGCGCGCGGCCGGTCCCGGCACCGCCGGGGCGGCCCGGCAGACCTTGACGCTCACCGACGCGGGGCGCGCGCGGCTGCTGGAGCGGCTGCGCGACGCCGCCGGGCACGACATCACCGACGGCGGCCGGTTCTTCGTCGTGCTGTCGTTCCTGTCCCTGCTGCCCGACGCTGCCGAGCGCGACGCCGTGCTGCGCCGCCGGCTCGACTACCTCGACCAGCCCGCCAGCTTCTTCTACGACGGCGACCGCCCGCTGCGCGCCGCCGACCTCACCGACCCCTACCGCCGCGGCATGCTGCTCTCCGCCCGGGCGACCAGCCGCACCGAGCGGGCCTGGATCCGCGAGCTGCTCGACGGGCCCGACGACGCTCCTCGGAAGGACACGCCATGACCGACTCACCGACGACGATGCACGCCGTCGTGCTCGACGCCCCCGGCCCGGTGACGAACCTGCACGTGCGCGACCTGCCCCTCCCGGAACCGGGGCCGGGGCGGGTGCGCCTCCGGGTCGAGGCGTTCGGCCTCAACCGGTCCGAGCTGCACACGCGCCTCGGCTTCGCCGGGGACGCCGTCACCTACCCGCGGGTGCTCGGCATCGAGGCCACCGGCACCGTCGACGCCGACCCCACGGGCACCTTCGCCCCCGGTCAGCAGGTCATGACGATGATGGGCGGCATGGGCCGCACGTACGACGGCGGCTACGCCCAGTACACGTGCGTCCCGGTGGGCCAGGTCATCCCGTTCTCCTCCGGCCTGCCGTGGGAGACCCTGGGCGCCGTCCCCGAGATGCTGCAGACCGCCTACGGCTCCCTCACCGTCGGCCTCGACGCCCGGGCAGGTCAGAGCCTGCTCGTGCGCGGCGGCACGTCGTCGGTGGGGATGGCCGCGGCCGTGCTGGGCAAGCGCCTCGGCATGACGGTGCTGTCCACCACCCGCAACCCCGCCAAGACCGACGCGCTCACGGCGGTCGGCGTCGACCACGTCCTGATCGACGCCGGCGACGTCGCGGCCCAGGTCCGCGCGATCCTGCCCGACGGCGTCGACGGCGCGATCGAGCTGGTCGGCACGCCCACCCTCCCCGACACCCTCCGGGCCACCCGCGTGCACGGCACCGTCTGCTTCACCGGCATGCTGTCGGGCGAGTGGACCGTGAAGGACTTCTACCCCATCGAATACCTGCCGCGCGGGGTGCGGCTCACCGGCTACGGCGGGGAGGCCGACGACCTGCCTGCCGACGTGCTGCAGGCCTTCCTCGACGACGCCGCCGCCGGCCGCGCCGTCGTCCCCGTCGACCGCGCGTTCGCGCTCGACGACATCCGCGACGCCCACGCCCTCATGGAGTCCGGCGACGCCCGCGGCAAGCTCGTCGGCCTGCCCTGGGCCCGTCCCTGAAGGAGACCCGCATGACCGTCACCACCGAGCCGACCGGCACCGCGCCGACCCGCACGACCCCTCGCGCACCGACCGACCGCTCGACCATGCCCGCCGTCGCTCTGGCCGCCGGCGACCAGACCGCCCTCGTCGCCGCCCTCAGCGACCTGATCCGCGGGGCCTGGCGCGGGCAACGGCAGTCTTCGCGGGCGCGTGACGGCCGAATCCTCGTCCCAGGTCCCAGCCGGCCCTTCGGTCACGAGGTCAGGCCGTCCAGAGCACGTCCATGGGCACGGCGCTGACTCGGTCGCCGAACGGACCGCTCGTCCCGCCGGTGTGCAGGATGACTCCGGCAACGAACCGGTCGCCGAGCTTGTCGCGAAGCTTGAGCAGCCACTTCGCGTCGCGCAGCCCGACGGAGGCAGAGGCTTTGACCTCGACTCCTGCGACGCGGCCGTCGTCGGACTCGATGATCAGGTCGACCTCGTCACCCGCCCGGTCGCGGTAATGGCTGATGCGCGCGGACTCCTCCGACCACCCGAGCTGACGACGAAGCTCGCCGGCGACGAAACCCTCGAGCAGGTGACCGGCCGCTTCGCCGTTCATCGACGGAGAGACTCCCGCCGCGGACACATTGAGCAGACGTGCGGCCAGCCCGGAGTCGAGGAGCGCCGTCTTCGGCCGTGACACGACCCGCTTGGAGAGACTGGTCGACCAGGCGGGGATCCGTTGGATCAGATAGAGCGTCTCCAGGAGCTCGAGGTGCGGGACCAGCGTGCTTGCTGGGATCCCGGTGTCGCTGGCGACCTTGGCGATGTTGAGCTCTCCGCCGTCCCGGGCGGCCAGGACTCGCAGGATCAGCGGGAGCTCGCCGAGCCGTTGGAGGTTCGAGACGTCCGGAGCATCTCGTTCCACGATGCGCGCCAGATAGTTCTCCAGCCACAGGTTGCGACGGCGCCCGGCCGGACGACTGAGAGCTTCCGGATAGGCACCCGCGACCGCCCGCTCGAGATAGTCGTTGCGGACCAGGTCGCTGGCCGTTCCCAGGAAGGTGTCTCCAGCCAGCAGGCGGTCGACAAACTGTTCCTTGTGGCCGACGAGCTCGCCCTGGCTGAACCCGTGGAGCTCGATCGACTCCGCACGTCCAGCGAGACTGTCCTCCGTCGCCGGCAGTCGCAAGAGGTTGGCGGATCCGGTCAGGAGGAATCGGCCAGGTCGGGGATCGCGGTCGACGACGAGCTTGAGGGCCAGCACCAGCTCCGGAACGCGCTGGACCTCGTCGATGGCGAGCAGGCCCTCGGTCATCTGGCTCAGGAAACCCACGGGGTCCGCCTGCGCTGCCGCACGGGTCAGTTCGTCGTCGAACGTGACCAGAAGCCCACGATCCTCGGCAACAACCTCACGCAACAGCGTCGTCTTTCCCACCTGACGCGCGCCCTGGACGACGACGACTCGCGTGTCGCTCAGAGCCTCGAGGACTCGCGGCCTCACGTGTCGAGGGACAGCTTCCATGATGCCGACGATAGCGCCTGCTCGTGGATTCGCCACGCTTGACTCGTGGATTCGCCGCATAGTACTCGTGGATTCGCCACGTGCTGCTCGCGGATCCGCCATCGAGGCCGGGTACCGACCAGCGGGGTACCAGCAGGGCCTCCCCCGTTCCGCGGACCGTGCCTACCGTGGAAGGCATGACGACGAACCAGGTACCCACCCTCACCCTGAACAACGGCGTCGAGATGCCCGCCCTCGGCTACGGCGTCTTCCAGACCCCGCCGGACGAGACCGCCACCGCGGTCGAGGCCGCGCTCGCCACCGGCTACCGGCACATCGACACCGCCGCCGCCTACGGCAACGAGGCCGGCGTCGGCGAAGCCATCCGCCGCTCCGACGTCGACCGCTCCGACATCTTCCTCGAGACCAAGATCTGGATCAGCGACTACGGCTACGACGCCACCCTGCACGCGCATCACAAGTCCGCCGCCAAGCTCGGCGTCGAGACCATCGACCTGCTGATCCTGCACCAGGCCCTGCCCAGCCGCTTCGACCTCACCGTCGATGCCTACAAGGCCCTCGAGACCCTCCTCGCCGACGGCAAGGTCCGCGCCATCGGCGTCAGCAACTTCATGCCCACCCACCTCGACCAGCTGCTCGCGAAGACCACCGTCGTGCCCGCCGTCAACCAGGTCGAGGTGCACCCCTACTTCCGCCAGCCCGACGTCCTCGCCGCCGACGCGAAGCACGGCATCCTCACCCAGGCCTGGTCCCCCATCGGCGGCATCACGTTCTACCGCGACGGCGAGCACACCAGCACCCTGCAGGACCCCACGATCCTGCGCATCGCCGAGGCCCACGACAAGACCGCCGCCCAGGTCATGCTGCGCTGGCACCTGCAGCAGGGCCGCTCCGCGATCCCCAAGTCCGTCACCCCGCACCGCATCGCCGAGAACTTCGACGTGCTCGACTTCGAGCTCACCACCGACGAGCTCACCGCGATCGACGCCCTCGACACCGGCGTGCGCGGCGGCCCCGAGCCCGACGCCATCACCCTCGAGACCTTCGGCCGCGAGATCCCGGAGGCGTAAGCATGCAGTACCGCCCGCTCGGGCGCACCGATGTCCAGGTCAGCCCGCTCACCCTCGGCGCCATGATGTTCGGCCCGTGGGGCAACGACGACCGGCAGGACGCGCACCGGGTCATCCACCGCGCGCCGGACGCCGGGATCAACCGGCTCATGGACTCGCACGAGGCCCTCAAGGTGCTGGTGCGGCCATGACCGCGGCAGAGCTCGCGCGCACCGACCCGGAGGTCGTGGCGATCCTCGAGGGCATCCGGACCGACGCGCGTCGGGACGCCCCGCTCGACGCCCGCACCGGCCACCTGGTGCGGCTCGCCGCACTGGTCGCGACGGGCGGGCGCCGGATGCTCCGGGAGGCGCTGGACGGCGCCCTCGCCGGGGGCATCACGCCGGTCGAGGTCAAGGAGGTCGTCTACCAGGCGGTCCCGTACGTGGGGACCGGCCGCGCGCTCGACGCGCTGGACCTGGCGAACGACGTCCTCGCGGACCGTGGCGTGGCGCTCCCGCTGCCCGCCCAGGCGACGGTGACCCCCGAGACGCGGGCCGCCGACGGCCTCGCCGTGCAGAAGCGGATCGTCGGCGGCGACGCCGTCGACGCCATGTACGCAGGCGCACCGGCGGACGAGCAGCACGTGCAGCGCTACCTCTCCTCGCACTGCTTCGGCGACCACTACACGCGCGGCACGATCGACGTACCGGCCCGCGAGCTGGTGACCCTCGCGCTGCTCGTCGCGCTCGGCGGCGCGGACCCTCAGGTCGCCGGGCACGTGCGGGCCAACCTGCGTGTCGGCAACGACCGCGGGACGCTGATCGCAGTGCTCACGCACCTGCTGCCCGACGTCGGCTACCCGCGCACGCTCAACGCGCTGCGCGCCGTCGACGACGTCGCCCCGCTCACCACCGAGGAGGAGTCATGACCGGCTGGACCGCCGCCGACCTCGCCGCGATCGACGGCGACGGCGAGCTGCACGTCGCCGCCCACCGCCCCGACGGCACGCTCCGCACGCCCCGGATCGTGTGGCACGTCGTCACAGACGGCGCCCTGTACGTCCGCTCCGTCCGCGGACAGGACGGCGCCTGGTACCAGGGTGTGCAGCGCACCGGCACCGGCACGATCGAGGCCGGCGGCGTCCACGCCGAGGTCACGTTCACGCGCGACGACGCCCACGACGAGGCGGTCGACCGGGCCTACCACGCGAAGTACGGGGACGGCGAGGCCGTGCGGCGGATCACCAGCCCGGAAGCCACGTCGACCACCCTGCGCGTGGATCCGCGCTGACCTTCCGGCGCCACCGGTCGTGACCACCAGGCCCGACCTCGACAGCAGGCTCCAGGACCCGACGAGGGTCGGAGGTGGCCAGATGAGCACCGACGAGAACGTGGGCGCGGGCAGCGCCGGGGCCGAGGAGGCCGCGCCGCCGGACGACTTCGCGGGCCGGGCCGAACAGGGCAGGAGCGCCCGGCGCCGGGTCCCGAGGTCGTCGCATGCGGGGTGGGCGCCCGCCCCCGGTCGCGCCGACCCGGTCTCCCTCCTCGAGGAGCAGGAGACGACGCGGGTGCCGGAGCTGGTGCCGATCCGGCACCGGCGCATGATGGTGTCGCCGTTCACGTTCTACCGCGGCGCCGCGCTGCTCATGGCCACCGACCTGGCCGAGACGCCCGTGTCGGGCCTCGTCACCCAGGTCTGCGGCGACGCGCACCTGTCGAACTTCGGCGTCTTCGGCACACCGGAGCGGACCATGGTGTTCGACCTCAACGACTTCGACGAGACCCTCCCGGGCCCGTGGGAGTGGGACGTCAAGCGGCTGACCACCAGCTTCGAGGTGGCGGGCCGGTACCGCGGGTTCGGCGCCGAGGAGCGGAGCGACATCGACCGCACCGTCGTGCGTGCCTACCGCGAGCAGATGCTGCGGCAGGCCGGGTCGGGCGTGCTCGAGGGGTGGTACGACCGGCTCGACGCGGATCGCATCGTGGCCTACGTCGAGGACGAGCACCGCGCGAGGCGCGTCGGCCGCAAGCAGGTGGAGCGGACCGAAGCGGCCCTCGCCAAGGCCCGGACGAAGGACAGCACGCGCGCGACGGCCAAGCTCGTCGAGGTCGTCGAGGGCCGGCTGCGCATCGCGGCCAGCCCGCCGCTCATCGTGCCCGTCGAGGACATCGTGCCCGTCGCGCGCGAACGGGAGCGGGCGGAGAACTGGATGCGGAACCTCATCGCGTCGTACGTGCCGACGCTCCAGCACGAGCATCACCCGATGGCGGAGTACTCCTACGTGCACATGGCGCGCAAGGTCGTGGGCGTCGGCAGCGTCGGCACGCGCGCGTGGGTCGTGCTGCTGCGCGGCCGCGACGACTCCGACACCCTGGTGCTGCAGGCCAAGGAGGCGGAGAGCTCGGTGCTCGAGCGCTTCCTGCCGCCGAGCCGGTACGACAACCACGGCGAGCGGGTGGTGCGGGGGCAGCGGCTCATGCAGGCGGCGGGCGACGTCTTCCTCGGCTGGCAGCGCGTCGCCGGGGCCGACGGCACGGCCCGCGACTTCTATATCCGCCAGCTCTACGACTGGAAGGGCGGGGTGGACGTGGAGGCGATGGACGCCGCGGGGGCGCGCGCCTACGCCCGGGTCTGCGGAGAGGCGCTCGCGCGGGCGCACGCCCGCTCGGGCGACCGCGTCGCCGTCGCCGCCTATCTCGGCCACGGCGACCGCTTCGACCGGGCGGTCGCGGCCTTCGCGGACGCCTACGCCGACCAGAACGACCGCGACTACGCGGCCTTCCTCGACGCCGTTGCGTCGGGACGGCTGGAGGCCGCGGAGGCGTGACCGACACCAGCAGGCAAGCACCAGGAGGCAGCACGATGCACACCCGCACCCTCGGACAGGGGCTCGAGGTCTCGGCGATCGGCCTCGGGGCCATGGGCATGTCCCAGTCCTACGGCCCCAACCCCGGCAGCCGCGACGACATGATCGCCGTCCTGCGCGGCGCGGTGGACCGCGGCGTGACGTTCGTCGACACCGCCGAGGTGTACGGCCCGTACGTCAACGAGGAGCTCGTCGGCGAGGCGCTCGCCCCCGTGCGCGACGAGGTCGTGGTCGCCACCAAGTTCGGCTTCGACATCGAGGGCGGCCAGGGCGGCCTCGACAGCCGGCCCGAGCAGATCCGGCGCGTCGCCGACGCGTCGCTGCAGCGGCTGCGCACCGACCGGATCGACCTGTTCTACCAGCACCGCGTCGACCCGGACGTGCCGATCGAGGACGTCGCCGGCACGGTCGGCGAGCTGGTCGCGGAGGGCAAGGTGCGCCACCTCGGCCTCTCGGAGGCCTCGGCGGAGACGATCCGGCGCGCGCACGCCGCGCACCCCGTCACCGCCGTGCAGAGCGAGTACTCGCTGTGGACGCGCGACCCGGAGGCCGAGGTGCTGCCCGCCCTCGCGGAGCTCGGCATCGGCCTCGTGGCGTTCAGCCCGCTGGGCAAGGGGTTCCTCACGGGCACCGTCGACACCTCCACCACCTTCGCCGACGGCGACATCCGCCGGCGCGTCCCCCGCTTCGAGCGGGAGAACCTCGCCGCCAACCAGGCCCTCGTGGACCACGTCAAGGAGCTCGCCGCGGCGAAGGGCGTCACGCCCGGCCAGGTCGCGCTCGCCTGGCTGCTCGCCCAGCGGCCGTGGGTCGTGCCCATCCCCGGCACCCGCCGGCTCGAGCGGGTCGAGGAGAACGCCGCCGCCACCGCGGTGGGCCTGTCCGCGGACGAGCGTGCCGACCTCGACGGGCTCGCCACCAGCGTGGGCGTGCACGGCAACCGCTACGACGCCCACCACATGGGGCTCGTCGGGCGCTGAGGCCGGGAGCCTCCGACGGCGCGGCTACCCGCGGTAGCGCTCCACGACGTCGGCCGAGCGGACGGTCGCCGCGTCGGGGTCGCCGCCGAACTCCCGCGCCGCCTGCCGCTGCCGCAGCAGGTCCCAGCACTGGTCGAGGCGGGTCTCGGCGGCGGCGAGCTCCTCGTGCTCGGTGCTCGCGTCGATCTCGCCCCGGGACAGCCGCTCGCGCAGCTCGCGCTCGCGGGCGATGAGGTCGCTGATGGTCTGCTGGATGTCGCCGTCGGTCGTCATCGGTCGATCGTCTCGCGCACGGCGTCGTCCGGCAGGCCGAGCGCCGTGGGGCGGTCCCGCTCCGGGGTCCGGGCGGCGGGGGCCAGGAACGCGGACGCGGCGACGAGGACGAGCACCACGACCAGGGCGGACCGCAGCCCGTAGTGCTCGCCGAGGAACCCGAGCACCGGCGGCCCCACGAGGAACGAGACGTAGCCGAGGGTCGCGGCCAGCGAGACCCGGGCGGCGGAGTTCTCGCCGGAGTCGCCCGCCGCCGACAGCGCGACGGGGAACCCGAGCGCGGCGCCCAGTCCCCACAGGACGGCGCCGCCCGCGGCCACCCACTGCTGGTCGACCACGACGACGAGCGCGAGCCCCGCGGCGCTGACGACGGCGCTCGCGCACAGCACGGCCGCCCGGCCGAACCGGTCGACGAACCGGCCGCCGACGAACCGGCCGACCGTCATCGAGGCGGCGAACACGGCGTAGACCGCCGACCCGAGCGCGGCGTCGAAGCCGTGCCCGTCCACCATGACGAGCGGCAGCCAGTCGTTGGCCGTGCCCTCCGCCATCGCGAGGGCCAGGATGATGCCGCCGATGAGCAGCAGCCGCGCGTCCTTCCACACCGCGGGCCGGGGGCCGCCGTCCGCCGCGGTGCCAACCCGCTCGGCGGCGACGCGCCGGCCGACGCCCGCGGGGATCGGCCGGATCGCGACGGCCAGCCCGGCGAGCATCGCCGCGGACACGATCAGCAGGTGTGCGACGACGGGGAACCCGACGGCCGTGAGCACCATCCCCACGGTGGCGCCGACCACGGTGCCGAGGCTGAAGAAGCCGTGCATGGCCGGCAGCGCGGAGCGGCCGAGGAGCCGCTCGACCTCCGCGCCCTCGACGTTCAGGGCGATCTCGCCGCCGCCCATGCCGCCCCCGACGAGGCCGAGCCCGAGGGCGACGACCGCGCCCTCCCCGAGTGCCGCGCCCAGGCCGACGACGGCCACGCCGACCGCCATGGCGACGGTCCCGACGACCATCACCGGCCGGGTGCCCCACCGCGACACGAGCGGGCCGGACGCCAGGATCCCGATCATCGACCCGACGGACAGGCCGAAGAGGATGAGCCCCATCTGCCCGGTCGACGCGCCGACGAGGTCGCGCACGTCGGGGGTGCGCGTGACCCACGAGGAGATGGCGATGCCGTTGAGGAAGAAGAGCGCGAACAGCGCGTTGCGGCGCGCGCGAAGGCTGGCGGTCACGGGGGGCGGGGCTCCTGACGAGAGGTCCGGGGGGTTACGAGGCTAGGGCGTCGTCGGCCGCGACGAGCACCACGCGGGCGGTCCGGACGACGTCGACCGACGCCACGGTGATCCCGTCGGGCACGTCGCGCACGGACGGGTCCACCCACACCCCCGTGGCGCGGCGCCAGGGCAGCAGCTCGAGCGTCACCCCGGCGCGGGCGGCGTCGTCACGCCACGGCGTGAGGTCGACGTCCCAGTCCCGGCCGTGCCAGAAGTGGTCGCCGACGACCTCGTCGCCCCCGGCCTCGTCGTGCACGAGCGCGCGGCCGACGTCGCCGGTCCACGAGACCCGCAGGAGGGCGCGGTCGACCCCGGCGAGCAGCTCGCCCGGGACGTCGAGGTGCACCCGGGCCGCCCCGGAGAAGTCGGTCGGGGCGCTGAGGCGGTCCATCGGGCCGCCGCGCGCGGGCTCCGGCGGAGCCGGGGCGTGCGGGCGCAGGCCGGCCGCGACCCGGCGGCGGCCGGCGCCGGGGACGGCCAGCGTCCACGAGCCCCAGGGCCCTCCCGCGTCCCGCACCGGGACGACGGCGGCGGCGTCTCCCGTCGACGCCGCGAGCGCCGCCGGCGCGGGCAGCAGGGACACCGTCGCCTCCGGGACGTCCGCGTACACGACCAGCGCGCCGTCGAGCGCGTGGACCGGGACGTCGCTGAGCACGAGCCGCTCCCGGCCGCCGACGTCGAGGCGGTACAGCCGGTTCGCGGACGCCTCGTCGAGCACCAGCACCCGCACCGCGGCCCCGGACGCGGCGCGCAGCCCGACCACGGTGCCCGGCCCCGGCGCTCCGGCGAGGTCGAGGACGGTCGCGCCGTCCTCGACCCGGGCGACCACCGGGCCCGTCGCCTCCACGTCGCCGTCGAGCACCAGCTCCACCCGCACGCCGTCGGTCGCGACCAGCACGACGAGCTCGCCGCCGTCCGCTCTGCCGTCCGCTCCTCCGCCGTCCGTCAGGCGCGTGAGGAGCTGCGCGGTGGCGCTGCGCAGCACCAGCCCGTCGGCGAGCGGGTAGCGCAGCGGCCAGGCGACCGAGACGCCGGCCGGCAGGTCGACCGGGCGCGCGGGGACGGTGACGGTCGCGTCGTCCAGCTCGACGGCGACCTGGACGCCGGGCTGCGCCTCCAGCGGGCGGCGCGCCGGCTGGTAGGTCGTCACGAAGACGTACCCGCGTTCGCCGTCCGCGCGCACCGACCAGCGCAGCTCGGCGGTGTCGTCGACGTCCTCGCCGCCGCCGACCGTCGTCGTCATCGCCGCGAGAGCCGCGCCGTCGGCCTGGAGCCACAGGTGCTGGCGCCGCAGCAGGTGGTGGTGCGGGCGGACCTGGCCGTGCTCGCCCACCGGGGCGCCGAAGTCGTAGGTGCGGGTGGGCACGTCGTTCGGGTACCCGGTGGCGTGCGACTCCTGCTCGGTGCCGTGCGGCCCGACGCGCTGGGTGCCGCCCGCGTACATGTAGTACCCCTGCCAGGCGGAACCGCTGCCGATCTTCGCCAGCGCCAGCGCGGCCACGTCCTCGGGCGTCACCAGGGGGCGACGGTGGTAGGCCACGTGCATCCCGCCCCCGAGCTCGCACGTGACGTACGGCAGGGCGTCGTCGTCCGTGCGCCCCGCGGAGCCGTCGGCGTCGACCGCGATCCCGTCCAGGGCCTCGCGCAGGTCCGCCCCGACGGACAGGTCGTCGCGCACCGTGCTGTACCTGAAGTGGACCGGTCCGAACGCCGGCCACTCGGTCGCGGTGTCCTCCCAGAAGCCGTCGGCGTACGCGCCGTACACCGGCAGCAGCGTGGGCGGCACCTGCGCGCCGCCCCAGCCGGTCGCGGTCCACACGGGCACCCGCAGCCCGAGGTCCTCGGCGATCGTGCGCAGGGTGGCCAGGTGCTCCGGCTGGTCGTACAGCTCGTTGTCCATCTGCGCGCCCACGACCGGCCCGCCCTCGGCGTGCGTGAGCCCGTCCAGCTGCGCGATCGTCTGCCCGTAGAACGCGCGCACCAGCTCGAGGTAGGCCGGGTCGTTCGTCCGCGTGGCGATCCCGCGCGCCACGAGCCAGTCGGGGAAGCCGCCGTACCGCGCCTCGCCGTGCCCCCACGGGCCCATGCGCACGACCACGTCGAGGCCGTGGTGCCCCGCGAGCTCGACGAACGCCCGCAGGTCGAGGTCGCCGCCCCACCGGAAGTCGCCGGGATGCGGCTCGTGCGCCTGCCAGAAGACGTACGCGGCCACCGAGCTCAGCCCGCCGGCCTTGGCGTGCCCCAGCACCTCGGACCAGCGCTCGCGCGGGATGCGCGCGTAGTGCACCTCGCCGGTCACCGGGAACCACGGCAGCCCGGCCCGCTCCAGGTACCGGCCGGTCACCCGGATCCTGTCGGCGGTCCCCGCCGGGTCGCCCAGCTCGAGGTGGTCCCGGCGCGGCGGGGACGGGCGGGCGACCCGCACGCGGTGCGTGGCGGGCCGGGCGTCGGCGGGGACGTCGGCGGGCATGGGTTCCTCTCGTTCGCGGCCGCGCGCGGCGGCCCGGCTCCGGGAGAACCTACGGCCTCCGCAGCGCGAACAGCCGGACCACGCGGCCGGAGTCGCGCTCGTACCCGCGGTAGCCGGGCCACTGCGCCTCGATGCGCGCCCACACGGCGTCGCGCTCGGCGTCGTCCTCGATCAGCGCGGCCCGCACGGGGTACCGCCGGCCGCGGATGCTCACCGCGGCGTCCGGGTGGGCGAGCAGGTTGTACGTCCACGCCGGGTGCCGGTCGCGCGCGAACGACGTGCCCGCCACCACCAGCCGGCCGCCGCCCAGCGGCGTGTACATGAGGTACGTGTCGCGCGGCTCCCCGGACCGCGCCCCGGTCGTGTGCAGCACGAGCGACGGCACCAGCACCGCGCTGAGCTGGAACCTTCCGCGGGTGAGCCGCGCCAGCGCCCGCTCGACGGGCGGCAGCGCCCGCGGCGCCACCGCCCGGAACGCGCGGGTGCGCGTCACCGGCGCGACGACGGACCGGACGCGGTGCAGCAGGGTGGCCATGCCCCATCCTGGCGGGTGCCCGGCCACGCACGGTAGGCCGGACGCCTCCCGTTCACATCTGCGCATGCCTACTTGTCGGCGCTGCAGGTCGTTGACCGCGGCACCGCGCCGCCCGTTCCCTGGACCCACCGAGCGGGTTCCACCCCTGGACGAAGGAGACGCAGATGGCGACCTCAGCGCACGAGCACGAGGCACGAGCAGGGACGGACGGACCGGACACGCGCCGGCGTTGTCGACGGGTGTCGGGGTACGGCCTCGTGGCGCTCGTCGCCGCCGGCCTGGTCGTGACCGGTCTGCCGGCCGTCGCGTCGGCGCAGCCGACGGGCAGCGTTCCGCAGTCGCCGGCGGCCACCCCGGCCCCCTCCCCGACCACGGGCGGCGAGACCACCACGGACACGCCCGCGCTGGTGACCGGGCTCGACGACGCCGCGAACGGGTCGGTCGGCGCCACCAAGGCGGCCCAGCGCTACCTCGGCGCCCACCCGGGCCGGTTCCACATCGACCAGCCGGGCCGGAACCTCACGGCCGCCGGTACCGAGAGCACCGACGGGCAGGAGGTCGTCCGCCTGCAGCAGCAGTACCGGGGCGTCGACGTCCTGGGCGGCGAGTACGTCGTCCGGATGGAGAAGTCCGGCACCGACCGCACCGTCACCGGGACGTCGGGCCGGTACTTCACCGACCTCGACCTGGACTCCGTCACCCCCGCCGTCTCGGAGGAGGTCGCCATCGAGCGCGCGGTCGCCGCGGTCGCCGATCGGCCCGGCAGCATGCTGCGGAAGGACTCGATCGAGACCGCCAAGACGTTCTCCGGCGAGGCGAACGGCCTGACCGTCCTGCCGCAGGGCGACGGCGTGCTGACCCGGCACATCACCGTCACCGGCGTCGACGAGCACGGGATGCCCGTCAAGCAGGAGGTGTACGTCGACGCGGACGCCGGCTTCCCGGTGCTGCAGTACAGCTCGATCAAGACCTTCGGCGGCACCGGCGCCGAGCCAGCCGCCGCCGAGATCGGCGAGACCAGCGAGGCTCCGGGGGCCGCGCCGACCGCTGACAACCCGCTGGTCAGCAAGGTCTCCGGCGTCCGCTACAACGGCGACACCGTCGACCTGAACTTCTGGAAGGACGGCAAGGGCGTCTACCAGATGATCGACTACAGCAAGACCGACCCGGCGTCGCCGTACACGGGCACGATGCTGGCGACGTACGACGCCCGCGGCCGGGAGGCGTCCTCGGCGTCCGGCCGCTGGCCCAGCGGGATCACGTACTTCAGCACGACCACCACCGACGTCGGCGCCGACTTCACCGACACCGGTGCCGTGGACGCGCACTGGGCGGCCGGAAAGGTCTACGACTACTACAAGGACCACCACGGCCGCGCCGGTCTCGACGGCGACGACGGCTACATCTACTCGCTGGTCGGGGTGGTCCAGGGTGGTCAGCCGTTCAACAACGCCTTCTGGGACGGCACCAAGATGGTCTACGGCCAGGGCGGCGGTGACTACCGCACCTTCTCCGCGGACACCGACGTCGTCGGCCACGAGATGACCCACGGCGTCGTCGAGCACACGGCGAACCTGGTCTACGTCGGCCAGTCCGGCGCGATGAACGAAGCCCTCGCCGACTACTTCGGCAACGCGATCGACCTCGAGGCGAACGGTGTCTCGATGGACGACCCGGACGCCGCGCTCCTGGGCGAGGACCTGTGCACGACCGCGGGCCCCCGCGAGTGCGCCCTGCGCGACCTGGACGACGGCGCCACCACCGACGACTTCATCGGCGTCACCTACCGCAGCGACAACGGCGGCGTCCACCTCAACTCCACGATCTTCTCCGGCGCCCTGTGGGACATCCGTGAGGGGCTCGACCCCGAGCTCGCCGACACGATCGTCTACCGCGCCCTGTCGGCGTACATGACCCCGCTCGACGACTTCACCGCCGGCCGCGCCGCGGTGGTCGCCGCCGCCGAGGAGCTGGGCGTCACCAAGGCGCAGCTGAAGGTCGTCCAGGCCGCGTTCGCCGCGCACGGCATCGTGCCGGGCTGGGAGACCGACCTCGGCGTCGACAGCGACGTCCTGATCGCGAGCGACAACATCGCCGACACGGGCGTCGGTGCGGGCGGCGGCAAGTACGCCGTCTCCCGCACCAACGAGGACGGCAGCGAGCCCTACTCGGTCTGGCTGGGCAACACGAACGGCAAGGGCCAGCCGGAGCTGGTGAGCGCCAACAACGGCAACTACAACGTGTACGCCGACACCGACGGCACGAACGTGGTGTGGATGGAGTTCACCGGAGAGTCCATCCTCGCCAGGTCGCGACCGGTCGCCGGTGGGCTGACCAAGACGGTCCTGTTCAGCCACAACGGCCCGGTCTCGTCCCTGGCGGTCGACGGTGACCTCATGGTGCAGACGGTCACGGACTACACCACCGGCACCGATCACGTGGGCTGGGTCAACACCAGGACCGGCGAGAAGGGCCTGGTCGACCCCGGCAACCCGTACGTCTCCACGGGCCTGCCGTCGGTCCATGACGGCAAGATCGCGTACGCGAAGCTGTGGTACGAGGCCGACGGCCCCCGGCTCGGCGTCGAGGTCTTCGACACCGTCGCCGGCACCAAGACCTTGATGCCGATGGACAACGCCACCGTGATGGGCATCGGTCAGACGGCCGTCACCGACGCCGGCGTCTTCTGGATCGAGGACGACGACATCACCGACGGCGGCCAGGCCGCCGTCCGCACGGCGGGCTTCGACGGCACCGCCCCGCGCACGCTGATCCCGGAGTCCGCGGACAGCTCCGTCTTCGCGGCCACGCTGACCGCCTCGGACGCGGCGGTCACCGTCACCTCGGCGCCGTTCGCCACCACGTGGGCCAACGAGACGCTGCCGAAGCTCTTCCAGGTGGCCACCGACGGCAAGAAGGGCGTGCAGCGGATGTCGTGCAGCCCCGGCGAGCAGATCTACGCCGCCGCCGACGAGGGCCAGCGGGTGCTCTGGTTCGACGGCACCACCGGGCACACCAACCTGGTCAAGCGGGACCGCCCGGTCGGCACGTGCTGACCTGACCCTTCCGGCCACGGCCGGGCAGCCCTCGCGGGTTGCCCGGCCGTGGTGTGCCCGCTCCCGGCGCGCCGACTTGTGCCCCGCGGCGTGCGGCACGCACACTCCCGGCATGGCCAGCGCCGCGTCCGACCAGCCGCTGACCAGGGACGGGACCGCACCGGCCGCCGTCGGCGACGACCCCGCCGAGCTGACCCGGCTCGGCCTGGACCACGACATGCTGGCCGTCTACCGGGCGGCGCTGCGCACCGGGGAGACGTCGACCGCGCAGCTCGCCGATCAGGTAGGGCTCGATCCCGACCGGACGGAGCAGGCGCTGGAGCGCCTCGCCGCCGACGGGTTCCTCACCTCCTTCGGGGCCGTCGCCCCGCGCGCGGCGCTGCGGACGGTCGTCGTGCGGCGTCTGGCCGAGCTGGCCGCCCAGCAGGCGGAGCTGCGCACGGTGGACGCGATGGTCGACGGTCTCGCGGACGCGCTGTGGCCGCCGGACGCGCGGCTGCCCGTCGCCGACGTGGGCCTCGTCGTGGGCCTGCCCGAGATCGCCCGCCTGAGCACCCACATCGTGATGGCGGCCGAGCGCGAGGTGTTGGTCCTCGACGCCCCGCCCTACGCGCAGGACGACGCGGCGGTCACGCCCGAGCCGTCCGCTCACTTCAAGGTGGGTCCCGACGCCGACGAGGCGGCGCTGCGGCGGGGGGTCACGTTCCGCCGGATCGTCGCGCAGGAGGGACTCGACCTCCCCGGCCGTGTCGAGGGGACGCGCGCCCTCGTCGACCTGGGGATGTCCGTGCGCGTGCGCGCCTCCCTGCCGTCCAAGCTCGTGCTCGTCGACGGCACCACCGCGCTGCTGCCGCCCACCTCGACAGCCGACGCCCGGGCGGCGGCGCTGGTGCTCCGCGGCGGGATCCTCACGCACGTCCTCGGCCCGCTCTTCGAGATGCTCTGGGCGGACGCCGTCCCGCTCGTGGTCGGCAGCGACGGGCTCACGCGGGGGGCCCCGGCCCCGGACGGGGCGCCGACCGCCGAGGAGCGTGAGCTGCTCCTCATGCTCGCCGCGGGACTCAAGGACGAGGCGGTGGCGCGCCACCTCGACGTGCACGTGGCCACCGCCCGCCGCCGCATCGCCGCCCTGATGGCGCGGCTCGAGGTCTCGAGCAGGTTCCAGGCCGGCGTGCAGGCGGCCCGGCGAGGCTGGCTCGGCGAGGGCTGACGCCCCCGCGCCGCGTCGTCACGCGACGGTCGACGTCACCACCCGCGGGTCGGCGACGGTCACCGCGTAGGTGCCGCCCGTGACGACGAGCGTCGCGCGCGGCGTGGCGGTGCCCGGCAGGTCCCGCTTCTCGGACGTGCGGGCACTGGTGATGGCGCCGCCGGTCGTGTGCTGCACGTCGTCCGGCCGGACGTCGGGGGTGGCCGCGACGTGCGACCCGACCCACACCTCGACGTCGCCCGGCTCGACGACGCGCACCAGGTCGCGGCCGGAGAACGCCAGCCGCGTGGTGGGCACGGCGAACGTCACGACGACGGACTCCCCCGGCTCGAGCGTCACGCGGCGGTACGCGAGCAGCTGCGCCACCGGGCGGGTGACCGAGCCGACCACGTCGCGCCCGTAGAGCTGCACGACGTCCGCCCCGGCGACCGTCCCCGTGTTCGTGACCCGCACGGCCGCGGCGAACGTGCCGCCGGCCGCGACCTCGGTGTCGACCGTCAGGTCGGTGTAGGCGAACGACGTGTACGACAGGCCGAAGCCGAACGGCCGCAGCGGCGTGGAGTCGGTGGAGGTGACGTCCGACGGCCCGCCCAGCACCGGGTGCAGGTAGGAGTACGGCTGGGCCCCCGCCGACCGCGGCAGCGAGACGGGCAGCCGGCCGGACGGGTTCACCGCGCCGGCGATGGTGCCGGCCACGGCGGTGCCGCCCTCCTCGCCGGGGAAGAACGCCTGCAGCACCGCGCCCGGACGCCGGTCGTCGGGCGACTCGTCCACACGCTGCCCTGAGCCGGTCGAAGGGTCGAGCGCCCAGTCGATCGCGTACGGCCGCCCGCTCAGCATCACCATGACCACCGGGGTGCCGGTGGCCAGCACGGCCTCGACCAGCCCGCGCTGCACGCCGGGCAGCTCCAGCGACTCGGCGTCGTTGCCCTCGCCCACCGTGCCGCGGCCGAACAGGCCGGCGTGGTCGCCGACCACGACGACGGCCACGTCGGCGGACGACGCGGCGGCGACCGCCTCCGCGAACCCGGACGTGTCCTCGCCCTCGACGTCGCAGCCGGCCGCGTGCACCAGCTCCGGCTGTGGCAGGCCCGCCGCGCCGAACGCGCCGCCGAGCGCCTCGAGCACGGTGGGGATGTGGAAGCCCTTGGGCACCTCGGGGTGGTGCGCCAGCACGTGGTTGGCGAACGAGTAGCAGCCCATGAGGGCGTCGCTGCGGTGCGCGTTGGGCCCGACGACGGCGACGCGCGCCGGGGCGGAGCTCCACCGCGCGAGCGGCAGCAGGCCGTCGTTGGCGAGCAGGACCAGCGACTCCTCGGCGAGGCGTCGCGCCACGTCCCGGTGCGCGGGCGAGTCCAGGTCGACCACCGCGGGCGGCTCGCCGGCGAAGGCGTCGTCGTCGAGCAGCCCGAGGTCCTCCTTCTGGGCCAGCGCGCGCAGGACGGCGCGGTCCACGTACCGCTCGTCGACCGCGCCCTCGCGCACGAGCGCGGCGAGCGGCTCGAGGTAGGCGTCGCCCGACGGCAGCTCGACGTCGAGGCCGGCCTCGAGCGCCTGGGCGGCGGCCCGGCCGCGGTCGGCGGCGACCCGGTGCATCACCTCGAGGAACGCGACGCCGAAGTAGTCCGCGACGACGACGCCGTCGAAGCCCCACGTGTCGCGCAGAATCCCGGTGAGGTATTCCGTGCTCGCGTGCATGGGCACGCCGTCGACGTCGACGTACGACGCCATGACGGACCGCACCCCGCCGTCGCGCACCGCCATCTCGAACGGTGGCAGGAAGACGTCGGCCATCTCGCGCGGGCCCGCCGACACCGGCGCGTGGTTGCGCCCGGCGCGCGACGCCGAGTAGCCGACGAAGTGCTTGAGCGTGGCGTGCACGCCCGCGTCCTGCAGCCCCCGCACGTACGCGGTGCCGACGGTGCCGACGAGGTACGGGTCCTCGCCGATGCACTCGTCGACCCGGCCCCACCGGGGGTCGCGCACGACGTCCAGCACGGGGGCCAGGCCCTGATGGATGCCGAGCTCGCGCATCGAGCCGCCGATGACGCGGCCCATCTCCTCGACCAGCTCGGGGTCGAACGACGCGCCCCAGGCGAGCGGCGTCGGGAACGTCGCCGCCTTCCACGCGGACAGCCCGGTGAGGCACTCCTCGTGCACGAGGGCGGGGATGCCGAGCCGCGTCTCGCGGCGCAGCCGCTGCTGCTCCGCCCACAGCCAGGCGGCCCGCTCGGCCGGGCCCACCGGCCGCGTGCCGTACACGCGGGTGTAGTGGCCGATGCCGTGGCGCGTGACCTCCTCGAGCCGGCCGCCGCCGGACGCCATCTCGCCCTGCATCGGCGCCACCACCTCGCCGCCCTGGTCGAGCCAGTAGCCGACCAGCTGCGCGAGCTTCTCCTCGAGCGTCATCCGGGCGTGCAGCGCGCGCACGCGGTCGGACACCACGGGCGTCGCGGGGATCTCGGTCGGGGCGGCGGGTGCCACGGGGGCGTGGGTCACGGGTTCTCCTTCGGTCATCCCTTCACGGCCCCCTGCAGGCCGTTCACGATGCGCTTCTGCATCGCGAGGAAGAACACCAGCGCAGGGATCATCGCCAGCGTCGTGAACGCGAACACGCCAGCGGTGTCGGCCGAGTGCTCCGAGGAGAAGTCGGCGACGCCGAGGGGCAACGTCCGCATGTCGCCCTGGAGGACCAGCAGCGGCAGGAGGTAGGCGTTCCAGGAGCCGACGAACGCGAGCACGCCGACGGTCACCATCCCCGGCCCCGACAGGGGAAGCAGGATCCGCCAGAAGAACCCGATCCGGCTGGCGCCGTCGAGCTGCGCCGCCTCCTCGAGCTCGGTCGGCAGCGCCATGAGGAACGGGCGCAGGATGACGACCGTCATCGGCAGCGCGAACGCCGCCTGCGGCAGCGCCACGCCCCACCAGGTGTTGCCCATCTGGTAGTTCTGCGTGATGAGGATGAACAGCGGGATGATCGCCACGGTCGCGGGGAACAGCAGCCCGATCACGAACACCAGGAACAGCGCCTCGCGCCCGCGGAAGCGGTACCGCGCCAGGGGGTAGGCGGCCATGACGCCGAACACCACGACGACGGCGGTCGTGAGCACCGCGATGACCGTGGAGTTGAGGAAGTAGCCCCAGAACGGCGAGTCCGCCGCGAGCACGCCCGCGTAGTTGGACCACACCCAGGGGCTGGGCAGCCCGGCCGGGTCCTCCGCGAGCTGCGCGTTGGTGCGGAAGCCGCCGAGCACCCCGTACAGCACCGGGCCGAGGGTCACCGCGACCACCACCAGGGCGATCGCGTAGACCAGCGGGCTCCCGCCGGAGAACGACCTCCTGCTCCCCCGGCGGTCGTGCCCGTCGAGACCCTCGTCCCGGCGGGGTCCACCGACGGCCGTGTCCGTGACGGCGCTCATCGACCGCCCTCCTTGCTGTCGCGGCTCAGGACGAGCTTCTGGTAGGCGAGCGCGAGCACCAGCGCGATGACGAACAACACCACCGACGCGGCCCCGGCGATGCCGAAGTTCTGCCGCTTGGTGCCTTCGTTGACGAGGAACGTGGCCATCGTGGTGGTCGCGTTGGCGGGCCCGCCGCCGGTGAGGATCCACACCATGTCGAAGAGCTGGAGCGAGCCGATCATCGACAGGAAGCCCCAGGTGCGCATGGTCGGGCCCAGCAGCGGGACGGTGATGCGCCGCTGCACCTGCCACCAGGAGGCCCCGTCGAGCTGGGCCGCCTCGTACAGCTCGTCGGGCACGCCCTGGAGGCCGGCCAGGAAGAGGATCACGGCCAGGCCGAGGTACTTCCAGGTGAGCACCACGAGCACGGTCCACAGGGCGTAGTCGGGGGTGCCGAGGAAGCCCTGCTCCGGCCCCTGCAGCCCGACGGCGGCGAGCATCGTGTCGATCACGCCGTACTGCGGCTGCAGCAGCTGGAACCAGACGACGCCGGCGATGACCTCCGCCAGCACGTACGGCACGAAGATGATGGTGCGCAGCAGGCCCTGGCCCCACATCTTGCGGTTGAGCAGCAGGGCGATCGCGAGACCGAGCGGCAGCTGCAGCAGGATCGAGCCGACGACGATGACGAGGTTGTGCACGACGGCGTCCGTGAAGACCTCGTTGGTCAGCACGGAGACGTAGTTCCGCAGGCCGACGAAGTCGACCATCGGGCCGAAGCCCTTCCACCGGTACAGCGACATCTGCACGGCGGTGGCCACGGGGACCACCACGAACGCGACCAGCAGGGCGAGGGCAGGTGTCACGAAGAAGGCGATCTCCGCCCGCTTGCGCCACGCCCCTGCCTGGCCGCGACGCCCCGGACGGCGGTCCGCCGACCGTGCCTGGGCACGGCCGGCGGACCGGACTGCGGTGTCCGTCATCGGACCGTCACTGGTCCGCTTCCGCGGCGGACTGCACCGCGTCGACGACGTCCTGCGGGGTCGCCTCGCCGGCGAACTGCAGGGCGATCGCGTCGTTCATCGCGCCGCCGACCGAGGCCCCGAGCAGCGTGTCGAGGTAGAGCTGGATCTCCGGGGCGCCGTCGCGCACCTCGAGCAGCTCGGCCAGCGCCGGGTCGGAGACCGACGCGGACGCCGTCGGGTTGGTCGGCAGGCCCATGTCCCGCTCGGCGAAGCCCTGCTGGACCTCGTCGCTCAGGAGGTACTGCGCGAACTCGACCGCGACGTCGGGCGCGTCCTGCGACACGGCCCACGCGTCGCCGCCGCCCATCTGGGCGCCCTCGGTGCCCTGCTGGCCGTCGACCGACGGGTACGGGAACCACCCGGTGTCCTCGCCCAGGCCCTCGCCGTCCTCCGTGAGCCCCTGCATGACACCGGGCTCCCAGTGGCCGGCCAGCTCCATGGCGACCTTGCCGGAGGCGAGCAGGCCGGAGGCCGACGTGGGGCCGGTCTGCGACGCGGTGGTGAGGAAGCCCTTGTTGAAGGGCTCGGTGGCGAGCGTGTCGTCGAGCGTCTCGCCCGCCTTGACGAAGCACGGGTCGGAGTAGTCGACGTCCGCGATGGCGGCGTCGAGCGTGTCCGCGGCGCACTGCCGCACCACGTTGTAGTACCAGTAGTGCGCGGCCGGCCACTTGTCGCCGGCGCCCACGGAGGCCGGCGTGATGCCCGCGGCCTTGAGCTTGTCGACGGCGTCGTACAGCTCGTCCATCGTGGTGGGGGTCTCCGTGATCCCCGCGTCCTCGAAGAGCGACTTGTTGTACCAGAAGCCGACCACGCCGATCGAGAACGGCAGCGCGTACGACGCGCCGTCCACCTGGAAGCCGGGCATGTACGCCTCGAGGTTGCCGATCGTGTCGGCCGCCGGCTCGGAGATGTCCTTGAGCAGGCCGGCCTCGACGTGGTCGGCGAGCTCGCCGCCGCCGCGCTCCATGAACACGTCGGGTGCGTCGCCGCTCTGGAACGCGGCGTCGAGCTTGGTGAGCATGTCCTCGTGCGCCATGGCGCTGACCTCGACGGTCGTGCCCGGGTGGTCCTTCTCGAAGTCGGCGGCGACCTGGTCGTAGTACTTCTTGCCCTCGCCGGTGTTCGAGTTGTGCCACCACGTGATGGTGCTGGCGTCGGCGCTGCTCTCGCCGCCGCCGCCCTGGGCGCCGGTGCCCTGGCCTGCGCAGGCGGCACCGAGGAGCGCCACGGTGGTGCCGAGCGCGACCGCGGTCGCGCCGCGCATGATCCTCGTCCTCGTCATCATCGATCCCTTGTCTTCGTCGACGGGCACGGCAGCGACGCTGCCGCGGGGGAGAGTTCCTGGGCACGAGAGTGGCAGGCGCGCGACGGGTTCGTCAATCGTTTTCGATAACGATTTCAACACTCGCCCGCCGAGGGCCGACGGCGGCGGCTGGACCGCGTGACCGGCGCCGTCGTGCCGCATACTGTCGACTCGTGAGCACCGCCGCCGACCCGCCCGCCGCGGGCCCCTCCGCCCCGCCCCCGGGGCGCGTCACCATCTCCGACGTCGCGCGCGTCGCCGGCGTCTCGGTGGCCACCGTGTCGAAGGTCGTGAACAACCGGTACGGCGTCGCGGCCGGCACCTCCGAGCGCGTCCTGGCCGTGGTCGAGGACCTCGGCTACGAGTCCTCCCTGGTGGCGCGCAGCCTGCGCCGCACCAGCACCAACGTCATCGGCGTGCTCGTCGCCGAGTTCGAGCCGTACTCCACCGAGCTGCTCAAGGGCATCTCTGCCGCGGTCGACGGCACCGGCTACGAGCTGCTCGCCTACGCCGGCCGCACCGACGGCGGCGCCCAGGCCGGCTGGGAGCGGCGGTCCCTGTCCCGGCTCGCCGGCACCCTGGTGGACGCGGCGATCGTCGTGACGCCCACGATGGTCCTGTCCCCCGACTCCCCCGTGCCCGTGGTCGCCGTCGACCCGCACACCGGACCGGAGGGCACCCCCACCGTCGACTCCGACAACACGACCGGCGCCCGCGAGGCCGTCGAGCACCTCATCGGCCTCGGGCACCGCCGCATCGCGCACCTCGGTGGCCGCCCCGACCTGGAGTCCGCCCGTCTGCGCGAGCTGGGCTACCGGCAGGCGCTCGAGGCCGCCGGCATCGCCGTCGACCCGCTGCTCGTCGAGGTCGGCGGCTACCGGCCGGACCTCGCCGACGCCCCCGTCCGCACCCTGCTCGACCGCCCCGACCGGCCCACCGCCGTCTTCGCGGCCAACGACCTGTCCGCCATCCACGTCCTCGAGGTGGCGCAGGAGCTCGGCCTGCGCGTGCCCGAGGACCTGTCCGTCGTCGGCTTCGACAACGTCCCCGAGTCGTGGGGCAGCACTCCCCCGCTGACCACCGTCGCGCAGCCCATGCACCGCATGGGCGCGGAGGCCCTGCGCATGGTGCTCGACCTTCTCGACGGCACCGCCCGCGAGCACCACCTGCGGCTGCCCACGTCCCTCGTCGTCCGCGCCTCGACCGCACCCCCGCCGAGGTAGTCCGAAAGCCCGCGAGGTAGTTCGAAAATCGCCGAGGTAGTTCGTTTCTCGGCGAGGTAGTGCACTATCTCGCGGGATCCGGAACTACCTCGGCGATTTTCGAACTACCTCGGCGACGGGTCAGCGCGCGCGACCGTGCCGGCGCTCGGGCTCGCGGGGGCCGCGGCGGGCGAGGTAGCGCTGACGCAGCCGCACCACGACGAACCACAGCACGAGCAGGCCGATGATCACGAGCACCGCGTTGGAGATGATGCCGCTCCACTGCTCCAGCACGGGCTCGATGGCGGGCCCGAAGGCGTAGCCGAGCCCCACCCAGATGCCGTTCCACACGCCGGAGCCGATGGCGGTGTACAGCGTGAACGACCAGAACGGCATGCGCTCGATGCCCGCGGGGATGGAGATGAAGCTGCGCACCAGCGGCACGCAGCGGCCCACGAGCACGGCGACGCGTCCCCACTTCGCGAAGAACGCCTCCGCCTTGTCGAAGTCCGCGCCGTCCATCAGCGGGATGGCGTCGACGATCGCGCGCGTGCGGTCGCGGCCCAGCAGGAAGCCCAGGAACCACCACACCCACGCGCCGATCACGGCGCCTAGGGTGGCGGCGAGGATCGCGAGCCACGCGTTCATCTGCCCGTCGTAGGCGAGGAAACCGGCGGCGGGCAGCACGGCCTCGGACGGGATGGGCGGGATGAACGTCTCGAGCAGCACGGCCGCGCCGACGCCGACCTCGCCGAGCGTCGTCATGAGGCTCAGCACCCAGCCGATGAAGCCGTCGTACCCCTCGGCCGGGTCGGTCGCCGACATCGCGACCGCGGCGTTCACCACCCCGTTCACAGGGCGGTCCCGGCGTCGAGGGCGGCGCGGGTCGCGGCCACCACGTCGGGGTCGGTCACGTCGTAGCCGCTGGCCCCGCCGCCGCCGGGGCCGCCGTCGGCGACCACGGTGCGTCGTGCGGAGAGGTGGACGGCGTGCACGCCGGCCGACACGAGGGCGGGCACGTCCTGCACCCGGACGCCGCCACCCGCCATGATCTCGATGCCGAGCTCTCCGCCGCGCCCGGCGAGGGAGCCGAGGACGTCGAGGGCCTCGCCCGCCCGCGCCGCGCCGCCGGAGGTGAGCACGCGGCGCACGCCGGCGGCCGCCAGCGTGTCGAGGGCGGCGACCGGGCGCTCCACCTGGTCGATCGCCCGGTGGAAGGTGACGTCGGCGCCGCCCGCCGCGACGACGAAGGCCGCGAGCGCCGCGGCGTCGACCTCGCCGGACGGCGTCATCGCCCCGACGACGACGCCGTCGGCGCCGGCGGCCAGGACGGCGCGCACGTCGCGCACCTGCACGTCGACCTCGGCGGGGTCGAACACGAAGCCCCCGGCCCGGGGACGGACGAGCACGTGCACGCCGACGCCCGTGCCACGCAGCGCGTCGGCGACGGCCGCGACCATGCCCGCCGACGGCGTGAGGCCGCCGGTGCCCGCGAGGGCGGCGCACAGCTCGAGGCGGTCGGCCCCGCCGGCGACCGCGACGCGCGCGCCCGCGACGTCCTGCACGGCGATCTCCAGGGTGACGCCCCGGGAGGCGACGTCCTGGCCGGTCGCAGGCTCGGGGGCGGGTGTTGTCGACGGGTCGGCAGTCACGGCGGCGAGTCTACGGGGGCAGGCGTGTCGGCGACCGGGGCGACCTGTGACGGGACGGTGCCGGTCGAGCAGCCCGGTCGCCGTGCCCGGGCTCGCGCAGGGACCCGCGCGGGGAGCCGAGTGGCAGGATCTCGGGGTGCCCTCCTACCGCGTGAGCCTCGCCGTCGGTCTCCTGCAGCCGGGCGTCGACCCGGCCGACGTGCTGCCCGCCGCCGCCGACGCCGCCCGAAAGCTGGTCACCGTCGAGGCGTTCGACGTCGGCGTCGTGCGCGGGCGTGCCCGCGTCACGGTGCGCTTCACCGCGGACGACGACGACGCGGCGCACCGCGTCGCCGACGCCGTCCACGACCGGGTCGACGCGCTGGCCGACACCTTCGGCGGCACGCTCACCCGGCGGTGGGGCAACCGCTGGCAGCCTGCCTGACGACGCGCCGTCGGTCGAGCCCGTCGAGACCTCGGGCCCCGACAGGCTCGCCCGGCGACTCACTGACCGAAGGCCTCCAGCAGGTTCCGGCGCTCGGCGTCGGTCAGGTTGGTGCTCACGAGCGTCGCCTGGACGCCGTGGAGGCGCTCGCCCAGGCGGTCGGGGTCGATCGGCTCGGTCACGACGAACAGCGCCGACGTGCCGGGCACGATCTCCTTCTTCATCGTCTCGAGGTCCTTCCCGGTGATGCCCACGTCGGACAGGGACTTCGAGATGCCGGCGATGGCGGCGCCCGCGGCGGCGCCCAGGATCGGCAGGAAGAACAGGGCGCCCAGGAGCAGACCCCAGAACGCTCCCCACCCCGACGCCTTCGCCGTGTCGTCGTGGTCCCCGTGGGTGGTCGGCTTCTTCGCGCCCTCGGGCCAGCTCACGACCGCGTGGTCGATGATCTTCACCAGGCCGTCCGCCTCGCCGCCCTTGACGGCCTTGAAGGCGCGGTCGGCCGCGCCCGGGTCGTCGAACTTCCAGACCGTAAAATTCGCCATGCGTACCTCCCCAACGGAGTCCGGGCCCGTTCCCGGCTGATGGTCATCCTGGCAGCGTGGGCAGGTCGCGCAACCGGACCCGGCGGTCAGTACCGTGGGCCCATGACCTCCTCCCCCGTCGATCCCACCACCACGACCTCCTGGGGCGACCTGTACTCCCACTACCAGGAGTTCCGGGGCGACCTGCGCGGCTGGTTCGCCGCGGACCCGGGTCGCGCCGAGCGCATGACCCACGTCGCGGGCGACCTGCACGTCGACCTGTCGAAGAACCTCGCGACGGACGAGACGCTGGACCTGCTGGTCCGGCTCGCCCACGAGGTGCACCTGCCCGAGCGCCTCGAGGCGATGTTCGCCGGCGAGCACATCAACGCGACCGAGGACCGCGCCGTGCTGCACACCGCGCTGCGCCGCGCCCCCGGCACGCAGCCGCCGCTGGTCGTGGACGGGCAGGACGTCGACGCGGACGTGCAGGCCGAGCTGGACAAGGTGAGCGCGTTCGCCGACCAGGTCCGCGACGGCTCGTGGACGGGCGTCACGGGCAAGCCGGTGCGCACGGTGGTGAACATCGGAATCGGCGGGTCGGACCTCGGGCCGGTCATGGTCTACGAGGCCCTCAAGCCGTACGGCCGGGCCGACCTGGAGGTGCGTTTCGTCTCCAACATCGACCCCACCGACGTGGCGCAGAAGACGGCGGACCTCGACCCCGAGACCACGCTGTTCATCGTGGCGTCCAAGACGTTCGGCACGCTGGAGACGCTGACCAACGCGCGCCTCGCACGGGCGTGGATGTGGGAGCGGCTCATCGCCGCGGGCGTCATCGAGGACGACCCCGACGCGAAGCAGGCCGCGGTCAAGGCGCACTTCGTGGCCGTGTCCACGGCCCTCGACAAGGTGGCCGACTTCGGCATCGACCCCGCCAACGCGTTCGGCTTCTGGGACTGGGTGGGCGGCCGCTACTCGGTGGACTCCGCCATCGGCACGTCGCTGGCGATCGCGTTCGGCCCGGACGTCTTCCGCGACCTCCTCGCCGGCTTCCGGGCCGTGGACGAGCACGTCCGCACCACCCCGTTCGAGTCCAACGTGCCCGTGCTCATGGGGCTGCTGAACGTCTGGTACGTCAACTTCCTCGGCGCCCACACGCACGCCGTGCTGCCGTACGCCCAGCAGCTGCACCGGTTCCCCGCGTACCTCCAGCAGCTCACGATGGAGTCCAACGGCAAGTCGGTGCGCTGGGACGGCTCCCCCGTCACCACGCAGACGGGCGAGGTCTTCTGGGGCGAGCCGGGCACCAACGGCCAGCACGCCTTCTACCAGCTCATCCACCAGGGCACGCGGCTGATCCCCGCCGACTTCATCGCCGTCGCGAACCCGGCCTACCCGCTCGCGGACGGCGGCACGGACGTGCACGAGCTGTTCCTCGCCAACTTCTTCGCCCAGACCAAGGCCCTCGCCTTCGGCAAGACGGCGGACGAGGTGCGCGCCGAGGGCACGCCCGAGGAGATCGTGCCCGCCCGCGTCTTCTCCGGGAACCGGCCCACGACGTCGATCATCGCGCCGGCGCTCACGCCGTCCGTGCTCGGGCAGCTCGTCGCGCTGTACGAGCACATCACGTTCGTGCAGGGCGTCGTGTGGGGCATCGACAGCTTCGACCAGTGGGGCGTGGAGCTCGGCAAGAAGCTCGCCCTCGAGGTCGCGCCCGCCGTGTCGGGCGACGACGCCGCGCTGGCCGCGCAGGACTCGTCGACCCAGGCGCTCATCCGCTACTACCGGGAGCACCGCGCCTGACGCCCTCGTCGGTCGAGCCTGTCGAGACCCTCCGCCAGGGTTTCGACAGGCTCAACCAGCAGGCACCTGGCCCTTGACGTCCTCGTACTCCGCCTGGTTCGGCAGCTCGCCCGGCGCGTAGATCAGCCGCACGACGCCGGTCGGGAAGGCCTCCGAGCGGAGCAGGGTGAGCGGGTAGATCGGCTCGCCCTCGTCGAAGAGCCGCTCGCCGTGGCGGGCGGCGACCGGGTGCACGAGCAGGCGGAGCTCGTCGAGGAGGCCGGCCGCGAGGAGCTGGCGGACCACCGACAGCGAGCCGGGGACGAGCACCTTCTCCACGCCGTCCTCGGCCTTGAGCGCCTCGACGGCGGCCGGCAGGTCGCCGTCGAGGCGCTCCACGTTCCGCCAGCCGAGGTCGTGCGCCGACCTGGTGGCGACCACCTTGCGCATCTCGCCGAGCCGCCGGGCGAACGCCGCGTCCTCCTCGCCGGCCTCCTCCCGCTCCGGCCACGCGCCGGCGAAGCTGTCGTACGTGACGCGGCCGATCAGGAGCACGTCGGTGTCCCGGTAGTCGTCGTCGACGGCGCCGGACATGCGGTCGTCGAAGTACGGGAAGTGCCAGGCGGGGTCGATCTCCGCGACGCCGTCGAGCGAGATGAACAGGGTCGAGACGACCGAAGCCATGGGAGGTCCTTCCGGTGGTGGGTGGTCGACGGTCTGACCGGCGGGCGCTGTGGAAATCATCGGAGCGGGGCGCCCCGCCGCCCGTAGGATCGGGGGCCATGCCAGCCCTGGACCCCCGCGCGATCCTCGACGCGCGCCCCGCGGGCCGCCCCTCGGTGGGCGTCATCGTGACGATCGCCGTCTCGTCGCTGTGCCTGCTCGTCGCGCTGGTGGTCACGTCGGCGGAGGGCCCGACGTTCCTCGAGGGGCTGCTGCTCGCCCTCGTGCCGCTCCCGCTGCTGCTGGCGGGAGTGCTCGCCCTCGACCGGCTCGAGCCGGAGCCCCCGGACGCGCTCGTCCTCGCGTTCCTCTGGGGCGCGGGCGTCTCCGTGCTGGTCGCGATGGGCATCAACACGGCCGGGCTCACCCTGCTGTGGACGCCGCTGCTCGGCCAGGAGGAGGGCTTCGTCGCGACGGCGGTGCTCACCGCCCCCGTCGTCGAGGAGTCCCTCAAGGCCCTCGTGCTCGTGGGCATGCTCTGGTTCCGCCGGCACGAGCTCAACGGGCCGACCGACGGCATCATCTACGGCTCGATGGTCGGCCTCGGCTTCGCCACCGTGGAGAACATCCACTACTACACGGTGGCCGGGCCCGACGCGCTGGCCGCGACCTTCGTGGCGCGCGGCCTCCTGTCGCCGCTGATCCACCCGCTGTGCACGTCCCTCACGGGCATCGGGATCGCGACGGCGGCGCTCGCCCCGCGCGGCTGGTCCCGCGTCTGGCCGGTGCTGCTCGGCCTGCTGGGGGCGACGACCTACCACGCGCTGTGGAACGCCGCCCCGTCGTACGGCCTCGAGCCGGTCGTGGCCGTGTACCTGCTCGGCCTCGCGGTCGTGATCGGGCTGCTCGTCGTGGTGCGCACCGACCGCGCCCGCATCGTGGCGCTCATCGGGCGGCACCTGCCGCAGTACGGGCCCCTGGGCGTCGTGACGTTGCCGGACGTCGTGATGCTGACCTCGCTGACGCGGCGCCGTCGTGCCCGCGAGCGGGTCCGGGCCGCGGGCGGGCCCGGGCCCGCCCGGGCGATGCGCGACTACCAGCAGGCCGCGACCGAGCTCGCGATGCTGCACCGCAGGCTCGACCGCGGCCTGGTGGACCAGGCCGCCTTCGAACGACGGCGCCGCCCCCTGCTCGCGCTCATGCTCGCGGCGCGGCAGGTGTTCGCGCCGCTGTGGAGGCCCGACGCCCCGCCCCGCTGAGGCCGAGCACGATCACGCCACCCACGGCGAGGTGCTCCAGCTGGAGCAGCACGACCGCGCCGGCGTTCGCCGCCCCCAGCGGCAGCAGGAGCGAGACCAGCAGGACCCCGCCGCTCAGCAGCAGCCAGGCCGTGCCGCCGCCGTTCGGGCGGCGGAGCAGGAGCGCACGGACCCCCCACCCGCCGAGCGCCGCGGTGAGGCTCGTGGCGATGACCATCGAGATCGTGACCTCGAGGGTGCCCGACCCGGCCCGCACCTGCGGGTCGACGCCGAGCAGCATCCCCGCGAGATACACCAGGGAGCCGGTCAGCACGGCCCCGACCACGACCGTCCTCGGCCGGTTCCACCACGAGCGGTCCCGCCAGGAGCCGACCCGCCACGAGCGCCGGGCCGTGACGCCCCTCGTGCTGTCCGGCGCTGCCCGACGTCGCGCGGCCGCCGGTCGGAGTCCCTGTCGTGTCCATGTCCTCGTCCCCTCCTCGTGCCGGCTCCCTGCCGGTACGACGACCGTCCCGCGCGGCCCGCCCGTCCCGCGCCCTGCCGTGGTCGGCGGCGGCCGGGCCCTCGGGCGGGCGCACCCCCGACCTTGGTCGGTGTCGCGACGCGACGGCCCGCCGTAGCGTCCCGGACATGACCACCACCGGCACCACCCCGGCCCCCGCCGCCGGGCCACGCCCCGGCGCCTGGTCGGGGTACGCCCCGTGCCCGCCGCCCGAGACCGGCCCGCCGCCCGTGCCCCGCGGCGTCCTGGTCGTCGCCTGGGCCCTCGTGGCCGTGCTGACGGCGGCCACGACGGCCGCCGTCGTCTCCGCGAGCCCCGGGCCCGGGACGGTCCTGGCGGCGCCGCAGGTGCCGGCGGCCGTCGACGTCGCCGTCGCCGTCGCCGCGGTCGCGCTCGTGCCGCTGCTGTTCACCCGACGCAGCGTCGCCGCCGCCGTCGCGCTCGCGGCCCTGGCCGCGGTCTCCGGGGCGGCCACGCCGGCCGCGACCGTGGGCACGCTCCAGGTCGCGCGCTGGTACCCGGTGCGGACGGCGGTCCCCGTGGCGGTGGCCGGCGTCCTCGGCCACGCCGTGCAGGCGCTGTGGCGGCCGGTGAGCCTGCCGATCGGCTGGTGGCTGCTGTGCGACGTCGCGGTGCACGCCGCGCTCCTCGGATGGGGCGCCTACGGGCGCGAGCGCGCGCTCGTGCTGTGGTCGCTGCGCGACCGCGCCCGCCGGGCCGAGGCCGAGCAGGAGCGGCGCGTCACCGAGGCCCGCACGGCCGAGCGCACCCGCATCGCCCGCGAGATGCACGACACCCTCGCGCACCGGCTGTCCCTCCTCGCCGCGACGGCCGGCGCGATGGAGTACCGCCCGGACGCCGACCCGGCGCAGCTCGCGGCCGCGGCCGGCCGGGTGCGTGCGGGCGTGAGCGACGCCCTGGAGGACCTGCGCCAGGTGATCCGCCTGCTGCGCGCCGGCCCCGACGACCTCGGCCCCGTGCCCGGCCTGGACGACGTGCGCCGGCTGGTCGACGACGCCCGCGCCGCCGGAGGCGACGTGCGCTACGAGCGGGCGGACGCCACCGGGCCGGACGCCTCGCCGGCCGCGCAGCCGCCGGCCGCCGTCGCGACGGCGGTGTTCCGCGTGGTGCAGGAGGCGCTCACCAACGCCCGCCGACACGCGCCCGGCGCGGCCGTCCGGGTGGCCGTCTCGACCGCGCCCGGCGAGGTCCGGGTCCGGGTGACCGACGACGGCGCGGCCGCGGGTGCCGTGCCGCCGGAGGGCATCGGGACCGGCACGGGCCTGGTCGGGCTGCGGGAGCGGGCCACGCTGCTGGGCGGCACGCTCGACGCCGGGCCGGACGGGTCGGGCGGCTTCGCGGTCGAGGCGTGGCTACCGTGGGACGCGTGACGACGACGCCGCAGCCCGGCTCCCCGACCAGCCCCGACGCCCCGGACGCCGCGCCCGTGCGGATCGTCCTCGTGGACGACGACGCCCTGGTCCGCGCCGGCCTGCGGCTCATGCTCGACGGCGCACACGGGATGCGCGTCGTGGCGGAGGCCGCCGACGGCGCCGACGTCCCCGGGGTGCTGGACGCGCACCCGGCCGACGTCGTGCTCATGGACCTGCGCATGCCGGGCGTCGACGGCATCGCCGCCACCCGCCGGGTGCGCGCCCGCCCGACCCCACCCGCCGTCGTCGTGCTGACCACGTTCGACACCGCCGAGGAGGTCGGCGGGGCCCTGCGCGCGGGCGCCGCGGGCTACCTGCTCAAGGACATGCCGCCCGCCCGCATCGCCGCCGCCGTGCACGCGGCCGCCGCGGGCGAGCCGGTGCTGGCGCCGGACGTCGCGCGCCGGCTCATGGACACCGTCGCCGGGTCGGACGGCTCCCGCGACCGCGCCCGGTCGGCGCTGGACGTGCTCACCGCCCGCGAGCGGGACGTCGCCGTCGAGCTCGGCCGCGGCGCGTCCAACGCCGACATCGCCGCGCGCCTCTACCTCAGCGTGCCCACCGTGAAGGCGCACGTGTCGAGCGTGCTCGACAAGCTCGGGCTGGAGAACCGCACGCAGGTCGCCCTGCTCGTGCACGACGCCGGGGAGGCGTGAGCGTCAGCCCGCGACCGTCCCGACGCCGTCCTCGTCGCGCACCGGCTCCCCCGCGCGGTCGGGCGCCGGCCCGTCCTCGTCCGGCGCGAGGCCGAGGAACTCCGCGACCCGCGCGCTCGCCGGCGCGCGCAGCAGCACGTCCGGCGCGGCCACCTGCAGCAGCCGCCCGGCGTCCATCACGGCCACCCGGTCGGCGACGGTGAACGCCTCGTCGTGGTCGTGCGTGACGAACACGGCGGTGGTGCCGGTGGCCTGCAGCGTGTCCCGGACGTCGACGGCCAGGCGCTCGCGCAGCCGACGGTCGAGCGCCGACAGGGGCTCGTCGAGCAGCAACAGCCGCGGACGCGGCGCGAGGGCCCGGGCCAGCGCGACCCGCTGCTTCTCGCCGCCGGAGAGCGTCGCGACGGACCGGCGCCCGTAGCCGGCCAGACCCACGTCGTCGAGCAGCTCGGCGACCCGCTCGTCCCGCTCGGCGCGCGGCACGCCCTGCGTCTCGAGCCCGTAGGCCACGTTGCGCCCGACGTCCCGGTGCGGGAACAGCTGGCCGTCCTGGAAGAGCAGGCCGAAGCCGCGGCGGTGCACGGGCACGCCCGCGAGGTCCTCGCCGTCGAAGGCGACGGAGCCGCCTGCCAGCGGCTCCAGCCCGGCGACGGCGCGCAGCAGCGACGACTTGCCGCAGCCGCTCGGTCCCAGCAGCGCGACGATCTCGCCGGCCGCGACGTCGATCGACACCCCGTCCACCGCGACCGACCCCGGCCGGCGACGCGTGGCCCCGTACCGGACGACGGCGTCGCGGACGGCGAGTCCCGTCGCCTCGCGGGCGTGCTCCATCAGAACTCCCCTCCCGGCCGGTCGCCCCGCAGGCGCTCGGCCACCATCATGACGGTCGCGGTGAGCACGGCCAGCACCACGGACGCCGCGAGCGCCATCCCGTAGTTCTCGGCCCCGGGCCGCCCGATCAGCCGGTAGATCACGACGGGCAGCGTCGCCGTCTCGGGCCGCGCGAGGAACGACGTCGCACCGAACTCCCCGAGCGAGACGGCGAACGCGAACCCGATCGCGAGCCCGAGCGACCGCGCGCCCAGCGGCCCGTCCACCGAGCGCAGCACGCGGCCCGGCGCCGCGCCCAGGGTGGCCGCGGCCTCCCGCAGCCGCGGGTCGATGGCGCGCAGCACCGGCAGCATCGTGCGCACGACCAGCGGGATCGCCACGACCGCCTGGGCGATCGGCACGAGGGCCCCCGACGTGCGCAGGTCGACGTCGAGCCCCAGCGGCTTGTCCAGCGTGATGAGGAAGCCGAAGCCGACGGTCACCGCGGAGACGCCGAGCGGCAGCATGAACGCGGCGTCGAGCACGCCGACGGCGCGCCGCGTCCCCGGCCGGCGCGGCCGCCGCGAGACGACGAGGGCCACGAGGCCGCCCACGACGACGGCGATCGTCGCCGCCCACGCCGCCGTGCGCAGCGAGTTGCCGAGCGCCTCCCACACCGTGACGGTCAGGGCGTTGCGCCCGCCGGTGCTGCCGAGCGCGGCGTAGTTGGCGAGCCCCCAGGCGCCGTCGGCCGTGCGCAAGGAGCGGGTGACCAGCCCCGCCATCGGCAGCACCAGCAGCCCGGCCACCACGACGAGGGTGACGAGCGCGGGCACGAGGTCCGCCCCGGCGCGCAGCCGCAGCCGGTGCGCCGACACCCGGTCGCTCGTCAGGTGCAGCGCGCGCTCGCGCCGCGTCCGGGCGCGGGAGCTGACCACCAGCGCCCCGCCGACCACGACGAGCTGCAGCACGGACAGCACCGCGGCCGAGCGCAGGTCGAGGAACTGCGTGGTGCGCGTCCAGATCTCCGTCTCGATCGTGCCGTAGCGCAGCCCGCCGAGCACCAGCACGACGCCGAACGCCGTCGCGCAGAACAGGAACACCACGGCGGCGGCCGACGCGATCGCCGGGCCGAGCGCGGGCAGGGTCACCGTGCGGAACGCCCGCCACGGTGTCGCGCCGAGGGCCCGGGCCGCCTGCTCGGCGCGCGGGTCGAGGCGCTCCCACATGCCCCCGACCGTGCGCACCACCACCGCGTAGTTGAAGAACACGAGCGCCAGCACGATGCCCGCGAAGCTCTCCTCCAGACCGGCCCAGCCGAGCATGCCGCCGGGCGCGAACAGCGCGCGGAACGCGACGCCCACGACGACGCTCGGCAGCACGAACGGCACGGTCACCAGCCCCCGCACCAGCGTGCGCCCGGGGAACCGGCACCGGTACAGCACGTACGCCCCCGGCAGCCCGAGCAGCACGGACAGCAGCGTGCCGGTGACCGCCTGCGCGAGCGTCTGGCCGACGATCCGCCACGTGCGGCCCTGCGACAGCACCTCCGCGAACCCGGAGAGGTCGAGCTCCCGCCCCGTCGGGGTCTCGGTGAAGAACCCCTGCAGGACGAGCGACGCCACCGGCCAGGCGAAGAAGACCGCGAGGAACCCCAGCGGGAGCACGACGGCGGCGCCCCAGCCGAGCCACGCGCCCCAGCGGTCGGTGCGCCACCGGGCCGCCCGGGAGGCGGGCCGGGACACCGGGTGCGGGGTGGCGCGTGCCGTTGCTCGGGTCACGGTGCGCGTCAGTCGACGACCGTCGCCGTCCACTGCTCGATCCACTCGTCGCGGTGCGCCGCCACGTCGGCGGGCGCCACCTCGAACGGCTCGTCGGCCAGGGGCGCGAACTTCGTCCAGTCGGCCGGGAGCTCGACCCCCGGGTCGGCCGGGTACATGTACATCTGGCCGGGGACGTCGGCCTGGAACTCGCCGGTCGTGAGGAAGTCGACGAGCTGCTTCGCGCCCTCCGGGTTCGCGGCGCCCGCGAGCACGCCCGCGTACTCGACCTGCCGGAAGCACGTGTCGAGCATCGCGCTCGTGGTCGAGGACTTCCCGTCCTTGCTCACCGTGAACGCGGGCGACGTGGCGTACGACAGCGCGATCGGGCGCTGCCCGCCCTCGCCGGCCCCGGAGAAGTCCACGTAGTAGGCGTCCTCCCAGCTCTCCGCCACCTTGACGCCGTTGTCCCGCAGGTCGGTCCAGTAGTCCTGCCACCCGTCCGTACCGAACGCGCCGATGGTCGCGAGCAGGAACGCGAGCCCCGGCGACGACGTGGCGGGGTTGGTGACCACCGTGAGGTCGGCGTACTCGGGCTTCGTGAGGTCCTCGAGCGTGGTCGGCGGCGTCACGCCGTTCTTCTCGAACCAGCCGTCGTCGAGGTTGAGGCACACGTCGCCCACGTCGATCGGCGTCAGCGTCCCGGCGAGGTCGTCGGGCGCGTACGCCGCGACCTTCGGGTCGAGGTCCGCCGGCTGGTACGCGTCGAAGACGCCCGCCTCGACGGCGCGCGAGGCGAACGTGTTGTCCACCCCGTAGACGACGTCGCCCAGCGGCGCGTCCTTCGTCAGCACCAGCTGGTTCACCAGCGTGCCGGCGTCGCCGGGGGCCACCTGCTTCACGGTGAGGCCGGACTCCTTCTCGAACGCGGCCAGCACGTCGTCGGAGACGGCGAACGAGTCGTGGGTCACGAGCGTCACGGTGCTCGAGCTCTCGCCGCCCGCGCCGTCCGACGACGTCCCGCCGCCGCCGCACGCCGCCAGCAGCGGCAGCAGGGCGACGACGGCGGCGCCGGCCGCCGTCCGCCTGGTCCTGTGCGTCATGTGTCCTCCTCAGGCATCGAGAAGGGGGTCCTGCGGGCACCCGGCACCGTCGTGGTGCGGCCGTCCGCAGGGATCGAGAATCCCGACTTCCTCCACCGGTGCTAACCGGGTCAGGTTCGAGGGTCTGCGGCGTTCCGCACTCTCAGCGCCGGTGGCGCTCCCCTGTCGTATCACCACGAGCCTACACACCGGCGCCGCGCTACCGTGGTCCCGTCCGCGTCGGCGGGGTGTGACGTGCCTGACGTGCACCGACGTCCGCGGACGCACGACGCACGACCCCGGCGACCCGGGGAACGAACCGAGGGAGAGCACGTGACGGACACCGAGACGCCGCTCGCGGTGAAGGTCGGCACGGTGGTGCTGACGGTCGCCGCCGGATGGGTCGCGCAGAAGCTCATCGGGGTGGTCTGGGAGAGGACCACCGGGAGCGCGGCCCCGACCAACGTGGACGACGACGAGATCTCGATCATCCAGGCCGTGACGTTCGCCGCTGTCTCGGGCGGGGTCGCGGTGCTCGCGAAGCGGGTCGCACGCCGGGGCGCGGTCCGCGCCGCCGCGCGCTTCGGCCACGGCCACTGACCCGAGCCCGAACCGGGGCCGACCCTGGAAGCCCCCGCGTCAGTGGCTGGCGCGGGGGCGCCGGCGCGCCAGCTGCGCGTCGTGACCGTGCGGGCGGTCCACGGGGTGCACCCCGCCGAGCGCGCGGCTGAGCCGGTCCGCGGCGTCCTGCGCGGGCGGCGCCGCCCGGACCACCTCCGCAGCCGTGACGGCGCCGCGCTCCCCGACGGGTCGCGCGAGCGCCTTCATCACCTGCTCGCCCGCGGACTGCGCGGACACGCCCACCTGCGCCCCGGCGTCCGTCAGCACCTCGGTGGCCACTGACTCGTCCACACCGCAGACGGCCATGATCGCGCCCTTGGCCTGCTCCGCCGAGGCCGCGGCGACGAAGGCGCGCGACACGGCGCGGTGCGCCTCCCGGTCCAGCGCGTCGCGCACCACGGGGCTCGCGTCGATGACGTACCCCACGAGGTGGGTCGTCGAGCCGGCGGCGCCGTGGCGCGCCTGTCCCGTCACGACCACGGTGTGCGTGCGGCCGTGGTCGTCCACGACGCGGTGCCCGCCGGCGAACGGTCTACCGGTCCCGAGCGCGATCGTCGCCGTGCGCGAGAGCCGCTCCCGGTCGTCCGGGTGCATGTGCGCGCGGAGCACGTCCGGCCCCGGCTCGATCGCCCCGGGCTCGCGCCCGAAGATGCGGTAGACCTCGTCCGACCACCACCACGCCCCCGTGGCGACGTCGACGCGGTACTGGCCGACGAGCAGCTGGCTCCCGGCGCCGAGCAGCTCCGCGAGCGCGACGATCTCGCGACGCGGAGGGTCGCTGTGCGTGCTGGGCATCGACATGGGCCACCTCCCAGTGCGGTGCAGCTGGGTCCGGCGTGCAACTCACCTGGCCTCTTCACGGTACCGGGAGGTCGCGACAACGCCACCCCACAGCACGACGTCCGCGGGTGGAATCCCGCGGACGTCGTGCGGCCGGGCCGAGATGTCAGACGGCGGGCGTCGCCGCGGGCGCCTCCACGGCGACGGGCTCGGCCTTCTCGGCCGCGACGGCCTTGCGGTGCTCGCGGAACGAGTAGACGACGGCGGCAGCCCAGCCGAGCGCGATGACCCCGAGGACGAGGCCGCGCACGCCGGCGCTGACCGGGAACGAGTCGAGGCTCAGCAGGGTGCGCACGTTGGTGAGCACGATGATGCCGCCGACGGCGGAGCCGAGGACGCGCGGGGGCACGAGGCGCACGAGCCAGGCGGCGATCGGCGCCGCGATGAGGCCACCGATCAGCAGGGCGAGCGCCCAGGTCGGGTTGATGCCGGCGGTGCCGAGGCCGAAGAGGAACCCGAGGCTCGCGGCGACCGCCACGAAGAACTCGCTGGTGTCGATCGAGCCGATCACCTTGCGGGGCTCCATGCGGCCGCTCGCGAGGATGGCGGGCGTGCCCACCGGGCCCCAGCCGCCGCCGCCCGTGGCGTCCATGAAGCCGGCGACCAGGCCCAGCGGCGTGAGGAACCGCTTGCGCAGCGGCTGACCCAGGCGGTCCGTGCGCAGGCCGCGCAGCGTGAACCGCAGCAGCACGTACAGGCCGAGCCCGAGGAGCAGCAGAGACATCAGCGGCTTGGCGATCTCGGTCGAGAGCCAGGACAGGAACGTCGCGCCCGCGAACGCGCCGACGGCCCCCGGGATCCCGATCTTGAGGACGACCTTCCAGTCCACGTTGCCGAACCGCCAGTGGGACGCGCCCGAGGCGAGCGTCGTGCCGACCTCGGCGAGGTGGACGGTCGCGGACGCGGCCGCGGGGTTGGTACCGATCGCGAGCAGCAAGGTGGTGGACGTGACGCCGTAGGCCATGCCGAGGCTGCCATCGACGAGCTGCGCACCGAGGCCCACGAGGGCCAGCAGGACGAGAGTCCGCACGAGTGTTCCCTCCGTGTCGGCGCGGCAGCGGTTCCGCCGCGACAGATGTCAGGTTACCCGATCGGCCCTATCGGATTCAACGGTATCGAGGGGACGACCGCATGATGAGATTCCGCGACGTCCGGTCGCGGGGCGGCGCACGTCCTCGTGCGCGCCCCGTCAGGCGCGGGAAGCGCCCGCGGTCGTCACGGGTTGAGCCAGGCGGACTCGTCGTCGGTCAGCTGGCGCACCACGTCCGGGAGCTTCCCGGCGGCCAGGTCCGCGAGGGTCACCTGCTCGAGGACCTGGCGCACGTTCACGCGCAGGGCGACCCACACGTGCAGCAGCGAGGCAGCCGCGCCCGTGTACTCGAGGTCGGACGGCCGGGCGTCGCGGACGAACATCAGCGGCCCGTCCACGGCGCGCACCACGTCCGCGACGGTGACCTGGCCGGCCGGGCGGGCCAGGACGTACCCGCCGCCCGCACCGCGCCGGCTCGCGACGATCCCCTCGCGCCGGAGGTCGCTGAGGATCGCCTCGAGGAACCGGTGCGGCACGTCCTGCGCGCGGGCGAGCGCCTCGGCGGGAACGGGGCCGCCGTCGGCGGAGGCCGCGAGCTCGGCGGCCGCCCGGACGGCGTAGTCCGCCTTCGCCGAGATCCTCATCGGCCGCCGTCCTCCAGCGGAGCGGCGAGCCGCGCACCCTGGAGCAGCCGCCCGGCCGCCTGGGCGGACGCCGCGAACGAGCCCGTCAGAGGCAGGTCGGGCAGGATGACGGCCTGGGCTGCGTGGTAGACGTCGGGCTTGCCGACCCACGTGCGCCCCGACGGCACGTTCTCGGTGTCGAGCTCGTGGAACCACGAGCCCCGCTCGTGGTCCACCAGGTGCGCGTCGATCCACGCCCACCACTCGTCGGCCTGCTCGGCGTAGCGAGCGTGGTCCGTCGTCCGGTGCAGCACGTCCGCCGCCGCGGCGGCCTCCGCCGCCACCCAGTGGAAGCGGCGAGCCTCGACGGGCTTGCCGGACCAGTCCGTCGTGTACACGAAGCCTCCGCCCCCGGCCGCGTCCCAGCCGTCGGCCACCGCGCGCTCGAACAGGTCCCCTGCCGCGTCGGTCCGCTGACCCACCGTGTCGGCCGCGACGTCGACCTGGAGCAGCAACCGCGCCCACTCCAGCCCGTGGCCGGGGGTGGCGCCGTACGGCTTGAACGGGTCGTGCGGTCGGTCCGCGTTGTACTCGAGCTGGGGCCGCCACTCCGAGTCGAAGTGCTCGGGGATCCGCCAGCCGTTGCGCGACGCCCAGCCGATCACGCGGTCGGCGATCACGGCCGCGCGATCCAGCCAGCGGCGCTCGCCGGTGGCGTCGTGCGCGGCGAGCAGCGCCTCGACCGAGTGCATGTTCGCGTTCACGCCGCGGTACGGGTCGACGACGGTCCAGTCGCGGGACGCCTCGTCCAGGTGCAGGTCGTGCGCGTCCTCCCAGAATCGCTGGTCCAGGACGGCGAGGGCCGACTCCAGCAGGGCCGGGCCGCCGGGCACACCGGCGGTGGTGCCGGTCGACCCCGCAAGGACGACGAACGCGTGCGCGTACGCCTGCTTGAGCCCGTCGAGCTCGTCCGCGCCCGGCCCCCGCGAGGCGAGCCACCCGCCGTGCTCCGGGTCGGCCAGCGTCGACGCCAGGCCCTCGACTCCGCGCTCCGCGAGCTCGCCCGCACCCTCGACGCCCAGCAGGTGCCCCAGACCGAAGACGTGCGTCATCCGGCAGGTGATCCAGGTGTGCGCCGGCTGGGTGGCGTCCACCGCTCCGGCGTCGTCCAGCCAGGCCGCGGCACCGTCAGCGCGGATCGAGGGCTGGGCGAACCTCAGGAGGCTCAGGAAATGGTCGGCGCGCCACGACGACGTGGGTCCCGTGGCGGGAAGAATCGGAGCTCCAGTCACCCGAGGAGCCTATCGGCACGAGGGCGGGCGGCGCGTCCGGCTGCACCGCGCGCCCCGCGTCGGCGCTCATGGTCGCCGTCACACGTCCGACGGGTGCCGTGTCCGTAGCCGGCCTGAATCTGGGTATGCGAAAGGCCCACCCCCGGCGTGCGGGGGTGGGCCTTTCGTGAATGGGTGTCCGGCGGCGTCCTACTCTCCCACCCCCTCTCGAGGGCAGTACCATCGGCGCTGAAGGGCTAAGCTTCCGGGTTCGGAATGGGACCGGGCGTTTCCCCAACGCTATGACCGCCGTAACTTTATCGAGTTGTCAGGGTGAACCCCGGCCACCACGTGTGTGGTGATGGGGTTGGTGCCCGTTTCTCGGGAACCGCACAGTGGACGCGTAGCATGTTATTGACCAAACAGTGTTTGGTGGGTGTGTGAAGTTGTCGGCTTATTAGTACCGGTCAGCTCCGACAGTCTTTCGTCCTGTCTTCCACATCCGGCCTATCTACCCAGTGGTCTAGCTGGGTGCCTTCACCCCCGAGGGGGATGGAAACCTCATCTTGAAGCAGGCTTCCCGCTTAGATGCTTTCAGCGGTTATCCCTTCCGAACGTAGCTAACCAGCCGTGCTCCTGGCGGAACAACTGGCACACCAGAGGTTCGTCCGTCCCGGTCCTCTCGTACTAGGGACAGCCCTTCTCAAGTTTCCTGCGCGCGCAGCGGATAGGGACCGAACTGTCTCACGACGTTCTAAACCCAGCTCGCGTACCGCTTTAATGGGCGAACAGCCCAACCCTTGGGACCTACTCCAGCCCCAGGATGCGACGAGCCGACATCGAGGTGCCAAACCATGCCGTCGATATGGACTCTTGGGCAAGATCAGCCTGTTATCCCCGGGGTACCTTTTATCCGTTGAGCGACGGCGCTTCCACAAGCCACCGCCGGATCACTAGTTCCGACTTTCGTCCCTGCTCGACCTGTCGGTCTCACAGTCAAGCTCCCTTGTGCACTTGCACTCGACACCTGATTGCCAACCAGGCTGAGGGAACCTTTGAGCGCCTCCGTTACATTTTGGGAGGCAACCGCCCCAGTTAAACTACCCACCAGGCACTGTCCCTGATCCGGATCACGGACCGAGGTTAGATGGTCGATGCGGCCAGAGTGGTATTTCAACGATGACTCCTCCCGACCTGGCGGCCGGGAATCATAGTCTCCCACCTATCCTACACAAGCCGCACCGAACACCAATACCAAGCTATAGTAAAGGTCCCGGGGTCTTTCCGTCCTGCTGCGCGTAACGAGCATCTTTACTCGTAGTGCAATTTCGCCGAGCTCGCGGTTGAGACAGCGGAGAAGTCGTTACGCCATTCGTGCAGGTCGGAACTTACCCGACAAGGAATTTCGCTACCTTAGGATGGTTATAGTTACCACCGCCGTTTACTGGGGCTTAAATTCTGGGCTTCACCGAAGTTGACCCGTCCTCTTAACCTTCCAGCACCGGGCAGGCGTCAGTCCGTATACATCGTCTTGCGACTTAGCACGGACCTGTGTTTTTAGTAAACAGTCGCTTCTCCCTGGTCTCTGCGGCCCTCCCCGCTTACCACCGCTAGGGTGTTCACAGTTCAGGCCCCCCTTCTCCCGAAGTTACGGGGGCATTTTGCCGAGTTCCTTAACCACGATTCGCTCGATCGCCTTGGTATTCTCTACCTGACCACCTGAGTCGGTTTGGGGTACGGGCGGCTAGAACCTCGCGTCGAGGCTTTTCTTGGCAGCTGAGGATCACCCGTTTCCCGCATACGCGGTCACTATCAGTTCTCACCCTTGGTGCTCTGCGGATTTGCCTACAGAGCGGGCTACAACCTTGGACGTGGACTACCATCGCCACGCCGGGCTACCTTCCTGCGTCACCCCTGTTAACACGCTTACCTACTACCGGTTCGGGTCCCACGCCGCGCCTGCCGGTGTCGCCCGAAGGCAACGGTGACAGGTTTGGGGCGGTTAGCATCACCGGGCTCGGTATGGGCGGTTCTTCGCCGGTAGGAGAATATCAACTCCTTGTCCATCGACTACGCCTGTCGGCCTCGCCTTAGGTCCCGACTTACCCAGGGCGGATTAACCTGGCCCTGGAACCCTTGGTCATTCGGCGGACGGGTTTCTCACCCGTCATTCGCTACTCATGCCTGCATTCTCACTCGTGTGGGCTCCACCACTAGGTCACCCTGCAGCTTCACTGCCCACACGACGCTCCCCTACCCACCCACACACCTGAACATCGATCAAGTCGATGCTGGGCTAACGTGTGAGTGCCACGGCTTCGGCGGTGTACTTGAGCCCCGCTACATTGTCGGCGCGGAATCACTTGACCAGTGAGCTATTACGCACTCTTTCAAGGGTGGCTGCTTCTAAGCCAACCTCCTGGTTGTCTGTGCAACTCCACATCCTTTCCCACTGAGCACACGCTTAGGGGCCTTAGCCGATGATCTGGGCTGTTTCCCTCTCGACTACGAAGCTTATCCCCCGCAGTCTCACTGCCACGCTATGTCTTACCGGCATTCGGAGTTTGGCTGACGTCAGTAACCTGGTAGGGCCCATCGGCCATCCAGTAGCTCTACCTCCGGCAAGGAACACGTGACGCTGCACCTAAATGCATTTCGGGGAGAACCAGCTATCACGAAGTTTGATTGGCCTTTCACCCCTAACCACAGGTCATCCCCTCAGTTTTCAACCTAAGTGGGTTCGGTCCTCCACGCCGTCTTACCGGCGCTTCAACCTGCCCATGGCTAGATCACTTCGCTTCGGGTCTAGACCCGGCGACTGAATCGCCCTATTCGGACTCGCTTTCGCTACGGCTTCCCCACACGGGTTAACCTCGCCACCGAGCACTAACTCGCAGGCTCATTCTTCAAAAGGCACGCCGTCACCCCTGCTAAGGAGGCTCCGACGGATTGTAGGCACACGGTTTCAGGTACTATTTCACTCCCCTCCCGGGGTACTTTTCACCTTTCCCTCACGGTACTTGTCCGCTATCGGTCACTAGGTAGTATTTAGGCTTAGCAAGTGGTCTTGCCAGATTCACACGAGATTTCTCGGGCCCCGTGCTACTTGGGATCCCCTCTACCAGGCCGCGACATTTCGCCTACGGGACTCACACCCTCTACGGTCCGCCTTTCAATGCGGTTCGACTATGACACGGCTTTCTTACTGGCTGAAGAGTTGTCAGACTCCTCCAGAAGGTCCCACAACCCCGCATGTGCAACGCCTGACAGCTTGACACACACACGGTTTGGCCTCATCCGCTTTCGCTCGCCACTACTCACGGAATATCTCTTCCTGTCGGTACTGAGATGTTTCACTTCCCGACGTTCCCCCCTACACCCTATGTATTCAGATGCAGGTGACTGAGCATGACCCCAGCCGGGTTCCCCCATTCGGACATCCTCGGATCACAGCTTGTTTGCCAACTCCCCGAGGCTTATCGCAGGCTACAACGTCCTTCTTCGGCTCCTAGTGCCAAGGCATCCACCCTGTGCCCTTAAAAACTTCGACACACTACAATATTTCACAGAGATCAGAAAACCAGCCCGACCAACAACGCGGCAACCAGTCCGAAGACCACCACCACGCGCCGACCAGACCAGTACTGAACATCTGGGATGCTCGCGTCCACTGTGCAGTTCTCAAGCAACGGACGAACCCGTGAACCCACCGGCACGCCTACCCCGGCACCAGCCCCCCGAAGGAGACCCACCGAAGCGGTTCACACCAGGCCCACGACCCGTAACCATGCAGATCCAACAAGACCCTCACCATCGCCCACCCACCAGCCAGCACGAAACCCGTGCCGACCACCAGGAAGGGACGCCGATTGCCTCAGGACCCAACAGTGTGCTTGCGGACCAGACCCCGCCCCCACCCACCAGCTTTCCGCCACACCCGGAGCAAGACCCCGAACGCGTGTACTCACCAGCCGGCATGAACCGAACCGATCCTGCTAGTCAATGTTCCACCCATGAGCAACCACCAGACGCTCGAACGGCGCCTCAAGTGGCCTGCTGACCCCCAACGGGGCCTCAGATGCTCCTTAGAAAGGAGGTGATCCAGCCGCACCTTCCGGTACGGCTACCTTGTTACGACTTAGTCCCAATCGCCAGTCCCACCTTCGACCACTCCCCCCGGAAAACCGGTTGGGCCATGAGCTTCGGGTGTTACCAACTTTCGTGACTTGACGGGCGGTGTGTACAAGGCCCGGGAACGTATTCACCGCAGCGTTGCTGATCTGCGATTACTAGCGACTCCGACTTCATGGGGTCGAGTTGCAGACCCCAATCCGAACTGAGACCGGCTTTTTGGGATTCGCTCCACCTTACGGTATCGCAGCCCTCTGTACCGGCCATTGTAGCATGCGTGAAGCCCAAGACATAAGGGGCATGATGATTTGACGTCATCCCCACCTTCCTCCGAGTTGACCCCGGCAGTCTCCCATGAGTCCCCGGCATAACCCGCTGGCAACATAGGACGAGGGTTGCGCTCGTTGCGGGACTTAACCCAACATCTCACGACACGAGCTGACGACAACCATGCACCACCTGTGTACGAGTGTCCAAAGAGAACCCCATCTCGGGGGCTTTCTCGTACATGTCAAGCCTTGGTAAGGTTCTTCGCGTTGCATCGAATTAATCCGCATGCTCCGCCGCTTGTGCGGGCCCCCGTCAATTCCTTTGAGTTTTAGCCTTGCGGCCGTACTCCCCAGGCGGGGCACTTAATGCGTTAGCTGCGGCACGGAACTCGTGGAATGAGCCCCACACCTAGTGCCCAACGTTTACGGCATGGACTACCAGGGTATCTAATCCTGTTCGCTCCCCATGCTTTCGCTCCTCAGCGTCAGTTGCGGCCCAGAGACCTGCCTTCGCCATCGGTGTTCCTCCTGATATCTGCGCATTCCACCGCTACACCAGGAATTCCAGTCTCCCCTACCGCACTCTAGTCTGCCCGTACCCGATGCAAGCCCGAGGTTGAGCCTCGGGATTTCACACCAGACGCGACAGACCGCCTACGAGCTCTTTACGCCCAATAATTCCGGACAACGCTTGCGCCCTACGTATTACCGCGGCTGCTGGCACGTAGTTAGCCGGCGCTTCTTCTGCAGGTACCGTCACTTGCGCTTCTTCCCTGCTGAAAGAGGTTTACAACCCGAAGGCCGTCATCCCTCACGCGGCGTCGCTGCATCAGGCTTTCGCCCATTGTGCAATATTCCCCACTGCTGCCTCCCGTAGGAGTCTGGGCCGTGTCTCAGTCCCAGTGTGGCCGGTCGCCCTCTCAGGCCGGCTACCCGTCGACGCCTTGGTAGGCCATCACCCCACCAACAAGCTGATAGGCCGCGAGCCCATCCCCCACCGAAAAACTTTCCAACCCACACCATGCGATGCAGGCTCATATCCGGTATTAGACCTCGTTTCCAAGGCTTATCCCGAAGTGGAGGGCAGGTTGCTCACGTGTTACTCACCCGTTCGCCACTGATCCGTCCCAGCAAGCTGGGACATCACCGTTCGACTTGCATGTGTTAAGCACGCCGCCAGCGTTCGTCCTGAGCCAGGATCAAACTCTCCGTAAAAGAAGAGAAAACACCACGAACCCGAAAAGAGCCCGCAGCATTCAACGATACTGGCCAGACCAAGCTGAACTGCTCAGTCCGATCCAAAGAAACCAACAAAGGTTCCAAATAATTGGCATTGACTATCAAACACACTGTTGAGTTCTCAAACAACCGACGCACACCCACAAGACCAGGACCTTCAGACCCTGACCCCGCCGGGGCAACCCCTCAAACTTAGCAGATCGTTTTCCCTCTTCCAAATCCCTGATCCGAAGATCGAAAGGGAATCGAAAAGACGATCGCTACCCACCGTACAGAATGCGCGAGGCATCCCGTCCGCGAAAGGTGTGGGTTTCAGTCCCGGCCCGGCCATCGGTACCCAGCCTCTCGGCTGTCTCCTCGATGTCCGTCGGCCCGTCGGGCTGACCTCGAGAACATTACCCGGACCGGGCGCCCTGTGCAACGTGGCCGGACGTGGCGCGCGCCACGTCCGGCCACCCGCTCCGAAGAGCCGCTAGGCGCGGGCGGGCTCCGGCTCCACGGACTCCCCGCGCGCCAGCCGGCGCGCGGCGTCGAACTCCTGGAGCACCGCGCCGTCCGGGCGGGGCGTGAGGACGCTGACGAGCACCGCCACCACGAGGCCCGTGGCGAACCCGGGGATGATCTCGTAGAGCGAGTCGGCGAGCGACGATCGTCCCCACGCGAACGCCACGACCGCGCCGGCGACCATGCCCGAGAGGGCGCCCCACCGCGTCAGGCGTCGCCAGTAGAGGCTCAGCAGGACCAACGGGCCGAACGCGGCGCCGAAGCCCGCCCAGGCGAATCCGACGAGGTCGAGGATGGACGCCGTGCGGTCCAGGGCGATGAGCCCGGCGACCAGGGCGACGAGGAGCACTCCGGCCCGGCCGAGCATCACCTCGGCCCGGGTGCTCAGGCGCAGGCCCGCCATCTTCGCCAGGTCCTCCACCAGGGCGGAGGACGAGACGATCAGCTGCGACGAGATGGTCGACATGATCGCTGCCAGGACGGCCGCCAGCACGAGCCCCGCGACGAGCGGGTGGAAGAGCAGCTGGGCGAGGAGGAGGAACACCGTCTCGGGGTTGTCGACCTGCAGACCCTCCAGGTTCGCGTACGCGAGTCCCACGAGGCCGGTCATCACGGCCCCGATCGCGGTCACGATCATCCAGCTGATACCGATGCGGCGGCCGGCGCGGGCGTCCTGCGGGCTGCGGATCGCCATGAAGCGCACGATGATGTGCGGCTGCCCGAAGTACCCGAGGCCCCACGCCAGCGCGGAGATCACCCCGGTCGCGGACGCACCCGCCAGGAAGGACAGGTGGTTGGTGTCGCCGGCGTCCGCGGCGCGGACGCCGTCCAGCACCGCGTCCCAGCCGCCCAGGTCCACGATCGCGATCACCGGGACGGCGACGAGCGCGGCCAGCATGAGCAGCCCCTGCGCCACGTCGGTCCACGTCGCGCCGAGGAACCCGCCGAAGAGCGTGTAGGCGAGGGTCACCCCGCCGACGACCAGCAGCCCGGTGAGGTAGTCGAACCCGAACGAGCTCTCGAAGAACGTCCCGCCGGCCACCATCCCCGACGACACGTAGAACGTGAAGAACACCAGCACGATGACGCCCGCGGCGATGCGCAGCAGGTGCGCCGGGTCGCGCAGGCGGTTGTCGAAGAAGCTGGGGACGGTGATCGAGTTGTTCGCGACCTCCGTGTAGGCCCGGAGGCGCGGCGCCACGAACTTCCAGTTGAGCCAGGCGCCGATCGTGAGGCCGATCGCGATCCACGCCTCGACCAGCCCGGTGGCGTAGATGGCGCCGGGCAGGCCCATGAGCAGCCAGCCCGACATGTCGGAGGCGCCCGCACTCAGCGCTGCCACGCCGGGGCTCAGCCGCCGCCCGCCGAGCATGTAGTCGCCCAGGTCGTCGGTCCTGCGGTAGGCCGCGTAGCCGATGCCCAGCATCGCCAGCAGATAGACGACGATCGCGATCGTCTGCCAGGTCTGATCGCTCATGCGATCGATCACCCTCTCGGTCGTGTCGTGCAGCGTCTGGCGCTGGACGCGCCGACCGCCGCGTCGTGCGCGACGGACCGGGGCCAGGTCGGGACGCGGTCGGCGCTGACCTCGCTGCTGTGCCACCCCAAGGGCCGAAAAGACCGACGGCCCGATCCCCGAGGGGATCGAGCCGTCGTGACCTTCTGTGCGCCCGGAGGGATTCGAACCCCCAACCTTCTGATCCGTAGTCAGATGCTCTATCCGTTGAGCTACGGGCGCAGTACTGCTCGGCACTCTCGCACCGACCGACGAGAACATTACAGGCCCGGGGCCGGTTCCCCAAACCGGGGAGCCGCATCGTGATGCACGACACCGGAGCCCGAGAACAGCGCCGGACAACAGAAAAGACCCCGGGCGTTCAGCAGCCGGAGCCTTCCTGGCGGAGACGGCGGGATTTGAACCCGCGAACGGGTTGCCCCGTTACCACCTTAGCAGGGTGGCGCACTAGACCAGACTATGCGACGTCTCCTCGCGGCAGCACAGCAACGCCGCGGCGCCCAGACTAACCGCCGACGACGCCCGGGGGCAAAGCCGCGCGCCGTCGCACCCGCCACGCAGCGTGCCGCGCTACGGTCTGGCGCATGCTGGACGACGACGACCAGGACCCCGCCCACGCCCGCGACCAGGGCGGCGACCCCCGACCTGACGGGTCGACGGCGCCCGACGACGACTACGACGTGCTCGTGATCGGCTCGGGCTTCGGCGGCAGCGTGGCCGCCCTCCGCCTGACCGAGAAGGGCTATCGGGTGGGCGTCCTCGAGGCCGGCCGCCGCTTTGCCGACGACGAGCTGCCCCGCACCTCCTGGGACCTGCGCCGCTTCCTGTGGGCGCCGGCGCTGGGCTGCTTCGGCATCCAGCGGATCCACCGGCTCAAGGACGTGCTCGTCCTCGCGGGCGCGGGCGTCGGCGGCGGCTCCCTGGTCTACGCGAACACCCTGTACCGGCCGCTCGACGCGTTCTGGACCGACCCCGCGTGGGCGCACGTCACCGACTGGAAGGCGGAGCTCGAGCCGTACTACGACCAGGCGGAGCGGATGCTCGGCGCCGTGGACTACCGCCGCACCACGCCGGCCGACGAGCTGATGCACGATGTCGCCGCCGAGCTCGGCGTCGGGCACACGTTCCGCCAGGCCCGCGTCGGCGTGTACCTCGGCGACGGCTGCGGGACCCGCCGTGCCGAGGACCGCGGCGCCGTCGCGGACCCGTTCTTCGGGGGCGCCGGCCCCGACCGGTCCCCGTGCCTGCACTGCGGCGAGTGCATGACCGGCTGCCGGCACAACGCGAAGAACACGCTCGTGAAGAACTACCTGCACCTCGCCGAGTCCGCCGGCGCCCGGGTGCACCCGCTGACCACGGCCACCGCCGTCGTGCCGCGGGCCGACGGCGGGTACGAGGTGCGCACCCACCGGACCGGGCGACGACGGTCCGGCCGCCGCAGCTACCGCGCGGGGCAGGTCGTGCTCGCCGCCGGCACGCTCGGGACGCAGCGCCTGTTGCACGCGATGCGGGACAGCGGCGACCTGCCGCACCTGTCCTCCCGCCTCGGCCACCTGACGCGCACCAACTCCGAGGCGCTGCTGGGCGCGATGCGGCCCGTGCGCCGCGGGCAGGTCGGGCAGCCGGACTACTCCGAGGGCGTCGCGATCACGTCGTCCTTCTACCCGGACGCGCAGACGCACGTCGAGCCCGTCCGGTACGGGCGCGGCTCCAACGCGATGGGGCTGCTGCAGACCGTGCTGGTCGACGGCGTGGGGCCCGGGGAGGGCCCGCGCTGGCGGCGCTGGCTCGGCGAGCTGTGGCGCCAGCGGCGCCACCTGCCGGCGTTGTACGACCTGCGGGGCTGGTCGCAGCGCACCGTGATCGCGCTGGTCATGCAGAGCCGCGACAACTCGCTCACCACGTTCACGCGACGCGGGCCGTTCGGGCGCCGGCTCACCTCGCGTCAGGGCACCGGGGCGCCCAACCCGACGTGGATCCCGGTGGCGCACGACGCCGTGCGCGCGATGGCGGACCGCATGGGCGGTCTCGCCGGCGGCAGCGCCGGCGACCCGTTCGACGTGCCGATGACCGCCCACATCCTCGGCGGCTGCACCATCGGCGACTCCCCCGGGACCGGTGTCGTCGACCCGTACCACCGCGTGCACGGACACCCCGGGCTGCACGTGCTCGACGGGGCCTCGGTCACCGCCAACCTCGGCGTCAACCCCTCACTGACGATCACCGCCCAGGCCGAGCGGGCGTGCGCTCTCTGGCCCAACCAGGGCGACGCCGACACCCGCCCCGAGCCCGGCACGCGCTACGCCGTCGTCCCGCCGACGGCGCCCCGACGCCCCGTCGTGCCGACCGCGGCGCCGGGCGCGCTGCGACTGCCGATCGTCGAGATCCGCTAGATGTGATGTCCAGGGACGTTGTCCCGTTCGGATCCGGTGAGCCTGTCTGACAGACGAAGGCCTCCGGTTGTGAAGTGGAGCTGTCGAGGAACCACTTCCACCCACCGGAGGCCTTCGTGTCCCACGCTAACGCCCTGCTGACTCCGAAGACGCGGCTGCGTCTGGCGCTGCTGATCGTCGAGTCGGGCTGGACCCACGCCGCCGCGGCGAAGATGTTCATGGTCTCGCCGCGCACTGCGAAGAAATGGGCCGATCGATACCGGGCCGAGGGCACGGCCGGCATGGCCGACCGCAGCTCGCGCCCGCACCACAGCCCGACCCGCACTCCGCAGCCGGTCGTCAAGGCGATCGTGCGACTGCGTTGGCGCCACCGGCTCGGCCCGGTTCAGATCGCTGGCCGGCTCGGCATCCCGGCCGCGACCGTGCATGCCGTCCTCGTGCGCTGCCGGATCAACCGGCTCTGGCGCATCGACCGGGTCACCGGAGAACCGTTGCGCCGCTACGAGCACGATCACCCCGGATCGTTGATCCATGTGGACGTGACCAAGTTCGGCAACATCCCCGACGGCGGCGGGTGGCGGTATGTCGGCAAGTCGCAGGGCGACCGCAACCGTGCCGCGACCGTGACCGAACGCCGCAAGGGTCGCGTGCGGGGACCGCTGGTCGGCACCGCATTCGTGCACACCGTGATCGACGACCACTCCCGTGTCGCCTACGCCGAGATCACGCCGACGAGAAGGCCCCGACCGCGATCGGCGTCCTGCAACGCGCCCAGACCTGGTTCGCCGATCACGGCATCACCATCGAGCGAGTCCTGTCCGACAACGGCGCCGCCTACAAGTCCCACGCCTGGGCCCACGCATGCACGGACCTCGGAATCGTGCACAAGCGCACCCGCCCCTACCGCCCGCAGACGAACGGCAAGATCGAGCGATTCCACCGGACCCTGGCTGACGGATGGGCCTACGCCCGCTTCTACGACTCAACCAGCCAGCGCAACGCTGCCCTGCCCGGATGGCTCCACTTCTACAATCACCATCGAGCCCACTCCGCCATCGGCGGCCAGCCACCGATCACCCGGCTGACCAACCTCCCTGGACATCACAGCTAGACGCCAGGACGCCGCCGACGGCATCCCGTCGACGGCGTCCTGGTGCGGCTTCCTGGTGGCGGAGGGCGAGGGATTCGAACCCCCGGTGCGTTGCCGCACAACGGTTTTCAAGACCGTCACATTAGGCCGCTCTGTCAGCCCTCCCGGGACGGCCGCGCAGGCGGCCCGTCCGGCACAGCAGTGTAGCGGCCGGGCACGGCCGCGGCCCCGGACCGCCGAGGCGGTCCGGGGCCGCGGACGCGACGTGCGGGCAGCGTCCGTCAGGCCGCGCCGCCGCCCGAGCGCAGCTGGCGCATCGCGAGCTGCACGAGGGAGATGAGCGTCTGCTTCGTCGCCGCGCGCGAGCGGGCGTCCGTGTACAGCATCGGCACGTGCGCCGGGATCTGCAGCGCCTCGCGGACGTCCTCGAGGCGGTGCTTCGCGACGCCGTCGAAGCAGTTCACGCCGACGACGAAGGGCACGCCCCGCGACTCGAAGTAGTCGATCGCCGGGAAGCACTGCTCCAGCCGGTCCGTGTCGACCAGCACCACGGCGCCGATGGCACCGCGGATGAGGTCGTCCCACATGAACAGGAAGCGGTCCTGGCCCGGGGTGCCGAACAGGTAGAGCCACAGGTTGCCCGGCAGCGCCACGCGACCGAAGTCATCGCCACCGTGGTGGTGGTCTTACGGTCGGAGACCCCGCCCGCGTCGTCGACGCCCACCGAGTGCTCCGTCATCGCGGCCTCGGTGTTCAGCGGCTCGACGTCGGAGATCGACCCGATGAACGTCGTCTTGCCGACCGCGAACCCGCCGGCCACGACGATCTTCGTGACGGTCGGGGCGCCCGACCGCTGCGCCGGGGCCGCCGCGGCGGCGGCTGCGCCGCCACCTGGTCCACGGGGCGCTCGGCGGCCGGCTGCGGAGCCGTCGTCGGCTGCGCCGCGGACGCCTGCGGGCCCACCGACGCCTGCGGGGCGGCAGCCGGCACCTGCTGCGCGACCGGGCGCGGGGAGCTCGTGGCCGTCGGCACCGACGTGATCGGGCCCGGGGCCGCGACGGTGGCCGGCCGGGCTGCCTCGCGGTCCCCGTCGAGGCGCCCCCGAGCACGCTCTGCCGCTGCGGGGCGCCGCCCGCTGCCGGAGCGCCGCCGACCGCCGGCGCGCTCACCGCGCCGACGGTCTGCGAGACCGGCGCCCAGGCCGGGGACATCCCCCCGGACGCGCCGGGCGTCGGGCTGTCAGAGGGCGGAAATGCCATTGAGAACACTCTCCAAGACGCTCAGGGACAGGCCCGAGTGGGAACTGCCGTGACCCGTGTGGACGTTGACCGGGGTCGAGGTGTGCACGGTGATGTGCCCCTCCTCCTGCATGTCCGCGACCAGGATGCGGACGACGCCGAGGGGCAGGCGCAGCAGCGCGGAGAGCTCCGCGATCGACACGTAGGTGTGCGCGGCGTGCTGCAGGATCGCCCGCTTCTCGGGGGTGAGCCCGACGCTCGTCACGGCGCCGGGCATCACCTCGACCAGCGCCTCGAGCGGCAGGTCGGACAGGGCGGAACGGACGCGGCCACCGGTGACCGCATAGGGACGCACCGTCGAGGCCTCGTAGCCGTCTGCCGAGTGCGCACCCAGAGAACCGAACGATGCGTGCGTCATGGTCGCGACCTCATCCCACCCGCGCGGAACGCGTCGCGCCGTCCACCGGGAGGTTGCCGCGCATCTCCGAGATCAGCTGCGGAGTGAGGGTGGCCTCCGTGCGGGACACGAGCAGCGCCATCTCGTAGCCGATGAGCCCGATGTCGCAGGACGACTCGGCGACCACGGCCAGGACGGAACCGTTCGACACGTTCATCAGGAAGAGGAACCCGTTGTCCATCTCGATGACGGCCTGGCGCACGTTGCCGCCGTCGAGCTGGCGGGACGCCCCGCGGGTCAGGCTCGACATGCCGGAGACGATCGCCGCGAGCTGGTCGCCGCTGGTGCGGTCGAGCTGGTCGGACATCGCCATGAGCAGACCGTCCGCCGAGACCACCAGCGTGTGGCGGCTGCCCGGGACGGTGCGCACGAAGTTGTCGAGAAGCCACCCGAAGTTGGTCGCTTCAGTACTGAGGGTCACGCTTCCTCCTCGTTGGTACGCCGAAGGCGCAGGTCACCGCTGCTGCGGCGCCGATCCAGGGACATCATTCACGGTAGGGGCGGCCGGCGTCGAGGCCCTGACCGCTCCGGCGTCGTCGCGGCCGCGGCTGGTCGCCGACTGGAAGGCCGACAGACGCGAGCGCAGCTGCTCCGGGTCGCGCTCGATGCGGGCGGTGAACCGCTCGGTCGACGAGGCCGCCTCGGCCCGCTGGCGACGCACCAGGCCGCCGGGCTCGTTCGCCACCGTCGTCGGGCGGTACGTCTGCTCGTCGTTCGTCGAAGTCACGTTCCCTTCCTGGAAGACGCCGCGCTGCAGCATCGTGGACATCTCCTCGTACAGGACGGCCGAGGCCATCCACTCCGACCGCGCCTCGACGGTGTCGGGCACGAAGTGGGGGTCGAGCGGGTCCTGCCCGGCCGTCTCCGTGGGCCGCAGCGGCAGCACCGAGCCCCCGTAGGAGGACGTCGGGGCGGGAGCGGGCTCCTCCCGGACCTCCGGCCGCGGCGCGACCTCCTCGGAGCCTCGTACGCCGCCGGCGCTCCGCCGAACGGAGCCGGCTCGTGCCGGGTGGGCTCGGGCGGGACCGACGTGGAGGGGAACGGCGTCGCCGCGAGGGGAGCCGGCTCCTCGGACGAGGGCTTGCGCCCGAACAGGCCACGCTTGCGGCTCTGCGCCGCGACGCTCTCCCGTGCGGCCCGGCGGGTCGGCAGATCGGTGATCAGGTCCTCGAACGCGGGGAGCTCCTGGAACGCGTCCTGGGCGCCGGTGTCCCGCGCCCCCGCGCCGCAGCAGCCTCGTCCGCCCCGAACGCGTCGTCACGCGCGGGCGGGTCGAACGACGTGACCGGGTCGAACGACGTCCCCGGAGCGGGCTCCGGCACCTCGCGCACCACCGGGTCGAACGACGAGGCGGTCGGCTCCGCGTACAGCGTGGGCGCGGGCTCGTGATGCACCGGCTCGTGGTGCACCGGCTGCTGGTGCACCGGCTCCTGGCGGGCGACCGGTGCCGGGTAGGCGTCCCGCGTGGGCATCGCGACGGCCGGGGCCGCCTCGGTGGCCGGTCGGTACGGCTCGGGCAGCGCGACGGGCTCCTCGGCCTGCGCGGGCGCCCACACCGACGGTGCCGGTGCGACGCGCTCCTCGACGGGCGCGGCCCACGCGGACGGGACCGGGGCCTCCGGCTCGGCCGGGTGCAGCGGCGCGAGGCCGTCCGGGAGGGCCGCCGGGTCCTCCGTCACCGCGTCGAGCTGCAGCGTGCTCTCGGTCTCGGCGACGTCGATCGAGCCCATCGAGCGGAAGCTGGAGAACAGCCCCGCGCGCTGGTCGACGCCCAGCACGGGCGCGGACACCGGCTCGGGCTCCGCGGCCACCGGCTCGGGCTGCGCCCGGTGCCGGCTGGGGAGCGACGACGTCGACGAGGACTCGACCTGGGCGGGCGGGCGCCACCCGTCGACCGTGGTGTCGTCCGCCAGGTCCGGGAGCACCGGGGCCTCGAGCGGCGGCAGCACGATCGGGCCCGTGTCGGGCCGGCCGCCCGAGGCGCCCGACCCGGCGCCGTCGGTCGCGACGCCGGACCGTCGGCGGCGCGGCATGCCGATCGACGTCGTGCCGTCGGTCAGCGCGTCCAGGTCGACCGGGACCGCGGCCGGGGGCTCCGCGGCGAGCGGCGCCGCCTCGGCGACAGCCGGGGTCGGGGTGGTGTACGCCTCGTCGCCGAGGGGCGTGAACGCCGCGGCGGGCGCGGCGACGGGCTCGGGGGCGACGGGACCCGCGGGGGCTCCTCGGCCTGGCCGGCGAGCTGGCCGCCGAAACCGGCGGCCGCGGTCTGCGTCCCCGCCTCCAGCGGGTCGGTCGGCTGCGGCAGCGGGAGCGCGTCGTCGGGCAGGAACAGGTCCGCCGGGAAGACGACCGTGACCTCGGTGCCGGTGCCGCCGTCGCCCGTGCGGTAGCGGACCTGCGCGTTCAGCCGGTCGGCGAGACGGCCGACCACGAAGAGGCCGAGGCGCTGGGCGCCCACGGCGTCCGACGCCGTACGGCTCGACACCTTCGTGTTGGCGTCGGCGATCTCCTCGGGGCTCATCCCGAGACCGTGGTCGCGGACCGTGACGACGACGCCGCGCTCGTCGCGCGTCGTCGTGACCTCCACGGGGGTGTGCGGCTCGGAGAACATCGTCGCGTTCTCGAGCAGCTCCGCCAGCAGGTGGGCGGCGCTCAGCGCGTTGTGGCCGAGCATGTGCGGGTCGACGCCCAGGTTGAGCCGGACGCGGTCGTAGAGCTCGATCTCGGACGACGCCGTACGGACGACGTCGGAGACCGGCATCGGGTTGCGCACGCGGCGGCCGGAGTCGATGCCCGCGAGCACGAGCAGGGACTCCGCGTTGCGGCGCATTCGCGTGGCGAGGTGGTCGAGCCGGAACAGGTTCGACAGCGTGCTCGGGTCCTCCTCCGACCGCTCCAGCTCGTCGAGGAACGAGAGCTGGCGGTTCAGGAGCACCTGGTCGCGGCGGGCCACGTTGACGAACATCTCGGCGATCGAGCCGCGGAGCGCCGCCTGCTCGCGCGCCACGACCATCGTCGTCTCGTTCACCTCGTTGAACGACGCCGCGAGCCGACCGATCTCGTCGCTCGACTCGACCGGCACCTGGACGAGGTCGATCGACGGCGCCTGACCCGGCACGGCCATCTGCTCGACCATGCGCGGCAGGCGGTCGCGCACGTCCGCGGTCGCGGCGGTGAGGCGGGCCAGCGGCTGCACGATGCGGCGGGCGATGAGCAGGGCCAGCAGGAACGACACGAGCACGACGCCGAACGCCGCGGCGCCGGTGAGGAGGGCGGCCGTGCGGGCGTCGCCGGCCAGGTCGTTCGAGTACGCGACGGTCGCGTCACGGACGTCGTCGCGCACCGGCTGCGTCGCGTCGACCCAGCCCTGCGAGAGGTCGTTCCACTGGGCGGCGGCCTCTTGGTCGAGGCCGGAGAGGTTCAGGTAGCGCAGCTGGAGCCGCAGCTGGTCCAGGTCGTCCTCGTAGGGCGGGAGCTCGAACCCGCCCGGGATCTGGTCGAGCTGCTCCTGCGCCTCGGTGCGCAGGGAGTCCGTGGACTGCAGCTGAGTGACCATGCGGCCGTTGAGATCGGCACCCGGGGACTGCCCCGCCGCGATGGCGGCCAGCACGCCGCCGGCGATCGGCCGCTCGAGCGTGTTGGCGAGCATCGCCTCGTCGAGGGAGGTGTAGGCGTTGATGTGGCGCGTGAGGCCGGCGTCGGTGCCGCTCTGGGCCACGGAGCGCGGTACGTCCAGGGCGTTCTCGCTGAGCGCCGTGTACTGCTCGGTGGCGCGCGGCTCCGTGAGCTGGCCGGAGATGACCTTGCGCTGCAGCTCGTCGAGCACGGTCCGGTCCCGCAGCGTGCGGTTCACCGCGTCCTGGACGTTGGTCGGCAGCGCGCTGATGTCCAGGACCTCGAGCGCCTCGTCGCGCTGGTCGAGGACCCGATCGGTGGTCTCCTGCGCCTTGACGAGCGCCTTCTTGGCATCGGGGATCCCCAGCGACGCGGCGATGTTCGTCGCGCGCTCGGCGGCGACCGCCGAGCCGGCGGCGTCCTGCAGCTCCAGCGACTCCATGAGAGCCGCCGTCTGCTCGGCGCTGCGGTTCTCCTGCAGCGACTGCCAGGTGATCCACCCCGCCGTCAGCGCCAGGACGAAGATCGGCACGGCGAGTGTCGCAAGAATCTTCCCGCGAACGCCCAACCTGCGGAGCATCTGAACCTCTCTCCATCACTGTTCGTCGGGGGTGCGGCCGAGCGGAAGCCGGCCAGCCCCCGGGTGGGTGCCATCACGTCCGGCACCAGTCCGCGTGCCCGGCTGGGCTTCCAGGCGCGGGAGTAGGCTCCATCGGTGTGCGAGCGGTCACGATATCGGCACCTGGCGGTCCAGGGAAACTCACCCTATCCCTCATCAACCCGGGCAAACCGGGCCCCGGCGAGGTGCTCGTCGACGTCGCGGCCGCGGGCGTCAACCGCGCTGACCTGCTCCAACGCGCCGGAAACTACCCGCCGCCGAAGGGCGCTCCCGAGTGGCCGGGCCTCGAGATCTCGGGTACGGTCCGCGCGCTCGGCCCCGGAGTGACGGCGTGGGCGCCCGGGGACCAGGTCGTCGCGCTGCTCGAGGGCGGCGGGTACGCGGAGCAGGTCGTGGCTCGGTCTACACAGCTGCTGCCGCTGCCGGCGGGGGTGGACCTGGTCGACGGCGCCGCGCTCCCGGAGGCCGTCTGCACGGCGTGGACCAACCTGGTGGACACCGCCCGGCTCCGCGCGGGCGAGACGCTGCTGGTGCAGGGCGGCTCGGGCGGCGTGGGCAGCGTCGCGGTGCAGCTGGGGGCCGCGCTCGGGGCCCGTGTCGTCGCCACCGCGGGCGGGCCGGAGCGGGCCGCCCGGTGCGTCGACCTCGGCGCGACGGTCGGCGTCGACCACCGCGCGCAGGACGTGGTGGACGCCGTGCGCGACGCGACGGACGGCCGCGGGGCCGACGTCGTGCTGGACGTGCTCGGCGCCGGCGGCCTGGGCGACAACGTGCGCGCCCTCGCGCCCGGCGGCCGGCTCGTCGTCATCGGCCTGCAGCAGGGACGCCGCGGCGAGCTGGACCTGAACGCCCTCATGGCCAAGCAGGCCTGGGTCACCGGGACGCTGCTGCGCCCGCGCAGCGTCGAGGAGAAGGCGGCGCTGGTCGCGACCGTGCGCGAGCGCGTGTGGCCGATGGTCGAGGACGGCCGGGTCCGGCCCGTCGTGCACGCCCGGGTGCCCTTCGCGGACGCCCCCGCCGCGCACGAGCTGATGGAGTCCGGGTCCCCGTTCGGCAAGATCCTGCTGGTCCCCTGACCGGCCCCCGTCGGTGCCGTGGGCCACACTGGGGGGATGACCGAGAGCGACGACAGCACTCGAGACCGCGACGACGAGACGCGGACCTCCGTGGTCACGCCGGACGGGGAGGCCGCGGGCCCCGCCGTCGAGGAAGCCGCGCACGACGCCGTCGTCGCGGAAGTGCAGGAGACGTCCCGCATCGAGGAGCCGGCGAAGGTCATGCGCATCGGCGGCATGATCAAGCGGCTGCTCGACGAGGTGCGCGACGCCCCGCTCGACGACGCCGCGCGCACCCGCCTGGCCGAGATCCACGAGCGCTCCCTCAGCGAGCTGGAGGAGGGCCTGTCCCCGACCTCGTCGAGGAACTGCACCGCATCACCCTGCCGTTCTCCGACGAGGGCGTCCCCTCCGACGCCGAGCTGCGGGTGGCGCAGGCCCAACTCGTCGGCTGGCTCGAGGGCCTCTTCCACGGGATCCAGACGGCGCTCGTCGCGCAGCAGATGGCCGCGCAGGCGCAGCTCTCCCAGATGCGTCGTGCCCTCCCGCCCGGTGCGGGGCCCACGCCGTTCGGCCCCGGCGCCGACGCCGGCCCGCGGCAGGCCGGTGGCGACGACCGCCGTCCTTCCCCGGCCAGTACCTCTAGCGCGGGCGCGGCACTCCGACCACCTCGCCGGGTCTCGCACCACCTCGCGGCCTCCCGGACCACCCCCGCGTGCCGGGGGTCAGGTGCGCGAGGTCAGGGCGATGGCGCCGGAGACGAGCACCAGGCCGACCAGCTCGGGCCAGGTGGGGATCTGCCGCAGGACGACGGCGCCGACGAGCACGGCGGTGGCGGGCAGCAGCGCGAGCATGACGGAGAAGGTCGCGGTGCCGACGCGCCGGAGCACCACCTGGTCGAGCACGTACGGGACGACGGACGAGCAGACGGCCACGACGAGCAGGAAGAGGAGGAGCGGGACGTCCGTGACGACGGTCGCCGCGGACGACGCGAAGAACGGGGCAAAGGCGATCCCGCCCGCGGCCATGCCGACGGCGAGGCCGTCGATCCCCGTCCCGGCACCGGCGACCCGCTTGCCCAGCACGATGTAGCCGGCCCAGCACGCGGCGGCCGCGAGAACGGCGGCCAGGCCCACGACGGCGTCCTCGCGGGAGATCCCGGAGGCGAGCGTGACGCCGGCGAGCAGGACGACGCCGGCAGCGGCGACGGCGATCGCGGCGCGCTCCTGCCAGCCGCGCCCGGTGATCGCGGCGACGGCGACGGGGCCGAGGAACTCGATCGCGACGGCGACGCCGAGCGGGAGGTGGTCGACCGCCACGTAGAACACGACGTTCATCGCCGCGAGAACGACGCCGAAGAGCGCGGCGGCGGCCAGGTCGCGACGGGTCCAGCGCCGACGCCAGGGCCGCCGCCACGCAAGGAGCACGACGGCCGCGAGCGCGATGCGCCACCACCCGACGGTCGGCGCCCCGAGCAGGTCGAAGAGCCCCACCGCGACGGCCGCCCCCGCGTAGAGGGTGAGGCCGGAGACGAGGAAGAGCAGCGGTGCCGGCACGCGGTCCACGGCGGACCGGTGGTTCGGGGCAGCGGTCGGCACCACGGGAGCATACGGGTCCCTGCGGCGGCCCCACCGTCGGCCGGGGAGATCACCCCGTCCCGCGAATGTGGACGAAACGTGCGCGCCCCCTGGACGACCGGTGCACGCCCGCCCTACGCTCGCGGGGCTACCGGGGGCCGCACGCGACGGGCGCACGTGATCGACTCGCGCCGCACCCACCGCCCCCTCCATCGACCCAGTGAGGCCGTCATGTCGTTCCGGACGCGATCAAGTCCGTCTTCTCGCAGTACGCCAACTTCTCGGGCCGCGCGCGCCGCTCGGAGTTCTGGTTCTTCTACCTCTTCATCATCATCGTCAACGCCGTCTTCGGGATCCTGTTCCTGATCACCGGCGGCGCGTCGGCCGCGACGACGAACCCGGACTCGACCATGACCGACACGTCGACCGGCCTGGCCGCAGGCGCCATCGCCGTCACCGTGATCTGGGGCCTGGTCGGCCTGGCGCTCATCCTGCCGACCCTCGCCGTCATGATCCGCCGCCTGCACGACCAGGACCGCTCGGGCTTCTTCTGGTGGCTGAGCGTCATCCCGTTCGTCGGCGGGATCATCATGATCGTGCTGTACGCGCAGCCCGGCACCATCGGCCCGAACCGCTTCGGCCCGGACCCGAAGGGCGTGCCGCTCCCGGCCGGGCCCTACGGCTCGCCGTCCGCGCCGCCCGCGGTCTGACGCGGCTGACGCACCACGCACGACGACGGCGGCCCGGGCATCACGCCCGGGCCGCCGTCGTCGTCCCCGCGGTCGGTCGGCTCAGCCCTTGACCGCACCCGCGAGCATGCCGCGGACGAAGAAGCGCTGCAGCGCGATGAACACGACCAGAGGCACGATCATCGAGATGAACGCGCCGGCGGTCAGGAGGTACCAGTCGCCGCCGCGCGTGCCCGCCAGCTCGGCGATCTTCACCGTCAGAGGCTGATACTCCGGGGCCGCGAACGTCAGCCCGACCAGCAGGTCGTTCCACACCCACAGGAACTGGAAGATCCCGAACGAGGCGATCGCCGGGACGAGCAGCGGAAAGAGCACCCGGAAGAAGATCTTCACGTGCCCGGCGCCATCGACCCGTGCCGCCTCCACCAGCGACGCAGGGATGTCCTTCATGAAGTTGTGCAGCAGGAAGATCGCCAGCGGCAGGGCGAAGATCGAGTGCGAGAGCCACACGGTCCAGTAGCTGCCGTTGACGCCCCAGTTGACGTAGTCCGACAGCAGCGGCACGAGGGCGATCTGCAGCGGCACCACCTGGAGGGAGAAGACCGCGATGAAGAGGAAGTTCCGGCCCGGGAACTTGATCCAGGCGAACGCGTACGCGGCCAGGAGCGAGAGAGTGATCGGGATCAGGACCGCGGGGATCGTGATGACGAACGAGTTGACGAAGAACGTGGACAGGTCGTTGCTGTTGCCGTACAGCGCCTCGTTGTAGTTGTCCATCGTGAACTCGGCGGTCCCGTTGAACAGGTCGCCGAACACGGTCCACCAACCGCTGCGGCGGATGTCGTCCTGAGGTCGGAACGAGCTGATGAGCAGCCCGAGCGACGGGATCGTCCACAGGATGGCGATGATGATCGCGATGCCGGACGCCCACGGAGAGCTGAGCCTGCCCTTGGTGGCGATCGCCCTGCGCTCCAGACGAGAGAGCTTGCGGATCTGGTTCTGCGGGACGTCGTCGTCGAGCGCAGAGCCCGTGACGGCCTGCCCGGGCGTGGGGGTCGAGGTCATCGGATCTCCTCCGACTGGCGCATCTGCCGCACGTTGTAGGCGATGATCGGGATCACGAGGATGAACAGGACCACGGCGAGCGCCGCCGCGAGTCCCTGGTTGCCCTGCCGGAACGCCTGCGTGTAGAACTCGTTCGCCACCACCTGGGTGCCGAACTGGCCGCCGGTCATGGTGCGGACGATGTCGAAGGCCTTCAGCGTGCCCATCGCGATCGTGGTCAGCACGACGACGAGGGCCGGCCGGATGCTCGGCACCGTGATGTAGCGGAACATGCCCATGCCGTGCAGCCCGTCGAGCCGCGCGGCCTCGACGATGTCGTCGGGGATGGCCTTGACCGCCGCGGACAGCACCGTCATCGCGAACCCGGTCTGGATCCAGATCATCACCACGATGAGGAACCAGGTGTTCCAGGGCTGCCCGATGAGGAACTGCTGCGGAGGCAGGCCGACCCAGACGAGCACCTGGTTGAGCAGGCCGATCTGGTTGATGCCGGGCTGGTCGGGCCGGAACTCGTAGACGAACTTCCAGATGATCGAGGCGCCGACCATGGAGATCGCCATCGGCACGAAGACGAGCGCCTTGGCGAGCTTCTCGAACCGGGTGCGGTCGACCAGCACGGCGTACGACAGCCCGATGACGGCGCTCAGCAGCGGCGCCAGGATCACCCAGGCCGCCGTGACCACGAGCACGTGTTGGAACTGACCCTCGGTGAAGGCCCGCACGTAGTTGTCAACGCCGATGAACTCGGTGCCGTTGCGGTTGAAGAACGACTGCCAGAGCGTGATCAGGCCGGGGCGCACCAACCCGTAGGCGAGGAACAGCAGGGGCACCCCGACGAACCCGAGCGCCACGACCCACGACGGGATCCGCTTCGGACGGTCCACCAGGAACAGGATGAGGCCCATCACCGCGGCGAACAGGACCACGGCGACCACCATGAGCATGAACTTCTGCGACGTGGTGTCGGGCTCGAGCAACCAGGTCATCGACGACCTCCCGAGGAGTCGGATCAGGAGTCGGGACGCTCGGCCCGGGCACGTCGTGCGACGTGCCCGGGCCGAGCGGTCGAACAAGGATCACGCGGCGCACCGGCTCACTTCGGCCAGGACGCCTCGATCTTGTCGGTGACCTCCTGGGTGCTCGCCCCCGTGAGCCATTCCACGATGCCGGTCCAGAACGTGCCGGCACCGACCTCGCCGGGCATGAGGTCCGACGCGTCGAACGCGACGACCGTGTCCGGGTCGGTCAGGACGCCCGCCACGTACTGGTCGAACTCAGTGGCCAGGTTGTTCGGGTCGAGCCCGCTGTTGGCGCTCACCCACCCGCCGTCCGGGGTGCTCAGCGCCTTCTGGTTGGCCCAGTCCGCGCTGGAGAGGTAGGTCTGGAAGGCCTGCACCTCGGGCTTGTCGTTGAACGCGGCGACGAACTCGCCGCCGCCGAGCATCGGCTTGACGTCGGGCTGGTCGGTCGGCAGGTAGAACGCGAAGACGTCGCCGTCCTCGGACACCTCGGTGCCCTCGGGCCACTGCGTCTGGTAGAAGTTCGCCGCGCGGTGCAGCCAGCAGTTGCCGTCGAGGATGCCGTTGCCGGCGTCGGTCCACGACTGCGTGGCGATCGAGTTGACCTCGCCCAGGCCCGCGTTGACGTAGTCCGGGTTCTTGAGGATTTCACCCGCGGTGTCCCACGCCTCGACCACCTTCGGGTCGTTGAACGGGATCTCGTGCGTGTACCACTTCTCGTAGTCCTCGACGCCCGCGGTGCGCAGCATCATGTCCTCGATGAAGTCGGTGCCCGGCCAGCCGGTGGCGTCGCCGGACTCCACCCCGGCGCACCAGACCTTGGCGCCGTCGTTGTCGTCGTGGATCTTCTGGGTGAGGTCCATGAGCTCGGTCCAGGTCTGGGGAACCTCGTAGCCCGCGTCGGCGAACATCGACGGCGAGTACCAGACGAAGGATTTCGCGTTGGCGCCCAGCGGGGCCGAGTAGAAGGTGCCGTCGACCGTGCCGTACCCCTTCCACGTCTCGTTCCAGAACTCGTCCACGTTGGCCGCCGTCGCGTCCGGCGCCGGCTGGATCGCGTCGGGGTAGTCCTTCACGATCGTGTTGAGCAGCCCGGGCTGCGGCAGGTACGCGATGTCGGGCGCGTTCCCCGCCTTGACGCGTACCAGCAGCTGCGCCTCGAACTCACGGGACGGCTCGTACTCGACCGTGACGCCCGTGCACTCCTCGAACGCGTCGTAGGACGCTTCCTGCGTCGCGCCCTCCGGGTCGACGATCGAGGTGTAGACGCTCACCGTCTTGCCGTCGATGTCCCCGAACTCCTCGTAGGCCGAGCAGTCGATGCTCGCTGCCGAGGCGCTGGACCCGCCCTCCTCACCGGCCCCGCCCTCGCCGTCCGGGTCACTGCAGGCCGCGAGCACGAGCGCGAGGCCCGCACCGCCGGCCGCGATTGCCAGCGCGCGTCGTCGCGCCGTCGTCCGTCGTCTGGTCATCGCCAAGCTCCTCCACTGCATCGTGGTCCACGGAAGTTTGCCCACCGGTGGCGGCCCGTGATCCTCAGGTCCCCCTGACCGGGATACTGCCTCCACCGTGAGTGGATCGCACCTGCACCGTCCGGTGCAAGTTCCCGCAACGCGTTTCAGGGTCACGACTCGGTGACGATTCGTGACACCCTGGTGCCCTACCCCGTGTCACGAGCACTTCGAGAGGACCGTCATGATCGAGCTGAGGAGCCCGCGAGAGATCGACCAGATGCGCCCCGCGGGACGCTTCGTGGGCGAGGTGCTCACCGCGGTGCGCGACGCCGCGGCGGTCGGGGTGAACCTGCTCGAGCTGGACGCTCTCGCGCACCGCATGATCCGCGACCGGGGTGCCGAGTCCTGCTACATCGACTACCACCCGTCGTTCGGCGCGATGCCGTTCGGCAAGGTGATCTGCACGTCCGTCAACGACGCGGTGCTGCACGGGCTCCCCCACGACTACGCCCTGCGCGACGGCGACCTGCTGAGCATCGACTTCGCCGCCTCCGTCGACGGCTGGGTGGCCGACTCGGCGGTGTCGTTCGTCGTCGGCTCCTCCCCGACGCCGCAGCGCGCCGCGGCGGACGCGAAGCTCATCGAGACGACGGAGGTCGCCCTCGAGGCCGGTATCGCCGCCGCGCTCGTCGGCAACAAGGTCGGCGACATCTCCGCCGCCATCGCGAAGGTCGCCCGCGGGGCCGGCTACGCGATCAACACGGACTTCGGCGGGCACGGCGTCGGGCGCACGATGCACGGCGACCCGCACGTCCCCAACGACGGTCGCGCGGGGCGCGGCTTCCCGCTCAAGGCGGGCCTGGTCATCGCGATCGAGCCGTGGTTCCTCGAGACCACCGACGAGATCTACACCGACCCCGACGGCTGGACCCTCCGCGCCGCCGACGGCTCCCGCGGCGCCCACAGCGAGCACACGATCGCCGTCACGGACGACGGCCCGGTCGTCCTCTCCGCGCGCGACTGACCTGCCGAGGTAGTTCGAAACCCGCCGAGGTAGTTCGAAGGGCGGCCCGCAGACGATGCGGGCCGCCCTTCGAACTACCTCGGCGGGTTTCGAACTACCTCGGCAGGGAGAGCAGGACGGGGACGACGCCGTCCTCGTCCACCGTGCCGGTGACCTCGTCCGCGGCCGAGCGCACCACCTCGTCCGCGTGGCCCATGGCGACGCCCCGGCCGGCCCAGCGCAGCATGTCGACGTCGTTGCGCCCGTCGCCCACGGCCACGGTGGCGGCGGGGACGACGCCGAGCCGCTCGCGCAGCCGCTCCAGCCCGGACGCCTTGGTGACGCCCTTCGGGGCCACGTCCATCCAGGCGGTCCAGCCGACGGCGTAGGTGACGTCGCCCAGGCCGATGCGGGCGGCCATCTCGCTGAACTCCTCGGGGGTGCGCTCGGGGCTGCGGATGACGACGCGCGTCACCTCGCGGGCCCAGAGCTGCTCGAAGTCGACGACCTGGTGCACGCCGTCGAGCTCGCCGTCGGGGAAGAGCGCGTTCATGCGGAAGCCGACGCCGATGTCCTCCACCGCGTAGCGGGCGTCGGGCAGCTCGGTGCGCAGCAGCCGCAGCGCGGGCTCGGGGTCGAACGTCACGACCTGGTCGAGCTCCCAGCCGTTCGGCACGCCCGGGTCGAGGCGCACCGTCACGGCGCCGTTCGAGCAGACCATCCAGCCGGTGGTGATCCCGAGCAGCTCGGCCACCGGCACCATCGCGATGAGCGACCGGCCGGAGGACAGCACCACGTGGTGCCCCGCCTCCTGGACCGCGGCCACGGCCTCGCGCACCGCCGGCGACAGGCCGCCGTCGTACCCGAGGAGCGTGCCGTCGATGTCGAGGGCGACGAGTCGGGGGGCGTGGGTCTCGACAGGCTCAACCAACGGGAGTCAGCACCTCGAGGCCGCCCAGGTAGGGCCGCAGGCCCTCCGGCACGCGGACCGATCCGTCGGCCTGCTGGTGGTTCTCCAGGATCGCGACGATCCAGCGCGTGGTGCCCAGCGTGCCGTTGAGCGTCGCGACGGGACGGGTGGTCCCGTCGACGGTCCGCTCGCGCACGCCCAGCCGGCGGGCCTGGAACGTGGTGCAGTTCGACGTCGACGTGAGCTCGAGGAAGCGCTCCTGCGTGGGCAGCCACGCCTCGCAGTCGAACTTGCGGGCGGCGGACGTGCCGAGGTCTCCGGCCGCGGTGTCGATGACCCGGTAGGGCAGCTCGGCCTTCGCGAGCATGGCCTCCTCCCAGGCGAGCAGGCGCTGGTGCTCGGCGGCGGCGTCCTCCGGGTCGCAGTAGCTGAACATCTCCACCTTCTGGAACTGGTGGACGCGGATGATGCCGCGGGTGTCGCGGCCCGCGGCGCCGGCCTCGCGCCGGTAGCACGCGCTCCACCCGGCGTACCGCTTCGGGCCGCCGGACAGGTCGAGGATCTCGTCCGCGTGGTAGCCCGCGAGCGCCACCTCGCTGGTGCCGACCAGGTACAGGTCGTCCTTCTCGAGGTGGTAGACCTCGTCCGCGTGGCTGCCGAGGAACCCGGTGCCGCGCATCGTGTCCGGCTTCACCAGCGTCGGCGTGATCATCGGGGTGAAGCCCGCGCTCACCGCCTGGTCGATCGCCGCGTTGAGGATCGCCAGCTCGAGGCGGGCGCCGATCCCGGTGAGGAAGTAGAACCGCGAGCCCGACACCTTCGCGCCGCGCGCGGTGTCGATGGCGGCCAGCCCCTCGCCCAGCTCCAGGTGGTCGCGCGGGGCGAAGCCCTCGGCCGCGAAGTCGCGCGGCGCGCCGACCTCCTTGACCACGAGGAAGTCGTCCTCGCCCCCGGGAGGGGCACCCTCGACGACGTTCGCGATCCCGTACAGCAGCTCGTCGACCTGCTTCTCGGCGTCCGACGCCTCGGCCTGGCGCGCCTTGACCTGCTCCGCGAGGTGCTTGGTGCGGGCCAGCAGCTGCGCCTTCTCGTCGCCCTGGGCCTTCGCCACCAGCTTGCCGAGCGCCTTCTGCTCCGCGCGCAGCGACTCGAACTCCGTCAGGGAGGAGCGACGGCGCGCGTCGGCGTCGAGCGCCGCGTCCACGAGGGCGGGGTCGTCGCCGCGGGCCAGCTGGCTCGCACGGACGACGTCGGGGTTGTCGCGCAGCAGTCGGAGGTCGATCACGCCCGCAAGCCTAACGGCCGGGCCCTCGGCGGCCGCACGGATATCCGCACCTCTGCTCGCCGAACTACCTCGCGGGATCTCGGACTACCTCGCCGAGTCCAGAACTACCTCGCGGGATCTCGGACTACCTCACGGGAGACACGCGCCACCTCGGTGGGTCCTGGGGCCCGATCCGTCGTAGGTTGCGCTCATGCCGGATGAGTACGCCTGGGTCGCGCTGGTCGTCGCGCTCGCCGTCGCCCTCGGCGTGCTCACCGTGGCGCTGGTGCTGTGGCGCCAGGCCCGCACGCGGGGGCACGCCGTCGCCGAGCCGGACGGGCAGCGCGCGCAGGACGGCGGGGCGCGGGGCATGCTGCTCGCCGTCGTCATCAACCCCTCCAAGGAGGGGGCCGCCGACGTGCGCTCCGTCGTCGAGCGCGTGTGCGCCGACGCCGCGCTGCCCCGGCCCCTCTTCTACGAGACCACCGTGGACGACCCCGGCACGGGCCAGGCGCGCCAGGCGCTCGCGGACGGGGCCGACGTCGTGGTCGCCGCCGGCGGCGACGGCACGGTGCGGGCCGTCGCGGAGGCGCTGTCCGGCTCAGGGCGCCCCATGGGGCTCATCCCCGTCGGCACGGGCAACCTGCTGGCCCGCAACCTCGACCTGCCGCTGACGTCGGTCACCGACGCGGTCGCCATCGTCCTCGGCGGCGAGGACCGTGCCATCGACGTGGGCCGGGCCCGCGTCACCGAGTACGCCCCGGACGCCGAGCAGCCGGACGACCCCGACCAGGCGCACATCTTCCTCGTCATCGCGGGCCTCGGGTTCGACGCCGCGATGGTGGCGGACGCCGACGACGAGCTCAAGGCCCGGGTCGGCTGGGTGGCGTACTTCTTCGCCGGCGCACGGCACCTGCACGGCCGGCGGATGCGCGCGACGATCCGTCTCGACGACGGCGAGGAGGTCGAGGCACGGCTGCGCAGCTTCATGGTGGGCAACTGCGGGCGGCTGCCCGGCGGGATCACGCTGCTGCCGGACGCCGTGATCGACGACGGCGAGCTCGACGTCGCCGCGATCGACACCCGCGGCGGCCTCGCCGGGTGGGCGCAGCTCTTCGGGGAGGTCGTGGCGCAGGGCCTCGGCGTGCGCAACGACCTGCCCGGCAAGATCGGCCGGATCGACCACACCCGCGCACGACGAGCGGTGATCCGGGTGGACGACGGCGAGCAGGCGCAGGTCGACGGCGACCCGCTCGGCAGCGCCGTCGAGCTGGAGACCTGGGTGGAGCCCGGCGCGCTCGTGGTCCGGACGGGATGATCGCGTGAACGTCCGGCGCCCGGCGCCGGACGTCCGCCGGGCCCGACCTGCGCATGCATAGGCTGGCCCGCGTGATCCGCCCTGCCCGCGTCCTCGTGCTCGTCGCCGCGCTCGTCGGCCTCCTCGCGGGCGCGCCGTCCGCGGCCGCGGCGGACGACCCCGCCGAGGGCGCGGCGCCCGAGACCCCGCTGGTGCTCGCGGGGGTCTCCGGCCTCCAGTGGTCCGACGTCGACGCCGTGCGCACCCCGCACCTGTGGCGGCTCATCGGCGGCGGGTCGGTCGCGTCGATCGCGGTGCGCACCCTCTCCCCCACCTGCCCGCTCGACGCGTGGCTCACGCTGTCCGCCGGCAGCAAGGCCGCGGCGCAGCCCGACGACGCGGCGAGCGCCGACGAGGCCGCGGACGACACCGCCGACCAGGCCGAGGGGACCGCCCTCGGCTGCCCGTCGCTGCCGACGCCGCCCACGACGGGGGACGCCCAGGACGCGGACGCGGTCACCCCGGTGTCCGCGCAGGTGCCGGGCTGGGCGGACCTCGCCGCGAGCGACCCGCTGACGTCGAGCACGGCGCAGCCCGGCGCGCTGGGCGAGGTCACCGACGTCGCGGGCGCCTGCGCGACCGCCGTCGGGCCGGGGGCGGCCGTCGCGCTCGCGGACGACGACGGGACCGTGCCGCGCTACCTGTCCGACGCGGGGCAGCTCACCGCCGAGCAGGTCGCGGCGTGCCCGGCCACCGTCGTCGACCTGGGCGTGCTGCCGGACGCCGCGAGCGAGCGGACGGCCGCCGTCGAGACGCTCGACGACCAGGTGGGCGCGCTGGCCGACCTGCTCCCCCAGGGCGGGCGGCTGGTGGTGGCGGGCATCTCCGACACGCCGCTGGGCCCGTCGGACCTCCAGGTGGTGGTCGACTGGACGTCGCCCGGCGGGAGGGCGGCCTGGCTCACCTCGACGTCGTCGCGCTGGGCGGGCGTCGTGGTGCTCGCGGACCTGTCCGCGACCGTCGCCGACACCGTGACGGGCGGCGCCCTCTCCGGGACCGCGCCGACCGACGACGCCACCCCCGCCGCGACCGGCGACCCCGGGGACACCGGGGACGCGGCCACGGACGACGACGCGGCCGAGGACGAGGCCGCAATGACCCAGGCCCTCACGCCGTTCACCGGGTCCCCGCTGGAGCGCGGCGACGACCGCCGCATCTCCGTGGCCCGCACCGTGGAGAACCGGCAGTACCTCAGCGTGCTCACCGACACGGTGCCGCGCCTGTCCCCGCTGGTGCTGGGGCTCGTCGGGCTGGCGGACCTCGTGGTGGTCGGGGCGCTGCTGCTCGCGCGCCGCCGCGGCACCCGCGACGACGACGCGCGACCCCGGTACGGACGGCGCGTCGGGCTCGGCGTCCTCGTGGTCGCGTCGAGCCTGCCCGTCGCCGCGTCCCTGGCCACGCTCTCGCGCTGGTGGGCGGCGCCGTCCCCGGTCACCACCCTGGTGCTGTGGCTCAGCCTCGCCGCCCTGGCCGCGGCCCTGGTCGCGTGGTTCGCCCGCCGGCTCCTGCCGCCGTCGCCGTGGCGGCTCACGACCGCCCTCGCGGGCGTCACCTGGCTGGTCCTCACCGTCGACGGGCTCACCGGCACGACCCTGCAGCAGGGGTCGCTGCTCGGCCCGGCGCCGTCGCTCGGCGCGCGCTTCTACGGCTTCTCCAACACCGTGTTCGCCGTCTACGCCGTGGCCGGGCTCGTGCTCGCCGCGGGGGTCGCCGCGGCCGTGCGCGCCCGCGGCGGCAGCCCGGCGCGCGCCGCCTGGGCGGCCGCCGCGGTGGGCGTCGTGACGGTCCTCGTCGACGGTCTGCCCCCGTTCGGTGCGGACTTCGGCGGCATCCTCGCACTCGCCCCCGGGTTCGCGGTGCTGGCGCTCGGCGTCGCCGGGATCCGCATCACCTGGCGCCGCGTGCTGCTGGTGGCCGCGGGCACCGTGCTCCTCGTCGCCGTCGTGTCGGTCGTGGACTGGCTCCTGCCCGGGCCGGGCAGCCACCTGGGCGGGTTCGTCGAGTCCGTCGTCGAGGGGCGCGCCGTCGGCGTGGTGGCGGGCAAGGCCGCGGGCGCCTGGGCGACGGTCGCCAACCCGGCCGGCGCCGCGGCGCTGCTCGTGTGCGTCGCCGCCGCGTGGGCGGTGCTCGCCCCGGAGCGCGCCCGCCTCGACGGCCTCGCCCGCGCGTACCGGCAGGACCCGCTGCTGCGCCGGCTCGTCGTGGCGCTGGTCGTGACCGCGGCCGTCGGCACCCTGCTCAACGACTCCGGCGTCGCGGTGGCCGCCATCATGCTCGCGCTCGCGGTGCCGGTGCTCGTCGCCGGCCGGCTCGCCCAGGGCGAGGACGAGGCCCGCGCGGCCGCCGCGACAGACGAGGGCCGGGCCCGCGACGCCCGGCGCTCGGCCGGCCCGCCGCTCTCCCGTGTGCCGGCGGTGCTCGTCGGGACGTCGGCGGGGCTGCTCGTGGCGCTCCTCGTGGGCAGCACCGCTCTGCCCGGCTCCGAGCAGGCGCGCGCCGGCGACGTGTCCGCCGGCGGCACGCCCGTGGTGGACGACGAGCACCCCGTGGTGATCGTCGGCACCGAGGGCCTGCGCTGGGAGGACATCAGCCCGTCCGCCACCCCCACCCTGTGGGACGTGCTGCGCGACGGCGCCAGCGGCGCCGGCGTCACGCCCGCGGTCGGCGGCGCGTCGGCGCGCTGCCCCGCCGCCGGGTGGCTGGGGCTGTCTTCCGGGCGCAGCCCCGTGACCGGCGAGACCGTGGACGACACCTGGGCGTGCGCGCCCTGGGACGTGAGCGCCACGGACGACGGCGCCGCGACGGTCGACGGCTGGGAGGGGCTCTCCGCGCTGCAGTCGTCGTCGGAGTTCCGCCCGACCCTCGGCGTGCTGGGCGACGCCCTCGCGGACGGCGACGTCTGCACGACGGCGGTCGCCCCCGGCGCCGCGCTCGCCCTCGCCGGGCGGGACGGCGCGGTGGCCCGGTACCGCGACCTCGACGGCGCGCTGGCCGACCCTGCCGACACCTTCTCGTGCCCCGTCACCGTCGTCGACGCGGGCGATGCGCCCTACCACCCCGACCCGGAGGGCTACACGGGCACGGTCCCGCTGCCCGAGGACGTCACGACCGACGGCCCCGCGCGGGACACCGCCCTGCGCGCGGTCGACGCGACCGTCGGCCGTGTCCTGGCCGCCGTGCCTCCTGAGGCGACCGTGCTGGTGATGGACGTCGGCAACCCGGCGCCCGGCCGGCCGTCCCTCGGGGTCGGCGTCGCCGACGCCGACGCCGACGACGCGCCCGCCTACCTCACCTCCGGCGCCACCCACTGGCTCGGCGTGGTGCGGCTGCTCGACGTGCCCACCACCCTCGTCACCGCGTTCGGCCTGCCCGTGCCGGCCGACCTCAGCGGCTCGCCGATCGAGCTGGCCGCCGAGCGTCCCGGCGGCACCGGCGCCACGGTCCGCGAGCTGGCCGGGCTCACCGAGCGCGACCACATGCTGCGCGTCACGACGGGCACCGTGACGACCCTCCCCGCGTACGTGGGGCTCGCCGCGTTCGCGCTCGTCGTGCTGCTGCTGCCGCGCCTGCGCCGCACCTCCCCGCGCGCCGCCGGCCGCTGGGCCCGCGTGCTCGACGCCGTGCTGCTGGTGAGCGCGGCCGTGCCCGCCGCCGCGTTCCTCATGACCGCGTGGGGCTGGTGGCGCCTCGCGGAGCCCGCCACCGCCCTGTGGGCGACGCTCGGCGCGAGCACCGCGCTCGTGGCGCTCGTCGGCGCCCTCGCGCCCCGGCGGCCCGTGTGGGCAGGGGCGACGGTGGTCGCGACCCTCACGTTCGTCGTCCTCACCGTCGACGCCGCGCTGGGCACGCCGCTGCACCGGGGCAGCCCGCTGGGCTCCGCCCCGACGCTCGGCGGCCGCTACTACGGGTTCGGCAACCCCACGTACTCGATCTACGCGACCGCCGCGGTGATCGCCGCCGCCGGGCTCGCCACCGCCGTCCGCCGGCGCTGGGGGAAGATCCCCGCCGGCGTCGTCGCGTCCGTGATCGGACTCGTCACCCTGGTCGTCAGCGTGTGGCCCACCCTCGGCGCGGACGTCGGCGGCGGGCTCGTGCTGCTGCCCGTGTTCGTCGTCGTCGTGCTCGGGGTGCTCGAGGCGCGCGTCACGTGGCGGCGGCTGCTCCTCGCCGGGCTCGCTGGCGTGCTGCTCGTCGCCGCCATCGGCGTCGTCGACTGGCTGCGGCCGCCCGAGCAGCGCACCCACCTCGGCGCGTTCGTGCAGTCCGTGGTCGACGGCACCGCCCTCGAGACGATCACCCGCAAGGCCGGCTACGCACTGCGCTCCCTCACGGGCGGGGTGCCGGCCTGGCTCGCCCTCGCCGTCCTGCTCGCGCTCGTCGCCGTCCTGTGGGGCGGCCGGCGCCTGCGGGCCACGTGGCTGCTGCGCACCGAGGCGACGTGGCCGCTGCTGCGGCCCGTGCTCGTGGCCCTGCTCATCGCCGGCGTCGGCGGCGCGGTCGTCAACGACTACGGCATCCGGATGGTCTCGATCATGCTGTCCGCCGCCGTGCCCCTCGTCGGGCTGATCGTGCTGCGCACGGGGATGACGGAGGAACCCGAGGAGACGCCCCCGCCCGAGGCCCCGACGGGGTCCCCGACCGAGGTCACGGCCGCCGCCCGCTGACCTCCGTGGTCAGTGGCCGGCGCCGAGCCGGCCGGCGAGGCGCTCGAGCCGCGCGGCGCTGTCGGCGTCCAGGCCGCGGAACTCGACGCTCGTGCCGTGCTGGGCGTACTTGTGCTGGACGGCGTCGAGGGCGGCCACCGTCGAGGCGTCCCACACGTGCGCCGTCGACATGTCGATGACGACGCGGTGCGGGTCGGCCGTGTAGTCGAACTGGTAGACGAGGTCGTTCGACGACGCGAAGAAGAGCTCGCCGTCGACGGCGTAGACGCGCTCGTCGTCGGCGTCGTCCGCGTCCAGGCGGGTCACCGTCGTGAGGTGCGACACCCGCTGCAGGAACAGGACTGCCGCGACGACCACGCCGACCGCGACACCGATGGCGAGGTTGTGGGTCGCGACGGTGACGACGACCGTCGCGAGCATGACCGCCGTCTCCGACCTCGGCATCCGGCGCAGCGTCGAGGGGCGGATCGAGTGCCAGTCGAACGTGCCGACCGACACCATGACCATCACCGCCACGAGGGCGGCCATCGGGATGACCGCGACCACGTCGCCCAGGCCGACCACCAGGACCAGCAGGAACACGCCGGCGAGGAACGTCGACAGCCGGGTGCGTGCGCCGGAGACCTTCACGTTGATCATGGTCTGGCCGATCATGGCGCAGCCGCCCATGCCGCCGAAGAACCCGGTGACGACGTTCGCCACGCCCTGGCCCCACGACTCGCGGGTCTTGTTCGAGTGCGTGTCCGTGATGTCGTCGACCAGCTTGGCCGTGAGCAGCGACTCGATGAGCCCGACCAGCGCCATCCCCAGGGCGTACGGCGCGATGATCGTCAGCGTCTCGAGGTTCAGCGGCACGTCGGGGAAGAACAAGGTGGGCAGCGACTCGGGCAGCGCGCCCTCGTCGCCGACCGTCGGGACGGCGATCGCGGCCACGACGGTGACCAGCGTGAGCAGGACGATCGCGACGAGCGGCGCGGGCACCACCCGGGTCAGGCGGGGGAAGAAGACCATGATCGCGATGCCCGCCAGGACCATCGGGTACACCGCGAACGGCACGTGCTGCAGGTGCGGCAGCTGCGAGGCGAAGATGAGGATCGCGAGCGCGTTGACGAAGCCGACCATCACCGACCGCGGGATGAACCGCATGAGCCGCGCGACGCCGAGCAGCCCCAGCACGACCTGGATGACGCCGCCCAGGATCACCGTCGCGACCAGGTAGTCCAGCCCGTGCTCGCGCACCACCGGTGCGATCACGAGGGCGACCGCACCGGTGGCGGCCGAGATCATCGCCGGCCGGCCACCCACGAACGAGATGGTCACGGCCATCGTGAACGCCGCGAACAGCCCCACCCGGGGGTCCACGCCCGCGATGATCGAGAAGGCGATCGCCTCCGGGATGAGGGCGAGCCCGACGACGAGCCCGGCCAGCACCTCGGTGCGCAGGATCTTGACCGAGCCGAAGGCGGCCCGGAAGGAGCCGGAGGCCGCGGCCTCGGGGGCGCCCGCCACGGGCGTCGGCTCAGGGGCGGGATCGGGCAGGGAGGTGCGCGGCTCGTGTGACACGTGGATTCCGTTCGGTGCGGGGAGGTGCGGGCACGCCCGCGGCGCCCGGAACTCTACCCTCACGTGAGGGTAGGGTTCCAGCCGCCGGCGTCCTCGCCAGCACCCCGCATCGGTCAGACTGGACCCCATGGCCGAGCCCTCCCCCGACGCAACCCAGCACATCGGCGCCGTCGCGACCCGCACCGGCCTGTCCCTGCGCACCTTGCGGCACTACGACGAGGTCGGCCTGGTGCGGCCGTCGGCGCGCAGCGAGGGCGGGTTCCGCCTCTACACCGAGGACGACGTCTCGCGGCTGCTCCTCGTGCGCCGGATGAAGCCGCTGGGCTTCACGCTCGAGGAGATGGCGGAGCTGCTGGAGATCACCGACGCCCTCGAAGCGGGCGCGCTCGAGGGCGAGGGCGCCGGCGATGCTCGCGTCCGCCTGGACGGCTACCTGTCCGCGGCCGAGGAGCGGCGGGCGGGCCTGGCGCGGAAGCTCGAGATGGCCGACGAGTTCATCACCCTCCTGCGCTCGCGCTGACGGCGGCGCCGCTCGCCCGGTCGACGCCCGGTCGACGCCCGGTCGACGGTCAGCCCTCGTCGTCGGTGCCGTCGTCCTCGCCGAAGTGCGCGACGTGCCCGCGGTCGTCGTGCTGGACGAACAGCCGTAGCTCGACGTCCCGGTCGTCGGCCAGCTTGTTGAGCACCTGGTCGATCCGGTCGGACTCGCGCCCGGCCGCCTCGACGATGACGCCCGCGTGGTCCGCCGTCGCGCCGCTCGCCCACGTGCCGCGCTCCGCGAGGACGGCCATGGCGTCGGCCACGCCGCCCGCCGCGAGGTCGGCACCCGTCAGCTGCTCCACCTGCACCCGGTCCAGCGTGAGCACCGTCCGGTTCTCGTCGCTGTAGCGGACGGTGGACGTGGCCCCGACCTGCGCGTCGCCGTCGGCCGCCTCGTCCGTGGTGCCGTCCGTGGTGCCGTCCGCGGTGCCGTCCGACGCGGCGCTCGACGTCGGCTCGGCGCCCGCCGCCGCGTCGTCGGACCCGCTGCAGCCCGCGAGCGCGAGGCCCGCCGCAAGGGTCCCGCCGATCAGGGCGGCGGCCCGTCGGGCGGCCGGGCGCGTGCGTGCGTGGGTCATCGGGTGTCTCCTGGGTCGTCGGACGCGGACGTCCACCCTATGAACGGAACCCCGACGCCGACGCCCCGGCGGACCGATGGTGGCGGCCGTCACCCGTGCGACAGGTCACAGCCCGGCGGGCCGGGCGAGGTTCACCCCTCCGCGGCCGCCGGCAGGTCCCGGTCGAGGGCCCGCGCCCGCACGTGGTCGACGGCGAGGCGCACCGCTCCGGTCCGCACGACGTCCGGCCCGAGGTCGGAGACCACCACCTCGACCGCCGGGTCGTGCAGGTGCGCCGGGAGGAGCGCCCGCGCCCGCTCGACGACGGGCCCCAGCGCGGGCGCCATCGCCCCGGTGACGATGACCCGGTCGAGGTCCAGCAGCCCCGACAGCACGGCGCACACCCGCGCCAGGCGGTCGGCCAGGGCGTCCCGGACCTGCGTCCCGACGGCGTCGCCCGCGGCGGCGGCCGCGAGCACGTGCTCGGCATCGAGGCGGTCGAGCGGGACGTCCGCCAGCGCGCTCCCCGCCGACTCCGGCCGCCGGAGGAGCCGGCGGGCCTCGTCGCGGGCCAGGGCGCCGAGCCCGTCGCTGGACCCCACGCCCTCCACCATGTCGAGGATGCGCATCTCGCCGATCGCGCCGCGCGGCCCCCGGCGCAGCGTGCCGTCCAGGACGATCCCGGCCCCGATCCGCTCCCCGACCAGGAGCGCCGCGTACGCCGCGACGCCGTCGCCGTGCTCGGCCTCCGCGACGGCGGCGAGGTTCGCGTCGTTCTCGACGACGGTGTCCCAGCCGCGGGCGGCGAACAGGTCGTCCAGCCCGGGGTTCATCCGGGCCCAGAAGGGGTTGCGCTCCCCCGCCGGGACGCCGGTCGTCCCGACCGGCGCCGGCACCCCCAGCACCGCGGCCACGACCTCGCGGTCGCCCCGGCCGGAGCGCGCGACCGCGGCGTCCACGGCGGCGCGGACCGTCGCCCGGCGGGCGTCGGCGTCGCTGGCGGGGTCGACCTGCACCGCCTCCTCCGCGAGTACCCGCCCGTGCAGGTCGGCCACCGCCGCGGAGACGCGGTGCTGACCGGCGTCCACCCCGACGACGAGCGCGGCGTCGGGGCGGAAGGCGTACCGCAGCGCCGGGCGGCCCTTCGTGTACGCGCCGGCGGCGCGCGCGTCGTCGAGCTCGACGAGCCATCCACGGTCGGTGAGCTCCCGGCACAGCGCGAGGACGGTGGAGCGGGCCAGGCCGGTGGCGGCCATGAGGGCGCTGGCCGTCACCGGGTCGCCGTCCCACACCTGCTGCAGGACGCGCTCGGCGTTGAGCCGTCGTAGGAGGTGCGTCGAGGGCGTCGTGGCCTCCGCGCCGTGGGTCATCGTCGCTCCGGTGTCGTCGTCGCCCGCCCCGAGGACGTCGGGGCCGGGTCGGGCCAGGTCGGGACCAGTATGGTCGAGCAGTAAATTCTAGTGTTAGATTTTCTCCGCCAACAAAGTTCGACGACGAACGGAGCGAGCATGAGGGCTGGGAGCACGAGGACCGCCCGGGCCGGGACGACGGCGTCCGCGCGACGCCGACGCGCGGTACGGGCGACGGCCGGCGCCCTGGGGGTGGCCCTGACGGCCGGCCTCCTCGCCGGCTGCGGGGCCGGCGACGGCAGCCCGGAGACCATCCGGTTCACCTTCAGCAAGCGCGAGGCGATCCCGTACATGACCCAGGTCGCCGCCGACTACAACGCCTCGCAGGACGACGTGCGGGTGGTGATCGACACCTCGGGCGTCGACGTCGTCTCCGCGAGCTTCGTGCGCGGCAACCCGCCCGACCTCATGCTCGCGAACTACAACTACGAGATCGCGCGGTTCGTCGACCGCTGCACGCTCACCGACCTGGGCGGCACGGAGGCGGCGAGCCGGATCCGCCCGGACCTGCAGCCCCTCATGGACCAGTACGGCCGCTGCGACGGCCGCACGAGCGCCCTGCCCTACTCGGTGATGGCCGCCTCGGTGATCTACAACAAGAAGATCTTCGCCGAGCACCACCTCGACGTGCCGCGGACCTGGAGCGAGCTGGTCGACGTGGCGGACACGCTCGAGAAGGAGGGCGTGACGCCGTTCTACGGCACCTTCAAGGACGACTGGACCGTCGCCCAGGGATGGTTCGACTACGCCGTCGGCGGCCAGGTCGACACCCTCGACTTCTTCGACCGGCTGGACGACGAGGGCGCCGGCGTCGGCCCGCGGTCGGCCGTGTCGTTCGAGAAGGACTTCACGCGGCCCATCGAGCAGATGACGCAGCTCGCCGAGTACGTCAACGACGACGCCTCGAGCCGTGCCTACGGCGACGGCAACCTCGCCTTCGCCCAGGGCGAGGCCGCGATGTACCTCCAGGGGCCGTGGGCCTTCAGCGAGATCGCCAAGACGGCGCCCGACCTCGACCTGGGCACCTTCCCCCTGCCGATGACCGAGGACCCGGCGGACCTGAAGGTGCGCGTCAACGTCGACCTGGCCGCCATCATCCCCGAGGGCTCGCACCACCAGGACGCCGCGCGCGACTTCCTCGAGTACCTGTACCGGCCGCAGATCATCGAGGCGTACAACGAGTCCCAGCTGGGCTACACGCCCACGACCGACGCGCCGCCGCCGTCCGACCCGCGCCTCGCGGGGATGACCGAGTACTACGACGACGGGAAGGTCTACCAGGGCGCCTCGGTGCTCGTGCCCAAGACGATCCCCGTCATGGCCTACACCCAGGGGATCGCGTTCGGCGAGGACGCCGGCGCCACGATGCGCACCCTAGACGAGGACTGGGCCCGCCTGGCCCGGCGCCAGTAGCCCTTCCCAGCAGAGCGGAACGAAGGAGTCTTGCTCATGTCCACCCTCACCACGACAGCGACGGGCGTGCCCCCGGGCCGCGCCGCCCGCCGCGCGTCACGCGGCGCCAGGCGGCGGACCGAACCGATCTACTACCTCTTCCTGCTGCCGAGCCTCGTGCTGTTCACGCTGGCGATCCCGGTCCCCGCGCTCATCGGCATCTTCTTCAGCTTCACGAACTCGGTCGGCATCGGGGACTGGGACTTCGTCGGCCTCACCAACTACGCCGTCGCCTTCAGCGACCCCGCCATCTGGCAGAGCTACCTGTTCACGTTCGGGTTCTCGCTCGTCACCGTGCTCGTGGTGAACGTCGTCGCGTTCCTGCTGGCGGTGGGCCTGACCTCCCGCATCCGGGCCAAGGTCGGCCTGCGGGCGGTGTTCGTCATCCCGATGGTGATCTCCGGCATCATCATCGCCTACGTCTTCAACTTCCTGTTCTCGAACTCGCTCCCCGCCGCCGGGCAGGCGATCGGCATCCCGTTCCTGGAGTCGAGCCTGCTGGCGAACCCGGACCTCGCGTGGGTCGCGATCGTCGTGGTGACGGCGTGGCAGGCCGTCCCCGGGACGCTGCTCATCTACATCGCCGGGCTGCTCGCCATCCCCGGGGACGTGTACGAGGCCGCCGACCTCGACGGCGCGACCAGGACGCAGCGGCTGACGAGGATCACCCTGCCGCTCGTGGCGGGCTACGTGGTCATCAACGTCATCCTCGGCTTCAAGAACTTCCTCAACGCCTACGACATCATCGTCGGCCTGACGAACGGCGGCCCCGGCACCTCCACCCGGAGCATCGCGATGACCATCATCACCGGGTTCAACGGGGGCGACTACGCCTACCAGATGGCCAACGCGACGATCTTCTTCGTCGTCACCGTCCTGATCGCGTCCCTCCAGCTCTCGATCACCCGCGGAAGGAACACCCCGTGACGACGACGCTCACCACCCCGCCCCGCTCCGCGTCCCCCGTCGTGCCGTCCGCCCGCGCGCGGGTCCGGCGGTCGCGGGAGCGCTGGAACCGGTCGGGCACCGTCCTGCTCGCGCTGTGCGCCGTCACCGTGCTGCTGCCGCTCTTCGTGACCGTCTCGATGGCGTTCAAGACGACGGGACAGGCCGTCGACGGCAAGGCGTTCTCGCTGCCCGCTCCCTTCAGCGTCGAGGGCTTCGTCCAGGCCTGGCAGCTCACCGACTTCCCCGTCGGGCTCGCGATGTCGTTGCTGGTGACGGCGGGCACGGTCGCCGCGACGATCCTGCTGGCCGCCGTCGCGTCCTTCGCGATCATGCGCAACTGGGACCGGCGCGTGTTCCGCTGGTCGTTCTTCTACCTGCTCGGGGCGATGTTCATCCCGTTCCCCGTGGTCGCGCTGCCCCAGATCCAGCTCACCGGGCGCCTCGGCCTCGACAACCCGGCGGGCGTGATCGTGCTCGCCACCATGTTCCAGCTGAGCTTCAGCGTGCTGCTGTTCACCGCGTTCCTGCGGTCGATCCCGCCGGAGCTCGAGGAGAGCGCACGCATCGACGGCGCGACCACGTGGCAGACGTTCTGGAGGCTCGTGTTCCCGCTGCTCGCCCCGATGAGCGCCACGGTCGGCATCTTCGCGTTCCTCTACGCGTGGAACGACTTCATGATGCCGTCGCTCATCATCTCCGACCCGGCCCTGCAGACCCTGCCGGTGCGGCAGCAGCTGTTCCAGACCCAGTTCAGCAACAACTACAACGTCTCGTTCGCCTCGTACCTCATGGCGATGGCCCCGGCGATCGTCGCGTACCTGTTCACGCAGCGCTGGGTGATGGAGGGCGTCACCCAGGGCGCCGTGAAGGGCTGACCCCCGACCCCGACCCCGACCCCGACCCCGACCCCGACCCCGACCCCGACCCCGACCCCAACATGACCGCACCACCCGAAGAAAGGCACCTCTCATGACCGACCTGCTCGACGTCCCCGTCGCCGCCGACGACGACTCCGACGCCACCTGGTGGCGCCAGGCCGCCGTCTACCAGATCTACCCCCGCAGCTTCGCCGACTCGGACGGCGACGGCATCGGCAACCTGCGCGGCATCACCTCGCGCGTGGACTACCTCGCCGCCCTGGGGATCGACGCCGTGTGGCTGAGCCCGTTCTACCCGTCCGCGCTCGCGGACGGCGGCTACGACGTCGCGGACTACCGCGACGTCGACCCGCGGATCGGCACCCTCGACGACTTCGACGAGATGGTGGCGGCGCTGCACGGCGCCGGGATCCGCGTGGTCGTCGACATCGTCCCGAACCACACGTCCGACCTGCACGCCTGGTTCCGCGAGGCCCTCGCCGCCCCGAAGGGGTCACCCGCCCGCGACCGCTACATCTTCCGCGACGGCCTCGGGCAGGACGGCGAGCTGCCGCCCGCGGACTGGGAGTCCTGCTTCGGCGGCCCCGCCTGGGAGCCCGTCGGCGACGGGCAGTGGTACTTCCACCACTTCGCCACCGAGCAGCCCGACCTCAACTGGGACAACCCGGAGGTGCGGGCCGACTTCCTGCACACCCTGCGCTTCTGGTCCGACCGCGGCGTCGACGGGTTCCGCATCGACGTGGCGCACATGCTCACCAAGGACCTGCCCGCCCCCGGCGAGCCCCTGCCGACCTGGGCCGAGATCGAGGCGCTGCCGCAGGACGGCAACCACCCGCTGTTCGACCGCGACGACGTGCACGACGTCTACGCCGGGTGGCGCGAGGTCTTCGACTCCTACGACCCGCCCCGCACGGCCGTCGCCGAGGCGTGGGTGGGCTCGGCCGAGCGCCGCGCCCGCTACGCGAGCCGTGAGGGGCTGGGCCAGGCGTTCAACTTCGACCTGCTCGAGGCCGATTTCGACGCCGCGCAGTTCCGCCGCATCGTCACGGCCAACCTGGAGCTCGCCGCCGCCTCGGGCTCGTCGACCACCTGGGTCTTCTCCAACCACGACGTGGTCCGGCACGCCACCCGCTACGGCCTGCCGCCCCGCGGGGACAGCCCCGGCAAGGGCGGCCGCGAGTGGCTGCTGGCGGGCGGGCCGGAGGCCGAGCTCGACCGCGAGGCCGGGCTCGCGAAGGCCCGCGCGGCGACGCTGCTCGAGCTCGCGCTGCCCGGCTCGTCGTACCTCTACCAGGGCGAGGAGCTCGGCCTGCACGAGGTCGCGGACATCCCCGACGCCGAGCGTCAGGACCCGTCGTTCTTCCGGAACCCGGGCGTGGACCAGGGGCGCGACGGCTGCCGCGTGCCGCTGCCGTGGACCGCGGACGGCCCGTCGTTCGGCTTCGGCGACGGCCCCGCGCACCTGCCGCAGCCGGCCTGGTTCGCCGCGCACGCGGCATCGGCCCAGGACGGCGTCGAGGGCTCCACCCTCGAGCTCTACCGTGCCGCCCTCGGGCTGCGCCGCACGCTCCAGACCGCCGAGGAGCTCGAGTGGCTCGACGCCGGGTCGCCGGACGTGCTCGCGTTCCGCCGCCCGAACGGCTGGACCAGCGTCACCAACTTCGGCAGCGACCCCGTGCCGCTGCCCGCCGGCGAGGTGCTGCTGAGCAGCGCGCCGCTCGGCGAAGGCGAGCTCTCCGGCGCGACGACGGTGTGGCTCGTCGCCGGTTGAGCCGGCCCGCATCGCTGGTTGAGCCTGTCGAAACCCGCCGAGGGTTTCGAGAGGCTCAACCAGCGAGGGGGGGTTTCGACAGGCTCAACCAGCGGCGTTGAGGGGCTCGGCCGGCGCGGAGGCGCGCAGGGGGTAGAGCCAGAAGCAGACGAACGCCAGCGCCGCGAGGACCACCGGCACGCCGCCGACCAGCAGGCGGATGCCGGTGGCCACCTCCGGCACCTGCGTCGCCGCCCCCTCCACGTAGCCGCTGCCGGCGAGCACCCCCGCCACGACCACCGCCTGCACGACCACCGACCCGCGCACGACGAAACCGTTGGCGCCGAAGTACATGCCCTCGCGGCGCATGCCGGTGCGGCGCTCGTCGTCGTCGATCACCTGGCCGAGCGCGACCTCCAGCACCTGCATGAGGCCGGCCACGCCGAGGCCCACCGCCAGCCCCGCGGCCGCGGCGCCGAGCACGGTGGTGGGGAGCAGGTACAGGCACGTCGCGAGCCCGTACACGGCGACGACGGCGAGCATCGTGGTGCGGGGGCCGAGCCGCCGCACCACCCAGGACCAGCCGAAGATCGCGGGGATCGCGGCCACGAAGATGGGCGCCAGCAGCAGCGTCGCGTCCGCGTCGGTGCCGCCCACGGTGTACTTCACGTAGAACGGGATGCCGGCCAGCAGCACCGCCGTGGTGCTCTGCAGCAGCAGCGAGCCCAGCACGTACGTGACGAACGCGCGGTTCGCGAAGGTGTAGCGCAGCTGGTCGCGCAGCCCCACGGCGGACTCGCGCGCGCGGGCCGCGTCGTCGGCGTCGCGCTCGACCATCCCCAGCAGCGACCACGCGAAGAACCCGGCGCACACCACGGCGAGCGCGAGGCCCATCCCGGCCCAGCCGATCGTGTCGTACAGCAGCGGCGCCCCCGCGGTGCCGAGGATCATCCCGACCAGCGCGAAGAGCTGCCGCGGGCTGTTGCCGCGCGCCCGCTCGGCCGTCGTGCGGAAGATCTCCGGGAACAGGGCGGACACGTTGAGCACCACCGCCACGTAGGCGACGTCGAACACCGCCACGACGAGCAGGAACCACACGACGAGCCCCGCCGCCGGCAGCGGCGGCGGCATCCACACCAGCGCGAACGCGACCACCAGCGGCACGATGCCGAGCCCGATCCACGGCACGCGGCGGCCCCAGCGCGTGCGGCGCCGGTCGGAGGCCGCGCCCACCACGGGGTTGAGCACCGCGTTGAGGATGCCGTGCGCCACCATCGCGGCGGCGACCCAGCCGGCGGGCACGCCCAGGCGGTCGACGTAGAAGAAGACGACGAACGCGGAGAACGTCTGCAGCATGAGGTTCGCCGGGAACGCCGACGCCCCGTAGGCGACGGTCTGCGCGCGGCCCGCCGGCCCGACGAGCCGCCGGTCGCGCAGGCGGGCGAGCACCCCGACGCCCGTCACGGTGTCGGTCACCGCTCGCCCCGCTGCACGGCACGCAGGTCGCGCCAGCCGACCCGGACCAGGCCCTCCGCCTCGACGACGGCGGCCACCTCCGGGTCGCGCAGCAGCCGCTCCTCGTAGCCGCGCTTGGGCGCCGCGTAGTCGACCGCGTCGCGCAGCTCGTCGTCGTGCAGCATCGGGTGCAGGAAGATCTCGGTGACCCCCGGGTGCACGCGGCGCAGCAGGTCCAGGAAGCCGGCCTTCACCGCGTCGTAGTCCTCGGCGTCGGGCGTGCCCTCGCCGGCCAGCTCGAACGGGTGCGTCCACAGCCGGTCGAGGATGACGACGCCCGCCCCGTCGGCGGCCGTGGTGGCGGCGTCGAGGATCGCCTGCGACCCCGGCGCGTCCGGGTCGGCGCCCATGGCCTCGAGCCCGTCCAGGGAGCGCGGCAGCCGGAACGGGAGCCCGCGGGCGGCGGCGAGCGCGAGCACCTGCGGCAGGAAGGTGCGTCCCGTGGCGAGCCCGTAGACCGAGCCCATGTGGTTGTCCAGGTGGCTGACGTCGACGCCCGCCGCGAGCGCGGCGTCGAGCTGCGCCGCGAGCTCCGCCGCGACGTCGTCCTCCCGCGCGGCCCGCTCGACGGCGTCCACCGCCGCGGGGAAGTAGCCGGCGTCGTCGACCAGCGACGTGCCCGTCCCGGTGAGCGGGCGCCACCGGTAGCGGGTCCACTCGCTGGTGAGGACCAGGTGGACGCCGACGTCGAGGGCGGGGTCGGCGGCCGCCGTCGCGAGGGCGTCCGGGGCCCACGGGCACGGCACCATGACGGTGGAGGAGTCGAGGTGGCCCTCGGCCAGCAGCGGCATGATCGCCCGGTTCGCGGCCCGGCACATGCCCAGGTCGTCTGCGTTGAGGATGATCGCCCGCGCGTCCGGGCCGAGCCCGAGGCGCGTGGTGAGGTCCGAGGGCGGCGCGACGGGCGCGCTCACCGGGCCGCCCCGTCGACGGCCTCGGCGCCGTCGCGCGCGGTCGAGGCCACGACGTCCGCCGCGACGCGCCCGCGCAGCGTCTCGCTCGCCGCACGGCCGGCGCCGAGCACCGCGCCGTCGGCCCCGAGCGGCGAGGCCTCGATGCGGGCGGGCAGGACGCCGACGCGGTCGCGCATGTAGGCGGCGACCCGGCCGTGGATCGGGGGCCGGGCGGCCTCGTCGGCGAGCACGAACAGCTCGGGGTCGAGCACGATCGCCAGCGACGCCACGACGACGGCGACGCGCCGCGCCATCTCCGCCACGACCTCGTCCGCGACGCCGTCGCCCGCCTCGGCGCGGTCGATGAGCTCGCGGACCGTGATGTCCTCGGGCAGGTCGTGGTCCTTGGCCAGCACGGCGATCGAGGAGTCGCCCAGCACCTGCTCGCCGAGCGCGTGGCCCGGCTGCGGCAGGAAGGCCACCTCGCCCGCGATGCCCGACGCGCCCCGGTGCAGGCGGCCGTCCAGCACGACCCCGGCGCCGAAGCCCTCCCCGAACGCGACGGTGACGAACGACGACCGGCCCCGCCCCGCGCCCAGCTGCTGCTCGGCCAGCGCGCCGAGGTTCACGTCGTTGTCCAGCGCCACGGGGCAGCCGAGAGCGTCCACCAGCGCGCCGTGCAGCGCCGTCCCACCCTTCTCGTAGCCGGGCACGTGCAGCACGGTCGCGAAGTCGGGGCCCACGACGGCGGGGAACGCCACCGTCGCGCGGCTCACCTCGACGCGCCGGCCCGGGGCGATCCGCGCCTCCACGTCCTCGCGGCAGGAGTTCGCGAGGACCGCGGCCGCCCGCGCCCGGGCCACCGGGGTGCGCTGCACGTCGCGCCGCTCGGCCCGTGCCCGGACCGCCCCCGTGGCGTCCACGAGGGCGACCCGCACCCGGTCACGGGCCACGTCCACGCCCAGCCCGAACGCGGCGTCCGGGTCCACCCGGTAGCTCTCGTCGTCGGCGACCACGGCCCGTGCCGTCACCAGCGCCCGCAGCGCTTGCGCGACCGCCGGGCGGGGCAGCCCCGTCGCCTCGGCGACGGCGGGCTCGCCCGCGGGCGCCACCGCCAGCGCGTCGAGCACCGCGCGCACGTCGTGCTCGCGCAGCGGGCCCGAGGTTCCGGTGTCAGAGCTGGGCATCGAGCCTCCGTCGGGACAGGGTGGGACGGTGTCGTCCCGCCGGCGCTGTGAGCCTAACCACGCCCTCTGGGCTTGTCGACGCAGTTCAGGACGATGCGCGGTCGTGCGAGCGGCCGATGCCGCGGACGGCGTCGACAGCCCCGCGCACGCGGCGCGCGTTCACCGCGAGCACGACGTCGCGGTACTGCCCGGCACGGTGCAGCTGTCCCTTGAGGTCGTTCGAGGAGGCCCGGTGCCGGAGGTCGCACGGCACCTCGACCGCCACGTACCCCTCGCGCAGCAGGTCGATCGTCATGCCCGTCTCCACGCCCCAGCCGTGCGCCAGCGGAGTCGCCGACTCGAACGCCTCGCGGGTGAGGCAGCGCATGCCGGACAACGGCTGCGACGGGCTCCACCCCGTGAGGTGCTGGATGGCGCGCCGCGCGGTGCCGACGACGACGCCGCGCCCGCCGGCCCCGGTCTGCTTCGGGAGCAGTGCGATCGCGACGTCCGCCACGCCCTCGCGGACCGGCCCGACGAGCGGCGCCGTGTTCACGGCGGTGTCGCCCAGGTCGCCGTCCACGAAGAGCAGGAGCCGGGGCGCGCGCCCGTCGGCGTCGCGCATCGCCACCACGGCCGCGCCGGTCTCCATCGCCGCCGCCTTGCCGCGGTTGTGCGAGTGCCGGACGACGACCGCGCCGGCGTCGCGCGCCACGTGCTGCGTGTCGTCCGTGGAGCCGTCGTCGACGACGAGCACGAGGTCGACGTGCGGGATGGCGCGAGCCGAGCGGACCGTCGCGGCGATGCGCGCCGCCTCGTCCTTGGCGGGGATGATCACCGCCACCCGCTGGGGGTTGCGGCGGCCCTGGGCCGCCGGTGGCCGCGGCGTCTTCGCGACGGGCAGCGCCCCCACGCGCGTGGTGACGGACGCGCCTGCACCGTCCTGGCCGGCGACCCTGTTCCGCTCGCCGGCATCGTCCTGGCTGGTGGACACCTCAGCGCCCGTGCGGGTCGCTCCGTGGTCCGTGTTCACGACTCCCTGCCTGTTGTTCTCTCGCCCGTGTCGGCCTGACGACCGGTGGTCCGTCCGGCGCTGCTGTGCGGTGACCCTTGGGGAATCACCGGGAATCAGTAGAGCAATCTTTTCCCGAAGAACTGTACTCCCCCGGAAGGCCCGATCTCTGGTCAAGAAACGGTGTCGTCCGGGACGTGCCGTGAAGATCGTGCGGAGCCCCGCGCCGTCGCGGATCGCTGCCCGACGGGGCGGCGCGGCGGCGCCGCGTCAGCGCAGCGTCACCTGACGGGAGACGATACCGGCCCGCGCCCGCCGCTCGTTCGCGTCCAGAGGCTCCGTGACCGCGAGCGCCTCGTCGAGCTTGCGCCCGAGCTCCGCCACCGGCTCCTCGAGCTCGGCCGCCTCGGTACCGCGGGGCAGCTCCCAGACCGGCACGACGAGGCCGCAGGCGCGGAACATCCCCAGGAACTTGCCGCCCGCCAGGCCGGACTCGCGGCGCGCGTGCAGCCGGGCGATCGCGTTCACCACGGCGTCCTCGTCCTCCGTGCGCGCCCAGCGCAGGAACTCGCGCGACATCTGGCACCAGTACGCCGACGGCACCGACGACAGCTTCACCGTGGGGATCGACGTCTCGGCCGCCTCGTCGAGCGACGCGCGGATCTCCGCCGTCACCTCCGTGCCTGCGTCGATCCAGTAGTCGTAGCCGTCGTGCACGGTGACCTCGAACGGGACGTCGAGGTCGAGCACGTCCTGCAGGCGGGGGTCGCCGTCCTGCGCGGCCGGCAGCTCCTCGGGCAGCACCCCGGTGCCGGGCTCCGCGCCCAGCGCCGCGAGGAGCGCGGCGGCCAGGTCACGGCTGAGGTCGTCGGCGCTGCCCATGCCGTGCAGCGCGAGCAGCACGGTGCCGTCCTCGCGGTGCAGCGCGCACCAGCCGCCGGGCAGGACGGTCGTGACGACGACGTCGCGGCCGCCGTGCTCCGCCGTCGTGCGCGCCGTCGCCGTCGCGGACGGCACGACCTCGCGCATCGCGACCCAGTCCGCCTCCCCCGGCAGACCCTCGAACGGACGCAGGACGGGGGCGGATGCAGAGCTCTTGGCCATGCCGGCGATCCTATCGGCCCCCGCGCCGCACCCGTCCCCACGAGGTGGCTCGCGCCGAGGAGCGCTGAACGACCTCGCCGGGTCCGGACTACCTCGCGGGGTTCCGGACCACCTCGGCCGTCGGGCGGGCGGGGGCCTGGGTACCGTGGCGGGATGGAGGGTGGCGCCGCCTGGTGGCGGACTACCGGTCGGGGATCGCGTCGGGCCTCGGGCCCGACGGCGGGGACGACGGCCGAGGTGACGGCGCGGACGACGACGCGCGGGCGGCGCCGGCGCTCGACGGCGAGCGGGGCGCGTGGCTCGCCGCGACGCTTCCGGTGCTGGACCTCGCGCTCGGGTCGGTCGCGGCGCTGTGCTCCGCCGTGCGGCGCGCGGGCGGGACCGGGCCGATCGTGGACCGCGGCCCGTCGCCGGCGCGGGTCGCGGCGTCGTTCGGCTCGGACCGGCTGCTGCGGCTGGACGGCCGGCCCGTGGCCGGGTTCGCGCCGCTGTCCGGGTTCTTCCCCACGGTCGACGGCTGGGTGCGCACCCACGCGAACTACCCGCACCACCGCACCCGGCTGCTGCACCTGCTGGGCCTGCCGGACGGGGCGGACCGCGACGACCTCGTCGCGCGCCTCGCGGACGTCTCCGCCGCGACGCTGGAGGACGACGCGGCCGCGGCGGGCGCGATCGTCGTCCGCGTCCGCGACGAGGCCGGGTGGCGCGCCTCGGCGCCGGGCCGGTCCGCGGCCGACGGCCCGCTGGTCCGCGCGGCGCCGCGCGACGACGTCGGCGCCCGGTCGGCCGGGTCGGCCGGGCCGGTCGTGCCGGCCGGGGTCGACGCGGGCGCCGCCCCGCTCGCGGGGGTGCGGGTGCTCGACCTGACGCGCGTCATCGCCGGGCCCGTCGCCACCCGGGCGCTCGCCGCGCTCGGCGCCGACGTGCTGCGCGTGGACCCGCCCGTGCCCGCGGAGATCCGCCACCAGCACCTCGACGTCGGGCAGGGCAAGCGCACCACGCTGCTCGACCTGCACGACGTCGGCGACCGCGAGCGAGCGCAAGGGCTGCTGGACGACGCCGACGTGCTCGTCACCGGTTACCGGCCCGGCGCGCTCGACCGGTTCGGGCTGCGCCCGCCCCCCGGCGCGGTCGTCGCGCGGGTCTCGGCCTGGGGCGACGCCGGGCCCTGGACGCACCGGCGCGGCTTCGACTCGATCGTGCAGGCGGCGTCGGGCGTCGCGCTGCTCGAGTCCCCCGACGGCACCGCCCCGGGCGCGCTCCCCGCGCAGGCGCTCGACCACGCGACGGGCTACCTGCTCGCCGCCGGCGTGGCGGACGCCCTCGCCGCCCGCGGGCGCGACGGGCGCGGGCGGGACGTGTCGGCCGCCCTCGCCCGCACGGCCGCCTGGCTGCTCGACGCCGCCGGTCGCGACCCCGGGCACCCGGCCGCCGCCGTGCCCGGGCCGGACGCCGTCGCGAGCCACGGCCGCCGGCCCCGCGTCACCTCCGCGCGCCCCGCCCTGCCCGGCGTCGACGACCATCCGGCGCCCGCCCACCCGTGGGGCACGGACCACGCGGCCTGGTGACCGGCGGGTGATCGGCGCGCGGGCGCGTGCGAGACGCCCGCGGCTCTGGTCTCATCGGACCATGCACCGGCCACCGGCCGGCCGAGCTCCCGCGAGAGGGGTCGACGATGGGCATCGCGAGGGACGTCCGATGGGCGTCGTGACGCGCGGTTTCGGGGGCCGGCGCCCCGAGCCGGAGCATCAGATACCGCCGGGACAGTTCGTCACGCAGGACTTCCCCGTGCTGTCCGCGGGCCCGACGCCGACCGTGGACGAGTCCCGCTGGGAGCTCACGGTCCGCACCGAGACCGGCGAGGGGCGTACCTGGGACTGGGCGCAGCTCATGGCGCTGCCCGCCGAGGACGTCGAGACCGACATCCACTGCGTCACCCACTGGACCAAGCTCGGCACCACCTGGCGCGGCGTCTCCCTGGACACCCTGCTGGCCGACGTCGAGACGAGCGCGGAGTTCGTCATGGCGCACTCCTACGGCGGGTACACGACGAACGTGCCGATGCAGGACCTGCTCGACGGGCAGGCGTGGGTGGCGTTCGAGTTCGAGGGCGAACCGCTGGAGCCCGTGCACGGCGGGCCGGCGCGGCTGCTGGTGCCGCACCTGTACTTCTGGAAGAGCGCCAAGTGGCTGCGCGGCCTGCAGCTCATGGACGACGACGACCTCGGCTTCTGGGAGCAGAACGGGTACCACGCCTACGGCGACCCCTGGCTCGAGCAGCGGTACGCGTGAGCCCGGACGGCGGCTGGCACGTCGCGACCGTGGTCGGCGCGCGGCAGCTCACGGACACGGCCCGCGCGCTCACCCTGTCCGTGCCGGGGTTCACGGGCGCGCTGCCCGGCCAGCACGTCGACCTGCGCCTCACGGCCCCCGACGGCTACCAGGCCACCCGCGCGTACTCGCTCGCGGCGACGGGCAGCGACGAGCGGGTCGACCTCGTGGTGGACGAGGTGCCGGACGGCGAGGTGTCGCCGTACCTGGTGCGCGACGCCCGGCCCGGCGACGAGCTCGAGGTGCGCGGCCCGCTGGGCGGCTACTTCGTCTGGCACGACGCCGACCCGGCGCCCGTGCTGCTCGTCGCCGGCGGCTCGGGCGTGGTGCCGTTCCTCGCGATGGTGCGCGCCCGCCGCGCCTCCGGGCGCCGCGCACCGTTCCGGCTGGTCTGCTCCGTGCGTGGCCCGCTCGACGCGATCGGGCGCGAGGAGATCGACACGCCCGAGCCGGGCCTCGGCGTGCGGTGGGTCTTCACCCGCGAGGTCCCCGCCGGGTGGCAGGCCCCGCCCGCCCGGATCACCGCCGCCGACCTGACGGCCCCCGGCTTCGGTCCCGCCGACGGCGTCACGGTGTTCGTCTGCGGCCCCACCGGCTTCGTCGAGGCGGCCGCCGGGCTGCTGACCGGCCTCGGGCACCCGCCCGACCGGGTCCGCACCGAGCGCTTCGGAGGTGCCTGATGACCCAGCCCCACGACGTGCGCCCGCCCGCTCCCCCGCGCGAGACCCGCGGCGCCGCGGCGCTGGACGGCTCCGCGCTCGCCGGCGCCCTGCACGAGGTCTACGCCTTCGAGGCCACGCGCGCCGTCGTGCGGTGCGCGGCCTGCGGCCACACCGACGTGCTCGCCCGCACGACGGTGCACCTGTCCGCGATGGGCGCCGTCGTCCGCTGCGCGACGTGCACCGCCGTCCTGCTCGTGGTCGTCGAGCGACCTGACGGCCCGCTCGTGTCGGCGCACGGCGCCGCCTGGGTGCAGGCACCGTCCCCGGCGACCGCGGCGCCCTGAGCCCCCTGCTACATGCGGTCGAGCCGCTGCAGCACCGCACCCTCGCGCAGCGCCCACGGGCAGATCTCGACCTCGTCGACGCCGAGGGCGCGCATGGTCTCCTCCGCCACGACCGCCCCGCCGACGATCTGGTAGGTGCGCTCCGGGGTGACGCCCGGCAGCGCCGTGCGCCCCTCGGCGGGGATGCGGGCGAGCCGCGGCACCCAGTCCGCGAGCTGCGACAGGCGCATCCGCCAGCGCTCGTCCGGGCCCACCACGTCCACCTGCATGCCGGCGAGCCGGGCCAGCGAGCGGAAGGTCTTGGACGTCGCGACCACGTGGTCCGGCGCGGGCACGGTCGCGAGGCGCTCGACGACGGGCTCCAGCAGCGCGCGGGCGTGCACGCGCAGCGCGTCGACCTGGTCGGCGGGCGGCGGGTCGTCGGGGAGGAAGACGCGCGTGCTGCGGCCGGCGCCGAGCGGGACGGACGCCGCGAGGTCGGGCGACTCGTCGACGCCCGTCGCGATCTCCAGCGACCCGCCGCCGATGTCGAGCACGAGCAGCCGCCCGGCGGCCCAGCCGTGCCAGCGGCGGGCCGCGAGGAACGTCAGCCGGGCCTCGTCCTCGCCGGACAGGACCAGCACGTCGCGCCCCACCCGCTGCGAGATCGCGGCCAGCACGGCGGCGCCGTTCGTGGCGTCGCGCAGCGCCGAGGTGGCCATGGGGAGCAGCTCGTCGACCGCGGACTCGCGGGCGAGGGACATCACGTCGTCGACCGCCGCGAGCAGCGCCCGCTCCCCGTCCGGCGAGACCGCGCCGTCGGCGTCGACGTAGCGCATCAGCCGCACGGTGATCTTGCGCGACGCGGCGGGCACCGGCCGCACCCCGTGCCGGGCGTCCATGACCAGCAGGTGCACGGTGTTGGAGCCGATGTCGATCACGCCGAGGCGCGTGGCCCGGGCGGCGGGGTCGGTCGTCATGTCAGCCGAGCGTAGACCGGGCGCCGGCCCGGCGGACACGACGACGCCCGGTCCCGCGGGGCGGGGCCGGGCGTCGTGGTCCGTCAGCGACGGCTCGTCAGGAGAGCGCCTTGGCCTTGAGGCGCTCGTACTCCTCGGGCGTGATCGTGCCCTCGTCCAGCAGCTTCTTGGCCGACGAGATGTGGTCCGCCGGGGAGCCCGCCACGGACTGGATGTACGCGTCCGTGTCGGCCTTCGCCGACTTCACGGCGGCCAGCTGACGCTCCGACATCCCGCGCCCCCGCGCGATGAGGTAGATCAGCGCGGTGATCAGGGGCACGAAGATCAGGAAGACGACCCACACCGCCTTCCACCAGCCCGACAGCTCCCGGTCCCGGAACAGGTCGGTGAGGATCTGGAAGAGGACCATCAGGTAGGCGACGAACAGGAAGATCCAGACGAGGTACCAGAAGAAGTCCCAGAAGGTGTCCATGCTCAGCGTGTCCTTTCGAGGCAGTCACGACCTTCGTAGGTCGACCGGCGGCGGACCGGTACGCCCGCGTTCGGCACGCTAGTACCGACATGCCGGACGCGCGCGTCGAAACAGGGTGATCTGGGTCGGCACCCGGCGAACCGGGCCACGTGGGAGTTTCGCGACAGGCGGGGCGTCAGCGCCCGACGGCGCGCTCGGCGTCGGTGACGAGCTCCTCGGCGCCCGAGACGACGGCCGCCTCCTCGGCGCGGGCCCGGGCCAGCGCGTCGGCGCGCACGGCCACGATCTGCCCGTGCAGGGCGGAGTGCACGCGCCGGCGGACGTCGCGTGCGATCGCGTCGACGTCGGACTCGTCCGGGCTCACGCCGCGGGGCTCGAGCTCGGTGGCGAGGCGGTCCACGGCCGCGTCGACCTCGCGCCGCACCTGCACCTCGGCGGCGTCGAACAGTGCCACGACGGCGGCGTCGGCCGCCCGTCCGAGACGGGTCTCCTCGAAGTCCGCCGCCGCGTCGTCGACGATGCGGCGGGCGCGGTCGACGACGCCGGCCGCCGTCGCGGGGGCGTGCGCCTTGAGCGTGCTCAGGTCGTACAGCAGCACGCCCTCGACGTCCGCCACGCCGGGGTCGACGTCGCGGTGCAGCGCCAGGTCGAGCACCACCAGGGGGCTGCCGGTCTCGCGCCGTCCCGAGCCCGTCGAGGGATCGCCGGCAGCGGCCGCCGCGCGCTCGCGGGACCGCACCACCGCGGCGGCGTCCAGCACGTACTCCAGCGAGGCCTCGGCGCCGTCCGCGAGGGCGTCGGCGGGCCGGCGGCCCCGGGCGCCCGAGCAGGACACCACGAGGTCGGCGTCCGCGAGCGCCTCCACCAGGTCGTCCACGGCCTCGACGCCGTGCCCCTCGGCGAACATCCCGGCGCGGCCGGAGCGCGAGTACACCCGCACGTCGTCGCAGCCCCGGGCGCGCAGGGCCGCCACCGACGCCCCCGCGTACGAGCCGGTCCCGATGAGCACCACGCGCACGTCCCGCCACGACCCGTCGGGCTCGGGGGCACGGCCCGGCAGCAGGTCACGACCCGCGAGGTCCAGGCCGAGCGCCACGACCGACCGGCCGGCGGCGCCGAGCGCGGTCTGCGTGCCCACCCGCTTCGAGGTGCGCGACGCCGTCTGGAACAGCAGCTCGAGCGTCTTGGAGGTGGTGCCGTCGGCGCGCGCCTCCGCGAGGGCGCGCTTCACCTGCCCGGCGATCTCCCGCTCCCCCACGACCATCGAGTCCAGGCCGGCGGCGACGGTGAAGAGGTGCTCGGTCACCTCCGGCCCGGTGCGGACGGTGAACGAGTCGGCCGCGACGTCCCGCGTGACCCCCGAGCTCTGCGCGACGAGCGCGGCCACGTGCCCGGTGGCGTGCCGGACGGCGTCGCCCTGCAAGGGCGCGTCGACGTCCAGGTAGAGCTCGAAACGGTTGCAGGTGGAGATGACGACCGAGCCCTGCACGGGCCCGCACGACCCCACGACGGCACGGCCGACGGAGCCCGAGCCGGTGGACAGCCGCTCGAGGGCGTCCAGGTCCAGCTCGCGGTGCGAGGCGGTGAGGGAGAGGAGTACCACAGTGCTCCCACTTTAAGAGGGTGGACGAGGAGGGGCAGAATCATGGACCGTGACATCCCCCACGATGCCGGCCGAGCCGGTCCACGAGCCAGTCCCGCTTCCCGCCGACCACCCGCTGGTCGACGGCCGGACGACGCGCTCCCCCCTGGTGCAGGCCCTGCGGGGCGGCCGACCGGACGTGACCCCCGTGTGGTTCATGCGGCAGGCCGGCAGGTCGCTGCCCGAGTACCGCGAGGTCCGTCAGGGGGTAGGGATGCTCGACTCCTGCCTCCGGCCACCGCTCGCGTCGGAAATCACCCTCCAGCCCGTGCGCCGCCACCACGTGGACGCCGCCGTCTTCTTCAGCGACATCGTCGTGCCGCTGCGGCTCGCCGGCGTGGACGTGGACATCAAGCCCGGCGTCGGGCCCGTGATGGACCAGCCGTACCGCACGGCCGAGGACGTCGCCCGGCTCACCTCGAGCACCCTCGACGACGCCGCGCTGGCGCCGATCGCCGAGGCCGTGCGGCTCACCGTGGCCGAGCTCGGCGACGTCCCGCTGCTCGGCTTCGGCGGCGCGCCCTTCACGCTCGCCGCCTACCTGGTCGAGGGCCGCCCGTCGCGCGACCACCTCGCCGCCCGCACCCTGATGCACGCCGACCCTCAGACGTGGGCGCGGCTCACCGCCTGGACCGCGGAGCTCACCGGGCGGTTCCTGCGGGCGCAGGTGCTCGCCGGCGCGTCCGCCGTGCAGCTCTTCGACTCGTGGGCGGGCTCCCTGTCGCTGGCCGACTACACCGCCCACGTCGCGCCGTCGTCCACCTCCGCGCTGGCGCACGTCGCCGACCTGCGCACGCCCGACGGCGGCCTCCCGGCCATCCATTTCGGCACCGGCACCGGCCACCTGCTGCCCGCCCTGCGCGACGTGCTGGACGCCGCCGGCATCACGCATCCCGCCGTCGGCGTCGACTACCGCACCCCGCTGGACGAGGCCGCGGCCCTGCTGGCCGACCACCCCCGCGGCGCCGTGCCCGTGCAGGGCAACATCGACCCCGCCCTGCTCGGCGCCCCCTGGCCGGTGCTCGAGGCGCACGTGCGCGACGTCGTCGCCCGCGGCGCCGCGGCCCCGGGGCACGTCGTGAACCTCGGCCACGGCGTGCCGCCCGACACCGACCCGACCGTGCTGACGCGCGTCGTCGAGCTGGTCCACTCGCTGTGACGCCGCTCCCGCCGCTCGGCGCCCCCGACGCGACCTCCGGTCGGCCCGCCCGGCCGCCCGAGCACGTCGACGCGGTGGTCGTGGGCGGCGGGATCGGCGGGCTCGTCGCGGCGCGCACGCTGGTGCGGCGCGGGCTGCAGGTCGTGCTCCTCGAGGCGTCCGACCGCGTGGGCGGCCCCGTGCGCGGCGGCGCCTTCGGGTCGCTGCCCGTGCGGCTCGACCTCGGCGCCGAGTCGTTCGCCGCGCGCGGCACCGCGGTGACGGACCTGGCGGACGAGCTGGGCCTGGGCGTCGTGAGCCCGGCACCCCTGTCGGCCTGGGGGTACGCGGCGGGTCGCGCGTTCCCCCTGCCGAAGGCGGGCGTGCTCGGCATCCCGTCCGTGCCGTGGGCTCCCGACGTGCGTCGCGCGATCGGCTGGCCCGGCGTCGCGCGGGCGGCCCTGGACCGGGTGCTGCCGCGGTTCGTCGCGGACCCGTCCGACCTCGGGGCGCTGGTGCGGTCCCGCCTCGGGCGGCGCGTGGCCGACCGGCTCGTGGCCCCCGTCGCGACCGGCGTGCACTCCGCGCCGCTGGACCGCCTCGACGTCGCCGCCGTCGCCCCGGGCCTGCTCGAGGCCTTCGCGCGCACGGGCTCGCTGTCCCTCGCCGTCGGGGCGCTGCGGGCGGCCGCCCCCGCCGGCTCGGCCGTGCGCGGCATCGACGGCGGCATCCACGCCCTCGTCGAGGCCCTCACCGGCGAGATCGCCGCGAGCGCCGAGGAGTTCGCCGACTCGCCGCGCACCGACGCGACCGGGCCGATCCACGCCGCCGTGCGCGTGGGGCAGCGGGTCGACGGCGTCGAGCGCCTCGGGACGAGCCGGGGCGCGGACTGGCAGGTGACCACGACGGCGGGCGACGCCGTGCGCGCGCCGCGACTGGTCGTGACGACGCCGCAGGTCGCGCCGCTGCTCGCCCCGTGGGTCGCGCCCCTCGACGACGGGGACGGCGGCCCGGTCGTGCCGACGCCCGAGGCCGGCGCCGACATCTGGCTCGCGACCCTCCTGCTCGACGCCCCCGAGCTCGACGACGCCCCGCGCGGCTCCGGCCTCCTCGTCGCGCCCGACGACGAGGGCGCCGCGTCCGGCGTCCGCGCCAAGGCGCTCACGCACGCGACCGCGAAGTGGCCGTGGCTGGCCGACCGCGTGCGCGCCGTCGTCGGGCCGGGCGTGCACGTGGTGCGGCTGTCCTACGGGCGGGTCGGCACCTCGACCGAGCCGCCGAGCGCGGACGAGGCCGCCCGCGACGCGTCGGCGCTGCTCGGCGTCGACCTCACCGACCGCGTGCGCGACCACCTGCTGCAGCGCTGGGACGGCTCGCTCCCCCCGCCCACGCCCGCCTACCGTGCGGACGTCGCGGCGTTCACCGCCGCCGTCGGGCACACGCCGGGGCTGGCCGTCACCGGGGGGTGGGTGGCCGGCACCGGTCTCGCCTCGATCGTCGCGCACGCGCAGGCCGCCGTCGACGCCCTCTGACCGCGAGGTAGTCCGAGTCCCCGCGAGGTAGTCCGAGTCCCCGCGAGGTAGTTCGAATCCCCGCGAGGTAGTGGTCCAGTCCACTACCTCGGCGGGAGCTGGACTACCTCGGCAGAACTCGGACTACCTCGCGGAGATCCGGACTACCTCGGCGGGTGGTGACGCCCTGTCGTGACCCGGTGTCAGGACGTCGCGGGGAACGGTGTGAGATCGGCCTCCCGGCCTGCTCGGGGTTGCCCACGGGCCGCGCCGCTGCGCGACACTGGACGGGTGAGCACCCCCCAGACCGCCCCCGCCCCGCTGCGACTCGGTACCCGCGGGAGCGCCCTCGCCACGACGCAGTCCGGGATGGTGGCCCGTCGGCTGGAGGAGCTGCTCGGCCGGCCGGTCGAGCTGGTGCGCGTGCGGACCGAGGGCGATGTGAAGACGGGCTCCCTCGCCTCGCTCGGCGGGACGGGCGTGTTCGTCACGGCGCTCCGGGAGGCGCTGCTCGACGGCCGGTGCGACGTCGCGGTGCACTCGCTCAAGGACCTGCCCACGGCGCAGCCGGCGGAGCTCACCGTGGTCACCCCCGAGCGCGAGGACCCGCGCGACGCGCTGTGCGCCCGCGACGGGCTGACCCTCGACACCCTGCCCCGCGGCGCCCGCGTCGGCACCGGGTCGCCGCGCCGGGCCGCGCTGGTGCAGGCCGCGCGCCCCGACGTCGAGATGGTGGACATCCGCGGCAACGTCGAGACGCGCCTGGCGCGCGCCCTCGGCCCCGACGCCGACCTGGACGCCGTCGTCCTCGCGTTCGCGGGGCTGTCCCGCCTGGGCCGCACCGAGGTGGTGTCGCAGCTGCTCGACCCCGTCGTCGTCGCTCCGGCCCCCGGGCAGGGCGCGCTCGCCGTCGAGGCGCGCACCGGCGACCTCGCCGCCGGCTCCGCGCTCGGCGAGGCGTTCGCCGCGCTCGACCACCGCCCCACGCGCCTCGCCGTGCTGGCCGAGCGCGGGGTGCTCGCACGCCTCGAGGCCGGGTGCGCCGCGCCCGTCGGCGCGCACGCCCGGGTCGAGGCCGGCGAGCTGCAGCTCACCGCGGTCGTCGCCCGGGTGGACGGCACCGAGCAGCTCACACACAGCGCGTCGACGCCCCTGGCCGCGGACACCGGGGCGACCTCGCAGGACGACGCCGCGACGGCCCTGGGCAGCCGGGTGGCCGACGCGCTGCTCGCCGACGGCGCGGCCCGCCTCGCTCCGCTGGTCGGCGGCGACCGGGCCCCCGCGCCGGAGGACGTCGCGACGCGCGCCGACGTCGCGCCGCTGCGCGTCCCCACCGGCACCGACGACCCGGAGGGCTCGTGACCCGCGGGACGACGAGCACCCCCGCGGACCGCGCGGCGGGACACACCCCGGCGCGCGGCGCCGACCGCGCCGCGCCGCGGTCGGTGCTGCTGGCCCGGGCGCCGGAGCGCGCGGCCGGGCTCGCGGCGCGGCTGCGCGAGGCCGGGCACGACGTCGTCGTCGCGCCGGTGATCGAGCGCGCCCCGGCGGACGACGTCGCCCCGCTCGACGACGCCGCCCGCGCCCTCGTCCGCGGCGCGTACGCGTGGACGGTCGTGACCAGCGTCAACGCCGTCGCCGCCCTCGTCGCCGCGGCCGCGCGCACCGGCGACGACCTCGCCGCCGCGCCCTGCCGCTGGGCCGCCGTCGGGCCCGCGACGTCCCGGGCCCTCGGCGACGCCGGCCTCACGACCGACCTCGTGCCGCCCGCCGACGCCTCCGCCGCCGGGCTGGTCGCGACGTTCCCCGCCCCGGACGACCCCGACCGCGGCGACCCCACGACCGCCGCGCCGCGCGTCCTGCTCCCCCTCGGCGACCTCGCCCGCCCGACGCTCGAGCACGGGCTGCGCGCGCGCGGCTGGGAGCCGCACGTCGTGACCGCGTACCGCACGGTGCGCCACGACCTGCCCGCCGACGTCGCGGACCGCGCCCGGGCCGGCGGGTTCGACCTGGTCGTCGTCGCGTCCGGCTCCGTCGCGCGCGAGATCGCCGCGCAGGCCGGCACCGCCACCCCCGTCGTCGCCATCGGGGCCCCGTCCGCCGAGGCCGCGCGCGACGCGGGGCTGCGCGTCGCCGCGGTGGCCGCGCGCCCCACCGACGACGCGCTCGCCGCCGCCGTCGGCACCGCCCTCGACGGCATCCTCGACCCGCCGTCCGACCCCGCGTTCGACCCCGCGTTCGACAGCGTCGCCGCCGACCCGACGGCGACCGCCCCCACCTCCACGAAGGAGCACCCGTGAGCACCTCGGGCACCACGTCCGGCATCGTGTACCGGCCGCGCCGCCTGCGCACCACGCCGCGCATGCGGCGGCTGGCCGCCGAGACCCGCCTGCACCCGGCGGACCTCGTGCTGCCGCTGTTCGTCAAGGAGGGCCTCGACGAGCCCGCGCCGATCACGTCGATGCCGGGCCAGGTGCAGCACACCGAGGCCTCCCTGCGCGACGCGGTCGCCGAGGCGGCGCGCGCGGGCCTGGGCGGCGTGATGCTGTTCGGCATCCCCGCCGAGCGCGACGCGACCGGCTCCGCCGGCGACGACCCGGACGGCGTCCTGCAGCGCGGCATCCGCCTCGCGCGCGAGGCCGTCGCGGCGGTCGAGGCCGAGACGGGCCGCCCCGGCCCGGTCGTCATGGCCGACACGTGCCTGGACGAGTTCACCGACCACGGCCACTGCGGGGTGCTCACCGCCGACGGCGCGGTGGACAACGACGCGACGCTCGACCGGTACGCGTCGATGGCCGTCGCGCAGGCGCGGGCGGGCGCCGAGGTGGTGGCGCCGTCCGGGATGATGGACGGCCAGGTCGCCGTCATCCGCGACGCGCTCGACGACGCCGGCTTCGCGCAGGTGAGCATCCTCGCGTACAGCGCCAAGTACGCCAGCGCGTTCTACGGCCCCTTCCGGGAGGCCGTCGACAGCGCCCTCCAGGGCGACCGCCGCACCTACCAGATGGACGCGGCGAACTCCCGCGAGGGCCTGCGCGAGGCCGACCTCGACCTGGCCGAGGGCGCGGACATGGTCATGGTGAAGCCGGCCGGCACGTCGCTGGACGTGCTGCGCGGCGTCGCGGACCGCTCCGACGTGCCGGTCGCGGCATACCAGGTCAGCGGCGAGTACGCGATGATCGAGGCGGCCGCGGCGCACGGCTGGATCGACCGCGAGGGCGCCGTGCTCGAGTCGGTGACCGCCATCAAGCGTGCCGGCGCCGACATCGTCCTCACCTACTGGGCCAACGAGATCGCGGAGTGGATCAAGTGACCGGAACGACCCTCGACAACCACGCCGCGTTCCTGCGCGCCCAGGCCGCGATCCCCGGGGGCGTGAACTCGCCCGTGCGCGCGTACGGCTCGGTGGGCGGCGACCCGCGGTTCCTCGCGAGCGCCCGCGGCCCCTACGTCACGGACGTCGCGGGGCGCGAGTACGTGGACCTCGTGTGCTCGTGGGGCCCGGCCCTGCTGGGGCACGCGCACCCCGAGGTGGTCGCGGCCGTGCAGGACGCCGCCGCGCGCGGACTCTCGTTCGGCGCCCCCACGGTGGCCGAGGTGGAGCTCGCGGAGGAGATCCGCCGACGGGTGCCCGTCGCCGAGCGCGTGCGGCTCGTGTCCACGGGCACCGAGGCGACGATGACGGCGATCCGGCTCGCGCGCGGCGTGACCGGGCGGCCGCTGGTCGTGAAGTTCGCCGGCTGCTACCACGGCCACGTGGACGCCCTGCTCGCCGAGGCGGGCTCGGGCGTCGCGACGCTCGCCATGCCGGGCACGGCAGGCGTCACGGAGGCGTCGGCCGCGGAGACGCTGGTGCTGCCGTACAACGACCTCTCCGCCGTGGAGGAGGCGTTCGCGCAGCACGGCTCGCGCATCGCCGCAGTGATCACCGAGGCCTGCCCCGCGAACATGGGCGTGGTGCCGCCCGCCGAGGGCTTCAACGAGGGGTTGCGCCGCGTCACCCGCGAGCACGGGGCCCTGTTCGTCATGGACGAGGTGCTCACCGGCTTCCGCGTGGGCCCGTCGGGCTGGTGGGGCCTGGAGAACGCGGCGATCAAGGCCGCCGGCGGCGAGGGGTACGCCCCCGACCTGCTGACGTTCGGCAAGGTCGTGGGCGGCGGGATGCCGGTGGCCGGCCTCGGCGGGCCCGCGGCGATCATGGACCAGCTCGCCCCGACCGGACCCGTCTACCAGGCGGGCACGCTGTCCGGGAACCCGGTGGCCGTGGCGGCCGGCCTCACGACCCTGCGCCTCGCCGACGACGCCGTGTACGCGCGGGTGGACGCCGTCGCGGACGCCCTGGCCACGGCGCTCGGCGACGCCCTGTCGGCCGAGGGCGTGGAGCACCGCGTGCAGCGCGCGGGCTCGCTGTTCTCCGTCTTCTTCGGCCCGCTCGCGGCCGCGGCCGGGGTGCGCGACTACGCCCAGGCGCAGGCCCAGGAGGTGTTCCGGTACCGGGCGCTGTTCCACGCGCTGCTCGACGCGGGCGTGAACCTGCCGCCGTCGGTCTTCGAGGCCTGGTTCGTCTCCGCCGCGCACGACGACGCCGCCGTGAACCGCATCCTCGAGGCCCTGCCCGCCGGCGCGAGGGCGGCCGCCGCGGCGACCGTCTGACCCGCGCACCCTTCGAGCACGCGATCCGTCGCGTCATCCGGGGTGATGGCGCGACGGATCACGTGCTCGAAGGGTGCAGTCGGTCAGCGCTTGGCGACGCCGTCCCTGCCGCTGGCCGCGGTCCTCGTCGTCGTCGCGGGCACCGCGATCTCGTAGGTGCCGGCCTTCGCGCTCTTCACCCGCGAGACGACCTTGCCGCCCGTTCCGGTCGTGACGTGCTTGACCGTGCGCCACCCGGCGGGACCCGTCGGGTTGAAGCGGATCGCGACGCGGACGCCCTTCGTGCCCTTCCACGTGCCGGAGTCCGAGTACGAGCTCTTCCAGACGTTCTCCTTGACCGTGCCGCGCACCTGGACGTACGCGCGGGAGCCCTTGGCGCGGTAGGCGTCGGTGCCCGTGACGGCGCGCTTGTTGCGCAGGTAGACGGTCGTCAGATGGTCCTTGCTGACGTAGTAGTCGTTCCCGCCGAAGGTGGGTGCCAGGTCGGCCCCGACGGCGAGCCGCTGCGGCACCAGGTGGTCGTACTTGCGGAAGGTGATCGTCGTCTTCTTCGTCGTCGAGACGGAGTTCGTGAAGTCCGAGTACTCCCACTGCCACGGGCCGTTGATGGACTCCGCGGTCGCGCTGCCCGCGTTCCCCCACCAGCCGGTGAACTTCCCGGGGCCGGAGAACGACAGCTTCGCCGTCACCGGGACCTTGGTGTACCCGGCGCGGTTGATGGTCACGTAGGTGGGCGTCGTGACCGTCATCCTGGCCGACGACGTGCCGTCATAGCTGTTGTCGGAGGTCGACCCGGTGCCTGCCGCGGCCGGACCCGCGACGGCGCCCACGGCGACGACGGCACCGACGAGCGATGCCACGATCTTGCGCTTCATTGTGCTTCCCTGCTCTCGTGGACGGCCCGCTCTGCGGGCCGTCAGGAGCGTATGCGGCGGCACCCGGGGGTTTGGGCGGTCCTGCGCGTATTTCACAGGCCGCCCACCGGACCCCTCTGCGCTGTGGCCGATGCCTCCACGTGCGCCCGGGCCGAGCGTCGCCTTCGAGCACGCGATCCGTCGCGCCATCCCTCCGGATGACGCGACGGATCGCGTGCTCGAAGGCCACCGGACGGCCGCGGTGGCGCCGGCGCGACCAGCCGCGATGCCGGGATGTATGCGCAGTCACTATCGTGGGACCGCTCGCACGGCCGTGCGGGCGACGCACGTGGTCAAGGAGTTCTGGTGGCGAAGGCCCCCACGGTGTACGACGTCGCGCAGCGCGCGGGGGTGTCGATCGCGACGGTCTCGCGGGTGCTGCGGCGGCCCGACGACGTGCGCGAGCGCACCCGCACGGTGGTGCACGAGGCGATCCGCGAGCTGGGGTACGTGCCCTCCGGCGCGGCCCGCGGCCTGGCGGCGCGCTCGACGGGCGTGCTGGGCCTGTGCTTTCCCGACGTCGACGGCATCGACGAGATCGCCGACCTGCCCGACCCGGTCCGGGTGGGCGAGGCCGTCGAGGTGGTGCACGACGCCGGCGGCCCGGTCACGGCGCGCTGGAGCAACCTGTACCTCGGCGAGGTGATGCGCGGCGCCGAGCTGGAGGCGTGGCGCACGGGCCACGCGGTGATGATCGGCGTGGCCCGCGGCCTGCGCCGCGCCCAGGCGGTCAACGAGCTCGCCGGCCGGGTGGACGGCCTCGCGGTGCTCTCGAAGTCGGTGCCCGACGACCTCCTCGCGCACATCGCGCGGCGCGTGCCCGTCGTCGTCATGGCCGGGCCCCCGCAGGACGACGCCTACGACCACATCTCGGTGGACAACCGCGCGGGCACGCGCGCCCTGGTGGACCACCTGGTCGCCGACCACGGCATCCGCGACCTGGCGTTCGTGGGCGGCCCGTTCGACTCCCCCGACGCGCACGAGCGCTTCCAGGGCTTCCGCGACGCGCTCGCCGCCGCGGGCATGGAGGTGCCCGACGAGCCGGCGGCGCGCAGCGACTTCACGCGGGCCGGCGCGCGCGACCTCGCGGCCCGGATGCTCGCGGACCACGTCACCGGCCGGGGCCCGGGCGACGAGACCGGCCGGGCGCTCCCCCGCGCGCTGGTGTGCTCCAACGACCAGACCGCCCTCGGGTTCCTCGACGTGCTCACGGAGGCGGGGATCGACGTGCCGGGCGACGTCGTCCTGACCGGGTTCGACGGCATCGACGCCACGCAGGCGTCGATGCCCCGCCTGACCACCGTGAGCCAGCCGATGGTCGAGCTCGGCCGCGCGGCCGTCGAGCTGCTGCGCTCCCGGCTGGTCGACCGGTCGGCGCCACCGGCCACCGTGAACCTGCCGGTGCGCGTGCTCCTGCGCGAGAGCTGCGGCTGCCTCTGAGGCCGCGCCCGGGGCTCTCACATGCGGCTTCGCCCGACGGTTTGGCGCTGTGAAATGTATGCGCATACACTCCCCGGGACGGCGCACGCTGACCGGGTGTGCGCGGGCCCTCGCTGGAGAGGCCTCGACGAAGAGGAGTGGATGTCCATGACGCGCACAGCGCGCTCAGGGCGGCGACTGGCCGCCATCGCGGCCACCGTCGCGGTGCTGGCCACGGCGGCCTGCTCGGCACCGGTGCAGAACAAGGGCGACGACGGCGCCACCGGCGGCGCGACGTCGATGCTCATCGCGGCGGACAACGGGTCGCCGACGTTCGACCGGAACTTCAACCCGTACTCGTCGGGCAAGCGCAACACGACGACGTACATGTACGAGCCGCTGGTCATCATCAACGAGATGAGCGGCGAGGAGACCCCCTGGCTCGCCACGGGGTACGAGCAGCCCGACCCGAAGACGGTCGTCTTCACCATCCGTGACGGCGTCACCTGGTCGGACGGCGAGCCCCTGACCGCCGAGGACGTGAAGTTCTCCTTCGACCTCATCAAGAAGCACCCCGAGATGGACCTCAAGGGCGCCTGGTCGCACCTGAAGTCGGTCGAGGTGGACGGCAAGACCGTCGTCGCGCACCTCCAGGCCGACGACGTGCCCGCCGCGCAGATCCTGGCGCAGCAGCTCATCGTCCCCGAGCACATCTGGAAGGACGTCAAGGACCCGGTCACCTTCACCAACGAGGAGCCCGTCGGGTCCGGCCCCTACACGCTCGGCGAGTTCACGCCGAACCAGTACACGCTCACGAAGAACGAGAAGTACTGGCAGGCGGACAAGGTGGCCGTCGAGGAGCTCGTGCAGCCCGCCGCCAACTCCGAGCTGGACATCGTCAAGAACGGCTACGACTGGGCGTACGCGTTCATGAGCGACGTCGACGACACCTGGGTCAAGGCCGACCCCGAGAACAACACGTACTGGTTCCCGGCGGGCGCGGCCATCTCGCTCATCCCGAACATGACGAAGGCGCCGTACGACGACGTCAACTTCCGCACCGGCATCGCCCAGGCCCTCGACAAGCAGGTCATCGCGGACAAGGCCGAGCAGGGTTACGTCGACCGCGCCAGCCAGACCGGCCTCATGCTGCCCAACCAGGAGTCGATCCTCGACACGTCGATCCCGAACCAGGGCTACATCGACCAGGACACCGACGCCGCCCTCGCCTCCTTCGAGAAGGCCGGGTACACGAAGAAGGGCGACGCGCTCGTCGACTCGTCCGGCAAGCCGCTGAAGATCACGATCACCACCCCGAACGGCTGGTCCGACTGGCTGCAGGGCGTGGAGCAGGTCAAGAGCCAGCTCACCGCGATCGGCATCGACGTCACCGTGGTGCAGCCGCAGGCCGCCGCGTACCAGAAGGAGCTCCGCACGGGCGACTTCGACATGATCATGGGCACCGTGGGCGGCACCGGGCAGCCGTTCCAGGACTACAACGGCCTCATGGGCTCCGAGTTCCGGCTGCCCGTCGGCAAGACGGCGGCCGGCAACTTCGGCCGGTTCGAGTCCTCGGAGGCGGACGACCTGCTCGCCGAGCTCAAGGTCACCACCGACGAGGCGAAGAAGACCGAGATCACGCACCGGCTCGAGCAGATCACGTACGAGCAGCTGCCGATGATCGCCCTGTTCTACGGCGGCTCGTGGGGCCTGTTCTCGAACAAGAACTTCACCGGCTGGCCCAGCGCGGACGACCCCTACGCCTCCCCGAAGACCTGGGACTCCACCCCGCTGCTGATCCTCACGCACCTCAAGCCCGCCCAGGGCTGACCTTCCCCTCGCCGGTCGAGCCGGCCCGCTGGTTGAGCCTGTCGAAACCAGGTTTCGACAGGCTCAACCAGCGAGTTCGACAAGCTCAACCAGCACGACCCGACCCGGAGGCTCCGTTGCGCTACGCGCTCCGCAAGCTCGGCCTGCTGGTCCTCACGCTGTGGGCGGCGGTGACGTTGAACTTCGTCATCCCGCGCCTCATGCCCGGTTCGCCCGCTGACGCGGCCATCGCCAAGCTCTCCCAGAACGGCCCCGTGACGCCGTCGGTGCAGGCGGCGATCGAGGCCCAGCTCGGCGTGCCCGGCGGCAGCATCTGGGACCAGTACGTCACGTACCTGAACAACGTCATCCACCTCGACTTCGGGGTGTCGTACACCTTCTTCCCCCAGCAGGTCTCGGAGCTCGTCGCCGGCGCCCTGCCCTGGACGCTCATCATGGTCGGCGCCGTGACCGTCATCGCGTTCGTGCTCGGCACGCTCATCGGCATCGGGGCGGCCTGGAAGCGCGGCACCTGGATGGACTCCCTGCCCACGGTGACGGGCAGCTTCCTCTCCGCGTTCCCGTACTTCTGGACCGCGCTGCTCATCGTCTTCTTCCTCGGCTACGTGCTCGGCTGGTTCCCCACCTCGGGCGCCTACTCGGCCACCGCCGTGCCGAACCTGTCGTGGGACTTCCTCGGCGACGTCCTGTACCACGCGGCCCTGCCCGCAGCGACGATCCTCATCACGTCGCTGGGCGGCTGGATCCTCGGCATGCGCAACACCATGATCAACACGCTCGGCGACGACTACGTGACGTTCGCCGAGGCCAACGGCCTGCGCGGCCGCACGGTCGCGATCCGCTACGCCGCCCGCAACGCGATCCTGCCGAACCTCACCGGCTTCGGCATGGCGCTCGGCGGCGTCGTCGGCGGCTCCCTGCTCGTGGAGCAGGTGTTCGCCTACCCCGGCGTCGGCTACCTGCTCTTCAACGCCGTCACCAACCAGGACTTCCCGCTCATGCAGGCGCTGTTCCTCATGATCACCGTGAGCGTGCTGCTCGCGAACTTCCTGGTGGAGATCCTGTACGGCGTCCTCGACCCCCGAACGAGGCGGTGACCCCCGATGGCTGACACCACTGCTGAACCGACCACCACGGCGCCCGCGGTCACCCCGGACCCCGACGGCCCGGCCCCCGAGGCCGCCCGCGGCCCGTCCCGGCCGGCCCGCACCCGCCTCGGCCGCACCGGCCAGGTGCTCGGCCGCGCGTTCGCGACCGTCTGGGCCAACCCGAAGGCCCGCGTGGGCCTCGTCCTGCTGGGGCTGTTCGTCGTCATGGCGGTCTTCGCCCCGCTGCTCGCCCCGTACTCCCCGCACGACGACTCGTTCGGCCGCAACGAGCCCGGCAGCGCCGCGCACTGGCTCGGCACCACCGGCGCCGGCGAGGACGTGCTCTCCCAGGTGATCTACGGCGCCCGCGTCTCGCTGCTCGTCGGCTTCGTCGCCGGCGGCCTGTCGACGCTGGTGGCCGTCGCCATCGGGCTGTCGTGGGGCTACCTGCGCGGCTGGGGCAACGACGTCGTGAACTTCCTCGTCAACCTGTTCCTCGTGATGCCGGGCCTGCCGCTGATGATCATCATCGCGGCGTACCTGCAGAACGGCGGCCTGCCGATGATCATCCTGGTCGTCGTCATCACCGGGTGGGCGTGGGGCGCGCGCGTGCTGCGCTCGCAGACGCAGTCGCTGCGCTCGCGCGACTTCGTCACGGCCGCGATCTTCTCCGGCGAGAGCTCCACGCGCGTCATCTTCCGCGAGATCCTGCCGAACATGACCTCGATGATCGCGGGGTCGTTCTTCGGCGCCGCGACGTCGGCGGTGCTCGCCGAGTCCGGCCTGTCGTTCCTCGGCCTGGGCGACATGGCCACCGTGAGCTGGGGCTCGATGATCTTCTGGGCGCAGAACTCGATGGCGATCCTCACCGGCCAGTGGATCCTGCTGTTCGCCCCGGGTCTGTGCATCGCGCTGCTGGCGACCTCCATGACCCTCGTGAACTTCGGCGTCGACGGGTTGTCCAACCCGCGCCTGCGGGAAGGGACCGGCCGATGAGCCTGCTCGAGATCCAGGACCTGTCCGTCGTCTACGAGCCCCGCGGGGCCGCGCCGACGCACGCCGTCAAGAACGCGACCCTCTCCCTCGCCCAGGGCGAGTTCGTGGGCCTCGTCGGCGAGTCCGGGTCCGGCAAGTCGACGCTCGGCTTCGCCGTCACCCGGCTCGCCAAGGCCCCGGCGCGCATCTCCGGCGGCCGCATCGTGTTCGACGGCACCGACATCGCGCACCTGGACGCCGAGGAGCTGCGCGTGCAGCGCCACGGCGGGTTCGCCATGGTGCTCCAGTCGGGCATGAACGCGCTCAACCCGGTGCGCAGCATCGCGAACCACTTCGGCGACGTCTTCGCCGCGCACGGCCACGTCCCGAAGGGCAGGCGGCGCCAGCGCGCGATCGAGCTGCTCGACAAGGTGCAGCTGCCCTCGTCGGTGCTCGACCGCTTCCCGGGCGAGCTGTCCGGCGGCATGCGGCAGCGCGTGTCCATCGCGCTCGCCCTGTCGCTCGAGCCGCGGCTCATGGTGTTCGACGAGCCCACCACGGCGCTCGACGTGCTCGTGCAGCACGCCGTCATGGACACCATCCGCGAGCTGCAGGCCGCGGAGGGCTTCACCGCCGTGCTCATCTCGCACGACCTGGGCGTGGTGCTGGAGTCCGCCGAGCGGGTCGTCGTCATGCACGACGGCGAGATCGTCGAGGACGGCGCCTCGCGCCAGATCTTCGAGGCGCCCGCGCACCCGTACACGCAGATGCTGCTGAGCCACTACGCGGACCCGCGGGCCGAGGTCGTCGAGCTGCCCGGCTTCGAGCGCAAGGCGTCGGGCAACGGCGTCTCCCGCGCCGAGCGCCCCGAGCGTGCGGCCGCGCACGACGCGATCGTCGTCGACCACGTGTCGAAGGTGTACCCGCCGCCGCGCCGCGGCGAGAAGGCGGTCACCGCCGTCGACGACGTGTCGTTCCGGCTGGAGCCCGGCGCCGCGATGGCGCTGGTCGGCCAGTCCGGCTCCGGCAAGTCGACCATCGCGAAGATGATCACGGGCGTCGAGCGACCGACGTCGGGCACCGTGACGTTCGGCGAGCTGCGGGTCGACAAGCTGCGCCGGCGCCGGCTCAGGACGCTGCACGCGGACGTCCAGATGGTGTTCCAGGACCCGTACTCGGCGCTCAACCCGCTGCACACCGTGGAGTACACGCTCACCCGGCCGGTGGAGAACTTCACCGGGCTCAAGGGCGAGGCCGCGCGCGAGCGCGTGCTGCAGCTCCTGGAGACCGTGGGCCTCACGCCCGTCGAGCAGTATGCGGCCAAGCTGCCGCACCAGCTCTCGGGCGGGCAGCGCCAGCGCGTCGTCATCGCGCGCGCCCTGGCGTCGAACCCGCAGGTGCTCATCGCGGACGAGCCCGTCTCGATGCTCGATGTGTCGCTGCGCGCCGGCGTGCTCAGCCTGCTGGAGGACCTGCGCGCCGACCTCGGCGTCTCCCTGCTGTACATCACGCACGACCTGCTGTCGGCGCGCGTCGTGACCGACCAGATCATGGTGCTGCACCACGGCAAGGTCGTGGAGTCCGGCGGCACGGCGCAGGTGCTGCGGTTCCCCGAGGACGCCTACACGACCCAGCTGCTCGACGCGGTCCCGCAGCCCGCGCGGCGGTTCGCCGACGGGGCGGCGTCGTGACGCCCCGCCCGCCGGTCGAGCCCGTCGAGACCACGTCCCCGCCGGTCGAGCCTGTCGAGACCATGTCCTCGTCGGTCGAGCCTGTCGAGACCACGTCCCCGCCGGTCGAGCCTGTCGAGACCACGTCCCCGCCGGTCGAGCCTGTCGAGACCACGTCCCCGCCGGTCGAGCCTGTCGAGACCACGTCCCCGCCGGTCGAGCCTGTCGAGACCACGTCCCCGCCGGTCGAGCCTGTCGAGACCACGTCCCCGCCGGTCGAGCCTGTCGAGACCACGTCCCCGCCGGTCGAGCCTGTCGAGACCACGAACCGGGTTTCGACAAGCTCAACCAGCGAGATGGTTTCGACAAGCTCAACCAGCGAGATGGTTTCGACGAGCTCAACCAGCGAGATGGTCTCGACAGGCTCGACCGGCGGAGCAGTCCGGGCGGGCGTGGCGTTCGGCGGCCTGCCCCTGCCGGACGACGTCGAGCCGCTCGTGCTCGACGTGCCGGTGGGCCCGCTCACCGCGCTGCGGTCGGCGGTGCCGGACGGCGTGGAGCGTCGCGCGGTCGCCCTGCTCGTGCCCGGGTTCACCGGGTCGCGGGAGGACCACCGGCTGCTGCTGCCGCTGCTGGCCGCGCGCGGCGTCGAGGCGTGGACGTACTCCCAGCGCGGCCAGGCCGACTCGGCAGCCCCGCGCGGGGTGGGCGCCTACCGCCGCGACGACTTCACGGGCGACGCGCTGGACGTCGCCGCGGTCGTGAGCGCGGCGGCCGGCATCGAGCCCGGCGACCTGCACCTGCTGGGGCACAGCTTCGGCGGAACCGTCGCGGCGGCCACGGTCGTCCGCGCGCCCGGCGCCTTCGCCAGCCTCACGATGCTGTGCTCCGGCCCGCACGGCTGGCCCGGGCGCAAGGACGCCGAGCGCGACCGCCTGCTCGGCGCCGCCGGCCTGGTCGACCTGTGGACCCTCGACAACCCCGCGCTCGCGCGGCGGGTGGCCGCGGACCCGCAGGCGCTGGCCGGCCTCGACGCCGACACCCGCTTCGTGCGGGAGCGCTCGATCGCCACCAGCGTGGACAACCTGCTGGGCGCCATCGACGTGCTCGCCGACGTCCGCGACGTCACGCCCGACCTCGCCGCCACCGGCCTCCCGGTGCTCGTCGCGCACGGCGTCGACGACGCCGCGTGGCCGCAGCCGTGGCAGCGCGCCATGGCCGAGCGGCTCGGCGCCCGCTACGGGGTGATCGACGACGCCGGGCACCTGCCCAACGTCGAGAACCCCGCCGCGACCGCCGACCTGCTCGCCGGCTTCTGGTCGGCGACCACCGGCTGAGCCACCCGCTCGCACCCCACGCACTCCGCACCACCGACGACGTAAGGATCCACCCGTGCTGCACTTCCCCGAGGGCTTCCGCTGGGGCGCCGCCACCGCGGCCCACCAGATCGAGGGCAACAACATCAACAGCGACTGGTGGCCGCGCGAGCACGCCGCCGGCACCTCGATCGTCGAGCCCAGCGGCGACGCGGCCGACAGCTACCACCGCTACCGCGAAGACATGACGCTCCTGCGCGACGCGGGGCTCGACACCTACCGGTTCTCCATCGAGTGGGCGCGCATCGAGCCGGAGGACGGCTTCGTCTCGCGCGCCGAGATCGCGCACTACCGCCGCATGGTGGAGACCTGCCTCGAGCTCGGCATCACCCCGATGGTCACGCTCATGCACTTCACGGTGCCCCGTTGGTTCGCCGACGAGGGCATGTGGCGCTCCCCGAAGGCGGCCGACCGCTTCGCCCGCTTCACGGAGCTCGCCCTGCCGATCCTCGGCGACGACGTCGACTACGTCTGCACCATCAACGAGCCCAACATCGCCGCGATGATCGCCGGCGGTGAGGACCCGGCGAACCTCGTGGCCTACGGCCTGCCCGACCCCGACCTGCAGGTCGCGGACACCCTTCTCGAGTGCCACACCCGGTCGCGCGAGATCCTCGCCGGCGTGGGCGGCATCAAGTCCGGCTGGACCGTCGCGACGCAGGACTTCCAGCCCGAGCCGGGCTGCGAGGACGTGGCGCACGAGTACGGCCACCAGCGCGACGACTGGTACCTCGAGGCCGCCCGCGGCGACGACTGGGTGGGCGTCCAGGCCTACACCCGCACGATCATCGGCCCCGACGGCCCTCGCCAGGTGCCCGAGGGCGTCGAGACCACTCTCACGGGCTGGGAGTTCTACCCCCTCGCGCTCGAGCACGGCGTGCGCGCGGCCTGGGAGAAGACGCAGGGCGTGCCGGTCTTCGTCACCGAGAACGGCATGGCCACGCAGGACGACGCGCGCCGCGTCGACTACACCGAGGGCGCGCTGGCCGGCCTGCACTCGGCGATCACCGACGGCGTCGACGTGCGGGGCTACCTGCACTGGAGCCTGCTCGACAACTACGAGTGGGCCTCCGGCTTCCGCCCCACGTTCGGGCTGATCGAGTTCGACTCCGAGACGTTCGAGCGCCGCCCGAAGCCGTCGCTCGGCTGGCTCGGCTCCGTCGCGCAGGCGAACGGCCTCACCGTCCGCTGACCCGTCGAGGTAGCTCGAGACCCCGCGAGGTAGTGCGAAAGTCGCCGAGGTAGTTCGCATCTCCGCGAGGTAGTGGTCTGGTCCACTACCTCGGCGAGGATCGAACTACCTCGGCGATTTTCGAACTACCTCGCGAGATCTGGGACTACCTCGGCCACCTGTTCCCGACGAAGGACTCGTACTCATGACCGACCTGCCCTACCGCGACCCCGCCCTCTCCCCCGCCGAGCGGGTAGAGGACCTGCTCAGCCGGATGACGCTGCCCGAGAAGGTGGGGCAGATGCTGCAGCTCAACGCGATGGACGACCTCGAGGACATCGTGAGCCACCGGCTGGCCGGGTCGATCCTGCACGCGTCGCCGGAGCGGGTGGTCGAGGCGATCGAGCTGGCACGCGGCACGCGCCTCGGCATCCCGCTGCTGGTGGCCGACGACGCCATCCACGGCCACGGGTTCTTCCCCGGCGCGACCGTGTTCCCCAGCCAGCTGGGGATGGCGGCGACGTGGGACCTCGACCTCGTGGAGCGGGCGGCGCGCGCGACGGCGGTCGAGGCCTCCGCGACCGGCCTGCACTGGACCTTCTCCCCCGTGCTGTGCGCGACGCGCGACCTGCGGTGGGGCCGCGTGAACGAGACGTTCGGCGAGGACCCGTACCTCATCGGGGAACTGGGCGCCGCGATGGTGCGCGGCTACCAGGGCGAGGGCCTCACCGACCCGACGGCGGTGCTCGCCACGGCGAAGCACTTCGCCGGCTACTCCGAGACCCAGGGCGGTCGCGACGCGACCGAGGCCGACCTCACGCCGCGCAAGCTGCGCTCCTGGTTCCTGCCGCCGTTCGAGCGCGTGGTCCGCGAGGGCGTGCGCACGGTGATGATCGGCTACCAGGCGATCGACGGCGTGCCCATCACCACCAGCCGCTGGCTGCTGCAGGGCGTGCTCAAGGACGAGTGGGGCTTCGACGGCACCCTCGTCACCGACTGGGACAACGTGGGCCGCATGGTGTGGGAGCAGCACGTGAGCCCCGACCACGCGCACGCGTCGGCCGCCGCGGTGGCCGCGGGGAACGACGTCGTCATGGCGACGCCCAAGTTCTTCGAGGGCGCCCAGGAGGCCGTCGCCGACGGGCGCATCGACGAGCAGCGGCTCGACGACGCGGTGCGGCGCATCCTGCGCCTCAAGGTGGACCTCGGGCTGTTCGAGGACCCGCGGGCGCCGGTCGCCGAGCGCATCGAGGCCGTCGTCGGCTCCGCCGCACACCGCGATCTGGCCCTCGACGTCGCGCGCGCCTCGCTCGTGCTGCTGGAGAACGACGGGACGCTGCCGCTCCTGCCGTCGGTCGAGACCCACCCGCAGGTCGAGACCCACCCGCAGGTCGAGCCTGTCGAGACCCGGGTTTCGACAGGCTCAACCAGCGGGGTTTCGACAGGCTCAACCAGCGAGGTTTCGACGGGCTCGACCGGCGAGGCGCTGCGCGTCGCCGTCGTCGGGCCGAACGCCGACGACCCGCACGCGCAGCTCGGCGACTGGGCGGGCGCGTCGGGGCAGGTGAGCTGGATCCGCGACGGGCACCCGCGCGAGCTGGTCGAGACGGTGCTGGACGGCTTCCGCGCCGTCGCGCCCGCGTCGTGGGAGGTCGTGCACGCCCGCGGGGCGAACGTCGTGGAGCTGGGCCCCGACCCCGACGGCACGCACTTCCCCGACGGCCAGCCGCGCCCGCAGGCGGCGCTGCCTGCGCCGTCCGACCCGGCGCTGCTGGCCGAGGCCGAGGAGGCGGCCCGCGCCGCCGACGTCGTCGTGGCCGTGCTGGGCGACGAGGTCGCGCTGGCCGGCGAGGGGAAGTCCACCGCGACGCTGGAGCTGCAGGGCGGGCAGGTGGAGCTGCTGGAGCGGCTCGTCGCGACCGGCACGCCGGTCGTCGTCGTGCTCGTCGCGTCCAAGCCGCTGGTGCTGCCCGAGGCCGCGAGCCGCGCGGCCGCCCTGGTGCACGCCGCGAACCCGGGCATGCTCGGCGGCCGGGCCGTGGCGGAGCTGCTGCTCGGCCTCGTCGAGCCGACGGGCCGCCTGCCGATCTCGTACGCGCTGCACGCCGGGCAGCAGCCCGTGTTCTACCACCAGGTGCGCGGCCAGCACGGCACGCGGTACGCCGACCTCACGCAGCGCCCGCCGTACGTCTTCGGCGAGGGCCTCTCGTACACCACCGTCGAGTACTCCGACCTGGAGCTGGACGCCGCCGACATCCCGCCCGACGGCGTCGTGCGGGGCCGTGTCACCGTGACCAACACCGGGGACCGGCCGACGATCGAGACCGTGCAGGTCTACGTGAGCGACCTGGTCACCTCCGTCACCTGGGCGGACCGCGAGCTCACGACGTTCCGGCGCGTGCCGCTCGCGCCGGGCGAGAGCGTCGTCGTCGAGGTCGAGGTGCCCGCCGCCGACTGCACGATCGTCGACGCCGCCGGGGAGCGCGTCGTCGAGCCGGGCGGCTTCGAGCTGCTCGTGGGCCCCAGCTCCCGTCGTGACGACCTGCTGGTGGCGCCGTTCCGCATCTCCTGACCCCCTTCGAGAACGGGATCTGTCGCGTCACCCGGCCAGATGGCGCGACAGATCCCGTTCTCGAAGGTTGACACGTTACCCCCTAGGGGTATGGTGGAGCCATGACCGAGACGACCGCACCCACCGACGCCGTCGTGCACGACGCCACCCCGCAGCATGACGGGCCGCACGGCTACGCCTCCGACAAGGAGGCGTACCTCAAGCGCATGCGCCGCATCGAGGGACAGGTGCGCGGCATCGCGCGCATGATCGACGAGGACGTGTACTGCATCGACATCCTCACGCAGGTGTCCGCGGTGACCAAGGCCTTGCAGGCCGTCTCCATCGGCCTCGTCGAGGATCACCTGGGGCACTGCGTCGTCGACGCCGCCCGCGCGTCCGAGGCCGAGGGCGCCGCCAAGGTCAAGGAGGCCGCCGACGCGATCGGCCGGCTCGTCCGGTCCTGACCCCCCGTTGCTGATCCACCCACCGATGAAGGAGCACGCATGAGCACCGTCACCACCCTGGGCGTCACCGGCATGACCTGCGCCAACTGCGTGGCCCACGTGACGAAGGACCTCTCCGCCGTGCCCGGCGTCGAGGACGTCACCGTGTCGCTGCACGCGGGCGGCACCTCCGAGGTCGCCGTCTTCTCCGACGCCCCGCTCGACGAGGCCGCGCTGCGCGAGGCCGTCGACGAGGCCGGGTACGACGTCGCCTCCGTGGCCGTCCAGGCGGACGCGCTCGCCGCCCAGCAGGCCGCCCAGGCCCCCGCCCGCCAGCACGCCCACGACGACGCCTGCGGCTGCGGCGGCCAGCACGCCGCGCGCGACCACAAGACGTACGACCTGGCCGTGCCCCCGCGCGCCTGAGCCGCCACCGCTCGCCGCGTCGGCGAGCCACCACCCGCGGACCGCCTGCCGAACCGTCGCGCCGCTCACCCGCCCGCGACCCAGGCCCTCCGCGCCGCGCCGTCGTCGACCCGACCGGCGCCCCCACCGCGACCCCGCCACCCCGGTCGTCGCGGGCGACCCCCGCCCCAGCACCTCAGGGAGTCACCCATGAGCGCCCCCACCGAGACGCCCCAGCCGGGCGTCGCCGGTACCCCGCCCGCCCCGGTCCTCGCGATCGACCTCGCCATCGAGGGCATGACCTGCGCCTCGTGCGTGGCCCGCGTCGAGAAGCGCCTCAACCGCGTGGACGGCGTCACCGCCACCGTCAACCTGCCGCTCGAGAGCGCCCACGTCGAGGTCACGGCGCCCGTCGACGACGCCGTGCTGGTCGAGGCCGTCGCGAAGGCCGGCTACGGCGCCCGCGTCACCGCGCGGCGCGACGTCGCCCCACCCCCGTCGGTCGAGCCTGTCGAGACCACACCGCCGGTCGCCCCTTCCCCGCCGGTCGAGCCTGTCGAGACCCGGGTTTCGACAGGCTCAACCAGCGAGGTTTCGACAGGCTCAACCAGCGAGGTTTCGACAGGCTCAACCAGCGAGGTTTCGACAGGCTCAACCAGCGAGGCCTCGACAGGCTCAACCAGCGAGGCCTCGACCTCCGGCAGCGATGCGCGCGGCGACGACCTGCGCCGCCGGCTGGTCGCGTCCGCGATCCTCACGGTGCCGGTGGTGGCGCTGTCGATGATCCCCGCGCTGCAGCTCACGGGCTGGCAGTGGATCGTGGCCGCGCTGGCGCTGCCGGTCGTGACGTGGGGCGCGTGGCCGTTCCACACCGCGGCCGTGCGCGCCGCGCGGCACGGCGCCTCCACGATGGACACGCTGGTCTCCCTCGGCGTCGCGGCGGCCACGCTGTGGTCGCTGTGGGCGCTCACGCTCGGCGGCGCGGGCGAGCTCGGCATGCGGATGCAGCCGTCGCTCGTGCCGTCCGCCGCCGAGGGCGCACCCGAGCTGTACTTCGAGGTCGCGGCCGTCGTCACGACCTTCCTCCTCGCCGGCCGGTACGCCGAGCACCGCTCCCGGCGCCGCGCGGGCGACGCCCTGCGCGCCCTGCTGGAGCTGGGCGCCAAGGACGCCGAGCGCGTGCGCCTCGACGCCGACGGCACGCCCGCCGTCGGGCCGGACGGCGGCCGCGTCACCGAGCGCGTGCCGGCGGGCGACCTCGCCGTCGGCGACGTGTTCGTCGTGCGGCCGGGCGAGAAGGTCGCCACGGACGGCGAGGTGGTCGAGGGCGCCAGCGCCGTCGACACATCGCTGCTCACGGGCGAGCCGGTGCCGGTCGACGTCGGCCCCGGGGACGCCGTGACCGGCGCGACCGTCAACACGTCGGGGAGCCTGCTGGTGCGCGCCACCCGCGTGGGCGAGGAGACGACGCTCGCGCAGATCGGCCGCCTGGTGTCCCAGGCGCAGACGGGCAAGGCGCCCGTGGCGCGGCTCGCCGACCGCATCTCCGCCGTCTTCGTGCCCGTGGTGCTGGGCCTGTCGGTGCTCACGCTCGTGGGCTGGCTGCTGGCCGGCGCGGACGTGCAGCTCGCCTTCACCGCCGCCGTGGCCGTGCTGATCATCGCGTGCCCGTGCGCCCTCGGTCTCGCGACGCCCACCGCGCTGCTGGTCGGTACCGGCCGCGGCGCGCAGCTCGGCATCCTCATCAAGGGGCCGGAGATCCTGGAGTCCACGCGCCGCGTCGACACCGTGGTGCTCGACAAGACCGGCACCGTCACCGAGGGCCGCATGCGGGTGGAGCACGTCGTCGCCCGGGACCTGTCAGAGCCACGTGAGGGTATGCCGGCACCTGGCTCTGACAACCCGCGCGGAGGGGAGGTGCTCGCCTACGCAGGCGCGGTCGAGGCCCTGAGCGAGCACCCGATCGCGCACGCCGTCGCGGCCGCGGCCCGCGAGCTGTCAGAGCCACGTGAGGGTATGGCGTCACCTGGCTCTGACAGCTCCCGGGCGGGGGCCGACGGCGTCGGCATCGGCGCGCTGCAGGCGTTCGACTTCCGCGCCACGCCGGGCGGCGGGGTCGAGGCCGTGGTGCGGCGCGCGCACTCGGGGCTCGGCTCGGCACCGCACGGCCTCGGGCTCGACGGCGGGCTCAACGCGCGCCGGGTGCTCGTCGGGCAGCCGTCGTGGCTGGCCGGGCAGGGCGTCGCGTTCCCCGACGACCTCGCCGCCGCCTTCGCCGACGCCGAGGCGACCGGCGCGAGCGCCGTCGTCGTCGCGTGGGACGGCGCCGCCCGGGGCGTCGTCGTGCTGCGCGACCCCGTCAAGGCGACGTCCGCCCGGGCGGTCGCCGAGCTGCGCGCGCTCGGGCTGCGGCCGGTGCTCCTCACCGGCGACGGCGAGGGCGCGGCCCGCGTGGCCGCCCGCGAGGTCGGCATCGCGGACGAGGACGTGATCGCCCGCGTGCTGCCGCAGGACAAGGCGGCGGTCGTGGCCCGGCTGCGGTCCGAGGGCCGGGTCGTCGCGATGGTCGGCGACGGCGTGAACGACGCCGCCGCTCTCGCCACCGCCGACCTCGGCCTCGCGATGGGCACCGGCACCGACGTCGCGATCGAGGCGAGCGACATCACGCTGGTGCGCGGCGACCTGCGGGCCGCGCCCGCCGCCGTCCGCCTGTCCCGGCGGACCCTCCGGGTGATCAAGCAGAACCTGTTCTGGGCGTTCGCCTACAACGTGGCGGCCATCCCGCTCGCGGCGGCCGGGCTGCTCAACCCGATGATCGCCGGGGCGGCCATGGCCGCGTCGTCCGTCATCGTCGTCGGCAACTCGCTCCGGCTGCGCCGCGCCGCCTGACCCCGTCGGTCGAGCCTGTCGAGACCCGGTACCGGGTTTCGACAGGCTCAACCAGCGTTCGGGTTTCGACAGGCTCAACCAGCGTTCGGGTCTCGACAGGATCGACCAGCGTTCGAGGGCGGGCCCGGGTCAGCGGAAGCGGCGGCCCTCGTCGCGGCGGTAGGCGCCCACGGCCAGGGCGGCGAACAGCGCCGTCCAGCCGAGCAGCACCAGCCAGGCCGTCGGGTACGCCGGCTCCCCCGTGAGCGCCTGCACGAGCAGGTCGCGACCCGCCCGCGTGGGCGTGGCCTGCGAGATCCCGTCGAGCCAGGACGGGAACGCCTGCGGCGGCAGGAACAGCCCGCCCGCGAACGCCAGCGGGAACAGCACCACCTGCACCACCGGCAGCGCGGCCTTCGCGGACAGGGAGTAGCCCACGGCCATGCCGAGCAGCACGAACGGCACGGACACCAGCAGGATCGTGCCGACCCCCGCCAGAAGCTGGCCGAACGTCACCGTCGCGGCGGTGAACAGCCAGCCGATGAGGATCAGCGGCACCAGGCCGAAGAGCGCGAAGATCGCGCCGTTGCCGATCCGCGCCACCATCCGCGGTCCGGGGCCGGCGGGCAGGGAGCGCAGGAAGGGGTCGAACGGGAGCTGCCGGTCCTCCGCCACGCCCAGCCCGTACGTGAACAGGCTGGCGGAGCACACGGCGAACAGGCCGAGGCTCGCCACCGACATGGTGGCCCACAGCGGGTTCTGGGCCACGTCGCTCTGCGGCACGACGAAGAAGAACATCGCCAGCGCGGGGAACAGCATGTTGCCCAGCACGGCGATCGGCACGCGCACCGTCTCCAGGAACTGGTAGCGCAGGTGCAGCCACGTCAGCCGCAGAGGGCCGGGCACACCCGCCGCCGCGCGGGCCGGGGTCGTCGTCGCACTCATCGGGCCACCTCCTGCATCACCATCTCCTCGAACGCCTCCTCGAGGCTCGCGCCCCGGATCCGGAGGTCGGCGAACTCCACGTCGCCGCGCACGAGCTCCCGCACGAGGGCGTCGGCGTCCGCGGTGTACAGCTCCTGGGTGCCGTCCTCGCGGCGCTCGGCACGCACGACGCCCGGCCACGCGGCGAGGTCCGCCGCCGAGCGCAGGGCCACCCGGCGCAGCCCGACGCGGCGCAGGATCGCGGCGAGCGAGTCGTCGGCGCGCACCACGCCGCGGTCGATGACGACGACGCGCTGCGCCAGCGCCTGCACCTCCTCGAGGTAGTGGCTGGTCAGCAGCACCGTGCCGCCGCCCGCGTGGTAGTCGCGGATCGCGTCCCACAGCGCCTGGCGCGCCCCGACGTCGAGGCCGGTGGTCGGCTCGTCGAGCAGTACGACGCGCGGCCGCCCCACGAGGGAGAGCGCGACGGCGAGCCGCCGCTTCTGCCCGCCGGACAGGGCGCCCGTCTGACGCCGGGCCAGGTCCGCGAGGCCGAACTGCTCGAGCAGCTCGCCGGTCGGCACCGCGTCGGCGAAGTGCCCGCCGACGAAGTCGACCACCTCCCGCACGCGCAGCGTCGCGGGCAGCCCCGTCTCCTGCGGGGTGATGCCGAGGCCGGCGCGGCTGGCGGCGTCGCGCGGGTCGCCGCCCAGCAGCCGCACCGTTCCGGCGTCGGGGCGGCGCTGGCCGCTCACCAGCGACAGCAGCGTCGACTTGCCGGCGCCGTTCGGGCCGAGCAGGCCCACGAGCTCGCCGGGGCCGATGTCGAGGCTCACGTCGTCGAGCGCGACGACGTCGCCGAAGCGCCTGGTGACGCGGTCCACCGCGACGACGGCGGGGGCGCGCTCCGGGGGCCTGGTCCTGGTCATGTTCCGGCTCCTCTCAGCAGGCCGGTCAGGGCCTCGGTGTAGTCCTCGAACGCGCGCCGACCCTGCGGGGTGAGCGCGAGGTAGGTCGCGGGGGTGCGGCCCTCGTGGGTCTTGGTGACGCGCACGTAGCCGGCGTCCTCCAGCTTGCGGAGGTGGGTGGACAGGTTGCCCGCCGTCATGTCGAGCAGCTTCTGCAGCCTGGGGAAGCTCAGCTCGTCGCCGGCGGCGAGCGCGGCGAGCGTCGCGACGACGCGCAGCCGGGCGGGCGCGTGGATGACCGGGTCGAGGGCGTCAGCCACGGCCGGTCCCCTCGCCCGCCCCACGACGGCGGCGCAGGCGCCGCAGGTGCTCCACGACAGCCATGACGAGGAATCCGCCGCCGCCCGCGGACGCCATCACGAGGTAGGTGAGGGGAAGGCCGGCAAGCGTTGCCGCCGCGGCGACCACCAGGATCCAGGCGCCGAGGACGAAGAGGTTGCGGTCGCCGAAGGCGACCGACCCGCCCAGGTAGAGGAGCCCGACGACGAGGCACGCACCGCCGTTGCTGGCGAGTCCCATGACCTCGCCCTCCGCCCCGGCGCGGGCGAGCCCGCCGAGGAACGCGCTGAGGGTGAGGAAGCCGAGCAGCCACGACCAGCCGTACATGGCCCCCGCGCGGGCCGAGACGCCGCGCGTGCCCGCGGTCCGGCTGATGGTGGTCACCATCGTGACCACGACCGCGGCGGCGAGCGCGACGGCGTAGGCCCAGTACGCCCACGGCTCCGGCTGCTCCCGCCCCTGCGCGGACCACCACAGCACGAGGTAGCCGCCCAGCCACGCGACGGCCCAGGCGCCGTAGATCGCCCGGCCGTCGGGCTCCAGGGCGGCGCGGGCGCGGTCCTGCTGCTCGCGGATGAGCCGCAGGGAGTCGGCGGCGGCGAGCCCGGCGTCGTCGCCGTCGCCGGGCCGGTCGGGGGTGCTGGTCATCGCTTCCTCACAGAGAACTTTGTGCGGCAAACCTGTTTGTCGAGCATCGCACGCCGACCGCCCCGGCACAACCCCCTGCCCCCCCGATCGTTGTGGGTACGAAGACGGCGAGAATTCCGCTCAGAATTCTCGCCGTCTTCGTACCCACAACAGTGGGCGCGGCGTCGGCGTCATGCTCGGCCTGCACCGCGGCCGCCGCTGAGGTTTCCCTGCCGCGCGGCCTACGCTGGCCCCGTGACCGCCGAGCAGCCCGCCGTCCTCGCCCCCGTGGCACCCGCGGTGACCCCGTCCGCCCGGCACCGCACCACCGCCGAGATCTGGATCGTGCTCGGCCTCAGCCTGGGCCAGAGCGGCGTGTACGCGCTGGTCAACATCGCCGCGCGGCTCACCGCGGACACCCCGCTCGCCGAGCAGTCCGCCACGCTCAACGCCAGCCAGTCGGAGCGCTCGCTGCTGGACCTCGTGTACCAGGTGCTCGGCATCGGGTTCGCCCTCGTGCCCGTGGCCCTGGCGCTGTACCTGCTGAGCGGGCGGGCCTCGGCCACCTGGACCGGCACGCGCCGGCGGATCGGCCTCGACTGGGGGCTCGACGGCGCCCGGCCCGGCCGCGACGTCGCGTGGGGGTTCGGGCTCGCGGCCGCCATCGGCATCCCGGGCCTGGCGTTCTACGCGCTCGGCCGGCTTCTCGGCATCACGGTCCAGGTGCAGGCCAGCGCCCTCAACGAGCACTGGTGGACGGTGCCCGTGCTGATCCTCGCCGCCCTGCAGAACGGGCTGCTCGAGGAGGTCGTCGCCGTCGCGTACCTGCACGAGCGCACGCGCGACCTCGGCTGGTCACGCGTCTGGTTCATCGTCTGGAGCTCGCTGATGCGCGGCTCCTACCACCTGTACCAGGGCATCGGGCCGTTCTTCGGCAACGTCGTGATGGGCGTCGTCTTCTCGTGGTTCTACACCAGCCGGTGGGGGCGGAACCGCGTGCTGCCGCTCGTCGTCGCGCACACCCTGCTCGACGTCGTCGCCTTCGTCGGCTACGCCCTCCTGCCGGAGGCGTGGAAGGCCGCGCTCGGGCTGTAGCCCGCGAGATAGAGAGCCGGACCCGCGAGATAGAGAGGGCACGGACCGAGGCCGGCCTCGGTCCGTGCCCTCTCTATCTCGCGGGTCCGGCTCTCTATCTCGCGGTGGTGAGCTCTCTATCTCGCGGAGGTGCGCAGCGCGCGGAGCCCTTCCCGGTGCTCGGCCTGCACCGCCGGGTCGGGCACCGGCAGGGACGCCAGCAGCTGCTTCGTGTAGGTCTCGCGCGGGCTGCCGAGCACCTGCTCGCCTGTGCCCTCCTCGACCAGCTGCCCGCGGTAGAGCACCGCGATCCGGTCCGCGAGGAGGTCGACGACCGCCAGGTCGTGCGACACGAACAGGCACGCGAAGCCCAGCTCCTTCTGCAGCTCGGCGAAGAGCTCCAGCACGCGAGCCTGCACCGACACGTCGAGGGCCGACGTCGGCTCGTCGGCGACGAGCAGCTCCGGGTCGAGCGCCAGGCCGCGGGCCAACGACGCCCGCTGGCGCTGCCCGCCGGACAGCTCGTGCGGGAAGCGGTCGCCGTAGCTGCGGGGCAGCTGCACCGCCTCGAGCAGCTCGTCGACGCGGCCTCGCGCGGCCTCCGGGTTCCGGTACCGCCCGTGCACGACCAGCGGCTCGGCCACGCACTCGGCGACGGTCAGCAGCGGGTTGAACGACGTGGCGGGGTCCTGGAAGACGAACCCCAGCCGCGGGCGCATCGCCTTGAGGTCACGCCCCCTGGCGCCCCGCATCTCGGTGCCGAGCACCCGCAGCGAGCCGCCGCTCACGGGCGTGAGACCGGCGATCGCGCGGGCGATGGTCGTCTTGCCGGAGCCCGACTCGCCCACCAGCCCCAGCACCTCGCCGGGGCAGATCGCGAGCGACACCTCGTCCACCGCGGTGAACGCCGGCTGCCGGAAGCGGCCCGGGTAGGTGATCGTGAGCCCCTCGGCGCGCACCACGGGCTCCGCGGACTCCCAGCCCTCGGGCCGGGCGGCGGCGCGCGCGGCGGCGCGGACGGTGCCCTCCCCCACGCGCGGCACGGCCTGGAGCAGGGCCTTCGTGTAGTCGGCCTGCGGGTCGCCGAACAGGTCGCCCACGGGCGCCTGCTCCACGACCTTGCCCTGGTACATCACGGCGACCCGGTCGGCCAGGTCGGCCACCACGCCCATGTTGTGCGTGATGAGCACGATGGCGGTGCCCGTCTCGTCGCGCAGGTGGCGCAGCAGGTCGAGGATCTCGGCCTGCACGGTCACGTCGAGCGCCGTCGTCGGCTCGTCGGCGACGATGAGGTTGGGCCCCAGCACGAGCGCCATCGCGATGACGATGCGCTGCTTCTGCCCGCCGGAGAACTGGTGCGGGTAGTGGTCCACGCGGTGCTCGGCGTCGGGGATGCCGACCGTGCCGAGCACCTCGATCGCCCGGCGCCGCGCCTCCTTCTTCGACACGTCGCCGTGCGCCCGGATGCCCTCCGCGATCTGCCACCCCACCGTGTACACGGGGTTGAGCACGCTCGACGGCTCCTGGAACACCATTGCCACGTCACGCCCGCGCACCTGGCGCAGCGCGGCCGCGGAGACGGAGACGACGTCGGTCGTCGCGCCGTCGCGCCCGGTGAGCACGACGGCGCCGCTCGTGGTGGCGGTCTCCGGCAGCAGGCCGAGGATGGTCTTGGCCGTGACGGTCTTGCCCGAGCCCGACTCGCCGACGACGGCGAGCACCTCGCCCGCCTGGATGTCGAGGCTCACGCCGTCGACCGCCCGCACCGGGCCGGCGTCGGTGGCGAACGAGACCGCGAGGTCACTGATCGTCGCGACGGCGCCGTTCGACGCGACGGCGCTGTTCGATGCTTCGGCGTTCATGCGTCGTCTCCCTTCTCGGCGGACTCCACCGACGTGGCCTCCACGGCGCCGGACACCTTCCCGGAGCGGGCGCGCGAGCGCAGGCGCGGGTCGGCGAGGTCGTTGAGCGACTCGCCCATGAGGGTCATGCCCATCGCCGCGAGCACGATGGCGAGGCCCGGGAACAGGGCCGTCCACCAGATGCCCGACGTGACGTCCGCGACGGCGCGCTGCAGGTCGTAGCCCCACTCGGCCGCGGCCGTCGGCTCGATGCCGAAGCCGAGGAAGCCGAGGCCGGCGAGCGTGAGGATCGCCTCGGACGCGTTGAGCGTGACGATGAGCGGCAGCGTGCGCGTGGAGTTGCGCAGCACGTGGCGCGTCATGATGCGCCAGTGCCCGGTGCCGAGCACGCGCGCGGAGTCGACGAACGCCTCCGCCTTGATGCGCACCACCTCGGCGCGGACCACGCGGAAGTACTGCGGCACGAACACCACGGTGATGGACAGCGCGGCCGCGAAGATGCCGCCCCACATGCTCGACTGCCCGCCCGAGATGACGATGGCGAGCAGGATCGCGAGCAGCAGGGACGGGAACGCGTAGATGGCGTCGGCGACGACCACGAGCACGCGGTCGAGCCAGCCGCCGAAGTAGCCCGACACGAGGCCGAGCAGCACGCCGACGACGATCGACGCCAGCACCGCGACCAGCACGACGAGCAGCGCCGTGCGGGCGCCCCAGATCACGCGGGACAGCACGTCGTAGCCGCCCACCGTGGTGCCGAACCAGTGCTCGGCGCTCGGGGGCATCTGGGCGCCGAACGCGCCGTCGAGGTCGCGCAGCTGCGACCACCCGTACGGGGCGAGCAGCGGCGCGAGCACGGCGACCAGCACGAACACGGCCGTCAGCACGATGCCGGCGATCAGCATCCCGCGCTGGAGCCCGACGCTCTGGCGCACCTGGTGCACCACGGGCAGCTTCTTGAACCAGGCGCCCCGGCCGGCGACGTGCTCCGGGGCGACGCCCTCGGTGCCGACGGGGACGACCTCAGGGGCCTCGGGAGAGCCAGCGGCGCTCATCAGTACCTCACCCTCGGGTCGACCAGGGCCGCGATGATGTCGACGAGGAAGTTCGTCACCGCCACGACCACGGCCATCAGCACGACGATCCCCTGCACGGCCACGAAGTCGCGCGCCTGCAGGTACTCCGAGAGCTGGAAGCCCAGCCCCCGCCACTCGAACGTCGTCTCGGTGAGCACGGCGCCCACCAGGAGCATCGCGACCTGCATGCCGGCCACGGTGATGATCGGGATGAGCGCCGGGCGCCACGCGTGCTTGCGCACGAGGCGGCTCTCCTTCACGCCCCGCGAGCGGGCCGCGTCGATGTAGCCGGTGCCCAGCGTGCCGATCATGTTGGTGCGCACGAGCCGCAGGAACACGCCGGCGGTGAGCAGGCCCAGCGCCATCGCGGGCAGGAAGGCGTGCGACAGCACGTCGAGCACCACGGCCGGGTCGCCGGTCTTGAACGCGTCGACCAGCATGAAGCCGGAGTCCGCGCCGGCGAGCTGCATCGCGATCTCCCCGTCCGTGGACACGCGGCCCGCCACCGGGAACCAGCCCAGCCAGACGGAGAACACGAGCTTGAGGATGAGGCCGGCGAAGAAGACCGGGGTCGCGTAGGCGAGGATCGCGAGGATGCGCAGCACGGCGTCGGGCAGCCGGTCACGGAAGTAGCCGCTGACCATGCCGAACGGGACGCCGAGGACGAGCGCCACGAGGATCGCGTAGAACGCGAGCTCCAGCGTCGCGGTGCCGTAGGTGGTGAGCACCTCGGTGACGGGCCGGTTGTCGCTGATCGTCGTGCCGAAGTCGCCGGAGAAGATGCCGGTGAGGTAGTCCCAGTACTGCACGAGGATCGGCTGGTCGTAACCGGCCGCGTGGATCCGCTCGGCGAGCTGGTCGGGCGTCAGGCGCCCGCCCAGCGCTGCGGTGATGGGGTCACCGGTCGCGCGCATGAGCACGAAGACCGTGGTGACCAGGATGAACACGGTGGGGATGATGAGCAGGAAGCGCACCAGGATGTAGCGTCCCAGTGCGCTTCCCGCCGTACTACGTGAGGCCACGAGAAGAGCTCAGTCCGTCTCTCAGCCCTTGGCCAGAGCGCCGTAGCGGAACTTGAACGACGCGTCGAGCGTGTCCTCGGTGCCCGTGACGTCGGAGCCCACGACCGCGACCTGCGCACCCTGCAGGTACGGGACGGTCGACAGGTCCTTGGCCTCGGCCTCCTGGATCTGGCCCAGCAGGTCCGTGCGCTTCTTCTCGTCGGCCGTGACGGCCTGCTGGAGGATCATGTCCTCCACGTCCTGGTTCACGTAGTGGTTGCCCAGGAAGTTCTCCTTGAGGAAGAACGGCGTGAGGTAGTTGTCCGCGTCGGAGTAGTCCGGGAACCAGCCGAGCTGGTAGGCCGGGTAGACGTCGGCGGTGCGGTCCTTCGAGTACTGCACCCACTCCGTGGTCTGCAGGTTGACCTTGAAGAGGCCGCTCTCCTCGAGCTGGTCCTTGATGAGCGCGTACTCGTCGCCCGACGACGGGCCGTAGTGGTCGTTCGAGTACTGCAGGTTCAGGTCGACGGGGGTGGTGACGCCCGCGTCCTCGAGCGTCTTCTTCGCCTTGTCGGCGTCGGGGCCGCCCTGGCCGTCGCCGTACATCTCCTTGAGCGGCTCCGTGGCGCCGGTCAGGCCGTCGGGCACGAAGGAGTACAGCGGGGTGTAGGTGCCCTTGTAGACCTGGTCGGCCAGCGCCTCGCGGTCGATGAGGTCGGCCACCGACTGACGCACCGCGGTCGCCTTCGCCGGGTCGGCGTCGGGCTGCTTCTCGCCGTACGGCTGGGTGTTGAAGTTGAACGTGATGTAGCGGATCTCGCCGCCGGGGCCGTCCACGACCTTGACCTTGTCGTCGCCGCGGAGGTCCTCGATGTCGGTGGGCGACAGCGAGCGGAACGCCACGTCGACGGAGCCGTCCTGCACCTCGAGCTTGAGGTTGGAGGCGTCGGTGAAGTACTTGGCGGCGATCTTCGGCGTCTTCGCCTCGCCGAGGACGCCCTGGTAGCCGTCGTACGCCTCGTAGCTGATGAGCTCGTTGGCCTTGTAGCTGGTGATCGAGTACTGGCCGGCGAAGGCCTTGCCGTCCACGATCGCCTGGTCGTCGGTCACCGCGTCGGCCGAGAAGACGTCCTCGTCGACGATCGGGCCCACGGGCGACGACAGGATCTGCGGGAAGATCTGGTCGTCCTTGCTCTTCAGCGTGAACACGACGGTGGTGTCGTCGGGCGTCGCCACCGAGTCCAGGTTGTACAGCAGCGACGACGGGCCGTTCTCGTCCGCGATCTTCAGCTGGCGGTCGAAGGTGAACTTCACGTCCGAGGAGGTGAGGTCGTTGCCGTTGGCCCACTTCAGGCCCGGCTTGAGCCTCACCGTGTACTCCGTGGGCGACGTGAACTCCGCCGACTCCGCGATGTCCGGCTGCACGTCCGGGCTGCCGTACGGGGTGTTCATGAGGAACGGGTAGATCTGGTTCATCACGGCGAACGACCCGTTGTCGTACGAGCCCGCCGGGTCGAGGGACGTCACCTTGTCCGTGGTACCGACGATCACCGAGTCGGCGCTGCCGCCGCCGCCCCCGTCGCCGCTCTCGCCGGAGCCGCCGCCGCACGCGGTCAGCACCAGCGCCAGCGCTGCCGTTCCTGCGGCGCCTGCGAGCAGGCGGCGCGAGCCTCTGATGGCACTCATGGTCAAGGTCCCCTTCGTCCAGGCCGGCCCCCGGCTGGTGGCCGTGGGCTCGTCACGATGCGGGTTTCTAGCACACCGGTGTGTCGCCGCGGTCACGGGCGTGGGTCACACCCGGGCCGGCGATCGCATCGTGGTCCGGGAACCTACCACTGCTCTCCGCCCCGTGTCACAGGCCGTGAGGGCCGGTAGCACCTAGACTTTCCGGCATGTCCGGAGCGAGCACCGCGGGTCCCACCGAGGAGCCGACGCACCGGAACCCGGCCGCCGACCCCGCACCACCCACCGGCCCGCTGCAGGCGCTGCTCCGCGGCGACACCTCTGACCAGGGCAGGGCCACCGATCTCGTGCGCGTCGTCGACACCCCCGAGGCCCGGGTGCGGCACCCCTCCGACATGCTCGGCATGGTGGTCAGCGCGCTCGGGGTGGCGCTCGTGCTGGTGCTGTCCGTGGTCGCCCACGCCACCACGGAGGGCGTCACCCAGGACGTCCAGAACTTCAGCACCCTCCTGGCCCGCATCCTGTTCATCCCGGTCGCGGTCCTCGAGGGCCTCATCACCCTGTTCGTGCCCGCCGCCGTGCTCGTCGAGCTCGGCTGGCGGCGCCTCGGCCGGCAGGTGGTGGAGTCGATCTGCGCCGCCGCGCTCGGCCTCGTGCTGGGCGTCGTCGCCGCCCTGGCGATCTCGGAGCTCGGCAGCGACGAGCTGGTGCGCGGGCTGTCCGTCTTCCGCGACGGCGAGTGGCAGCTCACGATCCCCAGCTACGTCGCCGCCATCGCCGGCCTGCTCACCACGGCCGGTCCCCGCACCCGCCGACGCACGGTGCGCTGGTCGTGGAACGTGCTCTACCTCGCCCTGTTCATCGTGCTCATCACCGGGCAGGTGTCGCTTCCGGGCGTGCTGGTCGCCCTCCTGCTCGGCCGGCTCGCCGGCCAGTCCGTGCAGTACGTGTCCGGCGTGCGCAGCGAGCGCGCGTACGGCGCGGACCTCGTGGCGGCGGTGCGGCGGGCGGGCTTCCACCCGGCGGCGCTGGTGCGGGTGCGCGACGTCTCCGCCGTCGTCGACGAGGCCGAGGACGCGGACGGCGCGCCCGCCGTGCCCGAGGACCCGGTCGCGGCCTACGACGCCGACGGCGACGTCGTCGACTCGCTCCCGGACGAGGAGGACGCCCTGCCGCCCGACCCCACGACCGCCGACGCGGCGGCCGTGGCGATCGTCCGGTCGGGCGACAACCGCGTGTACGCGCTGTTCACGGACGACGACGGCCCCCGCCGCGACGTCGTCGTGCTCGACGGCGACCGCCAGGTGATGACCACCGTGCAGCGGCTGTGGCGCACGCTGCGGCTGCGCGGGCTCGAGGGCCGGGCCGCCATCTCGCTGCGGGCGGCGGCCGAGCGCACCGCCCTCCTCGCGTACGCGGCGTCCGCCGCCGGCGTGCGCACCCCGCGGCTCGAGGGCATCGGCGTCGCGGACGACTCCGTGGTGCTGGTGCAGGAGCACGCGCGCGGCGCCGTCTCCCTGCGCGACCTCGACGCCGACGACCTCGAGGGCGAGCGCGGCGACGCAGTGCTCGCGGAGGCGTGGGAGCAGCTGCGGCGCGCCCACGACGCCGGCCTCACCCACCACTTCCTGACGCCCGACGTGATGCTCGTGCACCACGACGCCGCCGGCCGGCCGCACGTGTGGCTCACCGGCTGGGAGCAGGGCGAGATCGCGTCGGGCACGCTCTCCCGGCGCCTCGACCTCACCCAGATGCTCGCGCTGCTCGCGCTGCGCGTCGGGGCGCGCCGCGCGCTCGCCTCCGCGGTGCGCGCGCTGCCGGACGAGGACATCGCCGCCATCGGGCCGCTGCTGCAGTCCATCGCGCTGCCCGGCCCGACGCGCGAGGAGGTCCGCAAGGCCAAGGGCCTGCTGGACGAGCTGCGCGACGCGCTCGTCGAGCGCCTGCCGCAGGCCGACGTGCAGCCGCAGAACATCACCCGCTTCGGCGCGCGCACGATCATCATGCTGACGCTGACGATCGTCGCCGTCACGGTGATCGTCACGACGATGAACTTCGAGGAGATCGCCTCGGCCATCGCGGAGGCGAACCCGTGGTGGGTCGCGGCCTCCTTCGCCTTCGGCGCGATCACGTGGTTCGGCGCGGCGCTGACGTTCACGGCGTTCTCCCCGGAGAAGCTTCCCCTGTGGCGCGCGACGCTCACGCAGATGGCGGGGTCGTTCGTCTCGCTCGCCGCCCCCGCCGGCATCGGCCCCGCGGCCCTGAACCTGCGGATGCTCACCCGCCGGGGCGTGGCCACCCCGATGGCACTGGCGACGGTGGCGCTGGTGCAGCTGTCGCAGTTCGTCGTCACCGTGCTGCTGCTCGTCGTGCTGTCGGTGTCGACCGGCTCGGGCGGGCTCATCGAGCTGCCGTCCACCACCGTGCTGCTCGCCATCTCGGGCGTCGGCGTCGCCGTCGTCGCGACCCTGCTGGTGCCCGCCGTGCGGCGCTGGGCGTGGGAGAAGGCCCGTCCCACGCTGGAGCAGGTGTGGCCGCGGCTCTCGCAGATGCTCGGCCAGCCCGGCCGCCTGGCGCTCGGCCTCGGCGGCAACGTCATCATGACGCTCGGCTACGTGCTGGCGTTCGACGCGGCGCTCGAGGCCTTCGGCCAGTCGCTCAACCTCATCGACGTCGCCGTGATCTACCTGGTCGGCAACTCCGTCGGCGCCCTGGTGCCGACCCCCGGCGGCCTGGGCGGCGTCGAGGGCGCGCTCATCGCCGGCCTCACCGCGGCCGGCATCCCCGCGTCCCTCGCCTTCTCGGTGACCATGCTCTACCGCGTCGTCACCTACTGGGCCCGCGTGCCGATCGGCTGGGTGGCGATGCGGCGCCTGGAGCGCACCGGCGACCTCTGAGGAACCTCACGCCGCCGCGCGCCTGAGAAACGTGTCTCATAGCCTGAGCCGGTGAACCGTGCCAGGGGGATGCTCGGCGGCCTCGCGACGGCCGCGCTCGTCGCGCTCACCGCCGTGGTGGTGCCGGCCGCGACGACCACCACGACGGCCGCCGCGGCGACCACCGCCGGCTGGGCGGAGTGGGACCCGTTGTCGGGCGGCGCCGGGAGCTGGTCGACGACCATGCAGCTGCCCGCGGGCGGGTTCCCCGCCGCGACCATGACCTCGAGCTCGCGCGCCGGCAGCGTCGGCGTGTTCCCCGGGACGTCGTCGTGGCTGGCGGCCTCGACCCCGCCCGGTGCGGAGTACGGGTCCAGCCGCAACCAGCCGTACGTCAACCTGCGCCCGCAGGCCGACCGCGCGACGGCGCCGTCCACCACCACCTACGCCTTCGACCGCCCGACCCCGGCCGGCGGCTGGGCGTTCGTGCTCGGGGACATCGACGCCGACAGCGCCGTGATCAGCGCGCTCGGCGAGGACGGCCAGCCGCTCAGCGCCGAGGAGCTCGGCTGGCAGGGCGCCTTCAACTACTGCCAGGGCGCGGGCACCCCGTCGTGCACCGACACCGACGTCCCCACCTGGGACCCGGCCACCGGCACGCTCACGGGCAACCCGACGGCCACCGACACCAACGGTGCGAGCGGCTGGTTCCAGCCCACCGTGCCGGTCACGAGCCTCACGATCGTGTTCTCCTGGCGCTCGGGCTTCCCCGTGTACCAGACGTGGTTCGCGTCGCTCGCGCGCGACGTCACCGGCACGGTCGCGCTCGACGACGGCGGCCCGCTGGAGGGCGCGACGCTCACGCTCCTCGGGCCGGACGGCACCGCCCTCGCCACCACGACCTCGGGGGCGGACGGCACCTACGCGTTCGAGGCCTACACCGCCGCCCCCGGCTACCGGGTGGAGCTGACCGGCCTGCCCGGCCCGTCCGACGCGCACCCGTTCGGCCTCGTCGCCGACGGGCCCTCCGTCGTGGGCGGCGTCGACCTCAGCGCCACCGACGGCGTCGCCGACTTCGCCGTCCGGGACGTCGAGCCCATCGCGGTGAGCGGCACCGTGCTCGACGACGACGGCACCCCGGTGCCCGGCGTCACCGTGACGCTCGCCCCGGTGGGCGGCGGCGCCCCGTTCACGGCGGTCACCAACTCGCAGGGGCGGTATGTGGTGGACGGCGTGAGCTGGGACGTGGACGGGGGCGCGCCCCAGGAGTACGCGTTCACGCTGAGCGACGTCCCCGACGGCTACACCGTCACCCAGACCCCGCCGGACATCACCGTCGACGTGGGCCAGGAGGACGCCAGCACCGGCAACGACTTCGTGCTCCAGGGGCCCGCGTCCGTCTCCGGCACGGTCACGGCGGGCGGGGACCCCGTGGCGGGGGTCGTCGTGACGCTCGGCGACCGGAGCACGACCACTGCCGCGGACGGCACCTACACGTTCGACGACGTGGCGCCGGGCGACCACACCGTGAGCGTCGAGGCCCCGGACGGCTACGCCGTCGACGGTCCGGCCGAGCAGACCGTGACGGTGGGGACCGACGACGTCACGGACGTCGACTTCGCCCTCGCGGCCGAGGGAGCCGTCGGCGGCACGGTGACGGACGACGAGGGCGACCCCGTCCCGGGCGCGACCGTCACGGTGCAGGGCCCGGACGGCGACCCGGTCGTGCTCTCCACCGACGCGGAGGGGGTGTACTTCCTCGGCGGTCTGGGGACGGGCGTGCACACCATCACCCTGACCGTGCCCGACGGCTACACCGCCGACGACGTCGAGCGGACGGTCACCGTCTCCCCCGCGGGGGAGAGCTTCCTCGCCGAGGACTTCGTCGTGACGCAGGAGCCGGTCGAGCCGGCGACGTACCCCGCGGGCGGCACGGTGACCGACGCCGACGGCGCACCCGTCCCCGGCGCCGAGGTGGCCGTCACGGACGCCGACGGGGAGCCGGTCGCGACGGTCACCACCGGCGACGACGGCACGTGGACCGCCGACCTGCCCGCCGGCGGGTACACCGCCACCGTGACGGCGCCGGACGGCTTCGTCGTCGACGGCGAGGCGTCGCGGGCGTTCGAGGTCACCGACGCCGGCGTGACCGGGCTCGACTTCGTGCTCGCGGCGGACGGCGCGGCGCCGGCGCCGAGCCCGACCCCCTCCGCCACCCCGTCCCCCACCGCCACGCCGGGCACACCCGGGGTGCCGGGCGCCTCGGGCGGACCGGGCGGACCGGGTGACGGGACCGGGACCGGGACGACACCGGGGACCTCGGGCGGCACCGCGGCACCCGGCACGCTGCCGCAGACCGGCGCGACCGTGGGGTCGGTGGCGCTGGGCGCGCTGGTCCTGCTCGCGGCCGGCGGGGTGCTGCTCCGGGCGTCGCGCCGTCCGGCCCGGAGGTGAGTCAGGCGGTGAGCGCCCCGACCATCGCCCGCACCATCTGATCCGAGACGACACCGAGCGGCGGGGCGTCCAGGTCGCCCCGCTCGTCGTCCTCCTCCCACGCGGCCATGGTCGCGACCACCGCGCGGGAGGCCATCGCGACCCGTAGCCCGGCCAGGGGCTCGACGCCGTCGCACGCGACCGCGCGCATCATGTCCAGCAGGTCGAGGGTGTGGGCCACCGGGACCTCGATGCCCTCGTACCGCTTCACGTCGCGCCGCACCCATTCCATGAAGACCAGCGGCCGGTGCTGCAGGACGGCCTGCGTGTACCGCGCCCACGCGCTCGGGCGCATCCCCCCGACGGCCGTCACGAACGGCACCACGTAGGCCCGCGCGAGCGCCTCCGGGTCCCGCTCCCGGCCGCCGGCCACGAGCTCGGCCACCATGCGGGCCCGGTGGTCGTTGATCGGCTTGCTGCGCCAGTGGTAGAGCGCGTCCAGCATCACCTGCCGCGAGCCGAAGTGGTACGTGACCGCGGAGTTGTTCCGGTGGCCCGCCTCCCGCACGATCGCCCGCGAGCTCGCGCCCACGAGCCCGTAGCGCGCGACGAGTCGCTCCGTGGCCCTCATCAGCGCGAGCTGCGACGTCGACGGGTCGAGAACGTTCGTCAGGTCGTCGGGACGCATCCTCCGGAGCCTAGCGGCGGACCCGCCGCGCCAGCCCCGCCGACCGGCCCCGCGGCGGCGCGGGACGGCCGCGCGTGCCGGCCCCGGGCGTGGCATCCTCCTCGAGGGCCCCGCCGGACGCTCCGGCCGTCGTGCCCCCGGGAGGTGCGATGACAGCGGTGGACCTGACCACGCCGTCGTGCGGCGTCGATCTCGACGACCCCGGCACCACGTCGGCCTCCGCCGCCGCCGAGGAGCTCGACCGCGTGCTCGCCGGGCTGCAGTGGCGGTTCGTGGCCCGGGCGCGGCACGCGCTCGCGGCCGGCGAGTGGGTGGAGCACGCGACCGGCGACGCCGCCCTGCTCACGGTCACCGACGGCCTGGTGCGGGTGCGCGGCGTGGGCGACGTCGCCGACCTCGCCCCCGGCGACTTCCTGTTCCTGCCCCACGGCCCCCGGTTCGAGGTGCACGCGCTCTCGGACGCGGCCGTGCAGTGCGTGCAGGTGGCGCCGACCGGGGCGGACACGGGGCGGGGCGTGCTGCCCGCCCACGTGCTGCTCACCGAGTTCCCGCAGCGCGAGCCCACGGCCGCGACCATGCTGCGGGCGGTGGTGGAGGAGTACCGCGCCCCGCGCAGCGTCCTGGGCGACCGCGTCGTCACGCTCGTCGCGACGATGGCGATCAGCGCCTGGTACGCCCGCGGCTGCGCCCCCGCCCGCTGGCTGATGCAGCGGGAGGACCCGGGCCTGGCGAGCGCCGTCGCGGCGATCCACTCCGACCCCGGCCGCGAGTGGACCGTGGACGACCTGGCCCGCACGGCGCTCGCGTCCCGGTCGGGCTTCGCCGCCCGGTTCCGCGCCGCCACGGGCCAGACGCCCGGCCGCTACCTCGCCCAGGTGCGGGTGGCGCACGCGCGCTGCCTCCTGACGGCGGGCGACCTCCCGGTCGCGACGATCGCCCGCCGCCTGGGCTACGGGTCGGACACGGCGTTCGGCCGCGCCTTCCGGCGTCACACGGGCGCGACGCCGTCCGAGTACCGTCGCGACAGCGTGCTGCGCACGAGGACGCCGCCCGCCACCGCGACGACGGCGGCCACGAGGTAGGCCCACGGGACGCCGATCGTCTCGACGCCCAGGCCGCCCACGGCCGAGCCGAGGATGATCGCGGTCTGGAACGCCGCCACGACCAGTCCGCTGCCGGCCTCGACCTGGTCGGGCATGATCCGCGTGATCCACACCTGCACCACGTTGAGCACGCCCCCGAACGCGGCGCCCCACAGCACCACCGCGGGGTACGCGAGCGCGGGGAACGCGGCGGCGAGCCCGACGGCGGCGACGCTCGCGCCGATCGCGACCGGGACGGCGAGCAGCAGCACGGACAGGTGCCGGTCCACGACCGCGCCGATCGCGAAGTTGCCGACCAGCCCGCCGACGCCGAACATCGCGAGCAGCACGGCGATCGTCCCGACGTCCGACCCGGGCAGGAGCGCCAGGGCCGGCCGCACGTACGTGAAGCCCACGAAGTGCCCGCCGATCACGGCCACGATGCTCACCAGCCCGAGCGCGACGCCCGGCGACCGCAGGGCCCGCCCCGTCGCCGACCAGCCGATGCCCGGCGTGGGGGCCACCCGCGGCAGCGCCACGCGCATCGCGACCGCCGTCACGACGGTGGCGACCGCCGCCGCCGCGAACACGACCCGCCAGCCGGCCGCCGCGCTGATCACCACGCCGAGCGGCACGCCGGCGACGGTCGCGACCGTCGTCCCGGCGTTCACGACCATCATCGCCCGGCCCACCCGGTCGGCCGGGACGAGCTGCGCCGCGATGACCAGCGACATCGACCAGTAGCCGCCGAGCGCCGCGCCGAGCAGCAGGCGGGCCGCCATGAGCACGCCGATGCTCGGCGCCACCGCGACCAGCACGTTGGAGACGACGGCGCCCAGGGCGAGCACCACCAGGAGCGTGCGGCGGTCGGTGCGGGGGAAGAGGGAGCTGAGCCCCAGCGCGGTGAGCAGCGCCGTCAGGGCCGTGACGCTCACGGAGAGGCCCACGACGCCCTCCGAGACCCCCAGGTCCTGGGCCACCGGCGTCAGGACCCCGGGCGGCAGGAACTCCGCGGTGACCAGCGAGAAGCTGCCGAGGAACATCGTGGCGAGCGCGAGCCACGCGCGCCGGGGCGACAGCGGGCGGGGCGCGGCCGTCGTCGTGGCCGTCGTCGTCGTGGCCGTCGTCGTCGTGGTCGCCGCCGCGGTGGTCGCGGCGGTGTCGATCGGGTTCGTCGTCATGCTCGTCGCAACAACCGCCGTCCCGCCCGGGGCCGACCAGGACGCCGACGGAGTCGATCGAGACGCCACCGCCCGACGGACCGCCCGCCGGACCGCGCGAAACACCCCGGACGCGCCGGAGGCCCGCAGCTCGCGACAGGGCGAGCGGCGGGCCTCCGGGGTGCTGACGCGGCGCGACGAGCGCGCCGGTCAGCGAGGGATCACTTGGCGACGGCCTTCTTCAGCAGCGAGCCGGCGCTGATCTTCACACCGAAGCCGGCCGGGATCTGGATCTCCTCGCCGGTGCGCGGGTTGCGACCGGTACGGGCCGCGCGCTCCACGCGCTCGACCGAGAGCAGACCCGTGACCTTGACGGCCTCGCCCTTGGCGAGCGACTCCTCGAGCACCTCCTGGAAGGCGTTGACGAACTTCTCCGCCTCCGCCTTGGTGAGCTCTGCCTTGCCGGCGATGGCCGAGACCAGCTCGGACTTGTTCAGCGACATGTGCATCCCTTCTCCGGTTCACGACGCACGCGACCCGCGCGTCGTCACGTTCGTGATCCTGCCCGGCACTCGCCGGGCGGACGGGGAACACACTAGGGAACATCCGCGGATTCCTGCGACTTTTGCGCGCGTGGCGTGCCGGACACATGGCCTGTCCCACCCTTCGAGCACGGGATCTGTCCCGCTATCGACCGTCATGGCGGGACAGATCACGTGCTCGAAGGCGACCTCAGGCGCCCGGTCCGGCGGGGCCGGTGGGGCCGTCGGCGTCGTCCGAGCCGTCCGAGCCGTCCGAGCCGTCCGAGCCGTCCGGGGCGTCCGCGTCGCGGCGCCGCACCCGCAGCACGACGGCCGCCGCGACGCCCACCGCGGCCAGCACGGCCACGGGGAACAGCCACGCCGTCGCCCACCCGGCCTCCCCGTCGGCGCCGAGGTCCACGCCCGGGGTGCCGCCGCCGTGCTCGTGACCCGTCGCGGCGGACGGCGACGGGCTCGGGGCGGCCTCGGACGGCGTCGGGTCGGACGTCGGGGTCGGCGTGGCGGTCGTGGGCGACGGCGCGGCGCCCGCGACGGTGTAGGCCAGCTCGCCCTCGATGGGGTGGCCGTCGGAGGAGACGACCCGCCACGAGACCTCCCACGCCCCGCCGGGCAGGTCGGCGGGAAGGGCCGCGATGGCCTCGTCGCCGTCGACGCTCACCTCGGCGGGGACCGTGCCGTCGGGCGTGGTGACGGCCACCTGCGCACCGGCCTCCAGCACCTCGGCGCTGAACACGAGCGTGATCGCCGACGGCGCGTCGTCGAGCCGGGCGCCGTCCTTCGGGTCGGACGAGACCAGGCGGTCGTGGGCGCTGGCGGGCTGCGCGACCGCGAGGCCGAGCGCCGGGCCCAGCAGGGCCGCGAGCAGGACGACGAGGGCGCGACGACGGCGCGCGGGCTTCGGGTGCACGGCCCGACGATAGCGAGCCCGCCGCCGCGTGTACCGCCCCCGACCGGGAACCTCTTCCTACACTCGGGGGGTGGACTTCTCCTCCGCGTACGCCCACGGGTTCGCCCGGGTGGCCGCCTGCACCGTGCCCGTCACCGTCGCCGACCCTCGCGCGAACGCCGCCGCGATCCTCGCCGAGGCGCGCGCGTGCCACGACGACGCCGTGGCCGTGGCCGTCTTCCCCGAGCTGTGCGTGTCGGGGTACGCCATCGACGACCTGCACCTCGCCGACACCCTGCTCGAGGCGACGTCCGACGCGCTCGCGACGATCGTCGAGGCGAGCGCCGACCTGCGCCCGCTGCTCGTGGTCGGCGCCCCGCTCGAGGTCGGGAACCGGCTTCTGAACTGCGCCGTCGTCGTGCAGGGCGGCCGCGTGCTGGGCGTCGCGCCGAAGTCGTACCTGCCGAACTACCGCGAGTTCTACGAGAAGCGCTGGTTCGCGCCCGGCGACGACCGGCGCGGCGCCACCGTCACGCTCCCGTTCGCGGACGGGCCCGTGCCGTTCGGCCCCGACCTGCTGTTCGCCGCCGCCGACGTCGCGGGGCTCGTGGTTCACGCCGAGGTGTGCGAGGACCTGTGGGTGCCGGTGCCGCCCTCGGCCGAGGCCGCGCTCGCGGGCGCGACGGTGCTGCTCAACCTGTCCGCGAGCCCCATCACGGTGGCCCGCGCGGAGGACCGGCGGCTCATGGTGCGCTCGGCGTCGCACCGCGGGCTCGCCGCCTACGCGTACGCCGCCGCGCAGGGCGAGTCGAGCACGGACCTGTCGTGGGACGGCCAGACCATGGTCTACGAGGTGGGCGACGTGCTCGCCGAGACCGAGCGCTTCCCCGACGGCCCGCGCCGCGCGGTGGCCGACGTCGACCTCGACCGGCTGCGCCAGGAACGGCTGCGGCAGGGGTCGTTCGACGACAACCGCCGCGCGCTCGGCTCCCGGGTCGAGGGCTTCCGCACCGTCACCTGGACCGCGGACCCGCCCGCGGGCGACGTCGGCCTGCGCCGCACGGTGGACCGCTTCCCGTTCGTCCCGGACGACCCCGAGCGGCTGGCCCAGGACTGCTACGAGGCCTACAGCATCCAGGTCGCCGGGCTGGAGCAGCGGCTGCGGTCCATCGGGCAGCCGAAGGTCGTCGTCGGCGTCTCCGGCGGCCTCGACTCGACGCACGCGCTCATCGTCGCGGCCCGCGCGATGGACCGGCTCGGCCGGCCCCGCAGCGACATCCACGCGATCACGATGCCGGGGTTCGCGACGTCGTCGGAGACGAAGGACCGCGCCACCCGGCTCGCGACGTCGCTCGGCGTGCACTTCGAGGAGCTGGACATCCGGCCCGCCGCGGAGCAGATGCTGCGCGACCTCGACCACCCGTTCGGGCGCGGCGAGAAGGTCTACGACGTGACGTTCGAGAACGTGCAGGCCGGGCTCCGCACCGACTACCTGTTCCGGCTCGCGAACCACCGCGGCGGCATCGTGCTCGGCACCGGCGACCTGTCGGAGCTCGCGCTCGGCTGGTGCACCTACGGCGTGGGCGACCAGATGTCGCACTACGCGGTGAACACGGGCGTGCCGAAGACGCTCATCCAGCACCTCATCCGCTGGGTGGCGGACTCCGGCCCGTTCGAGGCCGCGACCAACGACCTGCTGCTCGAGATCCTCGCGCAGGAGATCTCCCCCGAGCTGGTGCCCGTCGCGGAGGGCGAGAAGCCGCAGTCCACCGAGGCCATGGTGGGGCCGTACGCGCTGCAGGACTTCACGCTCTTCTGGACGCTGCGGCACGGGCTGCGGCCGTCCAAGATCGCGTTCCTCGCCTGGCACGCGTGGCGCGACGCCGACGCCGGCGGGTGGCCGCCCCACTTCCCGCACGACGAGCGCTCCGCCTACGACCTGGCGACCATCCGGAGGTGGGAGACCGTCTTCTTCCGGCGCTACTTCTCGTCGCAGTTCAAGCGTTCCGCGCTGCCGAACGGGCCCAAGGTCTCCCCCGGCGGCACGATGTCGCCGCGCGGGGACTGGCGGATGCCGTCCGACGCGTCCGCAGCCGCCTGGCTCGCCGAGCTCGAGGAGAACGTCCCGACGACGGTGTGAAGGGTCCGGGACCTCAGGGCCGCGCGACCGGGCCGAAGCCGGTCCAGCGCAGCTCGGGCGGCAGGTGACCCATGTCGTTGACGGCGACCAGCGACGTGCCGCGGTCGTCGCGGTACTCGATCGTCGTGAGCGCGGCGTTGGCGTACGGCAGCCGGAGCCAGCTCTCGGGCGGCGCGCCGAGGGCGTCGCGCACGAGCCAGGCGACCTGGAACGCGTGGGTGACGAGCACCTCGTGGGTCTCGACGTCCCCGGCACGGGCGAACCTGGTGGTGAGCGCGGCCGCGAGCCGCTCCCCCTCGGCCGCCTCGGCCGTGTCGAAGGCGTCGAAGAAGCCCGCCCACGCGGCCGGCACGGGGCAGGGCACGTGGGGCACGTGGTCGATCAGCTCGGACGCCGTCGCCACGCGGACGCCGGGCAGCTGCGCCCCCAGGATCTCGGCGGTGCGCACCGCGCGCGGCAGCGGCGAGTGCCAGACGACGTCGACCGGCACGGCGGCCAGGCGGCGGCCGGCGAGCTCCGCCTGCCGCTCCCCCTCCTCGGTCAGCTCGCCGAACGGGTCCGAGGCGCCGTGGCGAAGCACGTGCAGGTGTCGCGTCGGCATGCGCCGACTGTAGCCACTCGCGGCAAGATGGCGGTCATGACGACCACACCCATCCGCACCGCCCGCTCGTCCGTCGCGATCACGGGCGGCCACGTCGTCCCGGTGGACGGCAACCCGGTGGAGGGCGGCACGGTTCTCGTGCTCGACGGCGTGGTGGCCGAGGTGGGCGCCGACGTCGTCGTGCCGGACGGCGTACGCACCGTCGACGCGCGCGGCCGGTGGGTGCTGCCGGGCTTCGTGGAGTCGCACGGGCACGTGGGCGTGCACGAGGAGGCCGAGGGCTGGGCCGGAGACGACACCAACGAGAAGACCGGCCCGGACGGCGCGCACCTGCGCGCGCTCGACGCGATCAACGTGGAGGACGAGGGCTTCCGCGACGCGCTGGCGGGCGGCGTGACGTCGGTCGTCGTGAAGCCGGGCTCGGCCAACCCGATCGGCGGGCAGACGGTCGCGATCAAGACGTGGGGCGGGCGCACCGTCGACGAGCAGGTGATCAGCGAGGCCGTCTCGGTGAAGTCCGCGCTGGGCGAGAACCCGAAGCGCGTGTACGGCGAGCAGAAGAAGCTGCCGTCCACCCGCCTGGGCGTGGCCGCCGTCATCCGGCAGGCGTTCCTCGACGCGCAGCACTACGCGGCGCAGCGCGACGCCGCGGCGGCGAAGGGCGAGCCGTTCGCGCGCGACCTCGGCAAGGAGACGCTCGCCCGCGTGCTCGCCGGCGAGCTGGCGTGGGACCAGCACACGCACCGCGCGGACGACATCGCCACGGCCCTGCGCCTGGCCGACGAGTTCGGCTACCGGCTGGTCGTCAACCACGGCACCGACGGCGCCGCGATCGCGGACGTGCTCGCCGAGCGCGACGTGCCGGTGATCTTCGGGCCGATGCTCACGTCGCGCTCCAAGGTGGAGCTGCGGGACCGCGCGATCTCGAACCTGGCCCGGCTCGCCGAGGCGGGCGTGCGCGTCGCCATCACGACCGACCACCCGGTGGTGCCGATCAACTTCCTCGTGCACCAGGCGTCGTTCGCGGTGAAGGAGGGCCTGGACCCGCAGGTCGCGCTGGAGGCTCTCACGGTGAACCCGGCGTCCTTCCTGGGCCTGGACGACCGCGTCGGCGCGCTGGCCCCCGGGCTCGACGGCGACGTCGTCGTCTGGTCGGGCGACCCGCTGGACGTCGGCTCGCGCGCCGAGCGCGTCTTCGTCACCGGCACGGAGGTCTACACCTGGGAGGCGGACGCCGCCGGCGGCCGCGGCGCCGGCCGCGTGCATGAGCGGTCGGAGCGCTTCGCCGGCTGAGCCTGTCGACACCATGCACCGGGTCTCGACAGGCTCGACCAGCGGTGGCGGTCAGTGGGTGAAGCCCGACCGCACGCCCTCGGTCGGCATCGGCCCGGTGAGGGCGTCGAGGTAGGCGACCTCCTCCTCCAGGTCCACGAGGAACGACGACGCGAGGTCGTGCCCCAGCCCGTTGCGCACGACGACCCGCTGCACGGTGACGTCGGCGAGGTCGTCGGGCATCGGGTAGGCCGGCACCAGCCAGCCGCGGGTGCGCAGCCGCTCGGACAGGTGGTACAGGTTCCAGTTCTCCGTGTGCCCCGCCCGTAGCCGCCACGCGAAGACCGGGATGTCCGAGCCGTCGTTCCACAGCTCGAAGGCGGGCATCTTCCCGACCCCGTCGGCGAGGTAGCGCGCCACGTCGTGGGACGCGCCCTGCACCGCGGTGTACCCGGCCCGGCCGAGCCGCAGGAACATGTAGTACTGCTGCAGCACCTGCGCGCCGGGCCGGGAGAAGTTGAGCGCGAGGGTCGGCATGTCGCCGCCCAGATAGCTCACGCGGAACACGAGGCTCTCGGGCAGCGCCTCGGCGTCGCGCCACACCACCCAGCCGAGGCCCGGGTACACGAGGCCGTACTTGTGCCCGGACGTGTTGATCGACGCCACCCGGTCCACCTGGAAGTCCCACACCAGGTCGGGCTGGACGAACGGCGCGACCATCGCCCCGGACGCGCCGTCGACGTGGACCTTCACGTCGAGGCCCGTCGCGGCCTGGATGCGGTCGAGCGCGGCGGCGATCTCGGTCACCGGCTCGTACATGCCGGTGTACGTGACGCCCAGGATGGCGACGACGCCGATGGTGTTCTCGTCCACGTACTGGTCGAGGTCGTGGCCGTCGAGCACGCGGTGCTCCTCGCTGATGGGCACGTAGCGGGGCTCGACCTCGAAGTAGTTGCAGAACTTCTCCCAGCACACCTGCACGGCGCTGGACATCACCAGGTTGGGGGTGTCGGCCGGCTTCCCCGCGTCGCGGCGGGCGTGCTGCCACCGGCGCTTGAGGGCGAGGCCGGCGAGCATGCACGCCTCGGAGGAGCCGATGGTCGACGTGCCCACGGCCTCGTGCGGGTCGGGCGCGTGCCACAGCCCGGCGAGCATCGTCGCGCAGCGGACCTCGACGGCCGCCGTCGCCGGGTACTCGTCCTTGTCGACCATGTTCTTGTCAGCGGCCTCGAGGTAGAGGCGGCTGGCGTGGTCGTCCATCCACGTGCCGACGAAGGTGGCGAGGTTGAGCCGGGCGTTGCCGTCGAGCATGGCCTCGTCGTGGACGATCTGGTACGCCGTCTCCGGCAGGGACTCCTCCTCCGGCAGCCGGTCGCGCGGCACCGATCTCGTCTCGCCCGGCCGGACGAAGATCGGGTTGAGCTCGACGTCCCCGCCCCGCACGCGGGGCCTCCCGCTGCCTCGGGTCCTGCTGGCCATGGCGCTCTCCCTCGTCGGTGCGGCGTGCGGCTCTGTCGAGCCTAGGTCGCACGGTGCGGGCTCACCCGGCCCCTCCGGGTGAAGTCTTTTAGGCGACACCTGTTGCCTAACTAGTTTCCCGGGCGTATCGTCGAGGACGTCGGGGGCGCCGCTCCCACCGGGTCGCCGAGGGGGCGGGAGCGTGGACAAGCGGGTCGAGCGGACCGCGGAGGCGCTGCGCACCGCCGTCCTCGAGCTGGCCGCCGAGCAGGACGTCGCGGACCTCACCGCGTCCGCCGTCGCCGCCCGCGCCGGCATCAACCGGGCCACCTTCTACGACCACGCGGCCAACCCCGCCGAGCTGCTGACCCGCGTGCTCGCCGCCGAGCTCGACCGGATCCGCACCGGGTTCGACGCCGACGTGCGCGAGGTCGTCGGGCACGCCACCCGTGAGGACGCCGAGCACGTCGTGGCCCGGTACACCGGGGCGCTGCAGGCGCACGTCGAGGCGCACCTGCCCGTCTACGAGCGGGCGCTCGACGGCGGCCTCAGCGCGCCGCTCGCGCGGCTGCTCGCCGACCACGTGACCAGCACGCTCACCGACCACCTCCGCGCCCACCCCGACCTCATGCCGCTCGACCCCGGCACCCCCGCCGCGCAGGTCGACGACCACGCCCGCGCGCACGCCACGTACGTGGGGCTGGGCACCGTCGGAGCGCTGGAGGTCTGGCTCTCCGCTCCCCCGCCCCGCGACCCCGCGTTCTTCGCCCGGGTCGCCCACGACGCCCTGCCCGCCTGGTGGACCACGCCGTCCTCCTGACGTCCCCTCCGTCCCGGACGGCCACGTCCCGGGCGGGCAGGTGCACCCACTCAGCAGCATCACGAAGGAGAACAGCATGACCGCCAGCACGGGCGTCAGCACCGGGAACCGAGTCTTCAACAAGGTCGCCCTCGTCACCGGGGGCACCGGCGGCATGGGCACCACGCACGCCCGCGCGCTCGTCGCCGAGGGCGCCAAGGTCGTCGTCGCCGACCTCGACGACGCGAAGGGGGAGGCCCTCGCCGCCGAGCTCGGCGCGAACGCCCGCTCCGTGCACCTCGACGTCACCAGCGAGGACGACTGGACGACCGCCGTCGCGGCCACGCTCGAGGCGTTCGGCCGCATCGACGTGCTCGTCAACAACGCCGGCATCGCGAACGGCGCCCCGATCACCGAGTTCGACACCGAGGCGTGGCGCCGGATCATCGACATCAACCTCACGGGCACGTTCCTGGGGATCCGCGCCGTCTCGCCGATCATGGCGGACGCCGGCGCCGGCTCGATCATCAACATCTCGTCGGTGGAGGGCCTGCGCGGCAGCGCGGGGCTGCACGGCTACGTGGCGTCCAAGTTCGGCGTCCGCGGCCTCACCAAGTCGGTCGCGCTCGAGCTGGGCCCGCGCGGCGTGCGCGTCAACTCCGTGCACCCCGGGTTCATCGACACGCCGATGACGGCCGGGATCGACGCCGGCGACCTGCTCATCCCGCTCGGCCGCGGCGCGCGCCCGGAGGAGGTCTCGCAGACGGTCGTCTTCCTCGCGAGCGACGAGTCGAGCTACTCCACCGGCGCCGAGTTCGTCGTCGACGGCGGGCTCGTGGCCGGCGTGCCCCACGCGGCGCGCCGCTGACGGCTCACAGGCCGTCCAGGAAGTCCTCCATGACCGGCCCCGCGGTGTCCGACCCGCGGTAGCCGTCCTCGATGAAGACGGCGACCGCGAGGTCGTCCACGATCGCGAGCATCCACACGTGCTGCTGCGAACCGTCGCCGTACTGCGCCGTCCCCGTCTTGGCGCCCACGATGCCCGGCACGTCCTGCAGCATGTCCGCGCTGCCGTCCGTCACGACGCCGTGCATCAGCTCGCGCAGCACCGCCGCCTCGTCCTCCGTCACCCCGGGCGTCGCCGGCTCCGCCGCCTTCTCCGAGGGCGACGCCGACGCGTCGGCGTCCTTCCCGCCCTCCGCGTCGTCGCGCACGAGCACCGGGGCCACCCGGTGGCCCGCCGCGACGCTCGCGGCGACCGTCGCCATGCCCAGCGGGGACGCCTGCACCTTGCCCTGCCCGATCATCGACGCCGCGTGCTCGGTGCCGCCCGCCTTCGCGGGCACGGAGCCCAGGAACGCCGGCACGCCCATCGACGACGCCGCCGCCTCGTCGCCGACCAGGCCCAGGTCGGACGCCGCGGTCGCGAGGTCCGCCTGCCCGACCTTGTCCGCCTGCGCGATCATCGCCGTGTTGCAGGAGTGCGCGAACGCGGTGCGCAGCGGCACGTCGCCCGTCGCCGACGACGGGTAGCCGGGCACGTTGCCGAACGTGCGGCCGTCCACCGTGATGCTGTCCGTGCAGGCCACGTCGGTGTCCGGGGTGATGCCCGCGCGGCCCATCGCCAGCGCGTCGGCCACCTTGAACGTGGACCCCGGCGGGTACTGCCCCAGGGTCGCGGTGGACCAGCCCTCGCTGCCCGGCCCGCTCGCCGCGGCCAGCACCGCGCCGTCGGACGGCCGGACCGCGACGATCGCGCTCGCCGGGTCGACGTCCTCGAGCACGTTCTCGGCGAGCTTCTGCAGGTGCTGGTCGAGTGTCGTCGCGACCGGGGTCCCGTCCACCGCGTCCACGCGGTACACCTCGCGGCCCTTGTCGTCGTCCTCGACCGTCTCGCCGTCCAGGCCCACGTCGTCGGAGCCGCCCGCCGGCACGACGCTGACCAGCACGCCCGGGGACCCGGTGAGCTGCTCGTCGTACGTCTGCTGCATGCCACCGAGACCGACGACGTCGCCGGCCCGCACGGCGCCCTTCGACGCGTCCACGATCTCCTTCGTGGCCTCGCCGACGCGGCCGAGGATCGGCTTCGCGAAGTCGCTCGTGGGCCCCAGCTCCTGCGTGTCCTCGACCGCGATCACGCCCTCGATGTCGCGCGCCTCGTCCACGGTGAAGTCCACGCCGGGGTCCTTCTGCCGGATCGTGATCGCCTGGACGAAGGCCTTCTCCCCCGCCGCGTCGACCTGCGCGAAGAACTCGTTGGGCTCGAGGCCCACCAGCTGCGCGAGGTCCCGCGCCGCGGACTCCTGGCCCAGGCCCTGCACCGCCGTCTTGTCCACGCCGATGTGCCACACCCCCCGCTCCGTGACCATCGGCTCGTCGTCGCCGTCGAGGAGGTCGCCGCGGTCGGCGTCGAGCGTCGTGACCTCGAGGCGCTCGCCCGGCGCCAGGTCGGGCACCATCACGTCGGGGCTCCACACCGCGCGCCAGGTCCCCTCGCCGTCGCTGCTCTCGGGCGCCGTGTACGTCAGGTCGGCCTCGGTGGAGTAGGACCACGTCAGGTCGCGACCCAGCGGCCACGACCAGTCCAGCGTCGCGACGGCCGTCGTCGTCCCGTCCTTCGTGACGGGCTTGCCGACCTCGCCCACGGTCACGGTGTGCTCCCGCTTCCCTGCCGCGTCGACGAGCGGCGCCAGCACCTCGGTGAGCTGCGTCTGCGGGTCCACGGAGCCCGGCGCCTGCAGCGGCGCGGCGCTCACGTCGCCGGCGCGCAGGGCGTCGGCGAGCGCCGTGACGGTCTTGTCGGCGGGCGGGGTGTCGGACCCGGTGCAGGCGACCAGCGGCAGGGCCACGGCGGGGGTCAGGACGGCGGCGAGGGCGATGCGGTAGCGACGGCGCACCTTGGCGAGGTTAACGGCTTCCTGGCAGTCTGGAAGGCATGGCCCCCCGTGTCTCGGTAACGGTGCTGCATAGATTTCGTGCGGCCGCCGTCGCGGGTGTCCTGGCCGTGGTCGGTACCGTCGCCCCGGGAAACGGCGCCGGCGCTGCGATCCCCGTGCCGTCGCCCGACGGCCAGGGGTTCCTGACCCGCGGGGTGACCCCCGCCGCGGACCCCGCGGACCCGCTCGTGCTGGTGAACAAAGTTCACCCGCTCGCGCCCCGGGACTGGGCGCCGGACGACCTCGTGCGGCCCGACGTCGCCACCCTCGGCGCCCACGACGAGCTGCGCACCGAGGCGGCCCGGGCGCTCGAGGACCTCGCCGCCGGGGCCGAGGGCGCCACCGGCCACGAGCTCGTCCTCGTCTCCGCCTACCGCTCCGCCGACTACCAGCGCCGCCTCTACGCGCGGTACGTCGACGCGCACGGGCGGCGCGCCGCCGACACGTTCTCCGCCCGCGCGGGCCACTCGGAGCACCAGACGGGCCTGGCCGCCGACGTCACCGAGGAGGGCACGACCTACACCCGGTTCGGGCGGACCGACACCGGCCGCTGGGTGGCCGGGCACGCGTGGCGGTACGGGTTCGTCGTGCGGTACCCGCGGGGCGCGGAGCACGTCACCGGTTACGCCGCCGAGCCGTGGCACCTGCGCTACGTCGGCACCGAGCTCGCGACGCGCATGCACCTCGCCGGGACCGCGACGCTCGAGGAGGCCTTCGGCGCCCGCCCCGCCCCCGACTACGCGAGGTAGTCCAGATCCCCGCGAGGTAGTCCAGACGTCCGCGAGGTAGTTCGACGGCGCAGGGCCGCACGACGTCACCGCGGCGGGTCGGCGTCCAGCGCGCTGCCGAGGCGCTGCGCGGCCTCGGTGAGGATCGCCGACGACGTGGCGAGGTTGAGGCGCAGCCACCCGGCGCCGCCGGCGCCGAAGCGCGTGCCGTCCTCGAGCGCGAGGCGGCCGCGGTCCAGGACGAACCCTGCCGCGTCGGCCGCCGGCACCCCGCCGGGGAGCGCGGCCCGCAGGTCCAGCCACGCCAGGTACGTCGCCTCGGCGGGCTGCAGCCGCACGGCCGGCGCGTGCTCCGCGAGGAGCCCTCCGAGCAGCCCGCGCCTCCGGTGGACGCCGGCGAGCAGGGCGTCCAGCCACGGCTCGCCCTCGCGGTACGCGGCCGCGTGGGCCAGCACGGCGAGATGGTTGACGGCGTGGCCCGCCTCCTCGGGGATGCGGCGCAGGTCGGCGGCGGCGCCGGGCCCGCCCAGGGCGACGGCGGCACGCAGCCCGGCGAGGTGGAACGCCTTCGACGCCGAGTGCACGACGACCGCCCTGTCCGCCCCCGCCACCGACAGCAGCGGCACGAACCGCGGCGCGCCGTCGTCGACCCGCTCGAACGTGAACGGCGCGTGGATCTCGTCCGCCACGACCCGCACCCCGTACCGGTCCGCGAGCGCCAGCACGGCCTCGAGCTCGGCCCGCGTGTGGGCGGTGCCCGTGGGGTTGTGCGGGTTGCACAGCAGCAGCACCGCGCGCCGTCCGGACCCCGGCCCGGTGCCGTGCGCGGCGGCGCCGGTCGCGCGGGCGAACGCGTCCTCGAGCGTGCCGAGGTCGAGGCGGAGGTCGGCGGTCAGCGGTGCCTCCACCACCTGCCGCCCCTCGTGCGACGGGAAGCCGTAGAACGGCGGGTACACGGGCGGCGTCACGACGACGGCGTCGCCGGGGGCGGTGAGCACGCGCAGCACCTCGACGATCGCGACCATGACGTCCGGCATCGTGCGGCTCGACGCGACGTCGGGGACCCACCCCCAGCGGCGCTCGGCGAACGGCGCGAGCGCCTCGGCGTACGTCGCGCCGACGTCGTACCCGGTGTCGCCGAGCGCCAGCGCCCGCTGCACCGCGTCCACGACGCACGGCGCGACGGGCGTGTCCATCTCGGCGACGAACAGGGGCAGCACGTCCGGCGGGTGCACCCGCCACTTCACGGACGTGCGGCGGCGCAGGTCGGCCAGGGTGAACTGCTCCAGCGGGTCGGCGACGGCGGTCGGCGGGGTCGTGGGCTCGTGCACGGTCACGGCACCGGTCTACCAGACGCGCCGCACCGCCTCGGCGCGAGCCGAACTACCTCGGCGCGAGCCGAACTACCTCGGCGCGAGCCGAACTACCTCGGCGCGAGCCGAACTACCTCGGCGCGAGCCGAACTACCTCGACGCGACGGTCTTGACGACCGACGTCCACTGCTCCTCGACGAGTGCCGGTCGGTCGTCGTCGGTGCGGCCGGCCCAGCGCCGGGCGTCCTCGATCGTGGCCTGGAGCAGGCCGCGAAGTCGGTCGTCGGTGTCGGGCACGAAGGCCTCGCTGATGCCCTGGACCGCGGTCGACACGACGGACGGCGCGGCGTCGCGCACGAAGCGCTTCGGCCGTACGCGCGTGCCCTCGCAGAACCGGTAGGCCCACTCGGCCGTCTTGGGCGACGCCGCGAGGGCGTCGGCGCTCGCGGGGGCGAGAGTGCCCTCGGGACGCCCGTCGAGCACGTCGAGCATCCGCTCGGCACCGATGATCGCCACGGCCAGCGTCTGCTGCCGGTCCGCGGGCGCCACGGGCAGCGCGGTCTGCGCGGCGCGCAGCGCGATCTGCACGTCCCACCGCGGGTCGGCGCTGGTCAGCCCGATCACGGACGGGATGAGCGGCGCGAGCTGCGGCCGGTTCCCGTCGGAGGTCAGGTCGTTCACGGCGCGCGCGAGCATCGCCAGCAGCGGGTGCGTGCACTGGGGATGGTCGCTCCAGCGTTCACCTGCCAGGAACGACGCGAGCTCCATGAAGCACGCGCCCTTCTTCGGGTTCCGGTGCTTTCCGCGCCCCAGCATCGGTAGCGCGTCGAAGGCGCCTGCAACAGATCCAGCCACGAGTCCACCCCCGTATCGGTCCGGTCCCCCCAGTGTGCGACTGGTGTGACCCACGTCGCAACGGATAGCCCGGGCGAACCGCACGCCCGGCCCGCCTCATGCCCCGGCCGCCCCTACCTCAGACGCGCCCGGGGCCCGGTCGGGCGGCGTCTGAGGTACCCCCGCTCCTGAAGACCCGGCAGTTGCCCGATCCCGGGGCCGGGGACTCAGAACGAGTGTGGTGACCACGAGATCGACGCAGCCGGCGGTGGCCGGCACCGAGGCCGGGGGACCGGCCGGCGAGGGGACGGGAAGATGGAACAGATGACGTCGTGGGACCCGGCGATCGTGGCGGAGCTCGAGTACCGGCGGGAGCGGCTCGCGGAGACCTACCAGCGGGGCACGCCAGCCCCGGTGCGGGCGCTGGGCCGCTGGGGCGGCAGCGTCGTGCGCCGGCTGCGGGCCCGGGCGGACGCCCGTGACGCCGTGCAGCGCCTCGGTGCGACGCTCGACGCCGTGGCCGCCCGCACCGACGCGACGGCGTGGGAGAAGCAGGTGACCCGCCGGGCCGAGCAGATCAGCCACGGGCTGGACGCGTTCCGCCCGCAGGACGGCGCCGGACGCCGGGCCGCCTGACGTGCCGCTCGGCACGGCGGACGGCATGGCGGACGGCACCGGGACGACCCGAACCGGGCCCGGAAATCCTGCGGCGGGTGTGGGTGCCCGGTGGGACGATCACCTGGTGCGTCGTTCCAGCGAGATCCCCCTGATCGCCCGCCAGGAGGAGGTCACCGCCTTCCGCGGTGCGCTGCACCGTGCCGCGGAGGGCGAGCCCGGCGTGCTGCTCCTCGGCGGCGACGCCGGCGTGGGCAAGACGCGCCTCGTGACGCACCTCGGCGACCTGGCGCGCGACGCCGGGGCGCGCGTCGTCGTCGCGCACTGCGTGGACCTCGGCGACGTGGGCATCCCCTACCTGCCGTTCACCGAGGCCCTGAGCGAGCTGCGGACGGTCCCCGCCGTGGCCGGCGTGATCGCCGAGCGCCCCGCCCTCACGCGCCTCCTCGACCCGGCCAGCGGGTCCGGCACCGACCACGCGGAACGGCTGCAGCTGCTCGACGGCGTGGCGGGCAGCCTCGCCGCCGCCGGGCGCGAGGGCTCCCCGCTGGTGCTCGTGCTCGAGGACCTGCACTGGGCCGACGAGTCCACGCGCGACGTGCTGCGGTTCGTCGTCGCGCGGATGCGCTCGGAGCACCTGCTGGTGGTCGCCACGTACCGCAGCGACGACGTGCACCGCCGGCACCCGCTGCGCCCCGTCATCGCCGAGCTGCACCGCCAGCGCCCGGTGGAGCACGTGGAGCTGTCCCCCTTCACCCCGGACGAGCTGCGCGAGTTCACCACGGCCACCCGCGGCGCACCCCTCGACGAGCGGGAGTTCGACGCGGTGCGCAGCCGCTCCGACGGCAACGCGTTCTTCGCCGAGGAGCTGCTCGACTCCGGGCAGTCGGGCATGGGCCTGCCTTGGTCGCTGGCGGACGTGCTGCACACGCGGCTGCAGCGCCTGGACCCCGCCGTGCAGCAGCTGGTGCGGCTCGCGGCGGTCGCCGGCCGGCAGGTGGACGAGTCCCTGCTGCGGGCCGCGGCGCCGCGCGTGCCCGGGCTCGACGGCCCCGGCGCCACGGACGTCGCCCTGCGCGAGGCCGTCGCCCAGCAGGTGCTGGGCGTGGAGGGCCAGCAGGTCGCCTTCCGGCACGCCCTCGTGGCCGAGGCGCTCGTGCTCGACCTGCTGCCGGGCGAGCGCACCACGATGCACCGCGCGTACCTGGAGGCGCTGACGGCGGACCCGGACCTCGGCTCCGCGGCGAAGCGCGCCCACCACGCCCTGCAGGGTCACGACCTGCCCGCCGCGCTCGTCGCGTCGCGCGAGGCGGCCCGCAGCGCCGCCGAGCTGCTCGCCCCCGCCGAGGAGCTGCGCCACCTGGAGCAGGTGCTGTCCCTGTGGGATTCGGTGCCCGACGCCGAGGAGCTGCTGGGCGCCGACCGCGTGGCGCTGGCCCTGGAGACCGCGACGGCCGCCAGCTCGGCCGGCCTGGCGATGCGGGCGGAGCAGCTCGCCCGCCGCGCCGTGGAGAGCCTCGACGGCGACCCGGACCGGCAGGCCCGCCTGCGGCACGTGCTCGTGCGCTACGTCCTGGACCTCGAGTCCCTCGACGACGCCCTGGCCCAGTCCAGCGGCGCCCTCGACGTGCTGCTCCCGGGCGCCACCGACGCCGGCGTCTCGGGGGCGCTCCCCGAGGTCGCGGACGCCGACGCCACGCCGGAGCTCGCGTGGACGCTCGCCGTGCACGCGCGCGTCCTGCTCAACGTGGACCGCGACGACGAGGCCGACGCCGTCGCCCGGCAGGCCGTCGACGTCTCGCGGCGCGCGGGCGCGCCGGACGCGGAGGCCGACGCGCTCGCGACGCTCGCCGTCCTCGAGGTCGGTACCCCCGACGCCGCCGCGGACCTGATCGACCGCGCCCGCGAGCGGGCCGTCGCGGCCGGCGACCTGCGCACCGAGATGCGCTGCTGGTACAACCTGGCCGCCACCCACTTCTACGCGGGCCACCTCGAGCAGGCGGCCCAGGTGCTCGAGGCCGGGATCGCGCGCGCCCGGACGACCGGCGTCACGTGGGGCGCGTACGGGGTGCAGCTGCTCGACCTGGCGCTGATCCTGCCGTACCTCACCGGCGACCTGAGCGACCACCCCACCCCGGAGGGCGCCCCCGCGCCGGTAGTCGTGTTCCTGGACGCCGGCCGCCTCTACGCGGCCGCCGCGCGCGACGGCGCCGCCGCCGTGGAGCGTGCGGAGTCGCTGCGCCCGTCGTGGCCTGTGGACGGGCAGATCGCCCTCATCGCGGGCGGCACGCTCGCGGACGCGCTCACCTGGGCCGGCCGGTACGACGAGGCGGTGGCGACGGCGGAGGAGGTCGCCGCCCACCTGGGCGCCACCTGGTCGGAGTACTTCCTGGGCCGCATCTGGATCACCGCGCTCGCCCTCGCGGCGCTCGCCGAGCACGCGGAGAGCGGCCCGCGCGACGGCGACGCCGCACGCGACCTCCTCGACCGCGGCGACACGCTGCTCGCCGTCGCGCGGGAGACGGCGCGCCGCGGGCGCCCGCGCGGCGGCAGCCTGGGCCCGGAGGGACGGGCCTGGCTGCAGCGCGCGGCCGCCGAGCACTCCCGGCTGCGCGCCGCGCTCACCAACGAGCCCGCCGACCCGGCCGCGTGGGAGGCGACGGTCCGCGAGTTCGACTTCGGCTACCGGTACGAGGTGGCCCGCTCCCGGTTCCGCTGGGCGCAGGCGCTGCGCGCCGCCGGCGACGTGCCCGCCGCGGAGGTCGAGGCCGCGGAGGCGCTCGGCGAGGCCGAGGCGATGGGCGCCCGGCCGCTGGCCGAGGCGATCCACGCGTGGGGTCGTCGGGCCCGCGTGCCGCTGCCCGGCGCCCGCCGCACCACGTCCCTCCTCACCGAGCGCGAGGAGGAGGTGCTGACGCTCGTCGCCCAGGGCCTCAGCAACCGGCAGATCGGCGAGCGGCTGTACATCTCCACCAAGACGGTCAGCGTGCACGTGTCCAACCTGCTCGCCAAGCTCGGCGTCTCGGGGCGGGCGGAGGCGGTCGCGGTCGCGCACCGGCGCGGGCTGCTCAACGTCTGATCGGCCAGGGTCCATACTGGGCCCGTGCCGGAAGCCCAGGCTGTCGGCTCCCTGTCCGGCCCGCCGCCCGGTCCCGTGCCCGGTCCCACGTCCGATCGCGTGCCCGGTCCCCCGGCCGGCGCGGCCGCGGGCGAGCCGGTCGCAGACGAGGTGTTCGACCGCATCGCGCGGCTCGTCCACCGTCAGCTCGGCGTGCCCGCCGCCGCCGTCGTCATGCTCACCGACGACGGCGACGTGAAGTCCCTGCCCGGCGCCGTCGGCTTCCCGCCGGCGGCGCAGCTCAGCCGGCGCCTCGAGCTCCCGCAGCCGCTGACGACGATCGTCGCGCACACCCGCACCCCGCTGGTCGTGAGGGACGCCGACGGCGACCCGCGGGTCGCCGGCCGGCACATGATCGGCGACCTGGTGCTGGCCGCGTACGCCGGGTACCCCATCGAGGACGCGCGCGGCCACGTGGTCGGCGCGCTGTGGGCGGTGTCGTCCGTGCCGCGCACGTGGACCGAGACGGACCTCGCCACCCTGGCCGACCTGTCCGCCGCGGCGTCGGGCGAGCTGCGGCTGCGCGCCGAGCGGGAGCGGGCGCGGCTCGCCGAGCAGGTGGCGTTCCGCGCGCACCGCCGGTCGCGGTTCCTGCTGGGCCTGAGCGAACGGTTCGCGCGCGTCACCACCCTGGACGAGGTCGAGGACGCCATCGCGCACGTCATCGGCACCGGGACGGGCGCCCGCTGGGTGTCGCTGGCGCTGGTGGACGCCGACCGGCGGCACCTGTCGTTCTTCACCGTGGGGCACCACCATCCCGGCGAGCCCGCGCTGCGCAGCACCCGCCTGGACGCGCCGCGGCCGGACACGCACGTCGTGCGCAGCCGCGCGGCCCTGCGCTTCCGCGACCACGCGGAGATGGTGGCGACCTACCCCGAGATGGGCCCGGTGGGGTCGGTCTCCGAGGGCGCCCGGTCGTTCCTCCCGGTGATGTCGAACGGGATGGTCGTGGGCGTCATCGCCTGCGTGTGGGACCAGGCCCGCGAGCACGACGCCGAGACGGCGGCCCTGGAGTCCACGATCAGCCGGTACGTGGCGCTCGCGCTGGAGCGGGTCGCGCTGCTGGAGGCGCGCCGCCGCGTGGCGACCACGCTGCAGGAGTCGATGCTCACGGCGCCGCCCACGGTCGCCCACCTCGACATCGCGACCACCTACTCCCCCGCCGCCCGCACCGACCAGGTGGGCGGCGACTGGTACGACGCCGTGGTGCGCGACGACGGCACGGCGATCGTCATGATCGGCGACGTCGCGGGCCACGACGTGCACGCCGCCGCGCAGATGGGCCAGCTGCGCTCCATGCTGCGCGCGCTCGCCTGGAGCCACGACGAGTCGCCGGCCGCCCTCCTGACCCGCCTCGACCGGGCGAACGCGCGCCTGGGCCCGCAGGCGATGGCGACCGCCGTCGTCGCGCGGCTCGACCGCGACCCCGCGCCCTGCCCGCCCGACGCCGCGGCGGGAGCCACACCCCCGCCGCCGCCGGAGCGCGCGTACACCCTGACCTGGTCGGTGGCGGGCCACCCGCCGCCGATGGTGCTGCGGCGCGACGGGACGGTGGAGCGGCTGGACGCGACGCCCGACCTGCTGCTCGGCGTCGTCCCGACCACCTCGCGCGCCGACCGCACGGCCCGCCTGCTGCCGGGCGACACCCTCGTGCTGTACACGGACGGGCTGGTCGAGCGGCGCGGCGTCCCGAGCGACCAGCGGCTGTCCGACCTCGAGGGCGTGCTGCGGTCCTCGCACGGCGAGGCCACCTCCGCCGTGCCGCGCGCGCTGGTGCGGGGCCTGGTGGGCGACGCGCAGCGCGACGACGTCGCCGTGCTGGCGCTGCGGGTGCGCGTGCCGGCGCCGTCGGGGCCGCCGTCGTCGGCCGGGCCGGCGAAGGCCGAGCGGCGCGTGGCGGACGACGACCTGAGCGACCTCGGCCCGGCCCGGCGCTGGGTGGACGACGTCCTCGAGTCGTGCGACGTCTCCGACGAGCAGCGGCGCACCGCGATGCTGCTGACCAGCGAGGTGCTGACCAACGCGCTGGAGCACGGCGACGGCCCCATCACCGCGACCGTCGAGGTGGACGGCCGCCGGCTGCGCGTGGGCGTGCGCGACGGCAGCACCGACGAGCCCGAGCTGCAGTCCCCCCAGCCGCAGGACCTCTCGGGCCGCGGCGTGCTGTTCCTGGACCGGCTCGCGTCACGATGGGGCGTGGTGCGGCACGACGGTTCCGACGCCGTGGGCCGGCACTCCGGCCGGGTCGAGGGCAAGACGGTGTGGTTCGAGATCGACCGGGAGGCCCGCCCGCTCACCGGCACGGTGTCCCGGGTGCGGCCGCCCACGCCCGCCACCGGGGCGGTCCCGCTGGTCGAGCGCGTGCTGCGCGACGACCGCCGCTGAGCGCCCGCCGTCGCCCCGGGCGACACCCTCCCGAGCGTCGGTGGTCCGTCGTACGGTGTGAGGCGTGACACACACCGCCCCGAGCACCGCCGCGCCGTCGACCACGGCCGCCCCCGGTTCCTCCGACGACGTCGGCGCCCTGCTCGAGCAGTACCGCCGCGAGCTGACCGGCTACTGCTACCGCATGCTCGGCGGCGCGTTCGAGGCCGACGACGCGGTGCAGGAGACGCTGCTGCGCGCGTGGCGGTCCTACGACAAGTTCGAGGGACGGTCGTCGCTGCGCTCGTGGCTGTACCGCATCGCGACCAACGTGTGCTTCGACCACCTCGGGTCGTCGAAGCGGCGCGAGCGCCCGATGGGCCTCGGCGGGCCGCAGCCCGCGGAGGAGCAGTACTTCGGCGACGTGCTGGCCGAGGACCGCTGGCTCGAGCCCGTGCCGGACGACGCGGTGCTGCCGCGCGAGGGCGACCCGGCCGACGTCGCGGTGGGCCGGGAGTCCATCCGCCTCGCGTTCGTCGCCGCCCTCCAGCACCTGCCGGCCCGGCAGCGGGCGGTGCTGGTGCTGCGCGAGGTCCTGCGCTGGTCGGCCGCCGAGGTCGCCGCGCTGCTCGACACCACGGTCGCGTCGGTGAACAGCGCGCTGCAGCGCGCCCGCGCCACGCTCGGCGCCAAGGCGCTGAACCGGGAGGGCGACGACGGGGACGGCCCGGGCAAGGACCCGCAGTGGGCCGCGGTCGACCAGGACCTGCTGGAGCGCTACCTGGACGCCTTCGAGCGCTACGACATGGACGCCCTGGTGGCGCTGCTGCACGAGGACGCGGTGCTCAACATGCCGCCGTACACGATGTGGGTGCACGGCCGCTCCGAGGTGATCCGCTGGATGACCGGCCCGGGCGCCGGCTGCGAGGGCTCGCGCTGCATGCCGGTGCGGGCCAACGGCTCGATGGCGTACGGGCAGTACCGCCGGGACCCGGCCGGCGGCTGGTCGCCGTGGGGCCTCGCCGTCCTCGAGGACGACGGCAGCGGGCGCATCACGGGCATCACGACCTTCCTGGACACCGCCACGTGGTTCCCCCGCTTCGGCCTGCCGGACCGCCTGCCCGCCTTGTGACCTGCGGGCCCACCGCGCCTCGACGGCGCCGCTGGGCTACGTTTTCCCGCATGACCACGGACGCCCCGCAGCCCGAGGGCGTGCCCGCCACCGGGACGCCCGCGCCCGCGCCGGACGAGGACACCGACGACTCGGTCCGCCCCGTCCAGCACGACTCCCGCAACCCGCCGCGGTGGCTGCCGCGGGCGCTCGCGATGGCGGTCCTGGCGGTCTTCGTCGCCACGTTCCTGTCCTACGCGCTGGGGCAGCTCGGGAGCCTGGCCGTCAACGTGCTCATTGCGTTCTTCATCGCGCTCGCCCTCGAGCCGATCGTCGTGTGGCTGGTACGGCACGGGTGGCGCCGCGGCGCCGCGGCGGGGGTCTCCCTGGGCGGGTCGATCGTCGTGGTGGTGGCCGTGCTCGCGCTGTTCGGCAACCTGTTCGTGCAGCAGCTCGTGCAGCTCGTCGCCACGCTGCCGGCGCTGTACGCGAACCTCCAGACCGGCATCGAGGCACGCTGGGACGTCACGGTCCCCGACTCGGACGACCTGCTCGCGCAGGCCCTCGACCAGTGGGGCCAGGACGTCGCGACCGGCGCGATCAGCGTGGGCGTGTCCATCGTGGGCGTCCTGTTCGCGATCACCACGATCCTGCTCGTCACCTACTACGTGATCGCCGCGGGGCCGCGGTTCCGCGCGGCGATCTGCGCCTGGCTCCGGCCCGACCGGCAGCAGGAGGTGCTGACCCTCTGGGAGATCACGCAGGTCAAGGTCTCCGACTTCATCAGCTCGCGCATCGTGCTGGCCGCCCTGTCGAGCGTCTTCACCTTCGTGTTCCTGCTGATCGTGAACACGCCGTACGCACTGCCGCTGTCCGTGTTCACGGGCGTCGTCTCGCAGTTCGTGCCCACCATCGGCACGTACATCGGCGGGGCCCTGCCGGTGGCCGTCGCGCTCGCCGCGCAGGGGCTGCCGCAGGCGATCGCGGTGCTGGTCTTCATCATCGCGTACCAGCAGGTGGAGAACCTGATCTTCTCCCCGAAGGTCAGCGCGCGAGCCCTCGAGATGAACCCCGCCGTGTCGTTCGTCGGCGTGCTCGCCTTCGGCGCCGTGTTCGGGGCGCTCGGCGCGTTCCTCGCGCTCCCGGTCCTCGCGACGGTCCAGGCCGTGGCGAACACCTTCCTCCAGCGGCACGAGCTCGTCGAGTCGCACCTGCTGCACGACCCGGACCGGTCCAGCGCGCCGGCGCCGTCCACCAGCCGGCGCCGGCGCAACCGCGAGGCCGGCGAGCGGGCCGCGCGCGAGGCCGCCGCGCGCCGCCGCGACGGCGCGGAGGAGTGACCATGGAGCTCTCCACGGGCATCGCGCTGGTCGTGGCGGTCGGCGTGACCGGCCAGGTCGCGGCCCGGGCGCTCCGCGTGCCGTCCATCCTCCTGCTGCTCGTGCTCGGGATCCTCGTCGGGCCGGTGCTCGGCTGGCTCGACCCGGACGCGCTGTTCGGCGACGACCTCTTCCCCCTCGTCTCGATGGCGGTGGGCCTCCTGCTGTTCGAGGAGTCGCTCAAGCTCGACTTCGGGCGCCTGCGCGGCGGCGCGCGGCGCCCCGTCCTCGGACTCGTGACCACCGGGGCGCTCCTCACCGGGCTCGGCGCGACCGCGATCGCCTACCTCTGCCTGGACGTGACCTGGGGGCGGGCCGCGATCATCGGCGCCATCCTCATCGTCTCGGGGCCCACCGTCGTCGGACCGCTGCTCGCCATCATCCGGCCCCGCCAGCCCGTCGAGTCCGTGCTCGCGTTCGAGGGCATCTTCATCGACCCCATCGGCGCGACGGTCGCGCTCGCGGTGGCGAACATCGTGCTGCACGCGGAGACCACGAGCCTGCTGCTGACCTCCGCCTGGGGGCTGCTCGTGGGCGGGGCGGGCGCCGTGGTGTTCGTCCTCCTCATCCGCTTCGGCCGGGTGCCGAAGGAGACCGAGGTGGTGCTCGCCTTCGCCTTCGCGCTCGGCGCCTACGCCGTCGCCGAGTCCGGGCAGGACGAGGCGGGCCTCTTCGCCACCACGGCCCTCGGCGCCATCCTCGCCAACCAGCGGGTGGCGCGGACCGAGCCGCTGCACGAGTTCGGCACCCACATCGGGATGCTGCTCATCGGCTCGCTCTTCGTGGTGCTGTCCGCGCGCATCGACCTGGACGAGCTCGCCCGGTACGCGCTGCCGACCGTCGGGATCGTCGCGCTGCTCGTGCTCGTGCTGCGCCCGATCGTGGCCGCGGTGTCCACGCTGGGTACCGACCTCCGCTGGTCGCAACGCGCGATGATCGGGTGGATGGCGCCGCGCGGCATCGTCGCGGCGTCCACGGCCTCCGTCTTCGCGCTGCGGTTCGAGGACGCCCGCGAGCCGTTCCCCCAGCTGGTTCCCGTGGTCTTCGGCGTCGTGCTGCTCACCGCGATCGTCTACGGGTTCACCGGCGCCCCGGCCGCGACGCTGCTCGGCGTGCGGTCGCCGGACGCGGAGCTGCTGGACGACGACGGCGTGCCGGTGGTGCGCCGGACCGTCTGACGGCGGGCACCCTGCCTACGATGGCCGCATGACGGGTCCGGTGCTGGTGGGCGTGCCGCGCGACCATCACCCCACCGTGCCCCGGCGGGCCGCCGACCTGGCGGCCCTGCTCGGCGCGGACCTGCTGTGCGTGGCGGTGGACGAGGGCTCCGTCCGCGAGCCGTCGGGCGCCGTCGTCCCCGTGGACCCGGACGCGGGCCCCGAGCCCGGCACCGGGCGCGAGGGCGAGGCGGCCGTGCGCGCGGCCGTCGCCGCGGCGCTGGACGGCAGCCCGGTGGCCTGGCGGCTCGAGCGCACCGCCGGCGACCCGGCCGCGGAGCTCGCGCGCCTCGCCGCCGCGCACGACGCCGTCCTGATCGTCGTGGGGGCGCGACGCCCCGGCGTGCGGGGCTGGGCGACCCACCTCGTCGGCGGCACCGTCGCGGGCCGCCTGATCCACGACCAGCCGCGGCCGGTGGTGGTGCTGCCCGAGGCGCACGCGGGCGACGCGTCGTGACCGCGGGCCACCCGCCCGCCCGCGTGCGGCCCGCCCACCGGCGGCCGGGCCTGGTCGCCCTGGTCGCGGCCGGCGGCGCCGTCGGGACCGCCGGCCGGTACGGGCTCGCGCAGGCGTGGCCCGCGGTGGACGGGTGGCCGGTCGCGACGTTCGCCGCCAACGTGCTCGGCGCCTTCGTGCTCGGCTGGCTGCTGGAGGCGCTGGCCGCCCGCGGGCCCGAGACCTCGGCCGTGCGACGGGTGCGGCTGGCCGTGGGCACCGGCGTGCTGGGCGGGTTCACCACGTTCTCGTCGCTCGCGCTGGAGACGGAGCGGCTGCTGACGGGCGGGGCCGTCGGCCAGGCCGTCGCGTACGCGGGAGGCACCCTCGTGCTCGGCTGGCTCGCCTGCCTCGCGGGCGTGCTGCTCGGCTCCCGACGGGGGTCGCGATGAACGCCGCGACGACCCTGCTGCTCGTGGCCGTGGCGGGCGGGCTCGGCGCCGCCGCCCGGTTCCTCGTCGACGGCGCGGTGCGGGCGCGCACGCCCGGCGCCGCGTTCCCCTGGGCGACCGTCGTGGTGAACGTGTCGGGCTCCCTGCTCATCGGCCTGGTCACGGGCGTGCTGCTCGGCGCCGGCGACCCGGCCCGCCTGGAGCCCTGGCGGCTGGGCGTCGCGACCGGGTTCTGCGGCGGCTACACCACGTTCTCGACGGCGATGGTCGAGACCGTGCGCCTCGCCCGCTCCGGCCGGCTCCGGCTCGCGCTCGCCAACGCCCTGGGCACGACGGCGCTCACCCTCGTCGCCGTCGCCGTGGGCATCGCGGTCGGTGCCGCCGTCGGAGGGGCTGTGGCACGCTGACCCGGTGAGCCTCATGCTGCTGGACTCCGCGAGCCTGTACTTCCGCGCCTTCTACGGCCTGCCCGACTCGCTGCGCTCCCCCGACGGCAGGCCCGTCAACGCGGTGCGCGGCCTGCTCGACATGATCGCGTTCCTCGTCACCGAGCACGAGCCCGACCGGCTCGTCGCCTGCTGGGACGAGGACTGGCGCCCGGCGTTCCGGGTCGAGGCGATCGGGTCGTACAAGGAGCACCGGGTCGCGCGCCTCACGGCCGCCGGCGAGCCGGACGTCGAGGAGGTGCCGGAGGCGCTCACGCCGCAGGTGCCCGTGATCGTCGAGGTGCTGGCCGCGCTCGGCATCGCCCGCGTCGGGGCGGCGGGCTTCGAGGCGGACGACGTCATCGGCACCCTCGTCACGCGCGAGGTGGCGCGCAGCGCGGCCACCGCGCTGCCGGTGGCGGGCACCGTCGGGCTGGTGATGCCCGCCAGCGTCGACATCGTCACCGGCGACCGCGACCTGTTCCAGCTCGTCGACGACACCGCGGGCGTCCGCGTGCTGTACCCGGCACGCGGCGTGCGCGACCCCGACGTCGTCGACCAGGCGCGGCTCGCGGAGAAGTACGGCGTGCCGAGCGGCACCGCGTACGCCGACATGGCGACGCTGCGCGGCGACCCGTCCGACGGCCTGCCCGGCGTGCCCGGCATCGGCGAGAAGACGGCGGCCAAGCTGCTCGCCGCCTTCGGCGACCTGGCCGGGCTCCGCGCGGCCGCCGAGTCGGGCGCCAAGGGGCTCACCCCGACCCAGCGGACCAAGCTGCTCGAGGCGGCCGACTACCTCGACGTGGCTCCCACCGTGGTCCAGGTGGCCCACGACGCCCCCGTCGGCGAGGTCGACGACGCCCTGCCGCGGGCGCCGAAGGACCCGGACGCGCTGGACGCCCTCGCCGAGCGATGGGGCATCCGCAGCAGCGTGGACCGGGTGCTCACGGCCCTCGACGCCCGCCGCTGACCGAGCCGGACGCCCTTCCCCGGCCGGTAGGAAGCGGGGTAGCATCCAAAGTATGAAGGTGAGTGTGAGCCTGCCCGACCCCGACCTGTCCTACCTCGACGAGTATGCGGATCGGGCAGGTCTCCCGTCGCGGTCCGCCGCGCTCCAGGCCGCCGTCCGTGCGCTGCGAGAGCGGGACCTGGAATCGGCCTACCAGGCGGCGGACGACGAGTGGTACGGCTCGGACGACGCCCACGCATGGGACACGGTGATCGGCGACGGTCTGGAGGGTCCGAGTGCGCCGCGGTGACGTGTGGGAGGTCGACCTGATGCCCGTGCTGGGCTCCGAGGCCGACAAACGTCGCCCAGTAGTGATCGTGTCGAACGACGCCCGCAACCGCACCGCCCAGCGCAGCGGCAGGGGCGTCCTGACAGTCGTGCCGCTGACGAGCAACACGGCACGAGTCCTGCCGTTCCAGGTGCTCGTCGCCGCCGACGACGTCAGTGGGCTGGACGTCGACTCCAAGGCCCAGGCCGAGCAGGTCAGGTCGGTCGACCTCGCACGGTTCGGACGGCGGCTCGGAGCACTCTCCGCCGAGCAGGCCGCCGCCCTCGACGATGCACTGCTGCTGCATCTCGGGCTGGGCTGACCGGACGACGAGCTCAGGTGTCGACAAGCTCAACCCACGAAGACGCAGAACTCGTTGCCCTCGGGGTCGGCCATCACGGTCCAGCCGATCTCGTCGTCCTGCGGGCGCAGCACGCGCGCGCCGCGCGCGACGAGGTCGTCGAGCATGACGCCGTCGTTCAGCGTGACGTCCCAGTGCCAGCGGTTCTTCACCGTCTTCGGCTCGGGCACGGGGACGAAGTCGAACGACTCGAACGGGACGCCGGCGCCCTCGTCCAGGTAGGCGTAGCCCATGTCGTCGTCCTGGGTCAGCGTCCCGCCCAGCAGCTCGTGCCAGAACGCGGCGACCCGCCGGTGGTCCGCGCAGTCGACGACGATGTCCTTGAGCCGGTAGGACGGCACCTCGTCGCCGGTGAAGACGCAGAGCTCGCCGTCCTCGGGGTCGGCCAGCGTCGTGTAGTGGTACCGACCGGGCTCGGTCAGGCGCGGCCGGTCGGGGAACTCGTCCAGCGACAGGGCGCGCACGTCCGGGTGCACGCGGTGCTTGACCGTCCGCGGCTCGGGCACGGTGTTGACCCACACGGTCCGCTCACGAACGGGCTCGGCACCGGGGTCGCGCAGGACGACGTCGCCGCCGTCCAGCGGCTCCACCCGCAGCCCCAGCGTGCGGGCCCAGAACTCCCCCAGCGCCGCGGCGTCCGTCGCGTCGACGCACAGGTCCTTGAAGGTCACCAGGCTCATGAGCGGCAGGGTATCCGGCGAGGTCACGCGAGCGCGGCCTCGACCAGGTCGGCGGCCACGCATTTCCTGGTGCCTCCGTCGGTCGAGCCTGTCGAGACCACACCCGGGTCTCGACACGCTCGACCAGCGGGCGACCGGCGGGTGCGTCAGCCCGTGTTCTGCAGGCCCGCGGAGACGCCGTTCACGGTGAGCAGCAGCAGGTGCTGCCAGCGGTCCTTGTAGCCGCCGTCCACCCACTCGCCGTCGTCCAGCGTGAGCCCCTCGCTGGCGCCCTGGCTGCGCAGCGCGCGCAGGGCGCGCACCTGCAGCAGGGAGAGCGCGTCGACGTACGGCGAGCGCAGCTGCACCGCGCGGCCGAGCACGCGGCGGTTGGCGAGCGGCCACTCGTTGCCCGTCACGCGGAGCACCCACTCGCGGGTGAGCTGCAGCTCGCCGAGCACGAGCTGTGCGAGGTCGTCGCGGTCGCCGAGCGCGAGGTACTGCGCGGCGATGTCCTCCTGCGTCTTCGCGAGGCCCATCTCGACGGTGTCGAGCAGCGTCGTGAACAGCGGCCACTCGCGGTAGGCCGCCCGCAGCTCCTCGAGGCCGCCCGCCTCCTCGCCACGCGTGCGCAGCGCCGTGCCGAGGCCGAACCAGCCGGCGAGGTTGATGCGCGCCTGCGACCAGGAGAACACCCAGGGGATGGCGCGCAGGTCGTCGAGCGAGTTGACCGACAGGCCGCGCTTGGCCGGGCGGGAGCCGATCGGCAGCAGGCCGACCTCCTCCAGCGGCGTCACCTGCGCGAACCACTGCGGGAAGCCCTCGGACTTCACGAGGCCGTGGAACGACGCGCGGGACGACACGTCGAGGGCGTCGGCGAGCGGCGCGAACCGCTCCCGGGCCTCGGCGTTGCGCTTCTCGACCGTCGGCGCCGAGGCGAGCAGGGTCGCCGCAGCGACCTGCTCGATGTGGCGGGCGGCGATCGTCGGGTCGCCGTAGCGGGCGAGGATGACCTCGCCCTGCTCGGTGAGCTTGAACCGGCCGTCCACCGAGTGCGGCGGCTGCGCGAGCACCGCACGGTTCGCCGGGCCGCCGCCGCGGCCGAGCGAGCCGCCGCGGCCGTGGAACTGGGTGAGCGTGATGTCGTGGCGCTGCGCCCACTCGGCGATCCGCGACTGCGCCTTGTGCAGCGCGAGGGTCGCGGCGACCGGGCCGACGTCCTTCGACGAGTCGGAGTAGCCGAGCATGACCTCGACGCGGCGGCCGTTCTCCGCGAGGCGGCGCTGCACCTCCGGGAACTCCAGCACGGCCTCGAGGATGTCGACCGAGTTCTCCAGGTCGTCGAAGGTCTCGAAGAGCGGCACGGCGTCGACGACGGGGGCGTCGTCGGTGCCCTCGAACGCGAGCGCGGCGAGCCGGTAGACGGCGGCCAGGTGCTCGGGCGCCTGCGTGAACGACACGATGTAGCGGCGCGCGGCCTTGATGCCGAACCGCTTCTGCACGGCGCCGAGGGCGCGGTAGGTGTCGAGCACCTCGACCGTGCGCTCGGAGAGGTCGCCGTGGACGCCCTTCTCGTCGATCTCGGCGAGGGCCGCGGCGTGCACCTGCGAGTGCTGGCGCACCTCGAGCTCCGCGAGGTGGAAGCCGAAGGTCTGCACCTGCCACACGAGCTTCTGCAGGTCGCCGTACGCGGCGCGGGGGGCACCGGCCTCGACCAGGGAGGCCTGCACGACCTCGAGGTCGGCGACCAGCTCCTCCGGGCCCCGGTACGCGAGGTCGGCGTCGCGGCGCCGGGTCGCGGCGACACGGCCGGCGATCGCGAGGACGGCGGCACGGTGCGGCTCGTTCGGGGAGTCGGCGGCCGCGCGGGTGACGAGCTCGTCCGAGAGCTGCCGCATCCGCTGCCACAGCGCCTTGAGGTCCCCGGACGCCGGGGTGCCCGCCTCGTCGAGCGTCAGCTTGCGGCCCGTCTCGCGGGCGGCGGCTTCAAGGGCCGTCAGCGCGTGCTCGGCGGCGAGGGTCGCGGCCTGCCGGGTGACCTCGGCCGTGACGTTCGGGTTGCCGTCGCGGTCGCCGCCGATCCAGGTGCCCAGGTGGACGAACGGGTGCGCGACGGGCGGCACGCTGCCGGCCTCGCCGTCGAGCAGCCAGTCGTCGAGGCGGCGGTAGACCTCGGGGAACGTGTCGAACAGCGTGGCGTCGAAGACGCCCATCGCGGTCTTCACCTCGTCGAGCACCGAAGGCTTGTGCGCGCGGATGGGCGACGTGCGCCACATCGTGTCGATCTCGGCGAGCAGGCTGCGCTCGTTCTCGGCGAGCGTCGTGCCGCCGGGGTGCATGGTGTCGCGGTCGGCGATCAGCGCCGAGATGCGGCGGACCGCGCCGGAGACGGCGCGGCGGCGGGCCTCGGTGGGGTGCGCCGTGAGCACCGGCCGGAACTCGATCTCGCCGAGCCGGCGCAGGGCCTCGTCGCGACCCACCTCCTCGGCGAGCTGCGTGAAGGCCTGCGGCAGGGAGTCCTCGATGACGACGCCCGAGGCGGCGTCGGACTCGCGCGCCCGCAGCACGCGCACGCGGTGGTACTCCTCCGCGAGGTTCGCCAGGTGGAAGTAGCAGGTGAAGGCGCGCGCGACCTGCTCGGCGCGGTCCAGCGTGAAGCCGGCCACGACCTCGGCCGCCTCCGCCAGCGTCGCGCCGCCGTCGTCCGCCCCGTAGGCACGGATCGTCAGGCCACGCAGCCGTTCCACGTCGTCGAGCAGGCCCTGCCCGCCCGCCTCCTTGAGCACGGTGCCGAGCAGGCCGCCGAGCAGGCGGATGTCGTCCCGCAGAGGGTCGGGCATCTCGTGGCGTGCCACCACACGTTCGATCGAGCCGGTCGATCCCAGGTTCTCGCTCACGGGACTAGAGGGTAAGCCGTCTCGCCGTCCGGGCGTCGGCGTGTCCGGCAGGTGACCCCTCGGCGCGCGTCCGGCCCACCGGTCAGCCGACCCAGGAGGGGTCGGCGAGGAGGGCCTGCAGCTCGTCGATCAGCCGGGCCGTGTGGAACCCGTCGGCGGCGGCGTGGTGGACCTGTACCGCCAGCGGCAGCAGCACGCGACCGTCCCGCTCGACGTAGCGACCGAGCGTGAAGATCGGCGCGAGATGGCGCCAGCCGTGCTGGATGTTCAGGGTGAACCCCGTGAACGACGCCCACGGCAGGCTGGAGACGTCGAACGCGTTCGGCGGCGGCGCGCCCTGCGGGAAGAAGTCGACGGCCGCGGCGTGCTCGGCCAGCAGCGCGGCCGCGACGTCGTGGAAGGCGCCGAAGTCCGGGTCGTAGGCGGCCCAGACGCACGCGAACGTCTCCCGCTCGGCGTGGAACACCGTGAACGCCGGGTGCACGGTGGGCCAGACGGCCGGCGCGCCGTCGTCCGTCAGGCACATCCGGAACTCCTCGTGCCGGTTCACGACCGTCGCGAGCGCCCACACCTGTGCGACGTACGTCTTGCGGTCCGACCGGGCCAGGGCCGCCACGAACGCGGTGACGTCCAGCTCGACGGTCATCGCGTACGTGCACGGCGACGCCCGGAGGTAGTGCTCGAAGTGCTGCTTCCGGGGCCAGGTGTCCAGGTCGATCGGGGCGGGGGTGGTCATGCGCCCAGGGTCGCAGCGACGCCCGCGCGCCGGCAGCGTTTTTCCCGATGCCGCCGGGCCGCCGGCACGCGGCTAAGGTCGTCCCCCGCGGGGGCAGCCCACGGGCCGGTCCCGGCGGGCGACCTCCCGACGCGGCCGCTCGGCCTGCGGCAGGACGACGGACGGAGCGACGAGCAGATGACGAGGGTGTACGCGGTCAGTGACGTGCACGGCTACCGCGACGTCCTGGTGCGGGCCCTGGCCGAGGAGGGGCTCACGGACGCCGACGGCCGGTGGGCAGGCCTCGACGCCCGGCTGTGGTTCCTCGGGGACTACCTGGACCGTGGACCGGACGGCGTCGGCGTCATCGACCTCGTCCGGCGGCTCGTCGACGAGTCGGAGGGTGCCGTCGGTGCGCTCCTGGGCAACCACGAGGTGCTGGCGCTCGGGATGCGGCAGTTCGGAGCCACGACGATCCAGCCGCCGGGCGAGGCCGAGCGGAGCTTCGCACGGTCGTGGGGTCGCAACGGCGGCCTCGCCGGCGACCAGGCGCGCCTCACCGACGAGCACGTCGAGTGGCTGCGTGCCCTGCCGATGGCGGCGCGCGACGCCGGCGCGCTCCTGGTGCACTCCGACACCCTCGCCTACCTCGAGTGGGGCCGGACCCTCGAGGACCTCAACGCCGCCGGTCGGGACCGGCTGGAGTCCGACGACCTCGCGGTGTGGTGGGAGACGTGGCGGCGCCTCACCTCCCGCGCGGCCTTCCGCGGGGAGGGCGGCCCGGAGGCCGCCCGCGAGCTGCTGGACCACCTCGGAGGCGACCGGGTCGTGCACGGGCACAGCATCGTCGCCGAGATGCTCGGCCGCGACCACGCGGACGTCAACGAGCCGCTGTCCTACGCCGACGGCCGCGCGCTCGCCATCGACGGCGGCATCTACGAGGGCGGGCCCTGCCTCGTCGCGCGGCTCGCCTGACGTCAGTCCGCGAGCTCGACCACGACGTTGCCCTTGGCTCGGCCCCGCTCCAGGTACGCGAACGCCGTGGCGATGTCGGCGAAGGGACAGGGCGAAGGGATAGGTCCGGTCGAGCACGGGCCGGACCTCGCCCCGGTCGACGAGGTCGGCCAGGACGGCCAGGTCGGCCTTGCGGGGGCCGGCGCCCAGGTCGCCGCGCGCGTCGAATCGGCGTCCTCGATGACGACCTGCTCCAGCGCCTCGTTGAGAGACGGTCGTGACGGCGCACAGCCGGCGGCGGCTACTGACGGTGACCGGCGGCGGCGAGGGCGGCGTCGTCAGGCGACGTACGCGCCCTGCCACACCGTGTCGAACGGCGTGCGGGCGGCGACCCGCGCCTCGATGCCCTGCGTCACCATGTCCTTGGCGACGCGGACGGCGGAGTGCACGTCGGTGCCCTTCGCGAGCTCCGCCGTGATGGCCGCGGCGAACGTGCAGCCGGCGCCCGAGACGCGCTCGTCGCCCACCTTGGGCGCGGCGTAGACGGTGACGTCCTCGCCGTCGAACAGGACATCGACGGCGTCCGGGCCGGCCAGCTCCACGCCGCCCTTCGCGACGACGTAGCGGGGGCCGTCGCCGAGGCGGGCGTGGATGCGGCGCGCGGCCTCGGTGAGCTCCTCCACGGACGTGATGTCGTCCATGCCGGCGAGCGTCTTCGCCTCGAAGAGGTTCGGCGTGACCACGGTGGCCAGCGGCAGCACCTGCTCGCGCAGCGCGGTGTCGGTGTCGAGGGCGGCGCCCGGCTCCTGCCCCTTGCAGATCAGCACCGGGTCGAGCACGACGTGCCGCCACGGCTGCGTCGCGAGGGACCGCGCCACGACGTCGATCGTCGCGGGGGTGCCGAGCATGCCGATCTTCACGACGTCCAGCGCGTGGGTCGAGGTCGCGGCCTCGAACTGGTCCGCGATCACCTGCGGGTCGACCGGCACGAACCGGTGGCCCCAGTCGTACTTCGGGTCGAACGAGACGATGCACGTCAGCGTCCCCACCCCGTAGGTGCCGAGCTGCTGGAAGGTCTTGAGGTCGGCCTGGATCCCGGCCCCTCCCGTGGCCTCGGACCCGGCGATGACGTACGCGAGCGGCGGCGTGGTGCTCATGGTGGACAAGCCTACGACTCCGGCACATCGGTGAAAGACTGTCGATAGAACACGAAGGGGGCGAAAGCAGGTGGACGCGTCACATCTTCTCGGGCTGCTCGCCGACACCTTGGCGCGGATCGACGGCGACATGACCCTGGCGGCGCGGCTCTGCCGCGCGTGCGTGGAGATCCTCGGGGCGGAGGGCGGGGCGCTGACGGTGTCGCCCTCCCCCGACGAGCGGCTGGTCGTCAGCACCTCCGACGGAATGTCAGCGCGGATCGAGGACCTGCAGGAGGTGCTGGGTGAGGGCCCGGCGCAGCTCGCGCTCGAGCAAGACCGGCTCGTGGTGATGCCCATCGACGGAGCCAGGGCCGACGCGTTCCCCGTGTTCGCCCAGATGGTGCGGTCCATCGGCGGCCCGATCACGGCGTACGCGGTGCCGATGCGGGTCCATGGCACCGTGATGGGCGTGCTGAGCCTCTACACCACCGACGCCCGGCTCTCTCGCGACCTGGTGGACGCGCAGTTCCTCGCCGACGCGGTCGGCACGTCGCTGCTCGACGACACCGAGCCGATCGACTGGTCCACCCAGGCCCGGATCCACCAGGCCGCCGGCATGGTGACGGCCCAGCTCCGGATCCCGCCCGCCGACGCCATCGCCGTCCTCCGGGCGCACGCGTTCGCCCGCTCGTCGACGCTGCAGGACGTCGTCGACGACGTCCTGGACCACCGGCTCGACTTCACGCACGACGACACCTCGGACGACCAGACCGAGAGAACCGAGGAGCCATGACGCTGCACACTCCCGCCGACTCGCTCGCCGGCGCGGTGGCCGAGCTCCTCCAGGAGCACGACGTCGCCGACCTCCTCCTGCGCCTGACCCAGGACGCCGCCCGCTTCGCCGGCGGCGACGCGGCGGGGCTCCTCGTCCGCACGAACGGCGGGCCCCTCGAGCTGCTCGCGGCGACGTCGCACCGCGCGACGTACCTCGAGCTGTTCCAGGCGCAGCGCGACGAGGGCCCGTGCATCGACGTGGTCCGGACCGGCCAGGTCGTCGAGGCGATCGGTCGCGAGGAGATCGTCGCCCGCTGGCCCCTCGTGGGGCAGGCCATCGTCGCCGCCGGGTTCTCGACCGTGCTCGGCATCCCGCTGGACTGGCGGGGCGGCGTGCTGGGCGGGCTCAACATCTTCGGGCGCGACCCGTCGGGGCTCCACGACGACGGCGCCCGGGCGGCGCGCGCCGTGGCGGACATGCTGACCCTGGTGATCCTGCAGCCCGACCACCTGCACGCCGACGAGCTGGACCGCCGGGTGGTGCAGGCGCTGGGCGGGCGGGCGGTCGTCGAGCAGGCCAAGGGGGCCATCGCGTACCAGCTGGGGATCGACCCCGCCGAGGCGTACGACGTCCTCCTCGAGAGCTCGGTGCGCGAGGGCCGCTCCCTCAGCCACGTGGCGCACGATGTGCTCCGGAAGGCGCAGCGGCGCTGACGACGCCGGGTCGTCGTCGGACGCGATCCGTAGGGTGGGCCCATGAGCGTGAAGATCGGGGCCCACGTCGACCTGTCCGACGCCGTCGCGCAGGCGAAGCAGATCGGTGCGGACGTGGTGCAGGTGTTCCTGTCCGACCCGCAGGCGTGGAAGGTGCCGCCGCTCGACGACGCCGTCCACCCCGGCGGCGCGGAGGCGTTCCGCGAGGAGACGGCGGCCGCGGGGCTCGACGTCGTCGTGCACGCCCCGTACGTCATCAACGTCGCGTCGACCAACAACCGCATCCGCATCCCCAGCCGCAAGCTGCTGCAGCAGATCATGACCGGCGCCGAGGCGATCGGCGCGAAGGGCGTCGTCGTGCACGGCGGTCACGTCACGGCCAAGGACGACCCGGCCGTGGGCTTCGACAACTGGCGCAAGGCGATCGACGCGCTCGAGACCGACGTCCCCGTGCTCATCGAGAACACGGCGGGCGGCGACTTCTCGCTGGCGCGGCGCCTGGACCGGCTGGAGCAGCTCTGGGCCGCCGTGATGCAGGCGAACGGCGCCGAGAACGTGGGCTTCACGCTCGACACGTGCCACGCCTGGGCGGGCGGCATCGACCTCGCGACGGCCGTCGACGACATCCGCGCCGTCACGGGCCGCATCGACCTCGTGCACGCGAACGACTCGCGCGACACCGCCGGGTCCGGCGCCGACCGGCACGCGCACTTCGGCGACGGGAACATCCCGCCGGAGCTGCTGGTCGGGGTCGTCGCCGCGGCCGGCGCGCCCGTCGTCTGCGAGACCCACGGCGACATGGGCCCCGACATCGCCTGGCTGCGGGAGCGCCTGCCCGCCTGACGAGGTAGTTCACCTCTCGCCGAGGTAGTCCCGATCCCGCCGAGGTAGTTCAGATCTCGCCGAGGTAGTGGTCTGGTCCACTACCTCGCGGAGATGCGAACTACCTCGCGGGGGTCACGAGTCGGCGAGGCCGGCGTCGTGCACCGTGATCGCGGCCTGCACGCGGTTGGCCGCGTCCAGCTTGGTGAGGATGCGGGAGACGTGGGTCTTCACGGTCGGGACGCTCATGTAGAGCTCGGCAGCGATCTCGGCGTTGGACAGCCCGCGCGCGACGGCGAGCGCCACCTCGCGCTCGCGGTCCGTCAGCGTGCCCACCTGCGCGGCGGCGGCGCGGCGGCCCTCGGGCGCGGACCCCTCGGTGACCGCCGCGATGAGCTGTTCCGCGACCCGCGGCGACAGCGTCGGCTCCCCCGCCGCCGCGGCGCGGACGGCAGCGACCAGCCGCGCCGGAGGCGTGTCCTTGAGCAGGAAGCCCGCGGCGCCGGCCCGGAGGGCCTCGACGATCATGTCGTCGGTGTCGAACGTGGTGAGCACGATGACTCGCACGGCCGACGACGCTGCGAGACGCCGGGTGGCTTCGATGCCGTCGAGGCGCGGCATCCGGATGTCCATGAGGACGACGTCGGGCCGCTCGCGGGCCACCACGTCCAGCGCCTCGAGCCCGTCGCGCGCGGACGCGACCACCTCGAGGTCCGGGTCGCCGCCCAGGATGAGGGACAGCCCGGACCGCACCAGCGCGTCGTCGTCGACCAGCACCACCCGCGTCTTCTCGCTCACGACGCCCACGGTAGCCACGCCTCCAGCTGGAACACGGTGCCGCGCCCGTCCCGGGTCGTCGCGTCGTCCGTCGTCCCGGACGAGAGCCGCCCGCCGACCAGCTCCGCCCGCTCCGTGAGGCCCACCAGCCCGAGCCCCGACGCCGGCGCCACCGGTCCCTGGGGGGCCGGGCCCACGCTGCGCACCGGGTTGCGCACCGCGATCGTCAGGCCGTCGCCGGGCGCGCCCGCCACCGTCACGGTCACGGGCGCCCACGGGGCGTGCTTGCGCGCGTTCGTCAGGCCCTCCTGGACGATGCGGTACGCGTGCCGGCTCACCGCCTCCCCGAGCGCCTCCACCCCGTCGGCGCGGCGGTCGAGGCGCACGTCGACGCCGCTCGCCCGGGCCTCGGCCAGCAGCTCGTCCAGGTCGGTCAGGGAGGGCTGCGGCGGCTCCGGCGCCCGGCCGCCCGCCTCGGCGGGCTCGACCCCCGTCTCCCGCAGCACCCCCAGCACCTCGCGCAGCTCGGCGAGGGCGGCGTGCGCGTTGTCCTGCACCACGGCGGCCGTCTCCGCGACCTTCTCGGGCGGCAGGTCGGTGCGGTAGGCGAGGGCGCCCGCGTGCATGGCGACCAGGGAGATGCGGTGCGCCAGCACGTCGTGCATCTCGCGGGCGATGCGCGCCCGCTCCGCCGTCCGCGCCTGCGTGACGCGGCTCGCCTGCTCCCGCTCCGCCGTCTCGGCCCGCTCCCGCAGCGACGCCAGGTGCTCGCGGCGCAACCCGATGTAGGCACCGATCCACACCAGCAGCGCATAGACCAGAACCTGGCCGACGCCCCAGACGACGGCGTCGTAGCGCGCCGGCTCCACCACGGGGTGCAGGAGCTCGTACACGCCGCTCGACGCGACGTAGACCACGCCGACCGTCGCGACCTGCCACCACCGCCGGTGCGTCGCCAGGGACACGACGGCGATCGCCGCCGCGCCCGCCACGGCGACGGAGAGCATCGAGGCGGCCGACAGCAGCAATGCCACCGTGAGGGGCGCCCTCCGGCGCAGCAGGAGCAGCCCCAGCCCGAGGACGCCCACGAGGAAGTCCACCGTCCACAGCGCGTCGGACGTCACCCGCTGTCCGGCATCCCCCTCCCAGGCGACGAGGACCACCGGGACCAGCCCCGCCGCGGCCGCTGCGAGGAGCCGCCACGTCTCGCCCCACGCACGGACGGCGCGGGACGGGAGGGCGGGGGCGACGGGCACGACGTCGAGCCTAGGCAGGCGCGGGTCCGCGGGCATCCGCCGGGGGTCTGCCCGGCATCATCCGGAAGGAGGACACGAACCATCCCCTCGCCGGACGCGGCGACCGGGGGCGACCGGGCAGGGTGGAGCCATGATCACCGTGGAGCACCTGACCAAGAGATACGGACCGGTCGCGGCCGTGGACGACGTGTCGTTCACCGTCGAGCCCGGTCACGTGACGGGCTTCCTCGGCCCCAACGGCGCCGGCAAGTCCACGACGATGCGCATGATCTGCGGCCTCACGCCGGCGACGTCGGGTGCCGCCCGCGTGCTCGGCAAGCCGTTCCCCGCGCTCGCCAACCCCGGCCGGCGCGTGGGCGTGCTGCTCGACGCGGCCGCCCAGCACTCCGGCCGCACCGGGCGCGAGGTCCTCACCCTGGCAGCGCTCATGACCGGCGTCGACCGCCGCCGCATCGACACCACGCTCGACCTCGTGGGCCTCACCGACCGCGAGGCCGCCCGGCGCGTGGGCCAGTACTCCCTCGGGATGCGGCAGCGGCTGGGGATCGCCTCCGCGCTGCTCGGCGACCCGGAGGTGCTGATCCTGGACGAGCCCGCGAACGGCCTCGACCCGGCGGGCATCCGCTGGATGCGCGACCTGCTGGACGACTTCGCCGGCCGTGGGGGCACCGTGCTGCTCTCGTCGCACCTGCTGCGCGAGATGGAGGCGGTCGCCGACCGCATCGTCGTCATCGGCCGCGGCCGCGTCGTCGCCGAGGGCCACAAGGACGACCTGCTGCGGCAGGCCGGCACCTTCGCCCGGTCCACCGACGACGGCGCGCTCGCGCTGGCCCTGCGGCAGGGCGGCGTGGGCGTCGAGGAGCTCGCCACCGGCGGCCTCGCCGTCGAGGCCGAGCCGATCGACGTCGGCCGTGCGGCCGCCGCGGCGGGCGTCGTGCTCGCCGAGCTGCGCGCCGCCGACTCGCGCGGCCTCGAGGACCTCTTCCTCGAGCTCACCGCCGACGACGCCCGCGCACAGACCCGGATGGAGGTGCCCGCATGACCACCGCATCGTCGGTCGAGCCTGTCGAGACCAGGACCCGCCGCCCCCGCACCGCCCCGGACGTCCGGCCGGTCACCTTCGCCACGCTCACGCTGGTCGAGTGGCGCAAGCAGCTCGACACCCGCGCGGGCCGCTGGATGCTGGCCGTCATCGCGATCGTCACCGCAGGCGTCCTCGCCGTGATGATGGCCGTGAACGGTGGCAACCACTCGTTCAGCGCCTTCGTGACCGGCACGACGACGCCGATGGCCATGCTGCTGCCCATCGTGGGCGTGCTCGCGGCCACCTCCGAGTGGTCGCAGCGCACGGCGCTCGTGACGTTCACGCTGGAGCCGCGCCGCACCCGCGTGGGGCTGGCCAAGGTGGTCGGCGCGATCGGCTCCGGCCTCGCGCTCCTCGTGCTGACCGTCGGCCTCGCCGCCCTCGCGCACATGCTGGTGGTCGCCTTCCGCGGCGCCGACCCGGCGTGGGACGTCACCGCCCGCGCGGTGCTCTACCTGGCGCTGTCCGTGGTGCTGTTCATGGCGCAGGGCGTCGGCTTCGGCCTGCTGCTGCGCAGCACACCGGCGGCCATCGTCACCCTGCTCCTGGCGCCGACGCTGTTCGGCCTCCTGGGCGGCCTCGTACCGGGCATGGCCGACGTGCTGCCCTGGATCGACCTCGGCACGGCGGGCGAGCCGCTGCTCTTCGGCAGCCCGCTCGACGGCGAGGGCTGGGCCCAGCTCGGCACGGCCACGCTCATCTGGGTGGTCGCGCCGCTGGCCGGCGGCCTGTGGCGCGTGGCGCACAGCGAGATCACGTCGTCCTGACCCCCGGGTGGTTGAGGCTGTCGACCCCCCCGCTGGTTGAGCCTGTCGAAACCCCCCTCGGTGGTTGAGCCTGTCGAAACCCAGAGCCGTGGTTTCGACAGGCTCCACCGACGAGGGCCGTGGTGTCGACAGGCTCAGCCTGCGGAGTCGAGGTGCCCACGCATCTCGACCGCGATCTGGTCGGCGTCGAGCTGTTCCAGGGCCCTGCTCAGGAGGTCCGAGTCGTAGGTCCCCACGGCTCGGGCCTCGAGCAGGGCCTTGCGCTGCGCGGCGATCGTCGCGAGGCGCAGCTCGAAGAACTGGGCCGACACCTCCTCGGGCGTCGCCTCCTCCTCGGCCTGGTCCGCCTGCTCGCGCACCACGACGTCCCGCACGCGCTCCACGACGTACGGCGTGTACGGGGTGCCGTCCTTGCGGCGCAGCCCGGGGTCGTCGAGCATCTCGCGCGCGGTGCCGTCGACGATCTCGCGCAGCCCTTCGGTGCCCTCCACGAACCGCGACGACGTGACCCCGGCCAGCCCGAGCCGGCGCACCACCCAGGGCAGCGTGCCGCCCTGCACCAGCAGGGTGCCGGCGGCGACGCCGAACGCGATGAGGACGAGCAGCGACCGCTGCGGGAAGTCCTCGGGCAGCGTCTGCGCCGCGGCGAGCGTCACGACGCCGCGCATGCCGGCCCACACGATGACCACGCCCTCCTTGGGCCCGAGCGGGGCCGCGAGGAGGTAGTCCACGTCGGCGATCCGCCGCGTGAACCGGCGCCGGAACTCGGCGACCCGGTCGATCCGGCGCTTGCGGAGCCGCTCCTTCTGGTCGTCGGACAGCGACCCCGCGGCCACCCGCCGCTTGTCCGCCTCGGCCTGCAGGCGACGCTGCACCCCCCGCACCTGGCGGCGCGGGTTGCCGGCCTCCCACACCCGCTGGTCGCCCCGGTTCCAGACGTCGGCGAGCGCCGTCGCCGCCTCCGGGGTGACGATCCCGTGCGGGTCGCTGATCTGGTCGAGCTTCGCGGAGACCCGTTGCTCCATCCGGTCGAGCGTCTCGCGGACCTGCTCGGCCCGCCGGCGTCGGGCCGCGAGGTAGCGCAGCAGCGGCAGCACGAACATCGCGCGCAGCGCGACGACCCCCACGGCGGCGAGGGCCGCGACGCCCGCCGCGAGCCACAGCGAGCCGTGCGCCCGCTGCACGTCCTCGACCAGCCCGAACACCTCGAGCCCCATGGCGAGGAACAGGCCGCCCTCGAGCAGCGTCTCGATGGTGCGCCAGTTCATCCGTTCGGCCACCCGGTCCTGGGGACTGAGGTGGCGCGCGGAGAGCGTGCTGGTGACGAGCCCGGCGGCGACGGCCGCCACGATGCCGGACGCGTCCAGCTCCTCGGCGGGCAGGTAGGCCGCGAACGGCACGACGAACGACACGGCGGTAGACAGCGCCGCGTGCCGCAGGTGCTCGCGGACCCACAGGCCGAGGCGCCCCACGACCAGGCCGATGACGACGGCCAGCAGCACGGCCTTCGCGAAGCTGCCGACCACGCCCCACAGGCTGACGCTCGCCGCGGTGGCCGCGATCGCGGAGCGCAGCAGCACCAGCGAGGTGGCGTCGTTGAGCAACCCTTCGCCCTCGAGCATCACGACCACGCGCTGGGGCGCGCCGAGCCGCTTGATGATCGACGTCGCGACGGCGTCCGTCGGGCTGACGATGGCGCCCAGCGCGATCCCGGCCGCCAGGTCGATACCGGGGATCACGTGCGAGAACACGACCCCGAGCAGCACGGCGGAGATCACCACGAGGGCCACCGACATCCCGCCGATCGCGCTGAAGTCGCGGCGGAAGTCCATCGTGGGGAACGACGCCGCGGCGGCGTACAGCAACGCCGGGAGCACCCCCGCGAGGATCACCTCGGGGTCGATGTGGATGGCCGCGACGGCGGGGACGAAGCTCACGGCGACGCCGATCAGCACCAGGACCAGCGGAGCGGCGACCCCGGCCCGGGGCGCCAGTGCGGTGACGGCGATGACGACGACCGCCGCGAGCACCGCGACGAGAAGCACTTCCATGCCTCACAACGTAGGCGCACCCCTGCGCGTTCTCCCGGGGGTCGTCACCGAACCGGGATCAGAGTGACCCACGTCACACCCTGTCGACATTGCGTAAAGATATATCGTCGTCCTATCTTAGACGTGTCGCTCCGGTGGTCGAGCTTGTCGAGACCCCGGACCCCGGCGGCCGAGCTCTCCCCGGACCTGGGTCTCGACGGGCTCGACCACCGACATCCACAGACTTCCGAACCAGTGAGGACATCTCATGCGTACCCCCCGAGACACGTCTTTCGACCCCCGATCCTTCGACCCCCGGTCCTTCGACCGGCACCCCTTCGACCGGCAGCCCGGCCCGCGCGGCGACCGCCGCCGGCGCGGCGAGTTCCCCGGCCCCGACGGCTTCGGCCCCGGTTTCGGCCCCGGCCAGGGCTTCGGTCCCGGTCCCGGCTTCGGTCCCCGCGGGCACCGCGGCGGACGCCGCGCCGGTCGCGGCGAGATCCGCGCCGCCGTGCTGCTGCTCCTCGCCGAGCAGCCGATGCACGGCTACCAGGTGATCACCGAGCTCGCCGCCCGCACCGACGGGCGGTGGCGCCCCAGCCCGGGCGCCGTCTACCCGGCGATCTCCCAGCTCCAGGACGAGGGCCTCGTCGCGGTGGCGGACGACGGCGGACGCCGGCTCGCGTCGCTCACCGACGAGGGCCGCGCCTACCTGGAGGAGCACCGCGAGGAGCTCGGCAACCCCTGGCAGAAGGTCGCGGAGGACCCGCGCCGCCAGGGCCACGAGCTGCACGTCGCGATGCGCGCCCTGGGCGGCGCCGTCGAGCAGGTGGCCCGCGCCGGCGACCGCGCCCAGGCCGAGGCCGCAGCCGCGGTGCTCGACCGGGCCCGCCGCGACGTCTACCTGGTCCTCGCCGGCCCGCAGGGGCCCGCGACGGACGAGGACACCGACACCGGCACCGACACCGGCACCGACACCGACACCGACCCGTCAGCCGAGGCCGACGATCTCGGACGGTGACCACCGCACGAGCCGGCCGTCGACCGCGAGCTGGACACCCCAGCCCTCGCCGCCCAGCTCCACCTGCCAGAGCTGATCGCCCGTGGCGGCGTCGAGCGCTACCCAGTGCACGACGTCGCCACGGGTGTAGTCCGGCACCACGAACGCGGCGAGCCGCCCGTCGGTGAACGCCGCCTCCACGAAGCGCGGCCCGTAGGCGCCCAGGGCGTCCAGCCCCTCCACGAAGTCGGGCCGCATCCAGAGCACCTCGCCCGTGCCGAGGTCCAGCCCGTGCACGCGACGGCCCTCGTCCACCACCAGGGCCACCTGCGCGGTGCGCACCAGCACGCTGGTGCTGCGCACGGCGGTGCTCCACAGCTCGTCGCCGTCGGCGTCCGTCGCGACGGTCGCGTCGCCGCGGCGCTCGAGGTGCACGCCGTTCCCGCCGCCGTCGGTGCTCAGCGGCACCAGGTATCGGCCCCGGACCTCGCGGGTCTCGGTGCCGTCGTCGCTCAGCAGGCGGTCCGAGTCGTCGGCGGCGTCGTTCTCGCCCTGGTCGGCGTCGACGCGGGCCACGTAGCCGCCGCCCGTCAGCGGGTCCACCGAGAACCCCTCGAAGGTGCCGGGGTCCTGCGGTCGGTCCAGGCGCACCCCGTCGGGCGTGAACCACGCGTCCGCCCCGCACCCGCCCAGCCACAGCACGCGGTCCGTGATCATCGCCTGCACGCCGCCGCGCAGGTCCACGCCCGACGTCGTGCCGTCCTCCGCCCAGCGCACGCACAGCGAGGGGTCCACCGCGCCGTCGAACGGCACCGTGCGCTCCCAGCGGCGCTCCCCCGTGGCCGCGTCCTCGAGCCGGACCCGCAGGTCGTAGCCGTCGGGGATGGCGCCGACCCCCGCGATCCCCGACGCGACGTCGTCGGCCACGCCCGGGTCCACCGGGCCCGCCTCCCCCACCCACGCCACCTCGACCAGGCCGCCGCCCGGGCCGGGGAAGAGCATCGAGTGCGACGCCGCGACCTCGCGCGTCGCGACCACCTGGCCCTCCGTGCCCACCACCGTCACCGTGCTGCGGTGGCGGGTCTCGTCGGGCGACGTGCCCGTCGTCGTCGCCGACACGCACACGAGCCGCTCCACCGGCTGGGCCTGGAAGGCGCCCGACCACACCTGCATGCCCGGGCCGCACGAGCTGGACCCGTCGGGCAGGCCCACCTGCCAGACCTGCTCGCCCGTCTCGACGTCCAGCCCGAGGAGGGCGCCCTGGTGCTGCGCCACGACCCGCCCGTCCAGCACGCCCACGAGGCCGCCGGGCACGCTGCCCTCCGTGGCGACCCGCCACACCTCGCGGGGCTCGTCGGTCAGGTCCACGACGCCCCCGGGCGCGGCCCGCAGCGCGGCGAGACGCCCCCGGTCGCCCATCGTGTCGATCACCACCGCGGCGAGCGCGACGGTGGCCAGCACGACCGCCGCGACCAGGCGGCGCCCCCGGAGGAAGCCGCGCGCACGGTCCGTCGCCCGCCGCAGCGTCAGCGCGCCGGGCCGCTCGTCGAAGCCCTCGTCGGTCCCGTCGTCGAGGGCGAGCTCGCCGTCGGCCTCGTCGCCCGGGTCGCCGGCGTCCAGGTCGATCAGCAGGGGGCCCGTCGGGCCGCTCTCCCGCGTGGTCCGGTTCCGGACGACCGGGGCAGCCTCGTCGTCCTCGTCGCCGTCTGGCTCGAGGTCGAACGTGTAGGCGTCATGGCCGGCGCCGCGTCGTCGGGCCACCCTTCGAACCTATGCCCGCCCCCGAGTCGCGGCGACCGGTGCGGGCCGCCGCGTCAGATCGCGCGGCGCCGTTCCACGGACCGCGCCACGGCCAGCTCGAGCAGGGCGGTGCGGGCGCGGCGGCGACGGTCGTCGGGGTCCACCGTGAGCTGGTCGCCGGCGGTGGCGCGCCGGGTCGGGGCGACGCTGTGCGACGCGGGAAGGATCGGCCGCATGGTCGTGGGGGTGGGCGTCGGGACAGGCATCGTGCGCCTCCTTCACGCGGCCCGGGTGGCCGCTCGACCCCATGCTGCGAGGCGCGCGTTTCGCGGGTGTTGCCCCTGCGTGACGACCTGGTCAGAGCCTGTCGCGCCGAGGCGCCACGGCAATCACAGGAACACCGCCGTGCGCGGGCCGAGCGGGCGCAGCAGGACGCGCCAGCTCACGGCCTGGGCCACGACGACGGCGGCGAACGCGCCGAGCACCGGCCACGTCAGGTCCTGCAGCACACCGGCCGGGGCGGCCAGCGCGAGCACCGCGGGCCCGACGACGGCGGTCGTCGCCGCCACGGGGGCGACGGCGAGCACCGGGCCCGCCCCTCGCACCGCGCCGGTGCGGTGCACGCCGCGGTCGAGGTCGAACCGGGCGGCGAGCGCCACGCCCGCGGTCGCGACCAGCAGCGCGGCGGCGACAAGCGCCGACGCCGTGCCCAGCGCCGCGACCGCCAGGGCGCCGAGCGCCGCGAGGGTCGCGAGGGCGGCCGCCGGCACGAGGGCGCGACGGACGCGGCGCCGCGCGTCGACCGCGACCGGCCCGGGGGCGCGGGCCGCCACCACGAGTGCGCCGTGCACCCGCGCCGCCGCGACCCCGAGGCCCGCGGTCACCACGGGGAGCCCGACGGCCAGGGCCTGCGCGGGCCCCGAGCCGCCGTCGGCCAGGCCGCCGACCACGGAGAGCTCCACCCACGCCACGCCGGCGACCGCGCCGAACGCCGCGGGGAGCGCGAGGCTCGCCACCTGCGCCGCGACGTCCCAGCCGGAGCGCCACCGCCGCGACGCGAGCCGGCTGCGCAGCCAGAGCGCGGCGTCGCGTACGACCCACGCCACCAGCAGCGCCACCACGAGCGGGTAGGCCGCCGCCCAGAGCGCGGCCTCGACGTGCCCGAACGCGGCGAGGAGCACGCCGGCCGCGGCGACCAGCCACACCTCGCCGAGCAGGAGGAACGGGGCGACGGTCGCGAGCACCACGCGCCGGCGGGCGTCGTCCCGCCCGCCCAGGGCGCGTACGAGCGGCACCCCGCCCTGCACCGCCCCGTCGAGCACGGCCCAGCCCGCGAGCAGCACGGTCAGCAGCAGTCCCCAGCCCAGCGCGGTCATCGGGTCCCTCCGAACGTGAGGATCTCGGTGCGGTCGTCGTGCTCGACGGCCGCCTCTGCACCGCCCGTCGAGCCCGGTGCCGCACCGGCGTCGTCGGCGTCCCGCAGGACCTGCGCGGGCGGGGCGCCGAGGGCGAGCCGCGTCGTGCCGCGGCGGGCGAGCCGCGCCAGCACCGACCAGTCGACGACCGCGAGGGCGAGCATCACGCCGACGAGGACGACGAGGGAGGTGATCACCGCGGCCGCCGACGCGTCCGACACGGCGTCCTCGGTGCGCAGCACGCCCGCGATCGCCCAGGGCTGGCGCCCCACCTCGCGCGCCACCCAGCCGAGCAGGCCCGTGAGGAACGGCACCGGCAGCAACGCCGTCAACGTGCCGAACACCGCGACGCGCAGCGGCCGCCACATCCGGAACAGCACGTTGCCGGGCAGCAGGAGCAGCAGCGCGCACCCGACGACGAACGTCAGCAGGCCGACGACCTGCATGACCGCGTACCCGATGCCCACCACGGGCGCTGCGCCGGTCGGCACGCCCTGCAGGTAGCCGAACTGCGCGTAGCCGAAGCCGACCGCGAGGAACGCCCCGACGGTGCCGGTGACGAGCCCGGTGCGCAGCGACCGCCGCCAGACGTCGTTCTCCGGCGACATCACGGCGCCCGGCAGCCCCGCCGCGACCACGCCCGGCAGGCGCGACGGCGCACGGCGCAGGTGCCAGGCGCTCACCCCGACCAGCAGGAACGCCCCCGCCATGAGGCAGGCGCCCACCACGTGCAGGGCGGACAGCAGCGCCGCCGGGTTGGTGATCAGCGCGGCGGCGTCGGTCACGCGGGCCTCCGTCGCGCCGGTCGAGCCTGTCGAGACCATCGCGAACCCGACGGGGTTCCGCAGGAAGCCGTTCGCGACCATGACCGTGAACGCGGACAGGTAGCCGGTGACCACCACGGCCCAGAACGCGGCGGTGTGCGCCGCGCGCGGCAGCAGGTGCCAGCCGAACACCCACAGCCCGAGGAACGTGGACTCCAGGAAGAACGCGCCCATCGTCTCGACCACCAGCGGGGCGCCGAACACGCCGCCCGCGACGTCGAGCAGGCCGGGGAAGTGCAGGCCGAGCTGCAGCTCCATGACGATGCCGGCCGCGATGCCGAGCGCGTAGTTGACGAGGTAGAGCTGCCCCCAGAACCGGGTGGCGCCCTCGAGGGCCGCGGCCTTCGTCGCGTCGCGCGCCAGCGCCCAGCGCGTCTGCAGGATCGCGACCACGGGCCCCAGCCCCAGCGTCACCAGGACGAAGAGGAAGTGGGTCCCGGCGAGCAGCGCGAACTGCAGGCGGGCGGCGTCGACGGCGGTCATGGCGCCGACGCTAGACCCGCGGAGCCCCGGAATCCCGGGCCTCCGGGCAGGTTCGGGGGGTAACCCTGAGCGATTTCGGGGGACACCCCTACCCCGCCCGGGCGACCCGGAGAGGTCAGGCCCGGGCGGCCAGGGCGCTCTTCCAGCTGAGGCGCCCGCCGGTCTGCAGCAGCGCCCCCCGGTAGGCACGCTCGCCCACCAGCAGCGCGACGACGGCGAAGGCGGCGAGGATCAGCAGGGAGAGGATCGGCTCCCACCACGCGGCGTCGCCGGACAGCACGCGCACCGGCATCGAGACGACGTTCGCCACGGGGACGTACGACAGCACCGTCTCGAAGGTGCCGCTGGCGGAGAACGTCAGGAAGTACACGCCCATGATCGCCATCGTCATCGGGGTGGTGGTGTGCTGCAGGTCCTCGGCGCGGGACGCGAGCGCCCCGGCCACGGCGTACAGGGCCGCGAGCCCCAGGAAGCCGACGGCGAAGAACAGCACGAACCACACGAGCGACGTGGACAGCGCCGGCAGGATCGACGCGGTCGGCGTGAACGACAGCGCGACCAGGCCGACGACGGCGAACACGACGTTCTGCGCCAGCGCCACCACCGAGCTGCCGAGGATCTTGCCCGCCAGCAGGTGCCGCAGGGGCACGGCCGTGGCCATGATCTCGACCAGGCGGGACTGCTTCTCCTCCACGACGCTGCCCGCGATCATCTGCCCCGAGCCCAGGGCGCCGATGAAGAACAGCAGCGCGAGGGCGAACGACACGAAGAACAGGGTCTGGGAGTCGACCGCGTCCCCGTCGAGCCGGTCGGTGGACAGCGTGCCGCCGGCGGTGAGCTCGGCGACCGAGGTGCCGGCCGCCTCGGCGTTGGTCTCGAGGGTCTCGCCCGCGACGGCGGTGGTGAGCAGCCGCGTCAGCGTCGAGTCGGGGTCCGACTCGCCCGTGAGCACCCAGCCGTCGCCGGAGCCGTCGGCGGGGTGCAGCCATGCGTCCGCGTCGCCGGCGGTGAGGGCGGCGCGCGCGGCGGCGTCGTCCGGGACCTCGACGGTCGTGAGCTCTGCGCCGCCGCCCTGCTCCTTCGGGATCGCGGCCGCGGACTCGACCGACGCCGTGGCTGCGGCGTCGCCCGCCGGCACCGCGACGGTGAAGCTGTCGGTCTTGCTGCCCTGCCACGCCATGAACGCGGCCAGGGCGGCGATGATCCCGACCGAGACGAGCAGCCCCACGAGGAACGTCTTGTTGAGCGCGCGCACCACGATCTCGCGCTTCATCACGACCAGCCACGCACCGCGCGTGCCCTCGACGACGTCCTCGGACGTCGTCGTGACGGTCGGGGAGGGAAGGGTGGTGGTCATGCCGTCACCTCGCGGTAGATCTGGGCCAGCGTGGGCCGGAGGGGGGTGAGCTCGCGGACGCCGCCGCGCTCGAGGCCGGCGGCGAGCAGCCGCTGCAGGGAGGCGTCGTCGGCGAGCTCGAGCAGCGCGACGGGGCCGTCGACGTCGACCGCGTGCACGCCGGGCACGCCGCGCACCCAGCCGGCGTCACCCTCGACGACGAGCCGGTGCCGCAGCGCGCCGGTCTGCTGCAGGTCCCGGGGGGCGCCGTCCGCCATCACGCGGCCCGCCTTGAGGATGACGAGCCGCTCGCACAGCCGCTCCACGAGGTCGAGCTGGTGGGAGCTGAACAGCACCGGCACGCCACGGGCGGTGTGCTCGGCGAGCAGGTCGACCATCCCGTCGACGGCGGCCGGGTCGAGGCCGCTGAACGGCTCGTCGAGCACCAGCATGCGCGGCGTGCCCATGAGCGCGGCGACGATCTGCACGCGCTGCTGGTTGCCGAGCGACAGCTTCTCGACGTGCTCCTTCGACCGGCCGGCGAGCCCGAGCCGGTCGAGCATGTCCAGCACCTCGGCGCGCGCCTTCGGCGCCGAGATGCCCCGCAGCCGGGCCAGGTAGACGAGCTGGTCCACGACGGGCTGCTTGGGGTACAGGCCGCGCTCCTCCGGCATGTAGCCGAACGCGCGGCGGTCGGCGCGCGTCACGGGGGCGCCGTCGAACCGGACCTCGCCCCTCGTGGGCGCGAGGACGCCCATGATCATGCGCATGGTCGTGGTCTTGCCGGCGCCGTTGCCGCCCACGAACCCGGTGAGCAGCCCGGCCGGGGCCGTGAACGAGACGTCGTCGACGGCGGTGAGGTCGCCGAACGTCCTGGTCAGTCCCCGAACTTCGAGGGAGTCGTTGTCCATGACCACGAACCTACGGATCCCGGCCCCCGAGCGGATCCCCCGCGAGGCGGAGCGGGAGGCCTCCGCCCCCAGGCGGACCCCCTCCTTTCGTCGCGCCGCGGGAGCCGACGGTCGGTACCGGCGACGGTGCGCCCCGCCTAGGTTCGACGGGACGGTCGCGACACCCGGACGAAGGAGAGCACGATGACGTTCACCCACCCCCAGGGCACCCGCGGCGCACGCCAGCCCCGCGGCGCGTTCCTGGCCTGGATCAACCGGCGGACGGCGCGGCGCGCCGGCTCCAGGACCGGCGAGCCCACGGCCGGCGAACCCCTGGCCCTGACGACGATCGGGCGCAAGAGCGGCAAGGAGCGGTCGACGCCGGTGGCCTGGTTCCCCGCCGACGACGGCGGCTGGACCGTCGTGGCGTCGCCGGCCGGCGCGGCGTCCAACCCCGCCTGGTACCTCAACCTCGCGGCCCACCCCGACCGCGCGACGGTCACGATCGGCGGCCGGACCATCCCCGTCTCCGCCCGGGAGCTGCACGGCCAGGAGCGCGCGGCCGCCTGGGCCACGGTCACGACCGTGTCGCCCGGCTTCGCCGGGTACGAGAAGAAGACGGACCGCGAGCTGCCCGTCATCCGGCTGACCCGCCGCTGACCTTCCTGCTCGACGTCGCGCTCATGGACTCGGCGCGACACCGCCGCGTCGTCACGGAGGAGGAGTTCCGCCGGGCCCGCGAGGCCGCGCGCGGCCGGCGCGGCGCCGCCCGCACCGCCGCGTGGTGGGACGAGTCGGACCCGCGCGCGGAGTCGCCGATCGAGACCGCGGCCCGGCTGGCCTGCGCGGACGCGGGCTGCCCGCCCGACACCCTGCAGCTCGTGGTCCGCGACCTGCGCGGCCGGTTCCTGGCCCGCGTCGACCTGGCCTGGGTCCTCCCGGGCGGCCGGCTGCTCCGGTCCGCCGGCTCCTGGACGCCGAGGGCTTGACGCCGCGTCCCTGGCCGGCCGGCCGGCCGTTCGTGCTGTCGACGTAGCGCTTCCTGCACCTCCCGGCGCAGGACGGCGAGGAATCGCTACGTGAGGGTGCGGTGGTAGAGGACGACGGCCTGGACGCGGTCGCGCAGGTGCAGCTTGGACAGCACGTTGGAGACGTGCGTCTTGACGGTGGCCTCCCCGAGGAACAGCTCGGCCGCGATCTCGGCGTTCGACAGGCCCTTGCCCACCAGCACCAGCACCTCCCGCTCGCGCGGGGTGAGCTGGTCGAGGCGCGGGTCGGACGCCGCGCGGCCGCCGGCGGGGGCGGTCGGGCCGGCCGGATCGGTCGCGACCATCCGCTCGATGACGCGCCGGGTGACCTCCGGCGCGAGCAGCGCGTGCCCGGCCGCGACGGTCCGCACGGCGTCCACCAGCCGGTCGGCGTCGGAGTTCTTCAGCAGGAAGCCGGATGCGCCGGCCCGCAGGGCGTCGTCCACGTAGGCGTCGTCGTCGAAGGTCGTGAGCACCAGCACCTTGGCCAGGTCCTCTGCGACGATGCGCCGGGTCGCCTCGATGCCGTCCATCACCGGCATCTGCACGTCCATCAGCACGACGTCGGGCCGCAGCTCCCGCACGCGGTCCAGCGCCTGGGCGCCGTCGGCGGCCTCCCCGACCACCTCGACGTCCGGCTCGACGGACAGGATCATCGCGAAGCCGGAGCGCACGAGCCGCTGGTCGTCGACGAGCAGCACCCGCACGACGTCGGGGCCGGTCACGGGCGGTCCTCGGGCAGGGGCAGGCGCACCCGCACACGGTAGCCGCCGGTGGCGCGCGGCCCGACGTCGGCGATGCCGCCGTGCGTCGCGACCCGCTCGCGCACCCCCATGAGGCCCAGCCCGGTGCCGGCGGAGCCCTGCCGCGGGCGGCCGGAGTCGAGCACCTCCACCTCGGCGAAGCCGTGCGGGAAGCGGTCGGCGGCCGGGTCGTCCGGGCGCGCCGGGCGGCGGTCCACCCGCACGACGACGCTCGCGCCGCGCGCCGTGGAGTGCTTGCGCACGTTGCTCAGCGCCTCCTGCGCGGTGCGGTACAGGCTGAGGCCGAGGGGCGCGGGGACGCCGTCGACCGCGCCGTCCTCCGCCACGACGCGCACCTCGACGTCGAGGCCGCCGGCGTCGTCCGCGAGCCCCGGCACGTCGGCCAGCCCCGGCTCGGGCGCGCGGGCGCCCGGTCCGACCGGCCCGTCCGACCCGGCGCCGGGCCGGTCGGCGTCCTCGATCCCGCGCAGCGTGCCCAGCAGTCCGCGCATCTGCGCCACGGCCTCGCGCGACTCGCCCTCGATGGTGGCCAGGGGCGCGGCGGCCGCCGGCGCGTCGGTGGCGAGCATCCGCCGCGCGGCGGCGGCCTGGATCCCGATGACGGACACGTGGTGCGCGACGACGTCGTGCAGCTCGCGGGCGATGCGCAGCCGCTCCGTCACGACCGCCTGCCGCTGCAGCTCCGCCGTCTGCCGCTCGATCGTCGCGGCCTGGTCGGCGAGCTGCTCGCGCCGCCGCGCGCCGTGCCACATGAGCTGCCCGGCCACCACGGCGCCGTAGAAGTACGCGACGTTGATGAGGAAGTTGTAGACCGTGACCGCGACGACGGGGCTGATCAGGCCTGGCCGTTCGCCGGCCAGCCCCATCTGCTCGACCATCCCCTCGACGCCCGAGCCCACGGCGAACTGCCACGACAGCCAGCCGAACATCGCGAGCAGGGCGGCGCCCACGACGAGCACCATCGCCTGCCGGTCCCGCGCCCAGGCCATCGCGCTGAACATCGCCACGAAGTAGACGACCTGCAGCGGCGCCAGGACCGTCACCATGGGGACGGTCAGCCCGACCACGAGGAAGTGCAGGTAGACCACGGCGAGCACCGTGAGCGGGAACCGCCGGCGCCAGACGAGGGGGACGGCGCCGGCCGCCGCCAGGACGTACAGGACCCAGACCGGGGCCGTCTCGTCCTCGAAGTACCCGATGCTGCGGGCGAGCTCCGTGCCCACCAGCGTCACGACGACGAACGCGGCGCCGAGCCAGGCGTCGTTCCGGTAGGCGCGGGCCGGGTCGGCAGGGACGCGCTCCCACCCGGAGTCGATCCCCCACCAGTCGGCGAGGCGCGTCGTCCACGCCTGGCCCGGCGCGGTCTGCTGCTGCGGCATCCGCCCAGCGTAGGGAGCGCGACCCCGTGCGCGCCTCCGCCTCGAGGTGGAAGTCTGACCCCATGAGCGAACCCGTCACCGCCGACACGTTCTGGATCTGCCGCACCTGCGCCGTCGAGCACGCCGCCCGGCCGGACGTCTGCGCGATCTGCGCCGACGAGCGCCAGTGGGTGCCCGCCACCGGCCAGGCGTGGACCACGCTCGACGAGCTGGCCGCGGAGGGGCTCGCCGTCGAGGTCACCGAGCTCGAGCCCGACCTCCTCGCGCTGCACGCCTCGCCCCAGGTGGGCATCGGGCAGCAGGCGAAGGTGGTGCGCACGCCCGCCGGCGCCCTCCTGTGGGACCCGCTGGGGTTCGTCGACGACGCGGGGGTCGAGGCGGTCCTCCAGGCCGCCGGCGGTCTGGACGTGCTGATCGCGGCCAGCCACCCGCACATGTACGGCGTGCAGGTGGAGTGGAGCCGGCGCCTGGCGGCGGCCACCGGCCGGCCCGTGCCGGTGCTGGTGAGCGAGGCCGACGCCGGCTGGGTGGCGCGCCCGGACGCCGCGATCGAGACCTGGTCGGGCGAGCGGGAGGTGCTGCCCGGTGTGGTGCTCAGCCAGCCCGGCGGGCACTTCCCCGGCTCCGCGGTCGCGCACTGGACCGGCGCCGACCGGCGCGGCGTGCTGCTCTCGGGCGACACGATCTTCGCCAACCCCGACCGCACGGCGAGCTTCATGCGCAGCTACCCCAACCGCATCCCGCTGTCGGCGGCGGTCGTGACGCGGGTCGCCGAGCACGTGGCGCGCCGGCCGTTCGACCGGCTCTACAACAACTTCGAGGGCGTGATCCCCGCCGACGCGCTGGACGTCGTGCTGCGCTCGGCCGAGCGGCACGCGGCCTGGGTGCGCGGTGACTTCGACCACCTCACGTGATCCCGGCGCGGTCGCGGCGCCGCCCCACGACTAGGATCCGGTGATCGTGGCAACCATCGTGACGGGTCGGCAGCGCGCCGCGGGAGTGGCGCTCGCGATCGTCGCAGGGTTCGCCGCCGCGCTGCAGAGCCGCGTCAACGGCACCCTCGCCGCCGAGACGGGCACCGCCTTCGGCACGGCTGCCCTGTCCTTCGGCTCGGGCCTGGTGCTGCTCACCCTCGCGCTGCCGTTCTCGCGTGCCGGGCGGTCCGCGGTCGGGCAGGTCGCGGCCGGCCTGCGCCGAGGCGCCGGCGGGCTGCGCTGGTGGGAGTGCCTGGGCGGCCTCGGCGGCGCCTTCTACGTGATGTCGCAGGGCCTGACGGTCGACGCCCTCGGCGTGTCCGTGTTCACCATCGCGCTGGTGGCGGGGCAGTCCGTGAGCTCGCTCGTCATCGACCGGCTGGGGCTCGCGCCCGGCGGGGTGCGGCTCGTGACCGTGGGCCGCGCGCTGGGGCCGGTGCTGACCGTCGTCGCGGTCGTCGTGGTGTCCGGCGCGGGCGCGGCGACGGCGGCCCTCGGCCTGGCGCTGTTCCCCCTGGTCGCGGGCGTGCTGCAGTCGTTCCAGCAGGCGCTCAACGGGCGCGTGCGCGCCGCGGTGCGGCCCGCCGAGCCGCGCGCCGACGGTCGCCCCCGGGGCGACGGCGGGGTGCTGGCCGCCACGTTCGTGAGCTTCCTCGTGGGCACCGCGGCGCTGCTGGTGGTGTTCGGGGTGTCGCTCGCCGTCGAGGGCGCACCCACCGGCTCCCTGCCCCCCGACCTGCTGCTCTACTCCGGCGGCCTGCTCGGCATCGTCTTCATCGCGCTGCAGGCGGCGGTCGTGCAGCGCATCGGCGTGCTGCTGCTCGGGCTCGGCATGATCGCCGGCCAGGTGGTCGGCGCGCTCGTGCTCGACGTCGTCTCCCCCGGCGTCGCCGCGCCCGGCGCCGCGACGTACGCCGGCGCGGCCCTCACCCTCGTCGCCGTCGCCGTCCCCTTGCTCGAGGGCGCGCTCCGCCGGCACCGCTGACGGAGCCGTCGGACACTGGTCGAGCCTGTCGGGACCGGTGTCCCGACAGGCTCGACCAGCAGTGGCGGTCCCGCTCAGCAGGTCAGAACTTCTCCTGCATCTGCGGGTTCAGCGACGTGAGGTTCGTCTTCGCCCTGCCGTCGATCGCGTCGTCGATCTCGAACGTGTCGAAACCGATCCCGAGGTCGTTCGAGTAGGCGTAGCCGTTGTACCAGTAGGTGGACCAGGTGCCACCGCTGGAGATGCCCGCACCGCGGTCGAACCAGGCCAGCTCCTTCGGCTTCTCGGAGTTGGTGAAGTCGAACACCGAGACGCCGCCCTGGTACCAGGACTGGACCATGAGGTCCTTGCCCTTGACGGGGATCAGCGAGCCGTTGTGGGCCACGCAGTTCTCGGTGCTGTCGTTGATGCGCGGGATCTTGTAGTAGCTCTTGAAGACGAGCTCCTTGCCGTTCTTCCCGCCGTGCTTCTTGGCCTTCTCGATGTCGTAGATGCCGTTGGCGCCGAGCTCCGGGGCGTACTCGCCGGTGCAGGTCGCCAGCCCGCCGCCACCGAGCTCGTCCGTGAAGACGACCTTGGTCGCGTCGTTGTTGAAGGTGGCCGAGTGCCAGAACGCGAAGTTCTCCGTGTCGCGGACCGTGCTGATCACCTTCGGGTGGGCGCGGTCCTTGATGTCCATGAGGATGCCGTCGCCCATGCACGCACCCGCCGCGAGGTCCTTCTGCGCGTAGGTGGTGATGTCGTGGCAGCCGGACGTCGCCGACGCCCTGCGGGTGGGGTCACCCTCGTAGCCGCCCTCCGGGAACAGGTTCGGCGTGCCCACGAGCGTGGCGGCCGCCGGGTTCTTCACGGGGATCTTCACGACCGAGATGATGTCGTGCGGCGGCTGGCAGTCCGGGTAGGTCGAGCTCGGGCTGTACGACGAGACGTAGACGTACAGGTCCTTGCCGTTCTTGGTCGGCGCCAGCGAGTGGGTGTGGGAGCCGCACGCGGTCTCGACGGACTTGACGTACTCGGGCTCCAGCGGGTCGGAGATGTCCCAGACCTTGATGCCCTCCCAGGCGTCCTTCTCCGTCGCGGGGCGGGTCGTCGACGCGCACGAGTCGTCGCTGCGCGACGAGTCGGTGGAGAGCACCAGGATGTCGCCGTAGACGGAGATGTCGTTCTGCGAGCCGGGGCAGTACACCTGGAGCGCCTGGACGGGCTCCTCCGGGTCGGACAGGTCGTAGACGGTGAAGCCGTCGTAGTTGCCCGCGAAGGCGTACTTGCCCTGGAACGCGATGTCCGAGCCGGTGCCCTGCAGGGCGCCGTTCTTCGGGTTGTTGCTGAGGTGCTCGATGTTCGACGACGCCACCTCGCCGGGCGGGACGTCGGGCTCCGCCACAGAGGCGGATGCCGGTGCCGCGAGCCCCAACGCCCCCGCGACCAGGGTCAACGAGAGGGCGACGCCGGCGACGCCTCTCGTCCGTGAACTGCTCGTCCGTGAACTCCGCATCCGTGGACTCCTCTTCCGTGAACTCAGGGTTGGACGACGCGCATGCGCCACACATCGTTGTGTTGGTCACACTGAGTGTTGTCTGGAAGCATCCTCCCCACCAGGTGTGCGGGCATCTTTTTACGCCGTGGCAACAACCTCAGGAGAGGATCTTCCGGTGACCACAGACCCCCGGATCCGTCGCACGGGCGGCCGTCGCGCCGCCCTGACCTGCGTCGTCGCGCTCGCTCTGGGGCTCTCCGCCGGGTGCACCGCCGAGACGCCCGAGCCTGCCTCGACGCCGTCGTCGGCCGTGCTCGCCCCGGGGAAGCCCGGCGAGCCCGCCGAGACGATCGCGCCCGAGGACTACGAGGGCATGGGCGACGAGGACGTGGTCACCGACGCGGACGCGGACTTCATGACGAAGATGATCGGCCACCACGCGCAGGCCGTGGAGATGGCGCAGCTGGTCCCCGGCCGGTCGACGTCGGCGCAGATCGCCAAGTTCGCCGAGCGCATCCGCCTCACGCAGGACGGCGAGATCCAGTACATGAGCCGCTGGCTCGAGGACCACGATCTCCCGGTGCCCGCGGTCGCCACGACGTCGTCGGCGGAGCCGTCGGACGGGAGCGGACCGCGCGCCCCGGAGACCCACGACCACGACCACGACTCCATGCCCGGCATGCTGACCGACGCCGAGATGGCGGCCCTGGCGGACGCGGACGGCGCCGAGTTCGACCGGCTGTTCCTCGAGGGCATGATCAAGCACCACGGGGGTGCCCTGACGATGGTCGACGACGTCAGCGCCGCCGGGCGGGACGAGACGGTCCAGGAGTTCTCCGCGAACGTGGCGGCGGACCAGATCGCGGAGATCGACCGGATGTCCCGGCTGCTCGACGAGCTGTGAACGGGCCCGGGCGGACGACGTGGTCGACGGGGCGTCAGCCCCACGCGCGCCCGTGCGCGGTCACCAGCAGGGTGGTCGAGTCGTCCTCCGACTCCACGCCCGCGAGCTTGTGCTCGAGGACCTCGAGGTCGAGCGTCAGCCCCGCCATGGCGCGCAGCTCCTCGAGCCGGCTCTCCAGGGATGTGCCGCGCCGCTCGACGAGGCCGTCCGTGTAGAGGAGCAGCGACTGCCCCTCGCCGAGCTCGGCGCGGCCGGCCTCGGGCGGACGGTGCATCGCGCCGACCGGCAGGCTCCGCACCACGTCGAGCCACTGCGCCCCGGCCTCGTCGACGACCAGGGGCGGGAGATGGCCCGCGCAGACGTAGTCGACGGTCCTGGCGCCGGGCTCGAGGAGCGCCGCGAACACGGTCGCCATGTCGCCGCTGAGCAGCGTGCGCGCGAGGTGGTCGAGGGCCCCGACCGCCCTGCCCACCTCGCCGTGCGTGAGCAGCAGCGACCGCAGCGCGTTGCGGAGCTGGTTCATCGCGGACGCCGCGGGGAGGCCGTGGCCCGCGACGTCGCCGATCACCAGGGCGACGCGCCCGTCCGGCATGTCGAAGGCGTCGTACCAGTCGCCGCCCACCGATCCCCCGCGGGCGGGGCGGTAGCGCGCCTGGAGGCGCCAGCCCGGCGGCGCGGGCAGCGTGTCCGGCAGCGACGAGTGCTGGAGCACGAGGGCGGCGCCCAGGTCGGGGCGGGTGCGGCGGTAGAGCGCCTCGACGACGGTCCGGCGCGCCACGACCGCCGAGCGGACGTCGTCGTCGGACCACGGCTCGCTGGTGCCGTGCACGATCTCCCGCCAGCTCGCGAACGACCGCCGGGGGCCGATGCGCGTCGTCCCGTCGTCGTCGCGCTCGACCGTCTTGGCGCGGGGGTCGCCGCCCCAGGTCACCGCGCGCGCGGCCTCCCGGCGGAAGAGCGCCAGCACGTCGCCGTCGGGCAGCGGCGCCACGAGCGCTCCCCCGACGTCGCCGAGCCGCTCGGCCAGCTCCGGGTGGTCGGCGCGCAGCGCGTGGGTCGCGAAGACGGGAGCGCCGCCGCCGTCCTCCTGGCGCGGCGCGGACGCCGCCCGCACGGCCGCGACGACGGCGCCGGCCGCCGGGGGCACCGTGCCGACCGTCGCCGTGATGCCGCGGGTGCGCACGAGGGCGCCGTCGACGCCGAGCACGTCGAGAAGCTCCGGCCGCGCGACCATCTCGGCGACCGGCCCGTCCCCGGCGGCGACCAGCGCCTCCAGGGCGGTGGCGACCCGCCGGGCGTGCTGCGCCCGGTCGGCCGCGGCGTGCACGACCATCTGCAGGGACAGGCCGGAGGCGAGCGCCTCCGCCGCCGCGCACACCTCGAGCGACGGCGTGTGCGGAGTCTCGTGGTGGCAGGCGACCATGCCCCACAGGTGCCCGTCGTCCAGCAGGGAGATCGACATCGACGCGCCGACGCCCATGTTCTTCAGGTACTGGACGTGCACGGGCGACACGGCCCGCAGGCCGGCGAACGTGAGGTCGGCGGGCTGCCCCGTCGCCGGGTGACGCACCGGCACGAGGGCGACCGGCTCGGACGAGACGTCGGAGATGAGCCGCAGCCAGCTCTTCTCGTACAGGGCGCGCGCCTGCGGCGGGATGTCGGACGCCGGGTAGTGCTGGCCGAGGAGCGGCTCGAGGTCCTCCCGGCAGTCCTCGGCGACGACCTCGCCGTGCTGGTCCGCGTCGAACCGGTACACCATCACGCGGTCGAAGCCGGTGACCTCCCGCACGCCGCGGGCCACGAGGTCGTACAGCTCCTGGAGGGAACCGGCCGTCGCGGCCCGGCCGAGCACGGCGTAGGCGGTGCGATAGCCGTCGCCCGGGTCGGAGGCGTCGTCCCGGGGCTCGAGCTCGACGACGACCGTGCCCTGGCCGGTCCGGTGCGACGCGGCCGTCCACGAGCGGCCGGCGAAGGTCACGCGGCGGAGCGCCTCGGCGAGGGGCACTGGCTCCGGCACCCGGGCGAGGCGCAGCAGCCCGGCCGCGGGCCCTCCCAGCGTCGCGTCGAGGCGGTGGCCCAGCAGGTCGGGCAGGTCCAGGCCCAGCAGGCCGGGCGCGTTGGCCGACGCCTGGACGACGACGCCGTCGTCCACCACCAGCAGCACGCCCCGCGACTGGACCGCTCCGGGGACGTGGAGCGGCTCCCTCGCGCACGCCTCGAGGTCGACGTCGTCCACAGGATCGTCCATCGCTGACCTCGTTCGTTCGGCGACAAGCCCCGATGCCGCACCTTTTCACGGCGACAGTGCGCCAACAACCCGGACGCGGGCGAATGTTCAGGGCGCGGTGACGAAGACGTCGAAGAGCTCGGGGTGGTGCCCGTGCACCAGCACGGCGAAGACGACGAGGTCGAACAGCAGGTGCACCGCCACGACATAGCTGAGGCTCTTGTAGCGGCTAAAGATCCAGCCCTGCACCAGCGCGAACGGCACCGTGAGCAGCGGCCCCCACTCGCGGTAGCCGAGCTCCCACAGGAACGACACGAAGATCGCCGCCTGCAGCACGTTCGCCGTCCACATCCCGAAGTGGCGCCGCAGCAGCGCGAACACGGTGCACACGAAGAACAGCTCGTCCCAGATGCCCACGGCGTTGACCCCGACGAACAGGCGCGCGACGTCCTCGCCGCCCTCGAGCGGCGGCCAGTTGAGGTACGCGCCCGAGCCGAGGAAGTACGGCGGCAGCACGAGGTACCCCACGAGCACCACGACCACCAGGTACACGTACTGCCCCCGCGACCAGCGGCGCCCCGTCCCGACGGGGAAGCGCACCACCCCTGGCCCGGTCCCCCCGGAGCCCGCCGGAGGGTCGTCCCGGAACCAGAACCGCGACGCCGCCCACGGCACCAGCACCGCCAGCGAGAGGACGACGGCGAAGCGCGCCATCCCCGCGTCGGACAGGTCCGCCTCGAGCGGGATGGTGGAGATGATGCCGAGGGCGACGGCGATCAGCGCCAGGTCCCGGCCCAGCAGCCGGTCGACGGCGAGCCCCAGCGCGACGCCCGCCACCAGCGGCAGGTACGCCAGCGGGCGCACGTGCACCGCGAACAGCAGGACGGCCGACGCGGAGACGAGCCCCGCGGCGACGAGTCGCGGGAGGGCTGCGGGGACACGGCGGGTGACGTCCATCGTCCGGCGAGGATATCCGGCGGGCTGCGTGGAAGAATCCGGCCATGGTCGCGGGTCGCGCTGGGCACAGCCGTGGCGGGGGTGCGTCGCGATGAGGGCGGCGTCCCCGGTCCAGGCGCTCGTCGCCGCCGGGCTCGCGCGCCCCGTCGCGGACGAGTCGTTCGACCGCTTCGCCCGGCTGGTGCAGCGCCAGCTCGGCGTCCCGACCGCCCTCGTGACCCTCGTGCTGCCGGACGCGCAGGTGTACCCCGGCGCGCTCGGTCTGCCCGACCCGTTCCAGGCCACCCGGCGCACCACCCTGAGCGAGCCGCTCTGCGGCGAGACGATCCGGACCGGCGGGCCGCTCGTCGTCGAGGACCTGCGCGCCCACCCGCGCCTCTCGCGCACGGCGACGGTCACCGAGCTGGGCATGGGGTCGTACGCGGGCTTCCCGATCTTCGACCGGCACGGCACCGCGGTCGGCACCGTGTGCGCCCTCGACACCGAGCCGCACGCGTGGAGCGCCTCCGACCTCGCGACCCTCGCCGACCTCGCCGCCGCCTGCACGGCCGAGCTGCGGCTGCGGCTCGAGCGCCAGCGGGCGCACCGGATCCAGAAGGTGGCCGTGCACGCCACGCGGCGCACGCGCATGCTGCTCGACCTCACCGACCGGTTCGCGGCCGCGACCACCCTCGACGAGATCGTGGACGCGCTGCGCGCCTCCGGGTCGGGGCTCGGCACCATCTGGGCGACGCTCGCGCTCGCGGAGCCCGGCGGGTCCGGGCTCACGCTGGTCGAGCGCGACGGCGCGTACCCGTACCTGCCGCGGCAGTGGCGGTTCTCCGACCCGGCCGTGGCGTCCGTCGCCCGCGCCCGGCGGCCGGCCTTCTACCGCGACGGCGCCGCGGCGCTGCGGGACGAGCCCACGTGGGCGCCGTGGGTCGACCCGGCGCTCGGCGGGCTGGCGATGGTGCCGATGGTGCTGGACGACCGCCTGCTCGGCGTCGTCGTGCTGGTGTGGCGCGGCCCGCACGACCACGACGACGAGAGCCGGCGCACGGCCGCCACGCTCGCGTCGTGCGTGGCGCAGGCCCTGGTGCGGATCCGGGTGCTGGAGGACCGCCACCGGGTGGCGACGACCCTGCAGGCGGCGATGCTCACCGAGCTGCCCCGGGTGCCGTACCTCGAGCTCGCGTCGACGTACGCGACGGCGACCCGCACGGACAAGGTGGGCGGCGACTGGTACGACACGGTCGAGCTCGACCCGCGCTCCACCGTGCTGATGATCGGCGACGTCACGGGCCACGACATGCAGGCCGCCGCCCGCATGGGGCAGCTGCGCGCGATGCTGCGCACCCTGGCCTGGTGCCAGGACGCGCCGCCGGCGTGGCTGCTGCGCGAGCTGGACCGGGCCAACCGCGGCCTCGGGCTCACCGCGACCGGCACCGCCGTCGTCGCGCGGCTGGACCGGACGGGCCGCGGCGAGCCCGGCGAGGGCGACGACGCCTGCCGCCTGTGGTGGTCCAGCGCCGGGCACCCGCGGCCCGTCGTCCTGCGCGCCGACGGCGGCGTGGAGGAGCTGCCCGGGCACCCGGATCTCATGCTCGGCGTCGACCCGACCACGTCGCGTCGCGACCACGCCGCCGAGCTCTCCCCCGGCGACACCCTGCTCCTGTACACGGACGGGCTCGTGGAGTCCCGCACCGCCTCGTACGCCGCCCGCGCCAAGGACCTGCAGCGGGCGCTGCAGGACCTGCACGGCTGCCCGACGTCGGACCTGCCGCAGGAGCTCGTCGACCGGATGGTCCACGGGCAGCAGCGCGACGACGTCGCGGTCCTCGCCGCCCGCGTCCGCTGAGGTCAGGGGTGGGCGACGCCGAGCTCGACGAACACCGCCCGGTTCAGCCGGAACGCCTCCTGCGCCTCGGAGACCGCGAGGTCCACCTCGGTGTCGTCCAGGTCGAGACCGTCGAGGCGCTCCCGGTACACGTCCTTGAACGGCTTGGCCTTGGGGATCTGCGGGAAGTCGTAGAACTCGAGCCCCGCCGTCGTCAGGCCGTAGTGGCGCTGCATCATCCGCTGGATGACCTGGCCGCCCGAGAGGTCGCCGAGGTACCGCGTGTAGGCGTGGGCGGCGTAGCACGCGACGTCGGCGCCGACCGTGCGCAACCGCGCCACGTAGCGCTCCGTCGCGGGCAGCACGCGCGCGACGTCCCGCCAGCCGGCCCCGTACAGGTGCGCGAGGTCGCGCTCGATGGCGGGCACGCGGGTGAGCTCCTCGAACACGAGACCCTGCCCCCGGGCGTCGTCCCGCATGCGCTCGCTCGCCTGCTCGAGGGCCGTGTACACCGCGTGCTGCTGGGCGGCGAGGTCGGCGTAGGCCGCGACGTCGAGGCGGCCCGCGAGCAGGCGCTCCACGAACCCCTCGGACTCGGCCTGCGAGTGCTCGGCGCGCGTGCCCTCGCGCAGCCGGGTCGAGAGCGGGGCAACCTCCGCGAGCACCGTCATGGGACCTCCAGGTCAGGGTCGGCCGGACGGCCGTGCACCGTCGTCGTGACAGAGCGTCACGACCTGCCGTCACCATAACAGCCTAGGTAAGGCTCGCCTACCCTCCGTCGTCCAGGAGGAGTCGGGCGCGTTGTCGGTGGCCGCGGGCACGCTGGGCCCATGACGACGCCGACGACGACGCCCCCGGACGCCAAGTCCGTGCTGCACCGCTACCTGCGCAGCGCGCGCGAGGCGCTGGTCTGGAAGGTGGAGGGCCTGTCCGAACGCGAGGCCAGGATGCCGCGGACGCCGACGGGGACCAACCTGCTCGGGCTGGTCAAGCACGCGGCCACCGTGGAGATCGGCTACTTCGGCGGGGTCTTCGGCCGCCTCTGGCCCCGCCCCGAGGACGCGCCGTGGCTGGCGGCGGCCGACGCGCCCGACGCCGACGCCCACGCCCTGCAGGCGGAGTTCTTCGCGACGGCCGACGAGCCGGCCGCGCAGATCGTCGACCTGTACCGGCAGGTGTGGGAGTTCGCGGACGCCACCATCGACGCGCTGCCCCTCGACGCACCCGGGCGCGTCCCGTGGTGGGGCGCCGACAGCCGGGACGTCACGCTGCACCAGATCCTGGTCCACGTCGGCACCGAGCTGCATCGGCACGCGGGGCACGCGGACATCCTGCGCGAGGAGGTGGACGGCGCCGCGGGCATGCGCCCCGGCAACGACAACCTCGCGCACGGTTTCGACTACGCCGCCTTCACCGCCACCCTGCGCGGCATCGCCGGGCAGTTCCCCGAGGAGGGCCGATGAGCGACGACGTCCCGGACGTCCCCGCCGTCCCGAGGATCCGCCAGGTGGTGCTGGACACCACCGACGCGCGCGGGCTCGCCGAGTTCTACCGCGAGCTGTTCGGCCTGGCCTACCGCCCGGGCGACGAGCCGCCGGCGCCGGGCGAGCCGGACCCGCGCGGCTCCGACTGGCTCGTGCTGCGCAACCCGGACGGCGTCCCGCTGGCCTTCCAGCAGGTGCCGGCGCTGCCGCCCTCGACCTGGCCGGACGACGCCGTGCCCCAGCAGCTGCACCTCGACACCACGGTGCCCGACGTGGCCGAGCTGGACCGCCAGCACGAGCGCGCGATCGCCCTGGGCGCCCGGCTGGCCCACGACCGCTCCGACGACCCGGAGGAGCCACTGCGGGTCTACGCCGACCCGGCGGGCCACCCGTTCTGCATCTTCGTCGCCTGACGCCCGGCGCCCGGCGACCGGGCGACCTACGCCGGGCGCCGCCGCAGGAAGTGCCACGCCAGGCCGAGCAGCAGCGTGAAGACGACGGCGAAGACCAGCATCGTGACCCGGTAGGCGTCGACGTAGGCGTCCTGGCTGGCCGCCACCACCTGGTCGAACAGGTCGTTGTCGCGCGCCCACGCGGGCACGGAGCTGTCGGAGAACCAGCCCACGACCGTGCCCTGCTGGGACGGGGTCAGGCCGAGCTCCGCCAGCCGGTCGGACAGCCCGCGGCCCAGGCCGCCGTACAGCAGCGTGGAGCTCAGCGCGGACCCGAGCGCGAAGGACGCCTGGCCGATGGCGGGCTTGCTCGCGACGGTCGCGCCCACGAGGTCCGGCGGCGGCACCTCGACGAAGAACTCGCCGGCGGCGGTCTCCGTGAGCATCCGGGAGAACCCGCCGATGACCAGCGAGACGCCGAAGACCCAGTACGGCGTCGACGTGCCGCCGAGCACGAAGAGGTACATCGAGACGGCGACCCCGGCCAGCCCCCACAGCACGAGGGTCTGCGGCCGCCGCCCGCGCGCCGCGAGCCGGCCCGCGGCGAACGCGCCGAGCACCATGGCCAGCGACGCCGGCAGCTGGCCGAGGGTCACGTCGAGCGGGCTGTAGGCGTACACGTACTGCCACAGCAGCGACAGCTGCAGCACCATGACGGCCTGCCACATGTTGAACGAGACGTCGGCGGTGAGCGCCCCGGCGAGGTTGCGGTCCTTGAACAGGTGCACGGGCAGAGCCGGCTCGTCGGTGTGCTGCTCCCACCACAGGAAGGCGACCAGGGCGACGACGCCGAGGACGACCGGCACGAGGACCCGCGCCGAGAGCCACCCGCTGGACGCGTCGCTCACGCCCCAGATGATCCCCACGAGCGCGACGGCGACGAGCACCAGCCCCACCGGGTCCGACTTGCGCCGGTGCACCGCCTTGGACCGCGGCACGAACAGCTTGTTGAGCACGAACGCCACGGCGCCCACGACCGGCACCACCAGGTACCCGAGCCGCCAGTCCGTCCCGATCAGCCAGCCGCCGATAATCGTCAGGGGGAGCGTGAACCCGACCTGGCCGGTGAAGTAGAGCGACATGGCGCTCGGGATGTGGTCGGGAGCGACAGTGCGGATGAGCGCCATCGACAGCGCGAGCGTCCCGGCGAGCCCGATGCCGGTGACCACGCGCCCCGTCAGGTACACGCCGTACACCGGGGCGGTCGCGGTCACGACGCCGCCGACGACGAGGGCCACCGCGCACCACATCAGCGTCAGGCGCCGGCCGAACCGGTCGCCGACCGTCCCGATCGTGAGGATCGACGCCGCCAGGGCCAGCGTCGCCGCCGACGCCGCGATCGACCGCTGTGTCGCCGACATGCCGAACTCCGCCGCCGCCGAGGCGAGCGCGGTGTTGTGCAGGGACACGTCGGCTGCCTGCGCCACGCCCGCGACCGTCAGGGCGAGGATCGCCAGGCCCGGGCGCCGCGCGACGCCGTCGGCTGGCTCGCCGATCGACGTCCCCCCGGTGCCCGCTGCCGCGGCGCCGCTCATGACGCCTCGTGCACCGTGACGCCGCGCTTGATCGTGCGGAGCACCTCGATGTCGCGGATGGCGTCCACGGGGACGTCGAGGGGGTTGTCGCTCAGCACCACGAGGTCTCCGAGCTTGCCCACCTCGATCGACCCGCGGTCGCCCTCCGTGCGGTGCTCGTAGGCGGCGTTGATCGTGAGGGCGCGCAGGCCCTCCAGCGGCGTGACGCGCTCGTCCTCGCCGAGGACGACGCCGCCGGTCGAGGTGCGGGACACCGAGCTCCACAGCAGCAGCAGCGGGTTGATCGGCGTGACCGGGTAGTCGGAGTGGTTGGAGGGGCGCAGGCCCCTGTCGATCGCGGAGCGCATCGGCGAGATGCCGAACGCCCGCTCCCGGCCGAAGTTCGCGACGTGCGTGTCCCCGAACAGCAGCGTGTGCACGGTGAACATCGACGGCTCGAACCCCTCGGCGACGTAGTCGTCGAGCTGGTTCAGGCGCATCACCTGCGAATGGATCGGCACGGTCCGCCCCGGCGGGGTGGCGCCCGACGCCTTGGCGGCGCGGTGCGCCGCGAGGAGCTGGTCGACGGCGCCGTCCCCGTTGCAGTGCGCGAAGACCTGCACCCCGTTCCGGTACGCGGTGGTGACGACCGCGTCCGTGGTGGCCTGGTCGATGTTGGCGATGCCGTGCCAGTGCTCCTGCCCGCCCGGGCCGCCCGTGAGGTACTCCTGCGTGACGTTCGCGGTCTTGCCCTGCGGCGAGCCGTCGAGGATGAGCTTGACCCCCTGCACGGTGTGCCCGCCGACCGTCGTGTCGACGAGGCCCGAGGACAGCGCCTCGTCGAGCTCGTTGAAGATCACGAGGCTGCGCACGTCCACCGGCAGCGTGCCGTCCGCCGCGAACCCCCGCACCTTCTCCACCTGCGCCATCGTGGCGGCGCCGTCCTGCACGGTCGTCATGCCCCAGCGCGCGTACTCGGCGAGCATCGCGTCGAACTCCTCGCGCCCGTAGTCGAGCAGCGAGAACGCGAGCGGTATCCACGCGCCCTCCCACAGCACTCCGTTCGGCCGGTCGGTGCCGGGAACGCGCACGATCGTGCCGCCGTCCGGGTCCGCGACGCCCGGCACGTAGCCGTGCTCCTCGAGCACCCGGGAGTTCACGACGCCGCCGTGCGCCGACACGTGCACGACGGCGACGCGGTGGTCGGGGAACTCGCGGTCCAGGAGCTCGGCCGTCAGCTCGCCGCCGTCGTCCATCGCCTCGGGGTAGTAGCCCCACCCGATGACGTACTCCCCCGGCGCCGGGTCGTTCCGGTCCTTCGCCTCGTGCAGCTTGCGGAGGACGTCCTCGACGGTCCGGGTGTCCCCGACGGGCGGGGTCGTGAGCGCGGCGTGCTTGACGAACGGGGCGCCCATGGACACGTGGCTGTGCGCGTCCACGAAGCCGGGCACGACGGTCCGTCCCCCGAGGTCGACCACCTCGGTGCCGGGCCCGGCGAGGGCGCCGACATCGGCGGCCGTCCCGACGGCCGTGATCGTCCCCGCGGTGACGGCCACCGCCTCCGCGATCGTGTCGGCGTCGTCCACCGTGACGACGGCGGCGTTCGTGAGGATCAGGTCGGGCGCGGTCATGGTTCCTCGATTCCTCTCGTGCTCAGCTCTGGGTCTCGTCGCCGCCCGCGAGGGCCGCGGGCCGGCCGTCGAGCGTCAGCGGCCCGTCGACGAGGCGGCCCGCCTTGCGGTCCCGGTTCGCCTTGGCGAAGAACAGCGTGCTGATGACGGCGAACACGGCGAGGAAGCCCGCGATGATGAACATCGTCCCGTTGAAAGAGCTCAGGAAGACCTCGGACGCCTGGTCGATCACCTTCTGCACGAGGGCCGGGTCGTAGTCGGACAGGTCCCCGCCGGAGACGTACTGCTGGATCATGCCGGTGTACTGGCCCTGCTGCGCGGGCTCCACGTTGGCGTCGGCGAACGCCTCCGCGATCCCTCGCCCGTACTGCCCGAACAGGAACGTCGAGGACAGGGCCGTGCCCAGCGCGAAGCTGGTCTGGCCGATCGCGGTCTTCGACGACGCCATCGCGCCGGTCAGGGCCGGCGGCGGCTTGGCCACGAAGAACTGACCCATCGTGGTCTCGTTGAGCATGCGGGCGAAGCCACCCACGATCATCGGGATCGCGAAGAAGATGTAGGGCGACGTCGTCGTCGAGAAGCCGAACAGCACCATGGTCCCGATGAGCAGCACGTGACCGACGATCAGGTTGAGCGACGCCGGGATGCCGCGGGACAGCAGCCGGCCGGCGATCACCGCGCCGACCACCATCGCGAGGCTCATCGGCAGCTGGCCCAGGCTCACCTGCAGCGGCGTGTACTGGTACACGTACTGCCACAGCATGGACAGCTGGATCATCACCACGGCCTGCCACATGTTGAACGAGAAGCCGACCGCGACGGAGCCCGCGAGCTCCGGGTCCTTGAACAGCTTGACCGGGAACGCCGGGGCGGCGATGCGCCCCTCCCACCAGATGAAGAGGGCCATGAACACCAGGCCGACGATCACCGGCACGAGCACCTGGGTGGAGCCCCAGCCGTAGCTGGCGGCGTTCGACAGCCCGTAGATGAGCCCGATGAGGGAGACGGCGATCGAGCCGAGGCCGACGTAGTCGAACGCACCGACGCTGTCGGCCTTGGCCTCCGGCAGCCCGCGCAGGCACATGAGCAGGGCGAGCACCGCGACGATCGGCATGGCGAGGTAGCCGAACCGCCAGCCGAAGCCGGCCATCCACCCGGCGACGACGCCGAGCACCAGCGCGGCCGCCGTCTGGCCGGCGAGCCAGAACGCGACGGCCTTGGGGATCTGGTTCGGCAGCACCTCGCGCAGCAGGGCGAAGCTCAGCCCGAAGGACGCCGCGATGCCGACGCCGGTGACGGCGCGCCCCAGGATGAAGACCGCCGTCGTGGGGGCGATCGCCGTGATGACGCCGCCCGCGATCGCGACGACCAGCCCGGCCAGCATCACCCGGCGGCGGCCCAGCCGGTCGCCCAGCGCCCCCGTCGTGAGGATGAACGCCGCCAGCGACAGGGTGCCGACGCTGGCCGCGAACGCCCGCGACGAGCTCGACATGTCGAGGTCCACGCTCGCCCCGACGATGGCGATGTTGTTCGCGGTCGGGTCGACCACCTGGAGACAGGACGCGGCGGTCAGCGCCACCAGCGCCGCCGTCGTGCCCTTCGTGTGCCCTGCGACCTGCGTCGTCATGCCCCGGCCTCCCCGTACGACGTGATCTCTTCCGGCCCGAGCACAACTTATGGTCGGCCGTCCGGGAGCGCATCAGGAGCCCTCGAGCCCTTCCCGCGGCCCGCCCCGGCTCGGGGGAGAATGGGCGGGTGCAGTGCCCCCACTTCGACGCCGGCCGCTGCCACTCGTGCACCCTGCTGGCCACGCCGCACCCCACGCAGGTGCGCGAGAAGCAGGAGCACGTGGCCGCCCTCCTCGCCGACGCCCGCATCGCCTGGCTGCCGCCGGCGACCGGCCCCGAGGCAGGGTTCCGCAACAAGGCCAAGATGGTGGTCGGCGGCACGGTCGAGGAGCCGGTGCTGGGCATCCTCGGCTCGTCGGCCGGGCCGTACGCCGGCCAGGGCGTCGACCTCACCGACTGCGGGCTGTACCCGCCGGCGCTGCAGGACGCGTTCCCCGCCCTGGCGGGGCTGATCACCCGCGCGCGGCTCCAGCCGTACGACGCGACGTCGCCCTCCCGCGGGTCCCGGCGCCGCGAGACGCCGCGCGAGTCGGCCTGGCGGGGCGAGCTCAAGCACGTGCTCGTGACGCTGTCGGCCGACGGCGAGCTCATGGTCCGGTTCGTGCTGCGCAGCCAGGAGCCCGTGGCGCGGATCCGCAAGCACCTGCCGTGGCTGCTCGCCGCGCTGCCGCAGGTCGCGGTGGTGAGCGTCAACGTGCAGCCCGCGCACGCGGCCGTCCTGGAGGGCGACCAGGAGATCGTCCTCACCGACCGGCAGACGCTGCCGATGCGCGTGCCCCTCGGAGGCGAGGGCATCACGCTGCACCTGCGCCCGCAGAGCTTCTTCCAGACCAACACCGCCGTCGCCACCGCCCTGTACGCGCAGGCCCGGGAGTGGGTGGACGAGGTCGCTCCCGCGTCCCTGTGGGACCTGTACTGCGGCGTCGGCGGGTTCGCGCTGCACTGCGCCGCGCCCGGCCGCGCCGTCACCGGCATCGAGATCTCCGTGGAGGCCGTCGCGAGCGCCACCACGACGCGCGACGAGCTCGCCGACCTGCCCGCGGACGCCGTCGTCGGCGGGCACGACGCGGCATGGTGGGCCGACGCCGTGGCCGACGTCCGCTTCGCCGCGGGCGACGCCACCGCGTTCGCGCGCGACGGCGTCGCCCCCGAGCTGGTCGTCGTCAACCCGCCCCGGCGCGGCATCGGCCCGGACCTGGCGCGCCGGCTCGAGGAGTCCGGGACCGGGCACGTGCTCTACTCCAGCTGCAACGCGGTGACGCTCGCCGAGGACCTGGCGCGCATGCCGTCGCTGCGGCCCCGCCGCGCGCGGCTCCTCGACATGTTTCCGCAGACCAGCCACTACGAGGTCCTCGTCCTGTTGGAGCGTTCCGTCGCTGGTTGAGCTTGTCGACACCCGGTCCGTGGTCTCGACGAGCTCGACCGACGGAGAGGTTTCGACAAGCTCGATCAGCGACGCCCGGGGTTTCCTGGAAGCCCACTGAGGCCTACGCTCACGCCAACCGCACTCCGCAGCGTCGCGTCGTGTGTCGTGGGCCCGACCCGGGCCCCGCGGGGTCACCCATCAGGAGGTCGACCGTGAGAACGACGATGTTCCCCACGGCCGTCGCGACAGCCGCCCTCAGCGGGCTGGTCCTCGCGGCGTCCCTCACCCCCACCGCGACGGCGTCGCCGTCGGTCGCCGCGGGCCGGCACGACCCCGGCACCCACGTCCCGGGGCCGGACCTGTCCAAGAAGGTCACCGGAGAGCGTGTCTTCCGGCACCTGGAGGAGCTGCAGGAGATCGCGGACGAGAACGGCGGCAACCGGGCTGCCGGCACCGAGGGCTACGAGGAGTCGGCGCAGTACGTGGAGAAGGTGCTGCACAAAGCCGGGTACCAGACCGAGCGGCAGTACTTCCCCGTCGTCCTGTTCGACGTGCAGGACCTCGCCGTCGAGGTCCCCGGGGTCGACTTCGACCCGATCGCCATGACCTACTCGACGTCCACCCCCGACGACGGCGTCACGGCCGGGCTGGTCCGGCCCGCGATCGTGGACGGCTGCCCGGCGAGCACCGACCCGGCGGCCCCGCACGACGACTCCTGGGCGGGCGTGGACGCCACCGGGAAGATCGCGCTCGTGCAGCGCGGCTCGTGCACGTTCGGGGCGAAGGCGCTCGCCGCCGGCGAGGCCGGCGCCGCGGGCGTCATCATCTACAACAACGCCCCCGGTGCGCTCAACGGGACGCTCGGCGGGCGCAACGAGGGCTACGCCCCCGCCGTCGGCGTCGACGCCGCGGAGGGCGCCGCGATCCTCGCGGCGTTCCAGGCGGACCCGTCGCTGCAGGTGACGTTCGACCTCCAGGCCACGACCACGGACGCGGAGTCGTTCAACGTCCTCGCCGAGACCCGGCGCGGGCGGGACGACAACGTCGTGATGCTGGGTGCGCACCTCGACGGCGTCGAGGAGGGCCCGGGCATCAACGACAACGGCACCGGCTCGGCGGCGATCCTCGAGACCGCCGTGCAGCTCGCGAAGACCAAGGCGATCAACAACACCGTCCGCTTCGCGTGGTGGGGCGCCGAGGAGCTCAGCCTCGTCGGGTCGAACTACTACGTCGCGGACCTCGTGGCCCACGACCCCGAGGAGCTCGACGACATCGCCACCTACCTGAACTTCGACATGGTGGGCTCGCCCAACTACACGATCGGCGTGTACGACGCGGACGAGTCGACGTTCCCGGCGCCGGTCCCCGTGCCGGACGGGTCCGCGGCCGCCGAGGCGGTGTTCACGGACTACTTCGACGGCATCGAGCAGCCGTGGGTGGACACCGAGTTCTCGGGACGCTCCGACTACCAGGCGTTCATCAACAACGGCGTCCCGGCCTCCGGCCTGTTCACCGGGGCCGACGGCATCAAGACCGTCGAGCAGCAGGCGGTCTTCGGCGGCGTGGCCGGGGAGCAGCTCGACCAGAACTACCACTCCCCCGGCGACGACCTGTCGAACGTGAGCCCTGAGGCGCTGGACATCATGTCCCGCGCCATCGGGCATGCGGCGCAGCAGCTCGCCTGGAGCACCGAGGCGATCAACGGCGTCGAGCCGGGTCGACCCGGGCACGGCCACGGTCACGGCGGTGGTCACGGCCACGGCCACGACCGCGGGGCGCACGGCTTCGACGTGCGCTGACCCGCAGCACGCCGGCACGACCGGGCCCGGTCCCCACGGGGGGCGGGCCCGGTCGTGCCGCATCAGGCCAGGTCAGGCCCGCCCGGGAAAGGCCCGGTCAGCAGGTCTTCAGCCAGCCCGGCCAGATGTTGGTCCGCGTGAGGGTCACGCCGGGCTCCTCGACCGAGGGCGGCGCCTCGACGACGACGCTCACGGTGGCCTTCCTGTAGCGGTTCGAGGCGACGTACCAGCCGTCGTCGCACTCGCGCGCCCGGATCCAGCTGTTGCCCGCCGTCACGCCGAGGACCTCCGCGTCCGGGTCGTCCGCCGTCACCTCGAAGACGCCGCGCAGCCCGGGGACGTCCACCGTGACGGTGCTCTGCACGGGCTCGGTCGGCGTGGGCGTCGGGGTCGGCGACGGCTCCGAGGGCGACGGCGACGGCGATCGGGTCGGCGACGGGCTGCCCGACGACGTGGGGCGGGGGGTCGCCGACGGCGACGTCGGCCGCGGCGAGGACGGCGAGGACGGGTCGGGGGACACGGTGGTGCCGGGGTCCGGCGTCGTGGTGCCCGGCTCCTGCGTCGTGGGCTCCGGCGTCGAGGGGTCCGGCGACGCCGGGTCCGGCGTCGTCGGGTCGCCGCCGTCGGAGGGCGCCGGGGTCGACGGGGCGGGAGTCCCGGTGGGCTGCCCCTCCGAGGGGTCGGGCGACGGCGACGCCGCAGGGCTGGTGGTCTCGCTCGGCCCCGGCTCCGACGGCGCCTCGGGCGGCGTCGCGTCCCCCGGCGCCGGTGCCGCGGCGGACGAGGTGGGCGCCGGCGCGGGCGGCGCGGCCACCGGGCCGCCGCCACTGCCGCCCAGCGCCACCGCGGCGGCCGCCACGGCGACGCCCGCGACGGTGCCCGCGCCGATCAGCCAGCCCTTGCCGAGCTGACCGGCCTGGAGCGCCAGCGCGCGGACCCACTCCCCGGCGGCGAGGAGCGCCGCCCCGACCGGACCCCACCAGCCGAGCGCGCCCGCGCCCGCCGTGCCGGCGCCGAGGGCGCCCATCAGCACCGGGGCCGCGCCGCCCGCGACCGTGCCGGCGAGCAGCAGCGGCCCGGCGTCGCGCACCGCCCAGCCGGCCTCGCGCACGTCGATGAAGGCGCGCATGCAGCCCCGGCAGCCGAAGAGGTGCGCCTCGAGCGCGGTGCGGCGCGGCGGCGACAGCCGGTGACGCACGTACGAGTGCAGGGACTGCCGCGTGTCGAGGCACCCCGGCGGGCACGCGCGGGCGTGCGCGGCCGCGAACGCGGCGGCCAGCCGCTCCTCCGCCTGGCGCAGGCGGCGCAGCACGCCCCGGGCGTGCATGCCCAGGTCGGTGGCGATCGCGGCGAGCTCGCGCCCCAGCACGTGCCGGTCCCACAGCAGCCGCTGGTCGTCGTGGGGCAGGGTGGCGAGGACGGTGCGCAGCACCTCCGGGTCCGCCGTCCCCGCGGCGCCCGGCCCGTCGTCGCGCCCGTCCGCCGCGGCGGCGGCACGCATCCGCTTGATCGCGTCGTCGACGGGCCCGCGGCGCGCGGGCGCGTCGCCGTCGTGGATCGCGGTCACGCGACGCCCCCGTCCCTGCTGAGTACCTGCCGATGTCCGAGCCGATGCCCGAGCCGATGCCCGAGCCGATCGACCAGCCGAGGCGGGCCGATTCGGGGCGCGCGTCACGTGCACGCCAGGGGCCATGATCGCAGCGCCCCGCGGGGCGGACGCAAATCCCCAGGCCTTCGAGGGGGCCGTCGGGCCGCCCCGGCGGGTGGCGCGGCGTCCCCGTCTCTGGAGTCTCGAGCAGCCTGGCGGCCCCTGCCCGGGCCGGTCTCGGGTGGCGGGACGGTCGTGACGCCCACGCGGCGGCCGGGAAGGCTGCGGCAGGTGAAGACGCACATCCTCTTCGACCACGACGGCGTGCTGGTGGACACCGAGCCCTGGTACTACCGGGCCGGGGAGCGGGCCCTGGCGGACGTCGGCTTCACCCAGGACAGGGACCAGTACCTCCGGGACATGCACCACGGGCAGGCCACCTGGGCCCAGGCGCGGCGGGCAGGCGTCGACGAGGGCACCATCGACCGGCAGCGCGAGGTCCGGGACCGCTACTACCAGGAGTACCTGCGGACGGAGGCGATCGAGATCGACGGCGTCCTCGAGGCCCTGGCCGAGCTCTCGCAGCACGTCCGGATGGCCGTCGTGACCACCGCCAGGCGGGCGGACGTCGAGCTCATCCACGAGAAGCGCCGCATCCTGCCGTTCATGGACTTCGTCCTCGCGCGCGAGGACTACGACCACGCCAAGCCGCACCCGGAGCCGTACCTGACCGGCCTGCGGACCTTCGGGGCCGCCCGGGAGGAGACCCTGGTGGTCGAGGACTCGTCCCGCGGCCTCGCCTCGGCGGTCGCGGCGGGGATCGACTGCGCCGTCGTCCACCACGACTTCACGAGCTCGCAGGACTTCTCGCTCGCCGCCCACCGGATCGACGCCCTCGCCGAGCTGACGGAGATCGTCCTCGACGGGTCGTGACGGGGCACAGGACGGGAGCGGTCGCGCCACGGCGGCTCCCCTTAGAGGGGGCCGCCGGGCGGGGTCAGCGGTGCGCGAGCGCCTCGACGTGGCCGCGGCCGGCCAGCCCCATGAGCCGGTCCAGGGCGTGCCGGGCGTCGGCGCGGTCGGCGTCCTCCGCGGCGACGACCAGGGAGAACAGGTCCTTCGGCTCGTCGGGCTCGGCGACGAGGTCGAGGTGCTGCAGGAGGTCCGCGGGCACGTCGTCGCGCACGAACCGCAGCGTGGCCCAGTCCTCGACCGCGAACCCGACCGAGTCGAAGACGGTCACGGTCGTGTCGTCGGGCGTGCGCCGGTCCCCCGCGTGCCGGGCGAACTCCTCCCCCGGCCCGGCGGCGGCGGGCGCCCCGCGGCGTCCGGCGCGACGCCCGGCCACGACCTCCCACAGCTCGGTGACGACGAGGTCCGGCGTCTGCTGGATCTCGCCCTCCGCGCGCGTCTGCGGCTCGTACTCGACGAACACCTCGGCCTCGCGCAGGATCGCGGGGTCCAGCTCCGTCTTGCCGGGGCAGTCGCCGCCGATCGCGTTGACGTGCAGCCCCGGGTGGGCCAGGCCGACCATCTCGTGCGTGAGGACCGTCGCGTTGCTCTTGTCCGCGGTGCACGTCGTGACGACGTCGGCGCCGGTCACCGCGTCCGCCGCGCTCGTCGCCTCGTGCACCTCGAAGCCGAGGGCGCGCGCGTTCCGTGCGAGCTTGGCCTGCGCGCCCGGGTCGGTGTCCCAGACGCGCAGGTGCGTGATGCCGAGCGCGGCCCGCATGCCCAGCGCCTGGAACTCCGACTGCGACCCCGCGCCGAGGAGCGCGAGGGTCCGCGAGCCGGCGCGCGCCAGGTACCGGGCCGCCAGGGCGGACGTCGCCGCCGTCCGCAGGGCGGTGAGCAGCGTCATCTCGGCGAGGAAGGTGGGGTAGCCGTTGTGCACGTCGGCGAGGACGCCGAACGCGGTGACGGTCTGGAAGCCGCGAGCAGGGTTGCGCGGGTGCCCGTTGACGAACTTGAAGCCGTACGTGGCGTCGTCGGCGGCGGGCATGAGCTCGATGACGCCGTCGCGCGAGTGGGTCGCGATCCGGGGCCGCTTGTCGAGGTCGGGCCAGCGGGCGAAGTCGACGGCGAGGGCGTCGACGAGGCGGCCGATGACGGCCTCCGGGCCGCGGTGCGCCACCCAGCGTGCCGTGGACGCGACGTCGAGGAACGGGACGGTGGTCATGCGCGGGCCTCCTCGGCCGGGGCGGTCGTGACGGTGACGGGTGCGGGGCGGAGCTCGAGGGTGCAGCACTTCACCGAGCCGCCGCCCTTGAGCAGCTCGGACAGGTCGACGCCCACGGGCTCGAAGCCGCGCTCGCGCAGGCGGGCGTGCATCCCGGTGGCCCGGTCGGTGAGGAACACGTGGCGGCCGTCGGAGACGGCGTTGAGGCCGAGCACGGCGGCGTCCTCGGGGGTCGCGAGGATCGCGTCCGGGTAGCGCTCGGCGAGCACGGCCCGCGACGCGGGGCTGAACGCCTCCGGCAGGTAGGCGACCGTGGCGGGCGAGGTGCCGGCGTCGAGCACCGCCAGCGCGGTGTCGAGGTGGTAGTAGCGCGGGTCGACCAGCTCGAGGGTCACGACCTCCACGCCGAGCAGCGCGGCGACCTCGGCGTGCGCGGCGCGGGAGGTGCGGAAGCCCGTGCCGGCCAGCATGACGTCGCCCGCGAGCAGCAGGTCGCCCTCGCCCTCGTTCTGCTCCGCCGCCTGGCCGAGGCTGGTGACGCCCTCGCGCCCGTCGGCGAGCCACCGCTCGTAGGCCGGGCCCTCCGGCCGCCGCTCCGGGTAGGTGAACCGCGCCGCCAGGGCGCGCCCGCCGACCACCACGCCGCCGTTGGCCGCGTACACCATGTCGGGCAGGCCCGGCACGGGGTCGATGACCTCGACGCGGTGCCCGTGGGCCTCGTACGTGGCCCGCAGCAGCTCCCACTGCGCGAGGGCGCGGCCGGCGTCGACGGGGACGCCGAGGTCCATCCAGGGGTTGATCTCATAGACCACGTCGAAGTACGTGGGCGGGCACATGAGGAAGTGGCGCGAGGTCGCCGTGCGTTCGCCCCGCGCGGGCTGGGGAACCGTGGCCGACGTCGTCGTCGGCGTGGTGAGGGCCGTCATAGCTCGGACGCTAGGGGCCTGGACGTTGCGCACGACGCGCGATCCGTTGCGCGTTCCGGGCCCAGACCTGGCGGATCGTGCGCGTCGGTTGAAGAATCCGAGCATGGACACGTCAGGGGCATGAGATGGACGCCGTGAACCGCAGGATCGTCGGGCACCTGCTGCGCGACGGGCGCGCGACCTACGCCGACATCGGCGCCGAGGTGGGCCTGTCCGCGCCTGCGGTGAAGCGGCGCGTGGACGTCATGCTCGCGCGCGGGGAGATCACCGGGTTCACCGTCCGGGTGGCACCCGAGGAGCTCGGCTGGGGCGTCGAGGCGTACGTCGAGCTGTTCTGCCGCGGCAACGTCTCACCCGCCACCCTGCGCCGCGACCTCGCCACGATCCCCGAGATCGTGCGGGTCGACACCGTCACCGGCGAGGCCGACGCGATGGTGCAGATCATGGCCGGCGGCATGGGCGACGTGGAGCGCACGGTGGAGGCGATCCGCGGCAGCGCGCGGGTGGACAAGACGCGCACGTCGCTGGTCATGACGCGCGTGATCGACCGCCCCGCGCGGTCGGCAGGGTCGGCGCCGCAGGACGGCGCGTGACGTGCGCCGGGGACGCCGCGCCCTCGCGCTCGCCGTCGTCGTCGCGCTCGCCCTGTCGGCCGTGCTCGTCACGGTGCTGGCCGCCTGCACCGGCCCCGCGCCCGACGCGTCCGACGCGTCCGGGCCCCTCCCGGCCGACGTCGCGCCGGCCCTGACCGCCGCGCTGCGCCAGGACCGCACGCAGTACGCCGACCGCACGGCCGCGCTGCGGGTGGTCAACGGGTCGGGCCGCACGGTGACGCTGCTCGGCGGCACCCTGGACGCCCCCGGCTTCGAGCCGAGCACCCCGGACGGCGACCCGCGCGCCCGCACGCTCGCGCCGGGGGCGGGCCGCGACGTGCGGCTGCGGCTCGGGGAGGTCGACTGCGACGCCGACGCCCCGGAGCCGCTCACCGGCGCGGCGGCGCAGACGACGCCGGTCGCGACCGCGACCGTCCGCCTCGCGCCGGGTGCGTGGACGGCGGAGCCGGACGACCCGCCGCCCGACGCCGACGCCGGGACCGCCGTCCAGGTGGACGTCACCGACCCGCTCGGCCGCCTCGCCGCCGTGCACGCGGAGGCGTGCGCCGAGCGCCTCGTCGCGTCCGGGGTCACGCTCCGCGTCACGGGCGTCGAGGCCGCCACGGTCCGCACCGCGGACGGTGCGGCGCCCGGCGGTCGGGTGACCCTCGCCGTCGACCCCGTGCCCGGCGGCCCGGCGGTGCGCCTCGTCGAGGTCGCCGGCACCACCCTGCTCACCCCCGCCGCCGGCGACGCGTGGACGGGCGACGACCTCGCCGGCCAGGCCGACGGCCAGGTCGTGCTCGACCTCGTGCCGGCGCGCTGCGACCCGCACGTGGTGGCCGAGGACAAGCGCGGCACGTTCCTGCCCGTGCACGCCGAGGTCGACGGCGCCCCGCAGCCCGTCGTCTACGTCCCGATGACCGACGAGCAGCGCGCCGCGACCTACGACCTCGTGCGCGACGCCTGCGGCTGGTAGGGGTCAGCCGACCCAGACCGTGGCGAGCCAGGCCGCGGCCGCGGCCAGCACCACCAGGACGAGGTTGAGCCCGATGACGTTCTTCTCGCCGCGGGAGAGGTGCAGCGCGGTGGCCCCGACCTGCAGCACGCCGAACCCGGCCGCCGCGACGAGCGCGAGCCACGGGGCGACGCCGGTGAGCGGGGGCAGCACGAGGCCGATCGCCCCGAGGATCTCGAGCGTCCCGATCGCCCGGACGGCAGGCATCGGGATCGTGTCGACCCAGCCCATCATCGGCCGCAGCTGTTCCTTGCCCTGCAGCACCTTCTTGCCGCCCGCGTACCCGTAGAAGACGGCGAGCAGCGCGGCGACGATCCAGTAGGCGACGGTCATGGTGTTCTCCGACTCTCGGGCGCCGGACGACGGCGCGGCGCAATGGTGACGTCTTGTGCGTAGCCGCATCATCCGTGACCATCGGAGGGCCTACAAAAGGCACACCGGTGTTCGTGACGCACAGGAGACGGTCATGTCGCACTACGAGGACACGTGCAGGATCCGCGGCGACCAGGGCCAGGCGATCCGCGGGATCCTCGACCGGGTGGCCGACAAGTGGACGCTCCTGGTCGTGACGACGCTCGACGACGAGCGCCTGCGCTTCACCGACCTCCAGCGGCGCATCCCCGGCATCTCCCAGCGCATGCTCACCCTCACCCTGCGGCACCTCGAGCGGGACGGCCTCGTCACACGGACCGCCTACGCCGAGGTGCCGCCGCGCGTCGAGTACGAGCTCACCGAGGTCGGGGCGACGCTCATCGGCCCCGCGCTCGCGCTCGCCGACTGGGCCATCGCGAACAACCCCGCGATCGAGGCGAACCGCGAGACCTTCGACGCCCGCTGAGCCGGCCGGCGTCACGCCCTCGGCCGCCGTCAGAGGCTGCCGAAGATGACCTCCCACAGGCTCTTCACGCGGATGGTGGTCGTGGTCGTGGCGGCCTCGGTGGCGTCGTCGCCGGAGTAGCGCAGCTCCACCTCCACGGTGCCGGGCTTGAACGGCCCCGCCCACAGGCGGGCGTCGCCCTTCGTGTTCAGCGTGTCGGCGTCCACCTTCGTGCCCTTGATCGTGGCCGTGACCTTGCCGGTGGGCGTGCCGTCGGGCGTCTCGACCGACACGTCGATGCGCGCCGGCTGGAGCCACGCGACCACGGTCTCCGGCGCGTCGACCGTGAGTGTCGGGGTGGCCTTGGCGGGCTCGGTCACCTCGATCGGCACGGTCACCTCGGTGCCGGTGGCGGCGCCTGCCAGGGTGAGCGTCGTGGCGCCCGCGGGGGCGTCGGCCGGCAGCGCGACGGAGACCGACGCCGTGCCGATCGCGTCGTCCGGGGTGGTGCCGGCGGCGGTCGTGACGGCGGCCGTGCCCAGCGCCTGGTCGCCGAGCGACACGGTGAGTTCCGGGTCGGTGACGTCGCCGGGCGCCGACATCGACCACGACGAGACGTCGAAGGCGACCGTCGCGCCGGGCTCGTACGCCTCGGGGGCGTCGGCCGGGAACGAGACGCCGACGGCGCGCTGGCTCGGGTCGACGGCCAGCGGCTCGTCGGCCGCGAACGTCGCCATGTAGTCCACGAACGCCGCCAGGTCGGCCTTGCCGGTGTCGCGGGCGTTCGCCCCGTCCGCGAAGGCGCGGAAGTTGTCGCCGCCGGAGGCGAGGAACGAGTTCACCGTGACGGAGTACGACGCGGCCGGGTCGACCGCCTCCCCGTCGAGCCACATGCCGGTGACGCGGTCGCCCTCCTCGCGGTTCGCGTCGAACGTGTACGAGAACCCGTCGGAGACACCGAGGCGCAGGAACGGCCGCGACGGGACGTTCCCGTCGGCGTCGCGCTGCCACTGCTGCTCGAGGACGGTCTTGATCTGCTCGCCCGTGAGGTCCATGTTGACCAGCGTGTTGGCGAACGGCTGCACGGCCGCAGCCTGCTTGTAGGTCAGCGTGCGCGGGAAGGCGTCCGTGCCGGAGCCCACCATGTCGGCGCGCAGGCCGCCCGGGTTCATGAACGCGATCTGCGCCTCGCCCGACTCGGGGGCCTCCGTGGCCCACCGCTGCACCTCGGCCACGAGGTTGCCGAGCGTGGACTCCCCGCCGCGGTTCTCGGCGCCGGAGGAGAGCTTGGCGCGGTTGAACGCCCCGCCGATCTCGCCCAGCGGCTCCGCGCCGAGCACGTCGGCCTCCTTGACCGCGTCGGCGACGAGCGTCGTGACCTCCGGGTCGGCCGGGTAGTTGCCGGCGAGCGGCAGGACGGCGGTCTGCACGCCGGCCACCTCGCCGGTCGCGGCGTCCACCGACCAGACGAGCTGGTTGAGGTTGTAGCCGTACTGGCCGGCGGAGACGACCGGGCGCTCCGTCACGGCCTGGCCGGCCCACTCGTCGACGGGGAACGCGCAGTCGTACGCGAGGTGCGTGTGCCCGGAGACGATCGCGTCCACCTCGGGGCTCACGTCGTTGACGATGCTCGCGAACGCGTTGTCCGCCGTCGGCATCGCCGCGCAGTCGGTGGACTCCGCCCCCTCGTGCACCAGCATGACGACGACGTCGGCGCCCTCGGCCTTGAGCGCGTCGGCCTCCTCGTTCGTCGTGTCGACGATGCTCTGCACCTCGAGGTCGGCGATGCCGGCCGGGCTGACGAGCGCGGGCAGCTCCTCCGTCACCGCGCCGACGAAGCCCACCTGCACGTCGCCGAAGTCCTTGATCCACGTGGCGGGGACGGCGTCGTCGCCGGTCGCCTTCACCTTGAGGTTCGCCGCCACGTACTGCCACTGGGCGCCGCCGTACGGGTTGGTGTCGGCGTCGTAGGGCGCCATCACGCGGTTCAGCAGGTCGTCGTAACCCTGGTCGAGCTCGTGGTTGCCGACCGCCGACACGTCGAGGCCCGCGGCGTTGAGGGCGTCGATCGTGGGCTTGTCGTGCTGGATGAACGACTCGAAGGTCGACGCGCCGATGAGGTCGCCCGCCGCCGCGAACACCGTGTTCGGGTTCTCGCCGCGCAGCTGCTGCACCGCGCCGGACAGCACCGCCGCGCCGGCCTCGGCGCCGCTCGACTGGATGCGCCCGTGGAAGTCGTTGGTCGCGAGGATCTGCACGTCGACGATCGGGTCGGCGCTGGCCGACACGGCACCGGTGGTCGCCAGACCCGCGAAAGCGAGGGTCAGGCACGCGACGCCGGCGGTCCGCCGTCGTGCGAGGGGACGGGCGAGAGACATGGGTGCGCTCCTGGGTATGCGGTTGTGACCGGGGCCACGCTAGCGGCGCCCGGCGACAGCCGCGTGTCGCGCGGTGTAACGATCAGGAAACCGTCGCCGGCTCCTCCGGGGACGCGTCCTCGACCGGCGCGGGGGCGCCGAGGTGTCCCGTGCGGCGCAGCCACCACTCGGCGAGCAGCGTCGTCAGGGGCGGCACCGCGGCCGCGAGCGCCACCAGGGTGCGGAACCAGCCCCAGCGCAGACGCACCGCCGCGACCAGCGCGATCACCACGTAGGCCACGAACGCCGCGCCGTGCAGGCGGCCGAACAGCCAGACCCCCGCCTCGGTCGTCTCCGTGCCGTACTTGAGGAACATCCCGACGAGCAGGCCGGCCCAGGTGAACGCCTCGACCACGGCGACGACGGCGAAGGCGCGGCCCACCCCGGACAGGGGCCGGCGGGCGGGGGGCGTGACGGGCGTGACGGGCATGGCGGACCTCTCGTCGGGCGGGCGGTGCGGCCAGTCTGCACGACGGCGGCCGCACCCGGCCCCGAGGAGATGACAGCCCGTCCGTACCGATCAGCGCGGCACTTCGGGATCTGCGCGGCAGTTCGAACTGCCGCCCTGATCCCGAACTGCCGACGTGATCGGGTCGCGGCTCAGGCGAGCGGGCCGAGCACCGCGCGCCGGTCGGTGCCCGCGAGCGCCGCCGCGACGGCGGGCTCGTCGAGGGCGTCGACCAGCCGCTTCTCCTCGTACCGGAAGTGCGTCTCCATGACGGCGTCGATGCCGTCCAGGTGCCGGTCGAGCGTGGCCGCGTCCGCGTCGGCGCCGACCGCGCGGGACAGCTCTCCGAGCAGGTGGTCGAGCATCCGGTGGTCGCGCTGCAGCTCGGCGACGACGTCGGCGAGGTCGGGGCGCAGGTCGAGCAGCGCGGTGAAGACGCTCGAGTCCTCGCCGCGGTGGTGGCCCTCCAGGGCCTGGCAGAAGCCGTGGCAGTACAGGCCGAGCCGGCGGCGCGGGTCCGGCGGCGCACCGGGAGCGCCGTCGGCGTGGTCCTCGGCGTCGGAGGCGGCCTCGCGGGCGACCTCCAGCGCGTCGCGCAGGCGGGCGTGCACGGAGCGAAGCTCCTGGCCCCAGGCGACGAGGCGGGCGGTGGTGGGGACGGGGTTCTGGTTCTGGTCGGGATGGGGCACGATGCGCCGACCCTAGCCCGGACCGACGACGCGCGGCGGTCGAGGCCCTGGTCACGGCCTCGTCGCCCGCCGGCCACCTGCCGTCCGCCGGGCGGTCACGTCGCCCCGATGGGATGGTCGGGCAACGAACCTCGCCAGCCGTCTCCTGGAGGACGACACATGGACCACCGCAGCTCCGCCGCCCCCGCCGGCATCACCCGCCGCGGCGCCCTGACCGCCGCCGGCGCCCTCGGCGCCCTGGGCGTCGCCGGCGCCCTCGCCGCCCCCGCGGCGTCGGCGGCCACGACCGCCGGCCGCCCGGGACGGCGTGCGCTCATCGGCCCGGCCAAGGGCTCCGCCCTGCACGCGATGAGCTTCAACATCCGCCTGGACCGCGAGGACGCGACGCAGCCCGGCGAGCCCGACCACTGGCCCGACCGCGCGCCGCTCGTCACCGCGTTCCTCGCCCTCGAGCAGCCCACGATCCTGGGGGTGCAGGAGGCCGAGTTCCAGCAGCTCGCCGCCGTCGAGAACGGCCTGGGCAAGCACTACCGCACGGTGGGCTACGGCCGCTCGGGCGGCGCGGACGGCGAGTACTCGGCGATCTTCTACGACGCGCGCCGCCTCACGCTGCTGTGGTGGGACCAGTTCTGGCTCTCCGACACCCCGGACGTCATCGGCTCCGCCACGTGGGGCAACTCCGTGACCCGCATCGTCACCTGGGCGCGCTTCCGCGACGAGCGCACCGGCGCCGAGTTCGTGCACGTGAACTCGCACTTCGACCACGAGTCGGAGAACGCGCGGGTGCGCAGCGCCGAGGTGGTGCGCGACCTCGCGGCCGGCTTCGGCCTGCCCGTCGTCTTCACCGCCGACTGCAACGCCGCCGCGGAGCGGTCCGCCCCGTACGACGTCCTCGTCACCGACGGCGGCCTGCTCGACACCTGGCGGGCCGCGGCGGAGCAGCTCACCCCGGAGGTGGGCTCGTTCCCCAACTACGGCGAGCCCGTGCCGGGCGGCGACCGCATCGACTGGGTGCTCGCCACCCCCGGCACCGAGGTGCTCGCCGCGACCATCAACACGTGGACCTCCGGCGGCCGCTACCCCAGCGACCACACCCCGGTGCAGGCACTGCTGCGCCTGGCCTGACACTCGCCTGACCCGCCGCCCGACCCGGCCGACCACCGATGAGTCCGGCCGGTCGCCGCCGTCCTACCGGCCATGACAGGACGCATCGGGCCCGCCGACGGCGACGCCCTCGGGCCGGAGCGGTTCACCGAGGACGGCGGCGTGCTGCTGTGCTTCCAGTCCGTCGGCGACCCCGGCGACCCCGTCGTCCTGCTGGTCGGCGGGGTCGCGTCGTCGATGGACTGGTGGCCGGCGGACCTGTGCGCGGCGCTCGCCGCGCGGGGCCGGCACGTCGTGCGGTACGACCACCGCGACACCGGCCGGTCCACCACCTGCCCGCCCGGCGCGCCGGACTACACGGGCCGGGACCTCACCGAGGACGCGCTGCGCGTGCTCGACGCCGTCGGCGTCCGGAGGGCGCACCTGGTCGGGCTCTCGGCGGGCGGGGCCATGGCGCAGGAACTCGCCCTCGAGCACCCGGAGCGCGTCGCGTCGGCCACCCTCGTCGCGACGACCCGCGCCGTGCGCGGCCCCGACGACGCGGACCTGGCGCCGTCGGCCCCGGAGCTGCGCGGGCTCTGGGACGGCCCCGCCCCCGACCCGTCGGACACGGCCGCGCTGGTCGAGGCCGCCGTCGCGGAGGACCGCGCGCTCACCGGCCGCGGCGACTTCGACGAGGCCCGCACCCGCGCCGTCGCCGCCCGCGCCGTCATGCGCTCGATCGACCCGACGGCGGGGACCAACCACTTCGCCGCCGCGCCGGGCGCCCCGTTCGCGGGCACGCTCGCCGACGTCCGCGTGCCGACGCTCGTCGTGCACGGCACCGAGGACCCGCTCTTCCCGGGCCACGGGGCGGCGCTGGCGGCGGCGATCCCCGGCGCGCGGCTGCTGCTGCTGGACCACATGGGGCACCAGGCGCCGCCGCCGTCGTCGTGGGACGTGCTGCTGCCGGAGCTCGTGGAGCACACTCGCAGGTAGCGGGGTGAGGATGGCGTCATGTCCTCTCTCACGCTGACCACCTGGGGCCACGCCGGCGTCCGCCTGGAGCGCGACGGGCGCGCGCTCGTCGTCGACCCCGGCACGTTCACCGACCCCCGCATCCTCGAGGGCGCCGACGCGGTGCTGATCACCCACGAGCACGTCGACCACCTGGACGTGCCCCGCGTGGCCGCGGCCCTCGCCGCCGACCCCGGCCTGGAGCTGTGGGCCCCGCAGCCCGTCGTCGACCAGCTCGCCGAGCACCTCGAGGGGGCGGGCTCCCCCGCCGCCCGCCTGCACGCCGTCGCCGGCGGCGACACGTTCACCGCGGCCGGGTTCGCCCTGCAGGCGCTCGCCGGCCCGCACGAGACGATCCACCCGGACATGCCGCGGCCGGAGAACGTCGCCTACCTCGTGGACGGCGCGGTGCTGCACCCCGGCGACTCGTTCACGCCCGCCCCCGAGGGGACGTCCGTGCAGGTGCTCGCCCTGCCGGTGGCCGCGCCCTGGCTGAAGCTGGCCGAGTCGGTGGACTACGTGCGGCAGGTGGCGCCGCGGGTCGCGGTCCCCATCCACGACGCCATCCTCAACGACGCCGGCCGGGCACTGGCCGACCGGATCGTCGGCGGCCTCGGCGGGACGGACTACCGGCGCCTGGCCCCGGGCGAGGCCCTCGAGGTCCCGACCGCCTGACCCCTTCGACCACGGGATCCGTATCGCCATCCGGCCGATGGCGATACGGATCCCGTGGTCGAAGGGTGCTCAGGCGTGGCTCAGCGGGGTGACGTCCGCGAGCGGCGCCTGCAGCTCCGCCGAGCCACCGGCGGGCCGGAAGCCGAGGGCGACGTTGATCGCCACCATCGGAGCGTTCGTCTCGTTGTTCCAGGTCGAGACCCGGCGCGCGGCGGGCCGCAGCCGCGTGTGCTCACGCAGGTTGACGGCCTTGATCAGCATGCCCAGCCGGTGCCCGCGGTGCTCGGGCAGCACCACGGTGCTCTCCTGCTCGGTGAGCTCGGGCCGGTCCCAGACGAGCAGGGTCATCCCGGCCAGCGCGCCCGTGGCCACGTGCTCCGCCACCGTGACGAGGGCGCCCTGCCCGCGCTCGGCGCGCTTGGCCTCCTCCGTGCGGACCCGGGCGCCGTCCCAGCGCTCCGCCTCCAGCGCGAGGCCGCCGTTCGGCTCGTCCTCGGACAGTCGCTGCTCCAGCGCGGCGAGCTGGTCCACCCACTCCTCGGGCGCCGGGTCCTGCCAGGTGTGGACGCGATAGGCGTCGCCGGCGCGCGCCGCGGCGTCGGCCACGAACCTGTCGACGACCTCGTCGGGCAGCGGCACGTCGAGCACGGAGCGGCGCGCGACGATCTCCAGGCCGAGGCCCGCCCGCCGCGCGAGCCGCATGCCCGGCAGGTCCGCGGAGACGCGGCCGTCGCCCTCCCGGGGCACGACCGCTCCCGGATCGTCCGCGGCCGGCTCGACGGCGAACTCGACCTCCGCGAAGACGGTGGTGCGGCCCTCCGTGAGCGCGATGCGCCGCAGGCGGTCGGCGATCGCGGACCCGATGCCCTGGCCCCGGTGGGAGGGCAGCACGGCGATCCGCACGACCGCGAGGTGCCGGTTGTCCGTGACGGGCAGGGTCAGCACGCCGTGCCCCACGACGCGCGGCGGATCGCCGGCGCCGGCGTCCTCCACCGCGACGAGGCGGTGCCGCCGCAGGTGCTCCTGATGGAGGTCGCCCACGAGCAGGTCGACGGCGCGGGGCGGGAGGTCGTCGTGGCCGAGGTCGGCCAGCGCGACCGAGCGCTCGAGCGCGGCGACGCCGTGGTACGCCCACGCGTCGGGGGCGTCGAGGCGGTCGGCGCGGGGCGGTTCGAGGAGGCGCCACGTCGGCGTGGTCGCGGGGATGCTCATCCCCCCACGGTGCGCCGCCGAGGTGCGCCACGTCACGGCTTTTCGGCGGCCTTCCCTTCGCGCGCCGGGCGTCGCGGCGCGTAGGGTGCCTCCCCGTGACGACCGAGACCCCGCTTCCGGTGACCACGGGCCGCCTGGTCCTGCGCGCGCACCGCGCGGAGGACCTCGGGCCCCTGCTCTCCTACTACGCCGACCCCGAGGTGGCGCGCTACCTCCTCGAGGAGCCCTGGACGCCGGACGTCGCCGAGGCCCAGCTCGCGAAGCGGATCGCCCGCGCCCGGATCGACGAGCCGGGGTCCGCCCTCGCGCTCGTCGTCGAGCACGACGGGCAGGTCGTCGGCGACGTCGCCCTGTGGACGACGGGCGACACCGTGTCCCGCGGCGAGATCGGCTGGGTGTTCCACCCCGACCACACCGGCCAGGGCTTCGCGACGGAGGCGGTGCGCGCCGTCCTCGACCTCGCGTTCGGCTTCTACCGCATGCACCGCGTGGTGGCGCAGCTCGACGCCCGCAACGAGGCCTCCGCCCGCCTGTGCGAGCGCGTCGGGATGCGGCAGGAGGGGCACCTGCGCCGGGACTGGTGGTCCAAGGGCGAGTGGACCGACACGCTGGTCTACGGCGTGCTCAAGGAGGACCGGGGGGCCTGACCTCCCCGGCCGCCGACCCCGTGGACGCCTGAGCGTCCCGGGCGAAAGCCACCCGACCGGCCCGCCAGGCAACCTTCCGCCCGTCGGCCGCGTCTATGTTCCGTGAAGACACGACATGGGCGGTACACATGACGAGCGACGGCGCTCCAGTGCTCCTGGGCGACATGAGCGACGAGCGGTTCCGGGTCGTGGCGGCGGGCGAGACACCGGTGGAGCGCTTCACGGCGTTCGCCGCGGCGAGCACTCCCGCACTCTCCCGGATCGCCTATCTCCTGTGCGGCGACGAGCACCGTGCGGGTGACCTCGTCCAGCTCGCGCTGGAACGGACCTATCGCGCGTGGGGGCGGGTCGGCACCGGCGACCCCTTCGCGTACGCACGGCGCGTCATCGCGACGGCGCGCATCGACGGGTGGCGGCGCACGAGCCGCGACGTGCTCTCCGACCCGGCGGACCTGCGCCCGGCGCCGGTGGCCGACGGGACACGCACGGTCGTGGACCGCGACCAGCTCGTCCGGGCGCTGCGGATGCTGCCCGAGGCGCAGCGCCGCGTCGTCGTCCTGCGCTACCTGCTCGACTGCTCGGAGGCGCAGACCGCCGACGAGCTGGGGATCTCGGTGGGCGCGGTGAAGTCGGGCGGGTCCCGCGGCCTGGCGAGGCTGCGCCAGCTGCTGGGAGCGGACGGCACGAGCGACTCGACACCGACGAGGAAGGGGACGGCCCGATGACCATCCAGGACGACTTCGTGGCAGAGCTTCAGCACGCGGCCGAGCGGGTCGGCCCGGTCGCCGGGCTCGACGGCACGGCGATGGGTCGCCGCGCCGTGCGGCGCGGTCGGGCGCGCCGCGCCGCCCTGACCGGCGTCGGCGCGCTGGCCGCCGTGGGCGCGGTCGCGGGGGTGTGGCAGGTGACGGTGACGGACGGGGTCGTGAGCCCGGCCTCCCCCGACGTGCCGGAGGGATGGACCCCCGTCGCCGTCGGAGGCGTGCGGCTCGCGGTGCCGTCGGGCCTGGAGGCGAGCGCCGACGGCGTCTGGGAGGACGACCAGGACGAGGGAGAAAAGAGCTTCGTCCAGGTCGAGCCGGCGGGTGAGGACGTGCCGCTCGTGCCACCGGGGTCCGCCCTCACACCGACCGACGTCCGGATCCCCGGCGCGGTGTCGGCGGAGTACGTCACCGAGGACCACTCGGACATCCCCAGCATGGTGCAGGACTTCGTCGGGAAGCTCCAGGTCCACCTGGAGTCCGGCGACGTGGTGCAGGTGAGCCTGGTCTGGGTGGACGCCGACCAGGGCGAGGAGATGTTCGCCGACCTCGTGGCGTCCGTGTCGGCGGACGAGGACTCCGCCCCCCTGCCGGACCCGGACGGGGAGGCCGAGCTGCAGCCCCTGGACGGGATCGCAGCGGGCGTCCCGGCGGGCTGGGAGGAGACGGCGTTCGCCGGCCTGGAGTACGCCCTGCCGCGTGGCTGGGCCACCGACGAGAGCGTCGCCGACGCGTTCCCCGCCGGAGAGCGGTCGCGGTCCGCGAGCGCCGACGGCTCGGCCGCCCTGACGGTGGCGCTGTCCGACGGCTTCGCGGGATGGCCGGAGTCCATCGCGTCGTCGCCGCTCGACCCGGCGTCCACGTTCCCGCTGGACGGCGCGGACGTGGTCCAGGTCGAGACCCGGACCGAGGACGGCGTCGACAGCACCACCGCGCACGTGCGGCGCGAGGGCGGGCGCGGGTACATCGTCACGCTCGAGGCCCCCGGCGACGCCGACGGGCGCGCCCTGACGCGGCAGCTCCTGGGCACGCTGGGCTTCTCCGCCGAGGCGACGACGGTGCCCGGGCCGGAGGACCTGCCGGAGTTCCCGACGACGGCCGTCCCGGACGGGTGGCGGGCCGCGACCGTCGGCGGGGTCGGCGGGGGCGAGCTGCGGCTGGCTCTGCCGGGCAGCTGGTCGGAGGGCCCCACGCCCGACGGCGTCGACTGGGCGGCGAGCGGGCCCGAGGAGACGGTCACGGTCATGGCCGCGGCCGGCGACGTCCTCGACACCGTCCCGGCTGCCGGGTATCGGGATGACGTCCCGGGCGCGGATGCCGTCGCGATCCAGGTGGGCGACGACACCACGGAGAACGGACAGCCGTGCTTCCTGGGAACGGTGGAGCTCCGCCGGGGCGACGACGCGGTGGTGCTGTCGTACTACGGGCCGCGCGGGGAGGCCTCCCGCGAGCGGTTCGCCAGCATCGTGCGGTCGCTCCGGCTGTCCGGCAGCTGAGGCGGCAGACCGGTCGTCGACGTAGCGCCTCCTTCTCGTCCCTGCGCAGGACGGGAAGGAAGCGCTACGTCGACGGCCGCCGCTCAGCGGTGCTCGACGTGCTCCGCGAGGAACTCGCCCCACGTCTGCTTGCCGACCGCGCGGTCGGGCGCGAGGTTGCCGCCCGCCGCGTACGCCCGCGACGCCGCACCCGGCACGCGGACCGGCATCGTCGGTCGCCGGGAGCCGACGGCGTCGAGGTAGTCCCGCACCATCCCGCGGAACGTGAGCACCTCCGGCCCCGCCACATCGGGCACGCGGCCCTGCGGGTCGCCGAGCGCGAGCTCCACGAGCCGGGCCGCGACCTCGTCGCCCGCGATCGGCTGCGCCCGCCAGCCCGACGGCGTGGGCACCACGGGCAGCTTCGCGAGGGCGCGGGCGGCGATGAGCACCAGCTCGTGGAACTGCGTGGCACGCAGGTTGGTCCACGGGATCCCCGACTCCTCCAGCACCCGCTCCTGGGCCAGCTTGCTCGCCATGTAGCCGAGGGCACGCCGGTCGAAGCCGGACCTCACCGGCACCTTCTCCGCCCCCACCACCGAGACGTTCACCAGGTGGGGCTCCGTCCCGGCGTCCCGGACCGCCCGCACCAGCGCCTGCGCCGTCTCCTCGTTGTGCAGCTGGTCGCCGGCCAGGTGCACGACCACCTCCGCGTCGCCCACGGCCTGCGCCAGCCCCTCGCCCGTCGTCCAGTCCGCGACGACGTACCGCACGCCTTCCCCGTCCGCGTGCGGGCTGCGGCTGACCACCCGCACCTCCGCGCCCGCGCGCATCAGCCGCGGCACCACCAGCCGGCCGAGGTGCCCCGTGCCGCCGGTCACCAGGATGCGTGCCATGCCGTCCTCCTCCGTCGTCGCGCGACCACCGCGCGTCCTGCTCACCCGACGAGGCGGAGGGCGGGGACGTGACCGCGGCTCAGACGGCCGGGTCCTGCAGCCGGGGCAGGGTGGCGACGAGGGTGTCGCGGATGTAGGTCAGCTCCGGCGTCGGCTCCCACTCGGCGTCGGTCTCGTCACCGTCGCCGGCCTCCGCCCACTCGCCTGCGGCGTCGTCCTGCGGGGTGCTGTAGACCCACCACAGGTTGTTCCAGGGGTCGACGAAGCGGGAGAAGACCTCGCCGAAGAAGTCCGTCGGCTCCGTCACGACGTCCGCGCCACCGGCCCGCGCCCGCCTGAGCACCGCGTCCACGTCGTCGACATAGACCTGCAGCAAGGACGGGGTGAACGGCCAGCCGGGCTTGCGCTCGCCGAACATGACGGTGGTGCCGCCGATCTGGAGCTCGGCGTGCAGCAGCAGTCCGTCGTGGTCGACGGTCCGCGCGTCGGGATGCTCGACGCCGTCGAACACGTCGACGAGGAAGAGGATGAGGTTCTCGACGTCGCGGCTGATGATGAACGGGTTGATCGTCGAGAATCCTGGGGGGACGGCCATGGTGGCTCCTTTCGTCCCCGCCATCACACCCCGCGGGCCGGGGCCCGGTCTTGAACGAGAACGTCACCCGGCGTCGGGCCGTCGGCGGGCGGCGGCCGCGAGCACCGCCGCCGGGGTCCGCCCGCGGATGAGGCGCAGGCTGCGGGTCAGGTGCGCCTGGTCGGCGAACCCCGCCCGCGCCGCCGCCTCCGCCGGCGCGACGCCGGTCTGCAGGAGGGCGTATGCCCTCTCGGCCCGCCTGACCTGCTCCACCTGCCCCGCCGTCAGCCCGACGGTGCGCCGGTAGCGGCGCTGCCAGGTGCGCGGGGACGCGCCGTCCCGGTGCCCGTCCAGCGCCGCGCGCACGCCCTCGTCCACGCCCAGCGGGCCGAGGCGCACCATCTCGTCCACCCAGTCCTCGAGCTCGTCGAAGGCCGGCAGCGTCGTCCACCGCTCCCCGAGCCGGACCTGCCCGGAGCGCACCGGCAGGTCGACGGTGGCCCCGAGCACCGGCTGCTTGTCGAGGCCCGTGACCACCACGAACGGTGCCAGCTCCACGCCCCAGTAGCTCTCTCCCGCGACGCTCTTCGTGCTGCGGGCGCTCATGCTCGGCCCGTCGAGCTCACCGCCGAGGCTCCCGTCGGCGCGGCGGATGAAGGAGATGCCCCAGAACTCCGAGCCCGCCACGAGGTACTCGCCCGGCTCCTCCACGGTCGCGGACCACACCGTACGCACCGCGGGGATCGAACCCGGCCGCTCGAACCACATGGCGTCACGGTATCGCCGGCCGTACGCCGCCCTCGGGGTCGAGCGGGAAGCGCCCCCTCAGGTCTCGTCCGCGCGCCGGGCGAACGTCGCGAGCGGCCCGGCGAGCACGCCGCCCTCCACGGGCAGGGTCACCCCGGTGATCCACGCGGCGTCGTCGGACGCCAGGAACGCGACGGCAGCAGCCACGTCCTCCGGCTCACCCACGCGGCCCAGCGGGTACATCGGCGCGAACCGGTCCGGCCCACCCTGCGTGTCCCAGACCCGGGTGCGGACGGTGCCGGGCGCCACGACGTTCACCCGCACGCCGGCCGGCCCGAGCCGCACCGCCAGGTTCTTGGCCACCAGCCCCAGCCCGGCCTTGGCGGCGCTGTACGCCGCGTCGCCGAAGGCCTGGAGGCCGTTGACGGAGCCGACGAGGACGATCGCACCGCCCTGCCGCGACAGGTGCGGCGCCGCCGCGCGGACAGCGCGCACCGGGCCGGTCAGGTTGAGGTCGACCGTGCCCGCCCAGTCGTCGTCGGTCATCCCGTCGAGCAGGTCCGGGTGCGGTCGGGCGCCGCCGGCCACGTTGACCAGCACGTCGAGGCGGTCGAACCGCCGCACGGCCTCCGCCACGGCCGCCTCGACCGACGCCGGGTCGGTCAGGTCGCAGGGCACCGCCAGGGCGCGGCGGCCGCCGCCCAGCGCCTCGGCGGCCCGCCCGGCGGCGGACGTGTCGACGTCGGCCAGCACGACCGTCGCCCCCTCGGCGAAGAGCCGGCGGGCGGTGGCGGCGCCGATGCCGTGGGCCGCCCCCGTCACGAGCGCGACCCGGCCCGCGAAGCGCTCCATCACGCGCCCACGTAGTCCGCCAGGTGCTCGCCGGTGACGGTCGACCGGGCGGCCACGAGGTCGGCGGGCGTGCCCTCGAAGACCACCTTGCCGCCGTCGTGCCCGGCGCCCGGGCCGAGGTCGATGATCCAGTCGGCGTGGGCCATCACGGCCTGGTGGTGCTCGATGACGATCACGGTCTTGCCGGCGTCGACCAGCCGGTCGAGGAGGCCGAGCAGGTTGGCGACGTCGGCCAGGTGCAGTCCGGTGGTGGGCTCGTCGAGGATGTACGTGCCGCCCTTCTCGCCCATGTGCATGGCGAGCTTGAGCCGCTGCCGCTCGCCGCCGGACAGGGTGTTGAGGGGCTGGCCGAGCTTCACGTAGCCGAGCCCGACGTCCTCCAGGTGGGCGAGGATCTTGTGCGCGGCGGGGATCTTCGCCTCGCCCTCGCGGAAGAACGCGTGCGCGTGCGCGACGGACAGGTCGAGCACGTCGGCGATGTTCTTGCCGCCGAGCGTGTAGTCCAGCACCGACGCCATGAACCGCTTGCCGCCGCAGTCCTCGCACGGCGTCTCGACCGTCTCCATGAAGCCGAGCTCGGTGTAGATGCGCCCGTTGCCCTTGCAGGTGGGGCACGCGCCCTCGGAGTTCGCGCTGAACAGGGCCGGCTTCACGCCGTTCGCCTTGGCGAACGCCTTGCGGATCGGCTCCAGCAGCCCGGTGTACGTGGCCGGGTTGGAGCGCCGCGAGCCCTTGATCGCGCCCTGGTCGACGACGACCACGCCCTCGCGCCCGGCGAGGTTGCCGTGGATGAGGGAGCTCTTGCCGGAGCCGGCGACGCCCGTGACCACGGTCAGGACGCCGGTCGGGACGTCGACGTCGACGTCGCGCAGGTTGTTCTGCGCCGCGCCGCGGATCTCCAGCGCGCCGGACGGCTCGCGGACCGACTCCTTGACGCTGACCCGGTCGTCCAGGTGGCGGCCGGTGAGGGTGCCGCTCGCGCGCAGCCCCTCCAGCGTGCCCTCGAAGCAGATGGTGCCACCGTCGGTGCCGGCGCCGGGGCCGAGGTCGATCACGTGGTCGGCGATCGCGATCGCCTCCGGCTTGTGCTCGACGACGAGCACCGTGTTGCCCTTGTCCCGCAGCTCCAGGAGCAGGCCGTTCATCCGCTCGATGTCGTGCGGGTGGAGGCCGACGGTCGGCTCGTCGAAGACGTACGTGACGTCGGTGAGCGCGGACCCGAGGTGCCGGATCATCTTGGTGCGCTGCGCCTCCCCGCCCGACAAGGTGCCCGCCGGACGCTCCAGCGACAGGTAGCCCAGCCCGATCTCGACGAACTTGTCGAACAGGTGCAGCAGCGCGCCGACGAGCGGCGCGACGCCCGGGTCGTCGATACCCCGCGCCCACTCGGCGGCGTCGGTGATCTGCATGCGGCACACGTCCGCGATGCCGGCGCCGTTGACCTTCGCCGACCGGGCGGACTCGTTGAGCCGCGTGCCGTCGCACGACGGGCACGGCACGAACACGGCCGCCCGCTCGACGAACGCGCGGAGGTGCGGCTGCAGGGACTCGGGCGCCTTGCTGAACATCGACTCGCGCAGCTTGGGGATGAGGCCCTGGTAGGTCATGTTCATCCCGAGCGCCTTGACCTTGCCCTTCTCCCGGTAGAGGAAGTCGTGGCGCTCGGCCTCCGTGTAGTCGCGCACGGCCTTGTCGCCGTCGACGAAGCCGGACTCGGAGAAGCCCCGCACCATCCAGCCGTCGGCCTTGTAGCCGGGCACCAGGATCGCGCCGTCGCGCAGGGACAGCGACTCGTCGACGATGACGGACAGGTCGAGGTCGGAGACCGTGCCGCGGCCCTCGCACTCGGGGCACATGCCGCCCAGGTACACCTGGTTGCGCACGACCTTCTTCTCGACCTCGCCCCCGGCCTTGCCGGTGCTGAAGACGCCGCTCGCGGTCGACGTCGGGATGTTGAACGAGAACGCCGTCGGCGGGCCCACGTACGGGTCGCCGATCCGGCTGAACAGGTTGCGGAGCATCGCGTTCGCGTCGGTGACGGTGCCGACGGTGGACCGCACGTTGGCGCCCATCCGCTCCTGGTCCACCAGGATCGCGGTGGTGATGCCCTCGAGGACGTCCACGTCGGGGCGCGGCAGCGACGGCATGAAGCCCTGCACGAACGTCGAGTACGTCTCGTCGATGAGGCGCCGCGACTCGGCGGCGATCGTCGCGAACACCAGCGAGCTCTTGCCCGAACCGGACACCCCGGTGAAGACGGTGAGCCGCCGCTTGGGGATCTCGACGTCGACGTCGCGGAGGTTGTTCTCCCGAGCGCCCTGCACGCGGATGACGTCGTGCGCGTCGGCGGCGTGCGACGACGTCGCGGCGGTGCGGGGGGAATCCGTGGCGGTCACCTGAATCTCAATCTCCTTCGATGGCGGTGCGGTCGGTGCTCGATCAGGCCAGGGGCCGCTGTCTCCGGCGTTCCGGGAACGCCTCCCCGCCGCCGGCGGCGAGGGAGCGGGCGACGATGTCGATGAACTCGTCCATCATCTCCACCGGCATCTCCGGCAGCATGCCGTCGTAGTACGACAGGACCGCGCCCCGGCCCTGCATCATCCCCGCCGGGCGCGCGAACGCCCACAGGTGGAGGTGCGCCGAGCCGTCGTTCCAGCGGGTGAAATGGCAGCGGGCGACGCCGGGGATGCTCTTGACGGCCTCGGAGATGCGCTGCATCAGCGGTCCGAGCCCGGCAAGCACCTCCAGCGGCGCGTCCTCCAGCAGCCAGTGCTCGCGGGGCGAGATGGCACCGATGAACGGCAGGCCGCCCGGTTCGAACCCCGCACGCACCTGCCAGTGCTCGTCGTGCCAGATGGTGTGCTCGTCGGGCGTGCAGGAGCCGCAGCTCTCGGGGTCCAGCTCGCCGCCGCGCGGCTTCTCGGGAACGAGCATGGGCTCCAACGGCCGCATCACCACCGACTCGTACGCGTGGGCCGGGCCCTGGGTCACCCAGGAGCCGTCCGGCCTCTCGCCGATCGGGAGGCGACGGTGGAACGGGGTGTCGGCGGGGTGCTGCTCGAGCTCGTCGGAACTGGTCACGGGCCCATCCTGTCAGCGGTCGTCGCGCCGGGAGAGCACGTCAGGCGTGCAGCTCGGCGAGGGCCTTGTCGATCCGGCGGGCGCGCGTCGCGGGCTGCTTGGCGCCCTCGACGTCGAGCACGTGCCGGCGCCGGCGCCCGGGCGGCAGCGCGTCGAACGCGGCGCGGGCCGCGGGGTCGGCGTCGAGCGCCCGGGCAAGGTCGTCCGGCTCGACGATCTCGCGGGGCTCGGTGTCGAGCTCCAGCTCGACCTCCACCTCCGCGCCGACCTCGAGGCCCGCGGCCTCCCGGTTCGCCCGGCTGAGGCCGAGGAGGTGGCGGCCCCGCATGATCGCGACCCGGCTGCGCCACGTGTGGCCGTGGACGGTGATCGTCACCGGCGGGCGCGCGCCCCCGCCGAGCGCCTCGACGACCTCCGGCGGGACCTCGAGTCCTTTCATCTTTTCGGCGGGCTCGACGACGGACCGGAACCTCATGACGACCACTCCTTCGCTGCCGTTCTCGCCGGTGGTGCGCCTCGTGAGCCTGGTGAGGCGCGGGAGCCCCGGGACACACACGGGCTCAGCCCTCGACCGGGACGAGCCGGACCACGGGGTACTGCCGGTCGCTCTTGCGCTGGTGCTTGTCGATGGTCGGGGCCGCGGCGGCGATGGCCGGCCACGCCCTGGCCCGCTCCGCGTCGTCGAGCACGTGGGGCGTGACCGGGATGGTGCCGCTGCCGTGCAGCTCGACGGCGACGCGCTCGGGGTGGGCGGCGAGGTTCGCGAACCAGCCGGGGTGGCGGCTGCCGCCGCCCGACGCGACGACCAGCCGCCCGCCCTCGCCGTCGTCGAACCAGGCGAGCGGGTTCTCCCGCGCCTCGCCCGTGCGGCGCCCGACGGTGTGCAGGACCAGCAGGTCCATGCCCATCATCTGGCCGCCCTTGCGGCGGACCTTCTTCGCCGTGCTCGCGTTGGCCTGCCGCTGGATCCACAGGGACAGCCGCCCCGGGGTGCCCTTCGGGCGCTTCGTGGTCTGCGTGGAGGTCATGGCGCTCACCCGACCTGGTCGATGCGGACCATGTTGCCCGCGGGGTCGCGGAACGCGCAGTCGCGCACGCCCCACGGCTGCTCGGTGGGCTCGGACACGACCTCGGCGTCGGCGGCCTGCAGCTTCGCGAAGACGCCGTCGAGGTCCTTGGTGCCCAGGATGATCGACTGGTAGCTGCCCTTGGCCATCAGCTCGCGGATGGTGCGCTGCTCGTCCTCGGTGATGCCGGGGTCGGCGGCGGGCGGGTTCAGGACGAGTCGGGTCTCGGGCTGGGCCGGCGAGACGAACGTCAGCCAGCGCATGTCGCCCTGGCCCACGTCCATGGCGAGTTCGAAGCCCAGCAGGTCGCGGTAGAAGGCCAGCGAGGCCTCCGGGTCGGTGTGCGGGAGGAACGTGGTGTGGATGGTGATGTCGATGTCGCTCATGGAATTCACGCTAGGGGCACGCCCACGGCCGGCGCTTCTCGATTCCTGACCGGTCGGGTCACCTGCTTGGCGACGCACGACGGGAGCTCCCCCGCGCCCGCCGTCCGGGCCCGGCGGGCGTACTCGCTGGGCGACATCCCCACCAGCTCCGTGAAGCGGGTGCTGAACGTGCCGAGCGACGACGACCCCACCTCGAAGCACACCTCCGTGACGCTCAGGTCGCCGCGGCGCAGCAGCGCCATCGCGCGCTCGATGCGCCGGGTCATGAGGTAGCTGTACGGCGACTCGCCGAACGCCTGCTTGAACTGCCGGCTCAGGTGACCCGCCGACATGTGCACGCCCCGGGCCAGCGCCTCCACGTCAAGCGGCTGCGCGAACTCCCGGTCCATCCGGTCGCGCACGCGTCGCAGCAGCGCGAGGTCGCGCAGGCGGTCGGCGTCGCTGCTGGGCACGGGGGAATGTTTCCACGACCCGCCGACACCCGCGCGGCGGTCAGCCCCGCCCGGACCCGTCGGCGCCCGCGACCCGCGCGTGCAGGTGCATGTCGTGCCAGCCGTCGACGTGGCGCACGGACTGCCGCAGCACGCCCTCGGCGGCGAACCCGGCCTTCTCGGCCACGCGGCACGACGCCGTGTTGGCGGTGGAGTGCACCAGCTCGAGGCGGTGGAAGCCGGCGGCGAACGCCCATGCCGCCGCGACGTCGACCGCGGCCGGCGCCACGCCGCGGCCCCGCGCCTCGGGGGCCGTCCAGTAGGCCAGGACGCCGACGCCGTGCGGGTCGAACGTCTTGACGACCATCCGGCCCAGGAGCACGGCGTCGTCGGCCGCGTCGGCCACCGCCCAGCTCGACTCGCCGCCCGTCGACCAGGCGCCGCGCCAGCCCTCGACGACCTCGCGGGCCTCGTCGTCGGAGTCGAGGGTGCGCACGTGCCACCGCTGGATCGCGGCGTCGGCGTAGACCGCCCGCACGGACGGGGCGTCGTCGAGGCGCCACGGACGCAGCCGCGCCCCCGCGGCGGGCACGTCGAGCACCGGCTGCTCGGGGGCGATGAACGGCGCGAACGTGACGGGCAGGAGGGTGGGCATACCGGGATCCTGGCACGGCCCGGCCGTCGTCAGGGTGAGCACGGGCCGCGGCACGCTTGCCGTCCGCGGCCGGGGGTGGTTGGCTCCCTCCAGAGACCTACCGATCGGAAGGTTTTTGGGCAGCAACGACGCGGCCCGCCCCCGGCCCGCCGGGGGTCCAGCTCCACGAAGGAGTACGCATGACGACGACGTCAGCGCGCCTCCGGCGCCTCACCACCGCGGGCCTCGCCTGCGCGGTGGTCGCGGCCGGTCTGCTCGCCACGACCCCCGCCGACGCGACCGGCCGCGGCGGCGACCATCAGCGGCAGCCGCACCTCGAGAGCCGCTCGGCCGACATCATCCGGGTGGACGGCCGGCGCTTCCGCGACCTCGACGGCGACGGCCGGCTCACGCCGTACGAGGACTGGCGGCTCGACCCGGAGGACCGGGCGGCCGACCTGGTCTCCCGCCTCGACCTGGAGCAGAAGGCGGGCCAGCTCGTCCACGGCAGCCTCTCGGGCAGCGGCACGTACGACCGCGCCGCGTTCGGCGCCCTGCTCGACAAGCACGTCACCACCTACATCTCCCGCCTGGGCGCCGACGCCGGCACGCTGGCGTCCGAGCACAACTCCCTGCAGCAGGCCGCCGAGGCGCAGCCCTTCGGCATCCCGCTGAAGATCAGCACCGACCCCCGCAGCGGGTTCACCGTCACCGCGGGGCAGACCGTCGCCGGCGGCGACTTCGCGGCCTTCCCCGACGCGATCGGCGTCGGCGCCGCCGACTCGACCGGCCTCACCCGGGCGATGGGCGAGGTCATCCGCAGCGAGTACCGCGCCGTCGGCTTCACCGAGGCGCTGTCGCCGCAGGCGGACATCGCCACCGAGCCGCGCTGGTCGCGCATCAACGGCACGTTCGGCTCCACGGGCGAGCTCGCGAAGCGCCACGTCGGCGCGTACGTCGAGGGCCTGCAGGGCGGCGACGACGGCCTCGACGGCGACAGCGTGAGCACCGTCGTGAAGCACTGGGCCGGGTACGGCGCCCAGGTGAACGGCTACGACAGCCACTACTACTACGGCCGGTTCGCCGCGTTCCCGGGCGGGAACTTCGCCGAGCACCTCACCCCGTACGAGGCGGCGTTCGACGCGGGCGCGGCCGGCGTCATGCCGACGTACTCGATCCTGCAGAACCTCACGATCGACGGGAAGGTCGTGGAGCAGGTCGGCGCCGGGCACAGCGAGGACATGCTCGGCCTGCTGCGCGACGACTACGGGTTCGACGGCGTGATCACCAGCGACTGGGGCATCACGGGCGACTGCCCGCAGGCCTGCAAGGACAACCGCCCGCCGAGCTTCTTCGTCGGGCCGTGGGGCGCCGGGATGTCGTGGGGCGTCGAGGACCTCACGCGGGCCGAGCGGTTCGCCAGCGCCATCAACGCGGGGGTGGACATCGTCGGCGGCGACGACCACCCGGAGTACGTCGTGCAGGCGGTGGACGACGGCATCCTCGGCGAGGCCCGCGTCGACGAGGCCGCGACCCGCGTGCTGGCGCAGAAGTTCGAGCTCGGGCTCTTCGAGGACCCGTACGTCGACGTGCGCGCGGCCGTGCGCACCGTCGGCAGCGCCGCGCACCAGCGCCTCGGCGACGTCGTGCAGGCGCGGTCGCTCACCCTGCTGGAGAACGAGCACCGCACCCTGCCGCTGACGACCGGCAGGCACGGCGCGCGCACCGTGTACCTGTACGGCGTCGCGCCCGAGGCGGCCGAGGACCTCGGCCTGCGCGTCGTCGACGACCCGGCGGACGCCGACGTCGCCGTCGTGCGCCTGTCGGACCCGAAGGGGGGCGACGACCTCACCGGGCTCGACTTCACGGGCCAGGAGGCGGACTACCAGGCCCTGGTGGCCGCGGACGAGGCCGGCGCCACCACGATCGCGTCGCCGCAGCTCTCCCGGCCGCTGGTCCTGGGGAACGTGCTGGCGCACTCCGACGCGGTGCTCGCCAACTACGGCGTCAGTGACGACGTGCTGCTGCGCACGGTGCTCGGCCGGACGCAGCCCCGCGGCAGCCTGCCGTTCGAGCTCCCGTCCAGCATGGCGGAGGTCGAGGCCCAGCTCGGCGACGTCCCCGACGACACCGCGCACCCGCTGTTCGAGGCCGGCTTCGGGCTGTCGTACCGGGGCGGCCACCGCTAGACCCTCCCGACCAGGCCGAGCTCCCGCGCCCGCACGCCCGCCTGGAACCGCGACTCGGCACCGAGGGCGTCCATCAGCTCGGCGACGCGGCGGCGGTAGGTGCGCACGCCGAGGCCGAGGCGCCGGGCCGCCGTCTCGTCCTTGGTCCCGCGCCCGAGCAGGTCGAGCACCTGCGGCGCGAGCGCACGGATCTCCGCGATCCGGGCGTCGTACACGTCCAGGTCGGTGGCCGAACGCCACGCGGCGTCGAAGAGCGACATGACGCCCTGCACCACCTCCGGCTGGGTGATCACGCTGTAGCTCCGTCGACCGGTGCGGATGTCGCCCGCGAGGATCGCGAGCCGGCGGTCGAGGATGATCGTCTCGTTGATCTCGTCGGCCGTGATGCGGACCTGCGCGCCGTGCAGGTCGCGGAGCGTCTCCAGCTGGTGCGCCGCGACCGGGTCGAGCAGGACACCTGCCCGGTACACCTTGCGCACCCGCGCCACCGGCGCCTGCGCCGGGCAGAGCTTCGCGGCGTCCTCGGCCCGGTGGGCGGCCTGCCAGGTGAAGAGGTCGTTGGCCGCGCACGCGACGTCGGTCGCCGTGGCGAAGAGGTGCTGCGTGCGGGCGAGGAGCTCCTCTTCACCCTGCACGATCGTGACGGGCTCTCCGGTCTGCATGCCGTCGATTCTGCTCCCGGTGGCAAGGTCCTGCCAGGATCGGCAACAAGCTGCCATCGCCGTGGGGCCCGGCGCGAGCGGATCGATGCTGGCTGCATGACGACGACCACCTCCCCCACGACCACCACCCCCGACGCCGGCGCGGCCGGCACCTGGCAGCTCGGCGACCGCACGGTCAACCGGCTCGGCTTCGGCGCGATGCGGCTGATCGGCGCGTTCGGCAACCCCGTCGCCCAGCCCCGCGAGACCTCCGCGGCCGTGCTGCGGCGCGCCGTCGAGCTCGGCGTGAACCACATCGACACCGCGGCGTTCTACTTCTTCCCCACCCGCTCGGCGAACGAGCTCATCAGCACGACGCTCCAGCCGTACGCCGACAACCTGGTGATCACCACGAAGATCGGCGCGGCCCAGTCCCGGGACGGCCGGTTCGAGCCGTACGCCCGCCCCGACCAGCTCCGCAGCCACGTCGAGGAGAACATCCGGCAGCTCGGCCTCGACCAGCTCGACGTCGTGAACCTGCGCTGGGGCGCCGGCCTGGAGCGCGAGCCCGGGTCGGTCGCCGAGCACGTGGGCGCCCTGGCGGACCTGCGCGACGCGGGCCTGGTGCGGAACATCGGCGTCTCGAACGTCCTGCCCGAGCAGCTCGACGAGGCCCTCGCGATCACGCCCGTCGTCTGCGTGCAGAACCGGTACGGGCTCACGGAACGTGCCGACGACGGCCTGCTGGAGCGGTGCGGCGAGCTCGGCATCGCGTTCGTGCCGTTCTTCTCCGTCGGGGCGTCCGTCGAGGGCGCGATCCCCGGCGGCACCCGCCACGACGCGGGCGAGGCGGAGGTCGCGGAGATCTCCGCGGCCCACGGCGCGACGCCGGCGCAGGTGCGGCTGGCCTGGACGCTGCACCGCGGGCCGCACGTGCTCGCCATTCCCGGCACGGGCAGCGTCGCGCACCTGGAGGAGAACGTCGCGGCGGCGGCCCTGCGGCTCGACGACGCGGAGCTCGCCACGCTCGACGGCATCGCTCCGCCCGCCTGACGGGGACGCACGCGGCCCTGTCATGAGTACAGGGCCTCGTGTACCGTCGCGCCCATGGAGACCGTGACGCTCACGCACACGGCCGCGCTCGCGCGGCTCGGGCACGCCCTGTCGGACGGCACCCGCACGCGCATCCTGCTCGCGCTGCGCGACGCGCCCGCGTACCCGTCCGACCTGGCCGAGTCCCTCGGCGTCTCCAAGCAGGTGATGTCCAACCAGCTCGCGTGCCTGCGCGGGTGCGGGCTCGTCGTCGGGGAGCAGGCGGGGCGGCGCACCGAGTACCGGCTGGCCGACCCGCACCTCGCGCACGCCCTCGGCGACATGCTGCGCCTCGCGCTCGTCGTCGACCCGGACTGCTGCGGCCCCGACTGCACCTGCGCGACCTCCGGCGGCGAGCACCCGGCGGCCGAGCCGGCGGACGCCGCATGACCCACGACCACGACCACGCGCACGCCGCCGCCGACCACCGCGGCCGGCTGGCGGTCGCGTTCGGCATCACCGCCGCGATCCTCGTGGCGCAGGCCGTGGGCGCGCTCCTCACCGGCAGCCTCGCGCTGCTGGTGGACACCGCCCACATGCTCACCGACGCGGGCGGGCTGGCGCTCGCCCTGTTCGCCGCCCACCTGTCGCTGCGGCCGGCGTCGGCGCAGCGCACCTGGGGATACCGCCGCGCCGAGGTGCTGGCCGCGCTCGCGCAGGCGGCGGTGCTGCTCGTCGTCGGCGTGTACGTGCTGGTGGAGGCCGTGCTGCGGCTCGCCGACCCGCCGGAGATCCCGTCCACCCAGCTCGTCGTGTTCGGCGTCGTCGGGCTCGTGGGCAACCTCGCGTCGATGGCGGTGCTCGCCGGGCGCCGGGACGCGAACCTCAACCTGCGGGCCGCGTTCCTCGAGGTGGTCAACGACGCCCTCGGGTCCGTGGGCGTCATCGTCGCCGCGATCGTCATCGCCACCACGGGCTGGCAGCGCGCGGACTCCGTCGCCGCCCTCCTCATCGGGGCGCTCATCCTGCCGCGGGCGGTGCGCCTGCTGCGGGCCGCCGGTTCCGTGCTGCTGGAGTCCACCCCGCCCGGGCTCGACCTCGACGATGTGCGCGCACACCTGCTGCGGGTCGAGCACGTGCGCGACGTGCACGACGTGCACGCCTCGCTGATCGCCACCGGCCTGCCCATCCTGTCCGCCCACGTCGTGGTGGAGTCCGGCTGCTTCACCGACGGGCACGCCGGCCGCATCCTCGACGAGCTGCAGGAGTGCGTGGCCACCCACTTCGACGTGGCCGTGGAGCACTCCACCTTCCAGGTCGAGCCCGACACCCACCCGGAGCACGAGCACCCGACTCACGCCTAGGCCCCGCCCTGGCCGGAGAACGAGCCGTGATCCGCACGATGTCGCGGTATACAAGAAGTCTTGTACTCCCGCCGAAGCGCGCCTAGCGTCGTCGGCATGGAACAGATCGAGGCGATCACCGCGGTGCACCACCCGGTGCGGCGGCGCATCTACGACTACCTGAGCCTGCACGGCAGCACCCAGGTGACCACGCTGGCGCGCGAGCTCGGCCTCCAGGTGGGCAGCGTCAGCCACCACCTGCGGATGCTGAAGCGGGCCGGCGTCGTCGAGCAGGCCCCGGACCGCACCGGGGACCGCCGCACGAGCTGGTGGCAGCCGGCGAAGCAGGGCCTGACCTGGTCGGCCGACGACTTCTCCGGCTCCCCCGCCGACGCGCTGCTCGCCCGGGAGGCCGAGCGCGCGAACGTCGAGGCGCACGTCGGCCGGCTGCGCGCCTGGCACCGCCGCACCGCCCCGCTGCCGGAGTGGTCACGCGCCGCGTTCAGCATCGACACCGTCGCCTGGGCCACTCCCGACGAGCTGGAGGCGCTCTCCGCCGCGATGCGGGAGACGTTCGCCGCCTGGCAGTCGGGCCTCGGCACCGACGACGGCACCGACGACGGCACCGGCGCACGTGCCGGTCGGACGCCCGTGTTCGTCTTCGCCCACGGCTTCCCCACGGCGCCATGACCGGGACCACGAGCGCCCCGCAGCCCGTGCTGCTGCGCGAGCCGCCGGCGTTCTCCCGCGACCGCGCCGTGCACGCGTGGATCGGCGTCAAGGCGCTGTCCGACGCCGGCGACGCGATCTGGTCCATCGCCCTGGCCTGGACGGCCGTACAGGTCGCCACCCCCGCCGTCGCCGGGCTGGTCGTGGCCGCGGGCACCGCGCCGCGGGCCGTGGTGCTGCTGTTCGGCGGTGTCCTCGCCGACCGGGTCGATGCGCGGCGCGTCATGATCGTCTGCAACCTGCTGCGGGTGGCCGTGCTCGTCGGGGCGGCGCTGTGGGTGCTGGCCACGCCGCCGACGGTGCTCCTGCTCACGCTCGCCGCCGTCGCGTTCGGCGTGTGCGACGCGTTCTACGAGCCGTCCGCCAGCACGATCGCACGGCAGCTGGTCCGCACCGAAGACCTCCCCTCGTACACGGCGGTCGCCCAGACGGCGTCCCGGCTGGCGACCATGGTCGGCTCGGCGGTGGGCGGCTTCCTGGTCGCCCGGTCGGGGCTCCTCGGGAGCGCGAGCGCCAACGCGGTCACCTTCGCCGTGGTCGTCGCGTTCATCGCGATCTGGCTGCGCCCGCGGTTCGCCCTGCCCCGGGCCGAGCAGGAGTCCGCGTTTCGCGGGATCCGCCGCGGCTTCGGCCACCTGCGCGAGGTGCCGACCACCCGCACGCTCGTGATCGCGCTCTCGGGCCTCAACCTCGCCGTCGGGCCCGCCGTCGGCATCGGGATCGCGCTCCGCGCCCACGACGCAGGCTGGGGCGCCCGCGCCGTGGGGATCCTGGAGGCCTGCATCGGGCTGGGCGCCGCGCTCGGCGCACTCTCGGTCGCCCGCTGGCGGCCCACGCACGAGGCCCGCGCAGGGTTCGTCGCGCTGACCGTGCAGGGCGCCGCCATCGTCGCGCTCGGTACCGGACCGGTCGGCGTCGCCGGGGCCGCGTGCCTCGTCGTCGGCCTCACGGCCGGGTATGCCTCCGCGCTGCTCGGCGCCACGTTCGCCGGCACCGTCGACCCGTCGTACCTGGGGCGGATGGCGTCGATCACCCGGCTGGGCGACGACGTCTTCATGCCGCTCGCGATGGCGGCGTTCGGGGCACTCGCCTCAGCCACCGCGCTCTGGGTGCCGTTCGCCGTCTTCGGCGCGGGAATGGCCCTGCTGATGACGGTGCCGCTGCGGAACCCGCTGTTCCGGGAGCTCTCGCTCAGGTCCCGACGGTGAGGCGCCGCCCGCGCGGGCAGCCCTCGTGCTCATGCTCACCTGGCACCCTGGGCGCATGGAGCTCGAGGTGCGCGGTGAGGTGTTCCAGTGGCGCGGCCCCGCGCCCTACTACTACGTGGCGGTGCCGGACGCGGAGGCGGAGCAGATCGCGGCCGTCGCGCCGCTGGTCACGTACGGCTGGGGCGTCATCCCCGTGACCGGCCGCCTCGGCGCGACGACGTTCACCACCTCCCTGTTCCCCAAGGACGGCGGCTACCTCGTGCCGCTCAAGGACGCCGTGCGCCGGCCCGAGAACGTGGCCGACGGCGACGAGGTGGTCGTGCGCCTCACCCTCGACGGGGTGTGACCACCCGCCCGTCGAGACCACCCCGTCGGTCGAGCCCGTCGAGACCACCCCGTCGGTCGAGCCCGTCGAGACCACCCCGTCGGTCGAGCCTGTCGAGACCACCCCGTCGGTCGAGCCCGTCGAGACCACGAACCGGGTTTCGACACGCTCAACCAGCGACACTCGTCGGTCGAGCCTGTCGAGACCACGAGCCGGGTTTCGACACGCTCAACCAACGACACACGTCGGTCGAGCCCATCGAGACCACGTTCCGGGCTTCAACACGCTCAACCAGCGACCCCGTCGACGAACGCGACGCTCGCCGCGGAGATCTGCGCGCGGGCGTCGTCGTGCGAGATCGTCGGGGTGCCGTCGCCGGGCTGCACGCCGTAGTCGCCGAAGTACGCGTGCGCGCCTCCGTCGATGACGGTGAAGTCGCTGCCGGCGGGCAGGTCGGCCCGCGACGCGTCGATCTTCGCGGGGGTCGCCAGGCCGTCCTCGCTCCCGGACACGGACTCGACGGCGGCGGTGAGCGACCCGCTGACGTCGCCCGCGGGGTACGACGCGAACAGCAGCAGCCCCGCCGCCGGCGCCTCGGCGTCGGCAGGGTCGTCGGCCGCGTCGGCCTCCATCGCCGCGACGGTGCCGCCGAGCGAGTGCCCGCCCACCACCCACCGTTCGGCGGGTACGGCCCCGCGGGCGTCGTCGAACGCCCCGACGGCGAGGAACGCGATCCCGAGCGGCTGCTTGGCGACGACCACGGTGTGCCCCGCCTCCGCGAGCGGGCGCAGCACGGCCGCGTACGCGCGGGCGTCGACCCGGGCGCCGGGCTGGAAGAACACCGCCGTCGTCGTCGACGCCGCGTCGCCGGCCGGCGCGAGCACGTAGCGGGTCGCGGTCTCGGTCACGGTGACGGCGTCGTCCGAGCGCATCGCCGCGAGCGCCGGCTCGACGGCGACGAACGGACGCAGCCAGGCGATCGCGACCACCCAGACCGCCCCGAGCACGAGCAGCGCCACCCGCACCCCGCGCCGCCACCCGCCGCGCGCGGGGCGACGGCGCAGCGCGCGCCCGCCCGCCACCGCGCCGCCCGCGAGCGTCAGGGCGAGCAGCACCGCGTACGCCGGGTGCCCGTGCACCACGGCGCCCCAGGCGGTGACGCACGCCCAGGCGACGACGAGGACGGCCGCGGCCGCGACGACGAGCGTCGCCGTGCGGAGCCATGCGGGGGCGGTCGGGGCGGGTGTCTCGAGGTCGTCCGGCACGCGACGAGTCTGGCATCCCGCCGACCCGCCGCGGGTATGGTCTGACCGCCACCTGCAACGTTGGAGGAAACCCCGTGCTGCCCGACCTGTCCTCGACCACGCCCGACGCGACCTTCGCCCTCGACGCCGTCGTCGACCTCGACGTCCCCGGCCCCACGATCAGCCGCCACCTGTACGGCCACTTCGCCGAGCACCTCGGCCGGTGCGTCTACGAGGGCTTCTGGGTGGGCGAGGACTCCGACATCCCGAACGTCGGCGGCATCCGCACCGACGTCGTGGAGGCGTTGCGGGAGCTGAGCATCCCGAACCTGCGCTGGCCGGGCGGCTGCTTCGCCGACACCTACCACTGGCGCGACGGCATCGGCCCGGCGGCCGGCCGCCCGCGCATCGTCAACACCCACTGGGGCGACGTCGTGGAGGACAACGCCTTCGGCACCCACGAGTTCATGGCCCTGTGCGAGCTGCTGGGCACGGCGCCGTACGTCTCCGCGAACGTCGGCTCCGGAACCGTGCAGGAGACCGCCGACTGGGTCGAGTACCTGACGCGGGCCGACGACGCCCCGATGGCGCGGCTGCGGCGCGAGCACGGCCGGGACGAGCCGTGGAGCGTGGCGCTGTTCGGCATCGGCAACGAGCCGTGGGGCTGCGGCGGCAACCTGCGCGCCGACCAGTTCGCGGCGCTCGCGCGCCAGCACGCGACGTACGCGCGCGACCACGGCGACAACCGCCTGGTGCGGGTGGCGGCGGGTGCGTCGGACGACGACTACGCGTGGACCGAGACCCTCATGCAGCAGGTGGCGAAGCTCGGCGACGCCGACCCGCGCGACCTGTTCCAGATGGTCTCGTTCCACTTCTACACGTTCGCCGGGACGTGGGGCGACAAGGGCGCCGCCACCGAGTTCACGCGCGACGAGTACTGGGCCACCATGCGCAAGGCGCTCGACGTGCGCCGCATCATCGCCGGCCACTCGGCCGTGATGGACGCCTACGACCCGGAGGCCAAGCTCGGGCTGGCGCTCGACGAGTGGGGCACGTGGTGGAACGTGGAGCCCGGCACCAACCCCGGCTTCCTGTACCAGCAGAACGCGATGCGCGACGCCCTGGTCGCGGCCGTGCACTTCGACGCCTTCCACGACCACGCCCGCCGCCTGCGGCTGGCGAACATCGCGCAGACGGTCAACGTGCTGCAGTCCATGCTGCTCACGGATGGCGCGAAGATGATCAAGACGCCCACGTTCCACGCCTTCGCGATGAGCGCCGGCCACCACGACGCCGCCAGCCTGCCGGTCCGCGAGCGCGCGGCCCGCGCCACGCACGACGTCGACGGCACGGCCGTGGGCACCGTGTCGGCGTCGGCGTCCACGAAGGACGGCGCGGTGCTGGTGTCGCTGACCAACCTCGACCCCGACTCCCCCGCGACGGTGCGCGTCGACCTGCGCGGCCGCGCGGTCGGCGACCCGGTCGCGACGGTGCTGGCGGCCGACGACCCGGCCGCGCACAACACGTTCGACGCGCCCGACGCCGTCGCGCCGCGGCCGCTCGACGGCGTGACGCTGGACGGCGGCGTGCTCACCGTGCAGCTGCCGCCGGCGGCGTTCGCGACGGCGCGCCTCACCCTCGTCGGTTGAGCCTGTCGAAACCCTCACGCGTCGCTGGTCGAGCCCGGTCGGAACCGGGTCTCGACAGGCTCGACCAGCGACCATGATGCGAGACGTCATGTCCCATTGTGCGGACGGCGGGTGTAGACCAGGGGCATGACCAGCCCCGCGGTCGACCACCGCACCCCGGACGCCGACCTCGAGCACCCGTACTGGCGGCGCAACCTCGCCGTCGGCACGGCCGGCTCGTTCACCACGCTCGTCGCGATGACGCTGTTGGTGCCGTTCCTGCCGGAGTACGTGCGGCAGCTCGGCGTCGACGACCCGGGCGCCGTCGTGCGGTGGTCGGGCGTCGCGTACGGGGCCACCTTCCTCACGGCGGCGCTCACCGCGCCGCTGTGGGGCGCGCTGGGCGACCGGTTCGGGCGCAAGTCGATGCTGGTGCGCGCGAGCCTGGGCATGGCGGTCGCGATGACGCTGCTCGGCTTCGTGCAGAGCGTCGAGCAGCTCGTCGCGGCCCGCCTGCTGGTGGGGCTGCTCGGCGGCTACTCGTCCGGCGCCACCATCCTCGTGGCTGCCCAGACGCCGAAGGACCGCAGCGCGTGGGCGCTCGGCGTGCTGTCGTCGGGCATCCTGGCGGGCAACGTCGTCGGCCCCTTGGTGGGCGGCTTCGTGCCCGCGTGGGTCGGCATCCGCTCGACGTTCGTCGTCTGCGGCGCCGTGATCTTCCTGGCGTTCCTCGCCACGACCTTCCTGCTCCGCGAGCCGCCCCGCCCGGCACGGTCGCCGGTTGAGCCTGTCGACACCACGAGCACCGGGTCTCGACGGGCTCGACCGGCGGGACAGGTGGGCGCCGTGCTCGTGCTGCTCGCGACGTCCAGCCTGCTGCTGTTCTCGACGATGTCGATCGAGCCGATCGTCACCGTGTACGTGGAGGACCTGGGCCAGCTCTCGCACGCGGCCGGCGTCGCGGGCATCCTCGTCGCACTGACGGCCGTGGGCAGCGTCGTCGCCGCTCCACGCGTCGGCCGGCTCGCGGACCGGGTCGGGCACACCCGGGTGGTGGTGGCCTGCCTCGCGGCGGCGGGCGTGCTGGCGCTCGCGCAGGCGCTCGTGACGAACGTCTGGCAGCTCGGCGTGCTGCGCGTGCTGCTCGGCCTGAGCCTCGGCGGCCTGCTCCCGGCGATCACGGCGGCGGTCCGGCACCTCGCGCCGCCAGACGCCGTCGGCCGCGTGCTCGGGCTCGGCGTCTCCGCGCAGTACGTGGGCCAGGTGGCGGGGCCCGTGCTCGGCGGCCTGGTCGCCGCGCAGGCCGGCCTGCGCGCCGTCTTCGTGGCCACCGCCGTCGTCCTGCTCGCCGCAGCGGCGCTCAACCTCGTGGTGCTGCGCCGTGGCGGCGCGCGAAATCCGTCGACCGACGCGCCGGAGCCCGTGACACTCGGGTCATGAGGATCACGAGGCTCGACCCCGACGGCCTCCACGCCACCCCGGGCTACCACCACGTCACCCTCGTCGAGGCGGGGAGGACCGCGTACCTGGCGGGCCAGTGCCCGCTCGACGCCGACGGCCGGCTGGTGGGGTCCGGCGACCTGGCGGCCCAGGTCGACCAGGTCGTCGCCAACGCGCTCCGCGCGCTCGACGGCGCGTCCGCCGCGCCGGACGACGTCGTGCGGTCCGTCGTCTACGTCCGCAGCGACGATCGGGCGGACCTCGCGGCCACCTGGCAGCGCCTGCTCGACTCGCCCCTGGCCCCGGCGTTCACCAGCGCCAGCACGCTGCTCGGGGTGGCCCAGCTCGGTTTCCCGGGCCAGTTCGTCGAGGTGGACCTGACCGCCGCGCTCCCGCCCACCGCCTGAGATCGGTCATCTGTTGCGAGATCGGTCGGAATCCTGACCGATCTCGCAGCAGATGACCGATCTCGCCATGCCAGTCGTCAGATGAATCCTTCCAAATCGCCGATTGAATCGTGCTAATTTCCCATGGCATGACCACATCGGCCGCAATGACGCGGCGAACTTTCGGGAAGCTGGCAGGGATCACCGCGACCACACTGCTCCCCTGGGCACAGGCGCCTCGCGCGTCCGCGGCCGTGGGCCCCGCCCCGACCGTCCAGGAGACCGACACCGAGGTCGTCGTCGACAACGGGCTGGTCCGGCTCACGGTCGACAAGTCCAATGGTCGGACCACTTCGCTCGTCTACGACGGCGTGAACATGGTGGGCCGAGGGAACTACGACATGAACACCGTTCGCGAGGGCGCCGGCCTGCCGCTGCCCCCGGCGGACAACCACCTGACCGTGCGCGTCGAGCAGGACTTCGTCGACATCGCCTACCACCACAGCCCGTCGGGCGACATGCCCTGCTGGCTGGTGCGGCACCACATCGTGCGCTCCGGCGAGGCGGGCATCCACCTGGCCTACAGCTACGACCACCCGGCCGAGCTGCACGGCTTCCGCACCGACCAGCACCGGTACGTCTTCTACACGGCCGGCGGCGTCTTCACGCACGCCTCGGTGCCCGACGACGCCGGCGCCACGCGGTGGCGCGAGGCCGCGGCCCGCATGCCCACCGGGGCCGAGATCTCGAAGGCCGAGATGGTCATGGACGCGACCTACGACCTGGAGGGCACGGGCTCGGCGTACGCCCGGCGCTACTACACGAAGTACGACTGGGCCGTGTTCATGAAGGACCACAGCCTGCACGGGCTGTACGGCAGCGGCTACGGCATGTGGGCCGCGCTCCCGAACCTCGAGGCGTTCACCGGCGGGCCGGTGCGGCAGGACCTGATCCTGCACCAGACCGGCAGCACGCCGGTGCTGCTCGTCGAGCCGCAGGCCACCCACTACGGCGCGCCGCCGGTGCGCGTCGCCGCCGGGCAGGCGTGGCAGAAGACCTACGGCCCGTACTTCGTCTACCTCAACAAGGGCGACGACCCGAAGGCCCTGCGCCGCGACGCCGCCCGTCAGGCCCGGTTCGAGACGCACGCGGAGTTCTACGACCGGCTCGCGGTGGAGGGCTGGACCCCGACCGCTCAGCGCTCCCGCGTGCGCGGCACCGTCCGGGTCCCGGGCGTCCCGAACCTCGACGGCGCCGTCGTCGTGCTGTCCGACAACCGCACCCCCATGCAGGACACCGTGCTCGGGCACAACTACTGGGCCGACCTCGGTCGGGGCGGACAGTTCGTCCTCGACCACGTGCGCCCGGGCACGTACCGGCTCACCGTCTACGGCGGCGACGTCTGGGGCGAGCACGTGATCGACGACGTCGAGGTGGGCGCCGGCCAGGAGGTCACCCTCGGCCGCATGCTGTGGGAGCCGGTGGACCACGGCCGCACCGTGTTCGCGATCGGCAGGCCCACCCGCACGTCGGAGGAGTTCCGCAACGGCCGGGACTTCCGGCGCTACGGGCTCTTCCAGACCTTCCACGACGACTTCCCCGACGGGGTGACCTACCGGGTGGGGAAGAGCACGGCGCGCGACTGGAACTACATCCAGTACCAGCGGTCGTACCCCGTCCAGGCCCCCGAGGGCACGGTGCTGCCGGAGGACGCCGACGGGATCCGGCTCTTCGACCTCGGGACCGCCTCCAGCCCCGTCGCCGCAGGGTACGAGCGGGTCGCCCCGAACACGCTCTACGCCGCCGGCGGGGGCTTCGGCCTCGACCGGGTGGTCGACTCCCGGGACCGCGGGTCGGACGGCGACCTGCAGCGCGACTTCCTCGTCGGCTCCGGGTACACGTTCTCGGTGGACCTGCCGGACGGGGAGTACGAGGTCACCGTGCTCTCCGGCGACGACATCGCGGCCAACAAGACCCAGGTCTCGTTCGGCGGCGGCGAGCCGGTGGCCCTCGACTCGGGCCGGGGCGAGTACGCCGTGCACACCGCCACGGTGACCGTCACCGGGGGCCGGCTCGACCTGCTCGCCGGCGGCGACGGCCGCATCAACGCCGTCGAGATCCTCGCGGCGGACGCGGCCCTCCCGGTGCTCGAGAGCCTCGAGGTCGACGGCGCGGACCTGGTGCCGGGCTTCAGCACGTTCCGCTCCGACGTCGCCGCCGACCTGCCGTGGGGCCAGGAGACCGTGACCGTCCGGGCGACGGGCCGGGGCGGCGCGCGGGTGACGATCGGGGGCGACGCCGTCCCCGCGGCGGGGCTCGCGGTGCCGCTGTCCGCGCAGCGCACGGTCCTCGAGATCGTCGTGACCGGGGACGACGGCGCGGCCACGACGTACCGGCTGCACGTCACCCGGCAGGAGAGCCCGTGGCGGATCCTCTTCGACCTCGACGACGCTCCCCCCGCCGGGTCCCGCGCCACCCTCTCGGTGTGGCTCGCGGCCTGGGCCATGGGGTCGGCCCTGCCGGTGCCGCCGGAGGAGAGCAACCTGACCGTCCGGGTGAACGGCGAGCCGTTCGTCTGGACCTTCCAGCCCGACGACGCGAAGGGCGCCACCTACCGCAGCGGGTGCAGCGGCCGGAACTACCGTCGGGAGCTCACCTTCGACGCCTCGCTGCTGACGCGGCGGGGCAACGAGATCACCCTGCAGATCAACGACGGGGTGGAGCACCTCTGGAACGAGGCGGCGTACGACGCGATCCGCCTCGAGATCGGCTGAGCGGCCCGCTGGTTGAGCTTGTCGAAACCCGGGTTTCGACAAGCTCAACCAGCGAGGTCCGACGACACCACGTCGGGCCGCAGGTCGAGCCGGCGCAGCAGCTGCGCGTTGAGCGCCACCACCACGGTGGACAGCGACATGAGCAGGGCCCCGACGGACATCGGCAGCACGAACCCGACCGGCGCGAGGACGCCCGCCGCCAGCGGCACGGACAGCAGGTTGTACCCCGCGGCCCACCAGAGGTTCTGCTTCATCTTGCGGTAGCCGGCCCGCGACAGCTCGATCACGGACAGCACCGACCGGGGGTCGTCGCTGGCGAGGATGACGCCCGCCGACGCGATCGCGACGTCCGTGCCCGCGCCGATCGCGATGCCGACGTCGGCCTGCGCGAGCGCCGGGGCGTCGTTGACGCCGTCGCCGACCATCGCCACCGTGCGGCCCTCGGCCTGCAGCCCCGCCACGCGCGCCGACTTGTCCTCCGGCCGCACGCCCGCGAAGTACCGGTCGACGCCGAGCTCGCCCGCCACGGACCGGGCCACGGCCTCGGCGTCGCCGGTGATCATCACGACCTGCACGCCGCGCCGGTGCAGCGCCTCGACCGCCTCCGCGGACTCCGGCCGCACCTCGTCCGCGAGCTTCAGCCCGCCGACGACGACGCCGTCGCGCAGCACGTGCAGGACGATCGCGCCGTCGTCCGCCGGCTCGACCAGGGCCTCGACCGACGACGACTCCAGCAGCCGCGGGCCGCCGACGCGGACCTCGTGCCCGTCGACCGTGGCGACCACGCCGACGGCGGGCGACGACGCGAAGTCGGCCGCGCGCGGGACGTCGAGGCCGCGAGCCTCCGCGGCCCGGACGATCGCCCGGGCGAGGGGGTGCTCGCTGTCCGCCTCGGCCGCGGCGGCGAGCGCCAGCACGGCGTCGCCGTCCAGCGCCCCCGCCCCGTCGCCCGCGGTGACGACCTCGGCCACGGTGGGCTGGCCCTTGGTGAGGGTGCCGGTCTTGTCGAAGAGGACGGTGTCCACGGTGCGCATGCTCTCGAGCGCCAGGCGGTCCTTGATGAGGACGCCGCCGCGGGCGGCGCGCTCGGTCGCGATGGAGACGACGAGCGGGATGGCCAGCCCGAGGGCGTGGGGGCAGGCGATGACGAGCACGGTGACGGTGCGCACGACGGCGTCGTCCGGCAGGCCGAGCGCCGTCCACGCGATCGCGGTGACCACCGCGGAGCCGAGGGCGAACCAGAACAGCCAGCCGGCCGCGCGGTCCGCGAGGCGCTGGGCCCGCGACGACGACGCCTGCGCCTCCGCGACCAGCCGCTGGATGCCGGCGAGCGCGGTGTCGTCGCCGGTGGCGGTCACCTCGACCCGCAGGCCGGAGTCCGTCGCGACGGTGCCGGCGGTGACGGCGTCGCCCACGGTGCGCGCGACGGTGCGGGACTCGCCCGTCACCATCGACTCGTCCATCTCCGCGCGGCCGTCCACGACGCGGCCGTCGGCGGGGACGCTGCCGCCCGGGCGGACGAGGACGACGTCGCCCACGCGCAGGTCGGACGGCGCGACCGTGACGACGCGCTGGTCCGCACCCTCGCCGTCCACGCGCTCCGCCTCGTCGGGCAGCAGCGCGGCCAGCGAGTCGAGCGCGGACGTGGTCTGGGCCAGCGAGCGCATCTCGATCCAGTGGCCCAGCAGCATGATCACGACCAGCAGCGCGAGCTCCCACCAGAAGTCGAGCTGGTGGTCGAGCAGGCCGAGGCTCGCGCCGAGCGACGCGACGAACGCGACCGTGATCGCCAGGCCGATGAGCAGCATCATCCCGGGCTCGCGCGCCCGGAGCTCCGACACCGCACCGGTGAGGAACGGCCGCCCGCCCCACGCGAAGATCACCGTGCCGAGCACTGGCGAGACCCACGCGACCCACGCCGCGTCGGGCAGGTCGTAGCCCAGCACCATCGCGAACATCGGCGACAGCGCGACGGTGGGCACCGCCAGCGCCAGCATGATCCAGAACAGCCGCCGGAACTGGCCCACGTGATCGCCGTGGCCGCCGTGGCCCCCGTGACCGGACATGTCGTGGCCGGACATGTCGTGGCCCGCGTGCGCGTGCTGGTCGTGCTCCAGCACGGGCGCGCCGCCCTCGGGGCGGCGGTGCCCGGCGTGCTGGTCGTGAGAGGTGTGGTCCACAGCTCGATCCTTGCCTCGTCCGGATGGTTCGCGACTCCAGCGATACCCCCATGGGGTATCTGATGCCGCCAACGATATACCCCCACCCCCTATTCCGCCATCACCGCGAACGGCGCCGCCGGCCCCGGCGTGTGACCCGGGGAACAATCCCGCGGCGACCGTCGTTGGGCCAGGGTCTCCCGTACACCGTACGAAACGAGGTCTCGTGCCCCAGCCCACCTCCCAGACCACCACCACGCCCGCGGACACCCCCGCCGTCGGCAGCGCCGTCGCGGAGGAGCAGGCCACGCTCGACGCCGCCTGGTCACGACGCACCGCGCTGCTCGACGACCTGGACGCCACGCTGGCCGCCGCCCGCCCGGAGGACGCCGCGGCACGCGCGCGGATCGTCCGGCTGCGCGGGCGCCGGGCCGAGCTGCGGCACGCGGACCAGGGCCTGGTCTTCGGGCGGCTCGACGGCGACGACGGCACGGTGCGGCACCTCGGCCGCGTCGGACTGCCCGGCGCGACCGAGGACGACGAGCCGCTGGTCGTCGACTGGCGCGCCGCCGTCGCCCGGCCGTTCTACACGGCCACCCCCGTGGACCCGCAGGGCGTGCGGCGGCGGCGGCACGTGCGCACCCGAGGGCCCGAGGTGGTCGGCGTGGACGACGAGCCGCTGGACGGCGGCCTCGACGACTCCGGCCTCGTGGGCGAGGGCGCCCTGCTCGCCGCGCTGGACGAGCGCCGCACGGGGCGGATGGGCACCGCCGTGGCGACCCTGCAGAGGGAGCAGGACGACGTGGTGCGCGCCGACGCCCGCACCCCGCTGGTGGTGCAGGGCGGCCCGGGCACGGGCAAGACGGTGGTGGCGCTGCACCGGGTCGCGTACCTGCTGTTCGCGCTCCCGCACCTGGCGGAGCGCGGCGTGCTCGTGGTCGGGCCGTCGACGCGCTTCCTCGACTACATCGCCCAGGTGCTGCCCGCGCTCGGGGAGACGGCCGTCGTGTCCGCCACGTGCGACACCCTCGTGCCGGGCGTCCGGCCCACCCGCGCCGAGGCGCGCGACGTCGCCGAGATCAAGGGCCGCTCGTCGTGGCTGCCCGCGCTGCGCCGGTTCGTGACGTCGCTCGAGCCCGACGACGGCGCGCTCGCCCTCGTGCTCGACGGCGAGGAGCACGTGCTGCCCGCGGCCCAGGTCGCCGCCGCCCGCCGAGCCGCGGCGGGCGCGGGCTCCTACCACCGCGCCCGCGACCGCGTGGTGGACCGGGTGCACGACCTGCTCACGGACGCCGTCGCCGACCGGCAGGCCGAGCTGCTCGCCCGCGCGGAGGAGGGGTTCGAGGACGTGCTCGGTCGCCTGGACGCCGCGCTCACCCGCGCGGACGACCGCGCCGTGCCCTCCGGCGCGACCGGCTCCGACGTCGACGGCGTGCTCTCCGACGCCGACCTCGAGGCCCTGCACGAGCGGGTCGCCGTCGACCCCGCCGTCGCGGATGCCCTCGACGCCTGGTGGCCGCGCCGCGACCCGGCGGCCGAGCTCGACCGCCTGCTGCACGACCCCGACCTCCTGCGCGCCCACGCGACCGGGCTGGACGCCGCCGAGGTGGCGCGGGTCGCCGCCGAGCCGGCGGGCGCCGCGGCCGGCTGGGCGAGCAGCGACGTGCCGCTCCTCGACGCCCTCGCCGACCTCCTCGGGTCCCCGGACGGCGCCGCCCGGGCCCCCGCGACCGATGCCGACGACGGCGCGTTCCTCGCCGGGCGCGCGGCGGCCGACCGCGACTGGGCGTACGGGCACGTCGTGGTGGACGAGGCGCAGGAGCTGTCGGGCATGCAGTGGCACATGGTGGTGCGCCGGTGCCCCACCCGGTCGGTCACGGCCGTCGGCGACATCGACCAGGCGTCGTCCGCGCACCGGCAGACCGACTGGGGCGAGGCCGTGGGCGACGCCCTCGGCGACCGCTGGCGCCGGGCCGACCTCACCATCTGCTACCGCACCCCGCGCGAGGTCATGGAGCTGACCGCCCCCGTGCTGCGGCGCGCCGGCAGCCGCAACGACCCGCCGCGCGCGGTCCGCTCCGCCCCGGTGCCCCCGTGGGTGCTCGAGGTGGGCGGCGACGGGTGGCCCGGCGTCGTGGCCGACGCCGCCGCCCGCCTCGGCGAGCGGTACGACGGCGGCACGGTCGGCGTGGTCGCCCCCGTGTCCCGGCTCGACGCGCTCCGCGCGGCGCTGCCCGCGGACGTCCCCGCGCTGTCGGCCACCGACGCGAAGGGGCTGGAGTGGGACGCGGCCGTCGTCGTCGACCCGGACGGGATCGCCGCCGAGCCCCGCGGCTGGAACGGCCTCTACGTGGCGCTGACCCGGTGCACGCAGGAGCTGGGACAGGTCGCGGTCGCCACGTCCGTCGGTTGAGCTCGTCGAAACCCGGTGAGCGGTGTCGACAGGCTCAACCAGCGCGGGGAGAGCCTCTGACCTTCCTCAAATCGCCTGTGTCCACGGGCGCCGTGCCACCACGATGACGAGGCGACGTCGTCTGCCGTGAGTGCTGTGAGGTGAGGAACTGCCATGCGCGTCCTGGTGACCGGGGGCGCCGGGTACGTCGGGTCCCACACGGTGCTCCGGCTGCTCGGGGCCGGCCACGACGTCGTCGTGGTCGACGACTTCTCCCGGGGCGCCCCCGCGGCGCTGGAGCGGGTCGAGACCCTGGCGGGCCGCCCCGTCCCGGTGCACGTGCTCGACACCGCCGACATCGACGCGCTCGAGCGGCTCTTCGACGCCGAGGGCTTCGACGCGGTGCTGCACCTCGCGGGCATCAAGAGCCCCGGCACGCCGGGCGTGCGCCCGCTCGACAGCTACGAGACCAACCTCGGCACCACGTTCACGCTGCTGCGCTGCATGGCCTGGTACGGCGTGGACCGGCTCGTGGTGTCGTCGTCGGCCGCCGTCTACGGGGAGGGTCGCGACCTGCCGCACGGCGAGGACGCGTCCCTGTCGCCGACCGGGCCGGTCGGGCGCAGCCACGCGATGAACGAGCAGATCCTGCGCGACGTCGCGGCCGACGCCGGGCCCGCCCTGCGCGTCGGGGTGGTGCGGCACTTCTCGACGGCCGGCGCACACCCCTCGGGGACGCTCGGCCCCGACCGGACGGGGGCGTCGGCGGGGCTGCTCACGGCGATCGCCGAGACCGCGGCCGGGCTGCGCGCGCACCTCGAGGTGCGCGGCGGCGACCACCCCACGCCCGACGGCACCGCGATGCGCGACTACGTGCACGTGGACGACCTCGCCGCCGGGCACGTCGCCGCCCTTGCCGCGCTGGACGACGCCGACCGGCAGCTGTCCACCTGGAACCTCGGCAGCGGCCGCCCGACCAGCGTGCTCGAGCTGATCCGGGCGTTCGAAGCCGCCACGGGGCGCACGGTGCCGTACCGGGTGACGGCACGGCGGCCGGGAGACGTCGCCGTCTCGTACTCCGACGCCGCGCGCGCGGACGCCGAGCTCGGCTGGCGCGCCGCCCGGACCGTCGAGGAGATCTGCCTCGACCTCTGGCGCTGGCACCAGCGCAACCCGACGGGCTACCCCGCGGCGCTCGCGCCCTCCACCCCGTGGCGAGGCGGCGTCGGCCACCGCTTGCGCCTGGTCTCGAGCGTGCGGGCCGCCTCGTCCTGGTAGCCGCCGGCGCCGGTCAGTCCTTCGTCTCGCGGTAGTACCGCAGCGCGCCGGCGTGCAGCTCGACCGGGTCCGTGAAGATCGCGCGCACCCGGTCGAGGTTCGCCGCCGACGGCACCTGCGCGGAGATCTGCGTCCGCGCGTCGAACAGGGTGGAGACCAGGGTGCGCGCCTCGGCGTCCGGCATGTCCGCGCGCACCATGAGGAAGTTCGGCACGGCGAGGGTGTCGACGGCGCTCGTCGAGCCGTACATGCCCTCGGGCACGATGCCGTGCCGGTACCCGCTGCCGTACATCGAGCGCACCTCCTCGACCACGTCGCCGAGCGGCACGAGGCGCAGGGGCGTGTCGTCCGCGAGCGTCGTCAGGCCGGGCGTGCGCAGGCCGCCGGACCAGAAGAACGCGTCGATCTCCCCCGCGGCGAGGCCCGCGATCGACCCGTCGAGGCCCAGGCTGACGGCGGTGAGGTCGTCCTCCGGCACGTCGGCGGCGGCGAGCACGCGGTGCGCGATGAGGGCGGTGCCGGAGCGGGGCGCGCCGATCGACACGAGCTTGCCCCGCAGGTCGGAGAGCTGCCGGATCGTCGAGTCCGCGGGCACCACGAGGTGCACGAAGTCGTCGTACACGCGGGCCAGGGCCCGCACGTCGAGCGGCTCGTCGAACGCGCCCTCGCCGGCGACGGCGTCGCGCGCGGCGTCGGCGGCGCTGAACGCGACCTGCGCCGTCCCGTCCTCCAGGCTCTCGAGGTTCTCCACCGACCCGCCGGTCTCGGCCACCTCGACGGGCACGTCGTAGCGCTCCTCCAGCACCTCGGCCAGCCCGACGCCGTACGCGTGGTAGATGCCCGTCGAGCCGCCGGTGGCCACCGTGAGGGCGTCGGGACGCTGCCCCTCCCACGGGTCCCCCGCGCCCTCGCTCCCGACGCAGCCGGCCAGCAGCGGCAGGGCGAGCAGCGCCGCGGCCAGCGCGGCCAGCGCGGGGCGCGGGGCCCGCCGCATCCCCGCGCCGCCGTCCCGTCCGGCGCTCACGACGCCCCCTCCCCCGCACCGCGGGCGGGCACCCGCAGCCGCACCTCCAGGCCGCCGGCCTCGGGCAGGGCCAGGCGCAGCCCGCCGCCCCCGGTGGCCAGCAGCTCCGACGCGATCGCGAGGCCGAGCCCCGACCCGCGCACGGTGCCGTGCCCGGGCGAGCGCCAGAACCGCTCGGCGAGGCGCTCCAGCTCCTCGGGCGGCACGCCCGCGCCGTGGTCGCGCACGGTGACCTGGACCGCGCGCGGCCCCGCGGCGTCGCCGTCCGCGAGGGTGACCGAGACGTCGACGCGGCCGCCCTCCGGGGAGAACTTCACCGCGTTGTCCATGACGGCGTCGAAGGCGCACTCCAGCACGATCTCGTTGACCTCCGCCCACGCGCTGTCGGGCACCGTGCCCGCCAGGTGCAGCTCGCGCCCGACGGCGAGGAGCCGCCAGCTCTCGACCCGCCGGCCGACCAGCGCCGCGACGTCGACCGGCTGCGCGGCCGCGGCCAGGTTCGCGTCGTCGGCCAGCAGCAGCAGCGCGTCGAGGATGTGCGCCATGCGCACCGCCTCGGCCCGCACGTGCGCCACCTCGGTGGCGTGCTCCGGCGGCGTCGACAGGGCCAGGTCCTCGACCCGGAGCATCAGCGCGTTGAGCGGGTTGCGCAGCTCGTGCGACGCGTTGGAGACGAACTCCTGCTGCCGGTGCATCGAGTGCTCCACCCGCGCCGCCATGGCGTTGAACCGGGTGACGACCTCGCGCAGCTCGGGCGGGCCGGTGGACGGCGGGATGCGCGCGTCGAGCCGCCCGCGCCCGATCTCGCCCATCGCGGTGTCGACGGCCCGCACCGGCCGCAGCACCCACCCCGCGGTGCGGTGCGCGATGACGACGGCGAGGACGCACATCACCGCGCCGGCCGCGACGAGGATGCCCCAGCTCGACCAGATGTTGCGCGAGACCTCGCGCGCGTCGGAGACGGTGACGACGGCCCCCACCAGGTCGCCGCCGTCGTACACCGGCTCGGCCACCACCACCCGGTCCGCCTTCCACGGCAGCGAGCTGAGCACCGCCTCGCCGCGCCGCCCGGCGAGGGCGGCCTGCCGCTCGTCCACCTCGTCGACGTCGAGCCCGTTGGTCGCCCACACGGCCCCCGACTGGTCGACCACGGCCGCGTCCACGCCGTACACCTCGCGGTAGCGGTCCAGGTCGCCCTCGACGATCGTGGGGTCGTCCGCGGCGAGGGACTGGCGGGCCGTGATGACGAGGTAGCCGGCGTCGGCGAGCCGGTCGAGGTAGACCTCCTGCTGGTCGGCGCGCGCCCCGTTGCCCGCGTACGCCGTGCCGAGCAGCGCGAGCACCAGCACGCACGGCACGAAGAGGATGATGGCCAGCCGGGTCCGCATCGACGACTAGGCCCCCGCGCCGCTCGGCGGCGCCCCGTCACCGCCGTCGAGGGCGGCCACCCGGTAGCCCACGCCGCGCACCGTCTCCACGACGTCGGGCTCGCCGAGCTTGCGGCGCAGCGACGCGACGTGCACCTCCAGGGTGCGGCCCAGGCCCTTCCAGCTGGACCCCCACACGTCGCGCAGGATCCGCTCGCGCGTGAGGACCGAGCCCTGCTGACGCACCAGCAGCGCGAGCAGGTCGAACTCCTTGCGCGTCAGCTCGACGACGGCTCCGGCGGCGTCCGGGACGGCGCCGGTCGTGCGGCGCACCTCGCGCCGCGCCAGGTCCACCACCAGGCCCCGCACCCGCACGCGGGCCTCGGCGGTCTCGGCGCGGGCGCCGTCCCACTCGCGGCCGCGGCCCCGGCGCATGACGGCGTCGATCCGGGCGAGCACCTCGCGCACGTCGTAGGGCTTGGTCACGTAGTCGTCCGCGCCCATCTCGAGCCCGCGGATGCGCGCGTCGAGGCGGGTGCGGGCCGTCACCATGATGATCGGGGTGTCCGAGACGCGGCGGATGCGGCGGCACACCTCGAAGCCGTCGATGTCGGGCAGCGTCAGGTCGAGCAGCACCATGTCGGTGCGCGGGCTCAGCTCCCGCAGCGCGGACGCGCCGTCGCGCGCCCGGACGACCTCGTACCCGTGCCGGCCCAGCACGGACACGAGCGCGCCGGCGACATGGTCGTCGTCCTCGACCACGAGCAGCTGCACGGGACCGTCCCTCCGTCGGGCGCCTGGAGCGCACAGGGTAGCGGAGCGTCGCTCCGTCGTCAGAGCCAGCCCACGCGCCGGAAGACGCGGTAGAGCACCACGCAGCCGACCGCGATGAGCACGAGCGCGAACGGGTAGCCGAGCAGCCAGTGCAGCTCCGGCATGTGCGTGAAGTTCATGCCGTAGACCCCCGCGACCACTGTCGGGTACACGAGGATCGCCGCCCACGCCGAGATCTTGCGCATGTCCTCGTTCTGCCGCACGGACACCTGCGACAGGTGCACCTGCAGCATGTCGGACAGCAGGTCGTCGTGGGCGTCGAGGTGCCGGTCGATCCGCTCGACCGTGGACGCCACCCGCTCCAGCGTGCGCCGGTCCGCGACGGCGCGTCGCTCGTCGGTCGTCTCCGTGAGCTCGGGGAGCTCCGCCGCCACCGGCAGCAGCGCGCGGCGGGCCTCGGTGATCTCGCGCTTGAGGTCGTAGAGCCGCTGCACCGGGTCGCCCACCGTGCGGTCGAAGACGACCCGCTCCGTGTCCGCGACGGCGTCCCCGAGCGCCACCTCGACCTCCGACGCCACCCCCACCAGTCCCAGCACGACGGCGAGCGCCACCCGCTGTGCCCCGTCGCCGTGTGTCGGTCCGGGTCCTCGCAGGCGCTCCAGCGCGTGCGCGCACACCCGCGCGTCGCCCGCCTCGAACGTCAGCACCGCGTCCGGGCCGAGGAGGCAGCCGAGCTCGCCGGTGTGCACCTGGCGGTCGCCCTCGGTGTACCAGACCGTCGGCGTGACGACGGCGACCCAGTCGTCGTCGAGCCAGCGCACCGCGGCCACCGGCCGCTTCGGCACGTCCTTCGCGACCGCGTGCAGGCCCTCGAGCCGATCGCGCAGCGCCGGGTCGATCTCGGCCGCCGCAGCGAGGAACTCCCGCTTGTCCGTCGCGTGCGCCCAGCGCGCCGGGTGCTCGTCGTCCGCCGCGTCCACCGGCGGGCCGTGCGTCCCGACGAACCACTCCCCGCCGCCGGAGGGTTCCCGGCTCTCGTCGTCCGTCACTCCCGCATTCTCTGGTGGCGCGGCCCGGGGCGCCCGTCAGCCCGCGCGGCGCGCCGTCGTCGGGGGCCGGTAGCGGAACTCGCGGTCGGCGTCGGTGATCTCGCGCAGCACGCGCGCGGGCGTGCCCGCGACGACGACCCCCGGCGGCACGTCCGAGCTGACGACGGAGCCGGCGCCGACCACGGACCCGGCCCCCACGGTCACGCCGGGGAGCAGCACCACGTTCGCCCCGATCCAGACGTCGTCCTCGATCACCACGGGCGCGGAGAACTGGCCGCCGTCGCGGCGCAGGTCGGGGTGCACCGGATGGCCGGTGGTGGTCACCGTGACGTGCGGGGCGAACATCACCCGGTCCCCGACGTGCACCTCGACGTCGTCGACGAGCGTGAGCCCCACGTTGACGAAGACGTCGTCGCCCAGGTGGACGGTGCGCCCGTACGACACGTGCAGCGGCGGCTCCACCCAGACCCGCTCCCCCACGCTGCCGAACAGCTCGCGGACCAGCTCCTCTCGGCGGGCGAGGTCGCGCGGGGAGCCGACGTTGATCGCGTGCTCCAGCTCCTTGGCGCGCGCCCGTTCGGCCGCCAGGCCCTCCAGCCCGGGGGCACCGTCGGTGTAGAGCTCATGCGCCGCCATCCGGCGCCGCACCTCCTGCTCGCGGGGGTCCATCGCTCTCCTTCGAGGGTCGTGGGTCTGCTGCCCGGGCAGTCTCCCTCAGGGGCCGGTCAGGACGCCGGGACGGACTCCTCCGTGGACGGCTGCGTCGTCCACGGCGAGGACGACGCGGCGTCGTCCGGCCGGTCGGCGGCACGCCGCGCGACGGCGGCCGCCCCCGCGCCGGCCGCGACGAAGACCGCACCCAGCACGAGCCACCCGGGCGTGCCGAACCGGATGGGCAGGGCCGTCACCACGACGGGGGCCGCCATGCCCGCGAGCGCGTACCCGGTCTGCGACAGGCCCTGGTAGGCGCCCGCGCGGCGCGGGTCGGCGAGCTCGAAGGCCATGCCCCACCCGCCGGCCTCGGACAGCACCTCGCCGAGGGAGTGCGCGACGGCGGCGAGCACCAGCAGCGCCGTCGCGGCCACGAGGCTGCCGTACCCGGCCCCCGCGTACAGCACGCACGCGGCGGCCAGCAGCACGGACCCGCGGCGCACGGCACGGCCCGCTCCCCGCACGTCGTGCGTGCCGCGCGACGCGCGCACCTGCAGCAGCGCCACGAGCGCGGTGTTGACCACGAGCAGCGCGGACACGACGGCGGTGGGGGCGTCGGTGCTCGCGACCCAGAGCGGCACCCCCACCGTCATGACGCCGAACTGCATGGCCACGACGGCGTTGAGCACGACGCTCGCCACGTACGTGCGATCGCGCAGGGGGTGCGGGGCCGGGGCCTCGTCGGCGACCTCCGCGCCGGCGCCGTCGGCGTCGCCCGAACGCGGGGCCGGCGCCGTGGGCGCGTCCTCGAGCATCCGCGCGGCCAGCCCCGGCACGCGGCGCGGCAGCCGGACGAGCGGCACGACGGCGCCGAGCAGCAGCACCGCCGTCGCGACCATCGCGGTGCGGTACGCGGCGGCCGTGTCGAGCAGCAGCGCGACGGCGGCGGCGAGCGTGCCCAGCCCGATCAGCACGTTGGTCACGACACGCAGCCGGGCGCGCACGTCGACCCGCTCGGGGCCGGTGAACCACCGAGCGAGCAGCGCCTGCCGCGCGGTGGACTGCACCCCGCGGCCCGCGCTGACGACGACCGCGACGGCGGTGAAGCTCACCGCGTCGGAGGTGAACGAGTACGCCGCCAGCGCCAGCGCCTGCGCGAGCAGGCCCCACACCTGCACCCGGTGCGCGCCGCAGCGGTCCGACCAGCGCCCCGCGAGGTACGACCCGAGCACGCCCGCGCCGCCGGCGATCCCCAGGCCCAGACCGACCGTGGCCGCGGACAGCCCGACCACCCGCGTGAAGTACAGGACCGACACGGTGTAGAAGATCCCGGTCGACGCCGCGAACGCCATCGTCGAGTAGGTGAGCGCGCGCGCCACGGGGTCCCGCGGGAGGAGGGTCTGGATCACGGGCACCAGTAGGCGGCGCCCGCGCCCGTTGCCGAAGAGATGTAGCGCTGCCCTACACCTATGCTCGCTCCGTGGGATGGATGCGCTACGAGCTGGCCGGCATGGACCTCGCCGACGTCCGGTTCGCCGTCTCCCCGCTGAACGAGCTGGTCCTGTCGCTGCGCACCTGGCGTGAACCGGGCCGCTACCCGCTCCACCTGCCGTGGTTGCGCCACACCCAGGAGGCCCGCTCGCGCCTCGACGGCGAGATGCTGCTCGCGCTGACCAACGAGGTGCTGTGGACGCCGGACTTCCTCACCCCGCGCCCGCGCAGCCCGCTCACCCGGATCGACGACGAGCTGGCCGCCGTCGCCGCGACCGGGGACGACGTCGTCGCCCGCGAGCTCGACGCGCTGCACCCGGGCGGCCGCCCCGCCCCGCTCCGCGGCGGGCTCCCGCGCGTGCGGCGACGCGTGCTCGACGCGCTGACCGCCTACTGGGACTCGTGCTTCGCGCCGCACTGGCCACGGATGCGCGCCGTGCTCCAGGCCGACGTCGTGCACCGCGGCGCGGTGATCTCCGCGCGCGGGGCGGGCGCGATGTTCGCCGACCTCGCCGACCGGGTGTCCTTCGCCGACGGCGTGGTGAGCGTGCAGCTCGGGAGCTCGACGAGGGACCTTCGACGGGCCACGACCGGCGAGGGCCTGACGCTGGTGCCCACGCTGTTCACCCGCGCCGCGTCCGCCCCCATCTCCGCCGACGAGCCGCCGATGATCATGTACGGCGCGCGCGGCACGGGCACGCTGTGGCAGTCGGAGCGGCCGGTGGCGGACGCCGCGCTGGTCGCGGTGCTGGGGCAGGCGCGGGCGGGGCTGCTCACGACCCTCGAGCACCCCGCGTCGTCCACCGAGCTGGCCCGGCGCCTGCACGTCACGACCAGCGCCGTGAACCAGCACCTGCGCGTGCTGCGCGACGCGGGCCTGCTGACGTCCGCCCGCGCCGGCCGGTCCGTGCTGTACCTGCGCTCGGAGGTCGGCGACGCCCTGGTGGGCGGCCCGGCGCGCTGACGCTCAGCGGGCCTGCGGCCCGCCGTCAAGAACGTCCGCGAACGTCCGCTGTTCCGCTTCGCCGATACCGTTGACAGAGGCTACGTCCCGCCAGCGCGAGACGACGTCCGCGACGACGCGGACCTCGTCTCCGGCACGCTGCGCAGTGACCCCGAACTCCGGCGCCAGCTCCAGCAGTGCGTCGAACCGCGCGGCACGATCCTCGGCCACGAACCCGACCGACGTCGCCGCCGCACGCGCATCGGGATCCGGGTTGACGTCGAACGCGGGCGCCAACCGCCATCCCCCGCCGGCTCGCAGGAAACCGTGGTTGCGGAGGTGGTCGTCGGTGTTGTTCACCGCGACCGAGAGCAGGACACGCAGCCACAGCTCCCGCAGGTCTGCGCCTACCGCGGCGCCATGCGTCGCGAGCGCCTCCGCGACCTCGAGGTAGTCGTACGACGCTCCGTCGCGCCCCCCGACGAGCGAGAGCGCGCTCGCGTATCCGACCCGCCCGCGGTCGGACCGGTCGAATCGCTCGAGGAGGAGGACGGATCGGCCCTCGACGGTCACCAGGCGCCGCCTGGGCACCCGGATCCCGGCCTCGTCCGCCAGGTCGAGCACGACCTTCTCCCAGGCCATGACGTCCCACCGGTCACCGGGATGGGGGAACTTCGCGATGAGGAGCCGGCCACCGTCCCGGACCGACGCCTTCGGGCGCGCCCCGCCGAGAGAACCCGTCCCGGCATCAAGAAGCAGCTTGACCTCCGCGTAGTCCTCGTCACCCGAGGCCACGGCGTCCGCCGCGCGCAACAACCTCGGAAGCTCGACGATCCGCGGGACGTCCGGGTCTGGGGCAAGGAAGAGGTCGTCGCCGGCCCCGGTGTACCGCAAGGCGCCCTGACGGGTCAGGTCCGAGACCCCGACGAGATAGTCGACCTCACGAACGGCGGGGAGCGCCCCTCCCTCCCGGGCACGACGACGGACCTTCTTCTCGATCAGATTGCGCCCCCAGCGGTCGGGCGCGGCGTCGGCGAACGTCCCGGGCAAGCCGTCCACCTGGTGGCGAGCGACGGTCACAGGGAGGTCCGGGCTGATGGCGTAGGCGTCAGTGCGGGCGAGGAACGCGTCGGCGTAGGTGAACGACGTCGAGGTGCTCCTCCGACGCTCGGACACGTAGGCGGTCCCCGCTCGAACGGTCTCCCCGGCAAGGTCCACGTAGACGTCCAGCACGACCGTCCCCGTCGTGGTCATCGACGCACCCGTCGCGGAAGGGACTCTCCTGCCCGTGCCCGCCCGACATCGGTGTCGTACGGGTCGAGCGCGTCGACGACGCGGTCGAGCTGACCGAGAGCCCGCAGCACCGACAGGAGAGCGCCCGCCCCGACCGCCGGGTCACCATGCTCCACCCGCCGCAGCGTGCCTCGCGAGATACCGGCCCGTTCCGCAAGCTGTTCTGCAGTCAGCCCCTGCAGCTTGCGCCAGGTGACGACATGCTCGCCCAGCTCCGTCGCGGCCCTGCGCACCCGCACCGAGGGGGGCCTCGACACCATGGCGGACTCCTTAATGGTCGCTATATTGACCACAATCAAGGTTAACGAGCAGCGTGTCAACCCTTCAGGTGGCCCCACAGGAAGCACGGGCCAGGTGCGCGTCGAGCACGTCGAGCGCCCAGCCGGGGTCGGCGTCCGGGTCCTGCCGCACGACGTGCAGCGCCAGCCCGTCGACGAGTGCGTGCAGCTCGCGCACGTCGACGTCGGCGGGGTCCTGGCCGGTCAGGGCCCCGAGCGCCCGCGCGCACACCGCGCGGACGGCGTCCTGCGCGGCGTGGTGTCCCTCCCGCAGCCCGGGGTCGGTCATGGCCGCGGTGCCGAGGGCGAGGTAGACCTCCATCTCGGTGCGCCGCTCCGCGTCGAGCGGCAGCAGCTGCGCGAGCACGGCCCGCGCGCCGCCCGGGCCGGCGACGTCGACGGCGTCGACCCGCTCCCGCAGCCGCTCGACCACCAGCGCCACCGCCCGCTCGCGCACGCTGGCCACGGTGGGGAACGTGTAGCGCAGGGAGCTCTGCGGCAGGCCGGCCTCGGCGGCCACGTTGCGCACGGACAGGGCCTCGAGGCCGTCCCGCACGAGGACGCGCCACGCGGCCTCGGAGACCTGGCGCTGGCGTTCGTCGCGGTCGAGTCGTTGCGGCACGGCCCTCATGTTCGCACAGTCGTGCGAAGTGTGCTAGAACTTTCTTCGCACGATCGTGCGAAACCAAGACCGACCTCCCGAGAGGAGCGGACGAGCATGGACTGGCTGATCCTCGTCGGCGCCGGCGTCCTCGAAGCCGTCTGGGCCACTGCCCTGAGCGCGTCCCGAGGCTTCAAGCGCGTGGTGCCGACCGTCGTCTTCCTCGTCGCGATGGCCCTGAGCATGTGGGGCCTGGCGCACGCGATGCTGACCATCCCCGTCGGCACGGCCTACGCGGTCTGGGTCGGCGTGGGCGCCGTGCTCACGGTCGTCGTCGCGATCGCCCGCGGCGAGGAGCGGCTGTCCGTGGCCCGGGCCCTGCTGCTGATCGGCCTCGTCGGATGTGTCGTCGGACTCAAGGTGGTGAGCTGAGATGGCGTGGGCGATCCTGCTGGTGAGCGCCGTGCTGGAGGCCGTGTGGGCCACCGCCCTCGGCGCCTCCGACGGCTTCTCGAACCCCGGTCCCACGGTCGTGTTCGTCGTGGCCCTGACCCTGAGCATGCTCGGCCTCGGCTACGCGGCCAACCACATCCCGATCAGCACGGCCTACGCGATCTGGACCGGCATCGGCGCGGCGCTGACCGTCTCCTGGGCGATGGTCACCGGCACCGAGGCCGTCACGCTCCTCAAGGTCCTGTTCCTCGCGGGCATCATCCTGTGCGCCATCGGGCTCAAGGTCGTCAAGGACAAGCCGCGCGACGAGCCGCGCCCCGCGCGGAGCGCCGACGCCGCGGGGTGAGCCGCCCCGCTCACCCCGCGAGCGCGGAGACCACGAGGCTCGCGGCCGACACGACACAGAGCCACAGCGCCGCCGGCCGCACCGCCGCGGCGGGGATCCGCCGCACCAGCAGCCGCGCCACGCACCAGCCCAGCGCGACGCCGGGCGCGAGCCACCCCGCCGCCACGACGTCCTGCCGCCCCAGGTCGCCCGAGACGGCGTACGCGGCGAGCGAGACGACCGTGGTGGCCACGAAGAACGCCGAGAGGTTCGCCCGGTAGCGGACCGGGTCGTCCGCCCGGTACACGACGACGACCGGCGGGCCGGGCGTCGCGGCGATCGTGCTCAGCGCCCCGCCGAGGACGCCGGCACCGAGCAGCGTCGCCCGGCCCTGCCGCACAGTCCAGCCCGCGAGCCCGGCCACGGCGCCCACGGCGATGACCAGGCCGACGACCACCTCGGTCACCCGCTGGTCCATGAGGTCCACGAGCCAGAGCGCGCCGACGGCCGCCGGCACCGCGCCGACCGCCGCCCACCCCAGGTCGAGGTGCCGCAGCCCGCGCCGCTCGGACCACACCACCGCGAGCATCACGACGAGCGTGAGCAGCAGCAGCGGCCCCGGCACGAGCCGGGGGTCGATTAGCAGGAGCAGCGGGCCGCCGAGCACGCCGAACCCCGAGCCCGTCGCGAACTGCACGAAGGTCGAGACCGTGACGGCGGCGAGGGCGAGCACGAGGAGCCCGCCGTCGACCGTCATCGGTCCGCCGCCGGGGCCGCGGCCGGGTCGAGGGCGGTGCGCATGGCCTGCGCCAGCCGGTGGACGCCCGGCACGATCCTGGCCTGCGGGATGGCGTTGAACCCGACCCGCAGGTGGCGCCGCGGCGGGTCCGGGGTGAGGTGGTAGAGCTCGCCCGGGCTCACCAGGACGCCGCGCTCGCGGGCGAGCGCCGCGGCCCGCGTGCCGTCGAAGCCCTCCGGCCCGGTGAGCCAGTAGGAGAGGCCGCCCGTCGGCCGCTCGGGCAGGGCCCACGGCACCTCGTCCGCGAGGGCGTCGCCGAGCGTCTGCCACTTGGCCCGCAGGTCGACGCGGTGGCGGCGCAGCTGGCGGTGGTAGTCGCCGGAGGTGAGGAAGACCGCCAGCGCGCGCTGCACGTGGCCGCCGGGATGCTTGGTCTGGTAGTACCGCCGGTCCCGGAGCGCGCGGATCAGCGCGGCGTCGGCGACGACGAACCCGACCCGGAGCCCGGGCGCGAGGAACTTGGAGAACGTGCCGAGGTAGACGACCCGGCCGTGCGCGTCCCCCGACTTGATGGTCGGCGTGGGCGACCCCACGTACCGCACCTCGGAGTCGAAGTCGTCCTCGACCACGAGCATGTCCTGGGCGGTCGCGGCCCGGAGCAACGCGTCGCGGCGGGCCGCGCTGAGCGTGACGTTCGTGGGGTGGTGGTGGCTCGGCGTGACGTACAGGAGGTCGACGTCCGGGTCCGCGGGGAGCACCACCCCGTCGCGGTCCGTCGGGAACGGCGTGACCCGCGCGCCGGACCGGTGGAAGATCCGGGCCGCGTCCACGTAGCCCGGGTTCTCGACGCCGACCGACCGGCCGGCGTCGAGCAGCGCGGCCGCCAGGACGCTCAGCGCCTGCTGCGACCCGCTCGTCACGAGGATCTCGTCGGGCGCGGCGTCGATGCCCTTGGCGGGCAGCAGCATGGTGCGGATCGCCTCGACCAGGAGCGGGTCGTCGCGGTCCGCCGAGTCCCGCAGCGTGTAGCGGCGGTGCGGCCCGTCGAGCGCCGTCGTCACCGCGCGCAGCCACGCCCGCGACGGGAACGCCCGCTCCTCGACCTGGCCGGGGAGGAAGGGGTACGGGAAGTCCCGGTAGTCGGGCTCGACGACGCGGTCCCGCGGGAACGGGTCGCGCACGGGCACCACGTGGTCGGACCAGTCGGGCGCCTCGGGTGCGCTGGGTGCACCAGACGACCCGGGCGCCGCGGGCGACGCGCTCGGCGGAGCCTGCGACGCCGGGGCGGCGGCGGTCGCCGTCGCGCTCGGGTACAGGCCCGACCGCGGCCGCGCCTCGAGCAGGCCGAGGCTCACGAGCTCGGCGTACGCGGCGTTGATGGTGTTGCGCGAGACGCCCAGCTCGGCGGCCAGGTGACGCGACGACGGCAGCGGGCGGCGGGCCGGGAACGCGCCGCCCGCCAGGCCCCGCTCCACGTACGCCCGCACCTGCAGGTAGAGCGGCTCGCCCGAGCGCCGGTCGATCCACCCGCGCCCGGACGCGCGGGCGCCGCCGTCCGTCACCCGTGCCGTCAGGACTCGCGCCGGTGCACGACCTGCGCCGAGGTCTGGTCGCGCGCCAGCATGAGGATCTGGTCGATGTTGACGTGGGCGGGCCGCGTCGCCACCCAGCTCACCGTGTCCGCGACGTCCTCGGCCGTGAGCGGCTCGACCCCGGAGTAGACGGCGTCCGCCTTCGCCTGGTCGCCCTTGAACCGCACGAGCGAGAAGTCGGTGTGCACCATGCCGGGGTCGATCTCGCACACCCGCACGGGCTGGCCGAGCAGCTCCAGCCGCAGCACCCGGGTGAGCGCCGCCTCGGCGTGCTTGGCGGCGTTGTAGCCCGCGCCGCCCTTGTACGGCTCCCGCGCCGCGATGGAGCCGATCGTGATGACCTGGCCGTCCCCGGACGCGACGAGCTTGGGCAGCAGGGCCTTCGTGACCCGCACCGTGCCGAGCACGTTGACGTCGTACATCCACTTCCAGTCGTCAAGGTTGGCCTCGGCGAGGGAGTCGCTCCCGAGCGCGCCCCCCGCGTTGTTGACCAGCAGGTCGCAGCGCTCGACCTGCGCGGCGAACGCCTCGACGGAGTCGTCGTCGGTGACGTCGAGCGCGATCGCGGTGCCGCCGCACTCGGCGGCGACCTTCTCGAGCCGCTCGACCCGGCGGGCGCCGAGCACGACGTCGTAGCCGACGGCGGACAGCGCCTTGGCGGTGGCGGCACCGATGCCGCTGCTGGCGCCCGTGACGACGGCGACGGGGGCGTCAGCGGGATGGGTGATCGACATGGGAGATCCTCCTTGCGTTCCGGACGTCAGAGCGAGGCGCCGGTGTAGGCGTCGTCGGCCGCGCCGAGGGCGACGTCGAGGGCGCCCAGCGCCTCCTTGACCTCCGGCTCCGTGACGTTGAGCGGGGGTGCCAGGTGCACCCGATGGTAGTTGTTGAAGACGAGCAGCCCGTGCTGCTTCGCGGTGGCCAGGACGGCCTTGACCGCCGGGCTCGTGCCGCCGTACGGCGCCAGGGGCTCCTTCGTCGCCCGGTCGGTGACGAGGTCCAGCCCCCAGAACGCGCCCAGCCCGCGCACCTCGCCGATGCTGGGGTGCCGCTCGGCCAGGTCGTGCAGCCCGGGCCCCAGGAGGGTGCGGCCGATCTCGGCCGCGTTCTCCACCATGCGCTCGTCGGTCATCGCCTCGATCGTGGCGACGGCCGCGGCGGCGGCCAGCGGGTGCCCGGAGTAGGTGAGCCCGCCCGGGTAGACGCGGTGGGCGAACGTCTCGGCGATCGCGTCGGAGATGACGACGCCGCCCATCGGCACGTAGCCGGAGTTCACGCCCTTGGCGAAGGTGATGAGGTCGGGCGTCACGTCGAACTGCTCGACGGCGAACCAGGTGCCGGTGCGGCCGAAGCCCACCATCACCTCGTCCGCGACGTACACGATCCCGTACCGGTCGCAGATCTCCCGCACCCCGGCCAGGTAGCCGGGCGGCGGCGGCATGACGCCGGAGGTGCCGGCGACGGTCTCCAGGACGAGGGCCGCGAACGAGTCGGGCCCCTCGAACCGGATCGTCTCCTCGAGGTGCTCCAGCGCGCGGGCGCACTCCTCCTCCTGAGTGGTGGCGTGGAACGCCGACCGGTAAAGGAACGGGCCCCAGAAGTGCACGACGCCGGAGCGGCCGTCGTCGTTGGGCCAGCGGCGGTGGTCGCCCGACATGTTGATCGTGAGGTCGGTGCCGCCGTGGTAGCCGCGGTACTGCGTGAGGATCTTGCGGCGGCCGGTGTGCAGGCGCGCCATCCGCACGGCGTGCTCGACGGCGTCCGCTCCCCCGTTGGTGAAGAACACCATGGTCATCCCGTCCGGGGCCCGGTCGGTGATGAGCTTCGCGGCCAGCGCGCGCTTGTCGTTGGCGTGCGCGGGGGCGATCGTGCACAGGGTGGCGGCCTGCTCCTGGATCGCCGCGACGACCCGGGGGTGCTGGTGGCCGACGTTCGTGTAGACGAGCTGGCCCGAGAAGTCGAGGTAGCGGTGGCCGTCGGCGTCCCAGAGGTAGGAGCCCTCGGAGCGGGTGACGACCATCGGGTCGAGCTCCTGCTGCGCCGACCAGGAGTGGAAGACGTGGGCGCGGTCGAGCTCGTAGGTGAGACGCCCGGCGGCGTCCTGGGGTGCAGGCACAGATGCCTCCTCGATGTCGATGGGGGTGCTGATGAGGGTGCTGATGGGGCTGCCTCCACTGTGCGTGCCGGGGCCCCCTCCCGACAGCGCCAGACCCCGTGGTACCGGCGGGGTCCACGCGTTACGCCGCGGAAACGTCGTCCCGTCCGGGCACGCCGAGCAGCCCGGCCAGGCGGCACGCGGCGGCCGCGAGGGCCTCGGCCGCTCCCCCGCCCACGGCCACGAGGACGACCCCGGGCTCGGCGTGGGCGGCGTCGGCGCCGGCGGACGTCCGCTCGGCGACCTCCACCTGCCCGGGGACCGCCTGGACGACCACGCTGCCGCCGGCCGCCGAGCGGACCACGCCCTTGGCGCGCACGACGGCGGACGGCAGCGAGCGCAGCGTGCCGGCCAGCGCCGCCGGGTCGACCGGGCCGGCCAGCGGCACGAACCGCGTGACGTGCCCGTGCCCGTCGTCGGACGGCGGCGGGACTGGCGGAACCGCCTGGTCCTCCCGCGTCCCGGCGGCCGGCGGGCCCCCGAGCAGGTCCGCCGCGCGCAGGTCACCGCCGCGCGAGCGCAGCAGCCGGGCGCCCGGGGCGTGGCGGCGGGCCACCGCCTCCGCGGCGTCGACGGCCTCGGGCGCCGCGACGTCGCACCAGGTGAGGACGAGCACGTCGGCGCGGGAGAGCTGGGTGCGCACGACGTCGCCCACGTACCGGTCGCGGGCCTTGCGGACGACGGTCGTCACGTCCGCGCACACGACGGTGCGGCCCGGCGCGAGGCCGGGGAAGGCGCCCCACGTCGACAGGCCCGTCGGGTCGGCGATGCCGCTGGCCTCGACGACGACGTGGTCGAGGTCGTCCCGCGCGGCCAGCCGCCGCATGACCTCCCCGACCTCGCCGCGCAGCGAGCAGCACACGCAGCCGTCGGCGAGCTCGATCGTGTCCGCCGTGGCGCTCCGCACGAGCCGGCGGTCGACGTTCACGGTGCCGAAGTCGTTGACGACGACGCCGATCCTGCGTCCGTCCGCGGTGTCGAGCAGGCCGTTGAGCAGCGTCGTCTTGCCCGCTCCCAGGTAGCCGCCGAGGACGGTGACCGGGGTGTCCACGTCAGGCCCCGACGCCGACGGGCTCGGGGGCGGCGGCCGCGGCGGGCAGGCCGACCCGCGACGCGTGGTGCCGGCCCCCGACGACGGTGCCGAGCACCCGGATCGCGCCGATCTCGTCCTCGGGCACCGCGCAGGGGTCGTCGGCGAGCACGGCGAGGTCGGCGAGCTTGCCGGGCTCGATCGACCCGACCTCGTGGTCCATCTTCAGCAGGAACGCGCCCCCGAGCGTGACGGCCCGCAGCGCCTCGTCGACGGTGATCCGCTCGTGGGTGCCCATCACGCGGCCGGACGGCGTGCGCCGGGTGACGGCGTGCTGCACCGTCTTCAGCGGCCCGAGGGGGGTGACGGGCGTGTCGCAGTGCAGCGAGACCGGCACCCCGGCGTCGAGCGCGGAGCGCGCGGCGTTCATGCGCGCCGCCCGGTCGGGCCCCACGGTGACGTCCATGTGCTGGTCGCCCCACGCCCAGATGTGGTTGGCGAAGATGTTGGCGCCCATGCCGAGCGCGGCCATCCGCCGGTACTGGGCCGGCGTGGTCATCTGCGAGTGCGTGACGGTGTGGCGGTGGTCCGGGCGCGGGAACGCGGTGAGCACGCGCTCCATCACCTCGATGAAGAGCTGGGTGGCCTGGTCGCCGTTGCAGTGCACGTGGACCAGCAGGCCCGCGCGGTGGAAGATCGTCAGCGACTCCTCGAACTCCTCCGGGGTCATGCCCCAGATGCCGTTCGGCCGCCCGCCCAGGTACCCCGGCTCGAGCAGCCGGGCCGTGAACCCCTGGATGGAGCCGTCCAGCATGAGCTTCACGTGGCCGAACCGCACGAGGTCCGTGCTCTCCTCCGCGAGGGCGACGATCCGCGCCACCGCCTCCTCGGCCCGCACCGACGACGCGCCCGCAGACCCGAAGTGGAACGCGCTGATCCGGGCGGGGAAGTCGCCGGTCGCGGTGTCCAGGTAGACGCGCTCCCCGCCCGGCCGCGCCAGCGCGACCGAGCCGAGGTCGGTCAGCGTGGTGGCGCCCTGGTTGACCGCGTCCTGGGCGAAGGCCCGCAGCGAGCCGGCCGACAGCTCCATGAGGTTGCCGCCGATCACCGCCCACACGAGGCCCATCGCCGCGAACTCCTGGAGCTCGCCCGTGGGCTCGCCGTCCGGGCCCATGACCACGCCCTCCACGCGCGTGTCCCGGGAGATGCCCGCGAGCTCGAGCAGCCGCGAGCCCGCGACGCAGATGTGCCCGCTGGCGTGCTGCAGGTGGACGGGCCGCGTCGTGGTGACCCGGTCGAGCTCGGCCGCGCCGAACGTCTCGCCCGGGAAGAACAGCGGGTCGAACCCCCAGGCGCGCAGCGGCTCCTCCGGGTCGCCGAGCTGCCGCTCCGCCTCGCGGAGGCGCTCGATCACGGCGTCGATCGAGTCGCAGCCGGGCCACACCCGGCCGTCGGGCGCCGTGCGCTCGAACCGGCCCACGTAGACGCTGTCCCACGACCCGCCGGACGACGCGTGGCTGTGCGCCTCGACGAACCCCGGGAGCAGCACGGCGTCGGCGTACCGGTCGTCGACGCGGTCCGGGTGGTACGCCGCCAGCTCCTCGAGGGTGCCCACGGCGAGGACGCGGTCGCCGCGCACGGCGACGGCGTCGGCGGTGGGCCGGGCGGGGTCCATGGTCCGCACGAGGCGGGCGGGGTAGACGACGGTCTCGGCGGTGATCGGTCCGGCGGCGGGGATCTCGGGCATCGCGGGCTCCTTCAGGCGGTGACGGGGTCGGTCGGGGCGGCAGCCGGCGGACCGACGGGGATGTCGGCGGGCAGCAGCGGCGAGCCCGCGTGGTGGCAGGCGGCGACGTGCTCGCCGGCCGAGTCGACGTGGTCGCGCAGCGGCGGACGCTCGGTGCGGCACTCGTCGGTCGCGAGCCAGCAGCGGGACGCGAACGCGCACCCGGGGTAGCGGTGGCGCGGGCTGGGCAGGTCGCCGCTCAGCACGATGCGCTCGCGGGCGGCGCCGCTCGGGTCCGGGACGGCCGACAGCAGCGCCCGCGTGTACGGGTGCTGCGGGTCGCGGAAGATCTGCTCCGTCGGCCCGATCTCCACCACTCGGCCGAGGTACATGACCGCGACCCGCGTGGCGAGGTGCCGCACGACGCCCAGGTTGTGCGAGATGAACAGGTAGGTGAGGTCGCGCTCGCGCTGCAGCTCCTGGAGCAGGTTGAGGATCTGCGCCTGGATCGACACGTCGAGCGCCGACGTCGGCTCGTCGAGGACGAGGAAGTCGGGCTCGCCCGCGAGCGCCCGCGCGATGGCGATGCGCTGCCGCTGCCCGCCGGAGAACTCGTGCGGGCGGCGCTCGTGCTGCTCGGCGGGCACGCCCACCCGCTCGAGGGTCTCCGCGGCCCGGCGGCGGGCCTCGGCCCGTCCCGTCCCGGCGGCGACCAGGGGCTCCGCGACCGAGCGCAGCACGGTGAACCGCGGGTCCAGCGAGTCGTTGGGGTCCTGGAAGACCATCTGCATGCGTCGCCGGGTCGAGCGCAGGGCGCCGCGCCGCAGGGTCGAGGTGTCGGTGTCGTCGAAGACCACGCGCCCCTGGGTGGGCTCGCGCAGCAGCAGCGCGGCCCGGGCGAGCGTGGACTTGCCGCAGCCGGACTCGCCGACGAGCCCGAGGGTCTCGCCGCGGCGCACGTAGAACGTCACGTCGTCCAACGCGCGGACCGGGGCGCCGCCCCGGGCGGGGAAGTCCTGCTGCAGCCCCTCGACGTAGACCAGGTAGTCGTGCGGGTCGTTCATCGGTCCTCCCCTTCCGTGACGTCGGCGAGCACGCAGCGCACCCGGCGGCCGTCGCCGGGCACGGTGCGCAGGGCCTGCGGCGCCCCGCACTCCGGCCGCGCGGCGGGGCACCGGGGCGCGAAGCGGCAGCCCGCGCGGGCGCGGTCGTCGGCCGTGATGCCGCCCCGGATGGTCGGCAGGTCCGTGCCGGGCTCGTGGTCCACCGTCGGGATGCTCGCGAGCAGCCCGGCGGTGTACGGGTGGCCGGGCGCCGACAGCACCTCGGCCGGCGTGCCCTCCTCGATCACCTGGCCCGCGTACATGACGACGACGCGGTCGCAGGTCTCGGCGATGACGCCGAGGTCGTGGGAGACGAGCACCACCGCGGTGCCCGTGCGGTCCCGCAGGTCGCGCAGGAGGTCGAGGATCTGCGCCTGCACGGTGACGTCGAGCGCCGTCGTCGGCTCGTCCGCGACGAGCAGCCGGGGCTCGGCCGCCATCGCGATGGCGATCATGATGCGCTGGCGCATGCCGCCCGACATCTGGTGCGGGAACTGCTTGAGGCGCAGCTCCGGCTCCGGCACCTGCACGAGGCGCAGCAGCTCGAGGGCGCGCGCCCGCTCGCCGACGCGGTCGGCGCGCCGGCCGGTGGACCGGCCGTGCAGCCGCAGCACCTCGACGATCTGGTCCCCGATCCGCATCACGGGGTTCAGGGCGTTCATCGGCTCCTGGAAGATCATCGACACGTCGTTCCCGCGCACGGCCTGCAGGTCGCGGTCGCTGCGGCCGACGAGGTCGTGCCCCGCCACCGCCATGCGGCGGGCCCGCACGGATGCCGACGACGGGAGCAGGCCGAGCAGCGAGAGCCCGATGCTGGACTTGCCGCAGCCGGACTCCCCGATGATGCCGAGGATCTCGCCCGGCGCGACGGTCAGGGAGACGTCGGAGACGGCGTCGGGGCCGCCCGTGTAGCCGATGGACAGGCCGTCGACGTCGAGCGCGAGCGTCATGGTGGCGGCCGTCGGGGTCTCGGTCAGGGTCGTCGTCATGGGACCAACCACGCTTCCTCGAGGTGCTTGCGGAACGAGTAGGGGTCGACGTCGTAGTCCTGGAGGCGGGGCGACCAGATCTCCTGCCGCTGGGCCACGACGTAGGGGACGAGCACGAGGACCTGGTCCGCCACCTCGTCCTCGAGCTGCTCGAGGATCGCGGTGCGGGCCTCGGGGTCCGCGGTCGCGACGTACTGCCCGAACAGGGCCGACGCCGCCTCGCCCGCGGCGCCCGTCTTGTTCATCGGGGTGGGGGCGAGGAACGGGGCGAAGTACCCCGAGGGGTCGGGCTGGGCGGTGCCGGGCACCACGGTGAGGCCGGTGTACGAGCCGGAGACGTAGCCCGCGAGGATGTCGGCCCACGGGGCGGGATGGAGCTTCAGGGTGATGCCCACGTCCTTGAGCTGCTCCTGCATGACCTCGTACAGGGCCACGTCGCGCGCGAACGCGGCGTCGCTCGGGTAGGTCAGGGTGACCGTCGGGTCCTCGACGCCGCTCGCGGCGAGCAGCGCGCGCGCCTTCGCGGCGTCGTGCATGTAGTGCGGGGTGTCGGCGTCGGGGCCGACGGACGCCGGGTCGCCGACCGGGACCACGAGCGACGGCTCGCCGTACCCGTACGACGCGAGCGTCGCGAGCTGGTCCCGGTCCAGCCCGGTGGACAGGGCCTGCCGGAACTCCGTGCTGGCGAGCGGGCCGCTCGTCGTGTCGACGTAGATGGTGAGGTCGCGGGTCTTGGCGTTCTGCCCGACCTGGAACCCCTCCTGCTCCACCTGCTCGGAGAGCTGCTGGTCGCCGATCCAGATCGCGTCGACCGTGCCCTGCCGCAGGGCGGCGAGGCGCGCCTGGTCGTCGGGGATGATCCGGAAGTCGATCCCGTCGAGGTACGGGTGCGGGGCGTCCCAGTAGTGCGGGTTGCGGCGCAGGGAGAGCACCACGTTGTCCTGCCACGCGGTCAGCCGGAACGGGCCGGTGCCCAGCGCGGTGCGCTGGCGCTCCTCGGGCGGGGTGGAGGTGTACCAGTCCTTGCTCACGATCACGCCCGTCCCCTCGCCGGCGACGAGGTTGAGGAACGCCCCGCTCGGCGTCGACAGCCGGAACTCGACCGTGCGGTCGTCGACGGCCACGACCGAGTCGAGCGCGGTGAGCATGCTGGCCTGCGCGGCGCCCGACTCCTTCATCGTGTCGAAGGAGAAGATCACGTCGTCGACGGTGAGCGGCGAGCCGTCCGAGAAGGCCGCGCCGTCGCGCAGGGTGAACCGGTACGTCGTCGGGTCGACCTCCTTCCAGCTCTCGGCCAGGCCCGGCTGGATCGTCCCGTCGTCGTCCTTGGTGAGCAGCGACTCGTAGATCTGCACGTACACGTTCTGCGCGGCGAACGACGCGGCCACGTACGGGTCGATGCCGCCCGCGACGGGCTGCACGTCCGTGCCGTACTGGAGCACGCCGCCGGCCACCGGCTCGTCCGGCACCTCGCCCACGGCGTCGGCGCCGGCGCAGCCCGCGAGCAGGAGCGCGACCGTCACCAGGCCGGCCAGCAGGCCGGCTCCCCGGGTGCTGCGGCTCATCGGGCCACCTCGCTCTCGTCGGAGGGGTCGTCGGCGCGCACCACGAGCGGGCGGGCCTGGTCGACGGCGACGTGCGTGTCGCCCTTGCGGGGGGAGAGCACCTGCTGGAGGCCGTCGGCGACGAGGTTCCACCCGATCGTCAGCAGCACGATGAGCGCGGAGGGCAGGACGACCAGCCACGGGTCGCGCGCCATGAACCGGGTGGCGTCGGAGATCATCCGGCCGGCCGACGGGTCGGGCGGGACCACCCCCTGGCCGAGGAACGACAGGATCGACTCGAGCAGGACGACCATCGAGGCGGTGGCCGCGAACTGCACGAACAACGGGGTCAGCACGTTGGGCAGCAGGTGGTGCAGGGCGATCGGCCCGCGCCGGACGCCGGCGATCTCCGCCGCGACGACGAAGTCGCGCTCCCGCATCGCGATCACCGGGGCGCGCATGACGCGGGCGAACCCGGGGGCGCAGATGACCGCGAGGGAGAGGATCAGGGGCCAGGTGCCGTCGCCGACGATGACCCCGATGACCAGGGCCAGCAGGATCGCCGGCATGGCCAGCATGACGTCGACCGCCCGCATGATCACGGTGTCCACCGCCCCGCCGAGGTAGCCGGCGAGGATGCCGGCCGCCGAGCCGGCGGCCGCGGCGAGCACCGTGGCCGCCGTCGAGATCAGCAGGCCGGTACGGGCGGCGGCGGCGAGCCGCGTGAGGTTGTCGCGGGCCAGGTTGTCGGTGCCGAGCAGGTGGCCGCTCCCCGGGCCGGCGAACGGGTCGTCGCCGATCTGGGTGATCGTCCACGGGCTCACGAGCGGCACGAGCACCGCGAGGAGGAGCAGCCCGAGCAGGATCGCGGCCCCGGCCGTGAGGGCGGAGCTCCCGGTCAGGCGGCGCAGGCCCGGGAGCCGGAGCGCGAGGGGCCGCCGCAAGGCCCGGGGGTCGAGGGTCGCAGCGCCGGCCATGTCAGCTCACCGTCCTGATCCGAGGGTCGATGACCGGGTACAGCAGGTCCACGACGAGGTTGATCGCGATGTACACCGCCCCGAGCACCAGGACGCAGGCCTGGATCGTGGGGTAGTCGGAGGAGTTCAGCGCCTCGATGAGCAGCGACCCCATGCCCGGGATCGCGAAGATGTTCTCGACGATGATCGTGCCGCCGACGAGGGTGCCGAGCTGGATGCCGACGACCGTCGTCACCGGCACGAGCGCCGACCGGACGGCGTGGCGCCGCACGAGGTAGCCCGTCGAGGCACCCTTCGCGCGGCCGGTGCGCACGAAGTCCTGCGAGAGCACGTCGATCACCATGTTGCGCGTGTAGCGGCTGAGGGTCCCCGCCATCGGCAGCGACAGCACCAGCGCCGGCACCAGCATGTGGGCCACGGAGGCCGCGGGGTCCTCGGCGAACGGGGTGTACCCGATGAGGTCGAGCCGCAGGGTGCGGGAGTTGACCATCACCACGATCGTGCCGATGACGAACGCCGGGACGGACAGGGCGAGGAACGAGGCCGCTCGGACGGTCGTGTCGGCGGGCCGGCCGGTGCGCACGGCCGCGAGCACGCCGGCCGGGACGCCGACGGCGATCGCGAGCACGGAGGCCACGACGGCGAGCTGCAGGCTCGCCGGGAGCCGGTCGGCGATCTGCGCGCCGATCTCGAACGGGCGGGTCAGCGAGGTGCCGAAGCTGCCGTGCAGCACCCCGCCGATCCAGTCGAGGTACTGCTGGTACCAGGGGACGTCGAGGCCGAGCTGGGCGCGGATCGCCTCCAGCTGGGCGGGGTCGGGGTTGGTGGTGTCCAGGTACTGCGCGGCGGGGTCGCCGGGCATGAGCCTGACCATCCCGAACACGAGCAGGGACAGCAGGAACAGGACGAGAACGGCGATGCCGAGTCTTCGGGCCAGGAACGTCGTCATGGTGCTCCTCGGGGGCTGGGGTCGAGCTGTTACGACCGTCTCCCGAACGGCTTCCCGGGCACAGGGCCAGACCCTGCGGCTCCCGGTCGGCCCAGACGTAACCTGCGAAACCCCGTCGTGACGACGCCGTTACGCGGTGCCGACGACGACGGCCCCCGGAGCGCCCTCTCTCGTGCCGACGAGATCCCGGAGATCGCCCCGCTCGCGGCGTCGCTGCACGCCGGCGCCGCGGTCTGACGACCCGCCCCACGGCTGTGGGTACGAATTCGGCTGGAATCCGGGGCCGAATTCTGACCAATCTCGTACCCACAGCGACGGGGTGGCGCCTGTCAGCATCGTCGCCTGAGCGCGGGCTGGACACCCTATGGACGGACCAGGGTGCCCGTGGAAACATCCCGCCATGACCTCGACGACGCCGGCCGCCCCTCCGGCGCCCCCGGTCGTGCCCCCGGTCGGCGACGCGCTCGGGCCCTTCACCGACGACAGGCCGTGCGCCCCGTGGGGCCTGCGGGTCCTCGCGACGCTGCTCGACTCCGCCCTGATCGCCTCGGTCGCGTTCCTCGCCACGGGCCACGCCCCGGCGCTCGCCGCGCTCCCCGGCGTGGGCCAGGACGCCGACGCCCCCGACGCCCCCACCGCGGCGTGGATCGCGGGCACGCTGCTGGTGCTCGGAGCCCTCCAGGCGTACACCGGCATGACGCCGGGCAAGCGGGTCGCGGGCATCGCGGTGGTCGACGACCGCTCCGGCCGCCCGATCGGGCTGCCCGGCACGGTGCTGCGCTGGTTCGCCCACGTGCTCGACACGATCCTGCTCATCGGCTACCTGCGCTCCGCCTTCCGCAGCGACGGGCGCACGTTCGCCGACTCCCTGCTCGGCACCGTCGCCGTGCGCACCACCACGCCCGAGCTGCACCCCCTCGTCGCCCGCCTCCGGGCGGCCCGTGACGCCCGGGCCCCGTGGCTGCGCTGGCCGCGGCGCGTCACCTACGCCGTCGCGCTGGTGCTGTGCGCCGCGGCGGCGGCGATGAGCGTCACCAGCGGCAGCGGGGGGAGCACCCAGGCGTCCGAGCACGACACGTCGTGCGTCGGCACCGGGGACTTCGCCGCGTCGGCGGTCTTCGCCAGCTCGCGGGACACGTCGTGGGACTCCCGGCTCGGGATCACCCGCACGACCGAGCAGCGCTGGCACGTCTCGGTGGCCTGGTCCACGGGCCTCGGCATCGACGCGAGCGACAACCCCGAGGTGGGCACCACCACGGCCGCCGTGGCGGTGGCGTCGCCCGAGAGGGGTGACTTCACCTCGGGCGTCCCGTTCGGCGGAGCCGTCGAGCGGGACGACGGCGTCGGCGACCTCGGGGTGTCGGTGCCCGACGAGGTGGCGTCCGCGACCGTCGCCGTGCCCGAGGACCCGGGCGGCTGGATCGCCCGCGCGGCGCTCATGGACGAGCACGGGTCGGTGGTGGCCGAGTGCTCGGCCACGGTGCCGACCATCGACGCGGACCCCGTCCCGGACCGGCTGTGACCCGCCGCGGCATCTACGTCGAGACGAGGATCGACGCACCGCTCGAGACGGTCTGGGCGCTGACCCAGGACCCGGCGCAGCACGTGCGCTGGGACGTCCGGTTCTCGCGCATCGTGCCGACGACGCCCACCGCCGGAGGCGCGACGCGGTTCACGTACACGCGCCGCACGCCGGTCGGGACGGTCGCGGGCGACGGCGTGAGCATCGGCGAGTCGGCCCGGCCGGACGGCACGCGCACGTCGGCGCTGCGGTTCGCCACCACCGACCGGCGCTCACCGATCCGCGCGGGCCGGGGCTACTGGCGGTACACGCCGGACGGCGACGGCGTCCGGTTCGTGACTGGCTACGACTACGACCCCGGCTGGGGCCGCGTGCTGGATCGCGTCGCCCGGCCGGTGCTCGGCTGGGCGACGGCGTGGAGCTTCGACCGCCTGCGGCTGTGGGCCGAGCGCGGGGAGGAGCCCGAGCGCTGGCCGCTGTGGAGCGTGCTGTGGGTGTGGCGCTCCGACCGGCCGCGCGCCGGCCGCTGCCGGCGCGCCCCCGCGCGCGGCCGCCGTCGCGACGACCACCTGCGCGACGCCCCCAGGACCCTCGACACCCTGCCCGCCCCGGAGGCCGGTCCATGAGCTCCCCCACGACCGACGCCGACACCCGGTCGATCTTCCGCCGCACGATGGGCGCCGAGTTCGAGCGCCTGCACCCGATGCTGCAGCGCCGGTTCGACGTCGGGCTGGGCGGCGGCGAGGCGTGCGTCGGGACCGGCGTGATGACGGAGATCCGTCGCGGGCCGTGGTGGACGGTGCCGTTCCTGCAGGTGGGGCGGCTGCGCAACATCCTCGTGCCCGACGTCGGCACCGACGTGCCGTTCACGATCGAGAACTACCCGTACCGCGACCCGCTCGGCCGCGAGACGGTGACGTTCGTGCGGTCCTACGACGTGCGCGGGCGACGCCGCCGCTTCGACGCGACGATGATCGACGTCGGCGGTTCGGTCGTGGACTACCTCGGCACCCACCAGCACCTCGCCGTCGACCTCGACCTGCACGTCGACGAGGACGGCGGGCTCGTCCTCACGTCCGACGCCCAGCGGTTCTACGCGGGCCCGGTGGGGTTCCGCTTCCCGATGCTCTTCAGCGGCCGCGCCCTGCTGCGCGAGCGGTACGACGACGCGACCCAGCGGTTCGAGGTGGACCTGCGCGTGACCAACCACCGCTTCGGCTTCCTGTTCGGCTACCGCGGCTGGTTCACGTGCACCTGGGAGCCCGCGACCGACGCGCCCGACCGGCTCAAGCCCGTCCGGCACGAGCGCCGCACCTGAGAGCGGCGCCCACGCCGGGTCACGGGCGGAACCTCGTCTGCCCGTGCGGGGACTTGGCGAACGCGAGGATCTTGTCCACGGCGACGCGGTAGACGAGCGCCCGCTGCCCGTGCGGGTCGAAGGACTCGTCGTCGTTCTCGAAGTCCCACGCGCCGCCGTACTTGGCGCGGTAGGCGTCGGCGAGCCGACGCAGCTCCGGCCCGCCCGTGGCGCGGACGGCCGTGCCCTCGACGACGACGTCGAGCCCGTCGTCCCAGGCGTCCGACCCGATGGTGACCGCCACCAGCGCGCCGTGCGCGAGGTTGCGGGCCTTCTGCTCGTCGGGGCCGGTGCAGAACACGAAGGCGTCGTCGACCCACAGGCCGACGAGGGGCGTGACGTGCGGACGGCCGTCGGCGCGCACGGTGGTGAGGCGGTAGAGAGTCGCGCCCGTCAGCGCGGAAGCGACCTCCCCCCACGGCGTGGGCGCGGTGGCCTCGCTGAAGCGGGCGTCCAGGGTTCCGGTGAAGGTCATGACGTGGCAGACCCGCCGGAGCGACGGAACTCGTCGCTCCGGCGGGCCCGGGCCGCCCGACGCCGCCTGGTCAGAGGCTGTGGGCGGCGATGTCGCCCAGCGCGGTCGTGGCACGGATCTCCAGCGCGACGTCGCCGCCGGTGCTGGTGAGCGCGTTGCGGACCCGGCCGAGGGTGGTGCCGGCGTCGAGCGACGCCGTAACACCCGCGGCGGCCCCCACGGTCACGTCGCCCAGCTGGGTGTCGAGCACGAGGGCGCCCCGGGTGGCCTCGTCGACGGTGAGGTTCCCCTTCGCGGTGCGCAGCTGTCCGGGGCCGGTGAGCCGGCCGACCGTGATGTCGCCGGCCTGGGTGGCGAGGCGGGCGCTCGCCGCCTCGTCGAGCTTGACGTCGCCGTGCGCGCTCTCGACGACGACGTCGCCGAGGCGGCCGACGCCGCGCAGCTGCGCGCTCGCGGCCTTGGTCTCGACCCGCGAGCCCGCGGGCAGCTGGACCGTCACCTCGACGGACCCCGAGCCGCCGAAGGCCTGGTTCGTCACCTCGCCGGTGACGCGCAGGACGCCGTCCGCGAAGGCGACGGTGGTCTGCTCCGCGGCCTTGACGTCGCGCCCCTTCGACGCGTTGAGCGGCCGGACGTCGACCGTGGTGTCGGACCGGTCGGCGGCGATGAAGGTGACGTGGCCGGCGGGGATGTCGACGACGGCGGTGACGGTGGTGGGGGTGTCGAAGGTCTGCATCGGGCTCAGCTCCTGCGGTGATCGGTGCGAGTGTTTCTGACAGGAGAAACGCTACGTTGCATTCACGAAGTATGGCAAGAGCAATGTTGCATCCAGAACACGTTGATGCAGGTCAGATGCCATTATTTGTTGCATCCAAGTTGAACATCAACGCAATCGGCGCCTCTGGCGTCGTTGCATCGGGGGGAAGATGAACGTAACGTGGGCGCCTTACGACCGAGGAGGACCACCATGCCCGGAGGCCGGCTCACCCCGCACGAGCGCCAGCAGATCGCGCTCGGCCTTGCCGACGACCTCGCCTACGCGGAGATCGCCCGCCGGATCGACCGGCCGACGTCCACCGTCACGCGCGAGGTGATGCGCAACGGGGGCCCCGGGGCGTACCGCGCCGACCTCGCGCACCGCGCCACGCAGCAGCGCGCCCACCGCCGTCGTCCCGCCGCGCGGAGCGCCCGGGCGCCGCAGGCCGACGGCCCGGACGACGCGGCCCTCCGCGCGTACGAGGAGACCTTCACGACGCTCCTCATGCAGTCCGGGCTCCCCCGCATGGCGGCCGGCGTGCTCACCCTCCTGTACGTCGCCGACTCGGGCAGCCTCACCGCGGCGGAGCTCGTCGAGCGGCTGCAGGTCAGCCCCGCGTCGGTCTCCAAGGCGGTCGCGCTCCTGGAGAACCTGGGGCTGATCCGCCGCGAGCGCGAAGAGGGCCGCCGGGAGCGCTACGCCGCGGACGGCGACGCCTGGTACCAGTCGATGCTCGCCGCCGCCCGCTCCAACGCGCAGATGGCCGAGGTCGCGCGCCAGGGGGTCGGCGTGCTGGGCCGCGAGTCCCCGGCGGGCGCCCGCCTCGAGAACATGGCCCGGTTCCTGGACTTCGTCGGCGAGAGCATCGCCCGCGCGGCCGAGCAGGCGCGCGAGCTCCTGCACACCGGGCCGGGCACGCCCGACCCCTGACCGCTACTTGATCGCGCCCATCGACAGGCCGCGCACGAGCTGCTTCTGCGCGATCCACCCGGCCAGGATCACCGGCAGCGACGCGAGCAGGGCCGCCGCGCACAGCCGCGCGAGGAACAGCCCCTCGCTCGTCATCGTCGAGACGATGAAGATCGGCACGGTGGCGGCGCGCGACGCCGTGAGGTTGAGCGCGAAGAAGAACTCGTTCCACGCGAAGATCACGCAGATCAGCGCCGTCGCGGCGATGCCGGGCGCCACCATCGGGATGAGCACGGAGCGCAGCGTCTTCATCAGCCCCGCGCCGTCGACGGCCGCGGCCTCGAGCACCTCGGCCGGGATCTCCTGGAAGAACGACCGCATCATCCACACCGCGATCGGCAGGTTCATCGCCGTGTACAGGACGACGAGGGTCCAGATGTTGTCGAGCACCTTGAGCTGCCCGGCGATGACGTAGATCGGCACGATGACCGCCACGACCGGCAGCATCTTCGTGGAGATGAAGAAGAACAGCACGTCGCTGACCTTCTCCACCGGCCGGATCGACAGCGCGTACGCGGCCGGGATGCCGAGCAGCAGCACGAGGATCGTCGAGACGCCGGTGGCGATCGCCGAGTTCGCGACGTACGTGCCGGACTCACCGACCACCGCGCGGAACTGGTCGAGCGTCGGGCTGAAGAACCACGTAGGCGGGTCCGACGACGCCTGGTTCTCCTGCTTGAAGGCCGTCATCGCCATCCACAGGACGGGGAAGAAGAACCCGAGCGCGAGGATCCAGGTCAGCGTGGTGAGCAGTCAGCCGGTGACCCGGCCGCGGCGGGGCCTGGCGGGCGGGCGCGGACCGGGTCGCGGGGGCGCCGGCGGGCGGGGCGGTGGTGGCGGTGGCAGAGCTCATGACCTGCTCACTCCTTCACGTCGAAGCTGCGGAAGATGAGCCGCAGGGCGGCGGAGGCGACGATGATCGTGGCGATGACGACGACGACGCCCATCGCCGCGGCCTGCCCGACGTCGAAGCCGAGGAAGGCGCGCTGGTAGATGTAGAACGGCAGGTTGGCGCTCGCCGTCCCGGGGCCGCCGGCGGTCATGAGGTAGATCTGGTCGAACGTGTTCACCACGTAGATGATCCCGAGCAGCACGCCCAGCTCGATGTACCGGCGCAGCTGCGGCATCGTGATCGACCCGAAGGTGCGCCACCACCCGGCGCCGTCCATCGCGGCCGCCTCGAGCACGTCCTTCGGCTGGGCCTGGAGCCCGGCGAGCACGAGCAGCATCATGAACGGCGTCCACTGCCACACGAGGGCCATGAGGATCGCGACGATCGGGTACGTCGAGGTCCAGTCGACCGGGTCGATGCCCACCAGCCCGAGCGTCCAGTTGAACAGGCCGTACGTGGGGTTGAGCATCGCCATCGACCACAGCACGGACGTGGCCACCGGCATGATCAGGAACGGCGTGATGAGCAGCGTGCGGGCCACCCCGCGGCCGCGGAACGGCCGGTCGAGCAGGATCGCGAGCACGATGCCCAGCAGCATCGCGACGATCACGCACCCGAGCGTGATGACGACGGAGTTCCACGCCGTCTGCCGGAACACCGAGTCGCGCGCGATGTCCGCGTAGTTGGACAGCCCGACGAAGATGTCGGACTCCGGCCGCAGCAGGTTCCGCGAGTGCAGCGAGTACCAGATCGTCACGAGGAACGGGATCTGCGTGACGACGATCGTGAAGATCAGCGCGGGCAGCAGCGGCCCCCGCCGGCGCCAGCGCTCGGCGCGCGGGTAGGCGTGCTTGTCCGCGCGGGCGGCGCGCTGGGCCTGGGCGCGGCGGAGGTTCCCCGCCTGCGCGGTGACGGCGGTCATGGCTTGCCTCCGGTCCGGGTGCCTCCGGCGGGCGCGTCGGCCCGGGCGTCCTGCTGCTCGCGGTAGGTCTCCGCGACGGTGTCGGCGTAGCGCTGGGACTGCTCGAGGGCGTCGGCCACGGACTTCTGGCCGGCGATCGCGGCGGACATCTGCTGGCCCACGCGGGTGCCGAGGTCCTGGAACTCCGGGATGCCGACGAACTGGATGCCCGGGTACGGCACGGGCTGCACCATCGTCTCGTCCTGGGTGGCCTCGCCCATCGCGGTGAGGGTGGCGTCGGCGTACGCCTCGGAGACCTCCGCGTACTCCGGGATCTCGTAGGTGGACAGCCGGCTGCCGGGCGGCACCCGCTCCCACGACAGCTTCTCGCCGACCAGCGTGATGTAGTCCTTGTCGGTCATCCAGGAGACGAAGTCCCAGGCGGCGTCCTTGTGCTCGCTCGTGGACGGGATCGCCAGCGACCAGGAGTACAGCCAGCCCGCCGCGTCGGTCTCGCTCACCGGCGCCGGCACGTAGCCGGTCTTGCCCGCGACGGTCGACGACGCGGGATCCTCGATGGAGGAGACCATCGACGTCGCGTCGTACCACATGGCCGCCTGGCCCTGCGCGAACCGGGTGAGGCAGTCGCCGAAGCCCGACGTCGCGGCGCCGGGCTGCCCGTACTGCTGCACCGTGTCGACGTAGGTCTGGACGGCCTCGCGCACCTCGGGCGAGTCGAGCCGGGCGTTCCAGTCCTCGTCGAACCACTGCCCGCCGAAGGTGTTCATCACCGTGCTCATCGGGGCCATCACCTCGCCCCAGCCCGCCAGGCCGCGCAGGCAGATCCCCGCGAAGTCCTCGGCCGGGTCGTTCAGCTCGGCGGCCAGCCTCTGCACGTCCTCCCAGGTGGGGCGGTCCGGCATGGTGAGTCCGGCCTGCTCGAACAGGTCCTTGCGGTAGGCCAGGAAGGAGGACTCGCCGTAGAACGGCACCGAGTAGAGGTCGCCGTCCACCGACAGGGCCTCGCGCACGCTGGGCACGAAGTCGTCCGGGTCGTACCCCTCCGTGGCGTCGGCGTACGGCTGCAGGTCCTCGATCCACCCGTTCTCGGCCCACATCGGCGTCTCGTAGTTGGAGATCATCACGACGTCGAACTCCCCGCCGCCGGTGGCGACGGACGCGGTGATCTTGGCGCGGGCCTCGTTCTCCGGGAGCGACACGAAGCGCACGTCGATGCCGGGGTGCTCGGCGCGGAACTCGTCCTGCAGGGAGATCGCGTCCTGCATCTGCGGGTTCGAGACGATCGCGACGACGATCTGCTCGCCGTCTCCCCCGCCGACGGCGCCCGCCCCCGCACAGGCGGCCAGGGAGAGCCCGAGGACGGCGGCGCTCGCCGCGGCGGCGAGCCGGGTCCCGCTCCGGGACCGGCGCCGGGTTCGTGGTCGGAACATCGTCGTCCTCACGTCGCTGGTCGGTTCGATCGGTGGCCTGTCGACGGGCCTCGGCGCGCACAGATGAGATGCGGCGCCGCGCTCATCTGTCAGGACAGTAGTTCGTTATGCTCAGACGAGCAAGGGCTTGGCGCTCACACGTCGGTCGAGCGTGTCGAGACCACGGACCGGGTTTCGACAGGCTCACCCAGCGATCAGGTCCCGACAGGCTCAACCAGCGATCAGGTCCCGACAGGCTCAAGAACGAGGGTGGTTCCGTGACCGACGCCGAGCACGCACGGCTCCTGGTGGAGGTGAGCCGCGACTACTACCTCGACGGCCGCTCCAAGGTGGAGATCGCCCAGCAGCACGCCATCTCGCGGTTCCAGGTGGCGCGCCTGCTCACCGAGGCGCGGGAGTCCGGCGTCGTGCGGATCGAGATCTCGCCGCCCGCGCACCTGGACGGCGACCGCGCGGCGCGGCTCGCCGAGCGCCTCGGCGCGGAGCAGGTCGTCGTGGTGCCGTCGGGGTCCGGGCTCGAGGCCGGACGGGCGGCGGTCGCGCAGGCGCTCGCCACGGTGCTCGGGGAGCGCGCCCGCGCCGGGTCGACGATCGGCATCTCCTGGTCGCGCACCATCGAGGCGGCCGTGCACCATCTCGGCACGCTGCCGCCGTGCGACGTCGTGCAGCTCGTCGGCGCCCTGCCCGTGAGCGGCTCCGGCGACTCGCTCTCCCTGATCCAGACGTTCCGCGCCATGACGGGCGTGCGCACGTGGCCCGTCTGGTCGCCGCTCCTGGTGGGCGACCCGGCCACCGCCGCCGGCATGCGGCGGCAGCCGGAGATCGCGGCCGCGCTGGACCGGGCCGACGCGCTCGACCTGGCGGTGGTCGCCGTCGGCGCCTGGACGGACACCGGCTCCACCGTGTACCCGCAGGTCACGGGCGACGAACGGCGGGCGGCCGCCGCCGGCGGCGCGGTCGCGGAGTGCTCCGGCCGGCTCTTCGACGCCGAGGGCCGGCGCGTGGTGACGCCGCTCGACGCCCGCGTGGTCGGCGTCAGCCTGGGCCAGCTGGTGCGCACCCCCGAGGTGGTCGCGGTGGGCTACGGCGCCCAGGCGGGGGCCGGGCTGCGGGGCGCCGTGCTGGGCGGCGTCGCGACCGTCCTCGTGTGCGACGAGGCGGCCGCCGTCGAGATGGAACGCCTGCTCCAGACCGCCGCGGACTGACCCTCCGACCAGGGCCGGGACGTCGCCGCGGGCCCGCTCCGCGTTGCGGGGACCACGCCCCCGGCCGACCCTGGGGGGTGACCGAGGAGGCTCCATGACCGAGACCGGCGAGCAGCGCACGGGGCCGGACCCCGCCCCCGACACCGACGTCCCCGACACGCCGCGGGCGCCCTCCGACGCGCCGCCGCCGTCGTGGGGCCGCGCGCTCAAGGGCACGTTCCGCGAGTTCGGCGCCGACCAGTGCACCGACCTCGCGGCCGCGCTCACCTACTACGCCGTGCTGGCCTCCGCGCCGGCGCTGCTGGCGCTCGTGTCCCTGCTCGGGTTCGTGGGGGACGCCGAGAAGGCCCTCGACTCCGTGATGAGCACCGTCGCGGAGTTCCTCCCGGAGGACATGCTCAAGATCGTCGAGCCGCTCGTCGAGAACGCCGTCGGCAACACCGGCGCCGGGCTCGCCCTCGTCCTCGGGCTGGTGCTGGCGCTGTGGTCCGCCTCCGGGTACGTGGGGGCCTTCGGCCGGGCGATGAACCGGATCTACGACGTCGAGGAGGGGCGCCCGATCTGGAAGCTCCGCCCGGCGCTGTTCGCCGTCACGCTCGTCGTGGTCGTCATCGCCGCCCTGGTGGTCGCGAGCCTCGTGCTCTCCGGCCCGATCGCCCGGTCGGTGGGCGAGGCCGTCGGGCTCGGGGACGTGGCCCTCACCGTGTGGAGCATCGCGAAGTGGCCGGTCGCGCTGCTGCTCGTGGTGGTCGCGGTGGCGATGCTCTTCCACTTCACGCCCAACGTGAAGCGCCCCCGGTTCCGCTGGGTGAGCGTCGGCGCGGTCGTCGCGATCGTGGTCGCGGGCATCGCCTCCGCCGCGTTCGGCCTGTACGTCGGCAGCGGCCTGTCCAACTACGGCTCCTACGGCATCCTCGCCACCTTCATCGTGATGCTGCTGTGGCTGTGGATCGTCAACCTCGTGCTGCTGTTCGGCGCCGAGCTGGACGCCGAGGTGGAGCGCACCCGCGAGCTCAACGACGGCCTTCCTGCCGAGGAGGACCTCCAGCTCCCGCCGCGCGACACCAAGGCCAGCGACAAGAAGGCGGGCAAGCGGCGCGACGCCGTCGCCGAGGCGCGGGCCGTGCGCGAGGCCGCCGCCCGCAACGCTGGTTGAGCCTGTCGAAACCCGCCCCGCTGGTTGAGCCTGTCGAAACCCGCCCCGCTGGTTGAGCCTGTCGAAACCCGCCCCGCTGGTTGAGCCTGTCGAAACCCGGTGAGGTGGTCTCGACAGGCTCGACCGACGAACCCGGTGACGTGGTCTCGACAGGCTCGACCGACGAACCCGGTGAGGTGGTCTCGACAGGCTCAACCAGCGAAAGGGCTCAACCAGCGACGAGGTTCTCCACCGTGGCCCGCGCGCCGAGCGTGTGCAGGGAGTCGAGGGCCGCGGTGTACGCCTCCACGAACCGCGGCTCGGACGCCAGGTCGCCGAAGAGCTCCTCGTCGCGCACGAACGCGAGCGGCTCGTCGCGGTTCCGCGCCGCGGCGGCCTTCAGCCGGTCCGCGAGGCGGTCGACGATGTCGATGGGCTCGCCCTCCTCGTCGACGGCCTCGTCGTAGCGGGCCCACGCCGCCACGACGGCGGCCGACCTGTGGATCTCTCCCCCGCTTTCGAGGTTCGCGCGCACGACCGGCAGCAGCCACTTCGGGATGCGGTCGGACGACTCGGCGCACAGCCGGGCGAGCGTGTCGCGCACGTGCGGGTTCGCGAACCGCTCGATGAGGGTGGCCTGGTACTCCTCGAGGTCCACGCCGGGCACGGGCAGCAGCGTCGGGGCGCCCTCGCGCGCCATGTAGTCGCGCAGGAAGCGCACGAACGTCTCGTCGGCGCACACCTCGTGCGCGTGGCGGTAGCCCGCCAGGTAGCCGAGGTAGCACAGGGCCTGGTGGCTGGCGTTGAGCAGGCGCAGCTTCATCAGCTCGTATGGCTCGACGTCGTCCACGAGCTGCGCGCCGACCTGCTCGTAGGGCGGGCGGCCGTCGGCGAACCGGTCCTCGACCACCCACTGCGTGAACGGCTCCGCGACGACCGGCCACGCGTCGTCGACGCCGAACCGCTCGGCCACCATGGCGCGGTCGTCGTCGGTGGTGACCGGGGTGATGCGGTCCACCATCGAGTTGGGGAACGGCACGTGCTCCTCGATCCAGGCCGCCAGCTCCGGGTCCTTCAGGCGCGCGAACGCCGAGAACATGCGGTGCGCGACGTCGCCGTTGCCCTGGATGTTGTCGCAGCTCTGCACGGTGAACGGCGCGATCCCGCGGTCGCGGCGGCGGCGCAGCGCCTCGGTGACCAGCCCGAACGTGGTCGCGGGGACCGCGCCCGGCTCGAGGTCGGCCCGCACGGCCGGGTCGGCGGCGTCGAACTCGCCGGTCACCGGGTTGACGTTGTAGCCGCCCTCGGTGACGGTCAGCGACACGATCCGGATCTCCGGCGACGCCATCTTCTCCACGACCGCCTCCGGATCGTCGGGGGCGAGCAGGAACTCGACGATCGACCCGATCACCCGCCCCTCCAGCGTGCCGTCCGGGTGCTTGAGCACCAGCGTGTACAGCCCGTCCTGCGACGTGAGCGCGTCGCGCATGCGGGCGTCGTGGGGCAGCACCCCGACGCCGCAGACGGCCCAGTCGAGCGCCTCGCCGGAGCTCATCAGCCGGTCGAGGTACATCGCCTGGTGGGCACGGTGGAACCCGCCGACGCCGAGGTGCACGATGCCGGCGCGCAGGCGGGTGCGGTCGTAGGAGGGCACCGCGAGCGGCAGGTCGCCGCCGGCGAGGGTGTCCACGGTCTCGGCGCTGAGTGCGGTCATGGTGCGTCCTTGCTCCGTCGGGTGCGGGAAGCACCAACGTAGCAAACGAGCATCACCCTCGTCACAGATGAGCGCCCTTGGACGAGGATCCTGCCGTCAGCGGCGGGTCAGGCGGAGCACCGGGATGACGCGCGACGTCTTCTTCTCGTACCCCGCGAACCCCTCGGACATGGCCTTGAACCGGTCCCACGCCGCGTCGCGGTCCTCGTCCTGGAGCTCCTCCGCGCGGACCTCGACGACGCCGTCGTCGGGGGTCTCGATGCTCACCTCGGGGTGGGCGAGCAGGTTGTGGTACCACGCCGGGTTCGCGTCGGCGCCGCCGGCGGACGCCGCGATCAGCCACGTCTTCTCGTCGTCGCGGATCGAGGCGAGGGGCGCCACCCGCTCGGTCCCCGTCTTCGCGCCCCGGTGGTGCACCAGCACCAGCCTGCGCCCGAACCCCATCGTCGTGACGGTCCCGCCGTGGGTGCGGAACTCGTCGATGATCTGCTGGTTCCAGTCGGTCATGGACGCAGTATGCCCCGGGCGATCGTCCGCGGGGTGACGAGACTACGGCTGGGTCAGCGCACGGAGGTCGTCGAGGGTGCCGTCGAAGACGTTCATGTCGATGTGCTCCTCGGCGCCCTCGTACCCCGGCAGCGTGTCCCGGTCGGAGTACTGCCAGAACTCCCAGTCGCGGCGCGGCAGGTCGGGGCTCGTGGTCACGGACCGGATCCACAGCGGGTACCGGTCGTAGTCGTCGCCCAGGTAGTCGGCGCGGATCTGCTGCGTCGTGTAGAGGATCGGCGGCACGCCGTAGTGCTCCTCGAGCGCGTCGAGCATCGGGTCGAGGATCCCGCGCAGCTCGTCGACGGTCGGGGGGCTCGCGGCGAACTCCCCGTAGTACTCGACGTCCACGACGGGCGGCAGCGTGCCGCTCTCGGCGGGCACGACGTCGATCATGTGGGCCGCCTGGTCGGCGCCCGGGCTCTCGAAGCTGAGGAAGTGGTACGCGCCCACCAGCAGGTCGGTCTCCCGGGCGGCGTCCCAGCTCGCGGCGAACTGCTCGTCCTCGTGGCTGGAGCCCTCGGTGGCCTTGACGAACGCGAAGTCGAGGTCCTGGGCCGCGAGCTGCGGCCAGTCGATCTCCCCCTGGTAGGCGGACACGTCGACGCCGCGCACGGCGTACCGCTCCGCCGTGAGCCGGTTCGGCCACAGCACCCCGGTCCACACCAGGACGGCCGACACCGCGAGCAGCACCACCACGGCGCCGGCGATCCCCACGCCCCACCTCAGCCGGCGTCGGCCGGTCCCCGTGTCACCCACGCCCTGATCCTCCCGGAACTTCCCCCCGCCCGGCCAGCACGACCAGCCGGCGCCCCCGGGCGGACGACGCGCGCCGGGCCGCAGCCCACGGGATGATGCACCCACCCGACGTGAGGAGCGACGTGCCCGACACCACCAGCACACCAGCGGCGTCTCTCCCGGACGCCCCGAGCACGACCCCGTGGCTGCTCCGGACGGCGCGCCACGTCCCGTTCACGCTGGGCGTCGTCGGGGCGATGCTCGTCCTCGGCGTCGTGACGGGAGCGCTGTGGTCCCCGTTCGAGGACCACCCGTGGTTCGAGAACGTCGCGTTCGGCGCCCCGGCGTTCGCCGAGGGCCGCTGGTGGACGCCCGTCACGGGCTCGCTCTTCGCCCTGGAGCCGTGGGAGTACCTCCCCGTCGCCGGGGTCTTCCTCCTCCTCGTCGGCTGGACGGAGCATCGGCTCGGCACCCGGCGTGCGGTCGTCGCGGCCGTCACCTGCCAGCTCGTCGGCGTCGTCGGGACGGCCGGCGGGCTCGCCCTCCTCGCCCGTACCGGCTGGAACTGGGCGGAGCGCCTGGCCCAGGTGCTCGACGTCGGCTTCAGCGCGGGCGTCGTCGGGGCGGTGACCGTGGCGGCGCTCAGCCTCGTGCCGCCGTGGCGGTTCCGGGTGAGCGCGCTGGTCGCGATCTACGTCCTGGTCGCCCTCGTGGCCTGGGGAGGGATCGCGGACGTCGAGCACCTGGTCGGCTGGGTCGCCGGGCTCGTGATCGCCCGACCCGTGCTGGGCGCGAGGCTGGGCCGCGGTACCCGTGCCGGGCGCGTGCAGCGGGACCGGGCGACGGCCGCCGGGTACTTCGCGATCTCGGCACTGCTCGTGGTGCTCACGAGCTTCGCCGCCGGTCCCGCGGCCGGACCGCTCGGCACCACGACGGGGGACGACTGGCCGACCGGCATCATCGCGGTGACCGTCGACCTGGTGCTGGCGGTGGGCCTGCTGCGCGGCCGGCGCGCCTGGTGGCGCGTGGCCGTCGTGCTCACCGGCCTGGGCGTGCTCGCCGAGGCGGTGCTCGCCCTCGCCGCCGCCGCAGGCCTGGGTCGCGGCGACCTGCCGCTGTACGTGCTGATGCTGCTGCTCGACGGGGGCGCGCTGGCCCTGCTGCTCGCGCGTCGGTCGTCGTTCCGCGCCCGCCGCCACGCCCGCCCGGCCGCCGGGAGCCACCTGGACCAGGACGCCGCCCGCGCCGAGCTCCGCCGCCTCGGCGCGGGCCAGCGGCTCGCGTGGATGACGACGTGGGACGGCAGCGAGCGCTGGGCACCGCAGGACGAGACCACGGCGGGAGGCGGCTACGTCGCGTACCAGGCGCACGCGGGCGTCGCGGTCGTCCTCACGGACCCGGTGGGCGACGGGCCCGAGGGGCGCGCGGAGCTCGTGGACGCTTTCGTCGACGCGGCCTCCGCCGCGGGCGCCGGGTCGTGCTTCTTCTCCGCGAGCGAGGAGGTCGCCGCCATCGGGCGCGAGCGGGGCTGGACGCTCGTGCCGGTGGCGCAGGAGGCCGTGATCGACCTGCCCGGGCTGGAGTTCCGGGGAAAGAAGTGGCAGGACGTGCGCACGGCGCTCAACCAGGCCGCGAAGCAGGGCATGGAGCACCGGCTGGTGCGGCTGGTCGACGAGCCGCCCGAGATCCTCGCGCAGGTGCGGGCCATCTCCGAGGCGTGGCTCGGCGACAGCGACCTGCCGGAGATGGCCTTCACGCTCGGCGGGGTCCGCGAGGCCCTCGACCCGGAGGTGCGGGTGGGCCTCGCTGTCGACGGCGACGGCCGGGTGCACGGGGTGACGAGCTGGCTGCCGGTGCACGCCCCGGGCGGCGCGGTCGTGGGCTGGACCCTCGACGTCATGCGGCGCGCGCCCGACTCGTTCCGCTACACGATGGAGCTGCTCATCGCATCCGCCCTCACGGCGTTCCGCGACGAGGGCGCCCTGGAGGCCTCGCTGTCGGGCAGCCCGCTCGCGCACGGCGACGAGCCCTCCCCCGGGGGCATCGACGCCGTCCTCGACCGCCTCGCGGAGCGGCTCGAGCCCTTGTACGGGTTCGAGTCGCTGCACCGCTTCAAGATGAAGTTCCAGCCGCGGAACGTGCCGCTGTACCTCGTGGTGACCGAGCCCGCGACGCTCCCGCTGGTGGGCCTCGCCCTCGTGCGGTGCTATCTGCCCGACGTGCACGCGCGCGAGTTGGTGACGGCGGCCCGGTCGTCCCGCTCGTCCCGCGACTGAGTCGGGCCCCGGGCGCGGCAGCGCGGCGATGTCGGGAGCCGCGCCCGTCAGCCGATCGCGGCCCTGAGCGCCTCCCGTGCGCGGCGGCGGAACCCCGTCGCCGGGGCGGCGGCGGACCGGTCGCCCCCGTGGAACATGCCGGGCACGACGTCCAGGTCGACGGCGACCCCGGCCTCCCGGAGCCGGCGCGCGTACTCGACGTCCTCGGCGTGGAACAGGTCGATGTCTCCGACGCCGACCCAGGCGGGCGGCAGCCCGCTCAGGTCCGCGCGGCGGGCGGGCGCCGCGTACGGCGCCGGGGTCCGCTCGCCGGGCTCGTGGCCGAGGTACGCCGTCCAGCCGAAGCGGTTGGCCGGGGGCGTCCACACGAGGGCCCACTCGCCGTCGCGCTCCGCCCGCAGCACGGTGCGGTCGTCGAGCATCGGGTACACCAGCAGCTGGAAGGCCACGGGCAGGCCTTCGTCGTGGGCGCGCTGGGCCAGCGCCGCCGCGAGGCCGCCGCCCGCGCTGTCGCCGCCCACGGCCACCCGGGCCGGGTCGATCCCGAGGTCGTCGGCGTGGGCGTGCACCCACGCCAGCGCGGCCGCGACGTCGTCGAGAGGTGCGGGGAACGGGTGCTCGGGCGCGAGGCGGTAGTCCACGCTGACGACGAGCACGCCCGCCTCCGCGGCGACGTCCGAGCAGAACGGGTCGCCGATCGCGACCGACCCGAGGACGTACCCGCCGCCGTGCACCCACACCAGCACGCCGGACGGCGCCGCCCGCGCCGCCGGGTGGTACAGCTCGACGTCCACGTCCGGGCCGCCGGCGAGGCCCGGCACGGTGCGTCGTTCGGTGCGCACGCCCGGGCGCACGGCCCGGGGCGGCGACTGTCGCAGCAGCGGCAGCAGCGCCCGGTGCAGGACCATCGGCACGAGGGCGAGCGGGCCGAGGAGCCTGCGGTCCGCGGCCGCGAGGGCCGTGCGCTGCCGCCGAGCGGCGCGGACCACGGGGCGGGCGGCGAGCGCGGCGACGGCCACGCCGGCCGCCAGCGCCGCCGCCCGGCCCCACGGCCTGGTCATCGCACGGTGCCGGCCGCGACGGCCTGGTCGTCCTCGGCGTGCTCGGCGGCGGTGTCGGCGTCCTCGGTCGCGTCGACGTGCGGGTGCTGGCGCTCGAGCGCCGACCCCTCGACGTCGACGTTCGGCAGGATCCGGTCCAGCCAGCGCGGCAGCCACCACGCCGCGTCGCCGAGCAGGTGCATGAGCGCCGGCACGACGAGCATGCGCACCACGAACGCGTCGACCAGCACGCCGAAGGCGAGGGCGAACCCGATCGACCGGATCATCGCGTCCTCGGCGAAGACGAAGCCGCCGAACACCGAGATCATGATGATCGCCGCGGCGGTGACCACGGAGCGGCCGGCCCGGAAGCCCTGGACGACGGCGAGCCGCGCCGGGGCGCCGTGCGCGTACGCCTCCCGCATGCCGGAGCCGAGGAACAGCATGTAGTCCATGGCCAGGCCGAACAGGATGCCGACGAGGATCGTGGGCAGGAAGTTGAGGATCGGCCCGGGGTGGTGGACGCCGAAGACGCCTCCCAGCCAGCCCCACTGGTAGATCGCCACGACGCCGCCGAGGGCGGCGAAGTACGACAGCACGAACCCGAGCGTGGCGATCACGGGCACCAGCAGCGACCGGAAGACGACGATCAGGATGATCAGGGACAGGCCGATGACGACGCCCAGGTAGAGCGGCAGCGCGTCGGACAGCTTCTCCGAGATGTCGATGTTGCCCGACGCCGCGCCCGCGACGCCGATCTCGACGTCGCCGGTCACGGCCGCGTCGCCGGTCCCCTGCGCGTCGACGGTGAGCGGGGACATGTCGCGCAGCGTGTGCACGAGCTGCTCGGTCGACGCGCTCGTCGGACCGTCCGCGGGCACCACCTGGAACGCGATCACCGTGCCGTCGTCCGACGTCCCGGCGGGCGCGACGGCGACCACGTCGTCCTGCGCGGCGAGCTGGTCCGCGATCGCGAGCTGGGTCGCGACCTCGTCGTCGTCGGTGACCGCCTGCGGCAGGTCCGCGACCACGAGCAGCGGCCCGTTGACCCCCGGCCCGAACTCGTCGGCGACCGTCGTGTACGCCGCGAACGACGTGGAGTCCTCGGGGGCCGAGGACCCGTCGGGGAGGTTGGTCCGCAGGTCCAGCGCCGGGATCGCGACGACGCCGAGGACGGCGATGCCGAGCACCACGCGGCCCACGGCCACGAGCGTCCGCATCGGCTTCACCGGTGCCGAGGGCCGGGCGCCGGCGTGCTTCGCGTCGTGCCCGTGCGCGGCGTGCTCGCCGTGGGCGGTGCCGGCAGGCGCCAGGCGTGCCCGCTCCTTGCGGCTGAGGATCCGCGGGCCGATGGCCGACAGCAGCGCCGGGGTGAGCGTCACCGAGACCAGCACCGCGACGGCGACCGAGGCCGCGCCGACCGTGCCCATGAGCCCGAGGAACGGGATACCGGTGACGTTGAGCGCGAGCAGCGCGATGACCACCGTCGCCCCGGCGAAGACGACGGCGTTGCCCGACGTGCCGTTGGCGAGGGCCACCGACTCGCGGACCTCGTAGCCCTCCTTGAGCTGGTGGCGGTGCCGGTTCACGATGAACAGCGCGTAGTCGATGCCCACGGCGAGGCCGAGCATGAGCCCGAGCACCGGCGTCACGGACGACATCTGCACGACGCCGGAGAACGCGAGCGCACCCAGCGCGGCGATGCCGACGCCGATCAGGGCGGTGAGCAGCGGCAGCCCGGCGCCGATGAAGGTGCCGAGCATGATGACGAGCACGACGGCCGCCACGACCAGGCCGACGACCTCGCCCGGCCCGACGACGGACGGGGTCTCCTGCGAGATGTCCGAGCCGAAGTCCACGTGCACCCCGGCGACGTCCGCGACCCCGTCGTCGACCGTGTCGATGACGGCGTCCTTGGTCTCCTGGGAGATGTCCATCTGGGCGTCGGAGAAGACCACCGTGGCGACCGCGGCGGAGCCGTCGTCGGAGACGACCTGGATGCCCGAGGAGAGGTCGAGGAGGTCCTTGCCCTGCTGGAGCTGGGTGGCCTGCTCGTCGAGCTCCTTCGTGCCGTCCTCGAGGTCGGCCTGCTTCTCGTCGAGCGTGTCCTGCTGCGAGTCCAGCTCCGCCTTGCCCGCGTCGAGCTGGTCCTGCTGGGCGTCGAGCTGCGGGGCCGCGAGCTCCGCCTGCCCGGCGGCCTCCGCCTGCGCGCGGGCGTCGTCGAGCTGGGCCTGGCCCGCCTCGAGGTCGGCGCGCGCGTCGTCGATCTGCTCCTGGCCGGCGTCGAGCTGGTCCTGGCCGTCCGCGATCTGGTCGCGAGCGTCGGCGAGCTGCTTCTCGCCGTCCGCGAGCTTGTCCGCCTGCTTCTGGCGCTCGGCCTCGCTGTCGAAGGGGTCGACGACGGTCTCGACCCCGTCGATCGTCTCGACGTCGGCCAGCACGCCGCCGAGCGCCTTCTCCTGGTCGGCGGTGAACGCCTTCCCGTCGGTGGTGCTGAGCACGACCGTGCCGGTGCCGCCCGCGGCCTCGGGCATGGCCGTCGCGAGCTGGTCCGTGACCTCCTGCGTGGGCGTGCCGGGGATGGAGAAGGTGTCGGCCAGCGTCCCCGCCCCGGCGGCGTACCCGACGCCGGCGATCGCCAGCAAGGCGACCCAGGCGGCGACGACGGTCTTGACGCGCCGGGACGCGAACCGTCCGAGACGGTAGAGGAGCTCAGCCATGGTGTCCTTCCGAGGGGTGGGCGGAGGCGCCCGGGGCGATGTGGTCGAGCAGGTCCGTCCAGAGGCTGCGGGAGGCGGCGTCGGTGGCCGCCCCGGTCCGGGCGAACCAGTGCCGGTGCAGGACGACGAGGCTGCTCATGGCCTGCGCGACCAGGAGGTCGACGTCGAGGCGGTCCAGCCCCGGGTGGCGGCGCACGAGGTCGGCGGCGAGGTCCTCGCTGACGTCCGACAACGACCGCAGCAGGAGCATCGCCTGGTGCGCGGGCACCTCCGAGACGTCGTCGGACACGCCGTGCAGCCCGAGCCCGCGCGTGAGGGACGCCATCGGACCCACGAGGTCCGCGCGGTGCAGCGCCCCGACGAGGTCCGTGAGCACGGCGGCACGCGGGTCGCCGCCCGGGGCCGCGGGCGGCGGGTCGACGGCGAGCAGCGCGTCGCGCACGCCGCCGAAGATCCCCGCGCCCACCGCGGCCACCGCGTCGTCGAGCGACGCGAAGTGGTTGAAGACGGTGCGCCGGGAGACGCCCGCGCGGGCGGCGAGCTCGTCGACCGAGAAGGCGATGCCGGCGGTCTCGTGCATGAGGTCGGTGGCGGCGTCGACGATGCTCCGGCGGGTGCGGGCCTTGAGGCGCGCACGCGTGCCGAGGGTCGCGTCGTCCGGGCTGGTGTCAGGGGCCACCCGGCGACCGTAGGCAATTGGGTGCACTGAGTGCAACGAAGGCGCCCGTGATCCCTGTCTCACCGCCGGTGCGGGCAGGCCTGTCCAGGCCCGCCCGTACCCCCTCGCCCCTTACTTGATCCCCGTGGTGGCGATGCCGCGGATCAGGAAGCGCTGCCCGAAGAGGAACACCAGGAACACGGGCAGCAACGAGACGATGGACATCGCGAACATGGCACCCCAGTTGCTCTCGCCCTGCGAGTCGACGAAGAGCCGGAGCGCCACCGGCACGGTCATCATGTCCGTGTCGGTGAGATAGATCAGTGCGCTGAAGAACTGGTTCCAGGTGCCGATGAACGTGAAGATCGCCGTCGTCGCGAGCGCCGGGGTCATGAGCGGAAGGATGATGCGGAGGAAGATCCGCGCATGGCCCGCGCCGTCGATCCGTGCCGCCTCGTCGAGCTCCTTGGGGAGCCCTCGGATGAACTGCACCATGAGGAAGATGAAGAAGGAGTCGGTCGCCAGCATGTTCGGGCCGACCAGCGGCCAGAACGTGTTCACCATGCCGAGCTGGGAGAACAGCACGTACTGCGGCACCAGCGTGACGTGCCCCGGGAGCATGATCGTGATGAGCATGATCGCGAACAGGATCGTCCTGCCCGAGAAGCGCATCCGCGCGAACGCGTACGCCGCCATGGAGCACGAGACGAGCGTGCCGAGCACGGACCCGAGGACGACGACCGCCGAGTTGAGCATGTAGCGGCCGAACGGGTGCGTGAGCGCGTTCCAGCCGTCGGGGTAGTGGGAGAGGTCGACGTCGCCCAGCCACAGGCCCGGCTGGCTGAAGATCAGGTCGTCGGGCCGCAGGGAGGAGACGACCATCCACAGGAGCGGGTAGATCATCACGGCGCCCGTGATGATCAGCACGAGGTGCTTGACCAGGCTCCGCACAGGGCGGTGCGGGGTGCGGCGACGGGGGCCGGGGAGCGGCTCGGACTCCGGCGCGAGCGGTGCCGCGTCCGTCTCTCGCTGAATGGTCTCAGTCATCGTAGTAGACCCAATACTTGGAAGCGATGAAGTTGACGGCGGTCAGTGCACCGACGATGAGGACGAGCAGCCACGCCATCGCCGACGCATATCCCATCTCGAAGTCCTTGAACCCCGTGTTGTAGAGATACATCGTGTAGAAGAGGGTCGAGTCGGAGGGTCCGCCGATCCCTCCCGAGATGATGAAGGCCTGGGTGAAGGACTGGAACGCGCCGATCGTCTGCAGCACGATGTTGAAGAAGATGATCGGCGTCAGCATCGGCATCGTGATGCGCCAGAACTGCTTGGCCTTGCTGGCGCCGTCGACCGCGGCGGCCTCGTAGTACATCGTCGGGATCTGCCGCAGGCCGGCCAGGAAGATGATCATGGGCGAGCCGAACGTCCACACGTGCAGCAGGATGATGGTGCCGAGCGCCGTGTCCGGGCTGGAGATCCAGCCCATCCCCTCGATGCCGAAGAGGCCGAGCACCTGGTTGACGAGGCCGGTGGTGCCGAAGATCTGCCGCCACAGGATGGCGATCGCCACCGACCCGCCCAGGAGCGACGGGAGGTAGAAGACCGAGCGGTAGAACGACAGCCCGCGCATCCCCCGGTTGAGGGCCACCGCGATGAAGAGGGCGACCGCGAGCTGGAGCGGCACGCCCACCACGACATAGGTGAGGGTCACCCGCAGCGACTGGTGGAGGCGTTCGTCGCTGAGCATGCGGAGGTAGTTCTCCGCGCCGACCCAGCTGGGGTCCTCGAGCAGGTTGTAGTCCGTGAACGACAGGTAGAACGACGCGATCATCGGGCCCGCCGTGATGACCAGCAGCCCCAGGAGCCACGGGAGCAGGAAGACGAGCGCCGCCTTGTTGTCCCGCCGCGCCGCCTTCCGCTCGCGCTGGTCCAGCGGGCGCCGGCCAGTCTTCAACTTCGAGAGCTCGGTGATCGCGCTCATCCGCGCGGCACCGTTCTCGCGCGGGGCGAGCGCGCCCCCATCGGGGCAATGGAACGATTCATCTCGCGGACCTCCTCGGCCACGGCGTGCTACGCAACTTCGCGCAACTTTTGGGGCAACAGTTGACCACTGTATCGAACTCTTCGTACTCTGGGAAGCGCCTTCCCGCTCGCCGACACCGATCGTCGCGAACTACCGCGGGACGGGCTGCTCGTACAGGGAGGTACGGACCCATGCACAGACTCAATTTCCGGACAGCCGCCACGCTGGCCTCGGCCGGCCTCGTCGTGCTGACGGCGACCACAGGCTGCGCCGTCGATCAGCCGGGTGCCGACGCCGCCCCCTACGACCCCGACGAGGAGGTGACGATCACCTTCGCGTGGTGGGGCGGCGAGGAGCGTAACCAGATCACGAAGAAGGCGCTCGAGGGGTTCGAGGAGGACCACCCGAACATCACCGTCGAGACGCAGAGCAGCGACTTCGGCAGCTACTGGGACATGCTCGCGACGCAGGTCGCGGGCGGCGACGCCCCGGACCTCATCACGATGGGCGGCTCCTACCCCAGCGAGTACGCCGGCCGCGGGGCGCTGCTGGACCTGGCGACGGTGTCCGACCACCTCGACACCTCCACGATCCCGGCGGACACGCTGGCGATCGGCGAGATCGAGGGCAAGCAGTACACCGTCCCGTCCGGCGTCAACGCGCTGGCGGCCTTCCTCAACCCGGCCGTCTTCGAGGAGGCCGGGGTGGAGCTCCCGGACACCTCGACGTGGACGTGGGACGACTTCGCCGAGGTCACGCAACAGCTGTCGGACAAGAGCCCGAAGGGCACGTACGGCACGGTGCCGTTCGCCAACTCCTCGCTGCTGGACGCCTGGGCGCACCAGCACGGCGAGGCCATCTTCGCCGAGGACGGCTCCGTGGGGGTGAGCCCCGAGACCGTCTCCGCCTGGTTCCAGCTCTGGCTGGACGCCCAGAAGAACGGCGCCGCCCCGGAGGCCAGCATCTTCGTGGAGGACTCGACCGCCGTGCCCGAGCAGTCCCTGTTCGGCACCGGCAGGTCCGGGATCACCTTCGCCTGGAGCAACTTCAAGGCCGACGCGCTCGGCGACTCCGTCATCGAGGCGAACCTGCCCGGGGAGGCCGAGGCGCGCGGCAACCGCGTGGGCTCCACGATGGAGTACGCCATCACCTCGAAGACCGCGCATCCCGAGGCCGCGGCGATGCTGCTCGACTACCTCGTCAACGACCCGCGCGTGGTCGACGCGGTGGGCACGGACCGTGGCGTCCCGGCGAACGAGGAGGTGCGCGACCACCTGCGCGGGGGCCTCACCACCGTGCAGCAGAAGGAGGTCGACCTGATCGACGAGGTCACCGCGTCCGCCGCGGGCGCGCGGATGCCCGCCCCCGAGGGCGCCAGCAGCACCGGGGACATCTTCACCCGCCTGATGCAGGACGTGCTGTTCGAGCGGACGTCCCCGGACGACGCGGCCGAGCAGTTCATCTCCGAGGTCGAAGGCTCGCTGAAGTGACCGCCCCCGGCGTCGCCCTCGTCGGCGGCCACGGCTACGCGACCCGCCACCTGGAGCACCTGCGGAGCGCCGAGCGCTCGGGGCAGGCCCGGCTGCTGGGTGTCGCGGACCCTCGCCCGCCCGAGGACGGCGCCGGTGGCATCCCCTGGTTCGACTCGCTCGACGACCTGCTGGACGCCGGCGTCGAGCCCGACGTGGTGGTGATCTCGACGCCGCCGCACACCCACGCTCCGCTCGCGCTGCGGGCGATCGCGGCCGGGGCGGACGTCTACGTGGAGAAGCCGCCGGTCGCGTCGTGGGCGCAGTACGTCGAGCTCGAGCGCGCCGCGCACGACGCCGGCCGCGTCGTCCAGGTCGGGTTCCAGAGCCTGGGGTCCGAGGCCCTCGGGCTCATCGACGACTGCCTCGGTGCCGGCGAGATCGGCGACGTGCTGTCCGTGGGCGCCGTCGGGACCTGGTCGCGCACCGTCGGCTACTACGACCGGTCCCCGTGGGCGGGCAAGCGGGTCCTCGACGGCGTCGACGTGGTGGACGGCGTGGCGACCAACCCGCTCGCGCACGCCGTCGTCACCGCGCTGCGGCTCGCCGGGGCCCGCCGTGCCGAGGACGTGCTCGACGTGGACGCCGACCTGTACCACGCGCACGCGATCGACGCCGACGACACCTCCGTCGTGCGCGTCCGCACGACGAGCGGCCTCGCCGTGACGCTCGGGCTGACGCTGTGCGCGCCGGAGCAGACCGCCCCCGTGATCCGCGTGCGCGGCACCCGCGGCACGATCGTGCTGAGCTACACCACCGACGAGGTCACGGTGGACGGCGTCGACGGACGGCGCACCCTCACCGCGGGCCGCGCCCATCTGCTCGACGACCTGCTCGCGCACCGCGCGACCGGCGCCGCCCTCCTCAGCCCCCTGGCCGACTCCGGCGCGTTCATGCGCGTGCTCGAGGCCGTGCGGGTGGCGGACCCGCCGCGACAGATCCCCCCGGAGGCCGTGACGTGGACCGGCACGGGGCGCGACCGACGACCCGTCGTGCTCGACGTCGACGCGGTCCTGGCGCGGGCGGTCACCGCGCAGGCGACGCTCGCCGAGCTCGGCGTGCCCTGGGCGCGGACACGGCCCGCCCTCGACGTCCTGGACGTCGGCGGCGTCCCCGTGGCCGAGCTGCGCGAGGGCTCCGACGTGGCGACGACGCTGTCCCCGCGGCCGTACCTGCACCCGGTCTCCACCCTCGACGGCGTGGTCGTCACCGACCATCTGCCCGCCGACCACGCGTGGCACCTCGGCGCCGGACTGGCGATCCAGGACGTGGACGGCACCAACCTCTGGGGCGGCCGCACGTTCACCGCCGAGGACCGCGCGTACGTCTGGCGCGACGACCACGGCCACGTGCGGCTCGACCACCACGCCCGCGAGGGCGGCGTCGCCGACCAGGTCCTCACCTGGTGCGACCCGACGGGCGCTCCCCTGCTCACGGAGCGCCGGCGCTGGGACGCGTCGCCCGCGGGCGACGGCTGGTGGCTGGACCTGTCGACCGAGCTCCGCAGCGCCACGGGCTCCCCCGTCCCGCTCGGCGGCCCGGGCAGCAACGGCCGGGCCGGTGGCGGCTACGGCGGCTTCTTCTGGCGGGTCGCACCCTGCACGGACGTCCACGTGCGCACCGCGCACGACGTCGGCGAGCAGGCCGTGCACGGCACCACCTCCTCGTGGCTCGCCTGGACCGCCCGGTTCGCGTCGGGCCCGGCCACGCTCGTCTTCGTCACCGCGCACGACGACGACGCCGACCCGTGGTTCGTCCGCTCCGCCGGCTACCCCGGCGTCGGGCTCGCGCTCGCGTGGGACCGCCCCACGACCGCGCCGGTGGACGAGCCCCTGCGGCGACGCGTCCGCGTGCTCGTCGCCGACGGCATCCTCGACGACGAGCACGTCCGGCGTGTCGTCGCCGACACCCTGGACGGCGTGCCGTCGTCCGCACCGTTCGCCGCCCGTCACGCCTGAGAGAGTCTCGCCTTGCATCCCTCACACCCCATCGACCGGCGCGCGCTCGTGCGCCGGCACAACGTCGAGCAGACCACCCTGGACCCGCGGAGCCCGGTGACGGTCGGCAACGGCGAGCTCGGCTTCACCGTGGACCTCACGGGCCTCCAGTCCCTGCCGGGCGAGTACCCGGTGCTCAAGCGCGGCCACGAGCCCGACCGGGACGCCCCCGGCACCCTCCTGGGCACGCAGTCGCAGTGGGCCTGGCACTCGATCGCCGGCGAGCGGGAGTACACGCTCGAGGAGACCACCCGCCGGTACGAGGTCGACGGCCGGCTGGTCCCTTACGTCGAGGAGAGCCGGCGCGGCACCCCGGGGTACGACGCCAACCGGTGGTTCCGCGCCAACCCGCACCGCCTGGACCTCGGCCGCGTCGGATTCGTCGCCGCCCACGACAGCGACGGCGACGGCGGGCGCCTCGCCGCGCTGCGTCCGGGCGACCTCACGGACACCCGGCAGAGGCTCGACCTGTGGACGGGGACGGTGGACAGCGCGTTCTCCCACAAGGGCGTCCCCGTCCAGGTGAGGACCGCCGTCCACCCCGACCGGGACCGGGTCGGCGTCACCGTCCGCTCCGCCCTCGCGGCGGGCCTCGCCGTCGCCGTCGACTTCCCGTACGGCTCGTCGGACTGGCACAACGCCGCCGACTGGGACTCCCCCGACGCCCACTCGACCGACGTCACGGCGGTCGCCGGCGGGTGGCTCGTGGAGCGCCGGCTCGACGACTCGACGTACCGCGTTCACGTCGGGGCGTCCGGCGCCGAGCTGTCCCACGTCGAGCCGCACCGCGTGGTGCTGCGGCCCACCGCGGACGTCGTGGACGTGACCGTCGAGTTCACCACCGACGGGCGGGGCGACATGGTCCTCCTGCCCACCCGTGCCGACCACGCGGACACCGCCGCGACCGCGGGCGACGCGCAGGAGGTGTTCCGGGCGGCCGCCGCGCACTGGCACCGCTTCTGGGAGTCCGGCGCGGCCCTCCAGCTCGCGGGGACCGCGGACCCGCGCGCCCTGGAGCTCGAACGGCGCGTGGTGCTGTCGCAGTACGTCACCGCGGTGAACTGTGCGGGTTCCCTCCCACCGCAGGAGACGGGGCTGGTGTGCAGCTCGTGGCGGGGCAAGTTCCACCTGGAGATGCACTGGTGGCACGCCGCACACTTCCCGATGTGGGGGCGCGCGGAGCTGCTGCGGCCGAGCCTGGGCTGGTACCGGCACGCGCTGCCGCTGGCCAGGGACACGGCGCACGCCCAGGGCTACGCCGGGGCCCGCTGGCCCAAGCAGCTCGGATCCGTGCTCCGCGAGACCCCGAGCTCCATCGGCGTCCACCTCGTGTGGCAGCAGCCGCACGTCGTCTACCTCTCCGAGCTCGTGCACCGGGTGACCGGTGACGACGAATTCCTGCGCGAGCAGGCCGAGGTCGTCTTCGCGTCGGCAGAGTTCATGGCCTCCTTCGCGCAGAAGGGGCCTGACGGGTTCACGCTCGGCCCGCCGCTCGTGCCCGCGCAGGAGAGCTACGCGGGCGAGCGGGCCCGCCTGTCGAACCCGCCGTTCGAGCTGGCGTACTGGCGCTGGACCCTGCGCACCGCCAACGCGTGGCGCGAACGGCTCGGCCTGCCCGTCGAGGAGCACTGGGCGGAGGTCGCCGAAGGCATGGTGGCGCCGCACGTGCGCGGCGGCGTCTATACCGGCGTCGACGTCGAGCCGTACACGATCCGGACCGACCACCCCTCGATGCTCGGGGCGCTGGGCATCGTGCCGGACGTCGGGCTGATCGACGCCGCCGTCATGCGCGCCACGTACCAGGACGTGCTGCGCGACTGGGACTGGACGACCACCTGGGGCTGGGACTACCCCATGATGGCGATGACCGCGACGCGCCTCGGCGAGCCCGGGTGGGCGGTCGACGCCCTCATGGACCCCGCGGGCAAGAATGTCGTGCTGCCGAACGGGCACAACCACCAGACGGAGTCCCTGCCGCTGTACCTCCCCGGGAACGGCGGCCTGCTCGCCGCCGTCGCGCTGATGGCACGCGCCCACATGGACGAACCTGCTGGCGGGGCAGGGTTCCCCTCCGACTGGGACGTCCAGGCCGAGGGATTCCCCGCGACCGTCTGACGTCGACGTAGCGCCTGATGACGGTCCCGGTGCCGGAAGCGTCATCAGGCGCTACGTCGAGGACGCGCTACCGCGGCAGGGTGCTGGCCTCCAGGGCCACGGAGGGCTCCGACGTGCCGGCCGCGTTCACGGCGACCACCCGGTAGGTGTACTCCGTTCCTGGCTCGAGGTCCCGGTCGTAGGTGGTGTGCACCTTAGCGACGCCGACCTCCTGCGGCTCGCCGCCGGCCTCCGACCGCAGCACGCGGTACTCCGTCGCGCCCCCGCCCGAGGTCCAGACCAGGCCCGTGAACGTGGCGCCCTGACGGCCCACGCGCAGGTCGGTGGGCGGCGCAGGCACCGGTAGCGGGACCGTCACGCTCTCGCTCTGCTCCGACTCGCCCAGCTCGTTCACCGCCGCGACGGCGTAGTCGTAGGAGGCCACGGAGGCGCTGATCGTGTCGTCGGTGAACCCGGGCTCGGTGGTGGTGCCGACCGGGGCGAACGCGCCCCCGCTGTCCCGTCGGTACACCTGGTACGTCTCGGCGCCGTCCACCGGCTCCCAGTCGAGGGTGAACGCCGCGGCCGACACCTCCGTCGCCCGCACGCCCGCGGGGGCGACGGCCGGGTCCAGCGGGCCCGACGTCGCGGCCTCGACGTCGGAGGAAGGCTCCGACTCGCCACCCGGCGACACCGTGGTGACGGCGTAGCGGTAGGTCGACGACGGCTCCGCCGTCTCGTCCGTGTAGCCGGGCCCGGCCACGTGCGCGAGCAGCTCGAACGTGCCGCCGCCGGCCGGCGCCCGGTAGACGCCGTACGCGGTGGCCCCGTCCACCTCCGCCCAGCCGAGGTCGACCGAGTAGCTCCGCTCGGCGGTGACGTCGAGGTCGCCGGGCGCGGGCGCCGTCGTCGTCCCCGCGGTCACCAGCGCGCTCACCTCGGACGACGCGTCCGAGGACCCGCCCGGCCCGACCGCCGTCACCCGGTACCGGTACGGCACGCCGGCCTCGACGTCGTCGTCACGGAACGAGGTGTCCGCGGTGCTCCCGACGACCCGCATCGCGGGGTCGGACGACGACGCGCGCTCCACCAGGTAGGCGGTGGCGCCGTCCGAACCCGACCAGGTGACGGCGACCGACGAGTCCCCCGAGGCCTCCGCCCGGACGTCGCCGGGCGCGGCGGCCACCGGCGTGCTGTCGCCCGGCACCGGGTCCACGGCCACGAAGTAGTTCAGCACCGTGCCGCCCCCGTTGGCCCCCGTGACCACGCGCGACCCCGCAGGGAAGTGCGCCCGGAACACGTCCCACTCGCCGCCGTGGTCGTCGGTGACGGTGCCGCCGGTGGCCTCGTAGGTGTCGGTCAGCCACGCGGGGCGCGGCGAGATCCGGGTGTCGTGCGCGACGTACACGTCGGCGTCGAGGGGCAGGTAGAAGGAGAGCAGGTCGTCGTCGGGCGCGGCCCGCGACGCGACGGCCGAGCGCACCCACTCGGTGCCGCGCAGCTCGTCGGGGACCTGGGTGAACCGGTAGGCCTTGCTCCCCGTCATCCGGTCGCCGGCGGCGTAGTCCCCCACCTGCAGGTTCTGCTGGATCGACCACAGCGCGGCGTTCTCCGCACCCGTGCTGCTGGAGTCCGTGACGACGGCGCTGCGGATCGCGTCGCCGTTCATGGGCGCCGTCGGGGCCGCCTCCGGCGCCTCGGGCGCCGGGGGCTCGAAGGCCTCGCCCGACCAGTCCACCGGCGTCATGGGGTAGCCCTTCGGGAAGCCCGGCGCGGCGAGTTCGTGGAGGTACTCCTCGAGGTTCGTGTACCGGTCGCCGTCGTCGTCGCCGTTGCGGTCCTCGGGGTCCGCCGGGTCGAGCCCCCGCGCGCGTTCCCAGTCGTCGGCCATGCCGTCGCGGTCGGCGTCGGGGGCCGGCGTGCCCTCGTCGAGCTCGGGGTAGCCGCCGACGTCCGACTCGTCCCCGATGATCGCGCCGGTCTGGTGCCGCACCTCCTCGACGACCCGCGCGTCCACGGCGTCGCGCACGACAGAGCTGCCGGCGTGGTCGAGCGTCAGGTCGAGCGCGCGGCGAGGGCTCTGGCTGTGCACCGGCGGGTACTCGAAGCGCTCGGGGACCCGGATGGCCGGACGAGCGGCCTCGATCATCCCCGAGCCCGTGTTCCTGCCGTTCAGCACGCCGTCGCGGTTGCTGTCGATCCGGTTGTCGTCGAGGAACACCTGGTAGTTCTCGTTGCCCCGCACGACCCCCGCGGTGGGGTTCGCGGAGTTCACGCCGGCGACGAAGTAGTTGCCCACCACGTTGCCGTACCCCTTGGTCCCGGACTCGCCGCCGGCCACGTAGGGGAAGTCGCCCCAGTTGTAGACGACGTTGTTCACGAAGTCCATGACGCCCTTGGTCTTCGGGTTCCGGTCGTTGTTGTGGGCGTAGAGGTTGTGGTGCATCGAGATCGTGTTCATCTCGACGAGCCCGCCCATGGAGTGCGTCAGCCGGCCCTCCGACATGATCGACCACTGCACGGTGATGTTCTTCGACCTCGGGTCGTCGTAGTCCTTGCTCTTGATCGAGAGGACCTCGTCACCCGCCCAGGAGAACGACGAGTGGTCGACGATGACGTCCTGCGAGTCCTCGATGTACATCGCGTCGTCCGTGGACGCCGAGCCGAGCCGGAACCGCATGTTCCGGATGACGATGTCGCTGCTCTCGACGAACCGGATCGTGTTCCCCGTGATGGTCACGCCGTCCCCCGGCGCCGTCTGGCCGGCGATCGTGATCCCGTGCTTGTCACGCACGACGATCTGCGGGATGGCCACGTCCCCCGCGATCTCGAAGACGATCGTCCGTGGCACGTCGCCCGCGGTGGTCAGTGCGTCGTGGAAGGTGCCCGGCCCCGTCAGCTCCTTGCTCGTGACGTGGTAGACCTCGCCGCCGCGGCCTCCCGTCGCGGCGTACCCGAACCCCTCCGCCCCCGGGAACGCCGGCAGGGCGTCATAGCCCGCCGAGGCCGGTGCCGCGGGGACCGCGACGGCCAGGGCCGCCGCCACTCCGGCGGCGGCTGCCACCGCGGATCGTGCTGCTGACCGTCGTGCACTCATCGTCCGTACCTCTCTGTACGTGCGCAACATTATGGGAATGCGGTTTCCTGAACGTAGCGCGAGTGGCGAGCACCGTCAACAGGAGGGGTCGGTCGGGACGTGCGTCAGAGGCCGGGCGTCGTCGACCCGCGCGGCACCAGCTCGCACGGCATCGCGACGACCCCCGGCTCGAGGCCCCTGCCCGCGAGCGCGCCGTGCAGGCGCCTCGCCGCCTCGCGCCCCATCTCCTCGAGCTTCAGGTCCACGCTCGTGATGCTCGGGTCGGCGTTCCAGACGAGCGGGCCGAAGTTCTCGTACCCGACGACCGCGACGTCCTCGGGGACGCGGACCGACTCGCGCCGGAGCCTGTCGATGACGCCGAGCGCGATGGCGTCGGAGTCGCACACGACCGCGTCGACGGCGCCGGCCCCGACGTCGTCGAGGATGCGCAGCATCGCCGAGCGGCCCCACAGGGCGGTCCGCGGTCCGTCGGCGAGGTCGGCGACGAGCCGCACCCCCAGGGCCTCTGCGCTCTGGAGGACGCCGCCCCTGCGGTCGGCGGCCACCCGGTACTGCGGCCGCCCGCTGATGTGCGCGACCCGGGTGCGCCCGAGGGTGGCGAGGTGCTCGACCTGGAGGCGACCGCCCTGCGCGTCGTCCACGACCAACGACGTGTCCCGCGGGTTCCGGGACCGGCTGTGCACGTAGACGACCGGGACGGGCAGGTCCTCGCCCACCGGGTCGCGCTCCTCCGTGCGCCCGCCCACCACGATCAGCCCGTCGACCCGGCGATCCAGCAGGGCGTTGAGCTGGTGGCGCTCGCGCAGCCGGTCGCCACGGGCGTTGCAGAGGTGCACGAAGGACGAGGACGAGCTCAGGCCGTCCTCGAGCCCGTCGAGGATCGGCAGCGAGAACCGGGACTCCAGGTCGGCGGCGAGCACGCCCACGGACGTGACCGGCTGCCGACCCGGACCGCTGCTGGCGACGAACCCGAGCTCGCGCGCGCTGTCGAGGATCCGCCGGCGGGTGGCGGCGCTGATCCGTCCGCGCCCGTTGATGGCCTTCGACGCGGTCGACATCGACACGCCTGCGGCCTCGGCCACGTCCGCCAGCCTCGCACGGTGTCTGCGCACGCCAGCGCTCCCTTTCGTCCACGCGCCACCCGGCGGCGTTCTCGCTGAGGACCCGACCGTACTGCACACGGGAAGTCACGGCCGCGCTGTCGACGGGCCTGCCCCCGGGAACACCAGGCACCGCTTGCGCGTTATGTCACAAGATCCACCCGCACCACAGAGGAGCACTCTTGCGACGCATCCCCCGAAAGGTCGAGGTCGAGCACGAGCCGGGGAAGTTCACCCGCTACCTCCGGCACGACAACGGCGAGGGCTTCGTCTCGCCGCACGCGACCGTCCACCCCGACGCGACCATCCGGCCCGGCGCCTACGTCGAGGCCGGCGCGCGCGTGGGCGCGCACGCCACGGTGGGCCGGTTCAGCTGGGTGGACGTCGACGCCGTCGTCGGGCAGGGCGCCCGCGTGGAGGAGAACGTGCACGTCGGTGTCCGCGGCGTCGTCGGCGACGACGCCCGCGTCGGGTCCGGCACCAGACTCGGCGCCGGCAGCCGCGTCCCCGCCGGCATCGTCGTGCCCGCCGACGCGATCGTGCCCGACGGCGAGACCGCGCACGGCTCGCGGCGCCGGAAGGACTTCGGCACCGCCGCGTAGCGCGTCAGGGCTGCGACTGCTTGCGGCCCCCCATCCCGGCGACGAGGGTCACGCCGATCACGGCGAGCACGACCTGGAAGATCAGCTCCAGCCAGTCGATGCCCCCGGTGTCCTTGACGTCGAAGAGGCTCGCGACCAGCGTCCCGAGCAGGGCCGCGACGATCCCGACGAGGATGGTCGCGATGATCGAGATGTTCTGCCGGCCGCGGGCGAACAGCCGCCCGAGGACCCCGATGATGGCGCCGATGATGATCGCGGTGATGATGCCGGAGATGGTCACGGTGCTGCTCCCTCCAGGAGGACGGCGCGGGTCGCGCCCGTCTCGACGGTAGGACCGCCGGGCAGCTTCCGCCCGCCGAACGACGACGGCGCCGGCCCCGTGACCAGGGCCGGCGCCGTCGCGGCGTCCGTCAGTGCTGGTTCCGGCGCCGCACTCCGACGAGGATCACGCCGCCGGCGACCAGCAGCACCGCGAGACCGACCCACAGGGCGATGTCCGCACCCGTGGTCGGCAGCCAGCCGCCGCCGGTGTTGCCGCCGCCGTTGTCACCACCACCGGTGTCGCCACCGGGGTTGTCGCCACCGCCCGGAGGCGGGGGCGGGTCGAACGTGTTGGTCACGGTGACCTGCGCCGGGTCGGACGCGACCGTCACCGCGCCGGGGTCGCCCCCGGCGACGGTCGAGACCGTCGAGGAGGCCGCGCCCCCGTCGTCGGTCTCCGTCACGACGCACTCCGCGCCGATCGGCAGGCCTTCGTAGGTGACGGTGTCACCGGCCGCGATCTCCTGCGCCGCCCCGCCCGGGATCTCGATGTCCTGCCCCTGGAAGGTGCAGGCCAGCGTCACCTCGAACGGCCCGACGTCGTAGGAGTCGCCCTCGAAGTCGACCACCTTGTCCACGGCGATCGCCCCGACGTCGAACGTGTTGGTCACCGTGATGACCGCCGGGTCGGCGTCCGCGCCCGGCACCACCACCTGGCCCGGGTCACCGTCCTCGACCGTCGTGGAGACGGTCGACGACGCGGCGCCCGCGGCGTCCGTCTCCGTCACGACGCACTCCGCGCCGATCGGCAGGCCGTCGTAGGTGGCGGGCTCGTCCGGCGTCACCGTGCGCGTGGCACCGTCCGGGACCTCGATGTCCTGGCCCTCGAACGTGCAGGCCAGCGAGACCTCGAACGGCGCCGTGACGAACTCCGCCGCGTCACCGTCCACGACCTTGTCGACCTCGATCGACCCGGTGTCGTAGGTGTTGGTGACGTCGACCGTGATCGGGTCCTGGATCGTGGCGTCGCCGTCGATCGTCACCGGGTCAGGGGCGACGGTCGACGACGTCGCGCCCCCGGCGTCCGTCTCCGTGACGGTGCACGAGTCCTCGTCCTGCAGCCCGAAGTAGACCGCGGGGACGCCGGGGCCGAACCGCCGGTCCGCGCCGCCGGGGATCGTCCCGACCGGACCCGTCTCGGGGTTGGTGCACTCCAGGGTGACCGCGTACGGCAGGTCGCCGTAGGCCTCCTGAACGGCCGCAACGTAGTCCGGAACGTCCTCGATCGACTCCGGCGGCTCGGGCAGGTCCGGCATGTCCGGGGCGAAGGCCGCGCCGTCGCCGTCCACAGTCTTCTGGACCACCAGCGGAGCCGTGTCGAACGTGTTCGTGACGTCCACCGTGATGGTGGTCGGCGAGCCGTCCTCCTGCGCCGGCGGGACGACGATGCCGTTCACCTCGGTGCCGGGCACCGGGTCGCCGCCGTCGACGGAGATGGTGGTGGACGACGCACCGAAGTCGTCGGTCTCGTTGAGCGCGCACTCGGCGCCGACGGGCAGGCCGTCGTACGTGACGGTCGAGCCGCCGTCGATCTCGCGCTCCGCGCCGCCCGGGATGGCGATGTCCACCGGGTTGCCGTTCTCGTCCTCCCCGTAGGTGCACATGAGCTCCACGTCGAACGGCCCGGGCCCGTAGAGCGCCCCGAGCCCGGCGAGGTCCTTGTTCACCTCGATCGAGCCGACGTCGAACGTGTTCGTGATGACCACCTCGGCGGTCTCCCCGGCACCGACGGTCACCGTGTCCGGGACGACGACCGAGCCGGTGGCGTCGCCGTCGTCCGTCTCGGTGATGGTGCACTCCGCCCCTGCGGGCAGGTTGGCGATCTCCGCGTCGAGCGGCCCGGCGCCGCCCAGCACCACCGTGCTGTCGTAGACCGTCTGGGGTCCGGTGCCGTCGCCGTCGTCGAACGTGCACACCACGTCGATGTCGAACGGACCGGTGCCGTACTGGTCCGCCCCCTCCCCGTCGACCACCTTCTGCAGGTCGATCGCGCCGACGTCGTAGGTGTTGGTCAGCGTCACGTCGTTGGTCGGCAGGCCGACCACGTCACCGACCAGCGTGAGGTCGGTGGACGGACCGTCCGTCGTCACCGGGTGTCCGGGCAGGCCCTGGTCGACGGTGATCGTGGTGGACGACGCGTTGCCCGCACCGGTCTCCGTGACGGTGCACTCCGCACCCACGGGCAGCCCCTCGAACTCGACGGACTCGCCGTCCTCGAGCTGGAACGTCATCGGGTCGTCCGGACCGAAGCCCTCGGCGTACACGTCCTCACCGAGGAACGTGCACTCCACGGTGCCGTCGAACGGCCCGAACTCGACCGGGTTGCCGTCCTGGTCCACGGCGTCGCTGACGACCTCCTTGTCGATGACGATGCTCGACAGGTCGTACCGGTTGATCGCCGTGATGGTCGTCGGGTCGTCCGGGTCCTCGCTGTCGATCGTCACCGTGCCGACGACGAGCTCGGTCTGCCCGGCGTCCCCGTCCTCCGTGATGGTGCACTCCGCGCCGTACGGGAGGTCCGGCACCACGACCGGTGTCCCGGGCGTGACGGTGATGGGTATCGGATCCAGCTCCTCCTCCACCCAGGTGCCCACCGCGGACGTGCACTCGACGTTGAGGTCGAACGAGTCCGGCGCGTTCGCCGCTCCTTCGCCGGTGACCAGCTTGTCCACCTGGAGCGGGCCGGACGCCGTGGCGACGCCGACCTTGACGCCCTCCGTGGACAGCGAGTTGATGCGGTCGCCGCCCTGGGTCACGACGACGCCGGATGCGGCCGCGGAGTTGAACGCGATCGACCGGTCCCCCGCCTCCGGCGTCTCCGGCGGCGTGGTGGTGGTGCCCTCCAGCGCGAGCGAGCTGCCCGGCCGGAAGAGGTTCCCGTCCGCCATGGTGATGACCGCCTTGAAGGCGGTGATCTGCCGGTAGGTCGCCTCGCTCGTGTCCGCGGTGAGCTCGGTCCAGCCGCCCGCCTCGGGGTCGTCCGAGCAGGTCGGCTCGTTCAGCGGGTCGGTCAGGTCGTCCGCGCAGTAGTCGTCGACCAGCGTGTAGTAGAACGCCGTCGTGCTGCCGACCGGCGCGTTGACCACCTCGGGCGGGTACTCCTTGGTGAGGAGCGGCGCCCACTGCGAGTTGCGGGCCGAGTCGCTGGTCGGGTCCGACGCGGTGTCACCCGGGGTCGGCAGCCGGTCGTAGATCACGACCTTGTCCATGGGCAGGTTGCCGACGTTGTCGACCTGCACCCGCCAGGTCTCGTTCTGGCCCGGCGGGATGATCGGCGTGCAGGGGTAGGAGTAGAACCCGTCCGCGTCCGGCTCGCAGTCCTCGGGCGTGACGCTGCCCGGTTGGTCGGGGTCGACCATGATGCCGAGCGGGTACTCGTCGTTCGTCGCCTTGACGGTCTTCGACTCGGCGAGGACGCCGGACGGGATCGGCGTCACGTCCGAGTCCGCCTCGCAGGCTCCGGTCTCCTCGTTGATCCGCCCGTCGATGGTGCTCCCGTCGTCCCCGGACTGGGCCTGGCAGACGTCCCAGGGCCGGTCGCCGGTGACGCCGGCCGTGTTCTCGACCACCGTGTTGGCGGGCAGGGTGGTGCGGAACTCCACCTGCACGGTGATGGTGTACACCTGGCCCACCTCGAGCACGGTGCCCTCGGGGAAGGTCCAGGTCAGGCCAGCGATGTCGCCGTCCTGGTCCACGGTCACGTCGCCCGGGTCCGTGGGCATCTGCGGCCCGTTGGGCTGCCCGGGGGGCGCGGTGCCGGGCTCGGTGAGCGCGTAGCTGAACGGCTCGTCGACGTCGGCCAGCGTCAGCTGCGGCCCGTCGTCGTCGGTGGGCATCGGGTCGTCGATCACGACCGGGTCGTAGATCGGCCGGTTCCCGACGTTCGTCACCGTGATGTTCATCGGGAAGGGAGCGCCCGGAGGCTTCGTCCCACCGGTGATGTCGGTGTCGAAGTCCTTGACGATCTTCACGCCGTTCTCGGTGTGCTCGTAGTTGATCGTCCCGGACGCCTCGGCCTCGCTGGACACCGGGGTCGGGTTCTCCGGGTCGTCCGGGTTGAACACCAGGTCCGCGCCCGTGACCGTGGCCGTGACGTCGTTGGTGGCGACACCCGGCGCGTCCTCCCCCGGCGCCGGCTCGTTGAGCTCCAGGTCGCTCGGCACCGGGGTGCTCGGGTCGGAGCGCAACGTGTCCCGCACCTGCACGTCGAGGTTCACCGCCTGCGTCGGGTTCGCGGGGTTCTCCCAGATCGCCCCGTCGGCCCTCGTGAACGTGAACCGCAGGCCGACGACGTCGGCGGCGTCCACGCCGTCGGGCAGCGCGAACGTGCCCGAGGGCTCGCCGTCGGTCCACGTGCCGCCGGTGAACGTGTCGCTCGCCTCGTCGTAGGTGCCGCCCGTGTAGGCGTCCACCTGGACCTGGTCGATCGGCGCCGTGAGCGTCGACCCGTCGAAGCCGACGAGGTCGTACTGGTTCCAGAAGCTGCCGTCCACGTCGGTGAGCGTCATCTCCACGGCGCGCGACGGTCCGGTCGGCTGGCCGGTGATGGTCAGCGTCGACGTCGGGTTCTCCTCGGCGTCCGTGCCGGGCTCGACGATCGTGCCCGGGCTGAACGACTTCGTCTCCTCCATCGTGATCTCGGCGTCGCGCAGCTCCATCTCGGCGGTGTCCCAGGCCTGCGGGGTCTGGGCAGTGGTGCCGCCCGGGTCCGAGACCTCGGCGCCGGCGCTGTTCGGCACCGGGTTGGGGTCGTGGTCCACCGTGACCCGCTCGCCGGTGTACCGGTCGAACTCACGGAGCTTGAGGTTCATCTCCAGGACGCCCTGGTTGTTGCCCGACTCGGTCGACGCGATCCGGCCGTCGAAGGTGACCTCCACCCCGATCACGTTCTCGAGCTGCGCGGCGGTCAACGCCTCGGCCTCGACGTCGGTGTAGTCCGTGGTGCCGCCGCCCACCGTGGTCAGCGTGACCGTGGTCGTCTCCGTCCCGTCCGGGGGCGCGACGTCGATGATGTCGGTCAGGGTGAACGCGTCGAACGGGTTGGTGCCCGCGCCGACCTGCGGCTCGACGACGAGGTCGTTGTTGGCGTACGACGGCTCGGCGAGCCGCAGCTCGTCCACCCGGGCCACGGAGTTGTTCGACCCGGTGATGGTCGCGACGGTCGAGGGGAAGTCCTCGTACGGGGTGCCCTCGGGCGGCACGGAGAGCGGGCCGCCGGTCCAGTCCTTGGTGATCCCGACGTTGATGGGCTGGTCGAGGATGAGCACGTCGTCGTCGTCGGTGTCCGTGCGGTCGACGCCCTGGAAGGTCGCCGTGCCGCGCGCGGTGTCGGTGACGAGGCCCGGGTCGTCCGGGTTGTTGTAGATCTCGCCCTGCTGCTCGCCCAGTGCGGGCCCGCCGCTGCGGCGGTCGTCGCGGAGCTGGAACGTCAGGTCGAGGTGCCTGCCGTCCGACTGGGTGGAGCGGGCCACGCCCGAGCCGGCGGCCGGCACGGTCGGGTCGCTCGGGAACGGGTCGCGCCCCGGCGACTCGGTGTAGGTGAGCCGCGCCGAGGTCGCGGTCTCCTGCTCGTCGACCGTGAGGGTGTACCCCGGGAAGGTGCCGTCACAGGCCTCCGGGCACGGGTCGCCCGAGGCCTCCACCCAGGCACCGTTGATGAACAGCTCGACGCTCTCGATCTGGTCGTACTGGAGCAGCGGGTCGTCGGCCTGGATCTCGACGAGGTTGAAGGCGTCGTAGTACGAGCCGGCGATCGCCGGGTCGTCGGCGGCCACCGGGTCGGCGACGTCGCTGATCACCATCGGGTCCACGCCCTCGAACCCGTTGGTGGACCAGGTGATCTGCGCCGTGATCTCGTCCTGCGTGCGTGCGCGCAGGCTGTACGGCTCACCGCTCTGCCCCTCGGGCGCGAGGAACGACTTCTCGATGAAGTTGAGGTCGCCGGGGCCGACCGGCACGGGGAACGGGTCGACGGTGTCGCAGCCCTCGGCCGGGTCGGTGGGTGCGACGGCGTCGTTCGACGCGCTCGACGCGCCGCAGTTGGCGATCGGGTCGTCGCGGTCCTCCGGGCCGTCGTACGCGGCGACGAAGTTCGGGGAGAAGCTCTCGCCGGGCGGGATCCCGTCGCCCGTCGTGTCGTCGTAGACGAACTGCACGCCCTGGGCGTCGTCGGGGAGGTCGCAGTTCACCGTCGCGGCGCCCTCGATCGGGCTGCCGCAGTCGGGCGCCTCGACCCACTCGGTGCCGTTCCAGTAGTTGATCGTCAGCTCGGTGCCGGCGGGCACGTCCGTGGACCGCACCGACGACGCGGTGAAGTTGTCCCAGAACTCGCCCGGGGCGCCCGTGTCGGTCGGGTCCTGGACCACGATCTGGTCCGCGTTGGTGGTGGACCCGTCCTCGCCGAACGGCAGCAGCTGCGTGGGGAGCCCGACGACGACCGTCTGGCCCGGCAGCGCGGGGATCGTGGACGGCGAGATCGACTTGGTCGTCTCGGTCGCGAGCCGGTCCGTGAGCGTCTCGAGCGTCGCGTCCGCGGTCTCCGAGTCGTTCGGGATGGTGGCCGTGATCTCGTTCGGGTGCAGGACGTTGTCCTCGGCCTGGTCCGGGTCCGTGTCCGCGGTGAACGGGATCGTCGCCTCGGCCCCGGTGACGATGTCTCCGGTGTACTCGATCGAGAACCCGACGACCTCGCAGCCGGCGGGCGGGTCCGGCAGCGTGTCCTCCGCCTCCGCGGGGATCGGGTCCGTCGTCGTCCCGTCGGCGCACGTGAACGTCACGCTCGCGGCGTCGGCGTCGTTCGGCCACACCACGCCGGCTCCGGCACCGTCGGTGCCCCAGCCGGTGAAGGTGAGCGGGTCGTCGCCCTCGAACGGGCTCGGCGTGCCCTCGGACGGCTCCGTGATCGTCATCGACGTGGTCGGGTCGCCGTCGTTGGTCGCGCCGAGGGTGACCGTCGTCGGGGACCCCGCGCTCACGACGGCCGGGTCGAACGACTTGGTCGGCGTCACCGCGTTGTTCGGCGGCGTGATGACGTACGTGTCGCTGGCGTCCGTCGGGTCGGACTCGTCGTCACCGTGGATCACGTTCGACGAGGTGGTGTCGGTCACGGTGGTGGTGTCCGTGAGGTCGGTGACCGCGTCGGTCTGCTCGACGTCGAACGGGACGGACGCCTCGGCGCCGATCTCGATGTCACCGTCGAACTCGACCGTGAAGCCCTCGACCTCGCAGTCGGCCGGCGGATCGGGCAGCGTGTTCGGCGTCGTGGTGCTGTCGGTCGGGGTGGTCCCGTCCGCACAGGTGAACGTCACGTCCGCGGACGTCGCACCGGCCGGCCAGGAGACGTCGCCCCAGCCCGTGAAGCCGAGGTAGGTGAACGGGTTCGGGTCGGTACCCGCCGTCGGCTCGGTGATGACCAGGGAGTCCACCGGGTCGTTCGACGTGTTGGTGCTGCCGAGGGTCACCGTCGCCGGGGTGCCGGGGCTCGCGATCGCGCCCTCCGGGTCGATGGACTTGGTGGTCTCGGAGTCGAGGCTCAGCGGGATCTCGGGGACGATGTCGTCGGAGCCCGTCGCGGGCTCGGCGTTGTCCGAGTCCACCGTCGCCGTGTTGGTGATCGGCACGCCGTCCTGGCTGTACGGGATGTCGTCGGCGATCTGAGCCGTGATGAGGATCTGCGACTGCTGCCCGTTGTTCACGCTGTCGGCCGTGTAGGTCACCGTGTCGGTGTCCGTGTCGGCGTCGATCTCCGGGTTGACCGTGCCTGTCCCGGCGCTCTGGATCGACGCGCTGACGAGCTCGACGTAGTCCGGCAGCGGGTCCGTCATGGTGGTCGGCACGCACGGGTCCTGGTTGGGGTCCGAGCACGAGACGGTCACGACCCACGTGATCGTCTGGCCCGGCTGGTACGGACCGGTACTCGTCTCGACCTTCGAGACCTGCCAGGACGCCGCCGACGCCGACGTCGCCGGGATGACCGCCCCGGCGAACCCCAGCGCGAGCACACCGAGCACGGCCCAGCCGCGGCCGAACCGTCTCCCGTCGCGACGCCTCCGGTGTCGTGCCCCCGGACCCGTTGCCTTGCGACCTACCACCATCAGTGCCCCTCCACACATCGGTGCAAACCGCCCGCGCGCGACCGTGTGCGCGAGCACCACCTACGAAGGTGTCAGAAATCACCCGGGACGGCGCGTCGAACGGTGAACTCGTCCGGTCCCGGGCCCCCCGCGCGAGCGGGGCCCGGGAGAGTGACAGTCGAGGTGAGAGCGTCAGGTCACGACGAAGGAGCCGACCATGAGCCAGCCGACCGCACGACCCTCCCGGCTCGCCCTCCTCGGCGTCCTGGGGCTGGCGCTCGCAGGGTGCGGCGCCGACACCACCGACGCGATGGGGGATGACACCGCGGCCCCGTGCGAGGCCCTCGCCGCCTACACCGAGGACGTGGAGGACCTCGTGCGGGTCCTCGGGCCGGACGCGACCGTCGCGGAGGTGCAGGCCGCCCGCGACCAGGCCGCGCAGACGCAGCAGGCGCTGCAGGAGAGCATCGCCGACGTGACCGACGACCGCACCGACGACGTCGCCCGCGCCTGGGACTCCTTGGTCACGGCGTTCGGCGCGGTCGACTCCGACGCCACCCTCGCGGAGGCCGCCGCCGGCCTGCAGGACGAGGCCCAGGCCGTCGTGGACGCGACCGCGTCGGTCGCGGAGGACCTGGACTGCTCGTGACCCGCTGCTATCCCTCCCGGCCCGGCCGAGAGCGGTAGAGCAGCCCGCCGCCGAGCGTGAGCAGCGCGGCGAGCGCGAGCAGGAGCCCGATCAGCCCGGCACCGGTGCGCGGCAGGACGCCGTCCCCGGCCCCCGGCGCAGAGGTCGACGGGGAGACGGGCGTGCTGGTGGTGCACGCGCCGTCGTCGACGCACCGACCGCCCGACCCGTCGGCCACGGTCACGACGTTCGTGAGCGTCCCGTCCCCGGCGTCGGGGTCGTCCACCCGCAGCGAGTAGGTGACGGTCACCGTCCCGTCCACCTCGAGCGGACCGCGCCACTGCAGCACCGGCTCCGTGTATCCCAGCTCCCCCGCGCTCGCGGTCGGCAAGCCGTCCGGCGTCGCATCGTCGAGCACGTCGCTCAGGTCGTCGGAGAAGCCGGCGGGCACGTCGTCGGTGTACGGCGCCTTGCCGGTCGACGTCACCGTGACGGTGTAGGTCACGACGTCCCCCGGACCCGCCTGCTCGACGTCCACCGTCTTGGTCACCGCGAACGAGCGGATCGGGATGATCACCTGGCAGCCCGGCGGCATCTGCGGCACGGCGGTCGAGACGCCCACGGACGCCCCGCCCCCGCCGGACGGCATCTCCACGGGGCAGTTCGACTCCTCCGGCCCGAGCACGACGTTCGCGAGCTCGTGGGTGCCGTAGTCGCCCGGCGAGTCCTCGACGCTCACCGAGTAGGTCACGGTGGCCGACTCCCCCGCCGGCAGGGGGCCCGACCAGGTGAGCCACTCGAGGTCGTCGTCGTACGACACCTCTCCGGCGCTGGCGGTCTCGTCGTCGTTGTACCGGGAGTCGTCGACGACGTCGTTCAGGACGTCCGTGAACGACGCCGGGTCGTCCTCCGTGTAGTCCGCGGTGCCGGTGTTGGTCACCACGATCGTGTAGGTCACGGTGTCCCCGGCGGTGACCGCGCCGTCGGGGTCCGCGGTCTTGACGATCTCCAGGTCCTTGACCGCGTCAGGCTCGACGCAGTCCGGGTCGGCAGTCTCGCGGTCGGGGTCCGGGTCGGTGCAGTTGGACTCGTCCGGCCCGACGACGACGTTGAACAGGTCCTCGTCGCCCGACGGCGGGTCGTCGAGCGTCACCGAGTACGTGACGGTCGCCGCCTCCCCGGGCGCGAGCGGCCCGCTCCACGACAGGACCGGCTCCGCGTACGACGTCGCCCCGGCGTCGGCCGTCGCGTCGTCGTCGTACGTCGCGTCGTCCAGCACGTCCGTGAGGTCGTCGTCGAACGTCGCCGGGTCGTCGTCGGTGTAGGCCACCTGGCCCGTGTTGGTCACCGTGACCGTGTAGGCGATCGTGTCGCCGGGCCGCGCACCGGCGGCAGCGTCCGACGTCTTCTCCAGCCGCAGCGCGCGCACCGGGACGTCGGCGCCGCAGTCCGGGTCGACGGCGCCGTCCGTGCAGTTCGACTCGTCCGGGCCGACGACGGCGTTGGTCAGCGTGCCGTCCCCGGACACCGGGTTGTGCACCGTCACCGAGTAGGTGATCGTCGCCGTCTCCCCCGCGGGCAACGCCCCCGACCAGGACATCTCGGGCTCCGCGTACGACACCGCCCCGACGTCCGCCGTCGCGTCGCCGTTCCACGTCGCGTCGTCCAGCACCTCGGTCAGGTCGTCCGTGACGGACGCCGGGTCGGCGTCCGTGTAGTCCGCGCCGCCCGTGTTCTCCACCGTCACCGTGTAGGTGACCGTGGCCCCGGCGTCCACCGCGCCCGACGGGTCGGCCGTCTTGGTGATCTCCAGCGCCTTCACCGGCACGGGCACGTGGCAGCCATCCTCGCTGCCGTCGTCGCAGTTGGACTCCTCCGGCCCCACGACGGCGTTGTCCAGCACGCCGTCGCCGGTCGGCGGGTCGTTCACCGTCACCGAGTACGTGATCGTCGCGACGTCGCCCGACGCGAGGGCGCCCGACCACGACAGCGTCGGCTCCGCGTACGTGACCTCGCCGGCGTCGGCCGCCGCGTCGTCGTCGTACGTCGCGTCGTCGAGCACCTCGGACAGGTCGTCCGTGAACGTCGCCGGGTCGGCGTCCGTGTAGTCCGCGCCGCCGGTGTTCGTCACGGTCACCGTGTACTCCACGGTGCCGCCCGGCAGCACCTCGCCCGACGGGTCCGCCGACTTCGTGATCTCCAGCGCCCGCACCGGCACCGGCACGTGGCAGCCATCCTCGCTGCCGTCGTCGCAGTTCGACTCCTCCGGCCCCACGACGGCGTTGTCCAGCACGCCGTCCCCGGACACCGGGTCGTTCACCTGAACCGAGTACGTGATCGTCGCCGTCTGCCCCGGCTCCAGCGCGCCGCTCCACGAGAGCTCCGGCTCGGCGTACGACGTCGCTCCGCCGTCGGCCGCAGCGTCGCCGTTCCACGTCGCGTCGTCGAGGACGCCCGTCAGGTCGTCGGCGACGGTGGCCGGCTCGCCCTCCGTGTAGGGCACCTGGCCGGTGTTCTCCACGGTGATCGTGTAGGCGACGGTGTCGCCCGGGAGCACCTCGCCGGACGGCTCCGCGCTCTTCGTGATCGTCAGGTCCCGGACCGGGTTCGGCTCCACGCAGTCCGGGTCGTCCGACCCGGGGTCGGTGCAGTTCGACTCCGGGGGCCCGACCGCCACGTTGGTCATCGACCCGTCGCCCGTCGGCGGGTCGTTCACCGTCACGGTGTACGTGATCGTCGCCGTCGCGCCCGGCTCCAGCGCTCCCGACCACGACAGCGTCGGGTCGTCGAAGGAGGCCGTGCCGGTGTCGGCGCTCACCTCGCCGAACGTGGCGTCGTCCAGCACCTCGCTCAGGTCGTCGGTGATCGACGCCGGGTCGTCGTCGGTGTACGGCACCTGGCCGGTGTTCTCCACCGTGATCGTGTACGTCACCACGTCGCCCGGAACCGACTCGCCCGAGCCGTCGGACGACTTCACCACGTGCAGCGCGCGCACCGGCACCACCGAAGAGCAGCCCTCCCCCGGTTCTTCACCCCCAGCGCCGTCGACGCAGCTCGACTCCGGTGGACCGACCACGGCATTGTTCAGCGTGCCGTCGCCGGTCAACGGGTCGTTCACGCTCACCGAGTATGTGACGGTTGCGACGTCGCCGGGTGCAAGCGCGCCGGACCACGACAGCTCCGGCGCGGTGTACGTCGTCTCGCCGACATCGGCCGTCGCGTCGTCGTTCCACGTCGCGTCGTCCAGCACCTCGGCGAGGTTGTCGGTGAACGTCGCCGGGTCGTCGTCGGTGTACGCGTACTGGCCCAGGTTGGTCACCGTCACCGTGTAGGTCACCACCCCGCCCGGCAGCACCTCGTCGGCCGGGTCCGCCGTCTTGACGATCTCCAGCGCGCGGACCGGCACGTCGGTGGTGCACTCGGGCTCCGTACCGTCTGCGCAGTTGCCGCCCAGCGGGCCCGTCACGCTGTTGGTCAGCACACCGTCGCCGGTCAGCGGGTCGTTCACCGTGACGCTGTAGGTCATCGTGACCGTCTGGCCCACGTCCACCGCGGGCGTCCACCACAGCTGGGGGCCGAACTCGATGATGTCGCCGGCGTCGGCCGTCGCGTCCTCGTTGTACGTGGCGTCGTCCAGCACCTCCGTCAGGTCGTCGATGATGACGGCCGGCTGGTCCTCGGTCACGGGCACCTGCCCGACGTTCTCCACCGTGATCGTGTAGGTGACGACGCCCCCGGGCTCGACGCTCGCCACGTCCGTGGCCTTGCTGATCTGCAGGGCGAACACCGGCACCACGATGGAGCACCCCTCCTCCGTGCCGTCCACGCAGGTGGACTCCGGCGGCCCGGTGACCGCGTTGACGAGCTCGCCGTCCCCGCTCAGCGGGTCGTTCACCGTCACCGAGTAGGTGATGGTCGCGACGTCGCCCGGGGCCAGCGCGCCGGACCACGACAGCTCCGGCTCGGCGTACGACGACGTGCCGACGTCGGCCGACGCGTCGTCGTTCCAGGTGGCGTCGTCCAGCACCTCGGAGAGGTCGTCGGTGATCACGGCCGGGTCGGCGTCGGTGTACTCGACCTGACCGGTGTTGGTCACCGTCACCGTGTACTCGACCGAGTCCCCCGGGTGCACCTCGGTCGACGCGTCGACGCTCTTCTCGACCTGAAGCGCCCGCACCGGCACCACGGGCGAGCAGTCCGCTTCCGTGCCGTCGGCGCAGTTCGACTCCGGAGGGCCGGTGACGGCGTTGGTGAGCGTGCCGTCGCCGGTGAGCGGGTCGTTCACCGTCACGGAGTAGGTGAGGGTCGCGGTGTCCCCGGGCTCCAGCGCACCGCTCCACGACAGCTCGGGCTCGTCGTACGTCGCCTCGCCGACGTCGGCCGCGGCGTCGTCGTTGTACGCCGCGTCGTCCAGCACCTCGGTGAGGTCGTCGGTGAACGTCGCCGGGTCGTCCGCCGTGTACGGCGTCTCGCCGGAGTTCTCCACCGTGACCGTGTAGTCGACCGTGTCGCCGGGCGCGACCTCGCTGCCGGGGTCCGCCGTCTTGGTGATCGTCAGGCCCGGCTGCGGCAGGTCCTCGTTGGTGAACGTGCACAGCACGGCCGCGCCGATGCCCTCACCGCTGGCGGCGGGCATGACGAACTCGCCGGTGATGCCCTCGCCCGACGCGATCACCTCGTCGTCGATCTGGTTCACGCACTCCCAGGTGGAGGTGTAGTTCGCGAGGTCCGCGGTCCCGGCCGCGGTCTCCGTGACCGTGTACGTCTCGCCGACCAGGCCGAGCACCGGGCCGCCGACCTCGCCCTCCTCGTCCTGCACGCCGAGGTCGGTGCCCGTCGTCGTGCCGGTGTTGCCCAGCCCGTCGACCAGGCCGCCGCCCGTGACGGACACCGTGAACTGGTCGTCGGAGTTGCGACGGTCCACCACGTCCTTCTGCACCTCGATCGTCGCGGGTGTGGCGCACGACGCGAGGTCCACGCTCACGCCGGACGGCGAGAACGCCGGCTGCGCGACGATCGATCCCGAGCTGGGGTTGACCTGGTACAGCGTGGTGCTGCTGCTGAGGTACATGTAGCCCTGGACGTCCACCGCGAGCCCGTTGATCGGGGTGGACGTCGCGACGCCGCCCAACAGCGTCGCGGTGATCGCGACCGGCGACGGCTGCACGGTGATCGGCAACGGTCCGGATGCCACGTAGACGTTGTTGGTCCCCGCTCCCGCGGACAGGTACAGGTTGCCGGCGGTGTCGAACGCCCAGTCCCCGTTGGCCCCCGGTGCGCCCGGGACCGAGATCGCGGCGACCTGGCCCAGGTCCGTCCCCGTGGCAGGGTCGAAGCCGTACACCTGGGCCGTGGTGCCGCTGACGTTGCCGTAGTAGTAGACGCCGGTGGCCCGGTCCACCGCGCCGTGGGTCGCCGACACGCTCTGCCCGGTGGTGAACGCCTGCGTGGTGTCGGTCTGCGTGTCGAGCACGTAGACCGTCGTCTCGAAGTGGCTGAACGCGTATCGGCCGTCGGCCGAGATGCCGAGCGCGTTGGGGGTCCCCGCGGTGCCCTCGAACTCGTACTCGGCGGTGAGCTCGCCCGTCGCCGTGTCCACCGCGAGGACGTCGTAGGGCGCGGACGTGCCCCGAAGCGCGTAGAGCGCGTCGCAGGTCAGCGGCTCGCTCTGCACGGTGACGGGGTAGTCCTCCACCTCGCCGCTCGAGACCGCCCCCGTCGGGGACGGATCGTCGACCGTCCCGGCGAAGAGCCGGAACCGCGCGTACGCGTCACCCGGCTCGGTCGCGCCGGGGAACGTCAGCTCGTGGTCCGTCGTCCCCGACCCGGCCGGCACGTCGACCGTGACGCGCTCGCCGACGTCGAACGCGCCGCTGCCGTCCAGGTCGACCCACCCCGCGAGCGTCGCGTCCTGGTCGGTGTCGTTCGTCGCCGAGACCGTGACCGTCGCCTCGACGCCGGTGGTGAGCTCGATGGCGTCGGCGACGCCGTCCTCGTCGGCCAGGTCCGCGGCGTCGTCGCCGTCGGCTGCATCGGCCGGCGCGCCGTCGTCCTCGGCGTCCACCGCGGCACCCAGCATCAGCGGCGCGGTCCCGGCGGCCTCGTCGTACTCCTGGATGCCGTGCCGCGCACCGTCTGCCTCCAGCGATGTCCCGTACTCCGCGTCAGGTGCATCGCCGTAGTCGACGAGGATCGGGGCCGAGGCGCAGCGTGCGCCGTCGTTCTGGGACACCCCGCCCGGTCCCTGAGCGAAGAAGATCGCCGACACGGCGGCGGTGTCGATGCGGTAGATCGCCCCGCTCGTGTTGTTGCCGGCGTAGAGGTTCCCGTCCGCGTCGAAGTACACCGCGCCGAACGGGTTGGTCTCGCCGGCGATGGCGGAGAGCAGCCCGAGGTCGGTGGCCGTGAGGTCGGCGCCGTCGTAGTCGACGCGCACGAGGTGTCGCGCCGTGCCGCCCACGACCGTCGCCACCTGGTACAGGGACCCGTCGACGGGGTTGGCCGCCCAGTCGTTGTCGAGGCTGAGCCCGGACGGCGGCTGGAGCGTGCCGGTGTCCAAGGTCTCCGCGTAGGTCGGAGAGTCGGGATCGACGTCGATCGCCGCCCAGGACCATGCCGAACCCTGGCCGCCGGTCGGATTGGCCCCCCAGTAGACGCCGTCGGCGTCGACGTCTCCGGCGCCGAACAGCGTCGACGAGCTCGTCCCCTCCGGCAGCCCCAGGTTGTCGACGGTGTAGCCGGCGCCGATGCGCACCAGCCCGGCAGGCGCCGACGTCCCCCCGGGGCTGGCGCTGTTGCTCCACCCGTAGACGTATCCGTCGAGCTCGTTGAAACCGATGCCGTTGATGTGCGAGTCGTAGAAGTCGGTGGCCTCCGGGGCGAACTCGCCCGTGACGAGGTCGCCGACCCACGACTCGCTCGGCACGCTCTGGAACAGGTAGGCGTCTCCGTTGCAGACGAACGGCGGGCCGACATCCACCTGGGCCACCACCGAGTGGTCCTCGACCTCGCCCCCGACGGCGACGCCCGTCGGTGACGGCTCGGCGACGTCGCCCGCGAACAGGCGTAGGCGCAGGAACGTCTCCCCCGTGGCGGCGGCCGGCAGGGTCACGTTGTAGGTGTCCGTGCCGGACGACGCGGGCACCGGCGTGGCGACCAGCTCGCCGTCGTCAAAGGTGCCGCTCCGATCGGCGTCGAGCCAGGCGGCGAGGGTGGCCGGCTCGGCGGTGTCGTTGGTCGCCGTCACGGGGACGGCGGTCTCCTCGCCGGAGGTCACCGTCACCGGCGCCTCGACCGCGCCCTCGTCGTCGACGCCCGCGAGGTCGTCGGAGTCCGCGGCGTCCGAGGGAGTGCCGTCCGCCTCGGCGTCCACGGTGTTCGCGTCGCCGAGCATCAGGGGCGCGGTGTTCGTCGCGGCGTCGTAGTCCACCAGGCCGTGGCGCGCGCCGTCGTCGGCCAGCGTGGTGCCGTAGCTCGCGGGGGCGTCGCCGAGGTCGAGGGGGACGAACTCCACGGTCGCGTCGGCGGGCGGGTTCATCCCGATCACGTCGCCGATCTCGTCGGGACCGTTGGTGTAGCTGCCGGCAGCATCGGACGTCACGTCGACGCTGATCGTGCAGGACACCTCCTCCTCCGCGAGCGAGCCGCCGGTCACCGCGATCGTCGACCCGCCCGCCGACGCGTCGACCTGGGCCGTGCACTGGTTGTCGAGGTCGGGGGTGTCCGCGACGACGAGCCCGTCGGGCAGCGTGTCCGTGAACGCCCACCCGTCCTTCGAGGCGAGCTCGGAGGTGTTCGTGACCGTGAGGGTGAGGGTCGACGTGGTGCCGACCAGCGCGACGGCGGGCGAGAAGGACTTGTCGAGCTGGGGCGTGACGTCGAGGACGCCGACGACGTCGTACGCACCGTCGTTGCCGTTCGGGCTGCCGTTCTCGTTGCGCATCCGGATGCCGAGGGACGGGCCGTCGACGAGCGTCGACCCGTTCGCCACGAACGACCCCACCCGCGTCGCCACGGTGCCGCCCTGCGGCAGCGGAGCGTCGGAGATCGTCTCCCCCCGCGGGTCCGTGCACACGTTGATGGCGGAGCTCGACACGGGGACCTCGGCGCCCGTGGAGTCGACGAGGTAGAACCGCAGCAGAGGCGCCGAGACGTTGCAATTCTGGGCCCCGGCGTCGACCGCGAACGTGACGAAACGGCCGTCGGCCGCCGGCAGGGTGACGGGGTCGACGGTCTCGAACTGCACGAGATCGTTCGCCCCGCCGCTGGTGGTGTACGACGCGGCGACGCCGTTCGTCTCGGGATCGTTCCCGGCGTGCTCGCCCAAGGCGTGGGCGATCGCGGCCATGCTCCCGAACCAGCGCGGAGCGTTGGCCACGGCGGTGCAGTCCTGGGCGTTGCGTGTGCTCGTCCAGTCGACGACGAACCCGTTGCAGCCCGGACGGCTCACCCACACCGGGTCGCCGGTGTAGGTGACGCCGGTCGCGCCCGTGTAGTCGCTGAGCAGCGTGTTCGACCCGTCCGGGGTGTTCTCGAAGTCCTCGGTGTACAGGACCTCCGGCTCGCTCGGCGTCCCGGGGTTCCCCGGCGCCGCAGCCAGCGGTGCGCTCCTCGCCGGGGCCGCGGCCGCCTCGCGGGCGGGCGTCACGGGCGTCGCGACGGCCACGACCGCTCCGCCCAGCGCCAGGACTCCCGCCATCGCCGCCGCGACGACCGGGCGGCGAGCGTCATGTCCCGACCGCCCGCGACGATCGACCATCAGTGCCTCCCACACCTTGGCAATCGGCCCGTTCGCGGATCGTCGCCGCCCTGGGCACCGGTTCCGAGAGTGGCAGAGATCACGGGCTTCGGCGCGGCGAGAGGGACCGGAGGACACGTCGCCCCAGGTCGCGGCCCCGCACCCGGTGCGGCACTGTGCTGGGGTGCGCATGTCGAAGCCCTCCCCGCGCGACGTCGTCTCCGGCTTCGTCACGGGGCTGTTCTCCATCCCCGAAGGCATGGCCTACGCGACGGTCGGCGGCTTCGCGGCGCCGTTGGGCCTGTGGTCGGGGGCCGTGCCGACGGTGATCGGGTCGATCTTCTCCCGCACCGTGCTCATGGTGACCACGCTGACCAGCGCGATCGCGTTCACGGCGCACAGCGTGCTGTCGGACGCCGGCCTCGACCCCGGCGACCTGGGCGCCGTCGCGACGATGACGGTCATGGTCGGGCTGTGGATGGCCCTGCTCGGGGTCCTCAAGCTCGGCTCGGTCATGTCGTTCGTCTCGACAGCGGTGATGACCGGGTTCACCGCGGGGATCGCGGTGCAGATCGTGGCCGGCGTCGTGAAGGACGCCACCGGGTACGTGCCCGAGTCCCACAACACGGTGGGCAAGCTCGTCGAGGCCCTGGTGCACGTGGGCGACTGGGACCTCGCGACCGTGCTGGTCGCGGCCGCGACCGTCGTCGTCTGGGCGGTGCTGCACCTCGTGCCCCGGCTGCGCAAGACGGCCACGCTGATGGCACTCGTCGTCGTGACCGTCGTCGTCGCGATCCTGGGCACCGACGTCGAGCGGGTCTCCGACATCGCGGCCATCCCGCGCTCGCTGCCCCCGTTCACGCTGCCCGACCTCGGCGCGCTCCCCGCGCTGGCCACGGGCTCGTTCGCGATCGCCCTCGTCGCCCTCGCGCAGGCCGCGGGGATCGGCGCCGCCGTCCCCAACCCGGACGGCTCGCGGACGAACGTCTCGAAGGACTTCACCGCGCAGGGCCTCGCCAACGTGGCGGGCGGCTTCTTCGGCGCGCTGCCCGTCGGCGGGTCGCTGTCCCGCACGGGCGTCGCGACCAGCGGCGGGGCGCAGACCCGGTGGGCGGGCATCTTCGCGGGCGTGTGGCTGATCGTCCTCGTCCTCGTCCTCGGCCCGCTGGCCGGCGAGATCCCGATGGCGGTCATCGGCGGCCTGCTGCTCGTCATCGGCGGCGAGCTGATCGTGGGCCGGTGGGCCGACATCGCCCTGGTGTTCCGCACGTCCTGGCTGTCGGCGGCCGCCCTGGTCGTGACCTTCGCCGCCACCACGCAGCTGCCGCTGCAGCAGGCGATCTTCCTCGGCGCCGCCCTGTCGATCGTGCTGTTCGCGGTGCAGGCGGCGAAGCGCGGGCGCCTGATCAGCCTCGTGCCCACCGACGACGGCGACTTCCGGGTCGAGGACGCCCCCGCCGACCTGCCCAGCGGGCGCACCACGGTGCTGCACTACGTGGGCTCCGGGTTCTTCGCCGAGGTGAACCGGCTCGAGGAGGAGTGGCCGCACACGGCCGGCACGCACGACGCCGCCCTGGTGATCTCGTTGCGCGGCTCGGCGGGCATCCCCTCCACCACCTTCCTCAAGTCCCTCGACCGCCTGCTCGACCGCTGGCACGACCACGGCGTCGAGGTCGTCGTCTGCGGTGTGCCCGACGACCTGCGCCGACGCTTCGAGGCCGGCGGGGTCAGCAGGCGCCTGCAGGCCTCCGTCCTGGGCGACTCCGGCGGCGTGCTCGGCTCCCTGCGCGAGGCCTACGACCTCGCCGAGGCCCGTCGCACCGCCCGGCCGCGCTCCCCCGCCGACCCGTCCACCGACATACCCACCGATCAGGAGTCCCCGTGACCGACGTCCTCACCGGCATCGCGCAGGTCGCGATCCTCACCTTCGTGCTGACGTCGATGGTCGGCCTCGGCCTGTCGCTCACCGTGCAGCAGATCCTCACGCCGCTGAAGGACGTGAAGCTGGTGCTGCTCGGCCTCGTGCACAGCTTCGTCGTCGCCCCCGCGGCGGCGTGGGGCATCTCGGCGCTGTTCGGCCTGAGCGACTCCCAGTCCCTCGGGCTGCTGCTGCTGGGCGTCGCCGCGGGCGCGCCGTTCCTGCCCAAGCTGGCCCAGCTGGCGCACGGCGAGGTGCCGTACTCGGTGGGCCTCATGGTGCTGCTCATGGTGGTCACGGTCGGCTACGTCCCGCTGGTGCTGCCGCTGCTCGTCGACGGCGTCACCGTGAGCGCCTGGGACATCGCACGCCCGCTCCTGCTGCTCATGCTGCTGCCGCTGGCGGTCGCGCTCGTCGTCCGGGCCCGCTACCCCGGGTCCGCGACGCTCGCCCCGATCCTCAACCGTGTCTCGACGACGGCGCTCGCGCTCGGCATCGGCGCCGCGGTGATCGTGGGCCTGCCCGCCATCTGGGACCAGGTCGGCACGGGCGTGCTGGTCGCCACACTGCTGTTCACCGTCGTCCTGCTGGTCGTCGGCTGGCTGCTCGGCGGCTCCGGCCGCGCCCAGCGGTCGGTGACGTCGCTCGGCACGGCGCAGCGCAACCTGTCGGCGGCGCTGCTCATCGCCGGGACCAGCTTCGTCGACACGCCCGAGGTGCTCGTCACCGTGATGGTCGCGTCGCTGCTGCTCACCGCCGTGCTGCTGCTCACCGCCGCGGAGCTGGGCAAGCGGGCGCCCGCGGCGTCCGCCGAGGGCTGAACGCTCACCGAGCGCCGTCGTGCGAGCAGTGCCATCGTGGCGCCATGCCTACGACGCCCAAGCCCGCTTCCCCTACCGTCGTCAGCCAGCAGCAGGCCCTGCTGAACAGCCTGCCATTCTCCGACACCCAGGACTTCGAGGACGCGACGCGCGGCCTGCTCGGGAAGCGCACCCCGAACGCCATCACCGGACCCGACGGGACGGTGTACTGGGACAACGACACGTACGCGTTCCTCGACGGCGACGCGCCGGACACCGTGAACCCGAGCCTGTGGCGGCAGTCGAAGCTCGTCGCGGAGCAGGGCCTGTTCGAGGTGGTCGAGGGCATCTACCAGGTGCGCGGCTTCGACCTTTCCAACGTCACCTTCATCGAGGGCACCACGGGCGTCATCGTCCTCGACCCGCTGATCGGCCAGGAGACCGCGGCCGCCGCTCTCGCGCTGTACCGCGAGCACCGCGGCGACCGCCCCGTCACCGGCGTCATCTACACGCACTCGCACGTGGACCATTTCGGCGGCGTCAAGGGCGTCACCAGCCAGGAGGACGTCGACGCCGGGCGCGTCCAGGTCCTCGCCCCCGAGGGGTTCACCGAGCACGCCGTGTCGGAGAACGTGTACGCCGGCACCGCGATGGGCCGGCGCGCCGGCTACATGTACGGCGCCGCGCTGGCCCGTGGCCCGCAGGGCCAGGTCGGCGCCGGCCTCGGCCAGACCACCTCGACCGGCAGCACCGTCACCCTGATCTCCCCCACCGTGGACATCACCACGACGGGCCAGGAGGAGACGGTCGACGGCGTGCGGATGGTCTTCCAGATGGCGCCGGGGACGGAAGCCCCGACGGAGATGCTCATCTACTTCCCCGACCACCACGCGCTGTGCGCCGCCGAGGACGCCACCCACACCCTGCACAACCTGCTGACGCTGCGCGGCGCCGTCGTCCGCGACCCGCACGCGTGGTCGCAGTACCTCACCGAGACGGTCGACCTCTTCGGCGCCGACCTCGACGTCGTGTTCGCCTCGCACCACTGGCCCACCTGGGGCCGCGAGCGCGCCGTCGAGTACCTGTCGCTGCAGCGCGACCTCTACGCCTACCTGCACGACCAGACGCTGCGGCTGCTCAACAAGGGGCTGGTCGGCACCGAGATCGCCGAGGAGATCACGCTCCCGCCGGCGCTGGAGAACGCGTGGCACGCCCGCGGCTACTACGGCTCGGTGAGCCACAACGTCAAGGCGATCTACCAGCGCTACATGGGCTGGTACGACGGCAACCCGGCGCACCTGTGGGAGCACACCCCCGTCGAGCGGGCCAAGCGCTACGCGAAGCTCGCCGGGGGTGTGGACGCCCTGGTCGCGAACGCGCGCGAGGCCTTCGAGGCCGGCGACTTCCGCTGGGCCGCCGAGGCGGCGAACCACGCCGTCTTCGCCGAGCCGGACCACGCCAGCGCGCGCGAGCTGCTCGCCGACACCTACGAGCAGCTCGGGTACGGGTCGGAGAACGGCACCTGGCGCAGCGTGTACCTCTCGGGCGCCACCGAGCTGCGCGACGGCTCCTTCGGCACCCCGACGGAGACCAACGCGCCCGACATCTACGCCAACCTCTCCCCCGAGATGCTGTTCGACGCCATCGCCATCCAGGTCGACGGCCCGCGGGCGTGGGACGAGACGCTGACGATCGACGTCGTGCTCACGGATGTCGACACCCGGTACCGCCTGCGGCTCGCCCACGGCGTCCTCACCTACAGCGCGGCGCCCCAGCAGGGCGACGCCGACGCGACGATCACCGGCACGAGGAAGGCGCTGCCCGCGCTCGCCGCCGGCTCGCCGGACGCCCTCGCCGCCGCCGGGCTCGAGGTGTCGGGCGACGCCGGGGTCCTCGGTCGCCTCGTCGCCGTCCTCGACCCGGGCGACCCGGACTTCGCCATCGTCACCCCCTGACCCCCCACCCAGGACGCCGAACAGGCGGTTGGTCGCGGTATCGGCGCCCGGATGCGCTCATTCCGCGACCAACCGCCTGTTCGGCGTGAAGAGGGTTGGCAGCGCCCGGTCCAGGCCGACGATGACGAGCCCGAGCACGTAGAACGCGCCGCCGTAGACCACCAGGTTGAGCCCGAGCCCGCCCCAGCCCAGTGCGTCGAGGTCGACGAACCCGTACGGGTACTCGCTGCCGGGGCTGAGCCAGCCGCGCAGCAGCACGAACCCGAAGTACAGCACCGGGAACAGCATCCACAGCCCGGCGTCGCGCAGCCGCATCCGGCGGTGCGCATCGAACAGCAGGAAGTCGGCGACGACGGCGAGGGGCACCGCCCGGTGCTCGATCTGCCCGTCGGTCAACCCGAGGAAGACCGTCGGGGCGTCGGCCGCCTCCGGCGCGAGCACGAGCCACGCGACCAGTCCCGTGATGGACGCGGCGAGCGTCACCACGCCCTTGGCCCACGCGGGCGGCTGCCGCCGCCGGAGCAGCGACGCGCCCCCGGCCCAGGTGAACACCGCGACCACGAGGAACCCCGTGAGGTTGGTGAAGTAGACCAGCCCGTCGACGTTCCCGTCCCGCCAGATGTCGCGGGTACCGACGATCGCGAACAGCGCGACACAGAGCCTGAACAGGCCGACGACGACGAACACGGGCGTCAGTGAACCAGACGGCGGTAGCGGTCTGCCCGTTGACCGATCACCTGATGTAAACATATCGTTTACACGTGGCCATGGCAGACGAGCTCGAGCGAGAGGTGGCAGCGGTGCGCGCGAGCGCCGCGGGCTCGGTGGGCCGGGTCGTCGCCCTGGAACACCTTCGCGAGCTGGTCACCCTGTCCGTCCAGTCCGAGGTGGACCTCGCGCGCGCCCAGGGTGAGACCTGGGCCGGCATCGGGGCAGGCCTCGGCCTGAGCAGGCAGGCCGCCTTCCGGCGATACGGCACCAAGAAGAAGACGACAAAGGGAGTGGACATGACCACCGCACTGATGGCCTCGGCGCCGGAGCGCGTGCACCTGCTCGTGAGTCACCTGGATCAGGGCAGGTTCGACGCCGCCCGCGACGACTTCGACGATCCCCTGGCGACGGCGCTGCCCGCGGAACGGCTCGAGCAGGTGTGGGAGGACCTGGTCCGGTCCGTCGGCGCGTTCGAGGACTTCGGCGAGGAGACATCCCTGGTGGTGGACTCGAACGTCGTGGTGGAGGTGCGCCTGAGGTTCGAGGCGGGCGCCCTGACGTGCCGCACCGCGTGGGCGCCGAGCGGGAGGATCGCAGGACTGTTCTTCCTCCCGGTCCTTGAGTGATCCCCGCCGGTTGAGATCAGAAGACGATGACCAGCGCCAGGCCCGCCACCCCGAGCAGGCAGGTGCCTCCGCAGATGGTGGCGATCCGCCGCCCGTGCCGCAGCCGAGGCTCGTCGCGGGACAGGTGATGGTGGGTGTGCCGGGCGTGCCGCTTGGCGAACCACCACAGCGGCGGGGTGAGGACGAGCGCGACCGCGGCGGCGAACGCCAGCGTCGACGGCCCGTCGACGGTCGGGAGCACCTGCCAGGCCACCCCGCACGCGGCGGTGAACGACAGCAGGGTGCGCCGCCATGCCAGCGCCGTGCGCTCAGCCTGGAGCCCGCGGTCCCGCTCGGGCCCGACGAGCGGCGGGGTCGGCTGGTCCGTCATGCCGCGCCGACCGTCAGCCCTGGTCCAGCAGCAGAGCCAGCAGCACCAGGACGCCCACGACGCTGACCGTCACCACCAGGAAGAACCCGGTGAGAGCGCCCGGCAGCGGGCCGTGCTCCCGCATGGCCCGCTCGGTGCGTGCCCACTCGATCGCAGCCACCACGGGGACGACGGCGCCCGCGACGAGCAGCACGATCGCCGAAGCCAGCCGCAGGCGGGGCTCCATCGGCAGGTCGAGCGCCTCGAGCGCCGTGCCGCCCGCGATGAGGCCGAGGGCCGTACGGATCCACGCGAGGATCGTCCGCTCGTTGGCGAGGGAGAACCGCGGGTCGGGCTCGGTGCCGCGCTCGTAGACCCAGCGCGGGAAGCGCTCGCGGCTCATGCCGACGCCCCGGCGCGCAGGGCTGGTGGGCAGGTCACAAGGCCCGAGCCTAGCGATCCTCGACGCCGCGGGCGCGGTGGCCGGGGCGCGTCGTTGGGCGCCGATACCGTCGAGGCATGCCCGCCGACTTCCTCGCCCTGCACCGCCCGGGCGACCCGCTGCTCATGCCGAACGCCTGGGACGCCGGCTCCGCGCGCATCCTCGCCACGCTCGGTTTCGAAGCGATCGCGACGACGAGCAGCGGGTTCGCGGCCACGCTCGGGCGGCCGGACGGCGTGGTCTCCCGCGACGAGGCGCTCGGCAACGCCGCGGACCTCGTCGCCGCCGTCGACGTGCCCGTGAGCGCCGACCTGGAGAACGGCTTCGCCGACGCCCCCGCCGACGTCGCCGGGACCGTCGCCGCCGCGCGCGGCACCGGCCTGGCCGGGTGCTCGATCGAGGACCACACCGGGCGCGCCGACGACCCGATCTACGAGCGCGCCCTCGCCGTGGAGCGCGTCGCCGCCGCGGCCGAGGCGGCGGGCGACCTCGTCCTCACCGCCCGCTGCGAGAACCACCTGCACGGCCGGGACGACCTCGCGGACACGATCGCGCGGCTCCAGGCTTACCAGGAGGCCGGCGCCGACGTCCTGTACGCGCCCGGCCTGCGCGACCTCAGAGACGTCGCGACCGTCTGCCGCGAGGTCGACCTCCCGGTCAACGTGCTGCTGCTCGGCGGCGGGCCCACCCCGGCGGAGCTGGCCGGGGCGGGCGTCGCGCGGATCTCCGTGGGCGGCACGTTCGCGTGGAACGCCCTGTCGGGGCTCGTCGCCGCCGCGCGGGAGCTGCTCGCCGGCGACGTCGGCTTCCTCGACCGGACGGGCCCGGCCAAGGAGGTCGTGGCGAGCGCGTTCCGCCCCTGACACCGCGCGCCGATAGCGTGCGGCCATGACCGCGAGCCCCGGGCGCACGCCCGCCCTGCACGTCCTCGCCCACGTCGCGGGGGCCGCCCTGCTCGTCAACGCCGTCCCGCACGGCGTGCACGGGCTGTCCGGCCAGGAGTTCCCCAGCCCGTTCGCGGACCCGCCCGGGGTCGGCCCGTCGACGCCGGGCGAGAACGTCGTGTGGTCCGGGATCAACGCCGTGGCGGGCGCGAGCCTGCTGCTCGGCGTCGGCCGGTTCCGCTTCGGGCCCAACCTCGACACCGCCGCGACGGTCGCCGGCGGCCTGCTCGCCGCGGTCGGCGTGTCCCGGTACTTCGCCGGCGTCCGCGCCGGGCGCTGAGGCCCGTCAGAGCGCGGCGACGAACGCCCGCACCAGCGGGTGGATCCGGCGCCCGGCCGACGCCCCGACGTGCGGCTGGAAGAGGCTCAGCACGAAGAACGGGTGGCCCGTGAGCTCCAGCACCTCCGCGCCCGCGTCCGGTGCGACGGCGCCGACGACGACCCCCGCCCCCTCCAGGGCGGCGACGGCCGCCGCCGTCGGCGCGTACCGGCAGTAGTGCATGCCGACGAACGGCTCGCCCACCCACGACGCGAATCGCGTGCCCGGCACCGGCGTCACGACCCGCTCCTCGCCGTACAGCGAGCAGGCGAGCGCAGCGACGGCGTTGTCCTCCCGGTCGCCGTCGGACTCGGCGTGGCTCGCGGGGTCACCCAGGACGTTCCGCACCAGCTCGACGACCGCATACTGCATCCCGGCGCACGTGCCGAGGAAAGGGGTCCCGCCCTCCCGGGCCGCGGTGATCGCGCGGAGCACGGCGCCCTCGTCGGCGTACGGCGAGCCGGGGACGAGCCACACGCCGTCGTACGCGGCGAGGTCGAACGGAGCGTCCGTCGGCACCCACACGGCCTCGACGCCCAGCTCGTCCGCGAGTCGCGGCACCAGGGCGTCGAGCTCCCGGTGGCTGGTGTGGTCGCCGTGGTCGCCGAGCAGCGCGATCGTCATGGCGGCACGGTAGCGGCTGCACGCCGGTGACCTCCCGCCGTCACGAGGTCACGAGGACCTCGTCCATACCGCCGCCGGCGCGCCACTCGGCGAGCAGCCGGTGGAACGCGACCGGGCCAGGGCTGTACGACGTGGGGGCCGCGCGGCGGGTGCCCTCGCCGTTGTAGTAGCCGGGTCTGCACTCGGCGAGGAACGCGGAGTTGTCCACGGCGACGTCCACGATCGTGTCGCACCAGGCCTGCTCGGCCTCGCGGGTCGGCTCGACGTACCGGGCGCCGGCCTTGGCCGCCTGCGCGATCACGGCGGCGATGTGCTCGGCCTGCTCGGTGAGGATGTGCACGAAGTTCACCGCGTTGGCGTTCTGCATCGGCCCGAGGTGGAACAGGTTGGGGAAACCATGGGTGTCGAAGCCGTGCAGGGTCCGCGGGCTGTTCACGACGGAGCCGCCCGTGGCCGCCTCGACCTCGTGACCCTCACCGTCCTCACGAGGCGGAGCACCCGGCCCGCCTCGTCCACAGGGGTGGCATCGGCCCTGGTGCGAGGCCTTCTCGGTCGCTAGGCTCGAACACATGTTCGAGACCGGCACCGTGGTGGACGACGGCGACCTGCCCGTCGTCACGACGCCGTGGGACGCCGAGCTCTCGTCGGCGGGTCCCACGACGGTGCACGACGTCTCGGCCGCGCTCGACGACGTGGTGCGGATCCAGGCACGGATCGACGCCCTCGAGGGCGAGAAGCTGCTGGCCGTCGAGCGGGCACGGCGCGCGGCGGTGCGGTGCGAGCCCGACCTGCTGGCCGGCGAGGAGCTCCAGGTGCTGCGCGCGGGGACGAGCCGGCGCCACGAGCTGGCGAAGCGCGCGCTCGTGGCCGACCTGGCGACATCGCTCCGCGTCCCCGAGCACCGGGCCGCACACCTCCTCGACACCGCGCAGACGCTGACGAGCAGCGGTACCGCCACCCTCGAGGCGCTGTGCCGCGGCCGGATCGGCGCCGCCCACGCGACCGCGATGGCCGACACCCTGGCCGACATCCCCGACGCCCAGGCTCGGGCCGCGGCGCAGGCCGAGGCGCTCCCCCGCGCCGCGACGGCGACCCTGCCACAGTTCCGCACGTACCTCCGGCGCGCTCGCGACCGCGCACACCCCGAGCCCTTCTCGCTGCGGCACCGGCGGGCGGTCGAGCGGCGCGGCGTGTTCGTCGACCCTGCCGCCGACGGCATGGCGTGGCTGAGCGCGCTCCTGCCCGCCACGACCGCGCACGCGGCCCTCGACCGCCTCACGACGGCGGCGCGGACCGCCCGGGAGGGGGGCGACCGCCGCACCGTGGCGCAGCTCCGCGCGGACGCCTGCGGCGCGCTGCTGCTCGCCGGGCCCGACGACGCGGGCACGTCGACCGGCATCGACTCGGGGCTCGTGCCGGACCTCGCCGACCACGCCCGCCGGATCGTGCCCCGCGTGCAGGTCACCGTGCCGGTGCTGGCGCTGCTCGACCGGTCCGACGCGCCGGCCGAGCTGGTGGGGCACGGGCCGATCGACCCCGAGGTCGCGGTGTTCCTGGCCGGCGCGGCGCCGTCGCTGCGCCGGCTGCTGGTGGACCCGTGCTCCGGCGAGGTCCTCGCCACCGACCCCGGCACATACGCGGTCCCGGCGGCGCTGCGCGCCTACCTGCAGGCCCGCGACGGCTCCTGCCGGTTCCCGGGCTGCACCCGCCCGGCCGCCCGCGCCGACGTCGACCACACCGTCGCGTGGGCGGACGGCGGGGCCACCACGGCCGCCAACCTGGCCCACCTCTGCCGCCGGCACCACGTGCTGAAGCACCAGACGCAGTGGCTGGCCAGGCAGGACGCCGACGGCACGCTGGTCTGGACGTCGCCGACCGGCCGAGTCTCGCGCGACCCGGTGGCAGACCCCGTCGACCTCACCGGACGCGAGCTCGTCCCGCCGGAACCGCCGTGACGGGCCTGCGGTGGCGCGCGCCCTCAGTCGGCCGGGTCGCGCGAGATCGGGCAGGTCATGCAGTGCCCGCCGCCCCGCCCGCGGCCGAGCTCGGCGCCGACGATGGTGATGACCTCGACGCCGGCGCGCCGCAGCGCGGCGTTGGTCAGGGTGTTGCGGTCGTAGGTGAAGACGACGCCGGGCTCGAGCGCGACGGCGTTGTTGCCGGAGTCCCACTGCTGCCGCTCGGAGGCGTACACGTCGCCGGCGGTCTCGACCACGCGCAGGCGGGGCAGGCCGAGGGACCGGGCCACGACGTCCACGAACGGGGTGTCACCCTCGTCCGTCACCTCGACGCCCGGTGCCTTGTCCGACGGGCGCAGCGTGAACGCGTGGATGCCGTCGACGATCGTCGGGTGCACCGTCACGAGGTCCCGGTCGGCGAACGTGAACACGGTGTCCAGGTGCATCGCCGCCCGTAGGCGCGGCATCCCGGCGACGACGACCTGCTCGACCTCGCCGCCGTCGAACAGGGCCCGGGCGAACTGCGTGATGCCCTGCCGCGACGTCCGCTCGCTCATCCCCACCAGCACCGTCCCGTGGCCGACCGGCATGACGTCGCCGCCCTCGATCGTGGCCTGCGCCCAGTCCTGCTCCGGGTCGCCCCACCAGACGGTGGAGCCCAAGTACTCCGGGTGGAAGGAGTAGATCGCCTTCATCAGCAGCGTCTCGTCCTTGCGCGCCGGCCAGTACAGCGGGTTGAGGGAGAGGCCGCCGTAGATCCAGCACGTGGTGTCGCGCGTGTAGAGCGTGTTGGGCAGCGGGGGCAGCAGGTACTCCGGCGTGCCGGTCGACTCGCGGGCCAGGTTCACGTAGTCGGAGCGGTAGTCGCCGGGCAGGTCGTGGGTCGAGAGCCCGCCGATCAGGAAGCGCGACAGCTCACGCTCCGTGAGCGACTCGAGGTACGCCCGCGTGCCGTCGACGAGGCCGAGTCCCACCTGGTTCGGCACCACCTTGCGGTCCAGCAGCCAGTCGCGTGCCTCGGGGATCGCCATCGTCTGCGCCAGCAGGTCGTGCAGCTCCACGACCTGCACGCCCCGGTTCGTCAGCTTGTTCACGAAGTCCAGGTGGTCGCGCTGGGCGGACTCCACCCACATGACGTCGTCGAAGAGCAGGTCGTCCGAGTTGGTGGGGGTGAGCCGCTCGTGCGCGAGCCCGGGCGAGCACACCAGCACCTTGCGCAGCCGGCCTACCTCCGAGTGGACGCCGTGGGCGGGGGCGGACGGAGCAGTCATCGTGAAGCACCTTTCGCAGACGGACGGGGACGGCGGTGACGAACAGGGACGAGCCAGGGCCGGGCTAGATCGAGATCCACCCCGCGGCGAGCCCGACCACGGCCACCACCGCGACAGCCACCACCGCCACGAACAGGGCCAGCTCGGCCGGGGCGAACACTGTGCGCCCCTGCTCGCGGCGCGTCATGAGGAACAGGACCGTCGCGGGGGCGTAGAAGATGAACGAGACCAGCACGAGGCTCAGGCCGGCCGCGAACACCAGGAACGCCGTATAGGCGGTCGCCAGGACGGTGATCACCAGGTCCCCGCGCAGGGTCGACGACGGCGCGCCGGAGTACGTCTCGCGGGTGGCGCGCAGCTTGACCGCGTAGAGCGCGGCGAGCAGGAACGGGATGAGCGTCATGACGGCGGTCATGTCGAGCGCGAAGTCGAACGCGTCCTCGGAGAAGTACGTGAGGATCAGCACCACCTGCGACAGCGACGTGCTCAGCAGCAGCGCGTTGACGGGCACGTCGCGGTCCGACTGCCTGGTCAGGAAGCGCGGCATGTCGCGGTCCTTGGCGGCGACGAACAGCACCTCGGCCGCCATGAGCGTCCAGGCCAGATACGCGCCGAGCACCGAGACGATGAGGCCGACGCCGACGAAGACGCTGCCCCACTCCCCGACCGCCGCCTCGAGCACCCCCGCCATCGACGGCTGGCGCAGCTCGGCGATCTCCGCCATCGGCATGATGCCGTAGGACACGATCGTCACCGAGGCGAAGATGGCGAAGACGCTCACGAAACCCAGGATCGTGGCCCGTCCGACGTCCTCGCGGCGCTTCGCGTGCCGCGAGTAGACGCTCGCGCCCTCGACGCCGAGGAACACGAAGACCGTCACCAGCATCGTGCCGCGCACCTGGTCGAACAGCGAGCCTGCGTAGTCGGCGCCGCCCCAGTTCTCCGCGAAGACCGCCGGGTCGAAGACGAACAGCGCGAGCAGCACGAAGACGATGATCGGGATCACCTTGGCGACGGTGACGATCCGGTTGATCGCCGTCGCCTCCTTGATCCCGCGCCGCACCAGCAGGAAGAACATCCACAGTCCGACGGTGGAGAGCGCGAGGGCGAGCACCGTGTCGCCGGCGCCGAGCGCCGGGACCCACTCGCCCAGCGTCGACATGATGAGCACCCAGTAGGTGACGTTGCCGACGCACGCGCTGGCCCAGTAGCCGGCGGCGGAGAAGAAGGCCGTGTACTCGCCGAACCCCGCCTTGGCGTACGCGTAGACGCCGGCGTCGAGGTCGGGCTTGCGGATCGCGAGCCGCTGGAAGACGAACGCGAGCATCAGCATGCCGGCGCCGGCCACGACCCATGCGATGAGGGCGCCCATGACGCCCGTCTCCTGGGCGAACCGCCGCGGCAGCGAGAACACGCCGGCGCCGACCATCGACCCGACGACCATCGACGTCAGCGTCAGCAGCGAGACCTTGGTGGTGGTGCTCGTGGACGTCGTGGTGTGCTCCTGCGCCATCCTCGATGTCCTCCCGAGTTCGCGGCGGGCTGGTCGTCACCGATGCGGGGCGGTCTTCGCTCGCGCCGATCTTTGCACCGTCAGGGCAGGTCCGCGCGCCGAGGCGACCGTGGCCGAGCCACGACGTTTGACACGGCCACCGCGGCCGGGGCATTCTCTGGAACGACTCATCTTGAAGCGCTTCAACCGCGGGACCGACCGACGGCGGGCGCAACGATCACCGCCGATCACGGAAGACGAGGGGTTCGATGTCGACCTCAGCAGCAGCACCCGGGCGCATCCCGGGCAGGACCTGGTACCGCACGACGGTCGCCGGTATGGCGTCCTACCTCGACGCGGGTGCGATCATCACGACCGGCACCGCCCTGGTCCTGTACAAGGAGCCGCTGGGCATCACCGACGCCCAGTTCGGGCAGTACTCGGCGCTCCTGACGTTCATGATCGCGGTCGGCGCGCTCGTCGGCGGCCGTCTCGCCGACCTCTTCGGCCGCAAGCGGGTCTTCCTCGCCACGATGGCGGTGTACGCCGTCGGGGCGGCCGTCCTCGTGGCCGCCCCCGGCACGGGAGCGCTCTACGTCGGCATCGTGCTGCTCGGGCTCGCGGTCGGGGCCGACCTGCCCGCGTCCCTGGCGATGATCGCCGAAGAGGCGCCGCCCGAGCACCGCGGCAAGCTCGTCTCCTTCTCCCACATCCTGTGGCTCGTGGGCATCATCGCCGCGCAGCTGTTCGGCATCGCGGTCGGGAACATGGGGATGACCGGCGGCCGGATCATGTACGGCCAGCTCCTGGTGCTCGCCCTCGTCGTCCTGGTCCTGCGGGCCGGGATGCCCGAGTCCTCGCGCTGGAAGGCGGCGCACGCCGAGCCCGCCGCGGCGACGTCCGGGTCGGTCGACAGGGGCACCCTCGCCAAGCTCCTGCGCGGCCCGTACCTCATGCCGATGGTGGCCGTCGCGCTCTTCTACGCCCTGGTCAACGTGGGCGCCAACACCGGCGGCCAGTTCTCCACGCTCATGTACACGGAGCTCGCGGGCTCGACCGTGCGGTTCGCCTCCACGATCGGCTTCGTCACCTTCGCGATCGCCTTCGGCGCCACCTACCTGCTGATGCGGATCGTCGACGGACGGAACCGGATGCGCTGGTTCGGCGTCATGGCCGTGTTCTACACGCTCGGCTACCTGGTCCCCGTCGCGTTCGGCGTCGAGGTCTGGACCCTCGTGACGATGGGCGTCGTCGGCTCGATCGCCGGGGCCGTCGCGGGCGAGCCGATGTTCAAGGTCTGGGCGCAGGAGCTCATCCCCACCACCTACCGCAGCACCGCGCAGGGCGTGATGATCGCGTTCACCCGCGTGGTCGCCGCCGTCGTCGCCCTGTGGACGCCCACGCTGCTCGCCACCAGCCCGGACGTGCTGTTCGTCTTCGTGGCGGCGTGCATCGCCGCGGGCGGCCTGATCGGCTGGCTCTGGATCTCCCGGTACCCCCGCGTCGCCGACGACGAGCCGGCCGCCGTCCCGACCCCCGCCCCCGAAGGAGCCCGATGACCACCCCCGCGCCCGTCCTGCGGGTCGAGCACCACCCCCGGCCCGCCCTGGGCGTCGGCGAGGACCGGCCCCGCCTGTCGTGGCACCTGGACCACGCGCGCCCGGCCTACCGCCAGGCGGCCTACGAGGTCGCGTGGCGCACCACGGCCCCCGACGGCACGGTGCTCGACGACGCCGCCGCGGTGGTCGCGTCGCCCGACCAGGTGCTCGTCCCCTGGCCCGGCGCGCCGCTGCCCACCCGTGCCCGGGCCGAGGTGCGCGTGCGCACCCGGGACGGCGGCGCCGAGGACGACGACGGCTGGGGCGACTGGAGCGCGCCCGCGGTCGTGGAGCGCGGGCTCGCGGCCGGGGACTGGACGGCCGAGCTGGTCGGGCCGGGCTACGACGAGGGGCCGGCCGAGACGCGGCGCGCCCCGCTGCTGCGCACCGGCTTCGCGGTGCCGGGCGCCGAGGTGCGGTCCGCGCGCCTGCACCTGACCGCGCACGGCCTCGTGCAGGCGGAGCTCAACGGCCGGCGCGTGGGCGACGACGAGCTCGTGCCCGGCTGGACGCCCTACGACGACCGGCTGCGCGTGCACACCTACGACGTCACCGCCCTCGTCCGCCCCGGCGACAACGCCCTGGGCGCCTGGCTCGCCGACGGCTGGTTCCGGGGGCGCTACGGCTTCGAGGGCGGGCACCGCGACCTGTACGGGACGCACGTGGGCGTGCTCGCGCAGCTCGAGGTGGTCACCGACGCGGGCACGGTCGTGGTGGGCAGCGATGGGTCGTGGCGCAGCGCGCCCGGCCCGCTCACGCGCGCGTCGCTGTACGACGGCGAGACGTACGACGCGCGCCTGGCCCCGGCCGGCTGGTCGGAGCCCGGGTTCGACGACGCGGCCTGGTCGCCCGTCGTCGTGCACCCGCTGGACCGGTCCGTGCTGGCCGCGCCCGACGGCCCGCCGGTGCGCTGCACGGGCGAGCTGACCCCCGTCGGCGTGACGCGCGCGCCGGGCCCGGACGGGGAGGACGGCTGGCTGCTCGACCTGGGCCAGAACCACTCCGGCCGCCTGCGCCTCGCGGTGCCGGCCGCGCCCGCGGGCACGGTGGTGCGGGTGCGCCACGCCGAGGTGCTGCAGGACGGCACGCTCTACACGCGCACGCTGCGCGACGCGGCGGCGACGGACGAGCTCGTCCTCGACGGCGAGGCCGTCACCTGGGAGCCGCGGTTCACCGTGCACGGCTTCCGGTACGCGCACGTCTCGGGCTGGCCCGGCGAGCCCACGGCCGCCGAGATCGGCCGCGCCGTCGTCTCCCGCGTGCTGCACACCGACATGGCCCGCACCGGCTGGTTCGCCAGCAGCGACCCGGCGCTCGACCGCCTGCACGAGAACGTGGTGTGGAGCCTGCGCTCCAACTTCGTGGACATCCCCACGGACTGCCCGCAGCGCGACGAGCGCCTCGGCTGGACCGGGGACATCCAGGCGTTCGCCCCGACGGCCGCGTTCCTCTACGACGTGCACGGCATGCTGGCGGACTGGCTGCGGTCGCTCGCGTCGGAGCAGGAGCGGTTCGGCGGCACCGTGCCGGTCTACGTGCCGTGGATCCCCGGCGGCGCGTTCTGGCGGCCCACGCAGGACATCGCCGGCTGGGGCGACGCGGCGACGCTGGTGCCCGAGGTGCTGCACCGCGACTCGGCGGACCGCGACCTGCTAGCCCGGCAGTACGCGAGCGCCACCGCCTGGGTGGACAAGGTGGCTGGGCTCGCCGGACCGGACCGGCTGTGGGACACCGGGACGCAGCTCGGCGACTGGCTCGACCCGACCGCGCCGCCCGACGACCCCCTGCAGGCGCAGACCGACCCGCACCTCGTGGCCACGGCGTACCTCGCGCGGTCGGCGCGGTCGGTCGCGGACGTCGCCCGCACCCTCGGTCGCGACGACGACGCCGCCCGGTACGGCCGGCTGGCCGACGAGGTGCGCACCGCGTACCAGCGGCGGTACGTGGGGACGGGAGCCCCGACGCACGACACCCAGACCGCGCACGCGCTGTCGATCGTCTTCGACCTGCTGCCCGACGACGACGCCCGCCGCCGCGCGGGCGAGCGCCTCGCCGCGCTGGTGCACGGCGGCGGGTGCACGGTCGGCACCGGGTTCGCCGGGACGCCGCTGGTCACGGACGCGCTGAGCAGCACGGGCCAGCTCGACGCGGCGTACGCGCTGCTGCTCAGCCACGCGTCGCCGTCCTGGCTCGCGACGGTCGACCTGGGGGCCACCACCATCTGGGAGCGCTGGGACAGCATGCTCACGGACGGCACGGTCAACCCCGGCGACATGACGTCGTTCAACCACTACGCACTGGGCTCCGTCGCGGACTGGATGCACCGCGTGGTCGCCGGCCTCGCGCCCGCGGAGCCGGGCTACCGGCGCCTGCGCGTCGCCCCGCGTCCGGGCGGCGGGCTCACGCACGCCGAGGCCCGGCACGTCACGCCGTACGGCACGGCGGCCGTCGCGTGGTCGCTGGCGGACGGCGAGCTGGTGGTGCGGTTCACCGTCCCGGTGGGCGCGACGGCCGAGGTCGACGTGCCCGGGCTCGAGCCCGCCGTCGTCGGGCACGGGGAGCACGAGGTGCGGGCGCCGGCTCAGGCCCCGGCGTCGCCCGAGGTCGACGCGCGCACCACGAGCGTGGGCTGAAGCACCACCGCCTCGTGGCGGTGGGTGCCCGGGGAGCGCGCCTCGTCGATGACCAGGCGCGCCCCCCGGCGGCCCATCTCCGCGCCGGGCTGGGCGACGGTGGTGAGCGGCACCGGCACGTCGCGGGCGGCGAGGTTGTCGTCGTAGCCGACGAGCGCGACGTCGTCGGGGACGGCGACGCCGGACCGCAGCAGCACCTCGAGGATCCCGGCGGCCATGAGGTCGGACGCCGCGAAGATCCCGTCCACCCGGCCCGCCCGGACGTCGTCGAGCAGCTCCCGCGCAGCCCACGCGCCGTCGGCGCGGTTGATCCCCTCGGGCGGCGCGAGCTCGCGGACCGGTGCGAGGCCGGCCTCGTCGAGCGCCAGCCGGAAGCCGTCCCGGCGCTGCGTCACGGGGCGCAGCGCGCCGGGCCCGCCCACGAACGCCAGGCGCGTGCGGCCCCGCTCGAGCAGGTGCTGCGTGGCGAGGTACCCGCCGCGCCGGTGGTCCACCGCGACGCTGCAGTACCAGGCCGACGGCGCGGAGAAGTTGAGCAGCACCAGGGGTCGCTCGGAGGACCGGGCGCCGAGCAGCGCCGCCATGTGCTCCTCGTCGCTGAGGGTGATCATCGTGCCCGCCACGCGCAGGTCGTCGAACACGGCCAGATGGGTGAGCTCGCGCCCCACGTGGTTGTCGCCGTCGGCCAGCAGCACGTGCATCCCGGACTCCTCGGCCTCGCGGGTCGCGCCGCGGGCGAGGTCCACGAACAGGGAGTTGCCGAGGTCGGTGAGCACCAGTCCGATCGAGTCGCTCGACCCGCCCGCGAGGGAGCGCGCCACCGAGCTGCGCTGGAACCCGAGCTCGGACATCGCGTCCCGTACCCGGGCCCGCGTGGCCTCGGTGACCCGGTCGGGGTGGTTGAGCACGTGCGACACGGTGCCGAGCGAGACGCCCGCGCGGGCGGCGACCTGTGCCATCGACGGTCGCCCGTTGCCTCGCCCCACGCCCTGATCCTCTCGCCGTCCCGTGACCCTGCGGGTCTACGGTAGACGGCGGTTCAGCACGGGGCGCCCGCTCCCTCGACGACGCGGCGGCGGCCGCGCGCCGCGGCGACCACCGACGCCACCCGCTCGGCCCACGACGCCCGCCGCGAGCGCAGCCGGAACGTCGTCGCCGCGGCGGCGTCGGACACCACCTCCGCCACCCGCTCGGGCGCGCAGGCGCCGTACTTGGCGCGGTAGGCGTCGTCGAGCAGGCCGTGCAGCTCCGGCTCGACCTCGCCGAGGACGACCGCCTGCTCGACGGCGCCGACCGCACCGTCCACGCGCACGCGGCCCCGGCCGGCGGCGAGGCCGGCGGGCCAGCTGGCCCCCGGGGCGGACCGGACGAACAGGTCGCCGCCCACCTCCACGACCCACGTCGGGAGCGCCGCCGCGCCGTCGACGACGAGCTTGACCGAGCGGGCGGCGGTGAGGGGGACGAGGTCGAGCGCGGGGGCGGTCATGGCGTTCAGAACCGTGACCTGGGCCACCTCTATTCCCCGGGGGTCCGTCACCGCCGGCCGTAGCGCGCGACGGCCGTGGTGACGGCCTCGGCGACGGCACGGTCGACCTCGGCGGCGGTCGGCTCCCAGTCGACGACGAGCAGCCTCGGCCAGAACACGAAGTTGGCGATCATGCCGAGGAACTGCGTGGTCGCCGTCACCGGGTCGTCGACCTGCGCCGTGCCGTTGTCGTGCTCCGCCCGGAGGTAGCGGTCGACGGCGTCGAAGAACGGCATCTTCCCCAGGCTGAACTGGGCCTCCGCGACGTCCGGGAAGCGGGGCATCTCCGCGATGACGATGCGGTGCAGCCCGACCATCTGCGGCCGCGACATCAGGACCGCGTACCGCCTCCCGTACTCGCGCAGGCCCGCCGCGAGGTCGCCGGGGCCGGGGTCGGTGCCGCCGTCGTCCTCGAGGCCCCAGTTCTCGGTGACGATCGCCTCGAACAGGCTCCCCTTGGTGGGGAACTGCTTGAACAGGGTCGCGCGCGACACGCCCGCCTCCTCCGCGACCCGGGCCAGCGACGTCCCGGCGTATCCCTGGGCGACGAAGAGCGTCGTCGCGGCCTCGACGATCGCCGCGCGCTTCTGCTCGGCCACCCGCCGGTGGTACTCGCCCGTTCCTGTCGCCATCCCTCCATCATGCCGTGGGTCACGAGGTGAGTCACTTGACTCACCTCTCTGCCCTGCCTACCGTGCTAGTGGTGAGTCGCTCGGCTCACCACTAGACGATGCGAGAGGGACTCCGGTGGGACGACGATTCGAGGACCAGACCGTGCTGATCACCGGCGCCGGCGGCGGCATGGGCCGCAGCCACGTGGCCGCCTTCCACGCCGAGGGGGCGAACGTCGTCGTGGCCGACGTCGACGACCGCCGGGGCGCCGAGATCGCGGACTCCCTCGGCGAGCGCGCCGTCGCCGTGCTGCTCGACGTGCGCGACGAGCAGCAGTGGGCCACCGCCGTCGCGGCGGCCGAGGCGCGGTTCGGCCCGGTGACCGTGCTGGTGAACAACGCCGGGGTCCAACAGCCCGCCGCGACCCTCGAGCAGCTCGACCCGGCCACGTGGCAGCGCGCGCTCGACATCAACGTCACCGGCCAGTTCCTGGGCGTCCGCGCCGTCGCCCCGTCGATGCGGCGCGCCGGCGGCGGGTCGATCGTCAACATCGGCTCGACGATGGCCTACGGCGGCACCGCGGCCTTCGGGGCGTACGTCGCCAGCAAGTGGGCCGTGCGCGGGCTCACCCGCACGGCCGCGCTCGAGCTGGGTCGCGACGGCATCCGCGTCAACGCCGTGCACCCGGGCGTGGTCGAGACGCCGCTCGTCACCGAGCCGAACGCCCCCGGGTCGGCACCGATCTCCGACGCCTACTCTCCCGAGCCCTTCGCGGTCCCCCGCCTCGCCCGGCCGGACGAGGTCTCGCGCCTGGTCCTCTTCCTCGCCTCACCCGAGGCCGCGTTCGCGACGGGCTCCGACGTCGTCCTCGACGGCGGGCTGCTGCTCGGGCCGGCGCTGCCGGCCGAGGCCGCAGCGTGACGGGCATGACGGGCATGACGGGCATGACGGGCATGACGGGCGCGGCGGGCGACGAGGCCGTGCGGCGCGCGATCGAGCTGACGCCCGACGCCTCCACCGCCGCCCGGACCGTCGACGTCACGACCACCGGCCGCCGTACCGGGCTGCCGCGACGCATCGAGATCTTCTTCTACCGCGTCGCGGGCCGCACCTACCTGTGCAGCGGCACGGTGCCGTCGCCGAGCTGGTACGTCAACCTCGTCGCCGACCCGCACCTGACCCTGCACCTCAAGCACCGCGTCCGGGCGGACCTCGCCGCGACCGCCCGGCCCGTCACCGACCCCGGGGAGCGGCGGCGCGTGCTCGCCGCGATCGTCGCGGACCTCAACCAGCCCGCCAACCCGGGGCACCTGGCCCAGCCGGTGCTGCTCGAGGACTGGCTCGACAGCCGTCTCGTCGAGCTCACCTTCGCCGACGGGCCACGTCTCGCCGTCAGCGGCTCCGCGCCGCGCGGGCCCGCCCCACGGCCTTGACCCCCTCCACCAGGAGGAACACGACGACGGCGAAGCCGAACGTCGTGCCCCACTCCTCCCACCCGATCGGGGCGGAGTCGAACCAGGGGTGCATGAACGGCGCGTAGATGAACACGCACTGCAGGGCGACGAGCGCGGCGGCAGAGATCCAGACGACCCGGTTGCCGCGCAGCACGTCCACCGTGAGGCTCGACCGGTCCAGGAAGCGGCAGTTGAAGAGGTAGGCGAGCTGGCCGAGCGCCAGCATCGTCACCGCCGTGGTCTGCGCCTCGGCGAGGGGCGCGCCCTGCGCCCGCTCGGCGGAAAAGACGAGCATCGTGGCGCCGCCGATGAGCAGCGACACGACGAGGATGCGGCGCACGAACGCGGCATCGAGGATCGACGCCTTCGGGTCGCGCGGCGGGCGCGACATGATGCCGGGCTCGGCCTTCTCGTAGGCCAGCCCGAGGGAGAGCGTCACGGCGGTGATCATGTTGATCCACAGCACCTGCACCGGCGCGAGCGGCAGCGTGAGGCCGAACAGGACGGCCACGAGGATCACCAGGGACTGGGCGCCGTTGGTGGGCAGCAGGAAGAGCACGGACTTGCGGATGTTGTCGTAGATCCGCCGCCCCTCCTCCACGGCCCGCTCGATGGTGGCGAAGTTGTCGTCGGCGAGCACCACCTCGGCCGCGTCCTTCGTGGCCTCGGTCCCCTTGATGCCCATCGCGACGCCGACGTCGGCCTGCGTGAGGGCGGGGGCGTCGTTGACGCCGTCGCCCGTCATCGCGACCACCTCGCCGTGCGACTGCAGCGCCGACACGATGCGGATCTTGTGCTCCGGGCTGGTGCGGGCGTACACGTGCACGTCCTGCACGACGGCGCGCAGCTGCTCGGTGCTCATCGCCTCCAGCTCCGCGCCGGTGAGGACGGCGGGGCCCTCGCCCGCGCCGCCGGGACCGACCTCGTCGTGGACGATGCCCATCTCGCGGCCGATCGCCACGGCGGTGCCGGCGTGGTCGCCGGTGATCATCGTGACGGCGATGCCCGCGTCGCGGCACTGGGCGATGGCGTCGATCGCCTCGGGGCGCGGCGGGTCGACGATGCCGACCAGGCCGCACAGCTCGAGGCCGTCGTCGACGTCCGACGCGTCCAGCGCGCTGGTTCCCGCCGACGCGCGGGTCCTCGCCGCGGCCAGCACCCGCAGGCCCCGGCCGCCGATCTCGTCGATCCGCGCCTCCCAGGACGCGCGGTCCAGCGGCTGCGCGGTGCCGTCCGGCGCCGTCTGCGTGGTGCAGCGGTCCAGCACGCGGTCCGGTGCGCCCTTGACGTGCACGACCACCCTTCCGTCCGCGTCCCGGTCCAGGGTGGCCATGTACTTGGTCTCGGACTCGAACGGCACCAGGTCCTGCCGCGACCAGCCCGCGGTGTCGAAGCCGGCCTTCATGCCGAGGCTGCGCAGCGCGCCCTCCGTCGGCTCGCCGACCAGCCGCCAGTCCTCGCCCTGCCCGCCGGGCTCCCCCGGCACCACGCGCGCGTCGTTGCACAGCATCATCGCGGCGACGACGGCGGCGAGGTCGCGGTCCTCGGCGAGGTCGGCGTGCCGCGACCCCTCGCCCGCGAGCGTGAGCTCGCCGACGGGCGCATAGCCGGCGCCCGCGACGTCGAACGACCGGCCGGCGGTACGCACCAGCCGCGCGGTCATCTCGTTCTTGGTGAGCGTGCCCGTCTTGTCCGAGCAGATCGTCGTGACGGAGCCGAGCGTCTCCACGGCGGGGAGCTTGCGCGTGATCGCGCGGCGGCGCGCCATCTGCTGCACGCCGAGCGCGAGCGTGATCGTCACCAGGGCGGGCAGGCCTTCGGGGACGGCGGCGACGGCGAACCCGATGGACGCGGAGACCAGCTCCGGCACGGAGAAGTCGTGCACCACCCGCCCGATGACGACCATCACCACGGCCATGCCGAGGATGAGCACCGCGAGCAGCTTGCCGAACCGGTCGAGCTGCTTGGTCAGCGGGGTCTCCAGGCTCGCGACCTCCGAGATCATCGTCTGGATGCGCCCGATCTCCGTGCGCTCCGCGGTGGCGGTGACCACCCCGACCCCCTGGCCCGCGGCCACGAGCGTGCCGGAGAACAGCATGCTGGTGCGGTCGCCGACCCCCGCGTCGACGGGCACCGCGTCGGCCGACTTGCCCGCCGCGACCGACTCGCCCGTGAGCGCGGACTCCTCGACCCGCAGGTTGGTCGCCTGCAGCAGGCGCACGTCGGCGGGCACGCGGTCGCCGGAGCGCACCCGCACGACGTCGCCGGGCACGACGTCGTCCGCGTCGACCTTGGCCCACGCGCCGTCGCGGCGCGCCTCCGCGTGCACCGACAGCATTCTGCGGATGCCGTCCAACGCGCTCTCCGCGCGACCCTCCTGGACGAAGCCGATCGCCGCGTTGACCACCGCGACCAGCAGGATGACGGTGAAGTCCACCCAGTCCCCGAGGATCGCCTTGAGCACCGCGGAGACGAGCAGGATGTAGATGAGGACGTCGTCGAAGTGCACCAGGATCCGCTTCCACAGCGGGTCCTTCTCGGGCGGCGGCAGCCGGTTGGGGCCCACCTCCGCGAGCCGGGCCGCGGCGTCGGACGACGCCAGCCCGCCGGCATCGGCGTCGAGCGCGGCGAGCACCGCCTCGGGAGGCAGGGACCACGGTGCGAGGTCGGAGGCGACGTCCTGCGCAGATGCCATACGGCCATTCCACCCGCGATCCCCCGCCCGCGCTCGGCAGGCCACCGGAGGCGCTCGGCAGGCCACCGGAGGGCTGTGCGTCCGCCAGGCGCGCGGCGCGACCTGCGCCTAGATTGCTCGCGGGCGTCCGGACCGGGCGCCCGGACCGGGGACAGGAGACACGATGCCGGAGACGACGGCATGAGCGCGGCCCTCCCGGCGGTGCGCACGACGGCCCCCGCGCCGTCGGTCCGGGCGGCGACGGCAGTCTTCGTCGCCTACGCCGTCGTGGTCGTCGGGCTCATGCGGCTGTCCGGGATCGACTACGACCACCTCTTCGACACGACGCGCAGCACGCTGCTCGGGGCGGTGCTGCCGCTCGCGGCCGGCGCGGTCCTGCTCGGCGTCGTCCTGTGGCGGACCGGCTGGGCGGCGAGCGGGGTCTTCCGCGACGCGACCCGCCTGCGCATGGGGGTCCTCTGGGCGCTGCCGGTCGTCATGGTGCTCGTCGTGGCGCTCACCCTCGCCTCGGTCGACTGGGGGGCCTTCGACGCCGGGCACCTGCTCGTGGTCCTGCTGGCCGCGCTCCTGGTCGGGTTCACCGAGGACACGCTGTTCCGCGGCATCATCCTGCGGGCGCTCCGGGGCGCCCTGCGGTCGGAGGCGTCCGCCGCCGTGCTGACCACCGTGTGGTTCGGCCTCTTCCACCTCACCAACCTGCTGCTGGGCGAGCCGGGCGCGGTCCTGCAGGTGGTGTTCGCGGCGCTGAGCGGGTTCGGGTTCTACGTCGCGCGGCGCGGGTTCGGCGCACTGGTGGCGGGCATGGCCCTGCACGCCGCGTGGGACTTCTCGACGTTCCTGTCGGGGGTGCACCACACCGACGGCGCGGCGGCCTCGGCGGGCTACTTCCTCATCGTCGTGGTGTACGTCCTCGCCGCGGCGAGCATCGTGGTCGTCCTCGTGCGTGACCGGCGCACGCCGCCGCCGATCACGACGGCGACGGCCTGAGGGACCGTCTGGCCGACCGACCGGCCGGTCAGGCCGGGGCGCCGAACTCCTGCTCCCGCAGGTACGCGAGGTGCGCGTGGACGAGCGGGAGCACCGACGCGCCCTCGCCGCTGGCGGACGCGACGCGCTTCATCGACCCGGCGCGCACGTCGCCGACGGCGAACACGCCGCGCAGCGTGGTCTCGAGGCTCGCGGGCGGGCGGCCGTCCACCCAGGACTCCTGCGGCACGTCGCGGCCGGTGAGCACGAAGCCGTGGTCGTCGAGGGCGAGGCCGTCGGGCAGCCAGCCGCAGTCGGGCTCGGCCCCGAGCAGGCAGAACAGCCCGTCGGCGTGCGTCTTGGACCGCTCGCCGGTGTCCAGGTCCTCCGTGACCAGCCACTGCAGGCGGCCGTCTCCCCCGCCGTCGGCGACCCCCGTGCGGGACCGCACGGCGATGGTCGGCGTCGCCTCGATCTCCCGCACCAGGTAGTCCGACATCGTCTCGGCGAGCCCGGCGCGCCGCACCAGGATCGTCACGGAGCCGGCGAACTTCGCGAGGTGCACGGCCGCCTGGCCCGCGGAGTTGCCGCCGCCGACCACGACGACGTCCCGGTCCTGCATCTCGCGCGCCATCGAGCTCGCCGCGCCGTAGTGCACGCCCGCGCCGACGAGGTCGTCGATGCCGGGCACGCCGAGCCGCCGGTACGAGACACCGGTCGCGAGGACGACGGTGCGGGCGCACAGCTGCACCCCGTCGACGTGCACGTGGTGGTGCTCCGGCTCGCCCGCCGGGCTGCGCTCGATCCGCATCGCCGGCCGGCCGGTGTAGAAGCGGGCGCCGAACCGCCCGGCCTGCACGCGCGAGCGCTGCGCCAGCCGCATCCCGGAGATCCCGCGGGGGAAGCCGAGGTAGTTGCGGATCATCGAGCTCGACCCGGCCTGGCCGCCGATGGCGTCCCGCTCCAGCACCGTCGTCGACAGCCCCTCCGACGCCGCGTACACGGCGGCGGCGAGGCCCGCCGGCCCCGCGCCCACGACGACGACGTCGGCCACCGAGCCCTCCGGGATGGAGTCGAAGCCCCCGTACATCGCCTCGGCGAACGCGGCGGGCGTGGCCCCCGCGAGGACGCGGCCGTTCATCGCCCGCACCACCGGGAGCTCCGCGCCGGGGCCGGCGGCCTCGACGATCGCCCGCCCCTCGTCGTCGTCCGGGTCGAGGACCCGGTTGGGGATGCCGAGGCGCTCCACGAGGTCGCGGATCGCGGCCGCCGTGCGGTCCCCGCGCGGCGCGACGATCTCGGTGGACGTCACGGTGGGCCGTGCCACCGACCAGCCCCACTCGGAGAGCAGCTCGACGAGGGCGATGTGGAACTCCTCGTCGCGCACGCCGCGCGGGATGCCGACGAACGTGTCCATGTCGCGGCGCAGCGCGGCGGCGCGCATCGCGTCGAGGGACTCCGCGTACTCCTCCATGGGCAGCAGGGCCACCCGCCGCGCGGTCGACACGACGGCGGGGACCTGGTGCAGCAGCTCGATCGCGCCGCCGTCGGGCAGCCGGTTCTCGGCGGCGACCATGGCGATCTGCACGTGCGACGCCACCAACCCCCGCAGCCGGTCCAGCGCCGCGTCGGCGGAGCCCACCAGCTCGATCCGGTAGTCGCGGTCGTACCGTGCGCGGAACTCCAGCTCCACCTGGGGCGCGTGCTCGTGCGCGGCGAGCAGGATCACGGGGCGGTCGTCGGCGGTCTCGGGCGTGCGCTCGGCCGTGCGCTCGGGTATGCGGTCGGCCATACGGTCAGGCATGCGGTCAGAGTAGGGCCGGGAGCCGTGCCGCGCGGCGCGCAGCCCGCGTGGTGAGTGTCGACGGATGCGAGCCGACGGTCGTCACGATCTTGAGGCGATCCTGAGGCTTCCCTGCGGCGACCCCGACGGTCCCCGCAGGATCGGTCCCGAGGATGAGAGTCGTTGAATCCCGAACGACCCATCGCGGAAGACCCGGAGCCCTCATGACCGCCACGCTCACCGAGCCCAGCACGTCCCCCGTGCTCGATCTGCCCCTCGCGATCGGCACCGAGCTCGACCGGTACGAGTTCACGCCCGCCGAGCTCGTCGTCGCCGAGCCGACCCGGCGCGCCACCATCGGCGCGATCGTCCCGGCATACAACGAGGCGGAGACGATCAAGGCGGTCCTGCGGGGCCTGCTGCGCCAGACGCGCCTGCCCGACGTCGTCCACGTCGTCGTGAACAACACCAGCGACAAGACGTTCAAGAAGGCGTCGAAGCTGGCCGGCGAGCACACCGTGGTCCGCAAGGGCCGCGAGCAGACGACCCGGGTCTACGTGCACGACATGGGCCAGGTCCCCGACAAGAAGGTCGGCGCCCTCAACTACGGCTACCGGTTGGTGCGCGGCGCCGACTACCTGCTCGGCGTGGACGGCGACACCGTCCTGGCGAAGGACGCCCTCGAGCAGCTCGAGGCCGAGATGGAGTCGGACCCCCGCATCGGCGGCATCTCCGCGATCTACACCGTCGACACCTCCCCCCGCGGCCCGCTCAAGCGGTTCCTGCTGACCGGCCAGCGCGCGCAGTTCGCGGCCTTCAACATGCAGAACCTGATGCGCGGCCGGAACATGGCCGTCCTCGGCGGCCAGGCGTCCCTCTTCCGCATGTCGGCGCTCGAGGACGTCATGCTGGTGCACCACCAGCGCGCCCCCTGGGTGAGCGACTCCGAGGTCGAGGACTCCCTGCTGAGCCTGCAGATCAAGTCGCTCGGCTACTCCACCAAGATCAGCGCCACCGCCCGCGCCGTCGTGGGCGGGATGACCACCCTGCGCGCGCTCGACGGCCAGCAGGTCAAGTGGAACTACGGCGCGATCGACCTCATGTGGCCCGGGCAGCGCGGCGACACGCGCGGCCAGCCGCTCCACCCCAACCTGCGGCTGCGGTGGATGGAGAACGTGGGCATGGTCGTCAACGCGGCCACCCGCCTGCTGTTCGGGCTGCTCCTCGCGGGCTCCCTGAGCATCGGCGCCTTCGGGTTCTCGCCGGTCTGGCTGATCCCGCCGGCCGTCGCCGTCCTGCTCAACGTGCGCATCGCGATGTCCATGCGGGACCGCACCTGGCGCGACGTCCTGTTCGCGGCCACGCTCGTGCCCGCCGAGCTGTACATGTGGATCCGGATCGGGCACTTCGTCCGGGCCTGGTCGAAGTTCCTGTCGAGGTCCCGCACCGACAACTGGGCGGCGCAGGCCAAGGCGGAGCGCGGTGCCGGCTGGGCGTACCTCAGCCCGCTCCTCGTCGCCCTCGTCGCGCTGGCCGGCATCGTCTGGGCCTGGACCCTGCTGCCGACGGCGGCACAGTCCGTCGCCCTGGCGGTCGGCTGGCCGGTGCTCGGCGTAGTCACCGTGCTGCAGACGGTCTTCATGGTGCGGCGACTCCTGCGCCGCCAGCACGGGCTGCGCGCGTGAGCACCCCCGACCCGGGCCGTCCCGAGCCGGGCGAGGCCGCCGCCCTCGAGGCCGCATGGGTCGAGCTCGCGGACGAGCTCGACGGCGACCGCGCCGCCGTCGGCCGGTTCGCCGGGTCGTGGGTCGCGCTGCTGGCCAACCGTGTCACCGGGCTGGAGGGGGCCCTGCACCACGACGACCACGAGGCGGTGCGGGACTCCCTGCTGTCCTTCGGCTGCACGTCGACCATGCTCGGCGTCACGGGGCTCGCGGCCGCGGCCGACCGGGCGCTCGCGTCGCTGGACCGCGCGGGGGTGGACGGCGCTCGGCGGCACCTGGACGACGTCTCCGCGCAGGCGCGGAGCGCCACGATGCTCGTCGCGTCGGTCCTCGCTCAGGGACGCTGGTCGAACCGGTAGCCGACGCCACGCACCGTGCGGATCCAGCGCGGCGCCGTCGGCTCGTCGCCGATCTTCCGCCGGAGGTTGGCGAGGTGGACCTCGACGCTGCGCCGGTCGGCGTCCGTCACCGGCGTCCCGGCGTCGTACTCGTCGCCCCACAGGACCCGCACCAGCGCCTCCTTGGCCAGCACCCGGCCCGGGGCGCCCGCGAGCGCGGCGAGGAGGTCGAACTCGCTGCGCGTGAGCAGGACCTCGTCGCCGTCGACGCTGACGACCCGGCCCGCGACGTCGACGACGAGCCCGTCCGCGACGATCGCGTCGTCGGCCGCCCTGACGGGAGCGGCGGCGAGGGGCGCGGGCGTCGGTGCCGCCTCGGGCGCGACGGCCGCTGACGACGCCGCGACGTCCGCGCGCCGCGGGCGCCGGAGCATCGCCTCGATCCGCGCCCGCAGCTCGCGCGGGCGGAACGGCTTCGTCTGGTAGTCGTCGGCGCCGGCGTCCAGCCCCATCAGGGCGTCGATCTCGTCCGTGCGCGCCGTGAGCATGACGACGTACGTGTCCGACGTGGCCCGGATCCGCCGGCACACCTCGAACCCGTCGATGTCCGGCAGGCTCACGTCGAGGGTCGTGACCAGCGGGTCGACCTCGCGGACGAGGTCCACGCCGGGCCGGCCCGCCGCGGCCGTGTACGTGGCGAACCCCGCCTGCGTGAGCACGGCCTCGAGCAGCTCGCGGATGTCCGGATCGTCCTCGACGATGACCGCGGTGCGCTCGCGGCCCGCGTCGGAACCGCTCGGGAGCGTCGATCCTTCGGGCATGTCGTCACGCTAGCCGCGTGTTGCCCGGGGCGCAGCGCGCAACGCGCCACCCTCGCCGCGCCTCCCTAGACTCGCAGTCGACTCGCAGGCACAGCGACGGCACCCGACAGCAAGGGGACGCGAGATGACGAGCACGTGCACGCACCTGGACCAGATCGCCCCCGTCCCGCCGGAGACGACCGGCGAGTGCCCCGAGTGCGTGGCCGCCGGCGGCACGTGGGTGCACCTGCGCGCCTGCCTGCAGTGCGGGCACGTGGGGTGCTGCGACTCGTCGCCCGCGAGGCACGCCACGGCGCACTTCCACGCGACCGGGCACCCCGTGATGCGGTCGATCGAGCCCGGCGAGTACTGGGGCTACTGCTTCGTGGACGGGCTGACCGTGCCCGGCCGCGAGATGCCGGAGCCATCTCCTACCGCCTGGTAGGCGGACCGGGCGGCGCTGTGTACGCTCGTACACATGGATCGCACCGCCCCCCGCCCCACCGCGGCCGACCGCCGCGCCCGCGCGGCCGTGGCGGCCCTCTTCCTCACCAACGGCGCGCTGTTCGCCAACCTCATCCCGCGCTACCCGGAGATCAAGGCCGACCTGGGGATCAGCAACGCCACCTACGGGCTGGCGGTGGCCGCGTTCCCGGCCGGCGCGATCGCGGCGGGCCTCGCCGCGGGGGTCCTGGTCCGGCGGTTCGGCTCCGCGCGGGTGGCCGTGGCCGGGACGATCCTCACGAGCCTCGGCGTCCTGGCCGCCGGCCTCTCGCCGAGCCTCGGCATCCTCGTCGCGGCGCTGTTCGCCGGCGGGGCGATGGACGCGTGCACCGACGTCGCCCAGAACGCGCACGGCCTGCGGGTCCAGCGCCGTTACGGGCGCTCGATCCTCAACTCGTTCCACGCGGTGTGGTCGATCGGCGCGGTGCTCGGGGGCTCGATGGCCGCGGCTGCGATCGCCCTCGACGTCCCGCGGGGCTGGCACCTGGGCGTGTCGGCGGTCGTGTTCTCGGCCGTCGCGCTCGTGGCGCTGCGCTTCTGCCTGCCCGGGCTCGACGGCGCCACCGACGACGGCTCGGCCGCGACCGCCGCCGAGGCGGGGACGGCGGGCACGGGGCGCGGCCGCACCGCGCTGGTGCTCGCGGCGCTCGTGCTCGTCGCCGTCGGCGGCACGCTCGTCGAGGACGCCGGCAGCTCGTGGGCCGCCGTGTACCTGTCGGGCTCGCTGGGCGCTGCGGCCGCCGTCGCGGCCACCGGCTACGTCGCCCTCGTCGGGGCGCAGTTCGTCGGGCGGATGCTCGGCGACCGGTTCGTCGACCGGTTCGGCCAGCGCGCCGTGGCGCGGGCGGGCGGGCTGCTCGTCGCGGTCGGCACGGGCCTCGCGCTCGCGTTCCCGTCCGTGCCGGGCACCATCGCCGGCTTCGCGTGCGCCGGCTTCGGCGTGGCCACCCTCGTGCCGGCCGCCATGCACGAGGCCGACGAGCTCCCGGGCCTGCGGGCGGGGACCGGGCTCACGGTCGTGTCGTGGCTCATGCGCCTCGGCTTCCTGCTGTCCCCGCCGGTGGTCGGCCTCGTCGCCGACGCCACGAGCCTGCGGGTCGGCCTGCTCGTCGTCCCCCTGGCCGGCCTGGTCGTGGTCGCCGCCGCGGGCGTGCTCTCCGGGCGCCGCGCCGCCCGGACCGAGCCGCAGCCGGCGGGCGCGATCATGGGGTCATGACCCACGCGACCCCGGCCCGCTCCCCCGCCGCCCGACGACGGCGGCACGACCCCGAGCGCCGCGACCGCATCGTCGACGCCTGCCTCGACGTCGTCGCCGAGCACGGGGTCGCGGGCACCACGCACCGCCGCGTCGCCGAGGCCGCGGACGTGCCCCTCGGCTCCATGACCTACCACTTCGCAGGCATGGACGAGCTGCTGCGCGAGGCGTTCGGGCGGTTCGCGGAGCAGGCGGCGGCGCAGTTCGAGCGCCGCATGGTCGACGCCCCGACGCGCGAGGCCGCCGTGCACGCCGTCGTCCGCCTCATCACGCTCGACGTGTTCGCCACCCAGCGCGACCTCGTCCTCTCGCACGAGCTCTACACGCTCGCCGCCCGCGACCCCGCGTTCCGCCCCCTGACGAACGCCTGGATGCGCCGCAGCCGCGACGCGCTGGGCCACCACTTCGACCCCGCCACGTGCCGCGTCCTCGACGCGTTCATCGAGGGCATGACGATCCACCGCGCCCTGGACACCGAGCCGCACGACGACGTGGACGTGCTCGGCGCCGTCCGCCGGCTCGCGGGCGCCTGAGCGCGCAGGGATCGGGAGCCGGGATCGGGCCGGGATCGGGGGCCGGGCGGATCAGGACGCCGCGGCGCCCTGACCGTCCTTCTCGGTCTGGCCGTCGGCCTGGCCGTCCGTCTGGTTGCCCTGGCCGCTCTCCACGGCGTCCCCGGTGAGCAGGTCGGAGATCGACTGCGACTCGCTCTCGAGCGTGTCGGCGTCCACGAGGTCGGACGCCTCGTCGGAGAGCGTCGAGGTCAGCGAGTCCAGGTAGTCCTGGGCGTCGCCGCTGTCGTAGATCGACGTGGTGAGGTCCTCGACGGCGGACTCGTAGGCGGCCTTGAAGTCGTCGTTCTCCAGGAACCGCGTCACCAGCGGGTTCTCCTGCCCGCCGAGGCCGCCGCCTCCCCCGGGGCCGCCGCCCTGTCCGGCACCCTGACCAGCGCCGTCCGGGTGCTCCATCCCCTCGGGCATCTTGCCGCCGTCAGGCATCTGGCCGTCGTCGGGGCGCTCGCCCGCCTGCCCGCCGGGGCCGTCCTGGCCGCCGGGTCCGCCCATGCCGCCCATCCCGCCGTACGACAGGTTCTGGTCCCAGGCGACGACCTCCATCAGGCCGCTGCCCGGGTCGTCGTGCAGGTAGGCGTTGTTCCCGGCGCCGTCGATGTCGTCGGAGTTCGCCACCAGGTCCTGGACCGCGAGGTAGTTCGCGAACGAGTCGACGTCGAGGTGCTCGCCGAGGTTCGCGGCGAACTCCTCGTCCGAGGAGTTGTTGACGAACTCGAGGAACGTCGCGAGCGGCTCGTACGCCGCGTCGTCGTCCGTCGACCCGGAGCTGTCGTACTGGGCCTCGAACGACTCGGCGTACGCCGCCGCGTCGTCCTTGACCCCCCAGTCGCCCTCGGCGTCCGCCTTGTAGGTGATGCCGCCGTCGGGGTAGTTGTCCTCGTTCCACAGGTCGTCGTCCGGCAGGTCGAGGACGAGCCGCAGCCGCTCGTCGCTGCCGTTCACGCTGAACCGCGCGTACGACGCCTGCTCGGCCGGCACGTCCGCCAGCTCCAGCACCTTGAGCGCCACCGCCTCGTTGAGCGACGACTCGGTGTTGTTGCCGCGCACCACGAAGTCCGCGCGGCCGTCGTGCTCCTGGCCGTCCACGTACTTGTCCAGGCGGATCAGCCACGGCAGCCCCGCCGGGTCGTCCGCCGACGCCGTGCCGTCGCCCTCGTCGACGCCGGGCGCCTGCTGCTGGGCGTCGTCCTGCTGCGCGTCGTCCTGCTGCTGCGCGCCGCCGTCGCCGCCGAGCCCGCGCAGGCTGGAGTTGCCCTTGAGCCGCAGCCCGACGTCGTCGTACTCCTCGCCGTCGATGGTGACGGTGGCGCTGATCCAGTCCTTGTCGCCGGTGTCGGCGTACGTGTCGAGCATCTCCTGGTAGTCGTCCTCGTCGTAGTCGACGGCGACGGTGTGGACGGAGCTCGTGTCGAAGAAGTCACCGGCGTCGTCCGCGGAGGCGGTCGCGTCGCAGGCGGCGAGCGTGCCGACGAGCGCCAGGGCGCCCGCCCCCGCGACGAGCGGCCTCGGCCGGGACGAGAGACGGAGGCCGGCCCGGGAGCGGCCGGGCTGGGACGTGAGGTTCCTACGCTTCATGCGCTCACGTCACCATCCCGGCCTGTGCGGCTCCTCGGTGACCCGTGTGAGGTCCATGACGCCGGTCAGCGCAGGAACGACCACCAGAGCACGAACACGCAGATCAGGAACATGCCTATCGCGTTGACCCAGAAGTTGCGGCCGAGGTCCCGGGCGCGCACGTGGAACGTCAGCGCGACCACGAAGTAGGCGACGAGCGCCGCCGACGTGACCGTCCCCAGCACCGGCACCCAGATCCCGGCCACGAGCCCCACGACGGCGGCGGCCTTGACCCACGGGACCACCCACCACCAGCGCTCCGGGAAGCGCACGTCGCGGAAGCACTGCGCGATGAACGCCACCGGCCGCACGCACATCAGGCCGTCGACGGCGGTGATCAGTGCCAGCACCAGCACCGGCCAGACCGGGTCGGGCAGCCAGCGCACGGGTCAGGCACCACCCGGCCCGACCGGCTGCACGCGCAGGATCTCGGTCCGGGCGATCGCGCGCTCGCGCACGTCGAGCCGCGCCGCGCGCTCGGGGTCCGCCAGGTAGGCGGCGAGCGCGTCCTCGTCGGGCATCTCGATGAGCTGCACCTCCGTCGGCTGGACCGCGCCGTGGGCCGCGTCGTCGGTGTGCGCCACGTTGGTCACGCGCTGCAGCACCCGCCCGCCGTGCCGCGGCACCAGCGCCAGCACGTCCGTCTCGTACTCCTCGAGGGTCTCCGTCTCGCCGTCGGCCGCCCACAGCAGCACGCACAGGGTGATCGCCATCGTCCACCTTCTCTCGTCGTCGTGCGGCCGATCCTGTCAGTCCTGCGCGAGCCGCGGGGGAAACCCGCCGGTGGCGACCGGACCCCAGCGCTCGATCGTGACGCGCACGAGCGACTTGCCCTGCCGCACCATCGCCTCGCGGTACTCGTCCCAGTCCGGGTGCTCCTTGCCGGCGGCCACCCGGTAGTAGTCGACCAGCGGCTCGACGGAGTCGGGGACGTCCAGCACCTCGGCGGTGCCGTCGACCTGCACCCAGGCGTCGTCGAAGTCGTCGCCGAGCGCCAGGAACGAGGCCTGCGGGCGGCGGCGCAGGTTCGCCGCCTTGGCGCGGTCCGGGTAGGTGGAGACGACGACCCGCCCCTCGGCGTCCACCCCGTAGGTGACCGGGCTGAGCTGGGGAGAGCCGTCGCCGCGCGTCGTGACCAGCACGCCGTGCTTCCGCGAACGCAGGAAGTCCAGCAGCTCGTCACGCTCGACGCGGGTGTTCGTCGCGATCCTGGGTGCCATGGGCTCCACCCTGGCACGTCCGGCCCCGCGGCGTCGTCACCGTGCCGGGAGCGCGCTGCCCACCGGCACCCAGTCCCCGGCCACCTGGTGCCGGCCGGGCCCGACCGAGCGGGCGGGCTCGTCCAGCGGCAGGTCGAGGTGCGCCGTGACCCCCGGCGGCACGTCGAGCTCCAGCTCGAACCGCTCCCCCGTCAGGCGCCACGAGACCCGGACCGGGCCGTACGGGCTCTCGAGAGCCGCCTCCGCACGGTCGAGCTGACCGGTCACGAGCGGGCGCACGGCGACCTCCCGGTAGCCGGGCGCGGCCGGCGCCAGGCCGGCCACGCGGCGGTGCAGCCAGTCGGCGACGGCGCCGTAGGCGTAGTGGTTGAACGACGTCATCTCGCCGGGGTTGACCGACCCGTCCGGCAGCATCGAGTCCCACCGCTCCCAGATCGTCGTGGCGCCCATGCTCACGGGGTAGAGCCACGAGGGGTTGGTGCGGGTCAGCAGCATCGCGTGCGCCAGCTCGGGGTACCCCGCCTCGCACAGCGCGTCCAGGATCACCGGGGTGCCGAGGAAACCCGTGCTGACGTGGAAGTCCGCCTCACGGACCAGCGTGGCCAGCCGGTCCCCCGCGCCGCGCCGCTGGGCGTCGGTCGCCAGCAGGTCCCACACGATGGCGAGCGCGTACACCGTCTGGCAGTCGCTGCGGACCGTGCCGTCCTCGCCCACGTACGCGGCGCGGAAGGCGCGCGCGACGTCGTCCGCCAGCTGCCCGTACCGCTGGGCGTCGGCCTCGTGCCCGAGCACCTCGGCCGTGCGCGCCAGCAGGTGGGCGCTGCGCGCCAGGTACGCCGTGGCGACCACCGCCGGGTCGGCCTTCGCGGCGGCCGCGTCGTGCGGCGGCGCGTCCGGGTCCAGCCAGTCGCCGAACTGGAAGCCCGTGTCCCAGAGCAGGGAGTCGCCAGCCAGGGCGTGCTCCTTGTCCACCCAGGCGCGCATCGAGTCGTACTGGCGCGCCAGCGCGCCGACGTCGCCGTACCGCTCGTACAGCGTCCACGGCACGTGCACGGCCGCGTCGGCCCGCCCCGCCCCCGGCGACTGCCCCTCGTCCCCGGGGCGCGGCCCGCTGACGTTCTCGTGCACCACGTCCGGCACGACCATGGGCACGCCGCCGTCGGCGTGCTGGTCCGCCGCGAGGTCCTCCAGCCACGAACCGAGGAAGCCGCCGACGTCGAACAGGAAGCTGGCCGTCGGCGCGAACACCTGGATGTCGCCCGTCCACCCGAGCCGCTCGTCGCGCTGCGGGCAGTCCGTGGGCACGTCGACGAAGTTGCCCCGCATGCCCCACACGACGTTCTCGTGCAGCCGGTTGACGTCCGGCTCCGAGCACTCGAACCAGCCCGTGCGGCGCAGGTCGGAGCTGACCACCACCGCCTCCGCGTCCTGGGCGCGCACCTCGGCGCCCGTGACCTCCGCGTACCGGAAGCCGTGGAACGTGTACCCCGGCTCGAGCACCTGCTCCCCGCCGGCGAGGACGTAGGTGTCCGTCGCCTTCGCCGCCCGCAGGGGGCGCACGCCCAGCTCGCCGTCGTCGAGCACCTCCGCGTGCCGCACGGTGACCGTGGCCCCGCGCTCCCCGGCCACGCGCAGGCGCACCCAGCCGACCACGTTCTGGCCGAAGTCCACGATCTGCGCGCCGCCCGGCGAGGTGAGCACCTCGCGCGCCGGGACGGTCGCGACCTCGCGCACCGGCGGTCCCGTCGGCGCGACCAGCCGGCCGAGGTCCGCCTCCAGCACGTCGACCGGGCCGTCCGCGACGGCGGCGGGCGCGAGCGGCACCCGCAGGTCCGTGGCCTGGCCGTCGTACAGGTCGTCGGCGAGCACGCCGGTCGTCCCGGCCCACCACCGCTCGTCGGTGACCACCGTCTGCCGGCGGCCGTCCGCGTAGGTGATCTCGAGCTGGGCGAGGAGCCCCAGGCGGTCGCCGTACGAGTCGCGCTGCAGGTTCCACGTGAGCTGCCCGCGGTACCAGCCGTTGCCGAGACCCACCGCGATCCGGTCCCCGCCGGGCGCCTGCAGGTGCTCCGTGACGTCGAAGGTCTGGTAGCGCAGGCGCGCGTCGTACGTCGTCCAGCCCGGATCGAGCCGGTGGTCGCCCACCCGCCGGTCACCGATCCACGCGTCGTAGACGCCGTGCGCCGTGACGTAGAGGCGCGCGTCGGCCACGGGGCCGTCCAGCTCGAGGTCCCGCGCCAGCACCACCGCGCCCCCGTCGAGGCCGCCCACGTCCCGCGGGCTGATGAACCGCGCCCGGACGTCCTCGGGCGCCAGCAGCCCGGCCTCGATCGCGAGCGGCTCGCTCCACGGCGTCCACTCACCGCCCGCCTCGACCCGGACCTGGACCTCGACCCGTTCCCGCGAGCGCAGCTCCCGGAACGGCCAGGCGACGAACACCTGCTCGGGTCCCGTCCCGCCGGCCAGCTCGACGTCGCCGTCCGCGGCCCGCAGCCGCAGCGCGAACGCCTGCTGCTCGCCGTCTCCTCCGCTGCGCGTCCAGGACAGCCGGGGCGCGGCGGTGCCGATCCCCAGGTCCGGAGCGTCGTACTCGGCCACGAGCCGTTCGATGCGCATCGTCGCGCCTCCTCGCGGGACGAACCCGCCATAGGGAACATCTGGCGCCCGTCGTCCTGGGCGATTGAAACGTATCAGGGCGGTACGGGTACTGGCGTGACCACAGACGGTCGGGCCCCGGTGGCCCACAATGGTCCTGGAGCAGGACCATATTCATTCGGCCCGATGAGGGAGCTGGCTTGACCGAGGCGCTGTACGCCCAGGTGCACGAGGCGCTGCGCGCCCGCATCGTCGACGGGACGCTGGCGGTCGGCGACAAGCTGCCGTCGCAGGCTGAGCTCGTCGAGGAGTTCGCCGTCAGCGCGATCACGATCAAGCGCGCCCTCGACATGCTGCGGGACGAGGGCTTCGTGACGCGCCGCCCGCGGATCGGGACGGTCGTCGTCTCCACCGCCCCGGACGACGACCGGAAGGCCCCCGCGAACGGCCTCCCCCTCGTCGGGTACATCGTGCCGGGCTTCGACGACGCCTTCGGCTCGCACCTGCTCGGCGGCATCCTCGAGGCGTCCGCCCACCGGGCGCACGTCGTCGTGGCCACCTCGCGGGGCGACTCGGAGCTCGAGGAACGACTCATCGAGGACCAGCTGGCGCGCGGGATCGACGGGCTCGTGCTGCTGCCGTCGTCCTCGCAGTTCATCCCCCAGGCCGTCGCGGCGCTCGTCGGCCGCAGCTTCCCGATCGTCATCGTCGACCGCACCCTCAAGGGCGTGCCCGTCAGCACGGTGACCTCCGACAACGTCAACGGCGGCCGGATCGCGGCCGAGTACCTGTTCGACCTCGGGCACACCGGGATCGCGCTCGTCGAGTCCCCCAGTTCCGTCTCGTCCCTCGAGGAGCGCCGCCGCGGCGTCGTCGCGGCCCACGCCGCCCACCAGGTCCGCCTCGAGGAGGGCCAGGTGTACTCCGACGTGCGGTCGGTGGTGCCCGGGTCGGCGACCACCCCCGAGGACGACGTCGACCGGCTCGTCGCGTTCCTCGAGGCCCGCCCCGAGCTGACCGGGTGCGTCGTGACGGAGTACCACTCCGCGCGCCTCGTGCTCCAGGCCGCGCAGCGGATCGGCCGGTCCGTGCCCGGCGACCTCTCGATCATCTGTTTCGACGCACCCCCGGAGTTCGTCGACGCCGCCACCCCGTTCACCCACGTGGAGCAGGACCAGCGCGCCATCGGCACCCGCGCCTTCGAGCTCATCGCCCGACAGGTCGAGGAGCGCGGCGACGTCGCGCAGGACACCGTGCCCGTCCGGATCGTCGAGGGCGGCTCCACCGCCCCGGCGAAGTAGTCCGGACTCCCGCGAGGTAGTCCGAGCTCCCGCGAGGTAGTCCGAGCTCCCGCGAGGTAGTCGGACCCTGCCGAAGGTGTGCGCGAGACGAAGGCCGCGAGGTGGTGCGGGATGTCTCGTCGCGAGGCTGGTCGGGCCTGGCGGGAGGTCGCGAGGAACGAGCGACCGGATGGCGCGCCTCGCGACGAGACATCCCGCACCACCTCGCCCCATCCCGAACTACCTCGCGGTGGATTGAACTACCTCGCGGAGATTCGAACTACCTCGGCGAGAGGGCGCTCACTCCAGCAGCGCCCGGACCTCGAGCGCCATGATCGCGCTCAGCACGGTGGAGTAGCCGACCTGGGTCGGCGCGGGCAGCGCCCAGTCGTCGCCGGGCCGCAGCACGACGCCTGCCTCGCGCAGCGCGTCGACGGCGGCCCGCGGCGCCCCGCCCGACGGCGCGGCGTCGTCGAACGGCACGAGCCCGTGCGCCCACAGGGCGTCGGTGCTGGCCCGCACGAGGTCGAGCACCTCGGCGACGGGACGCTCGTCGAGGAGCTGCGCGGCGTACCGGTACCAGACCCCCTTGAACAGCCCGACGTCCCCGCCCGCGGCGTCGGGGACGTCGTCGTCGACGAGCGCGCCCTCGCGGTGGAAGACGCCGTCCGTCGCGAGCCGCCGCACCGAGGTGAGCGCCGTGCGCTCGGCCTTGTCGAGCCAGACGGCGTCACCCGTGGACTTGTACAGCTCGACGCACGCCCCGATGTACAAGCCCTGGTTGTAGGTGAACTGCCAGTGCGTGTCGACGGCGTCCCCGCCCTCGCGGCCGAGGCCGTCCTCGACGAACCCGTCGGGCCCGACCAGGTGCTCCTCCAGCCAGGCGACGGTCCGGAGCGCGCGGTCGAGGTAGGCCTCGTCGCCGGTGCGGCGTCCGAGCCGCGCCCCGAGGATCGCCAGCGGCCCGTTCGCGGGGGTGTTCTTGTAGTCGGGCTGCTGCTTGCGCCACGACAGGGACGGCCCGTGCAGGTCGTTCCAGCCGAGGGTGACGACGTGCTCCCACAGGGCCACGACGTCCCGTTCGACGGCGGCACGCTCGACGTCGTCCGGCGTCGCGTCGGCCAGCCGCAGGAGGGCGAGCGCGTACCAGAGCATGTCGTCGAAGTAGTCGTTGAACAGGCTGCCGTCGTTGCGCCGGCGAATGTTCGCCGCCGTCGCCCGGGCCGCGTCGAGCCACGCCTCGTCGCCCGTCCGGAGGGCGGCGTCGAGGCGGCAGTCGATCACGTGCGCGAGCCACCAGTAGTTGAACGTGCCGTCGTCGGCGGCGGGATGCCCGTTGTGCAGGAGCTGCGGCTGCGCGGCGCCGTAGAGCAGGTCCAGGCTGTGCTGCGCGACGTCGGCGCGGTCCGCCCAGGTCAGCAGGCGCCCGGCGGCGGGGACGGTCGTGGTCATCGGTTGGCCTCCAGGATGCGGTCGCCCTGGGCGCTGGCGTCGGCGAGCGCCGCGGGCCCGCTGAGGGCCCCCGACATCACCTGCTGCAGGGCGGGGATGAGTGCGAGGCCCTCGACGTCCGAGTAGCCGGGCACGGGCGGACGGATCGAGGCGACCTCGATCGTGTCGACCATGGGGGCGAAGCGCCGGTCGACGCTGCCCACGGCCCGGCGCGACGCCTCGACGTTCGCCGGGATGTTCTTGCTGATCTCGGCGAACGCGAGGCTGTTCTCCTGGTCCGCCGCCCACCACTTCATGAGCTCCCACGCGCCCTCGGGGCACGGGGCGTCGGTGGGGATCACGAGCCCGAAGCCGCCCATCGAGGCGCCGGAGTCGCCGCGCGGCCCGACGACGGCGGGCACGACGCCGTACTCGAGCCCGTCGACGGCGTCCCAGGTGGGGAAGTTCCACGGCCCGTCGTACTTGATGGACACGGCACCCTGCGCGAACGCGTCGATGCCGTCGGAGAACCCCAGCTCGTACACCTTGCGCTGGTGCAGCAGGTCGTCCCAGAAGTCGAGCACCTCCAGGCCCTGCGGGGAGTCGAACGCCGTGAACCGCTCGGTGGGGTCGAGCAGCTCCCCGCCGGCCTGCTTGAGCCACATGCTGAAGAGGCCCACGTCCTGGATCTCGAACCCGGCGCGCTTGAGCTGCCCGCCCTCGCGGACCGTCAGGGCCTCCGCGGCGTCAGCCAGCTCGGCCCACGTCGTCGGCGGGCGGATCCCCGCCTCGTCGAGGTGCGCCTTGTTGTAGAACAGCGCTCGCGTGTCCACCAGGAGCGGCAGCCCGAACGTCTCGTCGCCGACGCTCATCTCCCGCACCGACTCCGCGTAGAACGACGCCAGGTCGACGCCGTCGCGCGCCGCCCAGGAGTCGATCCCCTGCAGCGCGCCGCGACGCCCGTACTTGGCCGTCTGCCACCGGTCCCACAGCACCAGGTCGGGCACGTTGCCCGACGCGATGCCGGTGAGCATCTTCTCCTCGAGCACGCCCTGCGGCACGTAGTGGAACGCGTACTCGCCCTGGGCGGCGTTGAACGCCTCGAGCTGCGTCTGGATCTGGGTGGCCTGGTCGCCGGACCAGCTGCCCCACATGGTCAGCCGGCGGGCGCCGGCGTCCGTGTACCGAGGCTGGTTCGGCGCCGCGCAGGACGCCAGGACGGCGGCGCCGGCGCCCACGCCGAGCGCCCGCAGGATCGCGCGGCGGCTAACGGGCGTTGACATGGGAGACCCCCTCGATGATGTAGCGCTGGGCGAGGACGAAGAGCAGCAGCACCGGCAGGCTGGTGATGACGGTGCCCGCCATGAGCGGGCCGTAGTCGGTCGCGTAGTCGGTGACGAACGACGCGAGGCCCACCTGGACGGTCCACATCTCCTGGACGTTGAGCACGATGAGCGGCCACATGAAGCTGTTCCAGCCCGCCTGGAAGGTGAGGATCGCGAGGACGGCCGCGCCCGCCTTGGCCAGCGGCAGGTAGACCTGCGCGAAGATCCGGAACTCCGAGGCGCCGTCGATGCGCGCGGCCTCGCCCAGCTCGTCGGGGATGGACGAGAAGAACTGCCGCATGAAGAACACGGCGAACGCGCCGGCGGCCCCGGGCAGGATGATCGCCCAGTAGGTGTTGAGCAGGCCGACGCCGCCCTGGCCGACGACGTTGTTCCCGCCCGCGAAGGGGATGGCCCGCAGCACGAGGAACGACGGCACCATGGTCACGATGCCGGGCACCATCAGCGAGCCCAGGAGGGTCACGAACAGCGCGCGCCGGCCACGGAACTTCAGCTTCGCGAACGCGTACCCCGCGAGGGAGCCGAAGAAGAGGTTCAGCACGACGCCCCCGACGGCCAGGACCATCGAGTTCCAGAAGTACCGCGCGAACGGCACCTCGGTCATCACCCGCTCGTAGTTCTCGAGGGTGACGGTCTTCGGGATCAGGTCGGTCGCGCCCGAGAGGATGTCCCCGGCCGGCTTGAGCGACGTCACCAGCGTCCAGAGCAGCGGGAAGACGGTGAGGATCGCGACGACGACGACGGCGACCCACCAGGCGACGGCGCCGACGCGCTGGGCGGGGGTCCGGTGCTTCGTGTGCGGCTCGACGTACCCGCCGGCGGCGGGCCCGGTCAGCACGGCCGCGCCGGCGAGCGACGCGGGGGACCCGGCGGAGGCGGTCTGCGCGCTCATGAGTTGTCCCTTCCCGTGACCCGGGCGTTGATGACGGCGAAGACCGCGATGATCGCGAAGAGGACGAACGAGATCGCCGACGCGTAGCCCATCTCGAGGTTCCCGAAGCCCTGCGTGTAGATGTAGTAGACGAGCGTGATCGTCGAGTTGCCCGGGCCGCCCTTGGTGAGCACGTAGGCCTGGTCGAACACCTGGAACGCGCCGATCACGAGCAGCGTCGAGACGAGGAACGTGGTGCGCGACAGGCTCGGCATGACGACGTAGCGCAGCTGCTGCCACCAGCCCGCGCCGTCGATGCGCGCCGCCTCGTAGAGCTGCGGCGGGATCCCCTGCAGGCCGCCGAGGTAGATCATCATGTTGGTGCCGAAGCCCGCCCAGACGCTCATGATGACGATCGCCGGCATCGCCCAGACCGAGTCGTACAGCCAGGCGGGCCCGTCGATCCCGAACCAGCCGAGGGCGACGTTGATCATCCCGAACTGCGGGTTGAGCAGCCAGTACCAGATGGTCGCGGTCGCGACGGTCGAGGAGACCACGGGCACGTAGAAGAACGTGCGGAACAGCGACGCGACCCGCACGCGGCGGTTGAGCAGCAGGGCCGTCGCGAGCGCGACGAGGATGCCCAGCGGGACGAACAGCAGCGTGTAGTACGCCGTGTTCCGCAGCGCGATCGCGAAGTACGGGTCGAGGAAGAGCCGGCGGTAGTTGTCGACGCCGAGCCACTCCGAGTCGCCGATGACCGAGTAGCTCGTGAAGCTCATGACGAGCGCCATGCCCGCCGGGACCACCACGAAGACGGCGAACAGGAGCATGGGGAGGGCCACGAAGAGCCAGCCCCACCGTTCCTGGATCCGCCACTGGCGTGAGGGCCGGCGTCGTCCGGGCGGGGAGGGCGGCGGTGCCGCCTCCTCACGCCCGAGCGGCGCCGTTGCCGCTGTCGTGACTGTCATGGTGCTGATCGCCTCCTTTGCCGATCCGCACGAACCGCTCCTATGCGGCGTGCGTAAACCTTGCGGTCGCCGTCCCGGGGACCCGGTGGCCGACGACGTCGAGCACGAGCTCGCAGAACATCGAGTCGGCCCAGCTGAACCACTTCCGCGTGAACCGCTCCGGGTCGTCGACGTCGTACGACTCGCACATCCGCCCGCGCGCCGCGTTGGTGGCGAGCATCGACGCGACGAGCGCGCGCTTCTCCGCCGGGTCCGTCGAGGTCAGGCCCCGGACGGCGGCGGAGATCGGCCAGACGTAGCGCGGCGGCGTGTGCGGGCTGCCGAGGCCGTCGCCGGTGGCGCCGCGCACGAAGGTGGGGTTGTCGTCGCTGAGGATGAAGCGCCGCGTCGCGAGGTAGAGCGGGTCGTCGGGGGCGATGCCTCCGGTGAGCGGCAGCGAGAGCAGGCTCGGCATGTTCGAGTCGTCCATGAGCAGCCGGTGGCCGAGGCCGTCGACCTCGTAGGCGAGGATCGGCCCGTGCTCGGGGTGCTCCACGACGCCGTGCCGCCGGGTCGCCTCGTCGAGCTCGGTCGCGAGCGCCGCGGCCCGCGCGGCGAGGTCCGGGTCGTCCAGCGGCCCGCTGGCGAGCTCGGCCAGGCCGCGCAGCGACGCGGCGGCGAACAGGTTGCCGGGCACGTTGTAGTGGTGGACGCACGCGTCGTCGCTGGGACGGAAGGCGCTCCAGGTCATGCCGGTGACGGCGACGGGCGAGCCCTGGCCGTCGCGCACGAGCGTGTCGGTGGGCGGGCAGTCGTCCCGCTGGAACCGGTAGTCGGACCGCGCGTCGTGGTCCTGCTCGGTGCGGAGGGTGGCGATGACCAGCTCCGCGGCACTGCGGAACGCCTCGTCGAGGTGGTCGGTGCGCCCGGTGCCGAGCCACACCTGGTGCGCGAGCTGGAGCGGGAAGGCGAGCGAGTCGACCTCGTACTTCCGCTCCCAGACGCCCGGCGCCATCGCCGTGCGGTCGGCCTGGTGGCCGGCCCCGTCCGGCCCCCGGTTGAAGGCGTTGGCGTACGGGTCCTGGAGGATCTGGCGGCTCTGCCGGCGCACCAGGGCGGCCGCGACGTCCCCGAGCCCGGCGTCGAGGCCGAGGAGCGCGAGGTACGGGCGCATCTGGGCCGCGGAGTCGCGGAGCCACATCGCGGGGATGTCCCCCGTGAGGACGAACGCCGTGCCGTCCGGCTCGAGCGCCACGGCGTCCCGCAGCGTGCGGCGGAGCGCCGCGGCGAAGACCTCGGCCGTGGCTGCGTCGAAGGCGTCGGCGACGCGGGCGGTGACGTCGTCCAGCACGCGCGGGTCCAGCGTCGCGGCGGTGCGCGGTTCCATGAATCCATGCTCCATCGTTTAGGTATATCTAATACGTGGAACATAGCAGGAGGGCGTCGCCGGACGCCAGACCCGACGCGGACGGGGTTAGCGGGCGCTCTGCCCGTAGCGGCGGCGGAACTTCTCGACGCGGCCGGCGGTGTCGACCACGCGCGAGGCCCCGGTCCAGAACGGGTGGCTGGCGCTCGAGATCTCGACGTCGATCACCGGGTAGGTGCGGCCGCCCTCCCACTCGACGGTGCGGGTGGGCCGGCCCGGCCCGGAGGCGGTCTCCCCCGCCAGCGTGGAGCGCGTGAGGAACGCGGTGCCGACGCTGGTGTCGCGGAAGACGACGGGGCCGTAGGTGGGGTGGATGCTCTGCTTCATGGTGCGGTTCCTCTCTGTCACCAGGGTCGTGGTCGTCAGCGCTCCTCGCGGAAGTCGACGTGCCGCCGGACGACGGGGTCGTACTTGCGCAGCACGACGCGGTCCGGGTCGTTGCGACGGTTCTTGCGGGTGACGTACGTGAAGCCGGTGCCCGCCGTCGAGCGAAGCTTGACCACCGGGCGCAGGTCGGTGCGGGTTGCCATCAGACGTTCCCTCCTCCGGTGTTGAGAACAATTCTCAACTACCCTCATCCCTAACCCGCCGGAGGCGCCCGTGATTCCCGACCACCGCCGGGAACACGGACCGCGTGGACGCTGTTCTCCCCGCGCGGGCCCGGGGCCGATCCCGAGACCGGCGGCCTGCGGAGACGTAGGCTCCTGGCTGACCTGGCCGACCCGCACCCACCCACGGACGGGAGACGACCTATGCCGGTACGCGCGCTGAGGGAACGGCTGCGCACCGAGTCCGGTGCGGCGCTGCTGCTCGTCGGCGTGACGCTGCTGGCGCTCGTGTGGGCGAACTCGCCGCTGTCCGGCTGGTACGAGCGGCTGTGGGAGCTGCCGATCCACGTGGACGTCGGCGACCTGCGCTTCGACATGGACCTGCACCACTGGGTCAACGACGGCCTCATGGTGCTGTTCTTCTTCGTGGTCGGGCTCGAGGTGCGCCAGGAGCTGGCGATCGGCTCGCTGCGGCAGCGCAGCTCGCGCCTCGTCCCGCTGGTCGCGGGCACCCTCGGCGTCGTCGTCCCCGCGCTGGTCTTCCTCGCCGTCGCCGGGCACGCCGACCCGCACGGCTGGGGCGTCGTCGTCGGCACCGACACCGCGTTCCTGCTCGGCGTGCTCGCGCTCGTCGGGCCCACGATGTCGAGCCAGCTGCGCGTCTTCCTGCTCACCCTGTCCGTGGTGGACGACTTCCTCGCCGTCGGCATCATCGGCGTCGTCTACTCCGAGGACGTGCGGATCGCGCCGCTCGTCGTCGCCGCGGCCTGCCTGGGCGTGCTGTGGCTGCTGGGGCGCATGCGCGAGTGGCGCAGCGCCCCGTACGTGCTGGTGGTCGTGGTGCTGTGGGGGGCCACCGTGCAGGCAGGGGTGCACCCGTCGATCGCGGGAATGCTCGCCGGGCTGCTCGTGCCCGCGCTCGCCACGCGGCGCGACGACGTGCTCGAGGCCAAGACCCTGTTCCGCGACTACTGGCAGTCGCCGAACGCGAGCGTCGCCCGCAGCGTGCAGGTCGGCCTCGCGCGGTCCATCTCCGTGAACCACCGGCTGCACGAGGCGCTGCGCGCGCCCGTGTCGCTCGTCGTCGTGCCGCTGTTCGCGCTCGCCAACGCGGGGATCGACCTGCGCGGCGGCGCCCTCGCCGCGGCCCTCGGCTCCGTCATCACCTGGGGCGTCGTGGCGGGTCTCGTCGTGGGCAAGCTCGTCGGCATCGGCCTCGGCACGTGGGGCGCGGTCCGCGCCCGCCTGGGCACGCTGCCCGACGGCGTGGGCCCCGGCAGCGTCCTGGGGGGCGCGGCCCTCTCCGGCATCGGGTTCACGGTGTCGCTGCTGGTCGTGGACCTCGCGTTCGACGGCACCCCCGCGGGGCAGGCCGCGACCGTCGGGATCCTCATCGCGATGGTGCTGTCCACCCTGCTCGGCTGGACGATCTTCACCGTCGCGCGGGTGCGGTACGGCGAGGCCAGCGCCGACCTGCCCGTCACCCTCACGCCCGTCGTCGAGACCGGCCGCGACCACGCGAAGGGCGACGAGGACGCCGCGCACACCGTGGTCGAGTACCTCGACTTCGAGTGCCCGTTCTGCGCCCGCGCCACCGGCATGGGCGCCGAGCTGCGCGCGCACTTCGGCGACCGCGTGCGGTACGTCGTGCGGCACCTGCCGCTGGAGGACGTGCACCCCCACGCGTACCTCGCGGCCGTCGCCGCCGAGGCCGCGGAGCGGCAGGGGCAGTTCTGGGAGATGCACGACCAGCTGTTCAGCCACCAGTCCCGGCTGGAGCCCGACGACCTGCGCGAGCACGCCGCCCGGATCGGCCTCGACCTCGAGCGGTTCGACGCCGACATGGCGGACGAGGCCGTGCACGCCCGCGTCCGCGCCGACGAGGCGAGCGCCGCCGCGTCGGGCGCGCGCGGCACGCCCACGTTCTTCCTCGACGGCGTCCGGCACCGCGGGCCGCACGACGCGCGCACGCTCATCGCCGCGCTCGAGGCGAACGAGGAGGACCCGGCGCTGCGGCGCCGGTCGTGAGGGTCGGGTGCGACGAGAAGCAGACCCGGCGCCCGCGGGGTGAGGATGGCGTCATGGGATACCCGAGCCCGACCCCGGTGACCGCCGACGACCTGCCGCACCTGCGCCGGTGCGTGGACCTCGCCCGCGAGGCGCTCGACGACGGGGACGAGCCGTTCGGCTCCCTCCTCGTCGACGCCGGCGGCACGGTGCTGTTCGAGGACCGCAACCGCGTCCGGGGCGGCGACCAGACCCGCCACCCCGAGCTCGAGATCGCCCGCTGGGCCGCCGAGCACCTCTCCCCCGAGGAGCGGCGCGGGGCGACCGCGTACACCTCCGGCGAGCACTGCCCGATGTGCAGCGCGGCGCACGCCTGGGTGGGCCTCGGCCCGATCGTGTACGCCGCGAGCACCGCGCAGCTCGGCGCGTGGCTGCAGGAGTGGGGCGTCGCCCCCGGGCCGGTCAGCCCGCTGCCGGTGGGCGAGGTCGCGCCCGGCGTGCCCACGCGCGGCCCCGCCCTGGAGCTCGCCGACGAGATCCGCTCGCTGCACGCCCGGCTCCACGGGGTGCACGACCCCGCCTGAGAGTGATTGCCTGGGGAACATGAGCGACTCCCCCGAACCCACCGACCCCACCGGCCCCGTCCGCCACCCGTGGACCTGGCGGGTGGTCGTCCTCGTGGCCGTGGTGGTCGTGGCCGTCGTCGTCTGGCTCGTCGTGCGGAGCGACGACGGCGGCGGCGCGCCCGCCGCCGCGCCGTCCGCCACCGCGTCGTCCCCCGCCACGTCGTCCCCCACGGCCACGGAGTCGCAAGACGACGCGGCGGAACCCTCGCCGAGCACGACCGGCGCGGCCGGCTGCGACGCCACCGACGACGGCACGCCGGAGGGCGCGGACACCCACGAGGTGGTGGACGTCGACGGCGACGGCGAGCCCGACACGGCGTGGCTCACCGGTGGCGCCGACCGCCGCTTCGGCCTCACCACGGCGTCGGGCGCCACGTTCTCCGTCCCGATCGACTCGGCGAGCCCGCAGCGCGCGTCCGCCGTCGTGAACGTCGTGGCGGCGGGCGACGGCACCGCCCCGGTCGCGCTGGTCGACACCGGCCGCGAGGTGCTGCTCTTCTCCGTGGCCGACTGCGACATCGCCGCGACCCAGAACCTCGCGGGCGACGGGTACACCTTCGACAAGGGCTTCACCGGCAACGGCACGGGCGTCGGCTGCACCGAGGTGGACGGGAAGCTCCGCCTCGCCGGGCTGAACGCCACCTCGGCCGACGGCACGTCGTTCACGGTGACGCGCACGTTCGTCGACCTGGACGACGGCGCGATGACGGCGTCGAACGGCGAGGAGTCGACCGTCGCGCACGACGTCGGCCCCGACGACCCGGTGGTCGTCACGGCGCAGGAGGCGAGCTGCGGCGAGCTGGTCGCGGGCGAGGACGGGCCGGTCGAGCCGGAGTCCTGACCCCGGCACACCCCGGCGCGCGCGTCAGGCCGCCGCCGGCCGCCCCGCCCGCGTGAGGAACAGCACCGGGATGAGCAGCAGCGACAGCACCCCGCCCCCGAGGGCGAGCGTCGCGTAGCTCGATCCCGCCATCACGATGCCCGACATCGCGCCCCCGCCCGCCCCGGCGAGCGCGATGAGGACGTCGACGGTGCCCTGCGTGCGGGCGCGCGTGGCGGGGGTGGTCGAGTCCACGACGAGCGCCGTCCCGGCGATCAGCCCGAAGTTCCACCCCAGGCCGAGCAGCGCGAGCGACAGCACGAGCAGCCCCATCGAGTCCCCCGGCGCGGCCGCGCCGGTGATGCCCGCGAGCAGCAGCGTGACGCCGGCGGCCATGGCCATCGGCACGCGCCCCACCCGGTCCACGAGCACGCCCGTGACGAGCGACGGCAGGAACATCGCGGCCACGTGGATCCCGATGACGAGGCCGACGTCGCCCAGGTCGTGGCCGTGGCCGCGCATGTGCACCGGCGTCATCGTCATGATCGCGACCATCGCGACCTGCGTCAGCACCATCACCGTCGCGCCGACGACCACGCCCGTGGGCACCGCGCGCCGCCCGCCGGGGGCGTCGTCGGGCACCGGTGCGGGCGACGCCGCCTCGTCGGCCCGCGCGAGCTCCTGCGCGACGAGGAACGGGTCGGGCCGCAGGAACCCGAACAGCGTGGCCCCGGCCGCGAGGAAGGCGACGGCCGCGAGCAGGAACGGCCCGGCCAGCGCCGGGAGCCCGAGCGACGTCGCGAGGCCGCCCAGCGGCTCCACGAGGTTGGGGCCCGCGACGGCGCCGAGGGTCGTCGAGACCATCGCGACGCTCACCGCGGTGGCCCGCCGGTCGGGCGCCGCCAGGTCGGTGCCGGCGTACCGGGCCTGCAGGTTGGTCGACGTCCCGGCGCCGTAGACGAACAGCGACACGAGCAGCAGCGGCACGACGTCGAGCGCGGCGGCCACCACCACCCCGACCGCGCCCAGGCCGCCCGCGGCGAAGCCCAGCCCCAGGCCGACCCGGCGGCCGGCCCGCTGCGTGATGCGCCCGACGAGGAACGCCGCGAGCGCCGACCCGAGCGTGAACAGGGCCGTGGGCAGCCCGGCGAGCCCGTCGCTGCCGAGCATCTGCTGCGCGAGGAGCGCGCCGACCGTGACGCCGGCGGCGAGGCCCGCGCCGCCGAGCACCTGGCTCGCGACGACGGTGATCAACGTCCGACGCTGCAGGGCCGCCACGGCCTCCGGCGTCAGCGCTTCGGGAGTCACGTCCGCGAACCTACCCGCTCAGGCCGGGTCAGGAGCCGGTCACGACCCGGTCACGACCCGGTCAGGACCCGGGCCGGCGCCGGGACGCGCGACCGGTCGGGCCAGGCCACGCCGAGCCGGCGCGTCGTGCGGGGGCGCAGCGGCACGTAGACCGGATCGGCGGCGTCGGGCCGCTCGGGGCGGGGCAGCACGGCGACGCCCAGGCCCGCGGCGACGAGGCCCCGGATGGTGTCCACCTCGCTGGACTCGAACGCGACCTCCACCTCGACCCTTTGGGCGCCGAGCATGCCCTCGACGACGCCGCGCAGCTCGGTGGTGCGGGAGAACGCGACGAACCGCTCCCCCTGCAGGTCGGCGACCTCGACGCCCGCCCGGCCGGCCAGCCGGTGCCCGGGCGGGACGGCGACGCACAGCACCTGCTCGTGCAGCAGCCGCCACCCCGTGGTGCGGGTGGGCGGCGGGGGCGTGACCAGGGCGAGGTCCAGCACGTCGTCGTCGAGCCAGCCGAACAGGTCCTGGGCGAAGCCCTGCCGCAGCTCGAAGCGGCGCGCGGGGTCGTCGCGGCGCAGCTCGGTCACGATGCGCGGCACCAGCCAGCGCGCGACCGACTGCAGGAAGCCGAGCCGCACCGTCCGCGCACCGAGCGCCTGCTGGCGCACGTGCCGGCGCGCGACCTCGATCTCGTCGAGCACCCGCGCCGCGTCGCCACGGAAGCCGACGCCCGCGCGGTTGAGGGCGATGCGGCGCCCGTGCCGGCGGAACAGCTCGACGCCGAGCCCCGCCTCCAGCCGCGCCAGCGTGCGCGAGACCGTCGACTGGTCCACCCGCAGCAGCGCCGCCGTGTCGCGGGTGCTCTCCGTCTCGCACAGCGACAGGAACACCCGCAGCGTCTGCTCGTCCATCCGCGACCCCTCCGACCCGACTCGTCCAGATGCGATCCTCGCATCACATGGCGCACCCGCATCATTTTGCGCATCGACGGGCCGGGTGCACCGTGGACCGGTGACCGCCGCCCCCGAGCTCTCGACCGCCCCGCAGGCGACCCCGCGTCCCGGCGCGGCGCCCGTGGAGGGCCACCGCCCCGGGTCGCGGGCGTACCGCCGCACGCTGCTGGGGCTCGCCGCCGGCGGGCTCGCGAACTTCTCCCTGCTTTACTACGTGCAGCCGCTGCTGCCGCAGGTCGCCGCCCACTACGACGTCTCGGCGGGCGCGTCGGCGCAGGTGCTGTCCGTGACGACGGCGGCGATGGCGGTCGCCCTCCTCGCCGTGGGCCCGGTCGCGGACCGGTTCGGGCGGGTCGAGGTGATGCGCTGGTCGCTGCTCGCGTCGGGCGTGCTCGGGCTCGCGAGCGCCTTCGCCCCGACGTGGGGCAGCCTGCTGGTGCTGCGCGGCCTCGCCGGGGTGGCGCTGGCCGGCCTGCCCGCCGTGGCGCTGGCCTACCTGCGCGAGGAGATGCACCCCGGCGCGCACGCCCGCGCCAACGCCACCTACATCGCGGGGACCGCGGTGGGCGGCGCCGTCGGCCGGCTCGTGCCCGGGCCGCTCGCCGCCCTCGGCGGGTGGACCCTGGCCACCGAGGTGCTCGGCGTCACGACGCTCCTCGCCGCCGTCGCGCTGTGGGCCCTGGTGCCGCGGCCCGCCCGGTTCACGCCCAGGCCGCTGCGGCTCGGGAGCGTCCTCACGGGGACGGCGTCGGCGTTCCGCGACCCCGTCGTCGCGCTGCTGTGCGCCGTCGGCTTCGCGAGCATGGGCACCTTCGTCGGCGTCTACAACGCGGTCGCGTTCCGGCTCGAGGCGCCGCCCTTCTCGCTCGGCCACGCGGTGACCCTCGTGTACCTGGCGTACCCGGTCGGCATCGTCACGCCGTCCGTGGCGCAGCTCCTCGCCCGGCGGCGCGGACGCGGCACCGCCGTCGTCCTCGGGCTGCTGCTGCTCGCGGTCGGCGTCGCGCTCACCGCGCCGCCGGCCGTGACGACCGTCGTGGTCGGGCTCGGCGTGCTCACCGTCGGCTTCTTCTGCGCCCACTCCCTGGTCAGCGGCTGGGCGGTCGACCGCGCGCACCGCCAGGGCCGCGGCACCGCGCAGGCGTCCAGCGCGTACCTGTTCGCCTACTACGTGGGCAGCGCCGTCATGGGCGCCGTCACGACGCACGTCTGGGAGGACGCCGGCTGGTCCGGCGTGATCGTCGTGTCGACGGCGACCACGGCGCTGGCCGTCGCCGCGGCGTCCGTCGCCGCTCGTCTCGACCGCAGGACCGCGACGGCAGCCTAGGTGTGATGTCCAGGGACGTTGTCCCGTTCGGATCCGGTGAGCCTGTCTGACAGACGAAGGCCTCCGGTTGTGAAGTGGAGCTGTCGAGGAACCACTTCCACCCACCGGAGGCCTTCGTGTCCCACGCTAACGCCCTGCTGACTCCGAAGACGCGGCTGCGTCTGGCGCTGCTGATCGTCGAGTCGGGCTGGACCCACGCCGCCGCGGCGAAGATGTTCATGGTCTCGCCGCGCACTGCGAAGAAATGGGCCGATCGATACCGGGCCGAGGGCACGGCCGGCATGGCCGACCGCAGCTCGCGCCCGCACCACAGCCCGACCCGCACTCCGCAGCCGGTCGTCAAGGCGATCGTGCGACTGCGTTGGCGCCACCGGCTCGGCCCGGTTCAGATCGCTGGCCGGCTCGGCATCCCGGCCGCGACCGTGCATGCCGTCCTCGTGCGCTGCCGGATCAACCGGCTCTGGCGCATCGACCGGGTCACCGGAGAACCGTTGCGCCGCTACGAGCACGATCACCCCGGATCGTTGATCCATGTGGACGTGACCAAGTTCGGCAACATCCCCGACGGCGGCGGGTGGCGGTATGTCGGCAAGTCGCAGGGCGACCGCAACCGTGCCGCGACCGTGACCGAACGCCGCAAGGGTCGCGTGCGGGGACCGCTGGTCGGCACCGCATTCGTGCACACCGTGATCGACGACCACTCCCGTGTCGCCTACGCCGAGATCCACGCCGACGAGAAGGCCCCGACCGCGATCGGCGTCCTGCAACGCGCCCAGACCTGGTTCGCCGATCACGGCATCACCATCGAGCGAGTCCTGTCCGACAACGGCGCCGCCTACAAGTCCCACGCCTGGGCCCACGCATGCACGGACCTCGGAATCGTGCACAAGCGCACCCGCCCCTACCGCCCGCAGACGAACGGCAAGATCGAGCGATTCCACCGGACCCTGGCTGACGGATGGGCCTACGCCCGCTTCTACGACTCAACCAGCCAGCGCAACGCTGCCCTGCCCGGATGGCTCCACTTCTACAATCACCATCGAGCCCACTCCGCCATCGGCGGCCAGCCACCGATCACCCGGCTGACCAACCTCCCTGGACATCACACCTAGGCGGCCGCCGCGGCGTCCTCGCGCGTGCCCGGCCGCCGCGCGCCCAACGCCCGCGCCATCGCCACGGCCCAGACGAGCAGCACGACCGCGACGAGGAACAGCCACCCGACCACCTGGACGCGCGCCTCCTCGAGGCACTCCTCGGGGAACGGGTCGTCCGGCGTGGAGGCACCGACCAACCGGTCCGCGGCGCTCCCCGTGCAGGTGACGCCGTCCACCGTCACGGCAGGCGCGACGGCGGCCCAGAGCGCGGCGACGACGACCGCCAGGGCGACGGCGCTCAGCACCCACACGGACCAGTGCGGCCGCGCCCGGAGGCAGAGGGCCACCACGACCACCGCCACCACCGTCACCGCGAGCCCGAGCAGCACGATCATCAGACCGGCGCCCACGTCGGTACCGCTCATCGCTGCCTCGCCTCGTCGTGCGGACCGGGTCGGCCGTGAGCCTAGCCCGGTGGGGTCAGCGGGGCTCGCAGGACGCAGGCAGGCGGTCGCGGCGTACCCGGTGGCCGCGCCTAGGGTGGAGCCCGTGCCGTTCGCGATCGCCGAGGACTCCGCCACGATCGCGTACCAGGTGCGAGGCGAGGGCCCCGCGCTGGTGCTGCTCGCCGGCCAGGCGAACTCGCACCGTCGGTGGGACCATCGGACATAGCGACCATTATCGGTCAGGCGTTCTGGCTGGTCAGGAGGGGTTCCTGAGTCACGGCCGGTGGTCGAGCTCGTCCTCGATAACGGCCTCGAGCTCGGCGGCGCTGGGCAGCACGCCGCGGGCGTCGGGCGGCAGACCTTGGTAGTCCGCCACGGCAACGGGCGCGCTTGTGCTGGCCAGCGCGTACCGCACCGTGGGACCGGCCTTGCCCGTGCACAGCAGGATCCCGATCGTCGGTGCGTGGATCTCCGCCCGGCGCAGCTGATCGTCGACGATCGCGACGTACGTGCCGAGCTGGCCGACGTGGCCGGGCTCGAACTGCCCGATCTTCAGCTCGACCACCACGTAGCGCAACTGCTCGACGTGGAAGAACAGCAGGTCCACGTAGAACTCCTCCACACGGTCGCTCGCGTCGTCCGGCACGGCCAGGCGCACCTGACGCCCGACGAACGCCATGCCGCGCCCGAGCTCGAGCATGGTGTCCTGCAGCCGGTCCATCAGCGCCTGCTCGACGTCACGCTCCGCCACTCGCTCGACCATCGCGAGGTGCTCGAACACATACGGGTCCTTGACCAGCTGCTGCGCCAGCTCGGAATCCGGAGCCTCAAGCGCGGCGGTGAAGTTCGTCGGCGCCGCCCCAATCGCACGACGCAGGTCGGCCTTGATCTGGTGCTCGAGCACCGCGCGCGACCACCCGTCCTCCAACGCACGCGCGGCGTACCAGTCCCGCTCCTCACGCGTGGCAAGCCGGTCGAGCAGCACCGTTACGTGCCGCCACGGCAATCGTCCACCAACGTGGTGGACGAACTCCTCCTCGGTCGGCCAGGTCTCCGCCGCCCGACGCATGTACAGCAGGTTCGACCTCGACCAGCCGCGCTGATCCGGAAACTCGCGCCGCAAGTCCGCCGCCAAGGACGTGACGACCTTGCTCCCCCAGCCCGCAGTGCGCTGCCGGTCCAGGATGTCCCGTCCGACCGACCAGTACAGCCGCAGTACCTCCGTGTTCGCCGCCCGCGCCGCCCGGAACCGCGTCGCGCGCACCCGCGCCTTCAGATCAGCCAACAGCTCGGCGTACCCGGCCGGCTCCAGATCATTGCCAGACGACGTCATGTCCGACATCCTCCCAGCGACACCAGGGGCCACGCCGGATTCGTCCACGAGGACGCCCCCGGCACCAGGAAGGCGCCGGGGGCAGCCACGGTCGATGATCAGGCCGCGGTGCGCAGCGCGTACGCGAGGCCGGCGGCGTCGGTCTCGATCCAGAAGTCCAGCGCCGCCAAGTCCCGACCCTCGCTGGTCCACAGACCGCCCCGTGAGAGGTCGACGAACGTGATACCCGCCTCGGGGTACTCGGCGGCATACGCGCGCTGATAGAGCCGCAGGAACATGTCGATGGTCGTCGGATCGAGCTCCGGCTCGGCGAGATGGACCTTCACGAGCTCGATGGTGCCGTCCTCGTGCTCCTCCGCGATCGGGGCCGGCACACGGACCGAGAGCCCGCCGATCGCGATCCGGGTGCGCTCGACGTGCACCGAGCTGCACGCCGCCCACCGTCCGAGGATGTTGCTCCACGCGGAGGCGAGCGCGGAGTAGCGCGCCTGCTTCCGCGTGTTCGCGTTCACGGCGGCCGCCTCGACAGCAGCCCCGTCCCGGGTCGTGCGCCGATCGCTCACGAGAGCATGACGCATCCCGAGATAGAAGTCGGTGCGCGGGCTCCAGCCCGCACCTCCGACGATCTGGCCGACGACCGGACCACGGCGGTTCGGCGGCGTCGACGCGTACTTCACGAACTGAGAGAGAGGAACTTCCTGGGGCACGATGTGTCCCCTTCCTGCTCCGACGCACCCGATCACGGAATCGCCGGACCGCATGTTCTGCGGGCCGGCGATTCCGTGCGAGACTGTCGGTGTTCGACCAGAACCCCGACATCCTCGCCCGAGTACGTCTCGGCTAGTGGTGTCCCCGAGGCCCGGTGCTCCAACACCGGGCCTTCGGCGTTCGAAGACCTTTTCCTCGAACTACCCCGATGGTACCGGTGAGGGTCGCCAAAACGGCGGGGACTACATGTTGTGGTTGACATCCGTGTCATTCACACGCGGCCGCATGCCTGCGAAGGCCGCCGGAACGCCAGGCCGCGGATCGGCGGAATAGCGCGGCTCCTGGAGGATCTACGCGTCCCCGCGGAGCGGTTTGCCCCACCCGCTTCATCCCGGACAAACGGCGCAAAACACAACACACCGGAATTTTGAACACTTCGGCGTGTCGTCCCAGATGTAGTGCCGAAATGGCGATAGGTTCGAGTGTTCCCGAGACGTTTTGGACGTAATGTCCGACAGGGAGCCCGCTCGCCGGAACCACGCCGCCGTGCTTCTGGAGCCACCCCGAGGGACGACTTCTTCCACCTGTCCGCGTCCATCTGAGGCCCTCACCCTCGCCCTCCCTGAAAACGACCGATTCTCACGCGCTCCAGAATCGGGTTCTGGAGCTTTCGAAACCCTCCCCGTGAGCGTTCCGACGCTCGAGTGGGTTCGGATCATGGATCGCTCACCTGTAACGCTTCGCGGGTCGCCGGACATGTAGAGGTGACACGGGAAGCCAGGGAGGGCCATCGATGGGTCGGCAGCCGCCGCAGCAGGAGCCGGAGACGGCGGACGAGAGGTTCGCGTCGATCTTCGGGGCTACGCACTTGCTGTTGCTCGCCTACGCGGTGCGCCGGCTCGCGGTGCCGGAGGACGCGGCAGACGTCGTCGCCGAGACGTTCCTCATCGCGTGGCGTCGTCTCGACGAAGTCCCTGCGGGCGAAGATGCTCGGCCGTGGCTCTTCGGCGTGGCCCGGGGTGTGCTGGCCAATCACCAACGCGGCGAACGGCGCCGGATCGCGCTGGCCGACCGGCTCCGTGAGGACCTGCGCGGCTTCGAGGTGCCCCGCCGTGCGTCACGCCTCGACGACGTCGAACGGGCGATGGCGAGCCTGCCGGACGACGACCGGGAGATCTTGCGCCTGGTGGCGTGGGAGGAGCTCGCGCGCGACGAGATCGCCGTGGCTCTCAACATCTCGCGCGGCGCGGTGCGTGTGCGACTCCACCGGGCGCGCAAACGCCTGGCCCAGCAGATGTCGGTCCTCGCGCAAAGCGAGCAACCGGCGACGCTCCCGGCAGCATCCACGCCGGTCACGACGCAGCGGACGACGGCACGGAGCGAGGAGGCATGATGACGGACCCGATGACACGCCTGCGGGCGACGAACCCTGTCCGGCAGTCGGAGCTGCCTCCGATCAGCACGGGGGCCTGGTCGGCGATGCAGGACTCGATCGCCGCGACACCCCGCGCCCTCGGTGAGGTACAGCGGCAGACAGGGCGAAAGAAGCGGCTCGGCAAGCGCGGGATCCTCAGCATCGGCCTCGCCGTGCTGCTGATCGGCGGCGGGGTGGGGTACGCCGGGATCGAGGGATGGTTCGGGGGCACACCGCAGGGCCCCAACTGCCTCGCGGACTGGTCCGACCAGGACGCCGCCGTGGTCGGGTCCTGGCTGACCGGCGACGCGATCGCGGACTGCGACACGCTCATGCGCGACGCCGGACTCGCCCCGATCCAGGACCCGGTCGCGTTCACGCTCCAGGACTACACCTACGTCACGCCCGCCGGCCAGGTGCCCGGCGGGGCCAATGTTCTCGCTTCCGGCGTAGCGGTCACCCCGCAGGCGCTTGAGATGCGACAGAGCGCCTTGGACTTCGTCGATGGCGGCAACGCGGCCTGCCGCACCGTTCCCGAACAGGTCGAGTGGGCCCGGACGGAGCTGGAACGCCTCGGGCTCCAGGGTTGGTCCGTGGTGCGGGTCGACCACCAGGACCCGGACGCCCCGTGCTCGTGGGTTGACGCCCAGGAACCGGGCGTCGTCACCGTCGGGTCCGGCGGCCAGCCGCTGGACACGTTCGTCGACGGCGAATGGCCGCTGGCGGACCAGCTTCGTACGAAGATCGCGGACCGCTGCCTGACCGTCGGCGAAGCGAAGCACCTCGCCGAGGAGCTGTACATGACCTACTCGTCGGTCGGCGCCGACGACACCCTGACAGCCACCGCGATCACAGACGACACGACCGACTGCGCACGCGTCGACGCCGCCATCGGCGGGAGCGTGCAGATCACGGTCTACGGGCCGGGAGCCGAGCGGTGAAGCCAGCACGGGTCACCGCAACCACCAAGACGGACGGTCGTCGGGATCCACGATGGACGCCGCACCGGCCACGCCCCCCAAGACGTCAGGGCCTGGCTGCCAGCTGCTGTAGCGGTCGTCGTCCTCGCAGGCCTGCTCTATGGGCTGGCGGTCGGCGCCGACTACGCCGTCGATATCATCACCGGCGCGGCCGCCTACTGATGAGTTCCGACCCTGGCGGGCGCCGACTTGGCGGATCTCGACACGGGCCATTCCAGAACCGACCGATTTTGGGCCGCGCCAGAATCGGGTTCTGGAGGTTTCGAAACCCACCCGGAGCCGGGTCTCACCGTCGCTCGGGCCTGCGGGACCTGGGCTGGCTAGCGTTCGTGCACCGGGTCTTCCGAGTCAAAGACGAGCCAATCGGGCCAGGTCCCGTCCCAGGCCGCCAGCCCTAGCCACAGCCTCACGAGCTCTGCACCCCCGAGGCCCCACAGGCACGCCATGCGCCACCGCGACCTCCTGAGCGGGGTAAGCAACCCCACCAACGGCCACACCAGCGACAGCCCCGGGACGAGCATCGCGGACGCGATCATCAACGCGAGGATGAGGAAGAACCAGACGTTCATGCCCCGGGCCGGTCGCTCTTCAGGCACCTCCACAGGCCGCATCTTGGCCAGGTGAGCCATCGCCCCTCCAGGAGATCATGTACGGCACCCCCATCGACAGCTCGGAAGTGGGTCCGTCGGTGTCAGGCGTCTTCAGTCGATGTCTGTCCCGACCATCAAGAGCGCTGCGCCCATGAAAGCGGCCACCGCTGTCCACCCGACGAGCGCCCAGGTCAGCACTCCTCGCAACAGTCTGGATCGCTCGGTGGCGACTGGACGTCTAAGTCCGAGCCGGATGAGCGCCAGCACGGCCACGCCCACGATTGGTGCCCAGGGTCCGAGGATCGCCACGCTGACCGACGCGGTCATGACCCCCAGGGCCGCGACAAGGAGAAGGGCGGCCTCCTCTCGACCGGTGTCGCGGCCGACGTCTCCCTGGAGCGTCATGCGCAGATCATGGCACCCGGCACGTCCCGGGCAGACGACATCGAAGGGCGAATTCCGCTGCGCACACCGAACTGACACAACCTCCGCCAGCGCGCCAGGACGCGGCTTGGGATCCGGAGGTTTCGCTCGCGGAGGGCCTCGTGGCCTACTCCTTGTCGGCCGGTTCCAACCTGACTTCGCCGGTGTGGATCACGATCTGCTCATCCGAGCACACTGGTCCAGCGACCGTGGCTACCTGGCCCGAGGTGAACTCGACCGTGACGTCGCCTGGAGTGCACTTGTAGTCGAGCAGAACCGATTGCCCGGTCGCGGGAACCTCGAACTGCTCGTCCCCGGTCGAAACCTTCACCTCGTCGTTGCTCTCGTTGATGACGGAGAGGTCTCCGGCTCCGCTACAGGCGGCCAAAGTGGACATCAGAACCGCGGCGACCAGCCCACAGACGTTCGACCGCGCCCGCTCGCCCATCGCCCCACCCTGCCCGTCCTCGACCGCTGGCTTGCTCCTCCTGAGACTAGTAGTGAGGGGCTGACTCAACGGGCCGCCAGTCGCTAGGCCATCACCTGAGGCGCGCCAGAATCGGGTATTGGGTGTTTCGAAACCTGAGCTAGCGGGCCCGACAGGAGGGTCCTGTTTGAGGTCGAGGTGGTCCGGTGACGACCGGGAGAGCGGTGGAGGAGGTCAGAGAGCCCAGTCGACATGGCCCTCCATCGGGCCGCCGCACTCCGCCGTTCCGCCTACACGCACCCAGTGGACGTCGACCTCCGTCCGCGCGATCACGTCGCCGGCGTCGTCCAGAGCGCGCAGGGCGATCGGGTTCGGCGGGTAGACCAGCGTGAACGTCCACGTGTCCCCGTCGCGGGACGTCATGAGGGAGGGCGCTGTCGCATCTTCGCTCCCCGGGGCGGGAGGCTGCCACCGGTCGCTGTCCCGCACCTGGACCAGGTCGACCTCCAACGTTTCGCCCGTCATCGTCACCGCCAGGAGGCTGGAGTACCCGATCGCCGGACACGCCTGTGGCGCGATGACGCGCGACCCGACGGTCGCAGCCAGCACGGCGAGGACGACGATGCCCAGCGCCGCCAGCGTGGCCCACAGTGGCGGACGAAGACGGTGGCGCTCATCGGCGCGATGCTCGGTGGTGACCGGGTGTGGCACAGTCCCTCCTCGACTCGGCACCTCAATCGTCTCCTGTCGCCGCGGGTCAGGTCCTTGCAGCGCCCGCCACACACGTTCTGGCGGAATGTCGCAGTGGGTGCTGTCGAGCCTCACCGAGAAACGTTGTCGTCATTGACCGTCGGAACCAATACCAGGAGCTGCTGGTCGGAAGGGCACCTGAGGCATGTCAGAACCGACCGATTCTGAGGCGCGCCAGAACCGGGTTCTGGACGTTTCGAAACCTTCTGGCTGTGGCGCTCCTGTCCTCAGGTCAGGAGTGAAGACCTGAGGACGGGAGCGAGCGCTTCCTCCAGCTCGGCAGCGGAGCGATACAGCACCGTCGTCATTCCGAGCTCGGCTGCTGCTGTGGTGTTTTCCTCGCGATCATCTACGAAGAGGCAACGGTCGACGGGGACACCAGCCCGTTCGGCCGCGATCTCGTAGATGCGACGGTCCGGCTTGGCGACGCCGACGAGCGAGCTGTTGACGACGCCGTTCGCGAGGTCGCGCAGCCCGAGGAGCTCGAGGTCTTCGTCTAGCCACACCGGCGCGTTGCTCACGAGGACGACGGGACAGTGCGACCGGACCCGGCGAAGGAGGCTCACGACGGCTTCGTCGGTGCGGGATTCTGCCTCACTGAATGCCTTGGCCAGCGCCTGCGCCTCAGCTTGCGAAACGTCGGAAACAAGACCCTGGACGATCGAGTAGGCCCACTGTTCCCTCGTGATCTGTCCGAGCAGCAGGGGCAGATCATTCTCCGGTGCGAACCCGATGGCTGCCGTGGTGCCCGCCAGCAGACCGGCCCGTTCCTCCAGGTGTGACACCAGGTCGGTGTCGTAGAAGCGGATCACTCCGTCGATGTCGCACAGGACGGCGTCGAAGGGCAGGTCGTGGGCGTCTGCTGCGGACTTCACACGCCATGGATATCACTGCCACGCCCTCAGCACGCACGCCCACCCCTCTGTCCGCGGGCCCAGGTCCACAGATGCTCCGCGCACCGATTTCTGCGGAACCCGACAACGGGCCTGGGCACTTCAAAACTGACCGATTCTGAGGTGCGTCAGAATCGGGTTCTGGATGTTTCGAAACCTAGGGCTCTGACCTGACGAGACGGGCGTGAAGCTGGCACTGCAAGGGCTTCGTCGTGGCCGGCTGAGCGAAGGGCCGCGAGGGGCCCGTCGTCGGCGGCAAGCTCGTCGAGCATGCTCGCCATCGCATGGGCATGCGCGGCACCTGCGGGTCGAGACGGCGTCCGGGCCGCGCGACGCCCGTCCGGTCCCGGCCGCGCTGCTCGCCGAGGTCGATGAGGGCGACGCGCGAGTGCTCGGAGTCTCAGCCTCGACGGTCCGCCGGCGCCTTGCCGGCACTCCGTGAGCTTCAACGGACTCACCGCTGAGCCGGCTCCGCGGGGCGCTCCCTGCCCGAGAACTCGCACCTCGCGAGCACGCACCTCTACCAGCTAAACGTGTGCGAGTTGCCTCTGATGCAAGAGCTCGCATCCGAGACCAACCCGCGTGTTCACCATCAGGGGTCAAGGCCCCGGCGCGCCGACTGCCGCAGGACGGCACTCGGCGTGCCCGAGTTCTACTTGTTTACGGTGTTGGCGCTCGCCTGGTCCATGAAGATGGCGACGTGAGCGGGAGGCATCCCCGCCAGCGTGCCACCGACGGGTGATGGGCGCTTCGCGCCGTCGATCATCGCGCGGGCGGCTTCGGGCGAGACGGGCGGGACCGGGTGCTCGAGGTAGAAGCGCTTCTCCTCATCCCCAGTGATCCCGTCCGGGATGGCAGGGGCGTACGGCCAGAAGTAGAGCGGCGTCTGAGGCTCAATCCGCCAGCTCTGCGCGAGCGAGCCGGCATCGACCACGTCGTAGCCGACCGCTTCCAAGAACCGCGTCACCGCCTTCTTGGCAGCGGGATCGTCGCCCGCGATCGGCAGCGTTGTCCGTTCGGCGTCGCCCTTCGGGCGGGCGTTGGAGTACATGTGGTTCCAGTCCAGATTGTGCAGGCCCTTCACGACCAGGGAGTCCTTGAGGTGCCGCTGCACGAGTTCACTCGAGGTGAGCTTCCCCGCATCGAGCTCGGCGTTGCGCCAGAACTCCGGGTAGTAGTTCGTCTGGTCCAGGACGACCTTCCCGGCCAGCTTGTCGGCCGACAGGGCCTCGAAACTCGCGAGCGGCACGGGGAGGGCGATGATGTCGCCGGCCTCGATCGCCTCATCGACCGTTGCGGCGCGCGCCAGCGGACCGAGCTCCGATACGAGTTCCGCGATCGATTCCGGGCCCCGCGAATTGCTGAGCACAACGCTGTAGCCGGCCTCGACCGCCAGCCGAGCGACGGAGCCGCCAACCAGACCGGAGCCAATGATTCCGACGGTGGGTGCCATCTTGGGTATCTCCTTGCATTAATGGCGCCGCGAGTAGGGCGGCAGGGTTCCGCCGTGCCTCTGACGCACTCGGACTGACACGTCGATACTCGGCCTGGTGACAGGGGGGCACCAGGCGTTGTCGTCACTGGTAGCGCCAGTACCCCCCAGCCCCTCGCCAGCAGACTCATACTGGATTCATGACCACTCACACCGAGCTCGGCCCAGCACTGCGGGCGTGGAGGGAGCGCATCGGCCCGGCCACGGTGGGTCTGCCGGTTGCGGGAAACCGACGGGTTCCGGGCCTGCGCCGTGAGGAGCTGGCGGTTTTGGCCGGCATCTCCGTCGACTACCTCGTTCAGCTCGAACAGGGCCGTGCGAAGAATCCCTCTCCCCAGGTGCTGGCGGCCTTCGCGCAGACGCTGCGGCTCAATGCCGTGGAGCGCGAATTGCTTTACCGGCTGGCCGGCGCGGTCGTCCCGCCGTCCGGGACGGTGCCACGTGAGGTGCCGCCCGGCGTGCAGCGCATGATCGACCGGATGAGCGACACCCCGCTGGCCGTCTTCACCGCCTCCTGGGACATCGTGCAGAACAACCAGCTCTGGGCCGAGCTGTTCGGCAGCCCGGCCAACGCCGATGCCCGGTCGAGCAATCTGATCTGGGGGCACTTCGCCGCCCTGCCCGTACCCGGCGCTTCCCGCATCGAGCGCGGCGCCGCACACGCCGACGCCTTCGAGCGCATGATGGTTTCCGACCTGCGCCGGGCCGCCGACCGATACCCGGATGACCGCGCCGTGACCGAGCTGATCAACGGGCTGCGGGAGTCCAACCGGCGCTTCGCCGATCTCTGGACCCGCTACGAAACCCTGCCGATCGGGCGCTCACACAAGACGGTAGTCCACCCCGAGCTCGGCGAGATCGTCCTCGACTGCGACATCATGACCATCGAACGCGCCGACCTGCACATCGTGTTGAACTGGGCCGCCCCGAACACCGGCGCCGCCGAGAAGCTCGCCCTGCTCCGCGACCGCGTAGCCACAGCAGCACACTGAACACCGGCGCCGCGCCGCGTGCAGACATCGAACTCAACACGCAGGACGTGACAGGGAACGGACCTGGTCCCTGTCCAAACAGATCGACACGAGCACGTCGGCAGGCCGGTTCATGGTGCACATGCTGGCCGCCCTTGCCCAGCTGGAGGCCGACCTGATCCGCGAACGCACATTCGATGGCCTGGCGGCCGCCCGCTCGCGCGCACGGGTCTGCGGACGCCCCACCGTGATGTCGCCGGAACGACTCGCCGCGGCGCGAGCATCCGTCGCCGGCGGCCAACCTGTTGCCGCCGTAGCACGGGCGCTCGGAGTGTCGGTGTCCACGCGCCGCCGGCACCTCGCCGGCGCGTGAGACCGGAGCCGCTTCGCGGCGCGGCCTGCCCCAGGAACTCGCACCTCGCGAGCACGCACCTCTACCAGTGGAAGAGTGCGAGTTGCATCTGATGCAGAACTCGCACCTGCATGCGATGACGCCCGGCCTCTACCCTCCGCTGAGGGTGCGGAACACCTGCTCGAGGGCGCATCGATCACGCGGCTGTCGGGTCCAGATCGTCCACCGCTCATCCGCGGTGAACCGCGGGACCAGGTGGAAGTGCAGGTGTGCAATCTCCTGGCCGGCAGACGCCCCATTCGCCTGAATGCAGGTCAGGCCAGAGGCGCCCAGCCGTTCGACGAGCAGGGCCGAGACCTCAGTCAGCGGCCCGGCCAGCGCGGCGACCGCTTCGCGCGCTCCCGTACTCGTGAGGTCTTCCACGTGCCTGCGAGGCAATATGAGTGCGTGCCCCCGCCTCACCGGTGCGATGTCGAGGATTGCCAGCGCGTCGTCCGTCTCCGTCAGGACGAACGCCGGTGCACGCCCAGCCGCAATCTCGCAAAAGGGACAGATCGCGCCCTGCGCCCGCTGCTCCACCATGGCTGCGATCTTCCGCGCTGATGGTTTGAACGGCTACTTAGCCACGGGCGCACCGCGTCCTGGAACTCGCACCTCCGGGCGAGGCGTGCCTTTCAGTAGTGGGTCACGTGGGGAGAGCGGCGGACCGCCGCTCTCGTGTCAGGTGTCGAGGCTCTTGTGCAGAAACTCGTCGACCAGGTCGAGGACGGGTTCCCGGAAGAACGCTCCAGCGCCGTGCCCAGCACCATCGAGGCAGTAGAGCTCGACGTCGTGCCCGGCCTCGGTCAGCGCTTCGCCGAAGATGACGCTCTGCTCGAAGGGAACGACGTCGTCGTCGCTGCCGTGCATGAGTAGGAACGGCGGGAGCGTCTGCTCCGTGGCGGGCCGGATGTGCGTCGCGGCGGCGGCCGGTGTCGCGAGCTCAGGGTGCTGCTTCGGGTCATGCCCGCCGAGGAGCGTGTCGCATGCGTCGTCCACGGGCATCCGTGCGAGATCGCTCGGTCCATAGAAGTCGATGACGGCGCCCACTCCGAGAGGCGCGTCGTCGTGCACCCCCGGTGCTCCGGCGACTCCGTCTGTTACAGCGGTGAGGGCCACGAGGTGACCGCCGGAGGAGTCGCCCCACAGTGCGACCCGGTCGGTGTCGATGCGGTAGCGCTCCGCGTTCTCGTTCAGGAAACGGACGGCCGCTCGGACGTCCTCGATCTGCGCCGGGAACGGCGCGACATCGCTGGAACGGTGCTCGACGATGGCCACGACGTACCCACGACGGGCGAACTGTGACAACGCGACAAGCCACTGCCCGAGCTCCTGGCGGCGCCAGCCGGAGCCCTGGACGAACACGATCGTGGGATAACGGGCCTGGCTGAACCAGTCCGGGATCGGCGGCCAGAGGATCTGCAGGCTGAGTGGGCTGCCCGAGGACTTGGCGTAGGGCACGTTCATCCAGACGACGCCGTGATCGTGCGCGGCGGTTCCGTCCAGGGGCTTGATCTCCATCGATGTCACGCGCGCACGCGGCCAGCGTCACCTAAAGGGAAATTCCGTACCCCCGGCTCGTCGAATCTCAACAACAGCGGCCGACGCTCCAGAAATGACCGATTTTGAGGCGCGCCAGACTCGGGTTCTGGACGTTTCGAAGCCCGAGGTCGACCGCACGGGCAGGTGCTGTCGAGGTCAGCAAGGTCAGGGTCACCGATCGTGGTGAGATTACGTTCATGTTCGTCCGCTTTCAGTCGCCGATCCCCGGCAAGCGCGGTGTGCACACTGGTGTCTTCGGGCTCACCAACCTCCTCGGACGTGCGGGGCACCTGACGCCCGACGAGCATGCGGCGTGGCGCGCAGGGAACGACTGGTACAACGCCGCCTACCCGGATCCGACGGACACCGACCCCTCCGTCTACGACGAGACGGTGCACCCGCGCGCCACGGCGTGGTTCAAGGAGACGGCCGCTCACCTCCTCGAGCGGGTGCCGCCGTACCTCGAGATCCTCGGGGCGCACGGCGTGGAGTGCGTCCGGGTCGAGTCGGAAGACCCGGGGCGCGTGATCTATGAGGACGACGTCCAGATCGTCGTCGATCCCTACGACCCGGCCGCGCCGACGTCGATTCATCCCGCGAGCTGACGAGCGGGTTTCCAGGGCCCCGTCCCTCACCGAGGCGGTGGCGGCACAATGGTTCTGTCAAACCTCAACAGATCGATGTCGACGCTCAAAAATGACGGCGGTCTCAACCCACCAACGCACCAGAATCGGGTTTTGGAAATTCGAAAACCACGCGAACGCGGGGATCGCGTTCGGGTATCCCGGGTGCCGTCCCTCCGTCGTCCCGTTCTACCAGGCCACGTCCACGTGTAGGAACGCCACCGCTCGCGTCTCGACCCGCGGACGGTCAGCGAGGCGGACGCCGACCCCGACCTCGTCTGTGCCGCGGGAAGCGCTGTCGAGGACCGGCCAGCGACGTCGACCACGCGGCCGCCCCCCCCTGGTAGCCGCCACTGGTGGCTGGGGCGGGCCCGTCAGTCCGTGGCGAGGTCGGGGGCCTCCCCGGATGTGCGAGCGGCATCGCCGTCACGCTGGGTGAAGACGTCACGGGCGGCAAAGGTCGCATTCACCGCTCGGGGGATCCCGCAGTAGACGGCGGCGTGCAGGATCGCCTCGGTGATCTCCTCTCGGCTGATGCCTACGTTGAGGGCTGCGCCGATGTGCACCTTGAGCTGGGGTTCGCAGCCCCCGAGCGCGGTCAGGACGCCGAGGGTGACGAACTGTCGGCTGCGTGGGTCGAGTCCGGGTCGGTCGTAGATGTCGCCGAACGCGAACGCGGCGACGTGATGCCCGAGGGCGGGGCTGATATCGGCGAGGGAGTCGATAACGGCCTCACCCTGATGCCCGTCGATCTGGGAGAGGACGGACTGGCCGTGCCGGCGGCGGGCGAGGTTGGCGGGGCTGTCGATGTCGTGCTGCGCGGTGGTGGTCATGGCTGCGGTGCTTCCTGGTAGGTGGCGATCTTGTACTCGGTAGCGGCCAGCGCGAGCTGCAGGCGGGCGATCTGGGACCGCAGGGTGTCGCGGTGCTCCAGCAGCAGGTCGAGACGTTCGGACACGGTGTCCTGTCCTGCGTCGACAAGGTCGACGTAATGGCGCAGGTCGCTGATCGACATGCCCGAGGTGCGCATCCGGGTGAGGAACACCAGCCGCCGCACGGCCGGCGCGTCGTAGCGGCGGTGGCCGGCTGCGTCGCGGGCGACGCGGACCAGCCCGGTGCGTTCGTAGTACCTCAAGGTGTGCGGGCTGACCTCGAGGTGCTTGGCCGTGGTGGCGATGTCCCACTCGGTGGCGTCGTCGTCGCGCGCGAGCTCGCGCAGCGCCTCGACCGAGACCCCGCCCGGGGGGTCCACCGCCAGGCGCAGCGCCTCATGCAGTGCGTCGTCCTGTTCCATGCCGAGGACGGTAGGGCTTCGAGCGCACTCGAACGCAAGCGGCGACATGGCCCGCCCCACGACATGCACGACAGGACACAGGGACGAGGACGCGACTCCTCAGAACCGACCGATCCGGGTCTGCTGCACGAATAGGTGACACCTGACCTGTGGTGCCTGCGGGCGCTGCTGGAAGGATGTGTCCCGTGCCCAGACCCCATCCCAAGGAGTTCCGCGACGACGTCGTGGCGATCGCGCGCCAGGGCGAGACCCCGATAAAGCAGGTCGCGAAGGACTTCGGCATCTCCGAGTCGTGCCTGCGCAACTGGCTGCACCAAGCTGACGTCGAGGACGGCGCCAAGCCTGGCGTGACGAAGGACGAGTCGACCGAGCTGCGCGAAGCCCGCAAGCGTGTGCGGCTGCTGGAGCAGGAGAACGAGGTCCTGCGCCGGGCGGCGGCGTACTTCGCCCAGGCGCACCTGCCGGGAAAATGACCTACCCGCTCGTCCGTGAACTTGCTGCTGACGGTGTCCCCGTCGCGGTGACGTGCCGGGTCCTCAAGCTCGCCCGCCAGCCCTACTACCGGTGGCTCGCCGCACCTGTGACGGCCCGGGAGCTCGAGCAGGCGCACCTCGCGAACGCGCTGTTCGACGCCCACCGCGATGACCCTGAGTACGGGTATCGGCTGCTGGCCGACGAGGCCCGAGACGCCGGCCACATCGCGTGTGACCGCACGATGTGGCGACTCGTGCGGGACGGGCGTTGGTGGTCGGTGTTCGGCAAGAAGCGCTCGAAGAACGGCAAGAAGCCCGGCCCTCCGGCGCACGACGACCTCGTCCAGCGGGACTTCACTGCCAGTGAGCCCAACGCCTTGTGGTTGACGGACATCACCGAGCACCCGACGACCGAGGGCAAGGTCTACCTGTGCGCGATCAAGGACGTGTACTCGAACCGGATCGTCGGCTACTCCATCAGCGACCGCATGAAGTCGAGGCTGGCCGTCCAGGCGCTCGAGAACGCCGTCGCCAGGCGCCGGGTTGACGGCGCCGACGTGGCCGGCTGCATCGTGCACAGCGATAGAGGCAGTCAGTTTCGAAGCAGGAAATTCCTCGCCGCGCTGCGTCGTCACGGCCTGGTCGGCTCCATGGGGCAGGTCGCCTCCGCAGGCGACAACGCGGCCATGGAGTCCTTCTTCTCGCTGCTGCAGAAGAACGTCCTGGACCGGCGTCTATGGACGACCCGCGAGCAGCTGCGCATCCGGATCATCACCTGGATCGAACGCACCTACCACCGACGCCGCCGCCAGCAGCGCCTCGGACGATTGACCCCCATCGAGTACGAAGCCATCATGACCACTCAGGTCGCACTCGCCGCCTGACAACCGCTGTCACCTATTCGTGCAGCAGATCCTCCTGAGGCGCGCGGAACAGGTTCGAAACCACCAGATCGATCCATGCCGCACTGGCGGCAGAAGGCCTGACGCTGGCATGTGACACATGATCAGGGCGGTTGTTCGGAAGGTGTCAGGCTCCGTCGGCCGCCTGTCGCTGGTCGTGGTGGTCGCGATGGGTGAGGACCTCGTCCATGTGGCCCTCCGCCCACGCCTTGATGTCCCGCATGACGCCCTGCAGGGAATGTCCAAGATCCGTCATCTCGTATGTGACGGTTACGGGCACCGTGGCGGTGACGGTCCTGGTCACCAGTCCGTCGCGCTCGAGCGATCGCAGGGTCTGGGTGAGCATCTTCTGGCTCACGCCTGAGATCTGTCGGGAGAGCTCGGAGTAGCGCATCGGCCGAGGTCCGCGCGTGGGTCCCGATCCGGGTCCGTCACCGCCGAGCGCGGCGAGCACCAGGGCGACCCACTTGTCGGAGATCCGCGCGAGGAGCTGGCGGCTCGGGCAGACGTCGAGGAAGGCGTCGTACTCCCGCTTCGCCACGGCTCGGTGCTGGGCCGCTGTCATGGTCGGCATGGGCTCTCCCGTCGTCCGGTGGCTAACGCACCTCAAGGTGCCTACTTCCCGATCGGAAGCAACTTCTCCATCGTGGTGGTGATCCACCGTTCGGGCAACAGAGCACCGACCAAGGAGCAGAGATCCATGAACCACCAGACATCGCGCCGAGCCGTGGTCCGTACGCCGGATGGACCGGAGTCGATCGAGATCGTCGACGTGCCCGTTCCCGACCCTGGCTGGGGCCAAGTTCGGGTCAGGGTCGCCGCCGCCGCGATCAACCCTGTCGACCTCGACGTCGTGAGCGGCCGGCTCCACGGACTCGGTCTGGTGTCCCAGACCGAGCACACCGGGCTCGGCGCGGACTTCTCGGGCGTGGTCGAGGCTACGGGCGCCGGCGTTGAGCTGGCCCTCGGCACACGGGTGGCCGGCTTCGTCGGCGGCTTCGACCGCGACCACGGTTCGCACGCCGAGCACCTTCTGGTCGACGCGGCCGACATCGCGGCGCTGCCTGACGGCATGTGCCCCAACGTGGCGGCGAGCACGCCGCTCACCCTCACGACTGCGGCCCAGATCGTGGAGATCCTCGGCGCCGCGCCGCCGGAAGGCGGCCGACTGCTGGTGACAGGGGCAGCCGGTGGCGTGGGAGCGTCGGTTGTGGTGCTCGCCCAGGAACAGGGCTGGCAGGTGACCGGGCTAGCGCGACCCGGCGACGAAGGCTTCGTGCGAGGACTCGGCGCCGGCTTCGTCACCACACCCCAGGGCGGGTGGGACGCCGTCGTCGACGCCGCGGCGATGCAGGAGACGGCGATGCCGTTCGTGCGCGACGGCGGGAGCTTCGTCGGCGTGCAGCCCGGGCTGGAGCCCGACGAGGAGCGCGGCATCACGGTCGGCGCGGTCGTCAGCCGCTCGGACGGACGGCTGCTTGCGCGGCTGCTCGACCGCGTGGCCGACGGGACGGTCCCGGCCAGGATCCACGCGACCCTCCCCCTCGCGGAGGTCGTCAGTGCCTACCAGTTGCTGGCCAAGGGCGACGTCCGCGGCCGGATCGTGGTGCTCCCGTAATCACCACCGTCGCCACGACGATCGGCAGGTCGATCGCTGCAGGTCCACAAGCGGCGACGGCGCAGCCAGGAGTGGAACAGCGGGTGCCGGTACGGCTCGATCAAGAGCTGGGCCACGCTGACCATCGTCGTGGATCGGCGACATCGCCCACCGCACTGCACCGGCATCACGAAGCCCACGACACCCACTTCATCGCCCACACGCAGTGACGGCACGGCGGGGCAGGGTCGCGCCTGCCGACTCTCGATCCAGCCATTCCCCCGCCGATCTACCAGCAAAGGAATCACTATGCCCAGCATCGCCATCGTCGGCGCTGGCCCCGGCATGGGCCTGGCCATCGCCCGTACCTTCGGCTCCCGCGGTTTCGACGTCGCACTCATCGCCCGTAACCGAGCCAAGCTCGACGCCCTAGCTGTGATGTCCAGGGACGTTGTCCCGTTCGGATCCGGTGAGCCTGTCTGACAGACGAAGGCCTCCGGTTGTGAAGTGGAGCTGTCGAGGAACCACTTCCACCCACCGGAGGCCTTCGTGTCCCACGCTAACGCCCTGCTGACTCCGAAGACGCGGCTGCGTCTGGCGCTGCTGATCGTCGAGTCGGGCTGGACCCACGCCGCCGCGGCGAAGATGTTCATGGTCTCGCCGCGCACTGCGAAGAAATGGGCCGATCGATACCGGGCCGAGGGCACGGCCGGCATGGCCGACCGCAGCTCGCGCCCGCACCACAGCCCGACCCGCACTCCGCAGCCGGTCGTCAAGGCGATCGTGCGACTGCGTTGGCGCCACCGGCTCGGCCCGGTTCAGATCGCTGGCCGGCTCGGCATCCCGGCCGCGACCGTGCATGCCGTCCTCGTGCGCTGCCGGATCAACCGGCTCTGGCGCATCGACCGGGTCACCGGAGAACCGTTGCGCCGCTACGAGCACGATCACCCCGGATCGTTGATCCATGTGGACGTGACCAAGTTCGGCAACATCCCCGACGGCGGCGGGTGGCGGTATGTCGGCAAGTCGCAGGGCGACCGCAACCGTGCCGCGACCGTGACCGAACGCCGCAAGGGTCGCGTGCGGGGACCGCTGGTCGGCACCGCATTCGTGCACACCGTGATCGACGACCACTCCCGTGTCGCCTACGCCGAGATCCACGCCGACGAGAAGGCCCCGACCGCGATCGGCGTCCTGCAACGCGCCCAGACCTGGTTCGCCGATCACGGCATCACCATCGAGCGAGTCCTGTCCGACAACGGCGCCGCCTACAAGTCCCACGCCTGGGCCCACGCATGCACGGACCTCGGAATCGTGCACAAGCGCACCCGCCCCTACCGCCCGCAGACGAACGGCAAGATCGAGCGATTCCACCGGACCCTGGCTGACGGATGGGCCTACGCCCGCTTCTACGACTCAACCAGCCAGCGCAACGCTGCCCTGCCCGGATGGCTCCACTTCTACAATCACCATCGAGCCCACTCCGCCATCGGCGGCCAGCCACCGATCACCCGGCTGACCAACCTCCCTGGACATCACACCTAGCCGACCGGCTCGAGGCCGATGGCATCACCGCCGCCGCCTTTCCCGCGGACGTGCTCGACCATGACGCCGTCGCTCAAGCGCTCAAGGACGCTGACACCCGGTTCGGCGGCATCGACGTCCTGGAGTACTCGCCGGGCGGGAGCCTCGATTCCGCGCCGCTCACCGCCCCGTCCGCGACCAGCCCATCCGATGTGCAGTGGGCGATGGACCTCCTGCTCCACGGGGCCATCGCCGCCACCCAGGCGGTACTACCCGGGATGCGCGAAGCCGGCGCGGGCACTCTGCTCTACACCAACGGCGCCGGCTCCATCGAGCCTAATCCGATGCTCGGCAACCTCAACGCCGCCCAGGCCGCGCTACGAAACTGGGCCCTGGGCCTGCACCAGGAACTCGCCGACACCGGGATCCAGGCAGCACACATCGCTATCGGCGCATGGGTCGGTACCGGCGCCCCGCCGGGAATGCCCTCCGCACCGGCCGAGGACATCGCGCCCCTCTGCTGGGACCTGTATGCCCACCGCGACACAGCCGAACGCGTCTTCACCGCGTGACTCCAGTCAAGCCAGGATCGGACCGCCGCCATTGATCCGATCCGTACACACGGTGGGCCGGCCTCGGTGCCAGGGACGACGAGCGTCGCTGTCCGGAGACGACCGACGCCGCCAGCTCCGATGTCCCCTCGGTCAGAACCGAGCCTCCACTGAACCCGGGGCGCAACAGGCCGTGCGCAACCGGTGCGCCCATCACGAGCCCTTGCTGCGCGGCATCCCGCTCCCCGGCCAGAAACGTCGCATCAGCGCCCTCCACGGACACGACGCGTACATGCTTTTGGCCCGCACGATCGACCGCGACCTCGCCGCCTGGCTGGACGAGACATCGACCGTCCGCAACGCCCTCACCCAGCGCCCGACGAACTGAACTCCAATGCTCCGGGTCGAGCTCAGAAGACGGCGACGGCGCGCGCCGCGCGGTGGCCCAGCTCGACCGGCGCGCGGCCCGGGCCGCCCTGCTCGACCTCATGTACACCCCCGCGTGGCTCGCCGCCCACCCCGGCCCCACGACGGTCGAGGGCGACCCGTCGATGACGCCGCAGGCCCGGCGCGACCACCTGAGCGCCAGCGGCGGCCACGACGCCTGGGAGGAGCTGCCGCGGGTGCTCGCCCCCACGCTGGTGCTGCACGGCGCCGACGACCTGCTGGCCCCGGCGGTCAACGCGACCCTGCTCGGCGAGCGGATCCCCGGCGCGCGGGTCGAGGTGCCGCCCGGGCTGCGGCACGCCTACTTCCACGAGGGCGAGGCCGTGGCGACGCCACTGGTGCGCGGCTTCCTCGACGGCGCCCCGTGAGGCCGGCTCGGGTGAACCCCTGAGCCACCCCTGAGCCCGGCGTCGTCCCGTGGTCGTACACGCGGCCCGCGAGGTTCCGCTCCGGGGCCGACGCGGGCGCGACCTGCGCGTTCGTAGCGTCGAGGGCATGACGCACCACGACTCCCACCGCGACTCCCACAGCGACCGCCCGACCGACCTCGCCGACGTCACCACCTCGCCGCTGCGCCGCTACCGCGGCGTCGGGGCGCTGGCGCTCGTCTCCGTCGTCGCGGTCACGACCACCGCCTGCGGCGCCATCACGGAGGCGCTGAACGACCGCAACGCCGGGCACACCCGGGCCTTCTCCTACGACAGCGGCCGGAGCGGCAAGGACGCCGACGTGCTGCCCGCCTGGGTGCCCGACGGCGCCACCGACGTCCAGGGCGTCTTCCGCACCACCGGCGACGAGGTCATCCTCACGATGGACGCCGACGTGACGTCCCTGCCCGCCGACTGCCGGTCCGTCGACGCCGACCACCCGCTCGTCGCGACGCCCGCGCGCGACGGCCTGACCACGGACGACTACCGCACGGACTCCACGCTCAAGGCGGGCTGGTGGACCACCGGGCAGGAGCAGGACGCCACGCTCGTCTGCGACGGCTGGTGGGTCGGCCAGGCGGACGGCGCCCTCTTCGCCTTCACGCCGGAGCTCACCGGCGTGAAGATCGAGGACCAGCCCGACCCGGTCTGACCGGGGACCGCCCGCCGGCGATCAGGAGGCCCGGAGCTGTTCGACGAGCCTGCGCAGCCCGATGACGACGGCTTGGTGGGCCGGGTACTCGTCGTCACCAGGGTGGACGACGAAGCGACGCGGCGCCGCCAGGTCGTCGGCCGCTCGATGGAAGCCCGCCGACACCGTGGGCGCGCTGGACCTCTTGACCTCGACCACCACCTCTGGCCTGCCGGCGCGGACCAGGACGAGGTCCAGCTCGTCGCCGCGAGCGGTGCGGTAGTGGTACGGCTGATATCGATCGCCCGCCGCGTCGACCAGGCACTCCACCACGAAGCTCTCGTAGCTCGCACCGGCCACGGGGTGGCCGAGCAACATGTCGTGCGAGTCGATGTCGAGCAGTGCGTGCAGCAACCCGCTGTCGCGGACGTGCACCTTGGGCGACCGCGTCACCCGCTTCCCGACGTTGGCGTGCCACGCCGGGAGACGACGCACGAGACCGAGGTCCACGAGCAGGTCCACGTACCGGCCGACCGTGGGGCTGCTGACGCCGAGGCTCTGGGCGAGCGCGCTGGCGTTGAGCAGCCCGCCGCTCGAGTGCGCGAGCATCGTCCACAACCGACGGAGCGTCGCGGCAGGGATGCGCGGGGCGAACATCGGGACGTCACGCTCGAGGTAGGAGCGCACCAGGTCCTGCCGCCACCGGAGCGACGTGTCGTCGTCCGCCGCGACGAGCGAGTCAGGAAAACCCCCGCGAACCCAGAGCACGTCGGGCTCGATCCCGACGGCGTGTGCCTCGTCCACGTTGACGCCACCCAGGTCCACGAACGAGACACGCCCCGCCAGGCTCTCGGACGACAGGTGAAGCAGGTCGAGGGCCGCCGAACCAAGCAGGAGGAACTGACCCGAGCGGAAGCCGGACCTCCGGTTGTCGTCGATCACGCCTCGCAACGTCTCGGTCAGCGCGGGGACTCGCTGGACCTCGTCGAGCACCGTGAGGCGGGGCGCCCGCGACCGCAGGTAGGCATCGGCGTCGCCCAGGCGTCGTACGTCGGCGGGGCGTTCGAGATCGAGGTACACGGCGCCCGCTGGCCAGCTCTCCGCCAGGTCCCGCGCCAACGTCGTCTTCCCGACCTGGCGTGGCCCCAGGAGCACGACCGCCGACGTCGACTCCAGGCGTCGGCGGACGTCGTCCTGCACCGCCCGGGGGATCACCGTGCAAATTTAACACCAGATATCGAATCTGCACGCGGCTGTCCCGAGTTCGACGTCCGAAACTTCACCCGGCGCAGCGCCGCCGGGAGCGGCGTGGCCACCGCCGCGGACGGATGCTGGAGGGGTCCGGCACCTCGTGGCGGCTCCCCCGTGCCCCGGGGACCGGTGGTCACGAAGGAGTGCAACTGACATGGTCTCGACTCGGCGCGGGTTCTCCAGCTTCTCGGTGGACGACCTCGACGCGGCACGCAGCTTCTACGCGGACACCCTCGGGCTCCGCGTCACGGCGCTCGACGACGGCATGGGTCTGGTGCTGCACCTCGGCTCCGGCGCCCCCGTGTTCGTCTACCCGAAGGAGGACCACACCCCGGCGGCGTTCACCGTCTTCCACCTGGCGGTCGACGACGTCGACCCGGTGGTGGACGACCTCCTCGCGAAGGGCGTGACCCTCGCGCGGTACGACGGGTTCGACCAGGACGAGAAGGGCGTCGCCCGCGGGTTCATGGAGGGCGGCGACGGCGCCTGGTTCACCGACCCGGCCGGCAACGTCATCGGCCTCATGGACGGCGAGGGGGTGGCGCAGCTCCTCGCCGAGCTCGGCTGACGCCGGCCGCCCGTCACTCGACGGTGACGGACTTGGCGAGGTTGCGCGGCCGGTCGACGTCCTCGCCGAGGGCGACGGCCGCGTGGTAGCCGAGCAGCTGGGTGGGGATGGTGAGCAGGATCGGGTCCAGCTCCACCTCGTTGCGCGGCACCTCGATGCGCCGGGTGGCGGAGTCCCCGAGCTCGACGCCGGGATGCGTGATCGCGACGACGGCGCCCCCACGGGCGCGGATCTCCTGCGCGGCGGTGATGTTGCGCTCCAGCAGGTCGTCGGCGGGCACGATCGCGACCGTCGGCAGCTCGGGGCTGATGAGCGCGAGCGGGCCGTGCTTGAGCTCGCTCGTGGGGTACGCCTCGGCGTGCCGGTAGGTGATCTCCTTGAACTTCTGCGCGCCCTCGCGCGCCACCGGGTAGCCGCGCACGCGCCCGATGAAGAACAGGCTCGGCGCCTCGGAGAGCACCTTCGCGGCGGAGGCGAGGTCCTCCTCGTCACCCAGGACCTGCGCGATCTGCCCGGGGATCGCCCGCAGGCCGGCGATGATCCGCTTGCCGTCGGCGAAGGACAGGTCGCGCACGCGGCCCAGCGCGAGCGCCAGCAGCGCGAACCCGACGCCCATGTGCGTGAGCGCCTTGGTCGACGCCACGGCCACCTCGGGGCCGGCGTGCAGGTAGACGCCGCCGTCCACCTCGCGGGCGATGGACGACCCGACGGCGTTGACGAGCCCGACCACGGTGCCGCCCTTGCGCTGCACCTCGCGGACGGCGAACAGGGTGTCCGCGGTCTCGCCGGACTGGCTGACCACCACGTACAGGGTGCTCGGCTCGATGATCGGGTTCCGGTAGCGGAACTCGCTCGCGGGCTCGGCGTCGGCGGGGATGCGGGCCAGGTCCTCGATCATCGACGCCCCGAGCTGCCCCACGTAGTACGCGGAGCCGCAGCCGAGGATCTTCACGCGCGTGAAGCGGCGCAGCTCGCGCGGGTCGAGGTTGAGCCCGTCCAATTTGGCGGTGCCGAACCGGTCGTCGAGGCGGCCGGAGAGCATGCGCTCCACCGACTCCGGCTGCTCGTGGATCTCCTTGTGCATGAAGTGGGCGTGGCCGCCGAGCTCCAGCTCCTCCACGGTGAGGTCGATCGTGATCGCGGAGCGCGCGGTGTGCTCCTCGTCGGCGGTGAAGGTGCGGAACCCGTCGGCCGTCACGGAGGCGAAGTCGCCGTCGTCGAGCAGCACCACCTGGCTGGTGTGCCGCACGATCGCCGCGGCGTCCGAGGCGACGAACATCTCGCCGTCGCCGACGCCGAGCAGCAGCGGCGACCCGTTGCGCGCCACGACGATCCGGTCCGGCGTCCGGACGTCGACCACCGCGAGCGCGTACGTGCCGTCGACGTGCCCGACGGCGGCGCGCACGGCGTCCTCGAAGCCCAGCCCGCCGGCGAGCTCGAGCGCCACCAGGTGTGCCACGACCTCCGTGTCGGTGTCGGAGGTGAGCTCCACGCCGTCGGCCGCGAGACGCGAGCGCAGCACGGCGAAGTTGTCGATGATCCCGTTGTGCACCACGTGCACCCGGCCGTCGAACGACGTGTGCGGGTGGGCGTTGCGCTCGCTCGGCTCGCCGTGCGTCGCCCAGCGGGTGTGCCCGATGCCGACCGTGCCGGCCAGGCGCGCCGGCAGCGCGGCCTCGAGGTCGCGCACACGGCCCTTGGCCCGCACGACGCGCGACGGGTGCGCGCTCGAGCGCGGGTTGAGCACGGCGACGCCCGCCGAGTCGTAGCCGCGGTACTCCAGCCGCGTGAGGCCCTCGACGAGGACGGGTGCTGCCTGCTGGGGGCCGACGTAGCCGACGATTCCGCACATGGGACGAAGCTCCTAGCCGTAGATGGTGCGCCGTACCTGACGCTCGGTGAGCTCGGGCGCCGCGACGAGGCGGTCGCGCAGCTCGGCGGCGATCAGCGCGTAGATCTCCTCGTTGCGGTGCCCGTAGGTGCGCAGCGAGGCGTGCCGGCGCCGCACGTAGTCCTCCACCGGTTCGCGGTACCAGGCGAGGACGTCCTCGACGACGCGCGCGGCCTCGGACGGGGACAGGCCCGTGGAGGTCGCGATGCGGGCGACGAGATCGGCGTCGGTCACCCGGACATCATGCATCCGTCGATCACGACCTGCCAGAATCTGCCCGATTCCGGGCAAGGGTGCGTCTACTCGCCCACCGCGTCGCCATAGGCGTCGACGAACCGGTCGAGGAGGTCGAGGAACGCCCCGGCGTCGTCACCCAACGCCGCCAGACCGTCGGCGTAGGCGCCGAGGGCGGTGCTCGTGGCGGCGTCGAACGCGGCGAGACCCTCGGGGGTCGGCTCGATCAGGCGGGCAGGTCGCCCGGGTTCGGTGAAGCGGCGCAGGAGGCCCGCCGCGAGCGCGGCGTTCACCTGCCGGTTGACGGTGGACTGCTCCAGCCGGAGCGCGTCGGCGATCTCGCGCAGCGTGCGCGGGCGGCCGTCGGAGAGCAGCCACAGCAGGCGGCCGTCGGCAGTGCCGACGGGGCTGCGGTGCTCGGCGGTGCGGCGGTGCACCTCCAGCCGGACCAGCAGGCCGGCGACCCGGCGGTCGGCGGTGACCGGCTGGTCGTGGTGCGGAGACGTCACGGACGACAGTGTCCCAGACGACATCGACTCCTCCAGGGGTTGACTCTGGCGAATGTGTAGGTAGCATACACACGGTCTTATGTAACTTACACATCCCGAGGTGTGCCGTGAGCTCGTCCCTGTCCCCCGCCGCCGGAGCGCCCCCGCGCGCCGACCGGCGCGCCATCGCCGTCGTGGTGGTGGTCTGTTTCAGCAGCCTCTGCGCAGCCCTGATGCAGTCGCTCGTCATCCCGATCCAGAGCGAGCTCCCCGAGCTCCTGTCCACGTCGGCCAGCACGGCGTCCTGGGTGGTCACCGCCACGCTGCTCGGCGGCGGCGTCGCGATGCCCGTCACCGGCCGCCTCGCCGACCTGTACGGCAAGAAGCCCGTGCTCGTGGTGTCGGCCGCCGTGCTGGTGGTCGGCTCCCTCGTCTGCGCGGTGTCCGACTCCGTGGGCCCCGTCCTCGTCGGCCGGGTGCTGCAGGGCGTCGCGATGGGCTACATCCCGGTCGCGATCAGCCTGGTCCGCGAGGCGGCGCCGGAGCACATGCGCAACACCGCGGTCGCGGGCGTCAGCGCCACCCTCGGTGTCGGCGGTGCGCTCGGCCTGCCCCTCGCCGCCTGGATCGCCCAGGACTTCGACTGGCACGTGCTGTTCTGGGTCTCCGTCGTCCTCGCCGTGGTCATGACCGTCCTCACCGCCACCGTCGTCCCGCACGTGAAGGACGCGCACCCCGGCCGGCTCGACGTCGTCGGCGCCCTCGGCCTCGCCGTCGGCCTCGTCGGCGTGCTCGTCGGCGTCTCCAAGGGCAACGACTGGGGCTGGGGCTCCGCGAGCACGCTCGGCATGATCGTGGGCGGTGTCGCCGTGCTGCTCCTGTGGGGCTGGTACGAGCTGCGCCACCACGACCCGCTCGTCGACCTGCGCACCACCGTCCGCCGGCCGGTGCTGCTCACCAACATCGCCGCCGTGCTCATCGGCTTCGGCATGATGGCGCAGTCCATCGTCGTGCCGCAGCTCTTGCAGATGCCGGAGGCCACGGGCTACGGCCTGGGCCAGACGATCCTCCAGGCCGGGCTGTGGATGGCCCCGGCGGGCCTGATGATGATGCTGTTCACGCCGGTCTCGTCCCGGCTCCTGACCCGGTTCGGCGGCCGCAGCACCATGGCGATCGGTGCCGCCGTCCTGGCGCTCGGCTACGTCGTCGCCGTCTTCCTCATGGACGCACCGTGGCAGCTCATGCTCGCCTCCTGCGTCGCGTCCGCCGGCGTCGGCATCGGGTACGCCGCGATGCCCACGCTCATCCTCACGAACGTGCCGGCCGCGGAGTCCGCGGCGAGCGTCGGGCTGAACAGCCTCATGCGCTCCATCGGCACCACGGTGGCCGGCGCGGTCATGGCCATCGTGCTGACCAGCCAGACCACCGTGCTCGCCCCGGGCAGCCCGGCGATCCCCACCGGCGCCGCGTTCCAGCTGTGCTTCGTCATCGGCGCCCTCGCGGCGGCGATCGGCGCGGTGATCGTGCTGTTCATCCCGCGGCAGCGCGGCACGCAGGCCGACGCCCGGCACCTGCAGGCCGTCCCGGACGCCGAGGGAGAGCCGGTCCCGGTCGGCTGATCCCCTACAGCCCGGCGGCCACGACGACGGTCACCAGGACCGCCACGGCGACGATGCCCGCCGCCGCCACGACGTGCACCGTCGGGCGGCGGCGCAGCACCGCGACGAACTCGCGCAGGTAGGCGCTGGGGAAGAAGTAGCGCGCCGTCGGGGCGCCCACCGCGTGCACGTCGAGGCCCAGGTCCATCGCCTCGAGCGCGGCACGCGGGGCGTGGTAGTCGTTCGTCGCCAGGAGGTACGGGCCGTCGACGCCGTGCTGCCGCAGCACCGCGACGCCGAGCGTGAGGTTCTCGCGCGTCGTGCGCGCCCGGTCCTCCACGAGCACCCGCTCGGGCGGCACGCCGTGGTCGGTCAGCCACTCCCCCATCGCGACGCCCTCCGGGCGGTCCTCGTCCGCGCCCCGCCCGCCCGAGGGGACGATCGGCACGGGCGTCCCGCCGTCGGCCGCGAGCCGGTCGGCTGCCGCGACCCCGGCCGCGAGCCGGGACGCGAGCAGCGGCGGCACCCGGCCGCCGACCACCTTCGAGCCGAGCACGATGACGCCGTGCGCGGGCGCGCGCGCCGCGTACCGCCGGTACAGCAGCGTCTGGGCCACGAAGCCCAGGAAGACGAATCCGAGCCAGGCCGTGCCCAGCATGACAGCCACCGACAGCCCCGCCGTCCACGGGGAGCGCACCAGGACGGGCGCGGCCACGACGAACGGCGCGGCGAGCATCGCCAGCCCGACGAGCAGGGACAGCAGGTTGCCGACGCTCCGCCGCTCGCGACGCACCATCGTGAGCCCGTTGAGGACCAGGAACGCCGGCAGCACGAGGATCCCCAGCCCGAGCAGCGCGAACAGGGCGAACCCGACCCACCCCAGCACGGTGTCGCCCTCGGGCAGCAGGGTCACGAGCTGGCCCACCACCCCGACGCCCGTGTACACGACGGCGATCAGCAGGAAGCCGTTGCGCAGCCGGCGCCGGTCGGCGCGCAGCGACACCCCGAGCCAGACCGCCCAGAAGGCGCACACCACCACCGACCAGACGACGGAGCCGACGGTGGCGGTGACGTCGGCGCTCACGGCGCGACCCGCGCGTCGTGCGCGACCATGCGGGGCCTCCAGGGGCTCGCGGGGACAGGGCTCCGGCGAGGATATGCGGACGACCGGCGAAATTCCTGGTCGGGAGGCCGCGGGCGCTGCTTGGATGCCCGCATGACCTCACGCATCTCGCACACGACGTTCGACGCCCGCGACGCCTACGCCCAGTCCGTGTTCTGGGCCGAGGTGCTCGGCTACACGGACGTGCCCGGCGACCCGAACCTGCCCGGCCACGAGGAGTGCATGATCGTGCCGCCGGCCGACCACGACGCGCCCGCCGAGAGCCACGGGCGCGTGCTGTTCATCGAGGTGCCCGAGCCCAAGTCGGTCAAGAACCGCGGCCACCTCGACCTGCGGCCCACGGACCGCACGCAGGCGGAGGAGGTCGCGCGGGTGCTCGCGCTCGGCGCGACGCAGGTCGCGGACCGCCGCCGGCCCGACGGCAAGGGTGGCTGGGTGGTGCTCGCCGACCCCGAGGGCAACGAGTTCTGCATCCTGCGCAGCGACGCCGAGCTGGCCGCCGCCGGGGAGGCCTGAGCCTCAGCCCTCCGCGATGTCGCGCACGACGCGGGCGGCCGGGTCGTACGGCGCCGTGACCCCTGGAAGTGCGCGCCCGCGCGCACCTTCGTCGGCAAGCGTCTACGGTTCGGGCCGGGGGGCGCTCGCCCCCGGACGGCACGGCGACGGGAGACACGATGGTCGGCATGCCGGTCACCTCACGATGGCAGAGCTTCTGGGAGCGCGGCGGGCTCTGGCGCGCGCTGCTGGTGGCGGTCGTGTACCTCGCGCTCTACCTGCTCGCCGGGCTGCTCGTCGGCACGTGGTTCGGGTCGTCGATCGACGCGGAGGACATCTTCGCGACACCGCTCAGCGTGTTCCTCGGACTGGCCGCGCCCCTGCTCGCCGGGGCCGTCGTGCTCACGGTGTTCCTCGCCTCGCTGCGGTGGTTCCCGCTGCTCTTCGCCCGCCAGACGCTCCCCGCACGCGGGTGGATGTGGGTGGCCCCGGCTCTCGTGCTCGTGCCGATCGTGCTGCGCGCCCTCGGGATCGACTACGCCACGTACGCACCCGGGGTCGTCGCGACCGCCCTCGCGGCGGGCCTGCTGATCGGGTTCGTCGAGGAGGTCCTGTGCCGCGGGATCGTCGTGACGCTGCTGCGCCGCGGGGGCTGGTCGGAGTGGGCGGTGATGGTGGTGTCGTCCCTGGTGTTCGCCCTCCTGCACTCCGCGAACCTCCTGTCGGGGATGCCGCTCGGGACGGTGGCCGTGACCGTCCTGTACACGTTCGGCTTCGGCACCGCCATGTACCTCACGCTGCGCGTGACCCGGAACCTCGTGTGGCCGATCCTGCTGCACGGCCTGTTCGACCCGCTGCTCTTCCTCTCGACCGGCGGCATCGACGAGGTCTCCGGCGCCGCCACCACCAACACCCTGATCACGCTCGCCGCGCCGACAAACTTCCTGTTCATCGCGCTCGGCATCGTCGGCCTGTTCCTCGCACGCGCCGTGAACGCCCGCCGCACGAGCCAGGACGCGCCGCTGCCCGCGTCCGCCTGAGCCTCCCCGCCCCGCGGGCCTCACCACCGCCGTCACGCCCGACAACCGCTCCGAGGTGCGCACCCTCAGGTCGAGTCACCTCGGCCGGCCGGTGCACCCGGCGCCCGCCGCCGAACTGCTCGCGGAGGTCGCGGCTCGCTGAGCGGCGGGTGCAGCACCAGGACGACCACGACCGCCACCATGATCACCGCGGTGAGGGTGACCGGGATCGGCACGACCGGGTCGCACAGCACGAGCAGGGCGCCCACGGGCACCACCGTGTTGACCATGCGGTCGGCGTTCTCGCGGATCGCGATCCACCAGATCCCGAGCACGAACACGGCGATGGGGATCGTGACCGTGAACGACGCGCCCACGTCGCTCAGCTCGGTGTGCCCGGTGAGGGCGTCGACCTCCACCTCGACCCCGGCGGAGAACGCGCCCGCGGCGGCGAAGACGAAGTAGTGCACGTACCCGTACCGCAGCGACCGCGAGAGCCGGCCGTCCTCCCCGACGACGCGGTGGTGCGGGGGCCAGAAGTAGATCCACCACAGGGCGGCGGTGACCACGACCGTCAGCACGGCGAGGGAGATCAGCGAGCCGAGGTCCTGCTCGTCGTGCAGGGCCTCGATGATGGCGTTCGACGACGCGAGCAGGCTCTCGCCGAGCAGGATCAGGGTGAACAGGCCGTACCGCTCGGTGATGTGGTGCGGGTGCCACGGCGTGCGGCCGCGGCTCTCGGCCACCACCGGGACGGCGAGCTCGGCCGCCGCGAGCACGACCCACGCCGCCGCCTGCACGCCCTCGGGGAGCACCAGGAGGGCGAGCCAGCAGACCTGGACCACCGCGATGCCCGCGGCGTAGGCGCGCGTCGCGCCGCGGGTCGGCCCCGCCGCCGCGGAGGCGCGCAGCCACTGCGCGATCATCGCCACGCGCATCACGACGTACCCGGCGATGACCACGGTGAAGTCGCGGTCGACGAACACCGGCTCGATCCCCGCCGCGAGCACGAGGACGCCGGCCATCTGGACCACCGTCAGGACGCGGTAGAGCCAGTCGTCGGTGTCGAACGACGTGGCGAACCAGGTGAAGTTCATCCATGCCCACCAGATGGCGAAGAACACCATGCCGTAGGCGGCCAGCCCGTCGCCCACGTGGCCCTCGGAGAGCGCGTGGTGCAGCTGGACGGCGGCGGTGCTCACCGCGACCACGAAGACGAGGTCGAAGAACAGCTCCAGCGTGCTCGCGGTGCGGCCCGGCTCGTGCGGGTCGCGCCCCCGCATGGGGACGAGCCGTGCGCGGGCAGGCGTCTCGGACGTGCTCATCGCTCGGGTCCTCCGTGGCGGGGCGGTGCGGTCGGGTTCGCGAGACATCGTGCACCCGCCGCGTCCGACGGGCCACGGGTCCGGAGCACGGATACGCTGCCCGGGATGTTCTCGGACCGCAGGCGTCGGCGTGCCGCCCGACGGATCAAGCCCGGGGACGGGCACGCCCTGAAGCGCTTCCGGTGGTGGCAGCCGCTCTTGCGCACGCTCTTCCACCTGGACCTCGTGGGCGACGACGGACGGCCCGAGCGGTGGTCCGTCGACGTCCGGCTCGGGGGCGACTCGGACGACGGAGAGGTGCGGGCGCGGCTGTACCGCGACGGCGTCCACCAGGCCACGTCGAAGCTCCCGGCCGAGTTCCTCGTCACCGGCGGCACCGTGCAGGTGGACAACAGCGGCTACGGGCTGCGCCGCTGCCACTACGTGACCCCCGACGGGCGCGAGCGGCAGCTCGTGCCCGACCCGGCGTCCGCCGAGGGCCGCCGCGCCCGCCTGGAGCGCGACCGGCCGGGCCTGAGCCGCGGCATCGGCGTCGTGACCTGGGTGGTCCTCGCCGTCGCGCTGGTGCTCGGTGTGCCGCAGATCGTCGAGCAGGTCTCGCAGATCCCGCCCGTCGCCGACCGGTTCGGCACGTTCACCTCGCCGGTCCGCCTCCCCTCCGGCCTCAACGTCGCGCTCCTGGTCGCCACCCTGGTGGCCAGCACCGAGCGCGCGCTGCGCCTGCGCTACCACTGGCTGCTCGACGGCGGGGTGTTCGGCGACGACTAGGGCCTGTCCACAGTGTCCTTGATGCCCGGCCCGCCATCCCGACCGTTCGGCACCCGGTCCACCACCGGGAGTACGCCCTCGGCTCACGACGCACGGGAGACCTTCATGAGCTCGTTCGATGTGCCGTTGGACGACGAACGCATCCAGCTCGACGCGTTCGTGGACGAGTATCGGAGCGCCATCGAGTCGACCCTCGACGGCCTGACCGAGGAGCAGGCCCGCCGCCGGCTCGTGTCGTCGGCGACGACGTTGCTCGGTCTGCTCAAGCACGTCACATGGATGCAGCGGGTGTGGTTCGAGGAGTGCGTCGGCGGCACGTCCCGTCGGGCTCTCGGCCTGGTTCAGGGCCCGGACGAGTCGTTCCGGCTCACCGACGACGACACCGTCGCCTCCGTCACGGCGGCCCACCGCGCGGCCTGTGCGACGGCCCGGGCGGTGGTCGTCGACCTGCCGCTGGACACCGTCGCGACCGGGCACCGGGCCGGACCGCGAACGCTGCGCTGGGTGTACCTGCAGGTCCTGCGCGAGCTGGCCCACCACTGCGGGCACGCCGACATCCTGCGCGAGCAGCTGCTCGACGCCGAGGGGCGGTGACCCTCGGCGCCTGAGCCGAGCACGCCGCCAGACCCCCGTACCGCCATCGGCTGATACGGGGGGCTACTCGGTCGGCATGGCCTCCCGCATCGCCTTGGCGGTGGTAGCGGGGTCGTACCCCGCGGGGACGCCCTCGACCAGGATGATGTCGCCCTCGATGTGCCGCGAGCGCAGCGGTGCGATCTCCTGGTACGCGGGTGAGTCCCACCAGGCCCGTGCCTCAGCGATCCCGGGGAAGCCGATCACCACGACGTTCCCCGGCCACGCTCCCTCTTTCACCTCGTGCTGCGCGGCGTGCACGAGGAATCGGCCGCCGTGCGGCTCGAACGTGGCGGTGATGCGCTCGATGTATTCGACGACCTCAGGGGCCGGGGCGGCCTCTTGCAGGTGCGCGATGGCATAGGCGGGCATGGTGTCCTTCCAGTCGGTCGGGCTCCGTTCGCCGCCGAGCATGGCACCCGGCAGCATCCGCGGCGAGACACACGTCGACGACCGGGTGCGGTGGTCCTGCGAAGGTTCTGCGAAACGATCGATATCTATTGACTTTCGATAGGCGATGGCGCCAGTCTCGTCCGCATGTCACGCACCCAACGCCTCGTCGGACCGCTCCGCGCGCTGCTCGTCGCGACCTTCGCCGCCCTCGTCGTCGCCCAGGTCGCGGTGCTGCCCGCGGCGTTCGCGCGGATGGCCGACGAGTCGCCCGACCTGGCGCCGCTCCGGTGGCCGCTGCTGGTGCTCGCCGTCGTCGGCCTGGTCTGCGTCGAGGCGGTCATCGTGTGCACGTGGCGGCTGCTGACGATGGTGCGCGACGACCGGATCTTCTCCGACCACGCCCTCGTCTGGGTGAACGGCATCGTCGCCGCCGCGGCCGGCGCCTGGGTGCTCGTGCTCGCCGCGTTCGTGCTGCTCGTGGCCGCCGAGGGCCTCGTCGGGCTGGCGGCCCTGCTCCTGCTGGTGCTGCTCGTGGGGGCCGCCGTCGGGCTGCTCATGGTGGTGCTGCGCGCGCTGCTGCGGCAGGCCACGGAGCTGCGCACCGACCTCGACGGGGTGATCTGATGCCCATCGTCGTCCGCCTCGACGTGGAGCTCGCCCGCCGCAAGATGAGCGTCGGCGAGTTCGCCGAGCAGGTCGGCCTCACGCCGGCCAACGTCGCCGTCCTGAAGAACGGGCGCGCCAAGGCCGTCCGGTTCGCCACCCTCGAGGCCATGTGCCGGGTGCTCGGCTGCCAGCCGGGCGACCTGCTGGAGTGGGTGGACGACGACGCCACGTCCGGAGAGGGGGGCGACGGTGCGCGCTGACGTCCTCGTCGTCGGGGCCGGCCTCGCCGGGCTGTGGACCGCCACGGAGCTGGCGCGGCGGGGGCACGACGTCGTCCTCGCCGACCGTCGCACCCGCCTCGACACCACCGTGCGCACCACCGGCATCTTCGTGCGCCGCACGCTGGAGGACTTCGACCTGCCGCCGGAGCACCTCGGGCCGCCGATCCGCCGGATGGTGCTGTACCCGCCGTCGCACCGGAGCCCGATCACCCTCGACAGCGCCCACGACGAGTTCCGCGTCGGCGACATGGCCCCGCTGTACGTGACGCTCGCCGGTCGGGCCGTCGCGGCGGGCGTGCGGCTCGAGCTCGGGACCCGGTACCTCGGGCGGCGCGACGACGTCCACCTGCTGCACGGCCCGGGCGGCCCGCTCGAGGTCCGCGCGACGTTCGTCGTCGGGGCCGACGGCGCCCGGTCCGCCGTCGCGCGCGAGCTGGGCCTCGACCGCAACCGCGAGCTGCTGGTCGGCGCGGAGGAGGTCTACGCCGTGCCACCCCGCGAGGTGGTGCCCGCCTTCCACTGCGTGCTCGACCCGCGCCTCGCGCCCGGCTACCTCGCGTGGGTGCTCGACGACGGCCGGCACGCGCACGTGGGCGTCGCCGGGTACGCCGACCGCTACCCGCACGGCATGCGCGACGCGCTGCGGCGGTTCGCCGCGACCGCACCCGGCCTCGCGGGCGTCCCCCGTCCGGAGGCGGTCGAGCGCCGCGCCGGGCCCATCCCGGTCGGCGGGCTCCTGCGCCGCATCGCCGGCCCGCTCGGGCTGCTCGTGGGCGACGCCGCCGGCGCCGTCTCGCCTCTCACCGCGGGCGGGCTCGACCCGTGCCTGCGGCTGTCCGACCACGCGGCCGACGTCCTCGACCGCGCCCTGCGCACCGGCGACCGTCGCGAGCTCGCGCGGTACGACGGCGCCGCGCTGCGCGCCCGGTTCCGCGGCCGGCTCACCCTGCGCCGCGGCCTATCGCTGGTCCGCACGCCCGCCGCCGCGAGCGCCGGCGTCGCGCTGCTGCGCACCCCGCCCGGTCGGGCGGCGGCGCGGCGCATCCTCTTCGGGCACGGGTCGTTCCCTGACCCCGGTCCCGTGCGCGGCACCGGGGTGCCGCAGGCCCTCGCCGACACCCTCGTCCTCGCGCCGCGTGACGCCGGTTGAGCCTGTCGACACCTCGCTCGTGGCGTCGACAGGCTCGACAGGCTCCACCGACGGGTCAGACCGTGAGCAGCACCTTGGTGGCGCGGCGCTCGTCCATGGCGCGGTAGCCCTCGGCCGCCTGCTCGAGCGGCAGGGTGAGGTCGAAAACCTTGCCCGGGTCGATCTTCCGGTCCCAGACGAGCTGGATGAGGTCCGGCAGGAATCGCCGCACCGGGGCGGGGCCACCGTGCAGGTGGATCTCTGAGAAGAACAGCTCCTCGCCCGGGATCGTCACGTCGTGGGAGACGCCGACGAACCCGACATGCCCGCCCGGGCGCGTGGCACGGGTCGCCTGCCTCATCGCCTCCTGCGTGCCGACGGCCTCGATGACCGAGTGCGCGCCGAGGCCGCCCGTCAGCTCCTTGACCCGTGCCACACCGTCGTCTCCGCGCTCCGTGACGATGTCCGTCGCGCCGAACTCGCGCGCCAGGGCCTGGCGGTCGGCGTGGCGCGACATCGCGATGATGCGCTCGGCCCCGAGCTGCTTGGCAGCGAGCACGCCCATGAGGCCGACGGCGCCGTCGCCCACCACGGCGACAGTCTTGCCCGGGCCGGCCTCGGCGGCCACGGCGGCGAACCAGCCGGTGCCGAGCACGTCCGAGACCGCCAGGAGCGAAGGAATCAGGTCGGCGTCGGGCCGGCCGGGCGTCGCGACGAGCGTGCCGTCGGCCAGCGGGATGCGCGCGAGCTCCGCCTGCGTCCCGATGGTGCCGTGCACGAACTGGGCGTGGACACACTTCGACTGGTAGCCGGCCTGGCAGATCTCGCAGGTGTTGTCCGAGATGACGAAGGACCCCACGACGAAGTCGCCGACCTTCACGTTCCGCACGGCGTCGCCGACCTCCTCGACGACGCCGACGTACTCGTGCCCCATGGGCAGATGGTCGGCGGGCTCGAGGCCCCGGTAGGGCCACAGGTCGGACCCGCAGATGCACGTCGCGGCGAGGCGGACGATGGCGTCCGTCGGCTCGACGATCGTCGGGTTCTCCCGCTCGGCGACCGTGACGGTGCCTGCGGCCTCGAGGACGACTCCACGCATGTTGATGCTCCGTTCGTTGCGACTTCTCAGAGATGGACGGGGTCCGCGTCGAGAGCGACGCGGTGGGCAGCGGGCGCGGCGGCGCGGCGGCGCGCGGCGAACGCGAGGAAGGCGACGGCGGCGAGGCCGACCGCGACGACGGTGACGAGCCCGAGCGGCAGGATGGTGGCCGCCCCGGCGAGCCCGACCAGCGGGGCGGCGACGCCGCCGAAGCCGAACCGGAGCGTGCCCAGCAGGGACGACGCCGTGCCGGCGAGCCGCGGGTACCCGACCAGCGCGAGCGTGGTCGCGGGCGGGGAGGTCGTGGCCACGCCGCTCGCCAGGGCCAGCAGCGACACGACGACGACCCACAGCGGCGTCGTCGTCAGGCCCGACACGAGCAGCCCGACGGCGCCGAGCGCCGCGAGGCCCGTCCCGACCGCGAGCGTGCCGGGCACGCTCCAGCGCTCCGCGGCGCGCCCGGCGAGGAACCCGCAGAGCATGAACCCCGCGGAGTTCAGGCCGAACGCGAGCGCGTATCCCTGCGGGGACAGCCCGTAGATGCCCTGCAGCACGAAGGTCGCGCCCGACAGGTAGGCGAACAGCGCGGCGTACATGAAGCCCTGGTGGAGCACCGCGCCCACGAAGACGCGGTCGGACAGCAGCACCCGGAAGTCGCGGCCGGTCCGGGCGAACCCGCCGGCCGTCCGGTGGTCGGGGGGCAGGGTCTCCGGGAAGGCGACCAGCGCGGCGACGAGGATGACGGCGCCCGCGGCGGCGAGGAAGACGAACAGGCCGCGCCAGTCGGTGACGGTGTTCAGCTGGCCGCCGAGCAGCGGGCCGACGATCGCCGCGAGCCCGCCCACCACGGTGAGGCGGCCGTAGAACCGGATCAGCGCGCCGCCGGTGAAGACGTCGCGGCCGGCGGCCTGCGCGATGACGATCCCCACCCCTCCGGCCAGGCCCTGCACGAACCGCGCGCCGATCAGCAGCTCCACCGTGGGGCTGACGGCGCACAGGGTCGACGTCGCCACGTAGGCGACGACGCCGACGAGCAGCACCCCGCGCCGTCCGAGCCGGTCCGACAGCGGGCCGGCGACCAGCTGCCCCAGGGCGAGCCCGACCAGGCACGCGGTCACCGTGAGCTGCGCGACCGACGTCGCCGCCCCGAGGTCCGCCGTCAGCGCGGGCAGCGCCGGCAGGTACAGGTCCATGGAGATGGGCCCGAAGACGGTGAGCAGGAGCAGCAGCGCCGGCAGGAACCGGGCATACCGGGCCTGTGCGGCTGGTGCGGAGGGGGCCGACATGCCTTCCAGCATCCGCGCCGCGCTCGCGGCACGGGAGTCCCTGTCGAGGGGTGTACCGACAGTGCACCCCTCCGCCCGGCCGTGGCCGGCCTTCCGTGCCTAGCCTGGCCGCATGGACAACCGATCCGAGGTGCGCGAGTTCCTCATGTCCCGCCGCGCCAAGGTGACCCCCGACGAGGCGGGCCTCCCCGCGGGGCCGAACCGGCGCGTCCCGGGGTTGCGCCGCAGCGAGGTCGCGACGCTCGCCGGGGTGAGCGTCGAGTACTACGCGAAGCTCGAGCGGGGCGCGATCGCCGGGGCGTCCGCCTCCGTCCTCGACGCCGTGTCGCGCGCCCTGCGGCTCGACGACGCCGAGCGCGCGCACCTGCTGGACCTCGCGCGAGCGGCCGACGGCATCCCGACGTCCGGGCGCCCGCGCGGCCGGGCGCCCCGGCCCGGCGCCCCGCGGCCGAGCCTGCAGTGGGCGCTGGAGGCGATCGCCGACGCCGTCGCCTTCGTCCGCGACCCGCGGCAGAACCTGCTCGCCACCAACGCGCTCGGTCGCGCGTTCTACGCCCCGGTCATCGGGGACGGCGGACGCACGCCCAACCTGGCCCGGTTCCAGTTCCTCGACCCCGCGGCGCGCGACTTCTACCCGGACTGGGACCTCATGGCCGAGATGTGCGTGGCGGTGATGCGCGCCGAGGCGGGCCGGAACCCGCACGACAAGGCGTTCCAGGACCTGGTCGGCGAGCTGTCCACGCGCAGCGAGACGTTCCGGACGCTCTGGGCCGCCCACGACGTCCGCATCCACGGCGCGGGCACCAAGCGCTTCCACCACCCCGTGGTCGGGGAGCTGACCCTCGCGTTCGAGGAGCTCGCCATCACCGCCGAGCCCGGTCAGGTGCTCCTCGTCTACACCGCGGAGCCGGGGTCGCCGTCGGCCGAACGGCTGCGCCTGCTCGCGTCATGGGCCGCCGACACGGACGGACGCGACGTCGCCGCGGGCCGCCCGCGGTGACCGCGCGGGCGTCGCGGGCCGAGGTCGTCCGGTTCCGGCTCGCCGCGCACCACCTCGACGGGCGGGGGTCGGAGAGCGACCTCGTCGACGTGGCCGGGCGGTGCGGGGTGCAGGACAGCCCGCCGGGGTCGGCGCTGCTCGCCCTGCACGCCCGGGTGGAGGGCATCTCGACGGAGCGGCTCGACGGCGCGCTCGGCGAGGACAAGAGCCTGCTGACGACCTGGGCCATGCGCGGCGCGCCGTTCGTCGTCCCGACCGCCGACGCGGCTGTCTTCACCGCCGGGGTGCTGCCTCCCACCGAGGAGGCGACGCGCCGACTCCTCCAGGGCGTCGGCCCGTCGCTCGACCGGCTCGGCCTGAGCCTGACGGAGGCGGTCGACCTGACGAGTGACGAGATCCGCGACGTGCTCGGCGGGCGCCGTCTCGCCGTCGGGGAGCTGGGGGCGGAGCTGTCCGCGCGGGTCGCTCCCCGGCTGCCCCGCGACCGGCGCGGCACCTGGACGGAGGAGGGCCCGTACGCCGCCGGCCAGCCCCTCGGGGAGGGCGTCGTCCACTTCTGCCTGCGCGTCCTCACGCTGCAGGGCGTCGTGTGCTTCGCACCCCGGGAGGGCAACCAGGCCCCGTTCGTGCTGGTCGACGAGTGGCTCGGCCACCCGCTCCCGGACGCCGACCCGCAGGCCGCGCGCGCCGAGCTGCTCCGCCGCTACCTGCGCTGCTACGGGCCGTCGACCCGGGCGGACTTCGCCGCCTGGCTGGGGGTCCGCGCCGGCGACGTCGGGCCCTGGTGGGAGCCGATCGAGGACGAGCTGGCGCCGGTCGACGTCGGTCGACGGGCCTGGCTCCTGGCCGACGACCTCGACGCCCTGGGGTCGACGCCCGCGCCGACGGGGGTGCGCCTGCTCCCGCCGCGCGACCCGTACACGCAGCTGCGCGACCGCGAGACGATCGTCGGCATGGAGCACCACCGGGAGATGTGGAAGTCGGTCGGCGCCCCGGGCACCGTCCTCGTCGACGGCGAGGTCGCGGGCACCTGGCGCCCGCGCAAGAGCGGCACGACGCTGACCCTCGCGGTGACGACGTTCGACGCCCTGCCGCAGCGCGCGGAGAAGGAGCTGCGCCGCGAGGCCGAGCAGCTCGCGCCGCTGCGGGGTGCGGCGTCGGTGGACGTCCGGCTCGCGACGTCCTGACCTGCGAGGTTCACCCTCGGCGGCTTCGCGCACCGGCACGGCGCGGTCGTGGTGCGGTTGGTGTCCCGGCTGGTCGATCGACTCCGCCGCGTCGCGGCTCCGCGTCGGCGGCCTGGCGCTCGTCGCCGACCGCTCGTGCTCCTGGGGGTCGTCGCACCCGCACGCTGACGCCAGGCACGTGACGTCCCTGGCAGGATGGCCGTCACTCCCCACGAAGGACGGACCTCGAAGGACGGAACCATGGCCTACTTCCGCCGCACCGGCGCGACGACGTTCCAGCCCACCCCGCACGTGGGCGGCGCCTGGAAGACCGACGAGCAGCACGTGGCGCCGACGCTCGGGCTGCTCACGCACCTGGTGGAGACCGACCGGGAGCGGCGCGGCCGCGACGACCTGGCGGCCACGCGGCTGACGTTCGACATCTGGGGCCCGTACCCGCTCGAGGAGATGACCACCGACGTGCGGGTGCTGCGCCCCGGCCGCGGCGTCGAGCTGGTCGAGGCCGAGGTGGCGTGCGGCGGACGCCGGGTCGTGACGCTGCGCGCCTGGCTCACGGCCGTCGGCGACACCCGCGCCCTGGCCGGGGGCTCGCCCGCGCCCGTGCCGGGCCCCGACGAGCACGAGGCCTGGCTGCCGAGCGCCGACTGGCCGGGGGCCTTCGTCGAGTCGATCGACGTGCGCCGCACGCTGGCGGCCCCGGGCCGCGGCACCGTGTGGGTGCGCACCGACCACGAGCTCGTCGAGGACGAGAAGGTGGGCGGCCTCGCCCGGACGGCGGGCCTGCTCGACCTCGCCAACGGCATGTCCGTGCGGGCCGACCCGCAGCAGGTCGCGTTCCCCAACGTCGACCTCTCGGCGCACCTGTACCGCACGCCCGAGCCGGGGTGGCTCGGGCTCGACACCACCGTCACCTTCGGCGACGCCGGGGCGGGCCTCACGAGCAGCGTGCTGCACGACGAGCGCGGCGCGTTCGGCGTCCTCGCGCAGGGACTCGTGGTGCGCGGGCTCGGGGCGTCGTGACCCCCGGCGTCCTGAAGGCCCAGGTCGACGCCGCGTACGCCCGTCTGGACCTTCCGTCCTGGCCGTCGCCCCGGCCCGACGACGCGGAGGCGCGGGAGGAGGAGTACTCACGGGTCTCCGATCCGCACAAGTACCGGGTGGTACACGGCCGCGCCCGCGCATGGACCGAGATGCTCGGCGCACTGCCGGGCGTCGTCGTCGAGCACCTCGGGCCCGTGACGACGGATCGGCACGAGTTCGACCGCGGCGTGCGGATCGTCTCCCCCGTGCCGGGCACGCTGCCGCTCGTGCTGCTGGAGCAGGACGCCGGGCCCACGGTGCACGGCGAGACGACGGACTTCCTGCAGGTGGCGGTCCAGGACCCCGGTCACCGGATCGACTACGGCGTCCCCGACTGCGGGTGCGACGCCTGCGACTGGGGCTCGGCGGGCCTGCTCGACGGAATCGACGACGACGTCCTCGGTGTCGTGGCCGGACCGTTCGTCCTGCTCGACGGCAAGGACTGGACGGCGACCTGGCACCCGGACGGCGGCAGCATGGAGGGCGGCGCGAGGCAGTCCTGGAGCTTCAACGCCGCGATGCGGGCCTGCCGCGCGCTCGCCGACGGCGGCGATCCGCGCCTCCCGAGGTCGACCACCGCCCTCGTCGGCCGCTCCTGGCTGGACGCGAACTTCGGCTGAACCCGTCGTAACCCAGGTGACCAGTACCGCTACTTCAGCCCGGACCGGACGAAGGCGTCGACGACATAGCGCTGCAGGAACACGTAGACGAGCAGCACGGGGATACAGGCGAGGCCGGCGGCGGCCATCGTGGCGCCCCAGTTGTTCCCCTCCGCCGTGAGGAAGCTGCGCACACCGACCTGCACGAGCGCGTCGTTCTGCTGCATGATCAGGGACGGCCAGAGGTACTCGTTCCACGCCGAGATGAACCCCATGATCCCGAGGGCCGCGAGCGCCGGCTTCATGTTCGGCACGACGACGGTCCACAGGATCGACCAGCTCGAGCGGCCGTCCATCTGGGCGGCGTCCAGCAGCTCGCGGGGGAACGCGCGCATGTGCTGCACCATGAGCAGGACGGCGAACGCCCCCGAGAGCTGCGGGATGACGACGCCGCCGATCGTGCCGAGCAGGCCCATCTGCGACACGAGCAGGTAGTTGGGGATCATCGTGACCTGGAACGGGACCAGCCACGACCCGATGAACAGGAACATCAGCAGCTTCTGGCCGGCGAACTCCCACGCCGCGAAGGCGTACGCCGCGAGGGTCGCGACGAGCAGCTGGACGACGGCCAGGACGAGCGCCATCGCGAACGTGTTGGCGAGCATCGAGCCCATCGGGATGGTGTCCCAGACGTACGCGAAGTTCTCCAGGCTGAGGGGCCAGGGGAACGGCGTCTGGGACAGCGCGTCCTCCGGCGCGCGCAGCGACGTGGCGAACATCCAGTACACCGGGAAGACGCTGAAGACGGCGACGACGGCCAGGACCACGTGGCCCGTGGCCACGCTCGCGCGGGAGCGGGACGCGACCGGTGCGTCGTCGGTCTCGACGCCGGCGCGGTCCGCCGCGTCCGGACGGGCGGTCAGCGCGACGGGGGCGTCGACGGCGACGAATGCCATGGGGGTGCCTCTCTCAGTTGTCGTAGAAGCTGAGCCGGTCCTGCAGCTCCATGAACACCCACGCGATCAGGGCGAACCCGAGGAAGAAGAGCACCCCCGCAGCCGCCGACAGCCCGGCGTCGAAGTTCTGGAACCCGAACTGGTACAGCAGGTAGTAGATGTTCGTGGTCGCGTTGGTGGGGCCGCCCTGGGTGAGCAGGTCGATGATCGGGTAGCTCCACTGCGCGGCCAGCAGGATGGTCATCAGCCCGAGGAACACGATCGTCGGGGACAGCAGGGGAAGCAGGATCCGTCGCGTGATCTGTGCCGAGCTCGCGCCGTCGAGCGACGCCGCCTGGGCGTACTCGGGGCTGATGCCCGCGAGGCCCGCCGACACGACGAGCACGCCGAACCCCAGCATCTGCCAGCCGACGATGACGACGACCGCCCAGATCGCGAGCGCCGGGTCGCGGAACACGTTGCCGAAGTCCAGACCCATCGCTCGCGCCACCGTGGGGATCGCGCCCTGCTCGGCGAACAGCCAGCGCCAGACGGCGGCCGTGGCCACGGGCGTCACGAGGAACGGCACGAAGACGAGCGCCTGGTAGACCGTCCGCGCCCGTCCCCGCACCTGGCGCGCCCGCAGCGCGACCAGGATCGGAAGCACGAGTGAGAACACGAGGGAGGCCCCGACGTAGATCGCCGTGTTCCGCAGCGCCGCCCGGAGCTCGGGCAGCTCCACGACGTCGGTGTAGTTCTGCACGCCGACGGGGGTCTGGGGCGAGGTGGGGAGGAGGTTCCAGTCGTAGAACGACAGCTGGAACGTCTCCACGAGCGGCTTGTACGTCCACACGATCAGGAGCGCGAGCGCCGGCAGCAGGTAGAGGTACGGCACGAGCGAGGCCCTGCGCCACGGGCGGCGGCCCCGCCGGCCGGCGCCCGCCACGGAGGCGGGCGCCGGCTCGGCGGGCGGGGCGACGGCGACGAACACGCCCGGCACTCCCCCACCGAGGCGGTCACCGCGGCGGGCCGCCCGGCCGGCGTCTGCGCCCTGAACGCGGCGAGGCTCTCCGGCG